>OY969574.1:0-4191459 GCA_963701195.1 uncultured Solirubrobacterales bacterium | reverse complement strand
ACCGGCGGCGTCCTACTCTCCCAGGCCCTTGCGAGCCAAGTACCATCGGCGCTGAGGGGCTTAACTGCTCTGTTCGGAATGGGAAGAGGTGTCTCCCCCTCGCCAAAACCACCGGAAAAGCTCGAGAGACCGCTCCCGGTCCTTCAAAACTACACAGCTGCCACACGGGTACCACGCACCACCTGCGACTCTTGCGAATCGCACGAGGCGAAAAATCCGTCAAGCCCTCGAACCATTAGTACCGGTCTCCTACAGGCGTCACCGCCCTTCCAGATCCGGCCTATCAACCTGGTGGTCTACCAGGGGTCTTACTCCCTCTAGGGGATGGGAGAACTCATCTTGAGGTTGGCTTCCCGCTTAGATGCTTTCAGCGGTTATCCAGTCCGCACGTAGCTAGCCTGCTATGCCCTTGGCAGGACAACAGATACACCAGAGGTGCGTTCATCCCGGTCCTCTCGTACTAGGGACAACTCCTCGCAATTCTCCAACGCCCACGGCAGATAGGGACCGAACTGTCTCACGACGTTCTGAACCCAGCTCGCGTACCGCTTTAATGGGCGAACAGCCCAACCCTTGGGAGCGACTCCACCCCCAGGATGCGACGAGCCGACATCGAGGTGCCAAACCGGGCCGTCGATGTGGACTCTTGGGCCCGATAAGCCTGTTATCCCCGGAGTACCTTTTATCCGTTGAGCGACGGCACTTCCACTTGCTACCGCCGGATCACTAAGACCTGCTTTCGCACCTGCTCGACCTGTCGGTCTCGCAGTCAAGCTCCCTTGCTACCTTTGCGCTCTACGCACGATTTCCAACCGTGCTGAGGGAACCTTTGCGCGCCTCCGTTACATTTTGGGAGGCGACCGCCCCAGTCAAACTACCCGCCTGGAACTGTCCAGCACCCGGATTCACGGAATGCTGTTAGAAACCCAATACACCAAGGGTGGTATCTCAAGGTTGGCTCCACGCTAGCCGCAACCAGCGCTTCAAAGCCTCCCACCTATCCTGAGCGAAATGCACCGAATCCCAATACCAGGTTGTAGTAAAGGTTCACGGGGTCTTTCCGTCTAGCCGCGGGTACTCGGCATCTTCACCGAGACTGCAATTTCACCGAGCCCCTCGTTGAGACAGTGCTGAAGTCGTTACGCCATTCGTGCAGGTCGGAACTTCACGAATATCTCTCGTCATCCGAGAGCGCAGACTATACCTTCACCTCATCCAGCACCCTTAGGAGTTCCCGACGCGACGATCGCCTTGTCGCGATCGCCTGTAGACCGTCGGAACCTACACACCGTAGGTGCCATTACTGCTATGAGGGCCGGCGTATTGCGCATCACATAGATTTTCGGACTTTCCGAAGCGTGACACGCCTCTCCTTTCGGATCAGTCGTTAGGGGGTCACTAGGACTTCCCTCGGGATTGCCCGCTGCCACTGTGGCAGGGAGGGTTTCCCCGATATGAGCCGGTTTGCATGTCGCCTCTCGCGAGACGACGGGGCAAGTTGGTACTTACCCGACAAGGAATTTCGCTACCTTAGGCACTTTTGTTACGTCTCCCATTCAAGAGACGGCTAGGTCGTTTCTGGTTCCGCCTAGCTCTCCACGTCGCCGTGGAGGTCGGACCATATCTTCACTCCCACTACGAAGTGTTCAGCGTATGGCCTCTGAGGATTCTGTCGAGCACCTCATCGATCGAACGCCGACGCTGCTTACCCTCCTGGTTCATCGCATACGCGATTTCCACGATGGTCGCCAACCCGCCGGGCTGGCGATGCAAGCCGTGTTCAAAAAGATACATCGCATCTTCAAACAACTCCATATCGGAGCGTCTCGATGAAAAGCACATGTATCGCCTCATAAAAGGCAGCACATGGGCCGAGATATTCCTCCGCGAGTTGACCGCGAAGACAAGCACGTCTGGATTACCTGGCTTTGGCCAGATCCTGCCGCACTCGAATATCTCTTGTGCCATCTCAAGGAGCTGTCGTCGTCTCCGGTGTTGATACACAAAGAACTCCGGTTGGACGTAAAAGCCGAGAGTGTAGTGCGGATGTCGCTTTATGGAGAGACACCAACTACCCTCACCCTCCACGACGCCGGCCATAAACCAGTGTCGCGCCTCTGTACTCGACAGTCTTTCCTGCTGATTGTCCGCACCCGACATATTATCACTGTAGCGCACTGCTCTGACAGAACGGTGCAAGACGAGTAATGCGGGATACTCGGATGTCCCAGCATATAGCTGAATTTTGTAACAGCCTTGATGTTGACCGTTATAGTTACGGCCGCCGTTTACCGGGGCTTAGCTTCGGTGCTTCGGGTCAAGCCCTAACACCTCCACGTAACCTTCCGGCACCGGGCAGGCGTCAGCCCCTATACGTCGTCTTACGACTTAGCAGAGACCTGTGTTTTTGGTAAACAGTCGCTTCAGCCTATTCACTGCGGCCCCCTCGGGCTCCACCGGCAAGCGGTTTCACCCTACTGGGGCGCCCCTTATCCCGAAGTTACGGGGCAATTTTGCCGAGTTCCTTAACGAGGGTTATCTCGATCACCTTAGTATTCTCTACTTGCCCACCTGTGTCGGTTTTGGTACGGGCACGCGCTTCCTCCCTAGAGGCTTTTCTCGGAGGTATGGCGTCGGGGAGGCGCCGGCTTTACGCCAGCTCACATAACACCTCGGGTTGAATGCAGCCCCGCATTTAACAAGGGCCGCCCCTACATGCTTGTCCCAGGTCAACCATCGCCTGAGTTCCCTTAGCCTTCCTCGTCCCCCCATCGGTCAAACGGAAGCGACGTGGTACAGGAATATCAACCTGTTGGCCATCGACTACGCCTTTCGGCCTCGCCTTAGGTCCCGACTAACCCTGAGCAGACGAACTTTACTCAGGAATCCTTGGGCAATCGGCGGAGAGGATTCTCACCTCTCTTTCGTTACTAATGCCGGCATTCTCACTTCCCACGCCTCCACGGCTGGCTTACGCCGCCGCTTTACTGGCATGGGAACGCTCTCCTACCGCGCGATCGACCCGTAGGTCTCACGCACCCGCAGCTTCGGTGACTAGCTTGAGCCCCGTTACATTGTCCGCGCTCGAACACTTGACCAGTGAGCTGTTACGCACTCTTTCAAGGGTGGCTGCCTCTAAGCCAACCTCCTGGTTGTCTATGCACTCGAACATCGTTTCCCACTTAGCTAGTACTTAGGGACCTTAGCTGGCGGTCTGGGCTGTTTCCCTTTTGACGCTGAAGTTTATCCCCCAGCAACTGACTCCCGGAGTAAACGTGATGGTCTTCGGAGTTTGCCTGAAGTCGGTAACCTGGTAGGGCCCCTAGTCCAAACAGTGCTCTACGGCCACCACGCAATTTATCCGAGGCTATACCTAAATATATTTCGGAGAGAACCAGATATCACTGAGCTTGATTAGCCTTTCACTCCGACCCACAGGTCATCCGCCCAGTTTTCAACCTAGGTCGGTTCGGCCCTCCACGAGGTCTTACCCCCGCTTCAGCCTGCCCATGGGTAGCTCGCTCAGTTTCGGGTATACCGCCTACGACTATGACGCCCTATTAGGACTCGCTTTCGCTACGGCTCCGCTCATCGCTTAACCTTGCCGCAGACGAGTAACTCGCCGGCTCGTTATGCAAAAAGCACGCGGTCATCCCCTAAAGGGACTCCCACCGCTTGTAGGCACGCGGTTTCAGGTACTATTTCACTCCCCTTCCGGGGTACTTTTCACCTTTCCCTCACGGTACTTGTCCGCTATCGGTCACCAAGGAGTACTTAGCCTTGGAGGGTGGTCCCCCCAGGTTCAGTCCGCGTTTCACGGGCGCGGACTTACTCAGGAACGTCTGACGGAAGGCCATGCAGTTTCGTCTACGGGACGGTTGCCCTCTATGGTGCGTGGTTCCACACGCTTCGACTACCACATGACTTTGTAACTTCCGCCGAGCCGGCCACGGCTCGGAACAAACGCCCTACAACCCCCGCTACGCAACGCGTGGCCGCTTACACGCAGCAGGTTTGGGCTGATCCCTTTTCGCTCGCCACTACTCAGGGAGTCTCGGTTGATTTACTTTCCTCGGGGTACTGAGATGTTTCACTTCCCCCGCTTGTCTTCACCCGGCCTATGTGTTCAGCCGGGGATAACGCCGCATTACCAGCGCTGGGTTTCCCCATTCGGGCATCCACGGGTCAAAGGCTATTCAGCGCCTAACCGTGGCTTATCGCAGCCGTTCACGCCCTTCATCGACTCTTGGTGCCAAGGCATCCACCATGTGCCCTTACTATCTTGACGGTGATCAGACCGATCGTGATTCGCCACGCCCACAAGGAGCGCGGATCATCGCGAGCGGCCCGGTGATACCCGTTTTGACCGCCCGCTTATCGATGGGCGGTCATGTGGCTTCTGTGCAGTTTTCAAGGACCGTGGGAGAGGCTTTACGCCGGATCGCTTGCGGCATGTGCGGAGGCGATCTCTATATCGCCACTGCGCCGCACGCGAACGGACGCCGGTCTCTCAAAACTCAACAGCATGCTGGACTTGTTGAAGCCGGGCCGGTCGCGCTCCCCAAGTAGTCCGGAGCGTTTGCGGCACAGGCCATCCAGCCAGGTTCGGTCGACATGCTAGGCCCGATCTGCTCTGTCACCGACGGCCACCGAGGTCTCCCTAACGGGGACCTGTCGGGCCGTAAGCCGCTTGAATCGGGGCACCGTAGTGCTCCCTAGAAAGGAGGTGATCCAGCCGCAGCTTCCGCTACGGCTACCTTGTTCACGTGGTTCCCCATGTCGCCATGAGGCGTGGACTATATCTTCATCCTAGTTGCCAACTACCCAAAGCGAGTAGCCAGCAGACGGCGCTTCCTTGGATGCCAAGATCCCACCTGGGCTACAAAATCCCGGTGAGAGCTAGCTGCAATATAGAACCGCCAGACCGGATTCTCGGCCGAACGGCTCGGACAGTGCAACTTTCCACAAGCTATGCCCTCACCTTCGAGGACAGCCTGCAGTCTGGCTATATCTGCTCGGCTCTTTTGCACGAACTGGATGTAAAACCTCGCGGCCGCATCCTGCGGGATACCGCCCTCCGCATCGAAGTAGCCTCGCGCATATGCGAAGCACTCCTCACGGTTTGAGAGCGAGAACTCCTGCGCCAACCAATTGGCCGAAGTCTCGAGGACCCAAAATCGACGAGTCCTGCCCTCACGATACATCCAGGCTTTCTGTCCTTGCTCAGACAAAACTAAGCGAAGAACTTCAAGCCATTCCACGTCAGCCTGCCCGAAACGGACAGTTTTATGACGTGCACTGACCGTCGCATCATGTGCTGCTCCAAACAGATAGCTCCAAGCACCTAAAGCGCTTGTCGCCAGGAGCTCGGCGTGTAGTCTCTGAGGGGTCAATGCCTCCGCCAGGTTAGGCGTCGGCACGACTTCCCTGCTGATTGTCCGCACCCCTACATTTTCACTGCCGCTCCGGACGGAACGGCGAGTAGCAAGGGATACTCGGAGTTTCCAGCATACAGCCGAGTTTTTCACGTGTCGTTACCGACACGGGTCGCAACTTGCTTACGACTTCACCCCAGTCACGAGCCCCACCTTCGACGGCTCCCTCCCTTGCGGGTTAGGCCACCGGCTTCGGGTGTTGCTCACTCCCGTGGTGTGACGGGCGGTGTGTACAAGGCCCGGGAACGTATTCACCGCGGCATTGCTGATCCGCGATTACTAGCAACTCCGCCTTCATGCAGGCGAGTTTCAGCCTGCAATCCGAACCGAGACGCGCTTTAAGGGATTCGCTCCACCTCGCGGTATCGCAACCCTCTGTACGCGCCAATGTAGCACGTGTGTAGCCCTGGACATAAGGGGCATGATGACTTGACGTCATCCCCACCTTCCTCCGGTTTGTCACCGGCAGTCTCGCATGAGTCCCCAACTAAATGCTGGCAACATGCGACGGGGGTTGCGCTCGTTGCGGGACTTAACCCAACATCTCACGACACGAGCTGACGACAGCCATGCACCACCTGTGAAAGTGCCCCGAAGGGAAGATGTGTTTCCACACCGGTCACTCACATGTCAAGCCCAGGTAAGGTTCTTCGCGTCGCGTCGAATTAAACCACATGCTCCGCTGCTTGTGCGGGCCCCCGTCAATTCCTTTGAGTTTTAGCCTTGCGGCCGTACTCCCCAGGCGGGCAACTTAATGCGTTAGCTTCGGCACAGGGGGAGTCGACACCCCCCACACCTAGTTGCCATCGTTTACAGCGTGGACTACCAGGGTATCTAATCCTGTTTGCTCCCCACGCTTTCGCGTCTCAGCGTCAGTACCGTCCCAGCGAGCTGCCTTCGCCATTGGTGTTCCTCCTGATATCTGCGCATTTCACCGCTACACCAGGAATTCCACTCGCCCCTTCCGGACTCTAGCTCGACAGTATCCACCGGCTTTCCAGGGTTGAGCCCTGGACTTTCACAGCAGACTTATCAAGCCGCCTACACGCTCTTTACGCCCAATAATTCCGGACAACGCTTGCACCCTACGTATTACCGCGGCTGCTGGCACGTAGTTAGCCGGTGCTTCTTGTGAAGGTACCGTCACTCCGGCCGGCTATTCACCGGCGAAGCTTCGTCCCAACTGAAAGGGGTTTACAACCCGAAAGCCTTCTTCCCCCACGCGGCGTTGCTGCGTCACGCTTTCGCGCATTGCGCAAGATTCCCCACTGCTGCCTCCCGTAGGAGTCTGGGCCGTGTCTCAGTCCCAGTGTGGCTGATCGTCCTCTCAGACCAGCTACCCATCGTTGCCTTGGTAGGCCGTTACCCCACCAACAAGCTAATGGGCCGCGGGCCCATCTCGATGCGGAGGCCGAAGCTTCCTTTCCCCTTGCGGGCACATCCGGTATTAGCCCGAGTTTCCTCGGGTTGTCCCGGTCATCGAGGCAGGTAACCCACGTGTTACTCACCCGTTCGCGGCTCTGCCCCAGGGCAAGCCCTGGTTCGTCGCTCCACTTGCATGTGTTAAGCACGCCGCCAGCGTTCGTCCTGAGCCAGGATCAAACTCTCCGTGAAGTGGGCCAAAGGCCCGGGTGCATCACGAAAAGCCTGTCATGGAGATCCGTGAGCCGACGAGCACGAAGCTCGGCGACTCGCAGAAGCCCGGGACCTATACACGTGGTCCCGAACCATGACGGGGTACTTCCCTACTTGACTCAATCTGTCCACCTCCGAATCGATCGACAATCGGCAGCGCCGATCGCGCCGACCCGGTGGTGGGTCGAACCTGGACGCACACCACGATCGAGGGTCGATCGTTGGTGCGCATGCTGTTGAGTTTTCAAAGACCGTCGAACCTCATCCGAGAGGGCTTCTCATTCAGAGGAGACCGCTCGGCCCGCCGCGCCCTTGGGCGCCCCTGCGGGCCGACCGAAGAGTATAGCGCGCCGACTACGACCGCGGCGTGCACCTTGCACGCCAGACTGCGCGATCTGACTCGCTATGTGCAGCATCATACCGGACCGGCGGACGGAAGCCTCGACAGGCGCCCCTCTGGCACGCGTGCGACGCAGGCGATCGCTGTCGAAGCTCGGTTCTCAAGGCAGGCGGGACCCCCGACAAGCGCATCGACAGGGGCATCGCGCGCGAGCGCCGCAGCACGGTCAGCGCCCGCGGGGACTTGCTTTCCCGAGCCCATGGAAGCCTCACCGAGCACCCCCGCACCGTGCAGGCATACCCGGCCGTCGGCGAATCCCAAGCAGCACATACCGGGCCGGTCGGCGAGCCGCAGGCAAGCACGTGCCGGCAGTCGGCGAACCGCAGGCAAGCACGTGCCCGCGGCCGGCGCGGCCGCGGGCACGCAGTTTCGTGCAAAGCGCGATTCGCGCGCGCGCACGTGCGCAGACGCGAATCGCGGCCCAAAAAATAGTTCTCGCGGACCCTCCGCTTACGCGGACCGGCCCGCGGCCCGCGCCGGCGAAAGTGCCGGGTCGATGTCCTTGCACGCCTGGGCGGACGCCTCACCAAGGCCGAAGCACCGGTCCGACAACGAAGCGCCGCTCCGGTGAAAGTCCCTCACAGCGCCATCAACGACCCACGGACGGGCCCAGCCAGCGACCCGATGACAGGGCCCAGCCGGAGACCCACGGACGTTTCAGCCGGACCGCCTCAGCCGGCCGCCGGCGGCACGCCCCGCAGGCGCCGGAAGCGGCGTTTGCCCACCCGCAGCACCTGGCCCTCGGCGCGCGCGGCTGGGATGTCGTACTCCCCCGCAGCGAGTGGCTGCTCGGCGAGCGAGACGGCGCCCTGGTCGATTAAGCGCCGCGCCTCGGTGCGCGACAGATCGAACAGCTCGGCCATCACCTCGGGCAGGTGGATGACGCCGTTGTGCGCCTGGAAATGCCCGTCGGGCATCTCCTCGGGCGCGCGGTGCTCGACGTGAACGCGATCGAATGCACGCTCGGCCTGGCGAGCGGCATCGGGAGAGTCCAGCCACGAGACCAGCTCACGCGCCAAAGTCCGCTTGGCGTCGCGAGGATGCGTGTCGTGCGACAGCTCGCGCCCTAACAGCAGGCGGTAGTACTGCGCCATCGCGTCGTCGGGGATCGACAGAGTCTTGCCATAGATCTCGCCGGGCTGCTCGGTCACGCCGATGTGGTTGCCCAGCGACTTGGACATCTTGTGGGCGCCGTCGGTGCCGACGAGGATCGGCATCGTCATGATCGCCTGCTGCGGCTGGCCGTACGCGCGCTGCAGCTCGCGGCCGAGCAGCAGGTTGAACTTCTGGTCGGTCCCACCCAGCTCGACGTCGGCGTGCACCGCGACCGAGTTGTAGCCCTGCAGGATCGGATAGAGCAGCTCGAGCACCGAGATCGGCTCCCGGGCACGGTAGCGCCGCGCGAAGTCTTCGCGTTCGAGCAGCTGCGCGACGGTCGTGGTGCGCACGAGCGCGAGCACGTCGGCCATCGGCATGTCCAGCCACTCGCCGTTGCGCCGCACTTCCAGGCGCGCCGGATCGGGGTCGAGGATCAGCAGCGCCTGCTCCTGAAAGGTGGACGCGTTGGCCTCGATTTCCGTTGCGGAAAGCAGCGGGCGCAGCGCCGAGCGTCCGCTGGGATCGCCGACACGTGCCGTGTAGTCGCCGATGATCAACACCACGCGATGCCCCGCGTCTTGGAACTCGCGCAGCTTGCGCAGCACGACTGCGTGGCCGAGGTGGATGTCGGGCGCGGTCGGATCGATCCCGAGCTTCACACGCAGCTGGCGTCCCTCGGCGCGGGCGGTCGCCAGCTTGGCTGCGAGAGCGCCCTCCGGCAGGCTGTCCACCGAGCCCCGTCCGAGTCGCTCGGCTTCGCGCTGGAGCGCTCCGTCAACGTCGGCCGCCGCCCCGCCTAGGCCCGCCCCGGCTCCATCCGCACGCATACCGGCTCCATCCGCACGCACACCGGCTCCCTCCCTACGCGCCCCGGCTCCATCCGCACGCACACCGGCTCCATCCGCACGCACACCGGCTCCCTCCCTACGCGCCCCGGCTCCATCCGCACGCACACCGGCTCGGCCCGGCATCCCTACGCCGCCCGGGCCCGCACCCTCGACGCCCGGGCACGGACCCACGCCGGCCCAGCCCTGTGCCGCACCGCCCCGGCTCGCACGCCCACCACCCGGGTCCACACCCCCACCGGCCCGGTCCGCGCCGCCCCGGCCTGCGTTCGTGGGCTCTCCCTCCTGGTCGTTGCTCGTCGGCATGGCGGGGGCCAATGCTAGACTCCCGCCCCCGGTGGAGTCCGCCACGCTGCCCGCCGGCGGCCGGTCGCGTCTGAAGAAGTTGCGCTTCTTCCTGATTGTTCTCGCGCTCCTGCTGCTCGGCCTCGTTTCGTTCGCGTTCGGCATGCTGATGGCCGTTGTCTCCGACCTGCGCGGGCTCGACGACCAGCAGCAGTACAACAACGCGCGCAACTCGGTGCTGCTCGACGACCGTGGCCGCGAAATCGGCGTGCTGAGCAGGCAGAACCAGATTCTCGTCAGCGAAAAGCAGATTCCGCCGATCGTCAAGGACGCGGTGATCTCGATCGAGGACAAGCGTTTCATGACCAACAGCGGCATCGATCTAAGGTCGATCGCGCGCGCGTTCATCGCGGACATCCTGCGCCAGGAAGCCGTGCAGGGCGCGTCGACGATCGAGCAGCAGTTCGTCAAGAACGCATTGCAGGAGCAGGCCCATCGCACGGTCCTCGAGAAGGTGCGTGAGGCGATGCTCGCCTACCAGCTCGCGCACGAGTGGTCGAAGGAAAAGATCATCACGGAGTACCTGAACACGATCTACTTCGGAAATGGCGCGTACGGGATCGAGGCGGCAGCGCGCACGTACTTCGGCGGCGAGCCCGCGCATGCGGGCTGCGGGACGCCCAGGCACCAGCTGTGCGTCGAACAGCTCAAACCGTGGGAGGCGGCGTTGCTCGCCGGGATCATCCAGTCGCCGACCGGCTACAACCCCGTCGCCTACCCCGCGGCGGCGCGCACGCGACGCGATGTCGTGCTCGAACAGATGCTGGCGCAGCACTACATCACGCGGACTGTCTACGAGGAGAGCCTTGCCCAGCCGCTGCCCACGGCGAAGTCGATCGGGTCGCCCGAACAGCCGCTGATCGACGGGATCGACACGGGCTACTTCGATGCGTGGGTCGGCCAGCAGGTGATCGACCGCTATCACGCCGGTCTGGCCTACGACGGCGGCCTGCGCATCAAGACGACGCTCGATCTCGAATTGCAGCGTGCGGCCGAAGAAGCGGTCAATGGATACCTGCCGGGGCCGGAAGGCCCGAGCGCGGCGCTGGTGGCAATCGAAAACGCGACGGGCAAGGTGCGCGCGATGGTGGGCGGGCGCGACTACAACGAAACGCCGTTCAATCTTGCCACCGAGGGTGAGCGCCAGCCGGGCTCGTCCTTCAAGGCGTTCGATCTCGCGGCGGCGCTCGAGGACGGCATCTCCCCCGAATCGGTGTGGACGTCGAAGCCCAAGACGTTCGACGTGGGCGGCGAAGTGTTCGAGGTGCACAACGACGAAAACGCGTACACGGGCGAGAGCACCCTGACCAACGCGACGGCGTACTCGGACAACTCGGTTTACGCCGAAGTCGGCCTGAAGGTCGGTACTCACCGGATCGCGCGGATCGCGCATGAGATGGGCATCACGACGCCGTTGTCCACCAACCCCGCGATGACGATCGGGGGGCTGAAGGTGGGCGTTACACCGCTCGACATGGCGCACGCATACGAGACGATCGCCCATGGTGGGCAGCGGGTGAGCGGGACGCTTGGCGAACCGGAGATGCCGGTGGGCATCGAAGAAGTGAGCGCCCCCACCAGTCGCACGCTGCCCGACGGCGGGCACCGCGAACTGGATCGCACGCACCTGCACCGCGTGCTGCCGGCGGATGTGGCGGAAACGGAGACCGAAGTGCTCGAGACGGTGCTCGAGTACGGCACCGCGCGCAGCGCCGCGCTGGGACAGTTCGCGGCGGGAAAGACGGGCACGACGTCCAATTATGGCGATGCTTGGTTCGTCGGCTGGGACGACCGCTACACGGTCGCCGTGTGGGTCGGCTTCCCCAACCGTCTTGTGCCGATGACGACGGAGTTCAACGGCGGCCCGGTGCTCGGCGGCACCTACCCGGCGCTGATCTGGCACAACTTCATGACCGCGGCGCTGCACATCGAAAAGGCGCGCGCCGAAGAAGAAGAAAGCGCGCGGCGCGCGGTGTCGGACGGGCACAGGGGCAGCGGCGGTCGGGAAGGCGGCCAGGCTGGCGAAAAAGGTGTCGGCGCCGCCGGTAGTTCGAGCAGCGAGCCGGCGGCGGAAACGACCGCCACGCCGGCTGCTCACGCAAAGCCGGCGCCGACGGGCGGACGAGCGCCGGAAAAGCCGGAAAGCGCGGCGCGGGCCGACAGGGAAGGCGCCCCGCACGAAGCTGCACCACACGGGGGCGCTCCACACGAAAGTGCGCCACACCAGGGCGCCACACACGAAGGCGCACCCACGGCCGGCCAGAGTCCCCAGACGGCTACCCCAGCCCCTGCCGTGCCGGCGACGCCGCAGACGCCCGCCCACGAACCTGCACCGGAATCCTCGGCGGCGCCGAAGGTCAGTGGCGGGACGGGTGCGCCGACCGGCGGCGCGGCTCCCTCGGGATAGTTGCTTCGCGCGAGTGCCACGCGCGCGAGCACGCGCGCACACACACGCGGGCGCGCACACGCACACACACGCAGGCGCGCGCACACACGCACACACGGGCACGAATGGCACCGAAAAAAAGAAATATGCCCCAACACCCGACCGGCGCCGCCACAGCCCCCAACCCAGACGACAAACGCCACCGGACAGCCCCAACCCGACCAAAACCCCCAGACACCCCCCGGCACCCCGGGCGTCGTCAGACGGCCACAGCCGCGGCAGGCCGCGGCTGTGAGACGTGCGGATCGCCAGCAGCGCAGAAGCGCCAGGGCAGATCGACGGCCTTGGTGATGCCCACGCGCGGCACGGCGACGATCGAAGGGTCCTCCCAGCCAGGGGCGCGCGGGCCGATCGTGACGGGCCCGGCGGCAAGGTCGAGGCCGTTGTGGTGCAGCTCGATGGCGAGCGCCTGGGTGAGCTTGCCGGGGCCGGAGCAAAGGTCCTGCGCGCGGGCAACGCCGCGGCGGGAGCGCATCGCGGCGAGGCCGGCGACCGGCGCGAGCGCGCGGATCAGGACGGCGGCACCTACCTCGGGCGGCTCGCAGACGGCGTTGAGCAGCGCGTGGATGCCGTACGAACGGTAGACGTAGGCGCGCCCCGGCGGGCCAAACAGCGTGCGCGTGCGGGCGGTCAGCCCGACGAACGCGTGACAGGCCGGCTCGCTGTCGTGGTAGGCCTCGGTCTCGACGATCACCCCGGCGGCCCCGGCTTGCGTGACGACACAGCCGATCAGCTCGCGCGCGACCTCGAGCACGGGCCGCTCGTAGAAGTCAGCGGGCAGCGTCGTCATCGGACGCGCGTCCGTGGACCGGGGCGCCGTGCACCTCACGGTCGGCGGTTGCCGGCGGGGAAGTGGTTTTGGAGATTTTGGATTTGAAGCTCTTGAGGGGGCGCTCCCGCTCGAGTGCGGCCGTGCTGTCTATCTCTGGAAGACCCTCGCCGTCGAGGACCGCGCGTGCGAGCGCAAGCTGCTCGCGCACGCGCACCAGGGCGGTGCCGCCCTCGGAGACCTTGGACTCCAGCCACGCCTCGGGGCGCAGCGCCGCGTAGTACTCGTCGGCGTGCTCGCCCAGCAACGGGCTGGCGGCGGCCAGCTCGGCGGGGGTCAGTTGCGAGAGCGTGCGGCCCTGCTCCAGCGCGCCGCGCACGAGCCCCGCGACGACACCGTGCGCCTCCCGAAAAGGCAGGCCGTAGCGCACCAGTAGGTCGGCCACGTCGGTTGCCCCCAGCAGCTCGTCAGCGGACGCCGCCCCCATCCGGGTGCGCGCGAAGCGCGCACCACTCATCATCCCCCGAGCAGCCCGCAACGCCAGCTCGACCGTGTCGACGGCGTTCGAACAGGTTCTCCTTGTCCTCCTGCAGGTCCTTGTTGTACGTAAGCGGGAGCGCGTGCAGGGCCCCGTGCAGGGCGCTCAGGCGGGCGAGGACGCGGGGGGCCTTGGCGCGTAGCAGCTCGGCCGCGTCGGGGTTCTTCTTTTGGGGCATGATCGAGGAGCCGGCGCTCCACGCGTCGGGCAGCTCGAGAAAGCCGAACTCCTCGCTCGACCACAGCACCAGCTCGACACCCAGACGCGACAGGTGGGTGGCGCAGGTCGCGGCGGCGTGCAGGTAGTCGAGCACGAAGTCGCGGTTGGCGACAGCGTCGATCGAGTTGGGGGCGACTTCGGCAAATTCCAGCTCTGCGGCGAGCATGCGCCGGTCGGTGTCGAAGCTGACGCCCGCCAACGCGCCGGCGCCGAGCGGCAGACGGTCGGCCTGGCGGGAGGCGAACGCGAAGCGGTGGCGGTCGCGGTCGAACATCCAGAAGTAGGCAAGCAGGTGGTGGGAGAGGTAGACGGGCTGGGCCCGTTGCAGATGGGTGTAGCCGGGCAGGGGCCAGTCGATGTGCTCTTCGGCGCGCGCCAGCAGTGTCGCCATCAGCAAGCCGACCTGCTCGTACGCCGTCCGAGCACGCTGGCGCGTGTAGAGCGCGAGGTCGGTCGCGACCTGGTCGTTGCGCGATCTCGCGGTGTGCAGACGCCCGCCGACCGGCCCGGCGATCTCGGTGAGGCGGCGCTCGATCGCCATGTGGATGTCTTCGTCGTCGGCCCCCCACCCGAAACGGTCTTGCGCCAGCTCGGCTTCGACCGCGTTGAGGCCCGCCAGCAGCGCGTCGCGGTCGGCGTTCGAGATCAGGTCGCGCGCCGCGAGCATGCGCGCATGCGCACGCGACTGCGCAAGGTCCTGCGGCCACAGGCGCCGGTCGAAGGACAGCGACGCGTTCATGCGCTTGAAGTCGGGGTGCTGGGGCTCGCGAAAGCGGGACATCGGCGGGCTGCCAGCGTACACGGACCGCTCCCGACACCCCGCCTCCCGACACCCGCGTGCGCCGCCCCGGTTTGGCCTGGCGGCACGCCGGTGCGGGTAGGCGATCCACCCGTCAGCCCTCGTGGGCGGATGCAGCAATCGGCCCCGGTCGACCTGTTCGCTGCCACCCGTCAGCCTCCCTCCTCCCCCTCCCCCACAGAGGTCACGAACGGTCCTCGGCCGCCCTCACGCGGATGTGGCGAGCCGCCCGTCAACGTTTCGCTGGGGAGGTGACCTGCCCGTCAGCCCCTGCTGATGCCGCGATCGTCCTTCTGCCCCTCGCACAAATGCGGCGATCCGCCCGTCCACGTGTTCCGGTCCGCCCGTCCACACGCCACGCTCGAGCGTGGGGTTCTGCGCCCTCGACGCGCGCGCGGGGGTATGGGAAACAGTACCTATGCAGCCAATGACACCGTCGCGATAATCGCCACGTGTCGCGCATGGTCGAACGTCCGGGGACGGCGTTGAGCGCCGGCCCGGGGACAGCTTCGACGACCCCGGGTGCCGCGTCGGACGCCCGGCCAGGGGCGGCATCGACTAGTCCCGATGCGACATCTGGCGTCCAGCCAAAAGCGGCTTCGACAGGTTTGGGAGCGGTGCCGGCAGGTGACTCACGGCCGACTTCGACAGGGCCAGAACCGGCATCGAGCGCCCAGCCAGGGGCGACTTCCAGCGCCGGGGCAGGAACGCCGCGGACGACTTCGCCACCCGCAGAAACGCCACATCCCGAGGCATCGCACCTCACAGGAGCGTCCCACCCCGCAGGCGCATCGCACCACACAGACACACCACGCCCCACAGAGGCGTCGCACTCCGCAGACACATCGCACCACACAGACACACCACACCCCGCAAGCGCATCACACCCCACAGACACACCACACCACACAGACACACCACACCCCGCAAGCGCATCACACCCCACAGACACACCACACCACACAGACACACCACACCCCGCAAGCGCATCACACCCCACAGACACACCACACCACACAGACACACCACACCCCGCAAGCGCATCACACCCCACAGACACACCGCACCCCGCAGACACATCGCACCACACAGACGCGGCGCAGCCCACAGAGGTGTCGCAGCCCGCAGGCTCGACCTCCCGCACAAGCCAAGGAGCCACGTCACATACCGGTCCGGGGACTGCGTCTCACCTCGCGCTGCCCCGCGGTCCACATTCGCTGTCGCGCGCCGAGGTCGCCGCCAACCAGCGTGCCCGGATGATCGACGCGACGATCGACGTCGTTGGCGAGAAGGGCTACGCGGAGCTGACGGTCTCCGACGTGATCAAGCGGGCGGGCGTGTCGCGACGTGCGTTCTACGAGCACTTCTCCAACCGCGAAGCCTGCTTCCTGGCGACGTTCGACTCGATCATGAGCGAAAGCTCGCGCGCGGTCGCGCACGCGTTCGCCGGGCCCAGCGGGCTGGTCGAGAACACGCAGGGCGCGATCGAAGAGATCTTCGATCGCGCCCTGCGCCGGCCCGACGCGATGCGTGTGTCGATGGTCGAGATCGGCACCGCCGGTCCGGCGGGCATCGCGCGGCGCGAGCAGTTGGGCGCCGCCTACGAAGGCGCCCTGCGCGACAGTCTCGGCCTGCCGCCCGGTCCAGGGCCGATCCCCAACCCGGTGCTGCGCGGGGTGATCGGGGGACTGGGCGCGGTGCTCTACACCCACACGCAAAGCGGCCGCCGCAGACAGCTGCACGCGCTAATCCCACAATTGGCGGAGTGGGCCGCCTCCTACTGGCCCGCACCGGATGTGTTCCTGAGCTTCACCGACCCTGCCCCCGACACGCTCGGCGCAGAGCCCATCGGCGGACGCGCCCCGGGCACGCTCTCGCTGGGCGCCGCCTCCAGCAGGCGCCGGCGGTTGGTCGGCGGCGAAGGCGGCGCCTCGCCGCTGTACGTCGCGCACAGCCAGCGCGAGCGCATCCTCGACGCGGTCGCCAACCTGACCGCCGCGCACGGCTACGCCGCGCTCACCGTCGAAGGGATCGCCGCCGAGGCGGCGGTCTCGTTGCAGGCCTTCTACGAGCACTACCCCGGCAAGGAGGACGCCTTCCTCTGCGCGTACGAGGTCGGCCACAGCAAAGGTCTCGCGGTCGTCGAGCGCGCGTTCGACTGCCAGGAGGACTGGCGTCTCGGAGTGCGCGCAGGGATCACGGCGCTGTTCGAGTACCTCGCCGGCGAGCCGGCCTTCGCGCACCTCGCGCTCGTCGACGTGCTCGCCGCAAGCGAGCGCACGACCGAACGCGCGGCGAAAGGCGTGACGGCCTACGCGCAGATGCTGCTGCCCGGCTTCACCCAAAGCACGCGCTCGCGCCGCCCGCCACCGGTCGCCGTCGAAGCGATCGCCGGCGGGCTGTTCGAGCTGTGCCTGCACCATGCGCTGCAGCGACGCATGCGCGAACTGCCGCTGATGGTGCCGCGCGCGACCTACTTCGCGCTGGCGCCGTTCGTCGGCGCGGACGAGGCCGGGGAGATAGCGACGTCCGCCGAGCCCGCGCCAGCCCCCACGGCGAGCACTCGCGCGCGGACCGCTCAGCGCGAACTCTCGGACCGCTCAACGCGCACTCTCTGACACTCGCGGTGCCTGACAGCCACGCTCCTGCTCCAGCGCACCGCGCAAAGCCACTGCTACGCGTAGCACCTCGCCCTCGGTCATCCCCGGAAAGAACGGCAGCGCCAGCGACCGCGCCGCGACGTCCTCACACACGGGGAACTCCCCGGGCCGGTGCCCGAAGCGTTCGCGGTAGAAGCTCATCAGGTGGATCGCGGGCAGGTAGGGCTTGCTCTGGATCCCGTGCGCGGCGAGCGCGTGGATCGCGCTGTCGCGGTCGACGCCGTGGGGCAGCTGGACCACGAACACGAACCAACCGCGCACGTCACCGCCGGACCCGCCGCCCGTTGACCCGTCCGCGCACGGCAGCCCCAACCCCTCGATCCCCGCGAGGGCCTGCCGGTAGAACTCCGCAACCTTCGCACGCGCCGCGAGCATCTCGTCGAGGCGCGCCAGCTGCGCGAGCCCGAGCGCGCAGGCGATGTCGGAGAGACGGTAGTTGAAGCCAAGCCGGTCGTGGTCGAGCCAGCCCATGTCGGGCGCGCGGCCCTGGTTGCGCTCGGAGTCGATGCGCTCCTTTGGCGACCGGTCGGCCATCGTCACCATGCCGCCCTCGCCGGTCGTCAGCTGCTTGTTGGCGTAGAAACCGAACACAGCGGGGTGCCCGCGCCCGCCGACGGGGGTGCCGTCGGCGTGGCGTGCGCCCAGCGCCTCGCACGCGTCCTCGACGATCGCGATGCCGTGCCGGGCGGCGAGCGCCTCGAACGCCGGCAGGTCGGCTGGGTAGCCGAAGATGTGCACCGGCAGTAGCGCCCGTGTGCGCGGCGTGACCGCCGCGGCAGCCGCCGCAGGGTCGAGGTTGAACGTGACGGGGTCGATGTCGGCGAACACGGGCCGCGCGCCCTCGTACAGCGCGGCGTTCGCCGAGGCGACGAACGAGAACGGGCTCGTGACCACCTCGTCCCCTCGCTGCACGCCGACGGCGCGCAGTGCCAGGTGCAGGCCGGCGGTGCCGCTGGAGACGGCGCTCGCGTGAGGCACGCCGACGCGCGCCGCGAACGTACGCTCGAACTCGCCCAGGCGCGGCCCGAGCGAGAGCTGACCGGAGCGCAGCACCTCGATCACGGCGCGCTCCTCGGCCTCGCCGAGCACGGGCCGCGCGAGCGGGATCCCGAGAGGATGACGCAGGCCGCCGGAGGTGGTCGAGCCGGGCTCCTCTTCACTCATCACGCAGCGTCGGGGTGGATCGGCACGACCTCCGCCAGGGCGGGGCCGCCATGGGATCCGTCGGCGTCGGGCTGGGTGCCGTACGCGAGCGAGTCCACAAGCGCGTCCCATGAGGCGGCGATGACGTTCTCGGAGACCCCGATCGTGCCCCACACGCGGTGGCCGTCGGTGGCGTCGATCAGCACGCGCGTAACGGCGCCGGTGCCGTGGTCCTCGTCGAGAATGCGAACCTTGAAGTTGACCAGCTCGATGTCGCGCAGGTGGGGGTGGATCTCGCCGATCGCCTCGCGCAGCGCGCGATCGAGCGCGTTGACGGGGCCGTTGCCCTCGGCGGTACGCACGTAGCGACGCTCTTCGCCGCCGGGCTCGGCGGGCACCCAGATCTTGATCGTGGCCTCCGTCTCGACCGCGCCGTCGGCGCGCTGCTCGACGATCACACGCCAGGACTCCAGCCGAAACAGCGGCTCGTACGCGCCGGCTTCGCGGCGCAGCAGCAGCTCGAAGGAGCCGTCTGCGGCCTCGAACTGAAAACCGCGGTGCTCGAGCTGCTTGACGCGCTCGGCGGTGCGCACGGCGGCTTCGTCGTCAAGCTCGATCCCCGCTTCGCGCGCCTTCTCGATCACGGTCGCCTTGCCCGACAGCTCGGAGATGAGCACGTCGCGGCGGTTGCCGACGAGCGCAGGATCGATGTGCTCGAAGCTGCGCGCGTCGGCGCGCACACCGGCGGCGTGCAGGCCGGCCTTGTGCGCGAACGCGTGCTTGCCCACGTAGGGTTGGGCGGGGTCGGGCGTGCGATTCAGCAGCTCGTCGAGAAAGTGGGCCGTCTCGGTCAACCGCGCCAGGCGCTCGGGGGCGAGCACCTTGAAGCCGAGCTTGAGCTGCAGGTCGGCGATGATCGTGAGGAGATTCGCGTTGCCGGTGCGCTCGCCGATGCCGTTGACCGTGCCCTGCACCTGCGTGGCGCCCGCCTGGACGGCTAGCAGGGTGTTCGCGACGGCACAGCCCGCGTCGTCATGGGTGTGGATCCCAAGCGCTACCTCGGGGTGCTGCCGGCGAACGTGCTCGACGGCCGTGGCGACCGCGCCGGGCAGCGTACCGCCGTTGGTGTCGCACAGCACGACCCGCTCGGCGCCGGCATCGGCAGCGACACGCACGCACTCCAGCGCGTAGTCGGCGTCGAGTGCATAGCCGTCGAAGAAGTGCTCGGCGTCGAGCAGCACACGCTTGCCGTGCGCGACGAGCAATGCGATCGACTCGCCGATCATGCTCAGGTTCTCCGCGCGCGACACCCGCAGCACACGCTCGACGTGCGCGATCGAGGACTTGCCGACAAGCGTGCACACGGGCGCGAAGGACTCGGCGAGGATCAGCAGCCCCTCGTCCTGCTCGGCGCGCCGGTCGCGCCGGCGGGTCATTCCGAAGGCGACGATCTCGGCGTGGTCGAGCTGCTCGTCGGCCAGCAGCTCGAACAGCTCGCGCTCCTTCGGGTTCGACGAGGGGAAGCCCGCCTCGATCAGGTCGATGCCGAGCGCGTCGAGCGCGTGCACGACGCGCAGCTTCTCCTCGGCGGTGAGCGACAGCCCACCGCCGCCCATGCCGTCGCGCAGCGTGGCGTCATACAGCTCGATCTGCGTGGACATGCGCTCGCTCAGCCGGTGGCCGCGGCCTGCGGCGAGCCTGCGGCCGCGGGCGCCTCCCCAGTGGGGGTCTGCAGCGCCGGCGCCTGCACGGGGTCAAGCCACTCGCGGTAGCGCTCGCTGCGCCCGTGGATGGCGTCGTCGAACGCGTGCTGCAGTACGCGCGTGATCTCACCCGGCTCGCCCGTGCCAACCGGATGGTCGTCGACCTCACGCACGGGCACGATCTCGGCGGCGGTGCCCGACATGAAGACCTCCTCGGCGAGGTACAGCTCGGCGCGGGCGACGTTGCGCTCGACGATCGTGTACCCGAGGTCCTGCGCAAGCTGAATCACCGATTTGCGCGTGATCCCGTCGAGGATCGAGTTGTGCTGGCCCGGCGTGGCAATCTCGCCGTCGCGCACGATGTAGATGTTCTCACCGGTGCCCTCGCAGACGTGACCGTGTTCGTCCAGCAGGATCGCCTCTTCGTAGCCGGCCTTCACCGACTCGATCTTGGCGAGCACGCTGTTGAGGTACTGCCCCGAGGCCTTGGCGTGCGGAATCAGCGAGCGCGAGCCGATGCGCTCCCAGGAGGAGACCTTGGCGCGCACGCCGTTGCGAGTGCCCTCCTCACCCAGATAGGTGCCCCATTCCCAACAGGCGATGCACACGTCGATGGGGGCGTCGAGCGGGTTGAGACCCATGTGCCCGCCGCCGCGGAAGACCAGCGGCCGGATGTAGCAGGAGCGCAAACCGTTGCGCGCGACCAGCTCGCGCGTGGCCGCGCGCAGCTGGTCGGCCGGGTAGGGCACGGGCATGTAGTACAGCTCGGCCGATTTCAGCAGGCGCTCGACGTGCTCGGCGTTGCGGAACACGGCGGGACCCAGCTCGGTGTCATAGCAGCGCACGCCCTCGAAGACGCCGGTGCCGTAGTGCAGCCCGTGTGTCAGGACGTGGACCTTGGCGTCCTCCCAGGCGACGAATTCTCCGTTCATCCAGATGAGGTCGGTCGGTTCCACGTTCATTCGAGAGCTCCGCGTTAGAGGTGGTCGAGCACGGCGCGCGTCGCCTCGGCGGTGCCGGCGGACCCCCCGAGGTCGGGAGTGCGCAGCCCCTCCTGCAGCGCGCGCTGCACCGCGGATTCTACCGCCGTTGCCTCGTCGTTCATTGCGAGTCCGTGCCGCAGCAGCAGCGCAGCGGAGAGAAACATCGCAAGCGGGTTGGCGATCCCCTGGCCTGCGATGTCGGGCGCCGAGCCGTGCACGGGCTCGAACAGTCCGGGTCCGTCGCCGCCGAGCGACGCGCTCGGCAACATCCCGATCGAGCCGGTCAGCATCGCGGCCTCGTCGGAGAGGATGTCGCCGAACATGTTCTCGGTGAGGATCGTGTCGAAGTGGCGCGGCGCGGAGACGAGCTGCATCGCGGCGTTGTCGACGAGCACGTGCTCCAGCTGGATGTGGGGAAACTCGCGGGCGTGCAGCGCGCTGACGACCTCGCGCCACAACCGCGACGTCTCGAGCACGTTGGCCTTGTCGACGCTCGCAACCTTCGCCCGCGCGGCGCCGAACGCGACGCGCGCGATGCGTTCGATCTCCTGCACGGTGTAGACGCACAGATCCGACGCAGCGTCCGCCGTGCGAGTCTTCTCGCCGAAGTAGATACCGCCGGTCAGCTCGCGCACGACGAGCAGGTCGGTGCCCTCGATGCGCTCGCGGCGCAGCGGCGAGGCGTCGTACAACGCCGGCAGCGGCTTGACCGGACGCAGATTCGCGTACAGCCCGAGCCCCTTGCGCAGGCCGAGCAGGCCCTGCTCGGGCCGCGGCGCGTGCGGATCGGTGGTATCCCACTTGGGCCCGCCGACGGCGGCCAGCAGCACCGCCTCGGCAGCGCGGCACGCGGCGAGCGTCTCGTCTGTCAGCGCAACCCCGTGCGCGTCTATCGCAGCGCCCCCAAACGGGTGCTCCTCGAACTCGAAAGACCCGAGCGCGCGCAGCAGCTGCAGCGCCGGGGCCATGATCTCGGGCCCGATGCCGTCTCCAGGGAGGGTGACGATGCGATGCGACATGACGAGCACAGCAGGCTAGCGACTGACGGCGACACAACGCTCGCGGCAACCGTCACGGAGCGTCGACAGCAGGCCGCAGCACGACGCAACCGGGCGCAGGACGGCGATGGCCGGCGGCGCGAGGACGTGGCGAGGAGGGAGGGTGTGATGTGTTCTCTCTGCGGCGTGATCGCGCCCGCGTACGTGCGCGGGCGCGAATCACGTTTCAAAAAATGCAATCAACACCCTCCACCTCAGCCGCCGCGAACATCGCTCGCTCCCACCATTCGCAAGACCGGCGATCGCAGCCTGCGACGGGCCGCCACACGCCGGCCAACGGATCGCCGTCCCCGCCGGCAGGCACACCACACCCTTGGAACCGTCACCACCTCGGTGCCAAGCAGCAGGCGTGACCGGCGGCTTACAGCGCTGTCGTGACCGGCCCGGGCCGCTCACGGGTGCGCTCGAAGGCAGCGATGGCGTCCTCCTCGCCGAGCGTGACGCCGATGTCGTCGAGCCCCCCCAGCAGCCGCCGGCGGGTCTCGTGGTCGATCTCGAAAGCCACCTGGCGCCCGGCGAAGCGAACCTCCTGCTCGTGCAGGTCGACCTGGCCTTCGCCGGCCGCGGCCAGCGCGCGGCAGTCCTCCTCGGAGAGCACCACCGGCAGCAGCCCGATCTTGGTGCAATTGGAGTAGAAGATGTCGGCGAAGCTCGGCGCGACCAGCGCGCGGAAGCCGTAATCCTGCAGGCCCCACGGCGCGTGCTCGCGCGAGGAGCCGCAGCCGAAGTTCTCGCCGGCGACGAGAATCGGGTTGGCGGGCAGGTCCCAGCCGGGCTCCTTGGCCCAGTCGTAGAACAGGAACTCGCCAAACCCGGTGCGCTCCACCCGCTTGAGGAACTGCTTGGGCATGATTTGGTCGGTGTCGACGTTGGCGCGGTCCAGGTGGCTGACCTTGCCGGCGATCGTGTCTATGGGGTCCATGTGGTCTCCTGGGTTTCAGTGGTGACGTGACGATGTGGCTGGGTGGCAGCGCGACCCGACGAAGCCGGAGTGGCAGCAGGCCGCAGCCGCCGTCACGAGCGGCTGCCCGGCCAGCCGACACGAACGACTTCCCGGCCAGCCGACACGAACGACTTCCCGGCCAGCCGACACGAACGACTTCCCGGCCAGCCGTCACGAGCGGCTGCCCAGTCAGCCGACACGAACGACTTCCCGGCCAGCCGACACGAACGGCTGCCTGGCAAGCGACAGGGACGGGAGTAGGCGGCGGCTTCAGGACCAACTCCTGATGTCGGTGAAGTGCCCCTCGATGGCGGCGGCGGCGGCCATCTGCGGGGAGACCAGGTGGGTGCGCCCGCCGCGACCCTGGCGACCCTCGAAGTTGCGGTTCGAGGTCGAGGCGCAACGCTCCCCGGGGGCGAGGATGTCGGGGTTCATCCCGAGGCACATCGAGCAGCCGGCGACGCGCCAGTCAAAGCCGGCGTCGCGGAAGATGCGGTCCAGGCCCTCGGCCTCGGCCTGCGCCTTGACCTGCTGGGAGCCCGGCACTACCATGGCGTCCACACCGGCGGCGACCTTGCGTCCAGCGACGACCTCGGCGGCGGCACGCAGGTCGCCGATGCGCGAGTTGGTGCAGGAGCCGATGAACACGCGGTCAAGGCGGATGTCCTGCAACGGGGTCCCCGGCTCCAGGTCCATGTAGCGCAGGGCGCGTTCGGTGGACTCGCGGTCGGCGGGGCTATCGAAGTCCTCGGGCGCCGGCACGCGCTCGGTGACGGGCAGCACCATGCCGGGCGTCGTGCCCCAGGTGACCTGTGGGGAGAGCGCGGAGGCGTCCATCACCAGTTCGCGGTCGTAGTGGCCGCCGGGCTCGCTGCGCAGCTCGCGCCAGCGCTCGATCGCGGCGTCGAGGTCGGCTCCACGCGGCGCACCTGGACGGCCCTGCGGCCAGCCGGCGTCGACGGCGCCTTGCTCGAACCAGGCAAACGTGGTGTCGTCGGGCGCGACCATGCCGGCGCGGCCGCCGCCCTCGATCGTCATGTTGCAGACGGTCATGCGGCCCTCCATCGAAAGCGCCTCGATCGCCGGGCCGGCGTACTCGACGACGTGCCCGGTGGCGCCGCCGACGCCCATCTGGCCGATCGTGCCGAGGATCAGGTCCTTGGCGGTGACGCCGAAGCCCAGCCCGCCCTCGTAGCGGATCAGCATCGACTTGGGGCGCTGCTGCACCATGCACTGGGTGGCGAGCACGTGCTCGACCTCGCTGGTGCCGATGCCGAAGGCCAGCGCGCCGAAGGCGCCGTGGGTGGCCGTGTGGGAGTCGCCGCAGACGATCGTCATGCCGGGCTGGGTGACGCCCAGCTCGGGGCCGATGACGTGCACGATCCCCTGGCGATCGGAGCCGAGCGAGTAGACGGGCACGCCGAACTCGGCGCAGTTGCGCTCGAGTGTTTCGACCTGCACGCGCGACAGCTCGTCCTTGATGCGCGCCGCGACCGGCGTGCCGTCGGTCGGCGTGTTGTGGTCGGCGGTGGCCAGCGTGCGGTCCCGACGACGCACCTTGCGCCCGGCCAGGCGCAGCCCGTCGAAGGCCTGGGGGCTGGTGACCTCGTGGACGAGGTGCAGGTCGATGTAGACGAGGTTGGAGCCGGCGCCCCCCACCTCGTGGGCCTCCCAGAGCTTGTCGAACAGGGTCTTGGGCATCAGCTGTCCTTCCGGCTTCGATTTTTTTGATTGGACCCCTCCGGGGTCCCGGATGGGTTGCGTTGTCGTGGAGATCCGCGCACCGACCGGCCTAGTGGAGGACCCGGCAACGTTTGCCGGTCCGACTCGGCCGCAAACGCCTTGGTGCCAGCATCCTCGGCGCCGTCAACCAGGCGAACGTTGCCTGACACCCCACTAGCTCCTGCGTAGACCGGCGCTGACGACGGCGAGGAAGCTCGCCTCCTCGCCGGTGGGGTTCTCGAAGTGGTGGGGCAGGTCGGCGTCGAAGGTCACGCAGTCGCCCGCGCCCAGCTCGTGGCGCTGGCCGTCGCAGACGAGCACGACCGCGCCGCGCTCCACGAGCGCCGTCTCGCGGCTGCCCGGCTCGTGCATCGGCGGGTCGTCTGGCGCGCCGGTGGCGCCGCCGGCGGCGAGCGTGTGCCGCGAGAACTCGGCGCGCTGGCCTGGCTGGGCGGAGGTCATGACCTCGTAGCGATGCCCGCGTCGCGGGCTGCCGCCATGGCGGCGCTCGTCGGCGCGCACGATCGTGACGGCGCCGTCCTCGTCCAGGCGCAGCAGCTGCGAGAGACGCAGGTCCAGACCGGCCGCGATCTTGGCGGCGACGGCCAGCGTCGGGCTGGTGTCGCCGCGCTCGACTTGGGAGAGCATCGGCGCGCTGACGCCGCTGCGTGCGGCGAGGTCGCGCAGCGAGAGATCGGAGGCTTCGCGCAGCGCGCGCACGCGGGCGCCGACCGCGACCGGGTCGACCGGATCGTGTACGACTCGATCGACCGGTGCCCGTCCCGCGACGGCCTTCCCGGCGCCCGCACCACCGTCCGATGCGCCGTCAGAGCCAGCTGCGCGGTCGGAGTTCGGCACGACTGACGTGGGCTTCGACCGGGCCCGCTCGCGAGCCGGCCGGTCCTGCTTCTCGACCCACTGCTGTTGCAAGGTCCCCATACGCTCGTACGCTATCACATACGTATGTATGTTGTCACGCTATGGCGTGGTCGCGAGCAACGCTACGGCGCCGTCGCGGGCAACCCAACCGCGTCTGCCGGCACCTGCGCCCGCGCTCGCGCAACCGACAGCGCGCGCACATAGGCGCGCGCGGCGGCCTCGATGACATCGGTTGAGACCGCCTGACCGGAGCCCGAGTGGCCGCCGATCTCGACGACCATCGAGACCTCGCCGAGCGCGTCCTGCCCCTCGGTGACGGCGCCGATCTTGAAGTCGCGCAGCGTTGGATCGACGCCCGTGGCAACGTTGATTGCAGCCAGCACGGCGTCGATCGGACCGTCACCGGTGAAGTCGCCTTCGGCAACCGAGCCGTCGGGCAGCTCGACCGCGACCCGTGCGTGCGGCGGGCGGCGCGAGGAAGCCTCGACCTCGAACCACTGCAGGGTGTAGCCGGCGATCTCCTCGCGCAGCTCCTCGGTGACCAGCGCCTCCAGGTCCATCGCGGTCAGCGTCTTCTTGCGGTCGGCGATCTCCTTGAAGCGCTTGAAGGCGGTGTTCAGCGCCTGGCCGTCCAGCGGGTAGCCCATCTCGGCCAGGGCGTCGCGCAGCGCGTGGCGGCCGGAGTGCTTGCCGAGCACGATCGAGTTGGTGTCCAGGCCGACGGTGGTGGCGTCCATGATCTCGTACGTCGAGCGCTCCTTCAGGACACCGTCCTGGTGGATGCCGGACTCGTGCGCGAAGGCGTTGCGGCCGACGATCGCCTTGTTGGGCTGCACCGGGTAGCCGGTCAGACGCGAGACCAAGCGGCTGGTGCGCGCCAGCTCGCGGCTGTTCAGCGCCGTATCCAGGCCGACGTCGGCGTGGCGGGTGCGCAGCAGCATGACGATCTCCTCCAGGGAGGCGTTGCCGGCGCGCTCGCCGATGCCGTTGATCGCACACTCGACCTGGCGTGCACCGGCGAGGACGCCGGCAAAGGAGTTGGCGACCGCCAGTCCCAGGTCGTCGTGGCAGTGCACCGACAAAACGACGTCGTGCAGGGCGGGGACCAGCTCGTACAGACGCGCCAGGTAGGCCTGGAACTCGTGCGGCATCGTGTAGCCGACGGTGTCGGGGATGTTGATCGTGGTGGCCCCCTCCCCGATCGCCAGCGCGACGACTTCGGCGGTGAAGACCACGTCGGCCCGGGTCGCGTCCATCGGCGAGAACTCGACATCGTCCAGGTACTGCTTGGCGTGGGCGACGGCGGCGCGCGCCTGACCCTTGACATCCTCCCGCGTGGACTGCAGCTGGTGGAGGATGTGAATGTCGGAGGTCGAGATGAAGGTGTGAATGCGGGGGCGCTCCGCGTCGCGCACCGCCTCCCAGGCGGCGTCGATGTCTCCCACGTGCGTGCGGGCCAAGCCGGCGATGACCGGCGGCGCGGGCTCGACGACTTCGCGGGCGATCGTCTGCACAGCCTCGAAGTCGCCGGGCGAGGTGATCGGGAAGCCGGCCTCAATCACATCGACGCCCAGGCGCGCCAGCTGCTGGGCGATCTCGAGCTTCTCGGTCGTGTTCAGCGAGATGCCGGGCGACTGCTCGCCGTCGCGCAGGGTGGTGTCGAAAATCAGGACACGGCGGTCGCCGGTCTCACGCATGGGGTCGGAGTGCTCGCCGGTCTCACGCGTCGGGGCGACTGGCCCCGGGCTCGCGCCGGCGTGCGCGGCTGCGGCTGGATCGGGCTCTGATGTAGTCATGTCGTCAACTCCTTCTCGGTCTAGTGCTCTTCGTTCTCGCTCCGGTGGGTATGCGGCTACGCGGCCGCCACGCGCTATTCCCCCCGAGGGGGGAGCAGAAGGAGAAGTCGGAGAGACAGTTGGCGCGACATGACTTCAGCCGAGGGTATCACGCCGGCGTGAATCGGCAGACGGGCTGCGAGCGTGAATCTCGCCAGCTCTCGTGCGCTGGGCTGCGCGTCTGAGACAGCCGAATGCCAAGCAAGGCAAGGACATGCGGAGCGAAATGTGCTTATGGCAAGTGAGCGTGAGAGGACGCAGCCCTACACCGGTCAACGCCGCGGTGCCACGCGCCGCAGCTCAGGGCGTCAGCACGACCTTGCCGAGGTTACGTCGCTCGGTGATCATGCGCTGAGCCTCGCCGGCCTGCGCGAAGCTGAACGTGCCGGCGACGACGGGCTCGATCGTGCCGTCGTCGAGCAATGTTTGCAGCGGCTCGATCCACGGCGTGAGCGTGCCGCGGTCCTTCCACAGGCTGAGCATGTTGAGGCCGATGACGGCCTTTGATTCGGAGATTTGCTTGATCAGGTTGAAGCGCGGCATGCGCAGCACGGTTCCCAGACCGGCGACGAGGTTGCGTTTCTCACCCGAGACGGCGCCGGCGACGCCGAACGCGACGACGCGACCGCCGGCGCGCACCATGTTGTAGCTGCGGCGCAGGCTGGCGCCGCCAAGCGCGTCCATGACCAGGTTGAACTGCGGCAGCCCGCGCTCCCAACCGGAGCGGGTGTAATCGAGCGGGTGGTCCACACCAAGCTCCCGGATGCGGTCGTGCTTGGACGGCGAGGCGGTGCCGTAGACCTCGGCGCCGGCGCGCTTGGCGATCTGGGTGGCGGCGATCCCGACGCCGCCACCGGCGGAGTGGATCAGCACGCGCTCGCCGGGCTGCACGTTGCCGTAGCCGATCAGGCCGGCCCAGGCGGTCGAGTAGTTGACGGGGATCGCGGCGGCCTGCTCGAAGCTGAGCCGTTCGGGGATCGGCACGACGTCACCCGCCGACACGACCACCTGCGACGCGTAGCCGCCGAATTTGGTGCCGGCCAGGACGCGCGCGCCGACGGTTAGATCCTCAACCCCCTCCCCCAGCTCGGCGATCGTGCCGGCGACCTCGTAGCCGATGACACAGGGCGTCTTGGGCGCGTCGGGGTAGATGCCGATGCGCGCCATGACGTCGGCGAAGTTGATGCCGGCGGCAGCTACGTCGATGCGAACCTCGCCGCGGCCGGGGCGCGGGTCGGGGCGTTCTTGGACCTGCAGAACCTCGGGCCCGCCGTGCTTGGTGATGACGACCGCACGCATGGTGCCCGCGAGCCTAGCCGATCCGCTCAGGCGCGGAGGCGAGACCCAGAAATACAACAAGCGATCGATTCAGCCGCAGGAGCTCGTCGTCGCGGAGTCGGCCAATTCTCTCGCCCAAGCTGGAACGGGGAATCGTGGTGAGCTTGTCGACCATCAAACCGCTCGAACGCTCGATGCCATTGTCGTCCGACGGCTCGATTGAGAGTCTGACGAGCGGGGCCTCGACAGTGTTGGTGGTAAGCGGGCACACCGTTACCGACGCGGTGGCGTCGAAGTGGTCATCTTGGACGATGACAATCGGACGGGGCTTGCCCATATATGCGCCCCTGGCGGCGGCGGTATAGATCTCGCCGCGCTTCACACGCAGGACGACTCGTCATCGATGTCGTCCAACCCGCAGGAGATCGCGTCGACAAAAGCCTGGTCGTCCGCCTCGCCCTCGCTTTGCGCGATCGCGAGGGACTGTTGGTGTGCCTCGGCGACGAACTCCGGTGCTCGAACATCTGGCACCCAGATTTGCAGGGGGCGCAGCCCCTGACGGCGCAGACGGTCGCGGTGCTGACGAACGCGGTCACGAGTGGACGGCATCTACCAAGGTTACATGTAACACCGTTGGCTTTCAAGGGGCCCCTTCAAGCAGCCGGCGGTGCCAACGGCGCCCTGTAAGCGACCGAAAAGCGCTCCCCTCAGCTCAGCACGACGCCACCGCCTGCCTTCAGGCCCACAACCGCCGAGCCACTGCCACTCAGTCCCAGCACCACAGCCCAGCCGTCTGCCAACCCGTCGGAGGCAACGATCTCGCCGGCCACGGCGAGGCAGCAGCCCGGCGAACGCGCGGGCGCGAGGCGACGCCGGACCTCAGTTCAGCACGACGGCCCACCCGTCTTCAAAACCGTCGGACGCGACGATCTCGTCGACCACGGCGGCGGGCACGGCGACGTCGGTGGTGACGACCATCGCCGCGAGGCGCTGCTCGTCGCCGTCGGGCGTGTGGCCGACGGCGGCCGAGGAGATGTTGATGCCGTGGGCGCCGAAGATCGTGCCGACGCGGCCGATCATGCCCGGGAGGTCGGCGTAGCGGAAGACCGTGACGAAGGGCGCCAGCTCGACGGTGAGCCGGCGGCCTTGGACCTCGACAAGGTGTGGGACGCGCCGCGGCCCGATGCCGGTGCCGGCGACCGCGACCTTGGTGTCGCCGGCGATCACGGTGACGCGGATCAGCTCGTTGAAGTCCTGGGCCTCGCTGACGCGCTTCTCCTCCAGGACGATGCCGCGCTCGTCGGCCATCGTCGGCGCGTTGACGAGGTTGACCTGCTCCTCGGTGCGGCCCTGTAGCGCGCCCTGGATGACGGCGAGGCTCAACAGACGCGTGTCGAAGTCGGCGATGCGCCCCATGAAGGCGGCCTCGATGCGCTCGACCGAGCTACCCTCGGCCAGCTCCATCGCCAGGCGCCCGAGCTGGCGGGCGAGCGGCAGGAAGGGGCCGAGCACCTGCATGTCCTCGGCGCCGATCGCGGGGATGTTGACGGCCGTCGTGACAACGCCGCCGGTCAGCGCCGCGACGACCTGCTCGGCGCTCTGGTAGCCGGCGCGATCGGTCGCCTCCGCAGTGGAGGCTCCGAGGTGCGGCGTAACGATCACGTTGGAGTAGCCAAACAGGGGGTTCTCGGTCATCGGCTCCGAGGGGAACACGTCGAGCGCGGCGCCGCCGACCTTGCCGGAGTCCAGGGCGTCCGCGAGGGCCGCTTCGTCGACCAGGCCGCCGCGGGCGACGTTGAGGATGCGCACGCCGTCGCGCATCTGCGCGAACGCAGAGGCGTTCAGCCAGTTCTGGGTCTCGGGCGTCTTGGGCAGGTGGATCGTCAGGAAGTCGGCCTGCGCGTAGATCTCCTCGCTGTTCTCGGCCTTCTCCACCCCGAGCTCGCGGTAGCGCTCGGCGCTGACGAACGGGTCGAAGGCGAGCACGCGCATGCCAAAGCCGCGGGCGCGCGCCGCGACGAGCTGGCCGATGCGCCCGAAGCCAAGGACGCCGAGCGTCTTTTCGTAAAGCTCGACGCCGGAGTACTTCGAGCGGTCCCATTTGCCGGCGATCAGCGAGGCGTGCGCCTGCGGGATGTTGCGCGCCAGCGCCAGCAGCAACGCAAGCGTGTGCTCGGCGGCGGTGACGACATTGGACTGCGGCGCGTTGGCGACGATGATGCCGCGCTTGGTGGCGGCGTCGACGTCGACGTTGTCCACGCCGACGCCCGCGCGGCCGATCGCGCGCAGCTTGGTCGCGCGCTCGATCAGGTCGGCGGTCATCTTCGTCGCGGAGCGAATCAGGATGCCGTCGTACTCGCCGAGCCGCGCGAGGAAATCCTCCTCGCTCCAGTCGACGCCGAGGTCCACGTCGAAGTGCTCGCGCAGCAGCGCAATGCCGGACTCGCCGATCTTCTCCTTGACGAGAACCTTGGGGCGGGCGCCGTTGGCGGCGGTGGAGCCGGCGGCGGTAGAGCCAGCCGTGGCGGACCCGCCCGCAGCCGACCCAGCCATCGCGGACCCGCCGGCAGCGGACGTGCTCATGCCGGTCGCACCGGCGGCCGCATGTGCGCCCTGCGTTGAATCTGTCGATGTGCTCTCCACGGCGCTCACCCCCCGATCCTTTCGACAACCCACTCGATGCACGTCGTCAGCGCCCGCACGTCGTCGGGCTCGACGGCGGGGAACATGCCGATGCGCAGCTGGTTGCGCCCGAGCTTGCGGTAGGGCTCGGTGTCGACGATGCCGTTCGCTCGCAATGTCTTGGCGACGGCCGCGGCGTCGATCGAGTCGTCGAAGTCGATCGTGCCGACGACGAGCGAGCGCTTGGCGGGGTCGTTCACGAACGGCGTCGTGTAGGGCGTGCGCTGCGCCCAGTCGTATAGGTGCTGGGAGGACGCGGTGCTGCGCGCGACGCACCACTCCAGACCGCCGCCGTCGAGCATCCAGCGGATTTGGTCGGCGAGCAGAAAGAGGGTCGCGACCGCGGGCGTGTTGTAGGTCTGGTCCTTGGTCGAGTTTTCAAGCGCCGTCGCCAGCGAGAGAAACTGCGGGATCCAGCGGCCCTCGACGCCGTTCGCCGAGGCGAGCTTCGCGATCCGCTCCTGCGCGGCCGGGCTCAGCATCGCCACCCACAGGCCGCCGTCGGCGGCAAAGGCCTTTTGCGGCGCGAAGTAGTAGGCGTCGACCTCACTCAGCTCGACCGGCAGGCCGCCGGCGCCGGAGGTGGCATCGATCAGGACCAGGGCATCGCCGGGGGTTGCGGGACGCAGGATTGGCGCCATCACGCCGGTCGAGGTCTCGTTGTGGGCCCAAGCGAGCGCGTCAACGTGCGCATCGCCCGCGCCTGCGCCGACTGCCGCGCCGACGCCAGCCGAGTCGCCCGCGCCTACGCCGACTGCCGCGCCGACGCCAGCCGAGTCGCCCGCGCCTGTGCCGAGGCCAGCCGGGTCGGGCGCGTCACCGGGCTCGGCCTTGACCACCAGCGGCTCCTGGAGGAACGGCGCCTGCGCGACTACTTGGGCGAACTTGGAGGAGAACTCGCCGAAGGCCAGATGAGCGCTGCGGCGCTCGATCAGGCCGCACGCCGCGGCGTCCCAGAACGCGGTTGCGCCGCCGTTGCCGAGCGCCACCTCATAACCGTCGGGGGCAGCGAACAGCTCGCGCAGCCCGGCGCGGATTTCCCCGACGAGCGCCTTGACGGGCCGCTGGCGGTGCGAGGTGCCCATCACCTCGGCTCCCTCGTCGGCCAGGCGCGCGAGCGCGTCGGGGCGGACCTTCGAGGGCCCGCAGCCGAAGCGCCCGTCGCTGGGCTTGCACTCGGATGGAATCGTCAACTGCGTCGGCTCTGCGCTGGTGCTCGACGTCATGGGCTGCCTCGCTTCGGGCTCGAGGGGTTCGCTGATCTAGGAGGTGCCCAGGCGCGCGGCGGTGCTAACGGCTAGTCGCTTCCCGGTGGTCGTTTCCACCTAGTCCTGCGCCAGTCGCGACTACGCGAGCGAGTGTAGCGAACCGGGCGTGCGCGTTGTGCGAGCGCCCAACACCTCCCCCGACCCCCGCCACAGCTCCTGCCCATCCCTTGCTCCCTGCCCCCCAGCCCCACGCTCCCCTACCCCCCAACCCCACGCTCCCCTACCCCCCAACCCCACGCTCCCCTGCCCCCCAGCCCCACGCTCCCTACCCCGCCTCTGACGCCTCCCATTCCTCCTGCTCCCACTCCTCCTGCTGCTCCCACTGCCGCCCCCTATCTGCACCACACCAGCTTGCGCGGGCACACACTGGCGCGCCACCCCTTGGGCAGCCGTGTCGGCGCAATCCCGGCGGGCGGGGTGGGCGCGAGCACGCAGTACTCGGGCGCAGGCCCAAAGACGAGCGAGCGCCGCCAGAGACTGGACCGTGAGGGGTCGATGCCGTCGCCAAGGAGATCGCCGAGGCCGCGACGCACGGCGCCAGGGGGCCGGGAAATCCAGATCGCAAGGTCGCTCGGCGAGACCCCCGGCGCTGCGGCGGCCGCGGGAGGGCCCCCCGGCGCAGTCCCCGGCGCGCCCCCCGGCCCATCGGCATCCACGGCCGGCAGACTGGCGGGACCACCGGGCGGCAACCCGGCGCAACCCTCGAGCAGGCCGTAGAGCCCGCCGGCGGCCCAGCCGAAGCGTCGCGCGACGTCGTCGTGCGCGCCGCGGTGCCCGTGCGCCACGGCCGCCTCGTTGAGGATGCCGAGCGCAGTGAAGTCCTCGATGAGGTACCAGTCTTCGAACCCCTCTCCGCGGCCGCTCACGCGGCCGCTCCCCTCATCATCACCCGACAGCCAGGGCAGCCCGCCGACTCGGTAGAGCGCCGACCCGCGAAAGCCGGCCGGCGGCGCATGGGCAAGCGAGCGGTGGAAACGTTCGGCGGCACGCTCGTATGTCTCCGGCTCGACGTCTGCGCCGGGCCGGTGCCAGAGCAGGTACGCAAGCATCGCTCAGGCGCGCGCCTGGACGGGGGCGGCGACCGCAGGCGAGCTGGGAGCAGGTTTCAGGCGGGCTGGCATGGCTGCGAACGAACCGGGAGTCGTTTCGGGTGGGCTGGCACGATCGGGTGACCCCCGCCCGCGCGCTCAGAACGCGGGCTTGATCCAGGCCATGTGCGAGCGCAGCTCCTTGCCGACGTGCTCGACCTGGCTGTCGGCCTGGGTGGCGCGCATGCGTTTGAAGTTCTCCTGGCCGGCGCGGTTCTCGGCGATCCACTCGCGGGCGAAGTCGCCGGACTGGATCTCCTGCAGGATCTTGCGCATGGCGGCCCGGGTTTCCTCGGTGATCACGCGTTTGCCGCGGGTGTAGTCGCCGTACTCGGCGGTGTTCGAGATCGAGAAGCGCATGCCGGCCAGACCCTTCTCGTACATCAGGTCCGCGATCAGCTTCAGCTCGTGAAGGCACTCGAAGTAGGCCATCTCGGGGTCGTAGCCAGCCTCGACGAGGGTCTGGAAGCCGGCTTGCACCAGCTCGGAGGCGCCGCCGCAGAGCACGGCCTGCTCGCCGAACAGGTCGGTCTCGGTCTCGTCCTTGAAGGTCGTCTCGATGACGCCGCCGCGGGTGCAGCCGATGCCGCGCGCGTAGGCCAGGGCGAGCGCGCGCGCGTCGCCGGTCGCGTCCTGGGCGACCGCGAGCAGGCCGGGCACGCCGGAGCCTTCGGTGAACTGGCGGCGCACCAAATGCCCGGGACCCTTGGGCGCGACCATCGCGACGTCCACGCCGGCCGGCGGGACGATCTCGCCATAGTGGATCGAGAAGCCGTGCCCGAAGAGCAGCATGTTGCCGGGCGCGATGCCGTCGGCGATGTCGGCCTCCCACACGTCGTGGTGGCGCTCGTCGGGCAGCAGGATCATCACCAGGTCGCCGCGGCTGGCGGCCTCGACCACGGGAAGCACCTCGAGACCCTGCTCGCGCGCGTGCCGCACCGAGGCGGAGTCCTCGCGCAGCCCGACGACGACGGTCGCGCCGGAGTCGCGGAGATTCAGGGCGTGGGCGTGGCCTTGGGAGCCAAAGCCGATGATCGCAATCGTCTTGCCGTCGAGCAGGGTGAGGTCGGCGTCGTCGTCGTAGAGCATGGCCGCGGAGCATATTGAACTTTTGCACGCGAATCGCGCCCGCGTACGCGCGGGGGGTTAAGTCAAAGACCGCGCGCCGGCGCGATTCGCACCGCAAAAAACAACACCGCCCCCGTTGGCACCCTCCCCAGCCAGCCCACCCCGACACGACCAGCCCGCCGGCACGAACGATGCGGGTGCGGCGGCGACGCGGGTGTGCAGATTGGGGATAGGTGCCGCTGGGAGCGGCACCGGTGGGGGTTCTTCGCCCCCGAACTCGCAAGCGACCGCTTGGAGCGCCCAGCGCTCGGCTCGCGCAGCCGCGACCGCAACTGGCGGCGTGTCAGGCGCTAGCCGCGGCCACGAGCGAGCGCCCGGGGATCGTGAGGGCGCCGTCCGGGGCGGTGTGAGGCGCAAGGCGGGTGGCAACCGCGGCACGCAGCCGCTCGATCTCGGCGGTGGGCTGTGCGAGGACGACGTCGTGCAGGTCGCGCGAGAGGTCGAGCATCGTCTCCCAGAAGGCGTCGAAGCCTGGGTAGCTGTGGCTGACGGCAACGGCGTCCACCACGATCTCCACGAACCCGGCCTGCTCGAGTAGGGCGCGCAGGCGGGCGGGGTCCCCCAGGGCGAACGGCCCGGGGGCCGCGCCGTCGGGCGAGGGCGCAGGCACAAGGCCGCGCTCGATCAGGACCGACGCCGGCACGGACGCCCACGGGTTGGCGGTCGCGGCGTCCCAGACGGCGAGCGCGAGGCGGCCGCCTGGCCGCAGCACGCGGCGCGTCTCGGTCAGGGCGGCGAGCGGGTCGGCCATCAGCATGTAGCCCCAGCGACAGAGCACGGCATCGACGCTGGCGACGGGCAGGTCGATCCATTCGGCGTTCCAGGTCTGGAACTCGACGTTGGTCAGTTCCAGCTCGGCGGCGCGGGCACGGGCGCCGTCGAGCATCCCCTCGGCCTGGTCGGAGAGGATCACGCCGCCGGCGGGAGCGACCAGCTCGGCGGCGAGCAGGCCGGTCTCGCCGAGCCCGGCGGCGAGCTCCAGGACGCGCTGGGTCGGTTGCGGGTCGATCGCCTGGATCATCCAGTGCGAGACGGGCGCGCCGAGCGCGCGGATCGCCTGCTGACGGCGCACCCAGCCGGACGCGGCCTCCTGCCAGTGCTCGGCGCTGGCGCGGCGGTGCTCGTTGGCCGCGGCCGCGTCCATCGCCTTCGCCCGGTCAGGTGTCCTGCTCGCGCCGGCGTCGCTCATCGCCATCTCCCACACCGGCAAAGTTTGCCCCGCGTCCTCATCGCAGCTCCCGGCGCAGCAGCTTGCCCGAGCGCGTCCGCGGCAGCGGGCCGGCGACGAGCGCGATCTGCTTGGGCACCTTGTACGGGGCAAGGCGCGCGGCGCAGTGCAGGCGAAGCTCCTCGGAGTCGATCGTCGCGCCGGCGCGAACCACGACAAGCGCAGTGACAGCCTCGCCCCAGCGCTCGTCGAGCCGCCCGAGCACGGCCGCCTCGAGCACGGCGGGGTGCGCCTCGAGCACGGCCTCGACCTCGGCGGGCGCGACGTTCTCCCCCCCGCTGACGATGGTGTCGGCCTTGCGTCCAGTCACCTCGAGGTGTCCCTCCGCGTTCAATCTACCTAGATCGCCCGTGTGAAGCCAGCCGTCGGCGTCGGCGTCGGCCGCCGCTCGCGCAACCGTCGGCCCGGCGACTTCGATCTCGCCGTCGACGGCCAGATGCAGACGGGTGCAGAACAACGGCGGCCCCGCGTTCGGTGTGCGAACACCCGGTTGGCGGAGCGCAGCGAGCGGCGTGGTGGTGACCTGCGAGCAGGCCTCGGTGAGCCCGTAGGTGAGAGACACGGGCACCCCGGCGGCGCGCGCACGGTCCAACAGCGCGGCCGGCACGGGCCCGCCGCCGGTCAGCGCACAGCGCAGCGCCGGCGGCTGCCGAAGGCCGGCGTCGAGCAGGCGCGCCAGGGTGGTCGCGACGAGCGAGACCAGCGTGACGCGCTGCTCGCGCAGGGCCCGCAAGACCGCGTTTGTCTCAAAGCGCGGGTGCACGACGGCGGTCGTCCCGTGGATCGCGCTGCGCAGCAGGATCGAGAGGCCGCCGACGTGCGACAGCGGCAGCGCACAGAGCCAGCGCTCGGCGGGGTCGAAGCCGAGCGCAACAGCCGAGCCGAGCGCGCCCCAGAGGACGTTGCCGTACGTCAGCTCGATCGGCCTGGGGGCAGAGGTGGTGCCCGAGGTGTGGATCACGGCGGCGACCGCCGCGAGGTCGTGGACGGCGGGAGGTCCAGGGGGGATCTCGCCGACGTCGCCCTGCCCCGACGGCCGCACCACCTCGCCCCGGCCCGACGGCCCGTCGACCGCGCCCCACCCCAAAGTCCGCTCGACTTCACTCCGTCCCAACCTCCCCTCGACTTCGCCGTGCCCCAGCGGCCCCTCGACCTCGCCCCGCCCCAGCGGCTCCTCGACCTCGCCCCACCCCAGCGGCCCCTCGACGACGACGGCCGCCCCGTCCTCGATCGCGGCCCGCTCGGCGGCGTGCAGACGCAGGTCGACGGGGACCGCGGCGGCCCCGAGCAGCAGGCAGGCGTGGAGGGCGTAGGCGAAGTCCAGGCCGGGGGGCAGCGCGATCGCGACGCGGGAGCCGGGGGCGGCGCCGCGCCGTGCCAGCTCGCGGGCGCCGGCGCGCGCACGCGTGTGCAGCTCGGCGTAAGAGCAGGCCCCCTCGGGCCCCTCCAGCGCAACGACGTCGGGCACGGCGGTGGCGGCACGCGCAAGCCAGGATTCGACGACCATCCACAAAGGCTAAATAAAAGAAGAGGGGCGCGACCGAAACCGGGAGACACGCGCCTCCGGCGCGCATCCCGTTTCGGCCAGCCGGCGTGATGGCCGGCTGCGCCACCCTCTAGGCTTCGCCCCATGCCTACGACTTGGACCCCGGCAGGGGAATACACAGATATCCGCTACGAGAAGGCCGTTCTCGAAGACGCCCCGACCAGCCGCGCAGACGCCGGAGAAGAGCCGGCCACCCCAGCGGCTGGCTCTGACTCTTCCCCAACAGCCGGCGGGGCAACCTCGACACCCGGCGGGGTGACGATCGCGAAGATCACGATCGACCGGCCGGAGGTCAGGAACGCGTTCCGACCGTTGACGGTGATCGAGATCGGCAGGGCGCTAGAGGAGGCACGCGAAGACATCGAGGTCGGCGCGATCATCCTCACGGGCGAGGGCCCGGACGCGTTTTGCAGCGGTGGCGACCAGCGGGTGCGCGGCGACTCAGGCTATCTTGCCGAAGACGCGGCGGGCCAGAAAGGCGTCGGCCGGTTCCATGTGACCGACCTGCACGTGCAGATGCGCAGGTTGCCCAAGCCGATCGTGGCGGCGGTGGCGGGCTATGCGATTGGCGGGGGGCACGTGCTGCACCTCGTGTGCGACCTGACGATCGCCGCCGACAACGCACGTTTCGGCCAGGTCGGCCCGAAGGTCGGGTCATTCGACGGGGGGTTCGGAGCGGGGCTGTTGGCAAACATGGTCGGGCCGAAGAAGGCGAAGGAGATTTGGTTTTTGTGCCGCCAGTACAACGCACGGGAAGCGTTGGAGATGGGACTGGTGAACACGGTGGTGCCGCTCGAGCGGCTTGAAGCGGAGACGGTGCAGTGGTGCCGGGAGATGCTGGCGCTGTCGCCGTTCGCGCTGCGGCTGCTGAAGGCGAGTTTCAATGCGGCGGAGGACGGTCTGGCGGGCGTGCAGCAGTTGGCGCACGACGCGAACCTGCTGTTCTACATGAGCGAGGAGGCGCAGGAGGGCAGGGACGCGTACAAGCAGAAGCGCAGGCCCGACTTCTCGGGCTTCCCGCGGCGGCCGTAGAGAGGGGCTGGCCGCACGCCGCGGATAGCACTCTCACCATGAGCACGATTTCCTCATTCACACGCTCGACTGAGCACACCCGATGAGCACGATCCCACCCACGCCCACAATGGAAGCCGATACCCGATGAGCACGACGCAGACCCCACCCCCGCCCGCCGCGGCGCCGGCCGGCGCAAGCATGGTGCGGATTTGGGTGATGGCCGCACGAGTGCGGACACTGCCGGCAGCGGTCGCACCGGTACTGGTGGGCACGTCGCTGGCGCTCGGCGCGGGTCACTTCCGGGCGCTGGCGTTTGTAGCGGCGCTACTCGGCGCGATCTTCATCCAGGTCGGCACGAATCTGTCAAACGACTACTCCGACGCCCGCCGCGGAGCGGACACCGAGGACCGCCTCGGCCCGGTGCGGGTGACGGCGGGCGGTTTGGTGCCGCCGCGTCAGGTGCTGATCGCGACGTATGTGACGTTCGGGGTGGCGGTGCTGTGCGGCGTCTATCTCGTGGCGGTCGCGGGCTGGGAGCTGATCGCGGTCGGCGCGGCGTCGATTCTGGCGGGCGTGCTGTACACGGGCGGCCCGCGCCCGTACGGGTACGAAGGGCTCGGCGAGGTGTTCGTGTTTCTGTTTTTCGGGATCGTGGCCGTGGCGGGCTCGTACTTCGTGCAGGTCCAGCAGCTGCCGTGGCAGCCGTTCGTGTGCGCGGTGCCGGTCGGGTTGCTGGCGAGCGCGATCCTCGTCGTCAACAACGTGCGCGACCTGGAGACCGACCGCCGCGCCGGCAAGCGCACGCTGGCGGTGCGCCTCGGACGCGGGCGCACGCGGGCGCTGTACACGGGGATGCTGGCGGTGGCATTCCTGTGCGCTCCGTTGCCGGCGCTGCTCGGCTCGATGACGGCCTGGCTGCTGCTGCCGTGGCTCGCGATCCCGCTGGCGGTGCGGCTGGCGGGAGTGGTGCGTACGCGTGTGGACGGCCCTGCGCTGAACGGCGCGCTCGCGCGGACGGGGATGCTGCAGCTCGTCTTCTGCCTGCTGTTCGCCGCCGGGATCCTCGCCAGCGGCGGGACCCCCTCCTGAGCGCGGCGCCCCGGCCGGGTGACTTTCGACGGGCTCCGGAGAGCCGTGGCTGTGTCGGCCGGCCGGGGGCGCGGGGGAATCGCGACGCTATTTCTTGAACCGCAGGTGCAGTGTCTTCGTCTGCTTCTTGCGGTCTTTGCCTGTGTTGGGCGTGTAGGTGAGGTTCACCGTCGTCTTGAGTTTGCCGGCCCTCTTTTGGGCGAGCTTGAGTGTGATGGCTTCCCGGCGTTTGGCTGTCTTGGCTGCGGAGGTCAGTCCCTTACCGCCGGCGGTGACTGTTCCTGCGGCTGGGGCTATCGCGGCAATCGTCAGTTTGCGGCCTTTGATCTTGTGAGCGACGATCGTGAGGGCTGCCGGGCAGCCTTCTGGTTCGACCGGCGTGTTCTGGTGGATTTCGGCGCCGTTCTGGCCGGTGATCGCGGTCGGCATCGAGAGCGTCTGCCGGCAGAGGCTGTAGTTCGCGCTCGCGGGTACATTCACACCGAGAACGGAGTACGGGCCCGCCGGGAGCTTCAGTTCGAAGCTCGAGATCGGCGCGTCGGGAACCGTCTTGAACGTGCTGCTGGTGATCCCGTTCTTGATCTCGGTGTTCCCGTCCAGGACGAGCGTGACGCCTTCGCCCTGCAGCACGATCTCCAGATCCGGGAACGCTGCGCCACCGTGGGAGACCAGGTACGCCGGCCCCTGCAGGGCGTGCGCGAGGATCGGCGTCGCCGCGGTCGCGGTCCCGACATCCGATTCCTTGGGGCACCCCGCGGGGTCGGCTTCGAACTGCGCCGCGGTGCACGCCTTCCGCAGCGTCGCCAGCCTCGACGGCAGCTGCTTGGGCAGCTCGACCTCGACCGCCGCGATGTTCGCTTCCTCACCGCTCTGCGGTCCGCCTTTGGAGCTGACCCGCACGTCCAGGCTCGCACCGTCGGCCTTGCTCGCCTTCCCCACCGTCGAGGCCGAGAAACCCGGTTTGAACGGCAGGCCCTTGCACCCCGCGGCCGTGAACGGCCGCGATAGGCTGGCGGTGGCGCCCTGTGTCGAGGAGAGCGTCGCCGCGACCGCCTGCGGCGCGCAGTCGGTCGGGTTCAACACGAATTCCGGACGGTCGAGCGTCACGCCGAGCACCCGCAGCTGCAACGGCACCCCGTCGATCGTCTGCGGCAGCGGACTGGTGACGGTCGTGACCCGCGCGGTCCGCGAGTCGATCAGGATCGCCGCGCGGACGGTCACCGTACCGAGGTTGAACGGGCCCGCGACCGCCGGCACCGTCACACTGAGGCCGAACGGCCCACCGCCGTACGGGCCCGTCAGGTAGACGCTGCCTTTGACGTAGTAGGGGTGGCTGCCGGCGCCGACCGCGACCGTGGTCGAGCCGATCAGGCTCTGCGGGCCGCACGCGCCCTGCGACGCCTGCGGTTCCGGGCACAGCGGCACCTTGGAGACCATCGCGAGCAGGCCCGCGGGTAGCTGCACCGCGAGCGAGCCGATGCTCTGTTCGCGGTCTTCGCGGTTCACGGTCAACGCGAATGGCGAGAACCCGCCCGCCATCGGACTCGTCGTGCCCGCCGCGCTCAACGACGGGTTGAACGGCAGCGTGCCGGGGCACGCCCCACCAGCCCCGTCCCAATCGACGTCGAACGAGCTGCTGGGCGTCGCCGTCGGGGTGATCGGCGCGCTCCACGGTTCGATTTCGCTCGTCGCCGTCGCCGCCCCGCACGCGACCGGGTTGGTCAGCGGCGCGTCCGGTCCGCCGTTGAGCTTGATCGCGACTTCGCTCGCAGGGAACTGCGGGTTCTGCGCGAACGTCGTCGTGACTTGGCCCGTCTGCGTATCGACGCTCGCCGTACCCGCCAGCTTCAACACCACCCCGGAGGCCGGGTTCGCGACTTCGATGTACAGCCCCAGCAGCTTCCCGTCCTGCGCATCGGCTTCGGTGCACGCCGGGGCGCCACCGACACCGCATTCGGGCTCGCGCAGGTACACGCTGCCCGACAGCGGTTCCGGCAGCAGTGGCGTCTTGATCTGCGCGGTGCCGATCTTCGAGGAGTTCGGGCAATGACCCGCTTCCAGGTGCGTCATGCCGTCTTCGCCGACATATTCGCCGACCCCGTGCCCGTCGGGGATGTCGATCCCTTCCGGGCCGGTCGGCTGACAGCCGCTCAGACCGTAGGCTGCGCTTGGCGATAGCGTCGTGCCGGGCGGCATCTGCACCGTCACGCGCTTTAGCTCCGGCGTCGCCTGCACCGGCGCCTGGTTGAGCGGTTCGGCCATGTTCAGCTTTACTTGATAGCCGGTCGGCTCGTCGGCCTGCGTGCTTTCCGCACCCACTTCAAGGCCCGGCGCGAACTGCAAGAGATTGCATTCGTTGAACTGCTCGCCCGCATCCGCGGTGGATTCGGAGGGGTGTTCAGGGTCGACCCACGACGCCACTTCCGCACGCGCACCGGTCGACGGCTGTTCACAGTCCACCGGGTTGGTCAAAAACGCTTCGCTCCTGTGCGGGACAACCTGTTCCCCGTTTTCTTCGGCTTCCTGGTCTTCCGCCAGTTCCTGCGCCGGCGACGGCCCGCTCTGCCACACCCCCGGTTCCCCGAAGAACTCCGTCATCAGCCACACCGTCCGCGACAGACGCGGCACACTCGGCGCCGTCACTCTCAGCCGATACGCACCTTCCCGCCACACCACCGACGCATACAACACCACCGGATGATCGTTATAATTGAACCCAAACTCCGCAGGATAACCCGTCTCCGGCCTGAGATTATAAATCGGGAAAAGCCCGTAGCCACCCTTGTTGATTTCGAGATGGCCGAAAGCGACGAACGCGAACCCGCCGATCTGGGTATCCGCCGGACACCTCGACCCGAACACGCCCTGCACCAGCTCGGACGGCGGACACTTCGGCGTGACCTCCGGATCGCCCAGAAAACCCACCGGTGTTTCCACCGCGACCATCTTCGGTTCTTCGACAGCCATCAACGGTTCCCCCTTCGTCTGCAGCGGATCTTTTTCCAGCGTGCTGGCCAGATCAACTTCGCTCAACACCCTCGCCGGATGGTCGCCCGCCTGCACCTCGTCCTGGCCTTCCCTGCCCAACGCCTCAAAGTGGAACGCGTCGATCCCCCCCGACACCGACGCGTTGATCGGCGCCGCAACACTGCCTTCTACGGCTTCGCCGCCACCGCCTTCGACCGTGAAAACGCCCGTCGCCATACCCGCAGACAACCCGCTCCCCAGCAACACCCGCACCCTCATGCCAATCACACCACCAGGACGTACCAAGACCGACGTTTCACACAACGCTTCATTCGACCCACCCACCGTCGCATCACACCCAGCAGGACCGTCTTCCGTCACCACTTCGGCTTCCCGCGCGAGGCCACTGCTATTAATTGAGTTGACAATCACGCCGTTCGGCCCGGCCGGCGTCATCGACAGCTTGATCCTGATCGGCCCGTTACTCGCCCGATCCCCGACATTCATTACCATCACCGAGTACTGGTCACAGTCCTCATAAGTTGTTTCACAACGAGATGCATCGGCCGTCGTAAAGCTCGTCGGGTCTGCAAGTGCACTCACCCGCCACACAGGACGAGGCGCAACATAAGCCCCAGCTCCAGACACGAGCGGGCCTACAAAGCACACCGCAGCCACGATGCCGAGCAGCAGCCGGCGACACCCGGGCAGGAAGCAAAACCTACCAGATAGAGAACGCATCACTTGCCCCTCCCATATAGCCTTCCAGCCCGCTTTTCACAGATCTCCCTATGTCTCATACCCGACCTACCCCGTCTGCACGCCTTCAGCGCCTTAGCGAGCTTCGGCGCCCGCATCGACCGCTTAGGCTTCGTCCTTTTTTGCTTCACCTTTGCCTGCGGCGTGGTCGAGGCCGTGATGTTTTCGCCGCTGCGCGCCAGTTCGCTCGCGAGCGCCCCTCCCGCCGCCAGCGGCGACGACGACTGCTGGCAACCTTCGCCGACGCACCCAGCCGGCTGGGCAGGAGGCAGCCTGCCACCATTCACCCTCGCGTCATAGACGTCTCGCAGCGTATCGCCATCTTCCCGCGTCAACGGGTCGAGCGTCGCAAAAAAAACGTCTTCGCCACTGGCATCCACCCCTCCAACCGAGTCGCCGCATGCTCCTTCGTTTTCTTGAACGATGTCTTTGCCGTCTGATACGAGGTGAACTTCGCCTTCCGTGGGTGATTGGGCTCCCTCCCAGCTGTACTCGTACACACTGGCACACCCTGATGCAAAAGCCGCAAACGACCGCGGGCTCAACGCCGCCTTACTCCCGAATATCACAATCTTGCCATTTTCCGAGATGCCGTTTTCTGAGTCCAAGCTGGGGCTTTCCAGTCCGTTTTCTACATTCCCGTTTGTCGCATAGCTCTTTCCTTCAACCTTTTCACTGACCGATATCCTTACGAGAGCCTTTGTCGACGCGTCGTACTCGAAAAGTTGTTCTCCGTTGCTTTCGTCGTCTGTAGTCAGCCTTGCGTGGCTCGCGAACACGAGGAAATCCCCGTCTGGCGTGACCCGGGTTTGTGGTTTTTCTGTTTGCCAGAGAAGTCGGGCGTCTTCGGGCGAAAGCATCCCGATGAACGTCACGGCGGCTTCACCGGGCTTGGCCGGCTCGGGCTCGTACACATACAGGTTGTCCGCGCCTTCTACGGCTTCTTCGCCGGCGCTGTTCCTTTCTGTCCCGGTGAGGGCGCCCTTGGCGACGAAGTAGACGTGCGACCCGTCGTTGGCGCTCGCGATCACGCCCTGGACTTCGGCACCCTGGGGTGCGCCAGCCGATACGAGCGTCAAGCGTTCTCCGGGGGGACGATCGAAGTCGTACTCGTACAGGTTGCACCCGCCCGCTCCGGGCGTCGTCTTGAAGCAGTACGCGAACGCGCTGTCTCCCCCTTCGGTGTCCTCGTGCGCGCCGGGCAGCAGCTGCTGGGTGCTCGTGAAGAACACCTTCGACCCATCCCCCGAGGCCATTTCGAAGCTGGCGTCCGCGCTCTTGCTCGCGTTGCCGACGCATTCGGGATCTTCTTCACACGGCTTGTTCGGAGCAGGCTCGGAGATATCGACCGTTTCGCTCTGGTCGATCCGCGCGTACAGTTCCTGCTTTTCCGGCATCTTCTTTGTACAGTCGGTCTCGTAGTAGTTCACGGGATCATCGGCGGCAACGGGAGAGAAGAAGACGACATTGCCGTCTTCAGAGATCTCGTTCCGCGCCTCCTTTCGTTTCGGCTCGGCGTTTTTCGGTTCGCCATGCAGCGTGCCCAAAGCCGTTCCGCATTCCCCGATCAAGGCGGTACTCCCGGCGCCACCTTCGACGCCCACCAATACCGGTTCTCTTTCCGTTTCCCCGGGATTCGCGTCGCCGACGTACTCGTACAAAGAGCCCACCTTCATGGCTTCGTCTCCCACAAGCTGTCTAAACGTTGTATCCCCAGGCCAGAGAAAGCGGCCACCCAAGGTAATGTTCGCCTGCACAACGATATGCGTGAATTCGCTTGACGCGCCGACCACACCGTCGCTCTCTTCTGCCCTGCCAAGCGCGTAGTACATCGTCGTACTGGCTGGTTCCGGCGTATCGCTCGGGGGTGTCACGGAACCTACCAGCTTGAACTGCCCCGTGTTCGAGCGAACGTAGAAGTCTCCCGCGTAAATGCCTTCATCGGCTTTATGGACCAGCCACAGCGACGTGCCTGTGTTGGCATCGGCGACCACCAGCTTTTGATCTGAGAACTGTGACTCGGGCGGATTCAAGGGTTCGGCACTCCATCCACCACCCTCGCTGCGCTGCAGGAACATATAGCTGCCAAACGGCAGCTGTTCCTGTCCAAGCACACCGAGCCCCGCGGCCAGCGAGTCCATGGCTACCCGTTCGCCATCTTCAGCAAACACGGATGCCGGTCCGCTGATAATTCCCTCTCCAGGCTGGTTTTGTGGTCCTGTGAGATATCCCTGTTTGGAGAAATGACTGACGAGTTCATACCCGCGACATTCCGGCAAAGTGTCGCTCCCCTGCTGCTGGCGCACCGCTTCGTTGGGGCACCCCGCCGCCTGCGCGGTACCTGGCGTCAATAGCCCGCCGGCGCATACCCCGACGAGCGCCAATGTAATGATGGCACGCATGCGCCATACGACACGTCCGTCGCTACGATCGTCTACAGTTTTGGTCATGCGCACCATCTCTCTCACACCCTTGTCGTTGGCGTCGTACTGACTCACCGAAAGGACCGGGTGTGGCGCGGGAGAGCCACTGCGCTCCTCCGCACCACACGGGCCCATAGGCGAGGACGTCTTCTACTGAATACTCCAATCCTTACCCGAGACTAGCTTCAAAAGGCTGTTGCCCTTCACATTTATCGCGCCGGCACCCACCTGCAGGTTGCTCTGTCGGTTGAAAGCTGTCACGTGGCCGAGTGCTTCCGTACCCGCTTTTTCGACCGTAGCCCTGAAGTCGCCGGTAAGCGTGTACGTGCCGTTCAGAACACACCCACCGCCTTTGATTTTGTACTTGCCGAATTCGGTCGCGGGTGACTTGGGCTTGATTTCGACTTCAGTCGCGTTGATTGCATCGATTGTCACAGCAACCGTTTTAATCGAAGCACTCATTTCACAACTTTCCGACTCGTTCCATTGCCGACAGCCGCTGAATACCATCGCTGTCGCCGAGCCTTCAGCGCTACCCCCGACAATCTTCCCGCCCTGCAATTCAAGCGTTTCACACGTCCTCAGAATCCCTTCGCTTTCCATTTCCAGGGCGATCCCGACACCGCTCGGCGAACTGCTCAAGGCTTCGGTGCCGAACGTCGTCGAGCCGTTTACCGACCAGCCGGCGCCCATCGCCGCCGAGGACGCAGCCCCCAATGCCAGTACTGCCACAAGCGAGGCAAACAGCCCCTTGCATACAGATCTCATCAGACAACAACCTTTCTCATGTCTCATTCAGCACTCAGGCCACCGCCCCACGAGGAAGCGGCGATCCGGGCGCCGGTCTTGTTTCCCAGCACGCCCAAGGTGGGACGGCAACAACGCCGCTCCGCCCGGGCGCACGATTGGACACCCACCGCGGCCACAACCCAGGCCCTTCGCGGCCAGAGCGGTCGTGTGCGCGCTCGCTGCGTGGTGAGTGCGCCATCAGGCAGCCTCGCTCTCGCGCGCGATGCTCATGCTGATGCGCTGTGCAAGCTGCTCGCCGAGCACGGTCAGCTTCCACGCGTTGGGCTCGCCCTTGAGGTGCCCGGTGCCGGTATTCGCCGTCAGCCCGAGGCGCTGCAGGCGCGCGAGCAGCTTCGAGATCTGCCCCTGGTCGTGGATGCCGGCCAGCTGCGCGATCTCGCGGTTGCTGATACCCGGGCGCTGCGCGATTGCCTGCAGCACCCTGGCGGTGCGGTAGGTCAGGCGCATCGGGACCTCCTGCAGCGGGTCGCGCTCGAGGACCGTCGGCGCGGGGACGCTGCGCGGTGCGGGCGGCGCCTTGGACGTAGACCGCGCCTGCTCGCGCCGCGCCGCCGCCGCGCCGAGATAGGGCAGTACGATCATGCTCGTCAGCTGCCCGAGCAGAGCGCTCAACGGCTGGCTGTCGCCGCGGCTGTGCTGCGCATCGCGTTCGCGTTCGCGTTCGCGCTCGGCGAGGCGGCCGCTGACGATCCAGAACGCCGCGCCGACCAGGCCCTCGGCCGTCAGCGGGGTGCAATCGCCCGTCCGCGGCCCCGCCTCGCGGCGGCCCTCGTCCAACGCCGCCACCAGACGCCCCAGGATCTCCCGGCGGCGCTCGAGCACGAGCGGCCCGCCACGCTGCGCCTGCAGCACACACACGCGCGCCAGCGCCGGCTCACGGTCGAGGAAGCTAAGAATCAGCGCCAGGCCGCCGCGGACCCGCTCACGCCACGACCGGCCCGCAAGACCCGCATCCGCCAGCTCGCGCTCGAGCATCTCCACGCACTCGTCGATCAGCGCGAGCAGGCACGCCTCGCGGTCTGCGAACAGCTCGTAGAACGTACGCCGCGAGACCCGCGCCCGCGAGGTGATCTGCGTAACCGTCGCCCCCGGATATCCCACCTCGTCGATCGCGCGCAGCGCACCCGCCAGCAGTCGCGAACGCTGAATCTCGACGAACTCCGCCGTCGCCGGCATTCCCACACGCGTCGCCGGCGCCACTCACGCCACCCCCCAACACCGGCGCAAAGGGCTCCCCGCCCCCGCGAACCCGGAGCGCAGGCGGCGCCAAAGCGCCCGCTGGCGGCGGCTAGCGGCTAGCCGCCGAACTGAAGAGAGAGAGAGAGAGAGAGATGCATCAGCAAGCTGCTGGTGCATCTAGCGAGGGCCCCGCCGGCGGCGGCGCACATCCCCGGCACGTATCTCCCTGCAGAAACCACGCTAAACCAACTCCCTCATCAGAAAACCCGACCCGGCCCCTCTCCCAGAACCCCTACAGCGCTTGCAGGTCGACCACAGCGGGCGACCCAAACCAGACCATATGTCATCTTGGTAACGCTATGGCTACGAAGACAAAGGCCATATAACCACAACCGGCACTTCCTGTCAATACTCGCCCCCGCCATCCACACCGCCCACAACCCCCACGAAACACACCCAACCCCAAACACCCAACCCCCTGAAAACACCCTACAAACCCTCGCAAATCACCGCCACCACCACCCGAACACCACGACCCCACCCCCAACACCTCACACCCACAACCCAGACAGCCATCACACCCCATCGAGACAAGCCGACCTACTTTTGTCAACGACAACAAGGGCTCCCTCCCAGCACGCGGTGCAGCCGCCGCCTCGCCGGAGGCCGCCGATCGCTAGGCGACCTACTTGCGAGCGGCGCGGCGCCGCGGCCGGGTGGCTGCGTCAGCCGGACGTTTGGCCAACCGCAGGCGGGCGCACGCCGCTAGACTGCGGCCGCTGAGAGCCATGCGCATGAGCGTCACCACGCAGGTGCTGCGGCTGCAACACCCGCTACAGACCTCCTACGGCACCGTAGCCGAGCGCGAGCTGTTCACGGTCGCACTCAGCGGCAGCGACGGGCCGACCGGCTATGGCGAAGCCGCGCCGCTGGAGCCCTACGACGGGGTCAGCCCCCAGCGCGTGCTCGACGCGCTCGTCGGCTACCGGCCCGTGCTGATGCAGTCCGACGGCGCCACCGGCGCACAGCTCGTGGACGCGTGCCGGCGGGTCTGCGACGAGCCGGTGGCGCTGGCCGCGATCGACCTGGCGCTGTGGGATCGTGCAGGTCGCCGTGCGGGCAGGCCGGTCGCGGCGCTGCTGAGCGACGCGCCGGCGGCAAGCGTGGCGGTGAACGCCACGATCGGTGCGACCAGCAGAGCGCAGGCAGCAAAGCAGGCAGCGGCCGCGGTGGCGGCCGGCTACGGGTGCGTGAAGGTGAAGGTCGGTGTCGGTGACGACGCGGGCAGGCTGGCCGCGGTGCGGGCGGCGGTCGGCCCGCAGACCGCGCTGCGCGTCGACGCAAATGGCGCGTGGGATGTGCAGGAAGCCGTGAGGGCGATCGAGGCGCTCGCGCCGGTGGGGCTGGAGCTGGTCGAGGAGCCCACGCACGGCCTGCAGGCGGTGCGCGAGGTGCGCGAGCGGGTGGCGGCGCGGGTCGCGATCGACGAGACCGCCGCCGAGCACGGCGCGCTCGGAGCGGGCGTCGCCGACGCGGTGTGCCTGAAGATCGCGCGCTGCGGCGGGATCGGGGGTCTGCTGGCGGCGGCGGCGCTGGTGCGGGCGTCGGGCGCGGAGGTCTATCTCGCCTCGACGTTCGACGGTCCGCTCGGGATCGCCGCGGCGGTGCACGCGGCGGCGGCGCTGGCCTCGCGCGGCCCGATGCCGGCGTGCGGGCTGGCGACGCTCGGCCTGTTCGCCGAGCTCGAGGACCCGCTGCCCGTGCACGACGGCCGGATCACGGTGCCGACCGGGCCGGGCCTCGGCGTCGCGCCGCTGGCCTGAGAGGGTCACATCAGCGCGCGCGCCACCGCCGCCGGGTTCTCCAACGCCAGGGCATGGCCGCCGGGCACGACGACCAGCTCCGCGCGCGCCGGCAATGCCGCCATCCGCTCTCCGAGGGCCTGGAACTTGGTGTCGCGGTCGCCTACGAGGATCGCGACCGGCATCTCGAGCTCCGCCAGGCGGCTCCACAGCGGCTGCATCTCGCCGGAGCCGATGCCGCGCAGGACCGCGGCGAGCGCGTCGGGCCGGTTGCGGCGCTGGTCCTCGCGCGCGCGCGCGCCAACCGCGGGTGGGTCCCCGGCGAACAGCGGTTGGGTGCGCCAGCGCTCGATGAACTCTTCATAGGGGAGACGTTCGAGGTCTTCGGCAAGCCGCCGGTCGGCCAGCCGCCGCTGCGCGCGCTCACCCTCGTCCTCGATGCCGGCGGTCGCGGCGACGAGTACGAGGCGCCGCACGCGGGCGGGGGCGGCAAGCGCGATGTGCAGCGCCACACGCCCGCCCAGCGAGTAGCCGCACAGGGCGAAGCGCTCCGGTGCGCGCGTCAGGACGTGCGCGACGCAGCCGGCGAACGTGATCGGGCGCGCAGCATCCGCGTGCTCGCCGTGGCCAGGGAGGTCGATCGCCAGCGGCAGGTAGCGTTCAGGGTCAAGCAGCGCCACAACGCCGTCCCAGGCGCGGTGTGTGCCGCCGAACCCGTGTAGCAGAACGACGTTCTCCGGCACGCCGCGATCCTACCGGCGGCCCAACACTCCAGGCTCACCGCTCAGCGACCCCGAAGACTCAAAATCTCCGCCCCGACCGATACCTACCTGATGCTGCGCGCGCTCGTGGACGAGCTCGCCCGCTGCGGCCTGCGCGACGCGTGCACCTCGCCCGGGTCGCGCTGCACACCGCTCGTGCTGAGCCTCGCGCGCGACGAGCGCGTGCGCTGCTACTCGCACATCGACGAGCGCTGCGCCGGGTTCTTCGCGGTCGGGCTGGCGAAGGCGAGCGGGCTGCCGGTCGCGGTGACGTGCACGTCTGGCACGGCGCTCGCCGAGCTGCTGCCGGCGGCGGTCGAGGCCCGCGAGGCGGGCGTGCCGCTGCTGATCCTCAGCGCCGACCGCCCGCCGGAGCTGCGCGAGAGCGGCGCGGGGCAGACGATCGACCAGATCAAGCTGCTCGGGGGCGCCGCGAAGTGGTTCTTCGAGGTCGGCACGCACGAGCTGGCCGGCGAGAACGACGCCCAGATCGGACAGGCGGCCGCCGCGCGCCTGCGCTGGATGCGCACGCTCGCGTGTCGCGCGTACTGGCGCGCGCGCGAAGGCCGTCCGGGGGTCGTGCACCTGAACTTCGCCCTGCGCGAGCCGCTCGTGCCGGGCGTGGCCGAGCTGCCCGGCGACGACACCGGCCGCCCCGACGGCGCTCCGTACGTGCGCCGCGCGCCGGCCCCGCCGGCCGCCGCGCCGCAGACGCTCGACGAGCTGCGCGCGCTGCTCGCCCACGCGCGTCGCGGCGTGGTCGTCGCGGGACGCCACGAGCGCGACGCGGGCATGGGTGCCGGGTCCGCCGAGGAAGCGGGGGCAGCGACGCCGCAGGGCGGCGCCCAGCCACCCGGCGACCCGTCGCTCGCCGAGGCCGCCGCGGCCTTCTGCGCCGCCGCCGGCTGGCCGCTGCTGGCCGACCCGCTGTCGGGCGCCCGCCGCGGGGAGGCCGCGGTCGCCCACTACGACGCGCTGCTGCGCGACCCCGCCTTCGCGGCTGCGCACCGTCCCGACGTCGTGCTGCGCGTCGGCGACCTGCCGACCTCCAAGCCGTTGCGCGAATGGCTGGCCGGTCTTGGCGACACCCCACAGGTGCAGCTCGACAGCGAGGGCTCGTGGCAGGACCCGGCAGCGGTGCTTTCCCACTCGCTGGCGCTCGCGCCCGCGCCCGCGCTCGCCGCGCTGGCGCGCGAGACCGTCAACGACGCGCAGCCCCGCGCGATGGCCGCCGGCGCGCCGCCCCACACGACCGCCAACGATCCGCCGCCCCACAGCGCCACCGCCGGCGCGCTTCCCGCGCTTTCCCCTGCCGACCCGGACTGGCTGGCCGCCTGGCGCGGCGCCGACGAGCGTGCCGCCGAGGCGGTTCTCGGCGTGCTGGCCGAGAGCGGTCTCAGCGAGCCCGCGGTGGCAGCGGAGCTGGGCGTGCTGCTGCCGGCGCAGGCCACGTTATTCGTCGCCTCCTCCATGCCAGTGCGTGATGTCGAGACGTTTTGGCCTGTTCGCCCCGACCCGCCGCGCGTGCTGTGCAACCGCGGCGCGAACGGCATCGACGGGACTGTGTCGAGCGCGTTCGGCGTCGCCGCGGCGGCGCGCGGCGCGGTCGCAGCGGCGCGCGGCGCGGTCGCGGAGGCGAGCGGTGCCGATGGCGGGCACCATGCGGGCGTGCAGGCCGGCGGCGCGTCGGCCGGCGGCGCGCAGGCCGGCACGCCGCCTGCCGGTCCGGTCGTGCTGCTGATCGGCGACGTCGCGCTGGCGCACGATATCGGCGGCCTGCTGACGGCACGGCGGCTGGAGCTGCCGTTGACGATCGTGCTGCTCGACAACGCCGGCGGCGGGATCTTCGACTTCCTGCCCGTCGCCGGGGACCCGCTCGCGCACGCCGGCGAACCCGGGGTCAACGGCACGGACGCAGGGGCCGACCGGGAGGACATCTACACACGCCACATCGCCACCCCGACTGGCCTGGACTTCGAGCGCGCGGCGGCGCTGTACGGCTTGCACCACGAGCGGGCGGCGGATGTCCCGTCGTTTCGCGCGGCGCTCGAGCGCGCTCTCGGCGCGCGTTCGGCCCGCGCCACGATCGTGGAGGTGCAGGGCGAGCGCGCCGAGAACGTCGCGCTGCACCGGCGCGTGTGGGGCGCCGTCGCCGCGGCGAATCGCCTAGACTGACCCGTCGTGACTTTCGAGACCAACCGTTCTCGCCACGCGCGTCGTCGTTCGCCGGTGGCGCTGCCCGCGACGCTCGCCGCGTCGGCGCTGCTGCTGCTCGGTTCGTCCGTCGCGAACGCCACGGCCCCGCAAGCCGGGGCGCCGTCGCCGGCACACGCCACGGACAGCCGCAGCCGGGTGCAGGAGACGACCTACACGGTCACCCCGAAGGCGCAGCGCACGGTGCGCTTCACGGGCTACGCGACGTACACGTTCAAGGCGCCGGCGGGACGCAGGATCGTCGAAGCGAGCGCGCGCATCGTCGGTGCGCAGGCGCACGCAGTGAAGATCACAGGCCGCACGATCGCGACCGGTCACGCCAGCTTCACGGTCACGCTGGTGTTCCCGGGCGAGCAGGGCAAACCGGGCAAGCTCGTCGTGCGGCTGCTGACGATCGCCTGAGCGCCCGTAGGCGGACGTGCACTCCCTACCACGCTCGCGGCACGCGCCCGCGGGCCGACGGACGTGTACCCAACCCGCTCACCCGGCGAGCAGTGGCAGCAGTGCCTGCAGCTTGACCTCGGTCTCGGCCAGCTCGGCGGCGGGGTCGGAGTCGCGTACGACACCGACCCCGGCGTAGCAGCGGGCGACACGCCCGCGCAGCAGGGCGCAGCGCAACGCAACGCAGAACTCGCCGTCGCCGTCCGCGTCGGCCCAGCCGACGGGGCCGGCGTACCAGCCGCGGTCGAGGCCCTCCAGCGCAGGGATCAGCGGGTGCGCCCGCGCGGGCGGCTCGGCGCCGACGGCGGGCGTGGGGTGCATCAGCTCGAGCAGCTCGACCACGTCGAGCGGCTGTGCGAGCTGCGCGCGGATCGGGGTCGCGAGATGCTGGATGTTCGCGACCTTCACCAGCGCGGGCTCGGGTGTGGCGGCGAGCCACAGGGCGTGCGGGCGCAGCGCGCGCTCGATGCGGCGAATCACGATCGCGTGCTCCTCGCGGTCCTTGGCGGAGTGCACCAGCTGTTCGCCGAGGTGGTCGTCGACGGCGGGGTCGGCGCTGCGGCGCATCGAGCCGGCGAGCGCGAGCGTGCTCACGCGGTGCCCTTCGCGGCGTACGAGCAGCTCGGGGCTGGCGGCGACGAACGCCGCGTCCTCGCGCCCGACGCAGAAGACCGAGCAGGCGGGGAACGCGTCGCGCAGCACGCCGAACACGGCGGCCGGGTCGTGCGCGCGCGGGGCGTGCACGTCGACCTCGCGCGCGAGCACGATCTTCTCGAGCGCGCCCGCTCTGATCTGCTCGACGGCGCGCGCGACCGCGGCCTCGTAGTGCTCGGGCGGCATCGCGCTGACCACGCGGTAGCGGCCCGACGGCGCGGGGTCGAGCAGTGGCAGCGGCGCGTCGCGCAACCCCGCCAAACGCTGCCGCAGCCGGTCCAGCAGCTCGTCGGCTGTGTCGTCGGGCGCAGCGAGCGCGGCGAGCGTGAGGCGCACGCGGGGGTCGGCCGCACCGTGGCGCCCGGCCCCCGCGGCGCGCCCGGCCCCGGTAACGCGACGCGTGAGCGCAACCTCTGGCACGACCAGCGACGCGGGCTCGAAGCCGCTCCACGCCGGGTCGCGACCGCCGTCCGCGGCGAACGCGAACCCCCCGACGGCGACCGGTCCGCCGCGGTTAGGGTCGTCGGGCGGATCGCCGACGGCGGCCGCCGCGAGCGCGCGCCAGCGATCGGCGACGGTCGCGAAGCGTTCGGGGCCGCCGGCGGTCAGGCTGACGGCCTCGCCGAGTGTCGCGAGCGCCGCCTGGCCGCGCTCGGGCTGCTCGAAGCAGAACCACGGCTCGCCCGGGACACGCGACGCGCATACGACCGCGCTGGGGTCGACCGTCCCTTCCAGTGCGAGCGTCAGCGTCGCGAGCGTCGGCTGCCCGCTGCGGCGCGCCCGCCTGACGGCCAGCTCCAGGCGTGCCGCGAGCCGTTCGACGTCGGCGCCGGCCAGGGCGTACCCCGCAGCCCGGTAGTGGTCAGGTCGGCGTCGCCAGTCATCAAGGACGCAGAGGTCCGCATTGGCTAAACCTCCTGAGGGCCGTTGAGCAAGCAGCTCAAGAACGCACCGAGCGGAGTGTGCTTTAGCACATGAGCGAGGGAGGACGCCGACCGAAGCCGGTTGACACGCGCCTTCGGCGCTGGCCGATTCGGGGATGCGAGCGGAGCGAGTGTCGCCCTGATCGGTCCCCGTTTCGGCCAGCGCATCTCAACGACCCTCAGGTCTCGCCGCGCCCGCGCGCGATCGCTATCTCGCCCGTGCGCATCATCTCGATCAGCCCGAACGGACGCACCAAGCTCTCGAAGGCGGCGATCTTCTCGGTGGTGCCGGTGATCTCGACGATCACCGCACGCTTGGTCACGTCGACGATCTTGCCGCGAAAGATCTCGGTGACCTGCATCAGCTCGCCGCGTTGACCGCCGTCCACGGCGACCTTGAACATCGCCAGCTCGCGCGTGACGGTGTCGCTCGGGTCGAGGTCGCGGATCTTCAGGACGTTGATCAGCTTGTGCAGCTGCTTGGTCACCTGGTCGATCGGGTGCAGCGCGCCGTCGACGGTGAGCGTCACGCGCGAGACGCGCTCGTCGTCGGTGGGGCCGACGGTGAGCGTGTCGATGTTAAAGCCGCGCCGCGCGAACAGTCCGGCGATGCGGGTGAGCACACCGGACTTGTTTTCGACGAGGATCGACAGCACGTGCTTGCGCCCGCTGCGCGGGCTGCCGGTGGCTTCCAGCTCGGCGAGGCTGATCGGCGCCTTGATTGTGGTCTCGCCCATCGCTCAGCCCACCATCTCGCGCGCAGGCTGTCCGGCAGGGATCATTGGGTAGGTGTTCTCCTCGCGCGTCACCCGCACGTCCACGACGACCGGGCCCTCGGTGTCGATCGCGCGCTTGATGTCCGCGACGAGCGTGTGCTTGCTCTCGAAGCGCATGCCGGTCGCGCCGTAGGCCTCGGCGAGCTTGACGAAGTCGGGATGGGAGCCCATGTCGACGTGGCTGTATTTCCCGTCCCAGAACAGCTCCTGCCACTGGCGCACCATGCCGAGGTAGCCGTTGTTCATGATGAACACCTTGATCGGGATGCCGTCCTGTGCGCATGTCGCAAGCTCCTGGGCGTTCATCTGCACCGAGCCGTCGCCGGCGACGCAGCACACGAGGCGGTCGGGGCAGCCGACCGCGGCACCCATCGCGGCGGGCAGCCCGAAGCCCATCGTGCCGAGGCCTCCCGAGTTGATCCAGCGCCGTGGCGCGGGGAAGTCGTAGTACTGCGCAGTCCACATCTGGTGCTGGCCAACGTCGCTGGAGACGATCGCCTCGCCGCCGGTCGCCTCGTGCAGCGCCTGGATCAGGTACTGCGGCTTGATCTCGGCGTCGGCGCTGTCCTCGTAGCGCAGCGGGTACTTCTCGCGCCAGCCTTCGATCCGTGTCCACCACGCGTCCAACCGCGCCGGGTCGGCGCCAAGCTCGCGGTACTCCTTGGCGAGCTTGCCGAGCACGTGCTTGGCGTCGCCCACGATCGGGATGTGCGCGGGCACGTTCTTGGAGATCTCCGCCGGGTCGACGTCGATGTGGATGAACTTCGCCCGGGGAGCGAACTCGGAGAGCTTGCCGGTGATGCGATCGTCGAAGCGCGCGCCCACGGCGCAGATCAGGTCGGCCTCGTCCATCGCGTAATTCGCGGTGCGCGTGCCGTGCATGCCGAGCATCCCCAGCCACTGGGGGTGGGGCTTGCCGTCAACCCGAGCGGGAAACGCGCCGAGGCCCATCAACGTGCACGTCACCGGGAAACGGTCGGCGGTCGCGAGCGCAACCAGCTCGTCGGCGGCGTTCGCGTTGACCACGCCGCCGCCGGCGTAGATCACCGGCCGTTGCGCGGCGGCGAGCGCCTTGGCGGCCTGGCGGATCTGCTTCTGGTTGCCCTCGAGCGTCGGCTGGTAGCCGGGCAGCCGCACGTCCTTGACGGGCTCGTAGGCGATGTCGGCGCGCGAGAGGTCCTGGGGGATGTCGACCAGCACAGGCCCAGGACGGCCGCTACGCGCGAGATAGAAGGCCTCGTGGATCGCGCGCGGGATCTCAAGCGGGTGCTGGATCATGAACGAGTGCTTGACGACCGGCATCGTGATGCCGATCGTGTCGGCCTCCTGGAAGCCGTCGGTGCCGAGTAGCTCGGTGCGCACCTGGCCGGTGATGAACACGACCGGCACCGAGTCCATCATCGCGTCGCAGATCGGCGTGATCAGGTTCGTCGCGCCAGGCCCGCTGGTGGCGAACGCGACGCCGACTTTGCCGGTCGCCTTGGCGTAGCCCTCGGCGGCGTGCCCGCCGCCGGCCTCGTGGCGCACGAGGATGTGGCGGATGCCGGCGCCGACGAACGCGTCGTAGGTGGGGAGGTTCGCGCCGCCGGGCAGCCCGAAGACGACCTCCACGCCCTCTGCCTTCAGACATTCCATCAGGGCGTCAACCGCGCGCATGAAACCGACCTCCTTTCCTACCGACTCGATGTGTCGAGGGGCCCGACTCGCCAGCCTCTGGCCGGCTGCGCCACCCTCTCGCTCGAAATTCCAGGAAAAGCCAGTGTACCAGCGGGTTTCGACGCGACGCTCGCGCGCCAGGCAACGACCGGGCTGCAGCGTCCTGTCACCGCCCTCTCGCACCCTGTCGGCATCTCTCCGCAAACAGCCATTCGCGGGCGCGCACGCGCGCGGGGTTCAAACAGCCATTCGCGGGCGCGCACGCGCGGGGTTAAGACAAAGACCGCGCGCGCGCCGGCGCGAATCGCACCGCAAAAAACAACAACACACCCCCTCCCCCAGATGCCGCGCGCCCACATCGCTGAGAGCCCCGGCGGCGTCCAAGTCACACCCATGCCCTCCTGCCGCGTCCGCCGCCGCGCGACGATCAGACCGCAGCGCGATCTACGACGACCCGATCGCGACGCCGATCGCGAGCACGATCGCGCCGCCGACCGTGACGACCAGGAGCGAGGAGCGCAGGGAGACCTCGAGGAAGCGTTTGCGCACCCAGGCGATGACGAACAGCTCGACGGCGACCACGCAGCCGGCGACGAGGAGCGCCTTGTGCACGTCGGAGATCAGGAAGGGGAGCGTGTGAAAGACGCCGCCCAGGGCGGTCATGCCGCCGGTGATCGAGCCGCGCACGACGGCAGAGCCGCGGCCGGTTTCCTCGCCGGTGTCCGACAGGGCCTCCGACCAACCCATGCTGACCCCGGCGCCGAGCGCGGTCGAGAAGCCGACAAGCAGGGCGGTGCGCGAGTTCGACGCGAGCGCCGCGGCGAAGATCGGCGCAAGCGAGGAGACGGTGCCGTCGATCATCCCGACAAGGGCGGGCTGCACGACGCGCAGGACGAACTCGCGCTCGTCGGCGAAGCCGACGCGGTGGATGATGCGCGCGATCACGCCCGAAGGAGCCGTCATCGAGGACGCTTTGGCCTCCATCCGACGATTTATAGAGCGCGGGGCGGTTCGGGCTCCCTAACGACACGGCCAGCTAACGGCACGCGCTTACGGAGGCGAGTAAACCGCCACGTACGGGCGACGGCGCGCGTTGGATTAGCGCCCGCCAGCGGTTGGCGTCGCTCGTCTCCGGCAATGGCCAGAGGCTCCGCGCAAGCCCACGATCACGGATGCGATCCGGCTTCAGACCTGGATGCGAGCGAGCCCGGCCTCAGACCTGCGCGGGTGTCTGTGGCTCCCAGGATTCGGGGGCGATCATGACATCGGGGTATTCCAGCTCGGTGCCACAGCGGGTGCAGAGGGCGTCGTAGACCTTGGTGACGCGCCCGCATTGGGGGCATTGGCGGCGCAGCTCTTCACGCTCGATGCGGTAGGCGATCGCCGCGAGCAGACCGATGACTGGGACGACCGCGGAGATCAAGAACCAGAGCCAGAAGGAACTGCCCTTCATGCGCCCGATATAGCCGCCACCGAGGCCGAAGCCGACGGCGATCAAGACGTAGGCCATCGCCGGCGCGACCTCAGAGGATGACGCGCAGCGCCCAGACCACGGCGACGACGGCCAGCACGACCACGACGATGGTCGCGAGGAACGTGACGAGGCCGAGCAGCAGGTGCAGGAGCACCCAGGCGGCGATCGCGAGGATCAGGACCGCGACGACCGTGCGCCCCAGCGAGCCGGACTTGGTTCGAGCCGGAGGGAAGTTCTTCCATATGCAACAGAGTAGCGCTCGGCGCTCGAAGTAGCAGCAGGTCCCACAGCGGCGGCTGGATTGTGTTTGGAGTGGGCGCCCCGGAGGGGCGCCTGGAGGGATGGACGCGCGGGAGCGGTGCGACCGGGCAGGAACCACCGTTCTGCCCGGCCGCACCCACTTCGATGAGGGCCGGCTCGCCGGCCGGAGCCGGAGGACACTCGCCTTCGGCGCACATCCCCGCCCCGGCTGGCAGCCGCCCTCGATGTCCCGCCTGTCCGCGATCGAGGGGAACCGCGGGGCGAGGATCGTGCGGTTCGAGACCTAACCGCGTCCGCGCCCCAGACGGCCGATCTCACCGACGAGGCGCGCCGTCGCGAGATCGGCCCCGGCCGAGCCGCCGCTGCGCCCGATGCTGGCAAGGCGGTAGCGACGGATCGGGGGGCGCCGAGCAGAGGTCTCGAGACCGTCCTCTGGCAGCAAGAGGAACCGCCGGGAGGAGGATTCGTTGGAGCTTGGCGATGGCCTGTTCATGAGAGGCATATTGGCGTGTGGGGGCCTGGCTGCCTTTGGCCCAAGGTCCAAGATGTCGGAGGAGGCGGTGTTTCAAATGAAGGACGCAGGAGGCGAAGCCCACCAAGAGGCGTTCGTCGAGTCTGGCGTCCGGGGTCGGTTGCCCAAGGTCCATCCCCGGTGGGGACGTGCTAGTGGAGGACCCGGCAACGTTTGCCGGTCCGACTCGGCCGCAAACGCCTTGGTGCCAGCATCCTCGGCGCCGTCAACCAGGCGAACGTTGCCTGACACCCCACTAGCCGTCGACCCCCGGTCAGTGGAACGGTCGCGGTGATGGGTGCCGGGGTGTCGAGGACGCGATAGCGAGATGTGGTGGGCCCACGTCGAGCCCGAGGACACCCCCTCACAAAGGCAATCAGCCGCATCCAGACGTGCGGGCCTAGCGGGATGGGCCCTCAGATGCCAAGCTGCTCGTGGATGAGCCGCGTGACGTCGGCGCCGTCGGCGCGGCCTTTGGTCTCGCGCATGACGTAGCCGACGATCGGCCCGACGGCCTTGGCGTTGCCGGCACGGACGTTCTCGGCGGCCTGCGCGTTGGCGGCGAGGGCCGCGGCGACAACGGCGGCCAGCTCGTCGGCGCCGCCGTCCAGTGCGGCAAGGCCCTCGGCCGCGACGATCGTAGAAGGATCGCCGCCGCCGGCTGCCACTTTGTCGAGCACCTGCCGCCCGACTCCGACGCTGATCTCCTTGCGGGAGACCATTCCCGCGATCGTCGCCAGCGCCTGTGGTGAGACGTTCGACGCGAGCGGATCGATGTCGGGACCGAGTCGCTTGGGCAGCTCGACGGTAACCCAATTCGCGAGCGCCTGAGCGTCGGCCGCAGCCGGCGACGCCAACCCCGGCTCTTGACCGGCTGCCCTCAGCACCACGTCGAAGTACGCCCCGAGGGCGGCGTCGAAGGCGAGTTGGTGGGCGCTGTCGGCGCTCAGCCCGACCTGCTGCTCCAGCCGCTGCGCCCGCTGTGCCGGCAGCTCGGGCAGAGCGGCTTGGGCGGCGTCGAGCATCTCCTGGGAGATCGCGACGGGCACGAGGTCGGGCTCGGGGAAGTAGCGGTAGTCGTGCGCCTCCTCCTTCGAGCGCAGGGAGGTGATGCGTTCGGAGGCGGGGTCGAAGTGCAGTGTCTCCTGTTCGACCCGTTGGCCTGCTCGCAGCAGCTTTTCCTGGCGGGCGGACTCGGCGCGGATGCCGCGTTCGATGAAGCGGAAGGAGTTCATGTTCTTCAGCTCGGTCTTGACGCCCAGCTGCTCGGTCCCGGCGGGGCGCAGCGAGATGTTGGCGTCGCAGCGCAGCGAGCCCTCCTCCATGTTCACGTCGCTGACGCCGAGCTGGCGCATCGTGGCGCGCAGCAGGCGCAGCCACTCGCCGGCCTGCTCGGCGGAGCGCAGGTCGGGCTCGGTGACGATCTCCGCCAGCGGGGTGCCGCCGCGGTTGAAGTCGACGATGCTCGCGTCGGAGCCGTGGATCCGTCCGCTGGAGCCGACGTGGATGAGCTTGGCGGCGTCCTCCTCCAAGTGGACGCGGTGGATGCGCACGTCACCCAGGCGTCCCCCGCGGCAAAGCGGCTCGTCGTACTGGGAGATCTGGTAGCCCTTGGGGAGATCGGGATAGAAGTAGTTCTTGCGGTGGAAGATCGAGCGCGGCGCGAGGTCGCAGCCGAGCGCGAGGCCGATCATCAGCCCGAAGTGCACGGCACGGGCGTTGGCGACGGGCAGGCTGCCGGGGAGGCCCAGGCAGACGGGGCAGGTGCGAGTGTTGGGGGGCTCGCCGAAGGACAGCGCGCAGCCGCAGAACATCTTGGTGGCCGTCGAGAGTTGGATGTGGATCTCCAGGCCGATGACGGTCTCGTACTCGACTGCGCTCATACACGCGCCGCCGATCCGTCGAAGCCGAGCGCCTGCTCTAGGGCATAAGCGACATCGAGCAACCGGTTCTCGCTGAAGACGGGACCGGAGAGCTGAAAGCCAACGGGCAGTCCCCTGCCGATTAGTCCCCCTCCGATTAGTCCCCCTCCGCTCAGTCCGTCCCCGGCAGCTTCGCCGCCATTCCCGCCAGCTGTTCCCAGGCCGCCCGCGCCCCCGCCCTCGCCCTCGCCCTCGCCACCTCTATCCCCCGCTGCCCCAACCCCCGGCGCAGGCGCCAGCCCGCACGGAATCGAGATCGCGGGGATGCCGGCGAGCGACATCGGCACGGTGCAGAAGTCGTTGATGTACATCGACCACGGGTCGCCTGTCTTCTCACCGAGGCCAAACGCGACGGTCGGGCTGGTGGGCGTGACGATGAAGTCGACCTGCGCAAACGCGGCGTCGAAGTCGGCCACGATCTTCGTGCGAACGCGCTGCGCGCGGCCGTAGTAGGCGTCGTAGTAGCCGGCCGAGAGCGCGTAGGTGCCGAGCATGATGCGCCGCTTGACCTCGGGGCCGAAGCCGTCGTGGCGGGTGCGGGTGTACATGCCGACGAGGCCGCGGGGCGCGCCGACGAGGCCGCGGGGCGCGTCGGCGGGCAGCGCGCCGTCGCTCTTGGCCCGGTAGCCGTAGCGCACGCCGTCGTAGCGGGCCAGGTTGGAGGAGCACTCGGCGGGCGCGAGGACGTAGTAGGCGGAGAGGGCGTGCGGGGCGTGCGGCAGGCTGACCTCGCTGACGACCGCGCCCAGCTCTTCGGCGCGCGCGAGCGTGGCGCGAAAGGCGTCGAGCACGCCCGCTTCGATGCCATCGCCGCTCAGCTCGGAGGGCACCCCCAACCGCACGCCGTCAAGGCGCTGTGCGCTTGGCAGCGCGATCTCCTCGGGAAACGCAAGCGAAGTCGCATCGCACGGGTCGCGCCCAACCATGTGGCGCAGCAGCAACGCGGCGTCGGTGACGTCGCGGGTGAGCGGGCCGGCCTGGTCGAGCGAGGAGGCGAAGGCGATCATGCCGTAGCGCGAGACCGAGCCGTAGGTGGGTTTCAGGCCGACGATGCCGCAGAGCGCGGCGGGTTGACGAATCGACCCTCCCGTATCCGTGCCGAGCGCCCATGGCGCGAGCCCGGCGGCGACTGCGGCGGCGCTGCCGCCGGAGGACCCGCCGGGTACGCGCGTGCGGTCCCACGGGTTGAGCACGGGGCCGTAGGCCGAGTTCTCGTTGGAGGAGCCCATCGCGAACTCGTCCTGGTTGGTCTTGGCCAGCAGTGGCGCGCCGGCGGCGGCGAGGCGGGCGACGGCGGTCGCGGTGTACGGCGGGCGGTAGCCCTCGAGGATGCGGGAGCCCGACTGGCTGGGCACGCCGGCGGTGCAGAACAGGTCCTTGACGGCGAGCGGCACGCCGTGCAGCGGCCCCGCAGTCTCTTGATCCGCGCCCGCGACCCACGTGAAGCAGTTCAGCTCGTCGGCGGCGGCACGCACGCGGTAGGCCTCGAACAACGCGGCGGCGGAGAGCCGCCCGGCCTCGATCTCGGCGGCGGCTTGGGCGGCTGTGAGTGCGATGAGGTCGGAGTCGTGCATCGGAGGTCTGTCGTTGGGTCGGTTATAGGACCGTGCTGGCCGGCGGTCCCGTCCGGTTTACGCCTGCGGGCTCGGTACGAGGAACCCGTCGTCCTGCACGGCGGGCGCCTGGGCGAGCGCGACCTCGCGCGGCAGCGACGGCCGCGGCTCGTCGGCGCGCAGCCGGCCGGTGACCTCGACGACGTGGGCGGTGGGCGGCACATCGTCCAGATCAAGCTCGCCGATGCGTGCGATGTGGTCGAGCACGGCGGACAGCTCGCCGGCCATCGCATCCAACTCGTCGTCGTCCAGCTGCAGGCGCGCGAGGCGCGCGACGTGCAGCACCTCGTCACGGTCGATCACGAGCGAAGATGCTACCCCGCCGGCGGCGGCTGCGGGGGCGGTTCGGCGGGCGTGTAGAGCGAGGGCCGTTCGTCGCGCATCGACAGCCAGCTGCCGACTGCGACGAGCAGCGCGCCGGCGAACGCGATCCACGCCCCGGCGCAGAGCGCGGTGGCGTGGTCGGGACGCTCGATCAGGCGGACGATCGCGGCGAGCGTGCCGACGATGCCGAGCAGCGTGCCCCACACCGCGGCGGCGACGGGCAGCGCGGTGGTGCGCTCGGTGACGGTCGCGATCGCCAGCCAGAGCCCGCCCGCCGCGGCCAGGATCAACAGCACGATCGTCGGGCCGAACGTGCCCCAAGCCGTGAGATCGCCCTGGGGCGCTTCGTACCAGAAGCGGGTGAGCGCGACGACGATCAGGATCGCGCCAAGCAGCGCGATCAGCTCGCCGGCCCGCAGGCGACGCAGACTCACGCAACACCCTCCCCCACACCGGCCCGCAGGCGACGCAGACTCACGCGGCGACCTCCCCCATGCGAGCGCCGGGGTCGCCGTCCCCGTCGTGACCGGCGACGACGGCTTCGGCCGCGCGCAGCGTGTTGTGCAACAGCAGCGCGATCGTCATCGGCCCGACGCCGCCGGGCACGGGCGTGATCGCGCGCGCGACCGCGGCGGCTGCCGCGAAGTCGACGTCGCCGACGAGCCCGCTCTTGTTGCCGGCCTGCTCGGGCGTCAGACGGTTCATGCCGACGTCGACCACGACCGCGCCGGGTTTGACGAAGTCCCCGCCGATCAGCCGGGGGCGGCCGACGGCCGCGATCAGGATGTCGGCGCGGGCGCAGACGGCGCGCAGGTCGCGCGTGCGGGAGTGGCAGACGGTGACGGTCGCGTTTGCCTCCAGCAGCAGCTGCGCCATCGGCTTGCCAAACAGGTTGGAGCGTCCGACGACGACGGCCTCGGCGCCCTCCAGTCGCGCGTCCACGCTCGCAAGCAGCTCCATCACTCCGAGCGGCGTACACGGTCGCAACCCCGGGAGCCCTTGCGAGAGCCGGCCGGCGTTGACGGGCGTGAGCCCATCGACGTCCTTGGCAGGGTCGATCACGCCGGTCAGCGTCGGGCCGTCGAGGTGCGCCGGCACGGGCAGCTGCAGGAGGATGCCGCTGACCGCCGCGTCGGCGTTCAGCTCGTCCAGCAGCGCGGCGACCTGCGCGAACGACGCGTCGGCGGGCAGCCGGCGGTCGAACGGCACCATGCCGACCTCGGCGCAGGCGCGCTGCTTGCCGCCGACGTACACCGCCGAGGCGGGGTCCTCGCCGACGAGCACCGTCGCCAGGCCCGGCGGGCGTCCGGCGCGCGCGGTGACCGCGGCAACCTCGTCGGCGACCTGCGCGCGCACGCGCGCGGCGATCGCCTTGCCGTCGATCAGGGTGGCGCTCACAGGTGGATCGTACGCACAGGACCAGGCGTATGTCCCACCGGTCCAAGCGTCGTGCGTGCATGCGCATCGTGGCGCCTGTGCTGTTCCGGTCGGCGCATGCGCCGACCGGCCGGGGCGCGCATGCGCGCCCCGGGACCGGGCCGCATGCGGCCCGGTCTTCATCCAACTGCCCCTACCCGCGGCGGCTCACCGGCGCCAGCTCGGCCATCAGCTTGCGTTCGGCGCCGTCGCGGGCGAAACGCACGACGATCACCCCGCCCGGCTCGACGCCGGTAACAACGCCGTCGCCGAAGGCAGCGTGCAGGATGTCCTCGCCGAGACGGAACGAGTCGGCGCTCGGGCCGGCCGCAACACGCTCGGCGCTCGCGCGGGCAGCGGTGTCCCAGCCGTTGGCCGCGCCGGCGGGGGATGTGGATGTATTTCCAGACGCCGATCGCGCGCGCGTACGCGCGCGCGCACGATCACGCCCCAAAATAGATGATCCATCCCCCCCGCCTGCCGACCCCGCACGCCACCCATCCGTCCCGCCCGCAGACCCCGCATGCCGACCATCGCCGCCGCCGAACGCCCCCGCCCCTCCGGTCAGCCCGCCACCCCCGCCGGCCGCCCCCAGACGCAGCTCCTCCCCCGCGTCGGTCAGCTCGGCGGGGATCTCGGCGAGGAAGCGGCTGGGCAGCCCGTAGGCCTGCGCGCCGAACAGCGCACGGCGGCGGGCGTGCGTCACGTAGAGGGCGCGCATCGCGCGGGTGATGCCGACGTAGAACAGCCGGCGCTCCTCCTCGAGCGAGCCCTCGTCGAGCGCGCGCGAGTGCGGGAACACGCCGTCCTCGCAGCCGACGATGAACACGGTCGGGTACTCGAGACCCTTGGCGTTGTGCAGCGTCATCAGCGTCACCAGCCCCTCCTCGTCGCTGCGCGTGTCGGCGTCGGCGATCAACGCGACCTGCTGCAGGAACAGGTCGAGCGCGCCCTGCGCGGCGTCGTCGGCGGCGGCGGGGCCGGCGGTTCGAGTGGCGGCGACATCCAGGTCGTCGTCAGCCTCGGCAGGCCCGTCCGCGGTCGTGGGGCCATCAGCCGCGACGCCGGCATCGACGGTCGCGAGGGCCGGGTCGGCTGCATCGCGGGGATCGCCAGCAGGCGCGTCGCCGGGTGAAGCAGTGTTGGCGGCAATGCCGGCGGCGGCGTCAGCGCTCGCGCCGGCGTCAACGGTCGCGTCGAACTCGTGGGCGACCTCGACGAGCTGCTGCAGGTTCTCGACGCGCCCCTGGGCTTCGATCGTGCGCTCGGCCTCCAGGGCGTCGATATAGCCGGTCTGGGAGAGCACTGCCTCCAACAGGTCGGCCACACAGGCGCCGGGCTCGACGCGTTCGCGCAACTCCTCCATCGTCCCCATGAAGCGCCGCAGCGCCTTCACAGCGGCGGTGCCGAGGCCGGCGATCTCCGCGGGCGCGGCGGCGGCCTCCCAGACGGAGACGCCGACGGTCGCGGAGTGCGCGACGATGCGTCCCAGCGAGGTCTGCCCGATGCCGCGGCGCGGCGAGTTGACGATGCGCGTGAAGCTCACCACGTCGAAGGGGTTGGCGAGCAGCGACAGGTAGGCGATCGCGTCCTTGATCTCGGCGCGCTCGTAGAACTTCGTGCCGCCGATCACCTGGTAGGCGATCTCGCGGCGCACCAGCGTGTCCTCCAGCACGCGCGACATCGCGTTCGTGCGGTACAGCACGGCGATCTCGGTGCGCGAGGCGCCCTCGTCGACAAGCCGCTCGATCTCACCCACCACGAACCGCGCCTCGGCGTGCTCGTCTTCCAGGGCGCGTACGTGCACGGGCTCGCCCGTGCCCAGCTCGCTCCACAGGCGCTTGGCGATGCCGCCGCGGTTGTGGGCGATGACGGCGTTGGCCGCGGCGAGGATCGTCTCGGTCGAGCGGTAGTTCTGCTCGAGCTTGACGACGCGGGCGTCGGGGAAGTCGGACTGGAAGTCGAGGATGTTGCGGATGTCGGCGTTGCGGAAGCCGTAGATCGACTGGGCGTCGTCGCCGACGACGGCGAGGTTGCGGTGGCCGGGCACGCGCACGGGCTCGCCGCGGGCTGGCGCGGCGCCGCCGCCGACGAGCAGTTGCAGCAGGCGGTACTGGGCGTGGTTGGTGTCCTGGTACTCGTCGACCAGGATGTGACGGAAGCTCGCGCAGTAGCGCTCGCGGACCTCGCCGAACAGCTCCAGCAGGTTGACCACCCGCAGCAGCAGATCGTCGAAGTCCATCGCGTTCATGCGCAGCAGGTCGCGCTCGTACAGGCGGTACACGTCGGCGACCAGCTCCTCGAAGTGCGAGCCGACCTGCTGCCCGTAGGTCTCGGCGTCGAGCAGGCGGTTCTTGGCGGAGGAGATCTGGGTATGGATCGCCGCGGGGGTGTAGCGCTTGGGGTCGACGCCGACCTCGTCCATGCAGCGCTTGGTCAGGCGCCGCGCGTCGGCCTGGTCGTAGATCGTGAACTGGCGGGTGTAGCCGAGGCGCGGAGCCTCGGCGCGCAGGATGCGCGCGCACGCGGCGTGGAAAGTCATCAACCACATGCCGCGCGTGGAGCGGCCGAGGAGCCGTTCGACGCGGTTACGCATCTCGGAGGCGGCCTTGTTGGTGAATGTGATCGCAAGGATCTCGCCCGCCTGGGCCCGGTCGGTGTAGATCAGGTACGCGAGCCGGTGGGTGAGCACGCGCGTCTTGCCGCTGCCCGCGCCGGCGAGAATCAAGAGCGGCCCCTCGCCGTGCGTGACGGCCTCGCGCTGGGGCTCGTTAAGGCCCTCCAGCAGCTCCTGCAGGTGGTCGGCGTGAGGGTTGAAAGCCGCCGGGTCCTCCGCACCAGGGTCGAGCGGCCGGGGATCGGCGTGCGGGTTGGCGGCCATCTACAGTCAGGATAGTTGCGGCGTCGGTTGGCGCCGCCAGCCCCGACCGTCGGTTGGCGTCGCGGGCCGACCGTCGGTTGGCGTCGCGGATCGACCGTCGGTTGGCGTCGCGGGCCGACACACCTAACGTAGGACCGATGTCCCTGCTCGAGGAGGTCCGCACCAGCTGCCGGCAGGTCTCGGAGAACGCACGCTGGGTGTGGATCGACGCGGACGCGGCGGCGGCGCTGGACCCGCCGGCCGATCTGCTGGGAGCCGCGCCCGCGTCGGCCAGCCAGGGCCCGTCCTCCAACGTCTCGCCGCAAGGCACGCGACCCCCAACCGAGCCAACCCCGACCCCGCCGCCCCCGGCGCCCCCGGCCGAGCCGCCCCCAGCAGAGCCGTACCCAGCCGAGCCACCCGCGACCCCACCGCCCCTGACCGGCCCGCACCCGCCCACGCCCATGCCGCCTCCAGCCGAGCCGTCCCCAGCAGGGCCGTCCCCAGCAGGGCCGTCCCCAGCCGCGGCGGACTCGACCGACCCGCTCCAAGCCGCAGCACCCCCGACCCCGCCGCCCCCGGCGCTCGACCCCGAGCTGCATTACCTGGAGGGCAGCACGACGGATGTCGCCGACTACATGCTGGCGCTCGACGCGATCAACTTCGGCTCGGGGTGGTTTCCGACGCTACAGAAGCGCGAGCGCGGGGGACGGCCACTGGGCGGGTACTTCACGGTGGCGTGGGCGTTCGCCGACCACGTGCGCGCAAACGGGCCGCCAAGCGCCGGGTGGCTACGCAGGGTCGGGACGCGAGAGGTCGCGGCGATGCTCGGCCAGCGCGCCGACAATGAGCTGATCGGCTTGTACGCACAGGCGTGGCGAGAGCTGGGACGCTTCCTCGGCGAGCGCCGCACACTGGACATCGTGGCCGAGAGCGGCGGCTCGGCGGAGCGGCTGGCGGAAACGCTCGCGGGCAGGATGGCGATGTGGCACGACAGCGGCTTTTACAAGCGGGCGCAGATCGTGCCAAGCGATCTGGCGCTGGCGGGGGTGGCGCAGTTCCAGGACCTCGACCGGCTGACGGTGTTCGCGGACAATGTCGTGCCGCACGTGTTGCGCTGCGAGGGGGTGCTGGTCTACGACCCGGCCCTCGCCGCACGGATCGACGCAGGCATGGTGCTGCCGCGCGGCGGCCCGGAGCGCGAGATCAGGGCGTGCGCGGTGCAGGCGTGCGAGCTGGTGGCAACCCGCACGGGGGTGCCCCCGCGCATGCTCGACAACTGGCTGTGGAACCGCGGCCAGGCGCCGGAGTACAAGGCGCGCCCGCGGCACCGCTGCCGGAACGTGTTCTATTGAGATTCGGCGGGGAGCCGGCCTGGCGGCCGGCTTGGAGGGGGAGGCGTGGCCATGCGACGCAGGGATGGGCAGAAAGTCTCCCCCGGACCGCCCGCCCGAGCGGTCGTCACAGCATTGTTTTTAGACGACGCTAGACGTGCTAGACGACACTAGACGAGGCTCATTTCCGCTAGACGCACTAGACGACGCTAGACTGCGGTCGTGAATCGTGTGGCAAACCCGTACCGTCCGGGCTTCAATGAGACGCCGGGAGAGCTGGCGGGGCGCGAGGATGTACTCGAAGATCTGCGCGAGGCAATCGAGGTCGCGGCACTCGACGGGCGGACACCGCGACCGACGCTGCTGACGGGGCCGCGCGGAGTCGGCAAGACGGTACTGCTGGCCGAGGCCGCAACGCTCGCGGGCGCGCAGTTCGGGTGGCCGAGGGTGCATGTCGAGGCGCGGCCGAAAACCGCGTTCACCCCCGACTTGGCGGCCGCGCTGGGGCGCACACGCGAGCTGATCGAGCAGCCTCGCAGCAAACCGCCGCTGAAGACGGAGTCGATGACGGTTCACGCAGGCGTGCCCGGTCTGGGCGCAGAGCTTCGCCTTGCACGCACGAACCTGCAGGAATCCCACCCCGCACCGGCTCTGCGTTCGGCGCTGCTGACGCTCGCCGAGACCGCAGCGGCACACGGCAGCGGGTTCGTGCTCACCTTCGACGAGGCCCAGCTCGCGACGCGCGAGGAGCTTGCAACGGTCGCAGCCCTGTTGCAGGAAGGAACCGGCGAGGGCTGGCCGGTGGTCGTCGTGATCGCAGGGTTGCCGGCGATGCGCGCACCCGAGCACTCGGTCACGTACTTCGAGCGCGGCTCGTGGCACGAGCTGGGTCTGCTTTCCCGGTCGGATGCGGTGCGCGCGTTGTCTCTGCCGGCGGCAGCAGCCGGCCGGCCGCTGGACGAGGACGCGGCCGTCTTGCTCGCCCGGGCGTCGGGCGGCTACCCGTATGCGATCCAGCTGTATGGCCACCACGCTTGGCGGGCGTCCGCCACGCAGCAACGGATCGATCTCGCCGCCGCCCGGCGAGCGATGCCACGCGCACAGCGAGAGCTGGAACACGGCCTTTATGCTGCCCGCTGGACCGCGGCCAGCTCCGCACAGCGACGCTACCTGACGGCACTCGCGACGCTGGTCGTACAAGCGCGCCCGAGCACCGCGCGCGCGGTCGCCGACGAGCTTGGGCGTACGACCAAGCAGCTCTCGACGGTGCGTGACCAGCTCATCAAAGCGGGGACGGTCACTGTCGACGGTGACCGGTTGCGGTTCACGATCCCGGGCATGAGTGCCTACGTGCTCGCGCGCTGAGCCGGCGCTCTCCGCCATGCCCCCGCCAGCCAGCCCTACCCTCCCGCCGGGTTCTGTCCCTTGACGGGCCGCAGCCGCGTGACCTTCGCGGGGGGTCGTGTCTCCTCCCCGGAGAGGGTTGCGACGGTGTGCTCGAGCGCGGCGATGCGGTCGGAGAGCCCGCCGATCGCCTCGGCGATCGGGTCGGGCAGGTGGATCCAGTCGGCGTCGGGCCCCTCGGGGCGGCGGCCCTCGACGCGCACGGGGTGGCCGGGGTTGCCGACAACGGTCGAGTTCGGCGGGACGTCGGTGATGACGACGCTGTTGGCGCCGATCTTGGCGCCGTGCCCGACCGTGATCGGGCCGAGCAGCTTCGCGCCGGAGCCGATCGTCACGTTGTCCTGCACGGTCGGGTGGCGCTTGCCGGCCGCGAAGCCGGTGCCGCCGAGCGTGACACCCTGGTAGAGGGTGACGTCGTCGCCGATCGTCGCGGTCTCGCCGATCACGACGCCGGCGCCGTGGTCGATGAACAGGCCGCGTCCGATGCGCGCGGCGGGGTGGATCTCGATGCCGGTGACCGCGCGCGTGGTCATCGCGAGCGTGCGCGGCACGAGCGGCACGCCGGCGGCGTGCAGGGCGTGGGCGACGCGGTGGGAGAGCAGGGCATGGATGCCGGGCCAGGTCGCAACGATCTCCGTCGGCCCGACCCCACGCGCGGCCGGGTCGCGCTCGCGTGCGGCCGCAACGTCGCGGCGCAGCTCCTTGACGACCCCCGCGAGAGTGCCCACGCCGAGCATGCCGTCAAGGGTAGCGGGCACCCGCAGCGACGCCGGGCGCACAACCACATCCCGGACCCCCGAAGGGTCCGATCCCAAACCGCGCGAGACCAAAGAAGAGGGGCCCGGCTCGACGGCCTGCTGCCGCCTGCACCAGCGAGACCAAAGAAGAGGGGCCCGGCTCGACGGCCTGCTGCCGCCTACGCCACCCTCTATGGCGCGAAGAACGCCTGGGAGATGTAGCGCTCGCCGGAGTCGGGGACGATCACGACGATGCGCTGCCCGGCGTGCTCCCGGCGCGCGGCGAGCTGCAGGGCCGCCCACAGCGCGGCGCCGCCGGAGATCCCGGCGAGCAGGCCGGTGCGCCGTGCGCAGCGCTGGGCGGTGCCGATCGCGTCCTCGTCGGTGACGGCGATCGTCTCGTCGAGCAGCGTGCGGTCGAGCACGGGCGGCACGAAGCCGGCGCCGATCCCCTGGATCCGGTGCGGCCCGGGTGCGCCGCCGGAGAGCACCGGCGAGCCGGCCGGCTCGACCGCGACGATCCGCAGCTGCGGGTTGCGCTCGCGCAGGTGGCCGCCGGCCCCGGTGATCGTCCCTCCTGTGCCGACCCCGGCGACGAGCACGTCGAGCCGGCCGTCGAGCGCGCGCTCGATCTCCGGGCCCGTCGTGCGGCGGTGCACGGCGGGATTGGCGGGGTTGGAGAACTGGTCGGGCAGGAACGCGTCGGGCGAGTCGGCCATCTCGCGGGCAGCCTGCACGGCCTCGTTCATTCCGCCGAGCGACTCGGTGATGCGCACGCGCGCCCCGTAGAGCGCGAGCAGGCTCTCACGCTCGCGGCTCATGCCCTGCGGCAACGTGAGCACCAGCTCGTAACCCTTCGCGGCGCACACGAACGCGAGCGCGATGCCGGTGTTGCCGCTGGTCGCCTCGACGATCGTGGTGCGCCCGGGCTCGATCCGGCCTTCGGCCTCGGCCGCCTCGATCATCGCCACGCCGATGCGGTCCTTGACGCTGCCTCCCGGGTTGCGCGCCTCGAGCTTGGCGTAGAGCATCGTCCCCGCGTCGTGTTCGGCCTCGCCGAGCAGCCCCGGCAGCCCGACCAGCGGCGTCTCGCCGACAAGCTCGGCAATGTTGATCGGGATTCGGGGCATACGCTCGCCCCGACAATAGTCCGCGGCGTCGGCGCGTGCTCCCTGCGGTGGCTCGTTCCGCAAACGCCCCCGTCCGCGCGCGGGGGCGCACGGGATGAGGTGGGCCTTTCCACAACGTTCCGCAAGAAGGCCCATTCGCGCGCGCGAGCGCGAGCGAATGGCACAAAACGAGCAGCTTTATACGCCCACCGCCCGCCCCGCGGCCGGCGCGCTTTTTTATGCGCTCCTTCAGCGTCGCTTAGTCCCAGCTTGAGCGGCGCATCGACACTGCTGCCATGACCGACACCGCCCTCCCTCACCTCCCGCGCGCAACCGCGCACCCGCCGTTCTCACGCCGCCGCCACGCCCCCGGCGCGATGCTGCGCTGCCCCAACTGCCGCCTGAGTCTGCGCCAGCGCCATCCGCAAATGACGATCGACTACTGCCCGCGCTGCATCGCGCGCTCGCGCGAACTCGTGCCGCTGTTGCCCACGCCCCGTCGTGTGGAGTGAGGGACACCTTCTGTCGCTCAGACGTAGTAGCCCGTTATTCAAAATGAAGCAACAGCGTGTACGAGTGGCGAGGCGCGCGACCGTCGCGCCCACCGCTCAGATGTAGTACATGCTGGTGCCCGCCTCGCGCGTCTCGCGCTCGATGACGTCGGCGACGGTGGCGCCCTCGAGCACCTCGCGCGCTGCGGTGGCCGCGTCGGCGAAGATCCCCTGGGCGTCGCGTCCGAGCGGGCCGTCGAGCAGTTCGACGACCTCCAGCACGGTGATCTCGGCGGGCGGCCGCGCGAAGCGGTAGCCCCCCTTGACGCCGCGCTGGGAGCTGAGGATGCCGGCGCGGCGCAGCACCGCGAACAGCTGCTCGAGGAACTGCACGGGCACCTCGCGCCGGCGCGCAAGCTCGCCGATTGGCACGGGGTCCGCCCCCCCGCTGAGCCCAAGCTCGACGAGCGCGGCGAGCGCGTAGGGGGACTTGCTGGTGATCGAGATCATCGCGGCCTCACTGACCGCGATGCTACGCGAACGGGACCTGCATGAGCGAACGGGACCTGCATGAGCGAACGAGACCTGCACCAGAGCAGCGCGCCGCCCAGCTGCGGCCTCAGAGCCAGCCGCGCTCGGTGGCAATCAGCACTGCTTGGGCCCGGTCCACCGCGCCGAGCTTGCCGTAGATGTTGTGCAGGTGGGTGCGCACGGTGCTGGTGGAGAGTGTCAGCTCGTGCGCGATCTGCTTGTAAACCTTGCCCTCGGCGAGCCGTTGCAGTACGCCCAGCTCGCGCCCGGAGAGCGGACAGGGGTCGACGTGGCGCTGGCGCTGCCCGGCGGGGTTGGGAAGTTCGTAGAGCACACGGCGCAGGTCTTCGGGGCCGAGGCCGACGGTGCGGGCGCATTGCAGCATCTCTGCGGGCGAGACGGGCGCGCCCTGCGCGTAGTGCGCGAGCATGTCGGCGAGTCGTACGACGGCGGCCTCGCCGATCGCCTCGGGGCTGTGGTGGCGTTCGATGACGGTCGCGATCGACACGGGCAGCCCCCAACGCCGCGCGAGCACGCCGCCGACGAGCGCGTGGTCGACGCCCAGCTCGCGGCGCTCCTGGTGGATGCGCTGCTCGGGCGTTTGCGCGCCCTGGTGGACTTGCGCGGGGTAGCCGGGGTAGGCGTGCAGCAGCACGAGCTTGCCGATGTCGTGCAGCAGGCCTGTCACGGTAAGACGGTCGCGTTGCTCGTAGCCGACCTCCGCGGCGATCCGGTCGGCGGCGTGCTGGGTGGCGAGGGCGTGCAGGCGGAAGCGCTCGGGGGCGGCGTCCCAGACGGTGGCGCGCTCGAAGAAGTCGAACGTCCGCACGCGCCCGGCGAGCGTCTGCACGGCCTGCGGCGCGAGCGCCTCGACGGCGGCGAGGACGGTGTCCACACGTCCGCGGGCACCCTGCCCCTGGTTGGCGAGACGCAGGATCGCGATCACGAGCGCGACGTCGGACTCGACGGCGGAGACGACGTCGGCGGTGGCGACGTGGTTCTTGGCGATCACCGCCAGCAGCCGCTTGCGCGACTCGGCGAGCGCGGGGAATGCCTCGAGCGCTTCGAAGGCCTGCGTCAGACGCCGGCCGTGACCCTCGTTCTGATGGCGGGTACCGCCCGCGGGGGACGCGGGTCCCGCGGGGGACGCGGGTCCGGCGGGGGACGCGGGTCCGGGCGGCGACGCCGCCGGACGACGCTCTTTGGCAGCGCTCGGCCGTTCCATGGCCCGCGGCTGCCGCTTGGTTGCAGTGCTCTGCATGCTGTCGGCCACCTTGAAGTCGGGTCCGCCCAATCCTTTGGGCGCCTTACTCGAAGCACCTATCGGCAGGCGTAGACAAACGGTTGAGGCAGCGGCGCTGTATTTCGCACATCCGACCCTGCGCATTCCTGCGCACAGCTACGCGTTCAGCTCGTGCCGGCCAGCGTCGCGTCGATTCGGCTGAGCGTCTGCTCGCGCCCGAGCAGCGCGACGCTCTCGAAGATCCCAGGCGAGACGGTGCCGCCGCTGAGCGCCACGCGCAGCGGCTGGTAGACCTCGCGCGGCTTGAGCTGCAGGCGCTGTTGCACGTCGCCCAGCGCCCGCTCGATCTCCTCCTCGGTGAAGGCGGGCGTGTTCTGCAGCGCGGCGCGCGCCTCGCGCAGCGCGTGCAGCCCGCGTTCGTCGAGCCAGCGCTCGCGCGCCTTGGGGTCGATCGCGGCAGGGGCGGCGAACAGGAACCCGGCGAGCGGCCAGAATTCGCTGAGCACCTGCATCTTCTCCTGGCTGATCGCCACGGCGGCGCGCAGACGCTCGGGGCCGAGGTTGCAAGCGTCGGGTGGTCCTTCGGCGGCGAGATACTGCGCGATCCGCTCCGCCAGCTCGGGGGCGGGCAGCCCGCGGATGTAGAGACCGTTCATCCAGCGCAGCTTGGCTTCGTCGAAGCGCGCGGGGTTGCGGCTGACGCGCTCGAGCGTGAAGCGCTCGACCAGCTCCCCGGTGCTCAGCACGGTCGCATCGTCGCCGCTGCCCCAACCGAGCAGCGCGAGGTAGTTGCGCACAGCCTCCGACAGGTAGCCGGCAGCGCGCAGGTCGCCCACTGAGGCGGCGCCGTGGCGCTTGGAGAGCTTCTTGCCGTCGGGCCCGTGCAGCAGCGGCAGGTGCGCGTAGACGGGCTGCGGCGCACCGAGCGCCTGCAGCACGAGCAGTTGCTTGGGGGTGTTGGAGAGGTGGTCCTCGCCGCGCACGACGTGGGTGATGTCGGCGTCGAGGTCGTCAATCGCGACGGCGAAGTTGTAGAGCACCGAGCCGTCGGCGCGCGCGATCACGGGGTCGTCAAGGTGGACGTGCTCGAAGCGCGTGTCGCCGCGGATCACGTCGTGCACGACGGTCGCGCCCTCGTCGGGCACGCGCAGGCGTACGGCGCCCTCTGTCTGATTTCCGGTCCGTCCCTCGTCGCGAAAGCCGGCCTGCGCCCCGTGGCGCTGCTTGTAGGCCTCGACGTCCTCGCGGGTGGCGGTGGAGCGGTAGGCGTGCCCGTTGTCGAGCAGCTGCTGCAGGACTTCGGCGTGGCGTGCGGAGCGCTGCGTCTGGAGGATCGGCCCCTCGTCCCAGTCGAGCGCGAGCCAGCGCAGCGAGTCGAGGATCTGCTCGACGTTCTCGGGGGTGGAGCGCTCGCGGTCGGTGTCCTCGATGCGCAGCACCAGCTGGCCGCCGGCGTGGCGCGCGAGCAGCCAGTTGAACAGCGCGGTGCGCGCGCCGCCGATGTGCAGCGCGCCGGTCGGCGACGGGGCGAATCTCACGCGCATGGGCGGCCTCGGCGCGGGACGCGCAATCGGATGCTGCTTACGGACATGGCACGCGCAGCGGCCGATCGGCATCGGGGCGGGCACGTCCCACGGTGGCGGCGTCTGGCGGCATCTGAAAGAGCGCAACTCATAAGATCCCGCGCCATGCTAATCGGCGCGCACGTTTCCCCGGCCGGCGGCCTGCCCAAAGCGATCGAGCGCGGGACGGAGCGGGGCTGCCGGGCGATCCAGATCTTCAACCAGTCGCCGCGGATGTGGCGCCCGACGAACTACCGCGACGAGGACGTCGCGGCGTTTCGCGAGGCGATGGCAGAGAGCGCGATCGATGCGGTGGTGATCCACGCGGTCTACCTGCTGAACTGCGCCAGCGACGACCCGGACATTCGCGCCAAATCGCTTGAGTCGCTGTCGCACTCGCTGCGTGTCGGCCAACGGATCGGCGCGGCGGGGGTGGTGCTGCACCCGGGCTCGGCGAAGACGGGCCATGTCGGCGAGGCGATCGCACGGGCGGGCGCGACGATCAAAGAGGCGCTTGAGCAGAGCGAGGGCTGCGAGCTGCACCTGGAGAACACGGCAGGCGCGGGCGGCACGCTGGGGCGCTCCTTCGAGGAGCTCGCGGCGCTGATCGAGGCGGCGGGCGCCGATGCGCGGCTCGGGGTGTGCCTTGACTCCTGCCACCTGCTCGCCTCGGGCTATGACATCCGCACGAACGCGGGCATGGACGGAGTGCTGCGCCAGGCTACGCGCACGCTCGGCGCGGGCACGGTCCGTTCGCTGCACCTCAACGACTCGCGGACGCCGCTGGGCTCCAACCGCGACCGCCACGCGAACATTGGCCGGGGCGAGCTGGGCGAGGAGGGCTGCGCGGCGTTCCTCTCCGCCCGCGGCATCCAGAAGCTGCCGTGCATCCTCGAGACCCCGGGCGAGAACCGCGAAGGCCCATCGCGCGCGGAAGTGCAGCTGGCGATGGATTTACGTGAGCGGGGGCTGAAGTCCCGCAAACGCTAGGCCGCTGCAAGCGCGGCCGGCGCGAGCACCTGTTCCAGCTCGGCCCGCAAACTGGGTGTAGCCGCCACGCGGTAGGCCTCGCCGAAGCGCAGGCGGCGGGGCCCGGAGGTGGTGTCCATCTCGAGCACGACCTCGGCGGGCCCGGGGAAGTTGCCGATGACGTGCTTGAGCTCGTCGATCACGCTGGCGGGGAGTCGTGTGGCGTCGACGCGCAGGCGCACGGGCTGGGCGGCCTGCGCGTCGGCGGCGCGGGTCGCGGCGGCGTTGTGCGCAGCGCGGGCTATCTCCTCCTCGGTGGGCTCGAACAGCTCGACGGACTGCACGACGAGGCAGGTCTTGCCGGCTTCCTTGTGGTCGACGCGGCCGCGGACGAGCAGCACGCGGTCGACGGCTAGCGCGGCCTCGTGCTCGGCGAGTGCCTTGCCGAAGACGAGCAGCTCGACGGAGCCCTCGAGGTCGTCGAGCGTCGCGAACATCATGTGCTCGCCGTTGCGGGTGCGGATGCGCTTGGCCTCGGTGATGATGCCGCCGACGTTCACCCAGTCCTTGTCGCGTCGGTCGGCGAGCGCCGCCAGCGGGCAGTCGCAGCGGGCACGCAGCGCCTCGCGCACGGGCTTGAGCGGGTGCGCGGAGATGAACAGGCCGATCGCCTCCTTCTCGATCGCTAAGAACTCGGCCTGCTCGTACTCCTCGTCGGGGATCGGCGGGTGGCTCGGCCGCAGCAGCCCCGCCCCGGGCGCAGCGGACCCTGGGGTGGGCGACTCCTGCGCGGCGCCGGCGCCGTCGAGGTCGAAGATCGAGCCCTGGCCGATCTGGGCGTCCTGCTGGGTCTTCTGGCCGGCGGCCTGGGCCTGCTCGAGCACGGCGAGCATGCCCTTGCGCGTCGCGCCGGTCGAGCCGAACGCGCCGCACTTGACGAGCGCCTCGATCGCCTTCTTGTTGACGGTGCGGTTGTCGACGCGCTCGCAGAAGTCCCACAGCGAATTGAATCGACCCCCACCCGCCTGCCCCCCGCCCGGGTGGGCGGGATCCGATTCCCGGGCGCGCTTGATCGCCTCCACAGCCTGGTAGCCGACGCCCTTGACGGCGTCGAGGCCGAAGCGGATGTTGCCGTCGACCACGGTAAACTCGTGGTCTGAGAGGTTGACGTCGGGCGGCAGGATCTCGATCCCCATCTCCTCGCAGCGCGCGACGAAGAACGGCACCTTGTCCTTGGTGGACATCACCGAGGAGATCAGCGCCGCCATGTACTCGGCGGGGTGGTTGGCCTTCAACCACGCCGTGCGGTAGGCGATCAGGCCGTAGCAGGCGGCATGGGACTTGTTGAACGAGTAGTCGGCGGACTTTTCGTTGGTCTGCCACAGGAACTCGATCACGTCGGAGCCGGTGCCCGAGGCGCGGCAGCCCTCGACGAACTCGGGCTTGAGCGCCGCCATCGCCTCGCGGTTCTTCTTGCCGATCGCCTTGCGCAGATCGTCTGCCTTGGCGCCGGAGAAGCCGGCCAACTCCTTGGCGATCTGCATCGCCTGCTCCTGGTAGAGGATGACGCCCTTGGAGGACTCGAGGATCGAGCGCAGGCGCTCGTCGGGATAGGAGATCGTCTCGGGGTTGTGCTTGCCTTTGGCGTAGACGGGGATCTGGTCCATCGCGCCGGGCCGGTAGAGCGCGTTGAGCGCGACGAGGTCGTTGAACTCGTCGGGGCGGACCTTCTTGAGCGCCTCGCGCATGCCCTCGGACTCGAACTGGAACACGCCGATCGAGTCGCCGCGGGCCAGCATCGCGTATGTCTTGGGGTCGTCGAGTGGCAGCTGGGCCATGTCCAGGCGCCCGCCGGGCTGCCCGTCGAGGCCGGCGCTGGAGCGCTCGATGATGTCGAGCGCGTCCTCGATCACGTCGAGGTTGCGCAGCCCGAGGAAGTCCATCTTGAGCAGCCCGATCTCCTCGATCGGCTTCATCGAGAACTGCGTGACGGTGCGGTAGCTGCGCTCGCCGTTCTCGCCGGTGCCGGCGTCGGCGAGCTGCAACGGCACGATGTCGGTCAGCGGCCGGTCGGCGATCACGACGGCGGCGGCGTGGATCGAGGAGTTGCGCACGATCCCCTCGAGACCCTGGGCGACGTCGATGATGTGTTTGGCGCCCGGCTCCTCGTCGTAGGCTTTGCGCAGCGGTTCGCCGGACTTCAGGCAGTCCTCGAAGGACGGCGCGCGCCCCATGATCGGGTCAGGAATCAGCTTGGCCAGGCGGTCGCCGGCGCCGTAGTCGTAGCCGAGCACGCGCGCGGCGTCGCGGGTGGCGGCGCGCGGGAACATCTTGCCGAAGGTGACGATCTGCGCGACCGACTCGCGGCCGTACTTCTCGGTGACGTAGCGCATCACCCGCTCGCGTCCGCGCACGGAGAAGTCGATGTCGATATCCGGCATCGAGACGCGCTCGGGGTTCAGGAAGCGCTCGAACAGCAGCTCGTAGCGCAGCGGGTCGACGTCGGTGATCCGCAGGCAGTAGGACACCAGCGAGCCGGCCGCCGAGCCGCGGCCGGGGCCGACGGCGATGCCGTTCTCCTTGGCGAACTTGACGAAATCCCAGACGATCAGGAAGTAGGCGTTGAAGCCCATGCGGTCGATCACCGCAAGCTCCATCTCCATGCGCTCCACGGCCTCCGCCGGCGGCGGGGCGCCGTAGCGGGCGCGCAACCCTTCCTCCACGCGCCCCCGCAGGTACTCGCGCTCGGCCTGCCCGTCGGGCGTGGGGAAGCGCGGAATCAGCTGCTTGCCCAGCTCGATCTTCACGTCGCAGCGCTCGGCGATCTCGATCGTGCTGGCGATCGCCTGCGGCCACTGCGCGAAGGCGGCCGCCATTTCGGCGTTGTCCCGCAGGTAGAACTCGTTGGTGTCGAACGTCATCTTCGGCGCAGCCAGGGTGCTCTTCGTCTGCACGCACAAGAGCGCGGTGTGATGGTCGTAGTCCTCGCGGCGCAGATAGTGCACGTCGCCGGTGCCCACGAGGCTGCCGCCAAGCTCGCCGGCGATGCGCACGATGCCCTCGTTGCACTTGTCCTGGGCGGGGATGCCGTTCTGCTGGACCTCGAAGTAGACGTTCTCCGCACCGAACGCCTGGCGCAGATCGTCGGCGTGCGCCCGCGCGTCCTGCGGCCGATCTTCGGTCAGACGCTGGCAGAAGCGCGAGGCCAGGCATCCCGTCAGCGCGATCACGCCCTGCGAGTGCGCGGCGATCTGCTCGAGGTCGACGGTGGGCTTGCCGCGGTGCAGACCCTCCAAGAAGCCCAGCGAGGAGAGCTTGACGAGGTTGCGATACCCGGCGTCGTCGGCGGCCAGCAGCGTGAGGTGGTTGCGCTCGACCTTGCCGGCGCCCGGCCCGCCCGCGGCGGCCGCGCGGGAGTCCTCGACCAGGTAGATCTCGCAGCCGACGATCGGCTTGATGCCGTGCTTGACGCACTCCTTGTACAGCTCGACCGCACCGTTCATCACGCCGTGATCGGTGAGACCGAGCGCGGGCTGACCGAACTCCGCGGCGCGCTTGGCGAGCGCCGCGATCTTGCACGCGCCGTCGAGTAGCGAATACTCGGAATGGACGTGCAGATGGGCGCAAACCGGCTCGGTCACCGCCCGCAATCCTAACCCCGCGACCGGCGGATCACCCGCCGCCCCGCTGCGCGCGATCCCCCCACGCCAGCAGGCAGGCAAGCGGCGCGGGATCACCCTGCACCAGCACGCGCTCCCCCGCCGACAGCGGCGCACCGGCGAACGCACACACGAACGCGCGCTCGCGCAACCGCACGGTCGCCCGCGGCGGCTCCTGCGTGGCGGTGCTCACGGCCAGCGACGCGCCGTCACGGATGTGCACATACAAAGTGTTTTTTGCGACGCTATTCGCGCCCGCGCGCGTACGCAGGCGCGAATCGCACCCAATTTGAAAACCATCCCCCTCCCCCCTTCGGCTCACACCACCTCCATCCCCCTCCCCCCTCCGGCTCACACCATCTCCATCCCGCTCCCCCTGCCGTTCCGCATACCCGGTCTCCGAGCGTCCACATCCCTCCCCCGCCTCGGGCTGCCCGCCTCCAGCAGGCGCCCCCGCCCGCTCGCTGGAGGGCGCGAAAGGCTCGATCTCGAACGCGAGCGTGCAGCGCCAGCCGGCTGTCCAGACTGGGTCGATCGCCTCGGCGAGCGCGAGCAGCAGCAGGCCCGGCCAGACGTCGATGCCGGCCGCGGCGAGGTCCCACAGCGCGAGCGGTGTCCGCCGCGCGCGGCGCAGCGCCCGCACGGAGCGGCGGCGGCCGTGGATGCGCAGGCCGGGAAGCCGCCGCCCGGTGCCGCCGGCGGCCAGCTCGGCGAAGTCGGCGGCGCGCCCCTCCAGAGTGAAGTCCGCGCGGCGCGTGGCGCCGGCTGCCAGCGGGCCGACTTCAGCGTGCCCGTCTGCGATGTGTGCGCGCCATGGCTCGCCGCGCTCGGCGATCTTGCAGTCGTACGTAAGCGGACGCTCGACGACGAGGCGCTGCGCGGGCAGCAGCTCGGCGATCAGCTCGGCGGCGAGTCGCGCGTCGCGACGTTCGGCGACGTGCCGGATCGCGGGCGCGAGCCAGGAGGGGCGCTGCGTGGGGGCGCTGAGCACGCGTGGTACGACCTCGACAAACGGGGCCGCCGGCACCTCTTCGGACGGCTCCTCGACAGCAGGCTCGCCGGTGGACGGCTCTTCTACCGAGGACTCCTCGCCCACCCCGCTGGCCGGCCGCTCGCCGGCACGCGCCTCGACCGTGGAGGGCTCTTCGGCTCCCGGCTCCTCAGCCTGCGACTTTCCCGCTGGCGGTTCACCACCGACCTCTGCAGCCGTCGACTCGCCGCCCGCCAAGCCCCCGGCCGGTGGCCCCCCGATCCCCAGACCCCCGGCCGTCGGCTCCCCGCCCGCCAAGCCCCCGGCCGGTGGCTCGTCCTCAGCCGGCTCCTCGATGGGTGCCAGCCCGCGGGCGGCAGCGCGGGCGCGCAGGCGTTGCACGGCGGCGGCGAGCGCGTCGGCCATCTCCTCGCGGTGTGCAGGGGGCGGCGTGGCAGGGGACGACACGGAGGTCGCGATCCGTGCTCGGACATCCTCCAGCTCGCGGATACGGGCCGTGGAGGCTGCGTGAGCCTCTTCCAACTCGCCCGCACGAGCCGTGGACGCAGCGTGAGCCCCCTCCAGCTCCTCGACACGAGCCGTCGCAGCCGCATGAGCCGTTTCCAACTCGCCCACACGAGCGGTGGCGGCGGCGTGGGCGCCCTCCAGCTCCTCGACACGAGCCGTCGCGGCAGCATGAGCCGTTTCCAGCTCGCCGAGACGAGCCGTCGCGGCAGCGTGGGCCTGTTGCAGCTCGTCTAGGCGGGTTTGGGCGGCGTCGCGTTCGCGTTCGATCTCCGCGCGCAGGGTGGCGGCGGTCGCCTCGAGCGTGTGGATGCCTGTTTGCAGGCGTAGCGCGCCGGCGCTGAGGGCGCTCAGGCGCGTTCGCAGGGCGGCGCAGCGCTGCTCGGCCTCCAGGCGCCGCTGCTCGACTTGCGCCCGCTGCTGCTCGGCGCGGGCGGCTGCCGTGTGCAGAGCGGTGTGGGACTCCTCGACGCGGCGTTGCAGGCGGTCCAGCTCGGCGCGGTGGCGGCGGCGCAGGCGGCTGGCCGTTTCCTCGGCGTCGACGCGCAGCTGCTGCTCGGCGTACTCGCGCTGCTCTAGGCGGCGCAGCTCGCGTTCGCGCTCGGCCAGCAGACGCTCCAGCTCGTGGGCGGCCGCCTCGGCCTCCTCTGGGCGGTGCGGCGGTATTGGCTCACCGCCGCCGGCACGCCGCGCACGGCGCTCGGCCAGCACGTCGCGCTCCGGCCCGGTGCGAGGCGGTGCGTACGGCGGGGTGCGATCGTCGTCTCCCTCGGCAACCACTTAGAGCCAGGGTATGCGTGCAGCCGGACAGGAGAGAAGCGAAGAGCTAGTGGAGGACCCGGCAACGTTTGCCGGTCCGACTCGGCCGCAAACGCCTTGGTGCCAGCATCCTCGGCGCCGTCAACCAGGCGAACGTTGCCTGACACCCCACTAGCTTTCCCGCAACCGGTGCGCCAACCGAGACTGCAGCGAGAACAGCTCGATGAACCCGGGCGAAGCGGACTGCGAGAAGAGCCCGCCGGAGGCCGCGAACGACGCGAGGGCGGCGTCATAGACGGCGTGCGGCGACGAGCGCGTGACGACGCGAGCAACCCCCTTGTAGAGCTGCAGCCCAATGGTGCCGGTCACGAGCGCGTTGACGGAGTCCATGTAGGCGTCGAGGTCGGCGCGCAGCGGCTCGTGCCAGAGGCCGGCGTAGACCAGGTAGGCCCACTGCCGCTCGAGGCCGGGCTTGAATTGGTTCTGGTGGATCGTGCAGACCAGGCGCTCCAGCTCGCGGTGCGCGGGGAGGATCAGCGCGGCGGCGGGGGTCTCGTAGATGTCGCGGACCTTGAGGCCGACGATGCGGTCCTCGATGTGGTCGACAATGCCGACGCCGTGGCGGGCGCCGAGGGCGGCGGCCGCTTCGATCAGCTCGACAAGACCCAAGCGCGAGCCGTTCAGCGCAACGGGCAAGCCGCGGTCGAACTCCAGCGTGAGGATCTCGGGCTCGTCGGGCGCAAGCTCGGGCCGGGTGACCAGCTGGAAGACATCGGGGTCGGGCGCGTGGGAGAGGTCCTCGATCCAGCGACCCTCGGACGAGCGGCCCCAGAGGTTGTCGTCGATCGAGTAGGGCGCGCCGGCCTCGACGCCGCTGCCGGGGGACGTCTTGATCGGGATGCCGTGGGCGCGCGCATAGGCAAGCTCCTCGTCGCGCCCCATCTGCCAGGAGCGCACGGGCGCGATGACGCGCAGCTCGGGGCCCAGGGTCGCGATCGTCGCCTCGATCCGAACCTGGTCGTTGCCCTTGCCGGTGCAGCCGTGCGCGATCGTGTCGCACCCGGAAAGCCGCGCGTACTCGACGGCCAGAGCCGCTATGAGCGGGCGCCCCAGGGCAGTGAACAGCGGGTAGTCGCCGTACAGCGCGTTCGCCTTGATCGCGGGAGCAAGGTAGTCCCGCGCGAAGCGCTCGCGCGCATCGACGACATGGCATTCGACGGCCCCCAACCGCCGCGCCTTGTCTTCGATCACCGCGTAGTCCTCGCCGGGCTGCCCCAGGTTGACGGTCAGGCAGACGACCTCGGCCCCGTAGTGCTCGCCGATCCACTTGAGCATGACGGAGGTGTCGAGGCCCCCGGAATACAGGAGCAGCACACGCCGAACCTCGGCGGGGTCGGCCTCGTAGGAGGCGGTGCGGGGCGGGGTGGGGGTCACGCGCGAGAAGGGTAGTGGCTGCGGCGTGCAGGCGGGGGATGGGTGCGCGAGTGGGTGCTTTGGGGCGCGTCCGCGCAGCAGGGCTCAAGGCCCGCGCGGGACGGCGCGGGGCGTCGTGCCCCGCGTCAGTTCACCCCGCCAGCGCAGCCCGCAGCCGCGAGAGCGCGTCGTCGACGTCGCGCTCGTCCAGCACGAGCGGAGGTAGCAGCCGCAGGGTGCTCGGCCCGGTGGCGTTGGCGACGAGTCGTTGCTTGAGGAGCAGCCGCCGCACAAGGTCGGGCGCGGAGACGTCCAGCTCGCAGGCAAGCATCAGCCCGCGGCCGCGCACGGCGAGGACATGGGGCAGGTCATGCAGCCCAGCCGCAAGCCGCTCGCCAAGGGCGCGCACGCGCGCCAAAAGCGCGGGGTCTTCGGTCAGCCGCAGGGCAGCGAGGGCCGCGGCGCAGACGAGCGGGCCGCCGGCGAAGGTCGAGCCGTGGTCGCCGGGCGCGAAGACGTCGGAGAGACCGGGGCCGGCAACGAGGGCGCCGATGGGCAGGCCTCCGCCCAGGGCCTTGGCGGCGGTGAAGGCGTCGGGCACAATGCCGGTCTGCTCAAAGGCCCAGAGCGTGCCGGCGCGGCCCATGCCGCACTGGATCTCGTCGAAGATCAGGGCGGCGCCAACCGCGTCGCAGGCAGCGCGGGCGGCGCGCAGCAGCTCGTCGGAGAGGACGTGGACGCCGGTCTCGCCTTGGATCGGCTCGAGGAGGACGGCGGCGGTGCGGTCGTCTACGGCAGCAAGGAGCGCGGAGGGCGTTGGCGCAACGGCGCGAAACCCTGGGACGAGCGGCGCGAAGGGAGCCTGCTTTGACTCCTGCGGGGTCGCGGAGAGCGCGCCAAACGTGCGCCCGTGGAAGGCGCCGTGCACGACGACGATGTCCCCCGCGGGGCGGGCCTTGCGAGCGAGCTTCAGGGCGGCCTCGTTGGCCTCGGCGCCGGAGTTGCAGAGAAACACCCGCCCACCCAAGCCAGACCGTGAAAGACGCTCGGCGAGGAGCATGGCGGGCGCGGTGTAGAAGAGGTTGCCGACGTGCAGCAACCGCGGCGCCTGCTCGCAGACGGCACGCACGATCGCGGGGTGGCAGTGCCCGAGGTTGGTGACGGAAATGCCACACAGAAAATCCAGGTACTCGTTGCCGTCGGCATCCCACAGCCGGGCGCCCTCGCCGCGCATGAACTCGACGGGAAGGCGCGCGTAGGTGCTCATGACGCGCGCGGCCTCGATGCGTTGCAGGTCAGCGAGCATGGCCGGGCTTTCGTGAGGATTGGTGCCGCTGCGCGGCACCGGATGGGGGGCGGCAACCGCCGCCGGGGTCGCCCTGCCAACCACGCCACCCCCGCCCCCGATGCGCCGCGCCAGACGCACGACGCGCCAAATCCGGCGCATCGTCCCACAACCGCCGCCCGCGCCCCAGTCCGCTCACGGCGCGGCCTGCACCTTCGTGCCGATGCCGGCGTCGGTGAACAGCTCGAGCAGCAGCGAGTGCGGCACGCGCCCGTCGATGATGTGCGTCGAGCCGACCCCTCCTCCGATCGCCTCTAAGCAGGCGGCGAGCTTGGGCCGCATGCCGCCGTGCAGGCCGGGGAGCGCGTCGCGGACCTGCTCGACGGTCGCCTGAGCGATCAAACTATCGGGGTTCCCGACGTCGGCCAGCCAGCCGGGGACGTCGGTCAAGAAGATCAGCTTGTGGGCGGCCAGCGCGCGTGCGACCGCGGCGGCGGCGTCGTCGGCGTTGATGTTGTAGGAGTGCCCGTCGCGGTCGGCGCCGACGGAGGCGATCACGGGGATGTAGTCGCGCGCGATGTGGTTCAGGACGTCGACGCCGACGCGCTCGATGCGCCCGACGAAGCCGATGTCCTCGCCGGTGGGGGCGCTGCGGCGGGAGACTTCGAACAGCGAGCCGTCGTCGCCGCAGAGCCCGACGGCGGGCTGGCCGTGGCGCGCGAGGCGGCCGACGATCTCCTTGTTGACCTTGCCGACGAGCACCATCTTGGCGACCTCGACGGTCGCCTCGTCGGAGACGCGCAGGCCGGCGACGAACTGCACGGGCAGGCCCAGGCGTTCCATGTAGGCGGTGATGTGGGGCCCGCCGCCGTGAACGACGATCGGGTTCAGCCCGACGTACTTGAGCAGGACGACGTCGCGCGCGAAGTCCTCGCGCAGCGCGGGGTCCTCCATCGCGGCGCCGCCGTACTTTATGACGATCGTGCGCCCGTGGAACTCGCGGATATAGGGAAGCGCCTCCAGGAGGGTGGCGATCGCGGGGGAGTCGCCGCGGTTCATGGGCGGTTCACTGGTCATGGGCTGTTCATGTTCATAGGTTGTCAGCGGTTCACAGGCGGTTCATGGCTCACAAGCAGTTCATGGTCCACAGGCAGTTCATGGCTCACAAGCAGTTCATGGCTCACAAGCAGTTCATGGCTCACAAGCAGTTCATGGCTCACAAGCAGTTCATGGCTCACAAGCAGTTCATGGCTCACAGGCAGTTCATGGTTCATAGGCGGTTCAGCGATTCACAGGCCGTTGATCAACCTCGGGCGGTGCGTGGTTCATAGTCGGAAACTGGTTCATAGGTGACTCATGGTCCATAAGACGGTCATGAACCCGTAGGAGACATGCGGTTCATATGCGGCCGTAGCTTCAGGGGCGGTTTGTGATTCACAGTCGGTGCACGAGCAGTTCATGTCGTGTAGTCGGCGTTGATGGTGACGTACTCGTGCGAGAGGTCGGAGAAGAACACCTCGGTTTCATGGCCGTTGCCGGGCAGGACGATCTCGTACTCGACCTCGGCGGCGCGGATCGCCTCGCCGAGCTGCGCCTCGTCGTAGGGGATTGCAGCGCCGCCCGCGCAGACGGTCGTCCCCTGGATCGCGATGTCGCAGGCGAGCGGCGCGGGATAGCAATCCCGCCCACCCAGCGCACCGCCGACGGCCTGGATGATGCGCCCCCAGTTGTGGTCGGCGCCGTTCAGCGCGGCCTTCACCAGCGGCGAGTTGGCGACGGCGCGCGCGGCGCGCTCGACGGCGTCGGGATCGCCGGGCAGCTCGCCGCCGCGCACGACCACGCGGGCGATGCGGTGTGCGCCCTCGCCGTCGGCGACCATCATGATCGCTAGCTGGCGCAGAAGCGCGTCCAGGGCCTCGCCGAAGCGCAGCTCGTCCTCGCTCTCGGGCTCCACGCGCACGCCGCTCGCCCCCGAGGACATCAGGATCGCGGTGTCGTTCGTCGAGAGCTGCCCGTCGACGGTGCAGCGGTCGAAGGAGCGCCTGACGCAGACGCCGAGCAGCAGCTCGGCGGTCTCGGGCACGAGCGCGGCGTCGGTCTGCACGAAGCAGAGCATTGTTGCGAAGTTCGGCGAGATCATGCCCGCCCCCTTGCACTGGGCGGACAGGCGCACGGTCCCGGAGGGCAGCGCTACCTCCAGGTTGGCGCGCTTCTCGAAGGCGTCGGTCGTTTGGATCGCCTGTTGGAAGTCGGTGTCGCCCTCGCGCCGCAGCTGCTGTGAGCCGGCGAGGATGCCTTTGAGCACCTTGTCGACGGGCAGCAGGTGGCTGATGCCGCCGGTCGAGCCGAGCGCGACCTCCTCGGGCGCGACGCCGAGCGCCAACGCGGTCGCCCCCTGCGTCTTGGCGGCGTCGTCGAGGCCCTGGCGCCCGGTGGCGGCGTTGGCGCAGCCGGAGTTGACGAGCAAGGCGCGCAGCGCGTTCAGGCGACAGCGTTCGCGGCTGAGCAGCACGGGCGCGGCGGCGGTCGCGCTGGCGGTGAAGCGCGCCGCGCTGCTGGCGCCGTCAGCGGGCGTCACGTCGCAGATCAGCAGCCCGACATCGGGGTTGCCGCTGGGCTTGATCCCGACAGCGACGCCGGCGGCGCGAAAGCCGGCGGGCAGCCCTGCGTCGAGCGCCAGTTCGCGCACGTGCGCGGGAGCGGGTACCCAGCGCGAGCGAAAGAACGGCTGCAGCGGGGCGCCAGCGGCGCGATCGCCCCGCAGGTCGGTGTGCTCCCAGCCGTCTTTCACTGGCCGATTCCCGCCTTGCACTGGTTGTCTCCCGCCGTCTTTCACCGGTCGTTCCGAGCCGACTTTCACGGGCCGGCCCCCCAGGTCTGTAACCGGCCGGGCCTTCCGGTTTCGACCGGTCCGGCCTCCCGGTCTGGCTCGGCGCTCACCGCAACCCCTTCCGCTCGCCTGTTGCCAACCGGCTGCTCATAACAGCCCCTCCGTCTCGGGAAGCCTAAACATCAAGTTGAGGTTTTGAATTGCCTGCGAGGAGGTCCCCTTCCAGAGGTTGTCGATCGCGCTGAGCACGACAAGCTTGCCGGTGTGGGGGTCAGGCGTCGCGAACACCCGACAGAAGTTTGTCGCGCACACGTCGCGGGTGCCGGGCGGCCGCGCGACGACCTCGACGAACGGCTCGTCGGCGTACGCCTCGCGGTACAGCGCGTCCAGTTCCGCGGACTCGACGGTGCGCGTGGGAGTGACGTAGCAGCTGGCCAGCTCGCCCTGGTCGAGCGGCACGAGGTGCGCCTGGAACTGGACGGGCAGCTGGGCGCCGAGCAGGGCCAGCTCCTGCTCGATCTCAGGTGTGTGGCGGTGGGCGGCGACCTTGTAGGGGAGGATGTTCTCGCCCGCCATCGAGAGGTGGGTGGTGTCGTCGAACGTGCGTCCGGCGCCGGAGACGCCCTGCTTGGCGTCGATCACCAAGTCGGCGATCAACCCGGCGCGCGCCAGTGGCGCCAGGCCGAGCACGGCGGCGGTCGGGTAGCAGCCGGGGTTGGCCACGATCGCCGCAGAGGCGATGCGTGCGCGGTGCAGCTCGGTGAGCCCGTAGAACGGCGTTGGCGAGCAGCTGCGGTTGTGGATGCGGCCCGTACCAGTGCTCGTACGTCGCGATGTCCGACAGACGCAAGTCGGCCGACAGGTCCACTACGCGAGCGTCGCGCTCCCGCAGCGCGGCGACGGTCGGCGCGGCCGCGGCGTGCGGGTAGGCGACGATCGCGGCGTCGACGTCCACGCCATCCAGGTCCAGTTCCGCGATCGTCAGCGGCACGCGGTAACGCGGGTAGAGGTCGTCCAGGCGCCGCCCTACCTCGGAGCGCCCGGTGACCGCGACCAGCTCGAAGCCGGGATGGCGCCAGAGCAGGTGCGCCGCAAGCGCACCGGCGAAGCCGGTTGCGCCGGCGACAAGCACGCGTGGTGAGCCGCCGGCGAAGTGCTGTACGGGCTGCTCAGCCACGCGACCCGTCCCCGACGAAGTCGTGCAGCGGGAGAGCCCTGCGCGCAATCAGCTTAGCCATGTGCCCCGCCCCAACGCCGTCGCGCAACACGATGACGATCCGTGTGGCCGGCTCAGCCACGCAGCTCACCACCCAACTGCTCCAGTGCGGCGGTGATCTTTGCCCGCAGCGGCTCGACATCCGTATCGGCAAGCGTGCGATCGGGCGCGCGGAAGCTGAGCGCGAGCGCGAGCGAGCGCCGGCCCTCCCCAACCTGCTGGCCGGTGTAGACGTCGAACACACGCACGTCCTCGAGCAGCGCGCCGGCCGCGGAGCGCACCGCGGCAAGCGTCTCCCCGGCGGACACCTGCTCGGGCAGGACCACGGCGAGGTCCTGGCGCAGCGCCGGGAGGGAGCTGAAGTCGCGGTAACGCAGGGCGTCGGGCGCGGCGGCCAGGAGCAGGTCGAGGTCCAGCTCCATGACCGCAGCGCCGTCCAGCTCCCAGGCGTCCACGAGCGGGTGCAGCTCGCCGAGCCAGCCGATCGGCTGCCCACCGGCCAGCACCGTGGCGGCGCGCCCGGGGTGCAGGAACGGGAGCGCCGGCTCGGCGGGCCGGCAGCCCACCTCGACGCGCAGCGCAGCGGCGAGCGCTTCGAGGACGCCCTTGACGGCGTAGAAGTCCGCGCGCGGCGGATCGGCTTCGCGCCAGCCCGGGGCAGCGAGGCGGCCGCTGAGCAGCACGCCGAGCGCGCGGTGCTCGTGCACGCCGGTGTCACGCAACGGGTCGCCGCGCGAACCGAAGGCCGCATCCTCCCGGACCGCGCGCGCCCCATCTTTCCCGCCATCTCGGTTTTCTTTCCCGCCATCTCGGTTTTGACGGCTGCCCGGATCGCCCTCCGCTTCGCTGGCCGGACCACCGTCGCCTTCATCCGCGCCGGCGGGCGCGATAAAGACGGTACCGACCTCGAAGATGTGCACGCCGGTGCTGCCGCGCGCCGCGTTGCGGGCGGCGCTGTCGAGTAGCGAGGGCAGCAGCGTTGTGCGCAGCAGCGAGTGCTCCTCCGAGAGCGGGTTCTCCAGTGCGACCGCGCAGCGCAGCGGATCGTCGGCGGCCAGCCGCAGATCGTCCAGGCGCGAAGGCGGCGTGAAGCTCCAGCCGACCGTCTCGTACAGCCCGCACCCGACGAGCGCGTCGACGGCGCGCCGGCGCAGGCGCTGGACGGGCGAGAGCAGCCCAGCGGGCCGCTGGCGGGGCAGTGTCGCGGGCAGCTTCTCCAAGCCGTCGATGCGCGCGACCTCCTCGATCAGGTCGGCCTCGCGCGTGACGTCGGCGCGGCGCAAGGGCGGCACGGCGACGTCGAGCCCGTCGGGTGCGTCGGCGACGCCAAAGTCGAGCGCCCGCAGGATCTCACGCTGGCGCTCGCGCGAGACGGGCACGCCGAGGATCGCCTGCACGCGTGCCTCGCGCAGGTGGATGTGGGGGGCATCGCCTCCGATCGCAGCTCCAAAGCCCTCGCCTCGCTCGCCACGCGTCCCACCAGCGCCCTCGCCGGCGCCGTCCCCGCCACCTGCACCCTCGCCAGCACCGCTCCCGACTCGGCGCCGGCCCTGCTCGTCTGCGCTCATCCCGGCGACGTCGATCGTCCCGGGCAGCACGCGCGCACCGCACAGCTCAATCATGAGGCGCGTCGCGAGCGCCTGCGCGTAGTCGCACTGCTCAGGCGGCAGACCCTTCTCGAAGCGCGCGGAGGCTTCGCTGCGCAGACCCAGCGCCCACGCGGTGCAGTGGATGTTCGGCCCGCTCCAGGTCGCGACCTCGAGCAGCACGCGGGTCGTCCCCGCCCCCACCTCCGAGCGCGCGCCGCCCATCAGTCCCGCGATCGACGTCGGCCCCTGTGCGTCGTCGATCACGACCATCCGCTCGTCGAGCGTGCGCGTCTGGCCGTCGAGCGTCTGTACCTGCTCGCCCGCGCGCGCTGTGCGCACCACCACTCTGCCGCCCGCGACGCGATCGAGGTCGAAGGCGTGTAGCGGCTGGGCGGCGGCGAGCATCACGTAGTTGGTGATGTCGACGACGTTGTTGATCGGCCGCTGCCCGGCGGCGGCCAGGCGCGCCTTCAGCCACGGCGGCGACTCGGCAAGCGTGACGTTCTCGAAGACGCGCGCGGTGAAGCGTGGGCACAGCTCGTCCGGGCACTCGACGGCTACGCTCGCCTCCGCCAGCGGCCCGGCACTGCCCGGATCCTCGCTCCACGGCGGCGGCGCGAGCGGCGCGCCGGTCGCGGCGTGCAGCTCGCGGGCGACGCCGTAGACGCCGAGGCAGTCGGGCCGGTTGGGCGTGACCTCCAGCTCGATGACCTCGGTCGCGAGCGGCAGCACCTGCGCAAGCGGTGTGCCTGGTGCCGGCGGGCAGTCGCCGGGCAGCTCGTCGAGCACGAGGATACCCTTGCTGCGCTCGCCGGCGCCGGCAAGCTCCAGCTCGTGCTCGGCGAGGATCATCCCCGCGGAGGCGACGCCACGCAGCTTCGCGCGCTTGATCTTCGTCCCGTCGGGCATCACCGCCCCGGGGGTGGCGACGGCGACGGTCTGGCCGGCTGCGACATTGGGCGCCCCGCAGACGATCGTCGCCGGGCCCTCGCCGGATGCCGCACCGAGATCGACGGTGCAGACGCTGAGCCGGTCGGCGTCGGGGTGGCGCTCGCAGCTCAGCACGCGCCCGACGACGAAGCGCTCGGGTTCGCGCACGCCGTGGTGGTGGATCGCCTCGACCTTCGTCCCGGTCATCGTCAGGCGCTCCTCAATCGCGCGCACGTCGAGCGGGGGGTCGCAGTACTCGCGTAGCCACTCCAGCGGGACACGCATCAGCCGCTCTCCTTGGCGTACGAACTCCGACCAGGGGCAGCACAGAGCCCGGCGGGACTACTGCCGCCGGCGCCGGCGCTCCTCAGCAGCTCTCGCCCCCCATCCACACCCGGAGGCCGATCGGTGTTGCACCTGTCGACACCAGTGCCTGCGAGGCTGTGGTAACCACTTACTTTAAACCGTGAATCGCGCGCGCGTACGCGCGCGCGCGCGATTCGCACCAAAAAAAACAAATACAACCCCCCGCCACGGACCGAATCGCCCCGGCCATCGATCCACTTAACAGGCATGCCAGTCATCGAAGTGGTCATATGGTCATCGACCCCCTGCCCATCAGCCCAGCTGCTCCAAAAAGCGCAGGTCGTTCTCGAAGTAGAGCCGCAGGTCGGGGATGCCGTGCTTGAGCATCGCGATGCGCTCGATGCCCATCCCCCAGGCGAAGCCCTGGACGCGCTCGGGGTCGTAGCCGGGCTCGTTGCGCTCGGTGACGGGCACGTAGGAGTAGACGTTCGGGTCGACCTCGCCTGCGCCCAGCACCTCCAGCCAGCCCTCGCCCTTGCACAGGTAGCAGCGCGCGCCGTCACCCAGGAAGCCCCGCCCGCCGCAGTGAAAGCACGAGACGTCGACCTCGACGGAGGGCTCGGTGAAGGGGAAGAAGTGGGGCCGCAGGCGCACGTCGCGCTCTTCGCCAAAGACGGCACGGGCGAACGCCAAGAGCGTGCCCTTCAAATCGGCGAGGGTGATGTCGGCGTCCACGGCCAGCCCCTCGATCTGGTGGAACTGGGGCGTGTGCGTCGCGTCGCTGTCGGGCCGGTAGACGCGCCCGGGGATGACGACGTACAGCGGCGGCGGGTGGGCTTCCATCGCGCGGATCTGCATCGGCGAGGTGTGGGTGCGCAGCACCAGCTCGTGTGGCGCACCGAGCATTCCGCCGGGCGCAGCCGGCGCGGACGACCCCGGCACCAACGACCCCGGCACCGCCGGCGGCGCCCCTGGTGCCTCGCCGGTCGGAACATCGTCGTCAGAGCCCCCGCCCTTGGCTGCCTGCGCAGCGGCGCCACCGATCGGGGATCGACGAGATCTCCGATCGGCCAGCACGTAGAACGTGTCGGTGCGCGCCCGTGCGGGGTGCGTGGGGCCGTGGTTGAGCGCGTCGAAGTTGTAGTGCACGGTCTCGACCTCGGGGCCCTCGAGCACGGTGAAGCCGAGGCCCACGAAGATGTCCTCCAGTTCGCGCTGAGTGGCAGTCAAGACATGCAGCCGCCCGACCGGCTGCGGTGGCGCACCGGGCAGCGTCACATCGAGGCGGTCCTCGCGCAGGCTGCGTTGCAGGCGTTCCTCCTGCAGCTCGGAGACGCGCCGCTCGATCAGCGCTTCGAGGGCCTGCCGGGCCTGGTTGGCGGCCTTGCCGACGGCGCCGCGCTGCTCGGGCGGCAGCTCGCGCACGCCGCGCAGGATCTGGGGCAGCTCGGCCTTGCGGCCGAGGTAGCGCACGCGCAGCTCCTCCAGCGCCTGCCCGTCGGTGGCGGCGAGGATCGCCTGCTGCGCCTCTGACTGGAGCTGTTCGACGCGCTCGGTCATCGAGCGCAGACCCTATTGGAGGGGGGCGTATCGCAGGGGGGCGTATCGGAGGGTCGCGCGTGCGGCGCCGACTCCGCCTGTCGACGGTTTCGATCGGCGACCTCGTAAAGCGCGACCGTGGCCGCCATCGCAGCGTTCAGAGAGTCGCCGTGGATCGGGATGTGCGCGATGTGCTCGCAGCCGGCGAGCACATCGTCGGGCAGTCCGTCGCGCTCGGCCCCGACGAGCAGGCTGAGCGCGCCGCCCTCGGCCGCGGGCGCTCTCTCGGTCATGAGCGCGCGCTCACCCTTCGGCGCGCGCTCACCCTTCGACGCACTCTCACCCTTCGACGCACTCTCACCCTTGGGCGCGCTCTCGCCCTTGGGCGCACCCTCGCCCATGAGAGCGCGCTCACCCTTCGGCGTACCCTCACCCTTCGGTGCACCCTCACCCATGAGCGCACCCTCGCCCTGCAGCCGCAGCGCCAGCTCGCGCAGCGGCACGCCGGCGTGCGCCGCCAGCGCGACGCGCACGCCGGGCAGCGCCCCCGACGCGAGCGGATCCTCGACCCGAGCGAGGGGCACGGAGAAGATCGCGCCCATGCTGGCGCGCACGGCCTTCGGCGAGTAGGGGTCCGCACAGCCGGGCCCGAGGGCGACCGAGGCGGCGCCGAACGCCAGCGCGCTGCGTAGGACGGAGCCGACGTTGCCGGGGTCGGCGAGTCCGTGCAGATAGACGCACAGCGGCCCGAACGCCGCAGAATGCCAGCGCTGGGTGTAGACGCCGATCGCGCGCGTGCCCGAGCCGAGCGTGCTGACGGCGCCGAGCGCCGGCGACAGCACGTCGCGAAACCGCTCTCCGCCGAGTTCGCTGCCGGCGAGCCGGTAGCCCTCCAGCGGCTCCCAGCCGGCGTGTGCGGCGGCCTCGACCAGGTCCTCGCCCTCGGCGAGGAAGCGCCCGCTGTGCACGCGCTCGCGCCGGCGGCGCAGCCGCCGCAGGCCTTGCAGGCCGGGGTTGTGGGGGGATTCGATTGTGGGGGTCATCGTCTTGGCCGGGTTGGCGCAGGGCACCTTGTGCTTTGTCGCTGCTCTATTCGATGTGCTTGGTCATGCTGCGTGGCGGTTTTGCATATCTCGCTGTCGGTCCTGCGTATGTGCTGTCGGTCCTACGTATGTTCCTCGCTGCTGGGGATACAAAAAAGGCGCCGTCCCAAAGGAAGCGGCGCCCGGAAGCTTTGGTGTCGGGGTGCCTGCGCTCAGGCAGCCGACGCCTCGCGGGCGACCTCGGCGAAACGTCGGAAGGAATCGGCGTCGCGGACGGCGATGTCGGCCAGCACCTTGCGGTCCAGCTCGACGCCGGCCAGTGAGAGGCCGTGCATGAACTGCGAGTAGCTCATCCCGTTCTCGCGCGCGGCGGCGTTGATGCGCGTGATCCACAGCCGGCGGAAGTCGCGCTTGCGGTTGCGGCGGTCGCGATAGGCGTAGGTGTCGGCCTTGATCAAGGCCTCCTTGGCGCGGCGGTAGTTGGAGTGCGCCTCGCCACGGAAGCCCTTCGTCAGCGCCAGCGTCGCGCGGCGCTTCTTGCGCGCGTGCAGGGAGCGCTTGACGCGGGTCATTTGCCCGCCCCCAGCATCCGCTTGACGCGTGGCGTGTCGTGGTCTGAGATGACCGCCGGCGCGCCGAGCGAGCGCTTGCGCTTGGGCGACTTCTTCTCGAGGATGTGGCTCGTGAAGGCGTGCCGCCCCCGTACTTTGCCGGTGGCGGTGAGCTTGAAGCGCTTCTTGGCGCCGGAGTGGGTCTTCATCTTGGGCATGGCGAGCGGGGAATTATGACAGACGGGCCGCCGCGGCCCCGGACCGCCGCCCCAACGTCCGCGGGCGCGGCACCCTGATCCGCACCACCACCCTCCGGGGCGCCCCCAACACACCACGAGACTCGACCCGCTGGACTCGGCGCCGATCCGCACCGCCACGCCCCGCGCTACCCCGACACACCACGCGACCCGACCCGCCGGACTCAGCGCCCCACCCGCACCGCCACGCTCCAGGGCGCCCGGGCGCAACGCGCGAACTGGCCCGCCGGGCGCGGCGCCTGGCTGTCCAGGGGCGCGATCGACTGTCATGTAACGGCGCGTGCGGGCCGATGAGATTTGCAGATGGAGCGAGCCTCGATCGCCGACCTCGACGCCTTCGGGCAAACGCGTCTCGCGGACGACACGCCGAGCGCGATCGCCCACGCGCTGCGCGAGGTGACGGAGGCGGGCGGCGGCGACGTCGAGCACACGCTCGACCTCGCATGCGAGCGCCTGGCCCAGGCGGTGGCGACGGCCGAGCGCCTGCGCGGCGAGCTGCGCGCACAGCGCGCCGAGCTGCGTGTGCTCGCGAACCGCATGCAGGTCACGACGGAGATGCTGACCGAGGGCGTGCTGGTGTTCGACCGCCACGGACGGGTGGTGTACGCGAACAACGCGGCGGGCCGCATCCTGAGCTTGAGCAACGACCAGCTACTGGCGCGCCATGCTCGCGACCGGCGCTGGAGCTTCCTGCACGAGGACAGCTCACCGTGGCCGTTGGCGAGCCATCCGGCGGTCGAGACACTGCAGACGGGACGCGCGCAGCGCGGGGTGATCATGGGCGTGCAGCGTCCCGGCGGCTGCGGCGTGGCGTGGATCTCGCTGAGCGCACGCGTGGCGCCCGACGATCAGGGCCGGCCGTGCGGGACGATCGTGACGTTCACCGACATCAGCGAGCGGCGCACAATCCTCGAGCGTCTACAGCACCAGGCCCACCACGACCAGCTCACGAACCTGGCCAACCGGCGGCTGTTCCACAAAGAGCTGGACCGCGCGATCTCGCGAGCTGAGCGCCACGGCTGCGCCGTGGCGCTTGTGTACATGGACCTCGACGGTTTCAAGCGCATCAACGACACGCTGGGCCATCGGGCGGGCGACGAGGTGCTGCGCACGCTCGCGACGCGACTGACGGCGGCGGTCCGCGAGGACGAGCTGATCTCGCGCTACGGCGGCGACGAGTTCGTGGCCCTGCTGAGCATGCTGCCCAATCCAAGCCGTGAAGTGGCGGCTTTCATGGAGCGCATGGACGTGACGGTCACCGAGCCGATCCGGGTCGACGCGGGCGCCGTCCGCGTCGGCGCGAGCCTCGGCGCGAGCGTCTACCCACACGACGGCGCCACCGCCGAGCAGCTGCTGCACCACGCCGACGCCGCGATGCTCGCGATGAAGAGCACCCGCGGAGACTGAGACGCAGCAGACGAGGGGCGGCTCTGACGAGCGCGGCTCCCGTCGAGGAGCCGACCCGCGTCCAGGGGCCCACCCGGGCGTGTCTGCGGCCGCCCGCAACTTTCAGAGACGATTGACCCGAGAAACCGGCTCGGCGGCGGGCAGACTCCTACGCACCCTTATGCAGAGAGGCCGGCAGGCTGTGCAGCCTTTGGGCGACTCCGCGCCCGCGGGCGGGCTGTGAGCCTCTACCCCTCGCCCGGCGCGGGCAGCGAGCCGTTCCCGGAGGCGGCGTCTTCCGGCGGCGCCTGTGTGGGATCGGCGTCTACCGCGGCAGCAGTGGCAGCCGGCGCACCGTCGCCGGGAGCAGCATCGGCCAGTGCTGCGTCGGCAGGAACGCCATCGGCCGACGCGGCACCGGCTGGAGCGGCATCAGCCGGCGCGGTATCGGCCAATCCGGCGTCGGCTGCTTCGCCACCCGCGGCGGGCGTGTCGACGTCGCCGGCGACGTCGACACGCCCGGCGAGCACGGCTTTGGAAGGGGCGAGCATCATCGTCATGTTGCGTCCCTCCTGCATCGGGCGCTGCTCGACGACGCCCAGCTCCTCCAGCTCCTCGGCGAGACGGTCGAGGATCATCGTGCCGCGCTCGGGGTGGGTGACCTCGCGGCCGCGGAACATGATCGTGACCTTGACCTTGTCCTTGTGGCGCAGGAAGCGTTCGACGTGGCCCTTCTTGGTGTCGTAGTCGTGCTGGGCGATCTTCGGGCGGAACTTGATCTCGCGGATCGTGATCTGCTGCTGGTGCTTGCGCGCCTGCTTGACCTTTTGGGCCTGCTCGTACTTGTACTTGGAGTAGTCGAGCACGCGGCAGACAGGGGGACGCGCCTCGGGGGCGACCTCGACCAGATCGAGGTCGCGCTCCTGGGCGAAGCGCAGCGCGTCGGGGGTCTTGAGCACGCCGACCTGATTGCCCTCGTCGTCGATCAGACGCACCTCGGGCACGCGGATGCGCTCGTTGATCCTCGTCGTGTCCCGCTCGGGCGGGCGCCGGTCGAACCTGCGCGGTACCGGCACTAGCTGTCCTGGCGGTGCGTCAAGCGGACGTGCTGAAGCGGCGCGTTGAATGGGGGCGGGACGTCAAGGCGGCCGAGTATAGCGGTGCTCGGACGGCGTGCAAGAGAGCGCCCTGGATCTTCACGGCTTGCCAGTGCCGGGCTCGGCCGGTGGACCCCGAGATCGCAGGTGATCAACCTGTCGGGCTCGCCCAGCGCTCGCAACTCAATCGGCCGGGTCTGCCCGTCGCTCGGCGACGCGCTCGGCCAGTCTCGCCGCCAGCTCGGCGACCGGCTCGGTACCGGTGTCGCCGCCGCGGTGCTCGCGAACGGCGACTCTGCCGGCGGCAGCCTCGCGCTCGCCGACAACGAGCATGTAGGGGACGCGGCGCAGCTCGGCGTCGCGGATCTTGCGCCCGATCGACTCGCCGCGCTCGTCGCACTCGGCGCGCAGCCCATGCGCGCGCAGTGTCTCCAACACCGTGGCGCCGTACTCGTTGAAGCGGTCGGAGACGGGCAGCACGACTGCCTGCACGGGCGCCAGCCAGAGGGGCAGCTCGCCGGCGTAGTGCTCGATCAGGATGCCGATGAAGCGCTCGAAGGAGCCGAGCAGCGCGCGGTGGATCATCACGGGGCGGTGCTCGGCGTTGTCGGCGCCGGTGTAGACGAGGTCGAAGCGCTCGGGCATCGAGTAGTCCAGCTGCACGGTGCCGAGCTGCCAGGAGCGGCCGATCGAGTCCTTCATGTGCAGGTCGATCTTCGGCCCGTAGAAGGCGCCGTCGCCTGGGTTCAACTCGAAGCTCAGTCCCTCGGCACGCAAGGCCCCCTCCAGCGCGCCCTCGGCGCGCTCCCACATCTCCTCGCTGCCGATCCGCTTCGCCGGCCGGGTCGACAGCTCCAGGTGCGGCTCGAAGCCGAACAGCTGGTAGATGTGAAAACCGAAGCGCAGGCAGCGCACGACCTCTTCCTGGACTTGGTCCTCGGTGCAGAAGATGTGGGCGTCGTCCTGGGTGATGTGGCGTACGCGCAGCAGGCCATGCAGGACACCGGAGGGCTCGTGGCGGTGCACGAGGCCGGCCTCGGAGTAGCGGATCGGCAGCTCGCGGTAGGAGCGGCGGGCGTCCTTGTAGATCTGGATGTGCGCTGGGCAGTTCATCGGCTTGAGGCCCATCGGGCGCGCGTCGACCTCGGTGAAGTACATGTTCTCCTTGTAGGTGTCCCAGTGCCCGGACTGCTTGAAGAGGTCGACGTCGTAGAGGATCGGCGTTTTCACCTCGCGGTAGCCGCGTGCGCGGTTCTCCTCGCGCCAGAGGTCGGTGAGCGCATTGACGACCGCCATCCCGGCGGGCTTCCAGAAGGGAGCGCCGGGCGAAAGCTCGGAGAACTGGAAGAGATCCAGCTCGCGCCCGAGGCGGCGGTGGTCGCGCGCGCGCGCCTGCTCCAGGCGCTCGAGGTACTCGGCCAGTTCGGCCTTCGTGAAGAACGCGGTGCCGTAGATCCGCGTCAGCATCGTCCGCGTCGAGTCCCCGCGCCAGTAGGCGCCGGCGACGGACTGCAGCTTGAAGGCGCCGATCGTCTTCGTGCTCGGCGCGTGCGGGCCGCGGCAGAGGTCAGTGAAGGGGCCGTTGGTGTAAAGCGAGACGGTCCGCAGGCCAGGGCTACTTGTACCCACTCCTTCCTGCTCGGCATGCCGCTGCGCCCCCTCACCATCACCATCGCCGTCCGGCCTTCCACCATCGCCGTCCGGCCCCCCGTCTCCCCTATGCTCGCCCGGCCGCACACCCGCCACCAGGTCGTCGATCAGCTCGACCTTGTAGTCCTGGTGCTCGGCGAGGAAGCGAGCGCGTGCGTGCGCTACGGGCACGTCCTCGCGGACGAAGGGCTCAGCCGCCTTGACGTGCGCGCGCATGCGCTCTTCGATCTTCGGAAAGTCGGCCTCGGTGACGGTGACGCCGGCAGGGAACTCGAAGTCGTAGTAGAAGCCCTGCTCGATCGCGGGACCGATCGAGATCTTCACCTCGGGGTATAGCTCCATCACGGCAGCTGCGAGCACGTGCGCGGCGTCGTGGCGGATCAGCGCGAGTGCGTCGGCGCCGCTCTTGGCCGTGAGGATCGCGATATGGGCGCCGGGCGGCAGCGGGCGCGCGAGGTCGCGGACCTCGGGCTCGCCGGCGTCGTCGGTGCCTCCCGTGCCGCCCGCGGCATCCGCCCCGCCGGTCTGCACTTGCACCGCCAGTGCAGCGCGGGCCAGGCCGGGCCCGATCGCAGCGGCGGCGTCGGCGCCGGTTGCCCCGGCGGGCAGCTCCAGCGGCGTGCCATCGGGCAGGCTCACGGTGAGGGAGGCGGCGGCGCTCATCGTCAGGTTCGCAGGCTACCCTGCCGCGGATGAGTGCGAGGCGCGCCAAGTGGCTGGCCCTCCAGCACATCGACTTCGAGGGCCCGGGCGCGATCGCGCGCGAGGCGGCGGCCCGCGGCATCGCTTTGCAGGTCTGCCGGCCCGACCAAGGCGACCCGGTTCCCGCGGCGGGGACCCTCGACGGCCTGGTCGTGATGGGCGGCCCGATGGGCGTTTCCGACACGCAGGCGCACCCGTGGCTGGCCGACGAGCTGGCCTTGATCGCGGACGCGCTCGCGGCGGGCACGCCTGTGCTCGGCGTGTGTCTGGGGGCGCAACTGCTCGCGGCGGCGGCAGGCGCGCGCGTGTACCGGGGGCCGGCCGACGAGGTCGGCCCGGGCACTGTCGCTCTCACCGCGGAGGGCCGGGCCGACCCGGTGCTGGGCGCAGCGGGCAAACCGGTGTTGCCGGTCGTGCATTGGCACGGCGAAACATTCGACATTCCCCAGAACGCGGCGCGCCTCGCCGCAGGCGAGCTGTACCCGAATCAGGCGTTTCGCACGGGCAGGTGCGCGTACGGGTTGCAGTTTCACATCGAGCTGGACGCCCCGCTGCTGGAGGGCTGGCAAGAGCACTTGCCGGCGGGCGTGCAGATCGACGCGCAGACCCGGACCGGGATCGAAGTCGTCGGCCAGCGGGTGATTGCGGCCTTTTTCGCGCGCGCGAGCTGACCGACACGAGGTAGCTCGTGTGAGTGTTGGAGGGTTTGCGATCGCGGCCTGCAGCGCGTCGTAGTGGGTCTCGCGGGTGTCGTCGACCAGGCGCTCGAGGCCGATGAATCGCCCGACCTCGTAGCCGGCCTGGCCGGAGCCCGCCCACAAGCAGAGCCGGCGCGGGGCATCCCTGCCCCGCGCCCCTGGCTCAGGCCGGCAGCAGCGACTGCCGTCAGTCTTCGATTACGCTGAACTTCTTTCCTTTGAGTGTCCCCGCGAGTTCAATGCCCTCTTCGAGGCTGAAGCTGGCGGCTTTTTCGCCGTCCAGCAGTTTGCTCTGACCGGCGGTGCATGTCAGTTCGTGCGTGGCGGCTTCCGTTTCTGCCGCCTTGAATGTGCAGCCCTGACTGCCGGTAATGCTGATTATGCTTGTGGCGAAGGGGCATTTCCCTTTACCTTGGTTTTCCAGTTTGAAGTTGAATATTACCGAGCCTGCTTCCGCAGCAAGGCTGAGGTTTTCGACGCCCGGACCGAACACGCCTTCCAGTTTCGTCGTTTCGAGCGGCGTTTTGACTTTGCACTGGGCGCTGTACGACACTACTTCGCAGTTGGACAGCGCGATCGTCAGGCCGCTGACCTTTGAGCCCAGCGTCCCTGCGGTACCGTCGGCTTTTGTGCAGACGATTTCCAGTCCTTCGCCAATTGCAACCGTCAGACGAGCGCTCGTCCCCGTCTCGATGCTGGCGGCGATCGACGATTTCCCTGTCTGCTTTTGTCCTTCTACGCAAAGAGTCCAGTTTTTGGAGCCCGCTTTCTTCTGGCAGGCTTCCGCCGATGCAGACGCGGAGGCGACCGCGCTGAGCGCGAGCACGGCAACCAACGCACCGAGCAACGGCTTGATCATGGATTTCATTTGGTACTGCCTTTCTATGTTGTCTCATTCAGCGTGGAGTCGCCGTTAGCCAAACCGGTCATCGGCGACCGCACGCCGGTCTTTGCCGGCGTGCACGGGCAAGCGATCACCGTCCGTGCACGCACGCCGTGAGGCCCGCGGGGCAAGCCGTAGGCTGCTGAGCGATTGACGCGCGACCGTCGTCGCGGCACGCTCGGCTCATTTCCTCTTCTTCTTGCCGGGAGGGCCATATTTTCTGCGCGCCAGGCGTTCGCATGTGGCGCGCTTGGAGGAGCCGCGTGGCTGCTTGTGGCACTTCCGCAACGCCGTTGCGAGCTTTTGGCCACGGGTCGGCGCCTTCTTCCGCGGGCAACCCGTGACGCTGATCGGCGTGCTGCGGTGAACCGCTGCGCCGTTCTGCCCGACGAATTCGGTTGGCATCGTGAGCTTTGCAGTACACAAGTTACCGTTCGCGGCCAGCGCCGAGTAGGGTCCCTGCGGCAGGACCAGTTCGAACGAGTGAAAGGGCACGTCGGGCGTGGACTTGAACGTGCTGCTGGTGATGCCCTGCTTATTGATGAACGTATCGCCGACGAGATCGATCGCCACGCCCTCGCCCTGCAGCACCATGATCAGATTCGGGAACGCTTCGCCGCCGTTGGAGACGAAGTAAGCAGGGCCTTCCAGCGGTACCGAGAGCACCGCCGTGTGCACGATCGCGTGCCCCACGACCGCGGCCGCCGGGCAGCCCGCCGGGTTTGCCGCGAACTGCGCGGCGGGACACGCCTGGCGCAGAGTCGTCAGCCGCGACGGCAGTTGCTTGGGGAGATCCACCTTCACGGAGGCCACGTTCGCCTGCGTACCTTGTGCCGCGTCCGGGTAGGACAGCTCGACGTCGAGGGCGGCGCCGTCGGCTCTCGAGGTCCGCCCGGGCGTCGAGACCGAGAATTTCGGCGCGAACGCTAGCTGCCGGCAGGACCCGACCTGGAAGTGGCTGCCGAGCGATGCGCTCGAGCCGGGCCCGCCGGCGCCGGGTGGGGGCGTGCCCCAGGCTGTGCCTGCAAACGCGGATGCGTCACAGCTCGTCGGGTTGAACATGAAGTTGGGGCGGTCGATCACCGCGTCGATCAGGCGCAGGTCGGTCGGCACTCCCGCGACGACCTGCGGCAGCGGGTCGGTCGTGACCGTGATCTGCGCGGTGTGGGGGTCGACTTCGATCTTCGCGCGCGTGACGATCGTGCCGAGGTTGAACGGACCGGCGATAACGTGCGTGACGATCGACAGGCCGAACGGCGCTCCCGCGTATGGCCCCGTCAAGTAGATCGGCGATTCCGGCTGGCCCGGCTGTGGGATCACCAGTGGGTACGGTCCCGGGCCGGACGCCACCGTCGCGTGCCCGATCTGCGCTGCCGCGGAACATTCGCCTCTGGAGGCCTGCGGTTCGCCGCACAGCGCAACGCTCGAGATGATTCCCGCCAGACCCTGCGGCGCCTTGAACTGCAGCTTTTCGATGCGCTGCTGCCCGTCGCCGCTCTGCAGCAGCAACGAGAAGCTCGTGAGCCCGCCTGCTTGGTCGGTCGTCGAGCCCGCGGTCAGCGACGGGGCGAACGGCAACGGCGAGGCTGGGCACGGTCCGTCCGGGCCTTCGGTGAGCGTGAACGCCGCGTTCGTGAGGAAATCCGCGAGGAACGGGCTGCTCCACGGGTCGAAGTCCGCGGTGGTGGTGTACGTGCCGCACTGGGTCGGGGTGTCGAGCGCGGCCTGCGCGCCACCACCGAAAGACAGTTTGAAGACCGTGAAAGGGAGCGCGGGGGTGCCGTCAAAGGTCGTCGTCAGCTGCCCGGTCTGTTCGTTGAGGTGCACCGTTCCGACGAGCTTGAGGTTCACGCCGTCCGCCGAGGCCGCAACGAGCAGCTGCAGTTCGGGCGGGTTCGATTGCAGGATGTAGACGTTGCCTTCGAACTGCTTTTCTGAGGCTCCTTCGATCAACGGCGATTTGATCGTCACTGTCCCGACTTTGGAGGCGTTGGGACACGACGCGGGGCCGTTGTTTTCCTGACCGTCGGGCAGGTCTTCGAGCGCGGCTTCGGCGCGCGAGCACGCCTGCAGCCCCGCTGCCTGACCGGGGTTGACGACGAGCCCTTCGGGGAGCGTGACCGTCGTGTTCTGGATGTCAGAGGCCGCCAGGCCCCCCAATTCCTGCAGTCCGCCCACGGGAGGCTTCACTTCGACGGTCAGGCCCGCCGGGGTATCGGCTTTGGCCGTGTCCGGCGCGATGGTGATCAGCGGCGCGAACGGGAGGCTTTCGCAGCCCGTGAACCCGGTCGGCACGTCGTTGGCGTCGTGCAGTTGCAGATGCGCTTCGGCAGGGGCGATACTTGTATCCCAGGAGGTCGCGCGGATCGTCGCTTCCGGCGCGGGTTCCCCCGTCTGCGAGCACGCCGTCGGCAGCGTCAGGAACGGTTTCAGGATCGGGTCTTCGAATTTCAGGCAGGGATTTTCGTCGCCGGTGTGTTCGGTCTGTTCGGTGGTACAGCCACCCGCTTCGGCTCCCCGCCAGATGTCGTGGCTTGCTTCCTCGGGAAAGCCCCACAGCGTCGTGATCGCACCGATGACGCCGTTTTGGATGTTGTTGTCCACATGCGTCGTGATCCCGTAATCGCCGCCGCTGCGAACGGTGGAGATCAGATGTGCGTCCACTCCTTCGATCGTGAACGCAAAGTCGGCCGGCGCTCCCGGTGGGGGAACGATGTTGAACAGCCTGAAGTCCAGGTCGCCGAGGGAGGCGAGCGCCGCGGTCACGGTGCCCACTTGGCTCGAATCCGGGCATTCGTGTCCATCGAACTGCTGGCGGGTGCATTGCGGGACCGCGTCGGGATCGCCCACGAAGCCGGGCGGCAACAGCACTTCGATGTTCCTCATTTCACTTGCAGCCGTGAGTTCCTCGGATTCGCCCACGACGGTGCTGAGATCGAAGCTGAAGGTCGCCATGTACGGGTGCGAGCCGGCCTGCGTGTCGAGCGTGCCGTCGGCGTTCGAGAACCAGGCGTCCCAGCCCGTGAACCCGAACTTCGCCGGCTGGGCGCTGATCGTCACCGGGTCGACGGTCCGCGCTGGTGTGGGCGCCCCACCGCCGACGATCGTCACGTGGTTGGCTTCAGACCCTGTACGGATGCCTTCCGTCGTGCCGGGAGGCACTTCGACGGAGATCCCGACCATCGGCTGCAGGTTCGGTCCGGCGGTGTTCGGGCTGGTGCCGCCGCCGGCGATCGCCGGGAGCCCGACGGGATCGTTGGTGCAGGTCACCGTGGTCGCGCCTTGCACGCCGGGCGCGGGGCCGGGACCGTTGCCGGTGCAATCCCACATTTCGTTCCTGATCACCGGCGCTTGCGGTTTGCGCACTTTGTGCAACTCGCCCGCTTCTCTGGCGAGCACGCCGGGCGGCAGCACGTCGGTCACGGTGACCGTCCCGTGACTCGCGCTCGCTCCCACGTCGAAGACCTCGATGGCGATCGTCCCGCGCCCTCCCGGCGCCAGGTTGGTCGGATATGTGCGCGCTGTGAGCTCCCATCCGGGGCCGGCTGTTTCGGCTGCCGCAGGGGCGCTCGACATGCCCAGCGCCCAGGCCCAGACGAGGAGGATCGACACTGTGGATCGCTTGAACATGATTACCGCTTCCTCCCGTTTCTCGCCGGCAGCTTGGCCTGCTTGGATCGCTTCTTGGCGCTCTTTCGCTCGGACTTCTTCTTCTTCTTGGCTTTGACGCATTTACCGTGCTTCGCGGCTCCGCGCGAGCCGTGGCGGCTGCATTTGACGGCTCTGGGCTTGGATTTCGGCGGCGCCGGTATCGCGGCCGGTGGTGGTGAAAAGTTGCCGAGGCCGCTGAACGTCGCGCTCGCGGGCGCCGCAAAGAGCGGCGCCGCGGGCGGCACGCCTTGACAGCCGGTGCCCGTGCAGGCGAGGGCGCTTTCAGGCAGCCCACCGTCGACGCGCACGTCGTACAGATTCGTCTGTTCGCCGCGATCTTGCGAGACGAGCTTTTCGCGGGTGGTGAAGAAGGCGTTTTGGCCGTTCGCGCTGGCGTCGACGAAATACGAGTAGTCGCTGCTCTGGCCTCCTGACAGCAGGAACACGCACCCGCCGTCAGGACGGGCAGGTGTCCGCGCGGGGCAGCTCGCTTCGTCGGGGGGACCTTCACGCTCCCACTCGTACACATCCTGCACGCCGTTCGCGTCCGAGGAGACCAGCGGCTGGCTCGTGTCAAAGAACACCTGCGTGCCCGCTTCGTTGAGCCAGCGGCGCATGACCGTGTCGCCGGTGCGCGCCCCGCTCACACCGAAGCCCGCACTTACCGGCAGATACGTGCCGCCTCCGCTGTGGCTCACTTCTCGCGGGGTCGTTCCGTACGGTTCGGCGACGGGAGGCGCGCCGGTGGGGCTGCACGAGGCGCAGTAGAGGCCGCCCGTGCCGGCGTCGTAGACGAAGACCTCGGTGAGCGCTTCGGTGTTGTCGGACCCTGCGGCCGCCGAGCTGATGTTGTCATAGCCGGTCAGCGCGCGGCGCGTCTCGAAGGTGAGGCCACGGCCATCGGGAGTGACCTCGGCGGTGCGCGCACCCAGGTCGGGCTGCCAGTCGCCCCCGGGGACGAAGGCCCCGTTCCCGGGCCGTCCCGTGGTCTTGTCGTCGCGGGGTACGAGCGTGGCGATGAACGTCGGGGCTTGCCCGCTGCGCAGGACGTACAGGTTGCACCCGATACCCGGCGGGAGCAGTCCGCGTGTTTCTTCTTCCGCGCCCTGGGTACTGCCTTCCGCCTGCTGGCAACTCCTCGGTGTCGCTTCTTCACCTTGGGCATTCTTGTTGCTCGCAAGCTTGCCCGCGGCGACGAGATACACGTAGGCGCCGTCTTCGCCCGCGTCGTTGATCCCCACGACCCCTTGCACGCCGGGGCTTTCGTGACCGAGCCCTTCGGGCGTGAGGTCTTCGCGCGCTTCGGCGAGCGCTTCTGGTTCGGGCTTGTCGCTGCTTTCGAACTTGTCGAGATCGAAGCGCCATAGTTTTTCGCCTTCGGTGTAGAAAGCGACCCGGCCATCGGGGGAGGCCGTCCAGAACTGCGCAGCTCCGGCGGACACCGCGATCGTGCGCGTCGCGTTCTCGCGCACGTAGACGTGTTCCAGCTCGGGCGCTTCCAGGTCGGTCCAGTAGACGAGCGCCCCGTCGGCGGAGATCACGTTGCTGAGGTCGGGCATGGATTCGAGGTCGTTACCTTCCTGCGGCGCCGAGCCAAACGCGGCGTTCGGCGCAGGTGTGCCGCCTGCGGCTTGCGGCAGCACGTTGATCAGGCTCAACCTGCCCCCGACCGATTCGTAGAGGTTGCAGTTACGAGCGCACAGTTCGCCGGTGACTTCGTCTCCGGACCCGGCCGCATCTTGGGCTTGCGGTGTCAGCGCAGCTTCGTCCTGGAACAGCAGGTGGCTGTACTTGGCGACCGTGGAGGTCCCTTCGTTGCCGCCCGCGAACACGGGATGGCCACAGTCTTCGGGAGCCTCGGCTTGCGTGAAGAGCGCATCGAAGCTGGTCGCGTTACCGGCGGTGCTGTAGAGCACATGGCAAGACAACAGGGCCCCCGCGGGTTCCGCCGCGAGCGCGAGGGCGCGCGCGCCAGATTCGACGATGCCTACCGAGAGGTCGCTCGCAAAGGCTTGATATCCCGTGGTGAGGGTTTCAGATGCCGTTTCGCCTGCGCCGCTGGGCGGCGTGATGTCGTGTGCTTCCCACCCTCTTGCCGGGTTGCGCTTCGCCAGGTACTCGTTGCCCGCGCCGCTGCCCTCCCGGCCGTTGCCTTCCGTCGCCGGGGGATCGCCCGCGTAGAGCGCCGCTTCGCCTTCGCTGGAGACCTGGAACGGTCCCGCCGACACAGTATCTTCGGCGCGTTCGAACGGCATCGCCTCGGGGACATAGACTTCTCCGGGGCTGGGCACGTATTCGCCCTGGTCGTTGACGATCCGCGAGACCAGTTCATCGGCGCGGCAATCGGGCAGCAGGGAACTGAAGCCGACGAACGTGCTGTTCGGGCAGGCGGCGGTGCCGCCGCCTGTGGCTTGGGTGGTGGCGGTGGAGAACGCCACGTCCGGACCTGCGCTCACGCCGGACGCGTTGGTTGCGAGGAAGCGGAAGTGATACGTCGTGCCGGGCTGAAGACCGGTCAGCTGTTCGCGGACGCTGACGGCTTCGGTAGGTCCGTAGATGTCCAGCTCGGCTGTGTTGGAGCCGTAGGCTTCAGTGGTTCCGTATTCGACGTGGTATGTGGTCGGCAAACCGCCGGCCTGGATTTGGACGCCGACGCTCGCCGTCGTGGAGCCCGCGTCGAAAAGCGACTGCTCGAGCAGGGCGGGGCGCGCGGAGGTGACGAACGACACGGCGCTGCCTGCCGTGGTTTCGTTGCTTTCGTTGACCGCAACGAGACAGAACGCATATGCCGTACCCGGCTGCAGGCCGGTCACCTGCACGCTGACGTGCTCGGCTGCGACCGGGACCGGCGAATGTGACGGTGTAGCGTTGCCCGAGCACGCCGAGCCTTCCGCGTAACGGAAATACCAGCCGGTGCTCGCGCTGGCGTGGGGATTGAGCACGCCGTTCAGCACCGCCGTTGTATTGGTTACTTGCGCCACACCTGTTTCCGGAGCTTCCGGGGGCGCGGCAAGCGCCGGGGCAGCCATCAGCGCGAGCGTGAGCGCGCACACGCACACAGACGCCAGCAGCAGCGACAGCGACGTATGGACACCTACGGACCGAGCCTCTTCTCCGCGCAGATAGGTCATCTCACAGACTCCTCCCGGGCCGCTCGCTGTGTACGACGGGACCCTTGCTTTGCGTTTGGTGTTGCTGACGGCCGCAGCGCTTGCGCGCCTTGTGGCTGGTGTGTCTTTGCGTGTCCCAGCTCGGCGACCGCGGTGGTCGTCAGGCCGAGCCGCCGGATGACCTGTTCGCCGAGGGTGGTAAGGCTCCAGGCGTTGGGCTCGCCTTTGGCGTGCCCAACGCCGCCGTTGTCGATCAGCCCAAGCGAGCGAAGCCGCGCGAGCAGCTTGGATACCTGACCCTGGTCGGCGATCCCCGCGTGCTCTGCGGCCTGCCGGTTGTTGAGCCCCGGACACGCAGCGATTCCCCCCAGTACGCGTGTTGTGCGATAGGTGATCCGCATCGGTAGACCCGCCAGCGGGTCCGGCGCAGCCAAAAGCGCCGCTGCTCGCTCCCCTCGCGCGAGTGTCGCCGGTGCAGGACGTGCCTGCTCGCGCCGCGCGACCGCAGGCCCTTGGTAGGGCAGCAACACGATCGCGCACAGCTCGCCGAGCAGCGCGCTCAGCCGCGGGGGCTCGTGCGCGAGACGCGCGTGCAGAATCGCAAGAACCCCGCCGACAACGCCTTCCGCGGTCAGCTCGCTGGGCCCGGTCGCCGCGCTGCCGTTGCGCGCGCGCGCGCCACGTGCCGCCGCCGTCGCGGGCGCCTCGCGCCGCCCGGCGTCCACGGCCGCGACGAGTTGGGCGAGGATCGCCTCACGCGCCTGCACAACGCGCCCACTGCCGTGCACCGAATGCATAACCAGCGCGCGCCCCAGCGCAGGCTCGCGCTCCAGAAAGCAAAGGATCGTCCAGAGCCCGAGACGCATCCGCTCACGCCAAGCGAGGTCACCCACTCCCACATCGCGCAATTCGCGCAGGAGCTGTGCCGCAGTGTCTTCCAGGACGGCGGCGATGCACTCCTCGCGGTTGGCGAACAGGTCATAGAAGGTGCGCCGCGAGACTCGTGCACGGGTCGTGACGTGCGTGACCGAGGTGTGCTTGTACCCGTGCTCCTCGAGCGCCCCAACCGCCGCGACCAGCAGCCGCGCGCGCTGGATCTCGGCGACCTGGCTACGCGACTCTGCGTGCACGGCCCTACCACCGCGCACCACCACCGCGCGATCCCGCGCCGCCGCGGAGCGCGCCGCCGCGGAGCGCGCCGCCGCGGAGCGTGCCGTTGCAGAGCGTGCCGTTGCAGAGCGCGCCGCCGCAGAGCCATCCTGCCCCGCCACGGAGCCATTCGGCGCCGCCGCGCGTGCCTGGCGACCCTTGCTGCGGCGCGCAGCCATCACCAACCCACCCCCCCAAAGGGGGTGGCCGCCCGCGAAACCGGGACCGGGCTAGCGGCCGGCGCTAACGGACAAGAGAGAGAGAGAGAGAGAGAGAGATGCGACAGCGCCAAGCTGGCGCATCCACGAGGACCTACCCCCCGATGCGCAACCACCCGCAAAACGTCTGTCCCCGAAGACCCCACGTTAAACCTCTGCTCCCTCACAGCCCGAGACCCAGTCCCTCTCGCCAGCCAAAACCCGTCGAGCGCGCTCAAAGCCAGAACCAGGCGGCCTGACCCCAACCGGACCAACTATGTCTACACGATGCACCAGACAATAGGTACACCAACGTCTATCCGACGCTAACACACCCCGGTAAAGCTGTCAACCCCCAGACTCGTGCTCCCCGCCAAATGCACGCAGCCGCGGTCGCGCCACTCGGTGCCTGCCGCGCGCGCGCGTTCAGCCCAGCTGGGCTGAACGCCAAAGCGCGTCGTCCCCCAGCGGCGTGCGCGTGGCGCGACCTGCCCCGACAAGCTCGATCAGCATGCGCAGCGCACCGGCACGGTCAGGCGGGTCGTTGCCGGCGGCCAGGATCGCAGCGACCTCCGCGGTGACGAGCCCGGGCGGGAAATGCCGCAGCGCCGGCAGCGGGTCCGCGGGCGGCCCCTCACGGTGCAGGGTGGGGTCAAGGTTCGCAATCAGCACGTCGTACGCCTCGACCGGCTGAAACCCGCCGGCCTCCAGACGCCGGCCACCGGCCTCGAACACGAGCGAGGGCGCCGAATAGCGGACCGGCCCGTCGGTCTGGCGCGCCTTGCCCTGAAAATGGGTCGGGCCGCCCTCGGCGGTGCGCGTCGCGAGCTTGTCCGCCGCGTAAGCCTCGCCGACGCGCGGGTCGTCCAGGGCGGCGAGAATCGCAGGCACGTCGAGGCCCGGAACGCGCGCGAGCGCAAGCGCCAGGTCGTCGTCTGTGTCGAGCAGCAGCGTCGTGTTGAACCAGGCGAGCTGCAGCGCGCGCAGAACGTCAAGCGTGCGCGGCGGGTCCAGCAGGCGGGTCGCGACCAGCGCACGGCAGGCGCGACCGGTGCCGGGCACGCGCGCGCGCGGCTCCAGCGCAAACGGCATCCCGTAGCGGTCCCGATATTTGACGTGCCCGGCGGCCATCCGCGCGGGCGTGTAGCCGGCCTGCTCGTAGCGCTCGCCGGACTCGGCGAGCCCGATCGCGACCAGCCGCCAGCGCAGCTGCTCGCCGTAGCGCCAGCGCAGCACCGCCAGCGCGGGGCTCGCGGAGTAGGCCCACGGACAGCCGGGGTCGTTGTAGAGAGTGACGTCGATCATGGGCGCGTAGAAGTCCGCATCGCGGGGTAGAGAATAGACGACGATCCCTGGCGGAGAGGAGCCTGTCATGCAACGGACGCGAGTTTTGGGGGGGTGCAGCCGCATGGCGGCTGCGGGTGGGGTTGCTGTGACCGTGCTCGTATGTATGTGCGTGTCGCGGGTATCCTCCGCCAGCGCGTTTGGGGTCGCCAAATGGGAAGCGGGGACGTGCAAGATCGAAAGCTGCAACATCGAAGGCAAGAGCCCGGGGGCGGAATTTTATACGCAGGCGGCGGGGCACCCGAATTTCGGGATCACGGATTTCGCGTTCGATTACAAAACGGCGGCGCTGACGGGCGCCAAGGAACCGGAAGGGCATGTGTACGACGTGCGCGTCGATTTGCCGCCGGGGCTGGCAACCAACCCGGAAGCCGTGCAGCAGTGCCCGGAAGCGACGATCGAAGAATTCAAGTGCCCGGCGGCCAGTCAGGTCGGTGAAGAGGAAGCGATTGGCACCGCCGAACTGACGCTCGGGCTGAAGACGACGGTGACGGAACGGTTCGGCGTGTACAACGTGCAGCGCAGAGCAGGCGAACCGGCGCGGTTCGGGGTTGAGGTTACGAGTGAAACGTTGGCGCTCGCAGAAATGGCGACGGGACACAAGCTGCAGAGCGTGATCTATCTCGACGGCGCGATCAGCTGGCACCGGGAAGCAGAAGACAGCGAAAACGCGGGGGTGGCGAGCGGCGATTACCACGAGTTCTTCAAGATCACGGAAATCCCGACCGAACCGGAAATCGTGCAGTCGAAGCTGATCTTCTGGGGGGTGCCGCACGAACACCAGGCGGCCGCGGCCGACAACGCGTTTCTGACGATGCCCAGCTCGGCGAACGCGTGCTCGCAGCCGCAGACGACGTGGCTGCACGTCAGCTCGCACGAAAACCCGGGGGCGTTCACCGCAGAGCGCACGGAAACGCGGCTTGAAAACGGGACGCCGTTGACTGCTACGGGCTGTGGTGAACTGGCATTCGCGCCGTCGCTGGCGCTGACGCCGGGCACGACCCAGGCCGACCAGCCAGACGGGGCGGGCATCGACCTGCACGTACCGCAAACGACGACTGAACCGTCGAAGCCCGACTCGCCCGATGTGCAGAGCGTCGCGGTCGCGCTGCCGGAAGGGATGACGCTGAACCCGTCGGCGGCCAACGGGTTGCAGGCGTGCACGAACGCACAGGCGGGGATCGAAGGCGGCGCGTCCACGGCATCGGGGACCGGTGGCAGCGGATCCGCGGGCGCGGGCAGCGGATCCGCGGGCGCGGGCAGCGGATCCACGAGCGCGGGCAGCGGATCCACGAGCGCGGGCAGCGGATCCACGAGCGGGGGCGGCGGCACGATCGCAAGCGAAGGTCCCACGGCGTGTCCGGCAACGTCGCAGATCGGCACGGTGAGCGTGAACGCGCCGGGCATCCCCAATGGCGCGCTCAGCGGCGCGGTGTACGTCGGCACGCAGGAAAACACGAGCCCGGAATCGGGCGGGGAGTACCGCGTGTTCCTGATTGCGCAAGCCCCGGCGTACGGAGTTGGGCTGCGGCTCGAAGGCAGGGTCAGCGCAAATGCCGGGACGGGCAGGCTGACGGCGCGGTTCACGGACGCGCCGCAGGTGCCGTTCGAAGACTTCACCGTGAGCATGCGCGGCGGCGCGCGGGCGCCGCTGGCAAACCCGCTGAGCTGCGGCTCGGCAGCGCCGGTAGGGAGTGTCGCGCCATACAGTGGCGAGACGCCAGCGGCGGCAGCGGACAGCGGTTTCACGGTGAGCGGCGCGAGCGGTGGGGTCTGCACTGGGTCCCCGCCGTTCGCGCTAAGTCAAAGCACTAGCGTCTCGCCGGCTCGGGCCGGGGCGACCGGCGCGACGTTCACTTTCAACCTCGCCCGCGGCGACGGCGAGCAGTACCTCGGTCAGGTACGCACAGTGCTGGCGCCGGGGCTCGTGGGCATGATCCCGGCAGTGGGGCTGTGCGGTGAACCGCAGGCCAATGGCGGCAGTTGCGGTACGGGCAGCCGGATCGGCACGGCGAGTGTGGGCGCGGGCGCCGGGAGCGAACCGTATGCGTTCAGCGGAGCGGTGTACCTGACCGGCCCGTATGGCGGCTCGCCGTACGGGCTGTCGATCGTCGTGCCGGCAGTGGCGGGCCCGTTCAACCTCGGCGTCGTGGTCGCCAGGGCGGGCGTCGGCGTCGAACCGTACAGCGGGCGCGTCGTGGTCAGCGCCCCAGTGCCGGCGATCGAGGGCGGGGTGCCGCTGCGGCTGAAGACGTTGAGCGTGACGGTGAACCGGCCGGGCTTCCTGGTGAACCCGACGAGCTGCGGGCCGCTGGTGAACGAATCGACGCTGACCTCGACGTTCGGCGCGCTGCAGGCGCTCGCCAGCGGAGTGCAGATGGGTGAATGCAACAAGCTGGCGTTCGCCCCGAAGCTGAGCGCGTACAGCCACGCGCACCCGACGCGCACGGGCGGGGCGAGCCTCGAAGTGACGGTCACCCAGCCGGCGGGCCAGGCGAACATCTCCGAGCTGCAGATGCAGCTGCCCAAGCAGCTGCCGGCGCGGCAGACGACGCTCAAGAAAGCCTGTTTGGCGGCGAGCTTCGAAGCGGGTGGCAACCCGCCGGGCGAGTGCACGGCGCGGGTGGGCAGCGCGAGCGTGTCGACGCCGGTGCTGCCGGGCAAGCTGACCGGCAACGCGTACCTCGTCTCACACGGCGGCGCCGCGTTCCCGGACCTCGACCTGGTGCTCGCAGGCGACGGGGTGAAAGTGGTGCTGGTCGGCCACACGCACATCTCCACCAAGGGGATCACAAGCTCGACGTTCGAAGACCTGCCGGACGTGCCGGTGAGCAGCGTCACGGTGAGCCTGCCGGTCGGCCCCCAGTCGGTGCTCGGCGCGAACGGCAGCCTGTGCAAGGCGAAGTTGAGCGCGCCGACGACGATCGTGGCTCAGGACGGCGCGAAGCTGACGCCGCACACGGTGATCGTGGTGCGGGGCTGCCCGGCGGCGCGCGGCTGTCAGAGCGCGACGGCCAACAAGCACAAGCAGCACCCGCACCACAAGCGGCGGGCCGCAGCCACCGGCAAGAACCGGCGGGCCGCAGCCACCGGCAAGAACCGGCGGGCCGCAGCCACCGGCATGAACCGCCCAGGCCGGCATGGGAGCCGCGCTCGCCGGACGCTGATGGCCGCAGCCCTCGCCAGGAGCGACCCCGGCCAGACACAGCCGGCCGGGGACCCCATCGGGAACCGCTCTAGCTCGACGCAGCCGGCTGGACAGGCGTCGTCGTGGTCGGCGTCGTCGGCGTCGTCGGCGTCGCAGTCGAAGCAGGGGTCGAGGAAGCAGGCGCACCGCCGCCGGCCGGCGCAGCAGTGCCGCTCGCACGCGGTGCGTAAACGTTCATCCAGACACGCAGCCAGGGGGCGAGCGCTTCGACACGGGTGAAGACGGTCGGGCGCAGGGTCGTGCAGCGGTTGTAGCCGTGCACGGTGATGCCGATCTCGACCGTTTCGCCGGCCGGGTTGGTCGAGATCAGCGGCCCGCCGCTGTCGCCCTCGCACGCGCCGGTGGAGAAGTGCGGCGGGTTGATCGCGCAGATCTCCGAGGAGGCGAAGAACGGCGGCGCGTAGTGTGCGCAGAAGCTGGGGCGCTGCACGACGGTGCCCGCGGTGCGCAGCGAGCGCGCGGGGTCGACGTGGACATAGCTGGTGCGCCCCCACCCGGCGACGGTCGCAGGCAGGCCGGCGTGCGGGTGCGCGCGGCCGGCGCCGCGCACGCCGGCGAGCCGGATCGCGGGCGCGTCGGTCGGGCTCGAGAGCACCAGCAGCGCCGCGTCATAGCTGTCGTTGACGCGCGAGAAGCGGTGGTCGACGATCACGCGCGAGACCCGCGAGATCTCGCGCACGCCTGACGCGCCGGCAGGGGCGGTCAACACGAGGTAGCCGCCGGCGGGGTTCAGCTGGCCAGTCAGCAGGCTCTCGCCGCAGTGCCCGGCGGTGAGGATCATGTCGGCGGCGATCACGGTGCCGGTGCACTCGCCGATGACGCGCCCGCGGATGTCGAAGATCTCGGCGATCGAGGGGTAGGCGCCGGCTTCGGCTGTATGTCCTCCAACGATCGCGAATCGCGCCCGCGTACGCGCGCGGGCGCGATTCGCGCCCGAAAGAACAACTCGACCCACACGGTGCTGCGCGGCGGCAGACCTGCGGTCGCGGCGGACGTGCGCGCGGCCGGCGGCCACCGACGAGTGGTCCCCGCGGACGTGCGCATCACGGCTGGCCACCGGCGCCCGGTCGCGGCGCACCGGCGTGTGGCGGGCCGCCCAAGCACTGGTGTCGGCTGTAGCGGGCAGCCCGAGGAAGCCTATGGCGAGCAGCGCACCCGCGGCCGCCCTGGCACCTCCGCGCCGCGCAAGCGGCGCAATCCTCTCTCTGATCCGCACCGCGCGCGGCGCGCCTTTCGAACTCGCCTGCTGTTGATCGCTCATCGTTTGGATACCTGTGGTTGTCGTGTGGTCGGGTCAGGTGCCGCTCATGCACAGCCGGTTGCGCCCGGCGGCCTTCGCGTCGTACAGCGCTGCGTCGGCGCGCGCGAGCACCGCCTCGGCGGTCTCGTCCGGCCGGTGCTCGGCGAAACCCGCCGAGCAGGTGCGGTCGTCCGCGACGAGTCCGCGCAGACGCTCGATCACGTCCACCGCGCGGGTGGTGTTGCAGTCGAGCAGCAGCAGTCCGAACTCCTCGCCGCCGAGCCGCGCCAGCATGTCGCCGGCGCGCAGCTGCTCGCGCCACAGCGCCGAGGTCTCCTTCAACAGCCGGTCGCCCGCCGGGTGGCCGTGCGTGTCGTTGAACTCCTTGAAGTGGTCGAAGTCGAGCATCGCGACCGTGAAGCGCTGCCCGGCCTTCAGCGCGTGGCTGACGCGCGCGTCCCACGCGCGGCGGTTCGGCAGCCCCGTGAGCGGGTCGGTGCTCGCCATGTCGGTCAGCTGGTTGAGCGTGTCCGCGCGGTCGATCACGCCGGCGGCCTCGTGCGCGAGCAGCGCGATCACCGTCGCGCGGGTGCCGGATGCGCGCACGCGCGCGGGCCAGCCGACGACCAGCACGCCGACCGGCTCGGGGCCGCGCATCAGCGGCTCGTAGAGAACCGAAGCCGGGCACCCCGACGCTTCCCACAGCGTGCGACTGGCGACGTGCGCCTCGACGTCCTCGACGAGCAGCTGCGGCTCGCCCGACGCGAACGCCTCGGTGACCGCGTTGCGCTCCAGCGTCGAGATTTCAGCGGCGGGCGCATCGACGCCGGCGAGCGCCGTGGAGCGCATCGCGCTGGCGTGCGGCACCGGCTCGAACAGGATCGCCATGCTCGCCTGGCCAATCGTGCGCGCCGCCTCGCACACGTCCCAACGCACGTCGGTGCTGCTGTACAAGCCGCGCACCACGTCGTGCACCTGAACGAGCATCTGCTCGCGCGTCAGCGCCTCGCTGGCCTGGTGGCGCACATCGCCGACCAGCCGGCGCGTGGCAACGCCGATGATCGCGCTGACCGCGACCGTCAGCAGCGCCGCGCGGAACTGGCTGGTCGGGTAGGCCGGGGCGCCGACGATCGCGATCGGCGCCAGGTAGAACGCGGCCAGCGCGCCCAGCACGACGTACAGCTGCGCGCGGCTTTCGCCGTACATCGCGATGTAGAACACCGGGATCAGCGCGATCGCGGACGCGCCCGAGTTGATCCCGCCGGCCGAGGCGCGCAGCAGGCCGAGCGCGGCGAGGAACACGAGCGCCGAGACCGTGCCGGCCCGGCGCACCCCCCACCGCGCACGCGTGCGCACGGCGAGGATCAGCCACGACAGCGCCAGCAGCGCGACCGCCAGCGTGTACAGCCGCCAGTCGATCGACGCGTCGACGGCCACCGCCGCCCATGTCAACGCGGCCGCCGCAACAAACGGGGCAAGACTCAGCGACAGCGGTACCCGCGCCTTGGCAGCCATCGCTTCCTATTCGGCAGCGCGCGCGCGAAACTATAGAAGCGCCAGGGTCCGCCCGGTGCTGCTTGCGCCGCGGCCCGCCCACGCCCGCGGCCCGCCCAGCTACTTGCCGGCTCGGCCTGCCGTGGCCCGCTTCGCGGCCCCTACCGCCGTGCCGTACCGGCGGTGCGCCTGGCGCACACAGCTCGCCCGCCGCTTACGCGGCTTGCTCGCGCATACCCGCAGCGCGAGGGCGAGCCGCTGTGCTTTGGCCGGCGGTAGGTGCACCAGGAGCGGTGGCTCGCTCCGCGGCGCGAGCAGCGTGGACTGGAGTCCCGGCTGCTGCCCATTCGAGCCACCCGGCGGCGGCGGTTGCGGCTGTTGTCCTGCATCGGGGCCGCCCGGCGGTTTCGGTTCCTGCCGTTGTCCCCCATCCGGACCGCCCGGCGGTTTCGGTGACCGGGCGGTGAAGAACAGTTCAGCGCCGCGCGCAATCCCTTGCGAGTTCTCGGCGATCAGCCAGAAGCGGTACTGCCTGTCCGCGGTCAGGCCTCTTACTTCAACCGCAGGCACTTCCTGCTGGGTGTCGCCATCGATCGGACCGACACGGAGCGTTTCGGGCCCGCAGCCGAACTCGTCTTCGCATTCCGTGCCTTCGTCCTTGTAGATGAAGTAGTAGATCGTCGGCAGGCCGTCGGGGTTTAGCCTGCCCCTCAGCCGGATGCCGGTCGCGGTCACTTCGGCCGGTTCGGTGACCACTTCGATCGGCTTGCCCCCCGTCGCGTTCGCGAAGCTCACCACGCCGCCCCGCACGGTTCCGTCAGCGTTCTGCGCGACCAGCTCGTAGCGGTAAGTTTCCCCCACGACCAAACCGGTCACTTCGACCGGCGGCGCTTCCCTCTGGGTGTCGCCATCCACCGGGCCAACGCTCGCCGTGGTGGGCCAGCAGTCTTCCAACCCCAGTTCGATGTCCAGACATTCGACGTCGCTGCTGCCGAGGTATTCGAAGTAATAGGTCGTCGGCAGGCCGTCGGGGTTAAGCCTGCCCTTCAGCCGGACGCCGGTCGCGGTCACTTCGGCCGGTTCGGTCACCACTTCGCTGGGCGGCCCAGCCGCCGCCTGCGAAACAGCCCCGTCCACGCCGGACGGCGAAGCAGTTGCGAGCGCACCGGCGGGGCATCCCAAGGCAAGGCAGCCGGCGAGCACGACACCGGCGATCCCCGTCAAGCTCAGGCGGGCAACAGCGAACCGTCCCAGCAGCCGTGCGCGAGACATCGAGGCTGAGTCTAGTCGCGACAGCACGCCCCTGTCAACAGGCTCGGCGGCGGCAGGTAGTACCGATGCACCACCCGGCAGCAGGTGTCATCGGGCCGATCACGAGAGAGCGAACGCGGCGGCCGGGTCACCCGATGACACGGGCGAGACAAGTACACTTCCGCGCGCCATGCGATCGCGTCGCCTCGCGCTGACTGTCACCTGTGTCCTCGCTGTGCTCGGCGCGAGCACGACGCTCCTCTGGCAGGCCGTCAGTCAAGCGGCAACGCCGGGTCACGCCGACCTCCAAATCGTGTACAACGGTGCCCGAGGGTGGCAGGTGACGCTGAGCCTGGCGTGCGATCCGGCATCGGGCACGATCGCCGATCCCGCGCAGGCGTGTGCGGAAATCGCCAGACATCCCGGCATGGTCTTCTCGAGCACCGGACGCGACCACTCCTGCCCGCCGTCAGCCTCCGTTGCAATCCACGGCACAGACGCCGGCCAGCCCGTCAACGTCGTGTTCTCGCCGTGCGTGAGCAGCAGCTCCGAAGAAGCGGGTCTCGCGCGCTGGACACACTTCCTGCCATCCGAAGCACAGGAGACGCGGGTGCGGCCCGACCACGGCATCGGGCTGCTGAGCCTCGGCGAGAGCGCCACACAGGTGCGCTCGCTGCTCGGCCGGCCACACGCGGTCACCAACGGCCTGGACATCTACGAGCCATGGTCCAGCCTCAGCGGTGGCTGTGGCGGCGGCATCGGCGGCAGCTACACGCTGCACCCGACGATCGTCGCTGTCAGATACGACAGCGCGGGACGTGCCATCTCACTGTTCGCCGACGACCGCAGTCTCGTGATCGACGGTCACACCGTTCCCTCGCTGGTGCTCGACTGCATCGATTTCGGCCACGAAACACCGCAGCCGCAATCCGCGCTCGCTCGCGGGCCGCTCGAGCAGTGGATCGCCGTCTCCTGCGGTGGCGCCCAAACGATCGCCAACCACCGCCTCACCGGCAGGGTCACCGCGATCGTGCAGTCCGGCGACTACCCGATCGTCCTCGTCACGGCCGCACCGGCCTCGGCGTGCAAAGACGCAGCGACGATCCGGCGCGCATGGCGGGTGGAAGCGCCGGCCGGTCACGGCGGGTGAGCCGCATTCGAGGGCTGCCGCGGGGTCGGCATGCGTCAGAATTCCTCGCAGTGAAGAATCGCGTGGCGACTCCGGTGTCAGAAGACGATGCCGCCGCCGAGCGGGATCGAGTCTTTGCGATCGCGACGGCGCAACTCGAGACCCTCGTCGAACGGGCAGTCGGCGATTAATCCTGGCGAGAGAGACAGCGACGACCGGTCCGGCTAAAACGCGAACGCGCCGCTTCAGTACGTTGAGTTGCGGACACCCAGCTGCAGCTCGGCCTTTTTGATGACCTGCTTCGTCCTGTGGCCGGTCAGTATGACGCCGCTCACGCTGCCCTTGCCAGCGGCCTTAGTGGTGGCTCCGTTTAGTTCGTGGTTTGTTGTAGGGGTTCTTTGGTGGGTGCTGATCCGGTCGCTGGTTGTTCAGCGATGATGGGGGTTCGGTATGGCTGTGCCAGCGAAGCAGATCGAGGTTCCGGAGGAGGATCGAGTGGAGCTTGAGCGGATTGTGCGCTTCTCGACTGGGGAGGTGCGGCTGGTCGAGCGGGCTCAGATCGTGTTGTGTGCCGCTGAGGGTCACTCGGCTCAGAGGATCGGCCGGTTGTTGGGGTGTGCGACGAACACGGCGGCGAAGTGGCGTTCGCGCGCTACGAGCGAGACGGGATCGCGGGACTCTGCGATCTGCCGCGGCCGGGGAAACCGCTGATTTACTCCTGTGAGGAGCGGGCCAGGCTGATTGCCAAGGCGTGCACGCGTCCGCCGGCCACGGCGGAGGGGCAGCGCAGGGAGCGCTGGACCTATGACGAGCTCGCGGCGGAGGTCGGGATGTCTTCCTCGCATGCGCACACGATCCTCGCGCGCGCTGACGTCAAGCCGCACCGCACCGACTACTGGGTAATGAGCGACTTCACCGACCCCGAGTTCGAGAGTCGTTTGCGGGCTGTGTGCGGCCTGTACGTGGACCCGCCGGAGAACGTGCTCGTCATCTCGATCGACGAAAAGACGGGCATCCAGGCAAAGGCACCGACCAAGCCCGACATCCCGGCCGCGGCGGGCAAGCCGCCGCGGCGTGAGCACGAATACGAGCGCAACGGCACGCAGTGCCTGTTTGCCTGCCTAAAAGCCAAAGCAGGCGACGTGCTCGGGATGCCCTCAAAGACGCGCAACCGTCACGACCTAATCCGCTTCTTGAACCAGCTCGACGCCGAGATCCCCGTTGCCGAGGACCAGCGGATAGTCGCGGTCTCCGACAACCTTTCGACCAGGGGCACCGAAGAGGTCACCAAATGGCTGAAAGGCCACCCGCGCTGGCGCTTCCAGTTCACACCGACCCACGCTTCATGACTGAACCAGGTCGAGATCTTTTTCTCGATCCCGCACAAGCAGCTGCTCAAGCACGACGCCCTTCACCTCAGAGCAAAACCTCGCAGAGCAGATGCTCGCATTCATCAAGACCCTACAACCAAACCACCAAACCATTCAAGTGAACCTACACCGGCAAAGTACTCCAGGCATAAACCCACAAACTAAACGAAGCCACCACTAGTAGGACTTCGGTAGGTGTTTGCAGGAGTTTGTGTGGTTGCAGGGAACTTGTGTGGCGTGGTGAGTTTGCGGACGCGGGAGTGTGGGGTCAGGGCGGCTGATCTGGAAGCGTAGCGGGCGGCGCTGATCGAGTTCGCGGCGGAGATGTACCGGCCGTTGGTGCGGTGCGATCAGCGAGCGAAGGGCGAGCAGTATGTGCGGGGGCTGTTGTTGGAGGGGCGGCGTAAGTCGATCCAGCCGATGGCGGCCAGGCTGCCTGATGGTGATGAGGAGGGGTTGCAGCAGTTCATCACTGACTCGCCGTGGGCGGATGAGTCCGTCCGGCGGCGGCTGGCGCGGCGGATGACCGGGGAGATCGAGCCCGAGGGGTGGATCGTGGATGACACGGGGCTGCCGAAGGATGGGCGGTTCTCGCCCGGGGTGGCGCATCAGTATTGCGGGGCGTTGGGTAAGACCGCGAACTGTCAGGTGCTGGTGTCGGTCAACGCCGCGTCGGATCGCGCGTCATGCCCGCTTGGGTGGCGGCTGTTTTTGCCGAAGCCGTGGGATGAGGACCAGGAGCGGCGTCGGCGGGCGCGGATCCCTGAGGAGACGCGGCACCTCCCGAAGTGGCAGCTCGCGCTGGAGATCATCGATCAGCTGTTGGAGTGCAGTCTTGAGCGGCGGGTTGTGCAGGCCGACGGCGGCTATGGAGACACCACCGCGTTCCGGGTCGCCCTGGAGGAGCGCGAACTCGAGTACGTAGTGCAGGTCAAGGGCGTGACCTCGGCTCAACCCGCCGGCGCGGTTCCCGTTAGGCCTGGTTATCAGGGTCGCGGTCGTCCACCGCGCCCGCGCTACCCCGAGAAGCCTGTCAGTCTCAGGGACTTGGTGCTCACCGCCGGCCGTGAGCAGGCCCTGGGGGTCGGCTGGCGCGAGGGTGACCGTGGCCCGCTTCAGGGCCAGTTCATCGCGCTGCGCGTTCGCCCTGCCAATGACGCTCAATGCGACGATGACGGGGTACTGCCCGAGCGGTGGCTGCTGGCAGAGTGGCCCGCCAAGAAGGACGAGCCGGTCAAGTACTGGCTCTCCAACCTCCCCACCGAGACGCAGATCACGACGCTCGTCGGCCTAGCGAAGCTGCGCTGGCGCGTCGAGCACGATTACCGCGAACTCAAGCAACGCCTCGGCCTCGACCACTACGAGGGCCGAACGTTCTGCGGGCTGCACCACCACCTCACCTGCGTCACCGTCGCGCACGCATTCCTCACCTGCTGCCGGCTCGCCCGCGGCGACCCCGACACCACCCGCCCCTCAGCTGGCGGCAGCCTGATCAATCTCTACCAAGCCCACCGCGACCTGCAGACCGCGCTGGCATGCTGACACGATCGCTGCCCCGTCTGCCAACGCAGACTGCCACCATAACGACCTACCGAAGTCCCACTAGAGTCGTGAGTCAGAATTTCACGCCAGATTCAAGGTTGGAATCACCGTAACCGAACCAATCGACATCGCGCGCCTGCCTCGCTGTTGACGGCAAGTTGGACGGGGGACGAACGCCCCAAATCTCTCGATCATGAGGTCAAACGGATCCGGCACCCGCTCACCGGAACCGCGCGCACCGCGCGATGGCACGCGCGTCGTGCGCGTACGCTTCGGCCACGCCCGGGTCACAAAATCTCGCTCCACCAGAATCCCCCGTGATGAGGCGACCGGACTACACCCTGGCCGACGACGCCGAGCTGCTGGCGCTCACCGCGAGCGATCCGGAGGCGTTTGGGGTTTTCTACGAACGGTTTGAGGCGCAGATCCTTGGGTTCTTCTGGCGTGCGACCCGGCGGGCGGACATCGCCGCTGACCTCACGGCGGAGGTCTTCGCCGCCGCGCTGGAATCGGCTGGCGCATTTCGCGCGGAGTGCGGGAGCGCGCGGGGGTGGCTGTTCGGGATCGCGCGTCACGAGCTTGCCGATACCTGGGAGCGCGGGCGGGTCGAAGACCGGGCGCGCCGGCGCATGCAGGTGGCGCCGCAAATGCTTACCGACGAAGGGCTCGAACGGGTCGAGGAGGTAGCGAGCCGCGCCTCACTCGATGCGCTGCAGCTGCTCGAGTCGCTGCCCGAGGACCAGCGGCTCGCCGTCAATGGGCGGGTACTGCACGAACTCGACTACGCCGAGCTGGCCGCGAGCCTGTCGTGCTCGCAGAGCCTTGTCCGTCAACGCGTCAGCCGCGGCCTGAGGGCACTCAGGGCGCGGCTAAAGGAGACCGCATGAACGATCTGGGGATGCCCGAGCTGCGTCGCGCGCTCGTCGATGCCGCGCGACTTCAACACGAGACCGGGATCGGCCGGGCGGGCGAGCCCGACGAGGCGCACACGAGGGCACGCCGGCGCTCGTCCGGGCCGCGTGCTTCGCGCTGGCGAGTGGTGCCGGTGATACTGCTGCTCGTGTTCCTCGGAGCCGGGGTGGCCTTCGCGAGCGGGCTCATCTCCCTCGGAGCGCCCGCCCCGTCCGTGCCGGTGTTCGCCAACTCGCACGCAGGACTCGGCAGGGTCGCGCCGGGGACCGTGCGTTTGCTGGGGCTCTCGGTGCAGGACCCGCACGGCGGGCTCCCGTGGGGGATGCGAGTGTTGAGCACGACGCGGGGCGTCGGCTGCCTGCAGGTCGGCCGGCTGCTCGACGGCAGGCTTGTCGCGCTCGGCCAGGACGGCGCGTTCGGGAATGACGGCCGCGCGCACGAACTCCCACTGAGCACGAACGTCGAACGGCTCAACTGCTCGCTCGTGGACGGCCACGGCCGGATCTTCGACAGCATCACGATCAAGAGCCAGGCCGCAAGCGCAGCGCCGGGAGTCCACTGCGAACCACCCGGCACCTACGCACCCTCCCACCACGCGGCGCTGCGCACGTGCCCACTCGCCGACGAGCGCAACCTCTACTACGGGATGCTCGGCCCCGCGGCCACCAGCCTCACCTACACGACGGGCGGCAAGAGCCACACATTCGCGACCGTCGGGCCCGACGGCGCCTACCTGATCGTCACACCGGGAACGACCCACCGCTACTCCGGCGCGGCCGGCCAGCACGAACGCGCCGGGCTCTACACATCCGACGACGTCCCGGTCTACAGCCCGATCACCGCGATCCATTACCGCAGCGGGGCCACCTGCCAGCTCGCGACCGCCGAACGCTGGATCTACGGCCCCCAGGCCTGCACTCCACAGCTACCCGAGCCCTACGGCTGGACCAAGGTCCGCGTACCGACGCACGCACAGCTGGCCACGCCAATCCACGCGACGCTCTTCCGCGACGCCGAAGGCCGCCGCGCGATTCGCATCCGCTTCACCTCGCGAGTCGCGATCTCCAGCCTGCGCGGCGAGTACCAGCTGGAATGGCACGAACCGGGAACAGCTCCGGGGGCGAACGCAGCGGGACCGATCGACGAAGCCGCAAGCCGCTACGGCGGCATGATTCCCCAAAGCCGCAACATCGCCGCCGGGCAAACCCTCACCAAGACCCTCGAACAAAACCGTTTCGGTTCTCGCCTGGCCCCCGGGACGACCACCGGCAGCGTGATCCTCGACTACGCCACCGGACCACCCATACAGGCCGAAGAAGACACCGCCAAGATCCTGGTGGGAACCTTCAAGATCAGCGTCCCGTAGCCGCCGGCGGGGCGGCTCGCGTGATATTTCAAGCAGGCGTGTCGCCGACCGACGAAGCCCTGCTCGACAACCGCGACGCTCACTGTCATGACGCGCGAACCTTTCGGACCGGATCAAGCAGCTCGGCCATGACATGGCAACGACCCTCACTACCACGAGTGAGAGCAGAAGCGGGCGCTCCTCTTGCAGGCTAGATCAGGCGCCCTGGGAAACCCGCTCCGGCTGCCCGATCTGCCCGGGATCGATGACCGGGGCGGAGACTGGCAGCGGCAGCGGAGCGCGGTCGGGATCCGACGCATCGCCTGCCACGTCGCGAGCCCGGCGGCGGCGGTCGGCGAACCCCATGTAGAGCACGAGTTCCCAGTTGGAGACCTGCTGCCCCGCGGGATCGGCGGCCGGCCCGCGGGTGCGCGCCGGCGCCGAGTTGTAGCGCTGGGGCTTGTAGAGCCAGGAGAGCACGTTGGCCCAGATATCCACGAGGGAGTTGCGCAGGCCGATGAACGCGACGATCGCGTATGCGCCGAGCACGCCGTTGATCGCGGCGAAGACCGCGTTGGCCCAGAGGTCCCGATCCCACGCCAGCTTGAAGGTGTAGATCGAGAAGCCGACCAGCGCGTATGGAAGCACGACGTAGGCGAACGCGGGAATCGTGCGGTCGCGCACCTTCGGGGTGCGGATGAATTTGCCCTTCGCGCCCGTCAGGGCCTGCACGATCGAGCTGAGGCTGCCCGCGAGGTTGACGGGCAGCAGCAGCAGATTGAACCCGTAGATGCGGGCCGCGTCGAGGCGCTTGTAACCGCAGTAGCGCAGGTCTACGGCCATTGCCAGGAAGTAGGGCCCCGCGACGGCATAGGTGAGCGGCGAGATCAGATGGCCGCTGAACGGGATCACCATCAGGCACAGAACGAACAGCGAACTCCAGAAGATCGAGGCCATGTAGTTCATTCGCAGCAGCAGCTCGCCGATGCTGGTGCGCTCGTCACGCTGCCGGCGCCGACGCACGGCGCGCACGAGCTTGGGGATGATCAACAGCCCGCCGTTTGCCCAGCGGTGGCGCTGGATGCACAGCGAGCCGAAGTCGGGCGGCGTCGCGCTGTAGGCAAGGCGCTCGGGATAGTTGTGCAGGGTCCAGCCGTGGGCGGCGAGGTCGATCGTCGACTCGGTGTCCTCAATCACGGTGCGGTCTGAGATGTAGCGGCGAATCTGGAACTCGCCCTTGTAGTCGATCTCCTCGATGTCGTCGAGGGCGCGCTTGCGCAGGATCGCGTTCGCGCCGACCCAGAAGGACGCGGCGTGGTAGGTCATCCCCTGGTGGATGATGTGCTGCAGGTCGGTGGTCGCGCCGGCGATCCGCTCGATGCGGGTGACGGCGCCGGGGAACGCGCTGTAGGGCGATTGAGCGACGGCGATGTCGCTGTTCTCCTCGCGCTCGAGCAGGTGAACCAGCCGCACGCAGTACTCCGGCATGATCACACTGTCGGCATCGATCGTCAGCACGTAGTCGCATTCCGGAACGATCAGGTCAGCCGTCGCCTCGCCGGCCGGCACGAGGTTCAAGCCCGCCGGGGTCTGCACCTCCAGATAGCTGCCGCCCATCAGCCCGATGTAGCTGTTGAGGTTCATCGCCTTGTTCGGCTCAGCCGAGAGCGAGGTGTAGCGCTTGCGCTGGAAGCACGAGATCTCCGCCCGAAACGTCCAGGCGAGTCGACGGTAGAGCTGCGCCAGGCGCGCCTGCGGCAGCTTGCCGGAATCGTCGTCGGCCGCCGCCCGCAGAGCCCGACCGGTCAGCGCCAAGTCGGCGGCGAGCCGGCCGAGCACGTGGTTGGTGAAGAAGCGCTCGTTGTGATCGGAGATCTTGTACTGCTTGGCCAGCGACTGGATCCAGGCGGCGGCATACTCGTACTCGCCCGCCAGCGCGAGGATGTCCTCGCAGCTGGTCTGCTCTTCTGGATCGACCGTGGATTCGAACCGCTCCAGGATCAGATCGAAGCGGCGGCGTGGCTCGGAGAGCAGCCGCTCGACTTCGGCCGGTAGCGCCAGCGCGCTGTCGAGCAGCTGCCGCGGCCCCGCGTAGCGGGGGTTCGGCGGGTCGTCGATCAGCAGCACCACGCGCAGATCCGGGTACTCCTGCAGCGCCGTCGATAGCAGTGTCATCAGGATCACGCCGGGCTCCTCCTGGTAGGAAGGCACCAGCGCGGTCAAGGTCGGCTGGCGGTAGGTGAAGAACTCGTCGATCTTCGCCCGCGGGATCCGGCGGTGCTGCCGGGCGCGATAATAGAACCCGAGCCGCCCGAACAGATAGGCGGTCGCCGAGGCAGCGAGCACGCTGACCGCGATCAGGAAGCCGATCGTCTCCAGCAGGCTCGCATGACCGGAGACCCCTTCGATCACCTGGCCGCCCAGCACCGTCACCACCAGTGCCACCCAGGCGGCCACGGTGAGCACGACAGCGGCCCGACCAAACAGCATCGCCCACTCGCCGGCGATGCGCGGCACAGCCGGCATCGGATCCTCGTGCGAGTCGGCGCCCCACTGGCGTCGGATTCCGGTGCTCGTCTGCTTGTGGCGGCGCAGGAGGGCCATCACCCTGCACCCGCTTCGCTGCCGGAGTCGGTCGGCTCGCCGGGATACTTGAACAGCGGCCGCCAAGGCACATTCGGACTGGAGGGCAGTTCCTCGAGGGGCTGTTCGCCGTGGGTGTACCAGCGCGCCTCATATGGCAGTCCCGCGAAGCTGACCCTTTCGCCCTGATGGTAGACGGTGTTCGCCGACCAGACGGGCAGCCTGCCCGACGCGAGCAGCACCAGCTTTGGCGCATGACTGCCGGCCGTCACCGGGCCGATCAGCTGCCAGGGCCCGTTGGGCGAGTCCGCCGCCACGGAGCCCGGCGGGGTGCCCTGGGTCCACCAGCTCGCTTCGTAGATTTCGCCCTCCCAGACGACCTTGTAGCCGCTGCCGTAGGCGGCCGTCGATCGCCAGATCGGGTACGGGCTGTCGGCCGGATCGTCGGTCCAGGACGGCGCAGGCTGCCGCGCGGCAGAGGTGCCCGCTTCGTTCTGTGGGCGCGCGGTCGTCGTGCCCTTCAGTGAGCTGAAGACGTGGGTGAACTGCAGCGAGGTCTGCAGAACGCCGCTGCAGGTGTTGGAGCTGACTTCGGTCTGGGGGAACGCGCCTCCGCACTCGGAGTCGCGGTTGAGCGACCAGGCCGAGACCCGCGGAATCCCGTGATCGTCGACGAAAGCGGCGAGTTCGTTGGCGTCGTGAGTGGTGAAGCGCTGATCGGTGACGTCGTTGACGCCGAGCATCACCGTCACGCCGATGTGGCCCCAGGCGGCCGCGGCGCCGCCCGCGAGCCCGGCTGCGCTCCAGAGCGACTGCACCTGCGCATGGGTGGCGTAGAGCGCGCGCTCGATCGTGCCCACCATGTCGCGGGCCGCGCCTTCGTCGGGCCCAAAGTCCATCGCCATCGCGTTGACGCCGGCGAGCTTGACGCGCGCGGAGAGCATCGACCGCACCGCGGCGATCCCTTCGGCGGTCAGCCCCGCGCGCGAAACCGGCAGGGTCATCCAAACCGCCAGCGGCGTGTGGCGCGCGGCCATCCGCCGCTGCACCGCCGCGATTGCCTGTGCGCGTCGCGCGTCAGCCGCCGTGTCGGCGAGGGTCTGCCCCTCGAGGTCGAGGTCGATCGCGCCGGCGTGGTAGCGGTCGATCGGGGCCATGTACGCGCGCAGGAGCTTGCCTGGGTCGGTGCATCCCACCGCCAGCTCGCTGTTGTCGCGACCGCCGTAGGAGACCATCACGCTCCCTCCCTGGTTGCGCAGCTGGGCCGTGCGGGCGTCGAGATCGAGCGACTGCTCGGCCTGTTCGAGCGTGTAATAGCCACCCCACGAGGGCGCGCACGGCTGCGAGGGGTCACTGACGATGAACGCGAGGTAGACGCCGGCGACGGGGTTGGCGGAGGGCAGCTGAAATGGGTAGATCGGCGTCTGGGTCACATCGACGTACGGCGCGTAGACCGGCACGGCATCGGACCTCGCCTCGGCGGCCGAGGTCCCGTGGCCGATCAGCCTCCAAAGACCGAACGCGAGCCCAGCGAGCACGATCAACAGCAGCGCGACGCGGATCGGCGAGATCTCCGGCGGCGGCGGCTCCAACGGCGCCGGGCCGATCCCGCCGCGCGGCGAGGGCTGTTGTTGGTCGACCATGGCCATAGGGGACGCTGCCGCCACCGCCCCGCGATGTCGACACCGAGAAGATCGGCAATCGATGGCGCCGCCTTGACCACGGCGCTCAGCCGCGTAGCGGTCACGGCGTCTTGCTCGGTTCGCACGCCCGCGACGACGCGCGCCCGCGTAGCGACCTCGACTGCTTCGTCGAGCCCCACGTACCCGACCGGCACGCCGAGATGGTGCGCCTACGCAGCGCCCTGCACGACCCCATAGCCGCGGCGAGGCCGACCGGGGCGCCGAGCCGATGCTCGTCCGGCCGCGGTTTGAGTCGCTTGAGGCGCGGCAGGCGGCGCAGGCAGTCGAGCTGCTCTCTGCGCTGATCCTCGCCGCCGAGCGCCGGTGCTTGGGCACGCCGATGAGCCGGGGCGCAGCGGCGAGTTCTCCGGCGCCCGCCGCCGACATTCCGCTCGCCGCCAGCGGCGCTCACGTCTCGCCAATGGCTGCACATCCGATTGGCAAGGCCAGCGGCGCGAAAACGGCGGTTCTGTCGCGGTTCCGCGTGGTGAGGGCGCGCCCTACGGTATTGGTAGTTCTCGTTCTTCGGGGTCTTCGTGACCGCCACGGCGAGGCGGCGGCGTGTGCCTCATGGTCCGACGGCGGTGGTGTCGTTGAGCGAGCTTGACCTGCGGATCATCGGGCCCACCTACCGCGTCCCGCCAGCGGTTCGCACAATGCACGGGGCAGTGGGCGATGCTGGGCTCGAAATCGTCTCCGATGCTCAGGTAGGGCGAGAATGCCCGGATTCATTGGGTTTGAGGGCTCTCAGATCACCTCAGATTCGCTCAAATTGCTACCAAAATTGCTACCAAGCCCGAGGTGCGCCGTGGCTTGCGCTGTCGCCGGGATCGTCTATCGTGGGAGGACGAGGTCGGCCCGCTCAGACGGCTCCGGTCTCGACCACGCCCTGGGGTAACACCCGGGGCAGCTCGTTTTCTGGTCTGTGTCCGCAGCTCAGCGTCGCGGCGGTAGGATTGAGTGCATGACGACGCGCGTCCAAGCAGCGTAGAACGCCCTCGCCTCCGTGCGCGCCGAGGGCCTTGATCCGGGTGTCGCCGAGGCGCTGCTCGATCGCTGGGGGCGCGGGGGGCTGAGCGATGCGCAACTGGACGACGCGGTGCGTCAGATCAGCACCGGCGAACTGCTCGCGCCACCCTGCGCGCAGCCCCGAAGCCCGAACTAACTCAGATGCTTGCCGGCCAGTCAGGCGTGCGCGAGGGCGCGCATCTGGCGCACCGGGTGACGCCCCAGCCGACTCAGCATCGCGTAGGACGAGGCGTGCCCGTGCGAGCGGGGCGCGACGCTGACGGGCACACGGCCCCTCAGCCGGTCGATCACGCCGCGGCGCAACGGAACGAGCAGTAGCTCGGTGTCCTCGCCGACAAGGACGGTCGCCTGCCCTTCGATCAGGTTGCGCCACAGAACGTCATCGGTCCACTCCTCATCGCTGGGAACGAACGCGACATCGGCCGGGTAGCCGAGATCGTCGTCGCTGCGCGACGCCGCCATGAATAGCTCGTCGGTCTTGTTGGTGATCTCGCTCATTGCGTGTGCTCCCAAGCATGAACGATATCGCGCCAGTCGCTCAGCAGCTTGCGTTCGGCGGCGTGCATCGCATCGTTCACGGGGCCATGCGCGACGGTGGGAGATTGCTTCTCCAGGCCGATGTATGCGTGCTCGTGGTGCTCGCTCGGATCGTGGGCGTTGTCGAACGTACGCACCGTGCTCCAGCGACCATCTCGCAGTACCAGGAGCATGATCGCGTACTCGACGGGGTGGTCGCTTGAACGCTCGACCACGAGCTGCACATCGGAGACCAAGAAGCGGCGTCGAGTCCGATCCTTAGGCATGTTTGAGCGTCATCACGCCGCCTGGCCCGCGAGGCGCTGACCGGCGTCCTCCGCCCCGCAGCCCCCTACGCCACCTACGCCCACTATCATCCTCGCCGTCCCCACCCCCGCGCGCGCCCGCGCCGCCACCGCCGCGGTCGCCGGCACCGGAGCACCGATCACGGTCGCCGTGTAGTCGGCGGCGGCTGACTTCTCAGTTCTGCAACTGATCCCACAATCACGGCTGCCCGAGTTCAGTCGCCACCGGGCGCTCCATCGGCGTTGAGAATCTTTGCTATCGCTTCTCCAGCGGCTACCAGACGGTTCATCGCGTCCGTGGTTTGGTCTTGTTCGTATGTGTCAACCTGAATCGCGGTCCCGCTCACCTCCACCTTGATGCCCACCGGGTAGTTGCTGCCTTGAGCATCGGCCACCCGTTACCGAATGGACGGCTTCTCCGATTGCGGTTGCTGGCGGGGTACTACAGCCCTGCGGCTGAGCGGTGGGCATTATGAAAAGCGCATTACCCGAGTTGCGAGCGGTCGGATATAGGCATTCGCTTGAGGTTGGGTCTGGACCAGTCACCTGCTGATCCATAATCACCGTAGCGGCGCGAACTGTGAAATAACAATAATTAGACACATTCTGCGCGACTATGGCATCCGTATCAGCCCCCGGACCAGTGCTGGCGCTGCCAGACGAGCCACAGCCTCCTGCGAGGAGTACGCAGGCGATGGCGGCCCAAACCGCAGTAATGGGTTTCGAGCGGACTCGAAACATAGCCAATCAAGTTCCGATTACCAGATCAACACACGCACCCACGCCCACAAGGTCAGCAAAGTCCCGCACAAAATGGGTGAAACTTTTGTCCTTCGTGTCCGTGACCAACTTACCCACGTCGATGAGATCATTTACGAGATCCTTCACAGTTTTTGCCTTTTGCAGCTTCCGCAAGAGATCGGCTCCAGTCAGGCCATTCCTGAGGTGGAGCTTCATCAGATCATCATAGACCTGGTAAACCGGCCGGAGTGCGCCCGACACCTTGCGAGTGTCGTATAGCCCCTTGATAATCTTGATACCTTTCAACGCCTTCAGTGGTCCGAAGGCGGCGACCTCAACGCCACACTCGGCGATCGTCTTGAGCTTCGCAGCATCGCACAGAAGCCGGTGCCACGTTGAGCCGGTACAGGTCCCGGCCTTGTGCGTTACGGAGACGGTGAAGTAATAGGGAGCGTTACTGACGCTCGAACAGCAGTTGGTGGGACCTGTCGTAAAGTCAAACGGCACGTTGCCTGTTTCACCGGCCGTGAAATCAAGCTGATTTAGGCCATTCCCGCTTGGCGACTGAACCTCATAGTCACTGGATCGTGTATCGTCGAAGGGTCCCTGGTATGCGCTGAACGTCGCGTCTGCATAGGTGTAGTCGCTGGTGCCGATCGGGAAAACCTGTATCTCCGGATATGCGCCAGCAGCGAAGTTTGGCGCGCCCCAATCGATCGTCACGTAGTCCCCTACCGTAACCGGAAGGTTCCACCACGAGTGGTAGTTACCATGACTTTCCGGCGAGACGGTGGACGTGTCTCCTGACTCTTGCTCACCAGGTGTCACGACGGGTCCCGTCGCAATCGTCCTACCGCCGTCGCCCCAAGCCGCCGACACGAAGACGAGCATCAGCGCGCCAAGCACAATAAGTGCCTGGCACATCCTCCAATGTGTGCTCGATTCGAGAATCTTGCTCCCCTGCTGATCCCCACGCACGCAGGCAGCCCGTGGCGGCGGAAGGCTAGCGGACGGCAATCCCAACGGCCTCTTGCCTGGCAAGCGGCGACCCTTCCCGCCCGGCGAAAGGCAGCGCACGGCTACACGCGCTCGGGCTGTGCGATGCTGCATCAATGAACGATTCATTTGCGGAGGCTGACCTCGACCTCATCCGACGTTGCGCAAGAGAGGCGCATACCCTACTGCAAGGCGTGCCCGCGACAGAGCCGTCCCAAGTCCTCCTGAGGGCGGCCAACAGCCTCCTGAGCGGACATCCAGACGGCGAAGCGATCCAGGCCGCGCGGGACCTGCTCGCACATCACGGCCGATAGAGCGCAAGGTCCCCGACGCGAGCCGGATCCTGTAGCACTCCAAGCGGTCCATCTCCTACAGGCCGGCGAGCCCTTGGCCGGGTCTGTAGCGGATGGATGCCGGCGGGTTCATTTGGCCCGAGGACTGAATGGACAGCTCGGCATATTGCTACCAAACCTAGGTCGAAAGTTCCTGGTATATCAATCCTAAAGCCAAATCCTGCGATGGGCGATACTGGGCTCGAACCAGTGACCTCCGCCTTGTCGAGGCGTCTACGACAGGGAAAAGTCGGTGTCCGGTGCTGCCCGCGCTGGACCGCTGAAGCCCGCCTGAATCTGCCTGGATGGAGGACGCCAGGAGGACGCGGCCCATCGACGCCTCGCCCCAGTGTGTCTTGGCTTCGGGGCTTGGCCATCCGCGATCGTCGGCCCCTTCCGCTAGGAGAGTTCGGCGAATCGTGCGGCGAAACTCGTTGACGCCATGAGGGGGAGCGCCTAGCGTTGGGGCGTCTCTATCAATGTGCCCCCGCGCCGTTGGAGCGGCCGGGGGCGTGGCACGGAAAGGCAGGACCTTCCCATGCAGGACGAAGATACCCCGTACCCGGGGCAGCGCTTCGACACGCTCGAACTGATGACGCTCCACGCGATGACCGGCGACGCGCACCCGATCTGGTCCGTGGAGGACTTGGGCCGCCACCTGGGCGACCCGTCCGGCGCCAGCGACGCGGTGTACGGCCTGAAGACCGCCGGACTCGTCCACCAGACCAGCGACGGGTTCGTGTTCGCGACCCGTGCTGCTGACCGGCTGGTCGAGATCATCGGCAAGGTCGGCTAAGAGACCATGACCGCTACGGCCTATCGGGCGGAGCGGTCGCGGCTGCTGCTCGCGTTCGGCCACAAGCTCCGTGCCGAACGCGAACGGCGCCGGCTCTCCCAAGACGCCCTCGCGGCGCTCGCCAACATCCACCGCACCCAGCTTTCCGCGCTGGAGCTGGGACACCGCGACCCACGCCTGTCGATGCTGCTGATCCTCACCGACGCGCTCGGACTGCCAGCGGGCGCGCTGCTCGACGGGCTGCCCGTGCCCGTCGAGCGCAAGCCCGCCACACACGCCATGCGCGGCCTCTGAGCCGAAAGGTTGGCGGCCGGGGTGTGCGCCCCGGCCGCCGAGAGCATCACGAAGCGAGCGCGGGAAGGCGCAGCGCCGGGGCATCGTCGCACGCCCACCGGATGCCGTCCGGCGCTGGGTGCATCCTGCCATTGACTGTTCGAGCCAGTCGTCCCGTGTGCGCGGGCAGCTCGAACGAGAAAGAGAGCATCCATGCCGAAAGTAAACCCCTTCCACACGAACAGCCCTGAGTACCCGCCGTCGCATCGGAACGTCTACCACGACAACTCCGAATGCAAGTTCGGGAAAGACATCAAGAGCTGGCACCGCGTCGATGGAGAAGGGGAACGTCCCCGCTGCGACGAGTGCTCGAAACTCGCGTAGCAGGACGCCAGAACGCAATCTCCCAGTAAGGCCCGTGAGGATGACCGTCCTCATCGACGGTCCATAGCCGACGGATCGAACGCACTGGGAGGTCGTGACACACCGCCGCCGCGAGGGCACGGAAGCCCTCGCCACGCGGCCCATAGAAGCGGACGGCAGGCTCAGCATAGGAGTGCCCCGCGCCGCCTTCGCACGACTCGTAGGTCTCGATTCCGGCTGCGTCGAGCACGTCCACATATGGGGCGACGCCGGGGTCCAAAGTGGCTAGCCAATCCGCCCTCTTGGCCGTGTTTTTCCGTCCGACGCGACCTGTAGTTTTGCTTGTAATAAAGCCAAAAATGACCCCCGCGACGCGCCAACGTCCGGGGGTCTGGATCAAGGAGATAGCGCTCCATGACCACGCCGAAAGTACCACGGCGACCCGTCGCCGAAGACCTCCAAGCAATCCTCGACTCACCGGAGGTCACCCGTCTCATCGACGAGCTTCAGAGCACCCGCGAAACCGGCCGTCCGGGCTACCCGCTGCGCAGCATGGTCGGCATGGCGCTCTCCAAGAGCCTGTACGCGCTGCCAACATGGACGCGCACGGTACGACTCGTGCGCGAGCACCGTGAGCTGGCCGCGGTCATCGCGCCAGACGGCGCGGTGCCGTCGATCGACGCGTGTTATCGCTTCACGCGCAAGCTCCGTAAGCACACCGACATGCTGGAGGCGTGCATCGCGTCCGTTGTTGGGGCGCTCAAGCGGCGAAACCCGCTGTTGGGCTGGGACGTGGCGATCGACGCCTCGGACATGCCCGCGTACGCGAACGGGCAGCGGTTCGTTTCCAACGGCGGCCGGGAACGCGAGAAGTACAGCGACCCGGACGCTACGTGGGGCCACCGCTCGGCCGTCTCGACCAGGAAGGGCGGCGGCTTCTACGGCTACCGGCTGCACATGGCTGTCTGCTCCAAGACGGACCTGCCGCTCGCGTGGCAGGTCGAGACGGCGAAGGCCAACGAAGGGCCGACCGTCGCGTCGCTGCTCGACAAGCTCCACGCGCTCGGGATCGACCCCGAGACGGCCGCGATGGACAAGGGCTACGACAGCTCGACCGTCCACAACGCCTGCACCGACCGGGGCGTGCTGCCCGTCGTCGCGCTACGCAAGACCGCGGCCGTCGTGCGCGGCGAGCACAAGCCGCCGACGTGCGAGCACGGCGAGTGGACGTTCGCCGGGGCCGACCGCAAGCGCAACGCCTCCAAGTGGCGCTGCCCCACGGGCGAATGCGCGCCCGCGTCCGTCTGGATCAAGGCCGACCGCCTTCATCCCCTGCTCCCACGGGAGACGCCGCGCTGGCGCGGGCTCTACCGGCGCCGCGCGTCCGTCGAGCGCGCGTTCGGCCGGTTGAAGAACGAATGGAGCCTCGCGCCCCTGCGGGTGCGCCGGATCGAGCGTGTCCGGCTTCACGCCAACCTCACGATCCTCTCGTAGCTATCGTCTGCACTCATGCGATCCAGGGGCATTGCGTTGGCCGCATGAGTCGAAACCCGTTCGCTCCGTTCAAGGCCAAGCTCGACCGGGCGAACGAAAGCCTGCACACCCTGAATGACGAATACCGCCGCTTTACGGAGCGTCACCCGCTGCGAGCGGACGTAAAGGTCGATTTTCAGAGCGGCTGGAACACGGCATACATCGCTAAGGCTGAGCCCATCCCGCCCACCTTCGCCGTCCTCATCGGCGAGTCCCTCTATCACGCGCGCTCCGCCCTGGAGCATCTCGTTTGGGCGATGGTCAAGGCGAACCACAAGAAGCCGGGACACCACAACACTTTCCCGCTGTGGTCGTCCGGGTCCAGCAAGACCTTCATGACAACCACCAACCGGGCCGGCGCCAGCAAACAGGCCCCCGGCGCATTGCGGGGGGTCCCGAAGAAGGCGCGGACACTCATCGAGAGTCTGCAACCGTACAACGCTCCCGATCCTTCGTCGCACTTTCTCGCCATCCTCAACCGCATGGCACGTGACGACCGGCATCATGCCCTGCACCTCGACTGGATTGGCGGCGAGGGCGGCGACGTCCGGCACCTGTTGCAGGTGCCCCCCGGCGTCGAAATCACCGCCTATGAGCCGCTGCTGGAGCAGGGCCGAAGACTGGTAGCGAACGCACAGCTCGCAAGGTTCCGTACCAATCCGCTTTCGCGCCAGCCGAAGGTGCACGTGAAAGGCAACATCCCCGCGTTCGTAGCGTTCGGGCACCGAAAGACGGGCATCATTCGCCTTCGGGACTTCCAAGAGATCAACGTGAACGTGGCGAAGGTCGTGAGCCTGTTTGAGGAGTTCTTGTAGCCGCTCGCGCGACACTTTCCCGCGCGCCATCACGCCCCACCCCCGAAGGCCGTGGGGTACGCATCGGCCGATCGTGGGGTGCCGCGCCAGGCGCGGCCGGTAGGATCGGCTCCCTCCTAGCGTCCGTGGACGTGGACGCGGACCAGGACATCGAGCGTGCCGCCCGCAGGCTCGCCGAGACGGCGGGCTCGCCGGTGCGAGTCATCTTGTTCGGCTCGCATGCCCGCGATGACGCGCGTCCGGGTAGCGACCTCGACTTCCTCGTGATCGAGCCTCACGTCGCCGACCGGCACGCTGAGATGGTGCGCCTGCGCAGCACTCTGCACGACCTGCGCAGGCCGATCGACGTGCTCGTCTACAGCGACGCCCAGGTCGAGGAATGGGGCGATGTACCCGGCACGGCGCTACATGCCGCGCTCACCGAGGGCCGGGTGCTTGTCGAAGCGTGACGCACTCGACGTAGCCCACGCGCTGCTCGCAGACCGCGATGGCGTTCCCGATCACGTCGCAGACTTCCTCGCCCAGCTCTCTCCTCCGGCGGGAGCGCTACTCCGATGACGCTCGGTCGGCTGTCCTAGCTGACGTGCCCAGGGACGTTGCGAACGCTGTGAGGTAGGTCCGGGCCTGCCGAGAGGCTGTGGGTGTCAAAGCTCACGACCTCAAGGAAGGCCCGGAATGCAACACGCTAACGCTCCGCTGACCGCGCATGGCAGGCTGCGCATGGTCCTGTTGGTTGAGGAGGAAGGGTTCACGTTGCAGGCGGCTGCAGCCGCCTGCAACGTGGCGAAGTCGACGTGCTGGGAGTGGGTGCGTCGCTGGCGGGCGGCCAGCGAGCCCGAGCGAGTCACGCTGAGCGCTCTGAAGGACCGCAGCTCCCGGCCGCACCGCAGCCCCTGCCAGGTGGGTGAGCAAGAGGCAGCGCGAATTTGCGAGCGTCGCAAGCACACCGGCTGGAGCCCCAGGCGACTCGCCGAAGAGCTGGACATCGAACGACCCCATTCCACGATCCACCAGGTGCTGCGCCGTGGTGGCTGCTCGCGGCGGCCGCGACCGCAGGCGCCTGCGGTAGTGCGCTATGAGTGGCCGTGCCCGGGGAATCTGCTGCACATGGACGTCAAGAAGCTCGGGAAGTTCACCGAGCCGGGGCACGCCGTGACCGGCGATCGCACCAGACGCTCAAGACGTGTGGGCTGGGAGTACGTGCACTCGATCATCGATGATTGCTCCCGGCTGGCCTACTCGGAGATCCACGCTGACGAGACCGCGGCCACGGTCACCGCGTTCACTTCCCGTGCTCTGGACTGGTTCCTGGATCAAGGGATCGTCTGCGAGCGGCTGATGACCGACAACGCGTTCGCCTACACCCAGAGCAAGGCTTTCAAGCAGCTGCTGTGGGGACGAGCGATCCAGCACATCCGCACACGCCCCTACACGCCAAGGACCAACGGGAAGGTCGAGCGCTTCCACCAGACCCTCACGCGGGAGTGGGCCTACGCACTCGAATACGCCACCTCCGACGCCCGCGCGCAAGCACTGCCACACTGGATCGACCACTACAACGAGCGCCGCACCCACTCAGCGCTCGGCAACCGGCCACCACGCGCCCGCGTTCGGGACGTCACCGGGCACAACACCTAGCCGAGGGTTGCGGCCAACGCTCCGGCCTCGACGCGGACGGCGTGTGGCAGCGTGATCGTGAGATGCCCGTCGCGCTCCAGTAGCCACCTGGCGTTGATGATCGTCACCCCGATCACTTGACCGTCGGTGTCGTAGCGGACGCCGTGGCCCTCGGGCGTGAGCGCGGCGTCGGCAGCGACGTTGGACTCGCCTCGGGCGAGATAGAGCACGTCGCCGTCCGCGGCGTAGTTGGCGCGGTTGAATACGAGATCATCGATCTTGACCTTCATGCTGTCCATTCGCCTGGCGATCTGCCGTGTCCGTAGCCGAGCGCAGTCACGATCCGCGCCGGGTCCTGCCCAAAGTCTACGACCACCATCAGCCACCAGCTAGCCCAGCTTCCCGGTCCGCCGCGCGAGATATCCTTTGCGCCATGCCACCTGCGCCGGAGACGAAACCCACCGAACTGGCGGATAGGCTCACCCGCCTCGAAGATCAGATGCGTCGGATGCACGACGACCTCGACGGCAGGCTCGACGCCATCGCTGATTCGCTGGAGGCGCGCGGGGCCGATGAGGAGGCCGAAGCGCTCGCGGCCGAGCGCATCCGAAGCGGCGCCGCCGACCGGACGCAGGACGGCGCCGAAGCTCTCGCGGAACTCGGCATCCACACGAGCTGAGTCCATGAGCGGGAAAGCGGCCAGCGGGGTGCCCGTCACCTTCGCGGACGGGGTGCGCGATGATGTGGCGAGCCTCGTCGCAAGCGCGAACGATGAGGCGGGCACATCCGAGTTGGCCGCTCTCAAGCAGCGCATCGCCGAGTTGCTGGTCGAATGTAAGGCGAACCCTTACCTCGGCGAGCTGGTGGGCTCAGGGCGCCATCCGGAGCTTGCCGGCTGCCGAAGGGTCCGATTCGATATCCCCACGCACCGCGGCAAGCCGCGCTTCCGGCTCATTTACCGCAACGAGCCATCCGATGGAGCGCCCGCCGAGTGCCGCTGGCTCGCGGTCGCGCCTCGTGCCGGGTTGCGAGCGCACCGCCGGGCGAGTCAACGCTCGCGGCGAACGCCTTGAAACACGCAGTCGAGTATTCGGTCAGCGCCAGCAACCAACATATCCTCCTGAAGCTCGGGCACCCACACTCGTATTTGATAGAAACGCCGCGAGGGGCGCGGCTCGGACGTTATGCGGCAGGCTCGTACTGGCTACCTGCTCTGCGCTACCCGTCCGACCGCCATTCTCCAGATGGGGTAGTTCACCCCCGCGTTGCCGTCTTGAATCTCGACGGGAGCGGTCGCGTCTTCGAGCAGGGCGCGAGGGCGCACGTCGAGCGCGTTGGCCAGGCGCTGGATCGTCGCCAGGCGCGGGTTGGCCGTGGGCCGCTCCAGTTCGAGATAGACGTCCGGTCCAGGCCGACCCGGAGGGCGAGGGCTTCCTGCGACAGACCGCGCTCATGACGAAGCGCGTGGAGGCGCCAGCCGAAGCCGGTCACGGCTCCAGCCCGTTGACAAGCTTGCCGGCCTCGACGCCGAGGCCGCGCGCAAGCCGCAGGATGCTCTTGAGTCCGGGTTCCCGCTTGCCGCGCTCGAGCCGGCCGATCGCGGTTGGATGGATGCCGGTTCGCTCCGCGAGCGCGTCCTGCGAGACACCGTGCTCGACGCGCAGGTCGCGGAGGCGCTGTCCGAAGGTCATGGCTTCCGTCCCTTCCGGTGGGTCGCCGGCCTGCGCTCCTGCGGCACCGGGAGTCCGTCGAGCAGGTTCGCTCCCAGGGTGTCTTTGAGGATCAGGAGCATCGTCAGGTGCGGTTCGCGCCGGCCAAGCTCCAGTGCGCTGATCTGGGTCCGGTGGACGTTGGCGACCTCTGCGAGCGATTCTTGCGAGAGCCCGCACCGCTCGCGCGCCGCGCGCATCCTCGCCGCGAAGATTTCCAGCACCCGCGCCCGCTCGACCGCGTAGGCGTCAGTCATGGCTCGACTCCGACGCTCAATAGGAACGCGCCGATCCGCTTGATGTTGACGTGCGCGGCTCGGCGCTCCGCGCCCTTGCTTTCGCCTAGCGCTTCCAGCAGATTCGCGTCGATCGACTTGAGCACCCGGTGGGCCGTCGTCTCCGACGCGACCGCCCCGAACAGCGACTGCTGGCCGCGCAGCACACCGAGATCACAGACATGATCGCCGCCATCCGCGATCGCGACAGCGAGATCGCGAAGGACCACACCAGGGTCGTGCGCGGAGCGCCGCTCGCGGGTAACTCGCCATCGCCTCCGAGAGCGCACCGGTCAGCCCCAGCCGGTCCGCCAACTCGACCAACAGATAAGCACCAGCATGAGAGACCAGGCCCTCGCCGTCCGCTCTGACATCTACCGTTCGATACGCAGTTCCTGGCCTCACCTTCCGGGAGTCCTCCTGGCTCGGGGAATGGGCCTTCGCAAACCGCATTCTCATCGGCCAGGAGGACGTCCCCGGCGGGCGCCCCAAACCCTTATCGGCGGATCAGGACTAGTGTACGCGGCCCTGGATCGCTCGCCGAAGATAAAGCGCGCGCATCTTGAAGCCGCTCTTGAGGTTTGGCGCTACTGCGAAGACAGCGCGGCCTACCTGTTCGCTGACGTGCCTGCGAGCCCAATAGATACGACGATCCTCCGTGTCTTGGAGCCCGAATCCGGTTGGCTCTCCCGCTCCGATTTGAGCAAGCTGGGGTTCAAGGGCAACGTTCCATCTTCCGTCCTCGATAGCGCACTCAACAGGCTGTCTGCACAGGGACTTGTCCAGCGTCGGCGTGTTCCTACTTCCGGACGACCACGCACGGAGTATCGCCTATGTCGATGATCGATCGCATGGAACCTTCTAGCCCTTTTCACCCCTTTATCGGAGACACGATCCCGCTTCCGTCCGACGCCCGAAAGAAGGGGCGAGAAGGGTGAAAAGTCGCTGTATCGCCTTCAGAAGGCGGAGGTCACTTGCTGAAACTACTGATGAATACAGCGCTTTCACACATTGCCAGCGTCTCGCGTCCTCCTTACGTCCTCCATTGGAGTATACTTTGTGCTATTCCGCACAAGATGAGAAAGGTGACGATGCCGCGCTACGACGATGTGCTTTCAGATGCCGAGGACTTCATCGCCCTCGCCCGCCAACACCAGACCGATGGCGACGCAGAAGAGGCAGAGGTCAACATCGCGGCTGCGGTGTCCGCGCTAGAGCGGCTTCTGTGCCCGGTGGAGGCGGAGACGACCTGATGGCCGGACACGTCCGCAAGCGTCGCCTCTCGGACGGCCGCGTTAGCTACCAGGCCAGGCTCCCGACGTCATCGAGGCCCAGGAGGGTGATTGTCAAGACCTTCGCTCGCCGCCGAGACGCAGAACGATGGCTCACCGGTCAAGCGGCGTCCATCCACGATGGCTCATTCATCGACCCGCGCCACGGCGCCAAACCGCTGCGAGACCTCATCACGACATGGGAACGCACGCACCTGCCGAAGCTCGCCCCGAAGACCAGGGAGCGCTACGAGTCCGTGACGCGCACCTACCTCATCCCCCGATTCGGCTCTACGCCGCTCGGCAAGCTCACGCGCTCCGACTTCAAGGAATGGTTCGCCAGCCTCGCCACCGAGCGCAAGCCGGACGGCAAACCGCGCTACTCACCCGGCACGCTCCGCAAGGTGCAGGTCGTGCTCTCGTCCATTCTCAGCGAGGGCATCGAGCTTGGCCTACTCCGTGAGAACCCGGCTGCCCGCCTACGTCTTGCCTCGCCCGCGCGCACCGAAATGACCATCCTCACCGCCGACGAGATCAAAGCCCTCGCTGACGCGATTCCGCGCGCCTCAGACCGACTCGCCATCTACGTCGCCGCCTACTGCGGATTGCGAGCCGGCGAGCTATGGGCGCTCCAGCGACGCGACATCGACCTACTCCACAACCGCCTCCACGTTCGTCGCGCTCTCAAGGACCTGCGCGGCCACCTGGAGTTCGGAGACACCAAGACCTACGGCTCCCGCCGAACCGTCTCCTTGCCCGCCTTCCTGGGAGCGATGCTCGCCGGGCACATGGAGACGATGCCAGCGAGTGCCGACGCGCTGCTGTTCGTTTCCCCCGGCGGCGGCGGAGCGCGCCAGAAGGGCGACGGCGGACCCATCCGACACAGCCTGTTCGTGCGCCGCGTCTTCAAGCCCGCCATTGTCGGCGACGAGAACAACCAAGACGAGACGAAGCGACGCAAGCCCGCGCTACCCGCCGAGAAGCACAACCTCCGCTTCCACGACCTGCGACACACCTGCGCCTCCCTACTCGTCGCCGCCGGAGCGCACCCGAAGCTGATCCAGGCCCGACTCGGCCACGCCTCGATCACAACAACGCTCGACCGCTACGGCCACCTATTCCCCAGCGTCGAGGCAGCCCTGGCGGACACCCTCGACGCGACCTTCAACGGCGCAGGCGCCACAACCCCGCTGCGCCAAGTCAAGCCGTAGACGCACGTCGCGCGGCTAGGCGTTGACCAGGGCCGGGGTATGTGCGCGGGTCCTTCCCGTGTGCATCCACAGCACATCCGGCACGAATCACGTTGCCCACTGGTGGCGCGCGAACGCGCGTCGCCGCAAATGGAGGACGCCAGGAGGACGCGGCCCCCATCTGAGCCCTCCCCCCGGCGGCCCTGCGGGCACGAAAAAACCGTAAGCGTTCAGTCCGTCAGCGCTGCGTGGGGTTAGGTGAGTACGGGGGCTGGGTCGCCGCGGGCGTGGGCTGTGAGCGTGTCGGTGAGGTAGGCGAACAGGGAGCGGTGTTGTAGTCGGCAGGTGGTGTGGGCGGAGAGGAGGCGCTCGATGCGTCGCTCGCCGCTCTCGGATTGGCTGCCGAGGCAGAGCTTGCGGTAGATGACGGCGCTGCGTAGCGAGCGCTCGGCGTGGTTATTGGTCGGTGTCACGCCGTCGTGGCTGGCGAACGTCCAGAGCGCGGGCCAGGCCTTCAGGAGGTTGCGTGCCATGCCGTGGCAGCGCTTGTTGCGTGCTCGTTTGGCGGCGTAGCGGCGGATGACCGGCTTGTACTCGCGTTGCAGGCGGCGGATCGTGCGCTTCAGCTCGCGTCGATCGCTGGTGTGCTGGAAGACCTCGAACGCCCAGAAGACACGCTCGGACAGGGCGAGGCCGTGCTCGCCGAAGTCTTTCTCGGCGGCAAGGCCTTCGGCGTGGGCTTGGAAGTCGCGCTGGAGGTGGCTCCAGCAGAGCTGGCGGCGTGAGAGCGGGAGGTGGTTGTAGGCCCACCAGCGGTCTGAGGTCACGATCCCCGTGTGCCCTTCCAGCAGCCGTTTGGCGTGCTCCTCGTGGCGGCCGGCGGCGACCACGAAGACGGCGTGGCGAGCGGTAAACATTCCCCACAGTGCGCGCTGAGTACCTTTCAAGCGCCACCCCGTCTCGTCCATGTTCAGCGCCTCGCTGCAGCGCACGCGTGCAAGCAGATCCTCGTAGGGGTCATCGAGGGCGTCGGAGATGCGCGTGAGGATCGCCTCGACGGTACCGGCGCAGACGCGCGCGCCGAAGAGCTCTTCGCAGAGCTCAACCACGTCGCGGCGACTGACACGGTTGCGCACCGATAGCGCCGCCACGGCCGCCTGAAAGCGCGGCCCGAACGCGCTCCCGACGATATCGCTCGGGATCTCGGCCCGCGTGTGCGCACCACAGCCAGGGCAGCAAACCCGCTGAGCGCGATGCTCGACCACCTGCGCGGAGATAACGGGCAGCTCTTCGACCTGGTGGCGAAGCGGCTCGCCGACCGCGAGCAGCTCCCCTGCGGCGAACGTGTGACCGCATTCACAGTGCTCAGGCCAGTGCTCGATGACCTCATCCACGGCCGAGAGCGCCAGCAACTCACGGCCATGACCCTCATGCCCGGTCTGGGCGCCCTGCGAGCGCCCGGAAGGGTCCTTCCCACGCTTAGGCCTCTTGTTCGGCGGATCGACACTCGGCGGGCTGGATGAGTTACGCGAGCTGCGATTCAGCCGCCGCTCCAACTGTGAGATCCGCTCGTCCTGGCGCGCAACCCTCGCGGTCAGCACCTCGACCTGCGACGCAAGCCGCTCATTCTGGGCCGAGACAGCCAACAGCACCTCCACCACCGCCTCGCGGCCCTGCCCATAGATCGCCTCAGCCTCAACGCGCTCCACGCACAGGAATTCGACGCCCCGGGATTATGTCCCCCAACCCAACTGAACGCTTACAAAAAACCCGCCGTTTCCAGCGGGTTCTTGTCATGGGCGATACTGGGCTCGAACCAGTGACCTCCGCCTTGTCGAGGCGGCGCTCTCCCAGCTGAGCTAATCGCCCGGGAGACCCACAAGCCTATCAACGGCCCGCTACCCTTGGTCTCCTTCCCGGCGACGTGGCGGAGTGGCTACGCAGCGGCCTGCAAAGCCGTCTACACCGGTTCGATTCCGGTCGTCGCCTTGAAAAAGACCTGCAAATCGGCACCTTTTTGTAAGCGTTCAGTCCGTCAGCGCTGCGTGGGGTTAGGTGAGTACGGGGGCTGGGTCGCCGCGGGCGTGGGCTGTGAGCGTGTCGGTGAGGTAGGCGAACAGGGAGCGGTGTTGTAGTCGGCAGGTGGTGTGGGCGGAGAGGAGGCGCTCGATGCGTCGCTCGCCGCTCTCGGATTGGCTGCCGAGGCAGAGCTTGCGGTAGATGACGGCGCTGCGTAGCGAGCGCTCGGCGTGGTTATTGGTCGGTGTCACGCCGTCGTGGCTGGCGAACGTCCAGAGCGCGGGCCAGGCCTTCAGGAGGTTGCGTGCCATGCCGTGGCAGCGCTTGTTGCGTGCTCGTTTGGCGGCGTAGCGGCGGATGACCGGCTTGTACTCGCGTTGCAGGCGGCGGATCGTGCGCTTCAGCTCGCGTCGATCGCTGGTGTGCTGGAAGACCTCGAACGCCCAGAAGACACGCTCGGACAGGGCGAGGCCGTGCTCGCCGAAGTCTTTCTCGGCGGCAAGGCCTTCGGCGTGGGCTTGGAAGTCGCGCTGGAGGTGGCTCCAGCAGAGCTGGCGGCGTGAGAGCGGGAGGTGGTTGTAGGCCCACCAGCGGTCTGAGGTCACGATCCCCGTGTGCCCTTCCAGCAGCCGTTTGGCGTGCTCCTCGTGGCGGCCGGCGGCGACCACGAAGACGGCGTGGCGAGCGGTAAACATTCCCCACAGTGCGCGCTGAGTACCTTTCAAGCGCCACCCCGTCTCGTCCATGTTCAGCGCCTCGCTGCAGCGCACGCGTGCAAGCAGATCCTCGTAGGGGTCATCGAGGGCGTCGGAGATGCGCGTGAGGATCGCCTCGACGGTACCGGCGCAGACGCGCGCGCCGAAGAGCTCTTCGCAGAGCTCAACCACGTCGCGGCGACTGACACGGTTGCGCACCGATAGCGCCGCCACGGCCGCCTGAAAGCGCGGCCCGAACGCGCTCCCGACGATATCGCTCGGGATCTCGGCCCGCGTGTGCGCACCACAGCCAGGGCAGCAAACCCGCTGAGCGCGATGCTCGACCACCTGCGCGGAGATAACGGGCAGCTCTTCGACCTGGTGGCGAAGCGGCTCGCCGACCGCGAGCAGCTCCCCTGCGGCGAACGTGTGACCGCATTCACAGTGCTCAGGCCAGTGCTCGATGACCTCATCCACGGCCGAGAGCGCCAGCAACTCACGGCCATGACCCTCATGCCCGGTCTGGGCGCCCTGCGAGCGCCCAGAAGGGTCCTTCCCACGCTTAGGCCTCTTGTTCGGCGGATCGACACTCGGCGGGCTGGATGAGTTACGCGAGCTGCGATTCAGCCGCCGCTCCAACTGTGAGATCCGCTCGTCCTGGCGCGCAACCCTCGCGGTCAGCACCTCGACCTGCGACGCAAGCCGCTCATTCTGGGCCGAGACAGCCAACAGCACCTCCACCACCGCCTCGCGGCCCTGCCCATAGATCGCCTCAGCCTCAACGCGCTCCACGCACAGGAATTCGACGCCCCGGGATTATGTCCCCCAACCCAACTGAACGCTTACATTTTTGTGCCCATTTGCAGGGGATTTGTCTAGCGTCCGACTCGCCGATTCCAGTGCTGCGCCAAAAAGCCGTTGACGGTGGCCATTGGGCAAAGGATCGTCGGCCGGACCTCGTCGACGGGCTCGTTTGCTTGTCGCCCCAAGCATTAGTGAGTTGGGCCCCCCTGAGACGCTCGCATCCCCACCCGAAGCGTAAGGCGGCAGTTTCGAGCAACGTGCCTGGACACTCAGGCTCGACGCCTGCTACGCCCAAGCGTTCGTCTATTTATGAGTCATCCGCTTCGTGGGAGGTGGCATGAGCAGCAGGACCGGCGACGCCCTTGCGCCCTGCTCCGGGAGGGCCAGGATGCTCCTGATTTGGCGATGCACTCGGACGTCGCTAACGTGGGAGACCCGCAACCCAAGAGGAGTCCGAAAGGCATGGACACCGAACGCAACCTGATCGAGAAGTACAAAAATGACCGGTCCGGCTTCGCGCCGTGGCGCTTCATCAAACACGCTCTCTCGAGGACGAGCTTCGGGCGGACCGTCGCGTCACCCGGGCGATGCCCGACAGCGCGTCTGCGGAGTGATCGGGGGGATGGATAGGACAGGCGCTCAGAGCGCGCACGTACACGCTCCAGCTTCCTGCTGGCCGATAGGAGCCCAACACCAACCGGCGTAGATCCCGCGGCCACGGATCGCTTTCGTCTGGGTACTCAGATGGTCGGAAGCCGGTAGGCGGCGGATCGTTGCGACCGCCCAGGGATTGACTCAAGTTCTCCCGCTTTGATCATGCGCTGGAACGTTCTCTTGACCTTGTTCTCCGAGCCGATTCCTGTGAGATCTCTTACGATCGAGTTCGAGATCTCGGGGTTTTTCTGAAGGTACTCGAGGATCATCTCCTCGGGAGACGCTAGCCGCTCGTGGCGGATACTTACCACGACTGCGTTTGGGGTCTGCGCGATCTCGGGTGGCTTTAGTTTGATATTTCGCATAGCGTCGAACGCCGTTCTCAGACCCTCTCCGACATCCTTGTTGGGCGGGTTTGGAAACTTGTTGATCCATCGGACCACTGCACCGTTACGCGCAAACCGCTCCTCAAGAATATTGGCAGTCGTGATGTGGGCCGGACAGCTCCGGGACTCTGAACCTCGATCCGATTATCGAACACGCGCACGTGGATGTCATCCGCCACGCTGTAATCGCGATGGAGGACGGCGTTGGTGATGATCTCGTGGAGCGTTACCTCCGGGTAGTTCACAGGTTCCATCCCGCCTGGCCCCATCATTCTGACGCCCTCGACCGTCTTGACGGTAGTTGCGACCGTCGCGTGGATGGCGTCGTATGCGTTGCCCTCGACGGTCACGGGCTGCCCTTGGAGCATTGCTCTCGTCCCCACTAGATCAGTGGTCGCATAGCGGTAGATCTTCACGGTCGACTGCTTCGGCAGCGCAGCCTGAGGCTCGTCGGAAAAAAGCAAGACCGACGCAACCGTAGGCTTGTCACCACGGATAAGCAGCTGCTTGCGAAGCCACTGCTCTGGCTCAGCGCTCGGGACAACATCGCACATAAATTTGATGATGGCCTCTGAATTGGTGACGTAGTCAAGTGGTGCGTCTACCGGGTGTGTCTCAAAGCTGCGGATGCCCTTGGAGTATTCAAGTCGCTTCAGCGCGTCTGTGTCTTGGATGGGGAGATTCTGCGCGCCGCGACGAACGTAAGCGATCCCGCTAGTTGCATGGCGGATATCTGGCGTCTTCTGGATCGAAGCCTTCAACACGAGACCCCTCTCCGGAGCCTCTGGATCACGAAGAAACTGATAGTCCGCGAACCCGTCGAGCGGAAACGTGGACTCGAAAGCCTGCACATGACCGTTCGCGGCCTCCACCGAGCTAAAACCTCGCCAAGTGCGTCTGCCGGTTTCACGATTCTCGTCGATCCCCACGAACAGTTCGCCAGCGTCGGTGTTCGCGAAGGCAGACGTCGTCTTCGTAAGGTTCGCGGGCGCGATCTCGATGGCCTTCAGGTCTGCGAAATGGCCCTCTTCAGTGGCGAGCGCGCTCGCCACTTCGGTCGGAGTCAGATCAACTATCGAGATCGCCATTCGCACGCCACCAGTCGGATGTGCTCGTAGCGTACTTCCTGAGCAGCATCGGCCGCCGGCGGGCGACCGCTGCTTCCGCGGCTGAGCGGGCGTCTGAGCATCCGCCGCGCGTTGCTTGCGCTCCGGACGACCTGCGAGCGCAGTGGCAGCGCTGGGCGGTTGTGGTTGACCCCCTTGCCGCCGCCGAGGTAATCCTTCCCACCTTGCCAGTTGGTGGGTATCATCATCTCTATGAAGACGACCGACCCGCGCGAGCTTCTCGACGACACGTTCAGCTATCGCGAAGCCAGGGAGGCGGGTCTGAGCGATAGCCGCATCTACGGACTGCGCGACGCCGGAGCGATCCTGGCGCTGGGCGGCGGCGTCTACCGGTGGGCTGAGGCGCCACCAGCCGACCTCGATCTGATCGAGATCGCCGAACGCGTCTCGCGCGCCACGCTTTGCCTGGAGACGGCGCTCGCGCGCCATGAGCTCATCGACTCGATCCCTGCTGCCATCGACATTGCGATCCCGCGCGGGAAGGCCCGTCCAGCCCTGAAGGCTCCGTGCCGCCTGCACCAGTTCGATGTCCAGACGTTCGACCTGGGGCGAGAAACGCTCGACGTCAGCGCACGCGCCCCGCTAGGCATTTACTCCGCCGAGCGCTCGCTCGTCGACATCGTCCGAATCCGCTATCTCCAAGGCAGCGACATCGCATGGGAGGCACTGCGCCGATGGCTGCGCCGACCCGGCGCAAGCCCCGCGCAGCTCATCGAGACCGCAAAGCACTTCGCCGGCGCAGAGCCCGCGATCCGCAAGGCGCTGGAAGTCCTGCTGTGAGCGCTCCGACTCGGGCCAGCACCGCCGGTCGCGCCTACCTTGATCTTCGCAAGCTCGCGCGCGAGAGCCACCGCCCCGTCGACGAGATGCTGCAGCTCTACGTCCTGGAGGCGTTCCTCGCCCGGCTGGCGAGCTCGCGATTTGCCGAGCAGCTCGTGCTAAAGGGCGGGGTCCTGTTGGCTGCCTTCGACGAGCGCCGACCCACACGCGATATCGACCTGCAAGCCCAAGCACTCGGGAACGACACGGAGACGATCCTCGCTGCGACGCGCGAGATCGCCGCGATCACACTCGACGATGGAGTCGCCTTCGACGTCGACACGGCGACCGCTGAACCGATACGAGACGAGGCGATCTACAGCGGCGTTCGAGTGACGATGACGGCACAGCTGGCCACGGCGCGCCCTCACTTCCATGTCGACACGAACGTCGGCGACCCGATCAGCCCCGCCCCAAAGAACGTGCGCCTGCCGCGGTTGCTGGGCGGAGAGATCGTCCTACGCGGATACCCCTTGGCGATGGTACACGCAGAGAAGATCGTGACCGCGATCGCGAGGGGCACGGTCAATACGCGGTGGCGCGACTTCGCTGATATCTACATGCTCGCCCGCCATCACGCGATCAACGGGGCCGAGCTCGCCAGTGCCATCCGCCGAGTAGCCGAACACCGCAATGTGCGGCTCCTCCCGCTCGCGCAGGCCCTCGACGATTACGGGCAGATCGGCCAGCAGAGATGGACGGCGTGGCGCCGTCGGCAGCGACTGGAGGACCGACTGCCCGAGCAGTTCGGTGACGTCGTTGCGGCCGTTATCGACTTCGCTGACTCCGCGATCCTCGGCTCCGCGGAAGGCGACTCATGGGAACCGACCACCCGCAAATGGTCGTGACCACAGCACGGGGCGACCGTCATGCACTCTCCCAAAACTCTCCCAGCACGAGCGTTTTTTGAGGGTACCTGAGAGCCCCTGACGTCCACGAAAACCGCTCAGGTAAGCCAAGAGCCGCAGTTTCCGACGCACTGCAAAGCCGTCTACACCGGTTCGATTCCGGTCGTCGCCTCTAATGAGAAGTACCTGCAAATCGGGGCTTTTTGGTAAGCGTTCAGTCCGTCAGCGCTGCGTGGGGTTAGGTGAGTACGGGGGCTGGGTCGCCGCGGGCGTGGGCTGTGAGCGTGTCGGTGAGGTAGGCGAACAGGGAGCGGTGTTGTAGTCGGCAGGTGGTGTGGGCGGAGAGGAGGCGCTCGATGCGTCGCTCGCCGCTCTCGGATTGGCTGCCGAGGCAGAGCTTGCGGTAGATGACGGCGCTGCGTAGCGAGCGCTCGGCGTGGTTATTGGTCGGTGTCACGCCGTCGTGGCTGGCGAACGTCCAGAGCGCGGGCCAGGCCTTCAGGAGGTTGCGTGCCATGCCGTGGCAGCGCTTGTTGCGTGCTCGTTTGGCGGCGTAGCGGCGGATGACCGGCTTGTACTCGCGTTGCAGGCGGCGGATCGTGCGCTTCAGCTCGCGTCGATCGCTGGTGTGCTGGAAGACCTCGAACGCCCAGAAGACACGCTCGGACAGGGCGAGGCCGTGCTCGCCGAAGTCTTTCTCGGCGGCAAGGCCTTCGGCGTGGGCTTGGAAGTCGCGCTGGAGGTGGCTCCAGCAGAGCTGGCGGCGTGAGAGCGGGAGGTGGTTGTAGGCCCACCAGCGGTCTGAGGTCACGATCCCCGTGTGCCCTTCCAGCAGCCGTTTGGCGTGCTCCTCGTGGCGGCCGGCGGCGACCACGAAGACGGCGTGGCGAGCGGTAAACATTCCCCACAGTGCGCGCTGAGTACCTTTCAAGCGCCACCCCGTCTCGTCCATGTTCAGCGCCTCGCTGCAGCGCACGCGTGCAAGCAGATCCTCGTAGGGGTCATCGAGGGCGTCGGAGATGCGCGTGAGGATCGCCTCGACGGTACCGGCGCAGACGCGCGCGCCGAAGAGCTCTTCGCAGAACTCAACCACGTCGCGGCGACTGACACGGTTGCGCACCGATAGCGCCGCCACGGCCGCCTGAAAGCGCGGCCCGAACGCGCTCCCGACGATATCGCTCGGGATCTCGGCCCGCGTGTGCGCACCACAGCCAGGGCAGCAAACCCGCTGAGCGCGATGCTCGACCACCTGCGCGGAGATAACGGGCAGCTCTTCGACCTGGTGGCGAAGCGGCTCGCCGACCGCGAGCAGCTCCCCTGCGGCGAACGTGTGACCGCATTCACAGTGCTCAGGCCAGTGCTCGATGACCTCATCCACGGCCGAGAGCGCCAGCAACTCACGGCCATGACCCTCATGCCCGGTCTGGGCGCCCTGCGAGCGCCCGGAAGGGTCCTTCCCACGCTTAGGCCTCTTGTTCGGCGGATCGACACTCGGCGGGCTGGATGAGTTACGCGAGCTGCGATTCAGCCGCCGCTCCAACTGTGAGATCCGCTCGTCCTGGCGCGCAACCCTCGCGGTCAGCACCTCGACCTGCGACGCAAGCCGCTCATTCTGGGCCGAGACAGCCAACAGCACCTCCACCACCGCCTCGCGGCCCTGCCCATAGATCGCCTCAGCCTCAACGCGCTCCACGCACAGGAATTCGACGCCCCGGGATTATGTCCCCCAACCCAACTGAACGCTTACGCTTTTTGCCTCGGCCTCGCCGCTGTGGTCGATCAGCGCGAACGGCTTCAGCCCCTTTTCGCTCACCAGGTCAGACAGGCGCGCAACCGTGTCGGGGACCGACCGCGGGCTGAGCTTGACGACGATGCCCCCATCGGGCATCGGCGCGGGTGGCGTCTGCGGGTTGGGCATCGGGCGCTCCTGTTCTCGCTGGGATGGGGTCTACGTAGTCGTTGGGACTGGGTAGATCTGGGTGCCGGGCTGGCCGCCCGTGTACTGGATCATGCTCGCAAGCGTGCTGGCAGGAGCGACCGCGACGCGCGATTGCAGCGCGCGACCGCCGCGAAACCGCCCGGCAGCTATCCCGCGGCACGACCTGCGCGTTTTGGACCGATCGGCCCAGGTACTCGTGAGTCAGCCAGGCCAGTATTGGCTAGCCTTTGTTTCGTGGCTGGACTTTCGTTGTGGTCGGAGGACTCGTTCCTGTCGGTCGGCTCGCGGGGATCGGTGTTGTCCCTGTGCTCGGTGGGCTCGGCCCTGTCGGTCGGCTCGGTGGGCTCGTTCGCATCCGCGTTCTCGGTCGGCTCGGCGGCGTCGCTGGCGTCGGTGCTGTCCGCGCGCGCGACGACGTTGGTGCTCTCGCGAGGGACAAGCGGCGCGATCCTTGGTAAGCAGAGCCGGCGTGCTGCGGCCGCCACGCTGGTTGGCACGCTGATTGGCATCGCCGGCGTGCTTGCCAGAGCACGCTGATCGCAGTCGTGGCGGTTTCGGTAGCCGGCGTGACGCGGTGGTTGCAGCGGTCTCAATGGCAGACGTGACGCGGACAGTTGCGACAGCGTTGATGGCAGGCATGACAGGCAGTTGCGACACCTCGGTGGCAAGCATGACGCGGCTGTCGCGCCGCCCAGGCCGAGTCGCGATCAGACGGTCAACGATGATCGTTGCTTCGTCTTCTCGGCGAACCAGATGAGGACCCCAGGCAGCCCAAGATACGCCTGCGTGGTTGCCTCGGGTATACGCCCGAACAGGCGGCGCTTCGCGCGCACGTGGTCCGCTGTGAGTTCGGGCTCAACGCAATCGAGGACCCGAGATGCGCTGCGCGGAAGGCCGTCAAGTAGGCGGCGTGCTTGTGTGCTTGTTCTCAGATGAAGCTCCGCCGCCCATCGGCGTCTGTGAACGGCTCCTGCCACCCGAGATGAGCCAAGAGCGGATGGGTGACCGAGACGATAAAGACGGCCGCCTGGCTTCAGTACCCGGGCGAACTCCTGCACACCGCGGCGAAATATCAGCCAGGTGAGCAGAGCCAAGCAATAACTATGGGCCCGGCTGGACTCGAACCAGCGACCTACCGATTATGAGTCGGCAGCTCTAACCAACTGAGCTACGGGCCCGCACCGCGCCGGTCGGCGCAGTCCGCAAGACGCTACCAGCGCAGCGCAGCGATACGCAGGCGCGGGGGCCACGGGCCAGAGGCCGCACTGGTCGGGCACCCGGCACAGCTCCCACCCACATCCGTGTGCCGGCGCAGCACATCCGACAAGGATGCGAGCGGCGCGCGTACGCATTGCCCGCCACGCCTGCGCAGCGCCCGACCCACATGGGTTTGGAACGCACTCCTCGCCCGGCGCAAGCCCCGCCCACGTGGTTTGATACGCGCTCCTCGCACGCGCGCACACGGACGCGCACGCGAATCGCACCAAAAGAGAGGACAGGCACATGCAAGCACGGGCGGCGATCGTGACGGGAGCATCGAGCGGAATCGGGCTGGCCATCGCGCGGGTGTTGGGCGAGGAAGGTCACGCGGTGACGATGGCGGCGCGGCGCCCGGAGAAGCTGGAGGGAGCGGTCGCCGAACTGAAGGCGGCGGGCTTCGATGTGCAGGGTGTGGCGGCGAATGTGTCCGACGAGGCGGAGATCCAGAAGGTCGTCGCGGCGCACCGGGAGCGGTATGGCCGGCTCGACGTGCTCGTGAACAATGCGGGTGTGGGGATCGGGGCGGCGGTGGGAGATATCGCCACCAGGCACCTCGATATGCAGTTCGACGTGAACGTGCGCTCGATCGTGCTGTTCTACCGCGAATGCGTCGAGCTGCTGAAGGAGGCCGGCGCGGAGCACGGCAACGCGCTCGTGGTGAACACGTCGTCGATCTCGGGCAAGCGACCGGAGGCGTGGCTGTCGGTGTACTCGGCGACGAAGCACGCGGTGGTCGGGTGGACCGGGGCGATGAACAAGGAGCTGGGAACGCTCGGGATCAAGTCAACGGCGTTGTGCCCGGCGTTCGTGGACACGCCGATGACGGACTTCGTCAAGGGCCAGGTCAAGGCGGAGGAGATGATCCGCCCGGAGGACGTCGCGGAGTCGGTGCGCTACCTGCTGAAGACCTCGCCGGCGTGTGTTGTCCCCGAGATCATGTTCACGCGGCCAGGGGACGCGCTGTAGGGAGCATGTCCACGCAGCCGGGGGACGCGCTGTGGAGCGCACGACGCGACGCGGGCATGGTCGACGCGAACCTGGACTCGTGGTCGGCCGGACACATTGGCGTGGCCGGACGTCGACGTGGCCGGACATCGATGACGCGGCCGAACCTGATTGGCGCGAGACCAGGCGCGGGTCGAGGCAGTCCGTGAGGTAGGCGCCTGCCACCCGTCAATGAGCGGCGCCGGCGACGGCCCGCTGCGTGGCCGGCCCGCCGTTTGCGGCTCGCGGCAGGCGCGCCGGCACGCGCGGCCGCAGGCGCCGTACGCGGATCGCGTCGCCGGGCGGGTCAAGTACGAGCAACGCGCCGGCCCGGTCGCGCCAGCGCCGCAGGGCGAGGGCGCGACGGTGCTCGTCGATCGCGCGTGCCAGCTCGGGCGCGGCGTCGTCGAGCAGGCTGGCCTCGAGGTGGGCGACGAGCACGGACAGCTCGCGAGGGGTGGCGCGGCGGGCGGTGCGCCCGACGCCGGTGAAGCGGTCCCAGGCGTGGGCGAAGGCGAGCAGGTCGGTGCGCCCGCCGGCGCGGTGGGCGGCGAGCATCGGGCAGATGCCGCCGTCGGCGGTGTATGCGCCGGCGATGATCGGGCGCGCGGGGGCGCGTACGCCGGCGAGCATCGCTTCGCGGGTCCCGGTGGGCAGGCAGTCGATCGCGCGGCGCAGGTCGGCGATCAGCGTGGCCCGGCCGCGGCGGGAGCTGTTGGCATGTGGGAGGTGCAGTCGCATAAGCTGTGCGCCGGCCAACGTGCGGGTATCACCCCGACGGAAGCATCCCTGCTCCCGCCGGGCCGATCGCAGACCGGTGATGCTCAGCGTAGGGCACGCGTTCGTGAGGGGCAATGGAAGTCCTGCGGATGAACGACAAGTTGCAGAAGGCGATGAGGCCCGTTTGAGGACTCGGAAGGGCGGCGGACGATGAAGCTGGGTGTGCATATCGGCTACTGGGGGCTCGGGCTGAGCAGCGAGGATCAGCTCGGGATCGTCAGGGAGGCCGAGCAGCTGGGGTACGACTCGGTGTGGACCGCGGAGGCGTACGGCTCGGATGCGGCGACGGTGCTCGGCTGGCTGGCGGGTCAGACCACAAAGATCCGGCTGGGCTCGGGCATCTTCCAGATGCCGGGCCGCAGCGCGGCGATGACGGCGATGACGGCGGCGACGATCGACCAGCTTTCGCGCGGGCGGATGGTGCTCGGGATCGGCTCGTCGGGGCCGCAGGTCGCGGAGGGATGGCACGGGCAGCGTTTCGCGCGGCAGCTGCAGCGCACCAGGGAGTACGTGGAGGTCGTGCGAATGGCGCTCGCGCGCGAGCGCCTGGAGTTTCATGGCGAGACGCTGGAGCTGCCGCTGCCCGACGGCCCGGGGAAGGCGTTGAAGCTGACGATCGGCACGGTGCAGGAGCGGATCCCGATCTACCTGGCGGCGATCGGCCCGAAGAACACGGCGCTGGCGGGCGAGATCGCGGACGGGTGGATCCCGACGCTGTTCTCGCCGGAGCACGTGTCGCAGCTGCGCCCGCTGCTGGAGGAAGGCGCGGCGCGGTCGGGTAAATCGCTCGACGGCTTCGACATCGCGCCGACGGTGAACGTGTTCATCACGGACGACCTCGAGGCGGCGCGGAATGCGATGCGGCCGTTCATCGCACTGTACGTCGGCGGGATGGGGTCGCGGAAGCAGAACTTCTATAACAACCTGGTGCAGCGCTATGGCTTCGAGCAGGAGGCGGCGAAGATTCAGGAGCTGTATCTCGAGGGGAAGAGAGAGGAGGCGATGGCGGCTATCCCAGACCGGTTGATCGACATGGTTTCGTTGTGCGGGCCAGCCGAGCAGGTTAGGGATCGCCTCGCGGTGTACAGGGAAGCGGGCGTGGGCACGTTGGGAGTGACGCCGCTGGCGTTCGACGCAGAGAGTCGTTTGCAGCAGTTGCGCCAGCTTGCCGAGCTGGCCGTTTGAGGCGGCCCCCGAGGGCGCAGCGATGCCGTACGCGCATAGACCGGCGCCGCCGCGGGTCGTGCCGCGGCGCGTGCTGCTGGGTGCGTTCGGCGACCCGGGCCACGCGTTTCCGACGATAGCTCTTGGCAAGGCGCTGTCGGCGCGGGGCCACGAGGTGACGGTGCAAACGTGGGAGCGCTGGCGGGACGCGATCGAGGGCGAGGGGCTGGGGTTCGTCGCGGCCCCCGAGTACAACGTGTTCCCGGTCGGTGAACCCGACGGCGAGGGGGGCGTGCGTCCGCTGGACTTCTACGAGGCGGTGGTGCACGCCACCCACGACACGCTGCCGGTCGTGCGCGAGCTGGCGCCGGAGGTCGTGGTCGCGGACATCCTGACGCTCGCCCCGGCGCTGGCGGCCGAGCTGTGCGGGCTGCCGTACGCGACGCTGATCCCGCACGTCAACCCGCACCAGCCGGCGGGCGCGCCGATCTACTCGATCGGCGCCCGGCTGCCGCGCACGGCGATCGGACGGGCGTTCTGGCGGCGTTCGGGCCGCCCGGCCGAGAACGGTCTCGAGCGGGGCCGGCGCGATTTGAACGCGGTACGCGAACGCCTTGGCCTGCCGGCGCTGCCGTGGGTGCACAACGGCACGAGCCGCCAGCTCGCGCTGGTAGCGACGTTCCCGCAGCTGGAATACCCGCGCGCGGGGTGGCCAGCGCACGTGCACGTGGTCGGTCCGCTGATGTGGGAGCCGCCGGCAGCAGACGTCGAGTTGCCCGACGGTCGCGGTGCGAATCGTGTGTCGGCCGACCGGGCGGCAGACAGCGGCGGGACCAGCGGCCGCGGGACCGCAGATGCGGGGACGGGCAACGGTCGCGAGGACCCCGGCTGCGAGGACCCGCTGGTGCTCGTCGCCCCCTCGACCTCCCAGGACCCCGAGCACCGCCTGCTGCACGCCGCGCTACGCGGCCTCGCGGACGGGCCGGTGCGGGTACTGGCGACGTGGAACCGGCGCCTGCCCGACCGAGCCTTACCGGTGCCCGACAACGCACGTGTCGTGGAGTGGGTCTCCTACACCCGGACGATGCCCCGTTGCGACGTCGTCGTCTGCCACGCGGGGCACGGCACGCTGGTGCGCGCGCTGGCATGCGGCTGCGCGGTCGTGGCGTGCCCGGTAGCGGGCGACATGAACGAGAACGCCGCCCGCGTGGACTGGGCGGGCGCCGGTGTGCGTGTGCCGCGCCGCTTCATCGCCCCCCGGCCGCTGCGCCTCGCGGTCGAGCGCGCCCTGGCCGACCCGGCGATCGGCGCCCGCGCAGGCGAGCTGGCAGCATGGGCGGCCATGCACGACGCCGGGTCGACGGCCGCAGCGCTTGTCGAGGAACTCGCGGCCCGCTCGCATGCACACGATGCGGTGGTCGTCACTCCCTAGTGTCAGCCCAAGCGCCAGCGTCGGACACGAGACCGAACACCGACGAAGTCCTCCTCGGGTCCGGGCGGAACAATCGCCTGCTGGGCAGGTAGCCGACGTGTAGCACGCATGCACACACGCATTTACCACCGCTACGAAGCTCCGGGGGTGGGACTCGAACCCACAACTTCGAAGTTAACAGCTTCGCACTCTGCCAATTGAGTTACCCCGGACCGTGCTACCACGGAAAGTCAGCTGCAGCTGCTTATTCTACGGCAGTTTGACAAATCCCGCCTCAGCCTCGGCGTGACAGTTCGAACACAGAAGCACGCACTTGCGGACCTCGGCGCGAAGCTTGTCGATCCTGTGAGCCCCACGCTGCGCCAAGCCGAACTCCTTGGCGTTCGGGTCGAGATGATGAAACTCCAGCGCCGCCATGTGGCGGTCATAGCCGCACAGACGGCAGCGTCCGCCCGCCTCGGCGACCAGGATCTCCTTGACGATGCGACGCCGACGCACGACGGCCTCTGCGCGACACCGTCGGCATCTGTAGGACCCCTGTTTGTCGCGGACGTGCGGGATGTCGCCGTGCTGCGGACAGGTAAGCACCGCCTCGCAGGCCCCCTCGGCCCGTGCACGCTGCGCTCCAGGGCGCCTCGGTCCACGGTGAGGACAGTCCGTGCGCAAGCCGTACTTACCGAGCCAATGCCGCACCGTCGCCGTGCTGCGCTCCACAGCGTCAGCAATCTGATTGAGCGACGCGCCCTCCGCGACCAGAGCCTCCAACTGCTCGCGAGCCAAAGCGCCCTTCGGTGCGTACCGCTTCCCGCCGGCCGCCCGCAGACCGTGCTTCTCGACCCAGTACCCCACCGTCGCTTCGTGCCTGTCCACGCGCCTCCCGATCTCCGCAAGCGACAGGCCCTCCCCAAGCAATGCCTCCAACGACGCTCGATCCATGCACTGCATTGTCGCAAGCGGTCCGGACGGAATAGCGAACGCGTGTTCGCCCCTGAGCGGGGCCGGGTCGCCAAATATCATTGCTCACGGCGCCATTCGGGCGTGCGCACGTACGCGTACGCGAATCGCTCGCCAAACAACAAACCCACCACGCCCTCCAGCGCCGCGCTCAGCCCGCCATACCGATCCCCCTGCGATGCGCGACCAACACCACTCTGCCGCAAGTGCGATTCGCGCGCGCGATAGGTCGCCAAAAACAACCACTGCACACCAAGGTGCCCCGCGTCGGTGTCGCCACACCTCTACGGGCTGCCATTCGCGCGCGCGCATGGCAGCCGAGACGAGAACGTCGCGAGCCGCGCCCTACCCCCCTGTCTCCTGCAGCGCCCGCTCGTACGCCCGCTCGAAGTCGCGCCGCACCTCGGCACGCCTGTGCGCAAGTGCGCTGACGCTCTCGCCGCTGGCCTCGTCAGCGGGTGCTTGGCTACCTGTGTCCCCCGCGCGCGCACCGCGGCCGCTCCCTGCGGCCACGCCACCACCCTCCCGCACCCCGCGTGCCCCGCGGATGCGACGGTCCAGACGCGCCAGCTCGAGCTGCATACGCTGCACTTCGAGCATCGCCGGCGCCGGCGACTCGCGCCCGGCCTGCACTACCAACTCGGCGAGCACCCCCGTCAGCTGCGGGTCCTGCTCGTCGATGCCAGCCATCGGTTCGCCAAGGCGCCCGTCCTCCTGCAGGTGCGTGGCGGCGCGACGCAGGCGCTCGCTCGTGAAGTGCTCCTGCGGGTCGAGCGCTCCCAGCGCGCGCGCGCCCTCGACGGGCGATGCGATGCACAGCGCGAGGAACGTCCGTTCGGTCTCTTCGCGCCGCGTGACCGCCTCGGCGGCGCGACCGCCCGCACGGCCGCCGGCGGCCGCCGGCGCACGCCCGCCGCTCGCGCCGCCGCGCCCGCCTGCTTGCGCGAAGCCCGACGCTGCCCCGCGTGCCGCGCCGCCGCCGTGCGCGTCCGCAGCAGCGGCGTTCGTGGAGACGCGCCCGGCGCCCGCTTGGCGCCCAGCTTCTCCGCCTACCGCCCGCCCGTCGGCCCTTTGCCCGACCGTCCCCGCAACCAGGCCCTCGACAAGGCTGTCCGGCAGCTCGAGACGCCCGGCGACGAGCTGCGTCAGCTCCATCCGCAGCGCGCTCGGCGGCAGCGTCGCAAACACCGGCCGCAGCTCCTCGATCGTCCGATCGACGCCCTCCGCACTCGAACGGTCGCCCGCGTCGAGCGCGCGCTGCACACGAAAGCGCACGAACGGCACCGCCGCCGCGACCGCCTCGCGGACAGCGTCGGCGCCCTCGCGCTGGACCAGCTCGGCGGGGTCGGCCCCGCCCGGCAGTGCGACCACGCGCAGGTCCAGGCGCCGGCCCGCCGCCAGGCGGGCCGCCCGCAGCATCGCCTCCTGACCCGCCGTGTCGGCGTCGAGCGCGAGCAGCACGCGTCCGGCCATGCGCCCCAGCTCGCCCACCTGCGCCGCCGTCAGCGCCGTGCCCATCAACCCCACCGTGTTGCGCAACCCTGCCTGGTGCAGCGCGATCACGTCGGTGTACCCCTCGCACAGGATCGCCTCTCCCGCGCGCGCCGCATGGGCACGCGCGAGATCCGCGCCGTAGAGGTGTTGGCCCTTGTGGTAGATCTCATTATCGGACGTGTTCAGGTACTTGGGTGTACGCCCCCCCTCCCCCGCGCGCAACGCGCGCGCCCCAAAACCCAAAACGCGTCCGCGCACGTCGGCCAGCGGGAACATGATGCGCCCGCGGAAGCGGTCATAAAGGCGCCCGTTCTCCTGCGAGCGCTGCGTGAGACCCGTCGCGTACAGCTCCGCCTCGCTGAACCCCGCGCGGCGCGAGGCGACCAGCACGCTGTCCCACGCGCTCGGCGCGTAGCCCACCCGGAACTCGCGCAAGATCTCCTCGCCGAGATCCCTGCTCTGCAGGTACTCGCGCGCACGTTCGGCCTCGCGCGACTCCCACAGGCAGCGCTCGTAGTAGGCCGCCGTGCGCGCCAACAGCTCCGACAGCCGCTGGCGCCGTTGCCGGCGCTCGGCTTCGCGGGGGTCCTCTCGCTCCAGCTCCAGCTCGACCCCGCAACGCTCGGCCAGCAGCTCCAGCGCGCCTTTGAAGTCAACGCTCTCCGTCTCCTGCACGAACGTGAACACATCGCCCGACGCTTGACAGCCGAAGCAGTAGTAGACCTTCTTCAGCGGGTCGATCCCAAACGACGGCGTGCGCTCCTCGTGAAACGGGCACAACCCCTCGTAGCTGCTCGGGCCCGCCCGCCGCAGCTCGGTGCGCGCAGAGACGATCGCAATCATGTCGACCGCCTCGCGCACCCTGTCCTTGGACTCCGCCGTGTAGAACGCCATCGCGCGCCCGCCCGCTCCCTCGCCCTAGCCGCTCACGGCGCGAACGCCCGCGGAACCTTCAGCTCGGTGTACGCGCGGATGCAGAACCGGTCGGTCATTCCCGCGATGTAGTCCGTCACGCGCGCCGCCGGGTCGGCCTGCGTCTCCGCCGTGCCCGGCAGCAGCTCCGGGTTTGCGACGTAGTGCTCGAACAGCGCCCGCACCACCTCCGCAATCCGCTCGCGCTCGGCGCGCACCGCGGGGCCGAGGTAGACGTGCTCGAACATGAACTCCCGCAGCCGCGCCATCGCCGCCGCCGCCCTCTCGCCCTGCACGATCTCCCCTGCGCGCGCCGAGCGCTCCACCATGTCGTGCACGAGCGCGTCGATCCGCTGCGAGCCGCTGCGGCCGAGCACCGCGATCGGCTGCGCCGGCAGGTCGCGCTCGTGCAGCAGGCCCGCGCGGATCGCATCGTCGATGTCGTGGTTGATGTACGTCACCCGGTCCATCACCCGCACGATCCGCCCCTCCAGCGTGGCCGGCTGCGGCGCGCGGCTGGAGTGCCGCGCGATCCCGTCGCGAACCTGCTCGGTCAGGTTCAACCCCCGGCCGTCGCGCTCCAGCTGCTCGACCACCCGCAGCGAATGCTCCCAATGGCGAAAACCCGAACCGAAGCGCTCGCGCAGGCACGTGTCGAGGACCTCCTCGCCGATGTGTCCGAACGGCGGGTGCCCCAGATCGTGACCGAGGCCGATCGCCTCGACCAGGTCCTCGTTCAAACGCAGCGCACGCGCGACCGTCCGCGAGATCGCGCTCACCTCGATCGTGTGTGTCAACCGCGTCCGGTAGTGATCACCGGCGGGCGCCACGAACACCTGGGTCTTGTGCTTGAGCCGCCGAAATGCCTTGCAGTGCACGATCCTGTCGCGGTCGCGCTGGAACGGCGTACGCAGCGTGCAGTCCGGCTCCTCGCGCACCCGGCGCGCCGGATAGGAGCGCGCCGCGTCCGGCGCGAGAATGCGCTCCTCCAAAGCGGCGCGCTCTGCGGCGAACGTCGCGGCGACCCCAGCGATCTCCTGCACTGCGCTCATCCCTCGATTGTCGCAGCGTTCGCGGCGGTCGACGGCCCGCCAGCAGGCGCCGTCAGGTGTCGTGGCGCCAGTCGCTGCGGCCGGTCAGCCGATGGACCCAATGGTGCCAGCGCTGCTGGTGCTCGGGGTTGTCGTCGTAGACAGGCGCCTTGTGCTCGGGCCCAGGCAGCGTCGCCGCGGCGGCGGAATCGATCCGCAAATCGACGCCGTGTTCATGGATCGCGGCGATCGCGTCGGCTCCTACGACGCAGACCCTGCCGTCTGTGTTCAACAAGATGCCATGGAAGACATCCTCCTCGGGCGCCGACAGCACGCATCCAACAGTCCCGACCTGCCGGCCGTCGCAGGCCAACACCGGCACGCCGTCGTCGAGCAGCTCGTATGCGATCGGCAGGCCCTCATCCATGGCATGCACAATACCTCAGCGTCCACGCGCGACAGCCGGCATCAGGCGCACATGGGCGTGGTGCTCCAGCGTCTCGGCGAGCGCGCGCTCGACCTGGCCGAGCACCGCCTCTTCGCCCTCCCGCGGAGTCTCGGCCAGCGGCGCGCCAAGCGCGGCGACCATGAAGCCGTGCGCGCGCTCCCCCAACGCGAACGACCCCGCCTCGCACGCCCCGCACACCACACCGCCCGCGGCGCCCGAAAAGCCGACCAGATGCTCGCGCTCGCCGCAACCCGCGCACGCGCCCAGCTGCGGCGCGAGACCCGCCGCGTGCAGCAGCTTCAGGCGAAACTGCAACGCCGCTGCATGTCCCGCTTGCGCGTTCGCATCCTCGTCGAGCAGCTGCAAGCGCCGGCACAACAAATGGAACACCGACGGGTGCGGCTCGGGCGTCTCAAACAGCCTTCCCACCGCGTCGCAGGCCCGCGCCGCCGCGTCAAGCGCGCGTGCGTCTTCGCGCAGGCGCCTGTGGCTGTCGAGCGTCTGCGCGCCCGTCACCGTCATGATCTCGCCATGACCCTCGTGCAGCTCCAGACCAACGCGAAAAAACGGCTCCAAACGCCCCCCGAAGCGACTGCGCGTGCGGCGCACCCCCTTGGCGATCGCGCTGAGGCGGCCGCGGTGCGGCGTGTATACGTGCAGGATCCTGTCGGCCTCCCCGTACCGGATCGAGCGCAACACGACAGCCTCCGTCTTCACTGGTCCGGGCATCCACCCGCCGAGTCTAGACCGGCGGTGGCGCCCGTCTGCGGATGCTCACCCATCCAGTGCTATACTTTCTGAAGTAATGAGCGAGATTACCGTCTACACAACCGATCCCTGCCCGTATTGCGCCCAGGTCAAGGGTCTGTTGCGCGCGCGCGGTCTCGACTTCGCCGAGGTCAACCTCTCCAAGGACCCGCAGGGACGTGCCGAGCTGGTGCGGCGCACCGGCATGACGACGTTCCCGCAGGTGCTCGTCGGCGAACGGCTCATCGGCGGTTTCCTCGAAACGCGCAGCGCCGCCGAAAGCGGACGCCTCGACGAGCTGCTTGCGGCTTAGCCTGCCGCAAACCGCCGCCGGACGTTTCCCGAACTCGTACCGAGTGCTGCCCGCGAAGCGGGCCTGACCATCGAAGCAAGAGCCGCGATGCAAACCCGCTGGCAAGCGCTGCCCGGGACGCACATCCTGCCAAGGGGCGCCCGCCGGGACGCGAACCCTTGCTGAGCGCTGCCCGCGAAGCAAACGGCTAACGGACGCGGCCCGCAGGGCAAAACCCACTACCGGGCCCCGCCCCCCGACCCGCCCCCCGACCCGCGCCGCCGGCGCGGCCGTGGCTGGCAGTGCTCGCAAACGTACGTCCCGCGCCCGCCAACCACCATCTTGACGATCGTGCGCCCGCACTCCGGGCACGGCTCGTCCGCACGGCGGTGCACGCGGAAGCGGTCCTGGAAGGAGCCGCGCACGCCGTCGACGTGTCGGAAGTCGTCGATTGTCGCCCCGCGGGCGTCGATGCCGTCGAGCAGCACTGCGACAACCGCGTCGCGCAGGCTCACCCACTGGGCAAGCGTGAGCGCGCCGGCGGGGCGCAGCGGGTGGATGCGCGCCCGGTACAGCGCCTCGTCAGCGTAGATGTTGCCGACCCCCGCGACCCGGCGCTGATCGAGCAGGAACGCCTTGATCGGCGCGACCCGTCCCCGTGCCAGCGCGCGCATGCGCTCGGGCGTGAAGTCCTGCCCCAGCGGCTCCACGCCGAGTCGCGCCGCGAAGAACTCCTCCAGCGCGGCGGCGCCCAGTGCCAGCTCGCCCGTGCCAAAGCGGCGCGGGTCGACGACCACGAGGGACTGCCGGCGCGGCACCGCGGGCGCATCGGCCGGCGCGGCCGACGATGCCTTCGCCAGGACCGGGGTAGCGCTGCGCGGACCCAGCTCGATCCGCACGCGCACGTGCGCGGGCTCCGGGTCCGGCGCGCACAGCACCGCGCCGGTCATACGCAGATGCTGGACGAGGTGTACCTCCTTATCGAGGTGCCACACGAGGTACTTGCCGCGCCGTGCGAGCCGCTGCACCCGCCGCCCCCGCAGCGCGTCCCCCAACTCGGCCGGAGCCAGCGGCCGCGACCAGCGCGGGTCGAGCACCCGCACCTCGCGCAGCCGCCGGCCCTCGACGATCGGGGCCAGCTGGCGGCGGATCGTCTCGACCTCGGGCAGCTCAGGCATCGCTGGGCGTCAGCTTATGCATCTGCGGCCCAACGAAGTCGCCGGCGCGCCCACGAGCCGCACCCAGAGTGCCTCGCCCTCCGCGGCGCGCGGTTCTTTCTTGCCGCTCTGGCCCGCGAGGGACCTATGTACAGCCTCGAGAAGCCCACCTATACCAATACATCATACGTGATGCATAGGGCACAATGCATCACAGGTGATTTTTTAGCATTGGCGCTCAAAAAAACTACAACACCCCTCCCTCCCTCCCTCCCTCCCGGCAACACCACCACCCCCAGCGCACCGGTCCCTACAAGCGCGCCGCTTCGCGCTCACCGCGACGCCCGCGGGTGCGCGGCGAAGTAGACCTCCTTGAGCCGCTGCGCGGAGAGATGGGTGTAGATCTGGGTTGTTGCGAGGTCGGCGTGCCCAAGCATCTCCTGCAACGACCGCAGGTCGCAGCCGCCTGCGAGCAGATGCGTGGCGAAGCTGTGGCGCAGCGTATGCGGGCTCATGCGCCCGGCCAGCCCCACCCGGCGCGCGTGGCCCTGAACGATCTTGTACAGGCCCTGGCGCGTCAGCGGCTGGCCGCGGCTGTTGAGGAACAGCGCGTCCGGCACGCGCGCCGTACGGTTGGCGGCCGCGCGCGCGGCGTAGCGCTCGACGAGCACGGGCCGGCCGCCTCCAAGCCACACGCGCAACGCCGCGAGCGCGTGGCGTCCGACAGGGACGATCCGTTCCTTGGAGCCCTTACCGCGTGCGCGCAACATGCCCTCCTCCAGGTCGAGGTCGGTCAGCTGCAACACGATCGCCTCGCTCGCGCGCAGTCCGCACGCGTACATCGTCTCCAGCAGCGCCCTGTCGCGCAGCGCCAGCGGCTCGCCGCCGGCGGGCGCGGCGAGCAGCGCCGCAACCTCGTCACGGCTCAACACGCCCGGCAGGCGCTGCGTGGCGCGCGGTCCATGCAGGTCGGCGGTGGGGTCGCGTTCGAGCAGGCCCTCCCGGCGCAGGTGCCGGTAGAAGGAGCGCAAACATGCCAGCTTGCGCTGCAACGTTGCGGCGGCGACCGGCGGATGCTCCGCGTCACCCACGGCCAGCGCCGACAGGAACGCAGCGAGGTCGCCGTGCTCGGCGTCGAGCAGGTTGCGCTCGCGCGACGCGAGGAACGCGTGCAGCTGCTCGAGGTCGGCGCGGTAGGCAGCGAGCGTGTTGCGCGACAGACCGCGCTCCAGCTCGAGGTAGGCGAGGAAGTCGAGCGTCAGGCGCGCGTCGTCGACCCGAGCCTCGGGTGCGAGAGATGCCTCGGCTGCCACGCGCCCAGCTTCGCGTACCTCGCGCGTGCCACCTGCACCTGCAAGCCCAGGTTCAGGCACCCACCGCCGCGTCGCCCGCAGCGGCCGCGAGCGCCGCACCACCGGCAGGCCCCGAGCGCGTGTCCTCCGAGCGCGTGTCCTCCGAGCGCGTGTCCTGTTCGCTGTGCTCGGCGCGCTCCTCGGCAGGCACGTTCGTGCGCTGCTCGGCGACCAGCTCCGCCAGCGTCGTGCCCGCGGCGAGCGCGGTGGCGACGAACAGCGGGTCCTCGGTCGGGCCGGGCGCGGTGCTCTGCGCGGGCAGGCCGCTGGCGGCGTACGCCGGCAGGTCGACCGGCGCGCGGCGCCAGTCGTGACGAGCGACGCGCGCGGGGCGCGCGACGTCCAGCTCGAGCTGGGCGGGCGCGCTGCGCATGACGCCGAACACCGCCCCCAGCCCGGCGCGCAGGTCCGCGCCGACGGGCGACCGCAGGCCGGCTGGCAGCGCGACGGAGACGGGGGCGAGCAGCAGGTCGAGCACGGCGAGGGTGTCGTTGGAGACGCCGCGTCCGCCGCTGCCGCGGGCGCCCGAGGACATCTGCGGCACAAGCACCGTCGGACAACCGAGCGCGAGCGCGGCGTGCGCGCTCTCCAGTGCGACGAGACCTGCGGGGCCGAGCTGCGCGCCGGTGTCGCACAGCTCCGGGCCGGGCCCGCAGACGGCGGCGTCCCAGCCGAGCGCGCGCACACCGTGGTAGAGGGCGCCACCGGCGCTCAGCGCGTGCGCGTCGCCGCCCTCGGCACCACCGGCGCTGATGTGACCGGCGAGCAGGCCCTGAGCGCGCAGTACGGCCAGCTCCCGCGCCTGCGCGTCGGTCAGCGGGCCGCCCGCCGTCTGCACGTAGCCCAGGCGCGTCCCGGGAGCGGCCTGGGCGAAGGCCCATGCGAGCGAGGGCAGCTGGGCGTGGAGCGCGAGCACCGCGACGGCGCCCCCGAAGGGCAGCGTGAGCTGCCATTCGGCGTGCTCCTCGATCGGCGGTGCGGCGGGGGTTGCCGGCGGAGCGGCAGCCGGTGAAGTGCCCCGGGGCGCCGCCGGCGGGACCGCAGCGGCAGCCGGCGAAGTGCCGCGGGGGGCCGCCGGCGGGACCGCAGCGGCAGCCGGCGAAGTGCCCCGGGGCGCCACCGGAACCGCAGCAACGGTCGGAGAATCCCCAGAAGCCAGCTGGGGGGCCGCAGGGGGAGTCGGCGAGGTGTGAGAGGCGGCGGTCATGCGCGCGGAAACCTACAGCGCGACGGACGCGCCCGTTGCGGGCGGCTTGTCGAGTACGTCGGCGACGGCGTCGGGGAGCACGAGGGCGACGTCGAGCATCGCCTCCAGCGCGGCCGCGGCGACGCGCTCGCCGGGCTCGTGGTTGCGTTCGGTGCCGTTGGCCATGTTCACCACCGGCAACCCGTGCGCGATCAGCGCGTTCGCGTCGGACGCCCCGCCGCTGGCGATTCGCGCCGGCTCGTGTCCGCACGCGCGCAGCGCACGCTCGGCGGCGCGCACGGCGGGCACGCCGGGCGAGAGGCGGTAGGCGGCGAAGGTGCGCTGCAGGTCGACGTCGACGTCGCACTCGCACTCGGGCAGGTTGGCCGCCTCGTACACGCAGCCGACCAGCTCTCCCACCAGCTCCTCGGCGCGCGCCTCGGTGCGGCTGCGGACCTCCGCGACGAGTGCGCAGCGCTCGGGCACGACGTTGATCGCGCTGCCGCCCGCGATCGTGCCGACGTTGGCGGTGCTCTGCTCGTCGACGCGTCCGAGGGGCATGTCGGCGATGGCACGCGCCGCGGCGAGGACCGCGCTGCGGCCCTGCTCGGGGCGCACACCGGCGTGCGCGGCGGCGCCGACGAAGGTTGCCTGCAGGCGGTAGTGGCTGGGGGCGGCGAGCACAAGCTCGCCGATCGGCGAGGAGTGATCGAAGACGTAGCCGAAGCGGCTGCGCAGGCGCGCGACGTCGAACGCGTGCGCGCCCGCCAGCGAGCGCTCCTCGCCGACGGTGAACAGCAGCTCGAGGTCCACTGGAGCACCGGCGCGGCGTACGTGACGCGCGAGCGCGAGCAGCACGGCGAGCGCGGCCTTGTTGTCGGCGCCAAGGATGCCGGCGTTCGCGTTTTCCCAGTATCCGTCGCGCAAGACGGGTTCGACGGGGGCCTGCAGCGGCACGGTGTCCAGGTGTGCGCACAGCAGCAGGCACGGCTGCTCGCCTGCGCCTCCCGGCACGCGCGCGAGCAGGTTGCCGCAGTCCGATCCGACCGCGGCGCCGGCGTCGTCCTCCTGCACCTCGATCCCCAGACCGGCCAGCTCCTGGGCGACCCGGTCGGCGCACCGGCGCTCACGCCCGGAGGGGCTCTCGACGCGGCACAGTTCGGCGAAGAGGTCGGCCAGGTAGCGCCGCTCCAGCTCGTCCGCCCTGCGCTGGGCGTTCACTGGCCGCCGGCGACGGTCTGTCGCGCGCGCGTGACCTCGCGGGACTGCTCGGCAGCTTCCGCCTGCGCGAGCGCGTCCTGGTGGGATTCCTCAGCGGCCTCTGTGCGCGCGAGCGCCGCCTGGGGGGACTCCTCAGCGGCCTTCGCGCGCGCGAGCGCCACCTCGGGGGATTCCTCAGCGGCCTCTGTGCGCGCGAGCGCCGCCGCCTCGGGGGATCCATCGGCTGCCTCCGTGCGCACAAGCGCCGCGGCGACGAAGTCCCGGAACAATGGCGCGGGCCGCTCCGGGCGGGACTTGAACTCGGGGTGGAATTGGGAGGCGACGAAGAACGGGTGGTCGGACAGCTCGACGATCTCGACCAGGCGCTCGTCGGGAGAGGTGCCCGCGACCCTCAGGCCGGCGCGTTCGAGCTGGCGGCGGAGCAGGTTGTTGACCTCGTAGCGGTGGCGGTGGCGCTCGTAGACGACCGCCTCGCCGTAGACGGCGCGCGCACGGGTGCCGTCGTGGAGCTTGATCGGGTCGGCGCCGAGGCGCATCGTGCCGCCCAAGTCGGCGACCTCCTTTTGCTCGGGCAAAAGGTCGATCACGGGGTACGGCGTCTCCAGGTCGAACTCGGTCGAGTTGGCGCCCTCCATGCCCGCGACGTGGCGCGCGAACTCGGCGACCGCGATCTGCATGCCCAGGCAGATGCCCAGGTAGGGGATGCCCCGCTCGCGCGCGAGGCGCGCGGCGGCGATCTTGCCCTCGATCCCGCGCCCGCCGAAACCGCCGGGGACGAGGATACCGTCGGCCTGTGCCAGCAGATCGAGCGCGCTGCCGCCGGCTCGCGTGCTCGCGCCCTCGCCCACCTCGCTTCGCCGGGTCGAGCCCTCCAGCGCTTCGGAGTCGATCCAGTCGATCTCCACGCGCGCGTCCTGCAGCGCAGCGGCGTGGCGCAGCGCCGCGGATACGGACAGATAGGCGTCCTCGAGCTGCACGTACTTGCCGACGAGCGCGATCCGCACGGTGCGCCGGGCGCGCTCGGCGCGTTCGATCGGCTCCTGCCAGCTCGTCAGGTCGGGAGCAGGCGCCTCGACGCCGAAGTGGTCGAGGATGAAGTCGTCGACGCCCTGCTCGCGGAAGGTGAGGGGGACCTTGTAGATGTTGTCGACGTCGCACGCCGAGACGATCGCGCCGGGCGGCAGGCTCGCGAACAGCGCGATCTTCTTACGGATCTCTCCCGAGAGCGAGCCCTCGGAGCGACACATGAGCATGTCCGGCGCGATGCCGATGCGCCGCAGCTCGTTGACGGAGTGCTGGGTCGGCTTGGTCTTCAGCTCGCCGGCATGGCCGATGTAGGGGACGAGCGTCAGGTGGATGAACATGCAGCGCCGGCGCCCGACGTCGACGGGGAACTGGCGGATCGCCTCCAGGAACGGCAGCGACTCGATGTCGCCGACGGTGCCGCCGATCTCGGTGATCACGAAGTCCACGTCGCTGGCCTGGGCGATCAGCGCGATGCGCTGCTTGATCTCGTCCGTTATGTGGGGGACGACCTGCACGGTGCCGCCGAGGTAATCGCCGCGGCGCTCGCGGCGGATCACCGTGTCGTAGATGCCGCCCGCGGTGACGTTCGAGGCGCGGCCGGTGTTGGCGTCGGTGAAGCGCTCGTAGTGGCCGAGGTCGAGGTCGGTCTCGGCGCCGTCCTCGGTGACGAACACCTCGCCGTGCTGGTAGGGCGACATCGTACCCGGGTCGACGTTGATGTAGGGGTCGAACTTCTGCAGCCCCACCGTCAGGCCGCGCGCCACGAGCAGGCGCCCGATCGAGGCCGCGGCGATGCCCTTGCCCAGCGAGGAGACGACGCCGCCGGTGATGAAGACGAACCGTGTTCGGGACGGCGCGTTGGCGGGGCGGTCGGGCAGGTGGGGATTCATTGAATGCCTGCTCGGCAGTCTAGGGGGTGGTGCGGTCGCTTTGATCCCGCGAAGGGCCGCCGTCCCGCAGCGCCGAACCGCGAGGGGTGCCGTCCCGCAGCCTCGGCGGTCGCGCCGGCACACCGAGCTTGCGCGTGACGACCCCCCCGGGGGCGCACACGGAGGAGGTGTCCCAGTGTCATTTATTTCGGCGCTATTCGCGTCTGCGCACGTGCGCGCGTGCGCGCGCGCGATTCGCACTTCGTTTGCGAACAACAATGCCGGCCCCCCGCCGGCGCTCGCCGCCCCCGGCCGCCCGGCCGCGTGCGCCCACCCCGGCGCCCCCTCAGGCGGCCTTGCGCAGCTCGCGCGCGTGACGGCGCGCGGCGGCGTCGTCCTCGGAGGCGCCGAGCATCCGCATCAGCTCGGTCACGACGTCGCGCTCGGCGAGCGTTCGCACGACGGTGCGCGCCGGGCGCGCCGCGGTGTCCTTGACGACCGCGAAGTGACGGTCGGCGAGTGAGGCGATTTGGGGCAGGTGCGTGATGCAGAGCACCTGGCGCGTGGCCGCTAGTGTGCGCAGGCGCTCGGCGACGGCGCGCGCGGTGTGCCCCCCGATGCCGGCGTCGATCTCGTCGAAGACGAGCGTGGCCCGCTCGGTGTCCCCCTTGGCGCCCGTCCGCCCCTCGGCGACGGTCGTGAGCGCGAGCATGATCCGCGACAGCTCGCCGCCGGAGGCGATCTCGCGTAGCGGCGCGGGGGCGACGCCGGGGTTGGCGGCGATCAGCAGCTCGACGGAGTCGCCGCCGCCCGGGCCGGGTTCGCGCACGGTCAAGCGTGCCTCGAAGCGGGCGTCGGGCATTGCCAGCGCGGCGAGCTGCTGGCGTACCGCCCGCGCAAGCCGGGGCGCAGCGGTGGCGCGAGCGCCGTGCAGCTCCTTCACCGCCGCCGCCAGCGTCGCCTCGGCCGCGGTGTGCGCGGCGGTGGTGACGGCAAGCGAGGCGGCGGCCCCGAGCAGTTCCTCGTGGCGGCTGCGTGCCGCGGCGGCGTGGCGCAGGACGTCGGCCAGGGTCGGGCCGTGCTTGCGCAGCAGGCGCTCGAGCGCCGCCAGGCGCGCTTCGACGGACTCGAGCGCGCCGTCCTCGGCGTCGAGTTCGTCGCGGTGGCGGTGCAGCTCGTGCGCAAGGTCGTCGATCTCGATTTGCAACCCGGTGCAGCGCGCGGCAAGAGCATCGAGCGCGGGGTCGAGACCGGCACAGTCCCGCAGGCTGCGGGCAGCACCCGCGAGGAGCGCCGCGGCGCCGGGCGCGTCGGCGTCCTCGGGCAAAAGCGCCTGCGCGGCGTGGCCGGCGGCGGCGCGCAGCGCGTCGAGGGCGCGCAGGCGGTCGCGTGTGGCGCGCAGCTCATCCAGCTCGTCCTCGCGCGGCGCGGCGGCGTCGATCTCGGCCAGCTCGTGCTCGAGCAGGTCGCACGCGCGCTCGCGCGCGGCGTCCAGCTCCCGCAGCTCGTCCAGCTCGCGCTCCACGCGGGCACGCTCGCGGTAGGCGGCAGTGCAGGCACGCAGGCGACCGGCCTGCGCAGGCCCACAGAAGCGGTCGAGGATTTCGAGTTGTGCCGCGGCGAGCGTGAGCTTGCGGTGCTCGTGCTGGCCGTAGAAGGCAAGCAGCTGCTCACCGAGACGGTGCAGGTCGTGCAACGTGGCCGAGCGGCCGCCGACGTAGGCGCGGGTGCGCCCGTCGGCGCCGACGCGCCGCGCGAGCACGATCTCCTGCGCGTCGGCCGCCAGCAGCTCGCCGCGCTCGCCCTGCAGCGAGGGCGGCAGCGCGAAGGTGCCCTCGACGTACGCCTCGGCGGCGCCGGGGCGCACGATCGCGCCGCGGGGACGCCCGCCGAGCAGCAGGTCGAGCGCATGCGCGAGCACGGTCTTGCCGGCGCCCGTCTCGCCCGTCAGCACGTTCAGGCCGGGGGCCAGGCGCAGCTCGGCTTGCTCGATCAGCAGCAGGTTCTCGACACGCAGCTCTTGCAGCACGAGTGCAGGTCTATCAGCGCCCGCCGACGGATCGCGCGCGAGGGGGGCACGTAGACTTGCGTTGGTTGAGTGCAACCCCCAACAAGCGACCCGCGCTGCGGGCAACCCCAAGGCATGGCCGCCAACGAAGCCCACGACAGCCGCGACGCCGGACCGGCCGACGATGAGTACGGACCGGCCGCCGATGAGTATGCGCCCGCAGAGCCGATGACCGTGCGCGCATCTGCGGTCGCTGCCCCAAACGACACGTCCATGGACCCCCGCGCACCCGATGTGCCGGTTGGGCTGCCTTGGGGTGAGGAGTCGCGCGCGCAGGCGCGCGCGGGGAGGGGGGCAAGCACAGACCCACCGGCCGTCGGTGCATACGAGTACCTGACCACCTTCGCTCTCGTGGAGCGGCTGGCAGAGGAGATCAACCGCGCTGGGCGCCACGGGACGGCGCTGAGCTGTGTGCTGGTCGCGATTGAGAACGTACACGCGCTGGAGGGGATTCCCGGCGGAGCGAAGCTGGCGGAGCGCACGTGGGCATACGTCGGGCTGGCGCTGCGGCAGGAGCTGCGCCGCTTCGATCGCGTCGGGCGTCCGTGGGAGGGAGGCCTGCTGATCGTGCTGCCGGGCGCAGACGGGCCCCGTGCGGAGATCGTCGCGCGCCGGCTGCTGGCGCGGCTGCGCACGATCAAGCTCGAAATCGACGGCCGGCGGCGCCCGTTGCGCGTCGCGGTCGGGCTCGCGATGTGGCGGCAGGGTATGGACGCCGAGTCGCTGCTAGAGCACGCGCACGCGGCGGTGGGCCGCGAGTCGGCGAAGATGAGTCAGTGAAGCGGGGCCCGGCCCGCCGGCCTACGACCCGCTGCGCCACCTAGACCCACGAAGCGAGGCCCGGCCCGCCGGCCTGCGGCCCGCTCCGCCACCCTTTAGGGTTAGGAAATGCTTTCCGGCTCCGAGTTGTGGCTGCTGCGCCTGATGGCCGACCGCGGCCTCGCGCTGCTCGATGCGAGCACGCTGCTGATGGTGATCGAGGAGCGACGCGAGCTGCGCGTGGCGGCAGCAAGCGGCGCCGGGTCGGTGCGTCTGCGCGTGCTGCCGGTCGAGGGCAGCGCCCTCGGCGCGCTGTATCTCGCGGGCCAGCCCGTCGCGCTCGACCGTCCGCGCGGGCGCGACGCGGCGTGGCTGCACGAATTGGGCATGGAGGCGCGCGCGGCGCTGGTGGAGCCGCTGAGTATGGAGGGCCACGGCGGAGGCCTCGTGATCGCGCTGCGCAGCGACGGCGGCTTCCGCGACCCAGACCGCAAAGCGCTGCAGGCGTTCGCCGCGAACGTCGCGCAGCGCCTGCAGGCGGAGCGCTCGGTGGAGATCGAACGGCTGCGCTTCGGGATGGAGGCGCGCGAGCGCGAGCGCACACGCTGGGCCCGCGAGATCCACGACGAGACCGTGCAGGGCCTGGGGGCGCTGCGCCTGAGGCTCGCCAACGCGCGCGACCGGGCCGACGCGCCGACCCTGAGCAATGCCGTGGACGAGGTCCTGGAGGGTCTTGGGGTCGAGATCGAAGGGCTGCGCCACCTGATCACCGAGCTGCGTCCCGCGGCGCTCGACGACCTTGGCCTGTCCGCGGCGCTCGAAGCGTTGGCCCGCCGCGCTCAAGCGATCGACGGCCTCGACGTTCAGACGGAGATCGAGCTGGACGCCTCACACGAGCGCCTGGATGCGGAGCTGGAGAGCACGATCTACCGCGTCGTGCAGGAGGCGCTGACGAATGTCAGCCGCCACGCCCAGGCCACACGCGCGGAGGTGCGCGTCGCCAGCGCACGCGACGGGTCGGCGGTGCGGGTCTTGGTGACCGACGACGGCCGCGGCCTGCCGCCCGGCGGTCCCGGCGGCCCGCGCGGCGACGGCCTGGAGGGCGGGTTCGGGCTGTCGGGCATGCGCGAGCGCGCCGAGCTGGTCGGCGGCGAACTGGACCTGGTGCCCGCGCCCGAGAAAGGCACGACGGTGCGCCTGACGATCCCGCTGGCCGGGCGCCCGGCCGTTGTCTAAACGGATTGGGAGGGGCCCAAGCGACTTGGCCCCATGGACCTTGGACTCCGAGCGACCGGCCCGCCGGCCGTGACCTTTGCCGCCAAGCGACCCGCCCCGGACCCGCCCCGTCAGCCGTGGACCTTGGGCCACAAGCAACCCGGGCCCCGGGCCGTGAACCTCAGTCCACCAGCCCAAGCCGGCGTGCATAGGCGGTGATCTCCGCGCGGGAGGAGAAGCCCAGCTTCTCGATCGCACGCGCGCGGTAGGTCTTGACGGTGCGCTCGGCAACGTGCAGCTGTTCGGCGATCTGTGGGTTGGTGTGGCCGAGCGCGATCAGCCGCACGACCTCGCGCTCGCGATCGGACAGCGCGATGCCGTCCTGGGGGTTCTCGCCGCCCGTCGCCATCAGCGCCCCGAGCCGCGGGTGCAGGTAGTTGCGCCCGGCGACGGCGAGCCGGAACGCCTGCAGCAGCTCGGCGGGCTCGGCCTCCTTCAAGACGTAGCTGCGGGCGCCGGCGCGCAGCGCCTGGCGCGCGTACTCAGGGTCCTCGCGCATCGTCAGGATCGCGACCGCCAGCGGCGGGTGGGCGACAAAGCACTGGGGTAGGGCAGCCAGGCTCGACCCGCCGGGCATCGAGAGGTCGAGCGTCAGCAGATCGGGCTTGTGCGCGCGGACTTCGCGGATCGTGGAGGGCACGTCGGCCGCCTCGGCGACGACCCGGAACTCGTCGGCTTCACGCTCGAGCACCATCCGGATGCCGTCGCGCACGACGGCGTGGTCGTCGGCGATGATCACGTCGATCGGCCGATCGACGCCGGGCGTGCCGCCCGGCAGGGCTGTGAGGCCATTTTGCATGGCGCACACCGTAGCGAGCCTGGTGGCGGCAACGACGTGCGGGCGCACAGAGTCAAGCCGGACATGGCCAGCTTGCTCATGGCAGGCTACGACACAACGGCTGAAGCATATCAAAGCGGTTGGACATTTGGACCCAACCGCAGCGGGTTGGTTGACGACACAAAGCGCAGGTTGATTGACGACGCGACATGGGAGGCCAAGCTGCGCATACGTGCGATCCCTGAGGCGTCGGCACATGCCTTGGGCCCACGACGCACGGGCGTGGCCCTGCTCGCTGCATATCCGCACACCGGCATCGCCGGAGCAGCGGCGCGAGATTGGGTCGTTCTTCATTGCCGAAGTCGATCGCGACCGGATCTTGGCGGGTAGCCCCTGGTGGGCTTGCGCTCGGCCCCCGCAGCAGAGGCAAAAAGCGTGGTCGCGCCGGCACGGCGTCTCATGTCGGCTATCGAATCGCTCGTTGCCAAGGCACCCCAACCCCGACGCCACCAGGGACGCCGAACCCAAGCCCTGAACAGCCCAAACCCCGCCGGGGCACCTCTCGGACGACATGAATCGGCACCTTTAGGACGACACGATCGGCACTGCGCGGACGACAGACAAACGCCTCGCGAGGGCGCATCATGTCGGCTTGTAGAGAACCAACCAAACACGACCCTCGCTCCGGAGGCGCGGAATGCGGAAAATCGGAGCGTCGGTTCGAAACGCGAAGGGTAGGACCCAGAGATGCAGATCCTATGGATGGGAGAAGCAGGCAGCGGCCAATGGATGGAACAAGCGCCCGCCGCAGCGCGCACGCCAGGCGTGAGTGTGCGTAGACGTACCGAGCGTAACGCCGACCCGTACGCCCGCCGCACGGGCGCAGGAGGTGAGCGTCGATGAGCTTCACTGGAATCTTGATCGCGAGCTGGCTGGCGATCGCCGCAGTGGCGTTCCTGGCGCTGACGCGCTGGGGCGCAGGCGAGGCCGAGCTTGGCGTCCTGGGCGACACCGAGCTACGGCTGCTCCCGGGCGGGACGGGTGCGCGGCCGGCGACAACGCGGCTGCTCGGACACGCTGTGGCGCACGGCGTGGAGCCGTTTGGGCGCCATGGCGGCGGCAGTGTTCACGAGGCGCACACTCTCGACGTGGGGGGCCTGGCATGAGTTCCATGGAAACTTCCTTCGAGCGCGGGGCGCGGCAACGCGCACCGCTACGACTGCTGCGCGGCGGCGCCGGCGCAGCAGACTGGAGCGCGGCAGCGGGCCGGCCCGCGGCGCTTGACCCGGACGTCATGCTGATGCGCAAGAGTCCCGCACGGCGGCGGCGCGCCGCGGCGCAGCGCGCGCGCATTCTCGTCGCGGCCGGGGACGCCAAGCGACGCGCGGCGGTGCTGCGTGAATTAAGCGAGTCGCTGCCGGACGACACACCGTTCGGCGAGGCGAGCGCAGCGCGCGAGGTCTTCGAGCAGGCGCCGTCGAGCGGCGTGGTGATGCTGGCCGGGGATCTGGGCGGGGTGAGCGTGGAGTCGCTGATGCACACGCTCGGCCACCGCCACCCTGGCCTGCCGGTCGTCGCGCTGGGTCTCGTTGCCGGCCAGGCGGGCGGCGGCGCGCCACGCGCGGCTTCCGCGACTGCCTGAGGCACGCCGCGGGGGTGGTCTGCCACGCAGGCTGCCGCCCCCGATGAGCACAGCGCGAGGGCCCTCGAAGTGCGCCGGGCAACGGTCTTCGCAAGGCGCCGCATGGATCCGCCCAACTCGGCGGTCGCGCACGCGTTAGCGTGGCGGCGTGAAAGCACTGTCCTCCTCTCCCCGGCTGCGGCGGATCCTTGCGGCGTACACCGTCAACCAGCTGGGCACGTGGTTTGGCACGGTGGCGCTGTCGGTGTCGATCTACGACCACACGCGCAGTGCGGTGGCAGTCACGGCGCTGTTCGTCGCGCGTTTCGCGCCGGCGCTGGCGGTGCCGGCGCTCGTCGCGCGTGTGGAGGCATCGCCGCGCCGCGGTCGTCTGAGCGCGATCTACGCGCTGGAGGCCGCTTTCACCGCGGCGCTGGCGGGCTTGGTGTGGCAGTTCTGGCTGCCGGGGGTGCTGGTGCTCGTCGCACTGGACGGCGCGGGTGCGCTGGCGGCGAGCGCGCTGTTGCGCACCGAGGCGGCCCGGCCCGAGCCCAACGAGGCGGCAAGCGCAGAGGCCACGGCGCCCGTGAGCGCACCGCCGCCCCCGGAGGCACTGCTCGGCGGCGGCGACCCCGAGCCGGAGCTGCCTGCACCCGAGGCCCATGGTGCGAACGCACTGCTGAACGTGGCGCTGTCGATCTCGGTGGTCGTCGGTCCGACGCTGGCGGCGCTCGCGGTACGAGGCGTGGGGGCGCCGTTGGCGCTGGCGATCGACGCGGCTTCGTTTTTGGCGTGCGGGGCGCTGCTGATCGACCTCTACCCGTTTGTGGAGGAGCGCGTCGGCGACGCCTCGGTGCGCGCGCGGCTGGCGTCGGCCTGGCAGTACCTGCGCGAAACGCCCTCGCTGCGCGCCGTGCTGCTGATGGAGGCGGCAGCGCTGGTGTTCTTCGAGACGGGGGCGCCCGCCGAGGTGCTTTACGCGAAGGCGACGCTGCGGGCGGGAGACCTCGGCTATGGCACGCTGCTGAGCGCGTGGGGCGTCGGGATGGTACTGGGCAGCGTGCTGTTCGCACGATCGTCCAAGCGCGCGCTGGGGGGAATGCTGACGGGCGGAACGTGCGCGGTGGGCGTCGCGTACCTGGGCTTCGCGGCGGCGCCGTCGCTGACGGCCGCGGCCGCGGCGGCAGTGGTCGGCGGCGTCGGCAACGGGGTGCAGTGGGCGTCGCTGATCGGCACCGTCCAGCAGCTCACGCCGCCGCGCCTGCACGGGCGGCTGATGGGCACCGTGGAATCGATCGGCGCGCTGTGCCCGTTGATCGGGCTGCCGCTGAGCGGGCTGGTGCTGGCGCTCAGCGGGCCGCGGATCGCCTTTTTGGTGTTCGGGCTGGCCGCGGCCGCGACGACGGCGGGCTTTGCGAGGCTGTGGTTGGGCTGGCGGCTCGCGGGTACGCGCGCACCCGCCGCCGAACGGCCAAGGGGCCCGGAGGGAGGCACGGAGAAGGCCTAGAACCGGCGGACCCTTTAGGACTACGCGGAATCGGTCGTTAAGGACGACAGAGGTACGCCCGCCAATGCCTGCCCCCGCATTGACCAGACGACTGTTCATGGCGGCCGAGGTCGCCGCGTTCGCGAGCGCGGTCGCAGCGGCGGTGCTGACCTCCCGCGCCGAGGACTGGCAGCCGTTGACGCTGGTGGCGCTGCTGCTGGCGCTGGCGCTGATCGGCCAGCGGCTGACGGTGGAGATCCGCGGGCAGCGGCTGACGGCGGCGTTCGTGGCGTGGGTGCTGGCGATGAGCCTGCTGGGGCCGGCGCCGGCGGCAGCGTTCGGGATCGTGGTGGTCGCGCTGACCTCGGCGCGGCGGCAGCTGCCGCTGACGTCGTGGCTGAACAACCTCTCGACTGTCGCAGTCTTCCCGGTGGTCGGTGCGCTGATGGTGCGCGCGATCGTCGGCGACGTGCACGAACCGAGCAACCTCCACGAAATCCAGAGCGTGACGTTCGCGCTCGTCGTGTTCGCGGTCTTTATGGTCACGAACGCCCTGAACTTCACGATGGTCGCGCTCGACAACCGCGTGATCTACGGACAGGGCCTGATCGGCCAGGTGCGCGACCTGTTCGTGCCGCTGCTACCAGGGCAGATCGCGACGGGGGCGCTGGCGGCGATCCTCGCGGTCGCCTACACCAACCTCGGCCTCTCGGCGCTGCTGGGCTCGGTCGTGGTGCTGTTGATCTTCCAGTCGCTGGCGGTCGCGCTGCTGCGCTCGGAGGACCGTGCGGACCAGCTGGAGGCGCGCTCCATGCACCTCGCCTCGCTGCAGCTCGGGGTGCTCGTGACGCTCGTCGAGACGCTGGCGCTGCGCGACCGCATGACCGCGCGGCACGCCGCGGCGGTCGCGCGCTACGCGCGGGCGCTGGCCCGCGAGGCGGGCTGCGACGAGTCAGAACAGGACATCGCGCACACCGCGGGCCTGCTGCACGACATCGGCAAGTTCGCGCTGCCCGACAGGATCCTCAAGGCGGAGGTGCTTTCCGACGAGGACTGGGCGCTGATCCGCCGCCACCCCCAGGATGGCGCGACGCTGGTCGGACGACTCGACGGCTACGGGCCGATCGCGGACGCGATCCTCTACCACCACGAGCACATGGACGGCAGCGGCTACCCGGCGGGCCTGATCGGCAACGAGATCCCCTTGATTTCGCGCATTCTCGCGATTTGCAGCGCGTACGACACGATGACCTCGCGCGACTCCTACCGCTCGCCGAAGACGCCGCAGGACGCGATGGGCGAGCTGCGGCGCACCGCGGGACGCCAGTTCGACGGGGAGCTGGTCGAGAAGTTCATCGCGATGCTCGAGCGCGACGGGCCCGTGACGGCGGCGCACGGCGACGACGCGGACTTCGAGGCGGAGTTGGCGTTCGAGCGGCGCACGCGGGCGATCGCGCAGCCGACGTCCAGCTGAGCCGAGGCAGCCGGATCGCACGCCCGACCCCTCGCCGAGCCGAAGTCATCCGCCCAGAGACCCGGCCCCCGAGGGACTCTGGACCCGAAAGCCAACACCTGCAGGCCCAGAAGCCGCCAACACCCGCGGCCGAAAGCCAACACCTGCAGGCCCAGAAGCCGCCAACACCCGCGGCCGAAAGCCAACACCTGAGGGGACCTGGAAGCCCCACACCTGCGGGACCCCCGGCAGGGACCCCGAGACCTGGGACGCCGACGAGACCTCGAAACGGCTCCCCCTTCGATACACGACCCCTTAAATGCGAAAACGCCGCTGTCCCGAGCGGCGCCCCGCAGCCGGACCCTTCAAGAGACCGACGGGCAGGCTTCCTGGCTGCACTGCCCTGCAGCTTGGTCGGGACTATTTCTGCCAGTGCATCGGTGTACTCCTTCGCTCGGGCCCACGCTCGCGCGGAGCCGGTCGGAGGTGCGCGGTCCCGGCTCCAATTCCTCCCAGGACTACGGCACAAATGAGTAGGTTTGCAAAGGATAGTACAGATCCCGTGCCGCATTGGACGTTTTGCACAAATACTTGCAAGTTTGCATGCAAATAGCGGGGTTTCGGCAGGTTTGCAAAGGGTTCCGGGCGGGAGTGTCGACGCGGGTTTGGGCAGGGCCGGCGGCGAGCAAGCCAAAGCGTTCAGGCACGTGTACCGGCGGGCACGGGGCGCCCTCAGCCGAGCAGGACCCGCTCGGCCCACCTGGCAACTGCGGGCGGGCCGGCGGTGGCGTGGCGGCCGTCAAACTCGATCAAATGTCCACAAAGGTGCACGCCGCTCAACTTTCGGGCCGGGCGCGCCGATCCCTGGGGTGCAGCGCCTCCCCGCGGCGGGCGCCTGACACGAGGCAAACCGCCCGCAACACAGCCGCTGATCGCGCCCACCCGACGACTACGAGAGGAAGCCGCCGAATGCCCTTCTCCCCCACCCTCAACCGTGGCGACCGCCAGTTGGTGTTCACCAGCTCGCAGGCGGCGCGCTACCTCGGCGTCTCATTGGCCACGATCCGCCGTTGGGCGGACGCGGGCCATCTGGTCTGCTACCGCACGCCGGGCGGCCAGCGGCGCTTTTCGCGCGAGCAGCTGGACCGGTTCGTCGAGGGGCTGCAGAGCGGCGGCCAGGCCGGCACGCAGACGGCCGTGCACGCCGGCACGCGCGCAGCCTGAGCCAGACGCCACACCCGTACACGCGCGCCGGTGCAGCGTGACGGTGCAGCCTGATCCAGGCGCACGCACACGCGCGGGCGCGAATCGCACCAAAAATACGACGGCCACCGAGTCCCGCAACCGACCGCCTCGGCCCGCGGATGCGGACGCGGCCACGCACGCCCACAGCCTAGCGGCGCTCAGCTGGACAGCCGCCCGAACTTGGCGCGCAGGCGGCGGTAGAACGAGGAGCCGGGCAGCTGCGCGATCGTGCCGACGGGGTCCACGAAGCGCGCGCAGATCGCGCTGCCGGCGGGCAGCTCGCAGGCAGGTCGCCCGTCGAGCGCCACATCAAGCGGCTCGCGGGAGCGGTTGTGGACCGTGATCGTGTCGCGGGGGGCGACGACGAGCGCGCGGGCGGTGAGCGAGTGCGGGGCGATGAACGAGACGACGTAGCCCTCGACGCCCCACGCCATGACGGGGCCGCCGTTGGCAAGGTTGTAGCCGGTCGAGCCGGCGGGCGTGGCGATCACGAGGCCGTCGCAGCGTACGCTGCCGATCTCCTGCCCGCCCAACTCGTAGGCCAGCTCGGCGACGCGCTCGCCGACGCGGCGGTGAATCGCGACGTCGTTGATCGCAGCGCGCTCGCCGTCCGGGGTTTCGAGCACGATCGCCGGGAGGCGCAGCAGCTCGAAGTCGCCGGCGAAAGCACGGCTGATGCCGTCGTCGAGGTCGTCGGGCTCGACGGTCGCGAGAAAGCCGATCGCGCCGAAGTTGATCGCGAACACCGGCACGTCGGTACGCGCATAACGACGCAGCGCGCGCAGGATCGTGCCATCGCCGCCGAGCACGACGCACAGCGACTCCTCCAGCGGTGGACCGCCGTCGGGCGGCTCGTCCAGGCCCGCGCGAATCTCGATGCCGGGCCCCGGCGCAAGACCGTGCTTGCCGACCTCCTCGGCGTCGAACAGCAGCGTGACGCCGGCGGCGCGGGCACGCTCGATCAGCAGCGCGAGCGCCGCGGCGGTCTCCTGCACGCGACCGTGGGTGAGCACCGCGACGCAGCGCGGCGGAGGAGTCCTCGTCGTCACGGCTCGACCGCCAGGGCCATGCGCTCCACGTCCGCGAGGCCCGCTGCGGCCACGCGACCCATCCCCCCGCCGGCAACGCCGGCGGCCCCCAAAACATCTCCCCGACGAATACTGGAGCAGTCGTCCACCGGACGCAAGCCAACCGTGCCGGTCCGTTCCCCGGCGCCGTACGCCTGTTCTGCGCCGGCCCGTCCCCCGGCGCCGTGCACCTGCTCTGCGCCGGCCGGCCCCCGCGCGCCACCGGGCGCGAGCCAGACGAAGCTCTCGCGGTTGCCCTTCGGGCCGGGCAGGCCGGAGGAGTAAAAGCCAAGCACCGGAGCACCCAGGTCGAGGGCGGCCCGGCCGACGTCGATCAAGGCGGCGCGGCGGGTGGCGGCGTCGCGCACGACTCCCCCGCCACCAACACGCTCGCGACCGACCTCGAACTGGGGCTTGACGAGCGCGAGCACGTCGTAGGGCGGAGCGAGGCAGGCGAGCACCGCGGGCAGGATCTTGCGCAGGGAGATGAACGAAACGTCGATGACGGCGAGGTCGGGGAGGACGGCCAGCGCGTCGAGCACCGCAGCCGGCGCGAGGTGGCGGGCGTTCGTGCGCTCGAGCACCGTGACGCGTGGGTCGGTGCGCAGACTGTAGGCCAGCTCGCCGTAGCCGACGTCGACGGCCAGCACACGGGCGGCGCCATGCGCGAGCAGACAGTCCGTGAACCCGCCCGTCGACGCGCCGACATCGAGCGCGACACGCCCAGCGACCGGCAGACCGGTCGCTGCCAGCGCGTTCTCCAGCTTGAGCCCGCCGCGGGAGACGTAGCGCGGCCGCTCCGCGACGCTCAGCGGCGCATCTGGCGCAACCGCCTCGCCGGGCTTGCGTGCACGGCGGCGCTCGGCGCCGACATGCACCTCGCCCGCCATCACGGCCGCGGCCGCGGCCGAGCGCGAGGCGAACAGGCCACGCTCGGCGAGAACAATGTCCAGGCGCTGCTTACGCATCGGCTCCACCGCGAACGGTATCCGCTCGGGCCGGCCCGCCGGGAAGTCGTCTGGCATGGCCACGCGAGGGCCGCACACGCGGGGCGCCGGGCGCATCGTCCATCGTCCATCCAGGCCGCCCAGAAGAACGCGGAAGGCCGCCCACGCGGGCACACTCGGTGAAAGCCCGCCAGACAGGCGGCGGGAGAAGCTCACCGCACAAAAAGAAACGACCCGCTGGGGAGGCGGGCCGTTTCGAGGGAGGAGGGATGCTGCTGTACTTCGGGTCGAGAGACATAGTGAGCCATCTCGGCGTCTTTGTGTGTGAGTGTGATCACACAGTAGAGCGCTGGGACACGCCAGCGACCTCGGGCACCCTCGGCGGCATGAGACTGCGGCGCATCTGGCGAGACCTGCGCCAACACGACCCAAACCGGGATCCCCACGGCGTGTCGTACCGCTCGCCGAACAACACCTGATTGGGGACCCCGCCAGGGCATAGCTTGAAATGGGCCGCCCGCTCCCGGGCGGGTTGCGCCACATCGAGAGCTTCAAGCGCCGGCACACGGCCTGCAAACCGGCATTCGCGTGCACGGCCGGACAACGTTGGGCAGATCCATCCACCCAAAACCCCCACCCTGCGCACACCGACCCGCGCCGCGCGCACCGCACACCCACACCGGCACACACTCCGTACAGCTCACATCCCTGACCCACCAGGCGTCAACCCAACCCCGCTCGCGCGGGCAAACACCAAACCCCGCACGCACCCGCCTGCATACGCCCCAAACCCCGCGCGCGCGACAGGCACTGGCAAGACCCAACCCCCGCGCGCGCGTCCGTGCGCACACCCGAATGGCGTCCCAAAAGAAAATTGCATCGCAGGCGGCAGCTAGAGTTGGCGACCGAATGGATTTCGAGCATTCACCCCGTGCACAAGAGCTGTGCGAGCGCCTGGACGCGTTCATCGTGGACGAGGTGCGCCCCCGCGAGGAGCCCTACCACCGCGAGCTGCTGGCACGCGCGGACCCGTGGGTCGCCCTGCCGGCGATCGAGGAGCTGAAGGCGCGGGCGCGAGAGCGGGGACTGTGGAACCTGTTCCTGCCGGGCAGCCCGCAGGTCGGCGGGCAGGCGCAGGGGGCGGGGTTGAGCAACGTCGAGTACGCGCCGCTCGCCGAACGGATGGGTCGCTCGCTGATCGCCAGCGAGGTCTGCAACTGCAACGCGCCCGACACCGGCAACATGGAGATCCTGTTGCACTTCGGCACGCCCGCGCAGCATGAGCAATGGCTGGTGCCGCTGCTGGCGGGCGAGCTGCGCTCGGCGTTCTGCATGACCGAGCCGGATGTCGCGTCGTCGGACGCGTCGAACATGCAGGCGACGGCGACGGTCGATGGCGAAGAAGTGGTGCTGAACGGGCGCAAGTGGTGGTCCACGGGCGTCGGGCACCCGAACTGCAAGATCGGGATCTTCATGGGCCTGACAGACCCCGACGCGGACCGCTACCACCGCCACTCGATGGTGCTCGTGCCGCTCGACGCTCCGGGCGTGCACGTGCAACGGATGCTCTCGACGATGGGCTTTCAGGACGCGCCCGGCGGCCACGGCGAAGTGAGCTTCGAGGACGTGCGCCTGCCGGTCGAGGCGATCCTCGGCGGTCCCGGCCAGGCGTTCGCGATCGCTCAGGCACGCCTCGGGCCCGGGCGCGTACACCACTGCATGCGCCTGATCGGGCTCGCCGAGCTGGCGCTGGAGCTGGCCTGCCGCCGCGCCACCGAGCGCACCGCGTTCGGCAAGCCGCTCGCGAACCTCGGCGGCAACCGCGAGCGCATCGCCGACGCGCGGATCGCGATCGACCAGGCCCGCCTGCACGTGCTGCACGCCGCCTGGCTGATTGACCGCGCCGACCCGGCGATGATCGGGGCCGTCTCCCAAATCAAGGTCGCCGTCCCGAACATGGCCCAGCGCGTCGTCGACATGGCGATCCAGCTGCACGGCGGCGCGGGCCTGAGCGACGACTTCCCCCTGGGTGCCGCCTGGACGATCGCCCGTGCGCTGCGGCTCGCCGACGGTCCCGACGAGGTCCACCGCGGCGTGGTCGCACGGCTGGAGCTGGCGCGTTACGGGACCGGCAAGTGGGCGGGCACCGGTGCGAACGAGAATGGCCACGCCAACCGTGGGGCACGCCAATGATAACCGCCGATAAACCATCGCACCGCAGTAGTTCATACCGTGGTATGCTACTTCCGATGAAGGTAGACAAGCTCAGCATCTCGCTCGCACCCGACCTTGGCGACGCCGTGCGCGACGCCGCCCGCAGGCGCGGCGCGAGCTTGTCGGCGTGGCTCGCCGAGGCCGCGGCAGCCAAGTTGCGAGCCGAGGCGCTGGCCGACTACCTCGACCACTGGGAAGTGCAGCACGGAGCCATCACCGGCGATGAGCTGGCGCGCGCCGCCGCCGAGCTGGGAGTGTCCGCGACCGCAACGGACGCCGCCCTAACCGGCGCCACCCAGACCGCCACCGCCCAAACCGCCGCTGCGGCCGGCTCCCCCCAAACTGCCACATCCGGTCCGACCTCACCCGACCCGACCGCACCCGGCCCAACTGCGCCCAGTCCGACCACACCGGCAACGCCCCCGCGGCACGATGAGCGCGCTGGTGCTTGACAGCCGAGCGCTCGTGGCCGTCGACCGGGGGCAGCGCGCGATGGCGGCACGACTGCGGGTGGCCGAGCGCGACGGCATCGATCTGCGCACCACCGGGGTCGTGCTCGCCGAGGTCTGGCGCGACGCGGCCGGACGCCAGGCGAGCCTCGCACGCCTGCTGAAGGCGATCGACGTGCGCGCCGTCGATGAGCGCATTGGCCGCGAGGCCGGCATGCTGCTTGGCAAAGCGGGCGCCACCGATGCAGCGGATGCGACCGTCGTCGCAGTCGCCGCGAGCGGCGACCGCATCCTGACAGGCGACCCCGGCGATCTCGGCCGGCTCGCCGCTGCCGCCGGGCGTTCGCTACGCGTCGTGCCCTGCTGAGCTGACCTGCTGAGCCTGCCCCGCTGAGCTGACGTGTCCTGTTGAGGCTGCCCCGCTGAGCTGACGTGTCCCACTGAGGCTGCCCTGCCGAGCTGACGTGTCCTGCTGAGCGCGTTGTCGTGGCTGTCGTGCCCCTGACAAGCGTGTCGTCCCCGCCGAACCTGTCGTCGCCCGTATACCTCATCCCTCCGCCTGCCTCACCCCTCCTTCCCTATGCCTGGCTCACCCTCCGCCTGCCTCGCCGACCCCCGCCGCAGGTTGCCGATCAAAAGCCCGATCACCGTCACCAGGTAGATCTGCCCGGTCAGCATCTCCAGCACGGAGAGCATGCGCCCGACGTTCGTGGCGGGCGTCAGGTCGCCGTAGCCGGTGGTCGTGAGCGTCGTGAAGCTGAAGTAGATCTCGTCGCTTTGGGTGACGTGCGAGCCGGGGGTATGCGCGAAGTAGTTGCCCGACCCGACACTCACGATGACGCGCACGATCAGCGCGAATAGCAGGCCGATCAGGAGATAGCTGGTGAGCGCGCCGGCGACCGCCTGCAACGTGACACCGCGGTCGCGGACTAACCGGACGACGCCGGCAGTGAGCACGACGAGCACGCTCAGCACGGCGGCCGAGCTGAACGCGGCGCCGATCCAGAGCGGGACTTCCGCCAGCCACACCAGCACACCGAGCCCGATCAGCGCCGCCAGCGTCGCGCCCGCCGCCGCCCCGCGGACCGGGCCGCGCTCGCGCGAGGTCGCGACCACGCCCAGCAGCATCGTCCCCTGCAGCAGCACCCCGACGCCCCGCCCAAGCGGCGTGTCGGGCGCCAGAATCGAGAACATCACCGCAAGCACAGTGAGCACAAGCACAACCCCGTAGCGGTGCCGCACAAGACCTCTCCCGGGGCCGCGGCCTGCGATGCGATCCTGCGCCACGACCTAACAGGATTGCGCGGGGGGCGGCGGAGAGCGCGCTCTGGCCTGACCCCGTGTGTCCAGCCCGGTCCCTGTCTGACGCCATGCCGGTACCCTGTCTGAGGCTATGTCCTCCACCGGCTCGTCGCTGCCCGTCGAGGGCTACCGCCTGACGGGCATCTCCCCGCGTGCGTTCCAGCACCCGGCCGACCGCGCGGCGACCGCGGCGCTCGGTTCGATCCCGTATCTCGACCGGGTGGTGCGCAAGCTGATCGAGCTGGGCTACGAGCGTGCACTGCGCCAGAGCTATCTCGGCTCGGCGGTACGGCTCTCCGAAGAGCAGCTCGGGGAGGTGTGGCGCGAGCACGCGATCGCGTACGCCACGCTCGACATGCAGGACGTGCCTGACCTGTACCTCACCCAGTACCCGTCGCCCAACGCGATGGTGATCGGCGCAAGACGCCCGCTGGTCGTAGTGCAGTCCCCGCTCGTCGGCCTGCTCGACACGGGCCAGCGCCGGGCAGTGTTCGCACACGAGGCCGCACACGTGCTCGCCGACCACCAGCTTTACCTCACGGCGCTGTACATACTGGTGCTGCTGACGCGCACCTCGCGCCTGCTGGTGCCGCTCGCGCCGATTCGCACCGCGCTGATGGAGTGGGCACGCGCGACGGAGCTAAGCTCGGACCGCGCCGCGGCGCTCGTGACGCGCGACCCGCTGATCGTGTGCCGCACGTTGATGTGCCTGTCGGCGGGCGCGATGACCGACCAGCTCGACCTCGACGTGTTCATGCGCCAGGGGCTCGACTACACCGAGAAGGGCGGCGGCCTGGAGCGCCTGACGCGCCTGCTGATCGACCTCGGCCTCAGCCACCCGATGCCGGTCAGGCGCATCCACGAGCTGATGGCATGGGTGCGCTCTGGCGAGTACGACAGGATCGTCGGCGGCGAGTACATCACGCGCGACGAGCCCGTCGACGCACGCACCGCGGGCAGCGAGGCGGTCTCCCACTACGCCGAGCGCTTCCGCGACGCATTCCGCGATGTCGGCGAGTCGGTGAACTCCGTCGGCCAGCAGCTGGCGGGGTGGCTGCGAAGAGACGGCGAGGCGGAGGCGGAGGAGGAGGAGGAGGAGGAGGAGGAGGAGCATGATTTGGATGAGGAGGAGGGGTAGCGCCACCCGCGCACCCCGCGACGCCCAGTTAGGGTCCCTGTCGTGAGCAGCCCACCCCCAGCCACCAGAGTGATGCTCGTAACCGGCGCCTCCAGCGGCATCGGCGAGGCGACCGCGCGGCGTTTGGCGACCGAGCCGGGCGCCCACCTCGTGCTCGTCGCACGACGCGAGGAGCGGCTGCGAGCGATCGCCGGCACGCTGCCCGCGCCGTGCACGGTGCTCGTGCTCGACCTGACCGAGCCGGACGCGCCTGCGCGCGTACTCGAGCACCTGCAGCTGGAGCACAACGGTCGGCTGCACCTGCTCGTCAACAACGCGGGGGCGGCATGGCGCGCGCGCTTCGCCGACGGCGGCTCCGCAAATGTGCGGCGCACGATGGAGCTGAACTTCGACAGCGTTGTGCGGCTGACCGAGGCGTTGCTGCCGACGCTGCGCGCCTATGCGCCAAGCGCAATCGTCAACGTCGCCAGTACGGCAGCGCGTGTTACGCGCCCGGGCACAGGCGCCTACTCGGCGAGCAAGGCGGCGCTCGCGGCATGGAGCGACGCGCTGTACGCCGAGGAGCACGCCCGCGACGTCCACGTCGGGCTGGTGATGCCGGGCTTCATCGCGACCGAGGGCTTTCCGGCCAGCGAGCTGCTCGCCAAGCCGTGGACGTCCTGGATCGTCTCCACGCCCGACCGCGCAGCGCAGGCGATCGTCGAGACCGGCCTGCGCGGACGCCCCGAACGCTGGGTGCCGCGGCCTTACGCCCTGTTCGCCCACCTGCGCACCCTCGCCCCGGGGGTCGTGCGACGCTCGATCAGCAACGGACGCGGCGCGCTGCTGACGACCAAAACGGGCGCCGAACAGAACGCCGCCGCAAATCCCGATCAGTCGGCCAACCGGGTCTAGTTGCGCTTATCCACCGGCTCGCCGCGTCCGATCCTCGTGGTGCGGCCAGCGCAGGCCGCCGCGCGACGCAGGTTTATCGGCGGGCCAAGCGAATAACAAGCCGAATACGGCAGCTTTAGGCGCGTGAACCAGGCTTGACCGGGTAGATGAGCCCCGAGGGAGCAACTTTTCGCCCGCTGAAGGGCTCAAGCAAGTAGGGGGCACGCGCCCGTACGAAAAGGCGGATTTGGCCGGTCAATCGACTCCGGCAAGAATAATTGACAACGCAACTACTGTGCCCTATAATTCCGACTCCAGGCATCGGATTAGGGCCGCGCAGCAGCCGGCCGACCAGCCCTTCGGACTGGACGCACCCGGTCAAGCCAGGCCCACTCGCATCATCGTTGTCGTCTCATTGACTAGAAGGACCCAGGCACCATGTCAGACACCAAGCATCGGATCACCACGCTGGACACGATCGAGACCGTCGCAGACGCCCCGGCGCCCGTCGCGCTCGACCCTGTCTACAGCGAGGACCCCCCGGCCCGCGCACAGGCCGCGTTGCGCGCTGCGCGGGCGGTGCCGGCGGAAAGCTTCATCCCCGAGTCGGTCGACCAGCTGCTGGCGCACAGCCGCCGCTACCCGCTGCTGACGCCCGATCAGGAGATCGAACTGGCGCAGCGGATCGAGCGCGGCGACCTGCACGCCAAGGAACTGCTCGTCAACTCCAACCTGCGCCTCGTCGCGTCCAACGCGCGGCGCTACCAGAACCAGGGATTGCCCCTCGCAGACCTCGTGCAGGAGGGCATGCTCGGCCTGATCCGCGCCAGCGAGAAGTTCGACTGGCGCAAGGGCTTTCGCTTCTCCACGTACGCGACGCTGTGGATCCGCCAGGCGATCCAGCGGGGACTGGAGAACTCGGGGCGCACGATCCGCCTGCCGGTGCACGTCGCGCAACGCACGCGCAAGGTGGGCCGCGTCGAGCGGGAGCTGAGCGTGCGGCTGGGACGCGAGCCCACGGCGCAGGAGATCGCCGATGAGACGGGCCTCGAGCTGGACCAGGTCGAGGAAGTCCGCCATCAGCGTGCAGCGCTCGTGAGCCTCGACCAGCAGGTCGGCGAAGACGGCGATACGGCGCTGGGCGATTTGCTGCCCTCCGACCAGGAGCCGCCGGAGGAGACCGCGTACGAGAACGAGCGCGAGCGACTGGTGCACCGCGCGATCGCGTCGCTGCCGGACACGGAGCGCACGGTGCTGACGCTGCGCTTCGGCACCGGCCGCGAGGAGCCCCAGACGCTGACCGCGATCGGCAAGCGCCTCGGCTTCTCTGCCGAGCGGGCCAGCCAACTGGAGCAGCGGGCGCTGAAGAAGCTCGCCGAGAGCCCCGAGCTGGCCGCGCTGCGCGAGGCCGCCTAGCTTTTGATGCCGTTCCTGCTGGCGCATGCGCCAGCAGGCGGGGCGTGCGTGCACGCCCCCGTTCCGACCGGTACGTGCACCGGTCGGCCTGCCGGCACATGTGCCGGCAGGTCCCGGCCGCGCGTGCGCGGCCGGGCGCCACGCCGCATGCGGCGTGGCGAACAGCACGTCCATACGCGGCAGCAGGCACCACGCAGGCCGGCGTCATAAGCTGGGTGCCTCCAGCATCGGCACACACAGGAGGTCCGCATGTCGAAATCGTCGCTGTGGGAGCGCACCGTCCAGTGGACGATCGCCGTCGGCGAAAAGATCCTCGCTCCGGTCGAGCGCTTCATCGGCAAACGCTCGCTCGTCGGCGACGCGACGTTCTTTCCGCTGGAGCGCTTCCCCTGGGTGGGGCACGTCGAGGACAACTGGGAGACCATCCTGCAGGAGTTGCAGGCAGTGCTCGCCGACCGCGACGCGCTGCCGAACTTCCAGGACATCTCCAAGGACCAGATCGAGATTACCGATGACGACCGCTGGAAGACGTTCTTCCTCTACGGCTACGGTTTCGAGGCGAAGCTCGGGGTCGAGATGTGCCCGCGCACGGCGGCGCTGATGCGCGAAATCCCGGGCATGACGACGGCGATGTTCTCGATCCTCTCGCCGCGCAAGCACATCCTCGACCATCGCGGTCCGTACAAGGGCGTGCTGCGCTACCACCTCGGCCTGATCGTGCCACAGGACGCCGGGCAGTGCCGGATCCGCGTGGGGGAGGACATCCGCCACTGGGAGGCCGGCAAGAGCATGGTCTTCGACGACACGTTCAACCACGAGGTGTGGAACGACACGGATGAGACCCGCGTGGTGCTGTTCGTCGACGTGATGCGCCCGTTGCCGTTCCCCGAGAACAAGATCAACGAGCTGATCGTCAAGGCGATCGGCATCTCGCCGTTCATCCGCGACGCCAAACGCAACCAGGAAGCGTGGGAACGGCGCTACCGGGAGCGGCGCGCGGCCGCCCAGCAGCCGGCGGCGGCCGTCTCAGGCTCAGCTTGAAGCGAACTCAGACGCTCGACACGTTCAATCCGGTGCCCTGAAGCAGCTGGTTTGCCTTCGCATTGAGGATCGTGAACTCACCGGTCACGATCAGCAGCCCGAGCACGATCATGACGAGCCCGCCGACGCCAACGATCACGGGAAAGTGGCGCTTGACCACGGCCAGCGCGCCGCTGGCACGCTCGAAGGCAAGCGCGATCGCCAGGAACGGGATCGCAAGGCCGGCGGAGTAGAAGGCCAAGAGCAGCGCCCCATGAGCAGCCGAGCTGGACACGGCGGCCTGCGTGAGGATCGCGCCGAGCGTGATGCTCGTGCAGGGCGTCCACGCGATCGCGAACGCGGCGCCGGCGAGCAGCGGCCCGCCGCGGCCGAGCAGCGACCTGACCCATCCGGCGGACGTGTCATCGCCGGGCGCCGGGCGCCGCACAAGTCGCTGCAACCGGGCCGAGTGCCACTCGAAGTTTAGAGCGTTCACGAACGGGGTCGCGAGGAACAGCACGCCCATCGCGACGATCATGACGCCGCCGAGGGTGCGCAGCGTCGTCAGGTGCCGGTTCAGCAGCGAGCCGATCTCGGTCGCGCTGAGCCCCAGCAGGATGAAGATCGCGGAGAAGCTGGCGATGAACAGCAGGCTCGGCACGAGTACGCGCCGCGGGCCGGCGCTCTTGATGTCGGCGGGCGCAACCCCGATCACCGTCGAGATATAGCCGGGGACGAGCGGCAGCACACACGGCGAGAGAAACGACACCAGGCCCGCGGCCAGCGCCAGGGGGATGCCGACCCCGCTCGCGGTGTCGGAGGTGGCGCTGGCTACGAGCGCAAGCCCGCCAAGGAGCGGAAATGGGCCGGTCACGACTGCGCAGACCCATTCGGCCGGCCCGGCCAGGCACTCGCGTGAGTCTGCCCCCCGGCGAGCGTAACCGTGGTGCGGTCGCGCTCGCCAGGACCAGCCGAACCGTGCTCGCCCGGTTCAAGCTCTTCGCGCTCCTCACCATGCCCACTCAATCCACGTTCAGGTTCTTCGCGATCGCCGGGCCCACCCGGTTCGCGCTCGCCATGCGCAGCTTCCTCACGCGCATCTGGCAAAGACCCACCGCGCTCGCCGAACCCGCCTCGCCCACCCAGCGTGGCGCGCAACTCGGCGACTTCCTGCTCGAGGCGCAAAACGCGCTTCTGCAGGGCCGCGAGCGCCGAGCCGGCGGGAGCAGTCATACCGGGCGCCGCAGGAGCGCCGAGCGCGTGCGAGGCCGTCGGCATGACTGTGCCCGCGCCAAGATCGTGCACGTCGCCCGGCGTCGGCGCGAAGCCCGTGGGACCGGGCGCTTCGCCGGTCGGGTTCGCCCCGGAGCCGGAAACACCACCCGACTCAACGTCGGCAACGCCGCCGGGCATACTACCGGCAACCACTCCCGAGAGAGCGCCAATGACGCCGCTCGACCCGACATCAGAAACGCTACCCGACTCGGAGCCGGCAATCATGCTCGACCCGCCACCACCGGCTAGCACGCCCGACCCGCCGGCGCCACCCGGGCCGGCACCGGCGACGCCTACCGACGAGCCGCCGGCGTCGCCAGCTACGGTGACGCCCGCACGCTGCTCCGCGTCAGCGTCCTCTGAGAGTAGCTGCGCGTAGCGGTCCTCCTTCTGGCCGGGCCGCCGCCCTTGGCAGGCGACCAGCTCACGCGCGATCAACTGCTCCAGCGTCGCGTGCACGGCGCCGAGGTCCGCAAAGGGGTGCATGCGCTCGGTGCGCTGCTTCAGCTCCCCCGGCGTCTGCGGGCCGCGCAGCATCAACACGCACATGACGGCGTGCTCGTCCTCGCCCAGCGGCAGTGCTTCGGCGAGCAGGTGCCGATACTTCGCCGCCCGGCTGCCGGCGCCGCTGGCAAGCCGCACCCAGCCGCGGCGCTCGAGGCGGTGCAGCGCGTCGCGCAGGATCGCCTCGTCGTACTGCACGACCGGGTCGCGATTCGTCGACTGGTTGCACGCGAGACGCAGCGCGTTGAGGCTCAGCGGGTACTGGTCGGGCGTCGTGCGCTGCTTTTCCATCAGGCAGCCAAGCACACGGATCTCCGTAGCCGAGAGGTTCATCCGCTTAAGCGTAGGAGGTCTACCCGCCGGACGACGCGCACCTGGCGCCAAAATGCCCCCGTCGCAGCCGGGCGTTCGAATGTCTTCCCGCAAACTGTGAATCGCGCCCGCGCACGTACGCGGGCGCGATTCACGTTTCAAAATGCAACACCACCTCCCCACCCCCGCTCAACCGCGCAACTGTCGCAGCGGTGCTCGCCGGTACAGTCGTTCGCATGAGCTTCATGCACGGCGAAGGCACGGGCGGCGGCGGCCGTGGCGCACGGCGCAAAGAGCTGCGTCCCGAGGACATCCCCGACAAGCCCGTCTCTCTGCGCCGCGTGGCGGGCCTCTTCAGGCCCTATCGAGCGCGCCTGGGGGGCCTGCTGGGGCTGATCTGTCTGACGTCCCTGCTGAGCGTCGTCTCGCCGTTCCTGCTGCGAGGCGTGATCGACAAAGCGATCCCGGAGCACAACGTGGGGCTGCTCTCGGCGCTCGTCGGCGGGATGATCGCGGTGTCGGTGGTCAGCGGCGTGTTCGGGGTCGTGCAGACGCTGATCTCAAATCAGGTCGGCCAGCGCGTGATGCACGACCTGCGCGCCGCGGTGTACGCGCACCTCCAGCGGATGTCGCTGGCGTTCTTCACGCGTACGCGATCGGGCGAGGTGCAGTCGCGCATCGCCTATGACATCGGCGGGATCGACGATGTGGTGACGAGCACCGCGACGTCGACGGTCTCCACCGTTACGACGGTAGCCGCGACGGTCGTGGCGATGCTCGCGCTGAGCTGGGAGCTGACGGTCTTCTCGCTGTGCCTGCTGCCGTTCTTCGTATGGCTGACACGCCGCGTGGGTAACGAGCGACGGCGCATCCAGTCGGTGCGCCAGGGACGCCTGGCCGATATGAGCACGCTGGTGGAGGAGTCGCTGTCGGTGTCGGGCATCCTGCTGGGCAAGACGATGGGGCGCTCGCAGGAGCTTGTGGAACGCTTCTCGACCGAGTCGGGAGCGCTCGCCGATCTGGAGGTGCGCGCGCGGATGGCGGGTCGCTGGCGGATGGCCTCGGTGCAGATGAGCTTCGCGATCATGCCTGCAGCCGTGTACTGGTTCGGCGGCTACACGATCGCGCACGGCAACCACGCGCTTTCGATCGGCACGATCGTGGCGTTCACGACACTCCAGACGCGGCTGCTGTTCCCGATGCAGTCGCTGCTCTCGGTGGGCTTGGAAGTGCAGACCTCGATGGCGCTGTTCGGGCGCATCTTCGAGTACCTGGACCTGCCGGTCGACATCGCCGAGCGCCCCGGCGCGCGAACGCTGAGCGGGGTGCGCGGCGACGTGCGGCTGCAAGACGTGTGGTTTCGCTATACCGGCGCTGCCAGCCGGAACGGAGCGGAGTCCGCCCCCCAGGACAAGGTCGGGCCTATGACGCAGGACGACGGCAGGCCTGCAGCGCAAGGCCTTGCGGGGCGCGCAAAGCAAGACGGTGCGGTGCCTGCAACACAAAACCACGGCGGGCCCGCGGCGGCACCGGACGGCACCCAACCCGTGGCGCAGGGCACCAGAGGCGCAGCGCACGACGGTGCGTGGACGCTGCGCGAAATCGACGCCGAGATCCCAGCGGGCACGCGCACGGCGCTGGTCGGCGAGACGGGCTCGGGCAAGACGACGCTGGCGTATCTCGTCGCGCGGTTGTACGAGCCGCAGCGGGGCAGCGTGACGATCGACGGCGTGGACATCCGCGATATGACGTTGCAGTCGCTGGCGGGCACCGTGGGGCTCGTCTCCCAGGAGACGTACCTGTTCCACGCCTCGATCCGCGAGAACCTGCGCTTCGCGTGTCCACAGGCCAATGACGAGGAAATCGAAGAGGCGGCGCGCGCGGCGCAGATCCACGAGCTGATCGCTTCGCTACCAGAGGGCTACGACACACCGGTGGGCGAGCGCGGCTACCGCTTTTCGGGCGGCGAGAAGCAGCGGATCGCGATCGCGCGCACGATCCTGCGCAACCCGCCGGTGTTGATCCTCGACGAGGCGACGAGTGCGCTGGACACCGAGACCGAGCGCGCGGTGCAGCTGGCGCTGGACGACCTCAGCAGGGGCCGCACGACGATCGCGATCGCCCACCGGCTCTCCACGGTGCGCGACGCCGACCAGATCCTCGTGCTCGACAACGGACGCGTCGTCGAGCGGGGCAAGCACGAGGAGTTGATCGGGCTGGGCGGGCGTTACGCGGCGCTGGCGGGGCGGGCGCAAAGCGAGGCGTCAGCAGTATTGACGTAGCGAGCCGCTGTACGCGGTGTGAGAGTGATTCGGGCCGGGCACCCCCAAGGGCCCGGCCCGAACGTTCAGAGCCCCGTGCCCGGGCCCTGCGCGCGATTCTCCGCAGCCCTACAGGATCAGGTCGAATGGGAAGCTCGACGGCAAGAAGCGCGAGATTCCGTAGCCGATGCTGATCTCCTGCGGAGAGAGCGCACGGTTGAAGACCTTCACTTCGTCGATCGTACCGGCGAAGTCCGAGCTGGAACACCAGGGGTAGCCGCCGATGTCGAGGTCGTTCGAGGTTTGCAGGCCATAGGCGATCGGCGTGCTGTCGGGTGTGCCAGAGCCGACCTGGCGGCCGTCGACGTAGAGGCGTATGGTCGAGCCGTCGAAGGTGCCGACGACGTTGTGCCACTGCCCGTTCCAGATCGCGCTCGGTTCGACGGTGGGCGAGAGCGTCCAGGCGAAGCCGTCTTCACGCGAGACGTAGAAGGCGATGCCACCGCCGGGGCCGGTGTAGAGACCGTAGGAGGCGGCGGCGCAGCCGTTGGCGCCCTTGGCGACGATGTAGCGGTAGATGCCGGGGCTTGCAGACGCGTTCACCCAGGCGGTGACGGTGACGTTCGCCGGTTCCAGCGAGGGGCTGTCGGGGACGTGCACAGCGGCGGTGCTGCCGTCGAAGCCGAGAGCGCCTTGGAAGCGTCCGTGCGTCCACTGCGCGGCGCCTTCGAGCGCGCCTTCGTTGTGGTGGCCTGAGTAGTCGTGGGCGACGGCGCCATGGCCTTCGTTGAAGGCCCAGTCGCCGACTGACAGCAGGTCTGCGCCGGCGGCGGCAGGCGCAAGCGCGGGCACGGCCGCGGTCAGCAGGATCGCCGCGGCGAGTCCCAGGGTGGTCTTGGTGGCCCTCATGAAACCTCCGTGTCGCTTGGGGTGTGGCTGGCGCGGGCGCGGACGCGCTCACCAATAGAACTCGCGAGCGGGGCGTTCCTTTTGCAGGCCGCGCCTGCCATTCCACACGTGTCACTTGCAAGCCCGCGCGTTGCCCTTGCGTGCTGCGCGCAGCGTTCTACGCACGCGACATCCGACGCCGACGCATATCAGCGGCAGGCTCGCCGGCTCGCTACGCAGTCGCGTCGATGTTCAGGCGCACGTAGTCGACGACGACCGGCGCCGGCAGCTCGGCCAGGACGGTGTCCATGAAGGGTTCGCGCAAGTCGGGCGGCAGCCGCTGCACGTGCGGGCCGAGCACGATCGTCGACAGGAACTCACGCGGGTGCTCGGGCTGCTGAGGCGCCGGCGTGAGCCAGCAAGCCGCTTCGGTAAAGCCGGCACGCAGCAGCCGCTCACGCGTGACATCGGGATCGGCGTAGCTCCAGGGCGGGCTCCAGCCGCGGAAGTGCTCCGCATAGGGTTCGCGCTCGACGATCTCGTGGGCGGTGGAGCGCAGGACGTCGATGTTGCCCTCTCCCCCGCACTGCGCGACCAGCTGCCCGCCGGGGCGCAGCGCGGCCCGCAGGCGCGCGAAGAGCCGGTCGTGGTCGGCGATCCAGTGGAAGGTCGCAGTCGAGAAGATCGCGTCGAATCCACGGTCCGAGTCGAGCCCGGGTCCGCCGAGCCCAGACCTCTCAAGCCCAGGTCCACCGAGCCCAGACCTGTCAGACCGAAGGCTGTCAAGCCCAGGTCCGCCAAGCCCAGGCCTGTCAGACCGAAGGCTGTCAAGCCGAGGTCCACCGAGCCCAGACCTCTCAAGCCCAGGTCCGCCAAGCCCAGACCCGAGCCCAGGTTCGCCAAGCGCAGGTACGTGCAATGCGTTCAGGTCGAGGTCGAGCAGGTCGCCTTCGCACACCACGGCCCTGTCCCCCAGTCGCTCGCGCGCGGCAGCGACCATCGAGGGCGAGGCGTCGAAGGCCACGACGCGCCCACGCGGCAGCCGCTCGATCAGCGCCTCGGTGACGCGCCCCGAGCCGCAGCCGGCGTCGAGCACGGTCTCATCGCCGGCCAGCTTCAGCCGATCGAGCACCGCCCGCCCAAGCGCCTCCATCGGCCCGGAGATGCGGTCATAGCTGGCTCCATCCCACTCGCGCACCGGCATACGAGCGTACGCTATCACGGACACCGGCCCCAGCCCGCCCGCGCAAGCAGGCCCAGCAGCACTTTCGAGAGCTGTCCGCCCTGCCAGGCGAGCGGGGAGCGCACGGGCGGCCCACCGTCCTCGACGGTGAGGGTCGCGCCGGGGATGGAGTCGGCGTAGCGTTCGGCAAGCGCCAGCGGGTGCCCGGGGTCGACCTCGTTGCGGCTGGCGACAATGACGGAGGGGACGGCGATGCGGGCGAGGTCGTTCCAGCGCTCGAACGGCCGCGAGCGCGAGACGACTTCCATGGCGTCGGCGACCGCGTTCGGGTGGGCATGCGCGGAGAGCCGCTGGCGCACGACGGTCGCGACGGTCTCATGCCAGGAGTCGGGGACGGTCGAGAAGTCGTATGCGGCAAGGAACGCCTTGACGCCGCCGGCGCGTAGGGCACGGGCGAGCGCGTCGCGGTCCCCTTCGGGAGTCGGGCCGGGCGCCGCAACGGCGGGGGTGGCGTCGAGAGCTGAGCTGGAGCTGACGCCCGGCGTGCCGCCTGCGGGGCTGGGGAGGGGAACGGCGTCGGGGTCGAAGGCGGGCGCGACGCCCGGATCGAAGGCAGGCGTGACGATCCCAAGCGCGGCCACACGCGCGGGATGGTCGAGGGCGAAGCGCAAAGCCGTGTGCGCCCCCATCGAGGCCCCGGCAAGCGCAGCGCGCTCGATCCCGCACGCGTCGAGCAGCGCGCGCAGATCGTCGGCAAGCCGCCCGTAGCCGTAGGCGGCCGGGTCGGGGGCAGGCGAGGAGCGGCCGTGCCCGCGGGCGTCGTAGGCGATCACGCGGAGGCCGGCACGGGCGAGCAGGCGCGAGCCCATGACGACGTAGCGGCGAGTGGCGGTGAGGCCGTGCAGGAGGACGATCGGCGGACCGTCGCCGCCGCTGTCTTCGCCGGAGAGCAGCACGCCGTCGGGCGTGCGAACGCTCAGCTCGAGGCCGGTCACGCGCGCGCCTACGCGGAGGCCGCGGGCACCTGGCGCTCGCCCGAGTCCCCGGAACCAGCTGATGCGCCGACCGGCGGGGAGGGCTGCTCAGCGACCCCGGCCACACCGGCGTGCTCGCAGATCAGCTCGGCGGCGCGTGTCGGGTCCTCCCAGAAGAAGAGGTGCCCGATGCCCCCGAAGATCTCCAGGCGCGAGCCGGGGATGCGCGCGTGGATGTCGTGGCCGTTGCCGACGGGGAGCATCTGGTCGAGGGTGCCGTGCACGACCAGGGCGGGCATCGTCAGCTCGCCCAGGCTGGCGCTGGTGTCGTGCGCAGAGCAAGCCTGGAGCTGGGCCATGATCACGGGGACGGCGACGGCGCGGGTGGCGCCGATGCCGCGGAAAACCTCGAACGCCGCATCGTCGGCGGTAAAGGCCGGCGACACGTTGACCTCCCACGCGACGCGGACCGCGCGGGCGCGGTCGCCGGAGGACATCGCCTCGCCGAGACGCCCGAGCACGGCGGGGTCGGGGAGCACGCTGTGCGGACCGCCGCAGTAGGTGCAGCCGAGCGTAAGGGTCCGTACGCGCGCCGGGTGCGCGAGCGCGAGCTGCTGGGCGACCATGCCGCCCATCGAGATGCCGAGCACGTGCGCGGACGGGACCTCGAGCGTATCGAGCAGACCGACGGCGTTTTGCGCGAGCAGCGAAGTCGTCAGCTCCCCCTCGAGCGGACTGCTCTCGCCGACGCCGCGGTGGTCGTAGACGATCGTGTCGAAGCTGGCGCGCAAGCGCGCAAGGAACGGCGCATACCAGTGCGCGAAGGTGCCGCTCATCCCCATGATCAGCAACAGCGGCGGCCCCGCGCCGGCCCGCTCATAGGAGATCCGTACAGCGCCTGTGTCCGCAAGCGACATATGCGCATCGTATCGTCTGATGGGGACGCTTTGTGATCGTCCGCGCGTGTCGGCCGGCACACTGGGTCGGCCGGCGCGGGCCATCCATGGCCCGCGTTCCAGCGCCGATCACGCACGCACACGCGCGCGCAGGCTTTGTCTTAACCCACACGCGCAGGCGCGAATCACGCCGCAAAAGATATCCGCCCACCCCTACCCACAAACGGCCACCCTTCCCGCAGACCACATCCCCCGCAGATAGCCACCCCCTCCCCAGGCCGACACCCCCTCCCACAGACGGCCACCACCCCCCCAGGCCGACACCCCCTCCCACAGACGGCCACCACCCCCTCCGCAGACCGCCACTCCCCCCTCCCCGCAGACGGGTCCGACCCACCTGTCAAGCTCGGTGGCGGTGCTGTCGATGAGAGGACCCGTGCCGGCAAGCCGCCTGACGCGCCCGTGCAGGCTCACCCTGTTCGTCCTGCTCGCCCTGCTGGGCGGCACGCTGCCGGCGTGGACAGCGGCGACGCAGGCGGTCGCCGCCGAAACAACTGCGCCCGCGCCGCCGCCGAACGACGAACTCGCGAACGCACAGGCGATCACGAGCCTGCCCGCGACGGTCAACGGCACGACGGTCGGCGCGACGGTTGTGGCAAACGAACCGACGGGCAGATGCGCGGGGACCGCGACGACGAACTCCGTCTGGTACAGCTTCCGCGCGTCGGCGAGCGCTGCGCAGCGCGTCGGCGTCGAACTCGCGGCGCAGGGCAACCTCGACGCCGTCGTGAGCGTGTTCCGGGTGGTGCGCTCGGAACTGACGGAAGTCGAATGCGAACCTACCGGCGAAGAAGGTAAGGCATCGCTGACGTTTCGCGCCGCTAAGAGCGCGCTTTACGACATTCGCGTGGCGGCGAAGGCCGGTTCGCAGCTGGCCGGGTTCGCGCTGAGCGTGTTCCTACCGACCCCGGCCGTCGCCCCGCCGGGCACGCCGCTGCCGGCACGCGGCGCGAGTGGGCAGGTCGATCGCATCCAGAACATCAATGCGGCGTACGCGTTGACCCTGCACGCGGGCGCGAGCTACCTGATCAACCTGACCAACGTCACGCGGCATGGGGCGTGCGTCACCGGCCAACTGTTCGGTCCGGGAACCAGCTCGTTCGAAGACGCGAGCGCGCTGGTGCAGGTCCAGTGCAGCGGCTATCGCCTGTTTACACCCGGTCCCGGGCAGGGTGGGCGCTACAGCTTCGAGCTGACTCCGAACACGTCGTTCACCGGCGTGCAGCGCTTCCATTTGCAGGTCGCCCCGGCTGGCCCGGACGAGACTTCGCCGGGGATCGCGCTGCTCAATTACGGGGTCGCGCGCGGGTACCTCGACGGCGCGGGTGTGCAGATCCTGCGCCTGTACCGGCTCGATGTGACGAGCCACTCGAACCTGACGCTGCGCCTGCGGGCGCCGCACAGCGCGCAGTTCAGCGTGCGACTGCTCGACCAGAACGGCGACCAGCTGGCGTGCGCCTGCGAAGGGAAGGGCAACCAGACGCTGCAGCACAAGCTGAAGGCCGACCGCTACTACGTGGCGGTCGCAGTGCGCGGTGCGAGCAAAGGAGCGTTTACGATCGAGCGCGAGTCGCGCACGATCACGCGCACGACGATCTACTTTGCGGATGCGAGCGCAAGCCATGGCCGTGCAAGTGCGCCGGCGGGCCGCGAAACGCCGCTGCGCGTGCACGTCTCACCGGGGGCAAGCGGCCCGGTGACGGTGGACATCGAACGCTTCGACCCGGTGTTCGGTTGGCAGTTCTACCGCCAGCTGCAAGCAACCGCGAGCAATGGCCTGGCGAGCATCCCGTTCACAGCACCCGCGGTGGGCCAATGGCGCGTGAACGCGCACTACGGCGGCTCAAGGGTGTCGAGCCCGAGTAGGGTCGGCTTCAGCTACCTGCTCGTACGCTGAGTATTGCCTCAAAGGTGCCATTCGGGCGCGCCAAGTATTTAGGCAGAGCGCGCGCACGCACCGCGAAGGGCGCTCCAAAAAAACGGACATATCGCGCCGTCGGCGTCACGCGCGCTGCACGCTGGACATGGATGTCCGGCGCCGTCGCTGCGCCTGCGCGGGCTGCCACGCGCGGACGATCCCAACGCCCCAGCCGCCGCTCAAACCGGCAGCGCCAGTTGGTCGCTCGCCCGCGGCTCGGGGTCGTTGTTGGCCTGCGCGGCGAGCCCCGCGACGCGCACTCCCAGGAGGCGCACGGGGCGCGGCGGGTCGTAGGCCGCCAGCAGCTCCTGTGCGACGCGGTTGACCAGGGCGGCGTCAGCGGTCGGCTCGGTCAGGGTGCGCGCCCGGGTGGCGGTGCTGAAGTCGTCGAGGCGCACCTTGATCCCGATCGTGCGCCCGGCGCGGCTGTGCGCCGCGAGGCTCGCACACAGCTCGCGCGCCATCCGCGCCAGCTCGTCGCGCAGCCGTAGGGGGTCGCGGATGTCGGTGTCGAACGTGCGCTCGCGCGACTCGGAGACGACCTTGCGTGCGGCCCCGACGACCCCGTCGTGTTCGAAGCGCGCCCGGCGACGCAGCTCACGGCCGAGGTTCGGCCCGAAACGCGCAGCGAGCAGTTCCGGCGACGCGGCCGCAAGCGCGGCCAGTGTGGTGAAGCCCATCGCCGCAAGACGCGCGGCTGTCTTCGGACCGATGCCGGGCACGAGCCCGGGCGGCGCGCCCGCGAAACGCGCGCACGCCTGGGCGCGGGTGAGCGCAACGAACCCGGCGGGCTTCTCCGCGTCGGAGGCGACCTTCGCGACGAGCTTGTTCGGGCCGATGCCGACCGAGCACGTCAGGCCGGTGTCCGCCTTGATCGCGGCGACCAGCCGGCGCATCGCGGCACGCGGCGCGTAGAGCCCGCTCACGTCGAGGTAGCACTCGTCGAGGCCGACGACCTCGACGCGCTCGACGTGCGCGTGCACGATCCCCATGACGTGCCGCGAGACCTCTCTGTAGGTGGGGAAGTCGGGGGGCAGAAACACTGCGTCGGGGCACAGTCGCCGCGCCCGCGACGCGGGGATCGCCGAGCCCACCCCGAAGCGCCGAGCCTCATAGCTCGCGGTCGTCACGACCGCGCGCGGCCCGCTGCCGGCGACGACCACCGGCCGCCCGCGCAGCTCGGGGTGGCGGCGCAGCTCGATCGAGACGTAGAACGCGTCTGCGTCTAGGTGGGCGACGCTCGCCCCTGGAGAATCGTCGGGCACGTCCTCGAATCTACAGCCCGGTCAGGCGCCACCTCACAGGCCCGCGCGTCCCTCGTACACTCGCGGGCCCTCGACACCCCTCAAAAGCACCGCGCACCCTCCGACCCTCTCACAGGCCCGCACGGCCCTCTCGCGCCCCCTCACGCACCTGCGCGCCCCCTTCAGCGGCCCTCACAGTGCCGCCCGCCTCCCTCAGCGCCGCCCGGTCGCGCTTTGCCGCATGAGCGCGCCGATGTCCGGCATCTTTCCGGAACCGACTTGGCGCATGACTTTGCGCATCTGCCCGAACTGCTTGACCAGGGCGGAGACCTGCTGGACGTTGGTGCCGGAGCCGCGCGCGATGCGCAGCCGCCGCGAGCCCTTGATCAGCTCGGGACGGCGGCGCTCGGAGGGGGTCATCGAGAGGATGATCGCCTGCAGGCGATCAAGCTCGCGTTCGTCGAGCTTCATCCCGCGCAGCTGCGCGCCGCCGAGCCCGGGGATCATGCCGAGCAGGTTGCTGAGAGGGCCCATTTTGCGGAGCGTCTGAAGTTGCTGCAGGAAGTCGTCGAGGCCGAACTCGTTGCGGCGCAGCTTGCGTTGCAGGTCGAGTGCTTCGCGTTCGTCGAACTCGCGCTCGGCGTGCTCGATCAGGCTCATGACGTCGCCCATGCCGAGGATGCGCTGGGCAATGCGGTCGGGGTGGAAGCGCTCGAACTGCTCGAGATGCTCGCCGGTGGAGGCGAACATGATCGGGCAGCCGGTGACGGCCTTGACCGAGAGCGCGGCGCCACCGCGCGCGTCGCCGTCGAGCTTGCTCATCAAAACGCCGTCGAGCCGAACCGCGGCGGCGAACTGCTCGGCGACGTTGACGGCGTCCTGGCCGGTCATCGCGTCGACGACGAGGAGCGTGTCGTCGGGCTGCACAGCCTCGTGGATGCGCACCAGCTCGGCCATCAACTCGGCGTCCACATGCAGGCGCCCGGAGGTGTCGACGATCAGCACGTCCTTGCCCTCCTCGCGCGCACGCTCTAGGGCCCAGGCGGCGATCTCGACCGGGTCCGGGTCGGTGCCCTGCTCGTAGACGGTCGCGCCGGCGCGGGCGCCCATCTTGACGAGCTGGTCGACGGCGGCGGGACGGTAGGTGTCGCAGGCGGCAAGGGCGACTGTGGAGTCGTGCTCCTCCTGCAGATGCCGCGCGAGCTTGGCGGCGGCGGTGGTCTTGCCCGAGCCTTGCAGGCCGGCCATGAGGATCACGGTCGGCGGGCGGGAGGCGAAGCGCAGGGTGGGTGGGCCATCGTTTTCGCCGCCCATGAGCATGGCGAGCTGTTCGGCGACGATCTTGACGACCTGCTGGCCGGCGTTGAGACGCCCGACGATCTCGGCGCCAAGACAGCGCTCCTTGACCTCGGCGGTGAACTGCCGGACGACCTTGAAGTTGACGTCGGCCTCGAGCAGCGCGAGGCGGATCTCGCGCAGGGCCGCGTCGATGTCCTGCTCGGTGAGCGTGCCGCGCTGGCGGACGTCGGACAGCGTTTGCTGGAGTTTCTCGGAGAGGGAGTCGAACACGCGTGGCCGCCTCTCGCGCTTAGTCGCGCGTGCCCGGCAGCTCTTTGGCTTCAGGCAGCTCGTTGGCCCCCTCGTTGGCCCCAGGCTTGCCGGTATCCGGGCGCGGGTTGCCGGCAGCCTGCCCACCGACGCCCCCCCCGCCGGCGGCCTGCCCGCCGGCAGCCTGCCCACCGACGCCGCGCGCCAGCGCGTCGCCAAGGCCGCCGAACGCGGAGGCGAACTCGGAGGGGATGACGAACACCTTGTTCGAGTCGCCTTCGGCGAGGGTGGGAAGCATCTTGAGGTATTCGTAGCTGAGCAGGTCGCGGGTCGGGCGGCCGTCATGGATCGCTTTGAAGACGGTGTTGATCGCCTTGGATTCGCCCTCGGCGCGAAGCACCGCGGCCTGCTTCTCGCCTTCCGCGGAGAGCACCGCGGCCTGCTTTTCGCCTTCGGCGGTGAGGATCTGCGCTTGGCGCTGGCCTTCGGCGGTGAGGATCGCCGCGCGACGGTCGCGCTCGGCGCGCATCTGCTTCTCCATCGCCGTGCGGATGTCGGCGGGCGGGTCGACGGACTTGATCTCGACGCGGTTGATGCGGATGCCCCACTTGCCGGTCGCCTCGTCGAGCACGGTGCGCAGCTCGGCGTTGACGTTCTCGCGCGCGGTGAGGGTCGCCTCGAGCGTGAGTCCGCCGATCACGTTGCGCAGGGTCGTCACCGTCAGCTGCTCGATCGCCTGCAGCGGGTTCGCAATTTCGTACGTCGCCGAGCGCGGATCGGTGATCGTGAAGTAGAGGACGGTTTCGATCCCCACGACGACGTTGTCTTCGGTGATGACCGACTGGGGAGAGAAGTTGACGACCTGCTCGCGCAGGTCGACGAGCGGCTTCACGCGGTCGATGAACGGCGTGACGATCGTCAAGCCGGGCTCCAGGGTGCGGCTGTAGCGCCCAAGGCGCTCGACGACGCCGGCGCGCGCTTGGGGAATGACGCGGATCGTGCGCGCGGCGAACACCAGCGCGAAGATCACGACGACGGCGATGACGATGATGGCGACCATGGGTTCTCTCTAACCGACGCCCTAAAGCGACTCGTTCTCTACAGCCTAACCACAGAGGTGGACGGAATCGATGACAGATGTCTTCATGGCGTCCAGGGCGGTGGCCCAGTACCTGACCAATGCATTGCCCTGCAGCATATGGCCGACCGAGAACGACGCATCCGCGAAGGCTCACACGGTCGTCTCAGTGCATCACAAGCGCAGTGGCCCCCCGTATCTCGACGACCTGCACGCGTTCGCCCGCGTCGAAGGTTTCGTCTTCGTCGTAGCTGCGCGCCGTCCAAACCTCGCCGTCGATTCGGACGCAGCCTACGCCGTCGCGGTTGGCGATGCGCTCGAGCACGGTCGCATCGCGTCCGACGAGGGCCGCTGCGCCAGTGCGGATCGCGGGCGGAATGTGGCGGTGGCGTCGGGCAAGCGGCCGCAGCGTGAGCAGCACCAGCAGCGAAACGGCGAGAAAGACGACGAGCGCAAGCGGGACGCCGGCGCCGGCGGCACTGGCGATCGCAGCAACCCCCGCCCCGAGCGCGAAGGGAGCAAGAAAGAACCCGCCGGTGTGCATCTCGCCTACACCGAGCGCACCCATCGCCACAACCCAGACGACCCATGCGTCCATGCACCCAATTATCGCACCCGCCGGCGACGCTTCAGTCGCGCCGTGGACATTTCAATTCAAAACGCGAATCGCGCGCGCGCACGTGCGCAGGCGCGATTCGCGTTTCAAAAAACAACACCCACCCCCTCCCCCACCCACATATCGTCCTCCCACCAGGACCCCACCATCCTCCCACCACAAGCCCGCCGTCCCCTACCGGAAGCCCCCACCATCCTCCCATCACAAGCCCCGCCGTCACCCCCACTACAAGCCCATCGTCCCCCACCACAAGCCCCGCCGTCCCCCCACCACGACCGCGCCTTCCTCCCGCCGCAAGCCCGCCACCCCGGTGGCCCACCCCTGCGCTACTCCCCGGCCCCTCCCATCCCAACCCAGGCAGCTCGGCCTGGATCGCCCTGGTCCCCGATCGCGGCCTCCCGGCCCGCGGCCCCTATTGCTCGACGAGCGCCCGCGCGAAGTCCCCGGCATCGAATGGCCGCAGGTCCTCCAGCGCCTCGCCGATCCCGATCAGCTTGACGGGGAGTTGCAGCTCGCGGGCGATCGCGAGGGCGATGCCGCCGCGGGCGGTGCCGTCGAGCTTGGTGAGGACGATGCCGGTGACGTCGACGGCGGCGGCGAACATTTGCGCTTGGCGTAGGCCGTTCTGGCCAGTGGTGGCGTCGACGGTGAGCAGTGTCTCGTGAGGGGCGCCATCGAGCTGACGGGCGATCACGCGGCGGATCTTGGCAAGCTCGCCCATGAGGTCGTCCTGGGTGTGGAGACGCCCGGCGGTGTCGACGATGACAACATCGATGTCATCGCGGCCCGCACGGGCGATCGCCTCGAAAGCAACTGAGCCGGGGTCGGCGCGTTCGGGCCCGGTCACGATCTCGCATTCGGCGCGCGCCGCCCAGCCTTGCAACTGCTCGGTGGCGGCGGCGCGGAAGGTGTCGGCGGCGGCCAGCAGGACGCTGCGGTGCAGCTCGCGCTGCAGGTGCCAGGCGAGCTTGCCGGCGGTCGTGGTCTTGCCGGTGCCGTTGACGCCGACGGTGAGGATCACGGTGGGAGCAGGACGGATGTCGATGTGCTGATCCCCGACGCGCGCTGTGTCGGCGAGCAAGTCGATCAGGCGCGCCGTTAGCGCCTCGCCACCGCTGAGCGATCCGTCGCTGGCTTCGGCCTCGAGCGTTTGCACGATCGAGGCGGTCGTGGCAGCGCCGACGTCGGCCATGATGAGCGCCTCCTCCAGGCGCTCCCAGGTGTGCTCGTCGAGGGTTTGGAACAGCGTCGCCTGGATCTCCCCGCCAAGCGCGGCGCGGGTCTTGGCGAGGTTTGCGCGCAGGCGCCGGAAGATGCCGCGGCGGCGTTCGGAGGACTCGCCCTCGCCGCCGGCGCGGGCACCGTCGTCCTCGTCGACGATGAACAGGTCACTCCACTCGCGGGGCACGGGAGCGGCGACGATACCAGCGCGGCGCAGGACGCCGGCTTGGCGTGGCTGCGGCTTTGCGGGGCTGACGGGCAGCGCGGCAGCGCGGTCGATCGCGGCCGAGCAACGGCCCGAGTGTCAGGCCACCTCGGCCATTGCGACGTGTCCGGACGCCTCCGTATCCGTTGGCCGTGGCCCCTGGTTCGCGTCGTGGCCCTCAGCGACACCCTCCTGCGCGGGCTCGTCCGAGACCTCGTGCTCACCCGCAGCACCCTCTTGCTCGGGCTCCCTCGCTTCAACGTCTACGCGCCCTGCGGTGTCCTCCTGCTGCTCCGCCGCGGGCGGGAGGCGCCGCGAGATGACCTTCGAGACGCCGTTGCCGGCCATCGAGACGCCGTATAGCCAGTCGGCGGCGTCCATGGTGCGCTTTTGGTGGGTGATGACGATGAACTGCGCACGGTTGGCGTGGCGGCGCAGGAGGGTAAGGAAACGGTCGAGGTTGAGGTCGTCGAGCGCGGCCTCGACCTCGTCCAGGATGTAGAAGGGGCAGGGGCGGGCAAGGAAGACGGCAAACAGGAAGGCTAGGGCCGTCATCGACTTCTCCCCGCCGGAGAGCAACGTGAGCCGCTTGGCGGACTTGCCGGCGGGGGTGATCTCGATCTCGACGCCCAGAAGCTCGTCTTCGCCGTCCTCCTGACGGTCGGTCTCCTCGGCATCCGCGGCAGCTTCGGCGGCAGCCTGCGCATGGCTCTCGTGACCGCGCTCGCCGCTTTGCGCCTGCGACCCCTCTGCCACCCGGTCTGCGGCGGGGGTGTCCTCGGCGGGGACCGACTGGCCACCGAGTACGGACCGGTGGGCGTGCTCTTCCTTGACGAGCCGCAGCCGTCCGGAGCCGCCGGGGAAGACGTCGCCGGCCAGCTGTTCGAAGTTGCGGGCGGCCGCCTCGAATGTCTCGCGGAAGGTCTCGTGGATCTGGCGGTCGGTATCGCGGATGACGGTGCGCAGCTCGCGCAGGGCGGTCTCGAGGTCGGTGCGGCGGCCTTCAAGCTCCTCGACGTGTGCGAGCGCCTCGGCGTACTCCTCCTGGGCCAGGGGGTTGACGGGGCCAAGCTGCTCGCGGCGCCGGCGCAGGCGCTCGACGCGTGCATCCAACGCCTGCTGCTGCTCGTCCTCCAGGGGCTCCTGGGCGGCGGGATCGGGCTCGGGCAGCTCGAGGCGCTCGCACACCTCGGCCAGCTCGGTGGCGGCGTCGGCGGCCAGGTCGCGCAGGCGCTGGGCGGCGACCTCGGCAGCGGTGACCTCCTCGCCGGCAGCGCGTAGGCGCGCTTGCAGGTCGGCCTCGGCGGCGGCGCACTCGCGCAGCTCGCCCGCCATCTCCTCACCGGCGGCGCTGTGACGGGCAAGCTCGGCATCCAGCTCCTCCATGCGCCCGGCGACGGCCGTGGCGGCAGTTTCAAGCGCCGCCGCAAGACGCGTGGCCCGCGGCAGCAGCTCGTCGTCGGCAGCATCTTGGGCACGCAGACGCTCGAGGCGCTGCACTCGTTCGGCGCGTTCGCGCTCGTGGCGCTCGAGCTGGCGGCGCTCGGCGGCCAGCTCGCCTTGCAGCTCGGCCCGGCGCACGGCGAGCGCACCCTGCTCGGGAGCGGCGCGACGCTGCTCGATCAGCCAGGCGGCCTGCCGACGGCCCTCGAGCGCGCGGGCATGCTCACGCGACGCGTCGCGAAGCGACTGGTCGGCGTCCTCGAGCGTGGCGTACGCAACGTCGAGGTCCGCCTGTGCACGCTCGACGGCGGCACGCACGGCCTGCTCGGCAATGGCGGCGTCCTCGGTGGCAGCGATCAGCCGGTCACGCTCGTTGCGCTTGGCGAGGATGCGCTCGGCGCCGCCGGCGGCGAGCTGGCGGACTTCGCCCGTGGCGGCGAACCAGACGCGGCCGGCGAGGGTGACGGCGACGCCGGTGAAGTCGGCGGACAGGCCCTCGAAGTCATCGACCACCCAGGCGTCGGCGAGCAGCCGCCGGAGAAGGGAGAGCACGGCAGGCGGTCCGCTGACAAGCTCTGACAGCGCGCGCGCCCCCGGCACGGGTGGCGAACCGGCAGCGGCTGCCCCTCCGGCCGCAGTCCCGGCGGCCTGTTGCGCCCCGGCTATCTCACCGGCCGAACCCAGCCGGGCAAGCGCGGCGTCCCCGGCAACCAGGGCAGCGCCGCCATCGGGACCGGATTGGTCGAGCAGTGTCGTGGCGCCGGCGAGGTCGGCGACGAGCGCGGCGTCGAGACGTTCGCCGAGGACGGCGGCAAGGGCCAGCTCGTGGCCGGCGGGCACGTTCAAAAGCTCGCTGAGTGAGCGCGACGCGTCGCTCGCGTCGGCCTGGTCGGATTGCGATTGGCCGCTCGCATGGGTTGCTCGCAGCGAGCGAGTGTGGCTGCGCAGGAATTGGTTGACGGCGGCCAGGTCGGCGCCGACGCGGACGGCCTCGCGACGGGCGTCGTGGACGGCGCGCTCGGAGTCGCGCAGCAAGACCCGGGTGGTGGCGGCGGCTTGCTCGGCTTGAGCATGCTCGCTGCGGGCGTCGTCAAGGGCCTGCTCGCAGCGGGAAGCCTCGGCTTCGGCGGCGGCCTCGGCAGCGACAAGCTCGTTCAGCTCGCGTGCCAGTTCGCGCTCGCGCTCGTCGTCGAGGGCGGTGAGCTGTGCTTCCAGCTCTTGCACGCGACGCCCTTCTTGCTCGGTCTCGGCGGAGGATGCGGCAAGCTGGTCGTCGGCGGCGAGCTGCTGAAGTTCGTGTTGGATGCGGGCGCGGCGCTCGTTCAGGCTGGCGATGGCGGCGGTGGCGTGCTCGTTGCGGAGTTGCAGGCGCTCGTGCGCGGCGCGAGCACGAAAGACGCGGCTGGCTAGGGCGTCGTGCCGGGTGGAGCGCTCGGCGAGGGCGCGCTCGGCGGCGCCGCGACGCTCGACGATCGCGGCAAGCTCGCTTTCGACGGCGGCGCGGGCAGCGCGGGCGTCGGTGGCGACACCCTCGGCACCGTCGAGCGAGGCTCGCCCTAGGCGCAGCGCCTCGACAGCGAGCGTGAGGCGGGCTTCGAGCAGTTGGCGTTCAAGGCGCTCGTGAAGCTCGGCGGCTTCGGCTTGGCGCTTGAGGGGCCGCAGACGGCTGCGCGCCTCGCGCTCGACGTCGAGGGCGCGGTCGAGGTTCTCCTCGGTGCGCTGGAGCTTGAGTTGGGCACGCCGGCGGCGCTTGCGGTGCTTGCCGAGGCCGGCGGCCTCCTCGATCAGCATGCGACGGTCGCGAGCCTTGGAGGTGACTATCGCCTCGACGCGGCCTTGGGAGATGACGGAGTGGGTCTCCTTGCCGAGGCCGGTGTCGGAAAGCACCTCGATCACGTCGCCGAGGCGGCAGCGGGCGCCGTTGAGCCGGTATTCGCCGTCGCCGGAGCGCTCCAGGCGGCGCATGATCGAGATCTCGGAGAGCGGGAGGGCGACGGTGCCGTCGGAGTTGTCGAGGACGATCTCGACGGAGGCCGCACTGCGAGCCTGCACGCCGCGCCCGCCGCCGAAGATGATGTCCTGCATCGATTGGCCGCGGACGGCGAGCGGGGACTGCTCGCCCATCGCCCAGAGGACGGCGTCGGTGATGTTGGACTTGCCGGAGCCGTTGGGGCCGACGACGACGCTGACGCCGGGGCCGAAGTCGAGGTGCGTGCGGTCGGGGAAGGACTTGAACCCCTTGAGCGTGAGCGACTTCAGATGCACGGAGGGAAGCTTCCTCGGGTGGTGTTGCTTGGGTGCGCATCCGCGCAGGTGAAACCATCGACCGATCGCAGGACGGGGCGGGGCGTCCTGCCCCGCCCAAGCGGGCGCGCAGCGACGGTCATGCCTGCAGCTTCTCGACGGCCTGTCGCGCGGCCTCCTGCTCGGCGTGCTTCTTGCTGCGTCCGGAGCCGGCACCGAGCTGGCGCCCGTCGACGTGGGCGGCGACTTGGAAGGTGCGCTCGTGTGGCGGTCCGATCTCGGCGGTTACCTCGTAGATGACGGTCTCGCCGCGCTGGGCTAGAAGCTCCTGGAGGGTGGACTTGAAGTCGACGGGGTGCTCGAGCGCCTGCTCGATCTCGGGCTCGAAGGCTTCGATCACCGCCTCGGCGGTGCGTTCGTAGCCGAACTGCAGGTAGCAGGCGCCGATGACCGCCTCGATGACGGAGGCCAGGACGCGCTCGGTCTCGCTCAGCGCAAGCGCGTTGTCGCGCACGTCGGTGGGCGCTGCGGCGTGCAGTCGTTGGGGGACACCGAGCCGTTCGGCGACGGCCCGGCAGGATGGACCAGAGACGGCCTGGGCGCGAATCTTCGTGAGACGCCCGGCGCCGAAGCGCTCGGCCTCCAGGCGCGGATAGAGGTGCGTCGTGACGGCCAGCCCGAGCACGGAGTCGCCGAGGAAGGCAAGGCGCGCGTAGGAGTCGCTGCGGCGCTCGCTCCAGGAGGCATGTGTGAAGACCTGGCGGGCCAGCTCGTCGGGCAGTTCCTGCAACAGCCGGTCGAGCGAGGTCATAGAGCCTCATCAGGCCGGAGGGTCTGACTCGACGTGGGCGATGACGAAGTCGACGGCCGCGCCCACGGTGAGGATGTCGCGCGCCTGCTCGTCGGTGATGCGGACGCCGTATTGGTCCTCGAGCTCCTGGACGAGCGTGTAGAGGTCCAGCGAGTCGGCGGCAAGGTCCTCCTTGAAGCGGGTCGCGGGCGCGATCGCAGTTGGGTCGATGTCAAGCTCGTCTGCGAGGTGGTCACGAATCAGTTCGAATACCTGCTCGGGGGTCACTGTTGGGGAGGCTAGCGTTCTGGGCGGATGGCGTGCGAGCCGAGGACGAGTCGCGTCGAGTGTCTGGAGCGCCGCCCGCAGCGCCGCCCGCAGCGCCGCCCGCAGCGCCGCCCGCAGCGCCGCCCGCAGCGCCGCCCGCAGCGCCGCCCGCAGCGCCGCCCGCAGCGCCGCCCGCAGCGCCGCCCGCAGCGCCGCCCGCATCACCGACCGGCCGCGTGTCGCGCTCGCCGGATTTGCCACCCGCACCGATCGGGGCCACGCGCAGCGAGCCGGCGTGGCGCAGCGCGTCGTGCGTGCGACCGACCACGTCTTCGCGCGCGCCGCGCTGGGCACGCAGGATCGCCTGGGCGAAGCCCACGCGACTGAAGCGCCCGTGGGGTACGACGCCGAGGCGGCGCAGCCCCAAGAGATAGGCGCCGCCCTGGCGCTCGGGGTCGATCTCGTCGCGGAAGGCGCGTAGCGCGGGGCGCAGCAGGAGCCCTCCGAGACGCGCACGCGGCGAGGCTTCGGCACGGGCGCGGACCGCGCCGAGCACGGTCTGCGAGACGCCCTCGGCGAGCTTCAGCGCGATGTTGCCGGTGAGCCCGTCGGTGACGATGACGTCGGCGATGCCGCTGGTGAGGTCGCCGCCCTCGACGTTGCCTACGAACTCGAACGGGGCGGCGCCGGCGGCGTCCAGGCGCGCGCGCAACTCGGTGGCGGTCTCGACAAGGAGCGGCCCGCCACGAGCGGCCTCCTCGCCGTTTGAGAGAAGCCCGACGCGGGGCCGGGGCACGCTGAGCACGGCGTGCGCCAGGGCGGCGCCCATGAAGGCGAACTGCACGAGGTGCTCGGGCCGGGCTTGGGCATTGGCGCCGACGTCGAGCAGCGTCACGGTGCGCACGCCCGTGCTTGCCTCGCGGCCTGTCGGTTTGCCGCCGCGAACTACCCGACCCGCAACGTCGCTACCGCGACTCACCACCCGGCCGCCGCGAACGGCCCCGCCCGCCACGCCACCGCCCGCCACGCCACAGCCCTGCACACCCATGCCCGCCATGCCACCGCCGTGGGCGACGCCCCGTTGCCCACCGCGAGACAGCCCGCCGCCGCCAGCCGGCGGCACGTCGGGGATCGGCAGCGGCAGGGCCAGCGCGGGCCGGTGGATGCCGGGCGCGCGTTTGATGTTGAAGAGACCGGCGGCAAGCGCGGCGCCGGTGCCGCCGGCGCAGACGAGCGCGTGCGCGCGACCTGTGGCTACGGCGCGGGCCGCTTGGACGATCGAAGCCTCGGGCGTTGCGCGCGCAGCGTGCGCGGGGTCGGCGCTCTTGGCGATCGAGATCGGTGCGTCGACGATCTCGAGCCCGTCGGGGGACGGCCCGTCGGGCAATTCCAGCTCGGCGGCTGGCCCGAACAGCAATACGCGCGCACCGTGGTCGCGCACGGCGAGCAGGGCACCCGCCGCGACCTCCGCGGGCCCGCGGTCGGCACCGTTCGCGTCGACGGCGACAACGATCTCGGTCCCGCCTGCTATCTCGTCTGCTGCGACGCGCTGCTCGGCGGACGCCCGAGCGGAGGGGCTATTCGTCGTGGTGCTCCTCGACGGAGACGATCTCGCGACCGGCGTAGGTGCCGCACACGGGGCAGACACGGTGCGGCCGGCGCGGACTGTGGCAGCGTGGGCAGACGCTGACCGCGGGTGTGCCGATCTTGTGCTGCGCACGCCGCTTGGCGGTGCGGCTGTGCGACTGCTTCTGCTTGGGGACGGCCATCTCGTGCCGGAGGGTAGCAGGCGCGGAGATGCTGGTTCGGTGTGCAGGCAACACAACGGCCGCGCCTGGAGCCCGCAGCCGTCACCACACCGCGATCGGAGCCTGCAGCCCAGACAACCTGGCCTCGCCGCTGCGCCACCTACTCCAGGTGCAATTCCCCCAGCTTCGCCCAGCGCGGGTCGGGTGCGCGATCGTGGTGGTGTGTGGGGCCGGCCTCGTTGAGGTTGACGGCGCAGACGGGGCAGAGCCCGGCGCAGTCGGGGCGGCAGAGGACCTGGGTGGGAGCATGGAGCGCGAACGCGTCGTGCGCCCACGCGGCGAGGTCGAGGATGTCGTTGCGAACGTAGGGGCTGGACAGCTCTTCCCCCCGCCGGGCCGGTCGACCTCGTGAGTGTCGACGGCGAAGGTCGGGGCGGCGTTGTGCAGGCAGCGCATGCAGGACCCGGCGAGCGCGGCGGTGAACGTGAGGTGCAGCGCGTAGCCGTGCCCGACCATGCGCGAGACTTCGAGGCGCACGGGGACGCGGGCGGGCATGCAGGCGTAGCGCTCGCCGCCGAGCAGCAGCGGGTCGATTGCGACGTCGAGGTCCAGCCGGCGACCCTCGCCGGGTACGAGACGCAGGCTCGCGAGATCGAGGGAGTCGGTCATCGCGGGCACGGCTCTCAGGCTAGCGCCGCGTGGCGGCGGCCGGCCGGCTTCGGCCCTGCGCGGCAGGCCAATAACGAATGCCCACCAACCCAATGCACCGCCACGGGCCGCTCACCAAACCACGGTCGCCTGAACTACCACAGGGCGCCGCCACCCAACCGCGACCATTGCCCGCCGAGGACCTCGTGGACGCCCCATAGGCCATCCACAGACCTCGCTGCTCGCCGACCGACAACCCACCACTCGTCCCGCAGACGCCCACTGCCCATCGACTCTCGTGGACCACCACAGGCGCGCCACCCAAACCCGACCAATCCGCCCGACGTACCGCCGCCACCAACCACTCCCTGACCGCCCCCCAACCAGCGGTCTGGACCCCGTTGCGGTCAGGCGACCTCGGCGGGCTCGTCCTTGCCGGCCAGGCGCTCGCGGCCGCGACCGACGGCGGCGATGATCTTCGAGAGGTTGCCTTCGAGGGTGCCGAGGATCTCGTCGGCGTAGTCCTCGGCGCCGAGGCGTATCTCGCGCTCGCGGGCACGGGCGTCCTCGATGATGTCCTCGGCGGCGCGCTCGGCCTGCTTGGTGATCTCCTCCTCGCCGACGAGACGCTCTTGACGCTCGCGCGCCTCCTTGACGACGCGCTCGGCCTCGCGCTTGGCCTCGGCGAGCATCTCCTGGCGCTCCTTGACGATCCAGCGCGCTTGCTTGATCTCCTCGGGGATCGTGGCGCGCATCTGGTCGAGGATGTCGTAGATCTCCTCCTTGTCGACGCGCACCTGATCGGTGAGGGGTACGGGCTTCGCGTTGTGGACGAGGTTGTCGAGCTTGTCGATCAGAACTAGGACATCCATCGTGCTACCCCCGCGCGGTTGCGCGTCGCGCGCTGTGGTCGATCGAAGTTTGACATGGTGCCTCGCATTCGGGATTCGTCAGCGCGCAAGCTCTTCCTGCAACCGCCGGGCAACGTCGGCGGGGACAAGATCCTCGATTCGCCCTCCGAACGTGGCTAGCTCCTTGACGCCGCTCGATGAAAGAAAACTGTACTGCGGGCTGGCCATCAGGTAAACCGACTCGATCTCGGGCGCCTGGCGGCTGTTGAGCTGGTGCATCTCCAGCTCGTACTCGAAGTCGGAGATCGCGCGCAGGCCCTTGACGATCGATTTTGCGCCGACGTGCCGTGCGAGGTCGACGATGAGCGTGTTGAACGGTTCGGCGCGCACGGTGGGCAGGTCGACGGTGGCGCGCTCGATGAACGCGACGCGCTCCTCGATTCCGAACAGCGTGGGGTTCTTGCGCACGGAGCGATTGACGACGGCGACGACGACTTCGTCGTAGAGCGCTGCGGCGCGGCGGATGACGTCGAGATGGCCGTTGGTGATCGGGTCATAGGAGCCGGGACAGACGGCGATCGACTTTTCGGTGGGCTGGTCGGTCATGACGTGTCGGTGGATGGTGATGGCGGTGTCGCCGTAGCGGCGCTCACGCTCGATCGCGAGGCCGAGAGGTAGCGGGGCTGAGCGCCGGTCACGCTCGACCACCACGCGCGCCTGGGGGGCGAGCAGCGGCGGCAGCGCCGCGGCCAGCTCGCGCCCGAGCGCGTCGACGTGGCGATAGGGCGGGTCGACGAAGACCAGATCGTATGTCTCCGCGCGCGTACGTGCGGTGCGCAGGGCACGTAGAGCCTCGCCGCGGCGGATTTCGGCGTGCTGGCGGTCGATGCCGAGGGTGGCGAGATTGGCGCGCAGCGAGGCCAACGCGTGGGGGTCGCGCTCGACGAGCACGGCCCGCGCGGCGCCCCGCGAAAGCGCCTCGATCGCAAGCGCGCCGGTGCCGGCGAAGAGGTCCAGGACGGTCTCGCCTTCAAGGGGTCCGAGCGTGGCGAACAGCGCCTCGCGGACCCGCTCGGAGGTGGGCCGGATGGCGCGTCCGCGGGGGGCCTGGAGGACCCGTCCGCGATATGTCCCGGCGATGACGCGCATGGACAGATGATCGCGCGCAGGCGCACACACGACCAGGCAGCGAACTGAATGACACCCCGGACACCCTTCATGCACCACCAACCGGCCCTCTTACGCAAAACCCCTCCGCAAGGGCCATTGCAACGATTCAACGACACCATCCACGACGGCCGCAGCTCCCTGGCGCCCTCACGCGGCGATCGGCTCGCTGACCTCGGCGCCGAGCGCGCGTTCGAGCGCGTCGGCGAGCAGGGCGTGCTCGGATGCCTCCAGGTCAGGGTCTGCGTCGAGCATCCGCTGCGCCCAGACGCGGGCGCGTTCGAGCAGCAAGAGGTCGTCGGGCAGGCGCGCAACGCGGGGCTCGATGCGCCCGTGCTGGCGCACGCCGGCAAGGTCCCCCTCACCGCGCAGGCTCAGATCGATATCGGCAAGCGTGAAGCCGTCGCGATGCTCGGCGAGCGCTTGCAGCCGTCGCGAGCCGCGGGGGCCGAAGAGCAGGCACAGCGAGGGGTGCACGCCGCGGCCGATGCGCCCGCGCAGCTGGTGCAGCTGGGAGATGCCATAGCGCTCGGCGTCCTCGACGAGCATGACGGTGGCGTTGGGGACGTCGATGCCGACCTCGATGACGGTCGTGGCGACGAGCACGTCGGCGGCGCCGGCGGCAAAGCGCGCCATCGCACGCTGCTTGGCGCGCGCGGGCAGCTGGCCGTGCAGCAGCTCGACGCGGAAGTCGCGCAGCTCGCCCGCCCGCAGGCGCTCGTACTCGTCGGTGACGGCGCGAGCCTGCAGCTGCGGAGATTGCTCGACGAGCGGGCAGACGACGTACGCTTGGCGACCGGCACGCAGCTCTTCGCGCAGCCGCTCATATGCTCGGGCGCGCTCGGCGTCGGTGGCGGCGATGTGCGTGGCGATCGGTTGGCGTCCGCGCGGCAGCTCGCGCAGACGCGTGACGTCGAGGTCGCCGTACTCGGTGAGTGCGAGCGTGCGCGGGATCGGCGTGGCGGTCATGTGCAGAACGTGCGGCGCGAGCGCGCCGGGCCCCTTGCGGTCGAGCGCGACCCGCTGGCGCACGCCGAAGCGGTGCTGCTCATCGACGACGACCACGGCGAGACGGGCGAAGGCGACGTCGTCCTCGATCAGGGCGTGGGTGCCGACGACTAGCGGCAGCTCGCCGGAGGCGAGCTTGCCGAGCAGGTCGGCACGGCGGCGGGCGGGCGTCGAGGAGGTGAGCAGGGCGCTGGGCAGAAGCGCGTCGGGAACGAGCGTTTGCAGCGTCGCGAAGTGCTGTTCGGCGAGTGTCTCGGTGGGAGCCATGAGCGCGCCCTGCATGCCGTGCTCGACGGCGCGCAGCGTCGCATAGAGCGCGACGACGGTCTTGCCGGAGCCGACCTCGCCCATCAAGAGCCGCTGCATCGGCTGGGGGCGCGCGAGGTCGGCGTCGAGGTCGGCGAGCGCGGATTGCTGGGTCGCGGTGAGCGCGAAGGGCAGCAGCTGCGTAAGCCAGCGGGCGGTCAGCTCGCGCGGTGCGGTGAGCGCGGCGGCCTTGCCGGAGCCGCGCAGGGCGCGTCGGCGCAACACCGCAAGCTGCGCCAGCAGCAACTCCTCAAAAGCGAGCCGTCGACGGCCTGCCTCGGCATCGGCGTCGTCGCGTGGGAAGTGCATCGCGCTCAGCGCGGCCGCACGGTCGGGCAACCGCTCGGCGGCCCGCAGCGCACCGGGCAGCGGCTCGGGGACGTCGGCCAGCGCGCCGCGGTGCTCGTGCACGAGCGCAGCGATCTGCGTCGAACTGACGCCCTCGGCCGCCGGGTAGTGAGCAAGGCCGGCGGGCGTGTCGGCGTCGGGGTTGCCGGCCAGCGCGGGGTCGCCGCCGGGGGCGTGGTGGGCGACGGCGAAGGCGCCACCGCGGCCGGCCTTGCCGTGCAGCAGCAGGCGCGTGCCGGGCCGGTAGCGATCGACGAGCCACGGCTGGTTGAAGAAGGTCGCACGCAGCGTGCCGGTGGCGTCGAAGACGGTGGCTTGGACCAGCGGGCGCATCTTGCGGCGGCGCACGGGCCGCGCGGCGATCGTGCGTACCTCGACGGCGATCGTGGCGGGCTCGCCGAGGGCCAGTTCGGCGATTGCGCAGGCGGTGCGGCGTTCGCGCGGCAGGTGCTCGAGCAGGTCGCCGACGGTGCTCACCTCGAGTGTGCGCAGCCCGTCGGCGAGGCGGCCGGGCCGCAGCACCAGCGGCCGCTCCAGGCGCGCCGGGCGAGGCCAGCGCAGGGGCACGTCGCGCAGTGCGGCGTCGGTCGGGGCCGTGGTGGACGCGAAGGCGTGCATGCCCCCAACAATGATGAACGCCGGGCCAGTCGCCTACTCGGCCGCGAGCAGCCACCAGTAGGCTGGCTGGCCGCCGTGGCGCAACTCCAGTTCGGCGTCGCCCAGCTCGCCGTCGAGCAGCGCGGCGACGGCGTCCTCGTGGAGCGGCGCGTCGGCGCCGGCGAGCACGCTGAGCAGCTCGGCGCCGTCGGCGAGCGCGGCGAGAACGGTCCGCAGGGTGGGCGCGGGGGCGCCCCAGGCGATGACGTCCTCGCCGAGGAAACCGACGGCGTTGCCGGGCGCAAAGCGCCCGGCGGGGTCGGCGCGGGCCGCGGGCGCGACGGCGCCGGTGCGCAGCCCTGCGAGGGCGTCGTGGAGAGCGCGCGCGTTCTGCTCGAGGGGACGTTCGGGGGCGAGGGCCAGCGCAGCGGCGAGACCAGCCTGCTGGCTGGTGGTCGAAGCGACGTGGACCTGCTTGTCAGACAGCTCGGCGGCGCGCTCGGCCGCCATGATGACGTTCGCGCTGTTGGGGAGCACGACGACCTCCTCGGCGGGCACGTCGTGGATGGCGGCAAGCAGCTCGTAGGTGGATGGGTTGAGTGTCGGTCCCCCATCGAGGGTCTGAACGCCAAGCTCGGCGTAGAGCCGGGCGATGCCGGCGCCGCTGACGACGGCGACCGCACCGGTGCGCACCGACTGTGCACCGCGGCCCGCCTGCGCACCGTCCGCGCCGGTTTCTTCGCCGGTACTGGCGGTTGCGGCGAGTCGTCCGTCACGCGAGGCGACTTGGGCGCGCATGTCGGCGACGTCGAGGTGGGAGACCTCGCCCGCGCCGGCGAAGACGGCGGTGGCGCGTTCGGGGTCGTCGGTGTGGATGTGGACCTTGAGTGTGATGTCGTCGCCGACGACGAGCACGGAGTCGCCGAGCGCCTCGAGCGGTGTGACGAACCGCTCGGGCTCCAAGGCGTCGCCGGTGACGGCGAAGTTCGTGCAATACCGATAGGTGAAGGAGGTGTGCTCGGGATGGTGGATGCGGGCTGGCTCGTAGTGGTCGAGCGGTGGCGGCGCTTCGCCGCGCAGCGCGGCGACGACGCCGGCGAAGAGGATCGTGAGGCCGTGGCCACCGGCGTCGACGACACCGGCGTCGCGCAGGGCGGCGAGCAGGTCGGGCCCGCGCTTGACCGATGCCCTCCCGGCGGAAACGGCACGCTCCAGCGCGGCGGCGATCGCACGGTCTTGGGCCTCGGGCGGGGTGTCGGAAGACAACAGGGCGGCGTCGGGGTCGCTGCGAACGTCCGCGGCGACGCTGTCGGCCATTTCGCGGGCCACGGTCAGGATCGTGCCCTCCGCGGGGCTGCGCACGGAGTCGTAGGCGCGAGCGGCGGCGTGCTCGAGAGCAGCGGCGATGACGCGCGCGTCGACCAGCTCGCCGGGACGCGCGAGCAGCGCCTCGGCGGCGCCGCGGATGAGCTGGGAGAGGATCACCCCGGAGTTGCCGCGCGCACCGAGCAGGGCGGCGCGGGCGACGGACTGCACGATCTCCTCGCGTCCGATCTCGTCGACGGTGCGACGCGCGTCGGCGCCCTGGAGGCGGTCCAGCTCGGTGAGGACGGCGCGCAGGGTCAGCACCATGTTGTCGCCTGTGTCGCCGTCGGCGACGGGAAAGACGTTGAGATCGTTGACCTCCTGGCGGCGCGACTCGAGGTGTGCGAGCGCGCCGGCCACGGCGGCGCGGAAACGCAGCAGGTTGGTGTCTGTCACGGCGGTCTGCGTCATCCTTGAAAGCCCGGGCGACACGCCGACGGCAGTCGAGCGGCCGAGTGTCGGGCGCTGAGCTGCTTACGCGATGCGCGACCGAAGGTTACGCGATCGGCCGGACACTGCCCGGATGTTCGAATCCTCGGACGTATACGGCCGCTTTCGTTCCCCTCATGCGCATCGTCGTACCGTGCTTGAAGCGTTTTCGGCAGCTTCCCTCGGCAGAACACTCCAAGGCGCGCTTTCTGACCCTCGAACGCTACCGGCCCTCGGCGCGCTCCCGAACTTCGAGCGTTCGGCGAGCGCTTGGCGCTCTCCACGGCGCGCCTGCGGCCCGCAGAGCGCCTTGCGAGGCACGCCCGGCGGAAACAGAACGCCTTGCCGGACGCGCCCGGTGGAAACCCTAGGACACCTCGCGAGACGCGCCCGGTGGAGACCCTAGAGCGCCTTGCGGACCTTGCCGGCCTTGAGGCAGCGCGTGCACACGTACACCCGCCGGGGCGCGGCGCCCACGAGGATGCGCACCCGCTGCAGGTTGGGCTCGAAGCGGCGCTTGGTGGCAACCATCGAGTGGCTGCGACTCTGCCCGAACGCGGGGCGCTTGCCGCAACTGTGACATACCTTGGCCATCGCGCTAGGGAGTGTAGGGGATTAATCGATTTTGCGACGCTATTCGCGCCCCCGCGCGCGGGCTTAGGCCCAAGACCGCGCGCACGCGCAGGCGCGAATGGCACCCGAAAAGACAACATCCACACCCTCGCCCAACACCCCGTCCAACCTCCATCCCACCCCTCCCACCTCATCCCGACGCCCCTGCATGCCCCTGCACACCTCCCACCTCACCCCGACGCCCCTGCATGCCCCTGCATGCCCCTGCACACCTCCAGCTGCCCCGGCACGCAACCATCCGCACCGCAGCCATCGCCATCCGCGCCCGATCTTGCATGGGCCCGCCACCACACCGCAGCCATAGCCCCCGCCCGCGTTCGGTCTCGCATGGGCTCCCCCACTGTGCCCAAGCACCCTGCCCGCGCAATCCGTCCGCGCAACCCGCCCGCAACCCGCGCGGCGGCGTTCAGCCGGCTGGCGCAGAGCCGCCGTGCAGGTCCTCGCGCAGCGCAGCCATCCGCAGGACCGCCTCGGCGGCGTGGGCACCCTGGTCGCGCTTGCCGCCCCCTGAGCGCGCAAGCGCCTGCTCCATCGTCGCGCAGGTGAGCACGCCGAAGGCGCAGGGCACCCCGGTGTCAAGTTGCACGCGCATGATGCCGCGCGCGGCCTCGGCGCAGACGAAGTTGTAGTGGTCGGTCTCGCCGCGGATCACCGCCCCGAGACAGGCGACGCCAGCGTAGCGCCCGGAGCGGGCCGCGTAGGAGGCGGCAAGCGGCAACTCGAACGCGCCGGGGACCTCGAAGACGTCGATGTCGAGCCGCCCGGCGGCGGCGAACGCAGTTTGCGCGCCTTGCAAAAGGCGCTCGGCGAGGTCTTCGTAGAAGCGGCCGATCGCGATCGCCCAACGCTGGTCGCTCATCGTCCGCTCCCGCGGTCGCGCTCGGCCCGCAGCAGTTCGGCGTCGAGGTTGAGTCCTTGGTGGTGCAGGGTGTGGCCCATGCGGTGGGCCTTTGTGCGCAGGTAGGCCTCGTTGTGCGGGTTGGGGGCGTGCTCGATCGGGAGCTGCGCGGTGACGGAGAGCCCGTAGCCCTCTAGGCCACGGATCTTCTTCGGGTTGTTGGTGAGGATGCGGATCGAGGAGAGGCCCAGATCGACGAGGATTTGGGCGCCGATGCCGTAGTCGCGCAGGTCGGCGGGCAGGCCCAGTTGCAGGTTGGCTTCGACGGTGTCCAAGCCGTCCTCCTGGAGGCGGTAGGCCTTGAGCTTGTTCAGGAGGCCGATGCCGCGACCCTCCTGGGCGAGGTAGAGAAGCACGCCGCGGCCCTCGTCCTCGATCATCGCCAGGGCGGACTCCAGCTGCTCGCCGCAGTCGCAGCGCAGGGAGTGAAAGACGTCGCCGGTGAGGCACTCGGAGTGGACGCGGACGAGTACGTCCCGCTTGCCGGCGACCTCGCCCTTGACGAGCGCGATGTGGTGCTTGTCGTCGATCAGGGAGCGGTAGCCGACGACTTCGAACTCGCCGAAGGCAGTTGGCAGCTGCGCCGCGGTGACGCGTTCGACGAGCTTGTCGTGACGGCGTTGATAGGCGATGAGGTCGGCGATCGTGATCATCTTCAGGTCGTGCCGAGCGCAGTAGCCGGCGAGGTCGTCGACGCGAGCCATGGTGCCGTCGTCGTTCATGACCTCGCAGATGACCCCGGCGGGGTTCAGGCCGGCGAGGCGGGCCAGGTCGACGGCGGCCTCGGTCTGTCCGGTGCGCTCCAGCACCCCCCCGGAACGGGCCTTCAGGGGGAAGATGTGGCCGGGCTGGACGAGGTCGCGCGGGTGGGCGCCCGGATCGACGGCGACCTGGATCGTGCGCGCGCGGTCGTGGGCGGAGATGCCGGTGGTGACGCCCTCGCGGGCCTCGATCGAGACGGTGAAGGGCGTCTCGAAGGAGGATTCGTTCTTGGCGGCCATCAGCTCGAGGCCAAGCTCTTCGCAGCGCGACGGGGTGAGCGCCAGGCAGATCAGGCCGCGGCCCTCGCGGGCCATGAAGTTGATCGCCTCGGGGGTGGCGAATTGGGCGGCAAGCGTGAGGTCGCCCTCGTTCTCGCGGTGCTCGTCGTCGCAGACGACGACCATGCGCCCGGCGCGGATCTCCTCGAGGGCCTCCTCGATCGTGGCGAACGGCGTGGTCGTGCGGCCGGGCTCGGTGATGTCGTCGGGTTTGGTGGCATCGGCCTCTGTGGTCGCGTGTTCGGATCCGCCCGCTTCTCGGGGCAGGGCCGGATCGACGTCTGTAGCCATAGGCACCGGTGCGCTGCCGATATGCCTGGGTGCGCTGCTGCGCCCGGGCTTGGTCGTACCGGCGCCGGCCGCAGTCTGGTCGTTCGTGGTCGGGTGGGCGTCCGTCTCCGATGTGCTCATCTGCGGGCCTCCAGTAGCCGTGCGACGTGCTTGGCGAGGATGTCTACCTCCAGGTTAACCGCGTCGCCTGCCGCGGCCCGCCCGAGCGTGGTGCGGGCAAGCGTCTCGGGGATCAGCGAGATCTCGAACCCGTCGGGCCGCAGGGCACTGACGGTGAGGCTGACGCCGTTGACCGCAATCGAGCCCTTCTCGACAACGTAAGGCAAGAGCGTCGAGTCGAGCGTAAGCGCAAGTATCCGCGAGAAGCCGTCCTCGTGGACCTCTGCGACGGTGCCGACGCCGTTGACGTGCCCCTGGACGATGTGCCCGCCGAGGCGATCGTCGGCGCGTAGCGCAAGCTCGAGGTTGACGGGATCACTCGGGGAGAGACCGCCGAGGGTCGAGCGGCGCAGGGTTTGGTGCATCGCTTGCGTCTCGAAGCCAACGGCATCGACGTGCGTGGCTGTGAGGCAGACGCCGTTCACCGCAATCGAGTCGCCTTCCCCGAGTTCGCCGGCGAGTGCGGTGGCGACGCGCAGGGTCGCCCCGTCGCCACCCTGGACGATCGTCTCGACGCGCCCGAGGTCGGCGATCAGGCCGGTGAACATAAGGCCGCCGCTAGTCGCACCGAGGTCGTGTTCACCACTCGCGCAGGCGGGCGGAGACGAGCAGGTCCGAGCCGACGCGGTTGCAGTCGAAGGTGAGAGCGCGCAGGGCCTCGGAGATGCGCTCGACGCCCTCGCCCTCGAGGGGGTCGCGGGCGGTGCGCCCGCCAAGTAGGAGCGGCGCCAGGAAGAGGCGGATTTCGTCGATCTCGCCGGCGTCGAGGAAGGCGCCGGCGAGGTGGGGGCCGCCCTCGAGCAGGATCGATGCGGCGCCGTGCTGGCCGAGCTGGTCGAGCGCGGAGCGGACGCGGGCCGGCTCGTTGGCGCCGGTGGCGAGGATGATGTGCGCGCCGGCGGCTTCGAGGGCGTCGATGTCGGCGCGCGCGGCAGCACGGGAGACGACGAGGGTGAGCGGGACGTCGGGGGCGGCTGAAAGCAGTTGCGAGGTCGGCGGGAGGCGGGCGAGGGAGTCGAAGACGACGCGGCGGGGCTGCTGGGGGGTGTCGGCGGGCGTGCCGTCGGGCCGCGCGGTGAGTTGGGGGTCGTCGGCCAGGGCGGTGCCGATGCCGACGACGACGGCGTCGACGGTGGCGCGCCAGCGGTGCGCTAGGTCGCGGCTGTCCGGGCCGCTGATCCATTGGGAGTCGCCGGCCCGGGTGGCGACCTTGCCGTCGAGCGTCATGGCGGACTTGAAGAGAACCCAGGGCCGCCCGGTGCGGACGTGCTTGCGGAAGGCCTGGTTGAGCAGGCGCGCGCGGGTGGCAAGCTCGCCTTCGGCGAGCACGACCTCGATGCCCTCGTCGCGGAGGATCCCGAGGCCGCGGCCGGAGGCCTTCTCGGTGGGGTCGTCGGAGCCGACGACGACACGGCGGATGCCGGCTTGGACGATCGCGTCGGTGCAGGGCGGCGTCTTGCCCTCGTGGCAGCAGGGTTCCAGGGAGACGTAGAGGGTGGCGTCGGAGAGGTCGGCCAGGCCACAGGCCTCGATCGCGTTGACCTCGGCGTGGGCGGCGCCGAAGTGTTCGTGCCAGCCCTCGCCGAGCACCGCGCCGTCGCGGGCGATGACGGCGCCGACGGCGGGATTGGGCTTGACGGCGCCGACGCCGCGCATCGCGAGGTCGATCGCGCGGGAGAGGTGCTGCTCGTCGACGGCGGTGGGAGCGGTCATCTCGGACGCTCAGGATATCTGGCGGTTGTTCAGCGCAAGCGTGAGAAGCCGCTCACAGACGGCACTGCCCGCCATCCAGACGGTAGACGGTTATCGCCGGCCCGGGCCGGGTGTAGGCGAGCGGGTAGTAGTCGAAGGTCCAGTCGAAGTTGAATGCGACGGGGTTGGAGCCGGCGCGGTATGGCGAGATGCGGTAGACGATGTGCGCAGCGTCGGCCAGGGCGCGATAGTAGGCGATCGCCTGCGGCACGGCGGCGGGGTCGGCGAAGGCACGCCCGGACTCGGCGTAGCCGCTGACGATCCAGCAGAAGCCGGCGCGCTCGTACCACGGGATGAGCGCGGGGCTGAGGGTGCGCTCGTAGTTCTCGATGCCGACGACGAGGTGCTGACGGGGGTCGAGACGACCGGCGGGGTCGACCAGCGAGACGAGGTTGTCGTAGGGGATCCAGCGGTCGCCGTCGGGAGTCGAAAGCGTGGGATGCCCGACGTCTTGCGCCCACTCGGCGGGCATGGAGGGGTCGATCACGACGTGCGCGCCGGCCGGGACGTGCGCGACGAGCCAGGCGCGGGCCAGATTGCGGGTGTCGGCGCGCGAGAGGATGAGCCCGGAGTGAAAGGAGTAGATCGCACCCTGGGCGCACAGGAGAAGGGCGGCAAGCACGGAGCAGGCAAGCGTGAGGGAGTGCGAAGGGGATGCGTGGGGGCGCATCCGCGCGGCGGAGCCTCCGGACGCGCCGGACGGCGCGGGACGTCCTGTCCCGCGACGCGAGCTGGTCAAAGCGGCGAGGCCGCGGGTTAGGAGCGCGGCACAGCGTAGGGCGAAGTAGGCGGCGAGGAGGCAGAGGAGGGGGAAGATCGGCAGGAGCCAGCGGCCGAAGTAGCGGCCCTCGGTGCCCATGAAGGCGAGGTAGATGAGTGGGGCGGGGACCAGGAGCCAGCCGAGGGCGCGCTCGCGAACCCAGACGGTGAGGGCGCCGCCGAGGGCCGCTAGGGCGGGGATCCAGCCGAGGCCCCAGGTGAGGGACCAGAGGTAGTAGAGGATGCCGGACTCGTGCGGAGCGCCGAGCTTGCCTTGGGCTTCGTCGGAGACCGATGACTGGTGCGCGAGGCCGCGCTCGAAGCTGTGGAAGTCCAGGAGGGAGTAGGGGTTGGCGGCGAGGAAGGCAGCTAGCGCGGCGATCGCGGCAAGCGTGAGGCGGCCCAGGACGCGGGCGCCGGCGCGGGGTTCGTCGAGGTATTGGGCGCCGGCGGCAGCGAGGAGCGGGAGGAGGACGATGCCGGCGGTGTACTTCGTGGCGCACCCCAGGCCGAGTCCCACGCCGGCGAGCAGATAGGACCCGGAGCGCCCGCCGCGCAGGATGCGGGCGCTGCCAAACAGGGAGAGGGTGAGGGGGGCGAGGGTGGGGACGTCGTTGAGCGCCAGGTGGGCGTAGAAGACGGGGAGGAAGGCGACGGCCTCGAGCGCCGCGGCAAGCAGGGCGGTGGCTCGGTCGAAGAGACGCGTGCCGGCGAGGTAGAGGAGGTAGAGCGCAAGCGTGCCGAGCAGTGCGGCGACTACGCGGGCAAGGGTGAAGACGGCGGTGGGGTTGGTCGCAAAGGCGTGGAAGACCCCGTGCGCACCCCCGAACCAGAGCGCGAAGACGAGGTACAGAAGGTAGGTGTAGGCAGGAGGGTTGGCAAAGTAGTGCGGGTTCGCGCCGAGGGAGAAGATGCCGATCGCGTGCGGAACGAAGTGGGCGTCCTCGTCGGAGTTGTAGGAGTACGGGAGCCCCTGGCGGATGCCCCAGAGACGCAGGGCGAGGGCCACGGCGAGCACGAACAAGAGCCCGATCCAGGTTGTACGCCGCCCGAGCAGGGGCGGATGCAAGTCGACGTCGTGAGGGGCAGAAATCGTCGTGCCCGCCGGTCCCTCCCCACCGGCGGCCGTCCGCACGAGCGCTCCAACGCTCGCCTTCCCACCCCCGGGCCGGTCGGGCCGTTCGTCCCCCTCGATTGCGGCCGTAGGACCGGGGGGGTCTTCAGCAGTTGCCATAGATGGCGTAGTAGTGGCTGGTGTAGATGCGGCGGAAGCCGGGGAGGGGAACCTGATCGCGGGGGTCGTCGCCGACGTCGACGATCGCCTCCTGGAAGACGGCGGCACCAAGCGGGTAGACCGCGACGCTGCCGCGGAGCAGGCGTTCGCGCAGGGCGGGATCACCGGCGTCGGTGTCGGCGCGCGCCTCGCTGCGGGCGACGATGTTGTGCTGGTTGGAGGACCCCAGGATCCAGCGGGCGTCGGGGATGAGCTTGTTGTCGGGCAGCGAGAGCAGGGGGCAGCGGGCCAGTTCGGCGCGGACGGAAGGGGCGTGCAGGGCGGTGGCGAGACCGTTGTGGAAGTCGTCGTGGTAGGCGAGGGTGGTGCGGGCGCTGGTGAGCGAGGTGACGGAGACGGCGGCGAGGGCCCCGTAGAGGACGAGCGCGGCGCCGGCCGCCATCCAGGCGCGCCGCAGCAGGGACCCGCGTTGGAGGAGGGACCAGCCGCCGATCGCAAGCGCGCAGAAGGGGAGGAGCAGCGCGGCGGAGCCCATCATGTAGCGGTCGATGACGGAGGCGCCGCCGGCGCCCTCGGCGACGTAGACGAGGAGCAGGAGCGCGAGGACCGCCAGGGGAACCCGCGCCCGGCGCGGGGTGAGGTAAACGCCGAGCGCGACCCCGACGATGCCGCCGACGACGACGGGCAGCTTGTCGATGCGCACGAGGTAGCGCCAGGTCGCGGAGAGGACGGCCGAGAAGCCTTGGGTGCGTTCGAGTTCGGCGGCGAGGACAGCGGTGGAGTGCAGCGAGTAGAGCGGGTCGCCGGTGACGATCGTGTCGAGCGCAACCCAGAGGAGGGGTGCAAGTACGACGAGAGCCGCGTAACCGAGCAGTCGCTGAAGCGAAGGAACAGCCGCGGATGCCGCATGCCTGGGCAGTGTGCCGTGGGCGTGCGCCGCGTCGCCCTCCCCCGTTCCGCCACACGCCATATCGCCCGCCACCCCAGCCGCCCCTGCCCGATCCGGCACGGCTGCGCGCACCGCAGTGTTGCGCGCAGCGTTACTTGCTGTCCCAGCGCTCCGGGTCCGATTCGTCGCATCGCGACCTATCGCATCCGCCTCATTCGTACCGCCCCCAACTGTCACTCCAGCGTCCCCCACCCCACCCAACATGCCCCCCGCTCCGCCCCACGTGCCACCCTCTAGCTCCTCGCCGCCTACCTGCTTTTCCCCAACGCGCGCCGCGAGCACCGCGGGCCACGCGCACCACAGCCAGTAGACGCCGGCGAGCACCCAGGCGTCGGGCCGCAGAAGGCCGGCGGCGGCGAGCAGCACGAAGACGGCGGTGCCGCGCCGCGAGCGCTGCACCTCGAGAGTCGTCGCCCAGACGATGAGGGCGATGTAGGTGAGGTCCAGGTAGCCCTGGGCTGCGAGGTTGGCGTCGAACAGGCGGGTGAGCATCAAGAGCGCGGCCAGGACGGCGACGACGGGGCCGAAGCACAGCTGGGAGAGGCGGTAGATGCCGGCGACGAGCGCGACGAAGGAGGCGATCGAGCCGAACACCATGAGCCGCGCGCCGGATTGCCCGAAGAGCGAGCAGAACGCGCCGAAGGCGATCGCGAGCGGATGCTCGGTGGGGCCGCGGTAGACGCTGAAGTCGGGGAGGTGCACGTGCAAAAGGTCGCGACCCCAGAGCAGCGCGTAGAAGGAGTCGTAGGTGGGGTAGGTGGGGAAGGCGAAGTAGCCGGCGAGGGCGAGCAGGCAGAGGACGGCAAGGGCAAGTCGCTCCCATTGCGCCCGCCCCCAGGCCGGGCCGCGCGCGGCGGGCACGCCGGCGACACGCGCGGAGTGGGCCGTCGGCGGTGAGAGGGTGGCGCTGTCCATCGGTGAGCTAGAGCCTAACCGCGAGGCCAGGCGCGCTCGCCGGCCGCATCTCGCCGATCCTCGCCTTGGTGGCGCCTGACGTTCCACCCTTGTCGCTCCGCGCCCGGGTCACTCCGCTTTGCCCCGCGCGGCAGGGGACGCGCGAAGGAGAGCAGCAGCCGGTCGTGCGGCACCGGGGAGTCGACGGGATAGGCTTTGGGCGGTGAAGCTGATCATCCAGATCCCGTGCTGGGACGAGGCACAGACGCTGCCACTGACGCTGTCGGAGCTGCCGCGGGAGGTCGAGGGCTTCGAGACGGTGGAGTGGCTGATCGTCGATGACGGGTCGAGCGACGAAACGATCGCCGTCGCGCGCCGGAATGGCGTCGACCACCTCGTGGCGTTGACGAACCACAAGGGTTTGGCGAGCGCGTTTCAGGCGGGTCTCGACACGTGCCTGAAGCTGGGGGCGGATGTGATCGTGAACACGGACGCCGACAACCAGTACTGCGGCGCGGACATCGCGCGGCTGGTGCGTCCGATCGTCGAGGGTCGGGCGGACATGGTGGTCGGCGATCGCGAGGTGACGCAGATCGAGCATTTCTCGCCGCTGAAGAAGGTGTTGCAGCGGTTGGGGTCGTGGGTGGTGCGCCAGGCCTCCTCGACGACGATCCCGGATACGACGTCGGGCTTTCGCGCGTACAACCGGGAGGCGGCGCTGCAGGTGCAGGTGGTGTCGAAATTCACGTACACGCTGGAGACGATCATCCAGGCGGGCAAGCTGCTGGTAGCCGTCGAGCACGTGCCGATCCGCACGAACCCGAAGACGCGGGAGTCGCGGCTGTTCCCGTCGATGGGCGCGTACGTGCGGCGCAACGCCGTGTCGATCTTCCGGATCTACGCCCAGTACGAGCCGCTGAGGATCTTTTGGAGTCTCGCCGCGATCATCGGTGTTGCGGCGCTTGGCGTGTGGATCCGGTTCGTCGTCGCGTACGCCGAAGGCAACGGCAAGGGCCACGTGCAGTCGCTGATCCTTGGCGCGGTGCTGTTCATCGCAGCGATCGTGCTGTGGGCGCTGGGGGTGATCGGCGATCTGCTCGCGGCACAGCGGGTGCTGAGCCAGCGAACGTTCGAGCGGGTACGAAGGGTCGAGCTGCAGCTCGGGGTGGCGCCCTCGCACTACGAGGCGGGCGGAGGACGGCTTGGCGCTGACGACCTTCATTCACCCACGACGGGGGCCCTTACCTCGCCCACAGCGGAGGCCCCCACCTCACCCACAGCGGAGGCCCTCCCCCCACACGCGGCAGGCGGCCCTCTTTCCGCCACGCCTGACGATCTCCCCGCCCCTGAACCAGATGACATCCCGACCCCGGACCTCTCGACCCCGACATCCCGAGGCCGCCCCTCCCCCACGCTCGCCGACCCCGCCAGCCCCGTATCCGGCGGCCAACCGGGCCCCGCACCCAGCAACCTCCCCCACCTTGCCTCCGGAGACCGCCCATCCCCAGCCCCCGACAACCCCTTGGCCCCCGCGTCCCGCGAGCGTCCTTTCCCGTCACCCGGCAAGCGTCCCTCCCCCACGCCCAGCGACCACCCGGCCCGCCAGCGCCCCCCTCACGCTGATGAGGACGGCGGGCAGACGGGCGAACGCGAGACGGTGCGCGCGCTGTGAGTCCCAGCACAGTGACGCTGTCACGCGACGGCGTCGTGACGGGCAACACCTACGACAAGTACGGCTCGGGCAACCCGTTCGTGCGCCGTATGATGGCGGGCTTCGAGGGCGCCCTTGACGGCCTGTTCGCCCGGGCGGACCCGGGATCGCTGCTCGACGTGGGCTGTGGCGAGGGGGTGCTGGTGCAGCGCTGGGCCAAGCAACTGCCCGACCGGCGGGTGGTCGGGATCGACCTCGAGGAGGAGTCGATCCAGGCCGGCTGGGCCCGGCACGACGCACCGAACCTCCGGTACATGACGATGCGCGCCGAGAACCTGCCGTTCGCCGACAGCGAGTTCGATCTGGCGTGCGCGATCGAGGTGCTGGAGCACGTGCCCGACCCGGAGCACACGCTGAGCGAGATGGCGCGGGTGGCCGCGCGCCACCTGCTGGTGTCGGTGCCGCGCGAACCGGTGTGGCGCGCGATGAACATGGCCCGCGGCGCGTACGTGCGCGACCTCGGCAACACCCCGGGTCACCTGAACCACTGGTCCAAGCGGGCCTTCACCTCGTTGCTCGGCCACTACGGGGCGGTCGTCGAGGCGCGCACGCCGTTCCCGTGGACGATGCTGCTTGTCCGCGTCTGACCGCACACACGAGTTGGGCGCCGCCCGCCGTGAGAACTCGGCGCCCGGCATGCCGGGCGCCGCCTCGACACCACAACGCGACACACCCCCTGCCGCAACCTCCCGTGGGACGGTCCAGGGGCATGCGCCCCCTAGCCGCTCCTACGGCAGCGGCGCGCGCATCCTGTCGGTCGGGATCGCAGCGACGGGCCTGCTGACGTTCGCGTACTTCTCGATCGCAAGCCACGTGCTCAGCGAAGTGGCGGCCAAGCGGCTGGACCTGCTGTGGTCGGTGATGTTCGTGGTGATCTCGGTGATCTACCGGCCGATCGAACAGCTGCTGTCTCGCACGATCGCCGAGCGCCGCGCGCGCGGCCACGCCGAGCACCCGCTGCGCACCCCACTGGCGATCCAAGGCAGCTTCGCGCTGGCATTCGCGCTTGTCGCACTCGGCCTGCGCACGACCCTGATCGACGAAGTCTTCGATGGCTACGCCGCGCTGTACGACGTGCTGGTGGTCGGCACGCTGGCCTACGCCGGCAGTTACTTCGCGCGTGGGTGGCTGGCGGGCCACGAGTATTTCGGCCTGTACGGCGGTCTCGTGCTGATGGAGTCGACCTCGCGCGTCTGCTTCGCGCTGGCCGTCGCGCTGGGGATCGCCAGCGGCCAGACCGCGGTCGCGCTGGGGATCGCGGCGGCGCCGTTGCTCTCGCTGGTCGTCGTGCCCGCCGCGTTCGCACGGCGCCGTGGCGAACACGGGCAGGGCGACCCCTCCCCGCCGCGCAACGCGCGGCATTCAAAATCCTCATCACCGCCGGCCTCCGCGCAACCGCAGCTCGCCAGGGCCGCGCCCGGTGGGGTCCTCGCCACCCCAGACGCGCAAGCTGCGTGGCCCGACTTCACGGCCGACGACGCCGACGCCGCGCTTGCGGGCCCGGGCACCGAGGGTGTGCAGGAGACAGCCGCACACGGCGACCTTTCCCTGCGCCGCGGCGGCGGCTTTGCGCTGTGGGTCTCGGCGATCATGCTCTCCGAGCAAACGCTGCTGAACGCGTCGGTGTTGACGGTCGCCGCGACCTCGGCCAACGCGGCGCTGGCGGGCATCGTGTTCAACGTGATGCTGATCGCACGCGCGCCCTTGCAGCTGTTCCAGGCGATCCAAACCTCGCTGCTGCCTCATTTGACGGGCCTCGAGGCACGCGAGGGCCGCGCGGCGTTCGCACGTGCGATCCGCATCACGGTGCTCGCGATCGCGGCGTTCGCGGCAGCGGTCGCGCTCGGCCTGTTGGCGCTCGGACCACTCGTGATGGAGCACGTCGTGTTCGGCCAGCACTACTCCTACGGCCGCGCCGGCCTCGTGCTGATCGGCCTCGGCATGGGCATGCATCTGGCCTCCGGCGCCCTCAACCAGGCGGCGCTCGCGCGCAACCGCGCACGCCACGCGGCGACCTGCTGGCTGATCGCGGCAGGCGTGTTCATCGTCTGGATGCTGCTGCCGCTCGTCGGCGAACAGGTGCTGCGCGCGGAGATCGGCTACTGCGGTGCGGCGGCCCTACTGGCGGCGCTGCTGGCGGCGCTCCACCGGCGCCAATAGCGGTGGGTCACCGACCTGGTGGTGTGCAACCGCCCCGTACAACCGCGCCCCGTGCGCTCCCTCTCATCCCGAGCCAATCGCGGTGGCGATCGCCCGATAGGCCTCACCCGGCTCGGGTCCGTCGAAGATCGCCGACCCGGCGACGAACAGCGTCGCCCCCGCGGCACGGCACAGCGGCGCGGTGTGCGGGTCAATGCCACCATCGACCTCGAGCGCGGCCGGCGCACGCGCACCCTGCGCCGGTGTACTCCCCCCCGGCTCCCGACCAGCGTCGGCGTCCCCCTTACGCGCTCCCGGCCCCCGACCCCCATCGGCGTCCTCCCCGCCGGCGCCGTCGAGCAGCGCCCGCAGCCGCGCGATCTTGCCGGGCGAACGGGGGATGAACGGCTGCCCGCCCCAGCCGGGACTGATCGTCATGCAGAGCGCGAGGTCGATCGATCCGGCCAGCTCGCTCAGCGCCTCGACGGGCGTGCCGGGGTTGATCGCCACCCCGACGCGCGCCCCGCCCTCGCGGATCAGTTTCGCGGCGTACACCGCGTGCGGCGTGGCCTCGGCGTGAAACGTGATCGAGTGCGCGCCGGCGCTCGTGAACTCGGCGACCTGGCGCTCGGGACGCTCGATCATGAGGTGCACGTCGAGCATGCCGCCCGCCTGCTCGACCTCCTCGCGCAGCGCACCGACGACGACGGGCCCAAGCGTGATCGGCGGCACGAAGTGGCCGTCCATCACGTCGACGTGGATGACGCGCGCGCCGGCGGCGAGCACTTCGCGCACCTGCTCACGCAGGCGGCCGAAATCGGCGGACAGGATCGAGGGCGCGACGTGCACGCCGCGCAGCAGCTCGCCGGTCCGCTCGACTGTTTCAGGCATCGCCACCGCCGCACAGCAAACCGTAGGCGCGTGCGTACGGCAAGGTCGTCAGGGGCATCGCTGGCGAAGTGCGCGAGCCGGCCGCGCATCGCCTTCGATCCACGAACGGCGCATCCACCTGCGCGAACGGCGCAGCGGCCGTCAGCGCATGAGCGACCGCAAACGCCGACCAGCGCCGGCGTCCCACGCTCATATCGCCATCAGCATCGAGTCGCCGCAGTTGTTGCAGCGCAGGATCGCCGTCGAGGACATGCGCACGATCGTTGAGTGCTCGCCGCAGTTCGGACACACCGAGGCCAGCTCGAAGCGGTGCAGGCAGTTCACGCAGCGGTAGCGACCGGGGAGATTGGTGGGACGCAGCCATGGCTCCGAACAGTTCGGACAGACAGGGCCGAGATCCACGTGCGGCGTCGATGACCGCTCGTCACTCATCGCTCGTCGCTCATCGCCGCTTGTCACCCATCGCTGCTCGTGACCGGTCTTCGCTCATCGCTGCCCGCCACTCGTCGCCCATGACCGCTCGTCGCTCATCGGTGCTCAGCCGCACCGGCGCAGGCGCGCAATGAAGAAGCCGGCGGTGCGGTCGCGATGGGGCAGCGTTTGCAACGCGGCGCCGCCCATCAGCGGCGTGCCGATCGCCGCGCTGCTCCCGCCAGCACCCGGGAACTCCGTCTCGTCGAGGTCGAAGTCGGGGTGGGATTCAAGGAAGGCGGTGATCTGGTACTCGTTCTCGACGGGGCTGATGGTGCACGTAGAGTAGACCAGCACGCCGCCCGGACGGACCGCAGCAGCGCCGGCGGCGAGGATCGCAGCCTGCGTGCGCGCCAGCTCGGGAACGTGTCCTGCGTCGACGCGCCAACGCAGGTCGGGGTGCGCTTGCAGCGTGCCAAGTCCCGAACACGGCGGGTCGACGAGCACGCGGTCAAACGCTCCTTGCTTCTCTCCCGGCAGCGGTCGCGCGGCATCGGCCACCACGACATGCACGTTGCCGGCACGCAACCGCTGGGCGGTTTCGCGCAGCTCGTCGGCGCGGCGCGGGTGGCGCTCGACCGCGACGACCTCCCCTTCGCCCCCCATGAGCGCCGCCAGCTGCGTGCTCTTGCCGCCGGGCGCGGCGCACAGATCGAGCACGCGCTCGCCAGGCTCGGGGGCGAGCACCCGTGCCGGCAGCATCGCGGCGCGTGACTGCGCGAGGAAAGCGCCGGCGCGCCACAGCGGCGAGCGGTGCGCGTCGAAAGCGTCCTCGAGTACGACCGCTTCGGGAATCGCCCGATCGACGTGCGCCCGCACAGGCCGTATGCCGGCGGCTCGCAAACGGCCCGCGCGGGTGTCCCCCTCCGCCAGCTGCGCACCCTCCCCACCCACGGCCGACGCACCCTCCCCACCCACGGCCGGCACGCCCTCCCCACCCACGGCCGGCACGCCCTCCCCACCCAGCGCGCGGGCACCCTGCTCGCCCGCCGCCTGCGCATCTTGCCCGCCCGCGGCGGCGGGCGCACCCTCCCCACCCGCCACGGGGGCAGGGTGCGTACCCTGCGCACCAGCGGCCAGCTCGCGCGCGAGTGTGGGCGCGTCGGTGACGAGCGTGTTCGCACGTAGCGCGCGCTCGGCGGGCTCGTTGTCGTAGGCGAGCAGCGCGCGCGCACTGTCCGCCCCGACCGTCACCCACCACAGTTGTGCGATCCACAGTGGGTGGGAGTGCGCGAGCGCAGCGGCCTGCGGGGTCTTGTCGTCGAGCGCGCCAAGCAGCGCGGCGCCCTCGCGCGTGGCGCGACGCAGCACGGCGTTCACCAGGCCGTGCCCATGTCCACCACCACCAGCCTGCTTGGCGAGCTGCACCGCGTCGGCTACGACAGCGTGGTCGGGCGCCCCGCGCAGGTAGAGCAGCTCGTATAGCCCGAGACGCAGCGCCGCGAGCAGCGGCGCGTCGATCCGCGCGGCAGGACGCGTCGCGAGCGTGGCGATCAGGTGGTCGAGGGTTCCGCGACGTTGCACCGCCCCGTAGGCGAGCCGCATCGCCAGCGCCCGGTCCCGCGCATCGAGGCGGGCAGCGTCGGCCTCGGCGCGCAGCGCGAGATCGGCGTAGGCGCCGCCCTCGAACACGCGGCGCAGCACGACGTAGGCGCAGGCCCGTGCAGGAGCGACGCCACTCATGCCAGTGGCACCCCTCGTGCGGGCCGGGGCGTCCCGGTCCGCAGCGCCCCTGCTCGCGGCGCCCCTGCTCGCGCCGGCGCCAGAGCCCGCTTGCGCCCGGGCACCGGGTTGCGCGCGGCCGCTCACGTCCGCGGCAGCCCGTAACCGCGCAAGTACGCGGCGGCGTCCATCGGGCGTCCGCCAGGCGGCTGCACCTCGAGCAGCTCGAGCGCACTGTCGCGCGCGCCAAATAGCAGTCTCCCCTCGAGCGCAGCCAGCTCTCCGGCTGCCGGCCCGCCCACGACCCCCCCGGCGCCTGCCTCGCCAGCACCCGCCCCCCCGGCAGCGTCGGCAACGCGCGCGCGGAGCACCCGAAGCGGCTCGCCCTCCCCGACCGCGAGCCGGGCGCCGACGTGGGGGTGCAACGCGCGCACGACGCGCTCCAGCTCCGCCGCGGGCCGGCCCGGATCGAGCAGCCGGTCGGCGGGGGCAATCTTCTCGGCGTAGGTCGCGTGCCGGTCGTCCTGCTTGACGAACGAGGGGGGCGCGCCGCGGGCGAACGCGTCGAGCACGTCCACGAGCAACTGCCCCCCGAGCTGCGCGAGGCGCGGTGCGAGCGTGCCGTAGGTGTCGGCCGGCTCGATCGCCTCGGTGTGCGTGCGGCACACGGGTCCGCTGTCGAGGCCGGCGGTGAGCCGCATGATCGAGACCCCTGTTTGTGTGTCGCCGGCCATCATCGCGCGCTCGACCGGCGCGGCGCCGCGCCAGCGCGGCAGCAGCGAGGGGTGCACGTTGAGCGGCGTGTACGCGGACAGCAGCGGCTCTTTGATGAGCGCGCCGAACGCGCATACGACGAGCACGGGCGGCTCATCCGTCGACGCGGGGCGCGCGGCGTGCTCGATCGTCGCGAGCGTACCGGGATCGTTGACGCGCTCGGGCTGGGCGAGGTCGAGCGCGTGTGCGCGCGCCGTGTCGGCCACGGGCGGGGCGCTCAGCCGGCGCCCGCGCCCGCGGGGGCGGTCGGGGCGTGTGACTACGAGCGCCGGCCGGTGTGGCCCTTGCGCGAGCTGGGCGAGCACGGTGGACGCGAACTCGGAGGTGCCGAGGAAGACGGTGCGCAAGCGCGCTAGACCGGGGCCGGATCGCGCGTGCTGTCGCCTTCGCGCGTCTCGCGTAGGGCGCGCATCGCTTCGCGGCGTGTCTCGCGCGAGATCCGGTCGAGGATCAGGACGCCGTCGAGGTGGTCGATCTCGTGCTGGATCACACGCGCCTCCAAACCGTCCGCTTCGACCTGCAGCTCGGCGCCGGCGACGTCACGTGCGCGTACGCGCACGCGCGCCGGACGCTCGACCTCGACGTGGACGCCGGGAATGCTCAGGCACCCCTCTTCGGCGGCCCCGCGCTCGTCGCTGACCCACTCGAGCACTGGGTTGACGAGCACGGTGGTCTCGTCCTCGGGGTAGGCGCGGTAGACGAGCACGCGGTGCAGGATGCCGACTTGGGTCGCGGCGAGGCCGACTCCGAGCGCGGCCTGCATCAGCTCGTCCATGCGCTGCGCCTCGGCGCGCAGCTGCTCGTCGAAGCGTTCGACGGGCAGCGCCGTCGCGCGCAGAACGGGGTCGCCGAGCTTGCGCACGTGCGCAAGCGCGGCGTCACGCCGGGCACGGGTCTCCTCGTCAAGCTCCTCGGCGTGCTCCTCGTGCTCGTCGTCGTTCTCGTCGGGCTCTTCGAGCTGCTTCTCTGCGGTGGCGCTCACGAAGACTGATTCTATTGCGGGTTGACGTCCACGCTGAAGCTCACACCGGCGTGCGTGCGTGTGCCGGCACAACGTTGCACGGCGGCGTCGACCGCGCATGCCGCGGCTTGGCGCGCGTCGGTCTTGACGAGCAGCATCCGGCGTTCCTGGCCGCGCAGACGAAACAGGGTGGCGGGCCCGAGCACGTTCGCGGACGGCTCGCTCCGGAGCGCAGCGCCGATCGCGCTCGCGGCGGCCTGCGCGCGGTCGCCCTCGGCGGCGAGGCAGACGATCCGGATGAGGTCGGCGAACGGCGGGTAGCACAGCGCGGCACGGCGCTGCAGCTCGCCGTCGAGGAAGCCCTCGCTGTCGTGACATGCAGCGTGGACGATCGCGCGCGCGTCGGGGGCGACAGTCTGTACGAGCACGCGGCCCTCGCCGCCGCGCCCGACGCGGCCCGCGAGCTGGGCGATCAGCGCGAACGTGCGCTCATCGGCGCGGAAGTCGGGGAAGCGCAGGGTGGCGTCGGCGTCGAGCACAACGCCGAGTTCGACGCCGGGGAAGTCGTGCCCCTTGGCGACCATCTGCGTCCCGATCAGCACACCGGCGGGGGCCTCTTGGAAACGACGCAGCAGCGCACCGACGTCGCCCTGCGCCTCGTCGCCGCGGCGCCGCTCGCGACGCGACCCAGGCGAGCCCGAGCCCCGGGACGAGTCGGCGGAGCCGTGCGAGCCACGCGCGAGCGTGTCGGCGTCGAGGCGGAACACCGGGAAGCGCTCGCGCTCACCGAGCGCCCTGCTGAGTTCGTGCGCCAGGCGCTCGGTCCCGGCGCCGTGGCGCGCGACTGCGGTGGAGCCACAGCGGCAGCGCGCGGGGACGCGCTCGCAGTGACCGCAATGGTGGCAGGCGATCTGGGCGACGGCGCGGTGCAGGACGAGCGCGACGTCACATTGCGGACAGCCCCAAACATGCCCGCACGAGCGGCAGGAGAGGAAGTTCGACCAGCCGCGGCGGTTGAGCAGCACGATCGCCTTGCCCCCTGTGCGTCGCACCTGCGCGAGCGCCTGCACGGTCTCGGGGTGCAGGGCGTCGGCGTGCTCGCGCATGTCGAGCACCTGCACGGGCGGCAGCCGGCCTCCGTCGACGCGCTGCGGCAGTCGCAGCCGGGCGAGCCTGTGCGCGCTCTCGGGACGCGGCGTGGCGCTGCCGACGAGCAGCAACGCACGCTGCTGGCCTGCGCGCCACGCGGCGACCTCGCGGGCGTCGTAGCGGGGGTCGCCTTCGTGCTTGTAGGAGGCGTCGTGCTCCTCGTCGATCACAATCAGCCCGAGCCGCTCGATCGGCGCGAACACGGCCGAGCGCGGTCCGACGCACACGCGTGCTTCGCCACGGCGCAGCCGCCGCCACTCTTCGCGGCGCTGAGCGGGCGTCAGGCGCGAGTGCAGCACGGCGACGGTCTCGCCGAAGCGTGCGACGAAGCGGCCGACGATCTGCGGGGTGAGCGCGATCTCGGGCACGAGCACGATCGCGCCGCGTCCCTGTTCCAAGGCGCACGCCGCGGCGCGCAGGTAGATCTCGGTCTTGCCCGACCCCGTGACGCCGTGCAGCAGTCTTTGTACGGCGTCGGCGCCGGCCGGGGGCGGCTCGCGCAGCAGCGCGTGCAGCGTGTCGAGCACGCCACGCTGAGCGGCGGTCAACGGCGGCGGCTCGGCGCTCATCGCTCCCACGGGCGTGTGCTGCGGCCGGCGGACGGCGCGCCGCGCCCGGGCTTTGGCCGGACGTTTGCCAAGCCGGGTGCTGCTGCCCGGGGGCAGCACGAGGCGCAGCGCGCGCGCAAACGTCGAGCAGTACTCGCGCGCGATCCACTCGGCCAGCGCGACGAGATCGGCCGGCAGGGCGGGTGGGCCTTCATCGAGCGCGTGCAGCGGGGCGAGCAGCTTCTCCTCGGCAACGTCGCTACGTTCGGAGAGTCCGACGACGATTCCCAGCACCTCGCGGCGGCCGAATGGCACGACGAGCATCGAGCCAACGCCGACGCCTACCCGCAGCTCCTCCGGCAGACGGTAGTCAAACGGGCCACGCAGCGCGCGCGCGGTAGTCAGGGGCTCAACCTGGGCGACTGCGCCGGCCACCCCTGCAATCTAGACCCCGCCCCGGACCAGTCCTCAGCGCGCCCCCGCGACCTCGCCCTCGAGCCCCGCGGCGGCGCGCAGCGCGGGGGCGCGATCGGTGCGCTCCCAGGTGAAGTCGTGGTCTTCGCGCCCGAAGTGCCCGTAGGCGGCGGTCTTCTGGTAGATCGGGCGGTGCAGCTGCAGCTCCTCGCGAAACGCGCCGGGGCGCAGGTCGAAGTGCTCGGCGACCAGCGCGGCGATCTGCCCACGGGAGATCTTCTCGGTGCCGAACGTCTCGATCGTCACCGACACGGGATGCGCGACGCCGATCGCGTAGGCGACCTGCAGCTCGGCGCGGTCGGCGAGCCCGGCGGCGACGATGTTCTTGGCGACCCAGCGCGCGGCGTAGGCGGCGGAGCGGTCGACCTTGGAGGGGTCCTTGCCGGAGAACGCGCCGCCGCCGTGGCGGGCCATGCCGCCGTAGGTGTCGACGATGATCTTGCGCCCTGTCAGACCGCAGTCGCCCATCGGGCCGCCGATCACGAAGCGTCCGGTGGGGTTGACGAGGAAGTTCCGCATGAGCTTCTTCTCGTCGTAAAGCTCGGCGGGCAGCACGGGGCGCAGGACGTGCTCGTAGAGGTCGGGCTTGATCAGGGTCTCACTGTCGATGCCGTCGGCGTGCTGGGTGGAGATCAGGATCTTCTCGACCTCGACCGGGCGCCCGTCCTTGTAGCGGACCGTGACCTGGGTCTTGCCGTCGGGGCGCAGGTAGGGCAGAACCTCTCCCTTGCGAACCTCGGCGAGACGCTTGGAGAGCTTGTGCGCCAGCGAGATCGGCAGCGGCATCAGCTCCTCGGTCTCGTTGGAGGCGTAGCCGAACATCATTCCCTGGTCGCCGGCGCCGGCGAGGTCCAGCGCGTCGTCGTCGGCGGGGTCGTGGCGGGTCTCATACGCGGCGTCGACGCCCTGGGCGATGTCGGGGGACTGTTTGTCGATCGCGTTGATCACCGCGCACGTGTCGCAGTCGAAGCCGTAGGCGGCGTTGTCGTAGCCGATGCGCCGCACGGTCTCGCGGGCGATCTCGGGAATGTCGACGTAGGTGCTGGTGGTGATCTCGCCCGAGACGACGATCAGGCCGGTGTTGACAAGCGTCTCGCAGGCGACGCGCCCGTAGGGGTCGTCGCGCAGGACGGCGTCGAGTACGCCGTCGGAGATCTGATCGGCGATCTTGTCGGGATGACCCTCGGTCACCGACTCGGAGGTAAAGAGGAACTCGTTATCGGTGCTGGTCATGACGGATCGGCTCCACGGTCGTGTGTGTCGTTGCGCTCTCGTCGCGCCCTCGGTCGAGCCGCCAAGTTTACGCAGCCCGCCGCGATGTCTGCGACTTTGCGGCGCGCTGCCCGCGTTCGACGAAGTCGATCACGAGCGGCACGCCGTCCAAGCCGTAGCGGGCGCGCAGGCGGTTCTCGAGGAAGTACGCGTACTCGCGCGTGACCCTTGCGCGCGAGTTGACCTGGATCGCAAAGCGCGGCGGGCGTGTGCCGGTCTGGGTCATGTAGATCGGCTTCAGCCGGTGCCCGCTCGCCCCGCGGCGTGTGCCGACGGGCGGCTGGCGCGCTTGCAGGACCTCGGCGAGGAAACGGTTCAGCTCGGGAGTCGGGATACGCCCGGCGACGCGATCGCCGAGCGCCAGAGACCTCGTCGAGCAGCCGCTGTACGTGGCGTCCGGTGCGCGCGCTGGCGGTGAGCAGGCGGGGACGCAGGCGCAGCTTGCTGGCAACGCGCGCGCGTTCGTCCTCGAGGCGCTCCTCGGGCGGCGCCTCCATACCGGAGCCGGCGTCGCGTGCCCCGCCGACGAGTGTGTCCCACTTGTTCAGCACGATCGCCGTCGCACAGCCGGACTTCATCGCCAGCTCGGCGACGCGCAGATCCTGCGCGGTGACCCCGTCGCCGGCGTCGCAGACGACGAGCGCGACGTCGGCGCGCTCGGCGGCACGTGCCGAACGCAGCGCCGTGTAGTACTCGACGGAGTCGGCCACCTTCGATTGGCGGCGCATGCCGGCGGTGTCGACGACGATCAGCGCCCGCCCGCCGACGACCAGCGGCGTGTCGATCGCGTCGCGCGTGGTCCCGGCCTGCGGCGAAACGATCAGGCGCGACTCGCCGAGGAAGCGGTTGACGAGCGAGGACTTGCCGACGTTGGGGCGGCCGATCACGGCGAGGCGCACCGCGTCGCTGTCGGGTTCCTCCTCGCCGGGCGCGGGCAGTAGCGCGACGATGCGGTCCAGCAGGTCGCCGCTGCCGAGCCCCTGCGCGGCGGAAACCGCGATCGGCTCGCCGAGGCCGAAACGGTGAAACTCGGCGGCGAGCGGCAGGTCGGCGACGGTGTCGCACTTGTTGGCGGCGACGACCGTCGGCAGCGGCGCCTTGCGCAGCAGCTCAGCCAGCTCTTCGTCACCCGGCCGCACGCCGGCGCGGGCGTCGACAACGAGCACGGCGACCTGCGCGTCGGCGAGGCCGGCGCTGGCCTGCTCGCGGATCGAGCCGGCAAGCGGGTCCTCGTCGCGGAAGTCCACACCACCGGTGTCGATCAGCGCGAACGTGCGACCGTTCCACTCGCACTCGATCTCGTTGCGGTCGCGCGTGACCCCGGGCCGCTCGTGCACGACCGCGGCTCGCGTACCGCTGAGGCGGTTGACGAGCGAGGACTTGCCGACGTTGGGGTATCCGAGGATCGCGACCTTCATCTCACAGCCAGTATGACGACGACCCCCGCTGCAACGCTCGCGCGCGACCGCAGCTCGAGCGCAAACACACGCGATCGGTCGTGCGCACCGCACCCCGGTGCAGTTCAATTTTGGATCGCGAATCGCGCGCGCGCGCGATTCGCGATCCAACGAACAACATCATCAACCCCCAGCCCGGTGGTATCCAGCTCGACCGCGTCGGAGGCCGCGCACAGGGGACTGTCGGCGCGGGAGCTGTCGCGCGCGTCGCGCGCCCGCTGGGCGGCGAGGGTGTCGTCCAGGCCGGCGCCGCTCTCCAGCGCGCGCCTCTGCGCGCGCGCACGCGCGGTGGCCGTGAGAAAGACCTTCAACTCCGCGCCCGGCGCGACAACCGTGCCGACGTCGCGCCCCTCCGCAACCCAGTCGCCGCGAGCAAGCAGCAAGCGCTGCTTGGCAACGAGGGCCTCGCGCACACCGGAGTCGGCGGCAATGCGCGAGGCAGCCTGCGCGACCTCCGCGGTGCGGATCTCCGCGGTGACGTCATGGCCGTCGAGCAGTACAGCCGTCTCTCCTGGCTCGATGTGCGCAGTGTGCGCCAGCGCGGCGGGCTGCGCCTCGGGCGTGCGCAGGGCAAGCAAGGCGACGCAGCGGTACATCGCGCCGGTGTCGAGATAGGCAAACCCAAGCTCGTGCGCGAGTGCACGCGCGACGGTGGACTTGCCGGCGCCGGCGGGGCCGTCGATCGCGACGATCATCGGCCGGTGAGCGCGGCGAGGTCTTCGGCAAAGCCTGGATAGGAGACGTCAGCGGCCTCCATCCCGCGGACTTCGACCCCGTCGCGCGAGGCGAGCCCGGCGACGGCGCCGAGCATCGCGAGGCGGTGGTCGCCATGGGCGTCGAGCGCGCCGCCGCGCAGGCCGCCGGTGCCGGTGACGGCGAAGCCGTCGTCGGTGGCCTCGATCACGGCGCCTAGGCCGCGCAGGCCGGTGACGACGGTGGCGATGCGGTCGGACTCCTTCAGACGCAGCTCGGAGGCGCCGCCGACTACCGTTTCGCCTTCGGCGAAGCAGCCGAGCAGGGCGACGAGCGGCAGCTCGTCGATCGCGAGCGGCACCTCGTCGGGACCGACGTACGTGCCCTCGAGCGCTCCCGCGGCGACGTCGATGTCGCTGGTCGGCTCGTCCGGGGAAAGCTCGGCGGACTCGGGCTCGAGGTCGCCGAGCACGATGCCGCGCATGCGGCGCAGGATGCGCAGGAAGCCGGTGCGGGTGTGGTTGACACCGATGTCGCGCAGCAGGAGGCGCGAGCCGGGAACGAGCACACCGGCGGCGATGATGAACGCGGCGGAGCTGGGGTCGGCAGGGATGCGCACGTGCTCAAGCTCCAGCTCGTCGGCGTTGGTGACGGTGATGTGGCGACCGTGGCGGCGGATGGCGGCGCCGGCGCGTAGCAGCATGCGCTCTGTGTGGTCGCGGCTGCGGATCGGCTCGGAGACGGTGCTGGCGCCGTCGGCGGTGAGCGCAGCCAGCAGGACGCAGGACTTGACTTGGGCGCTGGCGACGGGCAGCTCGTAGGAGATCGAGCGTAGGCACCCGCCGTGGACGGTGAACGGCGGGAAGCGGTCGTTTGTGGCGTGCACCTCGACGCCCATCAGGCGCAGCGGCTCGGCGATGCGGTCTACGGGCCGGCGGCGGATCGAGGCATCGCCGTCGAGCGTGAAGGTGCGGCCCTGCTGGGCGGCGAGCCAGCCGGGCAGTAGGCGCAGCGGGGTGCCGGCGTTGCCGACGTCGATTGGGCCGTCGGGTTGGAGCGCCTCGCGCAGGCCGGTGCCGCGCACGACGATCTCGCCGGACCCTGGACCGCCGCCCGCCGGTGCGGACCGCTGCTCGACGAGCGCGCCGAGGGCTCGTACGGCGTGCAGCGTCGAGGTGGTGTCGGCGGCGTGCAGGTAGTTCTCGATGCGAACGGGTTCGGAGGCCATCGCGCCGAGCAGGGCTGCGCGGTGGGAGATCGACTTGTCCGCGGGCACGATCAGCTCGCCGGAGAGCGCACGGGCGGGCTCGAAGCGCATGTTCATGGCCCGACCACCGGGAAGCTGAGGCCGTCGATCAGGTCGCGTGCACGGGTGACGGCCGCGGCGCCGCGCACCCAAAGGGCAATCTCGCCGCGGCTGTTGTCGGGGGAGGGCGCAAGGGCGAGGTCGACGATGTTGACCCCGGAGTGCCCGAGGGCGAGGGCGATGTCGGCGATGACGCCGGGCCGGTTGGGGACGGAGACGCGCAGCTCGTGGACGGGCTCACCGCCGGCGTCCCCGGCCAGGCCGGCGCCGAGCAGCGTCTGGCGGTCGTCATGGGCGCGGTCGTTCCAGGCGGCGATCGCTGGCGCATCGGCGTCGGCGAGCAGCCCGCGGAACTCCGCGAGTCTGTCGATCGCGCCGTCCAGCTCCTCGATCAGCGCGGAGCGGTTGGAGATGTAGATGTCGCGCCAGATGGCGGTGTTGGCGCCGGCGACGCGGGTGGCGTCGCGGAAGCTGGGGCCGGCGACGGGCAGTTGCTGGTCAGCGCCGAGGGCGTCGGCACGGGCGCGGCCTTGACCGACGAGCAGGTTGGCGAGGACGTGCGGGAGGTGGGAGAAACAGGCCATCAGCCGGTCGTGCAGGAGGGCGTCGATCGCGAGCGGCTGCGCGCCGAGGCTCACGATGAAGCGGTGCAGGCGCTCGTAGAGGACGCCGGAGGTGGCGGGCGTGGGCGTGAGGTACCAGGTGGCGCCCTTGAAGAGGTCGGCGCGGGCGTGCTCGACGCCGGCGGTCTCGGCGCCGGCGAGTGGGTGGCCGCCGACGAAGCGCTCGTCTTGCGCAGCCGTACCGACCGAGAGCTTGGTGGAGCCGACGTCGCTGAGAACGCACGTGGAGGGAGCGTGGACGAGGGCGGCGTCGACGACGGCGGGGAGCGCGGCCAGGGGAGCCGCGGCAAAGACTATGTCGGCGTCCACGACCGCGGTCGCGATGTCGCCGGCGTCGGTGTCGATTGCGCCAAGTTCGCGCGCACGCGCAGATACGGTGGCGTCGCAGTCATAGCCACAGACTTGCGCGCCGGCTTGCGCACGGGCGGTAAGGCCGATCGAGCCGCCGATCAGGCCGATGCCGAGCAGCGCGACTTTCAAGAGCCCACGAGCCTGGATGGCCCGCCCCGAGGGACCCTATGGCAGCGGCAGGGGCCTGCGGGCAGTGGGCCCGCCAACCGCGCGTCACCCGTGCGGCGCTCGCCGAGCATCAAACCGCGAGCGGCGCCTTGCCGGCGAGGACGGCGGTGCGCTGGACGGCGGTCGCGTACTCGGCGAAGCCGTCGGCTAAGAGCGCTTGGGGGCCGTCGCAGATGGCGGTGTCGGGGTGGGGGTGCACCTCGACGATGATGCCGTCCGCACCGGCGGCGGCGGCGGCGAGCGAGAGCGGCAGGACGAGGTTGCGCCGGCCGGCGGCGTGGGAGGGGTCGACGATGACGGGGAGGTGGGAGAGTTCCTTGAGGATCGGAATCGCCATGACGTCGAGGGTGGTGCGACGGTGATCGGTTTCGAAGGTGCGGATGCCGCGCTCGCAGAGCATGACGCTGGGGTTGCCCTCCTTGAGGATGTACTCGGCGGCCATCAATAGCTCGTCGAGCGTGGCGGAGAGGCCGCGCTTGAGCAGCGCGGGGCAGCCGGAGCGGCCGATCTCGGTGAGAAGCGGGTAGTTCTGCATGTTGCGGGCGCCGATTTGGATGACGTCGGCGACCTCCAGGACGGCGTCCAGGTCGCGGAGGTCCATCAACTCGGTGACTATGGGCAGACCGGTCTCGGCCTTCGCCTCGGCGAGCAGGCGCAGGCCCTCGCCGCCCAGGCCCTGGAAGGCGTACGGGGAGGTGCGCGGCTTGTAGGCGCCGCCGCGCAGGAGGGTAGCGCCGGCGTCGCGTACGACGCGCGCGGTGTGGAGGGTTTGCTCGCGCGATTCGACGGTGCAGGGCCCGGCGATCAGCGCGAAGTGCTCGTCACCGACCTTGCGGCCGTCGATGTCCAGGACGGTGCGCTCGCCGTGGCGGATTTGCGCGGAGGCGAGCTTGTAGGGCTTGAGGATCGGCATGACGCGGTCCACGCCGGGCTGCCCCTCGAGGCCGAGGCTTTCGATGTTGACGTCCTGCTCGACGTCGCCGATCGCGCCGATCACGGTGAGGCGCGCGCCCTTGATGGGGTGCGCGATCGCGCCGGCCTGCTCGATCTTCTCCACGACGGCCTCGATGTCGCCGTCGGTGGCGGTCTCCTTCATCACGATCATCATCGGATCATCCTTTCGCGGTGCATCGCCTGAAAATGGTAGGTGTTGCTGCGTCCCGGGGTGTTTTTGCGAGGTGGCGCGCTGGGCGCGCCGGGGGAGGTGAGGCGCTTGGTCCTGGACGGACCCGATGCGGCCGGCACGCGCTCGCTCGCAGACGGGCGGGTGGCCGAAGCGCCTAGATAAATCGCCAGGCGAAATAGGCGCAATAGGACGACGATGGGCGGGCGGATGTGGACAAAGGCGCGAGCATGTCGTCGTCTGTGTGGGTTGTAGCAGGTGACGACGCGCGGAACAAGTGGCGATCACAAGCTTGCGACGTGCGTCCCACCGGCCTCATCGCGCATCCCACCAGCCCATCGTGCATCCCACCAGCCTCACCGCGCATCCCACCAGCCCATCGTGCATCCCACCAGCCTCACCGCGCATCCCACCAGCCCATCGTGCATCCCACCAGCCTCACCGCGCATCCCACCAGCCCATCGTGCATCCCACCAGCCTCACCGCGCATCCCACCAGCCTCATGTCAGCTCGTGCGCAGGCCACGGTTCTCATTCCGTGACCCTCACCCCACGGTCCCACCATCGCCTCACCCACCGACACCTCACTCACACTCTCCGCAGCGCCGTTTCCTACGAGCGGTGACGACGCAGACAAGCGCAGGCGGGTGCGCCACGCTCAGAGCACGGCGGCAAGCGTGTCGAGGAAGCGGGTGTTCTCCTCCGGCGTGCCGTAGGTGACGCGCAGCGCCCCGGCTCGCCCAAGGGCGGCGCCGCCGCGTACGAGTACGCCGTGCTCCAGAAGACCTGCCATGACGGCTTGTTCGTCGCGGTCGGGCCCCAGCGAGAACCAGCAGAAGTTGGTTTGCGACTCGGCGGTGGATAGGCCGAGCGCGGAGAGGCGCTCGTCCATCGAGATGCGCTCGGCGATCGTGCGCGTGACGCGGTTGGTGACGACGTCCTCATGAGCCAGGGCCTCGGTGGCGGCAGCTTGGGCGAGGGCGTTGCAGTAGAACGGTTGGCGCACCTGGTCGAGGGCGCGGGGCAGGGCGTCGGAGCCGCAGAGCGCGAAGCCGACGCGCAGGCCGCAGAGGCCGTGGACCTTCGAGAAGGTGCGCAGGAGGACGAGGTTGGGGTAGGTGGCGAGCAGGTCAACCGAGGCGGAGGGGTCGTCGAGCAGGTTGAACTCGCAGTAGGCCTCGTCAACGATTACGCAGATATGCGGGGGTACTTCGTCCAGGAATTGGGCGATGTCGGCGAGCGGGAGAGCGGTGGAGGTGGGGTTGTTGGGGTTGCAGACGATGACGAGGCGGGTGGCGACGGTGATCTCGCGCAGCATCGCGGCGAGGTCGTGGCGGTCGTCGGCGTCGAGCGCAACGCGGATCTCGCGCGCGCCGGAGGCGGCGGCGAGGTGCGGGTACACGGAGAAGGAGGGCCAGGCGTAGACGATCTCGGCGCCGGGCTCGAGCAGCGCGTCGCCGGCGGCGAGCAGGATGTCGCAGGAGCCGTTGCCGATCGCGATGCGCTCGCGCGGCACGCCATAGCGGTCGGAGAGGCGGGCGCGCAGCGCACCGTTGGTGGGGTCGGGGTAGCGGTTGAGCGTGCCGAGCGCACGATCGATCGCTTCGCGGACTGCCGGCAGGGGTGGCCATGGGGACTCGTTGCTGGCCAGGCGCACGGGCGGCGCCGCGTCGGCGTAGCCGCCGGCCGCAGGATAGGAGGGCAGACGCGCGATGCGCGCTGAGAACTCGATCGCCATCGGCGCCTATTGTGGCGGACAGGCCGCACACGATGCGGCGCGGACGGCGCTGGCCGCACTGCGAAGCGGCATGGCCACGCCAGGCGCCGTCACCCGCGCACCCACAGCGGCATGGCCACGCTCGCCTCACCCGCGCCGAGTCGCGTAGTGGCGGGCTACGCGGCCGGAGCCGGTAAGGGTGAGGGTGCGCACGATCCGCCAGCTCGCGCCTTGCTGGCCTTCGACGGTCGCGGTGAGCGTGACCTTCAGCTGGTGGGAGCCGTTGAGCAGGGAGCGCCCGGTGGCGTTGAGGCTGAGCACGAGCGTGTGCTTGCCGTTCGCTGCGAGCGCGAGGTGTAGCGAGCCGATCGTTTGCTGTTTGACGCTCTTGCGGGCGTGGCTGGCGCTCGTGACGGGAGTGGCGAGCCGCAGCGTGACGCCGCACGCGGGCGGGCATTGCGCGTGACCGAACGAGATGCTGCCGATCCCGGAGAGCCGCGCGCCGTTGGCGGGCAGGCCCAGCGCGGCGGCGATCCGCGCAGCGGTGTAGGTCTTTGGGGTGGTTCGCGTCGTGTTCGTGACGGACGGTGGGGCGGGCGCGGTGACGGGCGTCGTGACGGTCACCGTCGTTTGCCCACCGGGTGGAGACGCTTCGGCGACTTCGACGTTCTGCGAGGTCGAGGCGGTGGCGCCGCTGTCGTTGGTGACGGTCAGTGTCACGGTGTATGCGCCGGGGTGTTCGTAGGTGTGGCTGACCTGTGCGCCAGCTGCGCTTTGACCGTCGCCGAAGTTCCAGATGTAGCCGGTGATTGCCCCTGCCGTCGGTGTAGAGCCAGCGCCGTTGAAGGAGACGGGGCTGCCGACAGCCGCCGCACCGCCGCCGGCGCTGGCGGTGGGATAGACGGCAAACGACGCACTCGGAACGGGTGCGTGGGAGATGCAGCCGCCAGCGGAGTTGCTCCACATGCGCTGGGTGAAATAGGGTTCGCCGTCGATCGTTTGGTTGTAGCCGGTCCCTGGTTTCACCAGGACGAGTTCTTCATTTTCTTCCCGGAACTCGGCGAGCGTGCCACCTAACAGGGGGCCGTAGGCGTCGGCTTCGGCGTTGAAGTCGATGAGCGGATCGAAGAAGGGGTAGGTGCACTTGTCAGCGACCTCGTTGCCGCCGATGTCGAGCCAGGCGTTGCCGAATGGGTCGGTGATCGACTCGTTGGTCTCGTGGGTGAGATTGTCGAGGTCCGGGTCGACGACGCTTTTCTGTGGCTGGTCGGGCACTTCGCAGCCGGGCACGTCGTCGTAGGGCATGTTGGCGTAGATCGCTATGTGGAGCCCGCTTTCGTATTCGACGGCGCTGTGATAGGCGCAGTAGAAGTTGGTGTTGCACGCGGCGACGCTGCCTTCGAAGCCGGAGCAGCTGTTGACGCCGCTCGGCGTCAACATGACGAAGATGCCTTCGAGTTCGGTGTGAAGCGAGGAGTGTGCGCCAATGAATTTCAGGACCTCTTCGCTGAGCTGGGGGTGTTCTTCACTATCGGAGATGCAGGGTTCTGTTTCGCCGGGCAGGTCCGGTTCGGCTTTCGTCGGGGTCGGACAGGTCGACGATTCGCGTTTTGGATAAGGGTCGATGTCCTTGAAGGCGCCGCCGAATTCGATGTGGTATTCGCCGGCGTGGGATTTTTCGCCGTAGAGGGTGTCGATCGAGAAGACATTGGTGAGCTTTTCGTCGCCGCTCCTTTCGCTGACGGCGGCGACGTCCGTGATGAAACGTTCGACTTCGCCGAGATAGCTGGGGGGCAGCGGTGTGAACGAGGTGCCGTTTTGGCCGTTGTTGGTGGGTTCGGTGGGTTCCCACTGGATCAGGTAGATCTTGACGTCGTGCATCACGGGACCGCCGTAGTAGAGGACGGGCCCGGCGCACGAGCTGGTGCAGAGCGCGGCGAAGGGGCCGACGCGTGGTGCGTGGCCGGCGATGTGGACAACGCTGCGGCGCACGAGACCGCGCGCAGTGCTGTGGGCAAGCTTGAAGGGGCTGGCGGAGCCCTGCGGGGCGCTGGCGGGCCGCAACGGCAGGGCGTGCAGGGATGCATCGGGAACGCTGGTGCCCACCAGAGATGCACCGGGAACGCCCGCGTCCACGAGGGCAGAGCGCGACGATGTAACGTGCGGCAAAACACGAGGATCGCCTGCCTTCACCGCAGCGCCGCGCAGCGGCACGCCACGCGCCGGCGGCGCGGGCAACGTCGTGGCAGGAGCCGGCACGCGGTGGGCACTGGCGTCTGCTGCGGTAGACATGCCGGCTAGACCAACAGCCACGGAACAGAGCAGCGCGGGCAGGCAACGCGTCAGGACCGATGGCTTGCCAAGCGTTTGCCCTTCTCCCCCTCGTCTACCCCGTCGTCGTCCCCCTCCGCTTCCTCCTTCCCCACCTCGCTGTCCTCGTCCTGCACGCATTGGGTCGTGCCTCCATCCCCCGCGCCGCGGTGCGCCGCAAATCGTCGGTCTGCCGCCCGGCGGGTGCGCCGTCGAGCGTCGATCGGCCGCAAATCGCTCGCCCCCAAGCTCGCGATCCGCGTAGTTCCCATACGCTACTGCGCCGTCGAGACGGCACGGCCCGCCGGACTCGTCACGGCGCCGCCGCAACGGTACGTGCGCCGGCGCGCAGCTACTGCGCAGCCTGCAAGTCGGCGCGCAGCGCGGCGGCCTCGCCGAGGTAGACGTGCTGGACCTCGTGGTCGGCGGAGGCGTAGTAGTGGATCAGGACGCGGATGACGCGGGGCAGGGCGTCGGGCACGGGGATCTCGCGTGCGCAGAGCAGAGGCACGCGCTCGAAGCCGAGCGCGCGGGCGGCGACGGCGGGGAACTCGGCGTCGAGGTCGACGGTGGCGGTGAAGATGCAGCTGACGACGTTGGCGGGCTCCAGGGAGTTGCGCTCCATGATGGCCTGCATCAGCTCGGTGGTGGCGTCCAGGATCTCCTGAGCGTCGTTGTGCGCGACGCTGACGGCGCCGCGTAAGGCGTATAAGCGCATCGTTGAGGCGATTCTGTCAGAGCGCGCCACGAAACTCGTCCAACTCGCGCTCACCCAGACGCCGGTACTCGCCGGGAGCGAGGTCGCCGAGGCGCAGAGGGCCGAAGGCGACGCGCCGCAAGGCGACCACGGGATGCCCGACGGCTTCGCACATGCGCCGCACCTGGCGGTTGCGGCCTTCGTAGATCGTCAGCTCGAATTCCTCGGTGGAAGCCCCATCGCGTGCGCGCAGTGGCGACGCAATCGAATACATATCGCCTCCTGCGCCTGCACGACCGCCTCCCACCCCACCTCGGCCCCCACCCGCGCCACCGCGGCCCCCACCCGCGCCAACACGACCGCCTCCCGCCCCTCCGCGGCCCCCATCTGCCCCGCCCCGGCCCCCACCCGCGCCACCGCGGCCCCCACCCGCGCCAACACGACCGCCTCCCGCCCCTCCGCGGCCCCCATCTGCCCCGCCCCGGCCCCCACTCGCGCCACCGCGGCCCCCACCCGCCCCTCCGCGGCCGCCACCCGACCGCGGGTGCGGTGCCACGCGCTGTACGCGCGCAGGCGCAGTGGGGCCGTCATCGAGCAGGACACCGCGGCGCAGTGACCTCAGTGCGTTGTCCCCGACGGGCGCCCCGGTGACGCACACGCGGTAGGTCTTGGGGACTTCGTAGCGGGGGTGGGTGAGACGGTTGGCAAGCGCGCCGTCGTTGGTGAGCAGGATCAGCCCGCTGCTGTCGGCGTCGAGGCGCCCGACGGGATAGAGGCGGCGCGTGTCGGGCACAAGCGCGACGACGGTCGGACGCCCGTGGGGGTCCTCGGCGGTGCTGATGACCCCGAGGGGCTTGTGCACGAGATAGACGACGCCTGGCTGCGGCCCACCGACAGGCCGTCCGTCGACCTCCACGCGGTTGTCCTCGCCGACGTCGCGGGCGGGATCGAGCACGGGCTCGCCGTCGACGCGGACGCGGCCGGCGGCGACGATCGCCTCGCTGGCGCGGCGCGAGGCGAGACCGGCGTGGGCGAGATACTTGGCGAGACGCATGGGGTGCAACGATAAGGCGCAGCGCACCCGGGGAATCGAAGCCTAATGAACACGGAGCTACTGGAACAAACCCTCGCCGCGCACGGCGAGCCGCCCTTCAGGGCGCGGCAGGTGTGGGAGTGGACGGCGCGGGGGGTCGCGGGCTATGAGGCGATGACGAACCTGCCCCGGACGCTGCGGGAGGCGTTGGCGGCGCAGGTGCCGTTCTCGTGCCTGGAGCTGCGCCGCGAGGAGCGCGCACGCGATGGCACGGTCAAGGCGTTGTTCGCGACGGCGGACGGACGACCGCTGGAGGCGGTGCTGATGCGTTATCGAGACCGGCCGCAGGGGGGCGTTGGGAGGCGTTCGATCTGCCTGTCCTCACAGTCGGGGTGCCCGCTGACGTGCCGGTTCTGCGCGACGGGCGGGATGCGCTTCGGGCGCAACCTGACGACGTCGGAGATCGTCGACCAGGCGCTGCACTTCCGGCGCCTGGAGGACGCGGCACCACGCAGGGCGGGGTCGCGCGAGGGGCCGCCCGAGCACAGCACGGGGGCGCCGTTGTCGCATTGCGTGTTCATGGGTATGGGCGAGCCGCTGCTGAATCTCGATGCGGTGCTGGGCGCGTGCGAGCGGCTGCCGGATCTGGGGATCGCGCACCGCAGGACGGCGGTCTCGACGGTTGGCTGGATCCCGGGCATCGAACGGCTAGCGGAGTGCGAGTTGCCGCTGCGCCTGGCGCTGTCGCTGCACGCCGCTGACGAAGCGCTGCGCTCGGAGCTGATGCCGGTCAACGAGCGCTACCCGTTGAAGGACGTGCTCGATGCGTGCAGGGCGTTCTACGAGCGCAAGCGCCGGCGCATTTTCGTGGAGTACGTGATGCTCGCCGGCGTCAACGACCGATACGAGCAGGCCGTCGCGCTCGCCGAGTTGCTGGCGCCCTCGCGCCATGTGAGCACCTCCCTTCGAAGCACCCCCCTTCGAAACGGCGCCGGCGCCGCGCGGGGTCGTGCCACCGCCGCGCGTGAACCGCGCATGTTCAAGGTGAACCTGATCCCTTTCAACCCGACCGATTCGCCTTACCGCGGCTCGAGCCGCGGGGCGATCGCGGCCTTCCGAGCTGTGCTGGAGCACCACGGCGTGGAGGCGACGGTGCGGCTGACGCGCGGCCGCGATATCGACGCGGCGTGCGGTCAGCTCGCGGCGAGCGCGGCGTAAAACCCCTACGCGGTCCCGGCCTCCGCCCCGCCCTACGCGGTTCCGGTCCCGGCCTCCGCCCCGGTCCCGGGTCCACGCTCGGCGCGGGCCTCGCCGGCACGCAGGAGGCGTTCGCGCAGCTCGGACTGCTCCTCGGGCGTGGGGTCCCATTGGGCGACGTCGGGCAGCTCCTCCAGCGAGGTTAGCCCGAAGAGCTTCAGGAACACGGTGGTGGTGCGGTAGAGGGTGGCGCCGAACTGGGAGCGCCCTGCCTCCTCGATCAGGCCGCGCTCGAGCAGGGTGGCGGCGGCGGAGTCGGCGCTGACACCGCGGATGCGGGTGATCTCGGGCCGGGAGACGGGCTGCAGGTAGGCGACGATCGCAAGCGTCTCGGCCTGGGCGGGGCTGAGCGTGGCGGCGCGAGGACGGTTGAAGAGGCGGCGGGCGGCATCCTCGGTGGCGGGGTCGGTGGCGAGCGTGAAGCCGCCGGCAAGCTCGCGCAGCTGGATGCCGCGACGACCAGGGGCGTACTGCTCGGCCAGCAACTCCAGGGCGGCGCGCAGCGCGGGCTCCTCGGCGCGGGTGGCGTCGGCCAGCTCGGAGAAGGCGAGCGGGTCGGCGCTCAGGAACAGCAGCGCCTCGACGGTGCGGGCGAGCGCGGGAATCGACTCGATCGTCGTGGAGAGCGCTGACAGCTCTGCCGCCAGACGCTCCCGATCGGCATCGTCGGACCCTGTTTGCTCTGACGCTGGCGCTTCGCCGGCAACCTCTGCGGACGGATCGGCTTCGGGTGCCGGCGGCAGGCCCTCTGCGGGCGCAGGGTCGCGGGCCGTGTCGCTCACAGAAGGCACCGGTGGGAACGTACCACTAGACGAGCCTGCCACCTCGCCTGCCCAGGCCACCGGCCTACGGCCGCCTGCGCCGCCTAGATCCGAAGAAGCGGGCCCGACCGAAGCCGGGTGACACGCGCCTTCGGCGCACTCCCCGTTTCGGCCAGCCGGCCCTGTGGCCGCCTGCGCCACCTCCAGAACATCTAGGCCGCGTCGGCTATCGCTGACAGCGCAGCGTCGGCGCCCGCGGACGGACCGTCGTGGGCGGCGTGGGACAGCGCGTGCACCTCGATCGGGCCAAAGCTCTCGTTTTGCTCCCAGACGGCCTCGCCGCGTTTGTACAGCTCGAGCAGTGCGAAGAGGGTGATGGCGACGGTGACGCGATCGGCGTGGACGACGGCGTCGTCGAAGCTGAAACGCCCGCGGCGCAGGAGCCCCCGCAGGTGCTGTAGACGCTCGGCGAGGGTGACGCGGGGAATCGTCAAGTGACGCAGGCTGATCGAGGGCGGTACCCGCAGCAGGCGACCGATCGCCGCACCGAGCACCGCGGGATCCTGGGCGTCGTCGGCGAACACGGGCCGCGCGCGCATGAGGTGGGCGGGCGGGGGGGCCGAACGGAAGCGCACGCCGTGCTCGCCTGCGAAGCGCTCTTTGAGGTGGCTGGCGGCGGCGCGGTAGCGGCTGGCGTCGAGCATCCGGGCAAGTAACTCCTCGGCGGCCTCGGTCGGTTCGATGTCGAGCAGTTCGACGTCGTCGTCGCCGGTGGCGATCATCAGCCGGGACTTCAGCTCGAGCAGAGCTGCGAGCAGGACAATGAATTCGGTGGCGGTCTCGAGGTCCAGCTCGTTGCGGGCTTCGAGGTGGTCGAGGTAGGCGAGCACGACGTCGGCCAGCTCGAGTTCGAGCAGGTCGATCTCCTCGCGGAGGATGAGCGTCAGCAGCAGGTCGAAAGGACCGCTGAAGAGGTCGAGGTCAAGCTCCAGGGACGCGACGCTCACGCTTGCACCTCCACCCGGTCGGCTCCCTCGACGAGCAGAGACAACACGCGGTCGCGCTCAATCGGACGCCTACTCGCAACGTGCATGCCTGCACGGTAGCGATCGACCCCGACGGGACGCACACCCCACCCCGAACGCCACCCGTGGCAAGTTGTTCCTTTCGGGCGCTATTCACGCACGCGCACGTGCGCACACACGAATCACGTTTCAAAAAACAAACACCCCACCGCCCCTCAACCCCCAACACCGCCGCCCCCAGAGCCCCCAACCCCCCAGCCCGACACGCTCACCATCCAGCCCACAACCGACACACCAACCCCAACGAGACACGCCCCACTCAAGCGAGCACGCACACCGACGAGCACTCCGCCAAGCAGCCATTCGCGCCCGCGTACGCACGCGCACCCGAATCGCATTCCAAAAAATACAACCACCAGCCCCCCACAAACAACAACACAACACCCCCCCGACGCCCCCAAACCACCGATCCAGTCAACACGTCCGCCACCCCGCCGACGGGTCAGGCTGGGCGGGGCGCGCCGAAACCCATGCAGGCGCGCACATCGACGAGGGTGTCGGCAGCTAGCGCGCGCGCGCGCGCCGCGCCTTGCTCCAGGACGCCCTCGAGCGCGGGCTCGTCGGCGCGTAGCTCGGTGTAGCGAGCGCGCACGGGTGCAAGCAGCTCGACGACGGCGGCGGCGGTGGCGGCCTTGAGGTCGCCGTAACCGCGAGCGTTGGCCAGGTCGCGCTCGATCTCCTCAGGCCCGGTGCGGCGGGCGGCGGCAAGGATTTCGATCAGGTTCGAGACGCCGGGCTTGTCGGGCGAGCGGCGGATGTCGCTGCCGGAGTCGGTGACGGCGCGGCGGATCTTCTTCTCGACGACCTCGGGGGGGTCGAGCACGAAGACGGTGCCCTCGGGCGAACCGCCGGTGGTGGACATCTTGCGGGTCGGGTCCTGGAGGTCCATGATGCGCGCGCCTACTGAGGGGATGCGGTGCTCGGGCACGACTAGGACCTCCTCGCCGTCGCCGAAACGAGTGTTGAAGCGGCGGGCGAGGTCGCGCATCAGCTCTAGGTGCTCGCGCTGGTCCTCGCCGACGGGGACCTCGTGGGCGCGGTAGGCCAAGACGTCGGCAGCCTGCAGGACGGGGTAGACGAGCAGTCCCGCTGACGACAGCTCGCGCTGGGTGAGGGACTTGTCGCGGAATTGGTGCATGCGCTGGAGGCGTCCAAGCTCGGAGATCGCGCAGAGCAGCCAGCAGAGTTCGGTGTGCTCGGGAACGTCGCTTTGGCGAAAGAGGAGGCAGCGTGAGGGGTCTAGGCCGGCGGCGAGCAGTAGCGCGGTGAGGTCGTAGACGCTGGTACGCAGCGTGAGGGGGTCGTAGGAGACGGTGATCGCGTGAAGGTCGACGATGCAGTAGAGCGCTTCGCCGCGGTCCTGCCCGGCGACGTACTGGGCGATCGCGCCGATGTAGTTGCCTAGGTGCTTGGTGCCGGTTGGCTGGATGCCGGAGAAGATGCGCATGGAGAGGGGACCCTAGTTGTTTTTTAGGGATCGTCCGCGTGTGAAGGCCCGCGTTCGGGGTCGGTCGGAGCGGGGCATCCATGCCCCGCCGCAGCGCAGTTGCCGGCGGATGCCTCTGGGAGCGCTCAGTCGAGTGCCTGGCGGATGACGGGCCGCTTCGCGGCCCCAACCTCGTCGAGGCGCCGGACCGGAGTGGTGTAGGGCGCGTCGGACGCTATTTGCGGCCCGTCGAGCGCGGCCTCGCGCAGGATCGCGGCGATCGCAGCGGCGAAGGCGTCCAGGGTCTCGCGTGTCTCGGTCTCGGTCGGCTCGACCATGAGGGCCTCGTCGACCAGGAGTGGGAAGTAGACGGTGGGCGGGTGATAGCCGAAGTCGAGCAGGCGCTTGGCGAGGTCGAGGGTCTTGATTTGCAGGTCGCGCTTCATGGGCGCGCCGGAGAGGACGAACTCGTGCATGCAGAGCGAGCCGTACGCTAGGGGCAGCAGGTCGCCGGCGGTGCGCCCGCCGCCGACGTCGAGCTGTCGCAGTCGGGTTAGCAGGTAATTCGCGTTGAGCACGGCGTTCTCGGAGGCGTCCTTGAGTCCGGCGGCGCCAAGGGAGCAGATGTAGGCGTAGGCGCGGACGAAGCAGCCGTAGTTGCCCTGGAAGGAGCGTAGGCGGCCGATCGACAGCGGCCGGTTGTGGTCGAGCGTGAACTCGACGTGGGCCGACTCATCCTCACACGTCAAACCACCCTCGACGTGGGCCGACTCACCGCCAGACACCAAACCGCCCCCACCGTGGGGATCCGTCCGCACGATCACGGGTACCGGCAGATACGGCGCGATCCGCTCGGAGACCGCAATCGGCCCGGAGCCGGGCCCGCCGCCGCCGTGGGGCTGGGTGAAGGACTTGTGCAGGTTGAAGTGGACGATGTTGAAGCCCATGTCGCCGGGCCGCGAGTGGCCCATGATCGCGTTGAGGTTGGCGCCGTCGTAGTAGAGGATCGCGCCGACGCCGTGCACGATGCTCGCGATCTCGGCGATGTTGGGGTCGAAGATCCCGAGCGTGTTGGGGTTGGTGAGCATCAGGCACGCGATGTCCTCGTCGACCTTCGCTCGCAGGTCGTCCAGGTCGATCCCGCCGGCGGGGTTGGTGGCGAGCTTGACGACATTAAGGCCGGCCATCGTGACCGTCGCGGGGTTGGTGCCGTGGGCCGTGTCGGGGGTGAGGACCTTGGTGCGGGTCTGCCCGCGGTCCTCGTGGTAGGCGCGCGCGAGCAGCACGCCGGCAAGCTCGCCGTGCGAGCCGGCGGAGGGCTGTAGGCAGACGTGGGGAAGGCCGGCGATCTCGGCGAGTGCGCGCTCCAGGCGCCACATCAGCTCGAGCGCCCCCTGTGCCTGCTCGGGGTCCTGCAGCGGGTGCAGCCGCGCGTGTCCGGGCAGAGCAGCGACACGCTCGTGCAGCCGCGGGTTGTGCTTCATCGTGCAAGAACCTAGGGGGTAGAAGCCGGAGTCGAGGTCGAAGTTGCGCTTGGAGAGACGGACGTAGTGGCGGACCAGCTCGGGCTCTGAGACCTCGGGCAGCCGCGGTGGGGTGGCGCGGCGCAGATCGGCGGAAAGCAGCTCGTCGAGATCGACCTCGGGCACGTCCAACGCAGGGCACTGGAAGGCGCGACGCCCGGGCGCGCCGCGCTCGAAGATCGTGAGGACCGGCTCCTCCGGCACGGCGTGCGCGCCCGGCGGCCTGATCGGCACGTCCGGGGCAGCGACCCCAGCGCCGCCCGCTCCGGCGCCATCGGCTACCTCACGCGCGTCAGGCCGATCGACGCCCCCGGGCGACGGCACCTCGTTGCCCGGTGCGCCAACGCCGCCGCGTGCGATGCCGCTGCTCACGCCACCACCGCCTCACCGCGGCCGGCGCGCTCGCACTCGGCGGCAAGCGCGTCGCCCAAGACGGCCGCCAGCCGGTCGATGTCGGCGCGGGTGCGGCGCTCGGTGAGCGCGATAAGGAGGCCGCCGCGATCGTGCTCGCGGCCGGTGAGCGCGTGCAGGTCGACACCGGGGTTGACGCCATGTTCGATGCAGCGCCGGCGGACGCCGGCGAGATCGACCTCGCCCCCGCCCTCCCCCGCACGCCCGTCGCCGCGCCCGAGTGTGAGCGCGAACTCGCGCACGACGGGCTGGTCGTGCAACGCGCTGACGCCGGGGAGAGCGGTGAGGGTTTGCCGTGCGTAGTGGGTGCGGGCCAGCAGCAGCTCGCCCAGCTCGACCAGGCCGCGGCGCCCGAGCCAGCCGAGGTAGACGACGCCGGCGAGGGCGTTGAGCGCCTGGGCGGTGCAGATGTTGGAGGTGGCTTTCTCGCGGCGGATGTGCTGCTCGCGGGTTTGCAGCGTGAGCACGAAGCCGCGACGCCCGTCGAGGTCGCGCGTTTCGCCGGCGATGCGCCCGGGCATGCGCCGCAGGTACTGCTCGCGTGCGGCGAAGAACCCGAACGACGGTCCGCCGTAGTCGAGTCGGTTGCCGAGCGGCTGGCCCTCCCCGACGGCCACGTCGACGCCGCATTCGCCGGGCGAAGCGAGGACGCCGAGCACGATCGGGTCGACCTGGGCGACGACGACGGGGCCTTCTTCCGCGTTGTGATCGCGCGCTGGCGGGGTCGGTTCCGCGCCAAACGCACCACCATCTCCCCCCTCTCCCTCGCGCGCGACCGCGGTTGGCCCCAGAGGAGACACACCGTCGCCCCCCTCATCCTCGCCGGCTCCGCCACCAGCTCCGCCGAGGCTGCCCTTCGCGGCGGCGCTGAGCGCGCGGGCGTCCTCGACGGCGCCGTAGAAGCTGGGCTGGGCGAAGATCGCAGCGGAGGTGTCGGAGTCGATCGCCGCGGCCCAGGCGGTGGGGTCGGTGCGACCGGCGTGCGGACCGTCGGGAGCGCCAAGCGGTATCTCGACCACCTCACTGCCGAACCCGTGCGCATAGGTGCGCAGGGTGGCCAGCGTGTGCGGGTGGAGCCCTGCGCTGGCCACGATTCGCGTGCGCGAGTTGTGCAGCTTGGCGAGGTAGGCCGCAGAGGCAGTCGCGCTGGCGCCCTCGTAGACGGAGGCGTTGGCGACGGGCAGGCCGGTCAGCTCGCTGATCGCGGTTTGGTACTCGAACATGACCTGCAGGCCGCCTTGGGAGACCTCGGGCTGGTAGGGGGTGTAGGGCGTCAGGAACTCGGAGCGCTCCAGCAGCATGTCGATCACGGCGGGGATGTAGTGGTCGTACATGCCGGCGCCGAGGAAGCTGATCTCCTGCTCGGCGCTGACGTTGCGCGCGGCGAGGGCGCGCAGGTGCTCGTAGACGTCCTGCTCGGGCATCCCGTCGGGCAAGTCCAGAGCGCGGTGCAGGCGCACGGCGTCGGGGATTTGGGCGGCGAACAGCTGCTCGATCGAGGAGACGCCGATCGCAGCGAGCATCGCGGCGCGATCGGCGTCGGTGGTGGCGGTGTAGCGGGTCACCGCTCCAAGGCTACTGGCAACGTTTGCGGGTGCCCGCGCGCCGGCGCATCGCCGGCATCACCCACCGCTGGCGCCTGGTCGTCGCTCCGACGCCTGCTCACCGCAGGCCGACACCCGGTCATCGCCCCCGACCGCCACTCACCGCAAGCCGACACCCGGTCATCGCCCCCGACCGCCACTCACCGCAAGCCGACACCCGGTCATCGCCCCCGACCGCCACTCACCGCAAGCCGACACCCGGTCATCGCCCCCGACCGCCACTCACCGCAGCGTGGCGGCGTAGGCCTCGGCGTCGAGCAGGCGCTCGCCCTCGGCGGGATCGCGCAGGCGTACGCGTACGAGCCAGCCGGCGCCGTAGGGGTCCTCGTTGATAGCCGAGGGATCCTCGGCAAGGGCGTCGTTGACGGCCACGATCTCCCCGGAGAGCGGGGCGACCACGTCGGAGACGGCCTTGACGGACTCGACCTCGGCGTAGGGCTCGTCCTGGGTTAGCGTGGTGCCGACGGCGGGCGGCTCGAAGAAGACGACCTCGCCGAGCAGGTCTTGCGCGTACCAGGTGATGCCGAGTGTGGCCTCGTCGTCTTCGACCCGCGCCCAGTCGTGCTCGGCGTGGTAGAGCAGGTCGTCGGGGTAGGTGGCCTCGGCGGTCATGGTGGTGCGGACTTTACCCGGCCGCACGCATCAGTTGTGCTTGGCGACGAAGGGCTTGCGCACAACCGTCGCCGGCCGCAGGCGTCCGCGCACGTCGATCTCCAAGCGGGTGCCGCCCGCGGTGTGCTCGGCGGGTAGGTAGGCGAGCCCGATTCCGACCCCGAGACAGGGAGAGAGCGTGCCGCTCGTCACGATTCCCCCGCCCACGACTGCGTTTCCCTGTCGCGCGATTCCGGGCCCGTCCAGCGCGAACGCAGCCAGCCGCTCGGTCGCTCCCGCTGTGCGCACGGCGCGCACCGCGTCGGCGCCGATGAAGCCGGTGTCCTCCTTGCAGCACCAGCCCAGGCCGGCTTCGATCGGGCCGCGATCAAGCGAGAGGTCGTTGCCGTAGAGGTGAAAGCAGGCCTCCAGGCGCAGGGTGTCGCGTGCGGCGAGACCGGCGGGCACGGCGCCGGCCTCCAGCAGCGCGTCCCAGACGGCGGGCGCGTCGGCGGGCGCGAGCAGCAGCTCGACGCCGTCCTCGCCGGTGTAGCCGGTGCCGCAGACGAGCGCGGGCGCGCCGCCGACGGTCAGCTGCGCGACCGTCATGCGCGCGGGGAGCGGCCCGTCGGCGAGGCCCTGCACGATCTCACGCGCGGTCGGCCCCTGCACGGCAAGCATCGCGTAGGCGTCGAGGCGGTCCTCGATGCGGACCACACCATCGCTATTGCGCTCGCCGTCGCCCGCGCCAGGGTCTGACGTGGGTGCCTCCCCCCCGGCCGCGGGGCGCGCCGCAACCTCGCCCGCACCGGGCTGGCCGGCGTGCGTGCGAAACCAGTCAAAGTCGCGTAGGTGGTTGGCGGCGTTGGTGACCGTCAGGTAGCGGTCCTCGCCGAGCCGGTAGGTGAAGAGGTCGTCGAGCACGCCGCCGTCCTCGCGGCAGAGCACGCTGTACTGGGCCCCACCGACTGGGATCGCAGCCACGTCGTTGGAGAGCAGCCGCTGCAGGAGCGCGAGCGCGCCGGGGCCGGAGGTCTCGATCTCGCCCATGTGCGAGACGTCGAAGACCCCGCACGATTCGCGCACGGCCATGTGCTCCTCGCGCACGCCGGTGTACTGGACCGGCATCTCCCAACCGGCGAACTCGACGAGCTTGGCGCCGGCGGCTAGGTGGCACTCGTAAAGGGGCGTGCGGCGCGGCATTGCGCGGCAGGCTACCCGCTATCGCGCTGGATCACCGCTCGTAGCGCTCGTCACGGAGATGGATCGAGGGCATCTTCGATGTTTGAGGGGGTTTCGGCGGATCGAGAACCCCTGCCGGGGCGTGCTCGACGCAGAGGATCGAATAGCCGTGTGGCGAATCCGGATCGGCTTCGAGCAGGCCCTCCCCTTTGTTGACATGCCTCCGACAGACCTTGCAATAGCCATCCCATTGGTTGGTTTTCGCCATAAGGGCGAATCGGATTTGCTCCCCAACGTGGGGCGATCGGCACCCTGGCCTCGGCGAAAGTACGACCTGGAAAGTACGACCTGATCGGATAGAGCTAGTGGGTCCTCCGCGAGGTTCGCTGATCAATCACGTGACCGCGATCGCCTGCAATAGAGCGCACAACAATACCGGTAAGCATCAGCGAACTAGGCGGAGCGACCACTAGCGCAAAAACGGCGGTACGTCGATCTCGTCGTCGGACAGCTCCAGCGAGGAGCGCTCGCGGCTGCCCATGCGCGGGCCGCGGTCGGCGGGGCGCTCGCGGCGGTCGCCGGTGCGCAGGCCACCGGTGCGGTGGTCGAAGCCGGTGCCGATGACGGTGACGCGGACCTCGTCGCCCATCGCCTCGTCGATGACGGCGCCGAAGATGATGTTGGCGTTGGCGTCGGCGGCGTTCTGGATGATCTCGGCGGCCTCGTTGACCTCGAACAGGCCAAGCTCCTTGCCGCCGGTGATGTTGAGCAGGATGCCGGTGGCGCCGTCGACGGACTCTTCGAGCAGCGGCGAGGAGATCGCGATCTTGGCGGCCTCGGCGCTGCGGCTCTCGCCGCCGGCGGTGCCGATGCCCATCAGCGCGGAGCCGGCGTCGTGCATGATCGTGCGCACGTCGGCGAAGTCGAGGTTGATCAGGCCCGGGATCGTGATCAGGTCGGTGATGCCTTGGATGCCCTGGCGCAGGACGTCGTCGGCCTCTTTGAAGGCGTCGAGCATCGAGGTGCGGCGCTCGACGACGGCGAGCAGCTTCTCGTTGGGGATCACGATCAGGGTGTCGACGACCTCGCGCAGGCGCTCGATGCCGTCGTTGGCGGAGCGGGCGCGCTGGGTGCCCTCGAACTCGAAGGGTCGCGTGACGACGCCGACGGTCAGGGCGCCGATCTCGTTCTTGGCGATCTCGGCGATCACGGGCGCGGCGCCGGTGCCGGTGCCGCCGCCCTCGCCGGCGGTGACGAAGACCATGTCGGCGCCCTTCAACGCCTCCTTGATGTCATCGCGCGACTCGGCTGCGGCGGTGAAGCCGACTTCGGGGTTGGCGCCGGCGCCGAGCCCCTTGGTGGACTCGTGGCCGATGTTGAGCTTGATGTCGGCGTCGCACATCGCGAGCGCCTGCGCGTCGGTGTTGGCGGCGATGAACTCGACGCCGCGTACGCCCGCGTCGACCATGCGGCTGACGGCGTTGGTACCGCCGCCGCCGACGCCGACGACCTTGATGACTGCCAGATAACTGCCTGCGCCGCTCTCCATGATGTCTTTCCCATCCGAAGGCTCCCGCGAAGTGCGCCTGTGCAGTGGATGCTCCGTTCGCGGTTTCTGTCCGCGAGGCGAGAGCAGGGCACTGTTCGCACAGTCGTTCCGTCTGAAGTCTTCAGTATGAATTTAGGGTTCGCAAGAGGCCTTTCACGCGCTTGCCGGATTGGGCACGTTATGCAGGGAACTTCGCCCTGTCAACGACGGCGGCGACTTTTGCAGGATTGGTTGCAGAATCCGCGACTCTCGACGTCCACGCGAGAGGCGGCAAAACACAAGGCTAAGTCTCAAGTCTAACGTTAGACTTGGCGGTCTTTTCTAGGTTTAGGTCAGCTCGTCCGCCCGCAGTCCAGCCCGCCTCGCCCGCCAGCAGTTCAGCCCGCCCCACCGGCCGTTTCTCCCGCCCCGCCAGCAGCCCCGGCCGTCGCGCCGGCCGTTTCGCCCGCCGTGCCAGCGCCTCCGCCCGTCGCGCCAGCCGTTTCGCCCACTGTGCCGCCGGGCGCTTCCCCGGGTGCCCCGCCCGAGGGCCCTGTCTGGGTGGGCGTGGTGGCTGTAGATGAGCCGCCGGAGGCGGACGACGATTCGCTGGGCGCGGCAGCGGAGGCGCCCGTCGTCGCGGCGCCCGTCGCAGAACCGGGCAGCGCGCCGCTGGTTGCCGCGGCACTCGCGCTCGACCCGCCGGAGACCGCTTCGTCGAGCTTGGCGGCAAGCGCGGCGGCGTTCGGGTCGGACGCGCCGACGCCGGCCGCCGAGCTTTCGGTGGAGCCGCCGGCGGTGCCGGCGCCCGAGCCGCCGAACCCTGCGGCGGGACGTTCGGGTAGGCGCACGTCGATGTAGCTGGCGTCAGCGGAGCCGGGGTCGGCGAGCACGCGGGCGGCGGCGAGCCACTTGGCGTGCGGGCGAGTGGCGTTGCCGAAGTAGAGCGGCAGGCCGCCGCGCATTTGCACGGTGAGCCCTTCGGGGCCGGTGAAGAGGCGCTGGATCCAGCCGAGCAGCACGCGCGGGGTGGCTCCGAGCACGGCCAATTCGGCCTGGGTGGCGGCGCCGGCGACGCGCTGCCCGGGAACTGGCGCGGGACCGGACGTCTGCACGGTGGGCAACTGACCGCCGAGTAGCGCGGGGCCGAGCACGACGCCGTCGGCGGCGACAGCCGTGTGCGAGCCGGCGACGAGGAGTTCCGCGACGGGCAGCTGCTCGACGACGGAGATGCGCAGTCTGTGAGGGAAGCTCGACGTGACGCTGAGGGCGCGCACGAGGTGCAGTGGGGCGACGGCGGCGCGCAGCGCGGCGTGGTTGACGTTCAAGGTGCTCATCCCCCGCGCGGCAGCGGTCAGCGCCGCGTCGATCCGCGCGGCGTCGGGGCCGTGGACACCGACGATGCGCACGTCGCGCACGGCGGACAGCGGCGAGCTGCGCAGCCACAGCCAACCGCCTGCGAGTAGCGCAAGCACGAGCAGTGTGACTCCGCCTGCGAGGCGCAGCCGGCGCCGTGCCCACACGTACGTCGCACCGACTCGCAGGCCGCCCGCGGCGGCGCCGAGCAGGCCGTGCGCGAAGCCGAGCAACCCGTCGACACCGTGCAGCGCCGGTGCGAGACCGCCGAGCAGTTGGGGACGCCGGGCTGGTGCGACAAGCGGACGGGCCATCGCGGAGGTCTTCGGGCTGCGTGGGCGAGGTCCTGCCACGAAGCTCGAGCTACACGTGGCGCTAAGGCTCGCCCCGCCACGCAAACCGCACGTGGCCGAGCGTTTGCACCTCGGGCTCGAGCGCGATGCCGAAGCGCTCCAGCACGCGCCGCCGCCCGAGCGCCATCAGCGCGACGATGTTGGCGGTGGTGGCGGTGCCGGTGTTCTCGATGAAGTTGGCGTGCTTGGGCGCGAAGCGGGCGCCGCCGACGGCGAGACCGTTGCAGCCGGCTTCGGAGAGCAGCAGCCCGGCGGTACGCGACACGTCGGTCCCGACCCCCTCCGACACGCCGTCCGCGGAGGGGTTCTTGAACGTCGACCCGAAGGTCCTGATGCCTTGCGGCTGGGCTTCGTGGCGACGGGCGCGCAGATCCGCGAGGGCGGCTTTGACAAGGTACGGGTCGGCGGGGGCCAGCTCGAAGCAGGCTTGCCCGACGACCTCGCCGTCGCGCAGGTTGGAGCGGCGGTAGCCGAAGTCGAGCTGCTCGGGGTGCCGCCGCTGCGAGCCGGAGGCGGTGACGATCTGCACCCAGCGCAGCGTACGCGCGAGCGCGCCGCCGTAGGCGTTGGCGTTCATTCGCACCGCGCCGCCGACGGTGCCGGGGATGTTGACGGCGAATTCGATGCCGGCGAGGCCGGCGGTGGCAGCGCGGGCGGCGACGGCGGGCAGGCGCGCGCCGCCACCGCAGAGCAGGCCATGCTCCCCGGCGCGCTCGATTGCGGCGAGGTCGCGGTCGAGCTTGAGCACGAGGCCGGGCACGCCGGCGTCGGCGATCAGCAGGTTCGAGCCGGAGCCGACGACTGCTACGGGGGTGTCGGCGGCGCGTGCCCAGGCAAGCAGCTCGTGCAGCTGCGAGAGGCTGCCGGCGCGCGCGAACAGCTCGGCGGGCCCGCCGGTGCGCACGGTCGCCAGACGCGCGAGCGGGTAGTCGCGCTGGACGCCGGGGGGAAGCGCAAGGCTGGTCATCGCGACGGGCTCCCTGGCGACCCCTCGCGCGCCTCGTGATCCCGCCCGGCCCCCGCCGGCCCCCCCGCACGCGCTCCGGGCCTCATTCCCGACGCGCGGCTCGTCCCCATCTCGGTCCGTGTCGCCGCAGGGGTGCCCTCTGTCCCCCGCCTCATCCACCAGCGCCCGCCCCAGCGCGTCGACGTCGCCGGCCCCCATCACGAGGCAGAGGTCGCAGGCGCGCAGCAGCGAGCGCAGGGCGGGGGCGGCAGCGGCGAAGGTTGGCAGCCAGTAGACGGGCCGCCCGTGGGCGGCGTCGGCGGCGGCTTGGGCGATCAGCAGCCCGCTGACGCCGGGGTGGTCCTCGGCACGCTCGCGGGCCGGGTAGACGTCGAGCACGACGATCAGGTCGGCGAGCGCAAGGGCGCAGCCGAACTCGCGTGCCAGGCGGGCGGTGCGCGAGAAGAGGTGGGGCTGGAAGACGGCGAGCAGGCGCTGGGGCGAGAGGCTGCGCGCGCCGCGCAGGGTGGCGGCGATCTCGGTGGGGTGGTGGGCGTAGTCCTCGTAGATCTCGGCGCCGCCTGGCCCGGCGCCGAGCCGCTGAAAGCGCCGGGCGGCGCCGCCGAACTCGCCGAGGGCGGCGATCGCGACGGGCAGATCGGCGTCGACGAGCTGTGCGGCCTCGAGGGCGGCGGTCGCGTCGAGCGCGTTGTGCAGGCCGGGCACCCGCAGGCGCACGTCGTGGCCGCGCCAGGGGAAGCGCTGGCCGCCCGGCGCGCAGCCGTCGGTCGCGGCGGTGGCCGTGTCGGGCGGCACGTCGAAGGTGACGATCTCGACGCCGGAGGGAGCCGCGGCATGCGCGAGGGCAAGCAGCTCGGGGTCGTCCCAGACGACGATCGCCTGGCGCGCGCGGGAGAGAAACGCGCGGAACGCGTCGCGCAGCTCGGCGAGCGAGGCGAAGGTGGCGTGGTGGTCAAGCTCGACGTTGGTGAGGATGGCGACGTCGACGTCGAGGCTGAGCATCGAGCGGTCTGACTCGTCGGCCTCGACGATGAGCAGGTCGCCACTGCCCCAGTGCGCGTTGGGCAGACCCCCCCGACGGGCGCGCCGACGAGCCAGGAAAGCCCATGCGCCCCCTCACCCTTGCTGGCTTCCCCGCCGACCGTCGCCGTCTGCTGCCCCCAACCGGCCACCCCTGCCCCCTCACCGGCCGCCCCCGCCTCCCCATCGCCCCCCGCCGCCTGCGCCACCTCACCACCGGCCGCTCCGGCCCCCTCACCCGCCGCTCCCGCCCCCCCACCGGCCGCCCCCTCACCCCCGCGACCCCCGCCAGCCACTCCCTCACCCCCGCGACCCCCGCCCAGCGCGTGCACGAGCATCGAGGCGGTGGTCGTCTTGCCGTGGGTGCCGGCTACGGCAAGCGTGCGCTTGAGCGAGGTGAATTCGGCAAGCAGCTCGGCGCGGGGCCGGTCGCGCAGGCAGCGCTGGCGCGCGGCGGCGCGCTCGGGGTTGTCGGCGGGGACGGCGCTGGAGTAGATGACCTCGACGTCGTCGCCGGTGGGGAGGTTGGCGGCGGCGTGGCCGATACGGGCATCGAGCACAAGGTCGGCGCGCAGCCGCTCGAGGTAGGGCGAGTCGGCGGCGTCGGAGCCGGTGACGGTCGCCCCGAGGGCGGCGGCGGCGCGCGCGTAGCCGCTCATGCCGGCCCCGCCGACGCCGACGAAATGCAGACGCCGCCCATGCCAGGGCTGCTCCGCGGCGGTCATCCGCGCTTCTTCTCCGGCGCCCTCTGCACGCCGTCCTCATCCAGCTCGGCTTCGCCCCGCGCGGTCCTGTCCACTTCGCGATCCTCCTTCCCAGCATCCTCTCCCCTCGGTATAGGACGCTCCTCCTCGGGGACTTCCGTTCCGGCGCGCTGCCCGCCGATGTCGCCGGCGCCGGCGGCCTCGAGCAGCTCGGCGGCGACGTCGCGCGCGGCGTCGGGCCGCCCGAGCGCGGCGGAGGCGGCTGCCATCGCCCGCAACCGGGAGGGGTCGCCGAGCAGGGCGGCGGTCTCGCGCGCGAGCCGTGGCCCGTCCAGCTCATCGTCGGGGATCACCACGGCGGCGCCGGCGCGGGCCATCCAGGCGGCGTTGGTCGTTTGGTGGTCGGCGGTGGCGTGCGGGTAGGGCACCAAGATCGCGGGGCGGCCGGCGGCGGCGATCTCGAAGATCGAGCCGCCGGCGCGCGCGACGACCAGGTTGCAGGCGGCGAGCGCGTCGCCGAAGTCGGGGAGGTCCAGGTACTCGCGCAGGTCGTAGTGCGGCGGCAGGGCGCGGGTGTTCAGCTCACGGTAGTCCCGGCGGCCGGAGACGTGGAGCACGTGAAAGCCGGCGCCGGCGTAGGCGTCGAGCGCGGCGAGGTTGATCGAGCGGGCACCGAGCGAGCCGCCGAACACCAGGACATATGTCTCCTGGTCAGTGGATCGCGCGCGCGCACGTACGCGCGCGCGATTCACACCCGAAAGAAAGATAGGACGCCCAGTCACCTTGTAGCGATTGTTACTTTTGCGGACCCTCCCGATACCCCCCGCGCCCTTCCCCACCTTTCCCCAGGCACGCGCCCCCACGGTCCCGGCCGTGCCCACCCGTGCGGCTCCCCCTGCGTCAGTCCTCCCGGTGTCCCCCACGCCCACCACACCTCCCTCAACGCCTACCCCTGCGGCCCCCCCTGCGCCAGCCCCTACGGCCCCCCCTGCGCCAGCCCCTACGGCCGCCTCTGCGCCTGCCCTCCCGGCGCCAGCCTCAACATCCACCACGCCTGCTTCAACGCCGGCCTCTGCGTCTGTCCTCAGGCCCCCCTCTACGCCCGTCCCCGCGCCCCCCCCAACACCGTGGCCGGCGTCAAGCGGAAACGCCAGACAGACGCGCCGCGCGAAGGGCGCGAGGGCGCGGTTGGCAAGCCCTAGATGGCTGTCGGCCTCGGTCAGGACCAGGGGGATGCGTAGCACGACGGCAGCAAGACCGACGGGCCCAGAGACGTAGCCGCCGGCACCCATGACGGCGTCGGGCCGGAGGGTCCGCAGCAGCGCGCAGGAACGCAGGAACGCACGGGCGGCGGCGCCGAGGGCCCGTAGCGCGGCGAGTGGGTTGCGCCGGGACAGGCCGCGCACTGTGAGGGTGTGCAGCGGGTAGCCGGCGGCGGGCACAAGCTCGGCCTCGGCGCGGGAGCCGCCGATGAAGACAATGTTGGCGCCGGCAAGGCGAAGGGCGTTAGCGACCGCGAGCGCGGGCACCACGTGCCCCGCGGTCCCGCCGGCTGCGATCACTACCCGCAGCGCTGGTGCCGCCGGACCTCCCACCCTCACCGGACCCCCCACCACCGCCGCCTCCGGACCGCCCGCCACCGCCGGACCGCCCACACCCGCCGGACCGTTCGCCGCCGCCACCACCGCCGCCGCCGGACCCCCCGCCCCCGCCGGCGCGCGCTGCCCGCTGCGGCGCTCGTCGCCGGGAGGGCTGGTTGGCGGCTGTGTCGGTGCTGGCGCTGGCGCGTCGTCCATTGGCCAATCCTGCCGACTTTGCACGTCGGGTGCGGTCGTCCCCGAGCGCACGGACGTGCGCGGTGCTGCCGGAGGCGACGTTGAGCAGGAGACCCATCGCGGCGAGCATGACGACAAGGCTGGTCGAGCCGTAGGAGACGAACGGGAGGGGCACGCCGGTGAGCGGCGCCAGGCCAAGGACGGCAAAGGCGTTGAGGAGGGCTTGGGAGACGATCAGGGTGGTGGTGGCGGTCGCGATCAGCGCGCTGTAGAGGGAGCGGGCGCGTTTGGCGGCGCGGAGGCCGGCGTAGGCGATCAGGCCGTAGAGCGCGAGGAGGGCGTACACCCCGATGACGCCGAACTCTTCGGCGATGACGGCGAGGATGAAGTCGGTGGGGGCCTCGGGGAGGTAGAAGAGCTTTTGTACGGATTGACCGGGGCCGACGCCGAGCAGGCCGCCGGAGCCGATCGCGATTTGCCCTTGGACGGCCTGAAAGCCGCTGCCGGAGGCGTGCGCCCACGGGTCGATGAACGAGGTGAGTCGGGCGCGGGCGTAGGGGCGGGCGAGCGCGTAGAGGGCGATGAGGCCGACCGTGGCACCGACGAGGATCGCGAGGTTGCGCAGCGGCATGCCGGTGGCGATCAGGAGCGCGCAGAGGGTGAAGGCGATGACCATCGCGGTGCCCAGGTCGGGCTCGGTGACGACGAGCAGGCAGGCGGCGCCGACGACGATCAGCAGCGGGTTGGCCAGGGCACGCAGATCGTGCACGCGCGCGGGGCGGCGGGCCAAGAGCGTGGCGGCGTAGAGGATGAGGGAGAACTTGAGCAGCTCGGCTGGCTCGAACTGGAACACGCTCGGCCCGATCCAGCGGCGGGCCCCGTTGACGGAGACGCCCAGGTGCGGGATGTGAACGGCGAGCACCAGGACGAAGGAGACGGCGAGGAGGGGGGCGACGAGACCCTGTACGCGCGCGACACCGTGACGCGCGAGGTGGTGCATGAGCGCCAGGCCGATGCCGGCGAAGAGGATGAACTTGAGCAGCTCGGAGGTCCCGTTGCCGCCGCCGGGCAAAAGCGTCGTCGAGGACGAGGCGCTGTAGACCATGACCGCGCCACAGGCCAGGAGGCAGAGGGTGGCGGTGAGCAGGATGCGCTGCTCGAGCGGCTGGTTTGCGGCTCGGCTGGCCCGTCCCTGGCCGGTGGGTCGTGGCATCTGCGCGTGCTTCGACGGGGATGCTTGCAATCCTGCGTGCAGAAGTTGTTTTGGGATCGTCCGCGCGGCAAAGCCGCCGCCAAAGCGGGCCGGCGCGGGCCATCCATGGCCCGCGTCAAGCGCAGATCCCTCCTAAAGCAGATCCTCCTGAGGCAACTCCGCTTAAGCCGCTGCTCCAACAGCCCTACTGCTTGCGCTGCTTGCGCCGAGCCCGGGCTTCGCATGTGTGCCGCGCACGCCCGTGCTTGTTGCGGCAGGCACTGCTTTGCTTGCGTGGCTTGGCCTTGCCGCACCCGCTGACCGCGACCTTCGTGGTCTGTGTCAGCTGCGCGCCGTTCTGCCCGACGATCGTGGTGGGCATCGTCAGCGCCTGCCCGCAGAGGTCGTAGCTGTTGCCCGGCAAAACGGACGCCGGCGCAGAGTGCGGCCCCTCGGGCAAGATCGTTTCAAACGAGGAGATCGGTGCGTCGGGGACCGTTTCAAAGCGCGAATAGGTAAACCCACCCTTGATCTGTGTCTTGCCATCCAGGACGATCGTGACGCCTTCCCCTTGGAGCACGAACTCGACGTCGGGGAACGCGGCCGACCCATGCGAGACCAGGTAGGCCGGCCCGGTCAACGGCACACTGAGGATCGGCGTCCGCGCAGTCGCAGTCCCGATGTCGGATGCCGCCGGGCAGCCGGCCGGGTTGGCGTTGAATTGCGCTTCGGTGCACGCGAGCTTGAGCGTCGCAAGGCGCGCGGGCAGCTTATTCGGTAGCCGCAGCCCGAGCCGCCGCACCGCGGTGCGGCAAGGTAGATGTGCCCCGAACAGCCGCGCCCGCTGAATCTCGGCGACCTGCGCCCGCGACACACCGCGTGCGAGGACACGCCCGCCCGCGCCCCGCCGCGCGCCACGCGCGGCAGCCACCTACACCACCCCTCAAGCAGCGAAACCGCGCGAACCGTCACCGCAAACAGGCAAAGCAGACGTACTACCCGCCGGACGACCTCAGCGCCCCGCGACGAGCGCAACGAACCGCGCCCCGCGCGCTTCGAAGTCCACGAACTGGTCGAAGCTCGCGCACGCGGGCGAGAGCAGCACAACCTCGCCCGCCTGCGCGGCCGCGCCGGCCGCCACGACGGCGCGCTCGAGGTCCCCGCACTCGTGCAGCGGCACGCCGGCGCCCGCCAATGCGCGCGCGATCGGCGGCCCGTCTTCGCCGATCAGGTATACGGCGCGGCAGCGGGCCTGCACCGCGGGGCCAAGCGGCGCGAAGTCCTGGCCCTTGCCTTGGCCGCCGAGGATCAGGTGCACGGGTCGAGGACCCTCCCCGGTGGCCACCTCCTCGCGGGGAGCCATCCCTTCTCCCGTCGTTCCCCCCGCAACCGCCCCGCCCTCCACCCGGCCGGACTCGGCGCCGAATGCGGCCAGGGCGACCAAGGTGCTGGCGACGTTGGTTGCCTTCGAGTCGTTAACGTAGAGCACGCCGTCGCGGGTGGCCACCTCCTGCAGCCGATGCGCCACCCCGGGGAAGCTGCGCAGCCCGGCGCGCACGGCGTCGGCAGGCACGCCGCGCGCGAGGCAGACGGCGGCGGCGGCCAGGGCGTTGTCGAGGTTGTGCGCGCCGCGCAGCGACAGCTCGTCGGCCGCGAGCAGCGGCTCGCCCTGCCACCACAGGCGCCCCTCGCTCAGCACGCACTCGGTGTCGCCGTCAAGCGCCGCTGTGGCGTCGGCCCTCCCGCACCGCACGCGCCGCACGCCCGCGGCCGTCGGCGTGTCGGCCAGGCCGGGCCCGAGCACGGCGAGGCCGCCGGCGCGCTGGTTGGCGAAGATGCGCAGCTTCGCCAACCGGTAGGCGTCGAGTGTGCCGTGGCGGTCGAGGTGGTCGGGCGCGATGTTCAGCAGCACGGCGGCGTCGGGCGCGAACGCGAGGGTGTCTTCGAGCTGGAAGGAAGAGGTCTCGCAGACGATCACAGCGTCGGCGGGGACCTCGCCGACGAGCCCGCTGAGGGCGACGCCGACGTTGCCGGCGACGGCGACCGGCAGCGCGGCCGCGCGGTGGATGTGGGCGATCAGCTCGACGGTGGTGGTCTTGCCGTTCGTGCCGGTGACCGCGATGAAGTCGTTCGGCAAGAGGCGCCAGGCTAACTCCAGCTCGCCCAGGACCGGCAGCCCACCGGCGCGCGCGGCGACGATCGCGGGCGCGGCGGCGGGCACGCCGGGGCTCTTGATCACCGAGCGGCAGCGGGGCAGGTGGGCGCGGCCGTCGTCGCCCAGGTTGACCTCGACGCCGAGCGCGCCGAGCGTCGCGAGCAAGACGTCGGCCCCGGGCGGCACCGCCGCGTCGACGGCAATCACCTGCCGGCCGGCCGCCGCCAGAAGACGGGCGGCGGCAACGCCCGAGCGGGCGAGGCCGACGACGAGGTGCGGCCCGTCGGGGATCGCGGGGCGGGAGGGGACAGCCGGCAGCTCGGGCGCGGCGCTCGCGGGAAGGGGTCTGCTGGGGGGACGGTGCCGCACGGTCGTCGGGTTCTCAGGTGGGGGTGCTCGTCAGGTGGGGGTGCTCGTCAGCCAGAGGGTCCCCAGCGGTGTTCGTAGTGGTGTTCGCCGCCCGCGGGGTTCGTGACGATGTCCATCAGCGGATGCTCTGCCGGTAGATCGTGAACCCGATCGCGCAGCAGATCGCGGCGATGATCCAGAAGCGCAGGATGATCTTGGTCTCCGACCAGCCACGCAGCTCGAAGTGGTGGTGGATCGGGGCCATCAGGAAGACGCGCCGGTGGCGGGTTTGGAAGTAGATCACCTGGATCACGACGGACAGCGCCTCGATCACGAAGATGCCGCCGAGCAGGATCAACAGCTCCTCGGTCTTGGTCATCACGGCCAGCCCGGCGATCGCTCCGCCGAGCCCGAGCGAGCCGGTGTCGCCCATGAAGATCGTGGCGGGGAAGGCGTTGAACCAGAGGAAGCCGACGCAGGCGCCGACGAGGCAGGCGGCGAGCATCGCCAGGTCGAAGTCTTCGGTGATGAAGGCGATGCCGACGTAGGCGAGCAGCACGATCGCGGCGCAGCCGGCGGCGAGCCCGTCGAGCCCGTCGGCGAGGTTGACGGCGCTCGTCGTGCCGGCGACGACGAGGTAGATCAGCACGGGGTAGAACGGGCCAAGTTCGACGGTGTAGTCAACGGTGCGCAGCTGCAGCGTGCTGGGCAGGCCGGCCTGGCGCGCGATGTACCACAGGCCGAGCGAGATCGCGATCGTGACTGCCAGCTTGGTGCGCCCGCGCAGCCCGAGCGAGCGGCGCCGCACGAGCTTGGTGTAGTCGTCCGCGAAGCCGACCAGCGCGCAGGCGAGCATCACGCCGAAGACCCCCATCGAGCGCCATTCGAAGTTGGTCAGGATCAGGAACGCAGTGGTGACCGCGATGAAGATGATGATCCCGCCCATCGTCGGCGTGCCCGCCTTCTGGTGGTGACCCTCGGGCCCGTCCTCGCGGATCTGCTGCCCGAACTCGCGGGCACGCAGGAACTCGATGAAGCGCGGGCTCAAAAACAGGCAGATCAACAGCGCGGCGGTGCCGCCGAGCAGGATGCGCCCCATCTCAGCCGGCCCCGCCCGCTCGGCCCGGGGTCGCGGGTGGGTCGGCCGGTGCATGGCCGGCGGCTGCGGGCGTGTCAGCGAGCGAGCCCCCCTCCTGGGCTTCCCCGCCGGTGGCGGCTGCGCCCCCCTTCCCGCAGGCGCGAAGCGCCTGCCCAACCAGCTCCAAACCGACCCCTCGCGAGCCCTTGACGAGCACCGTGTCGCGGGGGCGCAGCAGGCCTGGCAAAAGCGCGGCGGCGGCGGCGGCGTTCGGCACACGGTGGACCTCGCCGCCGAAGGTCTCCCCGATCGCGGCGGCCTGCGGGCCGACCGCGACCAGCAGCGACACCCCGCACACGCGCGCGTGCTCGCCGACGGCGCGGTGCAGCGCGGGCCCCTGCGCGTCGCCCAGCTCGAGCATGTCGCCGAGCACGGCGACGCGCCGCGCGGAGGCGGTCGCGGCGAGGTCGTCGAGCGCGGCGCGCATCGACAGCGGGTTGGCGTTGTAGCAGTCGTTGATCAGCACGATTTCGTCGGCCAGTGCCAGGCGCTCGCCGCGCAGCGCCGAGAAGGCGACGTGCAGGTCCCCGTGGGGTGTGACGCCGAGCGCGCGCGCGGCCGCGACGGCGGCCAGCAGGTTGAGCAGGTTATGGGATTGCGCGAACGAGGGCCGTAGAACGATGTGGCACTGCTGCTCGCCGGGCTCGCACGGGTGCTCGACGATCGTCACCTTGCCGAGCCCCCCGGCTGTGCCGGCCGGCGCCTCGCCGGGCCGCTCCGGCCCCCCGGCCGCGGCGCCCGCCGGCGCGCGCGGCTCGCTTTGCGCGCGCCCGCCCCAACCCGCCTGCAGCCCCTCCCACGCGGTCGCCAGTTCGTAGTCGCCGCCCGGGCCGAAGGTCACGGTGTCCAGGTCCTCGCGCAGGTGCGGCGCCAGCAGCGGCTCGTCCGCGGGGATCACGACGGTCGCCTCGGCGGGCAGCGCGGCGATCAGCTCGGCCTTGGCGGCGGCGATCGCCTCCAGCGAGCCGAGCAGCTCCAGGTGGACGGGGCCGATGTTGACGATCACGCCAACGTCGGGCTCGGCGATCGCTGCCAGCTCCGCGATCTGCCCCGGCCCGCGCATCGCCAGCTCGAGCACGAGCGCTTCGGTGTCGGCGGGGGCGCCGAGTATGGCCAGCGGCAGCCCGATCTCGGTGTTCAGGTTCGCGGGGCTCGCGGCGGTGCGCAGCTGCGCGCCGAGCAGCGCGGCGAGGATGTCCTTCGTCGAGGTCTTGCCAGTCGAGCCGGTCACGGCGACCACGCGCGCGCCGCGCGCGCCGAGCCGCCGCCGCCAGGCGCGGGCGAGCGACTGCAGCGCGGCGAGCGGGTCGGGGTGCGCGAGCACGACCCCGGCGCCGTCTGCCTCCCCGCCGCCCCCGTCTGCCTCCCCGCCGCCCCCGTCCGCCTCCCCGCCGCCCCCGTCCGCCTGCCCGCCGCCCCCGTCCGCCTCCCCGCCGCCCCCGTCCGCCTGCCCGCCGTCTCCAGCCGCCCGGCCACCGTCCCCACCGTCCCCACCCGCCCGGCCACCGTCCGGCGCGCCTCGGGCCGCGCGGCCCCGCACAAGCCGCGCTGCGTGCTCGGGCGCGACGAGCACCCCCCACGCCCCGGCCGCAAGCGCGCGCTCGGCGTAGCCGCCCCCGTCGACGCGCGCGCCCGGCAGCCCCACGAACAGGTCGCCCGGCCGCACCAGGCGCGAGTCGACCACGGCCCGCCGTGGCCCGCGATCCGCCTGCCCCCCGACCAGACGCGCTCCCGCTGACGCGGCGACGCGCGCGGCGTCCCAGTCGATCACGTCACCGCCCCGGCCGCCCCAGGCGGGCCCCCGCCAGCCTGCCCCGTCACCCCAGATGGCCCGACCTGCCCGGCCGCCCGGCCGCGCAGCGCGTCGCGCGCAACGGCAACGTCGTCGAACGGGACGGTGAGCCCGCCGGCGAACTGCTGCCCCTGCTCGTGCCCCTTGCCGGCGATCACGAGCACGTCGCCGGGCTCGGCGCAGCCGACGGCGTGCTCGATCGCGGCGCGGCGGTCGGCGAGCGCGACCACGGGGGCTGCGCCGAGCGCGCGTCCGCGCGCTGCGCCGGTGAGGATCTGCGCGATGATCTCGTCGGGGTCCTCGGAGCGCGGGTTGTCGGAGGTGACGACCACCAAGTCGGCCAGGCGCGCGGCGATCTCGCCCATCAGCGGGCGCTTGCCACGGTCACGATCGCCGCCGGCGCCGAACACACATAGGACGCGCCCGGAGCCGGCCCCGGACGGGCGACGGGCGATGCTGGCGGCCCTAGAGGCAACGCCGGCGCCCCCGGAGTCGACGCTTTCCAGGCGGTCGGCCCCGGCCCCACCGACCAGCTCGCGCGCAGCGTAGAGCACGTTCTCCAGCGAGTCGGGCGTGTGCGCGTAGTCGACGAGGACGGCGAAGTCCTGGCCGTCGTCGACCGCCTCGAAGCGCCCGGGGACGCGCACGCCCGCCGCGAGGGCGCCGACGAGCGTGTCGAGGTCCCCAGCGCCGAGCGCGTGTACCGCGGCGAGCGCGCCGAGCGCGTTGGCGACGTTGAAGCGGCCGCGCATGGGCAGCGCGACGGCGCGCTCGCCGGCCGGGGTCCGCAACCGAAAGCGGCAGCCGTCGAAGCCGGCGCGCACGTCGTGGGCGCGGTAGTCGGCGGGGCGCTCGATCGCGAAGGTGATCGGGTCGGACAGCTCGGCGGCGAGGCGCCGCCCGTAGTGGTCGTCGACGTTGACGACGCCAACGCGCGGAGCCGGGTCAGCACTGACGGGCACGAACAGGGCGCGCTTGGCGAGGAAGTAGTCCTCCATCGTCGGGTGGAAGTCGAGGTGGTCCTGGGTCAGGTTCGTGAAGATCGCCGCGGAAAAGCGGGTGCCGCCGGTGCGGTGCAGCGCGAGCGCGTGCGAGGAGACCTCCATCGCGCAGGCACGCTCGCCCCCGGCGAGCATCGCGCCGAAGTCGGCCTGCAGGTCGATCGCCTCGGCGGTCGTGCGAGCAACGGGCCGCTCGCGGCCGCCGACGATCGCGGTGACGGTGCCGAGCAGCCCGCAGGGCGTGCCGCCGGCCTCCAGCAGCGCACGCAGCAAAAAGGCGGTCGTCGTCTTGCCGTTCGTGCCGGTCACACCAAGCACCTGCAGCTCGCGCGTCGGCTCGCCGTAGAAGCGCGCGGCGACGGGCCCCATCGCAGCGCGCGTGTCGGCAAACAGCACTTCGGGCACCGCCAGCCCAAGCGGCCGCTGCACAGCCAGCGCCGCAGCCCCGGCGGCGACCGCGGCGGGCGCGAAGTCGTGGCCGTCGCTGTGCTCGCCGGGCACGCAGAAGAACAGCGTGCCGGGCGCGACACGGCGGCTGTCGTAGGCGAGCGCGGAGACCTCGATGGCGACGGCATCGAGGGGCACGCTCGCGCCAACCACAGGAGCGAAGAGGTCGGCGAGCTTCATCGGCGGATGACCGGGGCGATCATCGACTAGATTCTAGTTTTGACCCCCGACGCGCCACTGGCGGCGACCCCGACGCACCGCCACCGGCGATCCCCAACTACCCCGTTTCGACTCCAAATTCGCCGGCGTGTGCGCTGGGCGGCGTTCCTTCCCTGACACCCTGGCCGGCAGTCCCCCTGGCGTCGGCGCCAGCACCGGACGCCCCACCAACATTCCCAGCCAAGCTATCGCGCGCGCGCACGTGCGCAGACGCGAATGGCACCTCGCGTTCAAACCGAAACTCCCCGCGGACCGCACTCGACGCAGCGCTGGCAGCCGCGCCGGGGACGCGCAGGGCGACGCCAGCGAGCCCGGCGGCGGTGGGGCGGCCCGACCCAGCCGGACGCCCGTGCACGGCGCGAGCAGGCCGCAGAGCACCCTCGGAGGCGCGCTCGCTGGGCGAGGAGCCGTCGAGCCCGGGAACCGGCGCCCCGGGCGCGCTCACAAGCGCCTCGCTCGCAAAAGCCCCGCCCGCGCGTACGCACGAGCGCGCACACGCGGGAGCGGCCGGCAGCTGTCGTACCCCACCACGCCGGTGGCCCCCCACCAGCCCCCCGGCCACCGTCGCCCCAGCGGCAACGAGCACGAGCACGGCGGCGCCCTTGGCAAGTGCACCCACACCAAGCGCGCCGCCGCCGCTGACGGCCATGCCGCCGCCGGCAGCCGCACCACCAGCGCCAGCCGCACCACTGGCGCCGACAACCACACCACCACCGCTCGCAGCCCCACCCCCGGCACCGGCGGCACCAGCCGACCCCCCAAGCCGGGACCCCCCGTGGGTATGTTCCCCCGCCGATGAATCGCGCACACGCACACGCGCGCGCGCGATTCGCACTTTAAAAAAACGATGTACACCCCCCCGCCCCCCGACCCCCCGGCGCTCCATTCGCCCCCAAGACCCCCGACGCCCGGGCCCCCAACGCTCCCCCCGCCCCTCAGACCCCCCACGCCCCCGAAGCCCCCCGCGCGGGAGAGGCAGCAAAACGGGCGGCACAACGGCGGCAAGGCCGCGGAGGCAGAGGACGTAGCGACGGCAGACGGCGCAGTGCTCGATATGAGCCTCGGCCCGCTCCTGGTCACGCAAGGTAAGCGAGGGCCGAGCCAAGGCGTACGCCCAGAGGAGGCGAGCCCACTCCTGCTCGCCACAGCCGCGGGCGTCGATCACGGCAACGACGTCGGCGATCTTCAAGTGCGCGGAATCCATGAGCTTGTTCACACGAGTAACGGAGAGGCGAAGGGCGGCGGCCGCGTCGGCGCGGCTGTGGCCGTGGAGCAGGCAGAGCACGACGGCGGCGCGCTCGCGCGGAGTGAGTACGGTCCGCAGGCGCACGATTAGGCGGTCGAGCCGCAGGCGGTCGGCGACGTGCTCGTGCAGGTCGACGGGATCGGCTACAGGCTCGATCGCGGCCGGGTCGTCGTGGCGCAGGCCCGGATGCAGCGAGCGATATTCGTCGATCGCGCGGCGGAAGGTGACGGTGACCAAGAGCGGGAGCAGCCGATCGACGGGCCGTCCGTCGCACAGCCGCTTGTAGACGGCGTGCCACGCTAGACAGTACGCCTCCTCCAGGTCGGAGTCGTCGAGCGCGATGTTGCGCGCGTCGAGCTTGCGCCGCACCGCCCCGAGTACGGCGCGTTCCAGGCGGCGGTACTCGCGTTCGGTGGTCGCCCGCGCCAGGCGCTCGCGCGAGGAACGTAAGAGGGTGCTGTCTGTCCGGTCGCGCGCGGTCAATCCGATTCCGAGACTCGACACGAGTCGGATGGATCTTGAGCAACGACGGGTAAGAGTGGGCTATCGGTCGTGGGGAGTGGATCCCCTCCGGGGATCCGGATGGGGGGCAGCGCCCGGGAGCCTCGGGAATGCCCAAGTACCGGCGCAAAGGCCGGTTGGGCCGCCCCTTATTCCGGCGCGATGCCTAGATACGGCAGCGCGAAGCCCATGATCTGGCCGAAGGCCGGCGCGGCGACGGTGCCGCCGTAGATCGAGCCGGTTTGCGGTTCGTTGACGATTACGGCGCAGAGTAGCTTCGGGTCCGACGCCGGCGCGAAGCCGATGAACGAGGCGACGTAGGCGGTTTCGGAGTATTCGCCGGTTTGCGGGTTGACCTTGCTGGCGGTGCCTGTCTTGCCGGCCAGGGAGTAGCCGGGGATCGAGACCTCTGCAGCAGTGCCGCCGGGGGCCAGGACGCCGCGCAGCATTTCGCGCAGCTCGGCGGAGGTGGTCGTCGTGATCACGCGGTGCCCGGCGGGTAGATGGATCGGGTGGCCGCCGACGGATTGGACGATGTGCGGCGTGCGCAGGATGCCGCCGTTGGCGATCGCTGAGTAGGCGGTGGCCATCTGGATCGGAGTGACCAGCTCGCCTTGGCCGATTGGCAGGTTGCCCATCGAGGAGCCGGAGTACTGGGAGAGCGGAAGCGCCTCGCCGCTTTCCTCGCGCGGGAGGTCGACGCCGGTGGGGGCGCCGAAGCCGTATTTGTGGACCCAGGTGTTGAAGCGTTCGGCGCCCTCTAGGGCGCCGATCTTGATCGCGCCGACGTTGCTCGATTGGGCCAAGATTTCGCCGGTTGTCAGGGTCTCTTCGGGGTGTTCCTCGGCGTCGTGGATGACGCGGTTGGCGACCAGGATCTGGTCGGGGATCGCGAAGCTCGTGTCGGGGGTGATCAGGCCGCTTTCCAGCGCGCCGGAGACGGCGACGACCTTGAACGTCGAGCCGGGTTCGTAGTTGAAGCTGACGGCGCGGTCTTCCAGGTCGCTGAGCGAGGAGACGGCGTGCGCGTTGGGGTTCAGGGAGGGCCAGTTGGCTACGGCTAGGAGCGCGCCGCTGTTCGGGTTCATCACGATCGCGGTGGCGTTGGCGGGGTGGAACACGCGGCCGACGGCGGCGAGCACGGCTTCGGTGCGCTGCTGGATGTTGGCGTCTAGGGTGAGCGCGATATGCGCCCGGACCGCTCCGGGTGGACGGTGGCGATCGAGACGGGCTGGCCCAGGGCGTCGCTGACGACGCGCCGCTCGCCGGTGAGCCCGCGCAGCAGCGAGTTCTCGGAGTCCTCCAGGCCCCCCAGGGGAGCGCCTTCTTCGTTGACGGTGCCGAGGATCTGCCCGGCGAGGTCGCCGCGCGGGTAGACGCGGCGGATCGTGGGTGTCTCGCTGATCCCGGCTATGTGCAGGGCGGCAATCGCCTGCGACTGCGCGGCGGGCAGCCCGTGGGCGAGGTAGACGAAGCCCGAGCGCTGGGAGAGGTCGGTGAGCACCGTGGAGCGCGAGAGCCCCAGCAACGGCGCAAGCGCAGTGGCGGCGGCGAGCGGTTCCTTGACCAGGTAGGGAGTCGCGGAGACGTCGTCGGCCGGTTCGGAGGTGGCAAGGATCACGCCGTCGCGGTCGGTGATCGTGCCGCGTTGAGCGGGAAGCGTTTCGTCGGTGACCTGCTGCGTGCGGGCGGCCGCGCGAAGCGCAGGACCGTGCAGGACCCCCAGATAGAGCGTGCGCGCCGCGGCGACGGAGAGCAGCGCGAAGAAGGCGGCAAACAGCCAGCCGACGCGGGTTTGTACAGCCGCCAACCCCTAGCCCCCGGGAGCCGCGCCGCCAGTCGAAGGGGATTCGCCGGTCGCAGAAGCCCCGCCGGCACCGGCCCCCGCACCAGCCGCCACCCCGCCACCAGTCGCCCCGTCCGCACCCGAGCCATCGGCACCAGCCGCGCCGCCACCGACCGCGCCGGCTGCCGACGAACCACCCGCGGTGCCTTGCGTGGTTCCGTCGACGCTTGCGGTCGTGTTCGCTGCTGTCGAGCCGGCGCCGTTCGACGACGCGCCTTCCGCAGAACCGGTCGTACCCGTACCCGTACCCGTACCGCTCGCATCGGTACCGGCTTCGCCTGTGCTGGATTCGGTGTTGGTGCCGGAGCCGGTGGCGCCTTCCCCGGAGCTGGATGCGGCACTCGTTTCCGCTGCGCCGGCGCTACCCGTTTCGCCGCTCGCGGCGGCCGTTTCGCCGCTCGCGGCGGCCGTTTCGCCGCTCCCCGAACCCGAGGCGGCGCCCGTTTCCTCGCCGGCGTGCGTTTGCTGTTCCTGCCCGGCCCGCGCCAGCGCGCCCGCGGCGAGCCGCGCGTCGAGGGCGCCGCGGCTCTTGAGGAAGTGCTGCGAGCCGGGCGCGACAACGACCATGCCGCGCGCGGCGGCTAGGGCTTCGACGCGTTCGCCGGAGGAGAGCTGGGCGTCGGCGATGCGCAGCGCGGCGTTCTCGCGCTGCAGGAAGGCTTCGTGCTCGAGCGCCCGGCCGACGCCGACGCCGAGCTTGACGACGACGAGCTGCATCGCGACGATGCCGATCAGCGCAAAGGCGATCAACCCGATCCAGACGCGCCCCCGGATCAGGCGGTCGAGCCAGCGCTGCTCGGAGACCCCGGCGAGCGTGCGCCCAAGCCCAATGGCAAGCCCGCCGGGAGCGGGCAACGCAACGGCCCCGCCGCCTCCCGCTAAGGCATACCGCGCGCGGGTCGCCGCACCACGCGGCGCCGTGCCCTTCGATCCCGCACGCAACGCTCCACCATTCTTCGCCGGCCCAGAGACACGCCGCGGTGCGGGCGGCCGGCGCGGACGGGTGCGCGGAACGGCAGCGGCGGCGGGCGGCGGCGTCATCGCTGCTGCTCCCGGCTCGTCGTCGCCCCTGGCTCCTGCACCCCGTCGGTACCCGCCTTTCCTTCTCCTTCAGCGCCGTCTTCTCCCTCCTGCACCTTGACCGCGGCCCGCAGGTGCGCGGAGGCCGAGCGCGGGTTGTGCGCGACCTCACCGGCGGACGGAGCGATCGCACGGCGGGTGAGCAGGCGTGCTTCGGGGGTGCGTCCGCAGCCGCAGACGGGCAGCTCGGGCGGGCAGATGCAGCCGCGCGCACGGTCGGCGAGGAAGCGCTTGACGCGGCGGTCCTCCAGCGAGTGGAAGGAGATCGCGGCGAGGACGCCGCCGGGCCGCAGGCGCTCCCAGGCGAGCGGCAGCGCGCGATCGAGCTGGGCCAGCTCGTCGTTGACGGCGATGCGCAGCGCCTGGAAGGTGCGCTTGGCGGGGTGCCCGCCGGCGAAGCGCGCGGGCGCGGGCAGCGCGGAGGCGACGATCTCGACGAGCTGCCCGGTGGTCTGGATCGAGTCCTCGCCGGCGCGCGCGCGGTGGCGGACGATCGCCCGCGCGATCGCCCGTGCGTGGCGCTCCTCGCCGTAGTCGCGCAGGATGCCGGTGAGCTGGCGCTCGTCGGCGTGCGCAAGCAGGGCGCGCGCGTCGAGCGCCTGGTCGGGGTCCATGCGCATGTCAAGCGGCGCGTCGTAGGAGTAGGAGAAGCCGCGCTCGCGCGCGTCGAGCTGCTGTGAGGACATGCCGAGGTCGAAGTAGACGAGGTCGGCACGCAGCCCCTCGGCGGCAAGCTGCTCCAGCGCGGTGGCGTAGTCGGCGCGGATGAAGCGGATGGCGCAGGGCAGCTCCTCGGCGAGGGAGGCGAAGCGCTCGGCGGCCTCGGGGTCGCGGTCGACCGCCACCAGCGTGCCGTCCGCGCCGAGGCGTTCGGCGACCAGCCGCGCGTGGCCGCCGCCGCCGAACGTGCAGTCGATCGCGACCTGGCCGGGCTGAGCGCCGGCGCCGGCGCGGTCAAGCAGCTCGATCAGCTCCCCGGCGAGAACCGGGATGTGGACGGTGGGCATGTAGCTAAGGATGGTGGGCACGGGGAAAGGGTCAGGCGCAGATGGCGAATACGGGGACGGAAGGCACTCGCAGATCGCGGCCGCGGAGCCGAGCACCAGGGCAGGGACGGCGACCCCGAATGATGCGCGGTCGGCGAGCTGGCAGGCAGGCGAACGGGCGCATCACTCGGCTCCGTCCACGCCGGCGGTGATCTTGGCGACGCCGCCCAGCAGGCTCGGGCGGTGCTCCTCCCAGCGCGCGCGGTCCCACAGCTCGAGGCGGTCGCCGGCGCCGACGACGACGACGTCCTTGCCGAGCCCGGCGTGGGTGGCGAGGAAGCCGGGGACCATGATGCGCCCGGCGGCGTCCAGCTCGGCGTCGTGGGAGCTGCCGTAGAAGAAGCGCTCCAGCTCGGCCAGGCGCGGTGAGAGGGGGGCAGCTCGGCGAGGGCGCGCTCGGTGTAGCGCTCGTACTGGGCGGGCTGCCAGACGCCGACGCAGGGCTCGAGGTCGACGGGCATCGCCATCACGACGCCCTCGGCGAGGGTGGCGCGGTAGCGCGCGGGGACCGTGAGGCGGTTCTTGGCGTCGAGGCTGTGATCGAAGGTCCCACGGAAGGCCACTGGCGTTCGCGCTCCTGAAGCGGGCTGCGGTACGCGGGAGAGCCGGGGTGGAGAGGTGGGAGGAGCCTCTCCACCACGGCTCCTGACGCGTTGCGGGGCACAGTACCCCACTTTCTCCCACAACGCAACCCCAATTGCACACTTTCCCCCACTTTACTTGCACGAGGGTGCCGAAAACACCGAAAATGCCCGCATGGACGCACTTTTCGACGTTTGGAACGAGGGAAGGCGGCGGCGCGAAAACCTGCAAGCGCGCCACCGACGGCCCGGTTTGCGAGAGAAGTTGCACAACGGCCGTCGCGGGGAAGCCGACGGGGCAGCCGAGCTTCCTCACGATCCCGCCGCGTACATGCGCCCCCAGCCCCCCTACCCCTGCCGCGCCCTCACGTCCCATCCCACCCGCTCTGGCAGGCGCTGCTCGCCGCCGCGAAGCAGTCGGCCTCCCTCACGACCCCGGCCACAGACATGCGGCCTTCACCGACCTCACCGCCGTGCGTACGCGAGCACAACCCCTGGCCGCGCACGCACGTTCGCCGACACCACCACCGCCGGCACGCGCACCAGCAACCAACTCCATCGGCTGCCATTCGCGCGCGCGACGGGCAGCTCAAAAGTACTCAGCACCGCCGCGGGCATACCATCTTCAGCACGACCGCCGCCATGGGGCATACCATCTTCATCGGTTCGCGCGCGCGCACGCGAATCGCGTTTGGAAAATAGAACCCAACACCATGCCCCCGGCCCCCAACCCCCACACCCCCCTGGCGCGCCTTCGCATCCCCTCCCCCACCATCGCCCTGGCAGCGCTGCTGGCAGTCGCGCTCGCCGCGCTGAGCGGTTGCGGCGGCGGCAGCGGTAGCTCCGACGGCACGAGCGCCAGCCCCGCCAGCGTGGTGCCGGCGGCGGCGTCGCTGTATGTCGACGCGGCGGTAACCCCCAGCGGCGCCCTGAAGAGCGACGCACTCGCCGTGGGACGGACGCTGACGGGTCGCTCGGAACCGTACGCGGGCCTGCTGAAGCTGCTGGAGGGCCCGACGGGCAAGACGCCGAGCGAGAAGGAAGTCAAGCCGTGGCTGGGGCCGAACGCGGGGGTGTTCGTCAACACGGTCTCGGCGGCAGGCGCCGGCGGCGCTGCGAGCGCGGCGCAGCACCTGCTCCAGGAAGCGCTCGGCAAAGCCCTCGCCGAAGGACTGCCGGGCGCGGAAGCGGCGCTTACCGAAGGCGCGGGCGGCGGCGGGGCCCTGGAGCACGCGCTCGCCGGCAGCGGCGTACAGGGCGCGCTGGTGCTCGACACGACCAACGAATCGGCCGCGAAGTCGTTTCTGGAAGCCCAGGCGCACGCAGCCGGCGCTCACAGCACCTCGTACGGCAAGGTTCCTGTGTGGGTGGCCCCCGACGGCGTGGTCGAGGGCGTCGTGCACCGGTTCGCCGTGATCGGCAGCGAAGCGGGCGTCAAGAGCGTGATCGAAACGGCAGCGGGCGGCGCGGCGCTGGCGGGAGCGGCGGGTTACTCGAAGCTGGTGTCGAGCGCGGAGTCGGGAAGGCTGGCAAACGCGTACGTGAACCTCGAAGCGCTGGGGGCCACGGCCGCTGCCGGCGCGGCCGGCGGCGGTAAAGGGACCGGCGGCGCCGGCAAAGGCGAAGCGACGGGTACCGCGGGGTCGCTGCTGGCGCTGGTGGACGGTATGCTGGGACACGCTGGCCAGGCGTATGCGTCGCTGATTCCGGGCACGAGCACGGCGACGCTCGACGTCGACACGCTGCCGGCGGCGGGAGGGAGCGGCAAAGGCAGCGGCAGCGGCGAGACGGGCGCAGAGGTGCTGCGGAGCCTGCCGGGCAACGCGTGGCTGGCAGTCGGCGTGGGGAACCTCGGCCGGACCCTGAACGGCAGCGGAGCGGCGTTGCAGGCACTGGGGTCGCTGTTCGGCGGGCTCAGCGTGGGCGGCTTCAGTGTCGGGAAGGTGTTCGCGCCGCTCGGCTCACACGCGCTGAACGTGCAGCGGGATCTGTTGAGCTGGGTCGGTGCGACGGGGGTGTACACCGGCGGGAGCAGCATCTTGAACCTGCAGGCGGCGGTCGTGATCGACGCGACGAACCCGGCGGCGGCGCGGGCGGCGGTGGAAAAGATCGCCGCCGCTTACAGCGAAGCGGGTGGCACGGTCTCCCCCACGTCGATCCCGGGGGCGGAAACGGCGCGAACGGTGAAGCTGCCGGGCTTCCCGCTGACGCTGGCGATCGGGTACGGCCAGGGCAAATTCGTGGCGGGTCTCGGCGCGGCGTCGGTGCAGGAAGCGCTGCACCCGCAGAGCACGCTGGCGGGAACCTCGCTTTACAGCAAGGCCGCAAGCGAGCTGGGCGACGGCATCGAACCGAGCGCGGCAGTCGAATTCGGCACGCTGTCGGGCCTGATCGAATCGCTCGGCCTGAATGCGGCACCCGGTTTCTCGGGAATCGCACAGGCGATCAAGCCCCTGTCGAGTCTGGCAGCGGGCGGGGGCAAGGAACTGGGCGGCGGCGTCAAGCGGGCGCGGGTGACGCTGGCGCTGACGTCGGGCGGGTAGCGCCCGCCACGCGGTCGGTCTCGATGATGATCCGGCAGGGACGGCGGCTGAGCAGGTAGACGGCGGTCGGCCCGATGCGCCGCTCGCGGGAGGGCGCGTGCAGCGTCGACCAGTAGATGACGTCGGCGTGGATGCGGAGGGCTTCGTCGACGAGGGATGCGCCGGGGTTGCGGGTGCGGATCAGGCCGGTGTGGATCTTGATGCCGGCGCGGCGGGCCTGAATGCGAGCGCTCTCCAGCACGGAGCGGCCCTCGGCCTCCTCTTCCTCCAGGCCGGCCTCCAGCGAGAGCTGGCTGGGGACGGGGAGCACGAAGATCGCGTAGAGCACGCCGTCTTCGCCGACGAGCTTGGCGGCGGAGGCGAGCGCGGTAGCGGAGACGTCGGCGCCGAAGATCGGCACCAGGGCGGTGCGGTAGCCGAGCTGCTCGAAGTCGGCGGGACGCTGCGCACGCGGCAGCCGATACTGCTTGAGCGGGTCCAGGCCGGCGCGGCGACGGTAGATGAAGTAGGCGCCCATGCCGAGGATCATCCAGGGGATGCCGACGGTGCGGGCCTCGGTGTGGGTGATGACGACGACGATCCAAACGGTGAAGGTGCCGATCGCGCCGAGCACGGCGGAGAGCGGGATCGAGGCGCCGCGGATCGTGACGTTCCAGGGCAGGCGGTAGGGGCGCTCGCGGTCGGGCTCCTTGACGCGCAGCGCGATCACGGCGATGTGGGCGATCGTGAAGGACAGCAGCGCACCGAACGAGTAGAGGTTGCCGAGCACCGAGGTGTTGCCGTAGAGGACGAGCACGCTGGCGAGGCAGGAGAAGAAGATGATCGTGAACCAGGGCGTGCGGTAGCGGGCGTGCAGGCGGGAGAAGATCGGCGGCAGCTGGCGGTGCTCGGCCAGCGACCAGGAGAGGCGGGAGATGCCGATCATGCCGGCGTTGGTCGCGATGAAGAGGATCGTGGCGGCCAAGATGCCGACGTAGTACTGAGCGAGTTTCAAGACGGTGCCGTGCAGGCCCAGGCGCGAGACGATGCCGAGCACGGGGTCGTTCTGGAAGCGCCCGCCCAGCTCGGTGGCGTAGCCGGCGCTTTTGAAGTGTTCGCCCAGCGCGGCGCTGTAGCCGGCGCCATGGTGGATGACGGGGAGGGCGGAGAGGGCGATCAGCGAGATGCCGAGGTAGACGCCGAGCACGACGAGCACGACGAGGTTGACGGCGCGGGGCACCTGACGGCCGGGGTCGCGGGCCTCCTCGGCCATGTTGGCGACGGTCTCGATGCCGGTGTACGCGAGCATCGCCAGGGAGAGGGCGAAGATCAGGTTGTGGAAGGTGGGGGCGGTGCCGAGGTGGATCTGGTTGACGAGCAGCGAGGGGTCGAGCACGAGGACGGCGCCGAGGATCACGAGCGTGATTTGGGTCGTGAGGTCGATGATCGCGAGGACGAAGTTGAGCTTCGCCGACTCGCCCAGGCCGCGAATGTTCAGCGCGGCGAGGAGCGCGACGACGACCAGGCCGCCGAAGATGTCGTCGGGGTTGTGGTTGAGCCCGGAGAGGCCGGGGAAGGCACTGAGGTAGTGGGGAACGAAGAAGGCGGAGATCGCGATCGTGAGGATGTAGTCGAGCGAGAGCGCCCAGCCGGCGAAGAACGAGACGACCTCGTTGAAGGCGTGGCGGGCGAAGGAGGAGGAGCCACCGGCTTCGGGGAACATCGAGGCGCCCTCGGCGTACGTTTTGGCGGTGAGGGCGAAGAGGCCGCCGGCGAAGACGAAGACGAGCGGGGTGAGCCCGAGCGCGTAGGCGGCGACGAGCCCGAGGGCGTAGTAGATCGAGGAGCCGACGTTGCCGTAGGCGGTGGCGAACAGGCCGGGAACCCCGACGGACCGTCGCAGCCCGCGCTCGGTTAGACGTGCCATGGCCCGCAGCGTATATGCGCGGCCGTGCAACTTCCCATTCATGGCCTGCGCCGGGGCAGGAACGCGGCTTATGATTCCGACGGCCGGGGGCGCGAACGACATCCCGCGGCATATACGTCATGGATGCGACACGCCGCGGAAACTACGACTCGGGTGAGGACTTCGTCCTCGAATACGGGGAGCTGCGCTTCACCTTCAACGAGGATGACTTCGCGGAGCGCTGCGAGCAGGCCGCGTTGAAGCTGGGCTTCGTCGGCGGACGCCTCGGCGAGGACGAGCTGGAAGATCTGGTCAATCTCGCGGTCAACGGCGAGATCCTGGACCCGGCGTCGGCGCTGGGGGAGCACGTCAACGACTGCTGGCCGGAGCTGGTCGGCCCGGCTGAGCGCTCGCTGGTGCACTGGCTGCGCCGGCTGGTGTTCCGCGGCGCGTGGCTCGACCAGCGCGTGAACGAGGGCGAGCTGGAGGTCGCGTTCGTCGAGGAGACGTGCAGCTTCACCTACGTGCAGCCGGCAAGGACGGGCGTGGCGCAGGGCGGCGAGCCGATCGAGCTGGCCCCCGAGCCATCGTGGGGCCGGGTCGCGTACCGGCGCTAGTTTTCTCCCGAACCACCCCAACTATCCCCACCACCGCCGAGGCAGCCCGACCCCGGCGGCCGCGACTCTCGGTCGCGCGCTTTCCTACACGTGTAAAGCCTTGGCCCGCGCCTCGGTGATCGCGCGCGCCCCGTCCTCCCCGACAAGCAGCTCGGGCCGGGTGGCGCCGGACGCGGCGAGGTCGAGCGCGGGGAAGCGACCGGTGCTGGTGAGGGCGACGTCGAGCGCGATCACGGTGCTCTCCCCGCCGAACGGGCGGGTGGCGGTGGCGATCACGGTGAGCGAGCCGCCGTCGGAGAGGTTGCGCGCGGCGGCGAGCACGCGTCGGGCGACGTGGGGGTGCAGCCCGTCGAGGCTGTCGATCAGCACGACGACGTCGCCGCCGCGGGCGGCGACGCGCTTGGCGGTGTCGACGGCGTGCTCGACGGTCTGGTCCTGCAGCTCGGCGGAGGCGGCGAGGTTCACTGCAGCAAGCGGCGCCCCGGCGCCGGCTCCGTCATCGCGTGCGGCGGCGTCATCGTCGGTTGCGTCGACGCGCTCGCCCCCGACCGACCCGGCGGGCGGCCGCCACGCGGCGATCTCCTCGGGACGGATGCCGGCGAGCACGACCATCACCTCGAGGCCGTCGCGGCCGGTGAGCGCGTCGCGCAGCCGCAGCAGCGTCTCGGTCTTGCCGGCGCGCGCGGCGCCGACGATCAGCGCGCGCGAGCCGCGGCCGATCGGCGTGAGCCATTCGATCGCGCTGAGCGTCGGGTCCTCCGCGTCGAGTGCCAGACGTTCGGTCGGGTAGCCGACGGGCAGGTCCTCGTAGCGGGTGCCCTCGGCGACGGACTCGGCGGGGGCACCGTTGATCGTGTCGATGCGCGCGAGCGACGGGTAGCGCTCGGAGGCGCGACGCGGGCGCACGGGCCCGGTGACGCGGTCACCGGAGACCAGTTCGCAGCGGCGGACCTGGGCGGCGGAGATGTAGACGTCCTCGTCGGACGCGTCGGGCGGCGCGACGCGCAGGAAGGCGGAGCCGTTGCCAAGCAGCTCGACGACGCCCTCGACCTCGCGCTCGCCGCCGCGCTCGGCGTAAGGACCGCGCTCCTCGCGCCCGCCGCGCCCGCCCCGCCGGCGCGGGGCCCGGCCGCCGCGCTCGGTCCGCGCGGTCTGCTCGTCGTCGCGATCATCGGACCCGGACCCGGACTCGGACTCGGTTTCGACCTCGGACTCGGCCGCGGGCCGAGCGCGACGGGAGCGCGGGGGACGGCGGCGGGCGCCGAGACGCGGCCTGTCCTCCTCGTCATCTTCCTCGTCGGCCGCGGCGCGGCGTTTTGCGGCCGGTTTCTCCTTGCCGTCAGTGTCGTCGGCAGCGCTCGCCCGGGTGCGCCGCGAGCGCACGCCGCGCCGCGAGCGCGGGCGCTCCTCGGCAGCGTCGGCGCCGGACTCCTCGCTGTCGGCCTCGCCGTCCCCGGTGGCGCTTCCGGAGCGGGGACCCGCGCCGGCGCCCCCGGAGCGCTCGACGATGGCGTCGATCAGCTCGGCCTTGCGCAGACGGCGAAAGCCGTCGAGCCCGAGCTGGTTGGCGATCGCGTGCAGGTCGGCGAGGGGGCTGGCTTCAAGCTCGGAACGCTCGAGTACGGTCATTGGGGATCCTCCTGTGTCGTGGCTGTCTGTTGGGCGGTTGGCGCCCGGCCGCGTTGGACAGCGGCCGGCACCCGTATGCAAGTGGGCAGGTTAGACGACGCGGCGGCGCGACTCGTGTCTGAGTTCATCGGCGAGCGCCAGAGTCCTTTCGGGGAGGTCTTCGCCGGCGAGCGCGGAGCGCACCGTGATGAAGTCGGCGGCGGCGGCGACGTCGTGGACGCGAAAGATGTGCGCGCCGGCGTCGATGCCGTGGGCGAGCGCGGCGAGCGTGCCGGCCAGGCGCTCGCGGGGCGGGCGGGCGGTGAGCGCGCCGATGAAGTCCTTGCGCGAGATCGCCATCAGCACGGGCAGGCCCAGCTCGTGCAGGCGGGCGGCGGCGGCGAGCAGCGCGATCGTCTGCGCGGGGGTCTTGGCGAAGTCGGGCCCGGGGTCGACGATCAGCTGCTCGCGGTCGCATCCCGCGGCGAGCGCCAGCTCGACCCGGGCACGCAGGAAGTCGATTGTTTCGGCGACGACGTCCGCGTACAAGTCGGGGTCTTGGCGCCGTTCGCGCGGAGCGGCGGCGGTGTGCATCACGACGAGCGCGGCGCCGCTGCGCGCACAGACCTCGGCGAGCCCTGGGTCGCGCAGGCCGCTGACGTCGTTGACGATGTGCGCGCCCGCTGCGATCGCAGCCGCGGCGACGGCGGGCTTGTAGGTGTCGACGGAGATCAGACGGTCTTCGCACTCGGCGGCGATGCGCTCGACGAGCGGCACGACGCGGGCGATCTCCTCGGGCACGGGCACGGGCGGGCGGCCGGTGGTGGCGGACTCGCCGCCGACGTCGAGGATGTCGGCCCCGGCGACGACCAGCTCGCGCGCAAGCGCGACACGGTTGTCGAGCGTGCGGTGAACGCCGCCGTCGCTGAAGGAGTCGGGCGAGGCGTTGACGATGCCCATCAGCAGCGGCCGCGCGCCGAGTTCCAGCACGCGGTCGCGGGCGCGCAGACATAGAACGCCGCTCACCCCGGGAGCGCTTGCCCCAGCCGCACTCACCGCAGGTCAAGCCCCTCGGCGCGGACCTCCTGCGCGAAGCGTTCGCGTTCGCGTGCGGTGCGCGTCGCGTCCCAGCCCAGCTCGTGCGCCAGCACGTCGGCCACGCGCCGCACGGGATCGTCGCCAACCCCGGACAGCTCGCGCGCCGCGAGCAGCCCGAGGCGGGTGCGGCGCAGCAGGACGTCGCCGATCGTGCGGGCCTGCTCCTGGCGCGCCGCGAGCACGGCCTCGGCGAGCAGGTCGGGCAGGCCGGCGACGATCGGCTGCGCGAGCGCGCCGCGACCGAAGCCGGGAGACGCTCGCCCTTGGCGAGCATCCCCGTTTCGGCCAGCGGCGAGCGCAAGGACGGCGTGTGCCGCGTAGCCGTAGCGACCGGCGAGCGCGGCGTAGGACCGCTCGGGCACGCCCTCCACACGCGGCAGGTCCGCGATCGCGACGGCCTGGCCGAGCGGGATCTCGTGCGTGCGGCACGGCGCGTCGCGGGCTTCGCGCTCGACGAGCCGGTCGACGGCGAGCTTGGCCATGCGCCGCCAGGTGGTGAGCTTGCCGCCGGTGATCGTGATCAGGCCGCTGGAGGTCTCGTACAGCTCGGCCTTGCGGGAGATGTCGACCGACTTCTTGGGGTCGCCGGTGGAGATCAGCGGCCGCACGCCGGCGTACGCGCCCGTGAGGTGCGCGGGCGTCAGGTCGGTGGCGAAGAAGGCGTTGACGGCGTCGAGCAGGTAGGTGATGTCGTCGGCGGCGGGCTGCACGTGGTCGAGCGGCCCGTCGTAGTCGTTGTCGGTGGTGCCGACGAGCGTGCGCCCCAGCCAGGGCAGCGCGAAGATCGAGCGGCCCTCGCCGGCGGGCACGATCGCGCCGCCGTGCAGCGGCAGGTCGGCGGGGTCGAGCGTGATGTGGGTGCCGCGGCTGGGACGGATGCGGGGCAGCTCGGCCTCGTCGTGCAGCTCGTCGGGGCGCAGCTCGTCGGCCCAGACCCCGGTGGCGTTGACGATGTTGGCGGCGCGGATCTCAAGCTCCCGGCCGCTCTCGACGTCGCGTGCGCGCACGCCGCAGGCGCGCCCGTCGCGTTCGAGCAGGCCGAGCGCGGCGACGCGGTTGGCGCAGAGCGCCCCGAAACGCTCGGCCTCGCCGAGCACGGTCAACACGAGGCGGGCGTCGTCGGTTTGGCAGTCGTAGAAGAGGTAGCCGCCGGTGGGTTTGCGCGCGGCGAGCGCGGGCGCCAGCTGGAGCACTTCCTCCCCGCTGATCGTGCGGTGGCGCTCTGGACTCCACGCCTGCGCGCCGATCCCATCGCGCTCGCCGCGCCCCTCCTCCTCCCCGCCCCGCCCCGCCCGCCGGCCGCGCAGGCGGGAGCGGTTGACGGCCATCACGTCGTAGAGGTTCAGCCCGACCCCCATCAGGCGGTCGGGCCGGGCGCCGTCGAACGCGGGGACGACCAGCGGCAGGGGACGCACGAGGTGGGGAGCGAGCGTGGCGAGCAGCTGGCGCTCGAGCAGCGCCTCGCGGACGAGCCCGAGGTCGAAGTTCTGCAGGTAGCGCAGGCCGCCGTGGACGAGCTTGCTGGAGCGTGAGGACGTCCCGGAGGCGAAGTCGGAGCGCTCGATCAGCGCGACGCTGTACCCGCGCGACGCGGCGTCGAGCGCGACGCCCGCGCCGGTGATGCCGCCGCCGATGACGAGCACGTCAAGCTCGTTTTCGGCCAGACCCGCCAGAGCATCCTCACGTGCGATCACGCCCCGCAGTCTCGCAGAGCGCGCGGGGGGCCTGGATGGGCAGGCGGCGCGTGCGCCCGCCTATGACCGCGCCCCGCCCAGGCTCGGCAGCGCCGTTTGCCGTGCGCAGCAGCACGACCTGTGGCGACGATGCCGGTGCAAGCGCGAGCACCGGCGCACGAGCGCACGCCCGCCCAGGCTCGGCAGCGCCGTTTGCCGTGCGCAGCAGCACGACCTGTGGCGACGATGCCGGTGCAAGCGCGAGCACCGGCGCACGAGCGCACGCCCGCCTACGCTCGGCAGCGCCGTTTGCCGTGCGCCGCACGACGGCTGTGGCGACCGTGGCGGCGGTGCGCGTGAGCGTCGGTGCGCGAGCGCGCGCAGAGACCGCGGCGGACGCCACCGGCGGCGGTGGCGGAGGCGACGTGCAGGAAGCTCGCGATGGCGGGATTGGCGACGCGCACGTAGACGCCGGGATAGCCGGCTTGCGCGCAGCCGTTGCCGAAGTCGACGAGACCGATCAGGACATCGCCCGCGGGCGCGGGCGCGCCCGCGGGGTCGGCGACGAGCGGGCCGCCGCTGTCGCCATAGCAGGAGTCGGTGCGGCCTTCGCCGGCTGCGGGTGCCCCACCGGCGCAGAGCATGCGGGGCGTGATCGTTTGTTCGATCGCGGCGTACGCTTCTTCGCAGAACCCGTCGGAGACGAGCGGCACGCGCGCACGGCGCAGGCGCAGCGGGTAGACGGGCGGCGGGCCGGGCTCGGGGTTGAGGTCGCCCCAGCCGCTGACGAGCGCCTGCGTGGGCGCAGCCGGTCCGGAGGCGCTGCCGATGCCGGCGAGCGCTGGGCCGGGTGTGAGCGGGGCGATCGTGCTGTGGCCGTCCAGCGGCGGCGTGGGCCCGCTCCAGAGGGGGCGTGCGAGCTGCAGCAGGCCGACGTCGTAGTCGCTGCTGGAGGGGTTGTAGGAGGGGTCGACGGTGTCGGAGGCGACGGGGTCTTGCACGCCACCCGGTTCGATCGGTGCGAGCTGGCTGGAGCCGGCGAGCACGGCGATTTCGTCGGGCACGCTGCGCCGGCCGCGTTCCCCGACGAGGCAGTGCGCGGCGGTGGCGACGCGGTTGGCGTCGAGGATCACGCCGCCACAGAAGAAGCTCTTGGCGGGCGGGCCGAGACGCGGGTCGTACAGGGCGACTTGGAAGGGGAATTCGGCGATCGAGGCGGGCCCGCCGTCGACGATCGCAGCACGGGCGGTGCCGGCGCCATTAAGGGCCGCATGAGCGCGCACGAGACCGGCTTGCGCGTACGACGGTCCGACTGCACCCATACCCAAAAGCAGGCCGACCGCCGCCCCCGCAACGGCGCAACGTTGCAGTGCGACACGGTGACCGTTCATCCCTCTCAGTTGAGAGTAGGGAACAGAATCCAAAATTGCAACCTTGGACAACAGCAGGTGCAGCGCCGCGATTAGTTGACTGCACGAGGCAGACAGGAGGCTGCGTACGCGATGCAGACAGGTGGCCGCGCGCCGAGGACGCCGGCGTGGCCCAGCTCAGAGCTGGCCCAGCTCGGCAGTGATGTCGGCCACGGCCGACTTCGCGTCCCCGAACAACATCGCCGTCTTCGGGTCGAAGTAAAGCTCGTTCTCGATGCCGGCGAAGCCGGGGTTCATCGAGCGCTTGATGACGATCACGGAGCGGGAGTCGGCGACCTCGAGGATCGGCATGCCGTAGATCGGCGAAGAGGGGGTGTTCTTGGCGGCGGGGTTGGTGACGTCGTTGGCGCCGATCACCAGGGAGACGTCGGTGCGGGTGAACTCGGGGTTGATGTCGTCCATCTCCTTGAGCTGGTCGTAGGGCACGTCGGCCTCGGCCAGCAGGACGTTCATGTGGCCGGGCATGCGGCCGGCGACGGGGTGGATCGCGTACTTGACGTCGACGCCGCGCTTCTCCAGTTCGGTGGCCAGCTCGCGGACGGCGTGTTGGGCTTGGGCGACGGCCATGCCGTAGCCGGGGACGACGACGACGTGGCTGGCGTAGGCGAGCTGGATGGCGGCGTCGGCGGCGCTGGTGGAGCGCACGGTGCCGGCGTGGGCGCCCGCCCCTTCGGCGCCGGCGACGGCGCCGCCGCCGCCGAAGCCGCCGGCGATGATCGCGGGGATCGAGCGGTTCATGGCGACGGCCATCAGGTTGGTGAGGATCGAGCCGGATGCGCCGACGATCATGCCGGCGACGATCAGCGCGGGGTTGTTGAGCGCCATGCCGGTGGCGGCGGCGGACAGGCCGGTGAAGGCGTTGAGCAGCGAGATGACGACGGGCATGTCGGCGCCGCCGATCGGCAGCACGACGGCGTTGCCGAGCAGGGCGGCGAGCAGCAGCATGACGATGAAGAGCACTTCGGAGTGGGCGCCGGCGATCAGATCGATGCCGATGCCGGCGGCGCCGGCGAACAGCAGGAGGTTCACCAGCTGCTGGGCGGAGCCAAGCGAGATTGGCCGTCCGGGGATGATTTCCTGGAGCTTGCCGAAGGCGATGTTCGAGCCCCAGAAGGAGACCGAGCCGACGATCGCGGCGAACACGGAGAAGATCGCGACGTAGGTGGGTACGCCGCCTGTCGCTACGGCCAGCAGGGTGTGGGTGGGGGCGCTGTAGTAGTAGGAGGTCCCGCCGACGGTGGCTTTCACGGCGTGGAGTTGCGCGAGCGATTCGGAGCCGAGACCGCGCAGTGTTTGGGTTGCGTAGCTGGAGCCGTCGTGGCGGAACTCAACCCAGGAGATGAGCGCGACGGCGCCGCCGCCGACGCCGTTGAAGAGGGCGACCATTTGCGGCATGGCGGTCATCTTCACCCGGCGCGCAGCGGGGATGCCGATCGCGGCGCCGATCGCGATGCCGAGCACGATCAGGACCCAGTTGCCCTCGCTCGGGTTGAGCAGGGTGGCGATGACGGCGATCGCCATGCCGACAGCGGCGGTGCGGTTGCCGCGCACGGCGGTGGTGGGCCCGGCCAGGCCGCGAAGGCCTTGGATGAAGAGGGCGAAGGCGACGATGTAGAGGACGTAGATGAAGCTCGCGCTTTGCAGGAAGCTGGTGGCGAGCGGCAGGCCGGTCATGCTTTGCCCCCTGTGTCGGCACCGGCGCCGTCCTGCGTCTGGCCGCTGCCTGCAGCGTGCCCCCCGGCATCGCCACTGGTTATCCCACCAGCGGACGCCCCTGTTTTCCGTGTACTTCCTCCGCTGGCTGCCTCCTGCGCCGCCCTCGGCCGCGGCCGCGACTTGAACATCTCGAGCATGCGGTCGGTGACGAGGAAGCCGCCGACGATGTTGATCGTGCCGAAGGCGACGGCGATCACGAGGAGGGCCTTGCTGAAGGCGTCGAGTCCGGCGAAGCCGAGCAGCAGCAGGCCGCCGAGCAGGACGATGCCGTGGATCGCGTTGGTGCCGGACATCAGCGGGGTGTGAAGCGTGTTCGGGATCTTCGAGATGACGACGAACCCGATGAAGCCGGCGAGCACGAGGATCGCGAGGTTGGTGGTGAGGACGCTGGCGAGGATCATGGGGCAGCTCCCCCGTCGTCTGCCGCGGCTGCGCCTCCCGGAGCGCCGGCTCCTCCGCCGCCCGCACCCCCGCCGCCGGCTCGCACGCCGCCCGCATCCCCGCCGCCCGCACCCCCGACGGCGGCACGCGCGCCGTCGTTGACGATCTCGCCCTCGCGCACGATGCAGGCGCCGGCGACGATCTCGTCGTCGAAGTCGAGCGCGAGCGCGCCCGACTCGTCGACCAGCAGTTCGATCAGCGCGAGGACGTTGCGCGCGAACAGCTGCGAGGAGTGCTCGGCCAGCGTCGCGGGCAGGTTCAGGGGCGAGACGATTGTGACGTCGTGGCGCACGACTGTCTCCCCCGGCTCGGTCAGCTCGCAGTTGCCGCCGGATTCGCCGGCGAGGTCGATGATGACCGAGCCGGGGCGCATGCCGCGCACGGCCTCCTCGGTGACGAGCTTGGGGGCGGGGCGGCCCGGGACGAGCGCGGTGGTGATGACGACGTCGAAGCCCTTGATCGCGTCGGTCAGCGCCTGTTGCTGGCGCGCGCGCTCCTCGTCGGTCAACTCGCGTGCGTAGCCGCCCTCGCCAGCCGCCTCGAGGCCCAGGTCGAGCCATTGCGCACCCAGCGACTGCACCTGCTCGGCGACCTCGGGGCGGACGTCGTAGCCGGTGGTGCGGGCGCCGAGGCGTTTGGCGGTGGCGAGCGCCTGCAGGCCGGCGACGCCGGCGCCGAGGACGAGGACCTTGGCGGGAGGGATCGTGCCGGCGGCGGTCATGAGCATCGGATAGAAGCGCCCCATGTGCTCGGCGCCGAGCAGCGCTGCCTTGTAGCCGGCGACGTTGCTTTGCGAGGAGAGGGCGTCCATCGACTGGGCGCGGGAGATGCGCGGGATCGCCTCCATCGCCAGGGCGGTGGCGTGGGCGTCGGCCAGCGCGCCGGTCAGGGCCGGGTTGGTGAGCGGAGCGAGGAAGCCGACCAGCAGCGAGTTCGCCCCGAGCAGGGAGACTTCGGCGGGGGTCGGCGGAGCGATCTTGACGACGATGTCGGCACGCCAGACCTCGGCGGAGTCGTCGGCCAGGGTGGCACCGGCCTGTGCGAAGGCGTCGTCGGGCAACAGGGCGGCGGCGCCTGCGCCGCGCTGGACGAGCACGTCGAGGCCCGACGCCTTCAGCTTGCCGACCACCTCTGGGACGAGCGCGACGCGCTGCTCGCCTGGAGCGGTCTCCTTGGGTACGCCAACGAGCATGGGGAAGGCCGGGAAAGTATCCGATCGCGAGGACGGGCGCCAGCCGGGGGTGGGTCTGCGAGACTGTCGGGGAGGCTGATGACGGTCAACCTGACGCGTATCTACACCAAGCTCGGGGATGCGGGCGAGACGCATCTCGGCGACATGAGCCGTGTCTCCAAGGTCCATCCGCGCGTGGAGGCGTACGGGACGGTCGACGAGTTGAACGCGGCGCTGGGGGTGGTGCTGACGCTGCCGGGGCTGCCGGAGCGCGTGCGCGAGTGGGTCGGAAGGGTGCAGAACGACCTGCTCGATCTAGGAGCCGACCTGTGTGTTCCAGAGGCGGACGCGGGCAGTGGCGATGGTTTTGGGGAGGGAGATGGAGTTGTTGGTTCAGGGACAGACCGTGCACGTCTGCGGATCGGCGCGGAGTACACAACATGGCTGGAGGGGGCCTGCAACGCCGTCAACGCGAAGCTCGAGCCACTGCGCTCGTTCGTGATTCCGGGTGGGACGCCGGCGGCGGCGCAGCTGCACGTGTGCCGCACGGTGTGCAGGCGCGCGGAGCGAAGGGCGCTGGCGGTGCAGGGGGCGAATCCGGAGGTGGTGCGCTACCTGAACAGGCTGTCCGATTTGCTGTTCATTCTGGCGCGCGCCGTCAACGAGGGCGCGGAGGAACTGTGGGATCCGGGCGCCCATGGCGCTGGGGCGGCCCAAGGGTGATCGCAGCGGCGGCCAGGCAGGCGAAGCAGGCCGCGAGCAGGTAGCCGCCGAGCACGTCGCTGGGCATGTGCCAGGCGAGGATCAGCAGCGATAGGCCGACGAGGGCCGTGAGGACGGCGCCCAGCGCAGCGACGATGGGTCGCAGGCGGGTCGGCGAGCCGATCAGCGCGCAGAGCGCGAGAGTGGCGATCGCGGTCGAGTGCCCGGACGGGAAGGAGGCCGGCCCGACCCAGCGCCAGCCGATGATCGCGTGCGGGTGCGCCAGGAGCGGCTTGAGCAGCTCGGTGCTGAGCGGCGCGGCGGGCAGCACGATCGTCAGGACGAGGGCGGTCCAGGGCCGTCGGCGCAGGACGGCCACACCGACGATCAGCAGCGCCCAGACGGTGTAGACCGCGGGGCTGAGCAGGTCGAGCAGGCCGTTGGCAAGACTGTCGACCCGAGGGCGCTCCAGTTCGGTGAAGCGGGCGAAGAGGACCGCGTCACGCCAGTGCGTGGCGGGCACGAGGGCGGCGAGCACCCAGACGCCGGCGAACGCAAGCGCACAGAGCGTGGCGGCGAGCAGCGCCAGCATGGCCTTCGCCCGGGGGCTCAGCTCGCCGAGACTGCTCGCACCGGACAAAAGGGCAAAGGAGCCGGGCCGGGCGCGTGCAGGAGCCGTTGGGGAGATGCTCGACATGACCCCACACGGTAGAGGGTTGGGCCGCTGCCGCAGCGCACAGCCGGCACCACGCCTCGCCCGCGCCGCTAGCCAACGGGCCCGACCGGGAACGGCTCGCCGGCCAGGGCTGGCAGCGCCTCGGCGGTGACCCAGACCGGCGCCTGTGCTGATGTGCGCGAGTAGCGGATGCTGCCGTTCGGGGCAAGCAGGCTCTCCAGGTAGCCGAGGGGCGAACGGCTGCCGCGGCGGCGAACTGATTCGACCCCGCGCCCGGCGGCGTCGAGGCCTTGGATCGCCCAGGCGGTGGACTGGGCGTTCGATTCGCCGCCGGGCTGCTGGGGCAGGCCGCCGTCGAGGTTTTGGGCGCGGACGATGTAGGAGACGGCGCGTGAGACCCCGCTCGACCCGCGTCCGGCGCCGGCGTCGATCAGGGCCTGCAGGGCGGCGGCGGTGTCGTCGACGTCGCTGGCGGCGCCGTGGGCGTCGAAGCTGAAACCGCCGTCGGCGTTCTGCTGGCGCTCGAGCCAGCGGGCGGCGGCGCCGATCGTCGGCCCGCCGGCGGAGATGCCGGCGGCGCGCAGAGCAAAGATCGCAAACGCCGTGATGTTGACCTGCTCGGCGAAGGAGCCGTCGCTGTGCCGATATCCGAGCAGCGCGCCCACGAGGCTTTTGCCGTCGATCGCACCGACGGGCGCGTGGCACGCGTAGAGCGCGAGGATCGTGCGCTCGAGGTCGCCTGGCCCGGACAGCGTGGGGGCCTGGGCGCGCAGGGCGTCGAGCACGGAGCGCCCGTCGCGGCGCATGTCGGCGGGGTCGCGTCCCCCGGCGGCGAGCCCGATCGCCACCCAGCCGGTGTACAGCTCGCTGGTGCTCTGGCCGGGGGCGGCACCGAAGCCGCCCCCGGCGGATTGCGCCGAGGTCAGATAGGCCAGCTCGCGCGAGAAGTCCGCCCGCGCGACCCGCGCGACCTTGCTGTGCGCAACCCGCGCTGCCTCACCGTGCACCACCCGCCCGGCAACGCTGTGCGCAACCCGCGCTGCCTCACCGTGCACCACCCGCCCGGCAACGCTGTGCGCAACCCGCGCTGCCTCACCGTGCACCACCCGCCCGGCAACGCTGTGCGCAACCCGCGCTGCCTCACCGTGCACCACCCGCCCGGCAACGCTGTGCGCAACCCGCGCTGCCTCACCGTGCACCACCCGCCCGGCAACGCTGTGCGCAACCCGCGCTGCCTCACCGTGCACCACCCGCCCGGCAACGCTGTGCGCAACCCGCGCTGCCTCACCGTGCACCACCCGCCCGGCAACGCTGTGCGCAACCCGCGCTGCCTCACCGTGCACCACCCGCCCGGCAACGCTGTGCGCAACCCGCGCTGCCTCACCGTGCACCACCCGCCCGGCAACGCTGTGCGCAACCCGCGCTGCCTCACCGTGCACCACCCGCCCGGCAACGCTGTGCGCAACCGGCCCGGCCTCACCGTGCACGAACAACCCCGACTCGCCGTGCGCGACGCGCTTGGCAGCGCCATGCATGAACCCCCAGGTTTCGCCGTCCATGACCCCACCAACAGCGCTGTATACATCTACAGCACGCACCCCCGTGGGTGTTCCCTCAAAACCATGATCGCGCGCGCGCACGCATGCGCGCGCGCGATCACGCTTCAAAAAACAAACTATCCCCCACCCCCTTCCCCCGCTCCCCCCACTCCCCGGCCCCGCACCCATACTCCATCCCGCACCATTCCCCGACCCCCCACGCACAACGGCCGCCGCCCACCCCGGTCGCAACCCCGACTCGGACCTTGCGGCACTGGCGTGCGCGGTGGGAACAAGCGCGACAAGCAAGAGGACGGACACGACGGCCCCCCGCGCCGAGCCGTCCCAGTGCACGTCCATGCGGGCGCGGATGCGCGCCAGCACACGGGCCAGCTCGGGAGCGAAGGCAAGGCCGAAGAAGAAGCTCGCGATCGCGTCGGTGAGGTCGAAGGGCAGGGCGCCGGCGGCGATCGCGAGGAACGCAGCGGGGGTGTGGGTGGCGCCGATGGTCCAGGTGTACAAATCCATGATCTCCTTGGCGAGGAAAGCGGTGAGGGCACAGGCGAGCGCGAGCGAGAGACGCGACATGCGCCTGCGGGTGAGCCGTCCGAGCACGGCGCCGACGAGGCCGACCAGGCCCCAGGCAGCCATTTGCCATGGGGTGTAGGGGCCTTGGCCGAGCATCATGTTGGAGGCGAGCATGCCCAACGCGCCGACGGTGAAGCCGGGCAGCGGCCCGAGCGCGTAGCCCACGACAAGTGTCATCGCGGTGATCGGCTTGACTTCGGGCAGGGCCACGAACGCGTCGCGCCCGAGGGCCGCGAGCGCGGCGAGGGTGGCGACCACGGCGACCATGCGCGCCGAGGGCCGGGCACGCTCGTAGGCGAGCCAGCCGGCGAGCAGCACGACGGCGACCACGAGGAAGGACGCGAGCGGCCAGCTCATCCGATCGCCTCCACGTGAGCATCCGCGCGACGGGCGGGACGGGCGGCTGGGGACGGACCCTCCACCCCCCCGCCACTCGGCTCGCCACCCCGCGCGGCGGCACTCCCCCCGCCCCCCGCGGCGGCACTCCCTCCACCCCACGCGGCGGCACCCTCCCCACCCCTTGCGGCGGCACGGGAGCGCTCCAGCAGCACGGTGGCGCCCTGCTCGGGCGTGAGCGCACCGCCAAGGCCGCCGAGTACGCGGGCGGTCTCGGTGGCGAAGTACCAGCCACCGGTGAGCAGCGCGGCGGTCGGGCCGTCGGCGATGACGCGACCGTCGGCGAGCAGGACAGCGCGGGTCGCGAAGGAGGCGGCGAACTCGGGGTCGTGGGTGGCGACGATCACGGCCTGGCCGGACGCGGCGCGCTCACACAGGTCGGCGGCGAGCGCGGCCTTCGCAGCGCGGTCCATGCCGCGGGTGGGCTCGTCGAGCGCCAGGACGGCCGGCTCGGACTCGCCGTCGGTGACGATCGCAAGCGCAAGCCGCTGGCGCTCGCCGCCGGAGAGGTCGCGGGGGTTGCGCTGCGCCTGGCCGGCGAGGCCGGCACGTGCCAGCGCAGCGGGCGAGGCCTCGCGGTCGAGGCGGTCGTGCAGGAAGTAGTCGCTCGGGTTTTGCAGCAGCAGGGCGATGCGCCCGGAACGCTCGATGCGGCCCCGTGTGGGCGCCAGCAGGTCGGCGGCGTGGCGCAGCAGCGTCGACTTGCCGGCGCCGTTGCGCCCCATCAGCGCAAGGCGTTCGCCGGGTCGCACACAAAGCTCGACACCGCGCAGGATCGCGGGCCCGCGGTGCAGCTCGTGCCAGACCCCGCGCAGGCGCAGGGCCGGTGTCACCTCGCGCCGCCGCGGGGACAAACCTCTGAGCTTCGACCCAGGAGGCTGCGTGCCGCCATCGCCCTCACGAACAACCGCGCCCTCCGCACTCACACTGTCACTCTCAACCAGCAGCCCCCGCACGCGCAGGGTCGCTCGCGCCTGCTTGACGCCGGTCGGCGGCGGACCGAGCGAGGCGAGCGCGAACAGCTTGGCGCTGGGCGTGAGCAGCGGCGGCGCGGCGGCGGCGGCCCATTCGAGGAACGAGCGGGGCGGGCCGTCGTGGGCGAGGCGGCCGCCGTCGAGCACGATGACGCGGTCCGCGACCGCAAGGCAGCGCTCGAGGCGGTGCTCGGCGAGCAGGATCGTCGTGTCCCACTCGTCGTTGAGGCGGCGCAGCAGGCCGATCAGCTCGTCGCCGGCGACGGGGTCGAGCTGGGAGGTTGGCTCGTCCAGCAGCAGCACGGGCGGGCGGGCGGCGAGCGCCGCGGCGAGCGCAACGCGTTGGCGCTCGCCGCCGGAGAGGGTGTGGGTGGAGCGGTCGAGGAGGTGGTCGACGCCGAGGGCGAGCGCGACCTCCTCGACACCGCGGGCGACGGCGGCGGCGCCGTGCCCGCGGCTTTCGAGCGCAAGCGAAAGCTCGGCACGGACCGCGCTCATCACGAGCTGGGTCTCGGGGTCCTGGAAGAGCGAGCCGGCGAGGGCGCCCAGGCGCGCGGGGCCGTGCTCGCGTGTGTCGAGCCCGGCAAGCGTGACGCGACCGGCGAGACGGCCGCCGTGGAAGTGGGGCACGAGCCCGTTGGCGGCCCGCAGGAGCGTGGACTTGCCGTGTCCGGAGAGCCCGGCGAGCAGGCAGAATTCGCCGGGCGCGATGTCGAGGGTGAGGTCGTCGAGCGCGGGCTGCTGCACCCCCGGGTAGCGGTAGGTGAGGTGTGCAAAGGAGAGGATCGGCGCGCTCATGATTCGATCCCGCGGCGGTCGGCGAAGGGAAGCAGGGCGACGAGGGTGAGCGCGGCGCAGAGCAGGAGCAGATGCGGGCCAAGCGGGGCGGCGTGCAGGAGCGGGTATGCGGTGAACGAGGCCACGCCGCCAAGCCGTGCGAGCAGGGCAAGCGCGAGGATCGCAAGGGCGGAGACGGAGAACGCGACGTCGTGCCGCGACCAGGACTGCCGCAGCCGCGGAGCGCGGGGCGCAGCAGCGAAGCCGCGCACCTCGAGTGTCGCGGCAACGTCCATCGCCCGGTCGAGCGAGCCGGCGAGCACGGCGCCGATCACGATGGCGTGCTCGCGGAGCCGCCTTATGACGCCTCGACCCCTGGCGCTTGCCGCCACCCCACTCCGATCGCCGCCACCCCAGTCGCCGTTGCCCCCGACTTGCACGCGAAGCCCATTCCCCCCCACCACGCGCGGCCCGACAGAGGGTCGCGGGGGTCGGGTGCGCTGCGCCTCGGCGAGTCGTGTGGCATCGGCGGCGAGCAGGGGCAGCATGCGCAGGGCGAGCGAGGCGGTGAGGGCGGAGCGGAAGGAGAGGCGGCGGCAGATGCGCAGCAGGGCGTCGGGGTCGATCGCGAGGCTGGCGAGGGTGGTGATCAGGATCAGCGCGGTGACCTTGAGCGCGATGACGGCACCATAGACAAGCGCCTCGACGGTGAGGTCGCCCTGACCGAAGGGCCCAAGGTCGCCGAGGCGTGCGAAGACGGTGAGGCCGTCGCGGGCGACGAGGACGTTGACGAGGACGATCGGCAGCGCGACGATCAGGGCGGTGCGCAGGGAGCGGACGAGCTGGCGCCCGAGGCCGGCGGCGGCGCCGGCGAGCAGCACCGCGAGCACGAGCGTGGCGAGCGCGAAGGGGTGGTAGAGCAGCAGCGCGGCGATGGTGAGCGCGAGCGCCCAGAGCGCGCCGACGCCGGCGCGGGTGGCGTGCAGCGGGCTGGCCAGGGGTTGGTAGAGGAAGAGCGAGGAAGGCGTGCGCGCGAGCCGGATGGTGTCGGCGCGTGGCGCACCGCGGCCGGAGCGTCTCATGGCGCTTCCTCTTCAACCCGCCATCGGCCGCGTCCGGTTTCGCGGTCGCATAGCGGAGGCATGTCGTCGACTACGATCACGATGGGTGTAGCTGGGGCAGCGGCACGGTTGCGCCACCGGGGAGCACGGCAACGGCAAAGTGGTTGTGCAGGGTTGCTTCGTCGAGCGCGTGGGCGGCTAGCTGCACGCCGGCGGCGGAGGTGCCGGTGACGACCCACTCGGGCTCCTCGCCGGAGGGACGGATCGCCGCGATCAGCCCGGCGGTGCCGGTGAGCGTGCGGACGCTTTGCCCCTGGGGGTCGAGCACGCTGATGGTGCTACCGCCGTCGCCGATGCGCGCGTAGACGCCGCTGGCGCCGGGTCCGCTTTCGAGACTGGAGACGCCGGGTTCGCGGCGCATCTGGGGCCAGGTGCCGACGAGCACGCGCAGGCTTTCGGGTCCGACGCCGGCGGGTCCGAGCGCGGCCCGGGCGGCCGGCACGCCGGCGTCGCGCAGGCGCGCGCCGACGGTGGCGCAGGCGTCGTCTTCGGCGTCTGCGCATTCGACGCGCACGGGCACGCGGCGGCCGTCGATGCCGTTCAGGAAGGGCTCGGGATAGGAGCCGACGATCGCGGGGATGTAGTCGGTGGCGGCCCAGTTGTGCAGGTCCCACCAGACGCGGTCGCCGGCGTGCAGGTTGGTCTCCGCGGCGCCTTTGGAGGCTTCGATGCCGTTGACGTAGTAGAACCAGTCGACCGGCAGGCCGCCTTCGTGGCCGCCGCTGTGCCCTTCGATCGACTCGACGAAGCCGCCGCCGTAGCGCGTGGAGACGTGCGTGTTGCGCAGCAGCAGGCTCATGACGGTTTCCTGGCCGCGCACGGCGGGCTCGTGGAGGGAGAGCAGCGGGTGCGCGCCGAATTCGCGTGTGACCTGCAACCGCACCCCGCTCGGCGTGGGTCCGGCGCCGAGGCCGCAGCCGGCGAGCAGGCCGGCTGCGGCGAGAGCGAAGAGGGCGATCATCGCAAGCGCGGGCACACACTCCGTGCGCGGGCGCCCCACGCCGCCCCGCGCCACTCGCAGGTGTCGCGCACCGAGCGCGACCACGCCGTGGCGTGAGCGCACCGCATCGCGGAGTCCTACGCGGCGGTGTCTCCTACTTGACATCGAAGACGACGCGGCTGACCCCCGGCGCGATCGTGGTGAGGACGCCACTGTCGTTGACGGCCCGCACCTCGTAGACATAGCGGCCGGCGGGTAGGCGCGCAGGGAGCAGGTAGCTGAACGAGCTGGTGTCGGCGACCTTGAAGAAGCGCGGCGTTCCGCAGCGGCTGCGCACGAACGCGGCGCGGGCGCCCTCGAAAGCCCAGCAGCGCCCGTGCCGGCTGCGCTGGAGGCTGAGACGCACTTCACGCAGCGTGCCGCCGGGCGGCACGTCGACGCTGCCGGTGAGCACGCGCGGGGCGCGGCGGCGAGAGTAGGTGTGGCTGCTCGTAACGCCCCCGGCGCGGGCGAGGTCAACGGGCGGTCTGGGCGCGGGCGGCGAGCTGATTTCGGGCCCGCCGGAGGCAGGGCCGGGAGTGCCGCAGGTGCCGTCGTTGCCGTTGTGAACGCAGATCGTGAAGGGGTCAGAGGCAACCGAATCGGGGGCGTGAGCCTGGAGCGTGTAGAGGCCGGGCGCGGAGAAGACGACGTCCGCAACCCCGTTAGTGCCCGGTGCGAACGTCTGCGCGCCATCGGTGAGCAGATCGCCTTCGGGGAGCGAGCTGTCGGCGGCAGCGGTTTCGGTGTTTAGTGCGCCGAGCGTGACCGGCACCTGCTGCCCGATGTCGGCGGTGGTTGCAGCGGGGACGGCGGTGAGGAAGTTCTCGGGGGCGTTCGCGCTCGGGCACAGCGGACCGACCGCATAGCACTGCGGGAACAGCACGATGTGCTGACCGCTCGCAATCGCCTGGGAGCAGATGCCGGCTTCCGCGTACTTGCCTTCCAGCCAGAACGCCCAGTAGATGCCAGATGGTTCTTTGGAGTTGAATTCCGGCAAGTCGAGGCCCTGCAGGCCCTGCAGTTCGATGCCTTCGGGCTGGTTCTTAGCCTTCCATTTGCCGTCGGTGGCGTCGTAGATGGCGCCGCCGGCGCTCGTGCCTTCGCATGTGCCGCCGCCTTCGACCGCGATCGGCGCAGTGTTGGTCGTGACCTGGGTCTGTTCGAGCAGAGTTTCGCCGCCGAGACCCTGGATGCGAACCGTGACGGTGCTGGGCTGCCCGGCGAGGGCCGAGGGCGCGAGCGCAAGGCAACAGACCAGCGCCGCGGCGAGCGCCGCATAGATGGGACGAGATGAGTGCATGTGAGCCAACCCCTTTCCGCGAGGGTTTCGTGAGCTTGCGGTCGGCGGCAGGTCTCCTGGCTCCCGGGCCCACCCCCCGCGCCTTCCCGATCGGTCGAACGACCAGATCAGTGACTGCGCCGACGCCGCACGCGGCGGAGGGCATCCCCGGTCACAGTGGCGGGTCCGCGCCGGAATCGCACCGGCTTCCCTTGACCACCGACCGTATGGACGGGGTGGATACTACCGCCTGCGAGGCGCCACGGTAGGACGCTCAATCGCGCGTGCCGAACAGGCGCGCGAGGTCGGGAGCTGGTCACTCATCGCGGTCCGACCTCGCCCAGATCGCTCTCCACATCCCCAAGCGCCCGCCGCGCGCCCTCGTCCAGTCGCGTCCCCGCCACCAGCAGCCGCCGCGCGTGGTCGAGGTCGTCGGAGCGCCCGAAGGTAAGCGCGGCAACCACGGCGTGGTCCTGCAGGTACCAGTTCGTAAAGCTGCCGTCCTCGTAGGAGCCGCGCAGGATCTCCTCGTCCCAGGTGCGGGCGGGGCCGACGTACTCCAGTTCGCCCCAGTCGGCGAGGACTGAGTAGAAGTAGGGGACCTCGGTGTGGGCGACGTCGCGGTCGAGCATGTTCAGCGCGGCGGTCTTGCCGTGGTTGAAGGCGACGTCCCAGTGCTCGACGCGCAGCGGCGAGCCGCCGTGGAGCGGGGAGTCGTACTCGCAGATGTCGCCGGCGGCGAAGATGTGCGGCACGGAGCTGTGCAGGCGGGAGTCGCAGCGCACGCCGCCGCCGTCCCCGAGCGCGAGGCCCGCGGCGCGCGCGAGTTGCAGGTCGGGGGTGACGCCGGCGCCGATGACGACGGCGTTGGCAGGCAGCTCCAGGCCGCGCTCGGTGACGACCTGCGAGACGCGTCCGTCGCCTTCGAAGCGTGCGAGCCCGTCGCGGTCATGGACGACGACGCCGTGTGACTCCAGCAGATCCTGAAAGAAGCGCCCGGCGCGCGCGCCGAAGCCGCGTTCGAGCGTGACGTCCTCTTGCATGACGAGCGTCGCGTGCTTGCCGAGCATCGTCAGCGAGGCGGCGACCTCGCAGGCAATGTAGGAGCCGCCGATCAGGACGATGTGGTCGGCGTCGGCGACGCTCGCACGGATCGCGTCGGAGTTGCCGAGGGTGCGGAGGTAGTGGATGTGCTCGAGGTCGCAGCCGGGGACGTTCAGCCGTCGTACGTTCGCGCCGGTGGCAAGCAGCGCCTGCCCGAAGCGCAGCTCGTCCTTGCTCGCCAGCGTCGCCACGCGCGCGGCGGGGTCCAGCGCGGTGACGCTGGTGCGCAGAAGCAGCTCGATGTCCTGTTCGCCCCACCAGTCATCCGGGCGGAAGTACGCGTCGGAGCGGGCCTCTTCGCCGCGCAGGTAGCCCTTCGAGCAGTCGGGGCGGTTGTAGGGCGGGTCGGGCTCGCGCCCGACCAGCACGATCGCGCCCGACGCTCCTTCCTGGCGCAGCCAGCGTGCGCAGTTCGCGCTCGCCAGCCCACCGCCGATCAGCAGGAAGTCCACGTCGCGCGTCGCCATCGCGATCCACTCTATATAGCTCGCGCGTTCGCATGTGCTCGCCGCGCACGCGCGGCAGGGAGGCCGCGCGCCGGCCGGCCGCCGTACACAGGCCCACACGCGCGGACGATCGCCAAAAATCCCCCATTCACAACCCCGGCGGGTGGCGTATCGACCAGTGCGCCCAGGTCGGGATGTGGTCGAGGACGCGCCAGCGCGGACCGCCTTCGTCGCGGTTCGGGCCGACGTCGGTGCCGTTGTGGCTGGTGTCGAGCCGCAGGCCGGCGATCACGACGAAGACGTGCGCGGTGGGCGAGGCGGTCGCGTAGATCGTCACCCAGCGGCCCGGTCCCGGCAGACCCCAGTTGACGTAGTCCTGAGCGAGCGGGTTGTCGTGCACGACTTCGGCGAGCGGGCGCACGCCGGCGCTGTAGAGCACGTAGTTGAGGGTGCTGGAGCAGTCCTCGCTGAGCGCGCCGAGGGGGTCGGGGTGGCCGGCGGGACCGTAGGGAAGTTCTTGCAGCTCGTTGCCGGCCATCAGCATCGCCTGGACGGCGGCAGGCACGTCGCGGGGGATCAGCGCAAGATGCCCGTCGCCGGGTGCGAGGAAGGCACGTTCGCCGGGGATCAGCTCCACGGCGGCTGTGCTGCGTGCGTCGAAGCCGGGCAGGAGCCCTGTGACGGTTTCGGCCTGGGCGGCGATCCCGGCGCCGGCTTCGCCGTCGAGGCGGTGCTCGCCGCCCCCGCCGCCACCACCACCACCACCACCGCGACCGTCATCGCGACCGCCGCCGTGGTAGTCGGCGTTTGCGGCGCCGCTGCGGTAACCAACGTTCGCGGCGCGGCCGCCGTGACCCGGGGCACTTTCCCCGCCGTTTGGAGCCGCAGCTTCGTCGAAGCCCCCAGCCGACCCGCCTGCGATGAGTGGCCCGCGGTAGAGCGCAGCCCAGTGTTCGACCTCGGTGACGTACCACCAGGCGTGGTTGTACGTGTAGATCGCCTGCGGGTATTCCTCGGGCGCGCCGGAGGCGTAGAGGTAGTTGGCCATCGAGTAGATCGCGTCGGCGGGGTTCCAACGGTCGGGCGGCCCGTGCCCGGAGGCGCTGACGCCGTAGGCGGCCCATGTCGAGGCGAGGAACTGAGCGGGCCCGCCGGCGCCGGCGGAGTTGACGACGCCCTCGTGGGTGCAGGACGGCGCGGCGGCGCGCCCGTGGTCGCACTCGACCTTGCCGATCCCGGCGAGTATCGCCCAGTCGAGACCGTAGCGGCGGGCAGCGGCAAGGTAGAGGTGCAGGTACAGCGGCGGGATTTCCGCGCGCGCCCGGGCCGAGACGCCATAGACGCTGTAGACGCCGCCGGCTTCGGTCGTGCTCGAGGTTTCGCCGCCGACGCCGGCGGCATTGCCCGCAATCGCGCCTGCGATGCCGCCGAGGCTGAGCACGAACAGCAGCGCGGCGGCGACGGCGCCGAGACCGACGAGCGTGGCGCGTCGGTTGCGGGCTGCGGGGGCGTGGTTCACGGCTGGTCGTACCCGAGCTGTCGTTTGCGCCGCGCTGCGACCTCGCGGGCGTCGCGCATGACGGGCGATTCGCCGGCTGCGGGGCTCGGTCCCGAGCGGGCGGGCATCGGCGGCGCCCGCCGCTGGCGCATGTGCGAGCGGTCGTCTGCGTGCGGACGCGCCGCGCGCGTCCCAAGCAGCTCGCGGCGCTGGGCCAGCTCGCGGTCGATCCGCGCGCGCACCGATCGTTGGCGAGCGGGGTCGAGCGCTTCGTAACGTGCGCGCCCGCAGTCGGCGATGCCGGCAAGCGCGGCGTAGTCGCGTCGCCGGGCGTCACCGGCGCGCCTGACCCCGCGCGGGGGTAGCGACGCTTGGTCGTCCAGGAAGCGTTCGCGCTCGTCGAGCTCGCGCCTGGCGAGCGACCGCGTCCCGCTGCGCCACGTGTGTGCCCGGCCCGCGTGGCCGTTGCCTGCGCCGCGTTCAGCCGTGTCTCCGAGTCCGCGATCTCGCCGGCGAGGCGCCGTGCGCGGACCTCCAGGCGCGCGCGTCGGCGTGTGTCGCCGGCGGTGTCGGCCTGGCGGTGCGCCGCGCGAACGCGCTGCAGTTGCGCGCGTCGCTGGCCGAGGTCGGCGAGGAGGTGTGGTGCCGCGGCGACGACGGCGGCAGCCTCGGCGTCCTCGAGGTCGAGCATTCGCCCGACCTGTCCCACCAGCACGGCCCGCTGCGCCGCGGTGTGGGGAAGCGAGCCACGCTGGGCCGCTGCCGCCGTCGCGCCGCCACTCCGCAGCCCACCGCTGCCCCGTTCGCCGCCGGCCGTGCGACCGTCCGCCGGCTCACCGTCGCCTGCCTCCCGGCGGGGTACGCCCAAGTCGCTCGACCCACCGTCGCGCGGACCGCCGCGATCGGGCCCGCCCCCGCCCGGCCCGCCGCCCCCGCGGGGCCCGCCATTCCACGGCCCGCCGCTGTCGCCTGCGCCGCCGAACCCGCCGTGTCGGCGGGGCTTGACGTCGGGTGCGGGTTTCCTGAACCTGCCACGCACCCACCGCGCGGCGCGGACGGCGGCGAGCGGCGTCTCGAGGTGGCGTTGGGCGCGGTGGGCGAGCGAGTCGTGGTGCGGCGGATGCATGGTGTAGCCGGGATGGGCGGCCGGCACGCCGTGGCTCGCGCCGCGGCCGCGCTGCTCGCCGTGCACGAAGGCAAGTGCCTGCCGGCGTTGCAGATAGGCGCCCCACCACGTCGCGGAGAGCAGCAGCCAGCGCGTCCACCAGCCGACACCTTCGAGGGCGAGCAGCAGGTGCGTCAGCAGCAGGACGACGCCGAGCAGGAAGGAGAAGATCAGCTTGGAGGTGACGGCGCCGATCAGCCGGCCGGCCCAAGCGCGAAACGTCGCGCGACCGCCCTCGCCGAGCGCTGGCGCGATGGCGGCGGCGGGGGCGAGCAGCAGGTAGAGCAGGCTGGTCAGCTCGGCGCCGAGCAGGTGCAGGGCGATGAAGCCGAGCAGCAGCAGCATGCCGAGCGTGCCGGCGACGATCAACAGCAGGCCGGCGAGGCGCGCGAGCGTGCCGCCCTGCGTGCGAAACTCGGCCTCGGCGGCCGTCGGCCCGCGACAGCCGGTCGCGTTGCTACTGGCGCACAGGATGTGCAGCAGCGAGGCGTGGTCGTTGATCGAGTTGCGCGCGGGCCCGTTGGCGGGCAGGGCAAGGAACAGTTCGCCGTTGGTGGCGGCGTCGCGCAGCAGCGTCGCGCCGTGCGTGCGGTGGGTCGCGGATTCTTCTTCGACGATCCCGCAGACCGCTTCGGAGGGTCCATGCGAGCGGCCGCAGCCGCCTTCCTCGGCGGCGGCGAATTCCAGCGCAAGCCCGTGTAGTGGCTGGTCGAGCAGCGCGGGGTCGCTGCACCAGCGCACGTTGCCGAACTCCAGGTAGCACCAGGGCGCGCCGACGACGCCGGAGAAGAGGCCGCCCATGCTGCTTGCGAGGGTGCGCGTCGCGTGCGCGGGCGTGCCCTGCGCGACGGTCCCGACTGTGCCGACGCTCGCTTCGTCCACCCAGCGTCCGAGCGCGCCGATCGTGCCGGTGGGGTCGAAGATCACCCACAGCGCGCTGGCGATCATCGCGAGCATCAGCGCCGCTTGGCCCAGCGTCTCGGCGACGCGGCGGCGTACGAGCCCGTTGTAGGCGACGGCGAGCGCGGCGAGCGCCAGGGCGAGCACGAGCCAGGGACCCGTGAATGCGCTTTGGGTGTCGCGCAGCGCACGCTCGACGCTGCCCATCGCCGAGCTGTCGATCAGGTCGAGCGTGAAGCACCACTCGAGCGCGACGACCAGGGTGTGCGCGAGCCAGACGAGGCTCATCCAGATCGGGGCGATCAGGTAGTCCTGCTCGATCGTCGACATCGTGAAGCCGAGCAGGCCCGTTTCGATGTGGACGTCCAGGCTGTAGTCGCCCGTCGGCGCCGGCGACGCCTCGAAGCCGGAGGTAGCGCAGTTGCGCTGGCTGACGGCCGAGAGTCCGCTCGCGCCGGCGCCGCACAGGGGGCTGCCGAGACCGTTCTGGACAAGTGGGTCGCCGCCGCTGACGGGCGCTGCGTTGGAGGCGTCGGCGCCGCGCGAGCCGGCGCCGCGCGGGTTCACTTCTTCGCCCGCTACGGGCGCTACGAGCGGCGCGTTGGCGGGAGCACGAGACTGCGTCCGCGACGGCCCGCGCGCGGCGTGCGTCGCAGCCGGCGGCGGGCTGGGCTTGTGCTTGCGGGTCCGCGCCCCCCATGCCGGCCCGGCAACCAGCAGCATGAGCACCGGCACGCAAGCCGCGGCTGTCCGTGCCGCGCTCACCCTGTCGCCGCCGCGGCGGGCGTGGTCGAGAAGGCGCGCAGTAGCGCGGGTGCGAGGTCTACCTGGATCGCCTCGACGCGGCCGTGGTGGTCGCGAAACAGGCAGCGTCCGGCGTCGAGGGCCAGCAGCGTTTGGCGTGCGCGGTGGTCTTCGGGGTCGAGCCCCAACAGCTGCAAGGCGCGGGCGGCCTCGGCGTCGGAGCGCATGCCGAAGACGAAGGTCGCGCCCAACAGGTTCTCGAGCGAGGCGCGCTCGCCAAGGAGGGTGTCGGTGACGAGCTGGGTGCTGATGATCGGCACGGCCAGCTCGGAGCGGCCCATGCGTTGCAGCGAGACCAGGAGGGTGCGCCCGACGGGATCTTGCAGCAGGCGCCAGCCCTCGTCGAAGCTGAAGACCTTGAGGCGGTCGCGTTCGGCGCTCATCAGGTGCAGGGCGAACATCGCGATCAGGCGCACGAGCTGTTCGCCGACGCGCTCGGACTGGGAGTACTCGGAGCGCGGGATGCCGGGGTCGGCGCTTGGAAGGTCGCGGATGCGCAGGTAGGTCACCTGGTGGCGGCCGACGGGGGCGAGGCGCACGGCGGGGTCGGCGAAGCCGAGCTGGGTGAGGCCGGAGCGGGCGTAGACGTCGAGCGTCTTGGCGACGTGCTGGTCGGTGGCGTCGCCGTCGCGCAGCGAGCGCACGACCTCCAGGCAGGTCGGTTCGGAGGTGCGGCGCAGCACGCGATCGACGGCGCCGACGATCGCGGTCTCCCAGGCGGGCTCGGCGCGGTTGGGGAGCAGGTCGCGCAGGAAGGAGACGGCGGTGTCCTGGCGCAGGTGCGCGGGCGCGACGCGCAGCGGGTCGAGCACGCCGCGCAGGGCGGGGTCGGGGCGCAGCTCGATCGACTCGACGTGCGGCGCGACGTCGGGGAGCAGGTGGAAGCGGTGGTCGCCCTTCGGGTCGCAGTCGACGATGCGGCCGCCGAGCAGGAAGCCCTCGTACTTGAGCTTTTGGTCGAGCGTCGTCTTGCCGGAGCCGAGCGCGCCGACGCTGAGGATCGTGGTGTTGCGGTCGGTTTCGGAGCCCTCGCGCAGGTGCAGGCGCAGGGGGCGCGTGGAAGCGGTGAGGGTGTGCCCGAGGTAGAAGCCGCGATGCGAGCCGGCGGTGTGCGCGGCGGTGGGCATCATCGCGGCGACCTGCTCGGCGGTGAGCGTGTCGTCATAGCCGGCGACGCGGGTGCGTTGGGCGGGAAGGTGCTGGCAGAAGAGGGCGAGCTGGTCGCCGAGCGGGCGGTGCAGGCGGATCTCGCTGTAGGCGCGGCGGCACATCTCGACGCGCTCCTCGAGCTGTGCCTCGTCGGCTGCCCCGATTGCGACGGCTAGGGTGGTGCGCAGCAGCGGGGGACGGCTGGAGGACTGCAGGTAGGCGAGCAGGTCGCGCGCTTCCTGCGTGCGGCGGTAGCCGAGGTCGCTGCCGCCCTGCTCGCCGTCGGACTCGGCGCGCAGGATCTGGTCGGCGTCCTGGATGCGCCGCCGCGCGATGCGCAGCGCCAGCTCGTTGGGCAGGAAGCAGGCGCTCAGCGAGAGGTCGATCGCGAACGGCAGGTTTTCGGGCGGTGCGAACATCAGCTCGACGCGCGGCCCGGGGAACTCGGCGCGCTCGGGCAGCGCGCCGAGCACGAGCTGTGCCTGCCAGCTGACGCCAAGCTCGGACTCGATCCGCAGTGCCCGCCCGCGGTGCTCGACCCAGCCGTCAAGCCAGCGCAAAACGTCGCCTTCGAGGGGCGCGAGCATCGCTTCGCCGTTGCGCTCGAAGACGAGCGCGCGCGGCTCGTGCAGGCCGTCGACGTCCACTTCGCGGCCCAGCCCGCGGCAGAAGGCGCGGCGGATGAGCCATTGCAGCTCGACGCCGCGCGCGGGGCGGGCGTCGAGGAAGTCGGCGATGCGCGCGTGCGCACGGTCGGCGCGCACCCGTGCCTGCTCCAGGTCGCGTGCCCGCAGCAGGCGCCGGTCGCTTGGCGCGAGCGCGCGGCGCAGCTCCGCCAGCCAGGCGCGCGGGGGACGCTCGGCGGCGCGCGAGACGTAGGAGGCGACGTCGCGCGAGGGCTCGCGCAGGCTGATGAGGACGAACACAACGGGATGCTGTGCGTCCAGTGCGCGCAGACGGTCGACTTGCGCGGCGACGTAGTCGCGGTGCGGCGCAGCGCCCGGAACACCATCAGCCGCAGCCGCAGCCGCAGCCGCGGGCGCGGGCGCAGCCGCAGCCGCAGCCACGGGCGCGTCATGCTCGCACTCGCGCACGTAGCGCGCGATGTCCAGGCGGCGGTTGACGCGCAGGATTTGCAGGTCGGCGCCGGTGCCCTCGAGGGCGCCGAGCAGCGTGAGGAAGCGGGCACGCTTGGCGTCCTCGGAAAGCCACTCGTAGGAGGCGGTCTCGACGACGAACGCGGCCCAGCCGTCGTCGAGGCTTTCACCGAAGACGCAGTTGCCGTAGACGAGGCTCAGCGGCGGGCGCATGGGGACAGCGGTGCCGGGCACTCAACCGAGATGTCGCCCGCGCAGACCGCGCCCAAGCACCGAGACACCGCCCGGGCCCACGCGCAGCCGCATGCCGCGGTCGAGCACGATGACCTGGCCACCGACCGGCCGGCGCGCCGCGCCGGGGCCGGTGTAGCGCATCCGCCGTAGGCGCGCGTCGGAGCCGTCGGGCAGGATCAGCAGCTCGGGCGGCTGCCAGCGCCGCCCCGGACCGGCGCAGGGCGCCATGCCGGAGAGGTGCCGGGGGCCGAACGTGTAGCGCAGGAGCGCGGCGGCGGCGAGGTGGAAGGCGCGGCCCTCGATGCGGATCAGCGTCAGCAGCGCTGCCGAGGCGGCGGGTAGCGCGAGATACCGCAGGTACCAGGGCAGCAGGTCCAGCGCCGCACCGAGGAGGGGCAGCCATGACGTGAGCGCGCACGTGGCGAGGATCGCCAGCCAGTAGACGACGCCCCGGACGGGGATCCCGGTCGGGTTCAGCCGCAGGCGGTCGACGCGGTAGATGCGGCGCTCGAGGTCGAAGACGCTGCGGTAGGAGCGGATCTCGCTCATCGGGCGGGGGGCAGTTGCGCTGGCTCGCCGCCCAGGCGGCGCCTCATGGCGGGTGGCGGCCCGACGCTCACGCGGAGCCGAACAGCGAGTTGACGGTGTCCTGGAGCAGGCTGAGGCCGGTGGGCGTGGCGAGCAGCACGGCGACGATGCCGACGGCGAACACGCCGGCGGCCTCCTTGAAGTCGCGCCGGAACGCGAGCATGATGCCGGCGACGGCGAAGGCGAGCCCGATCAGGCTCATGGCGACCTTGCGCCCGGTGTCGCCGGCCTTGCTGGCGGCCGCTTCGAGCGTGCTGCCCCCTTCTGAGGAGCCGGTTGTCGAGGTGGGGGCACCGGGGCCGACGGCGGCCCACGCGACCGCGGGACGGCCAGCCAGCGCGAGCGCCGTGCCAGCCGTCAGCAGCGCTATCAGGGCGAGCGCGGCTGCGCGTTTGCCGGGGAGCGAGGTCCTGCTTCTCCTGCTTTGCATTACGTCCTCCTTCGGGTTGGTCGGGTTGGGTTCATCGGTGTCAGCTGTCGGGGTCCATTTGGATCGCCGAGATCTCCCAGCGCCCTTGGGCACGGGCGACGTCGAGTTCGTAGGCGAGCGTGTACTGGGCGTCGTGGCGGTCGCTGGCCTCGACTACCGCGAGCACGGCACCGCCGCCGGGCACCCAGCGAAGGCTTTGCAGCGAGCGGAGTTCGAGCGCGAGTGTCGGCATCGCGACCTGCGCGCCCGGCGCGAGGTCCGCGGCCAGCTCGCCGCCGGCGCCGGCGAGGTAGTTGCGCAGCGCCCGTTCGACGACGGTGGCGAGCGCGGGTTCGTTGACGGCCGGCAGGTGTTCGCTTGGCTGCGCGGGGCCGGTGGCGGGAGCGCCGACGAACGCGGGGTAGCCCGCGAGTGCGAGCTTGCCGGTCGCGGTGCGCAGCACGCTGACCGAGAGGTAGAGCAGCCCGGCGCCCCCGGTTTGGGCGGCGACGGTGTAGACGTGCTCGCCGGGAAGCGGTTCGCGTTCCTGGACGACCTGCGCCCACTGCACGCTCTGCTCGCCACCGGACGGGGGCGTCGCGCCGAGGCCGGGCACGATGCCCCCGCCTGCGTAGGCGGCGAGCGTGCTTTCGCGCGCTTCGGGGTCGGACGCTTCCCAGGTGAGGTAGCGGCGCGCGAACAGGGTCGCAAAGCCCTCGGCCGCGAGGTCGGGCGCCGGGGGGCGGTGAAGCAGCGCGGCGGGCAGCGTCGCGCGGGGCGGATCGACCGCGATGCGCGCAGTCGCGAGAAGCCCCATCGTCGCCACGCCGTAGAGCAGCCGCCGCGGCAGCTCGCGCGCGAAGCGCAGGCGCCAGAGCGGCCGCGAGGAGATCGCGACCGTCGGGGTGCGATGCTCGGGGGGCAACGCACCGGTCATTGTTCGAACCCGAACTCGACGGCCGCCGGCTGCGATCCGGTCGCGCTCGCGGCTGGTTCGCCGGCGATGGAGTCGCTGGCACCCAACGCTGAGGGCCCCTGGCCGCCGCTCAGCCCGACAGCTTCCTGGCCACCGCCCAGCGTGGCCGCCCCCTCGCCACCGCCCAGCCCTGCTGCCCTAGCGCTGTCGCCCGAGGCAGGCGCCCCGGGTGCACGGATGCCCACCGCTACGACGCCACGCGCCCCAGCGCCGCCACCAGCGGTGGGCCTGTAGTCGTGCGAAGAGCGGTGCGTGTCTGCCGAAGCGAGGACTCGCGAGCCGCGCGCGGTCGAGCCAGCGCCAGCCGCTCGCACGCGGCCGGCGCGCACACCCCCGATGTGTGCCGGCCCGCCCGCCGGTCGGGGGGTCGCTGTCGGAACGGTCTGCGTCAGTGCGGGCCGCAGCGGGGCAGCTGCCTCGGTGGTGCCGCCACCGGGCGCGGAACGCAGCGAGTGCGCGACCAGCGCACCGGCCGCTGCCGCGAATGCCGCAAACGCCGCGATGCCCGCACGTCGCGCTACCGGCCCGCCAAGCGGGGGTCGCGGCGGCGCGGTGTAGCAGGCCTCGCCATCGAAGGCTGACGCGTGCTCGCCGGTCGGTGCGGCCGCCCGCTCGCGCTCGCCGACCCCGCCAAACCCGCCGACCCCGCCGACCCCGCCGACCCCGGTGGTCCCGCCGCCGCCCGACCGGTCAAACCGGTTCGCCTCGCGCGCGCCGTCGCCCGCCTGCGCCTCAGCAAGCGACCCGGCCGCCGTTGCGGGCGGGGCGGCGTGGCGCAGAAAGTCGGAGTCGTCGTAGACGCGGTAGCCGCGTGCGTCGCGGTCGCCGGCCATTACGCCTCGCCCTCCGCCGGTGCGCCGCGCGAGGCAAAGACCCACGCGCAGGTGGCGGTGCGTGCCCGCCGGCGGGCGACGGGGCCGTCCGGCCGCCAGGCCGGCCGGGCCACGCGAGCGGCCGGGAACCGAGCCGGGGAGTGATGACCCGGCCCCCGGCCGCGCACGCGCGGGACGGGAGCGCCGTGCGGTCGTGCTCGCAACCGACCGCCGGCGTCCCGGGGGATGCTCCTTTTGAGGTGGTGACCGTGGCTCATAGGTGCATCCCTGTTTGTCTATTCCGACTGCGGACGCCGAGGTGGGACAGCGAGGTGTCCTGCTCACAGAGCAGGCGCAGACGCGCGCGGGCACGGTGGGCGACCTTGCGGTACTTCGCGGGCGTCCAGCCGAAGCGATCGCAGAAGTCGGCGCGGGTGACGTTGGCCAGTTGGTGGGCGAGCACGAGCCGTTGGTCGGCGCTCAGCTCGGCGGTTAGGGCGAGGAGGCGTTCGAGTTCGAAGCGGCGGACGATGTGTGGGTGGATGTCGGCGCCGCGGTCGACGATTTGGTGAGCGCGTTCGGTGTTCAGGCCGAGTGGCAGCGCGCGCTCGAGCGCAGCGGCCAGGGCGCTGCGGCCGTTGAGCGCGCGGCGGCGGTCGTCGACGCGCGAGCTGAAACGTTGCGCGAGCGCGTTGGCGAGGTGGGCGCGCCCGGTGAAGCGCCGGCCGCCGGCGACGGCTGCTAGAAGCTCGAGGGTGGCTTGGCTGAAGCAGTCTTCGAGGTCATCGGCGCGCAGCCGGTGGCGGTGCGAGCGCAGCAGCGCCCGCCGGTGGGCGCGGGCGACCAGGGCGACCTGCTCGGCAAAGTCGTGCGATCGTCTGGGCAGCGAAGATTGACTGGACACACAGGTATGTCGCGTCTAACCCCTCTGCCACCCCCCCGGCAATTTGGATTCGTCGCAAAGGCGCCCGCGAGCGGCGCGTGCGCGCAGGCCGGTCGAACCCATCCCCATCCCCTCCCCACACCGCAGAGAGGGCGGCGCCCATGACCGGTGTCCGCGAGCGACTGAACGCAGTCGATCGGTTCCAGCAGCAACACAGATGGCTGAGTTTCACCGCGGCGGTGGTGAAGAAGTTCGGCGACGATGAAGCGGGAGCATGCGCGGCGCTGATCGCGTACTACGGGTTTGCGTCGATGTTTCCGTTGCTGCTCGTCATGGTGACGGTGCTCGGGTTCGTGCTCGAAGGAAGCCCGGGCACGCAGCGGGAAGTGGTGCATTCGGCGTTGGCGCAGTTCCCGATTGTCGGCAACCAGCTGGAGCGGAACATCCATTCGTTGACGGGAAGCCCGGTGGCGCTCGCGGTCGGGATCGTCGGTCTGCTGCTCGGCGGGCTGGGGGTCGTGGGCGCGACCCAGAGCGCGTTCAGCCAGGTGTGGCATATCCCGCGCAAGAATCGCCCCAATTTTCTCGCGTGGCGTTTGCGCGGGCTCGGCCTGCTCGCAGTGCTCGGGCTGCTGCTGGCGGTGTCGACGGTCGCGGCGGGTTACGTGACGGCGCAGACGGCGGGCGTGGTGGCGGCGATCGGTGGGGTGGTGGTCGCGCTGGCGTTCAATCTCGCGTTGTTCTTTGGCGCGTTTCGGCTGCTGACGGCGGAGGAGATCGCCACGCGCGACCTGCTACCGGGCGTGATCTTCGGGGCAGTCGCGTGGCAGCTGCTGCAGCACGTTGGCGGGATCTACGTCGACCATGTCGTGCGTCACGCCAAGGAGACGTCGGGATTGTTCGCGCTCGTGCTCGGCCTGCTCGCGTGGCTGTACCTCGGCGGCCAGGTGACGATGCTCGCGGCGGAGGTCAACACGGTGCGCGCCAGGCGGTTGTGGCCACGGAGCTTCTTCTCGGCACCGCTGCTCGACGCGGACCGCCGCGCGCTGCGGTCGCTCGCCGGGACGGAGGAGCGGGTCGAGCAGGAGAACGTCGAGGTGGACTTCGAGGGCAGGAACCGGTAGGCGGCTTTTTGTTTTGAGGGGAGCGCGCGCGGGGCGCGCGCTGGATGGGGGGCAGAGACCCAGGGTCCAAGGCCCGACCCGTGTCGCGAGCCGACACGCCGCAAAGGCAGCCGCCACCAGAGTGTGTTCCCCAAAACGCCATTCGCGCCCGCGTGCGCGGGGGGTTAAGACAAAGACCGCACGCGCGCAGACGCGAATCGCATTCCGCAAAACACATCCACCCTCCCCTCCCCCTCCTCCCCCTGACGCCCCACTCCTCCCAACCCTCCCCTCCCCCTCCTCCCCCTGACGCCCCACTCCTCCCAACCCTCCCCTCCCCCTCCTCCCCCTGACGCCCCACTCCTCCCAACCCTCCCCTCCCCCTCCTCCCCCTGACGCCCCACTCCTCCCAACCCTCCCCTCCCCCTCCTCCCCCTGACGCCCCACTCCTCCCAACCCTCCCCTCCCCCTCCTCCCCCTGACGCCCCACTCCTCCCAACCCTCCCCTCCCCTCCCCTCCTGACGCCCCACTCCTCCCCTCTCGCCCTGACGCCCACCCCTCGCGCCTCCACCTCCTCCCCAATTCCTCCTCCCCCTACTCCTCATCCTCATCTCCTCCCCTCTCCCCTCCCTCCCTCCCCTCACGCCCGCCGCTCAGCCCTCCTGATGCTCTCGCGCCCGACACCCGCACTACGCCTCCTCCCACCCACGCGCCCCCTGGTGCTTCTCATGCTCCGCTCTGACGCCAGCTCCGCCCCTGACGCCAACCCCCACGCTCCCCTCCCCTCCTCATCCCCTCTTTCCCCCTGCCCTCCTCCTCTCGCCTCCCCTCCCCCTCTACCTTCTCCCTTCCCTCTGCCCCCTTCTCCACCACCGCGTCGCCCCTCAGGCCCCCCTTGACGCCCGCCCTCACGGCGCTATACTAACTACACTTTCGTAAGCTCATATGGAGCGTATAGTCATGCCAGCAAGCTCGGATTCGAACGGCAGTAAGCCCAGCAGCAAAAGCCCGGAGCGCAGTGGAAGCGACGCACGCAGCGCTGATACGGGCATGAGCGCCCTCCCGGCGGGATCCGGCGGCGGCGGCGGCACGGCACGCGGTGCTACGGACCCGCGCCCGGTGCTGCGGCTGATTCCGATGGATGACACGGTGGTGTTCCCGAACATGGGGATCACGCTGACGGCGGACGTGGGCGAGGATGAGCAGGTGGTGCTCGTGCCGCGCCACGAGAACGAGTTCTTGGAGGTCGGCACGGTTGCTGAGGTCGATGACCACATCCGCCTGCCGGGCGGTGGGCGGGCGGTGTCGATCTCGGGCCAGCACCGTGCGCTGATCGGCGCGGCGCAGACGGGCCCGGGCGGCGAGCTGCGGGTCGAGGTCGACGAGCGTCCGGACGAAGTGCCGACGGACGGGCGCACGCGCAATCTCGAGCGCGAATACAGGGCGGTGGTCGAGGAGATCCTGGAGCTGCGCGGCGACGACGGGAGGATCGCGGCGTTCCTGCGCGCGATCGTCGAGCCGGGGCCACTGGCGGACTCGGCGGGCTATTCGCCGAACCTGTCCTACGAGCAGAAGGTGGAGCTGCTGCGCACGCTGGACGTGAGCGACCGGCTGGAGTTGGCGGTGAAGCTGCAGCGCGAGTCGCTGGCGGAGCTGCAGGTGCGCAAGCGGATTCGCGAGGACGTGCAGGAGGGCGCGGAGAAGCAGCAGCGCGAGTACTTCCTGCGCAAGCAGATGGAGTCGATCCGCAAGGAGCTGGGCGAGGACGAGGGCTCGGTGGCGGAGGAGTACCGCACCAAGATCGAGGCCGCGGAAATGCCCGAGGAAGTCGAGAAGCAGGCGCTGAAGGAGCTGGGCCGGCTGGAGCGGATGGGCGAGCAGACGGGCGAGTCGAGCATGATTCGCACGTACCTCGACTGGCTGATCGCGGTGCCCTGGAACAAGCGCTCTGAGGAGCACCTGGGGCGGGCGGGGGCTATCGTCGACGCGAGGGCGGTGCTGGACGCCGATCACGCGGGGCTGGAGGACGTCAAGGACCGGATCACCGAGTACCTGGCGGTGCGCAAGCTGCGCCAGGACCGCGGGATCGAGGTCGACCCGAAGTCGGGCGCGATCCTGACGCTGATCGGCCCCCCGGGGACCGGCAAGACGTCGATCGGCGAGTCGATCGCGAGGGCGCTCGGCCGCGAGTTCGTGCGGATGTCGCTGGGCGGCGTGCGCGACGAGGCGGAGATCCGCGGGCATCGACGCACGTACATCGGCGCCCTGCCGGGCCGCCTGGTGCGGGCGTTGCGCGACGCGGGCACGATGAATCCGGTGATCCTGCTGGACGAGGTCGACAAGGTCGGCGCGGATTGGCGCGGAGACCCGTCGGCGGCGCTGCTGGAGGTGCTCGATCCGGCGCAGAACCACTCGTTCCGCGACCACTACCTCGACGTCGAGCTGGATTTGAGCCAGGTGATGTTCATCGCGACGGCAAACGTGGCGGACACGATTCCGGGCCCGCTGCTGGACCGCATGGAGGTGATTGGCTTCGACGGCTACACGAGCGAGGAGAAGCTGGCGATCGCCAAGGGCTACCTGTGGCCGCGCCAGCGCGACCGTAACGGGCTGCGCGATGGCGAGGTCGAGATCTCGGATGAGCTGTTGCGGCTGGTGATCGCCGAGTACACCCGCGAGGCGGGTGTGCGTAGTCTCGAGCGCCAGCTCGGCACGCTGCTGCGCAAGACGGCGACGAAGATCGTCTCGGGCCAGCCTGCGACAGCCGACGAGCCCGAGACGACCACTACCACCGCGACAGCCGACAGGTCCGAGACAACCACAACCACCGAGCCCGCGGAGCCGGCCCCCACCCGAACCACAACGCCGGCCGCGACTCCCGAGACGCCGGTCGAGCCCGTGCAGATCGACCTGGAGGCGATCAGAGACGCGCTCGGGCGCCAGAAGTTCTTCCAAGAGTCGGCGTCAAGGACGGCCACGCCGGGCGTGGCGACGGGCTTGGCGGTGACGGGCGCGGGCGGCGACGTGCTGTTCGTCGAGGCGACGGCGATGAAGACCGGCGGCGCAAACGGCGGCGGCGGCGGGCTCGTGCTGACGGGCCAGCTGGGCGACGTGATGAAGGAGTCGGCCAGGATCGCGCTGTCCTACGTGCGTGGGCACGCTGAGGAGATCGGCATCGACGAGGGCGCGTTCGAGGGGCGGGAGTTCCACGTGCACGTGCCGGCGGGCGCGATCCCCAAGGACGGCCCGAGCGCGGGCGTGACGATGGTGACGGCGCTGGCGTCGCTGCTGAGCGGGAGGCCGGTTAAGCACACGGTGGGCATGACGGGCGAGGTCACGCTGCAGGGAAGGGTGCTGCCGATTGGCGGTTTGAAGCAGAAGGTGTTGGCGGCGCACGCGGCGGGCCTGAGCGACGTGATCTTGCCGGAGCGAAACCGGGGCGATCTCGACGATATCCCGCAGGAGGTGCGCGAGCAGATGACGTTCCATCCGGTGATGACGGTCCAGGAGGTGCTGGACCGGGCGCTGGAGCCGACGCGCGAGACGGCGCGCCAGCTCTCCTAGAGGAGGAGGGCTGGCGATGTCGCCGCGTGGAGGTCCCCGCAGGTACCCGGAGCCGCAGGCGCGGCCGGCGCGCAGGTGCGCGCCGGTTCCCGAGGAGGTCCGCCAGACGGCGGACCTCCTCGAGCGGCGTTGGCAGCTGTCGATCATCTACGCGGCGCTGAGCGGCGCGATGCGCTTCAACGAATTCGCGGAGGCGGTGCACGGGATCTCCCCGCGGATGCTCTCCGAGCGCCTGCGCGATCTGGAGGCGGCGGGCTTGGTCGAGCGCGAAGTGCTGCCGACGAGCCCGCCGACGGTCGAGTACCGCCTGACCGCACGCGGAAGGCGGCTGGGCCCGTTGATCGAGGCGATGCGGGCTTATGCGGAGGGGTAGCTCAAGCTCTCCACGTGATGCGTGCGTGCGAGCCAGCCGGCGGTGACGCCGGGCCCCAGAACGACCATTCGAGTAAATGGAACCCATAGACGCCATCGCAAAGCGTCATGCCGGCATTCTGAACCGAGCGTGGGAGCTGCGCACATCAGCTCCGCCGGAGTTCGTTCGTGCCCCGCGTCACAGCCGGCGCACGCCAATCCCGGTAGGCTTACGCTGTTATGCCGTCCGCCGAGCAGGTAATGTCGTCCCGCGAGCAAGCGGAGTCGCCCCCTGACCACGTGAACGTGCTGATCGTCGGCGCGGGTTTGTCGGGGATCGGCGCGGCGTGCCACCTGCAGGAGCGCTGCCCGGGTAAGAGCTTCGCGCTGCTGGAGGCGCGGGAGCGGACGGGCGGGACGTGGGACCTGTTCAAATACCCGGGAATCCGGTCGGACTCGGACATGTACACGCTGGGGTACAGGTTCAAGCCGTGGCGAGCGGACAGGTCGATCGCGGACGGACGGGACATCCTGCAGTACGTGCGCGAGACGGCGCGCGAACACGGTGTGGAGCAGCGGATCTACTGCGGCTGGAAAGTGGTGCGCGCGGCGTACGAGAGCGAGCAGGCCCGCTGGACGGTGCAGGCAGAGCGCGTGCCGACCGGCGAGATCGTGACGGTGACGTGCGACTTTGTGCTGATGTGCAGCGGGTACTACCGCTACGACGAGGGGTATACGCCGCAGTGGGAGGGCACGGAGCGCTTCGCCGGAGAGATCGTGCACCCGCAGCACTGGCCCGAGGACCTCGACTACAGGGGTAAGCGGGTGGTCGTGATCGGCAGCGGCGCGACGGCGGTGACGCTGGTGCCGGCGATGGCTAAGGAAGGCGCTGAGCACGTGACGATGCTGCAGCGCTCGCCGTCGTACATCCTCGCGCTGCCGGGCGAAGACCCGCTGGCGCGGGCGGCGCGCAAGCTGCTGCCGCCTAAGGCGGCGTACGCGGGCGTGCGCTGGAAGAACGTGATGCTGACGATGGCCAGCTACCAGCTGAGCCGGCGGCGGCCAAAGCTGGCGCGAGAGCTGATCCGCAAAGGCGTGGAGCGCCAGCTGCCGGCGGGTTACGACGTGGCAAGGCACTTCAACCCGAGCTACAACCCGTGGGATCAGCGGCTGTGCATCGTGCCGAACGGCGATCTGTTCGCGGCACTGCGTGACGGCAGCGCGTCGATCGTGACCGACCGGATCGAGACGTTCACTGAGAATGGTCTGAAGCTCGTTTCGGGCGCGGAGCTGGAGGCCGATGTGATTGTGACGGCAACGGGCTTGAACCTGCTGGCGCTGGGGGGCGTCGAGCTGACGGTGGACGAGCAGAAGGTGGAGCTGCCGGAGCGGATGGGCTACAAGGGGATGATGTTGAGCGGGGTCCCTAATAGCGCGTTCGCACTCGGTTACACAAATGCGTCGTGGACATTGAAGTGCGATTTGACGTGCGAATACGTGTGCAGGCTGCTCAACCATATGGACGCGCACGGGTACAGCCAGTGCGTGCCGCACAACCGGGACCCCTCGGTGCAGGCGCTGCCGTTCATCGACTTCTCCTCAGGATACGTGCAGCGCGCGATCGACAAATTCCCCAAGCAGGGCTCGCGGGCGCCGTGGCGGTTGCGCCAGAACTACCCGAGGGATCTGTTCGAGCTGCGGTTCAGCTCGGTGGTGGATGAGGCGATGGAGTTCTCGCGGACGCCTGTACAGAGCGCAAGCGCACCGGCAGCACCCGCCGAGCCGGTCGCGGTCTGAGCGCGCTACGACGCGCGCCGGTTCCGGCCTTCGCTGCTCCCTTACCGCGGCTCCCCTGCCCGCTCGGGCGTCCCCTCCTGCCGCCCCTCATCTGGCCGGGGCACCTCCCGCAGGAGGTGCGTGTCGACGTCGTAGACGAATCCGCGAACGTGGTCGCGGTGTGGCAGGAAGGCGCAGGAGCGGACGCGCGCGAGCGAGGCACGCACGGAACCGTCGAGGTCGGCGAAGCCCCCGATCGCAAAGGGCGGCTCGGAGCCGGCCGCTCGCGTCAGCTCGGCACGCAACGCGGCGTCGTCGAGCCCGAGCATGCCGCAGCGGGTGTGGTGTGCCAGCAGGACGGCGCGGGTGCCGAGGAGGCGTTGCGAGATCGCCAGGGAGCGGATGACGTCGTCGGTGACGACGCCGCCGGCGTTGCGGATGACGTGGGCCTCGCCGGGCTGGAGGCCGAGCGCGGCGGGGAGGTCGAGGCGGGCGTCCATGCAGGTGACGATCGCCACCCGCCGGCTCGGTGGGGCTTGCAGCGCCCCGCGCGCGGCCGGCCCGCGCGCGGCCTGAAAGCCGGTGCTGGCAAGGGTGCGGTTGTGGGCGAGGAGCGCGTCGATCGGGTCAACCGGGGGCGCGTCTTCGGCGTGGGTGGCAGCTGGATCGGAGGGCACGGTCGGCACCCTAGAGGTAGCGCGGCCGCTCACGCGGTCTCGACGACCACGGCGTGCGAGACGGCCGCCGGCTGGAGCGCCCGCGCAAGCCCTTCGGCCTCGGCTATGAGCGGGCCGCGAGCGGCACGGGTGAGCCGCACGAGCGGGCTGAGGGTGAGGGTCGCGCTGCGGCGGCGGACCTCGAGGGACCAGGTGCCGGCGACGAGGCCGTCGACGAGGAAGGTGGGCCGGATGCGGAGGTTGGCGCGTTCGTAGACGGAGTCTTTGTGCGCGGGGGGAAGGATGCGCGCGCGGCGGGGGGCGGCGTAGGCCAGGAGGACGCTGTTGAAGGCGGCGAGCAGGCGGGGCGGAGCGGGAGTGTCGGGGTCCGGGCGGGGCGCGTCGGGCAGGTCATAGAGGGTGCGGCCCGCGCCGTCGGCGAATGTGAGCAGGTCGGGTTGCAGGCGCGTGAGCGTGGCGCGGACGAGCGGTACGCGCAGGCCGGTCCAGCAGGCGATGTCCTCGGCAGCGGCGGGGCCGAAGGCGCGGAGGTGGCGACGGACGACGGCGGCGAGCGCTTCCGCTTCGGTTGGCTGGGCGGCGTGATCGGTGGGAACGGTGGGGACCGGCGCTGTGTCGCTCGAGACCGGCGCTGTGTCGCTCGACGCAGCGCCGGCGGTGGCGGCGAGACGCGCGAGGGCGCCTGGTGCGGCGCGTAGCGCGGAGGGCGCCTTGGCGCCCCAGCGCCCGTCGGCGGGAGCCCGCACGAGGGCGCTCCAGCGTAGGAAGGGCCGCCATTTCAGGTCGCGTTGGCGCTGCAGCTCCTCCTCGGGAAAAGCACGAGGATGGGTTGCAACCCAACTCTCGATGAAGGCCGAGATCTGCGGGCCGGTACGGGCGTCGTGCTCGGCATCGGCAAGCAGGGCCGCGCGCAAACGGTCAACCTCGGCACTGACAGGCGCGGCGGTGCGGCGCCAGTCGTCCACGCCGGAGGCGGCGACGAGGGCTGCGTAGGCGGGGTGCTCGCGAGCAGAGACTAGGTGCAGGGTGGCGCGCAGGAGCGTGCCGGTGACCAGGTTGCGCCGGTCGAGGGCGGCGTAGAGGTCGCCGGCCGCGAAGCCGGCGACGCGCGACCAGAGCGCGGCGGGAAGCGCGGGCCAGTGTTGGGCTTGCAGGGCGCCAACGGTCTCGACGGCCGCGGGCAGCGGCATTTGCAGGCGCTCGAGCAGACCTTGACGGGCGAGGAGCGCGCGACCCAGCGCGCGCTCCTCTAGCACGCGTTCCCCTAGGTGAGCTGTGTGGGTGGTGGGCGGTTTGGGCAGGTGCGCATTATGCCGGGCAGGGAAGCTGCCAGCGGCTGAGGGTGCTGGCCGACCGCGGCTTGCGCGAGGTGAAGGTGAGCGAGAGTTGCTTGTAGACGCGGAGGTTGCGGGCGCAGGTGCGCACGCCGGAGGCGCGGACGGTGACGGGGTACTTGACGAATTTGCCGGAGGCGCAGTTGGGGGTGCAGGCGTTCGTTTCAAGGGTGCCCTGGGCACGCGCGGTGGCGCTGCCGAAGCTCGACCAGCTCAGCGAGCGCAGGAGGGTGTTGGCGTCGGCACAGGCAAGGGTGAGGGACCGCGGCTTGGTGACGGCGTGGGTGCAGTTGGTGATCTTGATGGCGGATGAAGCGGATGAGGCGGCAGATGCAACGGCGGCCCCGGAGGCGGCTAGAGCCGCAACGAGAAGCCCGCCGACCAGGATGTGTCTCGTGGAGCGTGTCATGTGACGATGATTGCATAGTCAAGTCGGCCGAGACGTGGCCGCGGTACTGCCCACTCGCGCGCGCGCACGCGCACACGCACACGTCCCCGCGCGCGCACACACACGCACGTACGCACACGCGAAGCGCCCCAAAACAAACAACTGGGCCACAACCCAGCCGCCCACGACGAAACAGACAACCAGGCGGCAACCCAGCCGCCCACGACGAGCCGCCCCCCGGAGCTTTCCGGAAGCGTGTCGGCCGGCGGCTACCCCTCCTCACCCGGAGCGGCCCCGGCGCCGGCAAGCTCGAGCTGCGCGAGGACGGCGTCGCGGGAGGTGCCGTGGGCACGGAGGACGGAGTCGAAGTGAGCGCCGTAGACGTCGAGGACGGCTAGGAGGAGGTCGCTGGTCGCAACGGCGGGGGCGTGTCGGGCGGTCGCTACACGGGCGGCATGGTCGGCCACCGCGGTAGCGGCGTCGCGCTCGGGAAAGTCTTCCCCCCCGGTCGCCTCCACGCCGCCTTCGCCCCCATGTACCCCGCTGCGACTCGCTCTCTCTCTCTCGCCGCCATCCACAGAGCCGGCCTCCGCAAGCGGCCCCTCGCTGACGCCTAGGGCACGGAGGGTCGCGCCGGCGCGCCCGTGGAGCCGCAGGAGCCGAAGCCAGCGCTCGGCCTCGGCACGCGGGGTGCGGGCGAAGGGAAGCGCGGTCGAGGCAAGCCCAAGGACGATCGCAGCGTCGGGCGCGAGGCCGGGGGCGCCGGAGCGGGAAGAATCGGAGGCGGAGGCGGCGGCGGCGGGCGGCGGCGATTTCACAACGAGGCTCCTACCCGGACGGCGGGGGGAACATGCGGTGGCGGTACCAGCACGGCGACGTCGTCGTGGCGAAGATCGAGGCGCGGTGGATTGGTCGGGGACGCATGAAGGACGGCGGTGCGCGCACGCCCGGTGGCGGCGTGGGCGGAGTGCTGGAGGCGCGACGCGGCGGCGCGGTCGAGGCCGCAGGCCAGGAGGAAGCGGGTGGTGCGGTGCGAGAGCGCGTCGTCGCGGTCGACGACCAGCTCCTCGGAGAGGACGAGGGGCCCACCTCCTGCGGGGATGTCCTCGCCGGGACCGACCTTCGCAAGCGGCAGCGCAGGCGTGGCGCCGGCGATGTAGAGGAGGCAGGCGGCCATGTCGTCGGGCCGCGCGTCGGTCGCGGCGGCGACGCGATCGAGCAGGAGGGAGGCGGTGGCGGAGGGTCCGAGGGAGCTGAGGATGTCGGAGAGGCGGCGCTCGCCGAAGAGGTCGCCGGAGAGACGGGCCTCGGTCAGCCCGTCGGTGTGGAGGCAGACGAGGGAGGGGCCGCACAGGCGGAGGGTGGTTTGCCGCGTGCCGGTGCGCAGCCCGATGCCGAGGGGCGGCGCGGAGCTGACGGTGAGCGGCTGCCAGGGAGGGGCGGCGGGCGCGGGGTCGCCGGACGACGGGACGGGCAGGACGAGCGGCGGCGGGTGCCCGGCGGAGGCGTAGACGAGCGTGTGCGTGGAGGGGTCGTAGGTGGCGAGGAGGACGGTGGCGAAGGCACCGGAGAGCTGGCGCTCGAGGATCGCGGCGGCGGTGTCGAGGGCGACGCGGGGGGCGAGGCCGGCCTCGAGGTAGGCGCGGAGGGTGAAGCGGATGAGGGCGGTGTGCGGGAGCGCGGCGCGACCGTGGCCGGAGACGTCGCCGACCAGGACGGCCAGGCGGCCGTCGGGGAGAGCGAAGAGGTCGTAGAAGTCGCCGCCGGCGCCGGGTCCTTCGGCGGGCCGGTAGGCCGCGGAGACGCTGACGGCCCCGAGGCGGCTGGGAATGTCGGGCAGCAGCGCGGCCTGCAGCAGACCGACGTCGTCGAGCAGCTGCCGGCGTTGGCGCTCGAGCCGGCGCGCCCGCACCGCGGTGAACCGCGAGCGCGCAGCCAGGGCGAGGGCGAGCGCGACGAGCAGCGCGATGATGAGCCGCATGAAGACGGGGACGACGTTGACGATGCGGGTGACGGTGGTGATGAGGGGTGAGGAGGAGTGGGAGTTGTGTGCCGCCGACGAGCCGGAACGGCGTGCGCGGCGGGCGGAGTGCCGCACGAGCGGCGCAACATTTCGGGGCGAGGCCAAAGTCGGAGCGCCGGCCGTGACCGCGTGACCCGCACCGCGTGTAAAGGCCGCGCGCACAGGGCGCCCACGCCCGCGACGCCGGTGATTCACGCGCGCAGAGTGGCGGCGGGGCGCGTGGCCGGACAAGTGCGTGGCCGTGCCGTGGGTGGCCGTGCCGGGAGAAGCAGGTGGGACGGACGGCGTGGCGGCGCCAGATCCACCGGCGGCCGCCCCGGAGCCAGGCGAAGCCGCTGAACTCGCGGCCGCGGCCTGCGCCGCCCCAGAACCGGCGGCCGGCAGCGCCGTCGCGGAACCTGCCGCGTCGGCCGAGCCGCTGCCCGCGGACCCGCTGCTGCCGGCCCCGGCGCTGGAAACCCCTGTCCCTGTCCCTGTCCCAGTTCCTGTGGCGCCCCGCCGGGAGGCGGGCGGCCCGTGTGCGCCGCGAACGCTGAGGCTGGTGGCGCGCCCGCCGCGAGCGCCGGTCCCTGAGCTACGGGACCCGGTGGTACTGCCGCTGGTGGCGCTGCCGCTGGTGGTCGTGCTGCCGCTACTGCCGTTGTGTCCGGTGGAACCGGTTTCCCCGGCGCCGCGCCGGGCGTGCGCTCCGTCGCCGTGCCGGGCGGAGGGCCCTTCCCCATGTGCGGGGGTGGAGGGGCGCGATGACGGACGTATAGAGCCTGAGCTGGTGGGGGCCGCCGGAGCCGAAACCGTCGTCGTGGAAGGCGTTTCGGACGCGGAGGGGGAGGGCTGCGGGTCTCCGGAACGCGAGCTGGCGGGCGGCCCGTGCGGGGTTTCGCGCGGTTCGGAGGAGCGTGTTTCGCGGTGTTCGCGGAGGGTGGTGTTCGGCGGCGAAGCGGCGGCGGGGCCGACGGAGAGCGAGAGCGCGAGGGCGCCGAGGAGGGCGGCAGCGGTGGTGCGCGGCGCGGTCATGAAGGGGGGCCCTAGCCGGTGGCGGCGGCGGGCGCACGTATGAACGCTAGCGCAGCGTCGAGGGTGGGGAAGATCGCGAAGGCTTCGTCGAGACCGGCGTACTCGAAGATGCGCAGGACATCCGGTGTGGGGCAGACGATCGCGAGGCGGTCGGCGGCTGTGAGCTTGCGTTTGGCGGCCACTAGGACGCCGAGGGCGGTCGAGTCCATGAAGGTCGTGAGGGAGAGATCCAAGACGAGCTGCCGGCGCCCGGTTTCCAGTGCGTCGAGGAGAGTCCACTTCAGCCGCGGAGCGGTGGAGAGGTCAAGCTCGCCTTCCAGGGCGATGATCGCAGTGTGGGGGTCGGGGTCGCGCTCGACGAGTCCGAAGGCCGTCGAGCGGCGCGGGGAATCGGGGTGGGGGCTGTCGCTGCGACCGAGCATCGGATCCTGGCAGCGCGGCAGACCGTCTCGGCCGCTCTCCACGACCGGTGTAACGCGGATGACGGTGCTGCGCGCGCGTACGGAGTTTTGCATCGGCTGGTAGCGGCGTGCGCTGATTGGCGCGGCTCAAGATCGAACATGCGTCCAAGATGGTCCGGTACGCGACGCGCAAGCGGAAGCTGCCGCGTACAAGCGAAGGCCACTCATATGCAGCGTACAAGCGAAGGCCACTCACGGCTAAACCGCAACCGCGCGATCCTCATCCGCTCGGTCCAAGAAGGACGAGAACCACCTCGCCCTCCTCCGACTCGCCAGCGGCGTGATCGCATTCAAGCGAGAACACGCGGCACGAACGGCAACAACAGCTGTCCACATCCCCCGAGATACGCGTCCAGCGTGTCCCGGGATACAGCGAGGGGTGAGCGAGGGGATTCGAACCCCCGACCGCCGGGACCACAACCCGGAGCTCTACCAACTGAGCTACGCCCACCAGGCCGGAGAAGCAGTCTAGCGGCGCGCCCTTAGCCGCAGGACGATCTCACGCCACGCGCAGCCCGCTCACACTACGCCCGGCCCGCCCACGCCACGCAGGCCCGCCCACGCCACGCGCAGCCCGCTCACACTGCGCGCGGCCCGCCCACGCCACGCAGGCCCGCCCACGCCACGCAGGCCCGCCCACGCCACGCGCAGCCCGCTCACACTGCGCGCGGCCCGCCCACGCCACGCAGGCCCGCCCACGCCACGCGCAGCCCGCTCACACTGCGCGCGGCCCGCCCACGCCACGCAGGCCCGCCCACGCTACTTCCCGCCTGCCTACGCCCGCGCCCCCTCACGCCGCATGCGGCCCGCCCACGCTTGCATGCTTCCCACTACCCGACGTGCGGCCTGCCCACTGCGGCCCTGCCCACTGTGGCCCGCCCACATTCGCATGCGTCCCAGCCACACTGCGTGCTGCGGCCCGCCCACCGCGCCGTGCGCGGCCCGCTCAGCTTTCCAGTTCGCGTCGCACCGCCGCCAGCAGTTCGGCAGTCACGTCGCGCCCGTGGCGTTCGGCGGCGCGCCAGCCGCGGCCCATCGTGAGCTGGCCGGGCGGGATGCCGGGCCCGGCGAGCACGGTCAGTTTGGCCTGGTGCGGGCTCCACTTGCGTTCGCCGAACTCGAATGGACGGTCGCGCACCCAGGGTTCGAGCAGGGTCGCGCGCAGCTCGGCGGCGGACAGGTTGAAGCGGGCGGTGTTGTGCGGGAACTGACGCAGCTCGACGTGATAGACGGACTTGCCAGCATCCGCCCAGGCTCGATCTGCCCAGGCTCGATCGGCGCCGGCGCCCGCTGAGGTTCGATCCACCATGTCAGTGGCACCGCTTGCCGTTCCCACCGGGGCCGCGTCACCCACTGCCTGCTCTGGCGCTCGACCAACCTCCTGCTCCTGCGCCCCGTCCAGCGCGACGATCGCGTCGATCTCGACGAGCGCCCCGCGAGGAAGGGCGGCGACGCCGATCGTGACACGCGCCGGCGGCGCGTCGTCGAAGAACGTGCCGTAGACCTCGTTGACGGCGGCGAAGTCGGCGAGGTCGGTCATGTAGATCGTCAAGCGCACGGCGTGCCGCAGAGCGGTGCCGGCAGCAGCGCAGACGGCTTCGAGGTTGCGCAGGCAGCGCTCGGCCTGCTCGGGCGCACCGGCGCCGGCGATCTCGCCAGTGGCGGGGTCGAGCGGGATCTGGCCGGAGCAGAACAGCAGCCCGCCGGCGCGGATGGCGTGACTGTAGGGGCCGATCGCAGCAGGGGCATCGGGCGCGGCGACGGTCTGCCGCGAAGCGTCGGGCACAGTCACCGTCTGCCGAGAAGCGCCGCCGTCGGACACGAACAAAACAGTACATCCACGCCGAGACCCTACGCTCACGCCGACACCGCCCGCGCGACGCCAACTTCCTCGACAGCCACTTCCAGTATCTCTACACCCCCGCCCCCGGCGCAGACCATACTTTCCAACGCCCACCCACATCGCCGAACAGGAACCTCACAACACCCCGCCACACAACACCGCCACAACAACACCCCGCCCTCACCCCCGCCCCACAACAACACCCCGCCCTCAGAACACCCCACGACAACACCCCTCCCTCACAACAACACCCCCGCCCCCACCCCCCACGACCCTTTAACAAGAACAACCTCAGACGAGGACCGCGCGCGCAGACGCGAATGGCGCCCCAAACAAAACACACACCACACCCACCCACCCCAACCCGAAACCACCCCACCCAACCCCTGGGGTGAGCCCCGCGCGAATGTACCGCCCCGTGATCCGTTAGTTTCCAACTGTGCGACTGTCTGTCAACCGCCCCAGCCTGCCCGCTCCAGTCGCCGGAGCCGCTGCAAGCGCCACCTGCGCAACAGTCGCGCTACTCGTGCTGCTCGCAATGGCCGTGGCGCTCCCCGGGGCGGCCTTCGCCCAGCTCGCGTTCACCCCGTGCGGCGGCGGCAACACGAGCTTCGGGTGCAGCCACTTGACGGTGCCGCTCGACCCGAGCGGCACGATGCCGGGCACGATCACGCTCGCGATCCGCCGCCATCTCGCGCCGGTCGGCAACGCCAAGTCGGCGGTGATCGCGCTGGCGGGCGGGCCGGGCCAGGCGGCGCTGCCGTTCGCGGAAGACTTCCTGGAAATCCTCGGGCCGGTGGCGGCGACGCGCGACTTGATCGTGTTCGACCAGCGCGGGACGGGCCTGTCGCACCCGCTGTCCTGCCATGGCTTCGAACGCACGGGAGCGTATGGCAGCGTGGGCGCCCTGGTGGGCGCGTGCGCAGGCCAGATCGGCCCGGAACGCGCGTTTTACACGACGCCTGACACGGTCGCGGACATCGAAGCGATCCGCCGCGCGGGGGGCTACGAAAAACTCGTGCTGTACGGGACGTCCTACGGGACGAAGGTGGCGCTGGAGTACGCGCAGGAGCACCCGGAACACGTCGAAGCGCTGGTGCTCGACTCGACGCTGCAACCAAACGGCCCGGAACCGCTGAACCAGCCGACGTTCGCGGCGATCCCGCGGATCTTGCGTCAGCTGTGCGCGTACCGCGGCTGCGCGGGTATCACCGCCAACCCGGTCGCCAATCTGGCGCGGCTGCTGGCGCGCATGCGCCGCGGCCCGGTGCAGGGTCGTTTGATCGACGGGCAGGGACACGCGCAGACGGTGCGGATGTCCCCGGAAGAGCTGTTCGGGATCCTGCTGGCGGGCGATCTGGACCCGATTCTACGCGCCGAATTCATCGCGGCGGTGCGGGCGGCGGCGGGCGGCGATGACGCGTCGCTCGCGCGACTGGTGGCACGAGCGACTGGCGGCGAACGCGACGAACAGCACGAAGACGTCGACATCCCGCTCTACTACGCGACGACGTGCGAAGAGCAGGATTTCCCGTGGAGTCGAGCGGCTGACCCGGCGGCGCGGCTGGCGCAGGCGCGGGCGTACGCGCGGTCGCTGCCGGGCCGCGTGTTCGCGCCGTTCACAGCGGCGAACGCGGTGGCATTTGGCGACGCGAGCGCGTGCGCTTACTGGTCGAATGCGACGCCGGCGCCGCCGGTGGTGAGCGGGCCGCTGCCTGACGTGCCTACGCTGATTCTGAGCGGCGCCGACGACTTGCGTACACCAACGTCGGGGGCACGCGCGGTGGCCGCGCAGATTCCCGACGCGCATTTGATCGTCGTGCCGAACACGGGGCACTCGGTGCTTGGCACGGAGCCGACGGCGTGTGCGCGCGAAGCGCTGCACGCGCTGTTCGCGGGTAAGACGGTCAAGCGATGCAGGCCGCTGCCTCCGCCGGCGCTCTACCGGCCGACACCGCTGCCGCCGGAGCGTCTGTCAAATGTCCCGTCGGCGCACGGCTATCGCGGCCGCGCGGGACGGACGCTGACGGCGATCTCACTGACGCTTGCCGATTTCGCGCGCCAGCTGCTGCTACGCCTGCTGGAATCGGGCGGCTCGGGCATCGGCCTGCAGGGCGGCTCGCTGGACGTGGGCGGCCTGCGCGCGGGTTGGGCGCAGCTGACGTCGGCTGGGATCGAGCTGCACGGCTACTCGTACGTGCCGGGTGTGAGCGTGTCGGGAACGGTGCGGGCTGGGAGCACCACGCTGAAGATCGGCGGCCGCGCGGCGGCGGACGGCACGCTGCGTATGGGCGCCCATAACAAGCTGGTGGGCGTGCTTGGCGGCCAGCAAGTGCAGTTGATGGCAGGCTCTGACGCAAGCCCAGATACGGGTGCAGGCACGGTCGCCACAGGTGCAAGTACGGTCGCGGTCGAGGCGAGCACGGCCGCGACCGCGCAGGGGACGACCGGTCCGGGCATGTCCTCGACAGACGCATCGCAGACGGCAAGCGCATCGGACCTAAGCGCATCGAACCTGCTCGCATCGGACCCGCTCGCATCCCACCAGCTCGCATCCGCTCCGCTCGCGCTGCCCGCCCCGCTCGCCCGCATCTACGCGCTGGGCACACGCTTGCCGCTGGGCCTCGGCGCAGACCTCGCCGTGCTGCCCGCGCTGTGGGCAGCACGCTCGGGTGCGTAGGCCGATCCGCTGGGCAATCCGCGCCATTGAGCGTTCGCGGCAGCTATCGTCGGGCCAATGCGACGGAGCGTCTCGGTAGTCGTGCAGGGCTTGGCTGGGAGCATGCTCCCAACAACGGCGCTTGCGGCCGGAGCACTGGCGCTGGCACTGGCGACACCCGCTTTCGCACCGGCGACGACGGCGGCGATCACAGCGACGACGGCAGCGACAACCGCCACGACGGCGAACGGCACGGCTCCCACCGCGGTCCCGCAGCCTGCAGCTCCGACCTTCGCCCCGTGCCCGACGGCGCCGACGTTCGAGTGCACGACGGTGACGGTGCCGCTGGATCGCGGCGGCGCGGTGAGCGGCACGATCGCGCTCGACGTGGAGCGGTTGCAGGCGGGCCCCGCGCAGAGCGCGAGTGCGGTGGTGGCACTCGCGGGCGGGCCGGGCCAGGCGGCGAACCCGCTGGCGGCCGACATGGCAAAGGCGATCGCGCCGGCGCTGGGCGGCAGGGATCTGGTGGTGTTCGATCAGCGCGGCACGGGCCGGTCGGACCCGCTGCGGTGCAAGGCGCTCGACTACTCGAGCGCGCTCGCGAAGGCGACGTCGGGCACGGTCGGCAGGTTCTTCGAACGGTGCGCACAGCAGTTGGGGGCCGCGCGGGGAGCGTTCACGACCCAAGAATCAGTGCAAGACATCGAGGCGATTCGCGCGGCGCTCGGCTACGAAAAGCTGGTGCTGTACGGGACGTCGTATGGCACGAAGGTGGCGCTGGAGTACGCGGAACGCTACCCGCAGCACGTCGAAGCGCTGGTGCTCGACTCGGTCGTGACACCCGAAGGCCCGGAAGCTTTCAAACTGGCGACGTTCCGGGCGCTGCCGGGGGTGCTGGGCGAGCTGTGCTCGCAGGGGGCGTGCAGACACATCACGTCCAACCCAGTCGGCGACATCGCAGCGTTGAACGCACGCCTGCGCGAGCACCCGTTGCGAGGGTATGTGTACGACGGAGCAGGGCACCGCCATCCGGACGAGTTGGCCGAAGAGGATCTGCTGGGGGTGCTCGAGGCAGGCGATTTGAACCCGGCGCTGCGGGCGCTGCTGCCAGCGGCGGTGCAGTCGGCGCTGCATGGCGAACCGGACCCGCTGTTGCGGCTCGACGCGCTCGCGGAAGGCCTCGTCCCGAACGTGCCGATCGCGCCGCGCGGCTCACAGGCCGAACGGGAAGCGGACGAAGAAGAAAACAATGCGTTGTACCCCGCGACGACCTGCGAAGAGCAGCTGCTCCCGTGGCAGCGCGGGGCGCCGTTCGGCACGAGACGCACGGAAGCGCTGGCGGCGCTGCACGCGCTGCCGAGCAGGGACTTCTACCCGTTCGACGACGTGACGGCGTGGGAAGACGGCCCGGTCCCGCTGTGCGTGGATTGGCCGAGCGTCGATCCCGCGCCGCCGTCCGCTGGCGCACTGCCGGACGTGCCGACGCTGCTGCTGTCGGGCGCACAGGATCTGCGTACGCCGACGGCGGACGCGCAGGCGGTGGCGGCGAAGATCCCGGACGCGCAGTTGTTGGTGGTGCCATACACCGGCCATTCGGTGATTGGCAGCGATTTCAGCGGTTGCGCGGCGGCGGCGGTGCGAACGTTCTTCGCGGGCGGGAAGGTCGTGCCGTGCGCGGCCGGCCCCGATCTGTTCAGCCCAACACCGATTACGCCGACGAGTATCGCCCGCGTGCAGTCGGTGCCGGATGTGGCGGGCCGGGCGGGCCGCACGTTGACGGCGGTGCTGGACACGCTGATCGATCTCGAGCGCCAGGTGATCGGGGCGACGCTGCAGGCGCAGCAGAACCTGCCGAGCGGGTCGAGCTTCGGCGGCCTGCACGGGGGCTACGCACAGCTGAGCAGCAAGGCGGTGCGGCTGGTGCGGTTCACGTTCGTAAGAGGCGTGCAGCTGAACGGAACGCTGCCGGCGGATGACGGGAAACTGCACAGCATCGCCGTGCAGGTGGGCGGCAGCGCGGCAGCTCACGGCACCGTGGTGCTGCAGCCCAATGAGCGCGTGACGGGGACGCTGGATGGGCGGCATTTCGACGTGAGCATCGCCCACGCCCAGCTCTCGAGAGCAGCGAGCGGCAGCGGCAGCAGCGACGCGCTGGAGACGGCATGGTCCGCGTTCGACCCGGGCACGCTGAGGATCGACTTCCCGAAGCCGATCGTCCCGATACCCGCCAGCTCCGCCGCCGGCCGACCGGCCTCCGGTTGAGAACCGTTCCCGCCACCAGTCCGGAAGCTACCGGCCAGACCGCTCCACCGCCAGCCAGGCGCTAACCACTCCCCCGGATAAAGTCCGGGGACTGACTCGGCTGCGCTGGGTTGGCGCGGCCGTTTCAGGCTCTTTCATAGTTTGCCCGGTTGGAGGCGGGGCTGGTGGGGAGTGTTTCAGCCGGCTTGGATGGCGAGGGTGTCGAGGTCGCTCCTGGTCACGCTCCCGAAGCTCATCGGCCCCGACCTGCAACGCCTGCGAGAGTCCATCACAGAGGACGACCCCGACTGGGGCCGGGACGCCCTGACCACCGTCACCCGAGAAATCGACACGCCCCAACAGCGCGCCAAACTCGCCGACGCCCTCCTACGCCTACGCGACCAACACCGCCTCAATCCACGTCAAACAGCCGCCGCGATACTCGACCTCGACAGCCGATCCACCCGCTTCATCGCCGCCAGCCTCCTACAAGCCATCGCCATCTCAGTCGGCGCCGAGAGAACCCCCGGCGGCCTCCACCTCGCCGCCTAACCCAACCCGTTTATCCGGGGAAAGTAACCAGCCAAACCCGTCCTTTTCCCACCGCAACCCGATCGACCTCCGGTTGACATTCGACTCGGACGCCACCAATCCGCGCCGACCGGTCTCCACCGGCCCCCCTGACAGACCTTCGTCACCGTCTACCGGTCCTACCGGCCCCGCCCGACTACGCTGAGCAGGACGTGCCGAACGCGCTCGCCAAAGAGACCTCGCCATACCTGCGCCAGCACGCCGAGAACCCGGTCGACTGGCTGCCGTGGGGCCCGCCCGCGCTGGCCAGAGCGCACGAGCGGGATGTGCCGCTGCTGGTGTCGATCGGCTACTCGTCGTGTCACTGGTGCCACGTGATGGAGCGGGAGTCGTTCGCCGACCCGAAGATCGCGGCGCTGATGAACGAGCAGTTCGTGTGCGTGAAGGTCGACCGCGAGGAGCGCCCGGACGTCGACGCGCTGTACATGGAGGCCGTGCAGGGCATGACCGGCCACGGCGGGTGGCCGTTGAACGTTTTTCTGACACCGGAGGGGGTGCCGTTCTACGGCGGGACGTACTTCCCGCCGCAGCCGCGGCATGGGATGCCGGCGTGGAGTGAGGTCCTGCAGGCGATCGCCGAGCTGTGGGATGCCCAGAGTGAGGATATTCGCGCCGGAGGCGCGAGGATGAGGGGCAGCTTGGCCGGCGCAGCCGTGCTGACGCCGTCCAATGAGCCACTGCTCGCGCAGGAGCTGGATGCGGCTGTCGATGCGCTGCGGGAGTCGTTCGATACGCGCAATGGCGGCTGGGGCGGCGCACCGAAGTTCCCGCAGGCGCCGGTGGTCGAGTTTCTGCTGACGCAGCGGCGCGGGCAGGACATGGCGCTGCAGACGCTGCGCGCGATGGCAGCCGGCGGTATCCGAGACCAGGTCGGCGGCGGCTTTCACCGTTACGCAGTCGATGCGCGGTGGACGGTGCCGCATTTCGAGAAGATGCTGTATGACAACGCGCTGCTGGCGAGGGCGTTCCTGCACGGTTTCGAGCTGACCGGCGAGGTGGCGCTGCGACGCGCGTGCGAGGACACGCTCGACTGGCTGCTGCGCGAGATGCGGGGGCCGGAGGGCGGGTTCTACGCCGCAGTCGACGCCGACTCGGAGGGCGGCGAGGGCAGCTTCTACGTGTGGACAGCGAAGGAGCTGCAGGCCGCGTTGGGTGAGGACGCAGAGACGGCAATCGAGTGGTTCGGCGCAAGCGCAAAGGGCAATTTCGCGGGCGAGAGCGGCGCCGAGCGTGGCCTGAACGTGCTGGAGGGACGGGGCCCGGAACCGGCGGCCGAGCAACGCGAGCGGATTCGCCGGCGGCTGCTGGAGGTGCGCGCCGCGCGTCCCCATCCGGCCACCGACGACAAGCGCGTGACGAGCTGGAACGCGCTCGCGGTCGCCGCGCTCGCCGACGCCGGCGCAAGCCTGGAGCGGCCCGACTACACGCAGGCCGCGACGGACTGCGCGGGGTTCCTCCTGCGCGAGCTGCGCGACGAGCACGGCCGGTTGCTGCGCACATACAGCGATGGTCAGGCGCGAATCGGGGCCTACCTGGAGGACCACGCCTTCCTGCTCGAGGCGCTGGTCGTGCTGTTCGAAGCCGGCTGCGAGGAGCGCTGGCTGAGCGAGGCCAGCGCGCTCGCCGACACGCTGATCGCCCGCTTCGCCGACCCCGAGCGCGGCGGCTTCTTCTCGACGGCCGAGGACCAGGAAGCGCTGATCGCACGGCGCAAGGAGATCGAGGACTCGCCAATACCCTCGGGCTCCGCGAGCGCGGCGATGGGGTTGCTGCGTCTGGCCGAGCTGACCGGCGAGCGCGAGTACGAGCAGCAGGCCGTCGGCGTGTTGCGTCTGGTCCACGCGATCGCAACCCGCCACCCCACGGGCTTCGGGCACACGTTGCAGGCGCTGCACTGGCATCTTGCCCCGATGCGCCCGATCGCCTGCACGATCCCGCCGGGAGGCGGGCTGCGAACCCCGCCCTCGGCAGCCCGACAAGGCGAGTGATCAAATAACCCCGCGCGGACCGGGGGCCACGAACCCCAACGCCGGAGCCCGACAGGGCGGAGGCATCCACACACCGGCCACCCTGTGCCGGCAGGACGCAGCTACAAAATCGAGAGGTAGCGATCGAGCTCCCACTGGGAGACTTGAACGCGATAGTCCTCCCACTCCTGGCGCTTGATCTCGACGAAGCGGTTGAACATGTGCTCGCCGAGCGTGCGCAGCACCAGCTCGGACTCGGCGGTGATCTCGATCGCCTCGCCCAGGGTCTCGGGCAACTGCTCGATGCCAAGGCGGCGGTACTCGTCGCCGGAGAGGTGGTAGAGGTTGCGCTCCATCGGCTCGGGCAGCTCATAGCCCTTCTCGATGCCCTCGAGGCCGGCTTGCAGGAGCGCGGCGAAGGTCAGGTAGGGGTTGCAGGCGGGGTCGGGGCAGCGCAGCTCCATGCGTGTGGCCTGCTCGCGGCCGGGATGGTAGAGCGGCACGCGCACGAGCGCCGAGCGGTTGCGCCGCGACCACGCGACGTACACCGGCGCCTCGTAGCCGGGCACCAGGCGCTTGTAGGAGTTGACCCACTGGGCGAAGATCGAGCTGATCTCGCGCGCGTGCTTTAGCTGGCCGGCGATGAAGGCCTTGCCGACGCCGGACAGGAAGTACTGGTCGTCGGGATCGAAGAACGCGTTCTTGCCGTTCGCGAACAGCGACTGGTGGGTGTGCATGCCGGAGCCGTTCTCGCCATGCAGCGGCTTGGGCATGAAGGTCGCGTGCCAGCCGTACTTCATCGCGTACTCCTTGACCGTGATCCGATAGGTCATGCAGTCGTCGGCCATCTTCAGCGCGGGCGCGTAGCGCATGTCGATCTCGTGCTGGCTCGGCCCGACCTCGTGGTGGGTGTACTCGACGTGGATGCCAAGCTGCTCGAGCGCGAGCACGGTCTCGCGGCGCACATCGGAGCCGGCGTCGAGCGTCGTCAGGTCGAAGTAGCCGCCGCGGTCGAGCACCTCGGTGGAGCGGCTGTCTTTGAACAGGAAGTACTCCAGCTCGGGCCCAACGTTGAAGGTGTCAAAGCCCATGTCGGCCGCGCGCGCGAGAGCCCGGCGCAGGACGTGCCGGGGGTCGCCCTCGTACGGGGTGCGCTCGGGGGTGATGATGTCGCAGAACATCCGCCCGACGCCCTGCTCTTCGGGCCGCCAGGGCAGCACGGCGAACGTGGCGGGGTCGGGCAGCGCGATCATGTCGGACTCCTCGATCGCGTTGAACCCGGTGATCGAAGAGCCGTCGAAGCCCATGCCGGCCTCGAAGGCGTCGGGCAGCTCGGCGGCGTTAATCGAGAACGACTTGAGCTGCCCGAGGATGTCGGTGAACCAGAAGCGGATGAAGCGAATCTCACGCTCCTGCACGAACGCCATCACGTCGTCCGCGGTACGCGGTCGCTGCGCGTCGGCCCGCTGCGCCGCCGCGGACCCTCCACCGCCGACGGCCCCCGGGCCATTTCGCTGCTCAGCCATCGTCGCGGACCTTAGTCGATGCCCGCACCGGGCGGTATCGACTGGTGGCCAAACCGCCGGTCGCCGCGGTCAACGCACAAACCCGCCACCGCAGTCGACGCACAAACCCGCCGCCGCGGGCGCAAACGCGCAAACCGCCCGCCACCGCCGTCAGTGCGCGCTGAGCAGTGCGGCAAGTAAGAGCAGGAAGCCGAGCAGGACGGCCCACGAGGCGACGCGATCGGGCCGCGGTCCGACGATCTGCGCAGGCCGCGGACGCGGACGCCGCCGCCCCACACCGGCGAGCTTTGCCCCGCTGTGCCTGCCGCGCCCGTCACGCGCCGCGCCGGCCGCGAAGCGGGCCTGGCGCGCCTCACCTGCAGCCCGCGCAGAGAGACGCCCGTCGAGCGAAGCTACCTGCACGGGCACGGCGCGGGCATCTGGCCTGACCACGCGCACTCCCCGCCGTCGCGGACCGCCCTCACGGGCACGTCGACGCTCGATGCGCTCCTTCACATCATCCACTTCGGCCCACCACGCGCGAGCCTCGGCTGGCTGCGACATCGTGGCGATGCTAACAACGCCCCCGGACGGATCGAACACGGCAATCCCGCTGCGAGCAAGGAAATTGAGCTGAATGAAGAGGGGCCCGGCTCGGCGGCCCACGACCGCCTGCGCCACCCTCTCAGTGGCCGGCGACGGCGGCTACGAACGCGGCGACGTCTTCGGCTTCCTTGCCCTGATAGAGCATCGGGGGCATCTGGCCGTTGCCGACGGCAACGCCTTCGCGGATCGTGTCGAGCACGAAGGTCTTGCGTGCGTTGGGCGTGATCTCGGGCAGCAGCACGTCGAGGTTCGGGCCGATGTGACCGACGGCGTTGGCGGCGGCGAGCGTGTGGCACAGGTTGCAGGCGTGCGAGAAGAGTTCGCGGCCCTTCGTCTCGCCGGCAGTGAGGTGGACCCCGCCGGGCGCCTCGCTGGCCTTCTTTTCGGCGTTGTGGGCCAGCACGAGCGTGGGCGCGATGAGCCCGAACACGAAGGCAAGCACGACGATCGCGATGAGGCCGTAGCGCTGGGACACCGATTCCCCGGGTTCGACTTCGCTGCCGCGGGCGGCGCGTACGGCGATGGCGAACACGACGAGGCCGAGCACGGCCCAGAGGATGCAGACGGCGGTAACGACGCTCATGGGGCGCAGACAATATCGGTTGAGGCCGGCGGAGTGATGCGGAAGCCTCCTACGGCCCTGCAAGCCGACACCTGCCCGCCACAACTGGACATGAACCGACGGCATCGGGCGCACATCGCAGGCCCGCAGTGCGCCCGCCGGCGCCCCCCAACCGCCCCAACGACCCGCGAACCGCCCCACCCCACCCGCCTGCAACCGGCCCGCGAACCGGACCATCGCACCTGTCTGCAACCGCCCCCGAACCGAATCATCCCCCCCCCCAGCAACCACCCGCGACCCGTCCCCCGAACGATCCCCCAACCACCAGCGACCACCCACAAACCGTCCCCCACCCACCGGCAACCACCCGCGAACCGTCCCATCCCCACCGCCTGCGAACATATGTTCGTTCCAACTGCCATTCGCGCGCGTGAATGGCAGCGCAAAAAAAGACATCACCCACCAGCCCGCGCCAGCCAGCCAGCCAGCCCAGCCCAGCCCAGCCAGCCTCCCAGCCCACGCGAACACGAGCATGAGAACCCCCACATCCGCTCTTGAGGCCCCCTTCAGGTTCCGCGCTAGCCTGGGTGGTATGAGCTACCACCTGCGCAGGATACGGTTGTCGCGTCTGCTGCTGCTATGCGCGGCGGTGGTCGCATTCGGCGCGGGCGCGACGGCGCTGGCAGGAGCGCTGAGCACCGGCCCGGTACCGCCCCCGAAGCCACTGGCGCAGGTGGTGCACGACGCCCTCGCGGCAGCACCGGTTGCGGGTGTGAGCGCACGGATCACTCTGACCGACCACCTGCTGGAAGGCTCGGAAATCGCAAGCCAGCCGGGGATGGGCGGCGGGAGCGTCGCGTCGAGCCCACTGCTGACGGGCGCGTCCGGGCGGCTGTGGATCTCCAACGACGGCGACATCAGAGTGGAGTTGCAGTCCGAATCGGGCGACACGCAGGTCCTCTACGACGGCAAGACCGTGACGCTGTACGACGCGGCGTCGAACAGCGCATATCGTTATTCATTGCCGACGGTGCCACAGGGGTCGGCGGGCAGCGAACCGGACTGGACCCCGCATACGCACGAAGGCAGCGAAGACGCCAGCAAGATTCCCACGGTCGCGAAGATCGAAGAAGCGATCGAGCACATCATGGGCAATGCGAACCTGACGGGCGCGATGCCGACGGACGTGGCGGGCCAGGCGGCGTACGCGGTCAAGATCTCCCCGAAGCACAACGGCGGGTTGGTCGGTGGGGCTGAATTGGCGTGGGACGCAGACCACGGGGTGCCGCTGCGCGTCGCGGTCTACTCGACGGAGAGTTCGGCGCCGGTGCTCGAACTGGCGGCGACGGAAATCTCCTACGAAGCGGTGCCGGCGTCGGTGTTCGAATTCAGCGTGCCGCCGAACGCGAAGGTGACGGAAGTGCAGCCGCCGCAGAACCACGAAGGCGGCGCGACAGGCGGGTCGTCTGCGAGCGGCGCAGAAGCCGGCACGGGCAGCCCGGAAGCGGGCAAGAACGGCCACAAGGTCCAGCACGAGAGCGGCATCGCGGCGGTGCAGGCGGCGACGCCGTTCACGATCGACGCGCCGGCGACGCTGGCGGGCATGACGCGCGACGCCGTGCAGGGCGCGCAGGTGAATGGGCACGCAGGCGTGCTGGTCACCTACGGCGAAGGGCTCGGCGGGATCGCGGTGTTGGAGAGCGAAGCGAAGCACGCCGGCACGGGAGCCACAGGCAGCACGGGCAACGACACGACTGGTGAAGGCGAAGAAGCAGCAGCGGGTGGCGCGCTGGGCGAGTTGCCGAAGGTGCCGCTCGGCGGCGGCGTGAGCGCGACACAGCTGCCGACGCCGCTGGGCACGCTGATGAGCTTCAAGCGAGGCGGCGTGGAATACTTGCTCGCCGGCTCGGTGACGCCGGACACGCTGCAGGAAGCGGCCAAGGGCCTGTGAGGTGAGCACCCGGTACGAGGCTCCGCTCCCGGCGAGCGCCTCGTCGTTCCCGGCAATGATGCAAGGAGCGTGGTGTGCTGGCCGAAACAGGGACACGTAGTGTCTCCCGGCTTCGGTACGCGAGCGACTGAGGACGCCGCGAGAGGCGACGAAGCGCCGCCCGTCCGCGCGCGGGGCCTCGTCAAGCGTTACAAGGAGGTGCTGGCGGTCGACCACATCGACCTGAACGTCGGCGCCGGCGATGTGTACGGCTTTCTCGGCCCGAACGGGGCGGGCAAGACCACGACGCTGCGGATGTGCCTCGGCCTGATCATGCCGAGCGAGGGCGACGTGCAGCTGTTCGGGCGGGACCCGTTGCGGGAGGGAGCAACGGCGCTCGAGGGGGTGGCGGGGTTTGTCGAGGCGCCGCGCTTCTACCCGTACCTGACGGGCAGGAAGAACCTCGAACTGCTGGCGGCGCTTGACGGCGGCGGCGCAAGCACGAGGATCGACGAAGTGCTGGATACGGTCGAGTTGGCGCCGCGGGGCAAGCACAGGGTGGGCGGCTATTCGCACGGGATGCGCCAGCGGCTGGGGATCGCGGCGGCATTGCTGCGGGCGCCGAGGCTGCTGATCCTCGACGAGCCGGCGACGGGACTGGACCCGGCTGGGATGCGAGACATGCGCGCGCTAATCAAGCGGTTGGCTGACGAGGGGATCACGGTGCTGCTGTCGAGCCACCAGCTGCCAGAGGTGCAGGAGCTGTGCGACAGGGTGGCGATCGTCGACCGCGGCAGGGTGGTGTACGAGGGGGCGCTGGCAGACCTGCGCCGGCGCGGCGGGGCGGGCTACAGGCTGCACACGACCGACGACACCGCGGCGCTGGCGGTCGTGACGGCCCAGCAGGGAGTGACGCACGCGAGTGGCGGCGAGCACGGTTTGACGTTCGAAGCACGGGAGCAGGATGTGGGCGCACTGACACCGGCGCTGGCAGCGAAGGGCATCGGCATTTTGGCGTTGACACCGGAATTGGCAACGCTCGAGGACTTGTTCTTCCGCCTGACGGAGGGTGGAGATGATTTGGATTTGGAGGGTGGGCGTGACCTCGCGGCGGGGCGGGAGCCGGATTCCGCGGTGGGCGCGCTCGCATCGGTGGGCGGAATGCCCGCAGTGGACGGGAGCAGGCCGTGAGCGCCGCGGTCTCGAAACGTGACCGGACGAGTTGGGCGACATCCGCTTACACCCCAGCAAACCCGGCCCACGCCACGGAGCGAGGTACATGAGCACCGTCGAGACCGCCGCAGCGCCAGCCGCCGTCCCCCACACCGGCCGCGCCCGTCGCCCGTCGGTGTTCACCGTGCTTCGGTGGGAGCTGCGCAAGCTGAGGTCGCAGAAGCGCACGTATCTCGGGCTTACTCTGGCGGTGCTGTTCCCGCTGATTTTCGTGGTGTTCGAGAACGTGCAGCAAAACCATGGGAGGGGCGGGAATCTGTCGATCTTCTCCGAACAGATCACAGCGTCGGGCTTGGCCACGCCGGTGCTGACGCTCGAGTTCCTGTCGGCGTTCATGCTGCCGCTGATTGCGGCGCTGGTCGCGGGGGACATCGTCGCGGCCGAGGACGGGAATGGCACGTTGAAGACGATCCTCACGCGCTCGATCGACCGCGGCCAGGTGTTCGTGGCGAAGACGATCGCAGCGGTGTTGTACGGCGCGCTCGCCGTCTACCTGGCGGCGGCGGTGGCGACGATCGGCGGGGTCGCGTCGTGGGGCTTTCACCCGGTGCGGACGCTGTTCGGGCACGCTGGTGTCGGCGCCGAAGGCGCTGCTGCTGGTGTTCGTCTCCAATGGCATATATCTGATCCCCCTGCTGGCGGTGATCGCGTTCGGCGTGCTGCTATCGACCGCGACGAGGAACAGCGCGGCGAGCGTGGTGGGCACGGTGGGGTTCGTGATCCTGCTGTACATCGTGTCGGCGATTCCGGGCCTGGAAAGCGTCCGGCCGTACCTGCTGACGGAGCAGTTCGCCAACTGGCACGGCCTGCTGCGCACACCGACGGATTGGGCGCCGATCACGCATTCGCTGTGGGTGTGCGCGCTGTACGGGGTGCCGGCGTTGATCGCGGCCTATCTGGTGCTGCTGCGGCGCGATGTAGCCGGCGGTTAGAGCCGGGGCCGGCTCGCAGGAAATCTGCTAACCTAAGGCTCAGATTTCAGCAGCGTCTCCGTCGAGGCACGGAACGCGGCAGCAAACGACTGGAAGGAGTCCGACCAATATGCCCAAGACGATAGGCATCGACCTAGGCACCACCAACTCCTGCATGGCCGTGCTCGAGGGCGGCGAGCCGACGGTCGTCGAGAACGCCGAGGGCGGGCGCACGACCCCCTCGGTGGTGGCCTTTGCGGCTTCCGGCGAGCGCCTGGTGGGCACGGTCGCAAAGCGCCAGGCGGTTACCAACCCGCAGAACACGATTTTCTCGATCAAGCGCTTTATGGGCCGCAAGGAGGCCGAAGTGCGCGAGGAGGAGGCGATCGTCCCCTACAAGGTCGTCGCCGGCCCCAACGGCGACGCGCGCGTGGAGGCAGGCGGCGAGCAGCACTCCCCGCCGGAGATCAGCGCGATGATCCTGCAAAAGCTGAAGGCCGACGCGGAAGCGTATCTCGGCGAAAGCGTCGACTCGGCGGTAATCACTGTTCCGGCGTACTTCAACGACGACCAGCGCCAGGCGACCAAGGACGCCGGCAAGATCGCCGGGCTCGACGTCAAGCGGATCATCAACGAGCCGACGGCAGCCTCGCTGGCGTATGGACTCGACAAGGAAAACGACCAGACGATTCTGGTGTTCGATCTGGGCGGCGGCACGTTCGACGTGTCGGTGCTCGAGATCGGCGATGGCGTGTTCGAGGTGAAGTCCACCGCGGGCGACAACCACCTCGGCGGCGACAACTTCGACAAGGCGATCGTCGACTGGCTGGTCGCGGATTTCAAGCGTGACCAGGGCATCGACCTGGCCGCGGACCCGATGGCGCTGCAACGGCTCTACGAGGCCGCCGAGAAGGCGAAGATCGAGCTGTCCACGACGCAGGAGACGCAGATCAACCTGCCGTTCATCACGGCGGACTCCTCGGGCCCGAAGCACCTCGACACACGCCTGACCCGTGCGAAGCTCTCGGAACTGACGAGTACGTTGCTCGACCGCGTGGTCGCCCCCGTCAGGCAGGCGCTCGACGACGCCAAGGACAAGGGCGTCAAGGAAGTCGACCACGTGGTGCTCGTCGGCGGCATGACGCGCATGCCGGCGGTGCAGGAGAAGGTCAAAGAGCTGACCGGCAAGGAGCCCCACCGCGGCGTAAACCCGGATGAGGTCGTGGCGGTCGGCGCGGCGATTCAGGCGGGCGTGCTCGCGGGCGACGTCAAGGACGTGCTGCTGCTCGACGTGACGCCGTTGACGCTCGGCATCGAGACCAAGGGCGGCGTCATGACGAAGCTGATCGAGCGCAACACGACGATCCCGACGCGCAAGAGCGAGGTGTTCTCGACTGCCGAGGACAACCAGCCGTCGGTCGAGATCCACGTGCTGCAGGGCGAGCGCGAGATGGCCACGTACAACAAGTCGCTTGGCAAGTTCCAGCTCACCGGCATCCCGCCGGCGCCACGCGGCATCCCGCAGATCGAGGTCGCGTTCGACATCGACGCGAACGGCATCCTCAACGTCTCCGCGAAGGATCTCGGGACGGGCAAGGAGCAGAAGATCGAGATCAAGGCCGGCAGCGGCCTCTCCGAGGACGAGATCAAGCGGATGGTCTCCGACGCCGAGTCGCACGCCGACGAGGACCGCAAAGCGCGCGAGCTGGCCGAGGCCCGCAACAACGGCGAGAACGCCGCCTATCAGTCCGAGCGCCAGTTGGCCGACCTCGGCGATCAGGTCGACGCGGAGTCCAAGCAGCGGATCGAGGCCGCGATCAAGGAGGTGCGCGAGGCGCTGACGAGCGAGGACCCGGCGGCGATCAACGCCAAGACCGAGACGCTGCAGAGCGCGTTCCACGCTGTCTCCGAGGCGATGTACCAGCGCGCCCAGGAGCAGGCGTCCGGCAGCACCGGCGCAGACGGCGCGGCGGCGGGCAATGGCGCGGCCGGCGAGTCCTCCGAGGAGGACGTCGTTGACGCGGAGGTCGTCGACGAGTCCAAGGCGTAGGCGATGAGCGACATCGAGGGGCCCGTCCAGGAGCACGAGGAGGCCGCCACGGAGGAGGGGACTTCCACTACGGAAGCCCCCTCCCCTGCCACGTCTGCACCACCCCCAACGTCGGGCTCCCAGCCACCATCCCCAACGTCGAGTTCCCCGCCACTATCCCCAACGTCGGGCTCCCAGCCACCTGCTGCGTCGCCCGGCCCTCCCCCCTCCCCTGCCCAGTCTCCCTCCCCCTCCGCGGCCGCCGCAGACAACGGCGACCTCGAGTTCGAGGACGATTTGGACGAGCTGGTGAAGGCGGCGGCGCAGCGCGACGAGTACCTGGCGCTGGCCCAGCGCACGCAGGCCGACTTCGAGAACTACCGCAAGCGTGTGGCGCGTGACGCGGCGGCGGCGCAGGAGCGTGGCGTGGCGAAGCTGGCCCACGAGCTGCTGCCCGCGCTCGACAATCTCGACCGCGCGATCGAGGCGGCGGCCGCAGAGGATGCCCGAAGGGCCTCCGGTGAGAAGCCGGCTGTAAGCCGGCCGTCCCCTTCAGACCGCGGGCCTGGAGGGCCCGCGGAGGACTCTCTTCTGCTCGAAGGCGTGCGGCTGGTCCGCACAGAGCTGGCAGCGGCGTTGGGACGGGTGGGGATCGAGTCGTTTTCGCCGGGTGGCGAGCGCTTCGATCCCGAGCAGCACGAGGCGATCGCCCAGCAGCCGGTGGAGGGGATCGAGACGGGCTACGTCGCGGAGGTCTATCAGGTGGGCTACCGCTTGAACGGAACGATCATCCGGCCTGCGCGCGTGGTCGTGGCGGCGTGAGGAGGAGGGGCTGATGGCGACGCGCGCCGGCGAGGACTATTACAAGACGCTTGGCGTCGACAAGAAAGCGTCCCCCGAGGAGATCAAGAAGGCCTACCGCAAGCTCGCGCGGCAGTACCACCCGGATCGCAACCCTGACGACAAGCAGGCGGAGGCGAAGTTCAAGGAGATCTCTCAGGCGCACGACGTGCTGAGCGACCCCGAGAAGCGCAAGCAGTACGACAGTGGCAGCGGGCCGTTCGCGAACACGGCCGCGGGCGGTGGTTTTGGCGGCTTTGGCAATTTCGACTTCGACGGCACGGGGATGGGCGACATCCTCTCGAACCTGTTCGGCGGCTCGGCGAGCGGGCGACGGATGCGCACCAAGCCGCGCCCAGAGCGAGGCGGCGACCTCGAGACGGAGGTCTCGATCTCTTTCGACCAGGCGATCAGCGGAGCGCAGATTCCGCTGTCGGTGTCGACGCAGGCGATCTGCGCGACCTGCCACGGCACGGGCGCCAAGCCAGGCACCACGCCGAAGGTATGTCCGCGCTGCGAGGGCCGCGGGATCGAGACGCAGGGGCAGGGCATGTTCTCGATCTCGCAACCGTGCTCGCGCTGCGGCGGCTCGGGCACGGTGATCGAGGACCCATGTCCGACGTGCCACGGCACGGGCGCGGTGCGGACGATGAAGCGCTACCGGGTGAACATCCCGCCGGGCGTCAAGGAGGGCTCACGGATTCGTCTGCCCGGCAAGGGCGAAGCGGGCCCGCGCGGCGGCCCGCCGGGGGATCTGTACGTGATCACGCACGTGGCGGCCTCGCCTGTCTTCAAACGGCGCGGCGACCACGTTGAGGTGGACGTCCCGCTGACGATCCCCGAGGCGCTGGGCGGCGCGGAGGTGAAGGTGCCGACGCTGAGCGGCACGAAGACGTTGCGCGTGCACCCGGGCACGACGCACGGGACGGTGCAGCGCCTGCGCGACGAGGGGCCGCCGAAGCTGGGCGACCCGAAGCATCGCGGCGACATCCATTACCGCTTCCTGCTCGAGGTCCCCGACAAGCTGACACCCGAGCAGAGCAAGGCGGTGCAGGCGCTCGCGCAGGCGATGAACGGCCATGATCCGCGCGCACAGCTGTTCGCGGCTGCGGGCAGCGGTCAGCAGCAGAACACGGGAGCCGTGTGATGGCGCGCCGTCGCGAGCAGACGCGCATCGAGGTCGGCCGCGAACGTGGCGTGTTCATGATCTCGGTCGCCGCCCAGCTGGCCGACATGCACCCACAGACACTGCGCACGTACGAGGCGCGGGGCCTGATTGCACCGTCGCGTTCGGCGAAGGGCACGCGGCTGTACTCGCAGCAGGATGTTGAGCAGCTGCGACGCATCCAGGAGATGACGGCCGAGCTGGGGCTGAACCTCGCGGGTGTCGAGCGCGTGCTCGACCTCGAGTCCGAGATCGAGCGCATGCACACCCGGATCGAAGAGCTGGAGCTGCAGGCGCTGCGCGCGCAGGTCGAGCTGGCCGAGCGTTTGGAGGAAGTCAGGCGCTCGTTCCGCGCAGAGTTGGTGCCGTTTCCGAATTCCCGCCCGCCCGGCACGGACATCGTGCGCGCCGCCGACGTGCGACCCGCCCGCTGGCGCATACGCTGACGACAAACGCTTGGTGGCGCACCCGCCGCCAAGGTAGGGCCGCCCACTGGCCCCACTGGCGTAACTCTGGCCCTCCTTACTGGCGTAATGACACCGACGACAGCGTCCAGCGCGGCAACCGCCGAAACGGCGGGGCCACCCCCGACACGCGGGCCACCCCCGACAGCGCGCACACCGACACGAGGGCCACCCCCGACAGCGCGCACACCGACACGAGGGCCACACCGACAGGCGCGCGCACCCCGACGAGGACGCCCCGGGCCGCCTACCCCAGTTCCAACGGTTCCCCTTTGTGGGTGCCGAGCGCCTTCATTGGGAATTCCGCACCGAGCCATTCGATCGTCATGGTGCCGACGGTAAGCGATGTTTTCGTCGCTTCGAAGGTGCTTTTGTCGAAAATCACGGTAGATGTCACATTGTCGAACCAGCCACCCGCCGTGCCTATGACGATAACAGTTGTCCCCCCTAGGGAGCAAGGCGGTCCGGAATATTTGATGGCGATTCTCATTCCTTCGATCACCAGATAGGTTTTGGTTCCAACAACGACGGAGTGGACGGCCCAGGGAGTTTTTTCGCCTCCGAAGCTGGTCACGCTGCAGTTCGCCCCCGCCGTGCAATTCAAGCCTGAGAGTTTCGTGACTTCACCGTGGGCGGCACCCAGCACGTTGCTGATATCCATTGAGAGCGGCATGAGTTCGCAGGTCGTCGTCGCGCCAGGTATGGCCATGCTGCTGTCGATCGCCACCCCCTCGACGGATTCGCTACCTACCAGTGTGACGCCGTTGAACTTCCATTGAGCGCTGGCGGCAGCGGGCATAGCGGCCCCGAGCACGACAGCAGCCAACCCAGCAAGCAGCACGATCTTCAGCCTGGCCGTCCCCATCTATCGCCTCCTATCTCCGTCGTGGTTCCTCTGCTTCGCGACGACGATTTATCGAGGTCTCCTACCAACTCCAAGGCCATCGCCGACCCCGGCCGGGACACCACCCAAGGCCTGACACTGCCTTGGCACATTCGCGCGAACACTGCCTTGGTCGCGCGAACACTGCCTTGGCACATTCGCGCGCATTTTCCACCACAGTCGAGCGGCCCCTTTCACCGACCGGGCCGCCCGACCGTAGCTTCACCCTTTCTTTTCTCTGGTGCGCACCAGCCTTGATCCGTACGGGGTTGCGGGCCCCGCAGCGGACGATCGATCTATCAATGGACTTCGACCGCTTTTTCGCGACTCGCCTTGAAGGCTTCCATCGTGAATTCACCGGTCCATTCAACTTTTTCGGTGCCGATGTTCATCGCCGTTCCGGTCGCTTCGAAGCTCGCTTTGCTGAAGTTGGCAGTGGCGTTGGTGTTGTTGATCGCGCCTCCCGCATCGCCTTCGAGCGTGACCGATTTAGGCAGCAGACAGCCGGTGCCGCCATAGCCTATTTTGACGTCGATTTCGTTGATCACCAGATACGGTTTGCCGCTGTAATCTTCGACGAACGAGAACCACGGCAGATTCTTCGCTTCGATGCTCGTCACCGTGCAGTGCGTCGCGGTGGTGGTGCATTCGAACAACGGCAGTTCGTTCAACCAGGCATCGCCATACCCAAATTCGTTCCAGGCTTCCATGTTGTACAGGAAGTGCTGGCAGGTGGTCGAGCCGGTAGCGGTTTTGAGGCTGCTCGAGATCGCTGCTCCGACGACGGTTTCGCCTTCAAATTCAGGCAGCGTGGTGCCGCCGAAGTGCCATTCGGGGCTGGCGCTGGCGGTCGCACTCGCCGCAGCGCTCACCGTCAGAACAGCGAGCACGGCGGACAGCAGGATCATCTTTCGAGATCGCATGTGGTCCCATCTCCCTTTCTTTTTGGTGGAGCTTGCGCCGCGAGGGCCTGATCGGCGAAGCCGCGGTGCGATCCTACACGTCGCCGCGTGGATGTCCAGGCCGATGCTGGCCAAATGTTGGCCGTTTCGGACCCTCTCACTAACCGGAGTTGGCCCGATTGTCAATGATGGTGCGCGATCGGGCCAGACTGAGGATTCGACGTGTGCTGAAAACACACACATCCTAGTGAGAAACACGCCTGTGGCAGGTCAAAAGAAGAAGGTCCCGGCTCGCCCCCGCCTAGGACATACCGCGCCAGCCCCGACCGCGCCACCCATGAGGTCGCCCGGCTCGCCTACCCACGACCACCACCACCTCGGGCCACGCCGCCCACGAGATCGAAGAAGAGGACCCGGCTCGCCGGCCTACGGCCGGCTACACCCGGTTGCGCCACCCTCTAGTGGGACTTCGGTAGGTTGTTTATGGTGGCAGTCTGTGCTGGCAGACGGGGCAGCGGTCGTGCCAGTAGGCCAGCATGGTTTGGAGGGTCGCGTTGGGCTTGGTAGGGGCTGATCAGGCTGCCGCCATTTGAGGGCGGGCAGTAGCGGGGCCGGCGCGTTGTAGGCGGCAGCATGTGAGGAAGGCGTGGGCGACGGTGACGCAGGTGGGGTGGTGGTGAAGTCCGCGGTAGGTGCGGCCCTCAGGCGCGAGGGGAACCGCGTCGGCGGGTTGAGCCGAGGTCACGCCCTTGACCTGCACCACGTACTCGAGTTCGCGCTCCTCCAGGGCGACCCGGAACGCGGTGGTATCGCCATAGCCGCCGTCGGCCTGCACAACCCGCCGCTTGAGCCCCCACTCCAACAGCTGATCGATGATCTCCAACGCGAGCTGCCACTTCGGGACGTGCCGCGTCTCCTCAGGGATCCGCGCCCGCCGACGCCGCTGCTCATCCTCATCCCACGGCTTCGGCAGGAACAACCGCCACCCAAGCTGGCATGACGCGCGATCCGACGCGGCGTTGACCGACACCAGCACCTGACAGTTCGCGGTCTTACCCAACGCCCCGCAGTACTGATGCGCCACCCCGGGCGAGAACCGCCCATCCTTCGGCAGCCCCGTGTCATCCACGATCCACCCCTCGGGCTCGATCTCCCCGGTCATCCGCCGCGCCAGCCGCCGCCGGACGGACTCATCCGCCCACGGCGAGTCAGTGATGAACTGCTGCAACCCCTCCTCATCACCATCAGGCAGCCTGGCCGCCATCGGCTGGATCGACTTACGCCGCCCCTCCAACAACAGCCCCCGCACATACTGCTCGCCCTTCGCCCGCTGATCACAGCACACCAACGGCCGATACATCTCCGCCGCGAACTCAACCAAAGCCGCCCGCTACGCCTCCAGATCAGCCGCCCTGACCCCACACTCCCGCGTCCGCAAACTCGCCACGCCACACAAGTTCCCTACAACCACACAAACTCCTGCAAACACCTACCGAAGTCCCACTAGTGACGTGTCAGCCAACTTTTGCCGGGTTGACCGTGCCGTGGAGGTGGCAACGACAGTGTTTGCGGTCGAGTAGGACTCGGCGAACGTTGCCGTGGCCTCCTCTAGGTCACAGCGGGCAGCTCGACGGCGCTCAACTCGACCTCGTGTTGCAGACGGTGTACCTCGCGCCGCTCCACGAGGCCGGCGCCGAGGCGCCCGGTCGACTCGGCGCCACAGGCTACGCCAAGCCGCAGGCAGTCGGTTGGCGGGCTGCCTTCGTAGCGTGCGGCGACGTAGCCGGCGAGGAACGCGTCGCCGGAGCCTTGGCGGGCGACGGGCTCGCGCGGCTCGATGCGAGCACGCTGCAGGGTGGGCTGGCCGTCGACGAGCACGTGCGCGAAGCAGCCGTCGGACAGCGTCATGATCGCTTCGCGCGCACCGAGCGCAGCGATCTCACGCACTGCCAGCGAGCGCTCGCCCTCGTCGGCGAACTCGTGGCCGACCAGCTCCTCGGCCTCGAGCACGTTGGGGGAGACGACGTCGGGCTCGGCGCGCACGGCGTGGCGTAGCGGGTCGCCGTCGGTGTCGATCACGGTGGTGACGTCGGTGCGCTGCAGATCGCGGATCAGGCCGGCGTAGATCTCGGGGTCGACGCCACGCGGGAGCGAGCCGGCGAACACCACGATCGCGGCGCCGCGTGCGAGATAGAGCAGCTTCTCGCGGAACAGCTCGACCTCGTGCTCGCTGACGGCGGGCCCGCGCTCGTTGATCTCGGTCTGATCGCCGGTCGTGGGGTCGAGCACGGAGGTGTTCGTGCGCGACTCCTCGCGGATGCGCACGAAGTCGTTGAGGATCGACTCCGCGGTGAGCTGCTCGACTATATGCGTGCCGGTGGCGCCGCCGGCCAGGCCGGTGGCGATCACGGGCTGCCCGAGCGCCTTGAGCGTACGGGCGATGTTGACGCCCTTGCCGCCCGCCATCGTGTGCTGCTCGACCGTGCGGTGACGACGACCGAGGCGGAAGTTGGGAACCGAGAGCGACTTGTCGATCGCCGCGTTGAGCGTAACCGTGATGATCATCCCGAGTCCCTCCTGCGCATCGCAACTCCTCTCCAGCGACTCGGCGCCGCACGAGGCCCCCCAAGGGTATCGGACGTTCGCGCCGGTGCCGTCAGCCGCCGAGCGACCAGGCCAACTCGCGCAGGCGCTCGGCCTCGGCGCGTGCAGCAGCTTCGGGCAGGCCGCCACGGGCGTGATAGGCGCCGACGATGCTGCGCGAGGCCGCGATCAACCCGCCGGCGCGTCCCGGGGCGAACGCAACGCCAAGCTCCTCGACTCGACCGCCCTGGCTGCCCACGCCGGGCAGCAGGAAGACCGCGTTGGGCATCAGCTCGCGGGCACGCACGAGATGACGCGGCTCGGTCGCCCCCACCACCGCACCGACGTCGCTCAGCCCCGATCGGTCCACGCCGGGACGGCCCAGCTCGTCGACGAGCGCTGCCAGCCGTTCCCACACGGTGCCTCCGCCGGCCAGCTCGAGGTCCTCGACGTCGGCGGCGCCGGGGTTGGAGGTTCGCACCAGCGCCAGCACCGCCGAGCCGGCCTGCCGCGCCACGGTCACGAACGGCTCCACCGCGTCCCTGCCCATCAGCGGGTTGACGGTGAGCATGTCCGCTCCGAGGCCCGGCACGGTGCCGAACGGCGTCTGCATCCCGTCGATCAGCGCCTGGCCGTAGGCGTGGGAGGTCATGGGTATATCGCCGCGCTTGCCGTCGGCGATGACGAGCAGGCCGCGCCGGTGCGCAGAGAGCGCCGCTACGGTGAGCGCATCCCAGCCGCCTGAGCCGAGCCGCTCGAAGCAGGCGAGCTGCAGCTTGACCGCCACACACGCGGGCGCCACCGCGTCGATCACCCGCAGGCAATGGCCGACGACCGCCGTCGCCGCCTGTCCGTCCGGCCATTCGGAGAGGTCGTCGTCCATGTTCGCCAGCAGCTCCTCGCCGCCCGGCCACAGCGCGGCGGGGTCGGGGTCGAGCCCGAGCACGATCTGCGATTCGCGCTCGGCGACGCGCTCTGCCAGCGTGTCGCCAAAGGACCGCACGGCCTGGCTCATTGTGGGGCACCGCGCATCGCTGGCGTCGAGCATATCCTTCCCGCATGCCGCTGGAGCGCGTGGCGTGGATCGTGACGGTGCTGATCGCACTGCTGACGGCTGCCCTGCTGCTGTTGGCGGGCTACACCGGCTACGCGGGGCTGTCGGCCGCGGTGGGGGCGTCGGCGGCGATCAACCTGTTTTGAGCAGCGATTGCGCGAGCGCGCGGGCGGCCCGGCCGCGGTGGCTGATGACGTCCTTTTCGGCGTCGCTCAGCTCGGCCATCGTCAGTCCGGGCGGTCCGTCGTCGGGCAGGAAGGCGGGGTCGTAGCCGAAGCCGCGCTCGCCGCGGGGACGGTCGGCCAGACGCCCGGTGCAGCGCTCCTCGAAGACCTGCTCGACGTTGCCGGCAGGGTCGACGAGGACAAGCGCGCAGACATATTCGAGCGCGCTGCCGGGGGGCGCCTCGCGCAGCAGCTTGGCGAGGTTCTGGGCGTCGGTAGCGTGCTCGCCGGCGTAGCGCGCGGAGCGCACCCCGGGCGCGCCGTGCAGCGCGGCGGCGGCAATGCCGGAGTCGTCGGCGATCGTCACCTCACCGGTCGCGACGGCCGCCGCGCGGGCCTTGCCGAGGGCGTTGGCGAGGAACGTCTGGCCGTCCTCGGGCGGCAGCTGCACGGTGTCGGGAAGCAGCGCGATCTCGTGGTCGGGCAGCAGGCGCGAAAGCTCGCGGCGCTTGTGCTCGTTGTGGGTGGCCAGCAGCAGCTTCACGGACGCGTCACGTCGTGGCGGTCTGGGCGTCGGCTGCGGCGGCGATCGCGGCCTCCTGGGCGGCGCGCAGATCCTCGATGCCGCCGGCAGCGAGCGCGAGCAGTGCGTCGAGACTGGCGCGCGAGAGCGGTACGCGCTCGGCGGTCGCCTGCACCTCGAGCAGGTCGCCGGCGCCGGTCATGACGATGTTGGCGTCGACCTCGGCGGCGGAGTCCTCGGAGTAGTCGAGGTCGAGCAGCGCTTCGCCGCCGACGATCCCGCAGGAGACGGCGGCGACGGCGCCGGTCAGTGGCGAGCGCTGCGTCGTGCCGTCGGTGTCGGCTAATTCCCCGAACGCGCCGTCGGCGGCAAGGCGACTGCAGGCGAGGGCCAGGGCGACGTAGGCGCCGGTGATCGACGCGCAGCGGGTGCCGCCGTCGGCCTGGAGCACGTCGCAGTCGAGGTAAATAGTGCGTTCCCCGAGCCTGGCGAAGTCCACGGCGCCGCGCAGCGAGCGGCCGATCAGGCGTTGGATCTCCACCGAGCGTCCGTCGAGGCGTCCGCGGGAGACGTCGCGCTGCTTGCGCTCGCCGGTGGAGGCGGGCAGCATCCCGTACTCCGCGGTGACCCAGCCGCGACCCTTGCCGGCCAGCCAGCGCGGCACGCCGTCCTGCGCGGAGGCGGTGCAGATGACACGCGTCTCCCCGGCCGAGATCAGCGCGGAGCCCGTCGCGGTACGCACGAAGCCGGGCTCGATCGTGACGGGCCGCAGCGCGTCGGGGCCGCGGCCGTAGCTGCGGGCCGCCGCGCCGCCCTTGACTGCGCCTGCACTGGGAGTCGCCTCGCCTTTGTCGGTGGCGCTCACGCGAGCGCCTCCACCGGCGCCAGCTCGATGCGTTCGATCTCACCGAGCGGCATCTGCAGGAAGCGGGTGCCAAGCTCGCGGAACGTGTCGACGTCGCCGGTGCAGAGGAAGCGGTACTCGCCCTCTTCCAGCTCCCCGCCGACGCACTCCTCGCAGGCGGCGTCCGGACCAGACATATGGTCATCCTCCAAACCGTGATCGCGCGCGCACACGCGCGCGCGCGCGATCACGCCCGAATTTTTAATACCACCCCCCTCCCCACCCACACCGCCATCCCCCTCCCCACGCGCGGCAACCCCGCCTCCCTCAACACCACCGTGGCCGCCGAGCTGAGGGCCAACCTGACCTCCCCCGACGCCACCCCCGCCTGGCTGAGAGCCGGCGTGACCAACCTCGCCACCACTCCCAACACCGTCACGACGTGTCCGGACCCGAGTGCGGCCCCGCTCGACGGCCAGCCCCCGCGTGCTGAGAGCGTGCTCGACCTGGCGCGCGAGCGCGGCGCCGGAGCTGACGAGCGTCACGCCCGGCCCTAGCAGCCGCTGCAGCATGGGGCTGATCAGCGGGTAGTGGGTGCAGCCGAGGATCACGGTGTCCACGCCGGCGGCGCGCAGCGGGGCGCAAGCCTCGCGGACGATGCGCACGGCGCGCTCGTCGAATTGCTCGCCGGCCTGGATCAGCGGCGCGAGCGTCGGACAGGGCACGGCGTGCAGTGTGACGTGCGGGTCGATAGCGTGGACGGCGTGCTCGTAGGCGCGGCTGGCGACGGTGGTGGGCGTGGCGAGCAGTCCGATACGGCCGGTGCGGGTGGCGGCGACGGCGCGCAGCGCCTCGGGGCGCACGACGCCGAGGACGTCGACGCCGAGCGTGGTCTCCATCATGCGACGCTGGAGGGCCGGGAGAGCGGCGGCGGTGGCGGAGTTGCAGGCGACGACGAGCAGCTTGACGCGCCGGCGCAGAAGCTCCTCGGCGATCTCGGCCGAGAAGCGGCCCAGTTCCTCGGCGGAGCGCTCGCCGTAGGGGAAGCGGGCGGTGTCGCCGAGGTACAGGAAGTCCTCGCGGGGAAGGGCGACGAGCAACTCGTGCAGGACGGTCAGACCGCCGACGCCGGAGTCGAACACCCCGATCGGGCGGGCGCACGAATCGTTGCCACCGGGGCACGGGCGCAGGTCGCGGACGCTCGGTTCGGAGGCGCTTGCCACGGGGCCATCATTTCAGAGCGCTACCGTGCACGGCGCCGTGCGGGCGCTGGTCGTATCGAACATGCTGGCTGACGAGCGCCATCCGGAGCGTGGGCGCTTCGTACGCGATCAGGTAGCCGCCCTGCGGGATGTGCCGGACGTCGAGGTCGAGCTGTACGAGTTCGCGCCTGGGGGGCGCGCCCTCGCGCGCGCGGCGCGGGAGCTGCGTGCGCGCTACGGCGGCGGGCGCCAGCTGGACGTGGTGCACGCCCACTACGGCCTGACGGCGTGGCCGGCGCTGGCGGTCGGGGCGCGACTGCGGGGGCTGACGGTGCACGGCACGGATGTGCGGCACTGGCGTACGAGGGAGGCGACGCGGTTGGTGCTGCCGATGATGGGCCTGGTGGGGGCGGCGTCGGCGGGGCTGGCCGGCGAGCTGCCGGGTGCCGCCGCACGCGCACGGGCACGGGTGCTGCCGTGCGGCGTCGACATGAACCGCTTCGTGCCTATCCCGCGCACGAGCGCACGGGCGCGAAGGGCGCTCGACCAGCAGGGTGCATACCTCCTCTTCCCAGCCGACCCGGCCCGCCCCGGCAAGCGCTTCGACCGGGTGCAGGCGCTCGTCGACGCGCTGCCGCCGGAGCGCCGGCCCAAGCTGCTCACGCTGGGGGGCGTGGCTCCGGAGGAGGTGCCGTCGTTGGTCAACGCCGCGAACGCCGTGGTGGTCCCGTCCGAACACGAGGGCTTCGGTTTGGCGGTGCTGGAGGCGTTGGCGTGCGATGTGCCGGTGCTGGCGACGCCGACGGGCGTGCACGCCGAAGTGCTGGCGGGCGTCGCGGGAGCGCTGTGCGCGCCGTTCGAGCCGGCGGTGTGGCGCGCGGCGCTGGAACCGCATCTGAGCGCAGAGAACCCGCGTGTGGCGGGCAGAGCGCAGGCGGAGCGGTTCTCGGCGGCAACGATGGCGGCGCGGCTGGCGGAGGCGTGGGGCGAGCTGCTGGTGCAAGACAGCGGACACGGCGGGTAGCATGAGAGTTTCGATGGCGGACCGAGCCACGAGCGCAGCAGATCCAACGAGTCCGGCCGCCGGGGCACAAGCGGCGGGCGGCCCACGGCCCGCCGAGCCCGCGCCGGGCGCAGCGACGGGTGTCGCAACCCACGGCGCCCCGGCTGTCGCCGACACGTCCCTTGGCGACAACACGTCCCCCGACAACAACGCGTCCCCCAACGGATCCGACACCCCCACCACCCCGCCGGCCAAGCCCGGTTTCGGCGAGCGGGGCCGGATGCGCAGGCGGGTGCGCTTCCTGCGCAAGGCAAGGGAGTTGGGCTATCGGGACCTGGGCGGCCTCGTATACGAGATGCAGCGTCTCGGCGAGCGCCACGACGAGTTGGTGGCAGCGAAGCTGGCGACGTTGGGAGCGATCGACGGCGAGCTGCGAACGCTGGAGCTGGCGCTGAACGAACGCTGGCCGGTGACGGTGCTGCGCGAGGCGGGCATCGCGGCGTGCCCAAGGTGCGCGGCGATTCACGGCAGCGAGGACCGCTATTGCCCTGCGTGCGGGATGGCGATGGGCCAGCACGCGGACCTTCCGATCGCGGGGCCCGCGGCGGCAGCGCCACCGACAACCCCAGTGGCGGCGACACCGCCGGCCTCGACACCGCCGGCCTCCGTAGCGGCGCCACCCCCAGCTTCGGCCACAGCCGCAGCAACGGCAGCGTTCCCGACTCAGACGCCCCCCGCAGCGCAGGCGACACCCAGGCCAACCGCGACCCCTGAGGCCCCGGCCACACAGCCAGCGAATCGGTCACCGGCCCCGGCACGACCCGCGGCCGCCCCACCAACTCAGGCACAGCCAGCCGCCAATCCTCCGGCCCCGGCAAAACCCGTCGCCACCCCACCAGCTTCGCCGCAGCGGCCCGCGCAGGGGTCACCACACAAGGGCACACCAGGGCAGGAGCCGGCGGAGCAGCCGACGGAGATCATTCGCCCCACGGACCCGGAGACGGGCGAGCAGCGGTGAGCGTGACGGCGCCGGGGCCGGAGCGCTGCCCGTTGTGCGGGGCGGAGCTGGGGGCGGAGCAGGAGTGGTGCATGGGCTGCGGCGCGGCGGCACGAACGCGGCTGGCGGCGGTGCCGCGCTGGCGAGCCCCGATCGTGGCGCTGGGCGTGCTGATCGTGGTGGCGGTCGGAGTGCTGGCGGTGGCGTTGGTGTCGCTGGCGGGACAGTAAAGAGCGCACGGGCGGGCAGAGATGGCGGCGGGAGGGGTGTTGGGGACGGATGTCGTGGTTGTGGGCGCGGGCGCGGCTGGGCTGTACGCGTCGCTGTGTGTCGCGCGGGCGGGGGCGCGGGCGGTACTGGTGTCGGCGGCGCCGCTGGCGCAGACGGCCAGCTATTGGGCGCAGGGAGGCCTCGCGGCGGCGCTGGCGACGGATGACAGCGCGGAGCTGCACCTGGCGGACACGGAGCGGGCTGGGCGGGGGGCGGTGCGGCGGAGTGCGGCGGAGGTGCTGGTGCGCGAGGCGCCGGAGTGCGTAAGGGACTTGCAGGCGCTCGGGGTGCGTTTCGACGCGGATCGTTTCGGCCGGCTGGCGCTGGGCCTCGAGGGCGGGCATTCGGTGCGGCGGGTTGTGCACGCCGGGGGGAGCGCGACGGGCAGGCGGATGCTGCGCCAGCTGTCGGCGGTCGTGGCGCAGGACGGGCGGATCGCGGTGCTGGAGAGCGCGCGGGTGCGGGCGTTGTGGCCGGCGGAAGGCGAGCAGACGGTGCAAGGGCGCTGCATGGGGGTGTTGTGCGAGGACGGAAGGGCGGTGCGGGCGCGGGCGGTGATCGTGGCGAGCGGGGGGGCGGCGGCGCTGTGGGCGCGCACCACCAACCCGCCGGGGTCGCAGGGGGTTGGTTTGCTGCTGGCGCACGCGCTCGGAGCGCGGCTGGCGGACCTCGAGCTGGTGCAGTTCCACCCGACGGCGGTGACTGGCGTAAGGGGCAGGGAGGGGTTCTTGATCACGGAGGCGATTCGCGGCGAGGGCGCGACGCTGCACGACGCCGGCGGGGAGCGCTTCGTGGACGAGCTGGCGCCACGCGACGAGGTGGCCAAGGCGATTTGGATGAAGCTGATCGAGACGGGGGAAGCCTCGGTGGGGCTCGACATGCGGGGGGTCGATGTCGCGTCGTTCCCCAATGTGGTGGGCGCTATGCGCGAGTCGGGGCTCGATCCGGCCAGGGAACTGATCCCGGTGGCACCGGCGGCGCATTACGTGATGGGAGGGATTGCGACGGATCTACACGGACGTTCGTCGGTGGAGGGGCTGTATGCGGTGGGCGAGGCGGGGTGCACGGGGCTGCACGGCGCAAATCGGCTGGCGTCGAACTCGCTGAGCGAGTGTTTCGTGTTCGCCCGGCGAGCGGTGGCGGCGGCGCTGGAGGAGCCGGAGCCGGCTGTAGCAAGGGAGCGCGAGCTGGCGGAGCTACAGAAGAGCAAGGCGCTGCCGGCGGTGTCGGCGCAGACGCGTGAGGCGGTGTGGCGGGAGGCGGGGATCGAGCGCTCGCGGGAGGGGCTGGAGCGGCTCGCCGGGGACGAGCACCCGCTGGCACGGCTGATCGCGGGGTGTGCGTTGGCAAGGCAGGAGAGCCGCGGGGCCCACACGCGCAGCGACTTCCCAGAGACCAGCCGGGCACTGGATGGGATGCACGCCGTGGTGAAGGCCGGCGGAGAGATGGCGTGGGAGGCTTGGGGTTAGCCCTCAGGACCGTCGCCGCGCACGCCCGCAAGACCGCGCGCGGCCCCACAGTTAACAGGCGCTTAACAGAGCGCTCGTGCGGCCTTTATACGGCGCTTGGATACTCGGGGATCGATGGACAGTCGGACTGGAGAGCAGGCAAAGGTCGCTCTTTTCGCGGACGGGAAGTGTTTATCGACGTGGAGCCACGGGAACAAAAAAGAACCCGGAATCGGCGGCGGCGGATGTGCGGGTAGGAGCGGTTGTTCATCGAGGAACCCGTAGGTCGAACGAAAGAAGGAGGCGAGGGGGTCGCCATGTATCAGTTCAGTAGAGCGATTTACCGGGAGCTGGCCCCCTACATCACAGCGCCGGGCCCCGGCCAGACGAGCAAATCGGCAGAAGCGGCGGGCGCGCGAGCGTCGAGCGCCCACGCACGGGTGCTGCAGACGTGCGAGGCGGCGATCGAGCGGATGGCTACGGACCGCCACTATTTCGCGCACCCGGCGAGGACGTTGTTCTGCGACATCAGGACATACTTCCCGATGAACGCGCAGGCGTATGTGCACAAGGTGGTGTTCCGCTACATCGGGTTGGCACAGCGCTTCCTCCAGGAGAACCCGGCGGCGGCGCACGCGTCGATCAGCGATACGCCGCCGCAGTGCCGGGCGATGACGCGCAAGGGCGAGGCGTGCCAGCGGACACCACTGGCACACAACGGGTATTGCCCGTCCCACCAGCATTTGGCGGACACCGAGGACCGCGAGCAGATCGCGGCGTGAGCGCGCTGCTGTAGAGATCGTCCGCGCGCGGAAGAGGCGAGGCGGACGGGCGGACGGGGCGGGACATCCTTGTCCCGCCACTATGGATGACGCGCGGGCGGAGCAAAGATCACGCGGGGGACGCATAAGTAGGACAGACGGTCAGGTGTGGGGCCCGTGCGTAGGCCGTCGAGTCCATGCGGGGACGAGCGCCGCGCCATCGGTCGGGGCGACTCTCTCGTAGGCTGCGCGGATGCTGCTGGGAGTGGACGTGGGTGGCACCTTCACGGACGCGGTGCTGTTGGCGGGCAGCGGGCGGCTGTACACGGCGAAGGTGCCGAGCACGGGCGAGGACCAGTCACGCGGGGTGCTGGCGGCGGTGCAGGAGGTGCTGGCGGCCGCGGGGGCGGGGCCGGGCGAGGTGGAGCGGTTCGCGCACGGGATGACGGTGGCGACGAATGCGCTGCTGGAGGGCAGAGTGGCCCGGACGGCGCTGGTGGCGACGGATGGTTTTACGGATGTGGTGGCGCTCGGCAGGCAGGCCCGGCCGCACCTGTACAGGCTGTGCGAGGCGGGCCCGGCGCCGCTGGCGCCGCCGGAGCGGCGTTACGGTGCGCCGGAGCGGATGGGACCGGACGGGCCGCTGCGGGCGCTGGACCGAGGGGAGGCGACGGCACTGGTGGAGCGGATCGCAGCGGGGTCGGATGGCGGGAGCGCGCCGCACGCGACACAAGCGGCGCATCCATCCGACGCGCGCAGCGCGTCACCCTCCACCCCTCCCCCATCGCCCGCGCACGCCGCGACCCCGCCGGAAGCGGTGGCGGTGGCGCTGCTGCACTCCTACGCGCACCCGGAGCACGAGCGGATGCTGGGCGAGCTGTTGGCCGAGCGGATGGAGGGGGTGCACGTGTCGTTGTCGCACGAGCTGGTGGGGACGTTCAGGGAGCACGAGCGGGCGGCGAGCACGGAGATCGACGCGGCGCTGTCGCCGCTGCTGAGCACATATCTGCGAAGGCTGTGCAGGGAGGCGGATAAGCGGGGGGTCGTGCGCCCGGCGGTGATGCAGTCCTCGGGCGGCCTGACGAGCGCAGAGGACGCGGGGGCGCATGCGGCGCTGACGGTGCTGTCGGGTCCGGCGGGCGGGGTTAGGGGCGCGGAGCTGCTGGCGGGAAGGGCGGGCGAGCGGGAGGTGCTGTGCGTCGACATGGGCGGCACGTCGTGCGATGTGTGCGCGATCCATGAGGGGAGGGTCGCGGAGACGGCGCAGGGCACGGTTGCGGGACGGCCGGTCGCGCTGTCGATGCTGGACATCCACACGGTAGGGGCGGGCGGCGGGTCGATCGCGTGGCGGGACGTGGGCGGCGCGCTGCGGGTGGGACCGAGGTCGGCGGGCGCGGAGCCGGGACCGGCGTGTTACGGACGGGGCGGCAAGGAGCCGACGGTGACGGACGCGAATGTCGTGCTCGGGCGGCTGCCGGCGGGCGCTCCGAAGGACGGCGCCGCGGCGAGCAGCGCAGCGGATCGCACACCGGCCGGCTTGGCCGACCGCGCGCCGGTCCTCGCGGCGGACCGCACGCCGGTCGACTCGGCGGATGGCACACCAGCCGACCCGGCTGACCACACACCAGCCGACCCGGCGGGCGGCACGCCGGGAACCCTCGCGGGCGGCGTGACGCTCGATCGCGCGGCGGCGAGGCAGGCAGTGGGACGTTTGGCGGCGGAGCTGGGGTTGACGGTGGAGCGCTGCGCGGAAGGGATCGTGCGGGTCGCCGAGGAGGAGATGCTGGGCGCGCTGCGTGTGGTGAGCGTGCAGCGGGGTCTCGACCCGAGGGGCTTCGCGCTGATCGCGTTCGGCGGCGCGGGCCCACTGCACGCGGCGGCGTTGGCGCGCGGACTGGGGATTGGACGTGTGCTGTGCCCGCGCGCGTCGGGCGTGCTGTGCGCGCTGGGCCTGGCGGCAGCGGCGCCGCGGCGCGACGCGGCACGGACGGTGATGCTCGCGGGAGCGAGCTTGAGCACGGAGCGGGTCGCAGCGGAGCGGGCGGCGCTGGTGGCACGCGCGAGCAGGGAGCTGGGTGAGGCGGTGGCGAGAACGGCGGTGGGCTACGAGCTGCGCTACCGGGGCCAGTCGTTCGAGCTGGCGGTGAGCGAGGAGGAGTGCCTGAGCATGTCCGTACCTCACTGCCCGGACGTCTGGCACCCCAGCTCAGACGATCCTGACGTCGTGCGCCTCGGCCTGTGTCCCCACCCGGATGCGCCCGGGCTCGACCCAGACGCGCCCCACCCCGACCCGGAGGCACCCCGGCCCGGCCCGGATGCGCCGCGGCCCGCCCCGGACACCCTGCTGCAACCACACCCTGACGCCCTGCGGGAGGCGTTCGCGCGGGCGCACGAGGCCCGCTACGGCTACCGCGACCGCGAGGCGGAGGTGGAGCTGGTGACAGTGCGGGTGTCGGCGTGGGGCGCAGCCCCGGAGGGGCTGCGGCTCGCGGGGAGCCCACAGACGAAGGCACCGACGGAGGAGATGGTGCGAGTGAGGGTGGATGGCGAGGAGGTGCAGGCGCGGTGCTTGCGGGGCGAGCTGCCGGTGGGCACACGGGTGGAGGGCCCGGCCGTGTACGCGCTGCCGGAGTCCACGCTGTGGGTGCCGGCAGGGTGGCGGGGCGAGGTGGACGAGTTCGGGACGGTGCGCTTGCACGACGTCGGAGGCAGGCGGTGATCGACGCGATCGAGCTGCAGGTGGTGGTGGGAGCGTTGCGCGCGGCGTGCGGGGAGATGGGCGCGGTGTTGGTGCGGGGCGCGCACTCGGCGAACATCAAGGAGCGGCGGGACTGCTCGACGGCGCTGTTCGACGCGGACGGGCAGATGACGATGCAGGCGGAGCACATCCCGGTGCATCTGGGTGCGATGCCGGCGGCGGTCGCGGCGGTGCTGGAGGAGGAGCACCGACCCGGGGTGTCGTGGATGCTGAACGACCCGTTCGCCGGGGGCACGCACCTGCCGGACATTACGGTGATCACGCCGGTGTTCGCAGGTTCCGAGCCGGGCGACGGGCGGCCGATCGGCTTCGCGGCAAGCCGGGCGCACCACGCGGACGTGGGCGGGCGGGTGCCGGGGTCGATGCCGGCGGACAGCACGACGCTGGCACAGGAGGGTGTGGTGATCGCGCCGCGGCGGATGACGGAGGAGGCGATCGCCGAGGTGGTCGCGCAGATGCGCGGGCCGGCGGAGCGGCGAGCGGACCTGCGGGCGCAGCTGGCGGCGAACCGGGTGGGCGCGCTGCGCCTAGCCGAGCTGGCGGCACGAGTCGGGGTGGAGCGGCTGCGGGTCGCGACGGACGCGGTGCTGGACTACGCGGAGCGGCGCACAAGGGCGTGCATCGTGGCGCTGCCGGACGGGGTCAGGGAAGCACAGGACGTGCTCGAGGCGGTGGAGGGAGATCTGGCGCTGCGGCTGCGCGCGACGGTAGAGGGAGAACGGCTGGTGCTCGACTTCGCGGGGAGCGCGGGCAGGCACGCGGGCAACCTGAACTGCCCGCTGGCGGTGACGAAGTCGGCGTGCTACTTCGCGGTGCGGGTGCTGACCGACCCGGACATCCCGCCGTCGGCGGGCGCCTACCGGCCGATCGAGGTACGGGCGCCGGAGGGGTCGCTGCTGAATGCCGCCCCGCCTGCGCAGCTCGACCCCGCCACACCACCGGCCGCCGCCCCTTCCACCTCGGCCGGCGCCGCCGCTCGCCGCCCGGCCGTGGCGGCAGGCAATGTGGAGACGTCGTTGCGGGTCGCGGACCTGGTGCTGAGTGCCTTCGGCAGAGCGCAGGGGCAGGGGACGATGAACAATGTGACGGTCGGCGACGAAAGCTTCGGCTACTACGAGACGATCGGCGGCGGCCAGGGGGCGTGCGCGGACGCGGATGGGCCGAGCGGGGTGCACGTGGCGATGAGCAATACGCTGAATACGCCGGTGGAGGCGCTGGAGCGGGAGTTCCCGTTGCGGGTCACGCGCTACGAGCTGCGCCGGGGATCGGGCGGTGCGGGCAGATACAGGGGCGGCGACGGGGTGGTTCGTGAGATCGAAGCGTTGCGGGAGATGAGCTTTTCGCTGATTGGCGAGCGCAGGCGGCACGCGCCACAAGGAGCGCAGGGCGGTGGACCAGGCGCGCGCGGGCAGAATTGGCTGGACGAGCAGGAGCTGCCGGGCAAGGTGACGGGCAGGTTGCGCGCGGGAGCGCGGCTGCGCATCGAAACGCCGGGTGGAGGAGGATTCGGTCGTCGTGTCTGAGCAGAGCGAGAGTCAGAGCCCAGCGAATCGCGCGCGTGCGCCGCGCGTGGGCTTCCTCGGCCTGGGGATCATGGGTTCGCGGATGGCGGCCAACCTGGGGCGCGCCGGGCTGGCGCTGTCGGTGTGGACGCACACGCCGGGCAAGGCGGCGCGGTGGGCGGCGGAACATGGAGCGAAAGCTTGCGAGACGCCGGCAGAGGTCGCGGCCGCAAGCGACATCGTGGTCAGCATGGTGGTCGACGGCGAGCAGGTGGCATCGGTGCTGTTGGGGCCCGATGGCGTGGTAGAGGCGCCGGATGCGAAGGGCGTGTTGTGCGTGGACATGTCGACGATCGCCCCGCGAGACACGCTGCGGATCGGCGGCGAGCTGGAGGAGCACGGCGTGCGGATGATCGACGCGCCGGTGACGGGCTCGGCGCCGCGCGCAGCGGAGGGCACGCTGACGATCATGGTGGGGGGCAGGCCCGAGGACTTCGAGCAGGCCGAGCCGCTGCTGGACGCGATGGGCGAGGTGATCGTGCACGTCGGGGAGCGGGGGCAGGGGGCGATGTTGAAGCTGATCAACAACGCGCTCGGCGCGGCCAATGCGGCGGCGCTGGCGGAGGCGCTGCTGCTGGCGAGGGCGACGGGGGTCGACCTCGACGCGTTCGAGCGGGTGTGCAGCGCGGGCTCGGGCGCGTCGGCGCAGTTGACGTTGAAGGCCGGGGCGATGCGGGAGCACGACTACGCGACGCTGTTCAAGACGGCGCACCTGCTGAAGGACGTGCGGCTGTGCCTGGACGAAGCGCAGGCGGCGGGCGTGCCGTTCGCGGCGGCGGGCCACGCGCGGGAGCTGCTGACGGCGGCGATAGGACGGGGGCACGGCGAGGACGACTACGCATCGCTGATCGAGGCCGCGGAGGGCTTGGCGGGACGGCGCCTGTAAGTGCCATCAGAAACATTCTGCGCCGCTCGCTCGCTCCAAAACCACGCGATTTGCAGGCGATTTGGGATTTTCTCTAGGATTTCGGTATCTTTAATGGCGACCGGCCGCTCGTCCCTCCGAGCGCAGGCAGGTCTCATACGTCCAAGGCCTAAGGGCCTCGTCCCCTCCATATCGCTATGCCAATTGCTTTAAAGGAATGGGCTGTAACCGTCCGCGCCCTCGCTGAAGGCGAGCAGCTGATCACGCTTCGCAAGGGCAGCCCGCGGGAGCCCGACTTCCGTGTTGAGCACGACCGCTTTTTCCTGTATCCGACGTTCGACCACCAGCGCAACGATCTCGTGCGCGAGTCTCACCAGCCGGAGCTGCGGCGGGCGCTCGAGGAGGGGGTGTGGAACGACGGCGAGCCGACGGTGCAGGCGCTGGCGGCCGACGGCAGCCTGCAGCAGCCCGACCGGGTGCGGATTCGCGCGTGGGCGGAAGTCGCGGGTCATTTCACGATCGCGGACCCGCGCTGCGTGGACGCGCTGTCGCCGTTCTACGTGTGGACGCCGGACTACGCCGAGAAGCGGCTGCTGTGGAGGCCGAGGCATCCGCTGCACGTGCTGCTGCTGCGCACGTACCGCATTCCAAGGCCGGTGACGGTGAAGGTCAAGGACGAGTACATCGGCGGCAGTCCGTGGATCGAGTTGCAGCGCGACCTGCCGTTCGAGGGCACGCCGGTGCTGTCCGACGATGAGTTCGAGCGCGCCTCGGAGGAAATCGAGACGATCACGCGCGAGGTGGGCAGCCTCCAGCCCGCCTTGGTCTAGGACGCCCCGCCACCGGCTTCGCCGGCGGTGCCGGCGGCGTCATGCCGCTACCGATCGGAGATCGACGAGATCTCCGATCGGCCAGCTCGCATACAAGGTACGCGACGCTCGCCGCTGCGTCCTTGCCTGACTTGCTCAGCGAACATCCCGGGGCTGGCCATCTGGCGTCGCGACACCTAACGAGTCGTCGCCAGCCAGGCAAGTACGCCAAGCAGAACCAGGGCGGCAAGCAGACAGGCGAGCACCCGGACGGCGGTGGCGCTCGTCAAACCGCTGGCGCCACGGGCGGGGTCGCCGTCGCCACCATCGCCGCCAAGTAGTTCGCTCTGCAACAGCACCTCCCGCGCAGCGGGGACGCCGGAGGCGGGCACGAGGATGTCGCGGGGCCCGGCGGCGAGGAAGTCGGGGACGTCGAAGCCGCGGGCGCGGCGTTGCAGGCTGGGGACGCCCTCCTCGAGGAGGAGGTTCTGGATGAAGTCGGCCTCGGCGAGGTTGCGGGCGCCGACGACGCGGACGAGGGCGCCTTCGGTGTATTGCGGCTTGATGCGCCGCGCGCGGCGCCAGAGGTCGCCGAGGGGCTGCTCGGGCGTGGGCGTCGCTTCGCCGCCGGCGGCGGCGCCGATGCTGCCCCCAGTCCCCCAGCCATCACCCATACCAGCGCCACCGGCTTCCCCGGCACCCCCACCAGCCCCGTCAGCACCCCCATCCGCTTCCCCGGCCTCAACGGAACCCCCGCCGCCAGCGGAATGCACGAGCGGCATGGCGCAGTTGGAGCAGAAGCGCTCGCTCGCGGGGTGTTCGCGACCGCAGGCGGGGCAGACGAGGGGCGGGGCGCTCAGATCGCGACTTCTTCGACGGCGCCGTCGTCGCCGATCAGGTAGGAGCGGACTTCGGGTGCGGTCGGGTCGGCGAGGCCGATGATGACCCACTCGACGCCGGGCCAGCGGGCGGCGAAGTTGATGTCGGTTTGCGAGGGGTAGGGCGCGGTGCGGGTGTGGGAGTGGTAGATGGCGAGGTCCAGGCCGTCGCGCTCGAGCGCTTCGGTGAGGCGCAGCACCTCGAGGCCGTCGATCTCGAAGCGCAGGGGGCTGGCGGCGGTGTTGACGGCGCGGTGGGCGCGCAGTGCCCGCGGCGGCGAGCCTGGTTCTACGGCGAGCACGCCGCAGCACTCGTTGGGCGCTTCTTCGCGGGCGTGCGTGACAAGCTCGTCGAGCAGAAAGGGCGGGATGTCCACGGGCTCACCACCAGACGGTGGAGTCAAGGTTCTCGACCTCGTCCACGGGGAGGGTGTAGATGCCCGAGGAGAGGTACTTCCAGCCGTCGTCGGCGACGATGAAGACGACGTTGCCCTCGTCCAGCTCGCCGGCGATGCGCACGGCGACGCGGGCGATCGCACCGGAGGAGACGCCGGCGAAGACGCTCTCCTCGTCGAGCAGCTTGCGCGTCCAGAGGATCGCGTCGCGGTTGGTGACGAAGATCTTGCGGTCGAGCAGGGAGAGGTCGATGATCGGCGGGATGAAGCCGTCGTCGAGGGAGCGCAGGCCCTGGACGGGCTCGCCCTGCATCGGCTCGGCGGCGACGATCTTGCAGGCGTCGCCGAAGGTCTCCTTCAGGCGGCGGCCATTGCCCATCAGCGTGCCGCCGGTGCCGAGGCCGGCGACGAACGCGGAGACCTCGTCCAGCTCCTCGAGGATCTCGAGCGCGGTGCCGTTGTAGTGCGCGAGCGGGTTGGCGGGGTTGCCGTACTGGTAGGGCATGTAGTAGGAGGAGTCGGCGCCGGCCATTTCCAACGCCTTCTCGACGGCGCCGTTGGAGCCGAGCGAGCCGTCGGAGTAGACGATCTCGGCGCCGTACATCCGCAGCAGCGTGGTGCGCTCGGCGGTGACGTTCTCGGGCATGACGACCTTCAGCCGGTAGCCCTTGCGCGAGCAGATCATCGCGAGCGAGATGCCGGTGTTGCCGGAGGTGGGCTCGAGGATCGTTTGGCCGGGGGCGAGGGCGCCCTGGGTCTCGGCGTCCTCGATCAGGGCGCGGGCTACGCGGTCCTTGACCGAGCCGGTGGGGTTGCGCGACTCGAGCTTGGCCCAGATGCGCACGCCGGGCTTGGGCGAGAGCCGTGGCAGCTCGATCAGCGGCGTGTTGCCGATCGACTGGACGATGTCGCCGTAGCGACCCCCGCAGGGCTTGTTGCGAAGACCCTCCGCCGCCATTACTTCACGGAATATAGCGGCAGGGGGCCAGGAGGCAGAAAACGGCTACGCGGTGCAGGGCCCCCGCCTGTTCTGTTCCACCGCCGCGCCGGCTTCCTATCTCCCTCTCCTCCCTCTCCCTCCTCTCATCTTCCTCGCCATCCTCTCTTCCCCATCCCATCCATCCCCCGATCTCCATCCCCCTGCTCTCCCCCTCCCCATCCCATCGCCCATCCTCCTCCCATCCATCCTCGCCCGCCCCAATCCTCATCGACTGAGCCCAAGCACTAACAAATCACACCTGATGCAACATCACATGTGATACATAAGCTTAGGCGTCCAAAAACACATCCACACCCCGTCGCCCCCGTATCCCATCGCCCTCCCCCATCGCGTGCCCGCCCAGTCCTGCTCCATCGAGCCCAAGCACTAATCGATCACACTTGATGTAAAAATCATATGTGATGCATAAGCCGCGGGGCGCCCAAAAAAGACATCCGACCCCACCGCACCCCCGACTGGCCGACCAGCTAGGATGAGCGCGCGCCGCGATGGAACAGACCTACGACTTCGACTGGCTGGTGGTCGGCTCGGGCTTCGGGGGGAGCGTGTCTGCGTTGCGGCTGGCCGAGAAGGGGTACAGGGTGGGAGTGCTCGAGTGCGGAAGGCGTTTCGAGGACCATGAGATGCCCAGCTCGACGGCCGACGTGACGCGCTACTCGTGGGCGCCGTATCTCGGGATGAAGGGGATTTTCAGGCTGACGATCTTCAAAGACGTGACGGTGGTGTCGGGCTGCGGGGTGGGCGGGGGCAGCCTCGGGTACGCGAACACGCTGTACGTGCCGCCCAGGGCGTTCTTCGAGGACCGCCAATGGGCGGAGATGGAGGATTGGGAGAAAGAGCTGGCGCCGCATTACACGGAGGCGCAAAGGATGCTCGGGGTGACGCAGAACCCGCACGACGACCCGGCCGACCAGCTGTTGCGCGAGTACGCGGAGCAGCTAGGGGTCGGCGACACCTACCAGAAGACGCCGGTGGGGGTGTTCTTTGGCGAGCCGGGCAAGACGGTGGCAGACCCGTTCTTCGACGGGGACGGCCCGGAGCGGACCGGGTGCAGGCTGTGCGGGCGGTGCATGGTGGGGTGCCCGCATGGGGCGAAGAACACGCTCGTGAAGAACTACCTGTATTTGGCGGAGCGCCGCGGCGTGCGGGTGATGCCGGAACGGACGGTGGTGGATGTGCGGCCGCTCGGGGATGGCTCGGGCAGGGACGGGTATGAGATCGAGAGCGTGCGGTCGGGGGCGTGGGTCAATAAGGAACGAGGCACGCTGCGCGCGCGGGGTGTTGTGGTCGCCGCGGGGCCGCTGGGGACGAACAAGCTGTTGCAGCGCTGCAGGCTGAGCGGTTCGCTCGCCAGGGTCTCGCCGCGGCTCGGCGAGCTGGTGCGCACTAATAGCGAGTCGATTCTCGCGGTGACGGTGCCGGAGGACTACCCGGACGATTTGATCAAACGGGTGGCGATCACAAGCTCGATCTACCCGGACCCGAACACGCATATCGAGACGGTGACCTACGGCGACGAGGGCGATTCGATGCACCGGCTGAACACGCTGCTGGTGGGCGACGGCACGCGCGTCACGCGCCCGCTGAAGCTGCTGGCACAGATCGCGAGGCACCCGGGGCGGTTGGTGCAGGTGATGTTCCCCAAGCGGTGGTCACGCAGGACGATCATCGTGCTGGTGATGCAGACGCTCGACAACGCGATCGCGCTGCGCCCCCGCAAGGGCCCGTTCGGGACGGTGCGGCTGACGACCGAACAGGACCCGGAGCGGCCCAACCCGACGTTTATCCCGATCGCAAACCAGGCGGCGGAATGGTTTGCGCGCCGGACGGGAGGGATCGCGCAAAGCTCGGTGACGGAGGCGCTGTTCAACATTCCCACGACGGCGCACATCCTCGGCGGCGCGGTGATCGCGCCCGACCCGGAGCACGGCGTGATCGATGGGCGCGCACGGGTGTTCGGCTACGAGAACCTGCTGGTGTGCGACGGGTCGGCGATCCCGGCGAACGTGGGTGTGAACCCGAGCTTGACGATCACGGCGCTCGCAGAGCGCGCGATGAGCTTCGTGCCGGCGGCGGCAGAGAGCGCCGCCGAGCAGAGCGGCGAGCGCGCGGCGGCCTGAGCCGGCTGCATCAACCCCTCGAGGGAGGTTGTTTTTTGGAGGGGAGGCGCGCGGGGGCGCGCGCCGGATGGGGGGGCATCGCCGTTTGGACGCACGCGCCAGCGGGTAAAGCGGGGGCGACAACTGAGGAGGGCTGTGCGGCTGGCCGGTGACGGCAGGTTGTGCGGTCCTTTCGTCCGCGAGCGGCATCGTTGCGGTGTGCAGGTCGCGGACGCTCGGAGTGTGGGACGAGTTCTAGACGTCGGTGGCAGGAGAGCAGAGCATGGGAGCAGCGACAGCCGGCGCGGCGCGCGGCCGGCAGAGGGTTAAGGGATCTCGAGCCGAGCCGGCGGAGCGCGGCGTCAATGGTGGCGATGGCGCGGCCGGTCGCGACGAGGCGGAGGTCGCGCTGCTGGAAGACCTGCTGGCCGCGCTGCGGGCGGCACGCGGGGGCGATTTTTCGGCGCGTTTGAACACGCGCCGCCGGGGGCTGCTGGGGGAGCTGGTCGCGGAGTTCAACGAGCTGGTCGCGACGAACCACCGGATGGCCAAGGAGCTGGTCAGGGTCGGGCGGATCATCGGCCGCGAGGGGCGGATGACCGAGCGCGCGGCGCTGCCGGGGGCGAGCGGCGAGTGGGCGACGAGCGTCGACTCGGTCAACGCGCTGATCGACGATCTCGTGCGCCCGACCACCGAGGTCGCGCGCGTGATCGGGTCGGTCGCCGAGGGTGACCTGTCGCAGAAGATGGCGTTGAAGATCGAGGGCCAGCCGGTGAAGGGCGAGTTCCTGCGGATCGGGACGACGGTCAACACGATGGTCGACCAGCTGTCCAGCTTCGCGGATGAGGTGACGCGCGTCGCCCGCGAGGTCGGCACCGAGGGCAAGCTCGGCGGGCAGGCCGAGGTGCCGGGGGTGGCCGGGACGTGGAAGGACCTGACGGACTCGGTGAACTTCATGGCGTCCAACCTGACCGACCAGGTACGCAACATCGCACAGGTGACGACGGCGGTCGCCAAGGGCGACCTGACGCAGAAGATCACGGTCGACGTGAAGGGCGAGATTCTTGAGCTGAAGAACACGATCAACACGATGGTCGACCAGCTTTCGTCCTTCGCCGACGAGGTCACGCGCGTCGCCCGCGAGGTCGGCACCGAGGGCAAGCTCGGCGGGCAGGCCGAGGTGAAGGGCGTTTCGGGGACGTGGCGGGGGCTGACGGAGAACGTGAACTTCATGGCGAACAACCTGACCGACCAGGTGCGCAACATCGCGCAGGTGACCACGGCCGTCGCCCAGGGCGACCTGTCTCAGAAGATCACGGTGGAGGCGAAGGGCGAGGTCGCGGCGCTGGCGGACACGATCAACACGATGGTCGACCAGCTGCGGTCGTTCGCGGCAGAGGTGACGCGTGTGGCGCGCGAGGTCGGCACCGAGGGCAAGCTCGGCGGGCAGGCCGAGGTCGAGGACGTGTCGGGCACGTGGCGCGACCTGACGGAGAACGTAAATTTGATGGCGTCCAACCTGACCGATCAGGTGCGCAACATCGCGCAGGTCGCGACGGCGGTGGCGAGGGGCGACCTGTCGCAGAAGATCGCGGTCGACGCGGAGGGTGAGATTCTCGAGCTGAAGAACACGATCAACACGATGGTCGACCAGCTTTCGTCCTTCGCCGACGAGGTCACGCGCGTTGCCCGCGAGGTCGGCACCGAGGGCAAGCTCGGCGGGCAGGCCGAGGTCGAGGGCGTTTCGGGGACGTGGCGGGGGCTGACGGAGAACGTCAATCAGCTGGCGGGGAACCTGACGACGCAGGTGAGGGCGATCGCCGAGGTGTCAACCGCGGTGACGCAGGGCGACCTGACGCGCTCGATCTCGGTCGAGGCGCAGGGCGAGGTCGCGGAGCTGAAGGACAACATCAACCAGATGATCGCCAACCTGCGCGATACGACCAATCGCAACGAGGAACAGGATTGGTTGAAGACGAACCTCGCAAGGATCTCGGGGTTGATGCAGGGCCAGCGCGAGCTGCGCACGGTCACGCAGCTGATCATGAGCGAGCTGACGCCGACGGTGTCGGCGCAGCACGGCGCGTTCTTCCTGGCGGAGACGCCGGACGGCGAGGATTCGACGACGCAGCTGCGGCTGATCGCGAGTTATGGGTACCAGCGGCGCAAGAGCGTGTCGAACACGTTCGAGCTGGGCGAGAGTCTGGTGGGGCAGGCGGCGGTGGAGCACAAGAGCATCCTGATCACCGAGGCGCCGACGGACTACATCCAGGTGACGTCGGGCCTGGGCGCGGCGGTGCCGGTGAACATCATCGTGATGCCGATTCTGTTCGAGGAGCAGGTGCTCGGCGTGATCGAGCTGGCGTCGCTGAAACCGTACAGCGAGGTGCACCGGACGTTTCTCGAGCAGTTGATGGAGACGCTGGGGGTCGTGCTGAACACGATCATGGCGAACATGCGTACGGAGGAGCTGCTGCAGCAGTCGCAGTCGCTGACGCAGGAGCTGCAGACGCAGTCCGAGGAGTTGCAGCGCCGCCAGGAGGAGCTGAAACGGTCCAATACGGAGCTCGAGCAGCAGGCGCAGTCGCTGAAGGCGTCGGAGGAGCTGTTGCAGTCCCAGCAGGAGAAGCTGCAGCGCGCCAACGACGAGCTGCAGGAGAAGGCGGCGCTGCTGGAGGAGCGCAATCTCGACATCGAGACCAAGAACCGCGAGATCGAGTTCGCGCGGCTCGGGCTGGAGGAGAAGGCGGCGCAGCTGGCGCTGTCGTCGAAGTACAAGTCGGAGTTCCTGGCGAACATGTCGCACGAGCTGCGGACGCCGCTGAACAGCTTGCTGATCCTCTCGAAGCTGCTGCTCGAAAACGAGCGGGGCAATCTGGATGAGAAGCAGATGGAGTTCGCGCGCACGATCCATGCGGCGGGCACGGATCTGCTGCAGTTGATCAGCGACATTCTCGACCTGTCGAAGATCGAGGCGGGCAAGATGGAGATCCTGCCGGATCTGGTGAGTATCGCCGACGTGCAGACATACGTGACGCGCACGTTCGACCCGATCGCGGCGGACAAGGGGCTGCGTTTCGAGATCGAGGCCGAGGGGGGCTGCCGAGCAGCATCCTCACGGACGAGCAGCGGCTGGAGCAGATCCTGCGGAACCTGCTGTCGAATGCGTTCAAGTTCACGGAGGCGGGGAGCGTGACGCTGGGGATCGCGTCGCTGCCGGGCGAGCGAATCGCGTTCACGGTCGCGGACACGGGGGTGGGCATCCCGCCGGACAAGCTGCAGGTGATCTTCGAGGCGTTCCAGCAGGCGGACGGCACGACGAGCCGCAAGTACGGCGGCACCGGGCTGGGCTTGTCGATCAGCCGGGAGCTGGCAAAGGCGCTGGGCGGCGAGATTCAGGTGGCGAGCACGGTCGGCAAGGGGACGACGTTCGCGCTGATCCTGCCGGCGAGCTACGCCCGCGCGCTCATGCCGGCGCTCGACACTTCGGGCGAGGCGAACGGCGCGGTGTCGTGGACGTCGGCGGCGCCCCACGCCCCGGCGCCCCACGCCGCTGCACCCCCCGCCCCGGCGCCCCCCGTCACTGCACCCCCCGCCCCGGCGCCCCCGACGCCCACACCCCCCGGGCCCATACCCACACCCCCGGAGCCCACGCCCCCAGAACCCACACCGCCGACGCCCGCACCCCCTGGTCCAACGCCCACTCCTCCCGTCCCCACCCCTTCGCTGGCGCCGACGCCCCCGGAGTCCGTACCGACACCCCCCGCGCTCGCGCTTTCCACACCGACGCCGGCCCCGCCTGCCGCACCGCCCACCCTGGCCCTGGCAGCCCCGCAGAGTGCACCGTCGGGCGAGAACGGCAGCCCGACCGCCGTACGTCCCTCGCCGGCACAATCCCCCGCCGTAGGCCCGGCCCCCGCACAATCCCCCGCCGCAGGCCCAGCCCCCGCACAGTCCCCCGCCGCACAGTCCTCCTCCGCACACCCCTCCCCCGCGGCGGCCCGGCGCGTGCTGGTCGTCGAGCGCAGCGACGAGGCCAGGCGCGCGGTCGCGGAGGTGGCGGACAGGGAGGGAGGCGTGATGACGCAGGTGCTCGCGTCGGCGGATGAGGCAGCCGAGGCGCTGGCGGGGACGACGTTCGACTGCGTCGTGCTGGGCGCGGGGATCGCGAAGACGGCGATGTTCAGGCTGCTGGAGCGAGTGGGAGGCGAGCCGCGGCGGTGGCACGCGAGCACGTTCATCCTGTGCCCGGAGCGCCCGCTGACGGCGCGCGAGCAGGCGCGTTTGCGACGGCTGGCGGAGGGGATCGTCGCGAAGGTGGTCGACTCGCCCGAGCAGCTGAAGGCGGAGGCGGCGATGGCGCTGCACCGCAAGCGGTCGCGGCCGGCGGGGGCGTGGAGCGCGAAGACCGAGCACGTGGAGGTCGACGAGCAGACGATCGAGGCGCTGCGCGGGCGCAAGGCCTTGCTGGTCGACGACGATGTGCGCAATTTGTTCGCGCTCGCGAGTCTGCTGGAGGATCGCGGGATGGAGGTCGTCTTCGGCGAGACGGGCAAGGAGGCGTTGGCGGCGCTGGAGCGTCACCGCGACGTCGACGTCGTGCTGATGGACATCATGATGCCGGACATGGACGGCAACGAGACGATCGCGGCGATCCGCCTGATGCCGCAGCTGCGCAGGCTGCCGATCATCGCGGTGACGGCGAAGGCGATGGAGGGCGACCGCGAGCGCAGCGTCGCGGCGGGCGCGTCGGACTACATCACCAAGCCGGTCGAGCCGGAGCGGCTGTTGTCGCTGATCGGGACGTGGCTGAAACCCTGAGCCGGAAGGGAGCCGGCGCCAGGCCCGGGCGCCGGGGGCCGCGTGCAGGCCGCGGCGCGGCCACGCCGCAGGACGGGCCGCAACCCGCCGCCGAGATGCCCACACCGAAGCCCAAAGGCGACCCTCTGGCATCGGCACCCGATGCCAAGCCACGGTCGTCGCAACCCGCCGCGGGATCGCAGACATCGAAGCCCGCCACCGACACGCCGCCACCCCGGTCCGAAGGCCAAACGCCCACGCTCACCACGCCGCCCACACCCACCCCCGCCACGCCGCCTACACCCCAGGCCGCGCCGGCGCAGTTCCAGGCAAGCATCCTGCTCGTGGACGACGACGAGGGTGGGTTGGCGGCGCTGCGGGCGGTGCTCGAACCGTTGGGGCAGCGGCTGGTGGCGGTGCGCTCGGGCGAGGAGGCGCTGCGGCGGCTGCTGCGGGAGGAGTTCGCGGTGGTGCTGCTCGACGTGCGGATGCCGGGGATGGACGGGTTGGAGACGGCGAAGTACATCAACACAAGGGCCCGGACGCGGCACATCCCGATCATCTTCCTGACGGCGCACGCGGCGGATGTCGAGCAGGTGTTCCACGCTTACGCGGCGGGCGCGGTGGACTACGTGGTCAAGCCGTTCGACGCGGACGTGCTGCGCAGCAAGGTGGCGGTGTTCGTCGAGCTGCAGCGCGAGCGAGCCGAACGGGTACGTGAGGCGCAGGCGCGGGCGGAGGCGGAGGCGATCGCGGGCACGCTGCAGCGCCAGCTGCTGCCGGAGCAGCTGCCGGAGCTGGAGTCGATCGCGATGGCGGCGCGCTACCGTCCGGGGGAGCGGGCGGCGCAGGTGGGTGGCGACTGGTATGACGCGATCGTGCTCGGGGAAGACCGGGTGGGGTTGGCGATTGGCGATGTGGTCGGGCATGGTGTGCGCGCGGCGACGCTGATGGGGGAGCTGCGGGCCGCGTTGCGGGCATACGCGGTGCTCGACCCGCAGTCGCCGGGCGCGGTGCTGAGCCATTTGAACGCGTTGGCGGCGAGGACGCATGGCGGGGAAATGGTGGCGACGGTGCTGTACATGGTGATCGACCCGGAGGGCGGCGCGGTGCGTTTCGCGAGCGCGGGGCACCTGCCGCCGCTGGTGATGGACGCCGCCGGCGAGACGCGCTTTCTGGAGCACTCGCCGGCGCCGCCGCTCGGGGTGGGCGAGCACACGCGCTATGAGAGTTGGGAGGCCGAGCTGAAGCGGGGCAGCTGCGTGCTGCTGTACACCGACGGTCTGGTCGAGCGGCGCGGCGAGCCGCTGGACGTCGGGCTGGAGCGGCTGCGCAGCGCGCTGAGCGATGGCGAGGCGGACCTCGAGACGCTGAGCACACGGGTCCTGGCGCGGGCGTCGTCGGGCGCCACCGGCCCCAAGGACGACACGGCGCTGCTGGCGGTTAGGCTGCTGGACGAGACGGCGGAGCGGCTGGACGTGCGGCTGCCGGCGGAGCCGCGGTCGGTGGCGCTGGCGCGGCGCCGGATCGAGCGGTGGCTGGCGCAGACGGGCGACGGGTCGGACGACGTCTTTGCGATCAAGCTAGCGGTGAGCGAGGCGTGCGCGAACGCGGTCGAGCATGCGTACGGCCCGGAGACGGGACGCACGTTTCACATTCGCGCGGAACGCGCCAGGGCGGGCGCGGTGGTGGTGCGGGTTTCCGACGACGGGCAGTGGCGAACGCCGCGCGGCTCACAGCGCGGGATGGGTTTGCGGATGATCGAGCAGCTGATGGACTCGACGGACGTCGAGCACACGGCGGAGGGGACCGCGGTGAAGATGCGCAAGGAGCCGGGCACCGGTGTATGACGACGGCGAGCGGTTCGGCAACGGCCAGGTGGCGCCGCTGGCTGAGATCGAGCTGTCCGAGCACGAGGGGGTGCGGCTCGTGGCGGTCGCGGGCGAGTTGGACATTTCGAATGTGAGCGCGCTGGAGGACGTGACGCTCGATTTGCCCAACGAGCGGCTGGGGATCGTGCTCGACTTGACCGCGACGACGTACCTGGACAGCGCGACGCTGGGGGTGCTGTTCAAGCTGGACAGCGGCCTGCGCCGGCGCGGCCAGGCGCTGCGGGTGGTGTGCACGCCGGAGTCCAACGCGCGGCGAGTGCTGGACCTGACGGGCTTCGACGGCGCGTACGACGATCGCAAGGCGGCGATCGAGGGGCTGCGCGCGGACGTGCCGTTGCGGGGGTGAGCGGGGGCCAGCGAGCAGTAGCAGTCACCGGAGCACAGGCCCAGTTGGCGTTCGCACTAACCCGTTCAGTCGCGGTATGCACGACCGCGCGGAAGCACCCGAGTGACGTTGATGACACGTGTCTGGGTGTCCAGGAGAACAAGTGCTCGCCAGTCGCCAATCCGCAGCCGCCACTCCGGCGCTCCCGTGAGCTTGCGCAGCGCACCGACTCTCTGCGGGTCGTCCGCGAGCGCGCGCAGCGAGGTTTCGACTCGTCTGCGGATCGGAGGGTCAAGACGACGCAGGTCGCGCTGGGCTGTGTGCGTAAGCTGGACGCGCCACGGCGCGTCACTCACTCGGACTCTCGCAGCGCCTCATCCAGCGAGATCGTGCGCCCAGCCGCGAGGTCGGCTCTGCCCTGCGCCGCCGCATCCTCGTCGTCCTTGGTCCAGGGCTCGTCGTCGGCTGGCGCGTCGCGGAAAGCCGCGATCACGGGGTCAGCGCGCAAGTCGAGCAGGCGTAGCGCCTCGCCGGCCTCCAGCTCCGAGAACGTCTCGATCCGCTCGCGCAGCTTCTCCTTCGCAGTCATGTCGCCCCGAACGGTAGCGCGCCAGCATCCCGGGATGCGGTATCTAGCCTTCTGCCAGGCCGCTCGTCGACTGCGGCACGCGCGCAGCCGCGCTGCGCAGGGAGGCGCTGCTCAACCGCAGGGTCACAGCTCCGCGGAGGGCAACCGGGGCGTTGAGGATCGCGTAACGGTTGGCCCGCAAGTGGGCAACGACCACCCAGCGACCATGCCGCGGACCATGCCGCACGCGTCGTCGTCGTTCAAGCAGGACCCGTTCGCCGGGGTGCATGAGCAGGGCCCAGACGCGGACAAGGCGGCGGTTGACGCGCAGCGGGTCGAAGGGCAGGGTGAAGCCGGTCAGGAACGGCTTGGGCCGCGCGAGCGCGGGGTCGGGTTGTCCGTCGAGGACGCCGGCGCCGTAGAGTCCGGCGGGCCGTGGCACGAGCACGGTGCCGCCGGTTGGCGTGCCCAGCGTGACGCCGGGCGAGGGGTCGTCGAGGAATTGCCACTCGGCGAGGCCGACGCCGGCGATCCAGAGGCGGTGCAGGGCGCGCGAGATCCAGAGCGCCTGCAGAGAGGGGGGCACACCGTCGGGCGCGGGCGGGGCGCTTTCCCAGTTCAGCTCGGTGACCCAGAGTGGCTTGGAGGTGCGCGGGAGTGCGGTGTGCGCCCGGACCGCGGCGGCGAGCAGCGTGGTGACCTTGGCGATGTCGGCGATCGCGACGTCTTGGGAGGAGGCGGCGGGGACGTTCGGGCTTTCGAAGGAGAGGGGGTGAAAGGCGAGCACGTCGAAGTGCGCGGGGTCGGGGCAGGCGTCGTGCAGGCCCGCCGCCGCAGCCTCCTTCGCCCGCGCCCTCTCTCGGTGCCGTAGACCCGCCGTCGACCGGCCGCCCCGCGCACCCCCTCCCCGTGTGCCCGCCGCTCCCGTCCTCCCCACCGCCGGCCCACGCCGCAGACCACCCGCGTCTCCCCTCCCCCGCGGGCCGACCGGTTCAAGGCAGAGAAGGGCGCGCAGGAAGCGGAGCGGCGTCATGCGCCCGACACCGGCAGGTTCACCATTGGGCGCAACGCCCGAAGCGATCACAACGTCGCCCGGCCGCACGGACTTGACGGCGACGTAGAGCGCGTTGAGGAGGGCGCGGTAGAGGAGTGGCGAGAAGGCGAGCCAGCGCCCGCCGGAGGCGACCCATTGGGGCTCGAGGTAGCGGGAGAGGTTGGGCTCGTTCCAGGCTTCGTAGAAGCGGACGCGGGGAAGCAGCTCGCCCGGTGAGAGAGGGTCGGGAAAGCTGCCGGAGTAGCGACGGGCGACGGCGGTCGCGAAGGCACCGAAGGCGGACGGGTTGGGGTCCCAGCTGCCGGGGTAGGCGTAGGGCCAGCGGTGGGGGGCTTCGGCGAAGGCCGGGGCGCGGGTCAAGACGAGCAGCGGGCGCAGGCCGGCGGCGACGGTGTCGCGGACGGCGGCGTCGACGGAGGTGAAGTCGTAGGCGGGGCTGGCGGGGTCGGTGGCGTCAAATCCGGGGGGTGGGTCGGGGGCCACGATCTCGCGCCATTCGACGGGGATGCGGACGGTGTGGGCGCCGGTGGCGCGGATGCGGGCAAGGGCCTGTTCGCGGACGCTCGCAAGGGGGCTCATGACGAGCGTCGGATCCGAAACCCCGCGTGCGAGCCCGCCGCGCGGGAACGGCCCGTAGAGCAGCGCGTGGTTCTGGGCGCGCAGGAGGCGGGGGCTGGTGGACGGGGGCGCGTGCCCGGGGGGCGGCGCGGCGCCGAGGGGCCGGGGCGGACCTTCGGGCCCGGAGCGCGAGGGCAGCGGCAGCACGGCGGGCGGCTGCAACCAGGCGGTGGCGGCGCTGAGCGCGAGCACGAGCGCGTGTTTGATCACCGTGTCCCTCCGCGTGATGGCTTGCGCGCGAGCGCCGGGCGCGCTTTCGTTAGCGGTGAAGCGAGATCGAGCGCCGCCCGAGGTTCAGCTTCGCCCCGGTGGTGGCGTGCAGGGTGGTGACGAGGACGAGGCGCACGTTGTGCGCGTGCTCGAGACGGCGGCGGCCGCGTGCGGTGAGCTTGAGCGTGACGCCGACGGTGCCGGGGACTGTGGCCGAGGTCGAGCCGGCGGCGATGAGGGTGGCGGCGGGCTTGTGCCTGCGGCGGCGGGTGTGGCGGTGTTTGACCGACGCCGTGGAGGCGGCGGCGGGGATGGTGCCGTTTTCGAGGTAGAGGTCTTGGGTGACGGTGCCGGGCTGGTTGATCGTGACCTGATCGGTGAGGTGGCCGGAGCGGAGCAGGTTGCGCAGAGAGGTGTGGGGGAGCTTGAGGAGCGTGCCGGACAGTGCGGGTGGCGGCGCGGGCGCGGGCGGCGGCGGGGGTGGCGGCGGGCAGGAGCCGACGGGACGGTCGGTTTCGCTTTCGTAGGTGAAGGAGATGCCGTCGGTGACGGTCGTGACGTGCTCGCGGACGGATAATGTTTGACCAAGGGCGGGGGCGGTGAGGAAGTTGCCGCCGAAGGCGGTGCCGACGAGGGAGGTGATTTGGGCTGCGCCGCCGTGGTGGGTGGCCACATAGGAGGAGTGCGGCACGAGCGTGAAGTAGCTGCCTTCCACTTCGGTGCCGGGGGTGCGTTGACCGGAGAAGTTGGTCGAGCCGGCGCAGACGGTCGGGTCCATCGAGGGCAGACCGTCGTAGACGATCGAGCCGACGAGCTGCCCGGAGCCGGTGGGCGCTTCGAGGGTGACGGCTTCACCGACCTGCGGCACCTGCGGAAGCCAGGCGCCTCCTTCGGAGGTGTTCTGGGCGATCGTGCTGCCGGCGCGCAGGATGCGCAGCGTGACCGAGACGTGGTCGGGCGCCGATGCGCTGGTGGAGAGGATCGAGTCTTCGGGGAGAGTGGTCACACCCTCGACCACGGAGATCGAGTAGGCGGGCATGTGCGAGGCGGCGGCTGCGCGAGCGCTTGCGCCGAGTACGCCGAGGGCGAGCAGCAAGACGGCGGCGGCACGTACCCGGACGCCCCTGCTAGAGGGGGTGGCGAGCATTGAGGGATCGCTGACGCTCACGGCATCGAGCAGATCGTTCGCCGCAGGGGAGCGGTTGAGCGCTGCAAGAAAAGTTGGACGCGGGATGTAGGGGTGATTTTGGAGGAGATGGAAGCTCTTGATGTGGCGAAGCACGTGCAAAACCTCGGAGAGCGACTATCTCTGGCAGCCCGCGATGAACCCACCGCCGACGGACGCCGGAGACGTGTCGCCGGCTATCGGCCGCACGTTCTGGCGGCCGGCTGCCTTGCCCAGCCGGCCCGCACCCACCGCATGCTCATCAGAGACCCGCGCAGCCAGCCACCACGAACTCTGCGCCAGCCACCGAGCCCGCGCCAGCCATCAGGCCCGCGCCTGTCGGCCAGGTTAAAAGAGCCCCGCCCCGCCCGCCATCGCGGGCAGGATGACCAAGGTGTCGCTGTCCCCCACCGCGGTGTCGAGCCCGTCCAGTACGCGCACGTCCTCGTCGTTGAGGTAGACGTTGACGTAGCGGTTGAGCGCGCCGTCGCCGGCGAACAGTTGGCTCTCGGTGGCGGGGTGGTTGGTGGCGAGGTCGCGTAGGACCTCGCCGACGGACGCGCCGGAGGCGCTGACCTCGCGCTCGCCGCCGACGGAGGCGCGAAGCACCGGGGGGATTTTGATCGTCGCCATTGCGCGCAGCCTACCCGGCGGCGGCGCAGAACGCCTCGTAGTCGGGGAACACGCCCATCTCCTCGTCGCCGATCTCCGACGGCGCGCGCGAGCAGATCGGGCAGTCGGGGTCGCGGTGGACTTTGACCTCGGTCAACGTGGCGCCGAGGGCGTCGTAGAGCAACAGGCGCCCGATCGCAGGGTCGCCGATGCCCAAAATGAGCTTGACGACCTCGGTCGCCTGCAGCAGGCCCATCGTGCCGGGCAGCACGCCGAGGACGCCGTTGGCGCCGCAGGAGGGGGCCAGCTCGGCGGGGGGCGGCTCGCGGAACAGGCAGCGGTAGCAGGGACCGTCGTAGGGGGCGAAGACCGAGAGCTGGCCGTCGAAGCCGAGGATCGAGGCGGAGACGACGGGGATGCGCAGGCGCACGGACGCGTCGTTGAGCAGGTAGCGGGTGGGGAAGTTGTCGACGCCGTTGACGATGACGTCCCAGCCGTCGATGATGTCCATGATGTTCGAGGCGTCGAGGCGGACGGGGTACTTGACGACCTGCACGTCGGGGTTCAGGGCGTGGATGGACTGCTCGGCGGAGTCGACCTTGGGCACGCCGACGCGGTCGGTGGAGTGGATGACCTGGCGCTGGAGGTTGGAGAGGTCGACCTCGTTGTCGTCGACGATGCCCAGTGTGCCAACGCCGGCGGCGGCGAGGTAGAGCGCGGTCGGCGAGCCCAGGCCGCCGGCGCCGAGCAGCAGCACGCGAGCGTCGAGCAGCTTCTGCTGCCCCTCGGCGCCGATCTCGGGGATCAGCAGGTGGCGCGAGTAGCGGTCACGCTGCTCGGCGCTCAGCACGCGGGGAATCTCGACCTCGTAGCCGCGGTCCTTCCACAGCGTGATGCCGCCGGTCATCGAGCGGACGTGCTCGTAGCCCATGTCCTCGGTCAGGGTGCGCGCGGCGTAGGCCGAGCGCTGGCCGGAGGCGCAGTAGAGGATGATTTGGGCGGAGCGGCCGGGGACGGCAGACTCGATGCGCGACTCGAGGTGGCCACGCGGAATGCTCTTGGCGCCGGGGAGGTGGCCGGTGGCGAACTCTTCAGAGCCGCGGACGTCGACGATCGCGACGCCCTCGCCGATCAGCTCCTTGACCTCGGCGGGGTCCACCTCGTCGATGCGGTTCTTGATCTGGCGGAGAAGCTCCGCCGAGGAGACGCTCATCGTAAAACTCCCAAACGGTGGTCAACTTTCATGGACTTCATAAAGTATAGCGCGCCTGTGAGCACGATTCGCACCCCCCGATCGGGTTTGGGTTTGGGATCGTCCGCGCGTCAAAGCCCGGTCCCGTCGCACGACGGCGCGGGGCATCCATGCCCCGCGTACGGAAGCCCGACCACCGCGTGGAGCACGTGCAGACCCTCCCACACGCACCTCCCCGCTCGCGCGCACGCGCGCAGGCGCGAGCGGCAGCCCAAAACGCAACAACACCCCCGCCCGCCGCCCCTTCGCCACACCCACGCGACCTACCCCGTCGGCTCCTCTGCCACCCAATCGGCCCCGCTCTGCCACCCGACCCGCTCCGCTGCCACCCCGACTCGTCCCCGCCGCCCCGCCTCCTACCCCCAAAGCTGCCGGCGCCCCCCCAGCCAGGTCTCCTCGACGCAAAGCTCGTGGAGGCGTTCGGGCGGGACCGAGCGCGGGTCGCGGTCGAGGACGACCAAGTTGGCGAGCATGCCGGGGCGGAGCACGCCCACGCGGTCGCCGAGCAGGACCTGGCGCGCGGGGTTGCAGGTGAGGGTGCGCAGGGCGTCGGCCAAGTCGAGTTGCTGGAAGGGCCCTAAGACGTCGTCGTTGTCGCGCATGAGGCGCGTGGTGGCGGTGCGCAGGCAGAGCAGCGGGTCGACGGTCGGGCCGCCGTGGCAGGAAGTGCAGATGCCGTGGTCGCGCTCGCGCAGGAGGGTGTGAATGCGCGCGGCGCGGGCGGGCCCGAGGATGCGGTCGCGCAGGGCTTCGCCCCAGAAGTAGATGTCGTTGATCGGGTGGCTGAGCGACAGCCCGAGCGCTGCGGCGTGCGCGGTGTGCTCGTCGCTGGCCAGGGTGAAGTGCTCGATCCGGTGCTGGACGCCCCCGTGCAGCGGACCGGCGCTCGCGAGCCCGACACCCCCTCCAGAACCGCCACCGGCGTCCCCTCCGCTGCCCACGCACCCGCCACCCCCTCCAGACTCGCCACCGGCGTTCCTCCCACCGCCCACGCGCCCGCCACCGGCCCCAGGCTCGCCGCCGGCGCCCCCCGCGCCGCCCACACCAGACCGCCCGCCACCCGCGACGAGCCGTTCCTCGGGCGCCGCGGGCCGATCTCCGTTCCCCACGGATCGCGTGCCAAGCCCCGCAGGAGGCGCGTCCCCGGCAAGGACGTCGAAGCAACGGAGCACCTGCTCGTGGGCGCGGTCGCCGCAGGAGCGCACCACAAGCTGCCAGCCGGCGTCGTGCCAGGTGTGCAGCAGCGCCAAGAGGTCGTGCTCGTCGTGGTGCAGGGCGCCGTTGGGGTGCCCGTCGGTGTAGGGCTGGGTGAGGGCGGCGGCGTGGTGCTGGATCGTGCCGTCGGCGTGGATGGCGATGCCGACGACGTTGTAGTGCTCGTCGCCCCCGCCGGGTGTGGCGTCGAGGGCGCGGGCAAGCGGCGGCGTGAAGGCGCCGCGAACGCGGACGGGAGCGTCGGGGGAGCGAGCGAGGGCGTTGAGCAGCTCGTGCTCGGCCGCCCCGGCGAGCGAGCCGATCGAGGCGTCGTAGACGGTGGTGCAGCCGCGAGCGGCGAATTCGCGGAGGGTCGCGGCGCAGAGCTGCGCGAAACGGTGGGGCTCGTCGCTGACGAGGTTGGCGACGGCGTCGGTCTCGATGTCGGCGGCGGCGAGGGCACTGGCGAGGATGTGCACGTGCGGCTCGACGAAGCCGGGGAGCACGGCGCGGCCGTCGAGGTCGACGATCTCGGTGGTGGGGGTGTAGTGGCGTTTGATGTCGGTCGCGGAGCCGACGGCGAGGATCCGCGAGCCGCGCAGGGCGATCGCCTCGGCGACGGGGTAGGCGTCGTCGACGGTCAGGATCGGCCCGCCGCGCAGGATCACGGAGCGCTCATCGCCGGGCGCCGCATGGGCCGCGGCGCGGGGAGCGGCGGGCATGTCGACGCCCGCCATGATGGGTGGCGACGACGGGAGCGCCAGGTCTTTTGGCGCGCCATCCGCAAGGGCAGTGATCGTCGTCGGGTTGCACGAGACGCACATACGCCTGTCGGAGCACCTCTTTGGTCAAACTGCCAGGGGAGCGAACGATACTGGCTGCCGAGCAAGGCGGCGCGATTTCTTTGAGTCCGGCTGCATGCCTTTTGGCGCCGCCCCCCATCGACGCGCCCGCAGGGCGCGTACCTCAGATCGCACCAGCCACGATCACACCAACCACCGATGCGCCCACCACGTGCACACCATCTCCGCAAAACCGCGATTCGCGCGCGCGCACGTGCGCAGACACGAATCGCAACGAAAAAAAGAACATTCCCCCTCCCCCCCGATCCACACCGCTCACCCCGCAACCCGCGCCGCCTCCCCTCCCGACCCTCGTCGCATCCCCCCCGACCCGCACAGCCCGCCCTCCGACCCGCACAGCCCGCCCCCCGACCCGCACAGCCCGCCCTCCGACCCGCACAGCCCGCCCTCCGACCGACGCCGCCGCCTCCCACCCAACCCTCACGGCCCCTCCCCCGACCCACGCCACACGCCCCCCGACCGGCACCGCTCGCGCTGCTGGCAGCGTCGCTGCTCGCCGCAACGCTGGCGGGCTGCGGCGGCAGCGCGCGCGGCGGGCCGAAGACGGACACAGCCCGGACCGCGCAAAACCCGCAGGCCGGTTTCGAGGGGGCGCTGCTCCCAGCCAACGTGGCGCCACGGGGCTTCGCGCTGGTGGACCAGCAGGGACGGAGCGTTGCGCTGAGCCGCTGGCGGGGACAGATCGCGATCCTCGTGTTCCTGTACTCGACGTCAAGGGCGACGGCGCCGCTGATCGCCCAGCAGGTGCGGGGGGCGCTCGACGAACTCGACCCGGCGGTGCCGGCGATCGCGATCAGCGTCGATCCGGCGGCGGACACGCGTGCACACGTGCAGGCGTTCCTACGGAAGACGGGCTTGGCGCACCGCGTCGTCTACCTGACGGGAAGCGAGGAACAGCTTCGGGCGGTGTGGCGCGCCTACAGGGTGGTGCCGGCGAGCGCGGGCGAAGGGGCCTATGAACGGGGGGCGTTCGTGGCGATCCTGGGCCGTGGCGGCGGCGAGCGGGCCGAGATCCCGCTCGAAGAACTGACACCGGAAGGCCTGGCGCAGGACGTGCGGAGCTTGGAGAAGCTGGAACCACTTGGATGAGCCAAGCCACGGCGATCCCTGGGACATCCCAAGTCCGCCTCCACTCCCCCACCCCTCCCAGCGTCAACGGCCCCCGCGACGCCCCGGGACTTCCCCACACCCCATCCGAGCCCCGGACCCTCCGGCCTCCCCCGACCCCCTGATACCCTACCTGAGAGGTAGGTATTTCAAGCGATGATGTTCTCGACAAAGGCGGAGTACGGGGTGCGCGTGATGGTCGCGCTGGCGCAGCGCGCGGCTGTCGCTCCCGCGGGTGAGGAACCGGTGATGCCGCTGGCGGAGATCGCCGAGCATGACGGATTGCCGCTGGCCTACCTCGAGCACCTGGTCGCGCGTCTGCGCAAGGCCGGGCTGGTCGACAGCCGGCGCGGCTCGCGCGGCGGCTACATGTTGGCGCGCGGCGCAACCGAGATTACGATGGCCGAGGTCGTCGAGGCGTTGGAGGGGTCGATCGCGCCGATCGAGTGCATCTCGCAGAACGCCGACGGCAGCATCGTGTGCTCGCGCGAGTCCGATCCGGCGCACGTCTGCCCGACCAAGCTGCTGTGGACGCGGGTGCGGATGGCGATCGTGCGCACCTTGAGGGAGACGACGCTCGCGGAGCTGGCGAGCGGCCTTGCCGGCGCGTCGCTGGCCGCCGGCGCCGTCGCGACGGCCGCCACCGAACTGCCCCTGGCAACCGCCTGACACCGAACGAAGGAGACCATGGCCGACCTGGAGATACGCAACCTGCACGTGCGCATCGAGGAGCGCGAGATCCTCAGAGGCGTCGACCTGACGGTCGACCGCGGCGAGGTGCACGCGCTGATGGGCCCGAACGGCTCGGGCAAGTCGACGCTCGCGAACACGCTGCTCGGCCACCCGGCCTACGAGGTGACCGAGGGCTCGATCCGCTTCAAGGGCGAGGAGCTGGTCGAGGCCGAGCCGCACGAGCGCGCGAAGGCCGGCCTGTTCCTGGCCTTCCAGTATCCGGTGGCGATCCCGGGCGTGTCGGTCGCGAACTTCCTGCGCATGGCGATCAACGCCAAACGCGAGGAGCCGATCCAGGTCAAGGAGTTCCGCACCCAGCTGCAGCACGCGATCGAGCTGCTTGACGTGGACCGCTCGTTCACCTCGCGTCATCTCAACGACGGTTTCTCCGGCGGCGAGAAGAAGCGCGCCGAGATCCTGCAGATGGCGATGCTCAAGCCGGATATCGCGATCCTCGACGAGACCGACTCCGGCCTCGACATCGACGCACTGCGCACCGTCGCCGAGGGCGTCGACAAACTGCACTCCGAGCAGGGGCTCGGCGCGCTGATCATCACCCACTACCAGCGGATCCTGCACTACATCAAGCCGCAGTTCGTGCACATCATGCTCGACGGCCGGATCGTGCTGGAGGGCGGCGTGGAGCTGGTCGAGCGGCTCGAGCGCGAAGGCTACGACGAAATCCGTCGCGAGTTCGGCGCGGCGGAGCCGGCGGCCGCCGGGGGGCAGTGATGCCGGCAGCCGATCCCACCGAGCCCGGCGCCGGCAGCGCGGGCACAAACCGGGACTCGACGACCGCGAACGGCACACAGGCAGGCGCAGGCGGCGTGGCGGTCAAGCCGGGCGCCGGCGGCGCGCCCGTCAAGCCTGGCACCGGCGACGTGACGGTCAAGCCGGGAACCGGCGGTGTCGCGGTCAAGCCGGGCCGCCACCGCGAGGCGACGCTCTACCACGCGCTGCACGGCGCCGGCGCGGGCGACGGGCGCTCGCTGGCCGAGTTGCGCGAGGCGGCGCTGGCGGTGTACGAGTCCAGCGAGCTGCCGGTGTGGCGGCGCTCGGGCTTTTGGACGACGAGCTTCGAGGGATTGGACCTGGACGCACTCGAGGTCCGCCATCACCCGCCGGGCGCAGACACGATCCCGGCGGTCGTGCACGAGACGATTCCCGACCGTGCCCGCGCCGGGCGGATCGTGCAGGTCGACGGGTCGGTCGTACACGTCGAGCTGAGCCCGGAGCTGGCCGAGCGCGGCGTGGTGCTGTGCTCGCTGGAGGACGCGGCGCGCGAGCACGAGCAGCTGTTCGCGCAGTGGTACTCCAAGCGGCTCGTCTACGACCGCCACAAGCTCGAGGCGGCGAACGCGGCCTTCTGGACCGGCGGCGCCTTCCTGCATGTCCCGGCCGGGCTGACGATCGAGGAGCCGTTCGAGATCGTCTACGCGATCGACACGCCGGGGACGGCGCAGTACGGGCGCACGCTGATCGTCGGCGAGCGCGCCGCGGAGTTCCGCGTGCACGAGTACGACCTCGCTGGCGACCTCGCCGCGGGAGCCGAGGGCGGCCGCGCGCAGGCGTTGCACGCGAATGCGTTCGAGTGCTACCTGCAGGACGGCGCGCGCTGCCGCCTCGCGCAGGTGCAGGACTGGAGCACGACGGGCACGGCCGAGGTGTTCGACGCCTCGACACGCTTCGTGCGTGTCGGCCGCGACGCCCACTGTCACTGGCTGCCGGCGCTGCTCGGCGGGCAGCTGGTGCGCCAGCACCTCGAGCTGGCGGTGAGCGAGCCGGGCGGCGACATGGCGTTCCGCGGGATCTTCTTCGCGGAGGCGCAGGAGCTGCTGGACGTGTTCGCAGTCGACCTGCACGAAACCGGCCCGTCGGGCGGCGACGTCCATTGGCGCGGCGCGGCAACGGGGCAGAGCCGGGCGAGCTTCGAGGGCCTGATCCAGATCGACCCGGGCGCGCAGCAGACGCACACCTACCTGCAGATCCACTCGCTGATGCTCTCGCCGAAGGCGCGGATCGACGCGATCCCCTCGGTGCTGGTGTCCGCCGACGACGTGTCGGCCTCGCACGGCGGCACGGTCGGCGAGCTCGACGAGGAATTGATCTTCTACATGCAGAGCCGTGGCCTGGACCGCGCGAGCGCGGTGCGGGTGATCGTCGAGGGCTTCTTCGAGCCGCTGGTCAGCCAGCTGCACGACGAGCCACTCGAAGAGGTGGTGCGCGCCAAGGTCGCGGCGAAGCTGGCGGCGGCGCGCAGCGACATCGAGGCGTACGCGACGAGCCGATGAGCAGGGCGACGGACACCACCGTCCTGTCCGACACCACCGCGGCAACGTCGAGCGGTCCGACGCCGACCGGTCCGGCGACGGCCGACCGCGACGGCGTGGGAGCCGCGGCAGCGCCCACGACACCCGCGGCCCTGGACGTGCGCGGCGACTTCCCGATCCTCGCGCGCGAGCCCGGCGGCCGCCCGCTGATCTACCTCGACTCGGCGGCGACCGCGCAGAAGCCGCAGGTGGTGATCGACGCGCTGGCGGAGCACCTGGGGGCGCACAACGCCAACGTCCACCGCGGCGTGTACGCGCTGGCGCAGGAGGCCGACGCGGCGTACGAGACCGCGCGCCAACGGATAGCGAGCTTCGTCGGCGGGGACCCGCAGACGACGATCTTCACCAAGAACGTGACCGAGGCGATCAACCTCGTCGCCTACGCCTGGGGCCGCACCAATGTGGGAGCGGGCGACGCGGTGCTGATCACCCAGATGGAGCACCACGCGAACATCGTGCCGTGGCAGCAGCTGTGCCGCGAGCGCGGCGCCCGGCTGGGCTACCTGGAGGTCGACGCCGAGGGCCAGCTCGACCCGGCCCAGCTCGACGCCGAGCTGCAGCGCGGCGACGTGCGGCTGGTGGCGTTCGCGCACGTGTCGAACGTGCTTGGCACGATCAACCCGGTCGCCGAGATGACGGCTCGCATCCGCGCGGCCGGCGCGCTCTCGCTGGTGGACGGCGCGCAGGCGGTGCCGCAGATGCCGGTCGACGTCGGCGCGCTCGGCGCCGACTTCTACGCGTGGACCGGCCACAAGGCGCTCGGGCCGACCGGCATCGGCGTGCTGCACGGCCGCCGCGAGCTGCTGGAGCAGATGCCGCCGTTCCTGACGGGCGGCGACATGATCGCGTCGGTCGACTTCGACGGCGCGACGTGGAACGAGCTGCCGTACAAGTTCGAGGCCGGCACGCCGCCGATCGCCGAGGCGGTCGGGCTGGGTGCGGCGGTCGAGTACCTGCGCGCGCTCGGCATGGAGCGCGTGCGCGCGCACGAGCGCGAGCTGACCGCCTACCTGCTGGAGCGCCTGCGCGAGGTCCCGGGCCTGCGCGTCGTCGGTCCCCCCCGCGCCGAGCAGCGCGGCGGGCTGGCGTCGTTCACGATCGAGGGCATCCACCCGCACGACGTCGCCGAGCTGGCCGACCGCGGCGGCGTGTGCATCCGCGCCGGGCACCATTGCGCGCAGCCGCTGATGCGCTGTCTCGGCGTGGCGGCGACGGCGCGGGCGAGCATCGGCATCTACAACACGGCGGCCGACGTCGACGCGCTGATCGACGCACTGCAGGCTGGCCGCGAGGTGTTCGGACTGTGAGCCGGGGCTCCTCGTGCTGTTCCGGCCGGTGCATGCACCGGCCGGCCGGGCCGTGCATGCACGGCCCGGGACCAGGCCGCATGCGGCCTGGTCTTCAAGAAGATCAAGATCGATGATGGACGACCTCTACCGCGACTACATCCTCGAGCACTACAAGCGCCCGCGCAACTGGGGCGAGCTGGAGCCGCACGACCTGGAGGCTGAGGAGCACAACCCGTTGTGCGGCGACGAGCTTGGCGTGCAGATCCGCATTAGGGACGGCCGCATCGAGGACCTGCGCTTCCACGGCCACGGCTGTGCGATCTCCCAGGCCGCGGCCTCGATCGCGTCGGAGGAGCTGAAGGGCATGGAGATCGAGCGGGTGCGCGACCTCGGCGCCGACTGGATGATCGATCTGCTCGGCATCCCGGTGTCGGCGACGCGGCGCAAGTGCGCGCTGCTCAACCTCAAGGTCGTGCGCGGCGCGGTCGGCGGCGGGGGCGACTGGCCGGCGTAGCGAGCCGCCTGCCAGTCGCCCCCGCCGGAGCTACGCGGTCGCCGTGCTCGGCAGCCAGCTGAAGCGCCACGCGGCGAAGCCGGCCGCGGCCACGCCCCAGGCGGCCAGCACGAGCAGGTCCCCGGGCGAGAGCGCGCCGACGAAGGTGCTGTGCACCGACGCGCGCTGCAGCGCGTCGGCAAGGTGCTCGACCGGGAACAGCGAGCCGACGGTGCGCAGCGAGGGGCTGATCTTTTCGAGCGGGATGAAGACGCCGGAGAGGAACCACAGCGGCATCATCGTCGCCTGCACCACCGGCTGGGCGGCGTCGGGCGATCCGATCATGCCCGAGACGGCGAAGCCGACGCACGCCAGCGCGAGCGTGCCGATGACCGCGATGCAGGCGATCGCGAGCAGCGCGGCGGGCGCCATCCCGACGCCGTAGGCGAACTTGCCCACCAGCAGCAGGATGCTCGACATGATCGTGACGACGACCATCGTCGCGCACGCCTGCCCGAGGATCAGCAGCGAGGGCGGCACGGGGGTCGAGCGGCGCCGCTTGAGCACGCCGGACTCGCGCCAGGTGGAGATCGAGATGACGAGGTTGCCGTACGCGGCGACGACGATCGACAGCGCCAGGATGCCGGTCACGTAGAAGTGCGAGAGACTGACGCGCACGCCGTCGATCTTCGTCGTGCCGTGGCCGAAGACGCCGGTGAAGATCACCAGCAGCACGAGCGGAAAGATGAACGTGAAGAAACGCGCCCGCGGGTTGCGCAGGCTGATGCGCACGTCGTAGCCGACCTGGTGGACCAGCAGCGCCAGCCAGCCGGCGAGGCCCGTCGCGCGGCGGCGCGTCACGGCACGCGAGGCCGTCGGCTGGCGCCGGCTGCCCGCGGTCTCGGAAGGCGCGCCGGCGCGCCCGCGCCAGAGGCGAAGCAGGTATTTGATCAGCAGCAGCATCGCGTCAGCTCCCTTGGTCGTCGTGGGTGGTGAGCTTCAGGTAGACGTCTTCGAGCGTCGGACGGCGAACTTCCAGGTCGTGCAGCTCCAGGCCGCGCTGCAGCGCCCAGCCCGACAGGGCGTGCAGGTCGTCGGCGACCGCGGCGCTCGACAGCGCCAGCCGTCCCGCGCCGTCCTCGCCGACACGCGGCGCCAGCACCGGCGGCAGCTCCTCGGGCGTCGTGCCCGGGGGCAGGCGGAAGCCGATCAGCGTGCTCGCGCGCTCGCGCCCGCCGAGCGTCTGCGGCGTGCCCTGCGCCACGATCCGCCCGCCGGCGATGACCGCGATCCGGTCGGCCAGGCGCTCGGCCTCGTCCATGTAGTGGGTTGTGAGGAAGACCGTCTTGCCGAGGTCGCGCAGGCCCGCCACGACGTCCCAGGCGGCGCGACGCGCGGAGGGGTCGAAGCCGGTCGTCGGCTCGTCGAGGAAGATCAGCTCCGGGTCGCCGATCAGGGCCAGTGCGACGTCCAGACGCCGTCGCTGCCCGCCCGACAGCGACGTCGCGCGCTCCTGCGCCTGCTCCTGCAGGCCGACGAGCGCAAGCGTCTCCTCGACGGGGCGCGGGGCACGGTAGTAGCCGGCGTACAGCTCCAGGCACTCGCGCACGCTCAGGCACGGCTCGGCCTCGGACTCCTGCAGCACGACGCCGATGCGCTCGCGCCAGGCGGAGGGCGCCTGCCAGGGGTCGGCGCCGAGCACCTCGACGGTGCCGCCGCCGGCGCGGCGGAAGCCCTCGAGGATCTCGACGGTCGTCGTCTTGCCCGCGCCGTTCGGGCCGAGGAAGGCGAAGATCTCGCCACGGTGGACCTCGAGGTCGATGCCGCGCACCGCCTCGTGGTCGCCGTAGCGCTTGTGCAACCCGCGTACCGAGATGACCGTCTCGGCTGCGGGTGGGGGTGGTGTGGGCGCCGCGAGACGCTGAGCGACGGCGGCGTCGAGTGAGTTGGTGAGCATGCCCACCACGCTACGGGCGGGTGGCTTTGCCGTCATCGGCGCGCGGGTCGATCTTGGCGCTCAACCCGGGGGTGTAGGCGCCGGTGCCCGTTCCACCCACGCGCCGATGAACCGGGGAGTCGGGCGGCCTATCGTTTGCCACGAGATGGCCGCGCTCTACCGTTGGCTCACGCACAATTGGATCGACGGCGGCGATGCCAGGCTGCCGGTCGAGGCTGTGTTCCTGCGTGGCCTGGGACTCGCGTACCTGGCGGTGTTCCTGGTGGACACGTTCACGACGTCGCCGACGCCGGCGCTGCACGGCCGCGGCCTGGTCGTGCTGGCGGCGACGATCGCGTTCGTCGCGGCGGCGGTCGGCACGCAAACGCCGAACCCGCACGTGTCCACGCGGCGACGGATCGCGATGCTGCTGTGCGTCACGGCCTCCGCGGCCGTGCTCGGCGCGGTTCAGCACGACGGCTTTTGGGCCGGTGGCCCGTACTTCGTCGCGATCGTCGCGGGGATGCGGCTGGAACGCAGAGCCGGCGCCGTGACGCTGCTGCTGTCGATCGCGGTGCTGCTCGCCGTCAGCCTCGTCGCCGGCCATCCGGGCGACTCGCTGGTCGTGCTGATCGGCGCGGTGCCGTGGTACCTGGTGATGCGACTGATGCGCGAGACCCGCAACCAGCGTGACGCGCTCGCCGCGTCGCAGGCGGCGCAGGCGCAGAGCGCCGCCGCCGCGGAACGCGGGCGCCTGGCGCGCGAGATGCACGACGTGCTCGCGCATTCGCTGTCGGCGCTGGCGTTGCAGCTGGAGAGCACGCGGCTGCTGGCGCGCGAGCGCGGCGTCGACGAGGACGTGGCGCGCGCGATCGACCGCGCCCACCACCTGACCGCCAGCGGTCTGCGGGATGTGCGCCGCGCGATCGCCACCGCCCGCGGCGACGAGCTGCCGGGCCCCGAGCGTCTGCCAGTCCTGGCCGAGGCCTTTCAGGAGCAGAGCGGCCTGCCGGTCGCGGTGCAGGTCCGCGGCGAGCCGCACGAGCTGGCGCCCGACGCGCGCCTGGCCGTCTATCGCACGGCGCAGGAGGCGCTGACGAACGTGCAGCGCCACGCCGCGGCCGAGCGCGTCGAGATCGCGCTCGACTACCTGCCCCGGGGCACGCTGCTGGTGATCGAGGATCGCGCGCCCGCCGGCACGCCGCCGCCGGTCGCGATCGCAGGCGACGGCGGCTACGGCCTGACCGGGATGCGCGAGCGCGCTGCGCTGCTCGGCGGCGAGCTGCGCGCCGAGCCGACCGCCGAAGGCTTCCGCGTCGAGCTGCGGCTGCCGGCATGAGCGACGAGTCACCTCCCGCCCGCGCCCGGCTTGGAGACGAGCCATACCCCACCCACGCCGCACCCACGCCCGACAAGCGACCGCCCGTTCGCGTCCTGCTCGCCGACGACCAGCGGCTGGTGCGCGAGAGCCTGAGCACGCTGCTCGGCCTGCTGGCAGGCATCGAGTTGGTGGGCGCCGCCGCGGACGGCGAGGAGGTCCTGCGGCTGGCCGCCCAGCACCGGCCCGATGTCGTGCTGATGGACCTGCGGATGCCGCGCATGGACGGCATCGAGGCCACGCGCCGCCTGCACGAGCGCGACCCCGAGGTGCGCGTGATCGCGCTGACGACGTACGCCGACGACGAGAGCGTGCTGGGTGTGTTGCGCGCGGGTGCGCGCGGCTACCTGACCAAGGACGCGAGCGCCGAGGACATTCGCGCGGCGATCCTCACGGTCGCCGCCGGCGACGCGGCGCTCGACCCGGCTGTGCAGCACCACGTGGTGTCCGCGCTCGCCGGCCAGCAGCCGCCCCCGAGCGTGGCGGCCGGGGTAGCAGCAGGCGCTGCTCGCCCGCAGGGAGTCGACGCCGCGTCAACACCGACACCCGGCGGCGGACCGACGCCCGCCGGCGGACCGATACCCGGCGGCGGCGCGCCCGGGCTGCCGGACGATCTCACGCCGCGCGAGGCCGAGGTGCTCGAGCTGATCGCCGGGGGGCTCACGAACGCCGAGATCGCCGAGCGGCTGGTGGTGAGCCCGGCGACCGTCAAGTCGCACATCAACCACCTGTTCGCCAAGACCGGTGTGCGCGACCGCGCGCAGGCCGTCAACTACGCCTATCGCACCGGCCTCGCGCGGCCGCCCTGCTGAGCGACGACGGCGGCGGCCGCGAGGAGCGATAGAATTCCTACCTGCGAGCACGGGATTCTAAAAAGGAGCAGGCGCGATGGCCGCGACAGACACCACCAGGATCGGCAAGCCCAGCCCGATCGTCGAGGACGACCAGGGGCAGCTGCGCGCGCCTCAGGGCATCTCGCGCGAGGTGGTGCGGGAGCTGTCCAAGATCAAGGGCGAGCCCGACTGGATGGCCGATAAGCGCCTGAAGTCGCTGGAGATCTTCGAACGCAAGCCGATGCCGGATTGGGGCGTGGACCTGTCGGGGCTGAAGCTCGACGAGCTGGTGCTCTACTCGCCGCCGACCGCCGGCCGGTACAACAGCTGGGACGAGGTGCCGGCGGAGATGAAGCAGACCTACGAGGATCTGGGCATCCCGCAGGCCGAGCGCGAGCACCTGGCCGGCGTGGTCGGCGTGTGGCGCCAGGAGCCGGTGTACGAGGGCCTGAAGGAGGAGTATCGCAAGCTCGGGATCCTGTTCTGCTCGATGGACACGGCGATCAGCGAGTACCCGGAGCTGGTGCAGAGGTACTTCATGAACAAGTGCGTGCCGGCGCAGGACAACAAGTTCAGCGCGCTGCACGGCGCGGTGTGGTCGGGGGGGTCGTTCCTGTACGTACCCAAGGGCGTCAAGGTCGACCTGCCGCTGCAGGCGTACTTCCGCATGGAGGGAGCCGGCGAGGGCACGTTCGAGCACACGCTGATCGTCGCCGACGAGGGCTCGGACGTGAACTACATCGAGGGCTGCACGGCACAGACGTACAGCGTCAACTCGATGCACAGCGCGGTCGTCGAGATCTTCGTGCACGAGGGCGCCAAGGCGCGGTACACCACGGTGCAGAACTGGTCCAAGGACGTCTACAACCTGAATACCAAGCGCGCTGTGGTGGACGCTGGCGGCACGGTGGAGTGGGTCGGCGGGTCGATGGGCGCGAAGTACGTGATGCTCTACCCCGGCTCCTACCTGATGGGCGAGGGCGCCCGCGCCGACCACCTGAATGTCGGCGTAGCCTCCGGCGGCGTGCACAAGGACACCGGCGCCAAGGTCGTGCACCTGGCGCCGAACACGACGTCGAACATCCTCGCCAAGTCGATCTCCAAGGACGGCGGCATCATGGGCTACCGCGGTCTCGTGAAGATGGGGCCCAACTCGGCCGGCTCGAAAGCGCGCGTGCAGTGCGACGGGTTGATGATGGACGGCATCTCGCGGTCGGACACGTGGCCGGACATCCAGATCCAGAACCCGCACGTCGCGGTCGCGCACGAGGCGACGGTCGGGCGGATCAGCGACGACCAGCTGTTCTACATGGGCTCGCGCGGCTTCACCGAGGACGAGGCGGCGGCGATGATCGTCAACGGGTTCATCGAGCCGGTGACGAAGGAGCTGCCGATGGAGTACGCGGTCGAGCTGAATCGACTCATTCAGCTAGAGATGGTCGGCAGCATCGGCTGAGACGCGCCTTTGACTCGGGCGCCCGTTGACAGCATTGCCGCACCGCCGTTCCTGGCGCACCTGCGCTGGGTGAACAGCAAGCCGCTGCGCATGGAGCGGTTGTACGGGCGGCCGGTGTTGGTCGAGTTCTGGGATTTTTGCCGCCCGAACTCGCTGCGCACGCTGCCGTACGTGAAGGCGTGGCACAAGCGTTACGCACAGCTGCCAGCGGGGGAGCCTGGCGCGGAGCCGGCGGCGGGGTTGCAGGTGATCGGCATCCACTCCCCCGGCTTCGAGCCGGCGCGCGACCGAAAAGCGGCGCAAGACGCAGTCGCGCGCCTCGGAGTCGAGTACCCGGTGCTGCTCGACCCGGATCTCGAGATGTGGCGGGAGTACGAGAACGCGGGCTGGCCGGCGCGGTACCTGTTCGACGCGCGCGGGGCGCTGTTCGAGTACCACTACGGCGAGGGTGCCTACGCGGAGACCGAGCGCGCGATCGGAGAGCTGTTGGGGGTCGAGCGTGAGCCGCTGGCCCCGCTGCGCCCGGAGGACGATCCCGACGCGCTGCTCGTACCTCAAACCGAGGACCAGCCCGGCGCCTACAGCGGCCCGTACGAGGCGGGCGGGGTGTGGGCGGTGCTCGACGGGTCGGGGACGGTGCGAGTGAACGCGGGTCCCGCCCCCGGCGCTGCTGTGCAGGGCTCGGCCACCGGAGCGAGGACCGGTGGCCCCACGATCGAGTTGAACGTCACCCACCCGGGCGCGTATCGCCTGATCGAGCACGACCGCCACACAGCCGGTCTCCTGGAGCTCGAGCTAGACCCGGGTGTGCGTTGCTACGCGACGTGCTTTACGCCGGGACGGGCGTAACCCGGCGCGGTCAGACGACCTCCATCACCAGGTTACGGCCGACCGCAGTGGCAATCCTTCGCAGATCCTCTGGTCGCTGGTCACGACCAGATCGTCGCGCGAGAAACTCCGCTTGCTAAGAGGCTGCCGTCAATGCGTCTAGCTCTGGGTCGTCATCCTCGTCGTCTATGGGGTTTGGCAGGCGCTCGAGGAAAAACCGTTTGCGGGGCTCGTCGATCAACACGAGGTAGCGCTGGAAAAAGTCACGGCGTCCGAGTAAGGCGATGCCCTCGCGTTTGCAGAACATGACGAGGGACAGCAGCAGGTCCTCGCCGAGAACCTTGATTGTGAGCCCGTCGGCATAACAGTGGTGGTAGACAGTCTGGTCGCTAGCTGCGCTGACGCGCTCGAGCGTGCAGTCGTTGTCGAGGTCGATACCGAGCTGGGAGGCCCAGTCAGCATCGAGTGTCGTCAGGTCCGCTCCGGTGTCGATCTTGGCGTAGGTCCCGACGGGCTGTAAGCCTTCGACGACCGGCTGTAGCGTGATGGGCAGCACAGGCTTGCGCTGCGGGTAGTTCTGGCTCCCGGTTGCGGCGTAGCTGTATTCGCCGACATGAGCGGCGAGTTCGGCTGCGCGCGCGAGCGTGCGACTACTGGACGTAGACAGGGGTTGGGTCGGGTTCGACCCGGAAGACGATGGCCGTCTCGCGCTTGCCATTCAGTTGTCCAAGGACGTTCCCAAGGTCGGGATCATATGCGATCACTGAATGGTCTTCGACCGCAATCCATTGACCGACGTACTCGGCTAGCACCGCTCCGAACTGCTCCTCCGCCTGTGCGTAGCTGTCTGCGCCCATGCGATCTCCTAAGCTCGTCGCGCGTATACCATCGTGTCCGGCGGAAGTCAAGGACCTCCACCACCGAACATTACCCCATCTAACGGCGTTTGGTGGCGATTCTTGAGTCAATTCTGGCATCGGGATTCGAAACGTCTCCCTTAAAGGCCCGATTTGCAGGGTATATGTGGATTGGCGCAACGGGAGACACCATCCGGCAGTCGTCGATCCGGCCCAACGCCACTCAAGCGGCGCAAACGGGGACTCGCGCCTGCGCCCAACCCCCGCAGCGTCGAGGATCACGTCAGCCTTGGCCAGATCCTCAGCAGAGAGCGGGCCATCTTCGGCTTCCCATTCCGCGATCCCAGCCAGACCGTCCTCCAGACGCAGATCGGTCTCGGGCACACTCACGGGCGCCTCATCCAGCCAGGACGCGCAGCACAACGCCGCTACGCGCCGCCGCCGGCGCAAGCTGCTCGTGGGTGTACCCGGCGAGCAGACGCCGAACCAGTGGCGGCCCGTCGTCGTCGACCACCACACAGCCGCCGGGCCAGTAGGGACTCTCGCCGGAGGTGGCGGTGAGGAAGTGGGGGTCGTAGCTCCAGCAGCCGGTGTTGATGAGCCGTGCGCCGCTGGGGCCCAGCCACTCCGAGGCGCGATCGCCGGGGAGCGGCCCGGAGCGGTGGGTGTGGCCGAAGATGACGTGGGCGTCGCCGAGGCCGAGCCGTGTGGCGACCTCGCCCATCGCGCGCAGCCCGGCGCGGCGCAGCTCGCCGGCGGAGAGGTCGGCGTTGAAGGGCCCGAGGCCGGAGCGGTTGAGGGCGGCGACGGCGAGCGGGAACGCGCCGAGGAGGGCGCGCGCGCGCAGGGTGCGCAGCAGCGCGCCGCGGCTGCCGTTGGGGCGGCCGTTGCGTCGCGCGCCTGCGGCGGATCCCCCGTCGGACCCCCCGTCGGCGCCCCCGCCCAGCGCGCGCCAGGCGCGCACGGTGAGGCCGCCGTTGACCGCGCCTCCGGTGGGCGCTTGGCGGGCGATCGCGTCGATCCAGGCGAACACGGGGTTGGTGACGGCCTCGTAGTCGTCGGGGCCGGTGAAGGCGCGGGCGGGGCGGCGCAGGACGCGGCCCATCGCGCCGATGCCGAGGCGCTCCATCGTGGGCACGGTCAGGTGGCAGTCGAGGTAGTGGCCGTGGGTGGCGTAGACGTCGGGGCGTATCCACAGACCGGGGTAGGCGGCGGTGAGTCGCGCGGGGGCGGCCCAGGCGGCGAGCGCGGCGAGCATCGGCGAGGCGTCGCCCGCGTCGATGCGCTGCTCGACGGCGAGCGGTACGGCTGCGGGCTGCTCGTCGCGGTGCTCCAGCCAGGGCTCGACGAGCGCGTGGTCGTGGTTGCCGGCGAGGACGACGATCTCGCCGTCGGGGAGGGCGCGGCCGAGGTCTTCGAAGAAGGGTCGTGCGGCGGCAAGCGCCTCGCGCCGGGGCCCGTGGCGCAGCTCGAGGGTGTCGCCGAGCAGCACCAGGCGCTGCACGCCGTCGGCGAGCGCTTGCAAGAGTGGCGCGCGCAGCTCGGGGCGGCGCAGCACGTCGACGTGCGAGGCGCTGCCGAGGTGCAAGTCGGAGACGATCAGGGTGCGCAAGACGAGGGCGGTGGGACGGTCTGGGCGGGTCCGGCGCTATGAAGACCGGGCCGCAGACGCCGATCCGCTGGATCCACCGGCGGCTGCACTTGGCGCGCCGGCCCCTGCACCGTTCCCAGCCGCCGCTCCACCCCGGGCGCGAACCCCGCTCCTGTCCCCCGCCCGACCCGCGCGGGCCGCCTCGCGAATCGGCTTGGGCAGCATGAAGCGGACGTCCTCGCGGATGACGTGGAACTCGGTGATGCCCTCCTCGGGCACGCCGCGCGCACGGAAGAAGTCGAGCAGCTCGCCGACTAACTCGTCGGGGGCGCTGGCGCCGGAGGAGACGCCGAGGACGCGCACGCCGTCGAGCCACTGCTCGCGCACTTCGCGGTAGCTGTCGATCAGGTGCGCGGCGGCGCCGTGCTCGCGCGCGACCTCGACGAGACGGACGGAGTTCGAGGAGTTGCGCGAGCCGATCACGAGCACGAGGTCGCAGCGGCCGGCCATCTGCAACACGGCGGCTTGGCGGTTGGTGGTGGCGTAGCAGATGTCGTCGGTGCGGGGCCCGACGATCGTGGGGAAGCGTTCGCGCAGGCGGGCGACGATGCCGGCGGTCTCCTCGACGGAGAGGGTGGTTTGGGTGATGTAGGCGACGCGCGAGGGGTCGGGAACATCGAGTTGGTCCACGTCGCGTTCGCTCTCGACGAGCACGATCTGTGAGGGCGCCTCGCCCATTGTGCCTTCGACCTCCTCGTGACCACCGTGGCCGACGAGGACGATCGTGTAGCCGTCGGCGGCGAACTTGCGCGCCTCGACGTGGACCTTCGTCACCAGGGGGCAGGTGGCGTCGATCGTTTGCAGGTGTCGCGCGGCGGCGTTGGCGCGCACGCTGGGGGCGACTCCGTGAGCGGAGAAGACGGTGAGGGCGCCCTCGGGCACTTCGGTCTCCTGCTCGACGAAGATCGCGCCGCGCGCGCGCAGTTGGGAGACGACGTGCTTGTTGTGGACGATCTCCTTGCGCACGTAGACGGGCGCGCCGTGCATCTCCAGGGCCCGTTCGACGGTTTGCACGGCGCGGTCGACGCCGGCGCAGTAGCCGCGGGGGGCGGCGAGCAGGATCTGCTCGACGGTGTTCTCGCGAGCGGCGGGCGTGGCGGCGGGGGGCACAAGGGGGATTGTAGGGGCCGCACCTGGCCGCCCCGCCACCGCACGAGCCGCCTGCGGCCACCCCGGCCGCCGTCCCGCGAGCCCAGCGCGGCCCCGCCATCGCACGGCAGGCTCCGGCACCACCCCGGCGGACCCCGCGCACCACCCCGGGCGACCCCGGCCCACTCACACCCCGTACCCCGTCCCCCGCACGAGCGCCCTGGCCCCCCACCCCCCGCAACTTCGCGCCCTGCCTTCGCACGGCGCGCGCGCCCGGCTAGGCTTCAGCCAGATGGCCCAGCGACACTTGGATCGGCTGACTGCGGTGGATGCTTCGTTCCTGCACCAGGAGGGGCCTAATTCGCATATGCACGTTGGCGGGTTGACGGTGCTGGAGGGCCCGCCGCCGACGCTGGATGAGTTTCTTGGGCAGATTCGCAAGCGGTTGCATCTGGTGCCGCGCTACCGGCACAAGCTGGCGCACACGCACACGGCGCTCGACAGCGGAAGGCCGGTGTGGGTGGACGACCCGAACTTCAATCTCGAGTACCACGTGCGCCATACGGCGCTGCCGGCGCCGGGGGACCGGGAGCAGCTTTACAGTTTGACGGCGAGGATCTTTTCGCAGCAGCTGGATCGGTCGAAGCCGCTGTGGGAGATGTGGCTGATCGAGGGGTTGCAGGACGACGGGTGTGCGCTGATCTCGAAGACGCACCATTCGCTGATCGACGGGATTGCGGGGATCGATCTGGCGACCGTACTCTTCGACCTGTCGCCGGAACCGCCGCCGATCCGCCATACGGGCCGGGCGTGGCAGCCGCACCGAGAGCCGAGCACGATCGAGCTGGTCGGGGCGGGCGCAAGAGGGACGCTGCGCGCGGGGGCGGCGCTGGCGGGCGGGGTGCTCGACGCGCTGGCGCATCCGGAGCGCGCGCTGGCGGGGGCGCGGGAGGCGGTCGAGGGGGTGGGCGAGCTGGTGTGGGCGGTGTTGAACCCGGCGCCGGCGACGCCGCTGAACGTGGAGATCGGCCCGCACCGGCGGTTCGCGGCGGTGGGGGCGGGCCTCGATGACTTCAAGGTTGTGAAGAACGCGTTCGGGTGTACGGTCAACGATGTCGTGCTGGCGGTGGTGGCCGGCGCGCTGCGGGGGTTCCTGATCGAGCGGGGGGTGCGTACGGAGGGGATGGAGCTGCGCGCGCTCGTGCCGGTGTCGGTGCGGGCGGAGGACGAGCACGGCCAGATGGGCAACAGGATCGTGGTGATGCGGGGGCCGCTGCCGGTGTACATGGCGGACCCGGTGCAGCGGCTGCTGTTCGTCAAACGGTCGATGGACGGTTTGAAGGAGTCAAAGCAGGCGCTCGGGGCCGAGGTGATCGCGAATGTGCAGAACTTCGCGCCGCCGACGATTCTGGCGCAGGCGTCGCGGTTGCAGTTCTCGACGAGGCTGTTCAACCTGATCGTGACTAACGTGCCGGGGCCGCAGTTCCCGTTGTACGTGCTGGGGCGGAGGATGCTCGAGGCATACCCGGTGGCGTTTTTGCCCCAGCACCATGCGCTGGCGATCGCGATCATGTCCTACGACGGCCAGATGAACTTTGGTTTGCTCGGGGATCTCGACGCGATGGCGGATATCGACGCGCTGGGCGAGAGGATCGCGACGGAGCTGGCAGAGTTGGTGTCGCTGGCACAGGACCGCGGCGTCGCGCAGCCGGTCTGAGCAGCCGGCTACCGCCCGGCGGGTTGCGCGACGGGAGCTGGAAGGACGTCGCAGAAGACGAAGCCGCCGCGTTCGACCACCTCGCCGGTTTCGCAGGGGATCGGTTGGGAGAAGACCGGTCCGGCGTGAACGAAGGTGTGAAACTCGCCGTTCTCCCCGCAGGGGTCGACGTTGGCGGGAAGGTCTGAAAGCAGTTGCTCGTCAAAGCGACGGCCGGCGAAGGACGGGTCGAGTTTGCGGGGGTCCACGCAGACGAGCGTCGCGCGAAAGCCGGCGGCGATGAACTGGCGGGCCAGGTCTGCGGTGTCGCGGTGCCAGAGGGGAAAGAGACCGGCTCTACCCAGGGACGCGAGCTGCGTTTCGCGATGGGCGCGGACATCTTGGAGGAATAGGTCGCCGAAGGCGACCAGACGGATGCTCGATAGTGGTGGTGAAACGAACGCGGAGGCCAGGCGCCGCTCGTACTCCGCGTTCGTGCAGGAGGCAGGGATGCGAACCTCGACGAGCGGGACGCCGGCTGCGGCGGCCTGCACGGTAAGCAGCTCGCGGCGCACCCCGTGCATGCTGATGCGTTCGTAGGCATCGGTGACGGTCGTGATCAGCGCGCGGGGCTCGAGCCCGTGCTCGGTGCGCAGGGTCCAGAGCGCGAGCGCGGAGTCCTTGCCGCCGCTCCAGGAGAGGGCGGAAGTGGTGTCGGCGTTGTCGTCGTGCATCGCGGTTATCGTAAGCCAAGCGTCCTGGTGCGGGTTGCGAGTCCGCTGCACCTGCCTGCTCACTCCCTCGATCCTGTTGCACGAGACCTGATGCGGGGTCACGAGCGGATTCTCGTCTAGCTTCGTCTATGGCTTCGATCTCGGTCCGTCGGGGTAGCGAGCGACCCGCATCCGTGGGACTTGGACGGGCTCAGGCTTGAGTCGTGCCCAGCACAAGCGCACTCCCCGAGGGATCGCGTACCAGGGGCCCGTCCTCGCTTTCACCCCACGCATGACCCGCGTCCGCCAGCCGCGCGAGCACGCGTTCGCGCTCGCGCGGGTCGGGCAGGAGGATCGTCGCGTGGCGCAGCGCCGCCGCGTCGGGTGGTGGCGCGGGCGCAGCGGCGCTTTCCCAGGTGTTGGCGCCGATGTGGTGGTGGTAGCCACCGGCGCTGAGAAATGCGGCGTGCGACCCGAGCGCGGCCATCAGGGCAAAGCCCAGGACGTCGCGGTAGAAGGCAATCGTCGGAGCGGTGGCGGCGACCTTGAGGTGGATGTGACCCATGACGGTCTGCGCGGGTAGACCTGCGAAGCCGGAGACACCTCCGTCGGTGAGCGTCGCAAGCAGGTCGTCAACGTCGAGCGGGAGGGTCGTCATTCGCTGCGATACGAGTCCCTGCCAGTGCGTGCGCGGACGGTCGCGGTAGATCTCGATGCCGTGCCGGTCGGGGTCGCTGAGGTAGATCGCCTCGCTGACGAAGTGATCGGAGAGACCGACGAGCGCAATGCGTTGGTGGATGGCGTGCGCGAGCCAGCGCGCCAGGTCGACGCGGTTGGGGACGAGCAGGGCGAAGTGGTAGAGGCCGGTCGAATGCGGCGCAGGACGCGCGCCGGGCTGTTCGACGAGGACGAGCAGCGTGCGGGTGCCGACGCCGAGCACGGCGCGACGACCGGGACTCGGCGGACCCGTTGGCGCCTCCAGGAGAGCAAGGCCGATCGCACGCGTGTAGTAGTCGACCGAGCGCGCGAGGTCGGAGACCGTCAGGTGAACGGGGCCGACGCCCGTCGACGGCGCAATGACCCCGGTCGCAGGAGCGCCCTCTGCCTCAAGCTCCTCGGGGTCGCGTACTGCCGGGGGTTCGGGCGTGGGCTGGGTCATTCGGTGGGCTGGGTCACTCGGTGGGCTGGGTCATTCGGTGGGCTGGGTCATTCGGTGGGCTGGGTCACTCGGTGGCTGCGAGGCAGGTCGGTGGTGTGCCGTAGATCGCGATCTTCGAAAAGTTCAGTAGAAGAATCGCCCGGTTGTTTGGATGACCAGGGCGTAGGTGCGGCGATCGAAGACGCCGTACAGCCCGGCCTGGCCGTGAGCGTGCTTGTAGAGACCGGTGCCGCCGGTGATATTGAGCGTGCCGCTGAAGCTTTGGTAGCGGCCGCTCCCGTGCGGCGTTGCCACGCCCCTGCCCTCGATTGTGCCGCCGTGGCGGAGATGGACCGTAAAGCTGCCGGTCAGCGTGGCACCCGTGCTCAGGCTGGTTTGCATCTTGCCCGGCAGCGCGCCGACGACAGGGCCTTCCTCGTAGAGCTGCGCGCCATCGGCTCGTACCAGGTGCAAATGTGCGGTGGCGGTCCCGTCGATGACGTGCGCGGCACGGGCTTCCCGGGTGGGTTGGGCGGCGGACGGGAGAGCCACATTCAGTGACGCCGCAGCGGCGGCGGCGAGCACGGCCAGGCCTGTGATCGCTTTACGGCGCGAGCGGGTGGGTTTGCGGTGGCACTGCATTGTGATGGACGAGACGAGCAAAGGTAACGATTTCGGTGTTCCGGATGAGCACCGGATCTTAGCGCAGCAGCTCACCGGGCCGATCGACCGCCTCCGTATTGGTAGATGACCATCCGCTTGCGCCACTCCGGAATCACAACGCGGCTTGGCCTACGTCCATAGCCCTCCCGCTCGATCTGGCGCAGGGTCTCGCGGTACAGCGCCACTGTGACTGCGATAGCTCGTCGTGCGCGTGGAAAGTGCCCTATCACGCCGATACCTTGCGCGTAAAGTTGCTCGGCGCGGGTTATCTGATCTCGCAGCAGGTCTTCGCGTTCGCCCGGGGCCGGGAAGCCGTAGCGCTCGATCGTCGCGCGAGCGATGTAGAGACGACCGTGCGCGTAATCCTCGTCGATATCGCGCAGTATGTTGACACGCTGCGTTGCTCGGCCGAGGATGGCCATCTTATGTTTGGCTTCTATATCTGGCGTATCGAAGATTCCAGCTAGCATTTCGCCGACTGCGCCACCCACCCGCTGGCAGTATTGTTCAAGGTCGGCCTCGGTCTCGACCGTAGCATGGGCGAGGTCGTGGCGCATGCCCTCGCAAAATTTGAGTACAGCGCTGGCTGGAAAGGGGTGTCGTTTTATGAGGTCCGCGAGTATCGTAGCCTCAGGTGTGTTTGGCTCCTCACCATGTGCCCAGCATTCCATGGCGTCAACACGTTCCTTGGCGCCGGGACGCTCGTCGTCGACCATATTGTCGATTGTGCGGAGTGCCCGATAGAGCTGTCCGACATCGGCCTTAATATCGTCAGGTAGCAGTTGAATCCCGGGTGTAAGCGTGCTTGTGTCAAGTATAATCTTGGCGTCGTACGGCTGGTCGGTCGGTTTGGGGGCAACTCGCCATGACGACGCCGGGACGCTATCTGCCTCAAGGCGAGCCGTCATTCAATTGAGAAGGTGGCTCGCGGGTTAAATTGGCTTGCCTGTATTACCGCGATCAATGACGCTGCTATCGAGATGCCGACAACAATCAGAATAGTATGCAGACCCAATTGCCACGCGGGAGCATAGTGGACGGGAGACCCGGTTGTCTGGTGAAGCCAGCGATCGACCAAATCTTGGCCGATCAGCCCTGAGGCTATCCCAAGTAGGCATCCGCAAAGCAGAATCGAGCCTGTCTCATAAAAGACCAGTTTCGCTAGCTGACCGGCACTCATCCCGATTGACATCAGCGACTCAAGCCGATCTCGTCGCTGCCAGATAGCGGCGATCGTTAGGGCGATCACCGATGCGATCGCGGCGATTAGCACGACGATGGTTGTGTCGCTCAGCCGCGATAGTGTGCTGCCGAGCACCTTGCTGACTTCCGCTTGTCCTTCGTGAATGGTTCTTACTGTGAAAGACGATCCCGCGGGGAGTGCGGTTTCGATGGCGTGCTTGCCCCGTTCGCTCGGCACATTTGGTCTGAGCGTAACCGATAGTTGGGTTGCGGCGGAGCTGGCCCAAAGTCTCGCATGTTCATTGCCGTTCATGATGATAGAGCCTGATAGCCAGCCGTAATTTGCGATCGTCGCGGCAAGTCTGAGCTTGGCATTGCCCGTCGGGGTAGGAATCGTGAAGAGTTCGCCGATGTGGAGATGATCTTCACGAGCGATGGTTTGGCTGACGGCTGCCCAACCGCCTTCGCGTATATGCCTGTCAGCGTTTGTGAGCGATCCTTCGATGAGTTGAGTCGGCGCGATCTGCGCCGATGTTTGAGGTGGGACGCCGACAACCCAAACGCGACGGTTGGGGAGGTCGAGGAACGAGTCTCGCCAGGGCAGCACAGAACTCACGATGCCGAGTCGCTGCACGCGGTGCTCAATTGCCTTGTATTCAAAGGGCTGTGTCGCATAGACGTTCTCCGGTCCCCCCGGCCTCAGCCATACCTTGCCGCTCGACAGCAGGTCGGCGGCGCCCTTGCCTACAGCATGTTGAATGTCCGAGACCGAGCCGCCGATCACGATCATCAAAAATGCCGCGACTGTCCCGGTGGCCAGTAGCGCGACCGACCGATTGGGCGAGCCGCGCAGCTCGGCTACCGCTAGCCGGCCTGCGGCGTCGCCCGACCGTCGCGACACGGCACGCGCAAAGTCGAGTATACAGCGCAGTATCGCTGGCAGGCAGATCACGAGTCCGGCTACGAACCCCACGAGCCCTACCACAGTCGTCGCCGGCTCCAGTGCAGACATCGTGATGGAGAGGCATACAAGAATCGCTCCGCAGACGAACATGACTGTCTCGGAGACGCGGAGTTTGTGTGTGAATGTGAGCGCAGGCCCGGCTGCATCGGGCTCGACGGCTGTGCCTCCTCGCAGCGCGGCGATCGCTGGCAGTGCGGCCGCGACGCATGCCGCGAGGATGCCTCCCACGAGGGCAATCAGAATAGTTGGCGTATTGATGACACGCTGTCCGCCAACCGCGAACGCAGCGGCGATGTAGCCAGGTACGGTGCGATAGACGACGAGCGATATCAGATCGCCGACAAGCAGACCGATCAGAGAGCCGGCAAGGCCAAGGACCAGGGCATCGAAGGCAAGCGACGCGACGATCATCGAATCCGGTGTGCCTGTCTCGATCAGGTAGACGATGAAGCGTCGGCGCTCGTCGCTTGCCAGCAGCAGCGCGTTGTAGGCAAGGATGACACCAGCGACGAGGCTGATTGCGCTGAACAGCAGCGTGATCTGCTTTTCGGGGCCGGCAGCGTTGCCGAGCAGTTTTGCTTCTGTATCTACTGAGCGCGCGTTCAGCGTGGGTCCGAAGCGCGTTGCGAGCATACTGCGCAGTGCAGCTTCCCGTCCGACCCTCGGTACGATCATCACTCGTGTCACGCGGCCCGGCAGATGGGCGATGCTCTGTGCGATCGGTAGTGGTACTGCTGCGACCGGGCTTTCGGCGAGAGCGCCGATCTTGCTGCTCGGTACCATCGCAGCAACGGCGAGATGTTCAGTGCGTCCTGCCAGTTGGATGGCGAGCACCGTGCCAGGCTTGGCACCGATCGCCTGAGCGGTTGGTTCGGTGAGCACCAGCGACCCGCTGTGGGCCGCTTCGCCAATTCGCTGGACCTGCACACCCAGTCTGCCAGTGAGGGCCGTAGCCTGTTCCGTTGCGCCCACCAGCGTGAGCGCTCGGCGACCCTTCGGCCCAACGGCGACGACCGGCTGCTGGAAGATCGGGGCGAGCGCCTTGACGTCGGGCATATGTTCGACTTCTTCGGCGATTCGCTGGTTGAAGCCGTCCGGCCCGCGGGCGGCCAGTTCGAGGGTCGCCTTGCCGGCGACGCCGCGTGTGATTTCTTCGAAGGAGCCTGTGATGCTGCGATGCGCGACCTGCACGGCGAACAGCAGCGCGACGCCGGCGGCGATGCCCGCGACCGCCATCAGCTCGCGCAACGGCTGGGCGCGCAGGTGGCGCCTGTAGAAAAGCAGCAGCGTGCGCAGGTAGTCGATCATCCGCGGACCGCTTCCTGCGCCTCCAGCTCGGGCTCGACGAGTCTGCCGTCGCGCATCGCGAGCACGCGGTCGGCGTAGCGCGCGACACGCACATCATGGGTCACCAGCACCGTCGCCACACCCCGTTCGCGCGAGAGGCCGCGCAGCAGATCGAGAATGGCGTCGCCCGTTTCAGTGTCGAGGTTGCCTGTCGGCTCGTCCGCGAGCACGAGCTTTGGCTCGCCGACAAGCGCACGCGCGATCGCCACGCGCTGCTGCTCGCCGCCTGAGAGCTTCAACGGCGTGTGCCGGGACCTCGGGCCGAGTCCGACCCGATCGAGTGCCGCAAGCGCCCGCCTGCCCGCCTCACCATGAGGTATGCGGCGCAGCAGCAGCGGCATCGCAACGTTCTCCTCGGCGGTGAGGCCGGCGATCAAATTGAAGCCTTGAAAGACGAACCCCAGCTTGGTGCGCCGGTAGGCGAGCAGCTCGCGCTTGGGCAGCCGGGCGAGGTCGGCGCCCTCGAAGCACACGCTGCCGGCCTGCGCGCGCAGCAGGCCGGCAGCGAGCAGCAGCAGCGTGGTCTTGCCCGATCCACTCGGGCCGAAAAGTGCGACACACTCGCCCTCGCCGACGCTCAGGCTGACATCCTCGACAGCGCGCACGACACCGCCTGGGCCTCTGTAGTACCGGCGTGTGCCCTGCAGCTCAAGCATCGGCCGCGGCGCGCCGCGAACTGGCCGGCAGGAACGGGTAGACCTTCGCGAGGTCGCCCGCCGGCTCGCACTCGATCAACCGGCCATCGCGCAGATAGAGGATCGGCGTTGCTCCCACCAAGGAATGGGCATCGCTCGCGGCGGCAAGCACTGCGACCCGCGCCTTGCGCGCAAGCTCCGCGAGCAGGGCAACGATGCGCTCCTGCTCGATCACCGAGAGGCTTGAGGCCGGGCCGTCGGCGAGCAGCAGCTGCGGCTCGATCACGATCGCACGCGCGATCGTGACACGCTGGCGCTCGCCCTCGGAAAGCTCTCCCAGCTTCATACCGATGCACTGCTCTGCTTCGCAGGCGAGCAGCGCCTCGCGCACGCGCCGCCCGGCGGCACGGTGTCCGCAGCGATCGACCAGCAGCGGCATCGCCACATGGTCGAGCACGTCAAGATGGCGCTCCCACGGCTCGGCGGCCCATACGCAGGCAATCTCACGCCGGCGAAAGCGAGTCCGTTCGGCGGCCGACATCCGATCGAGCCGCTGCCCGTTATAGGTGACGGTGCCGCTGTCCGGACTGCGCAGACCCGCGGCGATGCGCAACAACGTCGTCTTGCCCGACCCGCTCGGGCCGAAGACGCCGACCATCTGACCGCGTGCGAGCGCGAGCGAGACATCCTGAAGACCGGTCGTGCTGCCATCGGGCCGCCTGTAGCGCTTGGATATCCCCTCCAGCAGCAGCATCGTCGCCTCAGCCTACCTCCAGACGGCAGCTGCGACACGCGGCGTGGATGCGCGGCCCTCAGCCATCGCCGGGCAGCGGCGTCTCGCGGTTCTCGTCCAGGCTTCGCCGCTCGGCGATCCGATCGAACAGCCCGTCACGGGCGGTCTGGCGCGCTCGCTCTTCGTCGTCTGGGGCGCAGCGATGAGGGAACGACCAGATCGCGTTTCGGCTTTTCAGCAACGAGATCCACTCGTGCATGTACTGGGCCCATTTCAGCTCCCCGTCCATGTCGAGGATTTCGCTGCCCAGCGCCATTCGAAGCAGCTCATGCTCGGCCTGTACCCGCCGTCCGCCGAGAGGGATCGCGTCGCATTCGCGCGAGAGTTTCTTGATCTCCGCGGCGCACTCGTCCTGGTAGGCCTCAAGCTCTTGCAGCGTGAGGGCCAGCCGTTCAGGGCCTCCGGTCAGCAGCTTCAAAAGTAACGGTCGGCGCAACCGCCGTGTCCCACGCATGCTTGTCGGCTCGTCCGACCAGCGTTCGCACTCCTGCAGCCCGGCAGGCGTCAGCCTGAGAATGTACTGCTCGTCCGCATCGCCAGCGCTGATGAAGATGCGTTCGACCTGCTTGTCGCGTTCGAGCTTGCCAATATCCTGAGACACTTGTCCGGAGTTCAGCGCCCACGCGGGGCCAAGGGAGCTACGCACGCGTTTGCGAAGCTTTGTGGGCGAGCCGGGCTTCTCCCTCAACGCCGCCAGCAGCGCATGTCTCGCCGACATTCAGGATCCTGCTCCATGTCCCGACATTGCGCACCCCACCCAAAACCGAAGTATCCCGATCAACGAACCATATACGATGCGCCGAGCGCGTGTCCGCTGCTTTGAAAGACACCGCCGCCAGGCTGGCGAAATCGCGACTTAAATGTCGCGGCTGGAGCCTCGCTCAGCTTTGCGGAAGGGAGCCGAGCTGTGTCTTGCGGCTGCGAAAACGTCGCTGTTATCAGGGAAACACCGAGCCAAAGAGCGGCCGCCCGGTCGCGTGTCCGATTTTTCAAAACATCGACTCTTCCAAACAACCGCGACTTAAAGGTATTGACCTCCACCGCGCCTCGCGGCAGGATCTGGTGCGTGACCGCAGGAGAGAGGAAGGACGGTCCGGCCGGGTACAGCGCGCTCGGTCGTAGGCGCGGCATCGCCTGCGCGAGGACCGGGCGTCACCGGCCCACGCTCCTGCCGGCGCGAACCGGCTCAGGTCCGCGGCGGCTCCCTCGCGCCGCGGTGCTCTCCTGGGCGGCCGCGCCGAGGCGGGCCGAGCCTCCGGAGAGCGTCCCTGGCGCCGGTGGCTTGGCTCGCCGAGGCGCTGCCATTTGGCGATCTCACGGCCCAACGGTCGGTGAGCGCCGAGCTTTTGTGGTCCGATCTTGTGTGGCTTGGCTGGATCTCTCTATTGGGTTAGCCGTATCTGACGGCTGATGGTGATCGACTCGGGGGGTGTGGCGATGCTTTTGACTTTTCGCCGTGTGGTGCTGATGGTGTGCGTCGGGCTCTGTCTTGTGGCTCTGTATGCGGGATGGGTCTCGGCACGCGCGAGCGCTGCGTCGCTCGGCGGTCCGCTGGTCGTCGGTGGGCCGTGGTTGGGCGAGGTCAGCGGAGAATCGATGGCTGCGGCCGAAGAGGTGCAGCGCGTCAACCCCGAGGCGTTTGTTGCACGTCAGCGTTCGCGCAGCGCATACATGCATATGGACACGGCATCGGCCGCAGAGCTTGATCACAGGGCCTTTTCGCGGATGGTCGACGAGCGTGCCGGTGGGCTGCCGCGGCTGCCGGCGGATGAGCATGTAGGGCGTTTTCTCAGTACGAGCGCTGCGCAGCTGGAGTTGCCGGGTGGCAAGCATGTCCTGCTTGAATCCTCGGGGCCGCTCGCGCGCAACATGGCGAGCGGGCGGGATGTCCCCCTCGATCTCACATTGGGTCGGGCTGGGGCTTTCTATACGCCCACAGCGTCCGATATCGAGGTCGAGATCCCCAGGCAGCTTTCCGCTGGTGTGCGTGCGCCGACAAGTGGCGTCTCGCTGACGCCGGTCGACGCACGCGGTGAGGGCCTGCGTGGATCGGAAGGGCGGGCCGACGGCGCGAGCGTACTCTATGCGAACACACAAACCGACTCGGACACGCTGATCAAGCCGACCCTATCGGGCTTCGACGTCAACACGATTCTGCGCTCCGCCGAAAGCCCGCGGCAGCTTTACTTCCGTGTCGGCTTGCCTGCCGGCGCCAAGCTTGCGCGGGACACGGCGGCGAACTCCATCCGGATCGTGAGCGGAGGAAAGCCTATCGGCGTGATTCCCGATCCGACTGCGACCGACGTGCAAGGCGCATCAGTGCCCCTGGCGATGTCCATTGCTGGCGAGGTCATTATTTTGAGTGTCGAAGACGGTGCGGCGGATTTTCCCGTTGCGGTCGACCCGGAAGTCTTCTTGCTCGAAAGCGACAGTCAATTGGTGGAGACGAGTGGCGGCGAGCGCTCGAACTGGAAGTTCCAGACGAGCAGCGAAGCGAAGTTCGGCCATGAACCCGATGAAGGGCCTAGCAAAGACGAAGGACCCGGCAGGGGCTATCTGGAAACGACTGGCATTGCCGAATACAAAGAAGCAGAATACGCGTCTTGGGCGTATCAGACTAAGGGTGTTTCAAAAATTTACGAGCTTAACGCTAAGACGGAAGGCAAAAACAAAGGTGCCGAGATCGAAAGTTTTCTTGAACTAGAAGGCAACAAAACGAGTGAAGATAAGGAGCAGCTTTCGACTGAACTGAAAAACCCAGAATACGGCTTGGAATCTGCGCCTCCGTTGTGTGCAAAGAAAGAAGTCAAAGTCGAATGTGCGCCTACCGCCGGCGCTGCTGGCAATGTCGCACGTTTTCAGCAGTCGATACAGAAAAAACCAAGTAATTATAAATTCTCGGACAGTATTCATGAAGCGATCGTGTATCTCGCCGAGCCTGAAGGTACGCACTCGAGCACGAAGTTCAACACTACATCGCCTGAAGTGGAAGGTGAAGTCGAAGTCGAAAAAGAAGGCAAAAAAGAAAAAATTAAACAAAAACGACCGAATGTGTTTTACACGAGTGCCAATATCTGGCTCAGCAACCATGAAGGCGCGTTCGAATCGATTGCTACTGACCCAGGTATCGGTGTCTCGGCTACAAAGCTCGAATACGAAAGCGCGCCAGCAAAATGGGAAGTTGTCGGCGAACACAATTATCTAAATGAAAATGACTGCTATGGGGTCCAATGCTATACTGAACACAAGGAATACTGGACGCTGAATCCAAAGCTGCCAAACGGAGAAGACAAGATCCGCTACAGGGCCGAAGAGGCCATGTCGGGCAGCGAGTCGCCGGAATCGGAAAGTATCCGGACTGTCAAAGTTGACACGTCTCCGCCGCATAACATCGGGTTGCAAGGTCTTCCGTACGGTAATGAACTGAGCGAACGTGCCTACAGCCTGACTGCGGTGGCTACCGACGGCGAAGGCGCGACGCCAAGTTCGGGTGTGGCATCGATCAAAGTGTATGTGGACAACGATGAAATCAAAGACACGGAAAAAATCGAAACCGAAAAAGGCAAAGGCGGCAAAGAAGAAGGCGAGCGCGAAGGCGAATGTTCGGTCCCCAAAGGAGAATGCACGGCGAGCGCCAGATACATGCTGAACGGGTGGGAACTTGGCGCTGGGCACCATTCGATTGTGATTGTGACAAAAGATAAAGCTGGCAACGAAGCTCGCCACGAAGAGCAGATTGCTGTTCGCCACTCGACGCCGGTGGCGCTTGGCCCGGGCTCGGTGGATCTAGAGTCGGGCGATTTCGCTCTTAGTTCGACTGATGTTTCACTTGGCTCAGGTCTGACCGTTTCGCGTGCGTACAGTTCACGCGACTTGACGGCTGGTAGCGAAGGCCCGTTGGGGCCGCAATGGACGATTGCGACTGCCAACTCCGAGTCGCTGCTAGAACTTGTCGATTACAGCGTGGTATTGACGGCGGCGAATGGCAGCCAGACAATCTTCGCTGCGATCTTGAACTCCGAAAAAAAACCGACAGGAAAGTTCGAAGCGCCACCAGGCGATTCCAATTTGGAACTGACTCTCGAAGAAAACGAAAAAAAAGAAAAGGTTGCGTATTATCTCAAGAATGCCGCGGATCATACGAAGGTAAAGTTTGCATTGCCGTCTGGCGGTGGGAAAACATGGGTGCCCACAAGGCAGGAAGGGGCGGTGGCTACCGATACGGTGATCTATACGTATCAGACGGTTGAAGTGGAAGGTAAAAAAATAACGGAGCCGACGGAAGTGCTTGCGCCGGTGCCGGTCGGGGTGGAATGCCCGCCGGGCAAACTACAGCCGGGCTGCCGCGCGTTGAAGTTCCTTTATTCGGAAGGAACGTCGGCGAAAGGCGAAAACAAAAGCGAATGGGGCGGCTATGACGGCCGACTCTCCGAGATATTGTACGAAGGCTATGACCCCGAAACGGGAAAAATGACCTCAAAAGTGGTTGCAGAGTATCTATACGACAAAAAAGGCCGTCTGCGGGCTGAGTGGGATCCGCGCATCCAACCGGCGTTAGAGACTACGTACGGGTATGATGCCGAAGGCCATGTCACGGCGCTCACGCCGCCGGGGCTGGAGTCGTGGGTGTTCACATACGGGACGATCCCGGACGACACCAGCGCCGGCAGGCTGATCAAGGCGGCACAGGCACCAGCGTCGGCCGGGCTGTGGGACGGCGAACTGCCGACTAATACGGAAGCCCCAAAAATCGCTGAAGGCACTCCGCATGAGGGCGTCGCGATCAGTGTAGTACATGGGACCTGGACCAAGAATCCTATTGCGTACTCGTTTCAGTGGGAAGACTGCTCAGAAGTCGAAGAATTCGAAAAAAAGGTAGTCAAATGTACCCCGATTGCGGGCGCCACGGATTCAAGCTATATCCCGACGCTGGCGGATGTGGGCTACAAACTCGCGGTGAAAGTTGGGGCACTGAACGGCGGTGGCCTTGCTACCGTTACGACGTCGGCTACACCCGGGGAAGTGCAAAAGGGCACGGAACCCTACAAAATGCCGACAGGCTCCGGCAGCCCCCATAGCATCGCCAAGGGACCGAACGGCGACTGGTATACCGAGTACAACAAGGATAAAATTGGCAATCTAAATAATATACTTGGGACTTTCACGGAATTCACGATCGGTGGTACCGCAGAAGACATCGTAGAAGGCCCAGAAGGGGATATGTGGTTCACAGAGGAGGAAGCAAGCCGCATCGGTAAGATAACTACGTCGGGGACGGTCACGGAATATTCGCTGCCGGGCGGTAGCGAGCCGGTAAGTATAGCCATTGGTCCTGACAAAAACCTGTGGTTTACCGAGCAGGGTACCGACAAGATCGGCCGGATGACGACATCTGGAGAAGTTACACAATTCTCACTTCCCGCGGAAAACCGGCCGCACGCAATTACCGCGGGATCAGACGGCAATATTTGGTTTACGCTCCGCCATAGCATCGACAAGATGACGACCTCCGGTACTATCATCGGTGAATATAAAGTCCCAGTCGAATATCCCGAACCGTGGACGATCATTACTGGACCCGAAGGAGACCTCTGGTTTACTACAACATGTGACGAACCGTGCGACGCCTGGAAGATGACGACGTTCAGGCAAAATGACCGCCTTTACTACGCCTCGTCGCGATTGGGGCGGTTCGCTTACGGTGGGCCCTGAAGGTAATATGTGGTTCGGTCTTTACTACAGCGTAGGCGAGATCACGCCAAGCGGCTCCATTACTGAGGCGCCGTTGAACTACAACGAAGTTGGAAGCGAATCGGCTGTAGCGGTAGGAAATGATGGCAATATTTGGGAGACCGATACTGATAAGATCGAAAAGATCGTGCCTGAGCCCACACAAAGCGACCCCCAGCCGCAACCCGGTTGGACGATCGAGTACAACGTGCCGTTGTCCGGTTCTGGCGCCCCGCATGAAATGGGCCTCAACAAAACCACCGGCAGGCCCGAACCGGCGCGCTGGGGCCAGGAAGACAACCCTGTCGAAGCGACGGCGATCGTACCGCCGGACTCGCCTCAGGGATGGCCGGCGTCAAGCTACAAACGCGCTACCGTCTACTACCTCGATGAACTTGGTCGCGACGTCAACGTCGCCCAACCCAGCACCGCCGAAAACGGCTCGATCTCAACGACTGAATATAACGAATACAACGACGTGACCCGCGGGCTTTCGCCGGAAAACCGTGACACCGCGCTCAAAGAAAGCTGCGAATCGGAAACAAATTGCAAGTCCGCCGAACTCTCCAAACTGCTCGATACCCAGAACACATACAACGGGGAAGGCGCCAAAGAACGAGAAATTGCGGAACCCGGCACCCAACTGATCGAAAGCGTCGGTCCTGAGCACATGGTAAAGTACGTCGCCGGCGAAGAACAATACCAGCCCGGCGAAAAACCCAAAGAAGCAATGGCGCGCAGCTACACGAGAAACTACTACAACGAAGGCGCGCCCGCGGAAAGCGAAACGCACGAACGCTACGACTTGCTCACGAAGACAGAGAACTACGCCGAACTCAGTTCGCCGACGAACCACGAACGCGTTGACGTGCGCACGACCGAGACATTCTACTCTGGCCAGCACAACCTCGGTTGGAAACTGCGTGCCCCGACGTCGGTCACGACCAACCCGGGCAGCATCAAGACAACGACCACGACCGAGTACAACGAAACAACCGGTCAGATCACCGAAACGCGCGGTGCAGGTGCCGAAGGTACATTCACGTACGCATCCAAGTTTGGGGAAGCCGGGAGTGAACCGGGGAAGCTCAAAGACCCGTTTGGAGTCGCGGTTGACTCCAAAGGCGACATCTGGGTCTCTGATGAAGGCAACAGCCGGATCGAGGAGTTCGGCCCGAGCGGCGAATACCTATCGACGTTCGGCAAAGCGGGCAAAGAAACAGGGCAGCTAAAAGGACCGAAGGGTATCGCGATCGATTCCAAAGGTGATATCTGGGTGACTGAAGCAGGGAATGATCGGGTGCAGGAGTTCTCGCCGGAAGGCAAATCGCTGCTGGTCTTCGGCAAAGAAGGCAGCGAACCGGGAGAGCTAAAAGAACCAAAGGCGCTTGCGCTCGACTCCAGCGGCGACGTGTGGGTTGCTGACAGCGCCAACAATCGCGTCGAGGAGTTCTCACCGGAAGGAAAATTCATCGCGGCATTTGGCAGTGTAGGTAGCGAACTTGGCGAGTTCAAAGAACCAAAGGGGATCGCGATCGACGCCAAAGGGAATGTGTGGGTGGCGGACAGCGCCAACAACAGAATTGAGGAGTTTTCACCTGAAGGGAAACTGTTGGGACATTTCGGCGAATCAGGTAAAGGTAGCGACCAGTTCAGTGGCCCAACTGGTCTGGCTTTCGACAGCTCAGGGCATCTCTGGGTCGCGGATACGAACAACAACCGTGTGCAGGAGCTATCTATATCTGGCTCGTTCATCACGCAGGTTGGCTGGAAAGGTAGCGAAGCTGGGCAGCTCGATGAACCGAAGGCGGTAGCGTTTAACGCACAGGGAGAGGTTTGGGTAAGTGACTACGTTAATAACCGAGCTGAGAAGTTCGCTGGCGGCTCTAACGCGCACGACGCAAAGATTATCTACTACGGCGCTGAAGAAAACAAAGAAGGCTACAGCAACTGTGGCAAGCATCCGGAATGGGCTGGGCTGATCTGCGAGTCGCTTCCAACTAAGCAGCCTGAACTCGACGACCTACCCCGCCTGCCGGTAACGACGGATACGTATAACATGTGGAACGAGCCGGAAACGATCGAAGAAAAATTCGTCCACTTCAACACCGAAAAACATGAAGAAACAAGCACCCGCACAAAGAAGACTACCTATAACGAAGCGGGCCGGCTGACGGCCAGTGAAGTGTCTGCCACCGGGACGAGCGACGTCGGTCTCCCTAAGGTGACCGACGCATACAGCAGCAAAAATGGCTTAATTCAAAATGAACAGATAGAAGTCAATGGAAAACCCCAAGACATAGGGGAGGAATACAACACGCTCGGGCAAATGGTGACGTACTCTGAGGGGATACTCAATGTTGCCAAATACAAGTACGCTGGCCCGGAAGACGACTACTTGCTTGAAGAAATGAGCGACAGCAGCGACGAAGGCAAAAGCAGCCAGAAGTACAGCTACGACGAAACAACCAAGGAGATGAACAAGCTTGTGGACTCGGCTGCAGGTACCTTCACGGCTAACTACAATGTCGAAGGACAGATGATCAGCGAGGTCTACCCCAACGGCATGTGTGCCAACACAGAATACAACGCGGTCGGCGAAGCGACGCATATCGCATATCTCAAGACGAGCAACTGCTCGGAAGAAAAAGCCGGCGTCTGGTATAGCGAAAACCGAACCCCCTCGATCCGCGGCGAAATGATGAGTCGTACCAGTACGCTCGCAAGTGAGACCTACAGCTACGACCAGGCCGGGCGACTGATCGAAACGCAAGAAGAACCCACGGGAGAAAGCTGCACAACACGCGCCTACGCGTACGATGAAGCCTCTGACCGCATTAGCCTGACGACGCGCAAACCTGGCAGCAAAGGCGAATGCGAGCTCGAAGGAGGGACTGTCGAAGCTCACAGTTACGACGAAGCTGGCAAGCTCGCTGACTCGGGCATTGAATACGATAATTTCGGAAACGTGACTAAACTTCCCGCCGTGGATGCTGAAAAACACGAACTAAAAACTGCCTTCTATGTTGACGGCGCGGTGGCCACGCAAGAACAAAATGGCACAAAGAACGAATACCTGCTCGACCCAGCTGGCCGCGTCCGCGAAGCTGTTACAGGCACCAAAAAAGTGCTTACACAGTATGATGCACCAGGAGAAGCCGTGGCATGGACATGCGAAAACTCAAGCAGCTCCGAATCCTGTAAGGAAGAGACGTCTTGGACCCGCAATATCCCTGGTATCGACGGGTCGCTCGCCGCGATCCAGACGAACGGCGGGACACCGGTTTTGCAGCTAGACGACCTCGAGGGCGACGTCGTAGCGACGATCAACGACAAAACGGGCGAAACGGAACTGCTATCAACCTACATTAGCACCGAATTTGGCGTGCCGAACAAAGAAAAAGCGCCGCCGCGCTACGCTTGGCTAGGAGCCACAGATGTAGCCAGCTCGCTCTCTTCGGGCGTGATTACATATGGCGCGACATCGTATGTTCCCCAGACGGGCATGACGTTGCAAAGCGGAGGGGTCGAACCGCCCGGCGCCCCGGCCGGCAGCGGAGGCGGAGCCAAATATACGGATCAACTCGAACCGTGGGTTATGCAAGGTGCAGCGCGAGAGGCGGCGGAAGCCCCAGGCATCGGTGCCACAGAAGAACGGGAAGCAAGAGAAGCGGCTTGTAGAGCCGGTGTATGGGCAGAGTGCTCGGTAAGCGAAGAAGATCCATACTGGATTTGGATGATTCCGGCGGTACAAGCTGAAGAGATAGCATCGGCAATCTTTGCCGGGGAGGGCTATTTGACCGCGACGCATCTCGGTGAGATTATTAAGGCGGCTATCGGAGTGGACTTTGTAGCTAAAATCGAAGAACTGGTGGAGAAGACTGTATTTGGTTTTAGTCAAGGCGAAGTAGAAAAATGGGGATTAACTCTCGCTGGGGGGCTGGCCGAATGTTCCAGTGATGCGTTATTTGATGAGAGGAAGCCCGATAATCCTCATTGCTGGGTAGAGGTGCCGACGTCGAAGAAAAGCTATGGAGTGGAGATTCCTGGGATTGGGTTTGTCGGAGCAGTTGTCGAAATCCCGAATTTTGCGAAGGACGTAGAAGTCAAGTACTGCCCAAAAGGTACCAGCTGGTGCTATGCAACGTGAACTGAGAAAAAGATACCGATCGTCTTCAATGCGCGCGTCATTGGCGTGGCTTGGTCATAGATGCGATAGTAGGTGGATCGGTGTTGGGTTCGCTATTTTTGCCGTAGCGTTCTCGCTGGAGGCCTGCGGTGAGGATAACCGTAATAACCCTATTACGGGAGGTCCGGCGTTTATTGGGAATCTGAATAACTGTCTTGAGCGACATGGTATCCCGCGACCTGGCGATTTGCCTAAGCCGACGGAGGCAGAACTTGCCATTCCGGCTCTGAGAGTTATGCGTGGCATGAGGGTGCCTGTGGGTATTTCACGACAGCGGTTCAGAGAGGCTCTTAATAAGTGTGGCTACGGTTATCTGAAAGTTGCGCCTGAACCAATCACTAATCCAATCGTCAAGGGGATGGTTCTCGAACTCAGGAGTTGCTTGGCTAGAAATGGATTTATGCTGCCATATCCAAATTTCGTCGGGGGTCCAATCCTTGATACAAGATCTGTAGATATTAGATCTGCGATGTGGGTTGCCACTGTAAAGGGCTGTGGGGTTACTAGTCATTTGACGCGTGGAATGCTTATGAAATGTATCAGTCCCGAACTACTGCGTAAGCCTGCTAGTAAAAATGGTCCGTTTGAAGAACAGTTGGTCGAACTACATCATTGTTTGGATCATTTGGCGTAGTATTAGGGCGGAACGCAATACCGCGGTGAGTTGCCTCTAATGCATCAATGAACGAGCGTCACCCGGCACTTGATGAGATGAGGAAGGCGATCGATGCGCTCGTCTCCGGCACGGGGTCGATCCGATCACGGATGATCGCAGCCGAGCCGCACTTTGGCGCGGTATTTGTGGTTAAAATGCATACGCGTGCTGAAGAGCACATGAGGTTGCGTATCGGGGCGGCGCTAGTCGAAGGCGGGGACGAAGACAGTAGCGATGTTGATGACGCTCACGACGAGGCAGAAGAAAAACAGGCCGTCGTCGAGTCCATCGAGGCGCTAGATGAGGCGAGGCTGGTTGAAATAGCTAAAGATATGGTGGTTATGTACGAATTGCTTGCCGGGGTTAGGACCGATGATGGTTATCAGTTTTGATCGTCCTGGGGCTCTTGGAGGCTGAGCCGGGGCGGCCGCGCGGCGGTCGTCCACACCTTCCGCTACGCGATATGTCATGCGGTTCACGCCGCTCAGTGAGGCGATGCCATCGGTCGATCGGGCGCCAAACGCCAGCCGTCACCGGGTGGGCGTGGGTGTCTGAGCATTTCACGCCGCGCCCAAGGGCAACCCGTGTACGCGGGACAGGGATGTCCCGCGCCGTCGAGCGTCGAGTCCCGTCTCACACACGCGGACGATCTCAAAGCAAAAACCACACATATGCGATCTGCGCTTGTTCGCGATTGATGCGCGGTGATATGTACCGATTGAGCACTGGCAACGTCTACGTCGATGGCTGCCCCTCAGGCATCAGGATCGACAGCTCGGGCAACGTCTGGGTCGCCGACAGCGAACACAACCGGATCGAGGAGTTCTCCTCGACCGGGAGCTTCCTGGCTGCCTATGGCAGCAAAGGCTCCGGAGAAGACCAGTTCGACGAACCCGTCGACCTCGCGTTCATCGGCAGCGACCTCTATGTCGCCGACCACGGCAACAACCGCATCGAGGAGCTAACGGACACCGGCAGCTACGTCGGCCAGTTCGGGAGCGCAGGCTCAGGTAGCGGCCAGTTCAAAGGACCCGAAGCGATCACCGCTGACGCAGCAGGTAACCTCTACGTCGTGGACAACGGCAACGACCGCATCCAAGAGTTCTCCTCCACCGGCTCCTTCGAGGCCGCCTTCGGGTCCTACGGCTCAGGCGAAGGCCAGCTGCATAACCCCGAGAGCCTCGCGATCAACGCAGCCGGCCAGATCTATATCGCCGACGCCGAAAACAACAGGATCGAGGTCTGGATACCCGACGACCAAGCCGTACACGACACCAAGACCATCTACTACACCGCCAAAGAAGAAGCCGAAACAAGCGCCTGCCGCAACCACCCCGAATGGGTCGGCCTACCATGCCAAACACTCCCAGCCGCACAACCAGGCGACGGGATGCCCGAACTACCAACCAAGACCATCAGCTACAACACGTGGGACCAAGCCGAACAAGTCACCGAAACATTCGGTGCCACCGAAAGGACCACGAAGACCGAATACAACACGGGTGGGCAGGCGTTGGCGACTGAAGAGGCTTCGAGTAACGACAAGGCGTTGCCGAAGATCACCGACAAATACAGGACAAGCACCGGCGTGCTCGAAGAACAGAGCACGACCGTCGGTGAAACAACCAAGACGGTCAAACGCAAATACAACAAGCGCGGTCTGCTGGAAAGCTACACCGACGCCTCCGGTGACACCGCGACCTATACGTATAACGAAGACGGCCAGGTCACGAAAGTCAAAGATGGCTCTGACGAAGGCAAAGGCGAACAAGCCTATACCTACAGCGAAGAAACCGGCGAGCTAACCGAACTCACCGACGCCGGCGCCGGGACGTTCACCGCCGGCTATGACCCACAGGGCAGAATGACCAGCGTGACCTACCCAAATGGTATGACGGCCTACTACACCTACAGCCCCGTTGGTGCGGCTACCGCGCTGGAATACAAGAAGGTCACGCACTGCACCGAAAATTGCACCTGGCTCAAAGACACCCTCACACCCTCGATCCACGGCGAAACACTCGTACAGGACAGCACGCTCGCCAGCGAGAGCTACACCTACGACAGCGCCGGCCGTCTCACACAGGTCCAGGAAACACCCGTCGGGGAAGGCTGCACCACCCGCGCGTACACCTACAATGAAGACAGCGACCGCACCCGCCTGGCGACCAGCAAACCCGGCAGCGAAGGAAAATGCACCACCGAAAACCCCACCATTGAAGCGCACACCTACGACTCCGCTGACCAAATGACCGACGAAGGCATCACCTACGAAACATTCGGCGACACAACAAAACTTCCCGCCGCCGACGCGGACGGCCAGGCGATCACCAGCGAATACTACCTCGACAGCCAGGTCTATAAGCAGATCCAGCATGAAGAGACCAGCGAATATAAGCTCGACCCTGAAGACCGCGTTCTGGAAACGGTCAATACGGGGAAAACGTCTTCGACCGTGACCGACCATTATGACGGCCCGGGAAACAGCATCGCGTGGACCAGCGAACCAGGCAAATGGGAACGACGCATCCCCGGCATCGAAGGCGCACTCGCCGCAGTGCAGACGGGCACGGCAAAAGAAGACGTGACGCTTGAGCTGCACGACCTGCAGGGCAACATCGTCGCGACCGTCGAAGACAGCGAAACCGCCACCAAACTAGCCGCCAGCTATAACAGCACCGAGTTCGGAGCACCGAACAGCAAAGGCGAACCACCAAAGTTCGCCTACCAGGGCGCCAGCGGCCTCACCAGCGAAGGTTCGACCGGGCGTATCGTCCAAGACGGCGTCACCTACGTACCGCAAACTGGCGCTATGCTCCAGCCACCCGAAGACCTCGCACCCGCAACACCCACAAACCACAACACCGCCTACACTAGCAACCCCAACAACCCCGCCGACCAAGCCGGCGCACAATTCATCGGAGCACAAATCGCCAAGCGCGAACAAGAAAACCGCGAACGCGAAGAAGCAAACAAGCCTGCTGGAGAAGTGCCCTTAGAAGAAGAAGAGGCAATAGGAGACCCAGAATACAGTGTGCTGCTGACAGTAGGGCAGGCTAAGATAGTCGCGAATGCACTGCGATATGGGCCCGCAGCCCTGGAAGTCCTTGCCGCGTCGGGGACAATACAGGGTCTGGCTCTGTTCTTTGCCGAACGGCTTGCCGAAATCGGTAAAGAATATCTGCAAGGGGTTGCGCATGGTCTGGAAATATGCGGTTCTGCCATTAGATCAACGAGCGGAGTCGAAGCGCGCTGTAGGGTATGGGTAGACGACTGGATTCCTGAAAAAGGGGTGTACTGGTTCGTCGCATTTGGTGTTGAAACCTGCTGGGGAAGAAAATACAAGAGAAATCACTCTGTCCACTGGACCTTCCCCCGCTCACAGTGCGCCCCGGCGGTAGAATGAGTGACGACAAGTCAGGTGAACATCAGGTTGAAATATTGGTAAATGTTCTGTGCGAGCGGCTGGCTGAGGTTCTACCTCGGAATCGATTCGAAGTAGCGGTGGACAACCGGCGCGCAATCCGGATCCGTGGTGTTGGTGAGCGGCACGGCGATACCGTGTGGCTAACGCCGATTGCTGTATGGCGTTCGCGCTTGCCCGTCGAGCGCAAACTGCAGATCTTTCTCGACGCGGCGAGCCGACAAGTGCAGAGCTTCGTTTCCCGGCATAACAGACCTTGGCCTACGACTGCTGCCAAACCGAGGGTGTTGATCGATGAGGACAGAATCCTTATCTGGTGGGGCGGGTCGAATGAGGGCGACGCAGTTGTTGCTCTCCGACCTATTTCTCGTCAAGAGATCGGTGTCTAGCGGATCGAATGAAACTGATCACGATGACCGTGGATGACTGTCTGTGGCTAGTGCGATCTGTACGGCGCTTCCGTCGCACCGGAACCGTTATGTTGGCCGTCATCCTCTGCCCGCTATCTGCCTGTAGCAGCACTTATCGGCCAGTGGTGAATTTTGGCGAGTATGTGAGTCGGCTATGTGAAGCCATAGGGCCGTTTGAGCATGACGAGCAGAAGCTTGGAAGAGTGTTGGGTAGATACGGAGTTGATGCCACGTCCCACAAGCATGAGGAGACGATGGTCAATCGCCTGAGCGCCGTGATCACTGATTCTCGGCGTGTCGTCGTCTCGATGGACGCGACTGGTATACCTAGGATGGATCATGGGCGGCAACTTGCGGCGGCAGTGATCGCAACGTTCGACGAGATTGAGCAAAGCGACCTCGCGTGGCGCTCCGAACTACGTCGTGGGCCTTGGGCATGGTCAGCCACATCTCGTGCGAAGCAGGCGCGCTTGCGCACGTCTTTGGAGGCGCTCCTGCTAGTCGGTTACCAGATCGAACACTTGCCCATGACTCAAGAACGCCAAGATGCGATGGCGCGCAGTCCAGTGTGCCGCACTGTGTTCGGCAGCACGCTTGTCGACTGAGAATAGTGAGGCGGTACGGAGGACAGTACTTAAGCCACTTCGAAGCTCTGATTCGACTTTGAGACCGTGACTGAGCGATTGGTTGAACTGCGCGGTATCGTGCTGCCCAGCGGCGACGATGGCCAGCCGTATTTTGGGTGGCTCGTTCAGCCAGTTGATCCTTGGTACGCGGGACAAGGAAGTCCCGCGCCGGTGCGCGTCGTGGCTGGTTGTCGACACGTGGACGATCTCAAGGCAAAAACTACACTTCGGGGATCTTGCGCTCTGCGTTAGATAGTGACAAATGGTATGGGCTTATTGGGCACCGGCAACCTCTATATCGGGGACTGCCACAACAACCGCATCGAGGAGCTTTCCTCAAGCGGGACGTATGTCCGCTCGATCGGGTCCCCGGGGTCAGAACCAGGCGAGCTGGGCTGCCCCTCAGGCATCAGGATCGACAGCTCGGGCAACGTCTGGGTCGCCGACAGCGAACACAACCGTATCGAGGAGTACTCCTCCACGGGCACCTTCATCGCCTCCTACGGCAGCAAAGGCTCCGGAGAAGACCAGTTCGACGAACCCGTCGACCTCGCGTTCATCGGCAGCGACCTCTATGTCGCCGACCACGGCAACAACCGCATCGAGGAGCTAACAGACACCGGCAGCTACGTCGCCCAATTCGGCAGCGCAGGCTCAGGTAGCGGCCAGTTCAAAGGACCCGAAGCGATCACCGCTGACGCAGCAGGTAACCTCTACGTCGTGGACAACGGCAACGACCGCATCCAAGAGTTCTCCTCCACCGGCTCCTTCGAGGCCGCCTTCGGGTCCTACGGCTCAGGCGAAGGCCAGCTGCATAACCCCGAGAGCCTCGCGATCAACGCAGCCGGCCAGATCTATATCGCCGACGCCGAAAACAACAGGATCGAGGTCTGGATACCCGACGACCAAGCCGTACACGACACCAAGACCATCTACTACACCGCCAAAGAAGAAGCCGAAACAAGCGCCTGCCGCAACCACCCCGAATGGGTCGGCCTACCATGCCAAACACTCCCAGCCGCACAACCAGGCGACGGGATGCCCGAACTACCAACCAAGACCATCAGCTACAACACGTGGGACCAAGCCGAACAAGTCACCGAAACATTCGGTGCCACCGAAAGGACCACGAAGACCGAATACAACACGGGTGGGCAGGCGTTGGCGACTGAAGAGGCTTCGAGTAACGACAAGGCGTTGCCGAAGATCACCGACAAATACAGGACAAGCACCGGCGTGCTCGAAGAACAGAGCACGACCGTCGGTGAAACAACCAAGACGGTCAAACGCAAATACAACAAGCGCGGTCTGCTGGAAAGCTACACCGACGCCTCCGGTGACACCGCGACCTATACGTATAACGAAGACGGCCAGGTCACGAAAGTCAAAGATGGTTCTGACGAAGGCAAAGGCGAACAAGCCTATACCTACAGCGAAGAAACCGGCGAGCTAACCGAACTCACCGACGCCGGCGCCGGGACGTTCACCGCCGGCTATGACCCACAGGGCAGAATGACCAGCGTGACCTACCCAAATGGTATGACGGCCTACTACACCTACAGCCCCGTTGGTGCGGCTACCGCGCTGGAATACAAGAAGGTCACGCACTGCACCGAAAATTGCACCTGGCTCAAAGACACCCTCACACCCTCGATCCACGGCGAAACACTCGTACAGGACAGCACGCTCGCCAGCGAGAGCTACACCTACGACAGCGCCGGCCGTCTCACACAGGTCCAGGAAACACCCGTCGGGGAAGGCTGCACCACCCGCGCGTACACCTACAATGAAGACAGCGACCGCACCCGCCTGGCGACCAGCAAACCCGGCAGCGAAGGAAAATGCACCACCGAAAACCCCACCATTGAAGCGCACACCTATGACTCCGCTGACCAAATGACCGACGAAGGCATCACCTACGAAACATTCGGCGACACAACAAAACTCCCCGCCGCCGACGCGGACGGTCAAGCGATCACCAGCGAATACTACCTCGACAGCCAGGTCTACAAGCAAACCCAGAACGAAGAGACCAGCGAAACCAAACTCGACCCCGAAGACCGAACACTCGAAACCATCAACACCGGGAAAACATCTTCGGCGGTTACCGATCACTATGATGGGCCGGGTAGCGGCATTGCTTGGGTCAGCGAAACCGGCGGGAAATGGGAACGACGCATACCCGGCATCGAAGGCGGACTCGTTGCCCTCCAAACCGGAACGGCTAAAGAAGACGTCACCCTCCAGCTGCGCGACCTACAGGGCAACATCGTCGCGACGGTGGAAGACAGCGAAACTGCTACCAAACTCCTCAAAACGTATAACAGCACCGAGTTCGGCGCACCGAACGGCAAAGGCGAACCGCCCAAGTTCGCGTACGACGGCGCCAGCGGGATCACTAGCGAAAACAGCACAGGCCGCATCGTCCAAGACGGCATCACCTACGTACCACAGACCGGCGCGATGCTACAACTACCCGAAGACCTCGCACCCGCGACACCCACAAACCACAACCAAGCCTACGTCAGCAACCCCAACAACCCAGCCGACCAAGCCGGCGCACAACTCATCGGCGCCCTCATCGCCAAACGCGAACAAGAAAACCGTGAACGGGAAGAAGCGAGCAAACCACAGGGAACAGTGCCATCTCCAGAAGCGGGAGAAGGGGAAGAAGAAGGCGGATATGGGCGGAGAAGAAGAACTCATAATCGTCAGCGCCAGGGAGTGCCCACAGCGCATCTGTAGGTACGATCACCTGCACTTCAGACATCCAGGACCCGCATAAATCAACGCATGCTGAACTCGTGGGTCGTAACGAAGTCAATATAGTGGCGACTCTAGAATGTACATCAAGCATGGTAGGGCTTTATATCCGAGTCGCCCTCTTTTATGAAGGTCGGAGCGTCAGCCAGGGCGAAAAGACAGAATACGGAAAGAACTCTCTTAGCGCTAATGCGCACGCAACGTGTAAGACTGGCTGGTATCAGGGTTGGGCGGAATTTCAAGGTGAAGGTGAAATAAACATTGACCGCAAGTTAAAGTGGGGCAAAAGACGCTATGTCAAATGTTAGCGACTACCTGGGGAATGCGCCCACCGGCGCAACGGAGTTGCGGGAGCGCAAGATTGTGGAGGCGGTGAATGTCGTTTAGGCCCTCCCACGGAGCGCGCATAGGTCCGTACGCTACTCTACTGGTTGCCGTCCTTGCCGGTCTGGCCGTTCCAGTAAATGCGGCTACACATTCGAACCGTGAAGCGGTACGGGCGTATCTAAGGGCGGTCTATGAATACGATGGTGTGGTATTTTCGAACGCCGGCGCGGCTAGGAGTGAGTACCGGACGCTGGCCCTGCGCATCGGCAGTGAATGCCCCGGCGTGATTGCGGGAAGCGAAGTTCGTATCGTACGTCCGACACAGTTACGGCCGGCTCAAGAGTTTCGGCAAACTGCCTATCTCCGCGAGGAGGTATACGCGGCGCTTCGCGAGGCATTGCTCGCACCTGATCGCCGGGCTTCACTGGCACTGGCAGAGAAGCTACGAATGCTCCGGTGGAACACACCCGCGCTTCAGCGTCATGTGAACGGCTACGCGAAAGCACTCGAACAGAGTCTCGAGCAGCCCGTCCTCAATCCATGTCGCGACATGAAGGTATGGGTAGCGAGCGACTATCGGACTCTATCGCCGGCGACCGAGGCGTTCGTCCGCGAATACAGACCGCCGGGACGGCTAGTGATCAGAAATGGTTCGACACCGGCGATGAGGCGCAGGGTGCCGTCTCGTCTCGAGCGCGAAGCCGAGCGTTATGATCGATCCCTGCTGGCCAAGGTCCGTGTGTTGAAGCGCAAGTTGGCATCGGCTTTCGGCGGTCTCGTCATCATCCGCAGGCATCTGGAGCACATGCTGGGCTTTCCGACGCTTGGAAAGTAACGGACTGACGGCACGCCCTGGCACGACGCAAAGGGACCAGCCACGGCTAGGCGCGTCATCCGAGGGAGAAGCCGCTACTTGGGCTGTTGCCGAGCGGGTATGCTTGGCTGGACTTGGTTGATCTCGTCGGCGTTGCACGCGAGCGAGTCATCAGCTGTGATGGGCCACGCATCCAGCTCTGGTGTGCGGAGGATCGCGTCTATCAGTCGGAGAGGGCCGCCGACGAGCGTGGAGTCGAAGTCGATCTCGCTGGCTACGCACCATGTCCGGTCGGCTGGCCAGAAAAGGTTGGGCGATTGGGGCCAGAAGAGTTCGGCAGCGAAGCTCCCAATTCGCAAGGCGCTGCGTAGCGGCCCGGCGAGGACGACATAATCCCGGTCGGGGAGGTGCAGTCGTGACCGGGTGATCTCATCGGACGTGAAGGTATGTCGGTTTCGCGCTGCGACCTTGGAATGTGGAGCGAGGGTTGTCTCCAGCCACCCGTAGGTCTCCAGTTCGCCGTGGCCTTCCCACAGGCAGAAGTAGCAGTCGTCGGCGTCGTGACCCTCGGCGAGCCGGTCGCACAGAGCGTGGAGCGTGGAGTGGGCGAGCGAGCCTCGACGAGGGTTCTCGCCTTCCCACAAGGAGCCCTTCATGTTCAGGTAGTCGGGCGATCCCACGATCGCGTGCCACTGCATCAACGCGTGTGGCCGCCGTCCCGTCGCGTTAGCCACGTCTGACCAGCGCGCCGGCTCGCCCGCCTCGTTCGTGGTGGGATGGCAGATGCGCGCATAAGCCGCATAGCCTCGCGGCACCGTCAGGCCCACGGCACCGAAACGTCCGCTCAGTCGCGGAGCAATCCAATCGGTCGGCGAAACATCATCGACTACGCGTAGCTTCCCAGCGTTCACGGTGCCATTGTCGCCGAGTTTGCGAGAGTTGGACGCTTGGCGGGACTCATCATGCATTCTCGGGGATGTTACGCCATCACTGACCGCTTCGTCCCGGATCTGGGTGTTCAAGTCGAACGGCGCCGAGATCGCCACTCTGTCGTCGCCTTCGCGTCGCGTGCAAGTGTCTCGATCGGCAGGTCGAGCGCGTCCGCGACGGATAACAGCAGGTCGTAGTGCGGGTCGTACGCGCGGTCCTCGCTCGCCGCGACGACATAAGCATCGACGCCGACCGCATCCGCGAGTGCGGCGAGCCCCCTGACTCTCTTCGGGTTGTCACAGCCCGTGATATACCGTAACTACGTAAGTGTCGCGCAGGGTGATCCCACCTGGTCCTGGACCCGGGTGTGGGAACCACCGCAGGAGTACTCAGCTTGCCAGGCGGTAGTCCTGGCGCAGGATTGTGGTAGCGTGCGAGTCGGTCCTATAGGCGAGCCGCGTACGCGGGACAGGGACGTCCCGCGCCGTCGCGCGTCGAGTTCCGTCTCCCACACGTGGACGATCTCAAAGCAAAAACCACACATATGCGATCTGCACTTGTTTGCGATTGACGCGCAGTGATATGTACCGATCGAGCACCGGCAATGTGTACGTCGGTGGTTGCACGGAGAACCGGATCGAGTGACCGGCCCCCGCTTTTCGGTCCACCGCGTGTGAGGGTTGGTGGATAGAAGTGAAGGTAGTGTAGCTGGGGGTGCGGTCGGGTCGGGCGGAGCGGAGGCCGTAGGCCGTAGCGGAGCACGATCCGACCGGCGCGTCGCTCACTGGGGGTCATGCCGCCTTGCGGTCGGTGGAGCTGGGAGTGCATTGGGCGGCGAAGGTGGCCGGGTGAGCATTCCGAGCGCGGAGTGCGGGCGGCGCAGGTGGTAGTCCTCGCGCCAGTCGCCGATCACCACTCGCGCCTCGGCGAGGCTGCAGAACTCCTCGACGTCGAGCAGCTCGTCACGGACGCGGGAGTGGAAGCTCTCCACGAACGGGTTCTGCCACGGTGAGCCCGGCTCGATGAACACGGTCGCGGTCTTCGATAGTTGACACCAGTCGCGGAGCGCGTGCGCGGTCATCTCCGGGCCGTTGTCGCACCGCAAGAGCTCTGGGGCGCCGCGCTGGGCGCACAGCCGCTCCAGCGTCGCGACGACCGTATCAGCGGCGATCGAGCGCTGCACGAGCATCACCAGCGACTCGCGCGTGAACTCATCGACGATGTTCAGCAGCTTGATCGCCCGCCCGTCGGCGGTCTGGTCGAACTGGAAGTCGAACGCCCACACGTGGTTGGGCCGCTCGGCGCGCAGTCGCTCGGCCGGGACGGTCGAGTCTCCGAGCCGCCGGCGCTTGCGCTTGCGCACAGGAACCCGCAAGCCCTCCTCGCGCCAGACGCGCTGCACCCGCTTGCGGTTGATCTCCCAGCCCTCTTCCCGCAGATGATGGTGCGCGCGCCGGTACCCCCACCGCGGCCGCTCTCCCGAGAACTTGCGCAGCTCGGCGCGCAGCACTGCGTCATCCGCGGCCCGCTTGGGCTCGTGGCGCTGCGTGGAGCGATGCTGCCCCACAACCCGGCACGCCCAGCGCTCGCTGACACCGAGACGGTCACGCAGCATCGCGACCGCCCGACGCCTACGGACTGGGCCTACCAATTTCCCGACGCGATCTCCTTGAGCGCCCGGTTCTCAAGCGCCTGGTCAGCCACGATCGCCTTCAAACGACCGTTCTCGCGCTCGAGTTCCTTCAAGCGCTTGACGTCATCGGCCTTCATCCCGCCGTACTGGTTGCGCCAGCGATGAAAAGTCTGCTCGGAGACCTCGAGGGCCTTGGCGACCTCCGGGATCGTCTCGCCCTCACCGAGCAGCCGCTCAGCCTCCCGCAGCTTGCGGATGATCTGCTCCGGCGTATGCCTGCTGCGTCGCTTCATCGTGAAGTTCCTTCCTCGCCCATCATCATGGACGCAAGAAACTCTCACAAGGGCCGGACCGAACTCAGGGGGTCAGGCCAGTGGCGGCCGAGGCCAGAGCCGTGGGGAGCCTTGCGTTTGGGGATCTTGGGAGTGATCCCCCGGGCGCGCAGCTCTTTGAGGTGCTTGGCCGAGTCATAGGCCCTGTCGGCGTAGACCCAGCGGGGCCGGAACTTGCCGTGCCCTCCGACGGGAGGCACCCGGTCGATGAGCGCCAGCAGCTGGGTGATGTCGTTGCGGTTGGCGGCGGTCAGGATGACCGCGAGCGGGATGCCGCTCCCGTCAACGATCAAGTGGTGCTTGCTGCCAGGACGCGAGCGGTCGACTGGGGATGGGCCGGTGTGACCGGCCCCCCCTTTGGCCCGCACGTGCGAGCTGTCGATAACCGCGCGGGTCCAGTCAAGCTGTCCGGCGTCTTGCAACTCGTCCAAGAGCACGTGGTGCAGGCGCGCTCCCAGACGCCCGCTTCGTTCCATTCCTGCAAGCGCCGCCAGCACGTCATCCCGGACCCACAGTCCATCTCCTGGGGCAGATGCTCCCACGGGATCCCCGTCTTCAACACGAAGATGATGCCCGTCAACGCAGCCCGGTCGGGAACCCTGGGACGCCCGGTGACCTGCGGCGCCCAGACCGGCAAAGCGGCTCGATCCGAGCCCACAACCCGCCACTCAGCAAAGGTTTAGCCATAGCCCGGGCTTCGACACCCAAACCCAGAACCCCGCCTTTTGTTAGGCCCTCTAATAGTGCTTTGGTAGGTTTTTTGTAGGGGTTTGTGGGGTGGTGGCGAAGTCTTCTGGCGTTGATTGTTCGATGCGGGGAGGTCATGATGGTGGCTGTGTTGGTGGCGGATTCGTTGGTAGGGGTGGACGATCCCTTGGCGGTGGCCGAGCGGTTGGAGGCGTTCGGGATCGAGGTGCTCTGTGAGGCTGTGAACCGGCCGGTGCAGTTGGCTAATGGCGGTGTGTATTTGCGTGGGCTGATCGAGGATGGTGCTCGTAAGTCGCTTGAGCCGATGGTCGCCAGGATGGGCGGTGAGGCTGACTATGAGAGCTTGCAGAATTTTCTTGCGGTGAGTACGTGGGATCCGGCGCTGGTGGTGCGGGCGGTGGCGGAGCGTGTCGCGCCGAGAATCGCTGTGCAGGCGTGGGTGCTCGATGACACTGGCTTCCCGAAGGACGGGAAGCACTCGCCGGGTGTCAAGCGTCAGTATTCGGGGACGTTGGGGAAGATCGGTAACTGCCAGATTGGTGTGTCGGTGCATGCCGTGGGCGCAAATGGCACGGTTCCGTTGGGGTGGGCGTTGTATCTGCCCGAGGAGTGGTGCGATGACCCCGAGCGTCGCCGCAAGGCGAAGATCCCGGCCGAGGTCGAGTTCAAGACCAAGCCCCAGCTCGGCAAGGAGCTGATCGAACGCGCCGGCGAGTGGGATATCCAAAGGGCGCCCGTCCTGGGTGATGAGGCATACGGCGAGAACACCCAGCTACGCCAAGAGCTCGACGATGCTGGTTTTCAGTACGTGTTCTCGATCGACAAGAAGGCGAGCGTGTTCGCGCCCGAGACGACCTTCTCCCTGCCAGAGCGTGCGGGGCAGACAGGCCGCGCAAGGACACGGCTGCGTCCTGACCGCAAGCCTGAGCCCGTCCAAAAGCTCATCGCGCGGCTAGCGCCGGAGAACCTGCAGAGTGTCACCTTCAGAGACGGACGGGACGGGAAACCCGTTACATCGAAGTTTGCGTTTCTGCGCGTCCGTGCGCTGAAGCGCTGGGAAAACGGGGCCGAGCAAGAGCCCCGTGAAGAATGGCTGATCTGCGAGTGGCCAGCAAACCACGAGCACCCCACCGACTACTGGATCTCAAACCTCCCAGCCGACACGCCCCCAGAGCAACTGGCGCGTCTGGCACGGATGCGCTGGAAGATCGAGCTGGACTACAAACAACTCAAGGGGCAACTCGGCCTAGACCACTACGAGGGCCGATCCTGGCTCGGCTGGTACCACCACACCGCCCTCGTCACCGCAGCACACGGCTTCCTCACCCTGGAGCGCCTCAACCCAAAAGCCCAGCGGCCGGCCTGACCCTCCCACAGGCAGTCCTCCTGCTCCAGCCAATCTTCAAGTGCTGGACCGGCCGCTGCACCACCTGCCAACAAACCATCAACCTCGACAAACTACCCCTACACCTGCCCCCACAACAAGAATAACAACCTACCAAAGCACTACTAAGGCGCTCTCGTGCTGGGCCCGCCGCTGCCCGCTCGGCTCCTCACCGCCGTGCGCTCAGTGCGCGTTCCATGTCGCGCTTGACCTCGCGGTCGCGGATCGCGTGGCGCTTGTCGTAGAGGTCGCGGCCGCGCGCCAGGGCGATCTCGACCTTGGCGCGGCCGTGCTTGAAGTAGATGCGGGTGGGCACGAGCGTGAGCCCGCGCTCGCTGACCCGCCCGGCGAGGCGCTCGATCTCGGCGCGGTGCGCGAGCAGCCGGCGGTCGCGCTCGGGTTCGTGGTTCTCGCGGGCGGCGGGCGCGTAGGGGGGGATGTGAACGCCGTGCAGCCAGAGCTGGCCGGAGCGAACCTCGACATAGGCGTCCTTGAGCTGGGCGCCGGAGGTCCGCAAGGCCTTGACCTCGGTGCCAAGCAGCGCGACGCCGCACTCGATGCGCTCGAGCAGCTCGTAGCGGTAGGAGGCGTAGCGGTTGCTTGCGACGTCCCCGGCACCGAGCTTGCGCTTGGCTGACTTGCTTTTGGCCATCGTTCGAGCGTAGTCGGTCTATGCGCTGGAACGCTCGCCCGAGGCGCCCAACCGGGCCCACCGGGGCCCGACACGCCAACAACCCGCTCAGCGACCAAGCCCGCCGACCAGCACACCCGGACCACGAATCGCGACTTCCCCGGGGAGACAACCAATCCCACCGACTCGCGCCCCCGCCCATCTGCCAACGGCGCAAAGCGCGCCGAGTAGTGCTTCGAAAATGGAGCGAATCGCGCGCGCGCACGTACGCGGGCGCGATTCACGTTTCAAAACAAACATCCAACACCCCCGGCACCACCACATCCACCAGCGCCCCGCAGCGCCCCGCTCAACGACCAGGCCGTGCCGACTTGCGCGCGCCCGACGAACGACGGCCCGCCCCGGGCGACGAGCGCCGCCCGGAACGCGCATCGTCGTTGGCGTCGACAGGCGCCAGGTCGACGCGTCCGCGGGGAGCGTCGACGCGGTCGACACGCACAGCGATCGGATCGCCGAGTCGCAGGGTGGCGCCGGAGCGCTCGCCGTGCAGGATCGTGCCGTGCTCGTTCAGTTCCCACCACTCACGGCCGGTTGCGGAGCGCCCGTCTTGTGAGACTCCGCGGCGCGCGCGAGCGGAGCGCCCGTCCTGTGCGACTCCGCGGCGTGCGCGAGCATCGCGCATGTCCCCTCCCCCACCGCCGTCTCGGTCTTGAAGCCGGCGAGCGTCGTCGCCGGCAAGCGCAGCGGCGAGCCGCCGTACGGGCAGGAACCCCTCGTACCGAAACCCGCTGCCGTCATCGCCTCCGGGGCCGATGTCGCTCACGCTGCGCTCAGCGCCGCTGCGCTCGCCGTCGCCACCACCACCGCCGCCCGCCGGTGAGCCGCCAAACGCGATGAACGCGCCGGCGGAGATCAGGCCGACGACCTCGCCGGCAAACGAACGGGCATCGTCGTCGTCGGCGGCGGCGTGGTCGTAGAGATGGCGCTCGAGCGCGAAGCAGCGGGCGACATCGTCGGCGTCGCGCTCGATTTCCATCGCGAAGCGCTCGCGCTCGGAGCACCATTCGCCCAGCTCGACCAGCTCCTCGACACGGGGCGGGCGCTCGGCGTGGCCGATGCTGCTGAGCAGGGCGCGGTGGCAGACGAGGTCGGGGTAGCGGCGGATCGGCGAGGTGAAGTGGCAGTAGCAGGTGGAGGCGAGCCCGGCGTGGCCGAGGTTGGCGGGCGTGTAGTGCGCGGGCTGCAGGGCGCGCAGCACCAGCGTGGTTAGCGCACGGCGACCGCCGGTGGGCGAGAGGGTGCGATCGCCGGCATGGGCGCGGGCGAGCGTGTGGCGGACGTGGCGCTCGACGGCGTGCGAGCACTCCCCGACGAGCGCCGCGGCCTGGCTGCGAGAGAGCTGCGCCGGCACGGGCGGGGTCGGGACGCCGAGCGAGGCGAGCTGGTCAACCAGCCGCAGGACGCCAGCGACCTCGGGGCGCTCGTGAACGCGGTAGAGGCACGGCGTGCGCTGGGCGGCGAGATGCTCGGCGACGGCCTCGTTGGCGGCGATCATCAGGTGCTCGATGAGGTGATGGGACTCAGTCGCCACGCGGGCGACGATCGCGCGCACTTCGCCGTGCTCGTCGATCTCGAACTCGGGCTCCTCGGAGTCGAGCGCGAGCGCGCTGGCCCGCGCCTCGCGCTGCTCGCGCAGCACACGAGCTGCAGCACGGGCGGCGTCCAGCGAGGCGGCCCAGGGTTCCGCGGCACGCTCGGCGCCCGCGAAGATGCGATCAACACGGTCGTAGTCCAGACGCGCATCGGAGCGGATCAGCGAGCGGTAGAAGCGCGCGGAGGCGCGCCTGCCGGCCGCGGACGGGTCGAGCGCGATCTCCAGCTCGACCGTCACGGCGAGGCGGTCGCGTCCGGGTACGAGCGAGCAGGCGTCGTTGGAAAGCGCGGCCGGCAGCATCGGCTCGACACCGCCGGGCACGTACACGCTGGTGCTGCGCAGACGGGCCTCGATGTCGATCGGCGACCCCTCGCGAACGTGGGCGGCGACGTCGGCGATGTGCACCCAGACGCGCACGGCACGACGCCTGTCGTTCCATTCGGCGGAGAGCGCATCGTCGAAGTCACGGGCGGCGGCGGGGTCGATCGTGAAGGTCGCCAGCTCGCGCAGGTCACGTCGCGCGGGCCCCACGCCCACCCCCGCCTGCAGCCCCACGCCCCCGGCGTGCAGCTCGGCACCACCCTCCGCCTGCTGCTCGCCGCCGCCCCCAACCGGCAACCCGGCGGCCGCACGGGCCTTGCGCGCAGCCCGCTCGACGGCGCCCTCGAAGCCGCGGGCCAGGCCGCGGTCGCGCATCAGCTGCTCGATCGCGTCGCGTGCGGTGAACCGCTGCGCGGGCGGCCAGACGACGCGGGCGTCGCGCGTGCTGCCATTGCGTGCGCCACGGCCGCCTCGCCCACCGGCGCGCTGGCCCTCGCGGCCCGGCTGGGCCCCGCCCTCGCGCGGCCCACCCCGCGCACCGCCGCCGGCGCGCTGGCCCGAACCGACGCCGCGGCCTTGGGCACGCCGTGGGGCTCGGCTCATGCGGGGACTTTCGCGGCGAGGACGCGAAGCGCGGTGGCAAGCGCGGAGGGGCTGTCGACGCCGGAGGAGAGAGCCACTTCGGGCGTGATGCCGGCTCCCTGGCGGACGCCGCCGCCGCCGAGGTTGGTGCCGTTGGGGGTGAAGTACTCGCCGACGGTGATGTCGAGGGCGCCGCCGTTGGTAAGCGGCTGCTCCTCTTGGAAGACGCCCTTGCCAAAGGTGTGCGTGCCGACGACGGTCGCACGGTGGTGGTCTTGCAGGGCGCCGGTGAGGATCTCGGCGGAGGAGGCGGTGTTGTGGTCGACGAGCACCACGACGGGCACCGAGGCGGGGATTGGGTTGCCGGCGGCACGGAGGGTGAGCGTCGGCTGGGTGCGCCCGCGGGTGGTGACGACCACCGCGCCACCGGGCAGGAAGATGCTCGCGATCAGGCGAGCTTCTTCGACGAGCCCGCCGCCGTTGCCGCGCAGGTCGAGCAGGATGCCGCGCGCATGGTCGGTGTGTAGCTCCGCTTCGACGGCTTCGCGCACTTCGGTGTGGGCGCCGGCGCTGAACATCGCTAGGGCGACGACGCCGAGCGGCACGCCGTGCACGGTGCGAGTGAGCGAGGCGACGACGGGCTCGGAGATGACGGCGCGGGTGAGGGTCAGCGTGTGTACGACGTTGCGCCCGGCGCGGTGCTGGCGCAGGCGCAGCGTGACGTTGGTGCCGGGCGGTCCTTTGACGAGCGCGGCGGCGGCGTTCTCGGAGAGGCCGGCGAGGCGGCGGCCGTTCACGGCGAGGATGATGTCTTCGGGCTGCAGGCCGGCGCGGGCGGCGGGCGAGGCGTTGAAGACGTGCGCTACCTGCAGGCCGAGCGGGCTGGGCGCAACCTCGACGCCGATGCCGGTGAAGCTGGCGGGCTCGACGAAGCTGTGGTATTCGGCTGGGTCGAGGTAGTGCGAGAAGCGATCGTCGAGGCTGCCGACGGCGCCGGAGATGGCGGCGCTCGCGAGCGAGGATTCGGAGAGGGGGCGGTAGTAGTCGTGAGTCATGCGCCCGAGCGCTTCGTTGACGACGCGGGTGTCGTTGTCGGCGACGAGCGTGCGGCGGGCGAAGCCGGGGAGGTCTTCGGGGTGCCCGCCGAGCCAGACGCCGGCGACCAGCAGCGCGATGAGCACGAGCGCGAGCAGGGCGGCGGTGAGAACCTGTCGAAGCAGCGCAGTCAAGACCCTCAGCCTAGGGATAGCCGCGGCGCGGGGCGACGCTCGGCCGCGGACGGAGCCCGGGAAGGGCGGTGCCAGCGGATAAGGTTGGCAGCGCATGGCAAAGGTGACGACAAGCGTGGTGGGGACCAATGGGCTGCCGGTGCACAGGATCGGGCTGCCGGGGACCAGGGCGCTGACGGTGCTGGTCGCGTTCGACGCGGGAGCGAGGACGGAGCGGGCGGACGAGAACGGGATGGCGCATTTCCTCGAGCATCTGGTGTTTAAGGGCGGCGAGAAGTACGCGACGTACACCGATGTGAACGAGACGGCGGAGCGGCTGGGGGGCGTGCTGAACGCGTATACGAGCCACGATGTGGTCGCCTTCCACATCACTGTGCGCGCAGAGTCGGCGGGGACGGCGATCGACCTGTTGACCGATTTCGTGGGGCGCCCAAGGATCGACGAACAGGAGCTGGACAGGGAGCGGGGGGTCGTGATCCAGGAGATCAACAGGGCGTACGACCAGCCGTCGACGGTGGCGGAGTACCTGATCGACAGGGCGGCGTTCGGGGAGCACCCGTTGGGGCGGACGGTGCTCGGTCCGGAGGAGAACCTGCGGAGCTTCACAAGGGAGGCGATCGTCGCGTTTCGCGAGCGGCGCTGGGCCGGCGCAAGGGGCGGGGCGTTCCTGGTGGGCAACCTCGAGCATCTACCCGACGAAGGTGAGCTGCACGGGTTTTTTGAGCGGTTCCCACAGATGGCGGAGCCGGAGCCGTACGTGCCGGCGCCGGAGTTCGCGCCGGAGCGAGTCGTGGAGGAACGGGAGACCAACCAGTCGCATTTGCGGATGATCTACAGGCCGGCGGTCGAGGTCAGCGACCGGGCGCAGCGGGCGGCGCTGACGATTTACGCGACGCTGCTGGGCGGCTCGATGGGGTCGAGGCTGTTCGACGAGATTCGCGAGAAACGGGGGTTGTGCTATTCGGTGTATGCGCTCGACCACGCGTTCGCGGACGTGCCGATCCTGCAGCTCGGCTCGGGTCTTGACTCGGCGAAGTGCATTGAGGCGTACACGCGGATGCGGGAGATCGTCGATGAGCTGCGCACGGAGGGCCCGACGCAGGAGGAGGTGCAGCGGGCACGGGCATACGCGGCGGGCCGGCTGGTGCTGGCGTTCGAGAACACGAACGCAGTCGCCCGCTACGCGTCGGCGCAGTCGGTTGTGTTCGGCGAGCAGATCGACCCGGATGCGGCGATCGCGGCGCTCGACGCGGTGACATACGAGCAGGTGCGCGAGGTGGCGGCGGGGATCACCGAGGAGCTGGCGGTGGCGTGCGTGGGTCCGCACGCGGCGGAGGAGTTCTGAAGCGCATTTGTGGGAGACGAGTTCGCGGGACCTCCGAAGGGCCGTCCACGAGCCGGTCACGGCAGGGGTAGGAGCATCGTTTTTGGCCTGAGTAGAGGTTGCGGCTGCCTATACGAACCGCTCGCCCGGCGGACGTAGGGGTGGAGGCTCGCCCTGAGAGCGACGTCGGGCCTGCGCGGCGGAGAGCTGGTCGATACGCCGATCGTCACCGAGCATCTCCCGGATCCAGTTACGCGCCTCGTCGAGGTCGAACGACTGGGCCTCGACCATCGCCTCGATGTCGGCCCAATCCTGCGTTCGATCGAACATCGCCTTGAAGACGACCAGGGCGGTGCAGCAGAGAACCGGAATCGTGCGTCCTTCGAAAGACACCTGCCGAACGTGGCCGGCAACATGGTCGTGGAAGGGCAGGACGCTGAGGAACAGGTCGACTGGCGTGATCCCCGATCTGAGCCTGACCTGACCGTCACGTTCGAGTCGTTCCAGTCGCTCCCCGCTGACCTCGATCCCCTTCGGGAGCGCCGCTAACACTTCGCGGGCGCGCTCGGGTCCCACGAACACGTTGAAGTCGAGGTCTCTCGTGCCGCGCGGGTCGAGCGTACAGTAGGCCAGGGCGATGGCCCCGCCGAGCGCGTGCGGGATATGCGCCTGCTCTAAGGCGTCGTGAACAGCGAACAGCAGCTCACTGAGGTCGCTCATTGGGCATCCTTTGGTTGCCTCGGCTGCCGCCGGGGGAGAGCCGGAGTCGCTTGCCCGTTTGAGGGCCCGTATGAGACCAGCTCCTCCCGGCGGGGCGAGGTGCCGCAAGCGGCAACAGGACGTAGCCCCTGTGAGGGCCCGTCAATGAGCACCCGCAACGGTACCTCTTGGTCGGGGCTCCGTGAAGAGCGAACCTCGAGCGAGGAGGATGAGAAGTGGGTAGATACGCAGGAGTGGATTGGGCCTCGGAGAAGCACGATGTGCTCGTGCAGGGCGAGGCCGGTGATGAGTTGTTCAGCGGGACGTTCACGCACGACGAGGCGGGCATCACGGCCCTGTGTCGGGCGTTGGTGCGCTTGGAGGTGCAGCTGGTCGCGATTGAGCGCCCCGATGGTCTGCTGATCGAGCGGATGCTCGATGCCGGCCTGAGAGTGATGGCGATCCATCCCAACCAGGTGCACGCCGCCCGGCCGCGGTTTCGTACCAGCGGCGGGAAGCCCGACCGCTTCGACGCGTTTGTGCTGTGCGAGCTGGCCAGGACCGACAGCCACCGCTTCCGTGTCCTGGTCGCTGATAGCGACGAGACGAAGGCGCTGCGGGCGCTCAGTCGCGCACGCGAAGATCTCGTGCAGACCCGCGTCGAGCTCGCCAACCAGCTGCGTGCTGAGCTGGAGCGCTTCTGGCCCGGCGCCACGCTGATCTTCGACGCGATCGACAGCCCGATCGGTCTCGCGTTCCTGGAGCGCTACCCCAGCCCTCTCGATGCCAAGGGCCTCGGCGAGAAGCGCCTCGGCGCCTTCCTCGCACGTCACTCCTACTGTGGGCGTAAGAAGCCCGCCGAGATGCTCGCCAAGCTCCGGGACGCTCCCCAAGGACGCGCCGGTGAGAGCGAGATCGAGGCACGCAGAGCGATCGTGCTCGCGCTCGTAGCCGCGCTGCGCCCCATCGTCGCGAAGATCAGCGAGCTGACCAGCGAGATCGCTCACCGCGTACGCGCTCACCCCGACGGCCACGTATTCCTCTCGCTGTTCCGCGACCCCAAGTCGGTCCTCTGCGCGGCTGCGCTGCTGGCCGAGATCGGTGACTGCCGCCAGCGCTACCCCAACGCCGAGGCGCTCGCCGCCGACGCCGGCATGAGCCCCGTCGCAGTCGAGTCCGGCAAGCGCAAGGTCGCTACCTTCCGCCGGGGCTGCGACAAGCGCCTCAGGCAGGCCACCAGCACCCTCGCCGACGCGACCCGCCACTGGCACCCCTGGGCGCAAGACCGCTACGCCGCCAGCCGCGCTCGTGGCCACGACCACCCCCGAGCGATCCGTACCCTCGGACGCGCCTGGTGCCGTGTCCTGTGGCGCTGCTGGCAAGACAGAGTTCCCTACGACCCCGCTCGCCACCACGGCCTGCAGCAACACATCACGGTCACAATTCCCAGCCAGTCGGGCCCCCGACCCGACATGATCGCCACCCAGCGGATGACCGGCGCAGCAGTCACCCGAAGGGCGGCCCAAAGGGCCGAGCGCGAAGCGCTTGACGGCAAGCCGACATCCGCTACGACACTCGGGGGCTGACACAGGACGTCTCATGCCCGGAGCTGGATCAGGGGCGGATAGGTCAGCTCGTCTCGCGGCCGGTACGGAAGGGCCTCGGCCAGCTCGAGCACCTGGGCCAGGATTCGACCCGCGTGCTCCTCCGCAGCCGCGCCCGGCAAAGCCGCGAGGTCCAGTTGCATGCCGGCTGCGGCAGCGATGCGGGCGAGCGCCGCGACGGATGGTTGGCGGCGACCGTGCTCGTAGGCGCTCAATACCGATGACTGCAGCCCGGAGCGGCGCGCGATCTCGGCTTGGCTCAAGCCCGAGGTACGCCGGATCTGCGCAATCAGATCGCCGGCGACGCGATTGTTGCCGCTAAACATGCCCCTATCATAGCACTTCCGCTAAACATAATGATCCAACTTGAGCGGATTAGCTAACACCACTACCCGATCGCGACCATGCGGTCGATCGGCACGCGCGCAGCGGCGGCGATGTCGGCGGGCACGCGCACCTCATGCTTCATGTCGCGTAGGGCGTCGCGGAGCTTGGGGAGGGTGATCATCTTCATGTAGACGCAGCTGGCGGCGGCGTTGGCGGGGATGAAGTCGACACCTGGGGCGGCGGCGCGCAGGGGATGGAGCATGCCGACCTCGGTCGCGACGATGACCTCGCGGCGTTGGCCCGCGGCAGTTCCCCCAACCGTCGCCGCGCCGGCCTCGGCCTCCCCCCCAGCCATACCTGCGCCGGACGGCAGCCCGACTTCGGCGACCTGATGGGGGTCGCTGCCCTCGGCGGCCCCGCCGGCGGCCTGCTCGGCGCGCTCGGCGTACGCGAGCATGCCGCCCGTGGAGAGCATGTGGACGCCCTGCGAGGAGATGTCGCCCGCGGCGACGTACTCCATGACGCTGGTGGAGCAGCCGCACTCGGGGTGCACGAGGAAGTCGGCGCCGGGGTGCGCGGCACGGGTGGCGTCGATGTCGGCGGGGCGGATGCCGGCGTGCACGTGGCACTCGCCGTCCCAGACGTGCATGCGTTTGCCGGTCTGCCGCTCGACGTATGCCCCGAGCCACATGTCGGGCCCGAACAGGATCTCGGTGTCGGGGCCGTGCGTGTCGTAGATGTGCCGGACGACCTGCTCGGCGTTGGCGGAGGTGCAGCAGTAGTCGGTGAGCGCCTTGACGGCGGCGGTCGTGTTGACGTACATGACGACGACACCCTTCGGGTACTGCGCCCGCCAGGCCCGCAGCTGCTCGGCGTCGATCGAGGCGGCGAGCGAGCAGCCGGCGTCGAGGTCGGGGATCAGCACGGTCTTATCGGGGCAGAGGATCGAGGCGGTCTCGGCCATGAAGTGCACGCCGCAGAAGACGATCGTCTCGCCCTCGGCGGCCGCTGCCTGGCGCGAGAGGCCGAGCGAGTCGCCGACGTAGTGGGCGACATCCTGGACCTCGGGCACTTGGTAGTTGTGGGCGAGGATCACCGCGTGTCGCTGCTTGGCAAGCGCGCGGACCTCCTGCTGCAAATCGGCGATCTCGGCAAGGCTCAACGGTGCGGTCGCCGCCGGCGCCGGGACGCCCGGCGCGGTGGGCAGCTGGCCGGGCAGGTCCTTACCGACCGGATGGGCAGGCGTTTGGGATGGCGCGAGCGGAAGAGGAATCGTCATGGCAGCGCCTCCAGGAGCATCGAGAGGTCCAGGGCGGGCGCCGAGTGCGTGAGGGCGCCCATCGAGATGAATTCTACCCCGGTCTGAGCACGCGCCTGGAGCGTTTGCAGGGTGACGCCGCCGCTGTCCTCGAGCTGCGCGCGCCCGGCGACGCGCGCGACGGCGGCGCGCAGCGCAGCGTCGTCCATGTTGTCGAGCAGCAGCCGGGGCGCGCCCGCGGCGAGCGCGGCGTCGATCTCGGCGGGGTCGCGGACCTCGATCTCGAGCGTGTCGACCAGCTCGGGGGCGGCGGCGCGCGCACGCGCAACGGCATGGGCGATGCCGCCGGCGGCGGCGATGTGGTTCTCCTTGATGAGGATCGCGTCGTGGAGGCCGGCGCGGTGGTTGGTGACAAGGCCTTCCCCCGACCCGGCGCCGGCAGCGGCGATCGCGGCCTTCTCCAAGGCGCGCAGCCCGGGGGTCGTCTTGCGCGTGTCGAGCACGCGCGCGCCGGTGCCGCGCACGAGGCGGGCAGCACGGACGGCGATCGTAGCGACGCCGGAGAGACGGCCGAGGAAGTTCAGGGCGGTGCGCTCGCCGGTGAGCAGCGCGCGGGTTGAGCCTTCGATGACGAGCACTCCCCCGCCGTCCTCACGCCAGATGCCCTCGCCCACGAGCCGCGTGCAGCTCGCGTGCGGGTCGAGCGCAGCGAAGACGCACTCGGCAACGTCGAGGCCGTAGATGGCGCCGGGCGCCTTCTGGGTGATCGTCGCGCGTGCGCGCGCGTCGGCGGCGACGGTCGCGTCGGTGGTGACGTCGCCGGCGCCGACGTCTTCGGCGAGGGCGCGTTCCACGAGCGCCAGCAGCTCGGCCCGGGGGATCAATTGGCGGCGGCCTTCAGGAGATACGCGCGCACGAACCCGTCGAGGTCGCCGTCGAGCACGCGCTGGACGTCACCCATCTCGTGGCCCGTACGGTGGTCCTTGACGAGCGTGTAGGGGTGCAGGACATAGGAGCGGATTTGGGAGCCGAAGTTGACGTCCTGCGCTTCGCCCTTCTCGCGCGCGATCTCTTCCTGACGTTCGCGCTCGGCGCGCTCGAGCAGCTTGGCGCGCAGCATCGCCATGGCGGTCGCGCGGTTGGAGGATTGGGAGCGCTCGTTCTGGCATTGCACGACGATGCCGGTCGGCCTGTGGGTGATGCGTACGGCGGAGTCGGTCTTGTTGACGTGCTGCCCGCCGGCGCCGGAGGCGCGGTAGGTGTCGACTTGGAGGTCGTCCTCGTTGATCTCGATCTCGCCTGTGTCCTGCACGACGGGGGCGACCTCGACGCCGGCGAAGCTGGTGTGACGGCGGTGGGCGGAGTCGAACGGGGAGAGCCGTACGAGGCGGTGTACGCCGCGCTCGGCGCCGAACAGGCCGTAGGCGTTCTCGCCGGTGGCGCGGAAGGTGGCGGACTTTACGCCGGCTTCCTCGCCGGCGCTGGCCTCGAGCAGCTCGACCTTGAAGCCGCGCGCTTCGGCCCAGCGCAGCTCCATGCGCAGCACCATCTCGGCCCAGTCCTGCGCGTCGGTGCCGCCGGCGCCGGCGTTGACGTTGACGAGCGCGTCGCCGGCGTCGTAGGGGCCTGAGAACAGGCGCTGCTCCTCGAGCGCCGCCAGGCGCGCCTCGACGCTCGCGAACTGCTCGTCGATTTCCTGCGCGAGCGACTCGTCCTCGGCGGCCATCTCGACGAGGCCGTCGAGATCGTCGACGTCGCGCGCCAGCGTTTGGAAAGTCTCCAGGCGCCGGCTGACGCGCGCGTGCTCGGCCGAGACCTGTGCGGCACACTCGGAGTCATCCCAGAACCCGGCCGCCTGCATCTCCCCCTCGAGCGCCTGCGTGCGCTCGCCCAGCGTAACGGGGTCAAAGATAGTCCGCGAGCAGCTTGAGCTGGTCGCGGATCGCAGACAGCCGCTGCGACGTCGACTCCGTGGGAGCGTTGGCGGGCATGAGCCTAACGCTATCAGCGCAGCTAGTGGGGTGTCAGGCAACGTTCGCCTGGTTGACGGCGCCGAGGATGCTGGCACCAAGGCGTTTGCGGCCGAGTCGGACCGGCAAACGTTGCCGGGTCCTCCACTAGCGAATCATGCTCTCGAGCAGCATGGCAACACATATCTGACACATCGCCACGATCGCTCCGCGGCGCAGGTCGATACATCGCTTCCTGGACTCGGCCTCCTGAGGGGCACTCTCGACCAAGCAGCGCCAGGACGCAGGAAGCGAAAGTGTGCTTGAGCTGGGGTACCTCTCAAGCACACGTGCTGGCCGATCGGCGATCCCGTCGATCGCCGATCGGTGGGACGCAGCGATGTGCAGCGTCGAGTGCGCCCTCAGGCCTCAGGCTCCGTGGCACTTCTTGAACTTCTTCCCCGAGCCGCACCAGCAGGGGTCGTTGCGCCCCACCTGGTGCTCGGCGTCGACGACGCGCTGCTGCACGGCGACGGGCGCCTCGGCGTCGCCGCCGTTGGCATACGTCTCCGGCACCCCGCCGGGCGAACCGGCAGCGGCCGCGGCGGCGGCGGCTGCCATCGCACCGGCGCCCATCGGCGCGCTGCCGCCGGAGTAGGAGACGCGCCCGGGACGCGTGGCGTTGCCGGCGGCGGCGAATGCGGGTGGCGGCGGCGCACCGCCACCGGGGCCCTCGACGACGACTTGGACGTTGAAGATCATGCGGGCGTAGTCGGCCCAGATGCTGTTGATGAGGTCGCCGAAGAGGTCGTAGGCCTCGTTCTTGTAGGCGACGAGCGGGTCCATCTGGGCGATGCCGCGCAGGCCGATGCCTTCGCGCAGGTAGTCCATGTCGTAGAGGTGCTCGCGCCAGCGTTCGTCGATGATTTGCAGCAGGAGGTAGCGCTCGAGCTGCCCCATCAGCTCCTCGCCCAGTTCCTGTTCGCGCGCGTCGTAGCGTTCGAGCGCGGCGCTTAGCACGCGCTCGTTGAGCAGGCTGTGGTCGACGCCGTCGGGGCCGGTGTCGCGCGCGTCCAGCTCGACGGGTATGAACTGGGCGAGCGCGGTCTGCAGGCCGCCGAGGTCCCAGTCCTCCAGGTAGTCGCCCTCGGTGTAATCGTCGATCGTGCGCCCGATGACGCGCCCGATTTCCTCGCGCGCCTGGGCGCCCATCGATTGACCTTCGAGCACCTGGTCGCGGTAGGCGTAGATCACGCGGCGCTGCTCGTTCATGACGTCGTCGTATTCGAGCACGCGCTTGCGGATCAGGAAGTTCTGTTCCTCGACCTTCTTTTGGGCTTTCTCGATCTGCTTGGAGAGCATGCCGGCCTCGATCGGTTCCTCGTTGCCATCGTCGTCGACGCCGCCGAGTTTGTCGAGGATGCGGTAGATGCGGTCGCCGGCGAACAGGCGTACGAGGTCATCTTCGGCGGAGAGGAAGAAGCGCGACTCGCCGGGGTCGCCCTGACGTCCGGAGCGCCCGCGCAACTGATTGTCGATGCGACGCGACTCGTGGCGCTCGGTGCCGCAGATGTACAGGCCGCCGGCAGCCATCACCTGCTCGCGACTGGCGGCGACGCGTTCTTCGACGCCGGGTAGCAGCTCGGCGAAACGCTGCTCGTACTCTTCGCTCCCAGCCTCGATCCCCTCCTTGGCGAGTTCCAGGCGCGTGAGGTGCTCGGCGTTGCCGCCAAGCTTGATGTCGACGCCGCGGCCGGCCATGTTGGTGGCGATCGTGACCGCGCCGGGCTGGCCGGCCTCAGCGACGGTCTCGGCCTCGCGCGCGGCGTGCTCGGGCTTGGCGTTGAGCACGGTGTGCTTGATCCCGATCCGCTTGAGCCGTTCGCCGAGCAGCTCGGAGACTTCGACGGAGATCGTGCCGACGAGCACGGGCTGGCCGTTCTCGTGGCGCGCGGCGATCTCGCGCACGAGCGCGTTCCACTTGCCCTCCTTGGTCTTGTAGACCTGATCGTTGCGGTCGGCGCGGACCATCGGGACGTTGGTGGGGATCTGCACGACGGGCAGTTTGTAGATCTTCATGAACTCCGGCGCCTCGGTCAGCGCCGTGCCGGTCATGCCGGACAGCTTGTCGTAGAGGCGGAAGAAGTTCTGGTAGGTGATCGTGGCGAGCGTCTGGTTCTCCTCCTGGATGCGCACGCCCTCCTTGGCCTCGACGGCCTGGTGCAGGCCTTCCGACCAGCGCCGACCCTCGAGGATCCGCCCGGTGAACTCGTCGACGATCTTGACCTCTTCGTCGATGACGGCGTAGTCGACGTCGCGCTTGTAGAGGGACTCGGCGCGCAGCGCCTGGATCAGGTGGTTGACGAGATGGCCGTTCTCGGCGCGGTAGAGGTGGTCGATGCCGAGGAAGCGCTCGGCCTTGGCGACGCCCTGCTCGGTGACCGAGACGGTCTTGTGCTTCTCGTCGAACTCGTAGTCGAAGTCGGCGAGGAACTCCTTCTTGGAGCGCGGATCCATCCCTTCGGGCGTTTTGCCGGGCGTCATGCGCGGCGCGAGGCCGGCGAACTTGACGTAGAGGTCGGCTGCCTGTTCGGGGGCACCGGAGATGATCAGCGGTGTGCGTGCCTCGTCGATCAGGATGTTGTCGACCTCGTCCACGACGGCGAAGTAGTGACCGCGCTGGACCTTTTCGGCGAGGTCCTTGGCCATGTTGTCGCGCAGGTAGTCGAAGCCAAGCTCGGAGTTGGTGGCGTAGACGACGTTGCAGGCGTAGGCACGGTGCTTGTCCTCGTAGGACTGCATGTTCTGCAGGATCCCGACGGAGACGCCGAGCGCGTCGTAGATCGGTTTCATCCATTCGGCGTCGCGACGGGCGAGGTAGTCGTTGACGGTGACGACGTGCACGCCCTTGCGTTCGGTGGCATGCGCCGAGCCGTTGACAGACGCGCCATTGGCGCCGGCGCCGTCACCCGCCGCCAGCTCGCTCACGCCGTTGGCCGTGGCGCCGTCGACGGCGTGTGTAGCGGAGGCCCCCTCGTGCACGGCGAGCGAGTTGAGCACGACGGCGAGGGTCGCGGTGAGGGTCTTGCCCTCGCCGGTCTTCATCTCGGCGATGCAGCCCTCGTGAAGCGCCATGCCGCCGATCATCTGCACGTCGAAGTGGCGCATGCCCATCGTGCGCTTGCCCGTCTCGCGGACGAGCGCGAAGCACTCGGGCAGGAGCGTGTCGAGCGAGTCGCCATCGCGTGCACGGACGCGCAGCTCGTCCATCCGCGCGCGCAGCTCGGCGTCGCTGTCGTGTTCAAGCTCGGGCTCGAAGGCACCGATCAGCGCGACGCGCTTCTCGTATTCCTTGAACTTTTTGCCCTCACCGAGGTTGAGGGCACGCTCTAGGATGGACACGTCCCCAGGGTAGCGCCTGGGGACGTGCCGCGTTCAGGGGCGCGATGGCCACCCGGAGGCCGGCGGCGCCGCTACGGGGATGCCGGCAGGCCGCTTTCGGCGGCGGCCCTCAGTTCGCGCGCAGCGAGCGCACGGCGAGCAAGCGCAGCGCGTGTCTCGCGCCGGCGCCGGCGCCGGTCGCGATGGCGCTTGACCTGCCGGGCAAGCTCGTCGACGACGAGGTTCAGCGAGTGCAGCATCAGCGGCGAGGCGTCGCGCGCCCGCAGGGTGATGCCCTTGAGGTAGAGCGTGGCCTCGACGACCTCGCTGTCGGCGACGCGAGGGTTGCGCTCTCGTGACAGCTCTATCTCCAGGCGCGCAAGCCGGGAGACCTGCCGCGAGACCTTGCGTAGGCGGCGCTCGGCATGACTGCGCAAATCGTCGGGGACCGGGGTGTTGTGACGGCCCTTGATCTCGATCTGCATCGTGCCTCCTTGTTGGTTGGGGAGACTTGTCAACAACGATGCTACGCCGCGCGGCGGCGGTTGTCCATCGATCGTTCGCCGAGGGCCGCCCAGCCCCGCCGAGGGTCGCCCGGCCCGCTGAAAACCTCTAGCGGGACTTTCCGTGTCGGGGGTCGTTGATTGTCTGTTTTTCTTGGTGGGGTGGGGGTTTGGGGGTGGGGGGTGGTGTGTGACCTAATGCTGGCTGGGAGCGAGTGTCTGGAGTTCGAGCGCGTTGTATAGCTGTCCGTTGTATAGCTGTCGTTGGGTGTCGTCCATCTCCGCGAGTGTGGTGCGCACGTGTGGTCGGCCTTGGCGTCCGCCGGCCGGTGGATAGATCAGCGTCACCTCGTCGATCTCTGAGGGCAGGCGCATCGCGAGCTTTGATCCGAGCGGTAGATCGTTTTGCTCGATACTCGCTTGGCGGATCTGGCGCTCGATCAGCGAGACGATCATCAGCGCCAGCGTGCAGTAGAAGGCGTGCACTCTGAGCTTCTGGTCGGTCCAGTGGAAGGCTGGGGAGAAGCTCGCGAACTCGCGGTCCTTCATCTGGCGGAAGCTGTGCTCGCCCTTGGCTTGGGCGCGGTAGGCGGCGATGATCTCCTGGTCGGTCCACTCGTGGCGGCCGGTGAAGATGGTCCGTCTGCCCCACTCGCGCTCGGCGATCCGATCGATCTCGGCCTGGTTGGTGTGGTAGCTGAAGGCGCGCGCGGCGAGGTCGTGCTCGATCGTGATGACGTCTTTTAGCCAGCGCCGTTTCAGGATCTTCCGGGTCCGCTCGCTGAGGGCGCGCTCGTCCATGCGATGGCGCCCGCGCTGCACGACGCCCTTCAGCTCGTCGAGTTCGCGTGCTGCCTTGGAGAGTGTCTACTGGAAGCTGCGCTGCTGCTTAGCGGCGAAGCGCTGTGAGTATGAGACGACGATCGTACGCTCTTGCCCGTAGATCTCCTTGTGGGTGCGGTGGGCGAGCGTGCCAGACATCCCCTCGATCTCGCTGAAACGCTCGAGCGGAATGTCGAGCAGGTCGGGGTGATGGGACGGGGAGAGCAAGCCGACCAGCCGAGTGAAAGCTCGTCCGCGAGCGGCTGGTTTGCCTTGGAGTTGTTGCCCTTGTCGTAGACGAGCGTCAGCTGAGAGAGTTCCTGCGCGGTGAGCCCCAGTTGCGCCAGGCGAGAGCGGATCAGGCTTGATCGCCTCGAGGAACTGGCTTGAGTCGTAGCGGTTGCCCTCATAGGGCGGCTGGTGGCAGAGCGGGATGTTCCCGTCCAAGGCCACGCACAGCGCCAGGCCGATCAGACGCAGATCGTGGCGGCCGCCCTTGGCATGCCCGCGCTGGGCGATCGCGTTGGCGGCGTTGGCCGAGTCGATGAACGTGGCGAAGTTCGTGGTGTCGTAGATCAGTGGGCGCAGCTCGATCTCATAACGCTCGATGGCGTGGGCGACGATCTCGGTCTCGGCCTTCGCGATCGCGCCTCATCGGGGAGCGCGTCCATCGCGTCCCAGAAGCGCTGCGAGGAGAGCGCACGCCGCCCGACGAGCAAGAGCCTTGCGAGCGCGCCGTGCGCTGATGCCAGTCACCGAGCTGGCGCTTGGAGCGCGGAGCACACACGCGGTTGATCGCCGCCAGCATGATCATCTCCCCGACCGACGCCACGCCACGCCGCCCTCCGAGTGCCCGGTCGATCGCCTCGGCCACCACGAACTCGGAGCAGACCTTCCACGCCGCGGCGACCGCGCCGAAGCTCCCAACCACGATCGCCCTTGGACTCGGCCGCGGTCACCAAGCGACGCTCGATGTCCTCCGCGCGCCCCAGATAGGTGGTGCGCACCACTTTCGAGCGCCCACCAACCCTCGCGGTCTCGCGCAGATAGTAGTAGGAGCGCCCGTTGACGATCTTCCTCGTGAGGCTCGCCATTTACGTCATACCACATAGCCGCCATCGGACGGGACGGCCGCCAGAAGCGAGTGATCGCAGGGATCTTCAACCGCAACCGGCCCTCAAAACGACCCATTCTTTTAGGACACACGCCAAATCTGCCCCCACAGCCAGCCCACAACAGCCCACAAACCCAGCACGCAAGCCGAAACCCACACACTGCCAGCCACCGTTCAACCACCGGCCAGCACAAGCACCCGGAAAGTCCCACTAGCCCAGCGGAGCCTCGCTCGTCGAGAGCAGCCGCCCACCGAAGCCACCGACGGTCACCTGATCTCTGCTCGAAGCCGCCCAGCCCGCCAAAGCCGCCGCTCGCCGAAAACTCCGCCCCGGGGGTCGCCCGGGCCATCAAAGCCGCCCAGCCCGCCAACGGCCACCCGGCCCCCGGGGACCACCAGGCCCACCGACGGCCCCTCAGCGCCGGCGTGACGGCAGGCTCGCCACGATCCCGGCGTGTCCGGCGATCGCCCCGATCAGGATCGCGCCCGTCGCAACCTCGGTGCCGGGGAAGACGATGCTTTCGCGCAGCTGGGCACCGTCGCCGACGCGGGCACCGTCGCCGAGCACGACGGGCCCGGTGAGCCGTACGCCGGCGCCGATGCGCACGCTGGCGCCGATCCAGACGGGCCCTTGCGCCTCGATGTCCGCCGGCAGCTCGCCACCGTCGCCCGAGCGCAGAATGCCGGGCGCGACCTCGCGGGCGTCGATCTGCAGGCGCAGCTCGCCGCGCAGGGCGTCGAAGGTGCCTTGGCGCAGCTCGGCGAGCGAGCCGACGTCGTTCCAGTAGTCGTGAACCTCGTGGATGTGGAAGGGGACGTCGTGCTCCAGCAGAGCGGGGAACACATCTTGGGCCCAGTCGGCGAAGGGGCGCGAGGGAAAGTAGTCGAAGATGGCGGGGTCGAAGACGTAGATGCCGCAGTTGCCGAGGTCCGAGAGCGCCTCCTCGGGGGCGGGCTTCTCCTGAAAGCCGGTGATGCGCCCGTCGCGGTCGTGCAGCACGACGCCGTACTCGCGCGTGTCGGCGACTCGCTTGACGGCGAGCGTCGCGATGCCGCCCGACTCGCGGTGGCGGGCGGCGAGCGCGGTGAGGTCGATGTCGGTGAGCGCGTCGCCGGAGATGATCAGGAACGGTTCGGCGCCGAAGAACTCGGCGCAGCCGCGCACACCCCCGGCGGTGCCAAGCAGCTCCTCCTCGTGGCTGTAGGCGAGGCTGTCGTGCTCGCCAAAGTAGCCGCGGATCGTGTCGGGGAAGTAGTGCAGGTTGGCGATCACCTGCTCGAACCCGTGGCGGTGCAGCAGGTCGAGGATGTGCGCCATGACGGGCCGGTCGAGCACGGGCACCATCGGCTTGGGGATCTCGTAGGTGATCGGGCGCAGGCGGGTGCCGAGCCCGGCGGCGAGGACCATGGCCTTCATTGGCGCGCCACGCTACACGAGCGGCGGGGGCACGCGCCGCGCGCCCCGTGCTCTCTCTCAAACCGCGATTCGCGCGCGCGCACATGCGCAGACGCGAATCGCGCTCGAAAAACATCAAACAACCCACCCTGGCCAATTCAGCCGACCCGACACCAACACGACGACCCCAAACCCGGCTCCCCCACCCGCAGACCCCACCCACCTCACGAGCCACCCCAACCGTCGACCTCACCAGCCACCCAGCCACCCACCCCACGAGCCACCCCAACCGTCGACCTCACCAGCCACCCAGCCACCCACCCCACGAGCCACCCCAGCCATCGCGCGCGCGCACGCGCACACGTGCGCAGACGCGAATCGCGGCCGGAAAAACACAACCACACCCCCGTCGCCCCCCTCGAGCATCCAACCCCTTTGCGATACGCCCCTCCGGCGATACTCGCACCCCTACGCGCCGTGCTCCCAGGCAGAGCGGTAGACACGCTGAGCAGCGGTCAGGGTGTCGATGCGAACGCCCAGCGAGTCGAGCGCAAGGCGGGCGACCTCGTCGTCGATCGCGTCGGGTACAGGTTGGACGCCGACGGGCAGCTGCCCAGTATGCGCAACGAGGTACTCGACGCACAGCGCTTGGGCGGCGAAGGAGATGTCCATCACCGCAGCGGGGTGGCCCTCGCCGGCGGCGAGGTTGACGAGACGGCCGTGCGCGAGGAGGTGCAGGCGGCGGCCGTCGGCGAGCGTGTGCTGCTCGACGAGCGGGCGGACCTCACGACGGCCGCCGACGGCGAGCGCACGCAGGGCGGGGAGGTCGATCTCGACGTCGAAGTGGCCGGCGTTGGCGAGCAGGGCGCCGTCCTTCATGCGTTCGAAGTGCTCGGCGCGCAGGACGTCGCGGGCACCGGTGACGGTGACGAACACATCGCCGAGCGGGGCGGCGTCGAGGGCGGGCATCACCTCGTAACCCTCCATGCGAGCCTCCAGGGCGCGTAGAGGATCGACCTCGCAGACGATCACCGACCCGCCGGCCCCCCGCGCGCGCAGCGCGATTCCTCTCCCTGTCCACCCGTATCCGAGCACCACGACGGTGCGTCCGGCGAGCAGGACGTTGGTGGCACGCAGGATGCCGTCGATCGTGGATTGGCCGGTGCCGAAGCGGTCGTTGAAGGCGCGCTCGGTGCGGGACTCGTTGACGGCGAGGACGGGGCAGGCCAGTGTGCCGCCGACCTGCAGGGCGCGCAGGCGCAGCAGCCCGGCGGTGGTCTCCTCCATGCCGCCGAGCAGCCCGGCGGCACGGTCGGGGTCGCGCTCGTGGATGCGGGCGATCAGGTCGGCGCCGTCGTCGATGGTGATGTGTGGCGCGAAGTCGACGAGGGTGTCGACATGGGCGGCGTAGTCGCGCGCGTCCTCGCCGCGGCGCGCGTGGACGTGTACGCCGGCGTCGGCGCCGAGCGCCGCGACGACGTCGTCCTGGGTGGAGAGGGGGTTGGCGGCGCAGAGCCCTACCTCGGCGCCGCCAACGGCAAGAGCCCGCACGAGGGCGGCGGTCTCGGCGGTGACGTGCAGGCAGGCACCGACGCGCACGCCCTCCAGTGGGCGCGGGCCGGCGAAGCGCGCGCCGATTTGCGCGAGCACGGGCATCTGCGTCGTCGCCCACGCGATGTGGGCCTCGCCGGCCGGCGCGTCGCCGGTCCCCCCGGCGCGGCCCGTCGCGACAGCGGGCGTGTCGGATGCAGAACGGCCGCGCGGCACGCGCTCGACCCCGGCCCCGCGCGGCGGCGCGTGGTCAGTAGCGATAGTGGTCGGGCTTGTAGGGCCCCTCGACGGGGACGCCGATGTAGGCGGCCTGTTCGGGACTCAGCTGTGTGAGCCGCACACCGAGGGCGTCGAGGTGCAGGCGCGCGACCTTCTCGTCGAGGTGCTTGGGCAGCACGTACACGCGGCGCTCGTACTCGTCGTTCTTGGTGAACAGCTCGATCTGGGCGATGGTCTGGTTGGTGAACGAGTTGCTCATCACGAAGCTCGGGTGCCCGGTGGCGTTGCCGAGGTTCAGCAGACGGCCCTCGGAGAGCATGATGATCGCGTGGCCGTCGGGGAAGACCCACTCGTCGACCTGAGGCTTGATGTTGATCTTCTCGATCCCCGCGATCTTGCTCAGGCCCGCGATGTCGATCTCGTTGTCGAAGTGCCCGATGTTGCCGACGATCGCTTGGTGCTTCATGCGCGCCATGTGCTCGGCGCGGATGATGTCGCGGTTGCCGGTGCAGGTGACGAAGATGTCGCCCTCGCCGATCACTTCGTCGAGCGTCCTGACCGCGTAGCCCTGCATCGAGGCCTGCAGCGCGCAGATCGGGTCGATCTCGGTGACGACGACCCGTGCGCCCTGCCCGCGCAGCGATTCGGCACAGCCCTTGCCGACGTCGCCGAAGCCGCAGATCACGGCGAGCTTGCCGGCGATCATCACGTCGGTGGCGCGGTTGATGCCGTCCACGAGCGAGTGGCGGCAGCCGTAGAGGTTGTCGAACTTGGACTTCGTGACGGAGTCGTTGACGTTGATCGCCGGGAACAGCAGCGTGCCGTTCTCGGTCATCTCGTACAGGCGGTGCACCCCGGTCGTGGTCTCCTCGGTGACACCTTTGATCCCCTCACCTACGCGCGTCCAGCGCTGCGGGTCCTCGCCGAGCGAACGCTGCAGCAGCGAGAGGATCACACCGAACTCCTCGGAGTCGGCGCCGGCAGGATCGGGGACCGCGCCGGCGGCCTCGAACTCGGTGCCCTTGTGCACGAGCAGCGTCGCGTCGCCGCCGTCGTCGAGGATCATGTTGGGACCGGCGGCGCCGGGCGTGCCGTCCTCGCCGCGCCAGCGCAGGACCTGCTCGGTGCACCACCAGTACTCCTCGAGCGTCTCGCCCTTCCACGCGTAGACCGGGACGCCTTTGGGGTCCTCGGGCGTGCCCTCGGGCCCGACCGCGACGGCCGCGGCGGCGTGGTCCTGGGTGGAGAAGATGTTGCAGCTGCACCAGCGGACCTCGGCGCCGAGCACGATCAGCGTCTCGATCAGAACGGCTGTCTGGATCGTCATATGCAGCGAACCGGTGATGCGCGCGCCGGCCAGCGGCTGGGAGGCCGCGAACTCCCTGCGCAGCGACATCAGGCCCGGCATCTCGTGCTCGGCGAGGCGGATCTCCTTGCGCCCGAACTCGGCGAGCGAGAGATCGGCAACCTTGAAGTCGGTGTCGGTAAGCGTGGCGGTTGGTGTCATGCGGCCTCCAAGGTTCGGGTGGATGAGGTGGCGTGGGGTGGCGCGGCGACGGCCAGCAGCCGCTGGTGCTTCTCCTGCTCGAAGCGCAACCAGTCGGCCGCCGCGACGTGTTCGGGCCGGGCGGGCTCGGCGTCGAGCCAGTCCTCGACCGTCGCGCGCAGCTCGGGCTCGCGACGTAAGCGCACGGCGAAGCCGATCTCGGCGAGCCCGACCTCGAAGCGATCGAGCAGCTCGCGCAGAGTCCGCAGCCGCTGCAGCTGGGCGGGACCGTACAGCCGGTAGCCACCGGCTGAGCGCGCGGCCTCGACGAGTCCGATGCGCTCGACGTAGCGCAGCATCCGCGCCGTCCAGCCGGTCGTCTCGGCGGCTTCGTGGATCGTCAGCGCGTCCGGCGCCGCAACGTGCATGCGGGCAACCTTAGCATGGCTGTGTCAACGTTTTGGCCAAGCCGCCCTGAGGCGGCCGTGGGCCGAGCGGGGCAAGGACGCAGGGAGCGTGACGTACCGATCGACGATCCACGGGATGGCCGATCGGCCAGCACGCGAGCGACCGAGGACGCAGCATCCGCGACGCGCCCACGGCCGCCCTAGCGCGAGGCGAGCTCGCTCTTGAGCTGCTCGAGGACCTCGACGGGCCCGGGGTCGACGCCGCGCAGCACGGCGAGGTAGAGCGAGACGAGGTCGCCCAGCAGCACCAGCGAGAAGACGCGCTCGATCGTCGTCTGTCCGCGTGTCTCCAGATGCAGGGAGGCGGTGGCGTGGCCGGCGATCAGCTTCTCGGTCAGCTCCATGCGAGCCTTGACCCGTGGATGCGCGTCGCTGTCGTCGAGAAATACGGCAGCGAAGCGCCCGACGCTCTCGGCGCCCTCCCAGCCGACGATCTCGTTGTGGTCCAGCTCGGGCAGTTCGTGCGAGAAGGCGGGCAGCTTGGCGTTCTCGTTGATTTGGGTCTTCCAGCGGTAGGCGATCGGTGCCGTGAGGCCGGCGCCGGCGACGACGGGCGCGCTGCCGAGCAGCGCGCGGGCGGTCTCCTTCGCGAGCGAGTCCTCGGCGGCGTCGGGGCCCCACTCGGCGACCAGTTGCTCGGCGTGGGAGGCGGCGACGTCGATCTCCGAGGTCAGCCGGGGGCCCGCCCCGCACAACGCAGCGACCTCGAGCGCGGCGACGGTCATGTAGGCGACCGCGGCACGGGGTTGAAAGCCGCCGGGTAAGGGGATGACAGGCACGCGGTCGGCGCGCGCAAGCTCGGCGAGACGCCCGCCGGTGGTGACGACGACTCGCTGGGCGCCGAGCGCGGCAGCGGACTCGTAGCAGGCAAGGGTCTCCTCGGTGTTGCCGGAGTAGCTGGCGCAGAGCACGGTCGTCTCCGGGGTGGTCCACGGCGGCAGGCCGTAGGCGCGGGTGACGAAAATCGGCCGCGAGGCGTGGTCGCCGAGCGCGGCACGGGCCAGCGCGCCGCCAATCGCCGAGCCGCCCATGCCGGCGACGACGAGGCCGCCGGGCGTGTCCCACTCGTTCATGATCGCGGACTCCACGCGCCAGAGGCCGTCGCGCAGGTGCTCGGGCAGCGCGAGTATGGCGCTGAGCTGGTCGGAGCGGTCGATCCGGGCGATCGCTTCGCGCGAAAGCGTCTCGGTGAGGACGTCGTCGGCCATCAGCGGGCGAGTATTTCGTCGAGGGCCAACGGGACGCGGATGCTTCGCTGTCCGAGGCACGACAGCAGGTGGGCGGCGCGATCGGCCATCAGAACTTGAGCGCTTCGTCGGGGAGGGTCACACCCGGGAAGATACGCGCACCACAGGCGACCGTGTTGTGCGCCCCGATCGTGACGCCCTCGCCGAGGACGGCGCCGTCGACGATCTGCACCCCGTCGGCGATGCGAGCGCCGGCGGCGACGATGCAGTCGCGCAGCGTGCAACCCGCGCCGATCTGGGCTCCGTTCATGATGACCGCCCGCTCGACGGTGCTGTTGGGGCCAACGTGGGCGCCTTCGCCGAGCACGACGAGACTGCCGACGTGGGCGCCGGGGGCGACGTGGGCACCGCGCTCGATGACGGCGGGCGGGATCACGCGACCCTCGATGCTGCTGTCGGGGTCGATCGCCAGGTAGCCGCTGCCAAGGCGCTCGGCGACGGCGGTACGGACGTTGCCCTCGATGATGTCGAAGGTGCCCTTGAGGTAGCGGTCGGGGGTCCCGATGTCGAGCCAGTAGCTCTCGGAGGGGTAGCCGTAGAGGCCGTTGCCGATCAACAGCGGCCACACCTCGCGCTCGATCGAGACGTTGCGCTGCGCGGGGATCAGCTCGAGGATCTCACGCTCGAGCACGTAGGCACCGGCGCTGATGAGGTTGGTGTAGGTATGAAGAATTGAGTCCTGCCCGCCCCGGCCCGCCGGCCTCCGGCCGGCTGCGCCACCCTCTATGTGGTCGGAGCTGGGCTTCTCGACGAAGTCGCTCACGGCGTGGCGCTCGTCGAGGTGCACGAGGCCGTAGGCGGTGGGGTCCTCGACTGGCACCAGGGCTAGCGTGGCGCGCGCGCCGGTGCGCTCGTGCTCGAGCGATCTGGGCGGTCAGGTCGATGTCGGTGAGCACGTCGCCGTTGAGCATCAGGAAGCGTTCGTCGAGCATCGACTCGGCGAACTTCAGCGCGCCGGCGGTGCCGCGCGGGTCGGGCTCCTCGACGAAGCGCAGGCGGATCCCGAGCCCGGAGCCGTCGCCGAGCACGTTGCGAACGCTGGTGGCGAGGAAGCCGCAGGACATGATGATGTCCTCGATGCCGTGCACACGCAGCCATTCGAGCATGTACGCGATGAAGGGCCGGTCGACCAGCGGCACGACGGGCTTCGGGATCGTCGAGGTCAGCGGCCGCAGGCGGGTGCCCTCGCCGCCGACGAGGATCACGGCCTGCATTCGGGGCCTCCTGCCGCGCGGCGCCGATCCTCTTGCGCTGCCATTTGCGCGCGCGTACGCGCGCACACCCGAATCGCATCTCGCAGGCAAACACCACCACCCAACCACCCAACACGCACCCCGCCCCCCCAACCGACCCCGCCCGAGCGACCGCGCGTACGCGCGCACCCGCACGCGACCGGTGTCCCGGCAGCCCTCACGCCCAGTCCTCGCGCCGGCGTCCGCCGGCCTCGGCGAAGCCACGGCCGATGCCCTCGTAGATCAGGCCGGCGGCGCGCACGGCGTCGCGGTCGAGCGCGTTGCGCCCGTCGATGACGACGTGGCCGCTCATCGCGGCGGCGACCTCGTCCCAGTCGAGGTCGGTGCACTGCGGCCACTCGGTGACGAGCACAACGGCGTCGGCGTCGCGGACCGCGTCGAGCGCGCAGTCGGCGAGCTGCAGGCCGCTGATCAGCCGGCGGGCCTCGTCCTCGGCGATTGGGTCATACGCGCTGACGCGCGCGCCGTCGGCGTTCAGGCGGGCGGCGAGCACGAGCGAGGAGGCCTCGCGCATGTCGTCGGTGTGCGGCTTGAACGCCAAGCCGAGCAGCGCGATGCGCTTGCCGACGAGGCTGCCCAGGTACTTTTGGAGCTTGCCGATGACGCGGCGCTTTTGCAGCTCGTTGACCTCGATCACGGCGGTGAGCAGCTGGAAGTGGTAGCCGGAGTTGCCGGCGAGCTGTTTGAGGGCGTCGACGTCCTTCGGAAAACATGAGCCGCCGTAGCCGATGCCGGCCTGCAGGAACTTCGGGCCGATGCGGGCGTCCAGGCCCATGCCACGCGCGACCTCGACGACGTCGGCGCCGGTCTCCTCGCAGACGTTGGCGATCTCGTTGATGAAGGAGATCTTGGTGGCAAGGAAGGCGTTGGAGGCGAGCTTGACCATCTCGGCGGAAGCGACGTCGGTGCGGACAAGCTCGCCCGCGCCCTGCCCCTCGTGCTCGGCGCCCAGCAGCGGCCGGTACAGCTCGACAACGGCGTCGCCTGCCCAGTCGCCGGTGTCGCCGACGACGACGCGGTCGGGGCGCAGGAAGTCGGCGACGGCGGAGCCCTCCTTGAGGAACTCGGGGCAGGAGACGTAGCGCAGGCCGTCCTTGCCGCGCTCGCCGAAGACGCGGCGGATCGAGGCGCCGGTGCCGCAGGGGACGGTCGACTTCATCACGAGCGCGTGGCGGTCGGAGGCGGGGATCGCGTCGACGACGGCGTGCACGGCGGAGAGGTCGGCGTCGCCGGAGTAGGTGGGCGGGGTGCCGACGGCGACGAACAAGAGGCGGGCGTGCTCGAGCGCGGGGGCGAGGTCGGTCGTGAAGTGCAGGCGGGAGACGTGGGTGCGCAGCAGCTCGTCGAGGCCGGGCTCGTAGATCGGGATCTCGCCGCGCTGCAGGCGGTCGATCTTGGCGGCGTCGATGTCGACGCACCAGACCTCGCTGCCCAGCTCAGCGAAGCCGGCGGCGGTGACGAGGCCGACGTAGCCGGTGCCGATCACGGCGATCGGCTCGCGGGGGACGCTCATGGCAGCAGCTTCGACTCGCGGTTCATCGGAGGGCCGAAGGCTAACCGGTGCGGGCGCGGGATGCGGATGGGTGGAGCGGGAGGGTGAGCGGACGGGCGAATTGGTAGGCGAGCTGCGCCAGCCGGCTCCCACATCGCCGCCCGCGGCCTATGACAGCCGAAACACGGGGTGCTTGGGCGCGGCCTCGCGCAGCACATCCTCGGGCGAGTCGGGCCCGACGCCGTCGAAGAAGACGCCGACCTCGAACTTCCAACGCTTCAGGTAGGCACGCAGCACGGGCGGCTTGTCGTCGTCGGCAAGCTCGACCGCGGTGAAGGTTTCGTGGCGTGGCCCGACGAGCAGCCGGCCGGTGCCGGCGGCGCGAAGGTTGCGCGCCCACTGGGTGTCGCCGCGCGGTGCGACGAGGTAGCGTGCGCCGTCGAGCGTGAGCGGGTTGACGGGCGTGCGGCGCAGCTCGCCCGAGGTACGCCCGCGCACCTCCAGGACGCGCGCGCCGAACAGGCTGATGCCCAGGCGCGTGAGCAGCGCGACAAACGGGTTGAAGAGGTGCGCGGTGAACCAGCCGGGGCGCTTGCGCTCGAAGTGGTCGGTGGCGGAGTCGTGACCCACCGCGTCGCTCCTACGCCCCGGCGACCTTCAAGAACGCTTGGCACCGCGCGGCGTCGCGCAGGGCACGGGCGCGGCTCTCGCTGTCTTCGGGCGCGGCCTCGGCGGCGGCGCGAGCCTCGGAGAGGCGGGTTTCCAGCGCGGCGCGGTCGAGCTGGTCGGGCGTAAGCGCCTCCTCGACGAGCACGAGCGCGCGGTTGTCGATGAACTGAAGGTAGCCCTCGGCTTGGGCGAAGCGCAAGATCTCATCGGGCGAGCGGTAGAGGCGCAGCTCGGTCGGTTCGAGCAGCGCGAGCAGCGGCTCGTGGTTGGCGAGGATGCCGATCGAGCCGACGGCGGTGACGGTGGAGAGCATTTCGATCTCCTCCGAGAGAACCTCGCCCTCGGGCGTGAGAACTTCGACGGGGAACTTCGTGTGGGCCATTATTTCTTGGCCGCCTGCACTACCTCGTCGATCGTGCCCTTCAAGAAGAAGGCGCTCTCGGGCAGCTCGTCGTGCTTGCCATCGATGATCTCCTGAAAGCCGCGGATCGTCTCGGCGATCGGCACGTACGCGCCGGGGGTGCCGGTGAATTCTTCGGCGACGAAGAAGGGTTGGGAGAGGAAGCGCTCGATGCGTCGGGCACGCTGGACGGTGAGCTTGTCCTCGTCGGAGAGCTCGTCGATGCCGAGGATCGCGATGATGTCCTGAAGCTCCTTGTAGCGCTGGAGGATCTCCTTGACGCGGTTGGCGACGCGGAAGTGGTCCTCGCCGAGGATGTCGGCCTTGAGGATCGTGGAGGTCGAGTCCAGCGGGTCGACGGCCGGGTAGATGCCTTTCTCGGAGATCGCGCGGGAGAGAACGGTGGTGGCGTTGAGGTGCGCGAACACGGATGCGGGCGCGGGGTCGGTGAGGTCGTCGGCGGGAACGTAGATCGCCTGCACCGAGGTCACCGAGCCCTCGCGCGTGGAGGTGATGCGCTCCTGCAACTGGCCCATCTCGGTCTCAAGGGTGGGCTGGTAGCCGACCTGGGAGGGCATGCGCCCGAGCAGCGCGGAGACCTCGGAGCCGGCCTGCACGAAGCGGAAGATGTTGTCGATGAACAAAAGCACGTCCTGGCCTTGGTCGCGGAAGTATTCGGCCATCGTCAGCCCGGACAGCGCGACGCGCATGCGGGCGCCGGGCGGCTCGTTCATCTGCCCGAAGACGAGCATCGTCTTGTCGAGCACGCCGGACTCCTTCATCTCCAGCCACAGGTCGTTGCCCTCGCGCGAGCGCTCGCCGACGCCGCAGAAGGCGGAGAGCCCACCGTGTTCCTTGGCGAGGTTGTGGATGCAGCTCCTGGATGAGGACGGTCTTGCCGACGCCGGCGCCGCCGAACAGGCCGACCTTGCCGCCCTTGGCGTAGGGGGCGAGCAGGTCGATGACCTTGATGCCGGTCTCGAACATTTCGGTCGTCGGCGTCAGGTCCTCGACGCGGGGGGCGTCCTGGTGGATGCCGCGGCGCTCAACGTCTTTGGGCAACTCCTCGCCGAGGTCGATCGGCTCGCCGAGCAGGTTGAAGATGCGCCCGAGCGTGGCCTCGCCGACGGGCACGGTGATGGGGGCGCCGGTGTCGATGACCTCGACCCCGCGGGCGAGGCCGTCGGTGGTGTCCATCGCGACGGCGCGCACGCGGTCGTCGCCGAGGTGCTGCTGGACCTCACATACGAGCACGCCCTCGCCGGCGGACGTGCTGATGCCGGGCGCCTCCTCGCCGGCCGCGGCCGCGGGCCGGGCGACGGTGATCGCGTGGTTGATCTCGGGCAGGCGCTCGGGGAACACGGCCTCGATCACGACGCCCTGGATCTCCTCGATGCGCCCGACGTTGCGCGTGGCGCCGTCGCCGTTGGTCGGCTGCCGGTCAGCGGCGGCGGGGGTGGGCTCGGTGGTGGTGGCCATGGTGGGTGAATTCTCCTCTTTATCTATTCAAGTTCTCGTGATGGTGACAGGTCAAAGCGTCCTGTCGTGGCCGCTGAGCAAGCCAGACAAGGACGCAGCGAGCGCAGTGTGCTCGGCACATAAGCGAGCGACGACGCTCAGCGGTCATGACAGGCCCTCTGCTCCGGCCACGACCTCCATGATCTCCTGCGTGATCTCGGCTTGGCGGGCGCGGTTCATTTGCAGCGTGAGGTCGGTGATGATCGCCCCGGCGTTGTCGGAGGCGGAGCGCATCGCGGTCATCTGCGCGCCGAAGAAGCCCGCGGTGGACTCGACGAGCGCGCGGTAGATCGAGATCTCGATGTAGTCGGGGACGAGGCGTTGCAGGATCTGCTGCGGGTCGGGCTCGTACTCCACGGTGATGCGCCGCCGCGGCTGCTCTCCCCCACCCGCACCGCCGGCGCCGCCCGCACCAACGTCTCCCCCACTCTCGCGCCCCGGCCCTGCGCCTCCGTCGCCTTCGTCCCCGTCGGCCCCGCCTGCGCCCCCGCCCCCGACCGCGAGCGCGTCGCCGGTGAGCGGCAGCAGCTGTTGGCGGGTGACGTGTTGGGTGAGCGGCGAGACGTAGGCGTTGTAGATCATCTCGACGCGGTCGAGTCGGCCGTCGGCGTAGGCGGAGATGAGGTCGTCGGCGATCGTGCGCGCGTCGGCGTAGGCGGGCCGGTCGGCGAAGCCGGTGTAGCCGCCGGCGAGGTCGTGGCCGCGGAAGGTCAACGAGGAGACGCCGCGGCGCCCGGTGGCGTACCAGCTGACCTGACGCCCGTCCTCGCCAAACTCGGCGCCCAGGCGCACACCGGCGCGGATGATTTGGGAGTTGAAGCCACCGGCGAGGCCGCGGTCGCCGGTGACGAGCAGGAGGGCGACGTTGGTTTCGCTGTCGTGCTCGCGCAGCAGCGGCACGCGCGCCGCCTCGGCGCCGGCGGCGGCTGCTGCTTGGCGGGTCATGCGCCCGATCGCCTCGGCGTAGGGGCGCAGCGCGGCGATGCGCTGCTCGGCGCGGCGCAGGCGAGCGGCGGCGACCATCTCCATCGCACGGGTGATCTTCTGGATGTTCTTGACGGAGGCGATCTTGCCCTTGACGTCGCGCTGGGAGGCCATGACGATTCGCGGCGATGCCGGACTAGGCCGCCTGCGCCTCCTGCTCGCGCGCGCCCTCGTCGCGGCGCAGCGGTTCGTGCTCGTCGAGCGGCTGGCCCTCCTCGTCGAGGTCGTAGCCGAAGTCTTGCGCGAACGCGTCGAGCGTCTCGCGGACCTCTTTCTGGGTCTCATCGGACCAGTCGCCGCCGTTGATCTTGGCGCGCAGCTCGGGGTGTTGGGAGTGCAGGCGTTCGGTGACGCCGAGCAGGAAGTCGGGGACGCGCTCGACGTTCAGGCGGTCGAGGTAGCCGTTGGTCGCGGCGAAGATCTGCACGGTCTGATCCTCGACCGCGAGCGGCGCGCGCTCGTGCTGGTTGAGCGTCGCGACGAGGCGCTCGCCACGGGCCAGGGTGCGCTGCGTGTCGGCGTCGAGGTCGGAGCCGAACTGCGCGAAGGCCTCGAGGTCGCGGTACTGGGAAAGCTCGAGCTTGATGCGCCCGGCGACTTTCTTCATCGGGCCGATCTGCGCGTTGCCGCCGACGCGCGAGACGGAGATGCCGACGTTGATCGCAGGGCGCACGCCGGAGTTGAACAGCTTGGACTCGAGGAAGATCTGGCCGTCGGTGATCGAGATGACGTTCGTCGGGATGTACGCGGAGACGTCGCCGGCCTGCGTCTCGATCACCGGCAGCGCGGTGAGCGAGCCGCCGCCGAGGTCGTCGTTGAGCTTGACGGCGCGCTCGAGCAGGCGCGAGTGCAGGTAGAAGACGTCGCCGGGGTAGGCCTCGCGGCCGGGCGGGCGGCGCAGCAGCAGCGACATCTGGCGGTAGGCGTAGGCGTGCTTGGTCAAGTCGTCGTAGACGCACAGCGCGTGGCGGCCGTTGTAGAGGAAGTGCTCGCCCATCGAGCAGCCGGCGTAGGGCGCCATGAACTTGATCGGCGCGGCCTCGTCGGCGGGCGCGGCGACGATGATCGTGTTCTCCAGGGCGCCGTACTCCTCGAGTGTCTGGGCGAGCGCGACGACGGTCGACATGCGCTGGCCGATCGCGACGTACACGGAGACGACGCCGGTGTCCTTGTTGTTGATGATCGTGTCGATCGCGATCGCGGTCTTGCCGGTTTGGCGGTCGCCGATGATCAGCTCGCGCTGGCCGCGGCCGATCGGGATCATCGCGTCGATCGCCTTCAGGCCGGTCTGCATCGGCTGCTTGACCGGCTGGCGCTGGACGACGCCTGGCGCCTTGAACTCGGCGGGACGCGTCTCGGTGGTGTTGACATCGCCTTTGCCGTCGAGCGGACGGCCGAGCGGGTCGACGATGCGCCCGAGCAGCGCCTCACCGACGGGGATCTCGAGCAGCGCGCCGGTGCGCTTCACCGTGTCGCCCTCCGATACCCGCTCCCAATCCCCGAACAGCACGGCACCGACGTTGTCGGACTCGAGGTTCAGCGCGAGTCCGGTGACGCCGTGGGGCAGCTCGAGCATCTCGAAGGACATGCAGTTCTCCAGGCCGTGCAGCCGCGCGATGCCGTCGGCGACGGAGAGCACGGTGCCGACCTCGGTCAGCTCGGCGGCGCCGCTGTCGAGGCCGGCGATGCGGCTCTTGAGGATGCTGGTTATCTCGTCGGGGTTGATCTGCATGTGGTGGTCTCCTAGTGGTTCATCCCAAGCGGATGGTGAAGTTTCGTGGCGTTGCGCGGCCCCGACTCGGGGCGGCCTACGCGGCTCCTTGGGCAACGTGCCTGCGCAGCTGCTCCAGTCGGTTGCGGATAGAGGCGTCGAGGATCGAGTTGCCGACACGCAAGACGATGCCACCGAGGATGTCGGGGTCCACTCGCGCGGCGAGCGTCACCTTGCGTCCGGTGCGCTCGCCGATCGTGCGGCCAAGACTCTCGGTTGTCTGTGCATCGAGCGCGATCGCGCTCGTGATCTCAACCGGCAGGGTCTTGTTCTCCTCGTCCCACAGCCGGTCGTACTCGGCGCGGACGCGGAAGATGACGGGCATGCGATGGTTTTCGATGAGCAGCGAGAGGAAGTTCAGGAAGATCTCGTCGGCTCCGTCGAGCAGTCCGGCCAGCGAGTCTTGCTTCTCGTTGGTCGAGAAGTACGGCGAGAAGTAGAACAGCGCGAGCTGGCGATTTTCGTCCAGGGCTTCCGCGAACTGGGCGAGCTGTTCGCGCAGCACGTCGAGCTTGCCCTGTTCGCGCGCGACCTCGAACAGCGAGCGGGCGTATACCTGGGCCAGCTCCTCCATTAGGGACACCCTTGCGGCACACTCGCCTGCACCCGCAGCGGCACCCGCACCCGCAGCCGCACCCGCAGCGGCAGGCGCGAGCCGGGACGGCGGATCGCGATCAAAGGCGCCAGAACCGAGTGGGTCGCCATGCCGGTCATCAGTTGTTGGACGCTCCCGAGAGCGTGGAGAAGTCCAGTTCGCCAAGCGCCTCCTCGACAAGGCGCCGCTGGTCGTCCCCGCTCAGCGTCTTGCGGGTGACCTTCTCGGTCGCGAGCACCGTGAGGTCTGCGACCTCGCGGCGGATGTCGTCGAGCGCGCGCTTGGTGGCGGCGTCGATTTCGCGTTCGGCACGCGCGGCGGCCTCGGCGATCAGCTCTTTGCCGCGCTCGCGACCCTCGTGCTCGTGCGACTCTGCCGTCTGGCGCGCGCGCTGGACGATCTCGTCGGACTGGGCGCGGGCCTCCTTGAGGCGCTCGCGGTATTCGTCGAGCACCTGATCGGCTTCTTTGCGCAGGTCCGCGGCGGCGTCGATGTCGCCTTCGATCTTCTGCACGCGCTGGTCCAGGGCTTCGCCGATCAGCGGGAACACCCACTTGCGCAGGATGAGCAGCGAAATCACGAACACCACGATCGTCCAGATCATGAGCCCCACGTTTGGGGTGATCAGGAACGAGCCGCTGGAGGCGAGTGGGATATGTGCGACGGCGAGCATGTTGGCCTAGAGGAAGAAGGCGATGAAGCCGCCGACGAGCCCGTAGAAGAAGCATGCCTCGGTGAGCGCGAAGCCGAGCCACTGATCGCGCTCGACCTCGGCGCGCAACTCGGGCTGGCGGGTCTTGGCTTGGATCGATGCGTTGAACACCGCGCCGATGCCCGCCCCGGCGCCAGCAGCGCCGCCCCCGGCTCCGACGCCCAGCGCGATCGCGCGACCGGCATCCTGGCTCTGCTTGATGATCGGTTCCGCGAGACCCAGCAGCGGGTGGATCGCACTCAGAAGGTGTAGAAACTGCATCGCTCGATAGCTCCTTGTTTGTTAGTGACTTTCGACCGCTCCGCCGAGGTAGATGGCGGTCAAGATGGAAAAGATGAAGGCCTGCAGGCCGGCGATCAGGATGGCCTCGAACAGGTAGATCGCGATCCCGAATGGCAGCAGCAACCATTGGACCCACTGGTCCCCGACGAGCACACCCAGCTCACCGCCCATGAACGCGATCAGCATGTGACCGGCGAGCAGGTTCGCCCACAGTCGCACCGTCAGTGAGATCAGGCGCAGGAAGTTGGAGAGGATCTCGATTGGAAAGATCAGGCCCACGATCGGGCCTTTGATGCCGCCCGGCATCAGGCTTTTGACGTATCCGATCGGGCCGTGATGCCTGACCCCCTCATAGGTGAACAGGATGAACACGCCGAGCGCGAGGATCAGCGGGAAGGCGACGTTGGTGTCGGCCGCGTAGAGCTGGAACGACGGGATGCTCGCGCCGAACAGCCTGAAAGTCTCGCCGCTGTCGACCGGCAGCGGGATGTAGCCGATCAGGTTGGTGACGAGGATGAACACGAAGATCGTGGCGATCAACGGGAAGTACTTGCGCTCCATGTCTCTGCTGAGGTTTTCTTTGGCCATGCCGCTGGTGAAGCCGTAGAACATCTCCACCGCTGCCTGGACGCGGCCGGGACGCTGCCGCAGGCGTTTGGCGATGTACGTCATCACCCCGATGGTGATGACGACGGTGATCAGCAGGTACAGAACGCCCTTGTTGAACGCGACCGGGCCGAGCTTGAACCAGGTGTCGAGTTTGAACTCGTTGGTCGGGGAGAAGACGCCGCTGACGACGGCCGGCGCCTTGTGCGACTTGAAGCCGAACAGGATGATGAACAGGACGATCCCGCCGATCCACGCGCCGAGGAGCCAGTAGCCGACCTTGCGCATCTGGCTCATCCCCTGCTTCGCGGGCGGGGGGGTCCCTCGTCCGGGGGCGATCGGTGGAGCCTGTGCGACCGCGCTCATCGCTCGAACCCCTGTCGTCCACGAGACATGCGCACGGCGAAGGCCACCGAATAGACCGCGAAGACGGTCAACGCCGCCGCCAGCCCGTCGGAGCGGTCGCCGACCGCGCCAGCGATGACGATCGCTCCCGCGAGCAGCCAAATCCGTGCGAACGACTCGGCGACATCGAGGCCGAGCCGGGACCCCGGCTCACGCCTGCGGGCGATCCAGCGCCGGTCGGTGTGCGCAAGGATGCTTTGCAGCACCCACGCTACCGCGGCGACCGCGCAGCCGAACGACGGCGCACCCAGCGCGATCGCCAGCGGCGCGGCGACCACGACGAGCGGAATGTCGATGTGACGCAGCGCAGCCGTCGCCAGCGGCGAACCGGCCTGCAGCGACGAGCCGGCGGGCAGCGGTGCACCGGCCTGCAGCGATGCACCGGCGGGCAGCGGCGAAGCGGCGCGTGCCGCCCCCGAAGCAGGGTACGCTGATACGGAGCCGTTGGCGGCGCTGGTCGGTAAGGCTGGCACGGGCCGGCTGGCGGTTCTCGCTGGTTCGCGTGACATTTGAGATGGCCGGCACCCTACCGGTGCGCAGGCCCGCGTGACGGTTCACGCGGCAGACTCGTAATCCCCTCGATTGGACGGTCTGTGGCGGCCGCGCGAGAGTCTACTGGTTTTGGCACTTAGTAACAAGTTTGTGACATCAGCCACGGACCCCGGGCGGACAAGCGCGAGGGCAATCAGGAACGTCGCGAGGCCACCGAGCAGGTCCAGCAGATAGTGGTTGCCGGTGGCGAGCACAGCGAACGCGGTCAGACAGGGATAGAGCAGCGCAAGCACGCGCACCCATGGGCGGCCGGTGAGGCGCCACAGCACGAGCGTGCACCAGACGGCCCAGGCGATGTGCAGCGAGGGCATTGCCGCGAATTGGTTGGCGTCGGTAGCGAGGCTGCCGGTGTGCCAGGAGCCGAGCGTGTGCGAGGCCGCGACCACATCCGTGAAGCCTTTGGTGGCGAGCAGTCGCGGCGGCGCGACAGGGTAACGCCAGAAGACGAGCATCCCGATCAGGTTGATCGCGACGAGCGCGTTGCGCAGCGGGCGGTAGATGTCGGCGCGCCGCCACCACAGCCAGCCGAGCAGCCCGAAGGTCACGACGAAGTGGGCGTTGTCGTAGTAGTAGGAGAGGATCGAGCCAAATGTGTGGTGGCCCGTGAGCCAGCGGTTCAGCGTCAACTCGGGCGCGAGGTGCAGCGTTTGCTCGAGATTCAAGATGGCGCGGCCGTGCGAGAGCGCCAGCTGTTCGCGCACGGGAGCGAGGTCGTTGATCATGTCGTAGAGCCACGCCAGCCAGGCGATCACGAGCAGCTCGCCCCACCAGCGGGGGCGGACGGCTACCAATGCACCGGCGGACGCCCGCGCGCCGGTGGAAGCAACGGGAACGTCCGTCGACTCGTTCGCGGGCGGGTCCGCCGCCGGCGGGCACAGCGACGCTGCAGGCACCGCGGTCTCACGTGTGCTCGTGGCAGCCAAGCGAGCGATGTTAGCCGGGCGTTGGGCGGCAGAGCGCGGGGGACACCGCGACGGGGATGCAAGATCCGCCGCGAACGGGGATGCGGATTTATTTTAGGCCGCCATTCACGCACGCGCGCGTACGCGCGCGCGATTCGCACCCAAAAGTACAAACACCCCACACCCTCCGCATCTCAACACCCACACCCTCCATGCCACCCACCCACACCACACCCTCCACACCCACACCACACCCTCCACACCCACACCACACCCTCCACACCCACACCACCCCAAAACACGCACACCCGGCCACAAACCCCCATGCGCGCCCACGAAGCCTCCTACCCCGCCCGCAGCGCTGCCGCCCGAGCCGCTCAGGGCAGGACGGCCGGCAGCCCGCGTTCAGCCAGCGTCTCGAGCACGCGGGGCAGCGCAGCGGCGGTGTGCCTCCAGGAGCCGGGGGCGCTGTAATCGTCGGCATCGTGTAGAAGCAGGATGGAGCCGGGCTGCACGCCATCGCTGACGCGCGTGGCGATCGACTGCGGGGTCGCGCGGGCGTCCCAGTCGCGTCCCCAGTGGCTCCATAGCAACGTGCGCCAGCCGGCGCGACGCGCGTGAACCAGGGCAGCGGCGCTGAGGGCGCCGTAGGGCGGTCGGTAGAGCGCGATCGTGCGTCCGGCGGTCTCCTCGAGGATCGCTTGAGCGCGCTCGATGTCGGTCCTCGTTTGACCGGGGGTGAGCCGCAGCAGGTTGCGGTGGCGGTGGCAGTGCAATCCAACGGTGTGCCCGGCGGCGACGATCTCTCCGACGAGCGTGGGGTTCTTGCGCACCTGCTCGCCTACCAGGAAGAAGGTCGCACGCACACGGACGCGAGCAAGGATCTCGAGCACGGCGGGCGTGCCCTGTGGGTGCGGACCGTCGTCGAAAGTGAGCGCATAGCCCGCGGCGCGGGGCAGCGCGCACTCGACATCGAGCAGCGCGCTCAGGCGGGGCGAGTACAAGGCGAGCGCGGGCACTGCATGGGCTGCTGCCCCGGCTGCGGCGCAGGCCGCGAGGCAGGCCGCCGGCCCGCTGCCCGCAGCACGCGGCACAAGGATGCGATCATCGTCGGGGAGCATGCTCGAACTGATCCTGGGAATTCTGGCGGCAGCCGGGGCGTCGACGCTCTACAGCCTAGGGGTCGCGCTGCAGGCACTCGACGCGCGGGAAACCCCGGAAGACGAATACCTCAGGGTGGGGTTGGCGCGCAATCTGGTCAAACGGCGGCGGTGGCTGCTGGGCACGGGCCTGTCGATGCTGGGCTGGCCGTTGCAGCTGCTGGCCCTGTCGAAAGCGCCGCTGGTGGTGGTACAGCCGGCGATGGCGGCGGGCCTGCTGGTACTGCTGGTGGCTGGGGAGCGCCTGCTGCACGAGCGGGCGGGGCGCAGGGAGCACCTGGCGGTGTGCGCGATCTTGGTGGGCGTGATCGGGGCTGCGCTGTGCGCTCCGCCTGACACGACCACACAGGCGTCGGACATGACGATCGCGATCGTGCTGAGTGGGCTGGGGCTGGCAAGCCTCGTGCCGTACATCATGCTGATGCTGCGTCGCTCTTACAGGCCGCCGACGGCGATCACGATGGTCAGCGCAGGGCTCGCGTTCGGCTGGAGCGGAGCGGCGACGAAGCTCGCGTCGAACAACCTCGCATATGGGTTCATCGGGATTGCGCTCGCGTGGGGCGTATCGACGGGGCTGGCGTCGGCGGTGGGGTCGCTGAGCGAGATGAGCACGTTGCAGTCGCGGCCGGCGATTCAGGTGGCGCCGGTGGTGTTCGTGATCCAGACGGCGGTGCCGGTGGCGCTGGCGCCGATCCTGTTCGGGGAGCACTTCACGGAAACGCCGCTCAGCGGTTCGCTGCTGGCGATTTCGCTGGCGGTGCTGCTGGCGGGCGCGGCGGCGCTGGCCAGCTCGCCGCTGCTGGTGGCGCTGATCGAAAGAAGTCACGAGTCGCACGCGCAGGAGCCGGAGGAGCGCGGGGATCAACCAGACGCCCGTCGTAGACACGCAGCCGTCGCCGACCCTGGGCATGCGTATGTCGAGCAGGGCCAGGCGGGCGCCGGCGGCGAATCGCAGGCGCCCGCGCGGCGGGCGCTCAGGCGGAGTGCGCAGCGGTGAGCGAGGAAAGCGACTCGACGGCCAGTCGCGCACGGTGCAGTTGCAGGACGATGCCCTCCAGACCGCGCACCGAGGAGGGGGATCCGGAGACGTTGACGACGATGACGTCGCCGGCGCGGGCGGCACGCTGAGGCAGCGTGCCGGTGGCGCTCAGGCGCAGGGCACCGCGAACGGGGATGGCGCCGGTGGTGGCGGCAAGCAGCATCTGACCTACCGTGGGACCGCCACGGGGTTCGAGGAAGTAGAAGTGGTGGTGCAGCCCCAGCGCGCGAGCTTGACCGCGCAGGACACCGCGTGTGTGCACCCAGCGCAGGAGGCTCTTGTCGGAGGGGTCTTCGGGGAGCAGTTGATCGTGCAGGGTGCGCAGCGCGTCAATCGTGGCGGGCGCGTGGGCGCCGCCGTCGGCGATCGAGAGATGGATGTGCTGGGCTGCCAGCTCCCGTGCGACGGGCACTGCGGTGCGCGCGGGCACACGCAGGACCAGTGCGACGTCGGGTCGGTTGCTGAGCACCCGCTCGAGGGGGTGTACGTGCAGGACCATCGCGGCGAGCGCGCCGACCTCGTTGGTGGACATCGTCCAGGCGCCGATGCCGAGCAGCAGGACGAGCTGGGCAAGGAGCGCGGTCGCCTTCAAGCGCCAGGCGGGGATCACACGCACGCGATGCGGGGGATCGAGCACGACGTCGAGCGCCGCAGGATGCCTTTCGACGGCCGTTGGCTGGGGAACGAGCGCCGTCGCGGACTCGGAGACACCCTCGCGCGCCCTTGCGGGCGGGCCGTCGCCGGCAAAGCTGGCCTGCACGTGCGCACTCAGCTCTTCGGTGTCGTTGGCGAGGCGCAGCAGCTGCAGGGCGGCCATCGCACGTGTGTTCAGGCGGGCGTGTCCGACGGGCAGGCCGTAGGAGACGACGGGGGTGCCGGTGGCCTTGGCCTCGAGGCAGGTGACGCCGCCGGTGGAATGCACGAGCGCGTCGGCGGCGGCGAGCAATTGGGGCATGCGGTCGGTGAACCCGTAGATGTGCACGCGGGGCTCGTCGGAGAAGGTCGCATGCAGGCGCTCGTGAAGCTGCTCGTTGCGGCCGGCGAGGCAGACGATCGCGCTGATCTCGGGGACACGGCAGAGCGTGCGAACGGCGCCGGTGACGTCGCCGACGCCCCAGCCCCCGCCGGAGACGACGACGAGGCGGCCCTCTTCGGGCAGGCCGAGCGCGCGGCGCGACTGCAGGGGGCAACGGGGCTCGAGGAAGTCGGCGGAGATGAGGGGGGCGACTAGACGGGCGCTGCCGGGTCCGGCGATGCGCTCGACAGAGGGCATCGACTCGCGGTACATCACGAGGTGGGTGTCGATGCCGGGCTGGGCCCAGAAGAACAGGCCGGTGAGGTCGGTGATCGTGGCGACGGTGGGACAGCGCACGACGCCGGTGCGGCGCAGGCGGGCGAGCACGACGGTGACGGCGGGATAGGTTGAGACGATCACGTCGGGGTCGTGCTCGGCGATGCGGCGGGCGAGCGAGCGCGAGCCGAACAGGCAGAGCTGCCAGCGCGTGAGCCAGCGCACGGGCGCGACGCGCTCGAGCAGCCAGTAGACGACGGTGTAGCTCCAGGGGAAGAAGCGCAGCTGCACGCGGTAGCCGTCTTGGACGACTTGGCGCAGCACGCGGCCCATCGCCGCGAGTCCGTCGACGGTGTTGACTTCGGTGTCGTGCTCGGAAGCTTCGATCTGCTGCGCGAGTGCGCGTGCGGCGGCGGCGTGGCCCTCGCCGACGTCGGCGGAGAGGATCAGGACGCGGCGTCGGTCGGCAGGCCGCGGTTCGCCAGACGGCGCCGCGTCGGGCGGTGTCGGTTTGCGGAGTCTGAGTCGCATGTCGCCTCGCAGGCCCAGCAGGGGTTGCGCAACCAGTCAAAAGGCCGGCTGGCGGGCCCCTTTTCCTTCGTCCAGGGATCACCCTCACGGCGCGCCGCACGCAATAGCCTATTGGGCACGGGGGACGTTTGCACGGCCGTTGACGAGACAAACGCAGCGCTAACGCAATCTCAATATTCGCGTGACGCCTGGTAGAGCCGCCGTCGGCAGGGTATTGGCGGTCGGGTAGATCGCCAGCCAGCCGTGGTCGAAAAGGGTGTTTCGCGGCGGTCTCAGCGCTCGGCTATGTGAGGCCCTGCGCTCACCCTTCTCGATGTGTGGCTTTCTACCAGCAACCTTCGCAGCGGCGCGACGTCGGCCGGCGGCACGGGTCAAGCTGCGGAGTCGTCCAGCAGCGCCAGGGCGGCGGGCGTGGAGGGCAACTGCCCGAGCGCGTGCAGTTCGCGGACGAGCACGCCGAAGGCCGGGCGAGGCCGGCCGTTGCGGGCGATCAGCGCGGAGTCCCAGGGCTCGCGGTAGTAGGTGCCGGCCTGCCACTGGTAGAGGTAGACGCGGGCGATGCGCGAGCTGAGGCGGGCAAGGCGGTCGAAGATGAACTTGGTGACGAGGGCGGCGTGGGCGGCCGATTCGTGGAAGCCGGCGCGGCGGCTGTGGTTGTGACGGGCGACGAGCCCGCCGGTCTCGGTGAACCAGACACGGGCGCTGGTGGCGGCGAGCAGCGCGCGGGTGGTGCCGGTCTGCAGGCGGTTGGCGCCGATGTAGTTGTGCAGACCCCAGACCGCCGGTTCGCGGCGTAGGGCGTGGCGGAAGCTGCGCAGCCAGCCGACCATCGACGGTTCGTCGAGCAGTTCGGCGCCGAGCACGGTGCAGGTTGGGCAGGCGCGGCGGATCTGGCGGTAGTAGGCGGCGACGAGTGGGGCCCTGTGGCAGGTGGGCTGGCCGCAGTAGTTGGCCTCGTTCCAGGTCGCGAATTCGGTCACCCAGGGATAGCGGGCGTGCAGGGCGCGGAACTGGGAGGCGAACTGCGCGGGGGTGGGCAGCCGCCGGTGGCGGCCGCGGATCCAGGAGTGTTCGAAGGCGATCAGCGGGTGTACGCCGTCGGCGCGGGCGGCGGCGAGCCACTTGGCCAGCGCTTTCGCCTGCCCGCGGTTTTGCAGGGCGTTCCAGCCGATGCTGAGCCGGGAGTGGTGGATGCCGAGCGCGTCGAAGCGGGCGTCTTGGAACATGTAGGGCTGTTGGTCGCCGATGCCGACGACGAACGCGGAGGCGGCGGCGGGAAGGGCGAGCACGGCGACGGCCAGCGCGAGGACAAGTCCGGCGGCGGCGCGGGCCGGTGCGCGCCGGGCCGAGGTGCGCCGCCGAGCGGTGTGGGCGAGTGGGTGGCGCATCAGGCGATCGTCTGGAACTCGCCGGTCTCGAGGTCGTCGGTGACGTTGCGCTCGATCTCGACGGAAGTCGCCTGCGGACGGAGGCGACGCAGGCGGATGGTGTCGAGGCGGCGGAACTTGAGGATCTCGAGCACGTAGACAAGGTAGATGCTGGCGGCTAGGACGAGCAGGCCGATGGCGGCGATGACGAGCGTCCAGCCGAGGTAGTAGTGGCCTTTGTGGTCGGAGTAGGGCACGAAGCGCAGGGAAAGGGCTAGGCCGGCGAGCATCAGGGTCCACGCATAGAGGTAGCCGATGGTGCGCCGGCGGGAGAAGCCGATGCGGGCCATGCGGTGGTGGAAGTGCTCGCTGTCGGAGGCGTAGATCGGGCGGCGGTACTTCAAACGCTTGAGCACGACGAAAGTTGTGTCGAGGAAGGGCACGGCGAGGAGGATCAGGGGGATGACGAAGGAGAGGACGACTTCGGTCTTGACGGCGCCCTCGACGGCGAGGCAGCCCATCAGCAGGCCCAGGAGGTTGGCGCCGCAGTCGCCCATGAAGGAGCGGGCGGGCGGGAAGTTGTGGATCAGGAAGCCGAGCGAGGCGCCGGCGATCAGCGCGGCGAGGACGCCGGGGGCGTCGCGGTGCAGGCTGAAGGCGATGATCGCGAGGGCGGCGGCGATGATCGCGCAGACCCCGGCGGCAAGGCCGTCGACGCCGTTGGAGAAGTTGACGACGTTCATGATCGCGACCAAGCCGACGACGGTGATCGCGCCGCCGGCGTGCGGGAAGGTGAGCAGCCCAAGGAAGGGCAGGCGGATGCGTTCGACCTGCACGCCGTAGTGCACGACGATCAGGGCGGCGAGGATCTGACCGGCGAGCTTGGCGAACGGGGGCAGCTCGAAGCGGTCGTCGAGCGCGCCGATCAGCGTGATGACGGCGGCGGCGATCAGCACGCCGTGCCAGGCGCGTTCGTCGGGCAGCCACAAGAGGCCGGCGAGGAGAGCGCCGGCGAAGATCGCCAGGCCGCCGAGCAGCGGCGTCGGCCGCTCGGCCAGGCCACGCTCGCGCGGCTGGTCGACGGCGCCGATGCGCCGGGCAAGGCGCATCGTGAGAGGGGTGAACAGCGCGGTCACGACCGCGGCGAGCAGGAAGGCAAACAGCGCGTTCGACTCGGAGGGGTGCATCGGCGCGCCCAAAGCATCGCAGGCGGGCGCGTCGTATGGGAGCGGTGGGCGCGCGTGTGCGCGGGATCGCGCGCGCGCACGTGCGCAGACGCGAATGGCAGCTGAGGCGAAGTACCTCCTTCCCTCCTTCCCTCCTTCCTTCCCTCCTTCCCTCCTTCCCTCCCTCCTTCCCTCCCTCCTCCCCTCCACCCGCCACCCCCGGCACGACCCGCGTAGTCCCGGTCCCCCAAGTCCCACCGGCGACGACAAGCGCCCCCCGGCCCAAGCGTGCTACCCCGGCGCAGCCGGGCAGCCGCAAAGCCCCCGCCAGCAACGACACACCCCCGGCAGCCCAGGCGCTGCGCGGCAAAAGACCTGAAGTCATTGCACACGCCGCCAACGACGCCCCCCGGCGCCCGAGCGTGCTACCCCGGCACGACCCCCGCGTGCGCAAGCGAGGCGTAGAGCGGGTAGCGCTCGACGATCACGTTGACCCGCGCGCGCAGCTCGTCGGCGCGAGACTCGAAGCCGGGCGTGAGCGCGGCCGCGATGATGTCGCCAAGCTCGGAGAAGTCAGCGCGTTGCAGGCCGCGGGTCGCGAGCGCGGGCGTGCCGATGCGTAGGCCGGAGGCCTGCATCGGCGGGCGGGGGTCGAAGGGCACGGCGTTGCGGTTGACGGTTATGCCAACCGAGTGCAGGCGGTCCTCGGCTTCGCGGCCGGTCAGCTCGGGGCGGAGGTCGCGGAGGTCCACGAGTACGAGGTGAACGTCGGTGCCGCCGGTGAGGACCTTGACGCCGCCGGCCGCAGCGTCCGCAGCGGCAGCCCTCCCCCCGGCATCGCCACCCGCGCTGTCACCGGTTGGAGCGCTATCCCGGACGCCTGCGCCGACGCCGCCGGCCGCAGCACTCGCAGCGGCAGTGTCAGCGCTCCCGAGCAGTCGCTCGGCGAGCACGCGGGCCCCCTCGAGCGTGCGCTGCTGACGCTCACGGAAGAGGGGGGTGCCGGCGATGCGAAGCGCGACGGCCTTCGCCGCGATGACGTGCTCCAGCGGGCCGCCCTGCTGGCCGGGAAAGACGGCGGAGTCGATCTTTTTGGCAAGCGTCTCCTTGCAGAGGATCAGCCCGGCGCGGGGCCCGCCGATCGTCTTGTGGGTGGTGGTGGTGACGACGTTGGCAAACGGGACGGGAGACGGGTGAAGGCCGGCCGCGACGAGGCCGGCGAAGTGGGCCATGTCGACCATCAAAAACGCACCGACCTCGTCGGCGATGGCGCGGAAGCGGGGAAAGTCGAGCTGGCGGGGATAGGCAGACCAGCCAGCCAGGATCAACTTGGGTCGGCGCTCGCGGGCGATGCGGGCGACGGCGTCCATGTCGATCAGGCTGGTGTCGCGGTCGACCTCGTAGGCGGCGATGTCGTAGAGGCGGCCGGAGACGTTGATCTTCATGCCATGGGTGAGGTGGCCGCCGTGCGCCAGGGAGAGCCCCATGATCGTGTCGCCTGGTTGCAGGAGGGCGTGGTAGACGGCGGTGTTCGCCTGGGCACCGGAGTGGGGTTGGACGTTGGCGTGCTCGGCGCCGAAGAGGGACACGGCACGGTCCAGCGCAAGCTGCTCGGAGACGTCGACCCACTCGCAGCCGCCGTAGTAGCGCCGGCCGGGAAGGCCCTCGGCGTACTTGTTCGTGAGCACGGACCCGGCGCATTCGAGGATCGCGCGGGGGACGAAGTTCTCGGAGGCGATCATCTCGAGGGTGTCCCGTTGGCGGTGCAGCTCGCCGTCGAGGGCGGCGGCTACCTCGGGGTCCACCTCGGCGAGCGGACGGTCGAAGTAGTCGGGCGGGAGGTCGGGGGCCGGGTCGTTCAACGCGGCGGGACGGCGCGGTGCGGCGGTGGCGGTGCTGGACTCGGACATGGTGCGCTCCTTGGCGAGGAAAGCTGTTCGCGGTGCCCAGGCGCGCGGCAAGAGTACGGCAGCTCGCTCCCCGGTGGTGCTCCACCTTGTGGCGCCAGTTGCGAGCGCATTGCTAAAGCTAGCAGGCTGAGCTTTCGTGATCGTCCGCGCGTGAAGGCCCGCTCAAGGGGCGGGCCCCGCGGGGCATCCATGCCCCGCGCCGGCGGATTGCCCGAGGACAGGCAAAAGTTCGTCCTCACCCAGGGGCCCGACCCGCACGACGCGCCAGCCACCGGAGCGCTCGTAAACACGCAGATCCAGAACGGTCGAGGCGACGCCGGGCAGCGGCCCGCCGTCGAGAACCAGGTCTGCGCCGTTGCGCAAGGACGGCGCAACGTCGGCGAGCCGATGCGCCTCGGGCCCGCCGGAGAGGTTGGCGCTGGACTGGAGGATGGGCTCGGCGATGGTTTCTAGGGCTGAGAGCGGGGGGGGCAGCAGCGGTACGCGCAGGCCTAGCGCGGGTGGCGGCACGGATGGTGCGGTGGGGAGCGGCTCGCCGGCGGTTGCGCGAGAGGCGCGCGCGGGGTCGCAGGCCAGGGGGAAGCGGAAGGCGGGGTTTGGCAGCAGCAGCGTGAGTGGCGCTGGCAGAAGTCGTTGCAGCGCGGTACGGGTTCGCGGGCCCAGCTCGGGAAGCGCGGCAAGCGCGCGGGCCGGGGAGAAGAACATGATCGCGGCGGGCTGTGTGGGCGGGCGGCCCTTGAGCGCGTAGAGCCGCGCGAGGGCGCGCGGCTGCAGCGGGTCGCAGGCGAGGCCGTAGACGGTGTCGGAGGGAAACAGCACGACGCCGCCTGCGCGGATGCAGGCGGCGAAGCGGTTGGCCGCGGAGGCATCGAGAAGCGCGCCGGGAAGTTCGGTGTGTTGCTGCGGGGTGGGTCTGCGCCCCCCTCGCTCTCCCATCCTCAAACCCGCTTGCCAACCACCACGCGCTCGATCCCCGCGAGGTCAAGCATGGTGCGGACATTCGGGAACCCGGCGACACGTGTCAGCTCGACCACTGCGGGTGATTGCCCGGCACCGACCTCGAGGGCGGCGAAACGCAGGCGCACGCGGCGCGCGAGTTGGACGAGCAGCGCGCGGATGACGTCGAGCCCGTCGGGACCGGCAAACAGCGCACGGGACGGCTCGTGACGGACGATCTCCGGCGAGAGGGTCGCGCGATCGCCTGACGCGATGTAGGGCGGGTTGCAAAGGAGGGCATCGAAGTCGTCGGGTATGCCCTCCAGCAGGTCGGCGCGCAGCCAGCGAACTGGCAGCCCGAGATGTGCGCCGTTGACTTCGGCGAGCGCGAGCGCACCGGGGTCGAGGTCGCTGCCGGCAACGGACAGGTCGGGCCGCTCGTGGGCAAGCGCCAGGGCAACGGCGCCGCTGCCGGTGCCGACGTCGAGCACGTTCGCCCCGGCTGGCAGCGCAAGCGCGACCTCGACCAACAGCTCGGTCTCGGGGCGGGGGATCAGCGCGCGGCGGTCGACGCGCAGCTCGATGTCGCGAAACCCGCGGAGCCCGACGATGTAGGCGACCGGCTCGCGCTCGACCGAGCGACGCCGGACGGCATTCTGGAAGGCACGGACGGCGGGACCGGCGACGACCAGCTCGCGGTCGGCGAGCAGCCGCGCCCGGTCGACGCCGAGCACGTGCGCGAGCAGCACTTCGGCATCGAGCCGCGGCGTGTCGCAGCCGGCGGCAGTGAACGCCGTGATCGCCCCGTCGAGGGCGTCGCGTGCGGGTGCGCCTGCGTCGAGGAGCGCGCTCATCGACGCAGCTCACGCCGCGGCCTGCGCGGCCAGCGCGCGGCGCTTCTCGTCGGCTTGGAGCGCGTCGGTGAATTCGTCCAGCTCCCCGGCGAGCACCTGGTCGAGGTTGTGGGTGGTGAGCTTGATGCGGTGGTCGGTGACGCGGCGCTCGCCGTAGTTGTAGGTGCGGATCTTCTCGGCGCGGTCGCCGGTGCCGACCTGTGCGCGGCGGTCGGCGGCCAGCTCGGCCTGCTGCTCGGCGAGGGCGCGCTCGTAGAGGCGGGCGCGTAGCACGCGCAGCGCCTTTTCGCGGTTTTGCAGTTGGGACTTCTCGTCTTGCATCGCGACGACGATGCCGGAGGGCTTGTGGGTGATGCGCACGGCGGAGTCGGTGGTGTTGACGGACTGCCCGCCGGGGCCGGTGGAGCGGTAGACGTCGATTTGCAGGTCGTTGGGGTCGACCTCGACCTCGACATCCTGGGCTTCGGGCAGGACGGCGACGGTGGCGGTGGAGGTGTGGATGCGCCCGGCGGACTCGGTTTGGGGGATGCGTTGCACGCGGTGGGTGCCGCCCTCGAACTTGAAGATCGAGTAGGCCCCGTCGCCGCGCCCGCCGCCGGCGCCCTTGACGGCGAAGGTGTACTTGCCCTCGGCGGACTCGAGCGGTTCGGTGTGCAGGCCGCGGCGCTCGGCGTAGCGGGTGAGCATCCGGTAGAGGTCGCCTGCCCACAGCCCGGCCTCGTCGCCGCCGGCGCCGCCTTGGATTTCGACGATGACGTTCTTTTCGTCGTTGGGGTCGGGCTGCACCATCGCGAGGCGAATCTGCTCCTCGAGCTGCTCGATGCGCTCGCGCGCCGCGGCCAGCAGCTCGCGCAGCTCGGCCTCCTCTCCCCCGCTGGCGCCGTCCTCGGCCAGCAGCTCCTGTGCCCCGGCGGCGTCGTCGTGCGCGCGGCGCCACTGCTCGGCGAGCGCCGCGGCGGGCTCGAGCTGACGGTAGGCTCGCCCAACCTCGGCGTAGCGCGCCCGGTCGCCGATCACAACGGGATCGGTCATCTGGACGCCCAGCTCGGCGAAGCGCCGCTCGATTTGCTCAACGAGGTCTTCGATCATCAGTGACAGCGAAGTCTAGGTGCCGCGATGACTTGCGCCGATCCGGAAGCTAGTGTCCCGCGCCGTTAATTCGTTTTAGAAGTCTGGAGATTGACTTCAGGATCTGCTCGGCGGTCTTGGTCCAGATGAATGGTTTGGGGTTTTCGTTCCATGCGGCGACCCAGGCCCGGATGTCTTTCTCCAGTGCTTGCACGCTGCGGTGATCAGAGCGTCTGAGGAGGTCGTCGGTGAGGTAGGCGAACCAGCGCTCGACTTGGTTGATCCAGCTGGAGTACGTGGGCGTGTAGTGCATGTGAAACCGTGGGTGAGCATCAAGCCAGCGCTGTATCGCGGGACTCTTGTGCGTGCCGTAGTTGTCACAGATCAGGTGCACGTCCAAGTGCTCGGGGACCTCGCTGTCGATCTTGATGAGGAACTTCTTGAACTCGATCGTGCGATGGCGGCGGTGAGTTGAGCTGATCACGCTCCCATCGGCGGTGTTGAACGCGGCGAACAGGCTGGTCGTGCCGTGGCGCAGGTAGTCATGGGTACGCTTCTCCGGCATGCCGGGCATCATCGGAAACGCCGGCTGAGAGCGTGCCAACGCCTGCACCTGGCTCTTCTCATCAACGCTAAGCACCACGGCGGCTTCGGGCGGGTTCAGGTACAGGCCGCAGATGTCATAGATCTTCTCCACGAACAGCGGGTCGTTGGAGAGCTTGAATGTCTCAGCACGGTGAGGCTTGAGATCAAACGCCTTCCAGATCCGCCCGATCGTCGAGGGCGAAAGGCCGGAGCGCTGGGCCATCTTCGCCCTGGACCAGTGAGTCGCGTTCTCCGGCGTGCTCTCCAACGTCGCGACCACCACATCCTCGACCTGCTCGGCGGTAACCGTCGCCGGCCTACCCGGACGCGGATCATCCGACAAGCCATCCAGCCGCAGCTCACAAAACCGTCTGCGCCACTTCCCGACCGTCGGCGTCGATACCCCGCACACCGCCGCGACATCCTAATTGGAATGACCCGCGGCGCACTGCAAAACGATCCGCGAGCGCAACGCCAACGCCTGCGAGGACTTCCGCCGACGCTCCCACCTCACCAACTGATCGCGCTCAGCGTCAGTCAACTCCAACACCTGCTTGGGACGTCCAGTTCTCGGCATACCACAACATACCACACTTAACCAATAAACTTAAGACGCGGGACACTAGCCGAGGGCTCGTGCCGGGCTGCCCGCCGGCGAGCGGAGTCGCGACCGCCCCCTACGCCACAAGGCACGCCGCGGCTACGCCACGACCTCGACCCCAACGAGGTCCGCCGCGGAGGTCTCGCCGGGGGTCTCGACGGCGAGCACGGACTCCAGCGCGGCGATCGCGACGGCGAGCTGGTGCAGGTCGGGCTCGCGGGTGGTGAGCAGCTGGAGCTTGAGGCCGGGCCACATCACGGCGCGCACCCAGGCGCGGCGGCGGTTGCGTCCGGCGAACTTGATCAGCTCGAAGGAGATGCCGGCGATCAGCGGCACGCCGAGGATGCGGGTGGCGAGCAGCCAATACCAGGCGGGCAGGCCGAGTGGCGCGAAGACGAAGATCGCGACGATCATGACGACCAGCAGGAAGCTCGTGCCGCAGCGGGGGTGCAGCCGCGAGAAGCGTTGCGCGTTCTCGGGGGTGAGCGGCAGCGCGGCCTCGTAGCAGGAGATCGTCTTGTGCTCGGCGCCGTGGTACTCGAATACGCGCCGCAGGTCGCGAAGGCGCGAGAGCAGCAGCATGTAGCCGAGGAAGATCGCGGTGCGGACAAGGCCCTCGATCAGCCAGAAGAGCAGCGAGGAGTGCAGTTGGTCCTTGATCAGGCTGGTGAGCCCGACGGGGATCAGGAAGAAGACGCCGATCGCGAACACCAGCGCGACGATCACCGTGCCGGCCCAGACACCCCCGGAGATCTCCTGTTTTTGGTCCTCCTCGTCGGGGGGCAGCTGCGCGTTGGCGGAGACGCCGAGCGCGCGGAAGCCGACGGCCATCGACTCGTACAGCGCGATCACGCCGCGCAGGATCGGTGTGCGCAGCAGCCGGTGGCGGCGCAGGGGCGAGTCGATCGGAAAGCGCGTGACCTCGATCTCGCCGAGCGCGGCCTCCTCGGGCTGCAGGCCTCCGTGGGAGAGCTGCTCGGTGCTCGGCTTGCGCACGGCGACGGCCCAGTGGGCGATGCCGCGCATCATCACGCCCTCGAGCACCGCCTGGCCGCCGAGCGGCGCGTCGCGCTGGGCTACGAGCTGGCCGTGCTCCTCGGTGGCGTTCGCGCGCGGCGCGACCGCCGAGGCAGGCGCGGGTGCGGCAGCCGTGTCTGTAGCCACGGCTGGCGCGGCCATCGCCTATTCGGAGGGTTGTGTCTGACTGGAGGAGCCGTCGTCGCGGGCGGCGGCATCGGAACCATCTGACACCCCGGCCTGCGCCGCAGCGCCAGCCGGTGATGCGTCCTCGGCCTGCGCCGCCGCATCGTCAGCTGACGATGCGTCCCCCCGGCCTGCGCCGCAGCGCCAGCCTGTGTCAGGCCATCGGGCTGCTCCGCGACCTCGGCCTGCCCACGCTCCGCGACCTCGGCCTGCCCAAGCCCGGCAACCTCCTGCCCAGCAGGCGCGGCCTGTGTCGCGACATCGGCCTCGACGGCGTTGGCGGCGTCTGCGGTGGGCCTGGCCTGCGCCTCGCCACTGCCAGCAGCGCCGGCTTTGCCTGCGCCGCCGGCTTGGCTCGCACCGGCCGTCGCCGAGCCGCCGGTTTGGCTCGTCGCGCCGCTCCTGGCGGCGCCGCCCGTCTGGGCTTGGCGCAGCCGCCCCTTGGCAACGCGGCGCTGGAAGCGCTCGACGCGTCCGCCGGTGTCGACGAGCTTTTGGCGGCCGGTGTAGAAGGGGTGGCAGTTGGAGCACACCTCGACGTGCAGCTCGGCGCGGGTGGCACGGGTGGTGAACTCGTTGCCACAGGTGCAGCGCACGTGTGCTTCGAACGTAGTCCGGGTGAATCGAGGTCTTCATGCCCGAGGCAGTTTAGCGACCAAGTCCGTGCCGGTCTTAAAGGCGCGCCTTCAGGCGCTTTCGCCGGTGGCGGTTCCCGAGCCGGAGGTGGCTGTTCCCGAGGCGGTGCCGGGGGTCGTGGAGCCGCCGTTCGGGGTTGTCGAGCTGCCGCCGGCGGGCGACGTGCCGCTGCTACCGCCGGACGACGTTCCGGGCGTGGGCGGGGTTGGCAGATTCGCGCGGCTGCGGTCCTCGCGGCAGGCCGCGGTGTGGCGCTTTTCGGTGCGGATCACGCGGCCGTCTTCGCTGAGCCAGCGGTACTTGACGACCGCGCGGAACACGGCGGGCGCGGGCAGGTCGGTGACTTGGCGGACGTACTTGTAGATCTTGACCCCGGGTTCGGAACGCTCCCAGGCTGCGGGGCCGGCGGCGGTGAGCGTGTGAAAGTCGGTGTCGCCGGGGAGGTGCACCTGGACGACGATCTGCATCGCCATGCGGTCGGCGCCGGGGATCGTTTCCATCTGGCCGGTGAATGTCACCGAGCGGCCGCTGGCGACGCTCGCGACGAGGCACTGCTCCACGGTCGCGCTCACGGTGGGAGTGGCCGGCGGGGGGCCTTCCTGGGCGTCCGCGACGGGGACGGCGGGTAGCGCGAGGAGCAGGGAGCCGACCACGCCCGTCAGAGCAAGAAGCAGACGGGCGGTCATGCGCGCCGGCACGCCACCCCGTGCCCGCCCGCACACGCCCGGACGCGCGGCGCGCATGCACACGCGCGCGCACGCGCGCCCACCAGCACGCGCGCCCACGTTCGCAGACGCGCACACCGGGACGATCGTTTTCAACAGGCTCTCCCGCACGCCCCTCTAACACCCCAGAACGGCGTCGGTTGCGCCGCGAACGATCCAACCAAGCGAAGCTGCCTGAGCGTTCGCAACGTCCCTGGGCACGTCACCTAGCCCGGGGGAACTTCGGTCTAGCACACGAGCTGGCCGACCGACGGCCGTCGATCGGTGGGACGCAGCGCCGATTGTAGATCGACGGGATCTCCAATCGGCCAGCAGCGTCGAGAACGCTCAGACGATTTGGTAGAGCGGCCCGTCGCCCCCCTCGGGGGTGGTGAGCCGGCCGCCCTTGGCGGTGATCGCTCCGCACTGGACGCAGTTGGTGTAGTTGACGATCACGTCCACGGGCCCGGATTTGTCCCCACCCTCGGCGTCCTCGGGGATCTCGTACACCCCGGCGGGGCACATCCAGCGCCAGGTTTCGGCGACCTCGCGGGGCACGCGTTTGCGCACGCGGATGTGGTTGGGGGCGTCGTCGCGGGTGGCGTTGCCGGTGATGAAGACGGAGGAGAGCTTGTCGAAGGTGTATTTGCCGTCGGGCTTGGGGTAGGCGTTCTTGGTGTCGCCGACGAACATCGGCTCGGCGTCGTCGCGGTGCCACTCCTGCCGGCCCGGTGGGACCTTGCCCTTCGACATGATCGAGGGACCCGCGAGCGCGCTGCCGATGAGGAAGCCTTTCTGGAACGCCTGTCGGGTGTTGCGCACCTGGTAAAGCTCGGTTCCGATCGTCGATTTCTCGACCGCGTCCTCGTAGTCGGAGAAGTCGCTGCTGCCGCGCTTCAGCGCCGCGTAGATCGACTCGGCCGCGAGCATGCCCGACCTGATGCAGTGGTGTACGCCCTTTAGCGCCGCCGTGTCCACCATCCCGCCGGCGTCGCCGACGAGCACCGCGCCGGGCATCGACAGCTTCGGCATCGACCAGTAGCCGCCACCCGGAAGCGCCTTCGCGCCCCACGCGATGCGCTCGCCGCCCTCGAGGATGCCCTTGACGAGCGGATGCAGCTTGAAGGTCTGCAGCAGGTCGTGGGCCGAGGTCGTCGCGTCACGGTAGTTGAGGTCGACGACGAACCCGATCGAGACGAGGTCCTCGCCCTTGGCGTTCTTCATCGGGTAGATCCAGGTTCCGCCGAGCTGCCCGTACTTGGCCGCGACCTTCAGCGGCCACGGCTGCACGAACGTGTGGATCACCCGGTCGAGCGGCCTCGGGACCTTCCAGACCTCCTTCACGCCCAGCTCCCAGACCTGCGGCTCGCGGCCCGCGGCCAGGTCGAACTCCTTGATCGCGGCGCCGGTCAGGTGGCCCCAGCAGCCCTCGGCGAGCACGGTCACCCGCGCCTTGATGTCGGTGCCGGGCTCGAAGTTGCCGAGCGGCTCGCCGTCCTTGCCGCGGCCCTTGTCGCCGGAGCGCACGCCGACGACGGCGCCGTCCTGCACGATCAGCTGGGTGGCGGAGGTCTCGGTGAGGATGTAGGCGCCGCCCTCTTCGGCCTGCTGTTGCTGGTAGCGCGCCAGCGCCGACACCGAGACGACCTCGTTGCCGTGGTTCTTGAAGTTCGGCACCGCCGGGATCGGCACCGGGAGCTTGGTTTTCGGGCCGGTGAGCATGTAGACCGACTCCTTGGTGACCTCGCCGAACGCGAAGCCCGCCTCCCGCCATTGCTCGCGTGTGAAGTCGGGAAACAGCTCCTGCAGCGGCCCGGGGCGCATGACGGCGCCGGAGAGGTTGTGCCCGCCGCAGGTCTTCGCCTTCTCCACCACCGCGACCGGCACTTCGCCAAGGCGCTCCATCATCTCGGGATCGTCGCCCAGCAGCTGCAACAGCCGGTTGGCGCAGGCGAGCCCGGCGGTGCCGCCGCCGACGATCGCGACGCCGACGTCGATCAGCTCGTCCTCGGCGTCGAGGCCGCGCTTGACGAACTCCTTCTGCGGGTCGACCGGCGGCGGGTACTCGGCCGGGGCGACCTTGCCGTTGTGGGAGCCGTTGTGAGATGACATCGCCTGTTCGCTCCTTTGTGCTTAGCGCAGTTCCACTCCACCTACGCGCACCCGTGCACGCGCGCGAACCTCACCGGCGGCGAACGCCAAACCTTCGCTGTCGTTCACCGCCGGCCCCATGTCGTCTCAGCTGCCCTTCTTCGCCTTCACTGCCTCGGTGAGTTTCGGCAGGATCTTGTTGAGGTCGCCGACGATGCCGAGGTCGGAGAATTCGAAGATCGGCGCGTTGGAGTCCTTGTTGATGGCGACAATGTTCTCGGAGGACTGCATGCCGACCTTGTGCTGGATCGCGCCGGAGATGCCGGCGGCGAGGTAGAGCTTCGGCGCGACGGTCTTGCCGGTCTGGCCGATCTGGGCTGCGTAGGGGTACCAGCCGGCGTCCACGACGGCGCGTGTGGCGGCGACGGCGGCGTTGCCACCGAACGCCTGCGCAAGCTGCTCGCAAAGCTCGAAGCCCTCGGCCTTGCCGAGACCGCGCCCGCCGGCGACGAGGATCGAAGCGCCCTCGATGTCGACGTCTGCGCCGCGCTGTTCGCCGCGGACGAGCATCTTGGCTTGGGAGGCGTGCGGCGAAAGCTCGAACGAGAGCTGCTCGACCGGCGCGTCGCCGGCACCATCGGTCCTCGCCTCGAATGCGTTGAGGCGCCCGATGATGATGCCGACGGGCGAGCGGTACTTGATCTCGGAGATCGCCGAGTCGCCGAGGATCGGCCGTTCGGCGATCAGCTCGCCGCCCTCGGCGCGCACGCCGGTGACCTCCATCGCGACGCCGGCACCGAGGCGCGCGGCGAGGCCGGCGCCGATCTCGAAGCCGAGCAGGCCGCCACCGAACAGCGCGTACTTGTAGCCGCCGCTGGTGATCGCCGCTGCCATCGCGTCGACGAGCGGCTGCGCGAGCCCTTCGGGACCCTCGGCGACGAGGACCTTCTTGGCGCCGTACTTGCCCAGGGTGGCGGCGAGGTCCTGGGGGACGTTCTCGCCGAGCAGGATCGCGTGGGCCTCGCCGCCCAGCTCGGCGGCAAGCCGGGCGCCCTCGGAGACGGCGCCAAGCGAGTTCTTGTTGATCGCGCCGTCGTAGTGCAGCGCGTAGACCAGGATGTTTGCCATGTCAGTTCAGTTCCTTTCGCTCGGCCGCGCCTAGATGAGCTTGCGCTCGTCGAGCCAGGCGACGATCTTCTCGACCGTCTCGGCGGTGTCCTCGTCCTCGATGATCTCCCCGGCGGCCTTGGCCGGCGGCGCCTTGGCCGCAACCCACTGGGCCGCCGAGTGCTCGCCGCCGACTTTGGCGGCGTCGATGGCGGCGTCGCCGATGCCGAGTGCGTCCAGGGGCTTCTTCTTGGCGCCCATGATCGCCTTCAGCGACGGGTAGCGGGGCTCGTTGATCGCGTCGCCGACGGAGATGACGGCGGGCATTTGCACCTGGACGGTGTTGTACCCGTACTCGGCTTGGCGCTCGCAGCGCAGGGCTAGGTGGCCGGGGGTGGGCGGGTGGGAATCTGATTCAACATCCATCTTGATGACCTGCGTCAGCGAGGGCATGCCGAGGTGCTCGGCGACGACGGCGCCGATCGTGTAGCACTCGCCATCGTCGGACTGCTGGCCGAGCAGCACGAGGTCGGGGCTCTCGCGTTTGAGCGTCTGGGCGAGCGCGTAGCCGGTGGCCGCGACGTCGGAGCCGGCGAGCGCCGAGTCGGTGAGGTGCACCGAGCGGTCGGCGCCGAGCGAGACGGCCTTGTGCAGAGCGCGGACGGCGCTCTCCGGCCCCATCGTGACGGCGACGATCTCCTCGACCGGCACGGCACCGCCCTCTTTGATCTGCATGGCGGCCTCTATGGCGTGCGTGTCATAGGGGTTGAGGTTCTTCTCGCCGCTGCGGTCCATGCGCCCGGTCGATTGATCCAGGCGCTTCTCGACGGCGGCGTCAGGAACCTCCTTGACGAGGACGCATATCTTCATTCAGCCAATCTCCTTGAGGTCTCGGACAGATGGATCGTAGCTCTTTCCGCGGTTGGTTGACTGACGAGTCAGTCAAGAGGACGCTACACCGTACGCCCTCGGGGCGGCACTGCATCTACAAAACGGCGCCATTCGCGCACGCGCACGTGCGCAGACGCGAATCGCGCCCCAAACAAACAACCCCACACCCCCGACCCCCCGACCCCCCGACCCCAAGGACGACCCCCTCGCCTCGCGCGCACGCGCACGTGCGCAGACGCGAATCGCACCGCAAACAAACAACCCCACACCCCCGACCCGAAGGACGACCCCTCGCGCACGCGCAGGCGCGAGCCGAACACCCACACCCCCGACCCTCCCCGAGGCCGCCGCCTCACGCGCGCGCAGCGGCGGCGCCGCGGATGAACTCGACGATCGCCTGGGTGGGGGCGCCGGGTGTGAAGACCTCGGCGACGCCGAGGCGCTTGAGTTCGGGGATGTCTTCGGCGGGGATCGTGCCCCCGACGGTGACGAGGACGTCGTCGACGCCTTGCTCGCGCAAAAGCGCGACGACGCGGGGGACGAGGGTCATGTGCGCGCCGGAGAGGATCGAGAGCCCGACGGCGTCGGCGTCCTCCTGGATGACGGTCTCGACTATTTGCTCGGGGGTTTGGTGCAGGCCGGTGTAGATGACCTCCATGCCGGCGTCGCGCAGCGCGCGGGCGATGATCTTGGCGCCGCGGTCATGACCGTCGAGGCCGGGCTTGGCGACGACGACGCGGATCTTGCCGTGCGTGGAGGCGCCGGCGGGGGGGTGCCGGCGGGTGGGGTGCCGGCAGAGGAGGGGGGCGTCATGCAGAGGGGATTATGACCGGGGCTGGGCCCGCTCGCTGGCACGTGTCCGCACGACACGCCCGAGGCTGCCGAGGGCACCGGCGGCGCTGAGCGCGACGAGCACCTTCAGGCGGCGGCCTAGGCGGTCCAAGCGCAGCACCTCCCAGCCCTCGCGCGCGGCGATTTGCGCAAGGGGGGCGTCGGGGTTGACGACGACGGGGTGGCCGACGGCGCGGAGCATCGGCAGGTCGGACTCGGAGTCGGAGTAGGCGTGGGAGGCGGCTAGGTCGATCCCCTCGCGGGTGGCCAGCTCGCGCAGCGCGAGGACCTTGCCGTCGCGATAGTTGAAGGGCCCGGCGGGACGGCCGGTGTAGTGGCCGTCGACGACCTCCAGGCGCGAGCCGAGGCCGCCGTCGAAGGCGAGCACGTAGGCCAGAAGGTCGGCCATCTCCTGGGAGGCGGCGGTGACGATGTAGACGGGCAGGCCGGCGTCTTGGTGGGCGTAGGCGCGGGCGAGCATTTGCGGGTAGAGACGGGGGAGCACGCCGGCCAGGACGCGGGGGGACATGCGTTGGAGGTCGCGGACGGGGACGCCGGCAAGCATCTCCCCCACGCGCTCCCGGACGGCGTCGGCCCAGTTGTCGGTGGAGCCGCGCAGGCGGAAGCGCAGGTTCTCGTAGAGGTCGTGCGCGAGGCGAGCGCGCGAGATCATGCCGGCCTCGAACGCGGCGCGAGCGAAGAAGATGCCCGACGAGCCGGCCATCAGCGTGCGGTCGAGATCAAAGAAGGCGGCGCCGCGGAGCGCGACGTGGCCGTCGTGAGCGGAGGCGTCGGCGGAGGACTCGATGCGAGTGGCGCTTGGGCGCTCGCTTTGGTGCGCGTCCGCGCGGGCGAGCCCGTCCACGAGGTCCACGGCGCGGGGCGTCCTGCCCCGCGGTGTCGGTGGGTGCTGCAGCGGACGCTCAGTCATGCGCAGCCAATGGGGCGGGCGCCCCCTCAGACGCGCACGATCAGCGCGTCGCCTTGGCCGCCGCCGGAGCAGATCGCGGCGCAGCCGAGGCCGCCGCCGCGACGGCGCAGCTCGAGCACGAGGCTGCCGAGGATGCGCGCGCCGGAGGCGCCGATCGGGTGACCCAGGGCGACGGCGCCGCCGTTGACGTTGACACGATCCTCGTCGATGCCTAGGACGCGGATCGAGTTCAACGTGACCGAGGCGAAGGCCTCGTTGATCTCCCAGACGTCGATGTCGGAGGGCTGTAGGCCGGCTTTGTCCAGGGCCTTCAGCGCGGCAGAGGCGGGCGTCTTGGCCAGGTAGGCGAAGTCGGTGGCAGACTGCGCGTGCGCGACGATCTCGGCTAGGGCCTCCTTGCCGTTCTTGGTGGCCCAGTCGTCGGAGGAGAGCACGAGGGCGCCGCCGCCGTCGTTCACGCCGGGGGAGTTGCCGGCGGTGTGGGAGCCCTCCTTGTCGACGAGGCCGGGCAGCGCGGCGAGGCGCTCCAGGGAGGTGTCGCGGCGGGGCCCCTCGTCGACCTCGACCGTCGTGTCGCCCTTCTTGCCCTTGACGGTGACGGAGACGATCTCTTCGGGCAGGCGGCCCTCGTCGGTGGCCTTGAGCGCGAGTTCGTGCGAGCGCAGGGCCCAGCGGTCGAGGTCGGCGCGGGTCAGCTCCAGCTCGTCGGCGACGGCGGTGGCCTCGACGAACATTTGCTTGCCGGAGAAGGGGTTGGTCAGGCCGTCGTGGACCATGGCGTCGAGCGCCTTGGTGTCGCCCATGCGAAAGCCGAAGCGCGCGCCGGGGAGGAGGTAGGGCGCCTGGGACATCGACTCCATGCCGCCGCCGACGCCTACTTCGACGTCGCCGGCGCGGATCGCCTGGTCGAGCAGTACGGACGCGCGCAGCCCGGAGGCGCAGACCTTGTTGATCGTCTCGGAGGAGACCTCCTTGGGGATGCCGGCTTTGATTTGGGCTTGACGGGAGGGGATCTGCCCTTGGCCGGCCTGGAGAACCTGGCCCATGATCACGTGCTGGACCTGCTCGGGCTCGACGGCGGCGCGCTGCAGCGCGGCCTCGATCGCGGTGGCGCCGAGGGCGGTCGCTTCGAGCGTGGAGAGACCGCCGCCCATCTTGCCGATGGGGGTGCGGGCGGCGCCGAGGATGACGGTCTTGGGCATCGGTGGGGACTCCTGGGTCGTGCTGGGCGGGAGGCTTGATCGCCCCGGCGTCCGGCAGCCGGGCTCGGAGAATGCTAGCGGGGCGCAGGTGGGAGGGAGAAACGTTGCGACGGGCTGAGGGCCGGCCCATCCTCGTTTGCCGCCCAGCTCGTCCTCCCCGGCGACCCGGCCCCGTGCACCCGGCGACGCCCATCCCCCGGCGACCCGGCCCCGTGCACCCGGCGACGCCCATCCCCCGGCGACCCGGCCCCGTGCACCCGGCGACGCCCATCCCCCGGCGACCCGGCCCCGTGCACCCGGCGACGCCCATCCCCCGGCGACCCGGCCCCGTGCACCCGGCGAGCCCCATCCCCCGGCGACCCGGCCCCGTGCACCCGGCGACCCCCGCCCCATGCCGTGCGTCGAGCGAGATGGATAAGGTGCGCGGCAGCGTGCGCGTGACGGCAACGACAGAGACCGGCGGAGCGAGCGCCGCCAACACGGTCGCAGTTGGCCTGTTCGAGGAGGGCGAGCCACCCAAGGCGAAGCCGGCCGGCGAGTTGCCCGCCGCCGCCGCGGAGCTGCTGGCCGCGGGCGAGGCGCGAGCGACGTTCAAGGCGCTGGCGCTGGCGCACGCGGAGGGCAAGCGGTGGCTGCTGGTGGGGCTGGGCAGGCGCGCGGACTTCACGCCGGAGCGGGCGCGCGTCGCGGCAGCCGTCGCGCACGCGCGGGCGCTCGAGGTCGGGACGCGCACGCTGTGCTGGCAGGCACCGGAGCAGGAGGCTGCGGTGTGCGCGGCGCTGGTCGAGGGAACGATGTTGGCGGACTACCGGTTCGAGCGCTGCAAGTCGGAGTCGGCCGAGCCACAGGACGGCGCACCCAGGCAGCTGGATGGGCTGATCGTCTCCGACGCGGGCACAGATGCCGGCGCAGACGGCGCGGACGAGCTGGAGCGGGCGGTGTCGCAGGCGGCGGTCGTCGCCGAGGCGGTGAACGCGGCGCGCGATTTGCAGAATCGGCCGGGGAACGACCTGACGCCGAGCGCGCTGGCGGAGCACGCGCGGGCGCTGGCGGAGCGCACGGAGGGTTTGACGGTCGAGAGCGAGGGCCGCGAGGGGATCGTGGCGCACGGGATGGGGTCGTTCGCGGCGGTGGCGCAGGGCTCGGAGGAGGAGCCGGCGCTGATCACGATGCGCTACGAGCACCCAGACGCGAAGAGTCCGACGCTCGGCTTCGTGGGCAAGGCGGTGACGTTCGACAGCGGTGGGATCTCGCTGAAGCCGGGGGCGAAGATGAGCGAGATGAAGTTCGACATGTCGGGCGGCGCGGCGGTGGTCGAGGCGATCGGCGCGATCGCAAGGCTCGGGCTGCCGGTGAAGCTGGTGGGGGTCGTCGGCGCGACGGAGAACCTGCCGAGCGGACGGGCGGTCAAGCCGGGGGACATCGTGACGGCCGCTAACGGGAAGACGATCGAGGTCAACAACACCGACGCGGAGGGCCGGTTGGTGCTGGCGGACTGCTTGCACCACGCGGTGTCGCTTGGGGCTGAGCGGATCGTGGATCTCGCGACGCTGACGGGTGCGGTGATCGTCGCGCTGGGCTCGACGTACGCGGGTGTGATGGCCAACGACGACGAGCTGGCAGGCCGGGTCGAGCAGGCGGGGGAGCGCAGCGGCGAGATCGTGTGGCGGCTGCCGCTGCACCCGGAGTACGACGAGCTGATCAAGGGGCGGTACGGCGATTTGAACAATGCGCCGGAGGAGCGCAAGGCGGGGACGATCGTGGGCGCGACGTTCCTGGCTAACTTCGTCGGGGAGACGCCGTGGGCGCACCTCGACATCGCGGGCTCGGCGTGGGATCTCGGCCGCGCGTATGCGCCTAAGAGCGCGGCGGGCTACGGCGTGCGGCTGCTGGTCGAGCTGGCGCGGTCGTACGTGTAGGCTCGCGGCCGACCCCCACCGTCGACCTCTAACCGCCGACCGCCCACTTCCGCCTCCCAACGGCCTACCTCTAACCGCCTACCCCACTCCCACCCCCAACAGCCCTCCCACCCCCGACGGCCTACCTCAACTGCCGACCCCCAACTCCGGCCCGTCAACCACCGACCCCGATCGCCGCCCCCCAACGAGCACTCGCGCGCATGAACTTCGACCTGCCCCCGGACCACGAGCTGCTGCGGCGGACTGTGCGCGAATTCGCCGAGGGCGAGGTGGCGCCGGTCGCGGAGGAGCTGGACCGGACGAAGTCGTTCCCGTACGAGATCGTGGCGAAGCTCGGCGGGCTGAACCTGATGGGGATTCCGTTCCCGCAGGAGTACGGGGGCGCGGGTGCGGACACGCTGGCGTACGTGCTGGCGGTGGAGGAGTTGACACGGGTGGATTCCTCGGTGGCGATCACGCTGTGCGCGCATACGTCGCTGGGGACGCAGCCGATTTACCTGTTCGGCAGCGAGGAGCAGAAGCGGGAGTGGCTGCCGAGGCTGTGCAGTGGGGAAAAGCTGGGGGCGTTCGGGCTGACCGAGCCGGAGGCCGGATCGGACGCGGGCAACACGCGCACGAAGGCAGGGCTGGCGGATGGCGAGTGGGTGATCGACGGCGCTAAGCAGTTCATCACCAATGCGGGGACGGATATCTCGGGGGTCGTGTGCATCACGGCGGTCACGGACGCCGATCAGACGAGCAGCCGGGCCGGGGCGCAGGCGCCGCCGGCGGCGGCACGCGAGATTTCGAACCTCGTCGTCCCGAATGGCACGCCGGGGTACGAGCAGGGCGAGCCCTACCGCAAGATGGGCTGGAACGCGTCGGACACGAGGCCGCTGACGTTCACAGAGTGCAGGGTGCCGGAGGAGAACCTGCTGGGGGAGCGCGGGGCGGGGTTCAAGCAGTTTCTGCACGTGCTCGACATCGGACGGATCGGGGTGGCGGCGATGGGCGTGGGTCTGGCGCAGGGGGCGTTCGACGAGGCGCTGAAGTACGCGAAGGAGCGCCGGGCGTTCGGGAAGCCGATCTCGAAGTTCCAGGCGATCCAGGGCAAGCTGGCGGACATGTCGAGCGAGATCGAGGCGGCGAGGCTGTTGGTCTACAAGGCGGCGCGGGAGAAGGACCGGGGCATGAACTTCTCGCTGACCGCGGCGCAGGCGAAGCTCAAGACGGGCCGGCTGGCGGTGCGCTGCTGCGAGGAGGCGGTGCAGATCCATGGCGGGTACGGGTTCATCGAGGAGTACCCGGTGTGCCGGTTCTACAGGGACGCGAAGATCCTGACGATCGGCGAGGGCACGGACGAGGTGCAGCAGATGGTGATCGCGAGGGCGCTCGGGGCGTAGGCGCCGAGGCGAGGGGCGATAGGGTGCTCGCCACGATGGAGCGGGTCTTGCAAATCCCAAGAGCCGGGCGCTGCCGACGACGAGTTCGTACGGCGTCGTTGGCGGTGGTGTTGTGGACCTTGGCGATGACCGCCGGTGCGTCTGGCCATGCGGCCGTGCCGGCAGGTCCAACGGTGGCGCAGATGGCAGCAGTGACGTGCCCCCCACCGGGAACCTCGACGGGTACCGCCGCGGAGGCCGTGCCGGGGACCTCGACGGGTGCCGCCGCGGAGGCCGTGCCGGGCGCCGCGAGCGGCGCAGGGCGAGCCGCTGCGCCGTCGAGCGCGCCGCTGGCCACCCCGCTGCTGGGGCCGGCCGCCCCCCCGCCCGTTGCCCCGTACCGACCGGCGCCGGGCGAGGTACTGGTATGCGTGGGAGCGGCGGAGATCGACGGCGCGACGTTTGCGCAGTGGGCACGGGTGGCCGAGCACTCCGGACCGGCCGCCGGCCGCCACGCGGCGGCCGAACCGACACATGCGCAGATGACGGAGGTTGTGGGCTTTTTGATCAGTGCGCAGTGGATCGCCGGCGAAGCGGCAGACCTGCACATAGCGGTTTCGCCGGCGGCGGTGCGCCACCGCTTCGTGCAGCTGCGCCGCAAGCAGTTCCACGAGAGGGGTGCGTTTCGAGCCTTTTTGAAGCGTTCAGGCGAGACCGTCAGCGGCTTGCTGCTGCGGGTGCGTACCGACATGCTCTCGACGCTGATCGAGAAGCGCGTCGCGGGCCACGGCAGCACAAAGGCGCGCGAGCGCCGCCTGTCGCAGTGGGCGCGGCAGTTCGAACGGAAGTGGCGTGGGCAGACGTACTGCGAGGCGGCCTACCGTGTGCCGTCGTGTGGGCACACGGTGAGCGCGCTGTAGCGACGCGGCGGCGCGGTCGCGTAGAGTCCAAAGCAGGCTATGGACCCGACGACGACAGCGCTGGGCACGTGGAGCGGGGGCCGCTTTATGCACTTCGGCGAGCCGATCGAGGAGGAGCGCCTACGGGCGCTGCTGCGCCCGGGCGGGGGCATCGAGACGGTGATCACAGCGGATGTGTACGGCGAGGGCGAGGCCGACCGTCTGCTGGGCGAGACGCTGAGTGGCGTGCCCCGCGACGGCTACTGCCTGGTGGGCGCTGTCGGCCATGACTTCTACACGGGAAAGCGCGAAGGCCCGAAGGGCTTTCCGCGCTTCACCGACCCGCGCCTGCGCGCCGCGGACGGCTACGCCGAGTACATCCGGGTGGCGAGCGAGCGCAGCCTGGAGCGGATCGGGGTGGAGCGCTTCGACCTGCTGCTGTTGCACAACCCGGATCGGATCGGGTACACGAGCGAGGCGGTGTGGGAGGGCATGGGCGCGGTTCGCGACGCGGGGCTGACGGACAGGCTTGGTGTCGCACCGGGCCCGGCGAACGGCTTTACACTCGATCTGATCGACTGCATCGAGCGCTTCGGCGAGACGATCGACTGGGCGATGATCATCCTCGGTCCGTTGGAGCCGTGGCCGGGCGAGCTGGTGCTCGCCGCCGCGGCGGCGAACGACGTGAACCTGATCACCCGGGTGGTGGACTACGGCGGGATGTTCCACGACGACGTGAGGCCGGGGCACGAGTTCGCGCAATACGACCACCGGCGCTTTCGCCCGGAGGGATGGGTGCAGGAGGGCCGCGGGAAGCTGGAGCGGATGCGCCCGTACGCGGAGCAACACGGTTCGACACCGTTGCAGCTGGCGTGCCAGTGGAATCTCGCGCACCGGGCGGTGCGGTGTGTGGCGCCGACGCTGATCCAGGAGGGCGGAGCGCAGGCGCGGCCGATCGAGGACAAGCGCGCGGAGGTCGCGGCGCTGGCCGAGCTGCAGACGGTCCCCGCCGCACAGCTGAGCGAGACCGAGGTCGCCGAGCTGCGAGCGATCGGCGACAACACCGGCTGCATGGCGCTGAAGGGCGCGAGCCTGCAGCACGAGGGCGAGCCGCTGCCGGACCGCTGGGCGCTGGACGAGCGGCTGCGCGAGGTCGCGGCGAGCGCGGGCATCGACCCGGACGGGATGCTGGCCGCGGCGGGCGCGGGCAGCCCACGCGGTCACGTCGGCAGCGAAGCCTGAGTCCACCGGGGACCCCGGTCGCGTTGGGGCCGCACGGCCCTGGATATCGCGTGGTCGTCGCCGAGCGGGCAGCGGTGTGTGATCGTCCGCGTGTGCGGGACCCCCGTCGCCGCGCGGACGGCGCGGGCCTTCCGTGGCCCGCGTGCGGCGCGTGGTCAGCGCCGCCGAGCGCCGACAGCGCGCAGCCGGGGACCACGACGCGGGCGCGCCGCTCCAAGCGCGACACTTGGTGAATGACCCCCGATGCGCGACCCGGGGAGGAGACCGCGACGTCTGAGACCGCGACGTCTGGTAGCACGCGCCTCGCCGTGGTGCTCGCGATGGCGATGTTCGTTCTCGTCGTGGATACGTCGTTGATGAACGTGTCGATCTCGGCGGTGGTCCACGATCTGCACACGACCGTGAGTGGGGTGCAGTCGTCGATCGCGCTGGAGGCGCTGGTATCGGCCGCTTTCATCTTGATCAGCAGCAAGGTCGGCGATCTCATCGGTCGCAAGCGCGCCTTTGTGCTCGGGCTGATCGGCTACGCGGTTGGCGCGCTCGCGATGACGCTCGCCCAAAGCCTTTCGACCATCATCATTTTCTGGGCGATCGTCGGCGGGCTCGGGGCGTCGCTGTTGCTGCCGGCGATGCAGTCGCTGATCCACGGGAATTTCGAGGGTGCGGCGCAGAAGCGGGCCTATGCGTTGGTGGGCGCCTCGGCGGCGATCGCGGCAGCGGTTGGCCCCTTGTTGGGCGGCTTCGTGACCACGTACCTGTCGTGGCGGGTGGGATTCATGCTCGAGCTTGTCGTGATCGCGATCGTTCTCACGCAGCTCGGGCTGATCCGCGATGTCCTCTACACGGGTCCCCGTAAGCTCGATCCGGTCGGGGCTTTGCTGTCGGTGCTCGGGATGGGTGGTGTGGTCCTCGGGATCCTCGTTTGGCAGGAGGGTGGCGAGTACGTGGGCCTGATCATCGGGGCCGGTGCTCTGGGCCTGTATGCGCTGGCTCGGTGGCTCGTGCGCCGCCACCGTGAAGGAAAGGTGACGGTGCTTGACCCTGATCTTTTCCGTCTGGCGCACTTTCGGATCGGGATCACCCAGCAGATGCTGCAGCAGGTCACCCTCGGCGGCGCGATGATCGCGCTGCCGATCTTCCTGCAGATTCGCCTGGAGTACAGCGCTCTGCAGGCGGGCCTGTCGCTGGCCCCGCTGTCACTGACGATGTTCGTCTTCGCGATGCTCGCTGGGCGGCGAGCGGGGGACCGGAGGCCGGCGAGCATCGTGCGCATGGGCTTCGCGCTGAGTGCCGCCGGCATGCTTCTGCTCATACCGGTCGTCCCGCGGGCCGACTCGGGGTGGTACCTCGTGGTTCCCCTGATGATCGCCGGCGCTGGGCTCGGACTGCTCGTTTCGCAGCTGAACAACTACACGCTCGCCCCGATCGAGGAGGAGCGGGTAAGCGAGGCCGCCGGGGTCAACTCGGCGGGGGGATCGTTCGGGCTTTCGTTCGGGCTCGCGATCGCGGGCGGCATCCTTCTGGCGACGCTCTCGCTGACGTTCACGAACAAGACCGAGTTGAGCACGGTGATCCGCCCTGCGCAACAGGACCGGATCGCTGACACGCTCGAGCACGACGCCCAGGTTGTGAGCAACACGCAGCTCGAACAGACGCTTGCCCACGAGCGCCCCGCCGTCCGGCAAGAGGTCCTGGATATCAACCGCGACTCCACCAACCTTGCCTTGCAGGTCGCCCTGCTCGTTCCGATGCTCGCGAGCGGGCTCGGGCTCTTCAACTCGTTTCGGATGCTGCGCCTGCCTGATATCGAGCCGTCGGGCGGTCTCGAGGGTGCCGTCCCCGGCTGAGCAAGAGCCCGATTCGGCAGACGGGATCTGAGAATATGACCGGTATGCCCAGAACGTCGGTGATTTCTCGAGGAGACTGGGCCGGGGGGCGCCGTGTGCTGCGGCGCATCGCCGCAGTCGTCGCACTCGCCACGCCCGCCGCAATGGCCGTGGTGGCCGCTGTCGCGTTGGCGGGCGATCTCCCCGTCGCGGTGCTCGCGGTCGGGCTCGTCCTGGCGGCGAACGCCGCTATTTGGCTCGCCTTGACAGAGCGCGGCACGTTACGCGCCCTCGGCGCGGTGGTCGCGGTCTTCGCCGGAGCCGGCCTGATCGTGGTGCTCGCGACCCACTGGCAGGGACTGCTGGTACTGGCGGCGCTGCTCCTGCTGCTCGCTTTGTTCGGGGGGGCCGCGCGTTACGCACTGGGCCGAGCTGGGGAGGCAGCGCTCGGGCGAGTGGCCGGCGCAGTCGTGGCGGTTGGCGCCACGGGCTCGGGTGCGCTGATCATCAACCTGAAGTCGGGCGGCGGAAAGGCTGAGCGCTTCGATCTCGCTGGGGAGGCTCGGCGGCGAGGCATCGAGCCGATCGTCCTACAGCAGGGCGATGATCTGCTCGATCTCGCCGAGAGCGCCATTGCGCGGGGCGCGGAGGTCATCGGAATGGCCGGAGGCGACGGGTCGCAGGCGCTCGTGGCGACGGTCGCCGCACGGCGCGACGTTGCCCATGTCTGCATACCGGCGGGAACGCGAAACCATTTCGCACTTGACCTCGGTCTGGATCGGGACGATGTCGTGGGTGCGCTGGGCGCGTTCACCGATGGTGTTGAGCGGCGCATCGACCTGGCACGCGTGAACGACCGCGTGTTCGTCAACAATGCGTCGCTCGGCGTCTACGCGAAGGTCGTCCAGTCCGAGGTGTATCGCGACGCCAAGCTGAGGACATGGACAGACATGCTGCCGGACCTGCTCGGCCCTAACGCTGAGACAGTCGACCTCGAGTTCAGCGCCCCGGATGGGACCGACTGCGACGACGCCCCGCTCGTGCTGGTGTCGAATAACCCGTATGAACTCACGCACCTCTCGGGCGCCGGCACACGCGAGCGGATCGACACAGGCCTGCTCGGCATCGTGGCCGCCCGGGTGCGGGGCACGGACGTGTCAAAGCTCGTCGCGCTCGAGCTGGTCGGCCAGGCGGCGCGCTACCCCGGCCTCTTATCCTGGTCTGCACGGGAGTTCGAGGTCCGCTCCGGTGGCCCCGTCGAGGTCGGCCTCGACGGGGAGGCGCTGGTGCTCGAGCCGCCGTTGCATTTTGCATCGCTGCCCGGCGCACTACGCGTGCGACTGCCCCGCGGCGCAAGCCTGTCGCCGGCCGCGCGTGCGGTGGCACTCACCTCGGAGAACCTGGGCGCATTGGTCCGGGTAGCCGCGGGCCGGTGAGCGTGGGGTTCTGTGACGATCGGGCCGGTGAGCGTGAGGTTCAGTGACGATGTGGCGTCGCGTTCAGCACCTCGACCGCCGGCTGATGAAGCGCTCGTTCGAAACTCGCTCGCTCACACTGGATCGCACCCTCATCGCGACCACACAGGCAGCGAACTATTCGCGACTGTGGCTCGTGCTCGCCGGCGCGCTCGCGGCGCTCGACGGTGAGCAGGGGCGCAGGGCGGCAGGCCGCGGCCTCGTCGCCATCGCGATCGCGTCGGCGGTGGCCAACGGCCCGGCAAAGCTGCTCATACACCGACGTCGCCCCTCCTCGCGGTCACACCCGACGCTCATCCGCACACCACGGTCAACTTCATTTCCGTCAGGGCATAGCGCAGCGGCATTCGCGTTTGTCACCGGCGCCTGCGCTGAGTTGCCAGTGCTGGCACCGGGCCTGGTACCGCTGGCGGCGGCCGTTGCCTATGCGCGCGTGCACACCGGCGTTCACTACCCAAGCGATGTCGTGGTCGGCATCGGGATCGGGATCGGATCGGGCCTACTGGCCGCGCACTGGCCGTGGAGCCGCGCACTGGCCGTGGCGTGTTCACGCGCCACGGCCGGCTGGTGTAACTAAGCTTGCGAGTCCCCGCGGGGCCGGCGAGATCGCGGGTTGACCTGGAGGGTTGTGCCGGCTACGCGTCCGGCAAGCCGGCCGATGCGACCGACAGCCGGCACCTGGCACACCGGAGCATCGCTACCGGCCGATCCACGGTGGCAGAGAGGACGGACTACTTCCCCCCGAACCGCGGCGCCCGTTTCCCAAGGAACGCCGAGATCCCCTCCCGCGCGTCGGCGCTCGCGAAGACGGTCGCGAACGCGCGCTTCTCGGCCTCGATGCCCTCGTCCAGGTCGCCGGCGGCGGAGACCTGCTTGATTTGTGCGAGCGCGAGCGGCGCCTGGCCGGCGAGCTTGCGCGCGTAGTGCAGGGCGGTGTCGAGCAGTTCGTGGTCGTCGACGACGGCGGAGGCGAGCCCGTACTCGTAGGCCTCCTCGGCCGGGAGGGGGTCGCCGACGAGGTTCATCTCCAGGGCCTTGCTTTCGCCGACGAGGCGCGGCAGGCGTTGGGTGCCGCCGAAGCCGGGGATGATGCCGAGCTTGATCTCGGGCTGGCCGAAGAGGGCGGAGCGGGCGGCGATGCGCAGGTCGCAGGCCATCGCCAGCTCGCAGCCGCCGCCGAAGGCGAGGCCGTTGACGGCGGCTATCGTCGCGACACCCTCGGATTCCAGTTCGCGGAAGAGCGCGTGGGCCTCGTGGATCAGCCGCTCGCCGCCGGCCTCGTCCATCGACGTGAACGCCTTGATGTCGGCGCCGGCGCTGAAGAGGAAGGGGTTGGAGGAGGCGATCACGAGCGCGCGGACGCCGGACGCCTTGACCTTCGCCCAGACCTTGCCCAGGTCCTCGATCACGGTCGGCGCGATCGAGTTCATCTGGCCGTTGGCCAGCCAGGCGATCGCGACGCCGTGCTCGCGCGTCTCGAGCTTGATCACCTCGCCGGGCTGCTCGGCGTCGGGCTGCGGGTAGGCGTAGAAGCCCTGGCCGGACTTCTGCCCGAGACGCCCCTGCGCCACGAGGCGGCGCAGGATCGTGGGCGGCGTAAAGCGCGAGCCGTGGCGCTCGGCGGCGTTCTCCAGGCGCTCGAGGATCGTGTCGAGCCCTTCGACGTCGGCCTTCATGAAGGGCGGCATCAGGCCGCGCCGCGGGTCGAGGCCGGCGCCGGCCATCAGCCCGAAGTCGATGTCACGGTGGGTGGCGACGCCCTCCTCGAGCACGAGGCAGGCCTCGACGAAGGTCTTCAACGTGAGCAGTTCAACCAGCTGCTGCACGTCGGGCTCGCCGTCCCCGGGCAGGTTGGGCTCGCCGGCGGCGCTGTAGAAGCCCTCGCCACCGGTCTTCGCCCCGAGCTTCTTTTCGGAGACCAGCTTTCGCATGCCCTGCGGCACGTAGAAGCGCTCGTCGCCGTAGGACTCGGCGAGATGTTCGGCGACGTGCAAGACCGTGTCGAGGCCGAGCAGGTTGACGAGGAAGTAGGGGCCCATCGGGATCACCCCGGCGGCGCCGACACCCTCGTCGATTGCTTTGATCGAGAGGCCCTGCTGCTCCTGCTCGCGCCAGATCTCCGAGGTGCCGGAGTTCAAGATCCGATTGACGACGAAGCCGGGGACCTCGGCGCAGGTGATCGGCTGCTTGCGGATCGACTGGGCGAAGGTGATTGCGGCGGCGACGGTCTCGGGGGAGGTGTCCTCGCCTTCGACGATCTCGATCAGGGGCATGATCGAGGCGGGGTAGAAGTAGTGGAAGCCGACGACGCGCTCGGGGCGCAGGGTGGCTTCGCCGATCTCGGTGATCGACAGCGAGGAGGTGTTGGACGCGAGGACCGCGTGTCCGGGGGTCCCGGCGTCCAGCTCGGCGAAGACGGCCTGCTTGATGTCCATGCGCTCGGGGACGGCCTCGACCACGAAGTCGACGTCGCCGAAGCCGGCGTAGGAGGTGCAGCCGTGGATACGTCCGACGATCTCCTCGATCTGCGCCTGCCCCTGCTCCTCGGTGAGCTTGCCGCGCTGGACGAGTTTGCCGATCTGCCCGGCGGTGACGTTGCGGGCCTCCTCGAGCCCGGCCTGCACGAGCGCGTCGTCGATGTCCTTCAGCTCGACGGGGACGCCGGCAGCGGCGATCGTCTGGGCGATCTGCCCACCCATGGTGCCGGCGCCGACGACGGCGGCCTTGAACACGAACATACGGTCTTCCTCGCTTCCTCGCGGTCGGTGTGGTCTCGGAGCGCAGAACACCGGGCAACCCAGCCCTGCCGGCTGGCGCCCCGGCGAGCCGGGCCTCTTCGGTCTCATCTCTCGGTGCGACGGTGTGGACGGGGGAGCCTACCTACTTCAACCGACGCTATTCGCGCGCGCGCACGCGCGCAGACGCGAATCGCACCCAAAAAAACAACAACACCCCCCGCCCACCCCCGACCGACGCCCCCATCCCCGACCCACGCCCCCCATCCCGACCCACGCCCCCCATCCCGACCCACGCCCCCAGCCCTCGACCCCCACCCCACCCACGTCCCCCAACCCAACCCGACGTGGTGCGAGGCCGCCTAAGGTCCTTGCACCCCACGCCCCCCGGCGGGCAGCAAGCGCACCTTCAAAGAACGGGGCGGGTTTCAACAGGGGGGAGTGAAGGGAAGAGAAGGCCCGAAGAAGATGGGTGAAGGGGATGCGAGGCCACTGGACAACGTGTGGAGGTGGGCGGTATGGCGGCTAAGAAGAGCGGTAGAGCGATGAGAGGACTGGCGGAGCGGATGGCGGCGATCACACTGCTGACAGCGGGAGTAGTCGCCGGCGCGCCGGCAGCGGGCGCGAGCGCGCTCGCGCGCCCGGCAGTGGGCACGGGTGGCGTGACGGCGGTGGGCTATGAAACGGCGACGTTGAACGGGTCGATCGCGCCGGAGGGAAGCGATACGTCCTATTACTACCAGTACGGACCGACTAAGGCGTACGGCGGGCAGACGCCGCTGGCGCAGATCACGGCGCTGCCGGTGGGAGCGCGCGCGGTGCGGGTGAGCGCGGCTGTGAAGGGGTTGGCGCCGCTGACCGTCTACCACTACCGGTTGGTGGCGGTGAATGCGGCGGGGGCGACGACGGGTGCCGACAGGGCGTTCAAAACCGGCAAGGTGCCATTGTCGCTGCAGATTCTGGTCTCGCCGAACCCGACGGTGTTCGGCTCGCCGGCGACGGTGCAGGGAACGCTGTCGGGCACGGGGAACGCGGGGCGAGCGGTGGTGCTGCAGCAGAGGCCGTTCCCGTACACGGCCGGCTTTACGAACGTCGGCAACCCTGAGCTGACAAGCGCGACGGGCGGTTTCTCGTTCATCGTGCCAAACCTCGCGGCGGCGACGCAGTACCAGGTGGTAACCGAGGCGACGGTTCCGCCGGTGGTGAGCCCGGTCACCACCGAGACGGTGGCGGTGCAGGTCAACGCGCATGTGGGCCGCACGCGGCGGCGTCATTACGCGCGGATCTACGGGACGGTGAGCCCGGCGGTCAACGGCATGGAAGTGGGGATCATGCGTGTGGTCGACGGGCACAACGTGCTGGTGTCGGGCACGACGCTGCATGCGCTGAACGCGTCAAGCTCGCGTTTTGGCCGCACGATCCGAGTGAGGCGGCATGCGCTGTACAGGGTGCTGGTGCGGGTGACGAACGGCCAGCAGGTCTCTAACTACAGTACGCCGTTGTTCATTCGCTGAGAAAGATGAGGGATTAGCCGGCTTGAAGGCCGGCTGGGAGTAGTTCGCAGACGCAATCGACCGGAAGGCCCGCGGGTTGGGTTGCTGCTGCGGGCCTGCCCCGCGGGCTCACATCAGCTGCGAGCCCGCGGGACACCCGCTGGCGCCCCCTGCGGCAGCCCGGGCGCCCGCTTTGTGAGGAGCGGCGAGCGCCCGAGAAGCTTGGTTTCGTGTGGTGTCTACTTTAGGCGACGGCGGCCGCGGGCTCCTCGACGCGACGCGGCAGGAGGGTTTCGCGGGCGATGACCAGGCGCTGGATCTGCGAGGTGCCCTCGTAGAGCTGCATGATCTTGGCGTCGCGGAACAGCTTCTCGACGGGGTACTCCTTGATGAAGCCGTAGCCGCCGTAGACCTGCACCGCGTCGGTGGCGACCTTCATCGCGGTGTCCGCGGCAAAGCGCTTGGCGTGCGAGGAGACCAGCGTGTTGCGTTCGCCGTTGTCGAGCATCGTCGCCGACTTCCACGTCAAGAGGCGCGCCGCTTCGATCTCGGTCGCCATGTCGGCGATCATGAACTGGATCGCCTGGTGCATCGCGATCGGCACGCCGAACTGGACGCGTTCCTTGGAGTAGTCGGTCGCGAACTCGAAGGCGGCGCGTGCGATGCCGGTCGCCATCGCCGCCACGCCGGGGCGCGTGCGGTCGAGCGTCATCATCGCCAGCTTGAAGCCCTTGTTTTCCTCGCCGAGCAGGTTCTCGGCGGGGACCTCGACGTCGTTGAAGGAGATCGTCGCCGTGTTCGACGCGCGCTGGCCGAGCTTGTCCTCCTTCTTGTCGACCTGCACGCCCCACTCGCGCTCGACCACGAACGCGGAGATACCGCGGTGGCCGGCGTCCTTGTCGGTCTTCGCGTAAACCGTGTAGTAGTCGGCGTGCCCGCCGTTGGTGATGAAGCACTTCGAGCCGTTGAGGATGTACTTGTCGCCCTTGCGCACCGCGGTGGTGCGCATGCCGGAGACATCTGAGCCGGCGTCGGGCTCGGTCAGGCAGAAGGAGGCCAGCTTCAGCTCTTCGGTGAGCGGGGTGAGGTACTTCTTCTTGGTCTCCTCCGAGCCGCCGAGCGCGATCGGCGCGGTCGCCAGGCCGTTGCAGCCAAGGGAGGTCTGGATGCCGGAGCAGCCCCACGACAGCTCCTCCTCGATCAGGCAGCCGTCGAGGTAGCCCAGGCCGGGACCGCCGTACTCCTCGGAGATGTGGGTGTTCATCAGGCCCACCTCCCACGCTTTCTGCAGGATGTCCTGGGGCCAGGTGCCGTCTTTGTCGTACTCCCAGGCGACGGGGCGGATCTCTTTCGCAGCGAAGTCGTGCGCCAGTTCGCGCAGGTTCTTTTGCTCGTCGGTGAGCGTGAAATCAACCATCTCTCTCGCAAATCTCCTCGGACTGGCGCGGAACGGACCGACGCTTACAGCGCGGCTGGGTGGTCGCGCCGCTCTGCGCATGGGTAGATTGACTGGTCAGTCAATCCTTGGCCGTGCCGAAGAGTAGCGGAGCGCGGCGGCGGCGGCAAGCGGGCGATACGACATCGAGCGCCGGTGTGGGCGACAATCGTGCTATGCAGAACGAGGTCGTGCTGCCGGTGGTGCTGTTTGGGACGACGGCGGTGTACGTGGTGTCGGGGGTGCTGGCGACGCTGACGGGCCCAAGCGCGTACGACCAGATCGGTCAGGGGGAGCTGTCCGACATGCGCGAAGAACGCGCGCCGGGGGACGATCTGCACGAGCGCTCGCGCAGGCTGGAGGCAGCGCGTGAGGAGGGCGAGCGCGAGGCGCGCCAGATGCTGCAGGCGCTGAGCGACCGTCAGGTGCGTGAGGGCGGAGCCCCGCTCGATATCGACGCGGAGTTCGCACGGCTGACCGCGACGCTCGCGCGCGGGGAGAGCGGCGAGGCGGAGCTGGTCGAGGAGGTGCGCGAACTGATCATCGCGCGCAACGAGCGCAGGCTGCGCCAGGGCCAGCCGCCGCTCGACGTCGAGCAGGAGATCGCGCGCGCGCTCGCGGAGAGCACGCTCGTCGGCGCGGCACCGGGGGGGCGTGCCACAATCTGAAGATGCACGCGGCCTTCCCCTTCGTCCTGTTCGGTGGGATCGCGCTGTTCGTGATCCTGGGGGTGCTGTCGATGCTGAGTCGGGGCAACCTGTACGACCAGATCGGCCAGGGCGGACTGACACTTGGCGACACCGGCGCGAGGAGCGGCACGGGCGCCGGTGGGGCCGGCGCAAGTGGCGCGGGCGCAGAGGACGCGCTGGATTTCGACGCGGCCGTCGCGAGCGGATCGACGGCGCAGAGCGAGCGCGAGGAGGAGATCCGCCAGATGCTGCAGGCGCGCAGCGACCGGCGCGTGCGTCGCGGCGAGTCGCCGCTCGACATCGAGGCCGAGCTTGCCCGGATCGAGGGAGCTAGTCGCGGCGGGGCCCGGCTGGGCGCGACCGAGAGCCACGACAGCGGGCTGACGCTCGAGGTGCGCCAGCTGGTGCAGGCCCGCAACGAGCGCCGTCGCCGTAAAGGCCAGCCGGCGCTTGACGTCGAGGCCGAGGTGAAGCGCACGCTGGCCGAACTGGGCGGCTGAGCGGGCGAGCGATATCCCGGAAGCCGCGCGCGTGGGGGCGAGTTACCCGCACGCTCCGGGCAGGCGTATGGCCTCAGGCTCCCTTCGCTCCTCCTTCCTCTCTCTCCCTCCTCTCGCTCCCCCCTCCTCTTCTCCTTCCCTCCTTCCCTCTCTGCCGGATCGCCCCGGCACCGCAACCGGAGTCGGGGATACGGTGTTGCAGGGGGCGTGCTCGCAAGGACGAGACGGCGATGTGCAAGCAACGGTGCAGCGCGAGGCACACCGGTGCGTAGGATCGGCGCTGTGTCTTTTCCGCCGATCCGCGCCTGTGCGCGCCCCCGGATGCTGGCAGGAGTCCTCGCACCGCTGCTGCTGGTGTCGCTCGCGCCCGTCGCAGGCGCAGCCACCCGAGCCACCCGCCCGACGGTGCCGGGCGCGCTGCAGAGCCTGGAGGCCGGCGGCGCGCTGAGCGCGACGGCCGCCGGGCAGTATGGCGCGACCTACACGCACGCGGGCGCGGTGCTCAAGAAGCTGTCGGGTACGCGCCGGGAAGAACTCGGGAGCGTGCTGAGCAACGTGCAGCAGATCGCGGCGAGCGGCCAGTTCATCGCCTCGCGGCTGCCGGCGCTGTTCCTGACGCTGGAACGGAATGTGCAGTGGTGGAGCAGCGAACCGCTGCTGGCGGCCGATCAGCGGGTGAGCTTTGCGGGCAGCAGGATCGTGTGGGAGCACTACCCGGGCCAGGGGATCGAGATCCAGTGGCTGGCGACGTTCGGGGAGGCTAACGGCTACTACCTGCAGGGGCGCGAGAACACGCAGTTACAGGAAGTGCTGAACGAAGTGATCCCGCTGGCGACGCAGCGCGCGGGTGGGATCGCGTGGGAGTACATGTTCCATTTCGATGGCGGCTCGCCGCCGTGGACGAGCGGGCTCTCGCAGGGCACGGCGCTGCAGGCGCTGGCGCGGGCGTACTCGCGCTTGAAGAACGCGGCGTACCTGACGGCGGCGCAGCAGGCGCTGAAGCTCTTCCAGAGCCCGCCGCCGGCGGGGGTGCGCGTGGCGACGGCGGCGGGGGCGACGTACCTCGAGTACACCTACGCACCCCAGGAGCGGATCATCAACGGCTTCATTCAGTCGCTGAACGGCCTGTACGACTACGCGAAGCTGACGGGCGATCCGGTCGGCGCGCGGCTTTTCGAAGAAGGCGATGCGGAGGCGAGGGTCGAGGTGCCGCACTACAACACGGGCGCGTGGTCGATGTACGACCAGCACGTCGAATCGAATCTGAACTACCACGAGTTGCTGGCCGAATTTCTGCAGGACCTGTGCAAACGCACCGAAGAAGGACCGCCGATCCCGTCTGCGCCCGGCACGCCGCCGACCGCGAGCCCGCCGACCGCGACCACGCCCGAGAGCACTGCGCCGACGGGCGGCGGCACCGCGCCAACCGGTGGCGGCACCGCGCCGGCCGCCGGCGACACCGGCACGCCGGCCGGAGGCGGCGCATCGACCAGCGGCGGGACCGGCGCCACCGCCGCACGGGTCCTCGCCGGGCGCGCCGCGACAGCGAGTGGCCCGGCGGGGCACGCGGCAATGCCCAGCGGGGCGCTGCAGATCGCGGGCGATGAGATCTACTGCACGACCGCCGCGGCCTTCACCGCCGACCTGCACTCGCCGCCCGTGATCGCGCTGCTGACGAAGAAGCTGCCGACCGGCGCACGCGGCGGCGTGCAGCTGTCGCTGTCGAAGGTCGCGACCGTCAGCCTGAGCGTCAGCCGTGGCGGACACGTCGTGTGGACCAACGGCGCGCTCGTGGAACGCGGCGACCCGCGGCTGCTGTGGATCACGCCATCCAAGCCGGGTTCGTACAGCGTCACGCTGCGCGCTGTCGATCTGGCGGGCAACAGCGCCACCGCGAGCGGCACGATCGCCGTGACGATGCCGCCCCGTACCAAGCACGCCCGCTGAGCCCGCCGGGCGCTCCGTACAATCGGGGTGTGCCGAGCGCTGCGGGTGAGACGCGCGAGAGCGCCGGGCAGGACCCGCGCGCGGTCGGCCCGCGTCTTGTGCGCGACTGGGGCGCGCTCGACCGCGACAGGCGCTTGGCGGTGGGCGGGGCGGTTGCGCTGTTCGCGACGATGCTGCTGCCGTGGTACCAGCAGAACGCGGTGGTGAGCGCGGCCAGGGCGCAGCCGTTGGTGAGCCGCAATCTCAACGCGTTCGCGGTCTTCTCGTTCGTGGAGGCCGCGGTGCTGCTGGTCGCGGTGGCGGTGCTCGTGCTGCTGTACGCACGCGCCGAGGGCCGCGACTTTCACCTGCCGGGCGGCGATGGCGCGGTGATCTTCGCCGCGGGCGTTTGGACAGCGCTGCTGCTGGTGCTGCGGCTGTTCGACAAGCCGGGCATCACGCACAACGGGGTTGCGGCGAACGTCGGGATCCAGTGGGGCATCTTCTTCGCGCTGGCGGCGGCGGGGTTGCTCGCATACGCCGGTTCGAGAATCCGCGCGGGGCGCCGGCCCGGACCGCCGGTGATGCGAGGCGAGTACGGCCGGCCCGAGCCGCGGGCGCCTCAAGCGGCAGGCCGGCACGAGCAGTATGGGCCACCGGAACCCGAGCGCTTCCGCCGCGAGATGCCAGAAGCTCAACCGGAGATCCAACCGAAGACCGCACCGGCGGCCCAAGATGACCGGCGCGGGCCACCGGAACCCGAGCGCTTCCGTCGTGAGACGCCGGCACCCCCGGCGGCTGCCCGACACGACCGGCAAGGACTGGCGGAAGATGAGCGCGAGCAACACCCGGGCGACGAGCCCACTATCGTCGTGTCGCGCAACGAGCGCTCGCGCTACCCGCCGACCCCGGCCGAGCGCGCTGGCGCACCGGCAGCTGCCGAACAGCTTTCCTTCGAGGAATCCCCCGACGATGCCGCCCACTGACAGCCCCGCGAGCCCCAACGAGGTTGCAGAGGGCTTGCGCGCGGTGGGCTACCTGCCGGGCGGAGCGACGGCGCTGGTGTCCTACCTGGCGACGAAGCTTGGCAAGCCGGTGCTGGTGGAGGGCCCGGCGGGGGTGGGCAAGACGGAGCTGGCGAAGGCGCTGGCGCGATATCTGGAGCGGGAGCTGGTGCGGCTGCAGTGCTATGAGGGCCTTGACGAGGCGAAGGCGCTGTACGAGTGGAACTACCGTAAGCAGCTGCTGCGTATTCAGGCCCAGAGCGGGGAGCACGGCTGGGATGAGGTCCAGGAGGACATTTTCGGCGAGGATTTTCTGCTGGCGCGCCCGCTGCTGAGCGCGATCGCCTCCGAGCAGCCGGTGGTGCTGCTGATCGACGAGATCGACAAGACCGATCAGGAGTTCGAGGCGATGCTGCTGGAGGTGCTGTCGGACTTCCAGATCTCGATTCCGGAGCTGGGTCGAGTGGAGTCGCGCACGCACCCGGTGGTGCTGCTGACGTCGAACAACTCGCGCGAGCTGACGGAGGCGCTCAAGCGGCGCTGCCTGTACCTGTGGCTGGACTACCCGGAGCGCGAGCACGAGCTGGCGATCGTCAGACTGCACGCGCCGGACCTCCCGGAGGTCGTGGCGCGCAAGCTGGTCGAGGTGGTGGGCATGGTGCGGGAGCTGGACCTGAAGAAGCCGCCGTCGATCGCGGAGTCGATCGACTGGGCGCGAGCGCTGCTGCTGCTGGGCGCACGCGACATCGACGCGGAGACGTTCAACGAGACGTTGGCGGTGATCGTCAAGCACCGCACCGATATGGATCTCGTGGCCGAGCGCGTGGGCGTCAAGCTGCAGGCGAGGACGGCGGATGCGGCCTGAGCCGCACGGGGGCAGTCGGCCATCGGTGCCACCCGACCCCCAGGCCAACGCCCAGCCACCGAAGCCCGCCCAGCCACCCGACCCCCAGGCCAGCACCCAGCCACCGAAGCCGCCCAGCCAGGCCCAAGGCGCGTTCTCCCTCGCCACGCCTGGCCCGGCGGAGGGCCTCGCCGCACATCTGCTCGAGCTGGGCGAGGAGCTGCGCCGGGAAGGTGTCGCGGTCGGCACGTCGGAGCTGTTGGACGCGTTCGCGGTGCTGCGTGAGGTGAAGTGGACTACACAACCGGACTTCCGCGAGGCGTTGGCGGCGACGCTGGCCAAGAGCCAGGAGGACCGGCGCACGTTCGAGTTGGTGTTCGAGCGGTTCTTCTTTCGCGCGGTGGAGCTGGCGGCGGCACGCGAGGGGGTGCGGGAAGGGCCGGGCAGCGCAGAGACGGCCGGTGAGGACGCTGGCGGCTTGGATCTGGAAGAGCTGAGCGCGGAGCAGCTGGATGCACTGCGGCGCGAGATCGCAGCGGCGTTGCGCGCGGGAGCGGAGGGCACGATGCGCGATCTGGCGCGGCTGGCGATCGCGGCGTTCGGGCAGCGCCAGGAGGGGTCGGGCGTGGTGGGGGTGGATGTGCAGCGCATCCGCCGGGCGCTCGGCTTGCGCGCCGAGCCCCAGCCGGAGCTGCCACCCAAGGACCCGCGCCGCGAGGGCCTGCCGCGCGAGGCGCTGCGGCGCTTCGAGGCGCTGTTGCGGCGTGAGCTGGAACGCGCGCAGGTGCAGCGCACCGGGAGCCTGCCCCCGGCGCGGCCGCTGGGAGAACTGGATCGCGCGTTGCCTTCGGGTCCGCTCGCGGATTTGGCGGCGGTGCACCGGGTTGTGGCGCAGCTGCGCAGGCGGCTGGCCACGCAGGGCCGCCAGACGCGCGGGCACCGCCACCATGCGCATGTGGACGTGCGGCGCACGATGCGCGCGTCGCTGCAGACGGGCGGGGTGCCGGTCGTGCTCAAGTACCGGCCAAGGCGGCCAAGGCGGCCGGAGATTTTCGTGCTGTGCGACGTGTCGACGAGCGTGACGTCGGCGTCGGTGTTCTTCCTGTCGGTAATGCACGCGTTGCACGATGCGTTTCGCAAGATGCGTTCGTTCGTGTTCATCGAGCGGATCAGCGAGGTGACGGATATCTTCGAACGCGAGCGCGATTTCGCGGCGGTGAACGAGCGGATTTCAAGCAACGCGGGCGTGGCAGATATTTCGGGCTACACCGATTACGGGCGGGTGTGGAGCGAGCTGCTGGAGCAGATCGGCGACGAACTACATCCGCGCGCGACGGTGATCGTGCTGGGCGACGCGCGTACGAACGGGCGCGACCCGCGGGCGGATATGTTCGCGCAGATCGCGCAGCGCGCGGGTCGCACGTTCTGGCTGAACCCGGAGCCGCGTTTGTACTGGAATTACGGCGACTCGGTGATCGCCGCCTACGAGCAGCACTGCGTGGCGTTCGAGTGCTGGACGACGACCCAGCTCGAGGACTTCGTGCGCGCGCTGGCGCGGCCCGAGCTGGCGGTCTCGGCCGGATGACCCAGGGACACGAGCGCGAGGGCAACAGGCCGGTGACCCGAGCGCTCGAGCCTCGGCCACTTGGAGTGCTCCCGCATGGGCACGAGCAGCACCGCATTTGACGACCTCGCGCTAGGCTTGCTCAAAGCAAGAGAACACAGGGGGGCTGGCGGGCAGGCCGGCTGAGATGGCGCACTGGAAACGAGTCCCCGGCGCCGACCCTTCGAACCTGTGGGGTAATGCCCGCGGAGGGAGTGCGGCACGTGACTGTAGGAGTGAGGATCGGAGAGTTCGCCGCCGGCATAGCGGACGCCGGGGAGCGAGCGGGTGAAACGACAGGCTCGACCCAGCCGAGACTCGCGGTGAGCGTGCGCGGCGTGAGCCGCACGTACGGCGGCCCGGTCGCAGCGGCGCCACCCAGACGAGGGGACCGCCGAGGGGGCGGCCGCACAAGTCGGCCGAGCGGGTCGGTGCAGGCGCTAGCGGACGTGTCCTTGCACGCGAGCGCCGGTGAGGTGCTGGCCGTCGTCGGCCCGAGCGGTTGCGGCAAGACGACGCTGCTGGAGCTGATTTGCGGCTTGCAGGCGCCGGATACGGGTAGCGTGGATAGCGCGCCGGCGGCGCTGATGCCCCAGCGCGACCTGCTGCTGCCGTGGTGCAGCGCGCTCGACAACGCGGCGCTGCCGTTGCGTCTCATGGGGGTGCGCCGCGCGCAGGCGCGCGGCCGCGCGGCGGAGTTGTTCGCGGAGCTGGGGTTGGACGGCTTCGAGAGGGCGCGCCCGGGTGAGCTGTCGGGCGGGATGCGTCAGCGGGTGGCGTTCGTGCGGACGCTGCTGGCAGGCAAGCCGGTGCTGTGTCTCGACGAGCCGTTTGGCGCGCTCGACGCGATCACACGCGCGGAGATGCAGGGCTGGCTGGAGCGCGCGCTGGCGCGCGAGCCGCGAACGGTGGTGCTGGTGACGCATGATGTCGAGGAGGCGGTGTTGCTGGCGGACAGGGTGATCGTGCTGTCGCCGCGCCCGGGGCGGGTGCGCGAGGAGCTGGCGGTACGGCTGGCGCGTCCGCGTTCGCGCACCGAGTCGGTCGTCGTCGCGCTGCGCGAGCGGGCGCTGGGGGCGCTGGGGCTCTCCGCATGAGGCGTCCGGTCTTCGACCCCGTCCGCGCCGCTGGGCGCGTCCGCCACGTCCTGCCGGCCGTGTTCGTCGCGTTGGTGGTATTGGGAGCATGGGAGCTGTACGTGGACCTGGGCGGGGTTAGCCCGGAGCTGCTGCCGGCGCCTCACGAAATCGCCACGGAACTGTGGGCGAATGGCGGGTTGCTGTGGACGAACTTCAAGATCACCGCCGAAGAGGTCGTGCTGGGGCTGGCGCTGGCGTTGGCGAGCGGTTTCGCGCTGGGGGTGGCGATTCATTTTTCGCCGCTGCTGCGCCGCGGGCTCTACCCGCACGCGGTGGGCTCGCAGGCGGTACCGATCGCGGTGATCGCGCCGCTGCTGGTGGTGTGGTGGGGGTTCGGGATTTTTCCGAAGCTGTTCGTGATTGCGCTGATCTGCTTTTTCCCGGTGGTGGTGACGACGGTCGACGCGCTGGCGGCGGTGGACCCGGAGCAGCTGAAGCTGCTGCGCACGCTGGACGCGTCGCGCTGGCAGGCATTTCGCTTCGCGGAGCTGCCGGCGGCGGCGCCGGCGGCGCTGAGCGGAGCGCGGATCGCGCTGGCGGTTGGCGTGATCGGCGCGTTCATCGCTGAGACGACGACCGCCACGATCGGACCGTATGCGGGTTTGGGCCGGGAGATCGTCACGGATTTGAACGTGCTGCAGACCGCGCGCGCGTACGCCGCGGCAGCGGTGCTGTTCGCGTTCGCGATCGCCTGCTTCTACGCGCTGACGCTTGCCGAGCGCAGGCTTGTCCCCTGGAGTGATCGACCGACGAGAGGAGCCCGACCTTGACGCTGCTGCCCCGATTTTCCCGCGCCGCCATGCCACCTGATGGGCGCGCCGCCGCACCCCTCGCCGGCACTGGCACAACCACCGCAGCTCATGCGGGCGCCAACACCGTGCCCCGAGTGCTCACAACCGCTTCTCCCCACACCAGCGCCGCCGCGACCCGGACCTCGCGGCCCGCGCGAGCCGCGCGCGCGAGGCGCGCAGCCGTTCTGTTCGCAATGTGCGCCGCGTGCGGGCTGGCGCTGGCTGCGTGCGGGGCCAAGCAGGACGTGACGACGCCGGCGGCGGGCACGAAGCCGTTTTCGGTGATGCTGGACTGGTTTCCGAACGCCGATCACGCGTCGTTGTACGCCGCTATTGCGCAGGGCGACTTTCGCGCGGTGGGGCTCGAAGTCAAACCGGTGGTGCCCGCTGAAGCGTCTGACCCGTTGAAGCTGTTGGCGGCGGGAAGGGTGGATATGGCGATCTCCTACGAGCCCGAACTGCTGCTGGCGCGGGACCAGGGCTTAAAGCTGGTGTCGATCGCAGCGCTCGTGCAGCGTCCGCTGACGTCGATCATCGCGCCGGCAAGCGCACACGTCAACAGCGTCGCGGAGTTGGCGGGCAAGCGGGTGGGTACTGCGGGGATCCCCTACCAGGCGGCGGAGCTGAAGACGGCGTTGCAGAGGGCGGGCGTGAACCCGGCGAGGGTGCAGGAAGTGAACGTGGGATACAACCTGGTACCGGCGATGCTCTCGGGGAAGGTCGCAGCGACGCTCGGGGGCTTTTGGAACTACGAGGCGATCCAGCTGGAGCTGCTGCACAAGCACCCGGTGGTGATCCCGGTCGACGAGGCGGGGGTGCCGAGCTACGACGAGCTGGTGCTGGTGGTGCGCGAGGAAGAGGCGCATCACCAGGGCGAAGATCTGCGCGCGTTTCTGCAGGCGCTGGCGCGCGGTGAGCGATATGTGCGCGAGGACCCGGAGGCGGCGGCGAAGCTGGTGCAGGCGGCGAATCCAAGCCTGGAACCGAAGCTCGAGTTGGAGTCGATCGAAAGGACGCTGCCGGCGGCACGCCCGAGCGAAGCGGGGAAGCCGTACGGCTACCAGAACACGACGCAGTGGGAGGCGTTCGGGAAGTGGATGTACGAACAGGGGCTGCTGAAAGGCAACCCGAACGCGACGGGCTTGCCGCCGTTCACGAACGAGTTCCTGCCGGGCGAAGGGATCTGAGCTGAGTAGAAGGTGCCGGCGCCAGATGGCGAGCGCCGGAGCACCTTCGGCTCCGGCGGGCTAGGATTCGTGGCAATGGACCTATATGTCTGCTACGGCACCTTCGGTCCTGCTGAGCGCCATCCATGTGCGAAGGCCTATCGAGCGCTCATCGCTGCCGGCTTGCAGCCCAAGGTCATACGAACGTATGGGTGCTACGGGACAGACCGATTCTTCAGCGGACGACGGGCGATCAAGAACTTGACAGGCAACTACAAGGTCCCGACGCTCGTGCTCGACGACGGCACTGTTGTCGATGAGTCCCAGAACATCGTTGCCTGGGCGATGGAGCAAGCTGCGCCCAGCTCCAAGGCAGAGACCTCGCAAACTCCGCAAAGCACCTGACGTAGGAGCAACGGCGAGGGACCCCGATCAAGGCGTTGTGTCGCCCACTGCCGGCCGTCCGGGGGATTGACGGGACCCGTCAGCCCAACGCCACCCCCACAACGCGGCCACCCACACCACGGCCCACCCTCACGACGCGGCCACCCGCACCACCCGCGCCCCGCACCACCCGCGCCCGCCCCACACACGCCTGCGTCACTCGGCGGAATCGCGCGAGCCGACGCGCGCGAGCATGGTCAGCGCCAGCTCGAGCCCGAGGCGGTCCTCGTCGAGCGGGTGCCCGAGGAGCTGGGTGGCGCGCCGGAGACGGTGGCGGACGGTGTTCTTGTGCGTGTGCAGGCGCTCGGCGGCACGGCTGGCGTTGCCGCCTTCGCGCAGCCAGGCAAGGACGGTTTCGCGCAGTCGCTGGAGGTTGTCGCTGTCGCCGGCGAGCGGTCCGAGCTTGCGCTGCAGGTAGTCGGCGAGCAGGTCGGGGTCCTCGCTCATGACACAGAGCGTTTCGACCTCGTCGAAGCGGATGACGCCGCTCTCGGATTGGGCCAGCTCGGCGAAGCGGCGGGCGCGCAGCGCTTGGCGGTGGCCGCCGCGAAAGCCCTCGAGGCCGAAGCCGGGGATGCCGAGCGCGAGGCTTTGTCTTTCACGCAGCTGCTCGGTGGCGTTGCGCACGAGGTCGTCGAGCCCACGCGGGGGCTCGAGCGCGAACCACGCCCGAGACGCAGTCGTCGCCGGCGGGTATGAGCAAGGCGCGCTCGGGTCCGATTGCATCGGCGATGCGCTCGGCGGTGAACTCCAGACGGCTGATCGGGGGTCGCGAGGATTGCGATGTGGTGAGCGGCGCGGCGGCTTCCCAGAGGAGGCCTGCGACGAGCGGGCGCTCGAGCGAGTAGCCGAGTGTGCGGACGGCCTCGCGACGCGCGGTCGTCTTGCCCTCGATCAGCCCGCGTGCGGCGGCGGCGCGCTGCACGGTGAGGCCTCCCGACCAGCGCTCGCGCTCGCGCTCCCAGAGCTGGACTTGCTGGGCGACGACGGCGTCGACGTAGGCGAACATCCGTTGCGAGGAGCGCGCGATCGCTTCGAGCAGCAGGTCGTGTGTGGAGATTGCACGCGCAAGGTGCTCCATCCACCACGACCAGGCCATGTTCTGCCCGACGCGGTAGGCCTGGATCAGCGCGGCGGTGTCGATGCCTTGGTGCTGCACGGAGAGCGCGAAGCGCAGCGCGTCGGGCGGCGCGAGCAGGACGTCGCTGGAGTCGCTGGCGACGACACGGTCGAAGTACTGATGGAGATTGGCGTCGATCGCGGCGCGCAGCTCTCGCTCCAGTTCGCTGCTGGCCGCGAACTCGGGCCAGCTTTCGACGAGCCGCGCGCGGATGCGCTCGGTGAGGACGTCGATCGAGAAGAGCGAGGCGGCGGCGGTTCGCAGGGCGACGCGCGCTTGAGGGGTCATCGGCGGCGCAGCCTCGCCGGCGGAGGGCCGTAGCGCGTCGAGGTCGCGCGAGAGCGCGCTGAGGTCGGTGGAGGGTCGGGTTCTCATGCAGGCGCCTGTTGCTTTGTCGCGACTGGGCATGGCGCGGCACGCGTGGCCGTACGCAGGCGCGCTGGCAGAGGCCCATCCGTACGAGACCAGCCCATCCACCCCATCCAACTCATTCCATCCAACTCAGAGTCCATCCGCCCATCCAACTCAAGCAGTCCGCGGCTGCGTCTCAAGCCGTCTATCCGTCCAGTCACATCTCCTGGCTGCGTCCTGACGTCCCCTACCGATCCCTGCCGCCCTGTCCCGGTCCCCCAAGCCTCTGGCGGCCACCCCTACCCGGCTGTGCGGCGGTCCAAACGCTTCCATTATCCACGATGTCGCAAGTGGTAATTCAACCTTGTCCGTTCCGTTCACGTAGTAAGAACTAAGGCGCAAATGTGCGGGTAATTACCTATGCGGTGGAGCGGGTTCGCGAGGATCATCGGCTGCGGTGCTCCGCGCAACGCCCACGGACCCGCGCAGGCCGAGTCTCGCGCCCGAACGGGAGGTGACATGGCATATCCCGACGGTGGCGACCAAGCTGCGCGTCCCGCCGCCGCTGCGACAGATGCTGTTGCGCAAGCGGCTGCTGGACGTATTGGCAGCCGGCGTCGGCGAGCGCGTGATTCTGCTGTCGGCGCCGGCGGGTGCGGGCAAGACGGTGCTGCTGGCGTCGTGGATCCAGACACGCGAGCTGCCGGGCACGCCGTGCTGGCTGACGCTGGACGCCGACGACAACGACGCTTCGCGGCTGCTGGCGGATCTGCTGAGCGCGCTGCGCGAGTGCGGGGCGGCTGCGTCCGGCGATGCGCTTGCGAGTTTGGCGGCGCCGCTGGGGGCGCGTACGGAACGCTTTCTGCCGCTGCTGGTCAACGCGCTGGCGGAGCTGCGAACGCCGGTGGTGGTGGTGCTGGACGAGATCCAGGAGCTGACGAGTCCGCAGGCGACGGCGACGATCGACTTCCTGGTGCGCTACGCGCCGGCGCAGCTGCGCCTCGTGCTGGCGGGCCGCGCCGACCCGCCGCTGCCGGTCGAGCGTTTGCGGGTGGCGGGCGAGCTGACTGAGCTGCGGATCGCCGATCTGGCGTTCGACAGGCAGGAGACGGCGATGTTCTGCCGCCAACTCGAGCTGGGCTTGAGCGACGAGGAGGTGGGGATGCTGTGGCGGCGCACGGAGGGCTGGGCGGCGGCGCTGCGTCTCGCGGCGCTCTCGCTGCGCGAGCACCCCGACCGGCGACGGTTCTTAGCGGAGCTGTCGGGCACGGATCGCGCGGTCTCGGACTACCTCGTGTCTGAGGTGCTTGCGAATCTCGGGACCGACTGGCGCGAGTTCATGTTGCGGACGAGCGTCGTGGAGGCTGTCGATCCGGAGTTGGCCGACGCGCTCACGGGACTCGATACGGGCGCGGAGATGTTGGCGGCGCTGGAGCACAGCGGGGTCCCGGTGCATCCGACCGCCACGGGGCAGGAGGGCGCGTGGTACAGCTTTCACCCGCTCTTTCGAGAGTTGTTGCGCGCGCATTTGCAGCACGCCCACCCCAAGGAGGTCCCTTTCCTGCATCGCCGTGCGGCGCGGTGGTACGCGTCGCAGGGGCAGACGATGCAGGCGATCCGCCATGCGCTGACGGGCGAGGACTGGGAGCAGGCGAGCGGTTTGATCGCCGATCATTGGCTTGATTTGTTCCTTGCGGGGTGCTCGACGGCGATGTGCGAGCTGATGGCGCAACTGCCGGGTGAGATGATCGCCGCCGATCCGCGGCTGGCGGTGGCCTTTGCCGGTAGCCGTCTGCAGGACGGCGACTTGCGCGACGCGGAGCGCCACTTGGCGAGCGCGCGCCGTACACGTGGCGAGCTGCCGGCGTCGGCACGGGCGCAGTTCGAGCTGATGCTGACGACGGTGGCGCTGCACGAGGCACGGCTGCGCGGACACGCCGGCGACGCGGAGCGGCTGGCACGCAAGCTGAGTGAGCTGGCACGGCAGAGCAGCGAGCGGTGCTGGACGGCGCTGCGCAGCTTCGCGTTGGCGAGCGTGGGCGCGACGCAGCTTTGGTCGGGGCACCCGGGGCCGGCGGTCGTGCCTTTGCGGGAGGCGCACGCGCTGGCGACCGAGCACCACCACGAGCAGATCGCGCTGGACTGCTTGGCGCAGCTCGCTGTCGTGCATTGGCTGCGTGGAGAGCTGAGCGCGGCACAGGAGTGGAGCGAGCGTGCGGTGGCCCTGGCCGAGCGGCGCGGCTGGTGCACGGGCCCGTCGGCTGCGGCGGCGTACCTCGCGAGCGCTGCCGTCGCCTATCACCGGGCCGAGATCGAGCACGCGGAGGGCCTGCTGGGTCACGCGGCGAGCGCGGCGCAGACCGCGGAGCCCCCGGTGCGAGTCGCGATCGTGCTGCTGCAGGCGCTGGTGCTGGCCGCGGCGGGCCCGAAGTCGGCGGCGCGCGGCACCTTGAAGCTGCAAGCGTTGCGTGCGGCGGGCAGACGCGGGGAGTCCGTACCGCTGTTCTTACGGGTGGCGCTGGCAGACGTGCAGGCACGGGTGCTCCTCGCAGCCGGCGAGATCGACGAGGCGCGCGCGACGCTCGAGGGCGCCGCCGCCAGCAGGCCGGCGGAGCACGGAGAGCCGGCGGAGTCGGCAGAGCGCCCCGAGTGGGAGGTTTACCCAGAGCTTTATGTGCGCCGGGCGGCAGTCGAGCTGCGCGCCGGCGAGGACGAGCGCGCCGCGAGAGCACTCGACGCAGCGCTGGAGGACAGGCGCCGACCCGAGACGGGCGCGGCGAACGCGCGCGGGCCAACGCAAGCCCGCAGACTGCACACGGCGGCGCTGCTGGAAGCGTGGGTGTTGCGCGCGCTGCTCGAACACGGCAGCGGAGAGCCACGTGCGGCGGCAGAGGCACTCGAGCAGGCGCTGGCGATCGCAGAGCGCGAGCCGTTTCGCGACGCTTTTCTGCTCGGTGCTCCCGCGGTGCGCGAGCTACTGGAGGCCCAGGCGCGGACGGGCACGGAGCATCCGGCGCTGCTCGAGGTGCTGCTCGACGGCGCGCAGGGAGGCCAAGTGCCGGGTGCGCCACTGGCGGAGCCGCTGACCGAGCGCGAGCAGCGAATCTTGCGCTACCTGCCGACGATGCTGTCCAACGCGGAGATCGGCGCGGAGGTGTACGTGTCGCTGAATACCGTTAAGACGCACTTGCGCAGTATCTACCGCAAGCTCGGCGCAAGCGGGCGGGCGGATGCGGTCGAGCGGGCACGCACGCACGGACTGCTGCCAACGGGCATCAAGCGCCCGCCGGTCGTACGCCGCTAAGCGCCCCCAAGCGCCCGGTCGTGATGGTAATCGCGCCCTTTCCAGCGGTGATCACCCCGGTCCAGTGGTGATCACCACCCCGGTGGCGCGGACCCGGCCTGGTCTGACAGCCGGCCGCTAGCGGTCCACCTGCTCGGACACGCGGCGCACCTCGATCAGCTCGAGCCCGAGAGCTTGGATGCGGTCGAGCAGTCCGTGCAGCGCGGCCTGGTCGGTGACGGGGCCGCGAAGCACAGTTTCGGCGGAGCGCTCGGAGGCTTCCATGCCCTCGAAGGCGGCGAGCAGCTGCTCGCCGACGAGTCCCTTGATGTGAATCTCATAGCCGACTGCGCTCACCGGGTTGGGTCCCTTGGACGTTGCCTCACGTCACTCCTCGGCGAACGCCTCGCGCAGGCGCGCCTCCTCCTCGCTCGAGAGGTTGGTCTCGAGCAGTTCGGCTTCGCTGTCGGAGAACGCACCGCGGACCTTGTCGATGACGGCGTCGGAGGTGAGGGCGAACAGCGCGGAGGTGCCGGGAGTGATCTGTCGGCGCACGCGCGCGATGAAGTCGTCGTCGATCCCGACGTTGGCCATCGAGCCGCCGAGCGCACCGGCGGCGGCGCCGATGGCGAGGCCGAAGATGGGCACGAAGAAGATCAGACCGAACAGCAGCCCCCAGAAGGCGCCACCGAGCGCACCGGCGCCGGCGAGGTTGTGCAGCTGACGGGTCTTGGGCTTCTTCTTGTCTGACGGCCAGGCGACGATGGCGCCGTCGTGGACGTTGATGAGTTGTTCGCCTTGGAGCCGCTCGAGCGTATGCACCGCCTGCTCGGCGCCGTCGGCGTTGGGGAACTTCCACACTGTGAGAGTCGCCATCGGGCACAACCTCCTTCGATCGGGTGGCGGTCGATCGCGGGCTGCGCTCACCGGCGTTGCCTGCGGTCGTGTTGCCCCGGAGACGCTAGGCGCAGGGGGGATGAGCGGTCCTCACCCCGTGCGAGCGATCACGGGCAAAGCGGCGATATTCACCCTGGTGGAGTGATGAAGGCTCACCTGCGCCGACACTAGCGTCGCCGCAGGATGCGAGCGATGCTAGTCATCTGCCTGCTGACGCCGATCGCGCTGGCGGGCTGCGGGGAATCCGAACAGGCGAAGGCCGAAAAGTCGGCGTGCGAAGCCAAGAGCGCGATCACGACGAGCGTGCAGAAACTGCAGCAGCTGACTCCGCAAACGGCGAGTGTGGCGACGGTGCAGAGCGACGTGAACGCAATCGGCGAAGGCCTCAAGAAACTGCAGCAGGCACAGAGCAAGCTCAGTGGTGCACGCAAGGAACAGGTGCAGAAGGCCAACCAAGAACTGTCGGCGCAGCTCGGGGAAGTGAAGAAGGCGCTGCCGAACCTTTCGCTGTCGGCGGCGGCGGCGCAGCTGGCGGGGGCTGTGGAAAAGCTGGTGGCCGGCTACAAGCAGGCGCTCGCGCCGATTCCGTGCTGAGGAGCTGCGGGGCTGTGTGCATGAGCCGCGTTGCCGAATACCCGGCATTCATGGCGGGGGACTGTTGCGAACTGCGTACGCGCAGGTGCGCGTACGCGGACTGTCGACCCAGGCACTACCCGGATCGGGAACTACACGTCACATGAGATCGGAGGAGATATGAGTGCAGCACCGTCTTCAACCCAGCAGTACGCGCAGCGTGAGGAGTACAGCTCGTCACCGGGCTGGCCGGTGTTCGTCGCCGCCTACCTGGCGATTGCGGGCGTGCTGAACGTCGTGTGGGGGATCGTGGCGCTCGACCACAAGTCGTACTTCGTCAGCGGCGGTTTGCTGTGGTCGGAACTGAACACGTGGGGCTGGGTCGCGATCGTCGTCGGCGCAATTCAGATGATTGGCGCACTGCTGGTCGTTGCGCGCCGGGCGGGCGGTGCGGTGATCGCTGGTTTTCTCGCGTTTTTCGGGATCATGCTGAATTTCCTGTCGATTGGCGCGTACCCGGTGTGGTCGGTGATCATGCTGGTGATCGACGCGCTGATCATCTGGGCCGTGACGGTGCACAGCGACGCGTTCGTGGAATAGCGGCGGCGCGCGGGAGGGAACCACAGAATCCCGGGACCCCGACAACCCCCGGAACCCCGCTCGGGCTGGGGATCACCCCCCGGAACCCCGCTCGGCTGGGGATCACCCCCCAGGGCCTCACCCCCTGGACCTCCCCCCAGGGGCCCCCCGCGGGGCCGCTGAACCTCACCCCCTACCTCCCCCCCCTGGACATCCCCGCTGGGCCTCACCCCCGCGGGGCCGCTGGGCAGCACCCCCGCGGGGCCAAAACCGGCCCCCAAAGCCCCCCGCACGGCCCCCAAAGCCCACGCGCGCGGCGCGCCAAAGCCCCCGGCGGCGCGGCGCCCGCACCTCTTCAACCCCCGGCGTCGCTGGAACCGCCGAGATCGTCGGGCGTTCGTTCAACCGCCGAGCATCTGCTCGGCGTCGGCGGCCGCGAGCACACCGATCTCAACCAGGTCGCGCGGGTGCACCCAGGTGTCGAGGATGGGGAAGCCGCGAGCGTCGAGGATCGCGCTGCGCAGCGGTATCGCCCAGCGGTGCTCGAGCAGGGCGATCGCGATCGCGGTGTCGGGGGGAATCGCGGCGAGCACGTCGATGAGGTCCTCCTCGGCCAGCGCTGTCTCGGCGGACCAGAGCGCGGCGGCGTCCTCGCCGTCGCCACCTGCAGCGGCCGCGCCGAGGCCGACGAGCGCAGCGGCGAGGTCGCCCAGCTGGTGCGCCTCCCCCTCGGAGAGGTCGCTGATTTGGCGCGTCTCGAGCACGCCGTCGGGGTCGACGTAGGCGAGCAGGATGTCGATCACACGCACGATGTCGTGCTCGCGCAGGCTGCGAAGGCGGTCGAGCACGTCGCCGTGAAAGTCGGGCTGGTCGAAGCCGATGACGAGCAGCTGGACGGGTCCGATCATCGCCTCATCCACCCGAGCTGGAGAGGATCTTTTGCTTCTCGCGCTCGAACTCGTCGGGTGTGAGCACGCCGTTGTCACGTAATTCGCCGAGCTGCCTGAGCTGCTCGATCGGACTGCCGGCGGCGCCGCCGCCGGAGACGGGGGTCGCGGCAGGAGCCGACGGTGCCGCCGGCGCGGCGGGACCCGGTGGGGGGGCGCTGCCGCAGGCTGCCCACCCGCAGCACCCTCGGCAGACTGCGCGCCTGACTCGCGCATGGCACGGTTGGCGCCGGCTTTACCGGCCACGTAGCCGAGCCCGCCGACCATCGCGCCGCGCAGGATCGGACGGCGTCTGCGGATCATCTCAGTACCCCGGTTCCCAGCGGGCGGTGAGCTGGTAGAGGATGATGATGTCGAGCGCGATGATCATGATCGACCAGAGCGGGAAGAGGCTGAAAGTGCCGAACTGGACGAGGACGTCGAGCGAGACGAAGAAGATGCCGAACCAGCGGGCCCAGCTCTGCCCGGCGAGCAGGCCGAGGCCGGTGAGGGCGACGATCACGCCGAGGATCAGGTGGCCCCAGCCCCAGGCGCTGATGTCCCAGACGACGACGCCGCCGCGGCCGCCGACGGTGACGACTTCGTTGTTGATGATGGCGGCGAGGCCCCACATCGCGTCGAGGAAACCCTCGACGAGCATGATGACGCCGGCGAAGATCACCCACCCGCTGACGCCGCCGCCGGATTCGTAGCGGTCGGGGACGGAGCGCGGGTCGGGAGTGGTGCTTGACATTGCAGATCCTCCTGGCGGCGGCTGGGCGGCGACGGCACCCGGCAGACATCTGTGCGGCCGTCGGGGTGGGGCGACCGTCCCACCACTTGCTTTGAGCCTCGTCAGAGTCGCGCGGGCACGGGTGAGGTTGCATCACCCGGCCGGGATGACGCGGGCGAGGCGACGCGCCGGGCGAAGCGAGGTGGACGGGACGAGCCCGCCGGAAAGCCGTGTGGCGAGCCGACCGGCCAGGCGTTCAGCTCAGCGCGAGGATGCCTTTGACGAGCATGTAGAGGCCGAGCACGGCGAGGACGGCGGTGAGCAGGAGGCGCGCGTGGGCGCGCATCCAGGCGTCGATGCGGGTTATCGCGCTGCGGGTGCCGGTCGGGTGCACGACAAGGGCGCCGAGCGGGACGATCGCCGGCGAGAGCATGAGGACGTTGAAGAGCAGGATGGCGAGGATCTGCTCGTGTCGGGAGACGTCGGCGACGACGATTTCCTTGATCGCGTCGATGTAGCGGATGCTGGGGAAATTGAAGGCAACGCCGGCGAGGAACGCGAGCGGCGCGGAGCCGGAGAGCAGGCGCTCGGCCAGCGGCTTCTTCTTCTCCCCCTGCGCCGCACCGCCGGCACCGCCCCCCACTCCCTCCCCAACACCTGCCCCTATGCCAAGCCCATGCACCGTACCGCGAACTCCACCCTGCTCGCCGGCTCTCATCCCTGCCGCCGCACCGCCGGCACCGCACCTCGCCCCACTCCCATCACCTCGCCCCCCGGCCCGCTGCGCCGCACCGCGGGCCTCCCCCGCTCCCTCCGTCCCCGCCCGCGCCTTCGCCCGCCGCCGTACCCGCCCGCCGACGGCGGCACGCAGGCGCGTGCGCGTGGCGGCGCGCCCGCTGCCACACCAGTACGCACCGAGGAGCAGGGCCGTGGCGATGACGAGGTCGAAAATCGGCCGGGAGGGCGAGGAGTGCCCGCCGAGGGCGTCGACGTCGGCGGCGACGGTGACGATGCCGATGCCCAGCCCGACGCTCCAGGTGAAGGCGCCGGCGAAGTAGGCGCCGAGCATGCGCTTCGGGTGCGGAGAGGCGAGCGTGAGCAGCACGACACCGAGCAGCACGGGGTTGACCGCGCAGCTGAGGCCGAGCAGGGCGACGTTCTCGATCACCGGACCACCGTCGCGGGCTTCTAGCGCGTGGCGAGACGAGCGAGGCTCACCCGTGCCGGAGGATTGACGGTCGCCGCGGCGCCGAGGACCGTTGCCTGACCCTGCCAACTCAGGACCGGTGCCCGAAGGAGCATTGTTTGACTAACAACCCCGCGCGCACCCCGCGCGCGCGCGCACGCGCGCCCCGCGCGCGCACACACGCGCACACACACGAATCGCACCAAAAAATAGATACACCACCCCACCCTCCAGCCCGCCCCCGCCCAGCACCCCAACCTCATGCACCGACGCCCAGCCCCCACCTGTTGCGCCCCCTTCGCTCCACCCAACCTCCACGCCAGCACCCACCCCCGCTCCACGCCAGCACCCACCCAAGCTCCGCGCCGGCACCCCACCCACATCGCGCGGCAGTGGAAGCAGACAACCGCCGCGGCTGCTTGACTTGGGGGCTGCGCCACGGACCGCACGCGCACCCGCGGGCCCGGCGGGCACGCCAAACCACAAAGACACCGCCGACCGGCACCCCAGCCCGATCTACGACCCCCTGCAACCCCGAGGAGTTCAGCAAATGAGCACGTTGGCAGATGGGAGCACGAGCACGACAGGCAGGACGCCGCTGCGAGAGCTGCCGGCGTGGGCGGCGCTGAGCGCGCACCACGGGGAGATCGAGGGGCGCCATCTGCGGGAGTTGTTCGCCGAGGACCGGGAGCGTGGGGAGCGGATGACGGCCGAGGGGGCGGGGCTGTACCTCGACTACTCGAAGAACCGCGTGACGGCAAGGACGCTGGAGCTGCTGCTGGAGCTGGCCGAGCAGGCGGGCGTGGCAGCGCGAGTCGAGGCGATGTTCACGGGCGAGCGGATCAACGTGTCGGAGAACAGGTCGGTGCTGCACGTGGCGCTGCGGATGCCGAGGGAGGCGTCGCTGGTCGTCGACGGCGTGGACGTGGTGCGGGAGGTGCACGGGGTGCTCGACCGGATGGCCGCGTTCGCGCAGGAAGTGAGGAGCGGCGGGTGGCGGGGGCATACGGGCAGGCGGGTGCGCAACGTGGTGAACATCGGGATCGGCGGCTCGGATCTCGGGCCGGTGATGGCGTATGAGGCACTGCGCCATTACAGCGAGCGGGAGATGACGTTTCGCTTCGTCTCGAACGTGGACGGGACGGATTTCGTCGAGGCGACACGCGATCTCGACGCTGAGGAGACGCTGTTCGTCGTGTCCTCGAAGACGTTCACGACGCTGGAGACGATGACCAACGCGCGCTCGGCGCGGGAGTGGGCGCTGCGAGCGTTGGGCGGCGAGGAGGAGGCGATCGCGAGGCACTTCGTGGCCGTTTCGACCAATGCGCAGGCGGTTTCGGAGTTCGGTATCGATACGTCCAAGATGTTTGGTTTTTGGGATTGGGTGGGGGGGCGTTACTCCATGGACTCAGCGATCGGTATATCGACGATGCTCGCGATCGGACCGGAGCGTTTCGGCGAGATGCTGGCGGGCTTTCACGCGATGGACACGCATTTCAGGCAGACGCCAGCCGCGCGCAACCTGCCTGTGTTGATGGGGCTGCTGGCGGTGTGGTACGGGGACTTCTTCGGCGCGCAGACGTGCGGGGTGATGCCCTACGAGCAGTACCTGAAGCGTTTTCCGGCGTATTTGCAGCAGTTGACGATGGAGTCCAACGGCAAGCACGTGACGCTCGAGGGGCGGGTCGTCGACTACCAGACGGGGGCGGTGTACTGGGGTGAGCCGGGGACCAACGGCCAGCACAGCTTCTACCAGCTGATCCACCAGGGAACGAAGCTGATTCCGGTCGACCTGATTGGCTTCGGACAGTCGTTGAACCCGCTCGGGGAACACCATGACATGCTGCTGTCGAACGTGTTCGCACAGGCACAGGCGCTGGCGTTTGGCAAGACCGAGGAGGAGGTGCGCGCGGAGGGGACGCCGCAGGAGCTGGTGGCGCACCGCGTGATGGAGGGCAATCGCCCTAGCAATGTGATCCTCGCCGAGCGGTTGACCCCGGAAACGCTCGGGTCGCTGGTGGCGCTGTACGAGCACAGCGTGTTCACGCAGGGGGCGATTTGGGGGATCGACTCCTTCGACCAGTGGGGGGTGGAGCTGGGGAAGGTGCTCGCGAAGCAGATCATCCCGGAGTTGACGAGCAAAGCCGAGCCGGAGTTGGCGCACGACAGCTCGACGAACGCGCTGATCAGGCGTTACAGGAACCTGAAGGAGCAGGCATGAGCGATCGGACGATGCAGCTGGGCATGGTGGGGTTGGGGCGGATGGGCGCGAACATCGTGCGGCGGCTGCTGCGCGACGGGCATTCGTGTGTGGGGTTCGACGTGAGCGCGGACGCCGTGAAGGCGCTGGCCGAGGATGGCGCCGAGGGCGCCTACTCGGTGCAGGAGCTGGCGGCCAAGCTGAAGGCTCCGAGGGCGGTTTGGGTGATGGTGCCAGCGGGGGAGATCACCGACCGCACGATCGCGCAGCTCGCCGAGGTGCTGGAGCCGGGCGACACGATCATCGACGGGGGCAATACGCACTACCACGACGACATTCGCCACGCACGGGAACTCGGCGAGCGGGGCATCCACCATGTGGACTGCGGCACGAGCGGCGGGGTGTGGGGCCTGGAGCGCGGCTACTGCCTGATGATCGGCGGCGAGCAGGAGGTGGTGGCGCGTCTGGGGCCGCTGTTCGCGTCGATCGCGCCGGGGGTCGCGGCGGCGGCGCGCACCCCGGGGCGCAGCGGCGAGCCGGATAGCGCCGAGCAGGGGTACCTGCACTGCGGACCGAATGGCGCGGGGCACTTCGTGAAGATGGTCCACAACGGGATCGAGTACGGGCTGATGGCGGCGTACGCGGAGGGGCTGGCGATCATCAACGGCGCGAACGTGGGCGCCCAGCAGCAGGAGCAGGATGCGGAGACGAGCCCGCTCGAGCACCCGGAGTACTACCGCTACGAGCTGGATGTGAAGGAGATCGCGGAGGTGTGGCGGCGGGGGAGCGTGGTCGGCTCGTGGCTGCTCGATCTGACGGCGCAGGAGCTGTTGGCCTCCCCCACGCTGTCGGAGTTCGGCGGGCGGGTGTCTGACTCGGGCGAGGGCCGCTGGACGTCGATCGCGGCGATCGAGGAGGGCGTGCCGGCGCCGGTGCTGACGGCCGCGCTGTACTCGCGGTTCGCCTCGCGCGGGTTGGACGACTTCGCGAACAGGGTGCAGTCGGCGATGCGCAAGGGCTTTGGCGGACACGCGGAGAAGCCGGCGGGGTAGAGACAGGGCCCCGCGCGGGCCCGGGCTGCGGCCCCGCGAAGGCGCGCGCACCAGAGCAAGACCACCACCCTTCCACTCTCCCCCCAAACACTCTCACCCCAACTCTCTCCTCCCCCTTCCCCTCTCCCTCTCCTCCCCTCCCCTTCCCTCTCTCCCTCTCCCTCCCTCTCTCCTCTCCCTCTCCCTCTCCCCTCTCCCCTCTCCCCTCTCCCTCTCCCCTCCCTCTCCCTCTCTCCTCTCCCTCTCCCTCTCCCCCTCTCCCCTCTCCCCTCTCCCTCTCCCTCTCCCTCTCCCTCTCCCCTCTCCCCTCTCCCCTCTCCCTCTCCCTCTCCCTCTCCCTCCCTCCCTCCCTCCCTCTCCCTCTCCCTCTCTCCCTCTCTCCCTCCCTCTCCCCTCTCCCTCCCTCCCCTCCCTCTCCCTCCCCTCTCCCTCCCCCCTCTCTCTCCCAATACTCACCCCCCGACCGCCCCGGCACAGCTGCACATGAGACGCGCGCAATCACCCCGTTCGGGTGAAGCGCGACCATCCCGGATCGGGCGAGGATCGCCGTGAGGGCCGGACATGCGTGGCGGACATGCGTGGACATGACTGTCGAGGGCCGGAGATGCGTGGACATGACTGAGGACGCACCCCAGAGCGCGGCGGCGCCGTCGCCGTTTCCACCGATCGCCGATTACGCGTTCCTGTCCAACTGCCATACGGGCGCGCTGGTTGCGCCGGACGGCGCGATCGATTGGCTGTGCGTGCCGCGCTTCGATTCCCCGTCGGTGTTCGGCACGCTGCTGGACCGCCAGGCCGGCTCGTTTCGGTTTGGCCCGTTCGGGATCAATGTGCCGACGGCACGCATCTACGAGCCGGGCACGAACACGGTGGCGACTACGTGGAATACGCCGACGGGCTGGGCGCTGGTGCGCGACGCGTTGATCCTCGGGCCGCGCCGCGGGGAGGACCGCGTGACCCCGCACACGCGGCCGCCGACCGACGAAGACGCCGACCACACGCTGGTGCGGGTGGCGCTGTGCATGGAGGGTGAAGTCGACATGGAGCTGACCTGCGAACCGGTATTCGATTATGGCCGGGGGACCGCGCAGTGGTCGGTAACCGAAGACGGCCATCGCGCGGATGCGAGCGGCGAGGGCCCGGCGATCCGTTTGCAGACCGATATGGCGGGCGGCGTGGAGGGCGATTGGGTGAGGGCGCGGCACGCACTGTGCAAGGGCGAGCAGATCTACTGCGCGCTTTCGTGGGCGGAGGACCTGCAGGTGCCGATGAACGTCGACGAGGCCAATGCGCGGCTGGCGAGCACCGCCTATTACTGGCGCGCCTGGCTCGATCGGGCACGGCTGCCCGACCATCGCTGGCGCGAACCGATCCAGCGCTCGGCGCTGGCGATCAAGGGCCTCACGTACATTCCGACCGGGGCGACGGTGGCCGCGCCGACGACTTCGCTGCCGGAGACGCCGGGTGGCGCGCGCAATTGGGACTACCGCTACACGTGGCTGCGCGATTCGACGTTCACGCTGCAAGCTTTGCACTACCTGAACCTCGACTGGGAGGCAGAGGAGTTCATGCAGTTCATCGCCGACCTCGAGCTGGGCGAGGACGGGGCGCTGCAGATCATGTACGGGATCGACGGGCGCCGGGATCTGGCCGAGTCCACACGCGACGATCTCTCCGGCTACGCCGGCGCGAGCCCGGTACGGATCGGCAATGGCGCGTTCGACCAGCGCCAGAACGACGTGTTCGGGGCGGCGCTGGACTCGATCCTGCTGCACACCGTCCGCTCCCAGCGCCTGCCGCGGCGGCTGTGGCCGATCGTGCAGGCCCAGGCGCAGTGCGCGAGCGACGTGTGGCGCGAACCGGACCAGGGCATCTGGGAGGCGCGCGGCGCGGCGCGGCACTATGTCTCGTCCAAGCTGATGTGCTGGGTGGCGATGGACCGCGCCTCGCGGCTGGCGGCGATGAGCGGCGAGGCCAAGCTGGAGCGGGAGTGGGCGGCCACGGCAGAGGAGATCAAGCAGGACATCCTCGACCGTGGCCTGACGGAGAACGGGGTACTGCGCCAGCACTACGAGACCGACGCGCTCGACGCCTCGACGCTGTTGGCGGCGATCTTCGGCTTGCTGCCCGGCGGGGACGAGCGGTTGCGCGCCTCGGTGCTCGCGATCGCAGACGAGCTGACCGAGGACGGCTTCGTGTTGCGCTACCGCACGGGGGAGACCGACGACGGTATGTCGGGCAAGGAGGGCAGCTTCCTGATCTGCTCCTTCTGGCTGGTCTCGGCACTGGCGATCGTCGGCGAGCAGCAGCGAGCGCGCGATTTGATGGAAAAGCTGCTGCGCGTGGCCTCGCCGCTGGGGCTCTACGCCGAGGAGTACGACACCGCCACCGGCCGTCACCTCGGCAACTTCCCGCAGGCGTTCTCGCACCTCGCGCTGATCGAGGCGGCGGGGCGCATCATCGTCGCCGAGCGGCTGGCGGAGATCACGTGAGCGGGGGCCGCCGCCGTGTCGTGATCGTTGGCGGCGGCTTTGGCGGGTTGACGGCGGCGCGTGAGCTGCACGGCGCGGAGGTGTCGGTGACGGTCGTCGACCGGATGCACCACCACCTGTTCCAGCCGCTGCTCTATCAGGTCGCGTGCGGGAGTCTCGCGGCGGGGGAGATCGCGGTGCCGATCCGTACGGCGCTGCGACGCGAGCGGCACGTGAGCGTGTTGATGGCGCAGGCGACCGGTCTCGACCCCGAGCGCCGGCGGCTGACGCTCGACGGTGGTGGGCAGCTCGAGTACGACAGCCTGATCGTGGCGTGCGGAGCGCGGACGTCCTATTTCGGCAATGACGGTTGGGGTGAGGTGACGTGCGGCGTGAAGACGCTCGCCGACGCGCTGGCGCTGCGCAGCCGGCTGTACGGGGCGTTCGAGCGCGCGGAGCGCACGGCGGACGCAGACGAGCGTGCGGCGCTGATGACGTTCGTCGTGGTCGGCGGCGGACCGACGGGGGTCGAGGTCGCCGGGGAGATCGCGATCGTCTGCAAAGACACACTGCGGCGCGGCTACTCGCACGTCGGCCCGGACGACGCGCACGTGATCCTGCTCGACGCCGGTGAACGGGTGGTGCCGGCGTTCAGCAGGCGCTTGTCGCGCAAGGCCGCCGCGCAGCTCGCCTCGCTCGGGGTGAGCGTGCACGAGCGTACGCGCGCAAGCGCGATCGACGCAGAGGGGGTGACCACGGTGCAGGTCAGCGACCCCGACCGGATTCATGCCGCGGTGCAGACTGCGGGCCCAAGCGTCCCCGCCGGCGCCGCCGGTCCCGGCGCGCCCGGCCCCGCAGGTGTACCCAGCCTCGCGCCCCCCGCCGCCCCCGGTGCCGGCAGCGCCCCCAGTCATGCCCCGCCCGGCGTCGGCGGGGAGAACACGCAGCATGAGCGGCGCATCGCGGCGCGCACCGTGATCTGGGCCGCCGGTGTGCAGGCAGCACCGTTCGCGACGACGCTCGCACGGGCGACGGGAGCACCGGCCGACCGCGCGGGGAGAGTCCAGGTCGAACCCGACCTGACGGTGCCGGGCCACCCAGAGATTTCGCTGATCGGAGACGCCAGCGCGCTGAGCGAGGCTGATGGCAAACCGCTGCCGGGGCTCGCGACGGTCGCGATCCAGCAGGCCCGCCACGTCGCAAACGCGATTCGCAAGGGTGCGCCCGGCGCCGGCGAGCCGTTTCGCTACCTCGACAAGGGCGCGCTGGCGGTCATCGGCAGGGGCCGCGCGGTGTGCGCGATCCGCGGTGTCGAGCTGTGGGGAAGGCCGGCGTTTTTCACCTACCTGACGGTGCACATGTACTACCTCGGCGGAGTGCCGGGCCAGCGGTTGAAGGTGCTGATCGACTGGGTCAGTGCGCGGTTGGGGAAACCGCAGAGCCAGGTGATCGAGGAGGCATTGCCGGTGGCCGATCGTCTGCCTTGAGCCACACTTATCGGGTGGCATCGGCCCGGCTACTCGATCCAGGCCGAGCTGTCGCCGACGATCACGACACGCGGGGCAGCCAGCCGGAGCGCAGCTCTTCGAGTGCGCCATCCCATCCGCTGCCGCGCATGTCGAGTGCTTCGCGGGTGCTCATTGGCTGCATGTCGAGCCGACGCAGCGCGAGGTCTATTGCGGCACGCTTACTGTTCAGGCCATAGCGACTCATCACGCGCCTTACAAGCCGGTCGTCAATCTCGACGTTGATGCGGGCCATGTGTAGAGAATACCGCCCGCCCGCGCTAGAATCGGCTGCTATGACCGCGAAGGAACTGCTGCTCGAGAGGGTGCACAACTGGAGCGAGGGTGATGCCGAGGCCGCATTGCGCGCGGTCGAGCATAGGCATGAGGACCCCGTGATCGCGGCCTTTCGCAATGCTCCCGAGGACGACGAGCCTTGGACTGCCGAGGACGAGGTTGCAATGTCCGAGGTACGCGCCGACCAAGCCGCAGGAGCGCCGAGTGTCCCTCTTGAGGAAATTGAGCGCGAGCTGGGTATTGGGTGACCGGGACGCCTTGGCGCGTCCAGGTCGAGTCACGCGCCAATAAAGACCTCAAGCGCCTCGACATGCCCGTGCGGCGGCGGATCGTCCAGGCGATACGCAGACTGGCCGAGGACCCATACAGCGGAGCCTTGCGTAAGCTCACCGGCCGCCCGGAGACGCGACTGCGCGTAGGCGACTGGCGTGTGCTCGTCACACTCGACGAGGTGGACAGGACTATTCAAGTCCTACGCGTGTTGCCCCGGGGACGGGCGTATGACCGCTGAGACCGAGCGTCACGACGGCTCCGGATCCCCGGGCGCACGCACGCGCGCCCGAAACACGTAGAACGACCACCCTTGGTAGAGCAGGACAAGCGGGAGGCAGAGCGCGGTGACGACCGACATGACGACGAGTGCATAGTGCCCGGCGGCTGCGTTCGAAACGGTCAAGTCAAACGCAGGGGAAGTACTCGAGACCATGACGTGCGGGTAGAGGTCGATGAACAGCGTGCCGACGGTCGCGGCGATCGCCAGGGCGGAGGCTGTGAAGGCCCAGCCGTCGTGTTCGCTACGCGCCAGGCGAGCGGCAAAGACGACGGCGATCACGGCGAGCACTTCGACGGGGCCGGGGATTTGGGTGTGCCCGGCGACGATGCGCGTCCAGACGATGAAGCCGACGAGCAGGGCGGTTGCCGCCCAGCCGAGCGGTGTGGCGGCGGCGCGGGCGCGCTCGCGCAGCGCGCCGGTGGTGCGGAGCTTGAGGAAGGTGGCGCCGTGCAGGAGGCAGAGCCCGAGCAGGGTGACGCCGGTCCAGAGGCCGTAGGGGGTGAGGAGGTCGAGGAAGTCACCGGTGAATGTGTGGTGGGAGTCGATCGGTAGCCCGACCAGAAGGTCGCCGAGGCCGACGCCGAGCAGCAGCGGGATGAGCAGCGCGCCGAGCGTCATCGACCAGGTCCAGGTGCTGCGCCAGCGGGGATCGTCGCGCTTGCCGCGGAACTCGAACGCGACGCCGCGCGCCATCAGCGCGAGGAGGATCAGCAGCAGGGCGAGGTAGAGGGCGGAGAACATGGTTGCGTACCAGGCGGGGAAGGCGGCGAAGGTGCCGGCGCCGGCGACGACCAGCCAGACCTCGTTGCCGTCCCACCAGGGACCGATCGTGTTGATCGCGACGCGGCGCTCGGTGTCGGTGCGCCCGAGCAGGGCGTGCAGCGCGCCGACGCCGAAGTCGAAGCCCTCGAGTACGAAGAAGCCGACCCAGAGGACGGCGAGGACCACGAACCAGAGGGTGTGCAGCTGCACCACGTGGGCCTCAGACGGGTCGCGGCCGGGATCGCGGCCGGCCGGGGGGTCGTTTGTCGATGCGGGTCATGTCGTCGTGTCGGTGAGTGCGCCTGGTCAGTGGGTGAGGGCCGAGTGGGGTGAGCATGGTCACCGAGTGGGTGGGCATGCCGAGTGGGGTGAGCATGGTCACCGAGTGGGTGGGCATGCCGAGTGGGTGGGCATGGTCACCGAGTGGGTGGGCATGCCGAGTGGGTGGGCATGGTCAGTAGGTGAGGGCCGGCAACGGGGTCGCCTCGCCCGGGGCGAGCGCGCCCGGGGCGCCGGGCGAAGGGCCGCCGGCGGGTTCGGGGCCGCGGCGCGCACAGCGGACCATGAGGACGCCCTCGACGGCGCCGAGGACGATGTAGACGAGCACGAAGGCGGCGAGGGAGATCCAGATTTCGGTGACACCGACGGAGGGGGAGTTGGCGACGGAGGTCTTCATGAGGCCTTGCACGATCCAGGGCTGGCGGCCGTTCTCGGTGAGCATCCAGCCGGCGGTGTTCATCAGAAACGGGGTGATAACGGCCCAGATCGCCAGGCGCAGAAACCAGGTGGAGCGATCGAGGCGGCCGCGGTGAAGCAGCCATCCGCCCCGGAGCGCGAGCAGCAGGACGAGCGTCGCCAGGTAGGCCATGATCCGCATCGACCAGTACTGGATGAACACGTCTGGGACGTAGTTGCCCGGCCCGTATTTCTCTGCGTATTCGCGCTGCAGCTGGTTCAGCCCGGTGACGCCGCCGGTGAAGGAGTTGGTCGCGAGGGCGGAGAGCAGGTGGGGGATTTCGATGATTTGCGAAGGCGTCTTGTCGTTGGCGCCGCCGCCGATCTGGAAGAGCGAGAACGAGCAGGGTTTGCAGTTGCCCCACTGGGCCTCGGCGGCGGCGATCTTCATTGGCTGGTATTTGGTCTCGATCACGCCCAGCTCGGAGCCGACGAACATGCTCAGCACGATCGCGGGCAGCAGTACGACGACGGAGAGCTGGGCGGCTTTGTGGAAGGCGGCGACCTCGCGCCCGCGGCGCAGGAACCAGGCGGCGACGGCGAGCATCAACAGCGCGCCGGTGATCAGGGAGGCGAGCAGCACGTGCACGAAGCCCCAGAGGAAGGTGGGGTTGGTGAACAGCGCGGCGATGTTGTGCAGCTCGGGTTCGCCGTGACTGTCGAGCGTGTAGCCGACGGGGTGCTGCATCCAGGAGTTGGCGACCATGATGAACATCGCGGAGAGCATCGTTCCGAGCGCGACGCACCAGATGCAGGCGAGGTGTATGCGCGGGGGCAGGCGGCCCCAGCCGAATAGCCAGAGCCCGAGGAAGGTGGACTCCAGGAAGAAGGCGGCGAGGCCCTCCATCGCCAGGGGCGCGCCGAAGATGCCGCCGACGTAGCGGGAGTAGGTCGACCAGTTCATGCCGAACTCGAACTCTTGGACGAGGCCGGTGACGACGCCGACGGCGACGTTGATCAGCAGGAGGGTGCCGAAGAAGCGGGTGAGGCGCCGGTAGTCCTCGCCGCCGCCGCGGTGCCAGGCGGTTTGCAGGGTTGCAACCAGGAAGGAGAGCCCGATCGTTACCGGGACGAACAGGAAGTGGTAGATGCTCGTCGTCGCGAACTGCCAGCGGGCGAGTTCGTTGGCCACGGCGGCCTCCGGATCGGTGCGGGCGGAAGAGCGATCGTCGCGGCGGGCGGGGTGAGCGCTCGTCGCCCGTCGGGAGTGAGGGGCGTTCACCCGGTGGGGGCATAGGGTGGGAGTCGTGCGTCGACGCTCGCAGCCCAGCTCGTACCCCCACCTGGCACCCGGACGGCTTTCGCCATCGGGACCGTCCGTCGGATCCTTGTCAAGCCCGTCTCTCACCCCCAAGCCGTCCCGCAGGCCGGCATGAGCACGACGCATGGCAGAGCGGGGAACGCCCGCCGGCGCGCGACGGTGGGCGGGCAGCGCCTGCCGCATTTGTCCCCGAGCGAGCGGGCGGCGCGCGGCAGGGCCGCGAGGGCGGAATCGCCACGCGGGCGCCATGCGGAGTGGGAGGCGTGGGCGGAGCGGCCGGACCCGGTGGCGCTGCTGGAGGAGCAGGCCGAGTCGAGGGTGCCGGAGTTGGTGCCGATTCGGTACGGGCGGATGCTCGCGTCCCCGTTCGCGTTCTTCCGGGGTGCTGCTTATGTGATGGCCTCGGATCTGGCGGCGACGCCGAGGGCGGGGTTCAATGTGCAGTTGTGCGGCGATGCGCACTTGTCGAACTTCGGCGGGTTCGCGTCGCCGGAGCGCGAATTGGTGTTCGACGTCAACGATTTCGACGAGACGCTGCCGGGGCCGTGGGAGTGGGACGTGAAGCGGTTGGCGGCGAGTATCGCGGTGGCGGGACGGGAGCGGGGTTTCACGGGCGCGGAGCGAAGGACGACGGTACGGGCGGCGGTGCGCCAGTACCGCGAGGCGATGAAGCGGTTTGGGACTATGGGCAATCTCGATGCGTGGTACGCGCGGCTGGACCGCGACGAGCTGCTGAAGCGTCTGGAAGGGGGGGCGACGGCGGAGCAGCTGCGGACGTTTCGCAAGACGGTGGCGAAGGCGCAGCGCAAGGACAGCGCGCGCGCGTTCGAACGGCTGGCAAGCACGGATGGCGGCGAACCGCGGATCGTCAGCGACCCGCCACTGATCGTGCGGATCGAGGATCTGCTGCCGGAGGGGCAGGCGGACGAGTTCGAGGAGGCGATGCGCGGGCTGTTGCGCAGTTACCGCGCGAGCCTGCAGGGCGATCGCCGCTATTTGCTGGAGCGTTACCGGTACGTGGATTTGGCGCGCAAGGTCGTGGGTGTGGGCAGCGTGGGAACGCGGGCGTGGGTGGTGCTGATGCTGGGAAGAGACGAGGGCGACCCGCTGTTCCTGCAGTGCAAGGAGGCGCAGCCGTCGGTGCTCGAGCCGTTTCTCGGCAAAAGCGAGTTCGAGAACCACGGCCGCCGGGTGGTCGAGGGGCAGCGGTTGATGCAGGCCTCCAGCGACATCATGCTCGGGTGGCTGCGCACGACGGGCATCGACGGCGAGACGCGGGATTTCTACGTGCGCCAGCTGTGGGATTGGAAGAGTTCGGCGGACATCGAAACGATGGCGCCGGCGGGGATGGCGCTGTACGGGCGGATGTGCGGCGCGACGCTCGCACGCGCGCATGCGCGCTCGGGGGACGGGATTGCGATCGCGAGCTATCTCGGGCGTGGCGACGCGTTCGACCGCGCGATCGCAGGGTTCGCCGAGACGTACGCCGACCAGAACGAACGCGACCATGCAGCGCTGGCGAAGGCGGTGGCCAGCGGACGCGTGCAGGCTACGCGAGGGATTTGAGTGGCGAGCTAAGCAAGAGATTTGAGTAGCGCTTGCCCGGCGTCAGGGGCGAGCGTCACGTGGACCGCCGCCGACCCGGGCACGCTGCTCGCGCGCAACCTGGCGCCGCAGCGCGAGCACCCCGACGACCGCGAGCGCCAGCTCCACCAGGAGCGGGAGCGCCTGGCCGGGAGTGCGCTCGGGCCCGAGCGCGGCGATCAGGACGACGAGGGCGAGGACCCCGGCGATGAACCACCCGGGGTGGTGCTCGAGTGGGGTGGCGATGAGCCGGCGCACGGAGCGCGCCCAGCGCATCGGGCCGGCGAGGGTGCCGGCGAAGATGAAGAGGACGCCGGTGACGAGCAGCCAGAGCGCGCGCGAGCGCCAGCCGGCGGTGGCGATCGAGAGCACTTCGCGCAGGGCGGGGCGGGCGCCTTCGTCGGTGACGAGGGTGTTGACGACGTAGGACTCGACCCAGCGGCGCAGGAGCAGGGCGAGGAGGGCGCCGGCGATGATGCCCAAGCCGATGTCGAGGAGCGCTTGGCGGCGCGCCCCGGCGGAAAGGTAGAGCGCGCCTAGATATAGGAGGACGACGAGTGCGGGGAGAATGAAGCTGAGGTCGCGGAGGCCTTTGACGATGTCTTGGGCGGCGCGGAGCTGGGAGGAGCGCATGAGCACCAGGCGGCGCTTGTCGGCGGGGAGTTTCGCGCCGACGTTGGAGCCGACGCCGAGCTGCGCGCCGATGCGGTCGAGGAGCGTTTCGAGGTTGAGCGTGACGGCGCCGCCGGAGGTCGAGAGGGTGCGGCCGCCGCCGTTCAGGACTTCGATCACGCGCTCGTGCGCGAGGCGGTTGGCGTGACTCCAGAGCACCTGGACGGCGGGTACTTGCAGGGCGCGTTCGATCGCTTTCGGGACGACCTGGGCGGCGGCGGTGGCAAGCGCGGGCGCGAGCGGGGCTAGCTGGCGGGGAAGGTTGGAGGTGGCGAGGTTTTGCACGTCGACGACGGTGAGCAGCCGTTCGGAGAGGTCGGAGGCCAGGTATTCGCGGACGCGGTCGTTTTCGAGGAGCTGAACGCTGGTCGCGGTCCAGCCGTTGGTGTCGAGGATTTGCGCACGGACCCAGGTGGCGACGATCGCGACGACGAGGACGGCGCTGCCGAGCACGACGAGCGCACGCGCCCGGCGCAGGTTGCGGCGAACGACGGCGGCAGCTATTGACGGGCCGTCGCCGCTACTGCCCACATCGCCCCGCGCACCGCCTCGCGCACCGCTGGCCACGTCGCCGCCCGCGGCGCTACCCATGCCACCACTGGCCCCGCCGCCGCCGCCGCCGGGCGCGGCCGCACCACCACCTGCACCGCCTCGCGCACCACCCGCGGCACCACCACTTGCCACCGTCTCCGCACCGCCGCTCACGCCACCACCCACATCGCCTCGCGTACCGCCTCGAGCACCACCCGCGGCGTCGGCACCCGCGCCCGCCTCGTCGGTCGCGTTCACCGGCGTCGCTCCTTCAGCCATTCATGGAGGACGGCGCCGGCGGTCGCGGTGCCGACGATGACGAAGCCGGCGAGGACGAGCCAGCTGAGCAGGGCGAAGGCGACGCCGATCGCGCCGAAGCGCGCGGCGGAGGTGCTGACGGAGTGCGGGAGGTAGATGGTCGAGAAGATGCTGAAGACGGTCATCGCAAGGCCGGCAAGGAGCGCGGCGGGCACGAGCGTGCGCCAGGGGAGGCGGCGGGCGAGCAGGATGTAGGGGGTGGCGAGCCAGACGACGGCACCGAGGGCGAGTGAGCCGATGAGGCGCCAGAGCGAGCCGCCGAAGGAGACGAGGAGGGGGCGCAGGCTGAGGTAGATGGGCAGGAGCAGGATCCAGAGCAGGTGCCAGGGCGTGGCGCGGACGCCGGCGGCGGGGAGTTTGTAGGAAAGCTCGTAGAGCCGTTGCAGGCCGCGTGCGAGCGAGAGGCCGGAGAAGAGGACGAGCAGGACGCCGATCGCGGTGATGCTGCCGGCGACGGAGGAGGGCGGCGCGATGGCGGCGTGCACGGTGGCGGCGGCGCTGCCGTGCAGGTGCAGGCGGTTGACGAGCGCGACGGCGAAGGAACGGGAGTCGATCAGCGGGACGAGGGCGCCGTAGACGATCATCAGCGGGAAGAGCGCGGAGAAGGCGAGTGCGCCGAGGGCGACGGCGCGGTCGACGACTTGCACGGCTACGAGCCGTTGCAGCCAGGCGGCGAGCGGCCCGGCGGGAGCGAGGAGGACGCGTAGCGGACCTTGGGCGACGGAGGGGGCTCGCAGCGGCAGACGCATGGCGCCGGTCATGGCGCGTGTTTGGATTTGGGGTGCGGCCGCCGGGGGCGGCCGCGGAGGGTGGGGGCAAGGCCCAGGAGAACGCCGGCGAGCAAAGAGACGATGATCACGACGATCAGGGGCGTGTTGAAGGTGCCGAAGATCCAGTCGACTTCGACTTCGGCCGTGTTGAGCAGGGCGAAGGCGACGACCAGCCCGCCGAGCAGCGCGGCCAGCGCAAGCCGCAGCCGTTCGGCCCGGGTGCGTCGGCGCATGTGTGCGCGGGAGGAGTTGCCGGGGCTGGGAGTCCCGGCTTCGGCGGTTCCTGACGCACGCGGCACTGAGCGATTCTGAGCGGGAGACAGGTGAGCGGCCATCGCCCGTCGCGGGTGGTCGAACCCGGGACAGTCCCGCGTAGGCCGCTATCGACCCGGTAGAGCCCGCGTGCACCGCCCCAAGAACCCGATGGATCGCTGACGACCCCACCCGCCCACGGACACTCGTAACCGACCTGCGACCTCTGTGCGTAGGACTCCCCCAGAGACACGGCGACCGGCCTGGGCCGTCCCGCAGAACGACCTGCCACCGGCACCCATCCAGGTCTCACGCCGCGCAAGCGGGGCGGGCGGTCCACTCGACGCCGCACACGCGAGGGCGTACGGCCCACCCGACACCCGCACACACGAGGGCGTACGGCCCACCCGACACCCGTACACGCGAGGGCGTACGGTCCGCTCGACACCCGCACACACGAGGGCGTACGGCCCACCCGACACCCGCACACACGAGGGCGTACGGCCCACCCGACACCCGTACACACGAGGGCGTACGGCCCGCTCGACGCCGCGAAAGCGGGGGCGCGCGGTCCGTGCGATGCTGTCGGGCGAGATGTGCCGGTGGCTGGCATATACGGGGGCGCCGATCACGCTGTCGAAGGCGTTGTACGCGCCGGCGCACTCGCTGATCGACCAGAGTCTGCACGCCCGGTTGGGAGCGGAGGCGACCAACGGCGACGGGTTCGGGGTGGGCTGGTATGACGCAACGCCGTCGCCGGGTGTGTTTCGCAGCGTCGAGCCGGCGTGGAACGACCGGAATCTCCACGAGCTGGCCGAGCATGTTGGCTCGGGGCATTTCTTCGCCCATGTGCGGGCGGCGATCGGCTCGCCGGTGCAGCAGACCAATTGCCATCCGTTTCGACACGACGGGTGGCTGTGGATGCACAACGGTTTCATCGCGGGGTTCGCGGCGCTGAAGCGCGAGTTGGTGTTTGCCGTCGACCCAATGCTGTATCCGGAGATCGCCGGCGGCACCGATTCGGAGGTGCTGTTCTACTTGGCGCTGACGTTCGGGCTGACGAGCAGTCCTCCCGAGGCGGTCGCGCGTGCGGTGGGGTTCGTCGAGGCGGCGGGACGCGCGCACGGGGTGGCGGACCCTTTCCAGGGCACGGTCGCGACGACCGATGGCGAGCGGATGTGGGTGTTTCGCTATTCGAGCGCTGGTGAATCGCGGTCGCTGTTCTACACGACGGATGTGCCGACGCTGAGGCGGTTGTACCCGGAGCAGCACGTGTTGCAGGAGCTGTCGGCCGACGCACGGCTGGTGGTGTCGGAGCCGATCGGAGATTTGCCGGGCGCGTGGCAGGAGATGCCGGAGTCGAGTTTCGCGGTGATCGCGGCGGGGCGCGATGACGTGGCCGATTTCGCGCCTGAGCCGCCTGAGTCCTGACTCTCCCCGCCTCTCCACCCTCCGACCCACTGCCCCTCCCCGTCCGACCCCGGTCCCCCCCCGGTGCCTGACCGTCAGACCTCCTCCCCCTTCGCGTCCTCCCAGACCCCCTCCCCTTCGGCGCCCTCCCTCGCCGATCCCTCCCCTTTGGGCACCCTCACCCTTCGACCCCTCCCCCTTCGGCGCCTCAACCCAGCTTCGTGCGCCAGCTCGGGGTAGCCCGAACGCTGACGCTCGGCCTGGAATCACACGGAGGGTCAAGCTGCCCAGCGATGCGCTTGGAGTCACATTCGCGGGCAGCACCGGGTCATAAGGTCATGCCCAAAAAACGTTAGAAGGAGGTTGGCTGTGGCGATCGATACGCAGGCTGTCAAGCAACGGCCCAATGGTCGTGCGCCCGTTCCCGAGACGCCGTCGTTCTTGGCGCCGGTCGAGAAGCCGAGGGGCGTGGTCATGAGGATTATGTATTGGTATGCGCGGCGGCAGTGGGGAAAGGTCCCGCGCCCGTTCAGCGTCTTCAGCGCGAGGATGCCGACGGCGTTTGGTGGCTTCTTCGGCAAGGTGTCGAAGCTCGATAAGAAGCTCGAGCTGCCACCCGATATCGCGATTCTGGTGCGCGCGCGGGTGGCGGCGATAAACATGTGCACGTGGTGCATCGATGGCCAGCGCTGGTTCACGATGAACAAGACACCGGAGTACCTGCCCAGGCTCGATGCGCTCGAGGAATACCAGACCAGTTCGTTGTTCAGCGAGAAGGACCGCGCAGCGCTCGATTTCGCGACTGTGCTGACAGCAAACAAGCGCGTCGACCGGGAGACCTTCGCGAAGCTTGCGCGCTGCTGCTCGGAGCGCGAGATTTGCGATGTCGTGTGGTTGGTGTCGAGCGAGCACCTCTACAACCTCAACAATCTCGGCCTGGGTATCGGCTCTGACGGCCTGTGCCGGATCGGTAGCCGACCGGAGCAGAAGCGATCACGACCGCCGGGCGCTCGCGCGGTCGCGTAGCGCCGCGACTACGCGGGCGGGAGCTTCGAGCGCGGGCCAGTGCCCGACGTCCGGCAGCGAGGTGAAGGGTGCCGCGGGCAGTCGTGCGCGGATGCGCTCGGCCATGTGGGCGCCGGAGATCGGGTCGAGCATGCCCCACACGAAGGCAAGCGGCACGTCGGTCTGCTCGAGCGCGGCTATCCAGCGGTCGGCATGGAGGGTGCGGTCGTGCATGTAGCGGATCACGCGGTGGATGATCAGCTGGCCGTCTTCGCGAGCCGTCGCCCGCCAGATGTCGGCACCGGCGGCGGCCGCGTCGAAGCCCTCGGCGAAGGTCGGCGTCAGCCCCTCGATCCACAGCTCCTCGGTGATCTGCGCGCCGATTTGCGGCCCGAACTCGGGGTCCAGCAGCGCCAGCTGGCCGGGCTGGGGACGGTAGACGTCGGGGTAGAGCCCGCCGTTGAGCAGGTCCACCTCGACCAAGTTGACACCCAGCGCGCCTTCGGCGCGCCTCGCGAGCAACTCCTGCGCGACCGACACGGCGTAGTCGTGGGCCACGAGGACCGTCGCTGTGATCCGCTCGCGCGCCCACACCGCTTCGACGAGGTCGGCCTGCTCGTGAATCGAGTAGTCGTGGTCGGCCGGCTTCTGCGAGGCGCCGAACCCGAGGAAGTCCAGCAGCACGAGTGAGTTGCGCTCGGCGAGCGCCGGCAGCACCGCGGCCCAGTCATGCGAGGAACTTGGGAACCCGTGCAGCAGCGTCATCGTCGGGCCGGTGCCGGCCCGACGCAGAAAGATCTGCCGCGCTACCCCGCCGAGGTCGACCTCGACGTGCTTTCCCGCCGACCACCAAGCGTCGATCCCGCCCACACCGCCGAATTATCACAGCCTCGACGCTGGAGAGGCCGGGGACGCTATCCGGGCCGCTACTCGATCCCGCATCATCCGATCCCCGACTCGCCAGCCGAAGCCCCCGATGAGCGACCCGCGGACGACGATCCCGCATAATCCGGTCCCCGACTCGCCAGCGGGGGCCCCGATGGGCGATCCGCGGACGACGACCTACGAGGTCGGCAACCGGGGCGCACCGAGTTTCAAAGGCTGACATCGCTGCCATGCCGGACCTCTTCCACCACATCGCAAGCTTCGCCCGCTTTTCCGCCAAGCGCGGAGAGCGAGAGCGCCACGACGCCGACGCCATGCGCGAGTTCGCGAGCAAGCCGCTGCAGCTGGCGCGGGGGCTCGAACTCGAATGGCTCGGCGTCGCCGGCTACCGCCTGAGCTATGAGGGGCAGACGCTCTATATCGACCCCTACCTCTCGCGTGTGCCGCTGTCCAGCGTCCTGCGCCGCATGCCCGCGCTGGCGAACCCGGCACTCCACGAGCGTTACCTACGACCGCCGGGCCGCCTCGTCGGCGTGCTCGTCGGCCACACCCATTTCGACCACGCGATCGATGTCCCCGAGATCGCACGCCGCCACGAGTGCTCCGCTTACGGTTCTAGTTCGCTGGTCAACCTGATGCGACTCCACGGGCTCGGCGAGCGCGCCGTCGAGGTGCAGCCCAACCGTCGCTACGAGCTGGGGCCGTTCACCGTCACCTTCGTCCCGAGCCTGCACTCGAAGCTGCTGCTCGGCTTCGCGGTCCCTTTCGACGGCGAGCTGACCTGCGAGCACCTCGATGCCCTTTCGCCATCCGCCTATAGGTGCGGTCAGGTGTGGGGCATCCACATCGAGGTGGCGGGAATGACGTTCTATCACCAGGGCAGCGCGAACCTCATCGACGACGCACTCCCCCGCGGCGGCGTCGACGTGTTCCTCGCCGGCATCGCCGGGCGCAGCTTCACACGCGACTACTGGGCGCGCATCCTGCCTCGTCTGCAGCCACGCACGATCCTCGCCAGCCACTTCGACGACTTCTTCCGCCCCCTCGACGCCGCGATGGGGTTCTCCACGAACGTCAACCTCGCCGCCGTTGCAGACGAGGTCGCCGCGGTGAGCCGCGACTTCGAGGTCGCCACGCTCCCACCGCTGGAGCCCGTCGGAGACGGGCGCGGCTAGTGGTCGCTCCGCCTAGTTCGCTGATGCTTACCGGTATTGTTGTGCGCTCTATTGCAGGCGATTGCGGTCACGTGATTGATCAGCGAACCTCGCGGAGGACCCACTAGGAGCGAGTGTGAGACCAGTATCGGCGCGGGCGCCGCTCGATCGCCTGCCCGAAGCCGTGCAGGGCGGCTCGCTCGGCTCGCTCAGCCGTGCCTTGGTTGGAACCACCAGTTTCCAAGCGAGTGCGTGAGACACAGGGTTCTGCCTTTCTGGGGACTGTTGGCAGCCACGATGCGCCAGCATCTGAAGATCAGGTGCCCGTCGAACGACTAGGGATCCGAGAGGGTGAGGTGAGCCTGGCGCCGAGTGATGTGCGCGGCGGCGCAGTTCGGTTCGCAGGTGTTGACCCAACTTGCACCGGTCGCTGTGGCCGCGGTCGGACTCCACGTCTCCCAGTGGATCTGAAAAAGCTCCCACTCGTCGTGGGGGTAGATCGTGAGCGCAGCGGGGCGGCGACCGAAGCGAGCGTTCGACGCGATTGGGTCAGCCAGGACGGTGTGGCTGTCGAAGAACACGGGCGTTTCAGTGCTGCTGCGACGAGCCTTGGTCGCGACGCACGTAGGGATTTTGAGGTCGCGCTTTACGGGCAATGGGGCCGGGACGTTATTGCAGCGGAAGCAGCAGCTTGCGCTAAAGATTACCTTCCAGTTACGAAGGGTCCGCTTGACGACGACCACGCCGAAGTTCGCAGCGATGCAGTGAGGGCGATGGGGGAAGCCGACGGTGGCGTAGTTCGGGTTGACCGTGGAGATCTCGGCCGTGATGCATTTGGCGGGCTCGTGGCCTGCCTTGGCAATTGCCGCAAGTTCTCGGGGTTTGGCCGGTCGCTCGGCGAACGCAGTCGAGGAGCACAGAGCGGCGACCAAGAGCACGACGAGAGCGACAACAGGGGGGTAGCTGCGCACGGCGCCTCCAAGCGGATCGACGACGGGAAGCGGAGGAGGATACCAAGTTCACCGTCGACCCAGTAGATGGTCCAAGGTTCTCCGGTATCGCAGTTCGCGTCGTCTTCGGCTACCCCTTTCCCCCATTTCCGTGAACTCGCCGATGTGTGGGGTAACAGTGGGATTGGACGTGTGACAAAACCGGTCTAGTGGTGGCTTCGTTTAGTTTGTGGGTTTATGCCTGGAGTACTTTGCCGGTGTAGGTTCACTTGAATGGTTTGGTGGTTTGGTTGTAGGGTCTTGATGAATGCGAGCATCTGCTCTGCGAGGTTTTGCTCTGAGGTGAAGGGCGCCGTGCTTGAGCAGCTGCTTGTGCGGGATCGAGAAAAAGATCTCGACCTGGTTCAGTCATGAAGCGTGGTCGGTGTGAACTGGAAGCGCCAGCGCGGGTGGCCTTTCAGCCATTTGGTGACCTCTTCGGTGCCCCTGGTCGAAAGGTTGTCGGAGACCGCGACTATCCGCTGGTCCTCGGCAACGGGGATCTCGGCGTCGAGCTGGTTCAAGAAGCGGATCAGGTCGTGACGGTTGCGCGTCTTTGAGGGCATCCCGAGCACGTCGCCTGCTTTGGCTTTTACAGTAGGCAGGCAAACAGGCACTGCGTGCCGTTGCGCTCGTATTCGTGCTCACGCCGCGGCGGCTTGCCCGCCGCCGCCGGGATGTCGGGCTTGGTCGGTGCCTTTGCCTGGATGCCCGTCTTTTCGTCGATCGAGATGACGAGCACGTTCTCCGGCGGGTCCACGTACAGGCCGCACACAGCCCGCAAACGACTCTCGAACTCGGGGTCGGTGAAGTCGCTCATTACCCAGTAGTCGGTGCGGTGCGGCTTGACGTCAGCGCGCGCGAGGATCGTGTGCGCATGCGAGGAAGACATCCCGACCTCCGCCGCGAACTCGTCATAGGTCCAGCGCTCCCTGCGCTGCCCCCCCGCCGTGGCCGGCGGACGCGTGCACGCCTAGGCAATCAGCCTGGCCCGCTCCTCACAGGAGTAAATCAGCGGTTTCCCCGGCCGCGGCAGATCGCAGAGTCCCGCGATCCCGTCTCGCTCGTAGCGCGCGAACGCCACTTCGCCGCCGTGTTCGTCGCACACCCCAACAACCGGCCGATCCTCTGAGCCGAGTGACCCTCAGCGGCACACAACACGATCTGAGCCCGCTCGACCAGCCGCACCTCCCCAGTCGAGAAGCGCACAATCCGCTCAAGCTCCACTCGATCCTCCTCCGGAACCTCGATCTGCTTCGCTGGCACAGCCATACCGAACCCCCATCATCGCTGAACAACCAGCGACCGGATCAGCACCCACCAAAGAACCCCTACAACAAACCACGAACTAAACGGAGTCACCACTAGGGTACGGCCCTCGGCTGTGGCCGTCGGTCCCAATCGGTGGATGTCGAAGTCGACGCCCCCAACAGGGTCGGTTGCGACGGTGAGGCCGGACCCGAGGAGCCGGAGAGCACGCACACTGACATCGCGGGCAGGCGTAGACGTGCCACGCATGGACGTCGTCCCCGTCACAGTCGTGCAGCCTCTCAAGCAGAATGCTGACTCTGCAACCTGCTCGGCGGCGCGTAGCGGACGAGCCGATGCCCCTCCGAACGGTCGCGAGCCCGATAGGCTCAAGGCCATGAGCGGCGTTGCCACTGAGAAGCCAATCGAGCGCGCCGGCCGCGCGCCGATCGAAGCGGCGCCCGTGCCGGCCAAGGCGGTCCTGTTCGGCTCGAATGCTCGCGAAGACGCTGACGCGGGCGGCGAACGCGCGACGGCACCCGGGCAGCGGACCAGGGACATACGCAGGCGCGATGTGCGGTACAAGGCACGCGGCTATGGAATCAATTCCAACAAACGGAGGTCAGCATGAGCACTATCAATCAGGAGATGGTCCTGGCCCATTTCATCGTTTCAGATGATGTCGAGCGTTCTCGCTGCTTCTACACCGACGTACTCGGCGGCAGGACCGTCATCTCAGGCGAAGGAGATGACGAGGTGACGTATGTCGCACTGGCCAATAGCTGGATCATCATCAACGTCGGAGGAGGCCCGACCGACGACAAGCCAACCGTCACGCTGGAGACGCCACCCGACCCAGATCGGGTGAACAGCTTCCTCAACATCCGGGTTGCTGACATCCAAGCGGTCTACGCCGAGTGGAGCCAGCGGGGCGCCCAATTCCTAACGCCGCCCAAGCAGCACGCGACCGAGATCCGCTGCTACATCCGCGATCCCGACGGCTACCTGATCGAGGTGGGCCAAACGACCCTGGCCAGAGGTTGGCGTCCACCGTCTTGATCACAATATCTGTGTGGGCGCACGCCCACGAGGGACGACCCTCCGGAGTCGGCAACGCTCCGCACCCCTCGCAGCCCTGGCAGCCCACATTGGGCGGCTGGAGTCCAAGCGCTGATGGCGGCCTACGCGGACGCGGGGATTCGCGGGGAGATCTAACCCGGCGCTCTCGTAGCCGGCTTTGAGAGCGCGAGCGCGAAGCAGTCACGGACAACGCGTCGCCTCGTAGGCCCGGTCGCGGTCACAAACCGGGGCGCTCGCGGAAGATAGCTTGCGATGCCGAGAATCTGGGAGGACGCCACTGACGTGGAGCTGCTCGCCGCCTGCCACGCACAGGAGGAGCCGTTCGCCGTCTTCTACCGTCGCCACGAGCGTCTTGTCGCGGGCTGGCTGATGCGTCGCTGCGGTCGTCCGGAACTCGCCGCCGATCTGCTCGCGGAGGTCTTCGCCGCCGCCTACCTCGCCGCGCCGCGCTTCCGTCCCGGGCCGCAGCCGGCACAGGCCTGGCTGCTCGGGATTGCGCGCCACAAGCTACTGCGCAGCATGCGCCGCGCACGCGTCGAGGCGTCGGCGCGCAAGCGGCTCGAGGTCGATGCAATCGAGCTGTGCGCGGCGAGCGTTGCCGCACTCGAGGAGCTGGAGGCCGAAGATCCGCTGCGGCTGCTCGCAGAGCTGCCCCCGGATCAGCGCGAGGCGGTGCGGGCGCGCGTGCTCGAAGACCTCGACTACCGCGAGCTCGCCGCCCGCCTGCGGGTGAGCCCCGCGGTCGCGCGCAAGCGCGTCAGTCGTGGCCTGCACACCCTGCGACGGCACATCCAACACGAAGGAGTCGACCGATGACGCTGCTGCCCGAGGTCGAGCGCGCGCTGCTCAACGCCGTCGCCCGCGACCAGGCCGCCCGACGCCGAACGCGTTTTGCCCGCATCCGCGCACGGTCGCTGCGGCTGCCGGCAGTTGCGCTGCTCGCGTTGCTCGGCACAACGACGATCGCGCTCGCCGCCAGCGGGGTGATCCTCACCGGCTCGAACGTCCCGACCCCCGGGCGCCTGCGCCCGGGCTACGAGTTGGGCGTCCCGACGCGCGGCGGCAGCGAGCTGCTGCCGCTGCGCGCGCCGGACCCGGCGGGCGGGCTGCCCTGGGGTATGCGCATCGTTCGCACCACCCGCGGCTACCTATGCGTGCAGATCGCGCGCGTGCAGGACGGGATGCTCGGCGAGCTCGGCATCGACGGCGCCTTCCACGACGACGGCCGCTTCCATCCGCTGCCGGTCGACGCGCTCGGCGCGCAGCTGGCGTTTGGCGTCAACTGCGAGCTGTCCGGCCGATCGGGGTTCGCGGCTGCGATCGCCGGCCTGCCGCCAAGCGCGGCGAGCCACACGAGCGCGAACGTCTCGCGCGCGACCCTGCGGGAGATCTCCTTCGGCCTGCTCGGCGAGCACGCGCGCAAGATCGCCTACCGCTCCGAAGACGGCGTGAAGACCGCGGAAGTGCTCCCCGGCCTTGGCGCATACCTGATCGTGCAGCGCGCGACGCATGGCGCTCAGCCCGGCGAGGCCAGCGCGTCCTCTGCACCAGCAGGCGACCCCGTCGACCCGAACGGGACGTTGACCGCGATCACCTACAGCTACGGCAAGCGCACGTGCACGGTCATCGGCCACGGCAACGCGCTTGGCACCTGCGGCTTCTCCGAAGGGCCGCTGAAGGTGAAGCCGCTCCCGGTCGTCCACGAGCCGCTGCACGTCCAGTTCGAGGTCCACGACCACACGGTCACCGCCGCCAACATCGTCTTCCGCGCGCCCTACCCCGTGACGAGCGCGGCCGAGAGCTATTCCGTCTTTTCGTACGGGTGCCGCGGGGTCAGCAGCGGAGAAGGCAGCCGCTACGACGTCGCCAAAGGCGCGATCCTGCGCATCAGCATCGCCTCGGTCCTCTCCGGCGCCTGTTCGCATTCGGTGAAGATCTCGGTTTCCTACACGCGCAGCATCGACGACAACGTCGCCCCCACCGCGCTCGGCACGGTGATGGTCCACGTTCCGCGCGGCGACCATGTGCAGCCGTTCCCGCACCGTGTGAGGTAGTAACGGGGCTTGAAGCCACCGCTTGACATACAGCAGCACCCAACGGCAGTCAGTGACCGCCTGCACCGCACGAACCATGAGGTCCCACGGCGCCTCATCGAAGAACGCCTGGACATCCAGATCGATCGCCCAGTCGAACTTCCAGCACCGCTGCCGACACACCCCAACCGCTTCAAGAGCCGACTTACCCGGCCGGTAGCCATAGGAGTCCGGGTGGAACCTCGGCTCCACCAACGGCTCCAGAAACATGGCTGCGGCCGTCTGGGCCACCCTATCCGCGATCGTGGGCACACCGAGCACTCGGACCCCACCACCCAGCGGCTTGGGGATCTCAACCGCCCTGATCGGGGACGGAAAATAGGAGCCCGAACTCATCCGATTCCAAATCTTGTAGAGGTTGTCCGCAAGATCGGCCTCGAACTCGTCGAGATCCTGCCCGTCCACGCCAGGGGCGCCCTTGTTGGCCCTGACCCGCCGCCACGCCTCCCACACCAACTGCTTAAGGAATCGCAAACGACTTGCCCTTGGGCTTTGGATTGCTCATATCGCTTCCTCCCAGGGCCACGCCCCGGTTGTTCGATTGGACATTCCTGATGAGCCGGCCCCTTCGCTCCACCCCCACCCCAGCGAGCAGGAGCTTCTCGGCTACTACGAGCCGGTCGGCCGGCAAGCGCCGCATCGGTACTCAGTGCCTTCGGTTTCCGCCTCGGCACGCTCCCTCTCGCGACCTCAGGGACCTACGATCCCGGTCGCCATATCGACGCTCGCCTTCTCACGTTCCGTGCAAGAGCCGCAGACCGGGCTCGCGCCGCCTCTACGCCGGACACCGCCTGGCCAGCAACCACGGGCACCCGCCAGACTCATCCCAAGGGTATTTTGAAGACCCCCGGTTTCGATGCCACCTAAATACCGTTTCGACGCCTCAACAACGCACACTCAACCAAGCCTTCCCAGCCGAGCGCTTCTGGAATGGGAACGCCTTCCCGATCCCCACCTGACGCGATCAAAGCCGCGCCTTCTCCCCGGACGCTCACCACGACGGTCTTCAACCAACGCAGCACCAGGGTGGTTTGACGCCCGCCCCCGCAGGGCCGAGCCGGAGGGCCAGCAAGCCTCCATCTCCTGCACAGCACCGCCTATGAACAGAAGCCCCTACATACAGTATCTTCCTCCTCAGCGTTCGTGACACACCAAAATGCGGGCTTTTCTAGACCCTATGGAGGCTCGGCTCTCCGGTGTTTGAGGCAGGGTTGGCCGGCACCCCGCGCATAGGTGTGCGGGGACTGGGCGTCGGGGTGGTCCTGGCGCCGACACCCCTGCTATGGGAGGTGCCGACCATGATGGAGAGTATGGCTCTTGTCGGGCTTGATGTTCATCAGGCGCAGACGGTCGCTGCGGTGCTCGATCCGGGCACGGGCGAGCTGCGTGTGGAGCGGTTGCGTGGTGAGCCGGCGAAGGTGGTGCCGGTGTTCTTGGAGGAGCTGGATCGGCCGGTCGCAGCGGTGTATGAGGCGGGGCCGACGGGGTTCGCGCTGGCGCGGGTCGCTGAGGAGCGCGGGCTGGACGTGCGGGTGGTGGCGCCGGGGTCGATCCCGAGGGCGCCGGGTGACCGGGTGAAGACTGACCGGCGTGTGCGACGCGAGGTCGCATGCATGTGAGTGAGCGACGTTGATTGGAGGTTTGACGATTGTCGAAGGCGTAGTTCCAGGCTCGTGCTCAATGGCCTGGCCTCGGTCTGCGTGCGTCGCTGGTGTTCCCGGCGGGGTTCGAAGTATCAGACAAAGCCCGAGGGCGCTCGTTCCATCCGGGAGCTACAGGCGAGAGGCAGACCGGACGGGTGAAGTACTTGAACCTCTGGCTGATGTCTCGTTACGGTCAGCTCCGTTGGTGGGATGCGGTAGCGGAGTGCAGGGACTGGCCGCAGAAGAGCGGCAGGCGCCGTCTGAGGAACGCGCTCAGCCGGGAAGAGCACCGCCGTCCTCGGGACACAGGAGGCACCCACCCCGGTCGTAGCTCGTGCATGCGAAACGCGGTAACCCCCGTCGAGGTCCGGTGCTGTTGGCCGGTAAGCCGACCGTGAGGAAGGCCCAGTCCCTCGGCGGGAATCTGATGACCGAGAAGCGAATGTCGGCAGCCGAAAGGCAGCGGGAAACCGGGACAAGTATGGCTGGCCCCCTCCGGCTTGCCGTCCCGCATAACCGGCCGGATACCGGGCCTTGTGCCCGGGCTCGAAAGGGCGCTGACGCGGTCAGGTGAGCCTGTGAAGAGGAAGATGACCACAACCCCGGAACCGACGGATGAGTTGGACGCTGCGACGAGGGTCGTAGTGAACGGACCAGAGGACGCGACTCTCGACTGGCGCCAGGTTGACTGGCGGGCGGCCGAGGAAAGCGTACGGCGGCTGGGGCAACGGATCTTCACGGCATCGCAGGCGGGGGACCTCGCAAGGGTCCGCAACCTGCAGAAGTTGATGCTCCGGTCTCGCTCTAACACGCTTGTGAGTGTGCGACGGGTAACGGAGCGCAACGCTGGGCGTCTGACGGCGGGCGTTGACGGCGAGGTGGCGCTGACTCCTCGGGCCAAGATGCGCTTGGTAGAGAGGATGCAGCACAGCACCGAGCCGTTTGTGGCTCTGCCGGTCAGACGCGTATACATCCCAAAGCGCGGCAGCAGCGGCAAGCGGCGTCCGCTTGGTATTACGTGATTCTCGACAGGGCTCATCGGGCTCGGGTCGTGAACGCGTTGGAGCCCGAGTGGGAGGCGCGGTTCGAGCCGAGGTCCTATGGGTTCAGGCCGGGCCGTGGCTGCCATGACGCGATCGGCGCGATCTACCGGACCGCGAGGGGCAAAAGCCCGAAACGCCGGTGGGTGCTGGACGCGGATTTGGCTGGGGCGTTCGACCGGATCGCCCACGACCACCTTCTGAGCATGCTGGGCTCGTTTCCCGCGAGGGAGATGATCCGGCATAGGCCCAAGCCAGCCAAACGGCCTAGTAACTGCCCTTGACTAGCACGTTTAGCGGGCAGACTGAGGTGTTTAGCGCGTCACGTCTGCCTGCGTAGCCGCTTCCACCGGGCACTGCGGCCAGTCCCGAGCGATTCGACGATGCCTTCTTGCTTCAGTTCGCCGAGAACCTGGCTGATCCAGCCATCGCTGACACCGGGAGCGTTCTCCCGGATCGCAACCGTGAACTCGTCGCTAAGCAGCGAGTCGATGAACGTCACGATCAGCGCCCGCTTTGAGCCCCGGCCACCGAGTGCTCCCGCACGGTTCTCGAAGTCCTTGTAGGCGGCGAGAAGTATCCCGAGGAAGTACTCGGTCCACGGCGCAAGATCATGTTCGGTCTCGTGCCATCCCTCGGTGGACCGGCGCAGCGCTTCGTAGTAGGTCTCCCTGCTCGCGTCGATCAGCTTCTCGAGGCTGATGTAGCGCCCGACGTCGTGCCCGATGATGTAGAGCAGCCAGAGCCGTGATCAGCCGCGACATGCGACCGTTACCGTCGCGGAACGGGTGGATCACGGTGAAGTCCAGCACGTAGGCCGCGCACAGCAGCAGCGGCGCGTAGGTTCCGGCGTCCAACGCGCGCTGGAACTCCGTGTGGAGATCCTGCATGGCCTGCGGGGTCAGCGCGGCCGAGACGGGCGTGAAGCGCACGACTTTGGTGCCGTCGGGTCGTTCTTCCTCGACCTCGTTGTCGAGCTTCTTCCAGTGCCCAGCATCGCGGTCGCCGACATACCGATGCAACGTGCCATGAAGCTGCTCGACATACCGCGGCTGGAACGGGATGTCAGCCCGGTTGGCGTGGATCAGCGCGAGCACGTCACGGTAGCCCGCGATCTCCTGCTCGGAGCGATTCTCCGGCGTCGCCTTCTCGGCGACGAGCGCCTCGATTCGAGCGCGAGGCGCATGGATGTTCTCGATTGCATTGGACGCCTCCGTGCTCTGGATCAACGCGACCTGGCGCAACGTCTCAAGGCCCGCCGGGCTCTGGTGGCGGAAGACCTCCGCTCTGCCGCGGGCCTCCGCGATGCTCGTCAGCGACGCGACGGAACTCGGGGGCAACGCCCCGAAGTGGCGCGCAAGATCACGAAAGCTACTACTCACCCCGCTAAACGTACTAGCAACGCAAGTCGACTTGTACGTTTAGCGACGAGCCTGCGCACTATGCCGCCCCGCGTTGGCGATGCACGAGCCAGCCGCCCGAGACCGCCGCTTCTCCATCGCAGCAGCCAGATCGGGCGACCGCCGAGAGCGCTCGCTCGTCGTCCGCAGCGAGCGTCTGCGAATGGCTGATCGAGACGCCTGCTCTTACACGAAGCGGAAGCGCACGTTTCGCCGGCTGCACCATTCCCTAAAGGCTCGCTCTACGCAGAGACCTCCGAGGGCCACCGGGGTCTAGTATCGGCGCCTGGTGGCCACGATGATCAACGGTCCGGTTGTACTCGATGGCATCGTCTCTGACGAGAAGTTGGCGGAGCTGCTCGTACTCGGGACCGAGTACGCCGAACTCGACTTCAAGCGGATGATCAACCTCCGTGATAAGAGGCAGGAAGTGGAACTCGCGCGAGACATTGGCGGAATGCTCGTGCGTGGCGGGTACATCCTTGCCGGGATCGGCCCTGACGCTCATCCCACGTGTGGCATGGACGGCATGGACCTGGCGCTCTTCGACGACGCCAGGCTCGTTCCGAAGTTGCGCACGTGGCTGCCCGAGCCGCTCAACCTCGTCACACGCGTTACCGAGCGCGAAGGGCATAAGGTGGTCCTGATCTATGTCGAGCGCTCCCCGGCTGGTGTGGCGTTCATGCGGGCGGATGGCGTCTACCTGAAGGGCTTCGACACCAAGTTCTCGTTTCGTAAGGGCGACGCCTTCTGGCGGAACGGGTCCAGCACGGAGCGGTTGAGCGGGCAAGGCCATGAGGAGATCATTCAAAGGCGGATTGAGGACGCCAAGGCCGAGTGGATGGCGGAACAGCGCGAGATGCGCCGGCACGAGTTGACAGAGACCGCGGGTGCTGCGAGCGCCAGTCGCCCGCTCGGCGCAGTGAACCTGGACCTTGAGCAGTCTGAACTCAACACGGCCGTTCTCGAGTTGGCTCGCGGCACCCCGGACACGATCGGGTTCGATTATCTCCTCAACGAAGCGGTCGATCGTGCTCGTGTGTTACTCGCGCGCTCCGATGCAGACGCCGAGTTCGGTGACCTGCTCGACCGGCTCATCTGCCTCACGGCTACGCTCATGCGGTACGCCCAGACCGACTGGTTCCGACGTATGGTCTCGGTTCTTGCGGCGATTTACAGGATGCCGGCGAAGCCAGAGATTGTGGAGCGATACGAGTACGGCACGCAGATCGCACCCACCGCTCTCGCGCCTCGGGTATGGCTCGCCATCATCGAGCGGATCTACGGACTTGGCGCGCTCGCCGTTCGTGAAGAGCGGTGGCATGTGATCCGGGAGTTCACGCTGCAATCGTGTGCGGGGAACGTCGATTTTCACAAGAACTGGCTCAGCCAGGCCATCAACTTGGCTTCCCGCGCGCAACAGATAGACGAGAAGGTGAGCGTCTTGACGGTGGCGCGTACCGATGTCGTGCGGCTCGACTGCCTACGCGCCGACGGCGTCCCATCCGACGCCGACGAGTTACTGACGGCGCTCGCTCAGTTCGACGTCCTATCCAATGTCGTAGCGATCGACGGCGCCGACCTTCGAAGGGCTACCGGTGTGTACTTCCCTAACTTCGCCAGGTTCTACGGCCATCGTGTGGCGCCAGTGGTCGAGCGTCTGATCTCCGACGTGGACATGCGTGACCAGCTCCTCGAAGAGCTTGATGACGCCGATCTCGCCGAGGCGTTGAACGCGATGGGCGCATATGCGGAGAGGGTCGGGAGGCAATTCGACGGCTTCACGAGCGGGCCGCCGCCGGTCGCAGAGTTCATCGCCCTGAACCTCCCGCCCGAGGCGACATGAACGCAGCCGCGTTCATCGCCCTGCGCCGGGGCTCGGCGATATAGGGTGATCGCGTGTCTGGCACGGATTTCATAGAGCGGATTGGTGTCTTCGCGGTCGGACTCCGTTCGGAGCAGGCTGGCTGGGCCTTCAGGGAGCTGCCGCGTCCTGACCGGGGTGTTGATGCTCATGTCGAGGCACGGACCGGCGGCCTTCCAGACGGCCGGTTACTGGCGCTTCAGATCAAGTCAGGGGAAGGCCAGTTTGATCACCCGATACCCGGTGGTTGGCGCTTTTACGTCGACTCGGCTCACGTCGACTATTGGCGCGGCTACTCAATGCCGGTGCTGTTGGTGCTTTACAACCCGACTACCGATGCCGCTTTCTGGCAGGTCGTGAACCCTGATACGACTCAGTCGACCGGTAAGCTTTTTGCCGTCGACGTGCCAGAAAGCAACGTCTTCGACGCGCGCTGTGGCCGTGACCTGGACGCTGTGTCGGCTGCAGCTAACGAGACCGCAGACGGTCTCCGTGACCGCCGGGTCGATGCCGACCTGCCGTGGATCTGGATGCTCAACGGCGGTCATCGTCTGTTCCTCGAGGTCGAGCAGAACCTCCTCCAACCAACCGACGGACGCTGCGTCCTGCGTTTCATCGCCCAGGGATCCAACGGTGCGACTTCTGTCGCACGGATCTGGCCGTGGGCGTTTCTGGCGGCCCGGGACTTTAAGGATGAGCTGATGAAGCTCTTCCCCTGGACTGACAAGGAGGTGGACGAGCCCTGGTACCGCGAGATCACAGTTGGGGAATTCGCCAGCGAACATGGGCAGTGGAGCATCGAAGACCAGTCATATGAGTTCAACACGGACTTCGATGACTGGTTCAAGGAACGGTTTGGCGCGACGATCGCGCCCTATGCGACGACCTCCGATGGGCGCAAGGCGCTATGGCGGCTTGAGCTGAAGCTCAATGCCGAGGGTCAAGAGATGCTCAACCGCGACCAGCAGGAGATGCTGGACGAAGCCGAAAACGATGCGGAGATAGCGTCCCAACGCGACGGCGCCCGCAGCGGTGGCTACTACACGATCGAGTTCATCGAGGACTACAGCCGAGGGTTTGAAAACCTGGTCTTCGTCTACGGCGGCGATAAGGAAGACAAGGAGTCGCTGCTGATCGAGCGGCAGCTGCTCGATGAGCCCGACGGACTAATCCCGCAGGCGGTGGAAGCGATCCTGACTCATATGCGAATCGCAGGCCCTACCCAGAGCTGGGCCAAGGCGTTCAATCAGCGTTTCTCTGAGGAGCGCGGAGCAGAAGACGGGATTATCAAACTCACCGCTGAAGACATCGAGGCATGGCTCTGGGATCTGCGCCATGTCGCCCAACACCGCGGTCCCTAGCCCGGATCCTGCGTTAACGACCGCGGCCCCGGGGTGAGCGGGGCCGCGGAAACGTCCGGTGGGACCGGGATTCTTGGGGTGTTCAGTCCTGGAATCCCCGGTCTTGGAGGTGCACCTTGAAGGTGATGCGTGATGGACGCCCGGTAACGGTAGGGGTCACGACGGACGGAGCTGGCTTGGTCTCGCATGCGGGCAGCTTCCTGTTGGCGCAGGCGGCTGACGGGCTGGGGTTGACCGGGGCGCTTTCGCGGGGGCTGGCAGGGCTCAAGCAGCGTCAGCGAGGCCACGATTCCGGCCGTGTGATCCGTGATCTGGTGGTGATGCTGGCCGACGGTGGGGAGTGCGTGTCTGACCTGGGCGGCGTGCGTGAGCAGGAGGCGTTGTTCGGCGAGGTGGCCTCCGACTCCACGGCGTATCGGCTGATCGAGAAGATCGCGCGGGAGCCCGGCATGCTGGAGGCGCTGCGCAGAGCGCATGCACGGGCGCGGGAGCACTTCTGGGGGCAGCACGGCGCACCCGAGCACCTGACGATCGACGTGGACGCCACGCTCATCACCGTGCACTCCGAGAAGGAGAAGGCTGCAGGGAATTACAAGGGCGGGTTCGGGTTTCACCCGCTGGCGGCGTATGCCGATGAGACCAGGGAGGCGCTGGGCGGCGTGTTGCGGGCCGGGAACGCGGGCTCCAACACCACCAAGGATCACAAGACGGTCTTGGATCTCGCGCTCTGCCAGATTCCCCGAGAGCACATCGAAGGCATCAAGGTCCTCGTGCGCTGCGACACCGCCGGCGCAACACACGGCCTGGCTGAGCATTGCCGCGAGCACGGTATGCGCTTCTCCGTCGGCTACGAACTGACCGAGCCCGTTCGCGCCGCGATCCTCCAGATTCCCGATGACGCCTGGGTTCCGGCGCTCGCCGGGGACGGCTCACAACGCAAGAACGGCCAGGTGGCTGAGATCACCAGCGGCGTGGAGTTGTCCTCCTGGCCCGAGGGGTCGCGGCTGATCGTCAGGCGCGAGCGCCCGCACCCCGGGGCGCAACTGTCCTTCACCGACCACGACGGGCACCGCTTCCAGGCGATCCTTACCGACCAGCCCAACGAGAACATCGCCGAGATCGAGTGCCGTCACCGCCAGCACGCACACGTCGAGGATCGCATCCGCGACGACAAGGACACCGGCCTCTCGAAGTTCCCATTCAAAGAGTTCGCACTCAACGAGGTGTGGCTCGAGATCGTCATGCTCGCGCACGACCTGATCGTCTGGGCACAAACACTGCTGCTCGAAGGCGAACTCGCCAAGGCAGAGCCCAAGCGCCTGCGCTACACGCTGCTGCACCTCGCCGCCAGGCTCTCCTTTCACGGCCGCAAAGCGAAGCTCCACCTGCCCAGCACATGGCCATGGGCGGCCGAGCTACGCGACGCATTCGGGAAGCTCCAGGCGCTTCCAGCGCCCGCCGCCTGACACCCCAGCAACGACACAACCAAAGAAACCCATGGCGCCACTGCCCGATCAGCGCTGCCCGAAAACACGCCCTCTTACCCCACTCCCTGCCGATATCCCCGCGCAACCCTCGAACCCCACAACCCCACCACCACCTCACAGCAGCCCGCCATGCACGAAGCCAATCCCAACGACACTCACACGCCTACTGCAGGATCCGGGCTAGCGGGTCCTCCGCGAGGTTCGCTGATCAATCACGTGACCGCAATCGCCTGCAATAGAGCGCACAACAATACCGGTAAGCATCAGCGAACTAGGCGGAGCGACCACTAGGGCTCGACCCTGGAGACCGATTGCACGCGATCGATCGTCCGGTCGAAGGAGAGCACGCGGCGCACGCCCGTGGACTCGGCGCTGGCCACTAGGTAGGCCTCGGCAAAGTCGAGCCTGTGAAGCTCGTAGACCTCAAGCGCCCGCAGCAACAATGATGCGTAGACCACCTCGACCGACGCCAGCGCGATCGCGGAGCGCATCAGCATCGCCACCCGGACTCGCTCGACTTCGTAGAAGGACTCGAGCACATAGACGCACTCGGCCAGCACGAGATCGCTCAGCAGTAGCTGCTCCTCGCCGGCCAGCGCCGCCGTTGCCCGCTGGGCCATATCCGGCGGGTCGCCCGTTAGATGCCGGATCAGGACGTTCGTGTCGAGGAACGCGCTCAGCGGCGCTTCTCCGCGCGCGCTCGGCGGCTACGGCGCAGCACCTCATCCCACGGAGTCCCGAGCTTCGCCACGGGCGTCGCCACAGACCCCGCCAGCTCAAGGAAATCCGCAGTCTTCGCCAGGACGGCACGCCGGCGCTCGACGCGAAAGACAACCTCATCGCCCTCGCGCAGCTCTAGCGCATCGCGAACGCTCCTCGGAATCGTGATCTGGCCCTTCGACGTCAACCGCGCAGCAGCATCCATACACTCCTCCTTACTCTTTGCCAGAAGTAAGGATAGCATCCAGAAAGCTCCGCTTCGGGGAGACCAAACTCAAGCCAGCGACCGCCCCGGCGCCCACATCGCGTACTGCCGGGCACCCAAACTATGGGGGCCCGAATAAGGCACATCGTCAAGCGACCCTTGACGAGATGCCGGCTCGAGCATCAAAGCATGCCCTGCCCTGGCCTGGTACCCGCACTGCGCTATGGCTAACCGGGCTGATCGGCTGACGCGCGCCCACCTGTTTACGGTTCAGTTCTGGGCATCGGGTGCGCACCAGGACGCCGGGATGAGGGCTTTGCCGTCCCGCCAGCGCTGGACGACTGAATCAGCGAACCAGTCGTCCTCGAAGTCCGCATGATCCAACGCGATTACCTGAAGGCGCCCGTCGAGTGACGCGACGACCTGGTGCATTAGCTCGTAGAGCTGGCGTGTGTGCTCGCGGTCGGTATCGGTGAGCTCATCGAGATCGCCCCCGCGCTCGCGATCGCGGGGAAAGAACGCCTGGCTGGGTTGATCGAGTACGAGGAAGTGGGGCACGGGGCGCGTGTTGCGGATGAAGAAGTCCTGCAGGGCGAGGTAAGCGCTCAGGTGATATCCGACCCAGTTCATGCCGCTCCCGATCTCGCCTCGGTCCATGTACGCGGGGCCCTGGGGAGTGTCGGCGACGATCGTTAGGCGGTCAATGTCGATCTGGGCACCGTCGCGGGAGTGCTCGAGATCGAGCTGCTGCGCCCATGTCGTCATCTGCCGGCTGACGGTGCGCAGCAGCGAGGTCGTGCGCGAGCGCAGCGCCTCCGCGTCGAGGCTGTTGGCGAGCTCTTCGACGCTGGCCTCGAGGGTGCTCAGCTGCGAGCGCAGCGTCACGAACTCCTGATCGCCGGTGTCCTGGGTGACTTCGAGGTGTTGGGCGATCCGTCCGCGGACATACAGTAGCTTTGGACGTTGATCGCGTCGCGTGCTTTGTTGACGGTCTCTTCCTGGGCAGCAAGCGTCTCGAGGGCCTGATCGACCTCGCGGAGAGCGTCGCGAAGGGTCTGGCGACGTTCGAGGATACTTTCGCGTGCCTTCTGGATCAGGGACCGGTCGCGCTGGGCGAGTTCGACGCGTCGCTCGGCTCTCTCGAGCGATCGCGCGAGCGCTTCTCGTGGGGGCGATGCCTCGCCGCCAAGGGTCTGTCCGCACATCACGCACGCTGCGTCGGTCGTCTCCTCGGGGACGAGGCCGATCGAGGCGAGTCGCGCGTTCTGCTCGTGCAGCTCGCCGCCGTAGTCGTGCTCTGCGCTGGCGAAGTCCTCGAGGCCTCGCAGCTGCTCGGCAATGTCGCGCAGCTCGTTGTTAATCTCGCCGCGACGGCGGCGCAACCGCTCAAACTCGCCGCCGATGCCGATGGCAGTGGAGTTCGGGGTGTCGAGGATGGTGCGAAGGAGTTGGCGTGCCTGATCGAGATCGGCCGGCTGTTCTGCGGCCGCGGCAAGCCCGACATCGCGCGCCTCGGCGATCAGGGTGCCGGCTCGATCGAGCCCGGCGCTTCGTTCTGACTCGGCAGCCCACACCCGCTGTTGTAGACGGCGCAGCTCGCGGCGGCGTTGAGTCAACTCCTCGCGTCTACGCAGATCGTCGGCGCCTTGGGCGCCGAGGAAGTAGGGAAGCGTGTCGCGGATCGTCTGCGGGATCCACTCTCGGTTCTGTCCGTGGAAGAGGATGTCCGGGTTCGCGATCTCGCCCTGTCCCTGGAAGCAGTAGTGCTGCGAATGTACGAACGAGGCGGAGAGCGCGTGGCGCGTCTGGCCCGGCGTTGGGACGTTGCGGTTGTCCTCGATACCGAGTAGCCCGCCGAGGTAGCCGCGCAGTGAGTCAGAAGAAGTGTCTGAGGAGAGATCCTCGAATGCGGGCGCGGCGCCCTCGCCGATGGCCAGCATCGTCTCGTTGGTGTCGGTGTTCGGCGCGGGCGCGGGCTGCCCGATGAAGAACGGGGTCCGCTCGACATGGCCTCGGAGTCCGTACCAGGCCACCGATTGCTGGATCGGGCCGTGGGGAGCGTGCGGGTTGCCGCCGTCGAGCAGGAAGCGAAGGATGTTGATGATGCTCGACTTCCAACCGTGATGGAGTTCGCCGGCGCCGTGATCCACGAGAACGGCAAGATCACGATGAGCTGGCCCGAGGGTCAGCGCGCCCAGAAGGAGACCGGGCGCCGTGCGAGCACCGTCAGGCGAATGCGCGAGGGCCTCAAGCCACTTGTTCGAGACTTCGCGGACCGCCAGCTCGATAGCTTCAGCCGCGAGGAGGCGCTGAGCTGGTCGCTACCCCGCGGGTCCCATGTTCAGCAATCGGCGCGCCAGTTCTTCAACCACGCGCTCGACCGCGACCTGACTCCGCGAAACGTCTTCACCCACCTGGGGGTCAGGAAGCACACACGCCGGATCGACCGGCCCGACTTCGAAGTGATCAGCGACGAGCAATATGAGCGGCTGTGCCGGTGCGCCCGCACAAGCCGTACCGACAGCTACGGGCTGGTCCTCCAGGGCGTCCTCCTCGCGATCGGCGAAGCAGCGATGCGCCCCGGCGAGATCTTCGCCTGAACCACAACGACATCGACTACACCGCGGGCATCATCCACGTCCGCCGTCACCTTGACCTGGCAAGCGGCGTCATCGGCTGACCCAAGGATGACGAGCCGCGAGACATCGCGATGAGCCCCAGGCTACACCGGCATCTACAGACTATGCCCAGGCTCAGCCGGGAGATCTTCTTCCCCACTCCGCGCGGCCGCTACATGGGACGCAGCACGTGGTCCGCGCACTGGCACTCCATCCGCGCCGCCGCTCAAATGCCGGGCCTTGAGTTCTACGAGCTCCGCCACCGCGCGATCCAATGGATGATCGACCCACCCCACGACGGCGGCCTCGGCCTGGACATCCAGAGCACCGCGCACATCGCCGGCCACCGCGACGGCGGATACCTCGTCTGCAGCACCTACTCAAAGCTCGCCGAGCACCGCGCCATCGCCCGCACACGACACGCCATCAACGCCTACCAACAACACGCACAAGACCCCTCACCCCACCCACCAAAACCGGCCCGCATGGCGTAGCCACTCTGCAAAAGAATCACGCCGCCGCCGCAATAGAACTGCAATACGCAGCTACCACTTCATGCACACCAGCGGCACCGTCACGCACCCAAAAGCCCGCAAAACGCGGGCTTTTCTAGCCCCGCCCGGCGACTTGAACCGGTACCCTCACCATCAAAAGTCCCATCAAAAAACCCCCGCAAAACGGGGGTTTCTGGTAAGCGTTCAGTCCGTCAGCGCTGCGTGGGGTTAGGTGAGTACGGGGGCTGGGTCGCCGCGGGCGTGGGCTGTGAGCGTGTCGGTGAGGTAGGCGAACAGGGAGCGGTGTTGTAGTCGGCAGGTGGTGTGGGCGGAGAGGAGGCGCTCGATGCGTCGCTCGCCGCTCTCGGATTGGCTGCCGAGGCAGAGCTTGCGGTAGATGACGGCGCTGCGTAGCGAGCGCTCGGCGTGGTTATTGGTCGGTGTCACGCCGTCGTGGCTGGCGAACGTCCAGAGCGCGGGCCAGGCCTTCAGGAGGTTGCGTGCCATGCCGTGGCAGCGCTTGTTGCGTGCTCGTTTGGCGGCGTAGCGGCGGATGACCGGCTTGTACTCGCGTTGCAGGCGGCGGATCGTGCGCTTCAGCTCGCGTCGATCGCTGGTGTGCTGGAAGACCTCGAACGCCCAGAAGACACGCTCGGACAGGGCGAGGCCGTGCTCGCCGAAGTCTTTCTCGGCGGCAAGGCCTTCGGCGTGGGCTTGGAAGTCGCGCTGGAGGTGGCTCCAGCAGAGCTGGCGGCGTGAGAGCGGGAGGTGGTTGTAGGCCCACCAGCGGTCTGAGGTCACGATCCCCGTGTGCCCTTCCAGCAGCCGTTTGGCGTGCTCCTCGTGGCGGCCGGCGGCGACCACGAAGACGGCGTGGCGAGCGGTAAACATTCCCCACAGTGCGCGCTGAGTACCTTTCAAGCGCCACCCCGTCTCGTCCATGTTCAGCGCCTCGCTGCAGCGCACGCGTGCAAGCAGATCCTCGTAGGGGTCATCGAGGGCGTCGGAGATGCGCGTGAGGATCGCCTCGACGGTACCGGCGCAGACGCGCGCGCCGAAGAGCTCTTCGCAGAGCTCAACCACGTCGCGGCGACTGACACGGTTGCGCACCGATAGCGCCGCCACGGCCGCCTGAAAGCGCGGCCCGAACGCGCTCCCGACGATATCGCTCGGGATCTCGGCCCGCGTGTGCGCACCACAGCCAGGGCAGCAAACCCGCTGAGCGCGATGCTCGACCACCTGCGCGGAGATAACGGGCAGCTCTTCGACCTGGTGGCGAAGCGGCTCGCCGACCGCGAGCAGCTCCCCTGCGGCGAACGTGTGACCGCATTCACAGTGCTCAGGCCAGTGCTCGATGACCTCATCCACGGCCGAGAGCGCCAGCAACTCACGGCCATGACCCTCATGCCCGGTCTGGGCGCCCTGCGAGCGCCCGGAAGGGTCCTTCCCACGCTTAGGCCTCTTGTTCGGCGGATCGACACTCGGCGGGCTGGATGAGTTACGCGAGCTGCGATTCAGCCGCCGCTCCAACTGTGAGATCCGCTCGTCCTGGCGCGCAACCCTCGCGGTCAGCACCTCGACCTGCGACGCAAGCCGCTCATTCTGGGCCGAGACAGCCAACAGCACCTCCACCACCGCCTCGCGGCCCTGCCCATAGATCGCCTCAGCCTCAACGCGCTCCACGCACAGGAATTCGACGCCCCGGGATTATGTCCCCCAACCCAACTGAACGCTTACGGTTTCTGGGCCACGCAAGAAAAAGCGAAAATCGGGGCGCCCAGATTCGAACTGGGGACCTCGGCCACCCAAAGGCCGCGCGCTACCAGGCTGCGCCACGCCCCGATGCGATGCCCAAGTCTAGTGCCATTCGGCGTGCAATCGATCCATCCAAGCCTGGATTCGGGCACGGAAGAGCGTGTCGTGCACGCAGATCGTGAGTACCCCATAGCGGGAGCGATAGGTCCTGCCGGCGAGCTGGTTGCTGTTTGACTTGCCCTTGAGTCGGATCGTGTCCGGGTTGACCTGCAGGCAAGTGCCCCAGCATTCGCGCAGTTCCCGCAGGTCTTGATCGGCATGATGGTTGATCGAAAGCAGGCGCGGACGGTCGGTGAGACGACCCATCTAAAGGTTCGCGAGTCGCATGACGGCTGGGTCCGAGTTGCAGCTGGAGACAACATGCCGCCGTCGCTTGTACCCCTCCGCCACGTACAGACACACGAAGTCCCGGAACGTCGGCTCGCCCGCAAGCACATCGAACTCCCGCTCACCAGCCCGATAAGCCTCCCCCCGCAGCACGCGGTACTTCCGGTGCATCGCCCGTGTCCCCTTGCGCCGCGCGGCCTCGTGCCACACACCGCCGGGCCCCGAACCCGGGATCGGCAGGTCGCGCACCAGTAGTAGATGGTCGTGCGCGGCAGCACAAGCCGCGCGGCGAGTTCGTCGATCGTAAGGCGCCGCTCGATCCGCATCGAGCGGGCCTTCTCGCGGAGGTGGGCGGCGTGGACCATCACGAACACATGTTCGCACACGCTGCGGACAGAACAGTGCGGCGGGCGCACGCCGCCGCTCCCCACCGGCTACTCCCCCACTGCTGCCATTCGCGCCCGGGCGCGTATCGCACGCACGCGTATCGCGTGCGCACACGCGAATGGCAGCCGCAAACACAACTACCCAACCGCCCCCGGCACACTGCAAACACAACCACCCAACGCCCCCACGCCCCAACGCCCCCACGCCCCCGCACGCGTAGCGCGTCGCGCGAATGGCAGCCGCCCGAACACCACCACCACCACTACTACAGCCCGGCCCGGCCCGGCCCGGCCCGGCCCAACCCGACCGGCCGACGCGCCGACCACCCCACGCTCCCTAACCCCACGCGCCCGCGCCCCCGGTGTAGCCTGCCGAGCACGATGCCCGAGATGCGCCCGCTGCGAGCGCTGTACTACGACCAGGCGGTTGTGGGCCCGGTGGCGGATGTGGTGGCCCCGCCCTACGACACGATCGACGCTAAGCAGCGAGGAACGTTGGTGACGAAGTCGCCGTTCAACGTGGTGGGGGTCGATTTGCCGAAGGCCAGCCAGGGCGGGCAGGCCGCCCATGACGAAGGCGCGCAGAGCGCGCAAGACCAAACCGCAGACCCCTACGAGGCGGCGGGCGAGCTGTTCGCCGAGTGGCAGCAGAGGGGGGCGCTGGTGCACGACGCCGAGCCGGCAATCTGGGCCCACACCCAGGACTACACGGGCCCTGACGGAGTGCGCCGCACGCGGCGGGGCTGCTTCTGCAGGGTGCGTTTGGAGCCTTACGGCCCGGGCCGAGTGCGCCCGCACGAGCGCACCCATCCAGGCCCGCGCGAGGACCGGCTGCGCCTGATGCGCGCTACTCGGGCGAACACGTCGGCGATCTTCAGCCTGTACTCCGATCCGGCCGAACAGGCGTGGAGCGCGGTCGCGTCCGCTACTGCGGGCAAACCGTGGGGTGAGGTGAGCGACGCGGAGGGGACGGTGCACCGCCTGTGGCGGGTGACCGACGGCGCGGCGATCGAGGCGGTGCAGCAGGCGACGCAGAACGCAGAGCTGCTGATCGCGGACGGGCACCATCGCTACGAGACCGCTAGGGCGTACGAGGCCGAGGTCGACGCAGCGGGCGGCGCGGCGGACGGCGCCCACCATTACATGCTGATGTGTCTGGTGGCTCTGCAGGATGCGGGGTTGACGGTGTTCCCGACGCATCGCCTGCTGTTTGGTCTGGAGGAGGCGGCCTGGGGCCGCCTCGGGGAGGTGTTGGCGAGGGATTTCGAGCGCCGGGAGGTGCCGATCGACAAGCTCGCCCCCGAGCCGGGCGGAGGACCCCCGCTACAGCTTGGGTATATCGATCGCCGCGAGCAGCGCCCATGGCGGCTGACGCTAAAGGACCAGGCGATCGCCGATAAGGTATTGGTGGGCCACGCCCAGCCGTACAGAGAGCTGGACACGGGGGTGTTGGAGACGATCGTACTGAAGGGCGCGGTGGAACTCGACGACGAGGACATCGCCGAGCTGCGTGGTCTGCGCTACGCCCGCACGGTCGAGCAGGCGGTGGCGGCGGTGAAGAGCGGCGAGTGCGACGCGGCGTTCCTGCTGCGCCCGACGCCGGTGGAGCAGGTGCGCGAAGTCGCCGCGGCGGGCGAGAACATGCCGCCGAAGTCGACGTACTTCTATCCGAAGCTGTTGACGGGCCTGCTGTTCAACCCGCTGTGAGCACGGCAGCGCAGGATACGTCCATCCGCGTCGCCCCAGGGCCAGCTCCCATGCCCTTCCCCCACCCAGCCCCATTCCGGCCCGCCTCGCGACCCCCACTGCCTTCGTGCCCCAAGGCCCAGCTAACGCAACTCCCCTCATGTCGTGCGCCGTTCCACATCTCGCCCGCCGCGCCTGCCCCAAGCAGGCGTTCCCCCTCGCCCTTCGCCCAGCCCCGCTCACCAAGTCCTTTCCGCCCGGTCCTTTATCAGCGGCGCACACGTAACTACCATCCAGAGTGGAGGGGAACCGGAGAGAGAGAAACGACGAGCGAGATGGGTCGGAAAGGCTGGCACAGGGAATGAGAGCGACGGCGAGACGGAGCGAAGGAACCTTCAGGCACACGGTGCGAATTCGCGATCACAAGCTGACGGTGGACGAGCCGCCGGAGGATGGGGGCAGCGACGCGGGCCCCGACGCGCAGGAGCTGCTGGCGGCGAGTTTGGCGAGCTGCACGGCGATCACGATGGAGATGTACGCGGCACGCAAGGGGTGGGATATCGGCGAGGTGGAGGTCGATGTGCAGTACACGCCGGCGGAGCGGGGTTGCCCGACGCGCTTCGAGCTGAACCTGCGTTTGCCGGAGGATCTGCCGGAGGAGCAGGTCGAGCGTTTGCGGGTGATCGCGGCGAAGTGCCCGGTGCATCGGACGCTCGACGGCGAGGTGATGTTCGAGGAACGGGTGCAGCGGGTGCAGGCGTTGTCGGGCACGAGCGCGGGGCCGACGAGCTGACCGCGGCGGACGGCCTGGGCGAGGCAGGCGGCCCGAACACGTCGGGCGGCCCGAGTGAGGACGCCTCATACGAGGCCGGCCCGGTGCAGGCCGCGGCTCCCACCTCTCAGATCGCCGCGGCGGTGCTGGTACCGCTGTTCCTCGACAAGGCGGGAAGGCCGCATGCGGTGTTCACGCGTAGGCGCACGGACCTGCGGCGGCACGCCGGCGAGATCTCCTTCCCGGGCGGCCGCAGGGACCCGGAGGACGCCGACCTGCGTGAGACGGCGCTGCGTGAGGCCGAGGAGGAGATTGGGCTGCCGCGCGGGGACGTGCGGGTGCTGGGGGAGCTTGCGCCGACGTCGACGTTCGTGACGGGCTACCTGATCCACCCGTTCGTGGGGCTGATCGAAGCGGGGAAGTGCTGGCAGCCGTCGCCGGCGGAGGTCGACGCGGTGCTCGAGCTACCGGTGGACGCGCTGCGCGACGGCCGGACGCGCACGCGTATGCAGCGGCGCGGGATCGAATTCGAAACCGACGCTTACATTGTCGAGGACGTGCTGATCTGGGGCGCGACCGCGCGGATCGTGGAGAGCCTGCTCGCCGAGCTGGACCCGCTGCTGGACGTCAATCCGTCGACGTCATAGCGGCGCTCCGATCCCCGCCGCCCGCACAGCGCTCCGATCCCCGCCGCCCGCACAGCGCTCCGATCCCCGCCGCCCGCACAGCGCTCCGATCCCCGCCGCCCGCACAGCGCTCCGATCCCCGCCGCCCGCACAGCGCTCCGATCCCCGCCGCCCGCACGCGCTTATCCCCTGCGGCAGTGCGCCAGCCTTTCCGAGCCCGAGCTTTCCGACCCCGCAGCGGCGCCCATCCACCGCCGCGGTGTTCGGGACCGCCCGCTCCGGCTCGTCGGCTCAGCCCCCTTCGGCCCCGGTCGCGACGGGTACGCCGACGAGGTTGCCCCACTCGGTCCAGGAGCCGTCGTAGTTCTTGACGTCGGGCCGGCCGAGCAGCTCGTGCAACACGAACCAGGTGTGCGCGGAGCGCTCGCCGATGCGGCAGTAGGCGATGATCGGCTCGCCGTCGAGCACGCCCTTGCCGCCGTACAGCTCGCGCAGTTCCTCGGCGGACTTGAAGGTGCCGTCCTCACGAACCGCTTGCGCCCAGGGAATCGAGGCGGCGCTGGGGATGTGGCCGCCGCGCTGGGCGCCCTCCTGCTCGTAGCCGGCGGGGGAGATGATCTCACCGGCGAACTCGGCGGGCGAGCGGACGTCGACGAGCTTGGTGGGGGCGTCGATCGCGGCCAGGACCTCCTCACGCCGGGCGCGGATCGCGTCGTCGCCGGGCTGGGCGGTGAAGGTGGCCGGCGCATGGCTGGAGACCTCGGTGCTGGTAGGACGCCCGTCGGCGATCCACTTTTCGCGGGGGCCGTTGAGCAGCAGCACTTTGTCGTGGCCGTAGTACTTGAGGTACCAGTAGGTGTAGGCGGCGAACCAGTTGTTGCGGTCGCCGTAGAGCACGATCGTGTGTCCGTTTGAGATGCCGCGGGAGCCGAACAGAGCACCGAAGTCGGCGGGCCCGAGGAAGTCGCGGCGGACCGGGTCTTGCAGGTCTTGCTGCCAGTCGAAGCCGATCGCGCCGGGTATGTGGGCGTCAGCGTAGAGGGCGTGGTTCTCGTCGACCTCGACGATGCGGAGGTCGTCGTCGCCTAGGTGCTCCTCGAGCCACTCGGGCTCGACCAGAACGTCCTTCTCGTAACCGGGCAAGGATGCCTCCTTGTATGAATCTCGATCGGGTTTTAGGAGATTAGAGACAGCATAGCGTGCCACTCCCATCCACTCCGCGCTGCCCGGAGCGGCGCGCAGAACCGCCAACGGGATCGCGTTTCGAGCGCACATCTCCTCCGCGATGCCGGCGCCGGCGGCAAGCAGCTCGACGGGCACGGCGCCCGCGGCCTCATAGACGAAGCCGCGCATCGGCGTGTCGATCGCGTGCTCCAGGAACGCGCGCAGCCGCGGGCCGTGCAGCGCCTGCTGCTCGTCCGCGCCGGCGACGTCGCCGAGCAGCCAGCAGGCGATCGCCACACCGGCGAGCGCCCCGCGTAGGGTGCCGAGGCGGTTCGGGTCGCCGGCCCAGCACTCGGCGCCGGCGTCCTCGACCGCCGCGCAGCCGATCCAGCCCCCTCCATCGCCGGCCTCCACCTGGCCGCCGCTTCGCCCGTCGCCCGCGTCGCGCACAACGACGCGCACGGCGTACCCCTCCCCCACGAGCGCGCGCGCAAGCACCAGTCCACGCTCGCACCCGCCGACGATCAGCACTCGTGCCACGCGGGGAGCGTACTGCCCGCGGATCTATGTTTCCTCCGACTCGCTATTCGCGCACGAAACGCGCGCACGCGCGCGCTGGCGCGAATGGCAGCCGAAAAAATAACATCGCAACACCCCGCGCCCCACCGACCGCACACCCACCCCCGGCCGGCCCACGGCAAGCGGCAAGGCCACCCGCAAAGGACACACCCCACCCCCGGCCGGCCCACGGCAAGCGGCAAGCCGCCCGCAAAGGACACACCCCACCCCCGGCCGGCCCACGGCAAGCGGCAAGCCGCCCGCAAAGGACACACCCCACCTACGGCCCGGCCCCACCGCAAATGGAGGGCCGCCCGCAAAGAAAGGTAGGGACCGGGCTCGCCCCGGTCCCTACCGCAACCACCGACACGTGCCTGCTTGCCCATGCCGAGGCTTCCTCGAGCGCCACCGGAGAGGTATGGGTAATGGCGCTCGAACAAGCTCCGTGCGCAGCACAGCGCGCGCGATAGGTCCTGCGTGGTCTCCTTTCGCTCAGCCTCCTCCTTGGCTGCCTCTGTCCCGTCCCTGCCTGGCCGTCATCCCCTTGAATGTAAACAGAGTCATTGACACTTGTCAAGGAAGATATGTCAAGTCCTGTTTTTTTGGCCCTGCGGGACGCTTGCGCCGAGACCCGCGGCGGCAGCTGCGACGAGGCTCGAATACCATCCGGCGCGATGAGCGAGAGTCCCGCAGAGCGTGAGCACGAGGCGGCCGACCCGGGCTCGCGCCCGGCCGCGGATCGGCAGGCCCTCGCGGCAGACCCGTCCCCAGTCGCCGACTCGCCTTCCGCCCCTGACTCAGGCGCAGGCCCGTCCCCTGGCGCTCGGCCTCCGGCCGCGGATAGCCCGCCCCCGGCCGCCGCAGGCCAAACCCCCGCTGGCCCGGCCGCGGACGACGTCGTGACGATGGACAAGATCGTGGCGCTGTGCAAGCGCAGGGGCTTCATCTTCCCTTCGTCGGAGATCTACGGCGGGGTGGGCTCGACGTACGACTTCGGCCACTACGGGGTGCTGCTCAAGGGAAACGTCAAGGCGGAGTGGTGGCGGGCAATGCTGAACGAGCGCGAGGACATCGTGGCGCTCGACTCGGCGATCCTGCAGCACCCGCGCGTGTGGGAGGCCTCGGGGCATCTCGCGGGCTTCACGGACCCGCTGGTGGACTGCAGGACTTGTAAGCAGCGGTTCCGGGCGGACCATTTGGGCGAGCTGCAGTGCGGGCGCAAACCGTCCAAGCATCCAGGCGAGACGCCGGAGTGCGACCTGACCGAGGCGCGCGACTTCAACCTGATGTTCGAGACGACGATCGGCCCGGTCAAGGAGTCCGGCTCGGCAGCGTACCTGCGCCCGGAGACGGCGCAGGGGATCTTCATCAACTTCAAGAACGTGTTGCAGTTCTCGCGCAAGAAGCCGCCGTTCGGGATCGCGCAGATCGGCAAGTCGTTCCGCAACGAGATCACGCCGGGGAACTTCATCTTCCGCACGCGCGAGTTCGAGCAGATGGAGATGGAGTTCTTCGTGCCGCCGGCGCAAGCGGGGAAGTGGTTCGAGCACTGGCTGGCGCAGCGGATGCGCTGGTACACGGAGCTGGGCCTGCGCCCCGACCATCTGAGGCTGCGCGCCCACGACGAGGACGAGCTGTCGCACTACTCGTCGGGGACGAGCGACGTGGAGTACCTGTTCCCGATCGGGTGGTCGGAGTTGGAGGGGATCGCCAACCGCGGCGACTTCGACCTGACCCAGCACGCAAAGTTCTCGGGCGAGAAGCTCGAGTACTTTGACCAGGCCACGGGCGAGCGCTACGTGCCGCACGTGATCGAGCCGGCCGCCGGCGCCGACCGCGCCACGCTCGCGTTTCTCGTTGACGCGTACGACGAGGAAGTGGTCGAGCGCGAGGGCGAGGGCCAGGGCGAGCGGCGCACGGTGCTGCGGCTGCACCCGCGGCTGGCGCCGGTGAAGGCGGCGGTGCTGCCGCTGGTCCGCAAGGACGGCCAGCCGGAGTTGGCGCACGAGATCCACCGCGCGCTGCGCGAGCGCCTGCAGGCCGAGTACGACGAGGGTGGCGCGATCGGCAGGCGCTATCGCCGGCAGGACGAAATCGGGACGCCGTACTGCGTGACGATCGACCACGAGAGCGTTGCACAGGGCACGGTCACGGTGCGCGACCGCGACTCGCTGGCGCAGGAGCGGCTGCCGATCGAGGGCTTGGCGGCGGAGCTGGAGCGGCGCGTGCGGGCGCCGTGGAGCACACCCAAGCTGGACCGCAAACCGAGCGAGCAATGAACAACGATGCCATCGGCGTCGCGTGGCGACGCCAGGAGGAAGACACATGGACTTCGACCTGACCGACGAGCAGCAGCTGATTCGCGCGACGGCGCGGGAGTTCACCGACAAGGAGATCGTCGAGCGCGCCCGCGAAAACGCGCGCAACCACCGCTTCGACCTCGAGCTGGTGCGCAAGATCGCCGACCAGGGCTACCTTGGCGCGATCGTGCCCCGCGAGTACGGCGGCGCGGGCCTGGACTACCTGAGCTACGGGCTCGTCGTCGAGGAGATCGGCCGCGGCTGCTCCTCGGTGCGCACGGTCATCTCCGTGCAGACCTCACTGGTGTGCTCGGCGATCCTCAAATGGGGCACCGAGGCGCAGAAGCAGAAGTACCTGCCGAAACTGTGCTCGGGGGAGTGGCTGGGGTGCTTCGGCCTGACCGAGCCCGACACGGGCTCCGACGCCGCCAACCAGCGCACGCGCGCGGTCAAGACGGACGACGGCTGGCAGATCAACGGCGCGAAGATGTGGATCTCGATGGGCAACTACGCGAAGTTGGCGATGGTGTTCGCGCAGACCGACCCGGAGAAGGGCCACCGGGGGTTGGCGTGCTTTCTCGTGGAGACCGACCAGCCGGGCTTCAAACCGAGCGTGATCGAGCACAAGATGGGGTTGCACGCCTCCGACACGGCGGCGATCGCCCTCGAAGACGTGGAGGTCGCCGAGGATGGCGTGCTCGGCGAGGTCGGCGACGGCTTCAAGGTCGCGATGTCGGCGCTCGACTCGGGCCGCTACTCGGTCGCGGCGGGCTGCGTGGGGATCTGTCAGGGGTGCGTCGAGGAGTCGGTCAAGTACGCCAAGGAGCGCGAGCAGTTCGGGCGGCCGATCGCGAGCTTCCAGCTGGTGCAGGCGATGATCGCGGACATGGCGGTCAAGACGGAGGCGTCGCGGATGCTGGTGTGGCGCGCGGGGTTCCTCAAGGACAAGGGCCGCCCGAACACGACGGAGACGTCGATCGCGAAGCTGCACGCAACGGAGGCGGCGGTCGAGTGCGCGAACACCGCGATCCAGGTCCACGGCGGCGCGGGCTACGTGGACGACCACCCGGTCGAGCGCTACTTCCGCGACGTTCGCGTGACGACTCTGTACGAGGGTACGTCGCAGATCCAGAAACTGATCATCGGGCGGGCGCTGACGGGAATCAACGCACTGGTGCCGGCGTGAGTGACACGCCGCCGTGGCGGGGCAGGACGCCCCGCCCCGTCGCCCGCCGATCGCGGCAACGACGCGCGGACGATCTCAAAAAATGAGCACCCGACCGGCAGAGCCCGCACGCGTGATCGGCGTGCTCGGCGCGGGCACGATGGGCGCGGGCATCGCGCAGCTGGCGTGCAGGGCGGGCGCGCGGACGCTATTGCACGACCCGATCCTAGAGGCGCTGGAACGCGGCGCCGAGAAGGTGCGGGCGGGGCTGGCCAAGGAAGCGCAGAAGGGCAGGATCGACGACGCCGACGCGGCCGCCGCGCGCCTGGAGGTCGTCGCGGACATGGCGGCGCTGGCGCCGTGCGAGCTGGTGATCGAGGCGGCGCCGGAGCTACCCAAGCTCAAGCGCGAGCTGTACGGGCAGCTGTCGGAGATCGTCAGCGAGCAGTGCGTGCTGGCGACCAACACCTCCTCGCTGCCGGTGACGGGGATCGCGGCGAGCGCGAGCAACCCGGAGCGGGTGGTGGGGATGCACTTCTTCAACCCGGCGCCGCTGATGGCGCTGGTCGAGGTGATCGCGGGCGTGCGCTCGGGCGAGCGGGCGCTGGCGCTCGCGGACGCGACGGGGGCGGCGATGGGCAAGACCGTGATCCGCGCGAGCGACGGCCCGGGGTTTCTCGTGAACCGCTGCAACCGCCCGTTCGGCCTGGAGGCGCTGCGGGCGCTCGCCGAGCGGGTCGCGGACGTGCCAAGCATCGACCGGATCTGCCGGCTCGGCGGCGGGTTTCGCATGGGCCCGTTCGAGCTGAGCGACCTGGTCGGCGTCGACACGGGGTTCGACGTGTCGCGCAGCTTCTACGAGCTGAGCTTCGGCGAGCCGCGCTGGCGCCCCTCCCCGATCCAGGCGCGGATGGTCGCCGCGGGCCTGCACGGGCGCAAGACGGGCCGCGGCTACTACGACTACACGGGCGACGGTCCCCACCGCCCGCCCGACCCGGAGCCGCCGCCGCCCACCGCGGGCGCGGTCGTGCAGGGCGAGGGCCCGCTCGCCGATGCGCTGCGCGAGCGCGCGGCCGCAGCGAGCGGGGAGCCGCCGGTGAAGGGCGCCGAGCAGGAGGCGCTGGCGCGCAGCGCGCAGCAACTGGTCGCGGCGAAGCGCGAGGTGCGCGAGCACGGCGAGCCAATCATCGAGGTCGACGGCCTGCGCGGCACGGTCGCGGGCGAGCCGTTCTATGCGCTCGTGCCGCTCAATCTCGTCGAGGTCACAGGCGACGCAGGCGAGAAAGCGTTTGCGGCTCTAGGTTTGCACACGGCGCGCGTGGCGCCCTGCGCGGTGGGGGTACTGCCGCGGATCGTCTGCCAGGTGATCAACGAGTGCGCGTTCGCGCTCGGCGAGGGCGTGGGCAGCGCGGACGATATCGACGCGGGGATGAAGCTCGGCATGAGCTACCCGCGCGGCCCGCTCGCATGGGCGCAGGAGATCGGCGCCGAGCACGTGCTCGGCACGGTCGACCGGCTGTGGGCGGAGCACCGCGAAGAGCGCTACCGCGCGGCGCCAGCGCTGCGCGGCTATGTGCGCGCGGGTGCGAGCTTCCTCGACTGAGCAGGCGCGTCGGCGGGCTCCCCGACCCGCAGGCTGCGCAATCTGCGAAAGGTGCGGGAGGGGTCGCGCGTGTGGGACCAGGGACCGGCCTGGTGCTCCGACGCCCAGCGCGCAAGCCGCGCGAAGGTCTCGGCGGCCTCCAGCCGCGCGAGGCCGGCGCCGAGGCAGTAGTGGGGGCCGTTGCCGAAGGAGAGGTGGGGCGGGCCGCTGCGCGTGAGGTCCAGCCGGTCGGGGTCGGGGTGGTGGGCGGGGTCGCGGTTGGCGGCGCCGAGCACGACGAGCGCCGGCTCGCCCGCGCGCACGGCGACGTCGCCGAGCACGAGGTCTTCGCGCGCGACGCGCGAGGCGACCTGGACGGGGCTGTCGTAGCGCAGAAGCTCCTCGATGGCCTGGGGCGTGTACTCGGGGTGGCGCACGAGCCAGTCGAGCTGCTCGTGGTGGCGGAGCAGCGCAAGCGTGCCGTTGCCGATCAGGTTGGCGGTCGTCTCGTGGCCGGCGGCTAGGAGCAGCAGGCACATCGTGACGATCTCGTCGGTGTCGAGCGCGACGCCGCCGGCGGGCGGGTGGATCAGCGCGCTCAGCAGGTCCGCGCCGGGGTTGGTCCGTCGCTCGGCGACGAGCGGCACGAGGAACAGCATCACGGTCATCGCCGCGGCGCCGATCTCCGCGCGCTCCTCGGGCGTGGGGTCCAGCTCGAGCATCCGCGCCAATGTCGGCGTCTGCTCGCGCAGCAGTTCGGCGCCTTCGAGGCCGACGTCGAACAGCTCGGCGATCACGGCGAGCGGGATCGGGTAGGCAAGCTCCTGCATCAGCTCGACGGGCTCGCCCTGCTCGAACGGCGCCAGGGCGCTCTCGACGACGGCCGCGACGCGCGCGCGGATCTCGCGCACGGCGCGTGGCGTGAAGAAGCGGTTGACGGCACCCCGCAGCCGGGTGTGCGCCGGCGGGTCGCTCATCAGCAGCGACTGCGCCGGCAGCGCGGCGCCTTCGGGCCCGCCGAGCGCGGCGAGCAGCCGCGGGCTGTTGCGCGGGTCCGAACTCCATTGCCCTCCGCGCAGGACGGTGGCCGCGTGCTCGTGGGAGAGCACGAGGTGGGCGCCCAGCGGCTCGTTCCACTGCACGGGCGCCTGCTCGCGCGCAGCGCGGTAGGCGGGGTAGGGGTCCTCGGTTGGAAATGGCCAGGCGCCCCAATCAGACATGGCTCGCCTCCTCCGCGCCCGTCGCCCGTTTGTACGCTTCGCGCCGCTCGCGGTCGACGCGGCCCATCTCGGTCGCGGGCTCGCCGTCCTCGAAGTACTCGCAGGCGATGTCCGCCCAGCGGTTGGTCGCGCGCAGCTCGGCGAGGATCGAGATGACGCCGATGTCGAGGCGGCTCATGACGGTGTAGGAGACGGGGGTGACCATGTGGGCGAAGGCGTTCGCCGACGGGCCGGAGGGCGAGTAGCGCAGTTCGATCAGGCGGGCTACGTAGTCGGGCGTGATCGTGAAGGGCTGCTCGCCCCAGTACATCTCGATCGGCGAGCGCCAGTAGGCGAGCACTTCGGCGGGCGTGAGTGAGGCGTCGGGCTCGAAGAAGCCGCCTTCGACGCTGACTCGCCACGTCCCCTGCTCGTCGTCGCGCAGGCATTCGCGCATGACCAGGTTCAGCGAGTCCACCTCCGGCGGGCGCAGCCGCTTGACGCAGCCGAAGTCGAGGAAGCTGACGCTGCCGTCGTCGTGGAAGACGTAGTTGCCGGGGTGGGGGTCGGCGTTGAACACGTAGAAGTAGTGGTAGGAGCCGTAGGTGAAACGGTGGATCGCCTCGGCCCAGCTGTCGCGCAGGGGTTGGTCGGCGGCGAGCGCCTGCGTCCAGGTTTTGCCCTCGACCAGCTCCTGGACGAGGATGCGGTTGCCGGAGAACTCGTCGATCACGGCGGGGACGTGGATGAAGGGGTGGTCGCGGTAGCGCCCGGCGAACTCGCGCTGGTTGGCGGCCTCGAGGCGGTAGTCGAGCTCTTCGGTGACGCGTTCGCCGACCTCGCGCGCGGCGCCTTTGACGTCGAAGCTCACTTTCCGCGGTGAGATGCCGACGAGCAGTCGCAGGAACGTGGCAAGCAGCTCGCTGTTCTTGAGGTCGGCGCGGATCGCGGCGGCGACACCGGGGTATTGGAGCTTGACCGCCACTGCCCGGCCATCGTGCAGGCGGGCGCGGTGTACCTGGCCGATCGAGGCGGCCGCAAGCGGCTGCCAGTCGAACTCTGCGAACGTGCTCTCGGTGGTGCGCCCCAGCTCGCGCTCGAGGACTTCGCGCGCGAGCGCGGGCGCCATCGGCGGCGCGTCGTCGCGCAGGCGCGCGAGCGCGGTGTGGTAGCTGGCCTGGAACTCGTGGCCGACCATCGGGCCGAGCGAGGTGAACGAGAGCAGCTGCCCGGCCTTCATCAGCGCGCCCTTGGAGCGGCCGAGCAGTTCGGCGTAGCGCTCGGCGGTGCGGGCGTGGAACTCCTCGCGGCGGTCGCTGCCGGTGAGTTTGCCGCGCAGCCCCACGACGATCGCCTCGCCGGCGGTGCGGGCGGTCAGACCGACCAGGGGAGCGGTGCGGCGTAGGCGCCCGCCTTCGATGCCATCGTCAGGAAGAGGCATTGGATCCTCCATTTCAGGATCGACTTGTCTTTCCTAAGTGTATACTTAGTCTGGGTCATGTCAAGCACGACGCGCGAGCGGATCATCGACGAGGCGATGCGGCTGTTCAGCGAGCAGGGCTATGCCGCGACGAGCATCGCCAAGATCGAGGCCGCGGCCGGGCTGTCGCCCGGGGCGGGCGGCCTGTACCACCACTTCAAGAGCAAGGAAGCGGTGCTCGCGGCAGGGATCGAGCGCCAGCTCGCCCGCCTCGACGCGCTGCGCGAGATCCGGGGCGTGTTCGCCTCGCTGGGCGATCTCAAATCCGAACTCACGCTGATCGCGCGCTACGTGCTGGCTGAGCTGGACAGCGAGTCCGAGCTGCTGCGGCTGCTGGCCTCCGAAGCGCGCAGCCGGCCGCAGCTGCTGACGACGGCGGTCGACCGGCTCGTGCGTTCGACGTTCGACGGCATGGCAGCATGGATCGCAGAGCGCGCGCAGACACCGCTTTCGGTGCAGGACGCCGCCGCGACGGCCGCGCTCGGGCTCGGGGCGCTGCTGTCCTCGAGACTGCTGCGCGACGTGCTGGGCGTCCCGGCGCAGGTGGAAGACGAGGTTTTGGTGCAGACGTGGGTCGAGCTGATGCTGAGCGCGCTCGGCGCCCCGAAGGGCACCTGAGCCTACCCCCCACCCACTACTTCCCCACAGGACGCTAATCGTGCGCGCGTACGCGCGCACGCGCGATTCGCTCCAAAAAAAACAACAACACCCCCTACTCCCCCGCGGCAGCGGCCGCCTCGGCGGCGGATGCGGAGGGCGCCCACTGCGCCTCGGCCAGATCGCCCTCGGGCATCCCCATTGGCGTCGGTACCTGCGGCGTGTCGCGCAGATACCACTCGGCGTCGAGGGCGGCTTGGCAGCCGGAGCCGGCGGCCGTGATCGCCTGGCGGTAGGTGTGGTCGACGAGGTCGCCGGCGGCGAACACGCCGGGTAGCCCGGTGCGGGTGGAGCGGCCCTCGGTGATGACGTAGCCGTTGTCGTCGACGTCGAGCTGGCCGCGCACCAGCTCGGACTGGGGCTCGTGGCCGATCGCGATGAAGGCCCCGCTGATCTCCAGGTCGCGCTCGGAGCCGTCCTCGGTGTTGCGTAGCAGCGCGCGACAGAGCGCGCCGGACTCGCCGGCGACGAAGCGCTCGACGACGTAGGGCGTGAGGAATTCGATGTTGTCCTGCGCGCGGGCGCGGTCGAGCATGATCTTCGACGCGCGGAACTCGGGGCGTCGGTGGACGATCGCCACGCGAGAGGCGAACTTGGAGAGGAAGATCGCCTCCTCCATCGCGGAGTCGCCGCCGCCGACGATCAGGGTGGGAGCGTCCTTGAAGAAGGCGGCGTCGCAGGTCGCGCAGTAGCTGACGCCGCGCCCTCCCAGCTCGACCTCGCCGGGCGCGCCGATCTGCTTGTGCTGGGCGCCCATCGCGAGGATCACGGTGCGAGCCCGGTGCTCAACATCGCCGACCCAGACGCGGTGGACGCCGCCGGGCTCGGTCGCGAGCGCCACGCGCTCGGCCTGGTCTGTCTCCAGCCGCGCGCCGAAGCGCTCGGCCTGGGCGCGGAAGTGGGTCATCAGCTCGGGCCCCATGATGCCGTCGGGGAAGCCGGGATAGTTCTCGACGTCGGTCGTCTGCTGCAACAGGCCGCCCCAGGCGAAGCCCTCGATCACGAGTGGGCGGAGGTTGGCGCGGGCGGTGTACAGCGCGGCGGTGTAGCCGGCGGGGCCGCTGCCGATGATGATGACGTCCTCGATGTCGCGCTCGACACTGTTCTGCGGGACCTGCTCGATGTCGCTGTGCAGGACCTGCTCGACGTCGTTGTTGGTTTGCGGGACCTGCTCGACGTCGTTCTCGGGGTCAGCCATCGCCATATCCTCGCATGAGAGTCCCAGCGCCGGCGGAGCCACTATTCACTCAACCACCGAAGCCATTACTTTACTTTTTATAGTGTAGCAAGGCCTTCCCCCACCGTCAGCGTAAGCTGGCCCGTCGCCAACTCGAAGGGGTCGGCGCTGTCGCGTGGCGCGCGTGTCGCCCGGATGTGGTCGTACTCGGCGAGAAGCGGTGGCTCGCCGAGATAGTGACGAGCGCGTGTGCGGCCGACGGGCCGCAAAAGGCGGGCGTCGACGAGTGCACGCAGGTCGCGGCTGGCGGTGAGGCTCGAGATGGTTTCGCCGGCGGTGAGCGCGACGAGGGTCTTGTAGGTGGCGTGCGTGAGGCGCAGGCCGTGGGCCGCGTCGGCGAGCGCGCCGACGGTGCGCTCGGACACGCCGCGCTTGACGGCCAGGGAGGAGCAGGCTGCGTACAGTCGCTCGGTCTCTTGCACGCGACGCAGTTGGGTGCGAGCCTGGAAGTAGTGCGCGCGCAGGCAGTAGCGCAGCCAGGGACGCGCGTCGTGGTGCGGATTCCAGCGGCCCCGGCCGACCTCGCGGAGGATGTCGTAGTAGCTGTCGGTGTTGCGCCCTAGGTACTCCTCGATGCTCGAGAAGACGGGTGCGCGAAGCTCCTCGCGCGCCAGCACGAGCGTTTGCAGCGCGCGCGCCATGCGCCCGTTGCCGTCGCTGAAGGGGTGGACCATGATGAGGTTGAGGTGCGCTAGCGCGGCACGGGCAAGGACCGGCGCAGCGCTTTCTTCTAGCTCGGCGATCGTGGCCTCGATCAGCTCGGGCACGTGCTCGGCCGGCGGACCCTCGTAGGTGCGCTCACCGGTGGACTCGCGCACGACGTAGATCGCACCTGGGCGCCAGCGCCCGGGGTTCTTGTCGAGCCGGTGCTTGCAGATCATGAAGTGCAGCGCTTTGAGGAGCCCGGCATCCACCTCGGCGCCGGGGTCTTGAGCGAGCGCCAGTACGTAGGTCATCGCGTCGCGGTAGCCGGCGAGCGCCAGGCGGGTTTCCTCGTTCGCGCCGAGTGTGGGCTCGTCGTCCACCGCTGCGAGCACGTCGTCGAGGCTGGCGTCGTAACCCTCGATGCTGTTCGACGCTTGGACGGCTCTGGCAAGGGACATGCGGCGCAACGCTCCGTACCAGCGGCGCGGCGCGGGATCGACGTAGTTGCGAAGTTGATCGCGGAGGTCGTTGATCAGGGAGAGCACGCGAAAGTCGGCCGGTTGGAGCTTCGGGGTCCGGTACACGGGCTGCATGATAGAAAGATTATATCATAACCTCATGCTCGATCCGTGGGCCAACCAACCGTGGATCGAGCGTCCATATGCGACCCGCCGCACCCCCTACAACGGGCGGCGATAGAAAATATCTATCATTCACACCGGGTGGCCGGAGCAGCCGGAGCGCTTCAGGAAGCCGCGCCCACGGGCAATTCCCGTGAGTCCCCGGCCGCCTTGCCACCTTGGCCAGCCGCGTCCGCCCTACCTTCGCCCGGAGCGTTCGCCCCGCCTTGACCCGCCACGGCAGCCCCGTCCCTGCCGGCAATCCCCGCCGCCTCGGCACTGACAGCCCGCGGCCGGTAGCGTACGCGCGTGCCGTGCCGCGGCGAGAAGGTGACGTTGCGCCGGGTGACGCGTTCGGCCCGGCGCGAGCCGGCGGACTCGAGCACGCAACGGCGTAGGACCGTTTCGAGCACGACGCGCATCTCCATTTCGGCGAAGGAGGCCCCGAGGCAGCGGCGCACGCCGCCGCCGAATGGAATCCAGCCGTAGCCGGACGGGGGCCCATCCAGGAAGCGCTCTGGCCGGAAGGCGTAGGGGTCGGGGTAGAGGTCGGGGCGCGTGTGGGTGAGCCAGATCGCGGGGGTGACGTCGGTGCCTGCTGGCAACCGCAGCGAGTCGACGTGCAGCTCGCAGGAGAGGCGCCGGCCGGCCAGGGGGACGACGGGCCGCAGGCGCAGCGCCTCGCGCGCCGCGGCGCGGACGTAGTCCTCTTCGCCGGAGTCGACGGCGGCGACGAGCCGGGCCAGCACGGGCGGGTTGCGCAGTAGGAGGTCGAACGCCCACGCGAGGCCGGTGGCGGTGGTCTCGTGCCCGGCGAGTAGGAGCGTGACGAGCTGGTCGCGCAGCTCGCGGTCGCTCATCGCGGTGCCATCGTCGAAGCGGGAGGCGATCAAGAGCGAAAGGATGTCCTCGCGCTCGTCCAGCTGCGGGTCGGCGCGGCGCGCGGCGATCTCGGCGTACAGCAGCTCGTCGACGCCCGCAGCGATCGCGCGCAGCCGCGCGAGCGGGTCGCCGCGCCCGAGCCGGCTGGCAAGCAGGAAGCGGATCTGCATGAGCGCCGCGCCGGAGGTCTCGGCGAGCAGCAGAGGAAGCTGCTCGCGCAGCCTGCGCGCGCGGTCGGAGTCGGCGACCCCGAAGACGGCGCGCAGGATGACGTCGAGCGTGACGGCCTGCATGTGCGGGTGGATCGCAAACGGCCGGTCGACGGGCCAGCGTCCGATCTCGCGTTCGGCGGCTTCGCGCATGACGGACTCGTACGAGCGCATGCGCTCGCCGTGGAAGGGGGGCAGCATCAGCTTGCGCCGGGCTAGGTGCTCGGAGCCCTCGAGCAGCAGCACGGAGTCGGCGCCGAGGATCGGCAGCAGCGAGAGCGTGCGCCCGGGCGGAAGGCCGTGCTCGGGGTTCGTGTAGAGGGCGCGGATCGCCGCCGGGTCGGAGATCAGCACCATCGGGCTTTGGAAGCCGGGGAAGCTCACGGAGAACGAGTCGCCGTGGCGCGCGCGGCAGGAGTCCATGAACGCGATCGGCCGCGTGAGCCAGCGCACCATCTGGATCGCGGGCGGCTGAGAGGGCCCGGGCGGCAGGGTGTCGACGGCCATCTCCATAAGCGTGACAGATGAGAAAAGGTTTTGGGTGCGGGATCGTCCGCGCGTCAAAGCCCACCCAAAAGCGATGTCGGCGCGGGCCGTCCGTGGCCCGCGTCCAGCGCAGATCCTCCTCAAGCATCCTCCTGAAGCGCCCGGCACCATCCACAGAACCCCTTCAAGCAGCGTCTCCCTGCAGCCGCCCATCCAAAGTCGCTGCTCCTTGCGGCGCTTACTGCTTCCTCTTCTTACGCCGGGCCCGAGCCTCGCAGGCCCGCCGCGCCTTGCCCTTCTTCTTGCGGCAGACGCTGCTCTTCTTGCGCACCTTGCCCTTGCCACACCCGGTCACGCCGACCTTCGTCGTCTGCGTCAACTGCGCCCCGTTCTGCCCGACGATCGTCGTGGGCATCGTCAGCGCCTGCCCGCAGAGGTCGTAGCTGTTGTGCGGCAGCACGGCTGCCAGCGCGGAGTGCGGTCCCTCGGGCAACACCGTTTCAAAGCTGCTGATCGGTGCGTCGGGCACGGTTTCAAAGCGCGAGTAGGTGTAGCCGCCCTTGATCTGGGTCTTGCCGTCGAGCACGATCGTGATCCCTTCGCCCTGGAGGACGAACTCGACGTCGGGGAACGCCGCGGAGCCGTGCGAGACCAGGTAGGCCGGGCCGGTCAGCGGAACGCCGAGGATCGGCGTTGTCGCTGTGGCGGTGCCGATGTTCGACGCCGCGGGGCAGCCTGCCGGGTTGGCGTTGAACTGTTCTTCGGTACACGCTTTCTTGAGCGTCGCCAGCCGCGCGGGGAGCGCCTTGGGGAGCCGCAGCTGGACCTTGGCGATGTTCGCCTGCCCCAACCCGGACGTCACCTTCACCGTCAGGCTCGCCCCACCTTCACGGCTCGCCTTCGCCTGCGTGCTGGCCGTCAGGGCGGGTTTGAACGGCAGGTCGCGGCAGCCGTTCGCTTCAAACGGCGTCGAGACGTTCGTCGCAGTCCCGGTCGTTGAGGTGACGGTCCCGGTGATGCTCATCCGTGAGCAGTTCGTCGGGTTCAGCGTAAACGACGGGTCGTTCAGCGTCACGTTGATCGTCCTGATCCGCAGCGGCACGCCGTCTATTATCTGCGGTAGCCCGCCGGGCTGCCCGACACCGGGCGTTTCCGCCGTGACCTGCGTCGACACAGGGTTGACCCGCAGCGCAGCCCGCACAACCACGTTCCCGAGGTTGAACGGCCCCGCCACCGCGGGCACGACGACGGACAGCCCGAACGGCGCGCCGTCATAGGGCCCGGTGAAGTACACCGAGCCGGTCTGGTAGAACGGCTGTGTCCCCGAGCCGATCCCCACCGTGGTCGCCCCGATCCTGCTCGATTCCGGGCAAGCACCCTGCGCGGCCTGCGGTTCGGGGCACTTCGCCACATGCGACACCGCCGCCAGCAGCCCCTCGGGCAACGTCGTCGCCAGCGCGCCGATGTCCTGTTCGCGGTCTTCGCGCTTCAAGGTCATCGTAAACGGCGCATATTCCCCAGCCATGTCGCTCGTCGTACCGGCCGTAAAGGACGGGTTGAAGCCCTGCGCGCCGCAGCCTTCGTTGACTTCAAGCTCCCAGAGGGTTCGGCCGCCGGCCCGCCGCTCCACGGCGCCACCACACCGGTCGTCGTCGCGGTGCCACAGGTCTGCGGGTTGGCCAGTGTCGCGCGCGGCCCACCCGTCGTTTCGACTACCACGTCGCTGACGGGGAACTGCGGCGTGTCTTCAAAGACCGCCGTGACCTGCCCCGTCTGCGGATTGACGTGCGCCTTGCCCGGAAGCTTGATGACGACTCCCCGCTGGGGGGCTTCCAGTTCCAGGTAGAAATGGAACAACGACCCATTCGCAGCATCTTCAGGCGTACAGGGGTTCGTGTGCGCCGTGGTCCCGCATTCCGGTTCAGCGACATACACGTGACCTTCCAGTTCTTCCTTCAACAGCGGCGTACTCGCGCGCACCGTCCCAACGATCGATGAGGCCGGGCAGTGCCCCGGCGCCGGGTCGGGCAAGCCTTCCTGCCCCTCGACTTCGCCTTCGCCCGCCGGTTCGCCCGGGTTGCCGGGCTTGCCGGTCCCTGCGGGGAAATCGATCCCATGCGGACCCGACGCTTCGCACGCGGTCAGGCCATTCGCTGCGGCGGGGGAAAGCGAGGTCCCGGCCGGTAGCGTCAGCTGCACGGACTTGTACGGCGGGGTCGCCGTAGCCGAGAACGCGTTTGGCGCCTGCGGTGTTTCGAGGTCCAGCCGGTACCCCGAAGGCTCGTCCGCCGCGGTCGTGTCGCCTGCGACGCGTTCGTTGGGGCCCGCGGCGAGGTCCGTGGAGAGTTGCAGGTTGCCGCAGCCTTCGAGGGCCGGGAATACGCTGCTGGTCGCGCTGAGCATCGTGCCGGGGTTTTCGTGGCTGTTGAGTTCCACGCCCATCTGGCGTGCCGCAGGGCTCTCTTCGCAGTCGCTGGGGTTGGTTAGGAATGCGCCGCGGTCGTAGGTGAATGGTTCCCCGTTTTCCTTGGTGTAGTGTTCGCTGACGTCGCCGTCGAACGACGCGACGAGCCCGAGCAGCCGTGCGAGCACGGGTATCCCGGGGGTGCTGACGCGCAGCGCGTATTCCCCGTCGTGCTTGACGACATTCGCGTAGGTGAAGAACGTGAGGTTGTTGGCCGCGAACGCGAACTCTGCGGCGTCCCCCTTCTCCGGGGTCACGTTGTAGATACCGGGCTCATGCGCCGGACCATACTCTTCATAGGCAAACACATGGCCGGTGACCATCGGCAGGACTGTTCCCACTCGGCTTGAGAGCGGACACCCGGTATGCCCTTGCGGAAAGGTTTCCACGATCGCTACCGGACACTGATCCGCGACCGCAGGATCACCCAACAACCCGACCGGAAGATAGAACACGAGATCCTTGACCGCTTCCACCGGCAATGCAGAGACTGTCGGGATTTCGAAGTTGTTCAGCGTCAGCGAGGTCGTCAGGAAGTTCGGGTGCCCCGCGGCCTGCGCGAACGGTTCGCCAGCAGGACCGGTCGCCTGGACCCGGAACCCGCTAACACCCGCCGGTCCCGTTTCGTGTTCGTGTTCGGCGACACGCATAACCGCCGCACCACTCGCCGGCGCCGCAGCGCCGCCGCCGCTGACGCTCGCGACACTCGCAACGCTACCCAGCGCGCCCGCAACACTGAATTCCACGTATACGATGTCGAATCCGCCGGGTACGAGCGCTTCAGAATCACGACACTTCACTTCCCCCGACAGCCGTTCGCAGACCCCTTCCGGTTCCACTCGCACATTGGTCGCGGCGAGTCCGGCCGGGATCGGGACCGACACGGTAAATTCGCCGCTGCTCGCCGCGCCACCGACATTCTCGACTACAACCCAATACCTGCCGATCGTGCCGGGCTTGTCCGGCAGGACGGTCGGGTTGGCGACGTCGGTGACCTGCCACGCCGGCGCAGGAACCACCGCCGACGCCCATGATGCCGGCACAACCACAACACCACCCGCAAGACCGACCAGCAGCAGCACACCAGCGGCCACTGCCAGCGTGCTGCGGCGGGCGATACGGGCTATCTTCACTGGGCTGGTCATGACTGGTGCCTCCGCTTGCCGTCCGCTTTACGTGATCTCGCCTGCTTACTCTTCACGCGTAGCGCGAGACAGCGGCCGTGGACCCGTCTCCTACGTTTACCGCAGACCACCCGCTTTTTCTTCGCTGCATGCTTTACCTGGATGCTCGTCACGGGTACCGGCGCCAGATTACCCGTACCTGTCCCGGCGGTGCTGTCCGGCGCACCAAACACAGGCGCCGACACCGAACCGTTTGTGCTGCCTTCACAACCATGCTCTTCACAGGACCAGCCAGCCGTGCCGGCCGTGCCGGGGGGGAACCCGCCATCGACACGCGCATCGTAGAGGTCGCGCTGCCCGCCATCGGTATCGCCCGCAACCAGCGAATCATCAGTCGTAAACAGGATGTTTGCGCCATCTTCATCCATGGCTTGGAATTGTGCGCCGCACCTGTAGCCTTTGGTCTCCTGTGCGTCCTTGCCGTCCGACACCAGGTGCACACTGCCTTCCGAGCGAGGATCGCCTGTCCCCCATCCCCAGCAAAACCGCCTTTTGTGGTCAGCACCGGGTAGCCCTCCTTGTACGCCGGCGTGATCATCTCATACGCCCGGCATTCCGCCAGCAAACCCGAGCCCAGTTCGCTGCGCAGCGATTCATTCGGACACCCTTCCCCCACCGCAGCCGTGGCTACGGTTGGCGGCAGCACCAGCAGGCCGAAAGCGACCATCTCAACTACTACCAGCAACCAGCGGAAACGCTTCATCTTTCGACGAGTTCTTCACCACCCGACGGCAGCACAAACGTCGCTTTACCCGTCAGCGCCACGGTACCCGCAAGCGCACATTTCGACCCCACGAGCGTATATTCCGCCAACACTTTGCCCGACGCCGCTTTGACCGCCAACACATCTTCAGGGCTTTTGCTGCCCAGCGACGCCGCGACGCTCAACGGCTTGCTTTCAATCGCCAAGCGAACGCGCAACCTGCAACCCCACGGGCGTCAACGCCCAAGCGTTCGCCGCGCCCTTCGCGCGACCCCCACCACGGTTCTCCAACAACCCAAGGCGCTGTAGACGCGCGAGCAGCTTCGAGATCTGTCCGGCGTCCGCGACACCGGCGTACTCGCCAACCTCGCGGTTGCTCACACCCGGCTGGCGCCCGACACCATCGAGCACCCGCGCCGTGCGGTAGGTCACCCGCAACGGCAGGCCCGCCAGCGGGTCCTCCGCAGCAAGCACAGGTTGCGGCGGCGCACTGAAACGCACCGGCGCGGGCACCGCGCGCTGCCGTTCGCGCCGCGCGGCCGCCGCCCCTAGATACGGCAGCACGACCAGCGCCGAGAGCTCACCAAGCAGCCCCGACAAAGGTTCCTCGCGCACGAGCCGCGCGTGCACGATCGCGAGTACCGCACCAAGCACACCCTCGGCCGTCAACCCGCTCGCGCCCGCCCCGGGCGTGCTCTGCGCACGCCCCTCATCAATCAGCCCAACCAGCCGCGCAAGGATCGCCTCGCGCCGCTCGAACACCCCACCGCTGCCACGCGCCGCATGCACCACAAGCGTCCGCGCAAGGACCGGCTCGCGGTCACAGAAGCACAGGATCACCCACAGCCCACCACGCATCCGCTCACGCCAACCAAGGCCCTCCAACCTCGCGCCGGCCAGCTCCTGCGAGACACGCCCAACCACGTCCTCCAGCAGCTCGATGAAACACTCCTCGCCGCCGGGCGAAAACGCCCCAGCCGCCGGCTAGCTGCCGGAAGCTCTAACGGACAAGAGAGAGAGAGAGAGAGAGAGAGAGAGAGAGAGAGAGAGAGATGCGACAGCGCCAAGCTGGCGCAGCGAGGCGATGCCGGCGACGCCGTGACCTACGGGTGGCAGGTGGTATAGTCCCGCCGGGATGAAGAAGACCAGTATCTACCTGGACCCTGAGGTCGATCTGGCGCTCGATCGTCGCGCCAGCGCCGAGGGCACGACGAAGGCCGCGCTGATCCGCGCTGCCCTGGAGGCCGCGGCCGCGCCCGCAAAGCGGGCCAGGCCGCGCGCGTGCGGGGTGTTCGACGGACCCGGCGATCTCGCTGCAAACGCCGATCGGTACCTGTCAAGTACGGGCTTCGGCGAGCGTTGACCGGGTGATCGTCCTCGACACCTCGGTCGCGCTCGCCTTCATGGACCGCCGCGACGCCGACCACGAGCGCGTCCGGAAGTGGATGCAAGCCGGCGAGGAGGAACTTGTCAGCACCCCGCTGATCGTCGCCGAGCTTGACCATCTGGCCTTGCGCCACGGAGGAGCCGCCGCCGCGCGCGCCCTGCGCGACGACCTCGGTCGCGGTGCCTACCTGATCGAATGGTGGCCCACCGCGATCCACGAAACGATCGCCGTCGCCAAGCGCCACGAGTCGATGGAACTCGGCCTCGCCGACGCATCGCTCGTCGTCCTCGCCGCACGCCTGCAAACGATCGACATCGCAACCCTCGACGAACGCCACTTCCGCGCACTGAAACCGCTCGCCGGCGGCAAGGCATTCAGGCTGCTCCCAGCCGACTCGGCCTGAAACGGCGCGCGGGATTGAGTGGTTGAGGGTTTGGGTTTGAGATCGTCCGCGCATGGATGCCCTCCCCCAGGCGCCCTCGGCGCGGGCCATCCATGGCCCGCGTCAAGCGCAGACGCCTACTTCTACTGCTTCTTCTTGCGCCGGGCCCGAGCCTCGCAGGCGCGCCGCGCCTTGCCCTTCTTCTTGCGGCAGACGCTGCTCTTCTTGCGCACCTTGCCCTTGCCACACCCGGTCACGCCGACCTTCGTCGTCTGCGTCAACTGCGCGCCGTTCTGCCCGACGATCGTCGTGGGCATCGTCAGCGCCTGCCCGCAGAGGTCGTAGCTGTTGTGCGGCAGCACGGCTGCCAGCGCGGAGTGCGGTCCCTCGGGCAACACCGTTTCAAAGCTGCTGATCGGTGCGTCGGGCACGGTTTCAAAGCGCGAGTAGGTGTACCCGCCCTTGATCTGGGTCTTGCCGTCGAGCACGATCGTGATGCCTTCGCCCTGGAGCACGAACTCGACGTCGGGGAACGCCGCGGAGCCGTGTGAGACCAGGTACGCGGGGCCGGTCAGTGGCACGCCGAGGATCGGCGTTGTCGCTGTGGCGGTGCCGATGTTCGACGCCGGGGGGCAGCCTGCCGGGTTGGCGTTGAACTGTTCTTCGGTACACGCTTTCTTGAGCGTCGCCAGCCGCGCGGGGAGCGCCTTGGGTAGCCGCAGCTGCACCTTGGCGATGTTCGCCTGCCCAGGCCCAGACGCGACCTTCACGGTGAGGCTCGCCCCGCCTTCGCGGCTGGCCTTCGCCTGCGTGCTCGCCGTCAGGGCGGGTTTGAACGGCAGGTCGCGGCAGCCGTTGGCTTCAAACGGCGCAGCGACGTTCGTCGCTGTGCCGGTTGTTGAGGTGACGGTGCCGGTGATGCTCATCCGCGAGCAGTTCGTCGGGTTCAGCGTAAACGACGGGTCGTTCAGCGTCGCGTTGATCGTGCGTATCCGTAGCGGCACGCCGTCTATTATCTGGGGCAGCCCGCCGGGCTGCCCGACACCAGGCGTTTCCGCCGTCACCTGCGTCGACACAGGGTTGACCCGCAGCGCAGCCCGCACAACCACGTTCCCCAGGTTGAACGGCCCAGCCACCGCCGGCACGACAACGGACAGCCCGAACGGCGCGCCGTCATAGGGCCCGGTGAAGTACACGCTGCCGGTCTGGTAGAAAGGCTCGGTCCCCGAGCCGATCCCCACCGTGGTCGCCCCGATCCTGCTCGATTCCGGGCAAGCACCCTGGGCGGCCTGCGGTTCGGGACACTTCGCGACATGCGACACCGCCGCCAGCAGCCCCTCGGGCAACGTCGTCGCCAGCGCGCCGATGTCCTGTTCGCGGTCTTCGCGCTTCAAGGTCATCGTAAACGGCGCGTATTCCCCAGCCATGTCGCTTGTCGTACCGGCCGTAAAGGACGGGTTGAAGTCCTGCGCGCCGCAGCCTTCGTTGACTGCAAAGCTCCCGGAGGGTTCGGCTGCCGGCCCGCCACTCCACGGCGCAACCACACCGGTCGTCGTCGCGGTGCCACAGGTCTGCGGGTTGGCCAGTGTCGCGCGCGGCCCGCCTGTCGTTTCGACTACCACGTCGCTGACGGGGAACTGCGGCGTGTCTTCAAAGACCGCCGTGACCTGCCCCGTCTGCGGGTTGACGTGCGCCTTGCCCGGGAGCTTGATGACCACGCCACGGTTGGGGGCTTCCAGTTCCAGGTAGAAATGGAACAGCGACCCATTCGCAGCATCTTCAGGCGTACAGGGGTTCGTGTGCGCCGTGGTCCCGCATTCCGGTTCAGCGACATACAAATGACCTTCCAGTTCTTCCTTCAACAGCGGCGTACTCGCGCGCGCCGTCCCGACGATCGATGAGGCCGGGCAGTGCCCCGGCGCGGGGTCGGGCAAGCCTTCCTGCCCCTCGACTTCGCCTTCACCGGCCGGTTCTCCGGGGTTGCCGGGCTTGCCGGTCCCGGCGGGGAAGTCGATCCCACGCGGCCCCGACGCTTCACACGCGGTCAGCCCGTTAGCCGCACCGGGGGAGAGCGACGTACCGGCCGGTAGCGTCAGCTGCACGGACTTGTACGGCGGGGTCGCCGTAGCCGAGAACGCGTTTGGCGCCTGCGGTGTTTCGAGGTCCAGCCGGTACCCCGAAGGCTCATCCGCCGCGGTGCTGTCGCCTGCGACGCGTTCGTTGGGGCCCGCCGCCAAGTCCGCCGAGAGCTGCAGGTTGCCGCAGCCTTCGAGGGCCGGGAATACGCTGCTGGTCGCGCTGAGCATCGTGCCGGGGTTTTCGTGGCTGTTGAATTCCACGCCCATCTCGCGTGCTGCGGCGCTCTCGCTGCAGTCGCTGGGGTCGGTCATGAACGCCCCGCGGTCGTAGGCGAATTCTTCGCCGTTTTCCTTGGTGTAGTGTTCGCTGAGGTCGCCGTCGAACGTCGCGACGAGCCCGAGCAGCCGTCCGGCCACGGGTATCCCGGGGGTGCTGACGCGCAGCGCGTATTCCCCGTCGTGCTCCACGACGTTCGCGTAGGTGAAGAACGTGAGGTCGTTGGCCGCGAACGCGAACTCTGCCGCGTACCCCTTCTCCGGGGTCACGTTGTAGATACCGGGCTCATGCGCCGGACCATACTCTTCATAGGCAAACACATGGCCGGTGACCATCGCCAGGACTGTTCCCACTCGGCTTGAGAGCGGACACCCGGTATGCCCTTGCGGAAAGGTTTCCACGATCGCTACCGGACACTGATCCGCGACCGCAGGATCACCCAACAACCCGACCGGAAGATAGAACACAAGATCCTTGACCGCTTCCACCGGCGAGGGACCGACGTTCGGGTTCGGGACTTCGAAGTTGTTCAGCGTCAGCGAGGTCGTCAGGAAGTTCGGGTGCCCCGCGGCCTGCGCGAACGGTTCGCCAGCAGGACCGGTCGCCTGGACCCGGAACCCGCTAACACCCGCCGGTCCCGTTTCGTGTTCGTGTTCGGCGACACGCATAACCGCCGCACCACTCGCCGGCGCCGCAGCGCCGCCGCCGCTGACGCTCGCGACACTCGCAACGCTACCCAGCGCGCCCGCAACACTGAATTCCACGTATACGATGTCGAATCCGCCGGGTACGAGCGCTTCAGAATCACGACACTTCACTTCCCCCGACAGCCGTTCGCAGACCCCTTCCGGTTCCACTCGCACATTGGTCGCGGCGAGTCCGGCCGGGATCGGGACCGACACAGTGAATTCGCCGCTGCTCGCCGCGCCACCGACATTCTCGACTACAACCCAATACCTGCCGATCGTGCCGGGCTTGTCCGGCAGGACGGTCGGGTTGGCGACGTCGGTGACCTGCCACGCCGGCGCAGGAACCACCGCCGACGCCCATGATGCCGGCACAACCACAACACCACCCGCAAGACCGACCAGCAGCAGCACACCAGCGGCCACTGCCAGCGTGCTGCGGCGGGCGATACGGGCTATCTTCAATGGGCTGGTCATGACTGGTGCCTCCGCTTGCCGTCCGCTTTACGTGATCTCGCCTGCTTACTCTTCACGCGCGGCGCCAGACAGCGGCCGTGGACCCGTCTCCTACGTTTACCGCAGACCACCCGCTTTTTCTTCGCTCCCGGCTTTACCTGGATGCTCGTCACGGGTACCGGCGCCAGATTACCCGTACCTGTCCCGGTGGTGCTGTCCGGCGCACCAAACACAGGCGCCGACACCGAACCGCCTGGGCTGCCTTCACAACCATGCTCTTCACAGGACCAGCCAGCCGCACCGGCCGGGAACCCGCCATCGACACGCGCGTCGTAGAGGTCGCGCTGCCCGCCATCGGTATCGCCCGCAACCAGCGAATCACCAGTCGTAAACAGGATGTTTGCGCCATCTTCATCCATGGCTTCGAATTCTGCGCCGCACGTGAGGCCTTTGACCTCCTGTGTGTCCTTGCCGTCCGATACCAGGTGCACGCTGCCTTCCGAGAGCCGCCTACCGGCATGGAACACGTACACACTCGTACAATCCCGTTCGGCCGCTGTCGCGCGTTCGCTCAACCGGCCCGCCGTCACAAACGCCACCGTCCTACCATCCGCCGATATATTCAACAGGTTACCCCCCGAATGAAAACCAGAGGTACCAACACGCTGGTTGTGAAGGGATATAGCGCCTTCGGGTTCGATGCCCGCCAGCACACCGTTACCGTTTTCGTTATAGCCGTTTTCGCCCTGAGAGACACGCACGAGTTCCCCCGTTTCCGCGTCATACTCGAACAACTGCTCCAGCGGACCGGTATCGTCAGGCGTCAGGCGCGGCGTATCGCTCGCGAACAACAGGAACCGCCCCCCGCTCCCCGCGACCTCCCCCGGACGGACAACGAAGTATTTCGACCAAAGATCCGGTTCCCCGCTAGCTGCATCGGGTTCGTTTTCCAAGGTAGCGACGAACACCGTCCTGCCATCCAGCGCGTCATACACGTACAGGTTATCCCCGCCCGCCACGGGGCCTTTGCCGAACTCGTTGATACCCGCGCCCGGGACCTCTTCGCGCGAGACGTAGTAGACCCGCGCACCATCCTCCGCGATCCCCACCACGCCCTGCACTTCCCCACCCGCGACCAGCACCAGACGTTCCCCCACCGGCGCGCCCGCATCGTACTCGTAGAGATTGCACCCACCCGCACCCGGAACGATCGTCGCACACGACGCCCCTTCCCCACTACTATGACTGGAGGTAGCGTTCCCGCTCGCCGTCCCGTCCACCGCGCCATCGGTCAGCTTCTGCGTGCTCGTGAAGAACACGCGTTCCCCGTCTTCGGATGCCCCTTCGAACTCCTTCCCCGACACCCCACCGCACGCGCTCGTGCACTCGCTCGCGGAAACATCGACCGTTTCCGCCGCACCCGGACTCGTCAACGCGCCATGCAACCGCTCATAAACTTCCGCCTGTTCCGTCCCGTTGCATGGGTAGACCGTGAAAAAGACCGCTTCGCCACTCACAGACAACGCGTTATACACAGAACCCAACGGCGAGCCCGAACCTTGCTCGATCCCGCACGTGTTGACCAGTTTCGTGCTCCCTTTTTCCGCGCCGGTCACACCCACCAGAATCGGCTGGCTACGCCCCGTCCCACTATATTCATACAACGACCCACCGCTCGTAGTATGGTCAAACGACGGCCAGCCATGGTGCGTCACTTCGTTTGGCGTATACAGCAGGATATGCCCATAGTCACTGGTCGCCCCAACCAAAACCGGGCTGTTTTCACCGACCGGAAGCATCAGGTTGCTTGGTCCTTCGCCTTCCACCGGCGGAGCGAGCGGGCCCACCAGAGCGTATTCGCCGTTCACGGAGCGGATATACAGGTCACGCGTCGAGTACGACTGCGCCGGCGTATGCTGCACCCACAGCGTCTCCCCGCTGTCCGCTTCCTCATCAACCGGTTCCTGCCCGACAAACTGCGAATCCGGCGGATTCAACGGCGACAGACGCCACCCCCCGGGCGTACGCCGATCGAGATACAAAAACGCTTCTTGCAACGGCCACCCCCCACCGGGGTTACCCGCAAATTCACCCTCACTGTCGAGGATCGCCTGTTCCCCATCCCCAGCAAAACCATTGTTTGTGGTCAGCACCGGGTAGCCCTCCTTGTACACCGGCGTGACCATCTCATACGCCCGGCATTCCGGCAGCAAACCCGAACTCAATTCGCTGCGCAGCGATTCGTTCGGACACCCTTCCCCCACCGCAGCCGTGGCTACGGTTGGCGGCAGCACCAGCAGGCCGAAAGCGACCGTCGCAACCATCGACAACAACCAGCGAAAACACTTCATCTTTCGACCTCCCATAGTGCTGCCGCCAACAATCATTTAGCGAAAACTCCAGCCCATACCGGACACAAGCTTCGCCTTCAAACCACCCTCCAGCGTCACACCAGAGACGCCGTCCTTCAATTCGCCGCTGCTCTGCAGCGTACGCATCAAAACTTCCTGTTCGACGAGTTCTTCACCACCCGACGGCAGCACAAACGTCGCTTTGCCCGTCAGCGCCACGGTGCCCGCGAGCGCGCATTTCGACCCCACGAGCGTATATTCCGCCAACACTTTGCCCGACGCCGCTTTGACCGCCAACACATCTTCAGGGCTTTTGCTGCCCAGCGACGCCGCGACGCTCAACGGCTTGCTTTCAATCGCCGTGCCTTTCAGGGTACAATTCCCCGAAGTCACACCGCACCCCGTCAACACGAGATGTTCAATACCGCCACCGGCAGGCGCAGCGATACTCCCACCCTTCAATTCGACACCCGTACACCGGATCTTGATACCAAACCCTTCTTCCAGCCTGACTTCTTCAACCATTTTCACCGTCGGCGCCAGCGACGCCGACCCCGCCAGTTCTTCCCCACCGACATGCCACGAAGCCGCCGAAGCGGACCCCGCACCAGCAGCACCGATCGCCCCCACGGCGACCAGCACAACCAACACCTTCCTATACAAATGCAACACAACAACCTACCTTTCTGTCTGTCTCATTCAGCCCCCAAACGGGGACCGGTCTCACTACCAGCACGCCCGCCAAGCGAACGCGCAACCTGCAACCCCACGGGCGTCAACGCCCAAGCGTTCGCCGCGCCCTTCGCGCGACCCCCACCACGGTTCTCCAACAACCCCAGCCGCTGTAGACGCGCGAGCAGCTTCGAGATCTGTCCGGCGTCGGCGATCCCGGCGTACTCGCCAACCTCGCGGTTGCTCACACCCGGCTGGCGCCCGACACCATCGAGCACCCGCGCCGTGCGGTAGGTCACCCGCAACGGCAGCCCTGCCAGCGGGTCGCGCGCGCCGGCGAGCACTGGCTGTGGCCAGTCGCTGAACGCTACCGGTGCGGGTACCGCGCGCTGGCGTTCGCGGCGCGCTGCCGCCGGCCCCAAATACGGCAGCACCACCAGCGCCGAGAGCTCACCAAGCAGGCCCGACAGCGGCTCCTCGCGTGAGAGCCGCGCTTGCGCGATCGCGAGCACCGCACCAAGGACACCCTCGGCCGTCAACTCGCTCGCGCCCGCACCGCGCGTGCTCTGCGCGCGACCCTCATCGATCAGCGCTATGAGCCCTGCCAGGATCCCCTCACGCCGCTCGACCACCACGCCACCACCCCGCGCCGCGTGCACCACCAGCGCCCGCGCGAGCGCCGGCTCACGATCACAAAAACACAGCACGACCCACAGCCCGCCACGCATCCGCTCACGCCAACCGAGCCCCTCCAACCCCGCGGACTCGAGCTCGCGCGAAACACGCGTAACGATGTCGTCCAGCAGCTCGACAAAGCACTGCTCGCGGTTGGCGAACAGGTCATAGAACGTCCGCCGTGACACCCGCGAACGACCCGTGATATCCCCCACCGTCGTGCGCTCATAACCCAGGTCCTCAAGCGCCCCGACACACGCGCTGAACAACCGCGAGCGCTGAATCTCAGCAACCCGCGCACGCGACACCCCCCGCGCAACCACACGCCCACCACCGCCGCCGCCACGCCGCGCACGCGCAGGCACCTACACCACCACCCCCGCGCACACGCACGCGCGCAAACCCGGGACGGTCGCAACACCACAGGCACCGGACACACGAACACCCTCCCCGCAAACGGGAAGGGCCGCCAGGCGAAAACGCCCAAGCCGCCGGCTAGCCGGCGGAAGCTCTAACGGACAAGAGAGAGAGAGAGAGAGAGAGATGCGACAGCGCCAAGCTGGCGCATCCATGAGGCACCCCACCCCGATGCGCACCAACCCTCAAAACGCCTGTCCCAAAACGACCCACGCTAAACACCAACTCCCTCATTCAAACCCACCAGCCCAGCCCTCTCCCAAACCAAAACCCGAAACACACGCGCGCCGAAGGCCAACCACACGAACCCCATTGACCCCAACCAGACCCTATGTCTACCAGCACCCAAGACACTGGCAACCAGCACTGTACCAACACCCACAGCAGCTGTCAACCCCCGGGCGGCTACCCGTCCCTGGGGGAGGCTTGCCTCGACGCTGGAGAGCGGACGTCGGGGAGCCCATCTTTCTCCCAGGCGCCGCACTAGACTCGTCACGACGCGCTCGACCCGTTCGAACCGCACCACGGCTTGAACCCTCGGCTCACGCAACCCCACCACCAGGTCAAGCCCCCCATGATTTGCGTCCATGCCATCCGCATGGTAGGCTCATGCCATGCACGTGTCAATTGACAGGGCAGGCCGGGTGGTGGTACCTAAGGCGATCCGCGACGAGCTTGGGCTTACACCCGATACGCAGCTGGAACTCGAGGTCATCGACGGACACCTCGAGGCTTCTCGACCACCCACGAGCCCGCACGACTCGTCACCGGACCCAACGGGCCGATGGTGGCGCCAACGGGTACGCCCCTCGCCGACGACGATGTACGGCGAACGCTCGAAGCGGTGCGCGAGCACCGGTGAGCAAAGCGCCGGACAGCAGCATCGCGATCGCAGCACTCCTCGCCGACCACGGGGCCCACGACCTCGCCGAAGACGCACTGAAGCGATGCACCAGCACAATCGCACACGTCGCAACCGAGACCTACAGCGTCCTGACAAGACTCCCCCCGCCCCACCGCTTGGCGAGCGCCGACGCAGCAAAACTCCTCGACGCGAGGCTGCCCTCGACATACGTCGCACTCTCCGCGAGCGAGCACGCCAAAGCCCATACACGGCTGGCCGCCGCCGGCGTCAGCGGGGGAGCGACCTACGACGGCGCGATCGCCCTCACCGCACTCGCCTACAACCTCGAAATCCTCACCCGCGACAAGCGTGCGCAGCGGACCTACCGCGCACTCAACGTCCCCTACCAGCTGCTTCTGTAGCCGCCGCGTGCCGTGTTACCCGGACTGCTGGTCGTTTAGGCACTGAGCGTCACGCTCTATTACTCCTTCTTCTTCTTCCTCTTACGCCGAACCTTGGCCTCGCAGGCCCGCCGCGCCTTGCCCTTCTTCTTGCGGCAGGCACTGCTCTTCTTGCGCACCTTCGCCTTCCCCCTGGAGCACGAACTCGACGTCGGGGAACGCGGCGGACCCATGCGAGACCAGATACGCCGGCCCGGTCAACGGCACGCCCAAGATCGGGGTCTTGGCCGTGGCTGTGCCAATGTCCGACGCTTCCGGGCACCCGGCGGGGTTGGCGTTTCCGCAGTCACCTGCGCCGTCGCGGGGTTGACCCGCAGCGCAGCCCGCACAACGACGTTCCCCAGGTTGAACGGCCCCGCCACCGCCGGCACGACAACGGAGAGCCCGAACGGCGCGCCATCGTAGGGCCCGGTGTAACACAGCACGCAAACGCTGTCAACCCCCGACAGGGGACACCGGTACGACGGGGGCATTCAGGCTGCTCCCAGCCCGACCCGGCCTGAAACGGCGACGCGCCGCTGCGACGCGGCGCCGCTCGAGAGCGAGGGCATCGGCACCACAAGCTGCCCGCCCCATAGAAAAGCCCCGCCGGAGCGGGGCTTCCCCTTAGCAGGTCTGTAAGCCGGATTCTGTCGCGAGCAACCATCCATCTGTGCGGCCTACCTGGACCTTGGCGGGCAACCTGCAAACGGTCCAATCTGGCCTTGCATCGGGTGGGGTTTGCCCAGCCGCCGCGTCACCGCGGCGCTGGTGCGCTCTTACCGCACCATTTCACCCTTGCCCGCCGGCCGTTCACGTGGGACGGCCGGCGTCGGCGGTTTGTTTCTGTGGCACTTTCCCGCGGGTTTCCCCGGGTCGAATCGCTCGACCACCTTGCCCTGTGATGTCCGGACTTTCCTCGACGGCCTGTGGACCGCCGCGGCTGCTCAACCTGCCCGTACAACTTAGCGACCCCAGGCCCACCCGTAAAGAGCGTCGCGAAGCCAGCCGCCCCGCGCGGCCCGGCAAGGAGACTCAGTCCAGCGTCGCCCCGCAGTCCAAGCAGTCCCCCGCCCGAGCCTCGGAGGACCCGCCAAGAGTGGCAGGCATCCCAGGCGAGCCATTGTCACTGGCCATCGCTCCGCAGCGGAGAAGCATCTTTCCCCGGCACACCGGACAGTCCACGAACGCATCGGCGAGCAGCCCGTCCCAGGCCGTGACGACGCACTCGTCCAGCGTCCGTACGGCGCGTTCTCCGACCCGGGGCGCACCCAGCGTCGGTCGTTGCCCCGCCTGTAGCGCGACCGGCTCCTTCGCCTGGTGCCGAACAGCCTCGCCGGCGTCTGCCCACGCGCCATCGCGCACGGATGGGCTCGTGCGATCGAGTAAGGCGACGCTCATCACATGCTCCTGAGCAGCCCCACGACGCGTCCGAGCACCTTGACCTCCTTGCTGCGGATCGGCTCCATCGTCTCGTTCTCGGGCTGCAGGCGAATGTGGTCGGATTCGCGGAAGAAGCGCTTGACGGTGGCCTCCTCTCCGAGCAGTGCCACGACGATGTCGCCTTCCTGGGCCGTTTCCTGAGGACGCACCACGACGAGGTCGCCCTCGATGATGCCGATGTCCTTCATCGAGTCGCCGCGGACGCGCAACAGGTACTCGCCGTCCTGGCCGCCGGCGATCTGCGGCACGGGGACGTACTCCTCGATGTTCTCCTCGGCCAGCACCGGCTGCCCTGCGGCGACGGAGCCCAGCAGCGGCAGCCCTTCGGAGCGCACGATCGAGCGCATGCTGTCCACGGCGTTGCCGACGGCGCGATCGAGCAGCTCGATCGCGCGCGGCTTGGCGGGGTCGCGCCGCAGCAGGCCGATCTTCTCGAGGTTCGCCAGATGGGCGTGCACGGTCGACGAAGAGGCCAGGCCGACTGCTTTGCCGATGTCGCGGACCGTCGGCGGGTAACCGTACCTGGCGGAGTACTTGCGGATGAAGTCGAAGATCTCCTGCTGACGCTTGGTTAGATCCATGGTGACGGGGCTCCCGGGCAAGCTCGGTGGGGGACGTAAACGAACATGTGTTCGCACTGTATCGCCGGCTTCGGACGGATGCAAGGCCGCGTTGCAAGATTGTGTTCGCGAAAGCGCGATTCGCGCGCGATTCGCGCGCGCACGCGATTCGCTCCCGCGGCAATACAACCCACCCCCGCCCGCTCCCAAGCCGGTCCCAACCCGAAACCGGTCCTGCCCGGGAGGGCAGGACCGCCCACGGCAAGCCGGTCCAAGGGGAAGACGGGCCCTGCCGACCCGAGCCGACCCCACGGATGTCGCCAATCCGCCGCGCACAGATCGCGCCGTGTAGCAAGCGTGTACACATGGGCAGCGACCGGCGCCAGGCTATACTCGCGCACTCTGCGCTCGTGGCGGAATTGGTAGACGCGCAAGGTTGAGGGCCTTGTGGACTTCACGGTCCGTGGTGGTTCGAGTCCACTCGGGCGCACCATTTCCACGTCGTTCAAGTCGCGGCCCCCCAAAAGGGGGCCGCGACCTTTTCGGGGCCGCGGCCGGGGCAGTTCCGGGCGGTTCTGGCTGCCAGAGGGCGGGCGGGTAGCGGTCTGCGCGAGTCGATGTAGGGCATCCACCCAAGGCGTTTGCTCGGACTCGGCGACCTCGTCGTCGAGGATGAGCAGCGCCGTAAAGAGCGTCTGGTTGAGTAGCCGCCGGGTGTGGGGCGTCGCCTGGGCATAGGCGATCTTCGGGTCGGCGAGCAGCGCGAGCGCCTCCTCAAGCGCCTGCATGACCTCTGCGCCATCCTGGGCGGCGGCGTCAGCCCACTTGCGCGCCTCGGTACGCTCGCGGTCGATGCGTGCCTGCTCGGTGGCGAGAACCTCCTCGTCTACGTTGCCCTGGTAGTGGAGGTGCAGGAGCTTCTGCTGCTGGTTCTGGAGTTCGCGCAGCCGAGAGGCGTGGCGTCCCGACTCCTTCGCGGCGTTCTCCATCAGAGTGCCGGCATAGCGTTTGACCTCGCCGCGGATAGCCTTGCGCTGGCTGGCCGTGAGACGCACGGCGTCGTAGTAGCGCTCGACTGCCAACTCGACTTGGTGGGTAGGTATGTGGCGACCGTTGCAGTGCTGGCCACGTCCGGGCCGGCTGATGCAGCCGAAATACTCGTAGAAGCCCCCCGCACGGCTGCGGACGCGGCTGAAGATCAGGCGACGGCCGCAATGTCCGCAAAAGATCGAGCCCTTGAGGTGGTGGTGGTGCTTGTGGGTGCGATCCCCGCTATGGGCGTGAGCCTCAAGGATCTCCTGAACCTTCCTGAATGTGGCCTCATCGATCAGGGCCTCATGGCGCCCGGCTGGATTTTTGGCTTTGCACCAAGTCACGACGCCGATGTAATACTCGCGGCGCAACAGATAATGGACGTTGGCTCGACACAGCGCGACAGGAGCCTTCTTCGGCGTCGGCAGTGTCCGCAACCCGGCCTCATCGAGCAGTTCACAGAGAGACGAGATCGAGTAGTTGCCGGTGGCAAAGGCATCGAAGGCGAGCCTGACCAGCGGAGCCCGCTCAGGGTCGATCTTGACCACGCGCACCTCGCGGCCTTCGACACGTTCCGTCGTGTTGAGATACCCGATCGGGGCTTTGCCGACGGTGCCGCCGCTGGCGTGCTTGCGCGCCATGCCCATCTTGACCTTCTCGGCGTCCCCCGCGGAGCGGAACTCGTTGACCGCCGCCAGCACTCCGTGAGTCAGTCGCCCGGCCGGAGTTGTGTCGATGTTCTCAAGCACCGATACCAGTCGGGCGCCGGACTGCTCGATCCGCAAGAGCAGCGTGGCGTCATCCAAGCGGTTGCGGGCCAACCGCGAGATGTCGTAGACGATCACAAAGGTCGGGCGCAGCAACTCAAGCTCGCCGAGCATCCGTTGCAACGCCGGCCGGCGAACGTTGCGCCCCGTGACCCCATACTCGACATACTCACCGACGACCTTCGCATCCAATAGTTGTGCTCGGTGTTCGCACGCCTCGCGCTGGCCGGGGATCGAGTAACCCTCCGGGTCATGCGCCTTGTTGACCTGGCCATCACTTGAGACCCGCAGGTAGATCACCGCTGTCTGATCGCTCTCCGGGGGAGTAGCACTCTTGGCATCAATTGTTGTGGTAGATGGTGGCATAAACTCCTCCTTTCTGGTTAATTTGGCTTAACGATTTTCCCGTTAAGTCGTGACTTAAGCAAGCTGATATTTGTAGGTGCGAGCCGGTCAAGGTGTGTAACCCCGACCGGCTCGCGTTGTCTCACTTCAGCGCGTCCAGGCGTTCGGTAATCATCTGCTTCCTATCGGCGGCGCTGGCCTTGAGCGCTTTGGCCTCGGCGCTGGCCTCGGTTGCCCTGGCTTCCGCCGCCTCCACCTCCTTGTCGATGGCCCCAATCGCTCTTTCGAGGGCTGCCCTGGCGTCCGCCAGCGCGTCGTCGGGTGTTGTCTCCCTACGCCTCGTGCGAGATTTGACCTCGCCACCCTCCAACTTTTTCTTATGAGAGTAATAACTCCCACGGATCGAGTCATACGGGCGACCGGCCTCCTCAGCGAGTTGCTTGAAGGCATCGCTCTTCTCGATGCCAGCGGCGACCAGCTCGTTAACGCGGTCGTAGATTTCCTGGGCCTTGGTGACTTTCTGACCCTGAGCGCCGGCCGCTGGCTCCTCCTGGGCCGGAGTTGGGTCGGCTTTGGCTTTTGTCGGCACTGCGAACCTCCTTGTGGTTGGATGGCCATGACGGCAGGCAAAAAAGACGCACTGTCCCTTTCGCCCGCCGCGGGGCAATCCACACCTCACGACGGCTCCTTTGGTTGATGCGCCCAATGGGTGAGTCGGGTGCAGGCAATATCCACGTACTGCCCCTCTCGCTCGATACCGAGAAAGCTCCGCCCTGAGAGCATCGCTGCCGCGCCGGTCGAACCGCTGCCCGCGAACGGGTCGAGCACCAATCCGCCAGGGGGTGTAATGAGTCTGACCAGCCAGCGCATCAGCGCCAGTGGTTTCACGGTGGGGTGGATGTTACGGCGGAGGCGGGCCGGTCGGTTGCGGCCGGTATAGAGCTGGGCCGATTGGAGCGGTAGCTGCTCGCAACCGACCTCGCGTTCAGTCCTGGTTGCTTTGCCACAGAAGAGCAGTCGGCTCAGGTTCTCCCTCTCGTGGTTGAGCAGCCCCACCGGACAGTTCAGCACGCATGAGCGCGCATCGCAGCCGTGAGCATGTGATACGGCGAGGTTGGCTGGCCAGTACCGGGCCTCACCGACCCTTGCCGCGTCGATGTTCAATGCGCCGGTACCGAACTCGCCAAGGTTGTCCGCTACCGTTCCATCAAAGGGTTTGCGAGCAAGCATGATCGGCTCGTAAGCTGGTTTGAGCGCGGTGCCCATCCCGCCAGGAAGTTTCTGTGACTTTGGCATCCCCTGGGCGAACAGCCACAGCAGCTGGTCGCGTACCTCAAACCCGGCATCCTCAACGCCGGCAGTAAGACGGTGAGACGTCCTGGGGCTACCAAACGCCACCATGAACCCGCCCGGCTTGAGTAGCCGCAGGCACTCGGCCGCCCACCGGGCCGTCCAACGCTCGAAGGCTTCCGGGGCCGTCAGCTCACCGCCGCCGAAGCGATCCCACGTCTCGTTGCGAAGTGAAATCGCATACGGCGGGTCGGTGACGATCGCGTCAACGCACGCATCCGGTAGCTTGGCGAGCGTCAAGAGCGCGTCGGCCTCGAAAAGCCGCCACCGCTCGGTGTCGTCGGAGTAGACGGTCAGCCTGCTCACGAGTTGGCCTCCGTAGCCAGCAACCGAATGGCGTCCTCGAAGCGGCAGACCGTGAACAGCCTCCGGGCCTCGGCCGGTTGGCGCCTGAGCACCTGCCTGATCTGCCGGGCGCGGTGCTCGTCCGGGGCCAGCCACAGCACGCGGGGGTAGGTGCCGTGGTGGTGCTGTTCGCGGCCGGAGCGGTAGTGCTCTAGGTAGACGCCGGCTTTCCCGGCGATGGTGCGTCCGGCCTCGCTGGCGAGGTCGATCTCGACCATCCAGCGGTCTTCCAGGGCACCCGCTCCGATGCGCAGGAACAGGTCGGGCTTGAGTACCCGGCGGGCTCCCATCGGGCCGGGGAACCGTCGCCAGCAGGCCGGCTCCTGTTGAACCTCGATCACCTCCACCTCGCCGTCCCGGTCGGCCTCGCGCAGCCGCAGCGCCAACTCGGTCGTGGCCAGCGTATGGACGAGATGCAGGGTGCCGGGTGCTTCGACGCGCGGGCCGTGGATGCTACGACCCGCCAGCAGTCGGACGCCGGCGCGGCCGACGTGGTAGACGAACCCATCGCTGCCGGTTCGCCGGCCACCGATGCGGCGCGGCAACCGTTCAAGCACCCGCCAGTCAGCGAGCCGCTTCAGCGCCCGCCGCCCGGCACGGGCCGCATTGCTCTCCGGGTCGCCTGTCAGCCAGAAGCCGCGGATGAGTTGAGCGCCGGTAGCGAACCGGCTGTCGTGGACGAAGCGCAGCACCGCCAGGTCGCGCTCGCTCATCTCCCGGCCGATCTGGTAGAGCCGGTCAGCGGTGAGATAAAGGGACTGAGAGAAGACAGGACCTTTCGGCGTCGAAACCTCGGGATAACCCGCACCAGCACCGGGATTGCGGGCAGGCGCAGTCAACCTCCCTGGTCGATCGACAGGACGCCTCACGCCTGCCTCCCCGTGCGGCCTTAAGGCCGCATCTCCCGGTCGTCGGTGGCAGGCTCAACAGGAGCCGCTGCCGGCGCCGCCGGCTCAGGACTCGGGCCGTAGCGGCGAGCCGAGGCATCCCGGATCGCCTCGGCCTGTCCGGTGGGTGGCCCCAACGCCTCGGTGCGGCCGGTCACGACCGACACCGCGCTGCCGCTGCCGCTGGCGACACGAGCCGCCACCTCGAAGCGGCCGAGCGCTTGCAGGTCGCCCCCGCTCAAACCAGGAAGCTCCATCGCCAGCCGCGGGGCTTCCTTCGCCCCAGCGCGAAAGGTGATCATGGTCGCCAGGTTCCCGACCAGCGCCGACTGCGTTGGCTCCCCGATGCGTCCGAGGGTCTGCAATGCCACCGTCAGGCCAGCACCGAGCCCGCGGGCGCGCTCAGCCAGGAGCTCGAAGCCGAAGGGCAGGCCGTTGGTCAACGTCGCCAGCTCGTCCACGTACAGGAAGATCGGGAAGCGCTTCTCCGGTGGGGTAGTCACCCTGGACTCGATCGCGCTCCAGATCGAATACATAGCTGCGCTCCCAACGAGCGCCGCCCCAGCCTCCGAGAGCACGCCGGGAGCCAAACTGACGAGCAGCCACTTACGTTCACGGAACAGCTGAGCGATGTCGAGCTTCGGTTCCGGGCTGGCCAGCACCGCCCGAACCTTGGGCCGCGACAGCAGCGCCATCACCCGAGCCATCGGGGCCTGCACATGCTCGGCCTTGGCCGCGTCCGACAGACCCTCGTATGCCTGCCAGGAGGCGAGCAGGAAAGGATCTCGCAGCTTGGCCACCGCTGCCCGCCTGTACGGCTCCTCGTAGAACAACCGCCCCATGTCGGCCAAGGAAGCTCCCTCGATTTCGCTGAGCGTCCTGATCGCCAAACGACCGTAAAAATCTGAGCGGACGCCCCAAGCTGAGCCGAAGATGGCCTTTAGCGTGCCGGTGAGAACGTCGGCGCGATTGTCTGGATCACCACCAGACAGCACCGCTATACCTGGAATTGGCCGCGTGGCATCGCCGGGATCTAGCACTACGATCCGATCGGTGTGCTCAGGCTTCACGCGATCAAGAATCGTGTCGATGAGGTCGGCCTTGGGATCGATCACCGCCCCGGAAAAACCATGCTCAATATCACTGAGGATGGCGTTTGTGAGAAGTACACTCTTGCCGACCCCCGACGGCCCGATGACTGCCATGTGGTGACGGGCCGCTGTCGCATCGAGCGCCACCGGCCGCTCCTCACCCGAGGCGCTGCGGCTGACGAACAGTTTCCGCCCGGCCTTGGGTAGATGACTGGCGGCGCGCAGCTGCCGGCCACCAAGCTCCACGCCAGGCGTGACCTCGACTCCTTGCGGCCAGGCCAGCAAGGGTAGGATCTCCCTGTTCGAGAGCCACCCACTCGACCGGGTGGTACAGGGCCGGGCGCTCAGACGACGGCTGCCACGCTCCCCAGTGACACGGATGCCACCGACCAGGCCCCGGCGACCCCTGAAAACGTTTTCGATGTGGGTAGCCAGTACCCGTGCTCTGGCCTGTGACGCTCTGATGAGCACCAAGCCGCTGATACTGAAGCCGGGAAGGGCGCTCTTACGCTGCCAGGCCCGGTCGATTTCTCGCTGGCGTGGTGTCGGGTTCTCCACTACTCGGAGGGGCCGGGCACTTCCCGGCCGGAGCGCGAAGCGGATGACAACCTGCTCGCCGGAACGCAAGGCTGCGAGGCTCGTCAGTAGCGACCTTGATGCGGAGATCGCGTTGTCGTCGGAAAGGATGCTTGGATTTGGAACGAACAGGCGCAGACTCAGCGTGACGGCATCCGTTGGTGACGATGCCGCTTCGGTGATCCTCAGACTGGAAATCGCGCCGGTAAGCGTTGACTGTACCGAGTCACCTGCCGCCGCCGGCACCCACAAAGCGTGAGTGATGGAGCCCTCCCGTGCGGCGACCTCAGCGATGAGTTCGGTGGTATGCGGCAGACCCGCCAGGCCATCCAATGCCGCCAGTGCTTGGGACGGCTCAAGGCCGCTGGGAAACCGCAAGCTGAGCGGAACCATGCTGGCGCGCATGGCGTTGTCTCGTTTTCTCTCGTGCAAATGGATTCCGGCGAGCATGGCCGACCCCGATGAGGCTGCCACCATCGCCGGCATAATTGCCTCATTCACTGCTGGATCTCCCGGCGCTTGGCCTTCTCCTGGGCTTCGCGCTCGCGCTTTTCCCGCAAGACCCGCTTGGCTTGGAGCCAGTACACAAGCGCAAGCTGCTCGGTGTCGATCTCCTCCCGCTTAACTCCCTTTACTCTGATACGGCGTGTGGCCATAGGTAGTACCTCCTTTCGTCGCTTACATGATGCTGTCCCTCCTTTGATGATTCACTGTGTTCGCCTTTTGTTCGGTGAACTTCCTGAGTATTGATCAACCGATCTTGATGAGTCAAGCACAGGCTTTATGTGATTACCTAGAATCAACAGGGATCAACGGGTGTACCACCACACCACCCGCAGCAGTGCGACGACGACGCCCAGCACAACGACCAGTGGCACCAACGCCTGGATGACTTTGGTGAGCGCCGGGCTGGCAACCGTGATCGTCACCAGCCCGACCACCACCAGCCCCGCCGTTTGGGTGAGCTTGTTCATCGTCTGACCTCGACCTCGTGACAGGTTCCGTCAATGATCTCGCCGTAGCCGGCTGTGTCGCGGCGCTCCCGCTCGGCTTTCAGCATCTCGCGGATGGCGTGCCTTCTGACGGCTCTGACGTCTCGCAAGGCGGCGTACCGTGCGTAGTCGATCCTTCTCTCCTGGCGTAGTTTCCATTGCTTCTCGACGGGCTCTGAGAGGCACAGCAGGAGGTAGAGGAACAGGCCGACGCCGACCACGACCATGTACCCGTAGCTGATGATGACGAGCGCCTGATGCACCATCACAGGCTCCGGCTCATGCGAGTCAAAACTGTGCCCATGCTGGTAACAGCCCTGTCGTTGATGAAGGCGAGTCTGCCGGCCGCGTGCGGAGTTCTCATAACCAACAGACCCTCCAGGCTGGATAGCTCTGCGGCGCTCAACAGAGCCGTCTCGGCGACCTCGGTGATGGCGTCGAGCTTCGCGACCTCCCGTGCCGCCACCACTGAGGTGACGGCACGGGTGAGGGCGATCTCCTTGGCGACCCGACGCTCGACCCTGGTCAGGCCGAGCCCGCTTGAGGACGGGACGGGGAGGTTGGCCATCAGGCACCACCCCCGATCGGCCGTCCGCCGTGGGCCATCAGAGCACCGGCCTGCTTGGGAGCGATGCGGTTGCGACGGGCGACTCGCCGGACTGCGGCGCGGGGACCGATGCCTTGGGCGATGAGCTTGTTGATCCCGTAGCGCATGGCGGTGGTGTCTAGGTCTGTGCGGGGCTGGTGGTGCATTAGAACCTCCTTGGTTTGGGGACGATCAGCCGGTATTTCCCCACACCTGAGCCTCCCGGATAGGGCGACTCTACGGCGGTTTTACGGCAGCTCTAAGGCACCCGTAAGGCAGCGAGTGGTTGGGTCTGGGAAACTCTAGCGATGGCCCAACAGCGCCAGCACCGACGACGCTCACCCCTCCAAGAAGAGCTGATGAGCATCCTTGACCACAAGGATGGCGTCTATGGTGAGGTGGAACTCGATCTTCTGCTGCTACGCAAACATCCGGCTGTACTCACCCGCCAGGAGACAAAAGGAAAGCAGCTCTTCCTACGCGGACTCATCAGGCTGCTCAATGAAATCGTTGTCCTGTTCAGGCAGCCAATGAAGGAAGCGTTACGGATACATTTCGCCCTGACGCAAGAATCCAGAGACATGACCCTCAAAGACCGCAGGGATGCAGCTGCTTTTCAAGCTGGCAAGGACACTTACGAAGCCTATTGGAGAGATCGACCGAAGGCTACTCCCCCCACAAGAAGCCCCCTCACAGTCGCACTTAATCGCTTGGAGGATTATTTCAACGAGCTTGCCACGGTGGAGCCGGCATCACTACCTGGAGAACAACGCACCTTCGGTCTACCGCCCGAGGGTCCGCATCACCTCAGCGTGGCACGCGGTCGAGTGGTGATTCACGATGTCATTTCGCTAGCAAGCTGTGATCGCCAGCAAAGCGCTCACCAGGAGTTGTTGCTTGATTTCGAGAGGGAACCACGTGCAGATCGACCCCACTCCGATGAGTGGCCGCTGCTACAGGCGCAACTTCTGCCCGTCTTGGTCAACGAGGCCATCCAGGCCGGAGCCGAGTTCAGAGACGAACCAGGGCTCGATCTGGTTTACATTCAGTCGCTGTCCTCGACACCTGATGGCACCCGGCGTTACAAGGCGGGGGTAGCTGAAACGACCTATCACCGATGGGCGGCAACAGCCAACAGTCTCGACCGTGATATGCGCGAACTGCCAGAGATAGCGGAGCAGCTAGGAGCCGCGACACTCAGAGAGTCCTGGAAATGCGACCCCACCAGCCTTGAGGGCATAGCCCGGCTCCCGGCACCCGCCCTGATGGGGATCTGCGTAGTCGTGATAGCTGAGAATCAGATTGTGGTACTCGAACGCCAAGGTATGCACTATGTCGCCCGTCGATCTGCTTCCGATGAGCGTCGTCCCGCACATTTCGTAGGCGAGGGAATGACCTCCGCCGACAGAGATCCCACCACCGGCCGGTTCTCACCCGAACAAGGAGCGGTTCGCGGGTGCAAAGAGGAGCTAGGTGTGGGAGCCGATCATATCGAGTTCATACCGACCGCCTTGATCCTTGACCTTCAGCGATGGCAGCCGCTCTTCTGCTTCGTCGGACTATGCGATCTTGAGATCGCCGACCTTGAAGAACGAATGCAGTTTGCGCCTGATCGACGCGAGACAACGAGTCGGATCGTGGCCCAGCTCCCCAATACGATACGCGAGAAGCTGACCTGTTCTCTGCTTACCGGAGAGCACCCCGACTTCCTTCTGGCGTCCAATCACGCCGAGGCCGCTCTGCTGCACGCCCTGTTCTACGTCGACGGCCGGGAGGGAGTCATAAAACAGCTTGCCAAAAGATAGTAAACGCTAGTTGTATATTGACTTTTTATAATAAATATGTTACATTAGTACACATTGCTTCATCTGATGGCCTCCGGTGCCTAGCTCCCTTACAGGTGGCTGTGCTCCGGAGGCCGATAGGCGGCTCCCACGAAAAAGGAGGTCGCTTATGTCAGACAAGGAGCAGGTACGGGTTGTAACTGAGGAGTTTCTGCGATGCGATATGGATCTCTCGCAGCGCCTGATCGCCCTGGGATTCGACCCACAGATCCCGCTTTACGCGGTGCAGGGTGGGTTCAGCCAGAGAATGATCAGCGACGCCCTCTTTGAGGGTACGCTGTCGGAGCCAGGAGCCGTACCCTTCAGTTATAGGTACGGGAAAGACTGGAGCAACAGGTCGAGCGTAGACCTCCCGATGGAAGTCGAATCGATCCAGATCGTCTGGGTGCAGCTCGGAGGAGTGCATAACTACGACGATCTGCCGGAGTGGTATATCCGCGGATGGCTCGGTCAGAGTTCGCTCAACCCCGACGGAGAGCCGATCAGGATGCACGCCTACATCAGCCAGGCCAACGACACTCCCGAGTGCCCCGCAACCGCCCGTGTGCAGATGGTGCGTAAGCAGCCATCGAGACAGCGGAGGTTCAGTCTGAATGGAGAGCTACTGGTCGTCTCACCCGAGTGCGATCCACGCATCTTCTAATCGCCTCATTCGCTGAGGCCATCACAACCCCCGGCGCTCAACAGAGCGCCGGGGGTTTCTCTTTCTATCGCTCCAATGCGCCTACCCATACCGCGCGTACGTTACAGCAGTGGTCCCATCGTTTGAGTTGACCGGCCCGATGATGGTCGGTGACAGCCCGCCGCTTGGTGGTATTGCAACCGTATACTCTTTGTACTGATTGTATGCAAAAAAGCCGGAGGCATTTCTCGGTATGACGGAGAGCCTGGCCGCACAGATCACGATGCGCGGGTTGTGAATGGTCACTTCCAGTTGGAGCTTGAAGGTTGTTTCAAGCCCCGAGCCGTTGCCGTGGTATCCCGGCTCCAAGATGTTGAGGCTGAAAGCCTTGGTGTCACCGGCAGGCCCGCCGAGTGTCAGCGCACTGGACAGCGGATAGTTGCAGCTCGACCCAGCCTTGACCGGCGAGCGGGCAGCCGCGACCACGACCAGACGTAACGGTGAGCGGGCGTGGTGGCCTTCACGGTATTCCCCGCCGGTCGGAGTCGGCGTGGCGTAGGGTTGCAGTTGCGTCGGCCCCACCCATGAGCCGTCGCGTAGCTCGATGCGGGCGTGGCAGATGACATAGCCGGTGGGGACCGACCACTCCACCCACCACGGCCGGTAGCTCTCGATCTCGATAGAGGTGTGCGTCGGGCCGGGGTGCTCGTTGTTGTAGTCGCCGGGCCGGAACGTGGAAATCGCCGGGTGCGCGCAGCTGGACCCCGGCGCCGCCGCGTGGGCGCTCGCCGTCGTGCTCGTGATCGCTGCCAGCGCCACCAGGCCAACAGCCAGCGCGTATCGCATTCGCCGCTCCTTATCGTTGAATCAGCAGCCCAGTGGACCGGGCGCTACTGGAGGTCATAAGCCACAGGACTGTAGCGCTTTGTCTGCATGGACGCCGGCAGCCTCCACCCCGGCGCGATCCGGCTAGGACTCTGACTGCCCGCCCTCAATCAGCCACAGCCGGGGGAGCCGCATCGGTGGCTCGCCCACGCCACTGAGCGTCCGGCTGGCGACCTCGGCCACACAGAAGGCATCGCTCAGCATGGCGCGGGCGAACTCGCTGACCGCGTCATCGATCAGGCGGCTCGCCCGTTCATGCAGCCGACCGAACAGCGCCAACACATCGGCGTCGCCCAGCTCCACCTCATAGCGCTCGCGGGAGCCCACCTTCTCCCACCCGATCTGATCCAACAGCCGCGCCGCCTGCTCGAAGTTGCGGCGCAGCCATTCGGCGCGCTTGATTTCATCGGCTGTCAGCACCAACGCCAGATCCCCGGCCTCGGCCAAGTCACTCACTACGAACCCGTACACCGCGTCACGCTGCACCCGATCCAACACGATTGCCATATATACCCGCCTCCAATTCGAGGGACAGAAGAGCGGCCCAGACCCCCCGGAGGGGCCGGGGCCTGGGCCGCCCCCAAAGCAAACCGGGTAATACCTTGATATGGCAAACTGTGGGGCGGGCTAATCACAGCGGGCGCGGTAGTCTTACCCGCAATCACAGGTTAATGGCGCCGCCCTTATAGAGACACACTCACCGGCCGAGGAGCCGGTATTTTACCGGAAAGTCCGGCAAAACCCAGGGGGATTCTTGGCGTCCTGACGGGCTGGTAGACCATGCTAGTGAAAAGGTGAAAAAGTGACCCCGGCCGCTTGCGACGACCGGGGCCGTACACAGGAGGTCTCATCTCCCATGCCAGCCCATCATACGCCCACGAGCGACACCCGCTTCGAGCAGCGCGCCGTAATGCTGCAACTACTCCGCAACGACCACACCGAGCGCTGGACACCCAAGCAGCTCCAACGCGCCATCTCAGACATAGAACCCGAGATCATCGCCGAGGCGTGCGCCGCACTGGAGGCCGCCGGTGCGCTCTGGCGCCTGGACGACTACGTCGGCGCCTCACGCTGCGCACGCTGCCTGGACTCCCTCGGCCTCATCGGCATCTGAGAGGCCACCATGCGTCTCTCAGAAATGGGCCTCGAGCCCGCCACGCTGGCCTGCCTGCGCCGCGGCGGCATCAACACCACCTACCGGCTCCTGGAACACACCTGCCGGGAGCTGATCTGGCACTCCGAGATCACCCCGGAGGCGCTCTACGACATCCTCCGCGCGCTCCGCCGGCACGACATGAGGCTGAAACCGCACCCCAAGGGGGCCGAGCGGTCGGTGAACGAGCGCAACCTTGAGGTTTTCCGTCTGCGCGTGGTTGAGGGTCGTTCGCTCAAAGAAACCGGCGAGCAGGTCGGCATCGGCGTCGAGCGGGTGCGTCAGGTGCTCGCCACTTACTTTGGCCTGGGGGGCAAGCCACCCGTCGCCAAAGCCAGACCCCACCGCATCGAAAACCAAAGCTCGCCCCCCGACTGCGAGCAGGTCGGACACGCCATCGGGCGGTTGCGCTCCGCCAAGGGCCTCACCGTCGATGAGCTTGCCGCCACAATCGACGTCAGTGCCGAGCAACTGGCCCGGATCGAGGACGGACTGCGCGACCCCACCTGGACCACGCTCGCAAGGCTCGCCGTAGCACTCGACACCACCACGGCGCTGCTGGCCTACGCAATCGAAGCCGATGAGCCTGATCGGTAGTCGTCTACCGCCTGGTCTCAGCCGCCCAACGGCACTTGTGCGAAGATCAACTACCGACCGGATTACGTGGGTTCGCCATCCCTTCTAACTCAGGCTCACGCCGCGAGGAAACGGCAGCGTACGATGCGGATGGCGTGTTCTCTTGCCAACGGTACTTTGTAAAGGCATATTGGAGCTATGGCGCTCCATACTCCGTATTACCATGTACAGCTTGCTCAATCACTGCCAAGTGACGAGTGGTTCGCAGTCGTTCACCGACTTAAACGCTACATGGGCTCGCATGGCTTTGAGATTGATGAATTCGGCGATAGTAGCCCAGAAGACAGGGAGGCTGTACAGGCCGATGGGACAAGCTCTGACTTTGAAGGGCAGATCATCTTTCCGCTGAGTCCCGAGTGGAAGACGCTTCTTCGTACCTTCTTTGTGGCGGAGGGTCTTCCAATCACGAAAATAGAAATGCAGGACATCAAGGATTAAGCAAAGGAACCGATGCGTTTCGCTCCCGGTTCCTCTGCTGTAATCGCTCTAGTGTCGCGCTGGTTTAATTTGTTTGTAGTTAGGGTAGGTGGTGGTCATGCCTATTCCTTCTGCAGTTGCAATCGAGTTGACCGATGAAGAGCGCGCTGTGTTGGAGGGCTGGACGCGGCGGCGTAAGAGCGCTCAGGCGCTGGCGTTGAGGGCACGTATTGTGCTGATGGCCTCGGAGGGCTTGTGGTCCAACGGGGAGATCGCCGAAGCGCTGGGGGTCTCGCGGCCGACGGTGACGAAGTGGCGTAACCGGTTCGCGCAGCGTCGGTTTGAGGGCCTTGCGGACGAGCCGCGGCCGGGGAAACCGCGGACGATTACAGATGAGCAGGTCAAGGCCGTTGTGACCAAGACGCTGGAGAGCGCGCCGAAGAACGCGACGCACTGGTCTACCCGCTCGATGGCCCGGGAGATGGGGATGACCCCTGATGCGGTGATGCGGATCTGGCATGCGTTCGGGCTTGCGCCGCACCGCCAGGAGACCTGGAAGCTCTCCAAGGACCCGATGTTCATCGAGAAGGTCCACGACATCTGTGGCCTGTACCTGAACCCGCCCGAGCGCGCCGTCGTGCTCTGCGTGGACGAGAAGAGCCAAATCCAAGCTCTCGATCGCACCGCGCCGACGTTGCCGATGCTCCCAGGCACGCCAGAGCGCGCAACGCACGATTACGAGCGGCACGGCACCTCCAGCCTCTACGCGGCGCTGAACCTCAAGAGCGGAGAAGTAATCGGCTCGCTTCACCAACGCCACCGCGCGATCGAGTTCCTGAAGTTCCTCAAGGCGATCGACCAGAACGTGCCTGCCCATCTCGACGTGCACCTCGTGCTCGACAATGCCTCCAGCCACAAGACCCCGAAGGTCCGACGCTGGCTGACTCAGCACCCACGGTTTCACCTGCACTTCACCCCGACCAGCAGCTCCTGGATCAACCTCGTCGAGCGGTGGTTCGGCGAGCTCACAACCAAGCTCCTGCGCCGCGGAGCACACCGATCCGTCCACGCGCTAAACACCGACATCCGCCGATGGATCGAGACCTGGAACGAAAACCCGCGCCCCTACGTCTGGACCAAGACCGCCGACCAGATCCTCGACGCGATCAGCCGCTACTGCCAACGAATCAACCAAACGCGACACTAGCGAGAGTACTTCCTACTCTCTCCAGTCTGCGGGTTGTGGTCCCAGCCTGTTGTCTCGCCGGTCCTATGGTTCGTGCTGTGGTGGTTTATCGTGCCGTCCTCGTGCTTGTAGGTCGACTCGTGGCCACCGTCCCAGCGCTTGCCCTCCCCGCCTTTCGGGGTCGTCTTTGACCCGACCGTATCAGCGGTTTTAAATAGGTCATCGAGGATGCTCATTGTACCTCCTTGTGACGGCCGTTGTGAACATGAGCCGCGATTCGTTCGTGGGAGGAGGCGAGCGATTGTCGCGAGCCTCACAAGGCTGGCAAAGCTTTAGACATGAGTCAAGCCACTTCACAAAATCATAACATCTGGACAGTTGGGGTAGGGTCGCTGAATGGTAGCCGATCACCGTACACGGGTCGGAGACGGTGCTGAACCTTGAGGCTCGACCGCTGCGAGGCCCTGTGCCGATGCCGCACTACCGGTTGTGCGACGTGGTACTCTCGATGTATGAATACGGGAGATATTATCGGCATTGTCGCGATCGCCCTCGCAGTGGTGGGAGCGGGCATTGCTTACAACCAGCTCCTCCGTACGCAGGGCCTTGCCAGGGGCCAGTTCCTTTTGGCCATCGATCAGTCGCTCACCCCGTTTGAGCGCGTTCGGCGCGAGATCAACAAAAAGAGGAAGCCGACGGACGGAGTTGAACTGAGACGCTACATGGCAGCGATCGAGCGGATTGGATACCTATTTGCGAAAGGCTATCTAGAGCGCGAGGCCATCCGAATCTGTTATGGCTCACGACTCGTGAAGCTGATTAACTGCACTGATCCGGACTATGTTCTGATGATTATCAGGGTAAAAAGCTCCGACGAGGATCCGGATGATGAGGAGGCCGGAGCTTGGCCTTACTTCGTCTCGCTGTGGAGAGAACTACAGAAGCCGCTCGGTCTTCGGGACGTGCCGTCAGGACTCTAGGTAAGGTCAGCTCCCCGCTATAACGACGAACGTGGTACAACGCCACACTGCCCGCCGGACAACGCCGATTGTGCGACAAGCAACGCGCCATTGGGCATGCTGGCAGCTATCAGGTAATATCCGTTCACGGGTTCCCAGTGCTATCATTGACTGATGAATAGAACCCCGCCGCTGGAGGTCAGACAGCAGCTCCGTCGTGAGGTTGGTTTTGGTTGCCCGGTTGAAGGATGCGACAGTCCGTACCTCTATTGGCACCATTTCGATCCACCATGGTCGCTGCGCCAGCATCACAACCCACAAGGCATGATCGCCTTGTGTGCTGAACATCATGCCAAGGCTGACACAGGTGCTTACACCGTTGAGCAGCTACGAGCGCTCAAGAACCACGTACACCGTGATCTTGCCGGTAAGTTCGAGTGGATGCGTCGCGAGCTTTTGGTCGTGGTCGGAGGTAACTTCTATCATGAGACGCCGGTTGCGGTTCAATTTCAAGGTCAGCCGGTAGTTTGGCTCAACCGTGATTCTGAAGGTTATCTCTTGGTCAATCTCGCCATGTTGTCAACTACAAAAGAGCCGCGCGCGATGATGCAGGATAACTACTGGATGGTACTAGGCACTCCGGCGGACATGGAATGCCCGCCGTCGGGGCGTAAACTAAAAGTCCGATACAGTAACGACGACAGACTCGGCATAGAGTTTTTCCCGTTGGGTGATATATCGGATGTTAACGCCCGCTACCCTGGAGTCGGTGCTGAGCGTTGGGGTATCAGTTATCCTATCACCGCAGTAGAGATACAGATGAAGGTGGGAGGAACCCCTCTTGAGTTTGGGCCTCGCTCAACACAACTGGGCGGCCTGCAGATGACCAACTGTTTTACATCGAACTGCCGGGTCGGTCTAGAGTTCAATTGATGAGGCGTCGAATGCCGCTTGTGCGACGTGACGCACGGGAGTAAAGGCCAACGAGATGCCTCTTATGCTTGCCTGGGGTGAATCCCGAGCATAAGCTAAAGCTACTATCTAAGGGGTACCATGATGGCAGCCGAAAGCAACGAGAACAGCGTCCCCAGGCAACCGTCGACTCACTGCGCGCATCCGGGACTTCCGACTACGAGACCTCGCGTCATCGCCCGCTTGGCGTACTATCTCTCGCCTTGCCAGCTCGACCCCGACAACGCAGACCTCCACCTCGACGCCTAAGCCGGAGCGATCCATGACGCCCAGCAAGGCCACGTCTGGCGCTCCCGCGGACGACTTGCTAGCCGGGGAACTCATCGATAGCCGCGCCCTAGCCTCTGCATCGGATGATCGCTTCCGCCATGCCGATCTAGTCGCCGAACTCGTCGCGCTCGTCCGTACTGTCCCGACCCCGGCTAACGTCGCATTGTTCGCTCCGTGGGGATCGGGCAAGTCAGGCATGGGCAACCTCCTCGCGGCCGGGCTTGAGGTGAATTCGAATATCCGCTTCGTTAAGTTCGATGCCTCTAAGTTTGGTCAGGCACCGCTGCGCCGTCACTTCATCTCCCAGGTTGCAAAGGGTCTAGGACATCGGGACGACGAGTTCTCCAAGGATCTCTACAGGGCTGTTGAGGACCGAAGGGTTAAGTTCCCGAGCAAGGATCTACTGGCACTTGGTGCCGCCTTCTTGGTAACGCTGGTAGGAACTGTGCTGCTTTTGCTTTTGCTGGCATTTATCGCCGCTCTCCTATCGAGTGGAGGACTCAAAGACAACTGGTCTCACGTGGTAAAGGACTTCTTGCTTCCTGCGCTCCCGCTCGCTGCCTTCGTTACTATCTTTGTCAAGATGGCGGGTGATGGCCTAACCGTAAAGTCTGTGCGAAGTGCCCCATCAGGTGATGAGGAGTTTGAGCGTTTGTTTCGCCGACTCGTGTCTAAGACCATTGATGGCCATCATGTGGAGCGCATCGTGGTGTTCGTAGATGAGCTTGACCGCTGCTCGGCAGCAGAGGTTGCATCAACGCTCGAAACAATCAAGACATTCTTGGAGGTCGAGGGTTGCGTGTTTGTTGTTGCCGCTGACCACCAGGTGCTTGAGCGAGCACTTCGGAAAAGGGCGAGGCAGGAGACGCCCGTCGATCCGACCAACCCATACTACAGCGCCGGCAGCTCTTATCTCGACAAGATTTTTCAGTATCAGTACCAGCTACCGCCTCTCAAGTCGAGGCGTCTCACCGAGTTTGCGCTAGAGCTTGTCCAGGGCCGGAGTGGCGTCTGGCAGCGCGTTGAGAACCTCCCGGAGGTAGTGTCGGTATTGATTCCAACTCACGTAACAAGTCCGAGGCGCGTTAAGGTGCTTCTAAACAGCTTTGCGCTGAACTACCGACTAGCTGAGCGGCGAGCCAGCGAGGGAGTCCTTGACAGCCACCTTCCGGCACGGGCAAGCGAGGTTGCGAAGCTTGTTTGCCTACGCTGTGAGTTTCCGCTCTTTGCCGAAGACCTGACAATGGATACGCGATTGCCATCGCTTGTTCGAGCTATAGCCGACGGCGAGCCAATCGATGTGACGGTGCGTCCAGAGGTGGTTGCGAGCGCAGATGCGTACGCGCACGGCTTGCTGCCGGTCGCGGAGTACCTCGCGGAGGATGGGGCGAGCACACGCAGCACGCCTGCCACCACAGTAACGACTGAACTCGGAGCTGATGAGAAAGACGATGCGAGCGAAGCCGAGGCTACCAATGACGAGCTGGATGACTTGCCCATTGACGCATCTCATGATTCAGATATGACGGCCGTTGCGACCGAGCACGCGCAGCAGCTCGTGCGATACCTCCGGAAGGTCGCACATATTCCTGGGCCAGCTAGCGACCTAATCTATCTGGAGAGCGCAGGAGCACTTGTAGGACTGGCTCCTGAGGTTGCCGATGACCTTGAGCGTGCCGCTGTAGACGGCGATCACAAACTGGTCCTTGATCTCGTTAACCCACTTGATGAAGCCGGACGTAGATCAGCCATAAAGTTGCTTGCAGGGCTCGTCCGAGAGGCCCCCGTTGGGGTGGAGGGACAAAATGTCGTCAGTACTCTCCTCAGCACTATTAGCCACACGAGCCTTCGACTGGCCGACGTGGCTGGAGAGGTCGCCAATGCCGTAGCGGGACACCAGCGGCAGATTGAGCTGCGTCCAGAGGATCTGTCAGGTGCCCTGATCCTTGGCCTTGATAGTGGCAGTGAGATCGGTGATCGACTTCGCGACGAGGTGCTTAGCAACCAGACTGCACTCGGACGACGGGATGTTGCCGCTGCGGCCATTTGCCGGGCGGCTAATGTTCCAGATGGCTTCGATAATGCACTCGGTCGTGCCGCGGCTACCCTTCTCACCAGTGCGACCGATGACATTCTCATTGACGCTCTACAGGCTATTCCCGACGAGCAGGCGAGTAGGGTCTTGCGAAATACCCTAGAACCACTGCGTGAGGCGTGGGCTGCGGAGTCCTCCGACGAGGGCAGCGAGGACGATTCTGTAGTCAAAAACATAGCCACCCGTCTTGACGTCGTGACGCGCGGCCTACGTGATAATAACCAAACGCAGGCGATGATAACTGCGATAACCATCGCAGTTAGCTCAGGGCAAGTACCTCTTCAGCAGGCGGCATTTCATTATCTTGCCGATCTTGAGCCAATATCTGACCAGGGGCTCGTTGGTGCGCTAATGGATATTGCGCCCAAATACGAGACAAAAGGGTGGCCCAACATCATCGGTCGAATCGATCCAGCAGCCTTGCCCGATCTACCAGATACTGGGCCGCGTCTTGGCCGCGCGGCCACCACTCTTTGGAACCGTGCGGTGCGTGAGGGAGAGGCGAAGGACAGCAAGGAGCAGCTTGACGCCGGACTGAATGTTCTAGAGAAGCTCACCACAAAGGGAGCCGCTGTGGATCGTGACGCCTTGCGCGAGGCAATAGCCGGGAAGCTCGTGGGAGCCTTTACAACGGATGCTGACAGCGAAGCACAGAAAGATAAGCTCACAACTGCGGATCGATTTGTGACCGCCGGTATGCTCGACAAACAGGTACTTGCGGACCTTGATCTCAACTGCTGCATAGCAACTCTCGAGGCTTCTAGACCTGCCGACTCAGAAACGCAGCAGGTGCCCGAGGCACTTTATCGACGTGTGATCGACGCTACATCAATCGCATCAAGCGACGTACTTCAACAGCTCGCAGACAAGATCGCGCCGACAGAGTGGTGGACTGAGGCTCAGAAGGTTGCGGCCCAGGTGTTTGTGTCGGCCGGGCGACATCGCTACGATGCCGAAATCCAAGCACCACTGAGCCCCAACGAGTTTGCCGAGATTCGGGTCCGGGATGGGGAGGCATTTGACCCAGCGCTTGCGAGATGGCTGGCCGTATTTGAACCTTCGCCACAAGATATATGGACTGCTTTGGTGAACCTTGCAAGCGGGCCATTGCCACAGGCGATCACCGAGGTTCTACAGGCGCGAGCTAGTACACTTTCAGCAGGCGATAAGTTCGTGCTTGCGAAGCCAGCTTTGAATGACCCGGAGCGATCACCCGGTTCTTCTTTCTTGCGAGCGATTCACTTTTCAGAGGCGGATCAAGGGCAAGTTGCAGCCGAAATAGAGCGAATCGCGACGCAGAGCGACACTCCGTCTCAACGAGAACTTGCGCTGGTTCTGTGGGGAGAGTACAAACCAACTCGACAAGCCACCCAAGACCGCCTCGTGGACAACGTCTACCTGCCCCTTGTCCGGCGAGCTGGAGCCGATCTAGATATCGCGGTCAGTCACTTTGGCTTAGTCGCTGGCAGACGCGGTAAGGCGCGTTCAAGCATCACTGATGCGCTGAGGGATAGCAGCAGCGACGATGAACAGCAGAAACGCATAGAGGAGCGCCTGAAAGAGGCGGGCTGGTTGAAGCGAAGTGGTTTGTTTGGCCGCGGGCCTGTCGTGGAGACAGACGACCGTTGATTTACCACCCCCTTGCACTCCCCGAAAGCGGGAGTTAATATTTGGGAGTAGTAAATATCACGGAAGGAGTATTGTTATGCAATACGGTAAAGTGACCAAGATAGCCATACGCGAGGATATGCCCACCTCAATCACCAGTTCACAGCATGGTGCCAACCTCGATGCTGTTGGATTCAACATCAAGTTCATCCTTGAGCGTGAACCCGCCTTAGCCATAGAGGTCGTCAAGCTCTATGATCAAGCTCGCCAACTACGACAGGACGATCCAATGGCTCCGGACGAAGACTATCGACTGGCTGGCGATGAGTGGTCTCAGTTCATAGAGACTGCATTCTAAGGATCAGGAAGCAATGAGGAGGACTCCTCGCCCATCGAGGCTCGAACCGGCGCATCGTCAGCGGCTATCCACCAGGGCTCGGCGCAAAGCCTCGACCCGGGCTTGACGGTTTAGTCTTAGCCCGCCCGGGTCCAGGTAGCCGGGCTCAAACCGTTATGCGAGAAGCCCGAGCAGCTTGCGCCGCTGCTTGCGGCCCACAGGTTCAAGCAACAGCCGAACCAAAGCTTCGACCTGGGCTTGAGGCTTTGATCGGCGTCCATTTTGGCGCATTTTCGGAGGGCTGAATGTCGCTATTCGAACCACGCGCGGCCGTGCTTGCGGCGGTGTCTGCTGATAGCTTGAGGCCATGGCCCACCACAAGCGAAGGCGCCCCAAGCAGCACCGCGCCGGCTGTCTGCTCTGCAAGCCGCAGAAGCTGCCGTCGCTGAAGAAGGCAGAGCGCAGGCGCGGCCGTCGCGACGCGCTTCTCCATGAGTTCCACGCCACGCAGGCGCGGGCTCGGTAGCCACGACGAAGCGTCCGGCGTGGCAGCCACGGAACCGCTCGCGCCGCCCCTGCGGGGGCGTCCTGCAATCGGACCCGAGCGTATGTTCGCATCCGATCTGGCTGTCAGGATTGGTGGTCATGAACTTGAAGGTTCTCCCGGTCGTCAAGGCGTATCCCGTCATCGATCCCGTCTCCCAGACCGAGGCCGTGTGCGTCGCGGGGATCTCGATGGAAACGCCATACCGTTGGATCCGACTGTTCCCGCTGGACTACCGCGGGCTCGTCTATGCGCAACGCTTCAAGAAGTACGAAGCGATCGAGCTCAAGGCGAGCAAGAGCACCAAGGACTCACGCCCGGAAAGCTTTACGCCGGTCCTCGATTCGATCATCGTCGGCGAGTTCATCGGTACCGACAACGGGACGTGGCAACGCCGGCTCCCGTTCTTTGACGCCGTCGAGGATCAGTCGATGTGCGAGATCCAACGCCGTCAGAAGACGGAGCGCAAGTCGCTAGGCGTCTTCCGGCCGCTCGATGTCACCGATCTGAAGGTCACCGCCGCCGAGGAGGGGTTTGCGGAGGCGCAGCGCGCTCTACTCAACCAAGCCTCGCTGTTCGGGAATCGCGTTGGCGACGATACCCGGGCGGCCCTCGAACCGCTGCCCGTGAAGGCGAAGTTCGCGTACCGCTGCTCAGACCCGGCATGTCCGGGCCACGTACAGTCCCTCATCGACTGGGAGTTGGGAGCGCTGTACCGGAGCCTCGGCGAGAAGGGCGACGACGAGGCAACGATCCATGCGAAGATCCGCCAGAAGTTCTTCGAGCAGTACTGCAGCGACCACTACGACACGCGCTTCATCACCGGGAGTATGCTGAGGCACCCAGGCTCGTTCCTGATCCTCGGAACTCGTGCACCCGAAGCGAGCAGCACGCCCCCAGGAGGCGTCTCTCTTCTGATGTCGAATATGTCAGCCGTGACGCCGAAACTCTTTACGGTCGGGTACGAGGGGCGCTCGCTCGACGAGCTAGTCGCCGAGCTGCTCGACGCCGGCATCGACCGCCTCATCGACGTCCGCGAGCTGCCTCTGTCGCGACGGCGCGGGTTCTCGAAGACGGCGCTGAGTGACGCCCTGCGCGAAGCCGGCATCGAGTATGTCCACGTCAAGGCGCTAGGCAACCCGAAGCCAAACCGCGAGCGCTATTGGGCGGGCGATGTCGAGGGCGGCGCGGCGGTCTACCGCAAGCATCTGAACAACGGATCGCGATCAGCGCTCGTCGAACTCGCCGACAGCCTCGGCGACGATCCAGCATGCCTCCTCTGCTTCGAGCGCGACCACACCGAGTGCCACCGAGATGTGATCGTCGAGGCGCTCCAAGAGCTGCGACCCCAGCTCACAATCAGCCATCTGTAAAGCGCCCGGCGTCCGACGTAGCAGCAGCGGGACACCTCAAAGCCGTGGCTCCACCAACGCATATCGACCCCTGGCCACTCGGACGAATCGGGGATCAAGTTCGCGAACACCCACCCGCAGGCACCAACTGCGCTCATCGCGGGTGCTGAACATGGACGAGACTGGCTGGCGCACCGCCGGTGCCCGACGCACGCTGTGGGGCATCTTCGACCAAGACCACGCCCACTTCTCGGTCGAGCGTGACCGGCACGAGGACCACGCCAAGAAGCTGTTGGCCGACACGAGCGCGATCGTGACCTCGGACCGCTGGTGGGCCTATGCGCACCTGCCGCTGCGCCGTCGTCAGCTCTGCTGGGCGCATCTACGCCGCGACTTCAAGGCGCACGCCGAAGGGCTCGCCGCCGAGAAGGAGTTCGGCGAGCACGGCCTCGCGTTGTGCGAGCGCGTGTTCTGGGCCTGGGAGGTTTTCCAGCACACCGGCGACCGCCGCGAGTTCAAACGCACGATCGGCTCCCTGCAGCGACAGTACAAGCCGATCATCCGCTCCTACACCGCCAAGCGCGCGCGCGCGCAACAAGCGCTGCCGCGGGATGGCGCGCAACCTCCTGAAGACCTGGCCCGCCCTGTGGACCTTCGCCTCACACGCCGGGGTCGAGCCGACCAACAACCACGCCGAGCGCGCGCTACGCAGCGCCGTCATCTACCGCAAGCTCTGCCTCGGCAGCCAGTCCGAGGGTGGCGAACTCCGCACGGCCCGGCTGCCCTCGGCGCATACCACCAGCCGGCTACAGCGCCGCTCTCTGTTCGCCTACCTCAGCGACGCCATCGCCGCCCACGCACGCGGCGAACCCACCCCCCTGCTCACCTCAGCAGACCCACTGAACGCTTACGGTTTCTGGTAAGCGTTCATCTGTGGGGCTTGTTGCAAGGATCGTGGGCGGGGAGGGCGGATCTTGGGGGTGTGGAGCGCTCCGAGGCGGAAGCGGTCTATGACGCGGGGCGGGGGGCGTGCGTCGAGTTTCTGCTTGAGCTGACGGCACGTTATGAGTGCGAGATCGTCCGGCTGACAGAGCGCGTGGCGCGGCTTGAGGAGGAATTGCGCAAGGACTCGCGCAATTCTTCGTGTCCGCCCTCGCAGGGATCCACCGACCTCACGCGCAGAGCGTCGCGCGGCTGCGCGCGAGAAGGCCAAGCAGTGGGCCAAGCGGGAGGGCGAGAAGCGTAAGGCGGGTGCCCAGCCTGGGCACAAGGGGGTCCGCTCGCAAGCTGCTCCCCGAGGATCAGCTTGATGAGATCGTCGAGCACTACCCCGCCGCCTGCGAGGGCTGTGGCGCGAGTTCTCAGGAGAGGAGCGCGAGTCCTCAGGACGCTTCGGGCGCCACCAGGTGGCCGAGTTGCCCCGATCGCGGTGATCGACTGCGAGCATCGCACGCACCGCCTTCGCTGGCGGTGTTGTGGCAAGCGCACGACGGTCAAGCTCGCGCCGGGAGTAGGTGACTCGCCGTTCGGCACCGACTTGCAGGCCGCGGTCGTGACGATGACTGCGCGTAACCGGGTTTCGCGTCGCGACATGTCCGAGCTTGCACGGGACCTGTTCGGCCTTCCCCTCTCGGTCGGGGCGGTCGATGCGATCTGTCAGCGCGCGGCCACAGCGTTGCGGGGACCACACGAGCTACTGGTCCAGTGTGTGCTCTCATCGCCGGCGATCAACGTCGACGAGACCGGCTGGTTCACTGCGCACGAGGGCCGCGCGCTGTGGACCGCGACCACGCCCGAAGCGGCTATCTTCCGGATCGCCGGGGATCGTCATCGCGATCGCCTCAAGGAGCTGCTCGGCAAGGACTTCAACGGGATCGTGGGCTCGGATCGCTGGTGGGCCTACGAGCACATCGACCCCGAGTCACGCCAGGCGTGCTGGGAGCATCTCAAGCGAGACATCGCGTTCCACGCTCAAGGAGCCCTGGCCGAGCAGAAGCAGTTCGGAGAGGCCGGCCTCGCCCTGACCAAACGGCTGTTTCGGACCTGGCACGCCTTTGGCGAGCACCAAGGTCGTGAGCGCCTCCGCGCGCGAGATAGCGCCTGTCCAGGCCGAGCTGCACGAGCTGCACGAGCATGCGCCGCGCAAGAGCACCTACACGCGCTTTCACCGCCGATTCGCCAAGAACCTGATCAAGATCTCACCCGCACTCTTCACATTCGTCACCGTCGAGGGCGTCCAGCCGACAAATAATGCAGCGGAGCGCGCGCTCCGAGGCCCGGTCATCTACCGCAAACTCTCCCACGGCACCCAATCCGACGAAGGCGAGCGGTTCATCGAGCGCGCCCTGTCCGCCTCCGTCACCTGCCGCCTGCAAAGCCGATCGTTGTTCACCTACATGCGCGAACTACTCGCCACCCACACCCGCGGCGACCCACTCCCAGCACTAGTCTACTTCCTGCGGAAAACCCCAAGGATGTTTGGGGTTTTTCTGTCTGGTCTGGCAGCCAAAATCCTTGTAAATGAGTGGGTTTCTGGCTGAATGGGGTGTGTATGTTGACGCTGTTTGCCGACTGGGTGGAGTCGTTGTGGGGGGAGGCTTTGCCGGTGGAGGTCAAGGGAGTTGCCCGGGGATCTCGCGGCGCTGGATCGGGTGCTCGGGGATCAGGCGCTGATGGGTCCGATCCTGGAGCGGTTTCGGCGTGAGTTGCTGGAGACGGGGCGGCGTGTGCTGGAGGAGGGGCGCCCGACTATTCCGATGGAGACGTTCGTGAGGTTGATGGTGCTCAAGGCGCGCTACCGGTGGGGATATTGGATGTTGGTTGGGGAGGTGTCGGACTCGATCGCGCTGCGGCGGTTCTGCCGGATCTCGCTGTGCGAGCGGGTCCCGGACGAGTCGACCGTCAGAAAGCTCACGCGGCGACTGGGGCCGGAGACGGTGTTGAACTTGACGCGGATGTTGGTCGTGAGGGCGGCGCGGGAGCGGCGGTTCTGGCCGCGGGCGGTACGGGTCGACTCGACCGTGGTCGAGGCGGATGTGAAGTATCCGACCGACTCGGGGTTGGCGTCGCCATGGCGTCAGGGCGCTGGCGCGGGAAGCTCGCAAGCTGGCGGATCGGATCGGCGAGAGCAAGCGGCGGGTGCGGGATCGCTCGCGGGCGGTGGGCCGCGGGCTGCGGGGGATCACTCGCACAATCCGGGCTCGTTCGGGGAAGCGAAGGCGCAGGTGCTGAAGCTGACCGCGCAGACGGGGGAGTTACTAGAACGCTCGGTCAAGGAAGCACGCCAGCTCGCGGCGGTCGCCAGGCGCCGAGCGCGCGGTCGTGGCGCGAAGCACAAGCTGAACGCCGGCCGCCGAACTCAAACGACTGGGGATCTCTCCCCGCGCGAGGTCGCCCTCGACGGCGGGTTTCAGCTTGGACCGACCAGCGAAGCGCTCGCAGAACTCGCGCCCGAACGAGTATTCATCTCTGGCCACCAGGAACCCGGCTCCAGACGCACCAACCAGCGGCCCCAGCGCTACCGAACCGGCGCGGAGGGCCACATCAGCCACCTCAAGCGCCGCTACGGGATGGGCCGCAGCCGCCTGAAGGGCCACGACAGTCAGCGGATCTGGACCGAGTGGGGCATCCTCGCCCACAACACCGACACCCTCGCCGTCCGAGCCCGGTGAGACACTCAGAAGCGCTCCACTCAGAGCAAAACCCACTCATTCAGAAACGGCCACGCCCTCAACCAGCGCGGCCGTCTCTACACCTTGGGGTTTTTCCGCAAGAAGTAGACTAAGCGGCGGCATGATCAGATCATCAGCCGGCCTTGAACATCGCTACCGCGTGCCGGCGTCGCGCAGAGCGTTGGCAAGTCGCGCGTGCTCGCTCGTCGCGTCGAAGCTCGCCGGCCCGGTGAGACTGACCGCGCGCAGCAACGCTTTGGCCGCCTTGCCGTGCGGGTCGAGCGGGATCGGACCCTCATAGCGGCCGACGAGCGCGTCCTCCATGACCTCAGCCAGCGCCTGCGCGCCCTCAGTCCACTCGGGGTCGATGCCGGCACGCACCTGCATCTCGACGTCGCGGTGGTAGCGGTGCGTCGAGCCCAGCGAGAAGTTGTGCAGGTTCTCCGCGATCAGTTCGGCCAACGGCTCGGAGAACTCGCCCGTCCGGCCGTCAATGTCAAAGGTCACACTCATCGTTGAGAGCAGGGTAGCGCTCCGCTCGCGGCTGTCGGGGTGCGCGGCTTGCTCGATGATGCTCCAGGGCCGGGCGTGCTTGGTTTCCGAGTGAGTTAGCCGTGCTGTCGCTGTCTGCGCTCGGCCTCGGCTGAGAACTGTCCTGGCCTCGTGGTGCGTGTTGGGTCTTCGGCGCGGCGTTGCACGGGCAGGCGAACGCTCAGGGTGGTGCCTCTCCCTGGAGTGGAGTTGACCTCCATCTCGCCATTGAGAAGCTGGGTGCGCTCGCGAATGCCGAGTAGACCGAAGCCGTCGCTCTCGGCGTCGGGATCGAAGCCGTCGCCGTTGTCGCGGACAGTGAGGTGAACGGTCGTGGGGTCCTCGTGTATCTCTACGACGACGCGCGTGGCTTGGCCGTGCTTGGTTGCGTTGGTGAGCGCCTCCTGGGTGATCCGGTAGAGCGCGGTCTCCAGCTCGTCGACCATGCGCGTGGACTGCTCACCTTGCTCGTATGCGAGCTCGATGCTGATGTCGATCTCCAGGCCCTCATAGGCGCTGCGGTCGGCGAGTGTCTCGATCGCCGCCTTGGTCCCCAGCGCGTCGAGCGCCGCTGGGCGCAGATCGGTGATCAGCGCGCGGAGGTCCGCGATCGTGTCTTCGAGCTGCTGCACGGACTGGATGAAGACGGGCTTTGCGGTAGGGGATTGCTCGGTCTGCCCGGCCGCCGCAAGTCCGAGGCGCAATGCGTTCAGGCTCTGCAATGTCTCGTCGTGAAGCTCTCGTGCCCAGCGGCTGCGCTCTCCCTCGGCGGCGGCGAGACGCTGGCGGTGGCGCTCGGAAGTCACTGACTGGGCGGTCGCTACGGCGCTCGCTGCGCTGGTGGCGAAGGCTTCGAGCAAGTGCTCGTCCTGCGCCGAGAATGTCGGCCCGTCACGGAGACGATCGAGCGCCAGGAGCACGCCATGAGTCGTGCCGCGGAAGATCAGCGGCACGACGATGCCGCCCTCGGCCTGCACGCCAAACTGCCCGAGGCCGTGCTCATCGAAGCGGGCACGGTTCAGCTCTTCCTCTAGGCGCTGCGTGCGGCGGGTGCGCATCGCGTGCGCGGCGACGGTGCTGGCGAGCGGGACGCGCTGTCCGATTACCCCGGCGGGTAGCTCTCCGGCGCCGGCGGCGATCACGAGGCTCTTCGCCTTGGATTAGCTCGATCAGCAGCGCACGCGCGGACACGAGCGCGCGGCCGCGCTTGGCGACCAGCTTGAGCACGACCGCCGGGTCGGTCTCTCCACCGAGCGCGCGGGCGATCTCGGTCGTGGCTTGGAGGGTCGCGACGGTGCGCTCCAGCTCGTCGCGGCGCTCGCTTGCGCCCGCGTAGCGGCGTGCATGGTCGATCGCGACGGCCGCGTATTCGGCGAGGGTGACGACTGCTTGCTCGTCGGCTTCGGAGAACTCGGCGCCGGCCGCCTTCTCGGTCAGGTAGAGGTTGCCGTAAGGCTCGCCGTCGATCAAGATGGGGACGCCGAGGAACGTTTTCATCGGCGGGTGCTCAGGTGGGAAGCCGTAGGAGCGAGGGTGCTCTTCGACATCGCTCAGACGCAAGGGCGCCGGTTCTTCGATCAGCACCCCGAGCACGCCGCGTCCGCGCGGAAGCGCTCCGATCGCGGTGTGTGTGGCCTTGTCGATGCCTCGCGTGATGAACCGACTCAGCTCGCTGGCGTCCTTGTTGAGCACCCCAAGGGCGGCGTAGCGTGCTTCGGTCAGCTCCTGCGCGGCGTCCAGGACGCGGTCGAGCACCACGTCGAGGTCGAGTTCGGTGAGCACGCTGCGAGCGACCTCGAGAATCCGCTGTGCCGCTCGATCCATGCGTTGCCTCGTCTCGGTTGCGATCTGAATGCTCCCAGCGTCTACATGGGCGTGTCTCGCGTGTGCTGGGTTCCAGCTCATTCAACCACTTTGCGTAGATCTGAGGGCGGAGGCTCGCCCGCACATCCGCTCTTTTGCAGGGTCTTTAGGTTCGGACGGGTGCGCTCCGTAGTTCCTCCTGCTGGGCGATGGCGGCTGGCAGCGGATGCCCCCGCGCTGGTGGAGCGTGAGGCTTGTTGCATCGTGCGCAGAGCTTCCCATCCCATACCCATCACAGCGACGGTGGAGCCAGTCGCCCCGGAGCTTGTGCGACTCCGCGACGGCTCGCATGTGACGGTGCGCGCGGTCTGCGGAGAGGACGAGCCGGCGCTGCGCTCGTTCCTTGCTCGCCTATGTGCCCAAGCGCGCTACCTGCGGTTCTTCACTGGCGCGGCCGACGTGACGAGCGCAGCACGCCTAGCGGCATCCATAGACCCCGACCGTTACGGGCTGCTCGCCCACGACGAAGCCGGCGTGCTCGTCGGTCATGCCCTCTACATCCAGCTTGACGATACACGCGCGGAAGTCGCTGTGGAGGTCGCCGATCGTCTACATGATCGGGGGCTTGGGACGATTTTGATCGAGCGCCTGGCAAGCGTCGCCGAGGAGCACGGCATCACCCGCTTCATCGCCGAGGTGCTGCCTCAGAACCGGCAGATGCTGGCCGTCTTTCGCGACGGCTTCGACGCTAATGTCGTCTTGCGCGACGGCTCGGATGCAGTCGAGTTTCCTACCTCAGCGTGGCGCACGGCACGCGAACGCTTTCCCCGAACTTCCCCGACACAGGTGAACGAGGCCGCCGATTGCCGTAGGCTCAGGAGTTAATCGAGCCCGCGCTCGATCGCGTAGCCGACGAGCTCGGAGCGGGTGGTGAGCCTGAGCTTCTGCTGGATGTGCGAGCGGTGGGTCTCGACGGTGCGCACCGAGAGGTAGAGCTGCTCGGCGATCTCGGTGTTGGTGTGCCCGTGTGCGATCATCGTGAGCACTTCGACCTCGCGCTTGGAGAGATCGTCGGGAGGCCCTGGCGGTGGCTCGGCGGCGATCCTGGCTCCCAGGCGGGGGTTCAGGTAGCTCTCCCCGGCCGCGGCGTTGCGAACCGCCTCGACGAGCTCGTGCTCGGCGGCGTCCTTGAGCACGTAGCCGAGTGCTCCGGCGGCGAGAGCTTCGCGGGCGAACGCTGACTCGGTCTGCATCGTGAGCACGACGATCTGCGTGTCGGGTGACTCCTCGCGGATCTGCGGGATTGATTCGATGCTCAGCTCGCCGGCCATGTTCAGGTCGAGCACGAGGACTCGAGGATGGTGTCCGCGGACGTAGCGGCGGGCGCTGTCGACGTCGCTGGCCTGCGCGACGACCTCGAAGTCAGGCTCGTTGTCGAGCAGTAGCTGTAGTCCGCTGCGCACGACGGTGTGGTCGTCGGCGAGCACGATGCGGATCGTCGCCGCGGCGGAGTCCTCGCCGTCTCGGGCGCTCTCGGGCGATGCGGTGTCAGCCTCGCTCATGCTGGTGACGGTATCGAGTTCGCGGTCTGGTCGCGAGGATGGTCGTTCATGTGTCTGTAGAGGCATACGACCTACCGGACTGCGGCGTGGGTCTCTGCGGGCTCGGGGGTGCTCTCTGCAGGCTGCTCCTCATCGGTTGCCTCTGCGGCGAGGCCGCGGGGCAGTACGAGCAGGGAGCAGCGGGCGTGGCGCTCCAGGTAGCCGGAGGTGCTGCCGAGCATCATCCGCTTCATCGGGCCGTAGCCGCGTGAGCCGACGATGAGCAAGTCAACGGTGTTGGTGAACGTGGCGAGCTCCTCGCCGGTGAGGCCGCAGACGGCGTGCCCGTGTACCTCGGGCAGCTTCTCCATGCGGGCGCTGGCTTCCTGCAGCATCTCGTCGAGGCCCTCGCCTGTAAGTGGCGGGAGGATGCCCGTGTATCCGTAGGTCGGGAGCGATACGACTTCGAGGGCATCGACGCTTGCCCTGGTGGCCTGCGCGATCTGGCGCGCGGTCCGCAGGGCGAGCTTGCTCTCTGGCGAACCGTCGTATCCAACACCGATCTTTGCCAGCGGCGTGGGGTGCTCGGCGTAGCCGAGCGAGGCGATCGCGACCGCGCAGGGGGCGCCGTTGAGGGCGCCGCGGGTGTCGTCGCCGAGCATCGTGCGGCCGAGGACGCCGCGGCTGCAGGAGCCTACGACCAGCAGGTCGGCGTGCTGCTCCTCGGCCTGCTGGTGAAGCGCCCGGCCTGGGCTCAGTCCCACGATGCTGACCAGCTCGGCGCTGACTTCGCTTGAGGCGCGCTCCTGCTCGAGCAGCTTCGCGGACGCTTCACGCTCCTCGCGCAGCAGGCCAGGGGTGACGGCGTGCGAGGGGCGCATCGGGCCGCTGTGCACGTGGGCGAGCGTGAGCTTCCCGTCGCGGGCGATGAGACGGGAGGCGAAGGCGATCGCGTCACGACCTGTCGGCCTTCCATCTACTCCCACGAGCACGTTGTTGAACATCGGAAGTCTCCTTGTTGGGGGTTCTTGGCAAACCTAGACCGGGCTTGGACGGCGATCATCCGAAGCGCCCACGTGTGGTCCGGCGGGGGTTACTACGGACCCTTAGCTCTGTGGCGCGACGGCCCGCGCGGTGTCTAGCCCGAGCGTGGCTGCGCACTGATGCAACTCTTCGCGCGCGTCGGGATGGGCGGCGTGCTCGATGAGCAGCCGGGCCTGGGCGCGCTGGCTGCGCCCGAAGATGTGCGCGCATCCCTGCTCGGTGATGACTGCGGAGTGCTGAAAGGAAGTCACCGGGTCGCTCAGGCGGGGAACGATCGTGGAGCTGTCGCTGGGCTCGTGCCAGGAGCGCAGCGCTATCACGGCGTGCCCGCCGGGCGAGTGCAGAGCACCCTCGACGAAATCGGGTTGGCCGCCGAAACCGGAGTACAGGCGCCCGGCGATATGACTGGCGCCGGCCTGGTCTTGAAGGTCGACCTGCAGCGCGGTGTTGATGGAGACCATTGCTGGACGAGCCGCGATGCGAGACGGGTTGTTGGTCGTCTCGGTGCGGGTCATCCTCAGCCTGGGGTTCTGATCGACCCACGTGTAGAACTCGGGCGAGCCGAACAGGAACGAGCACGCGATCGGGCGTGTGCGGTCGAGCGCCCCGCCCTGGTCGAGGTGCATCACTCCGTCTGAGATCATCTCCGACCAGATCGCGAGGTCGCGTCGGCCGGCGAGCGCGCGCAACGTCGCGTCGGGGACCTGGCCGATGCCGAGCTGCAGCGTGGAGCCATCCTCTACCAGGCTGGCGACGAGTTCGGCGATCTGATCGGCGTGCTCGTGCCCCGGTCCTGGCGCTGGTGAATGGATGTTTTCGGGTGCCTCGATCGCGAGGTCGATCAGCTCCTCGTCAAGCTCGCTGTCGCCGAGCGTGTAGGGCATGTTGGGGTTTAGCTGCGCGACCACGAGGCCGCCGCGCGCACGTACCGCTTCGACCGCTGCCGGCAGGATGTTCACCTCGATCCCGAGGGAGACCTTCCCTTTGCTCGGTGTGGAGGTGTGCAGCAGCACGACGTCGAGCGGGCGCATCGTCGCGAACAGGCGCGGGACGAGCGAGAGACGCATCGGTAGGTAGTCAAGCCGCCGGCCCGCGTCGCGCATCCCTGGCCCCACGAACGGCGTCTCGAAGATCACGCCGTCGCGTGCGGGCAACGGCGCCTGAGCGGCGAGCATGAACAGCCGGTAGCGCTCCACTGCGCGCTCCAAGGTGTCCAGCAGCGCTCTTGGGGTGGCGAGGTTGCCGCTCGCCACTACCCTCGGCTCACAAGCCGGCAGCGCCGCCAGGCTGTCTTCGAGCTGCTGGTCGGCGATCACTCTCATGGCGCTAGCCGGCCGCGGCGTGTCTGCTCGCGGCGTTTTCGGTGAGTCGGGAGGCGCGCAGCGCGCGCTGGACGTCGGTGATCGAGATCAAGCCGAGTGGCTTGCCTGGCTCATCGACGACGACGGCGCGCCCGACGCGAGCGAACGCGGGCCGCTCGAGCAGGCCGGCGACATCCTCGTCTCCGTGGACGATCAAGCCTGGGTCACGATCGACAACGCAGGCGAGCTCCTGTAGGGCGCGGCGTTGACGGGCAAGCGCTTCTACCTGGACGATGCTCACCATCCCGACTGCTCGCCCCAGCTCGTCAACGACTGGGAAAGCGGTGTAACGGTAGGGTCGAAAATATGCTCTGGCAGCGTGCGCGATTGGTGTGTGCTCGGGGATGCTTACCGCTGGCGCTGACATCAACTCGCTGGCGCTGACGCCCGAAAGGGCGGCGTGTACCTGCGCGCTTGTTGCCTGTGCGCCGGCCGCCATCACCACGAAGAAGCCGATCAGCGCAAGCCACACGCCCTGCGGAGCGCCGCTTATGAGCTCCAGGGTACCCAAGCCGATCATCACGTAGCCGAAGGCACGACCGACGCTCGCGGCGGTCTCGGTGGATTTGCCGATCTCGCCGCTGCGTCGCCACAACAGCGAGCGCAGCACGCGCCCCCCGTCGAGCGGGAACGCCGGCAGCAGGTTGAAGACGAGGATCAGGCCGTTGACCAACGCCTGGTACTCGATCAGCGCGCGAAGGGCCGCGGGTGTCGAAGATGGCAAAAGCAGCGCGGCTACGCCGAAGCACGCGGCGATCACTGCGGTGACGGCGGGACCGGCGAGGGCGTAGCGCAGCTCATCGAGCGGGTCGTGGGCCTCGCCGCGCATCCGCGAGACACCGCCGAGCAGCCACAGGTCGATCTCTTCCACTTCGACGCCGTACCTGCGCGCCACGAGCGCGTGCCCGAACTCGTGCGCGAGGATGCTTACAAACAAAAGCAGCGCGCTCGCGAAACCCAGTGCGTAGGAGGCGATCGGGCTGATGCCGTGGATCACTTCGGGGAAGTAGGAGGCGCCGAGCGACCATGTGATCAGGGCGACGATCGCAAGCCACCACGGGCTGACCCCGACGGGGATTCCGGCGATGCGCGCTATGCGGAGGCTGCGTCCTGGCATTGCAGTCGCACCATATGAATGCGCCTGGCCCCCAGGCATCGGGGCTGCCCCCCGTAGTTGTCCGTAGTGAGCACTGAGTGCTCCCCGGTGGACTCATCGGATAAATGGGCATGGCGGCGTAGGCGAGGATGCGGTCGCGATGAGACGCGAGCCGAAAGACCGACTGTGGCAGCGACGATGAGCGCCTCGTCTTCGTCCTCGTTGAGCATCACCTCCAGCGGTGCCGGGCCGCGTGCCGGCTCGCGCGCCGCTGCTGGGGCGCTCGACCGCGAGCACCTGCTCGACCGGCTGGATCGCCTACGCGCGATCCTCCCAGCGTTCGCGGAGGAACTTGCCAGCTCGCGCCGCCAGGCGGCAGCGCTTCGCGTGGAGAACCATGGGCTGCTGGCTGAGGTACGTCGGTTGCAGCGCGAGAGTACGATCGGCAGCTCATCCTGCACACCGGCCAGCAAGGGTGGTCGGCCGATCCGAGGAGGCTGGTCGTGAGTCAGCTTATGTTGGGAGCAGTATTCAACCTCAACCATCCCGCGCACACGGTGGACTGGCACTTCATTCACCTGTCGGTCGCGAACGTTCTGGTGATCGGAGTGATGCTGCTGGTGTTCGCGTTGGCGATCGTCTTGCCGTTTCCAGGCGCAGCTCGCCGTGCGGATGCACGCAGGGCCACAGGAGGCCGCTCGTGAGCACTACGACTCCCTCCTCTGACTCTCCGACTGCCGCCGACAAACGCTCTTGGACGGTGCGCACGCGCGAACGTGCCGTCGAGGCGCTGCCTCCTGAGAAGCTGCTGCCCGACGGGCAGCCGACTTATGTGGCCTCGTGGATCTATGTGTTCGGCGTGGCCTCGATCGCCTCGCTGATCGTAATCATCGGCTCGGGCGTGATCCTCACCTTGAAGGGGCCTGCCTGGTGGCACGACACGAGTGTGGGACACTTCTTCAACTCAATTCACTTGTGGTCGGTCGAGCTGTTCTTCTTCGTGATGGTCGTTCACCTGTGGGGCAAGTTTTGGATGGCGGCCTGGCGCGGCGGACGCGGCCGAGTATGGGTGACAGGCGCGATCACGTTCCTGATCGCCGTGCCTTGCGCGCTCACCGGGTATGTCTCCCAGCAGAACTTCGACGCGCAGTGGATCTCCACCCAGGCGAAGGACGCGATGAACTCGGTCGGGATCGGCGCGTTCTTCAATCTCACCAACTTCGGGCAGATGTACAGCTACCACATCCTGCTGTTGCCGGCCGCGGTGATCGCGCTGGCCATCGCCCACGTGTTGCTCGTGCGTCGTCACGGCGTCGTGCCGCCGTTCGCGCTGCCCCAAACAGTCGCCGCGACCCCAGCTGTCGATGGGTCGGCTGGCGATGACGGAGCTTCCTCAACGGGAGCTGTGGCATGAGCTTTCTGCGACCCAAAGACAACACACAGCCGTGGAAAGGCGCCTACGCTCCCTATGACCTGATCAAGGAGCTGACGATCGCGATCGGCGTGATCGCCCTGATCGCGATCGTGCTGAGCATCCTCTTCTCATCGCCCGACGAGAAGCCTTCGACGATCGCCCAGTGGTCTCGGCAGCAGCCGATCAACTTCGTCGCCACCGCCACCAAGGAGCTCAACGGCACCAGCGATACCGCAGAATACGGCCCGCCCTACAACCATTCGAGCGGCAGCGTCCAGCACTTCCTGATCCTGCACCCACAGCGCTGGCTGGGAGTCAGCCACCCCATCAACACAGCCGAGGACTACGTGCTCGGACCACTGCGCACGATCCCCAATGACGCGGCGTTGAGCAAAGCGCTCACCGAATACGAGACGGCGCCGGCCGCGACGAGGAAGGCTTGGGGTGAAGCCTACGCCAAGCCGCTTGAAGAATATGAAACGGCAATCGAAGAAAAGAAGACTCCGCCGACCGGGATCTCAGAGAACGAAAGCACCGGCACGGTCACGGTCAAGCCAAGCGGCGCCGCGGGTCCGGTGCCGGCGATGATGACGGGGCTGTTGAGCCTCGCCCAGAGCGGCGGCCTGGATGGCGCCCTGTTGACGAGCAACCAGTTTTTCCAGACTGACTACACCAAGCCGCTGCTGTTCATGGCCGATGGTGGAGTGCTCGCTGAACGTGCCGAAGCTCAGCATCTGCTCGGCGATCAGTGGGGCATGATGAACGAGACCGGCAGCTACCCGGGTCAGACGTGGCTGTGGCTCTACACCCTCTGGTATCAGGTCGAACCGATCAAGTCATCTTCTAACGCCGACATCCAGGTGATGCTGATCATGGCGATCCTCAGCCTGGCGTTCATCTGCATCCCGTTCCTGCCGATCGTCAACCGCATCCCCCGCTGGATACCGATCTACCGGCTGATCTGGCGCGAGCACTACCGCTCCCAGCAGAGCGCGTAGGTCAGGTGCCGCCTCTCTCGGCCCGTGCGCCTGCAGCCAGGCGTAGAGTCTTGGCCGTGAGCGATGAGGCAACGGTGAGTGCCACGCCCGCTGTGCTCGGCCGCGATGAGCTGTGCGCGCTGGACGGCTGGTGGCGTGCGGCGAACTACCTGTCGGTCGGCCAGATTTATCTGCTTGACAACCCGCTGCTGCGTGAGCCGTTGCGCGCGGAGCATGTGAAGCCTCGGCTGCTGGGGCATTGGGGTACGACCCCTGGCTTGAACTTCATCTACGTGCACATGAATCGGGTGATCCGGGAGCGCGACGTAAACGCGATCTTCGTGACGGGTCCTGGCCACGGTGGCCCTGGCCTGGTTGCCAACACGTATTTGGAGGGCACCTACAGCGAGGTCTATCCCCACATTGGCCGCGACGAGGAGGGCCTGCGCCGCCTGTTCAAGCAGTTCTCCTTTCCTGGCGGCATCCCGAGCCATGCAGCGCCGGAGACTCCTGGGTCGATCCACGAGGGCGGCGAGCTCGGCTACTCCCTGGCGCACGCCTACGGCGCCGCGTTCGACAATCCCGGCCTTTTGGTGTGCTGTGTGGTGGGCGACGGCGAGGCGGAGACGGGGCCGCTGGCGGCGAGCTGGCACTCCAACAAGTTCCTGAACCCGGCGCGTGACGGTGCGGTGCTGCCGGTGCTGCATCTCAACGGCTACAAGATCGCCAACCCGACTGTGCTCGCGCGCATCCCGCGCTCAGAGCTGCGCGCGCTGCTGGAGGGCTACGGGTATGCGCCCCGCTTCGTGGAAGGCTCAGAGCCACAGGCGATGCACCAGCTGATGGCCGCCAGTTTGGATGAGGCGACGAGCGAGATTGATGAGATCCAGCGCCGGGCACGCGAGGACGGCGAGCGCGAGCGTCCGCGCTGGCCCATGATCGTGCTGAGCACCCCGAAGGGCTGGACCGGCCCGAAGACCGTCGATGGTCTGCCGGCGGAGGGATCGTTTCGCTCCCATCAGGTACCGCTCGCGGACGTGGTAGGCAACCCGGAGCATCTGGCGCAGTTGGAGGCGTGGATGGGCTCCTACCGGCCGCAGGAGCTGTTCGACGAGCGCGGGGCGCTGCGCGCGGAGCTGGCTGTGCTGGCTCCGGTGGGCGAGCGGCGGATGAGCGCGAACCCGAACGCCAACGGCGGCCTGTTGCTGCGCGAGCTCGAGCTGCCCGACTTCCGTGGCTACGCGGTCGGGGTGCCCACGCCGACGGGGAGCGTCAGCGAGCCGACACGGGTGCTGGGCGCCTTCCTGCGCGACGTGATCGCTGCGAACCCCGAGAACTTCCGCGTCATGGGTCCCGACGAGACGGCCTCCAATCGCCTCGGCGCGGTGTTCGAGGTCACCAATCGCGCATGGGACGCGCAACTACTGGAGAGCGACGATCACCTTGCGAGTGACGGGCGCGTGATGGAGGTCTTGAGCGAGCACCTCTGTCAGGGGTGGCTGGAGGGTTATCTGCTGACCGGCAGGCACGGCCTGTTCAACAGCTACGAGGCGTTCGTCCACATCGTGGACTCGATGTTCAACCAACATGCCAAGTGGTTGAAGGTCACGCGCGGCATCCCGTGGCGCGCGCCGGTCGCTTCGCTGAACTACCTGCTCTCTTCGCACGTGTGGCGCCAGGATCACAACGGGTTCTCACACCAGGACCCCGGCTTCATCGACCACGTGATGAACAAGAAGGCGGAGATCGTGCGCGTGTACCTGCCGCCGGACGCGAACTGCCTGTTGTCGGTTGCCGATCACTGCTTGCGCAGCCGCGACTATGTGAATGTGATCGTCGCCGGCAAGCAGCCGGCGCTCAATTATCTCTCGATGGAGGAGGCGATCGCGCACTGCACGCGCGGCATCGGCGTGTGGGACTGGGCCTCCAACGACGAAGGCACGGAGCCCGATGTCGTGCTGGCCTGCGCCGGCGACGTGCCGACGCTTGAGACCGTGGCTGCCACGGCGATCCTGCGCGAGCAGCTCCCGGACCTGAAGGTCAGGGTCCTCAACGTGGTCGACCTGATGCGCCTGGAGCCAGATAGTGAGCATCCGCACGGCCTCTCCGACCGGGAGTTCGACGCACTGTTCACCACCGCCCAGCCCGTGATCTTCGCCTACCACGGCTACCCGTGGCTGATTCACCGTCTCACCTACCGGCGCACCAACCACCACAACATCCACGTGCGCGGCTATAAGGAGGAGGGCACGACCACGACGCCGTTTGACATGGTGATGCTCAACGACCTGGACCGTTTTCACTTGGTGATGGACGTGATCGACCGCGTTCCCGCCTTGGCGGAGCGTGCCGTGCACCTGCGCCAGCACATGAGCGACGAGCGGCTGCGCCACCGTGCCTTTACGCGCGAGTACGGTGAGGACCCGCCCGAGCTCACCGGCTGGCGCTGGCCCGACGCCGGCGGCGATCGCTTTTCGCAGGACACGCGGGCGTAGGCGCTCACGTGCGTGTACTCGTCGTCAACGCAGGTTCAAGCACGCTCAAGCTGACCCTGCTGGACGACGACGACCATATCGTCGCCTCCCAAGAGCTGCAGGTCAAGGGGCCACATTTCGATTCGTCGGTGCTCGCGGAGGTATTGCGCTCCTCGATCGGTGAGGCGGACGCAGTTGGTCATCGGATCGTTCATGGTGGGGAGCGCTTCACGGGAGCCGTGAGGATCGACGCGGACGTGAAGGCCGCGATGCGCGAGCTGTGCGACCTCGCACCGCTTCACCAGCCCAAGTCGCTCGCGGCGCTGGATGCGGTCACAGAGATGCTGCCTGGACTGCCCGCGGTCGCGTGCTTTGACACCGCTTTCCACGTTTCGTTGCCGGACGCGGCTGCGACCTATGCGCTGCCGGAGGCTTGGCGGAAGCGCTGGGGGCTTCGCCGCTTCGGCTTCCACGGGCTCTCTCACGCCTGGGTCGCTCGCCGCGTGCCGCAGCTACTGGACAGGGAAGCCTCGGAGGTTCGGATCGTCAGCTGCCATTTGGGTGCCGGCGCGTCGCTGTGCGCGATCGAGAACGGTTACTCGCTGGATACCACGATGGGGTTCACGCCGCTTGCCGGCTTGGTAATGGCGACGCGCTGCGGGGATGTCGATCCGGGGTTGCTGTTGTGGCTCTCCGAGCACGAGGGCCTGTCTACCGCAGAGCTGGCGGACGCACTTGAGCACCGTTCCGGGCTTGAGGGATTGTGCGGCAGCGCCGACATGCGGGAGGTTCTCGCCCGCGTGGACTCAGGGGACCGTCAGGCGCGGCTTGCGTTCGATGTTTACCTGCACAGGCTGCGTGGCGGGATCGCCGCGATGGCAGCATCCCTGGAGGGCATGGATGTGCTCGTGTTCACCGGCGGCGTCGGCGAGCACTCGCCAACGGTGCGCTCCAACGCCGCCGACGGGCTGGGGTTCCTGGGCGTGAGCCTTGATGAGACCCGCAACCGGCAGGCGTCCGGGGACGCTGAGATCGGCGCGGGCGGAGCGAGCGTCCGCACACTCGTGCTCGCCAGTCGGGAGGAACTGGAGATCGTCCGCCAGGTCAGGAGCGTGCTTAGAGACCAGTCGCAGCAGGCGTAATTTGGCTTTCGTGGGCCAGCATCCGCTCGACGCCTACCGTGCAGACGCCAAGGCTGACCACGGCCGCTGCGACGATCGCGGTGGCCACCGTGCCGGATAGGACGTGCTCTGAGAGCCCGAGCGAGGCGATCGCGGCCGGCACGCCGAGCTGCGCGGTCGCGGCCAGGCCCGCACTCACGGGCCTGCGGGTGGCCAGGACGGCGGCGAGGTGGATCACGATGTTCAGCAGCGCGAGCGCGGCGGCGAGCACGAGCATCTCGGGGTGCGTAAAGAGTCCGTGGAGGTCGAGCTGGGCGCCGAGCACGACGAAGTAGAGGGGTATGAAGAAGCCGTCGGCGACTCCCCTTACCTGTGTGGAGAGTCGTTTGGGTCCGCCGATCAGCGCGACCATCAGCCCGGCGCCGAACCCCGCGATGAGGACGCTGGTGCCGCTCTTTTGGGCGACCCATGCGAGCAGGAACAGGACGAGCAGCGAGAGGCGCAGGTCGAGCGCCCAATGGCGCTGCTTTGAGAGGTGGCGCACGTGTCCCACCCACCTGTGGCCTCTGAGCAGGCGCGCGGTGGCGAGCAGCAGCAGGACGCCTGCGGCGACGAGCACCCCGCCGAGCAGCGCGTGTAGGGTGCGGCCGGGCTGCAGCACGATCGGGACGGAGAGGATCGTCACGATGTCGGCGATCGTGACCTGCGCCATCACTGCCAGCGCGTCGAGCCCGGTGGCGTTGGCCTCCTCGAGCGCGGGCAGCAGCACCGCGGCGGACCCCGATGCGAGCAGCACGGCGTAGACGCCGGCGTGGGCGGTGCCGGCGAGCGCGGCGGCGAGCAGACCGGCCGGTATCGCGAGCACGGCGACGATCGCGGTGAGCAGCGTTCCGCTGCGCAGCGAGCGCGCCAGCCGGGCGTCGCGCAGAGGCAGGTGCATCCCGACGGTCAGCATCAGCATGGCGAACCCGACTTGGCCGAGAAACGCGATCGTGGTGTTGGCGGGGTCCACGATGCTCAGGGCTTCCGGGCCGACGAGGATGCCGGCGATGATCTCGCCCACCACGATCGGTACGAATCGTCGTTCGCTGAGCGCAAGCAGTGGGCCGCCGAGCCCGGCGAGCACGATCACTGTCAGGGTGCCAAAGCTCACCGTGAGCGCAGCCTACGCGGCCTGCGGAGGCGTGTGGCGGCGTATCAGCCAGCGGCGCAGCTCATCGGCGCCCCACACGATGAACGGGTACGGGGCCAGGAACAGGAGATCGTGCACGGGCAGCGCTGCGGTCCCGAGCAGCGATTGCATCGGCGGCGTGTAGATGAAGATGGCAGCGAGCGCCAGCTCGGCGACGATCGCCCCGAGCAGGTAGCGGTTGCTGAGGACACCAATGGACCACAGCGAGGCGCGTCGAGTACGCACGGCGAACGCGGTGCCAATCTGCCCGGCGATCATCCCCAGGAACGTCATCGTGGTCGCCTGCAGGTAGGCATGGTGAAGCGGCGTGCCGGCGCTGACAGGAGCGCCTGCGTGCCAGCCAGCGCGGTCAAGGACGTAGAAGAAGCCGGCGAGTGAGAGTCCGGCGACCATGACGCCGAGGAACAGCCAGGCGCGCAGCAGCATCGGTGGCTGGATCACGCCCTCCGAGCGGGGTCGTGGCGGACGGTCCATGCTGCCGGGCTCGATCGGGTCGCGGCCGAGCGCGAGCGATGGCAGCGTCTCTGAGCCGACGTCGAAGGCGAGCAGCTGCAGCACGCTGAGCGGCAGCGGAATCGCGCCGCCGCTGAGCGCGAACACGAGGAACGGCACGACCTCGGGGGTGGCGTGAGCGAAGATGTACTGGATGAACTTGCGCACGTTGTCGTAGACCTGGCGGCCTGCCTGGACGGCCGCGACGATCGTGGCGAAGTTGTCGTCGGTGAGGATCATCGTCGATGCCTCGCGGGCCACGTCCGTGCCGGAGCGGCCCATTGCCACGCCGATGTCGGCGGTGCGCAGCGCGGGCGCGTCGTTGACGCCATCGCCGGTCATTGCGACCACATGACCTTGGCCGCGCAGGGCCTCGGCGATCTGCAGCTTGGTCTCTGGTGAGGCGCGGGCGAAGATCACCTCGCGTCCGCTGGCGAGGATGTCCTTGACTTCCTGCTCGTGAAAGTGGTCGAACGCCTGTGCGTTGACTATCAGGGGGTCCTCCCCGCCGATCCCGACCTGGCCGGCGATCGCCGCGGCGGTTAGCGGGTGGTCGCCGGTGATCAGCACGATGCGGATGCCCGCGCGGTGGCAGCGCTCCACAGCCTCGGCGACCTCGGGGCGTGGTGGGTCGCGCATCGTGACCAGCCCGAGCAGGCACAGCCCTTGCTCGGCGTCCTCGCGGCCGGGCGGCGGCTCACCATGCGCGAGCGGCTTGTGTGCGAGCGCCAGCACGCGCAAGCCCTGCCGCGCGAAGCTCTCTACCTGGCGGGTCACGCGCTCGCGCTCGGCGGTCTGTATCGGGTGCTGCTCACCCGTGGGCAGCAGCATGGCGGTGCACTTTGGCAGCAGCGACTCGGGAGCGCCCTTGGTGTGCAGCCAGTCGTGGCCTTCGCCGGCGTCGATCGTGGACATCAGCTTGCGCTGCGCGTCGAAGTTGTACTGGTGAGTTCGTGTGTGGCCGTGGCTGTCGGTGTCGATGCTGGCGCCGAGCGTCTGCGCGGCGATGAGCAGCGCGACCTCGGTCGGGTCTCCTGTGCTCTGACCGTCGGCGTCCAGGTGGGCGTTGTTGCAGGCGGCGGCGGTCTCAGCCAGGGCGCTGAGAGCAGCATCGCTGGGACGCTCCGACAGGCCAGATGTGCTGTTGGGGCCGAGTGGGATTTCGCTTGAGGGCGTCCAGGCCGCGACGGGACGCATCCGATTCTGGGTCAGGGTGCCGGTCTTGTCAGTGCAGATCACGTCGGTGGAACCGAGGGTCTCTACGGCGCTGAGGCGCTTGACGAGCGCGCCGCGGCGGGCGAGCAGGCGCACGGCGACTGCGAGTGCGAGCGTGATGACCGGGAGCAGCCCCTCGGGCACGTTGCCGGCGAGCAGGCCGACGGCGAACACGACGCTGTTGGTGAAGGACAGGCCGGCTCCGAAGATCGCGACCGGCACGAAGGCGACCGCCATCACGATGGCGATCGCGGCGATCAGCCATGCGACCTTGCGAACCTGGCGCTCGAGCGGGCTCGGCTCCTCCTTGACGCGCTCGGAGAGCGCGGCGATCCTGCCCAGCTCGGTGTGCATCCCGGTGGCGAACACAAGGCCCTGAGCCTCTCCACCGGTGGCGCTCGTGCCGCTGAACAGCAGGTCCCGCGCCTGTATTCGCGGTACGCCCTTGTCGATCAGCTCGGCGGAGCGCAGCACCGGCGCGGACTCGCCGGTGAGCGTTGAGAGGTCGACCTCCACGCCACCGGAGATCAGGCGCATGTCGGCGGCGATACGGTCGCCCTCCTCGATGAGCACGATGTCGCCGGGCACCGAGTCGGCGGCCAGGATCGAGGCTGGTTGCATGTCGCGCAGGACGGTGACGTGCTGGGGCAGGAACTGTGCCAGGGCCTCGACGGCGCGCTCTGCCTGCATCTCCTGGATGAACGCGAACAGCGCGTTGAGCAAGATCACCAGCAGCACCGCGACCGCGATCGTTTGGCTGCCCACAGCAAACGACAGGGCCGCCGCGAGCCACAACAGCAGCGCGAGCGGGTGGGTCAGCTGGCGTGCGAGCTCGCGCGGCCACTGCAGGCCGCCGCGGCGGCGCAGCTCGTTGGGGCCGTACTGCAGCAGCCGTCGTCGCGCCTCGCTGGTGGAGAGACCAGTGCGGGAGCTGCGCAGGTCGCGCAGCAGCAGCTCGACGCTCTCGGTCGCGTCAAACTCGGTGGAGCCGCGATCGACAGTATCCGCAGGCAGACCCACTGGCCTCTCCCGTTTCAGGGCGGGCCGCTGCCCGCGGACTCCAGCGTTGCGAGCAGCCGCAGCTCCTCCATCAAAAGACGCGGCAGCAGGAAGTGCTCGCGCACGTGCTCGCGTCCGCTGCGCCCAAGGCAGTCACGCAGAGGCTCGTCGTCGAGCAACTTCAGCAGCGCCTGGGCGCACTCCTCGGTGCTGCCGACGAGCAGGCCGCCGACGCCCTCGGGGACCTGCAGCGGGATGCCGCCGGCGTGACCGGCGACCACGGGCGTGCCCTTCCACAGCGACTCTGAGACGACGAGCCCGAAGCCCTCGCGGATCGACTTCTGCACGACCACTTCCGAGAGCCGCTGAAAGGCGTTGACCTCGATGTTGCCGACGCCGGTGAGGTTCGTGTAGAGGTGGATCAGCGGATCGTGGTTTGAGGCGTCTGAGACCTGCCGGTAGACATCCCAGCCCTCGGGGTCATCGAGCGCCATCGACCCGACCAAGGCGAGCTGCAGGTCTGGAATCTGCTCGCGCACGAGCCGGTAAGCGTCGATCACGCCGAGCGGGTCCTTCCACTGGTCAAAGCGCGAGACCTGCGTGATCAGCCTGCCTGGGACCTCCACGCCGATCCAGTCGAGGATCTGATTGGCGACGCGCGGGTCCAGCTCGATGTTCTTGGGGCTCAACGGGTCGATCGCCGGCGCGATCACCTCGACGCGCTCCACGGGCATATCGGGTGGCGCGAACTCGGGCATCGTGAACACCGCGGCGTCGAACCCCTCCAGGTATGGGGCGAGGAACCGCCAGGCGTCAGGGTTGGGCTCACTGGTGTCGATGTGACAGCGCCACACCCACCGCGCGTCCTTCTTGCCGTGCGCGGCCAGCAGCCCGGCGGGCTGCGGATCGTGGACGACGATGAAGTCATAGCCGCCGTCCAACGTGGCGGCGTTCTCCTGAATGCACCTGCGGTATGCGTTCTGGTCATCCTCGGTGAGCGCCTGCGGGGCTCCCTGCAGCGCGTTGTGAAGCGCCTTGGTAGCGTGAAAAAAGCCCTGGTCGCCACCGATCACCTTCCAGTCCACGGTCAGGCCGAGGTCGCGCAACAGCGGCACCGACGAGCGCAGCAGCTCTGAGACGCCGCCGCCGTAGGAGGTGGCGTTGACGTGCAGGATGCGCGCGCCCTGTAGGGCTCGTGCGTGCTCGCGCAGCTCGTCGAGGATCGGGGCCGGCGCGATGCCCTCATACGCGTCCAGTGACCAGCGGCCGACGGCTACCTTCTGCAGCATGGGCTCATTCTCCTCACGAGCCTGTCAGGTCGCGTCGGGCGAAAATCCATGTTGCGAGAAGTGCGCAGGCTGCGGCGATGGCGAGCATGATCGCGGCGTCGCCGACACGGAAAGGCTGTGCTGGCACAAGCCCGATGTGCCTGAACGGTGTCAGTTCGACGAGCCATTTCGGGACGCTGAGCAGCGAGCCGACGAGATCCCACAGGAACGCGACGGTCAGCAGCCCGTATGCGATCGCGCCGCTCGCTCGTGGCACGATCGCATAGGCCAGCGCTGCGACGCTGAGGAACAGCAGCGCGACGGGCAGGCAGTTCGCGCCAGCCTCGATCATCTTGACCAACGAGAGATTGGTGCCGCCGGACTCGCCGCCGACCCACGCCAGCAGTCCCGCGGCCAGTGAGATCGCGGCGGCGGCGCACGCAGCGAGCGCCAGGCGCCCGCCGAGCCAGCGCCAGCGAGCGACCGGCAGGGCGAGCAGCGTCTCCAATCGCTGTTCGGCCTCCTCGTGGCGGGCCGTGCCGATCTGCGCGCACGCGAACACGCTGACTACCAGGACGAAGAAGATGAACGTGAACCCGAGATAACTGGTGGGCGTGATGACCCCGCCGGTGCCGAGCTTCCCGAGCTCGCGGTTGAGGTTCTTCGAGATCCCGGCGGAGGAGCTGCTCTTGGCGACCACGCCGAGGATGTATGCGAACGCGCCGACACTGGTAAGCCACACAATCAGGCTGCTGCGCTCAGAGCGAAACGTCTGCGCCATCGGCGAGGACAGCAGCCCAAGCCGCGGCTGCGCGCTGTCGTGCGCGGACAGCACCCCAGTGCCGATATCCCGGCCAGCGTTGATCCTCGCCGCGAGCCATAGCAGCAGGCCAGCGCTGACGATCGGAAGGACGAGCACGAGCGGCTGGACGCCGGCGAATGGGCGCAGCTGCTCAGCCCACCCAAGGGGCGTCAGCCAGCGCAGCCAGGTGACGCCGCTTGCGGTGTCGGCGATCACGCGCAGCAGAAACCACACGCCGATGAGCGCGCCGCCCAGCTCAAGCGCCATCCGCCGCGTCGGCGCGAGCTGGCTTGCCAGCGCCCCGGCGCCCGCGCACACAGGCACGACCGACACCGTGGACAGCGCGAGATACATCGAGCCGCCGGCCGGCAGCCCGCCCACGATGAACCCGATCGACTCGCCTGCCCACAACAGCACGGTGCCCGCTGCGATCGCCGCGAGCGAGGACAGGTAGGCGGTGTGCCGTGCGACGATCCCAGCGAGCACGAGCTCTCGGCGGCCCGCGTCCTCCTCGGTGCGCAAAGCCCGCACAGCGGCGAACAGGCCGAAGATCGCGGCGAAGATCGCAAGCGTCCCGCCGACCCGCCACGCGGCATAGCCGCTCACGCTGAGCAGGTCGTGTGGTTCGCCGTAGAACAGGCGCACCGCCTTGTTGTCTGAGAAGCTGCGCGCGAACCCGATGCGCTCGGTGACTGTCGGATACCCGTCGCGGTAGCCGACCGGCTGGATGTAGGCGTAGAGCGCGAACAGGTAGACGAAGGAGATCGTGCGCACCCGCGCGTCGCGGAAAGCCCGCCGTGCCAATGCGAGCACTGGGCTGCGACCGGCGCTCGCCGCTCGCAGCGGGCGGGGCGCGGGGAGCGCTCTGCTACTCGCCACCACGATCCTTGAAGCCGTCGTAGTGGTGGATGAATATCTCCTCGAGCGAGGGCTCGCGGCTGGTTAGTGTGGCTACCGGATGCTCGGCGAGCGCGGCGATCAGCGGGCCGACACTGCCCGAGACCTCAAAGCGCAGTGCGTTCGGCCCGGCAGCCTGGACTTGCACCCCTGTCAGGGGCGGGAGCGTGGGCGCAGGACCGGCGAATGTGACCTCCACTGTCTGCGCGGCGAGATGACGCAACTCCTGCAGCGTGCCCTCGTCGACAAGCCTGCCCTCCCGCAGGATGCCCACGCGGTCGCACAGCGCCTCGACCTCGCTGAGGATGTGCGAGGAGAGAAAGATCGTCTGCCCGCGCTCCTTGGCTTCCTTCACGCTGTCGCGGAACGCGACCTCCATCAGCGGGTCAAGTCCGCTGGTCGGCTCGTCCAGCAGCAAGAGCTCGGCGCGGCTTGCGAGCGCCGCGATCAACTGCACCTTCTGGCGGTTGCCCTTTGACAGCGCCCTGATCTTCTTGTGCAGGTCGAGCTGGAAGCGCTCGATCAGCAGCTCGCGGTAAGTGGAGTCGACGCCGCCGTGCAGCCGCGCAAGGAACTCGAACGTCTCAGCGCTTGTCAACGCCGGCCACAGGAACGGCTCGCCGGCGACGTAGGCGACGTGGCGGTGCGCGGCCACCGGCTCGCGCCAGGCGTCGTGGCCGAATAGGTGCGCCTGTCCTGCGCTGGGCTTGTGTAGGCCGAGCAGCAGCCGGATCGTGGTGGTCTTCCCTGACCCGTTGGGGCCGAGATACCCATATACCTCGCCGGGCTCTACCGCCAGGTCGAGCTCATCGAGCGCGAGTGTCGCCCCGTAGCGCTTGGTCAGTCCCTGCGCGCGAATCGCCTGCCCGTGAGAGCTATCGGCGGGCTTGGGCATGGGCGGATAGGTACGTGACTGAGTGACGCTCATGCGCCAAGGATCTGAGGTTCATCGTTTTCGAGCATCCGGGGTTATCACCGACAGAGTGTGGGTGAAGCGCCCGCGGTTCGCGTTCTAGGCGCTGGGTCAATGGCTTGCCTGTGGGAAGGGCTCCATGTGGCATCGGGTCAAACTACGCTCGTCGCGACACACGGTGGTCTCTGATACTTGTCGCAGTCCCCGGCTCGGGGGATCAGACGAGATCGGAAAGGGTGCTGTGGTGTTCGAGAAGATCGTGGTCGGCTATGCGGATGATGAGGCAGGTCGTGACGCGGTGAAGCTCGCTGGAGCGCTCGCCGCCGTGCTGGGCGCGAGCGTCACGGTCGTCTACCCCTACAGTCCGCTGCTGTCTTCCGTGCCCGCGGACGCTGCCGAGGAGCGCGTTCGCGAAGAAGTGCGAGCGCTTCTGCCCGACAGCCCAGCATTGGCTGATGTCGCGTATCACTGGAGCAGCTCTTCCTGGCCGATCCACGCTCTGCACAGCATGGCCAGCTACGAAGATGCCGGGCTGATCGTGATCGGCGCGGCTCGCGAAGGGGTCGCGGCTCATCTGCACGTCAGCCTGATGGAGCGCTTGGTACATGGCGCGCCGTGTGCGGTGCTGGTGGCACCGGCAGGCTACGCCGATCGTGACGCGGGGGCACCGCGGCGCGTTGGCGTGGGCTTCACGGACTCCACCGAGAGCAGGATCGCCTTGCGGCTGGGTTACGAGCTCGCCGGCATCTTCGGTGGCGAGCTTGGCGTGTTCGCTGCCTCGTGGATCGGCCCGGTCATCCGCAGCTACGCGGCGATGGCGGTTCCTGTATCGACGCTGGAGAGCGAAACGTATGCGGCGACTAGCGCAAGTGTCGAGCGCGCCGTCGCCGAGCTTGACCTTGGCGCTTCGGTTTACGGGCAGACGATCAAGGGCAATCCCTGCGAGGTGCTGGTTGAGCAGTCCAAGGGGCTGGATCTGCTGGTGCTTGGCTCGCGCGCTTACGGCCCGGTGCGGCACGCGCTGTTGGGGAGCGTCTCGGCGCCAGTGATGCGCGAAGCGTACTGCCCGGTCCTGGTTGTGCCACGCGGATCGCAGCCTGATGAGAGCGCGGCCGAGAGCGAGCGCGCCGGCGCCACGATGAGCGCAGGCGCAAGCTGAGCACCCTGCTGTGATCGTCTCTGAGCAAGCGCCGTCACCAGCCGCAATCGACGTCGGCTCACCTGTCTTGGCGGCGCTCGCCGCTCCTGAGATGTATCGGGGCGCTCCGGCCGTACAGGTGCACGAGACGCACGCCTCCTGGGTGTTCCTTGCCGGGCCGTTCGCCTACAAGGTCAAGAAGCCGGTGCGGCTTGCGTTCCTTGACTACAGCACGCTTGCGCTCCGGCGGGCTGCCTGCCAGGAGGAGGTTCGTGTCAACCGCGAGCTGGCGCTCGGCATCTACCTCGGGGTGCGCGCGATCGTCCCTGCCGGCGAGGGGTTTCGCTTCGCGTCGCCGGACACGCAGGGGGCAGTCGAGTACGTGGTGCACATGCGCCGTTTCGATGAGGCGGACACGCTGCAGGGCGCGATCGACGCGCACTCGCTGACCAGCGAACAGGTGCGAGCGGTCGCGCGTCGCCTCGCCGACTTTCACCGTGACTGCGCGGCCTGCCCTGGCGGCGAGCCAGAGCGGCTGCTGGCAGCTTGGGGGGCAAACCTGCGCGAGCTTGAAAGGCTGGATCATCCCGAGAGCTGGCAGCCACAGGTGATGCGCAGCTTCGCCGAGGCGTTCGTGCGCGCACACCGCGGGGAGATCGAACGACGCGCGCGCGCGGGCGAGGTGCGCGATGGGCACGGCGACCTGCGCTGCGAGCACGTGCTGCTCGGCCCCACCGTGCGCGTCGTTGACCGGATCGAGTTCGACCCGGAGCTGCGGCACATGGATGTCGCTCAGGACCTTGCGTTCCTGGCGATGGATTTGGAGGTGCACGGCCAGCGGCGCGGCGCACGCGAGCTGATCGGCGCCTACCGTCATGCTGGCGGAAACCCTGCGAGCGAGCAGCTGCGCGGCTTCTACTGCGCTTATTGGGCGCTTGTGCGGGCGAAGGTCGCCGTGATCGCCGCCGAGAGCAAGCATGGTCGCCTGCGAGATCGCGAACGCGCGCGTGCCGGCCGACGGTGGATGCTCGCGCAGCGTTTTTGCTGGCGCGCACGCCAGCCGGTTGCGATCGTGGTGTGTGGGACGGCAGGGAGCGGCAAGTCGACGCTCGCCACAGCGCTTGCGCATCGCTCGCGGCTGCCGGTCGTTGCCTCGGACGCGATCCGCAAGCGCCACGCGGGAGTGGCGCCGACTGAGCGCGCACGCCCGGAGCACTACACCAGCCAGTTCACCCGCACTGTCTATGACCTGCTTGCCCGCGAGGCGCTTGCCCAGTTTGAGCACAGTGGCGGCGTGATCGTGGATGCCACCTGTCACAAACGCAGCGAGCGCGCAAAGCTCTTTCGCCTCCTAAACCGGGACGGTCTGACGTTCCTGGTCGTGCGCTGCCAAGTGACGCTCGAGACGGCGCTCGCCAGAGCGGCGGCACGGATGCGCAGCGCTGAGCGGATCTCCGACGCCACCCCCGAGGTCGTAGCCGCACAGTTTCACCGCTTTGAGGCGCTGGAGGAGCTGCCGGCGAGCAAGGCGCTCCAGCTCGACGGCGAGCAGAGCACCGAAGCGCAGGTGTTGGAGATTGATCGTGCGGTGGACGACCAACTGCGCCGCCGCGCATCACGGACTGCGGGGTTTCCGCGACAGAAAGGCAGGGCATACCACCCATGCCCGCCCCAGTAGCGCCGATCAGCCTGGAAGCCAAGGTCCTTTGAGGCAACAACGCTCTTCTCGATTGGTGAGCTCTCTGACGGGTAAACAGGGTCCGAGTACGCAGGGGCGCCCAAGTGGCGAGCATTGGCGCTGCGCTCGCTGCGGTGAAGCGATCGGCGCGTATGAGCCGATCATCGTCGTCGATGACGAGTGGCCCCGCCGGTCTTCAAGGACCGCGGAGCTGCGCGCAGGCCGGCTCGCCTCCGAGCACTTCCACGAGGCTTGCCACATGCTCCAACGCGGCGAGCCGCCGGTCGAGTAGCCAGGAGCGTCGACCCCGACGACGGCGAGTCCGTAGTTACCCCGGCGGTCAAATGGCGGGGTTCTTCGGCTGCTGCACCGCTCCGGCAAACATAGCCTGCGTATATGGCTACTGAAACCTCATCCCCTGAGAAGTTGCGTGTGATCGTCATCGGCGGCGGCGTCGCGGCGCTCGAGACGATCCTGGCGCTGCACAATCTCGCTGGCGAGCTGACCGACGTGAGTGTGGTCGCACCGAACGCCGAGTTTCACTACCGGCCGATGACCGTGCGCGAGCCGTTCTCGCAGGGACAGGCACACCGCTACCCTCTCGCGCCGATTGTCAGCGACGTCGGCGCGAGTCTGATCTGCGACGAGCTGGCCTGGATTGACCCTGAGCACCGGATCGTCCACACCAAGGGCGATGAGCAGCTTGAGTACGACGCGCTGGTGCTGGCGATGGGAGCGAGAGCGAGCGCGCGCTACCAGCACGCGATCACGATCGACGCTGCCCGCATGGATGAAATCCTGCACGGCATCGTCCAGGACGTCGAGACCGGCTACATCAAGCGCTTGGCGTTCGTCGCGCCCGGCCGCATGGCCTGGCCGCTGCCCTTGTATGAGCTTGCGCTGATGACCGCAGGCCGCGCGTATGACATGAACATGGACGTTGCTATCACGCTCGTCACCCCCGAGGACAGCCCGCTTGCGATCTTCGGGCAGACCGCCAGCAGCGCAGTTGCAGAGCTGCTCGCAAGGTCTAACGTGCAGACGATTCACTCGGCCTACGCCGAAGTTCACGAGGACGGTGAGGTGGTCATCAATCCTGGCGACCGGCGGCTGCACGTGGATCGTGTGATCGCGCTGCCCGAGCTCTACGGCCCCTGCGTGCGCGGCATCCCTTTGAGCGAACACGGCTTTTTGCGAGTGAACCCCTACGGGCGTGTGCTGGCTGCCGAGGGTGTCTACGCCGCCGGGGACTGCACCGAGTTTCCGGTAAAGCATGGTGGCGTTGGTTCCCAGCAGGCCGATGTGGTGGCGCAGTCGATCGCCGCGCAGGCCGGCGCGCCGGTCACACCCGAGCCGTTTCACCCTGTGATCCACGGGATGCTGCTCACCGGCGATAAGCCGTTGTACCTAACCGCCAAGATCACGGGCGGGCACGGATTCAGCTCAGAGCTGACCGATACGCCGAGCTGGTCGCCGCCGAGCAAGATCGCCGCCAAGTACCTGGCGCCCTACCTGGACGCCCAGGACCGCGAGCCGAGCACGACATGACACGTCCAGGATCAGACGGGACGCCTGGACGCTGCATGGTGCTCGGCTATGACCGCAGCGAGAACTCGCGCCACGCCGCGCGCTGGGCGGCCGGCGAGGTGGCCTCGGAAGGCGGCAAGCTCGTGATCGTGTATGCCTGCCGCCCCCAGCACATGCCGCCGAGCCCGCTCAGCACCGCCGGCGAGCGCCACGAGACGGGCCGCGGGATCCTCGATGAGCTGATGCTCGACGGCGACGATGCGCTGTTCGATATCGACCTGGAGACCCACCTCTCAGACCAGGACCCCGCCACCGCGCTGATCGACGCGGCACGCAGCCATGATGCTCGCGCGATCGTGCTCGGCGCCAAGCACCACTCTCATCTTCACGAGGCTGTGGGCACGGTCACGACCGAGCTGCTGCGGACCTCGCCGGTGCCGGTGATCGCGGTGCCGCTGAGCGCCAGTCTGCCCTCCAGGCAAGCGCTCGCGCAGGCCGCTCGCCCGTAGAATCGCGGGGTGCAGATTTGGGAGCTAGATCGTCTGCGGGTCGCCGCGCACCGGCCGCAGATCCTCCGATCCGATGACGACGCCAACCGCGTGATCGCGCTGCTGCTGCCCCAGGGGGAGCGTCTGCAGGAGCACCAGGTCCACGAGCACGCGCTCGTGTTCGTCCTGCGCGGCGAGCTGCTGGTCAGCGCCGGCGCTACTGAGCGAACGCTGGCAGCTCCCAGCCTGATCCACTTCGAGCCCGCTGAGCGCCACGAAGTGCGTGCGATCAGCGAGTGCCAGCTCATCCTGTGCCTGGCTCCGTGGCCCGGACCAGGTCATCCGAGTCAGCACGCGAGCGCATAGATTCAGTGGCCGCCACTGGCTGCCGCTCGTGAAGTGGTGCGGGTGCGCTGAGCCGCGGCATCAGACCTCCTCGGGGATCATTTCGATCGCTCCGCAAGGGCACTCGGTGACGCACATGCCGCAGCCCTTGCAGTAGTCGAGGTCGAAGGCGTAGGGGGCGCCGTCGGGGCCGGGCTTGATGACCGCGTTGTCGGGGCAGACGCCGTAGCAGTTATCGCAGGAGAAGCAGTTGCCGCAGGACAGGCAGCGCCGTGCCTCGAACAAAGCGGAGGACTCGTCGAGCCCGTGGACGACCTCCTCGAAGGTGCTTTGACGGCGCGCGCGCTCGAGCAGCGGCTGCACGGTGCGGGGTGCGTCGGTGAAGTACCAGGGGTTGATCTGATCGAAGCCCGCGAGGTCTGCTTGCGGCTCGGGGCCAATCGGGATGCCGTGCAGGTATCCGTCGATGCAGCGGGCGGCGCGGGCGCCGTGGCCGATCGCGACTGCTGCCATGCGCTGCGCGGGAACCATGTCGCCGCCGGCGAACACGCCGGGATGGCCGGTCATCATCTGCTGGTCGACCTTGACGATGTGATCCTCGAACTCGATCCCAGGCAGACCGCGTAGGAGCGCGAGGTCGGCGTTCTGGCCGAGCGCGAGCACGATCGTGTCGGCGTCGAGCTGCTCGTATTCGCCGGTGGGCTGCGGGAACCCGCTCTCGTCCAGGCGCATCCGCTCGATCGTGAGCTTTCCGCCGTCGGCGGCTGTGATCGTGGAAAGCCAGCGAAAGGCGATGCCCTCCTGCTCTGCTTCGGCGAACTCGGTCGCGTGCGCGGGCATCCGCTCGCGGGTGCGACGGTAGACGACGATCGGCTCGCTCGCGCCGAGCCGCTTGGCGCTGCGCGCCGCATCAAGGGCGGTATCACCGCCGCCGTAGACGACAACGCGGCGACCGAGCTGGGGCTGCTCGCCCTCCCCCAAAGTGTGCAGCAGCTTGATCGCGTCGATGATGTGCGCGGCGGTGCCGCCAGGGATCTCGGCCTGGCGGGCGAGGTGCGCGCCGACGGCGAGGAACGTGGCGTCGTAGGCGCCCTCTCGCATGAGCGCCGGTAGGTCAGTGACGGGCTGGTCGCATTCGAGCTGTACGCCGAGCGCGAGGATGCGTGCGATCTCCGCGTCGAGCACGTCTCTTGGGAGGCGGTAGGCGGGGATGCCGTAGCGCATCATGCCGCCGGGCTTGGCTGCCTGCTCGCGCAGGGTGACGTGGTGGCCGCGCAGCGCGAGCTGATAGGCGGCCGACAGGCCCGATGGTCCGGCGCCGATGACGAGCACGCGCTTGCCTGTTGGCGGGGATGGCTGGGGTAGCTCCCAGCCGGCGCGGATCGCCTCGTCGCCGAGGAAGCGCTCGACCGAGTTGATGCCGACGGCCTCGTCCAGCTGGACACGGTTGCAGGCCGTCTCGCACGGGTGGTAGCAGACGCGGCCCATGATCGCCGGCAGCGGGTTTGAGGCCACGAGCGCCCGCCAGGCGCGCTCGTAGCCATCGCCGCCTGACTCGGCCTCGTACAGCCAGCCCTGGATGTCCTCGCCGGCGGGGCAGGCATGGTTGCAGGGCGGCAGCCGGCGCACGTATTCGGGCCGTTCGGTGCGCCAGTCGCCGGTGCGGTTGGCCTTGCTGGAGCCGACGTCCAGTGTGATCGCGAATGGCTTGTCCATCAGCGTCGATCCTCTGTCGGGGAGACCAGGCCGCATGCGGCCTGGTCCGGACCGGCGCATGCGCCGGTCCGCTGGTCGGCGCATGCGCCGACCAGAACATCAAGATCAACCGAGCGCTCAGCGTCGAGCAGCCCGAAGCGGCGGATGTTGCGCTCGGCTAGCGCCTGCAGCTGCTCGATGACATCCGGGCGTCCGTCGCCCTCGAAGAGGTGCGCGAAGCGCTTCTGCCGGCGCAGATAGTCGCTCACCGGCACCTGGCGGCGGATCGGAGCGACGCTCGTGATGCGCCCGTCGATCGCCTCGAACACCGGGAACAGGCCGCTCTCCTTGGCCAGCCGCGCGATCAGGATCGTCTCCGCCGTGGCCGACCCCCACCCCAGGGGGCAGGGCACGAGCACGTGCAGGTAGCGCGGCCCGTGAAAGCCCATCGCGCGGGTCACCTTTGCCTCCAGGTCGCGCAGGTCCGCGACGGTCGCGGTCGCGACGTACGGGATCTCGTGCGCCATCGCGATCAACGGGGCGCTCTTGCCCTGGCCGAAAGCGTTGCCGGGATGCGCGCCAAGCGGCTCCGTGGTCGCGGTGCGCGCGGCGGGCGGCGTGGCCGCGGAGCGCTGCACGCCGGTGTTCATGTAGCCCTGGTTGTCGTAGCAGATGTAGAGCACGTCATCGCCGCGCTCGAACATCCCCGACAGGCACGCCAGGCCGATGTCGACGGTGCCGCCGTCACCGCCCTGTCCGACGACGCGCACGTCCTCGCGGCCCTTGGCGCGCAGCGCCGCGGCGACGCCGGTGGCGACGGCGGGGGCGTTGGCGAACAGCGAGTGAATCCAGGGCAGCTGCCACGAGGACTCGGGGTACGGGGTCGAGAAGACCTCCAGGCAGCCGGTCGCGTTGGCGGCGATCAGCCGCCCGCCGGTGGCGCGCAGCGCAGCGTCCAGGGCGTAGCGGGCGCCGAGCGCCTCCCCGCACCCTTGGCAGGCGCGGTGCCCCATCGTGATCGCGTTGGAGCGCGCGGGGTCTGACTGCACAGCCCGCTCGCTCTCATCGAGCAGCCGTCCACCGACTGCGAAGGTGCCGGTCTGGTAGAAGCGCTCGCCTTTCTGGCTCATACTGGCTCCGCTCTGACAGCGCCGAGCCCGCGTAGGATGCTCTCAGCGTGCGGGCCGGGATGCTGCCCGCCTTCGACGGGCTCAAGCTCACGCTCAACGATCTCGCGGCGCAAATCGAGGAACTCCAACTCACCGAGCGTCCCGCCGGCGGCTCTGTCGAACAGGGCGCGTAGTGACTTGCGGGTGATCGCGCGTCCGCCGAGCCCAGCGATCACGGTGTGAACGTCGATCGGATGCTGCCAGAGTGCGGCGCGCACGTCCGCAGAGACGATCCCGCTGGCGCCTACCGCGAGCGCCCGCTCGAGCACCACGACCCGTTTGGCATCGTGCAGCGCGAGGCTCAGCTCCTGTGCTGGGAATGGCCTGTAGGACTTGACGGCGAGCGCGCCGATCGAGACTCCTTGCTCGCGTAGCTGATCAACGACATCTACGACCGTGCCGAACACCGACCCGAGCGCCACAACGACGGTCTCCGCGTCGGCGCCGTGGTGGCTTTCGAGCAGGCCGCCGGAGCTGCGGCCGAAGCGCTCGCGAAACTCCTCTGCAGCCTGGGTGATCGTGTCGAGCGCCTGGGTGTGCTTGGCGTGAGCGAGATAGCGAACCTCAGTGAACGCCTCCGGCCCGACCATCGCGCCGATCGTCATCGGCTCATCGGGGTCCAGCAGCTGCCTCGGCTCGAACACCGGCAGAAACTCGTCGACCTGATCCTGGGTGGGAACCTCTAGCGGCTCGAAGGCGTGTGTGAGTACGAACCCGTCCATGCACACCATCACCGGCAGCGAGAGCTGCTCGGAGATCCGGTACGCCTGCACATGCAGGTCGACGGCCTCCTGGTTGTCAGCCGCGTAGAGCTGAATCCAGCCGCAGTCGCGCAGCGCCATCGCATCGGAGTGGTCGTTCCAGATGTTGATCGGCGCTCCGATCGCACGGTTGGCGACGGTCATCACGATCGGCAGCCCCAGCCCGGAGGCGTTGAACAGCGCCTCAGCCATATAGAGCAGGCCCTGGCTGGCGGTAGCGGTGTACGTGCGCGCGCCGGCTGCGCTGGCACCGATCGCGACTGAGCAGGCGGCGAACTCCGACTCGACGTTGACGAACTCGCAGCCGGTCAGCTCGCCTGAGCGCACCAGCCGCGAGATCCCCTCCACGATGTGCGTCTGCGGCGTGATCGGATACGCGGAGACGACCTGTGGCCGGCAGCGCGCGACGGTCTGCGCGACTGCCTGGGAGCCCTCCAGCTGCCTACGCATGAGCCAACTCCCTCATGTGTTGGAAACCGTCGGTTGCCGCGGCAGCGTTGCTCACTGCTGCGGTGCCGGTGAAGCGGTCGTTGATCGCGCGGGTGAGTGCCGCCAATGACACGATGCCGGTCTGCGCGGCGAGCGCGCCAAGCAGCGCGGCGTTGGGTATCGGCCGTCCCAGGCGCCTGTGCGCCAGCTCGCTCGCCGGCACGCTGCCCAGCCGCTGCGGACGGTGGCGCTCGGCGAGGTCTGCGAGCCCGAGCTGCTGGATGCTGCGCGTCGAGTTGATGAGTACGTAGCCGTCTTCGCGCAGGCCGCCGAAGACTTCGACGTGGTGCAGCAGCGTGGGGTCCTGGATGACGAGGGCGTCGGGCTCTGTGATCGGCTCGCGCAGCCTGATCGGCTGGGTGTCGATGCGGCAGAACGCGACGACGGGGGCGCCCATCCGCTCGGAGCCGAAGCTCGGGAACGCCTGCGCCTCAAGCCCCTCGGTGAACGCGGCAAGCGACAGCAGCTCAGCGGCCGTCACCACGCCCTGTCCCCCGCGGCCGTGGATGCGCACCGCGAACATCACTCTCGCGCGGCATCCAGCAGGACACGCCGCTCGGCTGCCGCGATCAGCGCGCGGGTGCGGTCAACGACGTCGATGTTCACCGATACGCAGTCGATGCCAGCGCGCACCAGCAGCTCGGCGTACTCGGGGTGCACCGAGGGTGCCTGGCCACAGATCGAGGTGCGCAACCCCAGCTCTCGGGCGCAGGGGATCAGCTCGCGCAGGTAGGCGACGACGGCAGGGTCGCGCTCGTCGAAGGTCTGTGCCAGCAGCTCGCTGTCGCGGTCTGCGCCGAGCAAAAGCTGCGTCAGATCGTTGGAGCCGATCGAGATGCCGGCCACGCCCAGCGCGGCGTAGTCAGCGAGGTTGAACAGCACCGAAGGAACCTCGGCCATCACCCACAGCTCAAACCCGCGCCGATCGAGCAGCCCGGAGGAGCCGATCAGCTCGCGGCAGCGCCGCAGCTCCTCGGTGGTGCGAACGAACGGCAACATCACGTGCAGATTGCGCTGCCCCTGCTCCCACACCGTTCCCACCGCGGCGAGCTCCAGCGCGAACACCTCGGGGTCCTGGGTGTAGCGCAGCGCACCGCGATAGCCGATCATCGGGTTTGACTCCTGCGGCTCGAAGCGCTCGCCGCCGCGCAGCCCGCGAAACTCGTTGGTGCGAAAGTCGATCGTGCGATATGTGATCGGCCGCGGCGCAAACGCCGCCGCGAAAGTGCTAAGCCCATCGGCCATCGCTGTGATGAATTCCTCGCCGCGACCCTCCTCCAGCAGCGTGCGGGGATGATCGCCGCCGAGCGCCTCCAGCACCATCAGCTCGGCACGCAAGAGCCCCACACCGTCAACATCGAGCGCAGCAGCACGCTCGACCTGCGAGGGCTCTGACAGGTTCACCAAAACCTGAGTGCCTGTCACAACCCGCGCTTGGGCGGCGGCTGGTGCGGGGGCCGCCTCGGTGGCAGCGGCACGCTCGGCCTTTGCCTGTGCGCTTGCGCCCTCCAGCACGACGCCCTTGGTGGCATCGACGGTGACGATCTCGCCGTCGCGGAGCTTGCGGGTCGCTTCGCCGGTGCCGACGACGGCGGGGATGCCCAGCTCACGCGAGACGATCGCGGCGTGGCAGGTCATGCCACCGGAGTCGGTAACGATCGCGGCGGCACGGCGCATCAACGGCACCCAGTCCGGGGCTGTCATGTGTGTGACCAGCACCTCGCCTGCGGTCAGCCGCTCGGCGTCTTTGAGGGATGAGAGCACTCGCACCGCGCCGCTTGCGCTGCCCGGCGCGCCACCGAGACCGCGCAGCAGCACGGCGCCGCCGGCCACAACGGGCTCGACGGTGGTGTCAGGGTCGTGCAATGCGGTGATCGGGCGGCTCTGCAAGATCCACAGCTCGCCGTCGGGGTCGAACGCCCACTCGGTGTCCTGGGGCGCGCCGTAGTGCGCTTCGACGCGCATCCCCAGCTCGGCGACAGCCATCACCTCGTGCTCATCCAGAGTCGGCCGTTGGCCCTCCTCGCGTGAGAGCTGCCGCGTGCGGGTGCCGCCGTGCGCGTCGAACTCGATCGCGAGCTCCTTGTAGTGAACGTCGCGGCGCCACAGGGAGAGCCGGTCCTCCTTCTTGATCAAGTAACGGTCAGGTGAGACAGAGCCTGAGACGACGGCCTCGCCGAGCCCGAAGGCAGACTCGATGACCAGCTCGCTGCGGTCGCCGGTGGCGGGGTTGGCGGTGAACATGACACCCGAGCAGGTCGCAGCGATCTGCTGCTGCACGATCACGGCGATGTCCATCTCGGCCTGCCCGAACCCGCGCGAGCCACGGTAGTAGACGGTGCGCGCGCTGAACAGCGAGCGCCAGCAACGCCGCACCGCGTCGAGCACTGCGTCGGCGCCGACCACGTTCAGGAACGTTTCGTTCATGCCTGCGAACGACGCTGAGGCTGTGTCCTCGGCGGTCGCGGAGGAGCGCACAGCGACTGGCACATCGGCGATGCCCGCCTGCGCGCAGGCGTCACGAATCTGGCTTGCCAGCCAGTCCGGGATCGGCGTCTGGTCAAAGAAGACGCTTGCAGCTTGGGTGGTTTGCGCGAGCACGGTCGTGTCCTCTACGTCGAGGTGATCGAGCAGTTCGGCCAGCCGCGCTCGCAGCCCTGTCTGCTCACAGAACGCGGCATAGGCGGGCGCGCCGATCACGAAGCCCGGTGGCACGGGCAGGCCGGCGGCAGTCAGCTCGCCGAGGTTCGCGCCCTTGCCGCCGGCGTAGTCGACGTCCTGCACACGCAGTTCGTGGAAGGGACGCACCGCCTGCACGGCGGCGGGGGTAATGGACTCGGTAGCGGCCATGCGCTTGCTCCTTGAAGGGGTTTGCTTTCGCTGTAGAGCAAGCTAGGCGTGTACGGGTCTGTCCGCATCCGACGATCGCCGCGACCGCGGCACCGTAGTTGCCCCGGTCTGGACCCGTGGTGCGGCCCGATACCCACCCCATGCCGCAGGACTAGCTTCGCCTGACAGCCCTTGAAATCGAGCAAAGGAGCAGAGTCATGCCTGGAGCCCTTACACGTTGGGAACCGTTCGCGGAGCTCGGCGAGCTGCGCAGCCACCTCGATCGCATGTTCGGGGACTTCTTCGATGGGCACGAGCGTCGCTGGATGCCCGCGATCGACGTGGAGCGCAAGAACGGCAGCCTCGTCGTGCGCGCTGACGTGCCGGGGATGAAGCCCGAGGAGGTCAAGATCGAGGTCGAGAACGACATCCTCACGGTCTCCGGCGAGCACGAGGAGCGCAAGGAGGAGAAGGACAAGCACTTCCTGCGCCGCGAGCGCCGCTACGGCTCCTTCTCTCGCTCGCTGGCTCTGCCGGCGGGCGTGGACGCAAAGAAGATCAAGGCGAGCACCCACGACGGGGTGGTCGAGGTGACGATCCCGCTGCCGAGCGAGGCTAAGAAGGAGAAGGTCGAGATCAAGCCGACGGCCGCCTGAGATCAGCCGGGGTATGCGGCGCCGTCGCACCCGCCGAAACGGCGGCGTCGGCCCGGCTGCAGCAGCACTCGAAGGATCTGACTAGGGCGCTCGATGATCTGCCCGAGACAGTGCACGCCTTGGCCTGCTCTACCGCGTCGAGTATCCCGCGGTCATGTGGTCGACAGCGATCACGGACATTACCTGCACTGCAGCTCGCCGCTCCACGTGGAGACGCTTTGGCGCCGGGGAGTGCCAGGAGATCGAGCGGTTCGGCCCGGCACGTGGAGGTCAAAGAGCTTGTGCGTGCGGGTCAGTAGTTACACCCGTCCCTTTCGGGGCGGTAGCCACCGATACCGCCAGGCCGCGGGGCGCTTAGTTTCGAGTCCATCAATTCCTTCACCTCCTGAAAGGGGCGCAGCAAAAATGGCAACCAACGTCGCTCACGGCCGTCTCACGGGCGCGACCACCCGCATCAAGGCGCACAGCAACCTCGCTGATGTCGCCTCCTACTGGCTGATCAGCGCCGGCATCTATTTCACCTTCGGCCTGCTGTTCTACTACTCCGCCAAGGAGAAGCTGTTCGACGACAACGGCACCATGCCCGCCGGCCTGGCCAAGAGCTTCCAGGGCACCTTCATCTCCTCGTTCCCCGGAACCAACACCTCGTGGGTGCTGATCGGCCTGCTGGAGGCGCTCGTGTTCGTCGCGATCGCGGCGAGTGTGCTTACCGGCGAGTTCCTGCCCACCAGGCGCAAGCCGATCCTGCTTGGAGGACTTGGCCTGTCGATGTTCACCTTCGCGATGATCGCTTGGGGCGAGAACTTGACCGCCGAATACGCCACCGTCGCGGAGCTGTTCCAGTACCTCGCCGGCACCGCCGTGCTGATCGTGCTGGTGCTGCTGATGCCTCCCTACCGCAAGAGCAACTGGCTGAGCGGGCTCGCCTCACACGAGCAGAAATAACCACTGGATGCGATCAGGAAGGAGACCAGCGATGCCCACTACCACGATCCAGCGCTACCACGGCAGTTATTTGATGCCGTCACTGGAGCACGCGACGGTCGCAGATGCGATGCATCCGGGGATCGTCTCCTGTGAGACGGACTCGACCGTGAGAGAGGTCGCTCGGATCATGGCCACTTATCACGTGCACTGCGTGGCGATCATGCATCCGCCGCACGACCAGTCGGACGCACCGTATCTGTGGGGCATCGTCTCTGACCTCGATCTGATGCGCGCGAGCATCAGTACGAGAGGTGAAGTGACCGCGGGCGATCTCGCTCAGCAGCCGGTCATCAGCGTCAAGCCGACGACGATGCTGCGCGACGCGGCCGAGCTGATGCAAAAAGCACAAAACCAGTCACGTTGTGGTGATTCACCCCGAGACGCTGCGGCCGATCGGTGTGCTCTCCACCCTGGACGTGGCGGGCGTAATCGCCTGGGGAGAGGCGTGAGGACATGGGCAGCTCGCCGCCCTCATCTCACGCCCTCCCCCCAGCCCCCGCGGGACGGGTGCGGTGCGCGGCAAATCCCCGGCGGTGCAACTGCTCTGCTGGTGCTGGCCTGGCGAGCAGAGACACGATCACACCGACGACCTCAGTTGAGAGGAGTTTGAGATGAAGGCGCTTGTCTATCACGGTCCCGGCCAGCGCGGCTGGGACACAGTCCCAGACCCGACGATCCTCGATCCCACCGACGCGATCGTCCGCATCGACACCACGACGATCTGCGGCACTGACCTGCACATCCTCAAGGGCGACGTGCCCGAGACGACGCCGGGCACGATCCTCGGCCACGAGGCCGTCGGCACCGTGCAGGAGGTCGGCGCCGGCGTGAGCACCGTCGCGCCGGGAGACCGTGTTCTGCTGTCCTGCGTGAGTGCCTGCGGGCGCTGCCGCTACTGCAAGGAGGGCCGCTACGGCCAGTGCCTGGGAGGCGGCGGCTGGATCTTCGGGCACACGATCAACGGCGTGCAGGCCGAATACGCCCGCGTCCCATTCGTGGATAACTCGGTCTACAAGATCCCGGATGTCCTCAGCGACGAGCAGGTGCTCTTCCTCGCCGACATCCTCCCGACCTCCTTCGAGGTGGGAGTGCTCAACGGGCAGGTCGCTCCCGGCGATGTGGTGGCGATCGTCGGCGCCGGCCCGATCGGGCTGGCCGCGATCTTGACCGCCAAGCTGTTCACGCCTGGACGGATCGTCGCGATCGACATGGCCGATTCGCGCCTGGCGAGCGCCGAGCGCTTCGGCGCCGACACGACCATCAACAACTCGCGCGAGGACGCCACGGCGAAGGTGATGGAGCTGACCAACGGGCTCGGCGCGGACGTCGCCTTCGAGGCGGTGGGCGTCCCGGAGACCTTCGAGTTGTGCACCGATCTGATCCGGCCAGGCGGGCGGGTCGCCAACATCGGCGTGCACGGCCACTCCGCGCACCTTCACCTGGAGAAGCTGTGGATTCGAGACGTGACGATCACCACTGGCCTGGTCGACACGTTCAGCATCCCCCAGTTGCTGCGGCTGATCGCAAGCGGCCGGCTTGACCCCTCGCTGTTCGCCACGCACCATTTCGCGCTCGGCGACGCGATGGCCGCCTATGACACGTTCGCCGACGCGGCCAACACCAACGCGCTGAAGGTGGTGCTGCAAGGCGCCGGCGACGGCGCATCTGCGATCGCCTCGACTGACGCCAGAGTCACGGCCTGATCAGCAAGCACGGCATAACCGCGGAGCGACTCGACTGCGCTCCGCGGCCATCACTCACAACACGACAGGAGAGTACCGATGGCAACTACTGTGCAGACCACGACCTTCGAGGCTCCCGGCCGTCCGGGCAGCCCCGTGCAGTGCAAGGAGCGCTACGAGAACTTCATCGGCGGCCATTGGGTGCCGCCGGTCGACGGCGGCTACCGCCCCAACCTGAGCCCGGCGACTGGCCAGCCGATCTGCGATGTGGCGCACTCCGGCGCGCAGGACATCGAGTTCGCGCTCGACGCCGCCCACGCCGCACGCGAGGCGTGGGGCGAGACCTCCACCACCGAACGCTCCAAGGTCTTGAATGCGGTCGCGGACGCGATCGAAGAGAACCTGGAGATGCTCGCGGTCGCCGAGAGCTGGGAGAACGGCAAGCCGGTGCGCGAGACGCTGGCCGCCGACATCCCGCTGGCCGCCGACCATTTCCGTTACTTCGCGGATGTGATCCGCGGCGAGGAGGGCCGCATCTCCGAGATCGACAGGAACACGATCGCCTACCACTTCGCAGAGCCGCTTGGGGTGGTCGGGCAGATCATCCCGTTCAACTTCCCGCTGCTGATGGCGGCGTGGAAGATCGCGCCAGCGCTCGCCGCTGGCAACTGTACGGTGGTGAAGCCCGCCTCGCCTACACCGTGGTCGATCCTCAAGCTCGCCGAGCTGATCGAGGACATCGTGCCGCCTGGCGTGCTGAACATCGTCAACGGTCCCGGTGCGGAGACCGGCAAGGCGCTGGCGTCGAACAAGCGGATCGCCAAGATCGCGTTCACCGGCGAGACCGTGACGGGACGGCTGATCATGCAGTACGCCGCGCAGAACATCATCCCCTCCACCACCGAGTTGGGCGGCAAGTCGCCGAACATCTTCTTCGCCGACGTGATGGCCCGCGAGGACGACTTCCTCGACAAGGCCGTGGAGGGCCTCGTGCTGTACGCGTTCAACAAGGGCGAGGTCTGCACCTGCCCCTCGCGGGCGCTGATCCAGGAGTCGATCTACGACGAGTTCATGGCGCGCTGCCTGAAGCGCATCGGCGAGATCCGGCAGGGCAACCCGCTCGACCGCGCCACGCAGCTCGGCCCACAGAACTCACAGTCACAGCTCCAGAAGATCGAAGGCTACGTGCAGATCGGCAACGAAGAGGGCGCCGAACTGCTGATCGGCGGGCACCGCAACATGCTGCCCGGCGAGCTGGCTGGCGGCTACTACTTCGAGCCGACCGTCTTCAAGGGTCACAACCACATGCGGATCTTCCAGGAGGAGATCTTCGGTCCTGTGCTGGCTGTCACCACGTTCAGGGACGAGGCCGAGGCGCTTGCGATCGCCAACGACACGCTCTACGGTCTCGGTGCCGGCGTGTGGACCCGCGACGGGGCGCGCGCGTTCCGCATGGGCCGTGGCATCAAGGCGGGCCGTGTGTGGACCAACTGCTACCACCTCTACCCGGCCCATGCCGCCTTCGGCGGCTACAAGGTCTCCGGTGTGGGACGTGAGAATCACAAGATGATGCTCGAGCACTACTCGCAGACCAAGTGCCTGCTCGTCAGCTACGACGAGCAGCCGATGGGCCTCTTCTAGGAGGCTCCTGAGATGGTGGAGGCGAACGTGACCGCGACCGACGCGGCGCTCGACGCGATCGAGCGGCTGCGTGCCGAGCACGGCGCGCTCGCCTTCTTCCAGTCCGGCGGCTGCTGCGATGGCAGCCTGCCGATCTGCCTCGAGGACGGAGAGCTGTCGCCGGGACCGGGTGACACGCTGCTCGGGTCGCTCGGCGGCGCCCCTTTCTACATCGACGCTGAGCAGTACCGGCGCTGGGGCAACCCTCGCCTGGTGCTCGACGTGCAGGCGGGTGAAGCTGAGGGGCTCTCCCTTTCACTACCTGACGCGCACTTCGTCACGCGCTCCCCGACCGGCCGCGCGACCTGCTGAACGCAGCGAGACCCTCATTGGTTCAGCTGGTGGCCGTTGGCGCTGGCCGTCGGGCGGGAGCGCCCGACGGCCAGCCAAGGGTCAACGGAGGCTCAGGCTCTCCGGCGCTGTGGCGCTCTCGCTGGCCTGAGCCGCAAGCCCGTTCTCGTCGAGTGCGGTGATCCCGCGCGGAACGACCAGGACCGGGCAGTGCGCGTTGTTCACGACTGCTCGTGAGATGCTGCCGAGGAGCACCCGCTCGAGCGGCCCGTAGCCCCGTGAGCCGAGCACCAGCAGGTCGAGGTCCTGGGTGCACCGCACAAGCGCGGCGGTGGTCCCGCCGCCCAATATCTCTGTGCGCACGATGAGTTCGTCGCGGATCGGTGCTGCCACCTTCTGCAGGCGCGTTTCGACTTCTTCGCGCATTTTTTGGAAGTAGTTGGGTTCCATGTAGCTGAGGAACGCGACCGGGACCGCTTTGGCGACCAGGTGCGCGGCCCAGACGATGTGCAGTTCGCCTCCGGCGCGGCTTGCCAGCGAGCGGGCGACGGCGAGCGCGTCGTATGCCTGCGGCGTGTGGTCGAAGCCGACACCGATCTTGGCAAGGCGGATCGGCTGCTCGGCGGCGGCCAGGCCAGCGGGCGCCACCAGCACCGCGCACGGCGCACGGCGCAGCGTCAAGCGCCTCCTGGGTCACGGTGCCAAGCAGCACACGGCCCAGGGTGCTGCGGTGGGTTGATCCGACGACGATGGCCTGCGCCTGCTCGCTTTCGGCGGCGGCATGAAGCGCGCCTGCGGCCGATGGCGAGGCGACGCTGCGCAGCTCGTAGTGATCCTGCTCGGACAGCTCGGCCTCGGCCGCGTCCGTGACCTGCTTGCGTTCCTGCTCGTCCAAGGGCTCTGCGGTGCCGGGCGCCCACAGCATCTCCTCGGGGGTGTAGGCGTCCACCACTATCAGGTGTGTTTGGAGCGTCGCCGCGAGCGCGTGCCCGAGGACAAGCGCGTCACGCGCGTGCTCTGATCCATCGAAGCCGACGATGATTGGTTTGGGCATTTCTGACGCTCTCTTTCCAGGGTCGATTCACCGAATGGTTTGAGCGTGACCGTAAGCGCAACGCCGACCCTGGACGACCGTATTTGCCACGGGTACGCGGGCAGAGCTTCGCCACAGCGCACATCGCTTGGGATCGGGCTCCGTAGTTTGCGGTTACGTCTCTTCCGCTTGCGCTACCGATGGATCGCCCTGTCGCTTCCAAGAGGATCGTGGTGCGGATCACCCCCGCTACCGTCGCCGTCATTTGCAAAAGAGTGAGGAGCCAGTGAGATGTCCGACCTTGATCCAAGCATCATCGAGCGCAGCGTCGAGAAGACGCATGTGTGGTTGAAGGAGATCGCCGAGGAACTCGGCGATGAGGACCGTCACTACGCCTATCGTGCGCTGCGGGCGGTGCTGCACGCGCTGCGTGACCGGCTCCCTGTTGATGTGGCGGCGAAGTTCGCCGCGCAGCTGCCGACGCTGATCCGGGGCATCTACTACGAGGACTGGAACCCGAGCAGCACGCCGCTTGCGAGCCACGACCTTGACGCTTTCCTGCAGCGGGTCGCGCACGAGGGGCGCATGGCCGGCGAGACCGAGGCTTCGCTTGCCGTGACGGCCGTTACCCACACTCTGCGCCGGCACCTCTCGGGTGAGATCGAGGAGCTGCTCGCGGTCCTGCCGGACAAGTTCAAGGCACTGATCGAGGCTTGACGCGACGCGGCCGGGCGACTCTTTCTGGCCGTCCGCTTATGCAGTTCGTCGCCGTAGGGTGAGCGCGCCGAGGGCGAGCGCGATCAGCGTCGCAGCGACGATCACGGCGACGTCGAGCGCGACCCTACCGCCGAGCGGGCCGGGATGGGTGGCGCGTGCCAGCGCGTCGTAGGCGTAGGTGAGTGGCAGTGCGCTTGAGAGCCCGTAGAGGAAACTTGCCATCTCGTGTCGGTCCACGAACAGCCCGCACAGCAGCAGTTGGGGGAAGATGATCGCGGGCATGAACTGCACGGCCTGGAACTCGGTGCGCGCGAATGCGCTGACGAACAGGCCGAGCGCCATGCCGAGCACGGCGTTGCCGATGGCGAGCAACCCGATCAGCCATGCGCCGTGGGGGGCGTGCAGGCCGAGTACCAGGAACCCGACGCTGCAGACCACGAGGGCCTGCAGCGCGGCCAAGAGGCCGAATGCGATCCCGTAGCCGGCGAGCACGTCGGCCTTGGCCAGCGGCAGGCTCATCAAGCGTTCCAGGGTGCCGCTGGTGCGCTCGCGCAGCATAGCGATCGAAGTGACGAGGAACATGATGCTGAACGGGAACAGGCCGCACATTGGAGCCCCGATCGCCTGAAAGGTCCCTGGCTGCCCGTTGAAGATGTAGCGCATCAGCGTGAGCAGCCCGACAGGCACGACCAGCAGCAGGGCGACGGTGCGGCGGTCGCGGCGGATCTGCCACAGCACACGCCTGGCGGTCGCCAGCGTGATCCTGGGGCTCACCGGGCGGCCTGCCCGATGATCGCAAGGAAAGCCCGGCCGAGGTCCTGCTCGCCGGTGCGCTCGCGCAGCCGCGCGGGCGTGATTTGCTCGAGCAGCGCCCCCTCGCGCATCAACAGCAGCTCGTCGCACTCGCTGGCCTCGTCCATCACGTGACTTGAGATCAGCAACGTGCTCCCGGTCTGCGCGAGCTCGCGGAAGGTGCCCCACAGTTCGGCGCGCAGCACAGGATCGAGCCCGACAGTGGGCTCATCGAGCACCAGCAGCTCGGGGTCGCCCAACAGCGCGGTGGCAAGCGACACCCGCGAGCGCTCCCCGCCGGAGAGCGAGCCGACGACCTGCCTCTCACGACCGGCCAGGCCGACCGTGTGGACGACCTCGCCGATCCGCCGCTCGCCGACGTCGAGGATCGCAGCGAAGTAGCACAGGTTCTCGCCGATGCTCAGATCGGCGTAGACCGAAGGGGCCTGCGTCACATACCCCACACGGCGGCGCAGCATTGGCGAGCCCGCATGTTCGCCGAGCACGCTCACCTGGCCAGCCTGGACGACCTGCACGCCGACGATCGCGCGCATCAGCGTGGACTTGCCGCACCCGCTCGGGCCGAGCAGGCCCGTCACCGACCCGCTCGCGACCTGCAGGCTGAGATCGTGGAGCACGGAGCGTCCGCCGCGCACGACGCGCAGATCCTCGATTTCGATTGCCGTCGGTGGCATGTAGGGCGGAAACTATCGTCGCGGTCGGGCACCTGAGCCAACCTGGCGGCGTTCAGACAACTGGCGGAGAGGGGTTATTCCCCTTGCCTGGGTTCCTCTTGTTTTCTTGGCGGTGTGGTCCCGGATTGCTCTCGCGGAGCCGGAGCCCGTAGGGCGGAGGTGGAGCGAGGGCAATCCGCGCGCTCCGCGGCGGCGGGGTCGTTGCGTGCGTTTTGGGCCTTGTGGCGGGGGGTGGCTCAGCGTGTCGCTGCGTAGCGTGCCCAGTCGCCGTTGGCGAGTTGGGTCCAGTCCTCGGCGGTGCTCTCGGCGAAGCCGAGGAGGTCGGCGAGGATCGCGGCGGGCAGCGTTTGAGCGAGTTGCAGGACGGCTGAGCCTCGCCCGGCGCGGCTGGTGATGCCGAGCTTGCTGAGGCGTCTGCGCATGTGCTCGGCGTGGATGGTGGTGTCGAGCCGTAGGCCGGGGAACAGCCACTCGGGGCAGGTGTTGACTGCGGTGGTGGCGAGGTGTGGTGGGCTGTCCTTGAGTCGCTGGGTGAGCGTGGCGAGTGGCTCGGGGAGCAGCAGCGGCTCGCGGCCGAGGCTGATGAAAACGCGGCCTTGGCGGTCTTGGATGTCGTTTGGGGTCAGGAGCACGATGCGGCTGATCGGCTGGGCGAAGAGCAGCAGCAGGCAGCCCGCGACGCGGTCTCGGAGGTCGAGCGACTCGTCGTCCAGTAGGCGGCCGAGCAGCTGCAGGCGCTGGCAGGGATCGAGCGGGTCGACATGCTGCTGGGCGGCGAACGGGGGCGCGGTGAGCGGCCCGATGATTTTGCGCCGTCGCGCCCAGAGGATGAACGTGCGGATGCGTGTGCGCTGGGTCGATCCCTCTGCCAGCCAGAAGTCCAGGTGCTCTTGGTGGAGTTCTTGGAGGGTCAGGGTGTGCTGTGAGAGCCACAGAAGGAGATCGGCGGCGACGTGGATCTGGGTGCAGGCGTAGCGGTAGGAGCTGCGCTTGGCGTGTCCTTGTCGCTCGGCTTGACCCAGGTTGTGCTGGATCTTCCAGGTCGCGAACGTGCGTAGGTGAAGGCGCTCTGGCCCATCGGGCACGCGGAGCACCTCGCGGGCGATGAAGGCCGCGAGCGCGGCTGTCTGCTGGTGGCGCTCGGGCAGCGCGCCGTGTGCGACCAGCGCCGCCCGCAGGTAGATCGTGCTCTGACCGCCGTCGACGGTGTCGAGCGCGTCGTGGGTGAGCGCGAGGGCGCCACTGGCCAGCTCCAGGAGCGTCTGGTAGCTGCGACTGCTGTGCATCCATCCCAGCACCGTCCACGGCTTGGCGCCAGCGGCGAGGGCCGCCAGGTACCCCTGGAGGGCTTCGATGGCCGCGGGATCGCCGGTTCGCTTGAGCTCTGTGAGGCTGGAGTGCAGAACGCAGCGGGCGCAGTGAGCGTCGGCGTAGTTGGTCTCCTCCGCGCCGCAGCCGCGGCAGACCTGAAGGACGCGCTCCCCGGCGCAGCGCTCGCATAGCCCCGCCACTGCCGCCGAGGGTCGCGCTTGGCGCTCACAGCCACGGCAGGTGATCTTCCGCTGAAGCCTTCGCTGCCTGCATCCCGAGCACTCGGAGCCGGCGCCGGTGCGCGCCGCGACGATCGCCAGCTTGCCGCAGAACGCGCACGGCTCCCGGCGAGAGGGGTGCCTGTGCGAGCAGGACAGGCAGATCGGGTGCTCGCTGCGGGTGTGATGGCATGGCCTGGTTCGACCGCAGGCCGAGCACAGCGCGAGGGGGGGCTTCCAAGTGGAGCCTTTGCGCCGGCACGTGTTGCAGATCGGGGCGTCGGTCTTCGCGCGGCGGCAGCGGCGCTCCCGGCCACACCCAGAACACACCGCGATCGGCTCGACGTAGGGTGCGCGCTTGCGCTTGCGCTCGCGTTCGCTCACCGCGCTCCGCCGGACGGGCGGATCCGGGCACGCTTGGGCTTCAGATCGCCCACGCCCTTCCCGCCCGCCGCCCTCGCGCGCGACGCGGCCCTTGCCGGCGGCTCGGCGGGCTTGATCAGATCGTTCGGGGTGCAGTCGAGGATCCGGCAGAGCACCATCAGGGTGTGCAGGTTCAGCCGCTCGGGCTTGCCGGTGAAGATCCGCCAGACCTGGGACTCCGAGAGGCTGACCCCGTGCTTGGCCAGCAGTGGCGTGAGCTCCGCGTAGCTGTGAACACCGTGCTCGGCCAGCAGCGGGCGGAGCATCCACTCGTAGTCGATCTCGCTCATCACGCCCCTCCTGCACCGAGCGCGTCCCCGAGCTGCGCGTGCAGCGCGCGGCTCATCGCCTCGTTCTTGTAGTCGCCGCTGACACCGGTGTAGAGCGCGGTCGTGGAAGCGAAGCGATGCCCGACCTGCATCCGCACGAACAGCTCATCCCACCCGTCCTCGATCAGATGCGTGATATAGCTGTGGCGCAGCGCGTGCGGCGTCAGCTCGCCCGGCAACCCCAGCTCGTCGCGGTACTCCGCGAAACGCTCGCTGACCTGTTCGCTCGAGATCCGCGCCCCACGCTCGGTCAACCACACCGCCCGATGATCCAGCCCGTAGAGCGGACGGACCTCCTCGATGTACTGCTCGACGACCTCGACCGACCAGTCAAACACGCTCAGCACGTTGCGCCGCCTCGGCGCGCTGCCCCGCGACGCCTTCCCATAACGAACGCTCAAAGTCCCATATAGGCACCGAACGACGGGCGGTGCGCGTTCCCAGAGAAGTCCGACACGTCAAGCCGCGCGGCCTCCTGACGGCGCAACCCCCACGCATAGATCGTCTTGAACAGCGCGGCGTCGCGAAACGCCGCCAGCGCGCCCTTGCGCCTGCGCGCCCGCCGATCGGAGACCCGCGCGTCGCAGTAGTCGAAGAACATCACCAGCTCCTCCCGCGTCAACGGACGCCGGCCCGGGCGCCCCTCGTAGTCAACGACGTGGCGGATCGTGTTGCGCTCATCCAAGACCTGCACCGGACGCACACCGAACTGCGTCTCGCAGATCGCCACCCACGGGTAACGCTCATCCGTCAAATACTCCAGGAACCCCCGCAGCGTTGCCTGATAGTGACGCAGCGTCGAGACCGACCGGCGCTTCGGAGGCGACGCCAGATCCTCAAGCCACTCATCGATATGGACCGCCTGCCACTCCCACGGCAACAACCCCACCTCAGCACGAAAACGCCTGACCATCGCCGTGCTCTTGCACTTCGTCGCCTCAGCCAAATGACGCGCCGACTGCTGACGCCCCCAACCCAGGACCACAGCCTCGAACACCGCCTCACCCATCCGCAAAGGCCGCACACCCTCCCCGAACACCAACGCCAACGCAGCCTCCGCGCGCCCCTCCTCAGCGGCCGTGACGGGTCCTGCCGATACCCACGCCTCCCCTTGCATCCAACGCAACCCTACTCGCATCCGATGCAAGACACCAAACCCAGCGACAAACACCCGCACCCTCCGACATATTCACGCCCACACACCCCAAACAAGAGCACCCAACAGAGAGCGCACCACAAGAAACTCCCGCACAACGCGACTTGCATCAAACGCAATAACTCTTATATCAAGCGGTAGCCGACTCCGCGCACGTTGATGATCCAGTGTTCGCCTGCAACGCTCAGCTTGGAGCGCAGGCGGCTGGCGTGACTGTCGAGCGTCCGCGGAGCCTGTCAAGTTGATTGAGATGCTTGGTCCTCGAATTTAGTGAGTAGCCTCCTGTGGTTTGTTGATCCAGGCGGCGCTCGGTAGGGCTGGTGGGCGTGGCGGGCGAGGGGCGAATCGCTCGGGTGTCGCGGCGTAGGTGGCTGTGAGGACTTGTTGGCGGTCGGCGTGGAGTTCGTGGGCGCGCTCGTGGTGGGCGGCGGCTGGGGTCTATCAGGCCGATCCCGGAGTGGCGGTGGGGGGGTGGTTGTGGTAGTCGAGGAACGTGCGGCAGAACGCGCGGGCTTGCTGGATGTTCTCGAAGCGCTGGGGGGACTGGGGCCGGTACTTTAGGGTCTTGAAGTGCGCCTCGGAGTAGGGGTTGTCGGTCGAGGTGTAGGGCCGGTTGTGTGAGCGGGTCACGCCGAGATCGGCGAGGAGGAACGCGACGGTCTTGCTGGTCATCGAGCTGCCGCGGTCGGCGTGCATGGTTAGCTGCCCTTGCGGGATCTGCTGCTGCTCGCAGGCTTGGCTGATCAGCGCCTTGGCAAGTTTGGCGCCCTCGCGGTGCTGGACGGTCCAGCCGAGCACGTAGCGGCTGAACACGTCGAGGATCACGTAGAGGTAGAAGTACGTCCACTTCGCCGGACCCTTCAGCTTCGAGATATCCCAGCTCCACAGCTCGTTCGGGTGACTAGCGAGCAACTCCGGCTTCCTATAGGTCGGGTGCGTGCGCTGGTCGCGCCGCTCCCGCACCCCGCCGTGGCGAGCCGCGAGCAGCCGGTACATCGTGCGCTCTGAGGCCAGGTAGCGGCCTTCCTCGAGCAGGGTCGCCCAGACCTGTGCGGGGGAGCAGTCAACGAACCACTCGGGATGTAACTCCGCGAGGACGGCCTAGCGCTCGGGCTCCGAGAGCGCCGGTAAAGCAGTTGACCCCGCGAGGTGGCGTCGTCGAAAAGATCCTCCCCCGTGCTATCTGCGACATCACCCCCGGCAAGCTCAAGGCATTCCGCAATGCGGACTATTGCTCCGATCGTGAACTCGGACGCCCCATTGGCAGCTAGGGTTCTCAGCGAGTCGTCGGACGGTTCGATCATCAGCAGCCTTTCGGTAGACAGCGTGCGCGCGGCGCGCTGAAATATTTAGCGCATGCAGCGGCGGAAAGCCCGCGGCTCTTACGGCAGCACCTGCAACGAGCCGTGGGGCTAGGGGCCGGATGCCTACTCAGGGCTTGCTTAGCCTGGATCCTCCGCGTGATGGCGTGGGAGGGGTGGATTTGGTCAGATCTCCGGGGGTGAGTGTGGTGGGGGGTGTCGGTTCGGGTTTTGGTGGTGATGTCGGGTGTCGGCGTTCGGGCGGGTACGTCGTGATACGGGTTTTTGGGTAGGGGTGAGCGCGGCGTGGGCCGTGCGGGGTGTTCTGGTCGTCGTGCTTGGTCGCGGCTGCTCAGGCGCGGGTGGGGAGCGTGCGGATCGCGTGGAGGATGGTGGTGAACTGGTGTTGCCAGGGCCAGCGGGCGGGCATCCGCAGCGTCCATTGGCGGCTGGTGTGGGTCAGGCGGGCTGGGATCTGGAAGAGGTGACGGCGGCGGGATCGTGCGGTCTGGACGGGTTGGTTGGGCTGCCCGATCTGGGTTGCCCAGCGGCCGAGGTTGTGCGCGAGCGCGGCGATCACGGTCCAGGCGCTGTTTGCGTGCATCCGGCCTGAGGGGAAGTGAGCGAGGGCTTGATCTTTGAGATCGCGGATCGCGAACTCGATCGTGGCGTGGTCGCGGTGATCGGTGTCGGCGACCAAGGTCGGGGTGGTGCGGTTGGTCGCGAACGCGTGGTGGCGCCAGTCGGGGAACAGCTCGGCTTGGGCACCAACCAAGCGGGTCCGGCGCACGATCAGCCTGAAGCCCTTGAGCGTGGTCTCGGCGAGCTGCGCCTCGCCGGTCTCGGGGTAATCCTCGATCGCGACCCAGTCCTCCTCGGGAATCTCGGCGATCAGCTTCTTGATGGTCGGGCTCTGCTTGACGCCGATCGAGAACTCCACGCCACGGGCGTCAAGAACCTTCATCAGCTTGTGGTTCTCGAACCCGGAGTCAGCGCGAATGATGATCGGGCCGTGATGCCCGGCGCGACGCACGCGTGCGAGCAGCTCATCAACGAACCGCGCGACCCCTCGTTGGGTGTTCGCCTTGCCTTTGCGGTTGCGGATGTGCAGCACCTCGCCGGTGTCTGAGCGGACCGCCACGATCGGGTGGTAGCCAAGCTTCTTGGTGTACCCGTAGCCGGCGCCCTGCTTCTGCTCGCTGCAGACCTCGCCGATGAAGCTATCTATGTCGACCACCAACGGTCCCTCTCCGGGGCCGGCGTCCGTCGCCCACGCCCGCGCGAGCGCGACATCGAAGACCCGGTCAAGCTGGCGGACATGCCCGAACGTGAACGCACGCAGAAACGTCCCGAGCATGGACGGCGCCATCACCCGGTGCCCGAGGACCAAGCCCGTGCTCCCGGCTCTGAGCACGTTCATGTCATCGATGCTGTCCGCCCCGGCGAGCATCCCGTGCACCAGCGACATCACCTTGCGGCCCGGCAGGCACGCTCCCGGCACACCGGAGTCGAGCCACACCGACTCGTTCACCAACTCCTCGATCCCCAACCGCTCCGCGAGCGTCGCGCACACCAACACTCCGGCATCGCTGACGAGCCGCTGCTCGTCGAACTGCACCCTCACCGAGTCAAGGCTCGCCGGCCCGCCCGGAACGTCTGCCGCGTCATGCACCATATGGGTGACCTCCTGTTGCAGGCCCGCCGTCGCCCCACACGACAGCATTCTGCCTGCTCAGGAGGTCATCTAAGGTTCACCGCCGGACGGAACGAACGCCACTACACGGAGGGTCGACGGGAGGCGCCTGGACCGCACGGCATGGCCGACTGGTCTGGTTTCCTCCCGCCGCCACCTCGAACCGTGCGTGCGGTTCTCCCGCACACGGCTCACCGACGTTCTTCACCGCAGGCATTCGGCTATCTCCCTCGCCACGCCCGATGAGGGCGCGGAGCGACGACGATTTCCGTTGAGATCGATCAGCCCGAGGCGGTCTGGGGACTGGAAGGCCAAGACCGACCAGCCGTAGCCGCGGCTACGCTTGTGGCGCTTGGCCACATGCGACACCACGCGGCGGGCCGCGTAGTTGCTGATCGCGCCGAAGTGGTGGGCTGAGTTCCCGTATCGGAAGTAGCCCGCCCAGCCGCGCAGGAAGCTGTTGACCTCCTGCACGGTGTCATCGACTGGGCGCAGCAGCCAGCGGCGGTCGGTGATCTCACGGACACGGTCGCGGGCGTGCTGCATCCCCTGACGTGAGGGCCAGCGGGCGAGGAAGCACACATGCCGAGCACCGCGCGCACGAACCCACCGGTGATGGAAACCGAGGAAGTCCACTCCCTCGCCTCCCTCCTCCAGATGCACGATCCGCGTCTTGGCGTCCTTGCAGCTCAAGTCCCATCTCCGCCAAGATCACCCGAAGCGCCGCGAGTGCCGCCTCGGCTTCTGCGCGTGTTCTGCACAGCGCCAGCAGATCGTCTGCGTAGCGCACAAGAACTCCTGCTCCGCGCTCGGTCCACTGCCGGTCGAGCCGGTACAGATAGACGTTGCACAGGCACGGCGAGATCACGCCGCCCTGCGGGGTTCCGGTCACGCTGCGCCTGACCGCTCCGTCCTGCATCACCCCTGAGCGCAACATCGCGCGCAGCAGCTTCAGGACGTGACGGTCAACGATCCGCTCCTCGATCGCCGACATCAACCCATCGTGCGGGATCGTCCCGAAACAATCCGAGACGTCCGACTCCGCAACCCACCGCCCGCCGTCCCAAGCCTCATCAACGAGAACTTGGAGCGCGTCGTGCGCCGAGCGCCCAGGCCGAAACCCAAACGAGCACTCAAGCATGTCCGCCTCGAAGATCGACTCGATCACCGTCCTCAACGCAGCCTGCACAACGCGGTCGCGAACCGAAGGGATCGACAACGGCCTTTACTCACCGGGCCTACCGGGCTTCTGGACACCCGGCGGGCAGGCAACGGCCGATAGCTGCCGTCCTTCAAGTCCGCGGCCAGCCCGTCGAGGAGCTTGGCGACGCCGTACTCCTCAACGTCCGCGATGGTCTGCCGGTCGATGCCGGCCGCGCCACGATTAGCGCGCACCAACTCCCACGCCCGCTCCAGAACGTCCCTGCGATGGACCTTGTCATAGAGCGCGTGGAACCGACGTCCGGGACCGGCCTTGGCCGCCCGGTAGAGCGTTCGCTGCAGTTCTCGGACTTTGTCCCGCTTGGCGGTCCTAGCCATTTCTGGCACTCACCGGCCCTTCCCTGTGCGTGACGCATGAACGAAGCAGCGGCCCTCCCCTCACCAACGGTTCTGTTTCCGCTCAGCTCAATCGGTACTACGGCCGCCTCCGACGCCCACCCGGCACCTCATCCACTTCCCAGCGCAAACCGGTTATAGGACAGGACACTCCGGCGACAATCTCGCAGGCCGCCGAGCCGGGGAGGGCCTCCCCAGTTCCCGCCGCCACCCTCTTGACGTTCCACGCCCCATACGCCGGGAGGTTCCTCAAGGCAGCAATCCAGGCTCTACACCCCTTCCGTGGCCTTCGCCGTGACACCCGCGGCTCGGCTCCTCCTCTTCCCACCCGCAGGCGGACCTCTAACGACGCGACAGGCTTCGCGTGACGCTGCGGACCGCCAAGTGCTTCCCCCAACGGGGCTTTCGACGCTGGGCTTCGACCCGGCCCGTTTCCAGACCGAACCGCCAGCCTACTACCGAGCCTCCTGGCAGCTACTCGAACGGGACTCACACCCGCCGGCGACGACGAGCTTATGTTGGATCAGCTACTCAAACAGCACCTCCAACTCTGGGCGCGCGACGAATCCAGGCTAAGGACGTACCGGCCCCTCGCAACTCGGACAAACAGCGGCGATGGTCCCGCCGAGTGGGACGAAAGCACCCAGCTGACGGAGTTCTTCGACACCGTCTCGCCGACCAAGGCCTCAACCGCTGCGTGAACGCTTATCGCGCGCATAGGACCGATCGCCTGATCGGCCAAGACTCGACACACGGCATCCAGCACCCAGCCTGGGCGACGAGGCCGCAGCCGTCGGCTCGTGATGGCCCGGGGCTGAGCATCGCTGGCCCTGAGACCAGCCAGCTCCTTGGCCACGCGGCTCAACCCTGATCGGGCCTCTTGTGCCGCCAGCGCCGCCAGAAGCTCCAACACAATCTTGTCGATCGGGCCAGAATCTTGGTTCGATTTACTTGCTCTCGCCTGCATTTTCGGAGGGCTGAGCGTCGCTAATGGAACCACGCCGTCAATCCATTCAGAGCAGCCGTAGATTCCGACTTCGCACCGCCAATACGCCGTCAGCCTACGCCGCGATGGCGTCTAGCAGGGCGCTGGCCGCAACCTGAGCCGGCGGCCAGGTGAGCTGTAGCTCGCCGCCACTCTCGACGGCCCGCCGGACGCCCATCAGCTCCAATCCCACCACGGCGCCGTGCTCGTCGTATTCGACGGTATGCCCCTCCGGCGTCTCGAACGCCTTGGCAGGCGGCTCGGTGGGCTTCCCGACGTGCAGGAACAGCACATCGACCCGCTCGTCGTAGTCCAGGTAGTCGAAGTCGATGCCGGCGATCTTGATCATCATGACGTCATCCGTGGATCGTTGACCTGCTCAACGGCGGTCACAACTTACGCGGGATCTTGACGGTAGTCTACGACGACCCGCAACCAGCGACCAGGCTCGATGTGCTGGCGATAGAACCGCTCGCGGTTCGGGATGGGGTCCAAGACCCGGTAGTCGGGGCGAGCGACGGTATCCAGGATGACGTCGATGTGGTCGAGCAGCCAGGGACGCCGTTCTCCCAGGTGCAGCCTGGAGCCTACGTCGAACACCACCTCCCGCCCGTCGGGGTCGCTTGTCCGGGGATGCTCGAAGGACACAATCGAGCACCGTATGCCGAACCGCGGACGACGCCGCTCTTTGCACCTGCGCCGTCCACGTGCCGCCCATCGCGCTCCGCCAGCACATACCGCCCCCGTGCAACCCGGACGAACAGCCGCTCCTTCTGCGGGCACCGGCCGATAGGCACCAGCTCACCGAGTCCTTGGACACGGCCTCGCCAAGCAACGCCTCGACCGCCGCATGAACCTGCGCGACCCGCATTGGCTCCCCCTGGCCGGCCATCACCCGTGCAACCGCGTCAACGACCCAGCCCGGACGCCGAGCCCGCTGCCTCTGGCTCTTGATCGTCCGTGGCCGGGCATCGCTGACCTTCAGAGCAGCCAGCCGCTTGGCCAAATACCTCAATCTTGATGTGCATTCAGGAGCCGCGAGAACCCTGAGAACCGCGACGACGCACGTGTCCGTATCGTCACAAGCCTGGTTCCAGTAACGTCCGGTTCTATGCATTGGCACCGGCTCGTGACCCCGATTCGTCTCAGGCTACAGCGGCGAACTCCCGCTCGACCTCGCCACCCACGGTTCGCTGAAAGCAGACGAGCAGCTCCTCATCCAGCACGGCGGCGATCCGCTGCAAGGTAGGCAGCTGCGGGATGTGCGCGCCCTTCTCGAGCCGTGACACCGCGCTGTGCGAGGTTCCCCGCAGCCTGGCGACCTCCTCCTGAGTCAACCCCAGCTGACACCCTATGCGCTGCGCGACGCCAGAACGTACCGCGCCCTCGTCACCCTCACGAACAGCGGCTCCCGCCTGCGCACACCGTATGCCAAACACGAGCTGATCGAGTTCTCGGACACGGGATGGCCGAGCAGGGCCTCGACGCCCAGCCGGACCTCCTGTCCACACATCGGCCGCTGGGCCATAGCCAGCACCTTGACGACGGCGCGCTGCACCACGCCGTTTCCCAGCCGGCCCGACGCCGGCTCCAGCACGACCGACTCCCACAGCTCCCTCGATTCCGGTCGGGCGACGGCAGCCGCCTCGAACACCGCACCAGGGCCTCCGAGGGGTTTGAGAACCGTCCTACCAAGTGCATGAGAAAAAGCCCTGCAAACGAGGCGGTCAAGCGCTCGGACGTCCCCCGCCTATGTAGCTGCTAAGCCTGGATCCACCGCGCGGCTGCCTGGTGGGGGGTGATTGGTGCTGTTGGTGTGGGTTTGGGGGGCCTCGTTGGTGTTTTGTCGGCGTGAGGAGCGGCGGGCGTCTTCTCGGGGGACTTGGGGGGTGTGTTTTCGGGTGGCGCTGAGCGCGCCGTGTCGACGTGTTGCTTGGCTGGTCGTCGGTCGTGGTGTTTTGCGCGCTCAGGTGAGTTCTGGTAGCCCGCGGATGCGGGCGAGCGCTCTGGTGAAGTCGTGTTGCCACGGCCAGCGAGCGGGAAGGTGAAGCGTCCACTGGCGGCCCGTGCGGGTCAGGCGGCCTGGTATCCGAAGCAGCCGGCGGCGCATGGTGCGCGCGACGCGCACGGTCTCGCTCGACAGTCCGATCGCCGTGGTCCAGCGCAGCAGGTTGTGCGCGATGGCGGCGATCACTGTCCAGGCGCTGTTGGCGTTGAACTGGCCGGAGGGGAAGTGCGCGAGCGCCTGGTCTTTGAGGTCGCGGATCGTGGAGCTCGACGACGGCGTGCTGGCGGTGCTCGGCCTCCACGACCTCCAATGCCTCGGTGCGGTTGGTGATGAGGGGGAAATACCGCCAGTCCGGCCACAGCTCTGCTTGCGGCCCGATGAGCCGGGTGCGACGGACGATCAGCCGTCGTCCGTGAGCGGTCGTCTCAGCGATCTGCGCTTCGCCGTCCTTGGGGTAGTCCTCCAGGGGCTGCCACGCCTTCTCGGGGATCTGCTTGATGGCGTCGGGAACCCAGAACTGCAGGCGCACACTGATCGAATAGGACCACCCGGCGCTCTGAAGCCTTGCGATCAGCTTGCTGTTCCAGAACCCCGAGTCGGCCCGCAGGAGCTTCTCGCCGCTCGCGCCTGCCCGCGCCATGCGGGCGATCAGCTCCTCGGTGAAGCGAACGACACCGCGCTGGGTGTTCGCCTGCCCCTTGCGCAACCGAACGTGCAGAACCTCACCGGTCCCGGCCCTGGAGGCGAGCAGCGGGTGGTATCCGCGCTGTTTGGTGTACCCAAAACCGACACCCTCCTTCTTGTAGCCGTAGGCCTGGCCGATAAAGCTGTCCACGTCAACGATCAGCCGCTCGGCGCCCGGGCCAGCGCCTGCCCGCCACGCGCGCACCAGCGCCTGATCGAGTACTCGGTCGAGCTGGCGCACATGTCCGAAAGTAAACGCCCGCAAAAACGTTCCGAGTGTCGAGGGCGCCGGTAGCCAGCCACCCAACAATCGACGCGTGCGACCGGCCCGCAGCACATCACAATCATCGATCGAGTCAGCGCCGAGCAGCATCGCGAACACGAGCGCCATCACCTTGCGGCCCGGATTCGCAGCGCCCGGCAGATCACGCCGAAGCGCCACGAACCGCCCCACGAGAGCCTCGATCCCAAGCCGCCCCGCGAGCGTCGCAACGAGCGCGATCCCCGCATCAGAAACCAGCCGCTCATCATCAAAAACGACCCGCACACCGTCCAGTCCGACCCGCTCGTCATCCTGCACCATACGAGTGACCTCCTGATCCCGGGCCGCGACAGCCGCAATCTGTCGCTACCAAGCCCGATTCAGGAGGTCATTCAACACCCCAACCCGGACAACACCGGTGGATCCAGGCTAAGATGACTCTATGACGCTACAAGCGCGAACGTACGAGGTCGGTGTGCGTGCGCTGCACGACCGCCTGAGCGAGCACTTGGAACACGTTCAGGGTGGCGCAGAGGTGCTGGTGACGCGCCGCGGGCATCCGATCGCCCGCCTGTCCGCGATCAGGGAGAGCGATCCTCTGCAGGATCTCGCACGGCGCGGCCTCGTGACACCGCCGAGCCGGCAGCGAACCGCGCGGCGAGCGCAGGTCAAGGCACGCAGCCCGGTCTCCGAGCTGGTCGCCGAGCAACGCCGCTGATCCTCTACTTCGACACCTCGGCGCTCGTCAAGCTCGTGATCACCGAGGAAGGGTCCGAGCTGGCGAGCGAGCTGTGGGCGACCCCCCATCCGGCGATCTCGAGCATCCTCGCCTACCCCGAGGGCCGTGCGGCGCTCGCGGCCGCACGCCGCGGCGCCCGGCTCACCACCGCCGCCCACCGGCGGGCGCTCGAGGACTTCGAATCGCTGCACGACGAACTCTCGCTCATCGGCATCGACCCACAGCTGGCGCGCGAGGCCGGCGAGCTTGCCGAGAAGCTCGCCCTGCGCGGCTACGACGCAGTCCATCTCGCCAGCGCGCTGTCGGCTGGCGATGCGATCACACTCGTCAGCTGGGACAAGGATCTCAGACGCGCCGCTGCGCACAACGGATGCGCCCTGGCCCCACCCACACAGACACCGGCTGCCCGATGACGACCAGAAAGGCTCTGAGGAAGAGCCCGTCGCCGCCCCGCTTCGAGTCGTCGCGCCGGCTCGACGCGGGCTCCCGTGACGATGGGTCGGTACCGCGTAAGCGCAGGCGTGGCAGCTCGCGGAGGACCGCTCGCCGTGGGTACCCAATCGTTGGTTGCTGCTGAACCGTCGCCGGCAGGCTGCTGCTTGGCGCGGAGAAGGAGCGCAGCGTCCCGTGCGTCGGCTTGGCTGCTGCTCGTGTTCAAAGGGGGCACCTGCGAAGGGCTGATCGAGAGACCCGCTCTCGCCCAAAAAGAGGAGTCAGCCGGACGCCGATGTGGACGCTCCCTCGTCGTCCCAAGCAGGAGCACGAACGATGCCTAGCGCGACGCTGCATCCGTGATGGAGCAGGTGTATGGAGGGTCTCGACCCGCCGGCTGGACCAGCGCCAGCTACCGAGACCGGTAATAGTGGCCTCGTTCGGGGACAAACCTTGCGACTGCACGACTCGCAGCGGCCGGAGTGGGGAAGCCATGTAGGGACGAAAGCGAACCGCGTGATAGTCCTCGGCGCCTGTGGGGACTCGACGAACGATGGTCGAGTCCCCACAACCATCACTTTGTCGCACACAAGCTGATAGTCGTCCTGTTTACGGGGCCGACCTTCTCGGCGTCGTCAGCAACTATTTGCATTTTGCACTGTAAGTCAGTGGGAGGAGTTTTCCATTTTCGTATTCAATTAATTGTATGGCTTCCAATTCTTCATTTGCGGCTTGGCAGTTAATTAAAAACGAAGTGACACAGGATTCCAACATTGAATCGTGCTGATATACGCCTTTTGCACATTTCTGATTTTCTTTCCAGACACCCCCCTTCTTTACATCAAGTGCCGAGCCTTTTACGTTTGCGGGGCCCCCTTCCGCTAACCAAGTCTCCCTAAAAATTTCGTCACCCAATTTTTTGGGTGCAAAGGGAACATTTTTTTCTTTCGTTGTTTCGTTTTCGCTTTCGGTTTCAACCATGACTCCTTCGCATCCAAAAGCGGCACTCGTAATAGGCAGTACACCAGCTATCCCTAGAAGTACAAGTACTACTGTCGCCGATAGGAGCCTTAGATGTTTAGATATGTGTAAACGCATATATCTCTCCTAATGGGTTACGGTTGCATGGGCGCTTTGAGCCTCCCTGATTGCTGTCTTGGGTTCACGGCATGTGTATCACAATTCATCCGTGGTTACTTGCGGCCTGCCGACAATGTAAACGCATTCAATAGGATTACCTCCTGGGATCGAATAGTCTATGGGAGATGTTCAATCACCCCCTTTAGTGCGCGGCTCGTGATGAACGAGACGGGATGTACTGGTCGCTTTATGAAGCCTGGCTTGAGTCCCGGCTCTTCATACAGTCGGTAGCCTGGCCACGGGGTTAGCTTTTCGCCGGTCCTGCCGATCAGGAACACTGGAGCGTCAGGCGATCTTATCGTTCGAGCGACATGGTCGTCCTCGATCACCTGCTTGGCTAGCCGGTTGCTTTCGTTGTCGTTTTCCCATTCGGAGAGGTCTAGGCCGGGAATCTGCCCGGCAATCCGATCGAGGTACGCATCTGTTACATAGCGCGTGTGTTCTTGGCCCTGCTCATGGTAGAAGGTCTCGATAAAGTTCCACAGTCTGTCCTGCATGCCAGCGGCTAGTGCCGCCATCTGCTGACTCACGAAGACATTTGGATAAGGTGCGGAGGCGGTCATAAACGAGCGATACTGAATCTTGACAATGTTCGTGCGCACCCATTCGCGGATAATGTCTGGCAGTAGCCAGACTACAAACGTGCGGACATCGGCACTCTCCAAATCGCCGAAGACCTGTAGCGTGATCGGCGCCGAAGGCTGCCCGAGCGTATCCCCGCTCTGAGGTACGCCACTGAGGAGCGCAGAGACTTCCTTCTCCACGTGGGTAGTTGACGACTGACCGGATGAGGCTGCAACGTCGCTAACGACTGTGATGACCAGAACACCGGCTACTGCGACCGCTATCGCTCCTAGTGCGCCCCGGCCTACCCGCATGAGAGATTTCCGCCGCGACGTTCGCGCTCGCTCAGCAGCCTCTTCCGTCAGCTCGCGCTGATTCTGCCTTTCCTTGCGCCTCGCCTGACGTGCTCGTGACACAGAAACCGTCTCTCGTTAGTGGATTTGGTCGATAGCCTTGGCGATGTCTTCTGCGCTGGCGTAGGTGGTGGGGTGTATTTGACCGGGATAGACGATGGAGGCGCTGCCCGTGAAGTCTTTGAGTGCTCCGCCGGTGCGTCCTATCCTGTACGCCGGGGTGACGTGGATTCCCTCGGCCCAGCCTTGCTGGTCTTCTTCGACTACTTGTTCGATCCGCGGGTCAGCGTTGCGGCCTCTGTCCCATTGTCCAATGTTTAGCCCGGGAACTTGACGCGCTATGTTGTCGAGGTAGCCTTCAGTTACATAGGGCGAGTACTCTTCGCCCTGCTCGTGGTAGAAGGTGTAGGCGTAGTTCCACAGCTTGTTTTGTCCGCCCGCGGCGAGGGCTGCGGCTTGCTGCTTGACGAACGTTTCGGAACCTAATGTGTTTGTCTTGAAAGCGTGGTATTCGATCCTACTACTCCGGACAGTAAATAGGGGTCGTTTGTGGTAGTGTTCTGTGTGTGGATCGGGATGCTCGATCGTTGTCGCAGTCGGCTCAGGAGGAGCTTCGCCGCCGTGCGGTGAGGATGGTCTGTGTCGAGGGTTTCAGCCAGGTCGAGGTGGCTGGGTTGGTCGGTGTCGCTCGTCAGGCGGTGGGGCGTTGGGTAAAGGCGTTTCGCGAGGGTGGGCAGGATGGACTGGGGGCTGGCAAGCGGGGTCGTCGGCCTGGTGAGAAGACCGCGCTTTTGCCGTGGCAGCAGGCGCAGATCGCGGAGGCGATCCGGGAGAAGAATCCCGATCAGCTGCGGCTGCCTGGGTTCTTGTGGACTCGGGCGCTTGTATGCGAACTGATCGAGCGGCGCTTTGGTGTACAGATCACCGAGAAGACCGCGGGGCGCTATCTGCGCCGCTGGGGATTCAGTCCGCAGAAGCCAGTCCGTCGCGCCTATGAGCAGTCCGATGAGAAGGTCAAGGCGTGGCTGGATGAGACCTATCCCGCGATCGCCGAGCGCGCTCGCCAGCAAGGCGCGGAGATCCTGTGGGCCGATGAGATGGGGTTGCGCTCAGACCACACCACCGGAACCTCGTGGTCCCCAGTGGGATGCACGCCGGTGGTCAAGGGCACCGGGCAGCGCTTCAAGACGAACATGATCGCCGCCATCTCCAACACCGGCACGCTGCGCTTCCGTGTCTTCCAGGAGCGTTTCACCGCGAAGGTGTTCATCGATTTCATGGCCCGTCTGGTCCGCGACGCCAAGGGCCGCAAGACCATCCTGATCGTCGACGGGCATCCCACCCACCGCGCAAAGATCGCTCGCCAATGGGCAGCCGCGCGCCCCGAGCTGATCGAGCTGGTGTTCATGCCGGGCTACAGTCCCGAACTCAACCCCGCCGAGTGCCTCAACCAGGACGTCAAGTCAAACGCGCTCGGACGCCGACGCCCCCGCGATCTCGCCCAACTCGTCAGCGAGGTCCGCGCCTACCTCCGCAGCCGCCAACGACAACCCCGAATCGTCGCCCGCTACTTCCAAGAGAAACACGTCACATACGCAGCCACAGGCGCGTAACACACCTACACCGACCCCTATTTACTCGCCCCCCGTAGTAGCTGGAGAAAGCTCAGAATGGCAACATCCGGTCTCGCTTATCGAAGCAAGCGACGTAAAGAAGGCCATAGAAAAACTGATCTGAGCTTCGACATATGAGAATGAAAGGTTGATGAACATGTTGCTGGTTAAACGGCGGACGAGGCGCCTTATGGCTGTCGGTCTGGGCTCTTGTCTCGCTCTGGCGTACACCGGGCCTGGCATAGCGATCGCATGTGAAGGTGGTGAAGCGCAGACGATCTCACTCACGCCGGTCGAATGGGGCGTCCATGAAGTTAAGGGCGGAGATTGTCCAGAAAACGCTGGAAAAACCGAAGTGGTATTCACGGCGGTGACCGAATGGTGCGAATATGAAGTCAAGAACGAAACTGTAAACGAAGCAGTTATCGTTAGGCAAGCGATACTTGAAGTACCTCTTCCTGAATGTGAATTCGGCGGCGGTAAATACTGCCTTATCTATCAGCCCTCGTATGGAGCAGAATGCGAAGACGGTGTAACCGTCCTCGCGAAGAACGGTGGTAAATGCTTTGTTCGGCTGTATTACGAAAAAAAACCTGCCGGAAAACCAAAAGCCGCCACCCTCCGCGTTAAGACGATGGGTCAAGTGAGTGGCACCATAGCGTTCAGCCCGACAAGGGACGTGAAAGTTGAATAACAACACAACGAAGGGCGACCTGGTCACGGTCGAATTAGTAGCGCTGGCCGCACTCCTCGCTGAGATTACGAGACGAACCTGGTGATGTAATGGAGTGGACCCGGTTTGACGCAAGTGTGACTTCGTTGGGGGCTCGGTCGCGATGGCGGAGTTCCCAACGAACGGTTATGGCTTGCCCCGGCATCGCTCGCGCTCTTGCCCGGGTGACGAGGACAAGCGCGGCCCCTTGGCTTGATCGCTTGTGCTTCGTGCGAAGCAAGCGTCCGCATCCGACGCGGCGCGCTGCCGCAGTGGACGAAGCGCGCCTGTCTCGTGGCCAGCTTTCAGCTTCCGTTGCGGCTTGGCGGTACGAGAGTCAAGGTCAGGAGCCTGGCAGCTGGACGCCCTGGAACGTGAGGACCTCGGCGAGCTTGTCGAAGTGCGTGTCGCGGTGGAGCACCGCTACAGCCCCGTGCTCCGCGGCAGCCGCAGCGATCAGCGCGTCCGTGAATGGCACGCGATGGTACCCGTCGTTGCGTTCAGCCAGCTCGCGGATAGCGCTCATCGCGGCATCCGTGACGGCGCGATCGTTGCGCAAGATTCGCAACGCATCGAGATCTGTCTCAAGCTCGATGTACTCGGCGCTATTACGAGCGGAGTAGAGGACCTCCATACGCACAATCGGCGTGATCCACATCCGCTCGGCGGCAACCGCCGCCCGGATGAGTACGGCAATCTCGTCGGGGAGCAACGAGAACCGCCACCACGCTGATGTATCTGCGACAAAGGGCGCCTCGCCTCCCAGCAGCTCGAGAATGTCCACTGCGGGTCGCTAGGAGTCCTCGCCTGTCAACTGCTCGATGTGCTTGAGCGTCTCGTGATCCAGCCCGTCTGGGCTGAACATGCGCTCGGTGAGTTGCCGCAAACGCGCGGCTCGCTCCTCATCGCTCAGCGACGGCCTCTCCGGTCCCGGGATCGTGATCTGGACTGAGTGCCTCATGACCCCAGGGTAGCGCCTGGACACGCCAGCGCTGCGTGGGCTGCGGCGGGTGCTGGTAGAGCATCGACAAGAACTGTCCATTGCAAGTGGGAGGAGTATCCCATGACCGTCTCAACTGTTCTTGATTCTGCTGGGCGTCGTCGTTCGCCAGCGACGATGCCGGGCTACCACACTGGACGACCGCCGCGCAACAAGGGATTGCGCTACCCGGCCGACCCGCCCACGGTGCAGGAGATCATCGCGGTGATGCGCGAGGCTGGCAGCGACCGTCACGGCGCTCGTGTGTGTGCCCTTATCGTCATGCTCTGGCGTGGCGGGCTGCGCATCCAGGAGGCGCTCAGCCTCAGCGAACGCGACCTTGATCCACAACGCGGCTCTGTGCTCGTGCGCAGTGGGAAGGGCGGCCGGCGTCGTGAGATCGGCATGGACGCCTGGGGCTGGGAGCAGCTACGGTCGTGGCTCACCACGCGCGTCGAACTGCCGATCGGGCCGATGTTCTGTGTCATCGACGGGCCAACGCGCGGCAGGTCTTGGTCGAGTGCCGCGGTGCGCTGCGAGTTTCGTCGACTCGCTGCTCGGGCAGGGATCCGGCGCCGATTCGCACCGCACCAACTACGCCTTGCTCATGCCGTAGAACTCGCCCGCGAGGGAGTGCCGCTGAACATCATCCAGCGCCAGCTTGGCCACGTAAACCTTGGCACCACCTCGATCTACCTGCAGGGGATCGACCCCGAGGAAATCATTGCCGCCGTGAACTCAAGGCGGGCGCCGATGATGCCAGCCAGCGCCGGCCTCCAGCTCTGAGACACCAGCCACCGGAGCAGGCGCGCCGACAAGGACGCTCCTGCTCCGGCCCATGTAGCGGTATGGATGGCCATGCAGCGTCCGTAGTCGATACGGGGCAGCTCGAGGCCCACGTCGGTGAGCCGCTCGTACTGGACGCGACTGCCGTCGAGGGAGACTACAGCAGCGCAATTCGGGATCGGGTAGCGCCGGCCCAGACAGGCCTGTACAACCGCATCGCGCAAACGAAGCAGGCGTCTCAATCATCCCTCGCGGGCTTCCGCAACGGACGACCACCAGCAGTCTGCCAGGACCCTCGGCTCGCTTCTGTTCCTAGCGGGTGCAGGCGTGTCGAGCTGGCCGCTGTAGCCGTCCCCGTTGCTGGGGGTCGGGCATTCGTTCCAGCGGCCGGTCGCTCCAGCGCAGTTCATCTGGTGTGCGGCCGAGCGCCTGTGCGATGTCCCGCAGGCAGGCCAGTAACGCCGTGCAGACCGCTCGCTGCTGGCGCGCCGGAAGATCGGTACGTGCTCCGAGGTCGAAGATCACCGGCGGCCCGGCTTCGTGTAATGCCACGCGCACGCAGCCACAAGCGTCTTGCCTTGCCAGACGGCGAGGACGCGGCCCTTGCGGGCGCCGGCATGTCGGAGCCGCCGGCGACACGCTGACGGAGAAGCCGAGCGCACCCACGCGTCGCATCGTACTGTCGGCCCCCGCCGCCACAGGGGGCCGTCGCGGGGGCTATGTCCGGCCCGCCCGGTAGCATGTACATTGAGTGTGCATGGTGAGGCTTCGGGTGTGCATCGCGTGTACATGCCGGCTGCAAATCGGCTGCAAGATCCGCCGAAAAGCCAGTATCTAAGCCAAATTTATATGGTCGCCCCGATTGGTTAGTGTTTGGCGAAAGCCAGCAAACACGGGCGAAAACCCCCGAAAAAACGGGGATCGGCGTCGTCCGTTTCGCCTGTGTTTGCGGGCTTTGGGTGGTCGCGGCCCCCGCAAATCCCCCGCAGCCGCAGAGGCGGCGCCGACTCGCTCAGGGAGCGTCGATGTGCCACGCAGGCACTTTGGACCCAGCACGTCGGGCGCTACGACGCCAAGGAGCGCTGCGCGGACCTCGGCCTCAGTCATGCCCAGACGGTAGAGCATCGACCCGACCAACCAAGGCCGTGCCGCGTCGCAGCCACGTCTCGCACTGCCCGGAGCAGGTCGCCCGTGAGAACGCTCTGAGAACATCCACCCCTCCAGGCCCAATGCGTCCAGAAACCTGCACGAAATGGACGATCCGGACGCCCGCCGGCAAGTCCAGAATGGATTGAATCCTTGGAGACGGGTTTGAGAGCTGTCCTATCAAGTGCATTGCACGGAAGGTGCTGGAACCATGAGGACGGTCCTGGCGTTGTCCGTCGCGCCTTCACGTGGGAGCAACCGCACAGCCCACTCGCCGACGGCATGTACGTAGAGGTCGAGCGAGGGGTGTCGCGGGCTTTGCGCCTACGCGCGCATACCGTGCAGGATCAGAGCGAGGTGCCGTTGCCAGTCCCAGCCGGGCTTGCTCACGTCGATCGTCGCACAGATGCCGCACATGACCATCGGGATGTCGCTCGCCTGGAAGTCATCGCGCAGCTCGCCGGCGAGGTGGGCGCGCCGGACGAGTTCGTTGGCGAGGAGCATGAACTCGTCCATCTCCGTGGCGGCATGGGCGAAGACGCGCTCGCCGCCACTCATGAACGCGAAGCGTGTCGCGGCGTCCTCGGCGACCGACACCAGGTTCGCGCGCAGCGCCGCGGCGAGCGCAGCGAACGCACCGAAGTGCTCGTCTGCGAGCGCGTCGCGCAGGTTCTCGTTGAAGAGGTCGAAGCGTTGGCGGACGAGCTCGCCCATCAGCGCCTCCTTGTCGGGGAAGTGCCGGTACACGGTGCCGACACCGACACCGGCGCGGTGCGCGACCTCGTCCATCTGGACGTTCGGCCGCTCGCCCGCGAACAGCTCGCGCGCCGCCTCGATGATGCGTTCGCGATTGCGGCGCGCGTCGGCGCGCAACGGACGCGCGTTGTCAAGCACGGTATCTGTAGAGGTCTTGGTCAACATTTTTCCCGCCTCCCCTTGAAAGCGGAATCATAGTTCACTATAGTCGCCGACGCAACCGGAACCGGAGGTCAGCTTCCCAATGAGCTCGCTCGCCCAAGCCAAAGCCCACGCGCCGTCGCTCGACACGCCCCGCGCGAAGAACCTCGCCCTGATGCTGTTGGCGATGACGCAGTTCGTGGTCGTGATCGACGCGTCGATCGTCAACGTCGCGCTACCCTCGATCGGCGCGGCCCTGCACTTCTCCCGCGACGACCTGTCGTGGGTCGTGAACGCCTACACCCTCACCTTCGGCGGGTTCCTGCTGCTCGGCGGGCGTCTGGCCGACCTGCTCGGACGCAGGCGCATGTTCATGCTCGGCCTCGTCGTGTTCTCGTTGGCTTCGCTCGCCGGCGGCTTGGCGCAGTCGGAGGCGTGGCTGATCATCGCCCGCGCGATCCAGGGCATGGGCGCGGCGATCGTGTCCCCCGCGGCGCTGTCGATCATCACGACCACGTTCGCCGAAGGAGCCGAGCGCAACCGCGCGCTCGGCATCTGGGGCGCGGTCGCGGGCATGGGGGGCGCCGCGGGCGTGCTGCTCGGCGGCATCCTGACGAGCGGGCTGAGCTGGCGCTGGGTGCTGTTCGTCAACGTCCCGATCGGCCTGATCGCCGCCACGCTCGCCCCGCGACTGCTGCTGGAGAGCCGCGCCGAGAATGGCACCGAAGGCTTCGACATCCCCGGGGCGGTGACGGTCACGGCCGGCCTCGCGCTGCTCGTCTATACGGTGGTCGACGCCGTGAACGTCGGCTGGGGCTCGACCGGGACGCTGCTGCGCCTCGCGGGGTCCGCCGCGCTGCTCGTCGCGTTCGTCGTCATCGAGCGCCGCCAGCGCCACCCGCTGATGCCGTTCTCGATCTTCCGCCTGCGGACGCTCAGGGGAGCGAACATCGTCGGCCTGCTGATCGGCATGTCGCTGTTCTCGATGTTCTTCTTCATCTCCCTCTACCTGCAGGACGTGCTCGGCTTCTCGCCGATCAAGACCGGCGTCTCCTACCTGCCGCTCGCGGGCGGGATCGTTCTCGCCGCGGGCGCCGCCTCGCAGCTCACCACGCGGGTCGGGTTCAAGCCGACGCTGATCGCGGGGCTGCTGTTCATCGCGGGCGCACTGCTGTGGTTCTCGCGCGTCCCCGCGCCGGGAGGCTCCTTCGCGGCGGACGTCCTCGGCCCCTCGCTGCTCGCCGCGATCGGACTCGGCCTGGCATTCGTGTCGGTTACGATCGCGGCGGTGACGGGCACCAAGCCGCATGAGGCCGGTCTCGCCTCGGGGCTGATCAACACCGCCCAGCAGGTCGGGGGCGCGCTCGGCCTCGCGATCCTCGCCACCGTCGCCAACAGCCGCACCCAGAGCCTGGTTCACTCAGGGGTGCACAGCACCGCGATTGCGCTGACGAATGGCTTCGACCGCGCGTTCCTCGTCGGCGCGGGCTTCGCGATCGCCGGGGCGATCCTCGCCGCGGTGCTGATCTCCTCGCGGGACAGCCGCGAGCACTCCGAGGCCGCCCGACGAGAGCAGACCTCGCTCGCCCCCGCGGGCGCGTCTTGACGCTCCCAGTACAGACGGGGTCCCCGTCACATTGACCACCTCAAGCACCTTCGTGGACTACGTGGAGCGAATGAGCCGGTAGCAGCCAAGCGAGACCCGCTCAAACCGTGGCTCATTCCCACGGGCACCTTTCGACAGACACCAGTCCACCGAATTCTTCGAGACGCTGTGGCCGAGCAACCTCTCGACCGCAGCATGAAGATGCGTTGCTCGCATCGGCTTGCCCCCCTCGATCAGCGCGCGAACGACCACGTTCGTGACCCAACCTGGACGACGTGGGGGCGTGACCCGCGCGCCACGCTCGCGGAGCGGCCGTTCGCAGCCGGACTGACTGGGCTGCTGCGTCGGGTGCTTGCTACCTCAAGGGAACTGTGATCGGGCCGGGCAGACGACGATAGACGGCGAAGAAGTCACGGTCGTCGGGGACGAGGTAGCGGTCGGCCGACTGGTTCGGCTGGGGCTCGACCATCTTTGGGAGGAGCCCGTGGTCGTGGGTGTAGGTGATCAGCGTGTGCCAGTAAGGGTTGATGTCTAACTCCATCGCGCGTACAGCGCCGATGTGCCGGAGGAGCTTCGCGATCGAGATCACCGTCTGGCCTTCGGCAGCGACGAAGATCAGGTTGCCGCGGCGATCGATGCCGACGCCGGTGCGCCACACGCGCGTGACGCCGCCGAGCGTGAACCCCCATTCCGGGCTGTTGGGGTTTTCGTTCAAGGCCGGGTTCAGGCGCCCGTCCCATACGATCGGCGCGAGGCTCTGGCGCGCCCAGAACAGCGTCTGGTCCCGCGTTCGGGCCGCCGCTCCACTTGACGATTTCGACGCGACCGTCGCGATAGCCGACGAGCGTGGCCTTGCCGTCCTTCAGCGGCTCGTTGACCTGGCCGTCGACGGTCGAGCCGTTTTCGCCGTCTTCGTAGGTGAAACCGCCGTTGAAGGTGGCGAGCAGTCGCCAGCGCTGCCCGTCGGGCACCATCATCGGCCCGCGCACCGTCGCGTTGGGCGGCTCGTAGCGCCCTGGGTAGTAGACGATCGCGGTGCGTGTGTGGTCAAACCAGGCCACGTAGGCAAGCAGCTCCGGGTATTCGGCTTCGGGGCGGAAGCTCGTCACCAGCACTGGCGGGCCGCCGTCGACCGGCGGCCCTGTCGGCTTCCAAATGCCTTCCCCGTGCAGTGGATGCACGAACACCGGCTTGATCGGCGGCGGCCACGCCGCCGTCTGCTTGCTGCCAGGCTGGCTCACCCCTACCGCCGGCAGGCGCTTCGGCGCGGGTCCACCCTTCTTCGGCGCGTTTGCGGTGTAGTAGATGTGCTCGATGTCGTCGACGATCGTGTTCCCGAGGGGCACCTCAACCCTCACCCACTCGACGCTACGGGCGCCGAACGACATGCTTGTCGGTTTCAGCATCCAGACCGCGTAGGAGATGAGCGCCCAGGCGAGCAGGCCGAGCAGAGGAGTCCCGATCAACAGGAGCCGGCATCGCCGCCTGCGCCTAGCCTCAGCCTTGCGCCGCTGCTCACGGCGCGCCTCAAGCTGCTCGCGCGACATGGAGACGCGGGCCGGGTCAGCAGTCTCAGGTGGACCGCTCATGCCCGGATGAGCGCCACTCCCAGAACGCTAGGCAGATCCACCAAACTAGTGACGTGTGCCAGGTCGTGGTCTCGCGCCGACACAGCCCCACGATAGGCGCCGTCCCGTTCAGGCCGAGTGAGAATCCCTTCATCGAACCTCGCTCGGCACGACAGGCAGCGAGCTTGCTCCTACCTGCGGTTTCAATGAGTTTTCTCATCTGCGCGTTAGCGTTTGCTTACACGACGCTCGCACACTGACATGCAGTGGAGCCCACGCAATCACGGGTCTCGACGTGAGGGCGTGACCCGCGCGCCGCGCTCACGGGTGGCTGTGCGCCGCCGGGTTGTTCTGCGGCGGCGCGCGCTCGCCGCACTGGCGACGCTCGTGGCGCTGGGGTTGACGACATGGGCGAGCTTGCCCGGTTCGTCTGCGCACTCGGGCTCGCGCGCAGACGGCGCGAAGCAGGTATCGCCGGCCGGCTTGCACGTTGCACCTATGCACTTTGCCGTCAGGCGCCTGCCGGTGGCGTTGCCGTTCGCGTTGCAAGACGAGGCTTGTGCGTATCTCGGGCCCGGTCGCGTGGCGCTGCTCGGTGGCCTGAACGCCTCTGACACCTCGACCGCGGATGTAAGCGTGCTCGACGCGCACGGCGCCCGCCCCGGCGGGGTGCTGCCCGAGCCGCAGCACGACGCGCAGGCGGCAATGCTGGACGGGAGTGTGTTCGTGTTCGGCGGCGGCCAGTTCAGCTCCTACGACCACATCCTCACCTACGAGCCTGCGGCCGAGCGCGTCAGCGAAGTGGGGAACCTGCCGACGACGACCTCTGACGCGGCTGTCGCGGTGATCGCCGGCACCGCATATGTGGTCGGTGGCTATGACGGCCAGCGGGCGCTTGACACCATCCTCGCGTGGCGCTCCGGCAAACATCCCTGGCTCGCCGGGCGCCTGCCCTACGGTCTGCGCTACGCGGCGGTCGCCGCGAGCGGCGGACGGCTCCTGATCGCCGGCGGCTCGCGTGAAGAAACCGCCACGCGAGCGGTCCTGAGCTTCGACCCTGCGAGCGGCGGGGTACGCCAGGTCGGGAAGCTGCCCTTCCCGGTGACGCACGCCGCGGCGGCCGTGCTCGGCCGCTACATCTACGTGCTGGGAGGGCGTGGCTCTGAACCGGGCTCGCAGCACGCGGCGATCACCGCGATCGACACGACGAACGGGCGGGCATTCTCTGACGGGGCGTTGCCGCTGCGCCTCTCGGACACCTGCGCAGTGGCGCTCGGCGAACGCACCTGGTTGATCGGAGGGCTGAGCATGACCGGAACCCTCGCTTCCGTGTTCGAACTCACGCCGGGGGCGCCCTAGCCCGGCCGGCGCGCCTGGCGTTCAGGGTGCGCGCATGGTCGCGGCAAACCGCCGCGTGAGCGAGTAAGGGGCAGCCAGGTCAACCCCGTCGGGATTGCTCAAAAACCCTTCGCCGGAGCCGGGCACGCCCGTGTGCCCGTACTGCCACACGATTCTGTCGGTGTGCGGATCAACGACGATCACACGATCGTTCTTGTCGTCGTTGGCGAGAATGTCCCCGTTCGGTAGCGGCAGCGCGAGCGAGGGCTGGTCGAGCGCTTCCGTACCTGTGGGTTCATAGCGCCACAACAGCCGCCCGGCAGTGGTGAACGTCTCGATCGCACCGGGATTGGTGTAGTCGACGGACAGGAACACGCCGGGGCGGGCCTCGTTGGTGTCCGACGGATAAGTGAAGCCCGGCGGGTGCGTCGCCGCCACCGCCCGACCGGTGGGAGTCAGCACATCGAGCCAATCCCCGTTGATCTCCGTGACTGCGGTGTCACCGTTTGACATCGGGAACGCGCCGTTGGGGCTGCCGTAGGCCACGCCCGGTTCGTGTTCGCAGTCGCCGGTGACGCCGAGCTGGCGCAGCGGATGATGCGCTGGCGGGCGGATCACAAGCACACGACAGTTCTTGATGTCCGCCATCACCAATTCCCCGGAGGGCGTCAGCATCGCGTCGTCGGGGTTATGCACGTAATCGGGTTCTGAGCCGGGTTCGCCGGGATGGCCGTAGCGATACACGATGAGACGCTCGGCAATGTTGATGACGCTGACCGCGAAATCATCCTCCTGAGTGGCGACGATCTCACGCCCATCTGGTGAGAAGAAGGCGTCGTCGGGCAGTAGGAACGTCTGCCCAGGCGCTAGATCGCCCCGTTGCGGGAACCGCCACAGGACACGTCCCTGCGGGCTGACCTCGAGCAGGCGGTTGTTGTCGCGGTCGGCGATCAAGACAGGCCCCGGCAGCACGCTTGGGTCCGAGCCGGGGCGCAGATTGGCGGTGGGAGCGGAGCTGGCCTGTCGGCTTGGGTCAGCGACGGGATCGGCGTGTGGAGCGCGCGTGCTGGCGGGCACGCGATGGCTGGCCTGGCCGCCGGTCGCGGCGAGCAGGATGGCTATGAGCGTGACGCATACGGCGAGCGCTCCTGCCCGGCGTCGCATGATCGTCCGCTGACGCGCGGTGCTCGGCCGGGCTGGCATTGCGCGCAGCATCACCGCGGCGGCTAAAGCGCGGCTGTGGCGGCGATGAGAAGGCCCTTATCGGCACTCCCCGCGGGACCACTCGCACTGCGGCGATCCTGCTGCCAGCGCTCACCGAGGATGGCTTGATCGTCGGTATCTCCTACGCCCCTGCGTTCCACGCGGACTGACGTGCGTGAGCGCAAGGCGCCGCCTGGTCACATGAGCGGCGGCGGCCCGCTACTACTACGTCATGCGATAGAACGGCCGCGAGGCAGTAACCGAACAGCTCCAGGGCTTTGAGCGCGTCGCCCAGACGGGCCTTGCTCGACTGCGCACGGCAGAGGTTTCGGCATGAGCACACGGCTTGCGAGGCTTGTGCTGTCGCTGTACCCGTTGGCGTTTCGCGGTCGCTATGGCGAGGATATGCAAGCTCTCCTCGATGATTGCCCGCCGGGGTCTTGCGGCCCGCTCGATCGTGGGCGCACCGATCGGGGCGGTGCTCGCGTTCATGCTCATCACCGGCGTGCTTGTGCGGCACGCGCACTCGCATCCGTCTAGCGGCATCGCTCAGGGCGCGTTTCTCGGCTGGGGTGCCGCTGGCCTTCTGTGTGGCGGTGTATGCGTGCTCGCGGCGCGCGAGACCCTGTTCAGGATCGGTGTCGCACGGGCGTGGCTGATCGGAGCGCTGTGGTCCGCGACCTTCGTGGCGGTGGCGATGCTCACGATTACCTGCGCGACCGCGCTCTACACAATCACCCTCGTGCTCGACGCTCCCGGTCTCGCAGGCGAAGGCAACGGGCCTTTCCAGCTCCTGAGCGTCGGCGTGTCCCTGGTCATCGTGACCGCAGGGATGGCGCTGCTCGCGGCGCTTGCAGCGAGCAGCGTAGGACGCACATGGCGGCGCCTACAACGCAGCCCCGCCTGACCGCCTTTCCCCTAGCCATCATCCGCGGGCCGACCCCGACCTGCGTGAAGCTCAGGGGCCGCCGGCTCCAGGTGGCGGTTCCCCAGGCTGGATTTCGCCACCCGGAAAGGCGTGCCGCGCGGCCTGTATCCGTCCCTGCCACACGGCCTTGGCGCCAAGATCGCCAGTCCTGAACGTCATGTAGCCGGCGCCGATCGCGAGCAGTAAGAGGACGACGCGCAGCGCCGAGAACATCGACCTGCTCGACAGCGGCCGATCGACCAGGGCGAGGCCGGTTGGCATCCCGCCGCTGATGCGCCGCGCGGCGAACGTGACGATCAGGCCAGCCGTGAACAGCACGTAGATGTAGGCCAGGATGTGCGCCGCCTGCGCGTGTTCGGAGATCAGTTTCGCGGCCTCGCCGTGGAGGTTGAGCGCCGCACGCAACGCCGCGCCGGCCTGCATCGTCACGAAGATCGAGCTCATCGCGACGATCGACACCAGTGCCAGTACGATCCCGTAGCGCTCCAGCCATTCGGTCCTTGCCATGAAGACGACCGCGGTGATGATCGTCACCGGGATCAGCACGACCGGCACATGCACGAACAACGGATGCGCGGGCAGACCGTCGTAGATCGTGGTAATGCGGATCGGCAGGGTCAGGAACCCGACGAACCCGAGCAGCGTAAGGACGAACTCGGCACGCCGCCAGTCGACTCCAGCCCGCGGCGCTGCTGCGATGGTCTCGCTGTTCACGCGCCGGAGAGTACGGCCAACCCATTAAGCGCCATCTAAAGGGTAAGGAAACTCTCATCATCGACGGGTGGTCGGCTGGCTACACAGGTTGCCGTAGGCCGTGCCACGCGGCCGCGAACACTGCGCCGCGCAGTGGCGAGTGCCCCCGGTCTCACCTCGAGCAGAGCCACCTGCCAAGTCTGTCCGGCGAATGGTTCCGGGCCATGTGGCTCGCCGACGCCGGCGCCTGCAGCCGGGCCGGTGACGGTGACGGTGACGGTTCCCGGCGCTGATCCGTGTCAGCGCGAATGCCGCTTGTGCGACGGGAGTTGCGGGAGCAAGCAGAGGCCTGCTCCCGCAGCTGGCCGCCCGCTAAGCGATGGCCCAGTCTTACTCGCCTGCAACGCACATGCGACAGACGCCGGGCGGATCTTCGTTAACGCCGCATTCGCCATTCGCATAGTGCACGATCAACCGTAGGTTGTTTGGAACGAGGCGATATTCTGTCACTTCGTCCGCCGTACACTTGAAGCCTAGTTCTTTACTGATCAATTCCGCGAGCGCCGCGAGACTGTCGTGGGCGGCTTGAGTGTGGCGCCGTACCCTGTCGAGCCTATCTCCCGCAAGTTGAATACCCTCCTGAGAACCCATTCCTTCTCCTCCGGAAATGTCGCTAGATACCGAAGTCCGAGAGAGTACCAGATTCGAAGTGGCGCAACTTCCGTGTCGTGCCACGTGCGACAGACAAGACCCTTTTGGTGTCCTTTTCATTCCCGAGGCACGTCATCGTCCGTTTGTCTGTTATAGGCGACACTGTAGGACCACCTGCAAGGCGAGTCAATTCCAGTTTACGAATATCCACAACTCCGTTTGGGCATCGCATACGTCGATTACCGATGGCTGAGCCGATGCCGGCCATAGGAGACGCGCTCGAACCGCCGCGTGTCTTCCCCTTGAAGCCGATCGCCTGCTCGTACAGGTGTCGGATGACCCTTACAGCGCGACACCCGTGAAACTGAGCCCCGGGTCCAGCTGGAGCCTAGATGGCGTGACCTGCAAGATCGGTAGCCCGTTCGTGACCTGTAGGAACGCTGTGGGGCACGAGTTTACCATCGGCGGAGGCAAATATAAGCCTTCCTAGTAGTGCTTTGGTAGGTTGTTATTCTTGTTGTGGGGGCAGGTGTAGGGGTAGTTTGTCGAGGTTGATGGTTTGTTGGCAGGTGGTGCAGCGGCCGGTCCAGCACTTGAAGATTGGCTGGAGCAGGAGGACTGCCTGTGGGAGGGTCAGGCCGGCCGCTGGGCTTTTGGGTTGAGGCGCTCCAGGGTGAGGAAGCCGTGTGCTGCGGTGACGAGGGCGGTGTGGTGGTACCAGCCGAGCCAGGATCGGCCCTCGTAGTGGTCTAGGCCGAGTTGCCCCTTGAGTTGTTTGTAGTCCAGCTCGATCTTCCAGCGCATCCGTGCCAGACGCGCCAGTTGCTCTGGGGGCGTGTCGGCTGGGAGGTTTGAGATCCAGTAGTCGGTGGGGTGCTCGTGGTTTGCTGGCCACTCGCAGATCAGCCATTCTTCACGGGGCTCTTGCTCGGCCCCGTTTTCCCAGCGCTTCAGCGCACGGACGCGCAGAAACGCAAACTTCGATGTAACGGGTTTCCCGTCCCGTCCGTCTCTGAAGGTGACACTCTGCAGGTTCTCCGGCGCTAGCCGCGCGATGAGCTTTTGGACGGGCTCAGGCTTGCGGTCAGGACGCAGCCGTGTCCTTGCGCGGCCTGTCTGCCCCGCACGCTCTGGCAGGGAGAAGGTCGTCTCGGGCGCGAACACGCTCGCCTTCTTGTCGATCGAGAACACGTACTGGAAACCAGCATCGTCGAGCTCTTGGCGTAGCTGGGTGTTCTCGCCGTATGCCTCATCACCCAGGACGGGCGCCCTTTGGATATCCCACTCGCCGGCGCGTTCGATCAGCTCCTTGCCGAGCTGGGGCTTGGTCTTGAACTCGACCTCGGCCGGGATCTTCGCCTTGCGGCGACGCTCGGGGTCATCGCACCACTCCTCGGGCAGATACAACGCCCACCCCAACGGAACCGTGCCATTTGCGCCCACGGCATGCACCGACACACCAATCTGGCAGTTACCGATCTTCCCCAACGTCCCCGAATACTGACGCTTGACACCCGGCGAGTGCTTCCCGTCCTTCGGGAAGCCAGTGTCATCGAGCACCCACGCCTGCACAGCGATTCTCGGCGCGACACGCTCCGCCACCGCCCGCACCACCAGCGCCGGATCCCACGTACTCACCGCAAGAAAATTCTGCAAGCTCTCATAGTCAGCCTCACCGCCCATCCTGGCGACCATCGGCTCAAGCGACTTACGAGCACCATCCTCGATCAGCCCACGCAAATACACACCGCCATTAGCCAACTGCACCGGCCGGTTCACAGCCTCACAGAGCACCTCGATCCCGAACGCCTCCAACCGCTCGGCCACCGCCAAGGGATCGTCCACCCCTACCAACGAATCCGCCACCAACACAGCCACCATCATGACCTCCCCGCATCGAACAATCAACGCCAGAAGACTTCGCCACCACCCCACAAACCCCTACAAAAAACCTACCAAAGCACTACTAGACCCTACGAAGGTTCGGGCTCTCCGGGCACCGGGGAGCTGCGCCGGCACTGAGACGCATCAGCGGCGGGCGAGTCGACGTCCGCTCTCGGTGTCGGGCGGGGTGTAGTTCAGCTCGTAGTGGTGGTAGAGGGCCGACTCGTCCGCCTGGGAAAGCTCGTCGCCGTGCTGCTCGATGTTGGGCGCGTCCTCGACCTGCTCCTTGGTGACCGCGACCTGTAGATCATCCGGACCGACCTTGATCCCGCCGAGCGGCACGAAAGTCAAGTGGCGCCCGATGAAACCTTCCTTGACGGTGGCGAACTGCGGCTCGTCGTTCTCGACGTCGACGTAGACGTCCTGAAGCTTGCCGATCCTCTCGCCGTCGCAATCGACCAGCATCTTGCCGTGCCAATCGGCGACGTTCCACTCGGCGTCTTGCTGGTGCTCGGTCATGGTCAAAGCCTCCTCGTCGCGCTGCGCGGGCCAGCAGCACCTAGTGTAGACCGACCTCGAAACGCGGCGCTGGTGGCGCCGTCGAGGTTTGCACTGACAGGGCCGATAGAAAAGCGGCTCAGGCCAGCGCACCGGCTGGTAGCACGAAGCGAAGCGGTGTTCGGGGTGCCGCTCCGGCGCTGTGGCTCAGCCGCGAGCCGTGCAAGCCTTGCCTGGGGGCTTCGGCAACCTGCGCCTCGGCTATCCCGGCGTGGGCGGTGATCCACGTCATGACCGCCGCGAAGTCGGCGCCCTCCGCGAGGATCGCAGCACGCTCGATCACCTCGCCACCGGAGGCGTGAGGACGCGCCAACCGAACCAGGAGAGCACGAATCGCGTCGTCGTCCATTGCACCCACAGTAGTCTCTTTGCAAGCGCAGCGCGACGCGATGGCGCTCGCCGCCTCGCGGTGGTCGTTGCGCGCACGGGGCCGGCACGATCAGCGAACCCTCGTGAGGTCAGACGATCCCCGAACTCTCGTGGGGCCAGACGGTCCCGCCGGCTAGGCGAGCGACGCGTCCGGCGACATCGCATGGCGCGGGGCTGCGTGGGGACTGGGAGGAGTCGCAAGGGCCGCACACGGCAATGTCGAGCGGCGCCGAGATTCCGGGTCCGCAAGCCGAACGCGGTACAGTTGCTGGTGCGTCTGGTGAGCCTCGGCTCTTCTCGCTCTCCGGGCAACATCTTCGTTCAGAGGAGTAGAGAGGCGGTCGGCCATGGCCACCGCAACAAAGAAGGCTCACGCTGCACCGTCGCCGGCCCATGCTGTGCGTCGCGTGTCAGAGCCAGCGTCGTTGGCGTTTCGCACCTATCGAGACAACGCTGCCAACTACCACTGGGAGATCGTCGATGGCGGTGGCGAAGTTCTCGCTCAGTCGGGGAGCTTCGCCTCTCACGATGACGCGGAACGCGCCGCGCGCGACGTGCACGAAGGCGTCCGCTCGGCGCCCTTTGAGTCACGGGTGGCCAAAGAGCGCCGCACCGCGGTCGCGTGATGTCCCGCCGACATCTCAGCTGTCCGGCGTGTCGCATCCGGGTGCGCGCGAACGATCCGCGGATCGCCCTCCTGGAGGATCGTTGCCCGATCTGTGAATCCAGGCTGAGACCGGTCTCGTCCGCCGCGAGTGTGATCGGGTTCCGCTCCTTCGACTTGGATGCGCCCTCAGAGCAAGCGCCGCATGACCAGCCCAACCCGCCCGAGCATCCGGTTGACCTCGTCTCTCGCCGCGAAGCTGCGTCGGCGCGAGATGACCTGGACGCGCACCGCTGGTCCGATGACGGCGGCGCCATAACCAGCGAAGCCGTGGCGCAATGGTCGGGAACGCGCTGATCGCCGCGCGCGAGCCATCCGCGCGCGAGCCGGCGGATCAGGGACCGGTGTACCGCTGCGAATGCGGGCGCGTTCTGCGGGCCTTCGGTGGTGGGCGCCACCGGGTGTACTTCGAGCTGGGCAACCCGCGACTGGACGACCCCGTGATGAACGGCGCCTGCCCACAGTGTGGACAGGGGCTGCCGGGCAAGAATCGATTGTGAGCAAACCGTCAGAGCAGGGCATGTGTGCGCGTCGCCGGGTAGCCGAACCCTCGTCTCTTTTTACCCGGCCCTCAGGGGGAGGATCGAACATCGTCTACGGAGCAAACAGGGAGACTTCATGGCCAGGATCATCGTTACGACCGATTCAACTACCAATAAAACCGCTCCAGTTCTGCTGGACGAGAGCGTTCACTCGATACATCTCGACAACGACCACAACGCGGCACAGCTCATCGAGCGGCTGGGCTGGGCAATTGCCGACGCCGAGAACGCCCAGCGGACCGAGCAGATGCTGTAGTCGAGAGCCACGGCGCGGTCTGCGTCGGTGCGTGGGTCGCCAACGTCGGGACGTGGGTCGCCAACGTCGGGACGTGGGTCGCCAACGTCGGGATGGACGGGATGTCGCCTAGGAACGTGCAGATTCTGAGTCGGTGCGCCGAATTGCTGAACGTTGGTGACTGGGACGCCCTGTTCGAGCTGTATCACCCTGATGTTGTGGTTGAGTTCCGCGATGTACGGCCTCCCCCCAACGTACCCGAGGTGCTGCATGGCCGCGATGGCGTTCGCCGCATCGTGACGCATTGGACCGCGCCCTACGACGAGTTCGGAGCAGAGGTCTACCAGTATGTCGATGCTGGCCCGTGGGTTGTCTGCGACACCCGCTGGTACCGCAAGAGCAAGAGCAGCGACACACTGGTCGCAGTTCGTTTCGCGGACGCTTACGAAGTTGAGGACGGCAAGATCCGGCGCGCGATCATCGGCTACTCCGATGTGGCTAGCGCCCTCGACGAGCTGGGCCTGACGCGGTAAGGCGACGTCGCAGGGATCGGGCCGGTGAACCAGCCGCCTGACCGACTCGGGAGCCCTCCTGTTGCTCCTACGGAAAGCGAAGCTCGGAATTGCGAGGAAGTGTTTCTGCTCGTCATTGTCTACCAACGGCGTGCTCGTGGGGCCTTGCGTCGCCTGCATTGGGAAAGCCCTGTACGGCTGCTCAACAGATGCGACTGAGCGTTGCGTGGGTCTCGGCAGTGAGCAGATACAAGTCGAGGGACTGTTCGTCTGCTGGATCAAATGGCCGAAAACCGAGATGCTGCCACCAGCCACGAGCCGACTCATGCAGAGCGGCTACGACTACCGCGCGACACGCTGCCTTGGCGTTGAGTTCCAGGGCCGTCGCCAGTACGTGCGCCACATGCGCCGTCCCCACACCCAGGCCGCTATGGCGCCGATCAACCGCGAGCCTGCCGATCAGCAATGCGGGAACCGGGTCCGGGGCCTGAAGAGCAATGCTGGCAGGTGCGCTCGAGCGGTCGATGGCGCTCATCGCAATGGTCACATAGGCAACTACGACGTCCTCCGCGTCCGCGACGACCCAAGTGGCAGCTAGCCGCTGCCCCTTGACCGTCGCCATGTACTGACAATGTCAGTACAAACCCGCTTGTCAAGACCCGCCGTCCAGCCGAGGCACGGACCTCACCTCGCGGAGGCGCTATCGCGCCGTGGCGACCGAGCTGGTTGACTGCAGTTTCCGCGACCCGCGGTCAAAGACCCCGACAAGGAGCGCAGCGTGAAGATCGAGCGGTTCAACGTCGGCTGGATCTCATCCTCGGCGGCCGTGTGGCGCCAGGGCGAAGACCCCGAGCAGACGATCCGCTTTCCGGTGCCGGCCTACCTGATCGAGACGGACACCGAGCGCATCCTCGTCGACACCGGCCTGCACCCGGCGGCGGTGGAGGATCCGGTACACCACTATGGGCCCGGAGCGGGCCTCTTCCAGCTGGAGCAGGAGCTGGACATCGCCGCGCAGGTCGACGTGTCCACGCTGACGCGCGTCGTGCTCACGCATCTGCATTTCGACCATGCCGGCGGCCTTGGGCTGCTGCCGGCCGACATCCCGATCGTCGTCCAGCGCAGCGAGTGGGAAGCGGGTCACGAGGACGCCGCGGTGAAGCGGAATTTCTTCTATCCGCGCGATTACGCGCTCGAGGATCGCAGGCTGGTGCTGGTCGACGGCGACCACGATCTGCTCGGCGACGGGTCGATCGAGCTGCTGCTGACTCGCGGTCACACACCGGGGCATCAGTCCCTGCGCATCGGCGACCGGCTCGTCTTGGGTGTGGACGTCGCTCACTTCGCCGTGACGCTCGACGACCTGCGGTTCCCGGTCTTCGCCGACGACTTCGCCGCGCAGGCACGCTCGGCCGAACGTCTGCGCGGCTTGCGGGATGCCGGCGTCCTCGTGATCCCCGGCCACGACCCGGAGATCCTGGAGCCGGGGCCGCTCGACTACTGACCTGCCCGACGCTCGGGCCTCGCTGGGATGCTGCGGCCCGCGGCGTCAGGACTGCGCAACCGGCAGGGCGCTCTGTGGCGCGACGTCGGTCGAGACGAGGATCGCGCCCTCGCCCAGGCGGGGCTGATGTAGCCGCCGGCGGGGGTGATCGCGACGCAGCCGACGATGATCGCGGTGGCCGCGCCGATCGCGGTGACGCGCACCGCCAGGCCGCACACGGCGGACACTAATCAGTCGGCCAGCCGCGGCGTCGGCTCGCCACGAGCGATGCGCCGGCGCTCGGTGGCGGCAACCATACGGAACTCGGGGACGCATGACCCGCGCGCCACCCTGCGCGGCAGGAGCGGCCGGCTGCCGCGGGCGGCCGCGAGCACGGCTTGGCAGGCCGCTCGTTGGAGCGGGGTGCAGCGCAGGCCGTAGAGGTCGCGCACACGTCGGGGCAGCGAGTAGAGCATGAGCAGGTCGTGGACGCGTTTGCCCGGCTGGCGAATCGCGGGCACGGGGATCGAGAACGCCGAGGCGTACCCGATGTAGCGGGCCTCGTCGGTCAGATGCAGGTCGGCGCCGGCGAGTTGGCGCTCGTACCAGTCGCGAAAGCCTGCGTGGGTCGCGGGGACGTGCTGCGCGGGTAGGCCGAACAGCTCGCCGAAGCGCACGTAGTCCTGCCAGAGCCGTTCGTGCTCGCGGTCGCTGAGGCGACGCACCATGCGCTCGTAGAACCAGGCGGCGGAGTCGGCGATGACCGCGACCGTCCAGAGCATCAGCGCGGGGTCGTAGGCCGAGTAGGGGGTGCCCGCGGGATAGTGCGGCCCGGCGTCTTCGTCCAGCTCGCCGACGACGTGCTCGTGCATGCGCGCCACCGCCCCTAGTACGCGGTCGGCCTGGGCGCGGGTGCCGAAGAACACCGCCTCGAACATCTCGGCGGTGTGCGTGATGCGCTTGAAGGGCATGCTCCTGTTGCGGGTGTGCCGGCTGGTGCCGACGTAGTTCAACGGCTTTACCGCGCCGATGCAGAGGGCGCGCTGGCCGTAGAACAGGCCGACCGCCTTCTCTTCGTGGACCTGGCGCAGCAGGGAGCTGCCACGGGGGAAGTAGCCGTCTTCCATGGCAGGGTGACACTACAGGGACACACCGCGGGACGTCCACCTGTCTGCACGGCGTACACGGCAAGTCAGGTGTGAGGAGGGTGGCGCGCGGTCGAGCCACCGCACCGAGTGCTCTCGGCGATCAGCAGGCGTGCCCCGAGGTCGATGCTCTCCAGCCCGAGCAGCTCGCCGTTGCGTTTCGCCCACGCGCCGCTGTGGAGATCTTCGGCGAGCGCCGTGACAGCTCGCCGCTCCGCTGCTTTACCGACACGTGCCCAAACCGAGGATCCACGACGAACGGGCTCCTGCAGGTACGCCGCAGGCCGCCGCCAGTACGCGTGAAAAAAACCGTCGCACACATTAAACGGGATGGGGACGGACTCCATGCGCGCGTCGATCGCAGCGGCTCGCTCGCGCAGAGTCGGCCCGCTGGCCGTCAATGCGTGGTACTCGTTGTGGAGATAGTCGCGAACCAGCCAAAAGCGCTCACTCTCCGCGTCGTCCCACTGAAACAGAACGACTCGCTGCCGGGCGACGCGACACATCTCGCGCAGCCCGGCGATCGGGTCGGGCCAGTGCTGGTCGCTCAAGACGGCAAGTGACGCGTCAAACGAATCGTCGGGGAACGGCAGCGCTTCCGCCCGCGCGTCGATGCACGGCGCCGCGCCGGGCGGGCGCTGGGAGCGCATCACCGCAGAAGGCTCGACCGCGAGGACATCGCGGTCCGACGGCTCGTAGCAGCCCGTGCCGGCACCGACGTTCAGCACGCTCCTGGCATCCGCGAGCGCCCCGACGATACGCTCGGCGATCCGCGGATCGGTACGGCGAGCACGCGCATAACCCACGCCGATCTCATCGTAAGACACACCTCTGGGCTGGCGCTCATGGCTCATATCGAAGGCGCGAGACCGCCGAAGCACGGTCGCAATCGATTCGGTTGCACCAGGATCTTTGCGAACGAGATGGCGTTCGTCTCGAAGCGGCTGCGCCGGGTGCAGCGCGAACGCACAGGCATGCCGCACCTCGTGGCGGCTGCCGACATGACCTGACGGCAGCCGCTCACGCTCGGCGCGCAGCGGGACGAGCCGCCGCCTGCTACCGGATGTGCATCCCCGAGATCGCCCGCGAGATCACGAGCTGCTGGATCTCGGCGGTGCCCTCGAAGATGTCGTAGATCTTCGCGTCGCGGTGCCAGCGCTCGACGGGGAACTCGCGGGTGTAGCCGTTGCCGCCGAGGATCTGGATGGCGCGCTCGGTCACCCAGACGGCGACCTCGCCGGACTTGAGCTTGGACATCGAGCCCTCGGCGTTTTCGAAGGGGACCTGGTTGCGGCCCATCCAGGAGGCGCGCCAGACCAGCAGGCGGGCGGCGTCGATCTCCATCTTCATGCGCGCCAGGGTGAAGGCGATCGATTGGTTCTCGACGATCTTGCGGCCGAACTGCTCGCGCTCCTTGGCGTACTCGAGCGCGTACTCGTACGCAGCCCGCGCGATGCCGAGGGCCTGCGCACCGACCGTCGGGCGCGAGGCCTCGAACGTGGCCATCGAGGCGTTTGACTTGCTCTTCGTCCCCTCCCGCGCGCGGGCGAGGCGGGCGTCGAGCTTGTCCTTGCCGCCGAGGACGTAGCCGGCGGGGATGCGGCAGTCGTCGAGGTAGACGTCGGCGGTGTGCGAGGCGCGCAGGCCGTGCTTGGAGACCTTGGCGCCCTGGGAGATGCCTTTCGCCTCGGACATCGGCACGATGAACGCAGCGTGGCCTTTGGAGCCGAGTTCGCGGTCGACGGAGGCGATCACGACGTGCACGTCGGAGATGCCGCCGTTGGTCGCCCAGGCCTTCTGACCGTTGAGGACCCACTCGCCGGCGGCCTCGTCGAACTTGGCGGTGGTGCGCACGGCGGAGACGTCCGAGCCGGCGTTGGGCTCGGACGAGCAGAAGGCGGCGACTTTGACGTCGTCGGGGGTGCCGAAGCAGCGGGGGATCCACTCGCCGATCTGCTCGCCGGAGCCTTGGCCGAAGATCGCGGCGACGGCGAGGGCGGTGCCCATGATCGCCATGCCGATGCCGGCGTCGCCCCAGAACAGCTCCTCGTTGACGATCGGCAGCGAGAGGCCGGTGGGGTCGGCGAAGAACTGGGCCAGCCCTTCGAAGCCGTAGAGCCCGATCTTGGCGGCCTCTTGGATGATCGGCCAGGGTGTGCTCTCGCGCTCGTCCCACTCGTGCGCGGCGGGGCGGATGACGTCGGCGGCGAAGCCGTGCACCCAGTCGCGGACGTCCTTTTGGTCCTGGTTGAGGGCGAGCGAAAAGCTGACCTCGGCGCCGGCAGCGTTGGTGATCGCCTCGACGGCGGCCGAGGCGGCTTCGGTGGAGTCGACGACGGAGGTGGCAGACATCGCGAGGGGTGGCTCCTTTTCGTTTTTTGGGGGGAGAGGGTTCGGGATTCGCGTGCGGGGGCAGGGGCCCCCGGCCTAGGAAGGGTGGGGCAGGTGTTGGAAGGGTGGGGCAGGTGTTGGGATTATGCACGTTACCAAGGCTCTAAACGTAAGTCAACTGCGTGGTTGACTGCCGTTTACAAAAGGTGCCGTTGCGGATATAGTCCGGTGGATGGCTACTACGGCACGCGTTCCGATCGCCTCCCGCCGGGCTGCGGTGCGGCGCGAGCGCGAGCGCGAGATCGTGGCGGCGACCCGGGCGCTGTTCGACGAGCGGGGGATGCAGGACGCGCCGATCGACGAGATCGCGCGGGCGGTGGGGATCAACAAGGCGTTGATCTACAGGTGTTTCGCCTCCAAGGAGGAGTTGTTCGTGCTGACGCTGACGAGCTACCTCGCGGAGCTGGCGAAGCGCCTGGACAGCGCCTCGGTAGACCACCCCCGTTCGCGCGCGCACACAGGCGGGGGCGCGAACGGCGTTCCAAATCAAAACCAACACCACCCACCCCGACACGACACGACACGACACGACCCAAACCAACATCACCCGACCCAACACGACGCAGCACAACACGACCCAACCCCACACGACCCAACCCCACACGACCCAACCCCACACGACCCAACCCCACACGACCCAACACAACGCCACCCGACCCAACGCCACCCGACCCCGCAGCCCGCCACGACCTCCTCTCCCTCTCCGCCTCGCGCGCTCGCGACCTCCACCCCTGAGACCCCTGAGGCAACGCGCCGGCTCGAGGCGGGGTGGCGGTGCTACACCGACTTTTGCATCGAGTACCCGGCGTTTGTGGATTGCGGCGTGTCGCTGATGCGCCGGCCGGCGGAGGAGTTGCACGAGAGCATTTCGGACGCGGTGTGGATTCGTCTCGGAGCAGCGATGGCCAACTGCCTGAGCCGCCTGTCGGAGATCCTCGCGGCCGGCGCGCGCGAAGGCGCGTTCGCGATTGCGGACGCGGACTTCATGGCAAACCACCTGTACACGCAGACGCTGGGGTCGATGCTGCTGGCCAGGATCGGCGTGGGCGTGCAGACGGGCGCGGGCGGGGTGCCGGAGCCATTCGCGATCGACGCACGGCGGGTGCAGGAGGCATGCATCGCCGATGTGCTCGCGGCGGTGGGTGCGCAACGCACAGCGTCTGACTGACCCTCGCCACGGCCGGCGCGCAACACACAGCGCCTCACTGACCCCCGCCACGGCCGGCACCGCGCAGCATAGACCCAGCCGGCCGCCCGTTTGAACCGACCGGCCCGGTCCAACTCGCCGGGAACCGGCCCAATCCAACTCCGCCGGACCGGCCCGCCCCAACTCCACCGGTCCCGTCCAGCCGATCGCAGGCTTATATGCTCACAAATGCCGCTAAGCCGACCCAGTTTATGGTATTAGTTGGGGACTTATCCAACCACACCGATGCAGAAAGTGATCATGACCAAGCGTTCGATTGCCGTTCTTGCAGTGCTGTCGGCCCTCCCCGCAACGCTCGCGGCGTGCGGTTCGTCATCCTCGTCGTCCGGCAGTGGGAGCGGCGGCGGCAAGAGCGTTGCGCTGGTGGCGTACTCGACGCCGCAGGGCGCCTACGAAGCGCTGATCCCGGCGTTCGGGGCAACGGCAGAAGGCAGGGGCACGAGCTTCACGCAGTCCTACGGCCCGTCGGGCGAACAGAGCCGGTCGGTCGCGAACGGGCTGCACGCGGACGTCGTGAACTTCTCCCAGGAACCGGACGTGACGCGGCTGGTCAAGGATGGATTGGTCTCGCCGGACTGGAACCAAAACGCGACGCACGGCTTTGTCACGGAGTCGGTCGCGGTGATCATCGTGCGCAAGGGCAACCCCAAGCACATCGAGGGCTGGAGCGATCTGGTCAAGCCGGGGGTGCAGGTGCTGACGCCCAATCCGTTCACTTCGGGCAGCGCGCGTTGGAACATTCTGGCGGCCTATGGCGCGCAGCTCAAGGAAGGCAAGACGCCGGCGCAGGCCCAGGAATACCTGACCGCGCTGTTCCACAACGTCGTCAGCCAGGACAGCTCGGCACGCACCGCACTGCAGACGTTCCTCGCGGGCCGTGGCGATGCGCTGATCGACTACGAGGACGAGGCGATCTCCGACGAGAAGAAGGGCGCCGCGATCGAATACGTGATCCCGAAGGACACGATCCTGATCCAGAACCCGGTCGCGGTGCTCGGCAGCAGCAGCGAGGCGCAGAAGTTCGCCAACTACCTGGTCTCCCCCGAAGGCCAGAAGATCTGGGTCGAAAAGGGCTACCGGCCGGTGATCGCGGGCGTGCCCGGCGCGAGCAAGTTCCCGACGCCGCCGGGCCTGTTCACGATCGAAACGCTCGGCGGGTGGAGCAAGGTGGACAAGGAATTCTTCGAACCGGAAACGGGGATCGTGACGAAGATCGAGCAGTCGTTGGGGGTTTCCACTGCCAAGTGAGCCAACAGCCCTCGGTGCAAACGGCCCCGGCGCGTCACCGCGCCCATCTCACGGCGGCCCGCGCGTGTTTGCGACCACGGCCGGCGCGGCCGCGGGCGGCACCGCCGCGGGCGGCGCCGCGCCACACGCGGCCGGCACCGGCGCGCAGAGCGTTGGTGGGCACGACGCTGAGCGGGGCGGCAGGGGCCGGCCGCGGGGGCCCGCCGGCCTCATGCGCGGCTCGCGCCTCGGCGCGCTCGCCGCGACCGGCCTCGGCCGCGGCGCGCTCGGCATCTACCTGTCGGTGCTCGTGCTGCTGCCGATCGCGGGCCTGCTCGCGCAGGCATCGCACGGCGGCCTCGGCGCGTTTTGGCGCGAGATCAGCTCGCCGCAGGCGGTTGCGGCGATCAAGCTGACGCTCATTTGCGCGGCGATCGTGGTGGCGATCAACGCGGTATTCGGCACGCTGATCGCGTGGGTACTGGTGCGCGACGAGTTCCCGGGCAAGCGGGTCGTCAACGCGCTGATCGACCTGCCGTTCGCGCTGCCGACGATCGTCGCGGGAGTGGTGCTGCTCGCGCTGTATGGCAATGGCAGCCCGCTCGGGATCGACATCACCTTCACGCGTGCCGCGGTCGGCATGGCGCTGCTGTTCGTGACGCTGCCGTTCGTGGTGCGCTCGGTGCAGCCGGTGCTGCACGAGCTCGACCGCTCGATGGAGGAAGCCGCTGCTTCGCTCGGCGCCGGCCAGTTCACGATCTTCCGCCGGATCGTGCTGCCGAACCTGCTGCCCGCGATCCTCTCGGGCATCGCGTTGAGCTTCGCGCGTGCGGTCGGCGAGTACGGCTCGATCGTGCTGATCTCGGGCAACCTGCCGTTCAAGACCGAAGTGGGATCGGTCTATGTGTTCAGCCAGATCCAGGACGAAAACCTGCCGGCCGCGGCGGCGGTGTCGGTGCTGCTGCTGGTCAGCGCGCTGGTGGTGCTGGCGGTGCTGAACGTGCTCTCGCGAAGGGCCTCGCGCCATGCCGACTAGGGCGCCGACGGCTGGACGCGAGGACCCTTCCGCTGCGGCGCACGACGCGCACCGCGCCCGCAGGATCGGGCCGGGCGGCGGACGACCTGCGCAGGGGTCGGGGCGTGTGCGGTCGGGTACTGCGAACGTCAGCCAAGCGCGCGGGCGGGCGCGCACGTACGCCTTGCGCTTTACCGCCTTGGGCTACCTGACCCTGCTGCTGGGGCTGCCGGTGGCGATGATCTTCTACCGCACCTTCGAACACGGCGTCGGCGCGGTGTGGACGGCGGCGACGGCGCCGAACGCCGAGCACGCATTTTGGCTGTCGATCGAGCTGGTCGCGATCGCGGTGCCGCTGAACACGGTGTTCGGGATCGGCATCGCGCTGGCGCTCGAGCGCGGGCGTTTTCGCGGCCGGGCGCTGCTGGGGCTGGTGATCGACCTGCCATTCGCGATCTCGCCGGTCGTCGTCGGGCTGGCGCTGGTGCTCGTCTACGGCCGCACGGGCTGGTTCGGCGACTGGCTGGCCACGCACGGCATCCAGGTGATTTTCTCGGTGCCGGGGATGGTGCTCGCGACGGCCTTCGTGTCGCTGCCGTTCGTCGCGCGCGAGACGATCCCGGTGCTGCGCGAGCTCGGCGTCGAGGCCGAGCAGGCCGCGGCGACGCTTGGCGCGAACGCGTGGCAGACGTTCCGGCGGGTGACGCTGCCGGCGATCCGCTGGGGAGTGGTCTACGGCGTCGTGCTCACCACCGCCCGCGCGCTCGGCGAGTTCGGCGCGGTCAGCGTCGTCTCGGGCCGGATCGAGGGCCAGACGCAGTTGCTGCCGCTGTATGTACAGGATCGCTTCGAGAACTTCGACCCCACCGGCGCGTACACCGCGGCGGTGATCCTCGCGTTGCTGGCGTTCGCGACGCTGCTCGCGATGAACCTGCTCACCCGCCGCCAGCGGCGGCTGACCAAGGTCAGTGACGACGCGACCCAACACGGTGGCCGAAGGCCACCAATCCCAATCCTAACCACGCGCCCGAGCGCGTCGAGCCCCACGGAGGTGAGCGCCTGATGGCGATCGAGGTCCACGACATCGACAAGCACTTCGGCGCCTTCCAGGCGCTGCACGAAGTCTCGGTGCGCGTCGAGGACGGCGCGTTGACGGCGCTGCTCGGCCCGAGCGGCAGCGGCAAGTCGACGCTGCTGCGGATCGTCGCGGGCCTTGAGATACCGGACTCGGGACGGGTGTTGATCGGCGGACACGACGTCACCGACGACCCCGCCCGTGCACGCGGCGTGGGCTTCGTCTTCCAGCACTATGCGCCGTTCAAGCACATGACGGTCTTCGACAACGTTGCCTTTGGTCTCGCGGTGCGCCGCCGGCCCAAGGCACAGGTGCGCGAGCGCGTACGCGAGCTGCTTGCGTTGGTGCGGCTCGACGGCCTTGCCAACCGCTACCCGGGACAGCTGTCGGGCGGGCAGCGCCAACGTATGGCGCTCGCGCGAGCGCTCGCGCCGGCGCCGGAGGTGCTGCTGCTCGACGAGCCGTTCGGCGCGCTCGACGCGCAGGTGCGTGGCGAGTTGCGCGAGTGGCTGCGCCGGCTGCACGACGAGATCCACGTGACGACGATCTTCGTGACGCACGACCAGGAGGAGGCGATGGAAGTCGCCGGCCAGATCGTGGTGATGAACGGCGGGCGCATCGAGCAGGTCGGCAGCCCACGCGAGCTGTACGAGAGTCCGCGCAACGAGTTCGTGATGTCGTTCATCGGCCCCGTCAACCGCCTCGGCAATGCGCTGCTGCGCCCCCACGACATCCAGATCCTGCCCGACGGCGAGACCGAAGCGGGCGCGGTCGAGGCGCTGGTGCGCCGCGTCGTGCACCTCGGCTTCGAGGTCCGCGTCGAGCTGACGCTCCCGGACGGTCGCGACGTGTGGGCCCAGGTGACGCGCGAGAGCGCGGCGCAGCTCGAGCTCGAAGAGAGCCAGATCCTCGCCGTGCGCCTGCCCGCGCCGCGAGTGTTCGCGTAGACCTCAGCTCCAGGACGCAGCAGCGCGCCACCCAGCGGTGCCCCGGCGCACCCGCTCGCGCAGCCCCGCCTCTAGGACCTCGCTGAGCAAGCGATGCAAGGACGCGCAGCAAGGACGCGCAGCAAGGACGCGCAGCAAGGACGCGCAGCAAGGACGCGCAGCAAGGACGCAGGGAGCGTGGCCTGCTCAGCACGCGAGGCCCTAGCGAGTGACCCAGGCGTCCTCGCCGCGTGTCAGGGCGATCACATCTTTGGGCAGCTTGCCGGCGGCGACGTCGGCGACGGTGACGCGCTCGAGCACCCGGCGCAGGTTGGCGCGCAGCGCGACCCACACCTGTTGGAGCGCTTCGGCGGCGCCGCCGTACTCGATCTCCTCGGGGCGCTGGCCGCGGACGCCGACGAGCGGCCCCTCGACGGCGCGGATCACGTCGGCGAGCGTGATCTCGGCGGCGGGGTGCGCGAGCCAGTAGCCGCCGTCGGGCCCGCGCTGGCTGCGCACGATGCCGGCGCTGCGTAGCTGCGTGAGGATGTTCTCCAGGAACGACAGCGGGATGCCCTGGGCTTGGGCGACGTCGTTGACCTTGCGCGGGGAGTCGGCGCTGCTGGCGGCCAGCTCGACGGTCGCCCGTACGGCGTAGTCGGCCTTGGCTGTTACGCGCATGTTGCTGATTCTCCATGAAATCGAGCGCCGAGGCGTCGCCGACGCAGGCGGGGCCGCTGGACGGCGTGGTGCGCGCCGGTTAGCATCGGCCCGCGAGCGTCAGTTGCGGGCGCCGCGTCCGTTGTTGCTCATACCGCTGGTCGGAGAGAGCGGAGAAGGCGAAGAAGGTAGGAACAGCACGTGCACATCGATCCGTACATCGTTCTCGGGAGCGCGGTCGTCGGCTTCCTCGTCGGCATGACCGGCGCGGGCGGCGGCGCGCTGATGACGCCGATGCTGATCCTGCTGTTCGGGGTCACGCCCTCGACCGCGATCTCCAGCGATCTCGTGGCGGCGGTCGTGATGCGCCCGATCGGCGCGACGGTGCACCTGCGTCGCGGCACGGTGAACCGGCGGCTGGTCGGCTGGATGGTGCTTGGGTCGGTGCCGATGGCGATCCTCGGCGCCTATCTGCTGCACCTGCTGGGCCACACCAAGGAAGCGCAGAGCAAAATCGAGGTCGCGCTCGGCGCGGCGCTGCTCGTCGGCGCGGGCGCGATGGTGTTGCGCTACGTGCTCGACCGCCGCGCGGGCGAGACGCGTGGCGGGCTCGTGCACGAGGTGCGCGCGCGGCCGCTGCCGACGATCGCGATCGGGATGACCGGCGGGATCGTCGTCGGCATGACCTCGGTGGGCTCGGGCTCGTTGATGATCATCCTGCTGCTGTTCCTCTACCCGACGTTGAGCGCCAACCAGCTGGTCGGCACCGACCTCACCCAGGCGGTGCCGCTGACGGCCGCGGCGGCGGTCGGGGCGCTGATCTTTGGGCACGTCGAATTCGGCGTGACGGCCTCGCTGATCATCGGCAGCGTGCCGGCGGTGTTCGTGGGCTCGCTGCTGTCCTCGAGCGTCCCCGACCGCTATGTGCGCCCGGCGATCACGTTCGTGATCTTCGCGTCAGGCTTGAAGTACGTGGGGGTGGGCACGACCACGCTCGGCTGGACGCTGTGCGCGGTGCTGCTCGCGGTCGCCGCGGTGTGGCTGGTGCGCGCGCGGCCGTGGCGCACGAGCGCCGGGCCGGCCGAGCCTGAGCTGCCGGAGGGACTGGCGGAGCCGTTGCCGCTGGACACCGTCCCGCTCGAGGCCGAATAGCGCCCGTCCCCTTACGGTGTCCGGGCCGCTCGGGATGCTTCGCCGAGCTTGGGAGCCCGGCGGCGTTGGTGTGACTCTTTGCCCCCGTCGCCTCGCGTCGTACTCCCGCGGGGACGCTAGCGCGGGTCGCGCCACATCGCCCAGACCGAGGGCCCGCGCGGGAGGCGGTGACGCGCGGTGACGCGGAAGCCGTGGCGGGCGTAGAAGGCGATGTTGCGTTCCTTCGAGGACTCGAGGTAGGCGCCGACGCCGTCGCGGTCGCATTGTTCGAGCACGGGCGCAAGCACGGCCGAGCCGAGCCCTTGGCCTTGGGCGACGGGGTCGGTGCCGAGCACCGCGAGGTACCAGTGCGGCGGCGTGCGTGGGTGGCGACGCTCGATGCCGAGCAGCCCGGCGACGATTACGGGGGCGCGCACGAGCAGGCGCGGGTGCAGGATGCAACGCGACAGCTCGAGGTCTTGGCGCGGCGTGGTTTTCCAGCGCTGCGGCGGCGCCCACAGCGCGGCGCTGGAGCCGTCGGGCGTGGTCCAGACCTCCTGATCGCCGAGCAGGTGGCTCACGCGTGCGCCGTTGAAGCGTTCGAGCACGGCGGGCCGCAGGACGTCGGGGTGGCACGACCAGATCGCGACGGGGTCGTCGAAGAAGGCCCGCGCGAGCATCGCCGCAAGCGCGGGCACGTCGGCGGCGGTGGCGCGGCGGACGGTGGCGGCGGTACTCACACCGTGCAGCATGCCACGACCGGGAGCGCCGTCGGTGGGGTGGCGCTCCCGGTCGCTGTGGCCCGCGCGGCGTCCCGGCCGACCGCGCGCTCAGGCCGAGGCGCGCGCGGGCGTGGACGCCTCCCCCAGCTCGCGGTGGCAGCCGGCGGCGTCGAGGCTGGTGCCGACGAGCTGCCCGCCGGGGCACTCTCGCGCGGCGACGGCGCGACGCGGGTTCTGGATGCCGATCGCGCCGATCAAGCCGCCGAGCAGCACGAGACCGCCGGCGAGGCCGATGCCGATGTGAAACGCTTCCAGCGAGGCCTGCCGGGTGGCGTGCGCCAGCAGCGCGGCTTCGCGCGAGGGCAGGCCGGCGAGGGAGGGCTGACCGAGGGTGAGGCGCTTGGCTTCGAGCACGGCGGCGGCGGCGCGTGGCGAGAGCGGGACGCCGGCGAGCCGGGCGTCGAGCGTGGAGGCGAACTGCGCGGCGACGATCGCGCCGAGCGCGGCGATCGCGAGCAGGCCGGCGACGCGGGCGACGGCGTTGTTGACGCCGGAGGCGATGCCCGCCTGGCGCTCGGAGACGCCGGCGAGGACGGCGGCGGTGAGCGGCGCGACGGTGGCTGCGAGGCCAATCGAGAAGACGAGCAGCGCGGGCAGGACGTCGGTGAAGTAGTCGACGTGGACGTCGACGCGTATCAGTAGCAGCAGACCGACGCCGGCGATGATCGGGCCGAGGCCCATGAACAGGCGCGGCCCGTGGCGGTCGGCGAGCGCGCCGAAGCGGCGGGAGAGGAAGAACATGACGACTGTGGTGGGCAGCGTGGCGAGGCCGCTCTTCAGCGGCGAGTAGTGCGCGACCTGTTGCAGGAAGAGGACGAGAAAGAAGAACAGCACCGAGAGCCCGGCGTACATCGCAAGCGTCTCGATGTTGCCGACGGCGAAGTTGCGTCGGGCGAAGAGGCTGAGCGGGAGCATCGGGTGCGAGGCGCGGGCCTCGAACAGGACGAACGCGCCGAGCAGCGCGAGGCCGGCGAGCAGCGGGATGAGCACGGCGGGATCGGACCAGCCGAGGCGGGGCTGCTCGATGAGCGCGAACACGGGGCCGCCGAGCCCGAGCGCACAGAGCAGCGCACCGGGCAGGTCCACGCGGTGGGCGCCGCCGGCGAGCGAGGAGGGCGCGGGACGGGGGACGACGGCGAGGATCAGCGCGACGCAGATGACGACGAGGGGGAGGTTGATGAGGAAGATCCAGCGCCAGGAGGCGATCGCCAGGAGCGCGCCGCCGCCGAGGGGGCCGACGACGGCGGCGATCGCGCCGAACGCGGTCCAGGTGCCGATCGCGGGCCCCCGCTCGCGCTCGGGGAAGGTGGCGACGATGACGGCGAGGGAGCTGGGTGTGAGCAGCGCGCCGGCGATGCCCTGCAAAGCACGGCAGGCGATGAGGAAGCCGATCGAGGGTGCGAGCGCACACAGCAGCGAGGCGGTGCCGAAGCCGGCGACGCCGAGCGCGAAGATGCGGCGCTCGCCGAAGATGTCGCCGAGCGAGCCGCCGACGAGGATCAGCGAGCCGAGGGTGAGCAGGTAGGCGTTGCTGACCCATTGCTGGCCTGCGAGGCCGCCGCCGAGGGCGCGCTGAATGGTGGGCAGCGCGACGTTGACGACGGTGCCGTCGAGCAGCGCGATGCCGGAACCAAGGATGCAGGCCACGAGGGTCAAACGCTTGACCGTCGAGCTGGTCCCTACCGCGGCGCCCACAAGACGATGATTCCACACGGATGCGGGCGGTCATCTGTGCGGGGCGTGCCCCGCTACACCCCCTCGCGGGGGTCATCCGTGCGAGGCGTGCCCCGCTACACCCTCGCGGGCACCCGCCGGCGGCGCGAAGCTGCACCGCGGCCGCGACGCGCGCGTGCGCCACGCGCACCGTCGGTCGCGCGCGCGGCGTCCATCGACGTCGTGATCGCGTTGGCGGTTGCGACGACGAGCGGCGCGAGCTTCGCGACGAGCTGCGTGCGGGTGTACGCGTCGGCGGGAACGGCCAGCTCGACGGCGGCGAGCGCGTTGCCGGCGGCGTCGAATACGGGCGCGGCGAGCGCGCGGCGTCCGGCTAACAGCTCTTCGTCCTCGACGGCGACGCCACCGTCGCCGCCGTCGGCGATCCGCTCAAGCTCGGTGCGCAGCGCCGACTTGGCGGTGATCGTGTGGGGCGCGCGGCGGGCGAGACGCAGCGGGGTGAGCGCCGCACGCAAGTCGTCCTCGGGGAGTCGGGCGAGGAGCGCCTTGCCGACGGCGCAGCAGTACATGGGCAGGCGCGAGCCGACGCCGAGACCGAGGTCGATCGCGTACTGGCCACGACGCGCGCCCGACCAGCGGTCGATGTAGGAGATCTCGCCGCCGTCGCGGATCGCGAGCGAGACGGTGCGCCCGGTGCGGGTGCGAAGCTCGCGCAGGTGTTCGCGTGCGGCACGCCGGACGGCCATCGAGTCCAGCAGCGAGATACCCAAATCGGAGACGCGCGCGGAGAGGCGGTACTTGCGCGAGGGCCCCTGCTCGAGGTAGCCGAGCGTGACCAGTGTCGCGGCGTAGCGGTGGGTGGTCGAGCGTCCGAGGTCGAGCGCGTCGGCCATGTCGGCGATTCCGCGCACGGGGTGCTCGGGGGAGAAGCAGGTCAGCATTGCCAGTCCTGCACACAGCGAGGAGGAGAACCGACCCGGATTCTCAGTGCCGAAAGGCTTGTGCATAGCCGATTGTTGGACCATGGTCAACCGTTTTAGCACACACTCACCGGCAGTGGTTCCAGCAACCGGCCTCAGTTCTGCATAATGCCCGCATAGGGGACGTTTCTAACGTCGAATTCTTGGCACGCTACGACGTAGCGAAAAACACACATGTAGGAGGCGGGGCAGTCAGACGACCGGCACATCCGGGCCGACGCTGCAAACCACACGGGCCACGGCGCGCGAGGCATAAGACACAAGGCACTCCCGGCACGACAAGGCACCCGGCACGCTCAGCGTGGGGCGTGCTCACCCTCCAACAACGTCGCAGCGGCACTGGCGGGGTCGAGGCGGCGCTGAACGACGCGCTCGAGCAGATCTTGGAAGGCGGGGTCGTCGCGCAGGTCCTCTTCCAGACGGCGACGCAAGCGGGCGCTGGCGAGCGCGAGCACCTCGTTGCGCAGGTGCCGGCGGCGGCGCTCGTCGAGGCGCCCAGCGTCGAGGATGTGGGCGCGGTGCTCGTCGAGACGCTGCGCCAGCTCTGGCACGCCGCGGCCGCGCTCGGCCTCGGTCTTGACGATCGGCACCCGCCATTCGCGTGCGCGCGCGAGTGGCGCGTCCTCGCCGTGACCTGCCCCCGAGCGGCCCTGCCCACTGCCACCTGCCCCCGAGTCGCTGTCGTCTGCCCCCTCCCCACCGTGAGCTGCCCCCGAGCGGCCCAGCCCACCGCCACTGTGACCCGCCCCCGCCCCCGGGTCGGGCGCATGCGCGCGGTCGACGTTGGCGAGCGAGAGCACGCCGCGGATCTCGCGGACCATCGTGTCGGTGAGGGGGTGGTCGGCCTTGTTGACGACGATGATGTCGGGGATCTCCATGACACCGGCCTTGAGCGCCTGGATCGAGTCGCCGGAGCCGGGCATCAGCACGAGCACGATCGTGTCGGCGTGGTCGATGATGTCGACCTCGGCTTGACCGACGCCGACGGTCTCGATGAAGACGTCCTCGCGCCCGGCGGCGTCGAGCAGCAGCGCGGCTTGCAGGGCGGCCTCGGAGAGCCCGCCGAGCGCGCCACGGGACGCCATCGAGCGGATGAAGACGCCGGGGTCGAGGAAGTGCTCGCCCAGGCGGATGCGATCGCCGAGCAGCGCGCCCTGGGTGAAGGGCGAGGAGGGGTCGATCGAGAGCACCCCGACGGTGCGCCCGGCGTCGCGGCGCTCGCGCGTGAGCGCGCCGATCAGTGTCGACTTGCCCACGCCGGGCGGGCCGGTGAAGCCGGCCACGGCGGCGGCGCCAGTGTGGGGGTAGACGGCGCGCACCAGCTCCCAGCCCTCGGGACGGTCGTCCTCGACGAGCGAGATCGCACGCGCAAGCGCGCGGCGGTCGCCGTCGAGCAGGCGCTGCGCGAGCAGGTCCGACTCGCTTGCGGTCGAGGAGGCCATCGTGCGGGCAATCATCGCAGGCGAGCTTCCCAGCGGCGGTGGCAGGCGCGCAGCCCGGCGAATACGATTCGGGCGCAATGCAGCAGTCAGACGCTCTCGCCGGTGCGCCCCCGGAGAACGGGCAAGCCAACCCCTCTCCAAACCCATCAAAACAACCCCCGAGCACCCACGAGCCGCCGGCGACCTCGGGCTGGGATGTGCGCGGAGCGCCGGGACCGCTGCACGGTGGCCCGATCGTGCTGCTGCGGTTCATGAAAGCGAACAACATGCTCGGGCTCGCATACGCCGGGATGCTGCTGCGGCTGGTGCGGTTGAAGCTGCGCTACCGCGGACGGCTGCAGACGGACGGGTTGTGCTTCATCTGCCCGGGCGTGCAGCTCGAGATCGGCCGGAACGCAAAGCTCGCGATCGGCCGGTGGGCGTGGGTGGGACATGGCACGAAGCTCAGGGTGCACGAGGGCGAGGTGCGGGTCGGCGCGAAGACGGTGATGGGCCAGGAGTGCACGATCTCCGCCTACCAGCGGGTGGAGATCGGGCGGGAGTGCATCGTCGCGGACAGGGTGATGCTGATCGACTTCGACCATGGCGTGGTGGAGGTGGAGCGGCCGATTCGCCTGCAGGGGATTTACAAGCGCGACGTACATGTGGGCCACAATGTGTGGATCGGCTACGGCGCGTGCATCCTGCGCGGCGTGAGCGTCGGCGATAACAGCATCGTCGGTACGAGCGCGGTGGTGACGCGCAGCGTGCCGGCCAATGCGGTCGTGGCGGGAGTGCCGGCGCGTGTTGTGCGCATGCGCGAGGAGCCGAAGACGATGCGCTGGGGGTAGTGAAGGGATTTTGATTGGAACCCCTGCGGGGTTCCCGGGGTGGGTTCGCATGGCCCGCAAGGCGACGGGCCGCGGAGCGCTCGCTTGCCCACGCGAGCGGCGACGGCCACGGCTACCCGCCGGCCGCCGGCCGAGCCGGTTCGCGCAGACGCAGGCCGCTGGCATCCGCCTCGTCGGGGGTGACAAGCGCGTTGGTGGCGCGCAGCTGCGCGAGTACTTCGGCAGGGTCCGTCCAGGTCATCGCGGCGGCCCAGCGCTGGGCGCGGTCGAGCACCCGCAGGAGCGGGTCGGGATTACCATTGCGGCTGAGGGCACGCAGGGCGCCGAGGTAGTCGTCGCGGTAGGACAGGGGGATCACGATGCGGCAGAGGCCGGCGGCGCTCAGCTCGGCGTTCATCGCGAGGCGCGCGACGCGGCCGTTGCCGTCGACGAAGGGGTGGACCTCGGCGACGAGGAGCATCGTGTAGATGGCGCGGGGCAGGCCGGGGGGCAGGGTGCGCTGTAGGGTGAAACCTTCGCGCAGGGTGCCGCGGACCAGTTCGGGGGCGACGAACAGGGTTGCGCCGGCGCGGTTGGGCTGTTCCTTGTAGCGGCCGGGGTGCAGCTCGGGCCGTCCGGCCATGACACGTGCGTGAGCGGCGGCGAGGAAGGACTCGAAGTCGTTGGCGTCGGTGGGCGCGGCGGCGCGCAGGCGGGGGTCGATGACCGCTTCGAAGGTGCCGAGGACGTCGTGGGCGTCGGCGGGCCGCTGGGGTGGGATGTGCCCACGGAAGGCGATCTCTTCGGCCTCGGCGATCTCGAAGATGGTGCCCTCGATCCAGTTTGAGAAGTAGGCCTCGTAGAAGGCAAATTGCCGTTGCGGGTCGGGCGGAGCGGAGCGGTCGGCGAACTGCTGCGCGGCGAGCGCGGCACGCAATAGCTCGAAGCGCTGCAGGCGATCGGTGTCGTAGCCGAGGCCGGCGGAGCGCGCACGAGCTGCGGGCGTGCACAGGGTGGCGGTGCGGGTGCCGAGCAGCGCCCCGATCAGGCGGTCCAGCTCGGCCAGCTCGCGTTCGGCACCGAGTTGCGGGGCCAGGGCGCGAGCTTCGTCGCGCAGCTCGAGCAGCGCGTCGTTGCCGCGGGCGCGCGCGAGGCGCTCGAGGCGGTCCTCCAGCTCGTCGCGGCGCAGGGTCCGCGCGACGCCGGCGCGTGCCCGGGAGGGGTCGGAGGTTGTCGAGCAGAATGCGCGCGGGGCCGGCGATGTGCAGCGCGGCGAACTGCATGTCGCCGGCGAGGGGGCCGGGACCGCGGCGCGGGCGCAGCGTGAGACCGGGCAGAGGCACGGGCCGCGGCTGGGCGCGCGCGGGGCCGGTATCGAGGAACAGCGAGCCGTCGGCGGCAGGCGCGGCGAGGGCGGCGCTGCGGTCGACGATGACGGCGCCGGGAAAGTAGAGCGCGGCGACGTCGTGCCAGCGCCGGCGCACGAGCTGTGCTGGGGGCTCGTCCAGGTTGGTCGTGTAGAGCCCGCGCGCCAGGCGGCGCAGCTCGCCGCGCGCGGTGGCCCGGCTGGCCGCGCGGGCGTCCTCGGGACGGAATATCTCGGGCGAGTTCGGCGAGTCGGACGGCTGGCGCTCCCCACGCGCCGCGGAAGACGGCGGCGTCTCGGGCCGAGCCGGAGCCTATCGTTCCGCGGGGAACTTCTGTGGTTTAGCAGCGCTCACCAGGACCTCTCAGTGGAAGACCCTGCATTTAACTCCCCCGATCGGGGGAGTAACGCGTACTTAAGCGGCGGCAGCCGGAGCATCGCCGCTGCCGGCCCCCAGGCACCGCCGCCGCGGCCGGTATCGCCGCTGCGGCCTGAAGCATCGCCGCTGCAGCCTTCGGGATAGCGAACGCTACCGCTGCCGGTTCTTGTGCGCCGGCCGCGAGACGGCGAGGCTGAGCAGGAGCGGCCGGTTCGCGGTGCTGCCGCCGCCGACGACGGCGTGCGCCGTGAGGTCGAGGCTGTGGTGTTTGGCGTGGGCGAGCGCGTGCGCGGCGCTGTGGCTGAGCCTGATGACAACAGTCGTTTCGTGGCCGCCGGCGAGCGTGTAGGTCGCCTTGCCGACGACGATGTTCTTGGTCGAGTTGCGGCTGTGGTGGCCGTGGCGATGCTTGACGGTGACGCGCTCGAGCAGTTCGACCCACCCGGTGCAGTTGGCGCCTGCCCCGCAGGAGATCGGGACGCGCACGACGTCGCCGCGCACGACGATTTTGCTGCGGTCAATCGTGACGGTCGGCGTCAGTGGTGGCGGCGAGGGGATCGGCACCGTCAGCGTATTGCTGAGCGCGGCAGCGCTGCCGTATTTGTTGAGCGCCGTGACCTTGCAGGTGAGGCCGTTGCCCTGGTCGGCGCTCTGCACGACGTAGGTGTTCGAGACGGCGCCGGGGATGGTCACACCGTCGCGCAGCCAGACGTAGGTGTAGGTGGGCGTGATCTTGCCGCTCCACGAGCCGGGAGCGCACGTGAGCGTCTGCCCGAGCGACGGGCTGCCGGACACGACGGGCGCGGCGGTGTTGACGGGCGACCAGGGCACGAGCGCCACATTGATGCCAGCCGTGACGTGCGGCGCGAGCACCGACAGGGTATTGGCAGCTGCCGGTGTCGGTTGGTTGTCGTAGTACTGGGTGAAGTAGTGGTATCCGGCGATCTTCAACTTGTAGGAGCCGGTGGGCAGACCAACGATCACGTAGTGTCCGCTGGCGTTCGTAAACGCGAACCCGACTTCCGTTTCGCCTGTTCCGAGGGCTTCCACGTAAGCACCTTCCACCGGCTCGTGCGTCGAGGCGTTGGTGACGGTGCCTTCGATCTCGGCGCCGCGCTGCAGTTCGGCGTTGACGCCTGCCTTGACCTGTTCCGCAAGGACTTCGACCGGAGTCGCCGTGGCAAATGACGGCTGTCCTTTGTAGAACTGCGTGATGAAGTCCTGTGCGGGCAGCTCTTCGCCGGGTTCTTCGCCTTCGCCGATCAGCCCGAAGCCGCCGCCGGCCGAGAATTCAACCTTGTAGAAGCCACCCGCCAGCCCTTCTACCGTGTATTCCCCTTGGGAGTTGGTGGACGCAAAACCGACGGGGAATTGATCGTTGGCTTCGTAGACGGTGACCTCGATTTCATGGAGCGGCACGATGTCTTCAGAGGTCGTGGCTTCCAGAACGGTGCCTTTGATCTCGGCTCCCGCCTGTAGTTCGGCGTTGATTTCGGGCGTCACGCTTGCTTCCGTGACGAGCACGGTTTGCGCGGTTGCGTAGGTCGAGGCGTCTGCATAATATTGAAACGCGTAATTGCCGCTTTCGCGGCCTTGGGAGAACTTGACCTTGTACTCCCCACCCGGCAGGCTCCCAGCGGTGTACCGCCCGTCCGGTTCCGTCGTCGCAAAGGCCGTGGGCCGTTCGGTGGCGGCTTCGAAGACGACAACCTCGATCCCGCTCAGGCCGCTGTGCGACGAGGCCGAGGTGACCTTCCCCGAGATGCTGCCACTGCCCGCCGCTAGGGCCCCGGGCGCGCCCACAAGCGGCGCGAGACAACCCAACAGCAGGCAAAGCGGCAGCACCGCGCGCCGTCGCCAAGCCACGAGCCGGTTGCGATTCCTGCCGTCGGGTGCAGCGCCCATCGGTGCGATCCTACCAAAAGGCCGGGACGCTTCGTCGTGCTTTGTCAGCAGCCCGCGTAGCGCTGCGGCGGGTGTCGAGTCGGTAAATGCCGGGGGCGACGATTCGCTTTGCGTGCACCGGTTTGCGCCCGACGCACAGGCCCCTCACGCGGGCGCCGGGCGCAGACGCCCCGCACGGCAGCCGACGGCAGCGTGCGGGCGCCCGCCGAGAGGGACAGTGGATGGCGGGCGCCCACGACCCTGCCTTTGGCGCGCCAGGGTGCGGCCAAAGGTGCTGCGGCCACCGCGCCCGTCGTGCGCGCCGCGCCGCGGGGCGCGGTCTGCGCGGACGAGCACTGGACGCAATTGCGCCCGCAGTGGTCGGCGAGAGGTCATCGGCGTCGATCATGACCGACGGCACGCGCTCTGATAAGTCGAATTTAGAAGGTTCTAAATTAGAGAAGTCGCTATTGGAAACACGACTGGCAATTGGGCTTTTGGTCGGATAGCGTGCTTCCATGAGTATCCGGCCCGCCAGAGCCAAGCATTCCGGAGGGATGCGTTCGACGATCAACTGGGTCGTGCTCGGCTTGGTGATCGAGCGCCAGGGCTACGCTTACGACCTCGTGCAGCGTTGCGACCGGGACTACGGGGACGTGGTCAAGGTGAGCAGCGAATCGCAGGTTTACGCGGGCTTGAACTCGATGCTGGAGAAGGGGCTGATCGAGGAGGTGCCGGGGTCGCGCACGGTGCGGCCCGGCGCCAGTCGTCAGCCAAAGCCCGCTTATCGGGCTACCCGCAGCGGCATTCTGGCCTATGAGGCGTGGCTGGCGACACAGGCCGACGGGGAGCGTCGCCAAGCGCAGTTGTTCATTCGACAGCTGGCGGGCTTCGCCCAACGCGAGCCCGACGCGGCCCTGGAGATCGTGGCCCGCTACGAGCAGAGTTGTCTGGATCGAGTGGTCGAGCCGGTTGCCACGACCGCCGATCCGGGGGGCAGCAGCGCCCGGCTGAGGGCGCGTTTGACGCGCGAGCAGGAGCGCCAGTTCGAGGGCGCTCGGCTTTCGGTGGCCCAGTTCGCGCGGCGTGAGGTGAAGGCTCTGCTCGATGGACGACCCGAGGGGCCATGACCCTGCTCGAGCTGCGGCGGGCCGGCAAGCTGCGCAGGCGGGGATCGCACGAGCAGGTGGTCCTGCACGACATATCTTTGAGCGTCGACGCGGGGGAACTGGTTGTCGTGTGGGGGGCGCCGCGCTCGGGCCGCTCGGCGCTGTTGCGGATCGCAGCCGGTGTCGAACCGCCGGATAGCGGCGTGGTGTGCTTCGCGGGTCGCGATCTCGCGAGCCGCGGCGGGACGGCGCTGGGAAGCACGATCGGCTATTGCCGAGCGGCGTCGTGTGCAACCCCCGGCACGACGGTGCAGGAGCAGCTGACGATTGGCCTGCTGGCGCACGGGGTCGCTGCCGGGCGGGCGGCAGCGAGGGCCCGGGAGGCGTTGGCGCGCGTCGAGGCTGTGAGCGTCGGCGTACGGGCGCCGTATGCGCTGAACGACGCGGAGGCGGTGCGCGTTTCGATCGCCCGCGCGCTGGTGCTCGAGCCGCGCATGATCGTGATCGACGAGCCGATCAAGGGCGTCGCTCACGGCGAACGGGACAGGGTGCTGCTGTTGTTGCGCTCGCTCGCCGACGAGGGCGTCGCGGTCTTGGCGAGCACCGGCGACGTCGCCGGATTGGCGGGGGCCGACCGTGCGCTGACGCTCGCCGACGGCGAGCTGAGCGGCCGACTCGTTCCCCGGCTCGCTCCGGTCGTGGCGCTGTCGCAGCGCCGTGCCAGGGGACGCCGGGCCGTTGCCTGAGCCGACGGCCGGCTGTCGCGTTGCGAGCGCGCGATGAGCCTGCTCGAGCTGCAGGGCGTGGTCAAGCACTACGCGGGCCTGGGCGAGGAGGTGTGCGCCGTCGACGGGGTGGATCTCGAGATCGCGCCGGGCGAGATGCTCGCGCTGCGCGGGCCAAGCGGCTCGGGTAAGACGACGCTGCTGCTGCTGATCGCGGCGCTGCTCAGGCCGGAAGGAGGAACGATTCGCTTCGACGGCGCCGACCTCTCGCTGATGTCCGCCAATCAGGCCTGTGACTACCTGATGCGGGACGTTGGCTTCATCTACCAGAGCTTCCATCTGCTGCCGCGCGTGTCGGCTTTGGAGAACGCCGCTTTCAAGCTGGTGCTCGGGGGTGTGGGGATGCGCGAAGCGCGGGCGCGCGCGCTGCCGTGGCTCGAACGCGTCGGTCTTGGCGATCGCCTCGAGCGCACGCCCGGGGAGCTGTCCGGCGGCGAGCGTCAGCGCATCGCGATCGCACGCGCGCTGGCCGGCGAGCCGCGGCTGATTCTCGCGGACGAGCCTACCGGCAACCTCGACAGCGTTCGCAGCCGCGAGGTTGTGGAGCTGCTGGGATCGATCGCACACGAGGGCGGCGCGGGCGTGCTGCTCGTCACTCACGACGTCGAAGCGGCCGCGCTGGCCGACCGGCGCTACGTGCTGCGCGACGGCAAGCTGAGCCACGACGGCGACGAGCCCGGCCGGTCCGTTCCAGCCGGGCCTGGCTTATACGCGCCAGTGACAGTCAGGCCGGTCTAGTGTCCGGCACGCCTTTGCAGACGCGTCCTTGGATGCGGCCTGCCGCCCTGCTGTACATCTATCGGCGGCGCTTGCGCGCGCATGCCGCGCAGGAGCTGCTTGCCGGGCTGGGCGTGGCGGTCGCGGTGGCGCTCGTCTTCGCGGTGACGGTCGCCAACAGCAGCATCGCCGGCTCCGCCGCGCAGATCGTGCGCACCGTCGTCGGCCCGGCCAACCTGCAGTTGCGCGCCCGCAGCGGCGCGGGCTTCAGCGAACGTCTGCTCGAACCGGTGGGCGATCTGCGTGGCGTTCGGCACGCGGCGCCGCTGCTCGAACAGCCGGCGTCGATTCGCGATCGCAACGGCCGGACCGTGCCGATCGACCTGGTCGGCACGGGCCTCAGCTTGGCGGTGCTCGACGGGCTCGCGCACACGCTGCCGATCTCGACGTTGGCGCCTGGCAGCATCGCTTTGACGAAGACCAGCGCCAGGGCGCTGGGTGTTTCGGCGGCGCAGGTGAGGACGGGCGAGTCGCCCTCGATCTCGTTGGCGCTGCGCGGCCAGCTGCACACGCTGAAGGTTGCGTCGGTGCTCGGCCCGGAAGCGATTGGCGCGCTTTCGCAGGCGCAGCTGGCGATTATGCCGTTGTCGCGTGTGCAGCAGCTGGCGCGGCTGCCGGGACGGATCACGCGCATCGTCGTGCAGACCGAACGCGGACGCCAGGCGGCGGTGCACGCCGGGTTGCTCGCTATCGCAGACGGGCGGCTGACGGTCGCTCCGGCGGAGCAGGACGTCAATTTGCTGCGACAGGCGCTGCGCCCGAGCAACCAGGCCAGCACGTTGTTCGCGGCGATCAGCGCATTGCTGGGCTTCCTGTTCGCCTTCAACGCGATGCTGCTGACGGCGCCCGAGCGGCGGCGGGCGATCGCCGACCTGCGCCTGAGCGGCACACGACGGACCGCGATCGTGCAGATGGTTCTGTTTCAGGCGCTCTGTTTGGGCGTGGCCGCGTCGGTCGTCGGCCTGCTGGCCGGTTATGCGTTGTCGGTCGGTGTTTTGCACCAGTCGCCGGGGTACCTCGCCAGAGAGTTCACGCTGGGCACGGAAACGGTCGTGGGGGCGCGGCCGCTGCTGCTGGCGCTCGCGGCGGGCGTGCTCGCGGCCTGCCTGTCGTCGTTGGTCCCGCTGCTGGACCTGCGTTCGGGGCGCGCGCCGGACGCTGTCTACTTCGAGGACGGCGAGCCCGGTAACGCGCTTGGCGGGCGCATGAAACCGTTGCTGCTCGGGGTGGTCGGCCTGCTGCTGCTCGCGGGCGGGCTGTTCACGTTCGTCGCATCGGCGGCGATCGTCGCGTGTGTGGTGCTGGCGCTCGCGACGGTGCTGTCGGTTCCGCTGGTGTTCGCCGGCACGCTGCGGTCCGCGGGCGCCCTCGCAAAGCGCTATGAACGACTGACCGTGCTGCCGGTGGCGCTGGCGTCGTTGCGGGCGACGGCGCTGCGCTCGCTCGCGCTTACCGCGACGGGCGCCGTCGCGCTGTTTGGCGGCGTCGCGCTGGGCGGCTCTCGTGGTGACCTGCTGAAAGGCATTGGCGAGGTTTCCCACAATTACGCCGCGGCGGCGGACATTTGGGTGACGAGCCCCGACGACAACCAGGCGACTGTGGAATTCACACTGGACGGCGGCCGCATACGCCGGATCGCCCAGATACGGGGGGTGGCGGGCGTGCAAACGTTCCAGGGTGGGTTCTTCCCGCTCGGGAACAGGCAGCCGTGGGTGATCGCGCTGCCACCTGGCTCCAGCTCCACGATGCTGGCGGGCCAGATGGTCAACGGCCGCGAAGGGACGGCGCTCGCGCGGTTGCAGAGCGGGGAATGGATCATGCTCTCGCAGCAGATCGCAGACGAATACGGCGTGGCGCCGGGGGACAGGTTCATGCTGCCAACGCCCACCGGCGACGCCCACCCGAGGATCGCCGCGACGACGACGAACTTCGCGTGGCCCACGGGCGTGATCTTCATGAGCACGGCCACCTTTGGCCGCCTGTGGGCGACGAGCGCGCCGACGGCGCTGGGCGTGACGCTCACGCCGGGCACCAGTGTCGGGCCGGTACGGGCGGCGATCAAACGCGTGCTGGGACCGAAGAGCGGGCTTGAAATAACGACGGCCCAGACGCGTCAGACGAGGATTCAGGCGTCGGCGAGCGAAGGGTTGGGGCAACTGCGAGAGATCGCGCTGCTGCTGCTGCTGGCGGCGATCCTGTCGATGGCCGCCGCCTTGACGTCGGCCGTGTGGCAGCGGCGCCGATCGCTCGCGGACCTGCGGCTGTGCGGCGTGCGACCAAATCGTTTGAGGCTGATACTGATGACCGAATCGTTGCTGCTGTTGTGTACCGGGTGTTTGACGGGCGCGCTGGCGGGGGTGTACGGGCAGACCATCATCGATGGCTACCTCAAAAACGTGTCTGGTTTCCCGGTGCCGCGTATCGCTACCGGTTTGCGTCCGGTCGAGTTGTTCGCGTTGGTCGTCGGTGTCGTTTTTCTCGCCGCTGTCGTGCCGGTGTGGCGGGCTTCGCGTGTGCCCGCTGTGTTCGCGCTCGAAGAGTGATCGTGAACGCGCAGGCGCAATCGGGCGCGGCGACGACGCGTGCGCAGCGGCCGCGGGGGCACTCGCAAGAGTCCTCATCGGAGCACCCGCAAGGGGCCCCACAGAAGCACCCCCAGGGACACCCCTCGCAGGCCTGCTCCCCCTGGAGCCCGGTGCTGATGGGCCGTGCAGGCGCCGCGCTGGTGCTGGCAAACACGCGCTACTGGCCGACCGTCAGGCCGCATGTGCAGCGCGAGTTGCGAAGGTGGCGGGAGCGTGCGCGGTTGATTGGCGACGCGGAGTTGCAGGCACTCGCACTCGACAAGCTCCGCGCGGAGTCCTTCAACGCGGAGGTGGCAGCGACGCTGGCGACACTTGTCCACCGACGCCGGCGCACAGAAGTCATCAAGGCCGTTGTCGCCAGCGAGGTGATCTTCGATTATCTCGACGGCCTCACCGAGCTGCCGGCGAGCGAGCCGCTGAGCGCTAATCGCAGTGCCTACCAGGCGCTGATCGATGCGGTCGCCCCGCACCCACCCGCGACCCGCGACTACTACCGCGGCCGACCGGCAGCTGACGGCGGCTACCTGCAGGAGCTGGTCGAGACGGTCAGAGCGGTGCTCCCGCGACTGCCGGGCGCGGGTGCGGTCTTCGATGTCGCCGCAAGCGCGGCGACGCGGTGTGCGGAGGTACAGAGCCGGGCGCACGCGGTGGAGTGCAAGGGAACGGGGCAGCTCGAGCGGTGGGCCAGACCCGAAGCCAGGGCGGTGGCGCTCACGTGGCAAGAGTTCATTGCCGGCGCAGCGTCGTCGGTGCTCACGATGCACGCTTTGATCGCGGCCGCCGCCGACGCGCGCACCACTGCGGAGCAGGCGCGGGCGATCGACGAGACATACTTCGCGCTGGCGAGCTTATGCACGCTGCTGGACAGCGTCGTGGACTACGAGCAAGACCTCGCAGCGGGACAGCTCGGCTACATCCGCTACCACAGCGATGTCGACCGCCTTGCACGCACGCTCACCGCCACCGCTCGTCGCGCGGCGGCGCAGACCCGGAGCCTGCCGCACGGCGCGCACCATCTCGTCACGTTGCTGGGCGTTGTCGCCTACTACACCTCGACTCCCGAGGCGTCGGCAAGCGAGCCGGCACGGCACGTCACGCGCCGTCTCCAGCGAGAGCTGGCGCCGCTGATCTGGCCGACGTGGGCCCTCATGCGGGCGTGGCGGTTGGGGAAGAGCGTAGGGGTGGCTCGGGTTGGGAGATTGGAACCCCTTCGGGGTTCCGGAGAGGGGTCGCGTCGCCCGTAACGCGCGGCACGCGATGCAGGAGCGGTGCGCGGCGAGTCGGCACGGCGCTGGGAATCCAAACCTCGGTCAATCCCCCCAAAGCACGTCGGGCAGCGCGTGCGCGGCAAGATTGCGCAGCCCGCCTGTGTCGGCATCGACCCCACCCTCCAGCGCCTGGGCAAGCGCAGCCCGGTGATGCGCAAACCGCTCGCGCGCGTAGGGCACGGCGAGCTCGCGGTCGACCATGAATGCCCAGTCGCTGGATTGCAGCGCAAGCAGCTCGCGCACCGCCGCAGCGCCGGCGGCCGGCCCGGCGCGCACCACGTCCAGCTCGGCGGCGCGAGCGACGAAGGCGATGTCGGCGACGGCGGGGCCGGACCAGGTGGAGAGGTCGCCCTCGGCACCCCAGGTGGTGGCGTCGTGCGGGTCGCCCCACAGCGAACCGGCAGGGCCGGCCCCATCCACTCCCGCATGGCGCGATTCGCGCGCGCGCACGCGCGCAGGCGCGATTCGCGCCCCAAAAGATGAACCCAACACCCCCTCCTCCCGGCCGGACCGCTCCCGGCCGGACCGCCCCGAGGCCACACCCGTCCGCGCGGACCCACCGCTCCGCTGAGGCCCGCCGCCCCCCGCGAGCCCGCCGCCCCCCACGGGCCCACCCCTCGCCGCGAGCCCGCCGCCGTCCACGAGCCCGCCGCCGTCCACGAGCCCGCCGCCGTCCACAGGCTCGCCACCGTCCACGGGCTCGCAGCGCTCCAGGGCATCATCGAGGCGTAGCAGCGGCAGCCCCTGACGCGAGCACTCCTCCACGACGGCGCGCAGCCAGAGGGGCCCCTCATACCACCAGTGTCCGAGCAACTCGGTGTCCAGGGCGCAGACGACGAGGCCGCCACCGGGCAGCGAGGCGCCGTCGCGGCGCAGACGGGCGCGGATGCGCGCGACGAAGTCGGCGGCGTGCTCGCGGGCGATCGCGTGGGCGATCGCGTGGTCGTAGGCACGGCCGTCGTTGCACCAGGGGTTGTGGTGGTGGACGGTGCGGCGGTGGTAGTCGCGGTAGGCGCCATGAGCGGGGTAGCCGGCGTCGTTCCAGACCAGCGCGATCGTGGCGCGATCGATCGGGGCGAGCAGCAGGCCGGAGTCGGTGAGCAGCGGCCGCAGGTGTGCGGGCGAGCCCAGACCGAGGCGGTTAGTCAGCTCCACGCAGGTGGCGCGCACGCCGGCCTGTACGAGCGTGGGCTCCAGAGCGGGTGTGTGGGCGCACTCCGGCAGCCAGAAGCCGCCGCGCCAGCTGTGCGCGCCGAACCGCGCAAGATGCGAGGCGACGCCGCTCTGGACTTGCGCCCGCAACCCGGCGTTGGTGGCGAGCAGCGGCAGGACGGCGTGGGTGGCGGCGGAGGTCCATTGGGCGTGCGGGACAAGGGCGGCGAGCAGGTTGCCGCCGCGGCGCCGAAAGGCGACCAGTGCCCGCTCGTAGTCGCCCCAGGCGCGTTGCAGCTCGCGCGCGAGCGTGTCGTGCCCGCCGGCGCGCAGCCCCTCGGCATCCTCGGCGTGGGTGTCGGCGCGCACGTCGGTGACGAAGCGCTCGAAGCGCTCGCCGATGCCGGGCGCGGCCAGCTGGTCGCACAGCACGGGGGTGAGCGAGAGCGTCAACGGGACGCCCTCGTCGAGCAGGTCGAGCAGCGGCAGGTAGCAGGTGGCGACCGCCTCCCACAGCCACTCCTCGCCGAAGGGCCACGTGCCAAAGCCCTCGACGTAGGGCATGTGGGTGTGGAGCAGGATCGCGAGCGCGCCAGAGACGCGCTCGGTGGTGTTGTTCAGGCGCGCCACATCTACGCGCGGCACACGGCGATGAAGTCGAGCGCTTGCTCCAGGTCGGCCTGGCCGCGGGGGCGCAGGGCGAAGTCGCGTGTCGAGATCGCGGGCGTGAAGCGGTCGTAGAACGGCTTGGTGAGACCAAGGCGCGGGTGCAGGGCGTCCCAGCCGAGCCGCAGCGCAAGCGCGTGGGCGCGCAGTTTGCGGGCATGGAAGAGGCCGAAGAGGGCGACGGAGGAGAAGTGCGCGCGGCACAGCGCGTCGAATTCGGCGACGCGGTACTCGTGCACGTGCCAGGGGTTGTCAGAGCGCGGCGCGCCGGCGGGGGCGAGCGTGAGCACGTTGGGGGTGGAGACGTAGACGGCGCCGTGGGCGTCGCCGACGAGCGCGCGGAAGTGCTCGAGCGCGGCGCCGGGGTCGCGCAGGTGCTCGATCGTCTGCAGGAAAACAACGGCGTCGGCGGGCGCGGAGAAGGTTTCGATCAGGTCGCGCTCGAAGCGCAGGTTGGGGCGGGTGTAGCGCAGACGGGCGTGCTCGTGCGCGTCGGGGTTGGCGTCGACCCCGATCACGCTGGCGGCGCGTGCGGCGAGCACGTTGGCGCCGTAGCCCTCGCCGCAGGCCATGTCGATCACGCGCAGCCCGCCCGAGCGGGCGGCGATCCACTCGTAGACGATGAGGTGGCGACGAAACCAGTAGTTCTCGGCGGGCACGTCGGGAAGCGTGCGCTCCCCGGTGAGGGCGAGGGGGGGCACGCCGGGCGGCTGGTCGCGCTGGAGGTATGCGGCGGCAGGCGCGGACACCGGGCGCGAGTATATGGTCCCCGGTCTCAATGCCGCTGAACGCCGAGGAGATCCGCGACGTCAACACGCGCTACCACGATGTGGCGGCGGGGCACTACGACGCGAAGTGGGGGATCGACTTCGGCGAGATCGGCGGCGAGCAGGTCGGCGCGAAAGTGCGCAAGGCGCTCGGCCGGGGGCGTCCGCAGCAGTACCGGCGCTCGCTGGAGATCGGCGCGGGGACGGGGTACTTCACGTTGAACCTGCTGCGTGCGGGGTTGATCGAGCAGGCGACTTGCACGGATATCTCGCCGGGGATGCTGGCGACGCTGGGCGCCAACGCGGAGCGTTTGGGGTTGGCGGTGAAGACAGTCGCCGCCGACGCGGAGTCGCTGCCGTTCGACGGTGGCAGCTTCGATTTGGTGCTCGGGCACGCGATCCTGCACCACATCCCGGATCTGGCGGTGGCGTTCGGCGAGTTCGCACGGGTGCTGGCGCCGGGTGGCACGCTGCTGTTCGCGGGCGAGCCTTCGCGCTACGGGGACCGTCTCGCGCGCGTGCCCAAGCGCGTGGCGAGCACGCTGGCGCCGCTGTGGCGGCGGGCACTGCGCGCACGGCCCGCTCCGCCCGCAGAGGGCGGCGCGCCGGATGCGGCGCTGGAGAGCGTGGTCGACGTGCACGCGTTCGCACCGGGCGAGCTGCGCGAACTGGCGCGCAGCGCGGGTTTTGAAGACGTGCGGGTCGGCGGCGAGGAGCTGGTGGCGAACTGGTTTGGCTGGACGAACCGCACGCTGGAGGCGACGGCCGACCCAAGCGATGTGCCGTGGGCGTGGCGCCAGTACGCCTACCGCGGCTACCTCGCGCTGCAGCAGCTGGACCGCCACCTGCTCGAGCCGCGGCTGCCGTCGGCGATCTTCTACAACCTGCTGCTGTCCGCGCGCAAGCCCGCCTGACGGGCGACACTAGACTGGGTTTCGTGCCGGATCGGGTACTGGAGGGCTTTCCGCTGTTTCCGTTGGGGATCGTCGCACTGCCGACGGAGAGCGTGCCGCTGCACATTTTCGAGGACCGCTACCGCACGATGATCGAGCGGTGTTTGCTCGAGGAACGGGAATTCGGGATCGTGTGGCTGTCCGACGAGGAGCTGAAGCCCGTCGGGTGCGCGTGCGAGATCGACAGGGTGCTGGAGCGGACGGACGACGGACGCATGAACATCCTCGCGCGCGGCACGCGCCCGTTCCGGCTGATCGAGCGCCAGGACGACCTGCCTTACCCGGCGGGCATCGTGGAGTTCCTCGACGAGCGCGACGACGAGGACGACCCCGAGGTCGGGCGCGTGACGCGTGAGCTGTACGCGGAGCTGGTCGAGCAGGCGACGGACCGGACGCTTTCGACCGAGGAACTGGCGGAGCTGGACGCCTACCAGATGGCGGCAACGGTCGAGTTCGGCGCGGACGCCAAGCAGGAGCTGCTGGAGCTGCGTTCGGAGACGGCGCGCTTGCGCCTGCTGACGATGCTGTTTCGCGCAGCGATCAAGCGGATGGAGCTGGTCGAGCGCGCCCAGACGCGGGCGCGCTCCAACGGACGGGTGCGGTTCGGGTAGGCACACACACCGCCCACGCCACCCACCCGCGTGCCCGCTCACACCCCACACCGCCCACGCCACCCACCCGCGTGCCCGCTCACGCCGCGACGGCAACCCCGCCGCGCCGCGGGTCGCCGGCCCCGAGCAGGGTGCCGTCGTCGCGGCGCTGGACGGCTTGGACGCCGCCGAAGAAGAGGTTGAGGTCGTGGAAGGCGACGACGCGCCGGCCGGCAGCTGCCAGGGCGCCGGTGTCGATGCCGGGCTCGGCATAGACGACGTCGTCCTCGTAGTGCACGCGCGGCCCGCGCACCGCGGCGGCGGCGTCGAGGCCGTGGTCGACGACGCCGATGATCGTTTGCAGCAGCGCGGAACGGATGCGGTTGGAGCCGGCGCTGCCGAGCACCAGCTCGACCGCCCCGTCGCGCGTGACGATCGAGGGCGCCATCATGCTCGGCATGCGCCGCCCGGCGGGATGACGATGAAAACCAACGGGGTTGAGGTCCTGCTCGCCCATGATGTTGTTCAGGTGCAGCCCGGTCCTGGGCACGACGACGCCGGAGCCCTCGCCGTTGGTGCAGGTCACGCTGCAGGCGTGACCGTCGCCGTCGAGCACGGAGATGTGCGTGGTCGAGCCGAGCGTGCCGTGCGTGGCCGAGTCGCGCATGCTGTGCGCTGCCGACGCACCCGGCGCACCGAGGCGAGCGGCTAGGAACCGCTCCAGGAACCCCTCCTGTGCGAGACCCTCGAGGAAGGCGGGCGTGCGCTCGCCCTGCGCGGCTTCCATCGCCGTGACGACCTGCTCCAGCGTGGGCGGCCCGGGACTGCCGTCGAGCAGGCCGAGCGCGTAGGCCAGCAGCGTGCCGCCGGCGGCGGGCGGCGGGTTGGTCAGCAGCAGGCGATCGCGGTAGCTCATGCGCGCTGGCTGGCGGGACAGCGCGCGGTAGCCGGCGAGCGCCTCGCGCGTGACCGAGCCGCCACGCTCTTCCAGCCAGCCGCTGACGGCTGCGGCGATGTCGCCGCGGTAGAAGGGCTCGGCGCCTTCGCTGCCGAGGCGTTCGAGCGCGTGCGCAAGCTCGGGGTTGCGCATGACCTCGTGCTCACGCAGCACCGCGCCCGCCGGCGCCCAGAGCGCGGCGCACTCCGGCGTGGAGCAGAGCAGGTCGGCGAGGATCTTGGCGACGTAGGACTGGCCGGCGTTCAGCGCGACGCCTTCGCGCGCAAGCGCCGCGGCCGGCGCGGCGAGCGTCGCGAGCGGGATCGTGCCCCAGCGCGCGGAGGCGGCGCAGACGCCGGCAGGGGTGCCGTAGACGCCGCACGAGGCGGGGCCGATATGAAACACCTGGGTGGCGTCGCCGAAGGAGACGTCGACCGCTTGCAACTCGGCCGCGGAGCCGTCGCTCGCGCGGGGCGGAGCCTCGACGAAGAAGTCGAGCAGCGCGGGCTCCCAGGTGGGGCCGGCGACGAGCATGTAGCCGCCCGCGCCGAGCCCGGTGAGCAGCGACTCGGCGGCGAACGAGGCGAGCATCGCGCCGACCGCGGCGTCGACGGCATTGCCGCCTTCGCGCAACACGTGCGCGCCGGCCTCGGCGGTGACCGGGTGTCCGGCGGCGACGACGCCTCGGTTGGTCGCGGCGCTCATAGACGAAGCCTACGCAAGCACGGCGCCGGTTCTCTCGCGCGGTGCCTCCACGATGCGCAGTGCCCCTCGACAGCACGAACGCCGCCGAAGCGCCGCTCCCCTCCACACGCGCGAACGCCGCCGAAGCACCGCTCTCCCCCACAAGCATGAACGCCGCCGAAGCGCAGCTCCCCTAAACAAGCGCGAACGCCACCGAAGCGCACCGCTCGCCTCCACGAGCGCGAACGCCGCCGAAGCGCCGCTCTCCCCCACGAGCATGAACGCAGCCGAAACTTGGTGGTCCTGCGACCACGTGGTCTATGTCGACTTATCGCAGCTATTCGCGCGCGCGCACGTGCGCAGACGCGAATGGCACGCGAAAAAACACATACCCCTCCCCCTCTTCCCAACCCCCATACCCCCCCGGGCGCCAGGCGCGACCAAACCTCCCCGTGGCCTCCCGGAACGACCCCCAACGGGGCGCGTTACGCGCGGGGCATGAACTCCGGTATGTCCAGCTCCTCGACGGCAAACCCACCGCCGCGACGTTCGCGGCGTGCCGGGGCGGAGCTGGCGCGGCCGCGCTGCACGCGGGGCTCGCCGTCGGGCTCCTGCAAGCGGGCGCGGCCGGTTGGGCGGGTTGAGCGCTCCTCGTAGCCGGTCGCCACCACCGTGACCCGAACTTGGTCGGTGAGCTTCTCGTCGACCATCGCGCCGAAGATGATGTTGGCGTCGGGGTGGGCGGCCTCGGCGACGGCCTTGGCGGCCTCGTTGACCTCCCAGAGGGAGAGGTCGCGCCCGCCGGTGATCGAGAGCAGGATCGAGCGGGCGCCGTCCATCGAGGTTTCCAGCAGCGGCGAGGAGACGGCTTGCATCGCGGCTTCGGTGGCGCGGTGCTCGCCGCCGGCGCCCATGCCGATGCCGAGCAGCGCGTTGCCGGCGCCGCTCATGATCGTGCGAACGTCGGCGAAGTCGAGGTTGATCAGCCCGGGCAGCGTCACCAGGTCGGAGATGCCCTGGACGCCCTGGCGCAGCACGTCGTCGGCGACGCGGAAGGCGTCGACCATCGAGGTCTGCTTGTCGAGCACGGACAGCAGGCGGTTGTTGGGGACGACGATCAGCGTGTCGACCTCGTCGGCGAGCGCCTTGATGCCCTGCTCGGCCTGCTCGGCGCGCCGGGAGCCCTCGAACCCGAAGGGCTTGGTGACGATCGCGACGGCGAGGGCGCCGATTTCGCGCGCGATGCGCGCGATGATGGGGGCGGCTCCGGTGCCGGTTCCACCGCCGGCGCCGGCGGTGATGAAGATCATGTCGGAGCCCTTCAAGAGCGCCTTGGCGCGATCGTAGTCGTCCATGGCGGCTTGACGACCGAGGTTCGTGTCGGAGCCCGAGCCGAGGCCGCGGGTGAGCGCGGCGCCGATGTGCAGGGTGATGTCGGCGCTGGACTGCTGTAGCGACTGCAGGTCGGTGTTGATCGCGACGAACTCGACGCCGACGACCTCGGCCTCGACCATGCGGTTGACGGCGTTGACGCCGGCGCCGCCGACGCCGACGACGCGGATGACGGGGTGAATGACGGGCGTCCCACCCGTCCCCGAAGCGGTCGCGAGCGGGCGAGGCTCTTCGCGTGCGTAGACGTCGAACGCGGGTGTCTCGGGCGCCGCGGCCGGCGCTGGGGCGGCGACCGACCCCTGCATGGCGGCCGGCTCAGGCGCCGGCTGCTCTGTTGCACCATCGGCCTGCTGTGCGGCGCGCGCCTGCAAGGCGGCCTCGCCGGCGACGGTCTGCGCGGCGGGGGCCTCCATGGCGGGAATCTCAGACGAGAAGACGTTGCGCAGGCGCTCGCGCGGGCTGGGGACCTTCGAGTCGCGCCCCCGCTCATCCCCGTCCTTGCGCGCCGGCACGCTCCCGACCTTCGCAGCAGGCAAGTCCTTGGCCCCCGGGTCCTGCTGCGCCTGCGGCTCGGTGTCAAGGCTCGCTTGAGCGCCGGCGCTTGCGTGCTCCTGGCCCGCGCCCGCCTTGGCGGCCGGCCCGGCACTTGCCTTTGGAGCCCGACCCGCACGCCCCTCCACGTCGCGACCTTTTCTCGCCTCACGAGCCTGTCCGGCCCCACGAGCCTGTCCAGCCTCCTCACGCTGTCCGGCCTCACGCGCCTGTCCGGTATCGGACTCGCGAACCTGCCCAGTCCCAGCCTCACGCGCCTGTCCGGTCTTCCCGCCGGAAGCCTGCGCGCCACCCGTACCTGCGTCGCTGGCCTGCGCGTCGAGCACCTCCTGCGCGCCATCCCCCTCTCCCTCGGCGCTCTTGCGCACGTCCGCCTCCGCGTCCTGTTCGGTCTTGCGGAAAAGGTCGGCGAGGGGTCCTTCGCGCATCGAGGCGCGTTTACCCGACGCCATGTGCAAGGACCTCTTGGGCGAGCTGGCGGTAGGACTGGGCGGCAACGCCGTCGGGCTCGTACTTGAGAACGGACATGCCCTTGACGGGGGCCTCGGCGAAGCGGACGGTCTTGCGGATGCGGGAGGCGAAGACGCGGTCGCCGAAGTTCTCCTCGAGAATCTCGATTGCCTCCTTGGCGTGGATGGTGCGAGAGTCGACCAACGTGGGCAGGATACCCTCGATGTCGACGTCGGGGTTCAGGTTCTCGCGGATCATGGCGAGGGTGTTCTGCAGCTGGATGAGACCGCGCATCGACAGATACTCGCACTGGACGGGGACGATCACCTTGTCCGCGGCCGTGAGCGCGTTGATCGTGAGCAGCCCGAGACTCGGCGGCGTGTCGATGCAGATGAAGTCGTAGTCCTCGCGGATCGACTCAAACGCCTTTTGCAGCGAGCGCTCGCGGCCGATCATCGTGGACATCGCAATCTCGGCGCCGGCGAGGTCGATTGAGGCGCAGGCGACGTCGACCTCGCGCCGGCGGATGATCTCGCGGATCGCGGTTTTGTAGACGAGCACGTCGTACATCGATTTCTCCAGCGTGTCGGGATCGATGCCTTGCGACATGGTGAGGTTGCCCTGAGGGTCCATGTCCACGCACAACACGCGGTGACCCTCCTCGGCGAAGGCGGCGGCGAGGTTCAGCGTGGTAGTTGTCTTGGCCACGCCGCCCTTTTGGTTGGCGAAAGCGATGACCTTGGCCCTTCCTTGCACGGCAGGCTCCGATGCTCGATTGTGGGAAAAGCGGTGGTGGGAAAGCCGTCGTCGTGGGTATTCGCAGGCGAACGGGCGATTCCTGCACACCGGCGGGCGATTACTGCACGCATGGTCGCGCGTTCGAGCAGGCAGGGACGAGCGGGCGTGCCCGCACGACTACGATCGGCGCGTGCCGAGCAGACGTGCAGTGCAGGAGTGCGTGCTAGCCGAGCGCCTGAGCGGCCGCGACGTGTGCGTGTGCGCAGGGCCGGGCGGGGTGGGCAAGACGACCACGGCAGCGGCGATCGGTCTGGGTTTGGCGCAGCGCGGCAAGCGGGTGGTGGTGGTGACGATCGACCCGGCGAAGCGCCTGGCGGACGCGCTTGGGGTGGCGGGGCTGCACAACGAGCCCCACCGCGTCGACCCGGAGGCGCTGGCCGGCTATGGGGTGCAGCCGCCGGGGGAGCTGTGGGCGACGATGCTCGACGCGAAGGTGACGTTCGACACGCTGATCGCACGTCTGGCGCCGGACGAGCAGGCCCGCGAGGAGGCGCTGTCAAACCGGATCTACCAGGAGGTGTCGAGCACGCTGGCGGGCACACAGGAGTTCACGGCCGTCGCGAAGCTGTACGAGCTGCACCGCGAGGGACGCTTCGACGTGATCGTGCTCGACACGCCGCCGGCACGCAACGCGCTCGATTTTCTCGACGCCCCGGAGCGGATGACGAGCTTCTTGGAGGGGAGGGCGATGAAGATGTTTCTGGCGCCGAGCGGGCTTGCGGCCCGGGTCGTGGGGCGCGGGACGGGGTTGGTGTTGTCGATGTTCTCGCGCTTCACGGGCGTGGATCTGCTGGCGGACCTGTCGGCGTTCTTCGGGTCGCTGGCGGGGATGGTCGAGGGATTTCGCGAGCGGGCAAGCGCGATCGAGGAGCTGTTGCACGAGCAGGGAACCGCGTTCGTGCTGGTCGCCTCACCGGAGCACGAGCAGGTGCGGGAGGCGGAGTTCTTCGCCAGGCAGCTGCGCGAGGCGGGCTTGCGGCGGGGGGCGCTGGTGGTCAACATGGTGCACCGGGACGGCCTGGAAGGCCATACCGTCGAGGAGGTGACGGCGCTGCTGGCGGACGAGCTGGGGGAGCGTCTCGCGGCACGGGTGGCTGGCAATCTCGCGGACTTCGACGTGCTGGCACGGCGCGACGCGGAAAGCGTGCGGCGGCTGGCGGCGGCGCTGGACGAGCACGAGCCGATCGTGGTGGCGCACCTAGACCGGGATGTGAGCGATCTCGCCGGTTTGGCCCGGGTCGCGAAGTACCTGTTTGCCTGAGCGCGCGGAACGCGAATCCCCGTTGTCGGGCACGAAGGCATCCTGTTCGCGCGTCGGGGTCGCCTGCGCGTCGTGCCAGTCCGCGTCGTACCCCTCCTTTTCGTGCCCGTCCCTTGCGGATCCGTCCTCTTCGTACCCGTCCTCTTCGTGCCCGGCTTTTTCGTACCCGTCCGCGTCGTACCCGTCCCTTGCGGACCCGTCCTCTTCGTGCTCGTCTTTTTCGTGCCCGTCGTACTCGTCGTACACATCGGCCTGCTGCTGCGCGGCGGCGCCGGCGATCAGCCCGTCGGCGACGCGGATCAGGTCGGCCTCGAGGTGGCCGCAGATCACGTCGCGCAACAGCGCGCGCAGGTGGTTGGCCAGCTCGCGCACGAGCGCGTCGGCGCTCGCGTGGGTGGGCGCGGTACCGGCGATCGTGGCCCGCTCGAGCGCAAGCGCCTGCCTGACGCGCCGGATCAGCAGCGGCCGCTGGTCGGGTAGTGCACAGAGCGCGGCGAGGCGCATCGAGAGCAGATCCTGTTGGTCTTCGCCCAGCGGCAGCCCAGTTTCGATCTCGTCGCCGCCGGCAGGGTCGGCCGTCTCGCCGGCCCTTGGAGACTCGACCGGGTACGCACCGACACCCCCGGCACCGGACGCGCCGTCGGCTCCGAGTAGGGCGCGGAGCGCGAGCAGGTAGTCGCTGAGCGCTTCGGTCTCGGTCGCACGGATGCAGCCCAGCTCGAAGCGCGAGAGCGCCCATGCGAGGGAACCGCCGGCGGGGGTGCGGCGGGCGATCAGGCTGCAGAAGGCGCGCAGCTCGTCCTCCTGGTCGGCGCTGACGAGGAGCATGCCGTGCGGGCGCCCGCCGAAAGGCAGGGCGCGGGCGCTCCAGCCGCCGTCGCCGGCACGCGCCCAGGCGAGCGGTCCCAGGGCGATGCGCCCGTCGCCGAAGAGGCGCAGCGCGCGCAGCAGCTCGCCGAGCAGCACGCGGCCGCGTGCGAGGGCGCCAACGGCGTCGGGGTCGGAGGCGGTGTAGAGGACGAGCAGCCGCTGCCCCTGGTCGGGGCGCTCGTCGATTGCGGGCGCGAGCGCTTCGGGGGGTGCGTCCGGGAGGGCGTCGGGCGCGAGGATCGAGAGGCCGCGGGCGAGCTGCAGTTCGGGCGTGGAGATCGCAAGGCCGTGGAGAGTGGCGAGCAGGGCGACCTCGGCGTCGGTGTCGGAGCGCACGGCGCGCTCCAGGCGCTCGATCGCGGCGCGAACGCGCTCGGGGTGGGCCTCGAAGGAGGTTTGTTCGGCGAAGACGTCCTCGCTCAGCGCGAGCAGGGCGGCGTCGCCGCGGGGCCCACCCGCTCGGAGCCCGCCGGCACGCAGATCGGAGCCATCGGCGCCGGACTCGCCCGCGCGGGACCCGCGCAGGTCGAGGGCGTCGCCGCGCCGCCGCCGTCCACCGCGCCCGCGCGCGCCGATTGGAGCCTCGCGGGCGAGCAGGTAGCGGTCGAGCCCGTCGAGCCCCTCGAGCAGTGCCACAGCGGTGCTGTGGCTGGGCAGCCGTCGCAGGGGCACCCAGCGCTCGCGCAGGAAGGCGGCGGTTTGCGGTTGGTAGCAGTAGAGGCGCGGGCCGCGCCCCCGGCTGGAGCGCCCGGTCAGCTCGAACGGAACCTCGGCACCGGCGTCAAGGTCGGCTTGCAGCCGTGCGGCGGCGTCGCGCGTGAAGACGGTGAGGGCGGTTTCGAGTTGGCGCGTGCGCATGGCAGCCCGTTCGCCGGCGGCGGGTGTGCTCCTGCGAGGCGCAGGCGGAATTGCAGCCGCCGTGCGCGTGTGTGTACGCGCACGCACACGCGCACGCACGCGAATGGCAACGTGAGAAAGGCAACCGACACGCGAGGCGGTCTAGGCGAGCGCGGCGAGCGCCGGGGCAAGCTCGGCGGGCCGGCCGGCGGCGTCGCGGCACTTCTCCCCCAGCCACCGTTCGCCGTAGGCGCGCATGTCCTCGACGATCGGCTGAAGCGCGGCACCCTTCTCGGTGAGCGCGTACTCGACGCGGGGGGGCACCTCGGAGAAGGTGTGACGTTCGACGATGCCCTCCTCCTCGAGGGCACGCAGACGCAGGGAGAGCGTGCGGGGACTGATGCCCTCCAGCGAGCGCTCCAGCTCACAGAAACGGGTGCGCCCCGCGGCAAGGTCGCGGATCAGGAGCAGCGTCCACTTGCCGCAGACGATCTCGGCGGTGCGGCACACGGGACAGGTCTCGTCTACGGCCACCCCGTTACTTTACCAAATGAAGTAATTGCTCGACGGCTAGCATGACGCGCGCCCGTGTCGGTCATCTCGATTGGAGGCCCGTGTTGACAGGTCCAGAAGACGCAGATAAAGACGGCGATCGGCCCGACCCGAGAACCAAGCTGATGCAGGAAGTGGCCGACGAGATGGACCACATCGAAGCGGACTTCGGCGACGACTACCAGATTGGGCGTGTGGTGACGATCGTCGAGGTGATCCGCTCCAACGGCGATGTCGGCCTGCGTGTGCGTGCCGGGCAGTTGCCGTGGGTGACGCTGGGGATGCTGCGCTTTGCCGAGAAGGTCCTCGAAAGCCAGATCCCGGGTTCCCAGTAGCCCCGGGTCGTCGCCGGGCCCCGGGATCGGAACCGAAGGGCAGCCGGGTGATCGGAGCCCGAAGGCCTACCGGGACGCAATCGAGAAACCGAAGGCCCCACCGGGACGGGTAGAACCCCCGCTGCTGAAGGCCCGCGGCGACGCCCGGAGGCCCGCGGCGACGCCCGGAGGGCCCGCGGCGACGCCCGGAGGCCCGCGGCGACGCCCGGAGGCCCGTGTGCGCCCGGCGGCAGCCTCAGACGGCGGTCAGCGGCGGCGCGGGCACGGGCGGCGCCTGCGGTGCGGGCGGGGGCGTGCCGTTGGGCGACGGCGGAGCGCCGGCTGCGCTCGCGTCGTCGCGCTGCGCCTGGGCGGCGGCGACGTCGGCCATCGTGGTGCCCTTGCGGCCGTCGGCCTGGACGAGCAGCTTGAAGTCGTGGGGGGAGGAGGCGACGCGCATCGCGTCGTCGAAGGAGACGCGCCCGGCCTTGAGATGTCCGAAGAGGGCTTGGTCGAAGGTTTGCATGCCGTAGTAGCCGCCGGAGGCGATTGCTTCCATCAGCTTGCCGGTCTGGGAGGGGTCGACGATCATGTCGCGCACGCGACCGGTCATGCGCAGGATCTCGCAGACGGCGACGCGCCCGCCGCCGGCGCCCGGCACGAGGCGCTGTGAGATGACGCCCTTGACGGTGCCGGCGATCATCGAGCGCGCCTGGTCGTGCTGGTGGGGCGGGAAGAAGTCGAGCATGCGGTTGATTGACTCCATCGCGTCGACGGTGTGGATCGTGGAGAGCACGAGGTGGCCGGTCTCGGCGGCGGACAGCGCGGTTTGCACGGTCTCCTCGTCGCGCATCTCGCCGACGAGGATCACGTCGGGGTCCTGGCGCAGCACCCGGCGCAGGGCGCGCTTGAAGGAGGCGGTATCCATGCCGACCTCGCGCTGGTTGATGACCGAGCGCTTGTCGGTGTGCACGAACTCGATGGGGTCCTCGATCGTGACGATGTGCTTGGCCATCGTGTCGTTCATGTGGTCGATCATCGCGGCGAGCGTCGTGGACTTGCCGGAGCCGGTGGTGCCGGTGAGCAGCACGATGCCGCGCTCCTCCTCGGCCAGTTCACGAATGACGGCGGGCAGCGAGAGTTCGTCGATCGTGCTGATCTTGTGGGGGATCGCACGGCAGGCGAGCGAGATCACGCCGCGCTGGCGGAAGGCGTTGATGCGGTAGCGCGCGACGCCGGCGATCTCGAACGAGAAGTCGACCTCGTGCTCCTCGGAGAATTCCTGCAGCTTGGTGGGGTCGTGCAGCAGGTCGTGCAGCGCCCGCTCGGTGTCCTCGGCGGTCAGCGGCTCGGCGCGCTCGTCGGGAGACAGGTCGCCGTGCACGCGATACAGCGGCGCGGCGTCCACCTTCAGATGCAGGTCCGAGCCTTTGCGGTTGACCAGCTCGCGCAGCGCTGATTGCACGTCGAACATGAGCCGTGCATCGGCACCGCGCGCGAGCGTCTTGAGCGCTGTACATGAGGATGGACGGCACGGCCGCATGCGGCCGTGCCCCCGCCGCGCATGCGCGGCGGGCCGGGTGGCACATGTGCCACCCGGATGACGGGCTGCATGCAGCCCGTCACGACGGCGCGCATGCGCGCCGTCGCCCACCGGCGCATGCGCCGGTGGGACCAGGCCCCCTGACGAGCGGCTCGGATTCCCCGGCAAGAACGCACCGAGCGAAGTGTGCGCTAGCACATGAGCGAGGGAGGACGCCGCCAGGGGATTCGAGCCGCCGTCAGGCGACGTCGCGGAGCTTCTGCGCCTCCGCGAGCGACTGCAGCTTCTTGAGCGACTGGTTCTCGATTTGGCGGATGCGCTCGCGCGTGACGTTGAACGTGCGCCCGACCTCGTCCAGCGTGCGGGGATGCTCGCCGCCGAGCCCGTAGCGCAGCTCGAGCACGCGGCGTTCGCGGTAGGAGAGGTTCTCCAAGGCCTCGCGCAGCGCCTCCTTGGTGAGGATTTCGGCGGCTCGCTCGTAGGGGGACTCGGCGCGCTCGTCGGCGATGAATTGGCCGAACTCGGACTCCTCCTCGTCGCCGACGGGCTTCTCCAGCGAGACGGGCGCCTGGGCGGAGCGCTTGATCGAGTCGACCTCTTCGGGGTCGATGCCGGTTACCTCGGCGATCTCGTCGGCGGTCGGTTCGCGCCCGAGCTCGGTGACGAGCTTGCGCTCGGCGCGGCCGATCTTGTTGAGCTTCTCGACGACGTGCACCGGGATGCGGATCGTGCGGGCCTTGTCGGCGAGCGCGCGGGCGATCGCCTGGCGGATCCACCAGGTGGCGTAGGTGGAGAACTTGAAGCCCTTGCGGTAGTCGAACTTCTCCGCGGCGCGCACGAGACCGAGCGTGCCCTCCTGGATCAGGTCGAGGAAGGGCAGGCCCTGGTTGCGGTAGTTCTTGGCGATCGACACGACCAGGCGCAGGTTGGACTCGACCATCTTCTGCTTGGCGTCGAGGTCGCCGCGCTCGATGCGCTTGGCGAGATCGACCTCCTCCTGGGCGGTGAGCAGGCGGACCTTGCCGATGTCCTTGAGGAACAGCTGCAGCGAGTCGGTCGTCATGTCGGGCTTCAGATCGAGCGCGGTTTTCGCTTTGCGCCGGCCGCGTTTGTCCGGCGCCCGCTCGACCTGCAGCGCGGCGGCGGTCGCAGGATCGATGTCCTCGACGAGCTCGATCTCCGATTTCTCGAGGAAGCCGTGCAGCTCCTCGACGTCGGTCTCGTCGAGATCCAACTCGGATGTTGCGCTCGAGATCTCTGCGAACGTCAGCACCCCGACCTGCTGGCCCTTGGCCAGCAGACCCTTGATCTCATCGAGCTCCTGCAATTCGACTACTGACATCGGTCGTCTTTCCGTTTCCGTAGATGGACGGGCCCCCAAAGCGCGTCCCCGACGGGCCCTGCCGGGACGCCGGAACCCCACGTGCCGGCCGCGGCCGAGACCCGCCCGACACTACAGCTCAGCGTGGACCCTATGCTAACGCCTCGGGGCGTGTCTTCCTTGTGTGTACGGGCCGCGCCGTTGACACAACATGCGCGATGATGCGCACGCCATGACCCCCTCCGACGAGCGCGGACGATCCGCAAAAACCCCGGGACGCCGCCGCTCCGCAGCGGGCGCACGCGCGGCGAGAACCGAGCGGGAGGCCGGCACTACCGCCGGGAAAGCCGACGCTCCCGCCGAGCGGGGCGTGTTCTCCAGCCTGCCAAGCACCCGCCCGCAGCGCCCGAGCGCGCGGCGTGCGGCAGCCAAGCAAGCCGCCGCGCGCTCGGCGGGCAAGGCCACGGTGAGCAAAGCCAAGGCGACGGCGGGCAAAGCCAAAGCAAACGGCCAACGCGGGTCTCGCGAGCCCGTCGGCGGTGACACGCCGAACAAACCTCACCAGTCTGTGGGTGGCAGTTCCTCATCGCACAACTCCCGTAGGACGGCGGCGGGCGCAACCCCGCCGCCCGCCAAAGCTCGCAAAACCCGCGTCGCCGACGCCACATCGGCCGGCCCTGCTCGTCAGACCACCGCCGGCCGCAGTCGGCCCGCCAGCCCCCGCAGGACGACGCGCCCCGCCGCAGCGAAAGCCGCAGCGCAGCCGCCGTTGGAGCCGCCGTTGGAGCCGCCGGTCCCGCCACAGGGCTTCGAGTCCGAAAGCGAGATCGAGCCGGGCGTCGCGGTACAGCCGCCAAACGGCGCCGAACTGGCGGCGTCGCTCGCCGAGCTGCTGGGCGACCTCGCGCACGGCGGTCTCGGGGCAGGCGGACGCCTGCTCAAGGACGCACTCGAACGCCTGCGAGGCAGCTGAGCGCGCTACTCCCGCAATTGCTCGCCTGCGGCGGTCTTGCACAGGCATGGCCAAGCTTGGCGCGCAGGTGGGACAGGCTCGCTTACGCGGAGGCACGCGTCCGCTAACTCGGAGTTACAAGCCCGCCAATCCGGAATCCGCGCAGTGCCAATCCGGAGTTGGCGCTTCCCCGACCGGGGGCCGGGGCGATCTGTATACTGCCCCGCACGCCGAGCCTCCTTGGTCCAGACCAGGGAGGGCGGGGGACCCAACGTGGTCCGGGAAACCGGGCCACTGGGGCGAATCGGTCCAATTGGGACCGTAGCGCCAGCAAGCGCGAGCCCGTCAGCTCACCCCGTAGGCGAACCCAGAGATTCCGATGCGCGTCGCTTTCGCCAAGCACATAACGTCTGCAGTGCCCTGCCCGCCGCGCGCAACGCCTGCCGCGGCCGGCTCGCGGGTGGGTGCGCGCTCGCCTGCGGCCTCGCGCCCGTACGCGGCATTGCGTCCGCACGCGGCGTTGGTGGCGGCGTTGACCTGCGCGGCCTGCGCGGGCGCGCAGGCGAGTGCGCTGGCCCTGCCGAGCGCCAGCGCGCTGGCGGCAAGCAGCGGCGCTGCGACCCAGGGCGCGACCGCCGCGCAGGGCACCGGCGAAACGCAGGGCACGAGCGAAGCGCCGAGCACGAGGTCGTCTGCGACGAACGCACCGGCCGCCGCCGCGACGGGCGCGTCGACGACCGGCGGCGCCAGCGCGGACGGGAACGCCCCGGCGGGGCGCCGGGGCGGGAAGTCGCTCGCGACGTGGTTCGGCCCCGGCTTCTACGGCAACAAGACCGCCTGCGGCCAGACACTGACACCGGCGGTCGTCGGTGTCGCCTCGCGCACGCTGGCGTGCGGCACGCTCGTGCGGGTCGGCTACCGCGGGCACAACCTCACGGTTCCGGTCCTCGACCGCGGCCCCTACGGGCACAACGGCGCGTCCTGGGACCTCACGGCGGGCGCGGCGCACGCGCTGGGCATCGTCGACACGGTGCGCATCACGACGGCGATCGTGGGCAGCATTCCGAACGGGCCGCTGCTCGGAGCGCCGCTGGAAGCCGGCACGCCGGAAGCCGCCGGCACCGGAGCGGAAGCCGCACCGAGTGCGGGTGGTGCGTCGACTTCTACGAGCACGACGACCGCCACGGGCGGCGCAGCCGCGAGCTGAGCAAGACCGGCGCTGCGGGCGGCGCCGGCGGAGATAGCCTTGGCGTGAGCGATGCCCGAGGCGACGATCATGAACCTGCGAGACGCCACGTCGGTCGATCGCGCGACGGGGGCAGTACGGTCGGTGCAGGCGGCAGACGTGCTGCTCAGCGAGGAGACGCTGCGCGAGCTGTGGTCGCCGGAGTCGCTGGAGCGTTTGGCGCGCACGTACTGGCGCTTTCTGACAAGGGTGACGCTGGGCCTGGTGCGCGTCTCCTACACCGAGCGTGAGCGTTTCGTGGTGCTGCTGGCACGGCCGCTGAAGCTGCTGACGTTTTGCGCGCCGCAGTACACGCTCGAGTCGGGCCACGGCGTGGTGCGCTGGACGATCGAGCGCGGGCTGTTGCTCGCGCGTGCGGGCCGCGGCGGCAAGGGCTACCTGCAGATCGACGTGCGGCGACTGCCAACGGCGGATGCGGCACGGGCGCGACTGCATGTCGAGGTGGAGGTCGAGAGCTTCTATCCGGCGATCGCGCTCGGGATCAGCAGGCGGCTGTACGACGCCACGCAGTCGCGCATCCACGTCATGGTCACGCACGGCTTCTTGCGTTCGCTGGCGCGCCTCGATCTCGCGCGCTCACGCGTCGGGCATTTCGCGGACCCGCAGTCGCGTGACGCCGAGACCGCCGTGCAACTCGACTCCAACCGCGTCGCCCCGCTCTAACCGAACCGCGCGTCGCCGTGGAGCGCGCGCAGCTTGGCGCGGTCGTGACGGGCATTGACGCGCCGGACGGTGCCCGAGCGGGTGCGCATGACGAGCGATTCGGTGGTGGCGCCGCCGGCGCTTGGATAGCGCACGCCCTGCAGCACGTCGCCGTCGGTGACGCCGGTGGCGGAGAAGAAGACGTCCTCGCCGGCGACGAGGTTGTCCTGGTCGAGCACGCGCGCCAAGTCGTAGCCGGCGTCAAGCGCGGCGCTGCGCTCGTGCTCGTCGCGGGGCCAGAGACGCCCGAGCAGCTGGCCGCCGAGGCACTTGATGGCGGCGGCGGAGATGACGCCCTCGGGGGTCCCGCCGATCCCCCACAGCAGGTCGACGGGCGAGCGCTCGGTGACGGCGAGCAGCGCCGCGGAGACGTCGCCGTGGGCGATCAGGCGCACGCGGGCGCCGGCCTCGCGGATCGCCTTGACGCCCTGTTCGTGGCGGGGGCGGTCGAGCACGACGACCATCACGTCGCCGATCTCGCAGTCCTTGCGCGCGGCGATCAGCTTCAGGGTCTCGGGCAGCGGGCAGTCGAGGTCGAGCAGGTCGGCGATCTCGGGGGAACCGGCCATCTTTTCCATGTACACGCAGGGCCCGGGGTCGAACATCGTGCCGCGCGCGGAGAGCGCGATCACGGCGAGCGCGCTGGGCATGCCATGCGCGGCGAGCGTCGTGCCCTCGAGTGGATCGACGGCGATGTCGACCTGCGGCGGGGTGCCGTCGCCGATGCGCTCGCCGTTGTAGAGCATCGGCGCCTCGTCCTTCTCACCCTCGCCGATGACGACGACGCCGTCCATCTGCACGGAGTGCAGCATCGCGCGCATGCCGTCGACGGCGGCCTGGTCGGCGGCCTCCTTGTCGCCTTTGCCGACGAGGCGCGCGGCGGCGAGCGCGGCGGCCTCGGTGACGCGGACCAGCTCGAGGGCGAGGTTGCGGTCGGGTCGCTGGTGGGTGGGGTCGGGACTCATTGACGCTCCGGGAGGTTGAAGGTCCTGGAGCGTAATACACCGCCGACGGCAGCGAACGTGAGCGGCGGACCGGCCGCGCCGGGCCGGCCACGGGCGGCGAGCCGGCCCCCACATGCCAGCCTCCACGGGCAAGCCAACTTCCACACGCCAACCCCCACGTGCCGGCCGCCCGCCGGACGAGCCGACCCCACATGCCGGCCACCGCGGGCGAGCCGACCGCGCACACCCCGGGCCCCAACGGATGAGCCAGCCTCAGGCCGGCCCACGGGGCTTGTCTGCCTGGTCGCCTAGATTGGCGAGGCATGCGGGGCGAGAGCGAGAGCATGCGGGGCGAGAGCCGGATCATCCTGGGCGACAACCTCGCGGTGCTGCCGCAGTTGCAGAGCGGGGTGTTCCAGCTGATCTACATCGACCCGCCGTTCAACACGGGCAAGGCGCAGACGCGCCGGACGCTCGAGACCGTGCCCGACCGCGAGGGCGATCGCACGGGGTTCATGGGCCGCCGCTTCAAGACGCGGCTGCTCGCCGAGTCGTCCTACCTCGACGAGTTCGACGACTATCTCGCCTTTCTCGACCCCAGACTGCGAGAAGCGCACAGGCTGTTGGCGGCGAGCGGCACCTTCTACTTCCACATCGACTACCGCGAGGCGCACTACTGCAAGCTGCTGCTCGACGAGATCTTCGGCCGCGAGTGTTTTTTGAACGAGATCATCTGGGCCTACGACTACGGCGCGCGGTCGCGGCGGCGCTGGCCCGCCAAGCACGACACGATTCTGGTCTACGTCAAGGACCCAGCGGACTACCACTACGACGCGGAGGCCGTGGACCGTGAGCCGTACATGGCACCCGGTTTGGTGACAGCCGAGAAGGCGTCGAGGGGAAAGCTCCCCACCGATGTGTGGTGGCACACGATCGTGCCGACCAACGGCCGCGAGAAGACGGGCTACCCGACGCAGAAGCCCGAAGGGATCGTCCGGCGAATGATCCAGGCGTCGACGCGCCGGGGCGACTGGTGCCTGGACTTCTTCGCCGGCAGCGGCACGGTCGGCGCGGCGGCGGCAAGCCTCGGTCGGCGCTACGTGCTGATCGACAGCAACCCCGAGGCGGTGCGCGTCATGCACGAGCGGCTGGAGAGTTCACGAAGGGACGAGGCCGACGCCGCTGGCAGGTCGGCGGCGCCCGACCTGAGTGCGACGAGTCGCTGACGACTGGGGGGCGTCGGCGCGAGGCATCTGCGACCGGCCTGTCCGCGAGGAGCCACTGACGGCCAGCCGCCAGAGACCGGCGCGAGGCATCGAATAGAGTCGGCCGCCATGCACGAAGATCCGGCCACCGCACACCAAGATCTAAATCACCGCACAGCGCCGGGGAACACCATCAAGTGGACCGCAACGTTCTCCACCGTCAAGCCCGCCCTCCCCACCGTCAGGCGCGCCGCTGGACGGCGCCGCACGCGGGCAGCAGCGGTCGCCATCGTCGCGCTCCCAGCGGTGGCAGTCCTCGCGCTCGTGTTCACGGCTTCGCCAGCGTTCGCGGCTTGGCCAGATGCCCTCGATGCCAACCCCTTCTCGACAGCTGCACCGGCGGCCGCCTTCCCTCGCTCTGCGGCCACCTCCCCACACCCCGCCACCACCTTCCCACACCCTGCGGCCACCTCCCCACACCCCGTCGCCACCTCCCCACACCCCGTCGCCACCTCCCCACACCCAGCGGCCACCGCCCCAAGCCCACCGGCGACCCCGCAGGATGTCGCCGCCACACACGCTTATCTGGAAGCAGTGCGCACGGAGCTACAGGCGGCAGTGGCGAGTCTGCCGGTGGCAAAGACCGACGTCGAAAGGCTCCTGAACGCGATCGGCAGAGAATGCCCGAATGTCCTGAAGGGGGCGCCAGTGGGGGAATTTGAAGTTGGCCCACAGGCCAAGACCAATCAGCTGACGGCATCCCGCGAGCGCAGGCAGCTGGGCAGACTTCAAGCAGAGGCGATCACAGCATTGGCGGTGACCTGGGAGACGCCCCAGAGACCGGCGCTGCTGGCATTCGCACACTCCGTAGCTGCACTGCAGTGGAGCAGCGCGACGCTGACGGCAGCGGTACATGCGCAGGCCGCCCGCTTCGAAGAACGCGCGACGAAGAGCGTTCCCACGGTGTGCGCCGACGCGCAAGCGTGGGTCGCCAGCGGTTACAGCACGCTGTCGGCAGGTACAAAAGCCTTCGTCAAACAGATGACAGCGGAACGTCAGGCGCGCAGGGACTCGCCGCCCGTCGGCCCACTCCTGGCGCCGTCCGAGCGTGGCGAGAAGGCGTTGCTCGCGCAGATCGAAAAGCTCACGCACACCCAGGACGGGTCGCTGACGACACTGCTGACCGGACCGGAGGGGCAGCTGGAGCGCAGCCTGGGCCTGCAGGTGCCTCCCCGTCGGCTTGGAGAACTGCTTGGGCGCCAGCCCAAGGGCTCGGTCGTGATCGCGCGCGGTCGCACGGCGGCAGGCGAACGGTACGTCGCCAGACTGCAACGTGCCCCACGTGGATCCGGTCACGTGCACGTCTGTGCGCAGTTGTCTATCTCGCACGGGGGTCGGGACAGCTACGGAACCAGCGTTTGCCGGTCGGGCTCTCCACGACCGTCTGAAGCCAGCGTAACCTGCAACGCGGCTCGCCTGACGATCACCGCGCAGACGCTGCCCGGCGCGCGCAGTGTGCGCCTGCGCCTGAGCAGCGGCCGGCAGATCACGACGCCGGTGCTGCTCGTACCGAAGCGGCTGGGCGGTCCGGCGGGCTACTACTATCAGGTGGTGCGCGGCCCTTCGCCGATCCCGGTGTCGCTGACGGAGCTGAACGCGCAGGGTCGCGCGGTGCGCACGGTGCGACTGCCGCGGATCGTGGAATGCACGAGGAACCCGCTGAAATATCTGCCGGGCGGGAAACGCACGCTGGTGCACGAAACGGCGCCGAACGGCCCGACGTTCTCGATCGTCGGCGAACGCTACCGCTTCCTTGGGAAGGTCTACTTCGAAGTCAAGCTGAACGTCGACGAATCGCCGCCCCAGGAAGAAGGCGAAGGAAGACTTGTCACTAGCGGTGAGAGCTTGGGCACGATCTATCTCGGACACGTGGTGTTCAAGCCACAGATCGAAACCGGCTGCCGCCCGCAGCCCTACACGATCGTCTACGGCCTGCTGAAGCAGACCGGCGATACGGTGTCGGTGGGCACCGCCCCCGCAGCGCTCACACCGCTGCGCGCGGTACCGATCGCCGCCGATCTGCACGCCGGCGGCGTACTCGTTTACGCGGTGCTGCCGGGCGCACCCGAACGCCTCGAAGTCCACGCGCCCGGCGGCAAGGTCGTGCAGAACCAAAAGCTCGAACTGGGTTCGTTCGTTGGCGAATGCGAACGTATGGCAACTGAACGCAAGGAAGAAGCCGAAGAAGAAGCATGAGGCCTCCAGCGTGCGCGGCCGCTAGGCCGAGGAACTTCGGTCTAGTGGGTGGCGCAGGCGGCCGCAGGCCGCCGAGCCGGGCCCCTCTTCAATCATCTACGATCGTGCCGTGAGCGCAAGCGACCGGAGCCTCGCCGAAGCAGCCGCCGCGCCCACCCCCGAACCCACCGGCGAAAACCCGCTCGTCGAGGGCTTGGAGCGCCTGCCGGTCGCCCCGACGACGCTGGTGATCTTCGGCGCAACCGGCGATCTCGCGCGGCGCAAGCTGCTGCCGGCGCTGTACAACCTCGCGCACGAGGGCGCGCTGCCGGAGCGCTTCAACCTGGTCGGGGTGTCGCGCAAAGAGAAGGAGCACGACGACTACCAGGAGGAGTGCGAGCAGGCGATCAGGGATTTTTCGCGGCGGGAGCCGGACAAGGACGTGCTGAGGGGGCTGCTGGAGCGGGTGCGCTACGTGCCGGGCACGTTCGACGACGAGTCGATGTACGCGGAGCTGGAGCAGGTGCTGGACGGCTTCGAGCGCGACGCGGGCGAACCGCTGGCGCGCGCGTTCTACCTGTCGACGGCGCCGGAGTTCTTCCCGGTGATCATCGAGGAACTGGGCCGGCAGGGGCTCGCGCAGCGCGAGGGCGCCGAGGTGCGGGTGATCATCGAGAAGCCGTTCGGCACGTCGCTGGCGGAGGCGACCGAGCTGAACCGGCGGGTGCTGGCGGTGTTCGAGGAGTCGCAGGTGTACCGCATCGACCACTACCTCGGCAAGGAGACGGTGCAGAACATGCTCGCGTTTCGCTTTGCGAACGGCATGTTCGAGCCGCTGTGGAACCGCAACTACATCGAGCACGTGCAGATCACCGCCGCCGAGGACATCGGGATCGGCGGGCGCGCCGGCTACTACGACCACGCCGGCGCGCTGCGCGACCTGATCCAGAACCACATGTTGCAGCTGCTCTGCCACGTCGCGATGGAGCCGCCCGTGAACTTCACCGCCGAGGAGGTCCGCAACGAGAAGGTCAAGATCCTCCAGGCGATTCACGCGCCGCGAGCGGATGAGATCGCCGAGATGGCGGTCCGCGCTCAGTATGCGAGCGGCCATGCGGGCGGCGAGGACGTGAATAGTTATTTGGATGAGGAGGGCGTGGGGGCCGGGTCCAATACCGAGACGTACGCGGCGTTGCGTCTGGAAGTCGACAATTGGCGCTGGGCGGGCGTGCCGTTCTATCTGCGTGCCGGCAAGCGCCTGGCGCGCAAGATCACCGAGATCGCGATCACGCTCAAGCCGGTGCCGCATCTGGCCTTCAACCAGGAGGGCTCGCTGGGGATCAGGCCGAACCAGCTGGTTCTGACGCTGCAGCCCAATGAGGGCGTCTCGCTGCAGCTCGGCGCGAAGATCCCGGGGACGCGCATGATCATCCGGCCGGTCAACATGGAGTTCCTGTACGGCACCGCGTTCCTCTCGCAGTCCCCGGAGGCCTACGAGCGGTTGATCATGGACGCGATGCGCGGCGACCCGACGCTGTTCACACGTAACGACGAGGTCGAGGCGCAGTGGCAGATCTGCGACCCGATCGTGCGCGTGTGGGAGGTGACGCCGGGCCCGCTGCCGCAGTACGAAGCAGGTTCGCAGGGACCGCCGGAGGCAGGCTGCATCTTGCGCGAAGGCCACACCTGGCGCGCGATCTGATGGATACCCCAGATCCACCGGTCTCACACACCGGCGCCCGCCACGCCGCCACCCACTCCTCCGTCACAACGCTAAGCGCACTCTCCCCAAGGCGCGCGATCTGATGCCGGCCGTCAGCGACGCGGTATGGAGCGAGCAGGGCACGACGCCCGACCGCATCGAAGCGGCCCTGCGCAAGCTGCTCGCAGAACGCCACGCGGAGAACGGCGGCTTCGTGCCGGCACGCGTGCTGAACATGATCGCCTTCGAGGACGCGGCGTGGAGCGGGGAAATCGCCAACCGCCTGCGCGGCGTGGGGCGCTACCACGCGTCGCGTCTGGTGGTGTTGTCCTACGAGCGGCGCCGCCAGCGTCTGGATGCGCGCGTGAGCGTCGCCTCCGATGGCGACCCCCGCCCGGGCGAGCTGGGCCTGCTGCGCGAGACGGTGGTGGTCGAGCTGGGCGAGCGCCACCTCGACGACCTCGCGACGATCGCGGACCCGCTGGTGGTGAGCGACATGCCGACGCTGCTGTGGTCGCCACACGGCCACCACGAGGTGGTGGGCGAGCTACTGGGCCTCGCGCAGGCAGTGCTCGTGGACTCGGTGGACGAGCCCGAGCCGCGCGAGGCGATCGCCTACGCGCGCCAGCTCGCCGAGCAGGCCTATGTCGTGGACCTCGCGTGGCTGCGCTCGACCCCCTGGCGGGAGCGGATCGCCACGACGTTCGACCAGCCCGCACGGCGCGGCGGGCTGGGGGAACTCGAGTCGATCGAGATCCGCCACCACCCCGAGTCGGCGGTCGCGGCAATGCTGCTGGTCGGCTGGCTCGCCTCGCGCCTGGGCTGGCAGGTCGACGCGTTGAGCGGCGAGGAAGGCGACGTGCGGGGGCTCGCGCGCGCCGCCGAGCAGGCGCTCCCCGCTGACCCGACAGAGCCAACGGCGGCGGAGCCGGCGAACGGCTCTGCCCCGACCCGGCGCGAGGTGGCGCTGCACCTGCGCGCCGCTCGCGAGCAGCAGGTGCGCGGGCTGGCCGGCCTGACGCTCCAGACGGCCTCGGGCTGGCGCCTGCGCCTGGACCGTGGCCCGGGCGGCCTGCACGCGTGCAGCGCCGACGGCGCCGGCGTCGAACGGGAATGGACGATCCTCGGCGCCTCGCGCGGCGAGGGCGGCATCCTCGGCGAGGGCATCCGCCAGGCGCTGCTGCGCGACCCGACCTACGCGCCCGCGCTGGCGGCCGCGGAGAGGTTGGCGCCGTGAACGTGACGATCCGCCTGACGACGGTCGCCGACCCACAGGCGGCGGCGCAGCACGCGGCGCACGAGTTGGCGCGGCTGATCGAGGAGAGCGTCGCGCGTCGCGGCCGGGTGCACGTCGCGCTCGCGGGCGGCAACACGCCGCGCGCCGCCTACGAGCTGCTGGCCGGCCTCGTCGCGGACTGGAGCACGGTGGAGCTGTGGTACGGCGACGAGCGCTGCGTGGGACCGGAGGACCCGGACAGCAACCACCGGCTGGTCGTCGAGTCGCTGCTTGAGCGCATCGCGGGCGCACGACCGTGGGAGCACCGCATCGAGGGCGAGCTGGGCGCGGAGGCGGCCGCGGAGGCCTACGAACGAGCCCTGCGCGAACGCGTCACGCCATCCGCTAAACCGAGTTCGTCCGGCGTGGCTGCCCCTCCCCCCTCCTCCGCCAAACCGCCGTCCTCCTCGCGCGATGCGCCGGCGGTGGGCGCTGCGAGCGTGCCGGTGCTCGACGTGGCGCTGCTGGGGATCGGCGAGGACGGGCACACGGCTTCGCTGTTTCCAGGACACCCGGAGGTGCAGGACGAGAGCGGCGCGCTGTGTCTGCCGGTCCACGGCGCACCCAAGCCGCCGCCGGATCGGGTGACGCTGAGCATGGCGGTGCTGCGCGCCGCGCGCACGAGCATGCTGCTGGTGACCGGCGCGGGCAAGGCAGACGCGCTGGCGGCGGCGCTGAAGGGCCCGGACCCGCAGGTCCCGGCCAGCCTGCTCGGCTCGCCGCGGCTGCACGTGATCGCCGACGCAGCGGCGGCGGCGCGGTAAGCGGCCGGCTGGGCCGCCCAGTCACGACCGCGCGGCAGCCAACCTCGCCCGCGAGTGACCCAGACGTCCGCGAACGTCGTACAGTTGATACCCGCAGTTTCGGTCGTATGGCCCTTTCCGTCCCGCAAGAGACCGCAGCGCCGCACGATGCCGTCGAGATGCTCGGCGCGCTGGACGAGGCACGGGCGGCCACGCACGCGTTGGTGGCGCACCTGGACGACGCGACGCTGGAACGGGTGCTGTCGCCGATCATGAGCCCGCTGGCGTGGGATCTGGCGCACATCGCCGCGTACGAGGACCTGTGGCTGGCGCACCGCCACGCGGGCCTGCCGCTGCTGCGCCCGGACCTGGCGGCGCGCTATGACGCGTTCGAGACGCCGCGCGCGGTGCGCGGCGAGATCGAGCTGTTGAGCACAGCGGGAGCGCGCGAGTACATGCGCGAGGTGCGTGCCCGCGTGGCAGCTGCTTTGCTGGAGGGTGACGTTGGCGACGGAGTGCTGTGCGAGTTGGTGCTGCGCCACGAGCTGCAGCACACCGAGACGATGCGCCAGGCGATGGATATCGCGGGCATCCTTCCGGACGGCGAGCCACGTTTGGCGCCAGTGCTCTCCCCCGCGCCAGACGGCGCTGACGGGACGGGGCAGTGGATCGAGTTCCCGGAGGGCGCCTTCGAGATGGGCGCGACGGCGGAGGGTTTCGCCTACGACAACGAGCGCCCGCGTCACGTTGCGCACACCGCGGCGTTTCGGATCGCAAGGCGGCCGGTGAGCAATGCGAGCTGGCTGCACTTCAGCGAGGGCGGCGGCTACGAGCGGCGGGAGTGGTGGAGCGACGAAGGGTGGGCGTGGAAGCAGGAGCACGACATCACCCACGATCGGGCGATCGCGGCGGGGCATCCGCAGGCGCCGGCGTGCCACGTCAGCTGGTTCGAGGCGGACGCGTTCGCCCGCGCGCACGGCGCGCGACTGCCTAGCGAGGCAGAGTGGGAGCGAGCGGCGAGCAGCAAGCAGCAGGCGCTCGCCGGCCTGAGACAGGTGTGGGAATGGACGAGCAGTTGCTTTGGCGGCTACCCGGGGTTCGTGGCGCACCCCTACCGCGAGTACTCGGAGGTGTTCTTCGGCCCGGACTACCGGGTGCTTCGCGGCGGCTCGTGGGCGACGAGCGAGCAGGTGGCGAGCGTGACGTTCCGCAACTGGGATCTTCCGCTGCGGCGCCAGATCTTCGCGGGCGTGCGGCTTGCGTGGGATGTCGAACGATGAGACCGCCACACAACAGGCGGCCGGTGAAAGCGAGGCCTTGAATGGAGCCCGTACGCGACCCCGCCGTGGCGTCGGCCACGACGATCAGGATCGACTCGCACCTCGGGGGCGGCGAGGAGCGGACGCTGGCGGAGGATGTGCTCGACGGGCTGACACGGCCTTTCAAGGAACTGCCGCCCAAGCACTTCTACGACTCGCGCGGAGCGGAGCTGTTCGACCAGATTTGCGAGCTGCCGAGCTACTACCCGACGCGCACGGAGCGCGCGATCCTCGACGCGGCCGCGGTCGACGTGGCGGCGCTGACGGAGGCCGTCGAGCTGGTCGAGCTGGGTTCGGGCACGGCGGCCAAGACACGGGTGCTGCTCGACTCGCTGCACGAGGCCGGCACGCTCGAGCGCTACGTGCCGATCGACGTGACGGAGAGCATGGTGCGCGAATGCGCACAGGAGCTGACCGCGGAGTACCCGGGCCTGCAAGTACACGGGGTGATCGGCGACTTCGAGCGCCATCTCGACCGGGTGCCTCGCGCGCAGGGGCCAAGGCTGGTGGCGTTCCTCGGGGGTACGATCGGCAACTTCCCGCCGGGAAGCCGCAGGCGCTTCCTGCGCCAGATCGGGGGGCTGCTCGGCGCGGAGGACCACCTGCTGCTGGGGACGAACCTCGTCAAGGACGCGGGCGTGCTGGAGGCGGCGTACGACGACCCGGAGGGGGTGACGGCGGAGTTCAACCGCAACGTGCTGCACGTGCTCAACCGTGAGCTGGACGCCGATTTCGACCCGGCGGACTTCGATCACGTCGCGCTGTTCGACGACCGCCACGAGTGGATCGAGATGCGGCTGCGCGCGCGGCGCGAACACACGGTGATGGTGGGGACGCTGGAACTGCCGGTGCACTTCGAGGAGGGCGAGGAGATGCGTACGGAGATCAGCGCGAAGTTCACCCCGGCGCGGCTGCGCGCCGATTTGAACGCGGCGGGCCTCGAGATCGTGCGCTGGTTCACCGACCCGGACGACCTGTTCGCGCTGACGCTGTCGCGACCGGCTGGGTAGCTCTCAGGCGGCGGCAGCGGAGCGCGTGGCGCCGGTGCGGCCGGCGCGCAGCCCGTCGAGCCCGCGCGTACGGATCATCAACGCGAGCGCGAGGGTGCCGAGAATCATCAGCGCAACGCTCTCGAGCTGCGCGGCGGTGAGGCCGGCAAGCACCTCTTTGTTGCGGCGGATGAACTCGACGAGGAAGCGCTCGAGGCCGCTGAGCACGCAGTAGAGGGCGAGGATCACGCCGGGACGGACGCGGTCGCGCAGCTGCCAGAGCAGGTAGGCGACGAGGCCCATCGCGACGGTCTCGTAGATCGGGGTCGGCTGGACGGTGACGCCGGGTGGGGTGGGGACGGTGCCGTGCGGGTAGCCCATCGCCCAGGGCAGGTGCGAGCGGATGCCGTAGTCGCCGTCGCCGGACACCTGACAGCCGATGCGCCCGAGGGCGTAGCCGAGCGCGAGCGCGGTGGCGGTCATGTCGAGCATCGCCAGCTTCAGCTCGCCGCGCCAGCGCATCCAGGCGAGCACGCCGATCGCGCCGCCGATCGCGCCACCGTACCAGATGAGACCGGAGCCGGAGAAGACGCTGGAGAGCAGGTGGCCCTTGACTTCGTTGTAGTTCTGCGCCAGGAAGTAGCCGCGCGCGCCGACGAGCCCGCCGACGAGGGCGGCGAAGATGATCTCGTACGCCCAGTCCACGGGCTTGCCCAGCTCGCGTAGGCGGCGGGCGACGAGCATCCCGCAGGCGAGGAAGGCAAGCGCGAAGACGATGCCGAAGCTCTTGATCGAGATGCCGAAGACGTCGAAGGCCGGTTTCATGCACCGGCACTCTAGGGCCTGAGCCCGGCGGTGCGCGCAGGCCCCGCAGCAGCGCCGTCGCGCATCGCCTGCGTGCATGACGCAGGCCCCGAGGTGAGCGCGCACGCCAGCGCGCGCGTGGCCCAGCCCACCGGGTCGCGAGCGCACGCCGGCGCGCGCGTCGCTCAGCCCACCGGGTTGTGAGCGCACGCCGCGCGCGTAGCTCACTCAGTCCACCGGGGCGATTTGCAAGCCAGCCCCTTTAGGGAGCCGGAAGCTGTTTCTGCGAGAATCGACGGGCGATGGCAACCGCCTCCCACAACCGAGGCCGCACGGCGTTCGGCAAAGATGCCGGGCTCCAGGCGCGGATGTTCTTGACGTTGTTTTTGCTGGTCGTCATCTACGCGGTTCTGGTAGGCGTGCTGTTCGCGGTCGGCGCGGGCGGCGTGACGATTCTCGTCGTGGCGCTGGCGCTGCTGGGGTTGCAGCTGTTCATGTCGGACAAGATCGCGATGGGGACGATGGGCGTCAAGGAGGTTTCGCCCGCACAGGAGCCGGAGCTGCACGGAATCGTCGAGCGGCTGTGCGTGCAGGCCGACATCCCCAAGCCGCGGGTGTGCGTGATGGAGCACCCGATGCCGAATGCGTTCGCGATGGGGCGCTCGCAGAAGTCGGCGACGGTGTGTGCGACGCGGGGGATCCTGAACATGCTCAACCCGGCGGAGCTGGAAGGCGTGATGGCTCACGAGCTGACGCACGTGATCAACCGGGACGTGATGGTGATGACGTTGGCGAGCTTCTTCGCGTCGGTGGCGTCGCTGATCGTGCAGTTCGGGCTGTTCTTCGGGGGCGGCTTCGGCGGCGGTTACGGGCGCGACCGGGAAGCGGAGGAGGCGGTGTTCATCTCGATCGCGGTCGCGGCGGTCGTGTACGCGGTGTCGTTCATGCTGCTGCGAGCACTGTCGCGCTACAGGGAGTTCGCGGCGGACCGAGGCTCGGCCGTACTGACGGGCCGCCCGTCGGCGCTGGCTTCGGCGCTGCTGAAGCTGAGTGGGACGATGGAGCGGATTCCAAGCCGGGACTTGCGCAGCGTCGAAGGGATGAGCGCGTTCTTCATCGTGCCGGCGCGGGCGAAGAACTCGATGATGAACCTGTTCGCGGACCATCCTCCGCTGGAGCAGCGTCTGGCCGCGCTGGAGCGGTTGGAGTCCCAGTTGCAGGGCACGGCGTAGTGGGCCTGCTCGACGCGCTGACGGGCCGCCACCAGGTCAAGGGCCCCGCGAAGGACCGTTTGTTCGCGATCACCACGGCTTACGTGACGCTGCAGAGCGAGCACGGGATCGAGCCGGCCGGGAAGGCGGCGATCGTCTTTCAGGCGATCGCGACAAGCGACTTCGAAGCGACGCTGCGCGACATGGAGGAAGTTGTGAAGGCGACGGGCGGCGAGAGCGGCACGCAGGTGAGTACGCAGGACGACAGCTACGGCTACCGCTGGATGGTGCTGCGCAACGGCGAGGGCACGCCGAGCGTCGAAGACCTGGCGGTCGGGATCAACGCCGTGTCCAGCTCGATCGAGAGCGCCGGGTATGGCGAGCGGCTGCTGTGCGCGGTGTTCGCGTTCAGGGACGCAAAGCAGTGGGCGGTGTACTTCATCTACAACTACAAGCGGGGATTCTGGTACCCGTTCGTGCCGGCGCCGGGGAGCACGAGCGGCGCCGAGGGCGGCGAACGCGCGACCGAGCGCGAGCTGCAGTTGAAGGCGCAGATGAACGGCGAACTGCCGATCGAGCCGGAACTGGAGCGGTGGTTTCCGCTGTGGGGGATACCGATTTAGGGCTTGTTCATAATTAACTTCGTGGTTTGATGCTGTAGTTCCACTCGGGGTGGAACGCCTCCCGGTGGAGGTTGACGGCGGCCAGCTCGGCGTCACTGACGCGGAGCTTGGCCGGGGTATTCGCCGTTGTCGAGACGGGCGTAGACCTCGAGTCCCGTGCTGGTCTTGGTCGCGCCGATGGGGTTGATGATCGTCTCTAGCGAGACGAGTGGCTTGCCGCGCCAGTTCATCGTGATGTATGAGAACAAGCGGTGCTCGATCCGGTTCCACTTGCTGGTCCCGGGCGGCAGGTGGCAGACATGGATTTCAAGGCCGGTCTCCTGCGCGAGCGTCTGCAGCTCGACCTTCCACAGGCGGGTGCGGTTGCCGTTGGACCCGCCACAGTCAGCGGTGATCTGCAGGCGGGTAGCGTTCGGGTAGCGAGTGTGGCCGAGGTGCTCCCACCAGCCGCGGATCGAGTTGACCGCGAACTGCGCGGTGTCGTGATCGACCCCGACGTTCACCCAGCCCTGATCGGTGGCGATGTCATAAACGCCGTAGGGGATCGCCTTGCCGAGCTGCTGTCCTTGAAGTCGTGCACGCGCACCAGTTCGGGACAGCCCTTGGGACGCCATTCCCGCCCGCCGTTCTTGAAATCGCCGACCAGCTCCTTCTTCTTGCAGTCGATCGAGATGATCGGCTGCTGATCCTCCAGTGCTTGGAGGCAGGTCGTGTTGATCCGCCGGAACTGCAGATCACGATCGGGATGCTGGTGCCCCTCCCTGGTCTTCACGTTCGCCTGCAGGCTGTACCCCAACGACCGCAACAACTTCGCGACCGTCACGTACTCGACCCGATGCCCGAACTCGCGCAACCCGCCAGCGAGATACCGCACGCTCTTCGAGGTCCACAACAACAACAACGACTCCGGATCACCCCGACGGTCCTCGTCCACCAGACGCTCGAGATCGCCCAACAGCTTGGGACCGGTCTCCGACAGCGGCTTGCGTCCACCGCCCGCCTTACGGACCCGCCCCGCCCCGATCGACTCGCCGCGCTCAAGCTCGGCGATGCCCCGCCGGATCGTGCCGACCGCCATCCCCGTCGCCCACGCCGTCCCGGCGATCCCACCACACCCTGCCGCCCGCGCCTCCGCAACAGCCCACAGCCGCCGCTGCCGCTCATTCAACTCACCCGCCAGCAAACGAAACTTCACACCGATCGCCGCCCCGTCAACCACACCCCAATATCCGACCCGACCACCAGTCAACCTGCCGACTCATTTATGAACAAGCCCAAAGCCGCTCGCACCCGCGCGTGGGGGGCGCTCATGCGTGGGTGGCGTGGGTGGCGCTCATGGTCTGATGAATCGCCCGACGCCCCACGAGGCACATCTCTCATCGGTCGAGAGCCACGCTGAATACATCATACCCGATGCATCATCACATTTGATGCATCGGCATCACGTCTGATGCATAAGCACTGGGGGTTATTCGTACATACCTAAGTGCCCGTCCCGCCAGGCTAAGGGCCTATCTCGCTAGGTCCGCACACCGGATGCGGCCGATTGTCTTTGTGAGGCGACGTTCGCCGGCGCGACGTGGGTCCGATGCATCGCCCCGCCCGCCCCGTTCGGTCCCCCTGGCGTCAGTCCGGAATCAACCCCTCCCCCGTGAACTCCGAGGCGGCCTCGGCGAGGCTGAAGTCGGGGGGCGGGAGGATCAGGTCGGAGTTCTCCAGGTCGTCGTCGGCGACCGGCGTGCCGTTGGCGCGGACGAATGCGAGCAGGTTGTCGTAGGTCGCGCGAAAGCGTCCCTCTTCGCCGCTGTCGATGGCGGCGAGGACATCGTTGTCGAGTTCGCTCAGTCGCCCGTCGTGAGCGGTGTCGAGGCGGTACTGGTCCTCGCCGGAGATGCGGACGATCATTGCGCGCCGCCCTCGGCGGGCGGGGCTTGCTGTGCGGCGCCACCGGCGCCCGCGTTTGCCGGGGCGGCTTCCTCGCCCTCCCCGCCGGCAGCCCCGGCGGCGATCTCACCGGCAGGCGCCGCCGGCATGCCAAGTTCCCCCTTGAGCTTGGCGAGGTCGCCGTCGACGGCGGAGTTGGAGGAGAGTTGCTTGAGCTGGCGGTCGATGTCGTCTTCACCGGAGCCGAGCTGGGTGATGTCGTCGAAGGTACCGGCGGCTTCCAGCTCGGACACAGCGTCGGCGCGGGCCTTCATGTTTTCGGTCTTGTCGACGGCGCGCTGCATCGCGAGGCCGACGTCGGCCATCTGCTCGCCGACGCCGGTCGCCGCCTCGGAGATGCGGACCTGGGCTTCGGCGGCGGAGTACTGGGCCTTGATGACCTCCTTCTTGGTGCGGAAGGCTTCGATCTTGGCACGCAGTTTCTGCTCGGAGTCGGTGAGCTTCTGCTGCTGGTCTTCCAGTTCGTGGACCTGGGTGTCCAGCGATTGAAGCTCGGTCTGAACGACGTTCTTGCGCTCCAGGGCGGTGCGCGCGAGGTCTTCCTGACCGCCGGAGAGCGCTTGGCGGGCCTGGGTGTCGAGCTTGACGACCTGCTGCTGCAGGGTGCTCTCCTGCATTTGCAGGCGCTTCTTGGCGGTGACTACGTCGGCGATGCCCTTCTTGACGTTTTGCAGCTGTTCGACTTGCTTTTGGTAGCTGTAGTCGAGCGTCTCCGCGGGATCTTCGGCTTTGTCCAGCAGTTTGGAGACTTTCGCCTTCACTACCGTCGACATGCGCCCCGTCAGGCCGGGCATGGCGTTCCTCCTGGTTTCTTCAACACGTGTTGTGATACGGGCAGGCCCAAGCGTAGCCTACCCCGCCTGCCGCCAGGGCCGGCGCACGCCGCGCCGCCAGGCTCCAACAGCGGTGCGGTGTGGTGCGGTGCGCGGCTCAGAGCCCGATGGGGTGACGCACCAGGAAGCCGGGGTTCCCGGGGCGCAGCGGGCGCCAGCGGGGGCCCTCCTCGTTGGAGGGGTCATCGACAGGGCTGGTGTCGAGACGCAGGCCGGCGACAGTCATGTAGGCGTGTTCGGGGTTCGTGAAGATCGTGACCCAGCGCCCGATGCCGTGTTCGCCGAAGGACATGAATTCCGAGGAGTCCATCGGCGTGGAGAGCAGGTTGGCGCCGTGCAGCGCGAAGGAGACGGTGCCGGAGCAGTCGTAGCCGGGCGATTCGAAGGAGGCGTGGCCGCCGCCGTAGATGTAGGGCAGGCCGATGATCTGGTTGCCGGCCCAGACGATGTCCTGGATCGCCGCGGGCGCGCCCATTGGGGCGGCGGCGAGCCCGTTGACATAGCGGGCGGTCGAGCCGGGCACGAGCAGGTCGGGCTTGGCGGTGGTGGCGACGTCGGCGATGCTGCCGCCGGTCGAGCCGCTGGCCTTGTCGGCGGGGGGCGGTACGACGTAGGGCACGACGGCGCCGGTGGCGGTCTTTTCGTAGACGGGCCCTTTGTAGCGGAGGTTGGTAGTGCGCGCCGTGACGGGCGCGTGAATCTTCGGTTTGGTCGGGGTCGTGCCTGGCGCCCCTTCCGTGGTCGTGCTCGGCGTGCTCGTGGAGCCGCCGGTGACGGCCGGATCGACCGGGGTGCCTTCAGTGGCGGGGCTCGTGGTGGCGGTACCCGTGGCCCCGGCGCTCGTTTCGCCGGCGGCCGGCGCGGTCCCTCCGGCGGCGCCCTGCGCCAGCGCCGCAGCCGGCGCCAGCGCGGCGGTGACGGCAAGGGCAAAGCTGCATAGCGTCGTCCTAAGGGTGGATCCCCGCAAAACAACCTCTTTCGTCGGCCTGCGGGGTTAGCTGACGGGCTAGCGCTAAAAGAGCCTGCGCTTCTCACGGTTCCACCGTGGGATTCGCCCCAACAACTTGGGTCCCCCGTTCCGTGGCGTCTGACCACAGATTCGGCGTTCGGGCGAGGACCCTAGCAAAGCGCAAGGACGGTTGCACATGTTGCAGCGTCTTTCCCGGAATTTCCGGGGAATTGGGGATTGGACGGCCTGTCCAAGCGGTGCAGGCGTGGGCCGTTCAAGCCGCCCGCCGGGCGGTGGCGGCTGAGCCGCCCGCTAATGTCTCGCGCCGATGCGCGTGCGTCCCACCTCGCTTTCGCCGCTTGCGGCGGCGCTCGCGCTGGGCGTGGCGGCGGCGCTGCTGGCGGCGGGCTGCGGCAAGTCGCTGCCACGCGAATCGGCGGCGGCGCGCGGCGCGGGCGTGACGACGGTTTCTGGCGGTACGACGCTGGCGGCGGGGGGCCTTGCGACGAAGAACACGACGCGGCTGGGCGGCGCAAGCCCGATCGCGGATGCGGCAGCGGTCGCGCTGGCGGTCAACCCGGGCCTGACGCCCACGACGCGCCCGCAGGCGGTGGTGCTGGTCAACGACCGCGACTGGCCGGCGGCGCTGGCGGCGGCGGCGCTGGCGAGCGCCCCGATCGGCGCGCCGCTGCTGTACAGCGAAGGCAACACGCTGCCCGCGCTGTCGAGCGCGGCGCTGGCGGCGCTGCACCCGCGCGGCGCGCCCACGCTGGGCGGGGCGCAGGTGGTCGAGGTCGACACGTCGGCCGCCCCGGCGGCGTATCGCACGCACCCGGTGCAGGCCGGGCAGAACGAAACCGGACAGAACGAAGGCCCGGCAGGCAGGGGCGTGGCGAGGGGGGACACAACAACCGGGGGCGGAGGCACAACAACTGGCAAAGCCTTATCGCGCGCGCACGCGATAGGGCCGTCAACAACAACAACAACAACAACCCCAACCCCCCCGAGCGGCAGCCCCGCGGCGCCAACGAGGGAAACGGCGACTGCGGCGGCGGCGAACGAGGCGGCGGCGGAGCGCTCGGCGCAGATCGAGCGGATCCTGGCGCAAGCGCGGCACAGCAGGCCGCACAGCGTGATCGTGATCGGTGCAGATGGACCGCAGGCGCTGGCGATGCCGGCAGCGGGCTTGGCGGCGGAGACGGGCGCACCGATCCTGCCGGTCGGCGCGACGACGGTGCCGCCGGCGACGCGGCGAGTACTGAAGCAGTTGCGCCGACCGGCGATCTATGCGGTGGGGCCAGCGGCGGCAGTGAGCGAAGCGGTGCTGGCGAAGTTGGGGCGTTTCGGCACGGTGCGGCGGATCGACGCCGAAACGGTCACGGGAGCCGAAGCCGGCGCGCGCGGCGGCGGTTGCACGAGCGGGAGCGCCGCCGCCGGGAGCGCCGCCGCCGGGAACACCCCCGCCGGGAGCGCCGCCGCCGGGAACACCGCCGCCGGGGGCGAAGCGGTCGCGAACTCGATCGCGGTGGCACGTTATGGGGATGGCGCGTTTGGCTGGGATGTCGAAGAACCGGGCCACGGTCTCGTGTTCGCCGACAGCTCGCGTCCGCTGGACGCGCCGGCGGCGGCGCCGCTGTCGGCGAGTGGCGACTTCGGTCCGTTGCTGTTGCTGGAAGGGCCGGGCGCGGTGCCGGGGGCGCTGGCGGAATACCTGTGCGAGATCCAGCCGCGCTACCCGGAATACGAGCCGGCGCGGGGGTTCTACAATCACGGCTGGCTGATCGGCGACGAAAGCGCAATCGCGGTGGAGACGCAGGCCGAACTGGACGCGATGCTCGAGACGGCGCCACGCGCCGCCTCGGAAGCGACGGGGACGACGACGGGGACGACAGGGACAACCGGGACGACGCCGGGGTCTGCAGCTACGACGCCGGAAGCGACGAGTGGAGCGGCTACACGAGGATGATCGGACAGCGGACATATCGAGCGGCGCCGCGCACAACGCGGCGGTGGGGAAGACGATGAGCGACGCGGAGGATCCGCGGCGCGTGCGGCGCGCGCAGGCGCACGAGGTGACGGTGGAGGATGTGCGCGAGCTGATGGGCGCGTCGACGCCCCATTTCGCGTTGCAGCTGCGCGATCGGATTGCACGGTTGATCGCAGGGCTCCCCGCAGACCACCCGGCGCGAACCGAAGGCGAGCGCGAGATTGCGCGCCTGCAGCGACTTGGCTTCGAGGGCGAGGTGCGCGGCGAGGCCGGCACGCTGGACGAGCGCCCGCTGCCCTCGCTCGTGGGACGCGCCGTAGTGGGCGAAGAGTAGGGCGGCACCTGCGGCAGTTCGCCTCGGCGGGGCGGCGCAGCCCGAAAAATCCTGGATCGTCCAGCATCCCCCCACCCGGTTCGCCGCCGCGCTTGCTTGACTGGGGAGCACGATGCCCCACCGCTCCCCCGACCTCGACCCGGCCCAGCCGCGCTGCCCGTTCGGCGTGTGCGACGGCAGCGGCTTCGAGGTCGACGAGGAGACGAACACGGCGCGCGACTGCGCCTGCCGCGCGCAGCGGGTAGCCGACGCGCGGGCCCAGCGGCTGCGCGAGCGGGTGCCGCGCCGTTACATGAACCTCTCGTGGGAGCGCCACCCGTTGACGCAGCTCGCGCGGGATCCCCTGAACGCGGAGGAGGTGCGCAGGGTAAGGCGCTTCTGCACGGAGATCAGGCGCAACCTGCAGGAGGGCCGGGGGTTGTGGCTGATGGGGCACACGGGGACGGGCAAGACGACGCTCGGCTACATGGTCGCGGCGAGCGCGGCACAGGCGCGGCACTCGGTGCTGAGCTTCAACGCCGTCGCGCTGCTGAACAGGCTGCGGGCGACGTTCAACGAGGGCAGCCGCGAGAGCACCGAGCAGGTGATCAGGGCGCTGGCCGAGGTGGAGCTGCTGCACATCGAGGATCTGCGGGTGGTGCGCCCGACGGAGTGGGTGCTGGAGCAGCTGTATTTGATCGTCAACGCGCGCTATGAGGAGCGGCGCTCGATCGTGTTCACGTCGGATATCGACTCCGACGCAGAGGGCCCGCTGCAGCCCGACCCGCACGAGTTGGAGGAGCACGTTGGCACGCGGACGTTCTCACGTCTGACGGAGATCTGCGGCGACCCGGTCGTGATTCGCGGCGACGACAAGCGTCTCGACCTCGACGTGCCGGGCGCGCGGGGGTCGTGGGAGCAGGCGGAGATGCAGACGCCGGAGCAAATCGCCCAGGCGCGGGAGGCCTTCGCACGGGGGTAGAGGTCGACGGTTCCGCGGCGGCGTTTCGACGCTCAGCCTTCGCGCAGCACGCGCGCGTGGCGAGCGTCGAGAAAGCGGGCGCGCAGGAGGCGGAAGAGGCAGGCGAAGACGATCAGGTCGATCGCGATCAGGCCAACGCTGAGCAGCCGGGGAGCGGTCGTGAACGTGGTGACGAGCAGCACGACGAGCGAGTCGAGCACGAGGATCGGGAGCATCGCGAGCATGATCGTGTGCGAGCGGTAGCCGCTGCGGTGCTCGCGCAGCGCGACCTCGAAGGAGCCGAGACCGACGGCGAGCAGGCCGGCGAGCAGGGTGGCGCCGCCGTGCGAGAAGCTTGGCTGCTGAATATGCAGCTGTCGCATGCCGAGCACGACGGCGACGGCACCGACAACGATCAGCAGCTCGGAGAGCGGCAACGGATGCCACGGCGCAGACGGGCGCTCGCCGTAGCGGGGGGCGGTCGGCGAGGTGCGCGCCGCGCGGCGCGAGCGGGGCGCGGGGGCGGTCGCGCGATTGCGCGACGAGCCTGCACGCTCCTCCGCCCCGGCGGTCGCAGTAGAGGCGACCGCCGCGGGGCGGCGCTTGCGCGAGCGGCGGCGAGGCTTGCTGCGGTTGGCCATGGTGAACGCCTGCTCAGGAGCGGGACAGGGGGAGGATGGCGCAGGGGAGGCGCATGCGAAGTTCGATCCTACCGCCGATCTATGCTGGGATTGCAAATGTCGGTCAACCATCAGACCCTCTTGCCGGCGACCCCCGCAGCGACGGACCCCACACCGGCGACCCCCACACCAGCGGACTCCACACGGGCTGGCCCCACACCGGCGATCGCCGCGCCGGCGGGCATCCCGGGCAGCGGCCTCGCGGGCCCGTTCGCGGTGGGCGAGTACGCGGCGGGGCTGCGGCGCAAGCTGCGGTCGTTCGCGCGGGTGCAGCTGGTGGGCGAGTTGGTGAACCTGCGGGTGTCGCGGACGAGCGTGTACTTCGAACTGCGCGACGCGGGCGGCGCGCTGCCGTGTGCGGCGTGGCGGACCGACTGGGAGGCGATGGCGGCTAGGGCCGGGCTGGGGGTCGTGCGCGAGGGGGTTCAGGTGGTGGCGGCGGGCGGCTGCGACTACTACACGGGCAGCGCGAGTGCGTCGCCGAGTTTCGCGTTCCGGGTGAGCGATGTGCGTGTGGCGGGCGAGGGCGACCTGCTCGCGCGGATCGACAGGCTGCGCAAGCTGCTGGATATGGAGGGGCTGCTCGAGCGCCAGGGAAGCTTGACGCGGCAGTCGGTGCCGCGCACGATTGGCGTGGTGACGGGCGAGGGCGGCAAGGCGCGCGCGGACGTGCTGGCGGCGCTGGCGCGGCGCGGCTGGGCGGGAAGGCTGGTGTGGGCGTTCGCGCCGGTGCAGGACAGGCACGCGGCGCCGGCGATCACGCGCGCGTTGCAGGATCTCGCGGCGGTCGGGGGCGTCGATGTGGTGATCGTGGCGCGCGGGGGTGGGTCGCTGGCAGACCTGTGGTGCTTTTGCGATGAGACTCTGTGCCGGACGGTGGCGCTGCTGGCGGTGCCGGTGGTGGCGTCGGTGGGCCACCACACCGACCGGACGCTGCTGGACGACGTTGCGGCGGTCAGCTGCTCGACGCCGACGCACGCGGCGGAGGAGGCGGTCGGGGTGGACTGCGGAAAGGCGCGGGAGCAAGTGGCGCGCGAGGCCGCACGCCTGCAGACACACGCCCGTCGGGCGGTGCTGGGCCGGGCACGGGCGCTCGCCGGCTTGACGCGGGCGCCGGCGGAGCACGTGGCGCACCATCGGGCGCGGCTGCACCAGCAAGTGCGCGAGATGCGGGCGGCGAGCAGGCGGCGGGCGGCGGGCGAGCGCGAGCGCACGGCGCGGCGGGCGCTGGTGCTGGAGCGCAAGGCGGCGGCGACGGTCGCGGACTGCCGGGGACGACGGGCACGCGAGCTGGAGCAGTTGGCGTTGGCGCTGGCGGCGCACGACCCGCAGCGAACACTGGAACGCGGGTACGCACTGGTGCAGGCGACGACGACGGACGAGCCGATCGGCAGCGCGACGCAGGCGCTGGCGCAGCGGGAGGTGCGGCTGCGCTTCGCCGACGGAGCGGTGGGCGCGAGGATCGAGGCGGAGCGATGAGCGCGCAGCAGGACAGCTACGAGACGGCGGTCGCGCGGATCGAGGAGGTCATCCGCCGGCTGGACTCGGGCGAGGCGAGCTTGAGCGAGACGCTGACGCTGGTGCGCGAGGGCAAGGAGCTGATCGAGCGCTGCGCGCGCGAGCTGGAGGCGGTGGGCGGAGCGCTGGAGGAGCTGCGTCTGGAGGACCTGGTGGCGCGGCTGGAGCGCGAGAGCGCGGGAACTGGAGCGGGGACGGTCGGCCCCGATGCGAAGCAGACACGGTGAGCACGTGGGAAAGGCTGGCGGGGCTGGCGGTGCAGATCGAGGGGTACGCGCTGCAGGAACTGGAGGCACGGGTTTCGAGCGAGTTCGAGCGGCTGAGCACGGTCCTGTGCGTGCGCGGTGCGGGCGAGGAGGGATGCGGCGAGGACGTGACGTACGACGGCGTCGACCACGAAGTGCTGCGGGCAGCGTTCAAGGCAGGCAAGGCACAGCGGGAGCTGCCGCGGGGCCGGATGACGATCGGCGAGTTCGCGGAGCGGATCGCGGGGATGGACCTGTTCCCCAGGGCGCCCCAGCGCGAGGTGTCGCGCCGGTACAGGGTGTGGGCGTACGAGTCGGCGGTGCTGGATCTCGCGCTGCGCCAGGCGGGGACGAGTCTGTACGAGGTGTTGGAGCGCGAACCGCAGCCGGTGCGCTTCGTGGTGTCGTTGCGTCTCGGGGAGCCGCCGAGTATGGAGCCGATCGACCGGCGCCGGTGGCGCTACCCGGGGCTGCGCTTCAAGCTGGACCCGACAAGCTCGTGGGACGACGAGCTGGTCGCGAGGCTCGCGGCGACGGGGGCGGTCGAGTCGGTGGATTTCAAGGCGTACTACACGGGCTCGATCGTCGACCAGCCGGCCGACCCGGAGCTGTACGAGCGGGTCGTGCGGGCGCTGGGGCAGGCGTGGATCGAGGACCCGGCGCTGACGGAGGAGACCGAGCCGGTGCTGGCCGAGCACAGGGAGCGGTTCTCGTGGGATGCGCCGATTCACGACGTGGCCGACATCCAGGCGCTCAGGTACGCGCCGCGAATGGTGAACGTCAAGCCGTCGCGGTTCGGGGGCTTGCGCAACACGCTGGACGCGTTCGACTACTGCGCGCAGCGGGGGATCGGCAACTACGGCGGCGGGCAGTTCGAGCTGGGGGTGGGCCGGGGCCAGATCCAGTACCTGGCGTCGCTGTTTCACGGGGATGCCCCCAACGACGTGGCGCCGAGCGGCTACAACCTGCCCGACCCCAGGGGGGGCTTGCCGGTGAGCCCGTTGGCGCCGGCCCTGTCGCAGGTGGGCTTTCGCTGGGAGGCAGAGTCGGGCTGAGCAGCCAGCGGAGCCTGACCGAGCCGCCCACCGAGCCGACCTGAATGCCGGCCAACCCAGCTTGAGCCGGGGCCAGCCGACTGAACCCGCCGCCAACCCGGCCTGAACCCGCCAGCCCGGTCGACCTGAGCGGCCCGCCCGAGCCCGGCCCGCAAGCCACGCTGCAAGCGGACACCCACTGGACCGATCGCCCGACCGGCAGCGCAACTTCTGTGGCAGCGCCCGGTTGCGACGCTCATACCCGTTAGAGTCGGGCGCCGCCGCCCGGCCCGTGTCGTGTCGTCGCGCGATGGAAAGCATCACTCGTGCCAACAAGCGTCTTTGGCTGCCGGCCGCTGTAGCGGCTGTGGTGGTGCTGGCGGCCCTGGTGGCGCTGCTGGCGCCCGCATCGCCGGGCGCGACCGCTGACGCGGCGGTCTCAGGGGGAACGGCTCCGCCGGCCACGCCGGAAGCCGGTCACGGCGTGACGGGCGGGACGACAGGCAGCGGGAGCGCCAGCACAAGCGGCGGCGGCGGCACGCACTCGGGGAGCAGCGGGCACGCGACAGGCGGCGGCACGCACACCGGCGGCAGCTCGCACGCAACGAGCGGCAGCTCGCACGCAACGAGCGGCTCCTCCCCGAAGACCAGCCGGCGTGCGCCGGCTGCCAAGCAGACGGCGGTGGCGGCGGTGCGGATCACGGGCGCGAAGTGCGTGCCGGTGAGTGCGTGCGGCACGAAACAGCACGAGGTGTCGACGCATGGGACGCTGCTGCTGCAGGGCAGCGGGTTGAAGAGCGGGGAGGCGGTGACGTTCCCGCGGGCGTGGGAGGCGAGCATCGCCCGCAGCGGCCCGAGCGGACACCTGCACGAGTCGAAGCTCGGGTTGGTGGTGACGGTGCCGGCGAGCGCGCACTCGGGGAGGATCGCGGTGATGCTCGGCGGCGGTCGAAGCTCGAATCAGTACGGGCCGATTCAGGTCGTGAAGTACAAGCTGCACCCGCCGGCCCCGAAGCCGCCGCCGGCGCCGGCGCCGACAAGCGCAGTGGCGAGCAGCGCCGCGGGAACGGCGTTCGCGGGACAGGGGATGTGGGTGTGGTACATGAGCGCGTCGGACGGGGGCAGCGTGGCGTCGATCGCGGCGCAGGCGCACGCGGCGGGGGTGACGACGCTGTTCATCAAGAGCAGCGACGGCTCGACGAACTACTGGAGCCAGTTCAGCAGCGGGCTGGTAGCGGAACTGCACACGCAGGGGATCAAAGTGTGCGCGTGGCAGTACGTGTACGGGACGAATCCGACCGGCGAGGCCGAACTCGGCGCAAAAGCGGTTGCCAGTGGCGCCGAATGTCTGGTGATCGACGCGGAGGTGCAGTACGAAGGCCACTACGCGGCGGCGCAAAAGTACGTCGAAACGTTGCGCGCGAAAATCGGGCCGACGTTCCCGGTGGGGTTGGCGTCGTTCCCCTATGTGAGCTACCACCCGTCGTTCCCGTACTCGGTGTTCCTCGGCCCGAACGGCGCACAGTTCAACGTGCCGCAGATGTATTGGCACGACATCGGCACAAGTGTCGCCCAGGTGTACGTGACGACGTTCGAACAGAACCTCATCTACGGCCGCCCGATCCTGCCGCTCGGCCAGACGTACGGCGGCGTGAGCGCAAGCGAAGAGGTGGCGTTCCGTTCGCTGGCCAGCGCATACGGCGCGGGCGGCGAGTCGTTTTGGGATTGGCAGGAAACGGGCTCGTCAGGCTGGGGTGCGCTGGCGGCGGCGCTCGATACGGAATTGACGGTACCCCAGCCGGAGCTGACGTCGCCGTTGCTGCACGAAGGCAACCGGAGCGATCAGGTGCTGTGGCTACAGGAGCACCTGGCGAGCGCGGTCGCGGGCCAGCCGACGACGGGGATCTTCGAAGCGACGACGAAGGCGAACCTCGAGTCCTTCCAGACGGCGCACGGCATTGCGGCGAGCGGCGAAACGGACCCGAATACGTGGGCGGCGCTGCTGGCGCTGGCGCCGGTGCCGGTGAACTGGACGGGCACGAGTCCATCGACGTAATCCTGGGGTACGGCCGGTACATGCTTATGAATTGGGCGAACGGTGCCGCATGCGGCCCTGCCCCGGGTGGCGCACGCGCTACCCGGAACTCAATCAACAAGCATGCGTCATCTCCAACGACTATCGACTCAGACGCGCTGGATCAAAGTTCCCGTGCCGAGCCCCCCGCCGCAGCACATGGTGACGAAGCCGATCTCCTTGTCGGAGCGCTCGAGCTCGTGCAGCAGCGTGGTGATCAGGCGCGCGCCGGTGGAGCCGAGCGGATGCCCGAGCGCGATCGCGCCGCCGTTGACGTTGACGCGGTCCATGTCGGGGTTGTGCTCGCGCCGCCACGCGGCGACGACGGGCGCGAACGCCTCGTTGATCTCGATCAGGTCGATGTCGTCGATCTGCATGCCGTTGCGGGCGAGGATCTTGGTGGTCGCGGGGATCGGGCCCTCGAGCATTTTGACGGGGTCGCAGCCGACGGTCGTCTGGTCCACGATTCGCGCGCGCGGGCGCAGGCCGAGCGCGGCGGCCTTGTCGGCGGACATCAGCAGCACGGCGGCGGCACCGTCGGAGATTTGCGAGGCGTTGCCGGCGGTGATCTTGCCGTCGGGCTTGAACGCGGGCTTGAGCTGGGAAAGCGTCTCGAGGTCGGTGTCGGGGCGGATGCCCTGGTCGGTGACGTACGTGTCGCCGTTGACGGAGAACGGCACGATCTCGCGCTCGAAGCGGCCCTGCTCGGTGGCCTGGTGGGCGAGGCGGTGCGAGCGAACGGCCAGCTCGTCAAGCTCGGAGCGCGGGATCTCCCACTGGTCGGCGATCATCTCGGCGCCGAGGCCCTGGCCGACGATGTTGTGCCTCGCCATCAGCTCGGGGGTGAAGGCGAAGCCGAAGTCCTCCTGGGTCTTCATGCCGGCGGCGAACGGCAGGTGGCCCATGTGCTCGACGCCGCCGCCGATCATCGCGTCGTGCACGCCGGCGGCGATCAGCGCGGCGGAGAAGTTGACGGCCTGCTGCGCGGAGCCGCACTGGCGGTCGACGGTGGTGCCGGGTGTCTCGATCGGCAGCCCCTCCTGCAGCCAGGCGTTGCGGGCGATGTTGAAGCCCTGCTCGCCGAACTGCTGCACGCAGCCGGCGACGACGTCCTCGACCTCGGCGGCGTCGATGCCGGCGCGGGCGATGACCTCGGTGTAGACCTTGCCGAGCAGCGCGCTCGGGTGGGTGTCCTTGTAGTAGCCCTTTTCCTTGTGCCCGCGCCCGATCGGGGTGCGGACCGCCTCGACGATGACGACTTCGCGGCCATCCGGCTTTCGCATGAGAGGATCCTCCGTCTGTAGCGCGGCGTTGGGAGAACGGAGCACCCAGATTCGAGCGGCAGGGCGCGCCGTTCCTGCGCGGCGCTCGTACCGGCGCGATGTCGGGTGCCTCCACCGCATAGTCTACCGCGTAGGACACGTAGATTGACTGGTCAGTCAACCAAGGCCACCGACCCCAAAGTCCACCGATCCCCCGTACCCCTGGGAGCGACAACATTGAAAGAGAACGGAAGTTGAACGGACGTTGGAGACCTTGAACGAGCGGTTGGCAATCGTCGGCTCGGGCGCGATCGCGTGCGGGCTGGCCGCGACGGCGGCCCACCATGGGCCGGTGCTGCTGCTGGCGCGCTCGCAAAGCTCGGCGGAGCGGGCGCTGGCCACTGTGGAGAAGACGTTGGCGCGTTTGCGCGCGGAGGTGGATCCGGAGCACGTGCAGGTGGTGACCGAGCCCGGCGCGCTGGCGGACGCGACGTTCGTGGTCGAGGCGGTGGTCGAGGACATGGCGGTCAAGAGCGCGCTGCACGCCGAGCTAAGCGCACTGCTGGGCGAGGAGGCGGTGCTGGCGAGCACGACGTCCTCGCTGTCGGTGCAGGCGCTCGCCGACGCGAGCGGGATTGCGGGGCACTTCGTGGGTTTGCACGTGTTCAACCCGGTGGCGAAGATGCAGCTGGTCGAGCTGATCTTCCCGCGCGAGGCCTCGACGCAGACGCGCGAGCGGGCGCGGACGCTGTGCGAGACGTTCGAGAAGACGCCGGTGGAGGTGCCGGACGTGCCGGGGTTCGTGGTGAACAGGCTGCTGTTCCCGTACCTGTTCAGCGCGGTGCGGCTGCAGGAAGAGACGGGGATGGCGGCGGAGGGGATCGATACGTGCATGCGTCTTGGCGCGGGGCATCCGATGGGGCCGTTGGCGCTGCTGGACCTGGTGGGCCTGGACGTCGCGCGAGCGATTGGCGAGACGCTGGGCGAGAAGATCCCGGCGCGGGTGGAGGAGCTGATCGCGGAGGGGGCGCTGGGACGCAAGGGCGGGCGCGGGTTTCACAGCTACTGGCATGAAACTGCTGGGTAGAGGGTCGTCCGATCTGGGTCGTGGCTTCGGCTGACCGGGACGGGGGTCTTCTGGAGCAGATGAGTGGGCAGACCGTGCACTGAGTATGAGCTGAGAGTTCGAACAGCTATTTGGTCGCCTCTGCGACTGGCCCGGTTGCGCTGCGAGCGCGAATCCGTAGTTGTCGTTTGCCCGCGCGCCTGCTCCACCGTCCAATCAGGATCACGGAAGGGAGTATGAGATGCGTCAGGTAGCGCTCGATGTTCATCAGGGCTTCTGCGAGGTCGCTGTCCGCGAGGACGGCAAGACGCGCTCGGCTGGTCGTGTTGCGACTGATCGCGGTGCGCTTGAGTTGTTTGCTGGGAGTCTGTGCGCGACTGATGAGGTGGTGATGGAGGCGACCGGCCCGGCGATGGAGATCGCGCGCATCCTGAAGCCTCATGTCGCCCGGGTGGTGGTTGCCAACGCTCAGGATGTGCGGGCGATCTCTCTCACGCGCGGGTGAAGCCAGACCGCTTCGACGCGCGCACGCTCGCGGATCTGCTCGCGGCCGGGATGCTCGAACCGGTGTGGGTTCCCGACGCGGCTACCTCGGCGCTCCGGTCGCCGGGTCGCGCGGCGCGCGGCATTGGTGCGCCAGCGTACCCGCGCCAAGAACGAGATCCACGCGACGCTCTCACGCTGCCTGCTCGGGCACCCACCCGTCTCGGGCCTGTTCGGCAAGGAAGGGCGCGCGTGGCTTGGCGAACAGAAGTTGGGGCACCGAGGAGCAGGAGACCGTCGCTGGGTATCTGCGCCAGATCGACTTCCTGGACGGCGAGATCACCGCGATCGACCAAAAGCTCGCCGAGTGGGCGGCCGGCTCACAGGACGCCCGCAGGCTGATGAGTATCCCCGGTGTCGGCGCGGGCGTGGCCACCGCCTTGATGGCCGCGATCGGCGATATCTCTCGCTTCTCCTCGCCGCGTCAGCTCGTCGCATACCCTCGGCCTGGACCCCAAGGTGCGCCAGTCCGGCGATGAGCCGGCCCGCCACGGGAGGATCTCGAAGCGAGGTAACACCCAGGCACGCTCGGTGCTGGTCGAGGCCGCCTGGATCGCAGTCCGCGAGCCCGGCCCGCTGCACGCCTTCGGTGAGCGCATCCGTGCGCGCAAGGGAGCACAGGTCGCCGCGCGCGGTCGCCGTCGCGCGGCGCAAGCTCGCCTGCCTCTGCTGGCAGCTGCTCATCAAGGGCGAGGACTACGCCTTCGCGCGGCCCTCTCGCGTGCGCGCCAAGCTGCGCCGCGTGGAACTCCAGGCCGGGGCACCACCGCTCCGGACACGTCATGGTGGACAACGGGTCTCCACGGATGCCGCCGAACGCGACGCCGAGCGCGAACTCACGGAACGCGCCGAGGTCGCCTACCAGCGGCTGATCGCCGACTAGCCCCATTTTCCGCAGTTGCTGATGGCTCGTGGTCTCTGTTTGGGCCAGGGTGGCTGGATCTCCAGGAGTTCGAGGATGCGCTGTTGGGTGTGGGTGAGGCGGTCGAGTTGGATGCCGTTGTGGGTGTAGGTGAGCCCGAGGCCTTGGAAGGCGGCGAGGATGTTGCGTGCGGTGGGTTTAGCTGAATGGCCCTCGGGCAGCAGCCCCTCGAGTTCCTGGCGTTCTTCTCGGTCGAGGGCTTGGCGTGTCTGTGTCTCGATCAGCCCGAAGGTCAGCAGCGCGATCCCGAGGATGCTGATGAGCGCGTAGATGCGGTCGTCGTTGTGTAGGAAGATCGGCCGGACCTTCAGGGTTTGCTTGAGGTCGCGGTGACGGCGCTCGACGATTTGCTGGTCCTTGTAGAGGCGCAGAACGCGACCGGGTGAGAGGCGCCCGGTGAGGTTCGTGGCGAGCGCGTAGATACCGTCGGTCGCGGCTGCTTGCGTGATGGCGTCCTGGTCGCGCTGCCAGCTGATGGTTGGTTTCCCTTTGCTGGTAGCGACTTTGACGGTGATCAGCCCCGTGATGTTCTCGGTCAGGATCGCTCCGACTCGCCGCTCGACTTGGCGGCGTGTTTTGTAGTAGCGCCCGCCGAGACCGCGCTTGACACGAGCGAGTGCCTCTTCGGCTTTTGTGAGGGCGCGCTCGCGGGCGGCGGCGACCTCGCTTGTCTCCTCGGAGGAGTGGATATAGGCCACCCGCAACTGCAGGCGCTCGCCGGTCTCTGGGTCGGTGAACTCCCAGCCACGCAGCGCGCCGCGGTAGCGGGTACGCAGCGCCGCTGGGAGTTTGCGCTCGCGCTCTGCGACGTAGCGCAACGGCCGCAGCGCCGACTGTCCGACGTCGGCCAGGAAGCGCTCCTTAAAGCCCGTGTTCGCCCGCAGCGGCACGATGAACTCCAGGCCCGCGCGGGCGATCTCACACAGCGTCTTTGGCTGCCCGCAGACCGAGTTGCAGACGATCAGCATCCCCGGTTTTGAGAACTCCAGTAGCCGCTGCAGTGACTGGCCGACCAACGTCAGCTCGGCACTGTTACCCGGGTCCGGACGTAGGTAGAGCGCCACCCCATCGTGGCTGGTCCCCTGCAGCGTGCGGACCTGGCGCTCAACGCGCCTATCCGCCCCCCAACCCTTGCAGACGAGCGCCGCGTCCTCATAGGCGCCGGTCACCCGCACCGTCGTCAGGTCCACGTGCAGACGTCCCGCGTCCACCCCGAAGCGCTCGATCGCACGGGCGGCCAAAACGCCGCGTAGGTGCTCGGCGTAGACGGCGAAGATCTCAAGCGCACGGCCCAGCCGGGCATCGTTCAAAAGCTGCGCGGGGATCCCCAAAAGCTCGTGCACCGCCGCGCCCGAAGCCCAGCCAGCGACATCGTAAAGCGGCGAGGGCGAGCACAGGCGACTAGCGACGAGCACGCAGACCGCCTCGCCGACCGACAGCTGCGAGCGCCCGTGCTGGGGCAACGCGGCATCGATCGCGCCGGCGACACCCAGCTCTCCCAGGAAGTGCGAGGCCAGAAGCAGCGGCCCGACCTCGCGGCGCACACCGACAAGCGGCGGGTCCAGCCGCGCGAAGGAGCCAGCCAGCTGCTCCAGTTGGCCCGACGCCTTGAGCTGATCCTCGCGTCCCAGCGTGCGCAGCACACGATGGCGCACCCGCCCCTGCTCATCCCGATAAGCCTCCACCAGGCGCAGATACACATAGCGCTTCGAGCCCCGGCGCACCGCGTGCCGCTTGACATACATGTTGGCCCTACAACAACCACGCCCTCGGACAGAACAAAACCAGCCCAAAGCAACGGGCAGCCCAGAGCAATCCCAGACCCAGCACACCAAAAGTTGGCCCTACACCCCAGAAACTAGAAAGCCAACACCCACACCACAAACCCCACCCACAAAGGAAATCAGATCCAACGCGAGCCGAGACTACAGCCACAAACAACGGAAAATGGGACTAGAAGGCAACGGGGCCAGCCACGAAGAAGGGCGCCGGCGCGACACGTGGGCGCGCACCTTCAAGGCCGTCTAAGCTAAGCGGCAAACAGCGCGGCAGGCAAAGCCCGAACGCCTGCGCTTTAGCTCGTCGTCACCGACGCCCAACACAAACTGTTGCACGATCCCGTGCAACGCGCTCGGCGATTTGACATTCATCCGTACTGATCCCCCTCGCACGCCGGTCGCCGACGGCCCGCAAGAATTCGCTTAGGCAAAGCTGACTTTTAGGTGGGCTTCATCCTGGGCGGCATACTGGGGTGTGCGACATAGTTCGCAACGCACACCCGCCTCCTCCCAGTGCACACGCTCCGGCCCGCTCCCCCCGCGGGCCGGACGTGTGTTTGGGGCCGGTACACGCCGCTCCCCGTCCGTAGCCAGCCCGTCAGATACGGGCCCCTTCAGGTAACCCGGCCCTCCAGGCTCAGCCGACCTCACGACAAAGCGGGAGCCCCCAGCCCTGCGCCCGCCCGAGCGCTCCTCACCCCAACACAGGGGCTGCCCCTCTCTTGTCGCGCCGGGCAGCGCGCGCGTCAGGACCCCGACGCGGCGCGGCGCTCGGGGTCGGGGGTAGGCACCGCGCGGCGCTCGCGAATGCGGACGGCCTCGACGCGGTTCTCACGGACCGACTCGACGCGGATCGAGTAGGAGCCGGCTGTGATCGTGTCACCGCGGCGCGGCAGGCGGCCGATCTCGGCGAAGACGAAGCCGCCGACGGAGTTGTAGGCGTCGGTGTCGATTGGCAGGTGCACGCCGTAGTCGGCGAGGTCGGTGACCGCGACGTGGCCGCGGACGAACCAGTCGCCGTCGGGCAGGCGGCGGATCTCGCCGGCGGCGGGGTCAGTCTCGTCGCTGATCTCGCCGACGACCTCCTCGATGATGTCCTCGACGGTGACGATCCCGGCGACGCGGCCGTACTCGTCGATCACGACCGCCAGGGAGGTGCGCTGGCGTTGCAGGTCGGCGAGCAGGTCGTCGAGCGGCTTGGTCTCGGGCACGATCGGCGCGTCGTGGACGACGGGCTCGATCGAGGCGTGCGGACCCTCGTCCATCAGGGTGCGCGCGAGCGCGCTGGCGTGCACGAGCCCGCGCACGCGGTCGCGGTCGTCGGCTTCGGTGACGACGAGGCGGGTGTGCCCGGAGGAGATGCAGAGCTTCAGGGCGGTCTCGACGTCCCTTGAGACGTCGACGGTGACGATCGCGGGGCTCGGGGTCATCACCTGGCGGGCCTCCTGCTCGTGGAGGTGAAAGACGCCGGTGAGCATGCCGGCCTCGCCGGGGTCGAGTTGCCCGCCGGCGTGGGACTCGGCGATCAGGCGCTTGAGCTCGTCGGGCGAGCCGCCGCCGGTGTCGCGGCCGACGTCGACGCCGAGCGCGCGCAGCAGGCGCATGGAGACGGTGGTGGTGCCGTCGATGATCGGGCCGAAGAGGACGGCGAAGCCCTGCAGGGGCCGGGCGATGCGGCGGGCGACGTTCTCGGAGCGGTCGATCGCGTAGAACTTCGGGACCATCTCGCCGAAGACGAGCTGCACGGAGGTGACGATCACGTAGGCGAGCACGACGGCGAGCACGACGGCGACCTCGTGGGAGAGCGTGCCGTGAAAGGCGTGTTCGAGCGTGCGGGCGAGCGTCGGCGCGCCGAGCGCGCCGATCGCGATCGAGGTCATCGTGACGCCGATTTGGACGGCGGAGATGTAGCGGTTGATGTGGTCGAGCTGGTCGAGCGCCAGCGCGGCGCCGCGCTGGCGCTCGTCGCGCATGACTTCCAGCCGCGCGCGACGGGAGCGCACGAGCGCGTACTCGGCGATCACGAAGAACGCGTTGACGGCGACGAGCAGAGCCGCGATGATCAGCTTCAGGCCGGTCACACCTGAGCGCGGGCGGCTCGAGCGCTGCTACTTCGTGGAGGTTGGTCGTCGTTGTCGTTCATCGAAGGCCGACGGCCAAACCGTAGCAGGGGCGTCAGGCGCCAAGCGCGTCGATGCGCGCGGCGAGCGCGAAGTCGGCGGCGGTGAGCCCACTCGCGGAGTGCGTGGAGAGCGCGAGACGCACCTTGTTCCAGCCGTGCAGCAGGATGTCGGGGTGATGGTTGGCTTCCTCGGCGACGGCGGCGACGCGGTTGACGAAGTCGAGCGCGGCCGCGAAGTCTGCAAGCGTCCACTCGCGCACGATCGTGTCTCCCTCGCGGATCCACGCGAGCGTGGCGAGCCGTTGCTGGATGTCCTCGTCGGAGAGCAGGGTCACGGGTTTGGGGGCAATCGGTCGATTTGGCTCTTGGGGGACAGCTCGGCCTAGGTTAGTGCAGAGCGTCCGGCTCGCCGTCCTGAGCCCGGTTGGCCACCATCTAGAGTCGAGGTGTGCGCATCGTGAGCCTCGTGCCCCACGCAACGGAGCTGCTGTTCGCACTGGGCTTGGAAGACGAGGTTGTCGCGGTGACGCACGAGTGCGACTACCCGCCGCAGGCGCGCCGGCTGCCACAGGTGACGCGCGACGCGCTGCCGGGCGGGCTGAGCGCGGCGCAGATCGACGCGGCGGTGCGCGAGCGCACCGAGAAGGGCGAGGCGATCTACGCGCTCGACGAGGACGAGCTGATCGCGCTCGAGCCCGACTTGATCGTCACGCAGGCGCTGTGCCCGGTGTGCGCGGTCTCCTATACGGATGTGGCGGCGCTCGCCGAGCGGATGCCGTCGCACCCGCGGGTGATCGCGCTCGACCCGCACACGCTGGGCGAGGCGATGGGCGATGCGCGCACGCTCGCGCAGGCGACGGGTCGCCGCCGGGAGGGCGTCGAGCTGGTGGCGCGCACCGCGGCGCGCATCGACCGGGTGAGGCTGGCGGCGCGCGGTCGGCGTCCCGTGCGGGTGGCGGCGCTCGAGTGGCTCGATCCCGTGTTCGTGGCGGGCCATTGGACACCGCAGTTGATCGAATGGGCAGGCGGCGAAGACGTGCTGGGCCTGCCCGGGGAACCGTCGCGCGAGTGCTCGTGGAAGGAGGTCGCGGCGGCGGCGCCGCAGGTGGTGGTGGCGATGCCGTGCGGCTACGACGCGCCGCGCGCGCACGCGGAGGCGCTGGCCTACGCCAACCGCCTGGCGGCGCTCGGCGCGGGGCGGGTGGTGGCGGTCAACGCGTCCGCGTACTTCTCGCGGCCGGGCCCGCGCCTGGTGGACGGCCTGGAGCTGTTGGCCGCAATCCTGCGCCCCGGCGATGCGCAGATTTCAGGCGAGCAGGCGCTGCCCGTCGAGCTGAGCGGCGCGATCGCAGGCTGAGCCACGCTGGTCCGGGCCGAGCCACGCCGATCCGAGCCAAGCCACACCCGATCCGAGCCAAGCCACACCCCATCCGAGCCAAGCCACACCCATTCGGCCCAAACCGCGCACGCCCGAGTCAAGCCACGAGCGTTCGGGCGACGCCACCCCGCGCCGGTTCGAAGGCAGCCCGCAATCCCGCGCTGGCGTGGCGGCGGGCTCAGGCAAAACCCGAGCCGGTCGCCTGCGCGGCGGCAAGCGCGCCGGCGACGGCGGCGACGCTGAGCAGCAGGCAGGCGGCGTAGCCCAGCCAGGGCATTCGGCGCTCGTCGGCGCGGCGGATCGCGAGGCCCGCGAGCGCGCCGCCGGCCAACCCGCCGATGTGGGCGCCGACGGAGATGTTGGCGATCGAGAAGCTGAGGATCAGGTTGAGGACTATGAGGCCGCCGATGCCGGATTGCATGACGCTGAGACCGCGCGAACGTAGCTCCACGGCGGCGGCGCCCATCAGGCCGAAGATCGCACCGGAGGCGCCGAGGCTGGGGTCGGCGGTGGCGAACAGCGCGCCGAACGAGCCGGCAAACAGGGAGGTGAAGTAGATCGTGGCGAACTTGACCGAGCCGATCGCAGGCTCGAGCATCATGCCGAGCAGGTAGAGCAGGTACATGTTGAAGCCGATGTGCAGCAGGTTCTCGTGCAGGAAGGCGCTGGTGACGATGCGCCAGTACTGGTGCTGGACGCCGATGCCGTAGCGCCAGAGCACCCCTTCGTTGATGACGGGCCCGTGGATGGTCGCGCCATAAACCGTGAACTGGCCCTCCTCGGCGAGGAACGCGAGCACGTTGATCGCGATCAGGCCATAGGTGACGCGCGGCACCGCGGCGATCTGGCCGGCGCGTACGACGCGGGTGCGCTGGCGCGAGCACTCCGGGCAGCGCATCCCGACCGGCGTAGTGGTCATGCACTCGGGGCAGATCGGCCGCCCGCAGGAGGAGCACGAGACGCCGGTCTCGCGGGAGGGGTGGCGGTAGCAGGTGGCCATCGGGGCCAAGAGCCTAGCTTGGTCCGCGGCCGTCGCAGGCACGGCATCCGCACCGCAGCGCGGCGCGGCACGGGAGCGCGACACGGAAGCGGCGTCAGAACTTGGCGACGATCACGGGTGTGCGCGTCGGTTTGAGGCTGCCGCCAAGTGGCTCGTCGGTGACGAGCACGGCGCTGACGCCCTTCAGGTTGCCGGGCACGCCGACGGAGCCGTCGCCGGCTTTGGTGACCGAGAACAGGGCGTCGGTCGGCAGTGGCGCGGCGGCGCCGTGCTCGAGCCAGATCTCGTAGATGCGACCGCGGGGTGGTGCGGGCATGCCTTCGACGACGAGCTGCAGGTGGCCGCCGACTTTGCGCAGATCGGCGGCGAAGGGGTGGCCGGGGAAGGCGACGGTGGCGCGGATCACTTCGGTGCGGGTCGTGGTGGAGCCGGTGTTGATGGCAAGCGCACCGATCAACAGTCCCAACCCAAGCGCAAACGCGGTGGCCAGCGCCGGAATCAGGCGGCGGGAGGACCGGCGCCCGGGCGCACGTCGGCGAGCGCCGTCGGCGCCGGCAACGACGTCGGTGGCGGCGTCGGTGGCGGCGCCGGTGCCCGCAGCGGCGTCCTCCCCTGCGCCGACCGCCGGTGGCGGGTCCCCGGCGTACACCGCAGCCATGATCCGGCGCTGCAACTCGGCGGGCGCAGGTGCGTCGGGCACGCCACGGGCGAGCGCTTCGGCGACGGGACGCAGCCGGGCAAGCTCGGCGGTGCAGGTCGGGCACGTGGCGAGGTGCGCGGCGAACGACTCGGCTTCGGCAGGGTCGAGCGCGCCGAGCACGTAGGCGGCGACGTCGGGCAGTCGCTCGCAGTCGTGTTCCTGGCCTGGTGCGGCGCTCATCGGGCGTCCTGTCGTGACGGTTGTTGCGGTGGGCGCTGTCTCATTGGCCCACCTGTTCGGAGCTGAGTTGGGAGCGCATCTTCTGCAAACCAAGACGCATGCGTCCCTTGATCGTTCCCACGGGCGTGTCGAGCATCGTCGCGATCTCGGAGTGGGTGAAGCCGCCGTAGTAGGCAAGCTCGATCACGCGGCTTTGCTCGGCGGGCAGCCCGACGAGGGCGGCGCGGATCTCGCGCGCTTCGTCGCGGCGGCTCACCTCGCGCTCGGTGTGCTCGGCGGCCTCGAGCTGCTCGGCGATGCCTTCGTCGCTGATGCGCCCGCGGTCTTGGACGAGGCCACGGCGCAGGACGTCGATCGCACGGTTGTGGACGATGCCGAGCACCCAGGCGCGTACGTGGCCGCGCGCCGGGTCATAGCGGGCGCGGCTGCGCCACAGCGAAAGGAAGGCGTCCTGCAGGACGTCTTCGGCGAGCGTGCGCTTGCCGCACATGCGGAAGGCAAGCGCAAAGGCGGCGTCGGCGTGGCGCTCGTAGACGAGCGCAAAGGCGGCCGCGTCACGCTCGTGAACGAGCTGCACCAGCTCCTCGTCGGTGAGCTTGCGCAGAATCGCAGAGGCGGCCTGGGCGGAGCGCTTGTAGCGAGCGAGATCGGACATTGCCAGGTATCGAACCGGTGCGAAGTAATGGGCCAGGGAGCCCACAGCCACGGCCGGCACATCCAGACTGGCCGGCCAGCCCAGACACCTTAACCAAATACCAGAACAGTTCTGTGCGTGTCTAGTCGCCGCGTCGGGCGGGGGTCGCCGGGAGGGTGTCTGCCGAGCGATCGACTGCGTGGGTGCGGCGTCGCGCCCGTAGCAGCACGAGCGCGAGGCCGGCGCCGGTGCCGACCACGACCGCGGCGGCGGGGCGCACCCAGTTGCGGGGGTCGCGCATAGCTGAAAGCTCCCACCCTTCAAGCTCCTCGACGGCCAGCTCGGTGATGCTCGTCAGCGTGTCCTCCAGCCGCGCGGCGAGGTCGGCGGGCGGCTCGACGGGCGTCAGCGCGCGGCGCAGCAGGCCCTCGAGGTTGGTTGCCGCGTCACTCATCGCTTCCCCGCCCCTCCCCCGCCGACTGTCCCGCATCGCCGCCGGCAGACCGCCCCGCATCGCCTCCCGCAGATCGTTTCGCATCGCCCCCCGCAGACCGCCCCGCATCGCCGTTCGCAGACCGTCCCGTCTCGCCTCCCGCAGGCCGTTTCGCGCCTCCCGCAGACCGCCCCGCATCGCCCCCCGCAGACCGGCCCGCATCGCCCCCCGCAGACCGGCCGCCGGTAGCCTCGCCGGACCCACTCGCCACGAGCCCTTCGAGCTGCTTGATGGCACGGTGGATGAGCACCTTGGTGGCCCCGTCGGAGCGCCCGAGGGCACGCGCGATCTCGCGGTTGTCCATGCCGAGCGCGAAGCGCATGATGAGCGCCTCGCGGCGATCGTCGGGCAGCTCGCGCACGCAGGCGAGCACCCGCGTCAGCTCGTCGCGGTCCTCGACCAGTTCCTCGGTTGTGTGCGCGGCGCTCAGCGGGGTCGAGTCGTCGATCGGGGAGACGGGCCGGCGGGAGCGGTCGCGGTAGAGGTTGGCGGCAAGGTTGTGCGCGATGCGGATCAGCCATGGGCGCAGCGGCCGCCCGTCGGACTCGCGCTGGGCACGCTCGAAGTGACGGTAGGCCTGCAGGAAGGTCTGCTCGGTGAGGTCCTCGGCATCGTGATGGTTGCCGACGCGATAGTAGGCGTAGCTGTAGACGTCGCGCAGGTGGGTGCGGTACAGCTCGGCGAACTCGGCGTCGAGTTGCGCCTTGGACTTGGGAAGGACTGGCGCGGCCACTCATTGCACCCTATCCCCGGACGCCCGACGAGCCCGACTCAGGCGGCCTGCGTCTCCCGCGCAACGGGTGGCGGCTGCGTCTGCACCGCACCCCCGGCCGGTGTTTCCAACTCGACCGCGTCGGGCGTGGCGGTATCGGTCTGCCCACCCCTGGCCTGCCTACCGCTGGTCTGCCCACCCCTGGCCTGCCCACCGCTGCTCGGCCCGGCCCCGCGCGCGTCCCACGCCGCGGGCGTGCTGCCGCCAAGCCACGCCCATTGCAGGCTGATGCACTCCCAGATGCGCTCGGTGACGGCCGCGGCGAGCGCGGGCGAGGGACACGTGACGGGCGTGAAGCGCAGCGGCGCGCCACAGCGCAGGCGCACGCGGCGGGGCCGTATGCGCCAGCCGCGTCGCACTGCTTCGGTGCCGGTGACGGCGACGGGCACGACCGGCGCACCGGTTTCGAGCGCCAGGCGCCCGACGCCGCGGCGGGGCGCGCCGAGCGGCCCTGAGCGGGTACGGGTGCCCTCGGGGAAGATCACGACGCATTCGCCGCGGCACAGCAGCGTGCGCGCGGTGGCAAGTGCGTCGGCGTCGCTGGCGCCGCGGTCGATCGGGAATGCGCCAAGGGCGCTAAGCAGGCGTGCCTGGAGGGGTTTCTCGAACAGCTCGCGCTTGGCGACGTAGTAGACGGGCCGGCGCGTGAGGGCGCCGATCACGAATGGGTCGAGAAAGCTGCGGTGGTTGGCGGCGAGCAGCAGCGGCCCGGAGCGGGGCAGGTGCGCAGCGCCGTGGCGTTGCAGGCGCAGGTAGACGAGGAAGAGGGGCAGCAGCACGGCGCGGGTGGGCCAGTAGACGAGCGGGTTGACGCCGTGCTCGCGCGAGTGGGTGCGCAACTGCTGCAGGCGCTCGCGCGTCTCGGGCAGGCGCTCGCCCGTCTCGGGCTCAGCCGCACGCAACTGCTCGTCTTTGACGGGCGGCCCATGCTCGACGCCATCGATCGGTCCATCCTCAACACCGTCCCGCGTTCCGACGTTCTGCAACTTCGGTGCGGGCGGGCACCTACCGCTCGGCGCGTGCCCGGCGGCGGCGAGAGGGCGAGTTCGATCCATGCTCTGGATACCCCACACACGCGTGGGCCGTTACAGTTGGCAAGACGATGCCCATCGACCGCGGCAAGACGATTCGGGGAGCACTCGCAGGTGCGCTGGCGGCGGGCGTGTGGGCGGCACAGATGCCGCTCGACAAGCGACTCTTCGGGGTGGAGCTTGACGACGTTGAGTTGCTGGGCAAGCTGGCGACGCGCAGGGCGGCGTGGCCGGTGGCCGGCTGGGCGCTGCACGTGCAGAACGGCGCGCTCTTCGGGGCGCTGTACGCGAACGTCGCGCCACGCGTGCCGCTGCCCTCGTGGGCGCGGGGCCCGGCGGCGGCGTTGACGGAGAACTTCGCGTCGTGGCCGCTGGTGGCGCTCGCCGAACGGGTGCACCCGGCGCGCGACGAGCTGCCAACGGCCTTTGCCAACCCGCGGGCGCTCGCCCAGTCGACATGGCGCCACCTGCTGTTCGGGGTGCTGTTGGGCGAGATCGAGCGGCGGCTGAACGCACCCGAGGAGGTTCGACTGCCGGACTACCGGGGCACGGTCTCCTCCAACGGGCACGGGCGCGTCGAGCACATGGCCGCCGCGGGCTGAGCGCGTCGCGCTACTGCAAAAGCCGACGAGGAGAATCGAACTCCTAACCTCGCGCTTACAAGGCGCGCGCTCTGCCAATTGAGCTACGTCGGCCGGTTGGACCCGAGCTAGATCGTATCGTCGCCTGCCCCGATCTCAAATGCCGCGCGCACATTGCAAAGAGCACTACGACGCACATTCGCAAGGCCACTACGAGAGTCAAAGGATCCGGACACGGCGCTAGCCCGGATCCTGCAGTAGGCGTGTGAGTGTCGTTGGGATTGGCTTCGTGCATGGCGGGCTGCTGTGAGGTGGTGGTGGGGTTGTGGGGTTCGAGGGTTGCGCGGGGATATCGGCAGGGAGTGGGGTAAGAGGGCGTGTTTTCGGGCAGCGCTGATCGGGCAGTGGCGCCATGGGTTTCTTTGGTTGTGTCGTTGCTGGGGTGTCAGGCGGCGGGCGCTGGAAGCGCCTGGAGCTTCCCGAATGCGTCGCGTAGCTCGGCCGCCCATGGCCATGTGCTGGGCAGGTGGAGCTTCGCTTTGCGGCCGTGAAAGGAGAGCCTGGCGGCGAGGTGCAGCAGCGTGTAGCGCAGGCGCTTGGGCTCTGCCTTGGCGAGTTCGCCTTCGAGCAGCAGTGTTTGTGCCCAGACGATCAGGTCGTGCGCGAGCATGACGATCTCGAGCCACACCTCGTTGAGTGCGAACTCTTTGAATGGGAACTTCGAGAGGCCGGTGTCCTTGTCGTCGCGGATGCGATCCTCGACGTGTGCGTGCTGGCGGTGACGGCACTCGATCTCGGCGATGTTCTCGTTGGGCTGGTCGGTAAGGATCGCCTGGAAGCGGTGCCCGTCGTGGTCGGTGAAGGACAGTTGCGCCCCGGGGTGCGGGCGCTCGCGCCTGACGATCAGCCGCGACCCCTCGGGCCAGGAGGACAACTCCACGCCGCTGGTGATCTCAGCCACCTGGCCGTTCTTGCGTTGTGAGCCGTCCCCGGCGAGCGCCGGAACCCAGGCGTCATCGGGAATCTGGAGGATCGCGGCGCGAACGGGCTCGGTCAGTTCGTAGCCGACGGAGAAGCGCATACCGTGCTCGCGGCAATGCTCAGCCAGGCCGTGTGTTGCGCCGGCGGTGTCGCAGCGCACGAGGACCTTGATGCCTTCGATGTGCTCTCGGGGAATCTGGCAGAGCGCGAGATCCAAGACCGTCTTGTGATCCTTGGTGGTGTTGGAGCCCGCGTTCCCGGCCCGCAACACGCCGCCCAGCGCCTCCCTGGTCTCATCGGCATACGCCGCCAGCGGGTGAAACCCGAACCCGCCCTTGTAATTCCCTGCAGCCTTCTCCTTCTCGGAGTGCACGGTGATGAGCGTGGCGTCCACGTCGATCGTCAGGTGCTCGGGTGCGCCGTGCTGCCCCCAGAAGTGCTCCCGCGCCCGTGCATGCGCTCTGCGCAGCGCCTCCAGCATGCCGGGCTCCCGCGCGATCTTCTCGATCAGCCGATACGCCGTGGAGTCGGAGGCCACCTCGCCGAACAACGCCTCCTGCTCACGCACGCCGCCCAGGTCAGACACGCACTCCCCACCGTCGGCCAGCATCACCACCAGATCACGGATCACACGGCCGGAATCGTGGCCTCGCTGACGCTGCTTGAGCCCTGCCAGCCCCCGCGAAAGCGCCCCGGTCAACCCCAGCCCGTCAGCCGCCTGCGCCAACAGGAAGCTGCCCGCATGCGAGACCAAGCCAGCTCCGTCCGTCGTGACCCCTACCGTTACCGGGCGTCCATCACGCATCACCTTCAAGGTGCACCTCCAAGACCGGGGATTCCAGGACTGAACACCCCAAGAATCCCGGTCCCACCGGACGTTTCCGCGGCCCCGCTCACCCCGGGGCCGCGGTCGTTAACGCAGGATCCGGGCTAGCGCGCCGCCTGCGCCCGGCTCCCGCGTCAGACGGACTGGACGCAGCAACCCTACGGCGTCGAGAGGTCAGCCGGGCTTCGTCTCGAGCGATGGCGTCACGCCCGGTTCCCAGCACGCCCGAAGCGCTGTCTAGACATCACTGTGGCCGGTGTGCCCTGCTATTAAGGGTTCGTGCTGTGACTTTCGCGTTGCTTGCCACCGTGCACCACGCGCACGGGCTAGTGGTCGCTCCGCCTAGCCCGGATCCTGCAGTAGGCGTGTGAGTGTCGTTGGGATTGGCTTCGTGCATGGCGGGCTGCTGTGAGGTGGTGGTGGGGTTGTGGGGTTCGAGGGTTGCGCGGGGATATCGGCAGGGAGTGGGGTAAGAGGGCGTGTTTTCGGGCAGCGCTGATCGGGCAGTGGCGCCATGGGTTTCTTTGGTTGTGTCGTTGCTGGGGTGTCAGGCGGCGGGCGCTGGAAGCGCCTGGAGCTTCCCGAATGCGTCGCGTAGCTCGGCCGCCCATGGCCATGTGCTGGGCAGGTGGAGCTTCGCTTTGCGGCCGTGAAAGGAGAGCCTGGCGGCGAGGTGCAGCAGCGTGTAGCGCAGGCGCTTGGGCTCTGCCTTGGCGAGTTCGCCTTCGAGCAGCAGTGTTTGTGCCCAGACGATCAGGTCGTGCGCGAGCATGACGATCTCGAGCCACACCTCGTTGAGTGCGAACTCTTTGAATGGGAACTTCGAGAGGCCGGTGTCCTTGTCGTCGCGGATGCGATCCTCGACGTGTGCGTGCTGGCGGTGACGGCACTCGATCTCGGCGATGTTCTCGTTGGGCTGGTCGGTAAGGATCGCCTGGAAGCGGTGCCCGTCGTGGTCGGTGAAGGACAGTTGCGCCCCGGGGTGCGGGCGCTCGCGCCTGACGATCAGCCGCGACCCCTCGGGCCAGGAGGACAACTCCACGCCGCTGGTGATCTCAGCCACCTGGCCGTTCTTGCGTTGTGAGCCGTCCCCGGCGAGCGCCGGAACCCAGGCGTCATCGGGAATCTGGAGGATCGCGGCGCGAACGGGCTCGGTCAGTTCGTAGCCGACGGAGAAGCGCATACCGTGCTCGCGGCAATGCTCAGCCAGGCCGTGTGTTGCGCCGGCGGTGTCGCAGCGCACGAGGACCTTGATGCCTTCGATGTGCTCTCGGGGAATCTGGCAGAGCGCGAGATCCAAGACCGTCTTGTGATCCTTGGTGGTGTTGGAGCCCGCGTTCCCGGCCCGCAACACGCCGCCCAGCGCCTCCCTGGTCTCATCGGCATACGCCGCCAGCGGGTGAAACCCGAACCCGCCCTTGTAATTCCCTGCAGCCTTCTCCTTCTCGGAGTGCACGGTGATGAGCGTGGCGTCCACGTCGATCGTCAGGTGCTCGGGTGCGCCGTGCTGCCCCCAGAAGTGCTCCCGCGCCCGTGCATGCGCTCTGCGCAGCGCCTCCAGCATGCCGGGCTCCCGCGCGATCTTCTCGATCAGCCGATACGCCGTGGAGTCGGAGGCCACCTCGCCGAACAACGCCTCCTGCTCACGCACGCCGCCCAGGTCAGACACGCACTCCCCACCGTCGGCCAGCATCACCACCAGATCACGGATCACACGGCCGGAATCGTGGCCTCGCTGACGCTGCTTGAGCCCTGCCAGCCCCCGCGAAAGCGCCCCGGTCAACCCCAGCCCGTCAGCCGCCTGCGCCAACAGGAAGCTGCCCGCATGCGAGACCAAGCCAGCTCCGTCCGTCGTGACCCCTACCGTTACCGGGCGTCCATCACGCATCACCTTCAAGGTGCACCTCCAAGACCGGGGATTCCAGGACTGAACACCCCAAGAATCCCGGTCCCACCGGACGTTTCCGCGGCCCCGCTCACCCCGGGGCCGCGGTCGTTAACGCAGGATCCGGGCTAGTGGTGGCTCCGTTTAGTTCGTGGTTTGTTGTAGGGGTTCTTTGGTGGGTGCTGATCCGGTCGCTGGTTGTTCAGCGATGATGGGGGTTCGGTATGGCTGTGCCAGCGAAGCAGATCGAGGTTCCGGAGGAGGATCGAGTGGAGCTTGAGCGGATTGTGCGCTTCTCGACTGGGGAGGTGCGGCTGGTCGAGCGGGCTCAGATCGTGTTGTGTGCCGCTGAGGGTCACTCGGCTCAGAGGATCGGCCGGTTGTTGGGGTGTGCGACGAACACGGCGGCGAAGTGGCGTTCGCGCGCTACGAGCGAGACGGGATCGCGGGACTCTGCGATCTGCCGCGGCCGGGGAAACCGCTGATTTACTCCTGTGAGGAGCGGGCCAGGCTGATTGCCAAGGCGTGCACGCGTCCGCCGGCCACGGCGGAGGGGCAGCGCAGGGAGCGCTGGACCTATGACGAGTTCGCGGCGGAGGTCGGGATGTCTTCCTCGCATGCGCACACGATCCTCGCGCGCGCTGACGTCAAGCCGCACCGCACCGACTACTGGGTAATGAGCGACTTCACCGACCCCGAGTTCGAGAGTCGTTTGCGGGCTGTGTGCGGCCTGTACGTGGACCCGCCGGAGAACGTGCTCGTCATCTCGATCGACGAAAAGACGGGCATCCAGGCAAAGGCACCGACCAAGCCCGACATCCCGGCGGCGGCGGGCAAGCCGCCGCGGCGTGAGCACGAATACGAGCGCAACGGCACGCAGTGCCTGTTTGCCTGCCTAAAGCCAAAGCAGGCGACGTGCTCGGGATGCCCTCAAAGACGCGCAACCGTCACGACCTGATCCGCTTCTTGAACCAGCTCGACGCCGAGATCCCCGTTGCCGAGGACCAGCAGATAGTCGCGGTCTCCGACAACCTTTCGACCAGGGGCACCGAAGAGGTCACCAAATGGCTGAAAGGCCACCCGCGCTGGCGCTTCCAGTTCACACCGACCCACGCTTCATGACTGAACCAGGTCGAGATCTTTTCTCGATCCCGCACAAGCAGCTGCTCAAGCACGGCGCCCTTCACCTCAGAGCAAAACCTCGCAGAGCAGATGCTCGCATTCATCAAGACCCTACAACCAAACCACCAAACCATTCAAGTGAACCTACACCGGCAAAGTACTCCAGGCATAAACCCACGAACTAAACGAAGCCACCACTAGCGCGCGTTCTCGGCCTCCCTGGACGCTTCGCCGACGGCCTGCGCGAGCGGCTGGGTCGCGCCTACATACCGGCGATTGTGATCGTCGAGTCGATCGTGGGGGCCGCCTTCTTCGCCCTCTCTTCGGTTCTGGAGCAACAGGCAGCGAGCGAGGAGCCCGCCGAGCGGTCGCTGCGGATCAACTTGCTCGTCGTGCTTGCACAGCAACGGCGTTGGCTGCTGGGCATGGCAGCCGGGGTGGCTGGTTACGCGATGCAGTTCATTGCATTGCGTAAAGGCTCACTCGCACTCGTGCAGCCGCTTTTCGTGACTGGCCTGGTCATGGCTCTCGCCGGGAGCGCGTTCGCCCAGAATCACAGACTCTCGCGACACGAATGGTTTGCGAACGCGCAGATCATCGCCAGCGTCGCGCTGTTCATCGTCGCCGCCCAGCCCGGGCCAGGCCATCCACGGGGCTCGACTGTGGGCTGGATTCTGCTCGCCGCCATCTCGACAACGATCGTGGTGGCGCTGGTCGCTTTCAGTCACGGATCGCCACGGCGCCGGTCGCTTTCGCTTGGTGGCGCCACCGGCATCGTTTTCGGGGTGACCTCGGCGATCACCGAGCGAACAAGTCACCGGCTTGGTGTCTCACTCGGGCACGCACTTGACGACTGGTCGCCATATGCGCTGGTTGCTGTGAGCATCGGCGGCCTGCTGCTCAACCAGAGTGCGTTTCAGGCCGGCGATCTGAAATGGTCGCTCCCCGCGATCACCGTGCTCGAGCCGCCCGCTGCGATCCTCATAGGCCAGACGCTCTTTCACGAGCACATCGCGACTGGTGCTCTGAATATGGCCGGCGAGATCCTCGGACTCGCGTCGATGGTGCTCGGCGTGCTCGTCCTTGCGTCAAGCCCGGCGCTTACCGGCCACGCACCCGTCGGGGGCGGCTCCGACAAGCTCGCCGTGTAGATGGTTTCGCCATCGATCACCTTTCATAAGCGTTCTCGGCTCCCGTATCACAACTGAATTTTCGAATGAGATCAGCTGGGTAGTGGCTGTTTGTCGTTGTGCTTTGCGTTCTTTACCTGGTGTTGCAGCGCCTCTTGCGCACTACCCCTCGTCGCCTGCAGTTCGGGTCGCGACGTTTTGAGGCCCCGACTCGGGGCAGGCCGGTGCGCTACGCCACGATCGGCGGTCCAAACCAGGTGCTCAGCGCGTCGCGCAATCCGGTATTTGTGCCGTCTCCGACCCAGGCGACGTATCCGTCCGGCCGGATCAACACGGTGGCGGGAGCGGTGACGGTGCCGAGTACCGGAAGCTCCCACGGGCCGGCGTATTCGGCGTCGACCAACTGGACCCGGCCGGCCCATGGAGCGATGTCGAAGTCGCCGGGCTCACCGAGGTTGAGCAGCACCGGCTTGGCGTCGTGCAGCAGCTCGAAGACCCGGATCGGGCCGTCGGCGGTCGCGAGGTCCAGGTCGGGCATGCGGCGTCCGAGCAGCGGATGTCCCTCGCCGAGGTCGTAGTGAATGTCCAGCCCGGAGACGATCCCGGCGAGCCGTTTGCGAGGCTCGTCCATGCTTGCCAGCTCCGACACGACATCGATCAGGGCCTTCATGCGCTCGTCCTGGCGCTGGAGCGTGGTCTGAGCCATCGTGTGCGCAAGCGCACGAGCGGCGACCGGGTGGCGCTCGTCCTGATAGGTGTCCAGGAGGCTCCCGGGGGTAGTCCCGTTGACCACCTGGGCCAGCTTCCATCCCAGATTCACCGCATCCTGCACACCGAGGCTGAGGCCCTGTCCACCCGCCGGGTAGTGCACGTGCGCCGAGTCGCCGGCGAGCAGGACTCGTCCCGCGCGGTAGGCGGCCGCCTGACGTGTCATATCGGTGAACCTGGAGATCCACCTCGGATCGTGGACCCCGAAGTCGGTGCCGTACACCGCGATCAGCGCCTCGCTCAGATCGCGCAGGGTGGGCTCGCCGCCGGGCCCGAGCTGCTGCTCGGTCACGACGACCCGCAACGGCCCCCCATCCATGTAGACCACCTTGCCGTCGCGGATCTCGTACTCCAACCTGCCGATGCCGTGGGTGCCCCGCTCATCGCGGCGGACGCCAAGCTCCGGCTCCTCGGCCATTTCGACCTCGGCGATCAGGCTGCTCCTCGTCGGATCCCACCCCGGGAACTCGATGTCGGCTGCTTTGCGGATCAGGCTGCGTCCTCCGTCGCACCCGACGAGATACTGCGCCCGCAGCGACTCGCCGTCGGACAGCCGGACATCAACCCCGGTGTCGTCCTGAGCGAAGCCCGTCACCTCACACCCGTGATAGATCCGCACCGGCAGTTCGGCGACCCAGGCGGCCATGATCCGCTCGATCTGGTTCTGCCAGATCCCGAGCGAATATGGGTGACGCGTCGGGAAGTCGCTCATGTCCAACACGGTCGTCGCGAACATCGCGGCCTGAGCCACCTGACCCTCCGCGAGGAAGCGATCGGCGACCCCACGCTGATCGAGCACCTCGATCGTGCGCGAGTGAAAACCGCCGGCCCGTGAGCCGACGAGCACGTGATCCGGACGCTGCTCGACGACCGCGACGTCGACCTTCGCCAACGCCAGCTCCGCTGCCAGCATCATCCCCGTCGGACCGCCTCCGGCGATCGCCACCGCATGCTCGGTCATGGCCACACTCCCGTCGGATACGTCGAGAACAACACACGCATTTCGCGACTCCCATCTCTGTAGGTTTGGTCTCGGCCGACGGTTGTACAGCACGAGCCGAGGCTTCATGAAGGCGTCGTGCGTGGTATAAATTGGAGGTGGAGGGGAGCGGTTCACCGCTCCCCCATGGTGCGCGACGCAACGCGACCGTCTCGTGCACCGGGGCCGTTCGGTGTTCCGGCCCATCAAAGCCGTTCAGTGCTCCGACTCGTCCGAGGCGTGCATGCGAGACAGTGGCTCAAACGCCCACCGATCACGCGAAGGCGAGAGCCAAGCTCTTGGGGCGTCAGTGGGTGTCTGAAGGAGCCGACCCGGCGTAGATCACGAGCACGACGATGCAATCACCGGGCCCGCGCTTGTAGCGCACCCGTGCGCCGCCGTCGACCTCTTACTCCCAGAACCCCCCTGAGCTTGCCCTTCAGTTGGTGGTGGCGGTCGGTCTGCAGTGAAGGGAAAGGGTTGTCTGAAAGCTCGACGTAGCAGCGCCGCATCGGCCCGGGACGGTTCTGGCACAGCGTGCTCCTGTCCGAGCCAAGCCCCAACAGCACAATCCTGGCCAGCCAGCCAGTATGATCTTCGCAGAGCTGCCCAACGGGCGCAGCGTGACGACGGGCGATCGGAGGCAACATGGCGGTGGCGGATGCGAAGGGCCAGGAGGCGAAGGGGAGCGAGGCGCCACCCGCACAGGGGACGAGCACACAAGCTCCTGGGGCGCACTCGCACGATCGCAACGTCCACAACGGGAACGCCGACGCGCCCCGCCTCGACGGCCTGCTGCTGACCGAGGAGGAGCACTGGCGGGATGGTCCGCCGCACACGCTGTTTGCGCGTATGCGGCAGGAGTGCCCGGTGCACTTCACCGAGCGCATCACCGAACTGCCGGGCGAGCCGGGCTACTGGTCGGTGACGCGTGCAGAGGACATCAAGACGGTGAGCCGCGACTGGCAGACGTACTCATCGGAACTGGGCGGTGTGACGCTCGCCTCGGAGGTCTTTCCGATCGAGTTGATGCGGGCGATGTTCATCGGCATGGACCCGCCCCGCCACGACCGCTTGAAGGCGCTGTTCCAGGCGGGGTTCACGCCGAAGCGCATCGCGGCCCACGAGGGCGCCATTCGCGAGATTGTCTGCGGTGCGCTCGACCGCGTGGCGGAGCGCGAGACGTGCGATCTGGTGAGCGATGTGGCACAGCCGGTGGTGTCGCGGGTGATCGGCAGCTTCATGGGAATCCCGCCGCAGGACGACGCGATGTGGGCGCGGCTGATGAACGCGGTGCTGGGCGCCAACGACCTCGACCTCAATCCGGGCGGCATCGAGGGCGCGCTGACGCAGGACGTGCCGGCGATCTTCGAGCACTGCCGCGAGCTGATCGCCGCGCGTCGCGAGCACCCGGGCGACGATTTGACGAGCGTGCTGGTGCACGCCGAGGTCGATGGGGAGCGCCTGGAGGAGCACGAGATCGTGATGGGTTTCTTCCTGCTGATGGCGGCGGGCAACGACAGCACGAAGGCGACGTACTGCAGCGGGATGCGCGCGCTGATGGAAAACCCCGAGCAGCGTGCCGCGCTGCTGGAGGACCCCGGGCTGGTTCCCAGCGCGGTCGAGGAGTCGCTGCGCATGTTCCCCGCGTTCGGGCACTTCCGGCGCACGGCGACGCGTGACACCGCGCTCGGCGGCCAGACGATTCGCGAGGGCGAGAAGGTCGTTATGTGGTATGTGTCCTCGGGCCGCGACGAGGAGTGCTACGAGGATCCCGACCGCTTCGATGTGCGGCGCAACCCGGACCATCAGGCGTTTGGCGCGGGCGGCCGGCACTATTGCCTGGGGACGGCGCTCGCGCGACTGGAGTTGCGCGTGCTGTTAGAGGAGACGTTGACGCGCTTTCCGGCGATGGCAATCGACGCGCACCCGACGATGGTGCTGTCGCCGTTCATCAACCAGCCGAAGACGCTCCCCGTGCGGTTGCGGCCCTAGAGGCCGGGGCCCACAGCACCAGTCCCAGGAGGAACGACCCGCCGCAGGGCAGCGGCCGGTGCCCGCCCCCGGCAGACCGTGGCCCCGCCCCCCGCCCCCTCCCCCACCCCCTCGGACCTCGTTCCCCCTTCCTACGCGGCCCTCCCCCTTGCCTACCGCCACCACACGCGCGGCGGCATGCCCCTCAGTGCAAGAGATGTTCGACGAGGCCGCCCACTTCGTGGACGACGGCGCCAACGATGCCGGTGGACTGTCCACCCGATTCGGAATCGCCGCCGGAAGACCCCGACCCGCTTGACCCGCCCTGCGACCCGGAGCCGCCATCGCCGGAGGAGCCGGACCCGCTACCGGAGGACCCCGAGTCCCCGCTGCCAGCGGAGCCGCTGCCTTCGGTGGAGCTGTCCTCGCTCTGCGAGGAGCCGCCCGAGGAGCCGGACGAACCCCCGGAGCCGCTGCCCGACGAACCGCCGGAGTCACCCGTGCCGCCGGTGCCTTCGTTCGATGATCCGCCTGTGCCTGAGTTCGATTCACTCGAGCCCGAGGCGCCGGAGTTCGCACCGGATCCCGACCCAGCCGAGCCACCTGTCCCGCCGCCGCCCGCGCCGCCCTGACCCGCTTCGCTCCCGCCGCCACCGCCCGTATCGGAGCTGACGTGTTGCGAGGGCACCAGTTGGCTGGTCGTGTGCTCCCCGGAACCGCCACCGGACCCGACGGGTGTCACGCCGCCAGCATTGGAGGCGGGACTCGAGGATGAGAGCCCGTGCCCGCTGCGCGAGCCGCCGCCGGCTCCTTCGGCACCGGCAGACGTACCCCAACGCGGTCGTCGGCCCGACTGGGTTCGAGTCCCGACTCGTGCCGCCCCGGAAGCGTTCCCAGACGCGTCTGCCGTGACCGCGCCGGCAACACCGGCTCCGTTGCCGGCGCCACCTGTGTCTGTGCTCGCCGCGGCGGCGATGTGCGGGGATGTGCGGTGGCTGTGAGTGGCCTGGAGGTGGACGACGGCGGCGCCGGTGAGCAACGTGCCGGCGGTCAGCGCGGCGATGCCGCCCTTGGCGACCAGCCCTCCGAGCCCGGCCGCACCCCCGCCGACGGCGAGTTCGCCGAGACGTTCGGGCGCGGGACCGCTGCTTTGCTCGGCGCGGCCGGCGAGCCAGGTGAGCAGCGGCGGCGGGGTGAGCGCGGTGACGGCTGTGCGCAGCGTGACGCGGGCGCGGTAGAGCAGGCCGCGCACGGCGCCGTCGGTGATGCCGAGGTCGGTTGCGACCTGCTCGTGGCTGTCGCCGCCGACGGCGGTGCGCACGATCACCTCACGTTGCAACTCCGGCAGTGCGGCGACCTCGGCAAGCGCCTCGCGCATGACGAGACCGCGCTCGGGGTCGGCCGGGGCGGGACCGAGCCGTAAGGTTGGATCGGCAAGGCGCTCGCGCTCGTGCGCGGCGTCACGGACGGCGTTGAGCGCGGTGTTGTGCACGACGCGGTACAGCCAGGCTTTGAGATCGCGCACCTCGGCGCCGCCGCGCAATGCGAGCCAGGCCTTCAACAGCGACTGCTGCAACACGTCCTCGATGCGCGCCTCGGGGATCGACAGGCGCCGGCAGTAGCCGAGCAGCGGTCGGCGGTAGCGATGCACCAGCGTCTCGAACGCACGCTCGTGACCATCGCGGACGAGCGCCAGCAGGCGCTCGTCGGATTGGGTCGCCAGCAGGCGGATCGAGATTCCTGGACTCATGATGACGGGTCGGTGGCCGCTCCTCCCCGGATTCCCAGGCCCATATGGCCCGCGACCGGGCACCAACCATCCTCGGTATATGAAGACACTACCCGCGGACGAATCTCACAATCCTGGACGAACGGATGAGACGCCGCAGAGCTAGCGAGCTGTCCGGGCGAAAGAACGGTCCGCGGGCGAAAAACGGTCCGGGGCGGCCCGCCAGGATGGGCCGCCCCGAGACCTTTGTGCGCGCCTGGCCCAAAGCCACCGGCGGAGGGATGGAGCGCCGTCGGTGACCTCTGAGAGTGGGTCCTGCGCACGGCTTGCGCCGGCTCGCTTGTGTCGGAACGCCCTTTGAGACACCACCTCGGGGGAAAGCTCACGCGGCACCCGCAAAAAGTTCGGTGCCGTACGGCACGCGCGGGCATCGGCCATCGCGAACAGCGGCGCCCTCACGCGGTCACCGACCGCGTGGCGCGAATGGCGCCGGCCTCAACCCAGCACGACGACCACCCGCCACAGACGGCGACAGCCTCGTGTAGCCGGCACCACGCTCGCAAACGCCAGGGCGGCGGCCCAAGGGCCGTGTGTGATGCCCGGCCCACCCGGCCGCTAACGGGCCGCTAACGATGCGGACCGCATCGACACGGTGCTCAATGGGTTGATTGGGTCAGGCTCGCAACTTTGCACTGGGAGCTTGGGGCCCGCGGCGGGATTCGGGCCTGGGATTCGACCACTTACCCCCTCAACGAGTCTCCATCAAGGAGGAATTTGACATGCGTCTCGTAAGAGCTGCCTGCGTTTGCGCGGTCGCGGTGCTGTCGCTGACACTGCTCGCCTCTGGCGCGTTCGCATTTCAGCATCCAAGTCCGAATGGCCTCTGCCGCGTCAGCCTGACGGCGCCGCGGCCGTGGCAGATAACGGTCGGTGAACAGGTGACGATGACGGGGCAGCTCGTGTGCCGGCGTCACCGCAGCGTCGCCGGCAAGTCGGTGAAGCTCTTCCAGCACGTGCCTGGCACGCCGGGCTTCACGCCCGTGCAGAGCACGACGACGAATGCACAGGGCGAATACGCATTCCAGTTGACGGGCGTCGAAACGAATCGCGTCTACTTCGTGCGTGCACACGGGGCGCAAAGCGAGAATCGCGGGTTGAAGGTTCTCGCAAAGGTTTCGATGGAAGGCCCGCCTGAAGGCTCGCAGCTGCTGACGGGCATGCCCAACCGCGTGACGTTCACCGGCTCGGTCACACCGGCCGACGGCGAAGCGCACGTGGTCCTGCAGCGCGAGAACGCAGACGGCAACGGCGAATGGCGTGCGATCGGGGCCAGCAGGGTGCAGGCAAACGGGACCTTCACGATCATGCACGACTTTCTCGTGCCCGGCGATGCGAGCATCCGCGTGCTGGTGCGCAGCGGCGAGCGCAACGCGGCAAGCCCGTCGAACGAACGCGACTACGTGATCTCCCAGGCGGAGAACCCGGCGCTGACGGTTACAGCCTCGGCGGACCCGATCTCATACGGACAGCCGGTCACGATCACGGGCAAGCTCGAAAACGGCAAGGACCAGACGGTGACGCTGTACGAGCACACGGTCGGCAATCCCGCCCAGCGCGGCTACTCGTCGGTGGCGCAGGTGAGCACCAATGAAAACGGCGAATACGCGTTCCCGGCACAGAACCCGGTGAACAGCACCTACTACAAGGTCAGAAGCACGAGCGAGGTTTCGGCGGTGCTGTTCGAGGGCGTGAAGTACGTGCTCTCCTCCGTGACCGCCTCGCCGGGCACGGTGAAGGAGGGCGAAGCGGTGACGTTCTCGGGTTCGGTCGCCCCGACGCCGAGCCGGCCGAACCATATGGTCCTCATCGAACGCCAGGCGCCGGGTGGCGGCGAATTCCACGTTGTGCACGTCGGGTACCTCAACGCGGAATCGAAGTTCTCGATCCCCTACCAGCCGTACACAGCGGGCACGCTGGTGTTCCGCGTGCGCGTCATCGGCGGCCCGGCCAACGGCAGCGTCGTGAGCCAGACGTTCACGATCGACGTGACGCCCGTTCCGCTGGCGCAGCTGGCACCCGAAGCGCCCGGCAACACCTCGTTGCAAACGAGCGGCTCGGAAGGCAAGGAAACAGCCGGCAACTCCGAAAAGCACGAAGCCGCCGAAGCCGGTGGCGAAGGCGCGATCGGCGGCAATGAAGGAGCTGGCGGCAACGCAGGCAACTCCGGCGGCGAAGGCCCGTCGGGCACCGGCCCGCATGGTGGCCCGCACCACGGCCATCGCGGCCACTGACAGAACCTCGAGCGGGTGCGTGCGCTCACGGCGCGCGCACCCGCCGGGGCCCTACACCGTGACGGCTCGCGCCTGCAGGTGGGCGCCGACCTTGCGCTTGACGCGCTGCAGGGCGTTGTCGACGGTCTTGGTGTCGCAGGCGAGGTGCGCGCCGACCTGCTCGTAGGAGAAGCCGTCGAGGTAGAGGGAGAGCACGCGGCTCTCCAGCTCGGAGAGCGCGGTGGAGAGGCAGCCGACGAGCGACCGCAGCTCCTCGGAGGAGATCACCTGGCTGGCGGGGTCGTGTACGGCGGGGCCGGGAATGACCTGATCCAGGGTGGGCATTTCTTCGCCGCCGGCAGCGGCGGGCGTCGAGGAGAACGAGACGTACTGGTTGAGGGGGGTATGCTTGTTGCGCGTGGCGGTCTTGACGGCGGTGATGATCTGGCGCGTGATGCACAGCTCGGCGAAGTTGCGGAAGCTCGACTCGCGGTCGGAGCGGAAGTCGCGGATCGCCTTGTAGAGGCCGACAAGGCCCTCCTGGATGAGGTCGTCGGAGTCGCCGCCGGCGAGAAAGTAGGAGGAGGCCTTGAGGCGGACGAAGCCGTGGTAGCGGCGCACGAGACGGTCGTATGCCGCGCGATCACCCTGTTTGGCGAGGGCGATCAGAAACCCATCGTCTACCTTGACCTCAGCTTGAGGGTTACTGGAGAGACGTGCCACGAGCATTTCCTTTCCCGGGCGAGCAGCCCGGATCGCTCAGTGGCGCACTCCTCCCCTGGCGCCAGTGCTATTTGTGAACGGCTATATGAATGACGATGAATAACGAGCGGACGACGCCGGCTGGCCAGCCGTTGCAGCCAACTGCCACGCCACGCCCTATACGGTAAAGCTTAGGTTCAGCGTTACCGGCGCGAGGTTCGCACAGTTATGAGGCGTTGTCAAGGGGGCGCGCGCGATTGTGCAAGATCTCGTACAGGATCGCGGCGGCGGCGGCGGCGACGCCAAGCGACTCGACACGCCCGTGCAGGGGCAGCGCGATGAGCTGATCGCACGCGCCGGCCACGCGCGGACGCAGGCCACGGCCCTCGCTGCCGAGCACGAGCACCACCCCGCCGCTGTAGTCGGGACGGTCGTAGGGGACGATGCGCGCGGCGGCGCCCGCGGCCCCGGTCGGCGCGGCTGCGTTCGGGGCACCGGTCCGCGCGCCGGCGGACGCCTTCCCATGGCTGGCCACCCCCGCGCCGTCGCCGGCTCGTCGCGACACTACGGACGCCTCTTGTGCCGGGCGCAGGTCGGGCGGTGCGCATGCACCGTAGATCCAGCAGTGCGCCTCGCGAGCGGCGAGCAGGAAGTCGGCGAGGTTGCGTGCGCGCGCAATCGGCAGGTGCTCGACGGCGCCGGCGGAGGCCTTGCAGACGGCGGGTGTGACCTCGACGGAGCGACGCTCGGGGATCACAACGCCGCTCGTCCCGGCGCACTCGGCGGTGCGGCAGATCGAGCCAAGGTTCTGGGGGTCTTGAACCTGGTCGAGCGCGACCAGCAGCGGCATGTCGCCGGCAAGCAGGTCGTGCGGGTCGGAGTAGGGGTAGGCGCCGGCATGCGCACAGATGCCTTGGTGCGCGGAGGCGCCGCAGCGGCGCTCGATCTCGGCGGCGCTCACCGTGCGCACCTTCACGCCAGTCAGCCACGACTCCCGCGTAGCACCGGCGGTCGCCCAGACCTCCCGAACGGTCTGCGCGCGCCTCCCGCGAAGCGCCTCGCGCACCGGGTTGCGACCGTAGAGGATCACCGCGCGAGCGGGACCAGCTCGGCCCCGTCGGCGCCGTCGCGGATCTCCCAGCCCCGCGCCCGGATCTGCTCGCGCAGGTCATCGGCGCGCGCGAAGTCGCGCTCGCGGCGCGCCTGCTCGCGCGCTGCCAGCAGCTCCGCCGCGCCGGGGTCGATCCCGCGCACGTCGCCGACGGCCGCCAGCGGCTGCATGTCCCCCATGCCGAGCACGCCAAGCATCTCGCGCAGGTCCCCGTCGCCCACGCTCTGCCCCTCACGGCGGTTGGCCTCGCGCACCCACTCGAACAGCGCGGCCAGCGCGCGCGGCGTGTTGAAGTCGGCGGCGAGCGCCGCGAAGAAGGTCTCCTTGTGGTGCGCCATGTCCGCGGGGCTCGCCTGTCCGGCCTCCAGACGCCGCAGCGCCTCGCGGACCCGGTGCACGCGACGGTCGGCGTCGTGCAGCTCGTCGTCTGAGAACGCCAGAGGTTGGCGGTAGTGGCCGCCGATCAGGTACATGACTACGATGTGCCCGGCGTGCGCCGGGTCGGCGGCGTCGCAGCTGTCCAGCACCTCGTGCAGCAGCGCGATGTTGCCGGCGGACTTGGCCATCTTGGCGCCGGTGAGCTGGATCATGCCGTTGTGCATCCAGATGCGTGCCAGCTCGGCGCCGCGCGCGCAGCGGGTTTGGGCGGCCTCGTTCTCGTGATGCGGAAAGACGAGGTCCGAGCCGCCGCCGTGGATGTCAAAGCCGACGCCGAGCAGGGTCTCGGCCATCGCCGAGCACTCGATGTGCCAGCCGGGCCGCCCGGGCGCCCAATCCGGCTGGTCGGCCGCGGCGCCGAAGTCGCGTGGGTCCCAGGAGGTGTCTTCGTCGGCTTTTTTGTGGGCCTTCCAGAGCGCGAAGTCGAGCGGGTCCTCCTTGCGCTCGGAGCCTTCGACGCCCTCGCCCTGATCCATGTCCTCCAGGCGACGGTGCGAGAGGGAGCCGTATGCAGGGTCCGAGCGCACCCGGAAGAAGACGTCGCCGCCGCCCGCGTAGGCGTGGCCGGTGTCGATCAGCGTCTCGATGTAGGCAACGATCGCCTGCATCGTCTCCGACGCCAGCGGCTCGTGGTCGGGACGGCCGAGGCCGAGTGCGTCGGTGTCGGCGCGATAGCGGGCGGTCATGTCGGCCGCCAACTGCGCGCTCGAGCCACTTGGGGGGCGCGTCGCAGCGGTGCTGTCATCGTGGTCGGGACGGGCGGCCCCCGTCGCCGCAGCCCCCGCCTCAGCCGCAGCCGCAGCCGCAGCCGCAGCCGCAGCGTAGATCTTGTCGTTGACGTCGGTGACGTTGACCACGAGGGTCGTCTTGAGCCCTTCGTGTTCGAGGAAGCGCTTGAGGAGGCTGAAGACGACGAACGGACGGGCGTTGCCGATGTGGATGCGGCTGTAGACGGTCGGCCCGCAGGCGTAGACGCCGACGCACCCCGGGTCGCGCGGCTGTAGTGGTACGAGGGCGCCGGTGCGGGTGTCGTGGAGGCGGATTTCGCGCGGGGGCATAACGTGCGAACCCTACCGCTCGCGCACGCTCGCGATCGCTAGCGCCGCGGCGCCCTCGCCGCGCCCGACGAAGCCGACCGCCTCGCCGGTGCTCGCCTTGATGTTGACGCGCTGGAGGGGCAGCCCGAGCACGCGGGCGAGATTGGCGCGGATCGCGTCGCGGTGGGGCCCGATGCGAGGGGTCTCCAGCACGATCGTGCAGTCGACGTTGTCGATCTCGAGGCCGGCGGCGAGGACGAGGGTGACGACTTCGCCGAGCAGGGCGAGCGAGTCGGCGTCGCGGTAGCGGGGGTCGGTGGGCGGGAAGTGCTCGCCGATGTCGCCTAGCCCGGCGGCGCCGAGGAGAGCGTCGATGACGGCGTGGGTGAGTACGTCGGCGTCGGAGTGGCCGTCGAGGCCGTGGTCGCTGGGGATGTCGACGCCGCCGATGATGAGCCGCCGGCCGGGGGCGAGGCGGTGGCTGTCATAGCCGATGCCGCTGAGGCTCATCGCGAGCGCGCCTCGACGCCGATCGGCTCGAGGCGGCGGGCGCGGCGCTCGAAGACGCAAAGCTCGTGGACGCCGGCGCGCTCGAGCAGGTCGAGGGCAGCGTCGTAGTCGGCGCCGACGTCCTGCGGGCTGTGGGCGTCGCTGGAGAGCGCGAACGATGCGCCGGCGTCGACGCACATCTCGAGGAATGCGGGCGCGGGGTAGATCTCGCGGGCGCGCTTGCGCAGGCCGGCGGTGGAGACCTCCACGGCGATGCCGGATTCGGCGAGGGCCTCGACGGCGGGCTCGTAGTAGCGGCGCAGGTCGCCGTCGGGGCGGGGGCGGTCGGCGCCCCAGACCTTGACGAGGTCGGGGTGGGCGAGGATGTCGAAGAGCCCGGAGCGAGCGGCGGCGGCGAGCGTGTCGAAGTAGCGCCGCCAGATGTCCTCTGCGCTGCGGCCGGCTCGCCAGATGCCGTACTGCTCGGTGTCGAGCGACTCGTCGGCCAGGAAGTGGACGGAGCCGACGACGTAGTCGAAGTCGTGCGCGTCGAGCAGGTTGGCGAGGCGGTCCTCGGCCCCGGGGATGAAGTCGGCCTCGATGCCGAGGCGCAGATCGGTGTGGGAGCGCACGAAGTCGCAGTAGGCGTGGAGGTCGTCGCACGCGAACTGCAGCCACAGCGGGTGGCGCCAGACGGTGAGGGCCTGCTCGAAGCGGTAGATGTGCTCGGAGACCCCCAGCTCGGAGATGCCGCGCTCGTCGGCGGCGGCACGGTAGCGGGCGACGTTGGCCGGCGTGAAGTAATCGGCCGGCGTGGCAGCCAGCTCGTCGGGGCGCAGATGGAGGTGGTAGTCGGTGAGCATCGGATTGAAAGATCGAGGGGCCCCGCCGCAGCCGGGTAACACGCGCCTTCGACGCGAGTCCCTGTTTTCGGCCAACCGGCCTGCGGCCGGATGCGCGACCTCGTGCGGCGAGATTCAAGCAGGCTCGCGCGCCAGGAGCAGCTCGGCGAGGCGCAGGTCGAGGGGGGTCGTGATCTTGAGGTTCTCGCGCGGGGCAGGCACGATGCGCACACGGCCACCGATGCGCTCGACCAGCGAGGCGTCGTCGGTCGCCTGCGCGAGCACGTCGTCGGGGACCGCGAGGGCGCGCGTGAGCGTGTCGCGACGGAAGACCTGGGGCGTTTGAATCGCCCAGAGCTGCGAGCGGTCGAGCGTTTCGAGTACGAGACCGTCCCGGAGGCGCGCTTGACCGTGTCGGTGACGGGCGCGGCCGCGATGGCGGCGTCGACGGGGAGGTCGGCGTCGCGCGGTGCCGGGCCGCGCGTGGCCGGCTGTGCGACCACCGGCTCGACAGCGGCAAGGACGCGCTCGATCAGCTCGCGGCTGACGAGCGGCCGCGCGGCGTCGTGCACAAGGACGAGCTGGGACCCCGGACCGTCCCCGGCGGCCGCCAGCGCGAGGCGAACCGAGACCGAGCGGACAGCGCCGCCCGCGATGACGATCGCGTGGGCCGGCATGACGACGCCGGGGGGCGGTGGCACGCTGTGGGGCAACGGCATGCCGGGAGCAGCAGCGCAGACGCTGGGCGCGGGCTCAAGCGCTCCTGAGCCCGCGCCCTCGTCCCCGCACGCACCCTCCCCCCCGCGTGCGTCCTCGCGCGCACACGCACCCTCGCGCGCGCGCACGTGCGCAGGCGCGAATCGCTCGGTGGGCGAGAACACCACACCCCCACCCCCAGCCGCGCCCTTACTCCCAGCCGCAGCCGCACCCCCAGCCGCACCCGCACCCCCAGCCGCACCCGCACCCCCAGCTCCCGCCCCACCCCCCGCAGCCGCCCCCGGGCCAGCCGGCAAAGCTACGACGATGCGGTCGATCGCCGGGACCGAGGCGAGAATGGAGAGGCTGTGCTGTAGAAGCGGCCGTCCGCCGAGGGCGACGAGCGCCTTGGGGCCACCCGACCCAAGGCGCTCGCCGCGGCCGGCGGCGAGGAGCAGCGCTAGCGCCAAGCGGTTACTCGGCGAGTGCGAGCCTGCTGGAGGCGGAGTTGGCGAGCAGCTCGTCCAAGTAGGTCTCGGCCTCTTCCTCGTCCTTGTCGAGCGCGTACATCAGCTCGGAGGCGAGGATCTTCTTGGCGCGGGTGAACATTTGCTTCTCGCCGGTGGAGAGACCCTTTTCGGTCTCGCGCAGGGCGAGGTTGCGGACGACCTCGGCCAGCTCGTAGATGTCGCCGGTCTTGATCTTGTCGCGGTTGTGCTTGAAGCGGCGGTTCCAGTTCTTGGGCATGTCGGATACTTCGTCCTGCAGGACGGCGAGCACCTTCTTGACGGTTTCTTCGTCGATCACGCGCCGCAGCCCGGCTATGCCGGCGTTCTCGGTGGGAACCTTGACGGTCATGTCGTTGTGCAGGATCTTGATCGTGAGGTACTCGCGACATTCGCCGAGCACTTCCATCTCTTCCTTCTTGAGGATCTTGCCGGCGCCGTGGTGGGGATAGACCACGTGATCGCCGAGCTCGAACTCGATGCACTCGACCTCGGTGACTGTTTCGAGACCCTCTAGGGTGTCGGCTTCGATTGTTTGGGGGGAAATGATGGTCCTCCTTTGTTTGGGCCGGTCAGAGGGAGCCGGCGTTTGACGTCATTGCGGCCGTGCGCGAGCGGGCCCGTGAAGCGGTTGCCGCGCGCGGGTCATGTCTGCAGGTAGCGGTCGACGAGGTTGATCTCCTGCAGGCGGCGAAGACCCTCGCGGATGTCCTTGGCGCGAATCTCGCCGACGCCTTCGACGGCCTCGAGGTCGGGGTCGGTGGCGGCGAGCAGCTCGTCGAGGCCGCCGAACTCCCTGACGATCTCGCTGACGACGAGTTTCGGCAAGCGCGGGATGCGGGCGAGGATGCGGTAGCCGCGCGGGGAGACGGGGTAGTCGAGGGTGTTGAGCTTGCGGTCGTAGCCAAGCAGCTCGGCGAGGCGCCCGAAGTCGAGCAGGTCCTGGTGGGGCAGGCGTCCGAGCTGGTCGAGCACGGAGGCGAACGCTTCGTCGGAGTAGGTGGCCAGGTAGTCCTGCACGAGGGCAGCCTTTTCGGCGGCGGTGCCGACCATCGTCTCCTCGAGCTGCATCTCGATGAGGCGACCCTCGGTGCCCAGCTCGACGATGTAGCGCTCGATCTCGACGGCCATGCGCGTGACCAGCTCGGAGCGCTGGAGCACTGTGAGAACGTCGTGAAGGGTGACGCCGCCCTCGAACTCCAGCGCGGTAAGGCGGGTGGAGACCTGGTCGAGGCGGGTGCGGTACTTATCGAGGGTCGCCAGGGCTTGGTTGGCCTTGGCGAGCACGACGGGGATGTCCTGCAGGATGCACTTGGTGCCGTCGACGTAGAGCGAGACGACCTCGCGGCGCTGGGAGATCGCGATGACCAGGGCGTCGGTTTGCTTGGAGACGCGCTCGGCGGTGCGGTGGCGGGTGCCGGTCTCGTGCGAGAGGATCGTAGGGTCGGGCATCAGCTGGACGTTGACCATCGCGATCTTGGTGGCGTTGGCGTTGAGGATGATCGCGCCGTCCATCTTCGCGACCTGATAGAGGAAGGCGGGGGTGTAGTCGATGTCGAGCTTGATGCCGCCGGAGAAGAGGAAGCTGATCTCGTCGGGCTCACCGATCACGATGAGGCCGCCGGTGCGGGCGTTGAGGATGTTCTCCATGCCGTCGCGCAGAGCGGTTCCGGGCGCGACCATCTCCAGTGCCTTCATAAGTGCCGGCTCGGGGCGGGCTTCGGTATCGAAATCTTCCCCTGATCGTGCTGGCACCAAGGGGATTTTACGGCATTTAGCCGCGATTTAGCGCCACCTTACGCGGCGCCGGCGACCCGCTCGGCGGTGGACGACCCTCAGACGGCAGACGGTGGACAAGCTCGGGGCTGGGAACGACCCTCAAACGGCGAACAACCCCCCGGGACCGGGAACGACCCTCAAACGGCGGACAACCCCCGGGACTGGGAACGACCCCCGGGAGGTGGACGACCCTCGGACGGCGAACGGCGCTCGCGCGCGGGGGCGCAGGGGAGCACGGCACGCAGGGCGTCGCTGAGCGTGCCCACCTCGCGGGCCCCGGCACCGCTGTCCGGCGGCGCGAGCACGTCGGCCAGCCCGTGACGGGCGGCCTCGTGCAGGCGGCGCTCGGGGTGCCCGACCCAGCGCAGCTCGCCGGTGAGCCCGAGCTCGCCGAAGCAGGCGCGCGGCGTGCCGTGCAGGGAAACGCCGCGGGCGGCGGAGGCGACGGCGAGCGCGATGGCGAGGTCGACGCCGGGCTCGTCGATGCGCACGCCGCCGGCGACGTTGACGAAGACGTCGGCGCCGCCAAGGCCGATGCGGCCGTGGCGGCCGAGGATGGCGAGCACGAGCGCGAGGCGGTTGCGGTCGATGCCGGAGGCGACGCGCCGGGGCTGCTCCAGCTCGGAGCGAGCGACAAGCGCTTGGACCTCGACGAGCAGCGGCCGCGAGCCCTCCATCGCGGCGAGCATGACGCTGCCGGGGGAGCGGGTTGCCTGCGCGACGAAGCGGGCGGAGGCGTCGAGCACCTCGACGAGGCCGTGTTCGCGCATCTCGAAGAGGCCGGTCTCGTTGGTCGAGCCGAAGCGGTTCTTGAGCGCGCGCAGCTCGCGGTAGGGGCGCTCGCGCTCGCCTTCGAACTGTAGGACGCAGTCGACGAGGTGCTCGAGCACGCGCGGGCCGGCCAGCGCGCCGTCCTTGGTGACGTGGCCGACGAGGATCGTGGCGATGCGATGCTGCTTGGCGACCCGCATGATGCGCGCGGCGACCTCGCGCACTTGGCCGACCGACCCGGGGGCACTGGCAAGCTCGGCGGAGCGCAGCGTCTGCACGGAGTCGATCACGCACGCCTCGGGGCGCTGCGCCTCGAGCACGTCGAGCACGGTCTCGAGCTCGGTTTCGGTGACGATCGGGACGGCGAGAGCTGGATTGGTGCCCGCGGGGCGGGCACCGGAGGGGTGTTCGTCGCCACCGACGCCGCGGGGGCCGCCAGCAAGCCGCTCGGCCCGCAGACGGACTTGCTCGGCGGACTCCTCGGCGCTGACGTAGAGCGTGCGGTGGCCCGCGGCGGCGAGGTGGCCGAGCAGGGTGTTGGTGAGGGTCGACTTGCCGATGCCGGGCGCACCGCCGAGCAGCACGAGCGAGCCGGGCACGAGCCCGCCGCCGAGCACTCGGTCAAGCTCGCCGATGCCGGTGGAGAGGCGCGCCACGGGGGCGGTGCCGACGTCGGCGAGCGGGCGGGGCAGAAGGGGCGCGCCGTCGCGGCCGCCCGAGCCGCCGGCTCGCGCACCCCGGGCGCGAGCGGCGCCGGAGGCGCGGCGCGCGCCGGAGGCGGGCGCCGGGGCGCGCTCCTCGACGAGCGTGTTCCAGGCGCTGCAGCCGGCGCACTGGCCGTGCCATTGAGCGGTTTGGGAGCCGCAGTCCGAGCAGACGTAAACGGAGGGGGCGGCGCGGGACGGCATGCCGGCAAGCGTACGCGGAGGTGCCGACGTTATGGCACTGCGCCGCGCACAGGGCATGCGTCAGCGTCGACACTCCCTCTCGGCGCGACCTCGCCGCGGCGAGGCGAGGCTGTCTGTCGCTACTCGCCGTCGTCGTCGCCGGCGGGCCCGTCGTCGGGCGCGACCGGGTGGCTGTCGTCGCCTTCGCCGGCGCCGTCGCCCTCGGGCAGGCCCTCCCCGGAAAGCTCCTCACCGGCGGGCAGCCCGCCGTCGGCCTCGTGCGCGCCTGCGCCGACGCCGACGGGGGTCTTTTGCTTCTTGGGCTTGACGACGGTGAGGCGCACCTCGCCGTCTTCGCCCTCTTTGGCGGGGTCCACGACGACGGTGGCGCCGGGGACGACCTGCTCGCGCAGGACGAAGTCGGCGAGGGGGTCCTCGATGTAGCGCTGGATCGCACGCCGCAACGGCCGCGCGCCCATCGCCGGGTCCCAGCCCTTCTCGACGAGCAGTTCCTTGGCGGGGTCGCTCAGCTCGAGCTGCAGCTCGCGTTCGGCCATCGACTCGCGGATGCGCAACAGAAGCAGCTCGACGATTTGGCGGATTTCCTCCTTTTGCAGCTTGTGGAAGACGATCACGTCGTCGATGCGGTTCAGGAACTCGGGCCGGAAGACCTTCTTCAGCTCGCCGGTGATGCGGTTCTTCATGTCGTCGTAGGTGATCCCGGTCTCGTCGTCGGAGACCGCGAAGCCGAGCGGCGTGTTGCGCGCGATCTCCTGGGCGCCGATGTTCGAGGTCATGATCACGATCGCGTGGCGGAAGTCCACGGTGCGGCCCTGGGCGTCGGTGAGGCGCCCGTCCTCGAGGATCTGCAGCAGGATGTTGAAGACGTCGGGGTGGGCCTTCTCGATCTCGTCGAGCAGCAGCACGCAGTAGGGCTTGCGCCGCACGGCCTCGGTGAGCTGGCCGCCCTCGTCGTAGCCGATGTAGCCGGGGGGCGAGCCGACGAGGCGCGAGACGGCGTGCTTCTCCATGTACTCGGACATGTCGATGCGCACCATCGCGTCCTCGTCGCCGAACAGGAACTCGGCGAGCGTGCGCGCCAGCTCGGTCTTGCCGACGCCGGAGGGGCCGAGGAAGATGAACGAGCCGGTCGGGCGCTTGGGGTCCTTCAGGCCGGCGCGCGAGCGGCGGATCGCCTTGGAGATGACCTCGATCGCGGGGTGCTGGCCGATGACGCGCTTGTGCAGTTCGTCCTCCATGCGCATCAGCTTCTGGGTCTCGGCCTCGGTCAGCTTGAAGACGGGGATGCCGGTCCACATCGAGACGATTTCCGCGATCTCCTCTTCGCCGATCGCGGGGCGCTCGCCGGACTCGCCTGCTTCCCACTCCTCCTCCAGCTCGCGCTTGCGGTGGGTGAGCTTGCGCTCCTTGTCGCGCAGCGCGGCGGCCTTCTCGAACTCCTGGGCCTCGATCGCGGCCTCCTTCTCGCGGCGCGTGGTCTCGATTTCCTCCTCGAGCTCGCGGTTGGCCGGCGGGGAGGTCATCGACTTGATGCGCATCCGCGAGGCGGCCTCGTCGATCAGGTCGATCGCCTTGTCGGGCAGGAAGCGGTCGGAGATGTAGCGGTCGGCCAGTTCGGCGGCGGCGCGCAGCGCCTCGTCGGTGATCTGCACCTTGTGGTGCTGCTCGTAGCGGTCGCGCAGGCCCTTGAGGATCTCGACGCTCTGGTCGATCGAGGGCTCCTCGACGCGGATCTGCTGGAAGCGGCGCTCCAGCGCGGAGTCGCGCTCGAGGTACTTGCGGTACTCGTCGAGTGTGGTCGCGCCGATCGTCTGCAGCTCGCCGCGCGCGAGGGCCGGCTTGAGGATCGAGGCGGCATCGATCGCGCCCTCGGCGGCGCCGGCGCCGACGAGGTTGTGAAGCTCGTCGATGAACAGGATGATGTCGCCGCGCTGGGTGATCTCCTTCATGACCTTCTTCAGGCGCTCCTCGAACTCACCCCGGTACTTCGAGCCGGCGACCAGCGCGGCGAGGTCGAGCGTGTAGATCTGCTTGTTCTTGAGCAGCTCGGGGACGTCGGCGTTGGTGATGCGCTGCGCCAGCCCCTCCACCACGGCGGTCTTGCCGACGCCGGGCTCGCCGATCAGCACGGGGTTGTTCTTGGTGCGCCGCGAAAGGATTTGCATGATCCGCTCGATCTCGGTCTCACGTCCGACGACGGGGTCGAGCTTGCCTTCGGCGGCGAGCTTGGTCAAGTTGCGACCGAATTGGTCGAGCAGCTTGGAGGACTTCTTGCCTTCGGAGGGTCCGCCCGAGCCGGCGCCCGCACCGGCGCCCGGCTGGCCCTGGCCCTGGCGGCGGCCGCTCGGGCCGGAGAGCATGCGGATGACCTCGTTGCGGATCTTCTCGGAGTCGGCGTCGAAGTCGAGCAGGATGCGGGCGGCGACGCCCTCGTTCTCGCGCACCAGGCCGAGCAGGATATGCTCGGTGCCGATGTAGTTGTGGCCGAGGCTCAGCGCCTCGCGCAGCGCCAGCTCCAGCACCTTCTTGGCGCGCGGCGTGAACGGGATCTGCCCGGAGGTGACCTCCTCACCGGAGCCGACGATGCGCACGACCTGCGCGCGGACGCGCTCGACGGTGATGTCGAGGCTCTCCAGCACGCGCGCCGCAAGCCCCTCCTCCTCGCGCAGGAGGCCGAGCAGGATGTGCTCGGTGCCGATGTAGTTGTGCTTGAGCGTGCGCGCCTCTTCCTGCGCAAGAACGACTACCTGTCGGGCCCGTTCTGTGAATCGCTCGAACATGGTGCTCAGTCGGCCTCTCTCCGAGTAAGTATCGGTCAGCGGGGACGATAAGTTGCTCCGTTACCCACTCTTCGTCGCGATCCCCGAGAAAGATGAGCGAGGAGCCTCATCGCCGCCTATCAGACAGTCTACCAACGGCCCCCCGGAGCCTTGCGCAGTCGGCGCCGGCGGCGGCGATGCGGCTTGCCTGCTGGGCTTCTACGGGCGAGCCTCGACAGTCGACCGCAGCGCCACGCGCAGGTCGGTCACAGCTTCGACCGCCAGGTTCCGCCGCAGCGCCAGGCCCGGCCCGGTCGGCCACGGGGACTCGACCGACGGCGGTCGACCGCGGCCGGCCCGCGGCTTGACCGCGGGCGTCTGCCGCCAGACGCCGGTCGTTGACGACCGCAGCGTCCGCAGGGCCGCAATACCGGCGCGGCTCGCCTCAGCGCATCGCCGGGAACAGGACGACCTCGCGGATCGAGCGCTGGCCTGTGAGGAGCATCACCAGCCGGTCGATGCCGACGCCGACGCCGGCGGTGGGCGGCATCCCGTGTTCGAGCGCCGTGAGGAACAGCTCGTCGTGGGGCTGGGTCTCCTTGTCGCCCTGTGCCGCCAGACGGCGCTGGGCGGCGAAGCGCTCGCGCTGCACGTCGGGGTCGACCAGCTCGCTGAAGGCGTTGGCGATCTCCATGCCCCCGACGAACGCCTCCCAGCGCTCGGTGAGGCCGGGCTCAGAGCGGTGCTCGCGCGCGAAGGGCGAGAGCGCGACGGGGTAGTCGAGCACGAACGTGGGCTCGTGCAGGGTGGGCTCCACGTACGTGGACAACAGCTCGTCGGCGAGCTGCGGCCAACTTGCGTCGGGCGACGGCGTGGACAGACCGGCGGCGGCGATCGCGGCGCGCAGCGCGGCGGCGTCGGGATGGGCCAGCACGTCGACGCCGGTCGCAGCACGGATCGCCTCGACGAAGCGCACCCGCCGCCACGGCGCGCAGAAGTCGATCGACCCGGGGGGTGGATCGCTCGAATCGCCCGCCACCGATCGCGCGCGCGCGACGGCAGCGTGAAATTCAGACTCACCCCCCCCGCTCCCACAACCCCCGCTCCCCTCGCCCCCGCCCCCGCTCCCCTCGCCCCCGCCACCGCTGGACGTCGCATCTCCCCCACCCTCCACCGCGGCGGCCGCGGCCCGCACGAGCGCTTCCAGGCGTGCGGCGGCGGCGTTGTAGTCGGCGTAGGCCTCGTACCACTCGACCATCGTGAACTCGGGGTTGTGCTTGGTGGAGATGCCCTCGTTGCGGAAGTCCTTGCCAAGCTCGTACACGCGCTCGAGCCCGCCGACGATGCAGCGCTTGAGGTACAGCTCGGTGGCGATGCGCAGGAAGAGGGTGCGGTCCAGCGCGTTGTGGTGGGTGGTGAACGGCCGCGCGAGGGCGCCACCGTAGATCGGCTGCAGCACGGGAGTTTCGACCTCGACGAAGCCCTCGCCGTCGAGGTAGGCGCGAACGGCGGCGACGATGCGAGCGCGGTCGCGAAAGCGCAGGCGCGCGTCCTCGCTGGCGATCAGATCAAGCTCGCGCTGGCGGTGGCGGGTCTCGACGTCGGTGAGGCCGTGGTGCTTGTCGGGCGGGGGACGCAGGGCCTTGGCGAGCACGGCGAAGCCCTCGACCCGCAGCGACAGCTCGCCGTGGCGGCTGCGCAGGACGGCGCCGTCGACGCCGACCAGATCGCCGAGGTCGAGTGAGCGCAGCCGCTCGAAGGACTCCTTGCCGAGCACGTCCAGCCGCGCGTGCAGCTGGATCTTGCCGGTGCGGTCGACCAGGTCCATGAACGCCGCGCGACCCTGTCCCCGCTTGCCCGCCAGGCGACCGGCGACGCGGTGTACGTCGTCGGTCTCCTCGCCGACCGCAAGGTGCTCGTAGGCGGCGCGCACATCGGCGATCGGCTCGACGTCCGGGTAGGCATAGGGAAAGTCGCCCTCGCCGGCCGTGTCGTGCAGCCGCTGCGCCTTGGCGCGCCGCTCGGCGATCAGCTCGTCGAGTCCGTGCCGCGCGGCAGAGGCGGACGCGCCAGACGCGTCATCGCGGGACGGGGTCCCACTTGGCACAGGCACAGCCTCACCGGCCTGCCCAGACGCAGACCCGGGGTGGTGCGCCGCCCCGCCGCCGCCGGCGCGCGGAGCGTCGGGCTCGTCGGTCGGGCTCATGACCGCAAGCCTATTTGAGCCCGACGTCGATCTTGGTGATCTTGAGTTTGCGTGCCGGTCCGCGCGGGACCTGGACGGCTACGACCTCGCCGCGCTTGTGGCCAAGCAGGGCGCGCCCGACGGGGGACTCGTTGGAGAGCTTGGCCTCCTCGGGGTTGGCCTCGGCGGAGCCGACGATCGTGTACTTGACGGACTTGCCGGTCTTCTCGTCCTTGACGTGCACGACCGAGCCAATCTGGACCTCGTCGGTGGACAGCTCGTTGGAGTCGATCACCGTGGCCATGCGCAGCTTGTCTTGGAGCTGAGCGATGCGGCTCTCGAGCATCGCCTGCTCGTTCTTGGCGTCGTCGTACTCGGAGTTCTCGGAGATGTCGCCGAACTCGCGCGCCTCCTTGATCCGCTCGGCGACCTCGCGGCGGCGCGCCGTAGAGAGCAGCTCCAGCTCGTCGCGGAGCTTCTCGAGTCCTTCGGGGGTGAGGATGACGTCCTTGGGCATCTGTTTATCTGGTCCTCGTGTCCTGCTCGGTATCGCTTGCAGCGGGCGCCGACGACCTCGCTCGCGGACTGACGGGAAGTCTCGCCGAGACGAACAAAACCCGTCTTTAGCAGGATGTTCGCAGTGGCCGGCGGCGGCGAGCGGAGCAGTATAGCGCCGGGCACGAACGGCGTCGGAGCCACTCACGCGGCTAGCACGGCAGGCGCGGCGCAGGACGCGAGATCCCCCAGCAGCGCGTGTACGTGCGCAAGGTCGGGGGCGCTGTGCAGCGATGCTTGCAGCTCGGCAGCATGTGTCCGATCGAGGTGCAGACGGGCGATGTACCAGGGGTAGAACTTGCGCAGGTAGCGCGTCGCGCGTTGCTCGCCGAGATGCTCGATCGCGCGCGCGATCGTCCAGTGCAGCTCGCCTAGGACCTCGGCGCGGGACGGCCCGGCGTCGTCGCGGTCGCCGAGCAGCTGCTCGAATAGCCAGGGGTTGCCGAGGGCGCCCCGCGCGAGCATCACGGCGGCGACACCGGTCTGCGCGAAGGCGGCGCGCGCGCTTGCGGCGTCGTGCAGCCCGCCGGTCAGGATCACAGGCGCGGGCAGCGAGGCGGCGAGGCGCGCGGCGAGCGCGTAGTCGGGAACGCCTTTGTGGTGCACGGCGGCCGAGCGGGGATGGAACCCGATCGCGGCCACCCCGGCCTCTTCGACGAGGCGGTGCGCAAGCGCGAAGCCCGACGTGTCGCCGGGACGCTGGCCGGAGCGGAGCTTGACGGTGATTGGTATCCCTCCACCCACCCCCGCCTCACCCAGGTGTCCACCCACACCCGCCCCACCCATGTGTCCACCCATCCTCGCCCCAGGCGTGCGCCCACCCTCCCGCGCCTCACCCGGGCGTCCACCCACATCCGCACCGTCCATGCGCCCACCCACGCATGGCGCGCCGGCGCGCCCACCCACACCCGCCCCACCCGTGCGCCCCTCCACCCGGACCCCACCCATCCCCGGCCCGCCCGCGGCGCCTTCTTGCGCTCCCTCGCGTGCGGCCCGGGCGACCGCGACGGCGCGGTCGGGGTCGGCGAGCAGGGCAGCCCCGGAGCCGGTCTTGCAGACCTTCGGCACGGGGCAGCCCATGTTGATGTCGATCGCGTCGGCCCCGGCGGCCGCGACGTGCGCGGCAGCCGAACGCATGATCGCGGGGTCCTGTCCGAAGAGCTGGATCGAGGTCGGTCCGCCGGCGCCCGCGGTGCGCTCGGCGGAGTCGATCCGCAGCAGCTCGCGCAGGGTGCGCTCGTTGCGGTAGTGGATCGCGTGGCTGGAGACCATCTCCGAGACGGCCATGCCGGCGCCGTGGCGCTTGGCTTGGAGACGCACGAACCAGTTGCCGATCCCCGCGAGCGGCGCGAGCAGAACGCGGTTGGGCACCTGCAGGGAGCCGAGCGTCCAGGGATCGGTGAGCTTGGGGGTGCGCGGCACGTCGGACATCGCCCCATTATGGGCGTGTCGCCGCCACGACACGCGCAGGCGGCGAAGGCGGGCCGCCGCACACTGCGAGGATCGGCCCCCCCGCCGCGCATCGCGAGCGCCGCCCGCTCGCAGCGCACCACACCGGCGCCCGCGTGAGTTGGCGCTCAGGCGTTGCGCTCGTAGATGAGCCGCAGCCCGGTCAGCGTGAGCAGGTCGTCGACGCCTTCGATGGTGGTCGTGTGGGGGACGATCGATGCGGCGAGACCACCGGTGGCGATCGTCTTGGCGCTCGGTCCCAGCTCGCCACGCAGACGGTGGACGATCGCGTCGACCTGGCCGGCGGTGCCGTAGAGAATCCCGGAGCGGATCGCGTCGATCGTGGTCTTGCCGATCAGCGCGCGCGGCGCGGCGGTGATGTCGACCTTTGGCAGCGCGGCGGCGCGCTCGGTAAGGGCCTCCAGCGAGATCTCGACACCTGGGGAGATGATCCCGCCGAGGTACTCGCCCTCGGCGGAGACGGGGTCGTAGGTGATGGCGGTGCCGAAGTCGACGACGATGCAGGGGCCGCCAAGACGCTCGTACGCGGCGACTGCGTTGACGAGCCGGTCGGGGCCGATCTCGCGCGGGTTGTCGTAGCGGATTGGCATCGCGGTCTTGATGCCGGGGCCCACGACGAGCATCTCATGGCCCAGGTAGCGCTGCGCCATCTCACACCATTCGGGGCCGAGCGCGGGGACCGTGGAGGAGACGATCGAGGCGTCGATCTGCTCGATCGAGACATGCCGCAGCTCGAGCAGGTTGCGCAGCGCGGCGCCCAGCTGGTCGGAGGTGGACTGGCGGACGGTCGCAAAGCGCCAGTGCTCGAGCAACTTGTCGCCGTCGAAGGTGCCGAAGTGGGTTTGGGTGTTGCCGACGTCGACCGCGAGCAGCATCGACGGGGAGACTACCTGGGAAGTCCCGCGCGCCATCCACCGCGACGGGTCCCGGTGTCCTGCCGGCCCGAAGGGGTTCGCTGCGCCCGTCCCGTTCGCTGCGCCCGTCCCGGGAGTGCGCGCGCTCGCCGATTCGGAGGACCCCGGTGCCCGCGTCGACCCCACCCCACGGCGGAGCCCGCAAGGGCGGAGCCGCCCCAAAAAGTCCGAAAACGTGCGCCGAACTTCGGATATGCTCGGCGGAACGGCGACCGACGAGGAGCGCGCAGATGAGCGAGATCAAGCTGTATGTCCTACCGGCCTCGCACCCGTGCGCGGCGGTCGAGGTGGCGCTGGAGATGAAGGGCCTGCGCTGCAGGCACGTGGTGCTGCTGCCGATGACGCAGGTGCTGGTCGGCCCGCTGCGCTACGGCGGGACGACGGTCCCGGGAATGCGGATCGGCGGCGAGCGCATCGTCGGCTCGCGCGCGATCATGCGGCGGCTGGACGAGCTGGCGCCCGAGCCGGCGCTGCTGCCTCCGGTGGGCGATGAGCAGCGCACGCGCGTGCTCGACGCCGAGCGCTGGGGCGACGAGGTCCTGCAGGACACCCCGCGGCGCATCCTGGACGTGGGCTTCGTCCGCCGACCCGACACGATGGAGAGCTATGCGGGCGACGCACAGCTGCCGCTGCCGCGTTCGGTGCTGCGCCCGGCGATGCCGCTGACGGCGCGGCTGATGGCGCTCAAGAACCACGCGCGCGACGACTCCGCGAAGGCCGACCTCGTCGCGCTGCCGGGCTACCTGGACAAGATCGATGCGTGGATCGCCGAGGGGCTGCTCGGTGGCGAGCAGCCGAACGCCGCTGACCTGCAGATCGGCTCGACGATCCGCCTGCTGGAGACGGTGGCCGACGTGCGCCCCCTGATCGAGGGACGCCCGGCGGCGACGCTGACGCGCTACTTCCCGGCGATGGTCGGCGAGATTCCCGCGGGGACGCTGCCCGCGGAGTGGCTGCCGGCGCCGGTCGCGGTCTGAGCCCGGCGAGTCGCGGGCCGCTCAGCCCGCGCTCGCCGCGGCGGGCCGCGCCAGCGGCGGCCCAGCCCAGCGCACGCCCTCCCAGGGAGGCAGCGCGGCGAGCGCGTCGGCGAGCGCGTCGCCGCCCGGCGTGCACAGCGCGAAGTCCAGCTCGAGCAGCGGGATCAGCACGAAGCGGCGCGTGAGCACCTGCGCGTGGGGCAGCACCATGCGCGGGTCGCGCAGCTCGGCGTCGCCGAGCAGCAGGATGTCGATGTCGATCGCGCGCGGTCCGTGGCGGGGGCCGCCGGGGGCGCGCCCGAGGTCGCGCTCGAGGCCCTTGACGGCGTCGAGCAGCCGCAGCGGCTCCAGCGCGGTGCGCACGCGCAGACAGGCGTTCAGGAAGGACGGCTGGTCGAGGACCTCGCCGACGGGGTCGGTGTCATAGACCGACGAAGACGCCAGCACCTCGACGTCGATGCCCGGCAGGGCGTCTGCGGCGGCCTGCAGCTGCGCGCGGCGCTCGCCGACGTTGGCGCCGAGACCGAGGTAACCGGTGCGGGGGGGCATCGCGACGAACGCTAACGCGTGTCGTGCGCCCCGGCGGGCCTCGCACAGGCTGTCTGCCGGCAACTTGTTGCGCAGCGCAGCAGATTCGCGCGCACGCACGTGCGCGCGCGCACGTGCACACACGCGAATCGCATCTCAAAACAAAACACCCCCACACCCCAATTGCCGCACGTCGCACGCCGGCCTTCCACCCAAGCGCACCACGCGGCCCGACGCGCGCATATGCGCCGCGCGCTATTCGGGCGCGCGCACGTACGCGGGCGCGAATCGCACCCCAACGGACACTATGCACACGAGAAGCCGGCACCAGGGCGCTGCGAGCCACCCGATTGCAGATGCGATGCGCGAGTCAGGTCTCCCGGTACGGGTGCGATGCGCGAGTCAAGTTCCCGGCTCGGGCACCGCTGCCGCCGGCGGCCCCTCGCCCAACCCGACGCGCGCGTGCAGACGACGCAGCGGCCGCGGCGCCCACCAGGTGCGCGGGCCGACGAGGCCGATCAGCGCGGGCACGAGTAGGGCGCGGACGATCGTCGCGTCGATCGCGACGGCGAGGGCGGCGCCGAAGCCGAGCTGCTTGACGAAGAACACGTGGGAGGTCATGAAGGCGCCAATCGCGACGCAGAAGAGCAGGGCGGCGGCGGTGATCAGGCGCCCGGTGCGCTCCAGGCCGCGCGTGACGGCCGCGCGGGTCGCGAGGCCATCGTCGTGGGACTCCTTGATGCGAGCGAAGAGAAAGACGCCGTAGTCGGTCGAGAGGGCGAAGGCGACGATGAAGAGCAGTACGAGGTTGGACTCCTCCAGACCGCCGATCGGGGTGAAGCCCAGCAGCGAGGAGAGGTGGCCGTCCTGGAAGACGAGCACGAGCAGGCCGGCGCCGACGGCGACGGTCAGGAGGTTCATGAGCAGGGCGAGCAGCGGCAGGACCAGCGAGCCGGTCATCAGGAAGAGCACGCCGCCAGTGACCACGGCCAAGATCGCAAGCGCGAGGGGGGCGTGGGCGGCGATCGCGGCCTTCTGATCGACGAACCAGGCAGTGGGGCCGCCGACAAGCGGCCGCGCGGAGGCGAACGAGGCGGTGGCGAACAGGGTGCGCAGGCGGTGCACGAGGCGCTGGTTGGCGGCCGAGCCGTCGGTGCCACGGGGCAAAAGTTCAAGCTCCCAGAGGCCGCGCCCCAGGTAGCGCGGCGGCGAGGCGGTCGCCTGTGCGCCAGCGATCTGCTGGGCGCGCAGCGCGAGCGTGGCGACGATCGGGGGCAAGCCCGCGGACGCGGTGCGCGCAAAGGCGACAGATGCCGACCCACCGCCGCCTGCGGCACCGCCGGGGGATACGCCGCGCGACGGTGCGCGCTGCGGGGTGGCGTAGGCAGTAGTCGGCGGAGACGCGTGGGCTACGACGGTGATCGCCTCGGAACCGTCGAGGGCGAAGTCGCGGGTGATCGTTTCGGCGACCTCGCGGGGCGCAGCGGAGGTGGGCAGCACGTGGGCGTCGGCGGGCGTGAGGCTGAGGTGCAGGGAGGGCAGGGCTATGAGCAAGAGCACGAGCCCGGTCGAGAGCGCGATCAGGCCGGGACGGCGCATGACGGTGCGGGCCAGGCGCGACCAGAAGCCGTTGTCCTCGGTGCGGGCGCTGCGCGCACGCGAGCGCTGCAACCAGGCGGGTGCGAGCGCGTCGATGCGGGGCCCGAGCGCGAGCAGGACGGCGGGCAGCACGATCAGCGCGGTGGCGCCGGCACTGAGTGCGACGAGCGCGCCGCCGATGCCCATCGAGTAGAGGAAGCGCAGCGGGAACACGAGCATCGAGGCCAGGGCGCCGGCGACGGTCAGCGAGCTGTAGAGGACGGTGCGCCCGGCGGTTTGCAGCGTGCGGGCGAGAGCGGCGCGCATTTCTGACTGAAGAGGAGCCTGGCCAGCCGGCCTCCGGCCGGCTGCGCCACCCTCTTGGCGGTCGGCGGCCAGCTCCTCGCGGTAGCGGGCGAGGACGAACAGGCTGTAGTCGATGCCGAGGCCGAGCCCCATGCCGGTGACGAGGTTGACGGCGAAGATCGAGAGCCCCAGGAACTGGTCGACTGCGCGCAGGAGCAGGAAGGTGAGGACGATCGCAAAGCCGCCGACGAGCAGCGGCAGGGCGGCGGCGACCAAACCGCGGAAGACCCAAAAGGAGAGGGCAAGCAGGATCGGGAAGGCGAACATCTCGGCGGTGCGCAGGTCCGAGGAGGTGCGTTCGTTGAGTTCCTGGAAGGCGATGTCGCCGCCGCCCAGGAGGACGCCGTGGGTGGCGGGTTCAAGCGAGGCAAGCCGCGAGCGCACGTGGGCGACGGCCTGCGCGGAATGTTCGCGGTTGGCGAAGGCGGCGAGCACGAGGGTGAGGCGTCCGTTGCGCGAGACGAGCGCTGGCAGGTGGGAATTGAGTCCCGCCCGCCCACCGGGCTGGCCGTAGTAGAGCGCGCGCTGAAAGCCGGGCTGGGCGGCGAGCAGGGAGGCCACGCGGGCGGCGGGCCGGGCGGCGGCGGGGTCCGCGCGGACGTCGCGCGAGGCGGGCACGAGAGCGGCGACGCCGTAGTAGGCGGACTGGCCGGTGGCGTGTTCGATCTCGCGCAGGACACGCTGGTTGGCCGCGTGGGGGTCTTGGAAGTCGGAGGATTCGCTCTTGAGGATGCCCACGACGGGGGCACCGAGGGCGGCGGCGAGCAGGAAGATGACGCTGGAAGCGATCAGTACGCGCTTCGTGCGGTCGTTGGCGAGGGCTGTGAAGCGGTCGATCATGGTGGGGTCCTCCGATCGTCGCGACGCCGAGGCGTCCAGAACAGGCCGATGCCATGTGATTATGAGTGAGTACTAACTAACTGTCAAGGATCTTTTGAGATCATCCGCGAGTGAAGGACCCGATGGCCGCGCGTCGCCCGGCGGGGCGTCCCTGCCCCGCCCAGGCGGGGGGGCCTGGACAGACGCGGGCACGGCCAACGTAGGAATCGCGCTTCGACGCGTGGCGTTGTAAATCAAACTTGATGCGCTATGGGTTGGCACATCAAAATTGATGTTCACGAGTGGGGCCAGAAAATCAAATACCCCGCCGGTCCACCATGCGGGGTTGACCCAGCCTCGGACTGCTCGCAGCACGTGTCGGACCGGGCGGCCACGCACCCCACCCAAGCCAGCAGCCGGGGCGCGCTCACTCCTCCCCTTCGCGCCAGACCTCGACGGAGACTTCGTCGACGGGCAGCGCGATCGGAGGCTCGGGCTTGGTCGCCTTGACCCAGACGCCTTCCAGCTCGTAGTCGGCGAGCAGGCGGTCGGCGATCGTCGAGCAGAGGCGCTCGAGGGTCTTGTGCGAGCGCTGCTGGGCAATCAGCGCAACCAGTTGGCAGACCTCGGCGTAGTCGACGGTGTCCTCGATGCGGTCGGTGACGGTCGCGTCGGTCTCGCCGACCTCCAGGCGCAGGTCGAGCATCAGCCGCTGGCCGACCTCGCGCTCGGCGGTGCTGACGCCGTGGTGGGTGTAGAGCGAGAGTCCGGTGATCTCGATCGTGACGGTCTCGATACCTTCCTCGCGCTCCTCGTCGTCATCGTCCTCGCCCTCGTCGATGCCACTGCCGGGCTCGCCGTCCTCGTCGAGCGAGTCCTCGTCGGGCCCCTCGGCGGGGCGGTCATCGTCGGGCCCCTCGGCGGGGCGGTCATCGTCGGGGTTCAGCTCGTGCCCGTCGTCCATCGCGCGCCCAACGTAGCAGCCGCGACCGCGAGCGCAGCGCGGACGGCAGCGACCTCGTGCACTCGCAATATGCGTGCGCCACGCTCGTAGGCGAGCACGCAGGTGGCGAGCGTTCCGGGCAGACGCTCGGCGGGCGGCGTGGGCTCGCTGGCACCGTCCAGCTCAGCGAGGATCCGCCCGAGGAAGCTCTTGCGCGAGGTTCCCACGAGCAGTGGGCGCCCGAGCGTGGCGAGCGCGTGCAGGCCGCCGAGCAACTCGAGGTTGTGGGCGACGGTCTTGCCGAAGCCGATGCCGGGGTCGAGCACGATGCGATTCTCGGCGATGCCCGCACCGACGGCGAACTGCAGGCGCTCGGCGAGGAACGCCTTGACGTCGTTGACAACGTTGTCGTAGTGCGGTTCGCGCTGCATCGTGCGGGGGTCGCCGCGCATGTGCATCAGACAGCATTCGGCGCGGCTGTCGGCAAGGACACCGGCCATCTCGGGATCGCCGCGCAGGGCGGTGACGTCGTTGACGAAGCCCGCCCCGGCGTCGAGCGCAGCGCGGGCGACGGAGGCCTTGGCGGTGTCGATCGAGATCAGCGGGCGGGAGACGGCGGGCGTTGGGGCGCCCCGCTCGACGGCAGCCGCCCCCTGCAGCCCGGCTGCGAGCTCTTCGATGACGGGGAGCACGCGGCGCAGCTCGTCGGCAGCGCTCACGGGCGTGGCACCAGGACGGGTGGACTCGCCGCCGACGTCGAGGATGTCGGCGCCCTCGGCGGCCAGCTGCAGCCCGTGCGCGACGGCAGCGCCGGGCTCGAAGAACAGGCCGCCGTCGGAGAACGAGTCGGGCGTGACGTTGACGACGCCCATCACGCAGAAGGGCGTCTTCACCGGGCCGCTCTTCAAGCCAATCGATCGCCGCGTCAGGCTGAGCCGGGGACAGTGCCGAGGTCGCCGGCCCGCACCCGCTGAACGAGGTCTTTGGACTCTTCGCGGATGACGGTACCGTCTTGCAGCTCGATCGCAGGGAACAACTGCTGGCCGGTGAGCGCGATGTAGTCCTTGCGACGGCCACGGGGAAAGGCGGGGTGCTTGACGACCTCGTAGTCAACCCCGGCCTGATCGAGCGCCTTCTGGACCTGCCAGCACGGATGCGGACCCTTGATCCACATCGTCGAACAGCGGTGGAGCTTGACCGCCATTGACCCTCAGGCCAGCTCGGGCCGCTCGGGTCCCTCGCCACGGATGTCAGCTGTGCCGCCGGCGAGCCCGGGCCGCGGCAGCGGCCGCGGCGCTTCGCGGCCGGGACGGTCAGCCGGAGCGGGCGGCGCGGCGGGCAGCTCGGGCTGCGCGTGGCCGCCGTCGTCGGCGCCGAAGACTTCGTGTTCGCTCTTGCCTGCGAGCAGCGCCACGAACTCCTCCTTCTCGATCGTCTCACGTTTGACGAGAATTTCCGAGATCGTGGTGAGGCTGTCGCGGTGTTCGGTGAGGATGTCGCGGGCGCGCTTGTGGGCGACCTCGACGATGCGACGGACCTCGTCGTCGATCTCGCGGGCGATCTCGTCGGAGTAGTCGGGCTCGGTCGAGAACTCGCGCCCGAGGAACGGCTGGCCGTGGTCGTGACCGAAGACGCGGGGGCCGAGCTTCTCGCTCATGCCGAAGCGCATCACCATTTGCTTGGCAGTGGCGGTGACCTTCTCGATGTCGTTGGAGGCGCCGGTGGTGATCTCGTCGAAGACGATCTCCTCGGCGGCGCGGCCGCCGAGCGTCATCGCCATCGTGTCGTTGAGCTCGGCGCGGGTGGTCAGGAAGCGGTCCTCTTGGGGCATCGAGATCGTGTAGCCGAGCGCCTGCCCACGGGAGATCACCGAGATCTTGTGCACGGGGTCGGAGTGCTCGAGGTAGTGGCCGACGATCGCGTGGCCCATCTCGTGGTAGGCGGTGATCAGGCGCTCTTTCTCGCTCATCACGCGCGTCTTCTTCTCGGGGCCGGCGATCACGCGCATGATCCCCTCCTCGAGCTCTTCCTGGCCGATTTCGCGCTTGCCAGTGCGCGCTGAGAGCAGTGCGGCCTCGTTGATGAGGTTGGAGAGGTCGGCGCCGGTGAAGCCGGTGGTCTGGCCGGCGAGGGCGTCGATGTCGATGACCTTGGCGAGCGGCTTGCCGCGGGTGTGTACTTCGAGGATCTTCGCGCGACCCTTGCGGTCGGGACGGTCGACGGCGATCTGGCGGTCGAAGCGCCCGGGTCGCAGCAGCGCGGGATCGAGGATGTCGGGCCGGTTGGTGGCCGCGATCATGATGATGTTGTCCTTCGCTTCGAAGCCGTCCATCTCGACGAGCAGCTGGTTGAGCGTCTGCTCGCGCTCGTCGTGGCCGCCGCCGAGCCCGGCGCCGCGGTGGCGCCCGACGGCGTCGATCTCGTCCATGAAGATGATGCAGGGGCTGTTCTGCTTGGCCTGCTCGAAGAGGTCGCGCACGCGCGAGGCGCCAACGCCGACGAACATCTCGACGAAGTCCGAGCCGGAGATCGAGAAGAACGGCACGCCGGCCTCGCCGGCGACGGCGCGGGCGAGCAGCGTCTTGCCGGTGCCGGGCGGGCCGTAGAGCAGCACGCCGGTGGGGATGCGCGCGCCGAGGGCCTGGAACTTCTTGGGGTTCTCCAGGAACTCCTTGATCTCGTGCAGCTCCTCGACGGCCTCGTCGACGCCGGCGACGTCGCGGAAGGTGATCTTCGGCGAGTCCGCAGAGAGCCGCTTGGCGCGGGACTTGCCGAACGACATCACCTTCGAGCCGCCGCCTTGGACCTGGTTGAGCAGGAAGATCCAGATCCCGAGGAAGATCAGGAAGGGCAGGATGTAGGTGAGCAGCGAGAGGATGACGCTGCTCTTGGCGGCTTCGGTGTTGTACTGGATGCCGGCGGCCTTGAGCTGCTTTTCCAGTTCGGGCGCGGACTGGTCGATGTAGCCGGTTTCGTATTTGGAGCCGTGCACGGGCGTGACTTCGAGGACGTTGTCCTTGGTCTTGAAGAGCACGGACTTGACTTCGTGCTGGGGGATTTCCTGGGTGACGAGCTTGGAGTAGCTGCGCGCCGGCCCGTTGCTCGAGCCGGGACTGATGAGTTTGGCGGCGAAGAACGCGAGCACGACCACGATCAGAATCGGGAATGCTGCGCTCTTGAAGAAACGGCTCATGACGAAGTTCTCGGCTGTGGCGAGTGGGACTTAAGCAGCGCCCACCAGTCGATCAGCGTACCATGGAGGGGCTGGTTTTCCACGCAGGTGCGTTGCTCAGCCATGCTTGGTCAACGCCGCGACGAACGGCAGGTTGCGGTGGCGCTCGGCGTAGTCCAGGCCGTAGCCGATGACGAAGCGGTCGGGAATCTCGAAGCCGACGTAGCGTGTGGGCAGCTCGACCTTGCGACGCTCGGGCTTGGTGAGCAGCGCGCAGACCTCGAGTGTGCGGGGGTTGCGCGAGCCGAGGTTGCGCAGCAGGTACTGGAGGGTGAGGCCCGAGTCGACGATGTCCTCGACGATCAGCACGTCGCGGTCCTCGATCGCGACGTCGAGGTCCTTGAGGATGCGCACGACGCCGGAGGAGTCGGTGGCCGAACCGTAGGAGGCGACGGCCATGAAATCGACCTCGACGGGGATGTCGATGAGACGCATGAGGTCGGAGAGGAAGAACATGGCGCCCTTGAGCACGCCGACCAGCAGCAGCGAGCGACCGGCGTAGTCGCGCGAGATTTGCTGTGCGAGCACGGCTACGCGCCGGCGCAGATCCTCGGCGCTGACCAAGACCTCGCCGACCTCCGGGCTGGGCGCCGGCTCCACGGCGGTCGCGGCGGCGCTCGCGTCGGGGTCGTGGACGCGCTCGGGGGCATCGTGGACGTGCTCGGGGGGCAGGACGGCCACGCGGGCAGTGTAGGCGCTCAGCGCCGCGGCGGCAGCTTGACCATCCGCAGGCGCCCGCGCTCGACGACGGCGCCGACGAGCCCGCCGACGTGCAGTTCGGCACGCCCGCCGCGGCGCGCGAGCGCCAGGATCTCCGCTACACGCACGCCGGCCTGGGGGACGAACGTGCCGGCGGCGTCCTCGGCGAGACGGATCACGATCAGGCGCTGGAGCGCGGGCGCGAGGTGTTCGAGGTGGGCGATCGCGATGCTGTCCTCGCCGTGCAGCTCGGCGTCGATCAGATCGTCGAGCAGTTGCGCCTCGGCGCGCAGCAGCGTGGCGGTGCGCAGCACGTTGGCTTCGGCGGCGGGGTGCACGGCGCGCAGCGCGGGCACGAGCCGGCGGCGTACGCGCGCCCGCGCGTAGCGCTCGTCGTCGTTGCTCGCATCCTCACGCCAAGAGAGCCCGCGGGCGCGGCAGTACGCGGCGGTCTGCGCGCGTCGGAGACCGAGCAACGGGCGTACGAGTCGCCCCTCGCGGGGCGCCATGCCCAACAGAGCGCGGCGGCCCGGGGAGGCGGCAAGGCGGTAGAGGATCGTCTCAACCTGGTCGCTGGCCGTGTGGCCGGTGGCGATCGGCGTGTCGGCGCCCAGCCTGCCGGCGAGGCGGTTCGCCTCGCGGTAGCGCACGTCGCGCGCCCAGGCCTGCAGGTTGCCGGTCTGTTCGGCGGGTTGGGCGCGCACCGCGTCCAGCTCCACGCCCAGCTGCTCGCACAGCGCCCGACAGTGGCGCTCGTCCTCGTCGGCCTCCGGGCGCAGCCCGTAGTTGACGTGCAATACGCGCACCTGCGCAGCGGTGCAGAGCGCGACCGCGAGGTCGAGCAGGCAGACGGAGTCGCGCCCCCCGGAGAGCATCACGACAAGCGCACCGGGTGCGGAGAGCAGGCCGCCGGCACGGACCAGCGCGCGGATCTCGGTGGGGTCCGCCTGCCCGGACGGCACCGCCTGACCGGACGGCGCCGTCCGCCCGCACGGCACCGCTTGGGCAGGTGCGGGCTCGTCGGGGCTTGCGTGCCCGTCGGTCATCCGCGGGCGGAGGCGAGGAACAGCTCGGTGGGCTCGGAGAAGCCCTTGAGGCCGACCTCGCCGATGAGCTTGAAGGCGAGCCCGTCGACGCCGGCGGCGAGGTCCACGACGGCGCGGGTGACGAGCACCTCGCCGCCGGCGGCGCGGGCGACGACGCGGGCGGCCTGGTTGACCTCGCGGCCGTAGTAGTCGCCGTCGCGGTAGATGGCCTCGCCGTAGTGGATGCCGATGCGGGGCGGCGGCACGCCGGCGGGAGCGGCGGTTTGGAAGCCGACGGCCCAGCGCGTGAGCGCGACGGGGTTGGCGCTGACGACCATCACCTCGTCGCCGAGGGTCTTGAGCACGCGGGCGTCGATCGGCAGGGTGCGCTCGACCTCCTCGACGAAGCGCTCGACGGCGCTGACGGCGTGCTCGTCGCCGTGCTCCTCGGTCAGGCGCGTGTAGCCGGCGAGGTCGGCGAAGGCGATCGCGATGCGCAGGCGCCCGAGCGTGGGGGCGCCGGGGCCGAGGTCGGCCTCCATGTGACCGATGACGTCCTGCTCGACGAAGTACGCGAGGAAGCGGCCGTGCATCCAGTTCATGATCGGAGCGATGAAGGGCAGCAGCTCGCGCGTCATGCCCTCCATCTGTTCGGCGAGCTGGCGCTCGGGGACGCCGGCGCGCATGAGCGGTTCGTGGACGTACATGTGAAAGAGGCGGACCTCCGTTTCGGCGATCTGCGCGATCGCCTGGCCCCAGACGCGAGCGATCTGCGTGAAGGCCTCCTCGGGCAGACCGGCGTTCAGCACCTCGGCGACGTACTTGAGGATCTCGAGGTCTTCGTCGGTGATCGCGTCGACGGAGAGCGCGCTGAGGCCGAGGTTGACGATGATGCGCTCGATCAGCTCGGGGGCGAGGCCGGTGGCACGCGCGGTCTGGCGCAGCGTGTGACGCCCGGCGGGGATGGAAAGCAGCTCCTCGACGTCACCGAGCGCGAGGCGTCCGCTTTCGCTGGCGGCACGGATCTGTTCGAGGCTGTAGCCACGGTCGCGCAGGCGCGCCACGATCCGCACCTGGGCGGCGGCGGCGGGCGTCCAGTGACCGTCGTGCTGGGGAATCAGCCCCTCCCCCAACCAGCGCCGGACGGTGGCGGCAGAGACGCCGGCGCGGGCGGCGACCTGGGCGAGCGTGAGCGTCGCGGCGCGGTCCTGCGGCCGGTCGCTGCTGTCGCTGGTCGCCGTGTCGCTCACTCGCTCAGCTTCCAGAGCGGGACCGGTGGCCGGAGCGCGGCAGAGGACTCGTCCAAGGCTCGTGGCGGACGACTCTGGAAGCCTGCTCGGCGGCGACGCGGGATGCGGCGGGCGAGCGAAACGGGGTCCCCATGGCGGGCAGTCTAGAGTCGTGGCTTGGTGAGCGAGCACGAGCCGATCCACCTGCGTCCGACGGCGGAGCTGGCCGACCGAGTGCTGCTGCCGGGCGACCCGGGACGAGCGCTGATGCTGGCGCAATCGCTGCTCGACAAGCCGCTGATGTTCAATCACCATCGCGGCCTGTGGGGCTACACGGGAACGGCCGGGGATGGCGGGCTGCTGACGATCCAGAGCACCGGCATGGGGGGACCGTCGGCGGCGATCGTGCTGCAGGAGCTGGTGATGTTGGGCGCGCGGCAGGCGATACGCGTCGGTACATGTGGAGCGCTCGACGGCGGTTTGGGGCTGGGCGAGCTGGTGGTGGCAGGCGAGGCGCTGGCCGACGACGGCACCAGCCGTCGGCTGGGCGCCGGCGAGCGCGTCGCCGCCGATGAGCAGTTGACGGCAGCGCTCGCGCGCATGGCGGAGCGCGCGGCGACGGAGCGCGCAGCGGACACGGCGGATGACACGGCACAGCTCGTGACAGAGCCAACCGCACAGCACGCAGCGGAGAAGCGCGCAACGACGGACGCCGCGGGGGACACGGCACAGCTCGTGACGAAGCCCACAGCACAGCGCACGATGGAGCCCGCGGCACGGCACGCGACGGAACCCGCGGCGGGCGCGACGGTGGCGAGCACCGACCTCTTCTACGAACCTGGCCACGACCGCAAACGCGAACGGGCATGGCTGGCCGCCGGGGCCGTCGCGGTCGAGATGGAGGCGGCGACGCTGTTCGCGCTCGGCGCGCAGCTGGGTGTGGGCGTGGGATGCGTGCTCGTGGTCTCAGACCTGCTCGGCGGCGGGGTACGCGAGCGGATCGATGACGAGACGCTGCTCGACGCGGCGGGGCGGATGGGAGAGGTGGCGGTGGCGGCGCTGACGGGCGCGTGAGCATTCCGGCGTGAGTTTCCCGTGTCCCGATACCGCGGGGAGGTCGGAACAAGCAATATGAACAGCTCTCTCGTCTCGCATACCAATGGACACATATCGCCAGCGATATCGACAGTCGCCGAGCCGGCTGTCGCCGCCAGGCGGCACGCCTCTGCTCCTCTATCCACTCCGGCTCCCCCCAATCGGCCCCTTTACCCCCTCGATACGCCCGTCTCTGCCCGCCGACACGCCCCTCTCCCCACAAAACGAACATCCCTTCCGCAGTGACCTCTATAGTGGTCATATGTCCACTATGATGACCGCAACTGAAACGAAGGCCAAACTGCTGGCGCTGCTCGACGAGGTAGCCGCGGGCGAGGAAGTCCAGATCACCAAGCACGGCCATGTCGTGGCGCGTCTGGTCCCCGCGCGCGGCGCGCAGTCGCTGAAAGGCCAGCTGACGGGCGTTGCCATGAGCGCGTGCAACGAGGAGGAGTTGTTCACGACGGGGGCAGCGTGGGAGACGTCCTCGTGACGACGGTGCTGCTCGACACGCACGTGGTGCACTGGTGGGCGAGCGAACCGGAGCGCGTGAGCGACGCAGCCGCGGCGGCGCTGAGCGAGGCGAGCGAGTTGGCGGTGGCGGCGATCTCGTGGTGGGAGCTGGCGTGGCTGGCGAAGCACGAACGGATCGCGGTGACGATCCCGCTGGGCTCCTGGCTTGCACAGTTGACGCGCGGGCTGCGCACGGTGGCGCTGACACCCGAGGTCGCGGCGACGGCCGTCTCGCTGCCAGCGTCCTTCCCGGGCGACCCGGCGGACAGGCTGATTTACGCGACGGCGGTCGAGCGGGGGTGGCGACTGGTCACGAAGGACCGCAGGATGCGCAAGCACCGCCATCCGCGTCCGATCGCAGTGTGGTGAGCACCGGCGTGTACGCCGGTCGGAGCGTCGTCGGTCAGACGACGCGTTTGGAGGAGCTGCGGCGGCGCGGCGCGGTGGCGGTGCGTTTCGCGGTTGGCGTCCGTTTGGCGGCTGCTGGGGCGCGTTTTGCTTTGGCGGGGGACCGTTTGGCAGCGGTCGCGGTAGGCCGTTTGGCGGCGGCGGCGGCGCTCGCCGGCGAGCCTTTGTCGCTCGCACTGGTCTGAGCCGCGTCGCCCGCCGCAGCGCGGCGCTCGGCAAGCCCCTCGCGCACGTCGGCGACGGTGCGGGTCAGGGTGCGCAGCTGCTCCTCGATCGCGGCGAGACGGGCGTCGAGCGCCTGACTTGGCAGGACGCGACTGAGGCGGTGAACGCCGTCCTCGATGCCCTCGAGACGCAATGAGACCGAGCGCAGGCGGCGGGTGAGCCGTTCGACGTCGGCGGCGGAGGGCAGGTTGAGAGCGCCCATCGCAAGCTCCTGGGCTTGGGTGGCCTTCTCGCGCGCATCGGCGGCGCGGCCGAGCGCGCCGTTGAGAAGGGGGTTGTCGAAGAGGTCGGTCAGGGCCTTGCCGAGGCGGTCTTCGGTGCTGCTGGTGAGGCGCTCGCGCAGGCCCTTGTTGGCGCTGGCGTCGTCGGACACTGGGCTGTTCCTCGCTTCACGTTGAGGACTGTGGACGCGGGAATGATACGCGGGCATACGCGGGCGCGCGGGCGCGGGTGCGAAGGGATACGGTGCGAACGTGCCGGAGCGCCTGTTCCTGTTCGTGCAGATGGAGCTTCCGTGGGAGCTGGGGATCGCGGACGGCCGCTATGTGGTGCGCAGCAGCGCCGGGGGCGAGGTGGAGCGGGTCGTGGTGCTGGACATGCTCGGCGCGCGGCGCGCAGGTTCGGCGAGCACGCGCGGCAGCGGTGGCGGGGTGAGCGGTGCGCTGGCGGCGCGGCGGCGCCCGCGCGCGCAGCCCGAGCCGGAGGCGAGCGCGGTGGTGGTGACACGAGCGACGGTGATCGACGCGACACCGGTGAGTGCTGAGCGCCAGGCAAGCACATGGCTGGCGGATCTCGACGCCGAGCGCGAGGCGCAGGCGGCGGCGGGAACGCTGAACAGGATGCTGTTCGCGCAGCGGATCGCGGCGGCGGACCCTTACGTGCGCGAGGTGGCACCGGGGCAGGCGCTGGTGGTGCGGGCTGGTTGGGGCGCGGGCGAGCAGGTCGCCTACGGACGGTGGCTGCACGCACGCGAGCTGCGCTGGAGCGGGCGACGTAGCCAGCGTCGTGCAGCGCTGCTGCGCTCGCAGGAGCGGTTGGCGGCGCTGCTGGGAGCACGGGGACGGGCGCTGCTGTGCGAGGAGCTGGCGCTGCGGGCACGGCTCGACTTCGACGCGGGCCGGGTGCGCCTGGCGGCGCTGGAGCTGACGCACGCATACGCGGCGGCGCTGGTCGAGCTGCCAGCAACGGAGCACACCGGGCTGGGGGGGCGACTGCTGGAGCTGCGCAAGCTGCGAGAGGACGTGGAGCGCACGGCACGGGCGGCGCTCGCGAGCGATTCCGATTCCGATGGGACGTTGGCGATCGGGGCCATGAACGAGGCCGGCGAAATGGACGCGGCCGAACGGGATGCGGTGGCGCACGCGCTGGAGCGGTTGGAGGCTGCGCTGCGAGCGCGTGCCGCTGCTGGGGCTGGGAGCTGAGCGCCGGCCTTCAACCCAAGTCATCTCTTGCGCTGCAGAGCTTTTCACGCGCCGTGTAGGCCTTGGCGACGATCAGCGGGATCTCGCCGTGTAGCTCGCCGTCGAAACAGGTGATCAGCTCTGTAAGCGTCGCCAGAGCCTCGCGTTCGCGATTAACGTGGCCAAGCGCCATCGCTTTGCTGTAGAGCGCGGCCGCGACTCCTTCGCGCTGCCCCGGCTCGGACGCGTCCGCGAAATGATCGACGATCTCCTCGAACAACAGCAGTGCCTCGGCGCCGAAACGATCGAGCATGAACTGGAACGCCTGAGTCGACTGCTCCTCTCGGCCGAGACGGTCGAGAGCTACCACCTTCACGTGCAGCGCTTGTGTGACTTCTCTACGCAGCTTCGGCTCAACGGCATCCCCGAAACGTTCGATTACGTCATCGAAAACTGCTAGCGCTTCGTCGTAACGATCGTCAGCAAAAAGCGCTGCGCCCTTGACAACCAACGACTGCGCGAGCAGAACGCGCCGGTCACGAGGGAGACCGTTGCCGGTGTCGCGAGCGCGCTCGATCAGCGCATCGGCAACAACGATTCCCTCGGCGGGACTGCCCGCGGCCGCAAGGATACTGGCCTTTTCCTTCAGCGCAGTCTCCGCCATGTCGCGCAAGATCGGTGAATCGGCGTCGCCATAGCGTTCCGCGACCTCGGTCCATGTCGCGACCGACTGCGAAAACTGCCCGGCCAGCTTCAGGCAGTTCGCCTTCTGCGTGTGCATGGCGGCAACTATCTCCTCAAGCACGGGGTGGCGCGTGTCAGCCCAGCGCACGAGGGCTGCATCGTGGATTTCGATCGCCTCGTCCAACCTGTTAAGCCGCTCCAGTGCAAGTGCCTTGATGTTCAGGCCTCCTGCGAGCCTTACTTGCAGCCGGGGCTCACCGGCCCGTGCGAGGCGTGCGCAAAGATCGTCGATGACGGCTATCGCCTCAGCGTTGCGACCATCCTCAAGCAAGATAAACGCCTTGCCCTCAAGCGACTGAGCGATCTTCTCGCGCGCATACAGCGTTCTCTCCCTGCCGTAGCAGCTCACGAGCTCGTCGTAGCTGACGATCGCGTCGTGCGTTCGATTCAGTTGGCTCAGCGCCCACGCCTTGCCGAGTAACGCGTCGAGCCCTGCGTAAGGCTGTTCTGACGGCGGGCGTTTGCCGTATCGCCGCAACGCGTCTTCCTCTACGGCAAGAGCCTGCTCGTAGCAGTCTTTCCGGACCAGCGAAACCGCCTTGATTCGCAGCGCACGTGCAATCCAGTCTTGCAGTGCCAGCTCGGAGCTATGACCAAAGCGGGTCAGGATTTCGTCGGCGATCTCGAGGGCTGACTCAGCCTGCCCCGAATCAAGCAGTAGACCACCGAGGTCATACAACGCCATCGCAACTGACGCTGCAACACGAGGCTCTTGGGCCTCGTCGTCCGACTGCGCCAGCCACTCCCGTGCCATCCATTCTCGCAGTAGCGGGATAGCGTCTGATACACGGTCCAAACAAGCGAGCGCTTTGGCTCTGATCACGAGCCCGCCAAGAACATGCTCAGCGTATCCCGGAGGTGGTTGATCGTCGAGATACCGGAACAGCAAATCAGTGGCGGCGATCACGTCGTCGTAGCGTTCGGCTCCGTGCAGTTCAACTGCGAGCCCGCTGAGCATTCGCGCGATCAGCTCCTGGGCATGCGCCAGCGCGTGCACCGGATTCTGGGCTTCGCGAGCGCGTCGACATAGCTCATCGAATGCGTCGCGGGCCTGCGGCAGGCGATTCAGCACAATCAGCACGCTGCCCTTGCTGGCCAGCGCGACGCGCACTTGCCGGTCAAGCTCGCCGCCGTCGCTGGTACGTCCAAACTGTTCGATCACGCTCGTAAAACTCGAAATCGCCTTGTCGTATCGATGCAACGACGCGAGCGCGTCGCCCTTGCGATTCAGCGCTTCCGCGTTCCGCAGACGCCCTGGCGAACTCACAACCCAATCACCAGCGCTCGGTGCGCAATCACCAGCGCTCGGTGCAGTCGATGCCCGCGATCGTCGGTCGGCCTTCGTCGCAGCCGCTTTCGATGGCGGTGGTTCGATCGAGTCTGCGCATTCGGCGGCGGACGATACCATCCGAGTCATTGACGCTGCCTTCTGGCAAGCACGATGGCACGGGCGGCCTCCAGCGAGCGCGGGCGGGACGGTGCACTGCGAGACCGCTCAACCAGAACCGAGCGGGCTGTAGTGGTCAAGCCGTGCGCGCACCACGGCCCCGCCGAGGCGCCCGGCAAGGATTTTCCCGTGGAGCGTTAGTGCACCACGCAGCAGTCCGCCGATGGTCAGGCGCGCTGTGCCGGTGACGAGCTGCATGTGTCCGGTGAGGGTGACGCCGGGGATGTCGCTGAGCTGGTGGAAGGCGAGGCGGACACCGGCTGCGCGGTAATAGCCGCCGAGCAGTCCGCCGCCGCCGGGGACGGGCTGGGCGAGGATTTCTTGCAGCGTCTGCGCGACGGCGCTGGCGACGCGGCCGGTGGGTGTCGAGTGCGAGCGGGCGGGGCGCAGCCGAGTGAGCGAACGGGGTGCTGGCGGGAGGACTTGGTTTCCCGGTGGTGTGGGGCCAGCTCGTGGGAGTCTGCCCGCCGGCGAGACCGCAGAAGTTGCTCCACCTATGGCCGCTGAGAAGCCAATCGAGCCAATCACGGTCGGGCATACCCACCTCCGCCCGTCCGTGACGCGACTACATACACATCGCGTCTCGGCGCACTTCCAATCGTACGTTTGTGATCTTGCCCGCGGTGATGACTACCATCTGTGGCGAGGCTCCGTTGGCGGCGGAGACCCTGTAGCGCCCAGCGGGCTCGGTGAAGGAGAACGGGTGGCCACCGCGGCCCGAGATCGTCACGGTTGTGTGAGCGACGACGCGCGAGCCCCTGCTCAGTGTCACGGTAACCCGGCGCTTGGGGGGAACGCCCTCCCGCCAGGCTTTTCCTTCGCAGGGTCTTCCGACGACACCGCGCAGGACTCCCGTTGCACCTGGGCCACGCGTCGCAGCATGGGCGCCGGCACCGTAGCCACAGAGCAGGGCAAGCGCGCAAACTGGTCCAGCGAGCCCGATGCGGGTCATAGAGTGCATACTACGTAGCATAACAAGGCAGTGCCACGGAGGCGCCACGCTGAGGGCGCGGCGCCTGCACTGTGCGTCGGTGGGCGCCGCAGCTCTCACGCTGGCTAGTGGGGTGTCAGGCAACGTTCGCCTGGTTGACGGCGCCGAGGATGCTGGCACCAAGGCGTTTGCGGCCGAGTCGGACCGGCAAACGTTGCCGGGTCCTCCACTAGCTCGCCGGGACGTTCAGGGCGTTTACTCCAAGTCCAGACTCGATCGGCGCTCCCGAGTATCCGTCGAGTACCACGGTTAGATACGGGTGGGTGACAGGCGTGCTCCCTGGCCGCGCCAGCTGATTTGACACTTCCGCCGCCACGGAGACCACCCACACCGGGCGATCGGCTGAAATAGCCGCGTCGCTGTCTTGGCCTAGCAGCGTGTCTGCTCCTTCCATGCTCAGCTGCTCCGCGTTCGCTTTTGTGTCGGCAGATATCGAAGCGCCCAAGCCGGTCGCGACCCGCAGGGCATCCGCGATGGCCTGCGCTCGGGAGATGGCAGATTGACCCGCCGCTGGTGGCTGAGCGTACGGAGCCTTCGCGAGTCGCGATTCCCACGCCGCGCGGTTACACTGTTCGCCTGCTGCCATGCATTTGGCCAGCGACGGGACTCGCGATTCGCAATTGACGTGACTGGTTTGCGATTCCGCGATGCAGGCATCGAGCTGCGCTTGCGAGACTTCGCTGCTTGCCTGTCGCGGCAGTGGGCCAAGCGGCGAAGAAGTGGTCTGGCTGGCCTGGGCGGAACCGCCATTAAGGAGGCCGCTGCCGGCGACTACCACGGCGCACACGACTGCAAGGATGGCGGCGCAGAACGCCACCTTGAGAATTGGCTTCACTTTGATCCCTTCGTTCAGGTCGAGAAATTGGTCGAGCTGCTAACGGGCCTATAGCGGCTCGTTCCACGAAAACTCGTCGTTGCCGTAAACCTGGGCATTGAACCCAGAGGAAATTGTGTATGCGTTGGGTTTGCCATAGCTGTACCATTCACCACCGCTATTCTTGCCTTCCACATACATGTTATAAGTGTTCGCAAAGCTGCCTTCTGGATAGTCTACGTAGGGCGCCTGCAGCTCGCCGCCGATTTCCTGTTCTTCGCCGGTCCAGTCTTCTGTATCAGTGCTGGTCCCTACGAGGTTGTAGTCGATGTAAAGGTTCCAGTAATTGCGCGTGCCAGCGCGTTGAATCTCATAAGTGTGCCAAGCCCCGTCGGGACTAATGTTGTAGATGAAGTGTACCCACTGGATCTCGTGAGTAGTAGTGTCTGCCCAGAACTGGCCGTACGCCCCACATCCGCAGCCGCCCATATAGTGTTCGGGTTCATTCTCAAAACCGTTGAAAATCCCGATCTCGATATACGCTCCGTTGGTCAGGCCGAGCCAGAACTCACTGTCAATGTGGTTCGAGTTCGGAGTGGAACTGGGCCCAGGGCTCATATTTTCATCCTTCCACTCGCCCCATGCGCCGGTTAGGGTTCCGTAAAATGCAGCGACCGAGTAGCAGTGTGGGTCTCCTCCATTATACTCCTCACACCCCTGGCCTGTAGTGCCGGCGACCGCCAAAGACGAGAAGCACGCGGGCGTAAGAAACACCACGAGCAGCGTCATCGCCGTCAGTAGACCCCTACGACGGGATTGTGCGGCTGATATCTTGATCGATATATACTGGGTCATCGAGTGCCTTTCGGTCTTGCGCCTGATCCTAACCAGTAGATGATTTATGGTTTTAACATACGATGCATGGTTTATTGAGCATCCGACGTTGGTCGGTTTGAACCGTAATAGCTTCTCGACCATAGGAAATGATCGTGATCTTCAGTCCCGATTTGGCTCGCGAGAACGACCCTCCTACCCACGGATCGACACCCCCACTCGAAGTAGTAGGAAATTGGACATCCTCCGCCCCCCGGCCCACCCGCCGCCGCGATCGCGACAAGTGGGCCGGTGCGCCCTTACCAACGTCCGCGCCCAGGTCGTGCGTGTCGCCTGCCAGGGTCAAGCGTGGCATGGGCCGTGATGGGACACTCGCATTGCGTCGATCCTCGCCGATCCGACGGCTGCGCGGTAGTCAGAACTGAATATTTAGTTCTGACTAGGCGCCCTATCTATGTTCTGCTATGCTGATGTGTTCACACTACGGATCGCCGCGTACCCGGCGGCGGAAGTCGTTCCTTCGATGCCCGGCGTGGCGCAGATCCGCTACTGGCTCGCAACGACCGGGTGTACGCGCGCGGTCAAGTAGCCGGGGATCGCGACGATCGCGACGGCGACGGCCGCTACGATCGCGAAGCTGGCGAGCGCAACGGTCAGGCCCAGAGAGTAGACGACGGGATAGGCGGTCACAGCAACCAGTGCGCGCGTCATCGCGATTTGGCCGTAGAGCCCGAACAGGGCGCCGATCGAGCAGCCGGCGGTGAGCAGGATCGCGGTCTCCAGCAGCAGTGCTCGCCACACCGCGCCGTCGGAGAGGCCATCGAGCTTGAGTTGCGCGACGCGGATGCGACGCTGCCAGATCATCGAGCCCATCGCGGCAGCCATCGCGAGGATCGCGCCGACGAGCACGAGGTCTGATATCTGGGTGAGCTGCGTGAGACCCTGGCGAATGACCGCTTCCTTGAGTCCTGTAGCGCGAGTGGCCGTCTGAACGCTGAGACCCGATGCTGGACCAAGCGCATTTCGTATCTCGCGCTGAACCACGGGACGTGATGCACCTGGGGTAAGCATGACGTTGTAGGCAGTTGGCTTCCCGTTGCCATACGCGCGCGCGTATTCGTCGGCGTTGATGATGATTGCGCCCGACGACCAGGCAATGTTGGTGCTGAGCGCCGCAACCCTGAACGTCGTCTGTTGAGGCGTGGGCAAGGTGAACGATTGGCCTACGTGCAAGTCGTGTTCCGCAGCGATCGTCTGCGAGACGACCGCCCAGCCGCCGGCGCGGACGCGGGCGGCGGCTAGCGTCGGGCTGCCAGTCACGATCTGACGTTCAGGCACGAGGTCGGCGGCTGCTCGCGGTGGCGCGAGCAGCCATACCCGTCGCTCGCCGTAGTCAAGGAGTCCGGCGCGATATGTACGGACGGCCCGCACCCCCGGTAGGCGCACCAGCGTAGCCGTGTCGATCCCACGAAATGGCGCCGTCGTGAGCATGTTACTAATACCGGGCGAAGTAACCCATAGGTCGGCTACAGCACTCACTTCCCGATCCACGCGGTCAAGGCCACGCAGCAGGTTGGCGTGTGAACCCTGGATCGCGACGCTGCCGAATACCGCTACTGCACCCGTCGCGGCGACTGCGAGCGTGCGGGCACGCGCTGTCGGCGAGCGCAGCTCCTTCACCGCTATAAACGGTGCCGATGCCCTGACATCGACGCTCAGCCGATCGACGCCGGCGAGGATCGCACCGAACAGGCCGGGAAGCAGGAGCAGCATCGTCGCTGTCAGGCTCACGACCCCGACCACCGCAAGCTGCGGCGCAAAGATCACGATTCCGGTCGTCAGCGCCAGCAACGCGAAGCCACCCCACAGCAACCACCGACCGCGAAAATCTCGCGACTTCTGGCGGTCGACCATCGCAGTCGGTCGGCGCTCGAAGATCTCACGCCGCAGTGGAGCAAGCACCCCAACAGCCGCAGCAACTAGGCCGCCCGCAAACGAGAGGGCAGCGCTCTGCCACGTCACGACCCGCTGGGAACCGACGGGGAAGGCAAAGGAGAGGTAGCTGGGGCTGGCGTGGAAGAAGTGGATCGAAAGCACATCGCCGAGCGCGAGCCCAATGAGCGACGCGGCGACGCCCAGGGTCAGTGCGTCGAACAGCAGGACCTTAACTACAGTCGCCGGGCCATAACCGTCGAGGCGCAAATCGGCAACCTGCGCACGGCGTCGAGGCACTGTGAGCAGCACTGCATTGAAAGCAAACAGAAAGCCGACCAGTGCGCTGAGTGAAGCGAACAGCTGGGTGGACTCAGTGGTGGGGCGGGCAGCCGCGCGAAACAGCGTCGCTTCGAAATCGGCTGGCTCAACGTTCAGACGTCCAGCCGCGAGACGTTCGAGACCGAGTTGCACCTCGTGATCGGCGCCAGGTCGGGGGAGCACAAAGACGCGCGAGATGCGGCCCGTCAAGCCGGCTAGTTGCTGCGCATAGGCCAGTGGCGCGACTACAACCGGACTGTGCACGAGCGCACCAATCTCCTCGTCGCTGAATTCCGCACCGACAAGCGCTACGAGCAGGCTCCCGTCGATACGCAGCTTGACGGTCTCCAACGGCCCAGCGCCGACAGCATGAGCGAGCCCGCCAGGCAGCGCGATCTCGTGCTGGGTGGCAAGTTGCGCCGAGGTGAAGTGACGCAGCAGCGTCCCGCCCAGGCGCGCAAAACGTGGTTCGGTGCCGATCAGCTCGACCGATGTTCGCCGGCTGGGCCGATGATGCTCGCCTGCGCTTCCACGACTGGCACAGCTGTTTGCACGCCTGGCAAGCGCTCTACCGGCCCGAGTAGCCGTGCATCGAACCCGCCCGGGCCGCGAGCCATGAGCTGAAACCGCGCGCGCCCAACGATCCCGCTCGTCAACTGCTGCACCGAGCCGGTGAGGCTCGCGCTGGAGACTTGCGAGGCAAACAGCAAAGCAACGCCAACGGCGATCCCCACAAGCGCCAGCGCCTCCTGCAGGCGCCGCCGGCGCAGGCGAACGCGGTAGAGGTAGAGGATGCCGCGCCATTTCACGGCGACACCGCACCCTTCTCCGCCGCGACCGTCGCCGGCGCGTCGGGCTCGTGCTCCTGCAGGCGGCCGTCGCGCAGCGTGTGCACGCGGTCGGCATAGCCGGCAGCCTGCGGGTCGTGCGTGACGAGCAGGACCGCAACGCCGCGCTCGCGGCAGATCTCGGTCAATAGGTCGAGCACTTCCCGTCCGCGTTCGGTGTCGAGACTGCCGGTCGGCTCGTCGGCGAGCACGAGTGTCGGCTCGGTGGAGAGCGCGCGGGCGATCATCACGCGCTGGCGCTCGCCCATCGAGAGCTGCTCGGCAAGATGCTTGGATCGTTCGGCGAGCCCGAGCCGCGCCAGCAGCGGTGCCACGCCGCGCATCGCCTGCCGTGGGGTCGCGCCGGCGCCGAGCAGCTTCAGCGCGGCGTTCTCCAGCGCGCTCGCGCCGGGGATCAGGTCGAGCGACTGGCGCACGAAACCGAGGTCGTGCAGGCGGTAGTGGGCGGCTTCGCGCGGCGAGAGCGATGAGATCTCGCGGCCGCCGACGAGCACCGCGCCGCGGTCGGGCACCAGCAGCGCGGCGGCCATCATCAGCAGCGTCGTCTTGCCCGAGCCGCTGGGCCCGTAGAGCGCGACTAGCTCGCCGGGCGCAACCGCGAGCGAGACGCCGTCCACGGCGTGCACGGGCTCGCCATCGCCGACGGGGTAGAGCTTGGCGAGGTCGCGCAGCTCGAGCACGTCTACGCGGTGTGGCGAAGGGGCAGCTCGACCACCTCGCCCGTTTTCTGGGGCTCGGCCGGGGTGAGCAGCCGCCCACCGCCGAGCGAGGCAACGCGGTGCGCGCCGAGCATGTCCGCGATGTCGGGCACCGTCACGAGCACGCCCACCTCGTCGCGCTCGGCTGTCGCGCGCAGTAGCTCCATCACCAACTTGCGGTCGATCGTGTCGAGGTTCGCGGTCGGATCGTCGACGACCAGCAGGCTCGGTCGGCGCACGAGCGCGTGCGCGATCGCCGCGAGCGTGCGCTGCGCGTCGGTCAACTGCTCCCAGCGCTGCTCCGCGCACTCACCAACGCCGACACTTCTCAATACGCTCGCCGCTGCTTGCCGTGCGCGCCGCGGCCCGTGCTCCGCCATCACCGGCACCGCGATCAGATCGACGATTGTCAGATCGTCGCCCCAGCGCCTGCCTGCCCGCGCCCATCCGACCTCGTGCAGTAGCAGCCAGGCGAACTCGCTGCGCGAGAGCTTTGCCAGGTCGCGGCCGCCCACGCGCACGACGCCCGCGTCAGGCGCCTCCAATCCGACCGCAATCCGTGCGAGCGTCGTCTTGCCCGCCCCGCGACCACCCCATACTGCAACCAGCTCGCCCGCGTCCAGCGTCAGGTCAACGCCGTCGAGCACGACAACCTCTTGCGCGCCGCGCCAGCGTGTGCGGCGCACGCCCTTCAGCTCGAGCCGCGCCACCTCACACCTCGCGCAGACCCCCGCCGGCGCTGCCGCTGGGCGCGTAGCGGTGCAGCGTGGGGCGCAGTTTCTGCAGCCATTCGAGCTTGGCCTGCAACCCCTTCGCCTCGGCTTCGCTCAGCATGGCCTCGATCGCCTGGGGGAGCGTCATTTTGTCGGCGGGCAGCTGCTCTGCCTGCAGCTGTTTCAGCACCGCGATCCGGTCGACGCATAGCTGTTCGTGAGCCTGCACCAGTTCGAGCAGTCGCGGCACGTGCCGCGGCTTGCAGACCGCAAGCCGCATGCGCAGCTCGTCGCGGATCGGGTCCGGCGGCAGCGCCTCGGCCATCCACTCGTCGAACCGTTCGAGACCCTTGGGCGTAGAGCGAACGCTTGCGTTGCGCCTGCCTCTCCGTTTGTGACGGGTATCCGCGGAGCTGGGAATCTCTTCGATGTACCCGTCCTTGATGAGCGAGTCGATTGCGCCGTAGACGATCGACTCGGAGAACTCCGCCACGCTCAGACACTCATCAAAGCGCTGTTTTACCGAGTAGCCATAGCCGGGCCGATCGACGATCAACCCCAGAATCGCATCCTTAGCGGGCATCTCTCCGATCCTTTCTTCCGATCCATCCCCGTAGGCGGTACGGCTCTCCGCGTGATCATACTGGACCCCTGACGCTCCCGTGTTTTCTACGCAGAACGATCCAGATTTATGGTCTTTGGCAGACGTTCTGGAATGCTGCAGTCACCCCGAAACGGCGGGTCGCCGGCCAGCAGCACGCCCGCGCTTCGCAGGCGCGCTTTTCAGCTCTACTGCCCGAGCCACCAGCTCCCCGATCGCGCAGTCGATGTCGTGCGCGAGGGCGTCGGCGTCGGGGAGCGCCTCGCGGTCGGTGTAGACGCCGAAGCAGGCGCGGCCGTGGATCGTGGTCATGCCGATCGAGAGGGCGTGGCGGTCGGCGAGCGGGACGACGGGGTAGGCAGCTCGCAGGGGGCAGCCGAGCATGTACTGCGGCTCTGAGGGGCCGGGGATGTTCGAGACGACGAGGTTGAACGTGCGCGGGCTGGCGACCAGGCGCGAGATCGCGTTTTGAACGAGGCTGGGGACGTGCTCGGCGGCCTTGAGCGCGAGGTCGGCGCCTTCGGGCTCGCGGTCGCGCTTGCGTTGGGACATCGCGAGGTGTACGCGGTACAGGCGCTCGAGCGGGTCGGGCTCGTCGCAGGGCAGTGAGGCGAACACGAAGGAGATGTGGTTGCCCAGTTCGTCGTCGGGGTCGCGGACGCTGACGGGAACCATCGCCTTCAGCGTGGGCGGCTGCTCGCCGTGGCGGGTCAGGTAGGAGCGGATGCCGCCGGCGACGGCGGCGAGCACGACGTCGTTGACGGTTGTGCCGAAGGCGCGCTTGACGGTTTGCAGGTCGGTGAGCGGACGCTCGGCCCAGGCGAGACGGCGCAGCGGGGAGAGCGAGCCGTTCAGCGCGCTGGCGGGCGCGGCGCGCAGCAGCGCGTGGCTGAGCGCGCGCCCGGCGCGCAGCGCGCCAGCTGCGGTCTGCTCGGCCGCGCGCGCCGGCGAGCCGGCGGCGCGCAGCGGCCAGCGCAGCAGGCCGAGCTGATCGGCGAGGAAATCCCGCACGCCGCGCGCCAACAGGTGCTCGGCCCCGGGCTCGGCGGCGGGGCTCCAACCGTCGGGCTCGTACGGCGCGGGCTCGGTGGTGGGGTCGAGCAGCAGCGAGCCCAGCTCGAGCGCGGCGATGCCGTCGACCATGCAGTGGTGAGCCTTGCCGACGATCGCGAAACGGTCGTTGTCGGGGTCTTCGCAGACCCACATCTCCCACAGGGGACGGTCGCGACGCAATGGCACCGACATGACCTCGTCGACGAGGTCGGGAATCGGGCCGGGCGCGTGGTAGACGTGGCGGTCGACGGCGAACGCGGGGTCGTCGATCCACTCGGGAGTGTGCACGCCGAACGGCACGAGGGCCAGCTTCTGGCGATAGCGGGGTGCGCGCGCGAGGCGCGCGCCGATGTGGTCGCGCAGCTCGGCGAACCGGGGCAGCCGTCCGGTGTCGTCCGGCGAGAAGAGCGCGACCCAGCCGACGTGCATGTGCGCGGTGGGCGTCTCGACCGCGAGAAACGACGCGTCGCGTCCTGAGAGCCGGACACCGGTCACGCGAGCAGCACGGGTTGTGCGCGGGCGCGCAGCTGCTTTGCATGACCGGACAGCGGCTCGACGCCGCCGGACGAGGGCTGTGCCCGGGTGGAGGCAGGAGTCCGCGGGGCGCGAGGCCGCTGGGCGCGGTGCTTGGGCAGCGGTGTCACCGCACCGAGCGTGGCGGCACGCGGCAGCGGCCGCCGGCCCCAGTCGGCGGCGAGCGCAAACTGCATCAGGCGCTCGAAGTAGCCGCCGAGCGGGATGGTCGCGATCGAATTGGCGCGTAGCGCGACGCGAGCGCGACGCGCGTCGTAGCGAGTGTTGGTGCAGAAATAGGGGAAGAAGATCTCGCTGCGCGTGAGCGTGCGCCGCAGACGCTCGTCGGTGGTGGCACGCATCAGGAGCGGGTGCACGAGGCGCCGGTACACGGTGGGGTCGATCAGGCGCGGAGCGGGACGGGCGAAGAAGTCGCTGGCGAGCTGAGCGATCTCCTCGACGGTGCTGGTGTGCACGCCGGCGGTCAGGTGGAAGGTGGTCCCCTCGGCCTCGGGGCAGGCGGTGAGCGCGAAGATCGCGTCGGCAACGTAGTCGACAGGCACGATGTCGACGGGCGCGGAGCGGCGCGCGGGCAGCACGGTGTAGGCGCCGCGCGAGAACGCGCGCAGCGGCCAGTAGAGCACGTTGAAGGAGGCCGTCCAGCCGGTCGAGCGCTCGCCGACGACGATGCTGGGCCGCAGGATCGTGATCGGCAGGCGGTCGCGCCAGCCGGTGACGAGCAGCTCGGCCTCGTACTTGGACTGCTCGTAGGCGTTGCGAAAGCGCTGGCCGACGTCGAGGTCGTCCTCGCTGAAGCAGCCGGCGTGTTCGCCGGCGACGAACGCGGTGGAGACGTGCGCGAAGCGGCGCAGCCTGCCGCGCGCGGCGCAGTGCTGCGCGAATTCGAGTACGCGGCGCGTTCCGTGCACGTTGACCGCACGCGCGGCGTGCAGGGAGAGGTCGAACGACACGGACGCCGCGCAGTGCACGACCTCGTCGACGCGCTCGGCAAGCGCGTCGCGCCGGTCGCCTAGACCGAGGCCGGTGCGGGCCAGGTCGCCACGGATGGCGACCACGCGGCGTCCGTGTGGGTGGCCGGCACCGAGCAGCCCGACCAGCATGCGGCGCACGCGCAGGGCGGCCTCGCGGTCGGTGGCGGCGCGCACGAGCACGAATATGCGGCGCTCGCTGGTGTGCTGCAGGTAGCGCAGCAACACCTCCATGCCCACGAACCCGGTCGCGCCTGTGAGCAGCACGCCGTCGGTGCGCTCCTCGCCGGCCTGCTCGCGAGTCCAGTGCGACCCGTTCACGTGCGACCCGTTCACGTGCAAGCGCTCGTGTCCTTTCGCCGGCGATGATCCGTTCGACTGGTACGCCACCTCGTCCAGATTCGGCGAGGGGCAGACGGCGCTGGTGTCCCGCGGATGCTGAGAAGCCCTCCCAGCCTTGACACCACACGCAGGGACGCGCAGTGTCGCTGAAGTTATCGCAAAGAGGGCCGTCGGGTCAACGGGGGTGGACAAAAATCCAACGCAAATTGCGCGAAAGACGTCGGGCTGTCCGGCCGCCCCTCATCCTTGGCGCTACAGGGACGCAAAGCGTCGAGCGTGGGTTGCTCAGCGCCTGTGGCGTCGTCGTCGCCGCCGCCGCCAGGCCTCGAGATCGAGCGACAACGACCACCAGGCCCGCTGAACTCCGAAACCGATGATCGCCACGGGAAAGACGAGGAGGCCAGCACCCCAAACGGGCGGCGCTTCGGCGCGTCGTGATTCACCGAACGCCCAGCCCGCGATGGGGTGCCAGAGGGACACGAGACCAATCGCAAGCGTGACGACTCCAAGGGCAGCTAGGAGTGCGTAACGCGCAGCCGCTTTCACGCGGCTGGGGACCGTCGACCGAGAAACTGCCGGCGACGCCGGGGATTGGTGAATCAAGGGCTCATGGGGTGGCATCTCACGACCAAGCGGCGTAGCGGTGGACGCAGCTTCGTTCTCATCGTCAGAGGGCGAGCCCTGTCCCGGTTGGTCGCGACCCTGCGGACGCAATCCGTCAGGCAGCGGAGTGCCGTAATGGCTGGCCGCTTGCTCCAGCGCCGCCAGTGGCACCAGCTCAACCCGATAGCGGGCCGCGATCGGTTGGAGCGTTGGCAGCACGCCGGTGGGGGTCTGGTGGTGGTAGGCAAGCGTCACGATGCAGGCATGCTCGGCGCGGAATCCGCCGGCGTGCACCTGGAGATGCCCCCACGAGGCAACGGCGCCCACCACCTTGAGGGGCCTGCTCCCCGTGGGAGCCTCGTACCACGCCTTTACCGGGCGCCGCCACGAGTACAGCCCACACGAACAGTTGCCTTGCGGAGCCGCGTGCTCGGGAGCCGGTTCGAGCACGCGCCGACCCTCATACCAGGACCACTCAAACCGCAGGCTACCGGGCGATCTGCAGTTACACCGCGCGGTGTTCGTGCCAGGCAGCCACGGTCGGCGAGCGGAGGACAGAGGCCATAGCTGGCCGTGTTCGTCCGCACGCCAGACCCGGTAACCGATCACACATTCGGTGAACGTCGGCACGTCCGCCGGCTGGCGCGCCTCGGCTGCGCCGCTCATGCCGATGCCGGCTCCGGCGCGGGTGGCGGCGGTGGCGTGGCCGGAGCCTCCGGCTCGACCGGCGGCGACTCAGGTTCGCGATCGCGAGCCGGCGCGGGCAGTTCGAGCGGCTCCACGATGATTGGGATCGACTCTCCGGGCAAGCCCATGGAAGGCCCAGGGTAGCCCTCCCGCGCCGTGTTCGTGACGTGTCCCTCGCGCGCTGGAACCGGCCCAGGACAAAGTGCGGCGGGCCGTTGTTTGAAGACTGGGGAGCACGCGAGTGCTCTAGACTACTTCCTGCGGAAAACCCCAAGGTGTAGAGACGGCCGCGCTGGTTGAGGGCGTGGCCGTTTCTGAATGAGTGGGTTTTGCTCTGAGTGGAGCGCTTCTGAGTGTCTCACCGGGCTCGGACGGCGAGGGTGTCGGTGTTGTGGGCGAGGATGCCCCACTCGGTCCAGATCCGCTAGACTGTCGTGGCCCTTCAGGCGGCTGCGGCCCATCCCGTAGCGGCGCTTGAGGTGGCTGATGTGGCCCTCCGCGCCGGTTCGGTAGCGCTGGGGCCGCTGGTTGGTGCGTCTGGAGCCGGGTTCCTGGTGGCCAGAGATGAATACTCGTTCGGGCGCGAGTTCTGCGAGCGCTTCGCTGGTCGGTCCAAGCTGAAACCCGCCGTCGAGGGCGACCTCGCGCGGGGAGAGATCCCCAGTCGTTTGAGTTCGGCGGCCGTGTCGGGCAGGAGCGCGTTCTCCTGCGGATTGCCGACCTGGGTTGATGCCGGCAGGATCAGCCCGCGGGCTTCACGCTTTGTGTTCTCGGTTACCTCTGCCAGCTGGGTCACGTACCCGAACTCGTTTGGCTTGCCCAGCTTGCTCTTGCGGATCGGCCGCGCGTCGGGGTCCGCGATCGACACGATCCGGCTTGTGATCGGCGCTCGCCTGCCACTCGCTGTTTGATCTGCCGTGCGACCTTCTCGCAACGGCCGGCCAGCTCCTCGAGCTTCGCGGCGGCGTTCAGCTTGTGCTTCGCGCCACGACCGCGCGCTCGGCGCCTGGCGACCGCCGCGAGCTGGCGTGCTTCCTTGACCGAGCGTTCTAGTAACTCCCCCGTCTGCGCGGTCAGCTTCAGCACCTGCGCCTTCGCTTCCCCCGAACGAGCCCGGATTGTGCGAGTGATCCCCCGCAGCCCGCGGCCCACCGCCCGCGAGCGATCCCGCACCCGCCGCTTGCTCTCGCCGATCCGATCCGCCAGCTTGCGAGCTTCCCGCGCCAGCGCCCTGACGCCATGGCGACGCCAACCCCGAGTCGGTCGGATACTTCACATCCGCCTCGACCACGGTCGAGTCGACCCGTACCGCCCGCGGCCAGAACCGCCGCTCCCGCGCCGCCCTCACGACCAACATCCGCGTCAGGCTCGACACCCTCTCCGGCCCCAGTCGCCGCGTGAGCTTTCTGACGGTCGACTCGTCCGGGACCCGCTCACACAGCGAGATCCGGCAGAACCGCCGCAGCGCGATCGAGTCCGACACCTCCCCAACCAACATCCAATATCCCCACCGGTAGCGCGCCTTGAGCACCATCAACCTCACGAACGTCTCCATCGGAATAGTCGGGCGCCCCTCCTCCAGCACACGCCGCCCCGTCTCCAGCAACTCACGCCGAAACCGCTCCAGGATCGGACCCATCAGCGCCTGATCCCCGAGCACCCGATCCAGCGCCGCGAGATCCCCGGGCAACTCCCTTGACCTCCACCAGCAAAGCCTCCCCCCACAACGACTCCACCCAGTCGGCAAACAGCGTCAACATACACACCCCATTCAGCCAGAAACCCACTCATTTACAAGGATTTTGGCTGCCAGACCAGACAGAAAAACCCCAAACATCCTTGGGTTTTTCCGCAGGAAGTAGACTAGCCCGGATCCTGCAGTAGGCGTGTGAGTGTCGTTGGGATTGGCTTCGTGCATGGCGGGCTGCTGTGAGGTGGTGGTGGGGTTGTGGGGTTCGAGGGTTGCGCGGGGATATCGGCAGGGAGTGGGGTAAGAGGGCGTGTTTTCGGGCAGCGCTGATCGGGCAGTGGCGCCATGGGTTTCTTTGGTTGTGTCGTTGCTGGGGTGTCAGGCGGCGGGCGCTGGAAGCGCCTGGAGCTTCCCGAATGCGTCGCGTAGCTCGGCCGCCCATGGCCATGTGCTGGGCAGGTGGAGCTTCGCTTTGCGGCCGTGAAAGGAGAGCCTGGCGGCGAGGTGCAGCAGCGTGTAGCGCAGGCGCTTGGGCTCTGCCTTGGCGAGTTCGCCTTCGAGCAGCAGTGTTTGTGCCCAGACGATCAGGTCGTGCGCGAGCATGACGATCTCGAGCCACACCTCGTTGAGTGCGAACTCTTTGAATGGGAACTTCGAGAGGCCGGTGTCCTTGTCGTCGCGGATGCGATCCTCGACGTGTGCGTGCTGGCGGTGACGGCACTCGATCTCGGCGATGTTCTCGTTGGGCTGGTCGGTAAGGATCGCCTGGAAGCGGTGCCCGTCGTGGTCGGTGAAGGACAGTTGCGCCCCGGGGTGCGGGCGCTCGCGCCTGACGATCAGCCGCGACCCCTCGGGCCAGGAGGACAACTCCACGCCGCTGGTGATCTCAGCCACCTGGCCGTTCTTGCGTTGTGAGCCGTCCCCGGCGAGCGCCGGAACCCAGGCGTCATCGGGAATCTGGAGGATCGCGGCGCGAACGGGCTCGGTCAGTTCGTAGCCGACGGAGAAGCGCATACCGTGCTCGCGGCAATGCTCAGCCAGGCCGTGTGTTGCGCCGGCGGTGTCGCAGCGCACGAGGACCTTGATGCCTTCGATGTGCTCTCGGGGAATCTGGCAGAGCGCGAGATCCAAGACCGTCTTGTGATCCTTGGTGGTGTTGGAGCCCGCGTTCCCGGCCCGCAACACGCCGCCCAGCGCCTCCCTGGTCTCATCGGCATACGCCGCCAGCGGGTGAAACCCGAACCCGCCCTTGTAATTCCCTGCAGCCTTCTCCTTCTCGGAGTGCACGGTGATGAGCGTGGCGTCCACGTCGATCGTCAGGTACTCGGGTGCGCCGTGCTGCCCCCAGAAGTGCTCCCGCGCCCGTGCATGCGCTCTGCGCAGCGCCTCCAGCATGCCGGGCTCCCGCGCGATCTTCTCGATCAGCCGATACGCCGTGGAGTCGGAGGCCACCTCGCCGAACAACGCCTCCTGCTCACGCACGCCGCCCAGGTCAGACACGCACTCCCCACCGTCGGCCAGCATCACCACCAGATCACGGATCACACGGCCGGAATCGTGGCCTCGCTGACGCTGCTTGAGCCCTGCCAGCCCCCGCGAAAGCGCCCCGGTCAACCCCAGCCCGTCAGCCGCCTGCGCCAACAGGAAGCTGCCCGCATGCGAGACCAAGCCAGCTCCGTCCGTCGTGACCCCTACCGTTACCGGGCGTCCATCACGCATCACCTTCAAGGTGCACCTCCAAGACCGGGGATTCCAGGACTGAACACCCCAAGAATCCCGGTCCCACCGGACGTTTCCGCGGCCCCGCTCACCCCGGGGCCGCGGTCGTTAACGCAGGATCCGGGCTAGCTATGCCGGCGCTTCGCTTCGCACCTCGGGACGAAGGTGGTCCCCCTAGGAATGCGGGGTGTAGAGCGGCCAAAATGCACCACAAGCGTCCGGACGCCGTCAGCCAGCTGCTTGCATCCGTCCGGTCCTGGACGGCGGCGAGCTAAATATCGTCGACCATGGGAAAAGGAATGAAACGGACCTGGACCTGCGTCCAAGCACCGATCTGTGCCCGGTAAGATCAGCTGGCAGCGGCTCGTGCGCGCCTCGGACGGCATGCCAGAGCTTCTTTTTGCGGCGATAGCTCAGTTGGTAGAGCGTCGGCTTCCCAAGCCGAAGGTCGCGGGTTCGAGACCCGTTCGCCGCTCTGGGCATGACGTCCCGCGCCACGTGCACCGGCAGCGCCGCGTTGAGGCGTCGGGTCATCGCGAAGCCGGCGGATGAACGCTTCGAAGTTCCGCGCCCGCTCGGGCAGAGCCTGAGCTGGGTTCCACAGATGCCTGAGCCTCGGCACCCCCTGTGTACATCCACTGTGATCTGCATCTGGGCCAGTCGGTCCACTGCATCTGGGCAAGTCGGCGGCGCCTGAGACACCTCGCTCGTCAGCTGCGCCAAGGGTCTCAGGCGTGCGCTGCTCATCCGCCTCCTCCCGAAACGAGGATCCCGGCAAGCGGGCTCGCGTGAGCTAAACTAACGAAATGAACACCTACTCGGGGGCGGAGGCCGCACGCCGGCTAGGGACGAGCATCCCTCGCGTCGTCCGTTGCGTTCAGCGGCTCGAACTCGATTGCCGTACCCCCGGCAGACGGCTGCGCATCACCCCCGGGATGCTCGCTCTCATCGAGAACGAGCTGGGACGGACCCCGCACGCAAGCGGCCTGACTCCTGCTCATACGCAGGTTCTGGCGGCGCTGGCGAAGTCTCCCCGTGGGCTGGCGTCAGCGCGCGTGGTGGCCGAGGAGGCAGGTGTCGCGCCCGCCACCGCATCTAGGGCGCTCGAGGCGCTGGAGGCGCGCAATCTGGTGCACCGCGAGGAGGCCACCATCGCCGCTGGACGCCCCCGGCGCGTCGAGCTGATCCACGCCAACCGCATGGCCAAGGAGTGGCAGGCGCTCGCCCCCGAGCTGAAGAGGGCGCGTCCCAAGCGCCGCCCCAAAAAGCGCGACGAGGTCGTTCCTCGCCGCCTTCGCCATCTCTTCTGGAACACCGCTCCGTCTCAGCTGGTGGTCACCCATGCCGGGCCCTATATCGCCCGGCGCCTGCTCACCTCCGAGGATTTCGACGGTCTCTCATGGGGTGCGCGCAACCTCTTGCCTTCGGACTGGCGCAGGGCGGCGGAGGCACGCGGGCTGGATGCGCCCACGCGAGCGCTGGCCCTCAACCTCGCCGAGGAGGACGATGGGCAGATCTGAGGGGAAGACATTTGGCGCCATCGAACTCTCCAGGAAGGGCACCACAGGCCTCTCCGAAAAGCTCCCCCCAAGGCGCCTGGCGCAGCTTCTGCCCGCGGACACAGCACAAGCCTGGCAGGCGCTGCGAGAGGTACTGCCCGATGAACTCTACCTCATCGGCGGCACAGCGGTCGCGGTCCATCTTGGCCACCGGGAGAGCCGCGACCTCGACTTCTTCTCGCACGAGCGCACAATGGATCTCGATGCCCTGGCCAAGAGGCTCGAGGCACTGCCGGGGTTCCTCGTGACGCACAGGAGTGCCGGCACGCTGAAGGGCCTTCTCGGCGAGACGAAGGTCGAGGTGTTTGTCGACCTGGACGGGGAGCATCCACAGCGCGCTCTACAGGCGCCGGCGAAGGTCGCCGGCCTGCACGTCGCCTCGCTCAGGGACCTGGCGGCTATGAAGCTCAAGGTGATTGGCGATCGCGGCGAGATGCGTGATTACTTCGATCTCAAGCTCATCGAGGAGGACGGGGGAGTCACGGTCGAGGATGGCCTCGTCCTCTTCTTCGAGCGCTACGGAGCCGACCCGCGCGGACCCGCGCTCGGGCACATCGTCCGCGCCCTGGGCTACCTCGATGACGTCGAAGCGGACGAGAGCCTACCCATCACCAAGGAGAAGCTTGCAGCCTGGTGGCGCAAGCGCCAGGCTGCCCTCGTGCGCGGCCTGGACCGACGCGCGAAGCCCTGACGCCGGCCGCCGGCTCTGTCTGATACGGGAAGGCGTGGCCCGCCCCCTTACGGTTGAGGGCGTCGTTCGGCCCACCCGCACGGGCGGCCCTCTAGGCTTCGCTGCGCGGTGAGGCGCGCAATCGTTCCCATTCTCGTGTCGCTGTGCGGCGTGGCGCTGCTCGGGCTGCTGCTGTACGGCGTGACGCACCAATCGCCAAGCCGCTCGCTCGACGAAGCGATCGCGCACGGCGACCCGCGGCGGGCGCCGGAGGCGACACGCAGGCTGCCGGCGCTCGACGGCGGTCGGGGGGCGCCGCTGGCGGCGTACGCTGGCAAGGTGGTGCTGTTGAATTTTTGGGCGTCGTGGTGCGTGCCGTGCGAAGCGGAGGCGCCGATGCTGGAGCAGGCGCAGCGGGTGCTCGAACGCCATGACGGGACGGTGGTGGGGGTGACGTACAAGGACGTCACCTCGGACTCGCTCGCGTTCGTGCGGCGCTTTCACCTGACCTACCCGGTCGTGCGCGATTCGACGGGGAGCTTCGCGCAGGGGTACGGCACCGACCAGCTGCCGGAGAGCTTCGTGATCGATCGGGCGGGAAGGGTGGTCGCGATCTCGCGCGGAGAGGTCGAACCGAGCTTTCTCGAGCACGCCGAGCAGATCGCGAAGAGCACGTGAGGATGCCCCCCGCGCCGCCACCACCGCGCACACTCCGCACGTCCTTGTCTCGCGCGCCCCAGTCGCGCGTGCGCGGGATGGCCCGCCGAGCGGCAACACACGCCTCCACCCTGCCAGCACCCGCGACCGCCATCGCCCCAGCGCCGGCGCGGGCACGCATACGCACAGGTGCTCGCCGTGCGATGACGCTGGTCTGCGCAGTGCTGGCGCTCGCGACGCCTGCCTCCGCGGCGGCAAGCGCAGTCGTTGCGCGCACGACGCTGCCTGCGGTCGAAGCGCAGGTGATGTGCGTGACGTGCAAAATCGCGCTGACGGTCGCTCAGTCTCCGCAGGCCGACCGCGAGCGCGCGTACATCCAGACGTTGATCGACGAAGGACGAACGCTCGCGCAGGTCAAGCGTGCGCTCGTCTACCAGTACGGCACGGAGGTGCTGGCGCTGCCGCCGAGTCGCGGGTTCGACCTCGGCGCCTACGTGGTGCCGGCAGTCGTCGTCGTCGGGCTACTGGCGCTGGCAGCGGTGCTGTTGCCGCGCTGGCGCCGCCGCGCGCGCGCGGCGGGAGCGGCGCGTGGATCGCCTGGCAACACGGTCGGGCCGCTGGACCCGGCCGACGCGGCGCGCCTAGAGGCCGACATGGCGCGTTTCGACTGACGCCGGGCCGCCGGCTTCCTCGCCCACCCCACATCTCCACCGATCCGCCTTCCCGCCTGGCCCTGCATTTTCGCCGGCCCTACATCTGCGCCGGCGCATCGACGCCAAGCAGCTCGCGCAGGCAGCATGCGATCGTGCGCTGGGCGGCGACGCACAGCGCGATCCGCTGGGATTCCAGCGCGCTGGGGGCGACGTCGAGCACGTGGCAGTCGCGGTAGAAGGCGGTGAAGTCCTGGGCCAGCTCCAGTGCATAGGCGGCAAGCCGGTGGGGCGCGCGGCGGGTCGCTGCCTCGGCGATCTCGTTGGGGAAGGTGAGCAGGCGCTTGATGAGCGCCTGCTCGGACGTGTGTAGCGCAGCCTCCTCACCGGCGCCCGCCACACCACCAGCCGCCGCCTGCCCCTGCGCGAGATCCGCGAGCGCCTGCTCGACCCGCGCGGACCCTGCCTTGGCGAGCATCGAGGCGATCCGGGCGTGCGCGTACTGGACGTAGTAGACGGGGTTCTCGCTGGACTGCTCGCGGGCGAGGTCCAGGTCCAGCTCGATCGTGGTGTCGTGCGAGCGCGACAGCAGAAACCAGCGGGCGGCGTCGACGCCGATCTCGCGCACGAGATCGTCGAGCGTGACGAACTCGCCGGCGCGCTTGGACATCTGTGCGCGCTCGCCGCGGCGCACGAGGTGCACGAGCTGCATCGTGATCAGCTCGAGCGTGTCGGGGTCGCCGCCGAGCGCCTGGAACGCGGCCTTCATGCGCGGCACGTAGCCGTGGTGGTCGGCGCCCCAGACGTCGATCTGCCGCTCGTAGCCGCGTTCGCGCTTGTCCTGGTGGTAGGCGATGTCGGAGGCGAAGTAGGTGTGCTCGCCGCTGGAGCGCACGAGCACGCGATCCTTGTCGTCGCCGAATTCGGTGCTGCGCAGCCACACCGCCTTCTCGCGGCGGTAGGTGAGCCCCTGCTCGGCGAGCAGCGACAGCGAGCGCTCGACGGGGCTTGGCGCCCCGCGGTGCAGCTCGGTCTCGTACTTCCACGCGTCGAAGTGCACGCGAAAGACCTCGAGCGAGGCGGCCATGCGGGTGACCATGATCGCGACGGCGGCGTGCCCGGCCTCCTCGGGCGCGAGTTCGGCGGCACCCTCGATCTCGGCGGCCAGCGGCCCGACGTAGTCCCCGCGGTAGCCGTCCTCGGGGACCGGCTGGCCGCGCGCAAGTGCGCCGATCGACTCGCCGAGCTTGCGGATCTGCGAGCCGGCGTCGTTGACGTAGAACTCGCGCGTGACGGTGTGGCCCGCGAACGCGAGCAGCCGCCCGAGCGTGTCGCCGTAGGCGGCGTTGCGGGCGTGGCCGACGTGCATCGGTCCGGTGGGGTTGGCGCTGACGAACTCGACGAGGATCCGTTCCGGGGTGCTTGCCACGCCGCTGCCGAAGCGCTCGCCGGCGCGCAGGATCGCGGCGAGCGCGCGACGGTGCCAGGCGTCGGCGAGGAACAGGTTCAAGAACCCCGGCCCGGCGACCTCCACGCGCGCGAGGTCGTCGTCGAGCCGCTCCTGCAGCGCAGCCCCGAGTCGCCCGGCGACCTCCCGCGGCGGCTGCTTCAGGCCGGGAGCGAGCAGCAGGGCGGCGTTGGTCGAGTAGTCCCCGAACTCTGCGCGCGGCGGGCGCTCCAGCCGCACGCCCTCGGGCGTGCGCCCGTCGCCCGCCAGCGCACCGGCGGCCGCCAGCACGGTCGCGCGCAGCTCGTCGAACTCAGTAGTGGTAGGGCTCACCGGCGAGGATCTTATGCGCCCGGTAGAGCTGCTCCAGCAGCACCACCCGGGCGAGCTGGTGCGGCAGGGTCATCGGTCCGAGCGACAGCCGGTGGTCGACGCGATCCAACGCGGGCGGCCCGAACGGGCCGCCGATCACAAACACCAGGTCGCGCCCGGAGCCGCGGCGCTCCTCCAGGAACGCGCTGAAGCCGATGCTGTCATAAGCGCTGCCCTCGGCTGCCAGCAGCGACACGAACGCGTCCCGCGGAACGCGCCGGGCGGCGGCCGCCTCGTCGCGGGTCGCGACCAGCTCCAGGCGCGCGTGGCGCGAGAGCAGCTTGGTGTAGTGCGCAACGTCGTCCTCGTAGGGCGGGCGCGGTCTCCCCACGCCGAGCACGATCAGCCGCACGGGTTGCGATACTAGTGCTGTGAACGACGACGACGGTGGCGCTGAGCGCCACATCAACATCCACCTTTCCCCCGAGGTCATGGGGGGCGTGTACGCGAACTTCGCGAACGTCAGCCACTCCGACTACGAGTTCACGGTGACCTTCGCCCGCGTCGACCACGAGGTCGAGGCGGAGGAGGTCCCGGGGGTCGTGGTCTCGCGCGTGAACCTCTCGCCGCGCTTCATGCGGGAGCTGATCGACGCGATGGAGGACAACTACTCCAAGTGGCGCACGCGCGAGGGCATCAAGAACCTGCCCGAGTACGGCGGCGCAGAAGCCGGCGGGGAGGAAGACGCGTAGCGGGCGAACGCCGTACAGCGGGCGCGTCGCGGTGTTCCTACCCTGCAACGATGAAGGTCGCGGTCATCTCCGACGTCCACGGCAACCGCCACGCGTTCGAATCGGTGCTCGAGGCGGTGGCGGCAAGCGAGGCGGCGGAGCTGTGGTGCCTGGGCGATCTCGTGGGCTACGGCGCCGAGCCGGACGCGTGCGTGGAGCTGGCGCGCGCACACGCCGCGGTGTGCCTGGCCGGCAACCACGACCTCGCCGCGATTGGCGCGGTGCCGCTCGATGCGTTCACGCGCGGCGCCGGTCTCGCGGTGCGCTGGACGCGTGAAGTGATGGCGCCCGAGAACATCGCGTTCCTGCAGGGCCTCAGCCCCACGGGCCGCGAGGGGCCGGTCGGCCTCTACCACGCCAGCCCGCGCGACCCCGTTCTGGGAGTACGTGCTCTCGGCGCTGCTCGCCAGTCTGTGCCTCGATCGCCAGCACGAGCGCGTCGGCCTGATCGGCCATTCGCACGTCGCACTCGCCTACGCGCGTGCCGCCGGCGGGCTGGCGACCGGCGAACCGCGCCGGGCGGGCTGCGAGCTGGATTTGACCGAGGGTGAATGGCTGCTGAACCCCGGCAGCGTGGGCCAGCCGCGCGACGGGGACCGCCGCGCGGCGTGGCTGCTGCTGGACCTCGACGAGTGGCACGCGTGCTACAGGCGCACCGAGTACGACGTCGCCGGCGCCGCCGCGGCGATTCGCGCGGCGCGCCTACCGGACTCGCTCGCCGAGCGTCTGGGGTACGGTCAGTGAGGATGAAGCGCCTCGAGAACTGGCTGCGCCTGATCCCCGCGGGCCTGCTCGGCGCCGGCGCCGCGGTGCTGGTCTCCTGCGGCAGCGCCGGCAAGGGCCTGATCCCCACCCAGTACGCCGGCCCGCTGAAGGCCGACTTCCAGGCGGTACTCACGGCAGCCCAGCAGGGCAACGGGAGCTGCGCGGAAACCGAAGCGAAGATCCACAGGACAGAAGCCGATCTGCACGCGCTCCCCACCTCGGTCGACGCCGGCCTGCGCGGCCGGCTCGCCGAAGGCGTCACGGATCTCGGCGCGCGCGCGCGGCAGCTGTGCGGGCAGCCAAGCGGGCAGACGACCACGACGGGTACGACGCCCGGTACGCGGACGACCAAAACGAGCAACTCGCCAAGCACGACGCCCGCGACGACCCCCGCCACCGCGCCGCCACCCGAAACGACACCCACGACCGGCACCTCCCCCGCGACGACGGGCACGCAGCCATCCGAACAGGGCGGCAGCGCCGCCCCGGGCGTCGGCAGCGGCGAAGGGCAGCCCGGCGAAGGCGAAGCGGGGGCGGGCAACGGCGGCGCGGGGGCGGGCCAAAGCGAAAATGGAGCGTCCGGCGCCGGACCGGCGGGTGGAGCGGGCGCTCCGGGCGACAGCGGGGGCGGGCAGTGAGCTACGGCGCAGGCGAACAGCGAGCCGATCGACGGGCAGGCGATGAGCCTGGCGATGGAGACCGACAATGAGCCCGATCGGCGGAGGCAAGTCATGAGTCCGCTTGGCCCGCGTGGCTCGTCGGCGACGCCCCTTTGCCCGGGGCCAGGCGGCGAGCCTGCTCGACGGATGCAGATCATGAGCCCGATCGGCGGAGCCAAGCAATGAGCGCCGTCGAGATCGCCGGGCGCTACCGCCTGGAGAGCCGTCTTGGCTTCGGCGGCATGTCTACAGTGCACCTTGCCTTCGACCAGCGCCTGGAACGGCGCGTCGCGGTGAAGCTGCTCGCCGAGCACCTCGCCGACGACCCGACGTTCGTCTCGCGCTTTCAGCGCGAGGCCCAGGCGGCGGCGCGCCTGGTGCACCCGAACGTCGTGCAGGTCTTCGACTCGGGCCTCGATGAGCGCACGGGCCAGCACTTCATCGTGATGGAGTACATCGAGGGCCAGTCCTGCGCGGAGATCCTGCGCGACTTCGGCTGGGTCGAGGTCCCCGAAGCTGTGTCGATCATCGAGCAGGCGTGCGAGGGTCTTCACTACGCGCACCGCAACGGCGTGGTGCACCGCGACGTCAAGCCAGGCAACCTGCTGCGATCGCTTGACAACGAGGTCAAGCTGGCCGACTTCGGCATCGCCAAGGCGACCGAGCAGTCGAGCATCACCCAGGTCGGCTCCGTGCTCGGCACCGCGGCCTACCTCGCGCCCGAGCAGGCGCGGGGGGAGGAAGCGGGACCGGCGGCGGACCTGTACGCGTTGGGTGTCGTCGCCTACCAGCTGATCTCGGGACGCCTGCCCTATGAAGCCGCGTCGCTGACTGAGCTGGCGCTCAAGCAGCAGCGCGAAGAGCCCCCCACACTCGATACGCTCGTCGCCGCCGTCAACCCGGAGCTGGCTGAGACCGTGGCGATCGCGCTCGCCCTGGATCCGCGCGAGCGCTATCGCACGGCGCGCGAGATGGGTCGCGCGTTCGTCGACGCGCAACACGGCATCCCCCCCACCCAGTCGAGCGGCCAGACGGGCCACACGCGGGGCGGCCCGGCGACGGCAGCCACCACGGTGCTTGCCGGGGGCGCGGCGGGCGCGGCAAGCCGCAGCCGCATCGCGGACGACAGCGGCGCGGCGACCCGACGCGACCGAGCGGCGCAGAGCGGGGCCGGCCACGCACGCCAGCCACGTCCGGGGCCGGCGCCGACACGCGCCCAACCCGCGAACGCCGCGCCGCCTCGAGCGCGCCGCCGCGGGCGCGGTGTACGACGGGTGCTGGGCACGCTCGTCGCGCTCGCGCTGCTCGCTGCGATCGTCGTCGGTGTCGCGGTCGCAACGGCGCCGCCGTCGACGAAGATCGTGCTCGTCAACGTCGGCTACAACGACGCCGAACAGGTCGCCGAAGCACTTCACCAGCTGGTCACGCAAAACACGAAGGAATAGAAGCCACGGGCGCCCTGGCCACAGGCACTGTGGAGCCCTCGTCACTCACCCCTCGTGACGGGCCGCTTCAGGCACAACCCTCAATAGGCGAAAGGCCCGCTCGAGCGGGCCTTTCGGTAAGAACTGCCGTCCTTGCGGACGGGGCAACCGTCACTTGTCTCGCAGACTAGCAGCCTCGACCGTCGCCTTTGCTTGATGGCTCCGGCGGCCGGACCCGGACCCGGCAGCTGATAAGTGACGGTTGCCCGTGTTTCCCTTACACCACACCGGAACACAGTGCAGAAGCTACTCGGAGCGTGGGATGGCTCTCTCGCGCGACCCACCCCACGCCGCTCCCGCGACCGCCCCCGGCGCAGCCCCGCCGCGTAGCGCGGCCGCGACCTCCGCCAGCCGCCCGGTGAGGATCGCCGCGCGTAGATCGGCCATCAGGCGCGCGAGGAACGCAAGGTTGTGCGCAGTCAGCAGCCGCATCCCGGTCAGCTCGCCGCCGCGAGTCAGATAGCTGAGGTAGGCGCGCGAGAGTCCCCTCGCACACGCCGGGCAGGGACAGCCCTCCAGCAGTGGCTGCTCGGACTCGCGCGAGGGTCCCTTGTGGAGGTCGAGACGCCAGCGCGCATCGGGGGCGGGCACGAGCGCGGTGCCGTGGCGGCCGAGGCGCGTGGGCATCGCGCAGTCGAAGGTGTCCATCCCCAGCTCGACGCCGGCGATCAGGTCATCGACCTCGCCGATCCCGAGCAGGTGCCGGGGCAGCGTCTCGTGCGCGCCGCCCAGCTCCCGGGCGGCGAAGCGCACGACCTCGTACATCTGCGCTTTCGCGGAGCCCAGCGAGCCGCCGATCGCGACCCCGTCGCAGCCGCTGGCGGCAACGGCGCGCGCGGAGGCGCGGCGCAGGTCCTCGTGGACCCCGCCCTGGACGATTCCGTAGACGAGCTGGCCGGCGGGACCGTGCGTGGCGTGCCAGTCCAGACAACGTGCGAGCCAGCGGTGCGTGCGCTCGGTGGAGCGCTCGGTGTAGGCGCGATCGACGTGAAATGGTGTGCACTCGTCGAAGACGAGCGCGATGTCGGACCCGAGCGCAGCCTGCACCGCCATCGATCCCTCCGGCGAGAGAAAGCGCTCGCGGCCGTCGACGTAGGAGCGGAAGCGCACGCCGTCCTCGGAGATGTCGAGGATCGCCCCCGTGCGCTCGCGCGAGTCGCCGGCACGGTTGCGACCCTTGATCTCGTCGGCGACGGTGCCATGGCCCATCGAGAACACCTGAAAGCCCCCCGAGTCGGTGATGATGGGGCGGTCCCAGTCCATGAAGCGGTGCAAACCGCCGAGCCGCTCGATCAGCTCGGGGCCGGGTCGCAGCAGCAGATGGAAGGTGTTGCCAAGCACCATCTCGTAGCCGAGTGCGGCGACCTCCGCCGGCAGCAGACCTTTGACGGTCGCCTTGGTCGCGAGCGGCACGAAGGCAGGCGTTCGCATCTCGCCGTGCGCCGTGTGCAGCGTGCCGGCACGCGCCGACGAGGCGGGGTCGCGCGCGGCGATCGTGAACGCGGGCACCGCGGCATCGTAGTGTCGTCGGTCTCAACTCACGACACCGGCCCGGCCGCAACCAGGCCGCAGCCCCCTAGAGTCAGAACATCTCCCCCCGAACCCCCACGCCGCGCTCGCCCCGCCCCCGAACCCCCACCCCGCACTCGCCCCTCCCCCGGGCCCCACGCCATGCTCGCTGAGATCCTCAACGTCAACGAACTGATCGAAGTCTCGGGCTACCCGCTGCTGGCGCTGCTGGTGATGGCCGAGTCGGGTGGTGTGCCGGTGCCGGGCGAGACCGCGCTGATCGTCGGCGCGGTCCTCGCGAGCCAGGGCAAACTGGAGATCGGTCTGGTGATCGCGGTGGTTGCCGCCGCGGCGATCGTGGGTGACAACATCGGCTACCAGATCGGCCGCCGCGGTGGGCGCTGGCTGTTGCAGCGCCCGGGGCCGTTTCTGCGCCACCGCCTGCACGTGCTCGAAATCGGCGAGCCGTTCTTCGCGAGCCACGGCCCCAAGGCGGTGTTCCTGGGCCGCTTCATCCTCGGCCTGCGCACCTGGGCTTCGTGGCTGGCCGGCGCCACACACATGCGCTGGCGTGTCTTCTTCCTCTGGAACGCGCTCGGCGGGATCTGCTGGGCGACGGGCGTCGGGCTGATCGCCTACTTCCTTGGACGATCCGCGGGCAACGTCTTGACGACGTTCGGGATCTACGGCCTGGTCGCGCTGTTCATCGCGGCGGCATTCGCGTTCGTCTGGCACCGCCGCCACACGCGCCTGCAGAACGGCACTCCGCCTACGTCTGCACCACCAAGTTTGGAGCGCCTGAGTGCCGACCGGAGTGAGCCTCGGGCGCCGGAGCACTGATCACTGATCACACTCCGGCGCCGTGGCTGTCTCATTCGGTGCCGGTCTCAGTCCGATCGCGGCCGAGGCGGGAGTTTGATGGTCCCTACCACGGATAGCAATGATGGTCGTCGGGACCGACCCGCGCTACGGCGATATGCCTGATTTCGCGCACCGAAAGTGCGCAGGTTGCAGCACGCGCGGAACTCGTGGCCCACTCGGAAGAAATCGTTCGTGTCCTCCGGACCGGACCGGTGGTTAACTGGCTAACCAACTAACGACTCCTCAGCCAGAACCGGCGTCGATCGCACCAAGATCCTTGCCCTCAGACAGGCCCAGCGCGTCGAGCTGCAATGCCACCTCCAGCTCGACAGGACAGGGGTGCAGCGGCCGCCCGAGTCGTTCCTCGGCGATGCGCAGCCGTTTTTCGACGGTGCTGCGCGCGACTTTCAGCCGGGCCGCCGCCGAAGACGCGTTGCGCTCGACGGCGAGATAGGCGCGCAGTGTCTCCCCCAGCACCGACTTGCCGTTGGCGGCGTCGCCGAGCGGCGCGATGTAGATGTCGAGCAACGCCCGTGCGAGCGCCTCGTCTTTCAACGCCGCAGCGAGCAGGGCAACGTCGGCGTAGCACGTCAGCGCCGCGGGTCGCCGCAGGGCGACCACCAGCGCCGCCTGGGCCTGTCGGTGGGTCGCGCGCCAGCCCGCCAAGCCGCGGGCGGGCTCGCCGACGGCAAGCGAGACCGCGGCGGGCGAGGAGCGCTCGCCGCTGCGCGCGCGGCGCTCACGCTGCTCGCGGGTCGGGCCCTCGCGGCCGGAGAGCACGCGCCGCAGATCGGTCATCAGCAACGGGCGCTGGCCGCCGAGCCAAGCCCAGACCGTCGCCTCCCCCTGCGCGACGCTCAGCAGCTGGCGGTCGAGCATGCCGGCCAACTCGCGCACCGTCTCCAGTGCCCGCGCGCCCCTGGCGATCACCCCGAGATGCTCGGCCTGCAGCTCGTAGCCCAGCTCACGATCGTGCCCTTCGCCCGCAGCGTCGACCAGCTCCGCCACACGCTCGTCGGCGAGCAGCGCGCGCACGCTCTCGGCGAGACGCTGCTCACGCGAGCGCCCCACGCGCTCGCGCTCGCGCCCGTATTCGCTCGCGACTGCCGCAGTCATCCGTTCCAGCAGCATGCTCTGTGCTCGTGACATCTCGCGCAGCGCGCCACCCGGCGGACCCGCGCGGTCTGCCTCTTCCATCACGTAGTCCCACAGCAGCGCGTGTCCGACGATGTAGCGCTGCAGCACCGCATCCAGGCTGACGCCGCTGCGTGCTGCCAGCTTGGCCTGCACGATCGCCTCACGTGGCACCGCAACCGAGGTTCGGCCCCCATCCTCTCCGACGCCCGCCAAGCCGTAATCCACTGCCGCTGCGACCGCCGTGCGCAAGCCCTCGACGTACTCGGCGTTGCTGTAGCCGACCGGGTCCGTCACGGCCCCCCGCACACGAGCGAAGATGCTCTCCTCGATCTCTCCGCGGCGTTCGCGCAGACGCCGCACCACCACCTCCACGCCCTCAGTCATCTATTTCTGTCTCCCCTCCGTCGCGCACCCCGACCAGTAACGGTACGCGCCGCGCCCGCCGTGTGCGCGCGGGCTGGACGATCGGGCAGTCGCACACCCGGTGCCGGATGGCTACGCGGGACTCTCCGGCACCTGGCAAACCTTCGGGTCGATTACGAAGATTTTCTAAGCAGTCACACGGCCGGACGTCCATCCGCCAGCCAGGCTCCCCGCCGCGCGCCCAGCGCTCTCTCCACGGCGCTATTCGCGCGCGCACGTACGCGGGCGCGAATGGCGCCTCGCAAAACACAAACAACACACCCCGCTCAGGCCACCCCCCGAGTCTCACCGCATGACGGGCACTGCCACGCCGGCCCTCGCGACGCGGACCTCCCGCACGACCCCCGGCAGCAACCGACCCCGTGTGCCGCGAGGCCCAAGGCATGGCTCAACAGGCCATGGACCACGCGCCTACAACGAGGCTTACCGCGCAGCCCGGCTCAGCAACGCCGGCAAGGCGCTATGCGGTCCCACAGCTCGGCCATCGCGCCCAGCTCGCGCTCGGAGAAGCGTGACAGGAACTGCTCGCGCACGACCGCGAGATGGGTGCTGCGGGCGGCGCGCAGACGCTCACGACCGAGGTCGGTAAGACAGGCGTAGGAGCCGCGGGCGTCGTGATCGCAGGAGCAGCGCTCGAGCAGCCCCTCCTTTTCGAGCCGGTCCGCAAGCCGTGTGAGACCGCTGCGCGAGAGCTGGGCGTACTCGGCGAGGTCGCACATGCGCATGCGCCCGCCGGGGGACTCGACGAGACGGTGCAACACCTCGTACGTGCTCAGCGGCAGGCCGTGCGTGCGCTCCAGCTCGGTGTCGACGCGCTTGGCGAGCGCGGCGTGCGCGCGCTGCAAGCTGCGCCATGCGCGCTGACCGACCTCCGAGAGATCGCCGTCGCAGGAGGTCTTCCCGCGATCGCGCTTGGTGCGTCCGCGCGACGACCGCTCGTGCGCAGGCCGCTCCCCCTCGCCGGGCAGTCGTTCAGGAGGCGCGCCGGTGGCGGCGCCGGCCGTGGGTATGGCGGTCGCGGGACACATACAGTCGCACCCTCTCTGCTAACCCGAACATAGCAGCGCCGGGCCCGTCACTCAGGACGACGGGCCTGCCCAGCTTCAGCCGGACCCCCCGCGGGTGGCGCGCCAGACGGCCCACATTATCGCCGGCTGCAGCGGCAGCCTCGCGTACAGGGCCCAGCGCGGTATGCGAGAAAAGCGTGCCGGGTTGCGCGCCATGTGCAGGTTCGCCGGGAAGACGGCAACGAGCAGCGTGAGCAGGCCCAGGCCGGCGAGACGGCGTGTGCGGGGCAGCAGCACACCGGCGCCGCCGGCGACCTCGGCGATGCCGCTGATCGCCACGATACGCGCGGGATCGCCGAAACCGGGGGGCACGATTTGGCGATAGGCACGGGGCATCGCGAAATGGTTGATGCCGGCGCCGACGAACGCGACGCCAACGATTCGTTGCGCGCGGGTTGTGCGCGGGCTCATGTGACCTCCATGTGGTTGGCGTCGCCGTCGCTGTCGCCGCTACTGGGGTCGAGCGTATCGACGGGGCGATCGATCAGGGAGTCGCCGGACATCGCAGCGGGTTGGGGAATGCCGAGCAGTGCGAGTACGGTCGGCGCCACGTCGGCGAGGATGCCGTCGCGCTGGCGCAGGTGCAGGCCGGGGAGCGTCGCAACGAGCGGGACGGGGTTGGTGGTATGGGCGGTGTTCGGTGAGCCGTCGGGCTCGAGCATGTGCTCGGCGTTGCCGTGGTCGGCGGTCACGAGACAGGCACCGTCGGCGTCGTGCACGGCGCGCACGACCTCGGAGAGGCAGGCATCGACGGTCTCGATCGCGCTCACCGCGGCTGGGATGACGCCGGTGTGTCCAACCATGTCGGGATTGGCGAAGTTGATGATCGCGAAGCGCGGTTGCTGGGGGCGCCATGCCCGCAGAAACAGGTCGGTGGCGGCACGGGCGCTCATCTCGGGCTTGTGATCGTAGGTGGGCACGTCGCGCGGGGAGGGCGCCAGCGCCCGCTCTTCGCCGCCGTAGGGCGCCTCCTCGCCACCGTTGAAGAAGTAGGTGACGTGCGCGTACTTCTCGGTCTCGGCGACGTGCAGCTGGGTGGCGCCGGCATCGGCCAGCACACGTGCGAGCGTGGTCGTGGGACGCGCGGGCGGGAACGCCACCGGGTAGTGCCAGTCTTCCTCGTACTCGGTGAGCGTCGTGTAGCGCTCGACAGGCGCCACACCGTCGCGCCCCCGCCAGCCGGGCAGCTCCTCCCCCCGGCGCCAAAGCCGGGCTCGGCGAGCGCGCGGCTGATCTGGCGAGCGCGGTCGGGGCGGAAGTTGAAGCACAGCACGCTGTCGTGCGAACGGATACGGCCCTCGTCGCCGACTGTGGTGGCAACGATGAACTCGTCTGTCTCGTCGCGGTCGTAGGCGGCCATCACGGCCTGCACGCCGGTTTCGGCGTGGTATGACGCGCGGCCGTGGACGAGCAGGTCGTACGCAACCTGCGTGCGTTCCCAACGGCGGTCGCGGTCCATCGCGTAATAGCGCCCGATCACGCTCCCCACACGCGCGCGGCTGGTGGCGCCGGGTGGCCATAGCTCCAAGCACCAGCGTTCGACCAGACCGACATACTCGACGCCGGCTTCAGGCAGCGTGTCACGGCCGTCGCTGAAGCAGTGGATCACGAGGTCCCTGACGCCCAGTCGCCCGGCAAGCTCGACGAGCGCCTGCAGGTGGGCAAGGCTCGAGTGCACGCCGCCGTCGGAGACCAGGCCGATCAGATGGACGCGCTCGGAGCCGGTCAGCGCGCTCACGATTGCGTGGTTCTCGCCGAGCACGCCATCGACGACGGCGTCGTTGATGCGTGTGAGGTCCTGGCGTACGACGGCGCCGGCGCCGAGGTTGAGGTGGCCGACCTCAGAGTTGCCCATCTGGCCCTCCGGCAATCCGACCGCGCGGCCGCTGGCGGTCAGTGTGGTGTGCGGGTAGGTGCGCCAGAGCGCGTCGAAGACCGGCGTGTTGGCAAGGCTGACCGCATTGCCCGGCCCCGGCTCGGCGAGCCCCCAGCCGTCGAGGATCACCAGGCAGGCGCAGGGCAGCGGCAGCTTCGTCACGTCGCGGCGTCCGCGATCTGAGCGAAGTCGGCGGCGTCCAGCGAAGCGCCGCCGACGAGCGCGCCGTCGACGTCGGGCAACGCCAGCAGCTCGGCTGCGTTGCCGGGCTTGACCGAGCCGCCGTAGAGGATGCGCACGTGCTCGGCAGCGTCGGGGGAGCGGTCACCGACGAGCGCACGGACGAACGCGATCGCCTCCTGTGCCTGCTCGGGCGTGGCGGTCTGACCGGTACCGATCGCCCAGATCGGCTCATACGCGATCGCGACGTCGGCAAGCCGCTCGTCGGGCACCCCCGCCAGGTCCTCGCGAATTTGCTGGCGCAGCTTGCGCTCGGTGTCGCCCGCGGCGCGCTCGGCCTCGCTCTCGCCGACGCACAGGATCGGGTGCAGGCCGGCGCCGAGCGCCGCCGGGACCTTCAACGCGAGCGCGCGGTCGGTCTCGCCGAACAGCTCGCGCCGCTCGGAGTGGCCGAGCACGACGCCGTGTACGCCGATCTCCTCGAGCATCGGCGCGGCGATCTCGCCGGTGAAGGCGCCCTCGGGCTCGTGGTGCATGTTCTGCGCGTAGACCTCGACCCGCGAGCCGCGCGCGCTGTCCACCATCGCGCGCAGGTCGGTGAAGGGCACGCAGATCGCGACGTCGACGTCGCCGAGCGTCGCCACACGCGGCAGCAGTGCCTGGATGTACTGCTCGGCCTGCGCCTCGGTCTTGTACATCTTCCAGTTGCCGGCGATCAGCGGTGTGCGCATCAAAAGACCGGCCCTTCGGGGCACGCGGTGCACGACGGACGGCGCAGCACGCGACCTTCCACGCCGGCTGGCGCTGACGCGGACTTCGCACCCATCACGCGACCCCGGCGCCGTTGAGGGCGTCCACACCGGGCAGGACGCGGCCCTCCAGCAGCTCCAGTGTCGCTCCGCCGCCGGTAGAGACGTAGTCCACGGCGTCCTGCAGACCGAACTGGGCAAGCGCCGAAACCGAGTCGCCGCCGCCGATCACGCTCAGGCCGGGGGTACACGCCACGGCTTGCGCGACGGCGCGGGTGCCGGCCGCGAAGGGCTCCAGCTCGAAGGCGCCCATCGGGCCGTTCCAGAAGACCGTGCCGGCACGCTCGATCTCCTGACCGTAGCGGCGCATCGTGGCGGGGCCGATGTCCAGCCCCATCCAGCCGTCGGGCACGTCCACGCCGTCGAGCGTACGTCGCGGGGCGTCCGCCGCCAGCCGCTCGGCGATGACCAGATCGCTGGGCAGTCGCAAACGCTGCGTGGTGCGCTCGTCCGCCAGCGCCTGGCGAGCGTGGGCGATGTCCTCGGCGCCACATAGCGACTCGCCGACGGTGTGGCCCTGGGCCGCCAGAAACGGGAAGCACATCGCGCCGCCGATCAGGACGGCGTCGGCCACCTGCACGAAGCGGTCGATGACGGCGATCTTGTCGGCGACCTTGGAGCCGCCGATGACCGCGACGAGCGGTTGTGCGGGCTGCTCGAGCACGCCACGCAGCGTGCGCACCTCGCGTTCGAGCAGCCTGCCGGCGGCGCTGGGCAATAGATGCGCGACCCCGGCTGTGCTGGCGTGCGCGCGGTGGGCGGCACCGAACGCGTCGTTGACGTAGACGTCGGCAAGCTCGGCCAGTGCGCGTGCCAGCTCGGGGTCGTTGCGGGTCTCGCCGGGCTCGAAGCGCACGTTCTCCAGCATCAGCACCTCGCCGTCGGCCAGCTGCTCGCTCAGCGCCCGCACCGACTCGCCGACGACGTCTGGCGCGAGTGTCATTTCCACGCCGGGCAGCAGCTCGCGCAGGCGCGCAGCGACGGGCGCGAGCGAGAGACCGGGCACACGCCGGCCTTCGGGGCGGTCGAGATGCGAAACGAGCACGAGCCGGGCGCCGTCGGCACGCAGCTCCTGCAGCGTGGGCAGCGCCGCGCGGATGCGCGTGTCGTCGGCGACTTCGATCCCTCCGCCGGCCCCGACGGCGAGCGGCACGTTGAAGTCCACGCGCACGAGCACGCGCCGGCCGCGCACCTCCAGATCGTCAAGTCCGCGCATGCCCCCTCGCTCCCTGGTCCTAGAGCAGCCGCTGTGCGACGTCGAGAAGCCGGTTGGCGTAACCCCACTCGTTGTCGTACCAGGCGACGACCTTGAGCATCGTGTCGTCCATTACCGCGGTGAGTTTGGAGTCGACGATCGAGGAGAAGGGCGTGCTGACGATGTCGCTGGAGACGATCGGGTCGGCGGTGTAGGCCATGATGCCCGCGAGCGGCCCGCTCTCGGAGGCCGCTCGCAGCGCGGCGTTGACCTCCTCGACGGAGGTCGGACGCTCGCACTCGACGGTCAGGTCGACGACCGAGCCGGTCGGCACCGGGGCGCGTACCGCAAAGCCGTGGAGCTTGCCCTGCAACTGGGGGATCACGAGACCGATCGCCTTGGCGGCGCCGGTCGAGGCGGGGATCAGGTTGATCGCAGCGGCGCGCGCGCGACGCAGGTCTTTGTGGGGCAGGTCCTGCAAACGCTGGTCGGCGGTGTAGGCGTGGATCGTGGTCATCAGGCCGTGCTTGATGCCGACGGTGTTGAGCACGACCTTGGCTACGGGCGCCAGGCAGTTGGTGGTGCAGGAGGCATTGGAGACGATCTGGTGAGCCGCGCGGTCGTAGGCCTCGTCGAAGTTGACGCCGAGCACGACGGTCACGTCGGGGTCGGTCGCGGGCGCGGAGATCAGCACCTTCTTGGCGCCGCCCTGCAGGTGCACCGCGGCCTGCTCGCGCGCGGTGAACAGGCCGGTGGACTCGATCACGACGTCGACGCCGAGGTCCGCCCAGGGCAGCGCGGCGGGGTCGCGCTCGGCGAGCACCTTCAGCTCGCGCCCGTCGACCTCGATCGCCCCGTCGAGCGCACGCACGGTGCCGGGGTAGGGGCCGAGCACGGAGTCGTACTTGAGCAGGTGCGCGAGCGTGGCGGCATCCGTGAGATCGTTGACCGCGACCCACTCGACGTCGGGCGCCTGCGTGCGCGCCGCGGCGGCGCGGATCACGTTGCGTCCGATGCGACCGAACCCGTTGATTCCCACGCGAACCGGCATGTTTGTTGGTGGCCTCCTTGAGCGAAACGAACGATGCCGGACCGTGGGAGCGTTGGCCCCTACGACCCGGCTGATGCGGGGAAGGCTATCGGACGAGCCCTCCGACGGTTGGAACGGATGACGGCACAGTCGACTTCCATCGCGGACGTAGCCGCTCGCCCGGCGGTCCGCGCGGCGACCACGGCGCGCTCAGGGTCTCAGCCCGAGTTGGCGACGATCTCCACGCGCAGCCCGTCGGGGTCGAGCAGGTAGGCGGCGTAGTACAGCGGCCCGTAGCGTGTGCGCAGGCCGGGCGCGCCGTCGTCGCGCCCGCCGTTGGCCAGACCGGCGGCGTGCGCGCTGTCGACGGCCACACGCCCGGCGGCACGGAAGGCGACGTGGCCGTAGCCGGGCCTGGGCGGGCGCCCGCGGGTGACGATCCAGAAAGTCGGCGCGGTCACGCCATAGGCGATCGCGTGCTCGGTCCCGTGCACGCGGCGCACGCCGATCGCGAAGAAGACCGCGTTGTAGAAGGCCGCCGAGCGCCGCAGGTCGCTGACCTCGATGCCGAGATGGTCGATCACGGGCGCCAGTCTGACGGACTGCGCGGGCCGGGCGTCGCGTGAGCGGTACTTGGAGCGCCTATCGGAGCACCGCCGCCGCGCGCCGCTGTACCCGGCTCACGTGTCGCGGGTGCGCTTGTCGATGTCGCGGTGGGTGACGGCGATGGCGACGTCATCGCGGTTGGCATAACGGGCGGCGAGGTGCTCGGCAATCGCCACCGAGCGGTGGCGGCCACCGGTGCAGCCGATGCCGATCACCAGATGGGCCTTGCCCTCGGATACGTACTGGGGCAGGAGAAAGTCGAGCAGGGCGTGCAGCCGCTCGTAGAACTCCTCCAGGCGCCCGTCGCGGCCGACGTACTCGACGACGGCGGGGTCGTGACCGGTCAGCTCGCGCAGCTCGGGCACGTAGTGGGGGTTGGGCAGAAAGCGCACGTCGAAGGCCAGGTCCTCCTCGCGAGGCGGACCGTGCTTGAAGCCGAAGCTCATGATCGTCAGCGCGAGCCGGCTCGCCGGCCGGCGCGGCAGCAGCTCGTCGGCGATCTTGGCGCGCAGCGTCGCGGTGGACATGCCGGTGGTGTCGATCACGACGTCCGCGCGGTTGCGCAGCGGCTCCAGCAGCGCACGCTCGGCCGCCACGCCGACGGCGACCGAGCCGTCGGGGGCGAGCGGGTGGCGGCGGCGGGTCTCCTTGTAGCGGGTGACGAGCGTCTGCTCGGCGGCCTGCAGGAACAGCACGTGGTGGTCGAGCCCGAGCGACTGCAGGTCGTCGACGACGGCCTGCAACGCCTCGAAGTAGACGCCGCCGCGGACGTCGGAGACGACCGCGGCGCGCTCGACCTTGGAGCCCTTGTGCACGAACAGCTCGGTCAGCGAGCGGATCATCTCGGGAGGCAGGTTGTCCACGCAGAAGAAGCCGGCGTCCTCGAACACGTTCATCGCGGTCGACTTGCCGGCGCCGGAGAAGCCGGTGATGATGACGAGCTCCTTCAGCCGCGTCTCGACCGCGGCCTCGGCGGGGCGCGACGGGCTGCGCAGGGGCCTGAACACCGACGACACGCCCTGATTGTGCCGTGCTGCGCGGACAGCGGCGTAGCCTCGCTGTGACCGTCTCCGACATCCGTCCGGCGCACGGGCAGGGCGGACGCGGCTCAGCCGGCCCGATGGAGGCTGGCGTGCAACTCCCGCGCGACCTTCGCGGGCAGCCCCGGCACCGCCTGAAGCGCCTCGCGGGAGGCGCCGAGCACGGCGTCCGGTGAGCCGAAATGGGCAAGCAGCGCGCGCTTGCGGGTCGGGCCGATGCCGGGCAGCCCGTCGAGCACCGAGGCCGTCAGCTGACGGTCGCGGCGGCTGCGGTGGTGGGTGATCGCGAAGCGGTGGGCCTCGTCGCGAGCGCGCTGGAGGACCTGCAGCGCAGGCGTGTGGTGGTCGAGCACGAGCGGGGCGCGGCGGCCGGGGAGGAAGACCTCCTCGATGCGCTTGGCCAGCGAGATCACGACGACGCCCCGCTCGCGGAAGCCGCGCAGCGCCCGTATCCCGGCGGCGAGCTGGCCACGACCGCCGTCGATCACGACGAGGTTGGGGAGCGTGGCGAAGCTCGCGTCGTACTCGGCGTCGTGCGGCGAGCGATCGGCCTGGCGCTCCCACTGTGCGAGACGGCGGCCAAGCACCTCGGCCATCGCGGCGTAGTCGTCGGAGCCTTCGACGGTGCGGATGTTGAAGCGGCGGTAGTCGGACTTCTTGGGCGCGCCGCCCTCGAGCACGACCATCGAGGCGACCGTGTGGGTGCCGCCGAGGTTGGAGATGTCAAAGCACTCGATGCGTACGGGCGGGACGTCCAGACCCAACACCTCCTGGAGTCCTTCGAGCGCGTCGACGCGGCTCTGGCGGCGGCGCTCGGCGCGCAGGCGCTCCTGGTCGAGCGCCAGACGCGCGTTGCGTTCGGCCAGCTCGAGGATGCGGCGCTTGTCGCCGCGCTCGGCGCCGCGCAGCTGCACGGGCCCGCCGCGACGGCTGGCGAGCGCCTGTGTGAGCGCCTGCAGCTCGCCTTCGGCCACCAGCTCGCGCTGCACGACGATCTGCGCGGGGATCGAGAGGTGGCCGGCGTAGTACTGGAGCACGAACTCCTCGGCGACCTCCGGGAGGGGGCGTTGGGTTTCGTTGGCGAGATAGAAGGACTGACGGTCGGAGAGCACGCCGTCGCGGACCTGGAAGACCTGAGCGTTGGCGTCGGTGCCGTCGAGCGCGAGCGCGACCGCGTTGAGTGTGCCGATCGACTCGTTGGCGACGCGTTGGCGCTCGAGCAGCGAGTGCACGGCGCGCAGGCGGTTGCGCTCGAGCGTGGCCTGCTCGTACTCCTGCGCGGCCGCCGCGGTGCGCATGCGAGCGTCGAGGTCGCGCTCGATCGCGCGGTAGCGTCCGGAGAGGAAGTCGATCACGCCGTCGATGTTGGCGCGGTAGTCCTCGCGCGAGACGTAACCGACGCAGGGCGCCTCGCAGCGCTTGATGTAGTAGTCCAGGCAGGGGCTGCCGGAGCGCCGGCCGGGCTCGGGGCCGGTGCAGGAGCGGAACATGAAGATCTTTGTGAGCAGGTCCAGCGTGCCGCGCACGCGCTTGGCGTTGGAGTAGGGGCCGAAGTAGGCGCGTCCGGAGCGGTGGCGCTCGCGGGTGAAGTACACGCGCGGGTAGGCCTCGTCGAGCGAGATCGCGATGAAGGGATAGGACTTGTCGTCGCGCAGTCGGATGTTGAAGCGCGGGCGGTATTGCTTGATGAAGCTTTGCTCGGCGAGCAGCGCCTCGGACTCGGAGGCGACGACGACGCACTCGATGCGCATGACGGCGGCGACCATCTCTGCATGTCCGGGACTGCTCGGTACGTTCGCCTTGGCGAAGTGCGAGGCGACGCGTTTGCGGATCGACTTCGCCTTGCCAACGTAGATCACCCGTCCGCGTTCGTCGCGAAACAGGTACACGCCGGGCTGATCGGGCAGCGAGCGGCGCTGCGCGGCGAGCGGTACATCGCGTTGCGCACCCCGAAGCGTATCGGCTTCTGTAGCATCCCGCATCATGATTCACGCATCGCACACCATAAGCCCCCGGCCCACCTCGGCATCAAAAGAACTCACCATGCGACGTACGACAGTAGCGGCGCGCCGGTCCTCGCTGGACACGCTCGAAGCCGACGCGCACCGCCGGGGGGTGGCTCTGACCGTCGTGCTCGCCGAGGCGATCGACGAGAAGGCAGACTCGCTGCGCGCGAGGCGCCGGCCGCGGTTGGGCGTGGCAAAATCGACGGACGGCCGCTCCGCGGCGGCGCTCACGGCCGAGCCCGTCGCAGAGTCGCTGGCGTAAAGGCGGCTGGAGCGCGCCCGATGGCCCTGGTACTTGACACCGGCCCGCTGCTGGCGGCACTCGACGCCGCCGACCCCGACCACGAGCGCTGCGCGCAGTTGCTGGGCGACGCCGGCGAGGACCTGGTCGTGCCACTGCTGGTGCTCGCCGAGCTGGACTACTGGTGCCACCGGCGCCTGGGGGCCGAGGCGTGGGTGGTCTTCCTGAGCGATCTGCTGGATGGCGTCTACCGGCTGGAGACGCCCACGCCTGACGATCTGAAGCGTTGCAAGGCATTGCAGGAGCAGCACACAGAGCAGCCGCTGGGCATGGTTGACGCGAGCGTGCTCGCGCTCGTGGAGCGTCTTGGCGAGGACCGACTGGTGACGCTCGACCACGGGCACTTCGCGATGCTGCGCCCCGTGCACACGCAGGCGTTGGAACTGTTGCCTCGATAGCTGCGACTGCGGCCTCGGTAGCTGCGTCAATAGCTGCGCGAGTAGCGGTACAGCGCGAACAGCGTGTAGGCGACGAGCCCGGCGAGCACGAACCACAGGAACTCGCCGAAGCCTGTTTCCCACATGCGGTCTTTGGCGGCCACGGTGAGCACGCCGATGGCGATCGCGCCGTAGAGCAGACCACGGCGGTGCTCACCGAGGCTGTAGAGGCCGACGCGGCGCTGGCGGTAGAGCCAGACGGCGGACCAGCCGAGCGCGGCGAGGAAGACGACGAGCAGCGCGGTGCTGAACGTGTTCGCGGCGCGCGAGCCGCCGGGCAGGAAGTCCACGGCGGCGGCGAGCGCCAGCACGATCGCGACGTTGCGGACGGTCTTCAGGTGGCCTTCCATCGGAGCCACCCAGTCTAGTTGTGTCCTCCTGCGCCTACTCCACCAGCGGCTCCAGCTGCGCGTACGCCTCGTCGACGGCGCGCTGCGCAGCGGTGTGGCGGGCCTCGGACTTGGCCGCCTCGTACTTGGTCGCCCACGCCGCCGGGTCGGCCAGCTCGTCTTCGAGCGCGCGCAGCGCAGCCTCGGCGTCTTCGACGGCCCGCTCGGCCCGCTGCTGGGCGTTGAGACGGTTCTTGGAGGGGCCCCTGGGCTTCGCCTTGCGCTTGGCAGCGCCGTTGGTCTGGGATGCTGTTCCCGCCGGCGCATGCGCCGGCGGGCGGGAGGGCGCATGCGCCCTCCCGTCGGGCCGCACATGTGCGGCCCGATCCCGGCCCGCATGCGGGCCGGGTGGCAGGTCCGCATGCGGACCTGCCTTGCGCTCCTCGCGCACCCTGACGTACTCGGGCCAACCGCCGACGTAGCTGTGCAGCGTGCGGTCCTCGACGGCGATCGTGCGCGTGCCGACGGCGTCGAGCAGCGCGCGGTCGTGGGAGACGAGCAGGATCGCGCCCGCGAACGCCGACAGCGCGTCCTCGAGCGCCTCGCGGGACTCGATGTCGAGGTGGTTGGTGGGCTCGTCGAGGATCAGCACGTTGGCGCCGGAGTGGACGAGGACCGCGAGCGAGAGGCGGCGGCGCTCGCCGCCGGAGAGCCCGTCCAGGGGTTTCTCGGCGGCCTCGCCGGAGAACAGGAACGCGCCGAGCAGCGCGCGGGCCTTGTTCGGCGTCAGACCGGTGGCGCGCCCGGCGGCTTCCAGGACGCTTTGTCCGGGGTGCCCGCCGGCGCCGAGCTCGTCGGCGTGCTGGGAGAGGTAGCCGACGTTGACGTTGTGCCCGGTGCTGAGCTTGCCGGCGGCGAGCGGACGCTGCCCGGCAAGCGTCTCGATCAGGGTCGTCTTGCCGGTGCCGTTGGGTCCGACCAGCGAGACGTGCTCGCCGCGCTCGAGCCACAGCTCGGCGTGCTCGAGCAGGACGATCGCGCCCGTATCTCGCGATGCGTCGTCTTCGCGCTTCGCACGCCCATCGGCGGAGCGGTCTCCGACCGCGGAGCGCTCCTCCCTCCCCCCCACCTCGACCCGCCCGTCGCGCAGCTCGAAGATCACGCGCCCCGAGCGTGCGGGCGCCTTGAACTCGAACTCCAAGCCCTTGCCGTCGCGAGGGTCGCGCTCGATACGCTCGATCTTGGCGAGCTTCTTGACGCGCGACTGGGCCTGTTTGGCCTTGGTCGCCTTGTAGCGAAAGCGCTCGATGAAGCGCTCCATGCGCGCAATCTCGGCCTGCTGCTTGTCGATCGCCTTGCCGAGCGCAAGCTCGCGCGCAGCCTGCTCGCGGCGCCACTGGTGCCAGCTGCCCGCGAAGAAGCGCGAGCGGCCGGGGGTGGGTGGGGATCCATACAACTCCAGCACCGAGGTGCCGACGGCCTCCAGGAACCAGCGGTCGTGGGCGACGAGCGCGACCGCGGCGTCGAGGCCGGTGAGCGTCTGCTCGAGCCACTCCAGCGACTCGATGTCGAGATGGTTGGTGGGCTCGTCGAGCAGCAGCACGTCGGCGCCGGTGGCCAGCGCGCGGGCGAGCGAGGCGCGCGTGAGCTGACCGCCGGAGAACGTGTCCAGCGGCCGGCCGAGGTCCGCGTCCGTGAACCCCAGGCCGTGCGTCATCACGGTCGCACGCTCGCGCCACAGGTAGCCGCCCAGCGCCTCCAGCCGCGCCTGCGCGCGCGCATAGCGCTCGAGCAGCGCCTCGCCGGCCGTGCCCTCGGTCGCGCCATCCTGCGCCATCCGCCCCTCCAGCTCGGCCAGCTCGGCCTCGGCGGCCAGCTCCAGCTGGCAGCCCGACAGCACGTAGTCGCGCAGCGCGATCCCGCGCTCCCGCGGCGGGCGCTGGTCGTGCAGCGCGACGCGCACGCTCTTGCCGAACGAGAGCTCGCCGCGGTCGACGGACTCCTCGCCGGCGAGCATTCGCAGCAGCGTCGTCTTGCCGGCGCCGTTGCGCCCGGCGATCGTCATGCGTTCGCGGCGCTCGAGTTTGAACGACACGCCGCGCAGCAACGGTTTGCCGGCGAGGTCCTTGTGCAGGTCGGAGGCGATCAGTACGGCCATCGTGGGGCCATACTAGGGAGCGGCCAGCGACATCGGCCGTGCACGAATCACCGCCGCCGGGGACAGGCGCGGGCGCCCCTCTCGGATGAGCTTCCCCGTCACTGTGTACAGGGATGAGCGCGCCTCGCGGCCGGCTTTGCGCTGGCTCGCCTCGCCCGCGCCCGCTACCCCGCGCTGAGCGTGAGCGTGGCCACGGTGACGTGCGGCCAGAGCACTTTGTTGAAGACCAGGATCACGGTCTGGGTGTACTGCAGCTGCAGGAAGTGCGGTTCGCCCGCGAACGGTTCCACGCCGGTCGCCGCGGCGCTCTGCTGCGCCGGTCCGGGCTGGGCCAGCGGGTGGGCGCTGTTGAGGCGGACCCACTCGATCCAGAAGGTCGCACTCGCGGAGTGCACGAACGCGTTGGGCGTGATCGGGTTGTCGGGTTCGGCGGCGTTGGGGATTCCCAGGAAGGGGATGTTGGCGATGCTGTCGGCGACGCCGTTCGGTCGTCAGTTTGATCGCAACCGTGCCAAGAATCTCCTGACCCTCGATCTGATCGCGCAGCAGCGAGTTGGGGTCGTTGACGAAGCCCTGGAAGGTCATCGGATAGGGGCCGTTGCTCTGCGAGCCGGCCCCGTCTTTGGTGATGTCGAGCTCTTCGACTTTGTGTTCGGCGCCGTCGCCCCCGGGTAGCGGGATGTCGACCGGCTGCAGGCCCAGTCCGAGCGCCCCCGGCGCGGGCTCGAATTTCGGCAGGCCGGGGATCGGGAAGATCGGCGGGATCTCGGGCGGCCCGTCCACCGGGGTGGCGCTGGGCGTCACCCCCTGCATCAACAGGCTGACGCCGTGCGGGATCGTCGCCAGGCGCACGATCGACGCCGGGTTCGGCGGGACTACGCTGGCGGGCACGTTCATGAAGAAGCCGGGCTCGATGTGCAGCGCCTGGCCGGCGGTGGAGAAGACGGGCGGGTCGGCGTCGGTGACGCGCTGCAGGTAGTGCAGGCCGAACAGGCCGAGGTCGGGCTGAGTCGCGAAGCCGCGATTGGGGACCACGCCGGGGATCGTTTCGAATTCGAACGTCTCGCTCGTGAGGTTCAGCTCGAGGAAGCGTTTGATTTTGCTGTTCTCGGGCGGCTGTTCGTTGTCCGGACGCCAGATCGCGTTGAAGCCGCGCCCGGCCCAGGTGCCGACGAGCGGCGCGAGCGGACCGAGCGCCAGCGCCGTCGCAACCGGCCCTGCGCCGAGCCGTGGCGGTCCGGACGCACTCATATGCGGCTGCGCAGCCATAGCAAACCCCTATCTGGTCGATGACGCCCGAAAGCGACCGCACCGCAGCGGCGGCCCGCCAGCGAAGACGACCACCAACCCGCACGCCGTTACACGTCGGGTCCAGCCGTCACACCTCGCGGCCCGCTCCTGTGCGCCACTCTCGACGATTTCCGCCCATCTAAACTGTTGGCGAGTCGCCGGATGTAACGATTCTGTAGCTTGTCGATCGCCTTGCCGAGCGCGGACTCGCGCCGTCGGCCTCAGCGCTGCGCGCCCTCCCGCACACCAACCGTCTCCGCGGCCCGCTCACGCGCACCACCACGACGACGACGTCCACCCCAGAACTCCGCCGACCCAGCGCGCGCTATCACGCCGCACCCCCCGGCAGCCAGTCCACTCCGACGCGGCCCCCAAATGGGGCCGCGTCGGCCATACCGGCCCGAGCCGACCCACAAACGGATCGACCCGGCCATGCTCAGGCCAATCGGCCGCTAGAACACTGCGAGCGCTTCGCCGTTGGTCAGTTTCATCGTGAATTTGCCCTGGAATTCAACGGTTTCTTTGGCCCATTCCAGTTTCGTATTTTCCAGCTCTGCTTCAGGAAACACCAGCGGCGTTGCAAGGTTGAATTTATTAATGCCCGGAATGGTGCTGGCGACGTGGCCGGTTATGTTGTAGGTGCCGTTCTCGATGCCGCAGCTGGTGACTTCAAAGAACGCTTTGTCGCTATTTTGGCTCACTGTATTGATGTTCTTCAACTCATAGCTTACTGTAAGGCAGCACGACGATCGCATGTAGCCCACCCAGCAGCGAGGACAACGGCTCGGTGTCGTCGCTGCGCGAAAGACGCGCTGCGACGATCGCGACCACTGCACCAACCACAGCCTCCGCGCTTAACACCGACAGCCCCTCCGCCCGCGCGCACTCGCGCCGGCCTGCATCGACAGCAGCCACAAGCCGCTCCAGCGCATGCTCACGCTCAGCCGCCAGCACAGGCCCACCCCTCAACGAGTGCACGACAAGCACCCGCGCAAGCGCAGGCTGCGCATCAAAGAAACAAAGAATCCGCCACAGGCCCAGCCGCACCCGCTCACGCCACACAAGACCAGCCAGGTCCCCCGGATCGAGCTCACGCTCAATCGCCCCCAGAACATCGCGCACGACCTGGCAAAGACAGTCCTCGACGTTCTCGAACAGCTCATAGAACGTGCGCCGCGACACCCGCGAGCGCGCCGTGATCTGCGCAACCGTCGCCTGCGCATAACCCCGCTCGTCCACCACCCACGCCGCCGCGGCCAACAACCGCGCACGCTGAATCCCAGCAACCTGCGCACGCCGCCCCTCGCGCACACCGAACTCTCCATCGGCTCGCCCACGTGTGCCACCGCGCCCATCCGGCGAACTCTGCCGGCGCGCCGCCATCACGCCGCGCTCCCCGGGATCGCAGCGACCGAGCAGTACCCGCCCAGCACCCAGCCAGCTCCCGATCGCCCCCAGCCGTGCCGCCGCTAGCCGTGCGCGCTCGGGACCCCCACCCCCACGAACCGGCGATCCAAGACAGCGCCCCGCAGGGCGCCTCAGCCGCCTACCAGCCGCCGGTGGTGCTGAAGAGAGAGAGAGAGAGAGAGAGAGAGAGAGAGAGAGATGCGACAGCGCCAAGCTGGCGCATCCATAAGGGCCTAGCTGACGTGCCCAGGGACGTTGCGAACGCTGTGAGGTAGGTCCGGGCCTGCCGAGAGGCTGTGGGTGTCAAAGCTCACGACCTCAAGGAAGGCCCGGGATGCAACACGCTAACGCTCCGCTGACCGCGCATGGCAGGCTGCGCATGGTCCTGTTGGTTGAGGAGGAAGGGTTCACGTTGCAGGCGGCTGCAGCCGCCTGCAACGTGGCGAAGTCGACGTGCTGGGAGTGGGTGCGTCGCTGGCGGGCGGCCAGCGAGCCCGAGCGAGTCACGCTGAGCGCTCTGAAGGACCGCAGCTCCCGGCCGCACCGCAGCCCCTGCCAGGTGGGTGAGCAAGAGGCAGCGCGAATTTGCGAGCGTCGCAAGCACACCGGCTGGAGCCCCAGGCGACTCGCCGAAGAGCTGGACATCGAACGACCCCATTCCACGATCCACCAGGTGCTGCGCCGTGGTGGCTGCTCGCGGCGGCCGCGACCGCAGGCGCCTGCGGTAGTGCGCTATGAGTGGCCGTGCCCGGGGAATCTACTGCACATGGACGTCAAGAAGCTCGGGAAGTTCACCGAGCCGGGGCACGCCGTGACCGGCGATCGCACCAGACGCTCAAGACGTGTGGGCTGGGAGTACGTGCACTCGATCATCGATGATTGCTCCCGGCTGGCCTACTCGGAGATCCACGCTGACGAGACCGCGGCCACGGTCACCGCGTTCACTTCCCGTGCTCTGGACTGGTTCCTGGATCAAGGGATCGTCTGCGAGCGGCTGATGACCGACAACGCGTTCGCCTACACCCAGAGCAAGGCTTTCAAGCAGCTGCTGTGGGGACGAGCGATCCAGCACATCCGCACACGCCCCTACACGCCAAGGACCAACGGGAAGGTCGAGCGCTTCCACCAGACCCTCACGCGGGAGTGGGCCTACGCACTCGAATACGCCACCTCCGACGCCCGCGCGCAAGCACTGCCACACTGGATCGACCACTACAACGAGCGCCGCACCCACTCAGCGCTCGGCAACCGGCCACCACGCGCCCGCGTTCGGGACGTCACCGGGCACAACACCTAGCACCCTATGCGCAGCCATCCCTTGCACGTCTGTCCCCAAAGAAGAACTCACGAACCAGCCCTGCTCCCTCATCGAACTCCGATCCAGTCCTCTCCCAAACCACAACCCTGCAAGCCTGAAGTCGCGACCAGAACACAGCCCGACCCAGCCAGATCACATATGTCATCGGCACCCCACCAGAGAGCGCCACATCAACTGACGCTAACAGACACGACAACGGGTGTCAAGACAAGAAACCAAAGCCGCCGCCTTGAGCCGGCGCGGGCAACGCAACCCGCGGCCATGCCTACCCAGGCGAAAGCAGCGTGGTCACTTCCCATTGCTCGATCTTCCACGCGCTGCCTTCGTGACGCACAGTCAAGAACCCCTTCGGCGTGCCCCGAGACCTCACGAACACGATCGCAAGATCCCCCTGGACACGCACATCCGTCACCTCCAGGCCCGCGAACTGCGCGACGTTGGCCGCCGAACGGCCGCCGTGCTCTGAGAAGTACGCAGCACACCCCGCCGCCTCGCGCGCCACGCCCGCCGCGATCCGGCGCTGAACGAGCTGCTTGGCTTGGGCGGTCAACAGCCCGCACACCCTCGCCCCGTCGCCGCCGAGCAGCGCAGCGCCGTAGGTTTTGACGACCGCCGCGGTCTGCGAGCGCTGCGAGCGGCTGGCCGCGCTGCCGAACGTCTCGAGCGACCCACCGGCGCCCCCGCCTGCGGCGGTGCTCCCTGCGTTGACACCGCCGCCCCCACTAGTGCCCGTACCCGGCGGCGACGTCGCCTGACCCGACGATCCCGTGCTCGCAGGCACGCCCCCCGTTGTCGCGAGACCAGCAGCCGACGACGTGCTCTGTCCCGACGGGACTTGCGTGCTCCCGCCCCCACCACTACTGGACGAGCCACCGCTCCCCCCGCAACCGACACAGCCGATCGACGCGAGCGCCAGCGCGCCGATCGCGACGCCCGATCCCACTCTTGATCTCAACCGCCTCCCGGACATGCGACTCAGATCGGACACTACATGATCACCTGTCGTCAACCCGCAGGTAGGTCAAGCGCAGCGGCGCTCTCCAGCACAGCGCCGGGCAGGATCAGGATTTTTTCATCGCGTGGTGCTTCATGGCGTGGTGGTGATGCTTCATCGCATGGTGCTTCATCGAGCCGGCCTGCGCGGCGGCCGGAGCGGCGGCGAAGATCGCCAGCGACGCCCCCAGCGCGAGTAGGCGGTGCGCGAGGGGGCGGCGGTCAGTGGACATCGAACGGCGTGTGCGTTGCATGGCTTGCTCCTCCAGTGGAGACGAGGTTGACCGCGGGCGAGCGCCCGCGTGTACGCCGAAGTGCAGCCGACGGCCATTACGACTTTCTTACGCCGCGCGGTGGCCGCAGTCGCGTCGGTGCCGGTCGCGCGCGCCGCTGCTGCGCACGAACGCCGGGCGGTGACCGCGGTCGCGCGTCGACACCGGTCGCGCGTGCCGTTGCGGCACCGGTCGCGCGCGACCGCGGCGCACGACGTAATGATTCGGCAACATCTAAGCGTCAAGCTTCCGTGCAGTGTTCGTTCTGATCGTGTTCGCATTCGTCGCCGGCGCGGCCACCGCGGTGTCGCCGTGCGTGCTGCCGGTGCTGCCGGTCGCGCTGTCGGCCGGCGTGACGGGTGGCCGGCGCCGGCCGCTGGGCGTCGTGACGGGTCTTGCACTGTCGTTCACATTCGCGACGGTCGCGTTGGTCTACGTGATCTCGGCGCTCGGCCTGCCGGATAGCCTGTTGCGCACGCTGGCGATCGTGACGCTGATCGCGTTCGGCGTGTGCCTGCTGGTGCCGCGTCTCGGCGACCGGCTGGAGGCGTACCTGAGTCGCCTTGCCCCGAGCGGCGCGGTCGCGGTCGCAGCCGGCAGCCCCGCAGGCACAAGCGGCCCTCTCGGCACTGGTGCCCCCGGCGGCACGGGCGGCTCGCCGCCAAACGCGGGGGACGGCCGGGGCGACGTGCGCACCCGCGAGGGCTTCTGGTCGGGTCTGCTGGTCGGCGGCGGGCTGGGGTTCGTGTACGCACCGTGCGCGGGGCCGATTCTCGCGGGCGTGATAACGGCGTCGGCGTCGCAGTCGTTCACCGCGGCGCGGTTGGCGGTCGCGCTGGCCTACGGGGTCGGCTCGGCGGTCGTGCTGTACGTACTGATGCTCGGCGGGCGGCGGCTGACGGGACGGTTGGCGCGGCGCAGCATGCGCTTTCAGATGGCGATGGGCGCCGTGATGGTGCTGATCGCGGTGGCGATGCTGCGTAATTACGACACGCGTTTCGAGACGTCGATCGCGAGTGATTTGCCGGCGTTTCTGACCGACCCGACGAAAGGGTTGGAGACGAGCCATGCGGCAACGGTGCAGCTGGCGGCGCTGCGCGGGCGCAAGGTGCGCACGGACGCGGGCCTGCACGCGGCGGACGCGGGCCTGAAGCTGCCGGTGCTGGGGCAGGCGCCGGAATTCGTCGACACCGAGAAGTGGTTCAACACGCCGGACGGACAGCCGGTGCCGCTGTCGAGCCTGCGCGGTCACGTGGTGCTGGTCGACTTCTGGACGTACACGTGCATCAACTGCATCCGCACGCTGCCGTACCTGAACGCGTGGTATGCGAAGTACCACAAAGACGGCTTCGAGATCGTCGGCGTGCACACGCCGGAGTTCCCGTTCGAGCACTCGGCCGCGAACGTCGCGGAAGCGATCAAGCAGAACGGGATCCGGTATCCGGTGGTGCAGGACAACGAATACGGGACGTGGAACGCGTACAACAACCAGTACTGGCCGGCGGAGTACCTGATCGATGCGCAGGGGCGGATTCGCCTGGAGGACTTCGGCGAGGGCGAATACGAAGCCAAGCAGCGGGCGATTCGCAGTCTGCTGGTGGAAGCGGGTGCAGCGGGGCTGAACGGGCCGGCGCACGTGAACGCGTTGAAACCATCCGAAGCGGAAGTGACGCCGGAGTCGTATCTGGGCACCGAACGTGGCGAACGCTTCATCAACGGCCCGCTGAGCCCGGGCGTGCACGATTACGGCCCGCTGCCGGCGCAGCCGCCGCCGCTGAGCGCGCTGCGCCTGGCGGGCAAGCTGCAGGTGGGCGCGTGGGGCATGACGGCGCTGAGCGAAGGCGCCGCGGTGCAGCTGCACTTCAGGGCACGACGCGTGTACCTGGTGATGGGCTCGCCGGAGCACGCGCGGCCGGTGCGGGTGCTGCTCGACGGGCGACCGATTCCGCAGGCGGTGGCGGGCACCGACGTGCACGGCGGCGTCGCGATGGCAAAGTTCCAGGATGTCTACAACCTCGTGAACCTGCCGTCGGTGCAGACGCACACGCTGACGGTGGAGCCAGCGCCGGGGGCGACGGTGTACGACTTCACGTTCGGATGAGCCTCGGCCATGCGACTGCACGTTCGGGTGAGCCTCAGCCTCCGGCACGCCCGATCCGCGACCATTCGCTCCGCCGACATCTCCAATTTTTACCAGGAAGGGCTATGAATCAAACTTGATTTGTTATCGCCCCGTTCCCGCTGGCGCCGGCGCCCCGCTCCCGCCAGCGAATCAAAAGTGATGTTTCGCTATAGGGGCCCAAAAAAACAATCCACCCCCTCCGAGCACCGATGCACACCTATCCCCACACCACGGGCACGACCTCCGTACAGCGCACCCCACGCGCGTCGGTGCTGGTGGTCGACGATGAGCCGACGATCGCCGAGGTGGTGGCGCGCTACCTGGAGCGCGCCGGGTACGAGACACGCGTGGCCGCAGATGGTGCGCAGGCGCTGGCACTGAGCGCACAGCGGCAGCCCGACCTCGTGGTTCTCGACGTGATGCTGCCGGGCATCGACGGCCTGGAGGTGATGCGCAGGCTGCACGAGGCGACCGAGCATGAGGCGGCCGAGCGTGAGACGGATTCGCCCGCGGGCGCGAGCGCGCCCACGCAGGCGACGCGCGTGATCCTGCTGACGGCACGTGGCCGGGAGTCCGAGCGGATCGTCGGGCTGCGGCGCGGCGCGGACGATTACGTAGTCAAGCCGTTCTCGCCGGGCGAGCTGGTGGCGCGCGTGGAAGCGGTGCTGCGCCGCGAGCGCCCCGTCGCCGGCACGGCGCAGCAGGCCGGCAGCCCGAACGGAGCAGCCCCGACGGCAGCAGGTGGCGCGGCAATGCTGGAATTCGACGGCCTGCGCATCGAGCCGGCCACCCGACGCGTGGTGGCAGGCGAGCGCGAAGTCGCGCTGACCGCCCGCGAGTTCGAGCTGCTGGCGTTTCTGGCGCGCAACCCCGGCCAGGTGTTCAGCCGCGATCGGCTGATGGAGCTGGTGTGGGGATTGCCGGACTACTCGGACAGCTCGACGGTGACGGTCCACATCCGCAGGCTGCGCGCGAAGATCGAGCCCGACGCGGAGCGCCCGCGGTATGTGCAGACGGTGTGGGGCGTGGGCTACAGGTTCAGGCCATGAGACGCGCGATGCCGGCGATCGCCGTCGTACTGGCCATCGCGCTCGCCCCGGCGTGTGCAGTGATGGCGGCACTCGGCGGCGCACACGCGGCGGTGGCGACCGCGGAGATCCTGGCGCCGGTGGGCCTGGTGGCGCTGGCGGTCGCGCAGCTGGCGGATGCGGGGCGGCTGGGGCCGGCGACGGCGACGCTACGGCGACGCTTCGAGCTGGGCGTGGGGCTCGCGCTGGGCCAGCTGCTGGCGGCGGTGGCGATCGGAGCGGCGGTGATGTACGTGTCGGGGCACGACGCGTGGATGACGATCGCGATCGTGCTGTTCGCAGCGGTGGTGGCAGCGCGCGCGGCGCAGTTGCTGTGGCGCGGGGCGGTACGCGACGTGCGCACGATCGGCGAGGGGCTGCACGCGGTCGAGCGGGGCGAGCGGGCGGTGCAGATCGAGGCGCGCTCCGGTCGGGAGCTGACGGAGCTGGCGCAGGCGGCGAACCGGATGATCGCGGCACTGGCGGCGGAGGAGAGCGCACGCGACGCGGCAGACGTGGCGCGGCGGCAGGTGATCGCGGCGGTCTCGCACGACCTGCGCACGCCGCTGAGCAGTCTGCGGCTGCTGGCGCAGGCGCTCGAGGACGAGTTGGTCGACGCGCAGACGGCGAGGCGCTACGTGAGCACGATGGGCGCGAACGTGCGAACGCTGGGGGCGCTGATCGACGATCTGTTCGAGCTGTCGTGTCTCGACGCGGGCGAGGTGGCGTGGAGCACCAACGCAGTCGACGTGCGCGCGCTCGTCGACGAGGCGATCGAGCTGGTACACCCGAGCATCGAGGCGGCCGGGATCGCGTTGCGCGCGGAGCTGCCGGCGGACACGGTGCGGGCGCAGGCGAACGCGGACCGGGTCCGGAGGGTGCTGGCGAACCTGCTGCAGAACGCCGTTCGCCATACGCCGCGGGACGGCAGCGTGGCGGTGCGGGCGAGCACGACCCGGGACGGCGCGGGTGTCGAGGTCGAGGTCGCGGACACGGGTGCGGGGATCGCGGCGAGGGACAGGCCGCATGTGTTCGAGCCGTTCTTCCGCGGTGGGGACGAGGCGGCGCGCACGCAACCGGGAGCCGGTCTGGGCCTCGCGATCGCGCGGGCGATCGTGGAGGCGCACGGCGGGCGGATCTGGCTCGGGGAGGCGGCGGCGGGCACGCGGGTGTGCTTCACGCTGCCGGCGGCGTTAGGCGCGGCGCGGCCGGCCGAGGGCGACGTCGCCCGTGCGGTCCGGTAGCATTGGCGCCGCGATGCGCCGCACATTCACAGCGCTGTGCACGAGCGTCCTGATGCTGCTCGTGCTCGCCCCGGCGGCGATGGCCGAAAACGATGGGCGAGGTTTCTACGGGGCGACGAACGACAAGGTGGTGACCGAGGCGGGCTTCATCTTGGTCGTGTTCTTCCCGACGTTCGCGCTGCTGGCGACGTTGCTGCAGAAATACCTCGAAAAACGCAAAGACGCGCGGGTGGCGGCACACAAAGCGCAGGCCGGCGAGAAGCGCTGGCGCGGCGGCTGGTAGAGCCCCGCACGCGGACGGGATCGAGGACGGGCCGTTGAGCGCCGCGGACGAGGCAACTGCGCCGGTCCGCTACGAGCGCCACGGCGCAGCGGCGCTGCTGACGATCGACCGCCAGGCGCGGCGCAACGCGGTCGACGGCCACACGGCGGTCGCGTTGGGCGAGGCGTTCGAGCGTTTCGAGGCGGAGGAGGACGCGAGGGTGCTGGTGCTGACGGGCGCGGGCGGGGTCGCGTTCTGCGCGGGGGCCGACCTGAAGGCGATCGAGACGTACGCGGACCGCCTCGACGCGCCGGGAGGGCCGATGGGCTTCACGCGGCGCACCCCGAGCAAGCCGACGATCGCGGCGATCTCGGGCTGGGCGCTGGCGGGGGGTTTGGAGCTGGCGTTGTGGTGCGACGTGCGGATCGCGACGGAGGATTCGCGGCTGGGCTTTCCCGAGCGGCGCTGGGGGGTGCCGCTGATCGACGGGGGCACGCAGCGGCTGCCGCGCGTGATCGGGCTGGGAAGGGCGCTGGAGATGATCCTGACGGGCCGGATCCTCGACGCAAAGGAGGCGCACGCGGTCGGTCTCGTGAACGAGTTGGTGCCGGCGGGCGGGCACGTCGAGCGGGCGCTCGAGTTCGCAGAGAACCTGGCGCGGTTCCCGCAGCGGACGATGCTGGCGGACCGGCGGGCGGCGATCGAGGGCTTCGGAATGCCGCTCGCGGAGGGACTTGCGCTGGAGGCGCAGGCGGGCCCGGAGGTGTTCGCGGACGCGGTGGCGGGCGCGGCGCGGTTCGCGGGCGGCGAGGGTCGCGGCGGGGCGGGCACCGGAGCGTAACGCCTCGAGCCATATTCGCGCGCCGTCGCGCGCGCACGCGCGCGACCGGCCATCCGTCTGCACACATCCCCCACGGCGCCAGCGACTATCCTCGCGGGAAGCTATGGCGTATTTCGTGACGGGCGCGACGGGCTTCATCGGGCGGCGGCTCGTGCAACTGCTGCTGGGCAACAGGCAGGGCAAGGTGTACGTGCTGGTGCGGGAGGAGTCCAAGCCGCAGCTGGACGAGCTGACGGCAAGGTGGGAGCTGGCGGTCGGGAGCGGCGCGGGCAAGCGGGTGGTGCCGGTCGTCGGCGATCTGCGCAGGCCGCTGCTGGGGGTCGATGAAGCGACGATCACCGAGCTGCGGGGCGGGATCGGGCACTTCTTCCATCTCGCGGCGGTGTACGACATGACGGCGCCGGTGGAGCGGGATGTGGCGGTGAACGTGGGCGGCACGACGCACGCGGTGGAGCTGGCGCGGTCGCTGGAGGCGGGCTGTTTGCACCATGTGTCGTCGATCGCGGTGGCGGGGACGTACGCGGGGACGTTCACGGAGGAGATGTTCGACGAGGGGCAGAGGCTGCCCTCGCCGTACCACCGGACGAAGTTCGAGGCGGAGCGGATCGTGCGCGAGCAGCCGTTCGTGCCGTGGCGGGTGTACCGGCCGGGGATCGTGGTCGGTGACTCGCAGACGGGCGAGATGGACAAGGTGGACGGGCCGTACTACTTCTTCAAGGCGATTCAGCGGCTGCGACAGCTGGTGCCGGAATGGCTGCCTTTGATCGGGATCGACCTGGGCCGCACGAACGTGGTGCCGGTCGACTGGGTTGCCAGGGCGCTGGAGCAGGTGGCACACGAGCCGGAGATGGATGGGAGCGCCTTCCACCTGACCGACCCGCGCGAGCAGCGGGTGAGCGAGCTGGTGAACGAGCTGGCGGCGGCGGCGCACGCGCCGCGGGTGGCGGTGACGATCGACAAACGGGTGACGGACGTGCTGCCGAGGTGGCCGCTGCGGCTGACGCTCGGGCTGCCGCCGTGGAGACAGCTGCGCAGATTGGTGCTGCGCGATCTCGGGATTCCAGAAGAGGTGGTCGCCCACATGGAGTTGGTGCCGCGTTTCGACAGCAGGGCGACGCAGCTGGCGCTGGCGGGCTCGGGGATCGAGCGCCCGCCGGAGCTGCACAGCTACGCGGCCAGGCTGTGGGACTACTGGGAGCGGGAGATGGACCCGAACCTGAGCAGGGATCGGACGCTCGAGGAGGCGGTGGGCGGCAGGCGCGTGCTGATCACGGGCGCGTCGTCGGGGATCGGCAAGGCTACGGCGCTGAAGGTGGCGGCGGCGGGCGGAGTGCCGCTGCTGGTGGCGCGCAATGTGGAGCGGCTGGAGGAGGTCAGGGCGGAGATCGTCGCGGCGGGCGGGACGGCGTTCGTGTACGCGGCGGACATGTCGGAGATGGAGTCGGTGGACGATCTGGTGGCAAGGGTGCTGGCCGACCATCGCCATGTCGACATGGTGGTGAACAACGCGGGCAGGTCGATACGGCGCTCGATCGCGTTGTCGTACGACCGGTTTCACGATTTCGAGCGGACTATGCAGTTGAACTACTTTGGCGCGATCAGGTTGATTCTCGGTTTGATGCCGGATATGCGCGAGCGGGGCAGCGGGCATTTCGTGAATATTTCGTCGATTGGCGTACAGACGAACCCGCCGAGGTTTTCGGCGTATGTCGCCTCGAAGGCGGCGCTCGACGCGTTCACCAGGGTGGTCGCCTCGGAGACGATCGGCGATGGGGTGACGTTCACGACGATTCACATGCCGCTGGTGCGCACGCCGATGATCGCGCCGACAAAAATGTACGACGCGTTCCCGGCGATCACGCCGGAGGAGGCGGCGGACATGATCTGCGAGGCGCTGAGGAGCCGCCCGAAGCACATGGGTACACGGTTGGGAACGGCGGGCGAGGTCGCGTACGCGCTGTCGCCGAAGGCGGTCGACCGCATTTTGCACCTCGCCTACCGGGTGTTCCCGGACTCGGGCGCGGCACGTGGGCAGGCGGACGCGGAGGAGCGGGCGAGCTTCGAGCAGATCGCGATGGCGACGCTGACGCGCGGGGTGCACTGGTAGCAGGAGCCGCCCCCGGGCGTGTGGTTCGGGTTGGAGATCGTCCGCGCGTGCGGGCCTGCTGCGGCGCCGGACGGGGCGGGGCGTCCATGCCCCGCCACCGAGCGCGGACGCCGCCTCGGCGGGGGGCACCCTGCGATGATGGCGCAGTGAGCGACGCATCCACCACCGGTGCCGCCCCGGCGGTAGACAACGGCCCTGCACCCCGCGATGCCCGCACAGCAAGCGACACGCCCGCGGCTCAGAACATCCCCACACCCCGCGACGCCCTCGCAGCAAGCGACAGCCCCGCAACTCGCGACACCCCCGCAACTCGCGACACCCCCGCAACTCGCGACACCCCCACCGCCCGCGACACCCCCGCAACTCGCGACACCCCCACCGCCCGCGACACCCCCGCAACTCGTAACACCCCGCTCACCGCCCGCGACACCCCTGCGATCGAGGTCAGGGACTTGCGCAAGCGCTATGGCGAGCACGAGGCGGTGCGGGGCATCGACATCGAGGTGCGCCGTGGCGAGGTGTTCGGCCTGCTCGGGCCGAACGGGGCGGGCAAGACGACGACGGTCGAGATCCTCGAGGGCTACAGGGCGCGCGACGGCGGCGAGGTGGCCGTGCTGGGATATGACCCGGGCCGCCGACCGCGAGAGCTGCGCAGGCGGATCGGGATCGTGTTGCAGGCGGGCGGCATCTACAGCCACATTACGCCGCGGGAGGCGCTGGCGCACTGGGCCGGGCTCTACCCGCACCCGCGTGCCGTGGATGAGACTTTGGGGCTGGTCGGCCTGGGCGAGAAGGCCGACGCGCGCTGCCGGACATTGTCGGGAGGGCAGCTGCGGCGGCTGGACTTCGCGCTTGCCCTGGTTGGCGACCCGGAGCTGATCTTCCTTGACGAGCCCACGACCGGCTTCGACCCCGAGGCGCGCCGGGCGGCGTGGGAGACCGTGCGTTCGCTGCGCGCGCTCGGCAAGACGATCCTGCTGACGACCCATTACCTCGACGAGGCCCAGGCGCTGGCCGACCGCGTCGCGATCGTCAAGGACGGGCGCATCCTCGCGATCGGCCCGCCGCGGGAATTGATAACCCACCCGCCCGGAACCCACCCACCCGGAGCGTCGCACTACCGAGTCACCTACCGCGACCGCGGCGGCCGGCTCGTCGAGCACGAGACCGACGACCCGACGACGCTGCTGGCCAAGCTGACCGCCGACGCGCTCGCCCGCGGCGAGCGGCTGGAGGAGCTGAGCGTCGGGCGGCCGTCGCTGGAGGACGTGTACCTGGAGCTGACGGCCGATGCCTGAGGCGACAGCCGACCTGGTCGAGGGGCACGGCTCGGCGACCTCCGGCCGCCTGCGCCACCCGCTTGCACTGTCCTGGCGTCAGTACCGACTCGAGCGGCGCATGTTCTGGCGAAACCCGAGCGCGGCGTTCTTCAACTTCGTGCTGCCGCTGCTGTTTCTCGTCGGCGGCGGCGCGATCCTGCACGGCAACCAGCACCAGCTCGACCGGCTGGTGCCGGCGATCGCGGGGATGAGCGTGATGTCGACGACGTTCACCGCGCTCGCCTACAACATCGTGTTCCTGCGCGAGCGGGGAGTGCTGAAGCGGATTCGCGGCACGCCACTGCCGACGGGCAGCTACTTCGGCGGGGTCGCCGCCAACGCGCTCACCAACACGGCGCTGCAGATCGCAATCGTGGTGCTGGCGGGCAGGCTGGTGTTCGGGATCGGCTGGCCGAGGGACTGGGCGGAGCTGGTGGTGTTCGTGCTCGTGGGAGTCGTGTGCTTCGCAGCGCTGGGGGTGGCGTTCGCGCACGCGATCCCGAACTTCGAGTCCACGGCGGCATACGTGAACGCGGTGTTCCTGCCGGTGGTGTTCTTGTCGTTCTACGTGTTCGACGAACGGCACGCGCCGGGGTTCGTGCGCAACATCGCGGAAGCGCTGCCGCTGGTGCACCTGATCGAGGGTTTGTACGGCGCGCTCGTGAGCGGGACGTCGCTGGGGGGTAGTCTGGACGCGCTGGCGGTGATCGCCCTGTGGGGGCTGTTTGGGCTGGTGTTTGCGGTGCGGGGCTTTTCGTGGGAGTCGCGCGGGTGAGGTCGATGACGAACGGAGGGGGAGCCGAATGAGGGAACTGGCGCCGGACGTCCACCAGCTGAGCGGTTGGCCGCGGAACGCGATCAACGTGTACGTGGCGGGAGATGTGTTGATCGACGCGGCGACAAGGCAGGCGCAGCGACGGATCATGCGCCAGATCGCGGGACGGACGATCGACGCGCACGCGCTGACGCACGCGCACCCGGACCACCAGGGCTCGAGCCATGCGGTGTGTGAGCGGTTGGAGATTCCGCTGTGGTGCGGGCAGGGCGACGTGCCGGCGATGGAGACGCCGGGGGCGATCCGCAATCCGAAAGCGCCGGGCTGGCTGAACGCGCTGCAGGCACGCATGTGGACGGGGCCGGCGCACCCGGTGGCGCGCGCGTTGCGCGAGGGCGACGAGGTGGCGGGCTTCACGGTGCTGGAGACGCCGGGGCACGCGAAGGGGCACGTGTCCTACTGGCGCGAGTCGGACAGGGTGCTGATCGTGGGGGACGTGCTGGGCAGCATGCACTTCATCACGGGGATGCCGGGACTGCACCTGCCGCCCGACGTGTTCACGCCCGACCCGGCCCGCAACCGGGAGTCGGCGCGACGCCTGGCGGAGCTGCGCCCGGCACTGGCGTGTTTCGGCCATGGCGCGCCGCTGCGCGACCCGGGCAAGCTGGCGGATTTCGTCGCGCGACTGCCGCAGTGAGCAACGGGATGACGCAGCCAGGCGCTCCGTCAGGCGCCGAGAGTGCCGAGCCAGCCAGCCCAAAGCCCGCCAGCCCAAAACCAGCCGGTCCCAAGCCAGCGGACGCCACACCAGTCGACACCGCGACCCGCCCGACCGGCGGTGCCACCGACTCCGGCGAGACCGAGGTGGGCGTCGAGAGCGTCTTCTTGCCCCTTGACGACCGCCGCGAACGCTTTGAGCCGACCGGACACGCACGCGGCCCGTGGGACCCGGGCGCGCTGCACGGCGGGGCGCCGGCGGCGCTGATCGCAGGTGAGCTGCAGCGCATCGAGCCAGGCGCGGAGCTGCCGTTCGCGCGGTTGTACTTCGAGTTCCTGCGCCCGGTTCCGTTGGCGGCGCTGGAGCTGCACGCGCACGTCACGCGCCCGGGCCGGCGCGTGCAGACGCTCGAGGCCGAGCTGCGGGCGGCTGGCGAGGTCGTGTGCAGAGCGCGGGCGCTGCGCATCAAGCCAACGCCGGAGGAGCTGCCGCAGCGGACGGGCGAGGTGGTGGGCGCTTACGAGGACGAGCGCCTGCCGGGTCCGGAGGAGGGCCACGTGGTGCGGTTCGTGCCGGACGGCGAGACGGAGCGGCTGAGCTTCGCGGCAAGCGCGATGGAGATGCGCTTCCTCACAGGACGCCCCTTGAAGGGCCGCCTGCCCGAGGTGGGAATTTCCAGCGCGCACGCGCCGGTGGGCGAGGCGACGGTGTGGATGCGCCTGCGCTACCCGCTGCTGCCGGGCGAGCCGGTGAGCGCGCTGGCACGGGTGCCGGCGGCGGCGGACTTCGGCAATGGCGTGGCGGCGGTGGTGCCGTTCGACGAGTACGTGTTCATCAATGCCGACCTGTCGATCGAGCTGGACCGCCAGCCGCAGGGCGAGTGGACGGCGCTGCGGGCGCGCACGCTGCTGCGCCCAAACGGGGTGGGCTGGGCGGAGAGCGTGCTGCACGACGAGCGCGGCCCGCTCGGGGTCGCGCGGCAGGCGCTCGTGGTGCAGCGTCGCTGAGCAGCGGGCGGTACTGGCACCGGGCGCGGCCCGGCTGCACTGACCCACAGGCGTCCCCCGACGTACCTGGCACGGGGCGTCGCCGGACGGGTATCGACGCCGGGGCGCCACCCGACGGTACTGGTACAGGGCGCCAACGGGTAAAAGCATGTCGCGCGCCCTGACCCCGCACCGCGTGAACATGCCGACGAGTAGTTGTGCGCGCAACGACTTTGCTATGGTTGCGCAAGCAACGACTTGCGCGATGTCGCGTGCGTCCTAGAGAAGCCAGCCCAGAGAACGAAGGAGAGTCAGATGTCCACAGCACCAGCCGCCTCCACTCCGCTAGCGACCGCCCCCTCGGGCCTGCCGACGGGCACGTGGAAGGTCGACCCGGTCCATTCGAGCGTCGAGTTCCAGGTGAAGCACCTGGGGATCGCGACCGTGAAGGGGATGTTCAAAGAGTTCGAGGGCACGCTCGAGGTGCGCCCGGACGGCGCGGTTGCCTTCGGGACGGTCAAGACGGCGAGCGTCGACACGCGCGAGCCCCAGCGCGACGAGCACCTGCGCTCGGCTGATTTCTTCGAGGTCGAGACGTACCCGGAGATCGGCTTTCGCTCGACGGCAATCCGGCCCACCGGCGAGGACGAGTTCGAGATCGTGGGCGACCTGACGATCCACGGCGTGACGCGTGAGGTGACGCTGGAGGCGACGCTCGAGGGCGTCGAGCTGCAGGACCACCAGGGCAACACGCGCGTGGGCGTGTCAGCGAAGGGGCAGATCAACCGTTCGGACTTCGAGATGCGCTTCAACGCGGCGCTCGGGTCGGGCAACCTCGTCGTCGGCGACAAGGTGAAGATCCTCGTCGAGGTCTCGGCGGTCAAGCAGGCCGACTGAGCGCGCGCTGCACGTTCGATGAGCGCTGGCGCACTCACCTGGCAAACGCCCGCCGGGGTGAGCCGCACTCACCTGGCAAACGCCGCCGGGGTGAGCGTCAGCGCACGACGACGTCGCCCAGCGCCCCGTCGATCGCGGCGAGGGTGGCGTCGTCGAGGGTGACCCCGGAGGCGGCGGCGTTGGCGTGGACCTGCTCGGGGCGGCTGGCACCGACGATCGCGGACGCGACGTTCTGCTCGCGCAGAACCCAGGAGAGCGCAAGCTGAGCCATCGTGAGACCGGCGCCCTGCGCGATCGGCACGAGCCGCTGGGCGGCTTCGAGCACGCGGTCGTCTAGCAGGCGGTCCATGAAACCGCTCATGCTCCCGCTGGCGGCACGGGAGTCCGCCGGCGGTGTCTGCCCGGGCTGGTACTTGCCGGTGAGCACGCCCTGGGCGAGCGGCGACCAGACGATCTGGGAGATGCCTTCGCGTTCGCAGAGCGGGATTACCTGCGCCTCGGGACCGCGCCAGAGCATCGAGTACTGCGGCTGGCTGGAGACCCAACGCTCGACGCCGGGCAGCGCAAGCGACTGCTCGATGCGCTCGGGGGGCCACTCGCTGAAACCGATGTGGCGAGCCTTGCCGGCGGCTACCACTTCGGTGAGCGCCTGCATCGTCTCCTCCAGCTGGGCATCCTCGTCGTAGCGGTGGCATTGGTAGAGGTCGACGTGGTCGGTGCGCAGGCGCTGCAGGGAGGCGTCGATCTGCTTGTGGATCTGTGCAGCGGAGAGGCCGCGGTCGGTCGCGGACATCGGGAAGTAGACCTTGGTGGCGAGCACGTAGGAGGAGCGCTCGTAGCCGGCGAGCACTTCGCCGAGCAGCGACTCGGCGGCGCCACGGCCGTAGACGTTGGCGGTGTCGATGAAGTTGATGCCGGCGTCGAAGGCAGCGCACACGCACGCCTCGGACTGCTCACGCGCAACGCCGCCAGAGTAGGTCAGCCACGAGCCGAGGCTGATCTCGGAGACCTCGAGGTCGCTGGAGCCGAGTTTGCGGTAGCGCATCGCGCGACCAGCCTAGCGCTCGACGCTCGCCGCAGACAGGCGGTCGATCTCCGCAGCCGTCAGCTGCAGCGTCGCCGAGGCCATCAGCTCGGCGAGCTGCTGCGGCGAGGTCGCGCTGGCGATCGGCGCGAGCACCGTCGGCTGCAGGCGCAGCCACGCCAGCGCGACCGCGGCCGGCGTCGTGTCGTGTGCCGCGGCGACCTCGTCGAGCGCGTCGAGCACCGCGAAGCCACGCGTGTTGAAGTAGCTGCCGCGCACGCCGGCCGCGCGCGGGCTGTCCACCTCGGCACCGTCGGGCCGGTACTTGCCGGTGAGAAAGCCCCGCGCGAGGCCGAAGTAGGGCAGGCACGCCAGATCCTCACGCTCGCACAGCGGCGCCAGCTCGCGCTCGTAGTCGCGCTCGACCAGGTTGTAATGCGGCTGCAACGCCACATACGACGCCAGGTCCTCGCGTTCGGCGCCCAGGCGCAGCGCCTCGGCCAGGCGCGGCGCGCTGTAGTTCGAGGCGGCCACGTGGCGCACCCGGCCCTCCCGGATCAGCTCGCCGAAGGCCGCCAGCGTCTCCTCCAGCGGCGTGTCGGGGTCGTCGCGGTGGGCGTAGTAGAGGTCGACGCGCTCGATCCCCAGCCGCTCCAGCGAACCCTGTAGGCCGCGGCGAATCGTCTCGCGCGCGAGTCCCGGCAGGTCCTGCGACATGCCTACCTTGGTCGCGATCACGACCTGCTCGCGGTTGCCGCGCGCCGCCAGCCAGCTGCCGACGATGCGCTCCGAGCCGCCCGCGCCGCCGGCGCTGTGGCGACCGTAGAGGTCGGCGGTGTCGACGAAGTTCCCACCGCCCGCTACGTAGGCGTCGAGCACCTCGAACGACGCCCGCTCGTCGAGCGTCCAGCCGAACACGTTGCCGCCGAGGCACAGTGGGAAGACGTCGAGGTCGGTGTTGCCAAGGCGCGCGATCGGGTCAGGGTAGCGAGCGGCCGCGCCGCCCTGGCCGCCGAGCGTTTGAAGCTGCTGCTCGACGCGCAAGCTCCTACCGCCGCCGCCCCGCCCCGAAGCTCTGCATCGCCGGCACCACCGCCCGCAGCTCGGCGCCGACCGCGGCCACGTCCTCGCCGGCGCCATCGGCCTCCGCGGCGCCCTGCGCCAGCTCGTGCTCGGCGGCGGCCGCCGCGTCGCCGATTCCCGCCACACGCTCCTCGTCCGCCCTGTGGCCCGTCCCCAGACGGTCGGCTCCCTCGCCGCGGGCGCCCGGTAAGCGGTAAACCTGCGCTTGGGCCGCGACCTCCTCGCCGGCGTCCGGCGCCACGAAGCTCTCCAGCGCGGCCAGCTCGCGCACCACGACGTTCAGCACCGGCGGGATCCGCTCGCCCTCGCCGGCGCGCCCGGCGATCGCGCCACCACCAGCGGCGCCACCGGCGGTCGCCCCACCACCAGCGGCGCCCGCGATGATCGCGCGATCCCCGTCGCCGCCCCCGCCGTCCCGTCGCAGCGGCCGCACCGTCTCCCCCACGCTGCGCTCGAGCCGCCCGTGCGCGAGCAGCAGCGGCTCGGCGCGTGCCAGCGGGCGGTGACGCTCGTACACGGCCCGTGGTACGACCAGGTTGATCGTGCCCCACTCGTCCTCGAACAGCAGGAACATCGTGCCCCCGGCGGTCCCGGGTCGCTGGCGGGCGATGACCAGGCCGGCGACGCTCACCGCGCAGCCCTGCGGCAGGCGCTCGAGCTGGGCGCTGGTGGAGAGCTTGCGCACGGTCAGCCGCGGGCGCAGCGCCGCCATCGCGTGGTCGCCGACCGTGACCCCGGTGCAGGCGTAGTCGGCCAGCAGGCGCTGCCAGCGGCTGAGCGGGCGCAGGCGCGGCGCCGCCGGCAGCTCCAGCGGCAGCGCCAGCTGCGTGCCCTGCGCGAGCGCGCGGCCCGGCGCGGCGATCCCCATCTGCCAGAGCGCCAGACGCCGGCGCTCGCGGGAGGCTTCGTCCAGCGACGACGGTGCCCCGACGCGGTGCTTGCCGCTGTCCACGCCCTCGACGATCCCGTCACAGGCCCCCGACCACGCGAGTCGCTCGAGCGTGGGCCGCGCGGCGCCGCAGCGCGCGGCCAGTTCGCCGGCGCTGCCGAAGGGTCCGCCGCGCTCGCGCTCGGCCACCAGCGCGTGCACGTCGGCGACGGCCGCACCCTTGACATAGCCGAGCCCGAGGCGCACGCCGCCGTCCTGCACGGTGCACTGCACCGTGGATGCGTTGACGTCGACGGGCAGCACGGCGATGCTGCGGCCTTCGGCCTCGTGCACGAGGCTGTCGGGCGCGTAGAAGCCCATCGGCTGCTCGTTCATCAGCGCACACAGCAACTCGGGCCCGTAGTGGACGCGCAGCCACGTCGACTGGTAGGCGAGCAGGCCGAAGGCGGCGCCGTGTGCCTTGGGGAAGCCGAAGCCCGCGAAACCGCAGACCATCTCCCAGACCTGCGCGGCGGTGGCATCGTCGGCGCCCACGTGCCGCCGGGCACCCGCTAAGAACCGCTCGCGGTGGCTGTCCAGCGCCTCCTGAGAGCGCTTGCGGCTCATCGCCCGGCGCAGCCCTTCGGCTTCGCTGTCGGAGAAGCCCGCGAACGCCCGCGCGACTTCCATGACCTGGTCCTGGAAAATCACCGTGCCCAGCGTCGCCTCCAGCACCGGCTTCAGCGACGGGTGCGGGTAGGGCACCTCGTAGCCGGGGTCTTCGCGCAGGCGCCGGCGGCGCTCGATGTAGGGGTTGACGGCCCCGCCCTGGATCGGGCCGGGGCGCACGATCGCGACCTGCACCGTGAGGTCGTCGAGGTCGCGCGGCAGCGTGCGCTTGAGCGACTGCATCTGCGCGCGGCTCTCGATCTGGAAGACGCCCACGGTGTCGGCGTGGCGGATCGCCCGGAAGGTGGCGGGGTCGTCGTAGGGGATGCGCGAAAGGTCGATGACCTGGCCGCGGGTCTTGGCGATCAGATCGACGCAGCGTTCCACCGCCGAGAGCATCCCCAGCCCGAGCAGGTCGATCTTCAATAAGCCGGCGTCGGCGCACGAGTCCTTGTCCCATTGCACCATCTGGCGGCCCGCCATCGCCGCCGGCACGATCGGGCAACAGTCGATCAGCGGCCGCGTCGCCAGCACCATCCCGCCGGAGTGCTGCGAGAGATGGCGCGGCAGGCGCTGCGCCTCGGCGACCAGGCGCGCCAGCCACACCCAGCGCGGCGAGTGCGCCAGGCGCGGATCGCGCGGCGCGATCTCGGCACGCCGGCCGATCCCCGATCGGTCGTCGGGGGCGACGCTCCAATGGTGCTCGGCGGCGCGCGCCGCGTGCTCGATCTCGGCCGCCGGCAGGCCCAGGACCTTGCCCAGCTCGCGGATCGCGCCGCGGGCGCGGAAAGTCGGGAAAGCAGCGACCAGCGCCGAGCGCTCGACGCCGTAGCGCTCGTGCACGCGGGGGATCAACACCTCGCGGATGTCGCGCGGGAAGTCCAGGTCGATGTCCGGCAGGTGCTCCAGGCCGGTGTGCAGGAAGCGCCCCAGTAACAGGCGGTTGGCGATCGGGTCGATGTGCGACAGGCCGGTGAGGTAGCAGACGATCGACGACACCGACGAGCCGCGCCCGCGCCCGGGCGCCAGCAGCGCGCTGGCCGCATCCGCGCCGCGCACCTCCGCAGCGATCTCGCGCGCGAGTCCCAGCAGCTCGTGGTGCAGCAGGAAGAAACCGGCCAGGCCCAGCTCGTCGATGATGCGCAGCTCTTCCTGCAGGCGTGCCGCGGCCTCGTCGAACGCGGCGGCGGTGCGTAGGACGCGTGGGGCGCACCTCACTCCAGCCGCCCCTTCACCCGCCATTCCCGGCGCCGCCCCGCCCGCCTCCTCAGCGCCGTCCATCCCGCGCCGGCCCGGGGAGCGACAGACGACCTCGGGCGCATAGTGGTCGTGCAGCCGCGCCTGGCATAGCTCTGCCAGGCGGCGCATCGCGCCGGGGTCCTCGGCGTGGGGGTAGCTGTAGCCAAGTTCTCCCCTGAGGTCGAAGCGCAGCTGCTGCGCCAGCAGCACGCTCTCGCGCACCGCGTCGGGGTGCTCGGCAAAACGCGCCGCCATCGCCTCCGGGCCGACCATCACGTGGCTGTGGTTGCCGCGCCGCAGCGGCTCGGAGGCGTCGAGCGTGGTGCGGTGGCGCAGCGCCACGAACGCGTCCTGCAGCTCCGCTCGGCGGCGCGCGTGCGCGTGCACGTTGCCTGTCGCCACGCACTTCACGCCCAGGCGCCGCGCCAGCGCCTCGCGCGCGCGGTTGCGCGCGCGGTCGTCGCGGGCGTAGGGACGCTGCAGCTCCACACGCAGCCCCCCCGGGCCGAACCCCTCCAGCAGCGCCCGCGCCGTGCGCTCGTCCGCAACGCCCCGCTCGGCGCAGCCCGTCAGGCAGACCAGGCCATCGGCGTGCCCCAGCAGCGTGCCCAGCGTCACCGCCGGCTCGGCGCGCTCACGGCCCGGTGTCTCGCGCGTGCCGGCGTGCGCGTGGGTGAGGATGCGGCAGAGGTTGCGCCAGCCACGCGCGTCGCGCACCAGCAGCGTGACGTGGCGGGTCCCAGTCCCCGTGGGCACGACCACGTTGACCTCGGCGCCGTGGATCGCGCGCAGCCCCCGTTCCCCTGCACCGCCGGTTGCGCGCTCCATCTCACCGGCGCCGCCCCTCGCACACAGCGCTTCGTCTCCGACCGCCTGGGCCAGCTCCATCGAGCCCGACACCGAGTTGTGGTCGGTCAGCGCCAGCGCCTCGTAGCCGAGTTCGACGGCACGGTGGGCCAGCTCGCCGGGCTGCGACACGCCGTCCAGGAACGAGTAGGCCGAGTGGCAGTGCAGCTCTGCGTAGGGCGGCGTGCCAGCCGCGGGCGTTGCTCGCGAGGCCACCGCTCAGCCCGCCTGCGCGAACCACTCGCCGCTGGCGAGGTCGTGGAAGACGACCGCGTTGCGCCCGCCGACGTCAAGCACCTCCCAGTAGCGGCGCCGCAGCGGACGTCCCGTCCACCAGCGGTCCTCGATCAACCAGGACTCGCGCACAGCCTCGATGGCGCGGCCGTCCACCTGTCGGGGAGCCCCCTGCGCGCCCGCGCGTACGCGCACGGGCCGGGGCGCTCCGAGCACCCGCCCGTTCACGGCGCGAAAGGGGTCAGGATCACGCGGCGCTCGGGCACACGCGAGTCTGGGTCCACGCAGAGCACCCGCAGCGCCGCGCCGGCGCCGGCTGCCGCGCGGGCTTGCCTGACCGCCTCGCGCAGCCGCGCGCGACGTGCCATGCGCGCCCCGTGAGCGTCGTCGGTGCAGCCCAGCGCCAGCGCACCCTGGGCGCCCTCGGGTGGTCCGAACGCCTCGGCGGCGAGACGCAAGGTTGTGGCCGGCGCCGGCAGCAGCGCCAGGCGAGTGGCCAGCGCGAGCCGAATCCGCCGGGGGTCTGACAGCGCCTCGCGCAGGACCACCCGCTCGCTCCAGGTGCCGCCCGCGGCCAGACGCGCCGAGAGCGTCAGCACGCGCAGCGTGCGTCCACGCCGCTCGGGGCGGGCGAGCAGGCGGTCCACGAGCACGCCCAGCACGCGCTCCAGCGCGGGGCCGCTGCCGGCCTCCCACAGCTCCAGCGACTCCTCCAGGCGCTCGGCCGGCTGGCGCGGGCGCAGAGGCGTGTCCTGCCCGAGCGCCAAGCTCAGGGCGAGCAGGCCCGCCTCGCCGAAGCGGTCCGCCAGAGCATCGCGGCCGAGCGCGGCCAGCTCGCCGAGCGTGCGTACGCCCAGGCGACTCAGCGGCTCCACCAGCGCCGCGGTCTGCGCGCGGTAGCCCAGCAAAGCGACCGGCCGCGAGGCGAGGTGACGCCGGGCCGCCGCGGCGCCGCTCAGCACGCGCGCGCGGCGCGGCCGGGCCTCGAGCGCCGCGGCCAGCGCGCAGAAGCGCGTCGGCCCCGCGCCGATCCGACCGGCGCCGATCCGTTCGGGTCCCCGCAGCGCCCGACCCGCGGCGGCGATGACCCCTGCCTCACCGCCGTACAGCCCGCACAGCCCGTCGAGCGCGAAGTACGCCAGGCCAGGGCTCGCGGGCTCGAGCGCGGCGCCGATGCCCTCCAGGGCGCGCAAGACCCCCTCCCACGCACGCGTGGTCTCCAGCGGATCGCCGGGCACCAGGCGAAGCTCGGGACAGCGCGCAAGCGCCTCGCCCAGCGCCATGCCGCGGTGGACGCCGAAACCCTCGGCCGCGCCCGACACCTCGCCCACGCGCGGCTGCCCGCCGGGCGCCGGCGCGATCGCCAGCGCCGTGCCCGTCAGGGCCTGCTGGGCGATCTCGGCCTGGCCGCCCACGGCGACGGCCAGCTCGAAACGGGGCAGGTGGATGCATGCGACCATGGGCGAACATATGTTCGCATAACCATCGGCTCGCACCACAGACAGAGAGCGCACGGCGTGGGAGGAATACGGCGGGCCTGGCATGCGCAGTCGCGCGGGTCAGCACGCCACGGACGGCAGCACGGCATAACCTGCATGTCATGACCTACACGACAGCCGATGGCCGCCGACAGCTGCTCGACGTGCTCGCACAGGCGACCGAGGCGCTTGGCACGGCGTTGGCGGCACTGGGCGAGGCCTACGAGCAGCTCGACGAACGCAGCGCGGACACGCTCGAGGGCTCCCTGTTCCGCCCGGTGCAAATCGCCTACGGGCGCGCGCAGCGGGCGCACGCGAGCTTCGCCGAACGCCACGATCTGCCCGGCCGCGCGTTTCCCGCCGCTCCCGCGCCGGCGCCGGGCCAGGGCGTGAAGGCGCTCGTGGAGAGCGCCGTGGAGGCAGCGACGCGCGCCGACACCGAGCTGGCCGAGCTGCAGGACTCGATGCTGCCGGTCGAGGTCGGCGACGCGCAGCTGCGGGGCGCGCTCGGCGAGGTGCGCACGCTGATCGGCGACGTGCGCTCCCGAGCGCGGGAGCTGGTGCGAACGTTCGGTCGCTGACGACGGGCGGGATGTTCGGCTGACAACGAGCGGGATGTTCGGGGTTGACAGCCGGTGCGAACGTGGAGCGCTGACGCGAGGCACGGATGCCTCGCGCCGAGCGGCGCACCGGCCCGCGGGTGCGCCCACGCGGACGATCCCCAAACCCTTGCCCGTTCTCTACTGCCGGTTCTCTAATCCATCCCGAGCGGCCCCTCGGCGGAGCCGCTGAGGAACTGGCGCACGAACGGATTCTCCGAGGAAAACATCTTTTCGGCGTCGCCCGCCTCGACGATGCGCCCGCGCCAGAGCAGCGCGATGAACTCGCCGATGCGCCGCGCCGAGGCGATGTCGTGCGTGACGACGATGTAGGTGCCGCCATACTGGCCGTGCATCTCCTTGATCAGTTCGCACAGCAGCGCCGTGCGCACCGGGTCCAGACCCGAGTCGGGCTCGTCGAAGATCACAACGTCGGGCTCCATCACCAGCGCACGTGCGAACCCGGCGCGCTTGCGCATGCCGCCCGAGAGCTGGTTGGGGGCGAAGTCCATCGCGTCGGCGAGCCCCACGTCGGTCAGTCGCTGGCGCACGCGCGCGCCGATCTGGGTCTCGGACATGTCGGTGTGCTGGCGCAGCGGGAAGGCGACGTTGTCGTACAGCGACATCGACCCGAACAGCGCGCCGTCCTGAAAGAGCACGCCGATGCGCCGGCGCAGGGCCAGCAGCTCGGGCATCGTCAGCGAGGGCACCGACTGGCCGTGCACGACGATGTTGCCGGAGTCGGGGAACATCAGGCCGATCAGGTGTTTGATGAGCACGCTCTTGCCCGTGCCCGAAGGACCCAGCACGACGGTGACGGTCTCGTCGGGGATCGCGACGTTCAGGCCGTCCAGCACGGGAATGCCGCCGAGACGCTTGTGCACGTCGTAGCAGCGAATCGACCATGCGCCCTCGCCGTGCTGGCTGTCCCAGTCGAGGTCCGAGTGGTACTCGAACTGGGCCGCCGCGTCGAGCGTAGCGGCGGTGTGCTTGTCGACCCCCGCCGCGTGGACGCTCAGCGGGGCTCGCTCGCCGGTGCCGGGGTCCCCACTCGGGGGGGTGCTCACAACATCTTTGTTTTCGCTGCGATTCGCGCGCGCGTACGTGCGCGCGCCCGGGATCGCTCCGCGACGAACATCATCCACACCCCCGCCCTCACCGCCGCTGCCACCGCCGTGCGAGGCGTCGCCACCACCGTCGTGACCGCCATGTGAGGCGTCCTGCGTGGGCTCCTCCTCCACCGCCATGCACTCGATACTAACCGCTCGGGGCACCCGCAATCAAGCGGGCGCCGGCGCGGCCCACGGCGACGAGTGGCAAAGTCGCACGACCGCGAGCGGCAGGAGCGCGCGACGGCAAGCGCACGGCACGCGACAGGCAGTGGTGCGCGGGACGTAGTATCGGCGCTCACTGATGGCGCAGACGATCGCGGTTCTCTCGCAGAAGGGCGGCACGGGCAAGACCACCACCGTGCGCACGCTCTCCGACGCGCTGCGCCGCGCCGGCGTGCGCACGCTGGCGGTCGATCTCGACCCGCAAGGCAACCTGTCGGACTACTTCGACGTCGCGCCCGACGCGAACCCGACGATCGGCGACGTGCTGGGCGGCAGGGCGCAAGCGAGCGAGGCGATCCACGGCGACGACGTGATCCCGGCGAACCTCAACCTCGCCGAGGCCGAGCTGTCCTTGGGAGGCAGACTGGGACGCGAGCTGACGCTGCGACGGGCGCTGGCGAAGCTGCCGCAGGACGCGTACGACCTCATTCTGATCGACTGCCCGCCGTCGCTCGGGCTGCTGACGGTGAACGCGCTGGTGGCGGCGGACCATGCGCTGATCACCGCCGAGGCCCAGTACTTCGCGCTGCAAGGCGTGCAACAGGCGCTCGAGGTGATCGAGCTGGCGCGCGACACGCTCAACCCCGAGCTGGAGCTGCTGGGGGTGCTGCTGAACCTCGCGGACATGCGCACCGTGCACTCGCGCGAGGCACTTGTGTCGCTGCGCGAGCAGCTGGGCGACAGGGTTCTGGAGAGCGTGGTGCGTGCGTCGATCGCCTACGCCGAATCGGCGGAGCGGGCCGTCTCGATCCTCGACTACCGGCCCGACCTGGGCGCCGACTACGTCGAGGTGGCACGCGAGCTGCTGGCGCGCCTGCCCGGTCTCGACGAGGCGCGCGGGCGGCTGGCGGAGCTGGGGTAGGGCGCCAAGCCAGTGGGGACAGGGCGCCGGGTTCGTGCCGGTGGGCCGTCCCCTTGCAAGCCTTGCCCGCGCACGTCGCAGGCGAGCTGACTTCGGGAGGACTGTCAGAAAGAGTCCTCAGGATGAACCGCCCGTCGGTGGACCGCCCTTGATGGAGACGTTCTTGTAGCCCATGACGAGCACGAGGATGCCGACCAGCGAGAGCACGCCGACGACGGCGAGGCTGACAAGGGCACTGCCCGGGGTGCTGGATGTTTTGCCCAGGGTGTGAATGAAGACCACGCACAGCGCGAGCACGACGAAGAGCAGCAGCGCAGAGAGCGCGCGCGCCCACGGTTGCAGCATCACGGGGTCACTCAGCTCGATGTCGGCGCTCGCGCCGGTCGCACCGGCGACCGCGCTACTGACCGCGGTGGCTTTGGCTTGAGAGCCTGCCGGAGCGCCAGCCAGCGCTTTCGTAATGACTTTCTGCGCCTGGGCGGCGGTGAGGTTGCTGTGCGCGGCGACATGGTTGGTCAGCGCATCCTCGACCGGACGTGCGCCTGCGTTATCGATGACCGACCGGAGTTCGGCCGGGGTCAGCGCCGGGTCGATTGGCGCCGCGTTGGTGAGCAGTTTCTCAAAGCGTACAACTGGATCGTCGGCAAGTGTGGTCATGCTGGCATTCCCTCCCATGCCTTCCCTCCACACCCCCCCGCTGAGCGTGTCGTCGGGCTTGATTGATTTACAAGCGCGCGCTTCGCGGCCCACCCCTCTACCCATCCCGGCGACACGCAGCCCGATGTTTACCAAACCTCACTGGCCAGACAAGTTCGTTTTGTAAATATCTTGAGATTTGGTGCGGAGGCCAGATCAGACCAGTAGCCTAATGCAGCAAAGTCCGGCTACTGGTACTGTTTGGACAGTACCAGAGCACCCTATCGCGCCGGGGACCCTGTCGCGAGCTATCGAGAAAGCAGGCGCAGATGGCTATTCCCACTGGATACAAGCCGCTCCCCGGCAGCGAGCGCCCGCCGCGGCGCGGCGCGACGCTGGTCGGTCGCGTCGAGAAAGCGGAGCGCGTCGGCGTGACGCTGCTGCTGCGTCCGCACTCCGATGCACCCGAGGAGCCGGGCTTCGAACACTGGCAGGCGACGGAGCCGCGGAGCCGCGAGCACCTCTCGGCAGACCAGTACATGGAGCGATACGGATCGGCCGAGGAGGATTTGCAGGCCGTCGTAGACTTCGTGGAGTCCAAGAAACTGCGTGTGGTGCAGAGCAGCGCGGGGCACGGTCGGGTCGTGGCCGAGGGCGACGTGGCGCAGGTCAACGCGGCGTTCGCCGTGACGCTGAGCTGGTACAGCGCCCCTGGCTCACCCGGCGCTCGTCCCGGGCCCCGGCAGCACTCAGGCTCGCCCACACGTCCCGCCGAGTCGCGACCCGCCGATCGTGCCCTCGAGGACGTCGGGTCCACGGGCACCGAGCAGGCTGCGATCGAGACAAATCTGGAGACCCCACCCCAGACCACACGCAGGCTGGAACGCGAACGGCAGCGCGGCGCAGAGGAGACCGTGGCCGGCCATGAGGCGGGGCGCGAGTCGGGGCATGGCGGCGAGACCGAGGCCGAGGAGGACGTCTATCGCGGCTTCGAGGGCCCGGTCCACCTGCCGGCCACGCTGGTGGATGTGGTCGAAGCGGTCATCGGTCTTGACAACCGTCAGATCGTACACCCGATGGGCGTGGGCACGGGTGATCCCCAGAACGCAGAATACCTCTCCCCGGTGGCGGTCGCGCAGCTGTACGACTTCCCCAACACGGGCGCGGCGGATATGACGATTGGGATCTTCGAGAACGCGGCCGCGGGGGCCGCCTATCGGCATTCGGACATCGCGGCGTTCATCGCGAGCTTGCCGGCGGGCTACAACAAGCTGCCGGTGCTTAAAGACATTGGCGTGACGGTCGGCGCAACAACCTACGGGAACGACCCGGCGCTCGTCACCAACCACCCCACGGGTGCGGTTGGCGAGTGCGTGGTAGACGTCTCGATCGCGGCAGCGGTCGCGCAGGGAGCCAATGTCAACGTCTACTTCACCGACAGCACCGAGGCCGGCTGGGAGGCGTTCCTGGATCGCGCGATTCTGCCTCCGGCAGGCGATGATCCGCCATCGGTGTTGACGGCGAGTTGGCTGTTCGAATTCGAGGACGACCCCGCGGCGATCGGCGGTCACGCGACGCCGGGAACGCCAGCGCACATCTTCACGCACCGACTTCGGCGGGCCGCGACGCGCGGCATCACTGTTTTCATGGCGATCGGCGACTGGGGCTCGGCCGATCTCGTCTCCGACGGCAAATGCCACCTGGCGTTCCCCAACGGAGACCCGTGGGTGACGGCGTGCGGAGGGACGATCGTCGGCGACATCAAACCGACTGGCTTCGAGGAGTTCGCGTGGAGCGACGCCCATACGGGATCACAGTTTCAGGGCTTTCCCTACGTGGCGACGGGGGGAGGTGTCAGCGACAACTTTCCGCGGCCGCACTATCAGCGGGCGGCAGGCGTGCATCCAATCTCGCATAACGACGGCAACTCCAGGCGCGGCGTGCCGGATGTGGCGGGCATGGTCGGGATGGACGGGTTCTTCTTCGCGGGAGTTGGCGGCCCGGGTCAATACCAGTTCATCGGCACAAGCCTGGTCGCGCCTCTCTACGCCGGCCTGACGGCGGTCATCAACGCATACCTCGGGCGCGAGGTGGGTTTCCTCAACCCAACGCTCTACCGCCTTGGACCGGCGATCTGCCGGGACGTGCGTTTCGGCAACAACGACGCGGGCAACGGCCCGGTGCCGCCCGATGCGCCGCCGTACCTCGCGGGGCCAGGTTGGGACCCATGCACGGGCTGGGGCAGCATCAACGGGACGCGCCTGCGCGCGGCGCTGGCGCCTGCGCCGATTATCGTCAGCGCCGTCGCGGGCGGCGGAGATTTCGGCGAGACGTGCGTGGGGTCGTTCGCAGACGAGACCCTGACGATCAACAACACGGGCTTCAGCGTGTTGCTGATCTCGGACATCGTCTCCTCCTCGCCGGCATTCCGCGCCCCCGACGTGAGCGCCTACCCGCTCGCGGTGGCGCCGGGCACGGCGATCGATGTGGTCGTGCGCTTCCAACCGGACGCCCATGGTGCGACGGCGGGCACATTGACGATCTTCAGCAACGACCTGCTGGGGGTGCACGAGGTTGCCGTCTCGGGCGCCACGCCCGCGGGCAAGCTGGCGATGACGGGCTCGACGCACTTCGGGGAGGTGTGCTGTGGTAGCGCTGAGCGGACGGTCTCGATCTGCAACGTGGGCGGCTGCGCGCTGCATGTGCGCAGCGTCGAGTTTGCGCGGCCGCGCAAGCACTTCGAGCTGGTCGGCAACCCGTTCCCCGCCTCGCTCGCGCCAGGCTCCTGTCTGGGCGTCGTCGTCCGCTACGAGGCGAACTGCGAGCCGGAAAGCTGCGAGCTGGTCGTCAGGAGCGACGATCCGGGCGACCCGGTGAAGACGCTCGAACGTCGTCGCCTTTACGCGTTGCGCGCCGGCCTGCGAGTGCAAGCACGTCCCGTGCGGACACGGCTGCGGCTGCGGCTGCGGCGGGCACAAGCAGCCATAAGCGGCGCGCCGCATCAGGCCAGGGCGGCAGAAGCGCTGCGCCGCCCCAGGCGGATACGCCAGGTGTCAGCCGGCAGGGATTTCGGTCAGTACCGGCGAGATCACTGCTGGGTTGGCGACAGCGCCGGGGACGGCGGTAACGTACAGCTTGAGCGTCCGCGATTTACCCCGGTGGGACGCGTCGGCGAGATGGCGTTCATATCCCGGACGGTATCCAGAGAACTCGCGGTGCCGGTGGCGCGCGCGTTCGACGTGGTGGTCGCCGAGAACGTTCTGCCAAAGGTGTTGCACCGGTGGGGTCCGGTGCCGGCTGTGGTGGGCACGCGCGACCTGACGGGCAGGTGGGATACGCCGGGATCGGCACGCACAGTGGTGCTGGACGATGGCAGCGTCGTACGCGAGCAGGTTTTGCAGTGGCGTCGCCCGCAGCGGTTCGAGTACCGCGTGGACCGCTTCACAGGCCCGACCGGTTGGCTGGCGGAGTACGCGCTTGGCACATGGCTGTTCAGCGAAACCGCAGGCGGCGGCGCGGCGTTTTGCTGGACCTACTCGTTCCGTGCACGCGGGAGTATCGCGAGGGTGCTGCTGGCGGTGTTCGTGCGGACGACGTGGGCGCGTTACATGCAGCAGTGCGCAGACCGCTGCGTGGAGCTGGCGCTGGCGCAGACCTGACGCCGGCGGCGGCCTCGCCGCACCGCCCCTCACGCCGGCGCGACCAGCAGCTGCGGCCCCTCGGCGTCGGGGTCGGGCTTGTTGAGCGCCGGGTTGACCGGCCGCGCGCTGAGTCGGTTGGCGGGCAGCGCGGCGCAGAGCGCAAGCGCGTCGTGCGTGTCGAGCGCCGGATCGAGCCAGGCCCGCCGGGACTCGTCGTCGGCGAGGATGACGGGCATGCGGTCGTGGATCGCCGCCGCCACGGGGTTGGGGGCGGAGTCGCAGGTGAGCAGCGCAACGCTGTGCACCCAGTCGCCGCCGATCTTGGCGGGCGTCCAGAGCGCGGCGAAGGCGAACACGGCGCCGTGGTCGACCTGGAAGTGGAACGGCTGCGGCGGGTCGCCGCCGCGACGGCGCTGCTCGGGCGAAAGCCACTCGAAGTAGCCGTCGGCGATCTGCAGCGCCCGGCGGGAGGCCCGCCCGATCAGCGTGCGGTAGGGCGCCTTCTCGGCGACGGTCTCCATGCGCGCGTTGATGAAGCGCGAGCCGATCTTCAGATCCTTCGCCCAGGGCGGCACGAGCCCCCAGCGCAAGAGGCGCGCTTCGGGATCGCCGTGTAGAGCCACGATCGCCAGGACGTCTTCGGTGGGCGCGATGTTGTAGCGGCGCGTGCCCTCGGCGGTGGGGATCGGGACGCGCAGGCGGGCGTTCAGTTCCTGCACGCCGACCGTGTTGGTGTAGCGACCGCACATGGGCGAGGGTCAGCATACGGGCCGACGCGCGGCCGCTCGTCACGCGCAGCGGGCCCCTTGTTGCAGCTCTTGCGCGAAACGCCATTCGCGTACGCGTACGTGCGCGTGCGCGCACCGCGGCGCAGCGTGGTCAGCCGCCGCCGACCGAGATGCCGCCCCACTCCTCGGGCGCGACGTCGCGCAGGCTTTGCGAGAAGGTCCAGTGGTGTCCGAAGGGATCTTCGGCGGTGTATTGGCGCTCGCCGTACATGTGGTCGCGGGGCTCGTCCACGATCCGCGCCCCGGCCGCCCGCGCGTGCTCGCAGTGGGCGTGGACGTCGGCGACGCGCACCATCACGCCGTGCGTCACCTCGCCCGCCCGCGGCGGACGGCGATCGCCGCGGACGTCACCGAGGATCACCGCGCCGTCGCCGTCGGCTCCGACGCTGAGCTGCGCGCGGTGGTTCTCGCCGATGCGCACGCGCTCGCTGAAGCCGAAGGCACGGCTCAGCCAGTCGACGGCGGCGCGCACGTCGGGATAGACGAGGACCGGGATGACGGTGGCGCGGGGGACCGAGCGGTTGGGCTGCACGAGGATCGAGCGAGTGGGAGAGCGAGCGAGATTACAGGCGCAACCGCGAGTGTGGCCATGGTGCGGCCGGCCCCGCACGGAGCGCGCTATGTTCGATGTGGCCATGCTGTCCCCGGATCGCGTTCGCGCTCTCGCATCGGCGTTGCCCGAGGCAGTCGAGCAGGATCATCATGGGCGCCCGTCGTTTCGGGTGGGGGGAAAGATCTTCGCGACGCTGTGGGATGGTGGGCACGTCAACGTGATGCTCGACGAGGCGGGTATTCACACGGCGGTGCAGCAGGACCCGGGGGCCTGCGCGGAGTTGTGGTGGGGTAAGCGTTTGCGCGCGGTGCAGCTGCAACTGGATCGCGCGACCGAGGCACTGGCGGCGGAGCTGCTCGAGGACGCGTGGGAGCGCAAGGCTCCGGCCAGGCTGTCAGACGAGCGCAGGCGATCGCCGTGAGCGATCGATCTCTGCCAGCCACGCCCAAGGCCGACAGCAGGCCAGACGTCGGCGTTCGCCTCGCAACGCCCTCCGACGCAGATGCTGTGGGCCACCTGCTGCACGATTTCAACACTGAGTTCGACGAGGCGACGCCGGGCGCGGAGTGGCTGGCAGGGCGGGTTTGCGAGTTGATCGCCGGGGGCCAGCTGACGGTGCTGCTCGCCGGTGACGGTCCGGACGGGTTGGCCGCGTTGCGCTTTCGACCGGCGTTGTGGAGCGCGGCGAGCGAGTGCTACCTGGCTGAGCTGTACGTCGTGCCCGCCCGTCGCGGCCGCGGCCTGGGGCGCGCGCTGCTGGAGGCCGCGATGGCGCACGCGCGGGGGCGTGGCGCGGACTACATGGAACTTGGCACCGCCGAGACCGACACGGTCGCGCGAGCGCTGTACGAGAGCTGCGGCTTCGACAACCACGAAGGCAAGCCGGGCGGGCCGGTCAACTACTGCTACGAGCGGGAGCTGTAGGCCGGCGCGCGGCCGGTGATCTGCCACGTGATCGCTTGGAGATCGTCCGCGCGTGCAGGCCGCCCTGCGACGGTCGCACGGCGCTGGCCGACGGCGATCCCTTGGATCGCCGTCGGTGTCCATGCCTCGCGTCAAACGCGTGGACGCTCACAGCTTCCCCACGAAAGCCCCTTGCACCTCGAAGGGGGCGCGCAGGAGCGTCGCCCAACCGTCGATCTCCGCCCGGAGCGCATCAACGACGGCGCCGGTTTGCTCGTAGTGGCACCAGACGAGCACGGTGGGGCCGGCCCCGGAGATGGTGGCGCCCAACGCGCCCAGCGAGCGTGCGCGTGTCGCGAGCGCGTAGGAGCGGGGAAACAGGTGCGAGCGGCGCTGCTGGTGCAGGCGGTCGTGCAGGCCGCGTGCGAGCAGGTCCAGGTCGCCGCGGGCGAGACCGAGCGTGAGCAGGGCGGCGTGGGCGACGTTGAAGACGGCCTCTTGCAGGGGCACCTCAGCGGAGAGCGCGGCGCGGGCGTCGCGGGTGCGAACGGGCTCGCCGGGGACGACGGCGAGCGCCTCGAGGCCGGTGGGGGCCTCGAAGCGCGCGACGTCGCCGTCGGCGCAGATCACGAGGCCGCCGTGCAGGGCGGCGGCGGCGTTGTCGGGGTGACCCTCCAGCTCGGTGGCGAGCGCGAGCAGGGGGGCGTCCAGCTCGAAGAGGTGGTCGGCGGCCATCAGCCCGGCAATCGTGGCGGCGGCGCTGGAGCCGAGGCCGCCGGAGAGGGGGATGGCGGAGTCGATGCGAAACTCGAAGTGGTCGGCGGGGTGCAGGCGCTCGAAGGCGCGCACGCACAGGTTCTCGCGGCCACGCGACACGGGCAGGGTGCTTTCCACGGCGAATCGTCCGGTCTCGCGCACCTCCAGCTCCAGGTGCAGGCCCAGCGCGGCGGCCATGCAGTCAAAGCCGGGCCCGAGGTTGGCCGAGGATGCGGGGACGCGCACGAGGCGCCGGCGGGCCATCCCACCGGGGTGAGCGGTCGGCTTGCCGCGGGCGCTCACGCGGACGTCGTCGCCGTCCATCACGAGCCGCGGACGACGGGGCGCCCCTCGACTACCTCGCAAAAGCGCCATTCGCGCGCGGCCACGCGCGCGCACGCGTATGGGAGCCCGCGCGCGCACACGCGCGCGCACGCACACGCGAATCGCGTCCCATTTTTTTCATCCACCACCACGTCCGCCCCTACCCCCCATCACCCAAGACGGCCTCTTCAAGTGCGACGGTTTCGGCGGCGCAGGGAATGACGCGGCCGTTGGAGTTGTCGATCGCGGTCTGCTGGTCCTTCAGGCCGCGTCCGGTCATCACGCACACGACGCGTGCAGCGCCGTCGGCGCCGTACTTCAACAGCCCGGCGACCGACGCTGAGGATGCGGGCTCGCAGAAGATCCCCTCCTTGGCGGCCAGAAGCCGGTAGGCGGCAAGAATCTCGCCGTCGGCGACGGCGCGGATCGCGCCACGCGAGGCGGTCATGGCCGACATCGCGTCCTCCCAGCGCACAGGGTTGCCGATGCGGATCGCGCTGGCCACGGTCTCGGGCTGGGCGACGGGATGGCCGAGCACGAGCGGCGCGGCGCCCTCGGCCTGGAAGCCGAACAGCCGGGGCGCGGCGCCCAGCTCGGTGAAGCCGCGCCAGTAGGAGGTGACGTTGCCGGCGTTGCCGACGGGAATGCAGAGCAGGTCGGGCGGCCCGTCAAGGTCCTCGATCAGCTCGAAGGCGGCGGTCTTCTGACCTTCGATGCGGTAGTTGTTGAGCGAGTTGACAAGCGTGATCGGGTGGCGGGCGACCAGCTCGCGCACAAGCTCCAGGCCCCGGTCGAAGTTGCCCGAGAGGGCGATGACGCGGGCGCCGTGGATGAGCGTCTGGGCGAGCTTGCCGATCGCGATCTTGCCGTCGGGGACGATCACCGCGCAGGTCAGGCCCGCCTTGGCCGCGTAGGCGGCGGCCGAGGCGGCGGTGTTGCCGGTGGAGGCGCAGATGACGGCCTTGGAGCCTTCGCGCACGGCGGCAGAGACGGCGCAGGTCATGCCGCGGTCCTTGAACGAGCCAGTGGGGTTGCCGCCCTCGAGCTTCAAATAGACCTCGGCGCCGACCATCTCGGAGATGACGGGCGCGCGCAGCAGCTGGGTGGAGCCCTCGCCGAGGCTGACGACGGGGTCCTCGGGGCCGAACGGCAGGTGCTCGCGGTAGCGCTCGATCAGGCCGGGTTGGATCATGCGGGTTGGCGCTGGCGTTGGCGTTCGTGGGAACCGGGACGAGTCACAGGAACTCCTCTTCTATCACTCTGATGGCGCGCGGCGGGGAGCGCACGAAGTCCAGCTCTGCAAGCCGCGCCAGTGCGGCGCGCAAGCGCGATTCGAGCAGCGGGTAGACGACCATGACCAGCCACACGCCGTCGCCGTTCGCGGCCGACTCGCCGATCGACCTGCCCTCGCGAGGGGCACCGCCGCCGGACACCCGCTCGCCGCCGCCCTCGCCAAGGCGGCGCCCGCGTTGCACGAAGGACTTGATCGAGACGTCCTGCTCCTCGAGCACGCGCGTGACGGCCGCAAGCACGCCGGAGCGGTCCTGAACGTCGAGGTGCAGGTAGAAAGCGCTCGGCACGTCCTCGAGCAGCGGCAGGTCCAGCGGCGGTGCGGGCGGCCGGGCGCCACCGGTCATGACGCTGACGACGTTGCCGAGCACGGCGCTGGCGGTCTGCAGGCCACCGGCGCCCGGCCCGGACATCGTGATCTCGGTGACGGCCTCGGATTCGACGGTGATCGCGTTGAACGGCCCGGAGACCGCGGAGAGCGGATGCCCGGCGTAGAGGAAGGCTGGGTGCACGCGCACCGACAGCGCGCCGCGGCGGCGCTCGGCGGTGCCGATCAGCTTGATCCCGAGGCCCAGCTCGCGGGCGTACTCGAGGTCGTCGAGGCGCAGGTGCTCGATGCCTTCGTAGCGGACGTCGTTGAGGTGCACGGGGGCGCCGAAGGCCAGGCGGGCGAGGATCGCCATCTTGGCGGCGGCGTCGCGCCCGGAGACGTCATCGCTGGGGTCGGCCTCGGCGTAGCCGCGCTGCTGGGCGTCGGCGAGCGCCTGCTCGTAGCTGCTGCCGCGAGCCATCTCGCTGAGGATGTAGTTGGTGGTGCCGTTGACGATGCCGTGGATGCGCTCGATCGGGGTGGCCGCCAGCGACTCCTCGAGCAGGCGCACGACGGGCACGGCGCCGGCGACTGCCGCCTCGAAGCGCAGGCGCACGTCGCGTTCGCGTGCGAGTGCGAACAGCTCCTCGCCGTGCTGGGAGAGCAGTTGCTTGTTCGCGCTGACGACGTCGCGCCCGGCGCGCATGGCGGTCAAGAGGTACTCGCGCGCGGGTTCGGTGCCGCCGATCAGCTCGACAACGAGGTCGGCGTCGGCGAGCACGTCGTCGAAGCTGCCGCGCGAACGGGTGAGCACGCCGGTGATCACGGGCCGGCGGCCGTTGAAGCGCTCGATCTCGTCGGCGCGCTGCGCCAGCAGCGCCGCGAACGCCGAGCCGACCGTGCCGTGGCCGAGCAGGCCGACTCGGAAGGGCTCAGCCGACATCGCGTGCAGTCATGTCCTCGAAGGTCTCCCGCCGCACGACCACGCGGGCGTTGCCGCCGGAGCAGAAGATCACCGGTGGACGAGGCACACCGTTGTAGTTGTTGGACATCGCGTACCCGTAGGCGCCCGTTGCGGGCGTCACAACGACGTCGCCGGGGCGGGGGTCGTCGAGCAGTGCGTCGCGGACGATGACGTCGCCGGACTCGCAGTGCTTGCCGGCGAGTACGCAGGGCGTCAGGCGACCCCCGCCTGCGGTCTGCCTGCCGGTGCCGGAGGCTCCGTCGCGAGCACCGGCCGCTTCCTCGACGCCGCCCCCGTCGCCATCCATGCGCGCTCCGGACACCTCCTCGGCGCCACCGTCTACCCCCGGGCCGAGCCGGTCGGCGATGTGCGCTTCGTAGGTGGCGCCGTAGAGCATTGGGCGCAGGTTGTCGGACATGCCACCGTCGACGGCGACCCATGTGGAGACGTTGCGCTTGACGCTTTGCACGGTGTAGAGCGTGACGCCGGCGTTGGCGACCAGCGCACGCCCGGGCTCGATCAGCAGCTGGCCGTGCTCGCCGAGCCGCTCGTTGGCGGCGTCCACGAGCGCGCCGACGTACCGCTCGATCGAGGGCGGCTGCTGCGCGGCGGTGTAGGCGACCCCGAGGCCGCCACCGAGGTCCCAGGTGGGCGAGTCGGTGGCCGAGCGCACGATGTCGCCGAGCGACGCCAGCGCGGCGGCGCTGCGCCGGAAGGGCTCGAGGTCGAACAGCTGCGAGCCGATGTGGGCGTGCACGCCTTGCAACGCGAGTCCGGACACGTCGCGTATGCGCGCGACGGCGGCGGGCACGTCGTCCATGCCGAAGCCGAACTTCGAGTCGGCCTGGCCGGTGGAGATCTTGGCGTGGGTGTCTCCCTTGACGTCGGGCGTGGCGCGCAGCAGCACAGGTTGGGGCCCGCGGTCGGCGAGCGCGCCCTCGGCGATCAGCCCCGCGAGGCGGTCGATCTCGTCGAAGTTGTCGATCACGATCAGGCCGACGCGGTGGCGCAGCGCGAGGCGCAGCTCGGCGGCGGACTTGGCGTTGCCGTGCATGACGATGCGCTCAGACGCGAACCCTGCCTTCAGTGCCAGGTGCAGCTCGCCCCCGGAGGCGACGTCGCACCACAGCCCCTCGGCGGCGAACAGCGCGAGCACGGCGGTGCAGGGGAACGCCTTGGAGGCGAACAGCACGTGCAGCTGTTCGTGCCCCGCATCGCGACCGGCGGCGAGGAACGCGCGCGCGCGGGCGCGCAGGTCGTCCTCGGCCACGACGTAGGCCGGCGTGCCAAGCTCGCGCGCCAGCTCGAGCGTGTCGCAGCCGCCGACCTCCAGGCGCCCGCGCTCGTTGACGCGACTGCCAAGCGGGAAGACCCGCTGCAGACCGGCCGAGAGCGAGCCGCTCACAGCGGAGGCGGTCGTCGTAGTCGATGCGTAGGAGGACGAGGAGGCCATCTACGCTGGATTATCGCGTGCGCGGCGAATCGGGGGACGAACGTCGCGCGGCGACGACTCGGTCTGACCGAACGCCACTCGGTCCGGCCGAACGCCACTCGGTCTGACCAAACGCCACTCGGTCCGGCCGAACGCCGTTTGGCTCTCGGGCGGACCATCCGTCGGGTAGGCTTCCCGCCGTGCAGATCGAAGGGACCTCAGCGCTGGTGCTCGGCGGCGCCTCGGGACTCGGCGCGGCCACCGCCCGCACACTGAGCGAGCGCGGCGCACAGGTGACGATCGCGGACGTCAACGCCGAGAAGGGGCAGACGCTCGCGACCGAGCTGGGCGCGGCGTTCGTCGCCTGCGACGTGCGCGAGGAGGAGCAGGTACAGGCCGCCGTGCAGCGTGCCACCGAGCACGCGGGCGGGCTGCGTATCGCGGTCTGCTGCGCCGGCACCGGCTGGGCGCAGAAGGTCGCGGGCTCCAAGGGCCCGCACCCGTTGCTGCCATTCGAGACGATCCTCCAGATCAACCTGATCGGCACGTTCAATGTGCTGCGCCTGGCGGCGAGCGCAATGATTGCCAACGAGCCCGCCGAGGACGGCGAACGCGGTGTCTGTGTGAACACCGCCTCGATCGCGGCCTACGACGGCCAGGTAGGTCAGATCGCCTACGCGGCCTCCAAGGGCGGCGTCGTCGGGATGACGCTGCCGGCAGCGCGCGACCTCGCGCAGTACGGCATCCGCGTGTGCACGATCGCGCCGGGCCTGTTCGACACGCCGCTGCTGGCGGCACTGCCACTCCAGGCGCGCGAGAAGCTGGGTGCGGGCGTCCCCTACCCCGCGCGTCTCGGCGACCCCGCGGAGTATGCGCAGCTGGCGTGCCATATCGTCGAGAACCGGATGCTCAACGGCGAGGTGATCCGGCTCGACGGAGCGCTGCGGATGCCGCCGCGCTGAGTCGGCGAATGACAGCTCTGCGTGCCATTTGAATGACTTTTTGCAGACAAGCAAGTGCGCCGGTGTCTGCGTGCAGTAGAGTTGAGTTATGAGTGATCGCATTCGCACTCTGCTTGAGCCTGGCCACGAGGCCGAGTGGGCGGCGATCAACCGCGAAGAGGAAGAACAGGAACGCGCCAGCACCATGAGACTCTCCCCGTCGGAGCGAATCAAGGCCGGCCAGAAGCTCTCCCAGCAGGCCGTTGCCCTGCTCGCCTCCTCGATACGCGCCGGCCATGCGCCCAGACGAGCCTACTGGTCCTAACCTGGGCGGCGTCGTCGCCGACGCCAACGCAGTCGGACTCGAATATGTGGTGATCGGGGGATTCAGCGTGATCTACCACGGTTTCCTGCGTGCGACCAAGGACAGCGACCTGCTCGTGCCCGACGGCCTCGCGGCCGACGCCACGATCCTGCGCTTCCTGGAGCGCATCGAGGCCAAGCGTCTGCGTGACGACAAGATCCTTACCGCCGATGATGTAGCCGGTGCCGAACACCTGCGCGTATTCAGTCGTCACGGCATCATCGACATCATGCACGGAGGTCTCCCACCGCTCGACTTCGACACTGTCTCCACACGCGCCGTCGATGCCGAGATCGACGGTCAACCCGCACGCATCGCCAGCCTGCACAGCATCGTCGGCTTCAAGCGTCTCGCCGGCCGGCCGCAGGACCGCTTGGATCTGTCCAAGCTCGAAGGCATCTACGGCCCCCTCCCCATCGACCCGATCCCCGGCCTCGACGACCAGGGCTGACTCACCGCGCCGGTCAAACCGACCCCTCCAAGGCCGCCCGGCAGGGCGGCCCACTCAAAACAAAAAAGCTCGGCCGCGGCGGGCCTCTCGAAAAACGGAGTGCACGCCGCAGCCGAAGACCCTCTCAGCTCAGCCGCTCGACGAGCATCGCCATGCCCATGCCGCCGGCGACGCACATCGACTCGATGCCGTACGTCCCCTCGAGCGTCTGCAGGTCGTTGATCAGCGTCGTCATGATGCGCGCGCCGGTCATCCCGAACGGGTGGCCGAGCGCGATCGCGCCGCCGAACGGGTTGAGCTTGTCGTCGTCGATGCCCAGCTCCTCCTTGCACGGCACGATCTGCGCGGCGAACGCCTCGTTGATCTCGACGACGTCGATGTCGCTCATTGACATGCCGGCCTGCTTCAGCAGCTGCTGGATCGCGGGGATCGGGCCGAGCCCCATCACCTCGGGGCGGATCGCGACGACGGTCGAGGCGAGGATCTTCACTTTCGGCGTAAGCCCCAGCTCGCTCGCGCGCTCCTCGGAGGTGACCAGCAGCGCCGCGGCGCCGTCGTTGAGCGGGCAGGCGTTGCCGGCGGTGACGGTCCCGTCGGGCTTGAACGCGGGCTTGAGCTGGGAAAGCTTCTCCAGCGTGGTGCCGGCGCGCGGGCCGTCGTCCTTGGTGACGACCTGCTCGGGCACGTCGATCTCGTTGCCTTCGCGGTCGCGGTCTTTGTGCGCGGGCGCGGTGACGGGGACGATCTCGACGTCGAAGTGCCCGGACTCCTGCGCGGCGACGGCACGCTGCTGGGAGGTCACCGCCCATTCGTCCTGGGCCTGGCGACTGACGTGCTTTTCCTCGGCGACGTTCTCGGCGGTGAGGCCCATCGGGATGTAGACGTTGTAGAGCGAGCCCTCGGAGCCGTCGAGCTTGTGGTGGAACTCGAACTCGCCGCCTTTGGTCGCGCGCGAGACGGCCTCGACGCCGCAGGCGATGTAGGTGTCGCCCTCGCCGGCCTTGATCGCGTGGAACGCCATGCGGGTGGTCTGCAGCGAGGAGGCACAGAAGCGGTTGACGGTCGTGCCGGGCACGTGGAAGTCGATGCCGGCGAGCAGCGAGGCGTTGCGGCCGATGTTGTAGCCGGACTCGCCCTCGGCGAAGCCGCAGCCCATCATCACGTCGACGATCGAGCTGGAGTCAAGCTGCGGGTTGCGCTCCAGCAGCGCCTTCAGCGGGACCGCGGCGAGGTCGTCGGCGCGAACAGATTTGAGCGACCCCTTGACCGCCCGCCCAATCGGCGTGCGTACGGCGTCGACGATTACGGCATCAGCCATCTAAAGCTCTTCTCCTTGGTCGTTTGTGCCCGACGCGGACGAATGCCCACCCACCCGGCAAGCCACGGTCCCTCTGCCCTCGGGCGGGAATCTTATGGCAGACGGGCCGATCTGGCATTCGTGGACCAAGCGAGACGCGGACACAGGGAGCGAAGTGTGCTTTGCACACGAGCGACCGAGGACAAAGTCTCGCGCCGTGTCCACGGACGCCAGATCATAGGTCGAGGCGGCTGACGCCCAGCTCGTCGAAACCGACGTGGTGGGCCAGCTCGTGGCGCACGGTGCGCACGACCTGCTCGCGCAGCAGCTCGGGGTCGTGGCCGAAGTCGCGCCGCAGCGTGTCGCGGAAGATGACGATGCGGTCGTGGGTGTCGTCTCGCCGGCTCTGGCCGCCCTGGTAGAGGCCGTAGGCGCCGGCCCGGCGGCCGCCGTCGGAGATCACGACGGCGACGTGGCGCAGCGCGTTGCGCAGCAGGTCGGGAAGTTCGTCGAGCGCGTCGCGCACCAGCTCCTCGAAGTCGTCGTCGTTGAGCGGGTCCAGCTCCATGAACTCGGCTTCGTCGGGGTCGGCGGCCAGCCCCTCGCGTCCGAGCCGCTCGGCGCGACGCACGATCTCTTCGAACTCCTCCTCGGATTCGGGGTTGCGCCAGCCCGCCAGGCGCACGGCGATCGAGGCGGCAATCGTCGTGAGGATCGCGATCGCGGCGATCCCGAGCACAAGGTCCTCGATCGCGTGCACGGCGCCGTCGGAGCTGAAACCCTCGCCCACGACGATCACAACCAGTCCCAATGACAGCGCAACCAACGCCGCCAGCCCGATCCGCCTGAGCTGACCGAAAGCGCTGGGAGGCTTGGGTGCGCGCATCGCCGTCGGCGCTCGGCTCGCCTACTTGAGCGTACGGGCGATCACGAGCCGCTGGATCTCGTTGGTGCCCTCGTAGATCTGGGTGATCTTGGCGTCCCGCATCATGCGCTCGACTGGGTACTCCTTGACGTAACCGTAGCCGCCCAGCACCTGCACCGCGTCAACTGTGACAGCCATCGCGGTGTCCGAGCAGAAGACCTTGGCCATCGATGAGTACTTGGCACGCTGGGGATCGCCGCGATCGGCCATCGCGCACGCCTTGTACAGCAGCTCGCGGGCGGCGGCCGTGCGTGTTTCCATGTCGGCGAGCTTGAACTCGATCGCCTGGAAGTCGATGATCGGCTTGCCGAACTGCCGGCGCTCCTTGGCGTAGCCGACGGCGTAGTCGGTGGCACCTTGCGCGATCCCGACGGCCTGCGCGGCGGCGCCCAGCCGGGTGCGCTCGAGCGTGCCGAGCGCGACCGACAGCCCGCGGCCGACCTCGCCGATGACGTTCTCCTGCGGCACGCGCACGTCCTCGAAGATCGGCTGGCCCGTCGGCGAGGCGCGAATGCCGAGCTTGTGCTCGAGCTTGCCCACGCTGAAGCCTGGCCGGTCGGCCTCGACGACGAACGCCGTGATGCGCCGCGTCTCGCGGTCGGTGACGGCGAAGCAGATGTAGAAGTCCGCGACCCCGAGGTTCGAGATCCAGTTCTTGGTGCCGTTGATCACCCACTCCTCGCCGTCCTTGACGGCCGTGGTCTTCATGCCCGCCGGGTCCGAACCGGCCTCGGGCTCCGAGAGCGCGAACGCCGGCGTCCACTCGCCGCTGGCGCACTTCGGCAGGAAGCGCTCCTTGAGCTCATCGGAGCCGAACAGCTGGATCGGCAGCGTGCCCAGCTCTTGCACCATCAGGATCAGCGCAACGGCGGCATCGACCTTGGCCAGCTCCTCGACGCCCATGTTCAGCATCAGCGTGCCGGTACCGGTGCCACCGTATTCGGTTCCGAATGGCAGCCCGAGGATGTCCTGCTCGGCGAGCAGCTTGCGGATGTCCCACGGGTATTCGGCGCGCTCGTCGATCTCGGCCGAGCGCGGCGCGATCTGCTCGCGGGCGATCTGGCGGATCGTGGCACAAAAGTCAAGGTGCTCCTGGGGGATCGTGTAGACGTCGCTCACAGCCTGCATGGCCGTGATCCTAGTGGGCCGCGCGCATCGAGGGCGAGCCGGCTGCGCAATCGGTTCGGCGGCTACGCTCCACAGCATGACCGAGCAGGCTGAGCAAGGAGCGCTGGAGGTCGATCCGGGGGCGGTGGCAGATTGGATGAAGCGCGACCCGGACCTACAGGTCGTCGACGTGCGCGAGCCCTACGAGCGCGAGGCCGGCCACATCGCGGGCAGCGTGCACATCGAGCTGGCACAGCTGCCGGCGCGGGCAGGCGAGCTGGACGGCACGCGGCCAGTGGTCTTCTACTGCCGGGTGGGCAGCCGCTCGGAGATGGCTGCACAGGCTTTTCGAGCGTCGGGCCGGCACGCGCACTCGATGCGCGGCGGCTTGATGCGCTGGGCCCAGGAGGGCCGTCCGCTGGTGCCGGCGGGCGGGAAGGTCGCCGACCACTGACAACGAGCACGAAAGGAGCGTGGCAGCGATGGAGGCATCCGCGGCGCAGCAGTATCCGAAGGTGAAGACTGGTGCGGGCTGGGCGGTGGGCTCGCTCGAGGACCTAGGCGAGGGCCCGGGCTTCCGCAAGGTCCGCAAGGGGCTTGGCGTCACCGCCTTCGGCGTGAACGTAATCGTGATGCCGGCGGGCTATCAGAGCGGCTTTCACTTCCACGAGACCCAGGAGGAGCTGTACTTCGTGCACCGCGGTGTGATCGAGATGGAGTTCGGCGACGGCTCGGTCCACCGTCTCGACGAGGGCGCCTTCGCGCGGGTCGACGCGCCGACGCTGCGCAAGGTCCGCAACATCGGCGATGTCGACGCCGTCTACCTCTGCGCCGGCGGCAAGGACGGCTACGTCGGCCGTGACGGTCGCGCGCCCGAGGGCGAGCAGCGCGTGGGGCCGATCAATTCAAAAGCTGGCTGACGTAGCGCTGGTGTAACTCGCCGAGCGGTGTCTTCGATGGGTGAAAGCCAATCGCGTTGTCCATCGCGGTTGACATCGGCATCCAGGCGAGGATCAGGTAGGCGCCGAGCGCGAGCACGGCGGTGCGCAGCCGGCGCGAGCGCGAGAGCGCAGCGAGCGGGAGCACCCAGAGGATGTACCAGGGCAGCACCCAGCTGAGCGTGACCAGCAGCGCGAACGTCGCCCAGCCGGCAGCGGTGAGGGAGTCGCGCCAGCGCCAGGCGAGCAGCCCGCTGAGGAGCACCGAGCCGACGAGCGCCGCGCTGAGGAGCACGCGCATCGTTTCCGTCTCCCCGCCCTGGCCGAGCGCGAGGCCGAGCAGGTTGGGAAGGCTCACAGAGATCACGAGGCGTCCCTGAGTGCCGAGGTCGGGGAGGTGGAAGCCAAACGCGAGCACGCTCGCGACGACGAGCACGGCGCCGGCCACGGCGAGCCCGACGAGGACGGCGCACAGCCGCCGCGGGCTGCGCAGCAGCGCGGCGAGCACGACGGGCACGAGAATGCCGGCCGAGGCCTTCAGCGAGATCGCCGCGGCGAGCGCAGCGCCGGCGCCCAGGTCGAGCGGGGAGAGGCCGGCGAATATGTGTCCTTCGGGGAGCCATTCGCGTACGCGTACGTGCGCGCGCGCGAATGGCAGCGCAGAAGAGACTTCCTCTGGCCCCTCCGTGCCGGCTGCCTCCAGCGCCAAGGAGCCGCCGACGACGGCCCCGCCGGGAGTCTCGCGGGTCACCTCGCTGCTCACCGTGCCGGGCACCTTGCCGGCTGCCCCTTGCACCGGCCCGTCTGAGCCGGCAACTTCATTCGCCGACCCGTCGCCGTCGCTCGCCCCCTGCGCCGATCCAGTTGCGCCGGCAACCCCACTCGCCAACCCGTCGCCGCCCGCAACCCCACTCGCCAACCCGTCGCCGCCCGCAACCCCACTCGCCAACCCGTCGCCGCCCGCAACCCCACTCGCCAACCCGTCGCCGCCCGCAACCCCACTCGCCAACCCGTCGCCGCCCGCAACCCCACTCGCCAACCCGTCGCCGCCGGCAACCCCACTCGCCGACCCGTCGCCGCCGGCAACCTCGTCCCCCAGCCGATCCCCGCCAGCCGCCTGCTCCTCGGGCGGGCGGGCGATGTCGGCGACGACCTCCCCCACGCCGCCGCGCAGCAGCAGGTAGAAGGCAAGCACGGCGCAGAGGACGGTGAGGAAGTCGTTGTGGACGCCGCCGAGGCCCCAGAGCAGCACTATCGGGTTGAGACCGACCAGGACGATCGCGGCGATCGGGTCGCGGCCGAGCAGGCGGGCGCACTTCCAGACGAGCAGGACGGTGGTGAGGCTGGCGAGCATCATCAGCAGCTTCATGCTCCAGAGCGAGCCGGCGATGCCGAGCGGCACGATCGCGTAGGTGATCAGCGTGAAGGCCGGACCGTAGGGGGTGAGCAGGTTGTGCCAGTTGCTGAGGTCGAAGCTGGGGTCGCTGTGGGGCTCCAGGGCGGGGATCGTGGCGTAGGGGTTGAGGTGGTCGACGACGCCCATGCGGCCGTAGTTGATGTAGTTGAAGACGTCGGTGAGCGCGAGCGGGGGCGACAGGAACAGGATGAGGTGTACGACGAGGATCGTCACGATGACCCAGCGGGCGCGTAGCTGTGGGAGGTAGCGCAAGCCGAGGATGTAGGCGATGTACATGAGGACCATCGCGGCGGTGAAGAACCACTTGATGAGCTGGGGGCTGCGCGTGAAGCCCGTCCACAGACCGCCGAGCGGGCCGGCGAGCCAGTGCGGGAAGTAGCCGGTGTGGCTGGGGGCGGAGAGAAAACTGGGGCGGTCGGCGGCGCCGAGCACGACGGCAACTGTGCAGAGGACGATGAGCACCAGCAGCGCGACCGCGATCGCCCGATCGCGACGCTCTGAGCGTGCGCCGAGCAGCCTCCGGTCACGTGCGGCGGGGCGCTCCGGTAGGAGCATCGACCGGCGTCCCGCGGGAGTGGCCTGCGGCTCGCCAAGCAGCGAGTCCCGCAGGGGAAGTGTGGTGGCGTCGCTCGACATCGTGCAAGGGACCCGGCCCTGGCCGGGTCCCTCAAGGTTAGTGGGATGCAGTCACTTGGATGCAGGCACGCGTCGGCCCGAGAGCAAGCGCGTGCCGCGTCGCGAGCGGTCGCAGACGCCGGTCTGCGCGCACGCGGTCGCTGACGCCGATCTCGGCACCCGTCGCCGGTCTGCGCACACACGGTCGCAGACGCCGGACCTCGGCACCTGCCGTTCGGGATGAGCACGGCGTTCCGCGCCTACGAAAGGTCGTGAGCTTTTGACACCGCAGCCTCTCGGCAGGCGCGGACCTACCTCACCCCGTTCGCAAACGCTCCCGGGCACGTCAGTCGGGACGAGCAAACTCGAAGAGCGGGGCAGCCGGCAGCAGGCCGGCAAGCCGGCCCGCGCAAGCCTGCCCCGAGTCTCCGATCTGGGGAGGGGCCGTGAACAACCGGCCACAGGCCAGCTCCGCGTGCCGATCCGAGGGCGGGCGCACCGACCGCAGGCCGGCAGGCCAAACCCCCTTATCGACTCCAGAGCGGTGCGGCCGGCAAAGCCAGCCCTGAGACTGTGCCCGGCGAGCCGGGCCCCCTCGTTGCGACCACAGGACTACAGGGCGTTGACGTTGACCGCCTTGGGGCCCTTGTCGCCTTCCTCGGCGTCGTAGGAGACTTTGGCGCCCTCTTGAAGCGAGCGGTATCCCTCGCCATTGATGCCGGTGTGGTGTACGAACAGGTCCTTGTCGCCGTCATCGGGAGTGATGAAGCCAAATCCCTTGTCGTCGCTGAACCACTTCACTGTGCCGGTTGGCATGTGACATTTCCTCCACGGTTCGTGCGTGCTGCTGCGCGGAGGATGCTGCGAGAGCTTCCGACCTGCGAGAGCTTGCACTGCTTTCACCGACCTTCCAGCCGGCCATACAGGCACGACGGTAGCACGTACAGCGAGCAGGGTGTTCTCAAGTTGTTGAAATATCGGGGCGCTCCCGGGCCTGCCCACCGTCTGCCGCCGGGTGCGTCGCTGTCCGCCCGCCGCGGGCTTGCTCGGGGTCTTCTGCGGAACGTGTCTCACGGGAGACGATCGCCAGCAGCTCGCCGGCCAGTTGACGCCCTTCGGTTGCGAGACGTGGGGCGGCGGCTATCTGCACGACAACCTCGTCGCCGTCAAGCTCCTCGAGGGTGATGCGCGGCGGGTGGCGCAGGGGGGTGTGAAGCGACCGTTCGAGCAGCTCCTGCAGGTCGCTCGGGGTCATGCCGCGGCGCAGCCGGGCACGCAGATTGACGGCCTCGGGCTCGCGCAGAGGGAGAACCGCGACGTTGAGGACGACGCTGTTGGGGACCATGATCGAGTCCTCGCCCGTGGCAAACGTCGTGTAGAGCAGACCCAGCGAGCTGACGACGCCCTCGATCTGGCCCGCGAGCGGACCGCCCTGCAGGCGTACTCGCTCGCCGACACGGAAGGGGCGGGCGCTGAGCAGGACCGTGCCGGCGAACAGGTTGCCGAGCGTCTGTTGGGCGGCGAGCCCGAGGATGACGGCCGTGAAGGCCCCGCCGAGCGCGAGCGTGCGGGTGCCGATGCCGCCGGCGACGTCGAGCGCGACGAGCAGCGCGACGCCGACGGTCGCGAGGCGGATCAGAAAACCGACGGTGCCGGCGGTCGCGGGGTCCATGCGCCGGAACAGCGCGGGCCCGAGCGCGCGGCCGGCGTCACGGGCGATCGCCCAGCCGAGGATCAGCAGAGCGACGACTGTGACGACCCCGACGAGCGTGCTCACTCCGGAGGAGCTGTGGGCGGTTTCGACGCCAAGCAGGTCTTTGCGGTGGTCGTAGACGACGACGATCGCGACGAACAGCGGCACGAGCAGCAGCGCCTCCAGGCGCGCACGCGCGGCCTTGCGAGGGCTGACCTGGCGCAGCAGGCCGACCTCCTGCCAGGCCTGGCTGCGTGTCTCGAACATGCGGGGCGGCGTCTTGGGCAGCTGCGGAGCTTTGGGCATCAGAGCCCGAGTTTACGAACGCCTGCCTCGTCGAAACCGAAGTGGTGACCGACCTCGTGACGCAGCGTCTTTGAGACTTGCAGACGAAGCCGCTTGGGATCGTCCCCGAAGTCGCGTACGAGGGTGTCGCGGAAAATCAGGATCTCATCGGGGACGCCGCCGCCCCCGAAGAAGCTCATGCCGCCCAGCTTGAGGCCAACGTACATGCCGTACGCATGGTTCTCGGCGCCGCGATCGGACACGACGACCGCTACGTTCTCCAGCGCGCGCTGAAACTCGGTCGGCAGTTCGTCGAGCGCCGAACGAACAAGCTCCTCGAATTCCTGCTCGCTGTAATGCCGGTGCTTGCTCATCGTCGTTTTGCCAGGAACCGCCGCCGGCCTCTGAGGCTGGCACGACCGGGGTGAGGTCCGCCGACGCTATTCCAGCGCAGGTCTAGGAGGCGCTGGCGGCGAAGCGCTCGTCGGCTTGCGGCGAGTTGCACTTTTCTCCGAGCCCGCTCACGGTCTTGAGCGTCCCGTTGACCTTCCCGTGGGCTGCGAACTGGCCTTTCAGCGAGAACCTGTAGCCGACCTTGCCTTTGTGCGGGCCTGCGTCGATGACATAGGTGCCGGTGGTCGCGAACTTCCCCGTTTTGGCGATCGTCGCGTTCTTGAGCTTGACTGTCGGCGATGGTCCGCCGCTGTTCTCGTAGCAGGGCGGAAGCCTCGACAGCGAGATCGCGCTGACTTTTGTGCGCGCGAGCTTCAATGTGATCGTGACCGAGGTGGCCGGGGTGAGGGTGCCGGTGTACGTGGCGCTCGTGAACTTCGCCGCGGCCAGCGCGGTGCCAACCAGAGCGAGCAGCAGCAGGCCCGCCACGGCGACGCTGCGGCCCAGGAAACGTATTCGGCGGTCCCGCACTGGTGGGTATCAAACCACAAGTCTCCTCGGCGAGGAAGCACGTCGCAAAATGCAGAGCCGGCCAGGGGTCAGCGCTGAGCAGGGCAGAGCAGGGCAGCCCGAGAGGTCAGCGCTGAGCAGGGCAGGGCAGGGCAGAGCAGCCCGAGAGGTCAGCCGCTGAGCAGAGCAGCCAGAAGGGTCAGCCGTTGAGCACGATTCTGCTCGTTTCGTCTATCCCGCCTAAGCCCCCCGGCGCCGGGCCGGGTCCTTCGGATTCGCCTTCGCAGGTTTCGCGGCCTTCGCTCGCCGCGCGGCTGAGATCTTCGTTCATGACGGTCTTGCCGCTTGGCGAGCGCACCAAAATCTGTTCGGGTCGAGTGACCGAAGCGAGGTAGACCAGCAGCCCGCCGGCGTGCAGGCTGCGTGGAAGGCGGACGCGGAGCACTGGGACGAGCTTGCCGGCGATCTTGGCCAGCACGGTGTCGCGCGGCTGCTCGAGCAGGCCGTAGAAGATCGAGTATTCGTGCGGGTGACAGCTGGCGGTGACTTCCGAGTCCAGCGGCGTCGGGTGCCGCACCGGCAGCGCAGACGATCCGAATGGTCCTTCGCCCAGACCTTCTTCGCCTTCGCCAGAGCTGACCAACCCCTCCCCTAGCCGTCCCGCTTCCCCCGTTCGCAGCTTCAGCTGGGTGTGGATACGACCGAACAGCCGGTAGCGTTCGCCGACGATCGAGAAGCTCGGGCCTTCGGGCGCACTCCCGCGGACGAGCGTGCGCTTGCCACCGTGCAGGTATCTAAGGGGTGCACGGAGCAGCCGACGATCCGCTGCAGCTTGCGCACGCCCAGCGTGCGTCCGTGGACGTCGCGCTCGGTCAACGACACGAGGACGGGAGAGGGACCGCGCACCGCCTGGTAGTAGAACGCGGCGGGACCGCCCAGGCGGCGCGGCACGAGCAGCGGGCGCGAGACGACGTGGGTGCCGTTGCTCAAGCGCAGGTCCACCGTGCGCGTGGCTGGGGGCACCTCGGTCGTGATCGCCAGAAGTCCTTCGCTGCAACTGACTCTTGGCTTTTCCGAGCGGTCCTGGCGGGGCGCCAGGCAGACATTCGACCCAATGCCGAGCAGTTCCAGGACTCCCAAGCCGGCTCCGCTGCCTCTCCTGACTTCCACGCTGGACTTGCACATGCCCGCAGAGCCCCCCTTTGTCCGCTCGAGCCAGACCGTATAGCTGGTCCCAGCCGCGGTGCGTCCCGTGCCGAGCTCGGCGGAAGATTTGGTTTCGTGCGAGGTCTGCTCAAGGCTCTTTTCGCGTTTTTCGCGAGCCGTCAGACCAAGCGCGGCTTCGACTCGTTTGTGGGCGCCGTCGAGGTGGCCACTGATCGCCTTTGCGACGCGCAACTCCAGCTGGGCCGTCTTACGCGCGAGCGCCTTGTCAACAGGAGTCTCCGTGGCAGCTAGAGATTCGCTCGCAGAAAGGGCCCTCCTCGCAGAGAGCGTGGATAGGTCTCGAAAGAACTCGACAAGCTCCGCTTCGGTCTTCAGTGCGACTGCTCTGCTGGCCGCCGAGAGCGTCCGGTAGCCGCTGGCAGCCCATGCCTTCATATCGGCACATGCGTCTGCGCTTTCGACCTTCTGTTCTTCTTCCAATCCGATCGTCTGCGCATGGACGACTTGCGACAGCGCCGGCCCTCCTTGCGGCAGGGCTTTGAGGCTGGCGAGGAAGGTTGTCACCGCCGGTCGCCGTGCTTCCTGCCCCACGGAGTCAAGCTCCATGGCAAGCTCCTCTTTCAGGTCACTCAGTTGCGTGCTCTGCCGTTTTTCTTCACCACGCTGGCGCGCCGTGCGCTGCACGATGGGGGACCCAAGTTCGATCCCGCTTTCGTGGGGCGCTCCGGCGAGCACACTCGGGCATTCGCCGGCGATCCTGCTCGCGGTGCTTTCGTAAGCGCCAACCATGGCCGGCGCGACGGCGGCGACGGCCTGGGCGTAGGCGTACATATCGAGGAGATACGCGTGTACGGCAGCGCGGTCCGCCGGGGTGCCTGCGGTGCGCGGCGACCTGGCCGATGCCGCACCAACGACCATCGCATACACGGCTATGGCAACGAGCACGATCGCCAGGACCCGCTCGTATCCCGTCCGGTATCTGCTGCGAGTTCGCAAACCGCGGGCAGCCTACAGCAGACAGGAACTCAATCGTCGCGCGAACGGAACTTTTCCGTCTAATTGTCAACGATCGTGGCCTCGTCTCCGCCTCCTCTCTACACCCCCCGCCTCCTCTCCACCCCCCACCTCCTCTCTACGCCCCCCACCTCCTCTCTACGCCCCCCCGCCTCCTCTCCCCCCCCTCCGCCTCCTCGAGCGCTCCTACCCACCAGACCCCGCTACCCCCCTAACACCCCCCAAACCCCGGCGTCCTCTTGCCCGAGCCGCCAGAGGCCGGCGGCGAGCCCGAAGCGGTGGGCGATGTCGATGCGCTGCGCCACCGCGCGGGCGTCGGGGAACCAGACGTGGTGAGCGGTGCCGGCGCGGGTGTAGCTGAAGCTGAGTTCCCCGGAGGCGCCGTCGCGCGCGGGGGTGGCGCCGACGGACTGGGCCAGCGAGACGGCGGCGGCGTATGGCAGTGGGGTGGCGGGCTGGGAGGGCCCGCCAAGGGCGGGCCAGTCGAGGCCGTAGAGGGGGATGCCGAGCACGAAGCGGGAGGCGTGCGGCAGGCGACGGAGACGCGCGGCGACGGCGCGCACGTAGGGCAGCGGCGCGAGCGGACCGGGGGCGGAGCGTTCCCAGTGCACGCCCCAGGCCATGACGAAGACGGTGTCGGCGAGTGCGGCGAGAGCGGGGTCGTCATAGAGATAGGTTTGGCGGCGCGGCAGTTCGCTGGTGACGCCCGCGACGTCGACCGCGAGTCGCCGACCGGCAAGGTGCAGGCGGGCAGCCAGCGCGGCGACGAAGGTCGTGAACGCGGAGCGGTCGGAGGGGCGGTCGTTCTCGAGGTCGAGGTTGAGCCCGGCGTAGCTGAGCGCGAGGGTTTCGAGCTGGGTGAGGACGCGCGCACGTAGCGCGCGGGCGGTGAGAATGCGGTGCACGAGCGGCCCGTTTTGACAAGAGAAGCGCGGCATCTCCACGAGACTTCGCGCAAGAGCGAAAGCGTCGAGCGCCGGTTCGGCGGCGCCTTGCACTGGTCCGGAGGGCGAGCATTCGTAGTAGGTCGGATAGATGACGCCGATCGCGCTGGCGTGGGCTTGCAGGTCGGCGAACGAGTCGGGCGCGCCGGCGAGGACGAAGGCCTGCAGGGGAGCAGGTGGGGAGGGGTTTTGGGTTGATGCCCCTGTCGGGGCATCGGGAGGGGCGCGGAGCGATGCCCCGAGGACGGGCGCGGGCGCCGTCAGCAGGAGCAGCCCGGCGGCGAGGGCACCGAGTGGCGACCTCATGTTCAGCCTTCGAGCGAGGGCAGTTCCCAGATCGACTGGTCCTCGCTGCCGAGGTGCCAGAGCCCGACACCCAGGCCGAGCGACTGGGCAAGCGCGACGCGGGCGGAGATCGACTCGGCGTCGGTGTACCAGACTTCGTGGTGAACGCCGGCGGCGTCGGTGTAGGAGAAGTGGGGGTCTTGTGCTTCGGCGTCCCATTCGGGAATCGCGCCGTAGGCGTTCTTCGAGCGCTTCGATTTCGTTGTACTCGAGCGGCGTGCCGGGGTTGCCGGGCCCGCCGCCGTTGGCCCAGTCGATCCCGTACATCGGCATGCCGAGGATGAACTTTTCCCGGTTGGGCATCGTGGCGGTGTATTCGGCGACGCGCTTGAACCAGGGCATTTCGTCGATGCCGCCGGGACCGGAGGTCGTCCAGTGCAGGCCCCAGTCGAGGACGAAGATGTAGTCGGAGTAGGCGGAGAGAGCGGCGTCGTTGTACATCGCGGCGCGGCCGGAGGTGATGTTGTAGTACTTGGCGGTGACGATCGTGGAGAGCTTGTCGCCTTGGGAGTGAAGCGCGGAGGCGAGGGCGGCGATCCAGGCGGTGAACGGTTCGCGCTCGGCGGGAGGGGCGCCCTCGAAGTCGACCTGGATGCCGGAGTAGCCGTGTTCGCGACAGGCGGCGGCGAGCTGTTCGATCATGTGCGCTCCGACGGCGGGTTCATTGAGGATCGCCTCCTCGTCGGCCGGGTTTTGGCAGTTGAGGCGTGGCATCACTTCGACGTGACGGGCCAGCGCCCAGTCGGTGACGAGCGGGTAGTCCTGGCCGAGGAGCGCGCCAGAGGCGCCGCATTCGAAGTAGGTGGGGTAGACGACGCCGACCTGCTGGTAGTGGGCCTCGAGGTCGAAGAAGCTTTGGTCGGTGGAGGCGAGCAGAAACGCCTGGACGTGGCCGTGGGTGGGAGTTGGATTGGCGGTTTGGACGGTGAGCGGGGCGGTGGGCGCGCTGACCGCGCCGAGCGAGTCGACGGCTTGGACGGTGATCGTGTAGGAGGTTTCGGAGGCGAGGTCGGTGACGGCCATGCTCGTGGCGGCGGTCTGCCCGATGGGGAGACCGTTGCGAAAGACGCGATAGCCGACGATCGTGCCGGAGACGGGCGTCGAGGGCGACCAGGCGAGCGTGGCGGAGGATTCGCCCACTTCGGTGGCGTGCAGTTCGCCGGGGGTGGAGGGCGGGGTGTGGGTCGTGAGCACGGTGAGGTTGGGAGCGGGGGCGCTGAGGTAGCCAAAGGAGTCCAGCGCGCGGACGGTGAAGGTGTAGGTCTGGTTGGAGGCGAGCGAGACGGTGGTGGTGAGGCCGTGGACGACGCCCTCGGGAGAGCCGTTCTCGAAGAGGAGGTAGCCGACGAGCGTGCCGCTGTTGGCGTGGCCGGGCTGCCAGGAGAGGGTGGCGGAGGTGTCGGTGACACTCAGCGCGGAGATCAGCGAGGAGCCGCCGGGGGGCAGGTGGGAGGTGCTGAGCTTCAGCGTGGGGGTGCGGGGCCCTTCGCGGTGCAGGGCGTCGACGGCGGCGACGGCGATTTCGTAGGTGTGCAGCGGGGCGAGGTGGGTGAGGCGCAGGGTGTCGGCGGTCACTTGTCCGACGAGACTGCCGTCGCGGTAGACGCGGTAGCCGATGATGCGCTGCGCGCCGGCGACCGCTGGCGTCCACCAGGCGGTGGCGCCGGCTTCGCTGACTTCGGAGACAGAGAGCGAGCCGGGCGCACCGGGCAGGGTGCCGGCGGCGGCGTCGGCGTGCGTGGTGACGGCGCCGGGTCGCCCGCCGATGTCCAGCGGTCGGCTGGGCGGACCGAGGTGCCCGCGAGTGTCGACGGCGGCGACGGTGAGGCGGTGCGCGCGGCCGGCGCTGAGCTTGACGGCGAAGGTGCGCGCACGGGTTTGCGCGACGACGGCGCCGTCACGCATGACGCGGTAGCCCGCGATCGGCGCGTCGCCGGGGCGGGCGCGGCGCCAGGAGATGCGCACGCCGGTGGCGGTGTGGCCGAGCAGGCGCAGCCCGAGGACGCGGGTGGGCGGGCGCAGTGGGAGGCGGTTGCGCAGGCGGGTGGAGCAGACGGCGCCGGCGTAGCGCGCTTGCACGGTGAACGTGGTGGGGCGGCCGGGCACGATCGGCATCGACATGACGGTGTGCGTTGTCTGCCCGACGGTGCGACCGGCGAGCAGGACGCGGTAGGCGGGTGGCGCAGGTGTGGCGGCAGGCGCGTGCCAGCGCAGCTGCGCGTGGGACCCGTGCAGGCGAACGAGGTGGAGATCGAGCGGCGCACGCCCGGCGCAGGTGGCGGCCGCGGCCGTCGCGGTCGAGACGCCAGGGCCGCCCGCAAGACAGGTGAGCACCGCGACGGCGACGAGGAGTCGGCATCGCGGTGGCGCGACGGCGGCAGGGAGTCGGTGTGCGCTCATTGCCGCCTCCGTGGAGGCCGGGCATGCGTCGAGCGGGCGCCGCCGCCGCCGAGCCGCCGCGCGGACGTGCGTGGGCGCACGGGGGCGAGCGCTGTGGGCGCAGCGGCGACTTCGACTTCGCGGTAGACCCGTACGGGTACTGCTGCGAGGGACGTGCCGGCGTTGGCGGCGGCGGCCGCCCAGGCCGGTTCGGCCAGGGGCGAGACGTCGTTCTTGGGCGTGAATGGTCCGGCGTATTCCTCGAGCGCGTCGATCTCCACGCGGGAGGGACCGAGGAGGTAGTGAGCGGCGAACAGCGGCTGGGGATGCGGGTGCGCGGGCGCGAGCGCGGCGTTCGCATGGCGCCAGAGCACGACGGGGCCGCGCAGCAGCGAGGGCGAGAGCAGTACGACGGGCACGAGCGAGAAGGGGAGCAGCAGCCCGGCGAGCATGCGGCGGATCGGGATCTGCAGGCTCACGTCCCACCGCCTCCCTCGCCGCCACCCATGCCGGCCGTCGCCGGCCGCGTACCCCACGCGGCGGTGCGGCAGGTGGCGATCGCATAGTAGGTCTGCCACAGCATGACGGCGAGGTAGAAGAAGACGAACAGGATGCCGTAGAGCCAGAGGACGTTGTAACGGTCTTGGAAGAGCAGGAAGTAGAAGGAGTAGACGAGCGCGAGTGCGTAGATGCCGGCGAGGTAGGTGAGGGGCAGGGTGCCGTGGTGGTGGATCGGCGCCCAGACGAGCGAGTGCAGCGCCGCGATCGGGGCGAGCAGCGGCAGGATGATGCTCATGTAGGCGAAGGCGGCGGCGATCGGGTGCTTGCGCCAGATGAATTTGGCGACGAGCAGCGACTCGCGCGTCCAGGAGCGCTTCCAGCGGGTCTGCTGGATCAGGAACGCGCGTAGCGTGACGGGCACGATCGTGTGCGAGACGGCGCGCCGTTCGTAGAGGATGCGCCAGTCGCGCAGGACGCAGTTGGTGAGCGAGCGGTCGTCGCCAAAGGTGGACTCGACCCCGAGGAAGGTCTGGTTTTCCCACCACTGCAGGCGCGGCATGATCGCGACGCGGCGGTAGGCGGAGAAGCAGCCCGAGCAGCAGGTGACGGCGCCGAAGACCGATTCGGCGGCCTTGACGACGCGGAACGCGACGAAGTAGCGGACGGCCTGCATGCGCGTGATCCAGCTGTCGCGCACGTTGAGCACGTCGGCGTGACCGCAGACCGCTCCGACGCGAGGGTCGGCGAGTGGCTGGACGAGCCGTTTGAGGGCGTCGGGCTCGACGGTGGAGTCGGAGTCGACGAACACGATCACCTCGGCGGAGGTGGCGCGGATGCCGGCGGCCATCGCAGCCCGCTTGCCACGGTTTTCCGGGAAGTTGATGACGCGTACGCGTCCGTCGGAGTCGGCGGCGACGCGCTGCATCTCGACGAGCGTGTTGTCGGTGGAGCCGTCGTTGACGGCCACCAGCTCGAGCTTGTCGGCGGGGTAGTCGAGGGCGAGCAGCGAGCGCAGCGAGTGCGCGATCGCCTCCTCCTCGTTGAAGCCGGGCATGACGATCGCGCTGTGCGGCTCGATGTCGGCGTCGCGGCGGGGGCGGTAGAAGAGACTGAAGATGAAGCGGGAGACGATGTAGGTGGCGACGCAAACGCTGTAGACGCCGAAGAACACGTTCGAGAACAGCAGCCCCGCGAACGCGGCCTTGTAGGCCATGACGGCGGCAAGCAGCGCGACGAGGTAGAGACCGGCGAGGAACTTCAGGGTGCGGTGGACGGTCAGACGGCGCGGCATGCGGTCACCCGAGCCCTGTCTGCGTGTCGTGCTCAGGCGGCGCAACATCGGGTCACCCGGCCTCCGCCGCAGGCTCTGCACGTTGGCGTCGCAGGCTCTGCACGTTGGGTTTCGAACCGTGCGCGCATCACGGCAGAAAACGCCGCAGACCGGCGTCGGGGCGGCGGTAGGTGCAGTCGAGGACGGCGGGGCAGCGCGCGAGCCAGTCGTAGTCGTGGCCGGGGTGCACGGTGGCGAGGATCGCGAGGTCGTAGTCCTCGGGGTCGGGCTCCACATCGCGCAACACCTCGCCGCCGACGGCGAGCGCGGGCACGAGCGGGTCGTGGTAGTCGACGTGCGCCCCCTCGGCGCGCAGCCGGGCGATGATCTCGAGGGCCGGGGCCTCGCGGGTGTCGGCGACGCCGGGCTTGTAGGAGGCGCCGACGACGAGCACGCGCGCGTTGGGCAGCGTGTGCCCCAGCTCGACCAGCGCTTCGTGCGCGCGCCAGGCGATGTGGCGCGGCCGGCCGGAGACCTTGCGCAGGGCCTCCTCGGCCATCGTCGCGGGTCGGCCCCGTTCGCGCAGGTCGTGCAGGAGGTAGTAGGGGTCGACGGCGATGCAGTGTCCGCCGACGCCGGCGGAGGGGTAGTGGGCGAGGAACCCGTAGGGCTTGGAGGCGGCGCCTTCGGTGACCTCGACCGGGTCCAGGCCGTGCGTGCCGCACGCTTCGGCCAGCTCGAAGGCGAGCGCGATGTTGACGGCGCGGAAGGTGTTCTCGTAGAGCTTGACCAGCTCGGCGGCCTCGGGGGAGGAGACGTGGTGCAGGTTCTTGCAGGTGTGACGCAGCACGGCGGCGGCGCGCTCGGTGCAGGCGGGTGTGCTGCCGCCGAGCACGCGCGGGGTCTTCAGCTGGGCGTGCTCGGTGACGCCGGGGTCGATGCGCTCGGGGGCGAAGGCGACGAACACGTCGGTGCCGACGCGCATGCCGCGCTCGGTGAGCGGCGCCACGAGCAGCTCGCGGGTGGTGCCGACGTAGGTGGTGGAGGTGAGCACGAGCGTCTGCCCGGGACGGGCGTGGCGCACGACGGCTGCACATGCGTCGCGCAGGATGCGCAGGTCGGGACGGTGGTGCTCGTCGATCGGCGTGGGTACGCAGATCAGTACGAGGTCGGCGGCGTCGAGCGCCTTGATGCGGTTGGTGAGGACGAAGCCGTCGCCCTGCAGGTACTCGGCGAGGTCGCGCTGTTCGGCGTCCAGCAGCTCGGCGCGTCCGCCGCGGATTGCGTTCAGGCGCGCCCCGGAGACGTCGATCCCGACGATGCGGCAGCCGGCGCCCCGCAGCGCGATCGCGGTGGGCAGACCGACGTAACCGAGGCCGACGACGGCGACGACGGTGTGGCCGGTCTGCTTGGCGCGTGCCGGCCGGCGGTCGGTGGCGGCAACCGTTTTGCGTGCAGCGCCGCGCTGTGTGGAAGCTCGGCGTGTGGTGGCGCGGCGAGGGGGCGTGGGCTGACGAGCGTCGGGTGCAGGAGACGCGGGCGCGTCGGGTGCGACCCCGGGTGCAAGTGGTGCGGGCGCGTCGGGCGCGATTGTCTGCGGCATGGCTCGGTCTCCTGACTCTCGACGGGGTCGTCCTGGCGGGATCGTCCTGAGTGGTCGCTCTGTCCTGGCTGGTTGCAGGCGAGGGCCGGCAACGGCCCGCGGGTGGCGCCCCTTTCATACGCCTCTCGCGATCCGTCCGGTCCCCCTGTGGAGCGGTTGTGGTCGTGCAGGATTGCGGCTTGGGCGCGATCTTTCACGCACATTGGACACTTGACGTAAGGCCGTCCCACAAGACCATACGGGGACGTCGTCCCAAAGGTGCGACACGGCTTCCCGAGAGGGGCAGAACCGGCCGGCGTGCAGAAACGACAGCGCCGCTGCTCCCTGCCGACCGACTCGCCGTCCGGGCTGTCGCTTCCTCACTTCGCCGCCCGGCGGTCTTGCCGCCCGTCGTACCAGCGACTCCTGTCGCCCGCCTCCCCCGCCTCCCCCTTCTCTGCTTATGCGTGTTCCTCCCCCACCGCCTGTGTGTTCGTCCTCCGTCGCCATGGGCCGCCCCACACCCACACCCACACCCACACCCACACCCACACCCAACCTTTACACAGTCATGTTAAGGTTGCCCAAACGCTGCTAGCATCGGCGCGTGCGCGACTTCCGGGCAGCCCTTGCGAGCGGTGTCGTCGTCTACGACGGCGGCATGGGCGCGACGCTGGAGCAGTTCGATCTGACGGCAGACGACTACGGCGGGCTGCCTGGCAAGTGCCACGAGGCGCTGGTGTTGAACCGTCCGGACGTGATCGAGGGCGTGCACTGCTCGATGCTCGACGCCGGCGCGCAGGTGGTCGAGACCGACACTTTCCAGGCGTCGCGCATCAAGCTCGAAGAGTGGGGTCTGGCGGACTACACCGTCGAGATCAACACCAAGGCGGCCGAGATCGCGCGCAAGGCGGCCGGTGAGAGCCGCTTCGTCGCCGGCTCGATCGGGCCGACGGGTCACCTGCCGGCCTCCGACGATCCGACGCTCGGGCAGATCCGCTTCGGCGAACTCGTCGAGGTCTTCGCCGAGCAGGCGGCGGGCCTGATCGACGGCGGCGCGGATTTGATCATCATCGAGACCGCGCAGGACATCCTCGAGGTCAAGGCGGCCGTGTTCGGAGCGCGAGAGGCGTTCAAGACCGCGGGGCGCACGCTGCCGATCCACACCTCGGTGTCGCTGCTGCCCAACGGCGGCAAGATGCTGCTGGGGACCGACATCGCCGCGGTCCTGACGACGCTCACCGCGCTGCACGTCGACGTGATCGGCCTGAACTGCTCGACCGGTCCGGAGGACATGCGCGATGCGATCCGCTATCTCGGCGAGCACAGCACGCTGCCGGTCGCGTGCATTCCCAACGCGGGCCTGCCGCTGCAGGGACCGGACGGCGAGACGATCTTCCCGGAGAAGCCTGAGCCTTTGGCGCACGCGTTGGGGGAGTTCGTCGAGCGCTACGGCGTGCGCGTCGTGGGTGGCTGCTGCGGAACGACGCCCGCACACATCCGCGCGATCGTGGAGCGCGTCGGCTCGCTCGCCCCCCCGACCATCGACTACGCCGCCCGCGCCCAGGCCGCGCCGCTGCTCTCCTCGATGATGACAGCCACACCGCTCGTGCAGGAGCCGCGCCCGACGATGGTCGGCGAGCGGGTGAACTCGCAGGGGTCGCGCAAGGCCAAGGAGCTGCTGCTCGCCGAGGACTACGACGGGCTCGTGCAGATCGCCGAGGATCAGGTCACAGGCGGCGCGCACGTGCTCGACGTGTGCGTGGCGCTGACCGAGCGCGCGGACGAGGCGGAGCAGATGCGCGAGGTGGTCAAGCGGATCTCGCTGACGCAGCCCGCGCCGATCCAGGTCGACTCGACCGAGCCGGAGGTGATCGAGGCGGCGCTCGAGCAGATCCCGGGGCGGGCGATCGTCAACTCGGTGAACCTCGAGGCGGGCAGGGCGAAGCTCGACAGGGTGACGCCGCTGGCGCTGGCGCACGGGGCGGCGCTGATCGCGCTGACGATCGACGAGACGGGGATGGCCAAGACGGCGCAGCGCAAGGTCGAGATCGCCAGGCGCCTGCGCGAGCTTTGCTGCGAGGAGCACGGGCTCGACCCGGGGCTGCTGATCATCGATTGCCTGACGTTCACCCTTACCACTGGAGATGAGGAATGGCGACCTTCGGCCGCCGAGACGATCGAGGGAATTCGTGCAATCAAGGCGCAACTGCCACACGTCAAGACCTCGCTCGGCGTGTCCAACGTCTCCTTCGGCGTCTCGCCGGGTGCGCGAGCGGTGCTCAACTCGGTGTTCCTGCACCACTGTGTGCAGGCGGGACTCGACCTGGCGATGGTCAATCCCAACCACATCACCCCTTACGCGGAGATACCGGAGCAGGAGCGAGCGCTCGCGGACAACCTCGTCTACAACCGCCGCGAGGACGCGCTCGAGCGGTTCATCGCGCACTTCGAGTCAAAGGGCGAGGACGACACCAGCCAGAGCACCGCCGACCCCACTGAGGGCATGGAGCCCGAGGAGGCGCTGCACTTTCACATTCTGCGCCGGCGCAAGGAGGGCGTCGAGCGGTGGATCGACCAAAGCGTGGAGAAGATCGGCGCGGTGCCGACCCTCAACGACGTGCTGTTGCCGGCGATGAAAGAGGTGGGCGACAAATTCGGGGCGGGCGAACTGATTTTGCCGTTCGTGCTGCAGTCGGCCGAGGTGATGAAGCGCGCGGTGGCGCAGCTGGAGAAATACCTCGACAAGATCGAGGGCTACACCAAGGGCAAGGTCGTGCTGGCCACGGTGTTCGGCGACGTGCACGACATTGGCAAGTCGTTGGTGAACACGATCCTCACCAACAACGGCTACACGGTGGTGGACCTCGGCAAGCAGGTGCCGATCCAGACGATCCTCGACGCCGCCCAGGAGCACGAGGCGACCGCGATCGGACTATCGGCGTTGCTCGTGTCGACCTCCAAGCAGATGCCGGCGTGCATCCAGGAGCTGCACGCCAAGGGCCTTGACTACCCGGTGCTGATCGGCGGCGCGGCGATCAACCGCGCGTTCAGCTTCCGGGCGCTGTACCCGGGTGGGAAGGAGTCCGAGGAGACGTACGACCCGGGCGTCTTCTACTGCAAGGACGCGTTTGAGGGCCTTGCGGTGATGGATCAGCTCGTCGACGCCGACGCCCGCAGCGCGCTGGTCGAGAAGCTGCGCGCGGACGCGCGCGCGTTTCGCGAGAAGGGCGAGGAGCCGGCCGAGGAGCTGAACTTCGCCGACGACTCCGTGCGCTCCGCCGCGCGCACCGATGCGCCGGTGCCGACTCCGCCGTTCTGGGGTGTGCGCGAGGTGCCGGTCGACCTCGACGAGATCTACAGTCATCTGGACACGCACGTTCTGTTCAAGCTGCACTGGGGTGGCAGGGGAGTCAAAGGCGAGGCGTGGCGAGAGCTGCTGCGCAGCGACTTTCAGCCGCGGCTGGCGCGGATGTGGGGCGAGGCCACCGGCGCCGGCGGCAATCCGGACGGCGCCGCTCGGCGCGCAGCGTCCGCGGGCGCCGCCGCGGGGACACCCGGCGAGGGCGCGCCGACTCACACCCCCTACCTGCACCCCCGCGCGCTGCTCGGGTTCTTCCCGTGCTACAGCGCGGGCAACGAGATCGTCGTGCTCGATCCGGAGGACCGCAAGACCGAGCTGACCCGCTTCGTCTGTCCGCGCCAGCCCAAGGGCGACCGGCTGTGTTTGGCCGATTTCTTCCGGCCGGGTGTGCGTGTGGGTGGAGAGGATGAATTGGCCGGCTCCGCCGGCCCGGATGGGGGGGCAGGTCAGCGATCGTCGGCATGGATGGCACCGGACGAACTCGATGTCATCGCGGTGCAGGCCGTGACCGTCGGGGCGGAGGTCACGGAGCTGATGGCCAAGCTCGAGGCAGAGGGCGAGTTCTCTGAGCAGTTGTTCGTACATGGTCTCGGCGTGCAGACGGCGGAGGGCTTGGCGGAGTGGCTGCACGCGGAGGTCCGCGCGATGCTCGGTCTTCCCGCCGCGCAGGGCCGGCGCTATTCGTGGGGCTACCCTGCCGTGCCCGAGCAGGCCGAGCACCTGAAGGTGGAGAAGCTGCTCGGGCTCGAGCAGATCGGCATGCGCATCACCGACGGCTACGCCCCCGAACCCGAGCAGTCCACGCTCGCACTCGTGGCTCACCACCCGCAGGCGACCTACTTCGGCACGCGCCAGGGCCGCCTGCTGGAAAACGGCTCGCCGGACGACCTGATCAAGGGCTCGCCACGCGACCCCTCGCTGTTCGGCGCCGACGCGGAGGGCGAGAGTGACGCGACGTTCGGCGACGAGGACCCACCCGCAGGTGCGATCGAGGAAGAGGACGAGCGGGCGGCGTAGGCCGACACGCAGGACACGCCGGTGCGGACTGGCTGAGCGGCTGGCGCCGCCAGACACGGCAGCTACCCACTCTCCCGCCGAACGACCGACGGCGCCCAGACCCGTTCAACAGGCTGCGGCCACCGGGCCGGTGAACAACCCGCAGCCACCCGGCGGCTCCCTCTCCCTCTCCCTCCCTCCCTTCCGTCCCCCCTCGCTCCTCCGGCGGCTCTGCCGGGTGGCCCGAACAGAAACGAAACGCACCGCCTGCGCCGTGACGTGGGCCACGCGCCGCGGCGCCGATTGACAGCGCCAGGGCCGTCATCTATACGGCAGCGGTGCGAAAACTGGAACTACGCTGGCGGGCGCTGGAGCGCGGCGAGCAGCTGACACTCGCCGCGCTCGCCGCGCTGAGCACGGTTGCGATCGGCCTGCGGTTGTGGCTGATGATCGGCTACGGCCCTGCGTTTCTGGGCTTCCCGGACTCCGCCCAGTACGCGGCGGCGGCGGCGCGCGACATCTTCCGCGACACGCAGCACCCGGCGGGCTACCCGTTCTTCTTGCGTTTGCTGCACCATCTCGACGGCCGGCTGTCGTTCGCGATCGCGGTGCAGCACCTGCTCGGCGTGGCGAGCGGTTTGCTGCTCTACGATGCGGTGCGCCGCACCGGCGCGCCGCCGTGGCTGGGGCTGGCGCCGGCGGCGGTCGTGTTCTTCGGTGCGACCGGCCTGTTCCTCGAGCACTCGCTGCTGGCCGACCCGGTGCTCATGTTCCTGCAGACGCTCGGCGTCTATCTGGGGGTGCGTGCGCTGTACAGCCGTTCGCTGCTCTGGCCGCTGCTCGCGGCGATCGCGATCGGGCTGTCATTCTGGGTAAAGACGGTCGCCATTTCGAGCATGGTGCTGCTGCCGGTGTTGCTGCTGTGCGCCACGCCGGGCACCCTGCGGCGCCGGCTGCCCGGCGCGCTGGTGGCGGCGGGGGTCGGGATTGCGATGGTGCTGGCGTACGTCGGGGTACAGGACTACTTCACGGGCTATCTCGGCTACGAGCGTCAGAGTGCGTGGAATCTGTATGCGCGCGTGGCGACGTTCGTGGACTGCAACAGCTTCACGCCACCGCACGGCACGCGTTTTCTGTGCCCTCCCGAACCGCCCGACAAGCGCAAGAACGGCAACTACTTTCAGTACGCGTACACGTCGCCCGCGGTCGAACGTTTCGGCCCGCCGTTCCTCGCCGAAGGGCACGCCAATACGGTGCTCAAAAAGTTCAGCATTGCCGCCATCGAGCACGAGCCGTTGGCGTACGCCGACGCGATCGTGCACGGACTGGGCGTCTACGTGTTCCCGCGCGAGGGCGAAGGCTACACGCCGCGCCAGCTGCGCCTGGCGCTCGTCGAAAGATCGGAGACGCTCGCCGACCAGTCGGTGTTCGCGCTCTTATACAAGGACGATCTGGGCTACACCGGCTCGTCGGGCGCGCTCGCAGCGTACGAAAGCTTCACCAAAGTTCAGGGCACGCTGCTGATCGTGCTGCTCGTGGCGGGTATCGCCGGACCGTTCTTTCTGCGCGGGCGGCTGCGCTGGGCGGCGGCGTTCTGCACGCTCACGGCGCTGCTGAGCATCGCCTTCGCGGTGGCCGGCAACAGCTATGACGCGCGCTACGCCTACCCCACCTTCGGCCCGCTCGCCGCGGGCGCCGCGCTCGGCGCGTGGGGCATCGGCTCGTGGCTCGTCAAAGCTCGAGCGCGCTGGCGGACTGCTTCCCGGCGCGATCGGCCCGCTCGAGCGCGGGCAGCCTGACAGGCGTGGCGTGCAGGGTGCGCGTGCGGACCTCTCCCCAGGAAAGCCCCTCCTTGACGAGCGCAGGCATGCCCATCAAGAGCGCAGTCGCGATCTCCACCGCCTGCAGCACGATCCCGTAGGCGATCGCGTCGGCCATCGCGACGTGGTAGGCGCCGGTGAGCACCGCCACGCAGGCCGCCTGAAAGACGCCGACGTTCGCGGGTGTCAGCGGCACGAGCGCAGTGACGTTGACCGCGAACAGCACCCCCGCGGCGCCCGCCAGGCCGACGCGGCCGTCGAGCCCGAGCGCCATCAACAAAAGCCAGCACGCCACGCACTGAAGCGCCCAGGCGGCGAGCTGCGCGGCCGTGGCAAGCGCGGCCTGGCGGGGGCGGCGAAAGATGCGCAGGCCTTCGCCCACGAGCACGAGCGCGCGGCGCGCGGCCGACTGCAGCGCGTGCAGACCCTGCGCGCCGCGCGCGCCCGGCGATCGCTCGTCGGCGCCGTGCGCCACGAGGATCGGCGTCAACAGCGCGAGCATCAGCGCCAGCAACGGCACCAGCGCAGGAGCCAGCAGCGCGCCGCCCTGTCCGTGCAGCAGCGGCGCGCCGCAGAGCATCGCAAGCCCGAGCAGCGCAAGCGCGAGCAGGTTCAGCAGCGTCTGGGAGACGATCGTGCCCAGCACCACCGGCAGGGTCTCGCGCGCGCGCCCGATGCGCCGCGCGACGATCAGCGCACGCGAAGGCTCACCCAGGCGGGCCGGCTGCGTCGCCGACATCAGCACACCGATGCACGTGCCCTGCAGCGCGTCGCGCCGGCGGGCACGGCGCCAGGTGGGGGCAACGCGCAGGATCTCATGCCAGGCGAGCGCGCGCACGAACATCGCCAGGCACATCAGCCCGAGACCGGCCGCGAGCAGACCCGGGCTGGAGGCGACGATGCTCGCGAGCACGGGCCCCAGCCCGACCTTCTGCAGCGCGAGCCCCGCCAGGGCGATCACGCTCAGGGAGGCCGCCGCGAGCGCGCCGCGGCGCGCGATGCCCAGCGCGCGCCGTGCGGGCGGGGTGGCCAGCTCGGGCTCGAGGCTCGGCAGCCGCCGCGGCGCCACCGGGGGACGCAGGTCGGCCGGCGCGAGACCGTGGTGAGCCATCGCCCGGCCAAGTCGCGTCGGGGCGCGGCCGACGGCGCGCGCCTGCTCGTAGACGTCGAGCACCTCGGCGGCCACGTGCGGCCAGGCAAAACGCTGCGCGCGCTCGTGCGCGGCGCGCGCCATCGTCGTGCGCCGGTCCGGTTGCAGGGCGAGACCGCGCAGCGCCTCGGCGAGCGCCCGCGCGTCGCCGCGCGGCGTGAGGACGCCGTCGATGCCGTCGCGCACGACGTCGCGGTAGCCGGCGATGTCCGAGGCGACCACGGGCGTACCCGCGGCAAACGCCTCGGTCAGCACCATGCCGAAGCTCTCGCCGTGCAGCGACGGCGCGCAGAGCACCTGGGCGCGCTGCAGCTCGGCGGCCTTGCGCCGCTCGGAGACCTTGCCGAGCGCGTTGACGCCGCACTCCAGCAGGCGCAGCCGGCCACGATCGCCAAGCCGTCCCGCGCCGCGGGCGCCGTCGTCGAGCAGCAGCGGCGCGACGTCCTCCGGTCCGGCCCCGACGAGCGTGAGCGTGGCGGGCACGTGCTCGCGCAGCGCCTCGAACGCGCGCAGCAGCACGGGCAACCCCTTGCGCTCGACGGCTTGGCCGACGAACAGGATGCGCAGCGGCTCCCCGGTGCCCGACGACGCCAGGATCTCTGGCTGCACGTCGACCCCCAACGGAACCCGGGCCCGGGTTAGTTGTTCGTCGTGCAGCGACGTCCCATCCTGACCCCCCTCCCAGCGCTCCTCGCGACAGCGCTCCTGCACGCGCACCCCGTTGGGGATGATCGTGTAGCGCCCCCCGAAGAAGCGCCGCGCCGTCCAGGCGGCGGCTTCGGAGACGGCGATCCGCGCGTGCAGGCGGTTCATGCGCCGCCGCGCCCCCAGCGCGACACCGATCCCGTTGGTGAGCGCGTTCTCGGAGTAGCTGTGGAAGGTGCCCACGACCGGGATGCCCGCGAGCGTCGCGCAGCTGAGCCCGTACCAGCCGACAAGCGGCACGATCGGCTCGTGGATGTGCACCACGTCATAGCTCCCCGCGCGCAGCTCGCGCCACAGCGCGAGCACAGTGTCGGGGGTGGCCGCGAGATTGGAGATCGCGCCGTTGGCGGGGAACCCCATCGTGCGCCCCAGCGCCACCAGCCGCTCCGGGGGCTCGATCTGCTGGGGGCGCGCCCCGCGATGGGTGAGCCGCGCCAGCGCGTCGTCGGGGTCGAACGGCGCCAGGATGCGAGCCTCGTGACCGGCCGACTCCAGCTCGTCCGCGAGGGCTTCGATGTGGCGGGTAACCCCGCCGGGATACGTCCACGAGTACGGCGAGACGAGCGCAATCCGCACGCGCAAACTGTAGCCGCTCGCCGCGCGGCATCAAGCTCGTCCCGGCGGCGCGCTGGGCCGATCGAGCGCCTGCGACCCGATAGCCTGTCGAGCGTGAGCGAGCGGCACTTCGTCAAGTACACGTTCCTGAAGATGGAGCCCGCGTGGCGCCGCACGGATCCTGAGCAGCGCGCGCAGGACAAGCGCGAGTTCATGGCTGCCTGCGAGGACTTCGCCGACGGGCACCTGCTGCAGTGCTTCTCGCTGGTGGGCACGCGCGGAGACGCGGAGCTGCTGCTGATCGCCGAGGCGGAGAACCTGGATCGCATCCACGAGTTCCATGTCGTGCTCGCCCAGAGCGGGCTGATGCGCTGGGCGCAGATCCCCTACTCGTTCTTGGGGATGCGCAAGAGGTCGGAGTACTCCGAGGACATCCGCGCCGCTCCGCGCAGCTTCCGCGGCAAGTATGTGTTCGTGTACCCATTTGTCAAGTCCCGGGAGTGGTACGCGCTGCCGGCCCAGGAGCGCTGGCGCATCATGCAGGGCCACATCGCGGTCGGGCGCGAATACCCGGGAGTCGACAACCACACGACGTACTCGTTCGGACTCGACGACCAGGAGTTCGTGGTGGCGTTCGACACCGACGACGTGGGCACGTTCCTCGATCTCGTGCAGCGCCTGCGCACCACCGAGGCCTCGCGCTACACGGTGCGCGACACGCCCAGCTTCACCTGCATAGCGGCGTCGCTGCCGCGGGCCCTGAACGCGCTCGACGGCGAGCCGGTCGCGCTCGAGACCACGGCCGCCGCGTCCGCTGCCTGAGCGCACCCCCAGACCCCGCGCTGCGCGCGGCGATGCGACCGCGGGGCGCGGCGATACGGCTGCGGTGCGCGCCGATGCGACCGCAGTGCGCGCCAAAGGCGCCACCGGCAGCGCGAGGCCGCGCGGCCTCGCCCACCTGCGCCGCAGCGATCCGGTGCTGGCGAGCGTGATCGACGCTGTGGGGCCGCGGCTCGGCGATCCGCGCGCCGGACGCCCGCCCGACCACTACGGCGCGCTGGTGCGCGCGATCGTCGGCCAGCAGCTCTCGACAAAGGCGGCGCGCAGCATCTTCGTGCGGTTGACCTCGCAGTTCGACGGCCGCACGCCCACCCCCGAGCAGGTGCTGGCCGCAGAGCCCGAAGCGCTGCGCGCCGCAGCGGGGCTCTCGCGCGCGAAGGTCGGCTACCTGCGCTCGCTCGCCGAGCACGCGCTGTCCGGCGAACTGGAGCTGGAGCGCCTGGACGACCTGCCCGACGAGCAGGTGATCGCCGAGCTGGTTGCCGTCAAGGGCATTGGCACCTGGAGCGCGCACATGTTCCTGATGTTCCACCTGCAGCGCCCCGACGTGCTGCCGGTCGGCGACCTCGGCATCCGCCGGGCGATCGAGGTCGCTTACGCACTCGATGGCCTACCCGACCCGGCGACGATGGAGCGCATCGCGGCACCGTGGCGCCCGCACCGCACGCTCGCCTGCCGCTATCTGTGGCGCTCGCTGGACAACGAGCCGACCTGACGCCCAGGGGCCCCGGCCGGCGCCGCCACCCATCGGCCCTCAGACGGCTGAGACCTGCTCCTCCTCGGCCACGCGGAACGAGGATCCGCAGCCGCAAGCCGCAACCACGTTGGGGTTGTTGACTTTGAAGCCCGCCCCTTGCAGGCTTTCCTCGTAGTCGATCACCGAGCCGTGCACATACGGCAGGCTCTCGCGGTCGACGAGGAGCTTCAATCCGTGGCTCTCGAAGGCGACGTCGTTCTCGCGCTGCTCGTCAAAGGCGAGCTGGTACTGGAAGCCCGAGCAACCGCCGCCGCGCACCCCCACACGCAGCCCCGCGAGGCTCACGTCGGTGCCCTGCGCGGCAAGGAACTCACGTACCTTCTCCGCTCCCTTGTCACTGAAGGAGATCATTGCTATCGAAAGTATAGCGCTGCGCGTGCGCCGCTATCCTTGCGCTGTAGATGCCCACCCCCGAGCAGATCAAACAGCGCATCGAGGCTGCGATCCCGGGCGCGCGCGCCGAGGTCGAAGACTTCGGCGGCGGCAGCGGCGACCACTTCCGCGCGACGGTCACCGCGCAGGCGTTCGCGGGACGCAGCCGCATCGAGCAGCACCGCCTCGTCTACGAGATCTTCGGCCAGGAGATCGGCGGTCCGATCCACGCACTGTCGCTGAAGACCGCGGTCGACTGAGCGGCATGCCGACCTCAATTCCCAACTGCCCCCACAACCAACTCCTCCTCCCCGCCCCTCCCCCGACGCGTCGAGAGCCACCACCAAAATCGCCAACCAGGCACAGCACCCCCACCAAGCACAGCACCCCCACCAAGCACCCCACCCCAACCAAGCACAGCACCCCCACCAAGCACCCCACCCCAACCAAGCACAGCACCCCAACCAAGCACAGCACCCCAACCAAGCACAGCACCCCAACCAAGCACCCCACCCCAACCACACACCGCACCCCAACCAGGCACCGCACCCCAACCACACATCGCACGGCAACCACGCATCGCACCGCAAGCACCAAGGAGCCCCACCATGCAGAGCATCGATCCCATCACCGCCCCCTCGGAGGGCGCGTCCAACCCGATCCGCACCGCGATTGCGGAGGCGATCGCCGAGAATCGCGTGATCCTTTTCATGAAGGGCGACCCCGAGGCCCCTGCGTGCGGCTTCTCACGCCAGACGGTCGCGGTACTGCAGGCACTCGACGCGCGCTTTGCGGCGGTCGACGTCCTGCCCGATCCGCGTATCCGCCAGGAGCTGTCGGCGCTGTCGAACTGGCCGACGATCCCGCAGCTGTTCGTCGACGGCGAGCTGGTGGGTGGCTGCGACATCGTGACCGAGATGTACGAGTCGGGCGAGCTGGCGCAACTGCTCGGCGTCGAGGGCCCCGCGGGCGAGGCGCCCGCGCCGACACCAACCGCCACCCAGCAGCCGGCCGACGGCGGCGGGCTGCAGATCGAGAACCGGCTGGCCTAGTGCTAGAGCCCCAACCCCTGCACAACATCGCTGGCCTGCCGTAACGCGAAGCCGGCAAGACGCAGCGGCAGCGCTTGGCGCGCGCCGGAGGCGGCGAGCCGGCGGTCGTGCTCGCGGTACCACTCGATCGTGCTCGCGAGCGGGTCCTCGTGATGGCCTGGGTCATAGCCCAGCTCGCGCTTGGCCTTGGCGCTGCTGTACGCCCACCACTGCGCGCTGGCGCGGACCTCGGTGACGGTGAAGGGCGGGCGGCCGGGCAGGCTCTCGGCGACACGCGCAAGCGCGAGCGCGGCGGGCAGGGGCAGCTTCAGCGTGGGCGGCTCCACGCCGGAAAGGCGGCCGAGGTCGGTGAAGAGGCGGTCGAGCGTGAAGTTGCGGTTGCCAAGGATGTAGCGCTCGCCGTTCTGGCCGTGCTCGTCGGCGAGCAGATGCCCGCGGGCAACGTCGCCGACGTCGACGACGTTGACGGCGCCGTCCACGTAGGCCTGTATTTCGCGGCGCAGGAAGCGGCGCACAAGCTCGGTCGAGGAACGGGTGTAGTCGCCGGCGCCGAGCACAAACGCAGGATTGACGATCACCACAGGCAGCCCGTGCGCGGCGAGGCGCAGCGCCTGCACCTCGGCCTCGCGCTTGGCCTGCGCGTAGGCCAGCGCGCACCCGTCCGCTGGGAACAGCTGGCGCTCGTCGGCGACCGCGCCGCGGGGCGCGGGCCCGATCGCGGCGACCGAGGAGGTGTGCACGACGCGCTCGACGTCGGCGCGCAGCGCCTCCTCCAGCACGATGCGGGTACCTCCGGCGTTGACACGAAAAAGCTCGCGCGGGGAGGCACGCAGGCTGGTGAGGCCGGCGATGTGAAAGACGCGGTCGACCCCGCGCAGCGCCCGACGCACGGCTTGGCGGTCGAGGATGTCGCAGCGCACGGCTTCGTATTCGAAGTCGAGGTTGTCTAGGCGCGTGCTCGGACGTACCGTCAAGCGCAGCTCATCGCCGCGCTGCGCCAGCAGTCGCGCGACCCGCGCGCCGACGAGGCCCGCGCCGCCGGTGAGCAGGGTCTTGGGCACGGGCGCAGTGTAGAGGGCCGCATCCGCACGGTGGCAGCGGTGCGGTAGGGTCCGCTCGCGCCATGCCGCCCGTCGCGATCGTCACCGACACCACGCACTACCTGCCGAGGGCGCTCGCGGACAGCCGCGGCATCCATCAGGTGAGCCTCTACTTCGGTTGGGGCCGTCGTGGCACGGAGGACTCGCTGCAACGCGAGATCGAGCTGAACGGCTACGACGAGTTCTACGAGCGCCTGCGCTCGAGCCGCGAGCTGCCGAGCACTTCGCAGCCGTCGATCGGCGACTTTCTGGCGGTGTGGGAGCCGCTGCTGGAGGCGGGCTCGGACATCGTCTCGGTGCATCTCGCGGGTGGCATCTCGGGCACGTGCGAGGCTGCGCGCCAGGCGCGCGCGCTGCTGGCCGAGCGTGGCCTGGGCGAGCGCGTGGAGGTGATCGACAGCGAAACGGCGTGTGGCGGCTTGGGCATTCTTGTGCTCGCCGGAGCCGCGGCGGCGGGCCGGGGCGCCGCTAAAGAGGAGGTCGTGGCGCGTGTGCGCGAGACGCGACGGGCGCTGAAAATCTGGTTTTGCATCGACACTCTGGAGTACCTGCGCCGCGGCGGGCGCATCGGGCGTGCGCAGGCGTGGCTGGGCGGGACGCTGCGGATCAAGCCGATTCTGTCCCTCGAGTACGAGATCACGCCCGTCGAGCGCGTGCGCACCGCGGGACGCGCGTTCGAGCGGATGGTGCAGTACATGCACGAACTGCGCGAGGCGGGATCCGACGCGTGGGTCGTACAGCACATTCAAGCGACCGAGCAGGCGCAGCGGCTGATCGAGCGCGGACGCGAGATCTACGGGTCCGAGCCGCTGTTCACCTCGGAGGTGGGACCGGTGATCGGGACCTACGTGGGCCCGGGCTTGATCGGGGTCGGCGGGGTGCCACGGAGTCTGCTGACCTGACGCGCATAGGAGGACGCACGCCGCGGGGACGCCGCGCGGCGACGCCGCCATCTTTCGCCGCGCGTTCGCGGCCCCTCACACCAAGTGGCCGCCGCGCGGTGTCGCCACCCATGGCAAAACCGCCGGCACGACAAACCCTCGGTGGCGTCGCGCGGCGGCCAGCAGCGTCAGTGGCGTCAGTAGCGTCGCCGGCGTCGCCGCCGCAGCCCGCGCACCCCGACCATGAACCCGACCACCGCGACCCCGATCATCAACTCGCGCTGGTGCCGTGCAAGGTGTGCGCGCCAGTCGGTCAGCTCGGTGACCTCGCCACGCAGACGCTGAACGGAAAGCTCGAACTGGGCACGGTTGGCCTCCATCGAGCTGCGGATCTCGGCAGGCGTACGTTGGGCCATGGGCTAGCGGTCCGCCTTGGAGCCTGGCACGCCGGTCGCGTCGCCACCGCTGCTGACGCTCTCGCGGATCTTGCGCGCCTCCTCGATCGCCATGCTCGGCACGGGGGGAGCCCCGCGTTTGACGACTTTCGCCGCGACGAGACCGGCGATCGCGCCGAGCACGATCAGCAGCAGGGCCATCGCGAAGAAGCCCCAGAAGTAGGCGAAGGCGTTGACGGGGAGGACGTAGTAGAGCAGCAGCGCAAGACCGATCAGCACGAAGAAGAGCGCGGTGACGAGGAAGACACCGGCGGCGACGGCTACGACGGCGCCGCGTGCGAGCTTGGATGTCTTCTCGGCGACCTCGGCCTTGGCCAGCTCGATCTCTTCGTGGACGAGGACCGTGAAGCGCTCGGATACGTCGGTGATCGCGGTGGCGATGTTCTGCGGTCCACCTCCTAGGCCGCTGCGGCTCGCTGCGCCCGGTTGCCCGGGGGCCGACCCGTCGGGCGAGCCGTCGCTCACTCGGGGGGCTCCTCGGCGAAGACTCTGCGCCAGATGAGTGCCGCGCCGCGTTGGGTTGCGATGCTCGCGAGCGCACCCAACGCGGTGAGCAGGCCCGACCACATCAGTCGCTTGACCATCTCGTTCTCGATCATCCAGGCAGTGTATTGCCCGCGGTGGTCGTCTTGCTCGCAGCGCCGTCCGTCTCGAGCCCGCCGCAGACGGTCTCGATCACTAGCCACTTGGCGCGCTCGTAGTGCTCCTCCCCACGCGGCAGCAACCCGAAGATCCAGCCTGTGAGCATCTGCTCGATCGCGCCGTAGAAGGCGAGCGCGGCGAACTCGGCGTCGATCTCGGACTTGAAGTCGCCTTTGTCCTGAGCCGCGGTGACGATCCGCGCGATCAGGTCGTATGCCTCGCGAATCCGCGCCAGGTGGGTCTGCCCGAAGGAGTTCGCGGCGCGGGTGACCTCGACGATGATGACCTTCATGACGTCGGGATCGTGGCGGTAGCTGTCGACGATGAACGAGGCGATCGCCTCCAGCTTGGCGCGCGCCGGGATCGCCTCCGCGTCGACGTCGCGGATCATGTGCAGCATCACGTCCCAGCGCTCGAGGAAGAGGGTGTCGAGCACCTGCTCCTTGGAGGAGAAGTAGTGGTACACGAGCCCGTACGCCACGCCGGCCTCGTCGGCGATGTCGGACACGCGGCAGGCGTGAAAGCCCTGGCCTGCGAACACGCGCACGGCGGCGTCGAGGATCATGCGCCGCTTGTCGGCGCCGTTCTTGGCGGTGCGCGCGGTGGGCGTACGGCGCGCGCTCATGCGGCCGCCCCGTACACCTCGGGCCGCCGGTGCGCGAGCACGGGCAGCTGCGCGCGGATCTCGCGCTGGCGCTCGAGATCCAGCTCGGCGGCGATCCAGCCGGCTTGGTCGCCGGCCTCGGCGAGCACGAGCCCCCAGGGATCGACGATCAGCGAGCGGCCGCCGGAACGGTGCCCGCCGGGGTGGGCGCCGACCTGGTTGGCAGCGACCACGAAGACCTCGTTCTCGATCGCGCGCGCACGGACCAGGATCTCCCAGTGGTCGCGCGTGGTGGGCGCGGTGAACGCGGAGGGCAGCACGACGATGCGCGCGCCGCGCGTGGCGAGCGCGGCGAACAGCCCGGGGAAGCGCAGGTCGTAGCAGATCGCCAAACCCAGCTCGACGCCGGCGGCGGTGGCGCTCAGCACGATCTCCGCGCCGGGCTCGGTCACGGCGGACTCGCGGTAGGAGCGCCCGGCCACCTCGACGTCGAACATGTGCAGCTTGCGATAGACGGCGCGGACGTCGCCGTCGGGGTCGATGTGCACGGAGGTGTTCGCGAACCGCTCGCCACCAACCCGGTCCCCGCGCGCGGCGCCGGGGACGCGCTCTCCCTCCTCCCCACGTGCGCCGCGGCGCTCGAAGATCGAGCCTGCCACGAGGTCGATGCGCAGCTCGCGGGCGAGCGAGCGCGCCCATCCGATGGCGGGCCCGTCGAGCGGTTGTGCGCCAGCGCGCAGGTCGGCGTCGCCTCCCAGCACGCTCCACTTCTCGGGCAGTACGACCAGCTGGGCGCCATCGGCGGCCGCCGCACGCGTCAGTCGATCGGCGCTCGCCAGGTTCGCGGCAGTGTCGGCGGTGGAGTTGAGCTGGATTGCCGCGACCTTCAAGCGCGTTCCTCCCGTGTGCGCGCCGACCGTAGCCGGGTAGATTGACTGGTCAGTCAATCGGCGCTTTCGAAAGCATAGCGCCGGGCTGAGCGTAGCCTTACCGCGCGTGTGGCGGGGGCAGCTTGACGATGCCGATGAAGAACTCGTCGATCTGGCGGACGATCCGCTTGAAGCGCTCGAAGTCGACGGGCTTGGCGATGTAGGCGTTGGCGTGTTGCTGGTAGGAACGCAGGACGTCGTGTTCGGATTCGGAGGTGGTGAGCACGACGACGGGGATCGTGGCGAGGTCGGGGTCGTGCTTGATCTCGGCGAGCACCTCGGCGCCGCTCTTGCGGGGCAGGTTGAGATCGAGCAGCACGATCCCGGGGCGCTCGGCCCCGGCGTAGTCGCCTTCGCGACGCAGGAATTCGATCGCCTTGACGCCGTCGTCGACGACGGACAGCACATTGGCGACCTTGTGCTCGGCGAGCGCCTCACGCACGAGCAGCACGTCTCCAGGATCGTCCTCGACCAGCAGGATCGAGGCAAGCTCGGCGTTCGTCATGAGCGCGGACGATCGTACGCGAGGTCGGCCGACGGCGCGTCCTCGCTCGGGGGGCGCTCGCCGGAGCCGGCGTCATGGCGCTCCTGCGGACCGGCCCCGTCACGCACTTCCGAGCCGGCGCCGGCGCCCTCCTCAGAAGCTGCGTGATCGCGGGGCAGCGTGAAGCGAAAGCACGCACCGTGCTCGGAGGCGGGGTCGAGCCAGATGCGCCCGCCGTGGTACTCGACGATCTTGCGGCAGAGCGAGAGGCCGATGCCTGTGCCCTCGTAGGTCTGGCGGCTGTGCAGGCGTTGGAAGATTTGAAAGATGCGGTCGGCGTAGGCGAGTTCGATGCCGATGCCGTTGTCGGCGAAAGACAGCTCCCAGTCGTGCGGGTGGGGCGTGCAGGCGATGCGCACGAGCGGAGGCCCCTGCGCACGGAACTTGACCGCGTTGCCGATGAGGTTCTGGAAGAGCGAGACGAGGAGAGTCCGATCGCCGAGGATGGTGGGCAACGGGTCGCTGAGAATGCGCGCGCCGGACTGGCGGATCTCGGCGGTGAGCGAGGCTTGCGCTTCGGCGAGCACCTCGTCGAGGGGCACCTGTGCGTGGCGCTCTTGGCCGCGGCCGACGCGGGAGAGCGCGAGCAGGGCATTGACCAGCAGCTGCATACGCGTGGCACCGTCGACGGCGAATTCGATGTAGCGGTCGGCGCGCTCGTCGAGCTGGCCGCCGTAGCGCAGCTGCAGCGCCTGGCAGAAGGATGCGATCTTGCGCAACGGCTCTTGCAGGTCGTGTGAGGCCACATAGGCGAACTGCTCGAGTTCGTCATTTGACCGGCTGAGTTCCTCGGCCTGGCGGGCGAGCCGCCGGCGCGCGTCTAGGACAGCCTCCAGCTCGTGCACGGTGCGCTCACGCATCGCCTCCATCTCGGCCGCGAGGTCGGCGATCTCACGGGGACCGTCGCCGGCGGCGAGCGGGGTCGTGAAGTCGCCGCCGGCGATGCGCTGGGCCTCGGCGCCGAGCCGCGCGAGCGGGCGGGTGATCATGCGCCGCAGGAAGAGACCAGCGCCGAGCAGGCTGCCGACGATCAGGGCCGCTGCGACGAGCAGCGCGGCGAAGAGCAGGTTGGCCGCGTCGCTGAGCTGGCTGCGGATGTGGGTGTCCTCGGCGCTGAGTGCCGCTTGCAGACGTACCAGGGGCGTCCTGACTGCGTCGAAGAGGCGTTTGCCTTCGACGCCGGCACGCGCCGAGGAGCGGCCACTCGGTCGCGTTGCGTGGCGTAGGATGGGATCCACGTAGTGCGACCGCCATGCCTGCGTCGCAACGCGCACGGCGTCGACCTCGACCGCGACGCGGGGGCCTGTGGAGCGCTCGCGCAGGCGCAGTTCGCGGTAGGCGTTGGCCTCTGTGGCGAGCCCCCGGTCGTACGGTTCCAGGAAGCTGCGCTGGCCGGCGATCACGTAGCCGCGCACGCCGGTCTCCTCGTTGACGAGTGCGTCTTCCAGACGGATCGCCGCACGCAGCGAGGGCCCGACCTCGTCGAGCAGCACCTCGCGGCGGTGGTTGAGCTGCGCGTTGGCGAGCAGCGCCAGGCCGATGCCGACGATGGCGAACGCGAGCAGCAGCCCGATCGTGAGCGAGAGCGATTGGCCGACGCGCAGCCGCGTGATGCGCGGCGCCGGGCGAGGCACGCCGGCGGTCGCGGGGAGGCCGGCGGTCGCGGGGAGGCCGGCAGACACAGCGGAGTCGGCAGACGCGGTGGACCCAGCAGCATCGGCGGACCCGGCAGCATCGGCGGACCCAGCAAAGCGAGCCGCGTCGTTGTCGCGTGCGCTCACGACTGCGTGTCCGCGGTGGCGGCGCCGACGAGGACCATCGCGATGTCGTCTATCAGGGCACGCCCGTTGAGCTGCTCGGCACGCAGAACCAGCTCGTCCAGCAGCGCGGCGGGCCGCGCACGCCAGTCGGGGTGGGCTTCGATGTGGCGGGCGACCAGGTCGTGCAGGCCGTGCTCGCCCAGGCGCTGCGGTCCGGATCCGACGCGGCCCTCGACGATGCCGTCGGTGTAGAGCAGGACGGACCAGTCGGGGGGCAGCGCCAGCGTTTGCTCGGACCAGCGCTCGGGGCCGGAGAGCCCGATTGGCGGCTCGCCGCGGGTTTCGAGCAGCGGCGCAATCGTGTCGCCGGCGATCAGCACGGGCGGTGGATGACCGGCCTGAACTACGAGGGCGGTGCGCACCGCGGGGTCGATCTCGAGCATGCAGAGCGTCGCGAACAGGCTGGGTATGTGCCGTTCGTGCTCGAAGATGCGCTCCAGCGTGCCGACGATCCGAGCTGGCGCTTCGCCGGCGAGCGCGAGGGCGCGCCAGGCGCTGCGCAGGCAGACGCCGATCGCGGCCTCGTCGGCACCGTGGCCGCAGACGTCGCCGACGACGACGCGCAGACGGCCGTCGGAAGTCTCGACGGCGTCGAAGAAGTCGCCGCCCAGCAGCGCGCGGCTGCGACCGGCGCGGTAGCAGGAGGCTACCCAGGTCGTACCGCCGGCGACGAGCGGGCGCGGCGCGAGGCCGCGTTCCAGGCGCGCGGCTTCCTGGGCGTGCGCCTGGGCGAGCAGCAGTTCGCGCTCGGCTTCCTCGGTTTGGTGGCGGCCGATCGCGTAGCGGATCGAGCGCGCGAGGCCACCTTCGACGACGGTTCCCTTGACGAGGTAGTCCTGCGCGCCGGCTTCGACGGCCGCGACACCGGCGGCCTCGTTGTCGAGTCCGGTGAGGACGATCAGGGGAACGGCCGGGGCGGCGCCGCGGACTTTCTGCACGGCGTCCAGACCGACCGCGTCGGGCAGCCGCAGATCGAGCAGCACACAGTCCAGCGGCGCGCTCAAGCCTCCGAGCGCCTCGGCGAGCGTGCGGCTGCGAGCGAGGTGTACGTGGGGTAGTTCTTCGGCGAGTTGGTCCTCGACGAGCACGGCGTCCCCCTCGTCGTCCTCGACGAGCAGCAGCTCGATCGTCTCGCGCGCAGCGCGCGGCGCGGGCAGCGCGCGGGCGGCGCGGTCCCCTGCGACGACGATCTCCTCCGCGTCGGGCATCGCCGCCTATGCTGACGCATTTTCCGGATCGTGCCCGTATTCGCACGCGGCTGCCGCCGTCGGCCTCAGACCCTGAAGGTCGCCGGCTCGTCAGCCCGCGGCGCAGGCCCGGCGACGGCGCCGGAAGCCAGGAGCGCGGCGATCTCCTGCTCGGAGTAGCCGAGACCGGCGAGCGTCGGCTCGGTGTGCTCGCCGAGCACAGGGCCGGGCAGGCGGTCGTGTGCGCCGGGGGTACGGGTCAGCTTGACGGGGACGCCGAGCTGGCGCACGCCACCGGGCACGCCAGGCTGGTCGAGCGTGACGACCATCTCGCGCGCGCCGACCAGCTCGGAGTGCAGCGCCTCGTCGAGGTCGAGGACGGGCTCGAGGCAACAGTCGTGCTCGCGCGCGAACTGCTCCCAGTCGGCGCGGGTGCGGGCTTTGAAGATTTCGACCACCTGCGCGTGCACGTCGGAGCCAGGGCGCTCGAACTGACGCTCGATCAGATCGTCGCGCCCGACGCCGCGACACCAGGCCTGCCAGAACTTCGGCTCCAGCGCGCCAAGCGTGACCCAGCCGTCGGCGCACTCGTAGGGGCGGTAGCAGATCAGCGCGCCCGCCAGCGGCAGCTCGCCACGATGCGGGACGTTCCCGTCGGCGAAGTACGCGCCGGCGACCATCGCCAGCCACGAGAGCGCGCCGTCGGCCATCGAGACGTCCACGACCTGCCCCTCGCCGGACCCCGGCCGGGCCGGACTGCCGTCGCGCTCGCGCAGCGCGGCGAGCACGCCGAAGGCAGCCATCAGCGCGCCGCCACCGAGATCGGCGATCTGACCCGCCGCCTGTACGGGCGACCCCTCATGCTCGCCCGTGAGCCCCAGCAGACCGACGAGCCCGAGGTAGTTCATGTCGTGACCCGCCGCCTCGCGCTTGGGGCCAGTCTGGCCATAGCCGGTGATCGCGCAGTAGACGATGCCCGGGTTGACGGCGCGCATACGCTCGTAGCCGACACCGAGCCGGTCGAGTACGCCGGGCCGGAAGGACTCGAGCACGACGTCGTGCTCGGCCACCAGGCGCAGCAGCACCTCGCGGCCGCCCTCGCTCTTGAGGTCGAGGCGGATCGAGCGCTTGTTGCGGTTCAGCGCGAGAAACAGCGCGGACTTGGCGCTGTCATCGGCGCCCTCCAGGTAGGGCGGCGACCAGCGGATGTAGTCGCCCAGGCCGGTGTCCTCGACCTTGAGCACGTCGGCGCCGAAGTCGGCGAGCAGCAGCGAGCAGAAGCCGCCGGGCAACAGGCGCGAGAGGTCCAGCACGCGGATGCCGGCGAGCGGGAGGCTCACCGCGGTTCCGGGATGTTCAACAGCGCCCGCGCCTCCTGCACGGTCGCCGGTCGCCGCCCGACGTCCTCGGTCATCTGCCGTGCCTTGGCGACCAGCTCGCCGTTGGACCGCGCCATCGCGCCGCCGGGCAGGTAGAGGTTGTCCTCAAGCCCGACGCGGATCGAGCCGCCGAGCGTGAGCGCGGCGGCGACCAGCTCCCACTGGCGGCGCGAGATGCCGATCACGGCCCAGTGCGCGCGCGTACGCTGCTCTTCAACGTTTGCACTCACATCCCCGCCGGAGGCGCCCCGGCCGGCGCCGGCGCCGGCGCCGGCGCCGGGGATGTTCGCGACCATCGCCGCGAGGTTGCGCGCGCCGGGCGGCACGCCGCCGAGCACGCCCATGATGCAGTCCACGTGCAGCGGGGGCTCGAGCGCACCCATGTCGATCAGCGGCTCGAGGCTGCCGACGTGGCCGAGGTCGAAACACTCGTGCTCGGGTTTGATGCCCAACTCCATCATCGCGCGCAACAGCGCGATGATCTCCTCGAACGGGTTGGCGAAGACCATCTTGAACACGAAGTCTTTGCGCGAGCGCGAGTACTTGGCGTAGTTCATCGAGCCCATGTTCAGGGCGGCGACTTCGGGGCGGCACTCGCGCAGGTAGGCGACGCGCTGCTCCACCGAGACGCCGACGGCGCCGGTCGAGAAGTTGATGATCGCGGTGGTGCCGACCTCGGCGCGGATCGCGTCGGCGATCGCCTTGTAATCCTCGACCTCGAAGCTCGGCGAGCCGTCGGGTTTGCGGGCGTGGATGTGGATCATCGTGCCACCCTCGTCCACGATCCGCCGTGCCTCGGCGGCGTACTCTGCCGGCGTGTAGGGGATCGCCGGGCACTGCTCGCGATTGGCGAGCACGCCGGAGATCGCGCAGGTGATGACGACTGGGTCCTCGACGGCCACGCGGGCAGTATCTCAGTCCCCGCCGGCGCCCGTCGGGACGTTTGGCCAGCTAGCCAACTAGCGTGCTGCGAGCGCGCCGCAGACGGCGTACACGAGCCGTGTGGTGTCGGCGACGGTGCCGTAGTCGAGGTTCTCGGGCACGTCGCTGGGCAGGTGGTAGTTGGCGGGCGAGCGCCAGTCGGTCATCGAGACGAACGTCGCCGTCGGATAGCCGGCGCGGCTGGGGATCACGCTGTCGGTCGAGGCGCGGGCGCGGAAGCCGCGCTCCAGCCCGACGCCCAGCTCGGCCGCGTGCTCGCTGAACAGGTCGCGCAGCCAGGGACCGGTGTAGTACTCCATGCGCACGGGCCCCTCGGCCTCGAGCAGCACGAGGTGGGGCGAGCCGACGGTGTCGAGGTTGACGAACACGGTGGACTCGGGCGCCAGCTCGTGGCGGTGCGAGCGCAGGAAGGCGCGGATGCCGTCCTGCAGCGTCTCCTCGGCGCCGCACGAGACGAGCAGCACGCGCAGGCCGGGAACGGGCTCGACGGTCAGCAGCTCGGCGAGCGCGACCAGCGCGGCGACCCCAGAGAGGTTGTCGTTGGCGCCCGGCACCGTCGGGCTGCGCCACATGTCGGCGAGCAGCGCGGTGCCGACCAGGCCGAGCGCGAAGCCCGCGCGCGCGGCGCGGGTGCGACCGCTGAGCGCGCCCGCGAGCGTCGCCAGCGGCCCGGCGAGGCCGAGCCACCACTGCGGCGACGGCGTCTTGAAGCGTTCGATCAGCGCAGGGGCGCGTTCGTAGATGCGTCGCTGCAGCGTCTGGTCGAACAGCATCCCGGTCTTCGGCGCGTCGTGGTGGGCGAGCACGACGACGGTCGTCGGGGCGTCCTCGGCGCCGGCGCGCGCGGTCAGGTTGACGGTGGTGCGGCGTCGGCGCACCGCGCGGCGCAGCAGGCGCGGACCGTTGTGCGCCTCGTCGACGATGCCGGCAACCGTCGCCGCAGCGAGCAGCGCCCCGGGAGCGCGCCGGCCGCGCAGAACGAGTGCCGCGGCGAGCGTGCCGGCCACGCCGAGCCCGGTGAGCGTCGGCTGGAAGATCCCCCAGGACGGCTCGTCCTCCAGCTCGGTGCGCACGCCCGGCACTCGCGCCATGCGCTCCGCCAGCCACTCCGCGGCGCGGCGCTCGCCGGGCGAGCACGGGGTGCGATCGAGCGGTGCGAGCACCTCGACGACCTCGCGCAGCGTGGCCTCGATCGTGGCGCTCTGCGCCGCCTCCGTCGAGTCCCGATTGTGCGTCACACCGGTCATGGGCATGCGATGCTAAACCGGCACCACGCCGTGCCGCTTCCACGGCCGCTCGACCTGCTTGCTCTGCGCCATCTCGAGCGCTTTGCAAATCGTGGCGCGCGTCTGGCGAGGGTCGATCACATCGTCGATCAGGTCGTTGCCGGCGGCGATGTAGACGTCGAACTGCTTGCGAAAGCCCTCGATCAGCTCGGCGCGCTTGGCGGCGGGGTCCGGGGCTTCCTCGACGACCTTGCGGAAGGCGATCTCGACGACGCCCTCGGCGCCCATCACGGAGATCTCGGCGCTGGGCCAGGCGACGATCAGGTCGGGCTCGTAAGCGCGGCCGTTCATCACGTAGTAACCGGCGCCGTAGGCCTTGCGGGTGATCACGGTGAGCTTGGGCACGGTGGCGTTGGCGACCGCGTAGAGCATCTTGGCGCCGTGGCGGATGATGCCGGCGGCCTCGACCTTGGTGCCGACCATGAAGCCGGGGACGTCCTGGAGGAAGACGAGCGGGATCGCGAAGGCGTCGCAGAGGTTGACGAAGCGCGCGGCCTTGTCGGCGGAGTCGTTGTCGAGGATGCCGCCGAGCTGCTTGGGCTGGTTGGCGACGATCCCGACGGGCCGCCCGGCGAAGCGCGCGAAGCAGGTGATGATCGTCTTGGCCCACTGGCGCTTGATGTCGAGGTAGTCGCCGTCGTCGACGATCAGCTTGATGACGTCGTACATGTCGTACGGCTGGCGGTTGGAGTCGGGCAGCACGTCGAGCAAAGCGTCCTCGGCGCGCTCGATGGGGTCGCTGACCGGCCGCAGGGGCGGGCGCTGCTCGCAGTTCTGGGGCATGTAGGAGAGGTACTCCTTGATGCGCGCGATGCACTCGTCGTCGTCGGCGACCTCGATGTCCCCGACCCCGGACTTGCGGCAGTGCACGCGCGAGCCGCCGAGTTCCTCCTGGGTGACGTCCTCGCCGATCGCGGCGCGCACGAGATGCGGACCGGCGAGCGCCATCGAGCCACGACCCTTGACCATCGGCACGAAGTCCGCGAGGCCGGGGATGTAGGCGGTGCCGGCCGCGCAGGGGCCCATCAGCGCGGCGACCTGGGGTATGACGCCGCTCATGATCACCTCCTCGCGGAAGAGGTGACCGGAGCCGGCGAACATCGCCCCGGCGGCCTCCTGCACGCGCGCTCCTGCGGAATCCAACAGCCAGACGAACGGAATGCGCTTCGTCAGAGCCAGTTCGCGCAGGCGCGTGACCTTGAACTCACCCGTCATCCCCATCGAGCCGGCCATCACCGTGAAGTCGTACGCACAGACGGCGGCGAGGCGGCCGTCGATCTTGCCGTAGCCGGTGATCACGCCGTCGGCGGGCGCGTCGACGCCCTCCATCGCGCGCTGCGTGGAGTGCGGACGCCCGTGGATGCCCAGCTCGACGAAGGTACTCGCGCCGGTCTCCGGGTCCTCGTCGATCAGCAGCGCGATCCGCTCGCGTGCAGCCAGCTTGCCGCGCTCGTGCTGCTTTGCGATCTTCTCCTCGCCGCCGCCGAGCAGCGCCTTGGCGCGGCGCGCCTGCAGGTCCTCGACGAGCGGGCGCAGCAGGGAGGACTGGGTCGGCGACGTGGCCACCGGTGGATCCTAACCCGCGGCGGCCGGCGGCTGGGCGTACTCGGACGTGGACCCGTCAGACGTCATCGAGCCCGAGGCCGAAGCCGAGGATCAGCCCCAGCGCGCGCTCGACCTCGGCGAAGTGCGCGGGCGTGAGCACGCCGAGGCGCCGCAACAGCCGGCTGCGCGCAACGCCTCTGATGCTCTGACAGACCGCGCGACTCGGTCGATCGAGCCCCTCAGCACCAGTCAGCTCGGGGCGCAACACCGAGGCCGTACGAGAAGTTGAGAGCGGCACGACGACGATCAGGTCGGCGACCGTTCCGACCCTGATGAAGTCGGCCGAGACGATGATCGCCGGGCGGTTCTTGCCCAGCTCACCCCGCCGGGCGGCGCCGAACGACGCAAGCCAGACCTCGCCGCGACGCGGCTCAGTCGTCGAAGGTGAGGCCATCGTCGAAGTCGATGCCGTCTTCGAGCGTGGACTCCCAGAGGCGCATCTCCTCGAGCACCTCGGGATTCTTGGCGTCAGCGAGAACAGCCTGCCGCTCGGACTCGTAGATCGCCTCCAGTTCCTGCTCGCGCGCGAGCTCTGCGAGCAGCGCCGAGATCGAGACGCCCTTTTGGCTCGCCTGCTCGGCGAACCGGTCACGGGTCTTGCGGGCAACACGGATCGTTGCGGTATCGACAGCCATGGTCCTCGTATCATAGCGCCTCGTGGGAGCGCTACGCGGCGTACACGCCGTCCCTCAGCGCCTTTTCCAAACCGGCTCGCGCTTTTCAAAGAACGCGCTGACGCCCTCGACCACGTCCTCGGTGGAGAGCGCGAGCGAGAGCTGGGCGCGCAGGTAGTCCAGGGCGTCCTCCAACGGCATGTCCAGCTGGCGGCGCATCGCTTCCTTACCGAGGCGCATGATCACGGGCGACTTGGAGGCGAGCTTGGCGGCCCAGTCGGAGACGGCGGCGTCGAACTCCGCGTCGGGCACCACTCGGTTGACGATCCCGAGCGCGAGCGCGTCCTGCGCGCTCTGGCGCTCGCCGAGCAGCAGCAGCTCGTTGACCCGCTTGCGCGGCACGTTGCGGTAGATCAGCGCCATGATCATGAACGGGAACACGCCGACGTTGATCTCGGGCGTGCCGAACGTCGCCTGCTCAGAGGCGACCACCAGGTCGCAGGCGAGCGCGACCCCGAGCGCACCCGCCAGCACGTGCCCGCGCGCGGCGCACAACGTCGGCTTGGGGTAGGCGGCGATCAGCTTCAGCAGCGCCAGCAGCCCGTCGACGCCGAAGTGCTTGTGCACGAGCGGCACGTCGCCGGCGAAGCCGCCGAGGTTGGCGCCAGAGGAGAAGACTTTCTCGTGCGCGGACGCCAGCACCACGCAGCGCACAGCGTCGTCGTCGCGGGCGCGCCCGAACGCGTCGAGCAGGCCGCCGATCATCGCTGGTGAGAGCGAGTTGCGCGTGTCGGGGTCGTTCAGCGTGATCGTCGCCACGCCGTCGGTGAGGTCGTAGAGGACGACCGGGGCGGCGGACTGCTCGGGGCTGGCCTGCTCGGACACGGCGCCATCCTAACCCGCCAGGACCTGCGCCGCTGGCCGGCTGGCCAGCGCATCAGCCGCCCCCCTGGCACCAGGGCGCGGCAAGCAGCTCAGTCGAACCGAGGCGGCGCCTGGACCCGCAGCACGGGGGCGGCGGGCGCGAGCGCGGCGAGCCGTTCGGCTATTTGCAAGTGGTGGGCGTCGGCGCTGATGAGGTCGTAACCCTGCACGAACGCAGTCGCGGCAGTCTGGATGTCGAGTATCCAGGCGACGCGACTCTCGGCCTTGGAACGCTCTCGGGAACGCCGCACGGCCGAGGGAGGCGTTGGCATCTCTGCGCGCAGGACGCCGGCGGTCTCAGCGGCGCGATCACTGAACGGGAGCACGTCGATGAGCCCGGTATCGACCTGATCTCGTAACCAAGCCAGCTGCATACCGGCAGCCATGACGCCGGCGAGCGCGGCTTTGCGTAGCCCGTAGGCGATCTCGCTGAACGTGCTGGCGGAGAAGGCGATCGGGTCGGCACGTTCCCGTTGTTCGCGAGCGTAGGCCAGAACCAGACTGTCAGGCCGCAGACGAGCGGCGGTTGTGGTGTCCCAGACCTCGCTCACGCGTCTTCGCGCATCGCCCGACTGAGCGCGACCAGCTCGGACTCACTCAGGGGCTCTGCGGAGATGCCCGACGTGGGAGTCGCGTCGCGGAACGCCCGCCAGCGCTGCTCGGCACGAGCCTGCAATTCGACCTCGCGCCGGCGCTCGCGGAGCCGCTCGGCGGCGAGCTGAACGAGCATGTCATTCGGCGTAGTGCCCGCCCGCTCGGCGATCTGCGCGACCTCGCCCCACATGCCCTGCGGCACCGTAAGCTGGGCGCGTCTGCCGGCGGTGCGCCGGGGAGCGCGGCGCCTGGCTCGTGTGACCCGTAAGTCCGGCTCCAGCTCGATTGGCTTTGACCTTTCGGCGGACACGCGATCAACGATAGCGCAGCATAAGCCGCGCTATCGTCAGGACGCCGGTCGAATCGCGCGGGAGCGCCAACCGATGCGCTACGGCGGGCTGCGCCCACCGCCCGCCAAGACAACCCCGGCGCGCCCGCCCGCCCAAAGCGCGATGATGGGTGCGATGAGCAAGTTGGTGCTGCGAGGGTTCGCACAACGCAAGGTGAGGGCGCTGCTGACGGGCATCGCGATCGCGCTGGGGGTGGCGCTGATGGCCGGCACCTACATTCTCACGGACACGATCAACAGGTCGTTCGCAGAAGTTTTCTCGACCTCCTACGCGAACAAGGCGGTGGTGGTAACGCCCAAGGAAGCGCTGGGCGTGAGGACGGGCGGCGTGCAGGTCTCGCCGCTGAACAACGCGACGCTGGCAAGGGTGCGCGCGGTGCCGGGGGTGGCGGCGGCCGCGGGTGACATCTCCAGCCGCGCGACGCTGCTGACGGCGACGCGCAAACGGATCAGCAGCGGCAGCGCGCCGTCGCTGGTCGCCGCCGAGCAGCCACCGCGGTTCGAGTCGTTCACAGCGGCGAAGGGGCATTTGCCGCGGGCGGCGGGCGAGGTCGCGGTCGACCAGGCGACGGTGCAGCGCGAGCACCTGCGGCTTGGACAGCAGATCGTGATCGCGGGCAGGGCGCCGGCGCGCACGTACACGCTGGCGGGAATCGCGAAGTTCGCGGGCAGCGAATCGTTTGGCGGCACGAGCGTGGCGCTGCTCAGCACCGAACAGGCACAGTACGTGGCGGGCAAGCAGGGGCAGTACGACAGCATTAACGTCGCAGCGGAAAAGGCGATCGCGCCCGAACAACTCGCCGAACGCGTGCGCGCGGCGCTGCCGAGCACGGTGACGGTGCGCACCGGCGCTCAGGAAGCGGCCAACCAGACGGCGGAATTGGAAGAAGACCTCGGCTTCCTGCGGACGTTCCTGCTGGTGTTTGCCTACGTCGCGCTGGTGGTCGGCGCGTTCATCATCTTCAACACGTTCTCGATCACGGTCGCCCAGCGTACGCGCGAGTTCGGCCTGCTGCGCACGCTGGGCTGCTCGCGCAGACAGGTGCTGCGCTCGGTGATCGAGGAGGGCCTGCTGCTCGGTGTCGGCGGCGCGGTGCTCGGGCTGCTCGGCGGGATCGCGTTGGCGCCGGCGCTCGACGGGCTGTTCAAGGCGTTCGGGGCCGATTTGCCCGACAACGGCACGGTGCTGGAGACGCGCACGGTGGTCGTGTCGCTGCTGGTGGGCATCGTCGTGACGGTGCTCGCGGGCTTGCTGCCGGCGCTGCGCGCAACCCGTGTGCCGCCGATCGCGGCGATGCGCGAGGGGGTGGCAATCCCGCCGCGGCCGCTGCCGACCCGGCGCATGCTGATCTTGCGGTTCGTGGTCGGGCTGATCGTGGTGTTCGCGGTCGGCGCCGTGCTGGGGCATGGGATCGGCCTGGTGCTCGTGATCGTGTGGATCGGGCGCACGATCAGGCTGGGGGTCAGACTGCGGCGCGATGGCGAGCGCCCGGCCCGCCACTATCGCGTGATCCCGGCGCTCGGCCGTACGCTCGGCCTGGTGGTCAGCTGGCGCGGGATCACGGGACAGCTGGCGCGCGAGAACTCGGTGCGCCAGCCGGGCCGCACGCTGGTGACGGCGCTGGCGCTGACGATCGGGCTGGGGCTGGTGGCGTTCATCTCGGTGCTGGCGGCGGGCACGAAGGCGACGATCGACGAAGCGGTGCACCGGTCGTTCGCGGGCAACCTGATCGTCGAGAACACGCAGGCCCAACAGGGCGTGCCGGCGGCGATCGCGCCGGCGGTACGCGCGATTCGCGGCGTCGGTGCGGTGACGGCGGTCGCGTTCACGAAAGGGACGGTGCGCGACCTGTCCAAGCGGGGCGCGCCGGTGATCGAAGAAACGGGGCGCCTGACGGCGATCGAACCCACGTCGTTCACGAAGATGTACAAAGTCGAATGGGAGCACGGCTCGGCGGCGACGTTCGCGGCGCTCGGCGAAACGGGGACGGTGCTCTCCAAGAAATTCGCCAGCGCACACGGTCTGAGGGTCGGCTCGCGGCTGGCGGTGCTGACGCCGACGGGCCGGGTGGTGGCGCTGAGCGTGCGCGGGATCGTCAAAGAAGAAGTGCTGGGGCTGCTGTCGAATCTGACGATCTCGCGCTCGTTGGCGCGCGCGGCGTTCGGCCAGCGCGAAGACGGGGTTGACTTCGTCAGCTACGCGCCGGGCGCAAGCGAGACACGGACGCGCAGCCAGATCGACGCGTTCCTGCGCGCCAGCTTCCCGCAGGCGCGCTCGCAGACGGCGGCGCAGTTCACGAAGGAAGAGAGCAAAAGTGTCAACCAGTTCCTGCTGCTGGTGTACGTGTTGCTGGCGCTGTCGGTGCTGGTGTCGCTGTTCGGGATCGTCAACACGCTGGTTCTGTCGATCTACGAGCGCACGCGCGAGCTGGGCATGATGCGCGCGATCGGCACCTCGCGCCGCCAGATCCGCCAGATGATCCGCTACGAGGCGGTGATCACGAGCCTGATCGGCGGCGTGCTGGGGCTAGTGTTGGGGGTAGTCGGCGCGATCCTCGTGACGGAGCTGGCGCTGTCGGGGTCCGGCTACGTGCTGTCGATCCCGGTCGGCACGCTGGTGCTGCTGCTGTTCGCGGCCGCGCTGGCGGGCCTGCTGGCGGCGCAGCTGCCGGCGCGGCGTGCGGCGCAGCTGGACGTGCTGAGCGCCTTGGCGAGCGAGTAGCCTTTGTTTGGCTGAAGCGCTAGTTTCTGATCGCACAAGCCGGCTGTGGCGCTTACGGGCATCACACCGCGGACATTCGTGCGAGGGTGATTCGCGCGCGCGTACGCGCAGGCGCGCGGTTGGCGCCTAAAAAAACATCCGAACCACCGCCCCCTTTCCCCGACCAGCCCGCCCCCGACCACGACCCGCACGACAAGGAGACCGACGGAGATGGCAACCGCGCAGAGCAGCGTCCTAAAGCCCGACTTCGAGGCCAAGCGCAAGCACTTCCTGTTCACCGACGAGCACGAACAGTTGCGCGAGTCGATCCGCAATTTTGCGATCAAGGAGTTGGCGCCGCATGCGGAGGAGTGGGAGGAGACGACGTTCCCGGACGAGGTCTTCCGGCGGATGGGCGAGTTGGGCTTGCTGGGTCTGGATAAGCCGGAGGAGTATGGCGGGCAGGGCGGGGATTACTACAGCGCGTTGGTGCTCGCCGAGGAGATCGGGCATGCCAACAGCGGCGGGCTCGCGATGGGGGTGGCCGTGCAGACCGATATGGCGATGCCGCCGATTCTCGCGTTCGGCACGGAGGAGCAGAAGCGCGAATGGGCGGCGCCGGCGATCGCGGGGACGAAGATCCTGTGTCTGGGGATCACCGAGCCGGACGCGGGCTCGGACGTCGCGGGGATCAAGACGAGGGCGATCAAGGATGGCGACGAATACGTGATCAACGGCTCCAAGACATACATCACGAATGGCCATAGGGCGGACGTGATCGTGCTCGTTACAAAGACCGACCCCGACGCCGGCTATGACGGCTTCACGCTGTTCCTGGTGCCGATGGACGCGGAGGGCGTGATTCGCGAGCAGAAGCTCAAGAAGCTCGGGATGCACGCCTCGGACACCGCGCTGCTGGCCTTCCAGGACGTCAGGGTGCCGGAGTCGGCGGTCCTCGGCCAGGTGGGGAGGGGCTTCTACCACATCATGTGGGAGCTCCAGGGCGAGCGCCTGATCGGCGCGGCGGGCTCGGTGGCGGGCGCGCAGCGCGTCTTCGAGCGCACGCTGGCGTACGCCAAAGAGCGCAAGGCCTTCGGCCGCGAAATCGGCAAATTCCAGGTGATCCGCCACAAGTTCGCGGAGATGGCGACGAAGATCGAGACGGCGCGCCAGATGGTCTACATGACGGCGTGGCGCCAGCAGAACGGCGACTACCCGGTGCGCGAGATCTCGATGGCGAAGCTGTACGCGTCGCGGATCGCGGTGGAGGTCGCGGACGAGTGCATCCAGATCCACGGCGGCGCGGGCTACATGCAGGAGTACGGCGTCGAGCGCGCGTGGCGCGACCTGCGCCTGAACCGGATCGGCGCGGGCACCGACGAGATCATGCTCGAGGTGATCGGGCGCTCTTACGGGCTTTAGATCCAGGAAGGGAGGGCCGCATGCGGCCCTCCCCCCGATGGTGCATGCACCATCGGGCCGGCCGGTGCATGCACCGGCCGGAACAGCAATGAGGACATGAGCGATCCCCCTTTCACCGCCGAGCACGAGGAGCTGCGCGAGTCGATTCGCGGCTTCCTCGACCGTGAGCTGGCGCCGCACGCGCAGGCGTGGGAGCAGGAGGAATGGTTTCCGAACGAGGTCTTCGGCAAGCTCGCCACGCAGGGCCTGCTGGGGCTGAAGTACCCGGCCGAGTACGGCGGGCAGGGCGGCGACTACCTGCACGAGGCGGTGCTCGTCGAGGAGCTGGCGCGGATCGGCTCGGGCGGTACGGCGGCCGGGATCGGCGCACACATCAACATCGCGACGCCGCCGATCTGGAAGTTCGGCACCGAGGAGCACAAGCAGCGCTACCTGGCGCCGGCGATCGCGGGCAAGAAGATCGGCGCGCTGGCGATCACCGAGCCGGAGGCTGGTTCGGACGTCGCCGCGCTGCGCACGCGCGCGACGCCGTGCGACGGCGGCTGGGTGGTGAACGGCGAGAAGACGTACATCACCAATGGGGTGCGCGCGGACTTTCTCGTGACCGCGGTGAAGACGACGCAGGAGGGCGGTCACCATGGGATCTCGTTCTTGATCGTCGAGCGCGGCGAGGGAGTGCACTCCTCGAAACTGAAGAAGATGGGCTGGAACGCGTCGGATACGGCGACGATCGCGTTCGCGGACGTGTTCGTCCCGCGCGAGAACCTGCTCGGCGCCGAGCACGAGGGCTTCAAGCTGATCATGGCCAACTTCCAGTGGGAGCGCCTGGCGATGGCGCTCGGCGCGGTGGGAGCGATGCGCCTCGCGTGGGAGCGCACCGCGCAGTTCGCGCGCGAGCGCCAGACGTTCGGCCGCCCGCTCGTCAAGCACCAGGCGATCCGCCACAAGCTGGCAGACCTCGCGACCAACGTGTACACGTGCCGCACCGTCACCTACGACGCGCTGCGCCGCTTCGCCGCGGGCGAGGAGCCGCTGAAGGAGGTGACGATGGCCAAGCTGCTGACACAGCGGACCTCCTTCGAGTTGATGGACGCCTGTTTGCAGATCCACGGCGGCGCGGGCTACATGCAGGAGTACTGGGTGGAGCGCGCCGCGCGCGACTCGCGCCTCGGCCCGATCGGCGGCGGCAGCGACGAGATCATGCGCGAGATCCTGGGGCGGCTGCTGAGCCTGTGAGGTCTCGCGGGCGGATATAGACCCCTTGCCCGGGCGCGCCGCGCCCGGAACCGCACCCGGAACTGGACGCTCTACACCCCTCGCCCCGGGCCCCGCCCGGGACTGGACGCTCGGCCGCGCAGCCGGGGTGCGTCCAAAAGTGTCCAGAGCGCGTTTCAAGATTTAGGTAGTCCGGCCGAGGTTCCGATGCGCGTGTCGTGGCACGTGCCTGTCCCAAGGGGCTGCTCGCATTGGTGGGCTGTCTCGGCGCAATCGCAGCGACCGGAATCGCCCCGGCGGCGGCTGCCGCGAGCACGTGTGCGAACACGAACATCGCCCCGACGGCGGGCAACCTCGAAACGGTGCGCGCGGCGGTGCTGTGCCTGGTGGACCGCGAACGCGAAGCGCACGGCGAGAGCGTGCTGCATCCAAACACGAAGCTGCAGCACGCAGCGCAGGGCCACAGCGAAGAAATGGCGAGCGAAGACTACTTTTCGCATTACGCGCCCGACGGGTCGACGCCGCTCGATCGGATGCGCGCGAGCGGCTACATCTCGGGCAGCCAGGTCGGCTACGAAGTCGGCGAGAACATCGCGTGGGGCACGCTGTGGCTCGCCACGCCGCAGGCGATCGTGAACGCGTGGATGGCCTCGCCGGAGCACCGCGCGAACATCCTCGACAGCCGCTACCGCGACAGCGGGATCGGGGTGGCGCCGCGCGCGCCGGCCTCGATGTCGGACGGCCAGGAAGGCGCGCTGTACACACAGGACTTCGGCACGGTCGTCTCGCCTACGGGCCACGTGTCGCGCAGCTCCGCGGATGGTTCGCGACGGATAACCTCCGGCACCCGAACCAGCGAAAGGAGCAAGCATGGGAGTACTCGACGGCAAGTCCGCCATCGTCACCGGAAGCGCGCGCGGCATCGGTCGCGCCACCGCAGAACTGCTCGCCGAAAACGGCGCGCAGGTGCTCATAAACGATCTCGACGGCGACATCGCCACGCAGGCCGCAGGCGAGATCGCAGGCGACACCGCCGTCTTCGCCGGTGATCTGACCAAGCCCGGCGTACCCGACCAGCTCGTGCAGAAGGCCGTCGACGCGTTCGGCAAGATCGACATCATCGTCAACAACGCCGGTTACACGCTGGATGCGCCGATCCACAAGATGAGCGACGAGCACTTCCAGGCGATGCTCGACATCCACACGATCGTGCCCTTCCGCGTGCTGCGCGCCGCTGCCCCGCACCTGCGCGAGCCGGCCAAGCAGGAGCGCGAGGAAGGCAAGGAGGTGTTCCGCAAGGTCGTCAACGTGTCCTCGACGTCGGGCACGTTCGGCAACCCCGGCCAGGCCAACTACTCGGCCGCGAAGGCCGGCGTCGTCGGTCTCACCAAGACGCTCGCCAAGGAGTGGGGCCAGTTCAAGATCAACGTCAACGCGGTCGCGTTCGGCTTCATCGACACGCGCCTGACGCAGGCGAAGGTCGACGACAACACGATGGAGAAGGATGGCGAGAAGATCCAGCTGGGGATTCCCGAGCAGCTGCGCAACATGGCCTCGATGCTGATCCCGCTCGGGCGCCCCGCGACGCCGGAGGAGGCTGCGGGCGGCGTGTTCTTCCTGTGCAGTCCGTGGTCGAACTACGTGCACGGGCAGACGTTGCACATCACCGGCGGCATGTTCGGCGGGATGACGGGCTGAGGACGAGCGGCCGGGCTCGCGGCGTCTCGCCCGGCGTGGGCGCGGCGCCACGTGGCCTGGCACGCTATCCGGCGCGCAGCCCGCGCAGGTCGAGCAGGCACCCCGAGAAGTAGGCGCCCGCGGGCGAGGCCAGGTACGCGACGAGCGTTGCCACGTCGCTTGCGGCGGTGTCGTCGCCGGGGGCGATCGTCACGGTCGTGATGTGGTAGCGCGCCCACTCGATCGAGAGTGTGCGCGCAAGGTTCTCCAGGCCGGCGCGCGCCGCCTCGGCGTGCTCGCCGACGCCGGGAGGCGGCGCCAGGTAGACGATGCGTCCGCCGCCCGGCCCGGCGGCGGAGAGGAAGGCGCCGTTTGCGGCGGCGCATGTCGCGTTCCACGCGCCGTCGAGGCACGCGCGCAGAGCGGCATGGCCGTCGCCGCCTGCACGCGCGAGGCCGGCGGCGAACAGCCCGGCGCCGTCGACGGCAAGCAGGTCGAGCTTGCCGGCGTCCTGCACGACCGCCGCCGGGGACACGCCGCCGTCGACCCCCGCCCGGTAGGCGCCGCCGTCGACCCCCGCCCGGTAGGCGCCGCCGTCGACCCCCGCCCGGTAGGCGCCGCCGTCGACCCCCGCCGTGGCGCCGCCGATCCCAGCCGCAGCCGTCGCGACATGCGCCCCGAGCGCCGCACAGCCCGCGCCCACGGCGGCGGCAAACGCCAACGTGGACGCGGCCGCTTCGGACGCAGACACTTCGGACGCGGGCACTTCGGACGCGGACGCGGGCGGTTCGGACGCAGCGGCCAGGAGCAACGAGACGCCGTCGAGCAGGCCGGGGCGCAACAGCGCGGACACGGCGGACGATGACGGCAAGCTCACGGCATCGCGCACCCTACCGCGCGGCGGCGCCGGGTTCAGAGCGTGCTCACGGCGCCGCGGGCGGGAACGGCCCGGTCTGGAACTGGCCGGGTTCGCCGGGTCCTTGGACGCCGCCGGCGGCGGACGTGGGGCCGCGCAGTTCGAAGTAGAGGACGGCGGCGGCGAGCGAGGAGATCGGGGCGGTGAGGATGCCGACGATCACACGTACGACGAGGCCGACCGCGGCGCCGCCTGTGGCCGCGAGCAACTCGATGACGAAGCTCAGCACGGCGACGAGGATCACAAGCACGATGATCACGCCGAAAACCTGCCAGCCGTTGCCGCGCACCAGCTCGCGGCTGCGTCCGAGCGCGCCCAGCCCGCCGGGGCGCTCGAGCACGACGACGGGCGCTGCGACGGCCCAGATCGTGAGCAGGATGAGGCCGGGAACGATGATGAGAATGAAGCCGATCAGGATGCCAATGCCGGCGACGATGCCGACGAGGATCAACTGACCGAGGAAGGGCATCGCGGCGCGCAGCAGCTGACCGGATGTGGCGTCGCGCTTGCCGTCTTGGACGTCGGCAACGAGCTCGACGACCATGCCGGTGAAGAGCGTGGTGGCAACGATCGTGACGATGATCGAGACGATCGCAAGCCCGGGCGAGGCGACTATCAGCAGCACGCTGAGAATGCCGCTGATCACGAACACGACCGCCGCGGCCGGCATCAGCACGGCGGCCTGGTCGACGTAGATCTGGAAGGTGCGGCTGATCACGGCGCCGACGTCGATTTTGCTGTTCACGCTCTGCTCCCTCTCGACGAGAGTCGATTGCTGATATGGGGACGGGCCCGGGCGCAAGTAACGATACGCACCGACCCCGACGGGACGTGCGCGACCCCAACGGAGCATGCGACCCAGGAAGGCGCGCACCCGACCTCTGTAGATCGTCAAGCAACAGCCCATGCTTTATACATCAAATATGATGATGCAATCACATGTGATTAATTAGCCCTGGCGCTGCAAACAAACAAAGAGACCCTCTCGAAAACCCCCCGAGATCGCCTCACCGAAGGCGCTGGGACACGATCTGGCGGGTTTCGGATCGACATTAAGTCGGAGAGTGTCGGCAGGTCGGGCCCGTCCGCGCTCACCTAGAGCCGCGGCGGCCCCGCCGGCAGGGCCGGCTTTGGCGGGCGCAGCGCGAGCCAGGCCCGTCCGCGCTCACCTCAAGCCGCGGCGGCCCCGCCGGCAGGGGCGGTTTTGGCGGCGCGGCGCGCGGCGCGCACGCGCTTGAGCACGCCGCGGCGACCGTGTTCGTCGAGGCCGGCGTAGAGCCGGCGGATCTCGCCGAGGATCGTGTCGGCGACGGCTTGCTGCTGCTCGCGGGTGGGCCGTGCGATGCGCTCCCAGCGCAGCGCGGGCCCGTACTGGACGGTGACCTCGGGGAAGCGCAGGCGCTTCCAGTTGCGGATGCGCGAGGAGCCGTGGATCGCGATCGGCACGACGGGCGCGCCGGATTCGAGCGCGAGTCGCCCGATGCCGCGCTTGGCCTGCTCGGCGAGTTTGCCGGTGCGCGAGCGGCCACCCTCGCAGTACATCGTGATCGCGCCGCCGCGGTCGAGGATCGCGTGGGCGGTGGTGAAGACCTCTTCGTCCTGTGCGCCGCGGCGCACGGGAAAGACGCCGCCGTGGGTGTAGATGAACTGCATGGGTGCTTTGAAGAGCTGCGACTTGGCCATGAAGCGCACCTTGCGGCGGACGTAGCAGCCCATCAGGAAGTGGTCCATGAAGGAGAAGTGGTTGGGCGCGAGGATCACGGCGCCGCGACCGGGGACGTGCTCGGTGGAGATCGCGCGGGCGCGCAGGAAGGTGTACGCGTAGAGGGAGGTGAGCAGGCGTGTCAGCTCATACGCCCAGTCGGGTTCGCGCGTGCGGGCACGCTCGTGGAAGCGGTCGAAATGCTGCTTGGGCCGCGGGTCGGCGTAGATCTGCTCGCGCATCGGCGCAAGGTCGCTCATCGTGTGTTTCGTCTTCCCGCCGTTTCCGATTCGGACTCCGAGCACGGACGCGCTCTATCTCGTCTACGCCGCGCGAGGCGCAAGGTTACTCCGAGCGCGCACGCCCCAGCGCGGCGTGCCAGCCGGCGAGCAGGCGGGCTCGCTCGTCGCCGTCCATGTTCGGTTCAAAACGGCGATTGCGCGCGCGCACACGCGCGCACGCACGATTCGCAACAAAATCCGAAACACCCCAAACCCCCCCGCCGACCCCCGCCAGCGCAGCCGCCCCGAGCGCGGTCGTCTCGGCAACATCGGCGACGAGGACGGGCACGCCGAGGATGTCGGCCTGGAACTGCATGAGCCAGTCGTTGGCAGTGGCGCCGCCGTCGACGCGCAGCTCGCCGAGCACGATCCCGGCAGCCAACTCCATCGCGCGGACGGCGTCCAGCGTCTGGTAGGCGATCGCCTCGAGTGTGGCGCGCGCGAGATGCGCGCGGGTGGCGCCACGGGTGAGCCCGACGATCGTGCCGCGGGCGTGGGGGTCCCAGTGAGGGGAGCCCAGGCCCGTGAGGGCGGGCACGAAGTAGACGCCGTCGTTGGAATCGAGCGAGGCGGCGAGTGCAGCGGTGTCGGCCGCGTGCTCGATGACACCAAGGCCGTCGCGCAGCCATTGCACGGCGGCGCCGGTGGCGAAGATCGAGGCCTCCAGGGCGTAGGTGAGGGCGGGATCGGACGACCGTGCGGCCGGCGCAGGGGCGACACCCGCACCCCCGCCGATCCCCCAGGCCACGGTGCTGAGCAGCCCGGGCGCGGGCGGGGGCGGGACGGAACCGGTGTTGAGCAGCACGAAGGAGCCGGTGCCGTAGGTGTTCTTGCCCATCCCGGGCTCCACGCACCCCTGCCCGAACAGCGCCGCCTGTTGATCACCGGCGACGCCCGTCACCGGCGCCGTGTGTCCGTGCAAGGCGTCCGCGCGGGTCGTGCCCAGCTCCCCTGCGCTGGCGCAGACGCGCGGCAGCGAGCGTGCGGGGACGTCGAACAGCGCCAGCAGCTCCGGGTCCCAGCGACCGGCGCGGATGTCGTAGAGCATGGTGCGCGACGCGTTGGAGGGGTCGGTGACGTGCGCGCCGGTGAGCTTGTACACCAGCCAGGAGTCGACCGTCCCGAACAGCGCCCGGCCGTCGCGCGCGCGCTCGCGCAGACCCTCGACGTGGCGCAGCAGCCACTCGATCTTGGTGGCGGAGAAGTAGGGGTCGAGCACGAGACCGGTGCGCTCGCGGATCAGCGGCTCGTGCCCGGCGTCGCGCAGCTGCTGACAGCGATCGGCGGTGCGACGGTCCTGCCAGACGATCGCGCGGTGCAGGGGCTCGCCGGTGGCGGGGTCCCAGACGCAGATCGTCTCGCGCTGGTTGGTGATGCCGACGGCCGCCAGGCCGCCGGGCCGCACGCCCGCGTCGGCGAGCGCTTCGCTGGCGACGGCGTGGGTGACCTCCCAGATCTCGCGAGGATCGTGCTCGACCCGGCCGGGCGCGGGGAAGTGTTGGGTGAACTCACGATAGGCGCGCCCGACGGGCACGGCTTGCCCGTCGAACACCAGACAGGTGCTGCCGGTCGTCCCTTGGTCGATGGCGAGGATCACGTTCGGGGAAGGTTTTTGGGGATTTGGAGTGGAGTTCGCAGCCCGCACGGACGGCGGCGCCCGCGGGGGACGGCGCGCGGTCGGTGGTGGGCGCGGGATGGCTATCGTTCCCGGGCACATGATGGCGAGCTGAGCGTGAGGAGGTTGGGTGGCGTTGGCGGAGATCGAGGCACACATCACGGGCACGGTGTGGAAAATCGAGTGCGCGGTGGGGGATCAGATCGAGGAGGGTGACACGGTTGCGATCCTCGAGTCGATGAAGATGGAGATGCCGGTCGAGGCGGAGGACGCGGGGACCGTGAGCGAGATCCTGTGCGAGGAGGGCCAGGCGGTCAGCGAGGGCGACGTGCTGGTCGTGCTCGAGTAGGGCACGCGGATGGCTGCGACGGCACTCACGCGCGAGCTGGCCGATGGCAAGCTGCTGGTCGACGAGCCGGCGGCGGGCGTGGCCCGGCTGACGATCTGCAACCCGGCGAAGCGCAACGCGCTGGACCACCCGATCCTCGACGCGATCACGGCCACACTGGGCGAGCTGTCGAGCACCGAGACGAGTGTGCGCTGCGTGGCGATCACGGGCGCCGGCGGGATGTTCTCGGCGGGTTATGACATCGGCGAGATTCCCGAGGAGGAGTTCGAGGAGCGCGCGGAGGCGCTTGTGGCGCACCCGTTCACGGAGGCGATCGACGCGTTGGAGGCGTTTCCGTGGCCGACGCTGGCGGTGCTGCCGGGGCACACGATCGGTGGCGGGCTGGAGCTGGCGCTGGCGTGCGATCTGCGGATCGCACGAGCGGAGATCAAACTGGGGATGCCGCCGGCGAAGCTCGGGCTCGTCTACTCGCACACGGGGATCGGGCGGTTCATCGATGCGATCGGCGCGGCGCGCACGCGCGAGCTGTTCCTGCTCGGCAGCTACATCGACGCCGAGACGGCGCTGGCGTGGGGGCTCGTCAACCGCGTCGTGGCAGCCGCGGAGCTGGAGGCACGCGCGCTGGCGCTGGCGAGCGAGCTGGCGGGCAACGCGCCGCTGGCGCAGCGCGGCAACAAGCGCGTGATCGGCGCGCTGCTGGCGGCGCGCGGAGAGCTGGCGCAGGACGTCGAGGCGGAGCTGATCGAGTTGCGCCGCGCGTCGTTCGCTTCGCGGGACATGCGCGAGGGGATGCGCGCGTTCGCCGAGAAACGCGCGGCGCGCTGGCAGGGGGTGTAGCGTGCGCGGTCACGCTACGCGCGGCCGCTCCGGCCGCGTCCCGACGACTTGGAGGTCGCGTCCACAATGCCACCGCTGATCACCCGCGAGGAGGCCCTGCGCCTGGGCGAGATCGAGGACCACGCCGAGATCGAAGCGCTGGTGGAGCGCGCGTGGGCGGCGCGGGTGGAGCGCTTCGCGGATTCGACCGACATGTGCTCGCTGGTGAACGCGAAGTCGGGGGGCTGCGCGGAGGACTGCGGCTTCTGCGCCCAGTCGCGCTTCGCGGAGGCCGAGACCCCGATGCACGCGCTGATGGAGCCCGAGCAGGTCCTCGAGCACGCTCGCGCCGCCGAGTCCGCGGGGGCGCACCGCTTCTGCATGGTGACCCAGGGCCAGGGGCTGTCCAAGCGCGACTTCGAGAAGTACCTGGAGGGCGTGCGGCTGGTCGCCGAGCACACGAACCTCAAGCGCTGCGCGTCGGTGGGGCACATGTCGGTGGCGCGCGCCCAGGCGCTCAAGGAGGCGGGGGTGCAGCGCGTGCACCACAACGTCGAGACGGCCGAGAGCTACTACGACGAGGTCTCCACGACCGTGCGCTACGAGGGCCGGCTGCGCACGATCGCCGCGGTGCGCGAGGCGGGGCTGGAGACGTGCGTCGGGGGCATCCTCAACCTGGGCGAGACGCGCGAGCAGCGTGTCGAGATGGCGTTCGAGCTGGCGGCGATCGACCCGACGAGCGTGCCGATCAACCTGCTCAACCCGCGCCCGGGCACGAAGTTCGGCGACCGTGAGCTGATCGACCCGTGGGAGGCGGTCAAGTGGATCGCAATCTTCCGTCTGATCATGCCCGCCGCGCTGTTCCGGCTGTGCGGGGGACGCGTGGAGAACCTTGGCGAGCTGCAGCCGCTCGCGGTCAAGGCCGGTCTCAACGGCGTGATGATGGGCAACCTGCTGACGACGCTCGGCGCCGAGCCGCAGGACGACCTGGAGATGTTTGGTGAGCTGGGCCTGAACACGGCGCGCCAGCCCGACAACGCGGCGAACCCGCGGCCGGACAACCGCAGCGGGTGGCTGAACGGGCAGACGCCGGACTCGGTCACCGAACACCTGCACCGCGACACCGCCGTCGCTGCGACCGGAACCGAGCCCGCCGACGCCGACAACGACGCTGCGAGTGACGGCGACGTCGATGCAGACCGCGCGCGGGCGGCGGGCGATGGCGACGCGGCAAGCGTACGCGTGCGGCTGTGGGACCCCTCAACCCAGCTGCGCTACCGGGCCAAGCGCAGGGTGCCGCCGCGACCGGATGGGGCGCCGAACACGAACGCGCCATCCAACGCGCAGCCGGAGGACGGAGCGCATCGGCCCAAGCGATGCGAGGGAGCAGACGGCACAACCCCGCCAGGCCGCAGCGCAGCGGAGGCCACTCATCCCCCACGTCAGGCAGCCGACATGGTGCCGGCAGCTTGAGGCGGTTCGCGCGCGAGCCGTAATGTCGCTGCACGCGGACATCGACCAACGCTTGCAGAAGCTTGACCGTGATGGCCTGCGGCGGCGTACGCGCACGATCGTCGGTCCGCAGGGGCCAACGGTGGAGTTCGACGGGCGGCGCGTGCTGCTGCTGTGCTCGAACAACTACCTCGGCCTCGCCGAGCACCCCCGCGTGCGCGAGGCGGCCGCACAGGCCGCGCTGCACTACGGCGTGGGCGCGGGCGCGTCGCGGCTGGTGTCGGGGACGATGACGATCCACGGGCAGCTGGAGCAAGGGCTCGCGGCGTTCGAGCGTAGCGAGGCGTGCGTGCTGTTCGGCTCGGGCTACCTCGCCAACGTCGGCGCGATCGGCGCGCTGGCGGGACCAGGCGACACGGTCTTCTCCGACGCGCTCAACCATGCTTCGATCGTCGACGGCTGCCGGCTTTCGCGGGCGCGGGTATGCGTGTACCGGCACCTCGACAGCGAGCACCTGGAGTGGCTGCTGAGCCGCGAGGGTGGCACGGGCCGGCGGCTGGTCGCCACCGATGGCGTGTTCTCGATGGACGGCGATGTCGCGCCGCTGGCCGAGATCGCGCGTATCGCGCGCGCGCACGGCGCGGCGGTACTGGTCGATGAGGCGCACGCGACCGGCTCGCTCGGCCCGGGCGGCCGGGGAGCGGTCGCGGCAGCCGGCCTGGAGCAGGAGATCGACGTGCGGGTCGGCACGCTCGGCAAGGCGCTCGGCTCCTACGGCGCATACGTGTGCGCGCGCGCGAGCACGATCGACTACCTCGTCAACACGGCGCGCGCGCTGATCTTCTCCACCGCCCCCGGCCCGCCGGCGGTCGCGGGTGCGCTGGCGGCGCTCGAGCTGTTGGAGGCCGAGCCGCAGCGCGTGGCGGCGCTGCGCACGAACGCACGCACCCTGCGCGGTGCGCTCGCGGCGCAGGGTTTCGCGGTGGCAGGCGGCGAGATGCAGATCGTGCCGCTCTTGCTTGGCGACGAGCGCGACGCACTCGCGCTGTGCGAGGGCGCGCTGGCACGAGGCGTGTTTGCGCAGGCGATCCGCCCGCCGTCGGTACCCGCGGGTACCGCGCGGCTGCGGCTGACGGCGATGGCGAGCCACACCGCGTCGCAGCTGCACGAGGCGGCGGGCGTGCTCGGCGAGGTCGCCCGCAAGCTGGGCCTCGACCCGACGGCGATGGGCGCGGCGAGTGTCGGGACCCCCCCTTCCCAGCCCGAGCCTGCGACGTCTGCGCCAGCAACGCCGCCGGCGACTCGCGAGCCAGCCGATCGCGAGCGCGCCAACCACCTGACACACGCGGCGTAGCTACACGGTGTCGTGCGCGGGCTGTTCGTAACGGGCACCGACACGGGCGTCGGCAAGACCGTGCTGAGCGCAGCGCTGCTCGCCGCGATGGCCGCCGCGGGTGAGCGCGTGCGCGCGCACAAGCCGGTGGTGACCGGCCTTGATGAGCCGCCACCGAGCGACTTACAGTCCGGCGCGAGCCCAACCGCCGGCGCGAGCCCAACCGCCGGCGCGAGCCCAACCGCCGGCGCGAGCCCACCCGCCAGCACTGGCCCAACCGCCGGCACCAACCGCTCGGCGAACTGGCCAGCCGACCACGTGCTGCTGGCGCAGGTCGCCGGTATGCAGCCCGGTGAGGTCGCGCCGCTGCGCTACGGACCGGCAGTTTCGCCGCACCTCGCCGCGGAGCTGGCCAGCGAGCCGATCGATCCTGACCGGCTGCTCGCCGCGGCGCGCCTGGCCGGCAAGCATCACACGCTCGTCGCCGAGGGCGTCGGCGGCCTGCTCGTGCCGCTTGCCGAGAACTATCTGGTACGCGACTTCGCCGCCGCGCTTGGGCTACCCGTCGTGATCGCCGCACGGCCCGGTCTCGGCACGATCAACCACACGCTACTCACGCTGCATGCCGCACGCGCTGCAGAACTCGACGTGCGCGCGGTCGTGCTCACGCCGTGGCCGCAAGAGCCCTCGACGCTGGAGCGCTCCAACCGCGTGACGATCGCGCAGCTGGGCGGGATCGGAGTCGAGTGCCTGCCCCACGTGCAGCGTCCCGATCTTGTCGCACTGGAGCGTGCCGGCGAGGCGCTGCCGTGGCGGGAATGGCTCACGCGCGAGCGTGCCATCCCAAGCCGCGCCTAGGATCGCTGATCGTGGTTTGACATCGGCGCCGCAGAGTGCCTCCACCGGGTGGTCCCGGGGTCGTACCCCCGGAGAAAGGAGGCACCATGGCTGAGGCGCTGAGCGTACTGACCATCGCGCTTGTCATCGCGTTGCTGGTCATCGACCGGCTCGTGCGGTCACAGGAGCGCCCTGGCGGCCGCAGCGAGGACGACCCCGGCGGCCGTCGGGGAATTAACCGGAGGGAGCCCCAGTCGCCCGGGGCCCCTCGGAGGTCACTGGCCAAAGCAGTGAGCGCACTAACACACCTCGCAGTCTAACCAGCCTCACGGCAGATCGCCTGGCAACCGTCGCCAACAGACGCCGCGCCCACCACCGCGGCACCGATCGCAGCCAGCTCCTCGTCGTCGACGACGTACGGCGGCATCGTGTAGATGAGGTCGCGAAACGGCCGCAGCCAAACCCCGCGCTCGACGGCAGCGTGTGTGACCGCCGCGACGTCCACCTCGTGCTGCATCTGCACGACACCGATCGCCCCGAGCACGCGCACGTCGGCCACGCCGGGCAGCGCGCGGGCGGGCTCCAGGCCGACGCGCAGTCCCTGTTCGATCGCAGCCACGCGTCCGCGCCAGCCCTGCTCGCCGTAGCCCCGCGCGCCACCGCCCTGCTCGCCGCCGCTCGGCGCGCCACCGCCCTGCTCGCCGCAACTCCCCTCCAGCAGCCGCAGCGACGCAAGCGCCACCGCGCAAGCAAGCGGGTTGGCCATGAACGTCGGCCCGTGCATCAACCCACCGCCTTCCCCTACCGAGACGGCCTCGGCGACGGCAGCTGTGCAGAGCGTCGCGGCGAGCGTCATGTACCCGCCGGTGAGCGCCTTGCCGACGCACATCACGTCGGGCGAGACGCCGGCGTGGTCGCACGCGAACAGCGCGCCGCTGCGCCCGAAGCCGGTGGCGATCTCATCGGCGATCAGCAGCAGGCCGTGCTCGTCACAGACTTCGCGCAGCAGCGCCACACAGGCCGGCGCGTGAAAGCGCATGCCCCCGGCGCCTTGCACGACGGGCTCGACGATCACCGCAGCCAGCTCGTCGGTGTGCGCGCCGGCGAGCGCACGCACTTGTGTGGCCCAGCGCTGCAAGCGCTCGTCGCGTGGCGCTTCGAACCCGTCCGGCGGGCGATCGGCAAAGACCTGAGGCGGCAGCATGCCAGCGAAGAGATGGTGCATGCCCCCGACGGGGTCGCACACGGACATCGCGGCGAAGGTGTCGCCGTGATAGCCGCCCCGCACCGTCAGCAGCCGCGTGCGGCCGGGCAACCCGACGGCGCGCTGGTATTGCAGCGCGATCTTGATCGCGACCTCGACGGCCACCGAGCCCGAGTCGGCGAGGAATACCCGCTCTAGCCCCGCGGGCGCCAGCTGGACCAGCCGCTGCGCCAGCCGCACGGCCGGCTCGTGCGTGAGCCCGCCGAACATGACGTGCGCCATGCGCCCCAACTGCTCCCGTGCCGCGGCGTCGAGCGCGGGATGGCGGTAGCCGTGGATGGCGCACCACCACGACGACATCCCGTCGATCAGCTCGCGTCCGTCGGCGAGCCGCAGCCGCACCCCCTCGGCGGATACGACGGGCAGCGCCGGCAGCGCGGCGGGCAGCGCGCCGTACGGGTGCCAGACGTGCTCGCGGTCGAGCGCGAGCAGTGCCTGCCAGTCGCTCAGGTCACTCCTCGTAGAGCGTGAAGTCGCGCTTACGCGCGCCGCACACGGGACAGAACCAGGTGTCGGGGATGTCTTCGAAGGCTGTGCCGGCAGGGATGCCCCCATCGGGGTCGCCGTCGGCGGGATCGTAGATGTAGCCGCAGGACTCGCAGATCCAGCGTTGCAAGGTCTGGGTGGTCATAGCAGGAAGACTACCGCGCGTCTTGCGCGCCGGGTAGGGTCAACCCGATGAGCGCACAGCCCGCCGAGAGACGCAATGCCAGCGCCGTCGACCGCGCCCGCGACGCCCAGGCCGGCGATGAGTCGACAGTGACTCCCGACGAGGGGTGGAGGACCGCCCCCAGCGGCAAATGGACGACGGGCCCCAGCGAGGAGCAGACAGCAGCCCGGCGTAAAGAGCAGACAGCGGCCCCCGGCGAGGAGCACAATCCGGGCCCGCCGACGACGCCGCGCCAGGCGGCGACGGTGATCCTGCTGCGCGGTGGCGTACAGGCGTTGGAGCTGCTGCTCGTCAAGCGCACGCCGAAGGCGCACTTCATGGGCGGCGTGTGGGTGTTCCCGGGCGGCGCGGTCGAGCACGCAGAGACAGGCGGTGACCCGGCCGTGGACGGGGAGCGCCCGAACGCTGACCGTGGCGGCCCCGCCGATGACGACCGTGCCCACCGCGCCGCCGCGGTACGCGAGCTGCACGAGGAGGCGGGGATCGCATTGCCCGACCCCGCGCAACTCGTGAAGTTCTCCCGCTGGATCACCCCGGAGGGGGTGAAGACGCGCTTCGACACACACTTCTTCCTGGCGACGCTGCCCGCCGGTCAGGACGTGCGGGTGGACGGCGAGGAGTGCGTCGAGCACCGCTGGTTCACGCCGGCCGGCGCGCTCGAGGCGCACGAGGCGGGCGAGATCGTGCTCGTGTTCCCAACGATCAAGCACCTCGAGCAGTTGGGCGCGTTCGCAACTGCTGCCGACCTGCTGGCGTACGCGCGCGGGCGCACGGTGGAGCCGGTGCAGCCGCGCATCGTCGTGGACGGCGAGGTCGCGCGCGTGCTGCTACCGGGCGAGCCGGGGTACTGAGCGGTCCCGATTCGCACGCGCTTTCAGTTTGCCTGCTGCGCGTCGATCACGTGCGTGACGGCGTTGATCAGCGCGAGGTGGGTGAACGCCTGGGGGAAGTTGCCGAGCATGCGTCCGGAGGAGGCCTCCAGCTCCTCGGCGTAGAGCTGTAGCGGGGAGGCGTAGGTGAGCAGGCGCTCGCAGAGGTGCTCGGCCTCGCGGGTATCGCCGATCTCGGCGAGCGCGGAGACGAGCCAGAAGGAGCAGATCAGGAAGGTGCCCTCCTCCCCGCTTTGGCCGTCGTCGGTTTCGCCGGTGCGGTAGCGGAGCACGAGGCCGTTCTCGGTTAGCTCGTCTTTGATCGCGCGCACCGTCGCGCAGACGCGCTCGTCGGTGGGCGGCAGGAAGCGCACGAGCGGGATCAGCAGGTTGGAGGCGTCGAGCGCGTCGGTGTCGTAGTGCTGGCGAAAGACGCCGCGTTTGTCGACGCCCTTGTCGAGGATCTCGGCGGAGATCTCGTCGGCGACGGCTTGGCAGTGTTCGGCCCGCTCGTCCTCGCCGCGGCGTTCGGCCAGGCGCGCGCCGCGGTCCATCGCGACCCAGCACATGAGCTTGGAGGAGACGTAGTGGCGGGGCTCCCCGCGCGCCTCCCAGATACCTTGGTCGGGTTCGCGCCAGACGCGTTCGGCGGCGTGGACCTGGTCGACCAGCACGGGCCAGAGGCGCTCGGGAATGTGGTCGCGTTCCTTGGAGTGCAGGTAGACGGAGTCGAGCACGGCCCCGTAAACGTCGTTCTGACGCTGGTTGTAGGCGCCGTTGCCGATGCGTACGGGGCGTGCGTTCTGATAGCCCTTGAGGTGGTCGAGCGTGGACTCCGGCAGTTCCTTGTCGCCCTTGATCCCGTACATGATCTGCAGCGAGCCGTCCTCGTTGCGCTCGAGGTCGGCGAGGTATTGCACGAAGTCGTCGGCCTCCCAGTCGAGTCCCAGTGCGTGCAGCCCCCAGAGGGTGAAGGTGGCGTCGCGCATCCAGCAGTAGCGGTAGTCCCAGTTACGCGCGCCCTGGGGCGTCTCGGGCAGCGAGGTCGTCGCCGCCGCGACGAGCGCGCCGGTGGGCATGAACGTGAGGCCCTTGAGCGTGAGCGCGGAGCGCTGCAGGTGCAGGCGCCAGGGGTGGTCGGGGTAGTTGCCTTCGGCGAGCCAGGTGCGCCAAAAGTGGTTGGTGCGCTCGAGGTGCGCCTCGGCCTGCTCGATGGTGCGCGGCCCGCCAAGACCCTCTGTCCAGGAGAGCGCGCAGAAGCGCTTCTCGCCCTCGCTCATCGTGTGGCGAGCGTGCACGCGGTTGCCCTCGATGCCCATGCGCATGTCGGAGAAGAGACGGCAGACGGTGCGGTCGTCGACCGCGTTCGAGCGCGCGCGGCTCGTCCTCGACGGCCTGCCAGCTTGCCATCGTGGCGCCGTAGTCGAGCATCGGCTCACAGACCATCTCGACTTGGACCTGGCCTTGGATGCACTCGACCAGGCGCACGAGCAGATGGTCGGCGTCGTAGTCGGTGGGGGGCCGTGTGTGGCTGGAGCCCTCCTCGTTTTCGTGCCATTCGCCGATCGTGAGCGCGTCGATCACGCGAATCCAGCCTTGTGGGGTCATCCAGGTGGTCTCGAGCACGTTGGTGCCGGGCAGGTAGCGCCGGCCGGCGGGCACGTAGAGCCCGTAGGGCCCGACGCGGAAGCGCCCGGCGCCGCGGTCGAGCATCGCGGCGAAGACGCTCGGCGAGTCGAAGTGCGGCACGCACAGCCACTCGACCGCGCCGTCGGAGGCGACGAGGGCGCCGGTGTGGCAGTCCGAGAGGAAGCCGTAGTCGGCGATCGGGGGAAAGGGCGAGTCTTCCATCGGCGTCGGATCAGGCGTCGGTGGGTATAACGCCGCGATGGGCAGCGATACCGGCGGCGCACAGACGGCGGCCACGGCCGGCGGCACGAGCGGCTGCGGCGGCCAGGTTCTCCACTACAGGACGCGCTCGTCGGGCGGCGGCTCCTCCCAGGAGACGCCCTCCCACATCGAGGGATCCCAGTGAGGGTATTCGACGTCGCCTGGCAGCGTGCCCTCTTCGTCGAGCTTGTCGAGGTGCGCAGCGAGCGTGATCGCGGCAGCGGGACGCAGCTCGGTCGGGACATCCGACCAGGCGCGGTCGAGCAGCTCCTCGATCGTGCGGCGGCCTTCGGCGAGCGCGATGATCAGCTTGTGCTCGCGGTCGTAGCGATGCCCGAGGCTGTCCTCGAGCTTTGCCAGCGGCTCCCACACGGCGGGCCCGTGGCCGGGGCAGAGTACGTCGAGGTCGAGCGTGCAGAGGCGCACGAGCCCGTTCAGATAGCCGCTCATCGCGCCCGGGTAGGGCGCGACGAAGACGCTGCCCTCGCCGAGCACGGCATCGCCGGTGAAGCACACGTGCTCGGCCACGAGCGCGAAGTGTTCGGGGGTGTGCCCGGGGGTGGGTACGGCGAGCATTGGCCCGAACTGCACACCGTCGGCGAGCTCGACGTCGACGCCCTCGCCGGCGCGCGCCGCCAGCGGCGCGGGCCGCAGCGCGCGTAGTGCGGCAAGCGACTCGGTGTGGTCGGGATGGTGATGGGTCAGCGCGATGCCGCCCAGTCCGCCGCGTGCGTCGACGGCTTCGACGACTGCGCGCAGATGGCTCTCCAGGTCGGGGCCGGGGTCGACCACGTAGGCGGGATCGCGGTCGACGATCCAGGTGTTCGTCCCCGAGAGCGTGAGCGGCCCGGGGTTGTTGGCGCGAATGCGCAGCACGTCGTAGCTCGCGAGGCGCTGCATTTCGACGGCGGGGTCCAGCGCGTAGCCGAACTCGTCGTCGTTGAAGACAAGTTCGAGCGCCGGCGGGTTGTGGTCGGCCTCCGCCTCGGCGTCAAGGTCCGGATCGGCGTCGCCCGGGCGCTCGGCGCCGGGGTCGGGATCGGACGGAGATGAGGAGCGCATTCTTTGACGTTAGCTCCTCGGACCGACGGGTGTCCGCACGTGGGCGCTGTTTGCCCATTCGATCGGCGGCCGGCTGGGAGCGGAGCGACCGTGGCCGAGCAGATTGAATTGTGGCATGTCGGCCAGATCGGGCACGCGATCGGCGGGGAGCGTGGCGCGCAGACAGTCGTCGGCGTGAAATACCTGTTGTGCTGCGTGTCGCCGCCTCAAGCCGGCCCGCGTCGGGGTCGAAGGATGGGTATGAGCGAGGGACGCGCACGGAGGACGCGATGAGCGAGGGCGGGTCGTGGCTATGCCCGACCGAGCTGGACCGCACGCGTGTCGTCGACGCGAACGACCGCGTGCGCATGATCCGTCTGATCGGCTCGGGGGCCGTCGGCGGGGCGCTGGTGATCGCGGCGCCGTGGATCGGCTGGTGGACGTTGGCGCTGTTCGCGCTGTCGGCACTGAACTTCCTCAACGTCGACCGGCGTTTGCGCACGAGCGCGCATCCCGAGCGCGTGAGCGTGACGGCGATCGTGATCACGCTCGTGCTGCTGGGCGGGGGCGTCGTGCTCAGCGGCGGCCCGCACAGCCCGGCGCTGCCGTGGCTGGTGCTGCCGCCGGCGATGGTGGCGGCACGCTTTCGCCCGCGGGTCGTGGTCGTCGGTCTCGTGCTGACGGTGTTTCTGATTCTGCTCGTCACGCTCGGCGTCGACCCGGGCGCAACGATCGCCGACCCGGTCCCGGTGATCGCCACGCTGGCGCTGCTGGCGGGGGTGGTGTCGATCGTGTGGGCGCTGCAGGCAGCAGAGCTGCACCATCGTGACGAGGCGATCCTCGACCCGCTGACGGGGCTGCTGAACCGGCACGCGCTGGCGCCGCGCTTCGTCGAGCTGTCTCAGCAGGCACGCCTGACCCGCCAGCCGATCTGCGTGGTGCTGTGCGATGTGGACAGTTTCAAGTCGGTCAACGACCGCTACGGCCACGACCGCGGGGACGCGGTGCTGCGCGACATCGCCTACGAGCTGCGCAAGCGGCTGCGCTCGTTCGAGCTTGTCTACCGTCTGGGCGGCGAGGAGTTCCTGATCGTGCTGCCGGGCGTCGCGCAGCACGAAGGGAGCGAGATCGCCGAGCGGTTGCGCGCCGCCGTGCAGGACGCCAACCCGACGGGCATCGCGGTGACGATCTCACTCGGCCTGAGCGCGGGCTGTGGCGAGGCGGTCGTCTACGAGACGCTGTTCAAGGCGGCCGACTGCGCGCTGTACCAGGCCAAGCGTGCTGGGCGCAACCGCGTGGTCGCCGCGCCCGAGTCGGCGCCCGCGAAGGAGCCGGACGCCGCGCCGCTCGTGCCGGCGCCCACGTCGGAGTCGAACGCCGCGCCGCCCTCGCCAGTGCCGGACCCGGCGCCGCCCGAGGCGGTGGGGGCCATGGAGCTGGCGCCCGCAGCGGTGTCGCTCGCGAGCTGACGCACCCCCCGGCCGGCGCCGTTCAACGCCCGGCGAGCGGCGCGACGTGGCGCAGGAAGGGCTCGATCTCCAGGGGACGACCGGTGGCGCGTTCGACGAGCGCCACGGTGTCGAGACGGCGGCCGTGGCGGTGTACGTGCGTGGCGAGCCAGCGTTGGATCGCGCCGACGTCGCCGGCGCACAGGTCGGTGTCGCGCGGTCCCAGCTCCGCCTCGAGGGCCTCCCAGAGCTGGGCGGCGATGAGACAGCCGAGGGCGTAGCTGGGGAAGTAGCCGAAGCTGCCGGCGCTCCAGTGCACGTCTTGCAGGCAGCCGAGCGCATCGGAGGGCACGGCGACGCCGAGCAGCCGCTGCATGCCTTCGCGCCAGGCGCCGGGGAGGTCGGCGACGGCAAGGTTGCCGTCGATCAGGGCCAGCTCGAGGTCGAAGCGCAGGACGATGTGCAGCGGGTAGGTGAGGGGGTCGGCGGAGACGCGGATCGGGCCGGGCTGGACGCCGACGAGCGTGGCGTGCAGGTCGGCTGGCTCGACGGCGAAGCCGCCGGCGGCGAGGGCACTGGCGAGTATGTGGGCGAAGGCGGGGTGGCGGGCGACGTGGTTCTCCCAGAGCTTGCTTTGGGACTCGTGGATCGACATTGACGTGCCGTGCCCGAGGTTGGTGCGCGCGAGGGCAGGGTCGACTTGGCGCTCGTAGAGGGCGTGGCCGTACTCGTGCAGCGAGCTGAGCAGCGCCTCGACCTCGCCGTCGCTGTAGCGGGTAGTGACGCGGGTGTCGCGCGGGCCCATCCAGGCGGTGAAGGGGTGGGCGGAGACGTCGACGCGCCAGCTGGCGTCATCGACGCCGAGCCGGCGCAGCACGTCGGCGACGGCGGCGCGCTGCGCGTCGACAGGCACGGCAAGCGTGCGCGGCGGCGAGTGGACGCCGGCGTCGGCGGCGAGCGGCGGCAGAGCGGCGGCGAGCGCGTCGAAGACCCGGCGCAGGTCGGCGACGCGCAGCCCGTGGTCGTAGTCGCCGAGCAACGCCTCGTACGGGGTTTGATCCCCTTCGACCAGGCAGGCGGCGCGCTCGCGCGCGAGCGCGACGTTGCGTTCGAGGGCGGGGGCGAAGGCGGCGAAGTCGTCGTCGGCGCGCGCCCGCTGCCAGCTCTCCTGCGCGGTGGCGCTCGCACGGGAGATCGCCGCAGCGAGATCCTCGGGTACGCGCCGTGCGCGCTCGTAGTCGCGCCGCGCGAGGCGCACGATGTCGCGGTCGATGTCGTCCCCCGGCGCGGAGCCTTGCTCGCGTCGCCCCTGTTCCAGCTCGTCGAGCCAGCGCCCGATCTCGGGGGCGGTGGCGAGCGTGTGGGTGAGGCGGGCGAGCGTGGCAGCCTGGTCGGCGCGCGTGGGGGCGCTGTCGGCGGGCATCATCACGAGCTGGTCCCAGCTGAGCAGCATCTCGATCGCGCCGAGGTCGACCAGTTCGGCGAGTCGGGTGCGGAGGTCCTCGAGCGCGGGCATCGGCCGACAAGATAGCCGGCGGGATGCGTTCATTCCCGACCGCCATTCGCGCGCGCGAATGGCGCCGCCGCCTAAACACACCACCCGGGCGGCCTGCACAACACCACCGGGGCGGCCTGCACAACACCACCCGGGCGGCCTGCACAACACCACCGGGGCGGCCTGCACAACACCACCCGGGCGGCCTGCACATCCGATCGCCAATGACCTGCACAGACCCGTCGACGGTCTCTTACATCCCACCACCGTGGCCTTCACGCTCGCCGTCCGGCCTGCACAGACCCCACCCCCGGTGACCCACGTCCCCACCCCGGCGCCTGTATGCCCCACCAGGGTGGCCTGCACGTCCCACCAGCGAGCCAAGTGGTCGACGAATCGTCGCAAATAGGAGCGGAAGGCACACATCGCCTTTACAAGACGATGTTGGTTGGTAAAATTGAGCCAGTCTCATTCGGTGCCGGAGCGTTCGCGCAGCAGGCGAGCGCTTCGGCACCGGTCTTGTGCACGAGCCGCAGCAGACGGGTGCCTTCGCAGCAGACGCTGCCTTGGCACCGGCCTCGTTGCACCGGTCTCATGCGTGGCACTGGTCGCGTGTGCGAGCCCGCAGTAGGCACCGGTCTCGCGACCAAGCCGCAGCGGGCGCCTCGTCGGCGGCGGCCCCATGAACGCACTAAAGGCGCGACGCCGGGGCGCGATCTCGGCGCGAGCCCCGGCGTCGCTGGTGCTGCGTCTCACTCGGCGCCATGACACGCTCCCCTGCCTGGAACGCTTCGGCACCGGTCTCGCACCGACGTGGGGCCGCCAGATACGGCTTCCTACGTGGGCGCGGGGATCGATCCAATCAGTTGGCTGGGAGCCTGTCAAGGCTGGTGGCCGAAGTGTGTATAAACGGTGGTGGTGTTGCAAAGCGAGCGCAAACGGACACAGAGAGCAAGGTTGGTGGAGTCGATGCGCGACGTGTCGGTGCAGGAGGGCTGCGCAGCGGCGACGGTGGCACGGGTGATCGCGCACGCTGGTGTGTCAAGACCGACGTTCTACGAGTATTTCGAGGATCGGCAGACGTGCTTCTTGGCTGTGCAGAGCGAGTTGGCGGCGGAGATGTTGGCGGGCGTGGAGGCGGCGACGGAAGGGGCAAGTCCGGCCGGGGCGCTGCTGGCGGCGCTCGGCGCGATCGTCGAGTTCGCACGGGCGCGGCCGCGCGTGGCGTGTTTTTTGCTGCACGAGCCGGTGGCGGCGGGCGGGGCGGCACTCGACGCGCACGACGCGACGATCGCAGCGGTGGCACAGGCCGTGAGACACACGGGGGGAGCGGCGCGATGGGATGTGTTGGCGTCGGGGTTGTTCGTGCGGGGAGCGGTGGGAGCGGTGTACATGTTGGTGGCGCTGCGGCTGCGCAGAGGCGAGCGCGAACTCGGGCACGTCGTGGACGAGATCGAGCGCTGGCTGGCGAGTTACGACCGCGCGGATGACGAGGACCGGCCGCTGCTGTGGCGCAGTCAGGCGGCGCCGCCCGAGGTGGCGCGGTCACGGTTCGTCTCGGACAGCCCGTTGTACCCGCCGCCGCCGCTGCCGGCCGGACGGACGGCGCACAGTGCCGAGGAGGTGGGCCACAATCACAGGGAGCGGATGCTGTTCGCGTGCGCGGCGGTCGCGTGCGAGAAGGGCTGCGCAGCGTGCACGGTGGCGGACATCGCAGCGGCGGCACGGGTCGACCGGCGGGTCTTCTACAGGCATTTTCGCGACAAGCGGGACGCGTTTCACGCAACGCTCGAATTCGGCTTTCAGAAGTCGATCGCGGCGACGGCAACGGCGTTCTTCAGCGCGTCGTCGTGGCCGGAGCGGGTGTGGGAGGCGAGTGGGGCGTTTGCGGGGTTCCTGGCGACGAATACGCAGTTGGCGCGGTTCGCGTTCCTGGAGGCGAACACGATCAGCCCGGAAGCGGTGAGGCGCTTTGAAGATTTGCGTTCGGCGTACACGATCTTCCTGCAGGAAGGGCTGCAGCTGGTCGGACCCGAGCGGCAAGCGCCGTCGGCAACGGCGCTGGAGGCGATCGCGGCGCTGGTGTTCCAGACGGTGTACTGCGAGATTCGCCGCGGGCGCGCGGAGATGCTGACGGAGTTGCGGCCGGAGATGACGTATATCTGCCTGGCGCCGTTCCTCGGCGGACGCGAGGCGGAGGAGTTCGTGCAAGCGCAGCTGGCCGCGCCGTAGAGGCGCCCGGGCTGGGGCGCAGACGTGGGGCCCGGGCGGCGGGTGGGAGAGGCGGGCTGGGTTGGAGATCGTCCGCGTGTGTAAGCCATTTTGGCAAGGCGTGGGCCCCGCAGGGCATCCATGCCCCGCGCCGGCGCCGGGCCGCGCGCCGGCCGCCCTGTCAAACGGGCGCGTCCGCCTTGAGCCCGGCCAGCGCTGCGCTGCGCTGCCACAGCTCGGCGGCGAGCGTGTCGTCGCGGGCGGCAGCGCTGGGCTGGGCGACGCGCTCGTCTTCGATGTACTCGCCGGTGAGCGGTGCGGCTTCGTCGGACAGCGCGAGCCATGTGAGCGAGCGCGCGCCGCGGGCGGGCGAGCGGAAGAAGGGGCCGGCAACGGTGGTGAGGATCTTCCAGATGCCACGCTCGTTCTTGCCGAAGCCGGTGCGGACGACGCCGGGGTGAAAGCAGTTGGCGTGCAGCTCGGGTGCGCGACGGGCAAGCTCGCGCGTGAAGAGGATGTTGCAGAGCTTGGTCGTGCCGTAGACGCGCATCGCGGAGTAGGAGTTCGTTGATTGCAGATCGTCGAGGTCCAGGCGCCCCGACTTGTGGGCGTCGGAGGCGGTCGTGACGACGCGCCCGCCGGCGAGGCGGTCGCGCAGGAGGTTGGTGAGCAGGAAGGGGGCGAGGTGGTTGAGCGCGAAGGTGCGCTCCAAACCTTCGGCGGTGTCGCGACGCGCAGCGAACAGCGCGCCGGCGTTGTTGGCGAGCACGTCGATGCGCGGGTGGCACTCGCGGACCTCGGCGGCGAGCCGGCGTACGTCGGACATCAGGGTGAGGTCGGCGACGTGCTCGTAAACGACGACGCCGCTGCCGGTGGCTTGCGAGCCGTTGCCGACAGCTTGCGCCTCTGCCATGCCGCGGCCGGCGGCTTCTTGCGCACCTGCCGTACCGCCGCCGGATGCTCGTGGCGCGGCGGCACGGGCCTGGGCGGCGACCGCCTGCACGCGTTGTGGGTCGCGGCCGACGAGCGCGACGTCGACGCCTTCTCGCGCGAGCGCGACTGCCGCAGCGGCGCCGATGCCGCGCGTGGCGCCGGTGATGAGGACGAGCGTCATAACAGAGACTCTACCTTGCGGGCGGCGCGAAGTTCTATGATTTCGACGTGGCGATCAGGTCGACTCACCACGAGACCCTGTCGTACGGACACGGTCGGAGTCGCACGCTGTTGATCGTGGGCGCTGCCGTTGTGGCGGTGGTGTTCGGAGTGGTGGTCGCGGTGCACGAGCTGTCGGGGGTGACGCTGGCGGGCGACGCGACGGCGCTCGCGCAGGTCAGCGTGCAGCCGCTCGGGGGAAAGCTCGAGCACGTGCAGGCGTTTGGCCCGCATGGGCGGGGGATTCCGCTCGCGGTGGAAGATGGCCGTCTGACGCCGTTGCGGCGGCTGACGCCGGGAGAGCAGGTGACGGTGGACGTGGACGTGCGCCGGCCGGGGTTGCTGGCGTGGGCGCTCGGGTCCGAACGCCACGAGCAGCTGACGCTGCACGCGCCGGTGGCGCAAGTGAGGGCGCAGTGGCTGACGGTGGCTCCCGGCACGGCGGTGCGGGTGAGCTTCGACGCGCCGGTGAGCGCGGTGGCGTATGGCAGCTCGACGGGACTCACCCACCGCACGCTCGCCACCGCGCGCGACTCGGTGTCGCTGGGCGCGCAGCCACCGACGGGCGCGATCGCGATCGCAGCGGCGGCGCGCCCGTGGGAGCGTGTGGGCACGCCCGCGCAGGTGAGCTGGTTCCCGCCGTCGCGCAACCCGGTGATGGCGACGATCCCGGCGACGGGTACGCGGGTGGCGCCCTCGAGCACCGTGTACCTGACTTTTTCCAAGCCGGTCAGCGAAGTGCTCGGCGGAGCACATCCGCAGATCTCTCCGGCGACGCCGGGGCGGTGGCATGAAACGAATAGCCATACGCTCGCGTTCACGCCGTCGGGCTTTGGTGCGCCGCTGGGTAGCCAGCTGCGCGTGCAGCTGCCGCACCCGGTCGCGGTGACGGGCGCGCAGGGCAGCCTGAGCACGACGAGCGCGGTGGAATGGACGGTGCCGGACGGCTCGACGCTGCGTTTGCAGCAGTTGCTTGCGCAGGCGGGCTATCTGCCGGTGGACTGGCACGCGGCGGCGGGAGCGGAAGTGGCGCGCACCCCGAGCGCACAGGCGCGCGCGGCGGTCGAACCGCCGGGTGGCAGCTTTGGCTGGCGCTACCCGAACACGCCTCGCCAGCTGGTGGCGATGTGGGCGCCGGGTGTGGCGGGCGAGATGATCAAGGGGGCGGTGATGAAGTTCGAGAACGAAAACGAACTGACCGTCGACGGGATCGCAGGCGCGACGGTGTGGCGAAAGCTGCTGGAAGACGCGATCGCGGACAAGAAGTTGCAGGAAGGCTACAGCTACGTGTATGTGCATCGCGAAGTCCCGGAGGTGGCGACGCTGTGGAGCGCGGGACGCACGGTGATCAGCTCAGCGGCGAACACGGGGATCGCGGGAGCGGAAACGGAACTGGGGACGTTCGCAGTGTTCGAGCACATCCCGGAAGGCACGATGAGCGGCACGAACCCGGACGGGTCGCACTACGAAGACCCGGGGATCAAGTGGATCAGCTACTTCAATGGCGGCGACGCCCTGCACAATTTCGATCGCGCGTCGTTCGGCACGCCGCAGAGCCTGGGCTGTGTGGAGCTGCCGCTGGAAGCGGCGGCTGAGATCTGGAAATACACGCCGATTGGCACGCTGGTCACGATCGAAACCTGAGCAGGCCGCGACCTGCGCAGCCGCGACCTGCGCAGCCGCGACCCGAGCAGCCGCAACTTGAGCAGGCCATCACCCTCGCTCGTGTGCGTGCGCGCGCACACGCACACGCGATTCGCCCATCGCGAAACAACTCACAACCACCCTCCGAGCCGCCTCTCCGCCAAGCCACCTCACCCGCACCCGTGTGAGCTGAGTGCCGCCTCACGCGCGCGCGCGTGTCGCGCACGCGCACGCACGATACGCCCATCACAAAACACCTCACCAGCACCCGGTGGCCGCACCGCGCCCCGGACGCGCCGCGCTCTACCGCGAGGAGGACACTTCGCGCGCACGCAGCTCGGTCTTGAGCACCTTGCCGGCGGCGTTGCGGGGCAGTTCGTCGACGAAGACGATCTCGCGGGGAACCTTGAAGCGGGCGAGGTTGTCGCGGACGTGCTCCTGCAGCTCCTCCTCGGTGGCGTGCGCATGCGCGCGCAACACGACGAATGCGCGCAGGCGCTGGCCGAACTGCTCGTCGGGCACGCCGATGATGGCGACCTCCTCGACGGCGGGGTGGTCGGCGAGCACGTCCTCGACCTCGCGGGGGAAGACGTTCTCGCCGCCGGAGACGATCATCTCGTCGTCGCGGCCGGCGACGAAGAGACGCCCGGCGGGGTCGAAGTAGCCCAGGTCGCCGGTGCTCATGAGGCCGTCGATCGAGGCCTTGGTGCCGCCGGTGGTGTAGCCGTCGAACATCAGCCCGTTGCCGACGAAGATGCGTCCGGTCTGCCCTCGTGGGACGGGGTGGCCGTCGGCGTCGTAGATGCGCACGATCGTGCCGCGCGGCGGCGTGCCGGCGGTACCGGGAGCAGCGCGTAGCTCGGCGGGGCTGGCGATCGAAGCCCAGGCCACCTCGGTGGAGCCGTAGAGGTTGTAGAGCACTTCGCCGAAGGCGCCGGCGGCGCGCAACGCCAGCTCGCCGGGGAGCGCGGAGCCGCTGGCGGCGATCACGCGCAGACTGCTGGTGTCGTAGCGGGCGATCGTCTCCCCGCCGAGGTCGAGGATGCGCTGGAGCATGACGGGGACCACGACGAGCGTGTCGACGCGGTGGCGCTGGATTGCGGCGAGCGTCTGCTCGGGGTCGAAGCGGCGCTGCAGGACGATCGTCGAGCTGAGTGTGAGCCCCCAGGCGAAGTGGCCGAAGCCCCAGGTGTGAAAGAGCGGGGCGGCGATCAGCGTGGTGCGGCGGGCACGCAGGGGCAGCTTGGCGAAGATCGGTGCGAACGTCGTGATCGAGTCGGGCAGCTCGCGGGCGGCGCCCTTGGGCAGGCCGGTGGTGCCGGATGTGAGAATGATGATCCGCCCGGAGACGCCCGGCGGCTTGAGGCTCGCGCCCGAGTAGCGGGCGACCAGCTCGTCGAGCGTGGGATGGGCGAGCGCGTCGGCCCCGCCGTTCGTTTGCGCGGCGCCGGCCGCCGCACCTACCCCCCCGTTCGTTCCGGACACGCCCGTCGTCGCGCCTGGACTCCCGTTCGCTGCCGACGGTCCGTTCCCGCTCGTTCCAGACGGTCCGTTCCCGCTCGCTGCCGACGGTCCGGAGGCTGCGCCTGCGCCGCCGCGGCGGCCGTCGTGCCAGGCGACGAAGCAGCGCATCGTGTCGGCGGCCGCGCCAAGCGCGGTGGCGAACTCTTCGTCGTAGACGAGCGTGGAGAGACCCTCGCGAGCGCAGACCTCGGCGATTTGGGGACCGGCGAAACCGGTGTTCATGCAGACTGCGTTGGCGCCGAGCTTGGAGGCGGCGACGGTGGCCTCGATGAAGCCGCGGTGGTTGCGACAGAGGATCGCGACGCCGTCGCCCTCCCCCACGCCGGCGGCACGCAGGCCGCGCGCGAGGGCGTTCGTGCGGTGCTCCACTTCGGCGAACGTGAGCGAGCCGAGGTCGTCTTCGATCGCGACGCGGGCGGGCGTGCGTGCAGACTGAACGACATAGCCCGCGCCGGGAGTGGCGCCCCAGCGGTGCAGCTCGATCAGCGCGCGCAGGCCGCGGTCGGGACGGTCGAAGCTGACGAGTCCGGCCTGTGCGAGGGTGCGCAGCGAAAACGCTTGATCGGCCACGCGCGGGACGATCTCGCGCACGAGCCGCGAGCCGGCCTGTCGGAGTGGTGCCATCGCGGATATCTAATCATGTGGCGCGCGATCGGATGCGCGCGAACGCTGTGCCGAGGACGTCGACGCCCGAGCTGCTGGCACCGCCAACGCAAACGCTAGAGCCACCGCCGATAGCCGCCGATACCGACGCAACGCCTGACGCCAACGCTCGACGTCAACGCTCGACGAGCGCGAGCGTGAAGCCGTCGTAGCCCTTGGCGCCGACCGTCTGGACGGTGGTGGCGACCACGCGGGGCTCGGCGGCGAGCAGCTCGTGAAAGCGGCGCATGCCGAGCGCACGGGGGTCGTCGGTGGCGGGGTCGGCGAGCGCGCCGGCGCGGACGACGTTGTCGGTCACGATCAGGGTGCCGGGACGTGAGAGGCGTAGGGCGTGCTCGAAGTAGTCGGGCGTGCCTTCCTTGTCGGCGTCGATGAAGATCAGGTCGAAGGGCGGAGCGGCGGCGGCGATCAGCTCGCGCATGCTGTCCAGCGCGGGACCGACTTTGATATCGATGAGGCCGGCTACGCCGGCCTGGGTGGTGTTCGTGGCCGCCAGCGCGGCGTAGTCGGCGCGCAGCTCGAGGGTGATGAGGTGACCGTCGGCGGGTAGGGCACGGGCGAGCCAGATCGTGCTGTAGCCGCCAAGCGTGCCCAGCTCGAGGATGCGACGGGCGCCGTGGGCGCGGGCGATGAGATAGAGCATCTTGGCCAGTGGCGGCGTGAGCGCGATCGGCGGCAACCCGGCGGCGACGCTCGCGTCATGGGCAGCCTGCAGCGCGGGGTCCTCGCGGACGAGCTGCTCGTTGACGTAGGCATCGACGGCGTCCCAGCTTGCTTGGGTCATGGGCGGTCTCCTGTCGGGTTGGAGGCGTGGAGCGCAATACGCAACGCGCAGCAGCCGCGCGGGCACGCTGCGCGCGCAGTCGGGATTCTGACGGAGGTTTGGGCCCGCGTCGCCAGCGGCGTGCGCTCGACTGACCCGCGGACTGTTATGCAGATTCGTCGCTGCGGCGCTCGACGCAGCCGGAGTGCCAGCCGTACAGCACCTCGCGCACCTCGTCCTCGACGTTCTCCAGCGGCAGGCACGGGCGCCGCCAAGCGCGACGAGTCACGGTGAGCCCGCGCACACCGGCCGCCCGTACACGCGCACCGCAGGCGGGGCAGCTGAGCACGTTGTTGTAACAACCGGCGCCGCAGGTGTCGCAGTAGATGTATGGCATGGCGCCCCTCCTCCGTGTCGACCCGATTCGGCCAGGGCGTTGCAGCATCGATGCAATTCCAATAAAGCAGGAAATCGGCCGTTTGCAGGGTGATTCACACAGCGTGTTTCTTGTTCGTGCGCCACAGGCAGCCGCCGACCCGCGAGCCCGTCGCCCTACAGCACGCGGCGAGCCCAGGTAAAGCTTTCGGCGAGCCAGCCCGAGGTGAGCGGGAGCACGTAGACGCCTTGGGCGGAGGAGTGGATCGCCCATGTGGGACTCAGCGCGATCGCCTCGTGGATGACGTTGGCCTCGGTGGCGGTGGAGTCGAAGTGCGCGGAGCCGAAGAACAGGAGGTCGCCGGGCTGCACTTCGGTGAGGTGGATGCGCGCGCGCTTGGGTATTTCGCCGGCTTGTTGAGCGGCGGTGCGGCCGAGGATCTGGCGGCCCCAGGGCAGCCCCGAGACCTTGTAGACGCGCCAGACGAAGCCCGAGCAGTCATAGCCGCCGTGTTCGAGGCCGTCGGCGGTCTTGTCGGTGGTGCCGCCCCAGACGTAGGGCATGCCGATCTTGGAGACGGCGATCCGCAGCACCTCGAGCTGAGCTGGCGTGTAGTGCGGGAGCGTGAAGGCGTCGAGCGTTTCGCGCGCGCCGGCGAGCGCCCAGGCGCTGGTTTGGAGGGCGGCCGCGAAGGAGTAGGCGGCTTCGGCGCGCGTGATCGGGTTCCACGGGTAGAGGTCGAGCGCTTGGCTGCCGGTGGGGTGCTCGTAGCGCAGACCGAGGTAGCGGGCGACGACCTCGCTGCCGAAGTAGCTCGGCGGGCGCAGGCCGGCGGTGGCAGTGACTTGCTCGACGTGTGCGGCGACCGCACCGAGGCCGAGCTGGTCCACGAGCAGGGCGTCGAAGCCGACGACCGGGAGCGGGGTGTTTCCGGAGACCGCGACGGGTTTGACGGCCGGGGTCCCGGCGGGCGTATCGCCGGCTTCCGCGCCGGGCACGCCGCCGGATCCCGCGGAGGGCGCTTCGCCGGACCCGCCGGCAGGTGTTTCGCCGGACCCCCCAGCAGGCGTATCGCCCGACCCCGCGACAGACGTTTCGCCCGACCCGGCGGCAGGCGTTTCGCCTCGCCCCGCGACCGGCACGCCACCCGACCCCCCGGCGACCGGCACGCCGCCCGATCCCCCGGCGGGTGTGCCGGCGGCTTCCGCGACAGGAGGGCTTGCGAGCCGGGTGGCGAGCGCAGCGAGCGCGGCGCCGTCGCTCGTACCGCTCACAGTGCCCGCGCCACCGAAGCCGGCGGCGCCCTCGTCGACCATGACGCCGTCGCTGACGACGAGGCGCTGCGCAGCGGGGTCCCAGTCCGCGGCGGTCAGCTTGACCGACGCGACGGCCGGCTTGCGTGCCGTGTGAGCCGTCGCGGAACGGCCACGCCGCACGGAGGCGGCAGGCGAGCGCGCCGGTGCAGCGTACGCGCTGCCCGCAGCGGGCAGCGTGAGCAGGCAGGCGAAGATCGGCGCCAGCAGGACGCCGAGCTGGCGCTGGCGTGATGCGTTGGCCTGCACCTACCGGCGATCGACTGGACGGTGGCGGCGCTTGACGGGAGCGGGACGGCGTTGGACGCAATGATGTGTGCGTGGCCGCGAGCCGGGGAGTCGACGCACCGGAGTACGGTTGTGGCGAATCCGGCAGGGGCCCGTGGTAGGTTCAAGCGATGCACGGCCAGGCATGGAGGGTGATCGGTGGTCGCGCACGGAGGATGATCGACAGTCGGACTCGCAAGGCGCTGCACCCCCGGGCGCGTCGGACAGTCGGTTGTTCGACACGCGCGATCGCGTTGGCGCTCATGGTGGCGCCCGGGACGGCGCTCTGGAGCCCGGGTTCGAGCGGCGCGAGCACGTCGTGGGCCGCGACGCCGGGCGCGCGGGTGGCGAGCGGGCAGGTGGTGACAAGCCGCGGAGGCCCGGGTACGGCAACCAAGCCTGAAACGGCTGGGCGCGCAGCCGAAGTCGCGTTTCCACCGCCGACCGCGGGCGCAAGCGTGCGGGTGGGGATGGCGCCGGTCGGGCTGTCGATCGAGTATCCGCTGATGGCGCAGATGCTCGGCGCGGGTCCGTGCCCGCCGCCGGCACTGGTCGCGGAGCTGCGCGAGCTGGGCTCGCCGCCGGTCGCACTCGCGGGCGACAGCCAGGATCTGACCGCGCCGCCGGGGGTCGTGCCGAGCCCGGCGCCGTCGTGGGAAACGGCGACGCTGTACACGCTGCCGGCACCGTTTTGGACCCAGCTGCACTGCCTGCTGAGCGAGTCGCCAGACCCGCTGGGTGTCGGTTTGAACCTGCGCAAGGGCGCGCCGTCCTGGGCGGCGCAGATGGCGGCGGGAGCGCAGAGCGCGGCGACGAGCGGGCTCGAATTTTCGCTTGGCAACGAGCCTGACCTGTACTCGTTCCCGAACTACGCGTCGCTCGCGAGCGCGCTGCCCAACAAAGCGGCGCAGGCGGCGAATCTGTATTTGCAGCTGGCGGACGCGTTACACGCGACAATTGGCAACGTGCCGGTGATCGGGCCGGAACTGGCGATCCCCAAGCTGTGGCGCGCGCAGCTGCCGGGGGTGATCGCGGGGTTGCACGAGCAGACGGTTGGCGTGCACCTGTACCCGTTGACCGCATGCGACGGTCCGGGCGCGGTGACGATCCGCGGGTTGTTGAACCCCGCGGCGGCAAACGCGCCGCAGACGTTGGCATGGGTGGTGGACGATGCGCGCGCGGCGGGGCTGCCGGCGATGATCAGCGAGGCGAACTCGGCGTCGTGCGGCGGGGAGACGGGCGTGTCGAACACGCCGGCAGCGGCGGTGTGGGCGGTGCGCTTCGTGCTCGCGGCGCTGAAAACGGGCTTCGAGGAGGTGCGTTTTCACTTCAGCAACGGCTCGTATGACCCGTTTTTGGTACGCGGCGCGAGCGTGATCGCACGGCCGCTGGAGAGCGCGCTGGTGGCGCTCAACCGTTGGCTGCCGGTGGGCGCGTCGATCCAGAGCGTGCGGGACGTGCGAGGACTGGTGGCGACGGCGATCGCGCCGGCGCCGGCACCCGCGCCGGCGCCGGCGACGGGCACCGCAGGAACACAGCCACCGGGGCCACGGCTGATCCTCGACAACGAGAGCGCACGGCCGCGAAAGGTGGTGTTGCGCGCAACGGGCAACGTGCACACGGAGATGCTGACGGCCGCACGTGCAGGGCTGCAGGCGGGCTCGCTGAGCGCGGCGCACGGCGCCATCAAGCTGACGATTCCGGGCAACAGCGTGCTCGCAGTCGCACCCGAATAAACAGACGCGCAGCGAGTGATGTACCGCTCGGCGCATGCGCCGAGCGGCCGGCAGGCGCATGCGCCTGCCGGGGAGATGCCGCATGCGGCATCTCCAGGGGGCCGCGCATGCGCGGCCCCGCGACGCGCCGCATGCGGCGCGTCGGCCGCGAGCGCATGCGCTCGCGGCAACCAGACACGCGCCGAGAGGTACCACGGACACCCTTCAGCGAGCAGGATGGGTTGCCGATAAGCGCCGTGGCGAAGCAGGCCGGTCCCTCGATGCGAATCCTTGGTAGGCATCCCGCGGCGTTCGCTGCAGCTCGGGCAACGCCCGCTGCAGCACCGCTCACCGAGCCGGCGAGCGCGCCGGCGCCTGTGATCGAACAGGACGCGGCGCCGGCGAGCGCAGGGGCGGAGCACACGGGACGGTGGCGGTGGGGAAGCCGCGACCTGTATATGCCGCTGCGGCTGCGCGTTGCGCTGACGGTGGTCGCGGGGGTGTTGTGGATGTGCTTTTCGTTGTGGCTTTCGCGTGCCTGGATTCGCTCGCTCGGGGCTGATATCACGATGCCGCTGGCGACACTCGTGATCGTCGGGATCGCGATTGTCCCAGGCTATCTGAACATCCAGCTGCTGACATCGATCCTGCTCGACCGTCCGCCGCGGTTGCGTTTCGACGTCGATTTCCCGCGGGTGGCGCTGCTGGTGGCGGCGTACAACGAGCAAGAGTCGATCGCCGAGACGCTTGACTACGCGCTGCGCAGCGATTACGCAGGCGGTTTCGAGATTGTCGTGGCGGACGACGGCTCGAGCGATCGCACGCGCGAAATCGTGGCGCAGTACGCGGCGCGCGACGAGCGGGTGCGCCTGCTGGAGGCCGATCACGGCGGCAAGGCAAACGCGTTGAACGCGGCGCTGGCGAGTGTCGACGCGCCGTTGGTGGTGACGTTCGACGCGGACACGCTGCTGATGCCCTACTCGCTGCGGCGCGCGGTGGCGCGGTTGGCGGCCTCGCCGCCGGACACGGTGGCGGTGGCGGGAGCGGTGCTGGTGCGCAACTCGCGCGCGAACCTGCTGACGCGGGCGCAGGAGTGGGACTACTTTCTGGGGATCGCGACGGTCAAGCGCGGTCAGTCGCTGCTGCAGGGCACGCTGGTGGCGCAGGGTGCGTTCAGCGTGTACGACACGACGGCGCTGAAGCTGGCGGGCGGCTGGCCGAACCGGATCGGCGAGGACATCGTGTTGACGTGGCGTATGCTGCTGGCGGGCGGGCGTAGCGTGTTCGAGCCAACGGCGGTGGCGTTCACGGAGGCGCCGACGAGCTGGCGAGCGTTCGCGCGCCAGCGGCGGCGGTGGGCACGCGGCATGATCGAGGGGCTGCGCGACCACGGATTGGGGCTGATCAAACAGCGCAACTTCTACGCGCATTCAGTGGCTGGGAACTTCCTGTTCCCGTACCTCGACGGGTGCTTCACGCTTGTCTTCATCCCGGGGGTGGTACTGGCGGCGTTCGGACACTTCGCGATCGTCGGGCCGATGACGCTGCTGGTGCTGCCGCTCAACGGGCTGCTGGGAGGCACGATGTACTTGCATCAGCGCGAGGTGTTCCGCACCGTCGATCTGCGGGTGCGCAAGAACTGGCGGGGACTGCTGTTCTACTTCTTTTGCTACCAGTTCTTGATGTCGCCGATTTCGCTGGCGGGCTACGCGCTGGAGCTGGTGCGTGCGCGGCGCGCGTGGTAGGCGACGGGCGTCATCCCCGGCAGCAGGTGTCATCCCGGATGGCTCAACTGGGTATCGCCCGGGTGTGGCCCAAAGCTCTTTGCGCCCATGCGACCGCGGGCGCGGGCGCGAACGACAGAGCCAAACAACAACCACACCCGCCTCAACTCCGCACAACTACGCTCTACACACAGGCTCGCATAGCCTGTGAGGCGCAATGAACGAGTCGGTCGTGGCGCTCCCGTCGGTCGCCGAGCTGGCGAGCCTTGGCTGGCCGACGATCGCGTCGCTGGCGACAGCCGCCGGGACGCTCGTGCTGGCCCTCGCAACGTTCGCGTCGGTACGCTCGGCCAACCGTTCGGCGCGGGTCGCCGAGCTGGCGCTGCAGGAGCAGCGCCGGCCGGTGCTCGTGCAGTCGCGCCTGGAAGACCCGCTGCAGAAGATCATGTTCGTCGACGGTCACTGGGTGCGCGTGTCGGGCGGCCACGCGGTGGCGGAGCACATCGACGGCACTGTGTACCTCGCGATGAGCCTGCGCAATGTCGGCGCTGGGATTGGCGTGCTGCAAGGGTGGGTCGTAGGCGTGGGTCTGCAGACATCACTGGTCGAACACGCGACCGAGGAGCGGTTTCGCCGGCAGACACGCGACCTCTACGTCGCCGCGGGGGACGTCGGCCTGTGGCAGGGCGCGCTGCGCGACCCGACCGACGACGGCCACGCACCGATCGTGGAAGCGGTCGGCCGGCGCGAGACGATCTCACTCGAGCTGCTCTACACCGACCAGGTCGGTGGTCAGCGGACGGTCAGCCGCTTCCATTTGACCCCCATGGGCGAGGACGGCTGGCTGGCGAGCGTCGGCCGCCACTGGCACCTCGACGGGGACGGCCCACGCTGAGCGTCGCTTGACGCATCGCAGGCCGCCGACGGTGCCAGCAGCAACACAGTGTGACAAGCCACCGCCGCTCACCCGCGCATGCCCCGCCCAAGGCGTCACACCGCCCAGCCCAAGCGTCACACTTGCGTTGCGTGGCGGGTCTGGTGTTATGACCCCACTACGACGGAGGAGCGTCGGCTATGGACCACCAGGAGTGGCTTGCGCAGCAGTTCGAGCAGCACCGGCCGCATTTGCACGCGGTCGCCTACCGGATGCTCGGCTCGCTGAGCGAGGCCGAAGACGCTGTTCAGGACGCATGGCTGCGGTTCAGCCGCGCCGACACCGGCGAGGTCGAGAACCTGGGCGGGTGGCTTACGACCGTTGTCGCGCGGGTGGCGCTGAACATGCTGCGCTCGCGGGGTACGCGGCGCGAGCAGTCGCTCGACGTGTACGTGCCGGACCCAGTCATCGACCCCGCCGACGGCACCGATCCCGAGCACGAGACGCTGCTGGCCGACTCGGTGGGCTTGGCGCTGCTGGTCGTCCTGGAGACGCTGAGTCCCGCGGAGCGGCTGGCGTTCGTGCTGCACGACATGTTCGCGGTGCCGTTCGAGGAGATCGCGACGATCGTGCAGCGCTCGCCGCAGGCGACACGCCAGCTCGCGAGTCGCGCGCGGCGACGCGTCCGCGGCGGCGCGCCGCCACTGGACGCCGACCTGAGCGCCCAGTGGGAGGTTGTCGACGCATTCCTGGCGGCCGCGCGCGAAGGTGACTTCGACGCGCTCGTCGCGGTGCTCGATCCCGACGTGGTGCTGCGAGCCGACGGCGGCGTGGCGGGCCCGTCGCACCATGCGCGGGGCGCCGAGACGGTCGCGGGCCAGGCGCTGATGTGGTCGCGAGTCGACCTGACCATGCAGCGCGCGCTCGTCAATGGCGCGGCCGGGCTTGTGTCGATGCGCAACGGGCAGCCGTTCTCGGTTGCCGCGGTCAGCGTCCGAGGCGGCAAGATCGTCGAGCTGGACATCCTCGCCGACCCCGAGCGCGTGCGCCGGCTCGACCTGGCGGTCCTCGGCGACCGGCCGTAGTGGCGTCGGTCGGGAAGTCGGGTCAGGAAGCTACCGCCCCGCCGCCCGCCGATAGCGCGCGACGGCGAGCGGCGCGAACACGGCGATGATCGCCAGCGACCACACGGCGGCGCCCCACACGCTGCTGCCGGCGGGCGCGCCGAGCCAGAGGTGGCGGATGGCGTCGACGATGACCGTGAAGGGGTTGACTTCGGCGAAGTCGCGCAGGCCGGCGGGCATCGATGCGACGGGAACGAACGCCGAGGAGATGAAGGTCAGCGGGAACACCGCGATGAAGCCAAAGGAGTTGACCGATTCGGGCGAGGAGGCAAGCAGGCCGAGGAAGGCGAGGAACCACGAAAAGGCGTAGCCGAACAGCAACAGCAGCGCGATCCCGGCGAATGCGTCGCCAACGCTGGTGTGAAAGCTGAAGCCGACGATGATGCCGGTGATCAGGAGCACCGTCATCGAGAGGGTGTTGGTGGCGACGTCCGCGAGCGTGCGCCCGCCGAGGACGGCGGCGCGCGACATCGGCAGCGAGCGGAAGCGGTCGATGAGGCCCTTGCGCACGTCCTCGTTCAGTCCGAGCGCGGTCGCGAAACCGCCGAAGGCGATGTTCTGGACGATGATCCCGGGCACGAGAAAGTCGACGTAGCTGTAGCCGGGCGTGCGGATCGCGCCGCCGAAGACGTAGCGGAACAGCAGCACGAACATGATCGGCTGGATCGTGAAGCCGATCAGCAGTTCGGGTGCGCGGGGCAGCCGGATGAGGTTGCGTTCGGCGATGATCAGGGTGTCGGTGACGAGGCGTCTCATGCGGTGGCGCCCCGCGCTGACGCATGCCGCTCGGCGGCGCCGTCGTCCCCGTCCTGCTCGGCGGTGTGCCCGGTCAGCGCCAGGAATACGTCGTCGAGCGTTGGCCGGCGCAGGTCGAGGTCATCCACGCCGATGCCGGCGTCGCTGAGCCGGCGCACGGCCTCGGCGATCGCGCCGCGGCGTTCGCGCAACGCCAGCCGCACGACGCCGTCCGCCGCGGCGGGGGGCTCGTCGGACATCGCGGCTAGTGTGCGCACGGCCAGCGCCGGGTCGGCGCCGTCGTCCAGGCGGACCTCCAGGCGCTCGCCGCCGAGGCGGTCCTTGAGCTGGTCGGAGGTGCCCTCGGCGATCAGGCGGCCGTGGTCGATCACGGCGATCGTGTCGGCAAGCCGGTCGGCCTCGTCGAGGTACTGGGTGGTGAGCAGCGCGGTGGTGCCTTCGGCGACGAGCGCTTCGATGACGGCCCAGAGGCCGAGGCGGCTGCGCGGGTCAAGGCCGGTGGTCGGCTCGTCGAGGAACAGTACCGGCGGGCGCGCGACGAGCGCGGCGGCGAGGTCCAGGCGCCGGCGCATGCCGCCGGAGTAGGTCTTGGCGGGGCGGTTGGCGGCGTCGGTCAACTCGAAGCGCTCGAGCAGTTCGCGCCCGCGGGCGCGTGCGGCGCGGCGGCGCTCGCCGTAGAGCCGGCCGACCATCGTCAGGTTCTCAAGGCCGGTGAGGTTTTCGTCGACTGCGGCGTACTGGCCGGCGAGCCCGATGCGCTCGCGCAGCGCGGCGGCGTCGTGGCGCACGTCGAGCCCGAGCACGCACGCGCTGCCGGCGTCGGGCTCCAGCAGCGTGGCGAGCACGCGCACGAGCGTGGTCTTGCCGGCGCCGTTTGGCCCGAGCAGGCCGAGCACTTGTCCCTGCGGCGCGGTGAGGTCGATGCCGTCGAGCGCGCACACCGAGCCGAAGCGCTTGACGATCCCGCGGACCTCGATCGCAAGGCCATCGCTCATCGCCTGCTCCGTCGTCCGCTGTCGACCGCGCGCGCGGCGCACTGCTTTCGTGGACACACCGCCCCGAGGATATTGCCAGCCCCAGCTTCCCGGGCTGCCGCTTTAGCTCGCGGTGCCTGCTCAACCCCGCCGGGCTGCCGCTTAGCTTAGCTCGCGGTGCCTGCCAACCCCGCCGAGCTGCCGTTTCCCCCGACCTCCATCACTCCGTGCGGCGCACCCAACTCGGCGAGGCGTGCCAGGAACGGCGCGGGCGGGAACGCCTCGGGGCCGAGCACGCCGGTGCCTTTCCAGGTGCCCTCCCCCAGCAGTTCGAGCGCGACGACGGGGTTGACGGCGGTCTGCCAGACGACGGCTTGGCTGCCGTACTCGCGCATCGTGCGCTCGTTGTCGACGAGGTGGTAGAGGTAGGTGGAGCGGGGTTGGCCGTCGCGGCCGAGGCCGGTGACCCAGGTGCCGGCGCAGGTGCGCCCGGTCATGCGCTCGCCGAGCTGCGCGGGGTCGGGGAGCGTGGCGGCGAGCACGTCGCGCGGGGCGACCTGCACCCCGCGCACGGAGACCGGCTCGGTGGAGTCGAGGCCGAGGCGGTGGATCGTGCGCAGCACCTCGATGAAGTCGCGGCCGAGCCCGTACTTGAAGGTGACGCGCTCGCAGCGCACCCAGCGGGGAATCAGCACGACCTCCTCGTGCTCGACGTTGACGCACTCGACCGCGCCGATGCCCTCGGGAAACTCGAAGACCTCGGGCTCGGAGAAGGGCGCGGTGGTATAGAAGCCGCGCTCGCGCTCCCAGATCAGCGGCGGGTTCAGGCACTCCTCGATCGTGGTCCAAATCGAGAAGGTGGGCGCGAAGTCGTAGCCCTCGATCACGAGGTCGGCGCCGTCGCGCACGCCGACTTCGTCGACGCGCGAGAACAGCTCGTCGGCGGCGTGACGGGCGAAGATGTCCGACAGCCCGGGCTCGACGCCGATCCCGACGAGCGCGAGCAGGCCGGCCTGCTGCCACTGCTCGCCGCGCGCGAGCTGCAGATCGCCAAGCATCTTGCCGGGCAGCTCGTAGGGCCGCTGAGGATGGGGGTGCGAGAGCGTCATCGCCATGTCGAGGTAGGCGACGCGCGCGTCGAACGCGGCGGCGAAGATCGGCTCGTTGAAACGCGGGTCGCACGCGTTCAACACGGCGTCGGGTTTGACGCGGGCGATCAGCTCGAGCAGCTGCTCGCGACTGGAGGCGTCGACGCGCTCGGCGGCGAAGCGGTCGGCTTCGCCGAAATGCGCGACGACGTTGTGGGCGCGAGATGCGGAGACATCGGCCAGGACGACGCGTTCGAATGCCGGCCGGCGTTGCGCGATCGCCGCGAACGCCGCGCCCACACCTCCGGCGCCGACCACCAAGACTCGCATTATGCTGGCTCGATCGTAGCGGAACGCACGATCCCATCCCAGGCCTCAGCCCAGGCCACAACCCCAGCCGCAAGCCCGGTCCGACCCCCGACCGCGACCCCGGCCCCACCCCCGCTCCGCAGGCGGGCCGCGCGCTCGCGCCTCGCGCTCGCGGCGGTGCTGCTGGTCGGGCTGTCCTACGCGACGCTCGTGCAAAGCTTCTCGTGGAACCAGACGTCGCACTACGACCTGTTGCGCGCGCTGTACGCGGGCACAACGACGATCGACCGCTTCGCCGCGAACACGGGCGACAAGGCGTTCTACCACGGCCACTGGTACTCGGTGCGCGCCCCGGGACTCGCGCTGTTTGCGCTGCCGTGGTACGCGGCGCTGGAGGCGGTCGGGGCCGAAGAATGGGCCGCCCAGTCGCCGGCGCAGCGGGGTGCGAACGAGATGATCTATCTCGTTGGCCTGTGGGGCAACGTGCTGCCCGGCGTGCTGCTGCTGCTGCTGCTCGCGCGTGCGGCCGAGCGCCTGCAGCCGGGGTTCGGCGCGGCGGCGGCGGTGACGCTCGGACTGGGCACGATGGTGCTGCCGCTCTCCACGCTGCTGTTCTCGCACGTGTTCACCGCGTGCCTGGGCTTCGGCGCGTTCGTGCTGCTGATGCACGAGCGTGACGGCCCGCCGCGCGCGTGGCTCACGGGTTTGGCGGGCGTTGCGATCGGCTACGCGATCGCCTCGGAGTACCCGCTGGCGTTCGTCGGCGCGGTGCTCGGTCTCTACCTGCTCGCGCGCCGCGACGCGCTCACGCCGGCGTGGGTGGCGCGGCGCGGCGGCGCGTACGCGCTCGGCGTGCTCGTGGGCGTTGTGCCGCTGCTGCTCTACAACCACTTCGCCTTTCACTCGCTCACGCACGTCGCCTACGCGAACTTCCCCGGCCAGCAGCAGGGTTTTTTCGGGATCGGGACGCCCAGCCTCGCGGTGCTGGCGACGCTGCTGGGCGACTCGCGCGGCCTGCTGACCCTCTCCCCTGTGCTCGTCCTGGGCGTGCTCGGCACGGTCGCGCTCTACCGCCGCGGACGGCGTGCGGAGGCGCTGGTGATCGCGGGTGTGTGCACGTGCTACGCGCTGTACACGTCGGGCTACTACCTGCCTTTCGGCGGCGCGATGGAGGGCCCGCGCTTTTTGGCGACGATGCTGCCGTTCCTGGCGCTGCCGCTGGCGATCGCGTTCAAGCGCTGGCCCGGGCCGACGATCGCGTTGGCGGGCGCCTCGCTGACGTGCACGATCGTCGCGACGATCACGCACCCGCTGGTGGGCTACGAAACGGAGACCGCCGTGTGGATGCGGTTTCTCCTGCGCGGCTCCCTGCAGCCGACGATCGCAAGCGCCTTCGGGCTCGGGTTCGGCTGGGGCGCGATCTGGCCTTTCCTGCTGGCGGCGGGCGCGGGCGTGGTCCTCGCGGCGCTGGCCAGCGCGCGCGTGCACCTAGACCGCCGCGCGTTGGCCACCGGCGTGCTGACGCTCGCCGCCTGGGGCCTGTTCGCGGCGCTCGGCCCGACGCTGCTCGGCCTCGACCACCGCGGGCTGCTCGACACGCTGCACTCGGGCGACCGCACGGCGCTGCGCAAGGGCGCCTACTGGGGCGACTACCCGCTGGCGACACTTGTGCCGCTGGCGTGCGCCGCGGGCCTGCTCGCGCTCGGGGCGGCGCGGCTGTGGCGCCACGAGCGGGGCGGGCCGGCGCCAGACCAGCAGAGGGCATCCGGGCCGGCCGCCGCCGGCCCGGACCAGCTGACGACAGCCAGCGCCCTCAGTTGCTGACAGTACGCACGTTGCAGTGCGCGGCGTGCAGCTGACGGCAGACCACGACGTAGCCTTCGCGGGGCTTGTCGTGGGCGTTCATCAGACCGGCGTCAAAGCGCGTGGAGGCGGTGCCGCCGGTCCAGTCGTAGATGTAGAGGCGCTTGATCTGCGGCACTGCGGCGGCGACGCCGAACATATATTTCAAGACCTTCGCCGCCCGCTTGATCCCGGAGCCGTGCTTGTTGGGGAAGGCGTTGCCGAATTTCACCACGCCGCCGGTCTCGGTGAGCCACACCTGGCCGCCCATCGCCTTGACCAAGTCGCGTGTGCGCCAGCTCTGGAAATGGTTGAGATCGGAGTAGTTGTGCAGCCCCCAAATCGTCGGCATCATCGTTTTCAAGCGGTAAATCTCCTGCTTGAATTCCGCGACGTAGGCGAGTGTCCCGCCGATCGCTTCGTTGTCGAGCACATCCAGGCCAACCACCGTACAGGGAGTGCAGTCGCGCTTGAGCGCCTGGTAGTACTCGGCAGTCTGCACCGCCGAGGGGCTCGCGAACGACGCGCTGCCATCGCTGACATAGCCGCGGTTGGCCTCATCCCACGCCTGGTATTCACGCACCTGCGGAAAGTCCTTGATGAACTTCGCGACATCCTTCTTGTAGGTGGCGACGCTCGGCATGCTGCGCGGCGTCTGCTCGGAGTGGTAGAAGGCCACCAGCACGCGCCGGTGGTCGGTTTTGGCCTCGCTGATCCATTCGCGCGCCCATTTCAGCGAGCGGGGCCGCACGGCGGCATCGTAGGGAACGATGTAGCGCACGATCGTTGTCGGCAGCTGGAGATACAGCCCGTTGGAGAACATCTCGTCCTGCTCGTCGCCGATGCCCGTCGCGTAGGAGGGGCCGCGGGCGGCCTTGCGCGAGGCGCTGCCGTGCGCAGCGGTGGTGGTGGCGGTCGCGAAGGCGACCAAGCCCAGGGACAGCACGAGGACGAGGACCGCGGCGCCGACGGGAGCGGTTGCGGAGCGAGCGGCGATGATGGCGGCGCAGAAGCGGCGGGAGAGGGATGGAGACATGCTCATCGCAACAGGCCAGCCACACTAAGGTTGCGCGGACCCGCCGATCGCGGGCCCGTCGCGCGTGGCGTGCAAGTCAGTTTGCACGGGGGTCCGGACGGGACGCAGCGCGATCAGCTCGGCGGGTACGTGGGCGAGCATCCAGGCGACGTCCTCGGGCGCGAACCCGTCGTCGCCGGAGCCGCTGCCCGCGGCGAGTACGACGCGCTCGAAGCGCTCGTGAGCGAGCAGTTCGCGCATCGCGTGGCGGACGGTGCGGCCGCGCTCGATACGCGCGTCGACGGACACGTGCGCGCGCGCGGCGCGCTGCTCGATCGCCTCCAGCAGGCTGAGCGCCAGGTCGGACTCGTCGCGCATGGGGACGTCCACGGCCAGTCGCAGGGGGACGAGCGCGAGGTAGACCGGCATCAGCGTGGCTCCCTCGACCCGCGCGAGGCGCAGCGCCGCGGCGAGCGCGGGCTCGGAGAGCGCTTCGCCGGTGAACGGGAACGCGATCCGGCGCACACGCACGCCGCTCTGCAGGGCACGGTGACGGCGGGCGCGTTCGAGCAGGAGCGCGACGGCGAAGCCGGCGGCGAGCGCGAGCACGACGAGCACGTCGGCGAGCGCACTCACCGAAGCTCCCCCGGCTGGCGCTGCCTTCGCCGCATCGCGGTATGTCCCGTGCCACTTTCGGCTGCCATTCGCGCCCGCGCGCGCGTAGGTTTGGTCTTAAGCCCGCGCGCGCGGGGGCGCGAATGGCAGCGCAAAAATAGAAGTGGTCGCCACCCCGCCCCGCTCCCGCTCCCGCTCCCGGTCCCGGTCCCGGTCCGCGTAGTGGCGCGTCGACGCCTCACAGCTCGTCGCTTTCGACCGCGGGCTCGTTGGTGGCGCGCAGGGTGCGGTCGGCGACGATGCGCAGGTCCACGCCGGGCAGCCCGCGCAGCAGGCGAAACGGCAGCGCGGGCTGGGTGAGGCGCCGCCAGGCGTTGCGCGGCTTGGGGGTGCCCATCAGCAGGTAGGTGGTGCCGCGCTCGCGGGCGACGTGGATCGCGACCTCGGCAACGTCGTCGCCCTCTTCGATCAGCAGGTGCGCGCCGAGCACGGAGGCCAGGCGGCGCAGCGCCTCGATCTGCTCACGCTCTTCCTGGCCGGCGCGTCCTTCGGCGCCGCCGCCGGGGGGACGCACGACGAGCAGGTCAAGCTCGGCGCCGAGGCGCTGCGCCGAGCGCCAGGCGCGGCGCACGACGCGCTGCGAGCGGGGGGTCGGCGTGATCAGCGCGAGCAACCGCTCGGAGATCGCCTGTGGCGCGGCGTGCGTGACGAGCCGGTCCTCGCGACGCACCGCCGGAGCACCGCGTACGCGGCCCAATTCCACACCCTCGGCGACCTGGCGCAGTGCGGTCTCGCGCAGGGCGGCAAGGTTCTCGATCTTGAAAAAGTTCGAGAGCGCCGCGGGCACGCGCTCGGGCGGGTAGATCTTGCCGGCGCGCAGACGCGCGATCAGCGCCTCGGGCGTGAGGTCGACGAGCACGGCCTCGTCGGCGGCGGAGAGCACGGCGTCGGGGATCGTCTCGCGCACGCGCACGCCGGTGAGCGAGGTGACCTGGTCGTTGAGGCTCTCGAGGTGCTGGACGTTGACGGTGGAGTACACGTCGATGCCGGCGTCGAGCACGTCGCGGACGTCTTCGTAGCGCTTCTCGTGCTCGACGCCGGGAGCGTTGGTGTGGGCCAGCTCGTCGATCAGGCACAGCTCGGGGGCGCGGGCGAGCAAGGCGGGCAGGTCCATCTCCTCAAGCTCTGTGTCGCGGTAGCGCACGCGCCGGCGCGGCAGTTCCTCGAGGCCGCTGGCCTGCGCGACGGTCTCCAGACGCCCGTGCGGCTCGAGGTAGCCGATCACGACATCGCGTCCGGCCTCGGCTTCGGCTTGGCCCTCCTGCAGCATGCGGTAGGTCTTGCCGACCCCGGCGGCCATGCCAATGAAGACCTTGAGGTGACCGCGGTCGGGTGGCATCGGCGCATTCTCCCGTGCCGGCCCCCTGGGTGCTCAGGCCCCCAAGAGATTGTGGACGATCAGATCGATCAGCTTGATGCCGATGAACGGCGCGACGATGCCGCCGAGGCCGTAGATCCAGAGGTTGCGTCGCAGCAGCGCCGATGCACCGATCGGCCGGTAGCGCACGCCGCGCAGCGAGATCGGGATCAGCAGCGGGATGACGATCGCGTTGAAGATGATCGCCGAGATGATCGCCGAGCGGGGGGTGCCGAGGTCCATGACGTTGAGCACGTGCAGCGGCCCCTTGGCGGTGCCGGCGGCTGCGTAGGTGCTGATGAAGATCGCGGGCAGGATCGCGAAATACTTGGCGACGTCGTTGGCGATCGAGAAGGTGGTGAGCGCGCCGCGGGTGATCAGCAGCTGCTTGCCGACCTCGACGATCTCGATGAGCTTCGTGGGGTTGGAGTCGAGGTCGACCATGTTGCCGGCCTCGCGCGCGGCTTGGGTGCCGGTGTTCATGGCGACGCCGACGTCGGCCTGGGCGAGGGCGGGTGCGTCGTTGGTGCCGTCGCCAGTCATCGCGACCATGCGGCCCTCGCCCTGTTCCTCCTTGATCAGCGCCAGCTTGCGCTCGGGGGTCGCTTCGGCGAGGAAGTCGTCGACGCCCGACTCGTGCGCGATCTTTTCGGCGGTGAGGCGGTTGTCGCCGGTGATCATCACGGTGCGGATGCCCATCGCGCGCAGCTGCTCGAAGCGGGCGGCCATGCCCTCCTTGATCGTGTCCTTGAGGTAGACGACGCCGAGCACCTGGCTGTCGCGAGCGACGGCGAGCGGGGTACCGCCTTCGCCGGAGATGCGGTCGAGCACGACCTGCAGCTCGGGCGGAGCCTGGCCGCCTTCGCGCTGCACGAGCGAGATGATCGCGTCGCCGGCGCCCTTGCGCAGCTGCTGACCATCGTAGTCGACGCCGCTCATGCGGGTTTGGGCGGTGAAGGGGACGAAGTTGGCGTGCATCGTGCTCATGTCGTGCTCGCGGATGCCGTACTGCTTGGCGAGCACGACGATCGAGCGCCCCTCGGGGGTCTCGTCGGCGAGCGAGGAGAGCTGCGCGGCTTCGGCGAGGTCTGACTCGGGCACGCCGGGCATCGGGATGAACTCGGAGGCGATGCGGTTGCCGATCGTGATCGTGCCGGTCTTGTCGAGCAGCAGCACGTCGACGTCGCCGGAGGCCTCGACGGCGCGGCCGGAGAGCGCGAGCACGTTGCGGCGCACGAGGCGGTCCATGCCGGCGATCCCGATCGCGGAGAGCAGCGCGCCGATCGTGGTGGGGATCAGCGCGACGAGCAGCGCGATCAGGGTGGTCTCGGAGATCGCGGTGCCGGCGAACAGACCGAAGGGGCGCAGGGTGGCGACGACGATCATGAAGATCAGGGTGAGCGCGGCGAGCAGGATGTTCAGCGCGATCTCGTTGGGCGTCTTGCGCCGCTCGGCGCCCTCGACGAGCGCGATCATGCGGTCGAGGAAGGACTCGCCGGGTTCCTGGGTGATTTCGACGACGATCTGATCCGAGGTGACGCGGGTGCCGCCGGTGACGGCGCTGCGGTCGCCGCCGGACTCGCGGATGACGGGCGCGGACTCGCCGGTGATGGCGGACTCGTCGACGGTGGCGATGCCCTCGATCACGGTGCCGTCGCCGGGGATCAGCTCACCGGCGGGCACGATCACGACGTCGCCGCGGGTCAGCTCGGAGGCTGACTTGGTGGAGCCGTCGCGCATGCGCGCGACGGTCTCCTTGCGCATCGAGCGCAGTGTGTCGGCCTGCGCTCGGCCGCGACCCTCGGCGAACGCCTCGGCCATGTTGGCGAACACGACGGTCAGCCACAGCCAGACGGAGATGGTGAACGTGTACCAGGCGGGCTCGTGCCCGCCGCCGAGCGGCTGGCCGCCGCCGAGCTGGATGAACCAGGTGACGGTGGTGATCAGCGCGCCGATCTCGACGACGAACATGACGGGGTTGCGAATCTGCACGCGCGGGTCGAGCTTGACGAGGCTGTCGATCAGCGCCCGACGCACGATGTCGGGTTGAAAGAGCGAGATTGCGCGACGCTCGGAGGGAACAGCCGCACTGGAAGGTGATGGGGATTGGGATGAGGAGTTGGGGTTCGTTGACATCAGTGCACGCTGCCGAGACGATCGAGGGCCAGGTTGAGTTCGAGGACGTTGACGCCTGGTTCACCGGAGAATCCGAGGCCGCGGCCTGACGTGTACTTGGCGATCAGGCCGTTGACGGTCGCGAGTGGGAGGTGACGCACGGCCGCGACGCGGTAGGCCTGGATCCAGGCGTTGGCGGGCGAGATTTCGGGGTCGAGACCGGAGGCGGAGCTGTTGACTGCGTCGACGGGGATTTTTGCGGCCGTCAGCGAGGGGTCATAGGGCTTGTTCAGTTCGAGGTAGGTTTTGATGTTTTCTTCGTCGGCTTCCTTGGTCCTGACGCTGTTGGGGCCGTGGTTTGAGAAGGTGCTCGCGGACGCGTTGTCGGCGCCGCCTTCGGTGGCCGAGGGACGCGTCTGGAAGTAGCGAGGATCGGGCTTGGTTTCCACCGCTCCTTTCACTTCCTTGACTTTGCCGTTTTCGATCACCGGCGTACCGAAGTTCTGGCCGATCAGCTTCGAGCCGACGACACGCCCGTCCAGCTTGATCTGCTGGCCGTTGGCGTCGCCGGGGAAGGCGACCTGGCTGATGCCGGTGATGACCAGCGGGTAGGCGAGGCCGAGCAGGATCGTGAAGAGGACGATCCCGATAGTGGAGGTGACGATGTCGCGTTTCATGTTCAGTAAAGGTGTCCGGTCAGGCCCTGCACGATCGGGCCGAGCAGCAGCGCGGGGAAGAAGGTGAGCGCGCCGACGAGCACGATCACGCCGATCAAAAGCACGGCGAACGTCGGGTTGTCGGTGCGCATCGTGCCGAGGCCCGCGGGGGTGACGCGCTTGCCCGCGAGCGCGCCGGCGACGGCCAGGGCGAAGAGGATCGGGGCGTAGCGCGCGAACACCATGTCGAAGCCGCCGAGCAGGTCGGCGAAGGTGATGCCGTGCGCGCCGAGGTTGCCGGCGTTGGGTTGGATGTAGCCGGTGTAGCCGGCGAACGCGGAGCCGTTGTTGTTCGCCTGGGAGAGGTAGGCGTAGAAGGTCTCGGAGAAGCCCTGCGGGGTGCTGGCGCCGGCTTTGGAGGTTGCGACTTCGGCGATCGACTTGCGCCCGGCGCTGCTCGCGGTCGCGAGCGCCGTGCAGAACAGCGCCGCCAGCGGTGTGATCAGGATGCCCAGGCCGGCGAGCTTGATCTCGCGCGCCTCGAGCTTCTTGCCCAGCCACTCGGGTGTGCGCCCGACCATCAGGCCACCGATGAAGACGGCGAGTAGCACGTAGAGAAGGATCGAGTACAGGCCGGTGCCGACGCCGCCGAAGATGACCTCGCTGGCGGAGAGGTTGGCGAACGGAACGGCGCCGCCGATGCCGGTGTAGGACTCGATCGCGCTGTTGACCGCGCCGCAGGAGGTGACGGTGGTGACGACGTCGAACAGCGCCGAGCCGGCGATGCCGAAGCGCTGCTCCTTGCCTTCCATGTTGCCGCCGCCCGAGCCGGCGATCACGCCGGTGTGCAGCCCGGCGGCGTGCTGCGCGGGCGAACCGTGGGCCTCGGCGATGTAGGCGACAGCGACGGCGCCGAGGAACATGAACATCACGACGCCATAGATCGCGTAGCCCTGGCGGCGGTTGCCGACCATGCGCCCGTAGGTGAAGATCAGCGCCGCGGGGATCACCAGCACGAGCAGCATCTCGAAGAAGTTGGTGAACTGCGTCGGGTTCTCGAAGGGGTGAGCGGAGTTGGTGTTGAAGAAGCCGCCGCCGTTGGTGCCCAGCTCCTTGATCGCCTCCTGCGAGGCGACGGGCCCCATCGCGATGACCTGCTTGAGGCCGGTGATCGTGTGAACTGTCAGGTAGTTGGCGAAGTTGGCGAGGACGCCCTGGGAGACGAGCACGAGCGCGGCGATGATCGAGAGCGGCAGCAGGATGTAGAGGATCGTGCGCACGAGGTCTTGCCAGAAATTGCCAAGGCTCTTGCCGGTGCGCCCGACGATGCCGCGGATCAGGGCGACCGCGACGACGATGCCGACGGCGGCGGAGAGGAAGTTCTGCACGGTGAGCCCGGCCATCTGACTGAAGTAGCTCATCGTCGTCTCGCCGCTGTAGAACTGCCAGTTGGTGTTGGTCATGAACGACGAGACGGTGTTGAACGTCACGTTCCAGGCGCCCGCGTGGTAACCGAGCGGATTGAGCGCGTAGGGCACCCACGGGGCGTCTTGGGTGCGCAGGATCGCGTAGAGCAGAAGCCAGCCGGCGAGCGAGAAGATCAAAAGGCTTTTCGCGTACGCCTTCCAGTCCTGCTCGCGCTTTGGATCGACCTGCATGACCCGATAGAGCAGCCGCTCGGGTACGGCAAGCAGCGGTGTGAGAAAGACGCGCTGGTGGGTGTAGACGCGCGCCATATAGGTGCCGAGCGGCAGCGCGAGCACGGTGAGGACGAGCGCGAAAAGGACGATCGTGAGCCAGCCGACGAAGGTCACCGCTAGAGCTTCTCCCCACGAATCAGCGCGTAGAAGAGGTAGGCGATGATCAGCACGGTGACGACCAGGCCGAAGAAGTCGGCGCCGCTCATGTGCGCGACGAAGAAGCCGAGCGGGCTCATATGCGCTCGATGCCCTCGACGATCAGGAGCAGGATCGCGAACATCGCGATCCCGAGCACGATTGCAACGATGTCCATGCGCTCACTATTTCGCGCGGGCCGTCACGGCTGTGTGACGATTCGCGCGGCGCGCATAACGATTTCGTTACGAAGCGTCGTTCACCGGGTCACGAAACGCCGGTCATCCGGAAAAGCGGTACCCGACACCGGGGTCGGTGACGATGTAGCGCGGGCGCCCACCGGGACCGTCGGGCTCGATCTTGGCGCGCAGGCGGGCGATGTGGGTGCGCAGCGCGGGGGTGTCGTCGGCGTAGCCCGGCCCCCAGACCTCGCGCAGCAGCGCGGCGTGGGTCATCAGGCGGCCGCGGTTGCGGGCGAGCACGCGCAGCAGGTCGAACTCGATCGGGGTGAGGTGGACCGGAGTGCCGTCGCGGCGGACGGCGCGGGCGGCGAGGTCGATCTCCAGGCCGTCGGCGACGATCAGCGGCTCGGCTTCGCCGGGTGCGCCGTCGGCGCGACGCAGGACGGCCTGTAGACGCGCGACCAGCTCGCGGGTGCCGAAGGGCTTGGTGACGTAGTCGTCGGCGCCGGCTTGGAGCGCGCGCACCTTTTGCTCCTCCTCGCCGACGGCGGAGAGCACGAGGATCGGCATGTCGCTCCACTCGCGCAACCGGCGCGTGACCTCGATGCCGTCGGCGCCGGGCAGCACGAGGTCGACGATCGCGGCACGCGGCGGGCGCACGGCCGCGAGATCCAGTGCCTCGGGGGCGCTCGCGGCGGCGAGTACCTCGAAGCCGGCCTCGCGCAGCACGACGCGCAGCGCGCGCAGGATCTGCGGCTCGTCGTCGACGACCAAGACGCGAGGGCGCGCGTTCACGGACGTGTGCTCACGAGCGCTCCGGCACGCTCACGTGCGCTCGCGCGTGGTCGCAGGGGTCGCACGGGTCGCCTGGGAGCGGATCGCCTGGGAGCCGGTGCCGTCGTGGCGTTCGAGGGGCAACTCGAAGACGAAGGTGGCGCCTTGGCCGGGCAGCGACTCGACGTGCAGGGTGCCGCCGTTGGCCTGCGTGAAGCCGCGCGCGATCGCCAGCCCGAGCCCCGAGCCGCGCCGCCCGCCGCGGGCGGTGCCGGCGCGGTAGAAGGGCTCGAAGACCCGCTCGAGCTGGGCGGGCGGGATGCCGGGCCCGCGGTCGACGATGCGCACGATCAGGCGGTCGCCGGCGCCGGCGAGCGTGCGCACCGCGCGGGCACGCACGGAGACGGGGTGTCCGCCGGAGTGGCGGCGGGCGTTCTCGAGCACGTTGACGAAGGCGCGCTCGAGCTGCGTCGGGTCGGCCCGCACGAGCGGCAGGTCGCGGTCGATCGAGAGCGCGAAGTCCTCGGAGGAGCGTGCGCCCAGCTCGCCGAGCGCAGCGTCCAGGACCTCCTCGACGGACGTCCAGTCGCGATTGGGCTCGGCGGCGCCGGCCTCCAGGCGGGAGAGGTCGAGCAGGTTCTCGACCAGCCGCGAGAGGCGGCGGGCCTCGGCGACGATCGCTGCGGACAGCTCCTCGCGCTCGGTGGCGGAGACGCCGGGCAGCGCGAGCGCCTCGGCGGCGGCGGAGATCGCGGTGAGCGGGCTGCGCAGGTCGTGCGAGACGGCGCGCAGCAGGGCGGTCTTGACGACGTTGGCCTGGCGTAGCGCAGCCGCTTCGACGGTGCCGCCGAGCAGCGCCTCGCGCTCGTGCGCCGCCGTCAGCAGCGCCTCCAGCGCGGGCACGATGCGCTCCTGCAGGCGCCGCAGGCTGCGCTCGGAGCTGTCGGCCCCGACGACGAGCGTACCGATGCGACGGTCGCCCTCGCGCAGCGGGAAGGCGACGCTGCGCGCGTCCGCCTCGACGGTCTCCATCGCGATCGCCGCCGAAGGAAGCTCGAGCGCGTGGGCGATGCGCGCCGCCGCGGTGGGCAGCACGTCGGCAAGGCGTTCGGCACGCAGCAGCAGACGCGCCATCTCGGTCACGAGGTCGGCCTCGCGCCTGCGCTCGAGCGCCTCGCGACGCGCGCGTGAGGCCGGGAGGGGCAGGGGTATGCCGAGCAGCCGGCGCGCCATACACGCAGCCTATTGCGCGTGCGTCTGGGGCGTACGTCATTCGGCCAGCGGATCGCACGGGCCCGCACGTACGCACACTGACGCTCGTTAGAATTTTCGTTGTAGATATCCGCGCACCGCTCGCCCCCGGGGTGCGTTCGTCGAGACCAAGGACCGGTGGAGGAACGGGTGACCAGAGAGCGCGGCAGCTGGCGTCGGGTCCGGGTCGTGTCGATCGACCGGCTGGTGCTCGCGCCGATTGCGCTGCTCGCGCTCGCGCTCGCGCTCGGGCTCGCGCTCGGCGTCGCGAGTGGCACGGCGCAAGCCGCGAGCACGGGTCCGTCCGCCACGGCGAGCACGGGTCCGTCCGCCACGGCGAGCACGGGTCCGTCCGCCGCGGAATACCGCACGCTGCCGGTGTGCCGTACACCGGCGCCGGGGCGGGCGAGCTGCCTGGCGCTGACGCTCGCGCCGCGGGCGCTCGCGGCGCGAGGGCGTCCGCACCCTGCGGGTCTGGCGCGGGGCGCTGTGGCGCCGGCCGCGGTAAGCGCGGAAGCGTGCGCGCGGCTCTACCCGTCGTGCCTGACGCCGCGGGATCTCAATGCCGCGTACTTCCCCGGCGAACAACCGTTGGCGCCGGCATCCGAACCGCAGACGATCGCGCTCGTGGACGCTTACGACGACCCGAACATCGAGGGCGACCTGCACGTCTATGACGAAGCGTTCGGCCTGCCGGCGTGCACCACCGCAAACGGCTGCTTTCAGCAGCTCAACCAGAATGGTGAAACGGGCCATCCGCCGAGCGTCAAAACCGAAGCGGAAAAAGAAGAAGCCGAGGGCTGGGCGCTGGAGATCTCGACCGACGTGGAGGCCGCGCACGCGGTCTGCCAGAACTGCCGGATCGCACTCGTCGAGGCCGACAATCCAGCCTACGAAAACCTCGTGACCGCGGAGACTACGGCCGCGAAGATCGCGGGGGTGAGCGAGATATCGAACTCGTGGGGCGGCTCGGAAGCGGAACTGACGGAAACGCAGATCGCCGCGTTCGACCATCCGGGGCTCGTGATCACGGCGTCGGCGGGCGATGACGGCTACCTCAATTGGGACCTGTGGGAAAGCGAACCGCCCAACTTCGACGAACCGGATTTCCCGGCCTCCTCGCCGGATGTGGTGGCGGTCGGCGGCACCCGCTTGGGGCTGAGCGCCGGCGGCGCTTGGGAAGGCGAGACGGTTTGGAACGACGACCATGAAGGCGCACGCGAAGGCGCCACCGGCGGTGGCTGCAGCCTGCGGTTCGTAGCGCAGGCGTGGCAGCGGGCGGTGCCCGACTGGCCGGCGGTGGGTTGCGAAGACCGGCGCGCGGTGGCGGACGTCTCCGCGGACGCCGATCCGGACAGCGGCGTGGCGGTCTACGACTCGGTGCCCTACCCGTATGAAGAAGACGGCAAAAAGGGCGCGGTCGCGCCGCGCTGGGTGCCGATCGGCGGGACGAGCCTGGCGTCGCCGATCGTCGCGGCGATGTTCGCGCTGGCCGGCGGCGCGCACGGGGTTGCCTACCCGGCGCAGACGCTCTACTCCCATCTTGGCTCGGCTTTGCTGCACGACGTGGCCCCCAAGGACGGCGTGAGCGCGGGCGGCAACGGCGAGTGTGACGACGAATACACGGCGTGCGCAGGCTCGATGAAGCCGCTTTCCCCGTTCGACTGCGGCGAGGCCGCGTGGATCTGCAACGCCGCGGTCGGCTATGACGGCCCGACGGGCGTCGGCACGCCCAACGGGGTGGGCGCGTTCAAGGTGGGCGAAGAAACGGGCGGCGGCAGCGGCACTGGCAGCGGCAGCGGGACGGGGAGCGGGGGAAGCGGTGGTGGCACTGGGAGTGGAGGCAGCGGCAGCGGCTCCAAAGGGTCGGGTGGTGGGGGGACCTCCGAAGAAGGCACGGGTCCGCCGCCGATCGAAAACGGCGGCGGCGACAATCCCACGACGACGACGAGCACCGGTACGACGCCCGGTGGCGGCGTGGTCGGCGGCGGCGCCTCGCCGGGCACGGACACCAAGACCGGCGATGCGCCGCAGGACGCCGCGACGCAGGGCGTGCGTATCGCGGACGTCCAGCTCGTCGCGGGCGCGGCGCAGTCCTCACGCCGCGGTCCGCTGGCGATCGACCGCGTGACGCTCGCATGCACGCTCAGCGGGGTGACACGGGGCGACGCGCGGGTGGAGGTGCGGCTGGCGCGGGCGGTGCGGGTGCACGGTCGCGTGCGGTGGGTGGCGGTGCCGGGTGCTTTCGCGATCGAGCTGACCGCAGGGCACAACCGCGTGAGCCTGCGCGGCCACGCGGTGCTCGCCCGGGGGCGCTATCGCGTGACGCTCACCCCGGCGGACGGTCGGGCGCAGTCGTTGACGTTCGTGGTCGGCTGAGGAACGCGTGTTCCCTCAGCCGCTCCTGCGTCGCGTGGCGGGATTGCGGACCTGTGTACGCCCGATCGGCGGAGAGTCGGCAGCGGCGGCGGCGCGGATGTTGTGCTCGACCTGTTCGCCGCGCGGAGTGAGCGTCCAGGCGTTGGGGGCGCCGCGAAAACCGCCCTGGCCGACGTTGACGATCAGGCTGAGGCCCTCGAGGCGGGTGAGCAGCTTGGAGATCTGACCCTGGTCGACGACGCCGGCGAGGTTGGCGACTTCGCGGTTGCTGGCGCCGGGATGCTCGGCGATCGCGCTGAGCACGCAGGCGGTGCGGTGTGTGAGCCGCATGCCGATGCCCTCGACGGCGGAGCGCCCGCCGGGAGAGGGCGCGGTGGGCCGCGGTGCGACGCGCCCAAGCTCGCGCTTGGCCGCGGTGGCGCCAAGGTAGGGCAGCAGGATGAGACTCATCAGCTGCCCTTGCAAGTCGCGCAGGGGGGCTGGCTTGGACGCGAGCAGACGGGCTTGGATGATCGCGAGCACCGCCCCGACGACGCCCTCGGCGGTCAGCTCAGGCGGCTCGACGCGTACGGGACCCTCGCGGCGGGCACGGTCGACGAACTGATAGAGGACGGCACTCACTGCAGCCCGGCGGCGCTGCACACGGGGGCCGCCGCCGAGCGAGTAGACGACCCACAGGCGCGCGAGCGCGGGCTCCTCGTCGAGGATTTCCAGCAGGGAGGTGAGCGCGGCGCGAACGCCGTCGATCCAGGTGGGCTGAGAGCTGTAGGCGGCGGCCATCGCAGTGCGGCCGCGACGCACACCAAGCTCGAAGGCGGCGAGGAAGCAGTCTTCGAGGCTGGAGAACTGCGCGTTGAACTTCGCGCGCGAGACACCGGCACGGGCGGCGACGTCTTTGATCGTGACCGAGTGCGTATCGCGCTCTGAGACCACCTCGGCCATCGCCCTGAGGATGCGCGTACGTTCCGACTCCTCCACCTGACCCCCTGACCTGTTCACGCCGCTGCTGCCACTCCTAAGCGTTCTCGCCGCCATCGCCACCCTACGCGGCTAGCTTGATCATTGCAATGGCAGCTATCTTCTCCCTGTCCAGCCGGGGCGGGAGCTTACAGGTAAGTGGATGTTTCCTCCACCTCGTATCGGCCTGGCTTCAGACGTGGCGGCGCGGCGCGGCGCTTCGCGGCGCGGCGTGCGGTCGTCGGGAGCGCCAGGCTCAGCGTGCGGGACGCAGCGCCACTTGCAACTTGAGTTGCAGCGCCGGCTCAGGCGGGCACCGCGTGCCGCCGAGGCGAGGCCGTCCCCGGGCCCAGGTGCCCTCGTGCAGTGCCGCCGGGGAGGCCCTACCTCGAGCCCCGGTGGTGCGGCGGCGCCGGCGAGGCCGTAGTCAGGCTCAGGCGCGCTCGCCCGCCGCAGGCAGCACGGGGGGGGCGCCGAAGTCGTGCAGGCAGGCGGGGAGGGCGACGCTGCCGTCGGCGCGTTGGCCGTTCTCGAGCAGCGCGATCAGGGTGCGCCCGACGGCGAGGGCGGTGCCGTTGAGCGTGTGCAGAATCTCGGTGCCGCGCTCGCGGCGCACGCGGATCTCCAGACGGCGGGCCTGGTAGTCGGTCGTGTTGGAGCAGGAGGTCAGCTCGCGGTAGCGACCTTGGCTCGGCAGCCAGGCCTCGCAGTCGTACTTCTTGGCGGCGGAGGCGCCGAGGTCGGTGACGGCGATGTTCATGACGCGGTAGGGCAGGCGCAGCTCGCGCATGATGTCCTCCTCGATCGCGAGGATGTGTTCGTGCTCGGCGGTCGAGGCGGAGGGCTCGACGAAGCTGAACATCTCGACCTTGTTGAATTGGTGCACGCGGAAGATGCCGCGCGTGTCGCGCCCGGCGGCGCCGGCCTCGCGGCGAAAGCAGGGCGAGAAGCCGGCGTAGCGCAGAGGTAGGCGGTCGGCGTCGAGGACCTCGCGGTCGTGCAGCGAGGCGAGCGCGACCTCGGAGGTGCCGACGAGGTAAAGCTCGTCGGCGGGCAGCTCGTAGATCTGCTGCTCGGTGTCGGGGAGAAAGCCGGTGCCGAACAGGGCGCGCTCGCGTACGAGCACGGGCGGGATCACCGGCTCGAAGCCGTGTCCGCGGAGCTTCCCCAGCACCCAGCGCACGAGCGCAAGCTCGACGAACACGAGGTCGCCTTTGAGGTAGGCGAAGCGCGAGCCCGACAGATTGGCGGCACGGTCCATGTCGATCAGGGAGCCCGCCAGGTCGAGGTGGTCGCGGGGCTCGAAGTCGAGCGCGGTCGGCTCGCCGACGGTGCGCACCAGCTCGTCCTCGGGCCCGTTGGCGGCGGTGGGGTCGGGCAGGTTCGGCAGTTTGAGCAGCAGCGCGTCGCGTTGCTCTTTGGCCTGCTCGGCCTGGGCGGTGAGCACCTTGACCTCGGCGCTCATTTGCTTCAACTGGCCCATCAGCTGCTCCAGATCCTCGCGCAGGCCGTCGGCCTTCTGAGACCAACCCTGCACCTCGGCTCCGGCGCGTTCACCGGCAGCGCTTTGGGCGGTGGCTTCCTTGAGCATGCCACGCATGGCATTGGCGCTGTCGGACTTCGCCCGTTGCCCGGCACGCAGGTTCTCGGCCTTCGCCGTCGCCGCGCGCCACTGCTCGTCGCGCGCGCCGATCTCCCGCACGACCGTGCCCAGCTCGGGGGCGCGTCGCGCGAGCGCGCCGGCGACGGCGTTGGGGGTGTCGCGGATCAGCCTGATGTCGAGCACGCGCCAGCAGTCCTCCGCGCGGGCCCATCGCCTACTTGACGGCGGCCTGCGGGGCGGTCTTGGCGCGAGCGGCCTGGGACGCGCCTGGCGCCGCGGTTGTGGAGGCCGCCGCAGAGGCGCCGGCCGTAGACGTGGCGGAGGCGGCTGTCGAAGCGGTCGTGGACGACGTTGTCGAGGCGCCGAAGGAGGTGTTTTCGATGACGGGCACCTTGGGCGCCTGCAACCCGGAGTACTTGGCCAGGAACGCGGCCACTTCGCGGGCTTCCTGGCCGACGAGGATGTTCTGAGGCATGATCGCGCCGGAGAAGCCGCCGTTGTGGATCGCGTAGATGACCTGCGCCACGTCCTCCTTGCGGAAGTTGAAGTTGGGGCCGTTGGTGCGCACGCGGTCCTTGATGCTGGTCGCCGAGCCCTCGGCGCCGACGACGGCGAGCGAGTGGCAGCCGGAGCAGTGCTCGAGGAAGAGCTTGGCGCCTTTGTAGTCGGGGTTGGTGCTCGCGAGCTGGATGCCCTGGGTGCCACACGCGGTGAAGCCGACGGCGACGGCGCCCGCCGTCAGCACGGCGGCCAGCAGCCTGGGATTGGTGGCCACGCGCGCGAGCCGGCGCGGGCGAGCGTCCGCAGAGGCGGGTTCGGTGCGCATGGGAGCGGGTGGAGTGCGCATCATCGGAGCGGGAATATATAGGCTCGGATTCATGACGCTGCGCCTCCCCGCGCCGTCGGCGTTCGCACGAGTCCTGTCGGGCGCCTCCTCTCCGCCTGGCAGCGTCCCGGCAGGCCGCGACCTCGCGGGCCGCTTGCACGCGGGCAGGGCGCTGCCGATCGCTGCCGCCCTGCTGGCCGGCGCGGCCGTGCTCGCGGGGTGCGGCACGGGGCGCACGGTGCACCTCACGGGAGACGAGCTGCGGGTGACGTTGAGCGAGTACCGGATCGAGCCGCAGGCGGTGAGCGTGCCGGCGGGGCGCGTACGGATCGTGGCGCACAACGCTGGCATCCTGACGCACAACGTGCAACTGGAGCGGGGCAGCCTGGACTCCGACGAACGGCCGGTGCTGGCCGTCATCCACACGCTGCTGCCGGGCGCGAGCGCGAGCGTGACGACGGGGCCGCTGCGGCCGGGCGCGTACCTGCTGGTGAGCGGCGTGGACGACCAGACGACGCTGGGGATGGCCACGACGCTGAGGGTGCGCTGAGGTGACGACGCCGGCACAGCGGCGCCGTTACCGGCAGACAATCGGGCGCTTCGCGACGGGGGTCGCGATCGTCACGGCGCGGAGCGCGGAGGGCCCGGTCGGGATGACCGCGAACGCGGTCAGCTCGCTGTCGTTGGATCCGCTGCTGCTGCTGGTGTGCATCGACAATGCGGCGCGCACGCTGGCGCCGATCGAAGCGAGCGGGCGCTTCGCGGTTAACGTGCTGCGCGCCGAGCAGTGGGAGCTGGCGGATGCGTTTGCGTCGAAGGAGCCCAAGCAGGCGCACTTCGCCGCAACCCCGTGGCGCCTGCATGAAGACGTGCCGATTCTCGAGGAGTCGCTGGCGTGGTTGGTGTGCGATGTGCTCGAGCTGCATCCGGGCGGCGATCACACGATCGGGATCGGCACGGTGACGGATATGAGCCAGGACAAAGATGGACGCCCGCTGGTGTGGTACGAGGGCCGCTACGCAACGCTGCACGACGAGGGCCCGGCACGCCGCCAGCCGCCGATGTAGGAACCAACCCAAGACGCCAGGGCTTATAAATCAAATTTGATTTGTCCGCCACCGACGAATCAAAAATGATGTTTTTTTTGGTAGGACACCCCAAATCAAACATACTCAGACCAGCCCGACCGCGTCCACCGGCAGCCCGTTCGCCACCGTCCATCTCCGGTGCCCACGCCAATCGACGTCGAGCCATGCCTCGACCTGTCCGGCCCGGCCTCGACCCCCCCCCCCCCCCCCCCCCCCGTCCGAGCCAGCCTTGACCCCGTCCGTCCCCAACCTTGACCCCGTCCGGCCCCAACCTTGACCCCGTCCCGGCCCAACCTTGACCCCCCCGTCCGGCCCAAACCTTGACCCCCGTCCGGCCCAACCTCGACCCGTCCGGCCACGCCGTCAACCATTCGATCCACGCCTCGACCCGTTCGATCCGCCAGAACCGCCATTGCACCAGGCGCCCTAAATCAAATATGATTTGTTATCATGTCCATTGGCCACTAGCGAATCAAAAGTGACGTTTCGCTATAGGGGGGCCGCCAAGTCAAAACGATGCTAATCCGAGACCGATTCACCGATGCGGGGATGCTTGCCGAGCTGGGCGGGCGCTTGGCGGAGCACCGCCTCGCGCGCAATCTGACCCAGGCCGAGTTGGCTCACGAGGCATCCGTCGGGCAGGCGACCGTACAGCGCGCCGAGCGCGGCGAGTCGCTGCAGATGACCTCGATGATCAGGCTGCTGCGTGCGCTCGATCTGCTGGACGGGCTCGACGCTCTCGTACCTGAGCATGAGTCGATCGAGACGAGCCGCGGGCGAAGGCGACGACGGGCAACGTCCGGGCTGTGAGATTTATTTTGAGAGGAACCCCTTGCGGGGTTCCCGGGTGGGGTTGTTGGCCCGATGGCGCGCGCTTTGGTGGGAGAGTCAGCGGCGAGCCGCCCGCCGCGGTTTTGGCGCCGTTCAGAACCCGTGCGCAGTCGCCGCCGCCCGCAGCGCCAGGAAGACGACGACGAGCGCGGAGAGCGTCATGATGCCCAGCTCGCGGTGCACGATCGCGGCGACGATCGCGTGCTGTTCCTCCTCGGGCAGCCGCCCGACGTCCGCAGCGGAGGGGAGGTCGCGCTGGTCGAGGATGGTTTGCGCGGAGGCGAGGCGCAGCTGCTCGGCGACGAAGGCGACGGCGAGCGGCAGCAGGGCGTAGAGGTAGAAGAGCTGTTCGCTGGTGGAGCGCCCGCTGACGACGAGGACGCCGACGGCGAGCGCATAGAGGACGGCGGCGGCCTGGGCGAGCCGCAACAGGATCCAGAAGGCGCGGATCGACGCGCCGGCGACAGCGGCGCCGCGGTACCAGCATAAGCCGCCGAGCAGCGCGGGCAGCGCGTTGCACCCGGCGAGCGCGAGGGCGGCGTCGGCCATCTTCAGGCGATCCCGCCGACCATCACCAGGCGATCCTGCCGGCCATCGCCACCCGATCCGCCAACCATCGCCAAACGATCCCGCTGCTCACCGCCACCCGATCCGCCAACCATCGCCAAACGATCCCGCTGCTCATCGCCACCCGATCCGCCGGCCATCGCCAAACGATCCCGTCCCCATCGCCAGGCCACCCCGCGAGGCCGGTGGGCACTGGAGATTCGGAGGGTTGGCAGGAACTCGCAAGCGGACGAGCGTAACCGGCGCATTCGAGCGGATCGTCACTATGTAACACTCTGGTACAAGCGGGGGATGACGGTGATATAACAGCGGCGGATTGCTGCGTTCATATCTACCTGCGATCGTCTTCCTGATCCTCGGCGGGGCCGTGGGCGGAGCGTTCACCGTACTCAACGGCGTACTGGGCCCGCGCCGCAAGACAGCACACAAGCAGGACCCTTACGAGTGCGGGCTGCCGTCGGAGATCAAGCGCGGGATGCGCTTCGGGATCAGCTTCTACCTGATCGCGATGCTGTTCATCCTGTTCGACATCGAGGTGATCTTCCTGTACCCGATCGCCGTGCAACTGCGGGCGTATGGCGGGTTCGCGCTGGCTGAGACGCTGGTGTTCATCGCGCTGCTGTTCGTCGCCTTCGTGTACGTGTGGCGGCGGGGGGCGTTGGCGTGGAAGTGAAGCGCCAGCCGCTGCGGCGCGGCGCGGCGGGTGCCGGCGGCGCTCCCCTCGGCAGCGCGCGCCCAGGCACTCCGGGAGCGGGACAGACAGGCCAGACGCAGGGGTCGCTGCGTGTGCAGCAACTCAACGCACATCAGCTGCTGCTGGGCAGCGAACTGGAAGGCGCCAACCAGCCGGTGCAGCCCGAGGGCGCCGACCTGGAGCGCTACGTGCAGGAGCGGGTGCTGACGACGACGCTCGAGCAGACGGTGGCGTGGGCGCGGTCCAACTCGTTCTTCCCGCTGGCGTTCGGGCTGGCGTGCTGCGCGATGGAGCAGTTCCACGCGGCGGGCCCGCGGATGGACATCGCGCGCTTCGGCTTCGAGGCGTTCCGGGCCTCGCCGCGGCAGGCGGATTTGATCATCCTCGCGGGCCGCGTGTCGATCAAGATGGCACCGATCATCCGCCGGCTGTATGACCAGATGCTCGAGCCCAAGTGGGCGATCTCGATGGGCGCGTGCTGCAGCTCGATGGGCGTGTTCAACAACTACGCGCTGGTGCCGGCGGACAAGTTCCTGCCGATCGACGTACACGTCCCCGGCTGCCCGCCGCGCCCGGAGGCGCTGATGCACGGCGTGCTGAAGCTGCGCGCGCAGGTGCAGGACAAAGCCGAGCGCGGCTGGCGCGAGCGCTACGGCGCGGATGGCACCGAGGAGTACGTGCCGGATGCCTGACGCCGCCGGTCTGGAGTTGATCGCGCGCGAGCTGGGCGAGGCGGCGATCGACACGGTGTACTTTCGCGAGCGCGCGACCGTGGTGGTCGACCCGGCGCGGGTGCGCTCGGTGTTGCAGGCGCTGCGCGCACAGGGGTACACGTTCCTGGCCAGCCTGCACGGCGTCGACCACTACCCGGAGGAGCCGCGCCTCGGCGTGATCTACGAGCTGCTCGACATGGGCAGCGTCGACCGGATCACGGTCAAGCTGCGCGTGCCCTGCGACGCGGCGCGCGTGGAGTCGGTGACGCCGGACTGGCCGACGGCAGACCATCAGGAGCGCGAGGTCTACGACATGTTCGGGGTGGAGTTCGAAGGCCACCCCGACCTGCGGCGGATTTTGATGCCCGAGGACTACGAGGGACACCCGCAGCGGCGCGACTTCCCGACCGGCGGCGAACCGGTGATCTTCACGCGGGACGAGGCTGAGTGGCTGGAGCGACCCGAGTGAGCGCGGCAGACAGCCCGACGGCAGGCAGCCCGACAGCCAGGAGCCAGGCGACGGACGATCAGGCGGCGGAGGACCCGATGGCGGAACAACCGACGGTGGAACACCGCACATCGGAGAGCCAGGCGGCGAGCACCGGGGCACCTGGCGGCGCGGGCCTGTCGGAGTACCGGCGGCGCGAGCAGAGCGTAACGCTGTCTCCCGTCGAGGGCGAGGTGCCGGGTCTGCAGGCAGACGCGAGCCACGAAGAGCTGCTGACGCTGAACTTCGGCCCGCACCACCCCGCCACGCACGGTGTGCTGCGCCTGCTGGTGACGCTGCAGGGGGAGATCGTGCGGGACATCAAACCGGTGATCGGCTACGTACACACCGGGATCGAGAAGACGGCCGAGGACAAGGCCTACTGGAAGGTGATCCCGGTGATCGAGCGGATGGACTACCTGTCCTACTACTTCAACGCGATGGCGTACTGCAGCGCGGTGGAGACGCTGCTGGAAGTCGAGGTGCCCCCGCGCGCGCAGTATCTGCGCGTGATCCACCTGGAGCTCAACCGCATCGCCTCGCACCTGATCTGGCTGGGCACGAGCGCGCTCGACCTCGGCGCGGTGTCGATCTTCCTGTACTGCCTGCGCGAGCGCGAATCGATCCTCGACCTGTTCGAGATGTCCTCGGGGGCGCGTATGCACACGCGCTACTTTCAGGTGGGCGGGGTGATCGAGGACATCCCGCGCGGCTTCGAGCAGAAGCTACGCGAGTTCCTGAAGGCGATGCCCAAGGCCGCCGACCAGTACGGGGCGATCTTGAACTCGAACGAGATCGTCCTGAAAAGACTGCGCGGCACGTGCCCGCTGGACGCGCAGACGCTGCTCTCGCTCGGCGTCACCGGACCGCTGCTGCGCGCCGCGGGCAACCCGTGGGACCTGCGCAAGGCGGCGCCGTACAGCAGCTATGAGAACTTCCAGTTCAAGATCCCGGTCGGCACGGTCGGCGACAACTACGACCGTTTCGCGGTGCGGCTGGCGGAGATCTACGAGTCGGTGAAGATCGTCGAGCAGGCGCTCGACGGGCTGCCGCAGGGGCCGCACATCACGACCGACCGCAAGGTCGCGCTGCCGCCGCGGCACGAGCTGGCGACGTCGATGGAGGCGCTGATCCACCACTTCAAGCTCGTCACCGAGGGCTTTCGCGTGCCGCCTGGGGAGATCTACTACCCGATCGAGTCCCCGCGCGGCGAGCTGGGCTGCTACGTGCGCTCGGACGGCTCCTCCAAGCCGGCGCGCGTGCACATGCGCGACCCGAGCTTCGTCAACCTGCAGGCGTTGGCGCACATGAGCCGCGACAGCTACATCGCGGACATGATCGCGACGACCGCGATGCTCGACCCGATCCTCGGGGGGATCGACAGATGAGCGCCGTCCCGCGCTACGCCCACGGCTCGCGCGTGCCCGGGTGGGACGAAGCGGCCGACCTGAGCAAGGATCCGGCGGAGATCCCCGATCCCGCGAGCACAGATGTGCCCGAGCAGCTGCGGGCGGACATCGAGGCGTACATGGCGCTCTACCCCGACCGCCGCTCGGCCGCGCTACCGGCGCTGGAAGCGGCGCAGCGCGTGCACGGGTGGTGCTCGCCGGAGGCGATCGACCAGGTGGCGTGCGTGATGCGCCTGACGCCGGCTTACCTCGCCGCGGTGGCGACGTTCTACGACATGCTCGAGACGACGCCGGTGGGCAGGCACAGCGTGTATGTGTGCACGAACATCTCGTGCTCGCTGTGCGGCGCCGACGAGCTGTACGAGGCGATGCGCGCCGCGGCCGCGGGCGACGCGGACTTCAACGTGCGCTCGTTCGAGTGTCTCGGCGCGTGCGACATCGCGCCGATGGCGTCGGTCGATGGCGTGTACGTCGGGCCGTTGAGCGTGCAGGACGTACCCCAGCTGCTCGACGACGTGCGCGCCGGGCGGGCCGTGCTGCCCGACAAGCAGCTCGCGCGCCGGCTCGTGGCAGACCCGCACGCGAACTCGCGCGAGTACGAGCGCCACCCAGCCCAACCGGGAACCGGCTCGCCGACCGCGCAGCCCGGGACCCGCTCGCCAAACGGCGGAGCGCAGGCTGGCGAAGTGCAGGACGGCGCAACGGCGGCAGCCCGCGATCGGGAGCCGGACGCATGACCCAGTCGCTGCTGTTCAAAGACATCGACGAGCCCGGCCTGAACACGCTCGCGGTCTACGAAGCCCGCGACGGCTATGCGCAGCTGCGCCGCGCACTGCGCGAGCTGACGCCCGAGGCGGTGCTCGGCGAACTCGAAGCCTCCAACCTGCGCGGGCGCGGTGGCGCCGGCTTTCAGATGGGCAAGAAGGTGTCGTTCCTGCCGAAGGGCTCGATGGACAAGTACGTGGTCTGCAACGCCGACGAGTCCGAGCCCGGCACGTTCAAGGACCGCGAGCTGATGCAGAAGTGCCCGCACATGCTGCTCGAGGGAATCGTGATCGCCTCCTACGCCGCCGGCGCCAACCGCGCGTTTATTTACATCCGCGGCGAGTACGTTCACCAGGCGGACATCCTCGACGCGGCGCTGGCGGAAGCGCGCGCGGCGGGCTTCGTCGGCGAGGACATCCTCGGCTCGGGGCACTCGCTGTCGCTGGTCGTGCACCGCGGCGCCGGCGCCTACATCTGCGGCGAGGAGACGGGGCTGCTCGACTCGCTGGAGGGCAAGCGCGGCAACCCGCGGCTGAAGCCGCCGTTCCCGGCCAATCAGGGCCTGTACCAGGGGCCAACGCTGATCAACAACGTCGAGACGCTGTTGACGGTGCCGACGATCCTGCGCATGGGCGGCGCCGAGTACGCGACGCTCGGGGTGGAGACCTCGACTGGCACGAAGCTCGTGTCCGTGTCGGGGCACGTGCAGAAACCCGGCAACTACGAGATCGAGCTGGGGATCCCGTCGCGCGAGATCATCTACGGTCTCGCCGGCGGCCCGCCGGAGGGGCGCAAGGTCAAGTGCTGGTTCCCGGGCGGCTCCTCCTCCCCGGTGCTCACGGGCGACGATCTCGACGTCCCCTACGACTTCGACTCGATGGCCAAGGCTGGCACGATGCTCGGCTCGGGGGCGGTGATCGTCGTCGACGACTCCACGCCGATCCTTGACGTGGCGCTGAAGACGGCGAAGTTCTACCGCCACGAGTCCTGCGGCAAGTGCACGCCCTGCCGGGAGGGCACCAACTGGACGGTGAAGATGCTCGAACGGATCGACTCGGGCGAGGCGACGCCGATGGACCTGGACATCATGGCCAGCGTGCAGGAGCACATCATCGGCAACTGCCTGTGCGTGCTGGGCGACGCGATGGCGATGCCGATCGGCTCGATGATCGCGAAGTTCCGCGACGAGTTCGAAGCGCACATGGAGCGGGCGCGGCTGCGCGCAGTCGCTGGCAGCGACGCGGGCACGGCGGCGATCGCACACGAGGGCGCGCTGGCGGCGCAGGGCGCCACGGTGGCCGGCGTGGCGGCGCCGGGCGGGCCCTACCCGGAAGCGCAGGCGCACTGATGCCCAGGCCGCAGCCCAACACGATCATGTTCACGATCGACGGCCTGGAGGTGCAGGCGCCGGAGAACTCGATGCTGGTCGACGCGGCCAAGCACGGCGACGTGGAGATCCCGGTGTTCTGCTACGAGCCCAAGCTCGGCAATCCCGTCGGGGCGTGCCGCATGTGTCTCGTGGAGATCGAGGGGATCCCCAAGCTGCAGACCGGCTGCTCGACGCCGGTCAAGGACGGGATGGTCGTGCACACGCAGTCCGAGCGCGTGAAGACCGCGCAGAACGCGGTGGTGGAGTTCCTGCTGATCAACCACCCGCTGGACTGCCCGGTGTGCGACAAGGGCGGCGAGTGCCCGTTGCAGGACATCACGTTCGGGTGGGGGCTGGGCACGTCGCGCTTCATCGAGCCCAAGCGCCACTTCGTCAAGCCGCTGGAGCTTTCGCCGCTGATCGCGATCGACCGCGAGCGCTGCATCCTGTGCTACCGCTGCGTGCGCTTCTCGCAGGAGGTCTCCGAGGACTACCAGCTGGTGCTGCTCGAGCGCGGCGCGCATTCCTACGTGTCGACCTTCGACGGCCACCCGTACGTGGCGCCGTTCAGCGGCAACATCGTCGAGCTGTGTCCGGTGGGCGCGCTGACCTCGCTCGCGTACCGCTTCCGCGCGCGGCCGTGGGACGTCGAGGATGCCGGCTCGGTGTGCACGCTGTGCCCGGCACAGTGCAACGTGTCGTTCACGGTGCGCGACGAGCAGGTGATGCGGGTGCTCGCGCGCGAGCACCCCGATGTGGACGACGGCTGGTTGTGTGACAAGGGCCGTTTTGCCTATCAGGCGATCCATGTCGACGAGCGCGTCACGCGGCCGCTCGTGCGCGACGGCGGGGAGCTGCGACCGGTCTCGTGGGAGCGCGCGCTGGAGGAGGCCGCGGCGGGGTTGCGCCGCGCGGGCGTGCACACGGCGGCGCTGGCGAGCGGAACGAGCACGAACGAGGAGGGCTGGCTGCTCGCGCGGCTGCTGCGCGAGGGTCTTGGCAGCGGGCACATCGACACGCTCGCGGGCGTCGACCCGGCCGATCTGCACCGGCTCGCCGCACCCGCGCTGCAGGCGACGGTCCCGGACCTCGAGTTCGCCCATCAGGTGCTCGTCGTCGGGACCGAGCCGGTGCGCGACATCCCGATCGTCGATCTGCGCATCCGCAAGGGGGTGCGCCGGCACGGCGTGCGGCTTGCGCTGGCAACTCCGCAGGTCTCGACGCTCGACGCGAACGCCGCGGTCGCGCTGCGCTACGCGCCGGGCGCCGACGGCGCCTTCCTGCAGGCGCTGGCGGCGGCGATCGCAGAGCAGATCGGCACGGACGCCGGCGCTGCGGCGCCCGCGGAGGACCGCAAGCCGGCTGGCGACACACAGGCGCTCGCGCGCGCGGCGGGTGTCGACGCCGAGCAGCTGCGCACGCTCGCGCAGACGCTGACGGACGCCCCGGCCGGAGTCGACGGGGATGGGGCCCGGACGCAGGAGATCGTGATCCTCTACGGCGAGCGCGCGCTCGCGCACGGCGGCGCCGACGCGCTGCTGGAGATCGCCGACGCGCTCGGTCTGCGCGGCCGCGACGGCGCGGGCCTGCTGGCGGTACCCGCGGGCGGCGCCAACGGACGCGGCCTGCTCGAGGCGGGGTTCGCGCCCGGCTACGGCCCGGGCCTGACGGCGCTCGCGGACGGCGGCGCGACGCCGTCCGGCGTCCACGGCATCGCCGCGGCCCTCGCCGCGGGCGAGCTGAGCGCGCTGTACCTGTTGCACGCCGACCCCCTGCGCGCCGAGCTGGCGCGCGAGCAGTGGAACGCCGCGCTGGAGAAGGCTTCCACGGTGATCGCCCACACGAGCTTCCTGACCGAGGGCGTGCGTGAGCACGCGACGGTCGTCTTTCCCGCGGAGTCCTACGCGGAGAAGGAGGGCACGATTGTGCACCCCGACGGACGCCTTCAGCGCCTGCGCCCGGCGATCGCGCGCCCGGGGCAGACCCGGGCGGAGTGGTCGGTGATCGCCGAGCTGGCGCGCCGCTGCGGCGCTGACCTCGGCGTGCTCACCGGGCCGATGGCCTCGCAGCAGTTGTTCGACACCGTGCCTTTCTACGCGGGCCTGACGCTCGATGCGATCGGCGGCCGCGGCGTGCGCTGGCAGGAACGCGAGGCCGCAGCGGCGTTCCCCGAGCCACCCGCACGCGACGCACAGCCGAGCCACAGCGCGCCTGGCGTGGGCGGCGCGGCGCACAGGCCCGACGGCGGTGCACGGGGCGAGGCCGGTGCCGCGCAAAAGCCAGGCGCCGGCGGCCGGGCCGCGCAACCCATCCCGGGCGCCAACGGCGCCTCCCGCCCACCCAGCCCCGCCTCGCTGTGGGATGCGCCCGAGGTCGAGTTCTCGCCGTCGCTGAAGTTCCTGTATCGCCGCGCCGAGCGTGGCGTGCAGCGGGAGGACGCGGTCGCGGTGGGCGCGGGGGCGGCGGCCGAGAAAGGCGCGTCATGAGCGTGCTCGCCGACGTGACCTACTACGAAGCGTGGTGGATCCAGATCATCAAGGCGGTGGTGATTTTCGCGGTCGGGTTGCAGCTGGTGCCGGTGGTGCTGCTCGCCGAGCGCAAGCTGCTCGGGCGCTTTCAGCACCGCTACGGCCCCAACCGCGTGGGCCCCTTCGGGGCGCTGCAGCCGCTGGCGGACATCGTCAAGCTGCTGACCAAGGAGCAGTTCCGCCCGACGACCTCGATCGGGCTGCTGTTCGCGGTGGCGCCGATGATCTCGATCCTCACGGCCGTCGCGGCGTTCGCGCTGATCCCGTTTGGCAACGTGCAGCACATCTTCGGCACGCCGGTCGGCCTGTACGGGGTCGACGTGTCGATCGGGCCGCTGTACCTGTTCGCGTTCGGCGCGATCGCGTTCTACGGGATCATGCTCGGCGGGTGGTCGTCGGGCTCGAAGTATTCGTTCCTTGGCGCGATGCGCGGCGCGGCGCAACTGGTCTCCTACGAGGTCTCCCAGGGGCTCGCGCTCGTCGGCGTGATCATGACCGCGCAAACGCTGTCGCTGACGGGCATCGTGCAGGCGCAGCGCGGCATGTGGTTCATCGTGCCGCAGATCTTCGGCTTCCTGATCTTCTTGACGGCGAGCTTCGCGGAGACGAACCGCGCGCCGTTCGACCTCACCGAGGCCGACGCCGAGTTGGTGGGCGGCTACAACACCGAGTTCGGCGGCGGGCGCTTCGCGTCGTACTACTTCGCCGAGTACCTCAACGTGCTGGTCGTCTCGGGCATCGTCACGACCGTCTTCCTCGGCGGCTGGCTGCTGCCGTTCGGCATCCACCCCCCGGGCTGGGTCGATCCGTTCGTCGTGCTCGTCAAGATGGCGCTGTTCACGTTCCTGTTCATCTGGGTCCGCGCGACGCTGCCGCGGCTGCGCTACGACCAGCTGATGAGCTTCGGCTGGAAGGTGCTGCTGCCGCTGGCGACGCTCAACGCGCTCGTGACGGCGGTGCTCGTGGTGGTGAGCCACTGATGCCCGAGACCCCCTCCCAGGAGCCGGCGACGCTCGCGATCTCCAGGTGGAGCCCTGGGGACGACGTGATCGAGGTCACGCGCACGCCGCCGCCGGGGCCGGCGCGCAGCGCGTGGCGGACGTTTCGCGAGACGCTGCGCGGGCTGGCGACGACCGCGCGCCGCTACGGCGAAGGCACGGTCACCGTCGAGTACCCCGAGGAGAAGACGCCGGTCTACCCGCGCTTTCGCGGCCGTCATAAGCTGCACCGCTTCGATGCTTCGGACCCCACCCATCCCAGCCTCGAGAAGTGCGTGGGCTGCTCGCTGTGCGCAGCGGCGTGCCCGGCGGACTGCATTCGGGTGGTCGCCGCGGAGAACACCCCGGAAAACCGGGTGTCGGCGGGCGAGCGTTACGCGGCGGTGTACGAGATCAACATGTCGCGCTGCATCTTCTGCGGCTACTGCGAGATCGCGTGCCCGTTCGACGCGATCACGATGGGCCACGACTACGAGCTCTCGGATTACAGCCGCTCCGACCTGATCTTCACCAAGGAGATGCTGCTCGCCGAGCCGCTGGAGCGCACACCGTTGAGGAACGAGGGCGAGTGATGCACGACGCGCGGACCGACATCCACCCGGCCTCTCCTGCGCCGCATGCACTCCGCAGATTCCGCCGCCGCCAGGAGGCAAAGACCTTGCACCGCCCGAGCGCAAGGACGCACAGCTAGGCGATGTCGGCACTGCTGTTCTTCATCGGTGGGATCGGCGCGATCGCGGGCGCGGTCGGTGTGGTGACGCTGCGCGACCCGTTCTACAGCGTGCTCGCGCTCGTCGGGCACCTTGTCTCGCTGGCATTGCTGTTCCTGCTGCTGCGCGCCGAATTCGTGGCGGCGGTGCAGGTGGTGGTGTACGCGGGCGCGGTGATGGTGCTGTACGTGTTCGTCGTCGCCTACGTCGGCGAGGACGGCGACACGCTCGGCGAACGCCTGCGCACGGGCGTCGCGCTGCCCCCGGGCGGCGCGCGTCTGCGCGTCGGCGCGGGGGCGCTCGGAGGGGCGCTGCTGGTGGAGCTGCTGATCGCGCTGCTCGGCTCGGGCCTGAAGGCGATCGAAGGCTACGGCGCGTCCTACGCGCCGGGGCCCCGCACGTACGGCACGCCGGCGTACATCGGCAACCTGCTGCTCACGCGTTTCCTGCTGGCGTTCGAGGTCGCTTCGTTCCTGCTGCTGATCGCGGCGGTCGGCGCGGTCGTACTGGCGCGCCGGCGGGGCGGCATCGAGGACGAGGGCGAGCCGCTGGAGCCGCTGCACGTCGTGCGCCCGCAGGGCACGGGCACGATGGCCGAGGGGGTCGGCAGCCGGTGAGCATCGCCTGGTACCTGTCGATCTCGGCGATCGTCTTCGCGCTCGGCGCAGTCGGCGTGATGACGCGCCGCAACCCGCTGGTGATCCTGTTGTGCCTGGAGCTGATGCTCAACGGCGCAAACCTCGCGTTGATCGCGTTCGCGCGCATGTGGGGCAACGGCGACGGCCAGATCCTCGCGCTCGTGGTGATGACGGTCGCCGCCTGCGAGGTGTGCATCGGGCTCGGCATGATCGTCGCGATTCACCGCCGCAACCTGAAGCTGGACGTCGACGAGTTGCGGGAGCTGCAGGGGTGATGCGCCTGCGGCGCATCCGGATGGGGTTCGGCGCCCGCGCCCGCGCGCATGCCGCCGGGCATCGCGCGCTGCCCGCGCACCTGCGGGGCTCGCCGGTGGGCACACGGGGGACCGAGTCGTGAGCACCACCACCTACGGTTGGCTGGTGCTGGCGTTCCCGCTCGCGGGGACGCTCGTCACGGCGTTCGGCTTTCGCGTGCTGCCAGGACGCACCGCGGGCTGGATCGCGACGTGCGCGATCGGCCTCGCGTTCCTCGCGTCGCTGGGCGCGCTGATCTCGCTGCAGGGCCACGCCCCGACAGACCGCGAGTTGACGTCGTTGTTGTGGAGCTACGCGGTAACGGCCGGTATCGACGCGCACGTCTCGATTCTCGTCGACCCGCTGTCGGTGTACATGATCCTGATCGTCAGCGGCATCTCGACGCTGATCCACCTGTACTCGATCTCCTACCTCGAAGAAGACCGAGGCTTCGCGCGCTTCTTCGCGTACCTGAACTACTTCGTCTTCTCGATGCTGCTGCTCGTGCTGGCGGGCAACTTCCTGCTGCTGATCGTCGGCTGGGCGTTCGTCGGCGCGGCCTCCTACCTGCTGATCTCCTTCTGGTACCGGCGCACGACGGCGACGGCGGCGGGGATCAAGGCGTTCGTGATCAACGTGCTCGGTGATGTGGGCCTCGTGCTCGGGACCTACTTTATCTTCAAGCACACCGGCACGCTCGAATTTTTGAAGACCTTCCACGTCGCGCCGCACGTCTTCCACCGCGGCGAAGCGGACGTCGTCGCGGGCTGCCTGCTGCTGCTGGTCGGGGCGTTCGCGAAGTCGGCGCAGGTGCCGCTGCACACGTGGCTCCCAGACGCGATGGAGGGCCCGACGCCGGTCAGCGCGCTGATCCACGCCGCGACGATGGTGACGGCCGGCGTGTACCTGATCGCGCGCATGCACGTGCTCTTCGAACTGGCGCCCGCCGCGCAGGACGTCGGCGCGGCGGTCGGCGCGGGGACGCTGCTGATCGCGGCGACGATCGCGTTGACGCAGACGGACATCAAGCGCGTGATCGCGTACTCGACGATGTCGCAGATCGGCTACATGATCATGGGCGTCTCGGTGGGCGCCTATGCCGCCGGGATGTTCCACCTGATGACGCACGCGTTCTTCAAGGCGCTGCTGTTCATGGGCGCCGGCTCGATCATCGGCGCGATGGGCGGCGAGCAGTCGCTGGAGAAGATGGGCGGCTTTCGCAAGGCGATGCCGTTCACATTCGCCTGCTTCATCATCGGCGGCCTGGCGCTGTCGGGCATCCCGCCGTTCTCGGGCTTCTTCTCCAAGGACGAGATCCTGCTGGTGACGGCCGAGCGCGGCGGCTGGCACTGGGCGCTGTACGTGATCGGCTACATCGGCGCCTTCCTGACCGCGATCTACACGTTCCGGATGATCTTCCGCGCCTTCTACGGCGAGCCGGTGCCCGAGGCGCGCGAGCTGGAAGCAGGCCACCTGCACCACCCCGAGCACCCGACCAACCCGGCCAACGGCGAGCTGGAGGACACCGACGTGGGCTTCCCCGGCCCGCACCACGCGATCGCCGAGCGCGCACTGCCGATGAAGATCGCGATGAGCCTGCTCGCCCTCGGCGCGATCGGCGCGGGGCTCGTGCAGATCCCCGAAGTCGACAGCGTCGTCGTCAACTTCCTGCGCCCGACGTTCGCGGGCTCGCCGCTGTATGAACCGCACACGCGCGACGGCCTGCTGATCTTCGGTCTGTGCCTGGGCACGGTGCTCGGACTGAGCGGCATCGCGATCGCCTACCGCATCTGGGTGCGCGAGCCGGCGATCGCCGTGCGGCTGCGCCAGCGCCTGGGGCCGCTGTACGAGCTGTCCTTCAACAAGTGGTACTTCGACGAGGCAATCGACGCGCTCGTCGTGCGGCCCGCGGCCGCCTGCGGGCGCTTCGCGCGCGACACGTTCGAGCGCGTGTTCGTCGATGGCACGCTGATCGGCGGCAGCACCGCCGTCGTGCGCGCCGGCTCGGCGGCGGTGCGTGCCGTGCAGAGCGGCTTCCTGCGCTACTACGCCGCGCTGCTCGTACTCGGCGTCGGCGCGATCGGCCTCTACTTCCTCTTGCAGTCCTGATGCCCGCACTTTCGATCCTCATCTGGCTCCCACTCGCCTGCGGCGTGTTGGGTGCACTGTCTGGTTTGCTGCCATTCGCGCGCGCGAATGGCACTGCGAAAAACATACTCACGACCCCCGCCACAACTCTCGCGCCACCCTCCTCCAGCGCCGGCGCAACCCCCGCCGAGGTCGCGCAGGAGCAGGGCGGGAGCACGGGCGCGCAGCTACTGCCCGGTCTGCTCGCGCTACTCGGTTCGCTCGCGGCACTCGGCCTGGCGATCGGCTACGTCGCCGACTACCACATCGGCGGCGCGGCGCTGCAGCACGTGACGAGCGTCGCCTGGATCCCGACGCTAGGCATCCGCTACGAACTGGGCATCAGCGGCCTGAACGTGCTGCTGGTGGGGTTGACGACGCTGCTGTTCGCGGCGGCGATGCTGGCGGCGAACCTGAGAATGAAAGCCAACCCGGCTCCGCGCCCACGGCTCTTCTACTTCCACTTCATGCTCGCCGAGTCCGCCGTGCTCGGCGCGTTCCTGGCACAGGATCTGGCGCTGTTCGTCGCGTTCTTCGACCTGATGCTGATCCCCTTCTACTTCCTGATCGGCGGGTGGGGCGTGGGCCCGGATCGCGTCAAAGCGACGATCAAGCTCGTGATCTACACGCTGGTGGGCTCGCTGCTGATGCTCGCGGCGGCGATCGCGACCGGCGTGCTGGCCTCGCAGGATCACGGCACCGCGCTGAACTTCTCGCTCTCCGCGCTGCGCCATCTCCCGCTCAGCAGCGGCTCGCAGGAGTGGATCTTCCTGTTCTTCGCGGCGGCGTTCCTGGTGAAGATGCCGGCGTTTCCGCTGCACGGCTGGATGCCCGACGGCTACCGCGCGATGCCGATCGAGGTGCTAATGGTGTTCAGCGGCGTGCTTTCGAAGGTCGGCGCGTACGGGTTCTTGGCGATTGTGCTGCCGCTGTTCCCCAAGGCGGCGGTGCACTTTCAGCTGCTGATGCTGCTGATCGCGCTCGCCTCGATCGTCTACGGGTCGGCGATGGCGTTCACGCAAACCGACGCACGCCTGATCGCCGGGTTCTCCTCGGTCGCGCAGCTGGGCTTCATCACGCTGGGGATCTTCGCGCTGAATGCGCAGGGCGCGCAGGGGGCGCTGCTGCAGATGGTCAACCACGGGCTGGTGGTGGCACCGCTGTTCTTCATCATCGCGCTGCTCGCCCAGCGCGCGGGCGGCTCGCAGGACATCCGCCAGATGGGCGGGATCGCCTTCCGCGCGCCGGTGCTCGCGTCGATCTTTTTGATCGTCGCGTTCGCGACGCTCGCGATGCCGGGCTCCTCGAACTTCGTCGGTGAGTTTTTGATCCTGCTCGGCGTCTTCAAAGCGAAGCTCGCGATCGCGATCATCGCGTTCAGCGGCGTGGTGATGGCCAGCGTGTACGCGCTGCGGATGTTCATCCGCGCGATGCACAACCGCGTCGGCAAGGGCGTGACGTCGCGCGATCTGACCCGCTGGGACGCCGCGGTGCTAGTGCCGCTGGTGGCCGTGATCCTGTTCTTCGCGCTCTACCCGCAGTTCGCGCTGCGGCGCTCAGAAGGTTCGGTCGCGGCGAATGTCGTGCCTATCGAACTGCTCGCTAGATTTTCTATTAACCCGAACGCATCGCTCTTGCTGAAGTGGAGCACCGTCGAGCAACGCCTTCGCGAAGAGTTCTCCGGCCAGGCCTCAGCGGGAGTCGCCAGGTGAGTTCACTACCCCTCGCTGCCACCCTCAAAGGCCCGCATGTCGACTTCGCGGGCCTCTCCCCCCTGATCGCGCTGCTGGGCGGCGCGGCGGTTGTACTGCTGGTGGGACTGCTCGGCGCGCGCCGCGTGCGCGAACACATGGTCCCGGCGCTCACGCTCGTGGCGCTCGGCGCGGCGGCCGGCCTGACGATCTGGCAGTGGAACGCGCAGAAGTCGATCGTCTCGGGGGCGTTGCGAATCGACGACCTGGCGCTCGTGCTGAACCTGATCCTCGCGGCGGGCGGCGCGGGCGCGGTGCTGCTGGCGTGGCGCTCGCTGGCCGCCCACGAAGCGGCGCACGGCGAGTTTCACGCGCTGCTGCTGACCTCGATCGGCGGCATGTCGCTGCTGGCCGCCGCGCAGAACACGGTGGCGCTGTTCGTTGGGCTGGAGCTGCTGTCGATCCCGCTGTACGTGCTGTGCGCGACCGAAATGCGGCGCGAGCACTCGCTGGAGTCGGGACTGAAGTACCTGATCATCGGCTCGGTCGGATCGGCGACGCTGCTGTACGGGCTGGCGCTGATCTACGGGGCGACGGGGGCGACGGACTTCACGGCGATCTCGAGCGCCATCTCCGCCAATGGGCTGAGCGGCAACGTGCTGCTGCTGAGCGGCATCGCGCTGTGCGTGGCGGGGCTCTGCTTCAAGGCGTCGGTGGCGCCGTTTCACCAGTGGACCCCCGACGTGTACGAGGGCGCGCCGACGCCGGTGACGGCGTTCATGGCGGTCGCGACGAAGGTGGCGGCGCTGGGCGTGTTCCTGCGCTTCTTCGACGTTGCGCTCGTCGAAGCGCAGGACAGCTGGGCACCGGCGGTGGCGGCGCTGGCGGCGATCACGATCGTGGTCGGCAACGTCGGCGCGCTCGGCCAGTCCTCGCTGAAGCGGATGCTCGCCTACTCGGCGGTGGCGCAGGCCGGCTACATGCTCGCCGGCGTCGTGGTCGCCACTCAGCTCGGGGTGCGCGCGACGGTGTTCTACCTGGCGGTGTACCTGTTCATGAACATGGCCGCGTTCGCGGTGATCGTCGCGCGCGAGCGCGAAACGGACGCCGGCGACAGCGTGCGCGCCTTCGCGGGCCTCGGCCGCGAGCGCCCGTGGCTGGCGTGGCCGATGACGCTTGCGATGCTCGGCCTCGCAGGCATCCCCGCGACGGCGGGCTTCATGGGCAAGTTCTACCTGATCGACGCCGCCGTCTCGGGCGGCTACACCTGGCTGGGAGTGGTGATCGTGATCGGCTCGATGATCTCGCTCGGCTACTACCTGCCGGTGATCGCGGCGATGTGGATGGGCGAGGCGGGCGCGCCCTCGCCCTCGCCCTCGCCCTCGCCGGCGCCGGCCGGCACACCCACGCCCGCCGCCGTGCCGGCGATCGCGGGCGGCTCGCAAGAGCTGGACAGTCCGTCGGCGTCCACCGCAACGCCGGCGATCGCGGGCGGGGCGTCCGAGCAGGGCGCTCCAGCCGCACCGGCCACAGGCACGCCGCCCCAGACCCGGTCGCTGTCGGCGGCGAGCCCGGCAGGCCGCACCCAACCCGAGGTGGCCTTCGTCGCGATCCTGGCGGGTGCGGCGACACTCTTCTTCGGCGTCGTCCCGCAGCCGCTGTTCGAACTGGTACAGCACGTCGGGCGCGGGCTGGCGATGTTCTGATCACCCCGAGTAGCACGCCAGCCACGCGAACAGGCTCGTGGTGCCGGCGATCGTGCGGAACATGCCGGGCAGCGTCTGGGAGTCCTCGATCGGCCCGCCCCACCAGCTGCCAAGCCACAGGCCGTGGTAGGTGGCGGCGTGCTGGGCGGCCTGCCCGGCGTTGTCCTGCGCCAGTTCCAGCCAGTGGCCGTCGCCGACGGCTTGGCCGTAGGCCATCATCCACTCGAAGAAGATCGAGTCGTACTGGGGGCCGAAGTTGTACTTCGTCCCGTACACGCGGCGCATCGCTTCGGCCTGTTCGGCCGCGTGCGCGCAGTAGCCGGACACGCCGGTCGCCTGGCAGAGCAGGTACTGCGCGTAGATCAGCGGCGCCTCGACGTAGTTGATCGCCGAGCTGTGCGGACCGCCGCTCAGGTACAGGCCGTACGGGCCGATGTCGTCGGCGTTGCCCCAGTCGATGAACATGCGCGCCTCGGTCAGCTGGGCGCTTTCGTGGTCGATCCCGTAGAGCAGCACCGCCAGCAGGCTGTCCGCCGCAAGCGCCTCGCCCGCGCGGTAGAGGTGGTCGGTGTTCCACCACAGCCCGCCCCCACCGGCGGCGTCCCAAGCCTGCAGCGCGATGAAGTCGTAGGCGCGCTGCGCGTCGAGCAGGTAGCGGCGCTCGCCGGTCGCGCGGTAGGCCTGCACGAAGGCGAGACCGAGCCAGCCGTTGTCGTCGAACCACGCCTCCACCCCGCGCCCGCGGTCGTCCGGGTAGGGCGCGTAGCCGCGCAGGCGCTGGTTCCAGTAGCGCTCCGAGGCGCGCGCGAAGCGGTCCACAAACGCGCGGTGTTCGGCCGAGGGCGCAGCGATGTCGAGCGCGTCGACCGCTTCGAACATCCTCACCTCGCCCCAGATCGTCAGCAGCGGGTAGGCGCCGGTGCAGCCGAGGTATTCGCAGTACCAGTCCCCTGCGTGCCAGTTCGCGCTCTGCTCGATGCCCGCGACGGTCAGCGCGACATAGGCTTCCTGGGCCTGCGTCGGTGCGGCGCGGGCAGCGGGCGCGGCGGCGCAGGTCGCGGCGGCGGCGCACACTGCGAGCGTCGCGCAGGCTCGGATGGCAGCGCTTGGGATTCGGCGAACCGTCGCGCGATCCTATCGAGCGACGCCTCATGAGATGTTGCAAACTGGAGATGGCCCACGGCGGGCGTCGCCGCGCCGGTCAGGCGGGCCGCCGGGCCCACGGGCAAGCGTCGTCGTGTCGGACAGGCGACACCGCTACGTCGCACCGGCAGGCACTGGCGGGCCGCCCCGTGCAGACAGTACGAGACGCAGACCGCGATTGACACGCCACAAAGTTCGTGTTACTGTTGGTAACTACTAGTACTCTATGGGTCACGAAGGACCGAGCGGCCGTGGTTGACGGTGGCTCGCGGGGAGAAGAGCGATGTCGATGAGAGCTTGGGGTCCGCTGGGTACGCCGCGCAGGTCCGCCCGCCAGGCCCGTGCCGCGCTCGCCGTGGGAGTCGGGGCGCTCGCGGCGGTCTGGGCGCTTGGCACCCTGGCATTCGCGAGCGGCGCAGGCGCAGGCTCGACCGCCCCCAGCGGAGCAGGGCAGGCGAGCGCCGCCGGCGCAGCACTGACGACCCCCACAGGCGCGGGGACGAGAACCCTGATGGGTGCAGGAGCAGCGGTTCCCACGGGGTCAGGATCGGCGACCAGCGCGGGCACAGAAGCGACGACCCCTACGAGCGGCGTGCCCGCGGCGAGTACGTACGCAAGCATCACGCCCGTGATCGCACCCGACCGGCGGCGCGCACGGGCAGCGCTGACGATCACGATTCGCTACTACGGCGGCGAAGCGGGCGTGCCGACGCCGCTGCGCCGCGCGGTGCTGATGCTGCCGGCGGGCCTGAACCTCGAAGTGCCGCAGCTGCGCAGCTGCAGCGCGACGACCCTGCTGCACCAGGGCGGGAGCGGCTGCCCGGCGCACTCGGTGATCGGGCACGGCTACGCGCTGGTCGAGGGGAGCCTGGGTGCACAGAATGTCACCGAGCACGTCACGATGCGCGCGTTCCTCGGACCGCCGCGCAACCTGCAGCCGACGTTCGAGATCCTTGCGCAGGGCTCGACGCCGATCGGCGCCCAGATGCTGCTCACAGCGACGGCGACGACGGCCGACGCGCCGTACGGCGAAGCGCTCGAAATGCTGGTTCCCACGATCGCCACGGTGCCAAACGAGCCCGACGCGTCGGTGATCGCCTTTTCGCTGACGATCGGCGCGGCCGGGCCGCACGCCGCGGCCACCGTTCGCGTGCCCGCGCGCTGCCCGGCGGGCGGACTGCCGTTCGGCGCCGAATTCACTTACATCAACGGCTCCTCCAGCCGCGCCCTGACCCGTGTGCCCTGTCCGCGATGAGTCGCCTGCGATCGAGAGCTGCCCGCGCCTGACATCCAACCACCGCCTACGCTGTCAACGACAAGCCAACGAAACAGGAAAGCAGGTGCCAGCCATGCCGTACAAACGCAATCGATCGACACGCCTCGCCGGCGCATTGACCGCGGGTGCGCTGGCGCTCGGCGTCCCGCTCGCGTCCGGGCCGCTGGGTGCCCTGTCGGCGGCGGGGGCGGCGACGGCACGGCCGGCACGGGCATTTGCGCTGAACGAGAGTGGGCGGTTGCACCTGCTCAGCAAACATGGCTTCACCCTCTACGAGCAGGGCCCCGGGTCGGGCACCGTCTCGGGCACGGTCTACGTGCGCCTGCAGATCGTCTCGACCAGCCACGTGAACGCCGAAGTCAAGATCTCCCCGCACGGCGGCTCGATCACGGGAACCGCGAGCGCGGGCTACCACCGCGGCAGCAGCTCGGCGAGCTTCTCGGGCTCGCTGACGATCACGCACGGCACCGGCAGCTACGCGCATGCGAGCGGCTCGGGCCTGAGCTTCAGCGGCACGATCCAAAAGTCAAACGACGCGATCGACGTTCACGTCCGCGGCAGTGTGTCGGAGTGAAGCGTGCTGGAGCTGCGTGACCTGGTCAAGCACTACCCCGCCGCCGGCGGCGAGCCGGTGCGCGCGGTCGACGGCGTTGCTGCAGGTGGCACCGGGCGAGATGGTCGCGTTGTACGGGCCGAGCGGATCGGGCAAGACGACGCTGCTGTTGATGATCGCGACGCTGCTCGAGCCGACGGCAGGCTCGGTGTTGATCGGCGGGCGCGACGTGTCCTCGCTCTCAGAGCGCGAAGCGTCGCACTTTCGCCTCGACGAACTGGGCTTCATCCGCCAGAACTTCGACCTCCTGCCCGGCGTCAGCGCGATCGACAACGCGATCCTGAAGCTGCTCAAGCGGATGCGCTGGCGCGAGGCGCAGCGCGAGATCGAGCCGCTGCTGTGGCGTTTGGGGCTGGGCGAACGGCTGCGCCACCGCGCCGAGACGCTGTCGATGGGCGAGCGCCAGCGCGTGATGATCGCGCGCGCGCTCTCGACCGGGCCACGCCTGCTGCTCGCCGACGAGCCCACCGGCAGCCTCGACACGCGGCGCAGCTGCGAAGTGCTCGAGCTGCTGCGCGAGCTGTGCGCGGAGCGGAACGTGGCGGTCGTGCTCGTCAGCCACGACCCGCAGGCGGCGCGCTACGCAGACCGTGTGCTGGCGCTGCGCGACGGCCGCCTCGGCGCGTACGACCCGGACCCGTACGGCGTGCGCGGCGAGCACGACCCGACAAGCAACGGGGACGGCCGACCGGCCGTCGGGTACGCGACCGAACGGGTGAGCGCCGAGGCGCCTGCCGGCACGGAGCCCAAGCCAGTGGCTGCATCGCAGCTCGACGCGGCTGGCAACGCGGCAGCGGTCGCCGAGCCGGAGCTGCCGTGAAACCCGCCAACGCGCTGCGCCTGTACGGCGTGCGCGTACGCGCACGCCTGGCGCAGGAGGTGCTGGCGGTGGTCGGCATCGCGGCGGGCGTCGCGCTGCTGTTCGCCTCGCAGGTCTCCAGCTCCAGCCTGCAAAGCTCGGTGGGGCAGCTTGCGCACGGCGTCGACGGTCGCGCGACGCTCGAGCTGCTGGCGCGCGGCGCGCAGGGCTTCCCCGAAAGCGTGCTTGGGCGCGTGCGCGCGATCCCCGGCGTGCACGCCGCGGCGCCGCTGCTGGAAGCGAGCGCGAACGCCCTCGGCCCGCGCGGCAGCGAGTCGGTGCAGCTGGTCGGAGCCGACCCGAGCCTCACCAAACTCGGCGGCACGCTCGCCCGCCACACGGCGCTGACACCGTTCGGGGGCGTCGGGGCGATCGTGCTGCCGGCGCCGCTGGCGCGAACGATCGGAGTGACGAAGTTCGGCCAGGAAGCAACGCTGCAGGTCGCCGGGCACACCGTGCAGGCGCCGCTCTACGAGCAGCTTCACGAAAGCCAGATCGGCTCGCTCGTGGCGACGCCGGTCGCGGTCGCGCCGCTGTTCTACGTGCAGGAAATGACGGGTCTGAGCGGGCGCGTGACGCGAATTCTGGTGCAGCCCGCGCCGGGTGCGCAGCGACAGGTGCGGAGCGCGTTGGACGCGGTCGCCGCTGGGCATCTGAACGTCGAGCCGGTGAGCTACGACGAAACGCTGTTCGCGAAGGCGGCGGCGGTGAGCAACCAGTCGACGGTGCTGTTCTCGGTGATCAGCGCGCTGGTGGGCTTCCTGTTCGCGTTCAACGCGGTGTTGCTGACCGTGCCCCAGCGCAGGCGCCTGATCGCCGATCTGCGCCGCGACGGCTACACGCCGCAGACGGTGATCGCGGTGATGCTGCTCGACGCGGCGATCCTGGGAACGGTCGCGTGCGCGCTCGGTCTCGCGCTGGGCGACGAGCTGTCGATCCACTTCTTCCACTCCAACCCCGCGTTCTTCTCGTTGGCGTTCGCGGTCGGCTCGCAGCGCGTGGTGGGCTGGCAGAGCGTCGCGCTCGCGCTCGGCGGCGGCATGCTGGCGGCGGTCGTGGCGGTGTTGAGCCCGCTGCGCGACATCCTTTCGCGCGACCCGCTCGCCGCGCTTGGCGAAGCGCGCGGCGGTGCTGGCGCCGCAGGCGCCGGCGGCTGGCGTGCGCTCGCCGGCCTGGCGTGTCTCGGTGCCGCCAGCGCGCTGCTGCTCGCCGCGCCGCAGGAGTCGATCCCGGGCATGGTGCTGCTGGTGGCGGCGCTGCTGCTGGTGCTGCCGATCGCGCTCAGCGCAACGCTCATGCTGATCAGGCGGCTGGCGGCGCGCGTGACGAGCGTCGTGCCGCACGTGGCGGCGATGGAGTTGAGCGCCGCCCGCTCCCGCGCGGTGGCGATCGCCGCGACGGGCGCAGTGGCGATCTTCGGCAGCGTCGCGATCCAGGGCGCGCACGGCGACCTGCTGGGCGGCCTCGAAAACGCGGCGCAGGACATGAACGCGTCCACGGCGCTGTGGGTCGCCCCGGCGGGCGCCTACAACCTGCTGATGAGCACCCCGTTCGTGCCGGCGCAGCAGGCCCGGCTCGAACGGCTGCCGGGGGTGCGCGCGGTGCGCATCCGCCGCGGCGGGCTGTTCAACTACGGCGAACGGCGCGTGCTCGTGGTCGCGCCGCCGGCGCAGGCCACACCGCTGCTGCCGCCCGGACAGATCCTCGAGGGCGACGCGCGGCTGGCCACCCAGCGGGTGCGGGCGGGCGGATGGCTGGTGCTCTCGCAGGCGCTCGCCGCCGAACACGGCCTGCACGTCGGCGAGACCTTCACGCTGCCAAGCCCCGACCCGCAGCGCTTCCGCGTGGCGGCGCTGTCGAGCAACCTCGGCTGGGCACCCGGAGCGATCGTGATGAACGCAGCCGACTATGCGCGCGCGTGGGGCAGCAGCGACGCGAGCGCCTACGGCGTGACGCTCGCGCCGGGCGCCTCATCAGCACAGGTCGCGCGCGAGATCAGGCGTGTGCTGCCCGCCGGGATGGCGGTGCAAAGCGCCGCGCAGCACGCCGCCGCGCAGGACGTGCTCAGCCGCCAGTCGCTGGCACGCCTGACGCAGATCGCAACGCTGATCCCGCTCGTCGCGGTGCTGGCGATGGCGTCGGCGATGGGCGCGATGGTCTGGCAGCGCCGCCCGCGCCTGGCGAAGCTCAAGCTCGAGGGCATCGCGCGCGCGGAACTGTGGCGCACGATCCTGCTCGAGAGCGTGCTGCTCGTCGGCGTCGGCTGCCTGGCGGGCGCGCTGTTCGGACTCTACGGCCAGCAGCTCGCCGACCACGCGCTGGCGGGCGCGGTGAACTTCCCGGTCGTCTACTCGGTGAGCGCGGTCGGCGGGCTGGAGAGCATCGTCGCGGTGCTCGCCACCGCGCTGGCGATCCTCGCGGTGCCCGGCTACATCGCGGCGTGCGTGCCGGCGGCGCTGGCGCTGCAGGACTAGGAGCGCGCGATGGCTGTTGGCAACGCACGCGTCCAGACGGCCGAGCAGACGCGCGCCGCACTGCTGGACGCCGCCGAGGCGGAGCTGCACGGCGAGCGCTGGGAGCGGGCCTCGCTCGAGACGCTGGCGCGCCGGGCGGGAGTCACAAAGCAGACGCTGCTACGTCATTTTGGCTCCAAGGACGGGCTGCTGATGCAGGCGCTGGGGCGCGGCGTGGCCGAGCTGCTCGACCAGCGGCTGCGCGGCCCCAGCGGCGATGTCGCGGGCGCGGTGGAGAGTCTGCTCGACCACTACGAGGTGTGGGGCGAGCGCTCGCTGCGGATCGACGCCTGGCAGGGCGGCCCGCCGCCGCTGGCGCAGATCTCGCGGCTGGCCCGCGAGGCGCACTGCAACTGGGTCGAGTACGCGTTTGGACCGTGGCTTGCGCCGCTGCGCGAGCCGACCCGCACACGCCGGCGCGCAGCGCTGATCGCGCTGTGTGACGTGCACGCGTGGTGGCTGCTGGCCAACGACCTCGCGCTGCCGCGCGCGGAGGTCAAGGCGACGCTGACCGCGGCGATCGAGCGGCTGGTGGCGACTGACGCAACAGTCGTCATATGAGATTTGACTTCCGATCCCGGCGCCCAGGGTCGCGGGACAGGACGTCCCGCGCCGTCACCCCTGGCAGCAGGCCCACACGCGCGGACGATCTCACAGCAAGAACCGGCTACTGACCCGAGGACTGCGTGTGTTACTGGCCCGAGGACTGCGTGTAATACGCCAACCACGCGAACAAGCTCGTCGTGCCCGCCATCGTGCGGAACATCCCCGGCAGCGTCTGCGAGTCCCTGATCGGCCCGCCCCACCAGCTGCCGAGCCACAGCCCGTCGCCGATCGCGGCGTGCTGCGCGGCGGCAGCCGCGTTGATCTGCGCGAGTTCCTGCCAATGGTTATCGCTGACCGCACGGCCGTAGGCCATCATCCACTCGAAGAAGATCGAGTCGTACAGCGGCGCGAAGTTGTACCTGAAACCGTAGATTTCGGTCATCGACCGCGCCTGCAGAGCCGCATGGCTGCAGTAATCCTGCACGCCGCTCGCCTGGCAGAGCAGGTACTGGGCGTAGATCAGCGGCGCCTGCACGTAGTCGATCACGGTACTGCCGGGGCCGCCGCTCAGGTACAGGCCGTGAAAACCGATGTCGTGGGCGTTGCCCCAGTCGATGAACTTGCGCACTTCGCGCAGCTCGAACGCGTTGTGGCCGATGTCGTAGAGCAGCATCCCCAGCAGGCTGTCGGCGGCCAGCGCCTCGCCGGCGTGGTAGGGGTGGTCGGTGTTCCACCACATCCCGCCGCCGCCCGCCGTGTCCCAGCCGTTGGCGGCGATGAAGTCGAACGCGCGCACCGCGTCGCGCAGATAGCGCTGCTCGCCGGTCGCGCGGTAGGCCTGCACGAACGCGATGCCCAACCAGCCGTTGTCGTCGAACCACGCCTCCGCGCCGCGGTAGCGGTCCCCCGGGTAGGGCGCGTAGCCGTTCAGGTACGGATTCCAGTAGCGCTCCGACGCGTGCCCAAAACGGTCTACGAGTGCACGGTGCGCCGGGGTGGGGTCGGCCATGTCGATCGCCGCAACCGACTCGAACATGCGCACATCGCCCCACGTCGTCAGCAGCGGGTACGCGCCGGTGCAGCCCAGGTACTCGCAGTACCAGTCGCCCGAGCGCCAGCTCGCGCTCTGGCGGTAGCCCGCTTCGGCGAGGCGCAGGTAGTCGAGCGCCTGCGCGGAGCGGGCGGGGGCGACGACACGGGCTGAGGAGGCCCGGATGGCCGCGGCGGTGGTGACGGCGGTGGTGACAGCGGCGATGGCGGCGCCCGCGAAGATCGCCGTGCCCCCGAGCAGCGCCGCGAGCATGAAGGGGATCAGGCGACGTACTTGGGCAGCCGTGGCGCGGAGGAAAGGCATCGCTGTGTTATCGACAGGGTGGTGTCTTTCATGAGCTGCGATTCGCGCGCACACGCACGCGTGCGCGCGAATCGCAACGCAAACGAATACATCCAGCAACAAACCCCCCTGGCCAAACCCACGTGCACGCCACACCGACCTGCGCGCTCCATCCGACGACCCGCGACGTTACGCGGGCCTACTCGGCTACGCCCCCCGCCCGTCCAGCACCGCCCGCGCCGCCTCCTCGGCTTCGCGCAGCTGGCGCTCGACCAGGTCCAGCCCGGCCTCCCAGAAGCCCGGGTCGGTGAGGTCGACGTCGACGATCCGCCCCAGCTCCTCGGGGCTGCGCGAGCCGCCGGCCGCCAACAGCTCCAGGTACTTGGGCACGAAGTCCGCGCCGCGCTGCTCGTAGCGCTCGTACACCGACAGCGCGAGCAGTTGCCCGTAGGCGTACGCGTAGACGTAGCCCGGGGTGTTGATGAAGTGCGGTATGTAGGACCACCACGTGCGGTAGCCGTCGGTGATCTCCACCGAATCCCCCAACAGCTCCTCCTGGCTGCGCGCCCACAGCTCGCCGATGCGCTCGACCGACAGCTCGCCCTGCCCGCGCCGCTCGGTGTGAACCAGATCCTCGAAGCGGTTCATCGCGACCTGGCGAAAGACGGTGGCGATCGTGTCCTCGAGGTTCTCCGCCAACAGCGCCAGCCGCGACGCCGGCGTGGTGTCCTGCGCGAGCAGCCTGCCGAACACGATCGTCTCGCCGAACACCGACGCAGTCTCGGCGAGCGTCAGCGGCGTGCCCTGGTGAAAGACCCCCTGGCGCGCCGCCAGCGCGAAGTGCACACCGTGACCCAGCTCGTGGGCCAGCGTCAGTACGTCGCGGCGCCGGGCGGTGTAGTTGAGCAGCACGTACGGGTGCGCGCTGGGCACCGCCGAGGCGCAGAAGGCGCCGCCGCGCTTGGCGGGACGCACGGGCGCGTCGATCCAGCTCTCCGTGAAGAAGCGTCGTGCGACGTTGCCCAGCTCGGGCGAGAACGAGCCGTAGCAGTCGAGCACCAGCTCGCGCGCCTGCCCATAGGTGAACGTCGCGACGTCCTGCGTCACCGCCGCCATGCGGTCGTAGTCGGCCAGACGCCCGATCCCGAGCAGCTGTGCCTTCAGGCGATACCAGCGTCGCGCGATCTCGTAGCGCCCGCGCACCGCCTCGATCAGCGCCTGAACCGACTCGTCGCTGGCCTCGTTGGCCAGATTGCGCGCCGCCAGCCAGTGCGGGTAGCGGCGCAGGCGGTCGTCCACGCCCTTGTCGACCAGCAATGTGTTGAGCACGTAGGCGCGCGTGCGCAGACCCGGCGCGAGCGCCGCGGTCACCGCCTCGGCAGCCTGGCGGCGCACCTCGCGGTCCGGCAGCGCCAAACGGCTCAACGCGACCTCCAGCGCGACCTTTTCGGTGCCGCCCACAGCGCCCGTGGCGCTCGCGCCACCAGCGTCCGCGTCGCTCGCGCCACCACCCTTTCCGCCGCCCGCGGCGCCCTCGCCGGACGTCTGCCCGCCCGCGGCGCCCGCCGTGGGCAGTTGAACCTCGATCGCCGAGGTCAGCTCCTCGAACAGTCGCGTCCACGCACCGGCGCCCGTCAGCGACTTCTCCGTGAGGATCTTCTCCTCCGGTTCGCTGAGCAGATGCTCACGGTAGCGGCGCACGTTGCGCAGGTGGTGGCGACAGAAGTCGAGGTCCTCGTGCGCGAGCAGATCCTCAGCGCGCTCGTTCGCCAGCGCCGCCCACTCCAGGTCGAAGAACAGCAGCGTCGTCTCGATTGCGGTCTCGCGCTCCTGCGCCTTCTGCAGTAGCGCACCGCGCGCCGGGTCGGCGGTGTCGGTGGAAAAGTTCAGCGCCACATAGGTGCCGACGCGTCCAACCAGTTCGTAGATCTCGGCCAGCTCGCGCATCGCCCGCGCGAGGCCGGCACCGTCGAGCGCGGCCAGCTTGCCCGCGTAGCGGCCCGCAAACGCCTGCGCGCGCCGCAGGGCGTCCGCCAAGCGACTTTCCACGCCCGTCTCGCCTTCGCCGTCGAGCAGCGGCTCCAAGTCCCACGCGGCCGTTGCCAGCTCGGGGTCGGCGGTCTGGTCTGAAGTGACACTCGCCATCGCGTTCGCAGCTTAGCTCCAGCCCCCGACACGCCGTGCGCGCGGGCGCGGGCGCGAACCGCCGACGCCCAGCAGTGCTAGGCGTCGGCCGGCGAGGACGAGCATCGTCAGCCCACCGACTTCATCAGGTCGAGCGCTTCCTCGGTGGAGGTCTGCGGGCGGTCGTGCACGATGCGCCCGTCGGCGAGCACCAGCAGGCGGTCGGCGAACGACGCCGCGTGCGCGTCGTGGGTGACCATCACGACGGTCTGACCGAAGTCGTCGACCGCCTGGCGCAGCAGCGCGAGCACGTCGCCAGAGGCTTTGGAGTCGAGGTTGCCGGTGGGCTCGTCGGCGAACACAACGGCAGGTCGCGAAACGAGCGCGCGCGCGACCGCGACGCGCTGCTGCTGGCCGCCGGACATCTCGGCGGGACGGTGGTCGAGGCGGTCGCGGATGCCGATCGTGTCGATCAGCGTGTCGTACCACTCGCGGTCGGGCTGCCGGCCTGCGATCGACAGCGGCAACAGTATGTTCTCCTGCGCGCTCAGCACCGGCAGCAGGTTGAACGTCTGGAAGATGAAGCCGATGCGGTCGCGGCGCAGCCTGGTCAGGCGCCGGTCGTCGAGTTTGGTCAGCTCCACACCGTCCACCCACACCAACCCCGCGGTCGGCCGGTCGAGGCCGGCGAGGTTGTGCATCAGCGTCGACTTGCCCGAACCCGACGGGCCCATGATCGCCGCGAAACGGCCCTTGGGGAAAGCGACGTCGATCCCGGCGAGCGCGTCGATCGCCGCCTCGCCCTCGCCGTAGCGGCGGCGCAGATCGCGCGCTGCGACGAGCGCGTCGGGGTCGGGGGCCGCCAGACCGGCGCCGTCGGTGCCTGCCGTGGCATCCATCGGCGCCACAGTCTAGTGTCGCGCGTCGGCGTGTCGGCGCGTCGGCGTGTCGGCGCGTCGGCGTGTCGCGTGTCGGCGTGTCGGCGCGTCGGCGTGTCGCGTGTCGGCGTGTCGGCGTGTCGCGTGTCGGCGTGTCGGCGCGTCGGCGTGTCGCGTGTCGGCGTGTCGGCGCGTCGGCGTGTCGCGTGTCGGCGTGTCGGCGCGTCGGCGTGTCGCGTGTCGGCGTGTCGGCGTGTCGGCGCGTCGGCGTGTCGCGTGTCGGCGTGTCGGCGCAGTCTCGCCTGTCTGTTGGGCGACGGCTTGCCCGTGGCGGGGGGTGCAACCTGCCCGCGCGAGCAGACGCAATAACCCGGCCGCACCAGCAGGCACCGACCCGCCCGCACCGCCGTCTTGGTCCCGTTAGCATCGCGGCGCGGTGCACGAGACGACCCCCACCGTCTTCCTCGTGGCGCGGCCCGCGGTCGACGTCGAGGGCATGCGCGCCTACCTGCACGACGTGGGCGGGGAGTCCTGGCTCGATCTGCGCCTGGGAGCAGGGGCAGACGGCGAGGAGTCCGAGCACGAGCGCGCCTCGCGCTCCCCCGGGCCGAGCCCCGGCGAACTGCTGGTCGAGTTCGGCGGGCGCGTCTGCTACCGCAGCTGGGAGCCCGGGCTGAACCCCAACGTCTCGCGCATCCGCACCGACCGGCGAGGGTACTTTGCCAACATCCTTCGCAGCGGGCACGGGAGCGTGCTGGAGCACGCAAACTACAGCTTCGCTATTCGCAACTGTTCTCGTGTTTTTACACACGAGCTCGTAAGGCACCGCGCCGGCTCGGCCTTCAGCCAGGAGAGCCTGCGCTATGTGCGCCTCACCGACGTCGGCTTCCGCGTGCCCCCCGCGCTGGAGCCGGTGCGCGAGCAGGTCGTCTCGATCGTCGAGCAGCTCGAGGAGTTCCAGGTGAGCGCCGCCCGGGAGCTGGGCATCGATGAGCAGGAGGTGCCTTTCGACGTCAGGAAGGAGGTCACCTCGGCGCTGCGCCGCCTGGCGCCGATCGGGCTCTCCACCGACATCCTCTGGACGGCCAACCTGCGCACCCTGCGCCACGTGATCGAGATGCGCACCGCGGAGGGCGCCGAGGAGGAGTTGCGCCTGGTGTTCGACAAAATCGCCCGGCTCATGCAGGCCGAGGCTCCCAACCTCTTCCAGGACTTCACCCGCCGGGACGACGGCGCCTGGGTGCCCGAGCACCGCAAGGTCTGAGCGAGGCGAGACGGAGGCAGCGCGGGGACGGGACGCGCCGCGCGCGGCCCGGCGGGGTGCCCCGCCGGGCCGCGGCTCGCGTGGGCCTATGACCCGGGTCCGATGAGCTTCAACGCCGTTTCACCCGTTCCCGTGAGGACCGCCCGGCGACCCGGGGCTGCCCGGCCACCCCGAGCCTCCCTGTCCCGGGCTGTGCGGCGACCCCGGGCTGCCCGGCCCCGGGAACCAGAAACCCTGCTGCGGCCACGGCAGCAGGTAGGCGCGATAGGTGTTCACACCGGCTGGAAACTGCGCGTTGAACAGCAGCTGCCCCGAGGGGCTGAACTCCGAGAAGTACGGCAGCGCGCCCCAGCCGACGAACAGGTTGCCCTGGGCGGTCGTCTGCGCGTTGCCCTGCGAGGCGGCCGAAAGACCCTCGGGCTGGTCGTCGGAGGCGATCAGCGTGGCGGTGTGAGCCCAGAAGTTCAGCTTGACCGTCACCGCCCGGCTGTAAGGCAGGAGCGGCGTGCCGGAGGACTCGTTGTCGAAGAACGTGTACAGGCCGTCGCCCAGCGGCTGAGGGTCGTGCTGCCAGGCGAAGATCTCGCCCGCGCTGTCAAGCGTCTGCCCGGGGCGGCTTGCAGCGTGAAGCTCGAGTCCTTGCCGCCGAGCTGCCAGTTGATGTTGCCGGTGAAGCGGTTGACGTCATACGTCGTCCAGGTGTCGCGGGCGTCGATCAACAGGCTGCCGTCGGTGTCGAGCTTGACGGCGTTGATGTGAAACCAGTCCCACGGCGTGCTTGGCGAGGCCGGCAGCGGCTGCTCGCTCTGACTGTAGGGAACGTGGTCGGCGCTGTCCCACTGGAAGAGCACCTGGCCGGTGGCGATGTCGATTTCCTGCACGACGCCGTCGATGACGGTCTGGTCGGGCGGTCCGCCGATCGAGGTCAGATCGGCCGTGGCCGTGGTGTAGGCCAGGATCAGGGCGGTGTTCCAGGGCGTGATCAGGAACTCGTGGCCATCTGCGCTGAGCCCGTTGCCGGCGTTGACGGTCGCGATCTGCTGGTAGCGGTCGTTGTAGATGTAGTCGGTGCCGCTGGAAAGCCCGCCCAGGCCGGTGCCCTCCCACCAGGTGAGCACCGGCTGACCCTCGTAGGTCTGCGCGCGGAAGTCCGAGGCCGTCTGGCCCTGAGGGATGGCGTGGAACCAGACGACGTTGCCCTGGCTGTCGAGAATCTCCGGGCCGTTGGCGTAGGTGCTGCTGTCCCCCGTCGGCGTGATGAAGATGTCCCCGCGGCCGACGAACGGCGAGGAGCTGAGGATGCTGATCGGCGGCGGCGCGGTCGGGACCGGGTCCGCCGCGGCGGTGCCGGCGACCGAACCTGCGCCCACCAGGGCCGCGGGCAGGCCCATGGCGAGCAGCGACAGCGCCCGTCTGAGCGACCTGAGTCGGGGGGCGAGACGAGAACGGCGAGACATGTCGGCTTCCTCCTTGGGGGTGTGGAAAGGGAGCCGACATAATTAGCAGATTCTTGATCAACTTTATGAGGAAACTGTTATCCGCTGTTCCTTACAGCTGGTCAACACCCCGCAAGTGAAGCGGGTGGACCCGCCCCAGGCAGCCCGCAGCGCGCTGCTCATGGGACCCGCTCAGCCAGCCGGGCGGGCGGGCGGGCGGGCGGGCGGCCTGCTCAAGCCCGGCGGCCCTTGCTCAGGTAGTAGGCAGCACCGCTCGGGACCCTTGCTCAGGCGTCCATTTCGCGGGTGCGCCAGGCGCCGAGCCCGAGGAACACGGCCAGCCAGAGCACGATCACGAGCAGTGCCGTGCCGAGTGACATCGACAGGGCGCTGCCGTGGCCGCCGACGGTCATCGGCGCGAGGTTGGCGAGTGCCGCCCCGAGCACGAAGTGGCGCGCGCTGCCCAGCGAGGTGATGCTCACGATCAGCGGCGTGGCCACGATCTGCCAGGCGATCAGCGCGATGATCGAGGCGGGCTTGGAGGTCGTCAGCGAAGCGAAGCCGACCGCCACCGCACAGAGCACACCGGTACAGAGCAGCAGGTAGCCGAGCGTGTTGAGGATCAGCGTGCCGTCGGGCGTGGGCAGGTTGCCGGCGAAGACGAACGTGCCCAGCAGGATGAGCGCGTAGCCACAGAGGATCACGATCCACGTCAGCAGCAGCGCGGCGGGGACGCGCGAGGCAAACAGCGCCACGCGTGAGCGGCCGGTGACGACGAGGTCGCGGAAGACCCCGGCCGAGGCGTCGCCGGTGCCGGCCTCGACGCCGATCAGGATCGCGACGAGCGGGCCGAAGAACAGCCCGCCGAGCAGGCGCAACCCGTCGTGGAAGGCCCCCAGCCCGCCGGCCGGCCCGTACCCTTCGACGTGGCCGCCCACGAATTTGGTCGGATCCGAAGCGTGCTCGATCGCGGTCACCGCGAACGCGATCACGATCGGCGCGAGCCCGAGCACGAGCGCCCAGATCAGCGTGCTGCGCTTCCGGCGCAGCTTGAGCAGGTCGGCGCCGAACATCTGCGCGGCGACGGTGGCGCGGGAGCCTTGGCGAGCCGGAGCGGGAGCGGGGTGCGCGGGTGCGATGGCGCTCATTGGGCATCCTTTGGTTGCCTCGGCCGCCGCCGGGGGAGAGCCGGAGTCGCTTGCCCGTTTGAGGGCCCGTATGAGACCAGCTCCTCCCGGCGGGGCGAGGTGCCGCAAGCGGCAACAGGACGTAGCCCCTGTGAGGGCCCGTCAATGAACACCCGCAACGGTACCTCTTGGTCGGGGCTCCGTGAAGAGCGAACCTCGAGCGAGGAGGATGAGAAGTGGGTAGATACGCAGGAGTGGATTGGGCCTCGGAGAAGCACGATGTGCTCGTGCAGGGCGAGGCCGGTGATGAGTTGTTCAGCGGGACGTTCACGCACGACGAGGCGGGCATCACGGCCCTGTGTCGGGCGTTGGTGCGCTTGGAGGTGCAGCTGGTCGCGATTGAGCGCCCCGATGGTCTGCTGATCGAGCGGATGCTCGATGCCGGCCTGAGAGTGATGGCGATCCATCCCAACCAGGTGCACGCCGCCCGGCCGCGGTTTCGTACCAGCGGCGGGAAGCCCGACCGCTTCGACGCGTTTGTGCTGTGCGAGCTGGCCAGGACCGACAGCCACCGCTTCCGTGTCCTGGTCGCTGATAGCGACGAGACGAAGGCGCTGCGGGCGCTCAGTCGCGCACGCGAAGATCTCGTGCAGACCCGCGTCGAGCTCGCCAACCAGCTGCGTGCTGAGCTGGAGCGCTTCTGGCCCGGCGCCACGCTGATCTTCGACGCGATCGACAGCCCGATCGGTCTCGCGTTCCTGGAGCGCTACCCCAGCCCTCTCGATGCCAAGGGCCTCGGCGAGAAGCGCCTCGGCGCCTTCCTCGCACGTCACTCCTACTGTGGGCGTAAGAAGCCCGCCGAGATGCTCGCCAAGCTCCGGGACGCTCCCCAAGGACGCGCCGGTGAGAGCGAGATCGAGGCACGCAGAGCGATCGTGCTCGCGCTCGTAGCCGCGCTGCGCCCCATCGTCGCGAAGATCAGCGAGCTGACCAGCGAGATCGCTCACCGCGTACGCGCTCACCCCGACGGCCACGTATTCCTCTCGCTGTTCCGCGACCCCAAGTCGGTCCTCTGCGCGGCTGCGCTGCTGGCCGAGATCGGTGACTGCCGCCAGTCGGGCCCCCGACCCGACATGATCGCCACCCAGCGGATGACCGGCGCAGCAGTCACCCGAAGGGCGGCCCAAAGGGCCGAGCGCGAAGCGCTTGACGGCAAGCCGACATCCGCTACGACACTCGGGGGTTGACACAGGACGGCTCATAGCGAGACCTCCTCGGGAGAATGGCTCTCTGTGTGTGTGCCGTCGGCGGCGGCGGCGCTGCCGCCCGTCCCGTCGGGGCCGGCGGCGGTCCCGGTCGCCTCGGCGCCGGACCCGCCGGCGCCGGACCCGCCGGAAGCGGCCCCGCCGGGGCCTTCCAGGCGCGAGGTGACCTCGAGGAAGCGCCGCTCGAGGCTGTGACGTACGGGCTCCAGGCGCAGCACGCCGACGCCGGCGCGCACGAGCGCGGCGTTGACCGCGGCCGCCGTCGGCGGCTCGCCGGCGAGCACGACGCGCAGCCCGTCGTCGGAGCGGTGGACGTCGCGCACGAGTTGGCGCTCGGCGGCGAGCGTGCTGAGCGCGACCTCGGGATCGTCGACGCCGACGATCAGTTCGTGCCGTGCGCCCTCGCCGCCGCCCGCCAGCTCGGCGATCGGGCCCTGCGTGACGATCTTGCCGTGATCGACGATCGCGACCGCGTCGCAGATCTTTTCGACCTCGTCGAGCAGGTGCGAAGAGAGAAAGATGGTGCGGCGCTCGTGCTCGACCATCGCGCGGATCATCAGGCGGAACTCCTGGATGCCGGCAGGGTCGAGGCCGTTGGTGGGCTCGTCGAGAATCAACAGCAGCGGGTCGGCGAGCAGGCAGCGCGCGACGCCGAGGCGCTGGCGCATGCCCAGCGAGTAGCGCTTGACCTTGTCGTCGGCACGTTCGGTGAGGCCCACCCGCGCCAGCGCGGGTGCAATCCGCGCATGCGTCTCGGGACCACGCGCGGCAGCGACGATGCGCAGGTTCTCGCGGCCGCTGAGGTAGGGGTGAAAACGGGGCTCCTCGACGATCGCGCCGACGCGCTGCAGCGCCGCGGCCCGCTCTGCCGGTAGCGGATGGCCAAGCACGCGCATCGTGCCTGCGCTGGCGTGCGTGAGGCCGAGCAGCATGCGGATCATGGTGGTCTTGCCGGCGCCGTTGGGTCCGAGAAAGCCAAATGCGCAGCCGCGCGGCACGCGCAGGTCGACGCGGTCGATCGCGGTGCGCTGGCCAAAACGCTTGGTGAGGCCGTCGGTCTCGATGATCAGTGGCTCGTTCATGGCCTTCACTCTGACGCCTCGCGCGGCGGAGTGGAATCGGGAATGACCCTTAGGGTAGACAGCCCACCTTAGGGCACCCACCTTAGAGGTCCACCAGGCGCCGCTGGACCGCCCAACGGCTCAGCTCGTGGCGGCTGGAGAGTTGGAGCTTGCGCAGCACAGAGGAGACGTGCGCCTCGACGGTCTTGACGGAGATGCCGAGACGCGCGGCTATCTCCTTGTACATGTAGCCGCGCGCAATGTGCTGGAGCACTTCGCGCTCGCGCGCGGTGAGCTGATCCAGCTCGGCAGCGTCCGCGGGGTCGGGGGCGAGCCCGGCGAAGGCGTCGAGCACGAAGCCGGCGAGGCGCGGCGAGAACACCGCGTCGCCCTCGCTGACACGGCACACGGCCTGGGCCAGCTCGGGACCGGAGATCGTCTTGGTGACGTAGCCGCGCGCGCCGGCGCGGATCACAGTGATCACGTCCTCGGCGGCATCGGACACGGAGAGGGCCAGGAAGCGCACCGCGGGCTGTGCAGGCGCGACGCGGCGGATCACCTCGACGCCGCCGCCGTCGGGCATGTGCACGTCGAGCAGAACCACGTCGGGACACAGGGCAACGATCGTGTGTACCGCTTGATCGACGGAGCCGGCCTCGCCGACGACGTCGACCAAACCGTGAAGCTCGGCGCGCACGCCGGCGCGAAAGAGCCGGTGGTCGTCGACGATCACCACACGCGTCAGACCGGGCGGCCCGGTGTCGGCCACGTACGCAGTAGACGCGTGATTGGACGCCTGGCGGGGTCGCGCTACGCCGCCGCGGGGACTTCCGTCGCGCGTGCCGGCGAGCCGGCGCTCAGGCACCGGCCAACCCCATCGCCAGCTCCACCTCGGTGCCCGCGCCGGGCGCACTGCGGATCGCGGCATGTCCGCCGCGGCTGCGTACACGGCCGAGGATCGAGTCGCGCACGCCGCGACGGTCGGCGGGGATCGTGTCGGGGTCGAAGCCGGCACCGCGGTCGCGCACGAACACCTCGACGCGTTCGGGGCCGACCTCGGCGTAGAGGTCGACGCGTTCGCTGCCGGCGAACTTGGCGGCATTCGTGAGCGCCTCACGGGCTGCCGCGACGAGCGCGTCGAGGCGCCCGTCGAGGCGGCGGTCGCCGACGATGACGACCTCGATCGCGACACCGTGCAGCTCTTCGACTTCCGCAGCGGCGCGTTCGAGCGCGTCGTGCAGGTTCTGACCGCCGCTCGCAGCGGGCGGCTCGAACAGCCAGCGACGCAGTTCGCGCTCTTGGCGGCGCGCGAGGCCGGCGACCTCGCGCGGGTTGGTGGCGCGCTTTTGGATCAGCGCAAGCGTTTGCAGGACGGAGTCGTGCAGGTGCGCGGCGACCTCGGCGCGCTCCTGCTCGCGGATGCGCGCCGAGCGCTCGGCGGCGAGGTTGCGCCCGAGGCGCACGAACCATGGAGCGACGAGCATGCCGAGCGTGGTCGTGACGATCGCGACGGCACCGAGTGCATCGCCAAGGTTGTGCAGGACGCGCGCACCGTGCAGCAGGGCGGCGGAGGCGAACACGACAAAGAGGGCACCGAGCGCGAGACGCAGGATGTGAAGTCCGCCGCCGCCGGCGGCGCGCAGGCCTTCGCCGAACGGCCGGGGCAGCGGCGGAAACAGGCCGGTGGTGGAGGAGGAGGAAGAAGAAGAAGAGGAGCCGCCAGGGGCTTCGGCTGGCGCGGGACGCCACACAAGACCCATGCCGACGGCACCGAGCACCAACGGCCAGACCACGCGATCGCCGACCCAAACGCCGGTGTGGCGCAGGATGGCGAGCACAACGAAGATCCCCAGCAGCAGCAGCGCGCGTTCGCGGCGGCGCAGCGGGCGGCTCAACGGCGCCCGGGCGGTGGAGGCCATGAAACCATGATGTCAGGCCGCGTCGCGAGCGATATCGGGGATGTCCCTACCCCGCCGGGGATGTCCCTACCCCGTTCTCTCTCCCGCCCGATGCGCCTGGGACCCCGTTCTCCCCCGAGATGTCCCTGGGAGGCCCGCCAGCTGGGGTATGCCCCACCTCCGGTGGGATGCCCCCACCATGTCCCCCAGGAAACCCCTGATGTCCGCGCGTGCTGCCCGCCGAGGACCGACACCGTCCCCAGGGGACGCTCTACGCAGCGTCCCGCGGTATTCCCGCCCTCAGTCCTCCTGCGCCTGAAGCTCGGCGATGCGCTCCTGCAGCTGCCCCATGACGGCGGGGTCCCGCAGCGTGGTGACGTCGCCGAGCGTGCGCCCCTCGGCGATGTCGCGCAGGAGCCGGCGCATGATCTTGCCGGAGCGGGTCTTGGGGAGATCATCGGCCCAGATGACGCGCCGCGGACGGGCGAACTTGCCGATGCGCGAGGCGACGGTCTCGCGGATGCCCTCGACCAGCGTGGGGCTGCCGTCGAGGTCGCCCTGGAGGGTGACGAAGGCGACGATCGCCTGGCCGGTGTCCTCGTCGTGCTGGCCGATGACGGCGGCCTCGGCGACGTCGGGGTGGGCGACGATCGCAGACTCGACCTCGGCGGTGGAGAGGCGGTGCCCGGAGACGTTGACGACGTTGTCGATGCGCCCGATCACCCAGAAGTAGCCGTCGGCGTCCTTGCGCGCGGCGTCGCCGACGAGGTAGGTCTCGTTGCCGAAGCGCTTGAAGTAGGTCTCGATGAAGCGGCCCTCCTCCTTGTAGAGGGTGCGCAGCATCGAGGGCCAGGGACGGGTGAGGACGAGCAGGCCTTGGCCTTGCTCTATGGGAAAACCGCCGGACTCGTCATAGACCTCGGCCTCGATACCCGGAAAAGGGCGCGTGGCCGACCCGGGCTTGGTGTCGGTGAGGCCGGGGAGGGGCGTGATCATGATGGCGCCTGTCTCGGTTTGCCACCAGGTGTCGACGATCGGGCAGCGTTCGCCGCCGATGACCTTGTGGTACCAGAGCCAGGCCTTCGGGTTGATCGGCTCGCCGACGGAGCCGAGCAGCCGCAGCGAGGAAAGGTCGTGTTCGTTCGGCCACCCGGCGCCCCACTTGATGCAGGCACGGATCGCGGTGGGGGCGCAGTAGAAGATCGTGACGCCGTAGCGCTCGATCAGCTCCCACCAGATGCCCTTGTCGGGATAGTCGGGGGCGCCCTCCCACATGACGGAGGTCGCACCGTTGAGCAGGGGGCCGTAGACGATGTAGGAGTGGCCGGTCACCCAGCCGACGTCGGCGGCGCACCAGTAGACGTCGGAGTCGGGCTTGAGATCGAAGACGTAGCGGTGGGTGGTCGCGACGCCGGTGAGGTAGCCGCCGGTGGTGTGGAGGATGCCCTTGGGCTTGGCGGTCGAGCCGGAGGTGTAGAGGATGTACAGGGGATGCTCGGCGTCGAGCGGCTCGGCGGGACAGTCGGGCGCGGCGGCCCCGACGATCTCGTCATAGAAGACGTCGCGGCCGGCGCGCATTTGACAGGGGACCCCCTTGCTGCGCACGACGACGATTTTCTGCAGGGTCGCGAGGTCGCCCATGACCTCGTCGACGCGGTCCTTGACGGGCGCCGTCTTGCCCTTGCGGGCGGCGCCGTCGACGGTGACGAGGACCTTCGCCTCGGAGAACTCCATGCGCTCGCGTACGGCCTCGGCGGAGAAGCCGCCGAAGACGACGTTGTGCGGGGCGCCGATGCGCGCGCAGGCGAGCATCGCGACGACGACCTCGGGGATCATCGGCAGGTAGATGCCGACGACGTCGCCGCGGCTCACACCCAGGTCCCTGAGCGCGTTGGCGAAGCGCTGCACCTCGGCGAGCAGCTGCGCGTAGGTGATGTCGCGCTGCTCGCCCGCCTCGCCGCGCCAGTGGAAGGCGACGCGCTCGCCGCGGCCGTCGAGCACGTGGCGGTCGAGGCAGTTGTAGGAGGCGTTCAGGCGGCCGCCGACGAACCACTTGTAGAAGGGCGGGTTGGAGTCGTCGAGCACTGTTTCCCACGGCTCGAACCAGTGCAGACGCGCGGCCTGTCCGGCCCACCAGCCGTGCGGGTCGCGCGCGGCCTCGTCGTAGACGGCGGAGTCACCGAGCAGCGCGTGCGCGCGGAACTCGGCGGGAGGCTCGAAGCTCTCGACCTCCAGCAGCTCGGCCAGCTCGCGGTCCAGCTCCTCGCCTGTGGCTGCTGGCTTGGGTTCGGTTGCCATCGCTCTGCTCTCCGCTTCTTGTTGCCGCTTCGCTCGCTCCTCGTCGCTGCCTGTCTTGCTCGCTTCTTTTCGCTGCTTCACTTTGCCGCTCTGCCTGCCGGGCCTCCTACGTTACGCCTTTTTTAGGGGTATCACGGGGAGGATCGTGCGCGTGAAGGTCGAGTTGACGACCACCGCGAACGACGCGTACCAGGCAACCGCCGCGGTCGCCAGGCCGAGGTAGCCGCCCCAATGGGTGACATTGGCGTGCGGACCGACGGCACCTATGGCAAGCAAGATGAACGTCGCCGTCAACAGCACGAACACGCCGAGCACGGCGACATTCACACGGAGCGCGGCAACGGTCATATAGGCGGTGAAGATCGCCCAGGCCCAGAGGTACACGCCGACGGCGTGGCCGGCGTTGCCGGTGATGTCCTTGGCGTAGAAGACGTTGAGCGCCCAGAAGGAGATCCAGAACGCGCCGTATGAAGAAAAGGCAACGGCGCCGAACGTGTTGCCGTTGCGGAACTCCCACATGCCGGCGAGCAACTGCACGACGCCGCCGTAGGCGAGCGCGAGGCCGAGCACAACGGGGGCGCCCTTTTCGCTGACGAGATTCGAGTTGAACATCGACAGCACGAAGGTGGTCATGGCGAAGCCCGCAAGCCCGAGCGGCGCGGGGTCGGCGGGCTTCCAGATTGAGCTGGTTTGCGCCGGTGGCGCGCCGGGCTCGTCCCGTCGCGGAGCCCGCTGCAGCGCGTCGGGGCGGTGAATCGATGCTGCCTCCATGGGAAGCCTCCTCCCTTGCCGCCGGTGTTGGCGGCGGCGCCAGAACGATGCCTTGGACGATGCTTGGCGAGCGCGGTCAACAGCTTGTGGCAGATGCCACGCTCTCATCATGTTTTATTCCCGCGGCGGGCAGAAATCAATCGCTTTTGGCCTGGCGAGAGCAAAACGAGGCAGTTTTCATCCTGCGTGTCCGGTGGACCGCATCGTTGTTGTCCGCCGGGGCCGAAGCTCACCCGCAGGGGCTGAAGCCGACCCAACCCGCAGGGGCTGAAGCCGACCCAACCCGCAGGGGCTGAAGCCGACCCAACCCGCAGGGGGCTGAAGCCGACTCATCAAGGAAAACCGCAGAGGTATGTGTGCAGCCCGCCGGAGCGGGCGTGTGTGTTTTGAGGGGGCTGGCGGCTGGCGCCGCCAGCTGGTGTGGTGGGCCAGCCCGGCAAGGGAGCGGGGCCCGGGTTACTTTTTGCGCTTGCGACTGCGCCGCGAACCGGTACCAGCCGATGGCTGCACCGGCTCGGGTGCGACGTCCTTGACGCGCCCACGCCGGCCGCCACCGGGGGCTGAGGCGTCGCCTGCACGCCGCGCCTCGCGGGCCGCGCGCGTCTCGATCTGGGAGGGCCAGGGTCGCGCCACGCCCGCGGGCCAAGCGGGCGGGTCCCCGTTTGGGAAGCGGCCCATCAGCAGGATGCCGGTGACGACCATCCAGAAGGCGGTGATCAGGCTCAGCTCCTGGGAGGGAATCAGCAGGATCACGGCACCGACGCCGCCGACGATCCCCAGCCAGCGGGGCTGCAAGCCGACGCGCACGGTGGAGACCATCAGGGTGATCATGCCCGCGACGAGCGCCAGGGCAGCGAGGGGCGTGGCGAAGCCAAGGATCTCGTAGGCGACGTTCTTGGTCAGCGCGTGTTCGACCGCGGCCGTGGTGAATTCGTGGCCGGCGGCGAAGTTGTGGGCGGCGAGCGACTGCACGATCTCGCCAAGCACCGTCAGCAGCGCAAGACCGACACCGCCGATGAGCACGAGCGGGCGTGCGATGAACGCGGTCTGGGGCCGGCGGAAGCGAGCGGCGTCGAACAGGAAGAGCAACACGAGCGTGAGCGCACCGATCGCAAGCGCGCTGAGGATGGCGCCGGCGATCAATCCGAAGGCGTGGTGGTCGTAGAAGCGCACTTCGGCCGCGCGCGGGCTGTCGGCGGGATTGACCTGGCCGGCAAGAACGGGGCCGATACCCTCGACGAGACCGACGGTCGGCAGGCCCTTGAGGGTCGAGCTGATCGTGATGGCGCCCAGCAGATAGAGAACACCCCCGGCGGTGCACGGCACGGCCAGCCGCGCGCGGCGTGCGCTCTCGAAGGCGACGCGTGTGCGGATGTCGGCCTTCGAGACCGTGACCTCGCTCGGGGCGGGCATGTCGGTGGCGGGCTTACTGGGCACGAGCCAAACCACCCGGCCGCGTTTTGTTCGTCGGTCTTTCGCGCACGGGCGCGCAGTTTATGCCTCGACGCTCGAGAGGAGCGAAGCGGGCTCCGGCTCGCCAGTCCGCAGGCGCGGCGGCCGGCCGATGGACGAGCACAGAGGACATGGTCCCGGACTCGTGGCCGGCCACGTCAAGAGGGCCCGGCTCGCCGACCTGCGGCCGGCTGCACGACCCGGACCCGATGACCGGGGGCCCGGCTCGCCGACCTGCGGCCGGCTGCACCACCCGGACCCGATGACCGGGGGCCCGGCTCGCCGACCTGCGGCCGGCTGCACCACCCTCTAGGATGATGAGTGCGATGGAGGGCAGTGGTTTTGGAGACCTGTTCGGCGACCCCGAGGAGCTGCAGCGCCGCTTGGCGGACTTCGCGCAGCAGATGCAGGGTCAGCAGCGGCTGGCGTGGGCGGACAACGCGATCAAGCTGGCGGTGGACATGACCGTGGCAGCGGTCAATCGCGTCAACTTGCAGGGCAACGCCGAGGCGCAGGCCGAGCAGATCCGGGCGGTGATCGCGCGGATCTTCCCGGAGGCGGTCACGCTCGTGCGCGAGGCGCGCGAGGGCCTTCAGTAGGCACGCCCGCGCAGGCCACGCGAGCCGGGCGCGCGCCGTGGCGGCCAGTCGAGCGCCTCGTCGTCGTGCGCGGCCGTGGCACGATCGGACGGGTCTGCGCTGCGCTCCGGCGAGCCGGGGCCACGCCCGGGTGAGACGACGCCTCGCCCCTCCACGACGCCGGCGCGCTGTTCCTGGCGCTCGGCCTCGCGCGAGGCGCGGCCGGCCTCGATGACCTCGCGGAAGGAGCGAAAGCGGAAGATGAAGACCACCGCGCCGAGCCCGACGAGAGCGGTGAAGGCGGCGATCGCGATTTGCTGGCCGACGGAGTAGGCGGCAACGACCGCCGTGGGGGCGCTGCCGGTGAAGACCTTCACCAGCAGCGCCTGCTGGACCCCGGCGCCGCCCGGCGTGAGGGGGACGGCGCCGGCGACCTGATTGACCCCGAAGACGAGCAGCACGTTCTCCACCGAGCCGCCGACGCGGAAGGCTTCCAGCAGGAACCAGAACGCGGCGAAGCGGCACAGCCATGCGAGCGCCTGCAGAGAGGCAACTTCGCGCAGGTAGCGGCGGCGGTCGGTGAGGATCGTGACGCCTTGGCGGATGCGCACCCAGAACGCCTTCAGGCGGGTGGCGAGCAGCGCGAAGACGACGAGCGCGGCGATCGCAAGCGCGGTGATCAGGAAGAGCGTGAAGCGGAAGTGCGAAGCGAGGTAGGAGATGTCGAACGAGCTGAGCTGCGAGAAGTCGGGCGGCTTGGGGAAGACCCCCTGCGTGAACGCGAAGATCAGGACGAGCACGCCGACGGCGGCGTCGAACACGGACTCGACGAAGAAGGCGGCGGCGACCGTCGGGTAGGTGGAGCCGGGGATCGAGCTGCGGGAGAGAAAGAGCTTGATGATGTCGCCGCCGCGTGCGGGCACGACGTTGTTGAAGCCGACTGCCGCGAAGTACGCGCCCCAGATGCGCCGCCACTGGAAGCTGACCGCGGGATAGGCGGCGCGCAGGCTGTGAAAGAAGGCGCGCGAGCGCAGCGTGAGGTTCAAGCCGAAGAAGGCGAGCCCGAGCGCCAGCGCCCCCCAGTGGACGGCGGCGAGGTCGGAAAAGAACTGGCCGACCGCTTCGAGGAACGAGCTGATGCTGTCGGAGATCGAGGTCGCTGCCAGAGGCACGCCTCAAGCGTAAGGCGCACGAGGGCGTCTACGCGGAGCGCCGGTTGAATCGAGCGGTCCGTGTCCACACGTGCGCCTCGCCAAGCGGGCGCTGCCTGTACCGAGCGCTGGCGAGTGCCGTCTGCGCCAAGCAGCCTGTATCCACACGCGGACGCACGCCAAGCGGCTCGACGCGAGGCATTCGTAGAGCGCGCCTGGCAGCGCTCAAAGCTCCTCGGCGGCGTCCTCTTCGTCGAGATCCTCGTCGTACTCGTCGAGGTCGAACTCGTCGCCGTCGGCGCCGAACTCCTCGTCCTCCTCGGTCCAGTCGTCGTCGTCCAGCTTGTACTCGGGCAGCCCGAGAGTGGTGCTCAGCGACATTGCGTCCTCCTTTCGACCGATGCGGTGACCTTTGGTCCGGTGCACAGCGGCGCAAACAGCACCGCGACACCCTCCACGCAACGCGCGCATCATAGTCTTGCGCCGAGCGGTGGTGGGAGTCAAATGCGTACGCGAGTCCGCGGTGGGTCCGAGCGCGGCGCGGCGCCCCGGCCGCCCCGCCACAGCGCGCCTACCGCCGCCATCGTGCAACCCCGCCGATGCTCAGCCGGGCACGCGGAGAGTCGGACGGCTCCTCATCACTCTGCTGCTGTGCTCCGAGGGCGTTCTCAGCCGGCCGCTCCTTTATTTGAGCCTGCACTTCAAGCGCAACCGCAACAGCTACTACGAGCACCTACAGCGCATCCGTACTGACGGGGCCTGGGAGGACTGGCTGAGGTTCTTCCTCGAAGGAGTCATCAAGGTTGCCGAGTCCACGACACTCACCATCCAGCGGGTCGTCGCAATGGTCGAGAACGACCGCCAGAAAATCCACACCTTTGGACGTGGTGCCGCCACTGCGCACCGTGTCCACGACCTCGCGACCCGCTCCGTCGTCATCGGAGCCAGCAACTCCGCCAAACGCCTCGGCCTGACCGGGCCCCCCGTGTACTCCGCCATCCAACGGCTCGAGAAAGCCGGGATCCTGCGTGAGGCAACCGGCCGGCAGAGAGGGAAGCTCTACGTATACAACAAGTACCTGACGATCCTCAACGAGGGCACCGAACCACTCTAGATAACCGGCGGACTCAACTCGTCAAGCGCTGCCAACACGAGCGCGTCGTGCTCGCCGGGCTTGACCTTGGGGAGAACACGTGCGACCTGCCCGTCCGGGCCCACGATGAACGTCGTCCGCTCCACTCCCCAATACTTTTTCCCGTACATCGACTTCTGCACCCACACCCCGTAGGCCTCGGCGACGGCGTGGTCCTCGTCGGCAAGCAGGGGGAAACCGAAGCTGTGCTTGTCGTCGAACTTCTTGATCTTGGCGACCGGGTTGGGAGAGATGCCGAGCACGGTCGCCCCGGTGGCGTCATAGTCGGCGCGGTGATCGCGGACGCCGCACGCCTGGGTGGTGCAGCCAGAGGTGTCGGCCTTCGGATAGAAGTAGACGACGACGGGCTCGCCACGCAGGGCGGAGAGCTTGACGGGATTGCCGTCCTGGTCGGGCAGCTCGAAGTCGGGGGCCTGGTCGCCGGGCTCGATCACAGTTCGGGCATCCTAGTCGCGGTGGCCTGCGACCGCGTGCGCGCTCGTCTTTCCGGCCATCACGCCACGTGCGGACCGGTGCGGTTTGTACGATGGCGCCGATGCCCAGGATTCGTCTCCCGAAAGCCGGGGCCACCCCGGGGGCCTGGGTCCCACCGGAGGCCGTGGTACCCCTGGAGGCCGTGGTACCCCTGGAGGCCGTGGTACCCCCGGAGGCCGCGGTACCCCCGGAGGCCGCGGCCACTCCGAAGACCGTGGTCGCGCCGGCGACCGTGGTCGCAATGTGCGTCGCGATGGCGCTCGTGCTCGTCTGCAGCGGCTGCGGTGCCGGCTCGGCGGTCCGCTCGGCGTTCGACCCGGTCGCCCAGGCGGCGAGCGCCTCGGAACTGGCCGCGGGCTTCAAGGCGTCGATCTCGGAGCAGGTCACACCGCCGGGGAGCAGCGAGACCTTGAGCAGCTCGGGCAGCGGCGTTTTCGATCAGCACCGCGGCCGTGGTGTGCTCAGCATCAGTGTGCTGGCAGCGGGCCACACAACGACAACTGAGACGCAATATTCGCACTCCGTTCTGTACATGCACCTGCCGTCCGCCGGCAGCTCGTCGCTCACCCATGGGAGACCTTGGATGAAGATCGATCTGAACCGCATCGGCGCAGCGCTCGGGATCGACTTCTCGGCGCTGTCCGACTCGGCTACGTCGGCAAATCCGAGCCAAATGCTCTCCTTTCTCAGGGCGACGTCCGGAAGCGTGACCCGCGTTGGGGTCGAACAGGTTCGCGGCGTCGCTACGACGCACTATCGAGCGATCATCGACTACGACCGCTACGCCACCCGGATCAATCCCGCTGCGCGCCGCGCCGCAAGCCAGAGCGTCGCGGCGATCGAGAGCATGACCGGCTCGAGCACGCAGCCGGTCGACGTGTGGGTCGACGGCCAGCATCGCGTGCGCCGCGAGGAAATGACCTTTCACGAGTGCCTGCCGGGCGTGCCCGGCACGACCCAGATCCACCTCGATATCGAATACTTCGATTTCGGCGTACAGACGATCCCGCCGCCGCCGGTCAGTGGCGAAGTCGCCGACCTCACGAGCTTCGTAGCGGGCAAGCTCAGGCACGTCAAGCTTGGGTGCTCGTAAGCGGCTTGGCTGCTCCTAAGCGCCGCGTGTAACGGCGGCCGCTTTATCGCACACCAACTCGGCGATGCCGCTGGGAGCGCCGAGCCCGGGGGCTTGGTCAGCGTGATCGGACCGCCCGCCGGCGAGGTCGCAGTAGGTTGGTCTCAACGCAGCAGCCGCGAAAGCCGCCGGTCCTTGAGCACCCGCCCCTCCGTCTGGCAGGCCGGGCAGTACGCGATGACGTAGTCCTCAAAGTGGACCGAGCGCAGTGTCGTGGAGCAGCGCGGGCAGGGCTCGCCCTCGTGCCGGTGAACCCGTAGCGGCATGGGCAGCTTGTCGGGGATCGGCAGCTGCACGGCGCGCTCGTAGTGCTCGAGCGCGGCGTCCAGCACTCCCACGATCGCCACGCGCAGCCGCTGTGCCTCGTCCGCGTCGAGGTCGCTGCCGCGCTTGTAGGGCGACAGGCGCGCCTCCCAGAGGATCTCATCGACCCAGGAGCGGCCGATGCCGGCGATGACGTGCTGGTCGCGGAGCATCGCGTGCAGCGGGCGTGGGACGTGCAGCAGCCCGGTCAGCTCGGGTGTGTCGGGCGGGTTGGGCCACGCTTCGGGTCCGAGGCTGGCGAGCGCGTCCTCTTCGGCGAGCGCGGCAACGGGCAGCAGCTTGGCCCAGGCGGCCTGCTTGGAGCCGAACTCGCGCAGGCGCAGCTCGCGGCCGTCGTCGATGCGGACCAGCACCCGCGAGGTGCGGTCGCGTGGGCCGGCGCGCTTGTCGAACAGCTGCAGCCGCCCGGCGGACATCAGGTGGAGCAAGAGCGCCAGCTCGCCCCTCGGACCAGGGTCGCCCTCGCCTGTGGCCACGTCCCGCACACCGTCCTCGCCGTCCACGGCGACGATCAGGTGCTTGCCGCGCCGGCTCACCCCGGCGATCTCGCGCCCCGCGAGCACCGCGAGCGGCGGGTCGAAGGTCTTCAGCGCGTTGATACCGGGCGCGAGCGCGGATTCGACGCGCGCGCCGCGCAGAGCAGCATCGAGCCGCCGCGCGGTGATCTCAACCTCGGGCAGCTCGGGCATCGCTCTCCCACTCTAGGACGACGATGCCGTGCCGTGGTGGAGGACGATGCCGTGCCGTGGTGGAGGACGATGCCGTGCCGTGGTGGAGGACGATGCCGTGCCGTGGTGGAGGACGATGCCGTGCCGTGGCGCTCTAGACCGGCCGGTTGGCGCCGATCGACGGTCCTTCGTACTTGACGCCTGCGGGGCTCTTCCAGCTCACCCGCCAGCTGGTGCCGCGAATGCCGGAGGTGAAGCTCCAGTAGCCGAGCGAGTTGGTCTGCTGGGTCTTGAGCACGCGGTAGTGCTTGGAGCCCTTGGTTTTGACGAGGATCGTGACGCGCGTGGAGCCGGTTGCGGGTCGCACGAGACCCCAGAGCGCGTAGTGGCCGCCCTCCTTGAAGACCACGAGCGGTACGGGCCAGGCGAAGTAGAGAGGCTTGGGACTGCCGTTGATGAACTCCAGGCCAGACTGGAAGCCGACGAAGCCGCCGTGCACGCCGGCACCGGGCGCGCCGCCGACGGCGCCGTCTTTGAGCAGGTACTGAGAGAAGGCGGCGACGCGGGGGTCGCGCCAGGCGATGTACTCGGAGATCGCGTCGTATTCGGCCTGCTTCGCCGGGGAGACGCCGAGGAAGCGGTTGGGCTTGCTTTGGACCCCGAACTCGGTGAGGTAGATCGGCAGGCCGCCGTTGATGGCGCCCGCGCGGGCGGCGAGGTTGAGCGCGTTTTCCAGGCGCGAGAGCACGCCGATCATCACGTCGTCGCGCTCCGGCGGACGGTAGTAGGGGCCGGGCTTGTCCGAGTAGGCGTGGTCGGAGAAACCGTAGGCGGTGAGCGCCCCGCAGGCGCCGGCCTTGCGGTAGTGGGAGTTAAGGCAGAGCATGCCGCGCAGGAAGGCCAGCGGTGCGACGTCGTGCAGCGGGTTGCGGCGTACTTCGGAGCGGCTGAGGCTGTCGTAGCCGGCGGGCGCGGTTTCGCCGATTAGCACGTGGGGACGCGTCATGCCGGCAGCCTGCAGCCCGGCGTAGCCTTCCTGGTAGAGGCCGCGGTAGATACGAGGCGAAGCGGGCTGACCCTTGGCGTTGAACTGGGGCAGCAGGAAAGCGGCGTCGTTGGGCTCGTTCCAAATCGCGAACAACGAGACCTCCGAGCCGTAGTGCTTGCCGACGGCGGTCATGAATTCCTTGAAGTCGCGCGCATCGGGGTTGGTGTCGTAGGGCGCACGGTGGTTCGAGGTCGCCCAACGCGGCACGGGGGCGGTGACGGTGAGGAGCACCTTCCAGCCGAGTTCGTGGGCCTTGGTGATGATCCAGTCGTAGGGTCCCCACGCGTAGGCCGCGGGGTTGGTCGCTTCGAAGCTCGGCCGCGTGGCGCTGCCCGAGCCGGGCGCGACGTCGTGCCAGACGCAGCTCGACGCGGATCGCGCGTACCCCGAGGTGCTTCATCTGCGTGATCACGTGTTCGCGTGTGTGCACGTTCAGCAGGTCGGTGCCGGCCTCGAAGTAGTCGGCCTGACCGTGCGAGGCAAGCGCTGGGCTGGCGCCCAGGGCGCCGAGACCGAGCGCCGAGCAGGCAATCAGTGCACACAGCAATACGACGCGGGTCCGCAGCAGCATTCGACGGCTCCTATTCCTTCGGGGACATACAACACCGACGCACGGACGGGCTCCACGAGCAGCCCGTACAGCCACCTCGAGGGAAAGGCGGGCACGCAGCGTGCGCCTCGTTTAAGACACGCTATCGGAGCGGAGGTTGCGGTGCAGCACCGGATGCCAGAAGGGCTCGGCTCACAATCGGCGGCGCTCTCAGCCCGCGTCAGGGGCTCGGCTCGCGGCTGCGGCTCGGACGGGCTTGGGGTAGCGTTGCGGCGGTGAGCGCCCCGACGGCCCCTGACGACATCGTGCGCACCCACGCAGAGGTTGCCCCCGACGCGCGCCCACCGCTGCTCGTACTCGACCCGTTGCGGGACTTCCTGGACGAGCACGGGCTGGGCGCCGGCGAGCTTGCTGCAAGCCCGATCGGCGAGGGCCATTCGAACGTGACCTACCTGATCGAGCGCGCCGACGGCAGCGAGCTGGTGCTGCGCCGCCCGCCGCGCCCGCCGCTGCCGCCGAGCGCGCACGACGTGCTGCGCGAGGCGCGGCTGCTGGGAGCGCTGCGGGACACGCCGGCGCGCGTCCCACAGGTGTTGGCGGTGGGGGCAGACGAGGCGATCATCGGCTGCCCGTTCTATGTGATGGAGCTGGTGGCGGGCGAGCCGATCGTGTTCAGCCTGCCGGCGGAACTCGACACGCCGGCGGAGCGGCGCCGGGTGGCTGACGAGCTGATCGACGCACTGGTGGAGATCCATGCGGTGGACTGGCGCGCAGCTGGCCTGGAGGACTTCGGCAAACCGACGGGCTACTTGGAGCGCCAGCTGCGCCGTTTCGGGGGGCTGTGGGAGGTCAACAAGACGCGCGAGCTACCGGCGGTTGAACGCGTCGCGCAGTGGCTGCGCGAGAACGTCCCGGAGTCGCCGGCGGCGACGATCGTGCACGGCGACTACCGCCTGGGCAACACGATGTTCGCGCCCGGTGCCCCGGCGCGCCTGGCGGCGGTGCTCGACTGGGAGATGGCGACGATCGGCGACCCGCTGGCCGATCTCGGCTACCTGTGCATGATGTGGAGCGAGCCCGGCGACCCGCCGGGCGGCCTGCGCGAGGCGCTCGGCCGAGTGACGCGCAGCGAGGGCTTTCCGACGCGTGCGGAGCTGATCGCGCGCTACGAAGAGCGCTCGGGTCGCTCGATGCGCGAGTTGCGCTGGTACGTGACGCTGGCGGTGTGGAAGTCGGTGGTGTTCATGGAGGGCAACTACAAGCGCGCGCAGGCCGGGATGACCGACGACCCGTACCTGGTGCACTTTGGCGAGGGCGTCGTGCAGCTGGCCGCGCACGCCGAGGAGGTGGCGTTCGGTGAGTGATGCGCCGCAAGACAGCGTCGCGGACGGCGCAAACCCCGACGAGCTTGCCGAGCCCGGCACCCGCGAGGCCGGTACGCCGATCCGCGGCCTGCTGGTCGACTGGGGCGGCGTGATGACCGGCAACCTGTTCCACTCGTTCGGCGCGTTCTGTGAATCCGAGGGCCTTGACCCGCAGGCGCTGGCGGAGGCGTTTCGCGGGAATCCGGAGGCCCGCGAGCTGTTGATCGGCTTCGAGGAGGGCCGCGTGCCGGAGACCGACTTCGAGAACGGACTCGGCCGGCTGCTGGGGTTGTCGGCCGCCGAAGGCCTGATCGACCGCCTGTTTGCCGGCGCGAAGCTCGAGCCCTCGATGGTCGACGCGGTGCGCGCCGCGCGCGCCGCCGGCGTCGCGACGGGCCTGATCTCCAACTCGTGGGGCACGACGCGCTACCCGCGCGAGCTGCTGGCGGAGCTGTTCGATGGCGTCGTGATCTCGGGCGAGGTCGGCATCCGCAAGCCGGCGCCACGCATCTACGAGCTGGGCGCCGAGGCGATCGGCCGGGCCCCGGCCGAGTGCGTGTTCGTCGACGACCTGCCGTTCAACCTGCCGCCGGCGCAGGAGCTGGGCATGGCTACGGTGCACCACACCAGCCCCGACACGACGATCCCCGAGCTGGAGCGACTGCTGGGGCTCGGGCTGCGCGAGCCTGCGCCCGCCGACTAGTCCCGCTTGCCGCGCCCGTACAGCAGCTTGAACGCCCGGCCGAGCAGCTTGGTGCCACGCTTGCTGTACGGGAAGAAGTGCGGTTCGCGCTTGAGCGCCAGGCGCGGCGTGATCATCAGCGCCTGCTCGGAGCAGTACTTGCGGATGCCGTGCGCGCCGTGGCGCGAGCCGAGGCCCGACGCCTTCACCCCGCCCATCGGCAGCTCCAGGGCGGCGAAGTTGATGACGGCATCGTTGACGCACACCGCGCCCGAGTCGACGCGCCGCGCGATCTCCTCACCGCGGGCGGTGTCCCTGCTGAAGACCGAGCCGGCGAGCCCGTAGGGCGAGTCGTTGGCCAGCCGCACGGCCTCCTCAGCGTCGGCGACCTTCATGATCGGCAGCGTCGGCCCGAAGGTCTCCTCCTGCATGATCTTCATGGTGTGGTCGACGTCCACTAGCACCGTCGGCTCGAAGTATTTGCCGTCGTGGCGGTGGCCGCCGACGAGCACGCGGGCGCCCCGCTCGACGGCGTCGCGGACGTGGTCTTCGACGATGTCGAGCTGCGGCGGGAACGTCATCGAGCCGATCTCGACCGTGCCGGGGCCGCCATCGGGGTTGCCCTGGCGCAGCGCGCGCACTTTCTCGGTGACTTTGCCGACGAACTCGTCGTAGGCGGGCGCCTCGACGTAGGCGCGCTCGAGCGAGATGCAGGTCTGGCCGGAGTTCTGCATCGAGTAGTACGTGGCCACGTTCGCGGCGCGCTCGAGGTCGGCGTCGGCGAGCACGATCAGCGGGTCCTTGCCGCCAAGCTCCAGCGAGCACGGAATCAGCCGCCGGCCGGCGGCCTCGGCAACCTTGCGCCCGGTTCGGGTGGAGCCGGTGAACATGATCATGTCCACCTCCTCGATCAGCGCCGCGCCGGTCTCGCCGCGACCGGTGGCGACCTGGAAGACGTCGTCGGGGATGCCGCACTCGCGCAGCCCTTCGGCGAGTAGCATCGAGGTCAGCGGCGTGATCTCCGACGGCTTGAGGATCACGCTGTTGCCGGCCGCGAGCGCCGGCACGCAGTCGCCGAAGGAGTTCGTCAACGGGTAGTTCCAGGGTCCGATCACGCCGATCAGGCCGAGCGGCTTGTAGCGGACGATCAGCTTGCGGCCCTTGACGAGCATCGAGCTGGTGCGCACGCGCTCGTCGGCGAGGTACTCCTCGGCGTGCTTGGCCCAGAAGCCGAACGCGGCGCCGCCGTAGGAGATCTCGGCGAGCTGCGCGTCCTCGTAGGTCTTGCCGGTCTCCGAGACGATCGTGCGCACGATGCGGTCGGCGTTGTCCATCACCCACCGCTGCATCCGCAGCAGCACACGCCCTCGACCCTCGAAGCCATAGGCCTCCCAGATCGGCTGCGCGGCGCGCCCACGCGCGGCCAGCTCGGCGATCGCGTCCGCGTCGAGGTCCGGGACGTGCGCAACGATCTCCCCCGTCGCCGGGTTTTCGACGGCGATGCCCTCGCCCGACGCGCCCGCGCCGTTGCTGGCGGCGTGCTCGCTCGCCGTGTCGTCGGAGGTCCGGGGTGCGTGCTGCTCGACCGTCGCCATCTTCATCCCCTATCGCGTAGCTGTGCCCTGCTCAACCACACAGGCTAGCTCATGCACGTCGAGCGAGAGCGGACGATTTCGGTCTTTTGGATGCAGTTCCGGTCGGCGCATGCGCCGACCGGCGGGAGCGCGCATGCGCGCTCCCGGGCAGGGCCGCATGCGGCCCTGCCTTGAAGAATCAGGAGGACAGAACCTCGATGACCGCAGGCGCACGGTACACCTGCGCACCGCGCGGCGGATGGAAAACCCGGACGGGCTCGAGGATGTCGAGGTCGACAAGCGCCCGAATCGCATTGACCGCACCCTGACCGCTGAGCTGGTAGCGCTGGGCCACCGCCGAGCGGTGAACGAAGGGAAGCCCGATGAGATCGCCGGCCAAGCGCTCGGCGACGCCGCGCTTACCGGCTCTCTGGACCGTGCCGCGCAGCTCACCCTGTAGTGCGACGAGCCGCTCCACCTTCCGCTGAGACTCGGCGGCCGACGCCGCCACGCCCTCGGAGAAGAACGAGATCCAGGCGTCCCAGTCGCCGCTGCAGCTCAACTCGAGCAGACCGTCCTGGTACTGCTCGCGTCGCTGCTCCAACCAGGGCGAGAAGACGAGCAGCGGCTCACGGATGATCGCCCCGCGGAGCAGTTGCATGATCACCAGCAGGCGTCCAAGGCGGCCGTTGCCATCCGAGTAGGGATGCAGCGACTCGAACTGGTAATGCGCCATCGCGCTCTGCACGACCGTTGGGAGGTCGGGCGGTCCGGTCATCCATGCCAGCAGGTCTTCAACGCCGGCCCGCAGCTGATCCCCGGGCGGCGGCGGAACGAAGCGCGCGTCCCGGAGCCGCCGACCACGCGCTCCGATGACGACGATCCTGTCGCGCAACCTGCCCGTGTCGCTCAACTCGCCGCCGGTCCCCCGCATGAGCGTTCGTTGAAGCTCACCCAGCATGCCGAGCGTCAGCGGCCGATCCTCCGGCCACGAGAACGCCAGCTCGGCCATCGACTCGAAGTTGAGGATCTCCCACAGCTGCGCGTTCATACGCTCGACGGCCTCCCGATCGGCGGCGAGCACCTCGGCAAAGGGCGCGTAGGTGCCCTCCAGCGCGCTCGTGCTCTGCGCCTCGCGCAGCAGCGCCGGCCGCCGCAGCAGCAGTGGCTCTGGGCTCAGACGCGCCGCGCCATCCAGGCGAGCCAAGGCGGCCGTGGCGGCATTGACCGCCGTCCACGTCGACGTCGACAGCACGAGGCTGTACGGCAGCGGCTCCGGCAGAAAGGCCAAGCCCTCCACCGGTTCGCGGGTTGCGGGATCCGGGCCGGCGATCGGCACCAACTGACCCATTTTCCCCGTCGACAGCCGCTCAACATCCATAGCGCAAGTATATCCAGCAAAACTTGCGTTATAAGCATCCTGCGCAAAAAATCAAGCAGAAACTTGCATCACATATCGGGTGGCGCAAGTTCTCTTGACCCTGCAACTCCCGGCCTCGCGTCAGCTCCCGTGTGTCCGGCGGCGTACCTCTCGCGGGCCGCCTCCCACGCCTTCGCGGGCTACTCCGAGAACTCGATCGACGCGATCCCGATCGGCTCCTGCGGACGGTCGCCGCCGTCGGTGGCAACGCCCTCCAGGCGGTCCACGACATCGAGGCCCTCGGTGACCTGCCCGAAGACGGTGTGCTTGCCGTCCAGCCACGGGCACTTCTCGGCGGTCACGATGAAGAACTGCGAGCCGTTGGTGTTCGGCCCGGCGTTGGCCATCGCCAGCGCGCCGCGCACGATCTTGTGCGGGTTGATCTCGTCCTCGAACGTGTAGCCTGGGCCGCCCGTGCCGGTGCCCTGCGGGCAGCCGCCCTGGATCATGAAGTCCTTGATGACCCGGTGGAAGGTCAGTCCGTCGTAGAAGCCGTCCGCGGACAGCTTGCGGAAGTTCTCGACCGTCTTGGGCGCGTCCTCGTCGAACAGCTCGAAGACGATCGGGCCCTCGGTGGTTTGCATCGTCGCAACGCTCACGACCCCAACCCTATCGTGATCGCCTCTTCCTCGTCCTCTGCGTGGCTGGGGATGGTCGACAGATTGGCCGTGCGCATCATTTGAGCTGCGTATCTTGCCGTGTTACCATGCGATACAGATGGCCGCCGTACCGATCAGCATCCGCCTCCCCGAACGGACCGTTGGCCGGCTTGCCGACCGCGCCGATCGCTCGAACATGCCCTCGCGGACGCTCGCGCAGCGCTACGTCGAGGAGGGTTTGCGCATGGATGAGCACCCGCTGGTCCGCTTCGCGGACGGCCCCTCGGGTCGCCGCGCGCGGCTCCTCGGCGGTCCAGACGTGTGGGAGGTGGTAGCCGTTGCACGCGATAACGACGGCGACCTCGTCGAGACGGCGGCGTATCTGGAGCTTTCGATGGGTCTTGTGCAGGCTGCCGCCTCCTACTATGCGGCCTACCCGCAGGAGGTTGACGAGCGTATCGAGCGCAATCGCCGCGAGGCTCACGATGCCCACGGCGCCTTCCTCGCGGCCCGCGACGCGCTCGGCGGTTGAGGCTGCTGCTCGATGAGATGCTCTCGCCCGCGATCGCGCGGGAGCTGCGCTCACGGGGCCACGATGTCCAGGCGATCGGAGAGCACCCCGAGTGGTGCTCCTTCGATGACGGTCGTGTCGTCGAACTCGCACGCGCCGAACATCGAGCGATCGTCACCGACAACCTCGTCGATATGCGACCCCTGCACTACGCGGCGATCACGCCCGGCGGCCCGGGCGACCACGGCATGATCTTCATCCCCGGAGGGCGGCCGCGCGGCCGCGCCGACACGGGGAGGATCGTCGCGGCCCTGGAGCGAAAGCTCGCGGCGCACCCCGGAGACGACGACCTGGCGAACGGCGAGGACTGGTTATAGGGACATCTTGACAACGATCTGCATCGTGGCAGTTGACATCGCCCTACCCTACCCGCTCCGGCCACCGGCAGGCCCCGCGAGGACCTACCCGACCCGCTCCAGCCGCAGGTCGTGCCCGCGCACCGCGCGGCCCCGCAGCTGCTCGATCACGCGGTCGACCTCGGCGGCGGGCACCGAGACGAACGAGAAGCGGTCCAGCACCAGCACGTCGCGCACCGCCTCGCCGTCGAGGCCGGTCGCCGAGGTGACCGCGCCGACGATGTCAGCCACCTGCAGCCCGCCGGCGCGCCCCGTGCCGAGCAGCAGCTTGGCGTACGCCTCGCTGCCGTCGCGGTCCCGCGTCACCCGCGGCTTGGAGTGCCGCCGCGGGCGCTCGCTGACCGGCGTCGGAGCACCCACCGCGCCCTTCTCCCACGGCGCGATCGAAGTGCCGATGTGACGCTCGATCGCCTCCAGCTCGCGCTTCTGGCGGTCCTCGACGAACGTGATCGCCCGGCCCGAGCGGCCCACGCGGCCGGTGCGCCCGATGCGGTGCACGTAGGTGTCGGGCGAGGTCGGCACGTCGTAGTTGATGACGTGCGTCACCGTCGAGATGTCCAGACCCCGCGCCGCGACGTCGGTCGCAACGAGGATCGGCACGCGGCCGCCCTTGAACGCCAGCATCACCCCGTCGCGCGAGCCCTGCGACATGTCGCCGTGCAGCGCCCGCACGTTCATCCCGCGGTCGCGCAACGTGCGGAACAGCTGGTCGCAGCGGATCTTCGTGCGTACGAACACGATCGCCTGATCGGCGTCGCCGCCGCCCGCCGCCGCCGCCATCTCGGCCTTCAGCACTTCCACGAGCTTTTCCGGCTTGTGCCGCGCGTCGACCGGCAGCTGGAATTGGGCGACGGTGTCGATCGTGAGCGTCGCCGCCTTGACCTGGACGATCTCCGGGTCGTACAGGTAGCTGTCCGCGAGCTTGCGGATCGGCGGCGGCATCGTCGCGCTGAACAGCGCCGTCTGCCGGCCGCTCGGGGTCATCGAGAGGATCCGCTCGACGTCCTCCAGGAAGCCCAGGTCGAGCATCTCGTCGGCCTCGTCCAGCACCACGAAGCGGCAGTCGTGCAGCACCAGCGAATGCCGCGAGATCAGGTCCAGCACGCGACCGACCGTGCCGACCACCACGTGCCCCCCGGCGCGCAGCTGTGCCTGCTGGGTGCGGATCGGCGCGCCGCCGAAGACCGCGACGACGTCGACGCCGCGATGGGCGCCGTAGGCGCGCAGCGCCTGCGTCACCTGGATGCACAGCTCGCGCGTCGGCGTCAGCACCAGCGCCTGCACCTCCGGTTCCTCCGGGTCGATGTACTCCATGATCGGCAGCCCGAACGCCGCCGTCTTGCCCGTGCCGGTCTGCGCCTGACCGATCACGTCGCGCCCTGCCAGCAGCAGCGGGATCGTCTGCTCCTGGATCGGGCTCGGCGCCTCGTAGCCGACGTCGCGCAGCGCGCGTAAAGTCTGCTCGGAGAGGCCCAGCTCGGCGAAGGTCTTCGACATGGCGCCCGGGAGCTTACGTGCTCGGGGGGTCTACGCCGCCCGTCGTGGTGAGCCGGCGGGCCGTCGCGGTGCACCCGCGGGCCTGTCGCAGTGAGCCTTGCGGGTCCATCCGATGGGCTTGCAGGACCGTCGCCATGGGCTCGCGGGTCAGTCGCGGCCGCCCGGCGGTGGAAGTTCTTTCGCACGCACTATTCGCGCACGCGCACGTGCGCACACGCGAATGGCAGCTCAAAATGGAATACACCCCCCCGCCTCGAGCAGCAGCTTCAACCCCGGAGCCCGCATCGAGCAGCAGCTTCAACCCCGCGGATCGAGCAGCAGCTTGCCCGTCGTGCGCCGCTCGCGCAGATCCACGTGCGCCTGGGCGGCGTCGGCGAGCGGATAGGTGCCGCCGATCAGCACGCGCAGCTCGCCCCGCACAGCTCGCGCGAGCAGGTCTGCCAGCGCGTCGGAGAACATGGCGCCGCGCTCCAGGGTGTGGAACAGGTAGAAGCCGACAACCGCGCGCGAGTGGCGCAGCAGCGAGCCGGTCGACACCTTGTTGGGCTCCTGTGTCGAGATCCCGCAGACCACGATCCGCCCAAGCGGAGCGAGCGCGCGGCGGGACGCGTCGAACACGGCGCCGCCGGCCATGTCGAATACGACGTCCACCTCACGCCCGCCGTTGGCCTCGAGCAGGCGCTCGGTGAGACCGTCGGGCGCGGGGTCGATCGCCACGTCCGCCCCCAGCTCCAGCGTGAGTGCGCGGCGCTGCTCGCCGGAGGCCGTCGCGATCACACGGCCCGCGCCGAACGCGCGGCCGAGCTGGACCGCGAGCGAGCCGACGCCGCCGGCGGCGGAGTGCACGACGACGCTCTCCCCCGTCGCGACGCGGCCGGCGGTGCGATACAGGTGCCAGGCGGTCGTCCCCTGGATCAGCAGCGCGAGCGCGACGCCGTCGTCGAGACCGTCGGGAATCGGGAACACCCGCGCAGCCGGCGCCAGCGCGTACTCGGCGTAGCCGCCAACGCCGGTCAGCGCCAGCACACGCGCGCCGGTGTCCTCGCGCACCCCGGCGACCTCGCCGCCGGGCACCAGCGGCAGCGCGGCCTGCTGCACGTAGGAGTTGGTGCGCGTGTGCGTGTCCGCGAAGTTGACCCCGGCGCGCGTCACGCGGATCAGCACCTCGTCGGGCCCGGGCGCCGGCATCGGCAGCTCGGCGAGCCGCAGCACCTCGGGGCCGCCGAACTCGGTCATCTGGATCGCGTGCATCGCGCTGAGGCTATACCGACGGCGGTCGAGTGAGCCCGGCAGAGAAGCGTCCGTTCGATCCCGTTCGCATGAACGCCGTACCCGAGCCGAATGCCGTGTCCGCTCGGCGAGGCTATAGGCTGCCACCCATGCCCATCACCGTTGTCGGCTCGATCGCCTACGACACCGTGACGACGCCGTTCGGCGAGCGCAACCGGATGCTGGGCGGTGCCGCCGTGCACTTCGCGCTGGCGGCCTCGTTCTTCGACGAGGTCCGCGTGGTCGGACCGGTCGGCGAGGATTTCGGCGAGGCCGAGCTCGACGTCATGCGTCATCGCGGTATCGACGTCTCCGACGTGGAGCGGGTGCCGGGCGGCAAAACGTTCTTTTGGCGGGGCAAGTACGGCTGGGATCTGAACTCGCGCGAGACGCTGGACACGCAGCTCGGCGTGTTCGAGGGCTTCCAGCCCAAGCTGTCCGACGGGTCACGCTCCAGCGACGTGCTGTTCCTGGCCAACATCCAGCCAGATCTGCAGCGAGGGGTGCGCGAGCAGCTGCCCGACACGCGCTTCGTCGCGCTCGACTCGATGAACCTGTGGATCGAAGCGGCGCGCGACTCGCTGGTGAAGACGATCTCGCTGTGCGACTGCCTGACGCTCAACGACTCCGAGCTGCGCCAGCTGACCGGCAAGCCGAGCTTGCTGGCGGCGGCGCGCGAGGTGCTGTCCTGGAGCCCGCCGCACCCGCGCGTGATCGTCGCCAAGCAGGGCGAGTACGGCGCGGCGTTGATCACCGAGGACGGGTTCTTCTCGTTGCCGGCGTTTCCGCTGGAGACCGTGATGGACCCGACCGGCGCTGGTGACACGTTCGCGGGCGGGTTCGTCGGCTACATCGCGGCGCACCCCGAGGAGGAGATCTCCGACGAGCTGCTGCGCCAGGCGATGGCGCACGGCACGGCGCTCGCGTCGTTCAACGTCGAGCAGTTCGGCACCGAGCGCGTCGCGCACCTCTCCGGCCCGGAGATCGTTGCGCGCGTACGCCAGTTGCGCGAGTTCACGCAGTTCTCGGCGGCCGCGCTGCCGTTGAGCGGCTGACCACCTTCATGCCTCTGGGCGACTGACCGCCTTCCGGCTCGCCTTGCCCCATAATCGGTGGCGGACGCGACAGACACCGCCTCGACATGCCGACCCAGGAGATCGCGATGAGCACCGAGACCGAGGTTCCAAAGGCGCAGAGCAACGGCTCGGCGACCGCGCAGACGCTGACCGTCACGGATAACCGCACAGGCAGCACATATGAGCTGCCGATCAGCGACGGCACGGTGCGCGCCATGGACCTGCGCCAGATCAAGACCGACGAGAGCGACTTCGGGCTGATGGCCTACGACCCGGCGTACACGAACACGGCGTCGTGCCGCAGTGCGATCACCTATATCGACGGCGACGCGGGCATCTTGCAGCACCGCGGCTACCCGATCGAGCAACTGTGCGAGCACTCGACCTACCTCGAGGTCGCCTACCTGCTGATCAAGGGCGAGCTGCCCACCAAGGCGCAGCTCGAGGATTGGGTGCACGAGATCACGATCCACACGTTCGTGCACGAGAACGTCAAGGACTTTATGCAGGGCTTTCGTTACGACGCCAACCCGATGGGCATGCTCGTCGCCTCCGTCGGCGCGCTCTCGACGTTCTACCCGGACGCCAACAAGATCCACGACGAGGAGGTCCGCGCGATCCAGATCACGCGCCTGCTCGCCAAGATGCCGACGTTGGCGGCGTTCGCGTTTCGCCACAACATGGGCCAGCCCTACGTCTACCCCGACAACGACCTTGAATACGCGGGCAATTTCCTCGGGATGATGTACAAAATGACCGAGTTGCAATACCAGCCCGACCCGCGTTTGGCGCGGGCGCTGGACGTGTTGTTCATCCTGCACGCCGACCACGAGCAGAACGCCTCGACCAGCGCGGTGCGTTCGGTGGGCTCGACGCAGGTCGATCCCTATTCGGCGGTGGCGGCCGGTGTCGCGGCGCTGTACGGGCCGTTGCACGGCGGGGCCAACGAGGCGGCACTGCGAATGCTGAAACGGATCGAGAAGGTCGAGAACATCCCAGGCTTCCTCGAAGGCGTCAAGGAGGGCAAGGAGCGCCTGATGGGCTTTGGGCACCGCGTCTACAGGAACTACGACCCCCGCGCCCGCATCATCCGCAAACACCTCGACGACGTGTTCGAGGTGCGTGGCAAGAGCCCGCTGCTGGAGGTCGCCACCGAGCTGGAGAAGCGGGCGCTCGACGACGACTACTTCACCTCGCGCAAGCTCTACCCGAACGTCGACTTCTACTCGGGCCTGATCTACGAGGCGTTGGGGCTGCCGGTCGCGATGTTCCCGGTGATGTTCGCGATCGGACGCACCAGCGGGTGGATCGCCCAGTGGTTAGAGATGGTCGAGGACTCCGAGCAGAAGATCGCCCGGCCGCGTCAGATCTACACCGGCGACCGCGACCGCGACTACGTGCCCGTCGAGCAGCGCGGCTGACGCTCGCCGGCGCGGAGCACGCCGCCGCAGGCCGGCCTCGCCGCCCCGACATTCGCCGTCGCATCGCACCGACCCCACCGCCAAGCGCGGCCGAGCCGACCTAAAGCACCAGCGTCGCCCCGTACTGACGAAGCCAGTCGCGGTCATCGCGCCAGCGCGGCCAGTGGCGCTGGACGAGCGCCCAGAAGCGGGGGGAGTGGTCGAGGACCTGCAGGTGGCAGACCTCGTGCCAGATCACGTATTCGAGCACGTCCTCAGGCGCGAGCAGCAGCCGCCAGTTGAAGCTCATCGCGCCGCGCGCCGAGCAGGATGCCCAGCGGCTGCGTTGCGCGCGGATCGAGAGGCCGCTGTAGGGAGTCCCGGCGAGCGCCGTCGCACGGTCCAACCGCGGGGCGATCTCGCGACGGGCGGCGCGCCGGTAGAAACGCTCGAGCGCCGGTCGCGGGTCGCCGTCGGCTGGCACCAGCAGGCGCCCACCGCGACGGTGCACCCGGGTGCGGCCGGGCTCGGGAATCAGCTGCAACGTTTCACCGAGGTAGGGCACTGTGCCACCTCGTTCGGCAACGCGTGCCAGCGCGGCATGCGCCTGGGCAAGGCGCCGCTCGATCCACGGGCGCAGCTCCTGTACGGCGGCCGCGGCGGCGCGCTCGTGGGCACGCGCCGGCAGGACCACCTCGACCGCGACCGCGCGCCGCTCGGCGTGGGTGTGCACGTTGACGCGCACCCGCCGCGCACGGGGAGAGCGACGGATCGTGTAGGGGATGCCGGGGCCGCTCACCGCACCTGCGCGTGCGCCGAGCCGGCGCTTGCGCCCGCATACACCGCCCGCTCCCATGGCCGCACAAACTTGAGCGCGCTGAGGATGGCGCGGGTCGCGGGCGAGCGGTTGAGCGTGTAGAAGTGGATGCCGGGCGCGCCGGCGGCAAGCAGCTCGGCGCACTGCAGGGTGGCGTAGGCGACGCCGAGGTCGCGCACGGCCTGCTCGGCCTGAGCGGTCTGCTCAGGGGTGTGCTCGGGCTGCACGCGCCGCGCGTCCAGCTCGCGACGCAGGCCGGCGGGGATCGAGGCGCCGCACATCGTGGTCATGCGCTCGAGCTGGCCGATGTGGGTGATCGGCAGGATGCCGGGAATGATCGGCACGTCGATCCCGGCGGCGCGCGCACGCGCGAGGAAGTCGAAGTAGAGGGTGTTGTCGAAGAAGAGCTGGGTGATCAGGAAGTCGACGCCGGCGCGTACCTTCTCGGCCAGGTGCGCGAGGTCGTCGGCGGGGCTGGTGGCGTGGATGTGCGTCTCGGGGAAGCAGGCGGCGCCGATCGTGTACGGGTAGCCGTCCTTGATGAGCGCGACCAGTTCGCTCGAGTACTCCAGGCCGCCCTCGGTCTTGGTCCAGCTCTCCTGCCCGGTGGGTGGGTCGCCGCGCAGCGCGAGCACGTTTTCGACTCCGGCGCGCTGCATCTCATCGAGCGTGGCCCGCAGCTGCTCGACGGTGGCACCGACGCACGTGAAGTGCGCCATCGCCTCCAGTCCGTATTCGGTCTTGATCCGTTCGACGATCTCGATCGTCTTCGCGCGGGTGGAGCCGCCGGCGCCGTAAGTGACGGAGACGAAGCCGGGCTCTAAAGGTACGAGTTCGTGCAGGGCGGCATAGAGGTTCTGCTCGCCGCGCGGAGTCTTGGGGGGAAAGAACTCGAAGGAGAAGACCGGCTCGGGGGCGGCTAGTAGCTCGTCGATGCGCATGAGCGAGTCAGTTTCGCACGGCAAAGCCCGGGCCGCCCACCACCGCTACGCCCCGGGCCGCCCACCACCGCTACGCCTCGGTCCCGGCCCCGTCTCCCAGCGCCGTCCAGCGCTCGGGCTCGCCCGCGACGCGCCGTGCGCGGCCGGTGACCTCGAGGTGGAGCAGGAAGGACAGCGTCTCGGTGAGCAGCCAGGCGGCGGTGAGTGACGAGAAGGGAACGTCGTCATAGATCTGGGGCGCCGCTTCGAAGGCCGTCAGCGGCTCGCCGGCGATCACCTCCAGCGTGCGGGCGAGCCGCTGCGCGACGAGCGCGCGGTTGCCCTCGATGTGAGCCTGCACGTCGGTGAACGTGCGCCCGTGGCCCGGCAGGCACAGGCGGGCGTCGAGCGCGTCGACGACGTTCGAGCGAGTGCATGAATTCGCCGACGGGATCGGGCGAGTAGCCGTAGTCGAAGTACAGCGAGATGCGCCCGAGCAGGTGATCGCCGGAGAGCAGCAGGCGCCGCTGGGGTTGGAACAGGCAGACGTGCGAGGGGGCGTGGCCGGGGGTCTCGTGCACGGTCCACTCGCCGAGGTCGGTGGCGATCGTGACGCCGGGCAGTAGCGGGCGGTCGGGCGCGATCACGGCGGCGATCCCGGAATCGTGCGAGCCGCGCTGCTCGGCATAGCGGCGCAGCGGCTCCTCGGGCACGCCGCTCTGGCGCGCGATCTCCAGGCGACGGGTGAAGGCGGCGTCGGAGTCGTCGGCCCAGCGCGCCATGTGTTCGTAGTTGGGGTGCATCCACAGCTCGCAGCCGGTGCGCTGCACGATCGTCGCCGCCTGGCCGTAGTGGTCGGAGTGCGCGTGGGTGCAGACGACGAGGCGGATGTCCTCGACGCGCAGACCGCACATCTCGAGGGCCCGTTCGAGCTGCGCCATCGACCCTGGTTCGTGGATGCCGGTGTCGCACAGCACGATGCCGTCGCCGGCGGCGAGCGCCCACGCGTTGCCGTGCGGCACGCCCGGCCAGGGCAGCGGCAGGCGCAGGCGAAAGACGCCGGGCAGCACGCGTTCGCCGCGGCCGAGCTCGCGCTTGCGCGCTGTACCGCGGGTGTGCGAGCCGCCGCGGGCGGCGGCGTCTGTCTGGTCGCTGCTCTGCACCATGGCTACCGGCGGGGAGCCTATTGGTGAGCGGGCGGCCGCGTGGACCGACAGCCGTCCGACCTCGCGCGCAGACACGCACACGCACACGCGCGCCCGGGATCGGCGGGGCCGTTCGTGTACACAGCACGCGCGGGACCCGTAGCCACTCGACCGCGCAGGTGCGCGATCAAGCCGGGCTGTATGCCGGCCGGCGGTTGCGCAGCCGCCGGCGCATGTCTCGACTGCCGAGCGCGCCGATTTCCGCCAGCAACGCGCGGCGCATGGGCGTGCCGGCGGCGCGTGTCACGCCATCTGAGTCAACGTCGTCCAAGCCAACACCGTCCATGTCAACGCCATCCGAGCGATGGGTCGCATCTTGGCGCACTCTCCGGCCCGGGCCGAGCAGACGCGCACTCGCGCGCAGGATGCGAGGTGGGGTGAGCAGCTGTGTGGGTCGGATGCGGTGGTTGAGCACGTCGAAGAACTCGCCGCCGCGGCCGTGGGCGTGCAGGTCACGGAGGACCTCGACGAGCAGCGCGGGGACGGCGCCGGCCTGTTCGGTGTCGTAGGCGAGCCAGTAGTGCTCGGCGAACTCCCGGTCGCGCCAGCGACCCCAATGGCGTAGCGCGGCGTCGAGCGCGGAATCGCTGTCGCCAAGGGCGTCAAGGATCGCGCCGGCAAGGCGCTCGGCCTGGATGAACGCGTCGCCGATGCCGCGCCCCGGCCCGGGGCTCTTGAAGTGGCCGGCGTCGCCGCAGAGGACCCAACCGGGGCCGGCGGCCTCGCGGAAGAAGCCCTCCCACGAGACGGCGCCGAGCACGTTGCCGACTTGGCGCGCGGGCGCGAGCGCGTCGGCGAGCGGCTCGCAGGCGCAGGCGTGCTCGCGAAAAGCGGCGTCGATGTCAGCGCTCAGACACTGGCGGTCGCGCTTTTCGGGCCATATGAGCACCTGGTGCAGGCCGCTGTCGGAGGGGATCGCGAGGATGAAGCGATCGCCCCAGCGGTGTGAGAGAAAGGTCGGCTCGGAGTCGGTCGCAACGCCCTCGAAGAACGCCCAGTAGAGCAGGCGCTGGTTGGGGGTGAGGTTGTAGCGACGCGCGCCGCACAGCTTGGCGACGGTCGAATTGCGCCCGTCGGCGCCGACGACGAGGCGAGCGCGCAGCTCGCCTGCGCGATGCTCGTCCGCGCCCCGCCCCCCACCGGCGCGCGCAGCGCCGCCGCCGACATCCCCGCTGTCCACAGCTGCGTCGCGCACACCCCCGTCGCGCACACCCCCGACGCGCACACCCGCGACGCGCACGCCCGCGACGCGCACGCCCGCGACGCGCACGCCCGCGACGCGACCGCCGTCGGTGAGCAGCTCGGTCACCTCCGTGCCGGTGCGCAGCTCGACGCCGGCCTCCTGCGCGGCGTTCGCGAGTAGCGGGTCGAGCACCAGGCGGCGCACGGAGGCCATGCCGCCCACGTCTCCGGGTCGTTGGGGCAGCGCGATTCGCATGCGCAGGTCTTCGATGCGGGTGTCGGTCCGATTGACCGCCGGCGCGCCGGTCGCGCGCAGCTGCGCGCCGACGCCGAGCCGGTCGAGGAAGGCGAGCGCGTCGGCCTCGAAGAGGTGGCTGGAGAGCGTGTCGCTGGGGAAGTCGGCGCGCTCGACCAGGGCGACACGGGCGCCGCCCCGTGCCAGCAGCGCGGCGAGCGGGGCGCCGGCGCAGCGTGCGCCGACGACGATGACGTCATAGCGGTTGGTGGCCATCTCGCGTCCTATCCTTTCGCCATCGGCCTTTTCCTAACGACCGTTAGGTAGGCGAGGAAACTACCTAGTGAGGGTTAGGTTGTCAAGCGAAAGAGGGAGACGCGGGCAAGGTTCGAAAACCCCGGCGGGTCCGTCACGACCCAAGCCCCCGCCGAGCCCGCCAAAGCCCAAGTCGCCGTCGAGCCCGCGGCGGCGCAGGCCACCATCGAGCCCGCCACCGCGCAAGCGCCTGACGGCGGCCGCGCGGCGCGAGCTGATCGAACAGGAGGCGAGCGCGCTGTTCGCCGAGCGCGGCTACGGTGGGACCTCGATCGACGAGGTGGCGCGGCGGGCGGGGGTGACGGCGCCGGTGGTCTACGACCATTTCGCCTCCAAGCAGGATCTGCACCGGCGGTTGCTCGAACGCCATTTCGCCGAGCTGCGCTCGTTGTGGAGCGAGCAGCTGGCCGGCGAGGAGCCGCCGCAGCGGCGCGTTCCGCGTGCGATCGACGCGTGGTTCGCGTACGTGCAGGAACACCCGTACGCGTGGCGGATGCTGTTTCGCGATACGACGGGCGAGCCGGGGGTGCGGGCGGTGCACGAGCAGGTGATCGCGCAGAGCCGCGCGGCGGTCATGCCGCTGTTCGTGCGCGAACGCGGCGCCGCCGATGCGGCCGACGGCGATCGGGAGGCGGTCGAAATGGCGTGGGAGTCGATGCGGGCGCTGATGCAGGGGCTGGCGTTGTGGTGGTACGAGCACCCGCACGTGCCCCGCGCGCGCGTGGTGGCGGCGACGATGAACGCGTTCTGGATCGGCTTCGAGCGGGTGCTGGCGGGAGAGGTCTGGGACGAGTCGCGCGTCGGCGGCTAACGTCCGTCGCGATGCCGTGGATCGTGGATGGGATGAACGTGATCGGCTCGCGCCCGGACGGGTGGTGGCGCGACCGCCATCGGGCGATGGTGCGGTTGGTCGAGACGCTCGAGCGCTGGGCGAGCAGCGAGGGGGAGCGGGTGACGGTGGTCTTCGAGCGGCCGCCCAGGCCGCCGATTGACTCGGCGATCGTCGAGGTCGCAGCCGCGCCGCGCCCACACCGCGACAGTGCCGACGACGAGATCGTGCGGCGTGTGCAGGCAGACCCGCAGCCGGGAGAGATCCAGGTGGTGACCTCCGACCACGCGCTCGCGGCGCGTGTGCGGGCGGCCGGCGCGGCGGTAAAGACCGCGCAGACCTTCCGACGCGCGCTGGAACGGGCAGACGGCGCATAGCGGCTGACCCGGGAACCGCCGTGGTATTAGATGCGGGCGCAATGACCGAGTGGACGATTCGCAGCGCGACCGAGAGAGACATCCCGGCGGTGCTGGCCCTGTGGCGGGCGGCACGCAGCCCGGCGGGCGTCGAGGACGCCCGCGAGCACGTGCTGCGACTGCTGGCGATCGACGCGGACGCACTGAGGCTCGCGGTGGCAGTCGAGCAGGGGAAGCAGGCCCAGGTGGTTGGGTCGCTGATCGCCACGTGGGATGGCTGGCGGGGGAGCTTCTACCGGTTGGCGGTCCACCCGGAGCACCGCCGGCGCGGGCTGGCGCGGGCGCTGCTCGCCGACGGCGAGCGTCATCTGCGCAAGCACGGGGCACTGCGGTTGACGGCGATCGTCGCCGACGATGAGCCGGCGGCGGTCGGCTTTTGGACGGCGGCAGGCTACGAGCGCCAGCAGCACCGCGCGCGGTTCGTGCGTCAGCTCGACGGGAGCGCCTAGACTTAGCGGTCACTCGGCGCACGTGGCGAAGGAGTAGAGATGGCCGAAGAAGAGGAGCACCCGGACGGCGAGGACCCGGACGGCGCGGCGACCAAGGTGCAGGAGGCTGCCGCCAGCATCCAGCAGGCGGCAGCAGACCGTGCGCGCACGCACGCACGCGCACGCGGTGACGGCGCAGGCAACGAAGCCGAACGGGTCGCCCGGCGCTACTTCGAGGCGATCGCCGCACACGATCTCGAGACGGCGGTGGCGATGTGGGCGGTGGGCGGCCGTGAGCACGTGCGCGGCCAGGTCGACGTGCGCGCGCCGGAGGGAGTGAGGGAGTTCATCGGCGACCTGCTCGGGGCGATGCCGGATATGCGTTTCGAGGTGCTGAGCACGACGAGCGAGGGTGAGCGCTGCGGGGTGCAGTGGCGCTTGACGGGTACGTTCACGGGGCCTGGCTCGCTCAGCGGGGTCGCGCCGACGGGCCACCCGCTGACGCTGGAAGGGATCGATTTGCTGACGGTGCGCGACGGCTTGATCCAGAGCAACGACGCGTTCCCGGACTCGATCGCGGTGCCGCGCCAGATCGGGATGCTGCCGCCGCAGGGCTCGGCGGCGGAGCAGGGGATGGCGCGGGCGTTCAACGTCAAGACACGGATCACGGCGCGGGCGCTGCCGCAGGCGCGACTGGTGGCGCAGGGCGTGTGGGTCGTGCAGGGCCAGCCGGGCCGCTGCAACGTGTACCTGATCGAGGACGAGGGTGGCGTGACGCTGTTCGACGCTGGGGCGCGCACGATGGTCCGCGCGGTCGCTGCCGCCAGCGCGCAGCTGGGCGGCATCCGCCGTGTGGTGCTCGGCCATGGCCACGACGACCATCGCGGCACGGCGCCGGCGCTGGGCGCCCCGGTGCTGTGCCACCCGGACGAGGTGCAGGACGCGCAGGGCAGCGGCGGCTTTCGCTACTGGCCGAGAGACCTCGCGGAGCTGCCGGTGCCGGTGCGCCAGGTCCATCGTGTGCTGCACCGCTACTTCTTCGACGGCGGTCCGGTGAAGGTCGCCGAAACGGTCCGCGAGGGCGATGAGGTGGCGGGCTTTCGTGTGGTTGACATGCCCGGTCACGCCCCCGGGCTGATCTGCCTGTGGCGCGAGTCCGACCGCGTGGCGCTGGTGAGCGACTGCTTCTACACAATCGACATGTGGGCGCGCGACACCGAGCCGAGCGTGCCTGTGGCGATGTACAACTTCGACACCGAGCAGGCGCGGGCGAGCCTACGCAAGCTGGCGGCGCTGGAGCCCGCGGCGGCGTGGCCGGGGCACGGCAAGCCGGTGACGGGCGATGTGCGCCGGCAGCTCGAGCACGCCGCCGACACGACCTGACATCCGGGTATCGATTCCGTTGCAGGTTGGTACCGGGAGGGGTCGAAGCGTTCCGGCGCCACCGCGCGCCCGGCACGGCGCAGCGCGCCCCCGGGCGGCGCACTCCCCATCCACCCTCGGTCTTGCATCATTATCCGCAAACGTGAGGGCTAACGAATCACACCTGATGCATTATCCATCACACATCACGTCTGATGCATAAGCATTGGCTCCAAAAAAACAAAACATCCCACCCCCCCAAAACACCCGCCCCGCCCCCCCCTGGTATGAGATTGCTCACCCGGTCTAGCCTAGATTGCATTGTGTGAGCCGCCGCCGCAGGCCCAAGCCCACCAAGCGCCGTGAGCACCCGGAGCGTCTGAAGGCGCCGACGAGCGACTACACGGATGCAGACGGAGGTGTGCTGACGCTGCGCGGCGCGCTGACGCCGGCGACGCGAGTGAAGTACGCCGAGACGCTCGCCGGCGCGGGGGCGAGTGCGGCGTCGACACGCGAGGACACGGCGCAGCGCGCGGTCGAGCTGCTGTTCGAGCATCTCGCGGTGCGCTGGGAGATCGCGGGGGTGGGAGTCGAGCGCCAGCGCGAGCTGCTCGCGCGCTACCGCGCGGCGAGCGCGCAGGAGCGGGCGTGGGTGCGGCAGACGCTGCGGGAGCACTGCGCGGAGCACTTCCCGGACGTGAAGGTGCCGTGAAGGGACCGTAAGCGCCGCTTTCCGGGGATGCGCCCGCTACCGTCCGAGTGGATGCGGCGAACCAAGATAGTGGCAACGATCGGGCCGGCCTCGCGCGAGCCGGAGACGCTGCTGGCAATGGTGCGGGCCGGGATGGACGTGGCGCGGCTGAATTATTCGCATGGGACGCTGGAGGGGCACGCGGAGACGGTGCGCCGGGTGCGCGACGCGGCGGGCCGGGCGGGACGGCCGGTGGCGATCCTGCAGGACCTGCCGGGCCCGAAGCTGCGGATCGGGCCGCTGCACGATGATGTGGTCGAGCTGCGGTCGGGAGACAGCGTGACGTTCGACTGCAGCGGCGAGGACGGGACCGGCAGCGCGGAGCGGATGACGATCTCCTGGCTGGGGCTCGCCGAGGCACTCGCGCCCGAAGAGGTGATCTATCTAGCGGATGGGTCGGTGCGGCTGCGGGTCAGGGACGTGCGCCCGGCGGCGTGCGAGGTCGTGGCGGAGGTCGAGATCGGGGGGACTGTCGCGTCGCGTCAGGGGTTGAATATCCCGGGGCCGGTGGACGCGCTGCCGGCGGTGCCCGACGCGGATCTCGAGTTACTGCGTCATGGGGAGTCGATCGGGGTGGACATGGTGGCGCTGTCGTTCGTACGCAGGCCGGAGGACATCGAGCTGGTGCGCGAGCACACGCGGCTGCCGCTGATCGCCAAGATAGAGAAGCCGCAGGCGGTGGAGCGGGCGGAGGAGATCCTGCGCGCGGCGGACTGCGTGATGGTGGCGCGTGGCGATCTCGGGATCGAGCTGCCGATCGAGCGGGTGCCGATCGTGCAGAAGGAGCTGCTGCGGCTGGCGGGGTGGCTGGCAAGGCCGTCGATCACGGCGACGCAGATGCTCGACTCGATGGTGACCTCCTCGCGCCCGACGCGCGCGGAGGTGGCCGATGTCGCGAACGCGATCCTCGACGGCACGGACGCGGTGATGCTCTCGCAGGAGACGGCGGTGGGGGCGTACCCGGTGCAGGCGATCGAGATGATGGCGGCGGTCGCCGAGCAGGCCGAGTCGATCGCGCCGTATGAGGACTGGAACGCGACGCGCGTGCGGCGCACGGAGTCGGACCCGGCGTACACGCTGGCGCACAGTGTGTGCGTGGCGGCGCGCGAGCTGAGCCTGGATGCGCTGGTGATCCCGACGCTGTCGGGCCGCTCGGCGCGACTGGTCTCGGCGCACCGCCCGACGGTGCCGATCTACGCGCTCTCGCCGGGCCGCGAGACGGTGCGCCGCTGCGGGTTGATGTGGGGCGTGCAGGCGGCGTCGATGCCGCGGCACGAGACGACCGAGGCGCTGATCGCCGACGCGGCGCAGCGCGTGGTCGAACTCGGGTGGTGCAAGAAGGGCCAGCGCGTGGGCATCACCGCGGGCCTGCCAAGCGGAAGGCCGGGGACGACGAGCCTGGTGCAGATCCAGGTGCTGTGATTCCTTTGTGATCGTCCGCGCGTGTTCGCCTGCCGACGACGCCGGGACGGCGCGGGGCTTCCATGCCCCGCGTGTGCGCGCGCTGACCGCACATGCACTCAGGAGGCCGCGGCCAGCCCGTCGCGCGCGTAGAACTCGGCCTCTTCCCGCCCCAGCGCGGTGACGGGCGGGTCACCGTAGATCCACTCGCGCGCGATGCGGTGCCAGTTGCCGCGCGCGCGCAGCTGGGAGAGGACGGCGAGCGTCAGCATCTCCATGCGCCGCCCGAACAGGTGCTCGGGGCGCATGTCCTGGTGGCGCATCGAGCGAAAGTGGCGCGAGCGGGGGTCGCTGCTCTCGATCATCACCTGCGTCGCCATCTCGGGCGTGAGCTGCATGACCTCGTCGTGCGTGTACCACCCGATCGCGTCCTGCACGAACTCCAGCAGCTCGTCCGGGTCCACGCGTGCGGGTTCGGGCAGGAAGCCGGAGTCGGCGAGCAGGCGGTGCAACGCAGCGGGATCCTGCTCGATCACCGCGCGCTGCGCCGCCAGCTCCAGTTCGACCGGCGCGGCGTCCAGGCGCTTGAAGAGGCCGAAGTCCAGGAACGCGACGCGGCCGTCGGCGAGCAGCATGAAGTTGCCGGGGTGCGGGTCGCCCGAGAACTGGCGGTGGCGGTAGAGGCAGCCCAGAAAGAAGCGGAACACGATCTCGCCGATGCGGTCGCGCTGCTTTTGGGGGTAGCCCTTGAGTTCCTCGAAGCCAACGCCGTGCACCAGCTCGGTGACGAGCACACGCTCGCGCGAAAGTTCGCTGACGACGCCCGGCACGACGATGAACGGGTGGCCTTCGAAGATGCGCCCCAGCGAGCGCTGGTTCTGGGCCTCCAGCTCGTAGTCCAGCTCCTCGCCGATCCGCTCGCGGATCTCCGTCGCGATCGCCTTGACGTCGAGCTGCGGGGTCATCCGCTTGAGCAGGCGCATGATGATCTCCAGGTTCTGCATGTCCGCCCGCACCGCCGCCGCGACACCGGGGTACTGGACCTTCACCGCTACCTCGCTGCCGTCCTCACGCAGCGTCGCGCGGTACACCTGACCGATCGAGGCCGCCGCGATCGGCTCCTCGTCGAAGCTCGCGAACACGTTCTTGACCGGCTCTTCGAGGTCGTCCTCGATCACTTTGCGCATCTGCTTGAACGACACCGTCGGCGCCGCGTCGCGCAGCTTCGCCAGCTCGTGCTGAAATTCCTCGCGGTACTCCTCCGGCACGAGGCCGACGTCCAGGAAGGACATCACCTGCCCCAGCTTCATCGCGGCGCCCTTCATCGTGCCGAGCACCGACACGATCTGCTTGGCCGTCTCGACCTGGCGGCGCGCGAGCGCCTGCTGGCGCGCCTGCTCGCCGCGCGTCACGTTCGCCGCGCGCGTCCCGAACTGCTTGACGGCCTCACCCGCCGCAAGCCGGCCCACCGTCGCGGTGCGGCGAACTCGGGACGTTGGAATCTTCTCGCGCGGCACGATGCCGATCTTAGGCGCTCGCCGGGCGGTGGCGGCGAGCATGCACGGGCACGCCCGTGCGCGGTGTCAGCCCCGCTGTACGCGCGAGCCCGGCACGATGTCGTCGCTGCCGTCCGGCCAGCGCACCCATGCCTTGTGCCCGCCGTCGTAGTCGCCGCACAGCAGGATCAGCGTCGCCGGCTCGCCCAGCGCGGTGCAGCGCTGGGCGCCCTCGGGCTCCAGTCCGCGCCACACGCGGATGAACGGGTTCTCCTGCCACTCGTGTGCGACGGTGCTCGGCGCGGCGTGGCCCGGCTCGATCACGGTGTCGGGCGGCAGCTCCATCAGCGTGCCCATGATCGAGTCCTTCAGATCGGTGTACGTCGTGTGTCCCGGCGCGCGCACCCCGCCGACCGAGCCGCGAAACAGCGTGTCGCCGGTGAAGACGACCCCCTCGCGTCCCGTGAACCCGCCCGGGGCGGCGCTCTTCTGTGCGCGTCCCAGCGGTGCTGCGCCCACCTGCACGCGCCCGCCCGGGGGGGCCGCGCCCCCGCCCGGCGCCGCGCTCGCCTGCGCGCCGGCGGACGCCCCGCGAGCAGCGGTATCGGAGACCAGAAACGAGAGCATCCCCGCGGTGTGCCCCGGTGTCAGCAGCGGGCGCACCTCGAGCGTCCCGAAGCGCAGCCTCTCCCCTGCCTCCACCGTGCCCCAGTCCGTTCCGCCCTCACCCGCAAGCTCGCGCTCGAGCGGGTGGATCAGCGTCGTCAGCCCCGGCCAGCGCTCGCGCAGCGCGTCCGCCTCGCACACGTGGTCGTAGTGGTGGTGCGTCAACAGCAGGTGTGTCGGCTCGACCCCCAACTCGCCCGCTTTCTCGATCAGCGGCTGCACGGGGCCGCCCGCGTCGACGAAGAACGCCGGTCCGCCGGCGCCGTCGGCGACGAGGTAGGTGTTCGACAGGAACTGCGGGTGCGTCGCGCGCTCGACGATCATCGTGCCGGCATCCTTGCATGTGGGGGCGGGTCGCGCTCGCGCGGCCGGCGAGCAGTCCGAGCCGTCGAGGGCCCGTGGCAGCCCCGCCATTTGGACGTCTGTCGGCTTGCCGCCGGCGGCGACCACGACTTGCCTGTCGGTTCGCGTCCGCTGTGGCGAGACCCGGCGTGGCGCTGCTGCTCCGGTTGGCAAGATTCTTCGGCCGCCACCCCGAAAGCGGACAGCCGGCAGCATGTGCTCGTAAACTGCCGGTCGTGCCCCTGATCCACACCTGCTACCGCATCACCGACGTCGACCGCTCGATCGCCTTCTACGAAGCGCTCGGCTTCAAGGAGGTCGGCCGCATCGCGATCCGCGACGAGGCGATCAACGTCTTCATGAACCAGCCCGGCGACGGCGACATGCCGCGCCTGGAGCTGACCTACAACTTCGGCGTCGACTCCTATGACCTCGGGACCGGGTACGGACACATCGCGATCACCAGCCCCGACCTCGACGGCACCCTCGCCAGGCTCGCCAGACAGGGCATCGAGCCCGAGAAGCCGCCGTACTCGGTCCGCGAGGGCGGCTCGCGATTGTGCTTCGTCAAAGACCCCGACGGGTATCGAATTGAGATAATCGAGCAGCAGTAGTCGCAATGGGTGTCGAGGGCGACGACCTCGACTACAACCAGGTATTTCAACTCCAGCTGCGCGAGACGATTCACACATAGGTGCGTGAGCTGGCGGGCTGAGACAGGGATGTTGCCAAAGCGGCCTTGCTTGTCGCGCTGGAATTGATCGAGCGCGCCGAGAACGACCCAGCACTGGCCGCAGAACTGTTGGCGGCCGAGCCATCAGATCTGGATGCGCTCGTCAACGGGACGCCAACTAATAGGACTTCGGTAGGTCGTTATGGTGGCAGTCTGCGTTGGCAGACGGGGCAGCGATCGTGCCAGCATGCCAGCGCGGTCTGCAGGTCGCGGTGGGCTTGGTAGAGATTGATCAGGCTGCCGCCAGCTGAGGGCGGGTGGTGTCGGGGTCGCCGCGGGCGAGCCGGCAGCAGGTGAGGAACGCGTGCGCGACGGTGACGCAGGTGAGGTGGTGGTGCAGCCCGCAGAACGTTCGGCCCTCGTAGTGGTCGAGGCCGAGAGGCATTGCTTGAGTTCGCGGTAATCGTGCTCGACGCGCCAGCGCAGCTTCGCTAGGCCGACGAGCGTCGTGATCTGCGTCTCGGCGGGGAGGTTGGAGAGCCAGTACTTGACCGGCTCGTCCTTCTTGGCGGGCCACTCTGCCAGCAGCCACCGCTCGGGCAGTACCCCGTCATCGTCGCATTGAGCGTCATTGGCAGGGCGAACGCGCAGCGCGATGAACTGGCCCTGAAGCGGGCCACGGTCACCCTCGCGCCAGCCGACCCCCAGGGCCTGCTCATGGCTGGCGGCCAGTACCAGGTCTCTGAGGCTGACGGGCTTCTCGGGGTAGCGCGGGGCGGGTGGACGACCGCGACCCTGATACTCAGGCGCGAGGGGAACCGCGCCGGCGGGTTGAGCCGAGGTCACGCCCTTGACCTGCACCACGTACTCGAGTTCGCGCTCCTCCAGGGCGACCCGGAACGCGGTGGTATCGCCATAGCCGCCGTCGGCCTGCACAACCCGACGCTCAAGACTGCACTCCAACAGCTGATCGATGATCTCCAGCGCGAGCTGCCACTTCGGGACGTGCCGCGTCTCCTCAGGGATCCGCGCCCGCCGACGCCGCTCCTGGTCCTCATCCCACGGCTTCGGCAAAAACAGCCGCCACCCAAGCGGGCATGACGCGCGATCCGACGCGGCGTTGACCGACACCAGCACCTGACAGTTCGCGGTCTTACCCAACGCCCCGCAATACTGATGCGCCACCCCGGGCGAGAACCGCCCATCCTTCGGCAGCCCCGTGTCATCCACGATCCACCCCTCCGGGCTCGATCTCCCCGATCATACGCCGCGCCAGCCGCCGCCGGACGGACTCATCCTCCCACGGCGAGTCAGTGATGAACTGCTGCAACCCCTCCTCATCACCATCAGGCAGCCGGGCCGCCATCGGCTGGATCGACTACGCCGCCCCTCCAACAACAGCCCCCGCACATACTGCTCGCCCTTCGCTCGCTGATCACAGCACACCAACGGCCGATACATCTCCGCCGCGAACTCGATCAGCGCCGCCCGCTACGCCTCCAGATCAGCCGCCCTGACCCCACACTCCCGCGTCCGCAAACTCACCACGCCACACAAGTTCCCTACAACCACACAAACTCCTGCAAACACCTACCGAAGTCCCACTAGCCCGGATCCTGCAGTAGGCGTGTGAGTGTCGTTGGGATTGGCTTCGTGCATGGCGGGCTGCTGTGAGGTGGTGGTGGGGTTGTGGGGTTCGAGGGTTGCGCGGGGATATCGGCAGGGAGTGGGGTAAGAGGGCGTGTTTTCGGGCAGCGCTGATCGGGCAGTGGCGCCATGGGTTTCTTTGGTTGTGTCGTTGCTGGGGTGTCAGGCGGCGGGCGCTGGAAGCGCCTGGAGCTTCCCGAACGCGTCGCGTAGCTCGGCCGCCCATGGCCATGTGCTGGGCAGGTGGAGCTTCGCTTTGCGGCCGTGAAAGGAGAGCCTGGCGGCGAGGTGCAGCAGCGTGTAGCGCAGGCGCTTGGGCTCTGCCTTGGCGAGTTCGCCTTCGAGCAGCAGTGTTTGTGCCCAGACGATCAGGTCGTGCGCGAGCATGACGATCTCGAGCCACACCTCGTTGAGTGCGAACTCTTTGAATGGGAACTTCGAGAGGCCGGTGTCCTTGTCGTCGCGGATGCGATCCTCGACGTGTGCGTGCTGGCGGTGACGGCACTCGATCTCGGCGATGTTCTCGTTGGGCTGGTCGGTAAGGATCGCCTGGAAGCGGTGCCCGTCGTGGTCGGTGAAGGACAGTTGCGCCCCGGGGTGCGGGCGCTCGCGCCTGACGATCAGCCGCGACCCCTCGGGCCAGGAGGACAACTCCACGCCGCTGGTGATCTCAGCCACCTGGCCGTTCTTGCGTTGTGAGCCGTCCCCGGCGAGCGCCGGAACCCAGGCGTCATCGGGAATCTGGAGGATCGCGGCGCGAACGGGCTCGGTCAGTTCGTAGCCGACGGAGAAGCGCATACCGTGCTCGCGGCAATGCTCAGCCAGGCCGTGTGTTGCGCCGGCGGTGTCGCAGCGCACGAGGACCTTGATGCCTTCGATGTGCTCTCGGGGAATCTGGCAGAGCGCGAGATCCAAGACCGTCTTGTGATCCTTGGTGGTGTTGGAGCCCGCGTTCCCGGCCCGCAACACGCCGCCCAGCGCCTCCCTGGTCTCATCGGCATACGCCGCCAGCGGGTGAAACCCGAACCCGCCCTTGTAATTCCCTGCAGCCTTCTCCTTCTCGGAGTGCACGGTGATGAGCGTGGCGTCCACGTCGATCGTCAGGTACTCGGGTGCGCCGTGCTGCCCCCAGAAGTGCTCCCGCGCCCGTGCATGCGCTCTGCGCAGCGCCTCCAGCATGCCGGGCTCCCGCGCGATCTTCTCGATCAGCCGATACGCCGTGGAGTCGGAGGCCACCTCGCCGAACAACGCCTCCTGCTCACGCACGCCGCCCAGGTCAGACACGCACTCCCCACCGTCGGCCAGCATCACCACCAGATCACGGATCACACGGCCGGAATCGTGGCCTCGCTGACGCTGCTTGAGCCCTGCCAGCCCCCGCGAAAGCGCCCCGGTCAACCCCAGCCCGTCAGCCGCCTGCGCCAACAGGAAGCTGCCCGCATGCGAGACCAAGCCAGCTCCGTCCGTCGTGACCCCTACCGTTACCGGGCGTCCATCACGCATCACCTTCAAGGTGCACCTCCAAGACCGGGGATTCCAGGACTGAACACCCCAAGAATCCCGGTCCCACCGGACGTTTCCGCGGCCCCGCTCACCCCGGGGCCGCGGTCGTTAACGCAGGATCCGGGCTAGTGGTGGCTCCGTTTAGTTCGTGGTTTGTTGTAGGGGTTCTTTGGTGGGTGCTGATCCGGTCGCTGGTTGTTCAGCGATGATGGGGGTTCGGTATGGCTGTGCCAGCGAAGCAGATCGAGGTTCCGGAGGAGGATCGAGTGGAGCTTGAGCGGATTGTGCGCTTCTCGACTGGGGAGGTGCGGCTGGTCGAGCGGGCTCAGATCGTGTTGTGTGCCGCTGAGGGTCACTCGGCTCAGAGGATCGGCCGGTTGTTGGGGTGTGCGACGAACACGGCGGCGAAGTGGCGTTCGCGCGCTACGAGCGAGACGGGATCGCGGGACTCTGCGATCTGCCGCGGCCGGGGAAACCGCTGATTTACTCCTGTGAGGAGCGGGCCAGGCTGATTGCCAAGGCGTGCACGCGTCCGCCGGCCACGGCGGGGGGGCAGCGCAGGGAGCGCTGGACCTATGACGAGCTCGCGGCGGAGGTCGGGATGTCTTCCTCGCATGCGCACACGATCCTCGCGCGCGCTGACGTCAAGCCGCACCGCACCGACTACTGGGTAATGAGCGACTTCACCGACCCCGAGTTCGAGAGTCGTTTGCGGGCTGTGTGCGGCCTGTACGTGGACCCGCCGGAGAACGTGCTCGTCATCTCGATCGACGAAAAGACGGGCATCCAGGCAAAGGCACCGACCAAGCCCGACATCCCGGCGGCGGCGGGCAAGCCGCCGCGGCGTGAGCACGAATACGAGCGCAACGGCACGCAGTGCCTGTTTGCCTGCCTAAAAGCCAAAGCAGGCGACGTGCTCGGGATGCCCTCAAAGACGCGCAACCGTCACGACCTGATCCGCTTCTTGAACCAGCTCGACGCCGAGATCCCCGTTGCCGAGGGCCAGCAGATAGTCGCGGTCTCCGACAACCTTTCGACCAGGGGCACCGAAGAGGTCACCAAATGGCTGAAAGGCCACCCGCGCTGGCGCTTCCAGTTCACACCGACCCACGCTTCATGACTGAACCAGGTCGAGATCTTTTTCTCGATCCCGCACAAGCAGCTGCTCAAGCACGACGCCCTTCACCTCAGAGCAAAACCTCGCAGAGCAGATGCTCGCATTCATCAAGACCCTACAACCAAACCACCAAACCATTCAAGTGAACCTACACCGGCAAAGTACTCCAGGCATAAACCCACAAACTAAACGAAGCCACCACTAGCCGCCGCGATCGGCACATACGCGGAGTCGTCGCCAAGCGCCGCCATCTGCTGCTGTGGCAGAGCGTCCGCATCCATCTCGATGAGGTCGAGCGGCTCGGGACGTTCATTGAGCTTGAGGCGGTCGCGCCGTCGGATTCCGACCTCACCGACGAGCACCGGCTTATTGCGGAGCTACGCGACGCGCTCGGGATCACCGACGAACGCCTCGTCGCGCTTGGCTACGCGGCGCAACTTCTCCGCGCGAGCGGCGATCCCAAAACAAGCTGAGCCAGGGTCGCCAGCGGATACGCGCGGTCGCCTCAGCAGGGCTCGGGGGGAGGGTCGAACTCGATGCCGAGCGCCCGCTGCATCCACGCGACATCGTGCCATGCACCGAACTTCCAGCCGATTCGACGATAGACGCCGACCGGCTCGAAGCCCATCGCTCGGTGCAGGCCTGCGCTCGCCTCATTGGGTAGCGTCATGCCCGCGACGGCCATCCGGTAGCCGCGTGCTGCGAGCCGCTTGAACAGCGCCTCGTACAGCGCACGGCCCGAGCCGGTGCGTAGCCGGCCCTGCTCAACGTAGACACTGACCTCGCACGAGAAGCGGTAGGCCGCTCGCTCCTGGTGCGGCCCGCCGTAGGCATAGCCGACGACACGGCCGTTGTCTTCGTGCACGATCCACGCGTGCGTGCGGGTCGCCGCTGTGATGCGTTCGGCCATCTGCGCGGATGTCGGCGGCTCACCCTCGAAGCTGATAGCGGTCTCGCGCACGTAGGGCGCGTAGATAGCCGCGCACGCAAGCGCGTCGTTCTCGCTCGCCTCTCTCACCGTCGCGCCGGACACGTTCGGCCGAAGCATACATGGCCCGTGTAAGGCGTTCGTCTCTGAGCAACTGCACGTCCTAATAGTGCTTTGGTAGGTTTTTTGTAGGGGTTTGTGGGGTGGTGGCGAAGTCTTCTGGCGTTGATTGTTCGATGCGGGGAGGTCATGATGGTGGCTGTGTTGGTGGCGGATTCGTTGGTAGGGGTGGACGATCCCTTGGCGGTGGCCGAGCGGTTGGAGGCGTTCGGGATCGAGGTGCTCTGTGAGGCTGTGAACCGGCCGGTGCAGTTGGCTAATGGCGGTGTGTATTTGCGTGGGCTGATCGAGGATGGTGCTCGTAAGTCGCTTGAGCCGATGGTCGCCAGGATGGGCGGTGAGGCTGACTATGAGAGCTTGCAGAATTTTCTTGCGGTGAGTACGTGGGATCCGGCGCTGGTGGTGCGGGCGGTGGCGGAGCGTGTCGCGCCGAGAATCGCTGTGCAGGCGTGGGTGCTCGATGACACTGGCTTCCCGAAGGACGGGAAGCACTCGCCGGGTGTCAAGCGTCAGTATTCGGGGACGTTGGGGAAGATCGGTAACTGCCAGATTGGTGTGTCGGTGCATGCCGTGGGCGCAAATGGCACGGTTCCGTTGGGGTGGGCGTTGTATCTGCCCGAGGAGTGGTGCGATGACCCCGAGCGTCGCCGCAAGGCGAAGATCCCGGCCGAGGTCGAGTTCAAGACCAAGCCCCAGCTCGGCAAGGAGCTGATCGAACGCGCCGGCGAGTGGGATATCCAAAGGGCGCCCGTCCTGGGTGATGAGGCATACGGCGAGAACACCCAGCTACGCCAAGAGCTCGACGATGCTGGTTTCCAGTACGTGTTCTCGATCGACAAGAAGGCGAGCGTGTTCGCGCCCGAGACGACCTTCTCCCTGCCAGAGCGTGCGGGGCAGACAGGCCGCGCAAGGACACGGCTGCGTCCTGACCGCAAGCCTGAGCCCGTCCAAAAGCTCATCGCGCGGCTAGCGCCGGAGAACCTGCAGAGTGTCACCTTCAGAGACGGACGGGACGGGAAACCCGTTACATCGAAGTTTGCGTTTCTGCGCGTCCGTGCGCTGAAGCGCTGGGAAAACGGGGCCGAGCAAGAGCCCCGTGAAGAATGGCTGATCTGCGAGTGGCCAGCAAACCACGAGCACCCCACCGACTACTGGATCTCAAACCTCCCAGCCGACACGCCCCCAGAGCAACTGGCGCGTCTGGCACGGATGCGCTGGAAGATCGAGCTGGACTACAAACAACTCAAGGGGCAACTCGGCCTAGACCACTACGAGGGCCGATCCTGGCTCGGCTGGTACCACCACACCGCCCTCGTCACCGCAGCACACGGCTTCCTCACCCTGGAGCGCCTCAACCCAAAAGCCCAGCGGCCGGCCTGACCCTCCCACAGGCAGTCCTCCTGCTCCAGCCAATCTTCAAGTGCTGGACCGGCCGCTGCACCACCTGCCAACAAACCATCAACCTCGACAAACTACCCCTACACCTGCCCCCACAACAAGAATAACAACCTACCAAAGCACTACTAAGAAACCGTCCGAAAACGATGGGGGGGCTGGCAGGAGTTATGTAAAGCAGTCTTGAAACGGCAAGGGACACCACCCGTCGAAAGGAGTGTGCCTTGCCTGCCGCTGAGACTACCTCTGCCGGCTCGCTGCCGACGATCTGGGGGATCCCGGATGATCTCTGGGAGGGGATCGAGCCGATCCTCGAGTGCTTCTATCCGCCCGCGCCCACGGGCCGTGTCCGAGAGTCGATTTGCGGCGGGTGCTGGACGGGATCATCTTCCGGCTGCGCTCGGGCTGCCAGTGGGAGCGGCTGCCCGAGTATTACGGGCGCCCGTCGACCGTTCATGGCTGGTTTCAACGGTTCTCCGCTGACGGTTTCCTGGAGGAGATGTGGGCCTACCTGGTCAGGGAGTGCGATGAGTTCGGGGAGGTCCGCTGGGAGTGGCAGGCCGTCGATGGGGTGATGGGAAAGAGCCGCTTCGGCGGCGCCAAGACCGGCCCGAACCCCACTGATAGAGCCAAGATGGGCACCAAGAAGAGCGTGCAGGTCGAGCAGCACGGCGGGCCGCTCGCGGTCGAGATCGACGGCGCGAACGTGCACGACACCAAGATGCTTGAGCGGACAATCGACGCGGTTGTGGTGCCGCGGGCGGACCCCGAGAAGGTCGTCGAGCACTTGTGTCTGGACAAGGGGTATGACAACCCCACAGGCGAGGCAGCTTGCGCCAAGGGCGGGTACGTGGCGCACATCCGCCGCATCGGCGAGGAGAAGAAGGACGGCTGGGGCGAGAAGACCCACCCCGCCCGCAGATGGGTCGTCGAGCGTGTGCGCCACGAGGCGCTATTGAACCGTGAGGAGGTGAGAGGCCTTTTCCTTTGGGCTGTCGCAGCAGCCCGCTGAAGCTGGGGGCAGCCTGATCCGGGAGACGCCGGGGGGGGTGGGAGCAGCCCCGACAACGACGGGACGGGCCGGTACTGCCAGACGGCTCGGGTCCGGCAAGCGAGACGGAGAGACGTACGGATGCAGGAACTAGTGGTAGAAACCCCTAAAGCAACCCGCCGGCTCGAACCTGGTGGATCAGGGCCGGTCAGCAGTGCACGCTCGTCTGTGTGGCGGGCGACTCGGTGTCAGGTGTTCGCTCCACCGGCATCGAGGCCACGGGGAAGGTCTGCGGCGTACCCGTGGCGAGACTGCAGGGGAATAGCTGGGCGTCGATCCCGTCAAGCGGTTCATAGTGAACGTGGGAACCGCCCCGAGACTCCCTTCCCGCCAGCCTGTTGGGCTGGCGGTGGGAAGGCCCGTCGTCGGCTGATGGTCTCGGGGCGGGGCGGAGCCCTCGTAGTAGTCAGAGGCCGGGAAAGCCGGCCACAGGGCGAAGGAGGGCAGCGAGTCCGTAGTTATGGGACTGGAATGCTGGGAGGACGCCGGTGAACACCGACGCGCCGTGGCCGAGCCTCGATGAGGCCCAGGGACGGGTACTGGAGATCCAGACCAAGCTGCACCGATGGGCAACCGACGATTCCGGTCGCCGGTTTGATGACCTGTTCAACCTCGTCTGTGACCCGGCGTTCTTGCTTATGGCATGGGCTCCGGTCAAGGGCAACAAGGGCGCGCGCGCGCGCGCCGCGGGAGTGGACGGCTGGACCGCCCGCTATATCACCGCGGTGCGAGGCGAGGAGACGTTTCTCGCCGAGCTACGGGCCGATTTGAGAGCCCGCCGGTTCGTTCCCTTGGCCGTGCGGGAGCGGATGATCCCGAAGGCCGGTGGCAAGCTGCGCCGGCTGGGCATCCCGACCGTGCGGGACCGCGTGGTGCAAGCCGCGCTGAAGCTGGTGCTAGAGCCGATCTGGGAGGCGGACTTCCGTCCGTGCTCCTACGGCTTTCGCCCCAACCGAAAGGCACACGACGCGATCGCCGAGATACACCTGCTGGCCTCCAACTCTTACGAGTGGGTGGTCGATGCGGATATCGAGGCATGCTTCGACACGATCGACCACACGGCCCTCATGGGCCGGGTGCGCCAACGTGTCGGGGATAAGCGCGTGCTCCGCTTGGTGAAGGCGTTTCTCAAGGCCGGTGTCCTCACTATCGAGGGTGCCGAACAGGAGACGATCACCGGCACCCCGCAAGGAGGCATCCTCTCGCCGCTGCTAGCGAACATCGCCTTGTCCACGCTCGACGATCACTTCGACGACGCGTGGCAAGCGATGGGTAGCAACTGGCAACGCAGAACCCGGCGGCGCGACGGGTTGGCCACCTATCGACTCGTCCGCTACGCGGACGACTTCGTCGTGATGGTGTCCGGCACCCGAGCACACGCCGAGACGCTGAGAGGCCAGGCAGCAGCGACGCTCGCGCCGATCGGGCTATGCCTATCGACAGAGAAGACGAGGATCTGCCACATCGACGAGGGCTTTGACTTTCTCGGGTTCCGTGTTCAGCGGCAGAGAAAGCGAGGCACCAACAACAAGCGCGTGATCTACACCTACCCGGCCAAGAAGGCAGTCCTTGCCATCACCGGCAAGGTGCGCGCGCGCTGACCCGAACAGCTCACGACCAGCCGTTGGCGGTCCTGTTGCACCAGCTCAACCGGGTGCTCCGAGGATGGACCAACTACTTCCGTCACGGGGTGTCCAAGGCGACGTTCGACTACGTTCGGGCAGTTCACTTGGCGCCCCGTGATCCGGTGGCTGCATAGAAAGCACTACCGGGTCGGATGGAAGTGGCTCCGGCGGCGCTACCTACCAGGGTGGTGGCCAACGGACGGCGAGACTACGCTGCTACGCCCCTCAACGGTGACGGTCACCCGCTACCGCTACCGCTACCGGGGCCGCAGCATCCCCTCGCCGTGGACGGCGACCGAATGACCCAACAGCCAACCGGGACTCGTGGAGAGCCAGATGCGTGGGAACGCGCACGTCCGGTTCGGAGAGCGGGCCGGGGAAACGCACCGACCCGAAAGGGCGGCAGCGCGCCCCGGTCCGACCCCTACACCCTCGCCTGGCTACAACGCTGCCGCGCGCGCTGCTCATCCGCTACGACAAGAACCCCACCAACTACAAGGGCCTCATCCAACTCGCCTGTGCACTGCTCTGGTACCGCCGACGCCACCACCGACTACAAGCCACGTGAAAAGTTCTCGGACGGCTTCTTAGCCTGGATCCACCGCGCGGCTGCCTGGTGGGGGGTGATTGGTGCTGTTGGTGTGGGTTTGGGGGGCCTCGTTGGTGTTTTGTCGGCGTGAGGAGCGGCGGGCGTCTTCTCGGGGGACTTGGGGGGTGTGTTTTCGGGTGGCGCTGAGCGCGCCGTGTCGACGTGTTGCTTGGCTGGTCGTCGGTCGTGGTGTTTTGCGCGCTCAGGTGAGTTCTGGTAGCCCGCGGATGCGGGCGAGCGCTCTGGTGAAGTCGTGTTGCCACGGCCAGCGAGCGGGAAGGTGAAGCGTCCACTGGCGGCCCGTGCGGGTCAGGCGGCCTGGTATCCGAAGCAGCCGGCGGCGCATGGTGCGCGCGACGCGCACGGTCTCGCTCGACAGTCCGATCGCCGTGGTCCAGCGCAGCAGGTTGTGCGCGATGGCGGCGATCACTGTCCAGGCGCTGTTGGCGTTGAACTGGCCGGAGGGGAAGTGCGCGAGCGCCTGGTCTTTGAGGTCGCGGATCGTGAGCTCGACGACGGCGTGCTGGCGGTGCTCGGCCTCCACGACCTCCAATGCCTCGGTGCGGTTGGTGATGAGGGGGAAATACCGCCAGTCCGGCCACAGCTCTGCTTGCGGCCCGATGAGCCGGGTGCGACGGACGATCAGCCGTCGTCCGTGAGCGGTCGTCTCAGCGATCTGCGCTTCGCCGTCCTTGGGGTAGTCCTCCAGGGGCTGCCACGCCTTCTCGGGGATCTGCTTGATGGCGTCGGGAACCCAGAACTGCAGGCGCACACTGATCGAATAGGACCACCCGGCGCTCTGAAGCCTTGCGATCAGCTTGCTGTTCCAGAACCCCGAGTCGGCCCGCAGGAGCTTCTCGCCGCTCGCGCCTGCCCGCGCCATGCGGGCGATCAGCTCCTCGGTGAAGCGAACGACACCGCGCTGGGTGTTCGCCTGCCCCTTGCGCAACCGAACGTGCAGAACCTCACCGGTCCCGGCCCTGGAGGCGAGCAGCGGGTGGTATCCGCGCTGTTTGGTGTACCCAAAACCGACACCCTCCTTCTTGTAGCCGTAGGCCTGGCCGATAAAGCTGTCCACGTCAACGATCAGCCGCTCGGCGCCCGGGCCAGCGCCTGCCCGCCACGCGCGCACCAGCGCCTGATCGAGTACTCGGTCGAGCTGGCGCACATGTCCGAAAGTAAACGCCCGCAAAAACGTTCCGAGTGTCGAGGGCGCCGGTAGCCAGCCACCCAACAATCGACGCGTGCGACCGGCCCGCAGCACATCACAATCATCGATCGAGTCAGCGCCGAGCAGCATCGCGAACACGAGCGCCATCACCTTGCGGCCCGGATTCGCAGCGCCCGGCAGATCACGCCGAAGCGCCACGAACCGCCCCACGAGAGCCTCGATCCCAAGCCGCCCCGCGAGCGTCGCAACGAGCGCGATCCCCGCATCAGAAACCAGCCGCTCATCATCAAAAACGACCCGCACACCGTCCAGTCCGACCCGCTCGTCATCCTGCACCATACGAGTGACCTCCTGATCCCGGGCCGCGACAGCCGCAATCTGTCGCTACCAAGCCCGATTCAGGAGGTCATTCAACACCCCAACCCGGACAACACCGGTGGATCCAGGCTTAGTAGTGCTCCGTTAGGTTGGAGGAGTTTGGGTGGGGGTCTTGAATTTTCTCGTCGGTGTTGTCGTCGATTGGGGAGGTCAGGATGCAGGCTGTGGCTGGTCTGTTGCCTGGTGAGTTGGCGCGTGTGCGGGGTCGTTTGGAGGAGTTCGCTGGCGAGATGTTTGAGTCGATGGCGCGGAAGGATCAGCGTCGCTGGGGCGGGGTGTATTTGCGTGGGTTGATGTTGGATGGCAAGCGCAAGTCGATCGAGCCGGTGGCCGCGCGCGCCTGGAGGACGGGGATGAGCAGTGCTTGCAGCAGTTCGTGAATCAGTCGCCGTGGGATTGGCAGCCGGTGCGCAGGGCGCTGGCGGTGCGGATGAGCGCTGAGATCGAGCCGGGGGCGTGGATCATCGATGACACGGGGTTCCCGAAGTTCGGGAAGATGTCGGTCGGGGTCGCGCGCCAGTACTCCGGTGCGTTGGGGAAGGTCGGTAACTGCCAGATCGGGGTGTCGATCAACGCCGCCTGTGAGGAGGCGTCGTGTCCGCTTGACTGGCGGTTGTTCATCCCGAAGGAGTGGGACGAGCAGAGCGAGTTCAACCGGCAGCGGCGCGAGAACGCCAAGCTGGTAGAGGACATTCATCATGTCGAGAAGTGGCGGCTGGCCCTGGAGATGATCGACGAGCTTCGCTCGTGGGGTCTGCAGCCGCCGGTGATTCTCGGCGACAGCGCCTATGGGGACATCACCGAGCTGCGCAGCGGTTTGGAGGAGCGCGAGATCGACTATGTGTTGGAGGCAAAGGGCGACATCTCCGCATACGGCGAGGATGTCGAGCCCGAGCGTCCCGCGTGGAAGGGCAACGGGCGCCCACCCCAGGCCCGCTACAGGCAGGCTCCCTCCTCGCTGAAGACACTGGCGCTCACCGCGGGTGAGAAGGCAGCCGTGACAGTCACCTGGCGGGAGGGCACGCGCGGCAAGATGAGCTCCCGCTTCATCGCGTTGCGCGTCAGACCCGCGAACATTCAGCTGCGCCGCCAAGCACACAAGAACAGCGAGGAGCTCCCCGTTCGCTGGCTGCTTATCGAGTGGCCCACCGGGAAGGACGAGCCGACCAAGTACTGGCTCTCCAACCTGCCCGCCGACACGCCGCTCGAGAGGCTCGTGTCACTGGGCAAGCTGCGCTGGCGGATCGAGCACGACTACCGCGAACTCAAGGACGCGCTCGGCCTCGACCACTTCGAGGGCCGCACCTACCGCGGCTGGAACCACCACGTCACCCTCGTCTCAGTCGCACACGCGTTCCTCACCCTGGAGCGAGAACCCCGTCCTCCAGCCAGGGCGGCAGCCTGAGCCTCTTCGCGCTCGTCCGGGAACTCCAAGCGCTCCTGGCCTGCTGGCACGAAACCTGCCCTACCCGCCGCAGAGAGCTGCCGCCCGACCACCAACTCCGAGCACCACCAACCTAACGGAGCACCACTAGTGGTGGCTCCGTTTAGTTCGTGGTTTGTTGTAGGGGTTCTTTGGTGGGTGCTGATCCGGTCGCTGGTTGTTCAGCGATGATGGGGGTTCGGTATGGCTGTGCCAGCGAAGCAGATCGAGGTTCCGGAGGAGGATCGAGTGGAGCTTGAGCGGATTGTGCGCTCCTCGACTGGGGAGGTGCGGCTGGTCGAGCGGGCTCAGATCGTGTTGTGTGCCGCTGGGGTCACTCGGCTCAGAGGATCGGCCGGTTGTTGGGGTGTGCGACGAACACGGCGGCGAAGTGGCGTTCGCGCGCTACGAGCGAGGCGGGATCGCGGGACTCTGCGATCTGCCGCGGCCGGGGAAACCGCTGATTTACTCCTGTGAGGAGCGGGCCAGGCTGATTGCCTAGGCGTGCACGCGTCCGCCGGCCACGGCGGGGGGGCAGCGCAGGGAGCGCTGGACCTATGACGAGCTCGCGGCGGAGGTCGGGATGTCTTCCTCGCATGCGCACACGATCCTCGCGCGCGCTGACGTCAAGCCGCACCGCACCGACTACTGGGTAATGAGCGACTTCACCGACCCCGAGTTCGAGAGTCGTTTGCGGGCTGTGTGCGGCCTGTACGTGGACCCGCCGGAGAACGTGCTCGTCATCTCGATCGACGAAAAGACGGGCATCCAGGCAAAGGCACCGACCAAGCCCGACATCCCGGCCGCGGCGGGCAAGCCGCCGCGGCGTGAGCACGAATACGAGCGCAACGGCACGCAGTGCCTGTTTGCCTGCCTAAAAGCCAAAGCAGGCGACGTGCTCGGGATGCCCTCAAAGACGCGCAACCGTCACGACCTGATCCGCTTCTTGAACCAGCTCGACGCCGAGATCCCCGTTGTCGAGGGCCAGCGGATAGTCGCGGTCTCCGACAACCTTTCGACCAGGGGCACCGAAGAGGTCACCAAATGGCTGAAAGGCCACCCGCGCTGGCGCTTCCAGTTCACACCGACCACGCTTCATGACTGAACCAGGTCGAGATCTTTTTCTCGATCCCGCACAAGCAGCTGCTCAAGCACGGCGCCCTTCACCTCAGAGCAAAACCTCGCAGAGCAGATGCTCGCATTCATCAAGACCCTACAACCAAACCGCCAAACCGTTCAAGTGGACCTACACCGGCAAAGTACTCCAGGCATAAACCCACGAACTAAACGAAGCCACCACTAGGGGTGAGGACAGCGCAAAGCTGGTGGAGTTCGGTCACGTTCCCGGCATCCACGATTTCGAGATCGCAGTCGTCGGCGATCAGAACATCCTCGTGACTGGGTATTTCGGCATCGGCGACCTGCCGGTTCTGCGGCTGCCGCAGTCGAGCGCTACGCGCGAATACTTCGTCTCGCGATGCCATGAGGCCACGCTTTCCGGCTGGTCGATGGCACCGCCGATTCGGCCGGAGGCCCGTCGGTCCTACCACCAAGACTTCGGCTAGGGAGCATTTCCCCCATTGGCAGTTGTGACCCGAGGGCGGCCTGCCCATGTTTTCCGCCTCCTTGCACCATGCGCACTTTGGCTTGCCTGATTGAACACACGCACACGCCACGTAAACCCCTTTCATTGACACGCCGGAGCCCGAACACTACCCGGTTCGGTCGAAGCCGCCCAGTCCAGCTACTCCTTGAGGACCCCGACCGCCGGGTCGATCGCGCGTAGCTCGTTCTCGACCGCCCGGAGATACGGCCGTATGAAGCGCGCGTCATTGGTAAATCCGATCCGCGATGCGTACTCGGCGAGCCACATGGAACATACCGTGTGCCCATCGTCCGTACCGTCCACCACGAACTTGACTTCCGAACCCACGGCGCCGTCCTGCTCCGCCGTGGCTATCTTGCTCAGACCCGTGACTGCGCGCATGATGCCACCCCGACCCCGATAGATCGCACGCGACTCGCCGCCACTTCGAGTGATCTCCCACCGCGCGCGGAGCACAACGACCTGCTTGGAGAATCCGCGCTCGAACGCCTCCAGGCATTCCTTGGGCGTGGCCGCCACCCTGAATCGCCAAGTACGTTTGTGATCGAACGAGCGCAGAGCGAGCCCACCAAGCGGGCCCACTCCGTCGCCGCTCTTCGCCTTGAAACGGTTCGAAAGCTCGCGTGCCTCGCGTACCTTGACCTCAGCTGCGGCATGTTCGGCCATCACCCTAGCCTGTCTCTCTGCCTCCTCGCGCTTCCTGTCGCGCTCGTTCAGCTTCCGTGCAAATCCATCGTCAAGCTCCTGCGCGCCGCCCGACAGTGCCTGCACGAGGTTCTCGTACAGCTTCTCCGAGAGCCCCAACTCGATCGTGAACTCCTCCGAGACACCCGTCACCCGCAAACGTCTGAATGCTGTACCGAGCTTCTTCCTTCGCGGCTCCGGCGAGGACAGATCGCGAAGGTCGACGCCCATCAACGCGTGCTCGTCCTTGGGTCGGTTTAGTCCGGCCGTCGAGAGGCCCGGGTGTGCGACGATCACCAGGCGGTGGCGGGTTATCACCCACTTCGCGTCGCCGTCGAACTTGTTCTTGGGCGCCTTTACAGCGACTTTGCCCTGGTACTTACGCCAGGCTGGCTCGTCCCTACCGCGGGGAAGCAGCTCAAGCGTGAACCACTTACCGGGGTATCGAAGACGAAGCTTGACGGCGACCTCGTCATGATCGGCGGAAATCGCGGCACGTGGACGACGCACGACTACGAGGGTCATGGTTCAGCTCTACGGTGGGGGTGAGCTGTTCACATTGGCCCCATTATGTTGAGCGATGGCTCTGCACATGCGAGGCGAGCATCTCCTCGACCACAGCTTCTGCGCGCCGGCCAACCTCGGTTTCCCGACTCCGATCTCGATGGTACGCGATGGCTTTGGCAGGGCCGTCCGCAAATTTCAGGGCCTTCTTGAATGCCTTTTCATGACCCAGCTCTATCGCAGCCTGCTCGTATGCTGCCGTGAGTCGCTCACCGAAGGACTCATTGTGCACGACCTCGTCTGCGGTCCCCGCGGGCGCTTCCCCGAGCGCGTCCATCGCTACGAGTGTGGCAATCGTCTCGGCCTCTGCTCTTAGCCTGGATCCACCGCGCGGCTGCCTGGTGGGGGGTGATTGGTGCTGTTGGTGTGGGTTTGGGGGGCCTCGTTGGTGTTTTGTCGGCGTGAGGAGCGGCGGGCGTCTTCTCGGGGGACTTGGGGGGTGTGTTTTCGGGTGGCGCTGAGCGCGCCGTGTCGACGTGTTGCTTGGCTGGTCGTCGGTCGTGGTGTTTTGCGCGCTCAGGTGAGTTCTGGTAGCCCGCGGATGCGGGCGAGCGCTCTGGTGAAGTCGTGTTGCCACGGCCAGCGAGCGGGAAGGTGAAGCGTCCACTGGCGGCCCGTGCGGGTCAGGCGGCCTGGTATCCGAAGCAGCCGGCGGCGCATGGTGCGCGCGACGCGCACGGTCTCGCTCGACAGTCCGATCGCCGTGGTCCAGCGCAGCAGGTTGTGCGCGATGGCGGCGATCACTGTCCAGGCGCTGTTGGCGTTGAACTGGCCGGAGGGGAAGTGCGCGAGCGCCTGGTCTTTGAGGTCGCGGATCGTGAGCTCGACGACGGCGTGCTGGCGGTGCTCGGCCTCCACGACCTCCAATGCCTCGGTGCGGTTGGTGATGAGGGGGAAATACCGCCAGTCCGGCCACAGCTCTGCTTGCGGCCCGATGAGCCGGGTGCGACGGACGATCAGCCGTCGTCCGTGAGCGGTCGTCTCAGCGATCTGCGCTTCGCCGTCCTTGGGGTAGTCCTCCAGGGGCTGCCACGCCTTCTCGGGGATCTGCTTGATGGCGTCGGGAACCCAGAACTGCAGGCGCACACTGATCGAATAGGACCACCCGGCGCTCTGAAGCCTTGCGATCAGCTTGCTGTTCCAGAACCCCGAGTCGGCCCGCAGGAGCTTCTCGCCGCTCGCGCCTGCCCGCGCCATGCGGGCGATCAGCTCCTCGGTGAAGCGAACGACACCGCGCTGGGTGTTCGCCTGCCCCTTGCGCAACCGAACGTGCAGAACCTCACCGGTCCCGGCCCTGGAGGCGAGCAGCGGGTGGTATCCGCGCTGTTTGGTGTACCCAAAACCGACACCCTCCTTCTTGTAGCCGTAGGCCTGGCCGATAAAGCTGTCCACGTCAACGATCAGCCGCTCGGCGCCCGGGCCAGCGCCTGCCCGCCACGCGCGCACCAGCGCCTGATCGAGTACTCGGTCGAGCTGGCGCACATGTCCGAAAGTAAACGCCCGCAAAAACGTTCCGAGTGTCGAGGGCGCCGGTAGCCAGCCACCCAACAATCGACGCGTGCGACCGGCCCGCAGCACATCACAATCATCGATCGAGTCAGCGCCGAGCAGCATCGCGAACACGAGCGCCATCACCTTGCGGCCCGGATTCGCAGCGCCCGGCAGATCACGCCGAAGCGCCACGAACCGCCCCACGAGAGCCTCGATCCCAAGCCGCCCCGCGAGCGTCGCAACGAGCGCGATCCCCGCATCAGAAACCAGCCGCTCATCATCAAAAACGACCCGCACACCGTCCAGTCCGACCCGCTCGTCATCCTGCACCATACGAGTGACCTCCTGATCCCGGGCCGCGACAGCCGCAATCTGTCGCTACCAAGCCCGATTCAGGAGGTCATTCAACACCCCAACCCGGACAACACCGGTGGATCCAGGCTTAGATGCTTTACGGCGTCGCTGCTGAACAGCCCCATCGATCCTCCAATAGCTTTGTGCGGGACAAGTCAGCCCGAAGCGTACCGCGAGCCGTCGTGCAGGCTCAGGCGTCGATGAGGACCCCGGGTGGCGGCCCATCGTCGACAGCAGGCAGGTCCTCGATTCTTGACCACAGCGAGCGCATATTGTTGGAGAAGATCGACGGTGGAACTGTGGGGATGCCGGTGCGCGCGGTGGCGAGCCACGTCCGCAAATTGTGGACATCGTGCCCAGGCCTCAACATTGGCGAGCACGGCGTAGTCGTCCTGACTGTCCAAACGTTGCAAATCGGCTATCGACGCGTCACGAATACCCGCTGCGGTTTCGAGATCAATTGACCTCCCCGAGTTGGAGACCAGGTAAGACCACCTGGCGGGCGCGCAGGACGCTTGCTTTCGCCCAACAGCAGGAGCGCTACCGGCCGGCGCTCACACGCATGCAACGGACGAGCAGCGTGTCAGAACCCTCGGCTCACTCCTGCTCCTGGCTGGAGCAGTAGCGTGGCCTGCCAGATCTGGCGCTTCGTGACGTCAAGCCGAGCGTTGAGCGAGCCGGCCGCGCCCGGGGCGCGCCTTTGCCCTGTGATGACGGCAACCCAAGCATGGTCTCGCTGCCATCGCACCTGGCCTACCCGATGTTATCTTTAGGCTGCTTAATAGGTTAGGGTATGCGGCATGCGTGATAGTCCCTACACCCCTGGGGCGGGCCACAGCCCGGAGGTTCTTGTGGGACGAGAGGTTCTCCTGGGCTCCTGGCGTGAGATGTTGACCGACCTCACCACCGGCGGGCGCGTGCGTGCGTGCGAAGGACATCGTCATGACCGGTCCGCGGGGCATCGGCAAGACGGCCACGCTCACCGAGTTCCACAAGATTGGCGAGGAGCACGGCTTTGACTGCATCAGCCTCCGAGCCGTGGCCGGAAGAGGCAGCCTCGTCGACGGTCTCGCCTATCACGCCGACCGCAAGATCCACCTCGGCCACAACGCCTGGCAGCACGCCAAGAGCGCGCTGGAGCGCATCACCGGCGTCGCCCTGGGACCGGTGCTGTGACGCTGGGATTCAGTCTGCAGTCCTCCGGTGTGCGTCCGCTCACCGACGCGTCGGTGTTCGCACAAGGCCTGGCTGAGCTGGCTTCGCAGCTTGCCAAGCGGCCCAGTAAGGAGGGGGGTCCCGGGTTCAAGCCCCGACGTCGGCTTCGACGCCGCACTCAGACACGGCGGCGAGCAGGACGCAGACCACCCTCATCGGCGCCTGAACTCCGGCTGGGCCCGCCGCCCCGCCGCCGAAGGCCCGTCAGCTCGCGCCGGTCTGGAGCGAGCGGCAGTTGACGTTTACGACTCGATCCAGGGCCCATGCCAGCGGCCGAAGCCGGCGACGAGCTGGTTGGCGTCCTGCGGCCCCCAGCTGCCGGGCGCGTAGCGCTGCACGGGCGGGGGGCCGGCGAGCAGCGGTCCGAACACGCGCCAGGCCTCTTCGACGCCGTCTTGGCGGGTGAAGCGGGAACTGTCGCCGCGCATTGCGTCGCTGAGCAGCACCTCATACGGCGTGGGCGCCTCGCCGCCCTCCTGCGCGAACTCCATGTCGAGCGCGATCTCCTCGGGCCCGGCGGCGTCGGCGCGGTGGGCGTCGAGCAGCAGCTGGGTGCCGGTGGAGGGGTCGAGCTTGACGACGAACTGGTTGGGCTCCGGCGCGCGGTGGGGTGGGTGGGATTTCGGTTCCAAGAAGTGCAGGCGCGGGGGGCGGCGGAAGACGACGCGCAGCTCGGTCTGGGTGACGGGCAGGCGCTTGCCGGCGCGGATGAACCAGGGCACCCCGGCCCAGCGCCAGTTGTCGATGTCGAGGCGCAGGGCGACGAAGGTCTCGGTATCCGAGCCGGACGCCACCCCATCGATGTCGAGGTAACCGTCGTACTGGCCGCGCACGCAGCGGGCCGGGTCGGCGTCTGCGATGGAGCGCAGCAGCGCGTACTTGGCGTCCTTGAGCGCTTCGGCGTCGCTGCCGGCGGGCGGCTCCATGGCGGCGACCGCGAGGACCTGCATGAGGTGGTTGACGACGACGTCGCGCAGCGCGCCGACGGGATCGTAGAAGTGTCCGCGGTCCTCGACGCCGAAGCTCTCGGCCATCGTGATCTGCACGCAGGCGACGTTGGCGCGGTTCCAGGTGGGCTCGATCAGGGTGTTGGCGAAGCGCAGGTAGAGCAGCTCGTCGGTGCCCATCTTGCCGAGGAAATGGTCGATGCGGTAGAGCTGGGACTCGTCGATCGAACGGTGGATTTCGGCGGCCAGCGCGCGCGCGGAGGGGAGGTCGTGGCCGAAGGGCTTCTCGACGACGACGCGCGCGGCGCGGGTGAGGCCGGCGGCGGCGAGCTGGGCGATGACGGGCCCGAACAGCGAGGGTGGGATCTCCAGGTAGAAGACGGGGGCGCGTGCGCCCCCGAGCACATCGCGCACGTGCTCGTAGGTGGCGGCGTCGTTGAAGTCGCCGCTGACGTAGGCGAGGCGCGCGGCGAAGCGTTCGAACACGGCGGCGTCCAGTTGCTCGCCGGTGCCCTCGATGCATTCGCGCGCGTGTGTGCGCAGCCGATCGACCGACCAGTCGTCGGCGGCGACGCCGACGATCGGGCAGTTCAGCAGGCCGCGGCGCTCAAGACGGTAGAGCGAGCGGAAGGTCATCACCTTGGCGAGGTCGCCGGTGATGCCGAAGATCGCAAGCGCGTCGGCGGGCTGCGCGCCGTTCGCGCCTCCCGCGGCAGCTCCTCGCGCACCTGCAGCGCCGGTGGCGGTCGCCGCGCCGGCGCTCGCGTGCTGGGAGGCTGCGCCGGCCATCGCGCTACTCGTCCCCCAGCACCCAGCGCTCGACGGCACGGGCGAAGCCCTCGTCGTCGTTGCCTGGGGCGACGTGACGAGCGGCGCGCTGGACCTCGCGGTCGGCGTTGCCCATCGCAATGCCGAGACCGGAGTGGGCGAACATCAGGACGTCGTTGGGCATGTCGCCGATCGTGGCGATCTGCTCGGGCTGCAGGTCGTAGCGCGTGGCGAGCGACTGCGCGACGGCGCCCTTGTTGGCGTCGGGGTGGGTGACGTCGAGGTAGTAGGGCTGGGAGCGCGACGCGGAGACGTGCTCGCCGAAATGTTCGCGCGCAGCGTCGGAGGCGCGGGCGACGGCGGCGTGGTCGTCGCTGACGCCGACGATCTTGGCCACGTCCGCGTCGAGGCCGGCGAAGCTCTCGACGACGGTCGGGGCGAACTGCACCGTGTGCGCCTCGTGCGCGACGTGCGAGCCGTCGGGGTCGCGCACGAGCCAGTCCGAGCCGCGGTATACCCAGACGTCGAGGGCGAAGGAGTCCAGCAGCGCCACGACGCCTGAGACTAGCGTGGCGGGCAGCGTGCGGGCCTCGACTGCGTGCAGCTCGCGGTCGACGATCAGACCGCCGTTGAAGGCGGCGATCGGCGTGCGCAGATCGAGCGGCTCGATCAGCATCGCCATCCCGCGCGGCGGGCGGCCGCTCGTGATCGCGAACAGGATCCCGGTCTCGTCGAGGGCTTTGACGACCGCGATCGTGCGCGGGGTGAGCTGCTTGTCCGGCGTGACGAGCGTGCCGTCGACGTCTGCAAGCAGAAGCCGGATCGAGTTCGTCCGGGCGTCGCGCGCGGCGGCCATCGCGTGAGTCTCGCAGGTGGGGACGACGGGGGGCATCATGTGGGTGTGAGTTCAACTGCCAAGGACCGCACAGACGCCGGGCCTCCCGCCGCACAGACCACATCCGACATCGACGCCCAGACCACGGAGACGCAACCCGACACCGAGCCCAGACCCCCACAACCCACGCGCGTCGAGCGACTGATCGGGTGGCTGCTGCCGGACTCGAACCCGGCGGGCGCGATCTACGGAATGATCGCGATTGGCGCGTTGCTCGCGGCGGAGAGCGGTTTGCACGACTCCTACGCCGAGACGGTGGGCTCGGCGCTCGTGGCATTGGCGCTGTACTGGTTGGCACACGCCTACGCGGAACTGCTGGGGCGCCGGTGGCACACGCGCGAGCGCTTGACGGCGGCTGCCCTGGGCCGGGCGCTGGCACGCGACTGGGCGATCATGCGAGGCGCAACGGCGGCGCTGGTGGCGTTGGTCGTGTGCTGGGCGGTCGGGGCGGAACAGGAAACGGGAGTGACGGTCGCGATCTGGACGACGGCGGTGGGGCTGGTGGCGTACGAGGTCGCGGCGGGGGTGCGCGCTCGCTCGCGCCCGGCGGAGCTGCTGCTGGAAGGGTGCGTCGGGGCGGCCATGGGTGTGGGGGTGTTGACGTTGCGGGTGATCTTGCACTGAGAACGGTGTGCGGGCGGGCGAGCGGCCGTGCAAGCACGCCGGATACGTGCTAATGGAGGCGGTGAGCGCAGCTGTTCTAGGACCGCGGCGGGGCTAGTCAGAAACATTTACACAAAACTCCCCCGAGGTTATCCGAGGCCAGCCTGACGGACGGGCGCGAGGAGCGCACAGCCCGATCCCCAGGGGAAAGGGGAGGATCGGGATAGTGGCGGGCGTCCGCTGGCTGGCATCCGGGGACCGCGGCGGGCAGTGCCGCCGCGCGCGCGGCGGCGGGATGCGGGTGTTGGCGGAGCGCTCCGGTATCGTCGCGCGCCGCAGTCCGACATTGGGGAAAGCGACTTCGAGGAGGGACCGTCGCATCGCGCCGCGTGGAGGCATAGACTTATCTGTAGACAAAGAATCGCTGACATGAGATGATCGCGTTTGCTGGCCTCTTTGACAGTTCAGCCGATGCAAGTATCCGGGGAGGTGGAATAATCGATGTCGGAGCGCGGGAGTCGGGGCTCCGAGCGCAGGAGCCGGGGCTCCGCACGACGCGGACGCCGCGAGCAGAGTGCGGCGCAGACGATCGCGCCCATCTACAAGCGCCTGCCGAAGGGTCCGCACAGCATCACTGCCACGGGCGTAGCCCATCACCAGCGGATCCGTATGCACGGCGCGATGATCGAGGCGGTCGCGACGCGCGGCTACAGGCAGACGACCGTCAAGCACGTGATCGGCCTGGCGGGAGTCTCGCGGCGGGCGTTCTACGAGCAGTTCGCCAACAAGGAAGACTGCTTTCTGGAGACTTTCGACCTGATCGTGCACCGCGTCGTCAAACGCGTCAGCGAGGCCTACCGCTCCACGGAGGGTGAGATCGAGCAGCGGCTGGGGGCGGCATTTGCGACGCTCGCGGAAGAGGTGGACAGCAACTTCAAGGCGCTGCACCTCGCCGTGATCGAGGCCCAGACGGCGGGGATCGGGGGTTTGCGGCGGCTGCGACGCGTGACGGCGATGCTCGAAGGCCTGCTTTCACACGGCCTGCCCGGGCGCGGCGAGACGGAGCCGCTGCCGCTGCCGATCGCGCGCGCGATCATCGGTGGGCTGCGTGGGATGACGTGCGAGCATTTGCAGGGTGAGCGCTCGCAGGGCGAGCGCTTGGAGGATTTGGCAGCGCTGACCGAGGAGCTACTGCAGTGGTCGCTGCTGCTGCGCTCGCCGGCGATCGCAGCATTGCGACCGCGGCCGTGCTCGAACGCACCGTTCGCGCAGCCGGTGCAGCTGCCGCCGGCGGCGCCGTCGCCGGAGCGCGCACACGAGCCGGGCGCGGCCGGTGGGCGTGCAGACCAGCGAGAAGCCCTTGGCGCGAGCGCGCCGGGCAGGGCTGCGCCGCGCGGCGGCCGGCGTGGCGGCGGACGGCGCGGAGCGGCGCACCCGGGCGAGCGGGCACAGCTGCTGCGAAGCGTGATCGACCTGACGTTGCGCGAGCGCTTCGACGATCTGAGCAAGCTGCGGATCGCCGATGAGGCGGGGGTGACGATCGACGCGTTCATGGCGTTCTTCGCCGACAAGCAGGACTGCTACCTGGCGGCACTGGACATGCTGGGCGGAGAGGTGCTGCAGTTGGTGGCCGACCCGGGGCTGGTGTCGGATGATTGGGCGGGAGCTGTGTGCGCAACCGTGCCGGCGCTGCTGTCCCATCTGGCGGCGCACCCGGCGTGCACGATCACGCTGGCGACCAAGTCACTGGAAGCAGGTCCACGAGCACTGGAGAACACGACGACGTTCGCGCGCGAAGCCGCGATGCTGCTCACCGAGGGGGCACCGCAGCCCGCGAGCAGCAGGCTCGCGGTGGAGGGCATCGCGGGGGCGTTGTGGCACACGCTCTACAGCGAGGTGGTGGCAGGCCGCGGACACCGGCTGCCGATCCTCGCGGAGTACCTGTCGTTCGTCGTGCTGGCACCCTTCCTCGGTCCCGAGGAGGCGGTGGAAGCGGTTATCGCCTCACGGCCCGCCACGTCCAGCGCGCCGGTTGCCGGCGCGGCGCTCGGCGAAGTGTGTGAAGACGACGCCGACGAGCAGCGAGATGACGATCACGACGATCAGCGGGGCGTGGCCGGAGCCGAAGATCCAGTCGACCTCGACGTTTTCGAGGTTGAGCACGGCGAACAGCGTGGCGAGCACGGCGAGCACGACGAGGCCGCCGGTGCGCGCCAGCTCACGGCGGCTGCGCTTGGACTTGGGACTGGAAGTGGTGTCGCCAGACGGGGAGGGCATGCCCGTGTCGATGCTAGATGAATCAGGAGAGCCCCGGCTCGCCGACTCAGCGGCGGGCGCCTGCTAGGCGCCCGCCTCCCGAGCCGCAGCGGCGGTGGGAAGCTCGAGCTCGGACTTGACCCAGGCGCAGGTCGCGGAGAGGTCGTCGACGCCGAGCGCAGCGGCTACGTGCAGGGTCATGCCGTGGCGGAAGAAGTCGTCGATGCGGTCGTCCTCGGCGCCGGAGAGCCGTTGGGCGAGCGCCACCAGCTCGGCGTAGCGATGTCGCACGCACGCGCACACGCGGTCGTCATCGCAGGCGGCGTAGGCCTGGTGCTGGAGCATCAGGTAGTCACGGTCGCAGGAGAGCAGCTGCTTGTAGGCGAGGCCCATCGCGTGCAGGGCGTCTTCGCAGTCGGCGGGCGCACGCCCGGCGGCGTACTCGGCGGCGGCGTGCTCGAAGGTCTCGGCGACGCGCTCGAAGCTGCGCTGGAGCGCGCCGAGGAAGAGGTCGAGCTTGCTGGGGAAGAGGCTGAACACGTACGGCTGCGCGACGCCGACACGGCGCGCGATGCGCTCGACGGGAGTCCCGTGCAGGCCGCCGTGCGCGAACTCGTGCACGGCGGCCGAGATGAGCGCCTCGCGGCGCTCGGCCGCGGGGACGCGCACACGTGGGGTCGTGCTCAAGCGACCTCCCTGACGGCGGCGTCCGCGGGCGCCTGTGCACGGGGCCGCTCGCGCGACGTTTCCATTCGCGCAGGTGCCATTCGCGCACGCGCGCGCGCGCGCGCACGCGCAGGCGCGAATCGCACCGCAGAGAAAACATCCACACCCTCCCCCACCCCAGACAAAACATCCCCGCCGCCCCCCGTCGCCGCGACCACAAGCCCATCGCCGGCGGGAACAGGGGCGCGAGCGGCGGTGGCGGTGGTAGTGGTAGTGGCGGTCGGGGCAAGCGTGCGGAACGGCAGCAGCGCAAGCGCGAGGGCGCCGAGCGCGAGCACGGCGACGCCGACCCACATCGCGGGCTGCAGGCCCGCGACGAAGGCTTGCGGCGAGCTGTAGCCGCCGTGGGCGGTGAACACGGAGGCGAGGATGGCAACGCCGAGGACGCCACCGGTCTCGCGGATGGCGTTGGTGGCGCCGGACGCCTGGCCGGTTTGGGAGGTGCGTACCGCGGAGAGCACCGCGGCGGCGGAGGGGGCGAACACGAGCGCCATGCCGGAGCCGGCCATCGCGAAGGGGACGATCATCGCGGCGTAGGAGGTGTGTACGGCAAGGATCGTCGCCAGCCAGGCCAGGGCGCCTGCTTGCAGGACGAGGCCGGCGAACATCAGGGGCCGGCTGCCGATGCGCTGCGAGTAGACGCCGGCGAGCGGCGCGGTGATCATCGTGGCGCCGGTCCAGACGAGGATCTTCAGGCCGGCGTGCAGGGGCGAGTTGTGGAGAACGGTTTGCATGAATTGGGAGAGGAAGAAGATCGACCCGAACATCCCAAAGTACATCGTCAGCGAGACGAAGTTGGTGACGGCGAAGGCGCGGCGGGAGAAGAATGACATTGGCAGCATCGGCTCGCGCGCACGGCGCTCCCAGATGACGAACGCGACCAGCAGGGTGGCGCCGGCGCAGAACGCCGCAAGGATCGTGGGCGAGGTCCAGCCGAGCGATTGGGCGCGGACAAGGCCAAAGACGATGCCGAAGGCGCCGAGCGAGGCGAGCGCGAGGCCGGGAAGGTCCAGGGAGCCGTAGGGGCCGTGGCTTTCGCGCAGGCGGGTCGCGGCCAGGGGAAGCAGCAGCAGGCCGATCGGGACGTTGATCCAGAAGATCCAATGCCAGGAGATGCCTTCGACGACGGCCCCGCCGACGAGCGGCCCGAGCGCGACGGCGGCGCCGGAGATGCCCGACCAGACGCCGAGCGCCATGCCGCGCCGCTGCGGCGGGAAGGCCTCGGCGAGCAGGGTGAGGGTGAGCGGGGTGACGAGCGCGGCGCCGGCGCCTTGGATCGCGCGAGCGGCGACGAGCAGGTCGGTGGTGGGCGCGAGCGCGGCGGCGGCGGAGGCGGCGGTGAAGAGCGCGAGGCCGCCGAGGAACATGCGCCGGCGCCCGAAGCGGTCGCCGAGCGCGGCGCCGGTGAGCAGCAGCACGGCGTAGGCGAGAACGTAGGCGTTGACGGTCCACTCCAGCGACTGGATCGAGGCGTGGAGGTCGCGGTGGATCGAGGGCAGGGCGATCGAGACGACGAGGTTGTCGAGGACGACCATGAAGAGGGCGACGGAGACGATGCCGAGTGTCCAGTTGTTGCGGCGCGATCCGCTCATGTGCGCAGCTCCTAGGTTAGTGATTGCTAACTAGCTACGAAAATTAGCAGTGACTAATAAGTATGTCAAGCCCCAGGGATCTTGTGGGTTCATTGGCAAAGAGGATCTATTGGCGCGCATCCGCGCGGCAGAAGCCGCGGAGCGCGTCGCGACGGGGCGGCGGGGCATCCATGCCCCGCCCACGAGCGCAACATGCGTGGCGGGGTCGTGTTTTGCCGAGGAGGTGGCGGGGAAGGGGCGAACTAGGAGGACGTATGCGGTGGTCGCAGGGGCAGACGGCAGGTAGCAGGGCGGTGGCCGCGGCGGCGGTGTGTGCGCTCGCGGGCGCGCTGCTTGCGGGCTGCGGCGGGGGCACGAAGACGGTGTCTGTCTCCAGCGCGCCGGTGGCGCCGTCCACGACGTCGGCGGCGGCAACGCGCACGGGCACGACGGCGCGAACCAACAGCTCCCCTCCCCCATCAAAAACGCCCGGCTCGACGACGGGCGCCGAACAGAGCACGACGCCCCAGCCCGCGAGCACCACCCGCACAGCGCCCGAGCCGGCGTTCGCCCAGCACGGCGGCACAAGCGCGGGGGAAGCGAGCGGCGAAGAAGTGGCTGCGGCGGTGGCGGCGCTCAAGAGCCAGGGGTACACGCCGGACAACACCGCCGAATACCACCCTGATCAGACGCTGCGCGTGCTGGTCGGCACACGCACGGGGTCGACGGCCGGCTACAACCAGCGGGCGTTCTTCTTCGTCGACGGCAAGTACATCGGCACCGACGCAAGCCAGCCCAGCGCGTCGGTGCGGGTGGTGAGCCAGGGCGACACCGAAGTCGTGCTGGCTTACGCGCTGTACCGGCCGCACGACACGATGTGCTGCCCGAGCGGGGGCGAGGCGACGGTGCATTTCCAGCTGAACAACGGCCAGCTGACGCCGCTGCAGCCGATCCCGCCGGCCAGCTCGACGACGGGTCTCAGCCGGCAGTAGCCGGCTCGACGGCTGCCCTTCTCAACCGGCTCCACGGTCCCCGCGGCCAGCGCCGGCCCGAGCGGGCTCGACAGCCGCGCGGGCCGGCCCGACAATCGGTCTCGGCCGGCTCGCAAGGGGCTCGCCAGACGGCGGGTCTCGGCCGGCGCAGCCACCGACCTCACCCGGCGGCGCCAGGCGCGCGGTCTCACGCCCCCTCACAACCCGCAACGCCCTATCTTGGGTGCGTGCAGGGTCACACGTACATGCCGAACGAGGAGTGAGACGATGAGTTCGAAGATCGAGGGCCGCGCCGCGGAGCTGTTGAACGGTAAGAACTTTTGCACGGTCTCCACGTTGCGCGCAGACGGGTCGGTACAGGCGGCGCCGGTGTGGGTGGACGTGCAGGACGGGATGCCGACGCTGAACAGCGCCGAGGGCCGGGCGTGGCCGCGCAACCTGGAGCGCGACCCGCGCGTGACGCTGACGGTGCAGAACATGGAGAACCCGTACGAGTACGTCACGATCCGCGGCCGTGTCGCGCAGCGCACGCACGAGGGCGCGGACGCTCATATCGACGCGATGGCGGGCAAGTACCTCGGGCAGGACTCCTACCCCTACCGCCAGCCGGGCGAACAGCGCGTGATCATTCGCGTGCAGCCGGAGTACGTGCACACGTACGGTGCCTGAGAGCGAGCCTCGACCCCTGCGCCCGACCGCCGAGCCCAGCGGGCGCCCGATCCGCCGCCGTACCGTTCGCGGCGTCGGTGGTGGCGGCGTCGTCGGAGCGGCAGGTGGCGGCGTGCGCCCTCAGCCGCCGGAGCCGGCGTCGCGCCCCAGGATCCGCCGCCACCACCGCGTGCGCGCACGCGGTGACTGTGTGCGCAGCCAGTCCTCGCGCAGCGGCAGGGCGCCGCGTGCGCGCGCGGCGAGCACGCAGTCGGTGTGCGCGTGCCGGCGACGGCGCGTGTCGCCTTCGGGAGCGATCAGCATGTGCTCGCTGAGCGCGGGCAGGCGATGACCGCAAAACGGGCAGCGATACGTTGCGGGCTTGCGATTGGCCGCGCGGCGTACCGTCCACCATGGCGCAGGGGGAAGTTCCGCCGGCATCGCTCCATTCTGCCGCGCGGCGGGTCTACCGACCCGCCGTCCGCGCGCGCGGTCGGGCTTGCGGGGGTGCTGCTCACCGCGGGCGTGGGCGTCGCGCTGGCGCGCGCCGAGCGCGAACGGCGCGCGGCGAGGAGCGCGGCTCGGGCGCGTAACGCGTCGCTGCTCGTCGGCGAGCCGCTCGCCGAGGGACTGCGGCGAGTGGCGCTCGGCCAGATCGAGCTGGCGGTGGAGCTGCTCGAGAACGATTCGCGCGCGGGGGGCGAGCTGGGTGCGAAGACGGTGCACGAGACGCGCAAGGCGATCAAGCGGCTGCGCGCCCTGATGCGCGTGCTGCGACCCGCGCTCGGCAAGCGGGTCTACGCGCGCGAAAACGCCGCGCTGCGCGACTGCGCCCGGCGGTTCGCGGGAGCGCGCGATGCGGAGGTGATGGTGGCGACGCTGGATGAGCTGCTGCGCCACCACCCCAAGCTGTCCGCCACACAGACCCAGCCGGCCAGCGGCCTGCACGCGCTGCGCGCCGAGCTGGTAGCCGAACGCGACGCCGTCGCGAACGGCGGCGCGGGCGACGCGGCCCCCTTTGCCGTCGGCGCCCCGCGCCCGTTCGACGCAGGTGGGGCCGCGGCGGGCGACCTGCGCGCGATCGGCGCACGCGTGGCGGCGTGGGAGCTGCGCGAGCCGTCGCGCAAGCCGGCGGCGCTGGTGGCCCCGGGCATCGAACGGATCTACCGCCAGGGCCGCCGCCGTATGCGCCGGGCGCGCCGGCGGCACAGCGACGCGGCGGCGATGCACGAATGGCGCAAAAGCGTTAAGGACCTGCGCTACGTGGCGGAAACGCTCGACCGCGGCAAGCCCGCGCGCCAGACCAAGGCCGGCGCCCGCCTGCACCGGGTGGCACGCCGCGCGGACCGCCTGGGCGAAGTGCTGGGCGAGGACCACGACCTGGTGTTGCTGGAGGTTCGCGTGCGCGAGCGCCGCGGGCACTTCAGAGCCGACCGACGCACGCGCAAGCTGCTGCTGAAGGCGATCGAGCAGCGCCACAAGCGCCTGCGCAAGCGAGCGCTGCGCGAGGGCGCGCGCCTGTACCGGCGGCGCAAGCCGCGCGCGTTCGTGCGACGCGTGCGTGGAGCGCTCCGGTAGCGCTCGGCGGAACGCTCCACGCCGACGTGCGTCGTCGGTGAGGCGGTGCGGGGCGCCAAATCTGCGCCCAGCCGGTCGCAGACGACCGATGTGGACTCGCGGGACTCGCCCGACCCGGCGGCCGCCCGGCCCGCTAGGCTGTCGCCCTCGACATGCGCTACGGACGTGTCGTGATCAAGCTCAGCGGCGCCGCACTGTCGGGAGCCGAGCCGACCGGCCTCCAGGCAGCAGCACTCGAGCACGCGGCTGACCAGGTCCTCGCCGTCGTGGCCTGCGGCGTCCAGGTTGCGGTTGTCGTCGGTGGCGGAAACTTCTTCAGGGGATCGCTTGCCGACCTTTGGGGGATCGAACGCGCGGAGGCCGACTCCGTCGGGATTCTTGCCACCGTGATGAACGGGCTGATGCTCCGGGGCGTCCTCAAGGCGCGAGGCGACCGGGAGGTACGGGTCATGACGGCGATTCCGATTCCGTCGGTCGCGGAGCCGTTCATCCGCCTTCGTGCACAGGCCCACCTGGAAAAGGGTCACATCGTGATCGCCGCCGGCGGCATCGGCCAGCCATACCTCACGACCGACTACCCGTCGGTGCAACGGGCGCTTGAGCTAAACGCAGACGCCCTGATGGTCGCCAAGCACGGCGTCGACGGCGTTTACTCGGCCGACCCGCAGCGCGACCCGAGCGCCAGGCGCTACGAGCAACTCTCCTTCGCCGAGGCGATCGCGAGAGACCTCCGCGTCATGGATCCGTCCGCCTTCATTCTCGCTCGCGATCACGCCCTGCCCCTCCATGTCTTCGACATCGCGCAAGCTGGCGCGATGTCGCGAATCTTGAACGGCGAGTCGGTGGGGACCGAAATCTCCGATACCCCCGGCAGCCAATCCAGCGGCCGGCGGGCCTCGCCATCAACCTAGAGGGGATGGCCCAACCGGCCGCCAGGTCGGTGGGCCGGACCTCTCTTCAGCGAACCGGACCCTCTTCGCCAGCCCGGGCGGCGGCGCAGCCATCCCGTAAAACCGGCGAGCCGGCCCTCCGCCGCCACCCTGGGGAGACATTCGCGCAACTCGGACGCGTCCAGCTACAGCCGTGAGCGAATGCAACCGATGTCCGGGGCGAGCAGGGGAACGCGAGGGATGCGCACACGACCGACACCGATGACGTTCGTTTTGGCGCTGCTGGTGGGGGGTGTGGGTGTGCTGGCGCTGCACACGCTGGACGGCATGGGCGGCGCCCATCGCAATGGGATGTTCGACGAGGGGATCTACGGCGTGCTGATGGGAGGCGCGGCGCTGGGCGTGACCGCGCGCGGGCTGCTGGTGCGAGCACGACGCGCGGCGTGGCTGACGATGGGCGCGGGAGTGACGTGCTGGGCGCTCGGGGACATCTACTACACGCTGTTCGTGGCGGGCACGCACGCGGCGGCGGTCGGCGCGGTGACCCCCGCGGACGCGCTGCGGCTGGCGTTCTACCCGTGCGCGTATGTGGCGCTCGTGCTGCTGATCGGGGCGCATTTGCACGAGCTGCGGATCGGCACGTGGCTGGACGGGGCGATCGGCGGGCTGGGAGCAGGCGCGGTCGGTGCGGCGGTGGTGCTGCCGCCGATCGCGGCGCGCGCACACGACGGGACGACGGCGATGGCGGTCGCGCTGGCATACCCGATCGGCGACCTGCTGCTGTTGGCGTTCGCGATTGGCGCGCTGGGGATCACAGGCTGGCGGCGGGGACGGGTGTGGCTGTTGATCGCGGTGGGCGTGCTGGCCGCCGCGACGGCAGACGTCGCTTACGTCTACCTGCGGGCGATGGGCGGCTTGCAGATGAGCGACGGGGTGCGTGTGCTGTGGCCGACCGCCGCGGTTCTGCTGGCGATCGCCGCGTGGACGCCGTGGCCGCGACCGACGCGCCGGCGTGTGGAGGACTGGCGGCTGATGTCGGTGCCGGCGTGTTCGCTGTTGGCGGCGCTGGGTGTGTTCCTGTACGGCAACCTGCACGGCCAGCTCACGCCGTTGGCGCTCGCGCTGGCGATCGCGACGGTGCTGGCGGTGTGCGTGCAGCTGATGCTGACGGTGCGCGAGAACATCGCGATGCTGGCGGGCTCGCGCCGCCTGGCGCTGACGGACCCGCTGACGGGTTGGCAACAGGCGCCAGCTGATGGAGGATCTGAATGTCGCCTGTCGCCGGGTCCGAACAGGCGAGCGCTGGGAGCTGGCGCTGTACGACCTGAACGGCTTCAAGCGTTACAACGACACTTTCGGGCACCCCGCGGGCGACGCGCTGCTGGTACGGCTGAGCGAGAAGCTGAGCACGGTCGTCGCGCCGCACGGAGCGGCCTACCGGATGGGCGGCGACGAGTTCTGCGTGCTGTTCCGTGGCGTTGGTGGCGCGGGCGAGGCCGCGCTCGTACAGGCAAGCGTGGCAGCGCTCTCCGAGCACGGGCCGGGCTTTGCGATCGGCGCGGCGCACGGCGTCGTGAGCATCCCGCTCCAGGGCGGCGATCCGGGGTCGGTGCTGCAGCTCGCCGACCAGCGGCTGTACCGGCGCAAGGACGAGACGCGCGAGGCGAGCGCGGTGCACCAGCTGCGCGACGTGCTGCTGCAGGCCTTCCAGGAGCGCTACCCCGACCTGCAGGAGCACCAGCGCGGCGTGGGCACGCTCGCGCTCGCGGTCGGCCGTCGGCTGGGGATGGTGGGCGAGGAGCTGGATGTGCTGGCTCGCGCGGCCGAGCTGCACGACGTCGGCAAGATCGCGATTCCCGACTCGATTCTGCACAAGGCGGGCCCGCTGGACGAGGAAGAGTGGCGCTTCATGCACCGCCATACGATCCTCGGGGAGCGCATTCTCACCGCCGCCGCCGCGCTGCGTCCGGTCGCGAAGCTGGTGCGCGCAAGTCACGAGCGCTTCGACGGCGGCGGTTATCCGGATGGGCTGTGCGGCGAGGACATCCCGCTTGGCGCGCGTGTGATCTTCGTGTGCGACGCGTTCGACGCGATGACCTCGCAGCGCACCTACAGCGCGGCGATCGCCCCGATCGAGGCGCTCGCGGAGCTGCGGGCGTGTGCGGGCACGCAGTTCGACCCGGCGGTGGTCGCCGCGTTCGTCGAGACGTTCCGCGAGGAAGCCGCGGTAGCCGAGGCGGATCGGGCCGACTCGGCTGGGCGTGACGGCGGCGTTCGGCGGGCGCTGCCGCTCAGCTGACGCTGAGCACGGTCAGCACGCTCTCGCCCCGCGGCAGCGAGACGGAGGCCTGCTCGCCGGCGCGCAGCCCGAGCAGGGTGCGGGCGACGGGCGATTCGGCGGAGAGGCGCCCTTCGGCGGGGGCGGCGTCGTGGGAGCTGACGATCGTCCAGGTGCGCTCGACGCCGCGCTCGTCGCGGACGTGCACGGTGGAGCCGAAGCCGACGACGCCGGTGTCACCCTGCCCGCCGCCGCCGTCGACGACGACTGCGTTGGCGATCTTTTCGCGCAGGCGCGCGATCTTGGTCTCGAGGTGCGCTTGGTCGTTCTTGGCGTCGTGGTACTCGCTGTTCTCCTTGAGGTCGCCCCACTCGCGCGCGACTTTGATGCGCTCGGCGATCTCGCGGCGGCCGTCGGCCTCGAGCGCAGCCAGCTCGTCCTGCAGGGCTAGCAGGCCGTCGGGGGTGATGAGGTTGGTGGCTTCGTCCATCGTGTTCGGCGCACAGCGTAGCGACCGGCCGCGGCGCCGGGCATCATGCCGTCTGGCGCGTCGCTCGCGAAGGCCCGCATCGCGAGGGGCCGAGCCGCACCCGCGGCGACGCTTGACCCGGGCGGCGCCCCTCGAGCACTCCGCGCTCAACCCGTGCAGCTCCTCGGGCGCCCGACGCTCGACCCGTGCGCGCTCAGAAATAAGTGCTGGGCGGAGTCGCAAGCAGCGCGAAGATCTGCACGAGCGCGGCTTGGCGCAGAAGTTCGGCGGTGGGTGGCGTGCCGTAGGCGAAGAGGTTGTCGCTGAGGCGGTGGCGTTGCCAGGCGTAGTAGACGTATTCGCGCGCGGGAGCCGACCCGGGCGGGTCGTGTGTGACGGAGTCCAGGTACATGAGGTTGCGGAAGTAGACGGCGACGAAGAAGGGGTTTTCGAGCGAGAGGCGGCTGTAGGTGAAGTAGGCGAGTGCGGACGTCGCCGTTTGGCGAGCCTGGTAGAGGTAGGCGCCGTCGTGGGTGGCCTGGTAGAGCAGCACGCCGGCGCCCATCATCGAGCCTTGGTTGTAGCTCCACTCGTGCGGTTCGACGGTGCCGTCGAGGTCGATGTGGTCGGCGTAGAGGTAGCTGCCGCTCATCAGGCATTGGCGTACCCAGCCGTAGGCCATCTCGGCGAATTGCAGGTAGCTGGCTTCGTGGGTGATTTTGTAGAGCAGCACCCCCAGCTCGGCGCCGGGCGCGTCGGTGACGGTGTTGCGAGCTTTGTTGCCGCGCGCGTCGGAGAACGGCACGCCCCCTGGGCAGGGCAGCGGCTGTCCGTCGGGAGCGGTGGTCTCCCAGCCGGACATCACGAACTGCATGATCAGCTCGGCCTGCTGCAGCGCGGCGGTGTCGTGGTCGAGTTCGTAGAGGCGGGCCAGCTCGATGCCGACCCACTCGTTGTCGTCGTAGTAGCTGTCCCCGCCGGGTCCGACGGGCGGGGCGACGTTGCCGTTGTAGGAGCGCAGCCCGACGCTGGAGGCGATGGTCGCGATCGGGCCTGCGGCGGAACCGGTGCCCGTTCCGCGCCCGTGCACGCCGGTACCCGTGCCGCTGCCGCCCGTGCCGCTGTCCGAGCCGCCGCCGGACCCCCCACCGCCCGTCGTGCCGCCGGAGCCCGCGCCGGAGCCCGAGGACCCACCTGAACCCGACCCGGAGCCCGAGGACCCGCCCGAGCCCGACCCACCTGAGCCACCCGACCCGCCTGAGCCACCTGAGCCCGTGCCCGACGATCCACCAGCCCCGGACCCGGATGACCCGCCCGAGCCCGAGGACCCGCCCGAGCCTGATCCGCCCGACCCCGACGAGCCGCCGGCGCCCGACCCGCCGCTCGGCTCGGAGCCGTTCGACCCGGTGACGGTTTCGACGGGCACGGCGGGCGCACCGGTGGGTTGGGTGGCGGCGGTGGTTTCAGAGGCGGCGGTCGATTCGGCTGCGGCGGGCGCGAGCGGCGGCCCCAGGTACTGCTGGAGCCCGACGAGTTGGGCGTGCAGGATGTTCGCGAGGTGGGGACGCAGCTGGGAGATGTGCGAGAGCGTGATGGTCGCGGCGAACGCTTGGGAGAAGGGCCAGAGGAAGGAGTACTCGGGTTCGCCGCGGTAGAGGCCGGTGCCGGCGACGTAGAAGTTCTGCTGCATCGCTTCGTAGGCGAGTAGGGCACGGGCCGCGTAGAGGTTGAGCGGGGGCGGCTTGGCGGGCGCGGTGCGATGCGCGGTCGGCTTGTCGCCGGCGGCGCGCGCGGGCAGGCGCGCACGCGCGGTCGCGCCGTGGGCGAACACGACCGCCAGTAGCGCAGCGGCGGCCAGGGCACAGGCGAGGCGTCGGTGTACGGACAGCTTCAGCGACATCGGCAGGTGGCGGGGCTACGCAGACACGGAACAGCCGGGCAACGCAATCGATGTGGTGAGCGGCCGCGCGATCGACTGGTTCCCGTTCGTGTCGGTCGCCGGTCGCGTCGGCGCTGATGAATTCGTCTATGCGGCGTGAGTCGGCAGGGCGGCATGTGTCTTGCGGACATCGAGGAAATCGAGGGCCTAGGGCGGCTGAAGCGGACCGAGCCGGGAGCGCGCCACGACACAGTCGAGGGCGCGCGCGACGCGGTCGCGGACGGGATGTTGGCATGGGCCGAGACGAAAGAGGCACGAAATGAGCGTGATGACCGAAAACTTGCAGGGCGCGGCGCTGCGACGGCGTTGGGGCTGGGGACCGGCGTCGAGCGGGCAGCGGCCGGTCGCGACGTGGCCCTACGCGCCGCCGCCGCTGCGGATCGACGTGGTGGACGGTGGAGCGGGCTGCGTGCGAGCGATCGTCGGCGGCGAGATCGATGGCGCGAACGCAGTGGCGCTGCAGGCGCGGATCACGGCGGCGTGCGCGGCGGCGGGCGCACGCCGGCTGATCCTGGATGTCGGCGAGGTGGAGTTCATGGACAGCAGCGCGCTACGTGCGCTGCTGGAGATCCAGCGCGCACTGGCGACGGCACACGGGGAGATGGTGCTGCTGGCCCCGAGCACCCAGGTGCGAGGCCTGCTGGCGATGACGGGCCTGGACCGGCGGCTGCGGGCTGCGGCGACACTGGAGCTGGCGCAGGCGGCGCTGCGCGGGACGGCGGCGTCCATTGGCTGACCGGGGGCGCCGCAATGTGCCGCGTGCGTATCGATGCGCCGGCGTGCGTATCAATACGCCCGCCTGCATATATCCCTTCGACCCACGAGGGCCAGTTAATCGCTTTTGATGTATAGCTGCCAATTGTTTCGATGATCAAATCACCATTGATGCACCAAGGCACCAATACATCAAAAATGATAGATACGCATTGGCGCCAATTTTTATAACCACACCCCACGCGGAGCCCGCTGCACGACACTGAGCCGCCGGGGTCGCGATAATGCCGCCGACTCGGGACAACCCACGAGACGAGCGAAGAGGGACCGGCTCGCCGGCCTGTGGCCGGCGGCGTCACCCCCTTGGAGAGGCGGCCAGGCGTGAAGACAGTTAGAGAGGCGACGATCGAGCTGTTGCGGGAGCGGGGGATGACGACGATGTTCGGCAACCCGGGCTCCACGGAGCTGCCGATGCTGGCGAGTTTCCCGGAGGACTTTCGCTACGTGCTGGGGTTGCAGGAGGCCGTCGCGGTGGGGATGGCGGACGGGTACGCGCAGGCGAGCGGCAGGACGACGCTGGTGAACCTGCACACCGCGCCGGGGCTCGGCAACGGGATGGGCGCGATGTTCAACGCGCAGGCGAACAAGTCGCCGCTGGTGGTGACGGCGGGTCAGCAGTACCGCTCGCTGATGACCCTACAGGCGAACCTCACGAACAGGGACGCCACGCGGATGCCGCACCCGGTCGTGAAGTGGAGCTGGGAGCCGCCGTGCGCACAGGATGTGCCGCATGCGCTGGCCCGGGCGTGCCATCTGGCGAGCCTGCCGCCGCGGGGCCCGGTGTTCGTGTCGGTGCCGATGGACGATTGGTACGCGGAGGTACGCGACGAGGAGGAAGTACGCCACCAAACGACGAGGACTGTGAGCGGCACAGCTCGGCCGGATGCGGAGACGATCAGGGGACTGGCGCGGCGTCTGCAGGAGGCGCGCAACCCGGCGTTCGTGGCGGGCCCGGACATCGACGCCGCGGGCGGCTGGGACGCGGCGGTGCGTTTCGCCGAGAGCACACAGGTCGCGGTGTACGCGACGCCGGCGACGGGCGGGGGACGGCTGGGATTCCCGGAGAACCATCCCCTTTTCCAGGCGATCCTGCCGCCGGCGGTGCAGCCGCTGGGCGAAATGCTGGCGGCACACGATCTGGTGCTCGCAGTGGGGACGTCGGTGTTCCCGTACTACCCGAACATCCCGGGCCCGCTGCTGGCCCCGGATACACGGCTGGTGGCGATCACGAGCGACCCGGACGAGGCGGCGCGGGCGCCGATGGGGGATGCGATCGTGGCGGACGCGGCGCTGACGCTGCAGGCGCTGGCGGAGGCGGTGCAGGCGCCGGCAGCGGGTGCCGAGGACGCAGGCGACGGCGCGGCCGGCGGGAGCGGCGCGAACGGTTTCACGCGCGAGCCGCCGCCGGTGCGCGCGGCCCCGGAGGAGGTGCCGCTGACGAGCCCGATGAGCCCGTCGACGGCAGTGAGGGCGCTGGCAGAAGTGTTCCCGGACGACGGGATCGTGGTGCTGGAGTCGCCGTCGGCAACGCCGGCGCTCAGGAACCAGCTGCGGTTGGGCCGCCCGGGCAGTTACTACTTCTCGGCGGGCGGCGGGCTCGGGTTCGGAATGCCGGCGGCGATTGGCGTGCAGCTGGCGTGCCCGCAGCGCAGGGTGGTGTGCGTGGTCGGCGAGGGTTCGGCGCAGTACGCGGTGCAGAGCTTTTGGACGGCGGCGGCTTACAAGGTTCCGGTGACGTTCGTCGTGTTGCGCAACGAGGAGTACGCGATCCTGAAGTTCTTCTCGCTGATGGAGGAGGTGCCGGGCGCGCCGGGGCTGGATCTGCCGGCGCTGGAGACGGCGGCGGTGGCGGCGGGGTACGGCGTGAACGCCAAGCGCGCGGGCGATCGCGAGGAGCTGGCCGTGGAGCTGCGCCGGGCGCTGGCCTCAGACGGGCCGGAGCTGGTCGAAGTGCAGGTGACGCCGGGGATGGCGCTGGCTTGAGCCAACACCGAAGGCTGTAGCGGTAGTCAGGATTTTGGACAGCTGGGGTCGGCGGCGGCGAGCAGTGCGGCACGGATGTCCTTGACAAGGATCATCAGGTGCTGCGGATCGGTCGTGGCAGGGGCGAGGCCGTGGCGTTCGTAGAACGTGCGAGCGTGCTCGTCTAGAGCGTGCACGACGAGCGCAGGGATTCCGAGTTGCTCGGCCGCGGCGGTCGCGCGGCGCATCGCGTCGGCGAGCAGCCAAGCGCCGAGACCGCGCCCCTGGACGGAGCGATCGACGGCCAGGCGGGCGAGCAGGATCACGGGTATGGGATGCCGCGGCATGCCGCGCCGCCGCAGGCGCGTGGTGGCGGCGTCGTATTCGATCGAGGCGGCGGCGAGGGCGTGATAGCCCACGACGCGGTCTTGTGTGGAGTCGATCGCGACGAAGGTTCGAGCCGAACCGGCTGCGGCGGCTGGCAGGGCGTAGCGGGAGAGCCAGGCGTCGAGTGAGGGGACACCGCAGTCGAACTGGTCGAGACGATCGCCGAACGCGAGCGGCTGGGGGCCGCTGAAGCGCGGCACTACCGGGGGCGGGGTCGACGAAGCAGCGCAACGACCTCGGGGCGCACACGCGCGGGGCGATCGAGGGCGGCGTTGAACTCGACCCACTGCTGCTCGGTGAGCACGAAACGCGTACGGTCGGCGAGCAGTCGCTCGGCGCGCTCGCGTCCGCCGGCGATCAGGAAGTCGGACAGAGACTGCTCGGCGCAGACGGCGGCCCGTCTGAAGAGATCGTCGTCGCGCTCGGCGACGCGCAGGTTGACGCGTCTGTTCTTGGTGGTGGCCACGACAAGATTGTACAGACAACGTATGCCAGGCGCGCCGCGAACATCGCGCGAGTCGGTGAGGGCGTTCATCCCATACGCTACGAAGTTGTGTCGGGGTCACCGGAGAGCAGTGGCGAAAATGACGGCGCCTGAGGACGCGGGCGCCCCGCCCCGCGAACCTGACGTGATCGTGGTCGGCGCGGGACTGGCTGGGCTGGTGTGCACGCTGGAGTTGCTGCGGGGCGGCTATGCGGTGACGCTGCTCGACCGGTGCGCCCCAAGCGAGGTGGGCGGGTTGGCACGGGAGGCGTTCGGAGGGATGTTCATGGTGGATTCGCCCGAGCAGCGGCGTTCGCGGATCGAGGACAGCGAGCGGGTGGCGCTCGAAGATTGGCTGCGGATCGCAGAGTTCGAACCGGCCGACGAGTGGCCAAGGCGCTGGGCGGAGCAGTACGTGACGAGGGCGCGCGACGACGTCGGTGGGTGGCTGCGGACGTTGGGGGTGCGGTTCTTCCCGGTCGTGAACTGGGCCGAGCGGGGCAATTTCGGTGACGGGAACTCGGTGCCGCGCTTTCATCTGACGTGGGGTACGGGCAAGGCGCTGGTGCAGGCCGTGTGGGAGGCGATCGGGCGCGAGCGCGGCGGAGCGCTGGAGGTGCGGTTTCGTACGCGCGTGAGCGGGCTGGTGCTCGACGGCGAGGGCCGTGTGGCGGGGTGCAGGGTTGAGGATGAGGGGGAGAGCGGCCGCGGGAGCGGCCGCTGGGAGGGCAGCGACGCGCAGACCGCGCAGGAGTCCGGGCCGGCGAACGGGCGGGGTCGCTCCGAGGCCGGGGAGGGCGAGGCCGCGGCAGCGGCGGGCGGTCGCGAGCTGCGCGCCCGCCGCGCGGTGGTGGTCGCGGCGGGCGGGATCGGCGGCAATCTCGAGATGGTGCGTCGCGAGTGGCCGACGCAGGAGCTGGGCGAGCCGCCGGCGCAGCTGCTGATGGGCTCGCATCTGTACGCGGATGGGGCGATGCACGAAGAGGTAAGGCGGGTGGGGGGCAACGTGACGCACCTGGCGCGGATGTGGAATTACGCCGACGCGGTGCGCCACCCAAACCCGCAGCGACCCGACCATGGCATCAAGCTGATCCCGCCGCGGTCGGGGTTGATGCTCGACCCGGACGGGCGCAGGTACGGGCCGGTGCCGGTGATGCCGACGTTCGACGCGTACGCGGCGCTCGAGCGGATGTGCGAGGACGCGAGGGCGTACTCGTGGTTGGTGTGCAACCGCAAGATCGCGTTGCGCGAGCTGGATGTGTCGGGCTCGCAGCACAACCCGCATTTGCGCGAGCGGCGGCTGGTGCCGTTCCTGCTGGGCGTGCTGCTTGGCAAACCGCGGGTGCTGAGCCACTTCCTCGAGGGCTCGCCGGACTTCGTCGCGGCGGGGTCGTTGGCGGAGTTGGCGCGGAAGATGAACGGGGTGAGCGGCGAAAGCGCAGTCGACGCGGGGGTGTTGGCGGCGGAGATCGGGCGCTACGACGAGGGGATCGCGCGCGGGCGGGGGCTGTTCAACGACGACCAGCTACGGCGGATCGCGCAGCTGCGGGGCTGGCGCGGCGACCGGTTGCGCACGGCTAAGTTCCAGCGCATTCTGGACCCGAAGGCGGGCCCGCTGATCGCGATCCGCCTGCAGGTGATGGCGCGCAAGAGCCTCGGGGGCATCCAGACGGACCTCGGCTGCCGGGTGCTCCAAGCCGGCGGTGGCGAGCCGATCGAGGGACTGTACGCGGTCGGCGAGGCGGCTGGGTTCGGCGGCGGCGGGATGCACGGCAAGCGCTCGCTGGAGGGGACATTTCTCGGCGGCTGCGTGTTCACGGGTCGGCTGGCGGCGGCGGCGATCGGTGGCAGCGAGCTGCCACAACGGGTGCCACCGGCGGTTGAGGTCGCGCCGCCGGCGGGCGCCGCGCGCGCACCACACGACCGGATCGCGGCGCCGCGCTGAGCGTGGCGAGCTTCGACTATGTGACGGTGGGCCATGTGACGGCCGATGTGCTCGCCGACCTCGGCCCGGACGTCGCGGACCCCGAAGCGGGGGGTGTGCGCCAGCCTGGCGGAGGTGCGTTCTACAGCGCTTTGCAGGCGGCGCGGCTCGGGCTGCGCACGTTGATCCTCACCCAGGGCGTGCCGCGCGAGATCGAAGAGCTGCTGGAGCCGTACCGCACGGAGCTGCGTGTGCGGATCGCGCCGGCGCAGCAGACGACGACGCTGCTGACGCGGAGCAGTCCGCGCGGGCGGCGCCAGCAGGTGCTGGCGTGGGCGGGCCCGATCGCACCGCCACAGGATGTGGACACGGCGATTCTGCATTTCGCGCCGGTGGCGCGCGAGACACCCGGCGGCTGGGTGGGACGGGCGGACTTCGTGGGCCTGACGCCGCAGGGGCTGGTGCGCGCGTGGGGCGAGGACGGGGAGATCGCCCGGGCGGTGCTCGAGCGGGAGCTGGCGCCGGAGCGCGTGGATGCGGTGGTGTTGAGCGCGGGCGAGCTGAGCAGTTGCGAGCAGCTGCTGCCGGAAGCGGAGGGTCCGGTTGTCGCGGTGACGGCGGGCGCCCGGCCGTTGACGCTGCATTTGCCGGGCGACGTTTCGTGGCGGGTGCCGGTGGAGCGGGTCGCGGACCCTTGCGACGAGCTGGGCGCGGGCGACGTGTTCGCGGCGGCGTTCTTCGTCGCGTTGCGAGAGGGTTTGGCGGCGGCGATCGCGGCGGAGTTCGCGGGCGCGGCGGCGGCGGTGCGAATCGCGGGCGCAGGGCCGGATGCGATCGGCGACCGGCACGCGGTTGCGGCGCAGTTCAGGCGGGCGCGAGCGCAGCGTCGATGAGCGCGGCGAGGTCGAGACCGGCCAGCGCCTGGGAGGCGCCGCAGGCGCGGGCGGCCAGCAGCAGCGAGCCGCCGACGGGAGCCAGCTCGACGACGGACACGGCGGCTTCGGGGGCGTGCAGGTGGATCGCGGCGGTGAGCGGCGCGACGAACACGGGACCGGCCTTGTAGGCGCTGCCGATGAGGCCGACGGGGAACGCGTCGGTGAGGCCGGTGCGGCCGATGACGGCGGCGATCTGCTGCGCCAGCTCGCGGGCGCCGGCTTCGTAGAGCTCGCGCGCAACGGCGTCGCCGCGCTCGGCCACGGTGGCGGTCTCGATCGCGAAGGCGGCAATCTCGCTCTTGGTCAGCGGCTTGCCGTAGACCGAGGCGGCGAGCGCCTCGACGCTGGGAGCGTCGAAGAACGCGAGGGCGGCGTCGCTGAGCGCGGTCGGCGGCCCGGAGGCCTCGCGGTCGCGCAGGGCGGCCTTGAGCGACTGCAGGCCGAGCCAGTAGCCGGAGCCCTCGTCACCGAGGATGTGGCCCCAGCCGCCGGCGCGCCAGGCGCGCCCGTCCCGCCCGACGCCGAAGACGTTGCTGCCGGTGCCGGAGATGACGCCGACGCCGGGCTGGGCGCGGGTCGCGGTGGCCCAGGCGCCGACGACGTTGCCGACGACGATCCAGTCGGGCGAGCGCTGCTCGTGGACGTGGCGCGCGACGGCCCCGGTGTCGGTGCCGGCGACGGCGAGCACGGCGGCGGCGAGGTCCCCGTCGTCGATGCCGGCGCCGGCGAGCGCGGCGGTGGCGGCGCCGAACAGCGCGTGTCCGGCTTCGCGGACGCCGACGGCGTCCTGGTTTGAGGGACCGCCGTGGCCGAGGTGCAGGGTGCCGCGCTCCAGGTCGAGCACGGCGGCCAGGGTCTTGGTGGCGCCGCCGTCGATTCCCAGCAGGTAGCGGGCATGGCTGGGCGCGGCCGCGTCCTGCTCGAAGTGCGCGAGGGCGGAGGGAAGGGTGACGAGCGGGTGGCGCTCCACAGGGGGGATACTTGCAGCCGTGAAGGCGGTCGGTCTGCACCCTGTGTTCCCCCCGGCGCATGCGGGACAGGGAAGTCTGCACCCCGTGTTCCCCCGGGCGCGCGCGCAGCAGGGGATGTACGAGTCGTTCTACCTGCGCGCGGTCGACCCGGCGCGGCCGCGGGGGGTGTGGATCCGCTACACGGTCCACAAGCGGCCCGGCGGCGAGCCGCGCGGCTCGGTGTGGCTGACCTATTTCGACGCTGAACGGCCGCGGCCGTTGGTGCACAAGCTCACCTCGGCGGCGCTCGCGGTCCCGGCGGACGGCTGGATCGCGGTCGAGCGCGAGAACGAGCTTGCCCCCGGCCGGGCACGCGGTTCGTGCGAAGGCGCGCGGTGGTCGTTGCGCTACGCGGCGACCGAGAGCGAGCTGCGGCACCTGCCGCGGGGGTGGATGTACCGGGCGCCGCTGCCGCGCACGAAGCTCACGAGCCCGGCGCCGGCGGCGGTCTTCGACGGAGTGCTGGAGCTGCCGGGCTCACCGGCGCAGGCGGTCGAGCTGCGGGGGTGGCAGGGCATGGTGGGCCACAACTGGGGGGCGCAGCACGCGGAGAGGTGGATCTGGCTGCACGGCGTGTGCTTCGAGGAGGTCCCGTCAGGCACGCGGCACGCCGCGCGTCCGGGCGCCCGGGACCCAGCGCCGCCGCTCGCCGCCGCGTGGCTGGATGTCGCGATCGGGCGCGTGCGCGTCGCCGGGCGCACGACGCCGTGGGTGGCCAACGGCGTGTTGTCGCTCGACGGAGAGCGCCATGCGCTCGGCGGGATCGGCGCGCGTGGCCTGCTCGTGGCGGAGACGCCGTGGCGCTGCCGGCTGTCGCTGCCGGGCGCCGGCGGTTTGCGGATCGAGGCCCATGTACGCGTTCGGGAGAGTGCGGTTGCGGGCTGGCGCTACGCCGACCCCAACGGCGGCGAGCACGACGTGGCGAACTGCTCGATCGCGGCGCTGGCGCTGACCGTCAACCGTCCTGGGTTGGCGGCGTGCACGCTGCGCACGAGCCATGGCGCGGCGTACGAGCTGGGGATGCGCGAGCACGACCACGGTGTGCGGCTGGCGCCGTTCACGGACGGCTGAGTGGTCGGGCGCAACCGAGTCGCAGGACGACCAAGTCGGAAACATCCTCGATCGCGTGCGCAGGGGCGGGCGATTTTTCCCAGGCCGCGTGAAACGTGCGGGACATCACTCCGTAATCCTCCACAAAGATTTGTTTCGCTCTCCAAAACTCGTGCAAATTGGGAACGAAACGGTCTATACTGCGGCCAGCAGCAAGGATTGGCACGAAAAACTTGGCAAGGATTTGCTTCTTGTTCGGGACGATCCTGTGACTCGTGGACCGCTTGGATGCGGGCGCAATGAGTCAGAATGTCGGGAAAGTTCTGGACTGAGTAGCGACGTTCGGGACCTTCTGGGCGTCGTCTAGTAGAGCGAGGAACACGGATGATCATCGCGGGAATGAGTCGGGGGCAGCTTCCCCGAGCAGTGGCCGTGTGGGAACGCGCCAGGGGGCGGCGCGCAGGACGCCCTGCGTGGGCGCCGAGCAGGCTGCGGGAGCTGCCGCGTGCGATCGATGCCCAGGTGCTCGTCGCCGGCGCGCTGCTTGCGTTGGCGCTGAGCGCGTTCGTCCCGGGGGCGCATTTCGAGCTGCAGACGACCTCCGATCAGGTGGCAGTCGAGACGGCCGCAACCCTGATCGCAGCGATCGCGGCGGTGCTGTTCTGCGAGCGCTTCTGGACGCGCCTGCGTCTGCGCAGCCTGCTGCTCGCGGGGGGCCTGGCCGTGATCGCGCTGTCGAGCCTGGGCGCGGGGCTGCTGCTGGCCGGTAACCTGCTGATCGCCGGGCATTCCGCCGCGTGGATCGTGGTCGGCGGGAGGCTCGCCGGCTGGACGCTGATCATGGCCTCCGCCGTCGCGCCCGACCGGCGTCTGCGGCGTCCCAGCAGGGCGGTGCTGCGCAGGCTGCTGGCCGGCGCGCTGGCTGCCGCAGCGCTGGTGGCGCTCGTGCTCGCGCTGGCGGCGCGGACGACCTCCGCGGAAATGCTGCAGAGCGGGCCGCTGGGCAACCCGGCGGCGATGCTCGCAGCCGAGATCGGCTTGGCGGTGTTGAGCACGATCGCCGCGGTCGCATTCCAGCGCGAGGCCGGCCGTGAGGGCGGCGCGCCCGCGCGGCTGCTGGCGCTGGCCTGCGCGTTCGCTGCGGCGTCGGCGCTGGCGGCGTGCGCGACGCCCTCCTTCTACATCGCGCACGTCGGGATCGCCGACGTACTGCGTTTGGGGTGGCTCGCGACGCTGTTCGCGTGCGTGTGCGTGGAGTGGTCGCTGGACGAGCGTCACGCCTCCGAACAGGCGCTCGAGCACGAGCGCAAGCGCATGGCGGCGGACGTCCACGATCTGATCATGCAGGACCTGTCGTTCGCGCTGGCGAACGCGCGTTCGCTCGCGTCGGACCCGGCGCGGGGGGAGTCGGTGAGCACGATCGTGAGCGCCGGCGAGCGGGCGCTGGCGGGCGCTCGCAACGTGATTGGCGGCCTCACCGAGCAGCCCTCGCTGCCAATCGCGAACGCGGTCGAGGAGAGTGTGCGGAGGGCCGCGCGGCACACGCCGTTGACATTCCGCGCCGCCGGGGACTCGACGGCGACCCAGCCTGACGAACCGACGCGCGAGGCGCTGGTGCACATTGCGCGCGAGGCGGTGACCAACGCGGTCAAGCACGCGCGACCGGCGGCAATCGAGGTTGTGTTCGAGCACGAGGACGAGTGGCGCCTGACCGTGCACGACGACGGGCGCGGCTTCGATGCTGCGGGCGGGCGCACGGGCTTCGGTCTCGCGAGCATGCGCGACCGTGCGGAGATGCTTGGCGGTGCGCTGCGGGTGCACAGCACCGAGCAGACCGGCACGACCGTGGAGGCCTCGCTCCCGTGAGCAGTGCGACGGCGGCCGAGTTTCAGCCGAGCATCGGCCCGTCGGTCGTGCTGGCAGACGATCACCCGGTGATCCGTTTGGGCGTGCGGATGGCGCTGCTGCGCGGCGGTTTTCGCGTGCTCGCCGAGGCCAGCGACTGCGACGGCGCGATCGAGGCGGTGCTGCGAGAGCGCCCCGACATGTGTTTGCTGGACGTTTCGATGCCGGGCGGGGGCGTCGAGGCGGCGAAGATCCTGGCGTGCGCCGCGCCGGATACGGCGGTGGTGATGCTGACGGTCTCGGAAGACCCGGGTGACATGCTGGCGGCGCTGCGGGCTGGTGCGAAGGGCTACCTGCCCAAGGACACTTCGCCCGAGCGCCTGCCGATCGCGCTGTGCGGTGTGCTGCGCGGCGAGGCGGCGCTGCCACGCACGCTGGTGGGGCGCGTGCTGCACGAATTCCGCCACCTGCCGGACCCCGAGCAGGCGCCGCTGCGCGTGCAGGGCGTGGAGCTGACGGTACGCGAGTCCGAGACGCTGCGGCTGCTGCGCGCCGGCCTTTCGACGGTCCAGATCGGCGAGCAGCTGTCGCTGTCGCCGATCACGGTCCGCCGGCACATCTCCTCGGGCGTCGCCAAGCTCGGGGCCAGCGGGCGCGACGAGGCGCTGCGAGCGATCGCCTAGCCCGGTCGTCTAGACGAGCCCCGCGCGCACGGCGTAGACAGCCGCCTGCACACGGCTGCGCACGCCGAGCTTTTCGAAGATGTTGGTGACGTACTGCTTGACGGTGTGCGGGCTGATCGAGAGCGCGGCGCCGATCGCGGTGTTGTCGGCGCCCTCGGAGATCATCCGCAGAACCTCGATCTCGCGCGGGCTGAGGGCGGGCTGCTCCGCGGTCGCGACGGGTCCGGTGCCGGGGTCGGCGGCAGCTTGTGAGGTGTCGGCGCCGGCGCGCACGTACGCGATCAACGCGTGCGAGATCTCGCGCGAGAGCACGAGGTGGCCCGCGGCCGCCTGGCGGATGCCGTCGACGAGCAGGTCGGGGCGCGTGTCCTTGAGCAGGTAGCCGCAGGCGCCCGCCGCGAGCGCGCTCAACACGTCCCCGTCGGCGTCGGAGACGGTCAGCACGACGGTCTGCACCCCGGGCGAGGTGCGCGCGATCCCGCGTAGCGCGTCGTGGCCGGAGGTGCCGGGCATGTGCAGGTCGACAACCGCCACGTCGGGCGTGAGCCGGTGCGCGAGCGCGACGGCCTCGTCGCCGTCGACCGCCTCGCCGACGACCTCGATGCCGCCGGCCTCGAGCATTCCGCGGAGCCCTTCGCGGAAGAAGTGGTGGTCGTCGGCGATCACCGCGCGCAGCGCATCCTGGGAGGGGTTCACACGCGGAAAATAGACGACCGGCGCTCTTTGGGCGGTTTTTTGCCGCTGTTGCCGTGCGGGGGCTGCCCGCCGATGCCGTTGTGGTAGTAGGGTGCGCGCCTAGAGCGAACAGGTCGCGCACGTGTGGCGCGTCCATCAGGGGGAAGACCTGCGTGACGAGCAAAAGGCCGATCCACCGTTTTCTCGCTGTCGCGATTGCGTTCCTGGCGTTGGCTGCCGGCACGGCACTCGGCGCGCCAACGCTCGGCCGGCCGGTGGCGGTCGCACGCGCGAGCACGCATCGTGTCCACCGGCACCGTGGACGTCATGGAGCGGGGGCGCATCGCCACCGGCACAAACACCACCGTCTCCGGCACAAGCACCACCGTCCGCGCAAGACCAAGCTCCACCCTGACGCCGTGGCGCCGGCGAGCGGCGCGCCGAAAGCAGACGGCACGCCGGCGGCGGGCAGCGGACCGCTCTCAGCGGCGCTCACCGGCGCGGGCACGTTCGACTCGGGTCCCCCGGCGGACACGGAACGCCCGAACGGGGAAGAGCCGGGCAAGGAAAAACGCGGCGGGGAAGAACCACGCACCGAAGAACCGCCGAGCGAAAAGCATGGCAGCGAAGAACCGCGCTCCAAAGAACACGGCTCCGGCGGGTCGCCCGAAGAAGAAGAATCCTCTCCCCCACCTCCCCCGCACAAGCCAACCGACCTCAAGCGGCCCGCGATCAGCGGCACGCCGCGGCAGGGCGACCGTCTGGCGGCGACGACGGGCACGTGGGAAGGCGAACCCACCACCTACGGCTACCAGTGGATGGACTGCAACGCCGCGGGCGCGAGCTGCACGGCCATCGCAGGCGCGACGCGGTCCGGCTACACGCTTGCGGCAACGGACGTCGGCCACACCGTGCTGGTGGTCGTCACGGCGACGAACGCCGGCGGCTCGCAGTCGGCCAGCTCGGCGGCGAGCGCGAAGGTCGCCGAAGCGACGAGCCCGCCGCCGGCGGCGCCGACGAACACGACACCGCCGGCGATCGACGGCGAAGCGATCGAAGGTCGGGCACTGAGCGCGACGACGGGAACGTGGACGGGCAGCCCGACGCACTACGAATACCAGTGGGAACTGTGCAACGGCTCGGGCGAAGACTGCACCACGATCACGGGCGCGGAAGCATCGAGCTACAAAGTGCCACAGAGCGACGTCGGGTACACGCTGCGCGCCACGGTCACCGCGAGCAACGCCGGCGGCTCGCAGTCGGCCGGCTCGGCGGCGAGCGCGGTGGTCGTGTCGGTCGCGAAGCAGCCACCGCCTTCGCCGGCGTGCACGCAGACGTTCACGAGCGTGTCGGCCGCGGCGTCCGCGCTGGACTCGGCATCGAGCGGGGCGGCGATCTGCCTGAGCGCGGGCGCCTACGGGCACCTCACGCTGTCGGGAGCGCACTCGGGGAACGTCACGATCGAGCCGGTGCCGGGCAGCAGCGCGAGTCTTGAAGGCGTCACGGTCGCGGCGGGCGCCGACAACATCACGATTCACAACTTCAGTATTTCGGGCGGCGTCAGCCTGCAGGCGGACGTGTCGCACGTCGACGTCGACCACAACGACATCGACGGCGAAGGCCCGGGCGGCGACGGCGAGGGCGTGGAGACGCTGTCGGTGAACTGCAAGGCGCCGAACGCGCCGACCTACAGCGGCTGCGAATCGACGGCGCCGGACACCTACCTCACGATCAACGGCAACGAGATCCACGGCTACGGCCAGGGGAACACCGAAGACGCGATTCACCTGAATGACTGGGAACACGTGACGATCACAGACAACGACATCTACAAACTCGAGGAGCATGGCAACCACACCGACGCGATGCAGAGCGTGTTCGGCGGCCACGGCATGACCTTCGAACGCAACTACGAGCACGACAACCAGTCGCAGGGCTTCTTCATCAAGGACGGCGACGCCAGCGAAGTGACGGTCAACGACAACTTGTTCCTACGCAACAACAACGAGCCGGAACTCTACCCGGGCGGCGAGTACAACATCCAGGTGTACGACACGACGGGGCTGACGATCACCAACAACACCACGTGGGACGGCCAGGACGACATCCTGCGCGCCGAAGGCGCCGCCGAGACGCTCACCGCGACCGTCAACCACAACGTCGAGCAGACCCTCGACGTGCTACACGAAAGCGGACCGGCGTACTCGCTGAGCGAGAACTACGACATCTTCGCCGAAGAACCGTGGACGTTCAAGATGGGCGCGCAGAGCATTGTCGAACGTTCACCAGACTTTGCCGACACCGCCAGCGGCGACTACGAGCTGGTCTCGAACCCGGGCGACGCCGGCGTGGACTGGCAGCCTTCGGAATACGTGTACGGGCCTACCGGCGACTGACCACCCCGGACCGCCGCGACTACAGACCACCCCGCCGCAGCCACGAACCCCCGCAACGGCGACTCACCCCGGGACGACTTAACCCCGGGCATGCGGCGGCGAGCCTGGGTGCCCACCTGGCTCGGGTGCCTATATGTGGAATACATATGGACCCACCGGCAGGCTGACCCATCTGCGAAGGGTCGCGCGAGGTTCTGTCTACAGTTCCTGCGACGGCACCGACGGCGACGTTCCCCCGAAACGCGATCTGCGGAGGTCATTCGAGGCCCGGTCGACTGCCCGTGAGCACACACTTTCACTCGTTGATCCCGCCTCGGCACCTTCGGGATTCCATCAGACAGACTGGCAATTAAGGAAACAATAACATACTTGCCCGTTTGTGCCGACGCGCTGTGGGTATAAGAGGGCCGAGAGGTGACGGTTGTTTCGTGCAGGCGACGCGAGTCCACCCGGGCTGGGTCGGCTGCCTGTCTGCGAGTCAGTTACCTGTCGGCGGCTAATGAGAGGAGCAGCCGGCGGCTTGTTGTATGACGGCTTGTCGTATGAGCCGGCAGCTAGCTGTATGAGCTGCGCAGCTCGTTGTATGAGCCGTAGGTAAAAACCCGCAGACTTGAGCGGCACTGGACACACATCAACGTGTGTTCTAGCTGTCGATTAACTGACTCAAGCCGCCGTACGGGCATACCGACCTCCCCACATCCGCTTCGATGCCGGCCAGGAGGTTACGATGCTCAAGTTTGCTATGCGATGCTGCTGCGTGCTGGTGGCAGCCGCGCTTTTCACTCCCCAATCGGCGCTGGGCGCACACGCCTTGCGTCGTGACAAAAGTCATGCAGCGCGCCGTCAGCCAGGAAGGCGTCGCGGACCGGGAAGCAAGGCGACGGACTCCGCGCAACCGCTCGCGGGATCGGCGAGCCTGCTGAGCGCACCGACGCTGCTGGGCGAGGAAGCGCTCGAATCGCAGCGGGACTACCTGCAGGCCGGACAAGCCGAAGCTTTCCGTTTCCAGGCGAGCACGAGCGGCGTCAGCGGCGTGGCACATGTCTTCCTCCGCGCGAGCAACCGCGCCAAGACGCTGATCGTCGGCATCTATGCCAACGACGCCGAGAGTCACCCGGGTGCGCTGCTGAGCACCGGCCAGCTCGATGCGCCCGCCGCGGGCGCGTGGGACGCGGTCGCGCTGACGCCGACCGAGCTGACGCGCGCGGACACCTACTGGCTGGCGGTACTCGGCGAGGGCGGAACGCTGCGCTTCCGCGACCGCAGCCACGGGCCGTGCCCGAGCGAGAGCAGCTTGCAGACCCACCTCGCCGGACTGCCAGCGTCGTGGAGCACCGGCCCCCAGTACCAGGACTGCCCGATCTCGGCTTACGTGAGCGCGAGCGCGCTGGCGGTCGACCCGCCGGAAGAAGCGACCACGCCGAAAGAAGAAACAGCGCCAACCGAAAAACAAGAAACGACGCCGCCAAACAAAGGAAAAACGCCGCCCAGAGAAACCCGGCCGCCGGAAAAAAGCAAAGAAACACCGCCGACCGAAACAACGCCGCCGACCAAAGAAACGAAAGAAACACCGCCTACTGAAACTACGCCGCCGACGAAAGAAACCCCTCCCACCGAAACTACGCCGCCGACCGAAGAAACCAAAGAAACACCCCCAACCGAAACGACGCCGCCAACCAAAGAAACCACTCCACCAAGCCAAGACCCGCCGCCCTCGCCGGCGTGCACGCAGACGTTCTCCAGCGTGTCGAGCGCGGCCTCGGCGCTCGACTCGGCCGCAGCGAACTCGGCGATCTGCCTCACCGCCGGCGGCTACGGACATCTGAGCCTGGCGGGCCGGCACTCGGCCAATGTCACGATCGAGCCGGTGCCCGGCGCGACCGTGAGCCTGGAAGGCGTCGGCATCGCCTCGAACTCCAGCTTCATCACCGTCCACAACTTCGATGTTGGCGGCGGCGTGAACATGGGGTATGGCGATTCGCACATCGCCGTCGATCACAACAACATCAACGGCCAACAGCCGGGCGGCGACGGCGAGGGCGTCGAAGACCTGACCGTGGATTGCACGGCGCCCAACGCGCCGACGTACTCGGGCTGCACCTCGACCGCGCCCGACAGCTACATCACGATCAACGGCAACCAGATCCACGGCTACGGGATGGGCGGCACCGAAGACGCCATCCACCTGAACAACTGGGAATACGTGACGATCACGGCAAACGACATCTACAACCTCGAGGAGCACGGCAACCACACCGACGCGATGCAAAGCGTGTTCGGCGGCCACCACATGGTCTTCGAACGCAACTACGAGCACGACAACCAGTCGCAGGGCTTCTTCATCAAGGACGGCGACGCCAGCGACGTCACCATCGACGACAACGTGTTCCTGCGCAACAACAACGAGCCCTCGCTGTACCCGGGCGGCGAGTTCAACATCCAGGTCTTCGATACGACGGGACTGACGATCACCAACAACACCGTGTGGGACGGCCAGGACGACATCCTGCGCGCCGAAGGCGCCGCCGAGGCGCTCACCGCGACCGTCAACCACAACGTCGAGCAGACCCTCGACGTGCTGCACGAAAGCGGACCGGCGTACTCGCTGAGTGAGGACTACGACATCTTCGCCGAAGAACCGTGGACGTTCAAGATGGGCGCCCACAGCAGGGTGCAGTCGAGCCCTGACTTCGTCAACCCCGCCGCCGAAGACTACGAGCTGGCCTCCAACCCGGAAGGCATCGGGGTCAACTGGCAGCCCTCCGAATACGTCTACGGGCCGACGGGCGACTAGTCCACCCACGGCAGGCGAACGGTAGTGTGGTGGGCGGTGAGAGCCGCCCACCACCTCGCCGGTGCCGTCGCGCTCCTATCGAGTCTCGCCCTGGCGGCCTGCGGCGCGCAGTCCGCACACCACGTGACGATCGACGCCGACCGGCTGGCGCTCGCGGCTCGACGCGCACGGGCCGCGGCCATGCGTGTCCGCTATGCGCCGCCCCCCTCGCCGGCGTGCACGCAAACGCTCACAAGCGTCGCAACGGCGAGCGCCGCGCTCGACTCGGCGCCGGCCGGTTCGGCGATCTGTTTGGGCCCCGGCGCCTATGGTCACCTCACGCTCGCGGGCACGCACTCCGGCACGGTCACGATCGAGCCGCTGCCGGGCGCCGCGGCGAGCGTGCAGGGCGTCACCGTCGCGCCCGGCGCCAGCCAGATCGCGATCCACAACCTGGATATCTCCGGCGGCGTCACGCTGGAGGCGGGCGACAGCCACATCACGGTCGACCACGACGACATCGACGGCGAAGGCCCCGGCGGGCAGGGCGAGGGCGTGCAGGACATCTCGGTGAACTGCTCGGCGCCGAACGCTCCCGCCTACGCCGGCTGCAGCTCGACGCCGCCGGACTCCTACATCGCGATCGTCGACAACGAGATCCACGGCTACGGCCAGGGCCACACCGAAGACGCCATCCACCTGAACAACTGGAAGCACGTGACGATCGCCGACAACGACATTTACGCCCTGGAGGAGCACGGCAACCACACCGACGCGATGCAGAGCGTGTTTGGCGGCCACGGCATGACCTTCGAACGCAACTACGAGCACGACAACCAGTCGCAGGGCTTCTTCATCAGCGACGGCGACGCCGGCGATGTGACGATCGACGACAACCTGTTCCTGCGCAACGACAACGAGCCCAAGCTCTACCCCGGCGGCGAGTACAACATCCAGGTCTTCAACACCGCGGCGCTGACGATCACGAGCAACACCGTCTGGGATGGCCAGGCGGACATCATCCGCGCCGAAGACGCAGCGGGGCCGTTGACGGCGACCGTCAGTCACAACGTCGAGCAGGCGCTGGACGTGCTGCACGAAGGCGGCGGCCCCGCGTACGCGCTCGACGCACACGACAACCTCTTCGCGCAGGCCCCCTGGAGCTTCCGGCCGGGCGCCGCCACCGAGATCGCCCGCCACCCCCGCTTCACGGACCCCGCGGCTGACGACTACCGCCTGCGGAGCAACCCGCACCACCTCGGCGTGAACTGGCAGCCCTCGGAATACGTCTATGGGCCGACGGGCTACTGAGACCGCAGCTGCAGGACCGTAAAGCCCTTGGAAGGATAGGTACCTGCAACAGGGTCGGCAAGCGTGCCGATGACGCGCCTGGAGACGGTTTCCCGCCGCAGGTAGGCGCCGAGCAGCGCGTCGTAGTCGACGCCGAACGTCGGCGTGCCCCAGGCCGAGAAGTCGCGCGCGCCGATCACGGCGAGCCGCAGGTCGGCGCGTCGCAGGCGCGCGATCGCGGCGCGTTCTTCGGCGGGCGTGTCGAGCAGGCCGGGCAGCAGCGACAGCTCGTACGGCGCGGGCGCACGGTCGGACATGAAGTAGAGGCCGCCGTCGAGCGGGGCGGCGAGGATCCGTTCGCCCGGGCGGGTGTCGGCGTCGATCGCGCGCACCGTGGCCTGCAGCGCGGAGGCGGCGGCCGGTTCGGCGTAGAAGGTGCCGCGCGGCGTGTGCACGGCGGCGGTGTCGTGCCGGTAGAGCCCGCCGAGCGCGTAGGCGGCGAGACCGGCGGCGACGAGGCCGAGCACGGCGTAGGAGGCGAGCGCGGCCTGCGGGCGGCGCTCGGCGAGGCGCGTGTGGAAGATGCCGAGCAGCAGCACGAGCGGGGCGGCGTAGTAGGGGGCGTAGGAGCCGTCGGTCGTGAAGGCGTTGTACGCACGCAGCCCGAGACCGGCCGCGACGACGATCAGCGCCAGGTCGACCGGCCAGTCGCCGCCGAGCGGCGAGTCGCCGCGGCGCAGCAGGCGCCTGGCGGCCACGGCGGCGGCCGCCAGGCCGAGCGCCGGCAGCCAGCTCATGCCGAGCATCAGGTGGCGAGCCTCCAGTTCGATCGCGGCGCGCTCGCCGGCGAGCAGGCCGGTGGCACGCAGCGCGCCGTCGAGCAGGGCGATCGCGAGCAGCGCGGCGGCCAGCGGCCACAGCGCGGCGACACGCGCCCTCAGCAGGCCGATGCCGTCGGTCTGCCGCGCCGTCACGCCGCCGCTCCCGGCCGCCACACCGGGGCGCCGACCCCGCCACGCGCCCGCGCGCTGTTCGACGCCCGCGTCGCCGGCGCTCCGCCAGCCCTCGACGCTCGCGACGAGCGCGGCGAGCAGGCCGCAGTAGAGCGCGGCGCGCAGCGCCAGGCCGAGCAGGCTGGGGGCGGTGAACGGCATCCAGTTGCTCTCGGTTTTGGCGCCGACGCTGACGAACTTGACGGGCCACAGGTTTTCCTCGATCAGCACGTGCAGGCCGACGCGTGACGCGAACCAGCCGAGCACGAGCGCGGGAATCGCCGCGGCGGGCAGCGCCAGGCGCCACGCCGCGCGCCAGGCGGGGCCGCGGCCGGCGAAGCGCCACTGCGCGAACACGTAGGCGGCCAGCGCGCCGGCCGCGACCGCCAGGAACTCGGGCCGGGTCAGCCCCACCAGGCCGACGGCGGCGCCCGCCGGCCACAGCCGCCGGCGCGTCAGCGCGAGCAGCGCGAGCAACAGGAACAACAGCCCGAACGTCGCCGAGTTGGTGTGCGGCAGCACGAAGTTGAAGGCGGTGCCCGAGAAGCCGATCGCCATCAGCACGGCGGTGCTGAGACCCGCGGCGAGCGGCGCGAGCCAGTGGCGGGCGAGGGCGTAGAAGGCGCCGAGGATCGCGATCGCCTGCACCAGTCCGAAGGCGTAGGCGGTGGTGAAGCTCGTGCCGAACAGCCGGAAGGCGAGCGCCAGCGAGTAGAGGCCGAGCGGCCCGTAGTAGTAGCGCACGTCGCGGTAGGCCAGCGCGCCGTGGCGGACGAGGTCGGCGGTGGTCAGCTCGGCGCCGGCGTCGATCTCGGGCATCCCCCACCGGCGCCATGTGAGCGCCGTCAACGCCGCGAAGCAAAGCGCCAGCGCGAGCAGCACCGCACGGTCACCAAGCGCGACGGCACCAGCGGCTCGCGCTCGCCGAGATGCCGCATCGGCACCACCCCGACGGGACGCGCCCGGCGCGAGCGCCCCGGGCACGGCGGTCGCGGCCGTCGCCTGCGGGCGCGCCGTCGTACGGGCGGACGCCGGCGAGCGCAGCAGGCTGACGTTCACGCGCTCGCCGGTCGGGGTACGAGCGCGCCCACCAGGACCGCGAGCTGCTGGCGGGCGACGAGCCACAGGCCGGCGAGGTAGGCGCCGGCGCCGATCAGCCCGGCGGCGGCGGCCTGCACCAGCTCCGGGGCGGGCAGTGCCGCGCCGACCAGCCAGCCGGCGCCGAAGGCGAGCGCGGCGAGCGCGAGGAAGCGCAGCGCGTCACCGGCCAGCTCGCGCAGCAGCGAGGCGGCGCCGTCGCGCCCGGCGGCGACAACCAGCAGCGTGGCGGCGAGAGCGCTCGGGGCCACCCAGAAGGCGCCAACGGCGCCGTCCACGCCACCCAGCGCGCTGCCGAGCGCGGTCGCGGCCAGCTGCAGGAGCACGAGCGGCAGGGCCAGCGCGCCGAGCAGCCGCGCGCGGCCGAGCGCGAGCAGCACGGGCAGCAGGAAGTTGATGAGCAGCGCCGCCAGCAGCCAGGGCGCGAGCAGCGCGCCGAAGACCCGCAGCGTGTGCGCCTCGGTGGCGGACAGGCTGCGCGGCAGCACGGCGTGCACGAGCGGCGCGCCGGCGACGATCAGCGCGGCGAGCGCGGGGGCGCAGATCAGCAGCGCGTAGCGAAAGCCGCGCGGCACGGCGGCGGCGACGAGCGTGCGCTGCTGCGCGCGGGCCTCGCGCGTGAGGTCGGGGATGCTCGACATGCCGAGCGCCATGCCGGTGCCGGCGACGAGGTAGCTGACGAACAGGTAGGCGTAGGAGAGCACCGTCGTGCCGCCCGCCGCCGAGCGGCTGCCGAAGGCGAGCGTGATCACGAACAGCACGTTGAACGCGAGGTAGATCGCGGTGCGGCCGAGCACGACGCCACAGTCGCGCACGAGCCCCGCGAGCCCGGGCTGGCTGCGCGCACCCGCTGTGTCCAGCCCGCCCGCGCGGCGTACGCCGGCGAGCATCCAGGCGCAGGTGACGATCGACATCGTCAGCATCGAGAAGCCGAGCGTCTGCACGCCGGCGCTGTTCATCAGCGCGACGAACGCGATCAGCCCGCAGAGCGCGCCGGACATGTAGCCGCCGGCGATCGTCGTGAAGCGGTCGCGCACGGCGAGCACGGTCGCGCCGCCGGCGGCCCACAGCTGCAGCACCATCGCGCAGCCGAGCACGGGCAGCGCCGTGGCGGTGATCGCGCGGCCGTGCGCGCTCAGGCCCGGCGCGATCAGCTGCGCGAGCGGGTGCGCGAGCGCGACGGTCAGCAGCAGCACGGGCAGCGCGATCAGGCCGAGCGTCGCCGCAAAGCGCCGTGCGCTGAGCCGCGCTCCGGGCTGCACGAGCAGCGGTACCGAGGTGACGCGCAGGCTTTGGCTGAAGACGCCGAAGGTCGAGTACAGCGCAAACGCGACGAAGAAGCCGTCGGTGCGGGCGTTGGTGCCGAACTTGCCGAGGTAGAGCACGGCCTGGATCGCCGACGCGGCGGCCATCGCGAAGGTCGCAGCAGACATCGCCATCCCCGCGCGCGCCTTGCGCGCGCCATCCTCACGCTCGACACCAGCGGTGGCGGCCGGCGCTGTGTTTGGGTTCCCGGCGCGCGTACGGGCCGGTACGTCGGTCGGTGCGCCCGCCCTGGACTGCGCGGGATCGAGCGTCAGCGTTTGGGTGCTCATACCCGAAAAACGCGCCGGCAAGGCCGTTCTCGCGCGGCCCCCAGGTTGCGCGTATTAGGGCACCCTAATCTGTGCTACGCTTCGCAAACCCGAGCTGCGGAGTCGGGATTTTACCCAGAGAGACCCCTGGCGTGCAAGCAGAGCGATCAGACCCAGCAGCCCGAGCGCCGGCCGCGGCGCGCAGGCGCGCGAGCGAGCGCGTGAGCTTCTACGTGTGGACGGCGATCGTGCTCGCCGTCGCAGTGACGGTCGTCGTGCTCAGCTGGCACGCGCAGGGCGGCACCACCGACCCGACGGCACTGCCGCCGGGCCACCGCCTGAGCCACACGACGGTCGTCGTCAACAGCGCGATTCTCGTGTTCCGCGAGGGCCTGGAGACGATTCTGGTGCTGGCCGCGGTGATGGCGAGCTTCCTCGGCGCCAACACGGTCTACCGCCGGCCGGTCGCGCTGGGCGGCGCCGGCGCGCTGGCGGGCGGCGTCGCGACGTGGCTGCTGGTGGTGTGGTTCATCGGTCAGTTCCACGGCGGCGAGTTCGACGTGCAGGCGGCGACGGGACTGCCCTCGCTGATCGTGCTGCTGATCGTGATGAACTGGTTCTTCCACAAGATCTACTGGACGGGCTGGATCTCCCACCATCACAAGCGCCGCCGCGGCCTGCTCGGCGCGGACCCGGAGACGAACAAACGGCGGATGCTCGCCGGGCTGGCGCTGCTGGGCTTCACGTCGGTCTACCGCGAGTGCTTCGAGGTGGTGATCTTCCTGCAGAACCTGCGTGAGCTGTACGGGTCGAGCGTCGTGCTCGAGGGCGTCGTGATCGGTCTGCTGTTCACCGCGGCTGCGGGCGTGCTGACGTTCGGCCTGCACCAGCGCCTGCCGTACAAGCGCCTGCTGATCATCACCGGCGTGATGCTGCTGTTCGTGCTGCTGGTGTCGGTCGGCGAGGAGGTCAACGAGATGCAGCTCGCCGGCTGGATCGGCACGACGCCGGTGGCCGGGCTGCACATCCCCGGCTGGATGGGCACGTGGTTCAGCCTGTTCCCCAATTGGGAGACGTTCTTCGGCCAGTTCATCGCGCTGGTGCTGGTGCTCGGCTCCTATGCCGCCGCGCAGTACCTGCGGGTGTGGCGCCCGCGCCGGCGCGGAGAGCAGGCCGCCCGGCGCGCCGAGCAGATCCCCGAGCGGCCCGCCGACGCGGCGCACGCCGGGTCCGCCCATTCCGGCGCATTTGTCAGTGCGTCAACGCGAGCTTGAGCGCGACCGACGAGAGCGACTGAGCGGCGTCGCCGACCTGCCGCGCGATCGCGACCTTGTTGGCCTGCGTCAGGGCCCCGTAGAGCGCGAAGCCGAGCGGGGTGTTGCGCCGGTATTTGCTCAGCTCCTGCTGGACTTCCCGGAACTCGCGCGCGAGCGTGACCGAGAGCGCGGACTCGCCGATCCGTTCCATCGCGGGGCGCACGTATTCGAAGGCCTTGCGCGCGCCGGTCAGGTTGCCCTGGAAGTCGGACAGGTCGGTGTGCGAGTAGCGGTCCTCTTCGCCGGTGATCTTGGTGTTGACGATCTCGTTCAAGAGCCCGACCGAGCCGTTGACGAGCTGTAGCGCCGAGAGCGGCAGGGTGGGCACCTTCTGGTTGAGTTCCTGCACGTTGGCCAGCAGCAGGTTGGCGAAGTGGGTGGCGCCGCGCAGCGTGTGCTTGTGCCACATCAGGTACTCGATCCGGTGAAAGCCGGTCCACTTGGCGAAGTCGCCGTCGACCGTCGGTGAGTCGATGCGCGCATCGATCGCCGAGTCCAGGCCGACGAAGCTCTCGGCGACCGGCTCGATCGCCTCGTAGTGGATGCGGGTCGGCCCGAAGAGCAGCTTCGCCTGCGCCATGTTGCCCTGCTCGATCGCGGCTGTGAACCTGCGCGTGCCTTCCAAGAGCTGCGCCGTCTGGCCCTCGACGTAGGTGCGGTACTGGAGCACGGCGGTGCGCAGCAGGCCCTGCGCGGGGCCGTGCACCTTGAAGGGCTTGCCGGTCACGGTCAGGTGGCCCTGCGTGACGTCGCCGTCGGGGCAGTTGAGGATGTAGGAGCCGGGCTCCAGGTCGAGCGAGAAGGTGCCCGACAGCCCGGGGAACAGGTTCTCGCGCTCGCCGAGCACGATCCCGCTCGTGTTCTGCACCTCGAGCTCGGTCACCTTCGGGTCGCCGCCGTTGGTCACGGAGATGGTGACCGGGCCCGCCGGGACCGACGCCTGGCTGGGCGTGCAGCCCAGTTCGGTCAGCGCGAACTTCAGCGAGGCCCCGCCGCCCGGGTCGCTGCCCGCGCAGGCGTTCAGGCCGAGTGCGGCCGCCAGCAGCGCGACGAGGAGCGTTGCGCGGGCGATGCGCGGGCGCATCCGCGGCGCGCGGCGAGCCTGCAAGCAGGGGCGGGCTGATGCGTTGGATAAGTGGACGGGCATGCCTAGAAAAACGGTCTCACGACACCCAAACTTGATCGGCGACCACCTCGCTGGCCCGATTCGTGCATGTTTGCTCGCAGTCGCGGTCGGCGTCGCGCTGCTGGCGCCCTCGCCGGGCCTCGCGGACGCGGCCGTCCCCTCGGTGTCCCCCGCCGGCTCTCGTGCACCCGCCGTCGACCCTTCGGCGTCCGGCGGTGCGGGGATCACGGCCACCGAAGCGCAGGCACTGGAGCTGATGCTGAGCGTCGTGCCGCTGCGCTACGCGAGCGCCGACCCCACGCACACGCTCGCGCCGGCGGCCGTCAGCCGCGCGCTCGCAGCGGAGGCCAGGACGCGGGTGCTCGCATCGCAGGCGTTCCTGCACGCCCGCAGTCCCGCGCTCACCAAGCAGTTGCTGCAGACGTTGGGGGCGCTGACCGGCGAACTGCAGGCGACCAGGGAGCGCTTCCAGCCGTGGCCACTGACGCTTGAAGTGAAGGCTTTGAGTGCACGCGCGGAGCGCGTGCTGGATGGGTTGTTGGGCCCGCCCCAGCCGCTCGCCCACCGGCCCGCTCCCGAGTCCCTGAACCCTTCCGCTCCAACCACACCCCCGGACCCGCCCAAGCCGCCCGCGCGCCCCTACCACGCGATCGAAACGGCATTGGCCGAAGTGGAACGGGACGCCGCGGCCGGACGCACGCAGGCGGCGCAGTTTCAAGCGTTGCGTGCGTTCGCCCTGTACGCCGCGGGCCCGGGCGCGCGCCTGGAACTGCAGGACCCGGCGCTCGACGCCGAGCTGGTGCACACGCTGCTGCTCGGCAGCGGCGGCGCGCCGGCATTGGTCGAACAGCTGGGCGCAGGCGCCTCCGCCGCTGCCGTCAAGCGCGCGAGCGCCGGCGTTCGTGCCGACGTCAACCACGTCGCCGAAGCGCTCGCCGAAGTGCAGGTCAGCCACGCGACGATCGTGATCGACGCCGCGATCATCGTTTTCCGCGAGGGCCTTGAGGCGGTGCTGATCCTCGCCGCGATTACGGCGTCGTTCGTCGGCGCCAAGCGCCACCTGCGCCGCCCGGTGTTCCTCGGCGCGCTCGCCGGGCTGCTCGCCACGGCGCTGACTTGGGTGATCGCCCAGCTGCTGCTGCACCTGCTGAGCGAAGGCGGGCTGGAGCTGCAGGCGGTCACCGGCCTGATCGCGATCGGGGTGCTGCTGCTCGTGACCAACTGGTTCTTTCACCGCGTGTATTGGAGCGAGTGGATTTCGCGCTTCAACCGCCGGCGCAAGGCGCTCGAACGCTTCGACCGGCTCGGCTTCGTCTCGGGACAGGCGCTCGGCTTCGTGCTGCTCGGCCTGTCGAGCGTCTACCGCGAGGGGCTCGAGACCGTGCTGTTCCTGCAGGCGCTGCAGACGAGCGCGGGCACCTCGACGACGCTGCTCGGAGCCGGCATCGGCCTGGGCGGCACGCTGATCGTGGGCACGGCGACCTTCAAGCTGCAGCGCAAGCTGCCGTTCAAGCGCATGCTGATCGTCACCGGCGTGCTGATCGCGCTCGTGCTGGCGGTGATGGTCGGCACCACGATTCACAACCTCCAGGCGATCGGCTGGGTGGCGACCACGCCGACGAGCTTCCACGTGCCGCTCTCGTGGAACATCTGGCTGGGGGTGTACGCGACCTGGGAGGGCATCGCCGCGCAGCTCGGCGCGTTGGTGTTCGTGCTCGGCTCCTACTTCGCCGCGCGCGAGCTGCAGGTCAGGCGCCCGCAGCGACGGGCGCGGCGCACGGTCGCGCCGGCCGCGGCGCCGGAGCTTTGGAGCGGCGCGCAATGACCCGCGATGCGAGCGCACGCCGACCGCAAAGACGCACCGTCACCGCAACTTGGGGAGCACAACAGAGCAAGGAGAACGCAATGACCGGAGCAGCGAGATTCACAGCAGCACGAAAGCTGGCCCAGCCCCGTGCGTTTTCTGGACATATGCCCATGCACAACACCTCCACGCACACACGCGCGGCGCGGGTCGGATCGACCCTGCTCGCCGCATTGATCGTCAGCCTCGCCGCACTCGCGCTCTGGCGCTCTGAAACCGCAGCCGCCGCGGTGAGCTGCCCCAATGCGAACCCGGTCGTCAACGAGAACAACTGCATGGGCGCGGGTACTAGCGCCAACCAGTCGGCGATCGAAAACTACAGCGAAAACCTCGGCGGCTTCACACCCCAGAGCGGTTATGAACTCGGCGAAAACGTGCCGCTGAAGATCGGCACCGACGAACCCTCGTTCCCGGGCACGAGCGTCAACATCGCCGTCTACCGGATCGGCTACTACAACGGCGAAGGCGCGCGCCTGATCCCCGCGGCGGGTGCGAACAACGTCAAAGTCAACAACTCCTTCCAGTGCAATCCCGAGAACACGACGACCGGGGAACTGAGCTGCTCGAACTGGAACGTGACGTACACGATCCCCGGCAGCGCGCTGCCGATCTCGGGCATCTACGAGGCCGTCTTCACCGACGTCGCCGACGGCGGCATCGAGAACTACGTGGTCTTCCCGGTGCGCAACAGCAAAGTCTCCTCGGAAATCCTGTACGTGCTGCCGGCCTCCGACTACGAGGCCTACAACACGTGGGGCTGCAAGTCGCTGTACTACGACGCCTGCGGCGGCGCCGACACGGTTGCCGGCGACCCGCGCGCGGTCGCGGTCTCTTTCGACCGTCCGCAGGCCGAAGGTGAGAACCAGATGAACCACTTCTTCGGTCCCGACGACATGACGGTCGCGTGGCTGGAGCAGCAGGGCTACAACGTCAGCTACACCGACGATGTCGCGATCTCGCAGAACCCGAGCATCCTGCTGGGCCATAAGGTCGTGCTGGTGTCCGGCCACAGCGAGTACTGGTCGGCGGCGACCTTCAAAGCGTTCAAGGCCGCCCGCGAAGCCGGCGTCAGCATCCTCTCGCTCAGCGCCAACACGGCCTACTGGCAGGTGCGCTATGAAAACAACTACCGCACGGAGGTCTGTTACAAGACGATCCAGGGCTCCGCCGACGGCGATCCCGGCGCGACGCCCAACGACCCCGCGGCGACCGGCCCGAACGGTGAAATCCGCCCCGAAGACGCGACCACCACGCGCCGCGACCCGGGTGCGCCCGCGGGCGACCCCAACGCTCCTCCGGGCGGGCGGATCGGGATCAACGAACCGGAGAACTCGCTGTTCGGGATCATGTACATCGGCGACAACGACGACGAATCGTTCAAACTGAGCATTCCCGCCGGCAACCCGAACGGCGAATACTCGTCCAGCCGCGTGTGGCGCAACACCGGCATCTCGACGACCAGCTCGACCACGCTGTCCGACCCGATCGTCGGCTGGGAGTGGGATCAGGTCCCCACCCAGGCCGGCTATCTCGCGCAGGAGCCCGAAGGCGTCAAGCGCGTCACGTTGACCAACGTGGCCAACCCCGAAGACTCGTTCATCCAGGACGCCGGTCGCGCGCGCGCATCGACGCCGCCGCCCGGCGAGAAAGCCGAAGTGAGTGCTGCCGAGTACCGCGCGGAAAGCGGCGCGCTGGTGTTCGCGACGGGCACGATGGAGTGGGCCTACGGCTTCAACACCGAACCGGTGATCGACCAGGCGACGTACAACGTGCTCGCCGAAATGGGCGCGACGGCGGTCACGCCGGCGAGCGACATCAAGCCCGAAACGCCCGGTACGCCGCAGCCGCCGTGGCCGTTCTTCAAAGCGACGCCGAAGACAGTGTATGTCGGCGAACCGATCACCTTCAACGCGTCGGCCTCCAAAGACCCCGACGCGACGATCACCGACTACAAGTGGGACCTGGAAGGCAAGGGCACCTTCTCGACCGACACCGGCACGACGCCGACGCTGACCCACACCTACACGACGCCCGGCACGTACACCGTGATCCTGAAGGTCACCGACAGCAAGGGTCAGACTGAAACGACCGCGCGCACGGTCAACGTCGCCAACACCGCCAACGCGGCGATCGCGGCCTCGATGAACCCGGTGGGCGCCGGCCAGACGGACACCTTCAGCGCCGCGGGCTCGACCGACACCGGCGGCACGATCACGAACTACAAGTGGGATCTGACGGGCAGCGGCAAATACGAAACGAACACCGGCACGACGCCGACGATCACCAAGTCTTTCCCCAGCACCGGCGTCTACACCGTGGGCGTGCAGGTCACAGACAGCAAAGGCTCGGTCTCCGACGCGACGATCTCGGTGACGGTCATCGGCCAGGGCGTCAGCCGCTACGCGGACGCGATCACGGCGACCCCGAACCTGCTGCACTTCTACCAACTGAACGAAGCCACGGGCCCCGCGATCGCCGACAGCAGGGGCAGCTCCAACGGCACGACCGGCGGCGCGACCTTCGGCGTGCCCGGCGCGGTCAACGGCGACTCCGACACCGCCGTGAGCTTCCCCGGCGACGGCGACCCGTTCGAGGGTGTGGCGGGCTCGTTCGGCGAAATCCCGCTCAACCTGTCAACCCAGAGCGCGATCACGGTCGAATTCTGGCTGAAGTGGAACGCCTACGGCAACAACGACGCGCTGGCGATGGAGTTCACCCCGAACTACAACGAAAACTCGGGCGGCTTCATCGTCGACCCCGACGCCGGCCAGTACGGCGGCACGTTCGCGGTCGGCATGGGCATCGGCACCACGCGCAACACGGTCTACTTCGCGCGTCCGAGCGCGGGCGTGTGGCATCACTACGCGCTCGTACTCAACCCGGGCGCGCCGGCCGCGACCGAGATCACGCCGTACGTCGACGGCCAGCCGGTCAGCTACCAGAAGGAAACCAGCGGCACCGGTGCGACTTTCGCGAACTCGACGCTGTACCTGTTCTCGCGCGACGCCAAAGCGCTGTTCGGCAGCGGCTCGCTCGACGACCTGGCGATCTACGGCGGCGAACTGGGCGCGTCGACGATCCAGGAACACTTCGACTCAAACGGCCCCGAGCCGCGCCCGGTGGCGGCGTTCAGCGCCTCGCCGAACCCGCCGCGCGCCGGCCAGACGGTGACGCTGAACGGGTCGGCCTCGCACTACGCCGACGGCACGATCACCGACTACAAGTGGGATCTGACGGGCAGCGGCAAATACGAAACCAACACCGGCGCCAGCCCGACGGTCACGACGAGCTTCGCGAGCGCCGGCACCTACACGGTCGGCCTGCAGGTCACCGACAGCGACGGCGCGGTCGATGAAGTGCGCGAACAGATCTCGGTCGGCAGCTTCCCGCCGAGCGCCAAGCTGAAGGCCTCGCCGAGCACCGCGCTCACCGGCCAGACGGTCAATGTCAGCGCGAGCGAATCGACCGACCAGGGCACGATCACCGACTACAAGTGGGATCTGACGGGCAGCGGCAAATACGAAACCGACACCGGTACTACGCCGGGCGTGAGCACCTCCTTCCAGACGGTCGGTCTGCATACCGTCGGCGTGCAGTTGACCGACAGCGAAGGTCTCACGAGCACCGCGACTGTCCCGATCACCGTGCTCGCGCACGGCGTCACCAGCCACGAGGAAGCCGTCGAAGGCACCCCCGGCCTGATCCACTACTACAAGCTCGGCGAGGCGGCCGGACCGACGATCTTCGACAGCAAGGGTTCGAGCAACGGCACGATCGCGGGCGGCTCGTTCGGCCTGCCCGGCGCGGTACAGGAAGACCCGACGACCGCGATCGGCTTCAACGGCTCCAGCGACTCGGGCGCGATCCCGATGAACCTGTCCGGCACGAGCCAGCTGACGGTCGAATTCTGGCTGAAATGGAACCAGTACGCGAACAATGACTCGCTGGCGATGGAGTTCACCCCGAACTTCAACGAAAACCCGGGCGGCTTCCTGGTCGACCCCAACGCGGGCCAGTTCGGCGGGACGTTCGGGATCGGGATCGGCAGCGGCTCGGATCGCAACAGCATCTTCTTCGCCCGCCCGAGCGCCGGCGTGTGGCACCACTACGCGATCGCGATCAACACGGCCGCAGAAGCGAGCAAGGAGATCACCCCCTACGTCGACGGTCAGCCGGTCAGCTTCCAGCAGGAAGGCGCCGACACCGGCCAGGGCGCGTTCGCCAACTCGACGCTGTACCTGATGTCGCGTGACGGCAGCTCGCTGTTCGGCGCCGGCGAGCTCGACCAGCTGGCGATCTACGACGAACCGCTGAGCGCGGCGACGGTCTTCGAACACTTCAACTCCTACGGGACGGCCGAGGCGCCGACCGCGGCCTTCACGATCTCCGCCAACCCGGTCCGTCCGGGTCAGAGCGTGACGCTCAACGCGTCGGGCTCGAGTGCGCCCGAAGGGAAGATCGTCGAATACCAGTGGGAACTGAACGGCAACGGCAAGTACGAAACCGACACGACGAGCCCCGAACTGAAAACGAGCTTCGCGACCGCGGGCACCGAGAACATCGGCCTGCGCGTGATCGACAGCAAGGGCGCGAGCGCCGACGTCACGCACACACTGACCGTCGGCAACCTGCCGCCGGTCGCCAAGCTGAAGGCCTCGCCGAACCCCGCGGTGGCGGGCCAGACGGTGACGCTGAATGCGAGCGAATCGACCGACCAGGGCACGATCGTCGACTACAAGTGGGACCTCGGTGGCGAAGCGGGCAAGTACGAAACCAACACCGGCACGACGCCGACGGTCACGACCAGCTTCTCGACGCCGGGCACGCACACGGTCGGCGTCGAAGTGACCGACAACGAAGGTCTCAGCACGCAGGCGACGATCCAGGTCAACGTGCTCGAACAGTCGGCCACCGGCTACGCAGAAGCGGTGCAGAGCACGCCGGGCCTGATCGACTACTACAAGCTCGACGAAGCCCAGGGGCCGACGATCCTCGACAGCAAGGGCACGAGCAACGGCACGATCACCGGCGGCACGTTCGGCCTGCCGGGCGCGATCGAAAAGGGCACGGCGGTCGGCTTCAACGGCTCCAGCGACTCGGGCGCGATCCCGCTCAACCTCTCGGGCACCGGCCAGCTGACGGTCGAATTCTGGCTGAAATGGAACCAGTACGCCAACAACGACGCGCTGGCGATGGAGTTCACCCCGAACTTCAACGAAAACCCGGGCGGCTTCCTGGTCGACCCCAACGCCAGCCAGAACGGCGGCACGTTCGGGATCGGCATCGGCAGCGACGCCGACCGCAACTCGATCTTCTTCGCGCGGCCCAGCGCCGGTGCGTGGCACCACTACGCGATCGTGATCAACACGGCCGCGGAAGCGAGCAAGGAGATCACCCCCTACGTCGACGGCCAGGCGGTCAGCTTCCAGCAGGAAAGCGCCGGCACCGGCCAGGGCGACTTCGCCAACTCGACGTTGTATTTGATGTCGCGCGACGGCAGCTCGCTGTTCGGCGCGGGCGAGCTTGACGAACTGGCGATCTACGACCAGCCGCTGGCTGCGACGACGATCTTCGAGCACTATCACTCAAGCGACGTGGACACCGCGCTGGCGCCCTCGTTGACGATCAACCCGTCGCCGGCGGTGACGGGCCAGAGGGTGACGCTGAGCGCCGCGGGCTCGACCGACGGCGCCGGCACGATCACCGACTACAAGTGGGACCTGAACGGCGGCGGCAAGTACGAAACGGACACGGGGTCGAGCCCGACGCTGAGCCATGCGTTCGACGAACCGGGCACGTACGTGGTCGGCCTGCAGACGACGGACAGCACGGGCGCGGTGGCGAGGACGACGCAGGTGCTCACAGTCACCCAGGGGCCGCCGTCCAAGCCCGAACTGACGCTTTCACAGCCAAGCGGCGAGACGGCGATCGCCGGCAACACGGTCTACACCGACCCGCAGAGCGGCAACTCGGGCAGCTTCACCGTCAGCGCGACCACGACCGATCCGCTGTCGCCGATCAAGCAGGTCGTCTTCCCAGCGCTGAGCGGCTTCGGCGGCGGCGGCGGCACGCTTACCGAAACGCCCTACCAGAGCACCTACAGCTGGTCGGGCGCGGGCGCCAGCGCATCCGGTGCGCAGAGCGTCACGGCGACCAACGCCGCGGGCCTCAGTTCGAGCGCGAGCTTTGAAGTGGTGCCCGACACGACGCCGCCGAGCGGCGGCGCACTGACAGTCAACGGCACCGCGGCCAACGCCGCGGGGACCTCGAGCTACAACACCACGGGCAGCTTTGCGATCGCGCGCAGCGAATACAGCGAGGCGCAGTCGGCGAGCCAGTCGGGGTTGCGCTCGAGCACGCTGACGGTCGCCTCGGCGCCGCTGTCCGGAAATGTTTGTGCCAGCTTCGGCGCGCCGACGATCGTCACGGGCAGCCCCTCCCAGAGCGAGCCGGTGGGCTGCTACCGCTACACGCTCACCGGCGTCGACAACGTGGGCAACACGGCCAGTGTCGGCACGACGGTGCTGGTGGACACGAGCACGCCGACAACGCCGTCGCTGAGCTTCAGCGGTTTGTCGGCGAACACCTACTACAAGAGTTCGACCAATGCGCTGTACTTCAGCCCGACGGCGGGCGGCGCGTTCTCGCTGCTGGCGTCCTCGAGCGACTCGGTGACGGGTATCGCCGGCTACACGTTCGGCTCGCTGAACGCGTACGGGTTCAGCGGCACGCAGAACGGCGGGCAGATGGCCTACACGTTCGGCACCTCGGCGGTCCAGCCACCGAGCGGGCCGACGGTCTACGCGACCAGCCACGCCGGCGCAAGCTCGGCCACCGCGAACTACGCGCTGATCCTCGATAACACCCCGCCGACGGGCGGCGCGCTGGCCGTGAACGGGGCGACCGCCACGGCGGCGGGTTCGACGAGCTACAACAACACGGGCAGCTTCGCGATTGGGACGCGCACCGACTACAACGCCGACACCGGCTCGGGTGTGCTCTCCTCGGTGCTGACCCGGGCGACGGGCAAGCTCTCCAATGGCGCCTGCGGCAGCTACGGCACACCGGCGACGATCACCGGTAACCCGACCCAGAGCGGGCTCGCCGAAGGCTGCTACCTGTACACGCTGACGGGCACCGACCGGGTCGGCAACACCGCCTCGCTGTCGACCACGGTCGAGGTGAACAAAACCAAACCGACGCTGACGGCGATCGCCGACACGACGCCGGGCAGCACCGCCGGCCTGCCGCAGGTCGGGGACGCGCTGACGCTGACCTTCAGCAACCCGATCGCGGCGTCGAGCGTGCCGGGCAGCGTGACGCTCACCTACGCGGGCGGCACGAGCGGATCGAGCACGGTCGCAGTCAGCGGTATCGGTTCGGGCACGCCGTGGAGCACCGGCGACAGCACCACGACGCGCTACGCCAAAAACGGCGGCGCCGCGCCGGTCGTGACGGCGAGCACGGCGGTCAGCGGGACGAACGTCACGCTGACGGTCACCAAAGTCAGCGACCTCAGCAAAGACCTGAAAGCGGGCGGCCCGGGGGTCGTGACCGGCACGCTGAATGCGTCGCTCAAGGACGTGTTCGGCAACACGGCCAGCACGGCGACGTTCTCGAGCGCGAGCATCAAGCTGTTCTGAGCGGCCAAGGCCGAGCGCGACCCGCCGAGCGCGACCCGCCGGGCGACCAAACGGAGCGATGCACGGAGCGACCCGCGTCGCAGTACCCTGCGACGGCGACCCAGATGACTGACGCACGGCTTCGTATCGGAGTGTTCCCAGCCGCCGAGCACGAGCGCCGAACCAGGCTGTGGTCGGCGCTAGAGCAGGCCCATCCCGTCGACTTCCAGGCGCGTAACCCCGACGCGCTGCACGAGCTGGATGGCGCGATTGTGTTCGCTGCCGACAGCGGCGCGGCGCTCGCCGCGGCCGGACTGCCCGGTGTCGTCGTCCACGGCACGGAGACCGGGGAGCAGACCGCGCCTGGCGCAGTCACGCTGGCGAGCGCGGCGGCACTGGACCGTCCGCTGCACGATGCGCGGCTGAGCGACAAGCACGCTGTTGCGCTGTCGCAGGAGACGGTGAGTGCCACGGACGGCGAGGTGTTGGCCGAGTTCAACGGTCGTCCCGCCTGGCTGCTGGCGGGGCATGCCGCGACGCCGCTGCACCACGTCGGCTGCGCGCCCGCCGAGCTGGCCGACGGGGAGGCGCTGCGCGAACGGTTGGCGCCGGGGCGCTGCCTGGCGCTGCTGGCGCTCGAGCAGTTCCTGCGCAACCTCGCCCCGAGGACCGGCTCCCAGGCGGTACCGCACGCCGCGTTCCTGATCGACGACCCGAACCTGCACTGGCCGAGCTACGGTCACCTGCGCTTCCCGGAACTGCTGGCGCACGCGCGCGCACACGGGTACCACCTGTCGATCGCGATGGTACCGCTCGATGGCTGGTATGCGCACCCGCGGGTGGCGGCACTGTTTCGCGAGAACACAGGAAACCTGTCGGTGTGCGTGCACGGCAACGAACACGACGGCCCGGAGCTGGGCCGCCCCACGACGGTCGCCGAGGGCGTCGCGCTCGGCACACAGGCACTGCGACGGGTCGCAGCGTTCGAGCGGCGTACGGGGGTGGCGGTCGACCGGGTGATGGTGCCCCCGCACGAGCGTGTCAGCGAACCGATGGCGCGCGCGCTGGCGGTGTGCGGCTTTCAGGCGCTGTGCACCACGCGCCCGTACCCGTGGGCGGTGACCTCGCCGGCGCTGCCGTGGCTCACACGCCCGGCCGACGCGGGCCCGCTGGCGGCGTGGCGGCCGGTGGACGTCGTCGCGGACGATCTGACGGTATTGCTGCGCGCCGACCTGGCGCTGGCGCCGCGCGAGGACCTGGTACTACGCGCGTTCCTCGGCCAGCCGCTGATCCTCTACGGCCACCACGACCTGCTGCGCGACGGCCCCGACGCGCTCGGCGAGGCGGCGGCCGCGATCGACCGGCTCGGGGAAGTCCAGTGGTGCTCGCTGGCGCAGATCGCGCGCGCGAGCGTCGCACGGACGCCGGGGGCGAACCCGTGGATGCGACCCGCCGACGGGGGGCCAGGCGGTGGCGGCGGTGGCGAGTTTGGCCGCGGCAGTGAGCTTGTGCCGACAGCGCGAGCGCAGGCATTGCGCCCGCTGCTGCGGCGACTCGCCGCCGAGAGCCAGGTGCGAGCAAGCACAGTATTCACGACACGCGGCGAGCAACGCCGGCGACCCTAGGCGAGGGGGCCACCAGCGAACCACATCGGGCCCGGCGCACAGGCCACGCACGTACCCCAGGTGGATACGGCCTTCCCTCGTCTATCGCCTATCCCCTCACAAGGCCGGGGGACACCAGGGTCTCCAAGGCTCCAGGGCACTTCACATCTCGACCGCGATCAACTCTTTGCTTTCTGCCAGAGTGCCGCGCCTCCCCACAGGAAACACACGATGACTACGGTAGCGAGCACGAGACCAGCTGCATGAGCGTAAGATATCGACCCTTCTCGAATGAAATCACCCGCAATGACTGCCGCCGTAACACTGGCTGCGCAGGCTACAGGTCTAACCCAGAACGAGGCGTCTTTGTTCATCACGCAATCACGTACTCCTCAGTAGTTAAAAAGCGCTGCACATCCGATGGCAGCTACCACTCCAGCACTGTTGGAGACCCCGAATGGAGAGTCCTTCAGCGCGAAGTTGAGGCCAGCGCCGAACGCAACACAGCCCGCGTCGTGGGTTGTCGGCGACTTGAAACCCAAAGCCCTAGCGCTTCTTCGTGGCTCTTCTTCGAACCACGCCATCCTGGATAGATTCTATTTCCCTAGCCCTTGCCCGATCTGTTGTTGTTGTCATGAGCTGTCACTGGCGACGCAGACGCTGGTAGCCGTCCGCAGCAACTATCAGACACAGAGCGATGGCCAGTGCTAGCTTGAGCGCCCGGGAGGCGCCGAAGACAAGCGTGAGCCCAAGTAGAGCAACGAGAAGCCGAAAAGCGAAGCTCCACACTTTAGGCCAAGTCCTCTTCAACTTCACTAGCCACCGCTGATGTCTATTAGCACGTAACGGCCCCTGTCACGCCAGCGCCCGCCATCGTGGCTCTAAGCCTGGATCCACCGGTGTTGTCCGGGTTGGGGTGTTGAATGACCTCCTGAATCGGGCTTGGTAGCGACAGATTGCGGCTGTCGCGGCCCGGGATCAGGAGGTCACTCGTATGGTGCAGGATGACGAGCGGGTCGGACTGGACGGTGTGCGGGTCGTTTTTGATGATGAGCGGCTGGTTTCTGATGCGGGGATCGCGCTCGTTGCGACGCTCGCGGGGCGGCTTGGGATCGAGGCTCTCGTGGGGCGGTTCGTGGCGCTTCGGCGTGATCTGCCGGGCGCTGCGAATCCGGGCCGCAAGGTGATGGCGCTCGTGTTCGCGATGCTGCTCGGCGCTGACTCGATCGATGATTGTGATGTGCTGCGGGCCGGTCGCACGCGTCGATTGTTGGGTGGCTGGCTACCGGCGCCCTCGACACTCGGAACGTTTTTGCGGGCGTTTACTTTCGGACATGTGCGCCAGCTCGACCGAGTACTCGATCAGGCGCTGGTGCGCGCGTGGCGGGCAGGCGCTGGCCCGGGCGCCGAGCGGCTGATCGTTGACGTGGACAGCTTTATCGGCCAGGCCTACGGCTACAAGAAGGAGGGTGTCGGTTTTGGGTACACCAAACAGCGCGGATACCACCCGCTGCTCGCCTCCAGGGCCGGGACCGGTGAGGTTCTGCACGTTCGGTTGCGCAAGGGGCAGGCGAACACCCAGCGCGGTGTCGTTCGCTTCACCGAGGAGCTGATCGCCCGCATGGCGCGGGCAGGCGCGAGCGGCGAGAAGCTCCTGCGGGCCGACTCGGGGTTCTGGAACAGCAAGCTGATCGCAAGGCTTCAGAGCGCCGGGTGGTCCTATTCGATCAGTGTGCGCCTGCAGTTCTGGGTTCCCGACGCCATCAAGCAGATCCCCGAGAAGGCGTGGCAGCCCCTGGAGGACTACCCCAAGGACGGCGAAGCGCAGATCGCTGAGACGACCGCTCACGGACGACGGCTGATCGTCCGTCGCACCCGGCTCATCGGGCCGCAAGCAGAGCTGTGGCCGGACTGGCGGTATTTCCCCCTCATCACCAACCGCACCGAGGCATTGGAGGTCGTGGAGGCCGAGCACCGCCAGCACGCCGTCGTCGAGCTCACGATCCGCGACCTCAAAGACCAGGCGCTCGCGCACTTCCCCTCCGGCCAGTTCAACGCCAACAGCGCCTGGACAGTGATCGCCGCCATCGCGCACAACCTGCTGCGCTGGACCACGGCGATCGGACTGTCGAGCGAGACCGTGCGCGTCGCGCGCACCATGCGCCGCCGGCTGCTTCGGATACCAGGCCGCCTGACCCGCACGGGCCGCCAGTGGACGCTTCACCTTCCCGCTCGCTGGCCGTGGCAACACGACTTCACCAGAGCGCTCGCCCGCATCCGCGGGCTACCAGAACTCACCTGAGCGCGCAAAACACCACGACCGACGACCAGCCAAGCAACACGTCGACACGGCGCGCTCAGCGCCACCCGAAAACACACCCCCCAAGTCCCCCGAGAAGACGCCCGCCGCTCCTCACGCCGACAAAACACCAACAAGGCCCCCCAAACCCACACCAACAGCACCAATCACCCCCCACCAGGCAGCCGCGCGGTGGATCCAGGCTAAGGAGCCAGCCGCTGCCCTCTGTGAAGGCACCACTTATTGCAAGCACAGACCCACCAACCTTGCACACGAAGTCTTTTGTAGGTGTAAACTGCGGATCGTTGAGTCTCATTGCTCCGCTGAAGCTCGTCCACGCTTGCTTTGCTCCGAGCGCGAGGTCGTGCGCAAAGCCCCTAGCAGTCTTTTTCAGCCATCCTAGGAAACCAGTATCTGTACTGCATATTGGTTTGAATGGCTGGCTGACAACTTCTGCGCTCAGCGTATTGTACGCGTTTTGTGTGCAAATCGGGCTCATGCCGCTTTTGGTGCCTAAGTCGCGCGACGTACTCTTAGCCGTTTCACCACTGAAGGGTTCATACAACAGCCCCTCTTCCACCTGCACTTCCTCATTGCCAGCTTTTCCGGCAGGACGGTAGCTTGCGTATTCTTCTCCGCCTTCTTCTGACCATTCTTCCCATTCTTCGCCCCATTCTTCTTCGTACTGTGGGCCGGCGGTGAGGGCTGCCTCGATTTCGGCTTCTGCGGCGGCTTGTTCGGCTGCTTCGCGGGCTGCGCGTTCGGCGGCTTCGCGGGCGGCTATGCGGGCGTTTTCGCGTTCGACCGCTTCGTCGTTTTGGAGGTCGTTGATGGCGGTGAGGTCGCCTTGGACGTATGCGCCTGTTGGGTCTGTGGTGTTGACGGGGTCCCCGTAGGTGTAGGTGTAGGCGTTGGCGGAGCCGCCTGGGATGGGGTCGGGTTGTAGGAAGCGGCCGAGCTGTGGTACGTAGGAGCGGACGCCCATCGTGATGACGCCGGACGGTAGTTCGGTAGGTAGTCCCATCGAGCCGAGCCAGGCATACTTTTCGGGGTTGCTTGTGGTCGGAACCCCGAACTCGCTGGTGTCTGTTTTCGTGAGGAGTTCGGTGTTGGTTTCGGACATGGCTGCTGTGGCGATGATGTCGCCGTGCAGGTTGGACAGCTCGAGTACTGGGTTTGCGCCGTTGTCTTGGATGGCTGTAAGGCTACCATTGATGCCTGGGATGTTGCGCTGCCAGACTTTTGTCGCGGTGTTGATGACCCATTGGGGGGTGTTGCCGGGGTTGCCGTAGTGGGAGAGGATGTTGGCGTTTGAGGGTTCGCCGGTTGCGTCGGCTTCTAGGGTTCGTCCGGCGGGGTCGAGGGTGTAGGTGATCGTCTGTTTGTTTTGTTTCTGGCTGGCGACCTGGTTGTCGGTGTAGTAGGTGCTGGTCAGTTCGGGGTCTTCGCCGTTCTGCGCGGGAAGCGTGGTGATGTCGCCAAAAGTGTTGTAGGTGATGCCGGGCTCGGTGAGTCTGTCGGCTGTGTCGTAGGTGTAGCGTTGGGTTTCTCCGCCTTCGGTCGCGCATTTACCTTCGCTGCCGGGCGGGCGGGTAGTGAGGCTTGTGCGGTTGGTATCTTCGTCGTAGGTGTATAGGTGTACGGTGCAGCCTTTGCCTGCTGGTGTGTTTTGGACTTCGGTGAGTCGTCCGGCGTCGTCGTAGGCGTATACCTGCCCGGATAGTGTGCTTGTCTGTTCGATCCATTGTCCGTGAATCGATGGTGTAACGCTATCGGTAAACCATGCTTCGGGACATTTTTTGGCACAATTTTTTTCCTTGATGTATTCAAGGCCGACGGGCTTGCCTACCGCGTTGTAGGTGTATTTTGCGGTCATCGCGTTGGGGTAGCCCTCCGTCAGCATATTCCCTTCGGGGTCGTATGTCCCGGTGAATATCATGGTTTTGCCGGTGGTGTATTCGATCGCGAGTTCTTTTGGTAGGCCGTTTGTTTCGTTGTAAGTGTAGCTTTCGGTTCCCTTTTCGCCCGTGACTTTAGTAGTGCGCCCGTCGATGTCGTATTCGTAGGTCGTTTTGGCGCTGCCGGCGTCGGTGTAGCTTTCAAGCTCACCCAGCTTATTAGAAACACTCGTGATCGTCTCAGGTGTTCCTTCGGTGCACGCTTTACCTTCGTTGGCGCACTGCTTTTCGAGCGCTCCGGTTTCTTTGTTGTATTCGTCGGTGACGGCAGCCACCGGTTCGCCGACGGTGGAGTTGATGGTCGTGGTTTTCAGGCGGCCGGCTTCGTCGTAGGTGTCGGTCGTGGTACGTTTGGTCGTTCCGACGGTTTCAGTACTCGTTTCTGGCTCATCCCAAATGTTATAGGTGACTGTCTTTACTGGCAGTTCCGGTAGACCACTCGTACCGGGTTGTGCTGCGGGTGTGCTCTGACACGGTAGTCCTGCCCATTGTGGGTGGTTGCGGCATGTCGTGACGGATGCTTCTTCTTTGGCTGTGTAATAGATCGTCTCGGTGTCGTGCGCGCCTTCGTTGCCGGCGGCTGCGGGCACCCACTCCTCTACGTCGTAGCCACCACGGTCTACGACGTAGATGTCGCCGTAGCTGTCCACTGAGACTCCCTTGGGGAATTCCAGCTCTCCCGGACCGGCGCCTTTTGAGCCGAACGCTGCTACGAAACTCCCGGAAGTAGTGAACTGCTCTACGCGGTCGTGACCCCAGTCGACTACGTAGAGGTCACCGCTTATCGGATCGGTCGCGATCCAGCTCGGCGAGCTGAATTCGCCGTTACCTGATCCGCTTTTGCCGAAGTGGCCAAGCTCTGCATCGCTGCTGGCGGTCGAGAACTCCTCGACACGACTATTACCTTCATCTACTACATACAGGTTTCCACCGGAGATGGTGATGCCGGTCGGGTGTTTGAACTCGGATTCTCCGGTGCCTTCAGACCCGAACTTCTTGAGATACGTACCCGTTTCGCTGAACTGCTCGACGCGGTTATTCCCGGCGTCAGCTACCCATACATTGCCACTCGAGTCGATGGTGATACCGGCTGGTGTTTTGAATTGTCCTTCACCGGAGCCCGCGATACCGTCATGACAGCTGCTCGTGCAGACCTCGGCTTTGCTTTCGCCATTGCTCACACCGAAGCCGAACATACGGATGAATTGCCCTTCGGGACTGAACTCCTGTACCCGGCTGTTGTCCGAGTCCACGACATAGACGTCACCGGCGGCGTTCGTCGCTACTCCTTCGGGTTCCTTGAATTCTTCCGCGCCCGTAGTCCCGTTTTTTCCGAACTGGCGGATATATTCATGGCCCGAGCTAAACTCTTGTACCCTGTCACTTACCTGGTCTCCTACCCAGACGTCGCCGCCCGAACCTCCCACTACTCCGACCGGAAACTGGAATTCGCTGTGCCCGCTGCCTTTTTTGCCGAAGGTCGACAGGTAGCCGGGGGAGCTGCCTTTGCCTGCCGCTGGCATACGTGTTTCGATAACGCTTCCGGTGCTGGCATTATAGAGCGTAGTGTGTACGAGGTTGAGTCCTTCAGGGTCTGTCGTGACCGACGTCGGCTTACGCAGCTTCCACCCCAGGCCTTCTTGGCCGCTATAGGACGTCGTAGTGGTCCGCTTATCGAATTCTTCTTTGCTTGCTGTTTCGGCGCTGTCGATCGTCTTGGTCACGAGGTCATAGGGGCCGTCTTCTGATGGGGCGCCTTCATTGTAAAAGTAGCTTGTGTGCTCACGGGCCGGCACTTCTTCGTTAGCTTTGCCTTCTTTACCGACCGCGAGCTTGACCGTATGTTGCGGGCCGAGGCTACTCAGGATCTCGGTACCCGGCTCTATAGCAGGTTTGAGTTTTTCGCTAACTTCTTTTCCTTCTTTTTCTTGTTCTTCTTTAGTTTCACCGTTGTACCGGCTCTCGCTGTCCAAAGCTTTAGCGACTTCCGCCGATTTGCTGCCTTCTGCGAGCGCCGCGGCGCGGTTATCAGGACTGAGTGTACGGGTGATATCGTTGTACTGGTTGTATTCAGCCGTGGAAACCCCGCCCGTCGCGGATGCGATGTCCACTATGCGGTCCTTGCCATCCAGGTAGTACACAGTCTCATGCTTGTATTCTTTGGCTGGCCAGCCCATCACTCTGTCGGCGGGGAAGACGGCCATCGCCTCGCTGGGGTCATCGCTCTGACCCCATTCGGCCGTCTTGGAAGAGCCAAGTTCGTACGGCGCGCCGCTACCGGACACCGCGACTCCGTACTCGAGCGTCGTGACTGCATCGGAGCCGACTTCCGGCGGTTCGGGCAGTGGGCTGTTCGGTGTACCTGAGGCTACGGTCGAAGTCGCCGCCGTGGACACCGTGCTCGCACCAGTCGCGTTCAGCGCGGCCACCTGCGCTACCAGCTCATGGCCTTCATCGCCGGAAACCGGATAGTACGCCTCGTTGACCGCCCCAGCGATCGGCGAGCATTCTTTGCCAGAGCTGTTGCAGTCCTCCCACTGGTAGATGAACGCCAGCGGGCTGGCGCTCCACTTGCCAGGTATTTTTTCGCTGGTCAGGTTGACGCTGATCTTCACCCCGACTTTCGGTGTCGTACTCGAAAGCGTCGGTGCTTCGGTACTCACCGGTGCTTCCCCGTTGCCAAGCGCAGTGTGCGCTGCCGGTACCGCGACGGCCAGCAGCCGGCCCGGGCTCGCGTCGTTCGGGATCGTGCCCTGCTCCAAAAGCTCAGGCTCGCGCCCAGGTGCGCTGAGGGCCGTGACATGCCCTTCGCCATCATACCCATACTTGGTCTTAAGCTTCGATGGTTTGATTTCGGGATTCCACTCCGCCCTCAGACGGCCTTGCTTGTCGTATTCGTATTCGGCGACAACGGGTTCCTCTTTGGTTTTGCTTGCGTTCCATGCGATGTACTTGACCCGTGACAGATGGCCGGCGAATTCTCCCCATTCGCTTTCCCTTTCGCCTTTGGCAGTCGTCGCGCCTTCGTCGTATTCGAACTTCAGCGCGCGACAGCCTTCTTTGAGTTCGGAGATTTCGCTCCCGCACGACACACCAGCCGGTACGGGTGCCAGCTCCTCTGTCGGCTCGATCACACTATTCTTGATCTTGTATTTATACAACGTCGCGCTCGTCCCGTCCGGTCCTTCGCTGCGCGACGGCATCCAGACCCCGCCACTACTCCCAGCAGGCAGTTCGAAAGGTCGTCACCGAACCGTTCTCACTCAACGTGAACAGCGTCTTACCTTCCGTAGTTTTTTCTCTCAAGACAAGGCCCGCATCGCCAGTCGGAGACGCAAATTCACCACTGCCTTTACTCTCAAACACTAGCTGGCCGCCCGCTTCACCGGTCAACACCATGCCGCCCGACACGCGATAGAGGCTCTGCTCTCCACCAAGCGCCAAACTCCACTGGGGGCCAAGAGGACCTTCCGTGCCCTGAGCCAAATGCCGCGAACGGTAACTGCGCGCGACAGTTAGAGCACCATTTGGAACACTGACCGAAACGTCAGTGGCGTTCAGGCTCAGCTCCCCCGTAACAGGATTAACCGAACCCGGCCCGACCGCCACACCTTCAGGATGATGAACCACGACATGGTATTCGCTCGTCGCCACATTCCCAGCGTTATCTGTCGCCACAACCGTCAGCGTATGTTCACCCGCGGGGTAGTTTTCGCCGCTGATAGTCCATTCACCGTGTCCAGTACACGGCCCAGGTGAACAATAGCCCTGACCCGAACCGACGGGCTGGCCGTCTACCTCCAACACGATAGAGCCGACACCAGAACTCGGAGTGGGACTCGTGCCATCAGTCGCACTAGCTTTCAGCGTCACGTGCTCCCCATCGACAAGTTCGTGCGAGCTTGGAAGTTCACTAAGCGTAACGTTATACGGGGGCGCCTTGTCAACTTTCAGTTTCTCGCTCGGAAGGTGTACTTCGGAGCCAGTAGCATCCTTGGCGGTCGCTTCCAACACGACTTCACCTTCAGGCAGCTGGCTTAGATACCCATAGCCCTTATTGACTTCCGGGAAGCATTGAACGCCACCCGTGCATTCACTATTTTCGATATAATTATTGGTTTCGCTGAACACTTCCGTGCCGGACCCCGCATGAATCGCATAGTAGCTGACACCGACGCCAGGGTCCTTCGCGTGAAGTTCAAAACCACTACCCGAGTTCGGCCCAAGCCAACCACCCGACCCATAGAATACGTTCTTCTTTCCCCCGTCGACCGTTTCGTGAGTCGTGTCGACCGCGATTTCGGGACCTTTATTTTGGAATACCCGCACGTACGCTTTGTTGATTTCGAGTATACCGGTATGTCCTTCTCCAGCGTGTGTTGCCGTGAAATAGAACTCCGCAGAATTACCGGAGCCCAATTTATCTTGGCAAGCCCCAACGCAAATCTCGTGGTCGTAACTACCACGTGTTGTTTGTTCCGGCAATGCCGCTTTTTCTTCGATGGTACCTTTGGATGACACCAGCTCCGTAAAGCCTTCCAAGTGGCTAGCCTGCTCAACCACGCGGCCTTCTTCGCTCTTGAATGTCGTAATATAGGATTCGCCCTGCGTTGTATACTCAAAGGCACCCCATTCGCTACCCGTGTGACTTTCAGTAACGGGCAAAATGAGATACGGTTCCTGAGAGTTCCCACGTGATTTAAACCAACACGAACCAGGCGACGCTTCAAAATGCCAATTCGTCGTATGGCCTTTTTCCTTATACAACCATGTATCCTCTACTTCAGGGTCAACCATAACCGGATACTCGTAGGAGCCCGACTGACCACCCAGACTGAGTAGCAGACGGTTACCTTCAACGCGCGTTGAAACCGGCACGCTTGCGCCGGATGCGTCTTGCGCGGCCGGAGCTGGAATACTTGCGATCACAGAGTTTTCCTTGACGACATTCACCACCGAGCCGTTCTCGGCTTGCACAAGACTCGCGCCTTCAGGCAACCCTACACGGAAAGCCAGTTCGGTGGGACTGTTCTTAGAACGCAAGATCACGTTCTCGCTAAACCCATAGGTCGTCGGCTTGACAACCATATCGACGTCCCGCCCAGTGCTCGCTCCCCCGTAAAACACCACGGGACCACGAACCTGCCCTTCCCCCACTGCCGGCATGCCCGCACCATCGAGAGCAGTCAAAGACACTCCGGCCCCAAACAAGACAACCCCACCGGCTAGACCTTTAGATATCCGCACCGGAACCAACGGCGTCGCCGGTTCAAAACCATCGCCGACCGAAACGATGCCTAGATTCACCGGCACCCGCCCGTGTGGGCTTTCCACAGCGATCGGCCCGGACGATTCGATCAGCCCACGCCGTCCTTCAGGAAGACTCACCTGCGCAGCATCATTGGACGGGTACCCGACAACTCTCTCGCCTTCTGGCAAACTCGGTAGGCCACCAGCGGGCTCCGCCATCTCGCCCGGAAACACACGAGCAGCCACTTCGGCTGATTCGGTAGCACCAAGGCCTTCATACTTGGTCTGCGATTCTTCACGCGCGCTCACCGCCGCCGGGCTACTCCGCTGCACAGCTTCAGCAGCACCCAATCCTTCAGCGCCCAGCAATGGGGTTACGAGTTGCTCGCCGAGTCCATCGGACGACCCCGAATTCCCCACGGCAGACCCACTCGCGAACGCATCGCCCGTCCACGAGGTCAAACCGGCAGCAAAAGCAATGCAAACGCAACACACGCATAGCTGTAGGACACTCAGCCGTCGAACACACATACAGTAACCCCAGTTCCTCCCATAATTTATCTCGATTCACAGCTGCAAACTACTCGGCGCAGCTCTCGACTTCGCCACGACAACAAGCTTTGCGGCCAGCACCCGCGGAAGTGCAAACGGCAACCCCGGGTGCTGGCCAGCCGGTGCGATTGTGAGAATCAGCACCGACGCTTTTCCAAACTCTTTCGACAGGCCAACCGAGAGCTTGCAGTACGACTTTGTTGAATGGGCCGGGCATCCAGCGCCAGGTACGCCACACGGACGCCCGGCCCATCCTCTGACGAGCGATCCAGGCGAGCGCGACGCTGCCATGTTGCCGTCGACCTGGGTTGCTCGTCCTCTCCTCCACTGGCACCTGGACGTGCGGTGCCAGTGTGGGCTCGGGCGGCGCCTCGCAAGACGCCCGCGCCACCCGGGACCGTCAAGCCTCTGCTCGCCACACGGGTGCCTCCTCTGGTGCGCCCTCGACAGCCTGGCAGCGACTTGTTCACCGCCCACTCCATTCCTGGCCGTCGAGTCCGTTTCAGATTGGCACTCGGCCTGTCTGCCCGTCCGCTCGAATACATGCCGCGACCCTTATATCGTCATTGAGCGCTATTGGCGATAATCCGTCTGAACGAATATTCTGCGTGATCTAGAGGCCACGAATATTCGGCCCCGGCGAAAGTCCCCTAATAATTCAATTTATTTGATCCGCTCACCATTTTGTGACTCCGCTGGGACGACAGACCAACACCCTTAGACCGGCGGATGCGCATGACCACGAGCACAGGCCAGATTGTGGTGCTTACAGCGTTTTTAACGTTGTTCATCACCGCTCGGGCATATTCTGTGTGCGCCTCGCGGGCTGAAAGATAATAGCCAAGCACGCCCGTGAGGAGAATTTTATGCTGTTGTGCTTGCCGGAGTCTGTCGATCTGTGACTCGGCATCGGTGACGATTGCGGCACATCGTCTTGCTGTCAGTGTGCTCGATGTGTAGTGGCTAGTAAAGCTGTGGCTGGCTGTATCGCGGTCACGCTCGATATCTATGAGGCTGTCTAGAAGCGCGCTTATGGCGCAAACCGCAGGGAAGTAGACGGCATCGATGAGCTGGGCCTCATCCCGGGTCATTCCTGGCGTCGCCGCGGCAGCGAGCAACGCGTGCAGCGCCAGCGAGGACACGCCTGCGGCAGATAGCTCCCACCATAAGTATCGGCCATCTGATGCCTGTTTGCTCGACCAGTCGATCAACTGCTTATCGCCTTCCGCAACACGAGCATGGTTGTGCGCCTGTGCTTCGCTGCATCGCTTGAGAGCGATCGCCAGCGTCGGCTTTACAACTGTTTTGGCGGGCAGTGCATTCAATGCGTTACGGCATGCATGAACGAGAGCATCTAGATAATCACCGTCGTCATGTTCAAGATGGCGTTCGTAGTAATCGGCTTGATTGACGTCGGGCCACAGCGTGTTCAGGAGCGCGTGGTGTAGGCGGAGTCCGTCCCGTAGCGTCGAAAATGCCGGCTCCTCGTTCACGCCATCGAGATAGTCATACATTACCTGGTACGCCACAATCAGACGAACCAATTTTGGCCTATTCTTTCTAAGAACAAGGAGCGCAAAGATCGCGGCCCCTTCGGAGTTCAGGCCCTCGCTTGAGAGCTTTTTCATAGCCTGATTCCTCAACACAGGGGCCGGTATTGAATGAGCACGATCGCGCCAACGCTTCAACTCGCCTCGTGCCGTGGGAGCTACCGTCAGCCAGTAGTTCACATTTGCCAAGAGCAGTCCAACGACCTGCCTCAGACTGGGTTCGCGTTGAGATCTCATGCCACCATGTTGGCGCGAATCTCGGCGCGTTGCTACTGCCGAGGTTCGCGATTCGGTGCTAGCGAGACTACGGCGCGTCTAGTGCCATTGCCGGCGAGGTCTTCGAGACCAGATATCCGGGGATCGCTAGCACCGCAAGCGCCGCGAACAGCACCAGCGCCAGGACACCAATTGCCCGAGGTGCTTGCAATGATTGAGCGACGGGGAAACCCGTCGCTACAAGCAGGTAGCGATCTGCCAGCAGATGGCCGTAGATTCCCACGATGGCACCCACCAGACAGCTCACGCCGAGCACGAGCCCAGACTCATACAAGAGTATCCAACGCAGCTGGCGAGGCTTAAAACTTTGGATGCGAAGAGACGCGAGCGAACGGCGACGTTGCCAGAGCGCGGCACCCATAGCTGCCGCCATTGACAATGCCGAGACGACTACCAACAGCAAGGCAACTTGGTTCAGTCGACCCAAGCCTTGTCTCGCCAGGCCATCGGCGGCAGCGGCTCTCTGCGCGCTTGTCTGTACCTGGAGGCCGGAATTCGGGCCTAGCATCTGTGCGATCTCGGTTGCTATGCGCTGCCGACTGCTCCGGCGATCTACCTCGACTTCCAGGGCGCTCGCGTCGGAGCTTGCCCATCCAGCTCGGTAATCAGAGGTATTCAGTACTATTGCACCGCCGCTCCATCCCAGGTTAGTCGTGATCGCGGCGATCTGGTATCTCTTTTGACCGGTTGGTGTGGGCAGCACGACCTGGCCCCCAAGTTTTGTGTGCAGCATGGCGGCGAGCTGCTGAGAGACCGTAATCCAACCCCCGACTCGGAGTCGTGCCGTCGCTTGGATCTCGTTACCGCTGACAATCTGGCTCGGAGGAATCATGTCTCTGACTTCTCGGGAGCGCGCGATAATCCAGACACGCTGACCGTTGACGTCCAGATAGCCGCCTTGATAGATGCGCACCGCCGCGACGCCCGGAAGAGAATCAATCCGCCTCCGTAAACTGTGCGCCGGGAAGCCTACCGTAGCCAGGTGGTCGTTGTAGTTTGCCACCCATGCATCTGCGGTGCCGACGTACTGTTCATAATCGCGGTACAGACCATGCAGAAGATCTTGATGGCTCCCCTCCACAACTACGCTGCCGAAAATGGCAATCGCTCCGGTCGCGGCGAGTGCAAGCGAGCGCAGCGTTGTGGCGCGCAGCGCACGGGCGGCTATAAATAGCGTGTTCAGTCTGGCGTTACGCGCGGCGACCAACTCTGTCATCTTCACGACAGTCAAAAAGATCGCCGGTATTGCGAACAACATCCCGACCCCTGTACCGATCGTTGCAATCAGCGCAGCTCCAGGATCGATGAGCAGCAGACTGCTCGTCACAGCCGCAAGGGTTACGCCGCCCAGAAACATCAATACCCGTGAGCGCGTATCGAGGGCGTGACCGGGTTCTCCACCCTCAAGGTAGATACCGTCGACAGCTCGACTACGACGAAGGTCCAGCAAGGGGGGGGCGGCGGCCAAGCAGGTCGCTGAGATTCCGCCGATGAAGGAAATCATCAAGGGCCTCAGACCGATGACCGTTTGAGAGCCCAGGGGAAACGCCACGTCGAGGTAGTTGGGTGACTCGTGGAATGCGCCGCGGGAGAGCAGCGCCCCGATCAGCAGGCCAACGAGCGAAGCGGCCACGCCGAGGCACAGGGCTTGAAAAAGCATCATCTGCACCAGCTGTCCACGCCCACACCCTTGGATGCGCAGGTCGGCGATGGTACGCCTACGCTCGGGCGCAGTCAGCAGCATCGCATTGAATGCGAACAACAACCCAACGAGACCGCTGATCAAGGCAAAAAAGGCGGTTGCCTCTGCGTTCGGACGAAGCGCTTGCGAGAGCAGGGCGATTTCTTGATCGGCCGGCGCAACCGTCAGTCGCCCCGCGGCTACTTTGGCAAGCTCCGCGCGTACGCGGCTTTCTTGTCCAGGCGCGCTCTGCACCAAGACGCGCGTGACCCGGCCAGGCAGGCCCGCTAGACGCTGGATCACCGAAAGCGGAGCGATTGCAGCGCGCGCGTCGGCGAGCGCCCCGACCGTTTCCTTCCCAAGGATCGCCGTGACCTTAACCGAGTTTGCCCGGCCACGGAAGTCCAGGATGACGTGCATTGGGGGGCCTTCGATCGCGTGTCCAAGCGTGAATGACAGCCCAAGTGCGCGCGCTGTGCTGCTTGGAAGCATGACGCCCGGTTCGACGGCGGCTTGCAGGGGGACCTCGCTTGAAAGCCCATCGAGCTGTCCCAGGGCTGGGGTTGCGCTGGCGAGCTGTACCGCGACGCGACGCGACTGAGGGCCGACAATTGTCGCTGGCAGTTCGAGCAGCTCGGCGGCATGCGCCACCCCTGGGAGGTGTCGAACGCGTTCGGTCAACGCTTCATCGAAGCCGTTTGAACCTCGAGCACGCACCTGCAGAGTGGCGGGCCCCGCGATCGTTCTAACGATTTCTTGCGAGGAACTGGTAATGCTGTCGTTTGCCACCTGCACCGCGAACACGAGCGCGACGCCGAGCGCGACGCCTGCGCCCGCAAGCAGCTCCTGCGCAGGTCGCGTCCGCAGCCGGCGCGCGTAGAAGTAGAGCAACGTCGAGAACCGCATCGTTGTTCACCCGCCCGCTGCCTTGGACAGGCGCGAGACGTGCTGCTCCAGCAAAGCTTCGTCGGCGTTAGATAGAAGCTTGCCATCGCGCAGCGTGTAGAGACGGTTGGTGATTTCCGCAGCTTGCCGGTCGTGCGTGGCGAGCACGATCGCCGCCCCATGCTCGCGACTAAGTTCCGCCATCAACGCAAGCACTTCTCGCCCGCGTTCGGTATCGAGGTTGCCAGTAGGCTCGTCGGCCAGAATCAGCCGCGGCCCGTTGACCAATGCTCGCGCGATTGCGACCCGCTGACGCTCACCGCCAGATAGCTGCTCGGGCATATGGTGCAGTCGGCGACCCAAGCCGACGCGCTCGAGCCACGGAACAGCAGCCCTGGAGGCCTGCTTGCGCGGCACTCGATCCGCGAGCAGCTTGATCGCAGCATTGTCGACCGCCGGAACCCCGCTCATCAGATGCGAGGACTGGTAGATGAACCCGACCTCGTGACGCTGATAGTCCGTCAGCTCGCCGTCTGACATACCCGCGATGTCCCTGCCGCCAACGCAAATCGTTCCCGCATCGGGGGCCAGCAATCCGGCAGCCAGCATCAACAGAGTGCTCTTACCGGAGCCACTGGGACCAAACAACGCGACGATCTCCCCTGGAGCGACCTTGAGGCTCACACCATCGATCGCGCGCACCACCTCGCTCGGACCTCGGTAGTGCTTGGCCACCTGCTGGAACTCAAGCACGCTCACGCCCAGCTCACCCCGCGCGGCTCGACCTAACAGCCGCCGGAGAGGCACGGCGTCGCAGCGGGCTCACCGACGCAAGCGGCTGCTCGGCGCCGCCGAGCAGTTCGCCACGATCCAGCGTAAACGCACGGTCGACGCCTGCCAGTGCGGCACCATCACCCGTAGTCATCAGCACGGCTACGCCGCGGTTGGCGATGCTGCGCAGCAGTCGGAGAACTGGGTCGCGCTGCATCAGGTCGACACCATTGGTCGGCTCGTCGACCACCAGTAGCCGTGGCCCGCCAATCAATGCGCAAGCGAGTGCTACGCGAACTACCTCGCTCGCGTCGAGTTCGCGGAGACCGAACTCCGCGAACTCTTCGGCCCCGACATCAGCGAGCGCTTCCCGTGCCCGCAGCGCCGCTTCAGAGCGAGAGATTTTGCCGGCCAACAGACCATCCGCCACGTGCTCGAGCACAGACTCGCCATGTTTAGGCCAGAGGTTCAGTTGAGTGCAGCCGATTTCGCTGCCCAGCAGCGCATCTCGATGCCGCGCCAGGTCGTGCCCGGCGAACATCACCGTGCCCTCGTCCGGGCGCTCGATGCCCGCGGCAACCCGAACGAGCGTAGTGCGCCCTGAACGTCGCAGCCCCCACACGGCGGCCAGTTCGCCCGCCTCAATCTCCAGCGAGACATCCTTCAGCACCAGCCGCTCGAGCCGTCCGCGTCCGTCCCGCTTGGTCACGTGCTTGACCGAGAGCAGGCTCATCCGACCCCCTTTGGCTTGCTCACTCGGCTTCGTGCATATACGGCCCACTGCAGCGTCGCATCTGCTACACGCCGGCGCAACTCGACGAACAAGTCCCCCAGTTCATCGTCAAGCTCGGGCATCGCGATCTGGCTCGCTTCGCGCGAAGCATCCTCCACGAAGCTGTCGATGAGCTTCAGCTTTGCCTCTGGTTGGCGCAGGCTGGCCGACGCCAGCCTGAGGACGACTGTGCAGCGCTCTGGGTCGCGAAGGAAGTCGCCAATCCAAGCCAAATGGATCGCCATCCCCTCATCCGTCGCCTGATAGTTGATCCTCGGCTTGCCACGCGCCCCACTCTGGCCCGCTACTGCGACATAGCCGGCCTCTTCCAGGCGTTTCAGCACGTCGTAGATATTCGAAAGACTCGTCGAGACGATATCCGCGTACTTCCGCAGCCGGTGATGTATCTCATAGGCATAGCTTGATTTCTCGATTACCAGCGCGAGAATGAAGCCCTCGATCAACGAAAGCGTCCCAGACTCTTCACCTGCCTTCCGAGGCTGATGCGACGCAGAAACGCCGCTAGAGTCAACCCTCCGAGCTGTATTTAGGGACTTTTGCTGCATAACTGAACGCATCCAGATTGGCTACCGGCACCTAATCTTGTTTATTTGGTTCCTTGGATTTTGACCGGCGGGACAAGACTACTCGATCCGCAACCCGCCGAGCGAGAACGCGGCGCTGGCCGTGAACGAAGCTTGGGATGGGGCATGGTTCCGTTCTGCGGCGCTACATCGAGTTTTGCCTGCGGACGCGGGCCCGCGTCCGCCAGGACGCGCCCCGACTCGCTGCACGAGCTGGATAGCGGGGTCGCGTTCGCCGCCAACGGCGGCGGCGCAGGCCGGCGCCGTCGTGGCTCACACGCCCGGCCGACGCGGGCCCGCTGGCGGCGTGGCAGCCTGTAGAACGTCGTCGCAGACGGCCTGACGGTGCTGCTGCGCGCCGACCTCGCGCTGGCGCCGCCGAGGACCCGATGCTACGTGCCTTCCCCCGGCAGCCCCTGATCCTCCACAGCCACCACGACCTGCTACGCGACGGCCCAGACGCGCTCGGCGAAGCGGCGGCGGCGATCAACCGGACTGGGAGCGGTGCGGTAGGGCTCGCTGGCAGAGATCGCGCAGGCGAGTGTCGCGCGCACCCCGGGGCGAGCCGGTGGAATGACCGCTGGACGTACGAGTGCCGACGCGGCCCTGACTGAGCCGCGTCGGCCCCGAATCGGATACACGCCATTCGCTTCTGCGAATCGGCGGGGCTTCTGCGAACGTCTAGCGCCTAATAGATCGCGATCGTTTCACCGTTCACCAATGTCATAGTGATCTTGCCTTCGATTTCGACCCGTTCTCCAGACCAGGTGAGTTTGGTGTTTTCCAGCGGCGTAGTCGGGAATGTCAGCCCGAATGCCTGTTCGAATTCTTCCCGCGCTGGGGTCGTAGCCCCAAGGGTTCCCAAGATGTTGTACTTACTGGGAGAAATGCAGGTGCTGTTGAATTCGACGAAGACTTTGTTGCTATTTTGTTTTTCGGTGTTGATACCCTTCAGCTCTAAACTCAGAGTACCGCTCGCAAGGCGCGTTAGTTCGGCTTCGACGTTTTCCAGCCTCGGCGCCTGCTTTATTTCACAGCTCGACCCAAGACCCCAGGGGTGACATTCCGAAAAGATCAAGCTTTTTACACTTGCGGTGCCTGGTTCGCCGCCAATCACGGATCCTTTGCCCGAGCCTTTCGCACATGTGAAGCCGTATGACTGGCCCGCCTGATGGAATACCCCTTTGATGGCTTCCATCGTTTTGGTTGATTCTGCGGTGAATGCCGCTTCCTTTGATTCGCCTTTTTTGAGTAGCTTGCCTTCGTTGCCTTTGACTTTTTCGGCGGCGGTCCTCGTATGCCAGACCAGAATTTCAGCAGCTGCCGACGTCGTTGCAATCGCTGCGCTCAGCGCAAGAATGACTCCGAGCATGCAGAGTGTCTTCTTGCCGTATGTGGACTTCATAGATCGTGCTCCTTGTCTCATTCAGTACTGCCCAACGTATCCTCACTCGCGCGGTGAGCAGTGCCGGTCTCGTTATGACTTTACTGGTGCTTCGTTCGAAGATGACCGCTATGTGCCTGCGCCGCGAAGCGCTCCCGCACGGCGCGTTTGCAAGCGGAACGCTGCGCGCGCGGCCGCCGCCGGCAGCTGCGCAGCGCGTCGGCCAACTGCTGTTTGCGGGTGGCATGTTTCTTGGCGCGCGCTTTGCCGCTTTTCGTGTTGCCGGTCACGACCCCCAACAGTTCCTTGGGGAACGATGGCGTTGCGAACGCAATCAGGCTCGGTGAGGCGGGCGCGATGATCGCAACAGGCAGTCCGTCGGTGGTGAACGTCGCGTCCGCTCCGCAGGTGGTGCCGTTGGTGTTGGTTGCGCAGAGGCGGTAGTGGTAGAGCGCGCCGGGCGCCAGCCCGGGAGCCTCCAGCGAGACGCTTTGGGGTTCCCCGCCAGGGCCCGCTTCGCCGCCGTAGAGCACTGTGCCGTACGCGCTGGTCGGTCCGAGTTCGAACTCATACAACGCCGGCGGCCCGGCCCCGGAGTCCAGGGTCCCCGTGAGCGTCGCGCCGTTGGTCGAAACGCCGGTAGCTGCGCCAGTCTGCGCACTCGGAGCCACGCTGGGAGCGCCCCCAACGGAGGGGGTCGTGAATGTGTGGTCTTCGCCTACGACGGTGCCCGCACTGTTGGTCGCGATCAGCGCGAAGTGGTAGGTGGTGGCAGGCTGCAGCGCGCCGGCGGGGATTGCCTGCTCGACCGGGATCGCTTCCAGGCCGACGCCCACTCCGACGACTTCCGGCAGCGCGGTGGTGTAGCGCCCGGCCTGGGTGCCGTACGCGAAGTGGTAGGAGGTGGTGACAAGCCGGTCCGGGTCGATCGTGCTCGACCCGGGATTAACCGCGCCGCCCAGCACGGCGCTTTCGCTGGTCACCCGACTGGCGAACACCGGTGCTTCACCGACCGCCGGCGCAAGCGGAGGGGTTTCTACGGTGCTATCGGGGCCGCGCGCGACGAGTCCGCCGGCTTCCGCTTCGCTGTCGCTCGCACTCAGGCGGCAATGGTAGAGCGTGCCAGGTTCCAATCCGTTGAGCGTCGCGCTAACTTCCTGCAACCCCCCCGCCACCGGGCTGCTCGGGGTCTGTGAAACATATAGCGGAGGTTCGAGACCCAACAATGGTGTGTATTCGAAGGTGTAGCTCGCTCCGATCTGCCCAAGCGGATCCAGTTCGCCTCCGAGCGTCAGACCCCGCGCGCTGACCATGCTCGCTTTGCAGCCACTCTGGATGTCGGGCAGCGTCACGAGCTTTTCCTGGTAGACCTCGACCTGGTCATCCCCCCTGTCCGAGACGTAGATTGTGTGCGTCGCCGCATCAACTGCGAGTCCTTCCGATAGTCCAAGCACACGCTCGCCAAACTCGTCTTCGAACTGCAATCCCCCCGCACCAGAAGGTACATACCGTTCGACCTCTGTGCCGTCGTCGACATAAAGATCACCGTCAACCAGATTGCCGGCAATAGCCTTAATGCCGCTCTCGAGCGCTCTTTCGCCTTCTACTGGGCCGGTAAGACTTTTGCGCTGGAGTTCTGCGATTTCTCTTCCCTTTTCGTAGTTGACCACAAAGATATCCCCCGTTGCGCTCACGACTATGCCATCCGGATGTCCGCGTAGGGTAGGGTGTTCTGATCCGGCGATCCGCTGGATGCCTTCGCCTGTCTGGTCGAACTCATCGACAGCACCCCCTTCCGGTCCATAGCTTGCGATGTAGAGATCGCCCTGTGTGTCCACGGCGACACCAAGTGGTTCTTTGAACTCTTCGTTTGTGTCCGGCGTTCCGCCGCTCGCGTGGCAGCCCTGTACGCCCGTGCCGTACCAGCCGTTGAACTGGCAGACATACCGGTAGGTGGCAGCACCGGTGCGTTCGAACTCGTCCACCACATTGTGCTCTACGTCGCTTACGTAGAGCCTGCCATCGGCCTGGTCGATGGCGACGCCCGCGGGTTCTTCTCCGAAGTCGAATGTTTCGCTGCCGGTGCCTGTGATCGAACCGAGCAGCGCACCGGTTTGCGCGTCGAAGATGTCCACGGCCTCCGTGGCGTTGCCGTCAGTCACGAACAGTTCGCCAGTGTTTTCGTTGACCGCGACGCCGGCGGGGTGCGAGAAGGTGCCCGGCCCGGACGGTCCGAACGGCGAAAAGGCGGCCGGTATGAACGCCAGCTGTTCAGAGCCCAGCGCCGGCGTGACGCCCAACACCCCGACGGCGAACACCGTCGCCATGAGCGCTCCCGCGGCCTGTGCGAGTCTGTGCCTGATCATCGTGCCCCTCTCTCATGCCGTGCGGCCCCGTGGTCATGGCGTGCGTTCGCGCGGCGCGCGCCTTGCTGTCTGTCCTTGGTCTTCTGTTTTTTCTTGGCTTTTGCTTTGGTACAGCCGGTGACTTTGATCGGTGTACTGCGTTCGATTGTCTTGCCGTTGTATGCAACGAATCTGTTTGGTGCTGTGAGTTTGGTCTTGCAGAGGTTTGTGTTGGCTGCGAGTACGGAGTGCGGTCCCTGCGGGAAGATTCCTTGGAAGTAGTCGACGGGCACGTCGGGGATGTTCGCGAAGGAGGAGCTGGCGATACCGTGTTTGATGTTCGTTTCGCCGTGCAGGTCGACTCGCAGGCCTTCGCCCTGGAGGACGAATACGAGTTCGGGGAATGCCTGGTTGCCGCGGGAGACGAGATACCCCGGGCCTTCTAGGTCGTTTGTCAGGACGGGGGTGTGCGTGCGGCCGTAGGCGACGACCGACCCGGGCGGGCAGGCGGCGGGGTTAGCTTCAAAGGTCGCGGCCAGGCACGCTTTGCGTAGCGTTGAGAGCCGCGCTGGCAGCGCCTTGGGGAGGTAGACCTTGACTTTCCCAGCGACGTTGTCGCCGGGCGGGTCGGTGATGTCAACGTACAGACTCGCGCCGCCCATCCTCGACGTTTTCCCGCTGGTGCTCAGCGAGATCGACGGGTCAAACGGCATGTTGTTACAGCCGCTAGCGTGAAACGGCGAAGAGACCCGCTCGACCGAGCCCTGGGCGCTTTCCAAAACGCCGCTGACCTGTTTTGGCTTCGCAGTTATCGGGATTGAACATGAACCCAGGACGGTTGACTTCGACATCGACCGTTCGTACGCGTAGCAGGATCCCGTCGATGATCTGCGGCAGCGCACCAGAGGTCACGGTGATCTGCCCGCTGGTCGGGTCGACCGTGATCGCGGCCCGCACGACCACATCGCCGAGGTCAAACGGCCCGGCCTGCGCGGGCACAACGATCGACAGCCCAAACGGCGCACCGTCATACGGGCCGGTCAGATAGACGCGCCCTTCGGTCCAGAACGGCCGCGAACCCGGCCCGACCGCGACATGCACCACACCAATCTGCGACGCTTGCGGACAGGTCCCCGTCTGCGCCTGCCCTTCAGCGCAGCGCGCCACACCGGCTAGCACCCCCAGCAGCCCAGGCGGAGTAGTGACTTGCACACCCGAAAGATCGCCTTCGCGGTCGTGACGCGAGATCGTGAGCGAAAACGAGCTGAACGCCCGCGCAGTACTATCGGCGGTGCCCGCCACAAACGACGGCGCGAACGAGCCGCTTGCACAGCCGCTCACTTCGAAGCTGGGCTGTGAGCGCGCGTCCAGCGTAAACGGTTCGCTCCACGCCGAGAAATCCGCGCGCGTAACAGCCGGACCACACGTCTGTGGATTGGCCAACGGAGCGCCCGGCCCACCGTCGAAGCGCAGCACCAGCGAGCTAAACGGGACCTGCGGATTTTCATCAAACCGCGCCGTGATCTGGCCCGTCAACGGGTCAACAGAGACCTGTCCGGCGAGCTTGACGATCACACCAGAGCCCGCGACTTCCAAATAGACCCCGAACAGCGTCCCGTTCTGCGCGTCTTCTGTAGTACACCCAGCCTGCCCCGCACCACCGCAGCCGGGCTGCGCGACATACACGTGGCCCTGCAACGGAGAGGGCAGCAGCGGCGTCAAGACTTCAACGGTCCCGATCGTCGAAGCCGCCGGACAATGCCCTGGCGCTGTGTGGTAGAGCCCATCGTCATACGGGCTGCCGTCGCCCCCGGGATGCCCCGCACCGAGTTCGGTGGCTTCCGGGTCCCCGATGTCCTCCCCCGCGCCAGGGCTACCCGGCACCGTGGACTGTCCTTCGCCGATATTGATCCCTTCCGGACCATAGGCCTGACACGCGCGCAGACCGTTCGCCGCAGAGGGTGAGATCGAAACACCCCCCGGCAACGTCACCGTCGCGTCCCTGAGCTCCGGCGTGGCGGGCGTTTCCTCGCTTTCGCTCTGCGGATTATCCAGCGTAAACACATACCCCGACCCTTCATCGGCCTGCGTGGTTTCAGGTGTGACCGCCAGCGAGGGAGTCCACGACAGCGCTTCACACCCCATCAGGCCAGGGTAGACAGTCGTTTCCGCGACATTCGGGTAGACATCGCCATGCTCGCTCGCCGGGTCCTGCCACGTATCTACTTCCGCCCTCGCCGAGAGCGGCCCGGCGTCACAATCCACCGGATTGGTGAAGAACGGCGCCGACGAACTCGACCCCAAATTACGCTCCCCGGGATCACCAAAAAACAATAACGTCACACTCATCGGATCAAGCTCGACGATGCCCGGAACCGTCACCCGCAAACGCAACTGCCCCCCAACCCGCGCGGCGCTCGCATACAAATACACCGGCTTATCCTGGAAAGTAAACCCAAACTCCGCAGGATAACCAGGTTCCGGCTGCATATTATATATCGCCGTCGTTTCCGAACCTGAGGTGCTCGTCGATCCCTGCTTTTCGGAGGCGCGAAACGGCCCCGGGGCGAGCTGGAACACTACCATCCCGACGCGGCTCGCCGGCGGGCACGTCGTCGCATTGCTGTTCTCCAGCAGAGCCGAAAGCGGACACCTGGGTGTGTCCTGCGGATCGCCGACAAAGCCCGGGGGCAGATCCACGACCACATCCTTGGCGTTGCCCGGAGTGAAGTATTCGTCCGCGTTCCTCGTGTTGAAGTCCAGACTCGTCAGCAGCGTGTAGGGATGCCTTCCCGCCTGTGTCGAGGGCAGACCATCCGCTTCAAAGGCTTGCATCGAGAAGTCCTGGATGCCAAAGGGCGCGGGCTCAGAAGAGAACACCGTCGACTCGCTCGCCTGCGTCGCCGGCGCGCCACCGCCAGATACCGACACGATATTGGCCTCAGGGCCTTGCGACGCACTCGCCTGCACGCTCACATCGATCGTGACGATTACCGTCTCGCCGGCGCCCACCGTCCCGCCGATGCACTCGAGCGGAGCCGTCGTGCACGTCAATTCCGCGCCCGTATGTGTATTTTCACCAATAATCCTCACAGGCCGCACGAGCTTTGGCAGCGAATCGGCAATCGTCACCGGCTCACCGACCAGCGTGGGTCCGCTCCCAATATTGGTCACAATCACCACATATCGATCGCATTCGTCTTCTTGCTTAGCTTCACACGCCGCGTTCTTCGCCGGAGAGAAGTCGGTCGGCTGCGCAAGCGAACGGATCGCCCAGCCCGGATAGCCCGTAAACGCCCTCGCGGCGACCGCCGTACTCAGCGACACCAGCACACACGACAGACACGCGACCGACGCTAACAATCCCCTTATCGACCTCCCCCCCGCACGCTCCGATATCGGCCCGGTCCCGTCTGCAGTGCTGCTCATCGTTGCACCTTTCACGAGCATCCTCATCGACCTGCCCTCCGCATACTCTTGCGCGCGTGTGTGCCGGCGCTGCCGGTCTTGGTGTGCTTTGCGACACACCTGCCGCGGACACGCCGCCGGCCGCGGGCGCATTTGGCAGCCGCCCGTTTCGCACGTTTCGTGGGCCCACCGGAACGGGGCACCGGAGCGCTGATATTGCCTTCGCCGCTCGCGTTCAGCGACGCCGGTGTGCCGAGCGCCGGCGGAGACACTGGCGCTTCCTGGCATGCGCCCGGCCCGCAGCCCGCCGGCGCCCCAGGCGTCAGGAACCCGCCGTCCGCCCGCGCGTCATAGAGATCGCTCTGCGTGTCGCCGTCCCCTGGGACAAGCGGATCGGAGGTAAACAGGAACACATCCCCACCCGACGGCGTGCTCGCAACCAGTCCCGTACCGGAGCTTCCGCTCACCGTCGAGAGGTCCCGCCCATCGGACAGCAGGTACACCCGCCCGCCACGATACTCGTACACGTTCTGGGCGAGCGCGACTCCTTCGGAGTCGGGCTGGTCTGCCAGCGCCTGCAGGGTCAGCGCGTCCGGACTCCGGAAGAACACCGCACCATCCGCGGGAGCCTCAATCCCGGCCGCCTGCGTCGGAGAGTCACTCCCCCCGTATGAATACCCTTGCGGGGGTCCTTCGATGATCGTCGAGCCGACTAGGGGTTGCCGGTTGTTGTTGTTGTATCCGTTGGCGCCAATCGAGGCACGCACCAGCGTTTCGTTGGCGGCCTGGTACTGGAAGACCTGCGGCTTGCCTTCTGCGATGCCTTCGCCGAGTAGATCGGCGCCGCTGGTGAGTACTAGATAACTTCCGCCTTCGGAAGCGAGCACCGGACGAGAGTCTTCGGCCGACCAGTCTTTGGCGTCGCCGGGTGCGAGCGTCGCGACGAACACAGTGCGCCCCCCGCTATGTAGATAGAGGTTGTCTGCGCCCTGTTTGGCGCGACAGCGCCCTTCGTGCGTCGCTTCTTCCACGGCACGTTCTGTTTCGGTCAACCCCGCTACGCATCCGCCGCCTCGCGGTTCGCTTCCCAGGCGGCCCCGCGCGACGAAATACACCGCCGAGCCGTCCTCGGAGATCCGCGCGACACCCTGCACCTGTGCTTCCCCCCCGCCGGCGACGGCGCCGGAGAGTAGCGCGACCCGTTCCCCCGCAGGAGCGTCGAAATCGTATTCGTAGAGGTTGTTCCCCTTCGCGCCGGGCAGCAGTTCCTGTTCGGTGGTGAAGAACACGCGCGACCCGTCCAACGAGGCACCCTGAAACGCCGCCGCCGCGCGAACGACACTCGGTTCCTCGGTCTGACATTCCCGGCAGTCTTCGCGCGAGGGCTCAGAGATCGCGACCGTTCGCGCACCCGCGGCCGGCGCGTCCCCTTCCAGCGAAGTGATTTCTTCACGCGCATAGACTTCGCCCGCACGCGGACCCACACACGCCTGCGAAACTTCTTTAGAACCAATCGCTGTGAAGAACACCCTCAACCCCGACGCCGAGATCGCATTGAACATCGACCCGGTATGTTGTTCCCCAGAGATGCCCATCCACCCCGACCCTAGACGCGTACCGCACGTGCTGATCAGCCTGCTGCTACCCGCGCCGCCTTCGACGCCGACCAGACTCGGTTCGCGCGTTTCCCCCGGCCGTTCCACACCCACATACTCATACACGGTCGGCTCTTCCGCCACCGTGGCATCAAACGGCCACCGGACCCCCGATTCAGCGGTGAACACAATCCGCGACAAGTTTTCAGATCCCCCGAGATAGTGGTAGCGATGGCGATTGGGTATCGTGGCCCCAGGTGTCGACGGTCCGACCTTTTCAAACACACCCGCAGAAGACTCCAGATAGAAACCGGTCACTTCTTCGCTTTCGAACGACGCGCTCGATTCAAGCGGCGCTCCGGTGGGCTCGAGCTCCCAAAGCGACCTGCCCAAGTCCGTTGAGGCGTCAGCCAGCCCGAGCCCGTTGCTGAAAAAGCGCGACGCCGCAGGATCCAGCGGCCATGCCTGCCAACCCGCCCCGGTGCGTTCGTACAGATACGCAGCACCCACCACATTGGAGGCGATACTCACCGGATCCTGTTCGGTGCCGGCAAACGCGCCGATACTCCCAGCGAGCACCCGATCCCCATCCGGGGAGACCGCAAATAGGCCACCAACAAGCGCCGGTTGGCTCTCCCTATACGCCGGCGTCACACGCTCGTATGCGCGGCAGTCGGGTAGCGCCGCGGAGTGCAGTTCCAGGCGTAGTGTTTCGTTGGGGCATGCTTCCGCGCGCGCTACGGTGGCTGCTGTTAGCGTTGCGATCAGGGCGCTCAACGCGAGCGTGGCGAGCGCTGCTGGCCTGCGGCCGGCCCGCCTCGCGCCGTCTCTTCCTGCTGACCCGACGGAGTTGTCGCCTATTCCACGGACACCCATGGTCGTTCGGTAGCCCAGCTTCATCGTTGCCTCGTTTCCCTCGTGTGTCGTCGTGGTGTACGCATCGTTTTCAGGCGGCTCTCTCGTGCGTTGTGGTGGTGTGCGCGCGGAAGCTGTGTGTGATGTGTTGGCCTTGTGGGGTGAGGGTCCAGGCGTTGGGTTCGCCTTTGGTGTGGGCGCCTTGGCCTGTGTTGGTGAGGAGCCCGAGGCGCTGTAGGCGGCGTAGGAGCTTTGAGATCTGCCCCTGGTCTGAGATTCCGGCGAGGTCCGCGATTTGCCGGTTGCTCGCTCCGGGGTGTGTGCCGATGCCTTCAAGGACCCGTGCGGTGCGGTAGGTCAGGCGCATCGGTACGCCCGCCAAGGGGTTGGCAGCACTAGCCGGAGTGGTCCCGTTTGGCTCGTGCGCGGCACGCACCGGTGCTGGCCCGGGTAGCGGTCGTGCCAGCTCGCGGCGTGCGGCTGCTGTGCCGAGGTAGGGCAGGACAATGATCGCGCTCAGCTCGCTCAGCAGCGCGGACAAAGACTCGCGCTCCTCGCGTGCCAGCCGTGCCTGCACGATCGCCAGCGCGGCACCCACGACACCCTCCGCGCTTAACGCCGAGAACCCCCCATCACGCCCCTGCCGGCCCTCATCCACCGCCGCGACGAGCCGCGCGAGGGCACGCTCACGCTCCACCGCGACAGCGGCACCAGCCTTCAACGAGTGCACGACCAGGACCCGCGCCAGCGCAGGCTCGGTGTCAAAGAAGCAGAGGATCCGCCAGAGCCCCAACCGGACCCGCTCACGCCACCCAAGCCCACCAAGCTCAACAGGGTCCAGCTGCTGCTCTACCGTCGCCAGGATGTCGCGTACTACCGCGAGAAAACAATCCTCGACGTTCTCGAACAAGTCATAGAACGTGCGCCGCGACACCCGCGAGCGCGCCGTGATCAACCCAACCGTCGTCTGCGCATAACCCCGCTCATCCACAACACCCGCAGCAGCAGACAACAACCGCACACGCTGAATCCCAGCCACCTGCGCACGCGACACCCCCCGCACACCACCAACACCCGGCGCGCCCACACGAGCACGACCCACACCACGCCCCGGGCTCTCCCGCCGCGCAGCCATCACCCAGCCCACCCGCCGTCAAGAGACGCAGAAACCCCGCCCGCACAAGCGGGAAACCCCAGACGGCACCCTCGGGCGCCGAGCCGCCGGCTAGCAGCCGGCCCTAGAACCCAAGAGAGAGAGAGAGAGAGAGAGATGCGACAGCGCCAAGCTGGCGCATCCACAAGGGCCTAACACCCTACGCGCACCAACACCCCGAACGCCTGTCCCCAAACAAGAACCCACGAAACCACCCTGCTCCCTCATCGAACTCCGATCCAGCCCTCTCCCAAACCATAATCCCTGCAAGCCAAGGTCGCGACCAGAACAACACAGCCCGACCCAAACCAGACCACAGATATGTCACCAGCGCCCACAACAGCAACGCCGCGTCATATGACGCTAACAGACACCATGACCAAAGTCAAGGCAAGAAGCAAACCACGCCGTCTGGGATCCTCACACGCCCGTGCAGGCGACCGGTGAGCGACTGGGCGGCTAGCGGCAGCGCGTCGTAGCGGGTCGACCTGGTGATCACGAAGCGGCCCGGACGCAGGTCGCGATTCAGCTCCGCCTTGATCGTGTCGAGCACCTCCGGCACGTGCTGGTACTCGTCGATGCCCACCGGCGCGACACCGGCGAGGAACGTGCTGGCTGGGCGCGATGCGGCGGTGCCCGCTGGCAGAGATCATGCGGGCGAGCATCGCGCGCGCCCCGGGGCGAGTCCGTGGATGACCGCTGGACGTACGAGCGCCGACGCGGCCCTGACTGTGCCGCGTCGGCCCTGATCGAATGCACGCCGCTCGTTTCTGCGAATCGGCGGGCTTCTGCGAACGTCTAGCGTCTAATAGACCGCGATCGCTTCACCGTTCACCAATGTCATAGTGATTTTGCCTTCGATTTCGACTCGTTCGTGCGACCATTCTAGTTTGGTGTTTTCCAGCGGCGGACTGGGGAACGCGAGCGAAAACGCCTGTTCGAAGTGTCCCCGTTTTGCGGTCGCAGCGCCGAGGTTCCCCGTAATGTTGTATTTATTAGGGGTCAGACTGCAGGCCGGAGGACCGTTGAAGCCGACGAAAACTTTGTTGCTGTTTTGTTTTTCAGTATTGATGTTCTTCAGCTCGAGGCTCAGAGTGCCGTTTGCCAGACTGATCAGTTCGGCTTCTACATTTTCTAGTTTTGGCAACTGCGTGATTTCACAGCTTCCCCCGATACCCCATGGAACACATTCCGAGAAGGTCAGACTTTTCACGCTGCCCGAGCCCGGTTCGCCGCCGATCACGGACCCGGTGCCCGAGCCCTTTTTGCATTGGAAACCGTACGATTCCCCTGCCTGATGGATTGTCGTCTTGATGGTTTCCGCGGAAAATGCCACTTCCCGCGATTCGCCTTTTTTGAGTAGCTTGCCTTCGTTGCCTTTGATTTTTTCTTCGGCGGCCGTCCTCGAGTGCCAGACCAGAATTTCAGCAGCAGCCGATGTCGTTGCGATTGCAGCGCTCAGCGCAAGGACGGTCCCGAGCGCGCAGAGTGTCATCCTGCCGTATGTGGACTTCATAGATCGTGCTCCTTGTCTCATTCAGTACTGCCCAACGTATCCTCACTCGCGCGGTGAGCAGTGCCGGTCTCGTTATGACTTTACTGGTGCTTCGTTCGAAGATGACCGCTATGTGCCTGCGCCGCGAAGCGCTCCCGCACGGCGCGTTTGCAAGCGGAACGCTGCGCGCGCGGCCGCCGCCGGCAGCTGCGCAGCGCGTCGGCCAACTGCTGTTTGCGGGTGGCATGTTTCTTGGCGCGCGCTTTGCCGCTTTTCGTGTTGCCGGTCACGACCCCCAACAGTTCCTTGGGGAACGATGGCGTTGCGAACGCAATCAGGCTCGGTGAGGCGGGCGCGATGATCGCAACAGGCAGTCCGTCGGTGGTGAACGTCGCGTCCGCTCCGCAGGTGGTGCCGTTGGTGTTGGTTGCGCAGAGGCGGTAGTGGTAGAGCGCGCCGGGCGCCAGCCCGGGAGCCTCCAGCGAGACGCTTTGGGGTTCCCCGCCAGGGCCCGCTTCGCCGCCGTAGAGCACTGTGCCGTACGCGCTGGTCGGTCCGAGTTCGAACTCATACAACGCCGGCGGCCCGGCCCCGGAGTCCAGGGTCCCCGTGAGCGTCGCGCCGTTGGTCGAAACGCCGGTAGCTGCGCCAGTCTGCGCACTCGGAGCCACGCTGGGAGCGCCCCCAACGGAGGGGGTCGTGAATGTGTGGTCTTCGCCTACGACGGTGCCCGCACTGTTGGTCGCGATCAGCGCGAAGTGGTAGGTGGTGGCAGGCTGCAGCGCGCCGGCGGGGATTGCCTGCTCGACCGGGATCGCTTCCAGGCCGACGCCCACTCCGACGACTTCCGGCAGCGCGGTGGTGTAGCGCCCGGCCTGGGTGCCGTACGCGAAGTGGTAGGAGGTGGTGACAAGCCGGTCCGGGTCGATCGTGCTCGACCCGGGATTAACCGCGCCGCCCAGCACGGCGCTTTCGCTGGTCACCCGACTGGCGAACACCGGTGCTTCACCGACCGCCGGCGCAAGCGGAGGGGTTTCTACGGTGCTATCGGGGCCGCGCGCGACGAGTCCGCCGGCTTCCGCTTCGCTGTCGCTCGCACTCAGGCGGCAATGGTAGAGCGTGCCAGGTTCCAATCCGTTGAGCGTCGCGCTAACTTCCTGCAACCCCCCCGCCACCGGGCTGCTCGGGGTCTGTGAAACATATAGCGGAGGTTCGAGACCCAACAATGGTGTGTATTCGAAGGTGTAGCTCGCTCCGATCTGCCCAAGCGGATCCAGTTCGCCTCCGAGCGTCAGACCCCGCGCGCTGACCATGCTCGCTTTGCAGCCACTCTGGATGTCGGGCAGCGTCACGAGCTTTTCCTGGTAGACCTCGACCTGGTCATCCCCCACATCTGAGATATAGATTGTGTGCGTCGCTGCGTCGACCGCCAGGCCCTCCGATCCTCCAATCACGCCCCGGCCGAATGCACCTTCGAGCTTCAGTACCCCCGTACCGGACAGTGCATACCGGGTGACTTCCGCGCCGTTGTAACTGTAGAGGTCGCCGTCGGACGGGTTGAGCGCGATGGCGTCAATAATGTGCTGGAGCGCCTTTTCGCCTTCGACGAGGCCGGTCGGGCTTTTACGCTGGAGTTCCACGACTTCCGAGCCGTCTTCGTAGTTAAGGGCAAAGATCACACCGCTTGTGTTCACCGCGATGTCCTTGGGGTGTCCAGCCAGGGCGGAGTGTTCTGACCCGGCGATCCGCTGTACTCCTGCGCCTGTCTGGTTGAACTCGTCGATAGCGCCCAGTCCCGGCCCGAAACTTGCGATGTAGAGGTCGCCCTGCGTGTCCACAGCGACACCGAGCGGTTCATCGAGTTCTTCGCCTAGGTTCGGTGTCCCGCCGCTTGCATGGCAGCCCTGCACGCCCGCGCCGTACCAGCCGTTGAACTGGCACACATACCGGTACGTAGCGCCACCGGTCCGTTCAAACTCGTCCACCACGTTGTGCTTTACGTCGCTTACATACAACCTGCCGTCGCCCTGGTCGACCGCGACACCCGCGGCTTCTTTTCCGAAGTCAAATGTTTCGCTGCCGGTGCCCGTGATCGAGCCTAGCAGCGCACCCGTCTGCGCGTCGAAGATATCCACAGCTTCCGCCGGTTCCCCGTCAGCGACGAATACTTCGCCCGTGCCTTCGTCGACCGCGACACCGGTAGGGTGCGAGAAAGTGCCCGGCCCAGAAGGCCCGAACGGCGAAAACGCAGCCGGAATGAACGCCAGCTGTTCAGAAGCAAGCGCCGGCACGACGCCCAACGCCCCGACGGCGAACACTGTCGCTATGAGCGCTCCCGCAGCCTGTGCAAATCTGTACCTGAGCATCATCGTGTCCCCTCCTGCTCGCGCCGTGCAACCCTGGCGCCGCCGCCCCTGGCGGCACGACGTGCCTTTGTCGGTGTGTCCTTCCTCTTCCTTTTCTTTGTCTTCGTTTTGGCACAGCCAGTGACTTTGATCGGTGTACTGCGTTCGATCGTCTTGCCGTTATATGCGACGAAACGGTTCGGGGCTGTGAGCTTGGTCTTGCAGAGGTTCGTGTTCGCCGCCAGCACGGAGTGCGGACCCTCGGGGAACACGCCTTCGAAGTAGTCGACGGGAACGTCGGGGATGTTCGCGAAGGACGAGCTGGTGACGCCGTGTTTGATGTTCGTTTCGCCGTGCAGGTCAACTCGCAGGCCTTCGCCCTGGAGTACGAACACGAGTTCGGGAAACGCCTGGTTGCCGCGCGAGACGAGATACCCCGGGCCTTCCAGATCGTTAGCCAAAACCGGGGTGCGGGTACGGCCAAAGGCCACGATCGACCCTGGCGGGCATGCCGCGGGGTTGGCTTCAAACGTCGCAGCCAGACAGGCTTTGCGCAGTGTCGAGAGCCGCGCGGGAAGAGCCTTGGGGAGGTAGACCTTGACTTTCCCCGCGACATTATCGCCGGGCGGGTCGACGATATCGACGTATAGGCTCGCACCGTCGATCCGCGACGTTTTCCCGGAGGTCCTAATCGTGATCGAGGGGTCAAACGGCATGTCATTACAGCCGCTTGCGTGAAACGGTGAAGAGACGTGCTCAAGCGTGCTCTGCGTGCTTTCCAGTTCGCCGGTGATTTGTTTGGCTTCACAGTTATCGGGGTTGAACATGAAGTTGGGGCGGTCGATGTCGACGTTTATGGTCTGTACGCGTAGCGGGATGCCGTCGATGATCTGCGGCAACGGGTCGGAGGTGACTGTGATCTGCCCGGTGGTCTGGTTGACGGCGATCGCCGCGCGCACGATCACATTGCCGAGGTTGAACGGCCCCGCCTGCGCAGGCACCACGATCGACAGGCCAAACGGTGCGCCCTTGTACGGACCGGTCAGGTAGACGTGTCCTTCGGTCCAAAACGGCCGCGAGCCCGGCCCGACCGCGACATGCACCACACCGATCTGCGCGGATTCGGGGCAGACGCCGGTCTGGGCCTGTGGTTCTGCGCAGCGCGCTACACCCGCGAGCACTCCGAGCAGGCCGGGAGGAGTGGTGACCTGGACACCAGAGAGATCTCCTTCGCGGTCGTGGCGCGAGATCGTGACCGAGAACGAACTGAACGCCCGCGCGGTACTGTCAGCGGTGCCCGCCACAAACGACGGCGCAAACGAGCCGCTTGCACAGCCACTGACTTTGAAGCTGGGCTGTGAGCGCGCATCCAATGTAAACGGTTCGCTCCACGCCGAGAAATCCGCGCGCGTAACAGCCGGACCACACGTCTGTGGATTGGCCAACGGAGCGCCCGGCCCGCCGTCAAAGCGCAGCACCAGCGAGCTGAACGGAACCTGCGGATTTTCATCAAACCGCGCCGTGATCTGACCCGTCAACGGGTCAACAGAGACCTCTCCGGCGAGCTTGACGATCACAACAGAGCCCGCGACTTCCAAATAGACCCCGAACAGCGTCCCGTTCTGCGCGTCTTCCGTAGTACACCCGGCCTGCCCCGCACCACCGCAACCAGGCTGCGCCACGTACACCCGGCCCTGCAACGGAGAGGGCAACAGCGGAGTCAGGACTTCAACGGTCCCAATCGTCGAAGCCGCCGGACAATGCCCCGGGGCCGTGTGGTAGAGCCCGTCGTCGTAGGGGCTGCCGTCCCCCCCGGGGTGTCCCGCACCTAGTTCGGTGGCTTCCGGGTCACCAGCGTCCTCCCCCGAGCCAGGGCTGCCCGGTGCCGTGGACTGTCCTTCGCCAATATTGATCCCTTCCGGACCGGACGCCTGACAAGCACGCAGACCGTTTGCCGCCGAGGGTGAGATCGAGACGCCGCCCGGCAGCGTCACGGTCGCGTCCTTGAACTCTGGTGTTGCGGGCGTTATCTCGTTTTCGCTTTGTGGATTGTCAAGCGTGAACGAGTATCCGGATGTTTCGTCCGCCTGGGTAGTTTCCGGTGCGACCGCCAATGACGGACTCCACGATAGGCTTTCGCAGCCGGTCAGGTGCGGGTATGTCTTGGTTTCGGCGATATTAGGGTAGACGTTGCCGTGCGCGCTTGCCGGGTCCTGCCAGGTGTCGACTTCGGCGGTCGCCGAAAGCGGGCCGGCGGCGCAGTCGACGGGGTTGGTGAAGAATGGCGCCGGTGAGCTTGAGCCGAGGTCCCGCTGCCCGGGGTCGCCGAAGAACAGCAGCGTCACACTCATCGGGTCAAGCTCGATGATCCCGGGGACGGTCACCCGCAGCCGTAACTGCCCCCCAATTCGTACCGTGCTCGCGTAGAGGTATATCGGCTTGTCCTGGAAGGTAAAACCGAACTCTGCCGGGAAACCCGGTTCCGGCTGCATGTTGTACACCGCGGTCGTTTCCGAGCCTTCGGAGGCGCGAAACGGTCCCGGGGCGATCTGGAAGACGACCGTCCCGACGCGGCTCGCCGGCGGGCACGTCGTGGTACTGCTGTTCTCGAGCAGCGCCGAAAGCGGACACTTGGGCGTGTCCTGCGGATCGCCGACAAACCCAGGCGGTAGATCCACGACCACGTCCTTGGTGTTGCCCGGGGTGAAGTATTCGCTCCCCGGTCCTTTCGCCGTGGTGAAGTCCAGGCTGGTGAGCAGCGTGTAGGGGTGGCCGCCCGCTTGTGTGGAGGGTAGACCGTCCGCTTCAAAGGCCTGCATCGAAAAGTCCTGGATCCCGAACGGCGGCGCCGATTTGGAGGAGAAGGTGGTCGGCTCGCTCGCCTGCGCTGACGGAGCGCCTCCGCCGGAAACCGACGCCACATTCGTTTCGGGCCCTTCCGGTGTGCCCGCCTGCACGGTTACGTAGATTTTCATGATCACGGTGTCGCCGGCTCCGATTTCGCCGCCGATGCACTGAAGCGGAGTCGTAGTGCACTTCAGTTCCGTGTCGGTGCGGGTGTCTTCCGCCGTGACGCCAACGGGCCGCAAGAGTTTGGGCAGCGAATCGGCGACCGTCACCGGCGCGCCCGTCAGCGTAGGCCCACTACCGACATTGGTCACAATCACCGCGTATTGATCGCATGCGGTTCCCTGCTGGGCTTCACACGTCGTGTTGTTTGCCGCGGAGAAGTTCGTTGGCTGCGCGAGCGAGCGAATCGCCCAACCCGGGCTGCCAGTGAATGCCCCCGCGTCGGTGACCACACCCAGCAGCACCAGTACACACGACACAAGCATAATCGATACGAGCGGTCTTCTCATCGGCCTACCCTCCGTATGGCTGCTCATCGGCCCGTCCTCCCGACGCTCCCGCGCGTCCGCGCGTCCTTGCGCGCCTGCTCACCGGCCTTCCTGGATTTGGTGCGCTTTGAGACCGAGACACATCTGCCGTGGACGCGCCGCCGGCCCCGCGCGCACTTGGAAGCGACCCGTTTGGATGAATGGACCCGTTTCGACGACGTACCGGGCACGGGTACCGCGGCGCTGAGATCGCCTTCGCCGCTTGCGTTCAGCGACGCTGGTGTGCCGAGCGCCGGCGCGGGCGATGGTGCTTCTTGGCATGCGCCCGGCGCGCAACCCGCCTGCACCGAGGGCGACGGGTACCCCCCGTCCGCACGTGCGTCATACAGGTCGCTCTCGGTATCTCCATCCTGCGCGACCAGCGGATCGGAAGTGAACAGGAACACGTCCCCCCCGGATGGCGTCGCCGCTGCCAGTTCCGTACCGGAGCTTCCGCTCACCGTCGAGAGGTCCTGCCCATCCGAGAGCAGATACACCCGTCCCGCCCGGTACTCATACACGTTCTGCGCCAGCGCGACCCCTTCGGAGTCGGGCCGATCCGCCAGCGCCTGCGGCGTCAGCGCATCCGGGCTCTGGAAGAACACCGCGCCGTCGGCAGGAGCCTGCGTCGTAGCCGCCTGCGTGGGAGAGTCACCGCTTAGATACGAGTACCCGGCCCCAGACTCCTCGATGATTTTCGAGCCCACCAAGGGTTGTCTACCATCGTCGTTATAGCCGTCGAGTCCGATCGAGGCACGCACCAGCGTTTCGCTGGCCGCCTGGTACTGGAACACCTGCGGCTTGTCTTCCTGCACCCCTTCGCCCAGCAGGTCCGCGCCGCTGGTGAACACCAGATACCCCCCGTCTTCGGAGACCAACACCGGACGATGGTCTTCCGTCGCCCAATCCTGGGCGTCGCCGGGCGCGAGCGTCGCGACGAACACTGTGCGCCCCCCGCGACACAAATAGAGGTTGTCCGCGCCCTGTTTGGGACGACAGCGCCCTGCATGCGTCGCTTCTTCCCCGGCGCGTTCGGCTTCGCTCAGCCCCGCCACACAGCCACCGCCACGCGGTTCGCTCGTCAAACGGCCCTGCGCGACGAAATACACCGCCGACCCATCCTCGGCGATCCGCGCAACACCCTGTACTCGAGCTTCCCCGCCCGCACTGCCGCCGCCGGAGAGTAGTGCGACTCGTTCACCCGCAGGTGCATTGAAATCATATTCGTAAAGGTTGTTCCCCTTCGCGCCGGGCAGCAATTCCTGTTCGGTGGTAAAGAACACCCGCGAGCCATCCAGCGAAGCGCCCTGAAATACTGCCGCCGCGCGAATGACATCCGGTTCTTCGGTCTGGCATTCCCCGCAATCTTCGCGCGAGGGCTCAGAAATCGCGACCGTCCGCGCGCCCGCCGCCGGCGTTTCCCCTTCACGCACCGGGACTTCTTCACGCGCATAGATTTCCCCCACACGCGGACCCACACAACCTGCCGAGACTTCTTCAGAGCCCACCGCGGTAAAGAACACCCTCAACCCCGACGCCGAGATTGAGTTAAACATCGACCCCGCATGATCTTCCCCAAACGAGATCGACCCCGACCCCAGGCGCGTGCCGCACGTGCTGATCAGCTGCCTACTGCCCGGACCTCCCTCGACACCGACCAGGCTCGGTTCGCGCGTTTCCCCTGGCCGTTCCACACCCACATACTCATACACAGTCGGCCCTTCCGCCACGGTAGCATCAAACGGCCACCGCGCAACCGGTTCAGCGCTGAACACAATACGCGATAGATCAGCCGACCCCCCGAGATAATGGTAGCGGTGACGGTTAGGTATCGCCCCCGGAGTCGGCGGCCCAACCTTTTCAAACACACCCACAGACGACTCCAAATAGAAACCCGTCACTTCTTCACTCTCGAACGACGCACTCGATTCAAGCGGCGACCCCGTCGCCTCCAACTCCCACAGCGACCTACTCAAATCCGCCGAAGCGTCATACAACCCATCGCTGTGAAAACTAGACGCCGGAGGAATCAGCGCCCGCGCCTGCCAACCCGCGCCACCACGTTCGAACAAATACGCGGCACCCGCCAAACTAGAGTTAACATTCAGCGTGTCCTGTTCGGTCCCAGCAAACGCACCAATACTGCCAGCGAGCACCCGATCCCCACCCGGCGAAACCGCAAACACACCACCAACAGCTGCCGGCTGGCTCTCCCTGTATGCGGGTGTGACGCGCTCATATGCGCGGCAGTCGGGTAGCCCTGCGGAGCGCAGTTCCAGGCGTAGCGTTTCGTTGGGGCACGCTTCCGCGCGCGCCGAGGTGGCTCCTACCAGGGTCGCGATCAGGGCGCTCAAAGCGAGCGCGGCAAGCGCCGCTGGTATATAACCCGCCTGCCTCATGCCGTCTCTTCCTGCTGACCCGACGGAGTCGTCGCCTATTCCACGGACACCCATGGTCGTTCGGTAGCCCAGCTTCATCGTTGCCTCGTTTCCCTCGTGTGTCGTCGTGGTGTGCGCATCGTTTTCAGGCGGCTCTCTCGTGCGTTGTGGTGGTGTGTGTGCGGAAGCTGTGTGTGATGTGTTGGCCTTGTGGGGTGAGGGTCCAGGCGTTGGGTTCGCCTTTGGTGTGGGCGCCTTGGCCTGTGTTGGCGAGGAGCCCGAGGCGCTGTAGGCGGCGTAGGAGCTTTGAGATCTGCCCCTGGTCTGAGATCCCCGCGAGGCTGGCGGCTTGGCGGTTGCTCGCGCCGGGGTGTGTGCCGATGCCTTCGAGGACCCGCGCGGTGCGGTACGTCAAGCGCATCTGCACGCCCTCCAACGGGTTGGCAACACTGGCCAGCACGGCGCCGTTCGATTCGCGCGCAGCGTACGCGGGTGGCGGTTCGGGCAGCGGTCGTTCAAGCTCGCGGCGCGCCGCCGCTGTCCCGAGGTAGGGCAGGACAATGATCGCGCTCAACTCGCTCAGCAGCGCGGACAAAGACTCGCGCTCCTCGCGTGCCAGCCGTGCCTGCACGATCGCCAGCGCGGCACCCACGACACCCTCCGCGCTTAACGCCGAGAACCCCCCATCACGCCCCTGCCGGCCCTCATCCACCGCCGCGACGAGCCGCGCGAGGGCACGCTCACGCTCCACCGCGACAGCGGCACCAGCCTTCAACGAGTGCACGACCAGGACCCGCGCCAGCGCAGGCTCGGTGTCAAAGAAGCAGAGGATCCGCCAGAGCCCCAACCGGACCCGCTCACGCCACCCAAGCCCACCAAGCTCAACAGGGTCCAGCTGCTGCTCTACCGTCGCCAGGATGTCGCGTACTACCGCGAGAAAACAATCCTCGACGTTCTCGAACAAGTCATAGAACGTGCGCCGCGACACCCGCGAGCGCGCCGTGATCAACCCAACCGTCGTCTGCGCATAACCCCGCTCATCCACAACACCCGCAGCAGCAGACAACAACCGCACACGCTGAATCCCAGCCACCTGCGCACGCGACACCCCCCGCACACCACCAACACCCGGCGCGCCCACACGAGCACGACCCACACCACGCCCCGGGCTCTCCCGCCGCGCAGCCATCACCCAGCCCACCCGCCGTCAAGAGACGCAGAAACCCCGCCCGCACAAGCGGGAAACCCCAGACGGCACCCTCGGGCGCCGAGCCGCCGGCTAGCAGCCGGCCCTAGAACCCAAGAGAGAGAGAGAGAGAGAGAGATGCGACAGCGCCAAGCTGGCGCATCCACAAGGGCCTAACACCCTACGCGCACCAACACCCCGAACGCCTGTCCCCAAACAAGAACCCACGAAACCACCCTGCTCCCTCATCGAACTCCGATCCAGCCCTCTCCCAAACCATAATCCCTGCAAGCCAAGGTCGCGACCAGAACAACACAGCCCGACCCAAACCAGACCACAGATATGTCACCAGCGCCCACAACAGCAACGCCGCGTCACATGACGCTAACAGACACCATGACCAAAGTCAAGGCAAGAAGCACGGCGGGCCCCACCCGACCGGACACATCCGGCGCGCGTGACCCCGCTCTACAGGCACGGCCGGCCCGCACACCGGCGCCCGAGCCGCACACGGTCCAGTGGACGTGCCCCTGCCGGTACACTGTCCCTCATGAGCACACTGGTGCTGGACCCTCCGCCCGTCGAGCTGAAGGCGCTGCTGGAGCGCCGCAAACGCCTTGACCAAGACCGCCACGACGAGATCTGGGAGGGTGTCTACCACATGGCACCCGCACCTCGCAACGCCCACGCCGACGTCCAGCAGCAGCTCGCCGAGCTGCTGGGTCCACTCGCCCGGCTGGCGGGCCTGCACCCGCTGATCGCCGGCGAGCTCAACATCGGCGAACCGGAGGATTTCCGCGTCCCCGACGGCGCACTGCTCCGTGACCGCCAGCCCGCCACCTGGCATCCCACCGCCGCGCTCGTCGTGGAGATCGTCTCACCCGGCGATGAGACCTGGCAAAAGCCGCCGTTCTACGCCGCCCACCACATCGACGAGCTACTGATCCTCGACCCCGCCACACGCTCGATCGACTGGCTGGCACTCGACAAGAGCAGGAACGCATACCACCCGATCGAGCGCAGCGAGCTGATCGACCTAAACGCCGCCGACCTGGCCAAACGAATCGACCGGCCGGACACCGAGTAGGCTGCGCGCACTCTCGCCTTCGCCTTGTCGATCGCCCCGAGCGCTAACGCAAAGCTGGCGTGCCCGTACAACCTCCGGACCGGCGCGACCCACCGACAAAGCGGGCCGCGCCAGCCCTATCATTCGTGTCGATCGGCCAGCGGATCGACACGGCTGACAGCCGGGCCGATAGGTGGGGCTAGTAGACCGCCAGCTCTTCGCCGTTGGCCAGTTTCATCGTGTACTGGCCCTTGAATTCAATGGTTCCGCCGCTCCATTCCAGGGTGGTGCCTTCCAGCTTCGTTTCAGGAAAGCCTAGAGGTAGCGCGAGATCGAATGTGTACCACGGTACTGTGCCCTCCAGGTTGCCAGAGATGTTATAGCTGCCGTTTACTACGGTACAGTTGGATATCCGAAAGAAATCTTTGCTGCTGTTTTGGGTATACGTTTCGATCTTCTTTAGCTTGTAGGCAAATTTACCGCTACTGAGTTCAACGGGTTCCGTTTCAACGTTTTCCAGTCTTGGCGCTTCAGCCAGGACGCAATCGACACCCCCCAGACCCCATAGGTTGCATTCCGAGGTACTGAGGCTTTTCACTTTCCCCGTTCCGGGTTCGCCGCCTATCACCGTGCCGCTGCCCGAACTCTTTTTGCATTCAACTCCAAAGCGGTCCCCGGCCTCGTCCAGCGTTACCTTGATAGCTTCGCCTTCAAAAGTCACTTCCCGCGATTCGCCTTTCTTGAGCAGCGTCCCTTCGCCTTTCTGGCCGGCAGGCTTCGTCCGCCAGACGAGCGTTTCCGCAGCCGCCGAGGTTGTCTCGACGACGCCACCGACGACGAGCATAGCCACCAGCACAGCAAGCATCTTCCTACCAGATACCAACTTCATATTGTGTTGCTCCTTCTCGTGTGTCTCATTCGCGCACCGCGGCGCCGTCACCATTGCGGTGGCGGGCGAGCGCGGTACCGGTCGTGTTGTTCTCTGTGTGCTACGTCTTCGCCCGGGAGCGACCGGGCCGCGGCGAGGCCAGGCGCGCTCGCGCGGCGCGCTCGCATGTCGCGCGCTGTGCGCGTGGGTGGTGCTGGCAGTTACGCAGTGCTGTCGCCAGGCGCCGTTTACGGGCGTGGTGCTCCTTCTTCTTCGCGCCTGCCTTGCCGCTCTTGGTGTTGCCGATCCTGGGAAACGGCGGTGCTGTCGATGCGATCAGGCCAGGGGAGGCGGGTGCGACGATCGCAACAGGCAGTCCGTCCGTGGCGAACGTCGCGTCCGCTCCGCAGGTGCTGCCGTTGGTGTTGGTTGCGCATAGGCGGTAGTGGTAGAGCGTGCCGGGCTGTAGTCCGGAGACCGCGAGCGAGACGTTCTGGGCTTCCCCACTGGTGACGGCTTCGCCGCCGTAGAGCGCGGTGCCGGACGCGCTGGTCGGTCCGAGTTCGAACTCGTACAGCGTGGCCAGCCCGCCGGCGGTGGGCTCTACGGTCCCGGTGAGCGTCGCGCTGTTTGTCGAGACGCCTGTTGCCGCACCGGTCTGCGCACCCGGCCCTGTGGTGGATGTGTTCTCCGTGGAAGATGTGGTGAACCTATGGTCTTCGCCGACGACGGTGCCTGCGCTGTTGGTCGCGGTCAGCGCGAAGTGGTAGGTGGTCGCGGGTCGCAGGGACCCGGCGGGAATCGCCTGTTCGACTGGGATCGCTTCCAGGCCGACACCGACACCGGCGACTTCGGGCAGCGCGACGGTGTAGTGGCCGGCTTCGGTGCCATATGCGAAATGGTAAGACGTGGCGGCAAGTTTGTCTGGATTGATCGCACTCGATCCGGGGTTGATTGCACCGTGAAGAATGGCGCTTTCGGCTGTGAGTTCGCTGGCGAATACCGGCGCTTCACCGAGCGCTGGTGGGAGCGGGAGGGTTTCTATGGTGCTGTCGGGGCCGTGCGCGGCGACGCCGCCGACTTCTGCTTCGCTGTCGCTCGCGCTCAGGCGGCAATGGTAGAGCGTGCCGGGTTCCAAGGCCGTGACCGTCGCGCTGACTTCCTGCCCTCCGCCCGCTACCGGGCTGCTGGGGGTTTGTGCTTCATATGACGAGGGTTCATTGCCTGGCAGTGAGGTGTATTCGAAGGTGTAGCTCGCTCCGGCTTGTCCGAGCGGGTCCAGTTCGCCGCCGAGCGTCAGACCCCGCGCGCTGACCATGCTCGCTTTGCAGCCTCCTTCGATGTTGGGTAGCGTCACGAGCTTTTCCTGGTAGACCTCGGCCTGGTCGTCCCCCATATCTGAGATATAGATTGTGTCCGTCGCTGCGTCGACTGCCAGGCCCTCCGATCCTCCAATCACGCCCCGGCCGAATGCACCTTCAAGCTTCAGTACTCCCGTACCGGACGGTGCATACCGGGTGACTTCCGCGCCATTGTAACTGTAGAGATTGCCGTCGGACTGGTTGAGCGCGATGGCCCCAATACTGCGCTGGAGCGCCTTTTCGCCTTCGACTGGGCCGGTCAGGCTTTTACGCTGGAGTTCCACGACTTCCGAGCCGTCTTCATAGTTAAGGGCAAAGATCACGCCGCCTGTGTCCACCGCGATGTCCTTGGGGTGTCCAGCCAGGGTGAAGTGTTCCGACCCGGCGATCCGCTGTACTCCTGCGCCTGTCTGGTTGAACTCGTCGATAGCGCCCAGTCCCGGCCCGAAACTTGCGATGTAGAGGTCGCCCTGCGTGTCCACAGCGACACCGAGCGGTTCATCGAGTTCTTCGCCTAGGTTCGGTGTCCCGCCGCTTGCATGGCAGCCCTGCACGCCCGCGCCGTACCAGCCGTTGAACTGGCACACATACCGGTACGTAGCGGCACCGGTCCGTTCAAACTCGTCCACCACGTTGTGCTTTACGTCGCTTACATAGAGCCTGCCGTCGGCCTGGTCGACCGCGACGCCCGCGGGTTCTCCTCCGAAGTCAAATGTTTCGCTGCCGGTGCCCGTGATCGAGCCCAGCAGCGCGCCCGTCAGCGCGTCGAAGATATCCACAGCTTCCGACGGTTCCCCATCCGCGACGAACACTTCGCCCGTGCCTTCGTCGACCGCGACACCCGTGGGATGCGAAAAGGTACCCGGCCCGGAGGGCCCAAACGGCGAAAACGCAGCGGGTATGAACGCCAGCTGTTCAGAGGCCAACGCCGGTACCACACCCAACACGCCAACAGCGAACACGGTCGCCACGAGCGCTCCCGCAGCCTGTGCAAACCTGTACCTGATCATTATCGTGTCCTCCTTGACTGGCTCGGTGTGACCCTGCGGTCATCGCTAGCGTTCGCGCGGCGTGCCTTTTTCTGCCCGTTCTTCCTCGCCTTCTTTTTCTTGGCTTTGGTTTTGGCGCAGCCGGTGACTTTGATTGGTGTGGTCCGTTCGATCGTCTTGCCGTTGTAGGCGACGAAGCGGTTGGGTGCTGTGAGTTTGGTCTTGCAGAGGTTCCTGTTGGCTGCCAGCGCGGAGTGCGGGCCCTCGGGGAACACGCCTTCGAAGTAGTCGACGGGGACGTCGGGGATGTCTGCGAAGGAAGAGCTGGTGATGCCGTGTTTGATGTTCGTTTCGCCGTGCAGGTCGACTCGCAGGCCTTCGCCTTGGAGTACGAATACGAGTTCGGGGAACGCCTGGTTGCCACGGGAGACGAGGTATCCTGGGCCTTCCAGGTCGTTCGCCAGGACGGGGGTACGGGTGCGGCCATAGGCCACAATCGACCCGGGCGGACAGGTGGCGGGGTTGGCTTCAAAGGTCGCGGCCAAGCACGCTTTGCGTAGCGTCGAGAGCCTGGCGGGCAGCGCCTTGGGGAGGTAGACCTTGACTTTCCCCGCGACATTATCGCCGGGCGGATCGACGATGTCGACGTACAGGCTCGCACCGTTGATCCTCGACGTTTTCCCGGAGGTCCCGATCGTGATCGCGGGGTCAAACGGCATGTCGTTACAGCCGCTTGCGTGGAATGGCGATGAGACGTGCTCGAGGGTGCCCTGTGCGCTTTCCAGGACGCCCGTGACCTGTTTGGCTTCGCAGCTGTCGGGATTGAACATGAACCACGGACGATCCACTTCGACGCTCACTGTCTGCACGCGTAGGGGGACACCGTCGATGATCTGCGGCAGCGGGTCCGAGGTGACCGTGATCTGTCCGGTGAGCTGGTTGACAGCGATCGCCGCGCGCACCACCACGTTGCCGAGGTTGAACGGTCCGGCCTGCGCCGGCACGATGATTGACAGGCCAAATGGCGCGCCCTTGTACGAGCCGGTGAGGTAGACGCGTCCTTCGGTCCAAAACGGCCTTGAACCCGTACCCACCGCGACATGCACAATACCGATCCGCGAGGATTCCGGACAGCTGCCCGTCTGCGCCTGCACTTCCGCGCAGCGCGCCACACCGGCGAGCACCCCCAGCAGCCCGGGCGGGGTGGTGACCTGCACGCCTGAAAGGTCCTCTTCGCGGTCGTGGCGAGAGATCGTGACCGAGAATGACGTAAACGCCCGCGCGGCGCTATCGGCCGTGCCCGCCACAAACGACGGACTAAACGACGACAACGAACTGCTGCTTCCTTGGCAGCCGGTCACTTCGAAACGCGGCAGCGAGTGCGCGTCGAGCGTAAACGGCGAACTCCATGGCGTGAAGTCCGCCCTTGTGATCGCTGGCCCACAGACCTCGGGGTTGGCCAGCGGCGCACCGGGGCCGCCGTTGAAGCTCAGCACGAATGAGCTGAACGGCAGCTCGGGTGTTTCATCAAAGCTTGCCGTGAGCTGCCCGCTGGCCGGATCGACGGAGACGCGGCCAGCGAGCTTGACGATCACACCCGACCCCGACGCTTCTACATAGACCCCGAACAGCGTGCCATTCGTGGCATCTTCCGCAGTACAGCCCGCCTGGCCTGGTCCCCCGCACCCGGGCTGCGCTACATACACATGCCCTTCAAGCGGCGCCGAGAGCAGCGGCGTCGTGATCTTCACGCTCCCGACCGTCGAGGCCCCCGGACAATGCCCGGGCGCCGTGTGATAGAGCCCGTCGTCATACCGGCTGCTGTTCCCACCCAGATGCCCGGCGCCCAGTTCCGTAGCTTCCGGGTCGCCTATGTCCTCACCGGCACCGGGGCTCCCCGTTGCTGTGGACTGGCCTTCGCCGATGTTGATCCCTTCCGGTCCGCTCGCCTGACACGCCACCAGCCCATTTGCGGCTGACGGTGAGATCGAGACGCCTTCGGGTAGCGTCACGGTGGCGTCCTTGACCTCGGGTGTCGCAGGAGCCACGGCACTTTCGCTCTGCGGGTTTTCAAGCGTGAACCGGTACCCCGAGGATTCATCGGCGAGCGTTGTTTCCGGCGTCACGCCAAGCGACGGCGCGAAGCCCAACATTCCACACCCTCCCAGGGCCGGGTAAACCGTCGTTTCTGCTACGTCCGGATACACGTTCCCGTGCTGGCTCGCTGGGTCCTGCCACGTATCGACTTCTGCGCGCGCCGATAACGGCCCCGCCGCACAATCCACCGGATTCGTCAAGAACGGCGCCTGCGAACTGACGCCGAGATCGCGCTGTTCTGGGTCACCGAAGAACAACAGCTTGACTGTCATCGGATCGAGTTCCGGAAGCCCCGGCGTCGCGACCCGCAAACGCAACTGGCCATCAACACGAACCGTGCTAGCGTACATGTATACGGGCTTACCGAGATAGGTAAACCCAAACTCGGCCGGGAAACCAGGTTCGGGTTCAAGGTTATAGATAGATGTGAGTTCCCCCACAGGCTGTTCAGAAGCATGAAACTTATCTGGAGTTGACTGGAATATGACGGTACCGATCTTGCTACCAGGCGGACACGCCGTTATGTTGCTGTTCAAAAGCAGCGATGAGAGCGGGCATCTGGGCAGCGTCTGGGGGTTACCAACAAACCCAGAGGGAAGGTCAACGATGGCGTCCTTGAGATCCTGCGGTGCGTAGTGTTCTCCGCCGTTTTCATCGGTTGTAAAATCAAGCGTGGTAGCAAGCGTGTATGGGTGTCCGCCAGCTTGTGTCGAGGGAAGACCATCAGAGTCAAACGCTTGCATCGAGAAGCCCTGGATCCCAAACGGCGCCTGTTCAGAGGAGAACACAGTCCGCTCCGTCGTGCTCACGCTCGGAGCCCCACCCCCAGAAACCGACGCAATGTTACACACACCCGGAGATTCCACATCGCAGCTCGACGACCGCACACCTTCTTCAACGGATACTTTGATCAACACAAGCAGCGTTTCCCCGGAAGCCAAATTGCTCCCCACGCACTGCAATGGCACAGTCGTACAACTGAGACCCGCACCCGTCGATAGATCTTCTCCCGTTATGCCGTTAGCAACGGGCTGGACGTGTTCTGGCAGCACATCGGAGATCGTGAAAGGAGCACCCGCCGCGGTCGCCTTGCCACCGACGTTCGATACGAGCAGAGCGTAACTATCGTGTGCGCCCGGCGCGAAATCCGTCGGCTGCGCGATCGAGCGGATCGTCCAACCAGCCTTCGGTTCGCTCGCCGCCCACGCAGAAGACGAGATCACCATGAGCAACGAGATCCCGGACAGCAAAGACACCAGCATCACGCGCGTGAATAGGCGCATGATTCGCGCCTGTGAGCTAAAGACCGAGACGCTCATCGCCGCGCCCTCCGTTTCGCCTTCTCCACCCGGGCGCGTGCTTTGCGCCTGGCGCTCACGCACTTGCCGTGACCGACGCGCCTGCCTTTCGCACACCGCACCAGCGTCCGCTTGGTCTTTTTGGCTGCTGTCACTACCGTCGCTGGCACCGGCGCGCCTTCGCCACTCGCAGCGATACTCGCCGGTGTCCCTGGCAAAGGCGGTGGCGCGGGCCCCACCCCCTGACAGCTGGCGCCACCGCACCCCGCCGGTGCGACAGGCGTCGGGAAGCCTCCTTCCACGCGCGCGTCATAAAGATCGCTCTGCGTATCCTCGTCTTCGGGAACCAACGAATCGGAGGTGAAGAAAAAAACATCCCGTCCAGTTGAATCCCAGCCGATAAGCTGAGTGCCCGCCAGACCGTTGATGGTCGATAAGTCGCGTCCATCGGACAGCAGGTACACCTGTCCGGCGCGATACTCATAGACATTCGAGACCAATTCCTCGGTTGCCGGATCGTATTGTTCAGCGCTGTCATACTGGTCACTCAAAGCCCCTGGCACCAGAGCGTCGGGACTGGAGAAGAATACTGAGCCATCCGCAGAAGCCTGGGTACTCGCTGTCAAAACCGGCGAGTCGCTATAAAGATATTTGGGCGAAGATAGGGCTCCACCGGTCCCGACTCCCACGGACTGGGTACGATTATCGTTGTTATAGCCGTCCTGTCCGATCGAGGCGCGCACCAACGCTCCTGTGCTCGCGTCATACTGGAACACCTGCCGCTTCCCAGGCTCGACACCTTCATGTGTCAAATCACCCGTACTCGTGAACACCAAATACCTACCTTCTTCGGATGCCAACACAGGCCTTTCATCGGCGAGCTGCCAGTCAGCTTCATCGCCACCCGCACTTTCTCCTCCCGGCACGAGATCGGCGATAAACAACGTACGCCCATCTGGATACTGGGCATCCTGTTCATACACGTACAGATTGTCTTCGCCCTCCCTGGCCACTTCACCATACTCGTTTCTCGACGCACCAGTCAGATCACCCTTTGCGACAAAATACACGTGCGAACCATCCTCCGAGATCCGCGACACACCCTGCACATCAGCTTCCACCGATCCACCCGAGACAAGCGCAACACGCGCACCTGCCGGTGCTTGAAAATCATACTTGTAAAGATTATTACCTTTCGCCCCGGGAAGCAGTTCCTGTTCTGTGGTAAAGAACACCTCCGAACCATCAAGCGAAGCGCCCTGAAAAAACGCAGCTCTACGGTTTTCTGTACGGCATTCACCGCACGCTTCCCTCGATGGCTCGGAGACCGGTACCGTACGCACAACTGCGGTAGGTGATTCCCCTTCATGCCGCGGCACTTCTTCACGCGTGAACAATTCTGCGACCTGTGGACCTTTACAAGCTTCATGTGCTTCACCGACAGCGCCAGCCGTAAAGAAGACCCTTTCGCCGGACTCCGAGATCGCGTTATATACAGACCCTTTGCGCACTTCTTCAGGCGAACTCGAACCCAAACGCGTCCCACAAGTACTGATCAATGCACTACTTCCCGAACCTCCACTCACCCCAACCAACACCGGCCTGCGCCTCGGTTCACCAGACGGTTCGCTCCCCGCTTCGCCAGACGATTCTGTGCCGACATACTCATAAAGCGTCCCCGCACCATCGATCGTCTTATCAAACGGCCAGCGATACCCGGGCGGACTCGAAAATAGGATATGCGAAAGATCAGCCGACGCGCCGAGATAATCGTACACTTTGTCATTTGTGGTTTCCAAATTCGGGGTCGGAGAACCAATCTTTTCAAACCTCGCGGAGCTTCCCGCAACCGGATTATGCTCCAAATAAAAACTCGAATGACCTTCAAAAGAGGCGCTTAGTTCCGCGCCTCCCACGACGGACCCCAACTCCCACACAGACAAGCCAAGATCAGCCGAAGCGTCATACAACCCGTCGCTGCCGGTGTTGGCATATTCCGAGGCACGAGGCGCCAGCGACACAGCCGCCCAACCACCAGCGCTCCGCTCAAGCAGATACGCCGTATCTGCCACCTTCGAGTCCAGACCCAGAGCAGCCTGTTCTGCCCCGCCAAAGGCACCCACGCTGCCATCGATCACCCGCGACCCATCAGGCGAAACGGCAAACACGTTGCTTACCAGGGCCGGCTCGCTCTCCTTGTACGCAGGCGTGACGCGCTCGTACGCGCGACAGTCAGGTAGCCCTGCGGAGCGCAGTTCCAGGCGTAGCGCTTCGTTGGGGCATGCTTCCGCATGCGCCACGGTGGCCCCTGCTTGCGCCGCGGCCAGGGCGCTCAACGCGAGTGCGGCGAGCGCCGTTGGCATACGGCTCGCCCGCCTCATGCCGTCGCTCGCTGCTGGTCCGGCAGGATCGTCGCCCACCCCACGAACACCCGTCGCCATCCGGTAACCCAGCTTCATCGTTGCCTCGTCTCCCTCGTGTGTCGTCGTGGTGTGCGCATCGTTTTCAAGTGGCGTTTTTGTGCGTTGTGGTGGTGTGTGCGCGGAAGCTGTGCGTGATTTGCTCGCCCTGTGGGGTGAGTACCCAGGCGTTGGGCTCGCCCCTGTTGTGGGCGCCCTGCCCTGTGTTTAGGAGCAGCCCCAGGCGCTCCAAACGCCGTAGGAGCTTTGAGATCTGCCCTTGGTCTGCGATCCCCGCGAGATCGGCGATTTGCCGGTTGCTCGCTCCGGGATGTGTACCGATGCCTTCCAGGACCCGGGCGGTGCGGTAGGTCAAGCGCATCGGCACGCCGTCTAACGGGTTGGCGGCATGAGCCGACACAGCCCCGTTCGATTCGTGTGCAGCACGCACGGGCGGCCGCTCGGGTAGGGGCCGTGCCAGCTCCCGTCGCGCGGCCGCCGCGCCGAGGTAGGGCAGCACCACGATCGCGCTCAACTCCCCGAGCAACCCCGACAGCGCGCCGCTGCGCTCGCCGCGCGCCAGACGCGCCTGCACGATCGCAAGCGCAGCACCCACAGCACCCTCCGCGCTCAACACCGACAACCCACCGCCACCGCGCTCACCCCGACCCTCGTCCACGACCGCAGCCAGCCGCGCGAGCGCACGCTCGCGCTCGGCCGCCACAGCAGCGCCGCCCTTCAGGGAGTGCACAACCAGCACACGCGCGAGTGCGGGCTCGGCGTCAAAGAAACACAGGATCCGCCAGAACCCCAGACGCACCCGCTCGCGCCACACCAGTCCGCTCAGCTCGACCGGGTTGAGCTGGTGCTCGACGGTCTCGAGGATGTCGCGTACTACCGCGAGAAAGCAGTCCTCGACGTTCTCGAACAAGTCATAGAACGTGCGCCGCGAGACCCGTGAGCGCGCCGTGATCAGCCCAACCGTCGTCTGCGCGTAGCCCCGCTCATCCACAACACCCGCAGCAGCCCCAACCAGCCGCGCGCGCTGAATCTCAGCGACCTGCGCCCGCGCCCCCCCAGCCCGCACACCACCAGCATCCACACGACCCGCACCAACACGCCCAACACCCGCACGCGCGGCGCCGGCACGAGCACCGCCCGCACCCCGCGCGTTCTGCCGCCGCGCGGCCATCACGCAGCCCACCCGGACGCGTGCACAAGAACCCCACCCACACGAGCGGGAAACCCCGGGTGGCGCCCAAGCGCGCCGAGCCGCCGGCTAGCAGCCGGCCCTAGAACCCAAGAGAGAGAGAGAGAGAGAGAGATGCGACAGCGCCAAGCTGGCGCATCCACAAGGGCCCATCACCCGATGCGCAACACTACCCGGCACGCCTGTCCCCAAACAAGAACTCACGAACACCCAGCTCCCTCATCAAACCTCAAGATCCAGCCCACTCTCCCAAACCACAACCCCAGCAAAAGCCAAAAGCCGCGCGCGACCACAACCAGCGACCCGACCCAAAACCAGACCACAGATATGTCACCAGCGCCCACCACAGCAACGCCGCGTCACATGACGCTAACAGACACCGATATAGATGTCAACCACAAACGCCGGGCTGCCGGCGCTCAAGCCAGCGCCACCTCCAGCAGCCGCTCGTGGCGGGCGCTCCAGGAGTTGGTTTGCACGAAGGTAAGGCGCTCGTCCTCGGTCGCACGCCCGCGTTCCAGCGCGGCGTGCACGGCACCCGGGAAGGCGGCGCTGTCGTCGACGAGCGTGACGCGGCTGTCGACGCGGCGCATCGGGCGCAGGTTGGTCGCCACGACGGGCAGGCCGCCGGCCAGGTACTCGTAGAGCTTGAGTGGGCTCATCGCCTCGGTCAGCGGCGAGCGCACGTGCGGGATCAGGCCGACGTCGGCGATGCGGATCAGGCCGGTGACGGCCTCGCGCGAGAGGGCGGGGCGGATCTCGATGTTGGGCGCGGCGGCGAGTGGGCGCAGGTGCTCGGGATCGCAGAGCGGGCCGACGAGCAGCACGGTGGCGTGCGGCAGCGCGCGCGCGATCGCGAACAGCCCGACGACGTCCAGGCGCGAGTCGAGCGAGCCGGCGTAGAGCAGCAGCGGACGGCGTAAGCCGCCCAGCCAGCCGGGGGGCACGGGGTCGCCGATCCACTCGGTGGGCTCCAGGCCGTTGGGCACGACCGCGGCGGGCCCGGTCGGCGCGAGCCGTTCGAGCACGGGGGCGGAGACCGCGACGACGCGCCGGCCGCGCTCGGCGACGCGCGCGAAGCTCTCGCGGTAGGCGGGCCACCAGCGCCGATGGGCCGGATAGGCGGACCAGTCGTCGGTCGCGTAGAAGGTCAGGGCGGACGCCCACGGGCACTCCAGGAAGCCGGCGAGTAGCGGGTGGGCGGTGATCACGACGGGGTCCTGCAACCCCATGCGACCCACCGCGCGGGTGACTGCGCGCTCGTAGGCCGCGGCGGCGCGGCGGGCGCCGCGCAGCGAGGCGGGGTCGTGGCGGCGCAGGCGCACGGGGCGCAGCAGGCGCGCGTGCTCGTCCGCGGGGAATTCGGCGGCGTCGCGTTCGGTGAGGTCGCGCGCCAGCCGCACGGGCAGGCTGCGCATCAGGTCGCAGACGAGCACGCGGCGCACGCGGCGGTGCCCGACGAGCGCGCGGGCGAGGCGGTCCTCGGGCATGAACCAGCCGCGTCCCGCGGCGGCCTGCCAGGAGACGTAGGAGAACGTGAAGACCACGTCGCGCTCGCCGGCCCCGCGCGCGCCGATCACCCGCATGCGCGTCGCGCTCACGTCGAGCATCGATCCTCGTCGCACGGGTCCTCGCTGTGTTGGCTCTCGCGGTGTTGGCTCCGGTGGAGTTGGCCCTTACCGTGGTGGTCCTCGCTGTGTTGCGTTTGCCAGCGAGCCCCCGCGCCCCCGTCGTCCCCGCGACGCACCGCGAACATGTGCAGGCAGTCGCCGGGCAGAACGCGGTCGAGTGCCACGAGCAGCGGCGCGATCGCCCATGCCGCAAGGCGCAGGCCGCGGCCGCTCCAGCGGGCCCGGCCGAACGCGGCGTATTGGAGGCTGAGCAGCAGCGCGGGGCGCATCGAGGCGTACCTGCGGGCGACCGGCGTCAGCCCGGCGCGTTGCATGAGGGCGGCGAGCGTGGCGGCCTGGAAGTGCTGCAGGTGCCGGGGCAGGTCGAGCTGAAACCAGCGTCCCCGGAACAGGCGCCGCTGCCAGCAGCCAAAGTTGGGCACGGCGACGGCGAGCGTGCCGCCGGGGGCGAGCAGCGCGGCTGCCTGGCGCAGCGTGGCGAGCGGGTCGGGGACGTGCTCGAGCGAGTGGTTGAGGACGATCGCGTCGAAGGTCGGGCCTGCCCAGGGCGCGTCGTCCAGAGTGCCGGCGTGTACGTTCACGCCGCCGGCGGCGGCGCGGGCCGCGGCCTGTGCGGAGGGCTCGACGCCCGCGACCGACCAGCCGCGACGGGCGAAGGCGAGCGCAAGCTCGCCGGAGCCGCAGCCGACGTCGAGCAACCGCCCGGGCGTGCGCCGCGCAAGCGGGCGGTAGGGACCGAGCGCGACGATCGCTGCCAGGCGCGCGTGTTCGACGCGGCCGCCGAGGCTGCCGGCGGTCTCGGCGCGCTCGGGGTAGTAGGTCTGGGGGTAGTAGTCGGCGAACTGCTCGGGTCGCAGGCGCGGCTGGGTGCTGGCCAGGCCACAGGCGGCGCAGGCGCGCACGGTGAACTCGCCGGGTCCGCCGATCAGGCGATCGGGGCTGCGCAGCAGCGCGTGCCCGACGAGCGGCGCACCGCAGCCGGGGCAGGCCGGCGGTGTCTGCGCCGGCGCATCGGCAGGACTGTCCTCGGCGTGCGCACCGTCGGGACGGTCCTCGGCGTGAGCGCGATTTGCAGGAGAAACTACGGCGGTGGACATCTCACTCAAAGAACGCCTGCGTGGGCCTCAGCTTGTGGAGTTGGAGAGGTGGCGGCTGGCGCCGCCGGACGGGGGGCGATGCCCGCGGCGCCCTGTTCGCCGGTGCCGCGTTCGATCCCGCGACCGCGCAGGCGCAGTCGCGCAAGCGGCGGGAAGACGCGGGCGGCGAGCAGCCAGAGGTCGTTCCAGGTGGCGGGCGAGACCAGGCGCAGTGCGGCGGCGTAGGCGAGCAGCCCCAGCCCGCCGGCGAGCACGAGCGTGAGCAACCGCGGCAGCGCGGGTTCGCAGAGCAGGCGCAGCGGCTCGGCGAACGCGGCGAGCGCGAGGCAGCCGCTCAGGGCGGGCCCCAGCTCGGGCAGCAGGCTGCGGATCGAAAGGCCGAGGCTGGGCGCGAGCAGGAAGCGGTAGACACCGGCGAGGATCGCGAGGTAGAACAGCGAGACGACGATCGCGACGGCGACGAGCCCGTGGCCGACGGCGAGCGCGACGGCGGCGGCGTAGCCGGCGAGCATCGCGACGTTGAAGCGCAGCAGCGCGCGCGGGCGGCCGGTGGCGAGCATCACCTGCGGGTAGCCGGTGAGGATCGCGGCGATCATGCCGGCGACGGCAAGGATCTGCGTCGGCACGATCGCGGCGCTCCAGGCGGAGCCGAGCACGAACGGGATCAAGAGCGGCGCGAGCACGATCAAAAGGGCGAGGAACGGGAAGATGACGGCCGCGTGCACGCGGGTGACGCGCTCGTGCAGGGCACGCAGCTGCGCGCGGCTCTCGGTGCGCGCGTAGACGGGGAAGGCCATTTGCAGCATGACGCCGGAGAGCTTGTCCTGGTAGACGACGCCGAGGTTGAAGGCGCGCCAGTAGATGCCGGTCTGGGTGGCCGAGAGGCGCGCGGCGACGATCGCGTAGTCGACGTTGCGGAACATCACGTTGACGAGGCCGGCGAGCGCGGCGGGCACGCCGAAGCCGCCGATTTCGCGCTGGGAGTCGCGGTGCCAGCGCGGCAGCGGCGCGGGCGCGGCGGCGTAGAGCAGGAGCGAGCAGACCGCGACCTGTGTGAGCGCGCCGATCACGATCGACCGCGCGCCGGTTCCGGCCAGCGCGAGCGCGAGCGCGACGAGGCTGCCGGCGCTCAGGGCGGTCATTTCGACGAGGCTCATCCGCCGGAACTCGAGGCGCCGCCACAGGAGCGCCCGCGAGACGACGCCGAAGGAGGCGAGCAGGAAGATCGGGGATATCAGCGCCACCAACGCCGCGGTCTGCGCGCCGAATAGTGGGCGCCACAGCAGCGGCGTGAGCAGCGCCACGAAGGCGCTGAGCGCGAGCCCGCCCAGGAGGCTCATCGCGGCGGCGGCGCGGATGTGGCGATCGTCGATCGCGTCGCGCTGGACGAGCGCGGAGGCGAACCCCTCGAAGGTGAGGATCGCGGCTAGGGGCACGAAGATCAGGGCAACGGCCGCGTGGCCGAATTGCGCCGGTGCAAGTAGGCGCGCCAGGGCGACGGTGACGCCGAGGGCGATCGTTTCGGAGGCGATGCGGGTGAGCATCACCCAGCGCACGCCATGCAGGGTGGCCTCTTTGAAGGAGTCTTCGCGCGACACCGCTAAGCCACCGGGACGGTCTCGCGCGCCGGGCGCCCGAGACCGGCATCCTCGCGCGCGGGGACCGGGAACGGCAGCACGAGCGGGGACCCTCCCCCGTCGGGCGCGGGCGGCGGCGGGCCGCGGTGCGCGCGCACCGGCTCGGCGGCGGGCGCGGCCGTGGGCGAGCGTTGGCGCAGCGCGACGATCAGGCCGCCGACGAAGAACAGCAGGTAGGGGACGTGCGGGAAGGAGAAGACGTCGAACAGGGCGCTGGCGACGAGGATCACCCCGACGGAGGCGAGCGCGGCGAGCGCGAGCGCGGCGCGGCGCGGGTCGGGGCCGCGGATCGAGCGGTGGGCGAGCAGCATCATCGCGAGCAGGATCGCGACGTAGGCGGTGAGGCCGAGCAGGCCGACGGTGATCAGCACGCCGAGGTATTCGTTGTCGAGGATGCGGTACTTGTGCGGGTCGTAGCTGCCGTAGCCGCGGCCGATCAGTAAATGGCTGGCGATGTCGGGGCGCACCGCGTCGTAGCGCGCAACGCGGTCGGTGGTGGTCGAGACGGTGTTGACGTGCCCGGGCTCGAGCTGTTCGAAGACCGAGCCGAGCGCGCCGGGCGAGGTGACGTGCACGACGATGCCGAGCACGACCGCGAGGCCGAGCAGCGAGCGCAGGATCGCGCGGGGGCGGTAGAGGGCGAGCAGCAGCACGCCGGCGGTCGGCGCGACGAGACTCGTCTTGCGCGAGGTCGCCACGCCCCCGGCAAGCAGCAGCGCGACCGCGATCACGTAGAGCACGCGCCGGCGGCGGGTGGTGGCTTCGATCGCGCCCATCAGCGCGAACGGCAGCACCATCGCCAGCAGCGCGGCCAGCTCGAGCGGCTGGTCGGTCGGGCCGAGCACGTTCAGGCGGCCGATCGAGTCGAAGGTGTCGAGTTCGCTGGGCGGCGTGACGGGCAGCACTTTGCCCCAGAGCGAGTAGAAGACGTTGTAGTGCGTGCGGTACTCGACGACGGTCGCGATCCCGAGCAGCGCGCCGAGGCCGACCATCAGCACGACGAAGCGCGGCACCTCGCGCGGGCGCACGACGGAGGCGACGACGACGAAGAAGAGGATGTAGGAGAGCAGCAGCCCGAGCTTCTTGGCGGCGAGCCCCAGCTCGTCCATGTTGGCGAGCATGTGGCCGTTGATCGCGACGCCCAGGCAGCAGAGCGCGAAGAAGCCGAGCGCGGCGAAGTGGACGATGGTCAGCTTGACGCGCGGGCGCGCGGCGCCGCTGACGAGCGCGAGCGCGCAGATCCACAGCAGCACGAGCGCGACGAGCAGCGGCCGGTCGAGGTTCGCGCCGCCGGGCAGTTCGACCGACTGAAAGGGGACGAGGAACAGCATCGCCATGAAGCCGGCCAGTGCCCAGGGGAGCAGGCGGGTGGTGTGCGGCCAGTCGTCGGCGCCGGGGGCGGGCGCGTCGAGCAGGTCCGGCGCCTGCGGGTCCGCGACGGCCGCGTCGGGCAGCAGCGCTGCGAGTTGCTTGGCGAGCGCGTGCCGGCGGCGCAGCGTGCGCGCGTAGAGCAGCGAGCCGCCGAGCGCGAGCACGAGCAGGAAGACGAACGCCATCAGCTGCCATTGCGCGCCGGGGTCGACGAGCCCGCCGGTGGTGGGACCGAGCGGGCGCACGATCGCCGCTTCGCCGGAGCGCAGCGCGGTGGGGTTCTCCTGGCGGGCGACGTGCGCGATCAGCAGCGCGCGGGCGGCGTCGACGAGCGCGCTCGCGCGATGCGCGGTGGGCGCCTGGCCGTAGATCGTGAGCACCGGGGTGGCGCCGTCGACGTCGAGCAGCAGGCGGTAGGCGTGGTTGACGCGCTGCGGGTCGGCGGGCTGCGGCCGGGCGGGGCTGCCGAGCCCGAGCAGCAGCGTGAAGGGGCCGGAGGCGGCGACGCTCTGGTCGTGCAGGCCGATCGCCTGCGCGATCGCGCCGGTGGCGGAGTCGCTTTGCAGGTAGAGGTCGTACTGCAGCGCGAGCTGCGCGGCGAGGTAGTTGGCGGATGAGGTGCCGGGCCCGACGCTGACGGGCGCGGAGTCGATCGAGGAGGTGTAGACGAGCACCTTCGCTTTGGCCGCCCCGATGCCGAGGCTCCGCGGGTGCAGCCCCGGAGGCGCCAGCGACGGGCTGTAGCCGGCGAGCAGCGCGGCGAGGGCGGCCACCGCGGCCAGTAAGCCGACGGCCGGCAGCTGCGTTCGCATGGCCGACCGCTGCCGGTGGGCGCGCCCGCCGGACCGTGCGGCCCAAAGACGGGTTGGGAGGCTGCGTACGAGCACCGCTCGGGGCCCCTGACTGCGCAGGCCGCTAGCGGCGCTCGCCGACAGCGGACGCCGACGCGGCGCGATCGCCTTCGACGCGATCCCAGCGCTCACCCCGCGTGCGCCCGAGATCGCCGGCGTGCAGGCCGTTGCCGGCGCCGACACGCTCGAAGCCGGCGGCGAGGGCGGTGCGGTCGAGGTCGAGCGCAAGGCCACGGGCGAGGTGCTCGGGCTCGAGCGCACGGCGGCGGGCCCCTTCGACGCCGACCAGGATGAGCAGTCCGAGCAGCAGCACGCCGAGCCCGGCCGCCGCGGCCATGGTGGTGGCGCTGCCAGAGTTGACGGTGCCCGACTGCGGCGGCCCCAGCTGGCGGATCGTCACGCGCTGGGCGCCGGGAGTGTTCATCGTCTGCTGCAGGCTCGCGACGTAGGCACTCAGGCCGGGAGACACACCGGCGGCCACGCGGGCGGCGTCGGCGGCGGTCGGTGCCTGCACGGAGGTCGTGACGACGGGCTCGTTTTCCTGGGCGAGAAACGTGAGCTTGTAGGGAGCGCCTTGGGCGAGCAGCTGGTTGCCGCGTGCCTCGGACGGCGTGACCACGTCGAGCTTCTGCCCGCTGCCGCTGTAGGGACCTTCGGCGGTGATCTGGTTGACGGGGACGCCGGAGGCTTTGCCGATTTGTTCGAGCACGGCCTGGCTGGCCATGACCTGGGCGAACACCGCGGCGCGTGCCGTTAGGGGGGTGGTGTTCTGGACGAGGTTGGCCAGCGCGGAGTTGGGCGAGTCGACGAGGATCTGCACGGTTGCCGCGCCTTTGGACGTCGAGTGGCTGGCCAGCTTGGCGCCGGCGGCGGCGAGCACGGCGAGCGCGACGATCGCGAACGTGATCGGCTTGCGTGACCAGAGGACTTTGAAGACTTCGGCAAGTTCCATGTGCGGGCCTTCCGTGGTGAGGGGACGCTCACACAAACAACGCGTCGCCCGCGGGCGCCCTTTTGGGCGACTGCTCGGCGTCGCCGGGCGCGGCGGCGAGCGCTGGCCCAACGGTCGGTGACGGCCCAGCGGCGGGCACTGGCCCAACGGTCGGTGACGGCCCAGCGGCGGGCACTGGCCCAACGGTCGGTGACGGCCCAGCGGCGGGCACTGGCGCAGCAGCGGGCGCTGGCCCAGCAGGGGATGTCCGTCCGGCGGGGGTTGTTGGTCTGGCGGAGAACACGGTCGGGGAGGGCGAAAGCGCCGTGGACGGCGGCACGATGAAGGGCGGTGCGGCGCGCCCGGCCAGGGTGCGCAGCGCCCGCAGCGCGCTGTGACGCCGCGCGTGACTGGGGCTCGCGAGGCGCAGCAGATGGCGCAGGCGCACGGCGGCGAGGAACAGCGCGCGGTGCGGTTGGCCAAAGTGCTTGCGGGCGTAGAGCGCGCGCGAGAGGGCATCCTGGGCGACGAACGCGGGACGGGCGCCGCCCTTGCCGGCGTGGTGGCGGATGGTCATCGCCGGGAGGTGCTGGATGTGCCAGCCGGCCCGGGCGATGCGCAGGCAGAGGTCGGTCTCCTCGCAGTAGAGGAAGAAGCGCTCGTCCATCAGGCCGGCGGCGCGCAGGGCCTCGTCGCGGATCAGCATGAACGACCCGGAGACCCAGTTGCAGCGCTGCTCGCGTTCGTGCGCGGTGGGGCTGAGCACGCGCTCGCCGGCCCAGGTGGGCCGCAGCGGCCAGCGCTCGGAGCGCAGCGCCTCCCCGAGCGCGCGGACGGCGTTGGGAAAGCGCCGGATCGTGGGCAGCGGCGCATCGTCGGAGCCGACCTGGCGCACGCCGGCGAGCCCGATCTGCGGGCGTGCGTCGAGCGTGGCGAGAAGCTGCGCGAAGGTGCCGTGCAGGATCTCGGTGTCGGGGTTCAGTAGCAGCAGGTAGCGCGCGTGCGTGTGTTCGAGGCCGCGGTTGTTGCCGTAGGCGAAGCCGCGGTTGGGAGCGGTGACGACGCGAACGCCGGGAAAGCGAGACTCGACCAGTGCGCGCGTGCCGTCGGTGCAGCCGTTGTCGACGACGACGATTTCCAGCTCGGCCCCGCCGGCGTGCGCGAGGACGCTCGTCAGGCACGCGTCGAGCCAGTGGGCGTCGTTGGCGGAGACGACGACCACTGCGAGGTCGACAGACAGTTGGGTTCCCACGGTGAAATAACGAGGGCGCTGATCCGTTTTTTGCCCGTGGCGCATTCCACGAGCGAGTCACAGCCGCGGGTCCTGATCGTCTCCCCGGTGCGCAACGAGGGCGCACACATCGAGCGCGTGGCACAGGCGGTCGCCGCGCAGGAGTTCGCGCCGGCGCGCTGGATCGCGATCGACGACCGCTCGGGCGACGACACGCTGGACAAGCTGCGCGCGATCGAGCGGGAGCTGCCGTTGCTGACGGTGCTGCAGGCACCGGAGGGCGATGTCGATGGACATGTCCGGGACCGGCTTGCGCGCGCGGTCGAGGTCCGCAACTTCAACCTTGCGCTGGCGCAGTCTGGCTGGGCGAGCCGGGCCGGCCGTGGGGGGCACGACGAGCCCTACACGCACGTGATGAAGCTCGACGGCGATATCGAGCTGCCGCCCGACTACCTGCGCGTGTTGCTCGAACGTTTTGCGCAGGCGCCGGAGCTGGGGATCGCGGGCGGCGTGCTGGTGGAGCCGCAGCCCGCGGGGCCACCGCGCCGGATCGCGATCCCGAGCTACCACGTGCACGGCGCGCTGAAGTGCTACACGCGCGCCTGCTTCGCGGCGATTGGCGGCATGCGGGAATGCCTGGGGTGGGACACGATCGACGAGACATATGCGCGGATGCGGGGCTTCGACACGCGCAGCTACACGGACTTGGTCTCGGTCCACCATCGGCCGGTGGCAAGCGCAGACGGGGCGCTGCGCGGCCACGCGCGTCACGGGGAGTGCGCGTACATCTCCCACTACGACCCGGTGTGGGTTGCGTTGCGTTCGCTGAAGGTGGCGCAGCGAGCGCCGCGCGGGCTGTCGGGCGCGGCCTTCGTCTACGGCTATGCGCGGGCGGCGGCGCGCCGCGTGCAGCGCGTGCCGGACGACGAGTACCGCCGCTTCACCCGGCGTGAGCTGCGCCGGCGCATGCTCGGTGTCGATCCGGGCCGCGTAGCCTGAGAGCGTCACGCAACACGCGAGGAGGGTGCGGCGTGGTGCGTTTATCTGAATATGGTGGTCAAGGGCTTGATCGCGCCGGCGGCGCGGACCGACGCGGCGTTGCAGCGCGTTGCCAACCGTCCGCTCGTGTGCCATGTGCTGGAGGCGATGTCAAGCGCGGGGGTCGGGGAGGTCGTGGTGTTGGCTGCCGCGGCGCAGCGCGCAGAGCTGCAGGCTTGCGTGGCCGAGGGACCGGCGCAGATAACGGTCGAGTTCGTCGACGGCGCCGCAGATGAGAGCGGTCGCGCGCTGGGCGCCGCGGTAGAGCTGATCGGCGGGGCCGCGTGTGTGGTGCACGACGCGGACGGGCTGCTGACCCAGCCGTTGGCGCCACTGGTGGGAGCGTTGCGAGCCGACGGTCCCGATCTGGTCGCGTTCGTGCACCGGCAGCGGGGGTCGAATGACTCGGTGGGGCTGGCCGCGCGACGGCTGCTGCGACTCGCGGGCGCGCCGTGCGACGGCGCCGGCCTCGATCTGACGGGCGTCTGTCTGCTGGGAGCAGGGGTGCTGAGCGAGGCGTTCGCGGCGCGCTGGCCGGTGTGCGATCGGCGCGAGGAGCGGGGGTTGGGAGTGGTTGCGCTCGCCGAACGGCTGGCGGCTGAGGGCGGCAGGCTGGCCGTCGAGCGCGTCAGCGGCTGGCAGAGCAACACCGGTGGCGCAAGCGAGCTGCTGGAGTGCAACCGCGTGGCGCTCGAAGCGTTGGCGCGCATGCGATCCGAACGCGTGGAGGCGACGCCGCCGCTCGCGATCCCGGCGCTCGACGCGCAGGAGTGCCGAATCGAGGGTTTCGTGGAGGCACATCCGACGGCGTGTGTGCAGTCGAGCGTGATCGTGGGACCGGTGACGCTGGGGGCGGGGGCGCAGGTGCTCGACGCCTACATCGGCCCGTACACCGCGATCGGGGCGGGCGCGCACATCGAGGGAACCGAGGTCGAGCACTCGATCATCCTGCCGGGCGCCCAGATCAGCCATGTCGGCGGTCGTTTGGTGGGCAGCGTGGTCGGCCGTGACGCGCGGATCTTTCGCGACTTCTCACTGCCGCGGGCGCTGCGCGTGAACGTGGGCGACGGCGGCGAGGTGGCGCTGTGCTGAGCGCCCCGGCAGCGCAGACGGGCACGGCGCCCGACGTCCCTCCCCTCTCACCGTCCCTCGTGCCGGTGCCGCGCCGGCGCCTGCGTGTGGCGATGGTGCACATTTCGGACTTCAGGCTTGACTCGCGTATTCAACGCCAGGCCCGGGCGCTCGCCGAACGGGGCGACGAGGTGGACCTTGTGTGCGTGGGCGAGCGCGAAGAGCTGCGCGTCGGCGCGGGCACGATCCGGGTGCACCCGGTGGCGGGTCGGAAGGCGGGGGGTGGGCCGGGCGCGTACGTGCGCAGCTACGGAGCGTTCCTGGCGCGCGCGATGTGGCGACTGAGCGTGCTCGACGCGCGGCGGCGCTTTGACCTCGTCGAGGTCCACAACATGCCGGACGCGTTGACGGCGGCGGCGCTCGGCGCGCGCCTGCGGGGGACGCCGGTGATCCTGAACATGCACGACACGTTCCCGGAGCTGTTCGCGACGAAGTACGGTCGCGCTCAGGGGGACTGGCTGGAACGGGCGCTGCAGATCGAGGAGCGCCTGAGCGCAGCGCTGGCGAGCCGGGTGATCACGGTCACCGAGCAGGCGCGTGCGCGGGTGGAAGGCCGCGGCGTGGGCGTGGGGCGCGCGACGGTCGTGATGAACTCGCCCGACGAGCGCGTTTTCGGACCGCCGTGCGAGCCGGTGCGCTGGCCGGCGGAGGGTCCGTTGCGCGTCCTCTACCACGGCGGTTTGGCGCCGCGCTTCGGTGTGGAGAGCGTCATCCGGGCGTGGGAGCGCCTGCGCGAAACGGCGCCGCGCCTGGAACTGCGGGTGTGCGGCTCGGGCGAGGACCGCGACCGGCTGGCGGCGCTCGCGCAGCGGATCGACCCCGGCGGTATCTACGTGAGCCCCGAGCCGGTGCCCTTCGAGCGGATCCCGGCCGAGCTGCGCGCGGCCCACATCGGCGTGGTGCCGACGCTGCACGACCGCTTCACGGAGCTGCTGCTGCCGGTGAAGCTGCTGGAGTACGTGCACATGGGGCTGCCGGTGGTTGCCTCGCGTCTGCCGGGCATCGCCGGGTACTTCCCCGAGGACGACCTCCACCCCTACACTCCGGGCGACCACGAAGATCTGGCGCGGGCGATCGAGTCGGTGTGTGCCGACCCGGCCGCGGCCCGCGCGCGGGCCGCCCGCGCGAGCGAGCGCCTGCGCGAGATCGCGTGGGAGCGCCAGCGGGAGCGGTATCTGGGGTTGGTGGACGGGCTGGCCTGTGCCGTTGACAGAAGGTCGCCGCACTCAGCTCACCGGGTCGCGCCGCGGTAGACATATTTATGTCTACGATGCTAACCTGGTCGGTATGCGAACCACCGTGCGACTCAGCGACGACCTGTTGGCAGCAGCCAAGCAGCGTGCTGCCGTCGAGCACACGACCCTGACGGCGCTGATCGAAGACTCACTACGGCGGACGCTGGCGTCGCGCCCGGCGAAGGAGGCCGAGCGGTTCGCGATCCATCCGTTCGGCAGCGCCAAGTTGCTACCGGGCGTCAACCTCGACGACTCGGCCGCGCTCCGCGATCTGATGGACGGCCTGCGCTGATTCTGCTCGACGTGAACGTCCTGGTGTACGCCCAGCGCGGCGGTACAACAGAGCACGACCAAATCGGCTCGTGGCTGCAAGACGTCGCGAACGGCAGCGCTCCCTTCGGCCTCTCGACGCTCGTCCTCAGCGGCGCACTGCGAGTTCTCACGCATCCACTTGTATTCGCTGAGCCCACTCCATTGGGGGATGCGCTCGCATTCGTCCGTGAGCTGCACGAGCGGCCGAACAGCGTCGAGATCGCGCCGGGACCACGTCACTGGGACATCTTCAGTGGTTTGTGCGAGACGACACAGGCCACTGGCAACCAAGCCCCCGATGCCTATCTCGCCGCGCTCGCCATCGAGTCGGGCAGCGAATGGATCACCACCGACACCGGCTTCTCCCGCTACGCGGGATTGCACTGGAGCCACCCGCTCGCGCATTCGCAAGGAAGGCGTTAGCGACTACTCGGCTGCTGCGATGAACTCCGGCAGCGATGTTCACGCCGCAAGTGCCGACGCAGCTATGCCGGCGTCCCTGTCGGCGATGCGGTCGGTGCCCGATTCCTGCACCCGCTCCAGCGCCTCCCCCGCCACCCGCTCGGCCAACCCGACGACGGACTCGCCATTGAGTAGACGCGGGTAGACCTGGCTCGCCGACGCGAGCGCGAGACCGTCCACGCCGGGCCAGATCGGCGCGGTGCGCGGAACGTGCTCGAGTGCGTGGACGGGCTCGACCAGCGGGGCGCGCTGGACGGTCCAGTCGACGACGTCCTCGTGGGAGAAGTCGGGCGCCAGCTTGGCGAGCATCGCGGTGAAGCGGCGGTAGATCGACTCGTCGTCCTCGCTGAACTCGGGTGCGCTGGGGTCGCAGTACTTGGGCAGGTACGCGAGCCGCAGCCCGTCGGTGTGCTCGGTGCCGACCACGTGCGAGGTCTCCACCACCGTGGTGATCGGGGTTGGGTCGCAGATGTTGACCGAGTAGTAGGGGGTGAGCGTGCGGCGCAGCTTGAGGATCAGGCAGACGACGCCGAGGTAGCGGCTGGGGTAGGCGGCGAGCAGCGGGTGCAGCTCGACCGGCAGGAGGCGACGTAGGGCAGGCGGCTGCAGGGTGGGGATCGTCAGGTCGAAGCGCTCGTCGGCGCCGTCGACGCGCACGCCGGCGACGGCGCCGTGCTCGTCGCGCACGAGACCTTCGACGCCGGCTCCCAGGCGCACGTCGACCCCCAGCTCGCGGGCGCGCTGCGCGGCGGCGAGCACGAGCGTTTCGTGGCCGCCGCGCAGGCAGCCCATGACCTCTCCGGGGGAGCGGCGGTCGCGCGCGGAGCGCATGCGGTTGGTGCGAGCCCAGAGGTAGGTCGCGGGCAGCTCGTCGTGGTTGGAGTCAAAGCGCGAGTCCAGCAGCGGACGCCAGATGCGCTGCACGACGCGTTTGCCGCAGTGGCGGGTGAGCCAGCGCTGCAGCGGCTCGTGCTCGAGCGGGCCGTAGTCGTGGCGCAGCTGGCACTGCAACACGAACCAGGCGAGCCGGGCGCGTCCGAGCGGGGAGAGCGGCGAGAAGCGCAGGAAGTCGCCGATGCCGTTGAACGGGTGCATGGCGCCGTCGATGTAGAAGCCGACGCCGACGGGGTTGAACGAGAGTTGGTCGGCGAGCCCGAGTTCGTCGGCGAGCGCGATCATGCGCGCGTCGGAGGGGACGATGACGTGGTAGAAGCGGTCGACGCGGTGCCCGCCGAAGTCGATCGCGCCGGCGAGCCCGCCGGGGGTGGGGGCACGCTCGAGCAGCGTCACACGCGCGCCGCTCTGAGCGAGGCGCAACGCGAGCACGGTGCCGAGGACGCCGGCGCCGACGATACCGACGTGCGGGCGGTTGTCCTCCGCAGTGGAGCTAGTCGCGCGCGCGTACGCGCGCGCACGCGAATCGCTCCCAAAAATCACATCATCCCCCCCACCCCTCAACACATCCTCAACATGCCCCTCACGCTTGACGGCAGCGCCACTGGCACCCGCCGCCACCGCAGCAGCAGCAACAACAGCAGCGCTGTGGGACGGCCCGCTCATCGCTCGCCGCCGGCGATCGCGTAGAGCTTGGCCGAGGGCCGCTCTTCGGCGCGCGCGGCCAGCTCGTCGGAGCCGAGCGGCGAGATCGGCGGGGGCTGGATGCGCCCGACGAGGTGGGCGGCCATCAGGCGTCCGTAGGCGAGCACGGTGGGGCGCAGGCTCATCTTGGATGTGCCCAGACGCCGCGACCAGTCGTTGACGGTGGGGACCTCGGCGACGCGGGCGCCGGCGTTGTAGAGCTTGAGCAGCAGCTCGACGTTGGCGGCGAAGCCGGGCTCGCGCACGAGCAGGTAGCCGTACGTTTCGGCCGCGCGGCGCAGGGTGCCGGCGCGGTAGACGCGGTAGAGCGAGGAGAGGGTGTGGATCTCGCGCAGGCCGCCGGCGTAGCGGAAGACGTTCGAGACCGCTTTCGAGGCCGCCAGACGCCAGGGGGCGACGCCGAGGATGCGCCCGCCGGGCGCGTACACGGAAGCCAGAACGACGTCGTGGCCTTCGGCGAAGCGCTCGAGCATGCGCGGCAGGTCGGAGAGGTCGGAGGTGTTGTCGGCCTCGAGCATGACGATCGCGTCGTCGTCGCCGGACTCGCCGAGGGCGGCCCGCAGACCGGAGTTGATCGCGGTGCCGAGGCCGCGGTTGACGGCGTGGGTCACGACCGCGAGGGGCAGCGAGTCGGAGTGTTCGGCGATCGCCTCGGCGGTGCCGTCGGTGGAGCCGTCGTCGACGAAGATGATGCGCGCGCCGAGGTCGCGGGCAACGGGCGCGAGGTCGGCCATCAGGCGAGGGATGTTCTCGCGCTCGTTGTAGGCGGGGATGACGAAGCGAATCATGGCGATCTCCTGTGGGGGTGAAGATGTGAGGACTGAAAGAGTTGACGTGGATGCGATGGGACGGTCAGGCGGCGATGCGCATGGGACGGACGAGCGGCGTGTCGAGCAGTTTCACGGGGCGGCTGTGTGCGGCGGAGTCGCGCACAGCGAGCGCGGCTGCAAGCGCGCGACAGCCCTCGGCGGCGCTGACGGGCTCGGGCGTGTCGTCGAGCACGCAGCGGGCGAACGCCTCCAGCTCGGCGGCGAGCGGCTCGACGCGCGGCAGCGCGAAGCGCAGCGCGGCGCCCTCGGCGTCGCCGCGGATGCGGGCAAGCTCGCTCCAGCCGGTCGGGGCGCCGGTCGATTCGGTGAACCAGACGTCCTGGGTCAGGTAGGACGCACTGAGCATGCCGCCCTCGCCGATGACGGTCATTTCGCGGCGCTTCTCGGGCGTGAGCCAGTTGACGTCGAGCAGCCCCTGGGGACCGTCTTCGCCGAAGCGCAGCAGACAGGAGATGATGTCCTCCTGGGTGGGGTGTACGCAGCGCGAGCCTTCGGCGTAGATCGAAGTGATGTCGTGGCCGAGCACGAACTGCATGAGGTCGAGGTCGTGGGTGGCGAGGTCGATCGCGACGCCGGTGTCCTGGATGCGAGTCGGCAGCGGCCCGACGCGGGTGGCGTGGGCGCGAAAGACGCGGCCGATGCGCCCCTCGGCGACCAGCTCGGCGAGCTTGCCGACGGCGGGGTTGAAACGCTCGACGTGGCCGACCATCAGCTTACGGCCGGCCTGGCGCGCGGCGGCGGTCATGCGAAGCCCGTCCTCCAGGGCGGTGGCGATTGGCTTCTCGACGAAAACGTGCTTGCCGGCGGCGAGCGCGTCGAGCGCGATGCGGGCGTGCTGGGCGGAGGGCGCGCAGATGCAGACCGCGTCGACGTCGACGCGCTCGAGCAGCCAGCGGTAGTCGCCGACCCAGTCGATCGGACGGCGGCCGATGCGCGCGCGCGCGACCGTCTCGTCGGGCTCGGCGATGGCGACGAGCCGCCCGCAGTCGACGCGCTCCCAGGTCTCGACGTGGTAGGCGCCCATGCGTCCGGCGCCGATCAGTCCGACGTTCAGCTCATCCATGGTGTGTCTGCGCTCCTTGTGGTGTTTTGGGTCGCGTCCGCGCGGGTCGGTCCAGCGGTCCGCGGTTGGGCGGCGCGGAGCGTCCGTGCCCCGCGTCGTGGGTTGGTCGTGGGGGCGTGCGGCTTCATGCGGCCACCTCGGCGCCGATCTCGGCGGCCACCCCAGCGCCGATCTCGGTGGCCACCTCGGCGCCGATCCTGGCGGCGAGCGATGCTGCCTCGCCGCCAGGCAGCGTCCCTGCCCCCAGGAAGTCGAGCACGACGTCGGCGATGTGCTGCGCGGCGTGGCCGTCGCCGAAGATCGGGGGCCGCTCGCGCGGCAAAGGCGTGCGCAGCGCGGCGGCGAACGCGGCGGGGTCCACACCGACGAGCGTGTTCCAGCCGGTGTCCACCGTGTCGGTCCACTCCGTCTCCTCGCGCAACGTGATGCAGCGCACGCCCCAGAGGTAGGCCTCGCGTTGGACGCCGCCGGAGTCGGTAGCAACCGCGCGCGCGCCGCGCTCGAGCTCGAGCATGCGTGTGTAGGGGACGGGCTCGAGCAGTTGCACGCCGGGGGGCACCGCCAGTCCCCAGCCGTCGATGCGCGCTCGGGTGCGGGGGTGCAGCGGCAGCAGCACGGGCAGCGGCGAGCGCGCGAGGCAGGCCAGGACGGCGCCGAGACGCTCGGGGCGGTCGGTGTTGTAGTTGCGGTGTACGGTGGCGAGCACATAGTCGCCGGCGCCGGCGGGCTTGACGTGTGGACGCCAGCTTTCAAGGTTGTCGCAGAGGGGATCGCCGGTAACGTGGATCGCGCCGCCGACGCCTTCCAGTTCGAGGTTGCGCTGTGCACCGGGGCTGGGGGCGCAGAGGATTTGGGCGAGGCGGTCGGTCTCGATGCGGTTGTGCTCCTCGGGCATGTCCAGGCGGTGCGAGCGCAGGCCGGCCTCGATGTGCACGAGTGGCACGCCCTTGGCAGCGGCAGCGCGCGCGCCGGAGAGCGTCGCGTTGGTGTCGCCGCGCACGATCACGGCGTCGGGACGGCGCTGCTCGATCAGCTCTTCCAGGCGCACGCGCGCGAGGTCGACCTGCTCTTCGCGCGCACGCGAGCCGACTTCGAGGTTGTGGTGCGGGCGTGGCAGACGCGTGGCGAGGATCTGACTCTCGGACATCGCGTCGTCGTAGTGCTGGCCGGTGTGCACAAGGATCTCCTGCGCCCGGTCGGCCAGCGCTTCGCAGATGGGGGCTGCCTGGATGATCTCGGGGCGGGCCCCGATGACCGAGATGATGCGGGGAAGCGACATGAACGGTCTCCTTTCAGGCGGCGGCGCGGTCGGCGAGTACAGGGAGTGCGAGCGGCTGGCCGCCGGCGCGCAGCGAGGCCTCGGCCAGCTCGACAGCGGCGACGATCTCTAGGCCAAGGGCCAGGCTCGAGCGCGGTTCGCAGCCGCTGCGGATCGCGTGCGCGAAGTCTTCGAGCTTCCAGGCGCAGCGGCTCGGCAGGCTCGACGCGGGGTATGACGACCTCGCCGGTGCGGTAGATCAGCTGGTGCTCGCCGAAGTTGGCGGGCGTCGGCGGCAGCATGTCCATGCCGCGGTCGTAGATGCGTACCGGTTCGTCGGCGGCGGTGTCGTCGTAGGAGACCATCCGCTGGCTGCCGACGACGATCATCTGGCGCAGCTTGCGCGGCGCGAGCCAGGAGATCTGCACGTTGGCGGTTTGACCGCGCGCGAAGGTGAAGGTCATGAACGCCGTCTCGGGCACGCCCTGGCGCAGCACACTGGAGCCGGAGGCGGCGACTTCGACGAGCGGCTGGTCGAGCCAGTAGAGAAGGATCGAGAGGTCGTGCGGGGCGAGGTCGCAGACGACGCCGTCGCCGTTGTACTTGCCGAGGTTCATGCGCGCAGAGGTGACGAAGTGCACGTCGCCGACGGTCCCGTCGCGGATCAGATCGCGCACGGTGTTGACGGCGGGGCTGTAGATGAAGGTGTGCCCGGGCATCAGCACGCGCTCGTGCGCGGCGGCCAGCTCGGCCAGCTCGTAGGCGTCCTGCAGACGCGTGGCGAGCGGCTTCTCGACGAGCACGTGCTTGCCGGCCTGCAGCGCGCGCTTGGCGAGCAGGTAATGGCTTTGGGGCGGGGTGGCGATCACGACCGCCTCGACCGCCGGGTCGGCGAGCACTGTGTCCAGCTCGCGCACGGCGCGCGCCCCGGGGTGGCGCTGGCGGAACAGGCGCAGCTGGGCGGGGTCGCGGTCGCAGAGCGCCTCCAGGCGCAGCTGCGAGCACTCGGCGACGTTGCGCGCGAGGTTCGGGCCCCAGTAGCCGTAGCCGATGACGGCGGTGCCAAGCGGCGCGGGGCGCGGCACGATGCGCGCAGCCTCGCGGCCGGCGAGATCGGTCAACGTCGCTCCTTCGGCGCCGCCACGCGAGCCGTTGCCGTTTCCGGTGTCGGCGCCGTTGCCGTTGCCGTTCCCCCAGTGTCCGGCGATACTCATGCGACCCCCCTGCGGGAGAGGACGACGGGGACGGTCTTGGCGAGGATGCGCAGGTCGAGCAGCAGCGAGGCTTCGCGTGCGTAGCGCACGTCGAAGCTGACCATTTCCTCGTAGGTGCGCTCGTTGCGACCGCTGACCTGCCAGAGCCCGGTGAGGCCGGGCTTGACGTCGAAGCGTCCGAGATACTCGGCGGGGTACATGTCGACCTCGTAGGGGATCACGGGGCGGGGACCGACGAGCGCCATCTGGCCGAACAGGACGTTGATCAGCTGCGGCAGCTCGTCGAGGCTCCAGGAGCGCAGCCGGCGCCCGACACGGGTGACGCGGTTGTCGACGGAGAGCTTGTACAGGCGTCCGCGTGTGGCGGTGCGGTCCTCGGCGATCAGCGCGCGCACGTACTCGCGGTGCGGCGCCGCGTCGGCGCCGGCGCGCATCGTGCGGAACTTGAACATCGTGAACTGGCGCTGCCCGCGGCCGACGCGGCGCTGGCGGAAGAGCACCGGGCCGGGGCTGTCGAGACGGATGGCGAGCGCGACCAGCAACAGCGCCGGCGAAAGCACGATCAGGACACTGGCGGCGACGAGGATGTCAAGCCCCCGCCGCGCGAGAACAGCGGCGGCGTGCCGTGTGCTGTTGGGGCGCACGAGCGCGACGGGTCGCCGCGAGGCCAGCTCGATGACGTTGCCGCCAGGCTCGATGGCCGCCTCAGCGGGCCCGGCCGTGGAAGCGGTGGTGGGGGCGGGGGTGGGGGCGGGGGCGGCAGCTGCCGCGGTGGCGAGGCCCCTCGATGTCTGCGCAAGGTTCATATGCCTGATAAACGTGCTAGGAGAGGTCGTCTTTTGCGAATTTGCCGACTACCTCGACAACGCGGTCGCACTCGGCGACGCTCATGCCGGGGAACAGCGGCAGCGAGCAGATGCGCTGCGCGAGCGCCTCGCTGACGGGCAGGCTGCCGGGCCCGAGACCGAGCGCGGCGTAAGCCTCGGTGCGGTGAATCGGCACGGGGTAGTGAATCGCGCTGGCGACCCCTTCGCGTTCGAGGTGTGCGCGCAGCTCGTCACGCGCGGCACAGCGAACGACGAACAGGTGATGGACGTGGTCGGCGCCGGCGAAGGGCAGGCGCACGGGATCGGCGGCGCTGTCTTGCAGTCGCGCGCGCAGTGTCGCACCGAGCCCGCGGCGCTGCTCGTTCCAGTGCTCCAGCCGCGTGAGCTTGCGGCGCAGGATCGCGGCTTGCAGCGCGTCGAGCCGGGCTGTGGCGCCGATCTCGCGGTGGTGGTAACGGGGCCGCTCGCCGTGGGCTCGTAGCAGGTGCACACGGTCCGCGAGCTGGGGGTCGGCGGTCACGACCGCTCCCCCGTCGCCCCACGCGCCGAGGTTCTTGGCGGGGTAGAAGCTGAAAGCACCGAGCGCACCGAGCGTGCCGACACGCCGGCCGCGGTAGCGGGCCCCGTGCGCCTGGCAGGCGTCCTCGAGCACCGCGATGCCCGCGTCCTGGGCCAGCTCCAGCAGCGGGTCCATGTCGACGGTCGCGCCGTAGAGGTGAACTGGGATTACACAGCGCACGCGCGGGCTCAGCGCGGCGGCGACGTGCTCGGCGGTGATCAGGTGCGAGTCGGGATCGACGTCGACGAGCCGCGGTGTGGCGCCGACGGCGCTGACCGCCTCGGCGGTGGCGATGAACGAGTTGGCGGGCACGATCACCTCGTCGCCCGGTCCGATGCGCAGCGCGCGCAGCGCGAGCGCGAGCGCGTCGGTGCCGGAGGAGACGCCGATCGCATGGTCGGTTTCGCAGTAGGCGGCGAAGTCGCGCTCGAACACCTCGACGTGGTGGCCGAGGGTGAAGGCGCCGCGCTCGGCGACTTCGCGTACGGCGCCCAGCAGCTCCTCCAGCAGCGCGGGGTCGGCGTGGTCCATGCGCGTGAACGGCACCGGCCCGGCGGCGTACGAGGACTGCGCGGCCGGCGAGGACTGCCCGACCGGCAGGGACTGCCCGGCCGGCAGCGACTGCGCGGCCGGCGAACCTTGTGCGGCCGGCGGCGCCTGGTCGGCGGGCGCCGGGATTGGTGTGGCGGTGGCGCTCGGCATGCCGGTCAGGCCGCGAGGGCGGTGCAGGGGGCAGAGTGCAAGCGGCGCAGCTCCTGCTGGAGCGCTTTGCGTCCGCGGTGGTGCAGGCCGTGAATCGAGCTTCTCCGAGCGGCCCATGCGGTCGGCGATCTCGGGCGGGGTGAGTCCGATCACGTGGCGCATTACGACGACGTGGCGCTGCTCCTCGGGGAGCGCGTCGAGCGCGGCGCGCAGGCTGGTGGCCGCTTCGAGCGCGCTGTCGTCTTCGTGGCAGTCCGCGCCGTAGACCTCTTCGGCGGGGATCGCGCGGCGGCGGCGGAGATGGTCGAGCGAGGCGTTGCGCGCGAGTCGCAAAAGCCACGCGGAGAAGGGCACGCCGCGGTCGTCGTACTTGGCGATCGCGGTGATCAGCTTCAGAAAGACGTGCTGGGTGAGGTCTTCGGCCTCCTTTTCGTCGCGCACGATGCTGCGGATGTATCCGTAGACGTTGTTGCAGTAGCGCACGTAGAGCAGTCGCAGCGCGTCGCGATCGCCCTCCTTGGCGCGCGCGATGGCAAGTCGCACTTGGCGCATCGACTCAGGCGACTCGTCGAGCGTGCTGCGGGCGCGCAGGCCGATCTGCGTGCGCTCGGGGCGCAGGCCGCGTGGCGGTCGTCCGGTCGGTGCGTGCTTGACATGTGAGCGCTGCTGCTGCGGCTGCGTGGCACGAGTGAGCACTGGAGGCATCCCCCATCCTTGGTCGAGTTCCCTGTGAGTCCCTTGTGCGGAGAGTCCGTTTCTCCGCCCGCCGTGCGGCGCGAACCGCGAAGCGGTCGGCGTCCGGTCGGTCAGGGCAGTGATGATGCGCGGGCGAGCGGGCGCCCACAATCCCCCGCGGTTCCCGACCTGCGTTCAAGCGGCTGAACGGTGGCCTGAACGACTGGCTGAACGCGGCCTGAACGACCGGCTGAACGGCTGCCTGACAACTACCTGACCGACTGACTGAACGACTGCCTGCACGGTGACCCTGGACGGCCGGCTGAACGGCTGCCTGAACGATTGACTGCACGGCTGCCTGAACGACTGACTGCACGGCGACCCTGGACGGCCAGCTGAACGGCGGCCTCAGCGACGCGATGGTTCATGCTTCGCAGAGAGAGCGACCCCCATGCGAGGAGGACGATGATCGTGATCGAGCAGCCACACGGCCGAGGCCGGGCCGAGGATCAGGACCCGTACGAGACTCAGATGGCGCGCCACGGCGCGCCCAAGCAGCGTTTTCCGCCACGCGAGTGCGACCCACGGCTGGCCCGTGCGCTGGTGCACGACGAGCTGCTGCTCGACGGGGTGGCGCGCATGAATCTCGCGACGTTCTGCACGACGTGGGCGGAGCCCGAGGCGCTGGCGCTGCTGGCGGAGTCGTTCGACAAGAACATCGTCGACAAGGACGAGTACCCGCAGACGGCGGAGCTCGAGTCGCGCTGCGTGCGGATGCTCGCCGACCTGTGGCACTCGCCGCACTCGGGGACGACGCTCGGGACTTCGACGACGGGCTCCAGCGAGGCAGCGATGCTGGCGGGGCTGGCGGCGAAGTTCCGCTGGCGCGAGCGCCGCCGTGAGGCGGGGGTGGGAGATGAAGATCCCGCACGCCCGGAGCGGCCGAACATCGTGTGCGGGCCGGTGCAGGTGTGCTGGGAGAAGTTCGCACGCTACTTCGACGTCGAGCTGCGCGAGACGCCGATGGACTCGGGGCGCTACTTGATGGGACCGGAGCAGTGTGTCGAGCGCTGCGACGAGAACACGATCATGGTGGTGGCGACGCTCGGGCAGACGTTCACCGGGCTGTTCGAGGACGTGGCGGGGATCGCGGCGGCGCTCGACGAGCTCGCGGCACGCGGCGGACCGGACATTCCGCTGCACGTGGACGGCGCGAGTGGCGGCTTCCTGGCGCCTTTCACCGCGCCGGATCTGGTGTGGGACTTTCGCTTGGAGCGGGTGAAGTCGATCAACGCGTCGGGGCACAAGATGGGTTTGGCACCGCTGGGCTGCGGCTGGGCGGTGTGGCGAGAACGCCAGGATCTGCCCGAGCGGATGATTTTCAACGTGAACTATCTCGGCGGGGAGATGCCGACGTTCAACTTGAACTTTTCACGACCAGGCGGGCAGGTGGTGACGCAGTACTACAACTTTATTCGTCTCGGCCGCGAAGGCTACAGGCGGGTACATGGCGCGACGTATGAGACGTGTGAGCACCTCGCCAAGGAGATCGCGGCGCTCGGGCCGTTCGAGATCGTGCACAGCGGCGAGCCGCAGGCGGGGATCCCCGCGGTCTCGTGGACGCTCGCGCAAGGGCAGGAGCATGGCTACAACCTGTTCGACCTCGCCGACAGGCTGCGAGCGCACGGGTGGCTCGTGCCCGCGTACACGCTGCCCGCGAACCTGGAAGAGGTCGCGATCCAGCGAATCCTCGTGCGTCACGGCTTCAGCCGCGACATGGCCGACCTGCTGCTGGCGGACATGCGGCGCAGCCTAAAGACGCTCGCAGACCACCCGCCGAGCACGTCGCTAAGCGAAGCGGAGGTCGGGTCGTTCAATCACAACGCTACGGCGGCGGTGGGGTAGGGCCGGTGCGTAGGTTGCGTCACGATGCGCCTGTATATGCATCTAGATGCGCTAGACTTGGGGGATGCGCACCACCATTACTCTTGCCGACGATGTTGCCGCGGCAGTCGAGAAGCTGCGACGAGAGCAGTCAATCGGCCTCAGCGAGGCCGTCAACGATCTCGTCCGCGCCGGGCTGATCGAGCATCGCTCGCGTTCGCCGTTTCGTCAGAAGACCCATGACCTCGGCCGTGGCATCGACTTCGCCAACGTCGCAGAGACGATCGAGACGCTGGACGGGCCTGGCGCCCGCTGATGCTGCTCGACGCCAACCTGCTGCTCTACGCGGTCCACAGAGGCACGCCCCAACACAAGCGCGCGGCCGACTGGCTGACTGAGCAGCTGAACGGCAGCAAGCGCGTCGGGCTGCCCTGGCAGAGCCTGGCGGCGTTCTTGCGCATCTCCACCCACCCCCGCGCCTTCCAGCAGCCGCTCGCCCCGGCCACGGCCTGGGAGCTCATCACCGACTGGCTTGCCGCGCCTGTCGCCTGGATCCCACAGCCGGGACCTGAGCACGCACGTATTCTCGGCGCACTCGTCACCACATATGAAATCAGCGGCAACCTTGTGCCCGACGCCCAACTCGCAGCGCTCGCGATTGAGCATGGCGTGCCGGTCTACTCGACCGATACCGACTTCGCCCGCTTCCGTGAGCTTCACTGGATCGATCCGCTTGGGAGCGCAGCTTGAGAGAACCCCAGGACGCTGGCAACCAGCGGCCAGCCATCCAGCTCACATGATGCGCTTGCACACGTAATGGACTCATCGCTTATGATTCCGGAAAGCCATGCACTTCACTGATCACTTCACCGCCATTACCTAAGATCCCTTGGATGATTCCTACTCCTTACTGTATCTCACAGATTCCCCTTAACGGCCTAGCGTCATTCGCGACCCGACGAGCCGATAGCCACTTAATGAGTGAATTTATAGTTTCGCGGCGCGGCCGGGACGCAGACCTTCAGATTGGGTTCTAGTCATCTCGATCAACGGCGCGCCCATCGCAACTCCCAAGACAGCCATTACAACCTCGCCGACCAGGCAGCGAGTTCACAGGTGTATCGTAGCGTGCAGGTGTTCGAGAATCGCTACAGGAACGGTCGGTCCTATATTTGGCCTGACCCCCTGAGTTCGGTCCGGCCCTTGTGAGAGTTCTTGCGTCCATGATGATGGGCGAGGAGGGAACTTCACGATGAAGCGACGCAGCAGGCATACGCCGGAGCAGATCATCCGCAAGCTGCGGGAGGCTGAGCGGCTGCTCGGTGAGGGCGAGACGATCCCGGAGGTCGCCAAGGCCCTCGAGGTCTCCGAGCAGACTTTTCATCGCTGGCGCAACCAGTACGGCGGGATGAAGGCCGATGACGTCAAGCGCTTGAAGGAGTTCGAGCGCGAGAACGGTCGTTTGAAGGCGATCGTGGCTGACCAGGCGCTTGAGAACCGGGCGCTCAAGGAGATCGCGTCGGGAAATTGGTAGGCCCAGTCCGTAGGCGTCGGGCGGTCGCGATGCTGCGTGACCGTCTCGGTGTCAGCGAGCGCTGGGCGTGCCGGGTTGTGGGGCAGCATCGCTCCACGCAGCGCCACGAGCCCAAGCGGGCCGCGGATGACGCAGTGCTGCGCGCCGAGCTGCGCAAGTTCTCGGGAGAGCGGCCGCGGTGGGGGTACCGGCGCGCGCACCATCATCTGCGTGAGCTGGGCTGGGAGATCAACCGCAAGCGGGTGCAGCGCGTCTGGCGCGAGGAGGGCTTGCGGGTTCCTGTGCGCAAGCGCAAGCGCCGGCGGCTCGGAGACTCGACCGTCCCGGCCGAGCGACTGCGCGCCGAGCGGCCCAACCACGTGTGGGCGTTCGACTTCCAGTTCGACCAGACCGCCGACGGGCGGGCGATCAAGCTGCTGAACATCGTCGATGAGTTCACGCGCGAGTCGCTGGTGATGCTCGTGCAGCGCTCGATCGCCGCTGATACGGTCGTCGCGACGCCGGAGCGGCTGTGCGCCCAGCGCGGCGCCCCAGAGCTCTTGCGGTGCGACAACGGCCCGGAGATGACCGCGCACGCGCTCCGCGACTGGTGTCAACTATCGAAGACCGCGACCGTGTTCATCGAGCCGGGCTCACCGTGGCAGAACCCGTTCGTGGAGAGCTTCCACTCCCGCGTCCGCGACGAGCTGCTCGACGTCGAGGAGCTCTGCAGCCTCGCCGAGGCGCGAGTGGTGATCGGCGACTGGCGCGAGGACTACCACCTGCGCCGCCCGCACTCCGCGCTCGGAATGCTCACCCCGGCCACCTTCGCCGCCCAATGCGCCGCCAGCTCCACCGACCGCAAGGCGGCATGACCCCCAGTGAGCGACGCGCCGGTCGGATCGTGCTCCGCTACGGCCTACGGCCTACGGCCTCCGCTCCGCCCGACCCGACCGCACCCCCAGCTACACTCCCTTCACTTCTATCCACCAACCCTCACACGCGGTGGACCGAAAAGCGGGGGCCGGTCACGGCGACGACGAGCGATCTAGTCCGAAGTTCCTCGGTGTGATGTTGCGAGTTCTGCCTCTGCGCTTGGGTTGTCGCGCTGGGCGTGCTGTTCGGCTAGTGTCTACGTGGTGAGGGGTGCGTGTTCGACGAGATCCAGTGCGTGGGTTTGCAGGTCGGTGGGGTGGGCGAGCTTGTGGAAGGTGGCGTTGGTGTGGTGGAGTCGGATCGTGTTGCGGGTGAGGGTGGAGAGTTCGGAGAGCAGGCTCTTGTAGCTGTGGCAGGGTTCTCCGGTGCTGGTGCGCTTGGTTTGTGCCTTGCGCTGAGCGCGGGCTGAACGGGTGGCCTTGGCGACGGGGTCGGTGCTGGTAGGCGGGTCTTCGTCCTTGCATAGGAGTGGTGCCCATGCTTGCTTGAGGTGCCAGGTGAGGTAGTAGGCGAGCATGCAGAGGAAGATGTGGGCGCGGACTCTGGTTTCGAGGTGGTGGTGGATGGGACGGATTTGTAGTTCTGGGCCCTTGAATGTCTTGAATGCGCGCTCGGCTTGCTCGAGGTCCTTATAGGAGCGCACGACATCGTTGGTGGAGATCTCGTCCGTGGTGAGACTGGTGCGCAGGATGTAGATCCCGTCCAGCGCGGCCTCCGCGGTGATCTGCTCGGTCTTGCGGTTGAAGGTGAAGCTCCGGTCGGTGATTTGTAGGTCGAAGTGCTTGCGCATCTTGTAGCGCTTGACGGCCGGGCCAACGGCCAGACCGATCTCCTCCTGGCCGGTGAGCGTGCCTTTCTGCACGCGTTCAGCGATCTGTTGTAGGTCACGCTCGGTAGCTTGGAGTAGTTCCTCGCGCTTGCGGGTGCGCTCGGCCGCGACGAGCGGGTTGCGGCACACGATCAGGCGCTCACCCGGATAGTCCTCGGCGGCGGTGATCTCCGCGAGGTTCTGCTCGTCAAAGAGCGAGAGCTGCAGAACGCCATCCCGGGCGAGCTTCTTGATCTGCGGTGCCTTCAGCGCCGTGATCCATCCGACGCCCTCTGTGTCCTTCAGTGTCTGGATGTTGGCCTTTGTGACCATCCCGCGGTCAGCGACCACGACCACGCTCTGAAGATGGAAACGATCCTTGAGTTTCGTGATTTGGCTGGGGAATGTCGCGTTGTCGTGGCGCTCGCCGGAGAACAGCTCGACCGCGATCGGCCGGCCGGGTTTGTCACACACAAGACCGTAGATGACCTGTGGTGTGCCGCGCTTGCCGTCACGCGAATAGCCGAGCTTCGCCAGCGGACAAGAACGCCCCTCGAAATACGAGGAGGACACGTCGTAGAGCACCAGCTCCCCGTCTTTCAGGTGCCGGCGCGCGAGGCGATCCTCGATCTTTGCCTGGCGATCTAAAAGCTCCGAGCCGACTATCCGGTTCTAGTGGTCGCTCCGCCTAGTTCGCTGATGCTTACCAGCATTGTTGTGCCCTTTATTGCAGGCGATTGTGGTCACGCAATTGATCAGCGAACCTCGCGGAGGACCCACTAGTGTCCTGAGTCGTTGATTCGTTGGCAGTATCGGGTGAGGCTGTCGAAAATCTGCTCCGCGGTCTTTGTCCAGGTGTATGGGCGGGGGTTCTCGTTCCAGTGGGCGATCCAGTCGCGGATGTCCTTGTTGAGTTCGCGCACCGAGCGGTGTGCGCCACGGCGCAGCTTCTTGTTGGTCAGCTCCGCGAACCAGCGCTCTACGAGATTCAGCCAGGACGCGCCGGTCGGGGTGAAGTGCAAATGGAACCGTGGGTGCGCGAGCAGCCAGCGCTGAATCGCCTTTGTCTTGTGGGTCGTGTAGTTGTCGAGGATCAGGTGAACGTCCAAGTCGGCGGGGACCGTTGCGTCTATCTGGTTGAGGAACTTCTTGAACTCGATCGTGCGGTGGCGAGCGTGCAGTGAGCCGATGACCTTCCCGGAGGCGATGTCCAGCGCCGCGAACAGGCTTGATGTGCCGGAGCGCTTGTAATCGTGGGTAGCGCGCTCGGGTACCCCTGGGAGCATCGGCAGGATCGGCTGACTGCGATCAAGTGCCTGGATTTGGGACTTCTCATCGACACACAAGACCAGTGCTCGCTCCGGCGGATCGATGTAAAGCCCAACAACGTCGCGGACCTTGTCCACGAACAACGGGTCCGTTGAGAGCTTGAAGGACTCCACACGGTGGGGTTGCAAACCAAATGCCCGCCAGATCCGCGAGACCGCCGTCTGTGAGAGCCCGACCTCCGCGGCCATGGACCGTGTCGACCAGTGCGTCGCGTCCTTTGGCTTGCTCTCCAACGTCTTTGTGATGACTTCATCGACCTTCTCATCGCCGATCGTTCGCGGTTTCCCCGGCCGCGGCTCATCCAACAGTCCATCCACGCGATCGCGGACAAACCGTCCACGCCACTTGGCGACCGTCATCCGCGTCGACCCAAGCCGCTCAGCCAACTCCGTATTGCTCTGCCCATCGGCCGCGCCGAGCGCGATCCGCGCCCGCAACGCCAGCGCCTGAGCCGAAGACCGCCGCCGCGCCCACCCTTCCAACGTCCGACGCTCAGCATCACCGAGCACCACCGGCACCGCCTGCGGCCCACGCCGCCCAACACGAGATACGTTCATCCCACAACAATACCACAAACCGCCTAGCAACTAACGACTCACGACACTAGATACCTATTGACGGTATAACCGGCTAGAGACTCAAGGCAGCGGCTGCGCAAAAGAGTCGGACAGCTCGCCGCGCCAGGTGCGGAAGAACGCCTCGGCGGTGGTGGCGTCGAGGGGGCGCGCAAAGAGGAAGCCCTGGCCGCTGTCGCAGTGCTCGTCCTTGAGCAGATCCAGCTCGTTGGTCCGCTCGATGCCCTCGGCAAGGGTCTCGATCGACATCGCCTTGCCTAGCTGCACGAGCGTGCGGATCAGCGTCTCGCCTTCGGGGCTTTGGGTGAGACGAGCGATGAAGGAGCGGTCGATCTTGAGCGCGTCGACGGGGAACTGCTGAAGGTGTGAAAGCGAGGAGTAGCCGGTGCCGAAGTCGTCGATCGCGATGCGCACGCCGAGCGCCTTGATCGCGGTGAGCCGCAGGGAGGTCTCTTCGGCGTCGCGCATGATCGTGGTCTCGGTGATCTCGATCGTCAGCGCGCCGGGCTCCAGGCCGCAGTCCTCCAGGGCGCTGCGTACCTCCTCGACGAAGTTGTCGTTGTCGAGCTGGCGTGCGGAGACGTTGACGGAGATCCCGATCTGATGGCCGTCGGCGCGCCAGGCGGCGGCTTGGCGGGTGGCCTCGCGCATCACCCAGGCACCGACCTCGGTGATCAGGCCGGTCTCCTCGAGCAGCGGCACGAAGTCGTCGGGTTGCACGACGCCGCGGACGGGGCTGTTCCAGCGCAGCAGCGCCTCTACGCCGGTGGGGCTCATTTCCTGCAGGTCGAAGGTCGGCTGGTAGACGAGGAACAGCTCGTCTTTGACAAGCGCCTCACGAAGGTCCATCTCCAGCTCCATGCGGCTCTGCACCGCGTCCTGCATGCCGGTCTCGAAAACGACGTAGCGGTTCTTGCCGTCCCACTTGGCACGGTACATCGCGATGTCGGCGTCGCGCAGGAACTCCTCGGCGCAGGAGCGGTCGCCGACGGCGATGCCGACGCTCGCGGTGACGGCGAGGCGGGTATTGTCGGAGGGGTCCAGGCAGAAGGGTGGCGCGAGTGCCTCCAGCAGGCGCTCGGCGATCAGCTCGGGCCCGGCGGCGAGCGACATGCCCTCGGCGATCACGACGAACTCGTCGCCGCCGAGCCGGCCGAGCGCGTCGGTGTCGCGGATCGCGCCGCCCAGGCGCGTGGCGACGGCCTTCAGCAGCCGGTCCCCGGCGCCGTGGCCGAGTGTGTCGTTGATGCTCTTGAAGTTGTCGAGGTCGACGAACAGCGCTGCGACGGGGGCTTGGCTGCGACGGGCGCGGACGAGCATCTGCTCGATGCGGTCCAGGATCAGAGTGCGATTGGGCAGGCCGGTGAGCGGGTCGTGCGTGGCGAGGAAGGCCAGCTCTTCCTGGCGGCGGGAAAGCTCGTCGTGGGCCTTGCGGCGCTCGTCCTCGAAGGACTCGCACATGCGCACGAGCGTGACGTCGAGGCTTCGCTGCAGCATTTGCAGCGCCTCGGCGAGCACCGCTGGCGCCGCTTGCAACGCGAGCGCGTGCTCGCGCAGGACCTCGTCGGCGGCGTCGCGCCAGCGCAGGCAGCGCTTGGTGACCTCGTTCAGCGGCGCCGCGCGCTGCGCGGCGAGCTGGCCGAAGATCCGCCAGGACTCGCGCCCGACCTCGCGGGCAACCTCGGGACCGTCGCCGGCCATCCAGCGGGCGACAGCGATCGTGGAGACCGAGCCCACGCGCGTGAAGCTGTCTTCGACGAGCGCGTCGAGGACGTGTCCGGATGCGCGCGAGCGCTCGAGCATACTGGCGACGACCTTGTCGGTGTCAGCTTTGAGCGCTTCGCCGAGCCGGCGCAGCTCGCCCTCGACAACACCAGGCGCATCCGCGCGAGCAGCCGTATCGTCGGCGCGCGTATCGGCGCCCTTCCCCCCGTCCGCCGCCGTGGCGGTTGGGCAACCTGTACCCCCGGCTGGCATGCACTTATTGATCGGCCGCCAGGGGCGTCCCTTGAGCGATGGGTGCGCCGAACTGGACGCGCAGCAGCGCGCCACCGCCGGGAGCGTTCTCGGCGCGGGCATAACCGCCGTGGGATTCGGCTGCTTGGCGCACGATCGCAAGGCCGAGACCCGAGCCGGGCTGGGCGCGGGCGCGGGGCGCGCGGTAGAAGCGATCGAAGACGTGCGGCAGGTCGTGCTCCTCGAAACCGGGTCCGTGGTCGCGCACGGTCAACTCGCCGTCGTGCAGGCTCACTTCGACGGTGCCGGGGCGCGGGCTCCACTTGCGGGCGTTTTCGAGCAGGTTGGCGACGGCGCGCTCGACGGTGGGAGCGTCGGCGCTGAGCAGCGTCGGCTGCAGGTCGAGCGCAAACTGCACGTCGCCGGCACGCCGCTCGGCACGCCGGGCGGCGCTGCGGACGAGGGCGTCGAGCTGGACGTCGTCCCGCGCCAGCGGGCGCTCGGCGCCGCGCGCCAGCTCGGTGACGTCGGCGATCAGCGCGGTCAGCTCGTCGAGCTCTTGCACGACATCGCGGCGCAGGCTCTCGCGCTCGGCGGGCGCCAGCCGCGAGGCGTCCTGGAGCACTTGAATGTTGGCGCGCAGCGAAGCGATCGGCGTGCGCAGCTCGTGGCTGGCGTCGGCGATCAGCTGGCGCTGGGCATCTACCGAGCGCGCGAGCGCGTCGAGCGTGGCGTTGAAGCTGCGCGCGAGACGCGCCAGCTCGTCGCGGCCGGTCACCTCCAGGCGCTGGCTGAGGTCGAGCGTGGGCCTCCCTGCCACACGCTCGGCTCGCTGCGTGAAGCGCGCGATCGGCGCAAGCGCGGTGCGCGCGACGAGCATGCCAAAGGCGCCGGCAAGCACGATCCCGGCGAGCCCGATCGCGGCGAGCAGCAGCTCCAGGCGGCTCAGCTCGTGGTCGACTTCGGTGAGCGGCAGCGCCACCAGCACCGCGCCGCGGGGACCGGCGCCGAGCGTGAGCACCCGCAGATGGGTGCCTCCGGTACTGCGGTCGCTGAACGCGCTGCCGCGCCCGGACGCCGCGATCCGCAGGTCCGCAGCGGTGAGCGCAATGCGACGCGAGGATCCTTGGCCGCCGGGCACGGCGATGGAGCCGTTCGGGGAGACGAACTGCACGTAGCCCGACGCGGCCCCGAATGCCGGCGGCCGGACGGTGCTCGGGAAGCTGCTCCGCGCGGGAGCGCCGGCGGAGGGGCCGGTGGGCCCCGACTCAACAGCGCCCGGACCAGTTGGGCCGGACGTGCCGGACCCAGCCGCAGCGCCAGGACCAGTTGGGCCGGACGTGCCGGACCCAGCCGCAGCGTCCGCACCAGACGCTGTGCCCCTCGGTGGCAAGCCTTGCTCGTCACCGGCTCCGGCCGGTCCGGAGTCAGTGGGCCCGCCGGCGCCGCCGGGGCCACCGCCGCCGACGGGTCCGCTCAGCGCGGTGGCACGTGCACGCAGGGCGCTGTCGAGCTGCCCGCGCAGGTCGGCGCGGGCCGCGAGATAGGCGCCGATCGCAGCGGCGAGAACGGCAAGCGCCACGGAGAGACTGGCGACCGCTGCGATGCGTGTGCGCAACAACATGGAGCGCTCGCGCTCAGGGCTCGCGCAGCGCGTAGCCGACGCCGCGCACGTTGTGAATCAACGGGCGGGCGCCGGCCTGCTCGAGCTTGCGGCGCAGATAGCCGATGTAGACGCGCAGCGCGTTGGAGGACGGCCCGAAGTCATAACCCCAGACGCGTTCGTAAATGACGCTGTGGGTGAGAACCTGGCGGGGATTGCGCAGCAGCAGCTCGAGCAGCTGGTACTCGGTGCGGGTCAACTCGACGAAGCGCTCCCCGACGACGGCGCCGTGGCGCGCGGGGTCAAGGCGCAGCTCGGCGAACGCGGGCGCGTCGGACCCGCCCTCCTCGGTCGCGGCGGCGCGGCGCAGCAGCGCGCGCAGCCGGGCCGTCAGCTCACCGACGTCGAACGGCTTGACCATGTAGTCGTCGGCGCCGGCGTCGAGACCGTCGATGCGGTCCGCAATCGCGTCGCGGGCGGTGAGCATCAGGATCGGCACGCGGTTGCCGATCCGGCGCAGGCGCCGGCAGACCTCCAGACCGTCGACGTCGGGCATCGCGACGTCGAGCACGACCGCGTCGGGCAGTGCGTGCGTGAGGGCGTCGAGCGCGCTGACGCCGCCGTCTGCGAGCTGGATTTCATAGCCGGCCAGTGTGAGCGCACGGCGCAGCGCCTCACGCAGGGCGCGGTCGTCGTCGACGACGAGGATCTTCATGGCGGTGATTGTGACGCGTGGACGACGCCGGGAGAGGGGTGGCGAGCGTGTCCTTACACAACCCCTACACAGGCGTATGACCCGGTTGAGACCCGGCGCGGACCATGGCTGGCACTAGCGGCAAACCCCACGGCCCAGAGGAGCTGAAACATGCAGACACGTACGGCATTGAAGACGGCAGTCGTGATTGGCGCGCTCGCCACGGGCGGCGCAGCCGCAGGGATCGCGGGGGCGGCTGCGGCGCCGTCGTCCTCGTCGAGCGGCGGGGCGGCGCAGAGCACGACGAGCACCCAGACGACGATGGGCACCGCGCCCCAGACCGGGAGTGGCTCGACGTCGACGACACCGAAATCGGCGCCGCCCGGTCCGGGGACCGCGGCGCCGCAGTCGAAATCGGGCCACCCCTGCCCGCACATGGGCGGGCAGTCGGGCTCGGGCAGCGGCAACTCGGGTTCGAGCTATGCGGGGCCGCCGCCGGGCGGCGCGCCGCCGCAGGCGGGCTGACCCCGTTGGAGTCAGGCCGGAGCGCGGGGCTAAGGCAGGAGCACGCCATCGGCCCCGCGCCCGGTCCGGTGCGCAGCGCTGGGGCACGAGCACGCCCTCAGCCCGCACCCCGGTCCGCGCCGCCGGTCCGCGCCCGCGCCCCGATCCGGCGCCCACGGCCGCAAAACGTAGGCCAAGGGCCGCCTTTGGCCTACGACTCAGACGGCAGCCGCCACCGCGCGCCGCTCCTCGACGCCGTCCAGTAGCTGCCAGTTGCCGTCGAGCGCGGCCCGGGCCCGCGCGAGCATGCGCTCACCCGCGGCCCGCGCGTCGCCGGCGTCGGTGGGCATCAGTGTGCAGATCAGCTCGCGTGCCTGGCGTGCGTGCTCGATGTCGCGCGTGGCGTGCACCCGGAAGTACGCGGCGCCCGGGGAGTCCGCCGGCACGCCGTAATGGGTCGCCAGGCCGTCGAGCTTCGTGGTGGAGATCGCCGGCTGGCTCGCCTCGACGGTGTAGAGGATCGCCAGGCTCTCGAGCAGGTCGTCGCCCGCGGTCCAGGCCGTCGCGCAGGTACGCGTCTGCGCCAGCGGCTCGCACGCCCCCGGGGCCGCGGCGCCGACGGAGCGCGCGAAGCCGTCCCACAGCTCGACATGCGCCTCCTCCTCGGCCGCGTGGTGCGCCAGCTCGCGCGCACGCTCCTGCGCCGGCTGGCCGGCGCCCGCGCCGCCCGCCTGCGTCGCCGCGCGCCGCGATGCCTGCGCCAGCGCGACCACCGCGTGGCGGTACTCCCCGGCGTACAACGCCAGCTCCTCGGCGCCCAGCTCGCCGGCGCTCCAGCGCTGGTAGAAGGGATGCTCGAGCACGTTGGTGTGGGCGCGTGCGGCGTCGAGTGCGGCGAAGATATCCATGGCGGGACCCCTTTGCGGACGGGTTGGCGAAGCCCGCGATGCTACGCCTCGCAGCGGTCGCCGCGACACGCTACGCTGCACCCCGAGAGCGAGATGGCGGACACGGGCAAGATCGCCAAGAACCTCGAGCGCTTCGCGCAGGCCGTGGCAGCGCACGACCGCGAGAACCCGACGCACACCGCGCACGGCATCGGCCTGGCGCATTTCGATCTGGAGCGGCTTGGCTTCGAGGAGGGCGAGGAGATCCTGCCCGGCATCACGATCCACGCCGACAGTGGCGTGACCGGCAACTTCCGCGTGCTCTGCGACGGCCAGCACGACCAGGGCCGCGAGGAGTCAGAGCAGGAGGCCGTCGAGGCCGTCTCGACCGAGGCGGTGCCGGCGGGCGCGCCGGGCGGTGGCGAGGTCCCGCGCTTTCGCCCGTTCGGTGGGTAGGCGCAGCGGTCGAGTCGACAAGCACTGGCCCACCGTGAGATGAGCCAGTGGCGCTCAATCCGCTACCGCTCTACTGGCGGCCGGCCGAGCCATGTGGGTCATGTAGCGCCATTCGCGCCCGCGTACGTGCGCGGGCGCGAATGGCAGCCGATTTGAAAGCAAACGATGCCATGGCGATGCACCAGGGCGAAAGTCCGAGCTGGGCAACCCCAGCCCGGCGCGACCCGGCTCAGCGCTCGACCGCGGGCACCGGCACGCCGGCGCGCGTGGCGATGCGCTCGACCAGCGTCTCGATCGTCGGGCAGGCCAGTCCGTGGCGGGCCGCCGCGCGCAGCACGGCGCCGGGGATCGCGTCAAGCTCGGGCGTGCGCCCGGCGGCGATGTCGCGCTGCATCGAGCTGCCGAGCGTGGCGTGAGCCGCGGCCAGCTCGCCGAGCGGGTCGTCCGCCCCGATCTGCGCGCCCTCGGCGGTGGCGACCGCGCAGCCCTCCTCGATCGCCCCCACCAGCTGCGCGCGCAGGGCGGGCGTGTCGCGGATCTCGCCGAGCAGCTTGTCGTAGGCGCTCGTCGTGCAGGCCAGCGCATTGAGGCGCACGAGCTTGGACCACATCACCTGCGCCTCGGAGTCCCCCACCCGCGCGGGCACCCCGGCCGCGTCGAGCTGCGTGGCAAGCGCCTCCATGTGCGGCCGCGCGGCGTCGAAGCGCGAGGCCATGTCGATGCGCAGGAAGGGGCTGGTGTGCACGATGACGCCGGCCTGCGGCCGGTCGGCCTCGACGCGGATCGTGCCCGCGAGGACGCTCTCCGGTGCGAAGTGCGCGCGCAGCGCCGCGACGTGGTTGAGTCCGTTGAGCAGTGGCAGCACGAGCGCCGGCGTTCCCTGCACGCGCGCAAGCGCCGGTGCCAGGCCCGTCGCCTTGGTCGCGACGATCAGCACGTCCACCGGCTCCTCCAGCGTGGCGACCGCGCGCGGTCGCACGACGAAGTCCCCGAGGCGAACCGAGTCCACGCGCAGACCCTCGCGCGCGATCAGCGCGGTGGTGGACTCGCGCGCGACCACGACGGTCGGCTCGCCGGCGCGCGCGAGCGCACCGGCGACCAGGCCGCCGACGCCCCCGGGTCCAAGCACGGCAATCGTCACGTAGGCCCTCCCGGCTGCTCTCTGGCCCGCCCCCCTGGCTGCTCTCTGGCCCGCCCCCCTGGCTGCTCTCTGGCCCGCCCCCCTGACGGCTCATCGGCCCGCCCCCCTGACGGCTCTCTGGCCCGCCCCCCTGACGACTCGTCGGTCCGCCCCCCTGGCCACTCTCCGGGTCCCCCTCCCGTCCGCCCCCCTGGCCACCCTCCCACCAGCTCTGCCGGCCGGTCGACAAGCACCCCCGGGTTCATTACCCACTGCGGGTCGACCGCAGCCTTCGCGCCACGCAGGGCCGCCGCGAACAGCTCCGGTCGCTGGCGGTCGTACCAGGGCCGGTGGTCGCGCCCGACCGCGTGGTGGTGGGTGATCGTGGCGCCCGCGTCGAGCAGCGCGTCGGAGACGGCGCGCTTGACCGCGCGCCACTGCTCGACCTCCTCCCCGCGGCGCCCGCGGGCGAGCACCGTGAAGTAGGGCGCCGGACCGTCGGGGTAGACGTGCGTGAAGCGGCACGTCACACGCCCATGGGTGGCGCCGACCTCGCCCAGTGCCCCATCGGCGGCCGCGCACACGCGCTTGTGCAGGTCGGGGAACCGCTCCCAGGTGACTGCCGTCTCGAACGTCTCGGCGATGAGGCCCATCGCGACGAACACGTCGCGCACATATGGCGCTCGGAGGAACGCCTCGCGCCACGTGCCAACCGCTCCCTCTCCTCCCCCATCCCGACCCGCCCTCTGCTCCACCTCGCCACCGTGCTCGCGGCACAGCTGCAGCGCCCGGGCCAGCGCCCCGTCGACCGCGTGGTCGACGGACTCGAAGCCGAGTACGAGCAGCGCGTGCGAACCGTCGCCGGCGAACGTCATGCGCGCCTCCTGCGCGTCGATCAGGCGGCAGTTGGCGGGATTCAGGTCCGACTGGGACAGCGCGCGCACGCACTCGGCGCCCTGCGCGAAGCTCGCGAAGCGCACGGCCGCCCCGGCGCGGTGCGTGGGGCGCGGCTGCACACGCACCCACGCCTGCACGATCACCCCCAGCGCGCCCTCCGAGCCGGCGAGCATCCGGTCCGGGCTCACCCCGGCGCCCGAGCCCGGCAGCCGCCGCGACTCCCACACGCCGGCCGGTGTCAGCGCACGCACGGACTCGACGAAGTCCTCGATGTGCGTGCGCACCGTCGCGAAGTGCCCCGCGGCGCGCGTCGCGATCCAGCCGCCAAGCGTCGAGAACTCGAACGACTGCGGGAAGTGACGCAGCGTAAGACCGTGCCGGGCGAGCTGGCGCTCCAGCTCGGGGCCGCTCGCGCCCGCTTCGATGCACGCGGCGCGCGAGACCGTGTCGACCTCGATGACGCGCGCGAGCGCGCCCATGTCGATGCTGACCGCGCCGTTGTATGCCGCGCCGACCGCCGGCTGCACGCCGCCGACGACGCTCGTGCCGCCGCCGTACGGGATCGCGGCGACTCGCTGCGCGGAGCACCACTCCAGCAGCTCCTGCACCTCGTGCTCGCTGCGCGGGCGCGCGACGAAATCGGGCACGTCCTCGAAGCAGCCGTGGAAAGCGCGCACCACGTCGGCATAGGACTTGCCATACGCGTGCCCCGCGCGTGCGTGCGCGTCGGCCGCGCAGATCTCCGCCAGCGTGCTGGGCGGCACGACGCGCGGCGCCGGCAGGCTCACGGCCTCGATCGCCACCGGCTGGCGCAGCTCGACCTCCCCGACCCCGAGATGCTCAGCCAACCCCTTGGCGGCTGCGTGCAGCTCGTCGGCGGAGGGCTGCTCGTCCTCGTAGCCCCACCCCCAGTGCTTGCGTCGCCGCTCGACCATCGCGCGAGTTTATGTGGTGCGCGGGGTGCAACAGGGCGCGTGCGTGGTGCAACACGAAACGCTGCGATTCGCGCCCGCGTACGTGCGCGGGCGCGAATGGCGCGTACAACCAACTCTCACGACGCCCACCGGTGCAACCCGGTTACACGGCGTCGCGGGCGTGCCACTAGCCTTCATCGGTGGATGGCCGCACAACCCGAGTCAACCGCCCAGCCGCAGGCGACCGCCCAGCCCGAGGACGCCGCCGGGCAGCGCGCGCCGGCACTCGAGGCAGCCGACGGCCTGCCGGAGATCCTTGCGCGCGGCCCATGGCCGCTGGAGCGCGTACGCGCGCACTGGCGGCGCGAGCATTTCGAGCCCGCCCCCGCCGCGTCGGCGGCCGCCGACGCGGCGATCGTCGCGCTGCGCGAGCGTGGCTCGCCGAGCCACGACGGCCTGGCTGCGCGTCTGATCGAGGCCCGCGTACGCGATGGCGCGCTCGAGCTGGAGTTGCAGCCCGCGCGCTGGGCGCTGCGGCTCGTTCCCGGCAACGCGTGCGCCAGCATGGCCGCGCTGTGCGTGACGCGCGCCGCCGACGGACGCTGGCTGGCCGGCCGGCGGGCGCCGTGGCTGGCCTCGTGGGCGGGACGCTGGGCACTCGGCGCCGGGGGCGCGGTCGACCTCGACGAGAACCCCGCCGACACGCTCGGGCGCGAGCTGCGCGAGGAGTGGTCGGTCACGCCGGAACGCATCCGCGCGGAGGCCGTCGTACGTCTGCCCCAGCAGCTGGTGATGTTCATCGGTCAGGCATGGCTGGCCCCCGGCGCGGAAGTGCAACCCGACGACGAGCACGACGCCTTCGCATGGTGGCCCGCCGACATCGACGCATGGCCTGCGGAGGCCGGCGAAGGCCTGCAGCGCGTCGCCCAATGGCTCACGGAGTAGGCGCGCGTGTTCGCGAATCTCAAACGCATGTCGTTCGCCCATTCGTGCATCTACACAGCGCTGCTGGTATGCGCGTTCGCCGCGGGCAAGCCGCAGCCGGCGACGTTCGTGCTCGGGCTCACTCATGGACTGCTGTGGATCGCGATGTCGCTGGCGTGCATCGTTTGTGTGCGCCTGCGCATCGTGCCGATGCGACTCGCCGCCGCGGTCGCCGTGCTCGGTGGGATCGGTCCGTTCTTCGGCAGCTGGGAGTTCGTTCGCGAGCAGCGCCGGCGCCGGCTGCAGGGCGCGAATGGAGACACTGCACCGCCCGCGCGAACCACGCCGAGCGCGCCCGGTGGGGCCCAGATAAGGGTGCGCCCGCCGTTGCCTGACGGTGCGATACAGGCATCGGATCGCCAATCCGTGTGAAACCCAGGTGAAACGGCGCTCTCGCGAAAGCTGCCGGCCAGCCGCCGCGCTAGAGTGAGTCCAGATGGCGGCAAGCACGGCGACTGGGCAGACAATCGACGTCGTCACACCGGCCGCGGGCGAGTCGGTCAGCGAGGGCACGATCCTCGAATGGCGGGTGAAGGCCGGCGACTTCATCAAGCGCGACGAGACGATCGTCGAGATCTCCACCGACAAGGTCGATGTGGAGCTTCCCTCCCCCGCCGGCGGCGTCGTCAGCGAGCTGCTCGTCGAGGAGGGCGACACGGTGACTGTCGGGCAGGTGATCGCGCGGATCGCAGTAGGCGAGGAGGGCGCCGCCGCGAGCGCCCCGGCAGCCGGCACAGGTAGCGCGGCCGGAACAGCCGACGGGAGCGCCGGTGACGGCGCCGGTGACGGCACGGACACGACGCCCGAGGGCATGCGCGTCTCGCCGGTCGCCGCGCGGGCGGCCGCCGCCGAGGGCGTGGACCTGGCCGGCGTCTCGGGCAGCGGCCCGGCGGGGCGCATCCTCAAGTCCGACGTGCTGCAAGCCGCCCAAGGCAATGGTGCGAGCACGGCGCCCGCCGCGCAGCGCGCACCGAGCGCGGACGGCGACGGCGCAGCCGCAGCGGCGCCGGCGGGCGCGGAGCTGATGAAGGGCGGCGCGGCGGCGCTGGCGCGGTACATGGACCAGTCGCGTTCGATCCCGACGGCAACGAGCTTTCGCACGCTCACCGTCACCGTGCTGGATGCCCGCCGCCGGGAGTTGAAGGCGGCCGGCAGGAAGGTCTCCTTCACCCATCTGATCGCCTACGCGATCGCGCGCGCGGCGGCGGACATGCCGGTGATGGCCGAGCACTTCGCCGAGATCGACGGGCGCCCGCACCGGGTGCGCGACGGACAGGTGAATCTGGGTCTGGCGGTCGACGTCGAGAAGCGCGATGGCACCCGTACGCTGATGGTGCCGGTGATCACCGGGGCGGCGAGCCTGCCGTTCGACCGCTTCCTCGCCGCCTACGACGCGCTCGTGGAGAAGGCGCGCACGAACACGTTGAGCGCCGACGACCTGGTGGGCGCCAACATCACGCTCACCAACCCCGGTGGCCTTGGCACCGCGGCCTCGGTGCCGCGGCTGATGAACGGCCAGGGCACGATCGTCGCGACGGGCTCGATCGGCTACCCGCCCGGCCTGGGCAACATCGGCGCGATGATCGGCGCCGAGAAGGTCATGACGATGACCTCGACCTACGACCACCGCGTCATCCAGGGCGCCGAGTCGGGGCGCTTCCTGGGGCGGATCGAGGAATACCTTCAGGGCGAGCGCGGCTTCTACGACGGCGTGTTCGCGGCGCTGGGACTCGATCTCGGCCCCGTGCCGGCGCCGCCCGCCCCGGCCGCGGCGGCGGCAGCAGCAGCGTCCTCTGCTGCGCCGGCCGGCGCAGCGCAGGAGGCACCGACCGAAGAGCTGCTGCAGGCGGTGCAGTCGGCGACCGCGCTGCTGAAGGCGTTCCGCACGCACGGCCACCTCGCGGCGCGGCTGGACCCGCTCGGCACCGAGCCCGAGGGCGATCCGGCGCTGGACCCCGAGCCGCTTGGTCTCACCCCCGAGCTGATGGCGCAGATCCCGGCCAAGATCCTGCGCATGTGGGTGCCGGGCGCGACGCTCGCCGACGCGTTGCCGCACCTGCGCGAGACCTACTGCGGCACGATCGCCTACGAGATCGAGCACATCGCCTCGCACCGCCAGCGGGTGTGGCTGCGCGAGAAGATCGAGTCGGGCGCGTTTCGCCAGCCGCTGACCAGCGACGAGCAGCAGACGCTGCTCAAGCGCCTGATCGAGGTCGACGCGCTGGAGCGCTTCATGCACAAGGCCTATCTCGGCCAGCACCAGTTCTCGATCGAGGGCCTGGACGTGACGGTGCCGATGCTCGACGAGCTGATCCAGCTGGCCGCGGCGCACGGCGGCAAGGAGGTCGTGGTCGGGATGGCCCACCGCGGGCGGCTGAACGTGCTGGCGCACAACCTCGGCCGCCCCTACGACACGATCTTCGCCGAGTTCGAGGGCGCCTCGACACTCGAGGCGGTGACGACCATTCCCCAGGGGGGCACGGGCGACGTCAAGTACCACCACGGCACGCACGGCTCCTACGAGCTGCCGGGCGGCGAGACGATCCAGGTCAACCTGGAGTCCAACCCCAGCCACCTGGAGTACGTCTCGGCGGTCGTCGAGGGGGCGACGCGCGCCGCGCAGACCACGCGCCAGGGACCGCACGCCCATCAGGACACCGACGCGGCGGTGCCGATCGCGATTCACGGCGACGCGGCGTTCCCGGGACAGGGGGTGGTCGCCGAGACGCTCAACTTGCAGGCGCTCGACGGCTACAAGGTCGGCGGCACGGTGCACCTGATCCAGAACAACCAGATCGGCTTTACGACCGACCCCGACGACGGGCGCTCGACGCGCTGGGCGTCGGACCTCGCGAAGGGCTTCGACGTGCCGATCATCCACGTCAACGCCGACGATGTGCCGGCGTGCATGAGCGCGGTGCGGCTGGCGTTCGCGTTCCGCAAGGAATTCGGCCACGACGTGCTGATCGACTTGATCGGCTACCGCCGCTTCGGGCACAACGAGTCCGACGAGCCGGCCTACACGCAGCCCGAGATGTACGTCAAGATCAAGGGCCACAAGCGCGTGGCGGAGCTGTGGGCCGAGCGCCTGGTCACCGACGGCGTCGTCTCGCGCGAGCAGGTCGACCAGCTCGCGCAGGGCGTGTGGGACAACCTCACCAACCTGCACCAGCGTCTGAAGAGCAAGATCGCGGCCGCGGCCGAGCACGAGGGCGGCACCGGCGAATACCAGCTCGACCGTTCGCCGAGTCCCGAAGTGCAGACGGCGGTGCCCGCCGCGCGGCTGCGCCAGCTCGGCCTGGAGCTGCTGCGGGTACCGGATGGCTTCACGGTGCACCCCAAGCTCGTCAAACAGCTCGAGCGTCGCCGTGCCGCGCTGGAGGAGCAGCCACCGCCCGGCGAGGAGCCGGCGCGCCTGGACTGGGCGCACAGCGAGGCGCTGGCGTTCGCGTCGCTGCTCACGCAGGGCACCCCGATCCGCCTCACCGGCCAGGACACCGAGCGGGGCACGTTCAGCCAGCGCCACATGGTGCTGCACGATGCGAAGACCGGTCAGACGGTGTGCCCGATCCAGAGCCTGCCCGACGCGCTGGCGCCGTTCGAGCTGCATAACAGCCCGCTCTCGGAGCTGGCGTGCATGGGCTTCGAGTACGGCTACAGCCAGGAGGCGCCCGAGACACTGGTGCTGTGGGAGGCGCAGTTCGGCGACTTCGTCAACTCGGCACAGGTGATCGTCGACCAGTTCATCGTCTCGGGCCTGGCCAAGTGGGGGCAGACCTCACGCCTGACGCTGCTGCTGCCGCACGGCTACGAGGGCTCGGGACCGGAGCACTCCTCGGCGCGGCTGGAGCGTTTCCTGGCGCTCGCCGCGGAGGGCAACATTCGCATCGCCAACCTGACGACGCCCGCGCAGTACTTCCACCTGCTACGCCGTCAGGCGCTGATCGCCAAGCAGCGCCCGCTGGTGATCATGACGCCGAAGTCGCTGCTGCGCCTGCCGCAGGCCGGCAGCGAGGTCGCGGAGCTGGCCGAGGGCAGCTCCTTCCAGCCGGTGATCGCCGAGCCGGGGGTCGTGCCCGAGCAGGTCACGCGCCTGGTGTTGTGCACGGGCAAGATCTACTACGACCTCGTCGGCCACCCCGACCGCGCCGGCAACACGGGTGTGGCGGTCGGCCGCGTCGAGCTGCTCTACCCGTTCCCCGAGCTGTCGATCCGCGAGCTGATCGCGCGCTACCCGAACCTGCGCGAAGTCATCTGGGTCCAGGAGGAGCCCCGCAATATGGGGGCGCGCGCGCACATGTCGCCGCGCTTGATGCAGATCATGCCCGAACGCATCCACTTCGCCTACATCGGCCGGCCCGAGCGTGCGAGCCCCGGCGAGGGCTACCCGGCGGCGCACATCGCCGAACAGAGCCGCATCGTGCGTACCGCGCTGGATTTGACGATCGACACCTCGCAGTACCCGCGCAAGCCCCCGGGGGAGCGATGAAGCCCCGCACGATCCTTAAAGGACGCTGAGCGACGATGCTATGGCGACGCTTCATCGCGATCCTGCGCCAGCGCCGCCGCAGACGGCGCGCGCGGCTCGGACGCTAGCCGTCAGGCCGGTTACATCCGCAGGCGCGGTCTGCCGGACCAACGCCGCGTGCCCAGCCCGGCGAAGACCAGAGGCCTGCCGAACCGAGGCGCCTGCCGGCGAGAGCTAGCGACCCTGCCAGACCGGCGCGCGCTTCTCCTTGAAAGCGAGCGCGCCCTCTTTGGCGTCCTCGGAGGCGAACACGGGGCCGGAGATGTCGCGCTGGCGCTCCCACATGTCGGCGCTCGACCAGTCGAACTGCTGTTGCAGGATGCGCTTGGAGGCGGCGAGCGCGAGCGGGCCGTTGGCTGCCAGCGCGCCGGCCAGCTCGAGCGCTCCCTCGACCGCGGTGCCGGGCTCGGCGAGACGGTTGACGACGCCGAACTGGTGAAAGCGCTCGGCGGGCTGGGGCTCGCCGGTGAGCGCAAGCTCCATGACGAGGTGGTAGGGCATGCGCCGCGGCAGGCGCAGCAGCGCGCCGCCCGCGGCAACCAGCGAGCGCTTGACCTCGGGGATACCCAGCTTGGCGCCGCGCGCCGCGACGATCAGGTCGCAGGCGAGCGCGACCTCCATGCCTCCGGCGACCGCGAAGCCCTCGATCGCGGCGATCAGCGGCTTGCTCGCGGCGCGCTGGGCGATGCCGGCAAAGCCGCGGTCGCCAAAGTAGGGCGACTCGCCGCGCACGAACGCACCAAGGTCCATGCCCGCGCAGAAGAAGCCGCCGGCGCCGGTGAGGATCCCGACCGCCAGCTCGTCGTCCGCGTCAAGCGTGTCGAGCGCGCGCGCGATGCCCTCGGCGACAGCAGCGTTCACGGCGTTGCGCACCTGCGGGCGGTCGATCGTGATCAGCAGCGCGTTGCCGCGGCGCTCGGTCGCGACGGCGGGGGCGGTCTCCTCGGCGGTCGTGCCAGACATGGCGGACATCTTACGAGCGTCGCGAAGCGCGCCGCACCTCGCCACCCTCGCGCCGCACCTCGCCACCCTCGCGCCGCACCTCGCCACCCTCGCGCCGCACCTCGCTGCCCTCGCGCCGCACCTCGGCGTCCGTGTCGCCCGGCTTGGGGTCCAAGAGCGCCCAACCAATCGGGGAACCCGGGCTCTCCGATCGGCCCGCACCCTCCTTTCGAAACCGGCCTTACGCCGCGAACAGCGTCAGCTCGGGCTCGCGTTCGCCGCGCAGCACCCCGAGGTCCACCTCGACGCAGTCGATGCCACGCGTTTGGGCGAGCACGCGCGCCTGGGGCTTGATGTGCTGGGCGGCGAGCACGCCGCGACAGTCGTGCAGGGCGGGATCGGTGCGAATGCGCTCCAGATAGCGGGTGAGCTGCTCGACGGCGTTGATCGTGCCGATGCGCTTGATCTCCACCGCGACCCAGCCGTCGTCGTCGTCGCGGCACATGAGGTCGACGGGGCCGATGTCGGTGGGCCACTCGCGGCGTACGAGACGAAAGCCCTCGCCGCAGGTGGCGGGCGCGTCGGCCAGCAGCTCTTGCAGCTCGCGCTCCTGGCCCTCCTTCTCGAGCGAGACCAGCGTGTCCAGCTCGTGGTCGATGTCGGCGACGACCTCGCGCACGGCGATCTCCAGTCGCTCGTCCTGGCGGCGCTTGCGCACGATCAGACCGGCCAGGACGCCATCGTCGTCGTGCTGCTCTTCGAGCACGACCGGCGGCGTCATCCAGTTGAGCGGTTTGACATTGGGCCCGCCGCCGTCGGCCCAGACCATGAAGGTGCCGTCGGCCTTGTGCATCAGCAGCCGCACCGCCTCGGGCAGCACGGTGCTCACACGGCCGATGTAGGAAACCTCACAGCGGGCCACGATCAGGCGCATCCGGGGAACCTACCGGCTGCGTCGGATCGTTCAGCGGCTCGTGGTGCTCGCTCTCGCCGTTCAGCGCTTCGCGAAACTCCCGCATCCCCTTGCCGGCGGCGCGCGCCAGCTCGGGCAGGCGCCGCGGGCCGAGCACGACCAGGGCGACGGCGGCTAGGAACAGGATGTGTACGGGGTTCTCGATGCCCATGCTGAGCGTATGCTGGTTGGGTGTTCGCTGGTTGCTGCGCCTGTTGCGGTTGGGAATCCGCTTATCTCCAGGCTAGCGCGAACGGTTGGCGGCGGCGGCACGAACACACCGTGGACAGACACGACTAGGACGGACTGCGGGCAGGCGGACAACGCGGCGGCTGCTAGCCACTGAAAAGCCAGCCGGCCCCCGCTTTACGCTGCGATCGTGGGCTTTGAGCCGACCGCCGCCGCCAACCCCGGACGCCCGTACCCGCCGCCGCCGGCAGCTGAGCCGTTCTGGCCGGCACAGGCAACGATCCTGGCGGCGATCGCGTTTCAGCTGCTGCTACCCGCACGGCTCACGGCTGGGCCGCATTGGCTCGTGCCGGGCTTGGAGGCGGCGCTGCTGCTGGGGATGTTCATGGCGACGCCCAACCAGCTTGAGCACGAGCACCCCCGCCGGCGGCGTTTCGCGCTCGGCCTGACGGCGTTCGTGACCATCGCGAACATCTACTCGCTGGGCGCGCTGACGCATTTCCTGCTGCACCACGACGTGTCCAGCGGCCGCGAGCTGATCACCTCGGGCGTGCTGATCTGGCTGACTAATTTTCTGATCTTCGCGCTGTGGTATTGGGAGATCGATCGCGGCGGGCCGGGCCGGCGTGCGGCCGGCCACGACGGCGCGCCGGATTTCCTGTTCCCGCAGATGTCCGACGACCGGATCGAGCCGCGCGATTGGCGACCGCGCTTCATCGACTACCTGTACGTCTCGATGACCAATGCCACGGCGTTCTCGCCCACTGACACGATGCCGCTGACGGCGACGGCCAAGAGCGTGATGGGGGTTCAGGCGCTGGTGTCGCTCGTTACGATCGGGTTGATTGTGTCGCGTGCGGTGAACATCCTGGCCTGAGCACGGGCTTCGCCCGGCCTGAGCCCGGCTTCGGCGCCGCGGCCGTTACGCCCTGGCGCCCGACACCTGTGGCTCCATCGCGAGCGCTTGAATCACGAGTTCCTCGATCTCTCCGTTGGCGCCGAGGCTGCGGGCGCGGTCGAACGCTTTCAGGGCGCCCTCGCGGTCGGCCATGCGCAGACGCAGGCGGCCGAGACGCTCCCAGGCGCCGGCGTCGGTGGGGCCGCGCTTGGCGGCGCGCTCGGCGGCTTCGGCGGCGAGGTCGACGGCGCCGATGTCTTCGTAGATGCGCGCTGCGAAGCGGTGCGGCGCGGGGCGCTCGCCGTCGACGCGTGCCCAGTCGCGTACCGAGCGCGCGGCGGCGTCGAGGTCGCCGGCCTGCCAGAAGGCGAGCGTCATCAGCCGCAGCACGCCGACGTTGCGTGGTTCTGCGTCGCGCGCGTAGACCAGCCGCTGCGCGGCCAGCGTGTAGTCGCCTTCGGCCATCGCTCGCTGGGCGGCGATCATGAAGCGCTCGACGCGCTCCTCGGCGGGGTCGGGTTTGGAGAAGTCCACGAAGCGCATGCTGCCGGCGGGCACGGTGCGGATGCCGTGGCTGAACTTCACGCGCGCCCACTGCTGGCCGACGCCGAGACCGTCGTCGTCTTCGCCGCCGCCGCCGTTGGTGAAGTAGATGCCGGCGACGGTGCCGACGCCCCACTCGGGGTAGGTCATGCAGCGCGCGTAGCGGTGCACGACCGAGTGGTCGGGTACGCGGGCGCCGAAGGGGTCGTGTTCGGCGCGGTCTTTGGCTTCGGCGCGGGCGCGCTGCTCGGCTTCGTAGGCGCGCTGGCCGGCCTCCTCGCGCGCGCGGCGCGCGGCGGCGGCGCTGACGCGCACGGCGTTGGCCGACACCCGCCCGCCGCGCGAGCCCTCGGCAAGCCGCTCGAGCTGGTCGGCGGCCTCGTTGATCGCCTTCAGGTGGCGCTCGTGCTCGAACTGGCGGCCGGCCGGCGCGAGGTCGGGGTGCCAGCGCTTGGCCATGCGCCGACGCGCGAGCTGGACGTCGCGCTTGCCGAACGGCGCCTCCAGCTCCAACAGAAGCAGCTGCTGCTCGACGTCCAGGACCGTGGGCATGACCCACAAACGGTAGCGCGGGGACGCGGCCCTGTCTCTATGCTGGCAGCCGCATGTCTTCGCAGTACACCTTCACGATGCACCGCCTGTCCAAGCTGCATCCGCCGGACAAGACGGTGCTGGACGAGGTCACCCTGGCCTTCTACCCCGGGGCGAAGATCGGCGTGCTCGGCTACAACGGCGCCGGCAAGTCGACGCTGCTGCGGATCATGGCGGGGGTCGATCAGGAGTACCGTGGGCAGGCGGCGCTGGCACCGGGCGCGAGCGTGGGGATGCTCGAGCAGGAGCCCGCGCTGGACGAGTCCAAGGACGTGCTGGGCAACGTGCAGGAGGGCGTCGCCGAGACCAAGGCGCTGCTCGACCGCTTTAACGAGTTGGCGGCGAACTACAGCGACGAGACCGCCGAGGAGTTCGGGCGCATCCAGGCGCAGATCGAAGCAGCCGATGCGTGGAATCTCGACACGCAGCTGGAGTACGCGATGGACGCGCTGCGCCTGCCGCCGCCAGACGCCGAGGTGTCAAAGCTCTCGGGCGGCGAGCGCCGGCGGGTGGCGCTCTGCCGGCTGTTGTTGCGCGCGCCGGATCTGCTGCTGCTCGACGAGCCCACCAACCATCTCGACGCCGAGTCGGTGGCGTGGCTGGAGCAGCACCTCGCCGAGTACAAGGGCACGATCGTCGCGGTCACCCACGACCGCTACTTCCTCGACAACGTCGCTGGCTGGATTCTCGAGCTCGACCGCGGCCGGGGCATCCCGTACGAGGGCAACTACTCCAGCTGGCTCGAGCAGAAGCAGAAGCGCCTCGCCCAGGAAGAGCGCGCCGAGAAGGGCCGCCAGCGCACGATCGCGGCGGAGCTCGACTGGGTGCGCACCAACCCGAAGGGCCGGCGCACGAAGTCCAAGGCCCGTCTGGCGCGCTACGAGGAGTTGGTCGCCGAAGAGCGCAACATCAAGCTCGACGACGTCCAGATCCACATCCCCCCCGGCCCACGCCTCGGCACCGAGGTCCTCACCGCAACCGACCTGCGCAAGGGCTTTGGCGAGCGGCTGCTGATCGATGGACTCTCGTTCGACCTGCCGCGCGCCGGGATCGTCGGCATCGTCGGCGCCAACGGCGCCGGCAAGACGACGCTGTTTCGGATGATCGTCGGCGAGGAGCAGCCGGACGCGGGGACGTTGACACTTGGAGAGAGCGTGCAGCTCGCCTACGTCGACCAGTCGCGCGACGCGCTCGACCCGGCCAAGACGGTGTGGGAGGAGATCTCCGAAGGACTCGACCTGCTGCCGGTCGGCGAGCGGGTGGTCAACTCACGCCAGTACGTCGCGGGCTTCAACTTCAAGGGATCGGATCAGCAGGCGCGCATCGGCAAGCTGTCGGGCGGCGAGCGCAACCGGGTGCACCTAGCCAAGCTGTTGCGCAGCGGCGGCAACCTGCTGCTGCTCGACGAGCCCACGAACGACCTCGACGTCGACACGCTGCGTGCGCTCGAGGATGCGCTACTGGGATTCCCGGGCTGCGCGGTGATCATCTCCCACGACCGCTGGTTCCTCGATCGGGTGGCTACGCACGTGCTCGCGTTCGAGGGCGACTCGCAGGTGGTGTGGTTCGAGGGCAACTTCGAGGCCTACGAGGAGAACCGCCGCGAGCGGCTGGGGGCCGCCGCCGACCGCCCGCACCGGCTCACCTACAAGCGGCTCGTGCGCGGCTGACCGGGGCTGACCCGCGGCTGATTCGATTGACCGTGGGGCGATCAGGGTTTGACGGGGAGTGCTGTATACTGTGCTGTATATGTCTACAGCAACTCGCACACAGGTCTATCTCACGCAGGAGCAGCGCGCCCGCATTGAGGAAATGCGTGCAGCCGACGGGCGCACGCTCGCCCAGGTGATCCGGGCGGCGCTCGACGAGTACCTGGAGACCCACGGACGCCAGGCTGAGGAAAGAGATCTCGCCGAGCGCCGACGGGTGCTCGGCGAAACGTTCGGGGCGATCCCGGACTTCCCCTACCCTGACCGCAGCGACTGGGATCGTGGTTACGGCTGAGAGGCGCGGGCGGGTCCTGGTGGACTCGGACGTGGTCATCGATCACATCAGGGGCGCCCACCCGCTTCCGGACTTTCCGCTCGCCTTTTCGGTGATCACCCGCTGCGAGCTGTTTGCGGGCCGCGACAGGGAGGAGTATCTCCATGAGCTGCTCGCGCCCATGCACGAAATTCCGATCGACGCGTCGATCGCGGAGCGAGGCAGCAGGCTGAAGCGAACCGTCCAGCTGCAAACGCCGGATGCCCTCATCGCCGCCACCGCGCTCGAGCACGCACTCCCACTGATGACCCGCAACCGTCGTCATTTTGATCGGGTTCCCGGTCTCGCGCTGCGCAGTCCCCAAGAGCCAGCCGCCCCGGCGGACGACATCGAGCAGCCCGCGGCCTGATCGATGAACACGCAGTTCGACCGCGACACCGCCGTGCGCCGCCGCGTCGACGCCGACGCCGCGAGCAGCGCCAACGGCTCGCTGGTGGCAGCCGCGGGACTCGGCACGACGCGCGCGGCGCCGGCGACAAGCGTGGCCCTGTTCGACGCCGACGTCTCCCCCGACTGGCGCGCCGGGCGCGGCCCGCACGGCGGCTACCTGGCGGCAATGCTGCTGCGGGCGCTGGTCGAGACCGTCGCCGACGCGGCGCGGGCGCCGCGCTCGCTGACGATCCACTACGCGCGGGCGCCGGAACCGGGCCCGGTGCAGATCCGCACGGTGGTCGAGCGCGCAGGTCGCTCGCTGAGCACGCTGTCGGCGCGCATGGAGCAGGACGGCAGGCTGATGGCGCTGGCGCTGGCGGCCTTTTCGGTCCCGTGGCAGGCGCCGGAGATTGCCGATCTGCCGCTGCCGGACGTCGAGCCGGCCGAGCCGCGCACCGATCCGCCCGTGCGCCTCACCCGATGGCGCCACCATTTGCGCGCCACATCGAATTCCAGCCACGGATGGGCACGCGGCCGTTCACCGGCACGCAGGCGCCGATGGAGGTCGGCGGCTGGCTGGCGCTGGCCGAGCCGCGACCGGTCGACGCGCTGGCGCTGGCGTTCTTCAGCGACGCGCTGTTCTCGCCGCCGTTCATCCGCCTGCACGAGCCCGCGGTGACGCCGACGATCGACCTGACGATCCACTTCCGCGCGAGCCCGGCCAGCCATGCCGACGCGTCCGGCGAGGCGCAGCGATCCGCCAACCCCGACGACGCCGCTCAGACCTCCGCGCCGCTGGTGTCGGCCGCGGAGCACTGTTTCGCACGCTTCAAATCAACCGTACTGCGCGAGGGCTTCTTCGAGGAGGACGGCGTGATCTGGGCGCCGGACGGCACGGTGCTGGTGCACTCGCGCCAGCTGGCGATCGTGCTGCCGCTTGGCTAGTGGGAGTGGGCACTCGGCGGGCAAAGACTCCCGTGCAGACTCGGGCTCGCCAAGACGCGGATTCGCCGGATAGGGCCCCAGCTCGCCGGTCTCGGCGTCCAGCTGTCGTGCGCTCAGCGCGCGAACGACGTTTCGCCGTCCAGCCGGTGTGCGGCGGCGGCGATCAGGCGCGCACAGGCGTGTACGTCGGCGAGTGCGACCAGCTCGACAGGCGAGTGCATGTAGCGCATCGGGATCGACACGAGCGCGGTCGGCACGCCCCCGCGGCTGAGATGTACGGCGTCGGCGTCGGTGCCGGTGCTGCGCCCGGCGGCCTCGACGGTGAAGGGGATGCCCTCGCGCTCTGCCGTGTCGTGCAGCAACTCGAACAGCGCCGGGTGCAGCGTCGAGCCGCGGCTGAGCACGGGTCCGGAGCCGAGCGGGTGCTTGCCGGCCTGCTTGGCCTCGACGCCGGGCGCGTCGGTGGCGTGAGTGCCGTCGACGACGATCGCCGCGTCGGGCTCCAGCGAAAACGCGCTCGTGCGCGAGCCGCCGAAGGTCGTCTCCTCCTGGACGGCAGCGACCGCGACTAGCTCCCATGGTGCACCGCCTGACTGCGCGAGCAGCCGCGCGGCCTCCAGAGCGACGAACGCGCCGATGCGGTTGTCGAGCGCCCGCGCCGCGAGGCGCGCGTTGGGCAGCTCCAGCGGATCGGCGTCGATCACGGCGACGTCGCCGATGCGCACCAGCTTGGCTGCCTGCGCGCCGTTCTCGGCGCCGATGTCGATGTGCAGGTCGCGCAGCTCGGGCACCTTCTTGCGGTCGTCGTCGCGCAGCAGGTGGATCGGCTTGCGCCCGACTACGCCTGGCAGCGGGCCGCCGCGCGTGTCGAGGCTGACGCGCTGTCCGACGAGCACCTGGGGATCCCAGCCGCCGACGCTGTCGAACCAGAGAAAGCCCTCGTCGTCGATGTAGGTCACGATCAACCCGATCTCGTCGATGTGGCCCATCACGACGAGCCGGCGCGCGGGGCCCGACACGGCGCTCGCGACCCGCGCGCGAGTGCTGCCGACCACGTCGGTGTCCACCTCGGCCCCGAAGGATTGCGCCGCCGCGCGCCACACCGCGGCGGGCGCGGTCTCGTGACCGGAGGGGCCGTGCGCGAGCAGCAGCTCGCGCAGGACCGGGGTGAAGTCCGCGGCAGGCTTGGCGACCTCGGCGGTCCCCTGCTCCTCGGTATCGGTGCTCACGAGGCGAGCAGCCCTCGCAGAACGTACTGCAGGATGCCGCCGTGGCGGAAATACTCGGCCTCGCGCGGCGTGTCGATGCGCACGCGGGCGTCGAACTCGACGGGCTCGGTGCCCGCCTCGGCGCCCTGGCGCTCGGCCCGCACGCGTACCTGGCGCGGCGGGTGCCCGCCGTCCGCCATCGACTCGGCGAGACCGGCGATCGAGAAGACCTCCTCGCCGGTCAGCCCGAGCGAGTCGGCCCCGTCGCCGTCGGGGAACTGCAGCGGCAGCACGCCCATGCCGACGAGGTTGGAGCGGTGGATGCGCTCGAAGCTCTTGGCGATCACCGCGCGCACGCCGAGCAGCCGCGTGCCCTTGGCGGCCCAGTCGCGCGAGGAGCCCGAGCCGTACTCGCTGCCGGCGAGCACGACGAGCGGGACGTCCTCCTGCGCGTAGCGCATGGCAGCGTCATAGATGGGCATGACCTCGCCAGCGCGCCCGGGGGTCGAGGCCGATGGCTTGCCCACGCCGGCACCGCTCACATCGCCACCGGCCGACGCGTGCCGGTCAGTCTGCACGCCACCGCCGGCGCCCGGCCCGAAGTGTCGCGTGACGCCGCCTTCGGGCAGCGACTCGCCGCCGCCGAGGAGGTTCTTGATACGGATGTTGGCAAAGGTGCCGCGCATCATCACCTCGTGGTTGCCGCGGCGCGAGCCGTAGGAGTTGAAGTCGCGCGGCGCGACACCCTGCTCCTGCAGGTAGAGCCCGGCGGGACCGTCACGCTTGATCGAGCCGGCCGGCGAGATGTGGTCGGTGGTGACGCTGTCGCCGAGCTTGGCGAGCACGCGCGCGCCCTCGACGTCCTGCACCGGCTCGGGCTCGGCGGGCATGTCCTGGAAGTAGGGCGGCAGACGCACGTATGTCGAGTCCTCGGCCCACTGGAAGCGCTCGCCCGTGGGGACGTCCATGCCGTTCCAACGCTCGTCGCCGGCGAAGACCTCGGCGTAGCTCTTGCGGAACATGTCTGACTGCACGGCCTGCTCGATCGTGCGCGCGACCTCGTGCTCGTCGGGCCAGATGTCGTGCAGGTAGACCTCGCGGCCGTCGGAGTCGGTGCCGAGCGGTTCGGTGGCGAGGTCGCAGTCCATCGTACCGGCGAGCGCGTAGGCAACACACAGCGGCGGCGAGGCGAGGTAGTTGAGCTTGACGTCGGGGTTGATGCGCCCCTCGAAGTTGCGGTTGCCGGAGAGCACCGAGGCGACGGCCAGGTCGGCCTCGCCCACGGCCTTGGAGATCTCCTCGGCCAGCGGCCCCGAGTTGCCGATGCAGGTGGTGCAGCCGTAGCCGACGAGATTGAAGCCGAGCTGCTCGAGCGGCTCGGTGAGACCGGCGCGGTCGAGGTATTCGGTGACGACCTTCGAGCCGGGCGCCAGCGATGTCTTGACCCAGGGCTTGCGCTGCAGGCCACGCGCCACCGCGTTGCGCGCGAGGATCCCGGCGCCGATCATCACCGAGGGGTTGGAGGTGTTGGTGCAGCTGGTGATCGCGGCGATCACGACGTCGCCGTGGTGCAGGTCGAAGCCCTCGCCGGCGAGCGTGACGGGCACGCCGGGGGCCTCGCCATTTGGAATGCCACGCTGCTCGGCTCCACCCGCCGGCGAGACCGGGCTGGTGGCGCCGGCCGGCGGAAGCAGCGGCTCGCTCGGCGGCGCAGGGTGACCAGGGGCACCGTTGGCGGGCGGATCGGAGGCGGGATAGGACTCGGCGACCGCCTCGTCCTGGGCGTCGGCCTGCTCGCCGTTGTCCTTAACGTAGGAGCGCAGCGCCTCGCGGAAGGCGGTGCGCGAGTCGCGCAGCGAGATGCGGTCCTGCGGGCGCTTGGGCCCTGCGATCGAGGGCACAACGGTGGCGAGGTCCAGCTCGAGCGTGTCGGAGAAGGCCGACTCGGGCGAGCGCTCGTCGTGCCAGAGACCCTGCTCGCGCGCGTAGGCCTCGACGCGCGCGATCTGCTCGCGCGGGCGTCCGGAGAACTCCAGATAGCGCAGCGTCTCTGCGTCGATCGGGAAGATCGCGCAGGTGGAGCCGAACTCGGGCGACATGTTGCCGATCGTCGCGCGGTCGGCGATCGGCAACGCGGCGAGGCCGGTACCGTAGAACTCGACGAACATCCCCACGACGCCGCGACCGCGCAGCAGCTCGGTGACGGTCAGCACGAGATCGGTGGCGGTGGCTCCCTCGGGCAGCTGTCCATGCAGGCGCACACCGAGCACCTGGGGGATCAGCATCGACATCGGCTGTCCGAGCATCGCGGCCTCGGCCTCGATCCCACCGACGCCCCAGCCGAGCACGCCGAGACCGTTGATCATCGTCGTGTGCGAGTCGGTGCCGACAAGCGTGTCGGGGTACAGACGCGGCAACCCCGGTCCGCGTGCGTGCGTACGCGCGCGCGTTCCTCCGCTTTCACCATTCATCTCACCGCCGCGCGATCCGGCCTGCTCGACACCGCCGCCAGCGCCCTCGCCGGCGTGCTGCTCGAATACCACGCGTGCGAGGTACTCGAGGTTGACCTGGTGCACGATGCCGGTGTCGGGCGGCACCACCGCGAAGTGCTCGAAGGCCTGCTGGCCCCAGCGCAGGAACGCGTAGCGCTCGCCGTTGCGCTCGAACTCGCGCTCGGCGTTGATCGTGAACGCGGCGGCGCTGCCGAAGGCGTCGACCTGCACGGAGTGGTCGATCACCAGCTCGGCGGGCGCGAGCGGGTTGATCTTGGCCGGGTCACCGCCCATCGCGGACATCGCGTCACGCATCGCGGCGAGGTCGACGACGGCGGGCACGCCGGTGAAGTCCTGCATCAGCACGCGTGCCGGGGTGAAGGCGATCTCGCGGCTGGGCTGCGCGGCGGGGTCCCAGCCGGCCAGCGCCTCCACGTCGGCGGCCTCGACGGCCCCGTCGGCCTCGGCACGCAGCAGGTTCTCGAGCAGGACCTTCAGCGAGAACGGCAGCCGGTCGACGTCGAAGCGCTCGCGCAGGACGTCGAGCCGGAAGATCTCGTACTCGCGATCGCCGACGGCGAGCGTCCCGCGTGCGCCAAAGCTGTCATGCGCCATACCTCGCAGTCTATGCAGCCCGCTCGACGCGGCCCTTGCCGGCGCGCTTGCTGCGCAGCAGGGCCTCGTCGCAGGCGGCCAGCAGCTCGCCGGCGCTCATCGGCGGGCGCCACTGGGCGACGCCGATCGAGGCGCGCACACCGGAGGCGGTGTCGAAGGCGGGCAGCTCGGCGAGCCGTTGCAGCGCGCGCTCGGCGGCGAACCCGGCGCTTTGCAGGTCGGCGTTGGGGAGGATCACAACGAACTCGTCGCCGCCGTAGCGGGCGACACGGTTGAAGGCACGAAACTCGCCGGCCAGCGCGCGGGCGACGGCGCGCAGCAGCGCGTCGCCGGCGGGGTGGCCGTGACGGTCGTTGACGAGCTTGAAGTCGTCGAGGTCCAGCAGCAGGCAGGACAGGCGCCCGTTGGCGCGCGCGGCGCGGCCGATCTCTTCGTCCAGACGGCGGCGCATCGCGCGGTGATTCATGCAGCCGGTGACGGCGTTGGTGCCGGCCTCCGAGCGGGCGAGCAGCAGCGCCAGCGCGCCGGCGGCCTGGTCGACGAGCGCCCCGGCGCGGTGCGCAGCGCCCTCGCGCAGGGCGCCGGCTTCCCGCCAGGCGAGCACCACGACTGCCTGCACCTCGTCGCGCACGGCGAGCGGCAGCAGCAGCGCGTCGGCCGACCCGCCGGCGACGGCGAGGCGCGGCAGAGCGCGGGACAGCTCGCGCACGCCGCTGAGCAACACGCTCTGGCTGGTGCTCGCGACCCAGGCGATCCCGGGAGGACGCTCGGCACGCGGCGTCTCATAGCCGAGGCGGCTCTCGCCCGCGAACAGATGGACGGTGACGGAGTTGGCGGTACCGAGCTGGTGGATGTGCACCTCGTCGGCGCCAAGCAGCGCGAACAGCTCGCGCGCGAGCACGTCCATCACCGCCTCGGGCTCGGCAGCACCATCGGCGAGGCGCATCAGGCGCCGCAGCGCGGCCAGCAGCGGGTCGCCGCCGGCGCCCGCCTGGGGCAGAGTCGGGGTGTCCATACCCACGGTGCTCATCGCCCCAGACTGTAGAGGGTGGCGCGGCCGGCTACGTGCGCGTCGCCGGTGGCGCGGCTGGCTACGTGCGGAAGGTGACGGTTGCGAATGCCTTGGAGGTCGGGTAATGGCGTTTCTTGGGCACGAAGCCCACGCGCACGCGCAGGCGCAGGCGCCCGAATTTCTGCAGCACTTCGGCGCCGACCTGGCTCAGCCGTACGCCGATCGTGAGCTGGCCGGCCTTGTTGATGTGGCGCGTGGTGAACTGCAGGTCGGACCCGCTGCCGCTGACGCGCCCGGCGACCGGTGCTTTGACGGTGACCAGGGCCTTGGTGCCGGTGGTGCGGTGCGAGACGATCACCACCGGGCAGTTGCGCACAGCGATTTTCGTCTTCTGCGTGATCTTCGTGCCGTTCTGCCCGACGATCGTGGTGGGCGCGGTCAGTTTGCTCTGTTCGCGGCAGAGGTTGCCGTTGGCGGCGAGCAGCGACTGCGGGCCGACCGGCAGGTTGACCGTGGCGCTCGTGATCGGCGCGTCGGGCAGCGATTCGAAATTGGAGGTGATGATGCCCTTGGTCGAGACGTGGGTGTGGCCGACGAGCACGATCGTCACGCCGTCGCCGCGGAGGATCAGGTCGAGGTCGGGGAACGCTTCGCCGCCGTGCGAGACGAGGTAGGCGGGCCCGCTGAGCGTGCCGGGCAGGTCGGGCGTCGTGACGGTCGCGCCGCCGACGCGCGCGCCGCTCGAGCAGGCGCCCGGCGGCGGCCCGGTTTCGAAGACGGCGGCCAGGCACGCTTTGCGCAGGGTGCTGCCGCGCGAGGGCAGCTGCTTGGGAAGCTGCATCGTGACTTGGCGGATGTTGGCCTGTTTGGCGCCCTGGGTGACCTTGACTTCGATGCTCGCGCCGTTGGCGCGCGAGGTTTTCGAGCCGCTGATCGCGCTGAGGCTGGGCTTGAATGTGAGCTTGTTGCATTCGCCGACCTGGAAGGGCGTGGCGAGCGACTGCGTGGCACCGCCGGCCAAGCCGGGGATGATGAAGCCGCCCAGCGTCGATTCGGTCGCGAGCACCGAGCAGTTGGTGGGGTTCGTCAGGAAGTTCTGACGGTTGATCGAGATGACCACCTGTTGCAAGCGGAGCGGTATGCCCTTGACGATCTGCGGCAGCGTGCTCGTGACGACGAGGCGGCCAGTGTACGGTTCGACGTTGATCGTCGCACGGGTGACGACGTTGCCGAGATTGAACGGTCCGGCGACGGCCGGCACGACGATCGACATACCGTAGGGCGCGCCGTTGTAGGGACCGGTGAGATAGGCAACTCCACTGAAGGGATAAGGCCGGCCGGAACCCACGGTGACGTTGACGGTGCCGATCTGGCTGCTCGAGGAGCATGTACCGGCGTTGGCCTGGGCTTCGTCACAAAGCGTGACGGATGGGATCGCACCCAGTAGGCCGGCGGGCAGCACGCTCTTGACCTGGCCGAGGTACTGCTGGCCTTCGGGCCGTGTGAGCGTGACCTTGAAGGAAGTTGCAGCACCCGCGAGCGTAGACTGGGTTTCTGTGCTCTGCGCGAGCGAGAACGGCAGCGGCGCCGGGCATGCGGCCCCGGAACCGTTGGCATCAACGGTGAAGACGCTGAACGGCGACTTGGCCAGCGCACCGCCGGTGTAAGGAATCAGCTGCGTTTCGGTGCTCGCGGCGCCGCAGGCAAGCGGATTAGCGAGCGGCGCGACCGAGCCGGGTGCAGTGTTGCCGGTGATGTTCATGGTAAGGCTGTTGAATGGCGCCTGCGGGTTTTCTGCAAAGATCGCCGTGAGACGGCCGGTCGTCGGATTGGGTTCGATCAGTCCCTTCTGGCGGACCGCCACTCCGTAGCGCTTTGATTCGGCGTTGAAGTAGATCGTGTAAGGCGGACCGGTGATCGATCCTCCATTTGGCGAGCCGAGATAGACCGGTCCGCTGAGTGATTTGGCGGGCAGCGTGGGCACTTCGATCGCGACGCTCCCGATCTGCGAGTTGGCCGGACAGGTGACCGGTTTGGTGGTTCGTTCACCTGACGATTCGACCTTCAGCCCAGCCTGTTCTTCGGTGCAGGCTTCGATGTTGTAAGCAGCGGCCGGGTTGATCGTCATCCCTTCGGGGAGCGTCACGCGCGCGGTGTCGAGATCGGCCGAGCCCAGTTCGGCGGGATTTTGATTTTGAGGTACTTTTAGTTCGACGCTCGCACCATCGGCGGCGTCGGACTTCGTTGTCGAGGGCGTGGCCGTGATTGACGGTTCGAACGGAACGAGACTACAACCAGAGGCACCGGTCGGCGTCGTGTAATGATTGGTCGATGCTTCGCCTTCGTAGGATTCGATGTGAATCGTAGTCGTCTGTGGTCCGTTGCAGGCACTGGGATTGGTCAGGAAACCGCCGGTGCCGGCGTTTCCCGCGTAGACGAGCCGCGAGCGGATGAGTGGAAGCTTGGGTGAAAGGTTCCTGATGTTGAAGTACTCGTGATAGTCGCTGTTCCAGGCGACGCCGCCTTCGATCAGGGTATGCGCGAAGACCGGCGCTTTGAAGATCGGTTCGAGATCGATGGCGATGCCGAACAGCGAAGGAAGACCTTCGGGCTGTTCGAGGTTGTACACGGCGCCTTCGAGCGGAACCTTCGCGAAGGCATGCGACCCTTCGACGGGTTCGACCAGGACGGTTACGTAGTTGGTGCCGATCCTGGTGCTTTCTTCACATGCGCTTTTTAGGAACACGCCTTCTTTGACCTGCGTCGATTCGAAGTCTTTCATCGAGCACATCGGGATGGCCTCGGGGTTCGTGCTCAAGCCGGCCGGCACGTCGACGCGCAGGTCGCGAATGACCCCTTCGGGCTGAAACAAACCTTTGAATGGACCTTCTTTTATTTCCGTCGTTTTCAGCGTGAAATCGCTGATCCCAAAATTTGGATGACCAGCGGCCTGTGTGAAGAATTCGGATTCAGCGGGAGGAGGAGCGCCGGGCTCGCCGCACGTGGCGACGGTGCAGTTTCCGGCGAAGAAGCTTTCGACTCCGAACGCGCGCGCGTTAGACGCGGCCAGCGCCAACGCGCCACCGGCAACGACAAGCATGGCAGCGACCAACGCAATCGCCGAGATTCGCGGCGCCCGAATGGCCGCAGCAGCGGGAAACTTCATGTCCAACCTCCCTCGGTAGCCCAGGGCATCCTTGTTCTTCCTGGTGAACACATTATAGCCGCCAGGGTTGCGCTTCCCGTGTTCTCGCCGGGTCCTATCGTCAAAACTGGCCCTGCAACTCGACTCTCCTGCGGGCGCCGCGAGGGAGTACACACGCCACTCGGCGTGGACCGTACGGGACAATCCCTGAACGTCAACCGGCGTCGCATCCGGGGCTCGCGCGCGGTCAGACCGCTGGTTGCCGCCGTCAACGCCTCCGGCGCGCGGGGCTTTCGTGCCCCGGGCTGGTCGCGACCCGAGACCGCAGCACCGGCTCAGGCGCGCAGCCGGAGCCGGAGCCGGTGGGCTACGCGGCGCCGGCCACCGAATGCGCGGCCTCGGTCTCGGCCGCCGGCTGTGCGGTCGTGAGCGGCGCGTGCTCTTCGCGCGCGAGCGCCAGCGCCTCGTCGAGGCCGCGACGCATGACGATATCGGCCACAGGCTGCAGCAGCATCCGCAGCGGCAGGATCGCGCCGACGGGCCGCGGCGCGGTGACACGGCGCGCACGGCGCTCGATGCCGCGCTCGATCGCGTCAATCGCGACGCTCAACGGCACGGTGCCGGGCGGCGTCGTGCGCCCGCGCGCGCGCCGTGCGAGCTGCGAGCGGCCGGCGCGGTTGTCGAAGCCGCGTTTGACCATGTCGGTGTCGATGAAGCCAAAGTAGCCCACGCCGACACGAGCGCCGGAGCTGTGCAGCTCGATGCGCAGCGTGTTGCCCAGTGCCTCGACGGCGGCCTTCGACGCGTTGTAGGCGCCCATCATCGGCGCGTGCAGCGCGGCAGCGAGCGAGGCGATTGGCAGCGCGTAGCCATTTGGGTGGGAGATGTGCGGGCCTGCGGCCCGCAGGGTGTTGTAAACGCCCAACAGATTCACCGCGATCGTCCGTTCGAACAGCGCGGGATCGCCGCCGACGATCGGCACGGCGGCAGCAACGCCGGCGTTGGCCATCACGACGTCGAGACCGCCAAGCCGCTCCACGGCGCCTTCGACGGCGGTCCCGACAGCGGCGCGGTCGGTGACGTCGCACTGAAACCAGGGCGCATCGCCGCACTCCGCGGCGACCTGCTCGAGCAGCTCGGGCTCGAGGCCGGCGAGCGCGAGGCGCGCGCCGCGGCCGTGCAGGCGGCGAGCGGTCTCCGCGCCGATCCCGCGCGCGGCGCCGGTGATGAGGACGCGGCGGCCCTCGAGGGGAATGCTCTTGGTTCTGCTCATCTCACGCTCCAATCGTGTACGGCCTCCCACTGGAGCCTATCGTCGGCCGCCGCTGCCGGAGGCGCGGCAGGCAGGCGCCGGCCGTCGCGGGGTCGCAGAGCACGCCCCTCTGGCGCCGTTGAGGGCGGAGGCGTGGGACGCGGAGGCGGGTGGGTGGAATCTAATTTTGCGCTGCGATTCGCGCCCGCGTACGTGCACGGGCGCGAATCGCAGCCGATTTGAAAGCAAACCCGCCCACCCCGGAGCAGACCCGAAACGAGTGGAGCGCGTACCCGCTCAGCGCACCGTGAGCGTCGCTTTCATGCCTTTGGCCTCGTGGCCGGGCAGCGAGCAGAAGAGGGTGTAGGTGCCCGGGTGCAGGTTGAGCGTGAGCGAGGCGTGCGTGCCCGGCGAGCTGGTGGGGAATGCACCGGCTTCGACGCTCGTCGACGATTCGGCGAAGTGCAGGTTGTGGGGGTCTTCGCCGCTGTTGACGAACTGCACGACGACGGGGCCGGCGGGGACTTCCGAACGGGAGAGCGTGAAGCTGTACTCCTTGGCGATCACCTGCACGTGCGCGGGGCCGGTGGCGGTGCCAGGCGATTCGCTCGGCGCGCCGACGGCGGGCACAGACGGAGCGGCGGCGCTCGGCGCCGGCGCTTCAGGCGCGGCGACCCCGCTGGCGCTGTGGGTGGGAGCGACAGTCGGCGAGGAGACTGGCTGGGGGCTGGCACCCGGCACGGCAAAACCGCCCACCGATCGGCCCGCACGCAAGGAGTGCCCACAGTGGCGCCGGTGGCGACGACGGCAGGTGCGCGCGTTGTGTTTGGCGGGTGTGTGAGCGCGCATGCCCGCGTGGCCGCGGGCGGCATGCCGGCTGGCGTGCGGAGCACGGGCGGAGGCGGCGCCGGCGGCGAGGATCACGCTCAGGAAGGCCGCCGCGCAGAGAGCGACGAGCACCGCGGCGGCGCTCGCGACCCTGGGCGACGCCCACCCCCGCGCGCGCAGCGCGCTCCTCATGCCTTCACCAGCGTCGGTCGCGGGAACGCGGATGCTTCGGGGATCACCAGACCTGCTTCGGTCTGAAACCACTGTTCCAGCAGCGCGCAGTACATAGCGCGGAAGTCGGACGTGTTGCGTAGGTTTTCGTTTTCGTCGAGCGTCGTCAGGCCGGGGAATTCGCCGACCATCTTGCCGGCGGCGCGGGTGCCGATCAGGAAGGCGACGCCGCCCGCGCCGTGGTCGGTGCCGGAGCCGTTTTCGCGCGGGCGCCGGCCGAACTCAGACCACAGCTGGATCAGCACGCGGTCCGCGAGGCCGCGGGCTTCCAGGTCGCGCTGGAAGGCGAGCACCGCTTCGACGCTCTGCCCGAGGTTGGTGGCGAGCGTGGTCGCCTCGTCGGAATGGGTGTCGTAGGAGCCGACCGCGTTCAGCGAAGCGCAGCGGATCGGCAGCCCGGCGGCAAGCATCGCCGCCAGCGCGGCGAGGCGTTCGGGGAATTCGCCCCCGGCCGCGGGGTAGGTGACCGGCGGGGTGTAGGCCGGCTTGCCGTCGGGCCCGACGAACGGCGCCATCTGGTCGAGCACGATCTTCGTGTCGAGCGAAGCGCCACGCGCCTGCGCGTAGGCGGGCGAGGGCGCCGGCAGTTCGCCGAGCGCGCCGAACACGCCGAGCGTCGGCGCGAGCAGCGGTTCGTCCAGGCCGTAGGCCCACATGTCGTACCCGACGGGCGAGGACACCGCGGCGACCGGCACCTTGGCGGTGGCGAGCGCCGGCGCGAGGCTGTAGTCGAGCGACAGGCCCTGCAGCGGGTTGTCCGGTTCACCGGTGGCGTCGAGCAAACGTCCGATCCAGCCCGTGCGGGCGTTGGTGTCGAGCTGGCCGACCTCCCAGTAGTGGCGGCTGGTGAAGTGGCTCTCGTCGGGCGGGTCGTAGCCGATCGCGGGGAACACCGTGACCTTGCCTTCTTCGTGCATCGTCGCCAGACCCGCAGCCTGCGGGTGCCACATGAGGCTCGGGTCCTCGCTGAACACCGGCCCGGCGCCTTCGGCCAGACCCAGTTCGGGGCGCAGTTCGTGGTAGAGCGCTTCCTTGACCGGCGCGAGCACCGACAGCGCATCCCAGCCGCCTTCCATGAAGATCGATACCAGCACCGGCTGGTCGGGCGGCGCTGCCGCAGCCGCCTGCGCGATGCCCTCTTCAAAGCGCCGCGGCGCGAGCGCGCTCGCGCCATAGACGGCGAGCACCGCGCCGGCGCTGCGCAGCAGGAACGAGCGCCGGTCCATGCCGGTGCCGGCGGGCAGCGGCATCCCCGGCTCGATCGTCGGCAGCCCGCGACCGGCGACGGCAGCGCCGCGGCGCAGCAGCGCCGCGCGGTTGAAGTCGTTGCAGGAGCAGCCGCCGGGCATCGTCAGCTCACCTCGCAGTCGAATGGACAGTCCTGCAGGCGCCGCGCGAGGACACCGCGACCGCCACCCACCGGCAGATCGAAGACGATGACGATCGGCACGCTGCTCAGCTCACCTGCATGTCGGGAGCGGTCGCAATCAGCATGCGCAGCGCGTTCTGGCGCAGGGCGCGGTAGGGGCTCTGCTCCCATTCGGCCATTTCTTCGGGCAGGCAGGACTGCGCGAACTCCGCGATGCAGCCGAACGATTCGTCGGAGAGCGGCGGATTGCCCCAGTAGGCCATCGCGCCCGACAGCGCTTCGTGGGGATCCTCGGTGGCGCTGTACTGCTGTTCGCCTTCCGCCGGCCACGGGTTGGGGTAGGTGTTCTGGGTTACGTAGCTGGCCATTTCCCAGCGCGCCTTGCACGTCGACGTGTCCAGCCAGCGCGAGAATTCCCAGCCCGACACGTTGGGCGGGTAGAACAGCTGCTGGCCGGCGCTCGCTGAGAGCCAAGTCCAGGCGGTGGTGTCGATGTAGCGCCCGATTGCACGCAGCAGGCCGGCGTTGTAGACGACCGGCGGCGTCACCAGCTCGGGGCCTTCGTAGAAGTCGGGGTGCTGAAGGATCGCCTCGACCACAGCACGGATGCTGTAGCCGCTGGAGACGTAAAGACCCTGCAGCGACGCGAGCGTCGCTTCGTCGGGTTCGGTGGGGATGAAGTAACCCCACAGCTTGGTGACGAAGAAAGACGCGTGCAGCGGATGTTCGACACACAGGCGCACCGCGTCTTCCCAGCTCCAGTTGCCCGTCTGGCCGAACACGGTCTTCTGGCCTTCGTCGTGGCGGGACTGGTCGAAGTGGAAGTTGTGCAAGCCGACGTCTTCCGACCATTCCGCCGTCCAGCCGGTCAGCGTGCGAGCCATTTCGTGCACGTCGTCCTGGGTGTAGGCGCCGCGGTCGGCCCCCAACGAGAACAGCTCCATCATCTCGCGCGCGTAGTTCTCGTTCGGGTTTTCCGCTTCGTTGTAGATGCCGTCGAGGAACACAAGCATCGCCGGGTTGGCGGTGACGGCTAGGAACAGGTCATGGAAGCCGCCCAGCGCCATCGAGCGGAAGAGGTTGTTCTGGTCGAGCATCAGCTGCTGACTGCCGACCTTTTCGTTGGAGTTCGCGAACCAGTCGTGCCAGATGTAGGTCATGCGCTCGACGAGCGGCTGGTCGGTGCGGATCATGCGGTCGAGCCACCAGCAGTGATCGTCGCCCCACGTGTCGACCGGGTCGAGCGGGTTGCCTTCTTCGTCGTGCGGCGCGGGGCCCGCCAGGACCTCTTCGCCGCTCGGCCGGGTGAGGCCGAAGACGACCTGCTGGACGGGCTGGCCGGCGAGAGCCTGCGCTTCGCCGGGGCGCGGCCCGAAACCGGCGCGCCACAGCAGACGCTGGACGCCGGCGAGCGAGAGCGGCACGCCGAGCGCGGGCACAGGCGCCGCGGAGGGAGCGGGCGGGCTGGCCGGGGCGATCGGCAGCGCGACGCTCGGGGCACCCAGCGCGGTCTTGTGGCGGACCGCACGGCGGCGGTGGTGGCGACGGCGATGGTGGCGGTGGCGCTTGCGGTGGACGTGCTCGTGGCGTCCGTGCTCGTGGCCTCCGGGCTCGTGGCGTCCGGGCTTGCCGCTTCCGTGCCCGTAGCTCCCGGGCTCGCGACTTCCATGCTCGCGGGCTCGGTGGTGTGCGCCGTGCTCGGCGTACGCACCATCGCGCGTTGCGCGCGTTGCGGGCCCCATCCCGGCCATTCCCCGCCACTCGGCCGCGCGCGTGCGGTGCTTGCGCGCGGGAGCGCCCACTGGACAGGTGTTCGAGTGGCGGGCTGCTGTCGTGAACCCGACCCGCAAGACTAAGCTCGCTGGCGATGGGATTAAGAGGGATGCCAGTCCGGCGGCGCACGGCGCTTGCGTCGGTGGTGGCAGCGGGCGGTTTGGTGGCGATCAAGCTGGTGGTCGGGCTGCTGGCGCACAGCCTGGGACTGATCGCAGAGGCGATTCACTCCGCGACCGATCTGGTGGCGGCGCTGCTGACGTTCTTCGCGGTCGGCGTCGCGGCACGCCCGGCGGACGCCGACCACCCATTCGGGCACGGCAAGGCCGAGCATCTGTCGGCGCTGGCGGAGAGCGCGGTGCTGGTCGTGGCGAGCGTGGCGATCGCGGTCGAGGCGATCGCCCGCCTGGCGAGCGGCGCCAGCCGCGTGGAAGCGAGCTGGTACGTGCTGGCCGTCGTGGCTGTGGTGATCGTGATCGACGCGGGCCGTGCGCTCGTCTCGCGGCGCGTGGCGCGGCGCGAGCGCAGCGCTGCCCTGGCGGCGAACTCCGTGCACTTCGCGCTCGACATGGTCGGCTCGGCGGCGGTGCTGGTGGGACTCGTGCTGGTGCGGGCGGGCTACAACGGCGCGGACGCGATCGCCGCGCTGCTCGTCGCCGGGCTGGCGCTGTTCTCCGCGGGGCGGGTGATGCGGGGCAACGTGCGCGTGCTGATGGACAGCGCGCCGGACGCCGAGGCGCAGGCGGCGGTGCGCGAGGCGATCGAGGGTGTGCGCCCGCTGGTCAGCCTGCGGCGGCTGCGGATGCGCGAGGCGGGCGGCAGGCACTTCGCCGACGTGGTGGTCGGCGTGGAGCCCGACACGGGTGTCGCGGGCGGGCACGCGGTCGCGAGCGCGATCGAGCAAGCGGTACAGCATGAGCTGCCTGGCGCCGACGTGGTGGTGCACGTCGAGCCCGACATCGACCTGGGCCCGCTGCGCCAGCGGGCGACGGCGGCGGCGCTGTCGGTTGGGGGCGTGCGCGAGGTGCACAACGTCACAGTTCTGCGGGTGGGCGCGGGCATGGAGCTGGCGCTGCACATGAAGGTGCCGGGCGCGCTGCCCCTGCGCGCGGCGCACGCGGTCGCCAGCGAAGTGGAGCGCGCGATCCACGCTGCGATCCCGGAGGCGCTGCGCGTGCAGACGCACATCGAGCCGCTGCCGGAAGCCGCGGCGATGCCGGCGCGCCGTGGCGGGGACGGCCTGGAGCCGGCACGTGCCGCGATCGTCGCGGCGGTGCGCGAGCTGACGGGCCGCGAGCCGCGCGAGCTGAGCTTCCGGCGCACCGACCAGGGCGTGCTCGCGTTCCTGACGCTGAGACTCGCACCGGAGGCGACGCTCGAACAGGCCCACGCGCAGGCGAGCGAGGTCGAGCAGCGGGTGCGCGCCGAGCACCCCGAGATCGCCGACGTGGTGATCCACACCGAGCCGCGGTAGTACTCAGGAGCGTGCCAGCGCGGCGAACGCGCGTGCAGCGGCCGACAGCGGGCCGTCGCGCTGGACGAGGCCGATGCGCCGTGCGATGCGCGGCCGGGCGGCACGCACCACCGCGCCGCGGCGGGCGGCCTCGTGGGCGAGCGGCGCTGGCAGCAGCGCCGCGCCGGCGCCGGCCAGCACGAGCGGGACGATCGCCTCGCGCGAATCGGTCTCGACGGCGATCCGCGGGGCGACATCGACGGCGTGCAGGGCGCCTTCGAGCAGCATCCGCGTGGAGGTCCCGGGCGGGCTCAGCACGAGCGGGACCGCGCGCAGCGACGCGGGCGAGAGCGGGCCCCCGGAGGCGCTGCCGGGCGGCAGCACGAACAGCAGCTCCTGTGTACCCAACTCTACGGTCTGCAGGCCGTCGGCGGGCAGCGGCAGGTGCGCGAGCCCCAGCTCGCACTCGCCGGCGCGCACGAGCGTCGCCACACCCTCGGCGGTCTCGGGCTCGCGGACGCGCACGACGACCCCGGGGTGCGCGCTGCGAAAGCCCCCGATCAGCGCGCTCAACGGATCGACGGCCAGCGTCGCGAGCGCCGCTATCTGCAAGGCGCCGGCAGCCAGCTCGACGACCTCGCCGACCGCGGCGCGGGCGGCGTCGAGCACGCGCAGCGCCTGGCGCGCCGGCCCAACGAGCGCTTCACCCGCCGAGTTGAGGTGCAGGCCGCGACCGGCGCGCACGAACAGCTCGGCCCCCAACTCGCGCTCCAGCGCGCGCAGCGACTGCGAGAGCGAGGGTTGGGCGACGTGCAGCCGTTCGGCGGCGCCGGTAACGCTGCCGTCGTCGACGACCGCCAGGAAGTAGCGCAAACGCCGCTCATCCATAGGTAGATCCTATCGATATGACCGCTAATTCGTCTTTGACCTATTGACCGGGAAGTACTGAAATGGGCGTATGGAAGCGCTGCTCACCCACCTGCGGTGCGAGCCGCGCCGCCCCGCCGCGGTGCGCGCCAGCCCGCGCGCGCGCTGGTTCGTCGTGGGAGCGGTGTGCATCGGCGCGTTCATGGGCCAGCTCGACGTCTCGATCGTCACGCTCGCGCTGCCCCACATCGGCACCGCGCTGCACGCCGGCGCGGGCGCGGTGCGGTGGGTGGCGCTGTCCTACCTGCTCGCGCTGACGGGCACGCTCACAGCGGTGGGACGCCTCGCGGATGCCATGGGGCGCAAGCTGCTGTACCTGTACGGCTTCGCGGTGTTCACCGCGGGCTCGGCGCTGTGCGGGCTGGCGGGCGACCTTGGCTGGCTGATCGCCGCGCGGGCGCTGCAGGGTTTCGGAGCGGCGCTGCTGCAGGCGAACAGCGTCGCGCTGATCGCCGCGGCGATGCGCCGTGGCGAACTGGCGCGCGGGCTCGGCGTGCAGGGCGCCGCGCAGGCGATCGGGCTCGCGCTGGGCCCGGTGCTCGGCGGGCTGCTGCTCGCACTCGGCGGCTGGCGGCTGATCTTCTTCGTGAATCTGCCCGCCGGGGCGCTGGGGTTCGCGCTGGGGTGGCTGCTGCTGCCACGCAGCCACACTCGCCGACGCACGCGTTTCGATTGGGCCGGCGCGGGGCTGCTGGCGGCGGCGCTCGCCGCGCTGATGCTGCTGATCTCGCTCGCGGGATCGCTGCTGCACGAGCCGCCGCTGGCGCTCGCGCTCGCAGCGCTCACGGCGGCGCTGTTGCTTGCGCTGCGCGCGCGCGAGCGCCGCGCGCAGGCGCCCGTGTTCGACCTGGCGCTGCTGCGCCGCCCGGCGCTCGCACTCGGCCTGAGCGGAGCGGGCGCGGCGTACGCGGTGATGTTCGGGGCGCTGTACGTCGTGCCGTACTACCTCGCCGCGGCCCACGTCCCGGTCGCGCTCGCCGGCGCGCAGCTGGCAGCGCTGCCGATCGCGCTGGGCGTCGTCGCGCCGCTGGCGGGCCGCGCCACGGGGCGGATCGACGCGCGCACGCTGACACGCGCCGGCCTCGTGCTGGCGGCGACCGGCCTGTTGGCGCTCGCGCTCGACCACGACCTCGCGGGCCGCCTGGCGGGCCTGGCACTGACGGGCGCAGGGTTGGGCGCGTTCGTGCCGGTGAACAACGCGAGCGTGATCGGGGCCGCGCCGCGGAGCTGCGCAGGAGGGGTTAAGCGGCGTGCTCAACACTACGCGCGGCCTGGGCACCGCGCTTGGAGTCGCGCTCGCGGGACTGCTCTACGGGGCGGTGGCGGGCGCCGCGGGAGGGGTTTCGCGCGGAGCGGGCGTCGAGCTGGCGAGCGCGGGGCGCGGGCTGACCGTGACGCTACTCGTGCTCGCCGCGATCGCGCTTGGCGCCGCGGCGCTGGCATGGCGCGCCGTCGCGAGCACGAGTCCCGCGAGCAGGCTGGCCGCGAGCATCAACCGCCAGGCGCCGGCGAAGTCGCCGGCGGTGCGCGCCGCGCCGACGACCGCGATGAGCGCCGCCGCGCCGAGCGCCGAACCGAGCTGACGGCCGGTGACCTGCACCGCGATGCCGGTCGCAAGGCGCGCAGGCGGCAAGGTCGCGGCGACCATCCCGGTCAGCGACGGGATCACCAGTCCCACGCCGACCCCGCCGATCAGCATGCCGGGCAGGAAGTCCGCCGCGTAGTGCGGCGCGGCGCCCAGGTAGACGATCCACCAGACACCGCCCAGCGAGAACAGCGCGGCGCCGACTGCGCCGACACGGCTCGCGCCAAAGCGCCGGCCGAGACGTGCCCCGGGGATCGCGCTGGCCGCCGCAAGCGCCGGGCCGGGCGCGATCATCAGACCGGCCGTCAGGGTGGAACGCTGCCAGACACCCGTGAGGAACAGCACACACGCGAGCAGCATCGCCGCGAACGCGGCGAAGAACAGCACCGAGGCGAGCGTGGCGAGCCGGAACTGGCGCACCGCCAGCAGCGCCGGCTCGACGATCGGCGCCGGGTGGCGCGCGATGCGCCGCGCGATGACGGCAAGCAGCACGGCAGCTGCGGCGAGCAGGCCGAGCACGCGCACGCCGTCCCACCCCCACGCTTCGCCCTGCACGATCGCGGCGACGAGCGCGGCAACGGCGACCGTGAGCACGCCGGCGCCGAGGAAGTCCGGCGTGGCCGGCTCGGGGTGGCGTCGCTCGCGCAACACGCGCAGACCGGCAACGAGCGCCGCCAGACCGACGGGGACGTTCACGAGGAAGACCCAGCGCCAACTCGCCTGCACCAGCAAACCGCCCAGCGGCGGACCCGCCGCGGCTGCGATGCCGCCGACGGCAGCCCACGCGCCGATCGCGACATGCCGGCGCTCGGCCGGGAACTCGGGCAGCAGCAGGCCGAGCGACGCCGGCATCAGCAGCGCCGCACCGAGACCCTGGATCGCGCGTGCGCCGACGAGCAACCCGATCGAGGGCGCTGCCGCGCACGCTGCGGAGGCGGCGGTGAAGAGGGCCACGCCGAGCAGGAACGAGCGCTTGCGCCCGAACGCGTCTGACCAGCGTCCCGCAACGACGAGGAAGGCCGCGAAGACGATCGTGTACGCATTGAGCACCCACGACAGCGTGCCGAGGCTGGTGCCCGCGAAGCTCGCGCGGATCTGCGGAAACGCGATGTTCACGATGAACAGGTCGAGCCCAGCCATGAACACGCCCGCGACGACCACCGTTAGCACCTGCCACCTGCGCTCCATACCGAACCGCCTCTCAGTCGGTGAGTTGCATGATGGGATGCACTATATCGACATGCGTTTCATCAAGCAACTTGTGCTGGGATGCGATGTTAGAGTGAGCAAGGGATGCTGCGCAACGACTACACCGGCCTGAACTGCTCGATCGCCCGGACACTGGAGCTGATCGGGGAGCGTTGGAGCATCCTGATCCTGCGCGACGTCTTCCTCGGCGTACGCCGCTTCGACGCGATCCAGCACGACCTGGGGATCGCGCGCAACGTGCTCGCCGCGCGCCTGGAGCGTTTCGTGACGGAGGGGATTCTCGAGAAGCGCCCCTACCAGGAGCGCCCGCTGCGCCACGAATACAGGCTCACCGAGAAGAGCCGCGACCTGTGGCCGGTCTTCGTCGAGATGCTGCGCTGGGGCGACCGTTACGCCGCCCCGACCGGCGGGCCCCCGCTCGTGCTGCGCCACCGCGACTGCGGAGGCCTGCTGGACGAGTGGCGCATCTGCGAAAACTGCGGCAAGCCGCTGACCGTGCGCGACGTCCACATCGAACCCGGGCCCGGCGCACAGGCGGCAGCCTGATCACCGGCCCCAGCGCCGCCGCACGGCGCGAGCGGCCAAGCGTCGCTGCGGGCGCGCACACCGGCAACCCCTCGGGGCGGGGCCATGGACGCCCCGCCCCGACTGCCGGTGTTGCCTGTCCCTCTCGCGCGGATGCGCACCACACCCCTTACCCAACTTTCAGGCTGGGCTCACGCTCTTCCTACACATGTCCCTGATGCTCCGCCCATGAACTCCTCCGAAGGCGCCGTCGCAGGCGCAAACCCACCCAGCGCCGCCGCTCCCTTCCCCATCGCCGCCGGTCACGCGCCGGCCGACCTGCGAACGGCCGACCCGCGAACGGCCGACCCGCGAACGGCCGACCCGCGAACGGCCGAGCGCATGCGTACCGGCGCGCTCGCCCGCGTCCATCCCGAGCTGCTCGCGCTGGCGCTGCTTGCAGGCCTGCTGAACTTCTGGGACCTCACGCGCAACGGCTGGGCCAACACCTATTACGCGGCCGCCGTGCGCTCGATGAGCGGCAGCTGGCGCGACTTCCTCTTCGCCTCCTTCGACCCCGGCGGCGTGATGACCGTCGACAAGCCGCCCCTCGCACTGTGGGTGCAGGCGCTGTCGGCACGCATCTTCGGCTTTCACTCCCTCGCGATCCTCGCCCCCCAGGCGCTGATGGGGATTGCGAGCGTGCTGCTCGTCTACGACCTCACCCGGCGTCGCTTCGGCCGGCCCGCCGGGTTCGTCGCGGGGCTCGTGCTCGCGCTGACGCCGATCACGGTCGCCATCTCGCGCCACAACAACCCCGACGCGCTGCTCATACTCTGCTGCGTCGCCGCGCTCTGGTGCGCGCTGCGCGCGCTCGAAGACGACCGCACACGCTGGTTCGTGCTGGCCGGCATCTGCGTCGGCCTCGGGTTCGAGACCAAGATGCTCATCGCGCTCGTCGTCGTGCCCGGGATCGCCGCGGCATGGCTGTGGATGCTCGGTCAGCCGCCCGGCCGGGGGTCGAGGACCGGCGAGCCCGCGGCGCCCGGGTTCCCGGCGGCACCAGTGTCGAGATCGATGTTCGGTGGGTTGGCGGCGCGGGGGTCGAGGTTGGGTACGCCGGCGGCGCCGGGGTCGATATTCACGCCGGGGTCGATCCCCAATTTGGGACGTGATCGCGTGCGTGCGCGCGTGCGCGCGCACGATCACGCCGCGAAAGAGACATCCACCAACGTCCCCTGCGCGGACGCGAGGCCAGTCGCCGTTTCTGCTCGCGCGGACGCAACGCCGCTCGCCGTCTCTGGCACGTCCGCCGCTGCCGGCCTGGCACGCAGGCTGCTCGCCGCCGGGGCCGCCCTGGTGCTCGTCGCCGGCGCCTGGCCGGCGCTCGTCGAACTCGACGCCCACCGCCGACCGGCCCTGGATCTCGGGCACCGCCGACAACACGGTGCTGTCGCTGATCTTCGGCTACAACGGCCTTGGGCGCCTTGAAGGCCAGAGCGGCGGGCCGCAGGCGCTCGGCGGCTCGAACGTGTTCGGCGGCTCGACCGGGCCGCTGCGGCTCCTGAACGAAGCGCTCGGCGGCCAGGACGGTTGGCTGCTCGGTTTCGCGCTGGTCGGCGGTGTGGCGATCCTCGCCGCCTGCCGCCTGCGCCGCAGCGACCCCCGCAGCGGTTGGCTGCTCGCCGTCGGCGGCGCCTTCGCGACGACCGCGACCGTGTTCAGCTTCGCGCGCGGCATCTTCCACCCCTACTACGTCTCGCTGCTCGCCCCCTTCACCGCCGCGCTCGTCGGCGGCGGGTTCGGAGCGCTCACCGCCGCCGGCAGCGGCCGCGCGGCGCGCGGCGCCGCAGGTCGCACCCGCGTGCTTGCCGTGCTCGCGCTCGTCGCGGGCGTCGCGACGGAGCTGGCGGTTCTGCACGACTACCCCTCCGAACTGCGCTGGCTGACCCCCACGCTGATCGTGCTCGGCGCGCTCGGCGCCGCACTGCTGGCGGTGGGCGGCGAGCGCCTGCGCCGCGCCGCACTCGCCGGCGCGCTCGGGCTGCTGCTGCTCGCGCCCGCGACCTGGGCGCTGGACACGATCGGCCACGCCACCAGCGGCACTTTCCCCGCGGGCGGCCCCGCCGACAACCCCGCCGGCGGCCTCGGTCGAAGCGGTCCCGGCGCAGGGCCCGGCGGCGGGCTCGGCGGCCGGGCCGGCGCGGGACCCGGCGGCCGGACCGGCACAGGTTTCGGCGGCGGGCTCCCCGGCGGCGGACCGGCGGCGGCGGGAGCGCCCGGCGCATCCGCCTTCGGGGCGGGTGGAGGCTCGCTTGCACAGGCGGTGCGCTACGCCGATTCGCACGGCGGCGGCACCGTCGCCGTCGCCAGCCAGTCCGAAGCCGCCCCGCTCGTCATCGACGGCGAGCGCGTCGCCGGCATTGGCGGCTTCTCGGGGCGCGAGAGCGAGACGACCGCCGCGTGGCTCGCCCAGGAGGTGCGCGACGGACACATCCGCTGGGTGCTCACCACCAGCAGCGGCCCCGGCGGGGCTGGGGTCGGCGGTGCCGGTGCTTTCCCGGCAGGTCCCGGCGGCACAGCCGCAGGCCGGACGGGCCCCGGCGGCACAGGCCGCGGAGGCGCCGGTCTTGCGAGTCCCGGCGTCGGCGCCGGTCGGGGCGGTCCTGCCGGCTCCGGTGGTCGCGATCAACGCGTCGGCGCGAGCCACGCACTGAGCGCAGTCGAGCGCAGCTGCGCGCGCGTCAGCGCGGTGAGCGGGCTGTACGACTGCGCGGGCCGGGCGGCGGCGTTGCAGTTGCGATCATGACCGGGTGAACGGCACACCCACCGGCCAGCGCGACGCGCGCGCAATGCAGGAAGAGCAGGCCGGCGCACAGGACGGGGCACGCGAGGCCGGCACGGCCGCGGGCCACCGCCCGCACGTGCGCGCGGTGCTGCGCGAGGGGGAGCGCGTCACTGCACTGGAGCTGTTCTTCGATCTGGTGTTCGTTCTGGCGCTGACCCAATGCACGACGCTGATCGCCCACGAGCCGGACGCGCTCGGCGTGTTGAAGGGCATGCTCGTGCTGGCCGTGCTGTGGTGGTCGTGGGGCGGGTACGCGTGGCTGACGAGTGTCGTGGACCCCGAGGAGGGCGCGGTGCGCCTGGCGATGTTCGCGGCGATGGCCGCGCTGCTGGTGGCCGCGTTGTGCGTGCCGCGCGCCTTCGGGCGCGACGCGCTGTTGTTCGCGTGCGCCTACGCAGTCGTGCGCGTCGCGCACATCCTGCTGTTCGTGCTCGCCAGTCGCAACGACAGGGCGCTGCGCCATTCGGTGCTCGGGCTCGCCGGCAGCACCGCGCTCGGCGTGGCGATCCTGCTCGGCGCCGCGTTTGCCGGCGGGGGCGCGCGGATCGGCTTGTGGCTGCTGGCGGTCGCGCTCGACATGGGCGGCCCGTACCTGTTCGGCGCCGAGGGCTGGCGGCTCGTCCCGGGGCATTTCGCCGAGCGCCACGGCGCGGTCGTGATCATCGCGATCGGCGAGTCGATCGTCGCGCTCGGCGTCGGCGCGCACGAGCGGCTGGACCTCGGCGTCGTCACCGCCGCCGTGCTGGGCATGCTGGTCGCGGCGGCGCTGTGGTGGCTGTATTTCGACGTCGTCGCCCTCGCCGCCGAGCGGCGCCTGGCGCGCGCCGCTCCAGGTCGCGAACGCAACGAGCTGGCGCGCGACTCCTACTCCTACCTGCACTTCTTCATGGTCGCCGGCATCGCTCTGATCGCGGTCGGCCTCAAAGACACCCTCGCCCGCGTCGAGCGCCCGCTGGCGCTGGTGCCCGCGCTCGCGCTGCTGGGAGGGGCCGCGCTGTACCTGCTCGCACACGTCGCCTTTCGCCTGCGCAACATGCACACGCTCAATCCCCGCCGGCTGCTTTACGCACTGGTGCTGCTTGCGCTCGTGCCCGTCGCGCAGGCGCTGGCACCCCCGGCGCTCGTCACGCTCGCCGCGCTCGCCGCGCTGCTGACGGCGCTGATCGCCTACGAGGCGCTGCGCTTCGCCGAGGCTCGCGCGCGCATCCGCGGTCGTCGCACGGTCTCCGAGTCCGCCGGCTGAACGAGCACCTTGCGCGGCGAGTGGTCCACCATGCGCCGCCTGGTCGAACCGCGGGCGCGGATGCGGGTCGGCACGAACACTTGCGAGGGCGTTGGCTCGCGCCCCTCGATCAGAGCGGTGAGTACGCCGATCGCCTCGTCGCCGATCGTGCTGGGATGCAGCTCGACCGTCGTCAACCCCGGCCGCACCCACTTGCTCGCACCGCTGTCGACACAGCCCGAGACCATCAGATCGTGCGGCACCGACAGTCCGCGCGCCTGCGCCGCGAGCAACGCGCCGAGCGCAGTGCGGTCGAGCGTAGAGTGCACCGCGTCGGGGGGTGGCGAACGCCGCAGCAGCTTGATGGCCGCCTCGAAGCCGGCGCTCTCAGTCAAGTCGCCACGGGCCACGATGCTGATCGGCTCGCGATCGTGCCCAGCACACCACTCCTCATAGGCAGCGCCCGAGTCGATCGAGTAGGAGGTCGTCGGCGGGCTGCCCAGCAGTGCGATCCGCTGCGCGCCGCGCGCCGCGAGGTGATCGAGGATTGCGTGCGTGGCGACACGATGGTCGTTGTCGACCCAGCAGCCCTGCGTTGCACCCGGCACGCGGCCGGTCGTTACCAGCGGCACCTGCCGCTGGTGCACCGCTTCGAGCAGGGGATCCTGTGCAACCGGGTCGACGATGATCGCCCCGTCCAGCGGCATCCGCAGCCAGGCGTCGGCGCGTGCTGCCGAGGCGAGCATCAGCGTGTAGCCGCGATCGAGTGCCGCGACGCTTGCCGCGCTGATCAATTCAGCGAAGTACTCGAAGTCGGAGACAGCGAAGTTGCCTTCGCCGGTCTGGGCCACCGCGAGGCCGATCAGGCCGCTGCGACGTCCCGCGAGGTTGCGCGCGGTCGCATTGGGCTGGTAGCCGAGCCGCTCGGCGACCTCCTCCACGCGCTTGCGCGTGGCCGACGAGATCCGGCCCTTGCCGTTGAGCGCGTGGGAAACAGTCGTCGGCGAAACCCCTGCTCGCTGCGCAACATCCCTGATGCCCACCACCCGACGCATTCCCCACCAGCCTTCGGACTGCTACCGATTTTTGAAAGCGACATCCCGGCACACGCAACGGAGCCGTCCTAGGCGCCACCCGTGACCGGCACGGACGTCGCCGGCGACAATGCAGAGAATAACCGCCCGCGGTCAACCCTTGACAAGCCAAACCGATTTTGCAAGACTATTCCGGCATCTGCAAAATGGTGCCAACCGCCAGAGCGCTTACCAGACTACGATAGAGGGACAGGCAAGCACAACACGTCAGCGGTCCGCGCGCCCCGCACGCGCGGCGCTGACGCAGGCAAGACAGGAGCAGCGATGGCCAGCTCGGCGCAGGTGGACCCGACGATGTGGACCGGTCTCCTGCACGCCGGGCTGGCCGGCTCCTTCATGGGCCTGCCCCACGTGAAGGCAGAGGCCGCCGCGCTACGCGAGCGCGATGCGCGCGCAGCCATCTACGGCATCCCATTCGACTCAAGCTCGGTCGGTCGCAGCGGCGCGAGCTACGGGCCGCGCGGAATCCGCGCGCTCTCCTACCACTTCCTCCCCTACAACGCCACAATCGACTTCGATCTAACCGAAGCATTGCATCCATGCGACTGCGGCGATTGTGCCGTCGTTCCTGGCAATGCACAACGCACGTTCGCGCGCGCGCAGGCCGATATCGGTGAGATCCTTGCCGCCGGCGCGCTGCCGGTGACGTTCGGCGGCGATCACTCGGTGACGATCCCAGCGGTGCGCGCCGTGCGCGAGCACGTCGCCGACCCCGGACTCGTACTGCTCGACACCCACCTCGACACCGCCACCGAGATTGGCGGCGAGACGCTCAACCACTGCTGTCCGATCGCGCGCGCCGTGGACGCCGGCTTCGACCCAGCCAAGATCGTACTCGTGGGCATATCCGGATGGATGAACCCGCGCTCAGAGCTGGATTACTGCCGCGAGCATGGCATCGAGGTGATCTGGCTGGAGCAGATCTGGGAGCACGGCATCGCCTGGACCGTCGAGCGCGCCCGCACGATCAGCCGCGCCGGCAGCGACGGCGTGTACCTGTCGTTCGATGTCGACTCGCTCGATGCCGCCCACATGCTCGGCACCTGCACCCCCACCCCCGGCGGCCTGTCGAGCCGCGAGGCGATCGAACTGGTGCGCGGTGTCTCTCACGGCGGGCTGCTGGGCGTCGACGTCGTCGAGACTGCGCCAACGCTCGAGCCGACCCCCGCCACCGTGCTGATGGCCGGGCGAATTGCCGTCGAGGCGATGGCTTTCCACGCAGGAGCCGGAGAACACGCGCCTGTGCAGACTGCCGTACAGTCAGAGACAAGCGGCACGAACTAGGGCGGAAAATCGACGCTCCGAGCGCGCCAAATGAGGCGCCCCGTGGCTGCCGTGGAGTCGTCGCGCGCCGGAATCGGCTTCAATCTAAGAGAATTCTCATGCGTGGCGGAAGTGCGGAACTACTTCCAACGCGCGGAAACGTTGTATCTCTCCAAACTCCCTGAGCCGAACAAGGAGCGATCGCCGCAGCGATGAGCACGACGACCGGAAAGGCAGATGCCGCAGCCGCCAAGGCCGCGACCGGGACGACCGCGAGCGCAACCCCGACGCTCTTCACGCGCAAGGCGACGGGGCTCGTACGCGAAGGACGCACTCGCGACGCGCTCTACTACAACGTGATGTGGTCGAGCGTCGCGCTGACGTTCGCCTTCTACTGGCTGCTGCTGGACTCCTATCGCGGCTCGAACGCGATCATCGGCATCCTGATCGCCGCAGCGTTCGGACTGCCGATGGCGTTCCTGTATGCGATGTTCACGCAGATCATGCCGCGCAGTGGCGGCGACTACGTGTTCAACAGCCGCATCCTGCATCCCGCGATCGGGTTCGCCGCCAACTTCAGCTTCTGCCTGTGGGTGATCGTCTCCAGCGGGATCTACACGACCTACATCGCCAACTACGGCTTCGGCGCCTTCGCGCGGACGATGGCCGGCTTCACGGGCGCGACGGGGTGGCTGAGCTTTGGGCACTGGTTCTCCACCGAATGGGGCCTGTTCCTGACCGGCGTGGCGATCCTGGTGGTCTCGGCGGGGCTGTTCGTGGCAGGCGGCACGCATCTGTTCTTCCGCGTGCAGATCGGCGCCTTCGCGCTCTACGTCCTCGGTGCCGTCGGCGTGCCCGTGGTCGTCGGCCTGCTGCAGACCCAAGGGGGCTTCACGCACGACTTCAACGCGTACGCCGCCAACCTCGGCACGCACCACGCCAGCGCGGCGCTCGTCGCCTCAGCCGCCAAAGCCGGTTTCCACCCCGCGAAGTTCAGCTTGGAAGCGTCGGTGCGCTCGGTGTCGGTGTTCTGGTTCGTCTACGGCTTCCTGTTCTCGAGCACCTACTTCGCCGGCGAGATCCGCCTGCAGCGCGGCACCCACCTGAAGTCGATGCCCGGCGCGGTGCTGATCGCCGTACTGACTATGCTCGCGCTGGCATTGACATTCACGCACTTCGCCACGTACACCTTCAACGGCCGGCTCGGGCTCGCCGACCCTGCCGCCTACGGCTTCTCAGCCGGCGCGCCCGCCTATCCCGAGATCGTCGGCATCGCCTCCGGCAGCGCCGTGTGGAGCACCCTGGCGATCGTCGGCTTCACCGCGGGCCTGTTCATCTGGCTGCCGCAGACGCTGCTGCTTGTCAGCCGCAGCATGTTCGCGTGGTCGTTCGACCGCGTCATGCCCGAACAGCTCTCGTGGGTGGAGTCGCGCACGCGCTCGCCGCTGGTCGCGGTGGCGATCATCATGCTGCTGATCGTCGCCAGCACCGCGATCTACTCGTTCACAACCTGGTTCACCACGCTGACGGTCGAGCTGGGAGTCTCCTTCACGATGGTCTGCACCGCGATCGCCGCGATCGTGCTGCCCTTCCGCCACCCGGACCTCGTTGCCTCCTCGCCCTACGCACGCCGCGTGGCCGGCGTGCCGCTGTTCATGCTGGTCGGCGCGCTCGCGCTGCTCGGCTTCCTGGGCGCGATCGCGGTGCTGCTGTGGGACCCGGCGTCGGGAGTGAGCCTCGCCAAGGACCCCGGCAAGCTCGAGCTGTCGGTGCTCATCTACGTGGTGGGCTTCGCGATCTACTATGCCTCGAAAGCGATTCGTCGCAAGCAGGGCATCGAGCTGGAGCTGGCCTACCGCGAGCTGCCCCCCGAATGAGGCTCCGCGCTCGCCGCCGGTCAACCGCAAACGGCGCGGTGACCCGCCTGTACTACGCGTCCGACATCCACGGCACCGAGGGCCTGTGGCGCAAGTTCCTGGGCGCCGCCACCGCCTACCGGGCGGGCGTGATCGTGATGGGCGGAGACGTCGCGGGCAAGGTCGTGGTGCCGTTGCTGGAGCGCGCGGACGGCAGCTGCGAGATGGAGCTGTTCGGCCGGCGCGAGCGACTGGACGATGCCGGGCAGGTCGCGGACGCGGAAGCGCGGGTGCGGGCGAACGGGATGTATCCGCACCGCATGAGCGTCGCGGAGGCCGCGCGCGTCGCGACACTGGATGAGCAGGCGCGCGAGGACTGGTTTGCGGGGGTGATGCTGCAGACCTTCGAACGCTGGCTGGCGCTCGCCGACGAGCGTTTGCGCGACAGCGAGGTGCGCTGCTTTCTGATGCCCGGCAACGACGACCCGCCCGGCATCGACGCCGCGCTGGAGCGCGCACACCGCGTGGAGGCGTGCGACGAGCGCATCGTGGAGTTCGACGGCTACCGCATGGTCTCGCTCGGGTACTCCAACATCACGCCCTTTCACTCCCCGCGCGAGCTGGACGAGCAGGAGCTTTACCGCCGCGTGGAGCGCCTGGCCGAGCAGCTCGAGGACAGCAGTCGCGCGATCTTCAACCTGCACGTGCCCCCGTACGACTCCTCGCTCGACACGGCGGCCGAGCTGGACGAGAACCTCGGCGTGGTCACGATCGGCGCCGAGCCCAAGCTGATCCCGGTCGGCTCGACCGCGGTGCGCGAGCTGATCGAGCGCTACCAGCCGCTGCTCGCGCTGCACGGCCACGTACACGAGAGCCCCGGCGCGACGCACATCGGGCGCACGCTCTGTCTGAACCCCGGCAGCGCCTACCACACGGGGCGGATCGCCGGCTGCCTGGTCAAACTGGAGGGAGACCGTGCGCGTCACCAGTTCGTCACCGGATGAGGCTCGCGGTTCGTTGTCGCCGAGCGAACTGGAGAACGTCGCCTCCCTGGAGGCCGAGGCACAGCGCCTGCTGACCGCCGCGCGCGACCAACAGGTGCCGCTGCGCCTGCTCGGCGGGATGGGCATCCGCCTGCTGCTCGGCGCGCGCCTGGACGCGTCCTTGGCGCGGGCGATCGAGGACCTCGACTTCATCACCACGCGCCGCGCCGGGCCCGCCGTCGAGCAGCTGCTCGCGGCACAGGGCTGGGAGCCGCAGCGGCGCTTCAACGCACTGCACGGCGCGCGGCGCCTGCTCTTCGAGGAGCCGGACGCCGGGGCACGGCGCATCGACGTGTTCGTCGGGGACTTCCGCATGTGCCATGCGCTGCCGCTCGCGGCGCGCATCGACGCGTGGGAGCAGACGCTGCCCGCCGCCGAGCTGCTGCTGAGCAAGCTGCAAATCGTCGCGCTGAACGCGAAGGACCGCGGCGACCTCTACGCGCTGCTGCTCGGCTGCGAGGTCGCCGAAGGCGACGCCCAGGCGAGCGGGGACGGCGAGCCGCCGCGCGCGGCGATCAACGCACCACACCTTGCAGCGCTGGCCGCGGGCGACTGGGGGCTGTACCACACGCTGGAGCTGAACTTCGCGCGCCTGCACGCGGGACTGGCGGAGGGCACGCTCGCCGCGCCGCAGCGCGAATGCGTGCAGCGGCGCATCGCGGCGCTGACCGTCGCGCTCGAGCAGGCGCCCAAGTCGCGCGCATGGCGCCTGCGCGCGCGGGTTGGCGAGCGACGGCGCTGGTACGAGGACCCCGAGGAGATCGCGCGCTAGAAGACCCTGAAATAGTCGTCTTCTGGTGGAGGACCCGGCAACGTTTGCCGGTCCGACTCGGCCGCAAACGCCTTGGTGCCAGCATCCTCGGCGCCGTCAACCAGGCGAACGTTGTCTGACACCCCACTCGCTCCCGAACTCAGCCGCCGGCTGGCCGTCCAACGGTGACGAGTCCGTGCTCGAGCGCGTATCCGACGAGCTGTGCGCGCGTGGCGACACCCAGCTTGCGGCAGATCCGCGCGCGGTGTGTCTCGATCGTGCGCGGCGAAAGCCCCAGCATCTCGGCCGCCTCGGCCGATGTGTGTCCGAGCGCGATCAGCCGCAGCACTTCGACCTCGCGCGCGCTCAGCGGCGGCGAGGGCCGCGCGGTGGGCGGCCGGGATCGATCGTCACGTGGGTCGTCGGAGTGAGCCAGCGGCTGTGATGGAGCCACATTCGCAAAGCTAGATGCATCTACGCCGGCTGTCCAAGAGGGCTAAGACGCACGGTGGGCGCGGAGAACTACTGAAGGTCCACCCGGCGCGGCCGCGCACGCATGCTCTCTCTCGAACGGCAGGCGCACCGGGCACGCTCGAACATCCGTTGCAAGATGTCAGACAAGTCATACCAGTGTTTGCCATTCGGGTTATTCTGATCGTCGTAGGAGGAGGCCGGGCGTCCCAGAGGGAGTTAGAGGGGTCATCGCCGGCCGACTCCGACAGCTGAGCGCGCGGTGGGTCCTAATGAGTAGGTTCGGCAGCACCCCGTGCGCGAGGTCGCGAGGGCCCGGAGCTGGTCGAGCCGGGTCCTCGTCGTTTTCGTGGGGTGGACGGCGGCTTGGCTTCCCGGACGATCGACCCGGGCGGCAGCGGCGCGGTGACGCCCTCGCCGTCGCAGCTGGCGGCGCAGGGCGCGTAGACGGTGTGAAAGCCAAGCAGTTGCGGGACGGTCTCGAAGCGGTAGCCGCGACGTCGCAGGGCGCCGATGATGTACGGGTAGGCGGCAAGCGTCTCGGTGCGCGGGCCGCCGCCGTCGTGGGAAAGGACGATCGACCCGGGCTGCACCTGCGCGAGCACGCGCTGCTCGATCGCCGCGGTGCCGGGCAGGGCCCAGTCGCTGGGGTCGACGTTCCACAGGATCGTCGCCAGGCCGAGCGACTTGGCGGTGTCGATCACCGACGTGTCGTAGTCGCCGTAGGGCGGGCGAAAGACGCAGGGGGTGTAGCCGGTCAGGGCGCGGATCGCATCGAGCGTGCGGCGCAGCTGGCCAGACACTTCGCCGCTGCTCAGCCGGTCGAGATCGGGGTGGGTGTAGGTGTGGTCGCCCAGCGCGTCGCCGGCGCGCAGCTCGCGCCGCAGCGTGGCGCCGTACTGGGCGCCGATCTGGCGGCCGATCATGAAGAACGTCGCGGGCACGTGCTGGGCTTCGAGCATTCGCACGAACGCCGGCGTGATCGCGGCGGGGCCGTCGTCGAAGCTGAGCGCGACGACTTTGCGGCGTGTCGGGCCGCCTCGGTAGGCGACCGACGGGCCGCGGCGGACGCAGCCGATCGCGCGGTAGCGCATGACGGTTGGCGGACGGGTGACGGTGACGGGCGATGCCGGGGACGCCAAAGCGAGCGACGCGAGAGCGGCGAGCGCGAGGCCCAGCCCGAGGAGCACTCCCCGGACTGGGGCAGCGTCTCGCCGTCCAAGCTCCGCCGCGAAGCGCATGTACAGAAGCTAGCGCGCGTCGGGGTCGCGACATGCGGCTACGCACGAGGCGAGCGCTGTGCCCGCGCCAGCCGCAGCGGCCGGCGCAGGCGGCCACCACGACGGGGCACGGCGCCGGCGTAGCGCTCGGGAGCGTCGGCGAACTGCGCCAGGCAGCCGGCGGAGCAGAAACGGTAGGTGCGTCCATGGTGCTCCTGGCAGAGTGCGCGCTCGCGATCCACCTGCATCCCGCACACCGGGTCGGTCACCCCACGCCACTGGGTGAGCCCGAACAGCGCCGCGAAGATCGCCAGACCGAGCAGGTTCAATGCGAGCTTGTAGTTGAGGGCGATCGCCCCGAACACGTCCGCGCGGGAGGGACGCGGCCCGCTCGGGATCAACCCGGCGGCACTGAACAGGCCGTCGACGATCAGGGCGGCAGCGACCATCGTGACGAACATCAGCGCGACGATCCGCAGCGTGTAGGCGCCACCGTAGTACTTGCGGTAGATCGCGACGATCGGCAGCACGATCAGATCGGCGAACAGGAACGCGAGCACGCCCGCGAAGCTGATCCCGCCCGACCACAGCACCGCCGCGAGGGGAACGTTGCCGACGGAGCAGACGAACGACAGCACGGCGATCAGCGGGCCGACGATCACGTTCTCGACGGCCGCCGCCACGCCGCCGGTGTGGTCGAGGAACAGGCCGTTGAAGAAACCGTCGCCGAGCTGGGCGATGAAGCCGGCGAGCAGAAAGCCAAGCCCGATCTCCTTGTAGAGCATCTGCCAGTCCCCGCGGAAGTTGTGCGCCACATCCGACCACGCCGAGAGCGAAGTGAGCCGCCGGCGCCAGCCGCCATGCCCGCCCTGGCTGTGGTGCTGGTGGCCGGTGTCCGCCTGGCGGGCGTGCACGCGTGCCTGGCGCTCGAGCTGCGGCGAGACGAATACGCGCAGCAGCAGCGCCATCAGCGCGATCATCACGATGCCGCCCAGGTACTCGGCCACGGTGAACTGCCAGCCGATCAGGATCCACAGCACGAGGCCAAGCTCCCACACGAGGTTCGTGGAGGCGAGCTGGAACGCCAGCGCGGCCGCGGCGGAGGCGCCCTTCTGAAAGAGGGACTTGGCGATCGCGATCGCGGCGTAGGAGCACGAGCTGGAGGCCGCCCCGAGGCCGGTCGCCAGACCGACGGGCCGTGGTCCCGAGCCCGAGAGCGCGTGCTCGATCCGCGCGCGCGGCACCCAGGCCTGCACGACGGCGGAGATCGCCAAGCCCAGCACCAGCGCCCACCAGACCTGCCAGGCCATCAGCAGCGAATCCCTTAGCCCGTGCCAGACGACTTCCAGAACGCTTGCCACAGCTCAAACCGTAGACGAGCGTTCAAGGCACTCGAAACGGGGGGAGGCCAGACGACCCGCGGGCTCAGCGGTCGAGCGCCAGTAGGCCGCCGGCGTCGAGCAACCGCTCCATCGCCACACGCGTGCGTGCGAAGGCGTGCTCGTCGTGCAGCAGCCGCGTGCAGGTGTTGGCGCCAAGCCCGATCGAGTAGACCTCGAAGGCGACCTCGGCCGGCCGCGGTGAGCCGGCGAGCCGCGCCTGGTGCTCCAGCTCGGCCAGCCAGGCGCGCACGCCGCCGGCGATCGCATCGCGCACCGCGCCGGGACGGTCGTCGAACTCGCACCCGGCGGCCGCCCAGAAACAGCCGCCGGCGAAGACCTTGTGCTCGAGGTAGTCGAGGTAGCGTTGGCAGTAGGCGTGCAGCCGCTCCGCGCCGGCGGGCACGTGCTGGGCGGGGACTACGACCTCTTCGGCGAAACGTTCGGCGGCGTGCCGAACGACCGCCAACTGCAGGTCTTCCTTGGAGCCGAAGTGCGCGAAGAGGCCGCTCTTGCTCATCTGCAGCTCGCTCGCGAGGCCGCCGATCGTCAGGCCCTCCAGGCCGTCGACTGAGGCGCGGTCGACGGCGTGATCGAGGATTGCCGAGCGGGTGCGGGCAGCCTTGCCGACCATGTCGCGTGATTTTAGCCGTCGCCCGACCTGAAAAAGGACGAACGATCGTGCTATTTTGCTCACTCCGTGGCCACCCGACAGGTCGAGGCGGCACACGCGCCCCATTGTCCCCGCGAGCGGGGGTGGCGCGCCAATGGCGACACAGGCACAAACAAACCAAGCGACTTCGCGATCGGAGACCAGACATGCCTGACTTCACACTCAGCCGCATCGACGACATGGAGGCGGTCGTCTTCGGCTCGTTCAAGCGCGCCCGGGCGACGCTCGGTGTCGAGTCGTTCGGGATGCAGGTCATCGATATGCCGCCGAACGCCACCCGGTACCCCGAGCACGACGAGGTCAACAGCGGCCAGGAGGAGGTCTTCGTGGTGCTGCGCGGCGGCGGCGAGATCGAGATCGACGGTGAGCGTCAGCCGATCGACCCAGAGACGATGGTCAGGGTCGGGCCGAGCGCCAAGCGCAAGGTCTGGCCGGGCGCACAGGGAATGCGGCTGCTGGTGCTCGGCGGCTGCCCGGGCCACCCCTACAAGGCGCCCGAAGTCACCAAGCTTGGCGCGCCGGACCCGCGGCTCTGAAAGCGGCGGCCCGGCGTGAGGCCGGGCGCGCTGCGCGCCGGCGACGCGCAGTGGCCTCCCAGGAGCTTCGCCGGCGTCAGCCGCGCAACGGCTTGACGCCGGCCAGCAGGGCCATCTCGAGCCACTTCCAGTAACAGTCGACGTCGGCGAAGCCGAGCGTGCGCAGCCATTCGAGCTGCGTCTGCACGTCAAGTGTGCGATCCGAGGGATCCTCGTTCTCGATCGGCTCGTCGATCGCGGCAAAGAACGCCCGGTGCAACCGCTCGGTTGGGGATGCCACGTGCTCGAAGTTCGCGAATACCCCACCGGGCTCGAGCAAGTCAAAGACCTCTCGGTAAAGCGTGCGCTTGCGATCGTGCTCCAGGTGGTGAATGACGAACGACGAGATGACCCCGTCGAAGCGCCCGAGCACCGGCAGTGGCTCGGCGAGATCGTGGTGAACAAGCTCGACGCGCTCATCCCCGGCGAAGCGCGTGCGCGCCCGGTCGAGCATCGCCTCGGAGAAGTCGAGGCCCACGCCCACGATCTCGGGACGATCGCGCAGCAGGAGCGCGAGCAGGCGACCGTCTCCCGTCCCGATGTCGAGGATGCGGCGGGCGTCGTCGGGGAGGTGATCGAAGAGGACGTTCTCCCCCTCCGCGCGGTGCGGGAACTCGTCCGCGCGGTCGAGATAGCCGATCACACGCTCGGGGATAGTCCACTCGTTTGCAGGCACGAGCGCGCATTATCCCACTGGGCCTCAGCGGACTACGGACAGCGCCGTCTGTCCGGCGGCTATACGGTTCGTTCTACCCCGTGCTCAGACCCAGCGGTCAATGCGTCGCCACGGCTCGCAGCTCGTGCCGATGGGACGACCCAGCATGACGCTTGGTATCGCCCCCAGCTCTGGGCATCCCTGGTAGCCGGTCACGCCGGCGACAAGGTGTGAGATGCCGAACCAGGTGGGGACGAGCGACGCGGGCCACAACGCGATGCGCCCAGGCAGGCGCCGTGAGGCCATGCCGCCCGCAACGGCCAGGAACACGAGACCGGCGACCGTGCGCGAACGTCGAGCGGCACGGGTCATCGGGGCAGACGTGGCCGTCGCTCGCACCGCTCCCGAGCAGCACCCTCCGCCGAGCAGCCCACCGTCGGGCGCCGATGACTGCGTACCACACAGAGCAGGGCTCGGTGCGCAGCTTGCGCCGTCCGTACCCGGATCGGCCGGCTGGTCTGTTTGCGTATCGAGCATGGCGGGCTCCTGTTCGCGATCGATGTCGTGCCATCGCGAGGTCTACCACTTCAAGTACGCTTTAAGTCAAGAATGACGACGAGCGGTCACAGCGGCGGGTTGACGATCGGCGAGACGGCGTGCCGTGCCGGCGTGCCGGCCTCGACCTTGCGCTACTGGGAGAGCACGGGTCTGCTGAGTTCACCCGAGCGCGTTGGCGGGAAGCGGCGCTACGACCCGGACGATCTGAGGCGGGTAGCGCTGATCCAGTTGAGCAAGCGCGCGGGATTCACGCTGGCCGAGACGCGCGTCGTGCTGTCCGGTTTCTCCCGAGGCACACCGCCCCCGGCCGTCTGGCGGGAGCTGGCCAAGCGCAAGCTGCCCGAGATCGACCGCAAGCTCGCCGAGGCCAGAGCGATGAAGGCGATCCTCGAAGCGGGTCTTGGCTGCGAATGCCTGACACTCGAGGACTGTCTGGGGCGATACGAATCGGCGTACGGACCCGCCGCAACCGCGGCGCGCCCCTGAACTCGCAGAGTGCAGCCCTCGGCGGAGCAGGTGCGCGCGAGCCGGCGGGCCGAGATCGTCTCGATCAGGCCCAGGGTCCAGCACATCGGGCAGCCACGCAGCGCGAGCAGGCCGGCGGGCGCCAGCAGCAGAGCGACCGGGCCGACCAGGGCCACCAGCCCGAAGGCCGCGCCGATCAGTCCGAACCCGATCCCACCGCGGGCGAGGTGACGGGCGACCGACGCGCTGGCGAATGGACTTGACTCAGACATCTTCGCTGCTCCCATCTTTTGATTTATCGCCGGGTGTGACAAGTCTCGTCCTCAACCCCTCGCGCCCACGGTGCAGGCGCGACTTCATCGCGGCTCGGCTAAGGCCCAACGCCTGAGCCGTGGCCGCTCCCGACAGGCCCTGGATGTCACGCATGACGACGACGGTGCGCTGCTCATCGGGCAGACTCGCGATCACCGCGACTATCCGCTCGACCTCCAAGCGCGCAAGGGCGGCGTCTTCCGCAGAGGGCTCGACCGCCGCGGCGGAGATTCGCCCTCGCAACGCGAGCCGCGAGCGGCGGATGCACTCGTGGCGTACCACCTGAAACATCCACGAGGCGAGCGCCGCGGTGGCCCGCAGGGTCCCGATCTTCCGGTACAGGACGATCAGGGCCTCCTGCGCAGCGTCCTCGGCGTCCTCGGGCGTCGAGCAGAGCATCCGGGCAAAGCGTTGCACGTGGCTGTGCGAACCCGACAGCAGCGTCGCGATCGCGCGCACGTCGCCCTCTCGGGCGGCGCTGATCACCTGCTCGGCCGGCCAGGACCGGCCGGCGCCGATCACCGTGGGGCCGGCGCCTCTCATCATGTGCCGCGATCGATGTGGGTGTCATTGACCACGACGAGACCGAGCTTTGGTGCCGAAGAACGCCGCACAGCAGGCGACGACGATTGCGGCTGCGATTGCGATGACCATGTAGGGCTCCCGTCTCGCTGGATGGTAGGTGTGCGGATAGGAGGCGGCGCGGCGCGAAAAGGATTCGCCCGATCGTGCGGGCCGCTCGGAGATCGGGCTGCGCCGCGCGCTCGGCGCGGCCCGCGGGCAGATCCGCACCCCGGGATCTACTCGGGTGCGCTCGGCTTCTCTGTTGACTCTGGCACCGGAACCGCAACGATCTGGAGGTCGTCGATGCCAGTGAAGTCGGCGGGGTTGCAGGTGTAGACGGGCAGGTCGTTGGCGAGGGCGGTTGCGGCGATCATCGCATCGTAGGAGCGCGCTGTGCGCTTGCGGCCCGAGCGTCGCAGGGAGGCTGCCACCCGCCCGAATGTGCGCGCGGCGCCGGCGTCGAAGGGAAGCGGGTCGAAGTCGGCCTCGGCCTGCTGGAGGCGTGCTTGGCGAGCGACGCGCTCCCGCTCCTCGCCGGCTACCAGCGGGCCGACAGACAGCTCGGCGAGCGTGATCGCCGTGATCAGCGGTTCGGCGGGAAGCGCGGCGGCGTCTTCCAGGTGTCCGAGCAGGACGACGGTCGAGGTGTCGAGAACGCCGCGGGCGTGCTGTGAGGTCGGACTCACAGGCCGGGGTCCAGGAGACTGTCGACGTCCTCACGGAGAGCCGCCGGATCGACCGGCGGAAGCCGTCGCCAGCGGTCGATCAGCGCCTGTGCTGTGAGCGCGGGCGCCGTGACGGCCCGCAGCTCGGCGACGGCCTTGCCCGAGCGGGTGATCGTGATCTGCTCGCCGCGCGCAGCGCGATCCACGACATCGCCGCCATGGTTTCGCAGGTCTCGAATGCTGACCTCAGCCATACGGTGCAGTGTATCACGCGTGATACACTCAGCGGCTCGACGCCTCCATGCCATCAGCGGTAGCCGACCGCGTGACCGCCGCGATTGACGCACTGCTGAGCGCAACCATCCGCGACGGGCGCTGGTGAGCCGAAGCACTGGGCGCGACGTCGCGGCACGAGGACGATCCGCGAATATGCACCGCAACCAGCTGCGAAATCATTCTGTAGCCACCGACGAAAAAGCGAGGAGCCAAGATGGGTGAGAGTTCATCGACCGTCGCCGGCGAGGCGCCCCCTCGCCCGCCTGCCGCCCCCGAGTTGCGCCCGGCGACCGCGCAGGACATCGAGCACCTGGCGAGCGTGCTGGCGGAGGCTTTCTACGACGATCCGGTCTTCGGCTGGCTGATGCCCGAGGACAGCAAACGGCACGCGCGCCTGCGTCGCTACTTTGGGATCGAGTTGCGCCATTACACGCTGCCGCGCGGGCACGTGTGGACGACGGGCGATCTCGCCGGCGCCGCGCTGAACCTGCCGCCCGGCGCGTGGCGCGCGCCGACGCGCGTCACCATGCTGGAGGGCAGCGCCTTCGGGGTCCATCTGCCCCGGGCGGCGAGAATCGGAGCCGCGATGGAGTGGAACCACATGCGCAGGCTCCGCGAGCCTCACTATTACGTGCGCGACATCGGCGTGCACCCGGACATGCAGGGCAGGGGGCTGGGCGGCGCCTTGATGGGACCCGTGCTCGAGCAATGCGACCGTGAGGGCCTGCCCGCCTACATCGAGGCCTCGAGCGAACGCAGCGCGGCGCTGTACGAGCGCCTCGGCTTCCAGCACATCGGCGAGTTGCGCGTCGGTGGCAGCCCACCGTTGTGGCTCATGCTCCGTGCCCCGGTCCCCGTGCAGGACGCCGGCGCCCCATAACCATCGCCGGCGCGGGAGAGCGGGGAGTCGGGGTTGAGAGATCGCAGGCGCTGCGCGCCTGCGGGATGGGGGGCGATGCCCGCGGCCACGACGACTCCCTGTCATCCACGCCTGCGATCACGATGCGAGCCCAGCCCGCATTGCGCCGGCCTCGGAGGGCCGTACGCTCCACGAGTGCCGATCGAAACCAAACGGCTGTTGTTGCGCGAACTCGCGATCGGCGATCTTGACGAGTTCGTCGCCTGGCACCGCGATCCCGAGGTGGTGCGCTACGTACGATCGCTCGATCGCGCGCAGGCGCAGAAGCGGCTGCAGGCCAGCGAAGCGGAATGGCAGCGTCGCGGCCACGGACTGCTGGCCGTGGTCGAGCGCGACGGCGGGCGACTGCTAGGCCGCGTCGGGTTGCGGTACTGGCCGCAGTTTCGGGAGACCGAGGCGGGATGGCTGCTGCGCCGCGAGGCGTGGGGACACGGTTACGCGACGGAGGCCGGCGGGGCTTGCGTGAATTGGGGCTTTGCGACGCTGCCCGTCCCGCACATCACCGCGATGATCGCTCCCGAGAACACGCGCTCGGTGCGAGTCGCCCAGCGACTTGGCTTCGAACCCACCCGCGAGGACGTACTGCTCGGCGACCGGGTGATCGTGCATGTGGTTCGCCGCGAAGACTGGGTTGGCGCGTGACTCCCGCCGCCGGCAAGCCGCGCTGCGATCCGCGAATTGGGCTGTCCGAGGGCCGTTGGCTGCGGTTGCTCGAGGAGTCCGACGCGCAGGAGCTGTATGCGGCGATCGACGCCAACCGCGACCACCTCGCGCGCTGGATGCCGTGGGCGGCCGGACAGACGCCCGAGGACACGCTGGCCTTCATCGGGCGCACCCGCGAGCAGTTGGCGGGCAACGACGGCTTTCAGGCCGCGGTCGTCGAGGATGGCCGGATCGCCGGCGTGATCGGGTTTCACGGCGTCTCCTGGCAGCACCGTTCGACGGGCATCGGCTATTGGCTCGCCGAATCGGCGCAGGGTCGCGGCACCATGACTCGCGCCGTCAGAGCGCTCGTCGAGCACGCGTTCGGGACGTGGGGGCTTCACCGGGTTGAGATCCGCGCGGCAGTCGACAACAGCGCCAGCCGCGCGATCCCCGAGCGCCTCGCGTTCACCCAGGAGGGCGTTGCGCGCGCGGCCGAGCGAGTGGGCGAGCGCTACCTCGACCTGGCCGTCTACGCGATGCTCGCCGGCGACTGGCTCGCGTGAGGCGATCCCGACCAGGTTAGAGCAGCAGCTCGCCCTGCACGCGCTCGGCCAGCAGATCGGCGGTGGCGTCGGCAGCCTGCGCTGCGCTGTCGATGACGTGCGTCTCGAGCGGGCCGAGATCGGCGAAGTCGCGCCATAGGCGCTCCACCACGGCGGCGTCGGAGAGCCGGCTCGACGCACGACTCCGAGCCCGCTCCAGACAGACGGCCAGCGGCGCCCGCAAAACCGCGTAGGCCACGCGGTGGCCGGCGGCGCTCAGCGAATCGCGCAGCGGAGCCAGGAACCACCGGGGGATGACGATCCCGTCGACGATCGTGAAGTAGCCGGCACTCGCGTACCCGGCCGCGGCCTGCGCGACGATGCGCATGACGGTGGTGTTCTGCTCGTGGGACTCGGGCCTCCACGGCTCGACGTAGCCAGCCTCGATGAAGTGGAAGAACAGATCGGACTCGAGATGGACCGCACGCGGTGATTTGGCGGCGAGCAGCCGCGCCACGGTGGTCTTGCCCGAGCCCGGCGCTCCGGTGAGGATCAGGACGGGGCTGTGGCCGGGCTGGTGCATGTGTCGAGGGCGCCGCTTGTCGCCGCGAGCGGCCCGAGCCCGAAGAGTAGGTCCTCGCCTGCCCAGCCGCCCTGTCACAGCTGGAGCCAGAGCGCGCGGTGCATACCGGGTTTTCGACTCCGTTCCCCTCGGCGCATGCGCCGAGGGCGGGGCCGCACATGTGCGGCCCCGTTCCGGGCAGTGCATGCACTGCCCGGCCGGCCGGCGCATGCGCCGGCCGGGCCAGCGCCGCATGCGGCGCTGGCTATCGACGAATGGCAACCCCCGTCTGCCAACGACTAATGCCCCTGCTGCACGTAGACGAGCTGGCCGTTGCTGAGACGGTAGACAGTGCCGACCGCCTGGCCGTGGCCGCCGGCGGCTGGCGCGCTGGCGGATGGCGTGGGCAGCGCCTGGGTGTGCTGGGCGGTCGGTGTGCGCGTTTGCAGGCGGTGGGTGCGCCGGTCGAGCGTCAGGCCGAGCCCGACGATCAGGAAGGCGACGGCTAGGACGATGCCGATGTCGAACAGGTTGACGAGGCCGTCGAGTGGGTCCCCGGCGGCGTCTTCGATGCGGCCATACCGGCCAAGTCCTGTGCGGCGGTTCATCTACCGGTCTCCGGTAGCGGTGGCGGGACAGGAGTCTCGATGCCGGTGGGAGGGGCGGTGATTCGCGTCTTCGCTCCGACTGAGCCGGTGGCTCGCTCGAGCGCGGTGAGGTCTTCTGTGTACATGCGGGTGCGTGTGAGTGTCAGCGCGAACGCGACGGTGCCGACCAGCAGCCCGATCGTGGTCGCGGCGAATGCTGTGCGCAGGTCCGTGGCGAGGGTGTTCACTTCGCCGTGACCGAGGGCCGCGAGTCCTGGCGCGAGTGGAATCAGGGTGCCCATCAGACCAAGCGCCGGTCCGGCGCGGACGAGGATCCGGGTGTGGTCCAGGCGCCGCTGGACCGCCAGCTCGTAGTCGGCGAGCGCGTGCTCGATGCCGGCCTGCTCACCGGCGAGCATCGCGCGAGCGATCGCGACGAGCGCGCCCCTTGCGAACAAGCTTGGCGCGCGGGTTGAGAGCGCGGCTGCCCGCTCGGGGTTGGCGACGACCTGGCGAGCGAGGCTTCGTAGCGCGTTGCGTCCGGAGCGGGCGCGGGACCACAGCTCGATCGTGAAGCGTCCGACCTCCAGCGCGCAGACGAGCAGCACCAGCAGCGCAAGGATCAGGACCGGGACGCGCAGCGAGGAGGCGATCCGTGCCAGCGCTTCGGCGATGGCGTCTGTCGTGGCGAGCGTGCTCACAGGGTCACCTGTGGACGTCTGATCTCCACAAACGCGCCCAGGAGCGCGAGCGCGAGCGCCGCGGCGGCGATGCCGATCGCAAGCCACGGTGTCTGGTTTTCTCCTGCCCTGGCGCCACGCAGGCCCGGCGCGCCGGGCTCTGGCGCACCGGTTGGCGCCCCGATCAGAAGTCCTTTGACTGCTCGGCCGCTGCTCTGTCCTGCGCCACCCGCGCCGGCGCCGGTCAGCCTGACCCCGCCGGTGCCTTGGTGGTTGACCGGATCGTATTTCTTGGCGCGGTGGACGCCGGCGCTAGTGGCTGTCGGGACGGGTGTTTTGCGGGCACGGCCTGGGTTGCGACGATGCTCGGCCTCGCGTTTGTGCCGCTCCTCGAGCTGCCGCACGCCGCCGGGTGCATGACCTTTGCTGCCGGGCTGGGGGCGACTGAACAGGGGCGCGCCGTCGCCACCGCCACCGGCGATCACGCCGCCGCCGTGATTGGTGGATACCCCACCGTCGCCGTTGCCGGCGGGTTCTTCTGGGGGCAGCGCGGGGAGCGGTATGAAGGGCACGTCGGGGATCGGCAATGGGTCACCGGCAAACGCGGGAGCGACGTAGGCGGTCATCCACATGCCGTTGAGTTCTTCGCGTGCCCGGTAACGGATGCGGCCGTCTTCCTGCTGCATCGAGGCGAGATAGCCGAGCGGTTCAGCGCTTGCCGGCCCGGGTTCGGTCGTCCATGTTTCAGGGTTGATCCCCGCGGACCACATCGCCTGCACAACCCAAGCTGTGGAAGCGACGTTTGGTTCGCTTTCGGTGACGAACTCCACGAAGCCACCGCCGGCGGCCTCGCTTTCACGCAGGTATTCAAACGCCCGTTTCTGCCCTTGCGGGTCTGGGGGTTTGGCGGCGCTCAGCGCCTCGAGCGCGGCGCCGGTCATGTCGATTTCGCCTGTCGTTTCCCCCGGCAGCAGCCGCCTTTCTCTCGGGCTGCAAGCGCTCACCCTGGCCGTATAGCCCCAGTACCAGCTGCCGTCGCAGTTCTGCTGCGCTTCCAACCATTGCGTGGCTCTGCCGACGGCTGCTTCGACCGCCGGTTCGTGGATCGGGCTGAGCGAGAGAACCGCGAAGATCGTGTCGTTGACGCCGGGGGTCTGGGAGCCCGCTTCGTGTGTGAAGGCGCCCGCATTGCCGCCGGTGGCGATCTGTCGCTTGAGGATTTCGCCGACCAGATCGACTGCGCCGAAGTCGTGTGGTGAGGTGCCGGCGGCATCGACGACCAGCAGTTCGCGCTCGAAGTCGGTCGTCACCGAAGCGTCGTGCGCATGTTCGGCCAGGTAGGTGTAGGCGCTGTGCCCGCCCACCCAGTGCTGCTTGGCGGTCGTCTGATCCCGCGGATTGATGCCCGCGGCCGCCAGTGCCACCGCGACCCAGGCGCTGAAGTCGGATTCCTCGCCGCGTCCTGGTTCGGCGAAGCCACCATCTTCATGCTGCACGCCCTGCAGGTAGCTCGCCGTACGTTCGAGGTTGGGCTGGAACTTCGGATCGCGCGCCGTGGCCGCCCGGGCGGAACGGGCGGGGAAGATCGACATAACCGCGACCATCGCGGCTAGAGCCGCCGGCGCACGGCGAGCCGCCAGCGCACAGCGAGCCGCCGGCGCCCTACTGTTCGACCGCGACGCCATCAAGTTCCAGCCTGCCCAGGAGCGCACGCCAGCTCACCGTCATGTGCGGGGTACGGTCAGGGTCCGGGGTACGGTCAGGGTCTTGACGACAGTCTTGGTGCCGGCAAGGCTGATGCTCACCCGGTAGCTGCCTGCCGCCAGCCGTGGCAGCCTGATCTCGCGCGCTCCCGCCCTGGTCGCTTGGACAGAGATCGTCTTCACTGTCTGGAAGCGACGGTGGTGTCCCTTGCCACGCGCGCGGGCGAGCTTCACCGTCGCCACACCTGGCGCGGTGAACTTCAACAGCAGCCGCGCAGGGCCGATGCCCTCCACCGTCACGCCGACAACGGGACCGTTCGCGGTATGCGTGGGCGTCTGCGTCGAGCTGGTTGGTGGAGTGGTGCTCGGCCCGGCGGCAGGGGGCGGCGGCCCACCTGTACTCGGCGGTTCGTGGTGTGCTTCGAGATATTGGGGAAGGGCTCGGACCCGATCTTCGGCCGGTGGTTCCCCGCAGCCGGTTTCGCCCGCGGGCGGGACACATACGTCCAGACGGTTGGAGCGGGTCGCTGCTTCTTCGGGGATCGCTTTGTTTTCTTCTTCTTCCTTTGTCTGCGTTCGCAGCGGAGTGCCAGCCATGATCCTGTGCCAGCCGGGCGTCGTGAAGGTGATGCTCGCCTTGCCTTCGCTGTCGGTCGTAACCGTTTCGGCGCTTCCCCGTCGCACGGTCTCAAACCCCTTTCCCGAGGTCGACACCGGCGAGACATCGGCTCCTTCGTAGGGTTTTGTGTTGGCGGTCGTCCGTTCGGGGCTGGCCGGTGGCTGGTCTTCGCCATCGTCGTCATAGGCGGCGACTTCGACTTCAAACGGCTCGCCCAGTTGCGCGGTCGCGGTCAGTGGCCGCGCTCCGGAGCTGTAGTGCTCGTTCGCGGCGAACAGGCCCAGGATCGGCCTGGATTCGAACGCGTTGTAGATCCACAGGACCTCGTCGCCGGTGTGCAGCTGGTACTGACAGCCGCCGACATCGGTATAGACGTTGTTGACGAGGATTCCCCAGGACTTGCCTTCGTGTTCGGCGTTTTCTTCTTCCGAGCCCCAGCGCTTGACGAAGTAGTCGTCGAACCCGGAGTACCACTGTCCGGCCATCGCTTCGGTTTCGCCAATCAGCTCCATCGCGTCGACCGAGGCGGCGGTCGGCGTCGGGCCCGGGCTCACGTTCCCGGGGTCCAGCGAGTTGACCCCGTCGCAAGGATGTTCTGCGACGTCTTCGACGGCGCTGCCGCCATCGGCTTCGGAGGAGTACACGTCGTGGCCTTCCGTGAGGATCGGCCCTTCGAACAGAGCCTTGGTCTTGCCCTCGATCCGCACGTTGACCTGCGTCGGGGATGCTTGCGCCACCGCGGCGGCGAGGATCGTGATCAGGGATGCGACGGCGAATGTCGCGATGGGTGTGCGCATTGTGTCTTACCCTCCGTGCCGATGCGTGCCGGGACTTGAATGGATGTCGAGTGAAAACGTGGGCGGTGTTCCGCCGTTTGCGCTTGGAATGAACGTCAGGACACAGCCCAGCCGTGAGCGTGCGCAGCGGCAGCGTGACGCGCACGCCGGTGCTCACGGGGACAGTGACCTTGACGGTGCTCGGGCTGGAGGAACCGGAACCCGTGCCGGGGCCGGCACCGGTATCGCCCCCCGATTTGGGGCCGTCGCCGGCTTCTGGCAGTTGGGTTCCGCCTTCGGGTTCCTTGGATGGTTGCGGCTCGGCTGCGGAGGTGACGAGGCGGATGCGGTCGTTGTAGGTGTCGGCGATCAGCAGATCGCCCGCGCTGTCGAAGCCCAGGCCGGTGGGGCCGTCCAGGTAGGCGCCGGTGGCGGGACCGCCGTCGCCGCTGAAGCCGCTGATCGCGGCGTTGACGCCCGCAACCGTGTAGATGTCGTCCTTGACGGTGGCGGGTAGGCCGTAGGCGCAACCGTCGGTGCACGTCGCCGCAGCGACCATCCGCACCACGCTACGCTCGGAAGACGTTCCTTCGGCTAGTTCGGAGATCAATACGTTGCCTGCGCTGTCGACCGCAACAGCCTCCGGCGGCTGCATCCTGGCCGCGATTGCGCTAGCGCCATCGCCATCGGTGCCGACTTCTTCGGGATAGAAGTACGCGCCGTCACCGGCCAGCGGATATATGTCCCCGGCCGTCGTGCTCGTCCGGCCGTAGGCACAGTCGCTGCTGCAGGTATGAGCCGCGACGAACCGTACGCGCAAGCTGATCGTGTCGGCGATCAGCAGGTTGCCTTCGACGTCAACGGCGACGTCGGCCGGATGGTAAAGCTCAGCCTCGGCCGCGGACTTGTTATCTCCCTTGCTGCCGGCTTCACCCGTGCCCACGACGGTATAGATGTCGCCCTTGACCATCGAACCCAACCCATACGGGCAATCGTCCGAACACGATACGTTCGCGACCAGCCTCACCCGATTGTCGCCCGTATCGGCGATCAGCAGGTCCCCCTCCGGATCGACCGCCAGACCCTTGTTGGACCCCGCCAGCGGTTCGCCTCCCAGCGCGGCATTCGTCGCGGGGTCGCCGTCGCCGCTGTAGCCAAGGCTGCCGTTCCCGGCGACGGTGTAGATGTCCCCCGCGACGATCGTGGGCAGGCCATACGGACAGTCGGCGGTGCAGTTGCCGGCGGCGATCAGTCGCACCCGATTGCCGCCGTCGAGCACTAGCACGTCCCCAGCCCCGTCTACCGTCATCGAGGTCGGCGTCTCGCCGAGGGCTGGCCTGCCGTCATCCAGCACCCCCAACAGCGACTCGCCGCGCGCGGGCACACCGTCTTGCAGGCTGCTGCCGCCGCCGGCGATCGTGTACAGGTCGCCCTGCACGGTCGCGGGTAGCCCGTACGCGCAGTCCGAGTTGCAGTTCGTCGCGGCGATCATCCGTACGCGGCCGTTGTGAGCGTCGAGCACGAGCACGTCACCCGCGGCGTTGGAGGTGACCGCGCGCGGCCATCCGAGCTCGAGTTCCGTCGGTGGCCCGCTTTCGCCCGAGAACGCTGCGGTGCCGTTGCCGGCCACGGTGTACATGTCGTTCGCCGTCGTGGCCGGCAACGCGAACGGGCACTGGCCCGAGCACGGGCCGGTGGCCAGCAGCCGGACGAACTGATCGCTGACGAGCAGCACTCCGGTGTTCGGGGCGATCGCGATGCTCCACGGGTCGACCAGCGACGCCTGGGAGGCGGGCACGCCGTTGCCCAGTTCGGTCCCGCCGCCGGCGATCGGGTAGATGTGGTTTGCGGTGGTGTCCGCGAGACCGTACGGGCAGTCGCTCATACACGCCTTGGCGGAGACGATCTCGAGCTGGCCCGCTTCATCGCCTTCGCCCAACACGACGTTCCCTTCGCCATCCAGGGCCAGCGTCGCGGCGTGGATCTGCGCTCCCGTCGCGAGCCCGTCGTTCTGGGGGGCCTCGCTGCCGCCCCCCGCGATCGTGTAGATGTCGCCGGCGACCGTCGCCGGCAGGCCATAGGGGCATCCCGACGTGCAGTCGGCCGCCGCCACGAGCTGCGCCTGATCTTCTATCTCGGAGTCGTCGAGGATCAGCAGATCGCCGTCGCCGTCGACTGCCACCGCCTGGGGGTTCATGCCGGCGCTCGTGGCCGGTCCGCCGTCGCCGGTGAGCGGTTCGTGGTACTGGGAGCCCGCCACTCGGTAGATGTCGCCCTTGGTCATTTCGGGCAGGCCATACGGACAGCCCGCAGAGCAGTTTCGGTCGGCGATTATCAGCACCATTTCGCGTGCCGCGATCATCAGATCGCCGTCGGAGTCGATCGCCAGCGCAGCGGGACTCTGCACCCCGGAGTCGATCGCCGGGCCTTCCACGAAGCCACCCCCTGTGCCAGCTCCGGCGATCGTATAGATGTCGCCCCTGGTGGTGGCAGGCAGCCCGTATGGGCAGTCCGAGTTGCAACCTGCCGCGGCGATCAGGCGCACCCGGCCATTTTCGCCGTCGGCGATCAGCAGATCGCCCTGGGGGTCGACCGCCAAAGCGTTCGGGTCGTCGAGTTCGGCGGCGCTCGCCGGTCCCCCGTCGCCGCCGTAGCCGGCGGCGCTGGTCCCCGCGATCACGCGCTCCTCGTCGGTGGACATGTCGACCGCGCGGATCGCGTCCGCTCCGCTGTCGGCGATGTACAGCGTCTGTCCCGATACGGCCATCGCCGAGACACCCTGCCCGAACGTCGTTGCCAGGCCTTCGATCAACGGGTCGCCCGCCAGCGTGAAGATAGTGCCGGGCGCAGCCGGGGTGGGCAGCGATTTCGGAGGGACGGCGTCCGCGGTCGCCGCTGCCTGCGTGAGTAGCAACACGCAGCTGCATACCAATACGCAGGCTGAGCGGCGAGTGTTCATGCGTTCAGGTAGATCGCGTTGCCTAGCGTGACTTCGGTGCCGAGTTTGGCTTCGACTTCACTGCTGCCGCTGAAACTGACTTTCCACGCCGCGACAGTGCCGTTGATCTTGGTGATCGCGCCGCTGCCGCTGGTCGGTTCGAAGCTGCTCACGCAGCCAGACGGCTTGACTTCGCTGCCGCCGGCCTTGGCCTTTTCGAGGATCTTCAAGAGGCTGATCCCGGATTCTTCGGCCGCCGACCCGGCTTTCACGGTCACCGAGCAGACCTTCAGCGCGGTTCCGTTGTTGATAACCAAAGCGAGCGGACTTGATTTCGTAGTGCTGAACTCAGTTCTATATTCCCACTGGGGGATTTCTTTGCTTTTCGGCGTCGGTGGTTCGGCTGTGAAGCCACCTTTGGCAAGCGCCCGGACGGCATCCTGACTCGCGTAGTAGTTCGCCCCTCCTGTGGATTTTTCTTCTTCGAGGAAGCCGCCTTCTCCTTCGCCCGCTTTGATCTGCAGCGATTCCAGGAATTCGAGCGGCGACTTGGCCCCTTTTTCTTCCTTCTTGAATGTTTCGACGTTGATGTTGCACGCCTTCAGACCTTGAATCACCCAGGCGTTCGAGTCCGCGTTGGGTTTGCCGTACACGTATTCGAAGCCGCCGCCCAGCTCCAGAATTTTCTTCAGGTATTCCTCCGCTTTCGTCAGCGAGTGTTCCTCGCCTTCGTATTTGACGCCCGCAGTGCACAAAGCCGCAATCGCCGCACCGGTGGTGTCGGCTTCCGCAACCGATTCGCGTACTTCGGCGTTGCCTTCGGCCTGCTCGTAGTTCCAGCCGCCGTCGGTGTGCTGGTTGTTGACGATCACTTCGACCGACTGCTTCAGCAAAGCCGCCGGGAAACGCTCCACGCCCGTTATCGTCTTCGTATCGGCCAGCGCGAGCAAACCGAAGACCGCACCCTCGAAGTGGCCCGGTTTGCCGTAGTAACCAGGATGTTCTGTCTGGTATTCGGAGATGATGTTCGCTAGCAGGTTCCGTTCCACCGAGACGCGGGCCGGGTCGGTTCCAGCCGCGTAGGAGATCAGCGCCGCCTTCTCGAATTCGGTCGCCGGGTCTTCCACTTCTCCCGGCCACGTCGACGGGGAGATGTAGCTTTCATACCATGCGCGCGCATTGGTCGGTTTCGTTTTGCCGCGTGTCACTTCGGCTGCCGCTTTGCCGGCCGAGGCCAGCGACGCCAGCGCCCAGTCTCCCCCGAAAGCGGGTTCCGTCGTTTTTTCCGCTTTCTCCTTGGTTTCGAGGTATTTCACTCCTAGTTCGAGCGGGGTTTGTGCGCTCGCGACCGCCGGCGCCAGCAAGATGGTGACGGTAGCGGCGGCAAGCGCGAGCCTGCAGACGACGCTTTTCATCGAATGCTCCTTGTGTGTGGTTGTCTAGAGAACGACGACGGCGGCCGTCAGGCTGTGCCCGCCGTAGCGGTAGCGCAGCGTGTATCGACCGGCGGGGAGGTACCCGTGCACGGCGTGCAGCGAGGCGATTGTGCCGCGCGCGTACGTGAGCCGGTCGCGGGTCAGGCTCGCGCGGGCGGCGCCGGCCTTGCCGGCGGCGAGCGTGCATCTGATCCGTTGTGTACCCCGGCCGCCGCGCAGCACCTTGCAGATCGCATCGCGCCCGGGGAGACCCGTGAGACCTCGCGCGCCCGCGGGCCCCTGGGGGCCCGTCTGTCCCTGTGGGCCCGACGCGCCCGTCTGTCCCGGTGTGCCCGCGCTCCCCTTTGAACCGGCTTCGCCGCGGGCGCCCTGCGCGCCCGCCGGGCCGCTCGGCAGACCCGTGCCGCTGCCGGCCAGCGGAACTTCGAGTGTGCCGGCGCTCGCCGTGCTGGAAACCGAGAGCACCGCGTCGCGGGCGCCTTCCTGGAAGGGCGCGAAGCGCACGCCAACCGTGCAGGTGGCGTGTGTTTCGCTCTCGACAGTCGCTCCGGTACAGCCGTCGGAGCTGATCAGGAAGTCTTCCGCGGCGGCCCCGGTGACGTGCACGCCTGTGATCTGCGCGCCGCCGCTTTCCGCGGATATGACGATCGACTGGGGAGCGCCAATCGTGTCCAGCGCCTGTGAGCCGAACTGTCCGCCGGTGGCCGAAAGCTGGCCTGCCTGCCCGAGGACCTGCACGGTAACCGGCGCCGAGAGCGCGGAGTTGCCTTCGGCGGTCGGGAGCTGCAGCGTCGGGCTCGAGCCGGCGCGCGCGAGGAGTTCCGATGCGCCGACGTCGGCCGCGGTCGCGGTCAGTGTCGCTTCGCCGTTGGCGTTGGTCTGTGCAGGTATCCCTTCATCGAGCGAGACGCCGTAGCCGGCGCCCGTCGTGCGCAGGGTTGCAGTGTGACTCTGATTCCATTCGCGGGGCTGGAACGCGGCGACCGTGACCGTGAAGCGCTGACCCACGACCACGCTCGCAGGCGCCCCTTCGATCTGGATGTGCGGGGTATCCGTGGAGTACGGGTCAGGAGGTTCGGACAGCCTGTTCGCAGCGACGAGATCGCTGCCCTGCAAGAGCACCGTTTCGCCTTCCTGCAGAGTGGCGCAAAGCCCGAGTTCGGCGCCGGAGCCGAGGTCGTAATAGCGTTCTCCTGCCCACAGCTGCCACCCCTCGTCGGATTCCCGATGGGAGATCGACTGCATCGGCAGGGCGTGGCCCTCGAATGCCAGTTCGCCGTTGCCCTGCAGCCCTTTGACGGTCAATTCGCCGTTGGCCTGTTCGTCGGCCAGCTCGAGCAGCGCCGCGCCGACGCTGTCGGCGGGCAGTTCACCCTTGCCGACGCCCGGACATTCGATCTTCGACAGTTCGCCGTGGGTGGTCCCGGTCACCTTGACGGGCGGCTCGCCGGGGACCCCCAACTGGACGCTGCCGGAGGCCAGCTCTTCTCTAGGCGAGTTGACCTGCACGGTGACGAGCGGGCCCGTGGCCGCGGCAGCGGGGGAAGCGCCGTAGCCGGCCGATGCCGCAACGAGGAGCACGACCGTCGCAAGTACGAGCCCGTTGAACCTGAGGGGGTGCTTCATGTCGCCATCTCCTTGATTGGGGGCGGCGACACGCACGCATAGGCGGCGCACCGGCCGCCTATACGCGAGGCTTTGCCATCTGGCACTGCAAGCAGGGCGTATTCGGGCTCGGGATCGACCTCCCGGATCTCCTTCCCAAGCCGAAGCTCAGTGGACCTGCGATCCGTTCGTCACCCACACCGCTGCGCGTCAGCCCCGGAATCACACCGGAGTTCCGCCACCGCAAGCATCGGCAGCCTATCGCAGATCGTCGGCCAGCGGTCGCCTAGGCGGTACCGGCCGCGAGCTTGCCGCCTGGCAAGGCCCATGGGCCGGGGCGGCAAGCGGCTGCACGCGACCAAGCGCCGGAACCGTTGCGTGGACTACGATCCCCGGAAGGTGTAGACGCCGTGTCCGCAACTGCTCTCGATACGTCGATGTTCCCGCGGCCCAAGCGGCCGCCTGCTGAGGAGGCACGATGAGCAAGCTCAGGTGTCATATCGCGATCTCGGCAGACGGGTTCGTCGCCGGCCCGAACCAGAGCGAGGAGAACCCGCTCGGCGAGGGTGGCGAGCGACTCCATGGTTGGATGGTTTCGCTGGCCGCCTGGCGCCAATCCCACGGCCACCAGGGCGGCGAGGTGAACGAGAGCACACGGATAGTCGAGGAAGCGCTCGAGGACATCGGGGCCGGCGTGATGGGCCGCAACATGTTCGGGCCCGTGGGGGGCGGGAACTGGGGGGATGGGCGGTGGAAGGGTTGGTGGGGAGACGACCCGCCGTACCACCACGACGTGTTCATCCTCACCCATCACCCGCGCGAGCCGGTCGGGATGAAGGGGGGCACGACGTTCCACTTCGTCACCGACGGGATCGAGCGGGCGCTGGAGCGGGCGAAGGAGTCCGCAGACGGTCAGGACGTCCGGCTCTGGGGCGGCGCCCAGGTCATTCGGCAGTACCTGGCGGCGGGACTCCTGGACGAACTCGAACTCCACGTCGTGCCGGTACTGCTCGGGGACGGCGCTCGTCTCTTCGACAACCTCGCGGGCGCCGAGGTCGAGCTTGAGCAAGTCCGGGCGGTCGAGGCACCCGGCGTCACGCACCTCAAGTACAGGGTGACGACATGAACTGGGTTGCCGCCGACCTACCGGCGCGCTCTTGCGCATCGGCTGGACGGTGATCCGCGCTTGGGAGCACAAGGCACCCTTGAGGATCGCCGATCGGGTTGACGCTGCGCCGGCGCTCGCCCGAGATCAGGCTTGAGGCCGCTCCGATAGTTCAGGCCGCAATAGCAAGCTGCTGGTTCTGTTCACTCGCGCGGCGACCCTCCGCCAGCACCTCTGCGATTCGCCTTCCCAGCAGCGGCGGAACAGCGTTCCCGATCTGGCGTTGGAACGACCGGCGGTTTCCGCAGATCACGAAGTCATCTGGGAACGTCTGAAGTCTCTTGATCTCCAAGCAACGAAGTCTTCGATTAGCCCAATGGAAAGGTCCAACATACGGTCCTGGCTGTGCCTGGATCGTCGGAGCTGGCTGATCTGGATCAAGCTTAAGGAGGAAGCTCCAGTATCGCTTGCGCCAACCGAACACCGGATTGGGGTGCCCGCGTTTGGCGGTGTAGAAGAGGTAGTTGTCGCCAGGCGGGATCTCCCCCAGGAGGTGCCCGTATTTGCCTGCGACGACCTCCTCTGACTCGGCGAGATCGTCTCGACCGGCTAGATCCCCGATCTTTTCTCCAGTCGTTACATGGGGTGACCGACCATCTGCGTCCCAGACACGCCGCTCGTGCGGGCCCGTGTGGGTCGGATCTGGCATCGCCGGGGCTCCGTCCAGAGAGCCGATGAGGATCAGCCGCTGGCGCCGTTGCGGAACGCCGTAATCGGCCGCAAGGACCGTCTGCTGCGTCACGGCATATCCGAGACGGTCGAACGCCTCGAGCAGGAAGTCAAGCCACGGCCGGCTGTTGTTCGCATAAGCGAGAGCGAACACGTTCTCGAGCAGGAACATCTGAGGCCGCGCCTCGTCCAGAACCCGCACATAGTGCTCGAGCAAACTCGCCTCAGGGTCGAGACCTTGCCGCTTGGCTTCGATCCAGTAGCCCGACTTCGAGAAAGGCGTACACGGTGGTCCGCCTACAAGCAGCTCGAAGTCCCCGCTCTTTAGCTTCGCCGCAGCGAGCAGCGCCTTGGTCGCGACACGACGTATGTCGCCCTCGACGACGGCGGTCTCGGGGAAGTTCGCCCGCAGCGATCGGCATGCATCGCTGTCGTGCTCGACGGCAGCGCGCATTGCGAAGCCAGCCTGCTGGACACCCAGATCAAGGCCCCCAGCACCAGAGAACAGCGAGATCGCGGAGAGAGTCGACATGCTCACGATCGTTGCGCACAGCTCGGACGGTACGCATCATGACTCAGGCGAGCAGCCAGCCGTAGCGGTCAAGGTAGAAGTCGTAGCGCCTCCTGAACATCTCCCCTCGGGGACTGGCGGCCCGGTCAACCGGCTCACCGAGCCGACTGTACGTCCCGTCAACGAAGGCCCGAACGGCCGGATTATCGGATGTCTGTTTGCGGATGTCCGCGTGGAGCAGGATCTCCGAGGACTCAGGGTCGACGCCCACCATATGCTTGTCAAACGCAAGATGGTGGTTGGCGCATAGCGCGAGCCCGTTCCACGGCTCATCGCGGGAGCCTGGCGCCGAGACGGGGTAGATGTGAGCCCCTTCGACGAGACCGACGTCGAACCCGCACATCGCGCAGAGCCCATTGTAGGCGTCAACCACCCGGCGGGAGAAGCGGGCATCCCGGACAAGCGCGCTACCCGCGCGGCGAGCCCTGCGCGCCGCGGGCGACACCTCATCATCGTCGGCATCGAGAAGGCCCGAGCCCTCGATAACCGCCTGCATCGATGGCATCGGGAGCGCAGCGCCACCTCGATCGGCTTCATAGCTCAGCGGAAGAAGCGCCGGAGCAAAACACCGGACGGACTCGCCTGCCGCGTTCTGACCCTCGGACCACCCATGTCCGAGGGCCGTGCGAAGCATCGTAATGCTCACGAAGACCGAGAAGCGGGTTGTCCGCCCCACGCGATGGAGGGGGTCCGCGGATACAAGGAGCGGCCTTGCAATCCGCTCGAACTCGTCGTGCTCCCAAAGACCGAGAAGCAGCGGCCATCGTCCAGGGATCTCGATGATCGGACGATTACTTCCGGGGTTCTGAAACCGCCGCTCGACATCATCTCGATCTCTATGGCTCAGTCCGACTGGCCCCACGAACATCGCGACGGGCACCACTACACCGTCGAGCGCTAGCTCGCCGAGCGCAGGCCAGCCCGAACCGACGGAGGTGATCCGAAGAACATCCTCCCCGACCAGCTCTGCGATCCGCTCGACTACGTCAGCCCGGCCAGCCATCTTCTCCTCCATTCTCTGCCACCCGCAGCGTAGAGATCAGGCCTGACGCTGCCTCGAGTGCTACGCGCCGCTCGAGGCCAGCCCCAGACTCGGACTCGCTCTTCGCGACCAGCTCCAACTCGGGATAATGCGCGCCTCAAAGTCGTCCCGACCCCTGTAGTCGGCCAAGTCGACCGACGGCACCCTCCGCTCCCCGGGCGGTACGCCCAGCATGCGGGCGTCGTAGAGCTTGAATGGCGACCGTCGGTCACCGCGCCCCAACGGACCCGAGATCGAGCAGTAAGCAACGACTTGGGCAGCGCCCTCGCGGGCACGCCCCGAACGCTGATGGTCACCCTCACCGCACTTTGTGATGCGGGCTATTAAGGCGAATTCAATCGGTTGTCGTAACGACACTCGATTGAGAGGAGTTGCGATGAATGGGAAGCGGCGGAGGTCGGGTCGGGCTGGGCGAGCGAAGATGTACTCGCCGGGTCGTCCGCCGGGGTGGCGTAGGGAGCACCGGCAGCGGTTCTGGGCGGCGATCGCTCGCGGCGCATCGAGCGATGGTGCGGCGGTCGAGGCGGGGGTATCGACGGCGGTGGGCGTCCGGTGGTTTCGTGAGGGTGGCGGGATGCCATCAATGACTCAAGCCCCGTTGTCGGGGCGTTACTTGTCGTTCGCTGAGCGCGAGGAGATCGCGATCTAACATGCCCGTGGGTATGGGGTCAGGGAGATCGCGCGTCAGCTCGGACGTTCCCCCTCGACGATCTCCCGGGAGCTTCGTCGTAATGCCGCGACCCGCAGTGGCTATCTGGAGTACCGGGCCAGCACCGCGCAGTGGCATGCCGACCGTCGCGCGCGGCGGCCGAAGACGGCGAAGCTCGCGGTCAACCCGGAGCTGCGGCGCTATGTGCAGGACCGTCTCTCGGTGCTGTGCAGCGGCCGGACGGGGCCGCTGTGGCTGGCCCGGATGTGCGGTGGGCCGGTCGGCGTCACACGGGCCCCGCAAGGACCGGCGGTGGGCGAAGTCCTGGAGCCCTGAGCAGATCGCTCACCGGCTGCGTCTGGATTTCCCCGATGATGAGTCGATGCGGGTCTCTCACGAGGCGATCTACCAGTCGCTGTATGTGCAGGGCCGCGGCGCGTTGCGGCGGGAGCTGACTGCCTGCTTGCGGACTGGCAGGGCGCTGCGGGTCCCCAGAGCCCGCACGCAGGGGCGAGGCAAGAGCTTCGTGACCCGGGAGGTCCTGATCAGCGAGCGGCCCGCCGAGGCCGAGGACCGTGCTGTTCCCGGGCACTGGGAGGGCGATCTCATCCTCGGCTTGGGGCGCTCGGCGATCGGCACGCTGGTGGAGCGCAGCACCCGGTTCACGATGCTGCTGCACCTTCCGCCCATGGACGGCCACGGCCCGCGTGTGAAGAACGGCCCGGCGCTCGCCGGTCATGGTGCCGAGGCAGTCCGTGACGCGATCGCCGAGGCGATCACGACGCTGCCTTTGCAGCTGCGTCGGTCGCTGACGTGGGATCAGGGCGCTGAGATGGCCCAGCACGCGCAGCTACGCATCCAGACCGGCCTGCCGGTCTACTTCTGCGACCCGCGAAGCCCGTGGCAGCGCGGCACCAACGAGAACACCAACGGGCTGCTGCGCCAGTACTTCCCGAAGGGCACCGATCTCGCCAGGCACAACGCCAGCGATCTCGCCGCAGTCACTGCCACGCTGAACAGTCGGCCACGCAAGACGCTCGGCTGGCGAACACCAGCAGAGGCCCTCAACCAGCACCTCCTCAGTTGCTCAACATCTGGTACGGCCCCTTCGGGGTCGTCTCTAGCTGACGGGCGGGGGACACATCTCACTCACGGATAAAGAGAATGATCTTTCGCTCTTTCACCTATACTGAACGACACACTGTTGCGAGGACCGGTTGAGCCTGGGGCTCCGAGCAGCTACGCCGCTCGCTGACATGGGACCGTGGCACCGAGCTTGCACACCACACGAATTTCACCGTAGCCACGGACCTGAAGGTCTACTTCTGCGATCCCCAGAGCCCGTGGCAGCGCGGCTCGAACGAGAATACCAACGGGCTGCTACGCCAATACCTGCCGAAAGGCACGAACCTCTCACAGTTCACACAACGACAGCTCGACGAGATCGCGCACAAGCTGAACACGCGACCCAGAGAAACACTCGGCTTTCATACACCAGGAGCTACTCTACAAGCAGCGTTGCGTTGACGAGTTGAGGCCATAGCGCTTTTTTTAGGATTTCCCGCTCTTCGCGAAGAATCCGGTTCTCACGCCGGAGTCTTCGCAGCTCCTCGCGGTCCTCGCTGGTCAGGCCCGGAGCGCGACCGGCGTCGATCTCAGCACGTTGACCCAGGTCGACAACGACTGGCCGCTGACCCCGAGATCCTTCGCGATCTCGTTGACCGACCGGCCACTCGAACGGACCAGCTCGACCGCCTCACGACGGAACTCCTCCGGGTACGGGGGACGACTGCGTGGCATGGACACCACATCCTTCCTGCCGGGCCCGACGGACCCAAGCGTTCAGGTGTCCACGAAAGCGGAGGCACTCCAGAGCAAGACGACCCCCGTCACCCGATCATCGTGCTGGCCAAGCAGCGAATCGACGAGCTCGCGATTCAACGCGAAGCCGTCCGCGAAGCGATGCGAGTCCTCGAAGCCAAGCAAACTGCCAGCTCAACCAGCGAGGAAATCGAAGCAGCACTCCAACTCGTCCCGGACCTACGCCGCACCCTCAAGACCGCCGATCCAGCCCTACCAAATATCGTTATGGAGCACCCATTCTAGCGCGGCAAACTCACTCGGGCGGCGGCGCGGCAAGCCTGGTGATGGCCTCGCGCGCACTGATCGCGGGAGGCCGCAGGCCGGCATGGTCGAGAAGATCCTTGTCGCCCGTGATGATCATCTCGGCTTTCGCGGCTCGCGCGAGCGCGAGCAGATAGTCGTCGCTGCTGTCGCGCAGCACCGGCTCGGGATCGACCGGATCGTCGAGCATCAACGCTACGCGCTCGATCGCACTCACGGCCTGCTCGGCCTCGCCCTGGTTCAGCAGCGTACGGAAGTACGGCTCCGGGAGGTTCTCCCGGACCTCGGCGATCAACGTCGGGCAGGCGACCATCTCGACGGCGTGATCGTGGATCGCCTCCAGCAGGAGTGCAGGCGCCGCCTCCGGATTGCCGACGAGCGCTGAGAGCAGGACGTTGGGATCGACTACGACACGCTTCAACTCGCGGCCTGCCCGGCCGCGCGCCGGCGTCGGTGCTCGCGTACGACGCGCACCGCTTCGCCTTCGATCTCCTCCTGGTCGACGCCGGCCTCGGCGGTGCGCCGCTGCACGCGATGAATCGTCTCGAAGCCGAGGGTCACCGCAGCTAGCTCTTCGAGCAGATCGCGATCGCTCTTGCCCGGCGAGCGCTCGCGCAGCCGCGCCAACAGGTCGCTGTCGATCTCAACCGTGGTGGTTGCCATGCTGTTACCAAGACTACCAACGGCAAGAAGCCCAACGCCCAGCGTCACCCGGTGGCTGGCCTCCGACTTCGCCCCTGCGAGCCAGGTCGGGCTGTAGACGCACCGACTGGCGCCTGGGAATCATGGGCACACCTTCAAACCGGCCTATCGCGCTATGGTCATGTCTTCCACCAGCCACTCGAGCAGGTCCTCCTGCCACACAGGGATGCGCCGATCGGCGAGCCGCTGCCAGAGGGACTCGAATCCATCCGGTGCGTTACCGCGCGGAGCGTCGAGCGCGGGGGCTCGCACGGGCAGGCGCGCAAGCGCGCGCTCGTAGTCGGCGACGCCGTGACGCCAGGGGTGTGCCCGGTAACGACGACGCATGACGCCCGCGACGCGCAGCCCGCCCCACTCGAAGTCGCCGCTGTGCGCAAGCGGCCTCGCCAGCTGGCGCAGCAGGGCGTCGCACGCCGCCGACGGTTGGCCTTCGGTGCAGATCAGCGGGTTGGGAACCTCCTCGCCGAAGCTCGCTTCCACCGCCCGGATCACGACCGGGCCCTCGCATGTGCGCAGGTGGGTCTTGGTTGCAAGCAGCGAGCCAGCGGCGAGCTGCGAGAGCGTCAGCACCACGTGCGACCCGTCGGCGGCGGCGAGCTGCCGGGCTGCTGGACCACGACCTGTGGCTCGCAGGCCGACGACGAGCACGGTCGAGCTGTGCGGGTCGGTGAGGATGCGGTGGCGGGCGAGCAGCGCGCGTCGAGCCGAGGCGTCGCCTGGCGGTGGACGTTCCTCGCGGTGCGCCAGCGCGGCGAGCAGCAGCGCGGTGGCCGGCCGGCCGTCGTCGAGCGCGTGCGGGTCGTCGCAGACCTCGCTCGCGAGACGCGCGCGGTCCCATGCCCGCCCGTCGCGCTCGAGCAGCGCGAGGGCCGCGAGCACGGCGGGCAGCGCCGGCGGCGGTCCGCTCGCGCGCTGGGCGCGCAGCGCGAGCACCCAGCCGACCGTCGCCGGGCCTTGCGCAGCATCGAGCGCCCGATCCCAGGCGCGCGTGTGCGCCGCAGCCTGTGAGCAGCGGCGGTCGTCGTCGGTCGTGAGGTCGTGACCCGCCGCTCCCAGCACGCACAGCAGGCCCCCCGAATCCGCCAGCGCGCGGTCGAGGCGCATGAGCTCGATGCGCGCCTCGCCGCCGGCGTGCGGCAGCGTGCGTCCGGTCGCGCGCAGATGGTGCAGGGCGCGGGCCTCGGCCGCCGACAGCGAGTACAGGCGCACGCTGCCACCCACGCGGCCGAGCGCCCGGTAGCGCGCGGCGGCGCCTTCCAGCAGGCGGCTGAGGCCGGGCTCCGCGGCAAGACCCGCGGCTGCGCTCGCGGGCGCACCGGAGCGGCTCATGCGGCCGGGTCGAGCTCGACCGTCCGCCGGCCGTCCCAGCGGAAGCGGTGCAGCGGGACGATCCCGAAGTGGTCGTCCCAGCGCTTGAGGTGGTAGATCTCGACCGCCGGCACCTCCGGGTGCGCGCACCACAGGTCGTAGCCGCACAGCAGGAAGTCGAGGTCGAGCGCGACGATCGTCTCGAGCAGGCCGCGTTCGCCGGCCTCGTCGACCTTGTTGAAGGCCTCGTCGAGCGCGATCAGCCGCGGGGCGTGCGGAGCCGCCGCGTCGTACACCGCGGCCGCCGCGGCGAGCAGCGGGATGTGCAGCAGCACCTCGCGCTCCCCGCCCGAGCCGACGTCCTTGCGCCGGCGCGTGAAGGGAACAAGCGCACCGTCGACCATGCGCACCTGCAGCTCGAAGCGAAACCAGCTGCGGTAGTCCAGCGCGACCGTGAGGAGTCGCTCCAGCGGCCCGTCGCCGTCGGCGGCCCGCGCCTGCTCGATCCGCTCGAACAGGAACGCCACGAGCTTCCGCGCGCTCGTCGTCGGCGAGCAGCGACGGGGGCTTGCCGAGCAGGGCGATCGCGCGTGCCAGGCCCGGCTGCTCCTCGTCGCGCTCGCGGAAGCGCAGCGCGACGCCCATGCCGCTGGAGGTCCGGCAGCGGGCCGTGGTGCGGGCGGTGCGGTCGACCCACTCGCGCGCGGTGTGGATGCGCTCGTGCAGGTGCTCGGCGACGTCGTTGGCGAGGTGCTCGGAGAGCAGCCGCGTCTGACGCTCGTCGAGCAGTCCGCGCAGCCGCACGAGCTCCCGGTCCATCCACGCCGCGACGTCGACGAACGCGCTCGGGGCTCCGTCGATGCGCGCGCCGAGGATCGGCAGCTCGTCCTCGCTGCGGTCCAGGAAGACGCGCACCCGGCGGTGGGCGGCGAGCGCCTCCTTGAGGCGCACGTGCGCGTTGTCGAAGCGCGCCGCGAGCTGCGAGCGCGCGCCCTCGGGACTCGGCGCGCGCTCGAGCAGGAGCTTGGCGAGCTCCAGGCAGCGCGCGGGCGTCCACCCGCCCGCCGACTGCGCGTCCGCGGGCGCGTCCCCGTCGAGCACGAGGCGCAGGAAGTCGGCGCCGCCGAGGCCGCGCAGTGCGCGCTCGTGCGCGGCCATCGCCGCGCGTGCCCGCTCCGCGTCGGAGGACGCGGCCTTCTCCTGCTCCTCGGCGCGAGCCTCTTCGCCGATCGCCGCCTCCACCTCTTTGCGCAGGCGCGCAACCTCGCTGCGAGCGGCGCGCTCGGCGCGACCGAGCTCCTCGATGCGAGCCAGCACTTCGGCCGGCTCCTGACCGGCGGCCGCCAGCGCCTCCGCGAGCGCGCTCGCCTCCGCGTCGGTCTCGCGCTCGGCGTCCCCGGCGGCGCGCTCGGCGCGCTCGCGCTCGCCCTGCGCCTGCGCGGCCCGCCGCGCGGCCTGTGCGCAGCGCTCACGCGCGGCGGCGCTGTCGCGCAGCGCGACCGCCAGCCGCTCGGCGCTGCGCGCGTAGTCCTCGATCGCGTCGGCGTGTGCATCGAGATCCTGCGGCACGGCGTGCACGGAGCGGTGTTCGCCGGCGAACTCTTCCGCGCCGCTCAACTTCTGTTCGGCCTGCTCCAGCAGCGCCTGCGCTCGGCCCAGGCTCTCGACCGCCTCGCGCTCGCGCCGCGCGAGCGCTTGGGCCTCGCGCACCGCCGCACGCAGCGCCACCGGACTCGGATAGCTCTCCAGGGCGGTCGCGATCGCCTCGAGCTCGCGCTCGCACGCCCGCACCGCGTCTCGCTCGACCTCGATGAGACCCAGCAGCTCCTCGAGCCGCCGCTCGATCTCCGCGAGCTGCGCCGCGCGCAGCCGCTCGCGCGCAGCCGCCCCGATCAGTGCCGGCGCCGGCAGCGCGTGCTGCCCGTGGGCGGGGCCGAGCAGGAAGCGCCCGTCGGGTGCGCACCACACGTCTGTCGCGCCTTGCGCGCGATCCGCGTCATTCGAGCCATCCGGGCCGTCCGCGCCGAGCGCGACCGAGCGCAGCAGCTCCTCGACGCGCCCGGCGAGCTGAGCGTCGCAGGCGTCGTCGGGGCGCAGCGCGTCGGCGAGCGTGCGGACGCCCCCGTCCTCAGGGACCGGCGCCGGCGCGAGCAGGATCTCGCCCTCGCGCCACGCCACGCCGTCGTCGGCGAGCAACGCGTCCAGCAAGCCGCTCGCGTGCAGCGCCCCCTCCAGGCCCCCGCGCCGCTCCTCGCCGGCGAAGTCGTCGCGAAACTCGAGCAGCCGCCACAGCGGCGTTCCGCGCGGCGCCGCCATGTCGCGAGCGCGCCACGGCGGCGGCGCGACGTCGGGGTCGCGCGCGGCCGCGAGCCGCGCGTGCTCGGACGCCACCTGCTCGCGCTCGCGCTCGCGCGTGAGGGCGCGCTCGTGCGCGGCGGCGATCCGCCGCTGCACCTCGGCGCCGGCCGCGGCGGCGCGCGCGGCGACCCACGCGCGGCCGGGCGACTCCTCGCCGCCGTCGGCGGACGCGAGGCCGAGCAGCTCGGAGGCCTCCCCGTCGCGGACGAGGCGGGGCGCGGTCGCGATCCATCGCTCCACGCCGCTGACGTGGGCGTGAGCGGCGGCCTCGGCAGTGCGATCGGACTCGGCGCGGGCCTCGCCGCGAGTCCGCAGCTCGGCGTCGCGCTCGTCGCGCGTGGTGAGCGCGCCGTCGCGGCGGATGCGTGCGTCGCGTGAGGCGCCGTCGAGCGCGCGCTGCTCGCGCAGCCGCGCGCGGCGATCGTCGGTGAGCGCCCGCAGACCGGCGAGCAGCCGGCGGTGATCCTCGCCGGCCTGCGCAACCGCGGCCTCGTGGCCCTCGATCCCGGCCGCGGCAGCGTCCTCGCCGGCCTCGACGACCGTGGTTTGCAACGCGGCGCTCTCCCGCTCGGTCTCCGCCCGCGTGGCCTGCAGCTCCTCGTGTGCCCGCAGCGCAACCTGCTCCTGGGCGGCGGCGCCTTCGCGCAGGGCGAGCACCTGCGCGCGCGAGCGCTCCAGCCCCTCGCCGCGGCGCTGGAGATCGCGGGCGGCGGTCGCCTGCTCGCTCTCGCGCAGCTCGCGCAGGCGGGCGTCGACGTCGGCATGGTCGTGCTCGGCCTGCTCGCCGCGGGCGCGTGCGTCGGCCAGCGCCGAGCGGCGCCGTGCGTGCTCCTCGCGGGCGCTCTCGTGGGCGCGCTCATCCTGGCGGCGGCGCTCGGCGGCGCTCCGCAGCTCGGCGGCGCGCTCGCGGGCGATCGATGCCGCCAGCAGCCGGTAGTCCTCGTGCATCGCACGCACGGCATCGGCGGCCTGCTCGGCCTCGCGCTGCTCCTCCCCGATCCGCTCGAGCTCCTCGAGCAACGCGCCGATGCGGCCGATCAGCGAGGCGTCGACCGGAGGCAGCGTTTCGCGCAGCAGCTCTTCGATCGTCTCGGGGCGCATGTTCTCCGAGAGGTTGGGGCGGCGCAGCGCGAGCAGCAGTCGCAGCATCACCTGGTAGCGCTCCTCGTCGCCGAAGCCGAACAGCAGCTCGTCCTGCGCGCGGCGGAACTCGGCGGCGCCCTCGAAGATGCGCGCCCGACCACCGCCTTCGGCGCCGGCGCCCACGATCTCCGATCGGTCCTCCCCGAGCGCCTCGCGCAGGTGTGGAAAGGTCACGACGTTGCTGTCCGCGGCTAGCCGCACGTCGCTGCCGATGCGAGGGCGGTCGAGGATGAAGAAGCGCGTGCGGACGTCCTGCCAGTCGCGGTGCGCGTGCATTCCCGCGCCGAGCGTCACGTGGCGCGGTGGCTCGCCGTCCCCGCCCGCGAACTCGAGCTCCAGCCACACCCAGCCGGTGCGCTGCACGAAGGTTTGCTTCGGGGAGTCGCTCCACAGCACGATGTCCTTCAGGCGCTTGCTCTGGCCCCCGAACGTGTCGAGCGTGCGCGGGCGCGTCTCGCCGCTGAACAGCAGCGGGATCGAGAGCTCCAGCGCCTTGCTCTTGCCGGCGCCGTTGTGTCCCTGCAGCACGAGCCGCCCGTCGGCGAACGCGAAGACCTCGTCGATGTACTCGGCGATCGAGACCAGCCCGAGGCGGGAGGGGCGGAAGCGGGGCGCGCTCGCCGGCGCGGCGGCGGCTCCAGGGCCGCTTGTCGACGCCATGACAGGTGGCAGAGCGCTCGCCGACGCCGTGGCCGATCTCGGGGCGCTCTCCGACGCGGTGGCACCCGGGGCGCTCACAGCAGCGTCTCCTGCAGGGGATCCGCGGCGCGCGCGGGCGCCTCGCAGGGCCGGGCGTGCCCGAAGCGGCAGATCGCCGGGCGCGGGTGCAGGGTGGCGCCGGCGTCGCGCACCATGCGATGCGCGTGCAGCAGCTCGATCGCCTCCTCGGCAAGCTCGAGCGCCTGCTGGCGGTCGCCCTCGCCGAGGCGCCAGTTGGCGCCGTAGACGCGGGCGTGAGACTCGGCGAGCGCGAGCACCTCGGCCCGCGGGAGCGCGTCCTCCCCGGCGCGCAGGCGCGCCGCGAGCTCGGCGCACAGCAGCAGCGCCATCTGGGTGCGCCGCGCGCCGCGGTTGTCGGGGAAGCGCAGATCCGACAGGGCACGCCCGGACTCGGCGGTGCGGTCGACGAGCATCGTGCCCTCGCGGCGGCGCTCGACCTCGAGGCCCGTGCAGCTCCGCGCAGCGCTGCTCGGTCCAAGCGCGCTTGGAGCGCCACCACGCGCGCTCGTCCTCGTCGAGGTCCTCGACGTAGACGGCGCTCTGCTCGAGCAGCCGCCGCGCGAGCCGCCACTTGCCGCGCAGGTTGCGGCGGTCGTCGGCGCTCGAGTACTCGCGGCCGTCGTCGAACAGCGCCGCGACGGTAGTGGTGGCGTCGATCGGGCGGGCGGCACCGAGCAGGTCGGCGACGAGTGGGGCCTGCACGGACCACAGCAGATCGGCGTCGAGATCCTGCTCGCGCCACGCCTCCAGCGCCTGCTCGCCGCCGTCGCGGCGCTCGAGCGCGCCGTGGTGCTCGAGCCAGAGGATCACCCCGACGTAGGCGCGCCGGTCGCTGCCGAGCAGGTCGACCGGGAGCCCTTCGTCGGCGGCCAGCGCGCGCACCCCGTCAACGAGCCGGCGCAGGCTGACGTAGCGGTGCCCGCGGCAGAGCACCGCGCAGGTGAGCGCCAGCAGCGCGTACTGGCGACGGTCGAAGGCCGGCCAGCGGTCGGTCGCCGTGGAGCGGCGCGCCCAGCGCCCGGACGGAGGATGGCGCAGCGCGCGGGGATCGTGGGGGTCGATCGCGCGCTTGCGCAGCCGCGCCCAGCCCCCCGGGTGGACGGCGAGCTCGTAGCCGGCGACGTCGTAGAGCTCGGTGCGCAGCCAGCGCACGTGCCGGCGCACGTGGGCGAAGGCGGTGGCGTCCATGCGCTGGGAGAGCAGCGGGCGGCGCAGCAGCGCGCGCACCGCCGCGCGGCGCTCGTCGGCGTGCTGTTGGTCGACCAGTCCGCCGGGCGGGCTCACGCGGGCGTCACCTCAATCGACCCACCGGATGGGCTCGGGCGCACCATCTCGACCACGACCAGGCCGCGACACAGATTCACGCGCGCGTCACCTCCAACGTGAAGTCCTCGGTCTCGAGCGTCCCCCGCGCGGTCGCAAGCATCGTGCGCTCCCCGCGGGGGCTCGGGGTGAGGGTCACGCGGGCGAGCCCGTCCGGCGAACGTCCCCGTCGCGGAGCGCCGCGTGGCGCGGGGTCGGCGATCGCGGCCGCCAGCCACTGGCGCAGCGCGCCGAAGGTCTCGACGTCGAGCTCGGGCAGGTCGCTGAGCGGGGTGGGGCCGAGTTCCGCGAAGCGCCGCAACAGGCGCTCGGAGAGCGCGCGCTGCGCCGCCCGCTGACGCGCGGCGCGCTCGCGTGCGGCGGTCGCGTCGGGGAGCGGCGCCGAGCGCCCGCGCGGAGGCTCCCTTGTCGGGAGAGCGCAGGTGTAGCGGAACGTCGGGCAGCAGCTCCTCGGGCACCTCCAGCCACGAGCGCCCGGAGGTGACCTCGGGCTCGGGCTCCACGAGCGCGACGTGACGGGCCCCGAACAGCCCGAGCGCGCCGGTGGCGACGGCGTGGCAGTCGCGCGTGGTGGGCTGCTCGGCGAAGAGACGGGCGAGCGCGACGAACTCCGCGACGGCGTCCACGCGCGAGTGCGCCTGTTCGGTGAGGCGGCGGTAGGCCTGGGCAATCCATGCGATCGCCCCGCGCAGCTCCTCGGAGAGCCGCTGCCAGGGCGACTCGCCGCCGCGTCCCCCGACGAACCACTCGCGCACCCCGCGCCACACGAGCAGCAGTTCGCGCTCGCGCGCCTCGCGCGCCTCGCGTTCGGAGCGACGGAAGTCGTAGGCGCCCTCGGCGCTCGCGGCGAGCGCGGCGAGCCTGCCGAGCGCGTCCTCCCGCTCGATGCGCTCGATCAAGTCGAGGATCGGGCGCGCGTAGCGCCGGCGCGCGGCGCGGAAGTCCTCGAGGTGCTCGATGACGCCGTTGCGGTAGGCGACGAACAGCGTCTCGTCGACGGCGCCGCTCGCGCTGCGCGCCGCCTGGAGCGTGCTCATGAAGGCCATCACGCCAGCGCGCAACGCGTCGACGGCGGCCCCCAGGTTGGTGAATGCCTGCAGCGCGCGCCCCGCCGACGGATCGGGCGTCGCAAGCAGCTCCGCGAGCGCGGCGAGCTCGCCGTGGACGTGGCGCAGGCGCTCGGGCCCGAGCGACCCCGGACGATCGCCGGCGGGGGTGAAGGTCTCCAGGAAGCGGCTGACCTGCGCGGCGGCGTCGGTGAGGTCCCACGTGACGCGTCCGCGGTAGTACTCCTCCAGCGAGGAGTACTCGACGGCGTGCTGCTCCGCGCGCTCGACGACGCGCCAGCGGTGGAGCTGCCCCAGGTAGGCGTCGAGGTGCTCGACCGCGTGAAAGCGCACACCCTCGCGCCGCTCCAGCTCCTCGGCCACCTGGGCGGAGGTGAGCGCCATGCGCGAGGCCTGGCGGGCCTCGAAGAGCACGCGCACGATCGGCTGGTAGACGTCGGTGCGTGGGGACACCAGAAACGCGACCTGCGGAACCGGCTCCGCCACCTGCGTCGAGGACCGCGTCGCCGCGGGCGGCAGCTGCTCCTCAGGCGTTGGCCGCTCATCGGCCAACGGCGGCCCGTCGAGCATGGGTCGCTCGGGTGTGGCGCTGAGATTTGGTGGCGTGGACATTGCGACTGGGACCTCGAGCCAGTGGATCAAAGCGAACCAAGAAACATAACCGGCACCGCAGACGGAATCAGGGTGGACTCAGTGCACGCCGGTTTTCGACGCTGTTCCGACGGCGCATGCGCCGTCGGCGAGGCCGCACATGTGCGGCCTCGTGGGACGGCCACATGTGGCCGTCCCAGGCAGGGCCACATGTGGCCCTGCCGCCGTGCCGTGCATGCACGGCACGGCCGACCGGTACATGTACCGGTCGGGCCAGCGCCGCATGCGGCGCTGGCTTCCCGATAATGACCTGACAACCCCGACGACAAGTGTCTGCTACGATAGTCGGCGTGCCCCTGATTGTTGGAGAAGCGTTGAACCGCCGGTCGGACCTCCAGAAGCGCATCGCGCAGCTGCAGGACCGCGTACCGATCGGAGATCAGATGCGATCTCCGATCGGCCAGCCTGCGTGCTGGCCCAGGAGGGCGAGGAGCCGCCCCGAGAGCCCCGGCGAGCTTCCTCTACCAGGCAGAGTCGCGTCAGATCGTGGTCAATGGAACGCAGAGCCAACCCGGCGTGGACACGGTGCCGATCGTGGGCAAGGTGCTGCTGACGGCTCTTACTTTGCTTCGTGAATTTTCAGCGACACGCGTGCCATGCCCGTTTGCAGAAATGCACGATCGTGGGGCTCAGAACGTGATCGTGGGCATGCAAGGCGGCAGGGTGGTGCTATACGAGACAGACGGCATGTACGTCATGCATGACAAGTCAACGAACGAGCCCTACGAAGGAACCAGCTTCAGCGGGATGATCGGTGCGTCTTGCCCGAATGGCTGGAAGGCCGCCGACCCAGCTGAGCTACAACGAACAATCGACGATCGACAGAACGCCGCGGGAACGGCGTGAGCACCGCAGCTGGTCACGAGATGGCGCTTGACCATGACCACTGCTTCTTGTGCAGCGCGCTGCTTACCGATGACAACCGCACGGTGGAGCACGTCTTCCCGCGCTGGCTCCAGCGGGATTACGACCTTTGGGATCAGCCGCTGGGGCTCCTGAACCGCACCGACATCTCCTACCGCCAGCTGACGATCCCCTGCTGTGAAGACTGCAACGGCGTGTGGCTGAAGCAGATCGAGGACCAGGTGACCAAAGCCGTACGGTCAGGCCCAGATGCCGTGGCCGCGCTGGACCAGACGACGCTGTGCCTGTGGATGATCAAGATCTATTACGGCCTGCGCTTCAAGGAGCTGGCACTTCCCCTCGATCAGAGACGCCGTGACGGCGGCCGCATAGTTGAGCCCGAGTACCTTGCCAGGCACTCCGAGCTCCATCACATGCTGCAGGCCGCTCGAGGACGGATCCGGTTCGCCCGCGCCCCTGGGTCACTGCGGATCTTCAAGGCCCAAGTGCCGGAGGCTCAGCGACAGCGGTTCGACTATCGCGATCTGAAAGGCGGGCCATTTCTCGCGATGCGCATGGGACCGACCGTCGTCATCGCCTCGCTTGTCGACTGGGGTGCAATGGACCGCGAGGCAGATCCCTACCTACAGGCCGCCGCAGAGCTGGAACTCCACCCGTGGCAGTTCCACGAAGTTGCGGCGCACGGCGCCTACCTCGCACTACGGTTCAAGCGACGCTTCGCATACCTGACCATACCGAACGATGGAGGCAGCGAGGCCACCGTGCCCATGGTGATCGGAGAGAGCCCCGCCGCGGCCGCCACCGAGAGCCCCTACCGGAGTTTCGTCGGTCGGGAGCTGGCTGCCGTCATGGCCGAGTTCACGGGCCTTCCGGTCTACGATCTGTACGAACCCGCCAATGATGCCGTGTGGTCGAACTTGATCACCGCCGAAGGGCAACCACAGACGATTGAGTTCACTCAGGCGCCCATTGGCGTCATGCTTGTGCCCCCGAGCTTCGCCGTTCGTCACCGCGATGACGAGAACTTCGTGAGCCACGGGACGCTCTAAGCGATCCCGACGGCGGTGCCGGTCGGCGGAGCAGCTGGGGGACGCGGCGCTCTCGCAGCATCCCAGCCACGAATCGCTAACGGGACGCTTTCGGGGCGCATCTGCAGATAGCGCGATTCCGGGCGCCGTCAAGCAGCAACCCGGTCTGCGGAACCGGAGTTGTGAGGGTGACCCTCGTGTCTGACTAGCTACTAGAGGAGACCGAGAGTGACACCGCCCACCCGCTTCGTCGATTACCTACGTTTGTCAACCACCGATCGGCAGGATCCCGCTCTCAGCTTCCCGTCACAGCACAAGGCGAATTGGCGCAAGGCGGTCGAGCTTGGCGGGGAGATCGTGTGCTCGTTCGAGGACCAAGCGTCGGGCGCCAGGATCGACCGTCCTGGCTGGACAGCGCTCATGGCCGAGGCACGCGACCGCGAGAGCCGGCGCTTCGATGCTGTTCTCTGCTATTCGACCTCACGCTTGGCCCGCGACAAATTCCTCGCCGCTCTCTACGAACGCGAGCTCAAGAAAGTCGGCGTACACATCGCCTACGCCACCGGAGCCGCAGACACGAGCACACCCGAGGGCCAAATGTTCGTCGGGATGCAGCAGCTATGGGACCAGTTTGAGCGCGACAAGCTCGCCCGGGAGACCCGGCGCGGGCAGCGCGAGGGGATCGAGCAAGGCTGGCGCATGGGTGGGCGAGCGCCCTACGGCTATCGGCGTCAAGGCGAGGCTCTCCCGGAGGGTCACCGTGGTGACACCAGTAAGCAGCGAGTGAAGCTCCTGCCCGAACCAGACGAGGCGACTGTGGTGACCGAGATCTTCCATCTGCACGCCAGCCAGGGCTGGGGTCTGAAGGCCATCGCCAGCCACCTGAATCGGGCAGGGGGACCACCCTCGCCCTCCCACGTCGATAAGACCCGTAACAGGGGCGGGCATTGGGCCACGAGCACTCTGCGATCGATGCTTCGTAACCCTGTCTACACCGGCCGATTGGTCTGGAACCGGCTCGACTGTGCCACCGCCCGTCAGCACGGTGGCACTCCACACCTCCGCGCCGAGGAGGAGTGGGTGATCTCCCCGGACGCACACGCCGCCGTCATCTCTGATGAGACGTTCAATCGCTCCCAAGAACGCTTCAAGACACGCCCTCGCACGCAGCACACGAACCGAGTCGGCAAGGGCAGCCCCTACATGTTCGCGGGACTGATCTACTGCGTCTCCGGACACCAGCCCCTGGCGATGCAAGGCAAGACACGCAAGGGCCACGTCTACCACGCCTGCGGCTACAGCAACAGCTACGGCGAGACCGCTGCGACCGAGATCCACGCCGGGCAGAAATGGGTCTCGCTACGCGAGGACACCCTGCTACCGCTCGTCGAACAGTTCTTCAAGGAACGTGTCTGGGGTCCGCTGCGCCTTGAGAAGCTCACACATCAACTGAACGGCCACAACAGCGAGCGCAAGAGGTCAAGCCAGCTACTCGTCACTCGCCTGCGCCGACAGATCGCCGACGCAGACCGCAATCTTGCCGCTCAGGTCCGGGCAATCGAGGCCGGCGTCGATATCGAGATCGTGAAGGCCAGGATCGAGGAACTAAAAGCCGACAAACAGACTGCGCAGGCGGCACTCAGCGCCATCCCTCCCGGCGAGGTCGAGGCCGAAGACAACTACCTCCCCGAGCGCTTGGCGCAAATCCCCGACCTCACCCAACAGCTCTGCGACGCGACCCCCGAGATCAAGCGACTGGTCTTCCAGGCGTTCGAGCTACGCGTCGAGTTCGACAAGGCCCAGCGCCATATAGCCCTCAGCGCCACCGTCACTGAGGCCATCGCGCGAGCGCTCGAACACACAAAACCCTCCGCTCGAAGGGCCTCATGTCCGAAGCACTCGTTCCCGTCAACGGCGCAGCTAGCGCAGGATGGAAGCACCCATCAACGATCGTCCATCGCATCGAAGAAACCTGGGGCATAAGTTAGGAGGCACAGGGCCTCGTCTCGTTGGCGCGACCCAGATCCTCAAACCTGGGCTACTTCGAGCGGGCCCGGGACGATTTGAGGAGAGCCGCCACATACGCGGTGCACAGCGCTTCGACACGGTCTGCTGGCATAGCGGTTCGCAGAGCCCGGGCAGACATCTCGATGCCGAGGGCTCCGCGTCGGCCGAACAGCTGCTCGATGTAGGTGAGCGCGTTCTTTGAGGGTCCCCCGGCGATTGCGTCTTCGCCGAGAGCGCTGAGCGTTGCGGCGATCTCATCTGGGTTCGTGGTCTGCATGAGTCGCACGATGTCCGCGGCGTCCTTGTCGTCGAGTCGATCTGGACGTGGGCTTTCGGCTCGATCGTTGAGCTTGTGGGCCTTTGCGACAAAGAGGGCCGCTGGGCCTGCCACCTTCGCCTGGAGCGAGCGGTCGTCTGCCGGATCGAGCGCCGCGATGGTCATCGTGCTGTGGTCTGCGAGCGCTGCCTCGAGTCCGACGGCTCGGCGGGCAGCTCGGTTGCCGTGAACCCCCAGGCGAGCCGCGCGTCTCCCCTCTCCCGAGGCGGCGCCCTCAGGGACGATGAGGTCCACCGGGATGATGACCTCCTCGCCTCCTGCCCACGCTTTGGTGAGCCAAATCCCCGGCTCTATGTGACCGCCTTCCTGGGGCTGAAGATAGAACCCGGCGGCGGTCATCGCGGCCTCGAGTTCAGGCGTGTCCTCGAGGAGCCGGGGGGTTCAGGACGAGATCACCGTCTGTCGTGTAAGGAGCGACAGCGAGATCAGCGGTCCTGTGTGGAGATAGACGGCTTGCGCGCCAGCGAGGATGACAGCGTCAATGTGGGGTGCCAACGCTGTCAGGGCGTCGAGGAGGACACGCCGCGCGACTACATATCGCTCGTCGAGTTCAAGTGGCTCCGGGACATCATTTGCGCCGCTCACCGGGCGCCTTCGGAGACTCGAAGATCCTCAATCGAGGAGAGGCGCCAGCGTGTCTCGTTCTCCTTCATCCACGAGATGAGTGCCTCGCCCTCGGCCGGCATGCGACTGTTGCCCGTCAGACAATCGACGGCGGCCTGTGATGGCGCAACGTAGCGAAGGCCTGACTCCTCGCTACCCCTATCCCAGACAATCGGGTCGAACGCTCGCAACAGGGCGACGTTGGCTCCCTCATCGGCCGGCAGAAGCCCAAGCTCCTCGGCAACCGTCTCGACGTCGCTGCTGTAGGCAATCAGCAGGGCGGGCGCCGCCACCGGGGCGATGCGGAGCGCAGCGAAGGATCCGGTAATTGTGACCGTCGCGGGGTCAGGCAGCTCAGCGAGCCTTGATAGTGCCTCCTTCGCTCCACCCGGCGCCAGGAAAAAGGACGCGTCGTTGGTCTTCAGGACGTCGTAGGACTCCGCCCACCGCCGTAGCAGCCCTGGAATGTCGGCGTCCTCGACGCGTCCACGGCGAGCGCGCTCGACCAAAGCCGCGCGATCCAGCGCGTCGAGCAGGCGCGAGACATACCCTGGCGCGAGCTCGGTGGCAGCCGCGATCTCGCTTACGCCATAGGGAGGACGCACGTCTACGAGCAGCCGGATCAGTCTTGCCGCCTTTGGACCCCGAACCGTCGCCCGACCACGAGGCGGAGGCTCGGGGTTGCGGGTAGCACCGGCGGCCCTGATGTACAGGGCAGGGTCCTCAAGGCTAATGAACGCGTTCCCCGTGAGGTCGATGAAGTTGATCTCTTCCCTGGCGAGAAGCTCTTGGGTTCGAGCGCTCAACCACGGAGCAACAACAAGAATCGGGAACCGGGCGGCCAGCGAGCGGAGCATCCGCGGGACACCAGTGGACAGCTGCTCAGCGGCGCGGGGGTCAAAGGACCGCTTTGCCTCGACTACGAACGTCACGGTCGTCCCCTCTCGGGCACGAAGATCGATAGCGTCGTCCACCAAGGCGGATCCCTCCGGCGACGTGCCCCTGGCCAACGCGGCCCCAGTTGAGCGCTCTACATCCCAACTCACGGGTAGCATGCCGCGCAGCCTTGCAACAGCCTCATCGACCAGATTAGTTCTCTCTAGAGTCATGTTTGCTGGCATAGCAAACACAAGTCTAGCAGAAACTTCTCTTGTAGGAGCGTTTTGCTAGAACAGCAAACGCGCTAATCTAGGGAATAGATCCGACTAGACCCGCGCTTGCCCCAGAAACACTGACGGGGACCACGAAGGTCCCCGTCAGCGACATAGCGGGGGAGCGATCCGATCTTATGGGCGACCTTTCGATGCCGGTAGGACGAGCCTTCCCCGGCTGGCCTGGATCGTAGCACCAGCGTCTGCGCCTAGAGCGAGCCCGCCGGGATCGTCTGCGGGTTGACGATGATGCGGCGACCTTCGGCCAGTCGTTCGGCGTACGCCGTCAGCCACTCGTCGGAAGGCGTCACCCCAAAGTCCTGCTGCCAGCGCGATGCGAGGACAGACTTCACGGCGGAGACATCCTTGCCGCGCTCGGTGGCGTGCAGGCTGTCGAGAAGGGTCTGCATCTGGCTTGCCCGCTGCGCGACAGCGGCGTTTGCGGCTTTCGCAAGTGCGTCGGGATTCCATTTGATGCCGGCCATATCTGCGAACCCCACGATACCGCTGAGGACCGACGCCATCGGATCGAGCAGCGCATGTGGCCGATCGGTCGGGCTCGTACCCCAGAGGTCCGGTGCAGCCACTTGTCTCTTGCGGCTCGGCGTGGGCTCTGCTCTGCTCTCCCGCCCAAAGACATCGTGTGGCCGGGCGAGCGTTAGTGGCGCCCGCCCGGCCTGTGGACAACCGAAGATGACGCTTCGGATGCCACGCTCGACACCGTAGCTCTCGCGGCTGCGGGTCCGGTCATGGCTACACCGGGCGGCTTCTTCGGCCGACCGGAACGGAGCAGCCCATGACCATCGTCATCCCCGAGGAGCTTGTCCCGCTGCTGCGCGACGGGCTCTACTTCGACCTACAGGGCCAACTCGATGAGGCCGGCGGCTTGATCGAGCCCCGTTACCGCGCGGATATCAGTGGCGGGGTCGCCGGCTGTTTAGCGCGCGCGGAGGGCGCGCGGGCGCTGCTCGATGTCGTCGGCTGGATCGACCCCATCGAGGCGCCCACCGCCGTCGAGGTTGACGTGCGCCAGCACCACGACGCGCTGCTTCGAGCGCTGCTGACGCGCATCGCATCCGAGCACAGCGTCGAGGAAGACCCGGAAGTCAGCGAGGAGGATCGCGCGCGAGCGAAGGCGCGCATCGGCCGGCTTGCTGACCTCATAGCCCAAGCCGAAGGGAGCACCGTATGAGCGCGCCGAGGACAGTCGATGAGAACGAGCAGGCGGCTGAGGAGAATCCGCAGCTTCAGAGGCTAGTTGCAGCGATGAACAGGCCTGTGCCGTCCGAGGAAGACCGAAAGCTGCTGCTCGCGCTCGGTCGCGCGATCCGCCAGCTACGCGAGGAGCGAGGTATGACCTCCGCCGAGCTTGCCTGCGCCGCGGGCATCAGGCGGGGGGAGCTTGAAGCGATCGAAGCCGGACGGCGTTACCCCGGACGACGGAGGGCTCGGCCTCAACCCTTGAAGTGCTCTTGAGCGCCTTTGGCGTAGAAGTGGATGCAGCCGGGCGACATCGGCGTCGAAGGCAGGGGGCTGTCTGCTTAGCTGAGGAGCTATGACGATGCTCGACACAGCGACACAGCGTCCGGCGACGGGCCTCGACTCTGGTGCTCGCACGCTGATCTTGGGCGTTCTCGCCACGAGCGGCTTCGACCCGATTGACGTCGTCGAAGCCCTATTCGCCGATCGCTACGGAAGCCGAACCGACTACTACGCCGCCCTTGGGCAAGTGTGGGGCGAGGCGGTGGGATATAGATGCCAGCAGGCCGTCAGTAGTGCGGAAGTCGATGCAGAGTTCCCGCTGGCCTTCGGCACACGCGCCCGCCGCGCTACTCCCCATGAGGTGGGGGCGCATGTTCTCCTAATGATGATGCCCGAGCCAGACTTTCGGCTCGCTGTCGAGGAAGCCGTCAGCCGGTCCGTTCAGCCTCAGACTGCGGGCGAACGGATCACAAAGATATGTCGTTCGCGGGGTGCGCCGTGGGTATTTGGTGGCAATGGGTTCCAGTGGGTCGGGGAGCAGCTTGTGGAACGCGAAATGCTTCGTCCCGCGCTAACCGTCCTTGATGACCGCAGGTTTGCAGGCGGCGTGCGCAGCGAGTTCGAGTCGGCTCGCAGCGAGCTTCGTGCCGGGACGCAGGTGGCTCGAAAGCAGGCCGTATATGAGGCGGGCTGCGCCGTCGAGAGCGCGATGAAGGTGCTCCTCGATGAGCACGGGACCACGTATGACAAGGCGCACGACACTGCTCAAAAGCTCTTTGGACACCTGAAGGACGCGGGGCTGGTGCCACCGTACATGGAACGCACCTTGCTTGCATCCGCCCAGCCACGTAACAAGACCGCTGGGCACGGTGCTGGCGCAATTCCCCATAACGTGTCGGTTGCTGAGGCAGAGGCTGTAGTTGCAGCGGCCGCTGGTGCAATTGCATACCTCGGCAAACTTCTCCCCTGAATGGTCCGATTCCCGGCTCAAGACGAGCCGCGCCTCTCTACGCAAGCTCTCGGTTGGTGGGGTGCCGCACAGGTCCGGTTCTAACTACGTGCTGACCCCTCAGGGAGCCCAAACAACCCCTTGACCGGCCATCCCGGCGGTCTCTCGACACCGAGCAGCGCACGCGGGAGGCCAAGCGTCTCGGCGACTTGCGTCAGTTCCTGCTCGGCCTCGTCCTCGGTCCCGGCTAGCACCTTGAGACCCAGGTGTCCACCGCCGGGGCCGGTCACCTCAAGCCAGCGATGCGCCGGTGTACCGCCGCTGATCGTCACGCCGGCAGACGCCATTTCCGGCGAGAGTCCGACCGCCGCGAGTGCTGCCTGGGCGCGTGGTGCCAGCTCATCCTTCGTCGGGTCGCTACCGAAATGACCAAATGCAGTAAGGACGATCTCGTCGTCGGAACGGTTCAGCTCAGGATCGGGCCGGACCCGCAGTCCCTTCGCGCGAAGCGCTTCGGCGGCGCGCCCTGCCTGCGCGGCGTTGAGACGAAACGACACGCTTCTTGTTCCGCGAGGACTCCATGCGCTCAGCTCATTGAGGGTCAGCAGCTTCGCCCAAGCCCCCCGCTCATTCTCAAGCCTCGACTGCGCGGCGGCGCTGTAGCCCGACGCCGATACCAGGAGCCCGAGATCGGCGCCTACATCATCGAGGAAGCCTAGAAACCTGTCGATATCTCCAATGGCGACCCGCCGTGCCCAGACCTTGCAATCAACCGCGAGAGTAACGTCATCGAGCCCGAACACGCGACCGCGGACGAGTACGTCAACCTGTCGTCTACGCTGGCCGCGGCGAGGGGAAACATGGACGTTACGTTCCACCGTTGCGGCATCCCCCAAAAGGAAGCTCAGGATGTCCGCTACGCCGTTCTCGTACTCACGGAAGTCGGTCATTACAGACAGGGTAGGGGTTAGCGAACGTTGGTTTGCGTGGCGACGAGCGCCGTCCGGGTGGCACCGGCCGTTTGTGTCCTCAGAACATCTCCGCTACTCCCAGTGTCACTCGGAAAGAGCTGCTGGGCGGTCAGTACGGTCCCGCCGGCTTCGATAACCCGGCGCGACAGCTCCTCGGGGAACTCACCCTGCGTGGCCGCTATGCCGGGACGGGCTTCAAGTTGGTCGGCCGCCTCTAGCAGCCGGGCTAGCTGCTTCTCGCCCAAGCTTTCGGCAGTCTTCTTTACCTCGATGCACCAGGCATTGCTGATGCCGTCCATATTCGTGCCGCGCGACACCACTAGGTCGATGTCGAACTTCCGGCTAGCGTCTTTCCAGACCTCGACGCCCGGCCAAGCAAAAAATAGCTGCCCGGTTTGCGCTGGTGACCGCAGCGCGCGCATTGTCAGCAGGACGGGCAGGATGTCCTGATCCATGATGCGAGCCATGAGCCCGTCGAGTCGATAGAAGAAATCTGGCTCCTTCTTGCCCGACTCGTCCACGACCGGCAGCACAACCTCCTGAGCGCAGGCGCGACACTGCACTCGCTCGTGCAGTTCGGATAGGTCTAGGTACATGCGAAAGCGACAGCGGGGGCATCGAACCTCGCGGGCACGACGAACGAAACCAGCCTCGACAAGAGCAGGCAAGAGCGCCAAGACATCCGGCTTGCGATTACCCGGACCTATGGTGGAGGCGATCTCGCTGGCTGTCCGTGTCTCGATCTCTAGGAATAGTCCGATATCGGCGAGCTTCTCGATGAGTGCCTCTGGATCGAGTTCGACGCCGGCTTCGCCCTTGGCCTCGGCGACAATCGCAGCGGCGAGCTTGTCGCGGTTCCGTGGAGAGAGTGCATCGAGCACGGCGACGCGCTTTTGGTCAGCCAGGACATCCAGCGCATCGAGTGTGCCGAGTCTCGTGAGGAGCGCATCGGCATCGCGCCCGTCCTGCGTACGCTTGAACTGGAAGCCGTGATCTCCGACCCAGGCGCTGAGCGCTTCGCCGGCTGTGGGGAGTCGAATGTCGAAGTTCCATTGCTCCGACGCCATTGTCAGCAGCATCACGCCATCATGCGGAGTGCCGTCTTTATGCACAAGACCGGCGCCGCTCGTTGTGAGGGGAAGCGGCAGAGGCAGGTTCGGGAAGATGAGCCTTACATGGCGAAAGCTTCGTACTGCGAAGCCCTCCGGTGCTGGCAGTGAGAGCGATGATTGTCCGTCTGTGAACGCAACCAGCGCGCCGGCGGCCTTACCGCGGGTGAAGGGTCCGCCTAGCAGCGGGCGAGCAAAGAGGAAGGTTGGCGGGGTATTCGGCTCAAACCCTTCGCCGATTTGCTGTTGGAGACTGTCGCCCGTGTCCTCGGCAAACGGCAGCGCCGATAGCGCTGCCCGTGCCTCGTCCTGCAGGTCAGATGAACAGGCGACGAGTATGTCCGGGGTCTCTCGTGTTGATGGGAGTTGGAGTAGCCATCTTGTAAGTGCCGCGAGCTGGTCGGGGTGGCGCAGTGACTCGCGCGTCAGGCCGATGACAGGTGCTCCGTTGGCCCGTGCGAGAGCGCGAGCCCGGAAGTTCCAAAAGTTGACTAGGTTGTCGAAGGTGGGGCGCGCGATCACCCAGATATACGGTCGGTCGATTGGGTTGACTTGGCGCACAACATCCATGTAGCGAGCGGTCAGGCGCAGTGGGGACACGCCTGACCCATCGACCTGGCCGCGAACCAGCGCGCCGTGGGCATCCTCGTCCTCGCGGACCACGACCTTGTAGCGCTCCGCCCAGTGGGGCTCGTCCTCGTCTTGAATGTGACCCCAGATGGCGGTCGCGGCTCTACGAAGGCCGGCGGTGGCGAAGCGCGGCAGCTCCAGCACCGGCAGCTCCGTACGCTCTGATTGAGGCTTCGCATACTGCGAGTCCACGAGATGGAGTGTGTGCATCTCGTTCCGATCGAATCCGTCCCTGAACGGGACCGCCCTGGTGAGCTGCTGCACTGCCGCGCGTGCCTTTTCCCCAAGCCGCTCGTGCATGTAGCAGGTATCGACGGGCCGCGTCCGCAAGAGCAGCTTGATCGTGGAAGGAATGCGGCCATCGGCACGGACAGGCACGAGCAGGCTCCCGGCGCCGTACCAGAAGGTCGAGCAGCCCTGCATCACGGTCTCAAGCGCATCGAGGTCGCCTTGGGGGATGGCGAACGCCCACTCGGGGCCGCGTACGAAATACGTCAGCCGATGCTGGCGATTCAGATGCTCGTCGAACACGACTGCAAAGCATCGTGGCCCATACGGACATCAGGGCATCTCCTCGCTGTAGAGCCACCGACAAAGCGGAGCAGCGGGGGCGCCGCTGGGGTCGCCAGGCGGTGCCGACGCGCCAATCTAGTTTGGAGCCTCGCCGGACCAGCTACCTGCGTTTCGCCCGCCGCAAGCCGTAGTCGTCCCAGGCAACTTCAGAGGTCCGTCTGAGATCGTTCGCGCGAGCGCCATCATGTCTGAGCCGGCTGCACGGCGCGCCTTGATCTGCGCGAAGCACTCGGGGCAAACGTCACGGCCATTGGCGATGTGGGGCTCGTGGTCTCGGACATGCACCCAAGCGTCGATCGGCGAGTCTGCGATCACCGCATACCAGAGTCCTTTCGGCGCTGCCTGAAGTGCGAGCAGGTCGGCCGGCGAACGAGCGTCCTCAGGGCGGTCCTTCCGTGCGCGGATGAAGAAAAGGCGATCTAGGTGCGGCACCGTGTCTTCGACGCCGGCGAACGCCCCCCGGTCGATTTCCGCCATGAGGGCGTTCCAGTCGCCCTCCCAGAGCTGTTCGCAGGGGAACTCCGTCGTCTGGAAGCCGGGCCGATGAACCAAGCCAGCGGCGTGGGCTCTGACGCCGATCACGGGCTCATCCTCTGCGGCCAGGACGACGACGTAGCGCCACTCCCGCTCGCGCTCCGTGGCTTCGCAAACCTGATCGAGACGCGGTTCTTGCACGCTGCCCTTCGGCGCGATCGCTGCAACCTTCACCTGGCGCGTCACCGGCGCCGGGAACAGACGACCGCCGGGAGAGTCGTGACCCCACAGGCGATTGATCGTCTCGGCGACATTGCACAGCATCCTTGCCGAGTCGGGAGGCATACAGACCGTGTGCCCCACCGGATGCGCAGCATGATTCCGCAGCCATGAGAGATCACGGTCAACGCGACGTGATCGTGTGCCCACGAGCAGGCGCTCGCGTCGAGCCCACTCCAGGAGATCGTCTGCCCCCAGTGGCAGCCGGTGGAGAGCGCCGTCCGCCTCGCGTAGCTTGGCACCGCGCACATCGCGGATGTCATCGAATGTCTTAGCTTGCAGCAGTTCCTCGATCCCTCCACGCAGCAGCAGGGGAATGCCATCGTCGTAGTAGGTGAGGAAGCGCGCCCTGAGCGCGCCCTCAAGAACGAGCAGCGCGTAGTCGAATGCGGCGGTGAAGAACTCGTACTCCAGGACTCCATGTAGATGCAGCTTTCGCGCTCGCTCGAAGTTGTTGCGCACGTCCTCCGGCACGTCCTCGGCCAACACAGCCTGGGCAATGCTCGCCGCCTGGAAGCTCGCGGCGTCTGCGGGCGCCAGGCGTCCTCCAAGCCCGAGGGGGTTGAAGGCGAGCGTCATCTCGTCCGGTTGTTGGAGTTGGTCAAGGATCGAGGCAGTCACGCTTGCGAGTCTAGGATCGTCGCGCGGGGAGGATCGACAAAGGTGCGGAGTTTTTCCGCCGCGGGCTCTGCTCTGATCGCGCCAACAAGCGAAAACCGATGCGGCCGAGCGGGATGCTTGCGACACCCCGCCCGGCCAGTAGCACCGAAGCACCAACCTTCGATGCCACGCCCCACCGTAGCTCTCTGCGGATAGCTGGTCGTGCTCGCTGGCGGTTCTCGGTGCGCCGAAAGGAGGTCAGATGAGCGCCGAGCCCCGAACATCGGGTGGAGACTCGACCACGAGCGCGCCCGCGCTGCTGCTCTACGGCGAGGAGCACACGAATCTCGCGCTGGCCGACGAGCTGGCGCTCGACGGATACGAGGTGCACCGCGCCAGCGACCCCGCCATGATGCGCGCCGCTTGTAACGCGCGCGAGATCGCGCTCGTCATCTTCGGCCGCGCGACCGATCGCGGCTCGGGCCTTGACGTGCTACGCCGGTTGCGGGCGGGGGAGTTCACGCCCGAGGCCAGCCCGCGCTTGCGCGCACTATGGATGAGCCCCAACGGCGACCTTGGGGACGTGCTACGCGGATTCCAAGCCGGTGCCGATGACGTGATCCGCAGCCCATTCGCGTACCCCGAGTTTCGTGCCCGCGTGCAGGCGCTCACATGCCGTGACCTCATCGAGACGCCCGGCGTGATCGAGTACCGCGAGCTTCGGATCGACACCGCCGCGCACGAGGTCACGATCGGAGCGACCCCCGTCGGTCTGCGCCGGTTGGAGTACGCGCTGCTCCTGCATCTTGCGAGCGACCCCATCCGCGTCTACACAAAGGACGAGCTGCTGCGGGCCGTGTGGGGTATCGGCTCGGGAATCGTGACGAGGACGCTGGACTCGCACGCCTCACGGTTGCGCTGCAAGCTCGCCCACGCAGGCGCCGAAGGATGGGTGACAGCCATTCGCGGCGTCGGCTACCGCCTCTCCCCCGACGCTCTCGTCTGCACTCCGCGATCGGCGTCGCACGATCGCGCCATCCACGTCACAGCTTCGTGTCCTGCCCCCACAACTCCGTAGGCGCGCTGTAGAGCTGAGAGTCAGCCATCGCCAGATGGCCTCGGCGCGGGGATTGGAGCCCCGCCCGAGACCGTGACACAGGAGGTAAACGCTCCCATGCTCGACCAACGTAGCTCAACCGAATCCGAAGCGCACGCCTTCATCGACCGCGCCATCCTCGGACTCCTCCTCGATGACGACAAACAGCGGCCGTGGTCCGAAGCCGAGATCGCCCGCGAGATCACCGCGCCCGGCCACGTCCCCGCCAGCCTCAAACGCCTCCGCGTCGGCGGGCTCGTCCACCGCTGGAACGATCTTGCGACCGCAACGCGCTCAGCCGTGCGCTTCCACGAGATCACCCAAGGCGACGACCCAGCCTCAGCCGAGGAGCGCCACCACGACAAAGCCGTCCTCGAATCGCTGCTGGTACGTGCCAACGAGGGTAAGCGCCCAATCTCCGAGGACGAGCTATACGAGGCCTTCGGCGCCAAGGAGACACAGCAGAAGCTCCTCGCCATCACCGACGCACTGGACCGCCTCGACGCCGCCGGTCTCATCGAACGCCGCGGCGGCCGAGCCATCGCCTCCGAGGTCGCCGCCTACTTCGACCGCATAATGACGCTCTGACAGAGCTTGGCAGACAGAGAATCGCCGGCCAAGAAAGACGCGCCGAAACGGGCCCGCGCCAGGCTCCCGACTACCTGTAGGCTGCTGCTGCAAGCAAATACATTCAGAGCCTTGGAACGACCCGAGCCGGAGGTCATTAGTCGGTGGGCATTGAGGAGGACATCGCAACGTGGGCCAGGAGCCGACCAGCCTGGCAGCAGCAGGCACTCAAGGAACTTGCGGAAGGCCACTCTTTCGACCAAAAAGAGATCACCGCCATCGCTCACCAGCTCCGAGACGGCACCAGCACCTCTGCGACGCCGTTGAAGGCGGGAGAAATCTCAGGCGGCCAGACTGTCGGCACCGCGGTCAACCTCGCCGCTGTTAGGGACACAACGAATGTAAACGCACTGCTCGATGCGCAAGAGCTGACATTCTCAGACGCTGGCCTGACGGTGATTTACGGCGACAACGGAAGCGGAAAGTCTGGGTATGCACGTCTAATCAAGTCAGTCGTCGGTGCCCGTCATCATGAGCCAGTCCACGCCAACGTGTTCGCCGAAACAGCGAATCAACCACAAAAGGCGGAGATCGTCTTTTCGATGGGTGGTAACACAAAGACCGCAACATGGCCTGACTCTATAAGTGATGAGCTTCGCGCCATCAGCTTCTACGACGAGGCCTGCGGTGACGAGTACATTGGAGGCGAGTCCGAGCTGACCTATCGCCCATCCGCCTTGGCTTTGCTCGACGGACTTATCAGTTTGTGTGACGAGGTACGCAAAGTCCTAGACGACGAACTACGCGAAAATAATCTCGCGCGGGGCGATATGCCGTCTCTACCGTCCGAGAGCGATGCAGCAGCTTTCGTCAAAAAACTATCCGGTACGACAACTAATACCGACATTGACCGCGCTTGCGAAGTATCCGAAGACGGGGGCGACAAACTCGGGGCACTAATCCAAGAGGAGGCACGCCTCCGGGCGACCGATCCGTCGAAAGAGCGTGACCGGCTCAACAAACTCGCTCACCAAGTCGCCACGATTTGCTCGCACGTCTCTACGGTCGAGCAGAAGCTCAGCGATGAAGAAATTGCTGGCACACAGGCGGCCCACAAGAAAGCGATTGAGCTACGCGCCGCCGCGACTATCGCTTCGTCACGGTCATTCGACAGTGAGTCGGTCGCTGGAATAGGCTCTCAAACTTGGCGGGCGCTATGGGATGGAGCCCGGAAGTTCTCCGAAGTCGAGGCATATAGAGATGAGGGCTTCCCGTATACAGGGGAGGATGCACGTTGCGTCCTATGCCATCAGGAGCTTTCGCCCGACGCTAAAGATCGCCTAGAACGGTTTGACTCATTCATGCGCGACACGACTGCGCAGCAGGCCACAGCGGCCGAGGTTGACCTCAATCAGAAAGTAGAAAGCCTCAGGGCACTCGATCCCACTCCCCCGCAAATCGCGGCCGAACTTGTCGAGCTTAAGGGTTATGACCCAGCGATCACAGAGAAGGTGAGCACATGGCTCCAGGCCGCTGACAGACGCAAGACGACACTGTTGGCCTCTTTTGAGGACAATGGGTCGGCTATCAGTGAACTGAATGCCTCTGTAAAGCAGGATCTACAAACAATCTCCACTGACTTGCAACAGAAAGCGGCCTCAATAGATGCTGCTCAGTTCCAACTGAACCTCGCCTCTGCCGTAAAAGCTAAGGAGCACCTAGAAGGCCGTATCACCCTGGGCAAGCATCGCGGAGACGTTGAAGCAGAGATCACGAGGCTAGCCGAGAAAACAAAGCTTGAAGGCGCAAAGCGCCTTGTGGATACGACCGGGATAACGCGAAAGTCCACTGAACTTGCCGAGGCCCATGTAACGACCGTTGTTAGAGACAGGTTTATCCGAGAGTCCGATCGCCTTTATCTCGAACGGATAGAACTAAAGAAGACCGGCGGACAGAAGGGCAAGCTCCGACACCGGCCAGCCCTCCTCGGAGCAAAGACGGCACGCCCCGTCGAGCAAGTCCTCAGTGAGGGCGAGCAGACCGCGCTAGGACTCGCCGGGTTCTTTACCGAGGCCCACTTCGACAACGGTAAGTCCGCCCTAGTGCTCGATGATCCTGTGACTTCGCTGGACCACATACGGCGATCACGTGTGGCAAATCGGCTTGCCGAGCTGGCGGCCGATCGACAGGTGATCGTTTTTACCCATGATCTGACATTTGTGGGGGACCTCGCAATAGCTGCTGCAAAAGGTCAGATCGGGCTCACAGAGCGCTGTATCGAACGACGAGGCGACAGGACCCCCGGCGTTACCAATAACAAGCACCCGTGGAAGGCCAAGGATGTCGGTCGGCGCTTCAACGAGCTTGAGCAGTTGCTCGCCACGCTAAAGAAGGGACGGCCTCGGTGGACTCAAGACGAATATGAGAAGGAATGCGCGGAGTGGGCAGGCAAGCTTTCGGAGACCTGGGAGCGCCTTATCCGTCTTGAGATTGTGTATCCGCTGGTAGACCCTGGAACATCACATGTCCAACCTAAGATGTTCAAGGTGCTAGCACGTATTACCGATGCTGACAACCAAGAGTTTCAACAGAGCTATGAGCGCTGCTCGGCGTGGGTGCGTCGTCACGACAAGAGTCAAGCAACAAATTATGTGGCACCCGAGCCTAGCGAGCTAGAGCGGGAGCTTGCGCTGGTACGCGGATGGTTCGACCGCGTTAAGAAGTACAGTTCCTAGTGTCGATCCGACGGCTCCTTATGCCCCGACATAGAACGAGCGGATGGCGCGACGAACGACCCTCAGTGGTCTAGTAGCTTTGCCTTTTGCCCGGCGAACTCCTCTTCGGTGAGCAGGCCCGCGTCCTTTAGCTCGGCCAACTTCTTCAACTCATCTGCCACCGACACGGCTGCCGCGGTGGGCGGTCCGTTCGAGGACGGAGCGGCGGAGGGCGGGGAAGTAGCCTCAGGAGGTGTTAGCGAGGACGGGGCATTTGCCCTGCGGAGGTGACTGGTGATCGGCGCCAGCTTGCCGCGAAGTTCTCCGGCCGTGAACTTCCGCGTATCGAAGATCGCCTCCTCGCCCGACCGAAGCTGGACGACGAGGATGGCCGACTTTTCCGTCTTCTTTGCCGCAAGAGCGAAGACTCCGAGTGCCAGAGCGCGGCCAACCGTCACACGTTTTGCGGCGCTCTCAGGACCTTCAACATGGAGGTCAACAACTTGCTCCCACGGGATGGTAAAGAGCGTCTTAAACGCTTTGTATGAGATGCCATTCTTGTCGAGGTTGACATAGTTGTTCGTGTTCGCCGTGTGGGTCTTCGCGTAACCGGACCAGCCACCGAGGTATCGGGTTTCCCCCGCGCTGAACCTGCCTGTCAACCCAAGTCCACGAAAGGCATCGGACGCAAGCCACCACGAGCCGGATTGAATCTTCGCCCGCAGCTCGCTGGTGGCGGCGACCGTGCGCACCTGCCCGGCCAATGCCTCCTCCAACGCAGCCACCGAAGTATCGGGAAGGTCGAAGCTGGCTGCAACCTCGGGGTTCTGAGTGTCGTGCATGGTCACGTGGCACGACGATGGGGAAGTCTCGGTGATCGTGAACGGGTAGCGCTGAATGCCCCCGTAAATCCACCGGTCCCGACGCCCGAACCCGCCGGCGTAATGCAGCTCCCACCTGCCGTTCGCCGTCAGGGCCAACGTGCCGCTTGGCTCGGGCTTCGGATGGCTCGGCAGGCCGCCGTCGTAATTGGCGAACTTGAACTTCGCGTCTCGCGGCAAGGGTCTCTTACCTCCCGTCGGACTTCTGACGCCACGAAGAGATCATTGCGGACCCAACGCTACAGGAAGCTCGCTACCTGCGCTGACTACCCCTGCCCAAGTAGCTGCCGGTACATGATCCGCGTCTCGCGTGTTGGCTGGAGTCCAAGCTCCTGATCCAAAGCGTGGGCAAGCTCGTCGTAGCGGCACGTGATCGACTCGCGCATCCCGAGCGCGTGTTCGGCCTGTAGCGCCAGGCGCCAGGAGGCCTCGTGGAACTGATCGAGCGCGATGGCCTGCTCTGCCATCTGGAGGGCGCCGCGGGCGTCGCCGTGCTCCAGGCGTGCGTGGCCGGCACGCTCAAGCAGGCCGAGCAGGGTCGCACGTAGCCGGTGGATGTCACCCTCGGCCCAGATGTAGTCGGCGCCTTCGAGCGGTTCGCCGCGCCATAGCGCGAGAGCCGCTTCGAGGTTGGGCTCGTTGTCGGCGTCGGTGCTGGTGAGCAGCTGGTCTAGTTGGTCGAGGTCGATGCGGACCTTGGCGCGGTCGAGCCGGTAACGCTCGCCTTCGTGGATGAGCGCGTCGCCGAGCGTGGCGCGCGCGTCGGTCGCCAGGTCCCAGAGGCGACGCCGTGTCTTCTTGGGGTCTTGTGCGGGCCATAGCGCCTCGATCAGCTCGTCGCGGCTTGCGCCGTGTGGGTGCAGCGCGAGGTAGGCGATCAGCTCGCGGGTCGGCACGCGCTTGGGCGACTGGTCGGCGCCGTCGATCCGCAGCGGGCCGAGGAGCGAGATCGAGAGCGCCGGCCGTTGCTCGACCGCTGCGAGCGTCGCCGTGGCTGCCGCTGTTGGTGCCGGTGCTGTAGATGCGGCGGGCGTGTCGGCGCTGCTCGGTTCAGGACTTGCGGCGAGCGTGAGCGCGAACTTGGGGCGCGCTGTGCGGGGCGCCGCGGCGCGCGGGCGTGGCAGCGGCGGGCTGGGGATAACGCCCGGCAGGATCGTCGTGCGGCGTGGCGGGTGGATGACGGCGTGCGCGGCGTGGACAAACACCGAGAACGCGATGTAGAGGCTGAGCAGCCATATGACAAAGATCAAGCCCTGCTCGGCAAGTTCGCTCGTGAACGGCGCGCCGGGAGAGCTGATGTGTGGCAGCCCCGGCCTGAACTGCCAGAGAAGCACCAGCGCCGCGACGGCGAGGACGGCGCCACCAGCGGCGCCAATGCGCGTGATGAGCGGGTGGCGTCTCATAGCAGCAGGGCGATGAGGCAGCCGGCGGCGGTGATCGGCGCGAGTGGCAGCGACATTTTCAGCGCGGCGCGCCCGCGCTCGAACAGCAGGACCAGGGCGACCATCATGTAGACCTCGAACGTGAGCGCCAGCGCGAGGACGGCGAAAGCGTCCAGCGCGCACACGATCAGCAGCGCGAGCTTCACATCGCCCATGCCGAGCACTGCCGGCGCGGCGAGACTGACGCACAGCAGGCCGAGGACGAGACCGGCGCCGACGAGTAGCTGCGTGCTTGCGTGGACTCCTTCGGCGAACGACAGCACGGCGCACACGGCGGCGGCGGGGAGCACGATGCGGTTGGGGATGCGGTGCTCGCGTATGTCGTAGAGCACCAGGACGCCGAGCGCGCCGCCGAGGACCAGCAGGCGCGCCATCGTGAGCGGTGCGTGCGTGAGCCTTGAACCGGCCGCAAGCAGAGCCACGGCTCCGGTACTCGCGCAGATGACGGTGGTGCGTCTCATGGTGCGCGGGGTGCAGCGGTCGCGTGCGCGTCGATCGTGAGAGAGCGCAGTCCAACGATGCCAAGCAGGATCGTGGGCACGTGGCGGGTGACGGTCACGGTCACGCTCCCAGTCGTCGCGTTCACCTGGCCGGTGACGGAGGGGTTGGCCGCGATCGTGTGCTGCGCTTCGCTGTCCGCCTGGCCGGGGCTCAGTTGCAGGTGGCCTTCGTGGAGGGCTTGCACGTTGATCGCCTGGCTGCCCGACAGCGCGGCGTCGTCGGCGATCGAGGCGAGCTGGCGCTTGACGAGGAAGGCATGGCCGACATCGACCGCGAAGCCGATCACCATTATCAGCGCGATCGAGAGCAACAGGCCGGTGATGAGCACCGAGCCCTGCTCGCACTCCAGGCGTGCTCGCAGCCGGCTCATGGCGGGGTTCCTTCGAGCAGGCTTCGATACTGGCCCACGGGGGCGCTCGCGCGGCCGTGGACTGTGATCGTCCCGAAGTGCCCGAGGAAGGGCAGCGTCCCGATCGGGACTCGCGCGCTGACCTGCGCGCTCATCACCTGCCCGCGGCCGAACGTGCCTGTGAGACTCAGCGAGAGCGGCATACCGGAGGCGGCGCGTTCGCGGGCGATCGCTTCGGAGGCGACCGTGTTCGCCGCGCTCGCGTCGGATGCTTGTACGGCTGAGCGCACCGCGTCGCGGGCGGCTTGTTGGGAGTCCACCTGCGCAAGCTCGATCCTCGCGTACAGGCCGATGAGGAACATGAGCGGGATCAGCACCCCCGCCAGCAGCAGAAGGCCACTGACCATCGCCGCTTCCCCACGCTCGCTCGCCAGCTTGGTTTTCAGTGTTTGGATGGTCATTGACGTGTTTCGTCGGCCGGGTAGCGCTCGGTCGGGACGCTCGCGTGCGCGCTGATGGCGGGGAGCATCAGGTCAACGCCGGGGAAGACATGCGGCGCCGAGCCGGCGACCGTGACCGTGATGAGGCTCGTGCTGCTCTGCGTCGAGGGGTGAAGCCCGGCGCCGGCTCCCCCTGCCGCGCCGAGGATCGCATTGGCTCTGGCGATGCCCGCGCCGTTGCCTTCGGATGCGGCTGTCTCTGCGCCTTCTTGGGCGGCTGCCTGCGCGACGTTGCGCGCGTGCGCGTAGGCGAGTAGCTGTATGGCGAGCGCGATCGTGAACAGCACCAGCCCGAGCGTGATAAGCCCGGAGACGAGCGAGTCCCCTCGCTCACACGCAAGGCGTTTGCGTAGACGCTTCAACACGAGTCCCTTCTCGGTGGTCAGGCGCCGGATAGGACGCTGACGATCTTGTTCGCCGCGGTTTCGAGCGCCGGGCGGACTATCGTCACGATCGCTGCGGCAGCGACGGCGAGCCCGATCGCCATGACGACCCAGTTGACCATGCTGTCGCCGCGCTCCTCATCGCGCACACGGATGGCCGCTGCAAGGAGACGGAACCAGATCGCGTCGAGGATGCCCATAGCTGTTCACCTCCTTGTTCATTTAGATGGTTTGGGTGAGGAAGTGAAAGAAGCCGTAGGAAACGAGCAGCACGAGCACTGCCAGCAGCGGGATCAGCGGCGCGTGCATCGACAGGTATGCGCGGTCGGCGGCGCGTTCCAGGTAGCGGTTCTGCTCGGCGCGCATCTCCCGCGCCTGGCCGCGCAGGAAATCCACATATGGGCTCTCCTTCGCCGCGAGCAGTTCTGCGAACCGCAGCAGCGCCGGCTCGCCTGCGTCCCTGGCGATGACCGTTAGCGCTTCACGCTCCCCGAGCCTGCGGTCGCGGCGCGCGAGCGACAGCGCACGGGTCAGCTCGTCCCCGAGCGGTCCCTGGCAGTCGCGGGCCGCAAGCTCAAGCGCCTGCCTGAGCGACTGCCCGGCGCGCAGCGAGAGCGCCATCACCGACACCGCTTCCGGCAAATCCAAGAACAGCGCCTCGCGCCGCTGCCGCGCCTCCGAGCGCAAAACGAGATCGGGCACGAAGAACCCGGCCACCGCGAGCACGAAGACGAGCACCACCGGGGGCGCGTGCTGTACCGCAGCCGCGTAGGGCAGCAGCGGCACGAATGGGACGGCGAACGCGAGCAGCAGCTTCTTGAGGATCAGCTGCTCCGCTGTTTCACTGCGACCCGCTTGGAGCAGCTGGGCCCCATAGAACACCCTGGCTCGCTCACTCCAAGTGCGCGCCCATCCGGGCACGCTCGCCGCGAGCGGGTTCTCAGCGACGGCAGGCCGTTCGCCGCGGGCGCGCGCCAGCCGCACCGCCAGCGACGGGCGCCGCTGCGAAAGGACATGCGCGTAGATCAACAGGCCGCCCACCACCAGGCACAGTGAGCAGAGCGCGAGTGTCACGTTCACGACCGGCCCCCGGTGATCGTGCGGCGCGGCTCGGGCACCCGGCCGAGCTTCCGCATCAGCAGGTAGCAGCCGAAGATCAGCCCGCCGCCGATGAGCGCGACGACCGTGCCGCCCGCGGTGCGGTAGGCGTCCAGGTAGCCCGGCGAGGCGGCGCCGATCAACAGCAGAATCACGATCGGGCTGAGCGCCAAGATTGTCGCTTCGACGTGCATCGAACTCGCGCGCGAGCGCGCCTTCTCCCGCGCCTCAAGGCGTTCGCCCAACACCCCCGAAAGCTCGCGCAGCACAGGCGCAAGACCGCCCGCGGGCAGCTCCACAAGCGCCGCGCGCAAGAGCAGCACCACAGAATCCGCGGTGCGCTCCCCCGCGCCTCGCAGTCCCTCAAGCGCGCTGTCGAGGTCTGCGCCTCGCAGCCTGGCGGTGAACGCCGCCCAATCCCCGCGCAGCGCCGCCGGCCCCGATTCCGCCACGAGCGTCACGGCAGCCGGCCACGCAAGCCCGGCCTCAAGCGCATCGGCGAGTTGCGCGAGCACCGCCGGCCACGCACGCTCCCGTTCGCGTGTCCTGCGCTCGCGCCGCGTGCGTGCCCACGCGACCGGCGCGCACACTCCGCCGATCACTCCGGCGACCGTCACCGCCGGGACTTCCACGATCCACCACGCCAAAAGCCCAACCACGAGCCCACAGGCAACGATCGCCGCCACGAACGCATACGCGGGGACCTCGATGCCAGCGGCGTCGAGCAGCGCGACCATGCGCGCGGGCGGCGTCGGTAGCGAGGGCCGCACGTCGAGCACCGCGCCGAACCACACGCACGCGACGCCAGCAGCGAACACAACAGCGAGCAGGAGCCGCATCACTGCCCGCTCCCCGCGGTGAGGAACGCGCGCGCCTCGCTCACCGGGTAGGCGATCGAGGTCGCCGTCGAGCGCGACGGCAGCGCGCCACCACCCGCGACCGGGCCGGTCGCGGTGTAGCTGATCGCCCACTGCACCAGCGCTTCGGCCGTGTACCCGTCTGGGCCGCAGCTTTGGAGGACATTCGGGTCGTGTCCCTGATCGCCCGGCAGGCAACGGGTCTGATAGACGTGGCGCACCGCGCCGGCCGGCACCGTCCCCGGCGTGTACGGCACACCCGGCCCGGCGATGAGGTCGGAGCCGTCGCCGAAGCTCCACCGCACGCTCTGAGGCGTAGCGACGACTGTCACGCGCTCGCCGCCGAGCGCCACCGAGAGCGAATGCGTGGAGGTCGTCGGCGAGAGCCAGAACCAGGAGGCTGCGCCCGTCAAGCCTTCTGCCTTGGGGCTTGCCTGTACCTGCCCCGCAGCGAGCGAGATTAGCGTTGCTGCCCGTTCAGCGACGACCACCGGGTTCACCGCCGCCGGGCGCGCCGCGGCAGGAGCGGGCGTGCCGCTACTCACCGGCTGTAGACACGGCGGGGGATAATTCAACGTCTGGCAGGTGTTACCGCGCGGCGTTGTGGAGCCCGTAGACCCTGATTCACTTGCACTGACAGGCGTCGCGGCAGGCGGCGATTCGCCCGCAGGTGGTGATTCCGGCAGGGGAGCCGTCACGCTTGCCGCGCGTCGAGAGGAGACTTCGACCGATGCGCCAGCGGTCGCGCTGCTGGGACTTGTCTGCTGGGAGACCTGGCCGATGCTGTACGAAGCATGTGCCCACACAAGGCTCGGCACGATGAGCGCCAACAGCAGCATGATCGAGACGAGCGTCGCGCCGGTTCTCATTTGACCGCCGTTACCTTCCAGACGACGAAAGCTGTCTTGTTGCGGTGGCGGCGCAGTTTGATGAGCGCGGGTTCGGTGAGCTTTTTCGGCTTGCCGAGTGAGTGACCTTTGCTGTTAACGACGACCACGCGACTGCGCTCGGTCACCATTGCACTCGCAGTCAGATAGGAAGGTTCCAGGCGTATCGAGCGAACCTGAACGCTGCTGCTGAGCACGCGGACACGCACGCCTGCTTTCCGGCGCTGCGCGGCAGCGGTGCGCAGCCCGGAGAGCGCCGGGCCCGCGGTGGACGACGACGCCCACCCCGGGATCGCGTTGTGTTCGAGCACGAAGTCAGAAGCCTTCGCGTTTTCGCGCAACGCCGCGCGTACCGCTCCTTCCAGGCTGACTGTCGGATCGGGGGTGGTGCTTGTGCTGGTCGTTCCCGATGCCGTTCGATGGTTCGCTTGCGCCGCGCCCCCGCATCCGCCGATTGCCAGCGCTGCGGCGAGCATGATGCAGGCGGGCGCGATGGTGCGCTTCATTGCGGCGCCTCGTAGCCGGCGTGTTCGAGATCGGCGAGGTAGGCGGGTCCGGTCGCGGCCCATTGCAGGTCGGCGCCAGCGCCGGTGAATAGCGGGTTGAGGGTGACGCGCCGGCCCTCGATGCCGGCGACCTCGACTATCTGGTCGATGCGGCGGGGGAGGAAGCGTCGTTCGCCCGAGTCGTAGCTGCGGGGGCGGTCGCAGTGGATCACGAGGTCGATCTCGCGCAGCCACTCAAGCGCCTGGCTTGATTCGATGTTCGCGCCGGACGTAAGCGCGAACCTGGCGAGGTTCGTCAGCGCGTGCTCGGCGGACTCGCCGTGGACGCTGGTGAGCCCTGAGTGGCCGGTGGCGAGCGCCCACAGCATCGCCATCGTCTCGGGGCCGCGGCGGCACTCGCCGATGACGATGCGGTCTGGGTTCTGGCGCAGCGCGTCCTCCACGAGGTTGCCGACCGTGATCTCGGAGAGCCCTTCGGTGTTCGCGGGCCGCGCCTCATATGCAATGCAGTTGGGTAGGGCGTGCGGCAGCTTCAACTCTGCGGATGACTCGCACACGACGATCCGCTCGGTGCCGGGGATCGCGCGGCCGAGGGCATTCAGCAGCGTCGTCTTGCCGGCGCTGACCCTGCCGGCGATGACGATGTTCTTGCCCGCTCTCACGCACGCGGCGAGGAAGTCCGCGGCTTGGTTTGAGAGGAAGTCGAGCTTGACCAGCTCGTGCAGCGTCTCGGCCGCGAGCTTGAAGCGGCGAATGGAGCAGATCACATGCCCATTGGAGGAGATGGGCGGGATCGCGGCGGTGAGTCGTGACCCGTCGGGTAGCCGCGCCTCGATCCGTGGGGTGATGCGGTCAAGGCGCTTGCCTTCGACCTTCTCAAGCAGACGTTCGAGGAACGCGCGGACCTGCCGGTCGTCTTGGAAGCGCAGGTCGTGTACCAGTTCGAGGCGATCCCCGCTGTCGCGGAAGACGCGCGTCGGGGTGTTGACCATCCACTCCTGCGCACTCTCGTCGCTCAGCATCCGCTCGGCGATGGCGCCGAGGCCCACGAGGTCGTCTTGCAGCGTGCGGGCGAGCGTCGCGCGGTCGTGCTCTGATAGCTGGCCGCCGCCGTTGTTGAGCGCCTGCGCGTGGTAATCGCTGATCTCGTGGTCGATGATCGTCAGGGTGCGCTCGCGGCCGGCGTGGCTTGTGAGATCGACCTGCTCGGCGGTGAGCGCGTGTTCTACACGCTGGCGGATCGTCTCGGCCGCCTGATCGTTGGTGTGCTCTGGGGTGCTCATCGCTGCCAGATCACTTCCTCGCGCTCGGGGCCGGTGGTGGGTGCGGGCAGGCGGCGTCGGCGCCGGCGGGCCTTCGGGTTGGTGGCGGGGAGGAACAGCTCGTCCAGCAAGCCGGTGAGCGCGCGGGCGTAGGCGCTTCGGCCGCGCGCGAGCGCGAGTGGCTTGCCGCGCTCCTCGGCGCGGCGCTGGCCGCGCTCGTCCCACGCAAGCCAGGCGTCCACCATCAGCTCGCGTGCGGTCAGGTGCTCGCCGATCGTGGCGGTGATCGAGTCCTTGCTTTGGCGCGATGGTCCGCCGAGCGCGTTGACCGCGACCCTCACCCGCTCAGAGGGGATCGCAAGCTCGCCGACGATCAGATCAAGCTGGCGCAGGCCTGCTTGGAGCTGGGGTTCGCGGGCGCCGAGCGTGAGGATCACGAGGTCGGCGGCGATGAGCGCTTCGCGGTGAAGGTGCGCGGCGCGGGAGTCCTCGAGCAGATACCCGACATCGCACACGACCAGCGGGTACAGGCCGGTGAGCGCGTCCAGCGCGCGGGTCATCGCGCCGGGCTCGGCGAGGTCGATCAGCGCGCGGGGGTCCGGCGCGCCGAGCAGCACCGCGGGCCAGTCCTCGGGCTTGAGCGTCCAGCGCTCGGCCAGCTCGGCGAGCGCGCCGTCACCCGCCTGGACGGCACGGATCAGACCAAGGATCGACCCGCGGCCGGGGTCGGCGCCAAGGCGCAGCGCGAGGCCTCCACCGAGCGCGTCCGCCTCGATGAGCATGGTCGGCCAGCGGCGCGTGGCGAGTCCGGCGAGCGAGACGGCGCACTCGCTTGAACCAGGCGCACCCTTCGCGCCGATCACCGCGACGATGGTCCCCTGCTTCTGGCGGTGCTCGCCCGCGGCCGGAGCCGGGGCGGGCGTGGGCCGGCTGACCTCCGTGGTGGTGGCTTGGCCGCGGACGGCGCTCAGCAGCTCCTCGCGGGTGGTCGTGCTGTCGATGCTGGTATCGACCTCCAACGTGTCGAGTAGTTCGCGCTCGTGCTGGTCGAGCGCGACGCCGACAAGCCTCGCGCCGGTAGCGCGTACACGCGCGCAGTGCGCCGCGCTCAGCCCGGACAGCTCCGGGGAGAGCAGCACCGCCTCGACGCCCTGCTCCTCTTGGAGGGTGCGCAGCAGTTCGTCAGCCTCTATCACCCTCGAAGCCAGCTCAAGCGGAGCGTCATTGTCGAACAGCAGCCCTTCGATCTCACGCTCGCACAGCGGCGAGAGCGCCGACACCACCCGCGGGCGTGGACGGGCGCTCATGGTGTGCTCCCCTGGCTGGCCTGCGGGATCGTCGCGGTGGACGCACCCGAGCCTTCGAGCAGCACGTCTATCTTGCCGTCCTCATCGGCGAGCACGAGCTGACTCGCTGAGCCCGGTTCGCCGAGCGCGACCGCGACCGGGATCGTCGTCGTGCTCGCCTGAGCGTTCGCCGGCAGTTCGCCGACTGACAGCACTTCGAGGTTGCGTGCGACCGGGCGGGTTGACGCGGCGCCGCTGCCCGCGCCATATGTCGCCAGGATCGTGATGCGGTCGCCCGGCTGCAGGTTCTCCGCGGTCACGTCGAACTCGGGCACCGCGAGCGTCAAGACGGACGCCGGTGTGCCACGACCCGCGAGCGCGCCGGCGGGCAGCGGAACCCCGGCCGGCACCGCGCTCGACAGGCGCTGCCCGACGACCTGCGAGCGCTCACCCGCGGGCACCAGCGATGCGAGCACCGATCCTTCCCCGGCGAGCTTGGCGGTGCGCACGTCGCTTTCGCTTATGACCGTTCCGGCCGATAGCGCGTGGGTGGCTACCAGGACCGGCGTGCGCTTGGTGCTCGCCGCGTAGACCCCCAGATAGCCCAGCAGCGCGATCAGCGAGAGCACGACGCCCGCGGCCGGGAGCGGCTTGGCGATACGCCGCGCACGCGCGCCCAGCGACAGGGGTATCCCGCCCGGCGAGCGATCGCGTGGGCGCGGCAGCGGCGGCGCGCCGTTGCCCTGCGCTGCGCTCGCATCGGTGGAGGTGGTCAGACGGGAGAGGCGGATGCGGGGTGTGTTCATGGGCCTATTCCTTCCACTCGCAACACGCAGATCACACGCAGCCGACACGCAGAGAACTTGCAACCAGCACGCAACGCGCCCAACCGGCGCATCGCGGACAACCGAAAGCTGCCTCGACCGCGGCCGGTGGGCAAGTGCGCAACCGCCTGGCTGGAGGTCATCAGACGCGCGAGTCGTGTTCGGGCACAGCGCTCCCCGGCGTCGTCGCGGTTCGCGGCGGCGTGTCTGCCGGGGAGGACTGTGGCAGCACGACACATAAGGCGTTCGTTTCCCTTCTAACCCACGGGAATACCCACTGATTCGGTCTTCTGAACCTCACTAACTCGTGGGCGCGTGCGTGTGGGGTGCGTGCTGTCTGCTCGCCCGCTGCGTGTGGTCGTGGGCAAGCTCGGCTCGACCCGATCAAGGAGCTGGAGCGATGAGCCCAAACCCACTAGACACGTTGGAGGCGGACTGGCAGCGTGAGCTGCACCGCCCGCTGCTGCACAGCCGGTTCCGCACACGCCAGGCGGCCGATCCGGCGTTGTCGCGGTTCGCCGATCTCAAGGCGCTCGTGCGTTTCATGCACAAGACGCCGGGTGCGCAGGCGGAGAAGGATCGGGTGCTGTGCGCGCTGCTGGTGTGGGCGCAGCAGGACCCGTTGGGTGGCCGTGTCGCGCTTGAGGCAATTCGTCCCGGCCTGCTGCGACTCGCCGGGCGGCTGATCGGCGACGCGGCCGACCACGAGGAGCTTTGGGCGGTGCTGCTCGACGCGGCGTGGGAGCGGATTCGCGGCTACCCCGTCGCTCGGCGCCCGCGCTGGGTCGCGGCGAACCTGCTGCTGGACACGCTCAATCAGACCGTCCGCACGCTTCACCCTCGTTACCGCCGGGCCCAGTGGGTGCCGTGCGGGTTGGATATCGACCCCGCCTACGGCGACTCCTCCCCGGCGCACCGGCCCGCGGACGAGGGCGACGTGGACGGGCTGCTCGACCGTGCCGTGAAGGCAGGCGCGCTCGGGCGGGAGGAGGCGCAGATCATCCTCAGGAGCCGCATCGACGGTGTTTCGGTCGAGGAGTTGGCGCGCGCGGCGGGCGTCTCGTACAACACGATGAAGCTGCGCCGTCAGCGTGCCGAGCGGCGCCTCCTCGTCTTTTTTGGGCACCGGCCTGTACCGCGGGGCCAGCAAAACAGACCTTTTTCTAGTGCTCGGGTCGTTCGGCGTCGGGCGTAGGCCCAGTCGAAACGGAAACACAGTCGAGCCCAAACGAAGGAGGTGAACACCGGGTCCGCTCCCGCGCCGGACCCGAGCAACTTTATGACCCGCAGACTCGTCATCGCAATCTCGCTGGCGCTCGTGGCCGCGCTGCTCTTGCCGCAGGCCGCGGACGCAGCGACGAGCCTGAACCAGGTCGTCGAAAACCTGCGCAACTGGATCAGTGGCCTGATGGTCGCGGTGGGCGTGTGCCTGCTGACCGTCGCCGGTTTTCGCTACGTCATCTCAAGCGGCGACCCGGGACAGATCGAGCGCGCCAAGTCCGCGTTGAAGGCCGCGCTCTACGGCTTCGCGCTGGCAGCGCTGGCGCCCGCGATCATCACCGTCTTGCAGCACATCGTCGGGTGAGACGACACCGCGCAGTCATCGTCGCCGCGATCGTCGCACTCGCGCTCGGGCTGGCGTGCGGTGTCGCCCCGGCCGCCGCCGCGGTGGCGGAAGCGCCCGCCGCTAGGGCCGCCGTGCCCGTCGTGGCGCCGCCGTTTGCGAGCGACGCGCAATCTGCGATCGGCGGCGGGCGTCGCGTCCCGGCCGCGTTCTCGCTGCCGCTGCCGGGTTTGCCGACGCCGCTGCCACTGCCGGGGAGCCCGCTCGGTGGTGGTGGACTTGGTGAAGGTTCGGGATTGCTTGACCTCGGTGGGCTGATCGGGCACGCGATCAACGAATGGTTCGCCGCGCTGGTCAAGGACGCATTGGACCCAGCAATGGTGCTCGTCGGGCGCACGCTGCTCTCAACGCCGCAGATCGCCGGGGAGGCTTCGGTTCGCTCTTACTGGCAGGCGTCGCTCGGGGTCGCCGACGCGCTGCTCGTGCTCGTGGTCGTGGCGGGCGGCGTGCTCGTGATGGGACACGAGACGCTGCAAAGCCGCTACGCGCTCAAGGACGTGCTGCCGCGGCTGGCGGTCGCGGCGGTCGCGGCGAACCTGAGCCTGGTCGTCTGCGAACAGATGGTGAGCATTGCCAACGCGCTCGCCTCAGGGCTGTTGGGCGCTGGCGTGAGTCCCGAACAGGCGGGCCACACACTCCAGACGCTTGTTCTGAACGCGATCGAAAGCGGGGGCATCTTCCTCGTGCTGGTCGGGCTGGTGTGCGCGCTGCTCGCGGTCGCGCTGATCGTCACCTACCTCGTGAGGGCGGCGGGCATCGTCTTCCTGGTCGGCGCGGCGCCTGTGTGTCTGCTCGCGCATGGGCTCCCGCAGACCGAAGGGCTCGCGCGGCTGTGGTGGCGGCTGATGTTCGCCGCGCTCGGCGTGCAGGTCGCGCAGGCGATCGTGCTCGCCGGCGCGGTTCACGTCTTCTTCTCCCAAGGCGGGAAGGGCGCGCTCGGGCTGACGGGTGGCGGCAGCTTGGTTGACCTGCTGCTGGCGCTGTGCCTGCTGTTCGTGCTGTTTCGGATTCCGTTTTGGGCGAAGGACCTGGCGCTCTCCGGCCGCCACCACTCCCGCTCCGCGGGGATGGCCAAGAGTTACATCACGTTCCGCGTCATTCGTGGTGCGCTCGGGGGTGTGCTGTGAGCACGCCGCGAGTGCGTTTGCCGGCGGATATCGAGATGGAGGACCGGCTTGCGTTCGGGCTCACCGCCCGCCAGCTTGTGATCCTCGGGCTTGCGGCGCTCGTCTCCTACGGCATCTATGCCGCGGCGGGGTCGGTGTTGCCGCTGCCGGTCGCGGCGGCGCTCGCGGCGCCGACCGCGCTCGCCGGTGTCGCGCTCGCGCTCGGGCGCCTCGCTGGCCTATCCGGGGACCGGATCGCGCTTGCCGCCGCGCGGCATCTGGCTCAGTCAAGGCGGCGTGTCGCTGGGGAGAAAGTGGCTGGTCGGCTCGCGGAGGCGCCGGAGCAGCCGGGGGTATCGCTGCTGCGGGTGCCGGTGCGGACGATCCTCGCAAGCGGCGTCGTGGAGTTGGTTGACGGCACGAGCGCGCTGCTGCTCGCGGCGGCCGGGACGAACTGGGCGCTTCGCTCCGAGGAGGAGCAGGAGGCGTTGGCGGAGGCCTACGCCAAGTGGCTGAACAGCCTGATCGAGCCCACGACGATCACCGTGCGCTCAGAGCCCGTAGACCTGAACAGGTACGCGAGCGCGATCGAGGACGCAAGCCGGACGCTGCCGCACCCGGCGTTGCGGCGCTGCGCACACACCTACGCGCAGTTCCTCACAGAGCTTGCGAGCGAGGGCGACGGGCTGCGGCGCCGGCAGATCGCCGTCGTGCTCAGCACCCGCAAGGGCAAGCGCGAGACGACCACGCGCGAACTTGTGCGGCGGGCAGGCGAGACAACCGGGCTTTTGGCGGCGGCCGGCGTTGAGCTTGAAGCACTCGACGGACAGCGCGCGGCCCGGCTGCTGCTCGGCGCGCTCGAACCGCCAGGTCCCCCGGCCGACTCGCACATGGACGGGGTGATCCGCCGATGCTGAGCGGCCCGCCTCGCGTTGCGCGGCGTGTGCGCGTCGCTCCTCCTGTAACTGGAAGGGCACCAGCCGCACCGCAGGACTCTCCGGTGCCGGCGCCGGCCGCGGTGGAGGTCGAGCGTGACTGGCTGCGCACCGGGGATGTGTGGCAGCGCACGCTCACCGTCGTCGGCTACCCGCGCGAGGTCGGCCGCGGCTGGCTCGCGCCGCTGCTGCGGGCGGCGGGCGAGCTTGATCTCGCGCTGCACATCGAGCCGATAGCGCCAGCGCTCGCAGCCGATCGTCTGCGCCGCCAGCGCGCACGGCTTGAGTCCAGCCGCCGCATCGACGCTGACCGTGGGCGCCTGACAGACCCGGTGCTCGCTGCGGCCGTTGAGGACGCCGACGAGCTGGCCGGCGCGCTCGCGCGCGGGGAGAGTCGCCTGTTCCGATCCGGCGTGTACCTCTCGGTTTCCGCTGGGAGCCGCGAGGAGCTTGAGCACCGCACCGAGCGCGTCAAGGCGTTGTGCGCCTCGATGCTGCTGCACGTTGTCCCGGCGACGTTCCGGGCACTCGATGGGTGGCTCTCGACGCTGCCGCTCGGCGCAGATCGCCTCGGCTTGCGCCGCACGTTCGACACCGCCGCGTTGTCCGCGGGCTTCCCGTTCGCCTCGGCTGACCCGCCGCTTGAAGATGGCGTGCTCTACGGGCTGACCGACAGCGGCGCCCCGGTGCTGGTGGATCGCTTCGCGCGGACCAACTTCAACACCGTGACGCTCGCCTACTCGGGCGCGGGCAAGTCCTACAAGGCGAAGCTCGAAGCGCTGCGGCTGCTCTACCGCGGCGTGCAGGTGTTCATCCTCGACCCCGAGGACGAGTACCACGCACTCTGCGAAGCCGTCGGCGGCGCCTACCTCCCACTGACGGGCGCGCGTGCCGTCGCGCTGAACGCGCTCGACCTCCCCGAAGTCGCGGACGAGGACGAAGGGCGGGCGCTGGACGAGCGCATCCTGTTCCTGGCCGATCTCATCGAACTGCTGGTCGGAGGCCTCGACGGCGGCGAGCTTGCCGTGCTCGACCGCTCGGCGCGCGCCGCCTACCACACGGCCGGGATCACGAGCGACCCCGCCACACATCGAAGGCCTGCGCCGCTGCTCGCCGATCTCGTGCGCGCGCTGCAAGACGAGAGTGAAACCGGCCGGCGGCTCGCGGAGCGTCTGTCGCCGTATGCGACCGGCTCGCACTCGTCGCTGTTCGACCGTCCGACATCGGTAAATCCCGACAGCCACCTGGTCTGCTTCTCGTTGCGTGGGCTGCCCGAGCGGATGCGCGCGCCCGCGTTGATGCTCGCGCTCGACGCGATTTGGCGCTCGCTTGAGGGGCCGCTGCGGCGCCGCGTAGTGCTGGTTGATGAGGCGTGGGATCTCATGCGCGAGACGCCGAGCGCTGCACGCGAGGCACCGGGCGCACGGTTCCTCTATCGCCTCGCCAAGAAGGCCCGCAAGCGCTGGACCGGGCTGACAACCATCACCCAGGACCCCGGCGACCTGTTGGACTCGCCACTCGGGCAGGCCGTCGTCAACAACGCCTGCGAGCACTTCCTGCTGCGCCAATCCCCGCAGGCGATCGAGCGCGTCGGACAGGCGTTCGGGCTCACCAAGGGCGAGCGACGCTACCTGCTCACCTGCCCGGTCGGCCACGGCCTGCTGATCGCCGCTGAGCAGCGCATTCCCCTCGCAGTGAGGGCGAGCCCGGACGAGCACGAGCTCGTCACCAGCGACCCCGCCGAGCTGGCACGGAGCCAGGCGTGAAGCGCACGCTGCTCAGCTCATGCGCGCTCGTGCTGCTCTTGCCGGTACTCGTGATCGGCGCCGCCGCCGGACTGCTCGACGGTGGAGCAGACGCCAGCCTCGGCCAGCCGGCGGCCAACGTCGAATCCATCGCCGGCATACCTCCTGAATACCTGCGGCTGTTCCTCGCCGCCGGCTCAACCTACGGCGTGCCCTGGACGGTACTCGCGGGGATCGGCAAGGTCGAGTGCGACGACGGGCAAGACCCCGACCCGGCCTGCGCGCAGGAGGGCGCGACCAACTCGGCAGGGGCGGGCGGGCCGATGCAGTTTCTCGCCTCCACCTGGCAGGAGTACGGGGTCAGCGTCAGCGGCGCGCCGCCCGACCGCTGGAACGCGGCGGACGCGATCTTCACCGCCGCTCGCTACCTGCGCGCCAACGGCGCCCCACAGGAACTCGAACGCGCGATCTTCGCCTACAACCACTCACAGGAATACGTCGCAGAAGTCCTACGGTGGGCCGCGCGCTACGAACGCGAAGCACAGGTGCTCTCGACGCCGAGCAGTGCCGCCGGTCGCGCTGTCACGTTCGCGCTCGAACAGCGCGGGGTGCCATACGTCTACGGTGGAGAGAGTCGCGCCGGCTATGACTGCTCGGGGCTCGTGCAGGCCGCCTACCGCGCCGCCGGCATCGGCCTCCCGCGCACCGCACAGGAACAGTACGACGCAGGACCTCACCTGCCCGCCGGCGCACAGCTACAGCCCGGCGATCTCGTTTTCTTTGGGCAGAACGCGGGCGACGTGGAACACGTCGGCATCGTCGTCGCGCCCGGCGAGATGGTGGACGCGCCGCACACCGGGACGGTCGTGCAGGTCCAGCCGTTCCCTACCGCCATCGGCGCGAAGTGGGGCGAACAGGTGTATCTCGGCGCGACGCGCCCCGCCGCAACGGCAGGCGAAGCGTGAACGCCCCCCACACCTATTACCCGCCGCCTCCGCGCCCGAGCCCGGCAGTCGAACACTTGCTGCTCGAACCAGACTGGCCGATCAAGGCAGCAGGCGGTTACGTCGCGCACGCGCTCGCGCCGCTCGCGCAGCTGCTCTTGCCAGCCGCGCTGTGCGCGCTCGCCGCGATCATCGGTGTGCTGGTCATCCGCAAGGTGCATCAGCGCGGCTTTGCGCGAGAGGCGCGGCTCGTGCAGATCGGTATGCCGCCCGATGTGGACGAGCTGGGCGGACAGCTCCTGTGGGGCGCGCTGCACGACCTCTTGCGCCCGCGGCCAGCCAGGCTGTTGTTCGGGCAGCCGCATCTCTCCTGGGAGATCGCCGCCAGCGAGGCAGGCACAACCTTCCGCATATGGGCGCCGCGGGTGACACCGCCAGGACTGATCGAGCGAGCCGTCAGCGCGGCGTGGCCCGGCGCGAGCGTCACGACCGAGCCCGCCGACACCGCCAAGCAAAGCGCCATGCCGGGGACTGTGCAGGCGACCTCCGAGCTTGCCCTGTCGGGGCCTGGCTGGTTCTCGCTCGATACCTCGCTGAGCCCCGATCCGCTGCCGTTGATTCTCGGCCAGCTATCCGGGCTCACGGGGCCAGAGCACGCGCTGGTTCAGGTGATCGCCCGGCCCGCGACAGCCCGCGAGCAACACCGGCTGCGTGCCGCCGCCCGCCGCATCAAGCGAGGTCAAGCGACCGGCCGGCTGCTTCGTCTCGTGCAGTTGTTCCAGATACAGCCGCCGCCACCGCCACAGCTTGACCCGACGATCACGCCGGACGTGCGCGAGGCGATGGTCAAGAGCGCCGGGTCGCTGTACCGCTGCATGGTGCGCGTCACCGTCACCGCCGGCTCACGCAAGGAGGCCCGCGGGCGCATCGACGCGGTGTCCGGCGCGTTCGCGCCCTACAACGGCACGCGAGTATTCCTGCGACGGCGGCGAGTCTTCCGCGCCACGCGCAAGCTCAGTGAGCGCCGGCTTGGCCGGCGGGCGTTCCTGCTCGGCGTGCCTGAGCTTGCCGCGCTCGCGCACCTACCAACGCAGCAGGCGATCCCCGGCGTCCTCATGGCGGGCGCGCGCGAGGTCGCACCACCGCCCGGCTTGCCGAAGGAGGGCAAGCCGCTCGGCCGCGGCTGCAACGGCCGGCAGATCAACCTCGCCGTCGCCGACGCGCGCCAGCACATCCACGTGCTGGGACCGACCGGCGTGGGGAAGTCAACGCTGATCGCCAGGCTCGTGCTCGCCGACTTCAACGCGGGCCGCGGCGCCGTCGTGATCGACCCCAAGGGCGACTTGATCGAGGACCTGCTCGCGCGCATCCCCGCTGGCCGCGAGCACGAGGTTGACCTGCTCGACCCGCTGGACGAGGCGCCGCCCGGCCTGAACGTGCTCGACAGCGCCGACCGCGACCTCGGCACAGACCAGCTCGTCGGCATCTTCCGCCGCGTGTTCGAGCGCTACTGGGGCCCCCGCACCGACGACATCCTCCGCGCCGCCGTGCTGACGCTCAGCACCGCCTCACCGGAAAGCACCCTCGCCGACGTGCCGCGACTGCTCACCGACCACCACTGGCAGGCCAGCCTCGCCAAGCAGATCAACGACCCCGTGCTTGGCCCGTTCTGGGAGTGGTACAGCGAACTCTCAGACCCCCTCCGCGCGCAGGCCACCGGGCCGCTGCTGAACAAGCTCCGCGCGTTCCTGCTGCGCCGCCCGGTGCGCGCGATCGTCGGCCAGCCAAAGACGACGCTCGACGTGCCCCGCGCGCTCAACGAGGGACGCCTGCTGCTCGCCAAGCTCCCCAAGGGCACCCTCGGCGAGGACACAAGCCGACTGCTCGGCTCATTCCTGTTCGCACGGGTCTGGCAGGCCGCGCTCGCCCGCGCCGCCCTGGAGCCCGAGCAGCGCCGTGACGCCTCCTGCTACGTCGATGAGGTCCACAACTACCTGAACCTCCCCACCCCGTTCGAGGACGTTCTCGCCGAGGCCCGCTCCTACCGACTATCGCTCTGTCTCGCCCACCAGCACCTTGCGCAGCTACCCCGCGACCTGCGCGAAGCGCTCGGCGCCAACGCCCGCACCAAGGTCTACTTCCAGGTATCACGCGACGACGCGCAAGCCCTCGAGCGCGAGGTCCGCCCCGAGCTATCCGCACACGACCTCGCACACCTACCCCTCTACACCGCCGCCGTGCGGCTCTGCCACGAAGGGCAACCCGGACGCGCGTTCACGCTCACCACCGAGAACCTGAAGGCGGCCACCCCTGAGCAGGCACAGGCGGTCAGGGTCTCCGCGCGGCGGCGCTACGGCGTCACGCGCAAGCAGACCGAGGCGCAGCTCGCCGCCGACCAGCGAGCGCCGGCGCTCCCGATCGAGACACAGCGCGACGTGCGAGCCAGGATGACGCCTGCCGATTCGTCCTCCAATTCCCCCTCCGATACGTCCTCCAATTCGCCCTCCAATTAAGATTGGAGGACCCCGATTCAATGAAACTCGCCGCAAATCACGGTAATTCAGTGAAAATAAGCAGCCCCGATAAGGTGGAGACAAACACAAAACTCTCCGAGAGAACAAGGGGCGCTCGCCCGAGCCGACTGCGAGAGCAGCACATCGCAACACTGCCAGCGCACCTCACTGAACGCGACCGGCGCATCGCCCTCGACTGCTACGAGCACCACGTCCTGAGGACCGACCAACTAAAGCGCCTGCACTTCACCGGACTGAGGACCGCTACTGCTCGCCTCGGACTGCTGTACGAACTGCGCGTGCTCGACCGCCTTCGACCAGGCGCCAAACGAGGCGAGGGCACGCTGCCCTACCACTGGATACTCGATGAGGCAGGCGCCCTCATAGTCGCCGACCACAAGGGCATCGACCCCAGCCAACTGCACTACACGCACGCCGACGCGCTCCGCTACGCCACAAGCCGCAACCTCACGCACCACGTCGAAGCCAACGAGTTCTTCACCCGCCTCGCTGTCGAAGCCAACCAAAACCACGGCGCGCTCTCCGAGTGGTACGGCGTCCGCACCCTCGCACACCTTTTCGCCGGCACCCTGCTACCCGACGGCTACGGCGTGCTCACGCTTCCCGGCCGCGCGCCTCTGCACGTCCTCCTTGAGCTTGACCGCGGCACCGAGTCATCCCAAATCCTGCGCGAGAAGGCCAAACGATACGCCGAGATACTTCCCCGTAGCAGTCTCCGCGACCTCGACCCCTTCGTGATCCTCGCCGTGCCGAGCGCACGCCGCGCGCAAACAGCGATCGCCGCCATCACCGACACACGCGCGCCGCTCACTGTAGCCGTGTGGAATGCGGCGACCGCTCGATCCGTGCTCGCCATCACCACGGCCGCCGCGGCAAGCCGGCGAATCCCGGCTATCCAAGCGCAAAAGATTTAGCCAACATTAGGGCAATCTTAGAGCTTTCCCCTTGAGAGCCACTAAAGGATTTGATAGTGTTACTGGTAATGGTGAACCGGAAACGTAAGGAAGGAAGGTGACACCATGACTACCTCTACAAGCAGCGACATCGCCGTCACCGTGACCCCATCAGTTGCACACGAGCTTCTAAAACATGGTGGCTTCACGCGCGACGCACGCGGACGCTGGATACACCCCGACGGACGCTGGACATGGGCGGCGGACGAGGCGCTTAAGTGGGCGCTCGTCAACATCGCCGACGACTCCGAGAGTCCCGGCGTGACAGTACGACGCACGGGCCACACGATCGTCTACGAACACGCCGAACTGGCAACCGTGCTCGCCGAAGTGATCCGCCTCGGCCACAAATGGCACACCTGCTGCTACCAGCCCACCCTTGACGACCCCGAGTACGACGAATGGGACGACCGCGAAAGCGCCGTCCGCCACGCCTCACGCCACGCACACGAGATCGCCGCCGCGCTGTAAGGAGCAACACAATGTCCGCCTGGATCGTATCCCACCGTCACATTGACCTACTTGTCGAGACTGCCATGTTCGGACCCGACAGTACCCGCCGAAACTGGCACACGTTCACCTACTACCACCGCACACCCAACGAACCAGACCTAAGCGCAGGACGCGAGCGCACGATCCGCCCCGGCGACTACGACGCCGCGAACCGACTCGGGCAACTGCTCTTGAACGAGAACGCAAAAAGCGTCAACTACCGCTACTCCGACGACCCCGAACCATCCGCAGACGACGAGTCCTATCAATGTCGCACTACCGCGCGTCTCTCAGCAGTAGACGTGCTCATGGCACTCGACGGCTACGAGTACCAGTCCTGCGAGCACCCCGGCTGGCGCACGAGCGAGGCCCACTCCTTTACGGACGCACTGCGCCGCGCAGTAATCGGACACCTGCCCGGATACAGCGAGAGCAAATGCTGGGCGATTCCAGAAGCAACCACCGCCGCGTAAAAGCGACACGGCCTAAAGGAGTCATCGCCATGACACGCACATACCGCGAACGCCGAGAAGCACGCGCCGCCCGGCTACGCGAATGGGCACGCAGCCGCGAAACGCGGGCCGAGCAATCCGCCGCCACGGCCCGCACTATAGCCGACGCAATCCCGCTCGGACAACCGATCCTGCTCGGCCACCATTCGCAGCACCGCTCCGAACGCGACCGCGAGCGAATCGAGCGCGGAACACGCCGCGCGTTCGAGCACACGAGCAAGGCACACGAGTTTTCCCGCCGCGCGGACAACATCGAGGCAGCCGCCGAGCACGCCATCTACTCCGACGACCCCGACGCCGTAGAGAAACTGCGAGCGCGCGTCGCCGAGCTTGAACGCGACCGCGACACGATCAAGGCCTATAACGCCGCCTGCCGTAAAGGAGTAGCAGACTCCGCGACACTGCCACCCCAACTCCGAGGCGAATTGGAAACCGCGATCAAAGTATGGGGCCAGACGCAGTGCCCCGGCGGACGCTTTCCCGCATACACCCTGAGCAACCTCTCAGCCAACATCAGGCGCAACCGACAGCGCCTTGCGACGCTGACAAGGGGATGACCCGGTGAGCGTGCTTGCGATGACGTGGGTCTATGACGACGGCGGGCGCGCTGCCGCTGGCTTCAACGGCCGGGCGGGCGATTGCGTGACTCGCGCGGTAGCGATCGCTACCGCGCGCCCCTACCGCGACATCTACGAGCTGGTGAACACGCTCGCCCGCGCCGAGCGCCCACCAGCCAGCGGACGGCGCAGCCGGTCCACCGCCAGGACTGGTGTACACAAGCCCACGACACGAAAGCTGCTCGCCCTGCTCGGGTGGGACTGGACGCCGACCATGCAAATCGGCCAAGGCTGCGAGGTACACCTACACGCCGACGAGCTGCCGGACGGGCGACTAATCGTCAGTGTCTCCCGGCATGTTTGCGCAGTCATCGACGGTGTGATCCACGACACCCACGACCCAAGCCGCGCCGGCAAGCGGTGTGTCTACGGCTATTGGCGGCAGCGCGAACCACGCACGCCACCATGACCAACAAAATCATCCCCGGCCCGCGACGCCTACAATCGCGTCTCCAGCGGCGCCGAGCACGCCACTGGGACCTATCCATGCCCCGACGCCGTAGCCATCCACCCGTCGCGCCCGAGGACCTTCTCGGGCCCGCCGAAGTGCTCGCGCTCGTGGGGTGGCGCACCCACAAGAGCATCACCGACGCCGAAAGCAACAACGACTTCCCCCCACCAGTGCGCGTCCTGCAAGGCACACGCATCTGGGACCGCGCCGACGTGCTCGCGTGGCTCAAGCGCGAAGGCCGCGACCCGCAAGGATCGACCGACACGTAGCGGGCTGCGGGACACACGCGCTCATGCGTCACTTCCCGATCGGATAGCCCCCGGCTCGGGGCCCGGCTTTCCGTGTGGGCAATCGGGGGCACGGCGCCCATCGAAGGGGACACGCTGGATTCCGTGTTGAACGGCGGTGGCTAACTGGGAATCGCTGCCGCTCGACGCGGTTGCAGCCGAGTTGCGGGCGATCGCCCTCGACCCACACAGGTCAATTCGTGGTGCTACGTCGCGGTAGAACTCGTCAAAGTCTGCTTGACGCCGGACGGGCGACTTCTCACTAGATAAAAGTACCGTCGAGGCAGCCTGCGGTACAGAACCCCCTCCAATTGGGGAGTGCGTCGCCGACCTTTATCTCTTTTATGCTCAAGCTGTACCGCCAGGGCGCCGGAAAAGACCTTTATCTAGTGCAAGGGTCTTCCGTTCCGACGCCCAACTACCTTGACCAAATCCGCCCGAAAGACATCAGACCTGCCGCTCGCGGTCTGGCCGTGCGCGCAGAAGACGAGCCAATGGCAGCGCTACCGCCGCTACGTGCCCGACTCAAATCGGCACCCCGCGAAGATGCTCCCCGCGCTCGCGCGCCGAGCAATCGAAACCTACAGCGACCCCGGCGATCTCGTGATGGACCCCATGTGCGGGATCGGCACGACGCTGGTCGAGGCAGCCGACCTCGGGCGCCGAGCGGCCGGCGTCGAGCTAGAGCCCCGCTGGGCGAAGCTCGCCGCCGCGAACCTCAATCAGGCCCACCGCGAGGGCCGCGTCCACGCCCCGGCGAGAGTGATCGAAGGCGATGCCCGCCAACTACCCCGGCTGCTCACCACAGACGCACAAGACCTCCTCACCGGAACCACCCGACGCGCCGGCAAGCTCGCTCACATGGCCTACGGCCGCGTCGATTTGGTCCTTACCTCGCCCCCCTACGCCTGCGAGATCGCCGACACATGCGTCGATGTCAGGGATAAGAGTGAACCTCTGCGCCGACACGACACAACCAACTACAGCCCCGACCGGCGCAACCTCGGCCACGCCCGCGGCGACACATACCTCACGGCGATGGCAGAGATTTACCGCGTCTGCGCAGCGACGCTCAAGCCCGGAGGGTTCCTTGTATGTGTCACCAAGAACATGCGCGCTCGCGGCGCGCTGCGCAATCTAAGCGGTGACACCATCGCGCTTTGCGAGGGCGCCGGCCTTCTCTACTGGCAGCACGTCATCGGCCTGTTGGCGACTATCCGCGACGACGAACTCGTGATGCGACCGTCGCTCTGGCAGACACTTCACGTTCGCCGCTATCGCGCACAGGGAGATCGCACGCAAGTCGTCGCGCATGAAGACGTGCTCGTTTTCCGAAAGCCCCACGCTCACCAAGCGAGCGCCACCGCGCGCAGGAGGGCGGCATGACCGACAGGGAGCAGTCATCCAGCGCCAAGCCTGTTGTCCTAATCCTCGTCGGACTCTACCTCGCCGCGATCGTCGCCGCGAACCTCATTGCCGCAAGATTCGGACCCACAGCTTCCATCTACAACGCCTTTGCGCTCATCGGGTTCGATCTCATCACGCGCGATCGGCTGGCCGACTTTTGGGGCACGACTCGCTGGGTGAAGATGGCGCTCTTGATCCTCACGGGCGCGTTGGTGAGCTACCTGGCGACACCCGACGCGCACATGATCGCCGAGGCCTCAGCGATCTCCTTCGCCTGCGCGGAGACGGGGGAGGGGGCGCTCTATCACCTGCTGCGCAGGCGCCGATGGATGCAGCGCGCCAACATCGCCGCGTGGCTCGGTGCCGCGATTGACAGCTTCGTTTTCCCGACGCTCGCCTTCGGCGGGGTGATATGGAGTACCACTGCCGGACAATTCATCGCCAAGACGGCCGGGGCGCTGCTCTGGTCCCTGCTGATCGCCCGCGTGCGTGTCCGCCAGCGCGCGGAGGCGCTGACGTGATCCACTACCACGGCACGCCGATCACGCCTCGCGCAAAGCTGCTCGAACTTGCCGGGCGCTGCTTCTGTGTGAGCTTCGCTCACCCCCAAGACGTGCGGACCTGCCACGAGATCGGGCAGGCGGTGATGCTTGACAATGGCGCGTTCACGCTTTGGCGCACCGGGCGACCGACCGACTGGCCGGCGTACTACAGGTGGTGCGAGCGCTGGCTTGAGTACCGCACCACTTGGGCCGTCATCCCCGATGTGATCGACGGCACCGAACGGGAAAACGACCGGCTGCTCGACTTGTGGCCGTTCGGCGACCGCGGCGCGCCTGTGTGGCACCTGCATGAGCGCATAGACAGGCTCCTGCGACTCGCGCAGGGATGGCCGCGTGTGTGTCTCGGCAGTTCGGGCAGTTATCGCAGCGTCGGCGGCGCACACTGGCAGCGCCGGATGGCCGAAGCGATGGACCGGCTTTGCCCGGACGGGCCGGCGCCGGTATGGCTGCACATGCTTCGCGGCATGAAGCTCGCTGGCAGCAGCTACCCGTTCGCGTCCGCCGATAGCACGAGCATCGCGCGCAACCACGCGGGCGTCCCAAGCCTCGGCGTGCCTCCGCGGAGCCCGCGGGCGATGGCGGACAGACTCGACCAGCGCCAGTGTCCGGCGCGCTGGCGCGCGCTCCCGGCACCTGCCCATGCTGCGCGGGAGGCGCGTGCTCGATGAGCGCACGACCACCCCAGCCGGCGAATGACGCGCCGCCCACCTGCCAGCCCGCCACAACGCCGGCTGCCGATGCCAGGACCTTGAGATCACGGCCCGGGTCTGCTCTGATCGAGGACGATGAACCACGACCGTCTGGACACGCTCCACAGCGCCGCCGCAGCCGCTCCGGCCCCAACCGCAGCCAGGCTCCGAGCGATCCGTTGGACGGCGCGCCGATCGTCGTGTCGATCGAACACACCAAGCCTGGCAGTCCGCTCGATGACCACTTGCGCCGCGAGCAGACCCGCGCGTTGCTCGACCTTCTGGCCGATCACGTCGCCCGCCAGCGAAAACGCAACCCAAAAGCGGCCCGGCGGTGCTAGTAACACCCCGGGCCAGGGCACCGAAGGACATAGCTTCGATGCGCGTACACCGTAGCCTCAAACTGGCCGCTGGTGTGCGTCCGTCGGTGTCGGCGACCGAAAGGACCCCGATATGAGCACCAGCACCATCACGCCGGCCGGGACAGGCGCCCGCGCCTTGCTAGGCAGTATCGCCATGCGCTTCGCGTGGTACGGCCGACTCTCGACCAAGGACAAGCAGGACCCGACTATCTCCTTCCCCTCCCAGCGCCAGGAGTGCGAGCGTAAGGCCGCCGAGCTTGGCGGGCGGATCGTGTGCGAGTTCACCGACCAGGAAACCGGCCGCCGCGATGACCGAGTGGCATGGAGCGAACTTGTACGCGAGGCACGCGACCGCGACGCACGCCGTTTTGACTGTGTGGTCGTCTACTCGACCTCGCGTCTCTCCCGTGACCTCTTTCACGCGCTCGCGTTCGAGCGCGAGCTTGCACGCGCGGGCGTCCAGGTCTACTACGCCATCGCAGCCGGGGATCAGACGAGCCCCGAGGGACGCCTGATGCGCCATATGTTTCAGGCGCTTGACCAGTTCGAGGTCGAGAAGCTGGGCCGCGAGGTACGGCGCGGACAGACTGAGAACACCCGCCAGGGCTACCGCAACGGCGGACGTGCGCCCTACGGCTACCGGCTGCGCCGCGAAGCTCATCCCGATCCCCGGCGCGCTCGCTCCGGGGATCACAAGACCCGCCTTGAGCCCGACCCCGAGCAGGTGCCCGTCATCGTTGAAATCTTCGAGCGCTATCTCGCCGGATGGGGGTTCAAGGAGATCACCAATCACCTGAACCGGCCGGGTGGACCACCGCCCCCCGTGCATGTGGACGAGCAACGCAACACCGCGGGCAAGTGGTCAAAGAGCACCGTGCGCGGCATCCTCGAAAACCCCGTCTACACGGGACGGCTCTACTGGAACCGGCTCGACTTTCGCCAGGTCAAGCTCGGCGAGGGACCATTGATCCGCCGGCCCGAGGAGGAGTGGATACAGGCAGAGCGCCGCCATCAAGCGCTTATCCCCGACGATTGGTTCGCGCGCACCGAAGCCAACATGGCAAGCCGACGTATCCGCCAGAGCAGCCCGCGACGACGACCAGCGCACCGCTTCTACCTGCTGCGCGGCATCGTCCAGTGCGCGACCGGCCACAACGCCCTGCGGATGCAGGGCAAGACCCGCAAGGGAAACACCTACTACGCCTGCGGCTACCGCATCGCCTACGGCGACAACGCTGCCGAAGCGCTCGGGCACGGCAAGTGGCAGTACATCCGCGAGGACCGTCTCACCGACCAGATCGACCACTTCTTCAAGACCTACATCTTCGGGCCGAACGCCGTCGCGCACTTCCGCTCCCAGCACGCCGCGCTCGCACCGACCCTCAACGACAAGAGCACCGAGCAGCGCGAGCGCGCGACCCGAAGCCTTGCCGACCTCGACCAGCGCATCGCGCGCCAGATCGCAGCCATCGAGTCGGGCGTCGATCCCGTGCTCGTCGGCGAGCGCATCAGCGCCCTGAAGGCCGAACGCGAACAGACCGAGGCGGCCCTCGCCACACTCAATCTTGAGCAGCGCCAGCGAACCACCCTCGACCTTGACGACGCCTGCGCGATCCTCGAAGCGCTCCCCGACCTCGGCGAGCCGCTCGCCCAGGCCGACCCCGAGCTGCGCCGCTACATCTACGAAGCGTTCCAGTTCGCCGTCGAACTTGACCGCAACACACCCGAGGTACGCATGAAGGCGCTCGTTTCGAGCGCCTTCGGTGCGGCGAGCGACCTGGATTCAATCGCGGCCACGGTCGCCCATAAGACCATAGCGGGGGCGGGATTCGAACCCGCGACCTTCGGGTTATGAGCCCGACGAGCTACCAGACTGCTCCACCCCGCGGCGCATGCCAAGTCTAGCAAAGGGCAAGCCCGGCCTTCCGGCGCGGCGCACCCTGCGCAACTCGCCCCCGGCCGTACAGCCCTGCCGTCCGGGGGGCGCTTGCTCAGCATGCTCTGGAGCGGCGTGCCGGACCCTGCGAGCGCACCCATTCGCGCACTCATGTGGGCTGTCTCCAGGTGCTCCCGACAGTTGGGGGCTCGATAGGTCTTTGATTGGTGGGACGGGCCGCCGGCTGGCGGGCCCGTCCGCACCGCGGCTCAGGCTGCCTCCTTCACCGCCAAGCAAAGAACGAGCAGGAGCCTGATGACCAAGGATGACGTGCTGTTCGACTATCGCCAGCAGTTGTTCGCTGAGGCAGCCCGGACGAGCGTGTCGGCGGCGTGCCGAACGTTCGGGGTGCACCGCTCGACCTACTACCACTGGAAGCGCCAGGTCGACCGACACGGCCTTGAGATGCTTAGGCCCCGCGAGCGTCGGCGGCCGCAGATGCCCAACGCGCTGCCGAAGATGATCGAGGAGCGCGCATCGTGTCCTTCTCGCTCGCGCATCCGGGGCTGGGGCCAAGGCTCGTGGCCTCAGAGCTGGCCCGGGGGAAGTGGGGTGGGATCGTCGTCTCGCCGAACGGTATGTGGAAGGTACTCTGCCGCCACGGGCTGAACACACGAGCGACGCGACTGGGACTGATCGCCGGCTACGCAGCTCCCTACGAGCCACCCCGGGAGCCAGAGCCAGAGCGGCATATCGAGGTCACCAGGCCGGGAGAGCTGGTCGGGATCGACTGCTTCTACGTGAGGCGCTTGAAGGGCACCAACGGCGCGATCTGGCATCTCACCGCGATCGACGTTGCTTCCTCCTACGCATGGGCGGATCTCGTGATCTGCAAGAACGGCAACCCGACCGCGACCCAGACCAGTCAGCTCGCCCGCAGGGTCGCTAAGGAACTCAAGGCCGCCGGCTGGCGACTGGAGCGCGTTCTCGGCGACAACGGCAACGAGTTCCGGGGCGAACGTTGCCCCAGGACGATCACACGCCTTGGAGCGCATCACTCGCGCATTCACGCCGGTCGCCCGCAGACGAACGGGCACGTCGAGGCGCTGCACAAGACGATCCTCGATGAGTGCTGGCGCCCCGCGTTCGCCCGCTACATCTACCCACGCTACACCGCGGCCTACGACGCGAGCTGGACACCTACCTGCGCTTCTACAACACCGACCGCGCCCACCACGGACGACTCACACAAGGACGCATCCCCGCAGACATGGTCTACCGTGCCCGAAAGATGAAGGCAAGATGAGCCGCGACTGTCAGCACATCCCGAAGGCTGCCCACACTAATCGCCCCATCCCTGTGCGCGCACACGCACGCGCACGCACGAATCGCACGCACGAAAGGCCCCACCGCCCCCTCTGCCCAACCGCCCTCCCAAAGCGCACCCACCCCCGTCCCAGCGCGCACCCCCCGCCGAGCCACCCCGGCGCCCCGGTCGCCTGACGCGCCTACCGGCCCCGCCCGCGTGGACTCCCCGGAGCACCCGTCACGAGCGCCGGCCGTCCCTTTACGATCCCGCGAATGCGCGTGGCGGTCGTGGACATCGGCACGAACTCGACTCGTCTACTGATCGCCGACGTCGAACCGGGGGGCCTGGGCGCAGCTGCTCGCCCCGAGGACGGCGGCGACGGCACGACCGAACCGGCTCGCGCCGGCGGCGGCGATCCGGGCCAAGCCGGCTCGGGCTCTCCCCCACCGCGCGCCTCGAACGGCGTCGCCGTCACCGACCTCGTGCGTCTGTCGCGGGTGACGCGACTCGGCGCGGGCGTCGACTCGGGGGGCACGTTGTCGCCGGAGGCGGTGGCGCGCACGTGCGGGGTGCTGGCCGACTATCGCAGGCTGATCGACGAGCACCGCTGCGAGAGGAATCTCGCGGTGCTGACCTCGGCGGTGCGCGACGCGCGCGACGGCCCACAGTTCACGGCGCGGGTGCGCGAGGAGTTCGGGCTCGACGCGCGGACGCTGTTGGGCGACGAGGAGGCGCAGCTGACGTTCCTCGGCGCGATGAGCGACCGCGAGCCGAACCCGGAGCCAACGGTCGTGATCGACATTGGCGGCGGCTCGACTGAGTTCATCGTCGGCCACGACCACAGCGCGGGCTTCCACACGTCGCTGCAGGCGGGCGTGGTGCGAATGAGCGAACGCCACATCCACAGCGACCCGCCCGCGCCGACCGAGCTGCAGAACCTGGCGCGTGACACGCGCGCGATCTTCCTCGAGGGCCTGCCCCCGGAGGAGCGCGCGCCCGTCACGAGTGGGATCGCGGTCGCGGGCACGGCGACGTCGGCGGCGGCGATCGATCAGGAGCTGGAACCGTACGACCCCGCACGCGTACACCGCTACGAGCTGCTGCTCGCCACTGTCGAGCTGCTGCTGGCCCGGCTGGCTGACATCAACGAAGAGCAGCGCCGCCATGTCGTCGGCCTGCATCCCGACCGCGCGCCGACGATCGTCGCCGGGATGGTGCTGCTGGCCGAGGCGATGCGTGTATTCGAGCTGGAGGCGGTCGAGGTCTCCGAGCACGACATCCTGCGCGGCGGGGCACTGCGGCTTGCAGGCTGGGACTGACGGCGCTCCAAGCGGCGCCTAACCGGGACTCAGCGATCTTGTCAATTCGCTACATCCCGGCAGTTTGATCATGCCCGGCCAACGGCGGCGGGTCGGCGTTGAGCCCCGCTTTGTGCCGCCGCGCCCCCGAAATTTTTTTTCGGAAAGACTTGCGCTGTATTCTGATATGCGATACACTCCAGGTGAGGCAGTGTAAGATCCAGTGTCCTACACAGTCTCAGCCGGTCCATAGACCTGAGCGAACTTGTCGAGCAATCGACACTCCCGCCGCTCGGGTCACCCTACCCCCAAGGCCTTTGAGGTACGTACCCCTGCCTGTCCCTCGAGGCCGACCTGAGGAGGTCGTCCCCTGTCGGGCGGCCTCCTCTTTTATTTGGGTGGATTTGGGCGGCCGCCGCCCCAGGAGCGAATCACAGACAGCAGGAGCGAACCCGGCCTACCTCGGAGCAGCAATCTCCCGAGCGATGTTGGAGCACTCCGGGCGAGGCTGAGCGGCGGACGCTCGGGCACAGCGTGACGGCGATCGCTCACGCGCAACTGGAGCAGCGAGGCGCGACTGGAGCTGCGGCCCTCAGGCGAGGTTGGAGCGGCGCGGGTAGGCGACGGAGGGGTCGGTGAGCACGTTGACGAGCGCCGGGCGCCCGGCGCCGAGCGCGCGTTCGAGCGCGGGCCGCAGCTGCGCGGGGCGCTCGACCAGCTCGCCGTAGCCACCGAGCACCTCGACGAGCGTGTCATAACGCGTACCGGGCCGCAGGTCGGCAGCCACCGAGTACCCGTAGAGAAACTCCATCGGGTGCTTCTCGAGGCCCCAGATCCCGTTGTTGCCCATCACCCCCACGACGGCCACGCCGTGGCGGGCGAGCGTGTCGAAGTCCATGCCGGCGAACCCGAACGCGCCGTCGCCGAGCAGCAGCACGACCTGGCGGTCCGGGCGAGCGAGCTTGGCGGCCAGCGCGTAGCCGGGCCCGGTGCCCAGGCAGCCGAACGGCCCAGGATCGAGCCAGCAGCCGGGCTCGAAGCTTTCGATCATGCGGCCCGCATAGGAGACGAAGTCGCCGCCGTCGCAAATCACGATCGCGTCGCGGTCGAGCACGTCGCCAAGCTCGGCGTAGACGCGCACCGGGTGCAGCGGCGCACGCTCGTCCTGCAGCTCCGCGCGCTCGGCCTCGCGCCGTTCACGCTCGGCCTCGCGCAGCCGCGCGACCCACGCCTCGCTGCTCAGCGGACCGGGGCCGGCGGCGGCATGCAGGTCGCTCAGCAGGGTGCGGGCGTCACCATGAAGTTCGGCCGTAATCGCGCGCGCGCGTACACGCGCGGGCGCGATCGGCGCGCTGTCGATCACAACAACATCCGTCTCCTCCCCGAACGCCCCGCCGAAGCCCAGACGGAAGTCGAGCGGCACGCCGATCACGAGCGCCACGTCGGCCTCGCGCAACGCCTCGCTGCGGGTGCGCGAGAAGAAAAGCTCGTGGTCAGCGGGCACGCAGCCGCGCGCGAGGCCGTTGAGGAACACGGGGATACGCAACCCATCCACGAGCGCGCGCAGCGCGCTCTCCCCATAAGCCCAATAGAGATCGGTGCCCGCCATGATCACGGGGCGCCGCGCCTTGCGCAGCAGCTCACCCACCGCCTCGATAGCGGCCGAAATCGTGGCATCGGGCGCCGCCTGCGTGGCGGGCGCCGCCTGCACAGGGCCGTCGGTGCTCGCTCCGCCGGGACTCATCGCGCCGCCCTCCTGCACGGCGGGCTCCACGTAGGGCGCCTCCATGAAGACGTAGTTGAGCGGCAGGTCCACGAACGCGGGTCCGCCGTGCAGCTCGCGTGCGGCGGCGAACGCGGCGTCGAGGAGCACGGGGATTTCAGACGTGTTCTGCGCGGTGCACGCCAGCTTGGTGAGCGGCGCGACGAACGGGACGTGGTCGATCTCCTGCAGGGAGCCCTGGCCCCAGCGTCCCGTGGGAGCACGTCCGCCGAGCACGACCATCGGCGAGTGGTTGGCCTGGGCGCCGGCGATCGCGCTGATCCCGTTGGTGACGCCAGGCCCCGCGGTGAGCGCGCACACGCCCGGTTCGCGGGTGACCTTCGCCCAGCCCTCGGCCGCGAACGCGGCGGTCTGCTCGTGACGCACGTCGACGATCTCGATCCCCTCGGCACGGCAGCCGTCGTAGAGCGAGAACAGGTGGCCGCCGGACAGCGTGAACAGCCGGCTCGCCCCGTGCGCGCGCAGCCGCTTTGCAAGCAGGCGCCCGCCGTGGAAGGTCTCGTCCGCCTGCTGTGCCTGCCCCGTCGTCGAAGCAGCGCTCTGCGTGCTCATCGAGTCCTCGCCACAATCACATCGCCTCCGTGGGTCATCGCCTCGCGCGCGACCCGGCCCGTCCGGACACCGCCGCACGCCTTGCGCCCGTCCATGTCCTGCGACGTCGCCCCGCGACTCTACCCGCCCGCGGGCCGCCGCGTGCGGATGCCCGGGGTGGGACTCGAACCCACAAGACCCCTTGGGCCACCGATTTTAAGTCGGCCGCGTATACCGATTCCGCCACCCGGGCAAGGGGCGCGCGCGCCGAGCGCCGGCGCGCGGGTGTGTGATCGCAGTCTATATACGGCCAGCGCCGGCAGCCATTGCGTGCGCCACCGCAGGCGGCCCTTGCAGCGTGCACCGCGGACGGTCGTTGCGTACGTATGTCGACCCTTTAGCTCGCGTTAGGCGTTCGTCGTATCGTTGTAGGTGCCCAACGCTGCCCCAACGGCGCACCAAGCGCCCCGCAACTAAGCGACTGGCGCCGTGTCCTAGCGGGTAGGGAAAAACCCCGAGCAGCGCGATTGGACCACCGTGGAGGTCTCCGCACTAAAAAACGCCCCTCCGGCAGCCGCTTTGCGCGGGCCTTCGCCATTGCTGCGACTGCAGTCAGATGAGCGGCTGATAGCGCTCACCCGGCGCGGTCAGCACGCGGCGTTCGAGGCCCTGTTCTCGCGCTACCACTCGCGCCTGCTGTCGTTCTGCCGGCACATGCTGGGTTCGCGCGAGGACGCGGAGGACGTGCTCCAGGAGGTGTTCGCGGCCGCGTTCAACGCGGTGCTCGCGGACGAGCGCGCGATCAACGTGCGCCCGTGGCTGTACCGGATCGCGCGCAACCGCTCACTCAACCACCTGCGGCGTGCGTCGGCGATCGGCGTGGACTCGATGGACGTGCACTTCGCCGACCACGGCCTGTCCACAGGCGAGCAGGTGCTGCGCAGGGAGAGCTTCAGGCAGCTGATGGGCGACGTGCGCAGGCTGCCCGAGACGCAGCGCACCGCGCTGCTGCTGCGGGAGATCGATGCGCTCTCCTACGACCAGATCGCGCAGGCGATGGAGACGACGGTGCCGTCGGTCAAGTCGCTGCTCGTGCGCGCCCGCATCTCGCTGGCCGAGGCGGCGGAGGCGCGCAAGCTGAGCTGTGAGGACGTGCGCTGCGAGCTGGGCGAAGTGGCGGAGGGGCTTGCGGAGCTGACGCCGCCCGCCCGGCGCCACCTGCGCGACTGCGAGCGCTGCAAGAGCTTTCGCAAGCACCTCAAAGACAACAACCGCGTTCTGGCCGCGATCGCGCCCGCGGGGCCACTGTTGCTGCTGCAGCGCTTCGTGGTCGCCAAATTCGGCGCATCGGCCGGCGCTGGGCACGTGGCGGGCGCAGGCACCGCAGGGGCAGGCGCAACGGCCGGTGCGGGCGCAACCGCAGGAGCCGGCGCGACGGCGGGCGTCACAGCGGGCGCAGGCGCAACCGCAGGGGTCGCCGCGAGCGCCGGCGCCGGCGGGGGCGCCGCGGGCGGGCTGATCACGGCTGGCGCGGGGGCGATCGCGACGAAGGCCGCCGCGACGATCGCCGCAGCGGCGCTGGTCACCGCAGGCGCAGTGGCAGCCGACCGCAGCGGGCGGCCCGTCCATCCCCGCCGGCTCCCCGCCGCGGCCAGCGTGGCCGCCGCGCCGGCAGCCGCACAACCGGCGGAGCCCCTGGTCGTGGGTTCCACTCCGCAGCCGCTGACGGCCAGCGCGCACGTGTTCGCGAGCACCGCCGCAGCCGGCGCTCCGCGCCTGCACCGTCGCCACCCGGCGGCACGCAAGCCCGCGACACCGAATGGCGCCGGTCAGCAGGGAGCTTCGGGCGAAACGTCGCCGCCGCAGGCCACCAACGCCACGGGGGCGGCGGGCAAGCTTGTCGCAACGGCGCCCCAGCCGGGGACGACGACAGCGCCGACCGTGCAGGTGACGACGGTGACCACGCAACTGTCGCCGACGGCAGCCGACCCGACGACAGGCACGGCGCCCGCATCGACGACGACGCCTGCACCCACGGCCACGACGCCGGCGGCAGGGACGACAACGACCACGACTGAAACGGCGACAGGCACCACCGAAACCACGGCGACGACCCCGGCACCCGCCACTGAAAGCCCGACGGCGGGCCAAAGCGAAGGAAGCGCCGCCGGCGAAGCGCAATCGGGCGCGCCTCCCGCCGGCGCCGGCAGCGCACCACCCACCCCTGCCGGGTAGCCGGCCGGCCGGCTACATCGCCCAAGCTCTGTAACAGGAGCCAGCCCGCGCCGGGGATCGGCTGCACGCTGTGGCCGGCGGCGACACGCCGCCGGTGGTGCCTATGCCGGTGGTGCGACGCTATTCGAGCGCAAACGAGGTGAGCGGCCCTTCGAGGACCCCCTTGGCGCCGACCAGCAGCGGCGAGGTCACCTGGCGGTCGCTGCCGCGCAGGCCCAGCATCGAGATCGCCACACCGCGACGGGCGCCGGGACGTTCGGGGAGCAGCAGCACAGCGCGGCCGTACAGCACACCCCCGCGCTGACGAGCAACCGCGCCGCGGGCATTCCTGGCGGCAGCAGGGGCGGCTGCCCCGGTGATGGTCGCAACGGCGGCGGCGGCGGTCGTCGGGGGCGTGGCGGTCGCGGTATAGAAGATGTTGTAGACGGCGTACCGCGAGATCGAGTCGGCCTGCGTCCAGCCCTCGCCGCGCAAGTCGAAGCCGGGGTCGCGCGCGGCGAGCGTCGCGATGTAGCGGGTGGCGTACAGCGCGAGCGCAGCACTGGGCTCGCCGCGGTACGGGGCGAGCGTCAGCGGCGCGACCGCGAACGAGTCCACCAACGGGCCGTGCGCGGGATCGCGGACCGTCGCGTAGTCGCCGGCGGCCGGGGAGACGCGGTAGAGGCCGGGGTAGGTGAAGTTGAACGGCGCACCGCCGCCGGCGTGGGAGAGCGAGGGCGGCAGCACCGTCGCGACACCGAGCACCAGCGCGACGGCGAGCAGGGCGCCGCCGGCAAGCACCAGCGCGCGGTGCGCCCGCGAGACGCGCCGCCAGCGCGGCGCGAGGAGCTGCCCGAGCGTGGGCCCGTACTCGGGTCGAAGCGGTGCGGCGGCCATGACGATGCGCGAGGGCCGGGTCGCTTCACTCGCCAAGCGAGAAAAGCGCCTCGAGGTCGTGGCGCGAGTAGGCCTGGAAGGCGACCATCGTCTGGGTGCGCGACACGCCGGGCAGGATGGTGATCTGGCCGGTGACGACCTGCGCGAGCTGCTCGTGGTCGGGCACGCGCACGATCGCCACGAAATCCCACTCGCCGGTCACCGAATACGCCTCGGCGACACCCTCGATGTCGGCGAGCGCGCCGCCCAGCGTCGACAACGCGTCGCGGTCGGCCTCGATGAGCACGACTGCGTGGGACATCGTCATCGGCCCACGCCCTTGCCGTTCGCGGCCCCGGGTGCGCTCGTCCAAGCACCCCGACATGGCCCGCCATGACGTCGGACACCCTCATCGACCCAGCATCCGGGCCCACCCGTACCGGCACTCATGGCGTGTGCGTGTCCCCGGGCGCGAGCACCACGACCTCGCCGGCGCCGGCGGCCTCGACGTCGGTCCTGAACGCCTGCGCGTCGGTCTCGATCGGGGGAAAGGTGTCGTAGTGGCAGGGAATGACCTGTTTGGCGCCGACGAGCTGGGCGGCCTGTACGGCGTCGTGGCGGTCCATCGTGTAATGACCCCCGATGCACATCAGCGCCACGTCGATCGGCTCGCGGCGTCCGACGAGCTGCAGGTCGGAGAAGAGGGCGGTGTCGCCGAGGTGGTAGACGACCTTGCCACCGAAGCCGATCACCAGCCCGGCGGGCGTGTTGACGGTGCCCTTCGGCGTCGTCGATGTGTGCCAGGCCGGCACGAGGCGCACCCAGCCCCAGTCGAAGCGCACGGTGCCGCCGAGGTTGGGGTCGTGGACCTTCTGCAGGCCCTCCGCGGAAAGCTCGTTCGCCAGCTCGACGATCGCGACAACATCGGCGTCGGCGCGCTTGGCGATCGCGACGGTGTTGCCGATGTGGTCGCCGTGCCCGTGCGTGAGCAGGACCGCGCTCGGGTTCAGCTCGTCGGCGGCGAGTGCCGCCTTGGGGTTGCCGGTGAGGAAGGGGTCGACGAGCACCGACGTCTCACCGTCGCGCAGCTCGAAGGCCGCGTGGCCCAGGAAGCGAATCTGCATTCAGCTGTCTCCTCGTCGCAGGGGTTTTTGTTTTTTGGGATTGGCATGGGTTTGCTAGCCGCGGGTCTGGCTGAGACCGTAGCCCAGCACGAGCCCGACCGCGCCACCGGTCACGCCGGCCAGCCAGCTCGCTTCGGGCAGGGGCAGCACGAAGGGCAGCACGAGCAGCACGAACGCAAACGCAACGGTGCCAAGCAGGTCGCCGTCGTAGTAGCGCTGTGCGCGCGCGTCGAGCAGGTCGGGCACGACCCAGGCCGCCAGCAGACCGAGCGCGCCGGCGTTGGCGCCGAGCGCCAGCGGCACTGGGTAGGCGGCCAGCTCCGCCAGCGCACCCGTGGCGCCGGCGCCGAAGAACGTCCCCAGCACGAGTGGGGCGCCGTGGCGGCGCTCGAGCAGCCAGCCGAAGACGCCAACCGCGAGCAGCGCGCAGAACGCGTACACATACAGCGAGACGCCGGCGCTGAAACCGACGATGTAGGCGAACTGGTAGGTCAGCAGCTTCCACCAGTCCCCCTGCAGGGGGCCGACGACGGCGAGTTTGTCGAGCTTGACGTAGCCGCCGCTCGTCAGCACGATCATCACGCAGCTGGCGGCGATCAGCGCGATCGTGGCGTACGGCGCCGCCTCGGCGCGCACGCCGGTGATCTCCCCGCGGCGCAGCCGGCCGAGTGCCGGCAGCGGGATGCGCGAGCGATGCGGAGTGTGGCGCGGCTGGTGCTCGCGCGGCAGCTTGGGGGCACGGCGGCGCAGGCGGCTGCCGCAGTAGGGGCACTCGGTGATGTAGGGGCTGACCTCCGATCCGCACTGCTTGCAAACCACGAACAGATCGGCACCCGAAGACATCGCCGGTCCATTCTAGGCCCGCCGGCGCCTGGCCGGAGGAGGCCGCGAGCGATAGAGTCCACGGTCATGGAACTCGGCTATGACAAGAAGCTCTACATCCTCGCCTTCGACCACAGAGGCTCCTTCCAAAAGAAGTTCTTCGGCATCGAGGGCGAACCCGACCCGGAGCAGACCGCGATGATCGCGGACGCCAAGCATCTGATCTACGAGGGTCTTACGCAGGCGGTCGCGGCCGGCGCCGACCCGGCGGTCACGGGCGTACTGGTCGACGAGCAGTTCGGCTCGACCGTTCCCGAGGAAACGCGCGCGCGGGGGCTGTGTCTGGCGATGCCCGCGGAGCGCTCGGGGCAGAACATGTTCGACTTCCAGTACGGCGATGACTTCGGCGCGCACATCGAGCGCTTCGACCCCGACTTCACGAAGGTGCTGGTGCGCTACAACCCCGACGGGGACGCGAACGGCAACCGCGAGCAGCTGGCGAAGCTGCGGCGCCTGTCGGATTGGCTGCACGAGCGCGAGCGCAAGTTCCTCTTCGAGTTGCTCGTGCCCGCCGAGCCAGCCCAGCTGGAGAGCGTGGGCGGCGACTCCGAGCGCTACGACGCCGAGCTGCGTCCCGAGCTGATGCGCCGCGCGATCGCCGCAGCCCAGGACGCGGGCATCGAGGTCGACGTGTGGAAGATCGAGGGCGTCGACGCCCGCTCGGACTGCGAGATGCTGGTCGCCCAGGCTCGCAGCGGTGGTCGCGACGGGGTCGTGTGCGTCGTGCTGGGCCGCGGCGCCGACGACGCGAAGGTCGACCATTGGCTGGAGCAGGCAGCTCCCGTGGACGGCTTCGTCGGCTTCGCGATCGGCCGCTCGATCTGGTGGGACCCGCTCAAAGCGTACGTCGACGGCAAGATCGAACGGATCGTCGGCGCGCGGCGCATCGCCGAGAACTACACGCGTTTCGTCGAGGTCTACGAGCGCGCCGAGGGCAAGGCGCCGGTGGCTTGACCGCGGCGCGCCGGCATCTCGCCCGCCATCAGCCGGGGCAGCCGGCTGCCCGACCGCCAGGGGATTGCCCTGCACGACAGAAGTCCGTCGGTCGCGGGCGCGCTACGCTCGGGAGGTGGCCGCGATGCGCATGAGGCAAAGCGTCGCCGAGATCGAGGAGGCCTTTGCGCAGGAGACCTCGCGCGACCGTCAGCACCGCGACTCGCTGCGGCGCACCGCCGAGCTGCGAGCACGCAAACGCGACGCCGAGCGGCGCAACAAGCGTGGCTCGGTGCGCTTCGCGCTGCTGGTGTTCACGCTGATCATGACCGCCGCGATCGTCACGGTCGTCATGTTTCGGACGCTCTACCTGCTGCTCAGCTGAGCCGCACCAGCCGTGCTCGCACACACGGCCGGACTGCCCTCGCGCGGCGACTTCAACGGCTGCCCTCGCCAAGGTCCTTGAGCGCGTCGTCGACCTCGGAGCGGACCTCCTCGGTCGGCTTGCGCTCGCCCTGCTGGCGCTGGATCTCAAGGTAGATCTCTGTCCGGAACACCGGAACATCAGCGGGGGCCTGGATTCCGATGCGGACCTTCTCACCCACAACCGACAGCACCGACACCTCGATGTCGTCCCCGATCATGATGCTTTGATTCGACTTGCGGGTCAGGACCAGCATGGGGTGCACCTCGCCTTTCGCCGGCAGACAGTTGTCTCAGGACCGCTGTCCGTGACCCAAGCATAGTCTGGGAGTCGGCGACAGGTCATCATGCCGGATGTCGAGGACGACCCCGGCGTCCCGCTGGGGTGTGTGCACGGGGGCAAGCCCGCGACCGACGTGCGGCCCCGCGTGCGGCACCACACGCCAGGAAGGTCTCCCATAACAACAGAACGCGCTCGCGCCCGGGATTCTGCCGCCTGCGGGGCGCGAATCCGCGCGGCGCGCGCTCGGTGGCAGCGCTGCGCGAAGTTGGACCGCGTTTGCGCAGGGGGTGGATTACACCGCGCGGGGGCGGTTTCGCCCTGCAGAGGATGGGGCCACATCGCGTCGGGGCAGATCACGCCGCGTGGAAGCGGCGGCGAGCCCCACGCGGACGCCACCAGCCCGGGCGTGGGGGCTATGCGCTAGTCTCCCGGCCGTCGATGGCCCGCAAGTCGCTTCGCCCACAGCTGAACCAGATCCGCGCCTGGGTGCGCCAGGGTCGCACCGACGCGTGGATCGCCCACCAGCTGGAGGTGACCGTACAGGAGATCGAGCAGTTCAAGCGCCAGAACGACCTCGACGGCAGCGAGGACACGCTCGACGGCGCCACCACCACGGAGTTTCCCGACGAGATCGACCTTCGTGCCGAGGACGACGCGTTGATCGCCGCCGAGCTCGAGGCGGCGGCAGCCGAAGCCGAGCGCGAACGCGTCGAGGCCGAGCGTCTCGACGCAGAGCGCAAAGCGCGCGACGAGGAGGAAGAGGACGACGAGGAGGCCCGCCCCGCACGCCGTCGCAGCCGTCGCGGCGGACGCAGCCGGCGCTCCTCGGCACGCAGCACGGGCCCGCTGGAAGGCACCTTCGACCACGGCGAGGAGGGTTACGGCCTGTGGCTCGACCCCGCCATCCAGGACAACCCGATCTACGCCGAGCACTGGGCTGGGCACCGTCCGATCGAGGTCGTCGTCGAAGAGGATCAGATCGTGATCCGGCGCGTCGGCGAGGACTGACGGACTTCCGCGCCGCTTGACGGCGGGCTCCGCGCTCCGCTTTGACGGGCACCTGCCCGCTTGACCGGGCTCTGCTCCGCCTGCCGGGCTGTTCCTCAGGACTCGACCGCGAGATGCCGGCCGCCCGCGTAGTCGACGGCCTCGCGCAGGTAGCGCGCGAAGGCGGCGTCGACGACGACCGCCGAATCCCACGCCCAAGGGTCTTCGGGAGCGATCTGCATCGCCGCTTGCAGGCACCACGCGGTGCCGGCTTCGTAGCACTCGACTAGCTCCTGCGCGGAGAAGCGCCCGCCCAGGCGCCGGCGAAGCTCGGTGACCAGCGTGGCCGTCACACGCTCGAGCTGGGGCGCGCGCTCGAGCGGCGCCTCGGACAGCCGGCGCTCCCCGCGGCGCCACTGGTAGATCGCGTTCTCGAAACCGGCCACCGCGGCGAGGCTAGCAGCGGACCTGGCCTGGCCCGCCGGCAGCGGATCTGGCTTGCCTCGGCTGCCTGCTCAGTTCGCCGGCAGACCGGTGATCACGTAGGTCCGCTCGTCGGGGCGCGCCATGCCGAGACGGCGCGCCTCTTCGATCAGCGTGCCGGCGCTCGTCAGCGCCGCGTGCTGGGCCTCCAGCGCGCTGTGCGTGCGCTCCAGCGAGGTCACCTGCGCGCTGTCGCTGCGTGCCTCTTTCCACGTCGAGAGCAGCGACGCGCCCGCGCTGATGTAGAGGTAGAGCAGCGCGCCGAGCACGCACAGCATCGCCAGGCGTCCCAGCCGGTCCCAGCGCACACGGGGGATTGCCCTTGCGGGCGCACGGGGGGTCGCCCTCGCGGGCCGTGCGCGGACCGCACGCGGGGGCAGCGAGCGCGAGGAGACCGGTGACGCCATCGCCCAGGCATTCGCGAAACGACGCTCGATTCCTGCGCGCAGCTCGTTCAGGACCGAAAGACCGACCGGCCCGGGAACTCGGCGTCGGCGCCCAGCTGCTCCTCGATGCGCAGCAGCTGGTTGTACTTCGCGACGCGATCCGAGCGCGAGGGGGCGCCTGTCTTGATCTGTCCGCAGCCGGTCGCGACGGCAAGATCGGCGATCGTGACGTCCTCGGTCTCTCCCGAGCGGTGGCTCATCACTGCGGTGTAGCCCGCCTCGCGGGCCATCGCAATCGCCGCCAGCGTCTCGGTGAGCGTGCCGATCTGGTTGACCTTGATCAGGATCGAGTTCGCGACCCCCAGCTCGATGCCACGGTGCAGACGCTCGGTGTTCGTGACGAACAGGTCGTCGCCGACGAGCTGCACGTGCCCGCCGATGCGCTCGGTGAGCGACTTCCAGCCATCCCAGTCCTGCTCGTCCATGCCGTCCTCGATCGAGAGGATCGGGTAGCTCGCAGCGAGCTGCGCCCAGTAGTCCGCCAGCTCGCCGGCACTCAGCGTGCGGCCCTCGTGCTCGAGCACGTACGCACCGTCGCGGTACAGCTCGCTGGTAGCCGGGTCGAGCGCGATCGCGACCTCGGCGCCGGGCTCGTAGCCGGCGGCCTCGATCCCCGCGACGAGCATCCGCAGCGCGTCCTCGTTGGACTGCAAGTCGGGGGCAAAACCGCCCTCGTCGCCGCCCGCGGTCGAGAGGCCGCGCTCGTGCAGAGTCCGCTTGAGCGCCTGGAAGACCTCGACGCCGACACGCAGGCACTCCGCGAAGGTGGGCGCGCCGCAGGGGACGATCATGAACTCCTGGAAGTCGACTTCGTTGTCGGCGTGCGCACCGCCGTTGAGCACGTTCATCATCGGCACCGGCAGCACCCGTGCAGCCTCGCCGCCGAGATAGCGCCACAGCGCCAGCCCCTCCTCGGCCGCCTGAGCGTGTGCCGCGGCGAGCGAGACGCCGAGGATCGCGTTGGCGCCGAGGCGCGACTTGTTCGGGGTGCCGTCCAGCTCGATCAGGGTACGGTCGAGCGCCTGCTGGTCTGAGGCGTCAAGCCCGTGGACTGCCGCGGCGATCTCGCCGTCGACGCCGGCGACCGCGCGTGAGACGCCCTTGCCCCCCCAGCGCTGACCGCCGTCGCGCAGCTCGGTCGCCTCGAACTCGCCCGTCGAGGCTCCCGATGGGACGGCGGCGTGGCCGTGCGCGCCGGATCGCAACGCGACCTCGACCTCGACCGTCGGGCTGCCACGGCTGTCGAGAATCTGCCGCGCGTGAACGCGCTCGATTTGACTCATCCCGCCAGCACCGTCTGCTCCCAGCCAGCGCGGTTATTCAGCTCCGGCCGTACCCGCCGCACCAGTGGCCGCGCCCTTGGGCGCTTTGTAGCCTTTGCAGTCTTTGACGACGTACCCATCGCGGCATTCGGTGCGTTCTTCCCACTTCTTTTTGAATTCCTTGGTGAACTTTTCGAGCGCTTTCTGCGTGCCCGTCGTCTGAAGCTGCTGCTTGATCGTCGACTTGACCTGCGAAAGTGGCTGCTGCGTCGCGGGATGCGTGGCCTTGACTTCGAACACGTAGTAGCCAAACGGCGTCTTCACCGGGCCGCTCAACACACCCTTGTTGGCCGCGAACACGGCTTCGCTAAAGGCTTTCTGCTCCTCACCCTTGACGACGCCCGGCAGTTCGCCACCATTGTTCTTGCTCGTCGGGTCGATCGATTTGCTCTTGGCGACGCTCGCAAAGCTCTGGCCCGACTTGATTTCGCTCAACGCCTGCTTGGCCTGCGCTTCGGTCTTCGTCAACACGACCCGTAGATCCCGTCGTTCGGGCTGCCCGTACTGCGCCTTGTGTTCTTCGTAGTACTTGGTGATTTCCGCTTCGCTGGCGTTCTTGTGGCCCTTCGTGATGCTTTCCTGCAGTTTCGTTTCGATCATGCTCTGCTTGACGCGCAGCAGCAGGTCGGAGATCGTGTAGCCCGTACTGGCCAGGAATTTCTGGAATTCGGTTTCCTTGGGAAACTCGCGCTTCTTCAGTTCGTTGAAGCGCTTGACGACTTCGTGGTCGGTGATCTTGACGCCTTTTTCTTTCGCTTCGCCGAACAGCCATTCGACGGCGATCAGAAAGCCGAGAACCTGCTGCTGATAGGACTTGTACTGCTGTTCGCACTCGGTCTTCAGCTCGGCTTCGGTTTTCGGCTTCTGGCCCTTGGCGGGCTTCGGTTCGATCGTTTTCAGGTGCGCGACGCAAGTGCTGTAGGTCGGCGGTTCGGGGATCACCGGCGTGGTGGTCGCACCCGTAGCCGCGGTGCTCGCCGACGCCGCGACGCGCATCCAGTGGTCGAAGGTCGCCTTCGTGATCGGGTTCCCGTTGACCTGCACGACAGCGTCGCTGGGGACCCCACCGCCGCACGCCGCGATGCATCCGGCGGACAGGCAGACGGCGCCCAGGGCGACTAACGCCTTGGCGGGCTTGGACTCGATGACTCTCAACATGGCTGCGACATCCTAGCGTTCTTTATTCCGCGCCGGTCGTAGAGGTCTTCGGCGCCTTGTAGCCCTTGCAATCCTTGACCATGTACTGCGCGCGGCATTCGGTTCGCGGCTGCCAGGTGGCCTTCAGTTCCTTGCTGAATTTTTCGAGCGCTTTCTCCGATCCGCTCGAGGAGAGCTGCCGTTTGATCGCCGCCTTGGCCTGAGCAAGCGACTGCTGCGTAGCCGGATGCGTGGCCTTGACTTCGAACACGTAGTAGCCGAACGGCGTCTTCACCGGGCCGCTCAACACACCCTGCTTGGCCGCGAAGATCGCTTCGCTGAACGCCTTTTGCTCCTCGCCTTTGATGACGTCCGGCAGTTCGCCCCCGTTGTTCTTGCTCGTCGGGTCGATCGATTTGCTCTTGGCGACGCTCGCAAAGCTCTGGCCCGACTTGATTTCGCTCAACGCCTGCTTGGCCTGCGCTTCGGTCTTCGTCAACACGAGCCGCAGGTCCCGTCGTTCGGGCGTGCCGTAGGCGGCCTTGTGTTCTTCGTAGTACTTGGCGACTTCCGCTTCGCCGACGTCCTTGCGACCCTTGGTGATCTTCGCCTGCAACCGCGAAGAGACCATGCTCAACTTGACGCGCAGCAGCAGGTCCGCGACCGTCTCGTCGGTGCTGCGCAGGAACTTTTGGAAGTTGGCTTCCTTGGGAAACTCGCGCCGCCTGAGTTCGTTGAGGTGCTTGACGACTTCGGCGTCGGTCACCTTCACACCGTGTTCTTCGGCCTCGCCGAACACCCATTCCAGCGAGATCAGGAAGCCGAGCACCTGCTGGCGGTAGGCTTTGTACTGCTGTTCGCACTCGGTCTTCAGCTGCGCTTCGGTCTTCGGCTTCTGCAGCTTCGCGAGTTTCGGTTCGATCTCTTTGAGGCGCGCGACACAGGTGGCGTAGTCCGGCGGTTCGGGGATCACCGGCTTGCCCCCCGTCTGTCCCGCAAGCGTCGACGCCGCCGCGACGCCCATCCAGTGGTTGAACGTCGCCTTCGTGATCGGGTTCCCGTTGACCTGCACCACGGCGTCGCTGGGGATGCCCCCACCACCACCACAGGCGGCGACGCACGCAACGGAAAAGAAAGCGGCGCCTAGCGCCGCTAACACTCTGGCTCCTCTCCTCAGCACAACGCGGGCACTCTAGCGGAACGGCATCTGCGGTGTCTAACGAGTTCCTTAGGATTCGATTAAACGCGTGCAGCCGGCTCACGCCGCAGCACGCACGACGGCAGCAGCTCGAGCGGTGGCGCACACGAGAGCAAGCAGCACGACGGCAGCCGGCTCACGCCGCAGCGCGCACGACGGCGAGCAGCGTGTCGGCGGCATGCGTCACCGCCGGCAGGCGCTCGGGCCCGTCGGGGGGCACGCGTACGGAGACCTGGGAGCGACCCGACTCGTACAGCGCCTGGGGCAGTTGCTCGCGCAGCCGCCGCGCGCGAACGGAGTCGAGCTCGATCGGCGTCACCGCCAGGCGCTCGCCGCGCAGGCTCACCGCGCGTGCGCCGGCCTGTCCGAGCTTGATGCGCGCGCGCTGCAGCGCGAGCAGGTTGGCCAGCGGCTCGGGCACAGGGCCGAAGCGATCCTCCAGCTCCTCGCGCAGGCGCTCGACGTCGGCGACCTCCAGCGCACCCGCCACGCGCCGGTGAATCTCGATCTTGGCCTGCTCGTAGGGCACGTAGTCGGTGGGCACGTACGCGTCGACCTTCACATCGAGGCGCACCGGCTCGGGTGGCTCCTCGCCGGCGTCTTCGGCCGCGGGGCCGGCGGCGTTGACTGCCTCGTCGAGCATCTGCATGTACAGCTCGAAGCCCAGCGCGGCGACGTGCCCGGACTGCTCGTCGCCGAGCAGGTTGCCGGCGCCACGAATCTCCAGATCGCGCATCGCGATGCGAAATCCCGAGCCAAGCTCGGTGTAGTCCGAGAGCGCCGCCAGACGCTGTGCGGCGTCGGGGGTGAGTGCCGCAGCGGAGTCGTAGAGCAGGTAGGCGTAGGCGCGCTCGCGGCTGCGCCCCACGCGCCCGCGGATCTGGTAGAGCTGGGCGAGGCCGAAAGCGTCGGCGTGCTCGACGATCAGCGTGTTGGCCTGGGGAATGTCGATGCCGGACTCGATGATCGACGTGCACACCAGCACCTCCGAGCCGCCGCGCAGGTAGTCCATCATCACCGCCTCCAGCTCGCCCTCGCCCATCTGCCCGTGCGCGACCGCGAAGCGCACGCCCGGGCACAGCGCGCGCAGGCGCTCCGCCGTCTCTTCGATCGAGTCCACGCGGTTGTGCAGGAAGAACGCCTGCCCGCCGCGCTCGTGCTCGCGCAGGATCGCACGCTTGACGAGCTCCTCCTCGTACTCGCCGACATACGTCCTGACCGGCCGCCGGCCCTCCGGCGGGGTCTCGATCACCGAGATATCGCGCAGCCCCGCCAGCGACATCTGCAGCGTGCGCGGGATCGGCGTCGCCGACATCGAGATCACGTCGACCTTCAGCTTGAGCTGACGCAGCAGCTCCTTTTGCTTGACGCCGAAGCGCTGCTCCTCGTCGACGACCAGCAGCCCGAGATCCTTGGGACGCACGTCGCGCGAGAGCACACGGTGGGTGCCGATCAGGATGTCGACGCTGCCGCTCTGAAAACCTGCGATCGCCGCTTTCTGCTCGGCGGGTGCGCGAAAGCGCGAAACGTGATCGACGGTGACGGGGTAGTCGGCAAGGCGCTCGGAGAAGGTGCCATAGTGCTGCTGGGCGAGGATCGTGGTGGGCGCGAGCATCAGCACCTGTTTGCCCTGGGTGGCAGCCTTGAAGGCGGCGCGCAGGGCGACCTCGGTCTTGCCGTAGCCGACGTCGCCGCAGATCAGGCGATCCATCGGGCGCGCCGACTCCATGTCGCCCTTAACCGCCTCGATCGCCTCCTGCTGGTCGGGTGTCTCGCTGTAGGGGAAACGCGCTTCGAATTCGCGCTCCCAATCGGAGTCCGGCTCAAACGCGTGCCCCGCGCGGCGGCGGCGCTCGGCGTAGAGGCTGAGCAGCTCGCCGGCAAGCTCCTGCGCGGCACGGCGCGCGCGCGCCTTCATCGTCTCCCAGCGCGTGCCGCCGAGTTTGGACAGTGGCGGGTGCTCCCCACCGGCGCCGACGTAGCGCGAAATCTTGGCGAGCTGCTCGGTGGGGACGTAGACGCGGTTGTCGCCCTGGTATTCGAGGTAGAGATAGTCGCGTGTCACGTCCGCGACCGTGCGCGTCTCGAAGCCCGCGAAGCGCGCCACGCCGTGGTCCTCGTGTACGACGATGTTGCCGGTGCGCAGCTCCGCGAACGAGCGCAGCGCGCCCCGCCGCAGCGGGCCCGCCGGGGCATCCGCGCGTTCGGCGCGGCGGCGGCGCAGCAGGCGGTGCTCGGGATAGACCGCGAGCTTCAGCGACGGCGCCACGAAGCCCTCGCGCAGCGACGCCGCCGCGAAACGCAACGCCGGCTCGACCGGGCTCGCACCTGCGTCGCCCGGCCCCTCCAGCCAGCTCGCTTTCAGCCGCGCGAGGTTGTATGCGGCACGCTCGCCCTCGCCGCGTCGCGGAAAGGCCACGACCGTGCGGTAGCCCGAGCGCACGAGCTTCTCCAGCTCGGGCTCCGCCTCGGCGAGTGAGCGCGCCGCAACGTCGGCGGCCTGGGCCCGCAGCTCGATCTCTTGACCGCTGGCCAGCGCGGAGAGCCAGATGCGGGCGCGGCGGCGCAGCACGTCGCGCAACTCCTGCGGGCTCACGTAGAGGTGGTGTGCATCGTCGTCGTGGAACGCCGCACAGACATCGCTCCAGTGCTCCTCCAGCGCCGGCGCCAGCTCCTCCTCGGCGGCGACCAGCAGCTCGGTCTGCTCGCCAAGCAGGTCGAGCAGCGCGCCGAACCGCTCCACCGGCAGCAGCTCCGCGATGTCGGGGCGTTGCGCGGCGTCCTCCAGCGAGGCGATCTCCGCCAGCTCGCGGTGCTCGGCGGCAAGCTCAGCGGCAGGCGCGATCTCGACCTGCTCGACGTCGCCCAGCGAGCGCTGCGTAAACGTCGAGAACCAGCGCAGCGACTCGATCTCGAGGTCGAACAGCTCCACGCGTACGGCGCGCTCCTCGGTCGCCGGGAAAATGTCGAGGATGCCGCCACGTACCGCGAACTGGCCGCGCTCCTGCACCTGGTCGACGCGTTCGTAGCCTGCCGCCACCAGCTCGCCCGAGCACTCGTTGAGGTCGAGCAGCTCGCCACGGCGCAGCACGAACGAGCGCGGGCGCAGTGCCGGGTCGGGGACCTTCTCGGAGAGCGCCACTGCGGAGACGACCACGACGGGTGGCTCGACGCCCGCCGCGGTAGCACCGGCGGACTCCGCGCCGTCGTCGGGGGCGCCGGGCGTGGGAGCGTCCGCGCCGAGCAGTGCGTCGAGCGCGGCGACGCGCAGCCCGACGAGATGCGCGGGTGGAACGAGATGAGACTCGTAGGCGACGCCGCGCGACGGGTAGTAGCGGACGGCTCGTGGCGCAAGCCACGCGCGCAGGTCGCCCGCCAGCTCGCGCGCGGCGCGGTCGTCGCCGACGATGACGAGCGTCGGGCGCGTGCGGCCCCCGACGCCGAGGTCGGCAAGACCGGCGATCGCGTACGGACGCAGCGACGCCGAGACGAACGCACGCCCACCCTCCGCCGCGAGGCGGCTTGCGCCGGCGTCGTCCTCGACGAAACCCAGTAGAGCGCGCAGACTCATCCGTGCGGCCCGCCCCGTCGCCCATCAGGGTCCTGAAGGGACCCATCCCTACTCATCGCCGCTCCCGCTCGCGGCCCTGCCGCGATGCTTGGACTCGTTTGCTCCCTGCTCGACCATCACCCGCTCGACCTCCTCGCACGCATGGCCCACCAGCTCGCGCACCTGCTCGGGGGACTGGCGAAAGCGGCCCAGCACATACGCTGCGACGATCTCAGGGTCGGTTGAGTCGGGGCGTCCCACGCCGACGCGCACCCGCCAGAACTCTGTGCCACCCAGCTCGCGCTTGAGCGACTTCAGGCCGTTGTGGCCGGCGAGGCCGCCGCCGAGGCGCGCGCGCAGCTCGCCGAAGGGCAGATCGATCTCGTCGTGCACGACCAGCACACGCGCCAGCGGCAGCCGGTAGGCGCCGCGCGCCGGCCCAACCGAGCGGCCGGCGTCGTTCATGTAGGTCTGCGGCAGCAGCAGCGCCACCCGCGGTGGCTTGGCGGCGCCGCCGGCCAGGCCGGGGCCGCCGCCCGCGGCCAAGCCCGAGCCGCCGCCCGCGGCCAAGCCCGGACCCCCGCCCGCGGCCAAGCCCGAGCCCCCGCCCGCCGCCAAACCTGAACGACCACCCGCCGCCAAACCTGAACGACCACCCGCCGCCAAACCCGGACTGTCGCCTGCAGTCAAGTCTGGGCCGCCGATCGGGCCGGCCCGGCCTTCGCTGAGCAGACCACGAAAGCGAGTCCTGGCGCGCGGCAGCCCCCAGCGTTCGGCGAGCGCTTCAGCGACGAGAAAGCCGATGTTGTGCGGCGTGCGCGCGTACTGCGCGCCAGGGTTCCCCAGACCGACTATCAGCCAGTCGACGGCCCCACCCTGCGCGGACTCGCCATGCGCCCGCTTGGCACCGCCACCGGCGGCGCGTGCGCCGGCGTCGCGAGCGCCGCGCCCAAACGGTCGCCGCAGGGGCCGCTACTCCCCGCTGCCCGCGGACTCGTCGCCGCCCGCAGCGCCGCTGGCCTTATCCCCCTCGCCGACGACCTCCGTCTCGGACTCGATCTCCGTGTCCGTCTCGCTCTGCAGCCGCGGCGGGGTCAGGGTTGCGAGCACGGTCTCCTCGAGGTCGTCCAGCAGCGTCACGCCCTCTGGAGGCGCGATCGCCCCAAGCGTCAACGTCTCGCCGATCTGCATCGCCGAAACGTCGTGCACGATCGCCTCGGGAATCGCCGTGGGCAGCGCCTGCACGTTCAGCTCACGCGTGGGCTGCTCGAGGATGCCGCCTTCCTTGACGCCCGGCGCGTCGTCGACACCGCTCAGCTCCAGCGCCACCACTGCGTGAATCTCGCGGTCGAGGCGCACGCGCAGCAGGTCCACGTGCAGCGTGTCGCCACGCACCGGGTGGCGCTGGGTCTCCTTGAGCACCACCGGCGTCGCCTTCCCGCCGTCCACACTCAGGTCGAGCACCGCTCCCACACCCGCCAGCGCGAGACGCAGTTCGCGAGCGTCGACGTCGAAGCCCAGCGACTCGCCCTCGCCGCCGTAGAGGACCCCCGGCACGCGGCCCGCGCGGCGCAGGCGCCGGCTCGCGCGCGAGCCGTGCTCGGTGCGGGTTTTGACGGCGAGCTGGGTGGAGGTCGAATCCGGCATGCGAGGGCTGGAGACTTTAGCAACCACGGGCTCGCTCGGCCCAAGCAGGGATGGGTGGTGATTGTTATCCGTTGGCGAGCGATTCGCGTGCGCGTACGTGCGCGTACGCGAATCGCCTTTTTGCAGACAACACTCCCCGACCCCTTCTCGACTGCCCAAACAAGCACTCCCGGCCGGGCTGCGACCCCCCGCCCGCCTCGTCGGAGGCAGCGCCTAGAACAGCTGGTTCTCGCCGCCGAAGACTTCGCTGACGGAGTTGTCGGTGAAGATCCGTCGGATCGAGTCGGTGAGCAGCTCGGCGCACGGCAGCACGCGGATGTTCTCGGGCCGCTGCGCCGGCACGGGGATGGTGTCGGTGACGACGATCTCCTTCAGGCTCGACGCCGCCAGGTTCTCGAACGCGGCGCCCGAGAACACGCCGTGGGTGGCTGCCGCGTAGACGCTCGCGGCGCCGGCTTCCAGCACGGTCTGCGCCGCCGCCGCCAGCGTGCCGGCGGTGTCGATCATGTCGTCGACGATCACCGCCGTCTTGCCGCGCACGTCGCCGATGACGTAGCCGATCTCGGCGACCTGGTGCGCCGGGCGCTCCTTGTCGAGGATCGCAAGCTCGGCACCGATCTTGGATGCGAATTTCTTGTTCAGCTTCACGCGGCCCGCGTCCGGCGCCACGACCACGAGGTCGGCAAGCCCGAGGTCATCGAAGTACTGCGTGAGCATGAACAGCGCGGTCATGTGGTCGACGGGTTTCTGGAAGAAGCCCTGGATCTGGCCGGCGTGGAGGTCCATCGTCAACACGCGGTCGGCGCCGGCGGCCTCCAGCATGCGTGCGACCAGCCGCGCCGAGATCGGCTCGCGCGGCGAGGACTTCTTGTCCTGGCGCGAGTAGCCGAACCACGGCGTCACCGCGATCACGCGATGCGCCGAGGCACCGACGGCGGCGTCGATCATGAACAGCAGCTCCATCAGCGAGTCGTTCGCGGTGACGCCGGTCTGGGCGTTGCCGCAGGTCGACTGCACGATGAACACGTCGGCACCGCGGATCGACTCCTCGTAGCGGCAGTAGACCTCGCCGTTGGAGAACGTCTTGAGCGTCACCGGGCCGAGATCCATTTCGAGCTTGCCCGCGATGTCCACCGCCAGCTGCGGGTTCGCGCGGCCGGCGAACAGCATCAGGCGCTTGTTGTAGTCGATCGGCAGACTCGTCGCCGTCGGCTGCGTGCGCGTGTCCATCGCGCTACTCATCGCCCCTCGGAGTGTACGGCGCCCTCGTGACGCTCGCCGTCGGCGGCCTTGCGGCGGTCCTCGCCAGCGGCTTTGCGACGCTCCTCGCCGTCGGCCTTGCGGTGCTCCTCGCCGCCGTCGCTCGCGGTCCCGCCGCGACACTCGGCGTACCCCTCGACGTTGCGCTCGGCGTACCCCTCGACGTTGGTCTGCCGCGCGCGCGCCACGCCCAGCGCGCCGGGCGGCACGTCCTCGGTGATGACCGAGCCGGCTGCCGTGTAGGCGCCGTCGCCGACGGTCACCGGCGCGACGAACGCCGTGTCCACGCCGCCGCGGACGCCGCTGCCGATCGTGGTGCGGTGCTTGGCGCGACCGTCGTAGTTCGCGGTGATCGTGCCGGCGCCCAGGTTCGAGCGCTCGCCGACGTCGGCGTCGCCGATGTAGGAGAGGTGCGGCACCTTCGCGCCGGGGCCGATGTCGGAGTTCTTGATCTCCACGAACGTGCCGGCCTTGGCGCCCTCGCGCAGCACCGCGCCCGGGCGCAGGTAGGCGAATGGCCCGACGCTCGCGCCCTCGTGCACGGTCGCCTCCTGCAACCACGACGCGCGCACGTGCGCGCTGGCAAACACCTCCGAGTCGATGATCGTCGTATGCGGCCCCACCACCGCACCGTCGCCCACCGTCGTGCGCCCGCGCAGCGACGTGCCCGGCTCGACGCGCACGTCACGCCCGATCCGCACGTCCACGTCGACCCACGTGCTGGCGGGATCGACGATCGTCGCCCCGGCGCGCATGTGCCGCTCGAGGATCGCCCGCTGCGCCAGCGCCCGCACCTCGGCGAGCGCGACGCGGTCGTTGACGCCGAGCACGAGCCCGGGGTCGTCGACGACGTGCGCAGCCACAGTCGCGCCGTCGCCGCGCAGCAGGTCGAGCACCTGCGGCAGGTACAGCTCGCCCTGCGCGTTGTCGGCGTTCAGCCGCGGCAGCGTGCGCAACAGCGCGGCGCCGTCGAAGGCGTAGATACCGGTGTTGACCTCGCGGATTCGCAGCTCCTCCTCGGTGGCATCGCCGGGTCGCTTGGTCTCGACGACCTTCGCCACCGACCCGTCGGCATCGCGCACGACACGCCCGTAACCGGCCGGATCCTCCAGCAGCGCCGTTGCCATCGTCGCTGCCGCGGCGCCGGCCACGTGCGCGTCGACGAGCGCCGCGATCGCCGTGGCGCTGACGAGCGGCACGTCGCCACTGAGTACGACCACCGGCGCCGCCCGGTCGATCGCGTCGGCGGCCGCCTGTACCGCGCCGCCCGTGCCGTTGGCTTGGGGCTGCACGACCAGCTCGACGCCGTCGGGCAACACCCCGGCGAGCGGCCGCGCGGGCGAATCGACCACGACGACCTTGCCCGCGCCGGCCTCCAGTGCGGCCATCACCGGCCACAGGCCCATCGGCCGCCCGCACAGCTCGTGCAAGACCTTCGGCGTGTCCGAACGCATGCGCGTGCCCTGGCCAGCCGCCAGGACCACCACCGTCGGCGCGTTCACGAGACCACGACTTTCGCGGCGATCATGCGACCTCCATCGGCGCGGTCATGGCGCAAACTGTAGTGCGCGTCGTAGCGACTCCGTTGTGGCGACTCGAGCGACAACGCTCGAGCACCGCTTGCGGGCTCGAGCTTTGGCAAAGCAACTGGGGGGCAGGGATTCGAACCCCGATTCTCAGGACCAAAACCTGATGTCCTGCCATTGGACGACCCCCCAAAGAGCTGGGCACCTGGGAAAATACTTCCAGCGGCGACTTCTGCAAGTATGCCTGCATCTCGCGCCGCCGGGGCATCTCGATCGTAGTCGCGTTGCTCGTCCTGCTCGTCAGTGCCAGTGAAGCAGGTGCGCGCAGCGCTGCGCTTGGGGCCCATCTCATGGCCCAGGCGGCGTGCCGTGGAGCAGGGTTGCGCCCCACCGGCTCCGATCTCCTCGCCGTCGATGCCGCGACCGTCTGCCTGATCGACGACGTTCGCCGCGCCGCGCGTCTGCGACCGCTGCGGCCCAACGCAAGCCTCAGGAACATCGCGGCGAGTCAGTCGAGCGAAATGGTGCGGGGCGACTACTTCGGGGACGAGAGCCGCTCCGGCGCGACGCCGTTGCAGCGGATCGTCTCCACGCCGTACTTCGCGAGGGCAGCCGGCGTCTCGACGGCCCAGAACATCGGTTGGGCCACGGGCGCCGACGCGACCCCGGCGGGGATCGTTGCGGCCTGGATGGACTCGCCCCCCCACCGCCAAATCATCTTGACCGCGGAATTCCGCGATGTCGGCGTCGGCGTCGCGCCGGCCGCGCCGGCTGCTTTCGCCGCGGGCCAACCCGGGGCGACGTACACCGCCGAGTTCGGCGCGCGTGTGCGCGGCTAGCAGGACTCACGACGCCCACTCATGTCGATGTTTACGTACCAGTCATGACGCATCGGATGTGATTTGTTAGCTTCGCTCTTCGTGGCGCAATAACGACAGCCCGCTAGCTCGAAGTCCTCCCAGCGAAGTCCTATCGGGACGAAGAGCCCGGACCGACCCTCACCCACCCCGGCCGGACCCCCACCCACCCCCGGACCGACCCTCACCCGCCCCGGCCGGACCCGCGAGGCACGCGCCCGCCGCCCGCGCCGGCCTCCGACGCGGGACCGCGCGTGAACGGTATGCCGAGCACGCGCATCGCCTTCAGCCCGAGGCTGAGCTTCTCGCGCCCGTCGCTGGAGCTGACGTCGAGGCCCGACAGCTCGCGTACGCGCTCGAGGCGGTAGTAGATCGTGTGGCGGTGCGTGAACAGGCGTTGCGCGGTGCCCGCGACGTTGCCGTCCGCGTCGAGGAAGGTCTCGAGCGTTGTGACGAGGTCGGTCTCGTATTGCTCATCGTAGGCCACCAGCGGTTCGACGGTCTCGGCATAGAAGCGTTGCAGCTCGCGCGGGTTCTCGCTCATCGTCGAGAGCAGCAGCCGGTAGGCGCCGGTCTGCTCGAAGGCGAGCGCACCCTGCTGGCCGCCGCTGCCGGCGTTCGGCCCGTCGCTGCCGGCCGGGACGCGGCCGCCCTCGGCGACGTTCGCCGCGAGCAGGGCTTCGCTTGCGGCGCGCGGCAGGTCGGCGGGGTCCTCGGCGATGCGGCTGCGGCCGACCGCGAAGGTGTAGCCCGCGAGGCTGGCCTGCAGCTCGCGCAGCACCGCGTCCGCGGCGCGCGCGGCAGCGGCCTCCTCGCCGCCGGGCACCAGCAGCAGGACTTCCGCGCCTGTCGTCCCGTCGCGTCCATCGCGTCCGTCGCGTCCGGCCAGCGCGGCGATCGAGCGACTCGCCGCCGCGCGCGCTCCGCGCTCGGCGACCGCGCGCACCCGCGCACGCCAGCCCTCCTCGGTCGGGGCTTGCGGCCGCGCGCGCGCCACGACCATCGCCGCCCCGTCGGCCACGTCGAGTGACAGCTCGCGGGCCCGCGCAAGCAGCTCCCCACGGTCGGTCAGCTCGCGAGCGAGCAGCGCGCACAGGAAGTCGGCCGCCGCCGTCTCGGCCGCGCGGTCGGGCGCACGCACCCGCTCCACCTCCGAGGCGATCATCGCGACCAGCAGACGCCACATCGACGCACGCTGGCCGCTCCAGCCCTCCAGGCCCCCCGCACGGTCGGTGCGAGACCGCATGTATAGCGAGCCCACAACGGCGTCGGCGACGCGCAACGACAGGACGTTGACACCCTCGGCGCGCGCCAGCAGCGCGCGCTCCTCGGCCGAGGAGCGCGCGGCGACGGCAAGCGTGGCGCCGTGGGCGTCGCTCACGGCAAGGCTCGCGTCGAGCGCCTTGGCGGCAGCGCGCACCACCTCGGGCAGTCCGGCGCCAGACTCCACCGCCTCGGTGACGGCGTCCAGGGCGGCGAGCTGTGGCGGCACGCGGCGTCAGCCCCAGTAGTAGACGACCGCCGCCCCCGCCGCCACCCCGATGCCGACGAGCACAGCGAGCACGTACAGCGCGAGCACGCTGGCCGCCAAGCGCTCCCAGACGCGCGTGTAGGACGACCACGCCGGAACGAGGATCAGGCCGACGAAGAGCGCGAGGCTGAACACGCCGGCGCACACGGCGATCAGGTAGGTGGTGTCCGTGCTGTTCATCGCCGCGAATTGTGACGTATGCCGGGGTCGTGCACGCATGCAGGGGTCGCGTACCCGGGGTCGCGCATAGGTCCCATGCCGGAGTCGTACACGGCAGGGTGTCGGCCAAGCGCACCCAGGCGCGGCGAGGCGGCGGGGGCGGGCGCCGCGCCTGGCGGGCGCCGCGCACGCGGGGGCGTACGCCGGCTCATGCGCGGGGCGCGCCGAAAGAGGCCTCGACCGACCGGGCCGCGCACGGCGCCGGCGCGCCCGCCGCGGCTCGCTCCGGCGCAAGCCCGTCGGCCGCCGCCTGTGCGCGGCGCGGTCCGTCTGCCCCGGCGAACAGGCCGAGCACCGTCGGGCCCGAGCCGCTCACGAGCGCGACGTCCGCACCCGCCGTGCGCGCCTGCGCGAGCGCGACGTCGATCGACGGACAGAGCGCGCGGGCGGCGTCCTGCAGGTCGTTGGCCAGCAGCTCGGCGTCTGCTGGCAGGGGCAAACCGTGCGCGAGCGCGTCGCCGAGCGCCGCGTGGCGCTCGCGCAGCTCGCCGCGCGAGCGGGCGAGGCCCATGCGATCCGCCTGCACGTAAACAGCCGCTGTGGCGAGCGCGTCGGCGCTGGGAAGGACGAGCACACCGAACGGCGCCGCCGGCGGCGCCAGCTCCTGCAGGCGCTCGCCGGCGCCGCTTGCCAGCCAGCGCCCGGGGCGCACCTGCGCGGGCACGTCGGCGCCCAGCTCGCGCGCGAGTCGCTGCAGCAGCCCGGCGTCGTTGTCGGCGCCGCAGCCCGCCGCCGCCGCGGCCAGGCGCAGCGCCGCCGCCGCGTCGCCCGAGCCGCCGCCAAGACCTGCCGCCACCGGCACGCGCTTGTCGATGCGCAGCTCCAGCGGCGGGCCAGCCCAGCCGGTTGCCGCGCGGAACGCCGCCAGCGCGCGCGCAGCGAGGTTCTCGCCGGGCGGCCCCGGGACGCCGGGGCAGAGGACCACGTCGACGCCCCCGGCCGCCCGATCTCCGGCGCCGGCAGCCGGCGCCCGCGCGACAGCACCGGCGTACGCCCCCCGCTCTCGAGCGGGGCCGGACGGCGCCTCGACCAGGACGAGTTCGTCGGCGAGCGAGATCGACTGCATCACCGTCACCAGCTCGTGCCTGCCGTCGGCACGCGTCGGGCCGACGAACAGGCCGAGGTTGATCTTCGCGGGGGCGCGCGCCACAAGCGGCGGCGAGGTCCCCGCGCCGCGACGGGCCGGCGCCGTCATGCCCGCAGCGACCGCGCGAGCAGGCGGAAGTCCTCGGGCGACAGCCGCTCGGCGCGCACGTCGGCCGGGTAGCCGAGGCAGGCCAGCGCGGCGCGCACGACGGTGCCGTCGTAGGCGGGAGCCGCCAGCGCCAGCGAGCGCACGAGCGTCTTGCGGCGGTGTGCGAACGCGGCCGCGACCAGCGCGCGTAGCGCGGGCGATGCGGCGGGCGCGGTGCGGCGCAACGCGACGAGGACCGAGTCGACGTTGGGCACGGGATGAAACACGGTGCGCGGCACGGTGCGCGCGACGCGCACCTCGCAGGCCAGCTGGGCGAGCACCGACGGCGTGCCGTAGACGCGCGTCCCGGGGGCGGCGGCAAGGCGTTCGCCGACCTCGCGCTGGACCATCGCCACCCAGCGGCCCGCCTGCGGCAGCTCCTCGATCGTGCGTAGCAGCGCGCTCGCCGCGACGCCGTAGGGCAGGTTCGCCACGACCTTCGTCGGGGGCGGGCAGATCGTGGCGAGGTCCACCGCCAGCGCGTCGCCCCAGTGCAGCGTGACGTTCGCGCGTGCCCCCACCGCGTCCTGCAGGGCCGCGCGCAGGCGCTCGTCGAGCTCGATCACGTGTACGTGACCGACGCGCTCGGCGAGGTACTCCGAGAGCACGCCGAGGCCGCCGCCGATCTCGAGCACCACGTCCTGTGGCGCCAGCTCCGCCAGGGCACCGATCACCCCGAGGATGTTCGAGTCGATCAGGAAGTTCTGACCCAGCTCGCGGTCGGGGCGGATCGCGAACTGGCGCATCCTGCGCAGCGAGGGCTGCGCGGGCCACGCGCGATCGGCAGCGGTCGGACGGTCCGCCACGCGGCTCACCATCCAAACACGCGCGCCGCCGTGCGCTCCACGACCGCGCCGAGCCGGTCGAGCGAAATGCCCCGCAGCTGCGCCACGAACGCAGCGGTGTGCACGACGAAGGCGGGTTCGTTCGGGTGCTTGCGTACGGGTTGCGGCGTCAGGTAGGGCGCGTCGGTCTCGACCAGCAGCAGCTCGTCGGGCACGAGTGTGGCGGCGTGCGCGAGGTCGGTGGCGTTTTTGTAGGTGACGTTGCCGGCGAACGAGATCGCGTAGCCCCGTGCCAGGCACTCGTCCAGCTCGGGGGGCATCGAGAAGCAGTGCATCACCACGCCCAGCCCGTGCGCTTCGGCGGCCAGCTGCGCCAGCGTGTCGTGCGCGGCGGCGCGCGTGTGGATCACAAGCGGCTTGCCTGTCGCGCGCGCCAGCGCGATGTGGGCCGCAAACGCGCGTTGCTGGTCGGCGCGCGGCGCGTAGTCGCGGTAGAAGTCCAGGCCGGTCTCGCCGATCGCGACACACCGCTTGTGCGCGGCGAGCGCGCGCAGCTCGGCGAGGTCCTCGTCGTCGAAGCCGGCCGCGTTGTTGGGGTGGCGCCCGACCGCGGCGTAGACCTGCGGGAACGTCTCGGCCGCCCGGAGCGCGCTGCGGCACGACGCGCCGTCCATGCCGACGGTGAGGATCCGGCTCACGCCGGCCCGCTGCGCCGCCGCGACCAGCTCGGCGTTGGGCGGCTCGCACGAGTCCAGATGCGTGTGCGAGTCGATCACAGCTTCGGGAACAGCGGCTCCAGCGCGCTCACACGGCGTCTCGCGCCTGCGCCGGCGCCGAAGCGGGCCGCGCTCAGCGTGCGCTCGGGCGCGCCCAGCGCGTCCAGCAGGCGCTCGGTGCTCGCCGGCAGGTAGGGGTGCAGCAGCACGCTCACGACCCGCAACCCCTCGGCGAGCGAAGCGAGCACTTCATCCAAATCGTCAGCCTTGCGCTCGTCTTTTGCCAGGGTCCACGGGGCGCGCTCCTCGACGTAGCGGTTGCACCGCCGCACCCGCCGCCAGATCGCCTCGAGGGATTGCGTGATCTCAACGCGGTCGAGCAGCCCGCAGACCTCGTCGGCAAGGCCCTCGAAGTCGGCCGCCAGCCCGCCGTCGAGCGCACCGGCGGGCAGCTCGTTGTCGCGGTAGCGCGCGACCATCGCGAGGGTGCGACTGGCGAGGTTGCCGTACTCGTTGGCAAGCTCGTTTTCGTAGCGCGCCTCGAAGCCGGCCGTCGAGACCGAGCCATCGCGTCCGAAGGAGACCTCGCGAAAGCAGTAGTAGCGCAGCGCGTCGGACCCGTAGCGGTCGATGATCGCAAACGGGTCGAGCACGTTGCCCAGCGACTTGCTCATCTTCTTGTCGTCCATCAGCAGGAAGCCGTGCACGAACACGTGCTCGGGCAGCTCGAGGCCGGCAGCCATCAGCAGGGCGGGCCAGAACACGGTGTGGAACTTGAGGATGTCCTTGCCGATCAGATGCCACGACGCGGGCCAGAACGTCTCCGTCAGGTCCTCGCCGGGGCGGGCGTAGGAGAGCGCCGTCACGTAGTTCAGCAGGGCGTCGAACCAGACATAGAACACGTGTCCCTCGTCCCATGGCACCGGCACGCCCCAGGTGAGCTTGGCGCGTGTCAGGGAAACGTCCTGCAGGCCCTGCGCGACGAACGCGCGCGCCTCGTTGAAGTGGTGCGCGGGCAGCACGAAGTCGGGGCGTTGTGAGCCCTTGGCGTAGAGGCGTTCCAGCGGCTCTTGAAAGCGCGACAGCGCGAAGAAGTAGTTCTCCTCCCGTTCCTCGATCAGCGGGATCTCGTGAATCGGGCAGGTGTTGCCCGGGCCGATCTCGTTGCCCGTCTTGAAGTCCGCGCAGCGCGGGCAGTACCAGCCCTCGTATAGCCCCTTGTACACGTACCCGTTGTCGCGCACCTGACCGAGCAGCTGTTGCACCTTGGCGACGTGCTGTGCGTCGGAGGTGCGAATGAAGAAATCGTTGGACGCCCCCAGCACGGCGACCATCGACTGAAAGCGCTGCGCGTTGCGGTCGGCCAGCGCCTGCGCGCTCACGCCTTCGCGCTCGGCCGCAAGCGCCACCGGCTCGCCGTGCTCGTCGGTGCCCGTCAGGAAGAACACCTGCTCGCCGCGCTGGCGCATGTGCCGCGCGAGGATGTCGGCGGCGAGCGTCGTGTAGGCGTGTCCGAGGTGCGGGGCCGCGTTGACGTAGTAGATCGGTGTGGTCACGTAGTAGGACATGGGTGGCGCGCCCCAGGCTACTGGCTTTCGACCGCCCGCCTCGGTGGTGCCCAGGGGTTGAGAATGCCCGCCGCTGCGCGGCGGGCGGAGGGGGGGCGTGGCCTGCAAACGAGAGGGGAGCGGTGGGAAAGGAAGGGCCGCGCCGGAAGAGCCGGCGGGCACGGGGGCACGGGCGGCAAATGTAAATTTTTTCGTGCGATTCGCGCACGCGCGCGTACGCGCGCGCGAATCGCACGCCGTGCACAACATGCACAACACCCCACCGCCCGGCCGACGCCCCGCCGCCGCCACTCCGGCATGCCACCCACGCCCCGCCGCCCCGCCGCTAGCGCCCGCCCATCACCCCGCGGTACAGCTCGTTCGCGCCGACACCCGTCAACCGTGCCACAGCGGTGGCGGCCGGGCGTGCACGCGCGCCCGCCTCGATCAGCTCGCGCACGGCCGCGAGCGCCTGCGCGCGCGTGGCCGCGTCGGGGGCGGACATGGCTCCGGTGCCGCCCACGACCAACACAACCTCCCCGCGCGGCGCGTGCACCGCGTAGTGGGCCGCCAGCTCGCCGGCCACCCCGCGGCGCACCTCCTCGTGCAGCTTGCTCAACTCCCTGCACACCGCGACCGGGCGCCGAGGGTCGCCCTCGGCCAGGACCGCGAGGGTCGCGGCGAGCCGCCGCGGGGACTCGTAGGCCACCAGCGTGTCGTCGTGCTCGAGCAGCACCCGGGACAGCTCGGCGCGCCGGCGCGGTAGAAAGCCCGCGAAGCACCACCGCCCCGGCGGCAGGCCCGACGCCACCAGCGCACTGACCGCCGCGTTCGGCCCAGGCAGCGCCTGCACGACGATGCCGGCCGCGATGCCCGCCCGCACCAGCTCGTAACCGGGGTCGGCCAGCAGCGGCGTACCCGCGTCGCTGACGAGCGCCACCGTCGCCCCTGCCCCCATCCGCGCGACCAGCTCCGCCGCGCGCGCCTGTTCGTTGTGCTCGTGAAAGCTGACCAGCTCGCGCGCCGCGATCGCGTGGCGCTGCAGCAGTCGTTGCGTGTGGCGTGTGTCCTCGCACGCCACCACGTCCGCGTCGCGTAGCGCGTCGAGCACCCGCAACGTCACGTCCTGCAGGTTGCCGATCGGCGTCGCGCAGATCAGCAGCCGCCCGCGGGCCGCACCGCCCACCGGGCCGGCGGGGCTCACCGTGGGCTCCACACCCGCTGCGGGGTCCGCTTGTGACCCTTCCACCGGGCTGCCCACCGGGGATGCCGCCGCGCCCACCTGGCCGTCAACCTGCAGGTCCTCACGCGGCATTCGGCCAATATAGGGAACGTCTATGGCGTCCAACCAGAGCGCAGACGGCGCACCCCCGCGCCGCCCACGCAGGCCTCGCGCGCCTGAACCGGTGCCCGCCGAGGCGCGCAAGTCCGGTGCACCCCCGCCACGGGAGCCGCAGGGCGCACCTCAGTACACCCGCTATCGCGCGCGCCCGCGCGTGCGTCAGGGCGCCGCCGAGCAGGAGCGTACGCGCGCCGGCAGCCCGCTGCTGGAAGACCAGGGCGGCCGTGCCGGTCGTGGTGGTGGCGGCGGCGAGGGTCCGGGCGGACCGGGACGTGGCCGCCCGCGCGTCAGGCGCGCGGGCGGTGGCTGGCGCGCACGTCTGACCCGCAAGCGCGTCGTGCTCGGCCTGCTCGCGCTGATCGTCGGCTGGCTGGCGCTCTCGCTGGTGCTGTTCCTCGTCAGCTCCCACTTCGAGCGCACGTCGCTGCCGGCGAACGTCGCCGGTGTGCTCGACCCCGCGGGCTACCCGCTGACCTCCGCCAACAACATCCTCGTGCTCGGCTCCGACCGCCGCCAGAAGGACAGCAGGGAACCGGGCGCCGAAACCACCGGCTTCGGGCGGTCGGACACGATCATGCTGATCCGCACCGGCGGCGGGCACGCCGCGCGCCTGTCGATCCCGCGCGACACCGTCATCGACATCCCCGGCCACGGCCTGCAGAAGATCAACGCCGCCCACGAGTACGGCGGGCCCGCCGAGTCGGTTTCGGTGATCGAGCACTGGCTCGGCATCCCGATCAACCACGTCGTCGAAGTCAACTTCGAAAACTTCCCCGCGCTGATCGAAGCGATGGGCGGCGTCACCTACACCGGCGGCTGCATCGTCTCCAATCTCGACGGCGGCTCCGCCGACGGCGGCTTCACGCTGCGGCTGCCCGCCGGCACCCACCACATCGACGGCACCGAAGCGCTCGCGCTGGCCCGCACGCGCGAGAACCTGTGCGCCCCCGACGAGACCGACATCCAGCGCGAGGAACACCAGCAGGCGCTGTTTACCGACATGAAGAGCCAACTGCTCTCGCCCTCGAGTCTCGTGCGCCTGCCGTGGATCGCCTGGGACGCCCCGCCGGCGATCATCTCCGACATGAGCGGCGCCGAACTGCTCGGCATGTTCGCCGCGCTCGCCGCCACCGGCACGCCGCCCACACACGTCCTCAAGCCCAGCGGCCAGATCACGCTGCCCAGCGGCGAAGAAGGGCTCACGATTTCCGAATCCGCCAAGCGCGCCGACGTCGCACGGTTCATGGCGGGGTGAGTCACGCACCCGGCGCCTGAGGCCCCGGCACCCCTCAGCCTTCCTGCCGACTGTCAGCCCTTGCCGCCGACCGTCAGCCTTGCCGCCGACCGTCAGCCCTCCCGCCGACCGTCAGCCCTCCCGCCGACCGTCAGCCCTCCCGCCGACCGTCAGCCCTCCCGCCGACCCTCAGCCCTCCCGCCGACCCTCAGCCCTCCCGCCAACCCTCAGCCCTCCCGCCAACCCTCAGCTCTTGCCGCCGACCGGCTCGGACTTCTTCTTGGCGCCTGCAACGCTGTCGGTCTTGGCTTTGCCGTCGGACTTGCCCTCCGCCGCGGCGCTCTTGGCGCCCTCGCCCGAGCGCTTCTCGCTCGCGCCGCTCTCGCCGCCGCCCGACTCGGCCGAAGCACCCTCGCCGGCCGCCGTGTTTTCGCGCTGGCGCTTGCGGGTGCCGTAGTCGGTGTTGTAGAAGCCTTTGCCCTTGAAGTGCACGGCGGGCGGATGCAGCACGCGCTGCACCGCGACGCCCGTCTCGGGGTCGTGTGACAGGGCGTCGTCAGAGAATGACTGCACCACCTCGAACGTGCTGCCATCGGGGCGGCGGTACTCGTAGATCGGCATCGGCAACGTGTGATTATAGGAGCGGCCTAATCGGCCAGCAGCGCGCGCGCGCTGACGATGCCGGCGCGTACCGTGTCGCCGAAGTCACGGTCGGGCTCGGTGAGCATCCGCAGCGCGAAGCCGTCGCCGAGCGAGAAGAGGATGTCGGCGACCGCCTCGGGCGCGGCGTGCAGGCGCAGTACACCCTCCTCCTGCGCCGCGGTGAGCATGCCCGCGACCTGCTGGCGCATGCTGCGCATCAGCGTCGCGTACTCCGCCGCGATGTCCGTGTTACGCCGGGAGAGCGTGAACAGCTCGAACAGAAGCGTGACGAACTCGGGGTCCTCGCGGACCACCTCTTGCAGGTGTCGCGCCAAGAGGCCGATGAAATCGTCGGCGCTCTGCGCGCCGGCGAGCTGACGCTGCAGGTGCTCGAGGCGCAGCTGGCAGTCGCGCCGCACGGCCTCTACAAGCAGCTGCTCCTTGGTGCCGAAGTAGTAGTGCAGCAGGCCCCGCGACACGCCGGCCTCGCGCGAGACGCGCTCGAAGGTCGAGCCGGCGGTGCCGTGCTGCGCGACGCTGCGCCGCATCGCCTCCACGATGCGTTGCGCCTTCTCACCCGAAAGCGACCTGCTCGCCCGCCCGGGGGGGCGGGTCTCGACGGCCGAGGTCATCTCCCCTGCGAATGCCTGCGTGCGAGCTGCCGCGCTCAGGCAGTCGACGCGCCTACGGAGCTGGGGGGCGCCTCCTGCGTGGGCATCGTGGTCGAGCTGTAGTCGAACTCCTCCTCGGCGCCGAACAGCAGGTCGAGCACCTTCGAGCGCAGACCCTCGCTGAGCGCCAGCGCCAGCACACCGCCGACGAGCGCCAGCAGCAGGACGCGACCCGGCCCGCCTCGCCGACGCCGCGCACGCCGCGGCGGCTCTTTGAGCGCCTCGCCCGCCTCGCGCAGCGCCAGCACCGCCTCGCGCAGCTCGCGCTGCAGCTTGCGGTCCTCGAACAGCGCCTTGGTCGCGGGCTTGCCGTTGCCGAGTCGTCCGTAGGCGCTGCGCGCCGCCGTGTACGCCGCGAGCAGGTTGCCGCGCAGCTCCTCGTCTTCCAGGAGGCGCTTCACGTACTGGTTGTGCTGCGCTGCGTGCGCCGCAGCCGACGCCTTGCCGATGTTGTCCTTTGCCGCCATGCCATTCACCGCCTCTGCTGGGGAGCTTGCCTTGGACGCCTCAATATACCCCTCCTGCGCAGGCGCCACCCGCACGACGGCGCGCCGCGGCCCCGGGCGGTAGATGCCGGCGGTCCCGGTGCGTGCGGCGAGCGGGTCCCTACGCGTGCAGCGCGGCCTGTTCCTGTGCCGTCGGGAACGCCCAGGACGCGCGCGCGCGGCGCTCTTGGCGAAACACGAAGTGCAACTGCTGCGGCGGACCGAGGCGCGCCGCGTAGGGACGAAACGTCGCACACGGCTCCTCCAACTCCAGCGCACACAGGTGGTTGCGCCGGAAATAACACTCCTCGCACGTCACCTTGCGGGCACGCGTAGCGCGCCCACCACTTTGCTTCTTCGCCAAGGCAACTCCCCGTCGTCTCTGTCTGAAGGGCTCGCTCCGCGCACTGATCGGGCGGAGGAGCGGCAACGCCCGGGATCAAATCACCCGCGCGCACGCGCCACAAGGACCCTTCCCGCAAATCGCAGAGAAAACGTCCCCTACCCCGCATGCGCGTGGCACAAGTCACTTTCCTGTGAGCGTCGCGAGCGCGTGTGCGCATTTTGCGAGGACTCCCGCGTCGCGCCACGTTTTGCGAGGATTCCGCGCCACGCCGCGCCACGCCGCAAGCAGGCATCATTGCCGAACATGCGCATCCTGCTCACCGGCGTCAGCGGCTTCGTGGGAGCGGCACTTGCGCCCAGGCTGCTCGGCGAAGAGCATCGCGTGCGCGCACTGGCACGCAGCCGCGCACGCACGTTGCAGGCGATCGGCGTGCAGGCGCGGATCGACGCCGCTACTCCAGCCGCTGCGGCCGCGCCTGCGCCGCACGCGGCAGCGGCCGGCGGGGTCGACCCGCTGGCTGCGATCGAGATCGTGCGCGGCGACGTGCTGAGTGGCGAGGGGCTTGCGCAGGCGCTGGCGGACGTCGAGGTTGCCTACTACCTGATCCATTCGCTGGAGCGTCCCGCCGCGGACGGCGCCGGCGGCCGCTCGTTTCTCGAGCGCGAGCGTCTCGGGGCGTTGAACTTCGCCACCGCCGCCGCCCGCGCAGGCGTTCGCCGGATCGTCTACCTCGGCGGCCCGCTGCCCCCGGATCGCGCGCTCGCCTCTGCGCATCTTGCCAGCCGCCAGGCCGTAGAGGACGTGCTGCTCGAACACGTGCCGGACTCGGTTGCACTGCGCGCCGCGATCGTGATCGGCGCGCGGTCGCGTTCGTTTCGCCTGCTCGTGCGACTGCTCGAGCGGCTACCGGCGATCGTACTGCCGCCGTGGCGCCGATTTCGGATTCGCCCGATCGACGTGCGCGATGTGCTCGCGATGCTCGCGGCGGCGGCGGATGCGCCGGCGGTCGCGGGCAGTTCACTGGATATCGGTGGGCCCGAGGCTGTGTCCTATGGTGAGCTGATCGAGCGCATCGCGGATCTGATGCTGGTGGCACGTCCCACATTCGCAATCGGTGTCGGCGTGACACCGCTCACCGCACGTCTCGCCGCCGCGCTGGCGGGCGAGGACCCCGGGTTGACCGCAGCGCTGATGGACGGGCTGCGCAGCGATCTACTGCCCGACACAGGTCGCGCAGCCGGGCTGCTGGGAGTGGAATTGCACTCCGTCGACGCCGCCATCGAGCACGCGTTGCGCGAGTGGGAGGCGCTCGAGCCGCTGGCGGCGCGATGAGCACAGTCACCGTCAGCGCACACCTCGCCGCCAGCCCGCAGCAGGTTTGGGATACGGTCATGAACCCAGACCGTCTGGCGGACTGGGTCACTATCCACCGTGCTCTGCAACACGCCGACTCCGGCCCGCCGCGCGTCGGCTTCAGGATGGATCAGCAGATCCATCTGCGCGGCGTCAACCTCGAGGTTCATTGGCGGCTGGTGGACTGCCAGCCCGGCCGCCTCGCCATCTGGGAGGGGCACGGACCTGCACGCTCGCGCGCGCGCACCGAGTACGTTCTCCACCCCGAAGCAGGCGGCACACGCTTTGACTACCGCAACGATTTTTGCCCTCCACTCGGACCAATCGGAGCACTCGCCAGCCGGGCGCTCGTCGGCGGCATACCGGAGCGTGAGGCAGCTCGCACGCTCGAGCGCCTGGGTCAACTGCTCGCCGGCGACTGAGTGGAAGGCCGGCGCGACGTAGCGAGAAATATCACCCGTGCGTGGTGACAGGCGCGTTGCGTGCAGGTATACGGACCGTCGTTGTTGTAAGGTAATTGCAAAGACCGTGTCAAACGGATCTATCTCCCTAGTGAACAGGAACCCATTGTGACCGACTTCCTTGACGAGAAGCGCCAAGAGATCACAGCCCGACTGCAGGAGCTGAAGCCGCTGGTGGAGGAGTACCAGCGCCTGGAGGCCGCCGCGTCGGCGCTGCAGGGCGTGGACAGATCGCCCGCGCGCGCAACGGCCGTCGCGGCCGCACCGGCCGCGCGCAAACCGACCGGCAAACGCGGCCCGGGCCGGCCGCGTGGATCGAAAACGCGCAAAGTCAAAACCGCCGAGACCGCGCCGGCCGCCGCGACCACTACTACTACTACCACCACCACCAAACGGGGTGGCCCGCGTCGCAAAGCCGGTCGTCGCAAAGGCAGCGGCACGCGCGCCGCGCAGGCACTGTCCTTCGTGCAGGCACAGCCCGGAATCACCATTCCCGAGCTGGCCGCGCGGATGGGCATCAAGCAGAACTACCTCTACCGCGTGCTGCCCGCGCTGGAAGAGGAAGGCAAGGTGGCCAAGCAGGGCAGGGGTTGGCATCCCAAGGCCTAGTCTCGTCATCCTGGCTGCGTCCTCGGTCGCTCGCGTGCCGGTGCACGTCACGCGCGAGCGGGTGGTGGCTCATCCCTTGCCAGGAGCGACGATCCGTCGGCCTTGACGGTCTTTTACAGGGGGCCCGACGAGGTTTCAGCCTCGTCGGGCTCTCCTGGTTTAACGCCGTCCCCCAGCGGCCGCGTCGGGGCTCTCGCCACCCAAACTCTCGGGACTCTCGCTACCCAAACCGTCTCGGGACTCTCGCCACTCAAACAACGACCGTTTCCCTACCCTGGGCCTGGGCAGCGCGCACTGGACTCGAGACCGCCAATGGCAACCTCGGCGTCCTCGCCGGGCGCTTGCTGTTACACCTGCGGCCGGCTGCGCTCGATGATCGAGTCGAAGTCGGTGCCGGCGGGCAGGGTGCCGTACTCCAGACCCGCGTCGCGGTCCAGACGCGCAGCGCAGAAGGCGTCGGCGACGGCGGGGGGCGCGTGACGGACGAGCAGGGCGCCTTGCAATCCGAGGGCCATCTTCTCCACGACGCGTCGGGCTCGCGACTCGATCGCGTGCAGGTCGGAGAACTCGGCGCGCAGGCCGTCGAGGTGAGCGTCGAGGCGGCGGTCGGCGCCACGCGCGTCGTCGAGTTCTGAGAGAAAGACCTCCAGCGAGCGCGGGCTGCGCGAGAGCGCGCGCAGCACGTCGAGGCTCATCACGTTGCCGGAGCCCTCCCAGATCGAGGCGAGCGGCGCCTCGCGGTAGAGGCGGGGCATGCCGGACTCCTCCACGTAGCCGTTGCCACCAAGGCACTCCAGCGACTCGAAGGCGTGGTTCGGCGCGCGCTTGCACACCCAGTACTTGGACACGGCCGTCGCGAGGCGCTTGAAGAGGTGAGCGTCGCTGAGCTGATCGCTGCCGGCGCCGTCCTCGGACCCCGCTTCGTCGTAGGCGCGCGCCAGGCGCATCGCCAGCGCAGTCGTCGCCTCGGACTCGAGGCAGAGGTCGGCGAGCACGTTGCGCATCAGCGGTTGGTCGATCAATCTCTTACCGAATGCCGCGCGGTGCGCGGCGTGATGGGTCGCTTGCACGACACCGGCGCGCATGCCCGCGGCGGTGCCGATCACGCAGTCTAGGCGGGTGTGCCCGACCATCTCGATGATCGTCGGCACGCCGCGACCGGGCTCACCCACCATCCGTGCCCAGGCGCCGTGGAACTCGACCTCGCTGGAGGCGTTTGAGTGATTGCCGAGCTTGTCCTTGAGGCGCTGGATGTGAAACGCGTTGCGGCTGCCGTCGGGCAGGATCCGCGGCATCAGGAAGCAGGAGGGGGCGGGCGTGTCACGATCGGTCTGCGCCAGTACCAGGAACACGTCGCTCATCGGCGCCGAGCAGAACCACTTGTGCCCTGCGATCTCGTACTCGGCGCCCGGACCACCACCGTTCAGGGGCCGCGCGAAGGTGGTGTTGGCGCGCACGTCCGAGCCGCCCTGCTTCTCGGTCATCGCCATGCCCGAGATCGCGCTGCCCTTCTCGTGCGCGGGCAGCAGGCGCGGCTCGTAGGTCGTGGCCGTCAGCAGCGGCTCCCACTCGGCCGCCAGCTCGGGCTGCACGCGCAGCGCGGGAATCGCGGCGAAGGTCATCGTGATCGGGCAGGCATAGCCCGCCTCGGCTTGCATCGCGGTCATGTAGAGCGCGGCGCGGGCCGCGTGGGCAGCCGGTTCGGAGCTGCGCCACGGCAGCGCATGCAGTTCCCACTCGACGCCGAGCGCCATCAGTTTGTGCCAGGCCGGGTGGAACTCGACCTCGTCGATGCGGTTGCCGTAACGGTCGTGCGTGCGCAGCACCGGGCGGTTTTCGTTGGCCAGCGCGCCCCAGCGCAGCGGCTCGCCGCCGATCAGCCGGCCGAGCGCCGCGGCGCGCTCGCCCACCCAGCCGGCGCCCTCGCGCTGCACCGCCTCGACGAGTGGCGTGTTGGTGGCGAAGACGTCCCAGTCGACCAGCGGCGGCGCCTGGTTTGCGACCTCGTGGGTCAGCCACGGCGCGGTGGCCTGCCGGGTGTGCGTCGCTGCGATCGTAGCCATGGGCTACAGGCTACTCGCCTCGCGATAGCATCGCTCGCCGCGGCCGGGCAGCCTGCACGGGCAGACAGCTGCAGCGGCCGACCGGCAGATCGTCGAAGGTTCGCGCCGCGCCAAACGTCTCACATCACCGACGCCTCAGCCAACACCTGCCCGTAAGCCACACCCCACCGCAAGCCGCGCCCCCACCCTCTCCCGCTCCAGACCTTCCGAGGAACAGCTCATGACCAAGATCAAGGTGCAGAACCCCATCGTCGAGCTTGACGGCGACGAGATGACACGGATCATCTGGTCGTTCATCAAGGAGCAGCTGGTCCTGCCCTACGTGGAAGTGGATCTGCGCTACTTCGATCTCGGCATCGAGAACCGCGACGCCACCGACGATCAAGTGACCGTCGAGGCCGCCAACGCGATCAAGGAGCACGGCGTCGGCGTCAAGTGCGCCACGATCACGCCCGACGAGGCACGCGTGGCGGAGTTCGGCCTGAAGGAGATGTACCGCTCGCCCAACGGCACGATCCGCAACATCCTCGGCGGCGTCATCTTCCGCGAGCCGATCGTCATTTCCAACATTCCCCGCCTGGTGCCCGGCTGGACCAAGCCGATCGTGATCGGCCGTCATGCTTTCGGCGACCAGTACCGCGCCACCGACCTGGTGGTGCCCGGCGAGGGGTCGCTCACGCTGACGTTCACCCCCAAGGACGGCGGCGAGCCGATCGAACTCGACGTCTACGACTTCCCGGGTGGCGGCGTTGCGCTGGCGATGTACAACCTCGACGCATCGATCCGCGACTTCGCGCGCGCCTCGATGCGCTACGGCCTGGACCGCGGCTACCCGGTCTACCTGTCGACCAAGAACACGATCCTCAAGCGCTACGACGGACGCTTCAAAGATCTCTTCCAGGAGATCTACGAGAGCGAGTTCAAGGCCGACTTCGAGGCCGCCGGGCTCACCTACGAACACCGTCTGATCGACGACATGGTCGCCTCGGCGCTGAAGTGGGAGGGTGGCTACGTGTGGGCTTGCAAGAACTACGACGGCGACGTGCAGTCGGACACGGTCGCCCAGGGCTTCGGCTCGCTGGGCCTGATGACCAGCGTGTTGATGAGCGCGGACGGCAAGACGGTCGAGGCCGAGGCGGCGCACGGCACGGTCACGCGCCACTACCGCCTGCACCAGCAGGGAAAGCCGACGTCCACCAACCCGATCGCCTCGATCTTCGCCTGGACGCGCGGCCTCGACGCGCGCGGGCGCATGGACGCCACGCCGGCCGTGCGCGAGTTCGCCCAGACGCTCGAGCGGGTCTGCATCGAGACCGTCGAAAGCGGAAAGATGACCAAGGACCTCGCGCTGATCGTCGGGGCGGGCGGGACCGAGGCCCCGTGGCAGACCACCCAGGAGTTCCTGGCCTCGATCGACACGAACCTGAAAGCGGCGATGGCCTGACACGGTGCGAGCGCGGGCGAACCTGGCCCGGTAGCGCACCCGTCACATGAGCCGCGCACCACACCATCACACAATCACCCAGGAGATGAAAACGTGAGCAATCCCGTGAGAGTCGCCGTGACCGGCGCCGCCGGCCAGATCGGCTACGCCATCCTGTTTCGCATCGCCAGCGGCCAGCTGCTCGGCCCCGACACCGAGGTGCAGCTGCGGCTGCTCGAGATCCCCCAGGCGGTGAAGGCGGCTGAGGGCACGGCGATGGAGCTGGACGATTGCGCCTTCCCGCTGCTTGCCGGCATCGAGATCACCGACGATCCGAACGTCGCGTTCAACGGCGTCGGCGTCGCGCTGCTGGTCGGGGCGCGGCCGCGCACGAAGGGCATGGAGCGCGGCGACCTGCTGGAGGCCAACGGTGGCATCTTCAAGCCGCAGGGGGCCGCGCTGAACGCCCACGCGGCATCCGATGTGAGGATCCTCGTGGTCGGCAACCCCGCCAACACCAATTGCCTGATCGCCAAGGCGCACGCGCCGGACATTCCGGCAGAGCGGTTCACGGCGATGATGCGACTCGACCACAACCGCGCGATCGCGCAACTGGCGGGCAAGGCGGGCGCGCGGGTGGCCGATGTGACCAACATGAGCATCTGGGGCAACCATTCGGCGACGCAGTACCCCGACATCACACATGCCAAGGTGAACGGCAAGCCGGCCGCCGAGGTCGTCTCCGACCAAGCCTGGGTCGAGCAGGATTTCATCCCGACGGTCCAGAAACGCGGCGCCGCGATCATCGAGGCGCGCGGCGCGTCGAGCGCCGCGTCGGCGGCGAACGCCGCGGTCGAGCACGTACACGACTGGGTGAAAGGCACGCCGTCGGGCGACTGGGCGTCGATGGCGGTGGCCACGGACGGCTCTTACGGAATCGCCGAGGGCATCTTCGCCGGTCACCCCTGCACCTGCTCGGGCGGCAACTGGTCGATCGTGCAGGGGCTGGAGATCGACGAGTTCTCCCGCGCGCGGATCGACGCGAGCGTGAAGGAGCTGCAGGAGGAGGCCGCGGCTGTGAAGGAGCTGGGGTTGGTCTGAGCCCTGCAACCACCTGTCCCGCAGTCCCTCGGTGCCGGATTGCAGATCGTCAGGGTCCAACGTCCTCGCCCACAGCGGTCACCCTGCCGGTGCTCGGCCGGTGGGTGGGTGTGTGGGTGGGTGGAGTCCTCATCGGCTTTCGGCGCCGAGTCTCAACCCGTTATCGGTCGCGGTAGGGGTGGCCATTGCTGGCCGTCCCCCGCTTAGATCCCAGCGTGCGGGGCTACCGCACTGGGCTCCTGCCTTGGGTGATGGCGGCGAATCGCTGCTCGGGCCAGGGATGCAGAATACGCGGTAGAGGGAGCCATTGATCAGCGAGACGGTCCATCCGCGTCCAGGCCATCCTGTGTTTCTGGCTTCGTCGCCGAAGCGATTTGAGCCAGTGTCGGATGATCTAGTAGCGGAAGGCGCTGAGCGCCTCGATGTTGTCGGGCACCGCGTAATAGTTGTAGTGCCCTTGCAGGACGCGGGCGAGCCAGCGACCCTGCTCTGGAATGGGCTGGTGCATACGCCTCGCCATCTCGCCCTTGACGGCGAGCAGCTTGGCACGCACCCGCTTTGAGTCGGTGATCCGCTTGAGCTTGAACCGGCCCGTCTTCCGCGTCTTCGCGCAGATATGCGTGAAGCCGAGGAACTGGAACGTCTCAGGCTTGCCGAGCCCACGAGCCTTGCGGTCACGAGCGGCGTGCCGTCCGAACTCGATCAGGCGCGTCTTCTCGGCATTCAGCTCCAGGCCGAACTCCGCGAGCCTGTCGCGAAGCGCAGACCAGAACCGTTCGGCGCCCTCCCGATGCTCAAACCCCACCACGAAGTCATCCGCCCAGCGCACGATAATCATGTCGCCGTGCGCGTGCCGGGTTCTCCACTGGTGAGCCCACAGGTCAAGGACGTAGTGCGCGTAAACGTTCCCAAGCAACGGAGAAACCGATGCCCCTTGTGGAACGCCTTCCTCCAACGCGGTCCAGGACCCATTATCGATGACCCCCGCGGCCAGCCACTTCTAGATCAGCCGCAGGACCCTCCTATCCGCGACCCGATGCTCCAAGAACTTGACCAGCCACTGATGGTCGAGGCTGGAAAAGTAGCCGCTGAAATCAGCATCGAGTACCCAGTTCACGTTCTTGCCCACGATCCCGGCGGCGAGCGCATCCAACGCGCGATGCGGGCTGCGCCCGGGCCGAAACCCGTAGGAGCAACCGAGAAAGTCCGTCTCATAGATGGCGTTCAGCACCCCGACCAGCGCCCGCTGAAGGATCTTGTCCCCCAGCGCGCAGCGACACCGAGCGGCCGCAGCCGCCCATCCGGCTTTCGGGATGAACACCCTCCGCGACGGCCTCGCCCGGTACACACACCCCTGTGAACACGAGCATGGAGATCCCGAAGGTTGTCCTCCAGGCCCAGCCCATAGTCCGCCCACGTGACCCCGTCCACCCCCCGCGCAGCCTTGGGCTCAAGCACCCGATAGGCCGCCCGCAGGCGATCGACATCGACGTGGTGCAGGAGCGCGGTAAACCGCGCTTCCTTGTCCGTTGCTGCCACTCGGCGCACACGACCAAGCTCACTGCGCGCGCGCGCCTAGCTGACGTGCCCAGGGACGTTGCGAACGCTGTGAGGTAGGTCCGGGCCTGCCGAGAGGCTGTGGGTGTCAAAGCTCACGACCTCAAGGAAGGCCCGGAATGCAACACGCTAACGCTCCGCTGACCGCGCATGGCAGGCTGCGCATGGTCCTGTTGGTTGAGGAGGAAGGGTTCACGTTGCAGGCGGCTGCAGCCGCCTGCAACGTGGCGAAGTCGACGTGCTGGGAGTGGGTGCGTCGCTGGCGGGCGGCCAGCGAGCCCGAGCGAGTCACGCTGAGCGCTCTGAAGGACCGCAGCTCCCGGCCGCACCGCAGCCCCTGCCAGGTGGGTGAGCAAGAGGCAGCGCGAATTTGCGAGCGTCGCAAGCACACCGGCTGGAGCCCCAGGCGACTCGCCGAAGAGCTGGACATCGAACGACCCCATTCCACGATCCACCAGGTGCTGCGCCGTGGTGGCTGCTCGCGGCGGCCGCGACCGCAGGCGCCTGCGGTAGTGCGCTATGAGTGGCCGTGCCCGGGGAATCTGCTGCACATGGACGTCAAGAAGCTCGGGAAGTTCACCGAGCCGGGGCACGCCGTGACCGGCGATCGCACCAGACGCTCAAGACGTGTGGGCTGGGAGTACGTGCACTCGATCATCGATGATTGCTCCCGGCTGGCCTACTCGGAGATCCACGCTGACGAGACCGCGGCCACGGTCACCGCGTTCACTTCCCGTGCTCTGGACTGGTTCCTGGATCAAGGGATCGTCTGCGAGCGGCTGATGACCGACAACGCGTTCGCCTACACCCAGAGCAAGGCTTTCAAGCAGCTGCTGTGGGGACGAGCGATCCAGCACATCCGCACACGCCCCTACACGCCAAGGACCAACGGGAAGGTCGAGCGCTTCCACCAGACCCTCACGCGGGAGTGGGCCTACGCACTCGAATACGCCACCTCCGACGCCCGCGCGCAAGCACTGCCACACTGGATCGACCACTACAACGAGCGCCGCACCCACTCAGCGCTCGGCAACCGGCCACCACGCGCCCGCGTTCGGGACGTCACCGGGCACAACACCTAGCCCGGCACTGGGTCCCGAGCGCGTTTGCCGGTCGTGCCCCCCTTGGCTGGTCGCCTTCCCTCCACCGCCTCCGCCGCCCCGCCTTGGGCGTTGTTCGGCAGCTTCTCAGGTAGTACGCGACCATCCGACTTCTCACGATCGACCATCACGAGATTACGGCCTTGACCTTCCCCGCACAACCCGCCCCTCCATCACGACAGGCGGGTGATCGTGAGATCTCCCGGTTCTCAGCACGAAGAGATCACACGCATGCACGAACTCTCCGACCCCACGGGGTCCGCTGACGGCTCGCGAAAACGCCACCACCGATGTTGCCTTCCGCCGATCCACAGCACATCAGCACCCCGGTATCGCCTATTTCGAGGCTGCATAGCCGGCCCGCGCGCACCCCGCACCCAACGCCTCGCTGCACCCCCACGGGCCGCCAACGCACGAACACGGCCATCGCGATCCGCTAGATCTCCGATGCAAACTCCTCCACTCCCTCCTTACACGCCAGTTATCCGGCGCTTTCATGGACCCAGGCTGAACCGCGCGTCCGGCCGCGCGCTCTACCATGAGCGCATGATGCCCCGTCGAAATTTCCAGCTGGCGCGCATCTTCGGCATCCGTGTCGGGGTGGGCGTCAGCTGGTTCTTGGTGCTGTTCCTCTACATCTTCGTCTTCAGCCCGTACTTCCACGAAGTGCTGGGGGGCTCGGAGACGGTGACCTATGCGGTGACGGTCGCGAGCGTGCTGACGCTGTTCTTCACGATCGTCCTGCACGAGCTTGGTCACGCGCTGGTCGCGCGGCGCAACGGGCTGCAGGTGCTGGGGATCGAGCTGTGGGCGCTGGGAGGACTCACGCGCACGGCCAGCGGGGCCGCCTCGCCCGGGGTCGAGTTTCGTGTGGCCGCAGCCGGGCCGCTGGTGAGCCTCGCTGTGACTTTGCTGTGCGTCGTCGTCGGCGAGACGCTTGTCTCCCAACACCATTTCCTGGAAGTGGCGGTCGGCGTGGGCGGCTTGCACACCACGCCGGTGGTCGTGTGGCTGAGCTGGATCGCGACGCTGAACGTGCTGCTGCTGATCATCAACCTGCTGCCCGCCTTCCCGCTCGACGGCGGACAGATCGCGCACGCGCTCGTGTGGCGCGTCACCGGTGACCGCAATCGCGCCACGCGCGTGACGGGCCGGCTCGGACAGGGCTTTGCGTTGGCGATCGGCGGCGCCGGCCTGGCGCTGCTGGCGGCCGCGGGCAGCTCGGGCGGCGTCTGGTTGATGTTGATTGCACTGGTCGTCTACCAGGGCGCAAGCGCCGCGGTCATGCAGGGATCCGTCGGCTCGCGCATCGAGCAGCTGCGCGTCGCCGACGTGATGGACACCGATCCGGTCACAATCCCCGCCACGACCGGGCTGCTGGACGCGCGCGAGCAGTTCTTCCTGCGCTACCACTGGCCGTGGTTTGCGGTGGTCGATCCGGCGCGCCACTTTCTCGGCGTGGTGCGCTCGGCGCGCGTGGAAGCGGAGATCGCCGCGGGCCGGCCCGCGCTGGAGGTCTCGGATGTGCTCGAGGAGAACCTGCCGATCCGCATCGACGCCGACCAGTCGCTTGAGTCGGCGTTGCGCTCGGAGGGGCTGGGGCGCCTGGGCGCGATGGTGGCGGTGGACGGCGAGGGCGTCCTGCGCGGCGTGGTCACCGTCGCGCAGATTCGTCAGGCGCTGCGGCCGGCGGCGCGCACGGGGCTGTAGGCGCCCTGCCGCGTGCGCGCGATATAGAGTCCCGGTCCATGCCCTCACACGACGTCCTCATCATCGGCGCGGGCCTTGCCGGCCAGCGCGCCGCGCTCGCAGCCGCGCAGACGGGCGCCAGCGTGGCGATCATGAGCAAGGTCCACCCTGTGAGATCGCACTCGGTGGCGGCCGCCGGCGGAATCAACGCGGCGATCAGCGTCGACGACGACTGGCATTCGCACGCGTACGACACGGTCAAGGGCTCCGATTTCCTGGGCGACCAGGACGCGATCGAGATCATGTGTTCGGAGGCGCCCCACGAGGTGATGCACCTGGAGCACATCGGGGTCACCTTCCACCGCAACGACACCGGGCAACTCGATCTGCGCGCCTTCGGCGGGGCCTCGATGAAGCGCACGGCCTATGTTGCGGACATCACCGGGCAGGCGATCCTGCACGTGCTCTACGAGCAGCTGATGAAGCACCACGAGACCGTCGACCGCTACGAGGAGTGGTTCACGACGTCGCTGCTGCAGGACGATCACGGCCGCTGCTGCGGTGTCGTGGCTCGCGATGTGCGCTCCGGGCGCATGGAGGTCTTCCACGCCAAGAACGTGATTCTCGCCAGCGGCGGTGCCGGCCAGGTCTACAGCCCGACGACCAACGCGCTGATCGTCACCGGCGACGGGATCGCCCAGGCGTACCGCATCGGCGCTCCGCTGATGGACATGGAGATGGTCCAGTACCACCCGACGACGCTCGTCGAGAACGGCCTGCTGATTACCGAGGGGGCGCGCGGCGAGGGCGCGATCCTGCTCAACAGCGAGGGCGAGCGCTTCATGGAGAAGTACGCGCCGAACAAGCTCGATCTGGCCTCGCGCGACGTGGTCTCGCGCGCCGAGCAGACCGAGATCCTGGAGGGCCGCGGCGTGGGGCCCGACGGCGGCGGCATCTACCTCGATATCACGAAGGTCCCGCGCAAGCGCACGCTGGAGGCGCTGCGCGAGATCGTCAACATCGGCAAGGACTTCGCCGGGGTGGACATCACGCGCGAGCCGATCATGATCCGCCCTGGGCAGCACTACATCATGGGCGGCGTGAAGACCGACATCAACGGCGCGACGCCCGTCGAGGGCTTGTACGCGGCGGGCGAGGTCGCGTGCGTGTCGGTCCATGGCGGCAACCGGCTCGGCGCGAACTCGCTGCTGGACACGCTGATCTTTGGACGGCGCGCGGGCGAACACGCGGCGGCCCGCGCCGCGCACATGGCGATGCCCAAAGCCTCCGACGCCAAGCTGCGCGAGGACGTAGCGACGATCGACGCGATCGTCGCGCGCGATAGGAATGGGAGCCCCACCCGCCCCCGGCGGATCTCGGAGATCAAGGCGGAGCTGGGCGCGACGATGAACCAGTACGTGGCGGTCTACCGCGACGCGGAGGGCCTGCAGACGGCGCACGAGGTCGTCAAGCGGCTGCAGCAGGAGTCGCAGAGCGCCTACATCGACGATCGCGGCACGGTCTTCAACCAGGACGTGCTGGGCGCGATCGAGCTGGGCTACATGCTCGACTGCGCCGAGGCGATCGTAGTGGCGGCGATCGAGCGCAAGGAGTCGCGCGGAGCGCAGTTCCGCACCGACTTCCCGGAGCGCAAAGACGACGAGTGGCTGAAGCACATCGACATCTCGTTGAACGGCGACGGCCCTGGGGTTAGCTACTCGCCGGTCACGATCACACAGTGGCAGCCCGAGGAGCGCAAGTACTGATGGCACCACATCGCCAGCCGACGCCGCGATACCGCCAGCCGGTACAGCGCCCGATGACGCCGCTCCCGATCCAAGACCCAGGTCTCACGACCACGCCGAGGAGGCGACACGCCGATGGCTGAGACACATCGTCCGCCCGAGCAATTCACGTTGCGTGTGCGCCGCTACGACCCGGAGTCCGGGCAGGCGGCGTACTGGGAGGAGCACAAGGTGCAGCTCGAGCCCCACCGTTCGGTGCTGGAGGGCATCCTGCAGGCGAAGGCGCGCTTCGACGGCTCGATCGGCATCCGCTGCTCGTGCCGGGCGGCGATCTGCGGGTCGTGCGGGGTGCGCATCAACGGCGAACCGGGCCTCGCGTGCCATACGCATCTCGATCACGCGCGCGACGCGGCCAGGGACGGCGTGATCGAGATCGAGCCGATGGGCAACATGCCGGTGATCAAGGACCTGATCGTCGACATGGACGCGGTGCACTGGAAGAAGATCCAGCGCGTGACGCCGTGGCTGCTGGCCAAGCAGCCGGTGCCCGAGCGCGAGTACGTGGTGCCGCGCGAGAGCATGGTCGACGTCACGCAGTCGATGGCCTGCATCCAGTGCGGTGCGTGCGTGTCGGACTGCCTGGCGATGGAGGTCGACCCGGGCTTCATCGGCCCGGCGGCGCTCGCGAAGTCCTATCGCTTCGTCGGCGACCCGCGCGACGCCGAGCAGCGCGAGCGGCTGGTGGACCTGGCGCAGGACCCGCAGGGAATCTACGACTGCACGCACTGCTTCAAGTGCGTCGAGGCGTGCCCGAAGGGCGTCAACCCGATGGGCCAGATCATGCGCCTGCGGCGGATCGCCACCGCCGACCAGCACATCGTCGACCAGAACAACGGCGAGCGTCACGAGGCGGCGATGACCACGCTGGTGCGCGATTACGGACTCAACCACGAGGCGGAACTGCTGCCGAGATCCTATGGCGGCAACTCGTGGTTTGGGAAATTCCACCCTGCCGCCGGCAAAGAGCTGCCTCGCCTCGCTGCCCGCCGCGATCAAGGCGATCGCGCGCGGGAAGATGAGCCCCAAGCTGATTCTGTTCGGCCACAAGATCCCCCGGCAGGACCTGCAGGCCGTACAGCGCATCTACCGGACCGTCGAGGGCCGCCCACAGCGCTACGAGCTGAACCTGTACATCTCGGGCACCGACGAAGACGACGAGCCGCCGCTCGCCGCGGGCGTGGCAGGCAGTGCGGGCGCCGGCGCAGGAGGGACTGCGAGCGGGTCAACGGCATCTGGCACGGAAGGGAGCACGAACTCATGAAGGTCGCCTACTGGCCGGGCTGCGTGAGCCGCGGATTCACCCCCGAGCTGCACGGCTCGATGGCGCTCCTCGCGCCGCTGCTGGACATCGAGCTGGTGCAATTGGATCGCGCGAGCTGCTGTGGAGCGGGCATCATCGCCGAGCACAATCAGGAGCTGGCCGACACGCTCAACGCGCGCACATTCGCGCTGGCTCAGCAGGTCGACGGCGCGGAGCTGATGATGAACATCTGCTCGACCTGCCAGGGCGCGCAGAGCGAGTGCCAGGAACGGCTCGACGCGAGCGCCGAGTACCGCGCACACGTCAACCAGACGCTTTCCGGGGAGGGTTTGTCCTACGAGCAAGGCCTGACCAACAAGAACTTCCTGTGGCTGCTGGTCGAGGAGATCGGCCTGGACGGGTTGCGCGCCCGCGTCAAGCGCCCGCTCACGAACCTCAAGGTGGGTCCGTTCTACGGCTGCTACATCGTGCGCCCGCGCAACCGTCTTGGAATCGATGCCGAGCACCCGCGCGATCGCTATCTCGAGCAGGTGATCGAGGCGCTGGGCGGCACCGTAATCGAGTACGCGGGGATGCGCAAGTGCTGTGGCTTTCCGATCGTGACGATGAACAAGGAGGCCTCGCTCAAGCAGGCCGGGCGCCACCTGGGCAACGCGGTCGACGCCGACGCCGACTGCCTGGTGACGCCTTGCCCGCTGTGCCACCTGAACCTCGACCTGCAGCAGCCGGCCGCCGAACGCGTGGTCGCGCGCGAGCTGCAGATACCCGTGCTGCACCTGCCGCAGCTCGTCGGTCTGGCGCTGGGGCTCGAGCCCAAGGAGCTTGGATTGCGCCGCCACGTGGTGCGGCCCACGTCGGTGATCGACTGGTCGACCGCGGTGGTTGGCGCGGCGGCGTAGCTCGTGGATGGCCGCCGTTCACACCCGTGAAGATCCTCACTGTCGTCGGTAACCGCTCGCAGCAATCAAACGGGAGGAGGGTAGGCCCCCCTCCCGACCTCCCCCCGGATCCCCGAGACGGGGCACACCCGTGAAGATCCTCACTGTCGTCGGTAACCGCCCGCAGTTCATCAAGGCTGCGGCTGTCTCGGGGCCGCTGCGGGCCGAGCACGAGGAGCTGCTGGTGCACACGGGCCAGCACTACGACGATTCGCTGTCGGCGGTCTTCTTCCGCGAGCTGGGGCTGGCGCAGCCCGACCGCGCACTCGGGATCGGGGGCGGCTCGAACACCTCGCAGCTGGCGCGCATGCTGGCGGCGCTCGAGCCGCTGCTGGCACAGGAGCAACCCGACGCGGTGCTGATCTACGGCGATACCAACTCGACGCTCGCCGGCGCGCTGGCGGCGGCGCAGACCGGCGTACCGGTGATCCATGTCGAGGCGGGGATGCGCTCGTTCGACCGCACGATGCCCGAGGAGCGCAACCGCGTGCTCGCCGACCATCTCGGCGAGCTGCTGTTGTGCGCGTCGCGGACGGCGGCGGAGAACCTGCGCGCGGAGTCGGTCGCGGGTCGCGTGGAGGTGGTGGGCGACGTGATGGTCGACATCGCACTGCGGCTGCAGCCGGCGGCGCGAGCGGACACGGGGACGTTGCGCGCCAACGGCGTGAGCAGGGGCCAGTACCTGCTGCTGACCGCACACCGAGCCGGCAACGTCGACGATCCGGCGCGCCTGCGCAGGCTCCTCGAGCTGGTCCGCGCGCTGCCGGGGCCGGTGGTGTTCCCGCTGCACCCGCGCACACGCGCGCGCCTGGACGATGCGGGCCTGCTGGAGGAGCTGGCGGGGATCGCGGATCTGCACGTCACCGAGCCGCTGGGCTATGTCGAGCTGGCCGCGCTGCTGTGCCAGGCGCGCGCGGTGCTCACCGACTCGGGAGGCGTCCAGAAGGAGGCGTACCTTGCGGGGGTGCAGTGCGTGACGCTCAGAGCCAGCACCGAGTGGGTGGAGACCGTGCAGAGCGGCTGGAACACGCTCGTCGACCTCGACGTGGACGCGGCGCTGCGCGCGCTGGCGCACCCGACGCCGCAGGAGCGCCCGCCGTTGTACGGGGACGGGCATGCCGCGGAGCGCTGCGTGCAGGCGATTGGGAGGCTCGCGCGATGAGCGAGGAGGCGACGGTCGACGTCGGTGTCGTGGGCCTCGGCTACTGGGGACCGAACCTGGCGCGCAACTTCGCTGCGATCCCGGGCTGCCGGGTGCGCTGGCTGTGCGACGCCTCCGAGCAGGCGCGCGCGCGTTTGGCAAGCGCCTTCCCGCAGGCGCGCATGAGCGCGGACATCGAGGAGTTGCTAGCCGACCCGCAGCTCGACGCGATCGCGCTCGCGACCCCTGTGCCCACCCACGCCGCCCTGGCGGTGCGCGTCGCGCAGGCCGGCAAGCACTGCTTCGTGGAGAAGCCGCTCGCCACCTCGGCGGCCGACGCCGAGCAGGCGGTGGCCGCGGCGCGCGAGGCGCAGCGGATCCTGATGGTGGGCCACCTGCTGGAGTACCACCCGGCGGTGGGGCGCCTGAAGGAGCTGCTGCAGGGCGGGGAGCTTGGCGAGCTTTACTACCTGTACGGCAACCGACTGAACCTCGGCAAGCTGCGGGCGGACGAGAACGCCCTGTGGAGCCTTGGCGCGCACGACGTCTCGGTCGTGCTGCACCTGATCGACGAGGAGCCCCTGGAATGCGTCGCACACGGGCGCTCGTTCGTGCGCGCGGGGGTCGAGGACGTCGTCTTCTGCTACCTGCGCTTTCCCTCGGGCGTCGTCGCACATCTGCACCTCTCCTGGCTTGACCCCCACAAGGAGCGCCGCCTGACGGTCGTCGGCGCACGGCGCATGGCGAGCTTCGACGACATGCAGCTCGAGGGCAAGCTCACGCTCTACGACAAGGGCTTCGACGAGGACGTGCGCTCGTGGGGCGAGTACATCGCACGCTCGGGGGACATCTACTCGCCGCGCATCGCCAACGTCGAGCCGCTGCGCGTCGAGTGCGAACACTTCATCGAGTGCATCCGCACCGGCGCCACCCCACGCTCGGACGGGCAGAGCGGGCTGCGCGTGGTGCGCGTGCTCGAGCAGCTGCAGCGCTCGCTCGACGGCTGAGCGCTCCGCGCGCCGACGGCCGAACGCTCGGCGGGGACAAACCGGCTGGGACACGGACCTGCCCGATACCCATCGGGCCGCGGACGCTGTTCGGCTATCGCCGGGGGACGCAGATTTGTCTGCTTAACGGCTGAGGGCCCGCCACCTGGGCGGGCCCTCGACCGTGCTACGGCTCAGAAGTCCGTTTTACTTCTTCTTCTTCTTCTTGGACTTTTTCGCCTTGTGCTTCTTGTGCTTGGACGCGGCGTGCGCCTTGTGGCCCTTCGACGCCGTGTACGCGTCGACGCCACTGAGCGCCGGGCCCGGAGCCGGAGGCACCAGCTGCGGGGCGGCTTTCGCCGCGGCGGCAGCCCGTTCTTCTTCTTCGTGCCTTCTCTTTTCGGCAGCCGCTTCCTCTTCGCGGCGTCTCGTTTCAGCGGCTTCTTCGTCTTCGCGCCGCCTCTGTTCAGCGGCCGCTTCTTTTTCGCGAGCTTTGGCCGCAGCTTCTTCTTCTGCTTTGAACTTTTTTTCGAGCGCTTCTTTTTCTTCGCTCTTTGCGGTGGCTAGTTCTTCTTCGTGTTTTTTCTTTTCGGCAGTCGCTTCTTCTTCGTGTTTCGTTTTTTCAGTCGTTGCTTCTTCTTCGTGCTTTTTCTTTTCGGCAGTCGCTTCTTCTTCGTGTTTCGTTTTTTCAGTCGCGGCTTCTTCTTCGTGTTTGACTTTCGCCGCAGCTGCTTCTTCTTCCTTTTTCTTCTTTTCTTCCGCTTCCTTGGCTTCTTTGGCTTTACCAGCCGCGTTGCCGGCAAACGAGAACAGTTTGTCGCGCGTGATGCCCTCGTTTTCGAAGTGGGTCGTCACGTCGACTTCTGTTTCGCTGCTGTTGGTGACCTCGATACCGGCCAGACCCAGCGAGTTGGTCGTCTCGCAGAGGTGGTCGCTACCTTCGTCGGCCGGATCCAGCACCGTGCTGCCGCTCAGCGAGACCGTTTCGCCGGGCGAGCCGAACAGCACGCCTTCGGTGTCGACGATGCTGCCGTCGAACCCTTTGAGACCGCTGTTCGCTGTGGCGTTGAAGCACACTTCCTCGCCGGCGATCGGATGACCGTCGATGTCCTGTGCTTTGGCGACAAGAATCCGGATGTTTTCGTCACCCGGGTTCGTGCCCTTCGGGAACTCGTAGGTTTCCTTCTTCCACAGCGACTTGACCGTCTTGACGATCGGTTCGGCGGAGATCGGCTGGTAGTCGACTGGCTCGTACGGGTAGATCGCACGCGCCGAGATTTCCGAGTGGCCGATTTCCTGTTCGTACAGCGGTGCGAGTTCGCAGCCGTTGTTGGTATCCGTGCCGAGACCCAGACGTTCGAAGTAGAACCCGTCGCCCGGGGTGTATGTCAGGTACAGCTCACCCCGCTCGTCGGTGTAGAACGTCTTCTCCATGTAGCCGCCACCAGGTGTGTAGTAGTCGTCTTCAGGAGTCGCGTCGGTGGACTTGCCGGGGGCCCTTCTCAGACAGCCCGTCGGATACGCGCCTTCGCGTGGTTCGGTTTCGCGAACCGGCTTCCAGAAGGTGTACGGTTCCGACTGGTTGTTGAGGAACCCGGGGAAGTCGCCACCGGGGCTCGATCCCGTGATGCCGGACGCCTCGTTGACGGGGCGGTCGGTCGCGGGGATGTACGCGCCGTAGTAGGGGTTGTACAGGTTGCCGCCTTCTTCGGCATTGCCGTTGAAGTTGTGGCTGTACACCAGCGCCTTGCTCGCGCCTTCGATTTCACCGACGCCGCCGATGTCGCTGCCGCCTGTGTTTTTGGCGAGTTTGACGTCGACGCGCATCGCCGGCATCGGCGCGTCATCGGCGTTGATTTCGCCATTGCTCAGCAGCGTTTCGTCGGAGGCCTCCGGGTCGAACGGACCGATCGTCGCGTTTTCGCCGGAAGTGAAGTTGCCGAATGCCGCACGGTAGAAGTGGGCCTTCAGCGGGCCTTCGTCGGTGCCTTCGTTGAACGTGTTGCCGTTGCTCGGGCTGCCGTGGATGTCCCACAGACTTGCATTCGTGCCCGGCGGTTCGTCTTCGGTGGAGGCGCTCGCCAGCTTTTCGGCGAGGACCGGCCACGCTTCAGGCAGCGTGTATTCGGGTTCGGTCAACAAGTTCGACAGGGGTGCTTCTTTGACGACAGGGAAGCTGCCCGTGACTTTGACCTGGATCAGGCCTTTCTCTTCGTTGAACGACGACGAAGGATTGAAGGGCGAGGGCGAGAAGACGCCGTTGCCTTCGGGATCGCCGAGGTAATGGTTGAGGTTGCCCTGGCCCTCGCCGCTGAGCTGCGACTGGAAGGTTTCGCCTTCCTTGCCGCTCGCGCTGGCCTCCTGCATTTTGAGGCTGCCGAGTTTCAGCCAGATCACCAGGAACTGGTGGGAGTAGACGATCGATCCCGTTCCCTGGTCGCGGATCACAAGGCGGATGCGCGAAAGGCCGGGGTTCAACGACTTGTAGTCGGTCGCCACGCAGCCCTCGCGGTCCCCATCGCCGATTTCGTGTTCCGGCTGGGAGGACTCGAAGAACGCAGCCGGTCCCGGGTCGAAGATCTGCCCGATGTTGTTGCCGGCTTCGCCGTCGGGCGTTGGCGGCTGGAACTGGTAGCCCGACCAGTCCTCCACCGAGTAGTTGGCGTACTGGTAGGTCGAGTTGATGACTGGGTCGCACGTGACGAGACGCACGTGCTCGCCGATCCACGCCACATAAGGGATGTTGGCGCTCTGCGGACCGTCGTTTTCGGGTCCCGGATTCGGCTGAGCGATGGCGCCGGCCGAAAGCGAGCCCATCGCCAGCACCGCCGCTCCTGCCGCGGACACGAGTCCAGCGGCCCATTTTCGTTTCAATCGTGAACGCACTTTCATGCGGTCTCCTCCTTGAGAGGGAACTTTGATGCCTTTGATTAATTGGGTGATTCTGCTGCCGCGACGAATTCAGCATCGCGGCAAGATGCCCCGGTAAGGGCATCGCCGCGGAACCCTAGTTGCGAAAGGAGGTCTACGCAATCATCATCAAAGGTAGTCTTTGCTACCGCTTCAACGGGTAGGCATAACCCACCCGATCAGGTGGGGTGGATGTGAATCACCATTATCCGAGCCGAATCCCCTCGGACAGACACGTGCCTCCCGATGTGGGTAGCGAGAGCCGTTCGGGCACGCTTAGCTCCTCTGATCGGAATCTTTCGACTCCCCGCTGGTGCTTTCCTGCACGAGCGAGTCGTCGTTCTGCGCGGAAGCAATCGCGTGCATCGCCTGCACGCGATTGCGCACGCCCAGACGTGTGTAGATCGCGCGCAGGTGAAACTTGACCGTGTTGGGCGAGATCATCAGCTGCTCGGCGATCTCGCGGTTGCGCAGACCCCGCGCGGCCAGTTCGAGCACCTCGCGCTCGCGCACGCTTAGGGTATCGAGCGGGTCGCGCTCCGGCTCGACCGGGACCGACTGCCATCCCGCCGGCATCACTGCGTGGCCGCGCAGGACATGACTCAAGGCGACGATCACCTCCTCGGCGGTGTCGGACTTCAGCGCTACGCCCTCGACGTTCTCCTCGAGCACGCAGCGCACGATCGACGGCGTGAGCGTCTCGCAGAGCAACAGGATCTTCAGCGTCGGCTGGTTGCGCCGGACCGCCGGCACGACCGAAGTACCGGAAGCGGGGTCGTCGCCATCGACGAGGACCGCGTGCAACTCGGTCGAGCGCGTGCTCAGCTCGGCACGCAGAGCGCGCGCGTCGGGATAGATGCCCAGCACTCGATGGCCGCTCTCGGCAAGCATCAGGGCGAGCGCTTCGGCCTCGAGCGTCCCCACGCCGCCGAGAATCGCGACTTTCGCGACACCCGGCGTACGTGCCTTGCCGCGGGCGCGTAACTCGGGCACGCCTCCCACGCTACCCGTGATCGCGGGCCATCTGCTCGTAGAGCCGCGAGGCGGCGACACGGCTGTGGACCCCGAGACGTGCGTAGAGGGAACGTACGTGGAACTTGACCGTATTGGCGCTGAGACCAAGCTGCACTGCAATCTCGTCGTTGCTCAGGCCGCGGTCGATGAGGATCAGGATCTGGCGCAGACGCGGGCTCAGGCGCAGCGGCTGGCAGCCGATCGGCCCGGCGGCGCGCTGCCAGCCGCCCGGCATGACCGTGCGGCCAGTCGCCATGTAGCGCAGGGTGTGGGCGATGTCCTGCGCGGAGTAGCTCTTGAGGATCACGCCGCTGACGTTGTGCTCCATCGCGCAGCGGACGATCTCGTGCGAGACCTCCTGGCAGAGCATGACGATCTTGGCGGTGCCGTGCGTACGGTTCAGCACGCTGACTGCGCTGCGGCAGTCGACCGGGTTGCCATCGCAGTCGAGCAGCAGCACGTCTGGCTGCTCGGGGAGGTCGCTGGCGAGGAAGCGGGCGACGGACTCGAAGGTCCCTTCGACTTTGAACCCCTCCTGGGCGCTCAGCAGCTTCGCGGTAACGCCGCGCATGAGCCGGCCGCCGCCGATCAGCACGAGGCCCAGCACCGCCTGCGGGTCCGACTTCGTTCTCGTGTGTCCCCCGTTGCATGAGCCTGGTTCCCTCTCTCGCCACGCACATAGCTTGGGTCCGACCGATATTCGACCTTGCACCATCAATATGGCACAGACCGACGAACGGCGCAGATGATAGGGCGCAGACGCTCGGCATGCAAGTCCACGAATTCGAGAATCCCCGATGATTCGTTATTTCCAGAGCCGCCCGAGTATTTCGGAAATACGCAACCAGACAGACTATCCAGGATTTCATAGGACCGGACAGCGATCTGCAACCGTCGCGGGTGGCCATTCGATAGCGTTTGGCACGCAATGCAGCCGACCTTCGACCTACAGTCGCACTCGGTGTGCTCGGACGGCGAACTGGAGCCGGCGGCGGTCGTGCGCGCCGCCGCGGCGGCCGGCGTGCAGCTGCTGGCGCTGACCGACCACGACGCGGTTGCCGGCATCGAGGAGGCACTGAGCGCGAGCCGCGAGGCGGGCGTGGAGGTGGTCCCGGCCACCGAGCTGTCCTCGGTGGACGAGGCCTATGAGGAGCTGCACGTGCTCGGCTACCTGATCGACCACCGCGACCCCGAGTTCGGCGCGATCCTGGAAGACCTGCGCGGCGACCGCGAGCGGCGCGTGCTGGCGATGGCCGAGCGCATGCGCGCGGAGGGCTTTCAGTTCGACGACAGCGAGCTGCGCCGCCGCCAGGCGGCCGGCGACCCGCTCGGGCGCCCGCACCTGGCGCAGGCGATCCTCGACCACCCGGCCAACGCGCAGCGCTTGGCCGACGAGGGCATCGCCGGCCTGAAGGAGCTTTTCCCGCGCTACCTCGTGCCGGGCGTCCCGACGTACGTCGCGCGCAGCCGCCCGACGGTCGCCGAAGCGATCGAGCTGATCCACAACGCCGGCGGCGTGGCGGTCTGGGCGCACCCGTTCTGGGACGTACAGGACCCGGCAACTGTGCGCACGATGCTCGAGCGTTTCGTCGGCCTCGGCCTCGATGGCGTCGAGGCGTTCTACCCGACGCACACCGCCGAGCAGGTCGGGCTTCTGTGCGAGATCGCCGACGCACGCGACCTGCTGACGACGGGCTCCTCGGACTTCCACGGCTCCGAGCACAAGACCTTCGCGGGCTTTCGCGCATTCGAGCTGTACGGGCACGAGCCCCGTCTCGGCCCGCTGGCGGCCGGCACGCGGGCCGGCTGAGCCGCAAGCAGCGACTGTGACGCGCCCGCGCTACGGCGCCGGCGTAGCCGCGTCGCCGGCGAGCTTGCGGAAGAAGTCCTCGGCGGCGGCGGCGTCAAGGGGGCGCGCGAACAGAAATCCCTGACCGCTGTCGCAGTCCTCGTCGCGCAGCAGCGACAGCTCGTGCTGGGCCTCGATGCCCTCCGCGAAGGTCTCGATCGAGAGCGCCTTGCCGAGTTGCACGAGCGTGCGGATGAGCGTCTCGCCTTCATGGTTGTGCCGCAGCCCGGCGACGAACGAGCGGTCGATCTTCAGCGCATCGACCGGGAAGCGCTGCAGGTGCGCGAGCGAGGAGTAGCCGGTGCCGAAATCGTCGATCGCGATTCGCACGCCGAGCGCCTTGACCGCGGCGAGCCGCCGTGCGGTCTCCTCGACATTGCGCATCAGCGTGGTCTCGGTGATCTCGATCGTCAGCGCATCCGGCGCGAGACCGCTGGTGGTGAGCGCGGCTTCGATGTCGCTGACGAGCTGGTCGGTGTCGAGCTGGCGCCCGGAGACGTTGACCGCCATCCCGACAGGAAAGCCGCTGGCCCGCCAAGCGGCGCCCTGAGCGCAGGCCTCCATCAGCACCCAGCGGCCGACGTCGACGATCAGTCCGGTCTCCTCGAGCAGCGGGATGAAGTCATTGGGCTGGACGACGCCGCGCGTGGGGTGCCGCCAGCGCACGAGCGCCTCCACGCCGTTGGGGCTCATGTCGCTGAGGTCGAGGGTGGGCTGGTAGGCGAGGAAGAACTGGTTGGCGGCAAGCGCCTCGCGCAGATCCATCTCCAGCTCCATGCGCTTTTGCACCGTGTCCTGCATGCCGGCCTCGAAAACCACGTAGCGGTTCTTGCCGTCCCACTTGGCACGGTACATCGCGATGTCGGCGTCGCGCAGCAGCTCCTCGGCGGTGGCACGCTCGCCGACGGCGATGCCGATGCTGGCGGTGACGGTGATGCGCGTCTCCTCGGCGGCGCCGAGCTTGAATGGGTGCTTGAGCGCGTCGAGCAGACGCTCGGCAATCAACTCGGGCCCGGCGCCGAGCGAGACTTCCTCGGAGATCACCACGAACTCGTCGCCGCCGAGGCGCCCCAGCGCGTCGGCTTCGCGCACGACGCCGTCCAGCCGCGCGGCGACCGCTTGCAGCAGCTCGTCGCCGGCGCCGTGGCCGAGCGTGTCGTTGATGCCCTTGAAGTTGTCGAGATCGATGAACAGCGCGGCCACCGGTTTCGGGTTGCGCCGCGCGCGCGCGAGCATTTGCTTGACGCGGTCGAGGATCAGGGTCCGGTTGGGCAGACCGGTGAGCGCATCGTGGGTGGCCATGAAGCCAAGCTCCTCCTCGCGCCGCGTCAGCTCTTCGTCGGTGCGGCGACGCTCGCCGTCGAAGCACTCGCACATCCGCACGAGGCTGAACTCGAGGCTGAGCTGCAGGATGTTCAGGGCTTGCGTGAGCGCCTGCGGGGAGATTTCGAGTTGTGCTGCGCTGTCGCGCAGCACAGCAGCCATCGAGTCGCGCCAGTAAAGGCAGCGCCGTGTGACCTCGTGCAGCGAGGTGGCGCGGTGGGCGGCAAGCTCGCCGAAGAGCAGCCACGTTTCCTGGCCGGCCTCGCGCGCGACCTGAAGACCCTCGCCCTCCATCCAACGCGCGACGGCCACGGTCGAGCTGCGACTGATGCGCTCGAAGCTGTCTTGGACGATCGCGTCGACGTCATGGCCCGCTTCGCCGCTGCGCGCGAGGGTGTGCTCGAGCACCTCCTCGGCGCGCGCGCGTACTGCCGAGCCCAGTCGCGGCAGGTCCGCGGCGACGTCCTGCGGCGGGGCTGAGGGAGGCATGGGGACGGGTATCTCGGGCGCCGCGCTCATTTCGAGCGAAGCAATCGGCAATAAATAATGATCCCTAAAGCTGGACTCGTGCAGCTCGACATCCCTTGATGCCCCGCAAGGTCATTGCGCCGCGGGCCCTGAAGGCCACAGTTCCAAGGCCCCAGCGCCGCGTAAAGTCTCGGGCTGCCGTCAGGGCAGATCGTTCACACCGAGTGCTTGCAACACGCGTTGCACGGCGGTCTCGATGCATTCTTCGCCGGCGCCGACAACGACGTCCGGTGTGGTCGGCGCCTCGTAGGGAGCACCGACACCGGTGAGTCCCTGCAACTCGCCGCTGCGCGCACGCGCATAGAGACCCTTGGGGTCGCGCTGCTCGCAGCGCTCGAGCGGCGTGCTGACGAAGACTTCGACGAAGCGCAAATCCTCGGCCGCGTGCAGGCTCGCGGCCAGCTCGCGGTCGGTCGCGTAGGGGCTGACGAGACTGACGAGCACGATCGCGCCGCTGTCGGCGAGCAGCCGCGCGACGTGGGCTGTGCGCCGCACGTTCTCCGCGCGCGCAGCTTCGTCGAAGCCGAGGTCGCCGTTGAGCCCGTGGCGCAGGTTGTCGCCGTCGAGCAGGTACGCGGCGCGACCCGCGCGCACGAGGCAATCCTCGACGGCGGCGGCGATCGTCGACTTGCCCGCGGCGGGCAGACCGGTGAACCAGACGGTGGCGCCCTCACAGCCAAGCGCCGCCCAGCGCTCCGCACGCGTCATGCTGGTGCGCTGCCAGCGCACGTTGGGGCTGCGCTCGGACTTGGTCTCCCGCCCCGCGTCGGGCCCTTCGGTCTCGGTCTCGGTGTCGAGGATGGTGCCCGCCGCGACCGTGTCGTTGGTGGCCTCGTCGATCACGATCAGGCTGCCGGTGACGCGGTTGCGCCGGTAGGAGTCGAAGATCAGCGGCGCGGTGAGCGCCAGGCGCACACGGCCGAGGTCGTTGAGCGCCAGCTTGTCGGCATCCTCGTCGCGGTGCAGCGTCTCGACGTCGATCCGGTAGCGCACATCGATGCCGCTGACGGCGACGGTGCGCGTGAGGTGCTTGACCAGATAGCGCCGCCGTGGGTCCAGCGGGCGCTCGGACATCCAGCAGAGCAGGCTCTCGAAGCTGGTCGCGACCGTCGGCTGGTTGTGCGGACGCGCGATCACGCTGCCGCGGCTCGCGTCGACCTCGTCGGTGAGCCGTAGCGCGACCGACATCGGTGGGAAGGCCTCGGGGATCTCCCCGGAGAAGGTGTCGATCGCGGCGACCGTGGTGTGCTGGCCGCCGGGTAGCACGACGACCTCGTCCCCCGCCCGCACGATCCCGCCGGCGAGCTGCCCGGCGTAGGCGCGGTAGTCGCTGTCGCGCGGGCGCACCACCCACTGCACGGGGAAGCGCACGTCGATCAGGTTGCGGTCGGAGGCGATGTGCACGTGCTCGAGGTGGTAGAGCAGCGGCGGGCCCTGGTACCAGGGCATCGCGCGCGAGCGCTCGACGACGTTGTCGCCTTCCAGCGCCGAGATCGGGATGAACGTCACGTCGGTTAGATCCAGGCGCGCCGCGAAGCTCTCGAACTCGCGCACGATCCCCTCGAAGACCTCCTCGTCGTAGTCGACGAGGTCCATCTTGTTGACGCACACCACGACGTGCGGGATGTGCAGCAGCGACGCGATGAAGGCGTGGCGGCGCGACTGCGGGAGCACGCCCTTGCGCGCGTCGACGAGCACGATCACCAGGTCGGCGGTCGAGGCGCCGGTGACCATGTTGCGCGTGTACTGCTCGTGGCCGGGCGTGTCGGCGATGATGAAGCGCCGCTGCGCGGTGGCGAAGTAGCGGTAGGCGACGTCGATCGTGATGCCCTGCTCACGCTCGGCACGCAGGCCATCGGTGAGCAGCGAGAGGTCCACGAAGTCGTGACCCATGCGTTGACTGGTCTGCTCCACGTGCTCGAGCTGATCGGCGAAGACCTGCTTGGAGTCGTAGAGCAGCCGCCCGATCAGCGTGCTCTTGCCGTCATCCACCGAGCCCGCCGTGGCGAAGCGCAGCAGCTCGGCGGGCCGCTCGGACAGGCGCTTGAAGACCTCCTCGGTCTCGGCCGATACGGGGCCGTCCGCGGCCGCGCCGTCGGGCGCGTTGGCCGGGGCGTCCGGGACCCCGGACGTTGCCTCGAGAGCGCCGCGCGCCTCTGTGTCGAGCGACGCCATCACGAACTCCGGCCGGTTTCGGCGATGTCGAGGATGTTACACATGAATGGGCCCGCAGCGACGGGAACGCGCCTTAAGGTCTGCACGCGCCACCAACGTCGCGCACCGGGCACTACTTATGGTAGTCGAGCGCGATTTATCGAAGTTCATCACTTCGAGCTCGTCACTTCCGGCGCGCTTGTGCAGACCGAGCGCGATCTGGCCTTTGAGCTGACCGACCAGCGCTGCTCGGCTGCCTTGGGCGGGGTGAGACACCGTCACGCCCATTCAGCCGGTCACCGCGCCGGCGCTTCGCCTGCCCCCACCGGCTTTTCGGTCGCCCGCTGTTCTCGCGCTTCAGCTTCGCCGACTTCCTGCACGACGGCCGGGCCGGCTTGGCTTTCGGCTGCGTGTAGGGCCCTGCGCTCGGCAGCCCGAGCCGCTGGGGAGACGGGGCGGCTGCGATAGACGGGCGCGGCGCGGGCGCCAACGCTAGGCGCACAGCTCGCGCGGCCCGCGCACTTTGGGGTGGCGCCGGTGGTGTCAAAGCAGCCGTAGATGACGTAGAGCGGATTCACCATGCTGCGCCCGTGTGCAGCGCTCATCGTCTGCTGCCCGACGAACGACGGAGGCGCGTCGGCCTTGTAGCAGCCGTCGGATTTGGCGCTCACGTCGTAGGTGACGGGCGTGAGCAGGAACGGTTCGAATCCGGGCAGCGCGTTGAGCACGGTCAGCGTGCAGGTCCAATCGTCGCCCGGCCCCGCGCTTTCACCGCTGTGCCGGCGGCAGCTGGTGCGCAGCTTGAGCCTGGCCCCCGCCGGTATGCGGCGTTCGAGCTCACGCTGCTGCAGCATCGTGAGCCGCTCGAACGCCGAGGAGATCGACGCCTGCAGCCGAGCTTGCGTTACGGACGCGGGACCGAGGCTCGTTGCAACACCGAGCACGACTATCAAAGCCGCCGAGCCGAGCACGGCGCGTAGCGGCAGCACCCAACCGGGCCGGCGGGCGAGCGGCGCGCCGGCGAAGTCGCGCCGGCGCAGTATCAGCCAGGCGGCCGACAGGCACGCGATCGCCCAGGCGAGACAGACGAAGTTGCCGACTATCAGCGGACCGTAGAACCGCGGAGAGACGAGCAGCCCGTGCCAGTCACCGAACGCCGAGGCAAGGAGCAGCGTGTGAACCCAGGTCCCGCTGCCGACGAGTTCGAGCAGCTCCATGGCCAGCGCGAGGACCACCGTTCCGAGCACACCGACGATGCCGTTGCGGGTGGCGACCGAGAGGAGGATCGCGAGGCTCGTGAACGCCAGTACGGGCGGCACGCTGAGCAGCCAGCTCGCAACGGCAAGCCAGAGACATTCGCCTGACGAAAGCAGGTTCCCGCCGAGGCCGACGAGTGGCTGATCGCCAGTCAGCAGTAGACCGGCGATGAGGCTGGACAGTGCGAGCAGCGCGAGCAGGGTGAGAGCGAGCGTCGCAGCAGCGAGCACCTTGGCTGCGAACACGTCGGCGCGGCGACGAGCGCGCGGCAAGATCGTCTTCCAGGTCCCGTGGCGGTCCTCGCCAGCGAACAGGTCGCCGGCGAGCGCACCCGCGAGCACCGGGAAGCCGAGGTAGCCGCCGAAGCCGAGCACGACGAACGAGACAGCGTAGCCCGAGCTGTGCACCCAGACACCGAGCAGCGTGTCAGCTGGGACGCCGTTCTGCTGGCTGAGGATCGCGCCGAACGCCAGGGGGCCGAGTCCGCAGACGAGTGCCAGCGCGCGCGTGGAGAGCTGTGCGCGCAGCTTGCGCAGCTCGGCGCGGTAGGCACCAGCCAGCACCCTGTCGGCGCGACGTGGCGCGGCGGCGGCGAGCGCGTGGGCCATCACCGTGCTGGGCCTGTGCCGTGTGGCGGCGGCGCGGCGGACGGGAGATCGAGCGACGGATCGATCCGCGCGTCGCCCGGCGGGCCGGTGAGCGCGAAGAACATCGACTCCAGCGGGCTTAGCGCAAGCTCGAGGCGGCGGACGGCCACATTGGCTCGACCGAGCGCGAGCACAAAGGGGTCAAGGGCACCGTCGTCGACCTCCAGCGTGAGCCAATCCGGCGAACGCGCGGCCTGTACGCCCTGCTCTTCGGCAGCGAGCACGAGCGCGAGCGCGTCGTCGCTGGTAGCCAGGCGGTAGGCACACGGCGGCGCCTCGGCGACCATCTGCCGGGCGGCGCCGTCCCACACGACGCGGCCGCGGCTGAGCACGGTGAAGCTGTCGCAGATCCCCTCGACCTCGCCGATCTGGTGGCTACTCAGCAGCACCGCGACTCCGCGCCGGGCGAGCGCGCGAATCAGTGTGAGCACGGCGCGGGCCCCGCTCGGGTCGAGCGCGGACGTCGGCTCATCCAGCAGCAGCACGCGCGGTGCGCGAATCAGCGCAGCGGCGATGCCTAGGCGTTGGCGCATGCCGGACGAGTAGCCGCCCACGCGATCCCCGGCTCGCGGCGCCAGCTCGACCTGCTCGAGCGCTTCGTCGATGCGCGCTGCCGCGGCGCGCCCATCGGAGCCGAGCCAGGACCTCGAGATTCGTCCGTCCCGACAGGTACGGATAGAAGGCCGGCTCCTCCACGAACCCGGCGACGTCCCGCAGGGCCAGCGCGTCGCGCTCGTCGAGGCAGTGCCCGCACAGCTCGATCGTTCCCGCGTCCGGTCGCACGAGCCCGAGCAGCATCCGCAGCAGCGTCGTCTTGCCGGCGCCGTTGGGACCGAGCAGGCCGCGCACCTCGCCTTCGGCGAGGGCCAAGTCGACGCCGTCGATCGCCAGTGTCGCCCCAAATCGCTTGGTCAAGCCGCTCGCGCCCACCATCGCCGTGCCGCTCAATATAGGGTCTCCGCCAACGTCACACACAGTCCCCCGGCCGTGCCGCTGGGAGCCTCGCGTGCGCGAAAAGCAACGCCGGTCACTCTGTGTTAGAAGCCGTGGCACTGGGGGTAGCTCAACGGTGCAACGCGGGTCGCGATTGGGCGGCGTTCTGAGGACAACGGGCGGGGAAGGACTTGCGGAGATGACGAGACGGTGGCGTGATCTGTGGCTGGTGGCGGGCGCCGTAATGCTTGGCCTGATGCCGGTGTCGGCGGCGCTAGCGTCACCGAGCGAAGGTATCCACAACATCAGGCACGTCATCATCATCATGCAGGAGAACCGCTCGTTCGACTCCTATTTCGGCACCTACCCGGGCGTCGCAGGTATTCCGGCCGGTGTCTGCGTGCCGGACCCGCTGCACGGCAGCTGCGTCGCGCCCTTCTACGATCCGAGCGACGAAAATTCCGGCGGTCCCCATGGCCACGAAGCATTCACCGCCGACCTCGACGGCGGCAAGCTCGACGGCTTCGTCGACGAGGCGGAGCAGGGTATGCACTGTGCAAGCACCGAACCGTCGTGCAGTCCTTGCACCAACGAAAGCTCGGGCACGCAGTGCGTCGATGCCATGGGCTATCACGACGCACGGCAGATCCCCAACTACTGGACATACGCCGAGAACTTCGTCCTGCAAGATCACCTGTTCGAGTCGGCGTCGTCGTGGAGCTGGCCTGAACACGTTTACACGGTGTCTGGGTGGGCTGCCAAGTGCGAAAGCTATACCGACCCGATGTCGTGCTTCAGCGCACCTGAAGGACCACCCGATCCAGAACCCACAAACGGAAAACCCAATCCCTACACGGGCCCAGATGCGATCTCGCTGCCCTGGACCGACATCACGTATCTCCTCCACAAGGACGGAGTGAGCTGGGCTTACTACATCTTTGAAGGCGACGAGCCCGACTGTGAGAACAACGAAGCAATGACTTGCGAACCCGTAAACCAGGGCCCTCAGACTCCGAGCATCTGGAATCCTCTCGTGGACTTTGCGGACGTCAAGGAAGACGACCAGCTCGGCAATGTGCAGTCGTTGAGCAACTTCTACACCGCCGTGCACGACGCGAGCGAATGCGCCCTGCCCAACGTCTCTTGGATCGCGCCGAACTTCAAGGTTTCAGAACATCCTCCCGCGCTGATCTCCACGGGGCAGGCGTACGTAACGACGTTGATCAACTCGATCATGCGCAGCCCCTGTTGGGACAGCACCGCGATCTTTCTCTCGTGGGATGACTGGGGCGGCTTCTACGACAGCGTGGTCCCGCCCGATGTGGACAGTGAGGGCTACGGCTTTCGCGTGCCGGGCCTGGTCATCAGCCCGTATGCCAAGACCGGCTACATCGACCATCAGCAGCTCAGTCACGACGCGTATCTGAAGTTCATCGAGGACGATTTCCTCGATGGCCAGCGCCTGAATCCAACGACTGACGGTCGCCCCGACTCGCGCCCGGACGTGCGCGAAGAATCCTCCGGGCTGGGCAATCTCGAAGCGGACTTCGACTTCGCCCAGTCCCCCCGCCCACCGCTGATCCTGCCGAGCGAACCCGCACCAGGACCGGCGTCATGCCCGCCTGGATCGGTGCCACCCGGCGCTTCGGAGCCCGAACCGCTCGCATCGTGCCCGTATCCGAGCAATGCCGCGCCGCCGACGTCCACGTCGCCTGCAGCCGTGTCGCCTGCGCCGGTCGTGTCGAACGCAGCGCCGTCGAGCGCAGCGCCGTCGAGCGCGCAACCGGTCCTGCAGCTCACAGCTTCGGTCGCCTCGCGCCAGGATCTGCGCCTTAACCACGGGCGCATCTATCTGATGGTGGGCTGCGACATGGCCTGCTCGCTTTACGCACACGGACATCTGAACCTATGGCGCGACGGCCGGCAGCTGCGGCTGCACAGCACGCGGGTGTCGCTTGCGGCTCATCACACGCAGGGCATCTCGCTGTCGATCCCGCACCGCACGCTTACCGCCGTCCGCCACGCACTGCGCAGAAGCCGTGGATCGGTCAAAGCCTCGATGGACGTGGAAGCCACCGCGAACGGCATGCTCCAGGGCTACCATGTCGAGGTGACGCTGACCTGGCGCTGAGCCCGGTCTGGTGGCTTTGCCCCGTAAGTGAGGTGGCGCGCGCGCCGTTATACGAGAGCGGGAGCAAAACCCGGCAGCACCGCCGCATCTATCGGCTGGCGGGCGGGTTGTAGTGGGCGGACCGCGCACGTCGATTGGGCAAAGATAGGTTGGTGCAGACATGAGGGCCAAATTCAGGGTTCGTCACGCGCTGGTGCTTACTGCGGCACTGCTGGGCGGCAGCGCGCTCGCGCTGCCGTTCGCCTCGCAGGCGAGCACGCCGAGCGCATCGGACACGTCGAGTTCTACGACCACGACGACCCCGACGACGACCACCGCCACGACCACTACGACCACAACCACGACCACAACCCCGCCGCCGCCGCCGTCACCGCCGAACGCCTACGGCGGCGGCGCAGAACAGGTCGGCGTCTCCTCGGCTGTGCTCAAGGGATCCGTCGATCCACGCGGCCAGGCCACGACGTATTACTTCCAGTACGGCCCGACGACGGCCTATGGTGCGCAGACGTCCCCCGTCGCGATCGGCGCCGGCACCGCGGCAGTCAAAGTCGTACAGCCGATCGCGGGCCTGCAGCCCTACACTACTTACCACTTCCGCGTCGTCGCAAGCAACGCGGCGGGAACGGCGGCCGGCAAAGACGCCGCCTTCAAGACCAAGAGAGCGCCGCTGTCGTTGACCGCCGCCGTCAGCCCGATCCCGGCCGTGTTCGGCCGCCCGCTGCGCGTATCGGGCACGCTGTCGGGGACAAGCAGCGTGGGCGCAGAGGTCGTGCTGCAGGCCGATCCTTTTCCCTACGAGCATGGCTTTCATCCGCTGACGAGCCCCGAGGTGGTCAGTGCCACGGGTGGTTTCTCGTTTTCGCTGGCGGGCCTGTTCGACGGCGCCGAGTTGCGCGTCGCGACGATTGGCAGACCAGCTGTCTACAGCCCGGTGCTCACCGAGCCGGTCGCCGTGGGCGTAACGCTCCATGCTCGCCGTGCCAGCCGCCACGGGTACGTGCGGCTGTACGGCACCGTCACGCCCGCTCAGCCCGGCGCGCAGGTCGCATTTGAGCGGCGCGTGCGGGGGCACTATGTGACGGTCAGCGGCACGCGCGTCCACGCCGGCAGCGTCTCCCGGTTCGGCCGCACGGTCCGCGTGCGCCGGGGTGCGTACCGCGCACTCGTGCTCGTCCCCACCGGCCGCGCGCAGGTCTCAGGGCGCAGCCGGACCGTGACAGTGCGCTGAGACGCAGCGGCCCGGTGACGGCAGCCGGCGCAGTATCGGGCCTCACGGCAGCCATACCCTTCGTCAATCGCCGGCACGTGTTGGATTGAGATGGCGGCCGCCGCTGGCGGCCGTGGGGCGGGATGCACGATCCCGGAACGCGGCGCGCCAGCGGCGCTCCGGGGCTCACCCACCCCTCCTGCGAAGCGCGTAAACGCCTCTGCGGAAGCGCGTAGACGCCCCTGCGAAGCGGCGTAGCTAAAGGGCCTCGCGAAGAGCGGCGTAAACGCCGCGGCGGCGCGTACAGGGGGTAAGGGGTAAGGGTTGTAAAGCCGGCGTCGGGCCGCGACGTTTCGGCGGCGCCGTCTTTGACGGCGCCGCCGTGTGCGACCCAATCAGGTGACTTTGAACGACGCGCTCAAGTGCACGCCGGTCAGCGCGCTTGTCACCTTGATCGTGCCTCCGCCTTTGGCGGCGGACGCCGGGATCGTGATTTCGGTCGAGTATTCACCGCTGGAACTCGTTGTGACAGCCGGCAGCGTCGTCGTCACTCCTTTGCTGTCGGTGAATGTCGGCGTGATCGTGTCACCCGCCATGTAGCCCGTCCCTGTGAGCGTCACCGTGGACCCCGCGGACCCGCTTTTCGCGGACAACGCCAGCGTCGCCTGCGCGGCTTCCAACGTGACTCCGGTCGAGGAGTACGTCGGCTTGTAGTAGAGCCCGGCGAACGTGATCTGGTCTTCGGCCTCGGTCGCGAACGTACCGCTCAGGGAGCCGGCTTTGAGGATCGCGAACTTCTCACCAAGCGTCGCCTTGAACGGAGCGACCTCGCGCACCGCCAGCGTCCCCGCGAGTGTCGCGCTGCCGCTGATCGACAGCGACCCAAAGGTCGAGGAGCCCGTGACGAACACCTTCAGGCGACCAGCCGCGGTCTGCGAGTAGTTTTCGGTGATCTGCAGCGTCGCCCCGGCCGCCACCTGCAGCGTCGCCTCGTTGACCACGCTGCCCTCGATCGTGCGCGATCCGCCGTGGGGCTCCTCGATGTTGAGCGCCGAGACGTTGGTCAGCGTGCCGCCTTTGAGGTTCAGCGTCGCGTTGTTGCCGCAACCGTCGCCGTTGGTGAGTTCGATCTTGCCGGTGTTCGTGAAGCTGCCCGCCGCCGTCACGACCGCGTGCTCGCTGCAGGTGCTCTCGATCGCCAGCGTCTCACCCGAGCGTACGTTGCCGCTCAGATTGCTCGAGCCGCGCAGCGCGATCCGGCCGGAGCCGTGTTCGGCAAACGTGCCTGTGTAATCGAGCGTCAGGTCGTCCAGGATCACCGGTTCGGTGCCGCTCGTTTTACCGGAGCTGTCGGTGAACGTGCCCCCGGTCTGCACCAGGGCGCCGTTGCCGGCGCCGAAGATGTCGCCGCCTTTACCGTCGATCACCGAGGCACCACCCGAGACCGTCAGCGACGTCCCTTCGGAGACGCTGATCGTGCCTTCGTTGGTCAGCAAGGCCCCCGACTCGTTGTAAGAGGTGTTGGTTTTCGTCGACAGCACCCCGGTGCTCGTGTTCGTGAGGTTGCCATCGATCGTGCGCTGACCGCCGATCGCCTGTTCGGCGGCGATCCTGCCGCTGTTGGTCAACGTGCCGGCCGACACGACCAGCGTCGCGTTGTTGCCACACCCGTCGCCGTTGGTCAGTTTGATGTTGCCCGCATTGGTGAAGCTCGCCGCCGCGGTCTGCACTGCGTGCTCGCTGCACGTGCTCTCGATCGACAACGTCTGTTCGGTGCCCAGATTGCCGCTGAGCGTGCCCGACCCGTGCACCGCAATCGTGCTCGCGCCTTCGCCGGTGTAGGCGAGCGCACCGTCGTCGACGATCACCGGCTTGGTGCCGCTCGTCGTACCCGCACCCTCCGTGAACGACGTCCCGGAGTCCATCAGCACGTCGCTGCCGCCCGTCGCCGTGATGCTGCCACCGGTCCCGTTCGTAAACGAGCCGCCGTTGGACACCGTCAGCTGCGTTCCTTCTGCGACGTTCAGCGCGCCTTCGTTGGTCAACAGTGCGTCGAGACCGTTGTAGGAGGTGTTCGCTTTGATCGACACCGTACCCGTGTTGGCGATGTTGCCCTGCAGGTTGCGCTGACCGCCGATCGCCGGTTCGACCAGGATCTTGCCGCTGTTGGTCAACGTGCCGGCCGACACGACCAGCGTCGCGTTGTCGCCACACCCGTCGCCGTTGGTCAGTTTGATGGTGCCCGCGTTGGAGAAGCTCGCCGCAGCAGTCTGCACCGCATTCTCGCTGCACGTGCTCTCGATCGACAACGTTTGTTCGGTGCCCAGATTGCCGCTGAGCGTGCCCGACCCGTGCACCGCAATCGAGCTTTTGCCTTCGCCGGTATAGGTGAGCGCACCGTCGTCGACGATCACCGGCTTGGTGCCGCTCGTCGTACCCGCACCCTCCGTGAACGACGTCCCGGAGTCCATCAGCACGTCGCTGCCGCCCGTCGCCGTGATGCTGCCACCGGTCCCGTTCGTAAACGAACTGCCGTTGGACACCGTCAGCGCCGTCGCTTCCGCCAAAGTCAGTGCGCCTTCGTTGGTGAGCGTCGCGCTCGAGCCGTTGTCGGAGGTGCTCGCTTTGAGGGAGACCGTGCCCTTATTCGTGATGTTGCCCTGAAGGTTGCGCTGACCGCCGTTTGCTGGTTCAGTGACGATTTTGCCGCTGCTCGTCAGCGTGCCCGAGGTGATTGCCAGCGTCACGTTGTCACCGCAGCCGTCCCCGTTGGTCAGCGTGATCGTGCCCGCGTTGGAGAAGCTCGCCGCCGCCGTCTCGACCGCATTCTCGCTGCAGGTGCTGTCAATCGACAGCGACTGTGCGGCTCCGAGATTTCCGCTCAGTGTGCTCGACCCGTGCGAGACGATCAGGCTTTTCCCGCCGCCCGTGTACTTCAGCGCGCCGTCGTCGACGATCACGGGTTCTGTCCCGCTCGTCGTGCCGGCACCCTGAGTGAAGGTCGTACCCGAGCCCGAGAGCACGACGCCGCCGGTCCCGGCCGCGGAGATCGAGCCGCCGCTGCTGTTGAGGATCGAGTTTTTGCCGCTGACCGCCAGTTCGTCGCCGCTTGCGACGTCGATCGCGCCCTTGTTGGTGAGCAGGGTGCTCGTGCCGTTGTCGGACGTTTTCGCGTTGACGGCGATCGTCCCAGTGTTCGTGATGCTGCCCTGCAAGCTGCGCGCGCCGCCGTGTTCGGCTTCGATCGCGATCTTGCCCGCGTTAGTCACGGGGCCGCTCAGCGTGACACCGTCGCCACAGCCGTCCCCGTTGGTGAGCGTGAGCGCACCGTTCGCGCCGACTTCCAGCCCTGCGGTCGTCGTCAGCACGGCGTTCAGCGAGCAGCTGCTGCCGACGACGAGCGTCTGCGTGCCGCTACCAGCGCCGACGGTGAGCGAATGCACGCTCACGGTGCCGCTGGTCTGGGTCATGGTCACCGTGTAGGTGCCTTCGGCGGTGATGCAAGCTTCTTCTTCGGGCCCGGGAGGGGCTTCCTTGCTCCAGTTGCTGCCGACGAACCAGTTGCCGCCCGCGGTGTTCGTCCAAGAGTCGGTGCACCCGCTGGCGCGTGCTACGCCGGGCGACAGGACACAGAGTAGGATCACGACAGCTGACGCCGCGATCCCCGCCGCGACCAGCCACTCGCGCTTGATCGTCTGCAGAGCTGTGAACATCGAGCCACGCATCCGTGTGGACCCCCGTAATAGAGATGGTGAAATAGTGAATTTGCCGCGCTCGGCATTTGAGGAGCGCGACGAGCAGCACGCATTCGCGCACCACTGATGGTTTGGCCGCAGGCAAGCTACTCGGCCTGCGGTGCGAAATCAACCGCTCGCACCGCTTATCCTACAAAATTCCATCTTTCCCAGGCAGACCGCTCAACGCTTTGGGGCATTAGGCAGGCCGCTGCCCGCAAGACGGTGGTGGCGGATAACGTAACGGCTCGCGCCATCGGCGCATAGGGTGCCTGCACGCCCGCAAGGGAAACCTGCCCGCCCTGGAGCGGCCTGGCTCGGCCTACGCGGCCTGCCTGACGGCGATAAACGACTTCGGCAGGCCGAGCAAACGCTCAGTGATCAGCGTGGATTGGGGGAAGTAGTGGCCCAGCTCGGAGCGCGTCAGCAACTCGACCGAAAGCGCCAGCTCGACGCGCCGCGTCAAATCGTCCGTGCGCGGAAACTGGCCGGGCCAGGCGCGCATCACACGTGCCTTGGCTCTGCTCGAGAGGAACTGAAACCCAGGCAGCAACCAATGCGGCTCGACCGGGAAGTAGCGGTTGGGCGTCTGAATCCAGTGGCGCGGCGCCATCCGGTGGATGGTCTCGGCGAAGCGCAAGCGTCGATCGTGCCCGCCGACGTGCTCGATGACGCTGTTGGAGAAGACCAGATCGAACTTCTCGCTCAGCACCGAGCTCGGTGGCTCGCAGGCATCGCCGGCGAACGTAGCAAAGCGATCGTCGGAGGGAGGCGGCGTGTCGCGCTTGTTCATCAAGACCACCTGCTCGGGCATCACCGGCATCGCCTGCCACATCGCCGCGACGCCGCCCAGATCGAGGACACGCATCGAGCCGATCTCGGGAAATGTCTGCGCCAAGAGCTCGCCGCGGCGCGCGCGGGCGTTGCCGGCTACGTACTTGCCGCTATAGGGGTTGACTCGGTCGCGCAGCATCGCGATTGCCTCCATTGATCGACGTTCGTCTCACAGGGCGCCACCCGCCACACTCAGAAGTACCCACGCCGCTTGCGGTCCTCCATCGCCGCCTCGCTGGCGCGGTCGTCGCCACGGGTCTGCCCACGCTCGGTCAACTCGGTGGCCGCGATCTCGAGCACGACCTCGGCGAGCGTAGCTGCGTCGGACTGCACGGCACCGGTGCACGTCATATCGCCAACCGTGCGGTAACGCACACGCGCCGTGAATGGCTGCTCGTGCTCGAGCCGCTCGACGTAGGAGTTGACGGCGTACAGCATGCCGTCGCGCTCGAACACCTCACGCTGGTGCGCGAAGTAGATCGAGGGGACCTCGAGCTGCTCCTCGGCGATGTACTGCCAGACGTCGAGCTCGGTCCAGTTGGAGATCGGAAAGACCCGCACGTGCTCGCCGCGCGCGACGCGCCCGTTGTAAAGGCCCCAGACCTCGGGGCGCTGGCGCTGAGGCTCCCATTGGCCGTGGGTGTCGCGGAAGGAGAAGATGCGCTCCTTGGCGCGCGCACGCTCCTCGTCGCGCCGCGCGCCGCCGAATGCCGCATCGAAGCCGTGCTTGGCGATGGCGTCCAGCAGCGTCACGGTCTGCAGGCCGTTGCGCGAGGCGCGGGGACCCGTCTGGTCCTCCACCCGGCCCTGGCGGATCGACTCCTCGACGGAGGCCACGATCAGCCGCTCGCCCAGCTCCGCGGCGCGGCGATCGCGAAACTCGATTGCCTCGGGGAAGTTGTGGCCCGTGTCGACGTGCATCAACGGAAACGGGAACGGGCCGGGCCGAAACGCCTTCTCGGCCAGGCGCAGCAGTACGATCGAGTCCTTGCCGCCGCTGAACAGCAGCACGGGCCGCTCGAACTCGGCGGCGACCTCGCGCATTACGTGGATCGCCTCGGCCTCCAGGGTACGCAGATGGGGCAGGCGGTAGGACGCCGTGTCCTGCAAGGCGTGTGTTTCAGCGCTCGCTAAACCCGCCGGCACGAGTCGCGCGGTGGCGGGTGGTTGGTGCGTCGTACTGAGGTCGGGCACGCGCCAGCAACGGCCGTGGGCACGCAGGACTTACGAGCGCTTCCCTTGGCCGTGCCCACATAACACCGCAAGCCCGGACCAAGCCGAACAGCCCCTGGAGCGAACGCGAACTGGTGCCGGAGGCGGTACGCGAACGGCGCCCGAAACGAGCGGCGGTTGTCTGAGCACGAGCAAAAGTCGCAAGCCACGAGCCGCGTTGCTGCGATGAAGCGTAGTCGCGTTCGCAGCCCGCCTGGACCGACGGGCACGAATGGCGAGACGCGCCCGCAACTGCTCATCTATCTACTAGAAGTGGGGTTCCACCCGCAATGAACCGTCTCGCTGCCACGATGCGTCGTCTCCTGTCCGCACCGCGCCCGAGGCGCCGGCTGTCCACTGCGCTGATGCTGCTAAGCGTCGCAACGCTCGTCGGCGTCTACGCCGAGCCCGCCAACGCGAGCTCGGAAATCGAAGGCATCTGGTCGTTCAACGGTGGCGAAGTCGCGATCCACGCCGTCGCCGGCGGGAAGTTCGAAGGCGTGGTGGTCTCGCCAACCAAGTTCGCCGAATGCGTGCACCAGGCCGGCGAACACATGTGGACCGAAATGACCCAGCAGCCCGACGGCTCCTACTTCGGCTACCACCGCTGGCTGTTCGCGGGCAGCTGCCTGCCCAATCCGGAACCGGGGCCAACCGCGTGGCGTGTGTTGCACGCCACGACCGGCGCGCGCCTGCTGAAGGTGTGCTTCAGCGAACCCGGCGAGAGCCAGCCGACGATCCTCGCCAGCGGCACCGGCGCAGATGCAAGTTTCGGCTGCGTACAATCCTCGCCGACCGCGGCGCTGCCGGTGGTCGTCTCGAGCAAGTCCGAAGACAGCGCCGGCGAAGGGGGCGCCGAACGGATCAGCTTTGCTAACACGATCCTTCTGCCGAGGGCACGCCAATGCGTGCGGCAGGGTACGCTCGAGATCAAGATCAAAGACCCCAGGCACGACCCGCTCAAGGAGTTCGTCGTGCGGATCAAGAAGCGCAAGGTCGCCGACATTCGCGGCGTCAAGCGGCTCGAACGGTCGATCGTACTCAGGCATCTCCCCAAGGGCAGCTATACGCTGAAGCTCACCGCCACAACGGTGCTCGATCAGAAGCTCAAGGGCAAGCGCCGCTACCACGCTTGTCGGCGCGGCCACTCGGGGCACAAGGTCAAGCTGCATCGACTCGAGTCCCGCGAGCGCCGTTGACACCCGGCTCGCGGCGCGGCGCAGCCGGCGTGCTACGGCCGGCCGCCTGTGCGGCCAGCACCGGCAGCACGCGTGGTGGAGCCGAGCGGCTGCGCGGCTTGCGTCGAGACCAGCCGCCGGACCCTACCCACAAGCTCCCGATGATCTTGCAGGTTGGAAGAATGTCGGGTTAATCGGAGTTAGTGGAAACGTGCGTGCGCGCCATGTCGCATACGGCCTCGACCTTCGCTGCTCGTTCGAGCTGGTGGGCATGCCCGCCCGTGCGGGTGAGGGCTTGCCGACGGTGGCACTCGAGCTGGTGTCGGCCACGCAGCTCGAGAGCTGCTGGAGCGGGGCCAGCGGTCGCTACTCGTGGACGGGCGGGCTGGGCGACGGCTGCACATTGAGCATCGAGGCCGGCGCCGCGGGCGAGCTGCGTTTCGCCTACGGCGAGCGCGCGCACTTCCTGTTGAGCGCCGACGGCGAGTTGCTGCGCTGTGCGCCGCTGCAGCCGGGGCTGCACTGGCAGCAGGTCTTGCTCGCTCGCATCCTGCCCGATGTCGCGCTCGCACGCGGCTACGAGGCGCTGCATGCCAGCGCGCTGGAGTCTCCCGCGGGCGTCGTCGCGATCGCAGCACCCAGCGGCACCGGCAAGACCACCCTCGCCCTCGCCTTGCAGCGCCGCGGCTGGCGGCTGTTCGCCGACGACGTGCTCGTGCTCGGCACGGCGAGCACGGCCGACACCGCGGGTTGGCACCCGCCGTCGGAGTCGTACGGCGCACCGCCGAGGCCACATGGCGCAGCGCCGGGGCCACACCGCACACGGCCCCAGTCACACCACACAGCGTCCGAGCCACACCGCGCAGCGGCGGGGCCACACCGCGCAGCGCCGGAGCGGACCGGCGTTATGGCGCACCCCGGTACGCCCCACATGAACGTCGCGACCAGCGTAGCCAAGGAGCTTGCGCCGCCCTCGCTGGGTGAGACGCTCGGCACGCTCGCCGGCGAGCGCTGGGTGGCGCTTGCGAACAACGCGCAAAGCACGCGTCCCGTGCGAGCGGTGCTGCTGCTGGAGCGCGGCCCAGGTCTTGCCCTCCAAGCTCAGCCGCTGGCCGCCAGCCCGCTGGCGTTGGCCCCCTACATGCTCGGTCTCGCGGACGAGCCCGACCGCGAACGACGCCGGTTCGCGCTGTACTGCGACCTGACGAGCACGGCCTCGCTGCTGCGCCTCAGCGGTGGACCGCACGACACGCCGGCGCAGCTCGCGGAGCTGGTCGAGCAAACCCTCCCAGAGCGGCCGCTCCTCACCATCGAAGGCTCCGCATGAACGCACGCTCGACGCAAGCGCTCGCGGCGCCGCCTTTGCCAGCGCGTGCCGATGCCGACCCAGCCGGGTACACAAAGCAAGCCCAGACCGCACGCGTTCGCCCTGGGCCGCACGAGCATCCAGCGGCCGCGGACTCTGCGCACCCGCTCACGCTCCGTGGGCTGCGCAAGCGGTGGCGCAAGGACCTGCCGCTCGTGCTCGACGGGCTCGACCTGACGCTTGCGGCGGGCACCAAAACCTGGATCGGTGGCCGCAACGGGGTCGGCAAGACGACCATGCTGCGCGTCGCCGCAGGTCTGATCGAGGCCGAAGCGGGGAGTGCGGAGGTCTGGGGCGTGAGCGCGCGGCAGAACCGCGTGCGCTATCAACAGCTGGTCTCTCTGTTGCCGGCCGGCGACCGCGGCCTGTACGCGCGTCTGACGGTATACCGTCAGCTCGAATTCTGCGCGAGGATCTCGCTGGTGCCCACGGCGCGCCTGCGCGGGGCCGTAACCCGCGCGATCAGAGAGTTCGACCTGCGCGACCTCGCCGATCGGCGCGTGGACCGCCTGTCGATGGGCCAGCGCCAGCGCCTTCGCATTGCGATGACCTTCCTGCCCGAGCCGGAGATCGTGCTGCTCGACGAGCCCTTGACCAGCCTCGACGGCGAGGGCGCACAGCTGTTGGAGCACGCGCTGGGGCAGCTGCTGGCGCGCGACGGCGCGGCACTGTGGTGCTCGCCCAGCGGCGAACAGCTGGACGTCGCTTTCGACGCACGCTACATCATCGAGAATGGCAGGCTGACAGCGACATGAACGCTGCACTCACGGCCGGGGGGGCGTTCATGGCGATCATGCGGCGCGACCTGCACGTCTACCTCTCCTATCGCACACGCCTGGTCAGCCAGGTGCTGACGGCTGTGTTCAGCCTCACGCTGTTCTACTACGTATCGCGCCTGGTGCACCTCTCCAGCTTCAAGACCCCGGGCGCGTATTTCGCGTTCGTGGTCGTCGGCCTGGCACTCGTCAACGTCATGTACTCGTGCTTCATGATCCCCGAATTGATCCGCCAGGAGCTGGTCGCAGGCACGTTCGACCGCCTGCTGCTCTCGCCCTTCGGAGCGGTGCGCAGCGTGCTGGCAATGACGCTCTTCCCGCTGCTGCTCGCTTTCATCATGGCCACCATCACGCTCGCGCTCGGCTGCCTGGCGTTCGGGCTGCATCTGCACTGGTCGACGGTCCCGCTCAGCGTGCCGGCGATGTGCCTGGCGCTGCTGGCCTTCTTGCCGCTGGGATTGCTGTTCGCCGCGCTGACGCTGGTCATCAAGCAGGGCGCCGTCGGCATCAGCTGGGTGATTGCCCTGATGGCGCTCACCGGCGGCGTCTACTTCCCGCTGTCGGTACTGCCACAGTGGATGCAGACGCTCGGCCACCTGCAGCCGTTCACCCCCGCCACCGACGTGCTGCGCCATCTGCTCGTCAACAGCCCTGTCGCGGCGCCGCTGGGCTCCTCGCTGTTGAAGCTCGCCGCCTTCGCCGCGGTGCTGCTGCCGTTGTCCATCCTCGTGCTCGCCCTCGCCATCCGCCACGGCCAGCGACGCGGGACGATCATCGAGTACTAGAGCCAGGAGCGAGAGGATGCCGACGCCCCCAGAGACCGTCCCCAGCGCCACCGAGTTGCTGAGCGCAAAGATCGTCGTGCCTCAGCATGTCGTCTACCGCAGCTTTCCTGCCGAGACGGTCGTGCTCAACCTGCACACCGGCAAGTACCACGGGCTCAATGCCACAGCGGGCACGATGCTGGCGGCGCTCGAGCGTGGGGAGTCGGTGCGCGCCGCCGCCGCGGGAGTGGCCGGCGAGTACAACCAGCCCGCTGAGCGCGTCGAGCGCGACATGTGCGAGCTGTGCAGCCTGCTGCTTGCTCGCGGCCTGGTTGAGCTCGATGGCGACGCTGCCCGCTGAGCCACCACCGACGACCGTCCTGCGCCTGCCGGCCGCGCGGCCGCTGAACTTCGCCGAGCGCGCGCGCCTGGTGCGCGAGATCGTCTCCGCATACGTGCTCGCCCGCCGCGAGCTGCGCCGCCGCCCGATCGAGGTGGCGATGTCGGCGTTGCGCGCGCAATCGCCAACCCAGACCACCCTCACGCCCCCCGGCTTGGCCGAAGCCGCACGCCTGGGACGCGCCGTGGGCATGACGCTGCGCTTGCTGCCCGGCGACACGCGCTGCCTGGCGCGCTCGCTGGTTCTGACTCGGCTGCTGGCCCGCCGCGAGATCCCCGCGCGGCTCGTGATCGGCGTGCGCTCGAAGCCCGAGTTTCTGGCACACGCATGGGTGGAGTGCTGCGGGCACCCTGTGCTGCCGCCGGGCGACGACTCCTTCGGACGGCTCGTCGAGCTTTGATGAGCGCCGCAGAGCCGGTCCGCGCGACGACGACGACGACGGTCTTCGGTCTCGACGTGCACAGCTCCGAGCCGTTGCTGCTGCTCGAAGGCGCGCTCGGCGCTCTGACCGGCCGCTCGCTCGAGCTGTCGATCGTCCCTGCCGAGGCCACCGTGCGACCGTGGCCGCAGTCGGCCGAGATCGTCTGCCAGCAGCGCCAGCGTGACGGCGCGGTCAACTTTCAGATCGAGGCGGACGGCGACGCCGGCTACCTGATCTGGGGACCGACCTACGGCCGGCACATCCTCTCAGCCGACGGCACCCGCGCGCTCTGCGCGCCCGAAGGACACGCAGCGGCGGCATGGCAGCGGCTGCTCATAGCGCAGGTCCTGCCCTTCGCGGCCCTGCTGCACGGACTCGAGGTACTGCATGCGAGCGCAGTCGTCTACGAAGGCCGCGCCGTCGCGCTGCTTGGGCCCTCGCGCGCGGGCAAGACTTCGGTCGCTGTCGAGCTGTGCCGCCGCGGGGCCTGCTTTCTCGCCGACGACGTCCTTGCGCTCGAGCGCGCCGGCGAGGAGCTGATCGGCTATCCCGGCACGCCCGTCGCCGGGGTCGACCACGTTGAGGCACGGCGTCTGGAACGCGACGCGGCGCACAACGGGAGCAGCGATGAGGAGCCGCCGAGCGAAGCGCGTGCCGCGGAAGCCCGTGGGAGACGCGAGCCCGAGCGGCCCCTACACGGGACGGTCGCTACCAACGAGCGCGAGCGACTCGTGCGGATGCACCCGACCACGCAGCCAGCGCCGCTGGCGGCGCTTTTCTTGCTCGAGCGCCGTCTCGACGGTCCCGCCCAGCCACATTTCGCGCCGCTGCGCGACGGCACGCCCCTGCTTGCCGCGACATTTAACACCGTGCTGACAGCGCCGGAGCGTCTACGACAGCTGCTCGAGATCTGCGCGCTCGCCGCCCGTCGCAGAGTCGAGCGGGTGCAGGTCGGCCCGGCAGTCGACGCTTCACAGCTCGCGCAGGCCGTGCTCGAGCGAATCGGCGAGCCGGTATGAGACGTCCTGTGTCAGCCCCCGAGTGTCGTAGCGGATGTCGGCTTGCCGTCAAGCGCTTCGCGCTCGGCCCTTTGGGCCGCCCTTCGGGTGACTGCTGCGCCGGTCATCCGCTGGGTGGCGATCATGTCGGGTCGGGGGCCCGACTGGCTGGGAATTGTGACCGTGATGTGTTGCTGCAGGCCGTGGTGGCGAGCGGGGTCGTAGGGAACTCTGTCTTGCCAGCAGCGCCACAGGACACGGCACCAGGCGCGTCCGAGGGTACGGATCGCTCGGGGGTGGTCGTGGCCACGAGCGCGGCTGGCGGCGTAGCGGTCTTGCGCCCAGGGGTGCCAGTGGCGGGTCGCGTCGGCGAGGGTGCTGGTGGCCTGCCTGAGGCGCTTGTCGCAGCCCCGGCGGAAGGTAGCGACCTTGCGCTTGCCGGACTCGACTGCGACGGGGCTCATGCCGGCGTCGGCGGCGAGCGCCTCGGCGTTGGGGTAGCGCTGGCGGTAGTCACCGATCTCGGCCAGCAGCGCAGCCGCGCAGAGGACCGACTTGGGGTCGCGGAACAGCGAGAGGAATACGTGGCCGTCGGGGTGAGCGCGTACGCGGTGAGCGATCTCGCTGGTCAGCTCGCTGATCTTCGCGACGATGGGGCGCAGCGCGGCTACGAGCGCGAGCACGATCGCTCTGCGTGCCTCGATCTCGCTCTCACCGGCGCGTCCTTGGGGAGCGTCCCGGAGCTTGGCGAGCATCTCGGCGGGCTTCTTACGCCCACAGTAGGAGTGACGTGCGAGGAAGGCGCCGAGGCGCTTCTCGCCGAGGCCCTTGGCATCGAGAGGGCTGGGGTAGCGCTCCAGGAACGCGAGACCGATCGGGCTGTCGATCGCGTCGAAGATCAGCGTGGCGCCGGGCCAGAAGCGCTCCAGCTCAGCACGCAGCTGGTTGGCGAGCTCGACGCGGGTCTGCACGAGATCTTCGCGTGCGCGACTGAGCGCCCGCAGCGCCTTCGTCTCGTCGCTATCAGCGACCAGGACACGGAAGCGGTGGCTGTCGGTCCTGGCCAGCTCGCACAGCACAAACGCGTCGAAGCGGTCGGGCTTCCCGCCGCTGGTACGAAACCGCGGCCGGGCGGCGTGCACCTGGTTGGGATGGATCGCCATCACTCTCAGGCCGGCATCGAGCATCCGCTCGATCAGCAGACCATCGGGGCGCTCAATCGCGACCAGCTGCACCTCCAAGCGCACCAACGCCCGACACAGGGCCGTGATGCCCGCCTCGTCGTGCGTGAACGTCCCGCTGAACAACTCATCACCGGCCTCGCCCTGCACGAGCACATCGTGCTTCTCCGAGGCCCAATCCACTCCTGCGTATCTACCCACTTCTCATCCTCCTCGCTCGAGGTTCGCTCTTCACGGAGCCCCGACCAAGAGGTACCGTTGCGGGTGCTCATTGACGGGCCCTCACAGGGGCTACGTCCTGTTGCCGCTTGCGGCACCTCGCCCCGCCGGGAGGAGCTGGTCTCATACGGGCCCTCAAACGGGCAAGCGACTCCGGCTCTCCCCCGGCGGCGGCCGAGGCAACCAAAGGATGCCCAATGAGCCGCTGGCTGGCGGGAGTCTTCGATCCCGAGCGACGGGGCGAGCGAGCGCGGCTCGCGCGCGCGCTCGCCCCGCACGAGGCGACCGTCCTCGAATGCGGCCCTCTGCACGTGGCCTTCAGCGGCCCCGACCCGCCGCTAGGCGATCTGTTGTGCCTGTTCGACGGGCACCTCGACAACGCCGCCGAGCTGCGCCGCGCGCTGGGCGACACGGATCGGCATGGGGAAGGTGCGCAGCAAGGCCACGTGGTGGTGCGAGCCGGCGGCACGCACGCCTGCACCGAGCACCTGCTCGCGCGCGCCTACCAGCGTTGGGGCCACGGTCTACTGACGCGTCTGCGCGGCGACTTTGCGTTGCTGATCTGGGACCGCGAGCGCGGCGAGGGGCTGCTCGCGCGCGACCAGCTCGGCGTGCGTCCCGTCTTCCTGCACGAGACCGGCGGCACGTTGTGCTTCGCGAGCGAGGTGCGCCACTTGCTGGCGCTGCTCGCACACCGGCCGCCGCCCGACCCGGCGAGCGTCGCGCACTGGATTTCGGTCAGCACACGTCCGGGTACCAGCACCCTCTACAGCGGCGTGCGTCGCCTGCGCCCCGCGGGGGTGCTGCTGCTCGACGGCGGTGGCGCTCGCGAGAAGCGCTGGTGGACGCCGCGCTTTGAGGAGCCGCTGGAGCTACCCGACGGCGAGCTGGCCGCCCGCACGCGTGCCGCGCTCGAGCTGGCGGTGCGGCGGCGGATCGCCCCGGAAGGGCACACCGCCGTGCTGATGAGCGGCGGCCTGGACTCCTCCTCGGTTGCCGCGCTGTGCGCGCGCGAGGCGCCGCAGCGCACCCTGGCCTGCTCGGCCGTGTTTCCCGAGCACCCGGCGGCGAATGAGTCGCAGCTCATTGACGCCCTCGTCGAGACCCTGTCGCTGTCCCGACTCGGCGCGGTCGTGCTGCCGGGGGGGCGCTCGCGAGCGCGTTGGAATCGCTCGCCGCGTGGGAGCTGCCACTGCTGGGATGGGGCGACTTCTGGACGTTACCGTTGCTGCGCGCCGCCGCCGGTCGCGGTGCTCAGCTTGTGCTCGACGGCGACGGCGGCGATGAGCTGTTCGGCCCGCGCGCCGACCTGCTTGCGGACTGCCTGCGCGCCGCTGCTCCGCGCGCGGCGCTTGCGGTGGCGCGCCGGCTTCCGGGGGCGGACGCGGGGCCCTCGCGCCGCGAAGTCGCGCGCATGTTCGGTTCGCTGGCGCTGGGCGCCCTGCCCTACCGCCTGCACGGCACACTGCACAGACCGTTCGCTCGCCGCGAAACGCCCCCGTGGCTGCTTCCTGCGGCGGCGCGCGCGCTGGTCGAGTCCGACGACCCGTTCGCCTGGAAGCGCCTCGACGGGCCGCGCTGGTGGGCACGCGTAGCGCACGCTCTTACGCGCGGAGTCGAGGAGGCAGGTGTGTTCGAGCACCAGCGCCGGCGGTCAGCGCTGGCGGGGATCGAGCAGCGTCATCCGCTGTTCGATCTCGACCTCGTCACGCTCGGCCTGCGCCAGCCGCCCCAGGCCACGCTCGACCCGCGCTTCAACCGGCCCGTCCTGCGCGCCAGCATGGCCGGCCTGCTGCCGGACTCCGTGCGCCTGCGTCCCGGCAAGGCACGTTTCGAGTCGCTTGTCGTGGATTGCCTGCGCGGAGGAGACCTCGTTGCCGTGCGCAGTTTGCTGGGCGATCCCCACGCCGAGTTGGGCGCCTACGTCGACCTGGCGCGCATGCGCCACGCCCTGCTCGACAGCGACCTCGAGCTGCGCACCCAGCCGTTTCGCTGGATGTGGCAGGTGTGGCGCCTAGTCACCGCCGAGTCCTGGCTGCGCAGCCAGGCACGGGGCGCCCAGGAGCTGCCCACCGCCGTCGCCGCGCCGAGTCGGGCGCGCGTATCGATCGCGGCGGCCTCGTACGTTTTTCCGCCTTGACCCAGCCGCACCCTTGTCTAAGCTACGTGACGTAGTTGGCCGTCCCATCATCCGAGATGAGCGGGGCGGGGATCGATTGATAAGGAACCGCTCAACATGGAAGATAGGACGAATCTGGGCGCCTACGAGGCCCCTCAGGTCGTTGACTATGGCGATCTGCAGGATCTGACCGCAGCGTGCCTCGGTGGCAGCGGCGGTGACGCGGGATACCCGGCACACATCGGTGGTTATTCCGTCGGCCCGAGCAACCCGGCGGCCGGCTGCAAATCAAATCCGTAACAGCACGGGCAGCCCGGCTTTAGACCGGGTCGCTCTTGCGATCTCAGCATCGCAATCGTCGCTCGACGTGATAGCGCTGCGCTTACAGCCGCCTCCGGGCGGCTGTTTTGTTTGCTGACTTGTTCCCCTCACTTCTCGCTGCGCTTGTTTAAAACTGGTTTCCCGCAGCCGTTTCTCGTTGTAATTCACACTTGGCACCGTCCAACCGTAAGTCCGGCGAGCAATGCCCCGTTGCTGGTGCGTGGCCAGATCGAGTGCAGCTGCAGCCCGTCCGGCGCGAGTAAGCGCATCCGCCGACCTCGTTGAGCACTATGCGCCGCAAGTCGTCGCGCTGATCGCCGAGCCGCCCTGCTATGAGCGCATCGCCGTTGTGCTCGAGCGGCTCGGTATCGAATTCACCTTATTGGCTTGCGCCGACGAGCTCGACGCAGACTGGACCGACGATCGCGCGGCGGTCGTGATCCTGCACGCCACAGCCGCATCGATCGCGCAGGAAATCGGCCAGCTGGCCCAGCATGCCGAGCACAGCCCGGTCGTCGCGATCTGCGCCGATCTGCAGCGCTGGGAGGTGCGGGCAGCGCTCGCGGCGGGCGCCAGCGGCGTCGTGCTCGAGGACGATCTCGAGCAAACGCTCGGGCCGTGCCTGCTGGCGGTGTGCACCGGACAGGTCTGCGTGCCGCGCCGGCACGGGCGGCAGATCGATCCTCCGGTGCTCTCCACGCGCGAGAAGCAGATCCTGGGCCTCGTCGTGATGGGCTACATGAACAGCCAGATCGCCGAGCAGCTGTTTCTCGCCGAAAGCACCGTCAAGAGCCACCTCTCCTCGGCCTTCGGCAAGCTCGGAGTGCGCTCACGCAACGAGGCGGTGAACCTGATTCTCGACTCCAAGCAGGGACTCGGGACGGGCATCCTCGCGCTCGGCGGCGAGCGCCTGGAGACGACCTCGGCGGGGGCGCAGTGAATTCGATGCCGGCAACCGCCTACACCAGCACCTAATCGACCAACCAGGCCAGGGAGGCAGGCGAAACCAACGATGAGCGGGGGAATCGGCAGTGAGATGGAGAAGACCTCGTCGCGTTCAGCCACGCGTACCCACGATCTCGTCGGTGCGCCAAGGAGGCGCATCAGCGGCGCCACACTGGTAGACCCGGTTGTCGCCGCGACAGCGGAGCTGGACGACCCGCCGGCGCCCACACACCCCGCGGAGCTCGCCGGCTCGGAAGCTCGCCGGCTCGGAGCCCGACGGCCCGCAGCGACCCGCCGCGCCGCGTCCGAGCATGACCCGCGGACTGGCCGCGAGCCTCAGACGCGACCAGCGCTTTCGCCGCGCGCTGCTGATCGCCGACGCGGTCGCGATTGTCGGCGCCTTCCTGCTGCTCGCGCAAGCCTCCTCGCGCGTGCTGCAGCTCACCTGGGTCAGCGCACTCGGTCTACTCACGCTGCTGCTGGGCGCCAAGGTGCTCGGTCTCTATGACCGCGACGAAGTGCTGCTGCACAAGACGACGCTCGACGAGGCCCCAAAGCTGTTTCAGATGGCGACGCTCGGCGCGCTCGGCGCGTGGTTGGCGGGCGGATTCGTGATCGGCGGGAGCACGCTGGGCCGCAGCGAGGCGCTGCTGCTGTGGCTGGCACTGATCGTGCTGCTGATCCTCGCCCGCGCGAGCATGCGCGCGCTGGTGCTGCGCATAACGCCCGCCGAGCGCTGCCTGCTGATCGGCGACCAGGCCACGGCGCGCACGATCCGCTCCAAGCTCAGCGGTCACAGCGGGGTCAAGGCCGATCTGGTGGCGCATATCGCACTCGACGACGTTGCGCGGTGGTCCTCGCAGACGTTCTCGGCGCAGCGGCTCTCGGAAATCCGCGACCTCGCGCAGTCGCTGGACATCCATCGCGCGATCATCGCACCCGGCAGCGCCGACGCCGGTGAGATGCTCGACCTGGTGCGCACGCTCAAGGCGATCGGCGTGCGGGTCAGCGTGCTGCCGCGGCTGCTGGAGGTCGTGGGCTCCTCGGTCGAGTTCGACGACCTGCACGGCGTAACCATCATGGGGCTGCGGCGCTTTGAGCTGACGCGCTCCTCAGCGGCGGTCAAGCGTGTCTTCGACCTCCTCGGCGCCTTGCTCGGCCTGCTCGCGATCGCGCCGCTGATGCTCGCGGTCTTCCTCGCGATCAAGCTCGACGACGGCGGGCCGCTGTTCTTTCGCCAGCGCCGCGTGGGCCAGCACGGCGACCACTTCGACATGCTCAAGTTCCGCACGATGGTGCCGGGCGCCGACGCCATGAAGGACGCGCTGCGCCATCGCAACGAGGCCCAGGAGGGACTCTTCAAGATCGCCGACGACCCGCGCGTGACACGCGTAGGCAAGCTGCTGCGCCGCAGCGCTCTGGACGAGCTGCCGCAGCTACTGAACATCGTGCGCGGCGAGATGAGTCTCGTCGGCCCGCGGCCGCTGGTGATCGACGAGGACAAGCGCGTCGAGGGCTGGTATCGCCGCCGCCTGGAAGCTCAAGCCGGGCATGACCGGCCCGTGGCAGATCCTTGGGCCGGCGCGCGTGCCGCTGCAGGAGATGGGCGCCATCGACTACCTGTACGTCGCCAACTGGTCGCTATGGGGCGACGTCAAGATTCTGCTCCGCACCGTGCCACACGTGCTCGGGCGACGCGGGCTCTAGACATCTACTCTAGAACGACTCCGCTAAGAACGACTCCGCCCAGACCCTAAGCCTGGATCCACCGGTGTTGTCCGGGTTGGGGTGTTGAATGACCTCCTGAATCGGGCTTGGTAGTGACAGATTGCGGCTGTCGCGGCCCGGGATCAGGAGGTCACTCGTATGGTGCAGGATGACGAGCGGGTCGGACTGGACGGTGTGCGGGTCGTTTTTGATGATGAGCGGCTGGTTTCTGATGCGGGGATCGCGCTCGTTGCGACGCTCGCGGGGCGGCTTGGGATCGAGGCTCTCGTGGGGCGGTTCGTGGCGCTTCGGCGTGATCTGCCGGGCGCTGCGAATCCGGGCCGCAAGGTGATGGCGCTCGTGTTCGCGATGCTGCTCGGCGCTGACTCGATCGATGATTGTGATGTGCTGCGGGCCGGTCGCACGCGTCGATTGTTGGGTGGCTGGCTACCGGCGCCCTCGACACTCGGAACGTTTTTGCGGGCGTTTACTTTCGGACATGTGCGCCAGCTCGACCGAGTACTCGATCAGGCGCTGGTGCGCGCGTGGCGGGCAGGCGCTGGCCCGGGCGCCGAGCGGCTGATCGTTGACGTGGACAGCTTTATCGGCCAGGCCTACGGCTACAAGAAGGAGGGTGTCGGTTTTGGGTACACCAAACAGCGCGGATACCACCCGCTGCTCGCCTCCAGGGCCGGGACCGGTGAGGTTCTGCACGTTCGGTTGCGCAAGGGGCAGGCGAACACCCAGCGCGGTGTCGTTCGCTTCACCGAGGAGCTGATCGCCCGCATGGCGCGGGCAGGCGCGAGCGGCGAGAAGCTCCTGCGGGCCGACTCGGGGTTCTGGAACAGCAAGCTGATCGCAAGGCTTCAGAGCGCCGGGTGGTCCTATTCGATCAGTGTGCGCCTGCAGTTCTGGGTTCCCGACGCCATCAAGCAGATCCCCGAGAAGGCGTGGCAGCCCCTGGAGGACTACCCCAAGGACGGCGAAGCGCAGATCGCTGAGACGACCGCTCACGGACGACGGCTGATCGTCCGTCGCACCCGGCTCATCGGGCCGCAAGCAGAGCTGTGGCCGGACTGGCGGTATTTCCCCCTCATCACCAACCGCACCGAGGCATTGGAGGTCGTGGAGGCCGAGCACCGCCAGCACGCCGTCGTCGAGCTCACGATCCGCGACCTCAAAGACCAGGCGCTCGCGCACTTCCCCTCCGGCCAGTTCAACGCCAACAGCGCCTGGACAGTGATCGCCGCCATCGCGCACAACCTGCTGCGCTGGACCACGGCGATCGGACTGTCGAGCGAGACCGTGCGCGTCGCGCGCACCATGCGCCGCCGGCTGCTTCGGATACCAGGCCGCCTGACCCGCACGGGCCGCCAGTGGACGCTTCACCTTCCCGCTCGCTGGCCGTGGCAACACGACTTCACCAGAGCGCTCGCCCGCATCCGCGGGCTACCAGAACTCACCTGAGCGCGCAAAACACCACGACCGACGACCAGCCAAGCAACACGTCGACACGGCGCGCTCAGCGCCACCCGAAAACACACCCCCCAAGTCCCCCGAGAAGACGCCCGCCGCTCCTCACGCCGACAAAACACCAACGAGGCCCCCCAAACCCACACCAACAGCACCAATCACCCCCCACCAGGCAGCCGCGCGGTGGATCCAGGCTAAGAACGACTCCCCCCAACCGAAACGGGAGGACACGCCGGCTCGGACGGGCGCGCCTGTTGAGCAGCGGCCTGTGCAGGCGCGCGCTGCGTAGGCGCACGCTGCGCACGGCCGGCCTCCGCACGAGCCGCCGCCACGCAAAGCGCAACCACGATCGCTACCAGGCACAACCACACCAGCGACAACAGCGCCAAAGCAATCAGCATCGGTCTCGCGTCGCCATCGGCGCCCGCCCGCGCTCGCTTTACGGTACGCGCGCCCGCGCGGACGAGTCTCGGCGCGAGAGTGGCAAGCCGGCCGTCGCCTAACCGGCGCGCCGCGGGGGACGCACAGCGAGGCGCCCGGCGCCGATCAGCCCGCGGCGAGGCCGCGGCGCAGGTGGTCGGCCAGGCGCAGCGCGAAGGCCACGATCATGAAAGTCGAGTTGGCTTGCCCGGAGGTGACGAACGTCGAACTGCTGGCCACGTACAGATCTTCGAAGCCGTGCACCGCCAGCTCGCGGTCGACCACGCCGTCTTGCGCACGCGCCGACATGCGCGTGGTGCCGGCCTGGTGGTAGCCGCCGAAGAGCTGTTCACGCACCGCGCTCGCGCCATCGGGGTAGAGATATTCAACGCTGCCGAGCCCGTTGGCCTGCAGATGCTCGTCCAGCAGTCGGTGTGCGTGTAGTACGCCCTCGACATCGGCGTCGTCGAACAGCAGGCGCGTCTGCAGCCGCGGCATGCCGAGCGCGTCGCGGCTGGCGGCAGGCTGTACACGGCTCTCGCGGTGGGGCAGATGCTCGCCGTGGTAGAGCAGCGGATAGGCGTTGGCGGCGCTCGGCACGAAAAAGCCCGGCACCTTCCTGCCGCGCTTCAGGTAGCGCCGGTAGCCGAACGTCACGGCAAACATGGCAGCGGGACCGAGATCGCGCAGCACGTTGCGCAAGTGCGCGCCCACGGGTGCGTGCGCGGTCGCCTTGACGTGCGCCTGCCTGATGCCTTCAGCGACGAAGCGCCGGCCGAATGGCGAAGCGAGCATCAGATAGGCGAACGACAGCACGCCGCTGCCGTGTGCCGGATCGCTGATCGCCGGGTTCACGAGCCACATCGCGACATTCGGCAGCCGTTGGCTGCGCTGCAAATCGGCGGCGAACGTCAGCCGCCGGCGCACATACACGCCCGCGCGATCGCGCTCGTGGCCGTAGATGGTGTCCTGCGGCGGGGTCGCAAAGCGCACCACCGCGATGCGGCTCTCGACATGCGCCATGTACCAGCGGCCGAGGTGCCCGGAGTGGTTGCCGATGCCCTCGCGGTGGTGACGGTCGGAGGCGAACAGCAGGCGCGTGGTCTCCAAGCCGCCACACGCGAGCACGTACCGGCGTGCGTAGACGCGCGCGCGCTTGCCGGCGAGGCTCTGCGCGCACAAGTGCGCCACCCGGCCGCCGTCGGGCTCGCAGACGATCTCGGTGCAAGTTAGACCGCTCACCAGCGTGAGTGCCGGCGCGCCCATCAGCTCCGCGCGGTAGACGCGTCCGAAGTTCGTCGGTAGCGACCAGCGCTCGAGCGCCGAGGCGAACACGGGATGCTCGGTAAACCCGGGGATCAGCGAGCGCTGCGCCAGCTCGGGAATGCGGTGCGCGTCGAACACGGCCTCGCCGCAGACGCACCACGTACAGGCTCGCGCGAAGAACGGCTCAATCTCGCCGTAGCCCACCGGCCAGCGCGCGTCCTCGCCGACGATCTCACGCGACTCGAAGTCGATCGGGTCGAACGGCACGCAGCGCCCGCCCCAAATGTTCGAAGCGCCGCCCAGCTGGCGCCTGGTGGCGAGCGCCATCGGCACGTGCGGCGGATCGTCGCCCTCCAGGTCGCCGAGCGCCTGCGTGGCGGCATCGAACGACTGGCCACCGCTCTCGAGCAAGAGCGTGCGGTGCCCGGCGCGCGCGAGCTCCAGCGCGAGCACGATGCCCGCCGGCCCAGCGCCAACAACCGCGACCTCGGCCTCCAGGCGCGCGTCGGGCGCAAGGCTCGCCGCGTCGATCAGCACCTCGACTCCGACTGAGCGGCACGGCCGGTGCCGATCGGCATCTCAGCCCCCACCGGCCGGCACGGCGCAGGTCAGCTCGGCGCTCACCAGCGCGCGCAATGCGCCTAGCGCGCGCTGGCCGCCGGGCGGCGCGACCGTCGCCGCCGCAACCTGCGCCGCCAAGCCCTCAAGCCGCTCGGGGCGGGTAGTCGCCACGAGCACCACCCCGCGGGGGTTGCGCGCCAGCGCGTCGCGCAACAACAGTTGCGCGAGCGCGTCGTCCTCGGCGCAGTCGACGCCGATCCGCGCCGACCAGTCCACACACCGCCCGCCCGAGCGCGGTAGGTGCGCGCGAATGCGCTGCAGCGCGCCGGCGATTACACCGAATGTAATCTGCGCGGGCGCTTCCTCGCGCGGGGGCGGCACGGGCAAGAAGATGTCATCGCCCAGCTGCGCCACCACGGGAGCGGGCAGCGACCGAGCGACCTGCAGAGAGGGCTCGCGCTCCCCGGCTACACCCCAAGCACGAATGTGCCCGGCCGTGCGTGCCTGTTCCAGGAACGCACCCAGCTCGGCGAAGTCGATCGTGTCGGCCTCCGTCGGACCGTGCACGAAGAACACGTCGACGTGGTCGGTCCGCAACTCGCGCAGGCTGTGCTCGAGGCTTGCGCGCGCGCTGGCAACGTCGTAGCGGTGCGGCCGCTGAAACGCCTGTGCGCGAGCCTTGACACGGGCGCGCAGCGCCGGCGAACGTGCCAGCAGGCTGCGCACCGGGGCCTGCAAGCGGGCAAGCCGGCTCGCGGCGCCAGCAGCCTCGATGCCAAACTTGGTCGCGATCACCAACTCCTCGCGACGAGCCCCGCGCGCGAACCGGCCGAGTTCGCGCTCAGCCTCCCCGAGCCCGTACATCCGCGCGACGTCGAAATGCCGGATGCCCTGCTCGAAAGCCGCACCCAGCAGCTGTTGACGGCGAGCGGCTGACGGCTCGCGCATCAGGCCCGCGCAGCCAAAGCCGATACGAGTGCTCACGATCGGGCCCGGCAGTGTCACGGTCTCCATGCGGTGGCTCCCGCGGCGCTAGCAGCGGCCGCCGCTATGCCGATCGCGCCAGGCGCGCATCAAGAACAGCGGGTTGCCGACGATATAACGCCGCCACAGCCGGCGCGGCTCCTGGACCAGGCGAAAGCACCACTCGATCCCGATCAGGTTCATCCAGCGCGGTGCGCGCCTGAACTGGCCGGCGCTGAAATCGAGAAATGCCCCCACGCCAACGCCGACCAGCGCGCCGGTGCTCGCCAGGTTGCAGCTCAACCAGACCTCCTGCAGCGGGCTGCCGAGCGCGACGATCAACAGCTTGGCGCCAGAGTCCCTAATGCGCTGTGCAAGCAGCTCGTCGCTTTCGTTGGTGAACCCGTGGCGCGTGCCGACGATGCGCAGGCCCTCGATCCGCTCCGTCAACCGCCGTGCCGCGGTCTCGGCGACCCCTGGCTTGCCGCCGAGCAGAAAAGTCTCCCAGCCGCGCCGCGCGGCCAGCTGCAACAGCAGCATCGTGAAGTCGCTGCCGTTGAGGTTCTCCGGAAAGCGCTCGCCGCGCATCCTCGCCGCGAGGTTCAGGCCGATGCCGTCGTTCATCACCAGATCGCTCGCGCCGAGCGCCTCGCGCAGTGCATAGTCGTGCGCGGCGAGATTGAGCGTGTGGGCATTGACATACGCGAGCATCAACCGGCGCTCGCCAAAGCACCGTTCGACCTCCCTGAGCACCTGCTCGCGTGTGAGCTTGTCGACCTCCACGCCAAGCACGGGGATCCGCTGTCGAGTTGCCATCGCGGCGGCCATTGCTACCCACCCCTCGGCGCGCCCGCCGGCGCCAGCTCGTATACGAACAGCTCGTGCAGCTGCTCGGCGGAGCCGATCGTGTTGAACTGTGCGAGCACCTTCTCGCGCCCGCGTGCGCCCAGCTCGCGGCACAGCGCCGGATCGGCCAGCAGCCGCTCCAGCGCGTCGGCGAGCTCATCGGCGCGACCCGGCGCGACCAGCAGCCCGTCGCGGCCATCCTCGATCAGCTCAGGAATACCGGTGATGCGCGTGCTCAGCACCGGCACTTCCATTGCCATCGCCTCCATCAGCACCCCCGGAATCCCCTCCGCGAAGCTCGGCAGGCAGAACACCGCAGCGCCGGCGTACAACGCGTGGATCTCTTCCTGGCCGACCGCGCCGGGGAACGACACCTGCTCGGCGAGCCCAAGCCGCTGCGCCAACGCTTCAAACGCCGCCCGTGCAGGGCCTTCGCCGGCGAGCGTGAGTTTGATCCTGTGCCCCCGTGCAGCCAACAGCGCAGCCGCCTGCAACAGCACACCCTGACCCTTCTCGGGCACCTGACGGCCGATGAACAGCACCGTGGGCTCAGTGGACGCCGGCGCCGGCGTCCGCTCGGAGTGGGGCCAAGCCGCGTCGGTAGGAGTGAACTGCGCGATCGGGATGCCGACGTGCAGCACATGCAGCTTGTCCCACATGCCGGGGTCGCAGAGCGTCATCAACTGGCTGCGCGCGTAGTCGCTGATACACACCACGAACTTCGCGCGCTGCACCTTCGCAGCGAGACGGTGCAGGCCGACGTCGGCGAACTCCGTGGGACCGTGCATGGTGAAGCTCCACGACCACGGCCGCCGCGGGTCGGCCAGCGAGCCGATGTGGGCCGCCAGCAGCGCGACATCGGCTGCGACGTTGGCCAAGTGAACGTGTACGTGGCGGATGTCGCGTGCGCTGCACTCGCGCCACAGCACAACCGACTCCACGAAATAGAACACCTGCCACAGGCGCCCGCGAATGCCGGGAGGAGCCAGGCGCAGCGCCAGCGCCAACGTCGAGAGATAGGCCCGCGGCGCGCTGCAGATCAGGCGCAGATGGGCCGCCAGCAGCGCTCCCCAGCGCGGCGGCAGGATCGCGTAGGTCGACTCGAATGCGGCGCGGTCCGCGCGCGAGAGCAGATGCTCGGCGCCGGCGCGCCGGATTGAGAACGTCGCGACCTCCACGCCGCAGCGCCGCAGCGCTTCGACCTCGCGCAGAACGAACGTGTGCGACACAGCCGGGTACTGGGCGCACAGGTAGGCAAGCTTCAGCGGCGCGTCACGGGGCTCGCCGCGGCGGCGTGCCCGCCGGCGCGGGGCGACGGGCACGCCGATCATCGCGCCACCTCCACGGCCGCGGTGGCGCTCTCGCGCTCGGTGCGCACCCACGCGGTCGGGCCGCGGCCGCTCAACAGCCGTACGTAGAGCGCGACCTTGCCGGCGATCAACGCCGGGGCGACAGCGAGCGCGCGATACACCTGCGCGGGTGCGCCGACCAGGCGCAGTCCGAGCAGCACGAAAGACAGCTGTGCCGCCAGCGTAGCGCCCGCCAGCGACACCAGCCGCCGCGAGCCCAACAGCAGGCCGGCCAGCACTGAGCCTAGGCTGCCGGCGGCGATCAGCGACTGCGGCGGCACCAGGTACTCGAGTCCGGCGTGCAGGCGCACGATGTCCCGCCGAGCCAAGCCGGAAGCGATCAGCGCCGGGCTCCAACGGCGAATCAGCTGCAGCTTGCCTTGTTCCCAGCGAGCTTGCTGGTCGGCGCCGCCGCGCAGCGTGCTCGGCACCGCCGAGCTGACGCAGGCCTCGCCGACGAACTCGGTGCGCTCGCCTGCCTGGACGAGCCGCATGTGGTATTCGCCGTCCTCCACCAGACCCGTCGTGGTCCACGGCTCGCGCTGCAGCAGCTCGCGGGTGAAAGCCATCCCCGTGCCGACCAGCCCGCACGAGAGACCGAGCCGTTGCTTGCCCTGAAAGCGCACCGTGTTCATCAGCGCGAAGGCGCCCCATCGCAGCGCGGCGGCGTGCGAGGCGTCGGGGTTGGCCGCCACGTAGTTGACCTGCAGTGCTCGCGCGCCGCAGCGCAGCCGGAGGTCGATCTCGGCGAGCATGTTCGGCGAGGCCAGGCAGTCGGCGTCGAGTACCACGACCGCGTCGAACGTGTCCCCCTCGGCTTGCAGCCGGTCGAGCGCCCACGCCAGCGCGAAGCCCTTACCACGCCGCTCGGGGTCGATGCGCTCCCATACCTGTGCGCCGGCCGCGCGTACGCACTCGGCGGTGCCATCGGTGCAGTTGTCGGCGATCACCACCACACGCAGCGCGCAGCGCGGATAGGCACAGGCGCGCAGCGAGTCGAGCGTCGCGTCGATACCCGCCTGCTCGTTGTGTGCGGGGACCAGCACCACCATCCGCAGCTGCCCGGTGTGCTCTGGCCCGAGGGCCCGCGCGGGAGCGTCCCGCTCGCTGCCGCGCGCCGCAGCGAGCAGCGCCAGCAGATAGCCGGTGGTGAGCGTCAGCGTCCCCTCGAGCGCCAGCAACGCGCCCACGGCGACGCGCGCCGGCGTCGGCCGGCGCTGCGCCGCTCGCCCACCCCTAAGGCAAGATGTCGGTCGCCGCTGCTGGGACATTCAAAGTCTCAACGGAGGCGGGTGCCCAAAAAGTACGCTGCCCTACGCGGCCGGCATCCCGCCTATACCCTTGCCCGTGGAACCATGCCGCGGCAGCTAGACGAGCGGCGAGGGGCGCAGCAGCCTGCTCATGGCCAGGCCGTAGCGGCCGAACATGCGCAGACCGTCCACCAACGAGCCCCCGGGCTGCGCAGCGTGCGCGCCGGTCGGCTCACGCGACAGCGCGAGCTGGCGTTTGACGAACTCGCGAAAGCCGCCGCGAGGCGTGAGCAGACCGTCCACCAGGCCGATGTCGGCGTAGAGCTGAGCTTCGCTGGAGTGCGGGTAGGGGTCGGCGAGCCGCACCGCGATGCGCTCGCGCGCACCGAGCTTGACGGCGGCTGGGGCGATCCGTGTAGCCGGCAACCAGACGGTCTTCTCGGCGACGCGCAACGCCGTGGTGGCGACCGCCCCGAGCGCCGGATAGGCTCGCAGCACGGAGTCCAGCGCGCCAGGCTGTAGCGACTCGCCGAACACATCCCACCAGGCGGCCAGATCAGCCGCGTAGCGCAAGCTGATGAAGCCGTCGCGGGCGTAGAACAGCAGCAGCGCAATCAGCTCGTCAACCGGTGCCGGTCGCCACTCACCCGCGAGCCGGTCCGCCGGTCCACCGCCGACGGGCCAGTCCGCCGGCGCGAGCAGACGCTCGCGCGCAAAGTCGCACTCGTACCAGTGAATACGCCAGTGCAGCTCGATCGGCGGCAGCTGCCCGCGTTCGTGGATCAGCGTGAAGTGCAGCAGCGGCAGTCCGTCGTCTTCGAGGTGGTCGCCCGGCGCTACATAGCCCAGCTCGCGCACCACCGTGACCGCCTGCGTGAGCCGCTCGCGGTCAACCAGCAGATCGATGTCGCCTGACGGCCGGCAGCCGGGATCGCCGTACAGCGATTCGCTCAGCGCCGGCCCCTTCAGCGTCGCGGCGCGGATGCCTGCGAGCGCCAGCGCATTCACAGCCCGTTCGGCGATCAGCGCCAGGAAAGCGCTCTGACGGCGACCGGCGGCGAGCGCGCCCTCGACGGCGAGCGCGAGGTCCTGCGCAACGCCGGCCTGCGCCTGCTCGAGCAGGCGTGGGCCCAGCGTGCCCAGCAGCCGCCGCGTCGCCAGCAGCGAAGCCAGACGCTGCCAGTCCACCACGGCACACAGCTCGGCGGACTGGGCGCGCGTGGCCTGCCTGCGCGCCGCCGTGGCGGCACTCAACAGGATCAGCCGCTCCTCGACGCTGGTGCGATGTCCGCGGCGGCTCATTCCGGCGACGCCGCGTCGCGCGCGCGACGTTCGCGCATGCGCCGCAGGCGGCGTTCGACGCGCCTGCGCACGCGGGCTTGGCGCTCGGCTCGCCTGCGCGCCCGCCGTGCCGCGCCGAGCTGAACGCCCCGCGACCGCTCGGGATGCAGTTCCATCTTGAGCAGTTCCAGCTGACTCCAGGGGAACGACGCCAGCAGCTGCTCGGGCAGCTCGCCTTCGAAATAGCCCTTCGCGCCGGTGTACGGGTTGCTGCCAAGCGACACAGGGTCCTGCGCGTCGAAGGTCACGTTCTGGGCGCCGTCTTTGACATAAATCCCATAGCGCTGCGCGGCTTGCGCGATCATCATCGTCAGCCGCGGCAGGCGCAGCGACGCCAGGTTGAGGTCGGGGTTCAGGCGCAGATGGGCCCCCTCGGGCAGCGCCTGCGGGGAGCGGGAGCGACCGTCGGTGCGCCGCGCCGGTAAGGAGTACACGCCCGCCCGGATATCGGGCAGCGACACCGACAGCGCATGGTCGATTTCGCCGCGTTCGAGGTCTTCCACCGATATCAGACCGCCGACCTCCGACAGCGAAGAGGCCGAGGCGCCCCACCACGACCGCGCGCCGGGCCATGCTTCGTTGCCGTAGACGCCGGAGTTGGACGACACGTGGCTCATCGCTCCTCCCCACATCGCCCGCCAGCCACCGGGACCGTGCGAGATCCGCCAAAATTCCCACAGCCTGTCGGTACTCGGCTGCCAGACCGCAAGCAACGCGTCGGTGCCGAGCGCCGGTTGCGCAGTCGGCGGCAGCGGCACCGCGTCAAACGCGGCCTGCAATGCCGGTTCGGGCGGGGTGGCAGCGAGCTTGACGCGCACCGTGGGCTGGTTGGCGGGCACCGTGTAAATAGGAACGCTGTAACTCGTCGTGTTTATCCACGGGCCGCGGCCGCTGCGCTCCTCGACGGCGATGAGCGTGTCGAGCGCACTCACGAGTTCGGTCGAATGGGGGTCGAGCGGGGCGTCGGCCGCCAGCGGCTTGTTCCAGACTCCCGTCCCTGCAAAGAAGCGCAACGGCGTAGGCGCCGGCACCGAGGCCCCCGTGGTGACCTGCGCGGCCGGTGGTGCGGACAGGCTCGGGAGGGCCACACCGGCGACCGACGCGGGCTGGTGTGCAGTCCCGCCGCAGCCGGCGATTGCGCCGCCGATGAAGACCAGTGCGCAGATCGCGGCGGCGCGGACGGATTCGCTTGACATCTATCGGTGGCGGATCAGTGGCTCGAAGTCGCCGCCAGTTGCGCGCGCTACTGCGGCGAGACGGTGAGGACGACGCTGTCTCTGGACATCCTAGCCGGCAGGCTCGCCCGGCGGCGTCGCTTGTGCGCGTCCGAGCAGCAGTCCGACCGCCTCCAGCACGTCGCCCGCCAGCAGATCGGCCTCCTTGGCCCCCTCCTGCGCATGCCCGCCGCGCACGATCATGACGGTCCTCAGACCAAGTTGCCGGCCGGCCTGCACGTCATTGTCCGAATCGCCGACAATCGCCGCCTGGGCGAACTCCAACGTGGGCTGCTCGCGCCGTGCCTGCAGCAACATGCCGCTTTGCGGCTTGCGACAATCGCACTCCCCGAGGCCGTGCGGACAGGCGTAGATCGCATCCAGGCGCGCGCCGTCGCGCGCCAGCAGCTCGCCCAGACGTGCGTGTATCGCATCGAGATCGGCGGCGCTCATCCGGCCGAGCGCCACACCGCGCTGGTTTGTCACGAGCGCCGTCCACACTCCGGCGCGGTTGAGCAGCCGCACCGCGGCGGCCGCGCCAGGCAGTAGCCGTAGCTGCTGCGGACGCTCAACGTACTCGCCGGGCGGCGGCGGCTCGTTCAGTGTGCCGTCGCGGTCGAGGAACACCCAGCGGATAGGCGCGACCGTGCGCGGGCGTGTGGCGGTCGGCGGCATCGTACGCCAGCGTACCCGGCGGCAAAGGCGGGCCAGAGCGCATCACAAGATATGACGCACCGGAGGCGTTGTTGGCCCGTGGCCGAGCGGCTTGCAAAGCTCCACCAGGGCCCGCGGCGGTGGCCGCGGTCAGCATGATCATCTCCAAGACCCCCCTGCGGGTCTCGTTCGTCGGGGGCGGTACCGACCTCGGCGACTTCTGTGACGAGCACGGCGGCGCGGTGGTGTCCAGCGCGATCGACAAGTGGATCCACGTCGTCGTCGCACCGCGCTTCGAGGGCGATCTGCGCGTCAGCTATTCCAAGACCGAGATCGTGGCCACCGCACAGGACGTCCAGCACGAGCTGGTGCGCGAGGCGCTGCGGGTGACCGGCCTGCCGCGCGGCCTGGACGTGGTGACGCTCGCTGACGTACCGGCGCAGGGCACGGGGCTCGGCTCTTCGAGCGCCGTGACGGTCGGCCTGCTCAACGCGCTGTACGCATACCAGGGCATTTTCCGCTCGAGCGCCGAGCTTGCCGAGGAAGCCTCGCCAGATCGAGATCGAGGTGCTCGGCAAGCCGATCGGCCGCCAGGATCAGTACGCGGCGGCCCACGGCGGCCTCAACTTCATCGAGTTCATGCCGCACGGCGGCGGCGTTAGGGTCGAGCCGATCGTCTGCCCGCCGGGCACCCTCGAGCGTCTGCACCGCTCGCTGATGCTCTTCTACACCGGGCGCCAGCGCGCCGCCTCCGACGTGCTCGGCGGGCAGCGCCAGGCGATCATCGAGGGCAGCGCCACGGCGGCGCTGCAGACGATGCGTGACCTTGCCTACGAGTTGCGCGAGCTGCTCGGCCGTGGCGAGGTCGAGGCGGTGGGCCCGCTGCTCGACCGCAACTGGAAGCTCAAGCGCTCGCTGGTCGACGGCCTCAGCGACGCACAGGTCGACGGCTGGTACCAGCGCGCCCGTGCCGGCGGGAGCCAGCGGCGGCAAGCTGCTGGGCGCGGGCGCCGGCGGCTTCCTGTTGATCATGGCCGAGCCCGACCGCCAGGCGGGTGTGCGCGCCGCGCTCGCCGAGTTGCGCGAGGTGCCATTTCACTTCGCCGCGCGCGGCATCGCAGATCACGCTGCTCGAGCGCAACGGACAGCATCCGTGATGAGCGACCAGGCCATGATGGACGACCATGTCGAGCAGTACGTGGACCGTCTGCAGCAGGCGGTAGCGGCGCTGCCACGCGAGCGCCTGAACGCGCTGGGGGAAACGCTGCTGCGCGCCTACCGCAATAACAAGCAGGTGTTCCTGCTGGGCAATGGCGGCAGCTCCTCGACCGCCAGCCACATGGCCGCCGATCTGGCCAAGAACACGATCGCACCGAACATGAAGCGCTTTCGCATCGTCAGCCTCAACGACAACGCCGCGATCATGACGGCGCTGGCCAATGACCTTGGCTACGAGAACGTGTTCTCCGAGCAGCTCACCAACCTCGTGCAGGCTGGCGACGTGCTGATCGTCGTCTCGGCCAGTGGCAACTCGCCCAACGTGCTCAAGGCGATGCGCTACGCGCGCTCGCGCAGCGCCGAGGTCGTCGGCCTGCTGGGCTTCGACGGCGGCGAGGCCGCCGAGCTGTCGGATATCGCACTGATCGTGCCCTGCGACCACTATGGCGTGGTCGAGGACGTACACCTGATCGTCAACCACATCCTCGTCGACTACTTCAAGTTGCGACTCGCCGAGGCCCGCCCGTGCGTGGTCTGAACGCACACGTCCACGCGGGAAGGCCGCGATGAACGCGATGGTCTTGGCGGCGGGACGCGGCACGAGGCTGGGGCAGCTGGGAGAAACGGTGCCCAAGATCCTGGTCGACGTCGGCGGCGAGCCGCTGCTGGCACGCCAGCTTCGTTACCTCGCGGAGAACGGGGTGCAGCGCGTCGTATTGAACGCTCATCACCTAGCGGACCAAGTCGAACGCTTCGTCGCCGAGCACCCGCGCGCGCAGGACATCGAGATCGTGTTCGAGCACCGGCTGCTTGGGACCGCGGGCGGCGTCCGCAACGCCCTCGGGCGTCTCGGCGAGGAGGCTTTCGTCGTGCTCTACGGCGATGTCATCATCGACGAGCCGCTGCACGCGGTGAGCGCCAGCCACCGACGTGCACAGGCCGCAGCGACGCTGGCGCTGTACCGCAGCGCGCACGTCGATGGCAAGGGCACCGTCGAGCTGGCTGCGAACGGCACTGTGTGCGCGTTCAACGAGAAAGCGCCGGGCACCGTGGACGGCGAAGCGCTTGTGAATGCCGGGCTGTACGTGGTCGAGCCGAGCCTGCTCGCCGAGCTGCCGCTGGGCGAGCCGCTGGACTTCGGCCACGACGTCTTCCCGCAGGCGCTCGCACGCGGTGCGGTGCTCGCGGCCCACATGCTGCCGGAGCCGGTGATCGACATGGGCACCCCGGGGATGCTGGCGCTGGCGCGCGCGCAGCTCAGCTGAGTCTGGAGCGCTCAGGCGTCGTGCTCGAATTCCGCGATCAGCGCGGTGTAGGTGTCGCGCAGGCCGTCCTCGATCCCGACGCGCGCCTCCCAGCCAAGCTCGCGCCGAGCGCGCGCCGGGTTCATGCAGCTGCGCTCCAGCTCGCCGGCGCGTAGCGGCGCGAGCTGCGGTTCAACCGCGGCGCCGGCGGCGAGCGCCAGCGCGTTCCAGACGGACAGCACGTCGGTCTCCGCGCCGGTGGCGACGTTGAAGGTGCCCCTCACGCCCACTGCCGCGCGCAGCGCGCTGACGACGTCCAAGACGTGCACGTAGTCGCGGGTGGGCTTGCCGAAACCGAAGATCTGCGGCGCGCGGCCGCTGTACAGGCAGTGGCTGAAGATCGCCACTACGCCGGCCTCGCCGTGCGGACTCTGGCGGGGTCCGTAGACGTTGCCCAGACGACACACCGCATGCGGGATGCCCGAGGACGCCGCCCAGGTGTTCAGATACGCCTCGCCGGCCCACTTCGAGGCGCCGTAGGGAGCCAGCGGCGCCGGGATCCGCTCCTCGGTGGTCGGGATCGGCGCCTCGTTACCGTACAGCGCCCCGCCGGTGGAGGTGAACACGACCGGCGCGCCGTGGCGTCCGGCGGCCTGCAGCACGTTGAGCGTGCCCTGAACGTTCACGGCGCAGTCGCGTAGCGGGTCGCGCACGGAGACCGTTACGCTCGATTGAGCGGCGAGATGAAAGATCGCCTGCGGTTTGACTTCGTCGAACGACGGCGTCGAGTCGCGCGCGATCGACGATGTCCACCTCGCGCAGGTCCGCAGCGTCGGGCACGCGCCGCCGATCGCCGCTGGAGAGGTCGTCGATCACCGTCGTCCTCGCCCCGTCGGCGAGCAGCGCATCGACAACGTGCGAGCCGATGAAGCCCGCCCCACCGGTCACGATCGCCCGCTGCAGTGCGTCGCTCATACGCTCCAGCTCGCAAAGGCCTTGCCGGTCAGCTCGCGCAGCCGCGCCACGTCGCCGGCGTAGAGCTCGGCCAGACGCGCCCGCAGCTCCTCACCCAGCGCTTCGGTCTGCAACGGCGGCAGCGCACGTTCCATCGTGCGGCGCAGCCTGCGCCGCAGCCCCCCGGGCATCCACTGCACGCGCGGCACCACCTCCAGCCCGACGAAGCGCGCAAAACCCGGCGGATAGCTGCGCCGTTCGCCGGTGCGCAACAGTTCCTCGTCGAAGCGCGAGGAATCGACCGTCGAGTCGACCGACAGGAAGGCAAAGATCTCGCTCAGCGTCGAGCGGCGATCGGCGAGCAGCTCAGCCTGGTCGATCACGAGCACCCGCTCCTGGGGGAAATCGCGCAGGTACAGCTCCAGCTGCAGCGCGTAGAGGCTCGGACAGACGCACGGCGAGTCCCCGCGTGGACGCTCGCCGATGATCTCCGCCAACGGCCTACGCTCGCCCTCGCCGGCCACGAGGTGCCGGTAGTGGGACATCGTGCGCGCGATCGGGTCGCGCACGAGGTACAAGAACTTGGCATCCGGCACGAACTGCTTGATTCGCTGCGGCACGCCGGAGCGCCGCGGGTGGTCGGTGTAGCTAGTGGAGGCCTCGCCGCGCACCGCGACCGCGGCGTCGAACAGCCGTTCGTATTTACCGAGATCGCCCACGCGCCGTTTCTCATGCGCAGAGCCGTCGGGAGGCGCGAAGAAGTTTGGCTCCTTGATCGTCGACATCTGGATTTCGGGGTGCTGGTCGAGGTAGTAGTGCAAGCTGGTCGTGCCCGCCTTCGGCGCGCCGATGATAAAGAACGTCGGAAGAGCCATGGCCGCCTCAGATCGCCGCCCAGGCAAGCTCGCCGCCGGCAGGCTGTGGCTGCGGGCCGCCGGCAGGCTGCCGCTGGGGCTTCGTGCGCCACCGCCGCGCAGGCGTACCGAACGCCACCCCCACCCAGGTCCACATCAGCAACACCGGGAACGGCGCCTCGTAGGGGTTGAAGATGCCAACCACCAGGAAGAACGTCCCCACCGCCACCAGCCCGAGCTTCCATGGGCGCAGCTCGGCCGCTCCGCGACTGATCACCCCTTCGCCGATGCCCCAGATCAGCGAGCCCAACACCAGCACCGTTCCCACCAGCCCGATTTCGACGAGATAGGAGAGATAGCTCTCGTGCAGCGGCCGCAGCTGTTCCGGCGTGCTGACCCCCGTCAGCGGGTATTCGGGCGATTGCCGGAAATATTCGGGGCTGTCGCTCTCGTAGCGATTCCAGCCGAACCCCAGCAGCGGCTTGGCCTCGAACATGCGCAGACCGGCCTGTGTCTGGTTCTCGCGATCCCACACGCTGAGTTCGTCGTCCACGCGGCTGGTGGTTTTGCTCGCCAGGCCCGAGGACAGCGTCAGTCCTCCACCCACCACCAATGCACACGCCAGCAGCCCGGGGACGATCCAGCGCCGCCCCTGCCGCGTGGTCGCCGCGGCGACGATCGCGGCGACGACCGCCGCGATCCACACGCCGCGCTCGAGCGTCAGAAAACAGCCGACCAGGCAGACCGCGGACACTGCCGCCGCGAAATAGCGCCGGCGCAGCCCCTGCCACTTCGTGAAGGCGATCAGCGCAGCCACGGCACAGGCGAAGTTGGCCGAGCCATCCGACACCGAGCTCTGGAACGGGCCGCCCGCGCGTTCGCCGCGCAATTCCAGATCCGCCTGCGCGATGTAGTGGGGGAAGACCAGGCTGTGGGGGCCCAGCGACTCGAAGATAGCGGTCACGCCGAGGTACGCGCCGAGCCCTACGAGCGTTACCAGCAGCCAGTTGCGTTCACGCTCGCCGGCGAATATCGCGGGCGCCACGAGGAACAGCAGGTACGGCCCGATCCCCACGCGATCGATCAGCCCCAGCACGCTGGTTTCCACCCCGAGCGTCCCGGCGATCGCCGCGGAGCCCACGATATAGAGGATCGTCAAGCCCAGCAGCAGATGCAGCGGTTTGATCTGCAGCCGCGGCGAGTGCGCCACGCCAGGTGCGCGTAGGAAGAACGCGAGCAACACCACCACCAGCAGCAGTCGGTCGAACGGCAGCCCCCCGAGGCCCATCCGCGACCAGCCGCCGGAGAAGATCGTCAGCGCGATCGCTGCGCAGGCAGTTAGCGCCGGCGGCAGCTCCCAGAGCTTGCGGATCGCCAGCACCCCGAGCGCGATCGCGATCGGCGTGATCAGCACCCAGTGGCCCTGCAGCTTCGCCGGCGCAAGCTTCGGCACGACGGCCAGCGCAGCACAGCCGAGCAGCACCCAGGCGTACCAGGGTGGGCGCCATGTCGCGCGGATCGCCATCAGGTCGACGTGGGGCGGGTGGGCTCCCTCATCCTGCCGTTCGAGCCCGGCGCGAGGCGCTGACGCGTGCGCCAGCGGTCGCTCAGCACCGCTGCGAAGCAGCCTGCGATCACCCCGAGGAGCAGGCCGATGAATCCGAACAGCTCGATCTTGGAGTGGTGGTCGTTGCTCGCGCTCGTCGCGCCGGCCAGCAGCGACACGAGCCCGCTGCGCGGCGCCTGACTGGAGACCGAGGACGTGTAAGCCACGCCCACCGCCCGCAGGCGCGCGGTCGCGGACGCCTTTTCGGCCTGTGCCGCCGCGAGCGCTTCCGGCGAGGTGGTCTTGCGGGTCATGTGCGAGATGTGCACCACGACATGCTGCAGGTGCAGCGCCGCTTCGCGATATTCACGCAAGAGCGTCGCCGACTCGGGGTTCGCGTTGTTGCTCTTGCTGATGTAGGAGATCACAGCTTCGGAGGCAACGTTCGCCAACTTCACCGCGGCGTCCGAGTTGGGGCCGGTCGCGACTACGCGGAACGCCGGCGTCTCCGCCAGCGGCTCTGCGGAGAGCCTGCCGCTGGCCTGCGAGGCGGACAATTTCAACTTGTGCTCGACGGCTTGCAGCACCGGTTCGGCGGCGATCGCGCGGCTGAAAGCAGTGGCCAGCGCCGCCGAGGACTGCACGTAACCGAAGAAGCCCGGTGAATTCGGGTTGACCTGCCCCACCTGCACCGTTGTGGACGCCGTGAAGGTGACCTTGCGCTTGACGCCTACGCCGACACCGATCGCGGCGCACAGCACCGCGACGGCCAGCACCATGAGCTTGTTGCGCCCGATAGCCGCCACCACCCGGCTGTCGGGCGGGTCGAAGACGCCGCGCAGCACGTCGTCGTGCTCATCGAGCACGGCCGCGGACAAATCACCGGCAGAGGAAGAGGTCTTGGTAGCAGCCATATCTGTCCCTGTATCGATCGCGAAAAGTGCCGTCCTGTTCGATTACGCAGACCTCTAACGTCACGGGGCACGCTCAACTTGTGCCGCGAGATCCGCAAAGTTTGGCCATAACCCCAGGTCAATCTCGGGGAACGCGCGGGCCAACGCCAGCACGTCCTCGCGGTAGGAGGCCACGTAGGCCTCCCGCGTTCCCGCATCCAGTTGCGGCTTGCGCGGCTGACGATGCGGGTGGGCAGCGAGGTCCGGGGCGAACTCCACGTCGCGCAGCCCGATGAACTCGAACGTGCGCCGCAACTGTGGCAGCGGCTCGGCCGTGCAACGCTCGTATTGCAGCACCAGCAGCTGCGAGCGGTCAAAGTAGCGCAATAGGTGGGCCAGCTGGGCGCTGTAGAGACCCCTCATAAAGCCCTCCAACGGCGCCAGTTCGCTGAGCGGCGAGCCCTGCTGCTGGGCGATGCGGGCGTTGTGCTGCAGCGAGGACAGCAGGCGCTCCACGGGATCGCGCAGCAGCACCAGCAGGCGCGCCTGCGGCGCCGCCTGCGCAAGCATCCGTGCGACCCATGGCGCACTCATGTACAGGGGGCTCCACTCGCCCACCTTGCGATCCCCGTCGCGCGGGAAGTAGACGTGGTATCCCGCCGCGTCCGCCGCGGTAAAGCCGCCCGCGTAGAAACGGTCGAAGTAGTCGAGCTCCTTCGCCGCCGGCGGCGGCACGACCTCGGGGTGCGAGGCGAGCAGTTCGAACCAGCGCGTCGTCCCGCAGCGCTGGCCGCCGAGGCCGACGAACGAGGGCGGTCCTGTGCGCCATCCGGGCGGACACACCGGCGGCGGCGGCGGCATGTGGATCCCGCCGTCGTAGCGCTGCCGCGTCAGCCGGCGCACCGACCTGTGACCCAGTGAGCGCGCCGTGCGCAGCCACTCCGGCGGTTCGCGGCGGGTGGGGTCTTTGAGTCCCAGCGTGAGCAGCCGCTGCGGCGAGAGGCCGCGGTGCGAGCGTGCGCTGTCCATCAACGAAGGCATCCCGCTCTATACGCTCCAGGTGGGGAACGTTTTGCCGGTCAGGGCGCGCAGCCGCTCGACCTCCCCCGCATAGCGCTCCTGCAAGCGCGCCCGTAGTTGCTCGTCGAGCGTCGACTTCTCCAACGGCGGCCACAGGATCCGCTCCATCGCCAGCCGCAGCGGCCGGCGCACGCGGCGCGGGATCATACGCACCACGGTCGGCTTGGCCGGTCCGCGCAGCCGCGCGTAGCCTGCCGGGTACACGCGGTGCTCGCTGCTGGAGTTCAGCTCCTCGTCGAAGCGCGAGGAGTCGATCGACGCATCCACGCCAAGGAACGCGAAGATCTCGCGCAGCGCCGAGCGCCGGTCGGCGAGCAGGTCGGCGTGGTCCATCACGAGGATCCGCTCCTGTGCAAACAGCGCCAGAAAGCGATCCAGCTGCGACGCGTACAGGCTCGGGCAAACGCAGGGGGAAAAGGGATCGTCGACGTCGCCGAGCACCTCCTGCAGCGAGCGGCGCTCGCCTTCGACGGCAACACGATAGTGGTACTGGGAGACGCTGCGCGCGATCGGGTCGCGTACGAGGTAGACGAATTTCGCTTCCGGCACGACCTCCTTGATCCGCTCCGGGACGTGCTGGCGGCGTGGGTAATGGGTGTAGCCGACCGAGGCCTCCCCGCGTACCTGCGCGCCCGGATCGAAGAGCTGTTCGTACTCCTCCAGGGTGCTCACCGGCTCCATCGGGTACGGGAAGTCGCCCGCCGGACCCGAGAAGAAATTCGGCTCCTTGCGCCTGCACATCTCGATTTGCGGGTGCTGGCCGAGGTAGTAATAGAGGCTCGTCGTACCTGCCTTGGCGGCCCCGATGATGAAGAATGTGGGAAGCGTCATAACGATCCGCTGCCGCCTCTAAACGGCACCGCGCGCACTGAACTTCCGCCACGTGCGCAGGGCGGCCGTTGCCCTTGCGCGCCCCGCGCACAGCCCGCGGCCACCCAAATTCGAGCGCGAGCAGAAGTACGCCGTACGGTTCTCGCGTTGGTGGTCATCCCGGAACGCGCCCGCGGCGCGATCGGCGCACCGCATGGACACCGAGGACACCACCAGCACACATACCGGCACAGGGCGCGCGAGCTATCGTGCGGGATTCGCGTTTGGCAGCCTGAGCTTCCTTGCGCTGGCGGTGGCGGGCGTGATCTCGACCATCCTGACCTCACGCATCTACGGCGTACACACGATCGGCGCATTCGCGCTGGTGGTAGCGCCGGTGAGCGCGATGTGGGTGCTCTCCAGCGTCAAAGAGCAGCAGGCACTGATCAAGGAGATCACCCGCCTGCCGCCACGCGACCCGCGCGTAACGCAACTGTTCGCGGTGGTATTCATGTTCTCCTCCGGTCTCACGGCGGTGGTGGCCGCACTCGCGACGCTGGCCTGCTGGTTCCTGTTCCACGGGCCACTGCACCAGCCTGAGCTGTTCGTACCGGCGCTGGTCAACATCGCCGGCTACGCGATCGTCGCGAACACTTGCTGGAACATCGACTCGATTCTCTCAGCGTTCGTCGCGGGCCGCCAGATCTTCTGGGTGCGCCTGCACGAAGCGCTCAGCTTCATTGCGATCGCGGTCGCCCTCGGCGTGGTTTGGCCGTCGGTTTGGGGCCTGGTGATCGCAACGATCGGCTCCTCGCTGACCTCGCTCGTACACCGTGCATTCGCGGCGCGCGCGTTCGTGCGGGCACACTTGAGCTTAAGCGAATTCCGCGCCGGGTTGCGCGTACTGCCGGACCTGCTGCGCTTCGGCCTGCGGGCGACGCCAGGCCAGGTGGCCCAAGGCGCAAGCCAGCAGGGCGGTATCTGGGCGATGGGCCTGGTCGCCTCGGTGTCGCTCGTCGGCGCTTACAGCCGCGCGCTGACGGTTCCTCAGCGCCTGCAGCAAGTTGGCAATCGCATCACCGAAGTGCTCTACCCGACGCTCGTCCACCGCCACACCAGCGGCGACGGGCACGGGTTCGACCGTGCGCTGATCGACTCGATCCGCTACGAAGTGATCGGCATGCTGCTGATCGCAGCGACGCTCGGCGGCGCGGCGCACTCGGTAATGGAGGTCTTCGGACCAGGCTTCAGCCGTGCCGCGCCGGCACTGGCGCTGCTGGTGCTGTTCCCGGCGCTGGCCTCGATCACCGCAACGCAGACGCAGGCGCTCTGGGCCACCAACCGCCCGGGGCGCACCAGCCTGATCGCAATCGCCCGGCTGCTCATCACGACCGTGCTGCTCGTGGTGCTGACACCCCGCATCGGCATCGTCGGTCCCGCGATCTCGCTGCTCGCCGGCTATATCGTGGTGGTCGCGCTCAACGGCATCGTTCTGCGACCCTCGCTGAGCCGGCCCCTGCGCGCCACGTGGCCCGTACGCGAGCGGTTGGCGCTCGCGGCGGCCTACGCGGCGGGGTTCGCGGCGACTCACTGGGTCGAGCACGCCACCGGACGCGCCGAGTTCATCCTCGGCATCGTGCTCAGCCTCAGCGCGGGCACGCTGGCCTATGTCGCCGTGTTCCTGGCATGTGGCGGCGTCAACACGCGCGACCGCGTGCGCTTGAACGAGGTGCGCGCGCGGCTGCGCGCGCGCAGAGCACAACCCGAGCGCCCGCTCGGGCCAGAGGCGATCGACGGCGACCTCCAGCGCAGCCCGGCCCAGTAGCGCGCCCGACGAGGGCAACGCGTCAGCTGTTGCTGTACAACTGCATCTGCAGCAGTTGCAGGTGACTCCAAGGGAACGTGGCCAGCAACGCGCGGGGAGACTCGCCTCCGAAGTAGCCGCCCGGACCGGCGTACGGTTCGGTTCCCGTCGGCAGCGGATCCTGCGCGTCGAATGTTACATTTTTGGCGCCGTCTTTGACGTAGATGCCGTAGCGCTGCGCAGCCTGGGCGATCATCAGCGTCAGGCGCGGCAGATGCAGGGACGCCAGGTCAAGCTTCGGGTCGAGCCGCAGATGCGCCCCCTCCGGCAGCGCCAACGCGTTTCCGGACTGTCCGTCGCTGCGCTGCGCCGGGGAGGCATAGATGCCGGAGCGTATGTTCGGCAGCGACATCGAGAGCGCGTGGTTGATTTCCCCTCGTTCGAGGTCTTCCAACGAGATCAGGCCCCCGACCAGCGACAGCGCCGAGGCGGATGCGCCCCATGCCGCCGTCGCACCGGGAAAGGCTTCGGGCCCGAAGACGCCGAGGCTGGTCGACACGTTCTGCATTGCGCCGCCCCACGAGGCGCTCCATTCGCCGCCCACGCGCCTGAGTCGCCAGAACTCCCACAGGCGATTGGTGCTGGGCTGCCATACGACGAGCAATCCGTCGGTCCCGCGTGCGGGTTTGGCTTCGCCGGGCAACGGGACGGCGTTCCAGGCCGCCTGCAGCGCGGGCATCGGGTGAGCTCCGTCGAGCGCGACCCGAACCGTTTCCTGGCTGGCGGACACCGTATAGACGGGCACGCTGTAGCTGGTGGTGTTGATCCACGGGCCACTGCCAGCCTGCTCCTCGCCGAGCACTTCTTCAGCGAGTGCATCGACCATTTCAGTCGACTTGGGATCCAGCGGCGCGTTGGCCGACAATTCCTGGTTCCAGATGCTCGTCGCGCCGAAGAAGCGGAAGGGCGCACTCGTCGTCGTCGAGGCATCGCGGCCTTCGCCCGGTTCGCCGGGCGCGCCGGAGTCACCGCCTTCCGTGCCTTCCGGGTCGGATGAGCCCGTAGTGCCCAGTTCGCCTCCGGCGCCCTGCGAGTCGCCCGCGCCGCCAGACCCTTCCGAGCCAGACACGTCTTCGGAGATTTCTTCACCTGCGCCCTGCGAGCTTTCTTCTCTGGCCGACGCGCCTTCGGCTGAGCCGTCCGTGGGAGGTTCTCCCGACGCGCCTTCAGCGAAGCCGCCCGCGGGGGGTTCTCGCGACGCGCCTTCGTCGGAGCCGGCAGGCGAGCTCGCCCGGCTGAGCGGCCTGACACCGGTAGCGGCGGTCGGGGCCACAAGTGGCGGTCGAGCGAATGCTCCGCCATGCACCTGCGTGGCGCGCTGGCCACGCCGGTGAGCACTCCGGCCGCGCCGGTGCTCACGCTGGTCGCGCCGGTGCGTGCAGGTCGCGCCCACGGCCGCGCGCCGCGACCTGCTCCCGCGACGCGTACTGCGCCGAGCGTCGGCCGCGCGGCAGGCCACGCGATGCGAGCCGGGCCGTGCGGCGTGTGCGGAGGCGCTGCCGGCGCCCAGGAGCGCCAGGCAAGCCACGATTGCCGCTAAGGCGGTTGCAAATCTACTTGCAGAGGTCATCCGAGCCACTCATCGGACGATCACCGGGAGCTTCAAGCCCAAAGTCGCGATGTTGGACCTCTATTCCGTCGGAACCATGAATCCCGTGGGACGCCCACAATCGGATTCAGCGATAACCCGCGGCTGCGTGCGTACCAATCCCTCACTGGCGTGCCTCCTCCCAGCGCTCGGGCACGCACGGCACGAGCCGCAATCCGCCGATCGCAGGCGCACGCGCCCAGCTACCGTCCACCTACGACACTCCCATCTACCGACCCACGACACTGCTACAAGGCACGGGCGCCGACGGACTATCGCACGGCGGAAGTGCGACGCAGACACTTGTCCGGCCGATCCTCCCCTACTACAATTGTGTTGTACTGTGGAATCGATCGTGTCTTCCATAAAGAAGATTGGGTGAAGATGGTTGTCCGCCTTGCCCCCGAGCCAGGGAGAGCCGCGCCGCTGTCGCGCCCAGCGAGCGCTGCGGCCCGTTGGGCGAGGGCGCAGCCGCACAGCGCCGGCCCACTCCGATCGCAGCCCACCGCGGGCTCCGGCTCGCCCGGCGGCCGCGCAGGCGCAGGCTGACCGACACCGCCACGGCAGTCGACCGTTGCCTAATCAGCAACAAGCAAAAATCTTGGACTTTTTCCGTACGTGGTCTGCGAGAGGATGCGGGGTGTATGTGCGTTAAGGCGAGCGAAGACCCCTCGACGGCGGGCGACCAGGCCGCGAAGCGGCCGCGTGCCGTCGAGCCGACCGGCACACGAGAAAGGCGAACGGTGGTACTCGAACTCGATAGATTCGCGTGGGAGGCGATCACGGAGCAGTCTGCCGAGCTGGCGGTGCCCGTCGATGAGTTGGTCACCTTCTCAGTGCTGTACTACCTCGCCGACCGCGACAGCCAGCGCATCTCGCGACGGCCGCCCGCGGAGCTGCGCTCGTCTGCCGACGGCTAGTGGGGTGCCAGTCAACGTTTGCCGGGTTGATGGCATCGTGGATGTGACAACGTCAAGGCTTGCGGTCGAGCAGAGCCAGGCGAACGTTGCCGGTGCCTCCACTAGCCCGCCGCCGAGGACGCCCGCGCAGGCACGGTGCCCGCCAGCTCCATTGACGCTGGACGCGTGAGGCTGGGGCACTCCGTACAGACCCGCTCGGCGACGACGCTGCGCGCAAGCGACACGACCCACGCGCCGAACGGCGCGTCGCAATTACCGTAGCCCGCAATCGCGCGCGGCAGCCCGGCAAATACTCGCCGCGTGATCTCCTGCGCGGGCGGTCCCTCGCCCATCACGCCGCGAAGCGCGCCATAGACCTCCTCGGAGTAACGCGCGTAGAGGAAGCCCAGCGCCTCGCGATCGCCGCTGCGCGCCCGCTCGAGCGCTCGCTCGACCAGCCGCGAGTTGGTCTCGCTTGTGCACGCCTTGCCCATCACGTGCGCGAACGCTACGCCTTCGCGGCGCGCACTTCGTTAAGGAGCTGTAGAAATCGCGCTCGCGCCGCCGATGCCTCTGGAAATCGTGCCCCCGTGTCGCCAATGCCGACCGGTCCGTGTGTAAGAGTTGTAGGGCGCGTGGGGTCTGGAGAGATGCGCACACTTTGATGTCCAGCGACTTCGATCTCAGCAGGGGACGACGCCTGACGCCCGTACGGGGCGAGGCTGGTCTTTTTCCATACCGCAACGCCGCGCGCGGGCGTCAGTCGCCAGCGGCCGCAGGCGTTGGAGCAGCGTGGAGCACAAGCGTGCCAGAGGGAACGTGAAAGGCACATCCACAGACGCGCGCTCTGGCGAGCACCGCGCATCCACCGGAAAGCGTCGCGAGGAGCACGCTACTCGCGAGGTCAGACTCGAGCTGCGCTCGCCCGAGTGGCGAGTGCTCGAGGAGGAGGCGCGCCTGCAGAGGGTATCGGTCGAGGAGCTGGTCGGCTTTTCGGTGCTCTACTACCTCGCCGACCGCGACAGTGGCCGCATCGCGCGGCGACGCGCGCCCGCAACGGCCCCCGGGGAGAACGTGCCGGCGGCAGGGAATCCCATGGCGGCCCCCGGGAAGGACGCGCCGGCGGCCAGGAATCCCTTGGAGAAACTGCTCGGCGGCGACTGAAAGTGCCGCGCCGCTACGCGGCCGTGCGCCCGGCGCGCGTCGCCGGCGCCATGCCGCGACTGGCCAGCTCGGCTGTCATCGCGCGGCGCCCGCGGTGGTGCAGGCCGTGGATCGAGCCCTCGCTCTTACCGGTGAGGTCGGCGATCTCGGCAGGGGAGAGACCGGCGACGTGGCGCATGAGCAGCACCTGGCGCTGAGCGAGCGGCAGCGTCGCGAGCGCTTCACGCAGCTCCTCGCTCCAACTCGAGCTCATCTGGTGTTCGGCGATCGCGCCACGTGCGTTCTCGGGCCTGACCTCCTCGACCGGCACGAGGCGCTCGCTGCGGATGTAGTCGACGGCGACGTTGCGCGCGACGCGCAGCAGCCACGCGAAGAACGGCACGTCGCGCTCCTCGTATTTGTCGATCACGCGCATCATCTTCGTGAACACGTGCTGCGTGACGTCTTCGGCTTCGTGGTGGTCGCGCACGATGCTGCGCACGTAGCCGAAGACGTTGTTGGCGAAGCGGGCGTAGAGAAACCCGAGCGCCTCACGGTCGCCGACCTGCGCGCGGCGGACCGCCTGAGAGACCAGGCGCGAGTTGGCCTCTTCGCCGTCCACCATCGCGGCCTCCGCCGCTCCCGCCGGACCGCGCGACTGTTGCGGGTGCGCGATCCACGCCGGCCGCTCCGCGAGCGCAGCCGACGACGCATCCGTTGCGATTTGACTCATCCGGCCATCCTCCTTGAGTGGCGAACGAAAGACGTGCATGACCTACGCAAAGCTATACCTCTCTCTGTCGCTCCACAGACGCATATGTCGGAAATTCGACCGGTCCGCGTGCGACAAATGAATTACGCAAGTGCATGCGCGCTGTCTTCTGAACTGCCGTGTGAGTGAGCCAGCGAAACGCACCGCATATCCGGAGCCCCCGCGAAGCAAGTCTCCTCCTGCGTTCAACGTCACTGCCAGCACCACCCCTGAAAGCCGCTCGGCCACCCAAACACGGCCGCCCGTAACGTGCCAACACCTCTCCGTCTCGAATCCCACCGATGCCTACCGTCGTCCCACCGGCAAGTTGAGCGGCACCCTACCACAACGGACGCATGTTTGAAAGCGCAATTTGCGAATCCCCACCCAACCATATTTCTCATAAATTCAGGTGAAAATATGAACTAGGCCCGCAGGCCGAACATTCTCGGGCGAAGACGGCTCGCGCGTCGCACCGTCGCGCGATGGGAGTAGCGCGATAGCACCGCCGCGCGAGCGAACCGTACCTGCGGGCGGCGCCTGTGTGCGGCGTGCCTGTGTGCGGCCCTCCTTGGCCGCCGATGCCGCCAGCCGAGGGCCGTCAGCCCGCGGCGCGCTCGCCGAACGGCTCCTCGCTGCGAATGCTGCCGGGCCCGGACAGCTCGAAGGCGGTGTGCAGCGCGCGCACGACCGGCTCGACGCGGTCGCGCGGGATGACGCACGAGATCTTGATTGGCGAGGTCGAGATCATCTCGATGTTGAGCTGCTGGTCGGCGAGCACCCGGAAGACCTTCGCCGCGACGCCCGGGTGCGAGCGCATGCCGGCGCCGACGATCGAGACCTTGCCGATGTCCTCGCGCGCGAGGAGTTCCGAGAAGTCCTCGCCGGCGAGCGGCGCCAGCGCCGCTCGGGCCGCGCGCAGGTCTTCGCGCGGCACCGTGAAGGAGATCTCGGCCAGGCCGCCCGCGCCGCGCGGCAGGTTCTGGTCGATCATGTCCACGTCCACGCCCGCCGCGGCGAGCGCCTCGAAGATCCCCGCCGCGACCCCCGGGCGGTGGTGGACGCCGAACAGCGTGACCATCGCCTCGGCGGTCGAGTGCGTGACGGCGGTGATGAGGGGTCGCTCGACGTGGTCCATGCTCTCTGCCTCGGAGACCACAACCGTACCGGGACCGTCGTCGAAGGAGGAGCGACAGTGGATGCGCACGCCGTGGTTGCGCGCGTACTCGACCGAGCGCAGCTGCAGCACGCCGGCGCCCGAGGCGGCCATCTCGAGCATCTCCTCGAAGGACACGACCCCCAGCTTGCGCGCGTCGGGCACGACCCGCGGGTCGGCGCTGAAGACGCCGGCGACGTCGGTGTAGATTTCGCACACGCTCGCCCCGAGCGCCGCGGCGACGGCGACGGCGGTCGTGTCCGAGCCGCCGCGGCCGAGCGTGGTGACGTCGTTGGTCGTCGTCGAAACGCCCTGGAAGCCGGCGACGAGCACGATGCGATCCTCGCGCAGCGCCTCGCGGAGGCGCTCGGCGCGGACGTCGATGATGCGCGCCTTGGTGTGCGAAGTGTCGGTCACGATCCCCGCCTGGGAGCCTGTCAGCGAGATCGCGCGGTGGCCGAGGTCGGTGATCGCCATCGCCGCCAACGCACAGGAGATGCGCTCGCCGGCGGACAGCAGCATGTCCATCTCGCGCGCGTCCGGCGCCGCCGAGACCTCCTCGGCCATCGCGATCAGCTCGTCGGTGGTCTTGCCGCGCGCCGACAGCACCGCGACCACCTTCGCGCCGGCCTCGCGTCGCGCGACGATGCGCGCCGCGGCGCGCTTGATGCGCTGCGCATCGGCGACGGAGGTGCCGCCGAACTTCATGACGACCAGTTCGGACACGCGCGAAGGATAGAGGGGCGGGAGATGTCGCATGCGCCCAGAGCGGGGGAGGTGCCGCACGCTTGGCAGAGCTGAGGGAGATGCCGCATGCGGCATCTCCGGCAGGGGCGCATGCGCCCCTGCCCGGAGCCGCGCATGCGCGGCTCCGTTCCGACCCGTGCATGCACGGGTCGGCCGGCCGGCGCATGCGCCGGCCGGAACCACCTCACGCAAGCCGTGCGGCGCCCGCGTCAGGGCAGCACGGGCCGGGGCGCCGCTTCGGCGGGGAGGTCCCGTCGCGGAGACCGCTCACCCGGCGCCGACCAGCGGCGGGCAAGCGCGTGCACCGGGGACTCGACGAGCCGGAAGAACACCGCGGCGAGCAGCAGCGAAAGCGCGGTGGCGAGCGCCATGAATGGCAGCACCGGCGGGCGGCCGTGCAGGGCGAAGGCAAGCGCGACGACGGCCGGCTCGTGCACGAGGTAGAGGCTGTATGAGCGCCGGCCCGTCCAATGCAGCGGGCGCGAGCGCAGCGCGCGGCCGAAGGGCTCCACGACGAGCGCCGCCACGACCGCCAGGCACGCGCCGGCGGCGACGAGCGGCGCGGTGTCGACTCCGGCGGGAAGCCACCAGTCCGCGGTCAGCGCGCAGATGCACGCACCGCCGAGTGCGAGCTGGCGGACGGCGTTGCCCGCCGTGCGCGGGCGCAGGCGCGCGGCCAGGCGCGCGATGCGCTCGTGCTCGAAGGCGAGCAGCACGCCGAGCACGAAGGGCGGCAGCTCCAGCAGGTATTCCCCGGTGTGCGCATCGACCGCGCCGTGCTCGAGCAGCGCGCCGAAGCACAGCGCCGCGACGAGCGGCGTCCACATGCGCAGCCCGATCGAGCGTGCGCGGCGGGCGATCGCGGCGAGGGCGAGCAGCGCGGGCAGCAGCGCCGAGAACAGCACCTCCCAGCGCAGCGACCACAGCACCGACGTGAACCCCCAGTCGCCCGCATGGCGCTCGAGCAGCGCGTCGATGCGCAGCGCGTGCAGCGACAGCGGCTGGGCGTGCGCGTCAAGCCACCACGTCGCGGCCGGCAGCGCGTGGTGGCTGACGACCACGTGCAGGCCTGCCGCGAACGCCAGCGCAGCCCACACGGGCGGATAGAGCCGCAGGAAGCGCGACGGGTAGTAGCGGGCGGGCGCCAGCCGCCCGCCGCGGGCGACGGGCAGCGAGAGCACGAAGCCGCTGAGCACGAAGAACACGACGACCATCTCCGGGCCCGCCCACAGCACGTGCAGGGGGGTGTACGTGAGAAACCACTCCCACGAGCGCCGCGGGGGCAGCGGCCCGCCGTTGTAGGGACCGGCGAGGAACGGCACGCTCGCGAGCAGGGCGTGGTGCTCGAGCACGACCAGCGCCGCCAGTCCGCGCAGCCCGTCGAGCGCGTCGATGCGACTGCGCTCACGCCCGCTCGGCGCGCCGGGGGGCGCAGTGTGCGCGCTGGGGGGCGAGACATGCGTAGTCTGCACGCCGGGGGGCAAGGCGCGCATGGCCTGCACGCCGGGGGCCAAGGCATGCGTGGTCTGCGCGCTGGGGCCTGTGCGCGCGTCGGCTTGCCTGCGTGCGCCGGGGCGCCGCCGCACATGTCTGCTCGCCGCTCGCAACATCGCTCGAGGTCTCCTCGGTCGCGTATCGCGCGCGCGTTAGCCGTGCGGCCGCCCATTCAACGCAGCGCGAGCGGCTGCTACACCGCGCGGCGCCCGACGAGCGCCTTGCCGAGCGTGACCTCGTCGGCGTACTCGAGGTCCGCGCCGACCGGCAGCCCGCTGGCCAGGCGCGTGACGGTCAGGCGCGGCGCGCGTTCGCGCAGGCCTTCGGCGATGTGCAGCGCCGTCGCCTCGCCCGTCGTCGTGGGGTTCGTCGCGAGCACGACCTCGCGCACCCCGGTGGCGTCCTCGCTTGCGGACGCCACGCGCGTGTAAAGCTCGGCGATCTTGAGGTCCTCCGGGTCGACCCCGTCGATCGGCGAGAGCGCGCCGCCGAGCACGTGGTAGAGGCCGTGGTACTCGTGCGTGCGCTCCAGCGGGATCACGTCGCCGGGCTCCTCGACGACGCAGATCACGCTTGTGTCGCGGCGCGCGTCGCGGCAGATCCGACAGCGCGGCTCGTCGGCGAGGTTGAAGCAGACCTCGCACAGCCCGATGCGCTCCTTGACCTCGACGATCGCGCCCGCCAGCGCGCGGGCGTCCTCCTCGGAGGCGCGCAGGATGTGAAACGCCAGGCGCTGCGCGGTGCGCGTGCCGATGCCGGGCAGCTTGGACAGCTCGGTGACGAGCTTTTGGACGGGCGGCGCGAAAGTGCTCAAGCTGGCCTCGCCGGCGCCCTACAGCCCCGGCAGGCCGAGGCCGCCGAGCGCGCCAAGGTCGAGACCGCCGGTGGCGCCGCCCATCCGCTCGGCGGCCAGCTCCTGGGCGGCGCGCAGCGCGTCGTTGACGGCGGCGAGCACGAGGTCGCCGAGCATCTCGACATCCTCCGGGTCGGCCGCCTCGGGAGCGATGCGCACCGACTTGATCTCCAGGGCGCCCGAGATCTGCACCGTCACCACGCCGCCACCGGCGGAGCCCTCGACGGTCTCGTGCTTGAGCGCCTCTTGGGCCGCCTCCATGTCGTGTTGCATCTTTTGCACCTGGGCGAGCATCTGCTGCATATTCGGTCTGCGCGGTGGTGCCATTGGCGATCTACTCCCCGTTTGCCGTCCCCGCGGCCGCTTGCGCGGCCGCCTCACTCGCGCCGCCGGCGGCGAGCACACGCTCGGGCGCGGGCAGCTCCTCGGCGTCGAACTCCTCCATGAAGCGCGCCACCCACTCCTCCTCGCTACGTGGCGCACCCGCTACGCCGTCCGGCGCGGCGGGCAGATCTTCGCGCAGCTCGTACGCCACGCGCAGGTGCGCGTCGCCGCTCAGCTCGCGCAGCGCGCGCGTCACCGTCGCGCGGTGCTCGTTGTCGTCGGCCTTGCGCTTCAGGAACGACGCGCTCATCGCGAACGCCACGCGCAGCTCGCCCTCCTGCAGCGCCACCGGGCGCGCCTCGGCGAGCAGCGAACACAGCATCTTGTTCTCCTCGCCCACCAGCCTCACGACAGCCGGCCACAGCGCGTTCAGCGCGTCGAGGTCCGGGGCGGGAGCCGGCGCGCCGGCGGGGCCGGCGTCGAGACCGGGATCGGAAGGGGCCGGTGTGGTGGCAGTGACAGTCGGGGCCAGTGTGGGAGCCGGAACGGCCGCAGCTGGCGTGGCGGTGAGAGCCGGCGCAACCTGCGCCCCGACCGCATCCGGGGGCGTCGCCGGGGGCTGCGCGGGCGGGGCGGCTGCGGGGGCTGCGAACCCCACGGGGGCCGCCGCAGGCGGCCCATTCCCAATCTCCCCCCTGCCCTGCCCTTCCTTACCACCGTCGCGCACGCGCGCGGTCGCCCCTCGCTCGAGGCGGTCGATGCGGTCGAGCAGCGCGCGCAGCGACGTGTCGACGGCGGGGCGTGCGGCCTTGACGAGCGCCAGCTCCAGCTGCGTGCGGGGGTCGGCGCCGGCCTTGACCGCCTCCAGCGCGCCGCCCAGCTGCTCGAGCAGGCGCACCGCGGTGCCCTGCCCGACGCGCTGCGCCTGGGCGTGCAGCGCGTCGTCGGCGTCCGGGGTCAGCGCCAGCTCGGCGGGGACCTCGCCGAGCGTGGCGACCACGAGCAGTTCGCGTGCGCGCCGCTCGAGGTCGGCCGCGAAGGCGCCCGCGTCGCGGCCGCTTTCGGCGCAGCGCGCGACCGCCAGCAGCGTCGCGCGGGCGTCGCCGGCGTGCACCGCGTCGATCGTCTCCCCGAGCAACTCGCCGTCGGTGGCGCCCAGCACGGCGAGCACATCCTCGAGCGCGATCTCGCGGCCGCTGTAGGTGACGAGCTGCTCGAGCAGCCCGAGCGCGTCGCGGAAGCTGCCGGTCGCGGCACGCGCCAGCGCGGCGAGCGCCGCGGGCGGGATCGCGATCGACTCGGCGTCGGCGGCGCGGCGCAGGACGCCGACGATCTGCTCGACGGTGGGCCGCTGGAAGTCGAAGCGGTGGCAGCGGTCGACGACCGTCGCGGGGACCTTCGCCGCCTCGGTCGTCGCCAGCACGAACACCGTGTTCGGCGGCGGCTCCTCGAGCGTCTTCAGGAACGCGTTCCACGCCGCCGTCGAGAGCATGTGGGCCTCGTCGAGGATGTACACCTTGCTGCGCCCGCTCACCGGCGCGAACGCCACCCCCTCGCGCAGCTCGCGGATGTCGTCGACCGAGTTGTTCGACGCGGCGTCCATCTCGATCACGTCCATCGACTGCGCGCGTGCGATCGCCACGCACGACTCGCACCGCCCGCACGGCTGCGTCGTCGGTCCGTGCTCGCAGTTCAGGCACGCCGCGAGAATCTTCGCCATCGAGGTCTTGCCCGTGCCGCGCGAGCCGACGAACAGGTAGGCGTGGTGCACCCGGCCCTGCACGACCGCGTTGCGCAGCGTGCGCACCACCGCCTCCTGGCCGACCACGTCGGCGAACGTGCGCGGGCGGTGGCGGCGGTAGAGCGAGCGCCCTGCGGGTTCCGTGGGCGACCCCCCGACGGTCTCGGCGGGCGGCTGCTGCGGGGGCGCCACGGAGGGCTGCTGTGTTGGTGTCTCGGCCATCGGTGACCGCCTGAGTCTACCCCGGGCCGCGACCGCCCCCGAGCGGGTAGCGTGCGGCGCGATGGGCGCCTCGCTCGAACCGTCGGCTGCGCCGCGCGCACCACGCTCTGCGTGGCTGCAATCGCGTGTGCGCACGTGTGCGCGTGTGTGCGCGCACACACGATTACGCCCGCAACAAAAAGCTCCACACACCGCGGCCGCCGCCACCACCCCGCTGGCGATCGCCGCGGGAGCGTTCGTGCTGTGGCTCGCGGCGGGGGTCGGGTTCGCCAACTACGACACGCTGTACGCGCTCGTATGGGGCGAGCAGCTCGCGCGGGGCGCCACACCGCAGTACGGCATCCCGCTGGCGCCGACGCCGCATCCGCTGGTGGAGGCGTTGGGGTTCGTGCTCTCGCCGCTGTCGCCACGTGCGCTGGAGGACGTGACGGTCGTGCTCGCGTTTCTCGCGCTCGCGGGCTGCGCGTGGGCCGTCTACCGGCTGGGTGCGCTGTGGTTCAACCGCCCCGCCGGCGCGGTCGCGGCGCTGCTGCTCGTGACGCGCGAACCGATCCTCTCCTACGGCGTGCGCGCGTACGTCGACGTGCCCTACCTGCTGCTCGTGCTCGGCGCGCTGATCGTCGAGACGCGCCGCCCCCGCGCGGGCGCACCGGTGCTGGCGCTGCTCGCCCTCGCCGGCCTGCTGCGCCCCGAAGCGTGGGTCTTCTCGGGTCTCTACTGGCTCTACCTCGCGCTCGCCGGGCGCGTCGCGTTTGCGCACACGGGGCTCCGCCGTGTGGCGGCCGTGCGGCCGCAGCCCCCGGGGACCGGTGGAGAAGGGGGACCGACGGGTGACGACGATGAGGATTTGGAGCGGGGTTGCGCGGCCCGCTCTCCGCGCGAGCTGGCATGGCTGGCGCTGCTCCTCGCAAGCGCGCCCGTGATCTGGGTGGCCAGCGACTGGCTGATCACCGGTGACGCGCTGTGGTCGCTGACGAACACGCGCCACACCGCGCTCACGCTGGGGCGCGAGACGGGCATCGCGAAGGTCCCCGAGTACATCCCGCGGCGCATCGGCGAGATCCTCGCTCCCGCCGGTCTCGCGGCCGCGGCGCTGGGAGGCGTGCTCGCACTGGCATGGCTACGCCGGCGCGCGCTGCTCGGCGCCTGCGCGGGCCTCGTCGCCGTGCTCGTGCTCGCCGTCTTCGCCAGCGCGGGGCTGCCGATCGACACGCGCTACGCGTTCGTGCCCGCCGCGCTGCTGTGCGTCTTCGCCGGCGCCGCCCTCTGCGGCTGGACACTGCTCGAGCACGGCGACCCCCGCCGGCGCGTGTGGGGGGCGCTCGCGGCGCTGGTAGCGCTCGCGCTGCTAGTCACCGCGCCCGCGCAGTATCGCGTCGACCACCGCGAACTGGACGCGCTCGCCGTGCAGCAACGCATCCAGGACGACCTGATCGCGCTCGCCGGCCGCGGCGCGATCGCGACGGGCTGCGGGCCTGTCGGCGTGCCCAACCACGCGCCAATCCCGCTGCTCGCGCTCTACCTGGGCGCCGATCCCAGCGCGATCCCCAGCGCGCAGGCACTCGCAGCGCCGCTCGCGCACGGCACCTACGTCGACCCCGCCGACGGCGAAGTCCAGCGCGACTACGTCCTCGACCAGGCCGAACGCGCCCATCCCGTGAGCGTGCCGCCCGGCTTCACGCTACACGCCGCCAACCGCTCGTGGCGGATCTACGAGCGGTGTACCTAGGCAAAAGGTGCGATTCGCGCACGCGCACGTACGCACACGCGAATCGCACCCGAAACGATGTGGTGCACACAGCGGACCGTGGTGCACAACAGCGGACCGTGCACCCCCCGTCGAGACGCCACCACCGGCCGCCGGGTCGCCGCCTGAGACTCCGGTCCGGGAACTCCCGCTGCGCCTGCCGGGGATTGCTTAAGGCTGCTTCCTTCCGGACCTGACCTGGTTCACAAGCCGACACCGCGCGGGACCCGAACCATCGACACCCCATGCGACGGAGCGGCCGAGGCGAAACCCCTCGGGGGGGAATTCAGCCCCGCTAGAGCGGATTGCGGGTGCAGGGCACCGCTACCTCCCCGCCTAGCACGGTCCACCGCAGATGCTACCGCCTCAGGCGCAAGCCGCTGTTTGCGGGACGCCCTTCGTCTCACCGACCACAAATGTGTCGCGTTCGGTTAGGCTGCGGCGCGTGATGATCAACCAAAAGATTTCCAACCACCTCACGCGCCGGGACACGCGCGGCGGCGCACGTACCTCCAGCAGGCTGGCGGGCGGGCTCGCGCTGCTCGGTGCCGCGGCGCTCGTCGCGGGCTGCGGCTCGAGCGGCTCCAGCACGATCACCGTCGGCAACGAGTCGGCGTCGGCGAGCAAGCTCGTCGAACACACTGTCGTCGTGACGACCCCGACGACGGGGCCGCTGTCGACCGAACCCAAGATCACCCCGCCCAAGGGTCCGCCGCCGACGACGCTGCAGACCAAGGAAATCGTCACGGGCACCGGCCCCGAAGCGAAGGCGGGCGAGTCGGTGACGGTCAACTACGTCGGCGCTCTGTACAGCAACGGCAAGGTGTTCGACGCGTCGTGGAAGCGCAAAGAACCGTTTACGTTCACGCTGGGCGAGGGCCAGGTGATCCCGGGGTGGGACAAAGGCGTCGTCGGCATGAAGGTCGGGGGACGTCGCGAACTGATCATCCCCGCTGAACTGGCCTACAAAAAGGCCGGGCGTCCGCCGACGATCCCGCCGAACTCGGCGCTGATCTTCATCGTCGACCTGCTCGGCACATAGCGGCCGGCCGTTCACGTCGCGCGCTCGCGCTCGCTGCGCTGACGCCGGTCATCGTTGCGATCGCGGGCTGCGGGCACGCCACACACCCGGCCGCGCTGCGCCTCGAGCGCACCGACATCGTGCTGCTCGCACGGGCGTTGCGCTCGCTCGAAGCGCCGGTTAGCGGCGAGGTAGCCGCGGCGCGCGCGGTCTGGCCGTTGCTCGCACACGGGCTCCCACGCACCGTGACGCCGGCGACCCGGCTGGCCGTCGCGAACGCCGATGCCCGCGCCGGCGCGCTGACGCTGCCGGCGCTGCTCGTCACCGAAGGCGCGCTGACCGGGCCGGCAGCGGACATCGCGGGGCTGCTGAAGGACTACTACGGCCTCAGTCGCCGTGGTTGGCGGTTCATCGCGACCGCACTCGACGAGACGGACGCGCGCGCCGCCTTCGTGCGGGTCAACGCGGGCCTCTACATCTACTGCGTCTACGACGGCCACTTCGAGCTGTCGACGCTCGGCAAGAAGCTGCAGGGCGCCTATGACGCGCTCGGCGGGCCCGCCGCCTTCGGCGCCGCGCTGGACGCCGGCGAAGTGCGCGCGCTCGCGCGCCTGTATTCGCCTGGCGGCGCACGCCTGCAACCCCATCCTACGCCGGGCGTGCACGTGTAGAGGACGCAGGCCGGCGCGCGAGTCCGGTACGCCGGGTCCTCGTCACTCGGGCATCTTGCTCTACAACATCCTGTTGATGGGACTTCCACCTCGGGGGCCACGCGGATGAGCGGCGCGGAGATTGGCCTCGCCGCGTCGGTGCTGCTCGCGTGCGCGGTCGAGGCGGTCGAGGCGCTGACGATCGTGCTGGCGGTCGGCACGACGCGCAGCTGGCCGGCGGCGATGAGCGGCGTCGGCGCCGCGGCGCTCGTGCTCGCCGCGCTCGTCGCCGCGCTGGGGCCGGCGCTCACGGCGCTGCCGATCGACGCGCTGCGGGTCGTCGTCGGAGGGCTGCTGCTGGTCTTCGGGCTGCAGTGGCTGCGCAAGGCGATCCTGCGCGCCGCAGGGCTGAAGGCCAAGCACGATGAGCTGGCGACGTTTCGCGAGCAGACCGCGGCGGCATGTGCCGCCACGGCACCGGCGGCACACGACCGTGGGCCGAAGGGCCTCGACCCGTATGCGTTCACAGTCGCTTTCAAGGGCGTCCTGCTCGAGGGCCTCGAGGTCGTGTTCATCGTGCTCACGTTCGGCGCCAACCAGCACGATGTGGGCCTCGCCGCGGCCGCCGCCGGAGTAGCCGTGCTGATCGTGCTCGCCGCCGGCGCCGCCGCCCGCGCGCCGCTGGCACGGGTGCCGGAGAACACGATGAAGTTCGCGGTTGGCGTGATGCTCACCTCGTTTGGGGTGTTCTGGGGGGCCGAGGGAGCCGGCGCCAGCTGGCCGGGCGGGGACGCAGCGTTGCTGGCAGTCGTGCCCGCCGTGCTGCTCGCCGCGCTGGCGCTGGTCGGAGCGGTCGGCCGCGCAGCGGGCCCGGCAGGACACACCGCGGTCGGACCAAGAGGCGCCCGATGAGTCGGACGCGAGCACTGCTGCGCGGGGTGTGGGAGTTCGTCGTCGGCGACGACTGGCGTACAGCGCTGGGCGTGGTGCTCGCGCTCGCGCTGACCGCGCTGATCGCAGACGCAAACGTCGCGGCGTGGTGGGTGATGCCGGTCGCAGCGCTCGGTCTGCTCGCGCTTTCGATCCGCCGCGCCGCCCGCCGCGGCTCCGACTAGCGTCGCGTGTGGCGGCTAAGGCGTGCGGCAGCTGCCGTGCCGGGCGTGCTCGCTTGATCCGTGCGCCAGCTCGACCACGGCTGTGCGGGCAGCCCGCTCTGCACCCGGCGTTTAGCCGGCGCGCCGGTCGCCGCGCGGCGACCGGGACGCTATGGGCGTGCGGGCAGCTGCTGCACCGCCCACGCGTTGCCGTCGGGGTCGCTGAAGAACACGAACGAACCCCACGGGAACTCCTGCACCTCGCTGACCTGCACGCCGCGCGCAGCCAGCTCCTCGCGCGCCGCGCGGGCGTCATCCACGACGAGTTGCATCCCACGCACCGAGCCGGGCGCGGCGTCGGTGATCCCGGTGCCAAGCGCGATCGAGCACGCCGACCCGGGCGGCGTGAGCTGCACGAAGCGCAGGTTCTCGTTGACCTGGTGGTCGTGTTCGGCGACGAACCCGGCCTGCTCGTAGAAGGCCTTCGCGCGGTCCACGTTGGTGACGGGGATCGCGACCAGTTCCAGTTTGAAATCCATGCCGGCGACACTAGCGAAGCGCAGGCGGGTACGCTGCCCGGTGGTGGCCAACGTCAACGAGCCGACCTTCGACGAGCCTCGCGAGCACCCGGGATTCTGCTGCCGGCGCGCGCGGCTGAGCCGCCAGGCCGGCAGCGAGCGCCTTGGCCTGAGCCTGTGGGAGGTCCCCGCCGGCGAAGCCGCCTACCCCTACCACCACCACCTCACCGAGGAGGAGCTGATCGTCGTCCTCGAGGGCACCACGAGCCTGCGCACCCGCGATGGCTGGCGCGAGCTGTCCGAGGGCGAGATCGTCGCGTTCCCGCGCGGGGAGGGCGGCGCCCACCAGCTGGCCAACCGCAGCGACCGCACGGTGCGGTTCTTGTCGTTCAGCTCGAGCGGCGAGCCCGACATCGTGATCTACCCGGACTCCGGCAAGCTCGGCGCGTTCGAGCGTTTGCCCGCCGGCGGCGGGCTGCGCGCGATGTTCCGCCTCGCCGACACCGTCGACTACCACGACGGCGAGCGGCCGCCCGCACGGAGCTGAACCCAAGACCCGCTGATCGCCCCGAACCGCGGCGCGACGATCGGCGCGTCGTGCCACCGCCCCGTCGATCGTGCCGTGGCGCAGATGCACCCCGACCTCATGGAACCCGTGGCGTGCAGCGAGCGCAAGGCTGGCGCGGTTGTCGGCGGTCACCGAGCAGGATCAGCGCAAAGCCGTCGTGGCCCTTTTCGCCGACCGTCTGGATCGCGGTTGCGGACAAGTGCGGATCGGCGGCGAGCTGGTCGTAGAAGCGCCGCAGTCCGCGGACGCCGCCCTCCCCGAGCCGGGCGTCCTCGCTGTCGGAGTTGAGAATCGCGCCGGCGCGGATGACGTTGTCGGCCACGATCAGGGTTCCCTCACGGCCGAGCCGCAGCGACCACTGCAGGTACTCCGGGTTGTGCCGCTTGTCGGCGTCGATGAAGATCAGGTCGAACGGTCCGGCTTCCTCGGCCGCGAGCTGGGGAAGCGTCTGCAGGGCCGGCCCGAGGCGGACCTCGACGCTGCCGGCGAGCCCGGCACAATCGAGGTTCGCGCGCGCGACCTGCGCACAGCGCGCGTCCTGCTCGAGCGTGACGAGCCGCCCGTCCGAGGGCAGGCCGCGGGCGAGCCAGATGGTGCTGTAGCCGCCGAGCGTGCCAAGCTCGAGAACGCGGTGGGCACGCCGGATGCGAACGAGCAGCTCCAGGAACCTGCCTTGACTGGGCGTGATCGACCCGGCCGGCAGACCGGCCGCCTCGCTCGCACCGAGCGCCGCGCGCAGCGCCGCGTCCTCGCGCACGAGGTGGTCGGCGATGTAACGGTCCACCGCGGTCCAGGTCTCAGCGGGCGCGGTCTTGGCGGTCATCGGTCGCTGCTGCTCGACGAGCCGTGATCCGCGGGTCTGCGCGCCGGTGGCATACAGAGGTGCGGCGGCGCAACTCGTAACCGCTCCGCGGCAAATGCCGGCACACACCGATACTAATCGGACATCGACAGGCGCGACCCGGCAATGGGGCTGCTTGGGTGCTATTCGAACCCCGAGATCCAGGGGCGGCTACGACGGTTGTCAGAGAAGCTGGAGCGGCTCGGGGCCAGCAATGTGGCTCCTCGTCCTTCCGCTCGCCGAGACCGGAAGCTTCGGGCTGGCCTGGTGCCCAAGGCCATCGAGCGTGTCTTGGCTGACTCCGGCGAGCCGATGAGGGCACGCGACATCCATGCTGAGGTCGAAGAGATGCTCGGGATGTCGGTGCCGGCCTCCTCGGTCAAGAACTGGCTGGCCAAGCAGATTTAGGATCAACAACTCCAAGTCGTGCGGCTGGGACGCGGGCGGTATCGGCTGGCCTAATGTGCTCCTCGTCCCACAGGCGTGGCGCCTGCTGCCCGCGATCGGGAACGAGTTAGGCGGCGCGGCTCACTGCGGGCGCTTGGGAGTGCGTCTCTTCGAGGATGGTTGGCTCGCAGTCGCCATGCAGAAGCTCCGGCGCGGGATCGAGGCCATTGGGCCACACCACCGTTCGTGCCTCGTCATCGACCCGGACTTGCCGGAAGTACTTGGGATCGCGCAGAGGCTCCCCAAGCGTCCCATGCAGCAAGAACGCACAGTCGACGTCGCGCTCAACGCCGTCGTTGAACGTGACCCACAGGCGATAGCCGTCTAGCGGCTTGACGCTGGTGACTCGGAGCATCGTTCCTTCATGCTAGAACAGAGGCTCGATCGGCGCCAGAGGCTCCAGTGCCTGAGCGCGCATCCAGTTATCGGCAAGCTCCTCGGTATGGAGGCGTGCCCACGCTCGGACGAGCCGCAGCGCACGCGGTGGAAGCGACCCATTGAGAACGCGCAGCGTGGCGAGCGCGATCTGAGCGACCTCATCGCCGTATTGGGCATGGAAGTGCGGCGGAGGATGATCGGGGCGGTACATCCAGATGACGATTCCGTAGAACGTGGCCAGACGAGGCATCGCGCCATTGTCGGCCACGCGGCGGACCCCACACCGAGCGATAGGCCGGAGAGGGACCGAGAGAGCATCAGTCGCACGCCAGGCTCGCGAACCCCCGATCAGCGAGCCGGGCTACGCCGCCTTGGTCAGTTCGATTTGTGCGAGCGGAGCGTCTGCGCCGACCACGTCAGTTTGTGACGGCCCCCGCGCTTGCAGACACTATTCCAATGAACAAAATCTGCACTTCCTGTAAACGGCCGATATGACGTGCATTGCCACCGACCAACCCGAATAAAGACGCCGAGTCTGTTGTTGCGGAGCTTCCTCTCAGTGAGGCCATCGCCCACACGAACGCACATCCGGTCCTGCGCGCTCACGGCGAGAGCGGGTTCGATTAGCCCAGCTCTCCTCCTTGAGAATGGGCACGGGTGGTTTCGAACCACCGACCTCTCGCGTGTGAAGCGGAGCCAGAAGAACTTGACGAAGCGCAAGAAACGGCTCTAACAAGCCATATAGGTCTGCGCCCTTCGTGCGTCGATCCCTCTAGATGCCGGTGCTTCCCGGTGGATTTGGCCCACCAAACGGCCCCGGTGGGCCAAAAGGATTCGGGATCGAGACAATTGCGTCCAGGTGGATCACACATTGAACGAAGCCCAGGTCGCGGTTCTCAGATGGGTGGCCCATGGCTGCCCTGATGGTGTGATGGACGGCTCAGCGCATCGTATCTCGGCCGCAGCCCTCCGCAGCCGAGGTCTGATCCGAGTCTCTGGCCGCGGACGGACCTGGAGAGCCACAATCACGGACCCGGGCAATGCTTACCTCGCGTCTCCACCTCCAGCTCGCAAGCAGACACACCGACCAACTCAGCGCGCCCCAACGAACCGCGCCGATCCACCGCAGCCTGCTGCCGTGCCGGCCACCAGCCACGACGACGCTATCGCGGAGGATCTCCGTCAGGCGCACCCATTTATCCGCGCTACACACTCAGCAGCGCGGGGGTTGCGACCCGCGCTGGACGGGCGACTGGTCGTCGGCGAACGACCAGGTGTTGTACGCATGGTCGTGAGTAGTGACCGGCTTCATCGAGCGCTGGTACTGGCCCATAGCCTTATTGCAGGCGCGAAACGCCGTGGCTGGGACATCGAGACATACTCCAAGGATCGGTACGGCGCTCATCCTGGCGTGGCGATCGTGATCGGTGAGCACCATTACCCGATCGAAATACACGAGGAGACGCGGACACTTCCGTTCACGCAGGAAGACATTGAGGCGTGGCGCAACGAGTACTCGTGGATAAAGGATCGCGCTCACAAGATGCCTCCTCCCCAGCGCAAGCGCAAAGAGCCGACCGGCACGCTCCGGGTCGTGCTGCCGCACGGATACGGAGGCGGACGCGCCAGCTGGACGGATAGCCCCCGCTCGCTCAACGGCTCGCTGCGCAATGTGCTCCACTCGCTTGATGAGCGTGCCGTCGCGGACGATCTCGCCGCCGAGAACGCACGACAACGTCAAGAAGAGTTCCAACGAGCACAGGCGCTGCGCTCCGAACGTGCTCGCTTGGCGCGCATCGAAGAGGCTCGGGCCACTCGCGCAATCGCAGAGATCAACGCCTGGCGTCAAGCCCACGCTCTCGCGGAGTACGCCGCGACGCTTCGCCAAAGGCTTCCACAGCTGACTGACGCTGAGCGTGATCGCATCGAGGCATGGTGTCAATGGTTAGAACACCGGGCACGACGCTCAGACCCCACCAGCGACACTTCACTCATCGTCGGATTAAACGACGAACAGGATGCACGAGGCTGGTAGCGAAGGCTCAACGCCAGGGCTGAGCGGGCTCGGTGCGTAAGTTGAGGCGCGCGCTTGGTTGTCGCGGGGAACACGCCACTCGATCCCTGGTTCGGGCGCCCTGTCAGGCTTCGTCGACGAGTCGCAGACGCCGCGGGTCGGGTGGAAGGCCTCGCCAGATGTCGCGCTTGGTGACTCTGGGCCAGCGCTCGGCGGGGAGGTTTGCGGGGAACAGCGCGAGGGTCTCTCCGCGTTCACTCGCGGCTGGCGCGAGGAGTCCTGCGAGCCCGAGCTGATGTGCGGCGGCCCCGATGGCTTGGCAGGCTATGTAGTCGCCTACTTCCGAGAAGAGCCGTGCATCGGTCAGGGAGAGCGCCGCCCTGGCGGCGCTCTCCCGAAGGTCGAGGACTTTGGGGACATCGACCTTGCAGGTCACTATGCGCCGCTCCAAAACAACTCGCGGCGAGAACTCCGGTGTCGTCGAGTTCGTCATCGACGAGGTGGCGGTAGGCCTCGATCACCACGCTGCTGCGCGGGCGTCCGAGGTAAAGAACCTCGTAGGCGCGTCGCGCACCCCACCGTCCGCCGGCGGCGCTGGGCTTTAGCTCCTCCCAGCGCAGAGACGTATGCCGCTCGAATGTGCCCTGTACTCGGATTGGGTCGATGAGCGTAACCGCGGCGAGCAGGTCGCACTGCCTCACATGGCCCCCGCGCTTTTGCGCTCTATGGCGTCGAGCACCTCCTCGTAGGAGCCACTGGCGAGCATGTCCACGGGGCGGCGGCCCGCGAGGCTGCGTTTGCGGCCGTGCAACCAGATCTCGGCACCCTCGCGTGTGTAGAGGTCGCGCAGGGCCTGCGTCACGTAGTGCAGCTCAAGTAGACGATCGCGGTTGCGCCCGCTCGGCGTGCTGCCGCCGGAGGTCCAGTTGCGCACTTGGCGCTCGGCGACTCCGACGAGGCGCGCGATGTCCGCGGTGTTCAACCCGCTATCGCGGATCTCGCTGACGATACGAGCGTAGAGGTCTTCTGTATCGCTTGGAGAGGGGAAATCATCGGGGCTGGTGGGATGCGCGACACTTGTGCTGGTCACTTGTGTCCTCCTCAAAGGTATGGTCAATGACCGCCTAAATTTCCTATCAGATTGCCTTCAAGATAGCATCTGTAACCAGTCAATCGGCATACGGTGATGGGCCGCGTCTTGAACACCCGATGGGTCGTTGCCGGGACGACAACTCGCTCACTCGAAATTCTCGCCGGTCGACCGGCCCCCTTTGGCTGGGATGGTCGCTAAGGCTAGCGTTGGAGCTAAATGACGGAGCCACGCGTACCCGTCCTTCAACGATGCCGACGATGACGGGTGTCGGCAAGGGCCGATACGGAGCTACCTCTCTATTCCGAAGAGCGTGATTTGTAGCGGCCCGAGACCGACTTTGGCCCACTATTTGGCCCACCGGCCCGATTTTGGGCCTCTTGCCAGCCGCTTCGCTGTCAGCCAAGATTGGCTTAGATAAAGGCGAAACGAAGAATGTGCCTGCTTGGGCACTATTCGAACCACGACCTACAGGGGTCGTTGCGCCGCCTGGCCGGGGAGCTGGCCGCCGTGCGGGCCAGTGGCGGGCCTCGGCGGCAGCCTGTGGCCCGCCGGCAGCGAGCCCGCCGGCCTGGCTGGGTGCTCAAGGTCGTCGTCGAGGTGCTGACCGACCGGCGCGAGCCGATGCGCGCCAGGGACATCCACGCGGCCGTCGAGGGGCTGGTGGGCGAGCCGGTGCCACGGTCGTCGGTCAAGGGTGCGCTCGCCTCGGACGTCGCGGGCTCCTCGGGGCGCCTGGTCCGGGTGGCGCGGGGGCGCTACATGCTGACCGAGAGCACCGCATCAGAGTCTCGCGCTACCCTGGCATCGTGAAGCATTCGGTCCTGAACACGACGCCCACCGCGGAGCAGCCTACGCTGAGCCAGGAGGAGCGCACCGAACGCCTGCGATCCCTCGCTGAGCGCCTGCGCAGCCCAGACGGCCTGGACCACGACGCGCTCGCGCGCATCGAGCAGCTCACCGACACCGAGCGATAGGCGGTGGACACCGCCGAGCTGCTGCGCAGCGATCAGCCGTTCATCGCCGCACCTCCGCGTGGTGGCGCATCGCGATGCTCCCAGAGGATCTTGGCGCCCTCGTGCAGGAGGCGATCCTCGACGATCGCATGTGGATCGCGCTAATCGTGTGCATGGAGGTCCTCTATTCGGCGCGCAGCACCTCCGAGTATCTCGCGTTGGAGGCCGAGTTCGACGCGCTGCGAATCCTGCGCAACGATCGCGTCGTCGCCAATGCTGCGATGAGTGCCTTCGGAGAACTGGCCGAGCGCGGCGACGGCTACCATCGCGTGCCCGTCACCGACGCGCTGATCGCCGCGGCAGCCGCGGAGCACGGCGGCGTCGCTGTGCTCCACCGTGACGCGCACTTTGACAAGCTCGCCGAGGTGCTCGTCTTTCAGGGCATCCAACTGCCGGGCGCTTGACTTTGGAATGATGCCCTCATGGGCGCGGAGGAGCGGTAGATGGCGGAGATCACTGGCCGGCGCCGGGGGGAACTCGTGCGCGGCGTATTCGAGGTGCTGATGGACAAAGCGGACGGGCTGCCTGCCGCGCAGGTACTGAAGGCCGTCGAGCAGCTGGTGCCACCAAGCGAGTTCGAGCAAGAAACCTATCCCCGTAATCCGGCAGTACGACGTTACGAGAAGACCATCCGCTTCGCCACGATCACAACGGTGAAGGCTGGATGGCTGATCAAGAGCGGCGGCAGTTGGTCTCTGACCGACGCGGGCAAGGGGGCGTATCGGTCGTTCCCCGACCCGGAGGTCTTCGAGCGGGAGGCCGTCCGAGGCTACCGCGTGTGGGAGAGGGAGCGGCAGCCAGAGCAGGAGGAGGTCGAGGAAGCGAGCGAGACCGTCGAGAGCACCGGGACGCTGGAGGAGGCGCAGGACTCCGCCTGGGCTGAGATCCGCGCCTACCTGACGACCATGCCTCCCTATGACTTCCAGCGCCTTGTGGCGGCGCTGCTCAAGGCGATGGGTTACTACGTGGATTGGATCGCCCCGCCCGGCCCGGATGGGGGCATCGACTTGATCGCGCACACCGACCCACTCGGGACTACCGGCCCGCGAATCAAGGTGCAGGTCAAGCGCCGAGACACCGAGAAGGTCTCGGCGGAGAGCCTGCGCGCCTTCATGGCCGTCCTCGGTGATCAGGACGTGGGCCTCTACATCTCGGCCGCCGGCTTCTCCTCGCCAGCGGAGCGAGAGGCACGCTCGCAGGAGAAGCGCCGTCTGAAGCTGATCGACCTCGAGCGCTTCGTCGATCTATGGGTCCAGCACATGCAGGGACTCCCCGACTCCGACCGGCGACGCCTACCACTGAAGCCCGTCTACTTCCTGGCCGTGCCAGAGTAGTCCACTCCGTCTCGACACCACCGGGGCTTGCGCTGATGTCGACGCCGGTATCGGGCGTGGCCGAGCAGAGCCCCATTGATCCGCTGGCGTCGTCGGAACCCCCGTATCGGGTTCGATTAGCGAGGGTCAGTGGGCACGGGTGGTTTCGAACCACCGACCTCTCGCGTGTGAAGCGAGCGCTCTCCCACTGAGCTACGTGCCCTGAAGGCCCATGTTTCCAGGGGTTTCGCTGAGTGTATCGAGCGGAGTCGGCCGCTGCGTAGACCCATTTTACCCCGATTTGGGCGCATTTGGGCGGGGGTTTCGCGGGTGACCCGCGAAACCCCCGACGGACCCGCGAACGCTCGACCTCGGTAGCTTTCGGCTTCGTCACGAGCGCCGAAGACGCACCCGAGCGGGTCGGTCCGGCGTGGTCGCTAACTTGCGGCCGTGCTCGCGACCGTCAGCGACATAAACGACATTGAGCTGTCTGAGATGGGGGCGGTCGTCGGGGAGCGGTCGTTTGAGCGCGGCCACCGCTACGCGCGCGGCAACCGGGTGCTCAGGATCGAATGGGACGCCGATACGACGACGTTGACCGGCTCGGTGGTCGGCCACGGTGCGCTGTACGACACGGCTGCATTCTTCTCGGCTGCTGAGGATGGCGAGCGGCCACCGACGTTCCGCGACGGCGAGTGCACGTGTCCGGTGGGCTACAACTGCAAGCACGTCGCGGCGATCGTGATCGCCGCGAGCGGGGCCGGCGCACGGGGCGCGCGCCGGCCAAGCGCCTTCGCGTCGGTACGGGCGACGCCGCGTGCCGTGCCGCGGGTCCCAGTGCCGGAGCAGCCAGCCCCAACGGGGCAGCCGAGTTCTTTGAAGCAACCGAGCTCATGGGAGAACTCGTTGCGTGCGCTGGTCGACACGCCTGCGGTGCGGTCGGTCGGCGATCCGCTGGCCATCGAGCTGACGTTGCATGGTAGCGGCCTCGCGGATGGCGGTCAGCCGCGTCTGTTGGCAAGGCTGATGCGGCAGGGCGCACGCGGCGGCTGGATCAACGGCTCATTGAGGTGGGATGGGCTTGACTCCTGGCAGTTGCGCGATGGCGCTCACCGGCTTGACCATCTCGACTTGGTGCGCGAGTTGTACGCGATCTTTCGGGCGCGCGAGGTGCGTGCCGCCTACCACTACGGTTACGGAGCCGAGAAGACGCTCGATCTCGGCGGTTGCGACAGCGCGCGCCTGTGGTCGCTGCTGGAAGAGGCGGCTCGCCTCGACCTGAAGCTCATCCACGCCCGTCCGGAGCTCGGCGAGGTGCGCCGCGCGCTGGGCGAGCTGACGATAGACGTCACAAAGGCAGGTAGCCGGTCAGGCACGAAAGCATGGCTCGCTAGCGTGGCGCTTCGCGTCGAGGAGGAAGATCCGAACGCGCTGGCGCCCCTGCTGTTCATCGGCGCCGGCGGGCACGGCATCGTGTGTGTCGAGCGCGGCTCGGTTGAAGCCGCACGCGGCGACGTGTCCGGGCATGGGCGGCTCTGGCTCGTGTGCCTGCGGCGTCCGGCGCCGGTTGCACTTCAGCGGATGCTGCTCGATGGGCAGCCGCTTGCGATCCCGGCAGACGAGTTCGAGCGCTTCGCGCAGGAGCTGTGTCCGGCGCTGCGCTGCGTCGCGACGATCTGCTCCTCGGACGGCTCGTTCGTGCCGCCCGAGATCTCGGCCCCTGAGCTCATGCTGCGGACGCGCTATGGTGCCGGTCACTCGCTCGAGGTCGCATGGGAGTGGGCGTATCGGATCGGCGAGGCCACGCGGTATGCGCCGCTCACTGGCAACGGATCGGCCCCGGGGTTCCGCGACCTGGAGGCTGAGCGCGCGACCCTCGCGAACGCCCGCCTGGTCGAGACGGGCCTGGAGCGGTTTGGCTTGGTGGATGGCGAGGGGGCGCCGATCGCGGCGCATGTCCCGCTGGTGGGCATCGACAGTATGCGCTTCACGACCGAGGCGTTGCCGCGACTGGCGGAGCTGCCCGAGGTGGCCGTCGAGATCGACGGAGAGCCTGCCGACTACCGCGACGTCAGCGACTCCTTGACGATCGGCCTCTCCACGGCGGAGGTGGCGGGGGAGCGCGACTGGTTCGACCTGGGTGTCACGATCACCGTGGAGGGGCGCGAGCTGCCGTTCGCCGAGGTGTTCGCGGCGCTCGCGCGCGGCGAGTCGCACATGCTGCTCGACGACGGCGCTCACTTCTCGCTGCTCGCCGATGAGCTAAAGGAGCTGAGGCGCCTGATCGAAGAGGCGAGGGAGCTGTCGGACGAGCCCGCCGGCTCGCTGCGGATCAGTCGCTACCAGGCGGGACTGTGGGCGGAGCTCGCGGCGCTCGGCGTGGTCACAGAGCAGGCGCAGGCGTGGCGACGCCAGGTTGGCGCGCTGCTCGAGCTCGACGCGCTCGCCGAGCACGAGCTGCCCGCGACGCTGATGGCGAAGTTGCGTCCATATCAGCGCGAGGGCTTCGGCTGGCTGGCGACTCTCTGGGACCTGGAGCTGGGCGGGATCCTCGCCGACGACATGGGGCTCGGCAAGACGCTGCAGGTGCTCGCCCTGATCTGCCACGCGCGCGAGCGCGACCCCAACGCCGGCCCGTTCCTCGTGGTCGCCCCCACCAGCGTCGTCTCGGGATGGGTGAGCGAGGCCGCGCGCTTTGCTCCCGAGCTGCGCGTCGACACGGTGACCGACACGCTCGCCAAGTCGGGGCGCCTTATCGAGCAGGTCGCGACGGCAGACGTGGTGGTGACGACGTACACGCTCTTCCGCCTGGAGATAGACGCCTACAACGCGGTGCGCTGGGCCGGTCTGATCCTCGACGAGGCGCAGTACGTCAAGAACCATCAGGCCAAGACCTACCGCTGCGTGCGCGAGCTGGACGCTCCGTTCAAGCTGGCGATGACGGGCACGCCGATGGAGAACAACCTGATGGAGCTGTGGTCGCAGCTGTCGATCGCGGCGCCCGGCCTGTTCCCCGATCCGAGGCTGTTCGCGGAGCGCTACGCACGGCCGATCGAGCGCGCTGGCGATGGTGAGCGCTTGGCGCGCCTGCGCCGGCGGATCAAGCCGCTGATCAAGCGCCGCACCAAGGAGCTCGTGGCCTCCGATCTGCCTGCCAAGCAGGAACAGACGCTGCAGATCGACCTTCATCCCCGCCACCGCAAGCTGTACGCGACGCGCCTTCAGCGCGAGCGCCAGAAGGTGCTCGGCCTGCTGGAGGACATCAACCGTCACAGGTTCACGATCCTGCGCTCGATCACGCTGCTGCGCCAGCTGAGCCTGCACGCCGGTCTCGTCGAGGACGGCAAGAACGGGATGCCGTGCGCCAAGCTGGACACGCTTGTGGAGCAGCTTGAGGATGTGGTCGGCGGAGGTCACCGCGCGCTCGTGTTCAGCCAGTTCACCGGCTTTCTCGCAAAGGCGCGCGAGCGCTTGGACGGCGAGGGCATCGGCTACTGCTACCTGGACGGGCGCACGCGCAAGCGCGAGAAGGTCATCGAACGTTTCAAAGACGGCAGCGACCCCGTGTTCCTGATCAGCCTCAAGGCCGGCGGCTTCGGCCTGAACCTGACCGAGGCCGACTACTGCTTCCTGCTCGATCCCTGGTGGAATCCCGCCACCGAGGCCCAGGCGATCGACCGCACCCACCGCATCGGTCAAACCCGTCCGGTAAACGTGTACCGGATGATCGCCCGCGACACCATCGAGGAAAAGGTCGCCGCGCTCGCGCACCGCAAGGCGGCCCTGTTCGGCGGTGTGATGGACGATGGGGATCTGTTTGCGAGCAGTCTCACCGCCGAGGACATCCGCGGACTGCTCAGCTGAGGCACCGCCCTCGGACCACGTGGACGGGCCGCACTCACGCTGCTCTCGCTCATCGCCAGGCGCGCAAGCCAACCCTTGAGACTCGATCACTGACCTGAGGAGATTCTCCTCGTCAGGAACGTGTTCACCGCTCGGCGCCGGGAGCGCTCGCCGCTGGAGACAGACCACGCCAAGTTAGGGTCCCAGGAGCGCGAGTGGGACGACGGCGATCCCGTCTCGACGCCGGTATGCGGTGGGGCCGGTGGTGATGAGCACCTGGTCGAGTACGCGGTCCCCCAATTCTTGCTTGAGCCACGTCAGGTGCTTGACGTCCTGCTCTGAGATGTTGCGGGCGAGCTTGACCTCGATGGCGAGGACTGCGCCGTCGGCGCGCTCGACGATCAGATCGACCTCGTGGCGGCCGCGCGCGGTTCTGAGGTGCCCGACATGCGCTTCGCTGTGTGCGGCGTAGACGCGGATGCTGAGCGTTGCGAGGCTCTCGAACAGCCCACCCAGCAGTGTGCCGTTGCGGGGGATGGCTGGCCCTGGGCTCTGCCCGGCTAGTAGGGTCGAGGCTTGGACACCGAGTAGTTGGGCGGACAGCGCCGGATCGGCGAGCTGGTGCTTCGGTGTTCGCCCGAGCTCGCGGAGGGGATTGTTGGTTGGGATCCAGGCAGGCACTTCGTCGAGCACCCAGATGCGTGTGAGCGCGTCTCGGTAGGCCTGAGTGGCGTCCTTGGAGGGCTTTCGCTCATGCCCGGCCGAGGCGGCGTCGCGGATCGTCTCGAAGCTCGCTGTCGTCGATGAGGCGGCCGCGAACGCGGCCATCCAGCGTCGCAGCGCCGCGGGGTTGCGGATCACGGTGCCGGCGTCGTCGGCGATGTCGCGGTCGACGATCCGGGTGATGTAGCCGTCCAGCTGACGGCGCCTGGCGCGCTCGGACAGCGGGCGCAGCCCTGGCAGTCCGGAGGCGAGCAGCTCCTCGACGTAGTGGGTCAGCGACACGTCGGTTTCTCCAACGATGGGCGTCTGTGCGCCGGTGAGCAGCTCGGAGAGGCTGACGCTCACCAAATGCAGGCGCTCGGCGAGCGCGAACGGGCGCATGCGGACCGTCACGATGCGACCGGCGCCCGAGTGCGTCGGTGGCGGGTTGGGGAGCGCGGAGCCGGTGAGTAGGAAGCTCCCCGACGGTGCACCGTCGTCTACCGCGCGGCGCACGAGATCCCACACCTCTGGCAGACGCTGCCACTCGTCGATCAGGATCGGCCGCTCGCCCTCGAGCAGCCGGGCTGGATCGGCGCGCGCCACTGCCAACTGCAAGGGGTCGTCCAGCCGGTGCGCGGTCCTCGCTCGCTGCAGTGCCGTGCGAGTCTTCCCGACACCCTTGGGGCCCTCGATCGCGATCGCTGTGAGGTCGGTGATGAGCTCGTCCAGCTCGTCGTCCACGATGCGGTGCTGGTAGATGCCGGGGACGTTTGCCACCATCCGAGTCTACCAGATCGGCGCTTTGAAACCGTCTATTTCGGCATTTTCAAACCATCTTATCCGACAAGGTGAGCCGTCGTTTCACAGCGCCGAGCCCGTGGCGGTGGTAAGGGCCATCTCAAAAGTGCGCGAGGCCGTCGACGGCTGCTTGCGGTTCATTCGCGTCGCGGCGGTGCTCGACGGGAACCCCGTTGGTCAGGGTCGGAACCGCTTTCGACGCGGGTCCGTGTGGTTCGAGCCAGCGACCTCTCGCTCCTGAAGCGAGCGCTCTCCCACTGAGCTACGTGCCCTGAAGGCCCATATTTCCAGGACTTTCGCGAGGTAAGACGCCATCGTAGCCCAATTTGGTCCCTCTTGGGTAGCAGATCCTCGAGCCCGCCGTCGAGTACGACCTGCCGCGCAACCCCGCCGTCGGCAAACGCACGTTTGCTGTGGTGAGACCGTTCGTGATCGCGGTCAGCTCGAAAGCCGCAGAGCGTCGATCTTCTGCTCTGACCAACCTCGCGCGCGGAGAAAGCCGCTCGATCGCGGCATCGTAATCCTCCACGGTCGTCGGCTGCTCGCGCGGAAGTCAATCACCTAGATTCGCCCGGAGCCCGGGCACGGCACGCCCGGTAGCGGCAGCCGCAGACGATCTGGCCCCCGAAAAGCACCCCCACCGCCGTCGTCGAGCCATCGCTGTCGGCCCGGGGCTGAGAAGCCAACAAGATGGCGCCGATCGCCGAGATGAGGAGGCAAGGAGGACCGAAGTGACCCAGGCAAATGCCGCCCAACTGAAAGCCGAACTCGACGCCGGAGAGGAGATCCTGCGTACGGCAACGCTCGCCCGCCTCGCCTACGACGGAGTCGACGACACGCCGCGCGTGATCCTGATCGGCTTGGTTGCCCTGCCTCAGCTAAAGGTGACGTGCCGAACAGGCCGCAGGGTTGTGCGCGGTTTCATCAGTGGTTGTGCAGCGGGAACGCGCACGCGGCGGCCGCCTGCGTGAACACCGGCGACTGCTCGTTGATCGAGCGCGGGAACAGCAGGATCACTCCTTCGATGTCGCTGAGTTCGCGGATGCCGGACGCGAGCGGGTTGGGCGGGGCCGAGGTGCGAGGGTCGGGGAAGTCGGAAATGCCGCGCTGGCGCATGCACCGCGCAATGTTCAGGAACTTCGCCAACGTCTGCCTCGAGGGCGGGGGGCCCGAGCCGGGGCCGGGAGGCAGTAGCTGCCGGCATTTCGCGCGCGCCGCGTTGACCACGGGCGAATGGGGATCGAATCCACCACGCACCGGGAACCCGCCGCTCCCGTTCGGGTCCGGGAAGTTGGGCACACCGTTGGAGCGCATGCACTTGGCGAAGGCGATCATCGCCTGCTGGAGGCTCGCTGGGCTTTCGGGCGAAGTACCGCCGCCTTCGGGCCGCGCCTGCGAGGCGCTCTTTGTGGAGGAGAGATGCGCGACGCCTGGGGCGGACGAGCCCCCACCGCAGCCGGCGACCGCCAGCGCGACGCTCAGGAGGGCTGCGGTGGCCGTGAGCATGGTGGGTTTCCTGGCGCTTGGCATATGTTCGGTTCCTGAAGGCGGTGGGCGTGTTGAGAGCTGGTTGGGGTTGGGGCTTCGTGGTGAGGATGTTCAAACGGTTCGTAGTGCTTCGGTGGGTGACAGCCGCGCGGCGCGCAGCGCAGGCACCAACCCGGCAACCGCGCCGATCAACAGTGCCGCGCCGAACCCGCCCGCCCAGGCAATGGTGGGGATGACGATCGTCCAGCCCTTGGTGGAGGCGTAGATCGCGGTCGCGAGAACCCCAGCAGCGATACCGACGGCCCCGCCACCCAATGCGAGCAGGATCGCCTCGGAGAGAAACTGGGTGCGGATCTGCCCGCGGGTCGCGCCGAGCGCGCGGCGCAGCCCGATCTCTGAGCGGCGTTCCAGGACGGAGATGACCATGATGTTCGCCACGCCGACGGCGCCCACCAGCAGGGCCACAGCGCCGAGCCCGAGGAACAGACCATTGAAGGCGCCTTGGGCGTCGGCGCGCGCGGTGAGCGTCGCCGAGGGTTGGCTGACGTTGACTTCGTTGGGCGCTTCCGGGTCCGCGGTCGCGGCGAGCACCGACTGGACAGCCGCGACCTGGCTGTTCTGGGCGCGCAGGTAGACGGTGTTGGGGTGCCCGTTGAACTGCAGGTAGCGTTCCGCGGCCCTGAAGCCGACGAGCACCGAGCTTTCGATTTCGGGTACGAGCACCGACGGGCCGAGAATCCCGACGAGATAGAGCCACATCCCGCCGGCCCAGATTCGCTCGCCGGGATAGAGGTGGTCGATCCCAAGTCGCCCAGCGGCGGCGGAGCCGAGCACCGCGGCGGGCTCCTGGGCGGTGGCGGCGTTCAGGTAGCGGCCCTGCACGACGTCGATGCCCAGCGTGTGCGGCAGGCTGAGGCTCGCCGCTTGGACGCTCAAGGCGTTGGTTTCGACGCTGGGGATCATTGGGGTGCGGTAGACGTTGCCTTTGACCTTCCCTGTTTCGGCGACCGTTTCGACGGGGTTGATGCGGGCGATCATCGCGGGCGCGACGAGCGGCAGCTCTGCCGTCTTGCCGGCGAAGCTCTGGCCGTTGGTGACGGTCAGGAGGTTCGTCCCGAGGCGTTCGATCTCTTCGAGGAGTCCGGCTTGGCTGGAGGAGGACAGGCCGAGCACGGCCACGATCGCGGCGACGCCGATCGCGATCCCGAGGGCCGAGAGCGCGGCGCGTAGCCGACGTGTGCGCAAGCCAACGCTCGCGACGCGCGCGAGATCGGACGAGCGCAGCTTTCGGGGGGCTAGGTTTACAAGATTGGGAGCGAGGTTCCCGGCCGCGCTCATCAGGACTGCCCGGGTGCTGCGTTTACGAGCGCGAACGCCGCCGGCCTTGCGTGCCCGGCGGTCGCCTTGACGATGTAGCCACCCTGCGTGTCGCCGGCGGTGAAGGCCGGTGCAACGGCGATCCCGCAGGCGTCGGTCTTTACCTTGACCGTGTCGGGGTGAGAGACGCGGACGCGATGATGGTGGGAGTCGCGGGAGTGAACCGTGAAGCGTCCGCCCGCGCCGGCGGCAGGGGCGGAGAACGTCACGAGTGCGTCCGGGACGGGGTTCCTCTCCACGTCGGTGACGGTGACGGCCAGGCGGATCGGGAAGGGAACTCCCGTGAGGGTGGACTGCGTGGAGCCAACGCCGGGGGCGATCTTGGTGGGCTTGCCGGCGAGATTTGACAGCGAGAAGCTGACCGGCGTGACGGCGGGTGCCCCGGCTTTGCCGGCGCCTTCACTCCCGCCCCCGCCGCCGCTTGAGACCGAGGCGGTGGCGATGAACGAGCCGGCGGCCGTGTTCGCGGTGAGGGCGGGTGAGGTGGCTAGTCCGCTTGCTTCAGTGGTGGCGGTGGCCTGGGTTCCGCCGCCGGCGAAGCTGGCGCTGGCTGCGGCGGCAACACCACATGCGCGAGCGCGGGCGGTGCCTAGCGTGAACGTGACGGTGGCACCGGCGACCGGGTTGCCGCTCGCGTCCAGGACCTTTACCCGCAGCGGCTCGGGGTAGCGGCTGGCGACCCTGGCGGAGGTGTGCTTGGCTGGGATCGCGGTGAGCTGCGCCGGGACGCCGGCGGCGGTATTCGTCAATGAGAACGAGACGGAGCCGTACTGCGAGTTGGCGGTGACGGTGTAGCTGCCGGCGGTGCCGTTGGCGGTGAACGTCGGCGCGGCGGCGGTGCCGGACGCGTCGGCGCCGACCGTGGCGGTGTTGGAGTTGCTGGCGGAGAAGCGCCCGCTGGCGCCGGCGGCCGGTGCGCCGAACGTGACCGGGATGCCAGCGGCGCCTGTGACCGCGCAGCCGTCGCTGTTGGAGAGCGCGACTTGCAGTCCGCTCGCAAAGGGGGCCTCGAGCGTGGTGGTCTGCGGCGTGCCCGCGACGAGCGCTAGCTGGTTCGGGGGGTTGGACGTGGGGCAGTTGGACGTGGAGGCGCTTTCACCGGGCGAGCCGCCGCCTTCCCCGCCCTTTTCGACCGAGGCAAAGGCCGGAGCGCCAGCGGTCGCGCCCGCCCAGGCGCCCAGGCCGACAGCGAGCAGGAGCGCGAGCGCCGCGCGGCGGCCGCCTTGGCGCAGCCCCCGGCGAGGCGGCCGGCTGGCACCTTGCGCGATCATCGGCTGAGCGCTCCCAGAGCGGCGGTGTCGTTCACGATCTGCCCGTCGAGCATCTGCACCTGTCGTGGTAGGCGAGCGGCGAGATCGTGGTCGTGGGTGATCACGAGGATCGTCGCGCCATCGGCATTCAGCTCTTGAAGGAGCCCGAGGATCGCTTCACCGGACGAGCTGTCGAGGTTCCCCGTGGGCTCATCGGCCAGCACGATCGCCGGGCGACCAACCAGCGCACGAGCGATCGCGACCCTTTGACGCTCGCCACCGGAGAGCTTGCTAGGACGGAAGTGAGCACGCTCGGCGAGCCCCACCCGGGCGAGCGTCTGAGCCGCCCGCTCGCGCCGCTCCGCCACACCCGCCCCGGCATACAGCAGTCCTTCGGCGACATTCTCAAGAGCTGTCGAGTGCTCTGCCAGGAAGAACTGCTGAAAGACGAACCCGATACGCGTGGCACGCAACGTGGCGAGCTCGCGATCGGCGAGACCCGCCGCGTCCAGGCCCGTGATCGAAACCACTCCCGAACTCGGGCGCTCGAGCGTGCCCATCACATGCAACAGCGTCGTCTTACCCGAACCCGACGGGCCGACGATCGCCACCAGCTCACCCTCTGCCACCGCGAAGCTCACTTCCCGCAGCGCGTACACCGGCGGCTCAGCGCCGTAGACCTTGCTGACTGCATCAAGCTCCAGCACCGCCGGCGCCTCGACGCCGTCCGCATAGGAGAAGCTTGTTGGCTGCTCGCTCATGATGTCGCTGGTACCACCACGCGCTGGCCGGCGGACAGCCTTTGGCCGCTCACCTGCACGACACCTTCGGCGTCGTCGAACAGGCCAACGGTGACGGCCACGAGGCGATGCACGCGACCTTCGGCGACCTCCACCGCATAGCCACCGCCGGCGAGCGCGAGCAGCGCGTCGACGGGCACCGCCATCACGCCCTCGACGCTTTCGGTGGTGATCTCGACGTTCACGGGCGCCTGGTCGAGGTGGCCCGTCGCCGCCGGGTCCGTGGGGGTGGCGTCGACTTCGACGGTGGGAGCGCTTTCTTCTTCGCCGCCGTGGCCAGAGCTGGACGGGGTGGTGGCGACGCTGGAGACGTAGGTAATCTTCCCCGGCGTGGTCTGGTTGTCCGGCAAGGTGATCGTGACCTGATCGCCGACCTTCACGCTCCCCTGCTCGGAGGCGTCGAGCGCGACCTTGACCTGTCGGGCGGTCGAGGTGATGGCGAGCACCGGCCCGGGCATGACCGTAGCGCCGACCGTGGGGGTCACGCTCGTGACGCGCACCGGCCCGGGGTGGAACACGACCGACCCCAGCAGCAGCTCGCCGGTGGCCGAGGCGCCGTGCGCGTACTGCATTGCGCGAATGGCGGCCGCGGTGGCGGCGGTGAATTCGTCGCCTGCCAGCCCCTGCCCGTAGCCGAGCACCTGCAGGTTCGCGTTCAGTTCGGCGACATCGTGCCCCGGGGACATCCCCAAGGTGAACGCCCGCGTCGGCTGCACCGAGCCGTACAGCAGCAGCACCGGCTGACCACCGATCTCATACAAGCTCTCCCCACGCCTGATGACCTGACCGACCGAGGGCAGCTTCGTGAACGTCGAGCCCTGACCGTAGAGCGCGGCCGAGAAACGCGCCGTGGACAAGTTGGATTGCGCGCTCGCGAGCTGTTTTTCGGCCGAGGAGACTTGGGTGCGGTCCGCGGTGACCTTGGTTGCGGTGCCGGTGGCGTTCTGCTGGGCTGAGGAGACGGCCTGCACGTCACTCGCGCACGAGTTCGAACCTCCGCCACCACCCGGTGAGTCGCCGTTTTCGCTTGAAGGCGAGGAGCTGGCAGAGGCCGCTTCCGCGGCCGCCTCGCCGGCGCAATCGACCTGCTCCTTCCCGTGCGCCGCCGTCAGCGTCGCCTGGTCGCCCGCGAGCGCACGCGTATCGGAGGCCAGCGTCGCCCGGGCCGCCGCCAGCATCGCTTCGGCGCTCGTGACCTGCTGGCCGGCCTGCTGGACAGCAGAAGGTGCGGTCCCAGACGGCACACGGATACTCGACGAGCCCGCGTAGCCGAGCGTGCCGCTCACCTGCGTCTGCTGTGAGAGCGACTGCCGTTTCACCGTCGTCAGCGAGACGGCGCTCGTGTTGTCAGCGACACCGCCGGTGGATTTCCCCGGGCCGCCAAACGGGTCCGTGGCGATCACCACCACGACGGCCACCACCAGCACCAGCCCCACCCCCGCGAGCACCCTCCGGCGGGCGCGACCTCCCGGCGGGTCGAGGTTTGATGGCTCCGTCACCTGGCTGGCTGACATCGTGCTCAGCTTTCGGCGGCGAGCCGGCGCGTTCGCGGTGGGAGTCTGTTGGTATGGATGCTGTGCGGCATCTGGCGGTCTCCTTCAGGTCTGCTCCGGGGGCTTTGCGTCATCTCCCGGATCGGGTTCTACGCGGTGGGTTGTTTCGTCCTTGTTTCGCTCTCCGCGGCAACGGGTCCCAGATCCACGGTCTAATGTCTTGCGGCGAAGCGGGCCACAGCGGCTTTGGTGAGGGGCCCCGCGAGTGACGCTGACGCATCTGGGGGAACCTGAGAATTGGCTGATAGGAAAACGAGGAGCTTCGTGAACAATGCCTGTCATTGCCCTGGTGCCGCTTCCTGCACGTGGCCAGACCCGCCGTGCACCTCCCCGGGGATCAACGATTCGCAGGCGTGCACCGCCGTCTTGAACGCCGGCGAACTCTCGTTGAGGTTCTGATGTTCGATGTGCACCCCGCCCCCGGAGAACGTCGGGTCGGGGAAGTCGGGTACGCCGTGCGAGCGGATGCACGCCGCCGCCTTCAGATACTGCTCCTGCTGCGCCGGCGTCAACGCCGCTTCGCTGTGGGGGCCACCACCGGGCAAGAGCTTGCGGCAGGCTTGCTGGGCGGCCTTGAACTTGGGATTGCGCCCGACGCTCACCGGGACCGCCATCTTGACGCTGACTTCGCTGCCGTGTTCGCTGACCTGGGGCTCGGGGAAGTTGGGGAGCCCGTGCTCGTGCATGCAGGCGGCATACGCGGTCGCTTGGCTGCCGGGCGAGGATTCGTGGCCTTCGCTGGCGGCGGCGGAACCGGTCGAGGTGTGTGAACTCGACGCGTGCGAGTCCAGGCTCGCCACTCCCCCGTTCGGAGATGAGCCGCCGCACCCGGCGAGGAGCGCCCCCACGGCTAGGAGCGCGCCGCCCGCATAGACCGCTCGTCGCAGGCGGACTGTCGTTGTGCCTCGCTCGCCGATGGTTCTCGTGTGGCCCCGCATGTCGTCTCCTTCTCAAGCTCGTACGGTGGTGCTGGCTGCTTCTACGACATCGGCGGTTTCGGGAACGTATCGGTCGTGGGCGAAACTGCGCCGAAACCGCCCGGGGCTAACCTCGTGAGCGTGCGGGTGCTCGTGATCGAGGACGACCGGGAGATGGCCGAGGCCGTGGCATTCGGGCTGCGCCAAACAGGCATGGCAGTGGACGTCGCGCTGGACGGCCCCGCCGGGCTCACGACCGCGCGCGTCAATGACTACGACGTGATCGTGCTCGACCGCGACCTACCCGGTATGCACGGCGACGAGCTGTGCGCGAAGCTCGTCAGAGACGAATGTCGCAGTCGCGTGCTGATGCTCACCGCCGCAGGGATGGTGGACGATCTAGTCGACGGGCTCGCTCTGGGCGCGGATGACTACCTGACCAAGCCGTTTGACTTCCCGGTGCTGGTGGCGCGCATCGGCGCCTTGGCGCGCCGCGCCCAGCCCGCGATCCCACCGCTGCTGCGCCGCGAGGACCTGGTGCTCAACTCGGCACAGCATCGTGTGTCTCGGGCAGGAAGGGAGATCGAGCTGGCGCCGAAGGAGTTCGGGGTGCTGGAGCTGCTGCTCGCCTCACAGGGGCGGTGCGTGTCGGCCGAGGACTCTTGGCACGGGTATGGGACGAGGCTGCCGACCCGTTCACAAACGCCGTCAAGATCACCGTCAGCCGCCTGCGCTCAAAGCTCGGGGAGCCGCCGCTGATCGAGACGGTCACCAAGGCCGGCTACCGAATCTGAGTGAACGCCGTGGGCCTCGGCCGCCGACTGACCCGGCCCGCGCGGCGGCTGCCACTACCGCGGCGCACGATCCGTCTGCACCTGGCGCTGCTCTACGGTGGCTTGTTCTTCATCTCGGGCGCGGCGCTGCTGGCGATTACCTACGCCGTCGTCTCGCGCACTCATGGCGTCTATTCGCAGGCCGCCCCAATCCAGTTCGGGCACTCCCAGTCGAGTGCCAAGTCCTCCCCCATCCCTCCCGTAGGGCTCCCCGGGCCCGGCGAACAGGTTGTGCGGCGAACACTGCGCGGACACTCTGGCGAAGTCTCAGTGCGGGTGTTCGATCCCGGCCAGCACGGTGCCGACCTGCGCGTGCTCGCGGTCGTGTCGGTGATCGCGCTGGCGGTGATGGCGGCCGTGTCGATGGGGCTTGGATGGCTGGTAGCGGGACGCGTGCTGCGCCCGCTGAGCACGATCACGAGCGCAGCACGAGAGATCTCGGCCACGGACCTGCACCGGCGGCTTGCGCTCACCGGCCCCGACGACGAGTTCAAGGAGCTGGGAGACACCTTCGACGGGCTGCTGGGACGGCTCGAGGCCTCCTTCCAATCCCAGCGCCAGTTCGTCGCAAACGCCTCGCATGAGCTGCGCACCCCGCTCGCCCGGCTGAAGACGCTGGCGCAACTGGCGCTCGCCGACCCGAATGCGAGTCTTGACTCGCTGCGCGCCGCCCACGAGCGCGTGCTGGCCTCCGAGCAGCAACTGGAGGATCTGATCGAGGCCCTGCTCAACTTGGCAAGCGGCGAGCGCGGCCTGGACCGCCGGGAGCCGGTCGAGCTGGCGGCGCTGACGAATGATGTGCTCGCCCCCCGCCGTGCGGAGATCGAGCATCGCGGACTACGGCTGCACACCACGCTCGAGCACGCCCCCACCGAGGGCAGCCCCCCGCTGCTCGAACGCCTGGCCGCGAACCTCCTCGACAACGCGATCCGCCACAACACCGCGGGCGGGCGCATCGATGTGAGCACTGCGACCACCGCGGGAGCAGCGGTGCTGTCGGTGGCCAACGACGGCCCGGTGATCGCGGAGCAGGAGCTGGAGCGCCTGTGCGCGCCTTTCCAGCGGCTTCACGGAGCCCGCATCGGCCATCACGACGGGCACGGCCTCGGCCTGTCGATCGTCCACGCCATCGCCACCGCTCACCAAGCGACCGTCACCGTCCGAGCAAAGCCAAACGGGGGCCTCGAGGTGGAGGTGCACTTCCTCGTCCCACGCAGTCACGGCAAACGATCCCCGGCCGGCTACTGACAGCCGCTGCGCCGCTGACAGCGCGAATGGGACGGCAGGCGGATGCTCGATGAACTCGCCCGACCGGGGCCACGGGTTGCCCCCCTTTCGATCAGTGGTTGTGCAGCGGGAATGCGCACGCGGCCGACGCCCGCGTAAACGCCGACGACTGCTGGTCGATCGAACTCGGGAATATCAGGATCACTCCCTCGATATCGCTTATCACGCCGGCGCCGCCAGAGCCGAACGGGTTGGACGGGACCGAGGTCCGAGGATCGGGGAACTGGGGAACATTGTGCTGGCGCATGCACCGCGAGATCCCCAGAAACCTCGCCAGCGTCTGTGGGGAGGGGTTCGTCGTCGAGCCGGGACCAGGCGGTCCGCCGCCCGGCATGAGCTTTTGGCACTTCGCCTGCGCCGCCCTGAACGCGGGCGATGCGATGAGCCCGGGACTCCCGTGGAAGAGGAAGCCCCCGCCGGCCTTCGGGTCTGGGAAGTCGGGCACGCCGCTTGCGCGCATGCACTTGGCGAACGCAAGCCCCACCTGTTCGGGGCTCGCCTTGCTTTCAGACGACGCGCCGCCGCTTTCCGAGCTTGCCGACGCGGCGCCCTTCGTCGAGGAGAGGTGCGCGACCCCAGGGCTGGGGGACGAGCCGCCGCAACCGGCGAGGGCCAGCACGACGCTCAGGACTGCTGCGGCGGCGAGCAGCCGCGCTCGCGACTGGGTGAGCCTGTTGGTATGGAGTCTGTGCGGCATCGGGTCTCTGTCGGGGGCTGCTTCGAGGCTGCGTCCTCTCCCGGATCGGGGCTCACCGCCCCGGCCCAAACTTGCACGCGGCCGCCGCCTGCTCGAACGCCGGCGAGTGCGTGTCGATCGACTTCGGGATCGCGAGGTAGTACCCACCGCTGCCGATGAGCGCGCTGTTGCCGGCCGCGTTCGATGGAGGCGAGGTGCTCGGATCGGGGAACCCCGAAATCCCGTGCTTGCGCATACATGCGGATACCTCGAGCATCCGCGCCTGTGCCTGAGAGGACGAGGCTTCGGAACTCGGAGCGCCCTTCGGCAGCAAGCGCTGGCACGAACGCAAGGCGGACTGGAACGCGGGCGACTCTATGGTTCTCGGCGAGCCCATCCGGACCGTTTGGCCACTGACCTTCGGGTCGGCGAAGTTCGGCACCCCGTGCGAGCGGATGCACCTGGAGAACGCGACCCCCGATTCGACGGCGCCCGCCGCAGACACCGAGGTGCTCGCCCCGCCCGTCGAGCTAGGAGAGCCTCCCCCGCATCCTGCCACCAGCACCCCGCACAGGAGGGCCGCGACGGTAAGCAGCCGGGCTCGCGGCGGGGTGAGCCCCTTCGTATAGACGCTGTGCGGCACTCGGGTTCTCCTTCATGGTGTGCTATTCGGGTTTTCGCTCCGTCTGGAACCCAGTTCTACGCGGTCGGTTGTTTCAGCGTTGTTTCACGCCGCGAGGCAGGCAGCGATTCATTTCGGCCGCAGCCGGCGAAACAGCGTTGAAACACCGCGGCGCTACCTTGACCACACGGAGTTACAGATGCGGGTACTTGTGATCGAGGACGACGAGGAGCTGGCCGCAACGGTGGCCACCGGCCTGCGCCACGCGCGGATGGCTGTCGATGTCGCCTTCGACGGCGAGGCCGGCCTGGCACGAGCGCTGGTCAATGATTACGACGTGATCGTGCTCGACCGCGACCTTCCCGCACTCCACGGCGATGAGGTATGCGCCAAGCTGGTCGCAGCCGGTGGGCGCAGCCGCGTGCTGATGCTGACCGGCGCAGCGGCAAATGACGACCTGGTCGATGGGCTGGGGCTCGGCGCGGACGACTACCTGGGAAAGCCGTTTGACTTCCCCGTGTTGATGGCGCGCATCGGTGCCCTTGCGCGGCGAGCGCAGCCGAGCGTCCCGCCAGTGCTGGAGCACGGTGACGTCGTACTCGATACGGCCAAGCGCCGCGCACAGCGCTCTGGGCGTGATCTGCAGCTGACACCCAAGGAGTTCGGGGTGCTGGAGCTGCTGCTCGCCGCGCAGGGCCGGGTGGTCTCGGCAGAGGAGCTGCTCGAACGCGTATGGGACGAGAACGTCGACCCATTCACAGGCGCCGTGAGGATCACCATGAGCCGGCTGCGCGCCAAGCTTGGTGATCCACCAATAATCCAAACCTTCGCGAAGGCTGGCTACCGCATCGGAGAGCAGTGATGGGCGCCGCCCGACTTGCGCCATCCTCGTGGCTGCAACTGCCTCGCCGCACCGCCCGGCTGCGTCTCACCGCTCTCTACGGCGGTCTCTTCCTCCTCTCCGGCGTCGCGTTGGTCGCAGTCACCTACGTTCTTTTTGAGCGGGCCACCGAATACAGAGCGCCACACCTACCGAAGGTCCCTCACACTGCCGCCATCCAGCATCTCAAGCTTCCGCTTCCGCCTGAACCGGGTCTGCCTCCGGGTCAATCCGTCGTTATCGAGCATCCGCGTCAGCTGACACAGGCTCAGCGGGAGCTAGGACAGGCTCAATACGAGCTGACACAGGCTCGGCCTCGACTGATAGTCGGTGTGCCGACTCTGCTGGGACGGGTACAGCATCAGATAACGCAGGCCCAGCATCAGCTGACACAGGGCCAGCATCAGTTGGCAGGCGCCGTGCATCAACTGGCACAAGTGGGGCCCGCCCAAGCCGCACAGCGAGCCGCCGACTCGCACGAGCTCCTGGTCAACTCGGGAATCGCCCTGGCGATCGTGGCTGTACTAGCCCTCCTCGCCGGCTGGCTCGTTGCCGGCAGGATGCTGCGACCCATCCGGACCATCACCCGCACGGCCCGAAGAATCTCCTCCACCAGCTTGCACGAGCGCCTGGCCCTCGACGGTCCGCAGGACGAGCTCAAGGAACTCGGGGACACCCTCGATGACCTATTTGGGCGGCTCGATGCTGCGTTCGAGGCGCAGCGTCAGTTCGTCGCCAACGCCTCGCACGAGCTGCGCGCGCCGCTGACCCGCCAGCGAGCTCTGATCCAGGTCGCGCTCGCCGACCCGGACGCCAACCTCACCTCGCTGCGTGCAGCCCACGAGCGGGTGCTTGCCTCTGAGCAGCACCTGGAGCAGATGATCGATGGGCTGCTGGCACTCACGCGCGGTCAAGCGGGATTGGAGCGCCGCGAGCACATCGACCTCGCCACCATCGCCACCCAAGTCCTGATGACGCGGAACTCGGAGACCACAAACCTCGGCCTCGATGTCCGTGCAACGTTGACCACAGCGCCAACGGCTGGCGATCCGCGGCTGCTGGAGCGCCTGATCGCCAACCTGCTCGACAACGCCATCCGCCACAACATCTCCCAGGGACACGTCGAGATCACGACCGGCGTCCGTCATCAGTATGCATTCCTAATGGTCGCAAACAGCGGTCCGACGATCCCTCCTGAGGAGGTGCCACGCCTGTTGCAACCGTTCCAGCGCCTTCACGGAACCCGCACCACCCACGCAAGCGGCAACGGACTCGGCCTCGCGATCATCGATGCGATCGCCACCGCCCACGCTGCCACGCTAAACGCACAACCGCGCCCGGACGGCGGGCTGATTGTCGAAGTCACTTTCCTCTCCACATACCTCGATGCGAAGCACTCGTCAGTCGTCGGGCAGAGCGGCAAAGTCACGCTTGACCTCCCTGTACCACCCCATTCCTGAAATGGGATGCTTCCACCTGCCCTTCATCTCCTTCAAAGCACTTACTGTATGGCCTCAACTCGTCAACGCAACGCTGCTTGTAGAGTAGCTGCTGGTGTATGAAAGCCGAGTGTTTCTCTGGGTCGCGTGTTCAGCTTGTGCGCGATCTCGTCGAGCTGTCGTTGTGTGAACTGTGAGAGGTTCGTGCCTTTCGGCAGGTATTGGCGTAGCAGCCCGTTGGTATTCTCGTTCGAGCCGCGCTGCCACGGGCTCTGGGGATCGCAGAAGTAGACCTTCAGGTCCGTGGCTACGGTGAAATTCGTGTGGTGTGCAAGCTCGGTGCCACGGTCCCATGTCAGCGAGCGGCGTAGCTGCTCGGGCAGCACCTTCATTTGGCGGGTCAGAGCGCCGACGACGGACCGGGTGTCCTTGCCCTCGACGCGGACGAGCAAGAGGAAGCGCGAGTGGCGCTCGACGAGTGTCGCGACATGGGTGTTCTGAGCGCCTGCGAGAAGATCGCCCTCCCAATGTCCAGGGACCGCGCGGTCCTCGACCTCTGCTGGACGCTCCGAGATCGAGACCGCATCTCGTATCTGTCCCTGTCCGACGTTCTGGCCGGGAGCGGCTTTCGGCCGCCGTACTGAGCCGGCGTGGCGCAGGTGCTCGATCAGCTCCCGCTTGAGCGCACCGCGTGCCTGAATGAACAACGTCCGGTAGATCGTCTCGTGCGACACCCTGCCAGTGTGATCCTCGCCACGTTCGAGCTTCAGCCAGCCAGCAATCTGCTCCGGCGACCAATCCTCGGCGAGCTTGTTCGCGACGAGCTCGCGCAGCTCACCATCCAGCACGAGCTTGCACTGCTGCGGACGTTTGGCGTGCGCCATGCCCGCCGATCCGCATCGGCGGCGCGGTAGCGAGCCCTGCCGCCATGCCTTGAGATCTCGCGACAGATCGTCGCCGCAGAGCGCCCCAGACGACGGGCTATCACACTCGCCCAGACTCACCGGCTGCGATACCGCGGGAGATCTCCTCGCGCTCTGAGAGCGTCAACGCCAGACGGCTACGACGACGCTCACGCGGCGCGATCCCGCCATGCTCCTTCAGCGTCGAGAAGATCGTCCCAGGAGCACGATCAAGCGCCCTGCCGATCTCGCTGATCGACTCCCCCTGCCTCCAGCGCTCCCACAGCTCCTGCCGCTCATCCGCTGAATACACCCTTCGCGCTCTCGCCACCGCAACACTCCTCTCCTCGTTGACCGCCAAAACAATGACGTGTCGCGCTGACGGATTGAGAGCGCTCTTTCGTGCGTTGCATCACCCCCTGCAACCACATCCTTTAGATGTTGGTCCTGCGCCCTTATGACCTCATCCGCGGTGTTTCCATGATGCGGAAATCACATGGTCCACCCAGTTGCTTACATGTCATCGTCTTCATGAGTCTCCTTCCTTGTCATGGCCGCGAATCGCCGGATGGCTCAGCCGAACTCGTCGATGCGGATAAGGTCGCCCGCTGGATCGCTGTGATATCGCGGTCATGCTTACTGTAGCTACTTGCCCCGGATAAACGGCTGAACCAAAACTGCCGCGCTCGTTGTCGGAGCGCCGGATCATTCGGCGAGTAGCCATACGACGCAGAGCTGCCTTTGGCGGAGGACTGGCGGCGCGCCGGGCTGCCATGCTCGGGTGACGCTGCCGCCCTCTTGGCAGAGTTCTCAGCTGTAGTCGGCGAGTTGCACGTGGCTATCTGCGCTGCCACACGCGACGCTGGTTCTCCGCGCTGTTCGGTGAGGGCCTCTAGCTGGCCACTTTGGGCCGACAGGGTGATCTTCATGCGGTAGCTCGTCAGCTTTACCTCCGTCGTGATTGACGATCGCGCGCTGTTCGCGCCTCCCCGTTAATGATCGCAAGATCACCAAACCAGCCGAGCAATTAGGGCTTGTTCATAATTAACTTCGTGGTTTGATGCTGTAGTTCCACTCGGGGTGGAACGCCTCCCGGTGGAGGTTGACGGCGGCCAGCTCGGCGTCACTGACGCGGAGCTTGGCCGGGGTATTCGCCGTTGTCGAGACGGGCGTAGACCTCGAGTCCCGTGCTGGTCTTGGTCGCGCCGATGGGGTTGATGATCGTCTCTAGCGAGACGAGTGGCTTGCCGCGCCAGTTCATCGTGATGTATGAGAACAAGCGGTGCTCGATCCGGTTCCACTTGCTGGTCCCGGGCGGCAGGTGGCAGACATGGATTTCAAGGCCGGTCTCCTGCGCGAGCGTCTGCAGCTCGACCTTCCACAGGCGGGTGCGGTTGCCGTTGGACCCGCCACAGTCAGCGGTGATCTGCAGGCGGGTAGCGTTCGGGTAGCGAGTGTGGCCGAGGTGCTCCCACCAGCCGCGGATCGAGTTGACCGCGAACTGCGCGGTGTCGTGATCGACCCCGACGTTCACCCAGCCCTGATCGGTGGCGATGTCATAAACGCCGTAGGGGATCGCCTTGCCGAGCTGCTGTCCTTGAAGTCGTGCACGCGCACCAGTTCGGGACAGCCCTTGGGACGCCATTCCCGCCCGCCGTTCTTGAAATCGCCGACCAGCTCCTTCTTCTTGCAGTCGATCGAGATGATCGGCTGCTGATCCTCCAGTGCTTGGAGGCAGGTCGTGTTGATCCGCCGGAACTGCAGATCACGATCGGGATGCTGGTGCCCCTCCCTGGTCTTCACGTTCGCCTGCAGGCTGTACCCCAACGACCGCAACAACTTCGCGACCGTCACGTACTCGACCCGATGCCCGAACTCGCGCAACCCGCCAGCGAGATACCGCACGCTCTTCGAGGTCCACAACAACAACGACTCCGGATCACCCCGACGGTCCTCGTCCACCAGACGCTCGAGATCGCCCAACAGCTTGGGACCGGTCTCCGACAGCGGCTTGCGTCCACCGCCCGCCTTACGGACCCGCCCCGCCCCGATCGACTCGCCGCGCTCAAGCTCGGCGATGCCCCGCCGGATCGTGCCGACCGCCATCCCCGTCGCCCACGCCGTCCCGGCGATCCCACCACACCCTGCCGCCCGCGCCTCCGCAACAGCCCACAGCCGCCGCTGCCGCTCATTCAACTCACCCGCCAGCAAACGAAACTTCACACCGATCGCCGCCCCGTCAACCACACCCCAATATCCGACCCGACCACCAGTCAACCTGCCGACTCATTTATGAACAAGCCCAAAGGGCCCATCCGTGGTCCCGCTCGGGACCGTGCATCTGGTCTTTGCAGCCGTTGGGTTCGTGCAGCCATTGGTACGGTGGCGCGGTGTGTGAGCCCCCTCACCTGATCAGCCGCTCGGCCCGCGCGGCGGTGATCGTCTCGCGCAGGGTGCTGAGCGCGTCGTGCGCGGGACGCCAGCGCAGCTCGCGGCGGGCCTTGCGGACGTCCATCATGACGGGCTCGCGGAAAGCTGCGATCCATTGGGCCTGGGCGGGCAGGAAGCCCAGACGGGCGACCATCTCGGCGGCGGCGTCGAGTGCGAGTTCGGGCACGGGGATCGAATACCAGCCCAGCTCGCGCGCCAGCTGGGCGACGGTGAGCGCGCCGGGACCGGCGAGGTTGTAGACGCCGGGCACACCGCGGCCGAGCACGGCAGCGCGCATCGCGGTCGCGACGTCGTCGTGATGGACGAGCTGGAAATGCACGCCGGGATCGGGCAGCACGGGCTCGAGGATCGGCACGCCGTCGAGCAGGCGCAGCACGGGCGCAGGCAGGCGCTCGGAGAGCTGCGTGTAGGGCAGGCTGTCGATCAGTAGCGGCGCATCGCGTCCGGCGACGATGCAGGGGCGAAAGACATACGCCGCGGTGCCGCTGCCGGCGAGGACGTCGGCAAGCAGCTGCTCGCTGGCGGCCTTTTGCGCGGAGTAGTAGTGCTCGTCGCTGCCGCGCGCGGGGACATCCTCGGTGAGCGGTTGGGGGTTGTCGCGATGAAAGCCGTAGGCGGCGACCGACGAGGCGTAGACGACGCGCTGCACACGGGCGGCGACGGCGGCCTCGAAGACGTTGCGCGAGCCGTCCAGGTTGATTTGCGCGCTCTCGCGCGCACCGCCGATGATGAGGAAGGCCAGGTGCACGACGACGTTGGCGCCCGCGACGAGACGTGCGACGGCGTTACGGTCGAGCACGTCGCCGCGCGTGTAGGAGGTCTTGCGCCAGCCGTGCCGCCGCGGGTCGAAGGCGCGACGCGCCATGCCCCGTACGTGCGCCACATCGCGCGAGCGCTCGAGTGCCGCGACGACCGCTTGGCCGATCTCGCCGGTGGGACCGGTGACCGCGACGGTCAGACCCGTCGAGGAGCGCGAAGCAGGCGCCATCGCCTCCAGTTGTAGCGCAGGCGCGAGCGACTGGCGGCAGGGGCACGTGCGTGGAGGGGGACGGGCCGCACGGGGCAGCACCGAGAGCGGCAGAGCGGAGGGACAGCCAACGCGAAGCGGCGGCGGCAGCGCGGCGGGGTCGGCTATCGCGGAGGGTCGGCCATCGCGTCGCCGGCGCGCCGACTGGAGTGCCGGCGCCAGCAGGCCAATGGCAACGCGAGGATGGCGCATCAATGACAGAGGGTCGCGCACGGCGAAGGTGGATCGCCGCAACTACGGACGGCGCGCGGTGTCTGTAAACACGCAACCGCCGGCGGTTGTGTGCGCGCCGGTCGTAACGATGCTTAGACCCAGGAGGCTCATTGTGCTGACAAAACCTGCACGCGGGGCGATACTCGCCGGCGTGCTCGTGCTGCTGGCGTTGATCGGCGGCCCGGTCGCGACGGCGAGCGCGGCCGTCGAATCCTCGCGGATCACCTCGCCGAGCAATCCGACGTACGCGCTGTTCGACGAAACAGCGCCGCCGCTGCAGCACGCGTTCACCGTGAGCGGCACGACGACGGGCAGCGGAAACATCGACGTGCGTTGCTACTACGGCGTGGGACCCAACGAATACTCGACGTTCGCAGAAAACGTGACGCCAACCGCGAACGCGTTCTCGGTGGAAGTCAACACCGAAGCGCTGCGCACGGGGCCCTGCGTGTTGCGGGCAGTGCCGGCCGGCAACACCGAACCCCATCCGCCGGGCTCGGCTGCCGAAGAAGCGGGAGACCCGTTTCAGGGTCCTCACATCGCGGGGTCTGCGTTTGAACTTTTTGAATCGAATGGTAACTTCGCCGATTACGCCTTCGAATTGAGCACGCTGTCGAGCTACTTCGACATCGAAGCGGCAGGCGAGTGCGGCCTGTACTCGCACCTGTTCGCGCCGAACACGCTGGCGCGAAGCGAATCGCTCTTCTACTGCAATGGTGCCCTCTACAAGGAAGCGCCGGTCGCCGAAGGAGCGGCAACCCGCCCAGAGCTGCAGGTCGATGGCACTGACGCCTACGACCCGACCGGCGCAGGGCGGGTTGAGGAAGAGTTCAAAGCCACGCTCCCGGGCGCCCCGCAGCTGAAGGTAAGCAAGGAATTCACCGCGGCAGGCGGGCTGGGCACGGTCCATGAGACCGATCCAATCGTGAGGTGCGCGCCCGAACCGGCAGTCTACCCGCCGACGACAGCAAGCTGCAAAGAATTCGTCTCGACGGGGGTGCAGCTCGAACGCGTGTGGCAGACCAGCCATGCCGATCAGGTTGCGCTCATGACCGACAACTGGAGTTCGACCAACGGCGCAGCGCACACCCTGAACGCGCTCTATGACCAGTCGTTCTACGCCAACGAAAAAGAAGGCGGCGCCTACCGGTTCCCTGGCACGAGCGGCTTCACCGCGACGGCCGGCGGCCAGCTCGTGGGTCTTCCGAAAGGCGCGAGCGCGATCTACTACAAGGAGAACGCGGCCACCGAATCGGCGGGCGACGGCAAGCACCCGCTGGGCGCAATCGTGTACGACCGCGTGCCCGGCGAACCGTTGAGCTTCGCAGCCGGCAGCCACGAAAAAAGCAAGAATTACAGCGAGTTCGAGATGCCCTACCAGGCGACGGTTCCGGCGAGCGGGACGTACACGCTGCGGATGGCCTTCGTGCAGGCGTTCGCGCTCGCAGAAGTGGAAGCCCTGGCGGACGAAGCGCTGGCGGGGCTGTTGCCGTCGCTGACGATCGCCTCGCCGGCGAGCGGCACGACGGTGTCTTCGCCGAACGTGACGGTGTCAGGCACGGCCTCCGACACGGGTGCGCTGTCCTCGCTGGCAGTCGGCGGCCACGCGGTCGCTGTCGGCGCTCACGGTGAATGGTCGACAAGCGTCGCACTCGCCGCGGGAGCGAACACGATCACGGCCGTGGCGACCGATCAGGCAGGCCTGACGGCGTCGCGTTCGATCGCCGTGACCTACACGCCCCCTACGCCCCCGGCCGCGCACGTCCATCAGGTGGGCGTTGTGAGCGGAGCCAACGGCGAGGTGAAGCTCACGCTCGCATGCGTCGGAACGGCGGGGACCAGCTGCGAAGTCGAATCGACGCTGACCACATTGCTCAGAAAGCGCGGCGGGCGACCGATCGCGGTGGCTGCGCGCCACCACCGCCGCAAGGCGCGCAACCAGAAGGTGACGGTCGGTGCGTCGAAGTTGACGATCCCCGCAGGCGAGCAGGTCACGATCGTGATCGGTCTGAACGGCTCCGGTCGGCGGCTGCTCGCGCACTTTGGCCATCTGCCGGTGCACCTGGCTGTGCTCGAGCTGAACGGCGGACACCGCGTGACGATCATCGCGCAGAACCTCGTCGTGACGCCCCACCGGGCTCGTCACCATCACCGCCATCCCCACCACCGACGCTGAGGCACCACGCCTGCCTCCACCCGGCGGCGAGCGTCGTCGGGGTGGAGGCGGCCCAGAGGCCGTGAGGAGGCCCGGCTCGCCGGCCTATGGCCGGCTGCGCCACCCTGATCCGATGAAGAGGGGGCCCGGCTCGCCGGCCTACGGCCGGCTGCGCCACCCTCTAGCGGGACTTTCCGTGTCGGGGGTCGTTGATTGTCTGTTTTTCTTGGTGGGGTGGGGGTTTGGGGGTGGGGGGTGGTGTGTGACCTAATGCTGGCTGGGAGCGAGTGTCTGGAGTTCGAGCGCGTTGTATAGCTGTCCGTTGTATAGCTGTCGTTGGGTGTCGTCCATCTCCGCGAGTGTGGTGCGCACGTGTGGTCGGCCTTGGCGTCCGCCGGCCGGTGGATAGATCAGCGTCACCTCGTCGATCTCTGAGGGCAGGCGCATCGCGAGCTTTGATCCGAGCGGTAGATCGTTTTGCTCGATACTCGGCTTGGCGGATCTGGCGCTCGATCAGCGAGACGATCATCAGCGCCAGCGTGCAGTAGAAGGCGTGCACTCTGAGCTTCTGGTCGGTCCAGTGGAAGGCTGGGGAGAAGCTCGCGAACTCGCGGTCCTTCATCTGGCGGAAGCTGTGCTCGCCCTTGGCTTGGGCGCGGTAGGCGGCGATGATCTCCTGGTCGGTCCACTCGTGGCGGCCGGTGAAGATGGTCCGTCTGCCCCACTCGCGCTCGGCGATCCGATCGATCTCGGCCTGGTCGGTGTGGTAGCTGAAGGCGCTGCGCGGCGAGGTCGTGCTCGATCGTGATGACGTCTTTGAGCCAGCGCCGTTTCAGGATCTTCCGGGTCCGCTCGCTGAGGGCGCGCTCGTCCATGCGATGGCGGCCGCGCTGCACGACGCCCTTCAGCTCGTCGAGTTCGCGGTGCTGCCTTGGAGAGTGTCTATGGAAGCTGCGCTGCTGCTTAGCGGCGAAGCGCTGGAGTATGAGACGACGATCGTACGCTCTTGCCCGTAGATCTCCTTGTGGTGCGGTGGGCGAGCGTGCCAGACATCCCCTCGATCGTCGCTGAAACGCTCGAGCGGAATGTCGAGCAGGTCGGGGTGATGGGACGGGGAGAGCAAGCCGACCAGCCGAGCGAAGCTCGTCCGCGAGCGGCTGGTTTGCCTTGGAGTTGTTGCCCTTGTCGTAGACAGCGTCAGCTGAGCGAGTTCCTGCGCGGTGAGCCCCAGTTGCGCCAGGCGAGAGCGGATCAGGCTTGATCGCCTCGAGGAACTGGCTTGAGTCGTAGCGGTTGCCCTCATAGGGCGGCTGGTGGCAGAGCGGGATGTTCGCGTCCAAGGCCACGCACAGCGCCAGGCCGATCAGACGCAGATCGTGGCGGCCGCCCTTGGCATGCCCGCGCTGGGCGATCGTGTTGGCGGCGTTGCCCGAGTCGATGAACGTGGCGAAGTTCGTGGTGTCGTAGATCAGTGCGGCGCAGCTCGATCTCATAACGCTCGATGGCGCGCGGCGACGATCTCGGTCTCGGCCTTGGCGATCGCGCCTCATCCGAGAGCGCGTCCATCGCGTCCCAGAAGCGCTGCGAGGAGAGCGCACGCCGCCCGACGGCAACAGCCTTGCGAGCACGCCGTGCGCCGATACCAGTCAGCGAGCTGGCGCTTGGAGCGCGGAGCACACAGCGCGGTTGATCGCCGCCAGCATGATCATCTCGCCGACCGACGGCATCGCCCCGCGCCCCCCGAGCGCCCGGTCGACCGCCCCCGCCACATCGAACTCCCGCGCAGACCTTCAACGCCGCCGCGCCGCGCCGAAGCTCCGCAACCACGACCGCCCGCGGCTACCCTGGCCGCGGTCCCTCAAGCGCGCCTCGATGTCCTCCGCGCGCCCCAGATAGGCCGTGCGCACCACCTTCGAGCGGCCACCAACCCTCGCCGTCTCGCGCAAGATAGTAGTACGGAGCGCCCGTTCACGATCTTCTTCGTGAGACTCGCCATTTACGTCATACCACATAGCCGCCATCGGACGGGACGGCCGCCAGAAGCGAGTGATCGCAGGGATCTTCAACCGCAACCGGCCCTCAAAACGACCCATTCTTTTAGGACACACGCCAAATCTGCCCCCACAGCCAGCCCACAACAGCCCACAAACCCAGCACGCAAGCCGAAACCCACACACTGCCAGCCACCGTTCAACCACCGGCCAGCACAAGCACCCGGAAAGTCCCACTAGGACGAGAGCTGCTGGACGATCAAAAAGACGTTCAGCGCGACGATCAGCGCGGCCAGCGCGGCCGCGAGCAGGGCGGTGAGCGGGTGGTTGACGTGCTCGCCCATGACGTCGGCGCGGCTGGTGAGCAGCACGAGGGGGATCAGCGCGAAGGGGATGCCGAAGGAGAGCACGACCTGGCTGAGGATGAGTATGGCGGTGGGATCGAGTCCGGTTGCGAGCACCGCGATGGCGGGCGCCATCGTGATCAGGCGACGCGCGAACAACGGGATGTTGAGGCCGACGAAGCCGCGCATTACGACCTGGCCGGCGTAGGTACCGACGCTCGAGGAGGAGGCGCCCGAGGCGAGCAGCGCGAACGAGAATGCGAGCGCGGCACCGCCGCCGACGAGCCGGGTGAGCAAGCTGTGCGCGTCGGCGATCGTGCTCACACCGGTGTGCCCGGTGGCGTGGAAGAGCTTGGCGGCGACGGCGAGCATTGCGAGGTTGACCAGCCCGGCGAGCCCGAGCGCCACGATCACGTCGAGCCGCTCGAAGCGCAGCACGCGCGAGCGCTCGCGCTCGTCGCGCACGGGGGTGCGGCCATTGGTCAGCGCGGAGTGCAGGTAGATGACGTGCGGCATCACGGTCGCGCCGATGATGCCGACCGCCAGGTAGACGCTGTCGCCACCGGCGAGGTGCGGCACCAGGCCGTGCAGCGAAGCGCGCGCCGAGGGCCCGATGCGCAGCGTCTCGTAGAGAAAGCCCAGGAAGATCACACCTAGCAGCGCGCTGATCGCAAGCTCGAAGCCACGGTGCCCGCGACGCCGCAGGTCGAGGATCGCGAAGGCGATCGCGCCGGTCATCAGTCCGGCGGTGAACAGCGGCACGCCGAACAGCAGGTTCAACCCGAGCGCGGCGCCGACGAACTCGGCGACGTCGGTCGCCATCGCCATGATCTCGGCCTGCACCCACATGCCCCACGACAGCGCACGCGGGTAGCGGGCGCGAAACAGCTCGGGCAGGCTGTGGTCGGTGACGATGCCGAGCTTGGCGGAGAGGTACTGGATCAGCATCGCCATCAGGTTCGCCAGCAGCACGACCCACAGAAGCTCGTAGCCGAAGCGCGCGCCGCCTTCGATGTTGGTGGCAAAGTTGCCGGGGTCGACGTACGCCACCGCGGCGACGAACGCGGGGCCGAGCATCGCCAACGTCGCGCGTGCGCGGCCACGCTCGAGCAGCCGCTCGAGCGGGCTCGGCGCAAGGAGCCCGTCGAGAGGAGTCGCGACCTGCGTGGTGGACTGGGCACTCACGACGCCGACTCCGTGCGTGAGCCCGCGAGCGTCGTCTCATCTTTGCTGTCCGTGTCACGCGCGGCAGCGGCAGTGCCGCCGGTGATGCGGCCTCGCGGCCGCGCGCCCATGGGCGTGGCGGATGCGGCCGCGGGCGCTGTCGCCGGCGCGGCGAGCGCCGTCGTCGTGGTTGCAGCGCAGTCCGCATCCAGTTCGACGCGCATCGCACGCGCGAGCAGGCCGCCGATCGCGTGCTCGTGCCCGGCAAAGCTGACGAGCAACGGCCCGCCAAAGGGCTGGCGCTCGATCACCTGCAGGCTGGCGCCGGGAGAGATGCCGCGCTCGGAAAGGTAGCGAAGCATCTCGGGGTCGGAGTCCGAGATGCGCACGAAGCAGCCGCGAGCGCCGGGCTGCAGGCTGTCGAGGCTGCGCGTGTCGGGCTCGCTCAACTGCAGGTCGGCGCTGGGGATCGGGTCGCCGTGCGGGTCGATCGCGGGATCGCCGAGCTTGTCGGCGATCAGCCGCTCCAGCTCCTCGGAGATCACGTGCTCCAGCACCTCCGCCTCGGCGTGCACGCGATCCCACGGCATCTGCAATGTCTCGGCGAGGAACAGCTCGAGCAGGCGGTGATGGCGGATAACCTCGAGCGCGATCCGGCGCCCTTGCTCGGTGAGGCGCACCCCGTGATACGGCACGTGCGCAATCAGGTCGAGCTCGCCGAGCTTGCGCAGCATCGCCGACACCGAGCCGGGTGTGATCGCAAGGCGCTCGGCGAGCGCGTTCGTGGAAACGGGCTCCGCGCTGCGGGCTTCGAGCGTGAAGATCGCCTTGCAGTAGTCCTCGACCGCCGGCGAGCGCACGATGTCTTGGTCCACCATGAGTCCATTTTATGGCATGGCAAATCTTTTATCAAGGGCTCACTTGAGAGATTTTTTGGATGGGGATGGGGTTCGCTCAGCCGGGACGGCCGCGGCGCCGTGCGGGACGAGGCGCACGGCATCGGACGCGACTTTCGGAAAAGATGGTGCGCAGTGAATCGCGACTACGAGCTGCAGACCCACCGCGTCGAGGACCGCCACTGGTGGTATCGCGGGCGGCGCCACGTGCTGGACGGCGTGATCGAGCGGCTGCGACTGCCTGCACGCGCACGCATTCTCGACGCGGGCTGCGGCAGCGGACGCAACATGGTCGAGCTGGCGCGCCACGGCGAGGTGACTGGCATCGAGCTTTCGCCGGCGAGCCTCGCGCTCGCCCGCGAGCGGCGCGTGGGCGAGGTGGTCGAGGGTTCGATCGCGCAGCTCCCGTTCGCCGCGGACAGCTTCGAGCTGGCGGTCTGCCTGGACGTGATCGAGCACCTCGCCGACGACCGCGGGGCGCTGCGCGAGCTGCGCCGCGTCGTCGCCCCCGGCGGGGTGCTCGTGGTGACGGTGCCCGCCTACCAGTGGCTGTGGAGCCGCCACGACGAGATCAACCACCATCACCGCCGCTACAACCGCACGATGCTGCTCGCCGCCGCGAACGACGCGGGCTGGCAGTTCACCCGCACCACCTATTTCAACTCGCTGCTGCTGCCCGTCGCGATCGCGCTGCGCGCGCTCGACAGGGTGCACGCCAAAGCAACCGAGTCGAGCCTCGACCTCTGGGTGCCGCCGGCGCCGCTGAACTGGCTGCTGCAGCAGCCGCTGAACCTCGAGGCGGCGGCGATCGCACGCGGTGGGCACATCCCGGCCGGCCTGTCGCTGTTGGCCCTGCTGCGCTGACGGCGCGGCGGCGGGCCTGTCCAGGCGCATCTCTCCCTCCAGCGCGCCCACAGGCGCGCTCCCCCACCACACAAAGACGCTCGACCCCGGAGACGTCTCGATCCCGAGCACGCCGCGCAGCCCTGCTGCCCCCGATCAGGGGCGCTGCGTCGAAGGATGCATGCGAAACGTCCACGCGCGGTTGACGAAGAACGTGCTGAGCGTGACGAACACGATCGCGCACGCCTGGCCGAGCAGCTTGTCCAGACCGACGTGCTCGACGAACAGGTAGACGAGCGCCAGATTGAGCACCAATCCGCAGCCCTGCACGACGAACCAGCGCACAGGCGTCAGCGCGTCGCCGACGTGCTCGCGGAAGGTCCAGCGGCGGTTCCACCAAAAGCCGTTGGCGGCACCAACGAGAAAGCCGACCGCGGAAGCGGCGATGTACCAGACGCCGAAGGCCTTCAACAGCAGCGTGTAGACGGCGAACGCGATCAGCGTGTTCGAGACACCGACGATCCCGAACTTCACGAACTGAGTCGCGAGCAGCAGCCGGTCTGAGCGTGTGGCGGACATCCCCAAAAGGATGCACTACCGGCGGGGATGACAGCGCGATCGACGAGCAGCACGACGTTATGCCTCCGTTAATCCGATCGAGCAGCGGGTTTGCAATACACCGTTCTTAGCCCGCCCTTAGCGCAGCTTGTGGCGCAGGCCACTACTCTTCACGGTGCACAAGCCTTCAGGCGTTTGCACCTCGTTACGACCATGCCGGCCTCCCCTTCTCCTCGCAACCCCACTCTGCTCAGCGTGGTAGCGCCCGTGTTCAACGAGGAGGAGCTGGTCGAGGCGTTCGTGCGCCGCACGTGCGCAGCGGTCGCTGACTACACGTTCGAGCTGGTGCTCGTCAACGACGGCAGCGCCGACGCCACGCCGGCGATCCTCGACCGTCTCGCGGCAGCCGACCCGCGCGTGCGCGTCATCCATCTGTCCCGCAACTTCGGTCATCAGGCCGCATTGACGGCAGGCCTCGAGCACGCGGCAGGGGACGTCGTGGCGATGATCGACGCCGACCTGCAGGACCCACCCGAGCTGATCCCGACGATGGTGGCGCGCTGGGAGGAGGGCTCGGACGTCGTTTACGCCGTGCGCAAGCAACGCGAAGGCGAGACCGTGTTCAAGCTCGCGACGGCGTCATGGTTCTACAAGCTCTTCGACAAGCTCGCCCAAGTCGACCTCGAGCCCAACTCCGGCGACTTCCGCCTGCTGGATCGCCGCGCGCTGGACGCGCTGCTGACGATGACCGAGCGCTCGCGCTTCCTGCGCGGGATGACGGTGTGGGTCGGTTTCACCCAGACCGCCGTGCCCTACGAGCGCGACGCGCGCCACGCGGGCGAGACGAAGTACACGCTGCGCAAGATGCTGCGTTTCTCACTCGACGCGATCGCATCCTTCTCGCACCTGCCACTGCAGCTCGCGACCTACATCGGCATCTTCTCGGCAGGTGTCGCGTTCATCGCGATCCCCGTCGTCGCCGTGCTGCACTTCGCGGGCTCCTACCTGCCGGGCTTCGGGTCGCTCACGATCGCGATCCTGCTGCTCGGCGGGATCCAGCTGATCGCGCTCGGCGTGATCGGCGAGTACGTGGGGCGTATCTACGACGAGGTCAAGCACCGCCCGCTTTACATCGTGCGCGAAGAGCGCAACCGCCCCACCGCCCTCGACGGCCCGCTGGCGCCAATCGCGCGCGCAGGACTGCCGGCGCGTGTGCCCGAGCGCATCGGGTAACGGCGCATGGAGCACCGCCAGGAGCGCATCCGGGTCGAGACAGACCGGCACCGCATCGAAGGGCTGCTGCGGCTTTCGCGCGAGGGCTATCGCAGCCGCGTCTCAGACGTGCTGAATGCCTCCGAGCGCGACTTCCTGACGCTCACCGACGTAACCGTCGAGTCGCTGGAGGGCGGCGCGGTGGAGAGCCACCCCTTCCTGGCCGTCGCGCGCCGGCACATCGTCTTCGCAGTCGGGCCAGCCGAGGAGTCGCAGGACTGAAACTAAGCGTGCTGCTACGCGCATGCGCGTAGACGGCAGCGTGTCGCTCTATACCCGCGCGCGCAGCACGGCGCGAGCGCCGCGCGCGGGGATCATCGTTACGTTGCGGTGCAACGCGTGCTCGGGCTCGGGACGATCGGCTTCGAGGTCCAGGCGCCGCGCCATCGCCTCGAGCACGACGCGCTGCTCGGCCATCGCCAGCGCCGCGCCCAGGCAACGGCGGGTGCCGCCACCGAAGGGGATCCACTCGTAGGTGCCCGGTTTGCGCTCGAGCCAACGCTCGGGCTGGAAGGCAAACGGATCGGGGTAGAGGTCCTCGCGGTGGTGCAGCAGCAGAATGCTCATGCTGATCGCGGAGCCGGCGGGCAGCACATACTCGCCAAGACGCCACGGCACCGTTACACGACGCCCGATGATGGGGATCACCGGGCGCGAGCGCATACCCTCGACGATCGTGGCCTCGACGTGCTCGGCGGCCTGCTCGCCCAAGCGCACCGCCTCGCGCAGACGCGCATGGGCGTGCGGGGTGCGCAGCAGGCGCTCCCACGTCCACGCCAGCGAGTTGGCGGTCGTCTCGAAGCCGGCCAGCACCAACGTCAGCAGCTCGTCACGCAGTTCACGATCGGTGAGCAGCTCGCCCTCCTCGGTCCGCGCGCGCAGCAGCAGCGAAAGGATGTCACCGCGCTCGTCGAGGTCCCCGACACGCCGGCGCGCGGCGATGATCGGGTAGGTGGCGTCGTCGAGCACGCCGACCGCGCGGCGCACGAGACCGACAGGCTCCCGCCGGCCGGCGCTGACAAGCTCGGCCAGCTGCGCGAACACCGACGTCGACAGGGAGGTCAGGTATTTGATCGTCGCGCGCAACCGCCGCTCGGGCGTCCCGCGCGCCGGACGGTCATCGATGCCGAAGATGCCCGACATGATCACGTCGAGCGTGATCGCCTGCATGCGCGGGGCGAGCGCGAACGGCTTACCAAGCGGCCAGCGGTCCAGCTCGCGCTCGGTCGCAGCGGCGATCATCTGCGTGTAGCGCTCGATCGCGTCGCCATGGAACGGCGGCAGCAGCAGCTTGCGCTGACGCAAGTGCCGCGCGCCATTGGCGGTCAGCACCGAGTTGGGGCCCACGATCGGCAGCAGCGGAGACTCGGCCGTCAGCGAAGGCACGTGCTCGGGCTTGGCGGTGAACAGAGAGCGCACGTGATCGGGATGGCTGGTCACCACCGCGCCACCCGCGATGCCCGCCTCCATGTGGAAAACTTCGCCAAGCTCGCGCCGCGCGCGGAACACGAACTCGATCTGGCGCTGCGTAAAGCGCGCCATCTGCAACGCGCGCGGCAGCGCGACCGTGGGCGCTGGGCGCAGCGCGTCGCCCTCCTGCGCCGGGCCCGCAGGGGATGACGGTGCGCCACCCATGTACATCATCAGGCTGCCCTCGACGGTCTAAACGGCGCACGGAACGCAGGGATCCTCATGGGAGGACACACGTTAGCGGGTGCGCAACGCCGAGGCAGCGCTCCCGCTCTCGAAGCGATCGCCCGCGGCAGGCGTGGTTGCAGCTCGTAGTGGATCGATGTCGTCCAGCATCCCCCCAAAACACACATCCAGCATGTCCGAGCGCAACAGGACGGAAGGGGGGGGATTCGAACCCCCGAGACGGGGATTGCCCGCCTGCCGGTTTTCAAGACCGGTGCATTCAACCGCTCTGCCACCCTTCCAGCGTCGCGACAAAGGCTATCGGCCCACCCAGGCAAAGAGGCGAGACCCAAGCGGGGAAGACCCCGATCGAGTCCGCCCTCAATCAACCGCCCTGGCCGGCGCCTACGACCGTGCGGGACTGGGCCGCCGCCCGCGACCATTCGATTCGGGAGGATGTCCGGATCGTCGTGGAACTTTGAGAGCGGCCTCCGGGGATTTGACGGTCAGACAGTAACGGTTTGTGGTACCTCGGCGTGAACGGCGTCGGCGGGGATTGGGAGGGTGGCTCGTGCTTCGTGGCGTTCAATCGCGGCCACGAGCGCGGCGAGGTCGCGGTAGCCGATGATCCGCCGGAACTGCTGCTCGGCGACGAGCATCCCGGCGGCGGTCCAGCGCTTGCGCATATCGCCGTCCTGCCAGCGCTTCACGTTGCGCTGGGTGCGGCGGACGATCTCGATCATGCTCTCGCACGGGTTCGTGGAGCAGAGCGCCTTGGCGAGCTGGCTGCCGATCCCGAGCCGCATCAGCGTCAGCGTCTCGGGCATACCCTCGCGCAGAGAGGCGGCGGCGTCGGGCCAGGTGCGCTCAAGCTCTGAAGCCAGGAGCTCGAGGCGCTGCTCGGCGAGATCCGGGTTCCTTGAGCGCCCACGCGCCGCGGATCTTCGCCAGGACGGCGGGTCGGTCGCGTTCGGGCAGCAGGTCGCAGACGTTGCGCTCCTTGTGCCTGTGACACCGATGCACCAGCGCACGCTCACCGAACACGTCCTTGATCGCCCGGCGGATCGCCTTGCCGCCGTCGATGACGAACAGGATCGCCTGCTCAGGGTCCAGGCCGCGGTCCACGAGATCGGCCAGGAGCGTCCGGGCGAGCGTGGCATTCTCGGTCGACCCCTCCCACAGCCCGAGCGGGATCTTCACGCCCTCGGTCGAGATTCCGAGCGCGACGATGTGCGTGCGACCGGCGATCTCCAACCCATCGAGCATCATCACCGCCACGCGCACGTCCTCCAGCCGCCGGCCCATCAGCTCGCCGAGCGCGGTACGCGTGCACTCGATGAACACCTCCGAGACCGTGCTCTTCCCCGTCGATGTGCTGGTCTGCTTGACCTCCTCGCCAACTGGCTCGCCCACGTCCACGAACCGGCGCGTGGAGACGCCGGCGAGCATCCGGTCCATCACCGCCCTCGTGAGCGGGTCGCGATCGGCGAAGTGCCCGTATGTCGCGAGCGGCAGCTCCCGCTCGTCGTCGGCGCTCCGCACACGCGGCCGGTCGACCTTCACGCACCGGCCGCCCAACGTCATCGACCCTTCCTCGTGGCCGTGGCGCTTCGCGACACAACCCGGATTGTGCTTCCCCTTCGGTCCGACGAACCTCAGTCACCTCGAGCTCCATCAGCTCATGCACAACACCGAGCCCGACGCCGACGCTCAGCGCGAGCAACCCCTCCCTCGCTGCCCCGACGAACTCGCCGAGCGCCTCCTGGATTTGCGGTGGGAGCGAACTCCCGGCGGCCTCCGAGGCCGTGACGACCTGCGGGCCAGATACCTCTTCTTCATGGCGGTTCCTCCTGTCCTCTCGGACTTGGTTAGCGCCCCGAACGCTCCCAACCGGAGCGGACGAGGCGGGAGGACCGCCATTCAAAGTTCTACGAGGTCTCGGACAACCTCCGATTCGGGGACGCCCTCGCCTACGTGCGCGGTCGTGCCGAGACGTGCTTCCCACCATGCGACTGGCACGATCTTCATGGCGAGGTAAAGGGTTCCCCTGTCGAGCTGCTCGGCGAGCTGAGTGATCGCGACAAGCCTCTGGGCGAGGCGGTCATCGTCCATGTCACCCGTGATCTGGACGGCAGGGTTGCTTCGAGCCCTGTGCCGGCGCAGATGGTCCCCATCGCTTGGCTCGTACTGGTCGAGCAGGCTTCCCAGCCAGGCAAGGCTTCCGGCCAGCTCCACGTGACGGTCCACCACCTCTGCGTAGGCGTCGGTGTTGAGCATCACAGCGGCCCATCGTCCCAGCACCTCGTCGTTGTGAACCACCAGTCGCACAACGTGGTCTCGTAGAACTCTGCGCCGATCGGCATCGGTGAGGAGGCCGTGAACGGCTTTGGTCAGGAGCGGCGTGTCGCGCACTACGAGGGCGGCTGCGTCGATCGCCGCGGTGGGTTCGCGTCGTCCGGCATCAGGCCAGCCAGCTCTACCACCGCCGTCCAGACCATGCGCGCATCGCGGACCAGCTCGAGCATTACGTACTGCGCGAGGACCCTCCAGCGTCGACGTCTGCGGATCTCAAGCGCCTCGTTCACGACCGCCACCGACAGCATCACGACGATCGCGCTGGACGCAAGGCCGGCAAGGAGCGGGCGACGCATCCAGAGGTGCTCGGCGAACTGTTCGGACGCTATCGCCACCGCCAGGGCGAGCAGCGCGAGCGCAGCGGCCGCGCGCGTTTGACGTAGGTAGGACTCGGCGGATTCTGAGCGTCGGGGTCCAGAGGAGCGCAGCGACATTTGATCGAGCTTACGCTCCGCCGGTGCGCCGGGAGGACCGGGGATGCGATGCGGGGTTCCGACTACCGAGGGCTTCGACCCCATCGGTCGAGTTGGGTCATCTTCCGGCCCGTTGCCGTAGGTCATCCACGAACGAGCTGAGGGTCTCCGTCGCGGCTGACAGCTCTTCGAGCTGTTGGTCTGACAGCTCCTGCAAGTCAGCTCTCAAAGCAGCCAGGAACTGGGCGCGGAACCTCTCTTGTGCCGTGCTGCCTGTTGTGGTGAGGCTGATCATGACCACGCGTCCGTCCTCTGGCAGTCCGTCTCGCCGGACCCATCCTTTCTCCTGTAGGCGTTTGCCGAGCAGCGTCATCGTGGGCTGCGCTATCCCCGCGAGTTCGGTGAGTTCTGTGATCTTTCGTGGCCCTTCGGTGAGGATGCTCAAGACCTCCATTTCGGTGCGGGAGATCTCGCTGCTGCGCACCTGCTTGACGAGCAGGCGCACAAGGACGGCGGCACGCGAGAGCAGATGCTCGGCGACGTAGTCGACTTGACCTACCCGCGCTGCCTGTGAGGACCTATTCGCCTTAGTCATATTGCAAACTATATAGCTTTCTGCTATAAATCTCAACGAGGGTGCGACAAGCTCCACATCGAGAAAGGAGCACACCATGTTCCGCAACATCCTTGTTGCGATCGACGGCTCACCGGACTCGGATCAGGCGCTCACGCAAGCGATCGACCTGGCCGAGTCAGAGCACAGTCGATTGACGCTCTTCAGTGCCGTCGTAACGCCTCCCGCCGGCGCCTACATCGGGGCAGGCGGCGGAGTGGCGGCAACGCTCGCGCGCGACGCCACTGCCGAGACCGAGACCATCCTGCGAACGGCCGCCCGGCAGGTTCCCGATCGAGTGTCGCTCAGCACCGTGCTGAGCAGCGAGCCGGTGAGGCACGCGCTCATCCACCAGATCAGGGAGGGCACGCACGACCTCGTGGTGATGGGCTCCCGAGGGCGCGGCGCGGTGCGCTCAGTGCTGCTTGGCAGTGTGAGCCACTACGTGCTGCACCACAGCCCCGTTCCTGTGCTGATCGTGCACATCGATGCCGAGCGAGGACTGCCGTCTTCCGCCGCGCTCTCGGGGGCCCAGCCGGCAACAGGTCAGGGGGCCGTCCATGCAAGCGCGTGAGACAGAGCCTCACCTCACCCAGACGGCGCCTGCGGACGAGGGCGCAGTCGAAGCGGCCCTCGGGGAGACGGTCCCACAGCTGAGGGAGGTGCTCGGCCCGGCAGAGGAGACGGCCCGCGGCATGCTCGAGGCCGAGGACGCGCTTCGCCTCGTGCACCGGCGATTCGCGAACAGCGTGGACCCGAAGGAGCAGGGAGAGTTCGCGGCGGAGGCGCTCGGGCACGTCGAACGCCAGCTGGAACTCGCACGCGAGCGCCGGCGCCAGCTCGATAGCATCGAAGCGAAGCTGTGGGCCAGGCAGAACCGTCTCGAGGGGTTCCTGATACACACACGAGGAGGTGCCTGGTGGCACGCGCGCCGGACAGAGACCGGCTCTCGCCTGCATCCCGGGGGATCTTAGCCTGGATCCACTGCGTGACTGTCTGATGGGGGTGGTTGATGCTGTTGGTGTGGTTTTTGGGTGTCTTGTTGGTGTTCGTTGGCGTGGTGGGCGGCGGGTTTCTTCTCGGAGGCCTTGGTGGGCGTGTTTTCGGGCAGCGGTGAGCGTGTCGGTATCGATGGGTGGCTTGGCTGGTCCTCGGTCGTGGTGGTGTGCGCTTAGGTGAGTTCTAGTGTCCTGAGTCGTTGATTCGTTGGTAGTATCGGGTGAGGCTGTCGAAAATCTGCTCCGCGGTCTTTGTCCAGATGTATGGGCGGGGGTTCTCGTTCCAGTGGGCGATCCAGTCGCGGATGTCCTTGTTGAGTTCGCGCACCGAGCGGTGTGCGCCACGGCGCAGCTTCTTGTTGGTCAGCTCCGCGAACCAGCGCTCTACGAGATTCAGCCAGGACGCGCCGGTCGGGGTGAAGTGCAAATGGAACCGTGGGTGCGCGAGCAGCCAGCGCTGAATCGCCTTTGTCTTGTGGGTCGTGTAGTTGTCGAGGATCAGGTGAACGTCCAAGTCGGCGGGGACCGTTGCGTCTATCTGGTTGAGGAACTTCTTGAACTCGATCGTGCGGTGGCGAGCGTGCAGTGAGCCGATGACCTTCCCGGAGGCGATGTCCAGCGCCGCGAACAGGCTTGATGTGCCGGAGCGCTTGTAATCGTGGGTAGCGCGCTCGGGTACCCCTGGGAGCATCGGCAGGATCGGCTGACTGCGATCAAGTGCCTGGATTTGGGACTTCTCATCGACACACAAGACCAGTGCTCGCTCCGGCGGATCGATGTAAAGCCCAACAACGTCGCGGACCTTGTCCACGAACAACGGGTCCGTTGAGAGCTTGAAGGACTCCACACGGTGGGGTTGCAAACCAAATGCCCGCCAGATCCGCGAGACCGCCGTCTGTGAGAGCCCGACCTCCGCGGCCATGGACCGTGTTGACCAGTGCGTCGCGTCCTTTGGCTTGCTCTCCAACGTCTTTGTGATGACTTCATCGACCTTCTCATCGCCGATCGTTCGCGGTTTCCCCGGCCGCGGCTCATCCAACAGTCCATCCACGCGATCGCGGACAAACCGTCCACGCCACTTGGCGACCGTCATCCGCGTCGACCCAAGCCGCTCAGCCAACTCCGTATTGCTCTGCCCATCGGCCGCGCCGAGCGCGATCCGCGCCCGCAACGCCAGCGCCTGAGCCGAAGACCGCCGCCGCGCCCACCCTTCCAACGTCCGACGCTCAGCATCACCGAGCACCACCGGCACCGCCTGCGGCCCACGCCGCCCAACACGAGATGCGTTCATCCCACAACAATACCACAAACCGCCTAGCAACTAACGACTCACGACACTAGCCCGGATCTTTCAGTAGGTGTGGTTGTGTGGGTGTTTAGGTGGTTGCGTGTGTGATCGCGATGATCAGGAGTGCGCTGAAGGCGATTGCGAGTTGTGTGCGTCGGGGGGGACGTGTTGTCAGCCATGGGCGGCGTGTTGGGCGGGGCTCGCGGGGGATTGCGAGCACTGCGAGTAGCGCCAGTCCCGGGATGGTGATGGTGAGCGGAGCATGTCCCGTCTGGCGTAGAAATTGAGGTGGCGGTCCTCCGGCCTCGTCCGCTCGTGTTGCGAGCGTTCGGGGTGTTCAAGTCCATCGAGACCAGGAGGAGCCGCCATGAAGAACGTACAGGTCGAGGAGGTCGTCACGACGACGGCCGTGGCAGGGGAGCACATGCTGCCCGAGCGTGTGCAGCGGACACTCGGGGAGTTGGTGGGCGCCGCGAAGGAAGGCTTACTCGCGTTGAGCGTGGGCGTCGGGCTCGGCGTGATGCATGAGCTGATGGCCAGCGAGGTCGAGGAGGTGTGCGGGCCGAGGGGTAAGCACGACCCGAGCGCGTTGCCTACCGTCACGGCTCTGATGAGGGCGAGGTGACGCTCGGCGGGCGGCGCGTCTCGGTCAAGCGTCCGAGGGTGCGCAGCAAGGACGGCGGCAGCGAGCTGCCGTTGGGTACATACGAGCACTTCGCTTCGCGCGACGCGCTTTCTCGGGTGGTGTTGGAGCGGATGCTCGCCGGCGTCTCTGCGAGGCGCTTCGCCCGCACGCAGGAGCCGGTCGGCGAGCGGATCGAGGCGAAAGCGCGCTCGATGTCAAAGAGTTCTATCTCGCGCACGTTCGTGGCGCGCACTGCCGAGACGCTTGCCGAGCTGATGGGGCGGCGCCTGGACGACGTCCGTCTGGCGGTGCTGATGCTCGACGGGATCGAGCTGAAGGGCCACACCAACGTCGTCGCGCTTGGGATCACCACCGACGGCGTGAAGCTCCCGCTCGGCCTGTGGGACGGCTCCACCGAGAACAAGACGGTCGCCGCCGCGCTGCTCGCGGATCTGATCGAGCGAGGACTGGATGTCGAGCAGGGCGTGCTCGTCGTGCTCGACGGCTCCAAGGCGCTCAGAGCAGCCGTCGACGCCGTGCTCGGCTCCCGCACTCCCGTCCAGCGCTGTATTCGCCACAAGGAACGAAACGTGCTCGATCACCTGTCTGAGCGCGACCGTCCGACTGTCAAGCGCCGGCTCCGCTCAGCTTGGGCGAAGGACGATTACGACCGCGCGCTGGGCGAGCTGCGAACGCTCGCCAGTGAGCTGGAGCGCTCGCATCCAGGTGCGGCGGCCTCGCTGAAGGAGGGTATGGCCGAGACTCTCACGGTCACCCGTCTGGGTGCTCGCGGCGCGCTGAAGCGCACACTGCAGTCCACGAACCCGATCGAGTCGATGATCGAGTGCGTCAGGCGCTCCTCGCGCAACGTCAAGCGCTGGCAATCCGGCGAAATGTGCCTGCGCTGGACCGCTGCCGGGATGCTCGAGGCCGAGCGGCAGTTCCGCAGGATCATCGGCCACAAGGACCTCGCCAAGCTCGCACTCACAGTCGAACGCGAGGTCACCAAGCCAACCATCACGCACACACCCCCGGAGACCGCTACGCTCGCAACCGTCTGAGACTCACACCCGGACCGTCACCGAAATTCCACGCCCGGCGGGACATCCTCGGTGAGCGCGTCGCTGAGGCTCATCCTGCTGGGTGTATCGGCAGGCGGTGCTTGTGCCGAGAGGTGTCTGGGTCAGGCGGTGGGCGGCGGGAGTGCTTTGAGACGGGTGAACGCGTTGGCGAGGTCTTTGGTCCAGGGCCAGCTGGCTTGCAGGCGCAGTGTTGCTGTGCGGGCGTGGAATGCGGGGCGGGCGGCGACGTGCAGTAGCCGGTAGCGCAGCCGCTTGGGCTCGCAGCGGGCGAGCTCGCCGGTGAGCAGTAGGCGCTGGGTCCAACAGATGAGGTCGTGTGCGATTCGCACGATCTCGAGCCAGACGCGGTTGTGCTCGAAGTCTTTGAATGGCAGGTTGCGCAGCCCGGTGTTCTTGTCGTTGCGGATGTGATCCTCGACTCTTGCGCGACCGCGGTGCTCGCGCTCGACTGGGGCGATCTCGCCGGGCTGGTCGGTGAGGATCGCCTGGAAGCGATGCCCGTCATGGTCGGTGAACGAGAGCTGCGCGCCGGGGTGCGCGCGCTCGCGGCGCACGATCACACGCGACCCGACCGGCCAGCTCGTTAGATCGAGATGGCTGGTGATCTCACAAACCTGCCCGTTGGGGCGCGGAGTGCCGTCCTGGTCAAGCGCTGGGGCCCACGCGCTGCCTGGGGTTTCGAGGATCGCGGCGCGCACCGTCTCGGTCAGGTCATAGCCGACAGAGAAGCGGATTCGGCCTTCGCGGCACCAGTCCAGCAGCTCGTGGCTGGCACCAGCCGAGTCGACACGCAAAAGCAGCTCGATGTTCTCGATGTGCTCGGCGGGGATCTGCTGGATGGCTTGCTCGGCCACCATGATTTGATCCTTGGCGGTGTTCGCACCGGTGTTCCCCGGCCGCAGCTCGCCAGCGAGCGATTCGCTGGTCTCATCCCCGTAGGCGAGCATCGGGTGAAACCCGTAGCCGCCCTTGAAGCCCCCGCCGCGCCCTCCTTCTCCGAATGCGACCCGATCAGTGTGGCGTCCAGGTCGATCGTCAGATGTTCTGGTGCGCCAGTCAGCTCCCACACATGTGCCCGTGCCCTGCCGTGCGCGGCACGCAACTTGTCGAGGCCCTCCGGGTCACACGCGATCCGATCGATCAGCCGGAACGCCGTTGAGGCCGACGCGACACCCCCGAACAACGACCGTTGATCGCCGAGCGCACCGAGGTCGGCCAGGCAGTCCCCGCCATCGGCGAGCATCACCGCGAGATCACGAATCACATCGCCTTGATCGTGACCGGAGCGTCGTTGCTTGAGGTCGCAAAGCTCCGAAGACAGCGCGCCTGTCAGCCCCGTCTTGTCGGCCACCTGCGCCAGCAGCGCGCTGCCAGCATGCGACACCAAACCCGCTCCGTCCGGCACGACAACTACCTTGAAATCGCGGCCATCGCGCTGCACCCTCATGGTGACCTCCTGAGCTTGAGAACAGGACCTTTCGCAAGCCCAATTCTCCAAGCCCAGCCGGACATCCCCGCGCCCCGGCCAACCCGGGGCGCGGACCGTTAACGCAACATCCGAGCTAATAACTGGGTTCCGCCGCTGCTGATGGACGTTCGGAAGCGGCTCGATCGAAAGCGCAACCCGTTCTTTGAGCACGCTGAGGCCGAATACTTCTGGCCTGGCGGGTTGGCCGCGTGAGCGCCCACATCGACCGGAACTTCAACGAGTTCCAGAAGAACACGTGGGGTCTATGGGGGTGGTTTGAGTGCGAGGACGATCCCGAGGTCGCGCGTGCGTTGCTCGACGCCGCGGCGGGCTGGCTGAGGGAGCGTGGCCGGGATCGGATGATCGGCCCGATGGACTTCACGACCAACGACGAAATCGGCCTGCTGATCGCCGGTCACGAGCGTCCTCCGGTGATCCTCTGCCAATGGCACCACCCGTACTACCAACGGCTGATCGAGAACGATCTCGGGATGGGCAAGGCGATGGACGTGTACATGTGGAGCCTGCACATCACCGGCCGCGAGAAAGTCCATCCCGCGATCTGGGAAGCCGCCGACCAATTGGAGGCCGAGCACGGGATCGTGTGCAGACCCTTCCGCAAGAAAGACCTCCACGCCGAGGTCGCCCGCTTCGTGAAGCTCTACAATGCGGTGCTGGAACGCAACTGGGGGTTCGTCCCGCTGACCGAGGAGGAGGTCTACCACTACGCCAAGGATCTCAAGCCGATCCTCGATGAGAACTGGGCGATGTTCGCCGAACGCAAGGACACCGGCGAGATCGTCGGCGGCGCGCTGACACTGCTGGACTACAACCAGGTGCTCGCCAAGCTGAACGGACGGCTGCTGCCGTTCGGCTGGATGCGGGCGCTGCGTGAGCGCCGCCGGATCGACGCGGTGCGCGTGATCGTGCTCGGCGTGATGCCCGACTACCGCCACACGGGCGTTGCGGCGCGGCTGTACCAGATGCACTTCGACGCGGCGCAGCGCACCCCGCAGAAGGGCGGCGAGATGCGCCTGGACGCTTGAGGTCAACGAGCCGATGAACCGGGCACTGGAAGGCATGGGTGCCGAGATCAAGCGCCGCTACCGCGTCTACGAACGCGCACTGTAGCTGCGATCCGCCCATGCACGAGCTTGTGATCTTCGACTGCGACGGGGTGCTCGTGGACTCCGAGGTGATCTCCAACGAAGTGCTCGCCCGGATGCTCACGCGCGAGGGCTTGCCGACCACACTCGCCGAGGCCCGCCGCGCCTGCCAAGGGCTTCTGCTCACGAATGTCCGCGACCGTGCCCAGGCCAAGCTCGGCCGACCCTTTCCGCCGGACTGGATCGCCGAATACGAAGGCGAGCGCGACGAGGCGTTCCGCCGCGAACTCGCGCCGGTGCAAGGCGCAGCCGAGGCGGTGTTGCAAGTCAAGGCGGCTGGACTGAAGGTCTGCGTCGCGTCCCAGGGCCAGTTGGCGAAGACGCGATTGACGCTCGGACTGACGGGGCTGCGCGACCTGTTCCCGCCTGGCGCGCTGTTCTCGGCTTACGACGTTCCTCGCCCCAAGCCCGATCCCGCGCTCTTTCGACACGCTGCCGCGACGATGGGCGTTCAACCATCGGCGTGCGCGGTCATCGAGGACACCGCCTCAGGGGTCACGGCTGCCGTTGCCGCCGGGATGCGAGCGATTGGTTACGCAGCCGACGGCGACGAGCACGCGCTTCGCAACGCCGGCGCCGAGATCATCCGCTCCCTGGAGGGTCTCCCGGAACTTTTGGGCCTGCTCCCAGCGTGAACCATCGGCGCGGCGTCTGGTCGCGTCGTAGACGCTCGGTCGAGTAGATTCCGTTGATGGCATCCGACCCGAAGGTCGTCATGTTGGAGCGCGAGCATCTGCCCGGCGTCATCGAGCTGTTCGCGGGCAAGCGTTGGAGCTATGCCGATGACGAGCAGCGAGCATGGCGGGCCCTCGCCGCGCCAGGAACGTTAAGCCTTGTGGCGCTTGAGTCCGATCAGGCCGTCATCGGGATCGCTCAGGTCCTCGGCGGCGAAGGCTTCGGCAACGTATTCGACCCGGCATGGGACGAGCAGCAGGATCGTCTGGCGCTCTCGCGCAAGGGCGCCACCGGGGCTGATGGATCAGCTTGGATCGACGCCCTCAAGATTTTCGGGCCTGACGGCGATCATCAGTGTCAGCTCCATCCACTTGAAGTGGCAGTCCACATCCTGAAAGCCGGCGTCTCGTAGCCAGGCAAGTTGTGCGCACAGATCGGCGAGGCGATCAGCCGGGTCATCGTCTTCACGGCCGATCGCCCGACGGAAGCGTTCGTGTTGCTCGGTCGTCGCCGAGACGACAAGATCGAGATTGGCAAAGACGCCGCCCGGCCGCAGCAGTGTGTAGACCTCACGAAACAACGTCTGCTTGCGCTGATCGTCAACGTGGTGAATCGCCAATCCCGAAACCACCACATCGAATGCACCCGACAGGCCAAGCGGCTTGCTGAGGTCGTGGACGGCCAACTCGACGGTCGTATCAGACCCGAAGCGCTCGGCGGCACTTGCGAGCATCGGCGGCGAGGCGTCGATCCCAACGCACCGAGCGTCCGAGTAGCGGGAGCGGACGAGCGGGAGCAGTCGTCCGTTCCCGGTGCCGAGATCGAGAACACGCTCGACCTGTTGGGGGAGCGCATCCATCAGCAGCCCCTCCGCAATGTCCCTATGCGGTATCTCACGCGACAGATAGTGGGCCACCCGCCCAGGATCGGTCCACTCGCCGAGCATCCGGGCACGATACCAAGCGCGCACGAGGCACTGATGCGGCGCTGTGCATCCGCATCGGTCCGCGTGCCAACTGGATGCCTACCGAGTTTCGCCTACGGCCGGTGGTAGACTCGGCATCGTTGCCACAAGCGTTCTGATCGGAGTGTCGAGTTGCGCCTGAACCACGTCACACTGATGGTCAGTGATGTCGAAGCCTCAGTTGACTTTTACCTTCGGCTGGGCCTTACTCAGATCGTTGCCAACTATCCTGACTACGCACGGTTCGTTATGCCCGAGGGTGATACGACTCTCTCGTTGTACCGAATCGGACGATCGCCCTCGGACACCGCTGTAAATATCCACTTTGAGGTCGAGGATGTCGATAGTACCGTGCAGGAACTGGAACGAGCTGGCTTTGACTTTGCGTGCCCTCCGGTGGACCAGCCATTCCTTTGGCGCGAGGCGATCTTGGTGGACCCTGACGGGCACCGTATATTTATTTACCACGCAGGCGAGAATCGACTGAACCCGCCCTGGCGTCTCGACACGACGAGCAGCGATGGTGTGAGCTAGCAGCCTCGAACGCGCTTGGCGGGCACAGCGTCTCGGTGTCAGTGAGCACTTTAACCTGGCGGACCAGCTTGCCTTGGTGGCATGTGCGAGTTGTAGCGCGAGGTCTCCGTCGTCGCTCGTCACGCCTATGTCGGTGAATCCAGCGTCTGCGAGCAGGGCGTGCATCTCGCCGTCGGTGTGGACGTTCAGGGCGGGCCCCATCGGTGGGTACAGCCACCAGTTGCGCAGCGACGCGGGTGGGAGTGGCCCGGAGATACTTGCGATCACGAGCCGTCCGCCGGGCGTCAAGACGCGGTGCAACTCGGCGAGCACAGCGGCTGGGTCGTAGACGAAGAAAAACATGTTGGCCGAGATAGTCGCGGTGAAGCTCTCCGTGGGCCACGGAATCGTCGCGGCGTCGCCGAGCTTGAGTTGCAGCCTGTCCTCGGCGATGACCTGACTGTTGCGCGCCATGCACAACGCGAGCATGTCAGGGCTGTGATCCAAACCCGCCGCCCAGGCAGCGCCGCCGTCGAGCACACGTTCCAACAGCACGCCGGGGCCGCAGCCGATCTCAAGCACCCGCTCGCCCTCCAGCGGGCCGAGCGCGTCAAGGATCGCCTTGAACGATGGCTCGTGCGCCTTGGGGCCGTCGCGGTAGGCCAGGCGGCCGAGTACGCCGCCGGGCCGACGGGCGAGCCCGTCCACGAGCCGCTGCCCGAGGCCGACACTCAATGCTCATCACCCACACGTGCGTACATGTACGCAAATATAGCTCACGGCGATCCTACGTGTTGGCGAGTAGGCCATCGAGGATCGCAGCGACGCGCGTCCGGTAGCTCTTGCGTGCGCGGGCCTTGGGCCAGTAGTCGGCGAGCGCGGCAAGGGTGGGCAGCTCGTCGGGATCGACGCTCGACAAGAGAGCGAGCTGCCGAGGTTGGCGGTCGAGTGTCGCGGTCTGGTTCGCGGTCGCTTGGCTGATTACGAGTTCGCCGACGGTGAAGCGCCAGACTGTCAGGTATGCCTCGGCGGCTTGCTCGGGTGTCATGCCGGCGGCGACGAACGCCGCGACGATCTCCTCCATGAGCCACAGCACGGACGGTGCCATCAGGTCGCCCTTCACGAGTACCGGCACCACCCACGGGCTGCGATCCAACCCGTCGTAGAGGAACTTGAACAGAGCGAGCAGGCGGCGCCGCGGCTCGCGCGGGAGCCGCGGGCGGGGTAGCTCGGCCGCTGCGCGATCGAGCAGCAGCACCAGCAGCTCGTCGCGGTCGCGGACGTGACGGTAGAGCGCCATCGTGGAGCTGCCAAGCTCCCGCGCTACCCGGCGCATCGTCAACGCATCCACTCCCTCACGCCTCACCACCTCCTCAGCAGCGGCTACCACCCTCTCCCGCGACAAACGCGCTGGACGCCCAGCACGCCGCGAAGACGCAGAATCCTCGGTCATGGCAGGACACGTGGCGACCAGCGATTCAAGTTCCACCCTGGCTTGCGTGAAAGTCCGGCTGGAGCGCGTCGTAGCCGATGAACTCGAACAGGCGGACACCCCTCGTGAAGGGCAGCGGTAAGACGAGCAGTTGGTTGGCTCCCACGCCGAATGGCGGTGAATCCTCGAACGCAAGCTCGCCGAAGCCGACGCGCTCGAACGTCTCGCAGATGTATGGCGTCAAGTCGGGCGGATGACGGTGGCGAGTCCAGACCACCGTCGCGTGGGGTGCGCAAAGCCGCGGAAGATGGCTGACCGTGTTGGCGATGTCCTGCGCCGAGATGTTGCCGAACACACCGCAGAGGAGAATCAGGTCCGCCGGGACGGCGCCCTCATACGCATCCGTCATCGAGGCATCAGCGGCGAGGACTTCAACTCCTCCAAGCCCTGCCTCGTTGGCGGCGCGGCGCGCGAGCTGCGCGTTGTGCTCGTCAAGCTCGACCAAGCGAGCGCTGATGTCCGCGCGTCGCGGATGGCTGGCAAGGACACCGATGAGGTCGTGTCCCTGGCCGGCGCACACGCTGATCGCCCGCACGGCGTCGGGGGCACTGCGGTCGAGCGCGGCACGCACCTGTGCTTGCACGACCACCAAACGTCGTCCCAGCGCTGAGTCAGGGTGGGTGTAGTCCTCATGCCAAGCGCGCCAGTCCACGGCAGTCCGTGAGCCTATCGCGGCGCGAAAGACTGAGGGTGAGACGCCGTAGCGTCAGAGCGTCATTATGCGATCGAAGTAGACGGCGACCTCGGAGGCGATGGCTCGACCGCCGCGGCGTTCGATGAGGCCTGCGGCTTCGATCGCTTCAAGCTCCTCCCGTCTGATGCCTGAGGCGCAGGCAAGCTCGGCCGGGATCATGCCTCGCTCCTCGCGTAGCTGACGGATCGCGCGGCCGAGCGCGAGCAGCAGCTTCCGGTCCTCCTCGGATGGCACCGGCCGTTCCATCGCTGCGACCACTCTCTGAAGCTGCGGGTTCGCTTCGGCGGCCAGCACGTCCGCCTTCGAGACTGTCCTCAGTGGGCTCATACGGTGCTCCCTTCGGCTTGGGCGATGAGGTCGGCGAGCTGGCTGACGCGCGCCTTCGCGGTCGCGCGCTCCTCGTCGCTGACTTCGGGGTCTTCCTCGACGCTGTGCTCGGAGGCGATGCGTGTCAGCAGCGCGCGCAGCAGCGCGTCGTGGTGCTGGCGCACGTCAACCTCGACATCCGTGGGCGTCTCGATCGGGTCGATCCAGCCCACGACATCGAGCAGCGCCCGTGCGCCCTCCGCACGCGCTAAACCGAAGTTCCTCGGTGTGATGTTGCGAGTTCTGCCTCTGCGCTTGGGTTGTCGCGCTGGGCGTGCTGTTCGGCTAGTGTCTACGTGGTGAGGGGTGCGTGTTCGACGAGATCCAGTGCGTGGGTTTGCAGGTCGGTGGGGTGGGCGAGCTTGTGGAAGGTGGCGTTGGTGTGGTGGAGTCGGATCGTGTTGCGGGTGAGGGTGGAGAGTTCGGAGAGCAGGCTCTTGTAGCTGTGGCAGGGTTCTCCGGTGCTGGTGCGCTTGGTTTGTGCCTTGCGCTGAGCGCGGGCTGAACGGGTGGCCTTGGCGACGGGGTCGGTGCTGGTAGGCGGGTCTTCGTCCTTGCATAGGAGTGGTGCCCATGCTTGCTTGAGGTGCCAGGTGAGGTAGTAGGCGAGCATGCAGAGGAAGATGTGGGCGCGGACTCTGGTTTCGAGGTGGTGGTGGATGGGACGGATTTGTAGTTCTGGGCCCTTGAATGTCTTGAATGCGCGCTCGGCTTGCTCGAGGTCCTTATAGGAGCGCACGACATCGTTGGTGGAGATCTCGTCCGTGGTGAGACTGGTGCGCAGGATGTAGATCCCGTCCAGCGCGGCCTCCGCGGTGATCTGCTCGGTCTTGCGGTTGAAGGTGAAGCTCCGGTCGGTGATTTGTAGGTCGAAGTGCTTGCGCATCTTGTAGCGCTTGACGGCCGGGCCAACGGCCAGACCGATCTCCTCCTGGCCGGTGAGCGTGCCTTTCTGCACGCGTTCAGCGATCTGTTGTAGGTCACGCTCGGTAGCTTGGAGTAGTTCCTCGCGCTTGCGGGTGCGCTCGGCCGCGACGAGCGGGTTGCGGCACACGATCAGGCGCTCACCCGGATAGTCCTCGGCGGCGGTGATCTCCGCGAGGTTCTGCTCGTCAAAGAGCGAGAGCTGCAGAACGCCATCCCGGGCGAGCTTCTTGATCTGCGGTGCCTTCAGCGCCGTGATCCATCCGACGCCCTCTGTGTCCTTCAGTGTCTGGATGTTGGCCTTTGTGACCATCCCGCGGTCAGCGACCACGACCACGCTCTGAAGATGGAAACGATCCTTGAGTTTCGTGATTTGGCTGGGGAATGTCGCGTTGTCGTGGCGCTCGCCGGAGAACAGCTCGACCGCGATCGGCCGGCCGGGTTTGTCACACACAAGACCGTAGATGACCTGTGGTGTGCCGCGCTTGCCGTCACGCGAATAGCCGAGCTTCGCCAGCGGACAAGAACGCCCCTCGAAATACGAGGAGGACACGTCGTAGAGCACCAGCTCCCCGTCTTTCAGGTGCCGGCGCGCGAGGCGATCCTCGATCTTTGCCTGGCGATCTAAAAGCCAGTCCAACGCGGCGTAGAGGTCGTCCTCGTCGGCACCGGTGACGTTCAGCTCCTCGGCGAGTACTGACTGGCCAAATGCGCGCGTCGTGGCCAGCTTGGAGGCGGGCGCGATCACCCGCTGAACGACCATCGCCATCACGAGATCACGCTCACGCGAAGGCTTGCGGTCCAAAAGCCTCGCCAGATCAAGGCGACGAGCCATCCCCAATGCCGCCATCACGTGCCCCGCTCCCAGCGAGCGCTCGATCGTAAACGCCTCACCAGCCGGGACGTAGGACTCCCCGCGCAGCACACCCCGGATCAGCTCGATCGCCTCCGGCGGCAGGTGAGAGAGGTTCGCGAGCGTCTCCTTGCGGACCTTGCCGTTCTCCCGGTAAGAACGGCGCAACAACGTCGAGGTGTACTCCCGCTCCCCATGCCGCGCACGGTTCGTGACCACATGCATCGCACCCGACGGGACCTGTCTCCTCGGCATGAGCACAACTTACCAGCCCCACCGGACAGATACTAGTGACTACACTATACACCCACAAAAAAGCCGAAACCCCCACAACCACAGAGATCCCAGCCCCAATCAGCAGTGACTACGGGGGAACTTCGGACTAAACAGCCGGCGACCCCATCGCTAATGTTCGCGCGACCGCGGGGTTCGACCAAGCTGCCGGCCTCTTCGAGTTGGCCGTGCAGGTCGAAGTAGAGCCCGTCGCGCAACAGCGGGACAAGCTCCTCGGGGATCACGATGGTCATGGCCTTGCCCCCGTTCCGGTTCGGCCGAAGAAGCCGCCCGGCGCAGCCATAACCGGACCCGCAGCCACGGGAGCTACGGTGTCGAGCGTGGCATCCGAAGCGCATCTTCGGGTTGTCCACCGGCCGGGCGGGCGGCGTAAACGCTCGCCCGGCCACACGATGTTGGTTGGGGCGGGAAAGCAGAGCAGAGCCCGCGCCGACCCGCAAGCGACAATTGGCTGCACGGAGCGGTCGCCCGACGGTGCGGGCGCTTCGAGCGCCGACACGGGCGCTGCACTTTCCTCCCGCGGCGAGAGGGCCGCGCGCGGCTACGAAAGTACGCCAGACGGGGCTCTCAACCGAAGCTCCGATCCGACGCTGATCGGCGAGCGCTTCCAAAACGCTTCCATAAAGCTTCTTGGGACGGTTCTCGGGGCGCTCGCGGCTCCCTCGCCACGCAGGTCAAAAGCCGCGTGTTTGCAGAGGATTCGCTACTACGGAGAGGGCGGGATTCGAACCCGCGATGGAGTTTGATCCCCATACTCGCTTAGCAGGCGAGTGCCTTCAGCCACTCGGCCACCTCTCCAGAGGTCGAGCACCAGTGTAAAGGCTTGGAGCAGCGCCGGGCACTGGAGACGCCGTCCGCCGCCGGGCCACCGGCCTGCGTAGCTTGCTTGCTGAACGTCGTAGCACCTGCTCGGCGTGTGCTGCGCTACGCGGTGGTCGTGGGGTCAGCCAATGCTATTCAGCTCGGCAAGCTCGTTCTCGGAGAGGGTGAGCGCAGCGCCTTTGATGTTGTCGCGCAGGTGCGCGACGGATGAGGTGCCGGGGATCAGCAGGACGTTCGGGGAGCGCTGTAGCAGCCAGGCCAGCGCGACGGCCATCGGTGTGGTGTCCAGACGGGTAGCGACCGATTCGAGTGTGTCGGACTGCAGTGGGGTGAAGCCACCGAGCGGGAAGTAGGGTACATAGGCGATGCCCTGCGCGGCGAGGGAGTCGATCAGGGGGTCGTCGGCTCGGTGGGCGAGGTTGTAGAAGTTCTGTACGCACACGATCGGCGCGATCGACTGAGCCTCGGCGACCTGCTCGGCCGAGACGGTGCTGACGCCGAGATGCTTGATCAGGCCCTCCTGCTGCAGCTGTGCGAGGGCACCGAACGGCTCGGCGAGCGAGCCGGGCTCGGGGCTGTCGAACCCGCCGACGCGCAGGTTGACGACGTCGAGGGAGTCCAAACCGAGTCGGTCCAGGTTGTCGCCCACGGCCTGGCGCAGCTGCTCGGGAGAGCGCGCGTGGGGCCAGCCACCCTCGGCGTCTCGCAACGCTCCGACCTTGGTCACGATATGCAGCTCGTCCGGGTAGGGGTGCAGAGCCTCCCTGATGATCTGGTTCGTGACATACGGTCCGTAGTAGTCGCTGGTGTCGATGTGAGTGATGCCTAGCTCCACCGCTTCGCGCAGCACGGCAATCGCGTCGTCACGGTCCTTCGGCGGCCCGAAGACGCCGGGGCCGGCGAGCTGCATCGCGCCATAGCCCATGCGGGTGACTGTTAGATCCTCGGCCATAGCGAACGTGCCGCCGGGAAGTGTCTGCGCTGCCATCGGCAATCCTCGTTTCGTAGTCGCAGGTCGACGGGCGTCGGGTCATCGAGCCTGACCGGTCGCTCCAGTGGTAGATGCATCATGAGCGTCGTGGGCTGCCAATGTGGGTTGGCGTGCGCGCGCGGCGGCGATGAGCGCGGCCGCGGCCGCGCGCGCGGGGGCGGCGATGGCGGCGTCCCGGTCCATCTTGGCGGCGAGCCCTCCGCCGTCGTAGACCAACTGGAGCTGGCTGGCGAGGAGCACGGGGTCTGGGGCGCCCGCGGCGGCGGCGAGTTCGGTGAACAGGGCGCGGACGTCACGGCGGTATGACTCGGCGGCCTTGTCGACGCGCCCGCCGGCCGGCGCCTCAGTAGCCGCAGCGGTGAAGGCGCAGCCGTGGAAGTCCGGCCTGCGGAACAGCCGAGCCTGGGCGTCGAACACGGCGAGGAGCCGCTCGACGGGATCCTCGACGGCGTCCACCGCCGCTCGCAGTCGCCCCAGCATCTGGTCGTGCCGGGCGTCGAGGTAGGCACAGACGAGTTGCTCCTTGCTGCCGAACGCGTTGTAGAGCGAGGCCTTGGCCACGCCGGCGCGCTCGATCACGCGGTCGATGCCGACCGATTGGACGCCCTCGGCGTAGAACAGCTCGCTCGCCGCCTGCAGCAGTCGCTCCCGCGGGGAACTCTTGACCGCCTTGGGCTGTGTCGGCCGGGCAGTTCGCGTGGACATCTGCGCTCAGTCCTCTGCGCCGTCCGCCGCCTCGACCGAGAACTCGACGCGGTCGGAATAGAACGCGACATGGTCCTTGATCTCGGCGACCGCCGGGCGGGGATCGTCGTAGAACCAGACCGCGTCGGCGCCACGCTCCGCGTCAGCGGCGATCGAGTAGTAGGACGCCTCGCCCTTGTACGGGCAGTAGCTGGTCAGCTCACTGGCCGCGAGCTGCGATCGGTCGACGTCGGCGATCGGGATGTAGCGGACCGGCGGGTAGTCGGCCTCGCGCAAGACGAGCGTCGAGTGGCTGTCGGCGATCGTCGTCTCACCGCTGCGAACGACGACATGGTCGCCGCTCGGGGCGATCGTGATCGGGTGGTCGGTACCGGGGGTCTTGATCTCACGTGGCATGTTGGGCTCCTCGCTCATTTGGCGGGCTGGGGGGACAGGCAGTGCTGCCGCGCGGTGCGGCGCTCGCTGAGGATCGTGCCGACTGCCGTGATGGCCGCGAGCACGATCACGGTGATGCCGAACTCCTGGGCGGTCCGGGTCACCGTGCTGTGAACGACGAGGACACCGGCGAGGATCGCCGGCAGGCCCATCGCCAGGTAGCAGATGATGTAGGCGACCGAGATCACACCGGCGCGCTCGGCCGGGCCGGCCAGGGTCACAATCGTGCGCAGGCCACCCTGGAACCCGGCGCCGAATCCGGCGCCGGCTACGACGGTGCCCACGAAGAACCCGACGACCGACGTGGTCGTCACCGACCACAACACGATCGCGACGCCAAGGATGACCAGCCCCGCACCGGCGAGCGCGAAGCGGCGTGGCGCGGTCCGGTGGAAGAGCAGGACCGTCAGCGCGCCGCTGGCGGCGAGCGCGAACAGCGACGCGCCGCCGAGGATCGTCGAACCGGAGCGGGCTACCTGCGCGGCGAGCGACGGGCCGAGCGAGCCGTAGAAGCCCGCAAGCGCCCAGACCGCGATCAGCGACGGCGCGGCGATCAACAGCGCCTCGCGCACCTGCGCCGGGACGGCGATCGTGGGATGCAACGCCCGGCGGACCCCTGGGGCGCGTGGCGAGGTCTCGGCGATCGCCCCCACGCCGGCTGCTTGCAGCAGGAACAGGACCAGCAGCACCAGGTAGACGAGCTTCGTCGGTGCGGGCAGCAACTGGACGAGCAGCGCCGAGCCGAGCGCCCCGCTCGCGGTGCCGCTCATCGCTCCGGTTGCGTTGGCGAGCGGCCCACGTCCGGGATGCAGGTCGACGAGCCCCGCCCCGATGGCGCCGAGGGCGGCACCGGTGGCCAGTCCCTGCATCACCCGGGCAACGAGCAACGCGTCGACTCCACCTGCGAACGCAAACAGCAGCATCACGATCGCCTGGGCGCCGAGCGCAACGATCAGCACCGGGCGGCGCCCGACGTGGTCCGACAGCGAGCCCGCCATGAGCAGCGAGGCGAGAACGGCGACGGCGTACACGCCGAAGATCACCGTGATCGTCACGGGCGAAAAGCCCCAGCGCGCCTGGTAGGTCGCGTACAGCGGCGTCGGCGCGCTCGAACTGGCGAGCAAGGTTACGAGGGTCGAGGTCAGCAGCCCGAACGCCACGCGCGCCGGGAGCGTGCGACGGGGCGGTGCGGTGGTCATGAGAGCGGCTCCTGCAACGTTCATCTACGCCGCACCATATCAGACAGACCGGTCTGTCTGTAAGGCCGGCCTAGGACAAGCACCGGTTTCGCAAGCACATGGTTTCCGGCTCCCCCGACCTGCGCGCTCGACGCGCAGCATGCTCGGCTCTGGGCGCCTGACCCAAGGCCGCCGGCGGCTCAGCCGATCGTAGATCGATCGGACAGTGCTTGGCCTCTCGCCTACTGCTGGAGCGGGACGTCCCCTGGCTGGCGGAGCCCGGCTTTCGAGCCTCCTCGACACCCCGTGACATAGGGTGAGCGGCCTGAGCGCTAACCAACGGAGGACCGGCGGGCCAAGCACGCGCTGCGTAACCCCGCGGTCCACGACGGCAGCCGAGGTCAAGACATGAGCACCGCCCTCAAGCCTGTACTCGTCGTGACACGGCCGCCGCTGCCCACGGAGGTGACTGAGCGCGTAAGCCGCGACTTCGCTGTGAGGCTGGCCAAGACACCCAAGTCCCTCACCTCCGAGGGGCTCCTCGAACTGGCAGATGGCGCAGCTGGGCTTCTTGTTGGCCCCCGCCGACCGACTCGGCGCCGGATTCTTCGACAGCGTCGCCTCATCGGTAAAGATCGTCGCGACGCGGTCAGTGGGCTATGACCACATCGACATTCCATCAGCCGCTCGCAGACACATCGCCGTCGCGAACACGCCCGGCGTTCTGACGGACGCAGTAGCCGACGCGACCATCCTCCTGCTCCTCGGCGCATCGCGTCATGCCTACGAGGCGCAGCAGTTCATCCGCGCCGGCGCGTGGGCGCATGCTGCGCCGGTTGCGCTGATCGGCCGACAGCTGACCGGGAAGGTCCTTGGAATCCTCGGAATGGGACGGATCGGACAAGCTGTGGCGCATCGAGCGCGAGCGCTCGGGATGCAGATCCACTACACCGACCCGGCTCCGCTTCCAGGCGATGACGCGCACGGCGCGATCTTCCACAAAGACCCTCGCGAGCTACTCGGAGTAAGCGAGTTCCTGAGCCTCCACGCGCCGGCGACGCCGGACACCCACCACTTTCCTCAACGCGAAGACCCTTGCGCTGCTACCGCACGGAGCGATCGTCGTCAACACCGCTCGCGGCGATTTGATCTGCGATGACGACCTGCTCGTCGCATTGAATGCCGGAACCGTGGCCGCCGTCGGTCTCGACGTGTTCGAGCACGAGCCGCAGATCGACCCCCGGTATTACGGGGAACGGCGAATGTCGCGGTTATTGTGCGTAGTGGATGTGTGGCGCCTGGAAGTAGCCTCTTATGATCGCGGGCGTGCGAGTGTGTAGGTACATGATTGCCATCTCGGTGAGCTGGCCCAGGGTGGAGGGCCGCTGGCGGGCAACATGCGCGTGCACATCGTTGTTCAAGTACTCATCGGGATTGATCTCGGGCGCGTAGGGCGGCAAGAAGAACAGCTCCAGCTCTGGGTGATCTTGCTGCCACAACGCGACGGCTGCTGATTTGTGGATCGAGTGGTTGTCGACGATCAGGAACACCTTGCGGCCCGCGTGATGCTCGATCAGCTTGTCGCAGAAGTCCATGAAGCGAATCTCATCGCCGCTGCCAGTGAACACGTCGAACAACAGCGTGCCGTCATTACCCACGGCGCTGATCACATTGACCGAGAAGCGCTTGCCGGTCAGCTTCACGACGGCGCGCTGGCCCACCGGCGCGTAGCTTGTGCCCGCGGTCTGCCCGGCGCGCAAACCCATCTCGTCAGCCCATCGACGCCGTGCTCAGCGGGAGCACCGCTCCGAGTCTCGTAACCGCCTGAGCAAGCCGGGTCATAAGGCGGGAACGATCCGTTCCCAACGGCCATCTCGCCGTGGAGCGGCCGCGCCTGCACGCGGTGTGCCGCGCGCATCGGACAGCGGTCTGACGGGCGCTATGCCCTCCGTCGTTGCCGGCTTACAGTAATGGGTCCTGGACCGCGTTGGAGGAAGGCGTTCCACAAGGGGCATCGGTTTCTCCGTTGCTTGGGAACGTTTACGCGCACTACGTCCTTGACCTGTGGGCTCACCAGTGGAGAACCCGGCACGCGCACGGCGACATGATTATCGTGCGCTGGGCGGATGACTTCGTGGTGGGGTTTGAGCATCGGGAGGACGCCGAACGGTTCTGGTCTGCGCTTCGCGACAGGCTCGCGGAGTTCGGCCTGGAGCTGAATGCCGAGAAGACGCGCCTGATCGAGTTCGGACGGCACGCCGCTCGTGACCGCAAGGGACCGGTGAGATCCTGCACGTTTGTTTGCGCAGGGGACAGGCGGATACGCAGCGCGGTGTTGTGCGCTTCACCGAGGAGCTGATCGCCCGCGTAGCGCGGGCACGCGCGGGCGGCGAGAAGCTTTTCAGGGCCGACTCGGGGTTCTGGAACCGCAAGCTGATCGCAAGGCTCTAGAACGCCGGCTGGTGCTACTCGATCAGTGTGCGCCTGCAGTTCTGGGTGCCCGAGGCGATTAGTCAGATCCCGGAGTCGGCGTGGCAGCCCTTGGAGGACTACCCCAAGGACGGTGAAGCGCAGATCGCCGAGACGACCACTCACGGACGCGACGGCTGATCGTGCGCCGAACCCGGCTCATCGGGCCGCAAGCAGAGCTGTGGCCGGACTGGCGGTATTTCCCCCTCATCACCAACCGCACCGAGGTATTAGAGGTCGTGGAGGCCGAGCACCGCCAGCACGCCGTCGTCGAGTTCGCGATCCGCGACCTCAAAGACCAGGCGCTCGCGCACTTCCCCTCCGGCCAGTTCAACGCCAACAGCGCCTGGACAGTGATCGCTGCCATCGCGCACAACCTGCTGCGCTGGACCAGCGTGATCGGGCTCTCCGGCGAGACCGTGCGCGTTGCGCGGACCATACGCGCCGCCGGCTGCTCCAGATCCCCGGCCGCCTGACCCGCACGGGACGACAGTGGACGCTTCACCTTCCCGCTCGCTGGCCCTGGCAACACGACTTCACCACCGCGCTCGCCCGCATCCGCGGGCTACCAGCTCGGATGTTGCGTTAACGGTCCGCGCCCCGGGTTGGCCGGGGCGCGGGGATGTCCGGCTGGGCTTGGAGAATTGGGCTTGCGAAAGGTCCTGTTCTCAAGCTCAGGAGGTCACCATGAGGGTGCAGCGCGATGGCCGCGATTTCAAGGTAGTTGTCGTGCCGGACGGAGCGGGTTTGGTGTCGCATGCTGGCAGCGCGCTGCTGGCGCAGGTGGCCGACAAGACGGGGCTGACAGGCGCGCTGTCTTCGGAGCTTTGCGACCTCAAGCAACGACGCTCCGGTCACGATCAAGGCGATGTGATTCGTGATCTCGCGGTGATGCTCGCCGATGGCGGGGACTGCCTGGCCGACCTCGGTGCGCTCGGCGATCAACGGTCGTTGTTCGGGGGTGTCGCGTCGGCCTCAACGGCGTTCCGGCTGATCGATCGGATCGCGTGTGACCCGGAGGGCCTCGACAAGTTGCGTGCCGCGCACGGCAGGGCACGGGCACATGTGTGGGAGCTGACTGGCGCACCAGAACATCTGACGATCGACCTGGACGCCACACTGATCGGGTCGCATTCGGAGAAGGAGGGCGCGGCGGGGGCTTCAAGGGCGGCTACGGGTTTCACCCGATGCTCGCCTACGGGGATGAGACCAGCGAATCGCTCGCTGGCGAGCTGCGGCCGGGGAACACCGGTGCGAACACCGCCAAGGATCAAATCATGGTGGCCGAGCAAGCCATCCAGCAGATCCCCGCCGAGCACATCGAGAACATCGAGCTGCTTTTGCGTGTCGACTCGGCTGGTGCCAGCCACGAGCTGCTGGACTGGTGCCGCGAAGGCCGAATCCGCTTCTCTGTCGGCTATGACCTGACCGAGACGGTGCGCGCCGCGATCCTCGAAACCCCAGGCAGCGCGTGGGCCCCAGCGCTTGACCAGGACGGCACTCCGCGCCCCAACGGGCAGGTTTGTGAGATCACCAGCCATCTCGATCTAACGAGCTGGCCGGTCGGGTCGCGTGTGATCGTGCGCCGCGAGCGCGCGCACCCCGGCGCGCAGCTCTCGTTCACCGACCATGACGGGCATCGCTTCCAGGCGATCCTCACCGACCAGCCCGGCGAGATCGCCCCAGTCGAGCGCGAGCACCGCGGTCGCGCAAGAGTCGAGGATCACATCCGCAACGACAAGAACACCGGGCTGCGCAACCTGCCATTCAAAGACTTCGAGCACAACCGCGTCTGGCTCGAGATCGTGCGAATCGCACACGACCTCATCTGTTGGACCCAGCGCCTACTGCTCACCGGCGAGCTCGCCCGCTGCGAGCCCAAGCGGCTGCGCTACCGGCTACTGCACGTCGCCGCCCGCCCCGCATTCCACGCCCGCACAGCAACACTGCGCCTGCAAGCCAGCTGGCCCTGGACCAAAGACCTCGCCAACGCGTTCACCCGTCTCAAAGCACTCCCGCCGCCCACCGCCTGACCCAGACACCTCTCGGCACAAGCACCGCCTGCCGATACACCCAGCAGGATGAGCCTCAGCGACGCGCTCACCATCACCATCCCGGGACTGGCGCTACTCGCAGTGCTCGCAATCCCCCGCGAGCCCCGCCCAACACGCCGCCCATGGCTGACAACACGTCCCCCCCGACGCACACAACTCGCAATCGCCTTCAGCGCACTCCTGATCATCGCGATCACACACGCAACCACCTAAACACCCACACAACCACACCTACTGAAAGATCCGGGCTAGTGTCGTGAGTCGTTAGTTGCTAGGCGGTTTGTGGTATTGTTGTGGGATGAACGTATCTCGTGTTGGGCGGCGTGGGCCGCAGGCGGTGCCGGTGGTGCTCGGTGATGCTGAGCGTCGGACGTTGGAAGGGTGGGCGCGGCGGCGGTCTTCGGCTCAGGCGCTGGCGTTGCGGGCGCGGATCGCGCTCGGCGCGGCCGATGGGCAGAGCAATACGGAGTTGGCTGAGCGGCTTGGGTCGACGCGGATGACGGTCGCCAAGTGGCGTGGACGGTTTGTCCGCGATCGCGTGGATGGACTGTTGGATGAGCCGCGGCCGGGGAAACCGCGAACGATCGGCGATGAGAAGGTCGATGAAGTCATCACAAAGACGTTGGAGAGCAAGCCAAAGGACGCGACGCACTGGTCGACACGGTCCATGGCCGCGGAGGTCGGGCTCTCACAGACGGCGGTCTCGCGGATCTGGCGGGCATTTGGTTTGCAACCCCACCGTGTGGAGTCCTTCAAGCTCTCAACGGACCCGTTGTTCGTGGACAAGGTCCGCGACGTTGTTGGGCTTTACATCGATCCGCCGGAGCGAGCACTGGTCTTGTGTGTCGATGAGAAGTCCCAAATCCAGGCACTTGATCGCAGTCAGCCGATCCTGCCGATGCTCCCAGGGGTACCCGAGCGCGCTACCCACGATTACAAGCGCTCCGGCACATCAAGCCTGTTCGCGGCGCTGGACATCGCCTCCGGGAAGGTCATCGGCTCACTGCACGCTCGCCACCGCACGATCGAGTTCAAGAAGTTCCTCAACCAGATAGACGCAACGGTCCCCGCCGACTTGGACGTTCACCTGATCCTCGACAACTACACGACCCACAAGACAAAGGCGATTCAGCGCTGGCTGCTCGCGCACCCACGGTTCCATTTGCACTTCACCCCGACCGGCGCGTCCTGGCTGAATCTCGTAGAGCGCTGGTTCGCGGAGCTGACCAACAAGAAGCTGCGCCGTGGCGCACACCGCTCGGTGCGCGAACTCAACAAGGACATCCGCGACTGGATCGCCCACTGGAACGAGAACCCCCGCCCATACATCTGGACAAAGACCGCGGAGCAGATTTTCGACAGCCTCACCCGATACTGCCAACGAATCAACGACTCAGGACACTAGGTGTGAGAAGCAGTCGTATTGAGACGACGGCGAGCACCACAACCGCGGGGGCGAGGAGGAATCGACAGAGAGGCGTGAGGAACGCAACGGCAAGCAGCAGAAGCGGGGGCGCTGCCCAGCGGGGAAGCAGTGAACGCGAGCGCCAAGCGACTCCAACGATCGCACCAAGGAGCACGGCAATTCCGACTTCTGCGGCGTTGTAGCCGAGGACGTAGGAGGTCTCGAATAGCGCCCGGCTGAGTTCGGGGTGAGCTGACCGTGTTCGGCGCGAAGCGCGCCAGCCATGGTGATCGTCTCGGCGCCCAGCCCCGCCGCAACGACGAGCAATAGACCGCCAAATGCCGCGGATGGAAGCAGGTCGTCGGGTGCGTGATCGCGCAGCAGCGCGATCACGCACCCGCAAAGAACACGAGCAGCGCCGCCGCAAGCAAACTGATACTGGCACCAGCGACGATCCGGCTCGAAATGCTCGTATAGAAGGACACAATCTGATGAGCAGACGCGCCGGCTTCCGGCTGGTCAAGCGCCCACAGTGCATTGCCGGCCCCGAATAGGACCGCCACGGCGAGCCCCACGGCGCCGGTCATCCTGCGCGCGGACCAGTGCCCCGTCGCTTCCGACACGCCTTGCTTGTCATCGCGTAGTTGCCCTACGGTTGCGCCCATCGACCTCACGAAGCCTATCCGTAGCTGCGTATCGCGGGGAACCGCCGGATTGGTGCGTGGTAGCGTCGGCTCATGGACCTGCGCGTCATGGAGGCATCTGACCTCGACGGAGCTGTGCGGGTGTGGCAAGCGGCGAATATCGCGCGGGAGAAGCGCCCCGATCCCGCGCGCGCGGAGCCTGTCAAGTTGATTGAGATGCTTGGTCCTCGAATTTAGTGAGTAGCCTCCTGTGGTTTGTTGATCCAGGCGGCGCTCGGTAGGGCTGGTGGGCGTGGCGGGCGAGGGGCGAATCGCTCGGGTGTCGCGGCGTAGGTGGCTGTGAGGACTTGTTGGCGGTCGGCGTGGAGTTCGTGGGCGCGCTCGTGGTGGGCGGCGGCTGGGGTCTATCAGGCCGATCCCGGAGTGGCGGTGGGGGGGTGGTTGTGGTAGTCGAGGAACGTGCGGCAGAACGCGCGGGCTTGCTGGATGTTCTCGAAGCGCTGGGGGGACTGGGGCCGGTACTTTAGGGTCTTGAAGTGCGCCTCGGAGTAGGGGTTGTCGGTCGAGGTGTAGGGCCGGTTGTGTGAGCGGGTCACGCCGAGATCGGCGAGGAGGAACGCGACGGTCTTGCTGGTCATCGAGCTGCCGCGGTCGGCGTGCATGGTTAGCTGCCCTTGCGGGATCTGCTGCTGCTCGCAGGCTTGGCTGATCAGCGCCTTGGCAAGTTTGGCGCCCTCGCGGTGCTGGACGGTCCAGCCGAGCACGTAGCGGCTGAACACGTCGAGGATCACGTAGAGGTAGAAGTACGTCCACTTCGCCGGACCCTTCAGCTTCGAGTAGGGGTCGGGCCGAGGCGCGGTGTCGGGGTTTCCCCCGGCCCGTTTCCTCGGCCCGCCCTCCGAACCGGACTTGCACGTTTCCGCGCATCCGGCTCTCCACGGGTTCATGCCGTTGGTGGGAGTGCTTCTCCCTCCTTGCTCGTCCAGGGGGGTGGGGATTCGGGTGCCCCGGTAGCGGTAGCGGCTGACCGCGACCTTTCGTGGCCGGAACATCTCGGTGCCGCCGTCGCGTATCTCCCATCCTGGGAGGTAGCGGCGGCTGAGCGTCCCCCAGTTCAGCCCGTGGTGGCGCTTGCGCAGCCAACCAACGACTCTCCACCACGCAAAGTGGTCGAGGTAGTTGAACGTGCGCGAGGACACCCCGTGGCTGAAGTAGCTGCACCATCCCCGCTCGGGTCGCCGGGGGCATCGCAGCCCCCGGCTCCCATAGATCCGGGCGTGACAGTCTCCCGTCACCCGGCTCTTCTCACCAGCACTCAGATCGAGCGAGCCCACCGCCATTGGGCGAATAGGCCGGGCGCACGTTGGAGTAGCCCGGTCCACCACCGCTTGAACCGCTTGTAGGCCCGCAGCCGTGTGTACTTCTTCCCAGCCCAGCGCCTCAGGTAGATGTTGACGCGCCGCAGGAGGGGATACAACGCCGACCGATGGAACCGGCCGTAGTAGTTCATCCACCCGGTGACGATGGGGTTCAGCCACCGCGCCAGGTCGGTGAGCGACAGGCCAGTGCGCCGGTGTATCCGCAGCTTGCGGAGCCTGGCGCCCGCGGCCTTCAGCGCCTCGGGGCTTACCGCGGGCAGGAACGCCACGAACATCGTGCCGTCCTTGCTCCGTGCCCCCCGTGCCCGGAAGGCGTACCCGAGGAAGGCGAACGAGGTGTGCTCGTGCTGACCCCGACGACCGTCATCCTTGCAATAGACGACCCTCGTCTTATTGGGGTGCAAGGACAAGCCCACCTCTGCCATCCGCTTGGCGATCCCGTCCAGCACCTCTTCCGCCCGATGCTTGCTCGTGCAATGCACGATCGTATCGTCGGAATAACGCTCGAAAGGACAGTCCGGGTAATTCCGGACCATCCAGGCGTCGAACGCATAGTGCATGAACAGGTTCGTCAGGCACGGCGAGATCGCCGAGCCCTGCGGTGTTCCCTTACTTCGCTTCAGAAGAGTGTCGTCGGGCTGCTGCAACGGGGCTTCCAGCCACCGCTTGACATACAACAGCACCCAACGACAGTCGGTGACCGCTTCCACCGCGCGGATCATGAGGTCCCACGGCGCTTCGTCGAAGAACTTCTGGACATCCAAGTCGATCGCCCAGTCGTATCTCCAGCACCGCTGCCGGCATACCCCGACCGCTTCAAGGGCCGACTTGCTCGGCCGGTAGCCATAGGAGTCGGGATGGAACCTCGGCTCCACCAACGGCTCCAAGAACCTGGCTGCCACCGTCATGGCGACCCTATCTGCGATTGTTGGCACTCCGAGCACTCGGACCCCCTTGCCATGCGGCTTGGGAATCTCGACCGCCCTGACCGGCGGCGGAAAGTAGGAGCCCGAACTCATCCGATTCCAGATCTTGTAGAGATTGTCCGCAAGATCGGCCTCGAACTCGTCGAGATCCTGCCCGTCCACACCGGGGGCGCCCTTGTTGGCCTTGACCTGCCGCCACGCCTCCCAGACCAACCGCTTGGGAATCGCAAACGGCCTGTCCTTGTGCATTGGATTGCTCATATCGCTTCCTCCCAGGGCACAACGCCCCGGTTGTTCGATTGGACACTCCTGGTGAGCCGGCCCCTTCGCTCCACCCCCACCCCAGCAAGCAGGAGGCTCACAGCTACTACGAGCCGGTCGGCCGGCGAGCGCCGCATCGGTACTCAGTGCCTTCGGTTTCTGCCTCGGCACGCTCCCTCTTACGCCCTTGGGGACCTACGATCCCGGGCGCCGTATCGACGCTCGCCTTCTCACGTTCCGTGCAAGAGCCGCAGACCGGGATCACGCCGCCTCTACGCCGGACACCGCCTGGCCAGCAACCACGGGCACCCGCCAAGCTCATCCCGAGGGTATTTTGAGGACCCCCGGTTTCGATGCCACCTAATACCGTTTCGACGCCTCAACAGCGCACGCCCAGCCAGGCCTCCCCAGCCGAGCGCTTCTGGAACGTCTTCCCGATCCCCACCTGACGCGATCAACGCCGCGCCTTCTCCCCGATCGCTCACCACGACGGTCTTCAGCCAACGCAGCACCAGGGTGGTTTGGCGCCCGCCCCCGCAGGGCCGACGCCAGAGGGCCAGCAAGCCTCCATCTCCTGCACAGCACCGCCTATGAAAAGAAGCTTCTACATGTCTCCTCCTCAGCGTTCGTGACACACCAAAATGCGGTTGATCTGGCGCAGCAGTTCGGCGAGCGTTCGATGACGCTTGCGGCGAGTGGCCCTGCGCACCCTGTCCATTACGGAGGCCAAGGCCTTCTTGGATGGGTAGGTGTAAACCGCTCGCTTACCGGCCCGGCCTCTCCAGGCTCTCCGCTGGATGCGGAACCCGAGGAAGTCGAACCCCTCGTCGATGTGGCAGACCCTCGTCTTCTCTTCTGACAGGCGCAGGCCGATCGGAGCGAGCACCGTGCTCACCTCATCCCAGAGCGCTTGCGCGTCCTTACGGGTGCCGCCGACCATGACCACGAAGTCGTCCGCGTAGCGAACGAGGCGGTAGGCCGGGACACCTGCACGGCGGCGCTTGGCGCGTGTCCAGCTCGGCCCGAGTTCTTCCCACTTGCGCGTGAAGTGCTCGTCCAGCACGGACAGGGCGATATTGGCAAGGCACGGCGAGAGCAGCCCGCCTTGTGGGGTGCCGGTGATCGTGTCCCGGCTCAGCCCGGCCTCCGTGAGGAGGCCAGCCCGCAGGAACGCCTTCACCAGTCCGAGGATGCGCTTATCCCCGATCCGAGCCCGCACTCGGCCCATCAGCGCCGAGTGGGAGATCTCATCGAAGCACGCCGTGATGTCTGCCTCGAACACCCACTCGTAGTTACGGGTGGGCGAGGCGAGGAAGTGAATCTCGGCGATCGCGTCCTTGGCGCGGCGCTTCGGAGGGAAACCGTAGCTGCACGGCTTGAAATCCGCCTCGAAGATCGGCTCAATCACCAGCTTCAACACGGACTGCACGACACGGTCCGCGACAGTCGGTATCCCAAGCCGACGGACCTTGCCCGTCGCCTTCGGGATCACCTTCTCCCGCACCCGCATGGGAGCAAACCGCCGGGACTTCAGATCTTCTCTGAGCCCGACGAGGAACTCCCCCTCGGCCGTGATGGACCGCGGAGCGATACCATCAACACCGGCCGAGCGTGCGCCCTTGTTGGTCTTGACCCTGTTCCACGCCACGACCAGGAACGCTGGGTCACAGACGAGGTTGTAAAGGTCATCGAACTGGCGGGCAGGATCACTGCCCGCCCATTGGTGCAGCTTGCTCTGCATCGCGTGTACCCGCCGCTCGGCCTCATCGAGGTCGGGCCACGGAGCGCCGGTATTCACCAGCGACCTCCACGATCCGCGTCGCTTCTGCGAACCCGCTGGACCCCTTCGCCATGCGGCCGGCTTTCCCGGCCTCGGACTACTACGGGTCCTCCGTCCCGCCCCGGCGGCATCAGCCGACGACAGGCCTTCCCGCCAGCCAGCACCATGCTGTCTGGTGAGGGGGCCACCAGGGCGGTTCCCACGTTCACTTTGAACCGTTCGACGGGGTAGGTGCCCAGCTATGCCCCTGCAACATCGCCACGACTACGCCGCAGACCTTCACCGTGGCCTCCCGGCCAGCGACATCGACCAGCCCAGGAGTTCTCCACGCCGAAGCATGGATGCGCGTTGCTACCCAGCCCAAATCTGCCAGATTAGAGCTGGTGGTTTGCTCTTGAGGAGCTTTCAGACGCTCGTTTCTCACGTACACCTTCCCATCTCGCTCGCCGGACCCAGGCCGTCTGGCAGTACCGGCCCGTCCCGTCGTTGTCGGGGCTGCTGTCCACCCTCCCCCGTGTCCCCGGGTCAGGCTGCCCCCAGCTTCGCGCGGCCCGCTGCGACGAGCCACAGGCGGTGTCCTTTCATCACCGCACGGTCCAAAGCGCCTCGTGGCGCTCGATATCCCAGCTCCACAGCTCGTTCGGGTGACTAGCGAGCAACTCCGGCTTCCTATAGGTCGGGTGCGTGCGCTGGTCGCGCCGCTCCCGCACCCCGCCGTGGCGAGCCGCGAGCAGCCGGTACATCGTGCGCTCTGAGGCCAGGTAGCGGCCTTCCTCGAGCAGGGTCGCCCAGACCTGTGCGGGGGAGCAGTCAACGAACCACTCGGGATGTAACTCCGCGAGGACGGCCTAGCGCTCGGGCTCCGAGAGCGCCCGCACCGGCGCGTCCCGCGGGCGGCGCGGCTTGGGCTCAGGCGGGCGCCTTCGACGATAGATCGTCGCCGGCGAGGCACCAGCGCGCGGCACGCAGGGCGGGTCCCGACGATCGGAGTGAACTCCGCCACGGTCTGCTCGATCATCGCTCGGTGCTCCCCGGCCCGGTCGCGCCCCTGGGCTCGAGCAGCTCGCCCAGAAGCGCAGAGACGTTCCCCTGCACCTCGATCACCTTGCGCGCCTTCTGGAACTCGGCCTCCGCGCGCTCCGCGCGCCGCTCCAGCGCCGCGATCTGCGCGTCACGCCCGTCAGCGGGCTTGCGCCCCCGCGGCCGTGAGAGCGCCTGCAACGAACCGGCATCGCGCTATTTGCGCCACTGCGCCAGATGCGAGGAATACAAGCCCTCGCGGCGCAACAGCGCCCCGACCTCCCCCGGCTGCGTGCACCCATCGGCCTCGCGCACGACCACCAACTGTACTCAGCCGTAAACCGCCGCCGCTTCGCGCGCTCGACAAGCTCGGGCCCAAGACCCCCCCACCCGCGCGGCGCGCCCGGCGACCCCTCCGTTCCAGGCGCCTACGGCGCCCCTCCACTCCGGGGTCCCCGGCTCCCGTCCTGCTCCATCTCCAACATCGCGTCGTGCTCCAATCTCCCCCTCAAGGACCAGTAATTCCTCGATCATCAGCATCTCACACGACACATCGGCAGAGAGGGGCGTTGCCAGGGTCGCCCAGAAGCTGCAAGAGCCGGCAGCGGTGCCCTACGTCGCCGCCAGCGACGCCGGCATCGTGGGGATGGCACTGCTGGAGCCGTACCGTACCGACGATGGGGCGGGAGGAGTCGTTCCCAACGCGCTCCACATCTCGATGGTGTTCATTGACCCGACATCACAACGACAGGGCGTTGGCACTCGCCTTATGCGCCACGCGCTCGACAGCGCGCGAGCCACGGGCATATCAAGCGTCTCGCTCTGGACCGGCTGCGAGAATACGGCCGCACGTAAGCTATATGAAGCGCTCGGCATGAAGCCGACCCGAACTCGACAGGTAAGCGAAACCGTTGAGTGGGTGCGCTACGAGCTGGACCTATGAACCTGCGAGCGCGCGCTGATGAGCGAACCACCAAGCACCACTCCCGAGGTCGTGAAACTTGACTGACGAACTCGCAGGATTGCTTGCCCGATGCGCTCCAGAACTCTCACGAGGTCATCGCACACGACCCCGATCACGTCAACGCCGACCCGCGCACCGTCGGTGCCGGGGTCGGACTCTACGCTCACCGGGTAGTACGCGAGGCCGGCACGGTCCACGCATCTATCTTACGCAAATATATTGCGTAGAAACAAGGTCACTCTCGAAGGTCGATCAGTCGCCGAGCGTGCGTACTACCCGCTCCAGATCGCGGCGGTGGATCACGCGCGCTACGCGCCTGCGCTCGCCGTCGCCGACCGCTCGCCACAAGATGCGCAGCTCGCCGACCCTCAGTCGCCGCCAGGGCGCTCGTCCCTTCAGCGCGCGATCGTTCGCGTTGGCCGGCAGCGGCTCGTGGGTGAGCACATCGGCCATCGCGCGCAGGGCTGCGCGGTGGTCGTCGGGGTGGAGCTTGCGCAGATCGCGCTGCGCCTGGCGATCGAGTTCGACCGCGACCTTCGCCACCGGACTTCAGCCCACGTTGTCGAGAGGGCCGTACTCGGCCTCGAACTCTGCGATGGCGCCGGCGAGTGCCACGCCCGGCTCACCTCGCTCGATCGCCTCGTCGGCGGCGCGCATCGAGACGACGTACTCGGGCGCGTTGGCGAGCACGTAGTCCTCAAGCTGCTCCGCGTCGAGCGGCAGCAGGACGGCGACGGGCGTGCCGCGGTGGGTGACGAACGTCGGTCGCCCGGTGGTCCTGACCTCGTTGACCACGCCGCTGACCTGGCGGCCCAGCTCTCGAATCGTGACGGTAGCCATACACGTCATTGTACGACAGATTGCCGAACATCGCGGAACGACCCGTCTCGTCGGCGAAAGAGGTGCCCCGCGCAGCAGCGCTATGGAAGCTTTATGGAAGCGGCAGACCGCAGCAGACGGCAACAAACGCCCGATCGCCCCACGGCCGAAGCACGGATTTGCAGGGAAAACGCACAAACCGCAGCAGGCGATGACAGCCAAATGGGGCTAAGTAACTCATCTTGAAACCTCGTCGTTGTCGTCGATGGCGTGCAGGCGTCGGTACCACAGCAGGGCGCAGGCGAGTTGGATGAGGCCCTTGTAGTTGGTGGGCTTCTTGTCGTAGCGGATCAGTATCGCGCGGCAGCGTTGTAGCCAGGCGAGGGTGTAGGGGTCGGACCGGGGCGCGCTGCCGCCCTTTCGGGTCGGTGCGTTTCCCCGGCCCGCCCTCCGAACCGGACGTGCGCGTTCCCACGCATCTGGCTCTCCACGAGTCCCGGTTGGCTGTTGGGTCATTCGGTCGCCGTCCACGGCGAGGGGATGCTGCGGCCCCGGTAGCGGTAGCGGTAGCGGGTGACCGTCACCGTTGAGGGGCGTAGCAGCGTAGTCTCGCCGTCCGTTGGCCACCACCCTGGTAGGTAGCGCCGCCGGAGCCACTTCCATCCGACCCGGTAGTGCTTTCTATGCAGCCACCGGATCACGCGGCGCCAAGTGAACTGCCCGACGTAGTCGAACGTCGCCTTGGACACCCCGTGACGGAAGTAGTTGGTCCATCCTCGGAGCACCCGGTTGAGCTGGTGCAACAGGACCGCCAACGGCTGGTCGTGAGCTGTTCGGGTCAGCGCGCGCGCACCTTGCCGGTGATGGCAAGGACTGCCTTCTTGGCCGGGTAGGTGTAGATCACGCGCTTGTTGTTGGTGCCTCGCTTTCTCTGCCGCTGAACACGGAACCCGAGAAAGTCAAAGCCCTCGTCGATGTGGCAGATCCTCGTCTTCTCTGTCGATAGGCATAGCCCGATCGGCGCGAGCGTCGCTGCTGCCTGGCCTCTCAGCGTCTCGGCGTGTGCTCGGGTGCCGGACACCATCACGACGAAGTCGTCCGCGTAGCGGACGAGTCGATAGGTGGCCAACCCGTCGCGCCGCCGGGTTCTGCGTTGCCAGTTGCTACCCATCGCTTGCCACGCGTCGTCGAAGTGATCGTCGAGCGTGGACAAGGCGATGTTCGCTAGCAGCGGCGAGAGGATGCCTCCTTGCGGGGTGCCGGTGATCGTCTCCTGTTCGGCACCCTCGATAGTGAGGACACCGGCCTTGAGAAACGCCTTCACCAAGCGGAGCACGCGCTTATCCCCGACACGTTGGCGCACCCGGCCCATGAGGGCCGTGTGGTCGATCGTGTCGAAGCATGCCTCGATATCCGCATCGACCACCCACTCGTAAGAGTTGGAGGCCAGCAGGTGTATCTCGGCGATCGCGTCGTGTGCCTTTCGGTTGGGGCGAAAGCCGTAGGAGCACGGACGGAAGTCCGCCTCCCAGATCGGCTCTAGCACCAGCTTCAGCGCGGCTTGCACCACGCGGTCCCGCACGGTCGGGATGCCCAGCCGGCGCAGCTTGCCACCGGCCTTCGGGATCATCCGCTCCCGCACGGCCAAGGGAACGAACCGGCGGGCCCTCAAATCGGCCCGTAGCTCGGCGAGAAACGTCTCCTCGCCTCGCACCGCGGTGATATAGCGGGCGGTCCAGCCGTCCACTCCCGCGGCGCGCGCGCGCGCCCTTGTTGCCCTTGACCGGAGCCCATGCCATAAGCAAGAACGCCGGGTCACAGACGAGGTTGAACAGGTCATCAAACCGGCGACCGGAATCGTCGGTTGCCCATCGGTGCAGCTTGGTCTGGATCTCCAGTACCCGTCCCTGGGCCTCATCGAGGCTCGGCCACGGCGCGTCGGTGTTCACCGGCGTCCTCCCAGCATTCCAGTCCCATAACTACGGACTCGCTGCCCTCCTTCGCCCTGTGGCCGGCTTTCCCGGCCTCTGACTACTACGAGGGCTCCGCCCCGCCCCGAGACCATCAGCCGACGACGGGCCTTCCCACCGCCAGCCCAACAGGCTGGCGGGAAGGGAGTCTCGGGGCGGTTCCCACGTTCACTATGAACCGCTTGACGGGATCGACGCCCAGCTATTCCCCTGCAGTCTCGCCACGGGTACGCCGCAGACCTTCCCCGTAGCCTCGATGCCGGTGGAGCGAACACCTGACACCGAGTCGCCCGCCACACAGACGAGCGTGCACTGCTGACCGGCCCTGATCCACCAGGTTCGAGCCGGCGGGTTGCTTTAGGGGTTTCTACCACTAGTTCCTGCATCCGTACGTCTCTCCGTCTCGCTTGCCGGACCCGAGCCGTCTGGCAGTACCGGCCCGTCCCGTCGTTGTCGGGGCTGCTCCCACCCCCCCCGGCGTCTCCCGGATCAGGCTGCCCCCAGCTTCAGCGGGCTGCTGCGACAGCCCAAAGGAAAAGGCCTCCCACCTCCTCACGGTTCAATAGCGCCTCGTGGCGCACACGCTCCACGACCCAACTGCGGGCGGGATGGGTCTTCTCGCCGCGGCTGTCGAGCTTCTCCTCGCCGATTCGGCGGATGTGCGGGATGTATACCCCGCGGCCTCACACGCTTGGTGGCCGGTGGGGTTGTCATACCCCCTGTCCAGGCACAGGTTCTGGGCGAGAACGGCGGGGTCGAGCCGCTCGATCACGGTCGCTTGAAGCGTCGCGGCGAGCAGCTTGGTGTCGTGGATGTTGGCACCCTCGATCTCGAGACCGAGCGGGCCACCCTTGCGCTCTACGTGCAGGCTCTTCTTCGTGCCCGGCTTGGCTCTATCAGTTGGATTGGCCCCCTTTTTGCGCCGCCCATGCGGGCCTTGCCCACCATTCCATCCACTGCCTGCCAACTCCAGTCGAGATCTCCGAGCACCTCGCACTCGCCTGCCAGCGTCGCCCAGATCCCTTCGAGCACACCGCCCTCCACGAACCGCTGAAACCAGCGGTGCACGGTGGAGTCATCGCCCAGCTCCTTGGGTAGCTGGTTCCATTGCACGCCCGAGCGCATCCGGTAGATGATCGCGTCCAACACCCGCCGCAGATCACTCCGCGGACGCCCCGTCCGCGCCAGCGGGTAGCACTCAGCCAGGATCGGCTCGATCCGTTCCCACAACATGCCCGGTATCTCCCAGATCGTCGGCAACGACTCCTCGACAGCCCTGCTCGCGACACTCACAACCATCACCTCCTCGATCGACACGACGGCAACACCGTCCAATTCGAGATCGAGGCGAACAATCCTGTTTTGAGATAGTTACTAATAGTGCTTTGGTAGGTTTTTTGTAGGGGTTTGTGGGGTGGTGGCGAAGTCTTCTGGCGTTGATTGTTCGATGCGGGGAGGTCATGATGGTGGCTGTGTTGGTGGCGGATTCGTTGGTAGGGGTGGACGATCCCTTGGCGGTGGCCGAGCGGTTGGAGGCGTTCGGGATCGAGGTGCTCTGTGAGGCTGTGAACCGGCCGGTGCAGTTGGCTAATGGCGGTGTGTATTTGCGTGGGCTGATCGAGGATGGTGCTCGTAAGTCGCTTGAGCCGATGGTCGCCAGGATGGGCGGTGAGGCTGACTATGAGAGCTTGCAGAATTTTCTTGCGGTGAGTACGTGGGATCCGGCGCTGGTGGTGCGGGCGGTGGCGGAGCGTGTCGCGCCGAGAATCGCTGTGCAGGCGTGGGTGCTCGATGACACTGGCTTCCCGAAGGACGGGAAGCACTCGCCGGGTGTCAAGCGTCAGTATTCGGGGACGTTGGGGAAGATCGGTAACTGCCAGATTGGTGTGTCGGTGCATGCCGTGGGCGCAAATGGCACGGTTCCGTTGGGGTGGGCGTTGTATCTGCCCGAGGAGTGGTGCGATGACCCCGAGCGTCGCCGCAAGGCGAAGATCCCGGCCGAGGTCGAGTTCAAGACCAAGCCCCAGCTCGGCAAGGAGCTGATCGAACGCGCCGGCGAGTGGGATATCCAAAGGGCGCCCGTCCTGGGTGATGAGGCATACGGCGAGAACACCCAGCTACGCCAAGAGCCTCGACGATGCTGGTTTTCAGTACGTGTTCTCGATCGACAAGAAGGCGAGCGTGTTCGCGCCCGAGACGACCTTCTCCCTGCCAGAGCGTGCGGGGCAGACAGGCCGCGCAAGGACACGGCTGCGTCCTGACCGCAAGCCTGAGCCCGTCCAAAAGCTCATCGCGCGGGAGAACCTGCAGAGTGTCACCTTCAGAGACGGACGGGACGGGAAACCCGTTACATCGAAGTTTGCGTTTCTGCGCGTCCGTGCGCTGAAGCGCTGGGAAAACGGGGCCGAGCAAGAGCCCCGTGAAGAATGGCTGATCTGCGAGTGGCCAGCAAACCACGAGCACCCCACCGACTACTGGATCTCAAACCTCCCAGCCGACACGCCCCCAGAGCAACTGGCGCGTCTGGCACGGATGCGCTGGAAGATCGAGCTGGACTACAAACAACTCAAGGGGCAACTCGGCCTAGACCACTACGAGGGCCGATCCTGGCTCGGCTGGTACCACCACACCGCCCTCGTCACCGCAGCACACGGCTTCCTCACCCTGGAGCGCCTCAACCCAAAAGCCCAGCGGCCGGCCTGACCCTCCCACAGGCAGTCCTCCTGCTCCAGCCAATCTTCAAGTGCTGGACCGGCCGCTGCACCACCTGCCAACAAACCATCAACCTCGACAAACTACCCCTACACCTGCCCCCACAACAAGAATAACAACCTACCAAAGCACTATTAGAGGGCCTAATAAAAGTGGTTGATGTGGTTCATACGGATGGTGGCGCAGCCGAGGGTGAGCATCGCTTGGTGGATGTCTGCTCTGCGGGCGTGTCGGCGGGCGAGGAAGCGGTTGGCGTGCAGCCAGGAGACGGTTCTCTCCACTACCCAGCGGTGGCGGCCGAGGCCAGAGCTGTGGGGAGCCTTGCGTTTGGGGATCTTGGGAGTGATCCCCCGGGCGCGTAGCTCTTTGAGGTGCTTGGCCGAGTCATAGGCCCTGTCGGTGTAGACCCAGCGGGGCCGGAGCTTGCCGTGCCCTCCGACGGGAGGCACCCGGTCGATGAGCGCCAGCAGCTGGGTGATGTCGTTGCGGTTGGCGGCGGTCAGGATGACCGCGAGCGGGATGCCGCTCCCGTCAACGATCAAGTGGTGCTTGCTGCCAGGACGCGAGCGGTCGACTGGGGATGGGCCGGTGTGACCGGCCCCCCCTTTGGCCCGCATGTGCGAGCTGTCGATAACCGCGCGGGTCCAGTCAAGCTGTCCGGCGTCTTGCAACTCGTCCAAGAGCACGTGGTGCAGGCGCGCTCCCAGACGCCCGCTTCGTTCCATTCCTGCAAGCGCCGCCAGCACGTCATCCCGGACCCACAGTCCATCTCCTGGGGCAGATGCTCCCACGGGATCCCCGTCTTCAACACGAAGATGATGCCCGTCAACGCGGCCCGGTCGGGAACCCTGGGACGCCCGGTGACCTGCGGCGCCCTGACCGGCAAAGCGGCTCGATCCGAGCCCACAACCCGCCACTCAGCAAAGGTTTAGCCATAGCCCGGGCTTCGACACCCAAACCCAGAACCCCGCCTTTTGTTAGGCCCTCTAAGCGAGTATGGGGATCAAACTCCATCGCGGGTTCGAATCCCGCCCTCCCCGTACAGACTGGGTAGGAGATCGTTGTCGAAAACTCCCGGCCCGATCGATGTCGTCGCCAGCGCTCCCACCGCTCACGCCGCACGCCCGCGCGTGGGGTTGCCCGCGTGCGCCAGCCGGCGGGTCGTGTGCGCCGGCATCCGCATGCGCTCCACCGCTTGACGGGCCTTCTGGCTGAACGCCAGCCGCATGTTGACCTCCGCCTGGTGGCGGTGCGCGTCGGGGAGCGACTCGATCGCCAGCAGTCGCTTGCAGGCTCGGATGGAAGCGTCAAGCTCGCCGCACCAGTAGGCGGCGACGGAATGCTGGAACAGCAGTCCCCACCGGTAGACCCACGGCTCGACGAAAAGGGTGTCCTCCGGTACCGCCAGCCCGCCGGCGCTGGCCGCCAGAGCGGCGAAGCGGTGGGCGGTGCGATGCTGGTGGCGGTCCAGCAATCCCGCCACCAGATCGTGCACGGCCTCAAGCCGCGACGGGCGCGCCTCCCAAGCGGCCAGGAACGCGGAACTGGCGCGCGGCCATTCACCCAGCTCGGCGCTGAGGCGCCCAGCCTGACGCCAGGCGCAGCAAACCTCCTCCTCCCAGCCGCCCATTCCCGCGCGCCGCTCGTACAGGTCGCGCGCGGCAACGAGCGCCCCGGCGTCGCCGGTTTGCGTGCCGAGATCTCGCTGGGTTTGAGCGAGATAGAACATGGCCCGCGCGTTTTCGGGGTGCTCTCGCAGCTCTGCCTGCAGCAGCGCGCAATCGCGCTCGAACTTGTCGGCCTTGCTACCGCCGTCACCGTGGTCGTCGATCGCCAGCGCGTCGAGGCGCTCGACCGTGTGCTCCCCGTCCAGGCACGAGAGGTACTCGTGGGTGGCGCCCACGTAGCGCCAGCGCAAGCCGCCGCGCACCAAGCGCTTGTTGCGATAGTCGAAGCGCTCGTCGCCCTGGCGCAGCATGTATGCGTCCGCCATCAACCGGCCCAGGGGCGTGCTCTGCACCACGGTCATGTCGGCGTCGATCAACAGCAGATAGTCGGCTTTGCCAGCCGCCAACTCCATCAGCGCGCTGCGGTTGTGCCCGAAGTCGACCCAGTCGTGCTGATGAAACTCTCCGGGTATGCCCTCCAGCTCGCGGGCGATCAGCTCCTGCGTGCCGTCGCTGGAGCCGGTGTCGCAGATCACCCAGCAGTCGATCAGGTCTCTACACGAGCGCAAGCAGCGCGCCAACACGCCGGCCTCGTTCTTGACGATCATGCACAGGCAGATCGTGGGATGTGCGCCGTTCATCGAACTCACTGTCCCACGTAGCGCACGTGGCCGTCGCCGTCGCTCTCGGTGACCGCGAACGGATAGCGCCTGTTACCCACCGCCGCTGTGCAGGTAAATGCCAGCCCCCGCTGCTGCAACACCTCAGACGGGCATACCACGCGTGCGCGCAACTCTCGCTGGGTGTGGATCGAGGCGGCGATCGACTGCTCCACACGCTGCGTGTCGAGCGTTGACAGCGGCGTGATGTCGCCATAGCTGACGCGCCCCTCTCCATCCACCTCGGTGACGTACACCGGGTAGGAGCCGACGCCCAGATTGGCGGTGCACGCAAACCGGTGGCCCCGCCGCTGGGGAACGTGCGTAGGGCAACTGACGAGTGTGTACACGTGATGTCCGGTGAGGAGCGACCCCGCGATCGCACGCTCCAGCTTGACGGTGTCGAGCGTGGCCGTGCTGGCGCTCGAGCCACAGCCGGCGAGCGCCGCAAGCGCGAGCAGCGCGGCGGTAATCATCACCGCTGCCGCACCGGAGCGGTGGTTGGTTGGCGTGTGCATCGGACCTCCATATCCGCGGTTGTGGTGACCCTATTTACCTCGGCAGTGGAATCCACAAACACGAAAAGCTTCAGTTAGTCATTATGTCCACTCGGACTCATTCTCAGTGAGGAAGCGCGTGCCGCCGTGTCCAACCGAATGCGTACCCGTATACGCAAAGTCAAGCCCATAACAACTCAAGCCCCTAAAGGAGCAGGTGAACAGATGAGCTCGAGCAACGTGCGTGAGCGTGTGGCCAGGGTGGGAGTCCGTGTGCTGGGCGGCGGCGTGGTAGGTGCGCTGGCGCTCGGCGGCGGTTCCGCCGAGGCGGCAAAAACGCGGTCGCACGGCAACCACGATGCACATGGTCGTACGGCGAAGGCGAAGCCGAGAGGGAAGTCGGGTCAGGCGTCCGGCCCAGCCGGACCGCGCGGTGCAACAGGCCCGCAGGGTCCAGCCGGCCTCGCCGGTCCGCAGGGCGTAGTTGGTCCCGCAGGCTCGCAGGGGGCGACCGGCCCCCAGGGTGTGACCGGCGCCACTGGTGCCACCGGGCCCATCGGCGCCACCGGTCTGCAGGGCGCGACCGGTGCGACGGGTGCAACCGGCGCCACGGGTCCGCAAGGACCACAGGGCGCAACCGGACCCGCGGGCGCCACGGGTTCTCAGGGCGTGGCCGGTGCTACGGGCTCGCAGGGGCTGCAGGGCGCCACGGGCACTCAGGGTGCAACCGGCGCCACAGGCCCGCAGGGGCTGCAGGGTGCGACAGGCGCTCAGGGTGCGACGGGAGCGCAAGGTGCGACGGGCGCCACCGGAGCGACCGGCCCGCAGGGTCCGCCCGTCGACTTCAGGGGCGCCTGGGAAAACGGTCACATCTACGCGGTGGGTGACGCGGTCTCCTTCGAAGGCTCCTCGTACGTGTCGCTTGAACCGAGCAACCAGGGCAACGACCCGGCAACGCACCCGTCGTCGTGGGCGCTGCTGGCCGAACATGGCGCGACGGGCTCGCAGGGGGCAACCGGACCCGCCGGCCTCGCCGGCACGACCGGTGCCACTGGTGCGACCGGCGCAAGCGGTCCCGTTGGTCCGACGGGTGCCACCGGGGCCACCGGCCCGGCGGGCGCAACCGGTGCGACCGGTGCGACGGGTGCGACCGGTGCGCAGGGTCCGCCGGTGACGTTCAAAGGCGCGTGGAGTCCCACGGAAACGTACGGGCTGGGCGAAGCGGTGTCATATGGAGGCTCGTCGTATGTGTCGCTGACGGCGGCCAACGTGGGCAACAATCCCGAAAGCGACCCGGCCGCGTGGACGCTGCTCGCTGCCAAGGGCGCCACCGGTGCGACGGGCGCCACCGGTGCGACCGGCCAAACCGGTCCCGCCGGTCCGACAGGAGCGACGGGAGCCACCGGTCCGACCGGCCAAACCGGTCCCGCCGGTCCGACAGGAGCGACGGGGGCCACCGGCCCGACCGGTGCCACCGGTGCCACCGGCGCGACCGGCGCGACCGGCGCCGAAGGAGCAGGCCTGAAAGTGGTCGACAAGATCTCGGCCGGCGGAGTCGCCACGAACGTGGTGGGGGAAGCCCCGAGCGAAGTGACACACACATCCGAAGGCAAGTACACAGTGACGTTCGCGAGCGGGGAAAACCTCAACGCCTGCGCGGTCGTGACCTCCTCCAACGAAACGGCCACCCAGCACCTCGTGGAGGCCGCGGCGACCGGTGAACACCAGATCACGGTGCGCACCTACGAAGGCGCCACGCTGAAGGACACCGCCTTCGCATTGATGGTCAGCTGCCCGTAGCGGCGGCGCCGTGTTGTCCTGGCGGCGGGCCCGAGCGCCCGCCGCCACGGACGCGATGATCGGCAAAGCCTTACGTCAACACCTCGAAGTCGCCTGACTCCACCTCTCGCAGGTGTCCCTTTCGAAGCGCTGGGCATGCAACTCTCCGATATGACCGCCCACCAGGCGCCGCCGTGCCTCGGCTGCCAGCCCGCCGCGCCGCCGCTCGCGCTCGGCGGTCTCGGCATTGCCTGCCGTGCATCGTGCCGAGGATCGCCAGACCCAAGCTGGCTCCGTAGTTGCGAACCGTCTGGGTGATACCGGTCGCCTCCCCGTAGGAGAGGCGCGAGGCGCGGTTGACGGCGTCGGTGTTGGCGGTGCCCAGCATCAACCCCATGCCGGCTCCGGCGAGCACGATGTAGATCTGCTGCGAGCTGAAGCTGAGGTCGGTGGCCTTGCCGGCCCACAGCCACAATCCCACCGCGGCGAGTGCACAGCCGACGACCACAGGGCGCTTGGCGCCGCGGCGATCGAGCACCCGTCCGCCCACTTGCGCAGCAACGACGAACCCGATGAAGAAGTAGAGCAGGTAGAGGCCGGCTTCCGACGGGCTCTTGCCCAGTGCGATCTGGGCGTACTCGCTGGAGAAGAAGAAGATCGGGATGAACACCATCATCGCGATCCCCAGCACGGCGTTCTCGACGAGGAACGCGCGAATACGAAAGATGCGCACCTGCATCAGCGGCGCGTGCGTGTTGCGCTCGACGCGATAGAACACGACGAGGATCGCGGCCCCAGCGGCGATGCACAGCTCCGTCGCTGGATCGTCCCATCCCCAGACGGCGGACTGCTGGAAGCCAAACACGCTCAACCCCACCGCCCACCGCGATCAGCGCGAGCCCGCGATAGTCGATGCGCGCAGGCCGGTGGAGCGTCGTGGGCTTGGAGATGGCGATCAGCACCAGAGCGACGATCGCAACGGGGATGTTCACCCAGAAGATCGCCCGCCACGTCCATTGCGTCAGGTAGCCACCGAGGATCGGCCCGATGGCGGTGAGCCCGCCGGCGATTCCGAAGAAGATCGCCAGCGCCCGGCCCCGTTCGCGCAGTGCGAATGTCTGCACGACGATCGCGAGCGCCGCCGGGAACATGATCGCCCCGCCGGCCCCCTGCAAGACACGAAAGGCAACGATCCTGGCCTCCGCAAGATCACCCTTGGGCGTGAGGCCGCACAGCGCGGAGGCACCCGCGAACACGATCACGCCAAGCGTCACCATCTTGCGGTGTCCCACGGTGTCCGCCAGCCGCCCCCCAAACGCGAACAGGGCCGCCAGCGAGAGCAGGTACGCGTTGATCGCCCACTGCACACCCGTGCTGGACAGGCCAAGCTCCCTCTGCACTTCGGGCGCTGCGATCGAGACGATCGTCTGGTCGATGAACGTCATCGCGACAGCGAAGATCATCGCCGCGAGAATCAGGTTCCTCGATTGCCCGTTCGTGTTGACGGCAGAGTTCATGTAGGTATCAGGAAGCCGAGGCCGCCCTGAGCGCGGTGCGGCCGCGAGCCCGTGAGCCAGAGGACGATCCGGCCAGATCGAAGGTCTCGCCCCCTGGGCTCGGCCAACGGGCTCGACAACCTTCTGGACGAGTATCACAACACCGTAGCGGAGTCCGCGGATCTCGTGCAGAACCGCACCAGCTGGCACAGATCGGCTTCGGAGCGAGCTGAAAGACCCTCGGGCGCCACCCTCTCGACTCGCCGCCGGGGATGCGGCGCGACCGCGAACGCTGGAGCGACGTAGCGCTCGGCGAAGCCGCCACCGGACCTGGCAGGCCGGCGGCTCACCCCGCAATCGCCCACGGACGGCTCGTAGCGGCCCGCTTGCGGCAGGGTCGAGCGTCGGCTCAGTACGAGAGCTTGCCGATCGTCTGCACCGTTATCGCGTAAGTGCGCCGGTTGATCGCCCCGTAAATGCCGCCGCTGCCATGCGCGTGCCGGTAGCGACCCGATCCACCCGTGACGGCCAGTGAGCCGCCGAACGTCGCATACGTGCCGGTCGAGTGCAGCGACCCGCTGCCATGGCCCGAGATCGAGCCCCCGCCGTGCGCGTAGATCGTGAACTGCGCCGAGACCGTCGCCCCCACGTTGAAACGCACACGCACCGTGCCCGGCAGCGTCCCGGTCGCGCTGCCTTCCTCGACCAGCTCGGAGCCCGATTCGTGCACGAGGTGCAGATGCCCTTCGTCCTTCACGTTCAGCGTACCCGCCGCGCGGGCCTCGGCGTTCGCGCCGGCGGCGTGGGCCAGAGTCGAGCCCGTCGCGAGCGTCATCGCAGCGTACGCCGTCGCAGCAAGCAGCACCATCGCAAGCAGCAGGCGCGTTCGAGTGCTAACGCTGGCTGCAACGCCGCGCGCGCGTTCCCGCCGGCGCGAACTCATCGGGACGCCACGGCCCGCCAAGCGGTGCATCTCCCATCTCGGGTGCAGTCCCCGCCGACCCCTTAGCATCGGTACTCCTCTCCGTGTTGCCAAAACGCTGCTGCAGTCACCCCTACTCTAACCCGTTGTCCGCACCTGAGTAGCGCGTGTCTCTGACTTTTCGCGGAGAAGCGCACGGCGCCGGCGCCGCCGGCCGCGCGCTCTGCGACCATTGGCCAGCCAGCCCGTGAGTACGGTTACGACCCCGCCCCTCCCGCCTTCGCCGGCGCCACCGCCCAGCGGCGTGCCGGCACCCAGCGCACCACCGCCCGCCGAGCCGCCGCGGCGCGGCTGGTGGATCGCCAGGCGCTTCCTGCTGGGCGCGTTCGCAGTCGTGCTGATCTGCGCCGTCGCGACCGCGCTGATGGCGCGCAACGAGATCGGCAGGCTCGTCGCGGCGTTTCACCAAAACAAACCGGTCAAAGTCGCAGCGAGCATCCTCGCCCCCACCACCGGCGGTGCCCCCGAGACCCTGCTGCTGGTCGGCAATGACGAACGCGCGCTGACACAGTACTACCACCACGCCGTACTGCCGCACTCGAACGAGATGCTGCTCGTGCGCATCGATCCGAGCAAGCCGACGATCTCCATGCTTTCGATCCCGCGCGAGCTGCAGGTGCCGATCGACAAGCCCGACGGCGAAGTCGAAGAAAATCGCATCAACTCCGCCTACACGTACGGCTGGGAGAACGGCGGCGGCACAGCCGGCGGAGTGAAGCTGATGCTGCAGACGATCAAGCGCGTGCTCGGGCTTACCGTCAACCATGTCTTCATCACGAACTTCACCAAGTTCGAACACGCCGTCAACGAAATGGGCTGCGTGTACATGATGGTTGACAAGCACTACTACCACAACAACAGCGAACCCGGTGCCGAACAGTACATGGAAATCAACCTCCAGCCCGGCTACCAGCGCATCTGCGGGCAGGCCGCGCGCGAATTCGTCTCCAATCGCCACGAAAGCACCTCGCTGATCCGCGACTCCCGCGATCAGCGCTTCCTGCTGGAAGTCAAGGCGCAGTACGGACCTTCGCTCTTTGAAGAACGCGAAGAGTTCGAGCACATCTTTGGCAAGTACGTCGAAAGCACGCTCGACAGCGAAGAAGAAATCCTGCAGCTGCTCTACCTGCTGATCGAATCGGCCGGCAAGCCCGTTCGTCAGGTCGACTTCCACGTCAACCTTGGCCCGACGCTCGACACCGCAACGCCTGCCGAGATCCACGAAGCAGTGCGCTCGTTTCTGACCGGCACCACCGGAATTCATCGACAGCGACTGGATGTCACGCAGCACAGTGAATCCGTCCACCATCGACCCGCGCCGAGCGCCGTCGCGAGCGGTCTCGAGCTTCTCCCCCACCCCGAGCGCCACGCTCGCAGAAGCGCGAGCGTTGGAAGCAAACGTGCCGTTCCCCGTCGAGGTGCCGCTCTACCAGCGGACGACCGCCGAATCCGAATCGGACGAAATGCGCTCGTACACGATCCAGGGGTCCCACGGCCATCGCTATCCGGCCTACGTGATCGTCGTGCAGCAGGGCGAACTCGGCCAGTACTACGACATCCAGGGAACCAAGTGGACCAAGCCGCCATTGCTGCACAGCCCCAACAACACGCTCGCCATCGGCTCCCGCACCTACAGCCTCGTCTACGACGGCGAACACCTCAAGACCGTCGCCTGGTCCGAAGACCATGCCGCGTACTGGATCGAAAACACCCTCACCAACAACCTCTCGCCCCAGCAGATGGTCGAGATCGCTCGCGAGACGCGGCCCCTGAACAGCTCGGCCGGCGCACAAGCGGCCCGCGGCATCCCACCCGCGCCGCCCAGCGCCCGCGGACTGAACGTACCGCTGCGCACCGTCGCGACCGCAGGCACGCTCGCCAAGGCCGGTGCCCTGCTCGGCTTTGCCGCGCTGGCGGTCGTCGCGCTGCTCGCGCTGCGCGTCTTTACCCGCCAACGCGAGCTGCACGCCCTACGCGAGCAGGTCGCGCGCGCGATGCTGCTCGAGCAACGCCAATGGCCGCTGCTCGCGTCGGCCGGGTTGGCGCAGCCATCGCCATCGCCGCGGCCTGTCGCGCAACACTTTGCCGCCGTACCAACCGCCACGCCGCGTCCAGCGGCAGTGCCCGTCGCCTCACCGCCGGCAGCCGCTGCGCCACAGGCCACGCCGGCGACCACTGCAACGCCACCCACCGCTCGGCCGCCCGCCCCGGTCGCCCCGTCAGTTGGGACGACCGGGGCGAGTCCCGCGCCCGCCACAGCGGCAAGTACACCGCCCGCCGAGCCGCCGCGCACTGTCTACCGCGCGCGCCGCGGTCTGCGAGGCCGACGCCCGGATTCGAACCGGGGACCCCAACATTGAGCACGGGGGGAGCAGGCTCCCCCCGTGTGCCCCCCACGCCCACATCGACGCTCCGCTCAAGCCGACGCCCGGATTCGAACCGGGGACCCCAACATTGAGCACGGGGGGAGCAGGCTCCCCCCGTGTGCCCCCCACGCCCACATCGACGCTCCGCTCAAGCCGACGCCCGGATTCGAACCGGGGACCCCTTCATTACGAGTGAAGTGCTCTACCAGCTGAGCTACGTCGGCGTGCGACCTGGATGCTAGCGCCGCGGCGGGTGCTCTCACAGCTCGGCCAGCAGCGCCAGTAGTGACTCGCCGTGCTTGTCGCAGAAGGCGCGCCCTACCCCGCGGATCGCCAGGAGCTGCTGCTCGTTGGTGGGACGCAGGCGCACGATCTCGGCGAGCACCGCGTTGCTGGCGACCGTGTACGCCGGGTTGGTCCCCGCGCGCAGCAGGCGCCATTTGCGTAGCTGCTCGAAACGCGTTTCCTCCTCTGGGTCGAGCGGCGTCGCGGGAGCGCCGCTCGACCCGCGCCCGCCCCTGCCTGGCGCGCCGCCGCTCCGCGAAGGCTCGCGTGCCTGGGCGTCAGCTTGCGCGATCGCCTGCGCGAGTTGCGGATCGGGGTCGCACACGTCGCAGCATCGCCCGCTCGGCGCGCAACGCTCGGGGTCGCCGAAGTGGTCGAGGATCTGCCGGCGGCGGCACTGGTCGGTCGACATGTAGCGCTCGATCGAACGGTACGCTTCCCAGCCACGGTCTTTGGCCGCCGCGATCGCCGCGTACGCCGCGCGCGAGCTGCCCTGCCCGGTGAGCCGTACCCGCAGGCCGCCCGTCGCGCCCGGGCTCAGCTCCGCTGCGCCTGCGCGCTCGGCAATCGAGAGCAGCATCCGTTCGCGCTCGCCCAGGGTGCCGGCGCTGACCTCCGCGATGTTTTCCTGGGCGAAGTGACGCAGCCGCGCGACGTATTCGCGCACGTCGTGCACGGTCGTCTCGCGCTCGTTGATGAACCGGATCAGTCGGCCCAAGTCCATCCTCGCCGCCAGCAGCAGCGCGCGCGCCGGTCGCCCGTCGCGCCCCCCGCGACCCGCCTCCTGGTAGTAGGCCTCGAGGCTCGTCGGCAGCGCCCAGTGGGCGACCGTTCGGACGTCGGCCTTGTCGACGCCCATACCGAACGCGTTCGTCGCGACGACGACCTCCGCCTCGCCTTCCATGAATGCGCTTTGGCTTGCACGGCGACCATCCGGGGTCATGCCCGCGTGGTAGGCCACCGTCGCGATCCCCCGGCCCGCGATCAGCTCGGCGATGGCGTCGGTGTCCTTGCGTGTGCCGCAATAGACGATTGCCGGCCGCGCGTCGGGCTCGCCGAGCACGTAAAGCAGGGCTGCGCGCTTGCGCGCAACCGCACCCTTGCCTTCGACGCGCACGACGTCGAAAGCGATGTTCGGACGGTCGAAGCCGGAACGCACCGACAACCAGTCGCGCAAACCCAGGCGGCGCGCGATCTCCTGCGCCACTCCGGGCGTCGCCGTCGCGGTCGTCGCCATCACCGGTGGGCGGCCCACCGCGGCGATCGCGTCGTGCAGCCGTAGGTAGTCCGGGCGAAAGTCGTGCCCCCACTCCGCCACGCAGTGCGCCTCGTCGACGACGAACAACCCGACCCGCCGCTGCGCGAGCGCCTCGCGAAACGCGCGTGAGCCGAAGCGCTCGGGCGCGGCGAGCACGAGCTGCGTACGTCCCTGCGCGATGTCCGCCAGCGCCCGCGCGTTGTGCCCCTCCTGCATGCCCGAGGCCAGCATCGTTGCGTCTACCCCCGCCTCGCGCAGCCGCTGCCACTGGTCTGACATCAGCGCGATCAGCGGGCTCACGACGACGACCAGCGGGCGGTTCGGGTCCCAATCGCTGGCAAGCGCCGGCAGCTGGTAGCACAACGACTTGCCGCCGCCCGTCGGCATCACCACCAGGCTGTCGCGGCCTGCGAGCGCCGCCTGTACCGCCTCGCGCTGGCCGGGTCGAAACGTCTGCAGGCCGAAGCGCGCGAGCAGCGCCTCGGGGGCCGGCGCGTCCCCCGCCGAGGCAGAGGACGGCAGCGGCCCGGTCGCCGGGGCGCTCGGCGGTTGGCTCGCCGGCAGTTGGCTCGCGCTCTTCGCAGTCATCGCCTCCAAACGCTAGCCCGCACTGCGGCTGCTACGCGCGCGCGACCTCTCTTCAGGCGCGCTCGTCCCAGACCACGCGCGTGCCCGCGGAGGGCACGAGCGTGATCGCACGACGTACGTTCCACTCGCCCGCCCCCAGCAGCGACGCCTCGCGCCGCGCCAGGCGCGGCGTCAGCGCGACGAGCATCGTGCGTAGCATCACGCGCATCTCCAGCAGCGCGAACGACGCCCCGATGCAGCGCCGGATGCCGCCCCCGAACGGAATCCAGGCGAACGTATCCGGCGCGACCCCCACGAAGCGCTCGGGGCGAAACTCGCGCGGCGCCTCGTAGACGCGCGGGTTGCGGTTCGTCAGGTAGATCGACGGCGCCACGCGCGTCCCCGCTGGCAGCGTGTATCCAGCGACCGTCAACGGCTGCTCCAAGACGCGCACCACCATCGGCACCACCGGACGCACGCGCAGCGTCTCGTGCACGACGGCCTGCAGGTACTCCTCGCTCTCGCCCGCGTCGATCTCCGCAGCCAGCCGCGCCAGCTTGTCCGGATGGCGAACGAGCCGCTCCACCGCCCACGCGCTCGCTGTCGCCGTCGTCTCGTGGCCCGCGAGCAGCAGTGTCACCAGCTCGTCGCGCAGCTCTGCGTCGGTCATCGCCGTGCCCTGCTCGTCGCGCGCGAGCAGCAAGAGCGAGAGGATGTCCTGGCGCTGCTCCAGATCTGTCTGCGTGCGCCGCCGCCTGAGCTCCTCGTAGATCACGGCGTCCAGCTCGTCCAGCGCCACGCCCAGACGGCCGGTCGGGCGCTGGTCGATGCGGCGGCTGAGCGCCATCTGCAGCAATGTGCCCACGCCCAGGGGCTCGAACAGGCCGACGATCGCGCGCCGCAACGCGTCCATTCGCGCAGCCTCCACGCCGAAGACCGCGGCGAGAATCACCTCCAGCGTGATCGCGCGCGTGCGCTCCGCCAGCCGCATCGGCGCTCCGCGCGGCCAGCTCTCCATGTCTCGCCGCGTCGCCTCGACGATCGTCTGCTCGTACGCCCGCATCCGCTCGCCGTGAAACGGCGGCAGCAGCAGGCGGCGCTGGCGCAGGTGCTCGGGCCCTGTCAACGTCAGCACCGAGTGCGGTCCCATGATCGGCGCGATCGGCGAGCTGCCGGCCGCCGACGGCGCCACCTCGGGGGGCGCCTGGAAGACCGTCTTGACGGCCTCCGGCTCGCTCACCACGACGATCCGCCGGCCGCTGGGCGCAAACGTAAGCGTAAACGTCTCGCCCAGCCGCGCCGCGCAGTTTTCGAGCACCCATGGCAGCGCCAGCGCCCACGCCAGCGTCTGCGCGATCGCCGGCATCCGCGGCCCGGGTGGCAGCCCTTCCCGCGGCGGGCGCGCGGAGGGCGCCTCTGGGGCAGCGGCGGTGTGCGCGGGGCGTACAGCGGTTGCCATGCGCTCTCAAGGCTAGCGTTCGCGGCGCGATCCGGCGTGAGCGTGTGTGGAGGCGTGTTGGAGGAGGGTTGCGCGCGCGTGCGCGCGCGGATGGCCGCGTCGCGCAGACCCCCGACCGAGGACCGCCGGCGTGCAAAGGCGTCGCGGTTGCGGCGCGGCAGGGTGGTGGTGTTCTCGTTTGGAACGCGATTCGCGCGACGCGCACGTACGCGCGCGCGAATCGCACCGCGAAAGACAATGGCGAACGTCCCTACCGCGACGCGGCCTGGCCGGTGCGCACGCGTCGCAAAGGTCGCCGCCGGCGCTTCGGCGCCGCCGCCCGAGCGGCGCGCGCGACACGCTCGCAGGCCGCTTCGACCTCGTGCTCCTCCAGGCGCGCCGGCTGGCGCTCGAGATAGCCGAGCAACATCCGCGCCGGCACGATCCGCACCCCACGGCGGCGGCTCAGCGGGCGGTCGACCCACGCACGGCTGTACACGAGCAGCGGCTCCACGTGCGCGCCCGTCGCGCGCTCGATCGCCCGCCGCTGAGCCTGCGCCTGGCCGAGCACCGCGCCGTGGACGCGTCCCACGTGCACGGGGCCCGCGTGACTCTTGGTCTCCACCGTGAAGATCCCGCCCGGGCCGATCAGGATGTGATCGACGTTCCCCCGTCCGAGGCTCAGGTCGTGGATCGCGCGCCACCCGCGCCACTGCAGTCCGTCGAGCAGCGCTCCCACCTGCTCTTCGCCGGTTGCGCCCCGGTCGTGGCGCTCGACCAGCGGCAGCACGTAGCGCGAGACCGTGAAGATCGCGGCCAGCAGCCCCACCTCGGCGCCGAGGAAGCGCGGGTCCTGCCAGCCGAAGTGGCGGCCCATCACCGTCGTCACGACCGCCAGCACCCCCAACGTCAACAGTGTGCGCATCCGCAGCCGCTGCACGATCATGCGCGTGTACTGGCCCGGTGCGCGGGCGACGGGATCGCTCTCGAGGAGTGCCACCAACACCAACATCGGTCCACCAGCCCCGTCGCCTTTAGCGACCGCGAGACGTCTGCAGCCGGGGTCGGCCACAGTAGAACTTGCGGGAAATTGCGCAGAAACACGTGCAAGACGTGCGCCCATCCGTTGGAAGCGCCATCCACGTCTAAAGCCGCGCGCGCCTACGGACGAGCCACTGGGTAGGCCGCAGTTCCAGATCCTCGCCCGGCCACAGCTGCCGCATGTCCGATCGTCACGTCCAAGCCCACCAGCCTCAGACACACGAGGTCCCGGCGCATCGAGCGCACGACGTCCCCGCATATGACGTCCCCCAACCCTCGGTGCACCTGCCGCCAACCGGGGCGCAGGTCTGCGAGTCTCCCGCGCAAGCTCCGGCGGCCGATCCACCCGCCGATGTGGCACTGCTGCTGCGAGCGCACGCCGAGCGCAGCTGGCTCAGCCGTGAGGTAATCCCCGTGGTGCGCCAGATCGAGGCCGTACGCGAGCTGCCAGACGATCAGCGCCCTGCGGCGCTCGCCTACCTGGAGGTCGTCTGGGCCGAGGCGCTTGGCCGCGCACGCGAGACCGACGCCGAGCGCACGCGGCTGGATGGGCACGGGCGCTCCGCAGAACCGCTGTGCGTACGCGCCCACCGCCACCACGCCTGCGTGCGGGCCCTGCGCGAAGCCGTCGCGCGGCGCGTCACGCTGCTACTCCCCACAGCAGTCGGACTGGCAAGCGAGCGCAACGGCCGGCAGCCTCACCTCAGCAGCTCGGCGTAGCCGCACAGCACCGTCGCGGCCGAACAGGCCAGGGGCACACGGCCGACAATCGACGTGGCGCTCAAGCGGCGCGGCGCCGCGACCCGTAGGGGATGCGCGGGCGCGGCAGACCGCGAACAGGCTGCTGGCCCGCCGGCGCGATCGTGCGCAGCGCCCGCACCGCTTGGGCGATCTCGAGACGCCCCGCCTCGTCCAGCTCGGGGGCGCGCTGCGTCAGCCACGCGGCTAGATCGCGGCCGTGAACGAACGCGATCCGGCTCGACTCGGCGACGCCCTGGGGGAACTCGCACCACAGCACGACCACCGGGTGGACCAGGGGACCGCGCCCTGTCCGCGTTCGGATCTCGCGGTGCAGAACGCGCGCGGCGTCGAGCGCGTGGCGGTTGATCGCCACCCCCGGCCGATCCGCACGCGCATCGTGGTCGCGGCGCAGCCACAGCACACCATCGCGCACACGCGCGCCCGCGGTCGCAGGCTTGTGCGAGGCGATGACAAACACGCCACCCGGGCCGATCAGCACGTGCTCGACACCATGACGCACATCGACGTCGGCGAGCACTGCCCACTCGCGTGCAGGCAGCCGCGCGAGCAGCGCGTCGGTGCGGCGCACAGCCTCCTCGTCGGAGGGCGTGTGCGGCATGGGGCCAGAGCGGCGCAGGTGCAGAGGGGCGCGCATGTCGTAATTACAAACACCGGTCCGGACGCTGCGAAGCGGTCTGTCAAAACCCGGACTCCCACCGCCCGTGAAGCGACCGGTCAAACTCAAGGCCCGGAAGGCCACCCGAAGCAAACGCCCGACTCAAAACCCGGAAGGCCACCCGAAGCAAACGCCCAACTCAAGGCCCGGAAGGCCACCCGAAGCAAACGCCCGACTCAAAACCCGGAAGGCCACCCGAAGCAAACGCCCAACTCAAAACCCGGAAGGCCACCCGAAGCAAACGCTCGACTCAAGACCCGAGAGGCCACTCGAGTGACCGCTCAAACCGGCGTACCCGCGGCAAGCCGCTCGTGCAGGCGGTAGGCGAGCGTCTCGAGGGCAAGCTCCTCGGAGACGTTCAGAGCGAGCACCAGGCGCGTGTCCCGCACCAGCTCGACGCCCGCGCACAGCGCGCCCGGCGGCCGCCCGGCGGCGTCCTCGCGCAGCGCGGGCAGGCGGTCGGCGTTGTGAACCAGCTCGGGCGCGTCCTCGGTCACGCACCACACGTCGCGCAGCCACAGCTCGGCTAGCTGCAGGCCGCCCGCCAGGGCGCGTGTGCGCACTCGCCGCTCGGCGCGCCGCTGCGCTTCGGCCGCTTCGCGCTGGTGGCGTTTGCGCTCTTTGGCGGGCAGCAGCTCCAGCTCGCGCTCCACGCGCGCCGCGCGCTTCTCGCTCGCGCGCGTCGCCTGCTCGCGCGCGCTCTCCAATAGGCTCAGCCGCGGACGCGTGGCGGTCGCGCCGCGCAGCGACGCGCGCACGAATTCCTCCGCGCGGGCGCGCAGCGCCCCACCGTGTTCGCCCGCCAGCTCTTCCGCGCGGCGCGCGTCGCCCAGCGCCAGACGCGCGCACGCCGCCAGGCGCAGCTCCTCGGCAGCGCCGTCGGGCTCGGCGCGCTCGCGCAAACGCTGCTCGATGCGTGCGGCGGGCAGCGGGTCGAAGCGCACGGTTTGGCAGCGCGAGGCGATCGTCGGCAACACGTCGCGCGCGCTGGGGGCGAGCAGGATCAGATGGACGAAGTCGGGCGGCTCCTCGAGCGTCTTCAACAGACGGTTGGCGGCCTGGTCGTTGAGCGTGTGCGCGTCCTCGATCACGAACACGCGCCGGCGCGACTCGAACGGGGTGTGCGCCGCGGCGGCGACGACGGGGCCCTCGATGTCGGCGACGAGCATCTCGCCCGCGCCCGACGGCGTGACCCAGGCGAGGTCGGGGTGCGCGTCCCGCTGCACACGCTCGGCAACCGTCGCCGGCGTGCGTGCCCCTGCGGCGAGCAGCGCCGCGGCGAACGCACGCGCGACCGTCTGCTTGCCCGCGCCGGAGGGGCCGTGGAAGAGGTAGGCGTGGGAGGGGGTGCCGACGGGTCCGCGGTCCTCCGGTCCACGGCCCTGCGGCCCGGGCTCGGCAGGCACCAGCGGAGATGGCCACACCGGCGCGAGCACCGCGCGTGCGTGGGGATGGGCGTCGAGGGCGGTTGGCACGTCGGGAGCGCTCACGGCCCGATGGTAGATGCAGCGGTTGCGTGGAGCGGCTTGGAGCGGGTACGTGGAGCGGCTGCGGTGTGCCGCGAAGGCGCTACGGTCCGCCGGTGCCGCGCGGCAGGCTGATCACGATCGAGGGCATCGACGGCGCGGGCAAGAGCACGCTCGCGCAGGGCCTTGCGCACGAGCTGGTCGCGCAGGGCGCCTCGGTGGAGTTGCTGCGCGAGCCTGGCGGCGTGCCCGCCTCCGAGCGCATCCGCGCGCTCGTCAAAGACCCCGCGCTGACGCTCGGGGCGCCCGCGGAGGCGCTGCTGTACGCGGCGGCGCGCGCGCAACTGGTGCACGAGCGGGTGGCGCCGCTGCTCGAACAGGGCACGCTCGTGCTGCTCGACCGCTTCGTCGACTCCTCGCTCGCCTACCAGGGGGCGGGCCGCAGTCTCGGCGTCGAGCGGGTGCGCGCGATCAACGCGTTCGCGACCGGCGGGCTCGTGCCCGACCTGACGTTGTTGCTGTGCCTCGAGCCGCCGGTCGCACGCGCACGCGCAGTGGCACGCGCGACGCAGACAGACAGGATCGAGGGAGAGGACCTGGAGTTCTTCGCCCGTATCGCTGCGGCGTACGAGGACCTGGCCCGCGCCGAGCCACACCGCTTCCGGGCGATCGACGCGAGCCGCCCTCCCGCGCAGGTCCTGCGTGAGGCGCTTGGCGCGATCGCGGACATGGTGGACTAGGCTCGTCTCATGCAAGCGCTACCGACGCGCCCCGGTTCGCACCGCCACCGGCGGTCGTGGCGCAACCGCACCGGTGGTTGGCCGACAGCGCGTATGTCAGCGCGCGTGCTCGCCGCAACGCTCGTCGCGGCGTTTGGCGCACCGGCCGCCGCAGCGGGCGCCCTTGCCCATGACGCGTCGACCTCTTCCCGTGCCCCGTCGACATCAGCCAGCGCCGCGTCAGCGGCGGCCCGCACTCCGTCGACATCAGCCGGCGATGCGTCGACGGCGACCCGTCCTTCGTCGACGCTGGCCCGCGCCGCGTCGATACCGGCCCGCGCCGCATCGACACCGACGTTTCCGCCGCCCGCGAGCGAGCGTGTTCACCGCCCGGCGACGCAGAGCACGGCGCCGGCGGCGACCGGCACACCCGCGAGCACCGCGCCGGCGACGGGCACACCGGCGAGCACGACACCCGCCGCAGCCGGCACGCCGGCGAGCACCACACCCGCTGCGGCAGGCACGCCGGCGAGCACCACACCCGCTGCAGCCGGCACGCCGGCGAGCACCACACCCGCTGCGGCAGGCACGCCGGCGAGTACCACACCCGGCGTGGCCGGCACGCCCGCAAGCACGACACCTTCGGCGACGGGCGCGCCGGCGACAACGACGCCCGTGGCCGCCGCGCCTGCGACCGGCGCGCGTACCACTCCCACGGCAAGCACGCACCACCCGGCGCGTGCGACGCAGCTGTCCACCGGGGCGATCGTCGCAGCGGCGCTCGCGGCACTGCTGATCGTCCTCTGCCTCGTGTGGGGCGCCGCGCGCTGGTGGGCCTACGAACCGCATTGGTGGGTCTCGCTGCGCCACTCGCTCGCCGAGTCCGCGTGGCGCCTGTCGGCGTCATGGGACGAATTCTTTGACTGGGCGCGAATCGGCCGCTGATAGCGGCAAGCGTGTGGCGGCCAAGCCCGGAAACTGCGCCGAGACGTGACGTGGGGGCGCTTCCGATTCAGCCCGCAAGCTCCTAAAATCAGGGTAGTTCTCGCTCTTTTTTCCGTCCGGCCCGAGCGAGACGATGCTCGGCCCAGGTAACAGAGTCGAGTGGGCGTCCGCGCGGCGCCGGCGCGGAGACAGAGAAGGAGCGAGAAGCGTGACGAAAGCAACCCCGCAGCCCACCGCCATCGAGCAGGTCGAGCCCGGCAGGGCGCTCTCGATCGCGCGGTTCTTCACCGATCCGGCCACGCATCCCTTCGACGCCGTGGAGTGGGAGCTGCGCGACGCGCGCATCGGCCACGGCGACCGCGTCGCCTTCGAGCAGCGCGACGTCGAGTTCCCCAAGAGCTGGTCGCAGAACGCGACGAACATCGTCGCCCAGAAGTACTTCCGCGGGCAGCTCGACCACCCTGCGCGCGAGCGTTCGGTCAAGCAGATGATCGCGCGTGTCGCCGGCACGATCGCCGGCTGGGGTCGCGAGCGCGGCTACTTCGCCGGCGAAGCGGACGGCGACGCATTCGAGGCCGAGCTGACGCACATCCTGCTGCACCAGATGGCGGCGTTCAACTCGCCTGTCTGGTTCAACGTCGGGTTCGAGGAGAACCCGCAATGCAGCGCCTGCTTCATTCTCTCGGTCAAGGACACGATGGAGTCGATCCTCGACTGGAACACCAAGGAGGGGATGATCTTCCGCGGCGGGTCGGGCTCGGGTATCAACCTGTCGACCATTCGCGGCTCGATGGAGCCGCTGGCCAAGGGCGGCACGGCCTCCGGGCCAGTGTCGTTCATGCGCGGTGCCGACTCCTGGGCCGGCACGATCAAGTCCGGCGGCAAGACGCGGCGCGCGGCGAAGATGGTGGTGCTCGACGTCGACCACCCCGACATCCGCGAGTTCATCTGGTGCAAGGCCAAGGAGGAGGACAAGGCCCAGGCGCTGCGCGACGCCGGCTTCGACATGTCGATCGACGGCGAGGGCTTCTTCTCGATCCAGTACCAGAACGCGAACAACTCGGTGCGCATCACCGACGAGTTCATGCAGGCAGTCGCCGAGGACCGCGAGTGGCGGCTGACCTCGCGAACCACCGGCGAGCCGATCGGCGAGCCGATTCCCGCGCGCGAGCTGATGCGCGAGATCGCGCAGGCAGCGTGGCGCTGCGCCGACCCGGGCGTGCAGTACGACACGACGATCAACCGCTGGCACACCAGCCCGAACTCGGGGCGCATCAACGCGTCGAACCCGTGCAGCGAGTACATGCACGTCGACAACTCCGCCTGCAACCTCGCGTCGCTGAACCTGATGAAGTTCCGCCGGCCCGACGGCACGCTCGACGTCGAGTCCTTCGAGCACGTCGTCGACGTCATGCTGCTGGCCCAGGAGATCGTCGTCGGGCCCTCCAGCTACCCGACCGAGGAGATCGCGGTGAATGCGCGCGCGTTCCGCCAGCTGGGGCTCGGCTACGCCAACCTCGGTGCCTACCTGATGGCCGACGGCATGCCCTACGACTCCGACGCCGGGCGCGGAACCGCAGCGGCGATCACCGCTTTGATGACCGGCCGCGCCTACCGCCGTTCCGCGGAGATCGCCGGCGCGCTCGGCCCCTACGAGCGCTACGCCGAGAACCGCGACGAGCACAACGCCGTGATGCGCATGCACCGCGACGCCGCCTACGCGGTCGCCGATGGGAGCTGCGCCGACGGCGAGCTACTGGCCGCCGCCCGTCGCTCGTGGGACGATGCCGTCGAGCTGGGCGAGCGGCTGGGCTACCGCAACGCGCAGGCGACCGTGCTGGCCCCGACCGGCACGATCTCGTTCCTGATGGACTGCGACACGACCGGCGTCGAGCCGGACTTCTCGCTGGTCAAGTTCAAGGAGCTGGTCGGCGGCGGGCAGATGACGATCGTCAATCGCACCGTGCCGCTGGCGCTGCAGACCCTCGGCTACACCGACCAACAGATCGAGCAGATCGAGGCCCATCTCGCCGAGCACGGCACGATCGTCGGCGCGCCCGGCGTGACCGAGGAGCACCTGCCGGTGTTCGACGTCGCGGTCGGCGAGCGCGCGATCTCGCATATGGGACACCTGAAGATGATGGGCGCCGTACAGCCGTTCATCAGCGGCGCGATCTCCAAGACCGTCAACCTCCCGCAGAGCGCGACCGTGGAGGACATCGCCGACGCCTACGCACAGGCGTGGAAGCTCGGGATCAAGGCGCTGGCGATCTACCGCGACGGCTCCAAGACAGCGCAGGCGCTGCGCACCGACGCGCAGAAGGACGAGGCCCAAGGCCTCTCGGGCGACGTCGACGCGATCGTCGCCGCCGCCGTCACCAAGGCCATCGCCGAGGCCTCCGGCCCGCGCCGCAAGCGGATGCCGCGCGAGCGCCAGTCGATCACGCACAAGTTCTCGATCGGCGGCCACGAGGGCTACATCACCGCCGGCATGTACGAGGACGGCAGCATCGGCGAGATCTTCCTCACCGACATCGGCAAGGAGGGCTCGACGCTGCGCGGGATGATGAACTCCTTCGCGACCGCGATCTCGATCGCACTCCAGTACGGTGTGCCGCTCGAGACGCTCGTGCAGAAGTTCTGCTATATGCGCTTCGACCCCGAGGGCATCACCTCCAACCCGGAGATCCCCTTCGCGAAGTCGATGCCCGACTACATCATGCGCTGGCTCGCCTCGCGCTTCCTCGACGCCGACGTCCAGGAGGAACTGGGCATCCTCACCCCCGAGGTCCGCGCCCGCAAGGCCGCCCAGGACGTCGCCCAATCCGTAGTCGCCTCCGACACCGCCGGCCCCGCCAGCACCAGCGTCGAGGAGTCGCCCGCCGGCCCCCCCAAGGCCTCGGGCGGCAACGGCGGTTCCTCCGCCCCCGCGGCCTCCTTCACCGACACCCCGCCCGTCGTTCCCGCCCGCCTACAGGGGCTGGATCTCGGCCCGGCGTGCAGCCAGTGCGGCGGGATGATGCAGCGCACGGGGTCTTGCTACACGTGTTCTTCATGCGGCAACAACACCGGCTGCGGCTGAGCTGCGAGAGCCGGCGCTGGCCGATCGACGATCGCATCTGATGGACGATCGGTCGGCGTCCTCGCTCGCTTGCGTGCAGAGCACGCGGCGCGCTCACTGCGTCCTTGATCTGCTTGGCTCTCGCAGCTCAGGGGCGTAGTTCGGTGGCAGGGCGACCGACTATTACGCTGTAATACATGTGATACATTGGCTTGGATGACTGCCAAGTCAGCGCCTTTCAGCATGCGCCTCTCTCAGAGGATGGAGGCGCTGGTCGAGTCGGAGGCACGACGTACTGGTCGCAGCAAGGGCGCGATAGTCGAAGGACTAGCCGAGGAGGCAATGCGGATGAGGCTGTTTCCCGGGATCGCCTTCCGGGGAGCTGACTGGGAGCGGCGTGCCTGGGTTATGGGGACGGCACTCGACGTGTGGCAGATCGTCGACGCGTACCAGGACATTGAGTCGATCGAGAGCATGGCAGCAGGAGGCTCGGCCAGCGAGCGTCAGATTCAGTTGGCGATCGACTATTACAAGCGCTTCCCCGAGGAGATCGACGCAGCCATCGCCGAAAATCGGCGCCCACTCGAGCAACTCGAAGAGGAATTCCCGTTTATCGCCGTCAGCCGTGTGGACGTCTGAACGGACGCGTGCGCGGATATCTGAGCGGACGCCATACGTTCCGTGAAGCTGTTCCTCGACGCGCATACCTCAGCCAGACGCGTAGCAATACCGCTGCGCACGCGCGGCCACGATGTTCGCGCAGCCGACGAAGAGCGCGCGCTCGATGGCCTTGGCGACGAGCAACTGCTATCGCTGGCCACGAGTGAAGCGCGCATATTCATTACGTTCGATGTCAAGGATTTTTCAGTCATCGCTCGCCGCTGGACCGAGGCCGGTCGAGAGCATGCAGGCTGCGCCATCGTGGTTGGAATCGACCACGGCGAGTTCGGCACGATCCTCGCGGCAATCGAACGGACACTGCTGATGCGCCCGGCGCAGGCGGACTGGATAGGCCACACGCTGTTCCTCTCGAGGACGGCGCCGCTCAGCGGTTAGGCGAAGTACCGGTATGAGCCACGTCAGCGCAGCTCGGGCATACCCGCGGCGCGTTCGGCGAGCGCATCGCCGGCCTCGCTGCGCCCCAGCACGCTGATGAACACGGCGGCGAACGCAATGCCGAAGACGAGGAACTCCAGGAAGCACATGCCGGCGCCGGCGAGGTGTTGGTCGGTGATCGCCGAGATGCCGTAGGCCCGTGGCGCGCCGGCGTAGAGCGGGTACTCGGCCGTCGTGATCCACGTCAGGGGCAGGCACACGCACGCGCTGGCAAGACGCGAGAAGCCGAGCAGCGCTAGGCGTTGGCCGCCGGGGCGCAGGCGCGCGCGGGGGAGCGGGTCGATGATCAGCCACCACAGGGCGAGGCCGGTGTAGAAGAGCGTGGCGTGCTCGAAGTCGTGCACGAGCTGGTGTTCGGTGGCGAAGTCGAAGACGCGCGGGATCGCCCAAACCCAGGTCGCGGTGGCCCACAGCGGGATCGCGACCCACGGCGAGGTGAGTCGTGCGAGGACCTGGCCGAAGCGCCCGCCACCGGGGGCGATCCGCAGCAGCACGTCGCGCGGGAGCCCGAGCGGCAGCAGCGGGCGGCGCAGGCCGAGGATCAGCAGCGCGGGGGCGATGTCGGAGAGCAGCACGTGCTGGGCCATGTGGGCGGAGAGCAGGTACTGATCGCCGATCGGGTCCAGCGGCGAGCAGAGCGCGACGGCGATCGTCAGCAGACCGCACATGTAGGGCACCCAGTGTCCGGCGCCGACGGCCGCAGAGCGCGCCGCGGCACGGCGGTAGGCGCGCAGGTAGAGGAACGCCGCGAGCAGCAGTGCAAACGCGACGATCGGATCGAACGTCCAGGAACCCCAGCCGGGAACGGTTGCCAGCATGGCGCGCATCCTATCGATCCGCGCCGCGGGCGGCGTCGGCGAGGGCCGCGGCGCGGTCCTCGTGGCGCCCGCCGCTCACGGCGCTACCGACGCTACCGGACGATGGGCGCGCGCCTCGATTCACCGACGATGGGCGCGCGCCGCCCTTCAGTTCGTGACATACGCCGCCGGCGGCGCCGGTTCGTCGCGGATCGCCGCCAGCTCGCTCACGAGTTGCTGGCCGGTGGTGCCCCCGAGCACGCGCAGCCGCGGCAGGCGGTCGGGGTCCGAGCCGGGCCCCGCCCAGCCGGGGACGACGGTCGTCGAGCCGCGGTAGCCCGCTGCCTGCACGGCCGCGACGACTGTCGCGTCGTACTGGCCGGAGGGGTAGCAGAACCAGTTGACGGGCACGCCGTAGCGCCGCTGGATCGTGCTGCGCGCGTCGGCGACCTGGTAGTGCAGCGCGGCCGCGTCGAGTGTCGTGAGGTCGGCATGGCTGAAGCCCTGGGTGTCCAGTTCCCAGCCGGCCTTCACCAGGCCTTTGACCTGCGCCGGAGAGAGGCCGCCCTGCGCAGGCGGCAGGCCGGTGAGTTGGATGTTCTCGACCGCCGTCCAGCCGAGGCTGCGCAGCACGGGCAGGGCGTTGGTGTATTGCGATTGGTAGCCGTTGTCGAAGCTCAACACGACCGGTTTGCCCGGCGGCAGGGGCGCGCGTTCGTGCCAGTTGGCCCACAGCTGATCGAGCGTCACCGGGCGGTAGCCGGCCTGCGCGAGCGCGCGCACCTGTTCGGAGAACTCCTGAGGCGCCACGTACAGGCCCGGGTAGGGCGCACCCGCCGGGGGCGGGTTGATGACGTGATACATCAGGATTGGCGCCGCTTGAGGCGGCGCCTGGGTGGGTGCCGCGCGGGGCCCCGTACCACGCTGCGACCTGCCGCCGGCGTGCATAGCACGCGAACGGGCCGCCAAACGAGCCGCAGAAGACTGCGCATTCGAGGAGGCAGCAGCAGCCGAGGAGGCAACGGCAGCGTTCGCCGAGTGTGGCGAGGACCCGCCGCCACCGGCAAGCGTCGCGGCGGCGGCGATGGCGGCGAGGACGATCAGCAGGCCGGCTGCGGCCAGCGCACGGCGCCGCCGTCGCGCCAGCTCGCGACGGCGCGCAGCACGGCGCGCGCTGAGTTGCGCGCCGTCGAGCGTTCCCTGTTTGGTCTGTCGGGGCGTCGTGGGATCAGGTTAGTTGCCGGTGTCCGCCTCGACGTCGCGCTCGCCAAGCACAACGAACTGCCCGACATGCGGGCTGTGCGATATGCCAGCTGCGCGCGGGCGCGCGGGCCGGCCGATCAGGGATTCAGCCGGCTCTTGAGCGCGCTCGCCGCGGAGAACTTCGCGGCTTTGCTCGCCGCGATGTTGATCGTCTCGCCCGTCGCGGGGTTGCGCCCTTGGCGGGCTGCGCGGTGGCCGACGCTGAACTTGCCAAAGCCCGCGAGCGCGACCTCGCCGCCGGCGGCCAGCTCGTCGGAGACTGCGTCGATCGTCGCTTCGACCGCCTGACGGGCCTGGCCCGCAGCCAGCCCGGTGCGCTCGGCGACCTTCTCAGCCAGATCGTTCTTGGTCATCGCACTACCTCCCTCGTTGGGGTCCGGGGTTCGCTTAAAGCGGGCAGCTCAACGACAGCCGAGGACGTAAGGGCCTATCCCGGTAGGGATGTGCGGGCTGGGGCGGTCGAGGGTCGAGTGAGACAAGGACGCAAGGGCGAAGACGCGGTCGGCCCACGTCGAGCCCGAGGACGCCGCCTCACGAAGACAATCGGCCGCATCCGGTGTGCGGACCCAGCGGGATCGGCCCTGAGGCGCGGGCTCAGGCCGAGACGCGCACGGGCGGAGCGGCGTGGGACTCCCCGGCGACCGGGCGAGCCTCGTCTGCCGCGAGCGCTGGCTGGGGCAGCCGGCCGGCGGCGTATGCCGTCCAGAGGGTCGCCAGCCAAGTGGCGCACGCAAGCGCGACGTGGACCCAGACAAGCTCGGTGGGCAGGTGCGTCTCGTACTGGTCGATCCCGACGACGCCCTGCAACGCGAGCAGCACGCACAGCGCGGTCGTGCAGCGCCGCAGCAGCGGGTCCGCGCCGCGGCGGCGCGCCAGCGACCAGACCCACACGGCGAGCAACCCGAACACGAACGCGATCTCGGCGTGGCGGTGGATCACGAAGTCCATCGTGCCCCGCCCGTCGAAATCCAGGCGCGTGATCCGCTGCCCGGGCGAGCCGCCGCCGTGCGGGCCGGCCGCGGTCGCGGCGGTTCCCGCGAAGATCGTCAGCGCGCCCATGCCGACGAGGGCGCGGGCCCAGAGCACCAGTGTGCGATCGACCCCCCGGGGGCGCTCGCCGGGCTCGTGCGTGGCGCGCCACACGAGCGCCGCGGCCGCCACGAGGATCAGCATCGAGAGTCCGAAGTGGCCCATCACCCAGCCGTAGTCGAGCCGGCCTTTGACCGTCAGGCCGCCTAGCACCGCCTGGGCGACCACGCCGAGTGGCAGCAGCGCGCCGATCCACGCCAGGTCGCGCCGGTAGGGACGCCGCCGCAGCGCCGCCAGCCACGCGAGCCCGGCGGCGATGCAGACCGGACCGGTGACGACGCGGTTGGAGAACTCGATCACCGCGTGCGTGCCCAGCGGCGGGTAGAACTTGCCGTAGCACTTCGGCCAGTGCGGGCAACCGAGACCCGAGCCCGTCAGGCGCACCGCGGCGCCTGTCAGCACGATCAGCGTCAGTGCGCCCAGGCCGAGGTAGGCCGCCAGCACGCACTGACGCGGGGTCGTCGTGTAGCCGTTGGTGCGCTCGCGCAGAGTGCTGAGGGCGGTGGTGCGCATTCCGGCCCCGAATTTTGGCAGCTTCGTGACTCGCGGCAGCCGCTCGCGCCGGCCCGCACGACGCCTGTCCACACGGCAGCGGCCCGCACGGTGCCCGCACGGTGCCGGCGCCACGATGCGGGCCGGCACCGGCCAGCTCGCGCCGGCTCGCATGGCGCGGCGCCCGTCAGCCTTCGTAGACGAACGGCAGTTCGTGCGCGATCTCGCGCAGCGTGGGCGCAGCGGCGTCGCGCGCGGAGACCAGCGGCTCGACGTCCGCGGGCCAGTCGATCGCGATCTCGGGGTCGTTCCACGCGATCCCCCGTTCGAGTGCGCCGTCGTAGTAGGCGGTCTGTTTGTAGAGCACGTCCGCCACGTCGCTCAGCACGCAGAAGCCGTGCGCGAAGCCCACCGGCACGTACAGCTCGTGCAGGCGCTCGTCGTCGAGCGTCACCGCCTCCCACTGGGCGTACGTCGGCGAGCCGCGCCGCAGGTCGACGATCACGTCGAGGATCCGCCCGCGCGCGCAGCGCACCAGCTTGGCGACGCCCGTGCCGATCTGGAAGTGCATGCCGCGCAGCACGCCGCGCGTCGAGCGCGAGTGGTTGTCCTGCACGAAGTGCTCGGCTGCCGGGATGCCGGCCGCCTCGTGCCATTCGCGCCGGTAGGTCTCGATGAAGAAGCCGCGCTCGTCGGGGAACGCGCGCGGCTCGAGCACGACCGCACCCGACAGGCCTGTGGGAGTGACGTTCACGCGCGCGAACGCTACTCGACACGCGCTCACAGCCGCCGCGACCGGACCCCGCGTGCCGCCGCCCAGCGCGCGTGCCGCCGCTCAGGGCAGGGCGCTGCCCAGCGCTAACGCGAAACCAGCCGAGTCGGAGCGGCCGTTCGCTCAGCGCGCGGCGCCGCCCAGCGCGTGCAGGTCGGCGCGCACCATGCGCTCGACCAGGGCCTCGAAGTCCAGCTCCGCCCGCCAGCCAAGCTCGACGTGGGCCCGCGTCGGGTCGCCCACCGGGGGGGCCGCCTCGCGCGCGCGCACCAGCGCGGGGTCAACGCGGATGTAGTCCGCCGCGCGCAGGCCGACGCAGGCGAACGCCGCGTCGGCGAATTGCGCGATCGTGTGCGGCACGCCGCTGGCCAGCACGTAGTCGGCGGGCCGCTCCTGCTGGAGCGTCTGCCAGGCACCGCGCACGATGTCCCCGGCGAAGGACCAATCGCGCACGGCGTCGAGGTCGCCGAGCACCACCTCGTGCGCCTGTCCCAGCTTGATCGCCGCGGCGGCGCGGGTGATCTTGCGCGTCGCGAAGTGCAGCGGGCGGCGCTCGGACTCGTGGCTGTAGAGGATGCCCGAGCACACGTAAAGGCCGTCGTGGGCTCGCAGTGCGCCGACGAGCTGGTGCGTCGCGAGCTTGGCGACCGCGTAGGGCGAGTTGGGCTGGGCGTGCGTGTCCTCGCGCTGGGGGCTCTCCGTCGCCCAGCCGAACATCGCCGCCGACCCGGCCGCGAAGACCCGGATCGCCGGGTCGATCGCGCGCACCGCCTCCAGCAGCGCCGCGGTGGCGCCGGCGATCGCGGCGAACGTCTGCGAGGGGTGTTCCCAGGAGTACGGCACGAACGAGGGGCCCGCCAGGTGGTAGAGCTCGTGGGGGCGCGCCTGCCGCAGGGCCGCGGCGATGCTCGCGTGGTCCAGCAGCTCGCCCGCCACCACGTCGATCCGTCCCTGCAGGTGCGCGGCGGCGCCGAGTGGCGCAGCGGGCGTCGCATCGACCTGGGCGTCGGCGGCCGCGGAGGACTTGGCGGCTGCCGGCTCGCCCTCCCGACTGGGGGGCCGCGCGTGCGCGAGGCCGGTCACGCGGTAGCCCTTCTCCAGCAGCAGCTCCGCCAGGTAGGAGCCGTCCTGGCCTGAGATGCCCGTGATCAGCGCACGCCGCGGCCCGTCCGCGCCAGCTGGCGCCGTGTCGCCGCTGCCAGACTGCGCCCGGCCGCCGGCGAGCGCGTCACCGACGCCGGCCGGTTCGGCTGTGCCGCGCGAGGAGCGCGTGGGGTCGACCGCCACGCGGGGCCTCCTAGGACGCCCCGCCCCCGCTCAGGAGCCGGTGGTCGGCGTCGACCATCAGGCGAATCAGCCGCTCGAAGCTCGTCTGCGGCTCCCAGCCGAGGTCGCGGGCGGCCTTCGAGCGGTCGCCGATCAGGTGGTCGACCTCGGCGGGGCGCTTGAGCGAGTCGTCGATCGCCACATGGTCGTCGATCTCGATGCCCGCCTGGTCGAACGCGATCTCCAGGCACGTTTTCACCGAGTGCGCGACCCCCGTCGCGATCACGTAGTCCTCGGCGCGGTCGCGCTGGAGCATCAACCACATCGCTTCCACGTAGTCCTTCGCGTAGCCCCAGTCGCGTTCGGCGTCGAGGTTGCCGAGGCGCAGCTTGTCGACCAGGCCGAGCTTGATCGCGGCGGCGTGCCAGGTGATCTTGCGGGTGACGAACTCCAGGCCTCGGCGAGGACTCTCGTGGTTGAAAAGTATCCCGCTGGTCGCGTGCAGGTCGTAGGACTCGCGGTAGTTGACCGTGATGAAGTGCCCGTACGCCTTCGCCACGCCGTAGGGGGAGCGGGGGTAGAAGGGGGTCAGCTCGGTTTGCGGGACCTCGCGTACCTTGCCGTACATCTCGCTGGAGGACGCCTGGTAGAAGCGCGCCTCGGGGCAGACTTCGCGCATCGCCTCGAGCATCCGCGTGACGCCGGTCCCGGTGAACTCGGCGGTCAGCGTCGGCTGGATCCAGGAGACCGCCACGAACGACATCGCCGCGAGGTTGTAGATCTCGTCCGGACGCGCTGCGCGTAGCGCGTCCACGAGCGAGCGCTGGTCGAGCAGGTCGCCCTGGTGTAGCGTCACGCGGTCGCGCAGGTGCTCGATGCGCTCGAACTTCTCGGTCGAGCTGCGCCGCACCATGCCGTGCACGTCGTAGCCCTTCTCCAGCAGCAGCTCCGCCAGGTAGGAGCCGTCCTGGCCGGTGATGCCCGTGATCAGCGCGCTGCGCCTGGCCGCCATGGCGTGGCACCCTACCGCACGCGGGGCAGGACGCCCCGCGCCTGCAGCGCGCCGTCGGCGGGCCCGCCTGCGCGGATGCGCACCAAACCCCGAGCCCGATCCGCGAGATGCGTTCAGTTGGAGGGGGCGACCGCGGTGCGGTCGCCTGGGGGTGCGAAGCGATGCCCGTCAGGCGCGCGCCGCCGGGGGCTGCGAACGCGAGCCGCTAGTGGTGGTGGGGGCGCGAGCGGCGGTGGTCGATCGTGATCGTCACGCGCGATTCGTTGCGCAGCTTGTCGACGGCGATGAACGTGAGCTTGCTGATGCCGTAGCGGATGCGCTGCGCGCCGTGCCAATGGATCGCGCCCGCCAGCGTGCGCGGGAAGGACTGGTTGGTGAAGTTGCGGATCAGCTTGCCGTTGATCTCCAGCGTGATCCGGCCGACGCCCTGGCTGTCGCTCGCGGACACGCGAATCGGCAGCGCTGCGCTGTAGTCGGCGTGGTTGCTCGGCGCAGCGACGTCGATCCGCGGGCCGCCGAGGCTGCCGCATTCGCCGCCCGAGGTCTTGCCTTCGCGCGCGTACGCTTCCATCGCCGCGAACGACGGCTTGCGCGAGCCGTTGGTGCGCAGCAGCCCGGAGACCACCGAGCCTTCGTCCTGCAGCGGAAACCACAGCGCCAGCTGCACGTAGGGAGCCTGGGCCAGGCAGTGGTAGGCCTGCCCGAGGTATTCCGCCTGCTGCGCTTCGCTGACGCCTTCGGGCTTCTGCCCCGCCCACGCGCCTTCCCCGCACGTCGCTTCGCTGGTGCGCCAGCTCAGCTCGGTCATCCAGATCGGCATTTCGCCGTCGCCGTTGGCGGCCATCACCGCGTGCACTTCTTTGTACGCGAGAAACGAGTCCGGAATCAGCCGCCCGCCCGCGCCGCGCAGGAAGGCCGATGGCGGGTCGACATTGCACGCCGTGTCGGTGTGCACCCCGACCGCGTCGAAGGACCCCTTGCCGCCCGCCGCGTACACGCCTTCGAGGAACGGGTAGTCGTTGCCCGTCAGCCCCCCGAGCACGACGGTCGCACTCGGGTCGGCGCCCTTGACGAACGGGTACGTCGCCTTCAGCAGCGCCGTATAGGCGGCCGGGTTGGGCGCGCCCGTCCACCACGACGGGCTGTCCTCCTCGTTCCACACCTCCCACGCCGCCACCTTGCCCGCCCAGCGCTGCGCGAGCGCGCCCACGAACGACGCGTAGTCGAGCGGGTTCACCGGCGGCATGTGCGGGTCGGCCGAGCCGGTCTCCCACTCGGGGGTGTCAACCACGTCGACCAGCACTTTCGTGCCGTGCGGCAGCTGCGCGAAGAACTTTTCGTACTCGTACAGCCAGTTCGAGTCGAGCGCGCCCGGCTGGGGCTGCAGCTCGGGCCACTGCGCGAACACCCGCACCCAGTGCGTCCCCAGCGCGCGCAGGTCCGCGGTGTGCGGCGCGCCGATATTGGCGACCACGATCCCCGGCGTGGCCGCCTGCGCAGGAGGCGCGCCGCCGCCGCACGCACACGCGGCAGCGGCGAGCAGCGCCGCTGCCAGCAGTCGGTTGGGCTGTTTGGTGCGCCTGGGACCCATCTCTCGCTCACGATTGCATCGGCTGGCACCCAGGCGCGCTTTAGAGCGCTCCCCGTGCCCGCCAACGTTCGGACGAGTTGCGCGTGCCGAGCGGGCTCGCGCGCGCGAGCCGCTCCCGTCTACCCACCCCCACGGCGGTCGGTCTCGGCCCGTCCCCCCCCCCCCCCCCGGCGGTCGGTCTCGGCCAGCCGGTAGGGTAAGGCGCCCTCCCCCTCGCATGCACCCGCAAACGTTCGGGTACAGCTCAGTGCGACGGGGACGGGTGACAGAATGCGGTTCGCTCACCGACCGGACCCAGTTCCCGAACCTGGCCCGCAGTGTCTTCTACAACTAACCGAACACGTCGCAAGCTCGGTCCTTCGATGATGCGACGCGTCAGGCAGGCGGCGCGGCCCGGCGGGCGTATACGGAGCGCGTTCGCATCCCTGCGGCCGCGCACGCGCGGCGAGTTCGTCGCGGCGGTGGGGATCGTGACGGTGCTCGCGGCGGGCGCCATTATGCGACTGCTCTTCCTACTGGCCTGGCGGCCGGCGTTCTTCGGCTTCCCAGACGCGGTGACCTACGTCGGGCTTGCGCTCGAAAAACTGTGGGTCGATCCGACTCGCGAGGTCGGATACCCGCTGTTCCTGCGCGAGCTGCACGCCGTATTCCCGACGCATCTGACCTGGGTGATCGCGCTGCAGCACCTGTTCGGGCTCGCGAGCGCACTGCTGGTCTTCCTGGCCGTTCGGCGCGCGGGCGGCCCGCCGTGGCTGGGCCTGCTGCCCGCCGCGCTGATCGCGCTCAACGGCGCCGAGATGTTCCTGGAGCACACCCCGCTCACCGAGTCGCTGTTCATCTTCCTCTTGTCGCTCGCGCTCTACTTCGCCGCCGGCGCAGCGGGTGCGCGCATGCCCGTCTGGGCCGCGCTCGCGGGACTCGCGCTCGGGACCGCGAACACCGTGCGTGTCGTCGCGCTGCCCCTGATCGTGGTGCTCCTCGTCTGGCTTTTGTTTTGGTCGAACGACACGTGGAGGCGCAGACTGCTTGGCACCTGCGCTGCCGTAGTAGCAATGCTCTGCGTGCTCGTTCCCTATGTCGTCGTCCAGCACGAGCACACCGGCTATTGGGGCCTTTCGACGCCCGCCGGCGCATGGAACCTGTACTCCCGTGTGGCGCCCTTTGCCAACTGCCACAAGTTCACTCCGCCACCCGGCACCAGCGTGCTCTGCGAAGCGACCCCACCATCGCAACGCATCACCGGCGTCGAACAGTACACATTCGACAACGCGCTGTCGCCCGCCGACAGGGCCTTCGGCAACGGCGCCGGCCCGTTCTGGTCAAGCCAGGCGAGCAACAAAAAGATCGCCGCCTGGACACGCGCGGTGATTCTCCACCAGCCGTTTGAATATCTCGAGACCGTCTTCGAAAGCGTGCTCGCCTACGTCGCGACCGTCAACCTCGTGTTCCCCTCCCACAACGAGATCGGCTACGACTATCAGGTCTTCTACCACGAAGCCCTGTTCACTCCTCAACAGCAGGAGATCGCGCGACAGACGCGCCTCGATTTCTACGGGGCCAACGGCTACAAGGTCAACCAAGGCCTGCTCAACTTCCTGTTCGATTACGAGACCGTCACCCGCGTGCACGGCGTGCTTGCCGCCGTGCTGATGCTGCTGACGTTCTTCGCCCCGTTCCTCCCGCGCGGACGGCCCCGGCAGCTCGGTTGGCTGTTCTTCCTGATGGCCTGGATCGCGTTGATCACCCCCGCCGCGAGCCACACCTGGGACGCGCGCGCGGCGATCCCGCCGATCGGCCCGCTTGGCGGCGCAGCGGCGCTCGGGCTCTGGCAGGTGGGACGCCTGGGCCAGCGCTACCGCGGCAAAAGACGCCTGGCGACCTAGCCTCTGCCCTGGCGCGCGAGCCTACGGGCCGACGTCCGCGGCGAGGTCGTGGTTGTAGACGAAGATCGAGAACCCTTCGCCGAGCACCTCGCCGGCGATCGGGTGGCCGAAACTGGGCGGCGGCGCGGTGATCGCCAGCGGTACGTTCGGCCGTGCGTCGACCAGCAGGAACGTGCGCGTATGCGGGCGCGGGGCGTACCAGGACGTGATCTGCACGCCCGCGTCCCCGCACCACCCGCTCGGCAGGCCGCACGCCTGGATCGGCAGCAGCTGAACCGCGAAGTCGCTGTTCCACATCACCGGCGTCGAATCCCAGTAGCCGCTGTAACCGATGCTCGCGCCGTGCGCGCGCGCGAAGCGCTCGATCGCGCCCGTGATGCGCTGGCTGGGACCCGGGCCGAACGGGGCCACGCCGGTCGACAGCTCCGAGTGGATGTTGAGCAGCCCGAACAGCGCGACCGCGCCGAGCAGCGCCACGCGCCCCGTGCGCCCGGTGGCGAGCAACCCGAGCAGCGCCGCCAGCGCCGCCCACGCACCGATCAGGTAGCGGTTGTCGCTGACCGTGTTCGACAACGCCGTCAACGCGAACGCGGCGATCACGAACACCAGCACGAGCCCCCAGAACGCGAGGAACAGCTCGCGCGGGCCGGTCGACGGCACGCTCGTCGGTCCCGCGGGCGCCGCGGGCGCCTCCCCGGCGACGCGCGAGGCGATCGGCGCGGACTCGGCCGGCGCTGCGCCCGCCGCGGCCGGCAGCGGCGCGCTTGCAGTCCAGGTACGAGCGCGGTGCCAGAGCATGCGCAGAACCGCGAACAGCGCGAACAGCGTGAGCGCGCCCGCGAGGAACGTAAGCAGGTTTTCGCCGCTGACGGATGCGCCAAAGAACGAGCCGCCGCCCAGCTGGGCGAATGCGCCGATGAGGTTCTGCAGGTCCACGATCAGCGCTTCGCCGGAGACGAACTCGATCGGGAAGGGCGACGGCACGACGTGCGCTTCCTGCATGATGTGCGTCAGCAGGGCTGCGCACAGCCAGGCGAGCACGCCGGTGACGAGCGCGAAGCCGGCGACGAGCAGCCATGCGCGCGAGCGCGAGCGCCACCAGCACAAGGCGGGCGCGAGCACGAACGGCCCCAGACCGCCGACCAGCAACAGCTGGTCAGTGAAGCCGGCACCGGTGAACACGGCGAGCGGAACCCCGACGAGCAGCGCGACACCCGGCGTGAGCGTTCCGCGCACCGCGCGTCGCACCACGAACAGCAGCGCGCCGCACAGCACGCCGAGATGCAGCACGACCAGGCCATGGACGTCGGGCGTGTAGAGGATTCCGCGCAGCGTTTCGCTGGCCGCGAGCAGCGCGACCGCGCTCAGCAGCCCCGCGACCCAGCCGAGCGCCCGCCACGCGCAGGCCGCGACCACGGCGATCCCGAGCAGCCCGACGAGGAACGGCGCGGCCTCCCACAGCTGGCGGTAGTGCGCCAGCCCGGCGGTCGCGCGCATGAACCACCACTCCTCATACCACGGGTGCGCGCCCACGTCGATGACCGACCCCGCCGGCACGTGGCCGGCGAGCGCCGGCAGTACCAGCGCGGTGGCCAGATCGGCGTTCAGGTAGAACGCGTGCACCAGCGCCGTGGCCTGGTCGGCGAGCACCACCAGGTTGGCCAGCCCGACCAGCGCCACCAGCGCCGCCAGCCACCGCCACGACGGGCGCAGCCAGGCCGCGCGCGAGCCGCCGGCCTTGCCCGCCGCCGCGAAATCCGCAAACGCCGCGCGCGGCGACCGCCGGCCGCCCTGCCCGGTGCGCGACCCCGCCGACTCGCCCTGTGTGCCGGGCGCGCCCGCGCCCACGCGCGGCTGCGACGCCGGCGGGTGCGCAGGGGGAGTCGCAGAAGGCATTGCGCGGGATCGTTTCAAAGAGCGTGGTCGGATGGGTGCAGGCGCCGGTTCGGGGGGCTCGCCGGTGGTGTTGGGGCTGGGTCGGGCGGCACTGCAAGCAGCGAAGAGTGGGCAAGAGCATTCGCCCAATCCACCCGCGACGCGAACCCAGAGGTCGAGACGGCATGGAGTGGCAGGAGCGACACCGCGCGACGCGTGGCGGCCGTCATCTCGCCGCGCACGATCCCATTGCAGGGCCACGCCGCGCGCGAGCGCTACGGATCCGCAAGACCGGCGGCAACCAAACCACGATCGAGCGCCTGCACCGCGACGGGCATGTCGTCGCCGATTTAGAAACCGCGACCGGCCGGCGCATCGTCGACCCACTCGAGCTGTGGCTCGCCAACGAACGGCGGTGGCCGGAGGTTGGAGATCTCCGGGGGCGTCGGTCGTGAGGCCGGAACAGCCGCAGACCCGCATCGAGTAGCCACGCGCCCGCCAACGCGTGCGCTGCGGGCGGCTCGCAGCACGGGCGACTTACTGTAACCCCCTTCCATGCCTTCCTCGACCCCAAAGAGTTATCGGCCGTGGCGTCCGGCCGCCTCTCTCGCATCTGTTCGATGTCCACGGCGACCCAGACATTCGTAGCGCACCCCATGGTACAAGAAATTTCATAACTTCTTCATTTCGTCGGTATTACTATAACCACCCCTCGGAGCGGCCATATAATCCCAGATGGACAAGCCTAGAAACTCAAGCCCACGAGCACCCAAGGCGGGGGCAGACCTCGGCGGCGACCACGGGAGCGAGATCGCTTCCAGCCACAAACACGCTGTTATCGCGGGTACAGGCCGCGCGGGGACGAGCTTCTTGGTCCAGTTGCTCGATCGCTGCGGGCTCGAGACCGACCTCGCCACTAGCGCATGGCATTCAACCGCGCGCGCCGGTTTTGAGCATCCACTCCACGCCGCGAATCTGCCATACGTCGTAAAGGATCCGGCATTGTTCAAATACTGCTCCAGCCTGGATCTGAGCCAGATCGCGATAGATGCGCTGATCGTGCCGATACGCGATCTCGATCTGGCAGCACGCAGCCGCGTCCACCAAGAGCGAATCGCGTTGCTCGCCAACCGCCACACGGGCGCCCTGGAAACACAGCTAGCCGGAATCACTCCAGGCGGGATCCTCTATTCGCTAGACGTGGTTGACCAATCCCGCATCTTGGCAGTCGGTTTCCACAAACTCATGCATTGGGCCGCCACACACGAGCTGCCCCTTTACCTGTTAGAGTTTCCGCGCCTCGTCAGCGACTGCGATTACACACTGCACAAGCTTTGGCCGTGGCTCGGCGAGCACTGCACAGAGGCCGAGGCGCGGTCCGCTTTCGCGACGACCGCTGACGTCGGTGCAGTGCGAATTCGAAGATCTCGACCGAGCGACGGCCCGATCGAGCTGGGCGCAGGCGAGCCCGCGGTCGCCGAACTCGATCGCGCCGCCCTACTCGAGCTGCTTGAGCAGAAGGTCGACGAACTCACGGAAGCGCGCGAGGAAGTCGCCAACGCCAAGGTCCGGTACCAGGAGAGCAATGCCAAGCTCGCGAACCTGCACACGGACCTGACGGCAGCACAAGCGAATCTTGCCGAGACACAGTCGGGCCTTGCGGAGGCACGGTCGACTCTGGAAGCAGAGCAGCGCCGCAATGGAGAACTCCTTGCGCAACTTGAGACTCGTCGTCACGACGACGAGTCCACGAAAGCAGACCTCACTCAGCTGGAACGGCTGCTAACTCAAATAACAGCATCGAGAAGCTGGCGCATGACAAGGCCACTGCGGGCAGCGGCGCGAGCGAAAGAGCGGTAAGCCCCGGACGCAACACATCGCCACCGTTCGATCCCTGATCAGACGGTCGACGACCGCTTGGATCCGAACGCTATCCGCCGCAGGCCACCCCGCAGCGCGGCCATTGCGCGAGCGGGCGGCCCCAAGATCCGCCAGCGCTTCGAGTTTATCGTCACAAGATACTCGTGGTGAACTTTTTGGATTTCCGCAATCAGCCTCTGTACCTCCTTCGCATGGCCCGCTTCGATAGCCGTCACCAGCTCTCGTGCCGCAGCCGCCTCGCGTTTTATACCCTCGAGCTCAGCGAGTTGCTGGCACATGGCAATCAGCCGATCTGCTGTTCCTGGCGGAAAGACAAGCGGCTGTTTGTTTGTCCGGCCCTGGAGCACACGCTGCGTAGCCTGCCATAGCTCTATGTCGTGCAATGAAGCAGACGACTCTCCCCGCCGCCACATCTGATAGATACTGGTCACTTCACGTGTATCTCTTACCGACGCAAACTTCACACAGCGCAACAGAAAATCCCAGTCCTCCAGCACCGGCAGCTGCTCATCGAAGCGTAGTTCGAAGGTCTTGATCAGCGCAGTCGGCACAGCGAAGGTACAAATCGGCGTCTCGTTACCCCAGAGGTGGTGAACCGGATCGAAATCGGCGTCGTAGCGAAACTCCAAGGCAGACTGGAGCAGATACGGAACGCGATCGGAGTCCGCTGGCGCAGCGATGTGGCGCACCGCCGCAACCGAGCGGACAATCGCGCCGTCGCCGGCTGCGCGGGCGAACGACTCTACCCAGTTGGCCGTGACCAGATCGTCGTCGTCGAGGAACGCGACATAATCCGCATTGAGTCGATCCAACGCCGCATTGAGCGGTCGCGCCCGATCCCCGCCAGCGACATGGACGATGTTTACGCGCGATGCGAACGTCGGATGGAATTCGCCGACGATCGAGCTCACGAACGGGATGGACTCATCCGCTTCGTCGGAGTGGACCATCAGTAAGACGTCGAAGTTGTCGTCGGTCTGCGCAGCAAGACAGGTGAGAGCATCCCGCAGGTTCGTAGGCCGCACTCCTTGCGTGCGCATTACCACAGTCAAAAACGGCTGCTCCCCTGTGGGGCTCGGCGACACCTCGTCGAACGGCTCGACATCACAGACCACGAACGCGCGGACGAACTGCACGGTTTCACCGTGCGGATCCGCAACCTCACGCCAGTTTCGCAGCGTCTGTGAAACCGCAGAGCTCCAAGCGAGTCCTGGGTGGCTCTCCGGGAAGTGCTGGTCGCTCGCACGAAGTTGAAAGTCGTAGGCGTCGACTTCGAGCAGGCCGCTAGCGCGCATCTCCGCACGCAGACGCTCGGCTGTGAAAAACTGTAGATGGGTTTTATCGAGTAGCCCGGTCTGCCTGTAGTCCCACATCCCAAAGATAAGCTTCGCACCTACGTCGGCGTGGGCAATATTGGGAACGCTGACCACCAGTGTAGGAGCGCCGAGTTGCGTCAGCGCTTCGCGCAACACCGGTAGGAACGCCTCGGTGCTCGGAAGATGCTCAATCACGTCGAGCATCAGCACCGCGATAACCTTGCGCTCTCCTAGCAACTCCACAAGTTGCTCGGAGAGCGTGTCCAGCGAGCGCAGATCGAGGCGATGCGTCTCAAACCCTCGCTGTGCGAGCTGCCGCAGTTCCTGATCGTCGATATCGAGGCCGACGTAGTTGAAACCAAGCTCAACGAGTGGCTTGGCCACGCTGCCGTGGCCACAACCAAGGTCTACGATCGTCCCCCGCTTCAGCTGCAGACGCTCGATCATGCGTACCACGTGCCCATACGGCCCATCCCAAGAAAAGGAGAACGCGTACGGGTGCGCGGCAGGGTCCCTAGAAGCGGTGTTGTGCGTACTCACCATCAATGAATTCGGCAACGAGATGCGCATCTGGCATCGCGTCGGGCACTTTTCCAATAGTGGCGCGTGAGCGGAACTCCGAGAGCGCTTCGTGCTGGACCTGTGATTGGCCAGCTTCGATACCTGCGATCGTCTGCTCGAGGATGTCGGGCCGATCCCAGCGACTGGCCAGCATGAGACGACCGAGCGCCGCGTGATAGCGCTCGACGTCCGGCGCCGGCCAGGCGTCGTCGGGAAGGGGGCGCTTGTCGTGAAACACGGTCGCATAAGGAGCCACCACCACCCGATACCCGGCTGCTCGCGCCCGCCACGAGAAATCCACGTCGTCGCAGTGCAGCAGAAAGTGAGCGTCATCGAACCCGTCAAGCTCGTCGAAAAGCGAGCGTCGGACCAGCATGCAGTAACCGCTCGCCCAGCTCGTCTCGCCTGTCACCAGATCGTAATGGCGGGGATGCTCCAACGGAATCTGACGCGCCTCTACTACGCCAACCTCAGGCTGATCGATCGCCTTGACCAACTCGACCAGGGAGTTGGGTGCCGGGTATGTGTCTGGGTTCAACACGAGCAGCAAGTCGCTCGCGCCGTTCGCTGCCAGCCGGTTCTGACCACCGCTCGAGCCAAGGTTCTCGTCGAAGAACTCATAGGTGACACAGCTGAGCGCATGTGCTTCCTCTGCCATATATGACGCATCGCGCGCCGTGATCGTGCAGCTGGGACTGCTGTCCCCCAAGGCCCACTGCACCTCGCTCACAAGTCCGCTCGCGCGTACCGCCGAAGCCGCCGCGTCGAGGCCGTGCAGAAGCCGCCAGATCTGCGCTGAGGTATGCCCAAAGAGGACCGACTGCACGCGCAGGACGCGCGCTGCTCCAGGATTCGGCATCGAGCCCATACTACACCGCCACCCGTCGGGGATTGCGCGAGCACGCCCCACAGCCGTACAGCCATGGTGCCGCGCCTGACATCCCACCGACTCGCGCATCAGATTGCCCGGCACATAGGCTCAAGATGCGACCGAATCCGACGACAACATGCGATCGTCGCCTCTCGTGCCGCGGAGCAGACGAGTGCCGCCCGACAAGCGTGTATCGTGCCAGCGCGGCCGCGAGATCGCTCGCGATGGGCTGGCACGGAGAACCAGCAACACGTGATGACGCGCGGATCGAGACCGGCAGCTTGTGTGGCCCAGCAGAGTTCGTCTTGAAAAATCGCGTCAGACAAAGAGCTACCGTCATCTTCACTCGGCGGCGGGAGGTCGGCTTCGCGCTGTTGGCGGGCCCGCTTCTGCTTGCGCTCACCATCTGGGTATTCAGGCTTCAGCTGTTTGACAACTGGAGCTTTCCGTGGGATTTCCTCGGCACCTATTCGACGACTCCAGCATTCGTCGCCGATACGATCGGACGTGGCCATCCCATCTCGTGGTCACCTTTCGTTGCCAGTGGGTTCCCGGTAGACGTGGACCCCCAAGCCGGGCTCTACTTCCCCGTGTGGTGGATCCTTGGCGCACTCCGGGCGCCCCTCACCCTTCGCGCGTTGACGGCGATCCAAGTTGCACACGTCCTCTTCGGAGCGATTGGTGTTCTCGTGCTCGCTCGTGCCCGCCGGCTGGCGATGCCGTGGGCTACGGTCGCCGCAGTCGCCTATCTGTTCTTCGGCGGCTTCTACGGACAGGCCGAGCACGCCGACATCTTTCGCGGCTTCGCCTACTTGCCATGGCTCCTATGGGCCCTGACCCCACCGTCGGCGCCAGAGCGCTGGACACGCCTCATGGCGGTGCCGCCACTGGCCTGGCTGATCGTCTCAGGCGCCTATCCGGGACAAACGGTGTCCTTCAGCATCCTCGGCGCCGTCTACCTGGCCGCAGCTTTGCTGACCGGCGAGCGGGAGATATGGCGCCGGCACCGCACAGCGCTGCTGCTCGCGGTCCTAGCCTCGGCCGCGGTTTGCGTCGCGGTGCTACTGCCGTATCTGCGCGCCAACGAGGCGGGCGAACTTTACCGGACCATCGAACCCACGGCGGCCGTGCGATCGATGTTCGCGATATCGCCGCTCGACTTCTTCGGCCTCTATCTGAACAACTTTGCGTGGACATATGAAGGCACGATCACCACCTGGGCAATTGGGATTCCGATTCTCGTCGGTGTGGCATGCGCGAGGCGCGAGACCCTCAGGCGTCAAGCGCCACTACTCGTCTGCGGCGCGGTTGCCCTGACCCTGGGAATGACGCCGAAGATCGGCTTCATCGGCCGTGCCATGACTGCCGTGCAGCCGCTCTTTCCCAGCCGCTTTCCGGCGTCTGACTACAAGGCGGCGGTTGCGATCGCGCTCATCGTGCTTTCCGCCGATGCCTGGAGCGCGATCGCCTCGCGACCAGCCATACGTGCGCGTTGGATAGCGATAGCCCTGGCCTGCAGCGTGCTGATCGCAGGAGCGCTTCTGGTGCCGAGTACGCACGCACAACCCACGCGCGAGCTCTGGCTGGTGATAGCAGTGGTGCTGGCAAGCGGGCTGATTGCCTCGATTCGCCTGCCGCACAGCGTTCTGGTCGGGCTCTTGATCGCTCTGATCGTCGTCGATGGCGTACGCGAGATCGGCGACTACCAGCTGGGCGGGGCCGTCTCCCCCTGGAAGGAGCCGCCCTCAGCGCTGGCTTTCTATTTCCAACGCAACGTCTATGTGCGCGAGCTGCCCGAGCGACTGCATCAAGTGCCGAAAAGCCGCCCGGCGCGCGTGCCTGCGGCCACAACCGCCGAACCCAACGCTTCTGGCTGGGTCGCGGATGCCTACCACGAGGCTGACTACGACCCGACCGTCGAGCGAGTGCTGTGGCAGGCGCAGCAGAATCCGAGCTGGCTGGCGCTGCTGTTGAAGCCCTGGCACGCCTACCTTTTCCCCTGCGCACGCGTGGGCTGCAGGAGCGGCGAAGTCAGCCTGCCGCCACCGCAGACATGGCAGACGTCGTCCGACGTGCAAAGCCTGTCATATGGACTCGGCCGGATCTCCTATGCGGTACACGTGCCGCAGCCCATGCTGATGGTCGAAAACGAGCTTGCGGTCCACGGCTGGCGAGCCGACAAGTCGACGGTCGAGGCCGTCCGTGCCGGCATCCCCCTGAGAGCCTGGCGCCTCCCCGCGGGGACTTATCGCTTCACTACAACTTTTGTAGAACCCGATCGAACTCTACAAGAGCTTGCTGCCGTGCTTGCGCTGGCCGCGTGGTTGGGATGCGTAGCCATGCTCTTTACCACCGGTCCGCGGCGCCGTACGCTTTGATGCGAGAACCGTGAACACCGATCGAGACCATATGAGCTTCCCCTTCGATCGAGCTGCTGTACCTGGCATCAGCAGAGCGAGAGCAACAGCGGCCCTGGTCTTGCGCCCATCGTCGACCGGTCCCTCGTCATTGGTCGCAGCACGTGCGTTCTGCGCCTCATTCGCACTCGCGCTGGTAGTTGTGATCATCACAGGCGACAAGCCTTTCTACTTTGATTCAGGCGAGTATTGGGAACTTGGGAACACATTCATTTCTCACAATCATTTTTCGCTGCTGAACTTCGACAGCGCCATCCGCGGCTACTTGTGGCCGTTGGTGGCTCATCTACTGCACCAGGTCGCCCTAGGGCTCGCATGGAGCAGCTCGTTGACGGTGAGGTTCTTCAATGCCGCCGCGCTCGCATTGCTCGGAAGCGTACTGGCGCCGAAGCTGGCCGAAGTCCTATGGCCACGGTGGCACTGGGGTGTGGTTCGGCGCTCGGCGCTGGCTTCGCTGCTGTTGATCTTCTGGAGCGGCTACCTCGCATTCCCGCTCAGCGACCTACCGGCGCTGGCGCTGGGACTATTGGCATTGGTGGCGCTCACGCACCGGAACTCGCCGGCCTGGAGTGCGCTTGCCGGCGCCTCCTGCGCGGCTGCGATCGATATGCGTCCTTCCTATGTTCTGCTGGCACCGGCGGCTTTGGCGCTTTGCGTCTGGCACTGGTACGACGAGCGCGCCTCGCAGCCGGCGTGGCGCCCAACGCTGTGTCTGGGTTTGCTGGTGGGCGCCTTCGCGCTCGTGTCGCTGCCACAATCGCTCGCGTCACATCGCCACTTTGCAACCTGGAGCTTTCTGCCCGGCACAGCTGCCCACCTGACGACCTTCCAGCTCACCGAAGGCCTGCGCTTGGAACGTTACGAAACCTATGTGGGCGCCGGCCACGGCCCTCAGATGCTCTACGTGGACCAAGCCGGACAGCAGCTGCTGGGCAAAGAGCCAGGCCACGTAATCACAAGCACGGGGCAGTACGTGGACTTGATCCTCAGCCACCCGGCGGCAATGGCGAGCCTATTCTTGCGCCACATCGTCAACGGCTTCGATCAACGTTACACGACGCCATATGTGGCCAGACTCAACACCGGCTCGCACCGGTTGCTTCGTCTAGCTTCCTTCACGCTCCTATTCCTAGCGCTGCTGCGCCTGCTTTGGCCGGCAGCTCGCCGGTCGCTCGGACGTGCGACCTGGCGCTATGCGGCGGCGCTGTTGCTGGGTTGCCTGACGGCGGTGCCCTCCGCAATGGAAACGCGCTATCTGTTGCCGGCTTACCTGCTGGGCTATCTACTCGTGCTGGCACCGGGGTGGCCCAATCCGCTCGGCCACAAGGGGACAGGCGTTGCGAGAATCCGCACGGTGGGGGCAATTGCGATTGCTTACGCGGCCTTCATTCTGTTCGTCTGGCACATTGCGAGCAGTACCAGCGCCCACTTGCAGTTTGGCTAGCGTCGTGAGATAGCCTGCGGATATATGCGGACGACCACACGCATCGCCTCCGCTGCGTCAGGCGAACGGCTTACGGGTCAGCTCTTGCGCTACGGCATCGTGGCCGGCAGCGGGTACCTGCTCGCGATCGCCTTCTATAGCGGTGAGCTTGCCGTTGACATTCCTCCCTACATGGGCCTCGGCGTAGCGTTCGTGCTCAACGGCCTCTACAACTTTGCGCTCATCAGACTGTGGGCGTTCCCGCCAAGTGGACGCAGCGTGCGCAGCGACCTAAGCCGCTTCTGCGTCGTCGCAGCCGGCTCGTTCGTCGTCAACTATGCCAGTTTTGCGGCGCTCTATTCGGGCCTAGGCCTTGCGGCCGCAACTTCACAGCGACTTGCGATTCTGATCGCCGCTCCCGTAACCTTCTTCGCCAACCGACTCTGGTCGTTCCGGCGGCACCCAAAGTATTCCTCCACTCAGGCCGCTGTCGAGGTGCGAGCGACTTCCGAGAGGAACACCTCGTACTCGCGAATGTAATCATCCGGGTCGTACGCGTGCGAAGCGAGCACCAGTAGCACCGCGTCGGGCTCGTAGCGAAACTGGCTGCCCCACACGAGCGGTGGAATGTAGACGCCGAGCGTCGGCTCGTCGAGAACTACCTCGCTGCGCTGCTCGCCGTCGTCGACCGCGATCGTGACGCTGCCGGCGACGCAAACCAGAAACTGGTGGCAGACACGATGCGCGTGCTCGCCGCGCACCTCACGACTGGGTACGTCATAGACGAGGAACCAGCGTTGCGGCGCAAACGGCAACCCCTCCCCCGATAACTCGCCCGCGGTCAGCCGACCACGCAGATCCGCGAACTCCGCAAGCCGCTGCACGTAGACGTCGCGCACCGCGAGGTCCGTCCTGCCCGGCACGCCCTCAGCTGGCGCGATGCGCGCCGGCTGAGGCGGTACAGAGGTCTGCACATAGCCCTTGATGCGTGCCGGGTTGCCCACAACGATTGCGTGCGGGGGCACCGAGCGCGTGACGACGGCGCCTGCCCCAACCATCGCACCACGGCCGACTTCCAGTCCCGGCAGGATCGTCGCGTTGGCCCCGATCGACGCTCCGGCGCGTACAACCGTGCGCGGATAGCTCTCCAGCCAGCGGCGGCTGCGCGGGAAGCGGTCGTTCGTGAAGGTTGCGTTCGGGCCGATGAAAACGTCGTCCTCGAGCTCGACTCCCTTCCACAGCTGTACACCGCTCTTGAGCGTTACCCGATCGCCGACCACCACGCCGTCCTCGACGAACACGCCATCGCAGATGTTGCAGTCCGCTCCCACGCGTGCGCCCGCGAGCACGTGCGCGAACGCCCAGATCCGCGTGCCTGGACCCACGTCCTCGCTTTCGCACAGGCCCTGCTCGTGGACGAAGACCTCAGCCATGCCGATCGACCCCCGGCAGCTCGACGACGTCGCGCACGATCGCACCGGGGCGTCCCTTGGCGGTCTCGTAGGCTCTCCAAACGTAAGACCCGATGATCCCCAATCCAAGCAGGTTCAGGCTGGCGAAGAACACAAGCACGAGGATCGTAGGGGCATATCCGGGGACCGTGATCGCGCCGGCCAGTCGTGCGATGAGCACAAGCAGCGCAACCAGCACAGCCAGAGTCAGCCCGACGATGCCGAGCATCCACAACACACGCACTGGCAGGTCGGTGAAGGCGAACACGCTGTCGGAGAGGTAGCGCAGCTTGCGGCGCAGCGTCCAGCCGCTCTCACCCGGACTCGGCAGGCGGTCATACGGCACGAGCTGGCGACGGAAGCCCACCCAGAACAGCTGAGCGACCAGCGAGGTGTGCACGCTCTCCAGCGAGCAGATCACGTCTCGTACGGCGGCGGTGCACGCAAAGACATCGACGCCGTCGGGCGGGATCTCATTGAGCACAAAGCGTCGATACAACCGCCAGTAGAGCTTGGAGGCGGCATCGCCGCGGTCGTCGCGACTCGCGCGCTCACCCGCCACCACATCCACCTCGCCGGTCGCCAGGCGGCGCAGGAACTCGATCACGAGCTCCGGTGGCTCCTGCAGGTCAGCCGCCATCACCGCGATCCAGCTGCCGTGCGCCAATCCCATGCCCGTGCGGATTGCCGCAAACGAACCGAAGTTGCGGGAGTGCGTCACCACACGCGCCCGCATACGAGCACCGGCAAGCGCCCGCAACAGCCGCTCGTGCGAGTCGTCCGGGCTCCCATCGACCACGAAGATCGCCTCCAGCCCGCCCTCGACCTGCCCGGCGATACCTTCGACCGCCGCGATCAGAGCGTCGATCGAGGCGGCGTTGCGATAGATCGGCACGACCAGCGAGTTGGCTGGCGTAGAAACGGACGCAGCCGGCTGTGCGTGCTTGGATTCGCTTACCGGCGTGTCTTTAGCCTCCTTTAGCTGCATGCCTCTGCGCAGGCTTGCACAACAAGCTGGACCTCGTCGTCACGCAGGTGCGGATGAATCGGAAGCGACAGCTCACGTGTCGCGAGCCTTCGAGCGATCGGCAAGAGCCCGTCGCCGACCACCGCGCCTAGGCCGCGCACTGCCGCCTGATCGGGGCAGACGAATGGATAGTGGCTGCCAACCTGCACGCCCCGTTCCCGCAATCGCTCTACGACCGTCGCCGGATCGCCGTCCAGGACCTCGACGGGGAAGAGATGATGCGCAGAGCAGCCCCCGCCGGCAACAATCGCGCGTAGCCCTGAGCCCTGAAGTGCCTCCACGTAGCGCGCAGAGATCTCGCGCCGGCGATCGAGCCAGCCGTCGAGCCGCGGCAGCAGTGCCGAGCGCAGAATAGCCGCGTGCAGCTCGTCCAGCCGGCTGTTGAGGCCAAGCTCGGTGTGCTCATAGCGGCCGCTCTGTCCATAGTCGCGCAGGCGCCGCGCGCGCTCGGCCAGCGCGCCGTCCCCGGTCAGCAGCACACCGCCATCGCCCATCGCGCCCAGGTTCTTCGTCGGGTACAGGCTCGTCCCTGCCGCGATACCCGCCGTGCCGGTCGGGCGCCCCGCGCGCTCTGCGCCAGCGGACTGCGCGCAGTCCTCGATCACCGCCACGTCGTGCTCGTCGGCCAGGCGCGCCAGCGCCGCTGGGTCGAGCGGGTGTCCGTAGAGGTGCACCGGCAACAACGCGCGGATCGAGGCGTCCGCCCGCAGCGCAGCGTCGGCTTGGTCGAGGTTTAGGCCACCTGACTCATCGACGTCGCACCACACCGGGACCGCACCGGCACGAACGATCGCAAGCGTCGTCGCAAACGCCGTCAGCGGCGTAGTGAGCACGCGCGTTCCTGGCGCGACGCCCGAGCAGCGCAACGCTATCTCCAGCGCGTCCAGTCCGCTGGCGACTCCGACCGCGTGCGGGACGCCCCACCACGCCGCCAACTCCCGCTCGAACGCCGACACTTCCTCACCGAGCACCAGCCAACCGCTGCGTCCCACCCGGTCCACCGCGCGCAGCGCATCCTCGCCAATGCTTTCCCACTGACGCGTGAAGTCGTTGGCCAAGACCAGGCAGTCACGCGACAACATCATGCCGCGAGAATCGGCGTTAGGTTGCCCAGTTGCATTGAGAGAGTCCACCCGGTCTACGCTATTCGATCTCCAATGCCGGGGCCGCCCCTCCTTGCACCTCCGCTACCCACGGCGACGACTTGACTGCAAGCCGCCCCAGAACAAGGCTGCTATCACAATACCGCCCCCTCGTCACCGCAGCACACGGCTTCCGACCCTGGAGCGGCAGAGCCAAGTCGCCAGCGGCCAGCCTGACCCACCCCAGACAGTCTAACTATTTCAGCCGATCCTGCAGTGCTGGACCGGCCGCTACTGAGCCTGCCGGCAACCCGCCACCTCGACTAGTGGTGCTCCGTTAGGTTGGTGGTGCCCGGAGTTGGTGTTCGGTCGGGCTCTCTGTGGCATGTTGGGCAGGTTTCGTGCCAGCAGGCCAGGAGTGCTTGTAGCTCCTGGAGGACCTGGAAGAGGGTCAGGCTGCCGCCCTGAGTGGAGGACGGCGATCACGGCGCCTTCGCTCAAGGGTCAGGAATGCGTGTGCGACTGACACGAGGGTGACGTGGTGATTGAACCCACGGTAGCCGCGGCCCTCGAAGTGATCGAGCCCCAGAGCGTCCTTGAGTTCGCGGTAGTCATGCTCGATCCGCCAACGCATCTTCCCCAACCGGACCAGATCCTCGATCGGTGTGTCCTCGGGCAGGTTCGAGAGCCAGTACTTCACCGGCTGCTCCTTGTCCTCGGGCCACTCGCAGATCAGCCAGCACAACGGGATCTCCTGCCCGGCGCGGCTCGCCGCATTGCGTAGCTTGACGTTCGCCGGGCGGACTCTGAGCGTGAGGAACCGTGACGTCATCTCCCCGCGGGCACCCTCCCGCCAGGTCACTTCTAAAGCGGCGTCCTGCCCGGACGCGAGCGCAAGGTTCAACAGCGATGAGGGTGTCTGGCGGTAGCGAGCCTTCGGCGGCTGGCCGCGACCCTGATAGTCGGGCCGCTCGGGCTTGACCTCCTGCGCATAGGCGGAGGTCGTCGCCTTGGCGTCCAGCACATAGGAGATCTCACGCTGTTCCAGTTCTCCACGCAACTGGGTGTTGTCCCCATATGCGCTGTCAGCAAGGATCACCGGCGGAATGATCCCCCAGCCGGCCAGCTCGTCGATGATCTCCAGAGCAAGCCGCCACTTCTCGACGTGGTGGAGATCATCTGGCAGCCCGGCTTTCTTGCGGCGGTCGTGGTTGAAATCGCTGTCCTCGTCCCACTCCTTCGGGATGAACAACCGCCAGTCCAGCGGGCAAGACGCCTCATCCGTCACCGCGTTCACCGACACCGCGACCTGGCAGTTGCCGACCCTCCCCAACGAGCCGGAATACTGGCGCGCGACCCCGACGGAGTGCCTACCGAACTTCGGGAACCCGGTGTCATCGATCACCCACGCCTCCGGAACGATCTCGGCGCTCATCCGCGCCGCCAACGCCCGGCGCACCGGCACCCAATCCCACGGAGACTGATTCACGAACTGCTGCAAGCACTGCTCGTCACCATCAGCAAGCCGAGCGGCCATCGGCTCGATGCTCTTGCGCTTGCCATCCAGCATCAGACCACGCAAATAGCACTCACCCCACGCCCGCTGGTCCTTGCGACGCATCGACGCGAACATCTCGCCAGCGAACTCGACCAGCCGACCACGAACACGCGCCAGCTCCTTCTGGGACAAGCCCGACACCTGATCCATGACGACCTCCTAGACGACAGCAACCTAGCGGAAGAGATTCGCCCACAAACCACAAACTCCTTCAGGAACCTAACGGAGCACTACTAGTAGGACTTCGGTAAGTGTTTGCAGGAGTTTGTGTGGTTGCAGGGAACTTGTGCGGCGTGGCGGGGTCAGGGCGGCTGACACCGCGAGCTCAAGCAGTGCCTCGGCCTCGACCACTACGAGGGCCGCACCTACCGCGGACTTCACCACCACCTCATCTGCGTCACCGTCGCCCACGCCTTCCTGACCTGCTGCCGCCTCGCCCGCGGCGACCCAGACACCATCCGCCCTCAGATAGCGGCAGCCTGATCAGCCCCTACCAAGCCCAACGCGACCCTCCAAACCATGCTGGCCTACTGGCACGACCGCTGCCCCGTCTGCCAGCACAGACTGCCACCATAAACAACCTACCGAAGTCCTACTAGTGGCTTGTCCGTGAAGTTCGTTGGTTGTTGAAAGGTCTGGTGGCTCTTTGCCGAACTGGTCGTTGGTTGGTTCAGCGATGATGGAGGTTCGGTATGCCTGCGTTGGCGAAGAGTATCGAGGTCGGCGAGGAGGATCGGGCGGAGCTTGAGCGGGTTGTTCGCTCCAGTACCGCGGAGGTGCGGATGGGTCGAGCGCGCCCGGATCGTGTTGCTGGCTGGCGAGGGTTACTCGGCGGCGAGGATCGGCCGGCTGGTGGGGTGCTCGACGAACACGGCGCAGAAGTGGCGCACGCGCTATGAGCAGGACGGAATCGCCGGGCTGGGGGATTTGCCGCGCGCCCGGGTAAACCGCTCGTCTATTCCCAGGCGGATAGGGCGAGGCTGATCGCTAAGGCGTGCGCGCGTCCTCCGGAGACGCCCGAGGGTGCGCAGCAGGAACGCTGGACCTATGAGCAGCTGGGGGCGGCGGTCGGGATGTCTGGCTCCCAGGCATACACGATCCTCTCGCGCGCGGAGGTCAAGCCGCACCTGACCGACTACTGGATGATGAGCGACTTCTCCCAGCCGGAGTTCGAGGAGCGCTGCAAAGAGATCTGCGGCCTGTACGTGGACCCGCCAGAGAACGTGCTCGTCCTATCTCTTGATGAAAAGACCGGCATCCAGGCCAAGGCGCCGACCAAGCCCGACGTCCTGCCCGCTCCCGGCAGACCGACACGACGCGAGCACGAATACAAACGCAACGGCACGCAATGCCTCTTCGCCTGCCTGAAAGTACACGCAGGCGACGTGCTCGCGATGCCGTCAAAGACACGCAACCGCCACGACCTGATCCGCTTCCTAAGCCTGGATCCACCGATGGGTTGGGTGGGTGAGGTGGGTTGAGTGGGATCGTTTGGCTTGGCGTGTCTCGGGAGTGGTTTGCTCGGGTTTGGGGGCGTGTCGAGTGGTGGTGTTCCTACGGAACGCCCGGGGGTTACTGTTTTCGGGCAGGGGTGAGCGCCGTGGTGGATGGTGAAGCTGGGCTGGTGCTGGTGGTGTGAGCGGCAGGTGGGTCAGGTGCGTGCAGGGAGCGCGCGGATCGCGTCCAGGACGGTCGTGAAGTCGTTCTGCCAGGGCCAGCGGGCGGGCATCCGGAGGGTCCATTGGCGGCTGGTGCGGGTCAACCGGGCGGGGATTTGAAGCAGATGGCGTCGGCGGGCACGCGCGGTCTGAACCGGGTGGGTCGGGAGACCGATCTGGGTTGCCCAGCGTCCGAGGTTGTGCGCGAGGGCGGCGATCACGGTCCATGCGCTGTTCGCCGCGAACTGGCCAGAGGGGAAGTGAGCGAGTGCTTGGTCCTTGAGGTCGCGGATCACGAGCTCGATCGTGGCGTGGTCGCGATGATCGATATCGGCCACGAGCATCGGCACGCTGCGGCTGGTCGCAAACGCGTGGTGGCGCCAGTCGGGGAACAGTTCAGCTTGGGCGCCGGTCAGGCGGGTGCGGCGGACGATCAGCCGCCAGTCCCCGAGCTTGGTCTCGGCGATCTGCGCCTGTCCGGTGTCGGGGTAGTCCTCGACGGTAACCCAGTCGCTCTCGGGGATCACGGCGATCAACGCCCGGATCGTCTTTGACTGCTTGACACCGACCGAGAACTCGACCCCGCGCCGGTCGAGATCTTTGAACAGCTTGTGATTCTCAAACCCGGAATCGGCGCGGATCACAATCGTGCCCGTGTGCCCAGCCCGACGCACCCTGGCGATCAGCTCATCAACGAACCTCCTGCTCCCGCGCTGGGTGTTCGCCTTCCCCTTGCGATTGCGGATGTGAAGCACCTCGCCGGTGTCGGTTCGGACGGCAAGGATCGGGTGATACCCAAGCTGGCGGGTATACCCATATGACGCGCCCTGCTTCCGGTCGCCGTGGACCTCACCGATAAAGCTGTCGATGTCGATCACCAACGGCAGCTCTCCCGGCCGCGCGCTCGTTTCCCACGCGCGTGCGAGCGACTGGTCCAGAACCCGGTCGAGCTGGCGGACATGCCCGAACGTGAACGCCCGCAAAAACGTCCCCAGTGTCGAGGGAGCCATCACCCTGTGCCCAAGGACCAGCCCCGTCGACCCGGCCCGCAGCACGTTCATGTCATCGATGCTGTCCGCCCCCGCGAGCATCCCGTGCACCAACGACATCACCTTCCGGCCAGGCAGCGCCGCACCCGGCGCTCGCGGGTCGAGCCACACCGACTCGTTCACCAACTCCTCGATCCCCAACCGCTCCGCGAGCGTCGCGCACACCAGCAGCCCGGCGTCGCTGACGAGCCGCTGCTCGTCGAACTGCACCTTTACCGAATCAAGGCTCACCGGCCCCACCGGAACGTCCGCCGCGTCATGCACCATATGGGTGACCTCCTGTTGCAGGCCCGCCGTCGCCGCATACGACAGCATTCCGCCTGCTCAGGAGGTCATCTAAGGTTCACCGCCGGACGGAACGAACGCCACTACACGGAGGGTCGACGGGAGGCGCCTGGACCGCACGGCATGGCCGACTGGTCTGGTTTCCTCCCGCCGCCACCTCGAACCGTGCGTGCGGTTCTCCCGCACACGGCTCACCGACGTTCTTCACCGCAGGCATTCGGCTATCTCCCTCGCCACGCCCGATGAGGGCGCGGAGCGACGACGATTTCCGTTGAGATCGATCAGCCCGAGGCGGTCTGGGGACTGGAAGGCCAAGACCGACCAGCCGTAGCCGCGGCTACGCTTGTGGCGCTTGGCCACATGCGACACCACGCGGCGGGCCGCGTAGTTGCTGATCGCGCCGAAGTGGTGGGCTGAGTTCCCGTATCGGAAGTAGCCCGCCCAGCCGCGCAGGAAGCTGTTGACCTCCTGCACGGTGTCATCGACTGGGCGCAGCAGCCAGCGGCGGTCGGTGATCTCACGGACACGGTCGCGGGCGTGCTGCATCCCCTGACGTGAGGGCCAGCGGGCGAGGAAGCACACATGCCGAGCACCGCGCGCACGAACCCACCGGTGATGGAAACCGAGGAAGTCCACTCCCTCGCCTCCCTCCTCCAGATGCACGATCCGCGTCTTGGCGTCCTTGAGCTCAAGTCCCATCTCCGCCAAGATCACCCGAAGCGCCGCGAGTGCCGCCTCGGCTTCTGCGCGTGTTCTGCACAGCGCCAGCAGATCGTCTGCGTAGCGCACAAGAACTCCTGCTCCGCGCTCGGTCCACTGCCGGTCGAGCCGGTACAGATAGACGTTGCACAGGCACGGCGAGATCACGCCGCCCTGCGGGGTTCCGGTCACGCTGCGCCTGACCGCTCCGTCCTGCATCACCCCTGAGCGCAACATCGCGCGCAGCAGCTTCAGGACGTGACGGTCAACGATCCGCTCCTCGATCGCCGACATCAACCCATCGTGCGGGATCGTCCCGAAACAATCCGAGACGTCCGACTCCGCAACCCACCGCCCGCCGTCCCAAGCCTCATCAACGAGAACTTGGAGCGCGTCGTGCGCCGAGCGCCCAGGCCGAAACCCAAACGAGCACTCAAGCATGTCCGCCTCGAAGATCGGCTCGATCACCGTCCTCAACGCAGCCTGCACAACGCGGTCGCGAACCCAAGGGATCGACAACGGCCTTTACTCACCGGGCCTACCGGGCTTCGGGATGAACACCCGGCGGGCAGGCAACGGCCGATAGCTGCCGTCCTTCAAGTCCGCGGCCAGCCCGTCGAGGAGCTTGGCGACGCCGTACTCCTCAACGTCCGCGATGGTCTGCCGGTCGATGCCGGCCGCGCCACGATTAGCGCGCACCAACTCCCACGCCCGCTCCAGAACGTCCCTGCGATGGACCTTGTCATAGAGCGCGTGGAACCGACGTCCGGGACCGGCCTTGGCCGCCCGGTAGAGCGTTCGCTGCAGTTCTCGGACTTTGTCCCGCTTGGCGGTCCTAGCCATTTCTGGCACTCACCGGCCCTTCCCTGTGCGTGACGCATGAACGAAGCAGCGGCCCTCCCCTCACCAACGGTTCTGTTTCCGCTCAGCTCAATCGGTACTACGGCCGCCTCCGACGCCCACCCGGCACCTCATCCACTTCCCAGCGCAAACCGGTTATAGGACAGGACACTCCGGCGACAATCTCGCAGGCCGCCGAGCCGGGGAGGGCCTCCCCAGTTCCCGCCGCCACCCTCTTGACGTTCCACGCCCCATACGCCGGGAGGTTCCTCAAGGCAGCAATCCAGGCTCTACACCCCTTCCGTGGCCTTCGCCGTGACACCCGCGGCTCGGCTCCTCCTCTTCCCACCCGCAGGCGGACCTCTAACGACGCGACAGGCTTCGCGTGACGCTGCGGACCGCCAAGTGCCTTCCCCCAACGGGGCTTTCGACGCTGGGCTTCGACCCGGCCCGTTTCCAGACCGAACCGCCAGCCTACTACCGAGCCTCCTGGCAGCTACTCGAACGGGACTCACACCCGCCGGCGACGACGAGCTTATGTTGGATCAGCTACTCAAACAGCACCTCCAACTCTGGGCGCGCGACGAATCCAGGCTAGAAGACCTCATGGACCCGGTGGGCAGGCGGGCGCTGCGGGCAATGGGGCGCACGACCTAGCCATGTCCTCGGCGGACCACGTCCGTAGCGCTGCTTGTCGCGGACGTAGCCGTCGGCGATCTTGGGGCCGTCTGGACTCTTGGAATAGTCGCCTTCAAGGACGGCCGCGCGGTCCGCGGCGCGGTGGGGACCGGCGAGACGCGTTTCGCGGTCGACCTCAGCGCACGGGCGCGCAGCGCGCTGAGCCGCGATCGGCGCCTTGCGTTGACGGTGCGGCCGACGTTGAGGCCGGCGGTCACGCTGTGACGGTGACGCGGGTCGGGCTCTTGCGGGGAGTCTGGTCGGGATGTCGCCGCCTCGTCGAGAGGCCGCCCGCGCTGTGTCGGGATGTCGCGCAAGTCCGAACCTATCGCACCCATGTGACTGACCCGGGTGAGGTGTCTGGGCTATCCTCCTGCGCGTCGGCCGGCAAGCGACCCGACAGCGAGGCCGGGAGGGCAGAGCGTGCGCGCCAGAGATCGAGTGAGCAGGACGACGGCGGCGATAGTCGTGGCGACGGTGGCGTGCGCGGTCGCGTCCCCCGCCGCGACGGCGCGCGCACCGAGGCGCCACCTCTCGCTGTCGGGACCTCGGACCGTCAACGTGGGATCGGTCGTGACCTTCAGGGGCGCTGTTCGCGGCCTCCCGCGCCGGACGCAGATCGTGCTGCAGCAGCGCTCGGGGCGGCGTTGGATGCGTGTCGCGGCCGCCACCGCTCGACGCCAGCGCTTTCGGATGCGCTTCCTCGTCGCGAAAGCCGGGCGGCTCGAGCTCAGGGCAGTCGCCTACTCGCGTCGTCGCCGCCGCCGTCTCGCTGTCTCACGGGTCTGGACGCTCACGGTGATTCGCGTCGTCGCGCCGCCTCCGCCTCCGCCTCCGCCGCCACCTCCGCCTCCCCCGGCTTGGGCGAAGCTGCCTGGCACGGTGGCGACCTACAACGATGACGTCCTCCTGACGGGCACGAATTTCCTCGGCGCCGAAGGCCCGCTCTATGACCTCGTGCCAACCCGCGGCGGTGTCGCTGCGACGATCGACGATCGCCTCGGGCTTCCGGCGGGAACGACGGCCGAAGGCTTCCAGTCGTTGCTGACGCCCCCTTCGCCGGGACATCCCAGCGGGCTCGCGGCGCTGAGAATGCGGGTGACCACGCCGCCGAGCGGCATCGAACCGGCGCGCAACGCCGGCTACTACTCGATCTTCGACGCCGCAACGGGGTCCCACGTGCTGACGAGCGCCCCGTTCGGCGAAGAACCCCTGTTCGCCAACCCCGTCGCCGTCGTCGGAGAATCCATGCGCATGGTGGGGTGCGGATCGTGGATCACGGTCGCGCCGAGCGGCGCCGTTACGAAGACGCCGCTGCCGGGCCCGGAACTCTCGGAAACGACCGGCTGCCTGCGCAGGGACGTGAGCGCGGTGGTCGACGAAGAGACGCTCATCTATGTGGAAGCCGAAAGCTGCCCGACGGTGTACGTCGTGAACGTGACGACTGAGGCGGTCGTCTCGCAATCTCCGTGCCTGCAATCGAACACGGTCCACGAAGCGCCGAGCTTCACGGACCCCGCGGCGTTCTCGGGGTCGTACGACTGGTTCTTCAACGGGAGCGCGTACGCGGTCCCCAACGAACCGCTCTTCTTCTCGGCCGCGACCGGCGTGCCCCTGGAGCCCGCGGGGACATTCGGGCTCGAAGGCTCGGACGTGCTCGGCGGAATCCGCAGCGGCGTGGCGCTGATGACTGGGACGAGCAGCGGCTCTTCCTATTTCGTCTCGACCGCGTCCTGGCTGCCGGTGTTCGTCGCGTCTCCCGAACAGAGCTTCACCGCGTACGCGATCGCCGACGACGACGCCTGGGTCGAAGGCGCGGCGGGCCGCGTCGTGATCGACGCCACGTCGGGCGCGCTGGTCGCCAACGGCTGGACGCTCTTCCCCCAGGCCGGCGGATCCGGTTGGACCCTCGCGTCAGAACACACCGGGGCGTGCTGCGACGCCCAATACCTCCTCACGAGCAACGGGACCGCGCTTTCCGCGCGCGCCAGCGAACCGTAGGGGCTGGTCCGCGGTCAAGCGCTCGCCGGCTGACCTCGCTCCCCGTTCGCGTCGCACGGCGTTGGTCGGCGGAGTTCGCGCTCCGTTCGGAGCCGTGTTGCCCGGGTTCTGACGACAGCCAGATGCCTCTCGATATGCAGCGTCGGGGACAACGTCAAAACCCGGACCTGCTACTGGAGGATCTGATGGAGCCGGTCGGTCGACAGGCCCGGCAGCGTGCCCTCGCGGTTATGCGTCGGCTGACATAGCGCTCGACATCAGCCAGTCTTGGTCTTGTCGACCGGCGGCCACTCCGGGTCTATGCCCTCGCTGCGGAGCAATAGCCCGCCTGCCGGATGCTCTCGCGGAGACCCGTCGGAGCGAGATCGCAGCCAAGGTCGAGGTGACCGACGACCTGCGGACGATCGCGATAGCAGCCGAGGCGGTACGTGCCGACGACGCTCGCCTGCGGTAGCTCGTCTTCTCGTTAGCGCCCACGGCAGGTCTTGGAACCGCATCGCATTGGCTCTTGGTGTCTCCCGGTGGCGGCCAGACAGCGGTTCGTGGACAGGGCAACCTGAGCAGCTCTGGGCTCGCCGAGATCGGAATGCGAGCGCCGGAATGCCATGGAAACCCTCCGGTGCGGGTAGAGACTTTGGTGGAATTGCTGCTGGAGTCGCTGGCACGGGATCGCTGGCAAAGGGTGCTGGAGCTGCTCGCCGCGTAGAGCCTTGGCCGGCCCGGCGACTCGGCGTGAGCGTTCCGTCCCAAGCGGTGCGTAGGTTGGTTGGCATGGAGCTGACCCGAGCCACTTGGCGGCCTGAGAAGCGTCTTGTGCCCGTCATCGTGGACGGGATGGCCCCCGCTTGCTCCAGTGGGTATAAGATCATCGCCGGCGAAGGGATGGCTTGCGCCGTGGCTGCCGTCCAATGGACGATCATGGGTCGGCGTTATGGACCGTGGCGTCCTCTCCGAGCTGCACTGCATAGTCCCGATCGCGAATCTCGCTTCGATTGCGTCGCTGGGCATCCTGTCGCACAACCGGGCGGCTGCGGTGCCTCACTCGGACCTGTCCGACGCGACGGTTCAAGAACGACGCGGCGGCAGGCTCGTGCCCGATATTCGTCGCCGAAAGCAGCGAGAACTCCACGACTATGCGAACGTGTATATCTGCGGGCGCAACCCCATGATGTACGTCCGCCGGGATCGTCACGATGACTTGGTGGTGCTGCGCGTGGGCTGCGACGTACTCGATCTCGATGGAGCGATCGTCGCGGACGGGAACGCATCCAGCGACTACACACGGTTCCACAACGCTACAGACGGTCTGGCCGCCATCGACGCAGCGATCACGTTTGCGGGAGATCCTACGCATCCGAGTCTCCACGAGTTCTACGATCGCAAGCGTCGCCAATGCGCCGAGGTGTTGGTGCCGGATTGCGTACCGGCGCGGTATATCGCTGGTGCCTATGCCTCCTGCGAGCGATCCCGCGACCGCTGTGTGGCGCTCGGGCTGCCTTGGCGCATCACGGTCGATCCCAGGATGTTCTTTCTGACATGAGCGGTTCTGCGCATAACGTCGACGTTGTCGTGGGCGACCTGTTCGAGGCGCCCGCACAGACTCTCGTCAACACCGTCAACTGCGTCGGTGTGATGGGCAAGGGCGTCGCGCTCCTGTTCAAGCGGCGCTTCCCCGCGATGTACGCGGACTACCTAGAGCGCTGCGAGCGGGGTGAGGTAGAGCTAGGGCGACCCTACCTCTACCGCAACTCTGCGCCTCCGCACGTCCTGAACTTCCCGACCAAGGGACACTGGCGTTCTGTCTCACGGCTGAAGGACATCGTGGCGGGGCTCGAATACCTGGAGTCACACTACCGCGAGTGGGGGATCACTTCGCTCGCCGTGCCGCCGCTTGGGTGTGGCCACGGCGGACTCGACTGGTACACCGTCGGACCGACGCTCTACCAGCGTCTTAGCCGACTGGAGATCCCAGTGGCGCTGTATGCACCCTTTGACACTCCCCACGCTGAGCTCGCGCCCCGGTACCTTCAGCGAACGCTCTCCTCGAAAGGCTCAAGCGACGACGTCCCCCGACAGCGGCGTTTGGAGCCGGGGTGGGTCGCGCTCGCCGCGGCGCTGTCGGAGCTGCTAAGCGATCCGCACCACTGGCCGATCGGCCGGACGTCTTTTCACAAGCTCGCATATTTCCTCACCGCCGCGGGGGTTCCGACCGGTCTCGAGTTCGTCCGCGGCACGTACGGCCCATACGCCGCGGACCTCACCCGCGTCATATCAGCGCTCGTCAACAATGACCTACTTACAGAGGCGCAGCTCGGTCGTCGCATGATCGAGATCGAGGTCGGCGACACGTTCCCTGCCGCCCGCGTGGCCTATGAGGACGATCTCGACGCTTGGCGTGAGCCCATCCGCCGAGCAGCCGACCTGCTTGCCCGGATGCGGACGCGCGAGGCCGAGGTCGCCGCCACCGTGCACCTAGTCGCAAGCGAAGCCGCCGTGGAGGCTGGAGAGTCCCCAACCGACGAGGTGATCCTCGCCGAAGTCATGGAATGGAAGCGCCGCAAGCGGCCGCCGCTGCGCGAAGACGAGGTGCTGAACGCGATCCACAGCCTCGCGATGCTCGGCTGGCTTGATGTCACCCACTCCGAGCGAACACACATCGACGAGGCCGCGCTCGTTGGGTTCTGAGGCAGAGAGGTTTGGTCTTCGCTGCTTGTCGGGGGTTTGAACAAGGAGCGAATGGTTCTCGAAAATGCGCCGTGCGGGACTCGAACCCGCCCCACCGGATTAAAAGTCCGGCGCTCTGCCCGATGAGCTAACGGCGCACGCGAGGCGCAGTCTCGCACAAGTGCGGCCGTACGTCGAGGGCCGACCCCTTGCGGGCCGGCCCTCGACCGAATCGCCGTCTGTCCTCGCGCTATGCGAACGTGACGCTCCGCGTCGCCGTCGAGCGCGTGCCGTGGGATGGCTTGAACGAGGCGTGCAGCGCGACCTTCAGCGACTTGTGGCGGTGGCTGCGCCGCGCGGCGGCCCCTGCCCTGGAGAGCTTCAGCGTCACGGTCATACGACCGGCCTTACGAGCGGTGATCGTGCGCGAAACCAGGCCGGACCCCGAGAGCGTGAGGCGCCCAGCGGCGGGGACCGTCACGACGACGGTCGCGACGTCGCCACGGGTGCGGGCGCTGACGATCGCGACCTTGCCTGTCTTCGTGGCCGTGTGCCCTTTGCCAGAGCTGGCAGCGCCAGCGCTGCTGGGAATGTTCACGACGAGCGTCGTCGCGCCGGTGCTCGCGCTGGAGCCCTGGCCGCCGGCGCCGCCGGTGCTCTCTGGGTTGCCGCCGCCCTGGCCGAGCGCGGAGCCGCCTTTTCCTTCTCCCGAGCCGCCGTCGCCAGAGCCGCTGCCGCCGGTCCCTTCGCCAGAACCGCTGCCGCCCTTGCCTTCGCCGCTGCCGGAGCCGCCTTTTCCTTCGCCTCCTTCGCCGGCGCCTTCTTCTTCGCCGCCGAGCAGTCGCAGCGCGAGCCCTTTGACGGCCGGGACCACGCCTTTGACGGTTTCGGGCGCAACCGCGAGCAGCTTGTTGCCGCCGACGGGCGCCGTGAGCATGTTGGCCGTAGCGGGCAGCGTCGCGGCGGTTTGCCCCAGTTCGTTGCTGACCGTTTCAGAGGTCGAGCCGAGCTGTTTGGCTGCGCCTTCGACGGTCGTCGCCGAGAACGGCCCTTCGAGCTTGGAGCCAAGCAGCTCTTCGACGGCTCCCGGTCCGCCCAGCTTTTCGATCAGCCCGTCGGCGAGCGTAACGAGGCCGTTGAGCTGGGCGGGTTCCTTGGCGGATCCCAGCAGCGTGCCGACGAGCTTTTCCAGGTCGAGCTTCTCCAGAGCTTCGGTGAGCTTCTGCTTCTGTTCGGTGCCGAGTTTGCCCCCGAGCAGGCCGAGCAACGTGTTGAGCTTGCCTTCGAGCCCCGGCAGCAGGCCGGTCGTCTTTTGCAGTTCGCCGAGCGGCGCCGAAGCGCCGAGCGATTCGATGCCTTTGCCGAGTCCTTCTTCGAGATGCGCGAAACCGAACACTTCGCCGCCCAGCAGCCCGGTTTTCAGGTTTGCGAGCCCTTCGACGCCTTCGAGCTTGGCGAGGTACTGAGCCAGCTGGGCCGCGCTCAGGTCATGCACAGGCAGCGCGGCGAGCAGTTCTTCCAGACGTCCTGCCGGCAGGAGTTCGCCGAGCGCGCCTAGTGGCGAGGCGTGCACATGCGGGGTCGCCGTGCCGAAACCCGAAGACGCGGTCTGGGTGTCGCCGCGGCTGGCCGGAATGGTTCCGGCGGCAGAAGCCGGTGCGGCGAGCAGCGCGCCAGATAGCGCAATCGCGGCGGCGCACAGGGTGGCGCGGACCGCGCCGTGTCGAGAACGTGAGGGCATATCGATTTCTCCCCTTCATCCGAATTAGGATACTGCCGTCATCGTTCTATTTACCCCGGAGGTTCTACTCAATAAAATAAAATAGTACAGATGTTTATTTGATAGTTTCGAATGCGCATCTGACATCGGACTCCAGCCAGGCACAGGCCCGGGCTTCACGGGCTGGCTTTCGGGCCCAAAGTCCGCTCCTGTACTGCTATACGGAAGGCTTGTGGTGGGCTGCGAATGGCGTACGCTGCCGTCTGCCGTCTGCCGTCTGCGGCCACGCGCAGCGCCGGCTCTCCCTGCGCCGCTGAGCGAAACTCTGCCGCTCAGCTCAACGGGCGGGCGTCTCGTCGGCGGCGACGCGCAGCATCTCCTCGATGCGCGTCAGCTTCACCCGCGGGCGCCCCTGCGACTCGCCGCGCTCGCGCTCGTGGCGGTCGATCTCGCTCCAGCCCGCGTAGGTCACGAGGTTCGGCTGGCGCGTGCGCAGCGTCTGCACCAGCTCGGCGGGGTCGGGCGCCGGCGGATCGAGCAGGCGTCCCGCGGCGAGGTCTTCGAAGATCGCGTCGACCGTCTCCTGAGCATCCTTCTTGTTCGTGCCGATCACGCCCGTCGGGCCGCGCTTGATCCAGCCGACCGCGTACTCGCCGCACAGCACGCCCTGCTCGCCGAGCACACGGCCGTGCTCGTTGCGAATCGTGCCCTTGCGCTCGTCGAAGGGCACGCCCGGCAGCGGCAGGCCGCGGTAGCCGATCGCGCGCAGCACCAGTCCCGCTGGGATCGTCTCCTGCTCGCCTGTTGCCTGTGCGCGCAGCGCGCCGTCGGGCCTCGCCACCAGCTCGTTGCGCACACACTCGACCGCCGCCACGCGCCCGTCGGGGCCGGCGTGGATCGCGACAGGGGACAGCAGGAAGCGCAGCGCGATCCGCCGCCGGCCAGGCGGTGGGTTGCCTGCGTGTGCCGGGGCCGTCTGCTCGGCATACCCCCGTAGCAGCGCCACGTTCTGCTTCGCCGTCGCGCTTTCCTGGGGCTCCTGCACGTCCAGCGCGCGCTCGATCTCGGCCGCGTCGACGACCACGTCCGCGTCGGTGAGGTCGCGCAGCTCGCGCAGCTCTGGATTCGTGAACGCCGCTTGCGCCGGCCCTCGCCGGCCGATTACGACGACCTCGCGCACGGCGCTCTCGCGTAGCGCCTCCAGCGCGTGATCGGCCGTGTCGGTGGCGGCCAGCGCCTCGTCGGAGAGCATCAGCATGCGCGCCACATCGAGCGCGACATTGCCGTTGCCGATCACCACCGCCCGCTCGCAGCTCAGGTCGAACTCGAGGTCGGGGTGGTCGGGGTGGCCGTTGTACCAGCCGACGAACTCCGTCGCCGGCCAGCTGCCCGGCAGCTCCTCGCCCGGAATGCCCAGCCCCCGGTCGGTCGGCGCGCCGGTCGCGTAGACGACCGCGTGGTAGCGGGCCAGCAGCTCCTCGCGGCTCACGTCGCGTCCCAGCTCCACGTTGCCGAAGTAGCGAAAGCGCTGGTGCGCGGCGGTCTTCTCGTACACCCGCGTCACCGACTTGATCTTCGGATGGTCCGGCGCGACACCCGAACGCACCAGCCCCCACGGCGTCGGCAGGCGCTCGAGCATGTCGACCTCGATACGGCCCTCCGAGTCCTTGAGCAGGTGTCCCGCGGCGTAAAAGCCCGCGGGCCCCGCGCCGACCACGGCCACGCGGATGGGGGGAAGCTGGTTCTCTGCGCTCGTCATAGCTTCTTGGGGATGGGCGCGGCCCGACTCGAACGGGCGACCCCCTCGGTGTAAACGAGGTGCTCTGGCCAACTGAGCTACGCGCCCCCACCACGGGACTTCACGTAAGGCTATCGAGCCTCCGCCGCTCACTCGGTCCGCCGCTCGCCGCCGGGCGACGCCAACCAACACGGCGCCCTCCGGGCGCCACCCCACAAAAACGCCCCCTCAGCCTGCGAAGCTGTGTACACATGGCGCTCGCCTCGCGCAGGCCCACTCGCATCGCGCTCGCCGCTGCCGGCGGCGTCGTGCTGCTGCTCGTCCTCGCGCAACTGCTGCTGCCGACGATCGCCGCGCGAATCGCCCGCGGGCAGATCGAAAAATACGGGCCCGTGCGCAGCATCAGCGTGCACGCGTTCCCCGCGATCGAGCTGCTCTGGGGGCACGCCCAGTCGGCGCGCATCGAAGCCGGCGAGCTGCGCATGAGCGTTTCCCAGCTCGACGGCCTGCTGCCACGGCTGCAGGGCATCGGGAGCGTCGACATGAACCTCGCCGGCCTTTCGCTCGGGTCGCTGCGGGCGCAGGACGTGCGCGTCGCCAAGCGTGGCAGCGCACTGCAAATGCGCGCGAGCATCACCACGGCCGACGTGCAAAGCGCGCTGCCCGCCGGCGTGCAGGCCACGCTCGCGCCCGCGCCCACCGGCGGCGTTGCGATCCGCGTCAGCGGCAGCCTGCTCGGCGTCGGCGCCTCGCTGCTCGCAACCCTCACCGCCGAGGAAGGCAAGCTCGTCGCCCAACCCGAAGGCATTCCCTTCGCCAGCTTCGCGCGCTTCACGGTCTTCTCCGACCCGCACGTGTTCGTGCAGAACGTCGCGCTCGCCCCCGGCGGCGCGGGCGCCTACACGCTCACGCTGCACGCCACCCTGCTCTGAGCGTCGCTGCGGCCGCCCTCCCCGCGGGCCGCTCGCGCCTGGGCCCTACGCGGCCACGCGCTCGCGTGTCACTGCACGCTTGCGCACGCGCATCGGCAGGCCCGTCCGCGGGCTGATCGTCGGCATCTGGCGAATCGACAGCTCGAAGCCCTCCGGCAGCTCCAACGCGAAGCGCCGCAGGATCAGCGTCGCGATCGTCCGCACCTCGAGCTGGCCGAAGCGCATCCCGATGCACGTCCGCGACCCGCCGCCAAACGGCACGTATGCACCCTTCGGCAGCGCCGCCCGCGCCTCCGGCGCGAACCGCTCCGGCCGGAAGCGCTCCGGCTCGGGGAACACGTCCGGCAGGTGGTGCGAAGCCCACGAGCAGTAATTCACGAACGCGCGCCCCGGCACCATCAGGCCCTCGAACTCGAACGGCTGCACCGACCTGCGCGGGCCGATCCACGCCGGCGGGTACTTGCGCAATGTCTCCTCCAACACCATCTCCAGCTCCGCCAGTTCCCCGCCCATCAACTGCTCCGCGCTCGGCGCCGCTCCGCCAAGTCGCTCCTCCTGCTCCTCGCGCAGCCGCGCCGCGATCTCCGGCTGCCGGGCCAGCTCGTAGAACATGAACGACACCGTTGACGTCGTCGTGTCATGGCCCGCGAACAGCAGCGTCATCACCTCGTCGCGCACCTGCACATCGCTCAGCGACGTTCCCTCCTCGTCGCGTGCGTCGAGCAGCAAGCTCAGCACATCCTCGCCCCGCTCGCCGCTCGCGCGCCGCCGCGCGACCTCCCCGTACACGATCGCGTCGAGCCGCTTTGCCGCTCGCTGCATCCGCCCCCACGGCGTGCCCGGCCCGCGCAGAAAGCGCGACGTGTACTCCGATGCGTAGAACCCCAGCGCGCGCTCGAACGTCGCCGCCGCGTCCGTCCCCCGCGCGGGCTCCCTGTCCGGGTGCAGCCCGAACAGCGCCCGCATCGCGATCCGCATCGCCAGATGCCGTGTCCAGTCGTAGACGTCGACGACACCCTCGCCGCTCGCCGCCTCCATCTGCTCCAGCGCGCGTTCGGTCTCCTCGAGCATCACCCCCACCGACGCCGCGATCCGCTCGCGGTGAAACGCCGGCAGCATGATCTGGCGCGAGCGCCTGTGGAATTCGCCGTCGATCGTCAGCAGCCCGTCGCCGAGCAGCGCGATCAGTTCGCGGAAATGCGATTCGCGCCAAATGAAGTTCGACGCGTGCGACACAGTCATGTAGTGGTTCGCCGCCGGCCCGAGCATGAACACGACATTGCTGTGCAGCACCCGCACCGTGAACACCGGCCCGTACCGCTCGTAGCACTCCAGCAGCAACGGCAGCGGGTCGTTCGCGAACTGCCGCGTCCGCGCCATGCTGAAGCGCGTCTCGCCCGGCGGGTACGGCACCTCGTTCTTGTGCTCCGCCCACAGCTCGCTCGCCATCACCACGAACGGGTTGTACGGGCGCACCGGGGGCGGGCCGGTCAGGGGCACGCCGCAAAGCCTACCCCACCGACTGGCTGCGTGGCCAGGAAGCGCGGCCCGCGCCCAACCGGCCTGAGATGGTGCGCGTGCTCACAGACCCGCGATGTCGGCGCCCGCTTGGCATACTGTGCTTCGCGCGTCCGCGCGCGCCCGGCGAGACCCCGCGGCGCGCTCGGCCACGCGGGGGCGTAGCTCAGTTGGTTAGAGCGCCGGCCTGTCACGCCGGAGGTCGCGGGTTCGAGTCCCGTCGCTCCCGCTCATGGCACCGCAGTCTCCGGGCGGTTTTGGACGGTGACCGGGATTCAGCTCCACAGACCGCTTACAGGCATCGCCTATCCGGCCTGGACTCCCGCGGCATGGGTTGGAGTTCGGACTGCGCGTGGAGGCGACCCGCCGTGGGCGGTTCTTCCCTGGTTCTGGGCTCGTTTTGCGCCCACCGCCAAAAATTTCTTTGCCCCGAGTCGCGATGCAGAAAATGCCTGCAAATCAGCCTAAAGTTGAGTCCGTTCGTCGGCACCGTCTGAACCCTCTGACTCCAATAGAGTCTCGCCGGTTGCATCTTGATTGCGAGTCCCTAAAGTTGGGGCCACGGAACGGGTTGGGGATCACTCCAGGTTCGCCGCCCAGAACGAGTCCGGGCCACGAGAGACGTCCTCGTGGCCCGGGCGGCACTACGTTCCGGCTGTGGGAACGTTCATAGACCCTAGCGCGCAGCCTGTGCCTTGTCGAGGCACGAGGTGACCCGGACTCAGCTTCGCGCGAGCCTGGGAGCGGGGAGCCCGGTGTTTCACCGAAACGTCTGCGACCGTGGGCGGAACGGTCGCAGACATGTTGCGATCGTCGGGCGTGTCACCGGCAGCTTCCGTCCCGGCACGGCGGCACACGTCACGCTGCGCGTGACGTGTGCCCGGTATGCGACCGTCGCCACCGTCAAGCTGACGCGCGCCAACACGTTCAGCGCGACGGTGCCGGCTCCCACCGGGGCGGCCAGCCAGATCGCGGTGTATCGAGCCGCCACGACCGTGTTGGTGAACGGACATCCGTTCCCGACGTACACGCTTTGCCCACGCCGCCGAGCTGACGCGGGCGGTCGGCCGCCGAGAGGCCGGCGGGCTTGCTGCGTAGGCTACACGACCTACACGATCTCCCCAAGATGCACCTCGCCCGCTGCAAGCGCGGTCCGGCCCCCGCCGTCCAGGGCGACCAGCAGCCGCCCCTGCTCGTCGACTCCTTCGGCTCGCCCGCGGCCGTCCGACCAGGAGATCTCGCGTCCGCGCAGCGCGTCGCGTGCCCGCCACGCCGCGAGCGTGTGTCCTGTGGGCTCGCCGAGCCCACGCTCGAGTGCGACCAGCAGCGCCGTCAGCAGCGGCTCGATCGCCTCGCGCCCGCGGCCCAACGTGGCGGCCGTCGCGCGCAGCTCGACCGGCAGATTCGCCACGCGTACCGCGACGTTGACGCCGACCCCCAGCACCGCCCATCCCTGCTGCGGGCGGCCCTCGATCAGGATCCCCGCGACCTTTGCCAACCCGCCGTCGCCGCGCTCGAACACGACGTCGTTGGGCCACTTCACGCGGGCCTGCTCGCCGCAGACCTGGCAGACCGCGACGGCCGCCGCGAGCGCCAGCAGCGGCCAGCAGCCGCCGGCGTCGAGCGCCGCAGGGCCATGCTCGTCAGCGGCGCCGGCACCGGACCCGGGCCGCAGCACGAGCGACATCAGCAGCGCGCTGCCCGCGGGTGCGCTCCAGCGTCGGCCCTGACGGCCGCGCCCGGCGGTCTGCTCCGTCGCGGTCACCAGCGTGCCGTGCGGTGCCCCCGCGAGCGCCAGCGCGCGCGCGCGGTCGTTGGTCGAGTCGGTGCGTCGCACATGCACGTGCGGGTGGCCCAGCGCGCTCACGGTCAAGCCCCGGTCCTCAGTCGGTTGGCGTCGCGGCGTCGGTCAGCAGCGCCTGTACGAGCCCGTCCACGTCGTGCTGCGCCGCCTCCACGTGCACGGGCAGCCCGCGCTCGCGCAGCGCATCGCTGGTGACCGGTCCGATCGAGACGGTGCGCGTCGCGGGCGCAAGCCTGGCGTCGGGGCCGGCGGCCTCCAGGAATAAGCGCACGGTCGAAGCCGACGTGAACGTCACATAGTCCGCTGCGCGGGCCGCGCGCAGCGCACGCTCGGAGAGCGGGTCGGCGACCGTCTCGTACAGCTCCACCGCCTCCACCTTCGCGCCGCGCTCGCGTAGGGCGTCCGGTAGCACCGTCCGCGCGCCGCGCGCCGTTGCGACCAGGGCGCGGCGCACGGGGACATCGGCCAGCGCCTGCACCAGCGACTCGGCGACCGCACGCTCGGGCACGACGTCGGCAAGGATGCCCCGCTCGGCCAGCGCACCAGCCGTCCCGGGACCGATCGCCGCAACGCGCCTGCCCGCCAGCGCGCGCGCGTCGCGTCCGCCGGCCGCCAGGCGCTCGAAGAAGAGCGCCACGCCGTTGACGCTCGTCAGGCAGATCAGGTCGTAGGACGACGGGTCGAGCGGCGGTCCCGGCAGGGCCTGGGTGCGGATCGCCGGCGCCTGCACGACTCGCGCCCCCAGCTCGCGCAGGCGCCGCGCGAGGCCGCTCGACTGCGCGCGGGCGCGCGTCACCGCCACCGTGCGCCCGCTCAGCGGCCTGTCCGGCAGCCATCGAAGCTCCTCGGCCAGCGTCGCCACTGCGCCCACGATCGTGATCGACGGCGCCTGCACCCGCTTGTCGGCGGCGCGCTGCGCGATCGTCGCGAGCGTGCCCGTCACCGTGCGCTGCTCGGGCAGCGTCCCCCGTTCGACGACCGCCGCCGGCTCGCTCGCCGGCCGCCCGGCTTGGACGAGCGCCGCCGCGATCTGCGGCAGTTGGCGCACGCCCATGTAGAAGACGAGCGTGCCGGGGAAAGCCGCCAGCGACGCCCAGTCCAGCGCGGCGCCGTCCTCGCCGTCCTCGCGCGTGTGCCCCGTCACCAGCGCGACCGCCGTCGAGAGCCCCCGGTGGGTGACTGGGATGCCCGCGTAGGCCGCCGCGGCGATCCCCGCCGTCACGCCCGGCACCACCTCGAACTCGAGGCCCGCCGCGCGCAGCGCCTGCGCCTCCTCGCCGCCGCGTCCGAACACGAACGGGTCGCCGCCCTTCAGCCGCACCACCCGCTTGCCCGCCTGCGCGCGCTCGATCAGCAGCGCCTGCGTCTGCTCTTGCGGCACCGCCTCGCCGCCGCCCTCCTTGCCGACGTAGCGCAGCTCGGCGTCGGGTCGCGCGCCGTCGAGTGCTTCGTCGGGGACCAGGCGGTCGTAGAGCACGACGTCCGCGGCCGCGATCAGCTCCAGCGCGCGCGCGCTCAGCAGGCCCGGGTCGCCCGGGCCGGCGCCGACGAGATAGACGCGCCCGGCGCCCGGCGGCGCGGCCTCTGTGCTCAACGGCCGGCTCCCGTGCGCACGGCGGCGGCCTGCGCAAGCGCCGCTGCGCCCGCCAGCAGCTCGGCGGCGCCCGCGCTCAGCATCCGTTCGGCCACGCGCTGTCCGAGTGTCTGCGGGTCGTGCGGATCGCCCGTCAGCTCGTCGGCGATCCATTGCGAACCGTCGGGCAGCCCGACCCACGCGCGCAAGTGCAAGTGGTCTGCGCCCGCGCCGTACGCGTGGGCGCCGAGCGGCGTCGCGCAGCTCGCATCCAGCCCCCCCGCCAGCGCGCGCTCGGCACGCAGCGCCGCGAAAGCGCGCTCGTCGGTGATCGCACGCACTGCCGTTGCGGTCGCGTCGTCGTCTGTGCGTCCCTCGAGTGCCAGCGCGCCCTGGCCGGGCGCCGGCACGAACCGCGCCGGGTCGAGCACCGGGCCGGCCTCGGTCGCGCGTCCGAGACGTTCCAAGCCGGCGCGTGCGAGCACGATCGCGTCGAGGCTGCCCGCCGCCAGCTTGCGCAGGCGCGTGTCGACGTTGCCGTGCAGCTCCACTACCTCGACGTCCGCGCGCGCCGCACGCAGCTGAGCCGCGCGGCGCAGGCTGCTCGTGCCCACTCGCGCGCCCGCCGGCAGCAGGTCCAGCCCACTGGTTCGCGTCGGTCGGGGACGTCTTGTGGCATCCGACGGTGCGTCAATGGGCCGGGCGGGCGCGCTGCCAGGGACGCCGGAGGTGTCGCCCGCGGGGCGGCCCGGCAAACACAAGACGTCCTCGACTGCCGCCCGCGCCGGGGTGCCGAACAGCTCCAGTCCGGCGGCCAGCTCGCCGGGCACGTCCTTCGCGGAGTGCACGGCGAGGTCGATCTCGCCCGCCGCCAGCGCGCGCTCCAGCCCGTTCACCCAGCGCGACTTGTCGCTGTACGCGCCGGCCGTTCGATTCTCGGCGGTGCCCGCGTGGCGATCGGCGCCTGCCGCGCCCGCGCGGTCCCCGGCCGTCGCGATCGTGACGACCTCGACCGGCCCGTGCCCGACGTCCTCGAGCAGTTGGGCGACGAGCCGCGCCTGCGCGAGCGCGAGCGCGCTGCCGCGCGTGCCCAGCCGCATCAGCCCTGGCGCCGGCGCCGCCCGAGGTCGTGAACCTCCGCCAGCTCCGCCTCGCGCTCCTCGTGGGCGTGCTCCTCCGCGTCGCCCTCGTCGCGCAGCCCGAACAGCTCGCGCACGACCTGCAGGCTGGCGTGGCTGCGGTTCTCCGAGAGGCTGCGCAGCCGGATCGTCGGCTCGTGCAGGATGCGGTTCGCGACCGCGCGCGCCAGCGCCTCGACCCGCACCAGGTCGCGCGGCGAGGCGGACTCCCAGCGGCCCTCGTTCTCGGCGAGCACCTGCTCGACGACCGTGCTGCCGTGCTCGCGCAGCGCGCTCACGGTCGGCAGCACCTCGAGCTGCCCGAGCCAGCGCGCGAAACGCCGGATCTCCTCCTCGACGATCTCCTCCGCCTGCGGTACCTCCTCGGCGCGCACGTCGAGGTTGCGCGCGACGACTTCCTGGAGGTCGTCGATGTCGTACAGCGTCACGCCCTCCAGGTCGCCGCAGCGCGAGTCGATGTCGCGCGGGACCGCGATGTCGATCAGCAGCAGCGGCCGTCCGGCGCGCTGCTCCAACACCAGTTCCAGCTCCTCGTGGCCGACGATCGGGTGTGGCGAGGAGGTCGAGGAGACGACGATGTCCGCCCGGGTGAGCTGGTCGGGTAGGTCGTGCAGGCCGACGACCGCGCCGCCGAAGCGCTCCGCGAGGCTGCGCGCACGAGCGGCGTGGCGGTTGGCGAGGAAGATCGTGCCCGCTCCCGCGCCGGCGAGCGCCTGCGCGGTCAGCTCGCTCGTCTCGCCCGCGCCGACGATCACGACGTGCAGGTCGCGCAGGTCGCCGAGCACGTCGCGCGCCAGGCCGACCGCCGCCGAGGGCACGCTGACGTGGCTGGAGCCGATGCCCGTCTCCGAGCGCACCCGCTTGCCGGTCGTCAGCGCGGCGCCGAACAGGCGGTTGGAGAGCGCGCCGGTGCAGCCCGCGCGCAGCGCTGCCTCGAAGGCGCGCTTGACCTGGCCCTGGATCTCGGCCTCGCCGACGATCATCGACTCGAGGCCCGCCGTCACCCGGTAGAGCTGGCGCGCCGCGTCGCAGTTGCGCGGCGAGTAGATCTCCTGCGCCAGCTCGGTCGGGCGGATGCCCGCCGCCCGTGCGAGCATCCCCAGCGCGTCCGCCTCGGCGCGCACCGCGTCGCCCACGACGAGGTAGACCTCGGTGCGGTTGCACGTCGAGAGCGCCACCGCCTCGCGCACCTCCGCCGTCGCCGTCAGCCGCTGCGCCAGCTCCACCGCTTCGGGCTCGGCCAGCGCCAGGCGCTCGCGCAGCGCCACGGGCGCCGTCTTGTGCGAGATCCCCAGCGCCAGCAGCTCGCTCACTGCGATCCGGCTCCAACCGTCGGACGGGGCCGTCCCACGTCCAGGGACTCCGGCAACTCTTCGCCTGCGGGGCGCTCGCGCGCCAGCTCCTGCAGCTCGCCCAGCTCGCGCTCCACCCGGCTCAGGCGCACGGCCATGATCGCGACGTAGATCAGCACGAGCACGAACAGCACGATGTACGCGCCGGCGACGTACTTGCCGGCGGTGTGCAGCGGCAGCGCGGGGACCTCGGCCAGCACCTGCGTTGCCATCACAAGCCCGGCCTTCCAAGCGATCCCGCCGTCAGCGACGGCTGCGGAGCCCGCTGGGTCGCGCTGGGTTGCAGGCCGCCGTGCCCGGCGGCGCGCAGCGGCGCCTGCCCGTCGGCGACGGTCAACGACGACGCCGGTGCGATCGCGCTGCGGCCTCCGTAGGACGCCCCGTCGGCGCCCTCCAGCAGCTGGCGGCGCAGCGCGCGCAGCTGGAAGCGAGCCCGCTTGGCGGTCAGCTCGTACCTGCAGAGCGTCGCGAACAGCAGTGCGATCGCCGCCAGCGATACCAGCAGCGTGAGCGCCATCGAGCCGGGCAGGTTGGACGAGCTGCCCAGCACGCGCGGGTGCAGGTAGGCCGTGGAGAGGCTGACCGCGACGTAGTTCAACGGCACGAACGCGCCTGCCGTGATCGCGAACACCGCCGCGTAGCGCGCCTGGCGCTCGGGGTCTTCGATCGCGAAGCGCAGCGGCTGGTAGGTCGCGTAGAGCAGGAAGATGATCAGGAACGACACGAGCGTTGGCTCGCTCCACACCCACCAGTGCCCCCACGAGCCCTTCGCCCAGATCGACCCCGTGATCAGTGTGCCGACCGCGAAGATCAGGCTCATGTGAATCGCCACGTAGGAGCGCAGGTCCCATCGTGCGTCGCGCGTGCGCAGGTACTGGATCGCCAGCAGGCCCCCCAGCACGAAGCCGCACAAGGCGACGATCGCGAGCGGGACGTGGACGTAGAAGATCTTCTGGAGGAAGCCCTGTTCGGCTTCCAGCGGCGCGTAGAAGAAGACCATGCCCAGCGCCCCTGCGATCGCGAGGACTGTCGCGATGCTCAGCGGACGCAGGCCCCGGCTGTAGGAGGGGCGCGCGGCGCGGGAGGGCTGCTGGGCTTGGCGGGGGATGGTCGGAGGCTCCCGGATCAGAGACAGGCGCGGTGTCGGTGCGTGGCGGCGGCCGCCATCCGTCAGTCCTCGAGGAGGAAGTCGAAGACGGCGTAGGCGATCAGCCCGAACACCAAATCATAGAGTGCAAGCGCTATCGGCCACCGCGCCTGCGGGCCGCCGGCGTGCGCGAGCACCAGCAGCGGCGCGCTCGCCCGCGCCCCCCCGATCACGACGGGCACGAGCAGCGGCAGCGCCAGTAGCGGCCCCAGCAGGTCGCGTGCGCGGGTGCGCACCGCGAGCGCCGCCACCAGCGTACCGATCAGCGCCACCCCGACGTCGCCCAGCAACAGCACCCCCGGCAGGTCAGGCAGCGCCGGCCCGAGCGAGGACGACAGCAGCAGCAGCGCGAAGGCGGGAACGGCGACCAGCTCGAGCACCACCAGGATAGCTCAGCAGCGCCAGCGCCTTGGCGACCAGCAGCGCGCCCCGCTCGACCGGCGCGAGCAGGAAGCCGTCGAAGCCGCCCTCCTCGGCGTCGGCGACGAACAGCCGGTTGATCCCGAGCAGCGCCGCCAGCAGCAGCGTCACCCACAGGATCCCCGCCGCCTCGTCGCCGCTGACGCTGTTGCGGTTGAGCGCGAAGTGGAAGACGACGAACACGGTTACGGCAAACAAAGACATCCCCGGCACGGACTCCAGCGTGCGCAGCTCGACCAGCAACTCCTTGCGCAGCAGCGCCCCGACGACGCTCCAGAAGCGCGGGCGCGGCGCGGGGGGCGGGCGGTCGGACGCGAGGCGGTCGTGGGCGTGACGCTCCGCAACGCTCACCGGTAGAGCCCCGCGATGTCGTCCGCGCCAAGCTCGCCGGGGGCCGCCAGCAGCGCGGGGCGTCCGCCGCGCAGCCCGAGCACGAGGTCGGCCTCGTGCAAGTCGCGCGCCGGATCGTGACTGCACAGCACGCGCGTACGGGGGCGGGTGGGATCGCCCGCGCCGATCAACGGCTCCACGAGCACCGCGCCCGCCGGGTCGAGGTTCGCACGCGGCTCGTCGAGCAGCAGCAGCTCCGGGTCGTGCAGCACGGCGCGCGCGACCGCCACGCGTTGGGTCATGCCACGCGAAAGCGAGCGGACGTGCTCGTCGGCGCGCGTCCGCATGCCGACGCCCTCCAGCAGCTGCTCCACGCGGCTGGCGGGCACCCCGTGCAGGCGCGCATGGAAGCGCAGGTTCTCGCGCGCGCTGAGCTCGCGGTAGAGCAGCGGCGCGTGGCCCAGCAGGCCGATCCGTCCGCGCACCGCCCAGGCCGCGCCGGGCAGCTCCTCCCCGAGTACGCGCACCTGCCCTGCGTGGGGCCGCAGCAACGTGGCGAGTATCCGCAGCAGCGTCGTCTTGCCGGCGCCGTTAGCGCCGAGCACGAGCAGCGTCTCGCCGGCGTGCAGCGTCAGCGAGACCCCGCCCAGCGCCGTGCGTTCGCCGTAGTGCCGGGTCAGCTCGTGCAGTTCGAGCGCAGGCACCGCTCAGGCGCTCGTTGCGAGCGCCAGCTCGTGCGCACGCTGCGAGCGCGCGATCAGCTCGCGCACCCCCGGCTCGTCGCCGCCGCGTAGCAGCGCGATCGGGTCGGGGTCGCCGCCGACGATCCCCTCGAAGAAGTCGCGCCGCTCGCCGTAGGTCGGCAGCGTCGCCTTCGCCCAGCCGCGCGCCTCGTTGAGCAGCTCCGCCAGACGCGCGTACTCGGGGCCGAACTGCGCCGCGATCTCGCGCTTCATGCGCTTGGCCAGCGCCGGCGAGGCGCCCGCCGTGGAGATCGCGATCGCCAGCGCGCCCATGCGCACGATCGCCGGCAGGATGAAGTTGCACAGCGGTGGCACGTCGACGACGTTGACCAGCATCGCGCGCCGCTCGGCGTCCTCCCACACGGCGATGTTGACGTCCGTGTCGTCGGTCGCCGCGATCGCCATGAACACCCCATCGAGGTCCGCCGGGCCCGCATACGCGCGCTGCTCCCAGCGGATCGAGCCCTCGCGCGCCAGCTCCGCCAGCTCCGCTTGCGCGCGGGGGGCGATCAGCGTCACGCTGCCGCCGCAGGCGAGCAGCCCCTCGACCTTCTCCAGCCCGATCTCCCCACCGCCGACCACCACGCAACGCCGCCCGCTCAGTTTCAGGCAGGCGATGTAGAAGGGCGTGTCGAGCATGCCCTGCACGCAGGACTGGTCGCAAATCCCCTTGCGCAGCTGGCACACGCACTCCTTGCCTGCATAAGCCTGGGCGGGCATGGCTCATAGGTTAGGGGGTTGTTGGGGATCGTCCGCGCGTCGTTGCCGGCGCACGTGCGGCGTCGGCGCGGGCCCTCCATGGCCCGCGTGCCGCGCAGGGGAGCGTCGATTGTGTTTTTCGAGTCGCCATTCACGCACGCGTACGTGCGCACACGCGAATGGCGCCGCAAAAAGAACATCACACACCCCCCGCCACGAACTCCGGCGACCCAACCCAGTCGCCACCAACCCGGCTGCCTCAGCGGTTTTCTAGGACTTGCGCAGCGCCCGCACCCCGACGCGCGCGAGCGCGCCCACCCCGCCGCGCCACGCGCGCTCGCGGTCGGCGTCGCGCGTCGAGCGCAGCCGCGCCACCGCGTGCGCGGCCTGCACGTGCAGCTCCTCGTAAGGCCCCCACCACAGCCCGCGCGCGCCCGAGGGGTCCCAGGTGATCAGCTTCTCCTGCGCGCATCCCCGCAGGCCGGTCTCGCCCAGCGTGCGGCCCAAGCCGCCGCCCGCCGCCGCGCCCCAGGGCCCGCGCGCGAGCACGGGCGCGGGCAGGTGGTCGTTGACCCACACCATCCCCGCGTGCAGCCCCCGTGCGACGCGCTCGCCGGCGTGGCGGTCGGCGGTCCACACCGAGGCGCCGAGGCCATAGTCGCAGTCGTTGGCCAGCGCGATCGCGTGCTCGGCCGAGTCGGCGCGCATCACCGCCAGCACCGGTCCGTCGACCGGCTCGCGCATCACGCGCATCGCGTGCGTCACGCCGCTCAGCACCGCCGGCGCGTAGAACGCCGCGCTTGCCGCGCACCCTTCCGGCGCGCTCTCGAGCGGTCCGCCGCAGTGCAGCGTCGCGCCCTGGGCGACCGCGTCGTCGACCAGCTCGCGCACGTGCTCGGCGCGCCGCTGGGAGGCCAGCGGCCCGAGCTGGACCCCCGGCCGCTTGGGGTCGCCGACGCGCAGCCCCCGCGCTCCGGCCACCAGACGCGTGAGGAAGCGCTCGTACAGCTCGCGCTCGACGTAGATCCGCTCGACCGACCCACGCGCCTGGCCCGCCGCCGCGCAGCCCGACCACAGGGCGGCGCGCACCGCGCGGGGCACGTGCGCGTCGGCGAGCACCAGCATCGCGTCCTTGCCGCCCAGCTCGACCGTGACCTCCTTGTCCTGCGACACGCACGCCCGCGCCACCGCGCGCCCGACCGTGGGAGAGCCCGTGAACAGCAACTTGTCCACCGGCGAGCGCGCCAGCGCCACGCCGACCTGTGTGCCACCGTGCACGATCCGCACCAGACCCTCCGGTAGGCCCGCCCGCGCCAGCACGCGCACGATCCGCTCCCCGGCCAGGCACGCCCGGCGAGCCGGCTTGAAGGTCACTGCGTTGCCCGCCAGCAGCGCGCCCGCGATCTGCCCCAGCGGCTGCGCGAACGGCGCGCTGCCCGCGCCGATCACCCCCACCACGCCGTAGGGCTCGTACGCCACCCGCGCGCGCTTGGCGAGCGCCGTGGTGCGGTGCACTCCGACCCGCCGTGCGCCGAGGATCCCCGCGCCGTCCTCCGCGATCCAGATCAGCGCGTCGATCGCCGGCAGCAGCTCCAGCGCCGCTACCTCCCCCCGCGGCCGGCCGCCCTCGCGCGCGAGCGTCGCCAGTAGCTCGTCGAACTCGTCGATCACGGCCTGCGCCACGCGGCGCATGTAGCGCGCCCGGTCCTGCACCCGCAGCAGCGCCCACAGCGGCTGCACCCTGCGCGCCGCCTCGACCACCGCCTCGACATCCGCCGGCGCGCTCACGACGACGCTGCCCAGCACCGCACCCGTCGCCGGGTTGCGCGACTGCAAGCCGGTTGCGGCGGGCGCGGGCGGTGTCGTCCGGGGGACAGCCATTGCGCCGCCGATTATCCCTCTCCGCGCGGCCGGCCCTGGTCCGAGCGCGCTTGGGCTTGCGTCGAGCGCAGCTGGTCCTGCGCCGCACTCGGCCCGCTCCGCGTCGTGCCCGGCTGGTCCAGCTTCGCACTCCGCCTGTCCTGCGTCGCGTTGCCCCGCGCCGCGCGAATCCGCTCCAGGCGCGCCGCCAGCTCCGCCTCGGCGTCGTCGGGCTCGTAGAAGCGCGCGCCGAGGACCTGCTCGGGCAGCAGCTCCTGCTCGCCGACATGGCCTGCAAGCGCGTGCGGGTTCTCGTAGCCGCCGACCTCCTGCCCCGGCCGCGGGCCGGACCGCAGCCAGCCCGGCACCGGCGCTGCGCCGTGTGCGCGCACGTGCGCCACCGCCGCCCCCAGCGCGCGGCCGGCCGCGTCCGACTTCGGCGCCAGCGACAGGTAGATGGCGGCCTGCGCCAGCGCGTAGCGCGCTTCCGGCAGCCCCACGTGCTCGACCGCCTGTGCGGCCGTCACCGCGACCACCAGCGCCTGCGGGTCGGCGTTGCCGATGTCCTCTGAGGCGAGGATCACCATCCGCCGCGCGATGAACCGCGCGTCCTCGCCGCCCTCGAGCATCACCGCCAGGTAGTACAGCGACGCGTCTGGGTCCGAGCCGCGCGTGGCCTTGATCCACGCTGAGATGTAGTCGTAGTGGCGGTCCCCCGCGCGGTCGTAGAGCACCGCGCGACGCTGCAGCGCGTCCTCGGCGCGTGCCACCCCGACCTCGCGCTCGCCCAGCTCGCCGGCCGTCTCGAGCGCCAGCTCGAGCGCGTTCAGCGCGGTGCGCGCGTCGCCTTCGCTGCGCGCTGCGATGAAGTCGATCGCGGCCGGATCGACCGCGATCAAACCCACCTGCGGCGCGGAGGTTCCGGCGGATGCGCTGTCCGCTATCTCCCCGGCGGCGGGCCGAGTTTCGGTGTCGTCGGCCGCGAGCGGCGGCGCCGCGCCCAGCTCCGGCGAGGCCAGCGCGCGACGCAGGGCTGCGCCGATCTCCTGCGCGGTGAGCGCACTCAGCGCGTAGACGCGCATCCGCGACAGCAACGCGCCATTCACCTCGAACGCCGGGTTCTCGGTCGTGGCGCCGATCAGGGTCACGAGGCCGTCCTCGACCGCCGGCAGCAGCGCGTCCTGCTGGGCCTTGTTGAAGCGGTGGATCTCGTCGAGGAACAGGATCGTCGTGGTGCCGCCATTCGCGAGGCGGTGGCGGGCGCGCTCGATTACCGCACGCACCTCGGCCTTACCGGCCTGCACGGCGCTGAGTTCCTCGAAGACCGCCTGCGAGTGCTCGGCGACCATTCGCGCGAGCGTCGTCTTGCCCGTGCCCGGCGGTCCATAGAGGATCATCGAGTGCGCGTGCCCCTGCTCGATCGCCGTGCGCAGCGCCGAGCGCTCGCCCAGCAGGTGCGTCTGGCCCACGACCTCCGCGAGCACGCGCGGGCGCACGCGCGCCGCCAGCGGCCGCGAGTCGTCGTCTCCCCCGTCGCCGCGGGCGCTCGCTGTGCCGCCCAGGGCGGCCGTCCTACCGGCGCTCGCAGTCCCAGTTCCCTGCCGGCCCGTACGTCGAGCCGCCCCCGTTGCGGGCTCGTCGAGGCCGTCCGGCTCGAAAAGGGTATGCATCTCTAAAGATTCCTGCAGAAGGTTGCCGACTTAAGAGTGTCGAACCTCGACGCTCTGGTGGCACACACTAGGAACATCCGCCTCGTGCGGCAGAGGTCGCTCGGATGACCGCGGGCGCCGCTGCCGATCTCCTCGTGCAAGGCGAGGGGCGCGTCGACCTGCCCGCGCTCGGTTCCTCGGGCGCCGGCGGTGCCGCTGCGCCGTTCGCGACGGCCGCGCTCGCGGCGGGCGTCCCCGTACAGGTCGCGCTCGCGCCGCGGCACCTGTTCTGGCGACGGCTGCGGCGCGACCGCATTGCGCTGTGCGCGCTTGCGTTCATTGTGCTGCTCGCCATCGTGGCGCTCGCCGCGCCGCTGATCGTCCAGATCGCGGGCGTCTCGGGGCCAGACGTACAGAACCTGAACGCGACCGACGCTTTCGGCAGCCCGCTCGGCCCGAGTGCCGCTCACCCCTTCGGCGTCGACCAGCTCGGCCGCGACGTCTTCGCGCGCGTCGTCTACGGCGCGCGCGTCTCGCTCGAGGTCGGCGTGCTCGGCACTGTGCTCGCGGCGCTGATCGGCACCGCCGTCGGCCTGCTCGCCGGCTACCGTGGCGGCTGGGTCGACACGCTGCTCTCGCGCACGATCGACGTCGCGCTGTCCTTCCCCGTGCTGCTGCTCGGCCTCGGCCTCGGCGCCGCCTGCGGTGTGCGCGGCTGTGTCAAAGGCGCGATCGGGCCCGGCGTACCCACGATCGTCGCGATCGCCGCGCTCGTCAGCTGGACCTACATCGCGCGCATCGTCCGCGGCCAGGTCATCCTGCTGCGCGAGCAGGAGTTCGTGCAGGCCGCACGTGCGCTCGGCGCCTCGGGCACGCGCATCGTCGTGCGCGAGATCCTGCCCAACCTGCTTGCGCCGCTGATCGTCTACAGCACGCTGCTGATCCCCCAGAACATCCTGCTCGAGGCCGCGCTCTCCTTCCTGGGTGTCGGCGTGCGTGCCCCCACCGCGAGCTGGGGCCAGATGCTTGCCGACGCGACCCCGATCTTCAACACGGCGTGGTGGTACATGGTCTTTCCCGGCCTCGCACTGCTGCTCACCGTGCTCGCCTTCAACCTGCTCGGCGACGGGCTGCAGGACGCCCTGAATCCGAAACAAGCGCTCCCCATCTCAGGAGGACAGAAGTGATCACTCTCAGGGTTCTCGCCGCACCTCTCGCAAGCGCCGGGCTGCTCGCGCTCGCTGTGAGCGGCTGCGGCTCGGGTGGCAACACCGCGACCGCCGGCCTGTTGCTGAAGGCGGGCGAGTCGCCGGCCGGGCAGCAGCTCTACGGCAAGCATCGCGGCGGGGTGCTCACCGCCTATGTCCACGAGGACTTCGAACACTTCGACCCCGCCGAGGCGTACAGCGGCGAGGACTACACCGTGCTCTACGCGACTGAGCGCCCGCTCTATTCCTACCCGCCCAACTCCGCCAGCAAGCTGCAGCCCGACGTGGCGGCCGGCCCGCCCGCGATCTCCGACGGCGGCCGCACGCTGAGCGTGACGATCCGCCCGCACATCTATTTCAGCCCGCCCGTCGACCGCGAAGTGACTGCCGCCGACGTCGCCTATGCGATCGAGCGTGGCGCCAACCCGAACGTCAACTGCCCCTATTTTCACACTTACTTCGGCGACATCGCGGGAGCGGACAACGCCAACGGCGGAGCAATCGCCGGGATCGAAACGCCAAGTCGCGACGAGATCGTCTTCCATCTTTCAAAGCCCACCGCTGCGCTGCTCTACGGCGCACTCAGCCTGCCGCTCTCCTCGCCGGTGCCGCCCGAATTCGCGCGGCCGCTGGACACCCACAGCCCGACGACGTACGGCAGTGAATACCTCGTCGCCACCGGCCCCTACATGTTGAAGTCCAACGGTGCCGGCAAGTTTCTGGGCATCGGCTACCAGCCCGGCAAGTCCGCGACGCTCGTGCGCAACCCCAACTGGAATCCCCGCACCGACTACCGGCCGGCCTACCTCGACGAAATCCAGATCAACATCGGCGGCGAACCCGCCGTGATCGGCCAGCAGACCCTCAAGGGGCAGAACGTGGTCGAGAACGAAAACCCGACGCAGGCGATCGTCAAGGAAGCCTACGAGTCCCGCCCCCAGCAGATCACCTTCACCCCCGGCTCGGGCACCTACTATGCAGGGCTCGACAACGCGCACGGGCCGTTCAAAAACATCGACCTGCGCAAGGCCGTGTGGGCGGCGCTCGACCGCGACGCGATCGTCAAGGTTTTCGGCGGCCCGCTCGTCGCGGCGCCGATGACGCATTTCCTGTACCCCGGCGTCGCCGGCTACGAACAGGCCGGCGGTGCGGCCGGCCCGCGTGTGGACTACAACGAACACCCCGAAGGCGACGCGTCTGTGGCCGCGAAGTACATGCGACTCGCCGGGTACCCCAGCGGCCGCTACACGGGGAGCGCGACCGTCCAGGTCGTTGGCTCGACGGGCGAACCCGAGGAAGGAGCGGCGCAGATCGTCAACCAGACGCTGCAGAACCTCGGCTTCAAAACGCGCCTGAGCCTCGTCGACCACTCCACGATGCAGGACAAGTACTGCGGCGTGCCCGCGCAGGAGATCGACGTCTGCCCGAACGTCGGCTGGGTGCGCGACTTCGCCGACCCGCAGACGGTGCTGCTGCCGACCTTCTCCGGGCACGCGATCGAAGCGAGCGGCAACTCCAACTGGAGCCAGGTCGATAACCCACAAATCGACGCGGCGATAGAAAAGGCCGAAAGTGTCGTCGGCGAACCGGCGCGCGCGCAGGCGTGGGCAAAGATCGACGAAACGCTCGTCGAACAGGCTGTCGCCGCACCCGAGGTCTATGCGAGCCTCGCCAACATCGAGGGCACCGGTGTGGCCGGTGTGAACCAGCTGTGGAACGGCGGTGCCTGGGACTACGACTTCACCTCTTTGAAGTGACCGCGACCTGCGAGTTCTCGATTGTGTTTGGAAGGCGCGGGCGCGCGGGCGCGCGTGCGGGCGTGGGGACGTATTCACCATCTGTGCCGCGGACGTGTGCCGTGCGAGCGCTCGCCGGCAGGGGCGGCCTGCGATGAGGAGCTACATAGCCCGCCGCATCGGCTGGAGTATTGCGCTGCTGTTCATCGTCTCGGCGCTGACGTTCGTGCTGTTCGACGTCCTGCCCTCCGCCGACCCCGCCCAACTGCGCGCCGGGCGCGACGCGAGCCCGGCCGCGGTCGCGCACATCCGCCGCGAGCTGGGGCTCGACCGGCCGCTGTACACGCAGTTCTACGGCTACATGAAGGGCATCTTCCTGCACTTCAATTTTGGCTACAGCTTCTACAGCCAGGCGTCCGTCAAGAGCCTGATCGCCGACCGCCTGCCCGCCACGCTCTCACTCGCCGCGGGCGCGGTCGTCATCTGGCTGCTCGTCGGGCTCTCCGTCGGGATCGTCTCGGCGGTGCGCCGCCGTTCGCTGTTCGACCGCGCTGCGATGGGCACCGCGCTGGTGTTCATCTCGGCCCCCGAATACTGGCTGGGGCTGCTGGCGCTGTTCCTGTTCGCCTCGGACATCGGCAAGCTCGGCATCCTGCCCGGCGCCGCCAGCTATACCCCGCTGAGCGCCGACCCCGCGAAATGGCTCACCGCGCTGATCCTGCCATGGCTCGTGCTGGCGGCGAGCTTCGCCGCCGTTTACGCGCGCCTGCTGCGCGGCAGCCTCGGCGAGGTGCTCGGCGAGGACTACATCCGCACCGCCCGCGCCAAGGGCCTCTCCGAGCGCCGCGTTGTGCTGCGCCACGGTGTGCGCAGCGCGATCGCGCCGATCGTGACCGTGCTCGGTCTCGACATCGGCACGCTGCTCGGCGGCGCGCTGCTGATCGAAGTGGTCTTCGACATCCCCGGCGTCGGGCGTCTGAACTACGACGCGATCACGCACGCCGACTTCCCGATCGTGCAGGGCACCGTGCTGCTCGCAGCGCTGTTCATCGTCGTCGCGAACCTGCTCGTCGACATCTCCTATGCCTACCTCGACCCGCGGGTGCGTTACCGGTGAGCGACACCGGTTCCACGTGGTCCGCTGGTCTCGGACCGCTGCCGTCCGGTCGCGCGGGTCCCGTCCCGCTACCCGGTGGCCCCGAGGGCTCTGATCCCGTGCTGCGGTATCGGACCGGCTCCGACCCCTTGCCGGGCCGATCCCCAGGTCCCGCCCCGCTGCTGCGCGTCCAGGGCCTGCATGTGGAGATCTCCACCGAGGCGGGCGTCGTGCGCGCCGTGAATGGCATCGACTACACGCTCGCGCGCGGACGCACGCTCGGGATCGTCGGCGAGTCCGGCTCGGGCAAGACGGTCGCGGCACTTGCCGTGCTCGGCCTGCTGCCCCCCGGAGCGCAGGTGTCGGGACGCATCGACTTCGAGGGGCGCAACCTGCTCGCGCTGACGCCGCGCGAATTGCGCGCGGTGCGCGGCGGCGAGATCGCGATGGTCTTCCAGGACCCGCTCGCCGCACTGCACCCGCTGCACCGCGTGGGCTGGCAGATCGTCGAGGCGATCCGTGCGCACCGTCATCTTGCGAGAGCCGCCGCGCGCACGCGCGCGATCGAGCTGCTCGATTTGGTGGGCATCCCCGAGCCGCACCGCCGCGTGAACGCCTACCCGCACGAGCTTTCCGGCGGCCAGCGCCAGCGCGCGATGATCGCGATGGCGCTCGCCAACGAGCCCGAGCTGCTGATCGCCGACGAGCCCACGACCGCGCTCGACGTCACCGTGCAGGCGCAGATCCTCGCGCTCCTGCGAGGCCTGCAGAGCGAGTTGGACATGGCGCTCGTGTTGATCGCCCACGACCTCGCCGTCGTCGCCGGGGCGGCCGACGAGGTGGTCGTGATGCGGGCCGGACGGGTCGTCGAGCACGGCGGCGCCGAGCAGGTCTTCACCGCACCGCGGGCGGACTACACCCGCGCGCTGCTGCGCGCGAGCCCGCGTCTGGACGACCCGCTGAAGCAGCGCCCGCCGGTCACGGCCGGGGCGTCCCCGCTGGTTGTGTCCGACCCGTCCCAGCCGGTCCCGGCCCACGCCAACCAGCCGGTGGCGCCCGCTGCGCCCCAGCCGCTGCTGGAGGTACGCGACCTCGTCAAGCACTTCCCGCCGCGCAGCGTGCGGGCGCGCCGTAGCCACGGCGCGGTGCGCGCGGTGGACGGTGTCAGCTTCACGCTGATGCCCGGCGAAGCGCTCGGGCTCGTCGGCGAGACCGGCTGCGGCAAGAGCACGACGGCGCGGCTGGTCATGCGTCTGCTCGACACCACCGCCGGCGAGATCCGCTTCGACGGCCGCGAAATCTCCAGTCTGAGCGGCGAGCCGTTGCGCACCCTGCGGCGCGAACTGCAAATGGTCTTCCAGGACCCCTACTCCTCGCTGAACCCGCGGCGCACCGTCGGCGTGATCGTCGGCGAGTCACTCGCGATCCACAAGCTCGAGCGCGACGCCACCGCGCGCCGGCGTCGCGTACACGAGCTGCTGGAGATGGTCGGGCTCGGCTCCGAGTACCACGACCGCTACCCGCACGAGCTATCCGGCGGACAGCGCCAGCGGATCGGCATCGCGCGCTCGCTTGCGCTGCGCCCCCGGCTGCTGATCGCCGACGAGCCGGTGTCCTCGCTGGACGTCCAGGTCCAGGCGCAGATCCTCGACCTGCTGCGGCGGCTGCGGCGTGAGCTTGGGCTGGCGCTGCTGTTCATCTCGCACGACCTCGCCGTCGTGCGCCACATGTGCGACCGCGTCGCCGTCATGAACGCAGGGCGCATCGTCGAGAGCGCCCCCGTGGCCGACCTCTACGAGTCCCCGCACCACCCCTACACGCGCGAACTGCTCGCCGCCATTCCGAGGCTTCCCGAGGATCGGCGTACGATCACCGCGTGAGCACACGCAACTACGCGGGCCGGCCCGGGTGCTGCCGGCGAGGCGCATGAGCGACACGGGGCGCACCGCCGGTCAGGGCGACGCGCCTGCGGGTCAGGGCGACGCGCCTGCGGGTCAGGGCGACGCGCCTGCGGGTCAGGGCGACGCGCCTGCGGGTCAGGGCGGTGCGCCTGTGGGTCAGGGCGGTGCGCCTGCGGGTCAGGGCGACACGCCTGCGGACGCCGCGGCGACACTGCTGCGCGAGCTGATCGCTTTCGACACCGTCAACCCGCCGGGCGACGAGCGTCCCGCCCAGGAACATCTCGCCGGGCTGCTGGGCGACGCGGGCTTTCACTGCGAGCTGCTGGGCGCCGAGCCGCAGCGGCCGAACCTGATCGCGCGGCTGTCCGGGGCGAGCGCGGGCCCGACGCTCTGCTACCTCGGCCACGTCGACACCGTGCTCGCCGATCCCGCCGAGTGGCGCCACAACCCATGGTCTGGCGCGTTCGCCGACGGCTGCATCTGGGGCCGGGGGGCGCTCGACATGAAGTCCCAGGTCGCCGCCGAGGTCGCCGCTGCCGTCGAGCTGGCGCGCAGCGGCTGGCGCCCGGCGCGCGGCGAGCTGCTGATCGCCGCCGTCGTCGACGAGGAGACCGGCGGCGACCTCGGTGCGGGCTGGCTCACGCGCGAGTATCCCGAGAAGGTGCGCTGTGACCTGCTGCTCAACGAGGGCGGCGGCGCGTTCTTCCAGTACGGCGGCCAGCGCTACTACGGCGTGTGCTGCGCCGAGAAGGGCGTCTTTCGTTTCACGCTCACCACCGCCGGCGTCGCCGGCCACGCCTCGATGCCGAAGGTCGGCGAGAACGCGCTGCTGAAGATGGGCCCGCTGCTGAAGCGCTTGGCGGCCCGCCAGCCCGCCTACGAGCTGACCGCCGAGCCCGCCGCATTCCTGCGCGGGGTCGGCGAGGACTCAGACGACGTGCCGCGCGCGGTCGCCAACATGCACGCCGCCGACCCGCGCCTGGCGACGATGTTCGAGCCGATGTTCGGCGTGACGTTCACGCCCACCCGCATCCGCGCGTCGGAGAAGGTCAACGTGATCCCCAGCCGCGCCGAGCTGCGCGTCGACTGTCGCGTGCCTCCCGGCCTCGGCGAGGAGCAGGTGCGGCGTGGGATCGTCGAAGTGCTTGGCGAGGACGGCTTCGAGGTCGAGTTCACCGAGCGTGTCGTCGGCAACCGCTCACCCGTGCGCTCGTCGCTGATGGACACGATCGCCGGCTGGGTCGCCGCGCGCGATCCCGGCGCGCAGGTGGTGCCCGTGGTGCTGCCCGGCTTCACCGACTCGCGCCACTTCCGCGCTGCGTTCCCCGAGTGCGTGGCGTATGGCTTCTTTCCCCAGCGCCACCAGTCGCTGCTGGAGACCTCGCCGCTGATGCACGCGCCCGACGAGCGCATCGACGTCCGCGACCTGGCGTTCGCCACGGAATTCTTCGCGGACCTCGCGCGTTCTGTTCTTGGGTGAGACAGTCGGCGGTGCACAGTGGGCATAATCGTCTGAGGATGGAGCCACGGACGGCTTTGACGAAGCAGGCGTCCCAGGGGCCCTCGGCGGCCGCTGCCTGCTCGCGGCGCCCGACCGCACGAGGCCGGCGATGCACGAGGCCGGCGATGCCGATCGCACGAGGCCGGCGATGACGAGTCGGACGACGGCGAAGCGGGCAAGCGCGAGGCGGGCGCGAGCATGACGGTCGCGATCGCAGGCGAGCTGCCGGCGGTGCAGGCCTCGGTATCCGCGTTCGTTTCCGAACTGCAGAACTGGGCAATGCAGTGGGAGCCGGTGATCGCGATCCTGTTCTTCGGTGCGCTGATCGGGATCCTGTGGCGCACGCTGAAGGTGATGCCGCGGGTCAAACCGCAGCAGATCAAGCCCACCTCCGACCAGGCCGTCGGCTGGAAGGACATCGCCGGCGCCGAAGAGGTCAAGGGCGAGCTGCAGGAGATCGTCGAGTTCCTACGCGACCCGGGCGAGTTCGAGAAGATGGGCGCCAGGGTACCCAAAGGCATTCTCCTGCACGGTCCGCCCGGCACCGGCAAGACGTTGTTGGCCAAGGCCGTCGCGCACGAGTCGGGCGCGCAGTTCTTCGCGCAGTCCGCGGCCGCGTTCGTCGAGATGTTCGCCGGGCTCGGCGCTGCGCGCATCCGCAAGCTGTTCGCCGTTGCCCGCAACCAGGAACCGGCGATCATCTTCATCGACGAGCTCGACGCGGTCGGCGGGCGGCGCGGTGCGGACATCTCCGGCGAGAAGGACCAAACGCTCAACCAGCTGCTGGTCGAGATGGACGGCTTCTCCTCGCGCGGGCGCCTCGTCGTGATCGCCGCGTCCAACCTGCTGGAGAAGCTCGACCCGGCGCTGCTGCGCCCCGGGCGCTTCGACCGCCAGATCTTCGTCGCTCCGCCCGACGTCAAGGGGCGCCAGGGCATCCTCGGCGTGCACACCCGCGACAAGCCGCTGCGCGACGTCGACCTGGAGCTGGTCGCCCAGCAGACCAGCGGCCTCACCGGCGCCGACCTCGCCAACATCTGCAACGAGGCCGCGATCTTCGCCGCGCGCCGGCGCGCGCGCTGGATCGCCTCGGAGGACTTCGACGGCGCGCTCGAGCGCGTGATCGCCGGCGTGCAGTCCCACCGCGTGCTGAACGAGCACGAGCGGCGGGTCGTCGCCTACCACGAGGCAGGCCACGCGCTCTGCGGCGAGCTGCTGCCCTCCGTGGACCGCGTGCACCGCATCTCGATCGTGCCGCGCGGTCGCGCGCTCGGCTACACGCTGAACCTGCCCGCCGAGGACCGCTACCTGAAGACGCGCGAGGAGCTGCTCGACTACATGACCGTACTGCTCGGCGGGCGCGTCGCCGAGCACGTCGTGTTCGGCGCGATCACGACCGGCGCCTCCGACGACCTCAAGCGCGTCGCGGACATCGCGCACTCGATGGTGCACGACTTCGCGATGGGCAACGCCTCGATCGGGCGCTCGCCCGACGGCGGTGTGCGCCTCTCCGAGACGACCCTGCGCATCCGCGACGAGGAGCGCCAGGACCTGAGCGAAGAGGCCCGCCGCGCAGCGCTGAAGCTGATCGTCGCCCACCGCGCCCAGCTCGACGCGCTCGCCGGCGAGCTGCTCGAGCACGAGGTGCTCGACCGCGAGGGCATCGACCGCGTGATGGCCGGCGTTCCGCGCCTGGAGCGCGCCCCCGGCGTGGGGCTGCGCGTCGCCGCCGCCAGCCCGCTCGACGGGCCGGCGGGCGACAAGTCGTAGCCCAGATAGACTCTCCGGCGTGTTCGACCGCATCGACCACGTCGGCATCGCCGTCGCCGAGATCGAGCCGGCGCTGGCGCTGTGGCGCGACGCGCTGGCGCTCGACGTCGCCCACCGCGAGATCGTGCAGGAGCAGGGCGTCGAGGCGGCGCTGCTCGACGTCGGCGAGAACCACATCGAGCTGCTCGCCCCGCTCGGCGAGGATACCCCCGTCGGCAAGTTCCTCGCCAAGCGCGGCCCGGGCTTGCACCACATCGCCTACCAGGTGCGCGACATCGACGCGACGCTCGCGGCGCTCTCCCAGGCCGGGCTGCCGCTGCTCGACGAGCGTCCCCGTACCGGCATCCGCGGCTCGCGCGTCGCGTTCCTCGACCCGCGCGGCACCGCGCGCGTGCTCACGGAGATCGTGCAGCCCGCGGAGGGGGCGCACTGATGGCCGCCGCGCGTCGCGTCAGCGTCGGCTTCCAGGGCGGCCAGGTGCTCGCGTTGCGTGTCAGCGACGAGCAGCTCGACGCGCTCCACAAGTCGCTTGGCACGAGCGGCTGGCACGAGTTGCAAACCGAGGACGGGCCCGTACGGCTCGACCTCGCGCAGGTCGTCTATGTGCGCTCCGAGGAAGACGACCAACGCGTCGGTTTCGGCTAGGCCGCGCGCTGGGCGGACGCTGGGCGCTGGGCGGACGCTGGGTGCATCCAGGTGTACATTTATTTCTTGCCAGGTCCTCTAAATCGGAATTGATGCATAAGGGCTCCATCGATGAGCGCATCCTGCGTCTCGCCCGCACCTGCGGGCACACCCCGCGCGTCGAGCGTGCCGTCGCGGGCTTCTCGCGGATCGGCGAGCACGGCGCGGTGTGGCTTGCGCTCGGAGTCGCCGGAGCGCTGCTCGACGAGGAGCCGCGCCGCGGTGCGTGGCGGCGCGCGGTCGCTGCCGTCATCGGCACCTACTTCGCGAACACCGCGCTGAAGCTGGTCGTGCGCCGCCGCCGGCCCGAGTTGCCGAGGTTGCCGGCGCTGACCGGCACGCCGACACGCCTGAGCTTCCCGAGCGCCCACGCCGCGACGTCGTTTGCCGCTGCGCGCCTGTACGCGCGAGCCGGGCTGCCCGCATTCCCGCTCTACGAGCTGGCCTGCGCGCTCGCCCTGTCCCGTGTCTACCTGGGCGTGCACTATCCCTCCGACGTGCTCGCCGGCGCGCTGCTCGGCAGCGTCGTCGCAGGAGCTGTTCCGATCCGCACGCAGGCGCGGGTGCCGGATGCGCGGCGTGCTCCGGTGCCCGTCGCGTTGTCCCTGACCTCCACCCACCCCCAGGCGCAGGTCGCGCCGCAATGAGCACGCGCATCGGCATCGTCGGGCTGCCCAACGCCGGCAAGTCCTCGCTGTTCAACGCGCTCACCAAAGCGGGCGCGGAGGCCGCCAACTACCCGTTTACCACGATCGAGCCCAACGTCGCCGTCGTGCCGGTGCGCGACCGCCGCCTCGACGAGGTCGCCGCCACCGTGGGCGCGTCGAAGCTCGTCTACGACACGATAGACTTCCACGACATCGCCGGTCTCGTCGCCGGCGCGCACAAAGGCGAGGGTCGTGGCAACGCCTTCCTTGCGCACATCCGTGAGACCGACGCGATCGTGCACGTCGTGCGCGCTCACAGCGACGCGGGCATCGTGCACCCCGAGGGTGAGGTGAATCCACTGCGCGACATCGAGACGATCGAGGTCGAGCTGGCGCTCGCCGACCTCGAGCAGGCGCAGCGCCGGCTGGACCGTGTCGCGCGCACCGCGCGCGGCGGCGAGCGCGCTGCCGTCGCCGAGGAGGCGTGGCTGCGCGCCGTGATCGAGGAGCTGCAGGCCGGTCGGCCCGTGCGCGGCGTACCGCCGCCCGACGACGCCCCGCACGCCGCGCGCGACCTCGGCTCGCTCACGGCCAAGCCCGTGCTGTTCGTCGCCAACGTCGACGAAGGCTCGGAGGAGGTTCCCGCCGCGATCGCCGCCCACGCCGCCGCCCAAGGCGCCGTCGCCGTCGCGGTGTCCGCGCGGATCGAGTCCGAGCTGGCCGAGCTGGAGGACGACGAGGCCGAGCTGATGCGCACCGAGCTGGGCATCAGCGAGTCCAGCCTGCAGCGCGTCGTGCGCGGCGCCTTCGAGCTGCTGCACCTGATCGCGTTCTTCACCGCCGGTGAGGGCAAGCCCGCCCAGTCCTGGCACCTGCGCGAAGGGCTCACCGCGTGGCACGCCGCCGGCGCGATCCACACCGACATCCAACGCGGGTTCGTGCGCGCCGAAGTCATCGGCTGCACGGACCTCATCGACGCCGGCGGCTACGCCGGCGCACGCGAGCGCGGCACGCTGCGCCTGGAGGGGCGCGACTACGCGATGCGCGACGGGGACGTCATCACCGTCAAGTTCTCGCCCTAGAGGGTGGCGCAGGCGGCCGCAGGCGCCGAGCCGGGCCCCTCGTCATTCATCTAGCCAGCTCTTGCAGGCGCTCCGCCAGGCGTCGCATGCCCAGCTTTCGCGCCTTCGTCGCGCCCGCCGCGAAGTCGGTGGCGCGGTCGGGTGGACGCTCGAGGTCGATCTCGACGAGCGTGGCGATCTGCTTGAACGTTCGCAGCTGCTCGGCGTGCTCGCGCAGAGTCGCCGCGACGCGCGGGCGCTCGGCGGTCATCGACTCGTGCACCGCGGCGAGCGTCGCCTCCAGCGAGCCGTAGCGCACCAGCAGCTCGCGCGCGGTCTTGGCCCCGATACCCGGCGCCCCGGGCAGGCCGTCGGAGGGGTCGCCGCGTAGCGCGATGAAGTCCGGGACCAGCTCCGGCCCGACTCCGTAGCGCTCGTGCACCTGCTCGGGACCGATCTCCGATGGCGGGCCGTCGCGGCGCAGCTCGAGGATCGCCGCCTGCGGGCCGACCGCCTGGAAGAGGTCGCGGTCGGCGGTCAGCAGCAGCGCCCTGCCGCCCGCCGCGGTCTCGGTCCGCGCGAAGGAGACCATCACGTCGTCCGCCTCCAGCTCTGGGCTCTCGTGTACCGTCCAGCCGAGGCTGGCCAGCAGCTGCGGCGCGCGCTGCCACTGCCACGCCAGCGCGTCGGGCATCGGGTCGCGGTGCGCGTGGTAGGGGGCGTACAGCTGCACCCTGTACGCCGCCTGCTCGGCTCCCAGACACGCCGCCACCGCGCGCGGCGAGCACGCCTCGACCGCGCTCAGCAGTGCGTTGACCGTCCCCAGCAGCGCGTTCACCGGCCGCCCCTCGCCGTCGCGGATCGAGTCGGGCAGCGAGAAGAAGGCGCGGTAGAGCAGCCACGGCACGTCGGCGATCAGCAGCGGGGCGGGCACGGGGCACAGGCTACGCGTGCCGTCCCCGTCGTGGCGCGGGGCGGTGTGTGCGGTCCATAAAACAAACTGCGATTCGCGCCCGCGTACGCGCGCGGGCGCGAATCGCGGCGCGAAAGAACAACCGGCCAGCGGCTTTCCGGGGCGGCGGGGCATGGATGCCCCGCTCCGTCCGCCGCCGCGATACGGCCTCGCCGCGCGGACGATCTCAAAAGGTCCAAAGTCTGCTCGCTGCGCCTACGTGTCGGTCGCCGTTGCACCGCCCGTGGGCCCGGGGGCGCCGTTGCCCGCTGGGGCGCCGCCGGCAGTTGCCGGTGCGCCGGCGCCTCCGGCCACGGGGGCGCCGCTGCCTGCTTCGGGCTCGGGCGCGACCCCGCGCGCGCTGCGCACGCTGAAGTACGCCCACGTGCTCTGCAGACCGAGGCACCCGGCGAGTTCGGCGCCGCTGACCTGCCCGGCGCCGGCCGACCCGAGCACCGATGCCGTGACGATCCGCGGTGAGTAGCCGCGGCGCAACACCTGCACGCCCTCGAACGCGCCGCGGTAGAGCCCCCGCAGGCGCGCGGCGGCGATCGCGAACGGGATGCTCACGCTCCAGTGGTTCGCCGGGCCCTGTTCGAACGGGTCGGGCACACCCACCAGCCACGGCGCGGGCTCCGTGCCGGGGAACCCGTACTGCACGTCTTCGGTCGCCCCGCCCGAGCTGGCGAAGAAGTACGTGATCACGGGATGCCCCGCGTAGGTGACGATCTGCCCCGCGGTCGCGCTCACCGCCGCGTCGGTCTGCGCCGTTTGGGCCTTCGCGCCAAGGTACACCTGCGAGCGCGTGTCTGCGTAGACGTCAAAGCGCGCGCCGCCCGCGTGGTCGGTCAGCGCGTACGTGCGGCTCGCCACGGCCTGCGCCTCGAGCGCCGCCGGCGGCCACGAGGAGGGCATCTCCGCGCCCACCACCCCCCGCACGTACGCTTCCAACCCCAGCCGGCGCACCTTGCCACGCAGCAGCACCCGCACGGTCGTGCCCGCCCGCGCCTTGCCGAGTGCCGTGCCCGAGTAGTAGTGCGCGAGGATCGCCGCGTAGCCGTAACCGTGCTCCGCGTACCCGAGCGCGCCATCCTGACTCATCCCCACGCCGTGCCCGTCGCCCGCGCCGTCGACCACCAGCATCTGCGTGGCCGCCCCGGTGTGCGGATCCGCCTTCGCGTGCGCGTCGAGGCCCGCGGCGGCCGTCGTCGCCCCCAGCGCAGCCAGAGCCACCGTCACGAGCAGCGTCGCCGACGCGGTCCGCAGACGGGGCCTCGCCGGTGCGCCGGGCCGCCCGCCGGGCCGCGTGTCGCGTTGTGTGTTGCGTTGCGTGTCGAGCCGCGCGCCAAGCCGCGTGTCGAGTCGCATGTACTCTGGATCGACCGGGGCTGCCGCGAGCATGAGCGGCGCAGTGCGGCGCTCGGTCGCCGAGGAAGCGCAGCCCTACGCGAGCCCTATGTGAACCCCAACCCGAAAGGCGCGATGCGCAGATGAGCACTGAGAGCGAGGAGCAAGCCGCCCTGGCGGGCGTCCCCACCGAGCTGTTCATCGGCGGGCGCTGGCGTCCGGCGAGCGGCGGCGGCACGCTTGCCGTCGAGGACCCCGCGACGGGGCGCACGCTGGTCGAGGTCGCCGACGGCCAGCCGCAGGATGCGATGGCGGCGCTCGACGCGGCCGCCGCCGCGCAGGCCGAGTGGGCCGCTCACCCGCCGCGCGAGCGGGGTGAGATCTTGCGCCGCGCCTACGCGGTGCTGAGCGAGCGCGCGGAGGAGCTGGCGCTCGTGATGACGCTCGAGATGGGCAAGGCGCTCGCCGAGTCGCGCGCCGAGATCGCCTACGCCGCCGAGTTCCTGCGCTGGTTCTCCGAGGAGGCCGTGCGCATACACGGCCGCTACATGACCAACACCACCGGCGCCGGGCGCATCCTCACGATGCGCCAGCCCGTCGGGCCGTGCGTGTTCGTGACCCCGTGGAACTTCCCGATGGCGATGGGCACCCGCAAGCTCGCCCCCGCGATCGCCGCCGGCTGCACGATCGTCGTCAAGCCCGCCCAGAAAACGCCGCTCTCGATGCTCGCGCTCACCGCGATCCTGGGCGACGCCGGCCTGCCGGCCGGCGTGCTCAACACGATCACCGCCGCCCGCTCGGGTGCGCTGATCGAGCCGCTGCTGCACGACCCCCGCACGCGCAAGCTCTCGTTCACCGGCTCGACCGAGGTGGGGCGCACGCTGATCGAGCAGTCGGCCCACCAGGTGCTGCGCGTCTCGATGGAGCTGGGCGGCAACGCCCCGTTCCTCGTCTTCGAGGACGCCGACCTCGACGCCGCGGTGGAGGGTGCGCTGACCGCCAAGCTGCGCAACGTCGGCGAGGCCTGCACCGCCGCCAACCGCTTCCACGTCGCGGCGCCGGTCGCCGAGGAGTTCTCCCGGCGTCTGGCCGCCCGTTTCGCCGAGTTGAAGGTCGGCCGCGGCACCGAGCCCGACACCGACATCGGCCCCCTGATCGACGACGAGCAGCGCGCCAAGGTTCACGATCTGGTGGAGGACGCGCGCGCGCGTGGCGCGCGCGCGGTGGTGGGGGGCGAGCCGCTCGACGGGCCCGGCTATTTCTACGCCCCCACCGTCCTCGACCGCGTGCCGGCCGACGCCCGCCTGCTGGCGGAGGAGATCTTCGGGCCGGTCGCACCAATCGCGACGTTCGCGAGCGAGGACGACGCCGTGGCGGCTGCCAACAACACCGAGTTCGGTCTTGTCGCCTACGTCTACACACGCGACCTCGCGCGCTCGCTGCGCGTTTGCGAGGCGCTCGAGACCGGCATGGTCGGTCTCAACCAAGGGCTCGTCTCCAACGCCGCCGCCCCGTTCGGTGGCATCAAGGCGTCGGGCTTCGGCCGCGAGGGCGGCTTCGAGGGCATCGACGAGTACCTGCAAACAAAGTACGTCGCGCTCGCCGTATAGGACCGGCGGCTCGCACCGAGCGCGCACGTGCTCGCCGCAGCCGCGATCGAGCGGGGGATCTCCGACCGTGCAGACCGGGGGGGTCCTCGGCTGTACCGCCAGGCGCCGCCGCCGAGCGCCACGCTCGAGCGCTTCTGGGGTGCCACGCTCAAGCGCTTTGGCAGCAGCATCGGGCCGGCGTGGCGACGTGCGGACGGTGCTGTGTACGGTCGTCCGCGAGGGCCCGGCCAGCCGTGGGCCCGCCGCTCAAGCCGTGCCGCGTGTGCGCCGATCATGAGCCGAGCAGCACAATCGATTGGGAAACCCCGAATGGTGGAGTAAGCTCGAACCCGTGGGTCAGTCACCCACCGCAGAAGATCACCCCAGCGGCCGTCTGCGCGCGCGGCTCCCGTGGCCGGTGCTCGCGGTCCTGCTCCTCGCGGGCGCCGTCGGCGCCGTGCTCGCGTCCAGCCATCTGCTGGTCGCGTTCTGCGTGCTCGCACTCGCCGCGCTCGCCGGCGCGCTCGGCTGGCGTTTGGGGGACGAGCAGCGCCGCGGCCTGCAGCGTCAGATCGACGACCGCTCGATCGAGCTGCGCCGCGCGCTGACCGAGCTGGAGATCGCCCAGGCCGAGACGGTACGGCGTCTGTCGATGGCCGTCGAGTTCCGCGACGAGGACACCGGCGCGCACATCGAGCGCATCGGACGCTTCTCGACGCTGCTCGCCGAGCAGGTCGGGATCGAGCCCGAGCGCTGCGAGCTGCTCGGCTACGCCGCGCCGCTGCACGACGTCGGCAAGGTGGCGATCCCCGACGCGATCCTGCTCAAGCCCGCCGCGCTCACCCCCGAGGAGCGCGCGATCGTCGAGACGCACACCGAGGAGGGCTACCGGCTGCTGCACGGCTCCTCCTCCTCGATCCTCGACATGGCCGCCACGATCGCGCTCAGCCACCACGAGAAGTGGGACGGAAGCGGCTACCCGCGCGGGCTCGCCGGCGAACAGATCCCGATCGAGGGTCGCATCGTCGCGATCGCCGACGTCTTCGACGCGCTGACCAGCGACCGTGTCTACCGGCCCGCGTTCCCCGTCGAGCGCGCGATCGAGATGATGCGCGAACAGCGCGCCCAGCACTTCGACCCGGTGCTGCTCGACGCCTTCCTCGAAGTCCTCTCCATCTCCGGCGTCGACGCGCGCGGGATCGTCAAGCGCGACCGCGAAACGCTGCTGGAGGGCGTGCTCGAGACCTTCTCCACCGCGCTGGAGCGCGGCGACGCCGTGACCGCCGAGGGTGCGATCGCACAGGCGATCGAGGACGAAATCCCGCCCGCCGTCCTACACGGCGAGGTGATCGCGCCCGCGCTCGCGCACATCGGCGGGCTGGCCCGAACCGGGGCGCTCGACCACGAGAGCGAGCAGCTGGCGACCGGCATCGCACGGCGCGTGCTCGCCACACTGCACCGCTTCATGCTCGGCGGCACCGAGCCGACCCGCGAGCGCGTGCTGCTCGCGAGCGTCGAGGGCGACCCCGCGCAGACCGGGCAGCACACGCTCGGGCTGCAGATGGTTCACGACCAGCTCGCCGCCGCCGGCTACCAGACGACGCTTGACACCGACGTCTCCGCCGAGCGCCTGCACACCACGATCGAGCACCACACCCCCGCCCTCGTGGTGCTCGGCGCCAACGCCACCGCACCCGGTGTCCCGCTCGAAGAGCTGCTCGACGAGCTACGCGAGCACCACCCCGGCCTACCCGTGCTGCTCGCCGGCGCCGCCACCGGCGCCGCACCCGGCGAGCTGCTGCACGCCCCGCCGGCCGGCACCCCCACGCTCGAGCGCGTCGACGGCGCCGTGCCCGCCGTCGAAGGGCTGCTGCGGGCGCGCGCCCACGTGCTGGGGTAGGACCGGCTGCGCGCCCGGCCGTGCTGCGGTGGCAGGCAGAGCAAAGCTCATCCCGGTGTCGCCGAGGCGCTAGGATCGTGGGCCGCGGCGAGATAGCTCAGTTGGTAGAGCACACGACTGAAAATCGTGGTGTCCCCGGTTCGAGTCCGGGTCTCGCCATTTCCTGTTTTGCCTGCTAACCGCCAGGTTTTTGGTGCGCTTACGGTCAGCCTATCGGGCGCGTTTTGGGACCATTTTCGTGCTCGTGGTCCAATTCGTGGTCCAAAACCCCCGGTTCAGGGTCCAATGAGCGCTCTGTTTTGCGTAGAGGGATGCAGCTGCGAGGCTTGGAATTGGCTTGGTTGTACGGTTTCTGCGTACCTGGCCCTCGATTGGGCGTAAAGGAAACATGTCCGCGAATCGTGGTGTCCCCAGTTCGATTGTGATTGCGCGTTGACAAGGCTAGGCCGCGCGAAGACGGTAGCGGCCCGATCGTCCACCGATGGGCTCGACTTGCTCGGCGCGGTTGATCTGGGCTAGGAAGCTGGCCAGCGGGTCCTTTCCACGGGCGCGGTAGCCAGCGGCGCAAAGCAGCGCATACCAGTCGCGGTAGTGGACTGCTTGACCCGGCTGTATCTCGCGCTCGAGAACGGCGATTGCGATCTCTTGTAGCCGCTTTCCCCCCAACTCACGATCTAGTGGTGGCTCCGTTTAGTTCGTGGTTTGTTGTAGGGGTTCTTTGGTGGGTGCTGATCCGGTCGCTGGTTGTTCAGCGATGATGGGGGTTCGGTATGGCTGTGCCAGCGAAGCAGATCGAGGTTCCGGAGGAGGATCGAGTGGAGCTTGAGCGGATTGTGCGCTTCTCGACTGGGGAGGTGCGGCTGGTCGAGCGGGCTCAGATCGTGTTGTGTGCCGCTGAGGGTCACTCGGCTCAGAGGATCGGCCGGTTGTTGGGGTGTGCGACGAACACGGCGGCGAAGTGGCGTTCGCGCGCTACGAGCGAGGCGGGATCGCGGGACTCTGCGATCTGCCGCGGCCGGGGGAACCGCTGATTTACTCCTGTGAGGAGCGGGCCAGGCTGATTGCCTAGGCGTGCACGCGTCCGCCGGCCACGGCGGGGGGGCAGCGCAGGGAGCGCTGGACCTATGACGAGTTCGCGGCGGAGGTCGGGATGTCTTCCTCGCATGCGCACACGATCCTCGCGCGCGCTGACGTCAAGCCGCACCGCACCGACTACTGGGTAATGAGCGACTTCACCGACCCCGAGTTCGAGAGTCGTTTGCGGGCTGTGTGCGGCCTGTACGTGGACCCGCCGGAGAACGTGCTCGTCATCTCGATCGACGAAAAGACGGGCATCCAGGCAAAGGCACCGACCAAGCCCGACATCCCGGCGGCGGCGGGCAAGCCGCCGCGGCGTGAGCACGAATACGAGCGCAACGGCACGCAGTGCCTGTTTGCCTGCCTAAAAGCCAAAGCAGGCGACGTGCTCGGGATGCCCTCAAAGACGCGCAACCGTCACGACCTGATCCGCTTCTTGAACCAGCTCGACGCCGAGATCCCCGTTGTCGAGGGCCAGCGGATAGTCGCGGTCTCCGACAACCTTTCGACCAGGGGCACCGAAGAGGTCACCGAATGGCTGAAAGGCCACCCGCGCTGGCGCTTCCAGTTCACACCGACCACGCTTCATGACTGAACCAGGTCGAGATCTTTTTCTCGATCCCGCACAAGCAGCTGCTCAAGCACGGCGCCCTTCACCTCAGAGCAAAACCTCGCAGAGCAGATGCTCGCATTCATCAAGACCCTACAACCAAACCGCCAAACCGTTCAAGTGGACCTACACCGGCAAAGTACTCCAGGCATAAACCCACGAACTAAACGGAGCCACCACTAGGCGATCCGGGCGCGCTATTCAGGCTGGCGCCAGGCGCCGGTGGCGACACTGCTCGTCTACAGGCTCTCCGGCTAGAAGCCGAGTCGGACCCGAGTTCGCTCGCCGAAGCGACCGTGCGGATGCTCGAAGACCTGATGCCGCCGAGCGCGTTTTACGTCCGAGTGCTCGATCCGAGCAATTGCGACCACGCTGCGGTCGAGTGGTTCTTCCCGGAGGTCGTGACCCCAGCCATATCCGAGCGGGGCTACGCGCCGGTGCAGATGGGTCTGGGCACGCCAGAGAGCATGTTCATGAACGTCGAGATCTTCCGGCGGCTGCATCGCGCCGGCGTGGTTCTCGTCGACCTCACCGGCATGCGCCCCAATTGCACGATGGAGCTCGGCTACGCTCTCGGCCGCCCACGCCGAGTGGTGATCTCCGCGCAGGAGGGCACGAAGCAGATCTTCGACAGCGACAAGCTTCCGACGCATTTCTGGGCCCGCTCCGAGGATGCTACGGCGTGCGTAGCTGACTACCTCGACTGGTTCGACCGCTATGTAGAGGTGGGACCACTTGTGACCTTAAGTGGATCGCTGAGGGACAGGCCATGCTGTCGGTAGTGGTGGGCCGGTAGTTTCTTTCAAGATGAAGTTTCTGGTGCAATGAGATCGATCGTCGGTTATCATGTAGCCGCCAGATCCGATGTCGAATGAACTATTGGCTTTCTGATGACGCAAAATGGTCGTGGAATCTCAGGCGCTGGACGTGCCGAATTGTCGGCGGTGCTTGTCGATCGCAGGTTTGTCTCTCCAGAGATCGCCGCACGCGTGCTAGGTGTGGACGCGAGGGTCGCGGCGCGAAAGCTCGCGCATTGGGCGGAACAGGGGTGGCTGCGTAGGGTGCAACGGGGCCTGTATATCGCCGTGCCAGTCGAGGCTCCTCCGCGAAGCTGGTCACAGGACACGTTGGTGTTGGCGAGCGCGTGTGGTCGCCGTGCTACTTCAGCGGGTTCACGGCAGCGCGCCACTGGGGTCTGACCGAGCAGGTGTTCCGCACCACGATCGTGAAGACCGCACAGCGCGTGCGCGTCGCGACGGCGAGCCTGCTGGATGCCGAATACCTACTAATGCACATAGCAGAGGACACGCTCGAGTGGGGCTTGGAGACAGCGTGGCAGGAGGAGGTGCGGATGCTGTTCGCCGACCCCGCACGTACGGTAGTGGAGATCCTCGACGCACCGCGAATCGGCGGTGGTATCCGCCACGCCGCAGAGATCCTGCGGGCGTATCTGGATGAACACGAGGGTGAGCGCCTGGTGGAGTACGCGCTGCGGCTCGGCAACCGCGCTGTGCTTACTACTCCGATACACAAATAGTGGTGTGATGTGATAGGCTTCGTGGTGTGGATAGGGTCGATGCGCGATCGTGGCAGCAGGCTGAGCAGGAGCGGGTTCGCCGTCTCGCGGTGAAGGCGGTAAGCGAGGGTATGACTTACCTTGAGGCGAGTCGGCGCTTTGAAGTATCGGAGACGACGATCGGTAACTGGATGCGCCGTCACCGCCAGGCGGGGGATGCCGGTTTGGCGGCGGGCCAGCGAGGTCGCCGTGGCGGAGCAGATGGCGTTGGCGCCGTGGCAGCAGGCACAGGTAGCCAGAGCGATCCGCGAGAAAAACCCTGACCAGTTGCGACTCCCGTTCTTCTTGTGGACGAGGGAGGCTGTGCGCGATTACATCGAGCGGCGTTTTGGTGTTCACCTGGCGCTCACGACGGTCGGCAAATACTTGCGGCGTTGGGGCTTCACGCCGCAGAAGCCTGTCCGTCGCGCGTTTGAGCAGAACCCGCAGGTGGTGCAGGCGTGGCTCGATGAGATCTACCCCGCGCTCGCGCGGAAAGCCAAGCGTGAGAAGGCACAGATCTTGTGGGGCGACGAGATGGGATTGCGCTCTGATCACACGACCGGTACCTCATGGAGCCCACGCGGCAAGACACCCGTGATCCCTGGCACCGGCCAGCGTTTTAGCTGCAACGTTATCTCGGCCATCTCCAATCAGGGCGCATTGCAGTTCATGGTTTTCACGGGTAAGGCGAACGCCGAGTTGTTCATCAGTTTCCTTCGCCGCCTGATTCGCCAAGCCAAGGGACGCAAGCTCTACCTGATCGTCGATGGTCACCCTTCCCACCGGGCGAAGAAGGTCACACAATTCGTCGCGAAGTATGCTCACCTCTTGGCGCTTTATTTCCTGCCTCCGTACAGCCCCGAGCTGAACCCTGATGAGCTTCTCAACCAAGATGTCAAGGCTGGTGCTCTCGGACGCCGACGGCCAACAACACGCGACGAACTCATCGGCGACACCCGCTCCTACCTGCGCAGCCGCCAACGCCAACCCAACATTGTTACCAGATACTTCCAAGAGCAACACGTCCGCTACGCCGCAGCCGCATGACACTCACGCAACCGTTTGAGTGCCGCCGTAGTAAGCGCCTGGGTTTCCTGCTGGAGTCGCAGGGCTGGGGCGCCCCCAAGCTGATCGCGGCGTGCCGCGCGGAGCTCTCCAGCGGCATCTCGCTGCTTGACCCCGACGGGCCCCGTATGGGGCCGCGCGTGCCGGCATGGCGGCTGCGCGCCAACGTGGTGCTCGAGCAGCAGGAGCCGTCGTGATCGCCAAGCAGGAGCTGATGCGACTCCGTGGCGAGTGGCAACTCGACGTCAGCGTGATCGAGAAGGACTACGTGCTCGGCTGGGTGCTCGCTGCGATCGCTGCCGAGCCCGCGCTCGCCAACACCTGGATCTTCAAGGGCGGCACCTGCCTGCGCAAGTGCTACTACGAGACCTACCGATTCTCTGAGGATCTCGACTTCACCGTCGTCGACGGCGGTCCGGAGGAGCCCGACGAGATGATCGAGATCTTCAAGAGAGTCTCGGACTGGCTCGCGCGCGAAACAGGCATCGAGTTGGAGATCGACCAGCGCACATTAGCGCACCAGTTCGGGACAGCCCTTGGGACGCCATTCCCGCCCGCCGTTCTTGAAATCGCCGACCAGCTCCTTCTTCTTGCAGTCGATCGAGATGATCGGCTGCTGATCCTCCAGTGCTTGGAGGCAGGTCGTGTTGATCCGCCGGAACTGCAGATCACGATCGGGATGCTGGTGCCCCTCCCTGGTCTTCACGTTCGCCTGCAGGCTGTACCCCAACGACCGCAACAACTTCGCGACCGTCACGTACTCGACCCGATGCCCGAACTCGCGCAACCCGCCAGCGAGATACCGCACGCTCTTCGAGGTCCACAACAACAACGACTCCGGATCACCCCGACGGTCCTCGTCCACCAGACGCTCGAGATCGCCCAACAGCTTGGGACCGGTCTCCGACAGCGGCTTGCGTCCACCGCCCGCCTTACGGACCCGCCCCGCCCCGATCGACTCGCCGCGCTCAAGCTCGGCGATGCCCCGCCGGATCGTGCCGACCGCCATCCCCGTCGCCCACGCCGTCCCGGCGATCCCACCACACCCTGCCGCCCGCGCCTCCGCAACAGCCCACAGCCGCCGCTGCCGCTCATTCAACTCACCCGCCAGCAAACGAAACTTCACACCGATCGCCGCCCCGTCAACCACACCCCAATATCCGACCCGACCACCAGTCAACCTGCCGACTCATGTATGAACAAGCCCAAAGACCGCGAACTGTCAGGTGCTGGTGTCGGTCAACGCCGCGTCGGACCGAGCGTCATGCCCGCTTGGGTGGCGGTTGTTCCTGCCGAAGCCGTGGGATGAGGATGAGCAGCGGCGTCGGCGGGCGCGGATCCCTGAGGAGACGCGGCACGTCCCGAAGTGGCAGCTCGCGCTGGAGATCATCGATCAGCTGTTGGAGTGGGGGCTCAAGCGTCGGGTTGTGCAGGCCGACGGCGGCTATGGAGACACCACCGCGTTCCGGGTCGCCCTGGAGGAGCGCGAACTCGAGTACGTGGTGCAGGTCAAGGGCGTGACCTCGGCTCAACCCGCCGACGCGGTTCCCCTCGCGCCTGAGTATCAGGGTCGCCGTCGTCCACCCGCCCCGCGCTACCCCGAGAAGCCCGTCAGCCCCAGAGACCTGGTACTGGCCGCCAGCCATGAGCAGGCCCTGGGGGTCGGCTGGCGCGAGGACGACCGTGGCCCGCTTCAGAGCCAGTTCATCGCGCTGCGCGTGCGCCCCGCCAATGACGCTCAACGCAACGATGACGGCGAGCTGCCCGAGCGGTGGCTGCTGGCAGAGTGGCCCGACGGCAAGGAGCAGCCCGTCAAGTACTGGCTCTCCAACCTCCCCACCGAGACGCCGATCATGACGCTGGTCCGCCTAGCGAAGCTCCGCTGGCGCGTCGAGCACGACTACCGCGAACTCAAGCAACGCCTCTCGGCCTCGACCACTACGAGGGCCGCACCTACCGCGGACTTCACCACCACCCCACCTGCGTCACCGTCGCCCACGCCTTCCTCACATGCTGCCGCCTCGCCCGCAGCGACCCAGACACCATCCGCCCTCAGATAGCGGCAGCCTGATCAGCCCCTACCAAGCCCAACGCGACCCTCCAAACCATGCTGGCCTACTGGCACGACCGCTGCCCCATCTGCCAACGCAGACTGCCACCATAAACAACCTACCGAAGTCCCACTAGGGTTCGGCCTTTCAGTGCAACTACCGTCGTGTACGCGATTTGGTACACTGCTCACCGATGCCCAAGACTATCCCTGTGCGAGAGTTTCGGAGCAACCTGGCCGAAGTGCTCAGCGATGTGGCCGACCGCCGTGATCATGTGGTTGTGACGCGCAACGGGCGGCCGGCAGCCGCGCTGGTACCGATCGACGAGTACCAGGCACTCGAGGAGACAGCCGAGATCCTCTCGGATGCCGCAACGTTGGATGCGCTCCAGGTGGGCCTTGATGAACTCATGCGTGGAGAAACGGTCGAATTCGACGACCTGCGCCGCGAGTTGGCGGAGCGACGACCCTCGAAATAGCAGCAACCGGTGGCTCGACTGGTTCTTGCGCGTCGCGCACGCGCCGAGCTTCTTGGGCTCGACTGGCCTCTAATCGATGCGGCCGAGGAGGCGTTGGGACTCCTTCAGCGCGAACCCCATGCCGGCTACCAGCTGCGCGGCAGACTTCGCGGCCTTTACTCCATGCGAGTCGGCTCCTACCGAATCATCTACCAACTCTCAGACAACGACAAGGCGGTCCGAGTCGCCAGCATCCGCCACCGCTCGGTCGCCTACCGCGCCGATCCACGCTAGCGCGGGTCGCCCACGACGACGCCTGCCGATAGCGTGTGCCTATGGCAACGGCTACGCCAGAGGTCGATCGTCGCAGCCGCCTGCTCGAGGGCCTGGCGCAGGCGGTGCGCGAGAAGGGTCTGCAGCGCACGCAGATCGCTGACGTCGTGCGCAACGCGCACACCTCGCGGCGAACCTTCTACGAGTGCTTTGCCGACAAGGAGTCGGCGTTCGTCGAGTTGATCCGCGAGTCGAGCATCGCGCTCCGCGCGCTCGTCGAAGCCGCAGTCGATCCGCAGGCGCCATGGGACGAGCAGATCGACAACGCGCTCGACGCTTACTTCGCCGCGCTGAGCGGCGATCCGGCGCTCGTGGCGACGGTCTCGCGGGACCTGCCGACACTCGGCGACCGCGGGGCGGCGCTCCAACACGAAGGCGTCGAGCGGTTCGCACAGCTGGTCGTGCAGCTGACGGCCGGGCCTGGGATGCGACGCGCCGGCGTCAGGTCGGTGACGCTCGAGGAAGCCGCGATGCTGATGGGCGGCGTCGCCGAGCTGGTTGCGCGCGCGGTGCACGAGGACAGGCCTCTGTCCGAGGCGGCAAGCACCGCGAAGACCGTGATCAAAGCAGCGATCGGGCCACTCTCGCCGGGCACGTCGCGGACGCGGACCCGAGCGGCTCGACCGGGGTAGGCGCTCAGGCGGTGGCCAGCGCGGCCTCGTCGCCGACGGGCGGGGCGACGGACAGACGGACACGCTGCACCACCGCGCGACCGCCGCGTGCCGGGGCGAAAGCGACCCCGCGGTTGTGCCAGCGCTCGCCGGGCTCGCTCGTCGGCTGCAAGTCGAACTCGCGCAGCAGCGCGCGCAGTACGACGTCCATCTCCATGTGGGCGAACGCCGCGCCGATGCACCGTCGGGTACCGCCGCCGAAGGGGATCCAGGTGTAGGTGTCGGGCTTGCGCCCGACGAAGCGGTCGGGATCGAACTGCCGGGCGCGCTCGAAGAAGCGATCGTCGCCGTGGATCAGGTTCGTCGCCGCGAATACCCGGTGGCCTTTCGGTATGCGCCACTCGCCGAGCGCGAACTCCTCGGCGGCCACGACGCGGCCGGTGCCGGTGATCACGGGGCGGGTGCGCTGGACCTCGTGGATCGTGGCGGTCCGCAGCTCGCCGTCGCCGACGCGCGCCTCGGCCTGCAGGCGCGCGAGGATCTGCGGGTGACGGCACAGCCGCTCGACGGCCCACGCCAGCGAGGTCGCGGTCGTCTCGTGGCCGGCGGCCAGCAGCGTGAGCAGCTCGTCGGCGATCGCCGCACGCGACATGCTCGAGCCGTCGTCGTAGTGGGCGCGCAGCAGCAGCGCCATGACGTCGGCTCGCTCGTCCAGCCGCGGGTCGGCCAGCGTCTCGTCGATCATCGCGTCGATGATTCGGTTGTACGCACGACGCCGGCGGGCGAGCCGGCCACCGGGGGAAAGCGGCCCGAGGTCGCGCTGTGCCCACGGCAGCAGCGTCAGGCGCGAGGCCAGCGCGACGAAGCCGGGCAGCAGCTCGGCGAGCTGTCGCTGGTGGGGCCCCTCGGCGCCGAACACCGTGCGCAGGATCGCGCCGAGCGTGATCCGCATAAACGCCGGCAGCGTCGCGAACTCGGCGCCGTCCCGCCAGCCGGACATCTCGCGCAGCGCCTCCTGCTCGATGATCCCCTCGTAGGACTTCATGCGGTCGCCGTGAAACGGTGGCAGCAGCAGCCGCCGCTCGCGCAGGTGCTCGGCGCCGTCGAGCGAGAACAGCGAGCCGGGACCGAGTATGTCGCCCAGCGGGCTCGACTCGCCGAAGACGAGCACGTCGGGGCTGGCGGTGAACATCTGCTTGACGAGTTCCGGGCTCGACACCACGACCCCCCGCCCGAAGACCGGCAGGTCGATCGTGAAGGCGTCGCCGTAGCGCCGGCGCAGGCGCTCCATCGTCGGCCCACGGTTGCTGATCAGGATGAGACCGGCGACGAGTCTTGGGATCCTGGGGCCCGGGGGGAGCTTGACGGTGGGCGTGACTGCGCTCATGGCGGCCTCCGTGTGTGATTGCCGGCTTCGTGTGCGATCTCGACAGGCCACGGGGCGCTGCCGGTACCGGAGGGTACCACACACTCGGCAAGCGGTACTCGCAAGTACCACCAGTGCCGCCGCGGCCCCCTTGTTCACGCTCACCGGCCGCGAGGGCATCGGGTCCCAGGACGCCCCGCATTCCGCCGCTCGCCGCGCGTAACACAACGCCGTGACGCCCGTTGAACGGACGATGGACTTCGTCCAGCGGCCGGTACCCGAACAGCAGCCCACCACGTCCTCCGACCCGGGGCCGGCGCACGCACATGCCTTCTGGAAGAATCGACCCCGGGAATAAGCGATGGTCGCACCGCTCGCAAACCAGCGCGAGGACGATGCCGAACTCGCACGGCTCGCCGTCGGCGGCGACGGGCGCGCCTTCGCCGCGCTCTACGACCGCCACGAGCAGCGCGTCTACGGCTTCTGCGCGCGCATGCTGCGCACCGGCGACGATGCCGCCGAAGCCACGCAGGAGACGTTCGTGCGGATGCTCGCGCGACTCCCTTCGCTGGAGGGGCGCCAGCTCAACTTCGTCGCATACACGCTCACGACGGCGCGCAACGTCTGCTACGACATGATCCGCGCGCGCCGCACCGTAGCGCCCGTCGCCGAGCAGCCCGAGCGCTCGGAGTCCGCGAGCGCTCGCGAACCCGACCACGTCGAACGCGACCCCGAGCGCATGGCGTTGCTGTCCGACACCCGCGAGCGCGTCCGTGTCGCCAACGCCGCGCTGCCCGCGCGCCAGCGCGAGGTGCTCGCGCTGCGCGAGGTCGAGCAGCTCTCCTACGACCAGATCGGCGAGCTGATCGGGCTCAACCGCAACGCGGTCGCCCAGCTGATCTCACGGGCGCGCATCGGTTTGCGCGAGCAGCTGCGCGGCAGCGCGCTCGCCTCGCTCGGCACGCACACTCCCGACTGCCCGCGCGCGCTCGCGCTGCTCGCCGCCACCCAGGACGGCCAGCTGGCGCCGGACGACGAAGCGCAGTGGCTGGACGCTCATCTCGCCGCCTGCGAGAGCTGCCGTCTCGGGCGCTCGGAGATGGAAGAGGCCGGCATCTCCTACCGCGCGCTCGGACCGCTCGTGCCGCTGGCGTGGCTGCGCCACGCGACGATCGCGCGGGCCGCGGAACATGTGGGTGCGGACTGGAGCGACGTTGCCCGGACGGGCACAGGCGAGTCCGCGACGCCGCAGGACCCACAGACCGCCGCCGGCACGCCCCAGCCGCTTCAGCTCACGCGATTGGCGCGGTGGCAGCTGTCGGCCCGGCGCGGCGGCCGGCAACGGCTCGCCGTCGGGACGCTGCTGCTGCTCGCGCTCTGCGCAGGGCTGCTCGCCGCGCTCGCCGGCGACACCGCCCACGAGGTCCGCCTGCCAGTCCAAACGGCCGCTGCGGCCACCCGCACCACCACCACGACGGGGCGGGGCTCGACGGGGCACACGCCGGCGGCGGGCAACCTCTCCGCGCAGGCCGATCGTGCGCGCGCGCACGACGGCAGCGCGAACCCGACATCCACCACGCCCTCGCAAGCGACATCGACGACAGCTGCGCGCACCGTCGTACCCACCGTGCGCCACGCATCGGCGCACGCCTCGCCCCTGGTGCGCGCGCGACATACGACCAAGCGTCGTCGCCCTCCCCGCGCGCGCCCTCGCGCGCGCACCCCAAGCACGCCCCCGCCCGTCACCCCGAGCACGCCCACACCAAGCGTCCCGCCTGCATCTACCCCGTCGCCCACGCCGCCCACGACCACCACCACGCCGACGACAACCACCCCGCCGGCAACGACGCCGACGACGACCACCCCCACCGAAACGACTCCGGCAAGGGGCACGCCGGGCGGCGCGCCCGAACAGCCGCCCACGTTTTCGCCCCCGATTCAGTAGAGCGACCTGGGCACCCTGCCTCGGCGAGAGGCGCCGGGAGAATTTTTTGACCGCCGCCGTAATTCGCCGCGCGCGTGTCTGTTGCCCCTCCAAACACACGCAACCGTGCCCGCCACCGGCGGGCACGTCCAGGAGGCTCACATGACACTCGACCGCACCCCCATCGCACGTTTTCGCCAGCGCGCCCGCCACCGCACACGTGGGCGGTGGCTCGGGCTGATCGCGGCCGGCGCCGCGCTGCTCGCAGCGGCGCCCGCGCAGGCCGCGCCACAGTGGCTCACGCCGCAGACCGTCTCGCCGCCGGGCCAGGAAAGCAGGGAACAACAGGCCGCCTTCGACCAGAACGGCGACGCCACCCTGGTGTGGCAGAGCAACGGGGTCGCGCACACCGAGATCCTCGCCTCGACGCGCGCCGCGGGCGGGTCCTACACCGCGCCGCAAACGCTCTCCAACCCCAACGACAACTCCGAAGAGCCCGCCGTCGCCAGCGACGCGCAGGGCGACGCGATCGCGGCATGGCTGCAAGACGAAGGCGGCTCGCAGCGCCTCCAGGCCGCCTACCGGCCCGCCGGCGGCGTCTTCGGGACGCCACAGACGCTCTCGCGGGCCGGCGCGGAAGCGATCGACCCGCGTGTCGCGATGAACGCCGGGGGCGAAGCCGTCGTCGTGTGGAGCCTGTTCGCGGGCGGCCAAAGCGAAGTCCAGGCGACCACGGCCGCGCCCGGAGCGGCGTTCGGCGCGCCAGTAGGCATCAGCGGACCCCCCGGGACCGCGATGACACCGCAGGTGGCACTCGATGCGCACGGCAACGCGATCGTCGTTTGGGAAGGCTGGGACGGCGCCAACATGCGCATCGCGGACGCGGTGCGGCCCGCGGGCTCCGGCTTCCAGGCGCCCGCCTGGCTCTCGCCGTCCGGCGACAACGCCGGCGCGCCGCAGATCGCCTTCGACGCCTCCGGCAACGCGCTCGCGGTGTGGCGCTTCGACGGGCCCCCCGCCAGCACCATCCAAACGTCCTACCGGCCCGTGGGCGGCTCATTCGAAGGCCCCCAGCAGGTGTCGGTGCCCAGCTCCGAACCGGCGCAGAACCCGCAGGTGGCCTTCGACGGCGAGGGCGAGGGCGTCGTCGCCTGGCAGCAGTCCGACGGCAGCGAAATGAGCGTCCTCGCCAACGTGCGCACGCCTGGCACGGCGGGCCTGTTCGGCACGCAGAGCACGCTCGACTCGGGCAGCGAAGAAGCGTTCGAGCCGCAGATCGCCGGTGACGGCCTCAGCGGCACGGTCGTCAGCTGGGAGACCTTCAACGGCATCGACTCCACCGTCCAGACCGCCGTACGGCCTGCCGGCGGTAGCTTCGAGCCCGCGACCGCACTCGCGACGGGGGCCCTCGAAGGCTTCCCCGTCGTCGGCATCGACGCGCAGGGCGACGCGATCGCCGCATGGACCCGCTACAACGGCAGCAACGACGTCGTCGAAGCGGCCGGCTACGCCAACGCCGGGCCGCAGCTGCGCGGACTGACGATCCCCACCCAGGGCACCGTCGGCCAGCCGCTGCAGTTCTTCGGCTCGCCGCTGGACGTGTGGAGCGCGACCCTCACCGAGGGCTTCTCCTTCGGCGACGGCACAACCACGACCGGTGTCAGCGCGACGCACGTCTACACCGCGCCCGGCACCTATCAGGTGAGCGCCACCGCGACCGACGCGTTGGGCAACGTCACGACCGTGACGCGCACGGTGACGATCGTCGCGCCCCCAGCCGCTGGCAGCGGCGATCGAACCTCCCCCAAAGCGGCGAGCACGCACCACAAGCGCCGCCATCACAAGCGTCGCCGGCACGGCCGCCGGCACGGGCACCATGGCCGCCGCCACGGACGGCACGGCCGCGGCGCCCATGTGAGCCACGGAGGGCACGGCGGCTGAGCGCAGCCGCCACGGGTCGACCCGCCCGGCGGCGCGTGAGCCGCCGCGGCGGGGCCGACCTATCGTTCGTGCGCGCCTCCCGCGCCGGCCGGCAGCGGCTCGGACGGCGCCGCCACGAGCGGATCGTCGTCGCCGCGGAAGAACTCGGCGCCCTCGACGCTCAGGTGCGGTACGAGCGGCTCCAGCCAGCGCGGCATCCACCAGTTCGCGCGGCCCATTAGCAGCATCAGCGCCGGCACCAGCAAGCAGCGCACGACCGTTGCGTCGAGCGCCACCGCGACCGCCAGCCCCACGCCGAACTGCTTGATCGTCGGGTCGCCATTGAGCAGGAAGCTGCCGAACACGAACACCATGATCAGCGCCGCCGCCGTGATCACGCGTGCGCTCGTCACCAGCCCCGAAACCACCGAGCTGCGGTTGTCCTCGCCGGCGTGCACGTGCTCCTCGATCTGGCTAACGAGAAACACCTCGTAATCCATCGACAGCCCGAACAGGATCGCGAACATGAACAGCGGCACGTAGGAGACGATCGGCACCGGCCCTTCGAGGCCGATCGCGCTGCTGAGCCAGCCGTACTGGAAGATCGCCGTCAGCACGCCGTAGGAGGCGCCGATCGAGAGCAGGTTCATCAACGCCGCCTGCGGCGGGATCACGACCGTGCGGAAGGCGATCGTCAGCAACAGCAGGCTGAGCGCGATCACAACCGCGATCTGCAGCGGCAGCTTGCTGGAGATCTGCGCCGCCAGGTCCACGTAGCCGGCCGTGCTGCCGCCCACGTCGGCGCGCATGTCCGTACCGTGCTCGGCCTGCGGGATCGCGCTCGCGCGCAGGCGTTCCACGAGGCCCGAGGTCGCCCCCTCCACCGGACCGGTCGTGGCAATCGCGTTGAAGTACGCGGTCGTCCCCGCCTTGTCGATCTGGATCGGCGTCACTCCGGCAACGCCATGTGTCGCGGCCACGTCTTTCACCAGCGTCTGCAGACGCGGGTCCGTTGCGCGGGGGTCTTCGCTCGCCGCGGCCGACCCGCCCGACGAGCCGCCCTGCGCAGTCGATGAGCCGCTGTGCGAGCCCAACGAGGCCCTCGGCTCGCCCGCCGGCGCCTTCGCGGGCGAGCCGAGCGTGACCGCGATCAGCAACGGCCCGTTGACGCCCGGCCCGAAGCTCTGCGAGATGAGGTCGTACGCGCGGCGCGCGGTCGTCGAGGTCGACAGCGCCGCGGTGTCCTGCTGGCCGAGCGTCAGCGACAGCAGGGGAATCGTCAGCGGCAGCAGGATCGCCAGCGCCGCGAGTCCCGCAAGCAGCGGGTGCTTGGCGATGTCGCCCGCCAGTTTCGCCCACAGACCGTCGCGGGCCTGAGCCTCCGAGCGCACGGCGCGCACTCGCAGCGACTCGATGCGCGGCCCCGCGATCGCGAGTCCCGCGGGCAGCAGCGTGAGCGCGGCGAGCACCGCCACGACCACCGCGATGCCCGCCATCAAGCCCATCGTCGTCACCAGCGGGATCTCCGCGACCGCGAGCGAAACGAGGGCGATCGTGACGGTGCCGCCCGCGAAGAACACGGCGCCGCCCGAGGTCGCGGTGGCGCGCGCGATCGACTCGTGCAGCTCGAGCCCCTCCTTGAGTCCGCGCAGGTGACGTGTGACGATGAACAGCGCGTAGTCGATCCCGACGCCGAGCCCGATCATCGTCGCCAGCGTCGGCGCCACCGTCGGCACGCTCGTGACGTGGCCCAGCAGCCGGATGATCGCGAGCGTGGAGAGCAGCGCGAACACGGCGTTGAGAATCGGCAGCAGCATCGCGACGACGGTCCCGAAGACGAACGTCAGGATCACCACCGCGGCGACGATCCCGATCAGCTCGCTGGACTCGGTCGAAGGCTTGGACACCTTCTGCCCGAGCTGGCCACCCGTCTCGACCTGCAGCCCCGCCGCTTTCGCGGGGTTCGCCGCGTCGATGATCGTCTGCGCTTCGCCTTCGGACAGTTCGCCCGGGCTGACCGCGAGCGTGACCGACAGGTAGCCCGTCTGCTTGTCCTTGCTCAGCGCCGAGGAGCCCTGGGGCGTCAGCGGATTGACGACCCCCGCGACGTGCGGCGCCTTCGCGACGTCGGCCGCCGCCTGATCGATCGCGTTCGCGTAGCGCGCTTCGGTGAGCACGCCGCTGTGCGCGTGCAGCACGATCGGGCTCGACCCGTTCGCCTGGTCGGGGAACGCGCGCGCGAGCGCGTCGGTGGCACGCTGGCTGTCGGTGCCCGGCAGCGAAAGGTTGTCATTGGTGTTTTCGCCAAGACCACGGGAGACTGCCACCAGCGCGACCGCAGCCACCAGCCACACTCCCAGCACGGTGAAACGGCGGCGCACGCACACTCGCGCCAACCCGTAGAGCGTTCCCGTCATCTCCGCGCTCCCCCTCTCGGCTTGGGCGGATTCTCGTGGCGCCCACAGGGCAGGCGCACCACCTGCGCTCATGGTCGCGCGGCGGGCCGCGCTTGTCAAGATCGCCACAAACTGCCGGCGCTGCCTTTGCGGGCGGCGGACTGGGCAGGCCGTGGGCGGCCGGTCCCGAAGAGAGAGGCATGCGAGCGCTCGTGCAGAGAGTCGGCCGCGCCGCGGTGAGCGTCGACGGTCAAACCGTCGCGGCGATCGGGCCGGGACTGCTCGTGCTGCTGGGAATCTCCCACGACGACGACGCGGGCGCCGCCGACCGGCTCGCGGAGAAGATCCGCGCGCTACGCGTCTTCGAGGACACCACCGGGCGGATGAACGACGCGCTGGGCGAGCGCGAGATCCTGTGCGTGAGCCAGTTCACGCTCTACGCCGACACCCGCCGCGGCAACCGCCCGAGCTTCACCGCCGCTGCACGTCCCGAGCGGGCGCAGCCGTTGTACGAGCGCTTCTGCGAGCGCGCCCGCGCACAGCGCGGCGTGTTCGGAGCGCACATGCAGGTCGAGCTGGTCAACGACGGACCGGTCACCCTGCTCGTCGAGGGCTGACCCCCGCGGAAGCCCGACTCGCTTGCGCGCACGACGACAACGCGCAAGCGGCTTTGAGCTGGGCGGCGTTCAGCCCGTTGCGAACGGCCGCGATGTGCCGATCACCCGGCCGCCGGCGTCGAGCGCCTGCACCTCGAAGCTGTCGTGGCCGGCAGGCACCGCGATCGCGGTCTCGAACCCACTTTTGGCGGCGTGCGCCACGGCGCTCAACCGGCCCGTGCCGGTTTCGCCCAGCACCCGCCAGGCGACGACGCGCGTGGCGCCGTTCCAGCTCGCGTACACCACCGTCCTGCCGCCGGCCTGGCGCGCCGCGCCCACTGGCGGAGTGAGCGGCAGGCCGACCCACGGCTCCAGCGTGGCCCGGTAGGAGATGTCGGGCCACGGGAGTTCGCCGTCGAGGATCAGCTTGCCGGCGTGGTCGAACTCCGAGAGATACGGTTCCGAGCCCCAACCGACGAACGTGTTCCCGTTGGCCAGCGGTTGCATGGAGCCCATGTAGTCACTGTCGAAGTCCTGTGCGCGCGGGTACTGTGCGCGCAGCGTCGCCGTGCGAGTCGTGCCGTCGAGCCGCAGTTCCAGTCCCCGCGAAGGCGCGGTCGGGTGTACATAGGTGCCCCCGCCGGTGATCTGGCAGCAGTGGTCGTCGTACATCGTGATCGTCGTCGGGTTCGGCATGCGCACGTCGTGCTGCCACTGGAAGGCCGCTCCGGGGCCGAACCTGAAGTTCGAGTGGCGCCCGCCGAGCGCCCATTCGATGCGCCCGGTCTTGATGTCCACAAGGTACGCGGCCCACGTGTTGCGCATCGAGACCAGGAAGTGTTCGGAGCCGACGAGCTGCAGCGAGTTGACGTGGTAGGCGTCCCAGGGAAAGCCGTTGGTGGGCAGCGAGGCGTAGGAGTCGCCCAGCGGGATGTGATCGAGCGCGTCCCACGTGTAGAGGAGCTTGCCGGTCCTGAGGTTGTACTCCTGCACAGCGGAGTCGATCAGCGCGCCGTTGTAGGCGCCGCCCTCGCCGGAGAGGTCGCGGGGAATGTTCTTGTTGACCGTCACCCAGGCGTCTTCGCCGTCGACGATGAACTCGTGGAGCGTCAGGACCCAGCCGCCGCTCGCCTTCAGCTTCGCGACAGTCTGGTAGTGCTGGTTGACGACGACGTTCCTCGCCGCTCTCGGTCGCGCCGGTGTTCGTCACGAAACCCTGCCACCACGCCAGCACGGGCTTGCCTTCATAGCTCTGCAGGCTCAGGTTCGCCGCGACGACGCTTTCGGGGACCGGCTGGAACCAGACCGGCTGCAGGTTGCGATCGAGGATCAGCGGGCCACTCTGGCCGATCATCGGGGGTTCCGAGAGGTCGTAGAAGTCGGCCGTGAAGATGTAGCCCGGCGCCAGCTTGCCGGTCGTCGCCTGGGTCTTGCGGATGATCGGCGGGTGCATGCCCGGCTCGGTGACGAAGCTGTAGGAGCCCTGCAGCCTGTAAGCCCCGATCGGCGCTCCGTGGGAGCCGGCGAACGCGAACACGACCCCCGCGAAGACCGCGACGACGGCACCGATCGAAACCGCGAACAGCCGCACCGCACGCGCAAGCGCGGCGTCCGGACGCGGGAGCGCCACGAACGTCAGCAGCGCCGCTGCGCCCGCAAGGCCGGCTCCGATCAGATAGGCCAATCGGAAGCCGTGTGTCAGGGCCTGCGGGACCCCGTAGCCGAGGCCGATCAGGTGTGTGGAGTGCTGAGTCGCGAGCGTGATCAGGACCGCCAGGCCGAGGCCGCCACCGATCTGGCGGGAGGTGTTGACGAGCCCCGAGGCGAGCCCCGTCTGCCCCGGCTTGGCGCCCTGGGTCGCGGCAATCGTCGAGGGCACGATCGACATCGCGATCCCCGCCGCCGTCAGGAGCCCGGGGATCATGATGTAGATCACGCCGCTTCCGCTCGGCCCGATACGGGCCATCAGCAGCAGGCCGGCACACAGCATGACCAGACCGGCGCCGAGCACGGTGCGCACGCCGAAGTGCCCCACGAGTTTGCCCGAGCGCGGCGCGACCAGCAGGATCATCAACGTCATCGGCAGGAAGATCAAGCCGGTGTGCAGCGGTGAGAGCCCGAGCACCTGCTGTAGGTAGAGCGAGCTGACGAACCACATCGGGAACAGCGCTGCGCTGAACAGCAGCACGATGTTGTTGGCGTCCCTCAGCGGCTTGGTGAGTTCCTTGAAGGGGATCAGCGGTTCGGAGGCCAGGCGCGCCTCGATCAGGCCGAAGACGACGAGCAGGGCGATGCCGCCGCCGATCGGGCCGAGCGCCTTAGGCGAACTCCAGCCCGCGAGGCCTGCTTCGACGACGCCGTAGACAAGCACCATCTGGCCGGCGGTCAGCGTGATCGCGCCGGCGAGGTCGAAGCTGCGCTCGCGGTCGCGCACCCGCTCCGCCACGACCGTCCAGGCGACAGCCGCCGCGACGATCGCGATCGGCGGGTTGATCAGCAGGATCCAGCGCCAAGTCAGCTCCTGGGTAATGACCCCGCCGAACAGCGCCCCGGCGGCGCCGCCGAGCCCGTTCGTCGCCGCCCACATCCCGATCGCGCGATTTAGCTGCGGTCCGGGCGTGAACGAGGACGTGATGATCGCGAGCGAGCACGCCGCCATCAGCGCGCCGCCGACTCCCTGCGCCGCGCGCGCGAAGATCAGCATCTCGCGGCTCGTCGCAAGGCCGCCCACGAGCGATGTCAGCCCGAACACGACGAGCGCGGCGACGAACGTCCGGCGTTGCCCGAAGTGGTCCGCAGCGCGGCCCCCGAGCATCAGGAAGCCGGCGAACGTGATCGCGTACGCGTCCACGACCCACTGCAGCTCGGGCGGCGTGAATTCGAGCGCGCCTTGGATCGAGGGCAGCGCGACGTTGACGATGCTCAGGTCGAGGATCACCATGAACTGCGCCACGCAGCAGACCGCCAGCAGCCAGCCCACGCGCGGACTGCGACCGCCGCCGGCGCCAGGCTCGCTCCCGGGCGAGAGGAGCGGCGGGCGCGCCGCCGTCTCGACGCTCACGTCGACCGCCCCCGCTGCGATCGGCGTCGCGAGTGCCTGGTAGGGTGAGCGCCGGAGCCCGCGAGCGACAGTTGGAGTCCAGCCCATGAAACGAACGCCACTGACCGCCATGCTAACGCTACTGGCCGTCCTCGCGGCGACCCTCGCGGTGGCTGGCTGCGGCGGCAAATCGGAAAGCTCCTCCACGTCGAAGGGCACGCCCACCACACACAAGCACTCATCCAAACCGGCTTACTGAGCGAGCGACGCGTCGTAGGCGATCACGCTGGTCGCGGGTGAGCTGCCGAGCACGCGCCCGGCCGCGTCGAGCGCCTGCACCGCGACGTAGCCGTACTTGACCGGCAGCGTCGTCGAGCTTTCAAACCCGCTGTCGGGGATCGTCGTCTGCACAGCCAATGCCGCGGGCTTCTTGCCCGCGAGCACGCGCCAGGAGGCGACTTCGGTCGCGCCGTTCCAGCCGGCGTGCACGATCGTCTCTTCGCCGGTGTCGTTGAGGCTCGCAAGCACCGTGGGCGGACTCGCGGGGCGTCCGCTCCAGGGGAAGCGGTAGGCACGGTAGAAGGACATGTCGAACGGCAGGTGCGCGTCGAAGAGCAGCGCGCCGGTTGGCGCGTACTCGCTGATCGCGGGCACCCCGCCGTAGCCGACGACGGAGTTGCCGTCGGCGAGCGTCTGCACGTTGCCCTGGCTGGCGGCGAGCAGCGGCGGGTCGGGGTGGGTGTGAGCCGAGACGAGCCGCGCTTCATGGGTCTTGAAGTCGAGCGCGATCCGCACGGCGCGCGACTGGCGGTGGATCGGGGGGTTCGAGCCGTCGTCGAAGAAGCTCACCTCGCCGTCCGGCAGCACGCGGCCATCGTGCTGCCACGCGGTCCTCGTGCCGGGCCCCATCTTGAACGCACTCTTCGTCCCGCCCAGCCGCCAGAGGATCCCGCCGGTGCCGCCTTCCAGCTGGTACCCCGCCCACGTGTTGCGCGCCGAGATGAAGATGTCGCCGTCCGGCTCGGGGTCGATCGAGTTGAGGTGAAACCAGTCCCACGGGGTGCTGTCGTTGGGCGTTTCAACTTCTGACTCGGCGACGTCCACATGGTCGAGGCTGTGCCATTCCCAGCGCACCAGCCCCGTCCTGATGTCGATCTCCTGGATGGCCGCGTCGACGATCGCCCCGTCGCGGGCGCCCTTGACCGGCGCGAGGTCGCAGCGGATCGGGTTGTAGGCAGTGATGTAGGCGATGTCGCGAGGGGCGACCTGGAACTCGTGCAGGTCGGCCTTCAGGCCGTTGCCGCCGGGAATGCGCGCGACGGTCTGGTAGCGGGAGTTCATCACGAGGTCTTCGCCCTGGCCGAAGCCGAGCGAGAGCACGCGCCCGCGCCACCACGTCAGGTCGCGTTCGCCTTCGTAGGTCTGCTCGTTGAGATCCTCGGCGGTCTCGCCGTGCGCAAGCCGCCCGAACCAGAGCAGCCGCCCCTGCGGGGTGTAGATCAGCGGGCCGTACTGGCCGGGACCGGGGCCGTTGGTCGTGAGGACGTCCCCGGCTGCGGGGTCGCGATCGGGAACGGTGACGCTGAGGATCGGCACCTGCGCGCCGGGCAGCGTGTAGAAGCTTTGAACGTCGGCGGGCGACGCGGTGGGGTTGGGAAATTCCGCGACCGTGGCCGTCGGATAGGGCGTGTCAACGTTGAACGAGAACGCGACCTGTCGCGTGCCGCCCGCGGCGGCCCCGCTGCCCCGAGCACCGCCACCGCCACCGCCACCGCCACCGCCACCGCCACCGCCACCGCCACCGATCGTGGCATGTACCGTGACGCGCTCCCCCGAGTCGAAGGGGGTGGCGGGGAGGAAGCTCGCGCCGTCGCCCTGCGAATAGGCGCGCAGCTCGCCGGTGTGCGTGCCGCTGCGCGCGCCGACGACGGAGACGGCGTGGATCTGCCCGGCGGGCACGCCCAGGAAGCTGATCTGGGTATGCGGATTGGCCGTGCCGCTTTCGGGCTCGGGCGAAACGTCGACACCGGTCCCCGCCAGCCGCGCCGAGTGCTGCAGCGTCGCCGGCAGGCATGCCGGCGACGCGCCGACCGGCGCGCTCGTGCCCGCCAGACGCAGGCTCGGGGAGCCCAGCGCGAGCGCCAGGATGCCCCAGACGAGCACGACGACCCCGAAGATGGTGAGTACGTAGCGGCGCATGTACAAGCAAGCAACAACCCATGCGCGCGCCGGTCGCGCCCGCGAGTGTCGCGGCCGGAAGCCTGCCACATCGAGGGCCAAGAGCGCCCCGGCGGCGGGCGCGTCCTGACCCGCCGCCGCCCTCGCGCCTGCTGCCGCCGCTTCGGTTCGGTGCGACGCTGCTTGCGTTGTGTGCGAGCGGCTTACTGTCTGCCGCCGCAAGTCAGCGCTCGGGTGCAGACGTGCGCCGACGCGCACGCCGACTCAGACCGTCGTAAGGCGGCCGCCCTCGCTTGCGGTTGCTACCGCGCCGCTCGGGAGACGGCCGTCGCCGTCCGTCGCCGGTGCCGGTGGGCGTGCTCGCGCTGACGTCGGCGCGCGGAATCGACGATCTTGCAGACCTCGGCCGGCTCGTCGATCACGTGGAGCATGTCCAGATCGGCGGCGGCGATGCGCCGATCGGCGAGCACCGAGGAGCGCAGCCATTCGAGTAGACCGCTCCACTGTCCGCCATCCAAGAGGATCACGGGGAAGTGGCGAATCGTCGCGGTCTGGATCAGCGTGAGCGCTTCGAACAGCTCGTCAAGGGTTCCGTAGCCGCCGGGCGCGATGACGAACGCGCTGGCGTAGCGGACGAACATGATCTTGATCTTGCGAGCAAAGAAGTGGCGAAAGCGCAGCGAAATGTCCAGATAGGGGTTCGGCAGCTGCTCGTGCGGCAGCTCGATGTTGCAGCCAACCGACAGCGTGCCCGCGTCGCGCGCGCCGCGGTTCGCCGCCTCCATCAGCCCCGGCCCGCCACCCGTGATGACGGCATAGCCAGCTTCGCCCACACACGCGCCAACTTCTCTGACCAGCGCATAGTCGGAGTGCTCTGGCGGCGTGCGCGCCGACCCGAACACCGTCACGGCCTGCTCCACGCGCGCCAGAGCATCGAACCCGTAAGCAAGCTCGTTGGCGATATCGCGGATGCGCTCGGAGTCCGCGGCGCGCACCGCAGGCGGCTCGTCCCCGAGCCACAGCAGCAGCTCCTCGTCGAACGTCAGCCCGCGCTCGTCGGCGTCTGCGATCTGCCCGCTGGTCACGAGGCGAAGCCTACGATGCCGTGCCGGCCCTCGTGCGGCGCCTCGGGGCGTGCTCGAGCGACGCGTGGCACCATCCCGGAATGGCACGCGACAGCGACGACCAAGGGACGGCGATCCTCGCACGGGTGTGCGCGATCCCGCCTGGCTACGTGCGGACCTATGGAGACGTTTCTCCGGGCGCGCCGCGGGTGGCGGGGCGGGTGCTCAGCCGCATCGACGCGCCCGACGTGCCGTGGCATCGCGTGGTTCGCGCCGACGGATCGCTCGCGAAGGGCGACCGGCAGCGTCGTCTGCTGCTCGCCGAGGGGACGCCATTCCGCGGTGCACGGGTGGAAATGGCACGCGCTCGACTCGACGCGCTCGACGCATGGTGATCGCGTCCCGACGGAGGGGCCGGTCTCTGCGAGGCCGCAAGCGGTGGGAGGCAGTAGCCGCCTGCCGGCGCCTGCCGCAGGTGCCGGGCGGTCCCGCGGAAGGGTCGCTTCAGCGCGCAGCCGCCAGTCCGCGCTCGTCCGCTGCCGCGGAAGTCGCCGCCGCGCCGTACAGCGCGCGTGTGAGGAGCCGCCATAGAGTGGCACGTTCCTCCGGGTCGAGGGCGCCGAGCACCTCGTCCTCAATACTTTCCTGAGCGCGCTCGGCGCCTGCCAGCGCGCGACGGCCGGCCGCAGTGGAGCTCGACGCGGTGACGGCGGCGATCGGTCGGGTCGCGCCGGCGCGCGATATGTCCGCGGTCCTCGAGTTCGTTGAGCAGCAGCACGACATTGTTGGCGTCCATGCAGAACGCCTCGGCCAGCTCCTGCTGAGGCGCGTCGTCGTGGTCACGCAAGTAGCTGAGCGTGATCAGGTGGCGCAGGTGCATCCCCAGCAGCTCGTCGCCGCTGCTCCGGTAGACCTGCTTGGCCAGGCGCGTAAGCAACACCATCGAGCCAGGTGTGTACGAGCACTCTCGGCCTTGATCCTGTTCCCGCTCCACAACGGCCCGATTATACCACCATGCGCTGACCATCATCAAACATAGATCATACTTGCAACATGGACGATCCATGCTATGGTGCTCCATTGCGTACCGTGCACCACGCCGACCACAAGGAGCCCGCATGAGCCAAGCCACCGCCATAGCCCCACAGAGCACGGCCGGCAGCGAGCTTGCGCGCCGCCGCGAGCGCCGCCGCTGGACGGCGCTCGTCGTACTCTGCCTCGGCCAGCTGATGATGGTGCTCGACGCCACCATCGTGAACGTCGCGCTTCCCTCGATCCAGCGCGACCTGCACTTCTCCCAGGGCAATCTCACGTGGGTGATGAACGGTTACCTCATCACCTTCGGGGGCTTCCTCCTGCTGGCCGGCCGTCTGGGCGATCTCGTGGGCCGCAAGAAAGTGTTCCTCGCCGGTCTCGTGCTGTTCACCGCCGCTTCGATCGTGTGCGGGGTGTCCGACAGCCAAACGATGCTGATCGCCGCCCGCCTGCTGCAGGGGGTCGGCGGCGCCGTCGCCTCGAGCGTGATCCTGGCGATCATCGTCACCGAGTTTCCAGAGAAAGCCGAGCAGGCAAAGGCGATGGGTCTCTACGCATTCGTCTCCGCCGGCGGCGGGTCGATCGGACTGCTCGCGGGCGGGGCGCTCACGCAGTCGCTCGACTGGCACTGGATCTTCTTCGTCAACGTCCCAATCGGCGCAGTCACCCTGCTGTTCGGCTCGGCGCTGATCGAGGAGAACGAGGGAATCGGGCTCGCTGGCGGCGTCGACGTACTCGGCTCGATTCTGATCACGCTCGCGACGATGCTGGGGGCGTTCGCGATCGTCAAGTCCAGTGAATACGGACTCTTCTCCGCACGCACACTCGGCGTAGGTGGCGCTTCGCTCGCGCTGCTGGGCGCGTTCCTGGCGCTCGAGGCACGCATCGCCAACCCGATCATGCCCTTGCGGATCCTACGGCGACGGCTGTTGATGGGATCGAGCATCGTCCGCGGGCTGCTCGTGACGGGCATGTTCTCCGCCTTCTTCCTCGGCTCGCTGTACCTCGAGCGCGTCCTCGGCTACGACGCGATCCACACCGGTCTCGCGTTTCTCCCACTCACGTTCTGCATCGCGGTGCTCTCGATGGGGCTCTCAGCGCGCGCGGTCGAGCGCTTCGGGCCGATCGCCACGCTCACCGCCGGCCTCACCGGGATCATCGCCGGGCTGTTGCTGCTGAGCACCAGCGGCGTACACGCAAGCTACTTCCCCGGCCTGTTCTTCGCCTTCCTGCTGCTCGGGTTGGGAGCAGGGGCGTCGTTCCTGCCGCTGCTGACGATCGGCATGGCCGATGCCCCGCCGCGCGATGCCGGGCTTGCATCGGGGATCATCAACGTGTCGGTGCAACTGTTCGGCGCGATCGGCCTGGCGACGCTTGGGACGATCGCCACCGACCACACCAAGACGCTGAGCGCGCACGGCTACTCGCTCGGCAGCGCCCTCACCGACGGCTATCACCTCTCCTACTTCGTGGGCGCGGTGGCCGTCACCGTTGGGATCCTCGCCGCGCTGCTGCTTCTGCGCACGCCCCCGCGCGGACTGGCGCAGGAGGCGGACGGCGACTCCGCGGAGGCGGCCAGCGTGGGGGAGCTGGCGGCACAGCCCGCTTGAGATCGTCAAGGAGACGAAGCGCGGTGATCTATCGCCGCGCTTCAGCCGGCGGCGCGCCACGTTGACTCGGATACGCCCGACGCAGCCGCCTTCGACGTGGCTCCGGCTGACGATCGATGCGCTTGCCCAGCCGCAGCAGCGCCGCGCGCGGGGATCCATCCATCGGTCACATTTGCTCACCGCGGGGTGTCAGAGAGCTGGAGAGGTGCGGTGGAGTCGAGGCGATGGCTCTGTCGCGGACATGACGGCCAAGAGCAGCGGGTAGGAACTCAACGAGCGACTCTTTGGAGGACACCATGCAAGCACGAATCGAGAATCCCGCAATGACAGTCCCCGGCGCGATGCAAGCGCTGCAGCGGCTCGGTAAGGCGGCCAGGCAGGCCGGTCTGCCGGAGACGACGCATTACCTTGTCGAGCTGCGCGCCAGCCAGATCAATGGCTGTGCCGTGTGCGCGGACATGCACTCCCGCGAGCTGAAGGCGGCGGGGGAGCCGGACGAGCGCATCTTCACCCTCGCCGCGTGGCGGGAGACGCCCTACTTCACGGACGCCGAGCGCGCTGCGCTCGCGTTGACCGAGGCCGTCACGCGCATCGCCGACCGCTCGGACCCCGTCCCGGATGACGTCTGGGCCGAGGCTGCCCGCCACTACGACGAGCAGGAACTCGCGGCGCTCGTGCTGGCGATCGCGGGGATCAACGCGTGGAACCGGATCAACGCCGCCACCAGGCAGGTCACAGGCGACTGGGTAGGCGAGTGGATCGGCCAGGGCGAGCCTGCCGGCCAGGCGTCCTGACAGACGCGACCGACGCACGGGGTCGGCGACCCTTCGATCAGAAGCGCCTGGAGTGGCGTTCGAGCGCCGCTGGACCGTTGAGAGAGAGAGAGAGAGAGAGAGAGAGAGAGAGAGAGACAAGGACTGGACCTCACAAGGACTGGACCTCATGACCGCAGCCGCCGGCCAGATCCGCCTTACTGGAAGTCGGTAATCGAGTAGACCTCGGATTGTTGCAGTACGACCGGCTCGGGATACTCCCCAGGGTACGCGCCGACGTGGTGAACGGTGTACGTGCTCCGGCCGAGCTGGATGATGGCCGCCACCGTGCGTCCGGTGGCGGCGTCGGGCTCGCCGACCTGCAGCAGGCAATCGCGGCCGCTGCGCCGGCACTGCACGAACTCGATGCGTCGCTCGCGGGCGGCCGTTCCGGTGCATGCCTCTGCCTGGTCGCGCAGTTCGCGGTAAGCCTGCTCCGCCGTGGAGCTTCGATCGGGAAGGGGCGGAATGAAGAAACGCGCCATCAGCGCCGCTTCGAGACCGTGCGACGCGTGCTGGGGTCGCGTGGCGGGAACTGCCTGCGCTCATCCGGCGTCATCTGCCGGATCACGAGCTTCCCCTCGGCCACCTGATCGCGAATGTCCCGAAGCTTCTCTTCGCGCTTCTCCTGCTGGCGCAGCTGCATTGGGCTTGACGGCACGACGTGCTCCTAGTAGCAGCGGCGCGGGCAGAGCTGGCGCGCTCCGTCGCTGGTTCGGGGGCGAGCGACATGGAGTCTCGCCCAGATCTTCAAATTAGCTTAGCGCGAACTGCCACAAGCACCCGCCGTCTTTGGTCAACTGCCTGGGTGGGCGGGGTCTGCTTCCAGCGTTGCAGGCAGGCTGTGAGCGTCTGCTACGTTGCGTGACAGCGGTCGAGACCTTTGGCCGCGAGGTCAGCTCGCTTGAGTCCCGCCAGAAGCGGTTCGGGTCAGCATCAACCTCCCAAACCGCAGGCGCCAGCGAGCGCCGTCAGGAGCAGTACATGTCAAAGCAGTCCTTCGCCGAACTCGGCGTCTCACGTGCCGTATGCGGCGCGCTGGCGCGCCGTGGCATAACGGCGCCTTTTCCGGTCCAGCGGCTCGTCCTCGAGGACGCGCTGGCCGGTCGGGATGTCCTCGTCAAGTCGCCGACAGGCTCGGGCAAGACACTTGCGTTTGGCATCCCCGTGGCCGAGCGCCTCGATGCGAGCGGTACGACGCCTGGCGCGCTCGTGCTCGCGCCCACGCGAGAGCTTGCCCGTCAGATCCTCGAGGAGCTGAACGACCTCGTCGCCGCGAAGGGCTTGAGGGCCACCGCTGTATATGGCGGCGTCGGTTTGCCCGCGCAGGCGAAGCGGGCGGCCAAGGCACACCTGCTCGTCGCAACGCCGGGTCGCCTCGAGGATCTGCTGGCCCGGGGCGCGTTCACGCTCGATCGGGTCGGGGTTCTCGTGCTTGACGAGGCCGACCGGATGCTCGACATGGGTTTCCGCCCCGCGATCGACAGGATCGTCGGCGCATGTCCGACCAAACGCCAGACGCTGTTCTTCTCGGCGACGCTCGAGGGTGTCACGGGCAACGTTGCCGGCCGCTACACCACCAAGGCGATCGCCCACGAGCACAGTGCGTCCGGCCGGTGCGACACGAGCCGAGTCGAGCATCGCTTCGTCACGGTGCGTGACGGGCAGCGCCTGCCGGCGCTCGTCGAGGAGCTGGGCGGCGAGCGGGACAGGGCGATCGTGTTCGTGCGCACCAAGCGCAGCGCGGATCGTCTCGTCAAGCGACTGGATGCGCACGGAGTGAAGGCTGTCTCGATTCACGGGGACAAGTCGCAGGGTCAGCGTGACCGCGCGCTGGCGAGCTTCCAGTCCGGTCAGGTGGACACCCTGGTCGCCACCGATGTCGCCGCACGGGGAATCGACGTCGACGGAGTCTCACATGTGGTCAACTTCGACCCTCCGGCCGACCATCAGTCCTACATACACCGCATCGGGCGCACGGGACGCGCCGGCGGTCACGGCGTGGGGGTGACCCTCGTCGGGGAAGGCGAGGGCCAGGAGATGCGCCAGCTCGCCCGGCGTCTGGGACTGCGTCACGACCTCGGGGGCAGCGAGGACCGCCACTCCGAGCACATTCGGCGCACAGCACCAAGACAACCCCGCCGACGCGCGCGAGAGCGCGTCGGGCGATGACGGCGGTAGACCCGCGCCGCGGCGCCGACGCCGATATCGGCGCGACATCCCCGAACTCCTCTCACAACGCTCCCACGACGGCGAAGAGCGTAGGCGCGATGGACGCGCGCGCATGGCGGGAGGCGCTCGCCCCCTATGCGAAAGCGGACTCGCGCCGGGCCGCCCTGTGCCTGGCCAGCTCGGTGCCGCCGTACCTGGGGCTGTCGCTCGCCATCTACCTCCTTCTGGCGCGCTCGCCGCTTGCATTGCTGCTCGGGCTTCCGGCGGCGGTCTTCCTGGTGCGCTCGTTCATTGTCTTCCACGACTGCTCGCACGGCTCGTTCCTGCGCTCGCGGCGGGCGAACGCGTGGCTGGGCAGGGCAATCGGCCTGCTGCTGTACTCGCCGTTCGTGCGCTGGCGCCACGACCACGCCGTTCATCACGCGAGCGCCGGCGATCTCGACAGGCGCGGCACGGGCGACGTTCACACACTGACGGTGACGGAATACAGAGCGCTGTCGACGCGCGGAAGGCTCGGCTACCGGCTGCTGCGCAACCCGCTCGTCATGTTCGGGCTGGGGCCGATCGTGGCGATGATCATCGGTCCGCGCATCGTGGCGCGTGGCGCGCGCCCTCGGATGCGCCGTAGCGTGCTCGCCACCGATCTCGCGCTCGCCACGATAGTTGCGGGGCTGTGCTGGTTGATCGGCTGGCGCGATTACCTGCTCGTATTCGGTCCGTCTGCGCTGCTCGCGGGCTCGATCGGGATCTGGCTGTTTTACGTCCAGCACCAGTTCGAGGACGCCTACTGGAACAGCGGACCGGGCTGGAGCTTCACCGACGCGGCCCTGCGCGGCAGCTCCTATCTGAAGCTTCCCGCCGTGTTGAGGTTCTGCACGGGGAACATCGGCTATCACCACGTACACCACCTCAACGCGTCGATCCCCAACTACAACCTGCGTCGAGCGCACGACCAGACCCCGGCACTCCACGACGTGCCCACGCTGTCCTTCGCCGACGGGCTCCGGGCGACCACGCTCAAGCTGTGGGACGAGCAGTCCAAACGCCTCATCAGCTTCCGGGCCGCCCAGCGCGTTCCCGGAACGGGCAGTGCCCCGACGCCGGCTCCAACTGCGCCGAGCAGTTGAGGCCCCACGCAACTCGTGGATGTTGCTAACGTCTGCGACGTCAGGTTGGGCAATTAGCTCGACACCGCAGGTGCCAGCGCTCGTAGCCATTGCTCAGCAATCTCCGCGTTCGCCGCACTACTACTGCAGGAGGAATCAGAATGGCTACCGGAACCGTCAAGTGGTTCAGCGACGACAAGGGCTTTGGGTTCATCACACCCGATGACGAGTCGAAGGACCTGTTCGTCCATCACAGCGCGATCCTCGGTGAGGGCTACCGCTCGCTCGCCGAGGGAGCGAAGGTGAGCTACGAGCCCGCAGCCGGCGAGAAGGGCCCCCAGGCCACGAACGTGCAACTGGCGTAGCGATCCCGGGTGGCGCGAGCGCGACAGCTCGCGTGACCCGGGACCCCCCGCCGCGCGCACGCGATCGCCAGGCCAGACGGGCACGCCGGCCGGCGGTGCCCGAACTAAGCCCAATACCTTCACATGGCGCTCGGCCGTACGCGCTTGGCACCTCCGACGAAAGACGGGAAGAACATGGGCTCAAGCGGCAAGAAGAAGACAACTATGGCGAAGCTCGCCCGCGAGCACCGACTTCGTGAGCGTCGGTTGAACAAGCAGGCAAAGAAGGACGCTCGCAAGCAGACGCCCACCGATCATCTGGACGCGCAGGAGGGTCCTTCGAACGCATGGACGACTCAGTCAACATCGCCAGATCTCACGCCCGCAGCGCTCGGGCCCGCCGTTCAGCCGTCTGAGCTGGCCGATCACGAGGACGCTCCTGAGGAAGCCGCCCCGGGCTCGACGGTATAGGAGCTACCGATCGGCCTGGCGCCGGTGGGGAGCGACGATCCACTCCGCGATCACGACATGAGCGAGCCAAACAACCAGCAGTCCGCCCCAGGTCACATCGACGAGGCGGTACGCGCGTTCCGGCAGGCCGACCCCGAGCCAACCGATCCACGCGCTAAGGAAGTCGCGCTACGCCGACTGCGCGACGCCCCGGACGAGGAGCTGGCGGTGTTCGAGGGAAAGCTTCGAGATAACGCGCTGGAGGCGGGTGCGACCGAGCGGGAGATGAGAGAAGCCCAGCGCAATCACCCCGGGCATGACGCTTGACGTCGAACACGTGGACGAACGCCATGCGCTCGAGAAGCGCGCTACTGGCAAGCGATGCGCGGCCAGCACAATTACCCCGAACAAGGTGAGTAACCGCTCGGGGCGGACTCGCATCTACTAGCTCACAACGGAATTGGCCATTGGCCGTCCTAGGTTCCCTTCGTGCCGCTGCTTATCGCGACGATGTGTGCCGGATTCAGCGCGATCAGCTCGCCCGACTCTGCCTCCGCAAAAGAAACCAACTCCAAAATTGAGCCCCGTGCAGCGTCGACGATCTTGTTCTTGACCTCCTCTGGCGCTTCTTGCACACGGAAGCGCTCTCCGCCTACCACAAGTATCTCGGTGACATGATTCCCAGTCACGGCATGCGGGGCGTTTCGACCTCGGTGACGCCGTTGGACATGCGCCATGCCAGAGCACGTGGCGACCGTCGCGGCTCGCTCTCCGAGAACGCATCGAGGTCAAACGAGCGGAACCCGATCACACTCGACGCCGACGAAGCTGGTGTCAGAGTGGCTTCACAGATCGGACAGCTAGCCTCCAAGAGTCCGATCGCCGGAGCGGTCGCAAGCACGCGTATGCGACAGCACGGGCAGCTGAGATGGCGAACAGACATCACACAGCCACAACCTGGCGCTGCTTGGGCACGTCGAATGCCAACCGTGTCGAGCCTGCGCCGTGCTGCATGCAGCGCACAGCGCCCTCGGCGTCACCCCGAGCGACGAAACCTGCCGAATGAGTGAGACTGTCGCCGCGCCCGTCAACGATCTCACAGGCATAGCGGGCGCTGTTGTCTCGATATACGCAGAACTCCAGTTCCGCGTGCGGCACGATCTGCGTAGCGCTGTCCAGCGACGTCGCGGCACGAACCTTCTTTTTCACGGTGGCCATAGCCGGCCGCCTCTCTGCCCTTCTGAACGAAGATGCTGCCCGGAAAGCGAGAAGGGCTGGGCTCACTGGACGCACGAGCAACTATAACGCGATCCAACCTGCCAGCCGCTCAGCCCCGTGGTCCCGCGCCTCTGCCGACAGGGCGCAATCGCGGTGCTGGGGAGGGGTGCTCGACAGCCGCCAGCGACTAGACTCGTCGCAGACGTGCGGCGGCGAATCGGCTTTGTCGTCCTGTGGGGGTACGTCGGCTACCGCCTGCGCACCTGAATACCGCCATCCCCACAACGCAAACATCCACCGAGAACGTCCCGGCCACGGCCGGATCGGAGTTCGTCGACCGCGTTGCGAACGTAGTGGCGATGACCGTGCCGTTGGGCCTGCTCGTCTTTGCGGCCTGGCGCGCTTGGGGTGGAGTCATGCGCTGGAGCGATCTGATCGTGCTGGGGGTCACGTACACGCTCACGGGCCTTGGCGTGACGGTGGGCTTCCATCGCCTCTTCACCCACAGGAGCTTCAAGACCGGGCCGAGGCTGCGGTTCCTACTCGCCGCACTCGGCTCCGCCGCGATCGAGGGGCCCTTGATCGAGTGGGTCTCCAACCACCGAAAGCACCACCAGTTCTCAGACGAGGCCGGCGACCCTCACAGCCCCCACCACCATGGCTCCGGGATCCGCGGTGCGCTCCGAGGTCTGCTCCACGCCCACTTCGGGTGGATCCTCGGCGGCGGCGCGGCGGCGACCCCGGAGCGCTACGCGAAGGACCTGCTGGCCGACCCCGTCGCACGGTTCGTCGATCGCAGCTTCCTCGTCTGGCTGATCCTGGGCCTCGCGCTGCCGTTCGCGCTGGGGGCGGCCCTGACAGGCACGCTCGCCGGCGCTCTCAGCGCCCTGCTGTGGGGAGGAGCGGTGCGCATCTTCCTTCTGCACCATGCGACGTTCTCGGTCAACTCGCTGTGTCACTACTTCGGCCGCCGTCCCTACGCGACCGGGGACCAGTCGCGCAACCTCGCCTGGCTGTCGCTGCCGACGCTCGGGGAGGCATGGCACAACAACCACCACGCCTTTCCGACCTCCGCACGCCACGGGCAGGGTCATTGGCAGTTCGATCCGTCCTGGTGGGCGATCTGCGGTCTGGCGCGATGCGGCCTGGTGTGGGACGTTGTCGGGGTGTCGTCCTCGAGGCGGTTGGCCAAGGAGGTCTGACGGGACCGGGTGTCATCGACGTGTCGCGCGGATGCCCGCGGATTATTGGCGATTATCGTGGTTTCAGGCACTTCTGGTGATGAGTGCCTGAACGCACCGGCACCGCTCTGGCGACGGTCAAGAATTACGGAGGGAGGCTCGTCGCTTAGGCGTGCCCGAGCGGGCGGCCGTGCCGCAGAGCCCGCTTTATCCATCCCGACGGGGACGGTCGAGCAGCCGCCGCGGTAGGCTCCGCCCGCGATGGCACGCGCCCCCTGGTGCAGCGACGAGATCTACAGCGCCGCGGCTGAGTTCCGAGATCGCTGCCTGCGAGTGGACGGCTCGCTGTTCACCGATCGCCGCATATGGACCGTCGAGGCATTGCAAGCCATCGATGCGCGGGTCTCGCTGTCCGATATCGGAAATGGATCTTGGCTCGACAAGCTCGAGGCCCAGCTTGAGGTCCTCGGCGCCGACAGGGTCCTACTCGGAGCCGAGCTCGTGTTCGTGCTACTGCTGCCGCAGTCAGACACGCTGGCAAACACGAAGCGCGAGCAACTCGGCCGAATCCTGGCGCTCGTACCTGGCGCACCAGCAGTCCCAGAACGATTGGATGCTGCATTCGACGGCGGCGGCGTCGCCAACTTCTCCACCGCGAAGTCGTGGAGCCCCGCGCTGTTGCGGTTCATCATCCGCCTCACGATCCGCATCAAGGAGTTGCCCGAACCGCAGCAAGACGCCGTGTTGGCGGATGCGTGGACGTTTCGTGACGTCGTGGCCGAGGTGCGCACGTCAACAGATCAGATGATCGCCAACGCGATCAAGCACATGCTCTTCCCGGATTCCTTCGAGTCGATCATCTCGCCCAGCCAACGCGAACAGTTGATACGGACGTTCGACAAGCTTCTCGGGGTCGCCGACCAGTCGGACAGCGACCGGCAGATCGCGTGCGTTGTCGAGCTGGCGACCGCGGCGAGCGACGGCGAGTTCAACCTTTACGACGAAACCTTTCGACGCGTTTGGTCGGAGCCTGTGGATCCTCGCTGGGCGGAGGGCGTGCGACTCGCCCAACGGTTGTACGCCCGCGATGACTTCGATGAGCAGGAGCGCCAATACAAGGTGGTGCTCGGCGGCCTGATCGGCGTGGCGCGCGCGGCGCTGCTGGCCGACGACTCGAGCTGGCCGCAGGCGCTGGAGGCGGCGTTGAAGGAGCGACGCCAGAACCTCGTAGGGTGGCGCGTGCGTGACCCCTTCCTCGAATGGGTCGCTGCCGACCTCGACAGAAGCGCGGCCGCGCTGCGGCTGCTCTGGGCACCCGCGGGGCCGGACCTACACGAATTCGTCGAGACGCTGCCGACACAGCCGCCGCTGAGCGGCCAGGGCACGCGCGCCTCCGTCTCATCGCTGCTGCTCATGGGCATCGATGTCAGTCGGTTTCCCTTCTACAAGCCGACGGTCCACGAAATGTTCCGTCGTGCGCTTGGCCTGCCACAACTGGCAAGCGCGCCCGATATCGATCCCGAAGCGACCTACCGGCCCGAGGAACTCGTCACCCGCCTGGGTCTCGACAGTCGGCGAGTGCGAGAGTTTCTACGTACGCGCTTCCCCCGGGCTGGCCCCGAAAGCGGGGACGCCTGGGTGCTAGCGCCAGACCAAACCGACGCGGTGCTCACGCATTTCGCCAGCAAGACAGACGCAACCGCCGCCGACGCACTCTACGCAGATTGGGTCGGGCTCTTGCAGGAGTTTCGGTACCGGCTGCTTGCAGCTGGAACCGAGTTGCGTGACCTCCTCGATGCACAGGGACTCGCGTGGTGGTTGGTCTCGGCGTATCCGCCGGAGGGATGGGCAGAAGACGAGCTGGCCGAACTCGAGGCCTTCAGTCGCGGCACTCCCTCGGAGCCCCCGCACGCCACAAGGCCGGCATCTGGTCTTCTGCCAGCGATCGACGGCGAACTCGCCACCAAGCTTCATCTTCAGGCTTCCTGGCTTAGCGGCCTCGTAGAGATCCTCGAGGAGAAGAAACAGGCGATCCTCTACGGTCCGCCCGGAACGGGGAAGACGTTCATCGCGCAGCACCTCGGGAAGTACATCGAGACCCACGGTGGCGGCTACCGCCTCGTGCAATTTCATCCATCATATACATACGAGGACTTCTTCGAGGGGTACCGGCCGAAGCTGCAAGCCGACGGAATCCTCAGCTTCGAGCTTATCCCTGGTGCATTGCGAGAAATTGCTGCCGACGCGGCAGCGAATCCGTCTTCGCCGTACCTCCTCATCATCGATGAGATCAATCGCGGGAACATCGCGAAGATCTTTGGCGAGCTGTACTTCCTGCTCGAGTACCGCAACGAGGGCATTCGCCTTCAGTACTCGCGCGGAGAGCTGTTCTCGTTGCCCGAGAACCTGTACCTGCTCGGGACGATGAACACTGCGGACCGCTCGATCGCTCTCGTAGACAGCGCGCTACGGCGTCGATTCCTATTCCAAGAGCTGTCGCCGACCAAGCCACCAGTCGACATCGTGCTCGAGAAGTGGCTGGTGGCCCACGACCACGATCCGGACGCTGCCGTGCTGCTTCGCGAGCTGAACGCCGCGATCGGCGACGAGGACTTCTCGATCGGCCCGTCGTACTTCATCACCAAGGACGGGGCGCTGCCCGACCTCGAGCGGATCTGGGCGAACGCGATCATGCCGCTCCTGCGCGAGCGCTACTACGGCACCAATGAGAACCTCCAGCGCTTCGAACTCGCGGCGCTCCGCCGGCGCTTCGAGAACGATGCGGATTGACCTCACTGCCTGGTCGGAGCGGCTCGCGGATCTGCCGGCTGAGGTCGCAACGGCACTGACGCAATGCGGCTTGCTGGACGTTCGCATCGCGGAACCGCCTGCGCGCTGGCGCTTGGTCACCGATTCCCGCGTGGGGGTTTTGACCGTCTCGGGTCACGACGTCCGCGTGGCACCGAAGCTTGCGATCCCACGATTGATGTTCCTTTTGAGCTACGCCGCTGATCCGCTTGGATGGCGGGAGTTAGGCCCACTCTTCGACGCTGAGGAGGACCTCTTCTCAGCCGTCGCGCATGGCTTTGTGTTGCAGGCCGAGCGCGCGCTCTCGCCCGCGCCCCTGCGCGGCTATGTGGTCGTCGAGGAGAGCGAAATCACTCTGCGCGGGAGGGTACGCATGAGTGATCAACTCGCACGCCGGCCGGGTCTTCCCATTCCGCTTGAGCTGACCTACGACGACCACCTCCTCGACATACCCGAGAACCGGCTCGTACGCGGCGCCACCGAGGTGCTATTGCGAATGCAGCACGTTCCGAAGTCCACCCGCCTACGGCTGCTACGAGTGCGTACAACCCTTGAGGAGGCAGAACCAGAGCGTCCCTCGCCGTGGGCTCGCACCCCCGATATAACGAGACTCAACCAGCGCTACGCGGCGGCACTGGCATTGGCTGAGTTGATCTTGCGTGGCACGTCGATCACCACATCGCATGGAGAGGTCGCCTCCGCGGCATTCGTCTTCGACATGAACAAGGTCTTTGAGGACTTCCTCTCGGCCGCGTTGCGCGTCGCGCTCGAGCGTCGAGGCGGACGCGTACGATCCCAGTACGCTCGGCGATATCTCGATGAGGCAGAACAGCTCAGGCTCAAGCCCGATATCACGTGGTGGCATGACAGCGCCTGTCGCGCGGTGGTCGACGCGAAGTACAAGGCGCTCGCCGTGTCCGGGATCCCGAACGCCGACGCGTACCAGATGCTCGCCTACTGCATTGCATTCGGGCTTGACCGTGGCTACCTCGTGTACGCGAAGGACGCGGGCCAAGAGCCGCTCGAGCACGTCGTGCGCGAGTTGCGAACCATGATCCGTGTCCACTCGATCGATGTCGAGCGCGAGCCTGCCGAGGTGCTTGCTCAGATCGACGCACTCGCGGACACAATCGCGGCCGGCGGGTATCCACTGCGCAATCCCGTCACGTAAAAGACGATCCTCCACCTCCGGGCCCCACGTGCGCTGCGATGTCGGCGCGTGAGGGGATGGCCGCAGGCGTCGGCAAGACGTTTCGGATGCTACAAGAAGGCCACGCCGAACTAGAGAACGGCCACGACGTCGTGATCGGTCTGGCGGAAATCCACGGCCGCACAGATACAGCCACGCTCACCGAGGGCTTCGAGATACAGGCCCGGCACTACGTCACCTATCGTAACGCGGCGCTTGAGGAGATGGACCTCCCCGGAATCCTGCTCCGAGCGCCCGAGGTTTGCCTGATCGACGAGCTGCACATACCAACGCGCCAGCATGACAAGCGCTACAACAGTCACTCAAGCCCCGTTGTCGGGGCGTTACTTGTCGTTCGCTGAGCGCGAGGAGATCGCGATCTAACATGCCCGTGGGTATGGGGTCAGGGAGATCGCGCGTCAGCTCGGACGTTCCCCCTCGACGATCTCCCGGGAGCTTCGTCGTAATGCCGCGACCCGCAGTGGCTATCTGGAGTACCGGGCCAGCACCGCGCAGTGGCATGCCGACCGTCGCGCGCGGCGGCCGAAGACGGCGAAGCTCGCGGTCAACCCGGAGCTGCGGCGCTATGTGCAGGACCGTCTCTCGGTGCTGTGCAGCGGCCGGACGGGGCCGCTGTGGCTGGCCCGGATGTGCGGTGGGCCGGTCGGCGTCACACGGGCCCCGCAAGGACCGGCGGTGGGCGAAGTCCTGGAGCCCTGAGCAGATCGCTCACCGGCTGCGTCTGGATTTCCCCGATGATGAGTCGATGCGGGTCTCTCACGAGGCGATCTACCAGTCGCTGTATGTGCAGGGCCGCGGCGCGTTGCGGCGGGAGCTGACTGCCTGCTTGCGGACTGGCAGGGCGCTGCGGGTCCCCAGAGCCCGCACGCAGGGGCGAGGCAAGAGCTTCGTGACCCGGGAGGTCCTGATCAGCGAGCGGCCCGCCGAGGCCGAGGACCGTGCTGTTCCCGGGCACTGGGAGGGCGATCTCATCCTCGGCTTGGGGCGCTCGGCGATCGGCACGCTGGTGGAGCGCAGCACCCGGTTCACGATGCTGCTGCACCTTCCGCCCATGGACGGCCACGGCCCGCGTGTGAAGAACGGCCCGGCGCTCGCCGGTCATGGTGCCGAGGCAGTCCGTGACGCGATCGCCGAGGCGATCACGACGCTACCTTTGCAGCTGCGTCGGTCGCTGACGTGGGATCAGGGTGCTGAGATGGCCCAGCACGCGCAGCTACGCATCCAGACCGGCCTGCCGGTCTACTTCTGCGACCCGCGAAGCCCGTGGCAGCGCGGCACCAACGAGAACACCAACGGGCTGCTGCGCCAGTACTTCCCGAAGGGCACCGATCTCGCCAGGCACAACGCCAGCGATCTCGCCGCAGTCACTGCCACGCTGAACAGTCGGCCACGCAAGACACTCGGCTGGCGAACACCAGCAGAGGCCCTCAACCAGCACCTCCTCAGTTGCTCAACATCTGGTACGGCCCCTTCGGGGTCGTCTCTAGTGTCCTGAGTCGTTGATTCGTTGGTAGTATCGGGTGAGGCTGTCGAAAATCTGCTCCGCGGTCTTTGTCCAGATGTATGGGCGGGGGTTCTCGTTCCAGTGGGCGATCCAGTCGCGGATGTCCTTGTTGAGTTCGCGCACCGAGCGGTGTGCGCCACGGCGCAGCTTCTTGTTGGTCAGCTCCGCGAACCAGCGCTCTACGAGATTCAGCCAGGACGCGCCGGTCGGGGTGAAGTGCAAATGGAACCGTGGGTGCGCGAGCAGCCAGCGCTGAATCGCCTTTGTCTTGTGGGTCGTGTAGTTGTCGAGGATCAGGTGAACGTCCAAGTCGGCGGGGACCGTTGCGTCTATCTGGTCGAGGAACTTCTTGAACTCGATCGTGCGGTGGCGAGCGTGCAGTGAGCCGATGACCTTCCCGGAGGCGATGTCCAGCGCCGCGAACAGGCTTGATGTGCCGGAGCGCTTGTAATCGTGGGTAGCGCGCTCGGGTACCCCTGGGAGCATCGGCAGGATCGGCTGACTGCGATCAAGTGCCTGGATTTGGGACTTCTCATCGACACACAAGACCAGTGCTCGCTCCGGCGGATCGATGTAAAGCCCAACAACGTCGCGGACCTTGTCCACGAACAACGGGTCCGTTGAGAGCTTGAAGGACTCCACACGGTGGGGTTGCAAACCAAATGCCCGCCAGATCCGCGAGACCGCCGTCTGTGAGAGCCCGACCTCCGCGGCCATGGACCGTGTCGACCAGTGCGTCGCGTCCTTTGGCTTGCTCTCCAACGTCTTTGTGATGACTTCATCGACCTTCTCATCGCCGATCGTTCGCGGTTTCCCCGGCCGCGGCTCATCCAACAGTCCATCCACGCGATCGCGGACAAACCGTCCACGCCACTTGGCGACCGTCATCCGCGTCGACCCAAGCCGCTCAGCCAACTCCGTATTGCTCTGCCCATCGGCCGCGCCGAGCGCGATCCGCGCCCGCAACGCCAGCGCCTGAGCCGAAGACCGCCGCCGCGCCCACCCTTCCAACGTCCGACGCTCAGCATCACCGAGCACCACCGGCACCGCCTGCGGCCCACGCCGCCCAACACGAGATGCGTTCATCCCACAACAATACCACAAACCGCCTAGCAACTAACGACTCACGACACTAGCTCGGATGTTGCGTTAACGGTCCGCGCCCCGGGTTGGCCGGGGCGCGGGGATGTCCGGCTGGGCTTGGAGAATTGGGCTTGCGAAAGGTCCTGTTCTCAAGCTCAGGAGGTCACCATGAGGGCGCAGCGCGATGGCCGCGATTTCAAGGTAGTTGTCGTGCCGGACGGAGCGGGTTTGGTGTCGCATGCTGGCAGCGCGCTGCTGGCGCAGGTGGCCGACAAGACGGGGCTGACAGGCGCGCTGTCTTCGGAGCTTTGCGACCTCAAGCAACGACGCTCCGGTCACGATCAAGGCGATGTGATTCGTGATCTCGCGGTGATGCTCGCCGATGGCGGGGACTGCCTGGCCGACCTCGGTGCGCTCGGCGATCAACGGTCGTTGTTCGGGGGTGTCGCGTCGGCCTCAACGGCGTTCCGGCTGATCGATCGGATCGCGTGTGACCCGGAGGGCCTCGACAAGTTGCGTGCCGCGCACGGCAGGGCACGGGCACACGTGTGGGAGCTGACTGGCGCACCAGAACATCTGACGATCGACCTGGACGCCACACTGATCGGGTCGCATTCGGAGAAGGAGGGCGCGGCGGGGAACTTCAAGGGCGGCTACAGGTTTCACCCGATGCTCGCCTACGGGGATGAGACCAGCGAATCGCTCGCTGGCGAGCTGCGGCCGGGGAACACCGGTGCGAACACCGCCAAGAAACCGTCCGAGAACTTTTCACGTGGCTTGTAGTCGGTGGTGGCGTCGGCGGTACCAGAGCAGTGCACAGGCGAGTTGGATGAGGCCCTTGTAGTTGGTGGGCTTCTTGTCGTAGCGGATGAGCAGCGCGCGGCAGCGTTGTAGCCAGGCGAGGGTGTAGGGGTCGGACCGGGGCGCGCTGCCGCCCTTTCGGGTCGGTGCGTTTCCCCGGCCCGCCCTCCGAACCGGACGTGCGCGTTCCCACGCATCCGGCTCTCCACGAGTCCCGGTTGGCTGTTGGGTCATTCGGTCGCCGTCCACGGCGAGGGGATGCTGCGGCCCCGGTAGCGGTAGCGGGTGACCGTCACCGTTGAGGGGCGTAGCAGCGTAGTCTCGCCGTCCGTTGGCTACCACCCTGGTAGGTAGCGCCGCCGGAGCCACTTCCATCCGACCCGGTAGTGCTTTCTATGCAGCCACCGGATCACGCGGCGCCAAGTGAACTGCCCGACGTAGTTGAACGTCGCCTTGGACACCCCGTGACGGAAGTAGTTGGTCCATCCTCGGAGCACCCGGTTGAGCTGGTGCAACAGGACCGCCAACGGCTGGTCGTGAGCTGTTCGGGTCAGCGCGCGCGCACCTTGCCGGTGATGGCAAGGACTGCCTTCTTGGCCGGGTAGGTGTAGATCACGCGCTTGTTGTTGGTGCCTCGCTTTCTCTGCCGCTGAACACGGAACCCGAGAAAGTCAAAGCCCTCGTCGATGTGGCAGATCCTCGTCTTCTCTGTCGATAGGCATAGCCCGATCGGCGCGAGCGTCGCTGCTGCCTGGCCTCTCAGCGTCTCGGCGTGTGCTCGGGTGCCGGACACCATCACGACGAAGTTGTCCGCGTAGCGGACGAGTCGATAGGTGGCCAACCCGTCGCGCCGCCGGGTTCTGCGTTGCCAGTTGCTACCCATCGCTTGCCACGCGTCGTCGAAGTGATCGTCGAGCGTGGACAAGGCGATGTTCGCTAGCAGCGGCGAGAGGATGCCTCCTTGCGGGGTGCCGGTGATCGTCTCCTGTTCGGCACCCTCGATAGTGAGGACACCGGCCTTGAGAAACGCCTTCACCAAGCGGAGCACGCGCTTATCCCCGACACGTTGGCGCACCCGGCCCATGAGGGCCGTGTGGTCGATCGTGTCGAAGCATGCCTCGATATCCGCATCGACCACCCACTCGTAAGAGTTGGAGGCCAGCAGGTGTATCTCGGCGATCGCGTCGTGTGCCTTTCGGTTGGGGCGAAAGCCGTAGGAGCACGGACGGAAGTCCGCCTCCCAGATCGGCTCTAGCTGTTGTGCCCGGTGACGTCCCGAACGCGGGCGCGTGGTGGCCGGTTGCCGAGCGCTGAGTGGGTGCGGCGCTCGTTGTAGTGGTCGATCCAGTGTGGCAGTGCTTGCGCGCGGGCGTCGGAGGTGGCGTATTCGAGTGCGTAGGCCCACTCCCGCGTGAGGGTCTGGTGGAAGCGCTCGACCTTCCCGTTGGTCCTTGGCGTGTAGGGGCGTGTGCGGATGTGCTGGATCGCTCGTCCCCACAGCAGCTGCTTGAAAGCCTTGCTCTGGGTGTAGGCGAACGCGTTGTCGGTCATCAGCCGCTCGCAGACGATCCCTTGATCCAGGAACCAGTCCAGAGCACGGGAAGTGAACGCGGTGACCGTGGCCGCGGTCTCGTCAGCGTGGATCTCCGAGTAGGCCAGCCGGGAGCAATCATCGATGATCGAGTGCACGTACTCCCAGCCCACACGTCTTGAGCGTCTGGTGCGATCGCCGGTCACGGCGTGCCCCGGCTCGGTGAACTTCCCGAGCTTCTTGACGTCCATGTGCAGTAGATTCCCCGGGCACGGCCACTCATAGCGCACTACCGCAGGCGCCTGCGGTCGCGGCCGCCGCGAGCAGCCACCACGGCGCAGCACCTGGTGGATCGTGGAATGGGGTCGTTCGATGTCCAGCTCTTCGGCGAGTCGCCTGGGGCTCCAGCCGGTGTGCTTGCGACGCTCGCAAATTCGCGCTGCCTCTTGCTCACCCACCTGGCAGGGGCTGCGGTGCGGCCGGGAGCTGCGGTCCTTCAGAGCGCTCAGCGTGACTCGCTCGGGCTCGCTGGCCGCCCGCCAGCGACGCACCCACTCCCAGCACGTCGACTTCGCCACGTTGCAGGCGGCTGCAGCCGCCTGCAACGTGAACCCTTCCTCCTCAACCAACAGGACCATGCGCAGCCTGCCATGCGCGGTCAGCGGAGCGTTAGCGTGTTGCATCCCGGGCCTTCCTTGAGGTCGTGAGCTTTGACACCCACAGCCTCTCGGCAGGCCCGGACCTACCTCACAGCGTTCGCAACGTCCCTGGGCACGTCAGCTAGCCGCGGCCACCTGGCGTCGGCGGGGGCGGATTGCCTCTACCGATGCGAGCTGAGCGGCGAGATCCTCGGCGGCGCGGCGCAGCTCATCGACGCGCGCATCGTCGTCAGTTTTACTGGCACAGACCGGGCACGTGTCGTCCGAGTCAACGTCGCCGAGCAGATCGAGACTCTTGAGCCTGGATATCTGTTGCCCGACAACGCCCTCGTATTGCTGCTCGTCGCCGTCCATGCTGTCGAGTAGTGCCGCCTGCTCGCCCGCCGCGCGCAACGCGAGCCGCAATTCGCTGCGGTCGCGTTCCATCTGCTGACGACGCTCTGCGACCGCGTTGTCGCCCGTCGGTAGCGGCGCACCCGTGAGCGTTGACTGCAGTGCAGCGAGCATGTCCGCTCGACCGTCGCTTGAAGCAGAATCGAGCAGGCCGGCAACTTCCGCCTCCTTAACCATTGAGCGCAAGCTGATCTCTACCTCTTTGTCCGCGGCACGAGCCCGCGACAAGTCGGCCTCGGCACGCCGCAGGTCCCGGCGCGCGTTGGTAAGGCGTTGTCGTTGTAGAGCTTGGTCGCGGGGCACTGCGCCGAGGAAGTAGGGCAGCGTGTCCCTGATGGCGCGACCGATGGCGCCATCCTCCTCCCCCTGGCGGTGGAAGTAGAGCGAGCGGTTTGCAATCTCGTTCTGACCTTGCAGGCAGATCAGCAGAGCGTGACCAAGGTTGGCTTCCAAGCCGGGCCGCAGCGAGTTGGGTTCTGGCTCGGTTGCGTTCTCGCCGATGCCGATTGCGCGACCAAGATCGTCACGGACGGTGTCCGCGTCGGAGTTGGCTTCGAGCCGCTCGAACGGGAGCGGCCCAAGGTCGGCGCCACCAATCTCGAGCATTGCGCGACTGCTCGAAGCCGCTCCAGGCTTTGGAGCGGGTCGCGCCACGAACGCGCGACCCCCGGGGAGCTGAACCAGGAGCCCGTACCACGCGACCGTCTTGGTGATCGGCCCTACCGGCATGGTGACGGTGCTGCGGCCGAGGCAGTAGTCGATAATGTCGAGCAGCGCACTCTTCCCGGTCGCGGGATTGCCGGTGACGATGTTGAGCCTGCCGGGCTTGAACTCGACCACCCGCTGATCGCCGGCCGCGTTGTACAAGACTATCGCGAGAATCTGCATGTCGTCAGGGTGCCAGGCCTAGGAGGGCGAACGCTGTGCTTGGTTGGTCGGTCGTGGCGAGCCATCGGCCGACAAGGGCAGCGGCCCGGACGAGCTGCCCGAGTTCACCGGCCGGTTGATTCGTCTCATCACCGCGGATTGTGGAACTGTCGATGTCGAGCACGCCCGCGCGCAAGCCGAACCTGATGCCCTCGCGCGTCAAGGGAACCATCGCAGCGGCACGCGCAGGGAAGCCGGCACGCAGGAGCGGGTGTCGGCGTATCCAAGTGGATAGGTGGGTGCGGGTATTTTTGGGCAGCTCCGTGCGCGTCGGACGGTGAAGGACCAGCGGCAGCACAAGGAAGCCGAGGGGCCACGGCATTTGCTCCTTCTTCTCCTTGGCCTTCTCGTACTCGTGAGCCGCGCTCGCCAGAAGGACCGCGAGGAGAGCCGGGTTCAGCATGGTCGCCTCGACCTGTGGCCGCTCTCTCCACTCACTCATGCCAATCCCCCAAGTAGAAGGGTCTCAAGCCGCGTCTCGAAGTCACGATGCCATCCCACGTGCCCGTCGTCGGCAAGGGCGTGGAGCCTGCCGTTGGTAAAGAACGGCTCGTTGTACGCCCGCAGTTGGATACTGGATTTCTCTGTGACGAGGCGAAAAAGCTCCTGGCCCGCTTGTTGCAACGCTTGCTCATCGGCCCCGTCGGGCAGCTTCATCTTCATGAACTCGAACTGGCGCTCCCACTCGTCCTTGAGCTTGGCCTCGAAGTCTGCCAGCTCGTCGAGTCCAACCAGGTTGTCCTCAACCCACTTCGCGCTCTGCGTGTACGCACGGTAGTAGTCGATCATGGCCTTCTGCAGCAGGACCGCGGTATACGCGATCCACCGAAGCTGCTCCACGAAGGGTCGGCTCCCATATGTCGCCTCGATGTCGATGTCAATGTCGTCAAGGCGCACGAGCGTGGGTAGGTTGTCTCCCGCGAACGCGTTGCGCAACTCATCGACGTGGGCCTTTACGTCGAGCGCGGTGATGTTGCCGCGTGTCCTGCGCAGCAGGTTGACAATGATGCGGTGCCACCAGCCCCAGAGCTGGTCGACGAAAGTGGTCTCATGGTCCTTGGGGAGGACCAGGTACAGCGCCCTCCGAAGCCGGGCATCGAGTTCGTCGCCGATGGTCGGCTCGGCGTCGAGGACGTGCATCCGCCCGACGAAGACTGTCCGGTCAGGGATCGGGCAGAGCAATAAACCGCTTGCGAATGTCATCGGTGGCTTCCGCCTTTGACTCGTTCGCCGCGGCTTCGAGCCGCTGACGCGCGACATCGGGATTGCGAGAGGGGCCGGGACGCAATGCTGCGGCGGCAGTGCCGTCGGGGGCGGTCTCGGTGGTAACCAGGGTCAGGATGGGGCCGGAACCGTTGCCTGGCGGCCCTGCGTCCAGCCACGAACGGATAGTCCGCCAGATATCATCGTCCTTGTCGCCTAGGCTGCGCGTGCTGTTGAGGTGATGCTTGACTTGCAACAGCTCAGTCGGACTTCCGTTCTCCTCCCAGGCGACGTCGTTGTACAGCTCGACCGTGATGGCGGCATCAGGTTGATCGGCGCCGCGTAGCAGAAGCTCCACGAGCGGCCATTGCGACTGGTAGAGGTAGCCGAGCGCCGAGCTTGCGGCGTCGTGCGCATGGCGTGCTGGCGTCACAGCGAGGCGGCGTCCGAGGGGCAACCGAGGTCTGGGCGCATATACGAATCGTTGCTGATTCCGTAGTTCTGTGGGCGGTGACGAGCGACCTTGAGACAGTAGGACGCCCTCCAGACGCCTTTGCGGCTGATGAACCTCGCCTGACCCACTCAGCCGGATCACTACATCGTGATCCTCGACGCGGCGCCTTCCTGGACACCTTCAACCGCAACGCGAGGCCGATGCTCTGGGGCGAATGCGACCGGTAACACGCCACGGCCGAGATGACCGCCTTGGATGACTTCCACTCGTCCGGAGCGCTCGCTGCTGCACCCCGCAAACGTCTACAGGAGCGAGCACCGAGCGCCGGCTGTCGGCGATCCTGAACGAGCGAGCCAACCGCTCCATCGCATGATTTGGCCGACTCGGCACTCCTACTCAGCGACCTCCTGCGTGCCAAGCAGGCGACCTCTAAACTCGTTTCCCCAGCAAATGAGCGGGTTCTGAGCGACAGAAGTTTAGGCCAACGAAGAGCCCCGTTGGCCCATATAACCAACGGGACTCCGCATCGGAAACCATCGATTTGCAGGACTTTTATCGATGGAGCCAGTGGGATTCGAACCCACGACCTCCGGCTTGCAAAGCAGGCGCTCTCCCAGCTGAGCTATGGCCCCAAGCCAAACCGAGTCTAGGGCAACGATCGTTCGGCGGGCAACTCTTGATCGAAGTCCCCGTTGCGTGCCGGACGTCGGCTGAGCCGTCGAACGCGCGGCGCGGGGTCGTCCCAGATCAGCGAGCCATCCTCGATCGAGGCCGCCAGTTGGCCGTCGAAGCGGGTGGGCTCGGCTTCGGCTGTCTCGCGGCTCTCGCCGCTGGCCGCGGTGAGAGCGCCCGGCCCGTCCGGGCTAGCTGCCTGTTTACCCAGACCGTCGTCTCCCAGGATCGCGCGCATGTCGATCTCGGCCGTCTCTTCGGCCTCGATCGTCGAACCGGGCTTTGCGAGGTCGTCCGCGTCGGCGTGCGCGGCGAGGGGCTTGTGGCGCAGCGGAACGTCGTCGTTCTCATCGCGGGGAGCCTCGGCCGGCTCCTGCGCCTGTTGGTCGTGGTCGTCGTAGACCAGCGGAGCCAGCGCTGCGCGCTCCTCGCGTGCAACCTCGTCGGGATCGGCGCCGTGGCGGCGCTTGAGATCGAAGTGCTCGCGGATTGCGTCGTCGAGCATACCCATGGCCGCTCGAACCATAGCTTGCCCACCGAACGTCTTTTTGTGGCGGCCGGAAGTTTCAGTGTCGGCTCGCGAATCGGGCCCAAAGCTGCGTGGCTTTCGCTGCCACTACACTTGGTCGCGCGCCGCAGTGCTGCACGGGGCTATAGCTCAGTTGGGAGAGCGCCTGGATCGCACCCAGGAGGTCGCCGGTTCGAGTCCGGCTAGCTCCATATAACCGGACTCAATGCGAACCGCAGGTACGCAGAAGGTCGGTTCGATGTGATCGCGTGCATCCACGCGGATTCCGTCGATCATGGTTTGGAGCACGCCCTTGACCCGCTTGGGGTTGCTGTCGTTGAGCGCGGCGCGTAGGTGGCCGCGTAGCGAGTCGAGGTCGGCGGCGCTGGCGCGCTCGGGCTGCTCGTCGTCGTCCTGCTGGGTGGCGAGTTCGCTGGCGCGGCGCTCAAGTGCTTTGGCCTGCTCGCTGAGGCTCGCTATGCGCGGGGCGCAGGTGTCCTCGGGCATCGTCCCGGACTCGAACGCGCGGAAGTAGCGGTCCAGCGCCGTGCGTGTCTCCGTGAGCTTGTCCTGTATCGCGGCCAGCTCGGATTGTTGCTCGCCCTCGCGCTGGGTCAGACGCTCGTATGTCTCGGTGATCGCGCGGTCGATCAGATCGTGGTTGTCCAGAACCTGCCAGAGCCGGCGCGTGACTGCCTGCTCAAGTTGTTCGGCGGGGAGCCGGTCATTGGCGCAGTGCTTGGTGCCGTAGCGCGTCCGTGTGAAGCAGGTGTAGTAGGTGTAGCGGCCGTTGCGTCCGTGCGCGGCGGTGCCGACATAGGCTTGTCCGCAGCGCCCGCAACGTATCCGGCCGCTCAGCAGGTACTCGGCGGGGTTTGCTGCGCGCTTTGAGCGATCCTCGCTGCGCTCGGTGAGGATTGCCTGCGCCCTGTCGAACAGCTCTTTGGGGATCAGCGGTTCGTGCGGCGCGGGATACCAGTTGCCTCGGTAGTAAATCTCGCCGACGTAGACGCGGTTGCGAAGCACGGTTAGGACGCTTTTCTTGCTCCATAGCCGCCCGTTCTTTGTGCGGTAGCCCTGCTCGTTCAGCCAGGTCGCAAGCGCGGATGAGCCCGCCTTGCGGTTCGCGTACTCATCGAAGATCACCGGGACGAGCGGCGCCTCGGTCGAGTTGCGCTCCAGGCTGTCACGGTCGGCTGCGATGTTGAGCCCGTAGGGGCGCTGCCCGCCGCACCAGCCGCCGCGCGCGGCCTTGCGCTCAAGGCCGGCGGTGATGCGCTCCACGATCAGCGCGCGCTCGAACTCGGCGAACACGCCGAGCATCTGCACCATCATTCGCCCTGCCGGGGTTCCGGTGTCGAATGGCTCCGTCGCCGAGCGGAAGATCACACCGGCCTGGTCAAGCTCGTCAATTATCTGCGCCAGCCCTCGAATCGAGCGCGCGAGCCGATCGACGCGGTAGACGAGCAGCACGTCGAAGCGCCCGAGCCGCGCGTCCTTGAGTAGACGGGTCAGCGCTGGCCGGTCGATCACGGTCCCGGTGAACTGATCTTCATAGCGTCGCTCGATGCCCCACTCGGGCTGACTGTTCACGAACGCCTCAAGGCGGACGCGCTGCGCCTCAAGGGAGTTGGGCTGGCGCTCCTCGTCAGTTGAAATGCGCGAGTAGGTTGCCACCCGCACCGGCTCGACGCTCTCGGCGAAGTCGGGTGCGAGTGCTAGGGATGCTCGGCTGCTCATGGTTGCTCCTTGGCTCGGGAGCATCCATCTAGATCACATCCCCGGCCGGTTCTCAAGCTCTTTGGCAGCCGTTCCGGGCGGGCTTCGATCCACTCGACTAGAAGCTCGGCCAACGCCTCGATGAGCTGCCTCTCCTCCTCGCCGCTCATCGGCCGCGTGCGGCCCGGAAGCAGCGTCAACGGCGCCTGCGCGCCCTTCTCCGAGTCAGGCAGGCGGCGCCGGGGTTTGCCCCCGATCTCGGCAGCAGTGGCGCCAGGGCGCCGGCTCGGGGCAGCGCTGGACGTGGCTGGGCGATGCTGCGACTTGCCGCGCACTATGCCGGCGAGTCGTCGGGCTCATCGGCCGACGGCCGGGGGGTGCCCGAGTCTTCGCGTCCGCCGGGAATGAGCGTGAGGACCGGCCTGTCGGGCGAACGTCGAGACTTGCCCGAGTTCGTGGGGGCACGGGACGGTGGCTCTGTCTGCTGGCGGCTGTCGCAGGCTTCGCAGAGTAGCCCCGGCGCCTGCCTCGACACGTCCGTTGCGCGGTTGCCGTCGCGGTCATATCCGCCCCACCGGCACCAGCGCAGTCCCGCCGCCTCGGCCTCGGCCTCTAGCGCTTCGATGGAGGCGAAGAACTCGGGGTAAAGCGCCCTGAGCGTCGCGCGCTCTTGGGCGGCAGACGCAAACGCGCCGCAGTTGCACTCACCTGAGCGGTGCATCAGCGCGGCGGCGTCTGACTCTGGCAGATGATGTTGGCGGCGATAGCGGAGCATGTCCAGGTCCGTCCAGCTGATGAGCGGATTGACGAACACGGCGGACGTGCCTTTGAGACGGTCGATCGGTTCACGGTTGGCGCGGCGGCGGCTCTCCCCGCGCCGTATGCCTGAGAGAAACAGCACGCGAGCGCGCCGAGAGTGACCGACCTTGCTCTCGCGCAGGAGCGCCCTTATTTGGCGTTCCTTGAGCGTGACGTACGCGCGCCCGTGCATCGCTGGCCCTGGGAAGCCAAGGCCGGGCTCGACTGTGCCGTTACGCCGGACGGTTCCCCCGAGAACCATCTTGCGGTAAGCGTCCCCGGCGTGCAGGACACGCAGCGGCTTATTAACCCATCGGGCGAAGTCGTGGACGAACTCGGCGACGCCGGGAACGGCCGTGCCGGTGTCGATGAAAGCGAGCCCGTCGTAGTGCTCGCGGCAACGGTGGGCGAGCACCGTGGAGTCGTTGCCTCCACTGAATAGACACCATACGGCGACGGGGTTGTGTTCGTCGCGCGCGCGGGCGATCAGCTCGTCCGGCTCGCGCTGTGTAAGTTGGTGCGGGTGTGTGTCTTGATCGGTCAGCGCTCATGGAGCCGGCGGGCGACCCTGGGCACAAGAGAAAGGTCACGCGAGGCCACAAAACGGGACAGCACCTACGTCAGAAGCTCCTAGCGCAGCTTCTTTCCCGAGTGGGTGTGAGTCAGAGGCGGGGTGTCCGGGCCTGTTCCGGCGCTCGCCACCTGCCTCTCCGATGAGCGTGAATACATCATCGGTTTGCGCGGTTCAATCTACCCCCGCAGCGTGAGTTCAGCTCCGACATCCTCGACGGTGATCCCGAGCTCCTGCGCGAGGGTTCGAGCGAGCTCCATGAGCTGCAACGGGTCGATGATCGCTCCGCGCAGTCCAAGCACAGATCCCGCGAACGCAAGCTCTGAGCCTCGTAGATCGACTAGTGACAATTTGGCCTTGGAGAAATCGGCTTCTACGAGCTGGCAGTCGGAGAAAAGCGTGGCGTCGAGACTGGTCCCCTGGAAGTCCGCTCCGGTGAGCACGCAGTCCTCAAAGGACACTTGCTTGATCGCGCTGTGACGGAAGTTTGTGTAGTCGAGCTTGCACCCCTTGAAGCTCACCTCCTCGATCCGCGCCTCGGCAAAATTGAGGCCGGTCAGTCGAGCGTCGCTGAACCGTGTACGCCGAAGCTGCGCGCCTCCCCAATCGCCGTTGGCGGCATCAATACGCTCGGCTATCACATCGCTGAACTTAACTGCTCGCAGCTTGGATTCTCCGAAATCAATGTCCTTGAGACACGCCCGCTCAAAGCGTCCCGAGCCCGCATCCGCCTGGGCGAGAGACATCGAGCAGACCCGAACGTCCTCCAGTTCGAACTGTGCCTCAAGCCCATCGAGCTCGATGCTTGCGAGTTGATCGGAGAGCAAGTCGGGAGCTTGCGTAATCCCGATCGCGCGAGGACCGGATAGTCGTGGGGCCATTGCGCCAAAGTTTACTCTCGGCCCCGGCTCGCGGCCCCAGCGGTCAGGTCCCCGTAGATCGAGGCCGTAGGTCTGAAGCCGCGAGAAGATTCGCCGCGACGAGCGCCATGACGCTGCCTCGCATTGTCGATCTAGGCCGGCTCATATCGGCATCTCCCAGCGCAGCTTCTTGCCGGTCGGGTGTGTGTCGGCTGCTGGGCGTCCGGGGCGGTTCCAGCGCCCGCCGCCTGCCTCCCCGACGAGTGTGAATCCGCTCGCGCGCAGCGAGGCGCCGCCCTCCTCGGGCAGCGTGTAGGTGATGATCTTTCTGTAGCCGAGGGCCTTGCAGGCTCGCCAAGCGGCGCGGTAGAGCATGGAACAGGCGTTCGGGGCGCCGTCCGTGCAGCAGCGACGCACTTCTGCGGTCCAGCCGTCATCGAGCGCGCGTGCGATCGGACGGCCAACCACGGCGACGCCGCGAAGTTCGTCGCCGTCGGTGACGCCGACGACGCTTATGCAGCCGGGTACGGGTCGGTTGTGGCGGTGGTACTGCGCGATAAAGGCATTAGCGGTCTTGAGGGTTGTGGGGATGAGTGACAGGCGCACGGCGCCCGCCGGTCCCCTTGTGCGTCCAGAGTGTGTTGCGCTTTTGGTCAGTGCTCATGGAGCCGGCGGGCAACCCTGGGCAACACAGAAAGGTCGTGCGAGACCCTGAAACGGGACAGCAAACGACGAGAAAAAAGGCTGGCGTCTCTCCGTGACCGCGAGGGAGACGCCAGCCAGCGAACGCCTAAAACGGCAGAGCGGACTCGGCTAGACAGGTTGGGCAGTACCGCTCGCCATACGCGCGGAACTTCCTGCAACCGTCGTTTGCGCATTGCGGCTGTCGTGTGCGTCGTGGTGGTGCGCGCCGTTCGATTGCATCGACGTACCCGAGCTCTCGCATAACCTGGGTGTGTGACCGGCGGCTGAGCGTGGCGAGAAGCTGCTCGAAACCGTCCGGGTCGATGGCCTCAAGGTCGCGCAGCAGCGGCACTGTGAACGTCCCGCCGCACGGGCACTGCGGGAGTCCTGCTGTGCGGATCGCAGCGGCCGACCCGTAGAGGATGTAGCCACAGTCTGAGCACTCGATCTTGCGCAGCCGGCACGATGACTTGCGCCGGCCGCGCTTCAACGTGGCGGGCATTACGCCACCGCGCTTTCGAGCGTGCGGGCGATCGTGTCCACTGTCTCGGCATAACGGCGAATTGCTGCCACGTCGTTAGCCTCTCCCCATCCTGCGATGTAGGGGATGCCCTCGCCGCTTGTGTCGAGTCCGATCGAGCGGCAGACGATCACGGCTGCTGTCTCCACGATGACCTCGGCGTCCGCGCGGCCGTGCTCTTTGTATGTCGGTACGCCGACCGCGTGCGCCAGCTCGTGGATGAGTGTGCGTACTCGACCGTTCTCGCTCGTGGTGTTGGTCGAGACGCAGATCAGCCGCTCGGCTGCCTTGCAGAATCCGCCGCTGTGCTCTAGTGGTCGGTATTCGACGTGGTAGCCGATGCTGCGCGCGAAGCTCTCCAGCTTGGCGATGTAGGGCGCGTGCGAGTCGCCAGTGACGGGCTCGCAGGGAGGTTCCGGCAGTGGCTCTCCGTCGGTCTGCGATATGTCGAACACGGAAACGGCGCGAAACAGTGTGATCGTCTCGTCTGCGTCCTCGCCTTTGTCGTCGCGCTGTTTGACGACCATAGGCGCCATGATCTTGATTGCGTGCTCACCCTTGCGGACTTGCCGGCTGAGCTGCTGCCACGCCTTGAAACCCGCGACCCGCGTAGCCTCTGGGCACTGCATGGCGATCAACATGCAGTTGTTCATGCTGTAGTCGTGGAACGTCGCGCGAGTCTCAGCCCACCTGCGCCAGCCCTCGGAAGTGAGCAGGGCGCGCGCAGCGCGCTCGATTGCGTCGCGCGCCTCAGCGCGCTTAGTCTCACGGTATGCGGTGCGCTCGGCGTCTGAGAAGGTGCGTCGGCGCGATATAGTTCTGGTTGACATCGAAACTTATCCTTTCGTGTCCATGAGCCCGGGCGTTGGCGCGTCGCGGGCTCACTTTTTGTTATTTACGTTTATACATCTATCACCCGTGTCGTCTCATTTCAACCAGATGCCGCACATTTTTATGTATAAACGTGTCACCCTCTTTAACTCCGCGCCGCGAGTGTGAGTGTGAGAGGTGACGTGTCACTTTCAGCAGTCCAGACCACGACAGCGATCGGCGCTCCGGTGCTGGCGATGGCAGCGGCAGCGGTTTGGGCGCGTGCGGCGCTCGGAACGGCGAGCAGGGTTAGCGGGTCCGCGTGACGTAGCGCACTGCGAGGGATGGCTCGTGTGTAGCGGGTGGCCTTCTCGTGCAGGCGCTCGACTGGCTCTGTGTCGCGGTCAAGCTCAAGTAGTAGGTGAATCGGAGCGCGGCCGGGGAGAGTGAGTACGCCGTAGCCGTCGGGCTTGACGATGCCGTCGAGCATGTGGTGTGTCGTGCGCTCGCCGTACCACTCGGTTAGCGCTCCGTGCGCTGCGGTTGCGTCCTGAGCGAGGCGGGTGAAGAACTCGTTTGTTTCGACGCGATGCGTGAGCGTGGGTGATGCAGCGATGGCGAGGGCGGTCGTGTGGCGCCAGCGCAGCTCGCGGCGCTCGATGCGTTGCTCGGCGGCGATGATGTAGGCGCCTGCCTCATCGAGTATCCAGTGATACGGCGTGCTGCCCTGGCCTCGATGCCAGAAGGGGCGGAAGCGGTCGAGCACGCGCAGCGTATAGAGCGCATCCAGTCGGTACAGCGTTGCTCTGTTGCTCGGGAAGTAGAGGCGGTGGAGCTGTTCGGTCGTGAGGACTTGATGCTCGTAGCAGTCCAGGGCGATTTGTCGATCACGCTCGGTCAGGCGTCCACCTACGTTGGCAATATGCGCCTCTGTGACCTTTCGGGGGCGGAGCCCTTCAGCCTCTTTTTTCATTCTCCACCTTTGTCACTCGTTGAATCCGGCGGCGGATCATGGGGATTTGCGGGACTTTCACTGTCTGTTGGGGGTTCGGTTCTTAAATCCGAAGGCAGAACCGAAGGTAGAAGTGAAGGTAGACCCGAAGATGGAACCGAAGCCCCGGTGTTGACTGGCTGGCGGATGCGGCGGTTGGCCGGCGAGCTTGGGTGACGCTGATGCTCGGCAAGCCAAGCCTCGGTCTGCTCGCGGGGAACGCCAATGCGCTGTCGTGTCGCCGCCCTGACGTTCTCTGCCTGTCCGGGGATGTCGGGAGGCAGGGCCTCGGTTGTGAGGGTGAAGGCGCTGCTCGTCTGCCCGTCGTGGCAGAGACGCACGGCCGCTGTGTGTACGGGGAGGTGCGCGAGATCGTGCGCGGCAAGCTCGGGGCGGACCTCGCGGTCAAGCGTCGCGGCGTCGTCGCGGCTTACCTGGAAGTAGACCTTCGTGCGGGCGTTCGCCGCGATGCCCTCTCGCATGTCGCGGGTGAGCTGGCCGAGGTGTTGGTGGGCCATGCACAGCGATAGGCGGTAGCCGCGTGCCTCGGCGAGAACGTCGGGGATTGGCGTGGGGAGGTTGAGGAAGTTCTGGACCTCATCGACGTACAGCGCGGCGTCGCGGCGCTGCTCGGGCGGCAGGGCGGCACGGGCGAGCGCGGCCTGCCAAACCCTTGCCACGACCATCGAGCCAAGCAGGCGGCTCGTGTCCTCTCCGAGCGTGCCCTTCGGCAGCCGGGCAAGCAGCAGACGGCCCTCGTTGATCGCGCGCGGGATATCGAGCGTTGTCTTTGGCTGGCCGACGATCGCGCGTACCGGCCCGCGCAGCAGGAACGCGCGGAGCTTGTTCAACAGCGGCCCGATTGCCTGAGCGCGCACGCCCTCCGAGAGTCCCTGATACCACTCCCAAAACGAGCCGAGGCCAACAGGGTCGTCAATCTCCGCGATCAGCTCTGCTTGAAAGTCGGTGTCGCTGAGCAGCCGGGGAACGTCAGCAAGGGTCGCTGTCGGCGCGGCGGTGAGCGTCAGCAGCGCGGCGCGGAACACGTCGTCGGTGCGAGGACCCCAGAACCGCTCGAACACGCGACGGAAAATCCCCACGAGTTGATCGACTCCGAGATCCCGGTCGGGGCTGTCCAGCATGTTCAAGCCGGGGGGCGCCATATCCATCGGGTCCAGCAAATCGACCTCGTTCTCCCGGCCCGGCGGGATGCGGGCAAGCAAGTCCTCGATCAAATCTCCCTTGGGGTCGATTACCACGGCGCCCCGGCCCGCGTCGAAGTCAGCGAGCACGATTCGCGCGATCAGCGTTGACTTGCCTACCCCTGTCGGCCCAAGGACGTGCAGATGCTGGCGCGCGTCGGTCACGGCGAGATTCACCTGCCGGCCGTTCGCGCCGACACCGAGCGGCTTTCCAGTGGACGGGAGGCCAGGCGGAGGCGCCACCTCGCGCGCCCCGGCCATGACGACGCCCGGAATCGCCTCTTGGCCGGGAAGGTGTGCGAGCGCCGCGAGCTCGTCAGCGCCGGCCAGGAACGCGCGGCGCCCTATCAATCTGTCGCGCAGCTTCGTGTGCGCGTCGCGCACACCCCGGCGGCGCAGTCCGACCCTGCCCTCATACGCCGCGAATCCTCCGAGGATCGCGTGTATGCGCCCGCGAGCTTCACCGCGCGAGCCGGCGCTGACAGTCACACGGATGAGGCAGCGGTAGAGCGGCTGTGCGCTCTTGTTCATAACGTCGCGCACGTCGGGGCTGATCGTGGGATCGTGCCTCGGCGGAGTCGGCGCGCGAGTAGTCGTCAGGAAGTCGAGCAGCCGCGCCATGCGCCCCGGTGGGATGCCCGCGCGCAACCGTCGCGCGGCGGTACGCAGACGGCGCTGCTCACGGATCGTCGCCGGCCGTGCGAGAACCTGCACGAGCGCACGCTGACCGTCGCGTAGCCCAGCAAGCTGTCCAAGGATGAGCGGCAACGGGTCGGGATTCATTGCCGCATTGAGCGGAAACCAGCCCGGCCCGGAGAGCACAAGCTCAGACGCGACGCGGATCGGCCCCTCGCCGGCATCGAAGCTGGCGGGCTCGGTAGTGGTGCTCGCGCCGGGCCAAGCTGAGGCGACGGCGCGCTCAATCAAACCGGGTGGCACACAGCCGGGCACCCACACGCGAAAGACCGTGCCCGTCTCGCTGGCGGCTATCTCCCACGCAAGGTGCGGCTGGCCTGCAAGGAGTCGCGTCAGATGAGGCCGCAAAAGGTCGTGCAAAGCAGACCACAAGAGCAGCGCTCCGCCAGCGTCGATCTCGGGCGGGACGCCGATCGTCACCAGCCGCGCTTCGCGTGCCAGGCGACGGCGCTGGACACGATTGACCACGAGCCGCGCGCCACCGAACGCGGCCAGGAGTGCGGCGAGGATCGGCGCGGCGTGCTCAAGTGTGGCGAGCGCATGATGCGCGAGGGAAGGGAGTTGGTGAAGCGGCCGATCGGGTTCGTACAGCAACCCTTCAAGGTGACGGCCGGGATGATGCGGGCGGTGTCTCATTGCCCACCATCCGCGCCGGGGCGGGTCGCGCCGAGGTAGAGGTCTTCACCCCATGCCGCGCCGATCGTGGTGGGGAATGGCTCGGTGCGAACGAAGGCCCCGGTATGGGGAGCATCCACCATCTCCCCGGAGCGCACGACCATTCCGACGTGCGTCACGTCGCTGTCACTCGTGCCGAAGAAAACGAGGTCGCCGGGCTGTAGCTGCGCGCCGGCTGGCAGGTGAGGGCCAGCGTCGAACTGTTCTTGGGCGGTGCGCGGCAGGCCGATTCCGGCGGTGCGGTAGGCGGCCTGCACGAGACCGGAGCAGTCATAGCCGCTCCGGCTCTCGCCGCCGTACACATAGGGCACGCCAATCTGACTCAGAGCGAACGCGAGCGCCTGACCAGCCGCGCCACTTGCCGCCGGAGCGCTCGGCACGGCTTGGCTTTCATATATGGACGCCCACCGCAGGACTTCCTGCACGTAAGCGGTGGAGTGGTTGTAGGCAAAGATCGCCCGCTGTAGTTCCTGTGGGGCGCCGTTGGCCTTGAGGTAGCGAGCGGCGGTGAAGATCGCATCCGCCGCGTTCCAGCGATCAGGCGGGCCACCACCGTTGACGCTGACGCCGTACTCGGCCCAGGTGGAGGCGAGGAACTGCATCGGGCCGCCGGCACCTGCGTAGTTGACCGCGCCCTCCTGATTGCATGACGGGTCGGGGTCCTGCCCGTCGTCGCACTCCACCTTTCCGATCCCGGCGAGCACCGTCCACGGCACGCCGTAGCGCGCCCCGGCGGCCTGGAAAAGCTGGAGGTATTCGGCAGGGATGCCCGCGACCTGTTCGGTATCAGCGGCGGGCTGGCCGAGACTCACGCCCGAGCCGCCACCGAGAACACCGACGGCCGCCGCGATGAACAGCACCGGCAGCATGAGGAGCAGCCCGCACGAGCTGAGCGCGGCGCGCTTCACGCGGCCTCCACGAGCTCGGCTGGGTCACTCGTGACAAGCTCGTGCTCGGCGGCGCTCGCCTTGACTCCCAGCGGGATTCGCTGCTCGCCCGTGAGTAGCAGTCCGTGGCCGGGAGGGCAGCTCAAAAGGTAGGAGCGCTCGCCGGCTGTCAGCGCGAAGGCCCGTCCAACCCGGTCGATCGCCTGCGGTGACTGATGCAGGAGGAAGTGTTGAGAGGCGTTGTTAACTACGGCCTGCCCGAGCGGGGAGTCGAGCAAGTCGCCGGGGTCCTGGGTGATCGTCGTTAGCCCGGTCCAGCGCTTGCGGGCCTTCTTTGCGAGCCGGAACAGGAATCGTGCGCCGGGTGCCTCGCGCGTGGCGCTCGGGGTCTCGCGCATGAGATCCCACGCCTCATCGACGAGCACGACGCGGCGGCGCAGCGGACCCTCAAGAGAGCGCCAGATAGCGTCGAGGGTGAGCATCAGCGCGGGGGCGCGCATCCGCTCTGGCAGCCCGCGCACTGAGAAGCAGACAAGGTGACTGTCGGGCTGCACGCTCGTCGGCCTGTCGAACAGCGAGGAGTGCGAGCCCGTCGCGTAGGGCGACAGGCGCTCGGCGAGCCGCTTGCCCGTTTCGCTCTCCGCTTCGAGCGCGCGCACAAGGTCTGAGAGCAGCGGCGCGGCCCGGCGATGCGTGGAGGGATCGGACGTGATCCCGGCGCCGTGGTAGGCGGCGCGGGCGCTACGGTCGAGCACGGCAAGCTCGCCACCGTCGAGACCGCCGGCCAGCAGTTCGATGAGGTCTGCGAGGAACAGAATCCGCTCGTCAAGCGCCCGCGATCCTTCGCTCGATGTGGGGAGGTCGAGCGGGTTCAGCGCGACGCTGCTTGGGCCGGTCAGCGGCAGGTATGCGCCGCCGACTGCCTCGCAGAGCGAGTGGTACTCGTCCTCGGGGTCGAGGATGAAAACCTGCACGCCCCGGTAGAGCAGCCGCAACGCTTCGAGCTTTGCCGCGTATGACTTGCCCGCCCCGGAATAGGCGAGCACCACCGAGTTGAAGTTCGTCCGTGCGAAGCGGTCAACCAAGACCGGGGCGCCGCTCTCGGTGAGCCCGTAGAGCACGCCATCCTCAAGCGGCGGATCGGATGAGGCAAACGGGAATCCAGCCGCGAGCGCCGGGGTATCGAACGTGCGCCTGAGTCGCAGCCGGTCGGTGCCGAGTGGAAGCGTTGAGAGCCATCCGTCGAACGCGCGGAAGGTTGCCGGGACGACATGCAGCAGCATCGAGGCACACAGCGCCTTGACGCGCTCGGTTCGCTCCTCAAGCTCCTCCCGGCTTCTGCCGGACACGCGCAGATAGAGAGCTGAGTGGAACAGGCGACTCTCGCCTCTGGCAAGGGCGCTTGCCAGCTCGTCGGCGTCCTCAGCAGCAGCGGCGAGCATCGGATCAGACAGGCGCCCCCGGTCAGCGTCAAGGCGACGTGAGGACTCAAGCCGGGCGCGTTGGCGGCGCAGCCGGTCGGCCGCGAGCGAGGGCGGGATCGGCCCGATATGCAGCGTCAAGTCAAGCTCGCCGGCTGCCTTGAGCAGCGGCGCGAGCCAGCCCTGATTGACCTCGCGCGGGTAGCCGACGACGGCGAGGCTGCGATGCCACACGTTTCCAGTGCGTATCCAGTCGCGCTCGACCTCGACCGCCCCCGGCGCCGGGATGACGGGGTTGCGCGTGGGCGGGGCGCCCTTCACACGTAGACGAGGGAGAGGGGTATTCAGCATCGGTGGATCACTCCGTCCAGTTGCGAGCCGGCGGGCGGCCCTGGTGGTTCAAGCGCGCTGAGCAAGAGCGCGGTCGCCTGGTGTCCGTCGAGCGGGTGCAGCTCCACGCCGGCTGCGTGCAGGAGTCCCGTCGTCTCGCTCGCGCGCCGCTCGAGATCGGCCTTGGCTGTGTCGCGCTCGCGGCTACGGCTGCTCAGCACGAGCAGGATTTGGCGACGACGCAACCCCTCTCCCTTATTCGCGAGCTCGGAGAGAAACTGTGCGTAGGTGTGAGCACAACGCCGCAGAGCGGGGTGCGGGAGTCCTGGCGCGGCGTGCTCAATCGCGTCTGCGCGCTCTGTGAGATCAACGGGCTCTGAGCGAATCGTTATCGCGGTCGGCTCGACCAAGCTGTTCAACCACTTGCCATATGCCTCGGCCAAGGCCGCCTGCTCCTCCTCAGAGCGAAGCGCCCAGCTCGTACTACTCGCCGTGAGCAGCAGCGCGCTTGTACCGTCAGCAAGCTCTATGACCCCGCTTGACAGGATCGCGTTCACTGGCACCCGCAGCAACGACACGCCTGGCTGAGTGGGCGCGTTCGCCAGCGTCGGCGGGAGCCCGTCAGGCGCGGCGACACGCCGAGGTGACTGGGTGAGATGCCGGGCGGCGGCGAGCGCGAGCCGATCACCTGAGAGTCCGTCGCGGCGTCCAAGCGCCAGCGCTACGCCAACCAACGCGAGCGGTGCCGCGAGCGCCGCCGCGACCGGGATCGGCAACGCCGAGCCGACCGCCGCAAACACTCCGTAACAGACAAGTGCGGTCACGGCGAGGATCACGAGCTGACGGGCTGTGAGACCCCACGCCAGCCGGTCCTCCATCTCCACGTCGGCGGGCAGCCGGATGCGTCGCTGGTTCACAACGCACCGCCGATCGCGCCCTTGACGACCTTATAAATCACATAGGTCTTTGCCATGCGGCCTGTAGGCGAGGCGTAGCGGCGTGTGCCTACCAGCTCCTTCGCCCAGAACGGAATCCGCAGCAGCACCCAGAACAGGCACAGCACGAGCAGGAGGTCGATCAGGCTCCCACCTGTTCCAAGTCCCAGGAGGCTGTGTCCTCCCGACGCGAAAAAGACGTGGACGGTCGCGGCGAGGGTGAGTGCTTGCGCGACTTGCACGCCGAGCAAGGCGAGCATCACTCGCCACCACAGGCGCGCCATGCCTTCGGTTTGCGGCAGCCCGTGGCCGAGCAGCATCAGAGGCGCTGCGCACACGAACAGCACGATCAGCGAAGCTCTGACCAAGTAGAGGATCAGCAGCGCGACGGCGAGCACCGCGCACGCCAACCCGAGCAGCACGAGGAAGATTCCGCCGTCGGTGATCGCGTGCAGGACCAGCTGCTCAAGCGTGTTCCCGGCCTGTTCGGGGTTGACCCCATTGCCGAGCAAGCCCGACGCGAGGACATTGGCGATGTTCACCATCTGCCCGGAGATGGCGAGGCTCGCGTTCACCGCGATCCCGGCAACGGCTAGGCGAGGAAGCAGGTCCTTGACCGCGTAGCTGGTTTGCAGCGTCTCGTGGCCCATCGCCAGCGCGCCCGCCGCCATCACCACGAGCACGAGCAGCGAGTCGGCGACCCCGACCGACAGGTCCCAATAGGAGCGGACATCGGACTCCCCGGCGATTTGCGGCGTGGAGAGCAGTGTCCGGCCGACGAGCACCATCGCCGGATTCAGCGCGTCCTTGACGAGCGACGCGAACCATTCATTGATCGCCGCCTCGATTTTCCCGCCGACATCGAAGAAGCCGGGATGACTCGCCTTGCCGGCTTCGACTTCGCCGCCCTTGGCAGGTGCGGAGGGAGTAGGCAGGGAGGGTCCGACTTCGATGCCGCCGCTTTCCTGCGTCGCACCTTCCAACGCCGTTGACGGCAGCGGAGGAGACGCGGCCGGCGCGCTCGCCGCATGTGCCGGCGCCCGCGTAGCGGGTGCCGCAGCGGCCGGCATGACACCAGCCGCGAGCGGCACCGCAAGCGCAAGCAGCGCACCAAGGATTGTCAGGCGTGGTCTCACCCGACGATGTGCTGCAAGACCGTGACGAGCACGGGCGCCAGCGCGGCGAGCGCATAGCCCGCAAGCGCGGCCTTGATCGTGCCCTTGGCCTTCTCAAGCGCCCCTGGATCACCAGCGGCGAGCAGATAACGAACGCCGCCTACCGTCAACAGCAGCGTGGCGAGCGCGACCAGCAAGCCGATGAGCCAGGTCCGTAGGTTTTCGACCACCTGATTCAGGCTCGTCGCGGCGTCTGCCATCTGAGGGACGAGCAGCGCCGCCACGAGCGCGAGAGCGATTGCTATGGCGAGTCTGCGTGACATGGATCGCTCGGGGCCGGCGCGGGAAAATCAGGCCCCGTTCACCTCCTTATTGATTGGATTGGTCGTCTCCGCCGGCAAGACCCAATGGCCCAACACCGGCGACCCGAGCAACAGAGAAAGGTCGTCTCAGGCCCCTTTGCGGGACAGGCCGGCAGCCGAGGAAGACAAGGAGGCGCCGCTCCGCGCGATTGCGACGGTGCTTGAGCGTGTCGAACATCACCCCCTGCGAGTGAGCAAGATCGCTCAACGGCTCACCGTCGATCCGCGTGCAGAGGATCAGCTCGGCCTCGTCCCGAGAAACCGCGCCAGCCGCAATCGCCTCGGCGAGCAGCCCGTCCACATCGCCCTCGCACACCGGGACGGCCTCCAACTCGTGCGGCGGTGGGAACGCCTGCGCAGCGGGATCTCGACGTGCGCCTGACAGCGCGGCGAGCGTCCCGCGCAGACAATCCAGCAGCAGGTTCGCGGCGACCTTGCGAGGGCGCCTCTCCACCGGATAGGTTCGGATGCGCTCCCAGGCGCAGGCCATGAGCGCTGACCACAACTCCTCCCGCTCACGAGCATCGATCAGGATTCGCCCGGCGAGCTTCTTGAGGCCGGGAAGCATCGCCTCCAAGACGACGCGGCCCGCGATCGGCTCTCCTTGCGCGAGGCTCAACAGTGCGCAGAGGACGGCATCCTTGTCAGCGTGTCGCCCCGGTCCTCGCAGGAATCGCAGCAGCGTCGCCGGGTCCTTGAACTGCGACAACGCCGGCTCGGTGTCTTGCCATGCGCGAAACAGGCCGCGCAACAGCGGCCCGTGCAGCTCACGCTGCCAGTCGCTCTCCAATACGTCCACAGGTAGGGGGTTCATAGGGCGGCTCCTTCGGTCGGATGACGCGAAGGTGCCCTCGGCTGCTGACCCCGAGCTGACAGATAGCTGACCGCCCGTTACACGGCAAATGTTCAGAAAGCCGAATCAGTGGGTAATCAGGACGGTTGAGGAATGGAGTTCCAATGCGTCGTGTCGTTTCCAGGGCGAGCTGGCAGACACGCCGCCGCAGCAGCGACGGTGCGCCCCATTGCGCCTGCGTTCAGCTCCTTCCCGGCGTCCTCTCAGGACCCACGAGCAAGGGATCGCGTTGGAAGGCGAGCGCCTGCGCGCGGGGCGCGCGTCCCTCAAAAGCCCAGCAACGGCGGGCGTGTAAGTGCCGTGTCAGTCGTGTGTCAGCGATGTGTCAGCGCCCCGAGGAAGGAATAGGCCCATGAACCCACCACGCATCTCCATCCCCCGTCGAGGTCACGAGCAGAGCAACGGCGCCGGCCCGATCCTGCGCCCGCGCGAGCAGCCCAAACCACCATCCACTCCTCCCGAAGCCGGGGGCGCGCGCCGGAAGCTCCAACCGCTCCCCCTGGCCGGCATCGTGCTCGTGCTGATCGCGCTTATCGGCTACTGGGGTGTCTACAGCGCAAGCACCAAACGCACCCCGATCCTTGTCACGACGCACGCCCTGGCCGCAGGGACGGTCCTTTCCAGCGGCGACCTGCGAACCGCCGAACTCGCCGGGGATAGTTCGATCCTCGCGTCGATGGTGCCCGAGCGCGACATGGGGCAGACGATTGGCCGGCGTCTCTCAATTGCGCTGCCCGCCGGGATGCCGCTTCCCGCTGGCGCGCTCGCCGTGCAGCAGTCCCAGACCGCCGCGATGACGCTCGCGGTCCCCGAGTTCGACGTGTCCGGGGCGACCCTGCAAGCCGGCGATGCCGTCACGGTGCTCGCGACCTTCGGCGCCGGCTCCGGCCAAGCCACGACGCGGCCCGTCGCCCGCGGACTGCAGATCATCTCGATCGGCGAAGCGCCATCGAACTCGGACCCGAGCACCACGACCGTTCCCGTCACGCTCTCGGTGACCGACCCGTCGATCGCCTCCTCGCTCGCGCTCGCCAACGAGGACGCCAAGCTCGACCTCCTGCTCGAAAGCTCAAGCGCGTCCACCGCGCCGATCCCGCAAGCAACCGCAGGGAGCACACCATGACCGACCGTCCGACAGTCATCCTCGCGCTGACCCCGCTCGCTGAGCGCGAGATCGAGCCGCTGCTGTTCGACGCCGACTCGCCGCTGTTGCTCCTCTCAAACGCTGTGGAGGCCGACGAGTTGCAGCGAGCGGTCGAACAAGAAACACCCAAGGCGGTCCTGCTCTCCCCGGACCTATCGGGGCTGACAGCGGCGCATTGCGCGCGCGTGCAAGCCACGGGCGTCCGTCTCGTCGGCCTCGCGCTGGACGAGCGCGAGCGCGAAGCCCTCGACGCGCTGAGCGTCGATAAGACAATCGACACGGCCGTCTCGCGCGACGGGCTGCTCACCGCTGTTCGGGGAGCAGCGGCGCGGACACGACCCGCTCCTGCCACGCCAGCGCCGTCACGGCCCGAGCGGCAGGAGAACACGGGCGGCATCCTTGCCGTGGTGGGCGCCAAGGGCGCCCCCGGTGCGAGCGAGTGCGCCGCTTCGCTCGCGGCGCTCGCCGCCCGCAGTTGGCCCACGGTGCTCGTCGAGGTGGACACGCTCGGCGGTGGCCTTGACGTGCGCCTCGGCGCCGACGCAACCCAAGGCTCGCTGCTCGGACTCATCAGGGCGGCCGACGGTGGCGGCGTGCAGCGCGAGCTCGTGGAGCGCTGGCTGACAGACGCCGACGGGTGGCCCTCGGTGCTGCTCGGGCCACCGGACCCTCACGCGCTCACCGAGCTTGCCCAGCCCGGCGCGATGACCGGCGCTCTGCACGCCCTCGCCGGGCTATACCCGCTCACCGTCTGTGACGTGGGCGCCTTCCTCGCCGAGGACGGGCAGCTCCCCGCCGCCGCGCGCCTACACCGCGAAGCGCTGATCGTGGCCGACGCCGTGCTGCTGGTGCTCGGCTCGCGGGATATCCAGTTGCGTCACGGGCTGCGCCAGCTCGACCTGTTGCTCGGCACGCTCGGCATCACCCCGGAGCGGTTGCGGATCGTCGCCAACACGATCGGCGCACCTGGCAGCGCGAGCCGCAGCGCGATCACCCAGACAATCACCGCGCACCTGGCAGAGCGAGGCGTCACGGTGGACGCCTGGCTGCCGTGGGACGCACGCGCCGCGACGCAGGCTCAACGGCGCGGGACACCGCTCGCCACGGCACGCAAGCGCAGCGGCTACACCCGCGCGCTCACACGGCTTCTGGACGAGCTGTTCCTGCCCTCCCCGGCGCCCACGCCAAAGGCGAGAAAGCACCGCCTCGCCGCACCCCACCAAAAGACCCATGAGGAGGAGGTCGTATGGCAGAGGTAGTTACCCCCGACGTTATGCGTCCTGACGCTACCGAGGCCGTCCGGCTGCGCGTCGAACAGGTCCTCGCGGCCGAGCAGGTCAACCTCACAAGCTCGCAGGGCCGCGAGCGCACCGAGCGCATCATCGAGCAGGAGATCGACACCTACCACGCCCAGGCGCTCAACGGCGACGGTGCTGAGTTTTCAGAGCAGGAGCACGCAGCGCTCGCACGGTCCCTACGCGATGACTTCATCGGCCTGGGCACTCTCGCCGAGCGGATGCTGAGCGACCCGTACGCGCAGGAGTGGATGGTCAACGCTCCCAAGCGTGTGTTTCGTGACGACGGGAAGCGCATCGAGCGGGTGCCCGATGTCGTCTTTGCCGACAACCGCCAGGTCCGCAGCTTCCTCGAACGGCTGCTAGAGCAGGTCGAGGGCAAGCGCCTTGACCGCATCACCCCCCGCGTCGAGGCGCGGCTACCGGATGGTTCACGGCTCACCGCCGCGATCCCGCCGATCTCCTCAAACGGCAATGTGATCTGCTCGATCCGCCGCTTCCGCCTCGCGGCCGGGACACTGCACGAGCTTGTCGGATTGGAGTTCCTGAGCGAGCAGGCCGCCGACTTCCTCGCAGCGGCCGTGCGCGCGGGCAAGAACATCGTCGTCGCCGGCAGGGTCTCGGCCGGCAAGACGACGCTCATCAACGCGCTCGGCCGTGCGATCCCCGGCACCGAGCGCGTCGTAGTGTGCGAGTCCTCCGCCGAGCTTCACCTTCCGGCGGTCCTGCCCAACTGTGTCGGCTATGAGGCCCGGCCCGCGAGCGCAGATGGCTTGACGGCGGTGACGCTTGAGGACCTCGTTTCGGACGCGCTGAGGATGAACCCCGACCGCATCATCGTCGGTGAGTGTCGAGGCCCGGAGACGATGGCGATGCTGTGGGCCATAGCCACCGGGCACTCTGGCCTGACCTCAGTCCACGGCGAAACGGCCGAGCACGCAATCACCAATCTCGCGCGCTTCGCGCTGACCTCCGGCGCACGGATCGAGAGCGATCAGGCGCTTGACTGGCTGCGCGAGATCGACCTCATCGTGCATTGCGACCGACCCCGCAGCTACGACACCGGAGAACGACGCTTCTTGCCCCGCCGCATCGACCAGATAGTTGAGGTCGCGGGAGTTGAGGGCCGACGAATGAGCCTCAACCCGCTGTTCACCGGCGCCGGCCCCGATCTGCAATGGGCCTCCGCCGGACCCAGCTTTACCCCTGACCTCGAAGCCGCCGGCTTCACCCCACCCCAATGAGACGCGTGACTATACCCACAATGGCGGTCTTGGTAGCGGCGCTCGCCGTCGCCGGATGCGGAGACAGTAAGGCGCCCGGAACGGTCGCCTCGACACAGGCGACTACCACCTCGCGGCAAGCGACGCCGGCCGTTCTCGAACAGGCCGTGCGCAATGCGCTGAGCACGAATGGTCGTTTGTCTCTGTATGTACTTCAGAACAACAAGATCCCCTCCTGGGCCTCACAGTCCACGGGCGGGCCGGCACTCGCTGCGCTGGCGTCCTCGGCGGCCACTCGTCAGAAGCAGCGTGTTCAAGTCCAGACCCTCTCCGAACGCTTCCAGGTGCTCGCGATCCATCTCGAACCGTCCTATACGATCGCCACCGCGAAAGTACAAGACCGCCAGCGCGTCGTGCTCTATATGCACGGCCGGCGCGGGCACACAACCACGGTCAACGAACGCGACCGCGTTGTGCTGCATCGGCCAGGGCAAGCCCCGCAATTCATCGTGTGGGAGGTACAGCCCGAATGACAAGCTACTGGCTCGCCATTTGCCTCGTGTTCGGATCGCTCTGTTGGGTTGGCACGGCCGATGCGGCTTCGGTCAACATCGGCCGATTCTCACAGCAAGTCACTCCCGGCCGCGCCGAAGCGGGCAGCTCGATCACCGTCACAAGCCGGACGCCGGGTGCCAGCGGTAGCCCTGGTAGTGGTGGGGCTCCTGGCGGGAGCGGAGCGTCGGGCGGTCCGGTCAGCGCTGAAGGTGGCGCCCCGGCTGGCGCGTCCTCATCCTCGGGCTCGGGCGGTGGGCGTGAAGCGCTCGGTGGCGGTTCGTATCGCTATGTGGGGGCGGAAGGGCAGGAATGCTTTTATCTCACCGAAGGCATCAACACCTGCGAAGGGGAAGCAGCGCCCGCCACGCCTGCGCAGCCTGCCCGTCCGGCAGTAAACCCGGAAGTGATAGCGGCCACGGTGGTAAGTCGTCTGAATCTGGGTGTTGGGAAAATCGCCGTGAGCCCGTCCGCGCGGACCGAGGGGTTGACGGGTGCGGCTTCATGGTTCTGGATTGAACCGGCGCCCACCACGCAATCGGTGTCATTGGCGCTGCACGGCGAGCACGTAACGGTGAGCGCCGCCCCGGACACCGTGCAGTGGAGCTTCGGCGACGGGTCGCAGGTGACGGGCGGCGCCGGGGTGCCATACCGTCCGGGTTCTGCTCCCGCCGGCACGGTGAGCCACGTTTACGAAACTCGCTGCCTACCGGGGGACCAAGGACACGATCCGAACGTCTCCGCGAGCTGCGGCCCCAGCGGGTATCAGGTGCAGGCGGCTATCGAGTGGACTATCTCCTATCAGGCGGCCGGCCCGGTAACTGCCGGCGGCGCGCTGCCTGCCCGTGCCACGAACACAACGATTTCTTACCCGGTCAGCGAGGTCCGCGCATTCCTGACGGGAGCGGGCGGACGATGACTGGCTTCCTGCTTGGCTTGGTGTTCGCTACTGGCGTGGCACTGGTGTTTCTGCACCTGACTGGCGTCCGAGTCCCGCTGCCCACGGGCGCGTCGCGCCTGGGCGGATTGCTCGACGGGGCCGACCTGTCCGTGTCTCCCGCCGTGGTTCTCGTTTGCATTGGTGGCGGTGGGCTCCTGGCCGGCGTGCTCGTGTGGTGGATCGTGGACGTGCCGGCGGTTGTGATCGCAGGAGTGCTGGGCGCAACCATCGCCCCGGTTGCATGGCTGCGCTCTCGGCGTGAGAACCAGCGGCGCGAGCGTGAGCGAGCTTGGCCTGCCGTGCTCGGCCAGTTGGCGGACGCATTGGAGGCAGGGTTGGCATTCCCGGCGGCGGTCGCGTTGGTGGCCGACTCCGGGCCGATGGCGCTGCGCGGCGACTTCTCGGCGTTCCGAACACGCCTGCGCGGCTCCGACTTGGCGAGCGCGCTTGACGGGCTACGGCGGCCGGGGGAGCGCACGACCGACTCCGTTGCGCTGTTGCTTCGCGCCGCGCTGCTCGACCTGCCGACTGGCGGGCTGGCGCCGGTTCTGCGCGAGCTTGCGGGTGTGCTCTCAGAGCGCCTTGAAGCCCGCGAGCGTGCGCGTACTCGCACTGCCAGCCTCGGTCTTGAAGCCGCGATCTTGTCTGTAAGCCCGATCGTGATTCTCCTACTGATCGGGGTTTCCTCGCCGGGCTTTCTGGCCGCGTACCGCACCACCGCAGGCACGGCCGTCTCCCTGCTGTGTGGTGGATTGATCTTCGGTTGCTACTTGCTGATGCGTCGCCTGGGGCGGGTGCCCGAGCCGCAAAGCACACGACCGGATGGCAACCGATGAACGGAGCGCTTCTATTCTGCTCGCTCTGCCTCCTGATTGGCGGTCTACTGCTGTGTGAGTATGTTCTGTCCCGTCGTCGCCCGGCTCTATCGGTGCGGCTCGCAGCCGCTCAGGGTGCCCGGCACTTCGTCCAGGGCGCCGGCCTGGTTGGCGGAGGAAGCCTTCCCGAGCCTGTGCGTGTATGGACCGAGGGAGTGTGTGTCAGCTATGAGCGTCGGCTGCGCCGTGCCGGTAACGGTGACAGTGTGGGGCTGTTCTTTGCCAAGAAGGCGCTGCTCGCGTTCGCCGTACCGTTTATCCCACTGTTTCCCTATGGGGTACTGGCCGGCCATCTTCCGCCGGGGTTCCTCGTGCTCGTCCTCGCTGTGGTGGGTTTCTTTCTTCCCGACTTGTCTCTGCGCGAGGAAGCCAAGAAACGGCGTGAGGCGCTGTTTCTCGATTTGCCGGAGGCATTGGCGGTGATGGCTCTATCGCTACGCGCGGGTCAGTCCCTCAGACAAGCGCTGGAGCTCGCCGCAAGGGACTGTGAGGGCGTGCTCGGAGATGAGCTGACGAGCGCGCTTTCACTCGCGCGCCGCGACCGTGCGCTTGGGGAGCGCGAGGCGCTGGTTGCCGTCGCGCGGGAGACGGGCGAGCCGATGTTCCTGCGGTTCGCCGAACTACTGGCCGCCAAGGAGAGCCCATACGGTGAGTTTCTGCACGCTCAGGCGCGAGAGATGCGCGCTGAGCAGAACCGTTACCTGGAACGCGCGGCCGACCGCGCCCACCTGGCGATGCACCTTCCGCTGGTGCCACTGATCGCCGTCGTGGTGCTGTGGGTCTCATACGGCTTTCTCCACTTGCTCGCCCAAACGATCTAACCGCGAAAGGAGCAAAGAAAATGGGCATCGTCATCAAAATCTGGCTCGGTATCACTCAGGGGCGACTCGTGCGCGATGAGCGCGGCGAAGTCGTCACCTGGGTCGTGCTCGCAATCGGCATCGTCGTAATCACGACCGGCGTTCTCGCGATCGTCGGGCCGGGAGTCCTCAATGCCGGACAGAAGCTCGTCAACGAAATGAAATAAGGGACAGCCGGCGATGCCAGTCCGGGAACGGCTCATCTCAGAGCGCGGTGACACGCTCATCTCGGGACTGCTGGCGCTGGGCTTGGTGCTACTCACGATCGGGCTCGGGGTCCAAGCTCTCATGTTCGCGCACGCCGGGTCAGTCGCTCACGCGGCGGCGCAGGATGGCGTGGAGGCGGCCAGCAGCGAAGGCACCGGGGCGGGCATCGCTCGCGCCGATGCTGTGCTCGCAGCCGCCGGGGGCGTGGGCTCACATCTTCGGTCCTCCGCGCACAGCAATACCAGCGTCGTGACCGTCGTCGTACAGGGATCGGCCCCGCACCTCTTTCCCGGCGTCGATCTGATGCTCCCGACGATCACCGCAACGGCAAGCGAGCCGCTGGAGCGCTACCCGAAAGACGAAGAATGATCCGCCGCCACCTAATAAGCAGGCTCGGGGACGAGCGCGGGGAAGCGGCGATTATCAGCGGTGTTCTGCTGCTCGCCGCAGTCCTCATCCCCCTGATGTTCTTGGTGCCTCTATACGCCCGGATCGAGCTTGCCCAGGTAGACGGCCAGCAGGCCGCCCGCGACGCGGTGCAGTCTGCGGTTCAAGCTCCCAGCCCCTCGGCGGCTCATGCCGCCGCCAGCGAAGCGCTTGCACGCGAACAGCCCGGATCGCCCACACCGCCGACGCTGAGTCTCACCGGCACCTACGCACGCGGCGAAGTGATGAGCGCCCAAGTCACCACCAGCGTTCCGATCGGCACGCTGCCCCTCCTCGGACACTTCGGGACAATCGTCGTGCATACCCGCGCGAGCGCTCCCGTCGGCCGCTACCGAAGCATCTTGGAACCGGCGCAATGACCCGTCCTGTGCGACCTCGGCTACGCAGCGAGCGAGGCTCGGTCCTGATCGGCGGTCTGCTTCTCTCAGTCGCGCTGGTCATGGTCATCGGCTTGGGCGTGGACGTGGGTCACGCCTTCCTCGTGCGCCGGCAACTGACCTCGATCGCCGACGATGCCGCGCTGTCGGGCAGCCAGGCCATCGACATTCCCGAACTGCACGCCGGGCATCTCGAGCTGAATCCCACGGGAGCGCGCACCGAAGCGCTACGAACGATCACCGCGAATCCCTCGACAACGGGCCAAGCGACCGCCACCACCGGCCAAGTGACCGTCACAGTCACCCGCACGGTGCCCACCATCCTGCTCGGAATCGTCGGCCTTCACTCGCTGACGATCTCCGCCCACGCGACCGCAGCCCCACGCCAACCATGAAACCAGCACCCGTCATATCCGCAGTCGCAGGCGCGCTCGCGTTCCTGATAGTCGGCATCAGCCTTGGCCTCGACCCGATCGCGATTGCGCGTCTCGCCGTACTCGGCGCGGCGCTCGGCGTGATCGTCCGCGACGATCTGCGTGAGCACCGAATCCCCAACCGCGTCCTCCTGCCCGCCACCATCGCGTGCGCGACGCTCTCCCTCCTCGGCGGACTGCGCGTAAGCAGCCTGATCGGTGGCGGTACCCTTCTCCTGCTCCTATTCGTCGCGGCGCTCGCTCGCCCGGCGTGGATCGGAATGGGCGATGTGAAGCTCGCGCTGCTCATGCTCTGCGGGCTACACGGCGCGACACCGCGAGCGCTGCTATTCGCAGTCGAGCTAGCCGTCGTGATCGCTGTGCTGCTCGCTCTCCGGCACAGACAGATGGCGCTCCGCGTGGCGCTACCTATGGCCCCGTTCATGGCCGCCGGAAGCGTCCTGGCGCTCCTGATATGAGACGCCCTCCCGTGACAGCCCGCCGGATTTGGGCGGCGGCCCGTGCCGCACTCGCCCTGGCCGGCATCGCGGGACTCGGCCTCACCCTCCCCGCATTGCCGCACCTATCCGGGTCGCTCACGAGCCCCATCACCGTAAGCGAGGTGGAACAGGTCGTGATTTGCCTCGCATGGCTGCTCGCCGCGTGTCTCGCGGTCGTCGTGCTCATCGGCGCGCTGCGCAGCTTCACGCCAACAGCGAGGCGAGTACCAGGCATCCTGCCGAGCCGACGATCCGGCCCGTCGCCCATCGCAAACCGACCCGCCACTTACGGCCGCTACGTCCTGACCATCCCTGCGCCCACTGCCGAGAGCCCCACAACGCCAAACTCCTCATCCTCGCCAGCTTCCCAACCCGCCGACACCAGCACTCAGCCAGACAGCGACTCCCGGACCATCTCGATCGCCGTACTCGGCCCGCTCGCAATCGACGGGCTCAACCGGCGAATCAAGCGCGCAGCGACCTACGAGCTGCTGGCCTACCTGGCACTTCACCCCAAGGGCGCCAGCCGCGACGAGCTGATCGAGGCAATCTGGCCCGCACAAGACCCCGCCCGCACGCGACCCCGCTTCTGGCAGAGTGTCACCGAGGCACGCAAGGCCATCGGCGACGCCTGGGTCCACCAAGCCAACCGCTACCAACTCGACCGCTCCAAGGTGCGGGTAGACCTCGATGACCTCGACCTGCTCCTCACAGCGGCAAGCAGCGACGACGCGGACCCCGAAGCCCACCAAAGAGCCCTCGCGCTCTGGCGCGGCGAACCCCTCGAAGGCTCGGACTACCTCTGGGCCGACGGCGAGATACGCAGCCTACGCGCCACCCTGCTCGACCTACTTGAGCGCGTCGGCCGCGTGCGGCTCACTCGCGGCGACGCACGCGGCGCGCTGCAGATGGCCGAGCAGGCAATCGTCCTCGACACACTGCACGAGCCAAGCTGGCGTCTCGCTCTCCAAGCCGAACATGCACTCGGGCTGCGCGAGTCGATCACCCGCCGCTACGACGAACTCACACGCTCCCTCGATGAGGAGCTTGGCCTTGAGCCGGCGCGCGAGACGCGGCTGATCTACCGGCAGCTACTCGGACAGACTTAGATGATGCTTTAGCCGAGCACTGCCGAGCAGTGGATCATCGTTCCGTCTTCCTCGAATGGCTCGATGGGTGCCGTGCCTGACGACGCCTCCCCGTATGGAGCACCGTCTGTGAATCGATAGCGCGCACGCGAGTAGTAAAGGGTTCCTTCGCAGCGAACCACATCGGTGAGCGTGATCGTGCCCGGAAATGCGTGAAAGGCCGATTCCGCGCAATTCGGTAAGCAGTTGTGGGTGTGGATCTCGACGGTCGCTGTGGCTGTGCTCCCGCCATACCTGTGGTAGACGATGTTGCTTGCCCATAGACCGCCGTCACCGCACGCGAGCGTGATCTTAGCTGGACGGTACAGACGGCCGGTACACGCTTCGTACGCGACGTACACGCGCCCTCCGTGAAATCGAGGGTCGGCGCTGACCGACGCGGCAAGCAGCAACACAATGACGCTTGCAAGAATCACAGCCGTCGAAGCCGCGAGGTAATGTCTCATTGCTCTCCTTCGATTTGGCGGATCAATGGACTTCCCCGATACTGTGAGGTTCTGATCCGGTCGCCCGGCCAGCTTCGCATTCATGCGTAATCTTCTGAGCGGGTTCTGATTCAGTTAGATGTGTTGAGGGACCAAACTGTCTTTCGTTTTCGCCGCCTTGGTGTTCAGTAACCGTTTCGGGCGCTACGGCGCCGGGCGCGTAGGCGTCCCGTTCCTTCGCACTCGCACTCCCCCATTCGAGGCAAGTGGAGGAACTGCTTAGACCGCTGTGGCCGCCGCACCCAGCAAGGAACACAAGGCCAATTACGCCAAGCGCCAGAATGCGAAGCGAAAGCATCAGTGGATCACCCCGACGAACCCGATACGAATGTTAGTACGGGACGCCAGGGATAGTTCCTCCACCCGGCGCCCGACAGCGATAATACTGCTCACCGCCAGGGTATTCCACGAGCACGGGCGTTCCGCCGAGCGCCTTGCAGTTCTTTTCGTAGAGCCGGACTTCTTCTTGGTGCTGTTCTGCTTCTTGGTGCGCTTCGTGTTCATATTGTTCGGTCACTTCGCGCTCGTGCCGTTCTCTCGCTTCAGCTTCGCGTTGCTCCATCTCGTGGCAAAACGCGACGCTTACCGGGGCGAACGTACCGCGTCTCGTGAGCGTGCGACCAACATTGGTGTGTGCGGTCACAACGTAGTGGTAGAGCCCGCCGGGGCTCTTGCAGCTCCAGTTGATCCTTAGAGCTCGTTCGGTGTCGTGTTCACCCCATTCCACGCTGTAGGTTCGGTGACCGTAGCGGCTCAAGTGAATCGTCACATATGCGTACGGGGCGGTCGTCACATCGAAGTTGGTATAGCCGGGACTGCTGCTGGTCCGGCCGTTGTGCGCTACGGCCTTTACGGATAGGTGTCTGACGGGTCGTTTGTGGGCGGCATCTCTCTTTGCAGCAAGCACGGCTTCCTCGGCTTTGATTTCCTTTTCTTCTTTGGCCTCTTGCGTCGCGTGGATCGCGGCTTCGTCTGCTTTACATGCTTCTACTGAGGATGATGGGTATTCGCTCGACAGCTCTTCGCAGTGTCCTCGTTCGGCGACGCCTTTGAGGTATTCCGCCAATTTTTGTTGTGCTTCGCTCGGTGAGGGGCCAAATGCTCCGCCACCGCCACCGGCGGTCCCTTCGCCGCTGCCAGTCGGTTTGCTCGGCTGATCGGTGTTGAAGCTCGTTTCGGCGGTAGCATTGGGGGTAGCGGAGGAGCCTTCGTCAATGTACGCGCAGAGCTGGTATTTCGTGTTCGCCGTGGCCGGCGTATAGGTGTATGCCTTGCTGAAGCTGCCTGCGCTTATTGGGTCGCCGCTGCTACTCGACAGTGGAGACGCGCCATAATTGTTGGCCTCGCTGTACGGGGTACTCGCGCAGAACGTGTACTCCGACGAAACGTACACATAGAGTTTGCGGGCCTGTTCGGTGCTTCCAGACACCGTGACCGTCACCGGCTCGCCCTGCGTCGGATTCGCACTGACCGCTATGCCAACGCTGCCGGACGGCAAGAGGCTGGTAAATGATTCTTCTGCCGTGGCGTTTGGTGTTTCTGACGACCCGTTATCAATGTACGCGCAGAGCTGGTATTTCGTGTTCGCCGTGGCCGGCGTATAGGTGTATGCCTTGCTGAAGCTGCCTGCGCTTATTGGGTCGCCGCTGCTACTCGACAGTGGAGACGCGCCATAATTGTTGGCCTCGCTGTACGGGGTACTCGCGCAGAACGTGTACTCCGACGAAACGTACACATAGAGTTTGCGGGCCTGTTCGGTGCTTCCAGACACCGTGACCGTTACCGGCTCGCCCTGGGTGGGACTCGCACTGGTCGATATGCCAACGCTGCCGGACGGCAAGAGGCTGGTAAATGATTCTTCTGCCGTGGCGTTTGGTGTTTCTGACGACCCGTTATCAATGTACGCGCAGAGCTGGTATTTCGTGTTCGCCGTGGCCGGCGTATAGGTGTATGCCTTGCTGAAGCTGCCTGCGCTTATTGGGTCGCCGCTGCTACTCGACAGTGGAGACGCGCCATAATTGTTGGCCTCGCTGTACGGGGTACTCGCGCAGAACGTGTACTCCGACGAAACGTACACATAGAGTTTGCGGGCCTGTTCGGTGGTTCCAGACACCGTGACCGTCACCGGCTCGCCCTGCGTCGGATTCGCACTAGTCGAGATTTCGATAGAGTCGGCCTGAGCGAGTGCAGGTGCAGCCAGCCCAAGCGCGAGCACGATCAGGGCTCCGGCCAGCAGTGCGACCAACCTACGCATGGTCGCTCTGACACTAACGGCAACATTCATCTTGCTAACGCGCACCCAACACGTCAATGCTTATGGAGTCGATCTTGAAGTGGCCGCCGCTGTTGCCGCCACCTGCACCGCACTCGTCCGTCACTTCTGCTGTGAGTGTTTGACTTGTTTCTTTACCTGGCTCGAACAGCCATGACGAGCCTTCGATGGTCTCCGTCTGTTCGCTTTGGCTCGCAGCAAGGTCGATTTCTGTTTGTTGTTTGCCGTTCACCTGGATTGTTGCGTGTCCTTGCGGGTAAGCGAATCCGCCGCCGACTTTGTGGGTACATTCTGCTTCGGGTGGCACTGTGACCTTAAGCTGGAGAACCAACTGATCGAGTTCGTTGGCAGCCTGAGTCCACGTTCCTCCCGTAAGTGGATCGGCAGTCATCGTTTCGGTTGCGCTGCTGACCGCGCCAACGCTCCGAGCGCGGGCAACGATGCTTGTTCCCGGCGCGCCCGGAGGTCCCTGTTCTCCTTTGCCTGGCGCCCCTTCTCTGCCGGTGGCTCCTGTTTCGCCTGTGGCTCCCGCTGGACCGGGAGCGCCTGTAGCACCGGCCGGTCCGGCTAGTCCTGTCGCTCCAGTTGGTCCCGTGGCGCCCGCGTGCCCGCGCAACTCCTTGAGGATGCTCGGCTTAATCTGGCTGGTGCTCGTGATGATGTACCGACTGGCTGCGACAGCCGTCCCACCAAGCGCGACAAAGAGCGCCACGACGGCGATGAGGGTGGCTGGTGTCGGTCTACGGCGCATAGCTCTCCTCATATTGGTCGCCTATATTGACTTACCGCTCGCGGTCTCGTCGTCACGGCGGTAGCCCAGCCGAGCGGAGATACGGTCGGCGGTAGAGACCAGGTGCGGACCGAGCGCATCGACCAACTCCTCTAGGGGGATCATCGAGGAGTGCGCGACCATGTTCACGGCCGCGATGACCCCGCGGGCCTCGTCGCGCACCGGCACCGAGATTGCATATAGCTTCGGCGCGAGCTCTTCGTCGTTGACGGCGAACCCCGCCTCGGCCACCTGATCGAGCTCGTCGCGTAGCGCTCTCTTGCTTGTGATCGTGTTCGGGCCGCGCTTGGTCAGCGTCATCTCGGCCAGTCGCTCGCGCTGCTCCTCCTCGGGCAGGTACGCCAACAGGACCTTGCCTAGCGCGGTGCAGTATGCCGGCAGCCGCGACCCGGGGGCGAGGCCCAAGTCGGCTTGGCCCTGCCCGCGACGAAAGCTGCGTGCGCGATCGACGTACAAGATGTCTGACCCGTCGAGCACTGCGAGGCTAACCGTGTAGCTCGCGCGTTCTCGCAGCTCCTCCAGGTAGGAGCGCGCGTGCTCGCGCAGGCCGGTGGAGTTCATCGCCGACATTCCCAGGTCGGTGACGCGCAGCCCGAGGCGGTACTTGCGCGAGGCGCCCTGCTCCAGGTAGCCGAGCGCGACCAGCGTTATCACGTAGCGATGCGTGGTCGAACGGCTCATCCCTAGCTCGTCCGCGAGGTCAGCGATGCCCCATACGGGACGCTCGCCGCTGAAGCAGACGAGGATTGCCAGCCCACGCTCCAGTGACTGTGAGTAGCGCGGCTCACGCAGGCTGGGAACCGACCACGCCGGCTCCTCGTCGTCCTCTCGCCTGCGCTTAGGCATGGGTCCAGAGGGCCGGCTTCATTCGGTGCACTCTAACCGAAGGTTGACGATATGTCTCTTGGCTTCTTGGGCTAGCGCACGGAAGCTACTCGCCGTGAGCCCACTGGAGCGTTTCGCGGCCAACCTCAAGGCAGTTCGTGCAGAGCGTGGCTGGTCCCAGGAGGACCTGTCGCGTGCGACCGGCCTGCACACGACGGCGATCTCAAAGATGGAGCGCGCCAATCGGGCTCCCCGCTTCCCCACGATCGTACTGCTGGCCGAAGCGCTCGAGGTGCCCGCCGGGCGGCTGTTCGATGAGATCCCGTGAGCTGGCATAGCCGTGAGCGAGGCAACACGATTGGGCTGTAGAACCTAACACGCCTGGAGTGCAACGTGCTGTCCCGTGCCCGCACCCGACCCACTCCTCGTAGGTCTCGGAGAAGTCCTCCGCGACCTACGCGAGCAGCGCAGAATGTCCCAAGAGCTGCTCAGCCTCGAATCCGGCGTGCATCGCAACTACATCGGCGGCATCGAGCGCGCGGAGCGCCGCCCGACGATCGTGGCGGTGGCAACGCTGGCGAGCACCCTCGGGATACGCCCATCCGATCTGATGGCACAGGCCGAGCGCAAGGCCGAGGACCACGGCGCGTCATGGCCACCCGCCGCCGCGCGCGACTGACCGCGTGGACGCCCGGAGACGGGCGAATAAGCTGCTGCCCATGCCTGAGCCTCCGGCGGAGCTTGCCGCCCGCATCTACGAGTGTGCTCGTCTCACGGGCGAGTTTCGGCTGCGCTCAGGTGCGGTGAGCGAGGAATACTTCGACAAGTACCTATTCGAGTCTGACCCGCACCTGCTGCGCGAGATCGCCGAGGAGCTGGTCGGGCTGTTGCCCGCCGACGTGGACGTGCTCGCCGGGCTTGAGCTGGGCGGCGTGCCGCTCGCCGTCGTCGCCTCCCAGGTGTGCGGCCTACCGGCCGTATTCGTCCGCAAGACCGCCAAGACCTATGGGACGTGTCGCCTCGCCGAGGGCGGCGAGATCACAGCTCGTCGGGTCGCCGTGATCGAGGATGTCGTGACCTCTGGTGGGCAGGTCATCGAGTCGTGTCGGGAGCTGCGAGCGCGAGAGGCCGATATCTCGGCGGTGTTGTGCGTGATCGACCGCGAGGCCGGCGGCCGGGAGAACCTTGCCGGCGAGGGCCTTGACCTGCGCTCGCTGTTCACCATGAGCCAACTTCGACAGAGCCGACCCACCGATCCCAACGGAGCAGCCCACTCTTGAGCTTCCGGCAGAGTGTTCACGCGGTCAGTCGCGCGATCGAACTCCACTGACGCCGCTCATGGGATGATCGACTGATGGCCCGGTCTACCTTCGTGCGTCAGCCGCTCCCGCAGGTCAGAAGGCGCTACGACCGCATGGCGCGCTGGTATCGCGTCGCCGAGATCACGATCCTGCTGCCCCACCGCCTCCGCCACAAGGCGGTGCGGAGACTCGCCCTGCGGCCCGGCGAGACGGTCCTTGAGGTCGGTTGTGGCACCGGCCGGAACCTGCCACTGCTCTGCGATGCCGTCGGCGACGACGGCCAGGTGATCGGCGTGGACGCATCGAGCGGAATGCTCGCCCGCGCACAACAATGGGTCACACGCCAGCACCGCCAAAACGTTCTCCTACTTCAACATGATGCCGCCGAACTCACCCTTCCAGGCCCAGTCGATGCGGCGCTGTTCAGTCTCAGCTACTCCGTGCTTCCCGACCGCGAGACGGTGCTCCAGAAGACTTGGGATGCGCTGCGCCCCGACGGACGCCTCGTAATCATGGACGCCGGTCTGCCAGCCAGCCCGCTCGGCCGGCTGCTGGGACCCATCGGCGAGGCGATAGCGACGATCTTTCCTGGAGACCCCTACTCGCGACCGTGGGAAGACCTCACAAGCCTTTCCCAGACGGTGCAAAGCGAGTGGTTCCAACTCGGCCTCTACTTCATCTGCACAGTCCGCAAGCCGGGAACGAGCAAGCTGTAGGTACGCTCTGCCGATGAGTGAGGATCTGCCGCGCGAGGTCACGAAGCCCTGGGGTAGCGAGCTCTGGTACGCGCACACGGATCGGTACGCGGGCAAGATCCTGCGCGTCAGCGCAGGACACAGGCTGTCTGTTCAGTACCACGTCGAGAAGGATGAGAGCAACTACCTGCTGTCAGGAAGTCTGCTGCTCGAACAGGGCGAGAGCGCCGAGACGATGCGCCGTCGCGTGCTGGAGCCGGGCGCGGCATGGCGAAACGCACCGAATGTCGTGCATACGATTGAGGCGCTGGAGGACTCGGTGATCCTCGAGGTCTCGACACCTGAGCTGCACGACGTTGTTCGTATCGAGGATCGCTACGGACGCCCGACGAATGCCCCCCAGGGCTGACCGATCGGCGATGCAGAGTGTGCCGCCGATGGTGGCGGGGACCAGGGACGGACAATGAGCGTCGAAGTCCGTCCAGTCCGTACCCGGCGTGAGCTGAACACGTTTATCAAGCTCCCCTGGCGGATTTATCGCGACGAGCCCAAGTGGGTCGCGCCGCTCCTTATGGACTTGAAGAAGCGCCTCGATCAGGACAAGAACCCGTTTTTCAAGCACGCGCAGGCGCAGTATTTCCTCGCCTATCGCGATGGGCAGCCGGTGGGGCGCGTCAGCGCCCACATCGATCGGAACTTCAACGAGTTTCAGGGCAACGAGTGGGGGCTGTTCGGGTGGTTCGAGTGCGAGGACGACCCCGACACGGCGCGGGCGTTGCTCGACGCAGCAGCGAACTGGCTGCGTGAGCGGGGCCGCGACCGGATGGTCGGCCCGATGGACTTCACGACTAACGACGAGATCGGCGTGCTGATCGCCGGCCACGAGTACCGGCCGATCATCCTCTGCCCGTGGCACCACCCTTACTACCAGCGCCTATTGGAGCAGGACGCCGGCATGGAGAAGGCGATGGATCTCTACATGTGGAGCCTGCACGTCACCGGACGCGAGCACGTCCATCCGGCGATCTGGCAGGCCGCCGACCGCCTTGAGTCCGAGCACGGGATCGTCTGTCGCAACTTCCGTAAGCGTGACCTGCAACAGGAGGTCACGCGCTTTCTTGAGGTCTACAACGCCTCGTGGGAGCGCAACTGGGGCTTCGTGCCACTCACCGAGGAGGAGGTCCGCCACTACGCCAAAGACCTCAAACCCGTCCTTGATGAGAACTGGGCGATGGTCGCCGAACACAAGGACACCGGCGAGGTCGTCGGCGCCGCGCTGACGCTCCCGGACTTCAATCAGGTCTTGGCGAAGCTCAACGGACGGCTACTGCCCTTCGGCTGGCTCACAGCTCTGCGCGAGAAAAAGAAGATCGACGCGGTGCGCGTGTTCGCGCTGGGCGTCAAGCCCGCCTACCAGCACACCGGCGTCGCCGCGCGCTTCTACCAAATGCACTTCGACGCCGCCGAACGCACCCCGCAGAAGGGCGGCGAGATGGGCTGGATACTGGAGACCAACACACCGATGAATCGCGCGATGGAAGGCATGGGCGGCGAGATCAAGCGCCGGTACCGCGTATACGAGCGTGTGCTTTAGGACCGCGCGGCCTGAGCCAGACTGTTCGGTCGGGCGCCGGGGAGCACCAGGCCGGTAAGGTCGAAGCCTGGCTGCGTCACGTCCACCTGAAGGCTGGCTCCGTCCAGCACCGCCGCAGGCGCTTGAGGGCACCGACCGCTTCGCTGGCGCCGACGCGACGGTGCTGGACTATTGGCGCTGGGCGTTCTCGGACCTTCGGGACAACACGCAGCGAGGAGTGCTGGCGGAGTTCCTTGTGGCGCTCGCGCTCAGGCGCACCGAGGCGCGGCGGAAGGCGTGGGACAACTACGACGTGAAGACGAGCTCGGGCCTGCGAATCGAGGTCAAGGCGAGCGGCTACCTGCAATCGTGGGCACAGGCCACGCACTCACGGCTGAGCTTCGGGCGCGTCATCGCCCGCACCTGGGATGCGAACACCAACGAGTTCGGCGCCGAGCCCGAGGTCCGCGCGGATGTCTTCGTGTTCTCGGTCCAGACCTGCAAGGACCCACAGCGCTACGACGCGCTCGACCTCTCGCAGTGGGAGTTCTACGTCGTAGCTGCTGACCGAGTGCGCGAGTGCAGGTATAAGAGCGTGAGCATCGCCTGGGTGGGCAAACATGCGGACCCGGTGCCATTCAGCGACCTGGCGGCGACCATCGAGCGCGTCGGGCGTGGCGGCAGTACCCACCTTCCTGCGTGACAACCGCGCGGGCGTGATCGGCCGGGGCGCCCTCTCGCGGCCGGGGCGGCGACGGCGAGGTGGTTCCGTCCCAACCGATACCGTTGGGTCTTGGCGCCAGAACTCGATCCAGCGATTGCCGCCCACTATGAACACGACCCTGAGCGCGATCGCTTGGAGACCTGGGCTCGGCTGGAGGCGATAAGGACCCGCGAATTGCTCAGCCGGTTCCTGCCGTCACCACCGGCCGTCGTGCTCGACGTGGGCGGCGCCAGGGGAGCCTACGCACTGGGGTTGGCGCGAGAAGGGTATGAAGTTCACCTCATCGACCCCTGGGAGCCGCACGTTGAGGCGGCCGCGCTGGCCTCGGCCACCCAACCCGAAGCCCCGCTGGCCTCAGTTGCTCTCGGGGACGCCAGGGAGTTGCCGTTTTCGGATGCGAGCGCGGACGCAGTGCTGCTGCTCGGGCCGCTCTACCACCTACCGGCAGCCGGTGATCGTGCGCAAGCGCTCGCCGAGGCGTGCCGTGTCCTGCGCAGCGGGGGCGTGTTGTTCGCCGCCGCGATCTCCCGGTTTGCCTCGACGTTCGACGGTCTACGCTCGGGAGCAATCTCCGATCCCGCATTCGAGGAGATCGTCGAGGGGGATTTGCGCAATGGCGTGCACCGCAACCCAGATCCGAAAGGCCGCCCTGAGTGGTTCACGCTCGCCTATTTCCATCGGCCAGAGGAGTTGCGCGAGGAGCTGACCACGACTGGACTCACCGACATACAGGTCCTCGCCGTAGAGGGACCCGGTTCCTTCCGGGACCTCGACGCCTCGCTTGAGGACCCGACCTGCCGCGATGCTGTGCTGAGAGCGATCCGGCGCGTCGAGGACGAGCCCACACTGATGGGCGCCAGCGCGCATCTAATGGGCATCGGTCGCACCCTTTAGCGCTTGCTTCCTGCGGCTAGCTGACCCTACATAACCTGGCGTACGACGGAGCGCAGCCGGAACTCGCCCGTGACGCGGGCGCGCGAGAGAATCGTTCCCTCGTGTCTGATGACGGTCATACACCGATCAACTCCAGCTCGTCAAGATGCCGGGCGCACCGCGACGCTAGGACGACCCGATCGTCCAGCGCCACCACTACGCCGTGCCGCTCAAGGCACTCGACGGCCCTGCTCAGTGCCGTCGGCTTCAGGTCGCTGACTTCGGCTTCGAGCTCGATGCGCGACCACCGCTCGTCGTGGTCGTCGCGTAGGAGCTGCAAAACGATGGCCCGTTCGATCCGAGGATCGGAGGGCAGGCGGGGATGCTGGGTCACGGGGATTCCCTTCGGTCGGCCGAAGAAACCCGTCAGCGAAGCACAACAGAGCCTATCCGCAGCTACGGTTTGGCCGTGGCATCGAAGGCGTGATCCTTCGGCGCTACAGGCCGGGTGGGTGTTAGCGCACTCGCCCGGCCACTTGATTTGTCGATTGTTGGCGGATGAGATAGCGAGGTCCCCGGACGGACGATTGCCGGCGCCGAGAACGGCGCGGCCAGCCTCGCTAATCCGCATCGTTCAGCGACATCCGAACCGCGCTGCGCCGGGCGAGTGGCCGAGTTCGGATATGCGAGCCGACGCGGAGCGGAACGTCCGATTAGGCTCCCGGCCAATGCGTCTCCGCCTAATCGTCCTTGCAGCGCTCGCAGTCGTTATGGCGGGATGTGGTAGCTCGGAATCGTCATCTTCCTCGACGCCTACAGCAGCCGCCAGCAACGAAGCTGCGACGACCGCTGCCAGCGAACCGGCGACGACCGCCAGCGCGTCGAGCGCACCGAAGCCCGGCGAACTCACAGGCTGGGGCGCGACCGATGCCGCTTGGAACAATGCCCACACCGAAGATTCCCAGTTCGCGTCAGGATCGGTATACAACGAGAACCCTGCCCTCCAGGAAATCAACGGCCACCCCGGCGCTGAATACACCGCCGTCATTCATCAGAACGGCCATGTGCTCAACTACTACTACAACTTCCAAAGCAAGTCGATCTCCGAAGCCAAGGCCGACGTGCTCAGCAGCCAGTTCCCTACGGAAACGCGGATCGTTTGGTTTGCCGACAAGGGATCGTGCGCGGACATGCTCGTCCAGAGTGACGCGCTGCGCAAAGCACTGAGCGGCAAGACCATCGGGGATAACAAAGGCACGGCGCTGGTGGAGTTTGGGAGCGGCGAATCCGGCGCGGAATCGTACGATGAAAGCGCCGTGACGAACGCGCTCATCATGCTGCCGGCCGGCGCGAATCCGTCAGGGCCGTCTACAGCGCCCGGCTGCTAGTCGGCAAGGCAGGCAGCTAGGCGTTCTCCGACTCAAACTGGCCGGCCTCCTGTAGCGCCTTCAGAGTGACCAAAACAGCGCTGTCGCGGTACTGGGTGTCGCTGGCGGCCTCGCGCACGTCGCGGACAACCTCCCTCACACCGACGACCTTGATCGGCCCGCATCCGACGCGCTGTTTCGCCGCCCAGGCGCGAACTCGCTGCTCGTGCTCGCCTGCCTTGCGCCCGGAGAAGCGGCCGACATAGAGCCGGAGTTGCACCTGATCGGGACGGTAGCGGTAGCGCTTGGCGGCCTCCGTGACGACGCGCTTCCGCACTACCTTGTCGTTCAGGAGCCGGTAAAGGCGACTGGCGCGCTCATCAGAGGTTTCGCCGGTGACGTGCTCAGCGACTACGCCGCGCGAGCCAAAGGCGGACTTCACGCTCGCCAGCACAAGAAGATCAGCGCGGGCGCCTACGAGATCGACCTCGTAGCCGTGGGTCTGTTCCTCGGCGTATGCCGCCTTGCGGGTCGGGAGCTTGACGCGGAACTTCACGCCACCCGACACCACGAAGCCCTCCGCTTCAAGCGCCACGGCGACGAAGGACTCAAACGCCTCCATGAGCCGCAAGCGTACCCGACGCCGCGCCGCTAGCAGAGCCATCAGCTACGGTTTCCGCTTGAGCGACCAGGAGTACACGGTACGCGCTGCACGGCGCGCCGAGGCGTCGGCGATCCTAGACCTGTGGCAGGGAGCGCGTAGCGCGCACGCGACCACCCCCGACCGGATCGAGGACGTTCATCGGCTGCTCACCGAGACGCCTGGGAACTTGCTCGTCGCCGACGCCGGTGGCGCGCCGGTGGGTGTGCTGATCGCTGCGTGGGATGGTTGGCGGGGAAACATGTATCGGCTCGCAGTGCTCCGCGAGTACCGACGCCGCGGCGTCGGCTTGGCGCTCGTGCGCGCTGGCGAGGAGCATCTGCGCCGGCAGGGCGCCCACCGCATCACGGCCCTCGTCGGGTATGAGGATGAGGTCGCGGCGGCGTTCTGGGAGTCTGTGGGCTACCCGCGGGACCGCCAGATCGGCCGCCGGGTGCGGAACCTGTAGCGGGTGGTGAGGAAGCCGCGCCCGTCTGTTCAGGCGTTGATAGTGTGGTTCTGGCGCCAGGTAGCGAGCGGCGGTGCCGGTGCGAGGTTTCCAAGTAGCCGTCGGACGACCTCTTCTCCGTAGGTCCAGAGCGCAGCGGAGTAGGCGAGATAGTCCGCGTGCGTGACGCGCACCAAATCACCATCGGCATAGCGCAACGACGGCGCCTGCGCCAGTGCGCGAGCATCCACCCGCCCTGCCCGGTGGGCAAGCACGTGACGGAGCGCGACGGCCTCGGTGAGAGCTTGGTCAAGGTCCGCCGGAATCGGACGCTCGGGCGGAGCCTGTAGCCCTGCGTTGCGCAGCACATCCTCCCACCGCTCGGCCCCCGCACCCCGCGGCGAGGCATCGAAGCTGCCGAGCCGCTCGTCCAACACCTTCTGCGCCGCCCGGCGGATCGCTTCAAGAGCGGCGTCATCGACGCGCGCGGCCGCCTCTGGCTCCTGCTCGCGTGCCCGGTCCATCAACGCTCGGACCTGATGTTCGACCAGCATCTCGCGCGCCCGCGGCACCAACTCCTCGACAAGCGCGTCAAGTGCGCCGACCATCGACACCACCGTCATAGCGTTGTGCTCAACGAGCTGATTATCTCGCTCGGCGCGAGCCAGTTCGGCACGCTCACGCGCCGCCTCAATGGCCGCCCGCCGGCCAGCTGGGTCCGTATGACCCCCGGCGTCGAGGCGACGTTCCTCGTGGGCCTCGGAGTCGAGCAACTCCTGTAGACCCCAATCGGCCAGGGTCCGCACACGCTCCGCAGCCCCCATCGCGGCCCACCAATCGGCTACCACTGCCTCTCGACCGTGGACCAAGCGCGGGTCCCGCCGTGCATCAGCGAGCTGTCGATCCGCGAGGCTTTCAGGTCGGTCCGTTCGCATCCGGTCAGCGTCAGACTACAGTCGGTGCTGGGCGTCACAATCACCAGGCATGACCACGATGAACCGAGCCGATCGCGCCCGTGCCGCAGCAGAAGACCTCGCGTTCAGCGGCGGCCGGGACGCCCCTATCGAGATCGTGGAGTACGACCCGGCATGGCCGGACCTCTTTGCGACCGAGCGCGAGCGGATAGAGCCGCTGCTCGGCGGCGCCGAGATCCACCACTTCGGCTCGACCGCCGTGCCGGGGCTTGCCGCCAAGCCGATAATCGACATGATCGCGCTCGTCGGGGACCTCGATACGCACATCGCGCCGCTGACCGCGAGTGCTGGATACCAGTTCCCGCGGGCGTTCAATGCCACGCTGGCCCACCGGCGCTTCCTCTGCTACCCGAGCGCATCCGTGCGCACCCATCACCTGCACCTTGTGGATCAGCCAGCGGAGCTTGAGCGTCGCCTGAGCTTCCGTGACAGCCTGCGCACGGACTCTGCGCTTGCCGAGGAATACATGACGCTCAAGCGGGCGCTCGCCGAGCGGCACCGCGAGGACCGCGAGGCGTACACGGAGGCCAAGGCCATGTTCATCCGGGCCAGTCTGGCGCAGCTCTGAGCCAGAACGGACCGCTGCAAGCTCTCAACGCCAAAACGCGGCTGTGCTTCCTATTCCGCTTCGTTAAGCGACATCCGCCCGCCGGGAAGCCGTGCGCAGTGGTTCGCATTGAGTACCGTTGGCTCCATTGAACCCTGCTAATCGAACCTGGCAGGGGCGAGCCAACGTTAGGCGACCCGAGCACCGTGCCAACCTTCGCCTCGCTGACCAGTCCCACGTGCCATCGAGTCATCGTGGCATTCCGTCGGTTCGAGCGCTCTGGAGCCCAAACAACGCGCCGCTTCTCAGGCCCGATCTCCGAAGAAATCTGGGAAGCTTCGGGCATGGATCGTGACCGCGCTCTATTAGTCCTCCACGCTCTGCACGACGCGCAGAACGCCATGTACTCGGGTGGCACGATGGATGCCGTGCGCGCTCTGTTGACCGAGGAGATCGAGTGGCACGTACCGGGCGAAAATGCAATCGCCGGGGATTATCGCGGGATAGATGAGGTCGTGGAGTACTTCGGCAAGCGTCGAGGGTTTGCGTCGAATACGCTGCGCTTGCATCCAGGAGAGGTGCTCGTCGGTGACACCCACGTTGCTGTCCTCACCGATGGCACCGCGAGGTTCGACGGGACGGAACATCGTTGGTCCACGGTTGGGCTCTATCGACTGAAGGACGAGCGGATCGCTGCCTGCTGGCTGTTGCCGCTCGACCAGAGAGCCTTCGATCGTGCTTGGGGCACTCAACCGCCCACAGCAACAGCGTGACTGTGTTCCCGGCCGGCCGCTGGCAGCGTGATCTTTCAAGTGCCCGGCAGTTGGACGTGCTGAAAGACGAGCACCTCGGCGAGCTTGTCGAAGTGCGCGTCGCGGTGGAGCACAGCGACGCCGCCGTGCTCCGCGGCTGCGGCGGCGATCAGCGCGTCGGTGACGGGCACGCGATGGTAGCCGTCGCTGCGCTCGGCCAGCTCGCCGAAGGCTCCCATCGCGGCGTCGGCGACGGCGCGATCGTTGCGCAGGATTCGTAGCGCGTCGAACTCGGCCTCCAACGCGAGGTACTCGGGGGTGCTGCGCGCCGAATAGAGGACCTCCATGCACACGATTAGCGTGATCCACATGCGATCGTCGAGGACCGCCTCCTGCACGAGGGCGCCGAGATCCTCCGGGAGCGCCGCGATGCGCCACCAAGCGGAGGTGTCGGCGATGAACGGCTGGTCGCTGCGCAGCAGTTTGGCGGCGTCCACCGCAGCTATCGCTTAGTGTCGGTAAGCTGCTCGATGCGCGCGAGCGTGTCGCGATCCAGACCATCCGGGCTGCGCAGGCGCTCGGCGAGGGAGCGTAGGCGTTCGGCGCGCTCCTGCTGGCTCAGCGTCGGCTGCTCCGCGGTGGGCGTCGTGCTCAGGACCGAATGCTTCACGCCGTCAGGGTAGCGCGCGAGACCTCGGGCGCTGCGCTCTCGGCCAGCACATAGCGCCCCCGCGCCACCCGGACCAGTCGCCCCGAGGAGCCCGCAACGTTCGAGGCCAGCGCACCCTTGACCGAGGACCGCGGCACCAGCTCGCCCACCAGCGCCTCAACGGCCGCATGGATGTCCTTGGCCCGCATCGACTCGCCTCGATCGGTCAGCACCTGGACGACGGCCTTGAGCACCCAGCCAGGCCGGCGCGACCGCTTCCGGTAGGCCGCCGGCCGCCGCGGAGGCGCGCCTCCGGCCCGCAGGGCGGCCAGCTTCCCTGCCAGACGGCGCAACGGCCCCTGTAGGTCGTGGTTCGAATAGTGTCCAAGGAGGTCCATTTTCGGAGACCTGAACCTCGCTAATCGAACCAAGACAGTGCTGTCCAACGAGGCTCTCACTCAGACGAAGCGCCGCGAAACGGCACCAACTCTGGCGCGTGTTAAGAACGCCCGGATCTCGAGAGTGGGCCTTGAGGACATCAGCCATACTTTGGCGAGCGCCTCGGCGTAGCCTGGCCGAGAGCTGTTTAGTCCGAAGTTCCCCCGTAGTCACTGCTGATTGGGGCTGGGATCTCTGTGGTTGTGGGGGTTTCGGCTTTTTTGTGGGTGTATAGTGTAGTCACTAGTATCTGTCCGGTGGGGCTGGTAAGTTGTGCTCATGCCGAGGAGACAGGTCCCGTCGGGTGCGATGCATGTGGTCACGAACCGTGCGCGGCATGGGGAGCGGGAGTACACCTCGACGTTGTTGCGCCGTTCTTACCGGGAGAACGGCAAGGTCCGCAAGGAGACGCTCGCGAACCTCTCTCACCTGCCGCCGGAGGCGATCGAGCTGATCCGGGGTGTGCTGCGCGGGGAGTCCTACGTCCCGGCTGGTGAGGCGTTTACGATCGAGCGCTCGCTGGGAGCGGGGCACGTGATGGCGGCATTGGGGATGGCTCGTCGCCTTGATCTGGCGAGGCTTTTGGACCGCAAGCCTTCGCGTGAGCGTGATCTCGTGATGGCGATGGTCGTTCAGCGGGTGATCGCGCCCGCCTCCAAGCTGGCCACGACGCGCGCATTTGGCCAGTCAGTACTCGCCGAGGAGCTGAACGTCACCGGTGCCGACGAGGACGACCTCTACGCCGCGTTGGACTGGCTTTTAGCCTGGATCCACCGGTGTTGTCCGGGTTGGGGTGTTGAATGACCTCCTGAATCGGGCTTGGTAGCGACAGATTGCGGCTGTCGCGGCCCGGGATCAGGAGGTCACTCGTATGGTGCAGGATGACGAGCGGGTCGGACTGGACGGTGTGCGGGTCGTTTTTGATGATGAGCGGCTGGTTTCTGATGCGGGGATCGCGCTCGTTGCGACGCTCGCGGGGCGGCTTGGGATCGAGGCTCTCGTGGGGCGGTTCGTGGCGCTTCGGCGTGATCTGCCGGGCGCTGCGAATCCGGGCCGCAAGGTGATGGCGCTCGTGTTCGCGATGCTGCTCGGCGCTGACTCGATCGATGATTGTGATGTGCTGCGGGCCGGTCGCACGCGTCGATTGTTGGGTGGCTGGCTACCGGCGCCCTCGACACTCGGAACGTTTTTGCGGGCGTTTACTTTCGGACATGTGCGCCAGCTCGACCGAGTACTCGATCAGGCGCTGGTGCGCGCGTGGCGGGCAGGCGCTGGCCCGGGCGCCGAGCGGCTGATCGTTGACGTGGACAGCTTTATCGGCCAGGCCTACGGCTACAAGAAGGAGGGTGTCGGTTTTGGGTACACCAAACAGCGCGGATACCACCCGCTGCTCGCCTCCAGGGCCGGGACCGGTGAGGTTCTGCACGTTCGGTTGCGCAAGGGGCAGGCGAACACCCAGCGCGGTGTCGTTCGCTTCACCGAGGAGCTGATCGCCCGCATGGCGCGGGCAGGCGCGAGCGGCGAGAAGCTCCTGCGGGCCGACTCGGGGTTCTGGAACAGCAAGCTGATCGCAAGGCTTCAGAGCGCCGGGTGGTCCTATTCGATCAGTGTGCGCCTGCAGTTCTGGGTTCCCGACGCCATCAAGCAGATCCCCGAGAAGGCGTGGCAGCCCCTGGAGGACTACCCCAAGGACGGCGAAGCGCAGATCGCTGAGACGACCGCTCACGGACGACGGCTGATCGTCCGTCGCACCCGGCTCATCGGGCCGCAAGCAGAGCTGTGGCCGGACTGGCGGTATTTCCCCCTCATCACCAACCGCACCGAGGCATTGGAGGTCGTGGAGGCCGAGCACCGCCAGCACGCCGTCGTCGAGCTCACGATCCGCGACCTCAAAGACCAGGCGCTCGCGCACTTCCCCTCCGGCCAGTTCAACGCCAACAGCGCCTGGACAGTGATCGCCGCCATCGCGCACAACCTGCTGCGCTGGACCACGGCGATCGGACTGTCGAGCGAGACCGTGCGCGTCGCGCGCACCATGCGCCGCCGGCTGCTTCGGATACCAGGCCGCCTGACCCGCACGGGCCGCCAGTGGACGCTTCACCTTCCCGCTCGCTGGCCGTGGCAACACGACTTCACCAGAGCGCTCGCCCGCATCCGCGGGCTACCAGAACTCACCTGAGCGCGCAAAACACCACGACCGACGACCAGCCAAGCAACACGTCGACACGGCGCGCTCAGCGCCACCCGAAAACACACCCCCCAAGTCCCCCGAGAAGACGCCCGCCGCTCCTCACGCCGACAAAACACCAACAAGGCCCCCCAAACCCACACCAACAGCACCAATCACCCCCCACCAGGCAGCCGCGCGGTGGATCCAGGTTTAGATCGCCAGGCAAAGATCGAGGATCGCCTCGCGCGCCGGCACCTGAAAGACGGGGAGCTGGTGCTCTACGACGTGTCCTCCTCGTATTTCGAGGGGCGTTCTTGTCCGCTGGCGAAGCTCGGCTATTCGCGTGACGGCAAGCGCGGCACACCACAGGTCATCTACGGTCTTGTGTGTGACAAACCCGGCCGGCCGATCGCGGTCGAGCTGTTCTCCGGCGAGCGCCACGACAACGCGACATTCCCCAGCCAAATCACGAAACTCAAGGATCGTTTCCATCTTCAGAGCGTGGTCGTGGTCGCTGACCGCGGGATGGTCACAAAGGCCAACATCCAGACACTGAAGGACACAGAGGGCGTCGGATGGATCACGGCGCTGAAGGCACCGCAGATCAAGAAGCTCGCCCGGGATGGCGTTCTGCAGCTCTCGCTCTTTGACGAGCAGAACCTCGCGGAGATCACCGCCGCCGAGGACTATCCGGGTGAGCGCCTGATCGTGTGCCGCAACCCGCTCGTCGCGGCCGAGCGCACCCGCAAGCGCGAGGAACTACTCCAAGCTACCGAGCGTGACCTACAACAGATCGCTGAACGCGTGCAGAAAGGCACGCTCACCGGCCAGGAGGAGATCGGTCTGGCCGTTGGCCCGGCCGTCAAGCGCTACAAGATGCGCAAGCACTTCGACCTACAAATCACCGACCGGAGCTTCACCTTCAACCGCAAGACCGAGCAGATCACCGCGGAGGCCGCGCTGGACGGGATCTACATCCTGCGCACCAGTCTCACCACGGACGAGATCTCCACCAACGATGTCGTGCGCTCCTATAAGAGGGCCTAACAAAAGGCGGGGTTCTGGGTTTGGGTGTCGAAGCCCGGGCTATGGCTAAACCTTTGCTGAGTGGCGGGTTGTGGGCTCGGATCGAGCCGCTTTGCCGGTCTGGGCGCCGCAGGTCACCGGGCGTCCCAGGGTTCCCGACCGGGCCGCGTTGACGGGCATCATCTTCGTGTTGAAGACGGGGATCCCGTGGGAGCATCTGCCCCAGGAGATGGACTGTGGGTCCGGGATGACGTGCTGGCGGCGCTTGCAGGAATGGAACGAAGCGGGCGTCTGGGAGCGCGCCTGCACCACGTGCTCTTGGACGAGTTGCAAGACGCCGGACAGCTTGACTGGACCCGCGCGGTTATCGACAGCTCGCACATGCGGGCCAAAGGGGGGGCCGGTCACACCGGCCCATCCCCAGTCGACCGCTCGCGTCCTGGCAGCAAGCACCACTTGATCGTTGACGGGAGCGGCATCCCGCTCGCGGTCATCCTGACCGCCGCCAACCGCAACGACATCACCCAGCTGCTGGCGCTCATCGACCGGGTGCCTCCCGTCGGAGGGCACGGCAAGCTCCGGCCCCGCTGGGTCTACACCGACAGGGCCTATGACTCGGCCAAGCACCTCAAAGAGCTACGCGCCCGGGGATCACTCCCAAGATCCCCAAACGCAAGGCTCCCCACAGCTCTGGCCTCGGCCGCCACCGCTGGGTAGTGGAGAGAACCGTCTCCTGGCTGCACGCCAACCGCTTCCTCGCCCGCCGACACGCCCGCAGAGCAGACATCCACCAAGCGATGCTCACCCTCGGCTGCGCCACCATCCGTATGAACCACATCAACCACTTTTATTAGGCCCTCTTACAAGTCCCGCCGCCCGACCCGCGTGCGCCGGTCACAACTCCCGACCAGCCGCGCGAGCGAACGAGCGTCCACCGCCTTGACCAACGACGCGAGGCGCCAGCTGGCCACAGATGGGACCGCGCCCGCCAGATCCCGCTCGATCTCGCCCTCTAGGTGCAAGAAACGCAACAGCACCCGCAACCGCGTGACCATGCACTTCGCCGAGCCGACGCTCAAGCGCCCCGTCTCCTCGAGCACGAACCCTGAGACGGCGGCGGCGTCCAGCCTCTCCAGTTCGAGCTTGCCGATAGTTCGCTGCCGCCAGGACAAGAACACCCGGGCGACCCACACATAGTTACGCACGTTCGAGGCCGACACGCCCCGCCGCACCAGCAGGTAGGAGGCATATCGCTCAAGCAGCGCCTCGCTCGCCGTCGTCGGTGCAGGTGCCACCGGCACCGGCGCTATGCCCTGCTCACGCAGGTAAGCCAACAACGGGCGCAGCGCTCGCACCGACACCAACCGCACGCGTCCCGCCGCACGGCGCTCCGCCGAGAACTGCTCGCCCGCCGCTACGGTCAGATCACCCGCCTCAACACCCCGCTCGGCCAGCCAACGACTCACGTCTGCCATCAACCGCAACTGATCAGCGACCGAGCCCGGCCGGTACCCCCAGCGCACCAATCTTTCACTGAACCCCGGGGCAAAGGCAGCCAATGGCCCCGCAATCCGCACTCCCGAACGACCGCTCACGATCACTCCCCCTTCTGGTTGAACCCAAAAGGGAAAGCCTCGATCAGGCCACCGGATTATACCGAGCGCTCGAAGCTCAACCCCCCACAACAACAGCGACTCCGGCGACTACTCGGCATAACAAGAGACTCGGCATAAGCCGATGACTTCGTGATTATGACCGGGGGTGCCCGTAAGGACGCTGAAGCGCTATGGGACGAGGTCAGCGCGGTGCTCGCGCCGATTGGTTTGCGCCTATCGGCAGAGAAGACGAGGGTCGGTCACATCGACGAGGGGTTCGACTCCCTGGGATACCGTATCCAGCGGCGATCCTGGCGTGGTCGGCCCGGCAAGCAAGCGGTCTATGCCTACCCATCCAAGAAGGCACTCGCCTCCGTGATGGGGAAGATCAGGTCGCTTACTCACCGCAACAAGCATCGAACGCTCGCCGCTCTGCTCTACCGGCTCAACCCGGTATTGCGGGGTTGGTGTACCTATTTCCGCCACGGTGTCAGCTCGCACACATTCGAATACGTCAACTACTACGCCATCTGGCGGGTAGTTGGCTGGATGCGCAAGCGACACAACGGGCCGAACTGGGGCACCCTACGCCAACGCCACCTCCCAGACTGGGACATACGCGCTGGCAGAGTCAAGATGTTCCAACCCCGACGGGTCGCTATCACGCGATACCGCTACCGGGGAACACGCATCGCGACACCCTGGGCGGGCATCGCATGAACCCACGGAGAGCCGGATACGCGGAGACGTGTACGTCCGGTTCGGGGGGCGGGCCGAGGAAACGGACCAGCCGAAAAGCCGGCACCGCGCCTCGGCCCGACCCCTACCGGCTCGCTCGAAACGCTGCCGCGCGTGGATTGCCGGTGCAGCTGATTCAGGCGGACTGACGCCCCTCTCGCGCTGCCTTCAAGCGACATCCGCCCGCCTGGCAACCGCGCTGAGCGGTTCGACTTGAGGTCGGTTGGCTCCACTCGTAGCAGCCGATTCGATCCTCGGCAGCGCCCGGTTGGGCTCATCTCAGCCCCGCCGCCCCGCTACGGTAAGCGCGTGCGGGTGGCCAGCTGGAACGTGAACTCTTTGCGCCAGCGGCTGCCGCGGCTGTTGCCGTGGCTGGACGAGCGCCGCCCGGACGTGGTGTGCCTGCAGGAGACCAAGCTCGAGGACGACGTGTTCGTGAGCGTCGCCGGCGAGGAGCTGGCGCAGCGCGGATATGCGTTCGCGGCGTACGGCGAGGCGTCCTGGAACGGGGTCGCGATCCTCTCGCGCGTCGGGCTCGACGAGGTCGTTCGCGGCCTGCCGGGCGCGCCCGGGCTCCCGCACCGGGAGGCGCGGGCGTTGACGGCACGGTGCGGCGGGATCGGGGTTCACTGCGTGTACGTGCCCAACGGGCGCGTACCGGACTCCGAGCACTACCGCTACAAGCTGGCGTGGCTGGCCGCGCTGCGCGACCAACTCGCAGCGGACGCGAGCGAGGCGGTCGTGTGCGGGGACATGAACGTCGCGCCCACCGATGCCGACGTGTTCGATCCGGCCGCGTTCGTCGGCCAGACGCACGTCACCGCGCCCGAGCGCGCAGCGCTCGCCGAGCTGCGGCGGCTCGGCCTGCACGACGTGGTGCGCGAGCGGTGGCCCGATGAGCGGGTGTTCACCTACTGGGACTACCGCGCGGGGTGCTTTCACCAGGATCTCGGGATGCGGATCGATCTCGTGCTGGCCGGCGAGCAGGTCGCGGGCAGGGTGCGCGCAGCATGGGTCGACCGCCAGGCCCGCAAGGGCGCGCGGCCCAGCGATCACGCGCCGGTGATCGTCGATCTCGACGAAGCGCCCGACGGCGACATCGGGCCGATGGTGCCGCCCCCGTCCGCCGCTCGCTCGCTCGCGTCGCGGCGGCGGGACTGACGCCGCCTGCCCCGCCAGGGCAGCCGGCGAGGAGGCGCGTCCACGGCTGAGCGTTCATGGCGACGCGCGTCCGCGCAGTGCGTGTCGACCGCGGGTCAGCGCGCGCCGGGGCGCTCGGCCAGCGCCGCTTCGACGGCGGCGCTGGCGCTCGTCCCCGCGATCTGGAGCGGCTCGACGGTGCGCATCGCGCGGCAGAACACAAATGCGCCCTCGAGCAGCGAGAGCATCGAGAACGCCAGTGCGCGCGCCGTGTCGCGGGCGATGCCGGCGGCGGCGAAGAACTCGGTGGCCCCGGCGATCCAGCTCGCGAACACATCGGCGGTCGCTTCGCGCAGCGGCTCGCTGGTGGAGGCGACCTCCAGGGCGACCGTCGCGATCGGGCAGGCGTCGGCGTAGTCGGTCTCGAGCAGCGTCTCGGCGGCGGCCCCGAAGAACTCGCCGACGGCGGTGGTCACGTCGGGCGCCTGCGCGGCGATCGTGGCGAACAGCTCGATGTAGAGTCGCCCCGAGGTGCGAATCGTCTCGGCGCCGAGCTGCTGCTTGCCGCCGGGGAAGAAGTGGTAGAGCGACCCGAACGGCGCACCGGCCGCGGCGACGATCTGCTTGACGCCTGTGCCAGCGTAGCCCTGGCGGCGAAACAGCTCGGCGCTAGTGTCGATGATGCGTTCCTTGGTCGTGCTCGCCATGCTCAAGCATCCCTTGCGCGACCGGCGGGTCGCGAGCAGCATGATAGGCCGCGCTCTAGACCCTATGTCGTGGGTCGCCTGGGTTGGGTTGGCCGTCGGAGGTAGGCCGGACACTCCTCTCGGGGGTTTGTCTGGCCGGTGTATGGCTCCGGCTGACCCCGATATCAGTGAGGAGGTCCGGCCATGATCGGAATGGTGACGTATGTGGGTTTGGGTGTTCATGCCCGCTCGAGGTATGCTGCGGCGATTGATGTCTCGAGAGGCGAGTTTGTGCGTGCGCGGTTCGGGCTGGGTGTCGAGGAGCCGGTCGCGTGGCTTGCGGGTTTGCCCGGTCCGGTGCGTGCTGCTATGAGGCCGGGCCGACCGGCGGGTTCGCGGGCTCTAGCGCGCCGCGAGTGCTGCCGGTGTGGCCGTCGAGGTGATCGCACCCGGGGAAGACACCAGGGGGGGCCTCAGACCGGGTGAAGACTGACCGCAAAGACGCGGAGTTGCTCGCGCGGTTGCTGCTGGCCGGCTCGTTGACCACGGTCGTGGTTCCGCCGGTCGAGGTTGAGGGCGCCCGCGAGCTGACGCGCGCGCACGATGCTTGCAGGAGGGATCTGATGACGGCGCGTCATCCGGGTCTCGAAGATGCTGTTGCGTCACGGCCGGGTCTATCCCGAGTCCTTAACGTGGACGACGCGCGTTACCGGCGCTGGCTCGCGGCCCAGCAGTTCGATGAAACGGTCTCAGAGCTGGTGTTCGCCGATCTGGTCGGCTCCGTCGATGGCCTGAGCGCGCGCGCGCAAGGCGGTGATCGCCGAGCGACTCTCGCGTCTTGCAGAAGATGTGAGGCGTGGTGGCCGACCGTCGCGAGGCTCAGATGCTTCCCGGGGCGTCGACACCCTCACAGCGTTCGCGCTTCACCTCGAACTCGGCGGCGACTGGCAGCGCTTCGGGCGGGCGCATGCGCTGAGCGCGCGTGGCTCGGGCTAATCCCGTCCCTTCACCAGTCCGGCGAGTCATCGCACCAGGGGTCGATCACGAAGACGGGCTCGGGTTTCGCTCGCCGGCTGCTCGTCGAGTCGGCCTGGCACTACGGACGCCCACCAAGGATCGGGGTGACCCTCAAGAATCGCCAGCAAGGCCAACCCGATCATGTTCTGCAGATCGCTAACCGTGCCCAGCACCGGCTGCACCGGGTTTATCACCGGATGCGAGCCGCGGCAAGGCGCACAACGTGATCGTCGTCGCGTGCGCCCGCGAACTCTCGTGCTTCCTCTGGGCAGCAGCCACAGCCGACTGACCCCCCGCCAATAGCCCTACCGGTCGGGAGGCCGAGGCGCCGGGCCATCAGCAGCCGGCACGCGCGATCGCTCTATAGGCCACACTCCAACTGGAGGGCCACGCGCCCCTTCCTAGAAAGCGCAAACCAGCAGCACAAAACCGGGCCCTAGGGTACCCAACCCCCGCACCATCAGACTGGCAACGCCGACACCCAGCCCGGCGCCCCGGCCTCCCGACCACCCCACACCACGCCCGCCACACAGACGCAATCAACCACGCCAACTCGACAAACACCGCGACACACCAGAGCGATCTACCGCACAGGCCGCTCGGCAGGCACGGGCGTCGGCACAGGCGTGCAGCCCGCGAGCGCGGCGAACGCCTGCTGCACGTCGGCGCTCGACTCGGTCGCGCGGATCAAGACGGAGAGCGTCGTGCCAAGCAGTTGCGCGGGCACGGCAGCAGGCTCGACCAGCTTGAGCATCGCAAAACCCATGCCGAGGCCGAGCATGACGTTCGCGAACTGCTCGGCGACGCCCGGCTGCGGCTCGAAGCCGGCGTCGGCGGCGCTCGCGGCGGCGTTGCCGGCGAAGGCGGAGCGCAGCGCGGTCAGCGCCTCGGACAGGCCGGCGCGCAGGCGCGGGTCGCGCTGGGCCTGCGCCCACAGCTCGACGAACAGGCGAAAGCGCTCGGGGCGTTCGTCCAGGCGCTCCATCCAGTGCTCGCTGCCGGGCAGCGGCCGCTCCCAGGTCGCTCGCTCGCGGTCGAACAGCGCGCTCTGCTCGGCCGCCTGGCCGGTTAGGTACTCCTCGACGAGCGCGAGCAGCAGGTTCTCCTTGCTGCCGAAGTGCGCGTAGACGGCGCCCTTCGTGAAGCCGGCGCTCGCGGCGACTTCGTCCAGCGTGGCGCCGGCGAAGCCGCGCTCGGCATACACCTGGGCGGCCGCCTCCAGCAATTGGGCGCGCGTCTGCGCGCGGCGCGCGCTGCGGTCGAACTCGCCGCGTGGCATCAGTCGCAACTCCGGTGCAGCGACAGCTGGTTGGCCAGGGTTCTTTTGAATCGATCCCTACGGGATCGCGGATGGGTCGCGCAGCCCGGTGTGGCGGCTGCGCACTGCAACGAGCGTGCGGGAGTTCCACTTGCAATATACCGGCGAGTAGATATACTCATACGTACCACCCCAGTCTAGCGTGAGGAGCAGTCGCATGAAGACCCAGCTTCCCCCCGGCCCACGCATGCCCAAGATGCTGCAGGCGCTCGGCGCCTGGAGCCGGCCGATCGCGGTGCTCGAACGCAACCGCGCGCGTTACGGCAAGCGCTACACGATCCGCATCGTGGGTCAGCCGCCGTTCGTCGTGCTGTCCGACCCGCAGGACATCAAGCAAGTGCTGACGGCGGCGCCTGACGTGCTGCATCCGGGCGAGGGTGCACGCGTGTTGGAAGTGCTGCTTGGCCCCAACTCGGTGATCCTGCTCGACGAGGCGCCCCACCTGGAGCAGCGCAAGCTGCTGCTGCCGGCGTTTCACGGCGAGCGTATGCAGAACCTCGCCGGGCTGATGTGCGAGCTGTGCGAGCAGGAGGTCGAAAGCTGGCCGCGCCAGCAGCCGGTCGAACTGCACCCACGCCTGCAGCGTTTGACGCTCGAGATCGTGCTGCGCGCGGTGTTCGGCCTGGAGCGCGGCGCGCGGCTGGACGAGCTGCGCGATCTGATGACAAGCGTGCTGCGCTTCACGGAGAACCCGCTGTCGCTGCTGCGACCCCCCTCGCAGCGACTCGAAGATCTGCTCGCGCTGCGCGGCCCGCTGGCACGCACGCGCGAGCGGGTGGCGCAAGTCGACGAGCTGGTGTACGGGCTGATCGAGGAGCGCCGGCACGAGGGCGCCGAGGGCGTGGACGTGCTCGCGCTGCTGCTGGGCGCCGAACACGAGGACGGCTCGCCGATGAGTCCGGCGGAGCTGCGCGACGAGCTGATGACGGCGCTCGTGGCCGGCCACGAGACGACCGCCTCGCAGCTCGCGTGGGCTTTCGCCGACCTTGCGCGTGCGCCCGCCGTGCGCGCGCGGCTGCAGGCCGAGCTCGACGCGGACGAGGACGAGGAGTACCTGAACGCCACGATCAACGAGGTCATGCGCCACCGGCCGGTGCTGCCCAACGCCGAGCCTCGGCTCGTCAAGCAGCCGATCGAGATCGGCGGCTGGCACTACCCGCCGGGCGTGGTGCTGTTCGTCAATGCCCAGCTCGTCCACCACGACCCGGAGATCTACCCGGACCCCTACGCTTTCCGGCCGGAGCGCTTCATCGAGAGCGAGGGCGGGCGCCCACCTGGCACCTACACCTGGCTGCCGTTCGGCGGCGGGCGGCGCCGCTGCCTGGGCGCGAGCTTCGCGCAGCTGGAGATGAAGATCGTGCTGCGCGCGGTGCTGAGCCGGTTCGACCTCGAGCCCGGCGTCGCCCGGCCCGAGGTCGCGCGACGGCGCAGCATCACCGTGAGCCCGTCGAGCGGCGCGAACGTCATGCTGCACGCCCGTGCCGCACGACCTAAGCGCAGCGAGGCGCCGCCCCTGGCGGTCGCGGCGTAGGACCGGCGGGGGCGCTCCACAGGTGCAGCAGCGCGTAGGCCCGCCACGGGCGCCAACGCTCGGCGCGAGCGTCGACTTCGCGCGAGGAGGGCCGCGCGAGGCCGGTGAGCGCCGCCAGCGCACGGCGCACGCCGAGGTCCGAGGGTAGGAAGGCATCGGGGTCGCAGAGGCCGCGCAGCGCGATGTAGCGCTCGGTCCACGGCCCCACGCCCGGGATCGCCAGGAGCCGCGCGCGCGCCTGCGCACGGTCGGCGGCCGGGTCGATCGCGATCTCGCCGTCGGCGAGCTGTGCGCACAGCTCGCGCAGGGTTGCCCGGCGCGCGCGCGGGCCGAGCGCGCCGATCTCCCCCAGCAGCGCCGGGTCGGCGTCGGCGATCGCGGCGGGCGCGGGAAACAGGTGGGTCAGCGATCCCTCCGGTGCGCTCAGCGGCTCGCCGAGCGCCCGCGTCAGCCGTGCGGCGGCGGTGCGCGCTGCCGCCACGGAGACCTGCTGGCCGAGCACGGCGCGCACCGCCAGCTCGGCGCCGTCCACCGTGCCGGGCACGCGCCGCCCGGGCGCGGCGCGTACGAGCGGCGCCAGCAGCGGATCGCCGGCGAGGTGCTCGGTGGGGGCCGCCGGGTCGGCGTCGAGGTCGAGCAGCCGCCGGCAGCGTCCCACCGCGGCGCTGAGGTCGCGCAGGTCGGCGAGCCGCAGCTCGCAGCGCACGTCGCGCTGTTCGGCGCCGCGCGCCGCGGGCGCGCTCAGCGCGACCGTGCCGTGGCCGTGTGGCAGGCGCAGCGTGCGGCGGTAGACGCCGTCCACGACCTCCTCCACGCCGGGCACGGCGCGCGCGGCGAAGAAGCTCAGCAGGTGCTCCCAGTGCAGCGGCTCGCGGTAGGAGAGGCGTACCGTCAACTCCCCCGGAGCCGCGCCGGGCGCTTTCGCGGGCCGCTCTCTGCGGCGCCGGCGGCGCAGCTCGGTCGGGGTGCGCCCGTAGGCGACGCGGATCGTGTCGTTGAACTGGCGCACGCTGGAGAAGCCGGCGGCGTAGGCGACGTCGATCAGGCGCAGCTCGCTCGTCTCGATCAGCATGCGCGCCGTCTGCGCACGCTGGGCGCGCGCCAGCGCCAGCGGCCCCGCGCCCAGCTCGGTGCGCAGCAGCCGCGTGAGATGGCGCTCGCTGTAAGCCACCCGCTGTGCGAGACCCGCGACGCCCTCGCGATCGACGACGCCGTCGACGATCAGCGCCATCGCGCGTGCCGCGACGTCGCCGCTGCGGTTCCAGTCGGGCGAGCCCGGTACGGCGTGCGGGTGACAACGCAGGCACGCCCGGAAACCTGCGCCCTGCGCGGCGGCGGCGGTCGGGTAGAAGCACACGTTCTCGCGCCGCGGCACGATCGCGGGGCAGCTCGGGCGGCAGTAGACGCCGGTCGAGGTCACCGCCACGAAGAAGCGGCCGTCGAAACGCCTGTCGCGGCTGCCGAGCACGCGGTAGCGCACCTCGAACTCCTCGTCGCCAGGGCGCACCGAGCTGTTGGTCGCAGTTGCCATAGACCGCAGTATGGGGCCTGAGGCTGGCGGGTTTCGGACAGCGACCATCGAGGGCGCTACCGTGTCCGATTCCCGCCAGTCCTGTTCCTGCCGAAGTGCGACAGTGACGTGCATGAACGCTCATCGCAGCTCCTCACACGAGGCCGCGCCCGGGTCGGCCCCCTCCCGTCGATCGACCCTCTTCCCCAAGCCGGCCAACTCCCCGGAACCGACCTCCTCCCCGGGACCAACCCCCTCCCCGGAACAGACCTCCTCCCCGGAACCGACCCCCTCCCCCGAACAGACCTCCTCCCCGGAACCAACCCCCTCCCCGGAACCGACCCCCTCCCCCGAACCGACCCCCTCCCCGATCCGCTACTCGCGCTGTGCGAGCCCCGTCGGCGAGCTGCTGCTGACGGCCGACCCGCAGGGCCGGCTGACCCGCCTGCACTTTCCCGGCCGCACAGGCGCGATTCCGCGCGAGTGGGTACTCGACGACGACGCCCTGGCCGAGCCGAGCCGCCAGCTGCTGCAGTACTTCGCCGGCGAGCGCACCGACTTCGAGCTGGCGCTGGCGCCCGCCGGCACGCCGTTTCAGCTGCAGGTGTGGGACGCGCTGCGCGCGATCCCCTACGGCGCGACCGCCTCCTACGGCGAGATCGCTCACTCCGTCGGGCAGCCCGGCGCCGCGCGGGCGGTCGGCGGCGCGAACAACCGCAACCCGATCGCGATCGTGATCCCCTGCCACCGCGTGATCGGCGCGGGCGGCTCGCTGACCGGCTACGGCGGCGGGCTGGACCGCAAGCGGGCGCTGCTCGCGCTGGAGGCCGGCACGCCCGCGCTCATCTGAGCAACCGCACGGCGGCTCGACGCCCTCGCGCCGTAGGGCCGGCCCGGGGCAGCCCCCGTCCACGGCGATCCGGGGGAGGAAGTGCGGCGCGAGAACCCGGCACGCGGGCGCCGGGCATATATTGCGGGCGTGCTCGACCACCTCATCTCGATCGACCAAATCGACCGGGAGCTGGCGAACGAGATCTTCGTGACCGCCGACGACATGGCCGCCGCGCTGCGCATCCCCTCGCGCCTGTCGAGCCTCGCCGGGCGCGTGATCGCGCTGCTGTTCTTCGAGCCCAGCTCGCGCACGATCCTCAGCTTCCATGCCGCCGCCGCCCGCCTCGGGGCGGCCGTCGTCGAGCATCGCGGCATCGAGTCCTCCTCGCTGTCGAAGGGCGAGTCGATCGAGGACACCGTGCGCGTGATCGGCGCCTACGCCGACCTGATCGTCCTGCGCCACGAGCAGGCCGGCGTCGCCGCGCGCGTCGCCGCCGTGAGCCCCGTGCCGCTGATCAACGGCGGCGACGGCCACAACGAGCACCCCACGCAGGCGCTGATCGACCTCTACACGATCCGCCACGAACTGGGGCGCCTCGACGGCCTGCGCGTCGGCATGGGCTTCGACCCGCGCCACTCGCGTTCGATCCACTCGCTCTGCCGCGGCCTCTCCCACTATCGCGACAACGAGGTCCTACTCGTCGGCCCGCGCGAGCTGTGGCTCAGCGACGAGCAGGAGCACGAGCTGCGTGAGCGCGGCCTCGCGGTCTCGCAGAGCACCGACTACGAGCGCCTGCTCGACTGCGAGGTCGCCTACGTCAACCGCTTCCAGGAGGAGCGCATTGCCGACGCCGACTCCGCGCGGGCCTACCGCGAGCGCTACTGCGTCACCGCCGCCGACCTCGCAGGCTCGCGCATCGCGCTGCTGCTCGACCCGCTGCCGCGCGTCCACGAGATCGCGACCGACGTCGACGCGCTCCCCCAGGCCGCCTACTTCCGCCAGGCCGCCAACGGCGTGCCGATCCGGATGGCGCTGCTGTCGATGCTCGCCTGACGCGCGCGGCGGCGGGCGATGCCGAGACAGGCGCCGGCCAGCGCGAGCGCCACCAGGACGAGCGCGGCCAGCACAGGCGTAGCGCCGTCGCCGCCCGAGGTGGGCGCCGACGGCGGGTTGGGCGCGATCGCGCCGGGCGGCCCGGGGGCGCGCTGCGCGTAGACGATCCGTGGGGTCGCCGTGCCGAGGCCCGTGCTCCACGCCGCCAGCGCGCGGTCGCTGCTCGGGTCGAACGCCGCCGCAGGCGTGCCGTTGCGGCCGGGCGGCGCGACCATTTCGGGCCTGGCGAACCGCGCTTCGCCGCGGCCGCCGTAGTGCCCCCAGGCCGCCACGATCGCACGCCGGGTCGGCGCGAGGGCGCCGTCGGGCAGGCGCGGCGCGAGCACCCACAGCGCGAGCACCTCCGCGCGCGGCCCTGGCGCCAATTCGGCGAGCAACGCCTCGCGCGCGCGCGGCGCGCCGGAGACCGTCACCGACGCCCAGGCGCCGCGACGCAGCGAGACCGGCGAGGCGCGCACGACGTAGCTCCCGCCGCCGCGGGGACGCCCCGTCCAGGCCATCATCACCGCCTCGCTCGACATCCGCGTCAGCCGCAACGAGTCCGGCGGCGGCGCCAAGCCCGGGAGGTCGCGGAACCGTTCGACGAGCGTCGGTCGGCCAAACGCCAGGTCGGGCCCGGAGACGTCGAGCGCGACCGTCGTCGACTGTTCTCTATTGGCTGCGATTCGCGCGCGCGCACGTGCGCGTACGCGAATCGCATTCGTGGCGAACATCTGCACCCGCCACGCGACGATCGCCCGCCCGTCGTCGCTGAACAGCGCCCGCAGTTCCGGCACACCGCCCGGCGCGGCGAGCAGATCGAGCGGCTCGAGGAGCCCGGCCTGCGTGATCTCGCGCGCGTACAGCCGCCCGCCCGCGTCCCAGACGGCGAGCACGTCGCTGCGGTAGTCCATCGTCACCGCCAGCGCGCTCGGCCGACCGCCGGCCGGCAGCAGCCACGAGCGCGTCGGCGCCGAGGCGTAGTGGCGCTGCACGCGAATCGCGAGCGCCCAGCCGCCGCCGCGGGCGCGCACGGCGCAGGCGAGCACCGCGTCGCCGAGGTAGCCGCTGTACGCCGCCACCGGACTCGCCGGGCCGCCGAGCGTGCGCGGCGGCGAGAAGGCCCCGGGGGCGCGGCCCTCGACGTAGGCACCCGGCGCCTCGCCTGCGGCTGCAACGAAGGCCTGGCCCGCAGCCGAACGCCCGTCCCCAGCCGCGCCCGGACTTCCGCCTCCAGCGGCGCCCGGACTCTCGCTTCCAGCGGCGCCGGGCGCCCGCTCTGCGGGCACACTTCCAGCGCCCGCAACCAGCACCTGGCCGGCGGTTGTGCCCGCTGCAGCCGTCGGCGCCGTCAGGCGAGCGCCCGTGGTCTGGAGTGAGCGACCGGCGCCGGGCAGGCCGTTTGGCCCGAGCGGCGCCGCGAGCGCCTGGAGCGGGGCGCCGCCCACCCCTCCGGCGCCGCCGCAGGCGGCGCCCCCCTCCCACAAAATCATGCCCGGGCCGCTGCGTACGTCCGGCGCGGAGCTGGGGAACACGACCAGCGGCGGCAGCCCGGAGAGAGAGAGCGCGCAGCCGCGTACGCGCGCCGGCGCCGACCAGCTCGCACGGGCGGGCGCGGCTGCGAGCAGGGTGGGTGCGGCGGGCAGCGCCACCGTCAGCGTCACCCATACAACGAGGCGCCTGCGCATCCCGACGATCGTAGATCAGCGCGCCCCGCGCTCGGCAAGGCGCGCGCGGCGGTACTCCTCGACGACGATCTCCGTCAGCTCCTCCACGGAGGTCTCCGCCGTCGGCTTGTCGAGTGTGATCGCCCCGTCCTGGATCATGCTGACGCGGTCGCAGGCCTCGAATACCTGGATGTAGTTGTGCAGGATCACGACGATCGAGACGCGGCCCTCGGCCTTCAGGCGCGCGATCAGGTCGAGGATCTGAGCGCCCTCCTTGGCGCCCATCGCCGCGAGCGGCTCGTCGAGCAGGATGATGTCGGCGTCGGAGTTCACCGTGCGCGCCACCGCGATTGCCTGGCGCTGCCCGCCGGAGAGGCGCGCCACCGACACGTCGATACGCGGGATGTTGATGCCGATCTCGTCGAGTGCGCGGCGTGCGTTGCGCTTCATCTCCGCGTTGGCCAGGAACGGGATCGGACGGTGCACCTTCTCGCGCTGCAGCGAGAGGTTGTGGTAGACGGACAGTTCGTCGATCAGCGCGAGGTCCTGATAGACGGTGTCGATGCCCTGGGCGCGGGCGTCGTCGACGCTCTTGGGCCGATAGGGCTCTCCGTGTAGGAACATCTGCCCCGCGTCCTGCTTCTGAAAGCCACACAGAATCTTGATCAGCGTCGACTTGCCGGCGCCGTTGTCACCGAGCAGCCCGAGCACCTCGCCCTTGCGCAGGTGCAGGTTGACGTCGCGCAGCGCCGTCACCGGCCCGAAGCGCTTGGCGATGTGTTCGACGCGCAGCACGTCGTCCGCGGCCGAGACCGGGCCGACGATCGTCTCCGCCGATACAGACCGGTCAGCCACTACGGGACCCCCTGCGCACGCGCTGCACGTACATGTTGATGGTCATCGCCAGGATGATCGCGAGGCCGAGGTAGAAGAGCTGGTAGTCGGCGCTAACTCCCTTGAGGATCAGCCCGTCGTTGAGGATTCCCAGGAACAGCGCCCCGATCAGCGCGCCGACGACGGTCCCCGACCCGCCGGTCAGCAGCGTGCCGCCGATCACCGCCGCCGAGATCGCCTTGAACAGGATTTCGTTCGCTCCGGCGACGTCCGGCTGCACCGAGGAGGCCCGCACGGCCTCGAGGATCCCCACGAAGCCGCCGGCGGCGGCGCAGAGGATGAAGTTGCGGATCATCACCAGCCGCACGCCCACCCCGGCCTCGGCGGCGGCCAGCTTGTTCGAGCCGACCGCCACCGTGTACAGACCCCAGCGGGTGAACGTCAGCACGATCTGCCCGACGGCCACGATCACGAGTGCCCAGATCAGCTCCGAGTAGGTGCCCTCGCCGAGGACTTTGGCGAACGTCGAGACGTGGTTGACCGTTTCGGTGAGCACGACGTGCGCCCCGTTGATCACGTGGCTGACCTTCACCGTCGTGCTCGTCACTTCGGCGCCCGGCATCGCGACCGGCTGGCCATGCGAGAGGATCAGCGTCAGCCCCTCCAGTGTGAACAGCATGCCGAGCGTCGTCACGAACGAGCTGATGCCGACGACCGCCGTGAAGAAGCCGTTGATAAAGCCGACCACCATGCAGCAGCCCAGCGCGAGCAATACGCACGGCACGTACGGAATCCCGGCCGTCGCCAGCTTGTAGTAGATGAACGGCGCGAGCAGGTAGGTCGCCCCGATCGACAGGTCGATCTCGCCCAGGATCATCACGAACACCTCGCCCGCGCCGAGGATCGCGAACGGGGCGAAGAACGGCAATAGCGCCTTGAAGCTGGCGCTCGTGAGGAAGGTGCTCGTGTTCAGCGAGAAGTAGATCGCCACGAGCAGCGTGACGACGATGATGCTGCCCTCGCGCAGGGACAGTATCCGCTCGAGCAACTCGTGCCGATCCGGCAAGGAGGCCCGGCGTGCGTGCGCCCGGCCTCCCGCCGGTGGCGTGGACATCCCTGGCGATGCCGGGCTCCCCGCCGTCTGCGCCATGGCCTAGGCCGCGGTGCCCGCCGGGATCGGCACCACCTTGGCTTCGGAGGAGGTCCCCTCGAAGCGGCTCTTGGAGTTGACGTACGGAGCAACGGTTTCTTTGTCGATGAATTTCAGGCCCGTGTCGACTTCCGCCGGACCCGTCAACGACCCTGAGACCTGCCATAGGAACAGCTGCAGAATCGGTAGGAACCCCTGCAGGTAGGGCTGCTGGTCGATCGTGAATTCGAGATAGCCTTCGTGGAGTAGTTTCTGGGTTTTTTCGGCGAGGTCGAAGCCGCCGGCCTTGATGCCTTTGGCAGTGAGCCCGAGCTTCTGCATCACGCCCGCGAGTTCCGCGGTGTCGCCGCCGTCGACGGCGTACATCCCCTTCGTGGTCGGATGGCCGGTCCAATAGGATTCGATCGCCGTTTTCTCACCCGATTCCAGGGAGCCGGTGACGATCGTGTGCACTGTGATCGGCGCGCCCGATGCTTTGATCGCCTTTTCAGCTCCTTCGAGGCGCGGCTGCAGGTTCGCCGAGCCCGCGTTAGCGGTGAAAAGGACCACGTCGCCTTCTTTGACCGCTGCCACGATCCGCTTGCCCATGAGTTCGCCGGCCAGTTTCAAATCCTGGCCGATATAGGACAGGCGTTTGTTGGGGGGCGAGGGGGCGTCGGCGTTGTAGGCGACAACCGGGATGCCTGCCTTCAGTGCGTTTTCGATGGGCACGTTGAAGGCAGTCTTGCTGATCAGCGACACGGCAATCCCGTGGGCGCCCGATGTGACGGCGGTGTTGATGGCATTGACCATCTGGTTGATGTTTTCGCTTTCCGAGCCCGTCCACTCGTAGCTGCTGCCGAGCAGCTTGCAGGCGTCGGCGATGCCGTACTGGGTGGGGACGAAGAACGTGTTCGTCGTCACGTGGTTGACGACCACGAATTTGTAGTTCGGGTGGGAGCCGAAGACCGCGGCGGAGCCGCCAGAGGAGCTGCTCGCGCTCGAACCGCACGCCTCGAGCAGCATGCTCACCGAGCCCACCGCCGCGCCGGTTAGCGCGGTGCGGCGCAGAAACGCCCGTCGGTCGAAGCCGGGCAGCCGCTGCACGACGGCCGCGTCGGCATGCGCCAACCGCTCCACCGCCTCGAAGGCTAGATCGCTGTCAGACATGAGCATCCTCCTCACTGGTTCTGTCGCGGGCCCCGCACGAGGGCACACGGCACCACAAGGGTGGTGGCGCGCCGGTCGCAGACCAGTGAGCCGGGCCCCTTGTCGATTCCGGGTGGCCCAAGCCGGCCGACCCAGCCCAAGCGGGCTGTGTCCTCGCGAGCCCCGGGCCCCTCTTCATTTCATCTAAAGCTTTGTTTCCCTAAAAGTCCGCTCGTTAGTCGCCCTGCTGTAGGCATTCATCTAAGCCGCCACCGGGGTGAGAGCGCCTCGCCCGCCAAGGGTGCATAGGATCTGTCTATGGTCGACGTCGTGCGCACACCCGAGGACGCTTTCGCGAATCTGCCCGACTTCCCATTCGCGCCGCACTACCGCGACGTGCAGGGACTGCGCCTCGCGCACCTCGACGAGGGCGCAGGCTCACCGGTGGTGTTCGTGCACGGCGAGCCCACGTGGTCGTTTCTCTGGCGCAAGGTGATCCCGCCCGTGCGCGATGCCGGCTTCCGTTGCATCGCACCCGACCTCGCGGGTTTCGGACGGTCGGACAAGCCGACCGATCTCGACTGGTATTCCTACGACCGGCACTGCGCGCTCGCCGGCACGCTGCTCGAAGACCTCGATCTGCGCGGCGCGACGATCGTCGTGCACGACTGGGGCGGCCCGATCGGGCTGCGTGTGGCCGTCGAGCACGCCGAGCGGATCGACCGGATCGTGATCCTCGACACAGGCCTGTTCACGGGCAGCCAGCGGATGAGCGACGCGTGGAAGGCGTTTCGCGACTTCGTTGCGCGCACCGAGGACCTGCCGGTCGGCATGCTCGTTCGCGGCGCCTGCAAGCACGACCCCGGCGACGCCGTGCTCGCGGCCTACGAGGCGCCCTTCCCCAACGCCGCCTCCAAGGCCGGCGCGCGCGCGTTCCCGTTGCTGATCCCCCACGAGCCCGACGCCCCCGGCGCGGCCCAGGGACGGCGCGTGCTGCACGCGCTACGCGAGGACGACACGCGGCCGACGCTGATGCTGTGGGCAGATTCAGATCCGGTGCTCCCACTCGCGGTCGGCGAGGCCTTCGCCGCCGCGATCGGCCGCGAGTCACCGCGCACGATCGCCGACGCGGGCCACTTCCTGCAGGAGGACAAAGGGCCCGAGATCGGCGCGATCGTCGCGGACTGGCTGCGGGCCTGACGCGGTCAGCCCGCTTTCTCGGCCAGCTCGCGGTGCGCGTCGGCTGGCGGCAGCGCCGGCTCCGAGCGGGCCGCGCGCAGTTCGTAGCCGCGTCGCACGTTTGCGTCCGCGTCAGCGAGCACGCGGTCGGCGCGGATCGCGCGCGCAAGCCCGTCGCCGAGGGCACGTGGCAGCAATTGGGAGAGCTGGAAGGTGCGCTTCGTCGACTTCGGCACCCACACTTCGACGATCCGGTGCTGCAGCGCCTCCACGATCGCGTCGGCGACATCCTCGGGCTGCAGGTTGCGCAGGCCGCGCGCCGTGCCCAAACCAGACCCCAGTTCGGTGTTGACGACGAACGGCATCACATAGCTGAGGTCAACCGCGGCGCCCATCAGGCGCAGCTCGCCGTGCACCGCCTCGGTAAGCCCGACGACGGCGTGCTTGGTCGCCGAGTACGTCGCGCCACCCGGCGCCCCGAACTTGCCGGCCTGCGAGGCGATGTTGACGATGTGCCCGCGCCCTCGCGGGACCATGCGCTCCAGGCCGAGCTTCATCCCGAGCATCACCCCGTGCAGGTTGATGTCGACGATCCGCCGCGCCGTGTCGTCGTCCTCGTCCACGAAACACCCGACCGGCATGATGCCCGCGTTGTTGACGAGCACGTCCAGCGGCCCCAGCTGCTGTTCCGCGCCGTCGAGGAAACGCGCAAACGACGCGCGATCGGTCACGTCGAGCGGTAGCGCGATCGTACGCGCGCCCAGCTCCGCGGCGGTCCGCTCGGCGGCGGCGAGGTCGACGTCGCCGATCGCGACGCGCATCCCCTGACGCAGGAACGCCTGCGCCGTCGCGCGCCCGATGCCGCGTGCCGCGCCGGTGATCGCGGCGGCTTGGCCGGCGAGGATGCGAGGCTGCTTGGCCATGCTGTCTGTCCTCCTCCCGAGAGGGCGGCACAGCCGGCCGCAGGCCGGCAAGCCGGGGCCCTCTTCATTTCATCCAATTATCGCCGGACTCGGGTCGCAGGCCGGCTGGGCACTGGACGCTAGCGCACGGCGCTCGAGCGCATCTTTCGCGCGAGCCACGGGTTCAAAAGAGCAGAGAACCCGCCGCACCTGGGACGGTGGGCCATCGAGGGGGAAGAGGGCACACAGCCCGGGCGATCCACGGCGTCGCCCGGGCGTGTGACCGGCGGGGCGACCTGCCTGCCGAGCACGGGCCGAGCTGCCGATAGACCCGAGCTGCCTAACGACCAAACGGCTGCTCGTCTGAGCGTTGCGCGACACGCTCCATGTCGTCTGCAAGCGCCGGGTTCCGGTAAGGGCCGGCGGCGCGCAGCGCGGCGACGATCGCAGCGTGCGTGGCGGCGTCTCTGTCCTGGCTGAGCTTGCGCTTGCAGCGAAAGCTCGCCACGGGCAGGCGGATGCCGACCGTGCGGCGCGCGAGCGGCTCGCCGTAGTCACAGTCCAACCACACGGGTCGCTGCACGCAGCGCTCGAAGCGCTCGACCAGGCGCGCCAACTCGTGAAGGTTGCGCTGCGCGTCGAGCAGTTCGGGCGTGCCGTGACAGTGCGCGACCGTGTAGTTCCAAGTCGGCACGCGCGACGCGCCGTCCGTCCAGCTCGGCGAGATGTAGCCGTGTGGGCCCTGCACGATCAGCAGCACCTCGCGCTCGCCGAGCCGGTGCAGCTCGTCGTCGGGGCGACCGAGATGCGTGACCACGACGATGCCGGTTGGCGTGGCGCGGTCGAGCGTGCGGGCCACCCCGGGGTGACCAGGCGCCGGCTGCTCCTCGAGCAGCAACGGCACGTGCGAGGCGACCGGCGCATCTGGCTGCTCGCTCGCGGGGCCCGATGTGGCGGCGCTGACGAGAATGCCCCAGGGGTTCGCCTCGATCAGCTCGCGCACGACCTGCGGGTCGGTGGTTTCGTGCGCCGGGTTCGGTCGCATCGGGTTTGTCATTCTGCCAAGCGCGGGGGGCGCGGGGCACCGTGCAAGGCCCAGGCAGAGGGCGGCAGTGCAGGGCGAGTACCCTGAGGGCGATGGCGCATTTCATGCACGAGGGCCTGCGGGTCGCCTACACCGAGTACGGCGGCGGGCCCGCCGCCGTGGCCGCGGGTGGGCGACGGGGGCGCACGGCGAAGTCGGCGCCCGCGGCGACGCGGCCCGTGATCCTCGTGCACGGGCTGCTGCTCTCCCAGGAGATGCACCGACCGCTCGCGTACGACCTCGCCGCACACGGCAACCGCGTGATCACGATCGATCTGCTCGGCCACGGCGAGTCGGATCGCCCGCGCGACATGTGGCGTTACTCGATGCGCTTCTTCGCCGATCAGGTCGTCGGGCTGATGGACCATCTCGAGATCGACCAGGCGGTCGTGATGGGGACGTCGCTCGGCGCGAACACCGCTTTGGAGGTCGCCGCGTCGGCGCCGGAGCGGCTGCGCGGGATGGTGATCGAGATGCCGGTGCTCGACAACGCGCTGCTGGCGAGCGCGCTGACATTCACCCCGATCCTGGTGGCGCTCACGTTCGGCGAGCCGGTGATGAAGCAGGTTTCGCGGCTGACCCGCGCGATCCCGCGGCGCCTGCTGCCCCACTACGGCAACGTCGTGCTCGACACGGTCCGCCAGGAGCCCGGCCCGGGCGCCGCAGTCCTGCAGGGCCTGTTCTTCGGCCGTATCGCCCCGCACCGTAGCGAGCGCCGCACGTTCCAGACTCCAGCGCTTGTGATCGGCCACCGCCGCGACCCGGTGCACCCGTTCTCCGACGCGGGCATGCTCGCCGAAGAGCTGCCCCACAGCCACCTGTTGGAAGCCGACTCGCTCGTCGAGCTACGGCTGAGCCCGGAGCGCCTGACCGCGGAGATCGCGGGCTTCCTCGACGAGGTGTGGCGCCGGCGGGCCAGGCCGGCGCGAGCCAAAGCAGCGCGCGTGAAAACCGCCTAGCCGGCCCGCCTAGCCGGCGGGCGGGAACAGTTCGACCTCGTTGAGGTCGACGTGTCCGGGCGCCTGCGGCGTGCCCACAGCGGAGGCGGGCGCCTTGACGAGCCATACGAGCAGGTAGCGCAGCGCCTGCGTCTGCGTGCCGGCTTTCAGCTTGGCGTGCGTCTTGTGCTTTTGCAGCACCCGCGTGGTGCTCAGCGGGATCCAACCCGGTTCGGTGATCGTCGCCGGGGCGCTCGCCCCGGTGGCGCCATACAGCTGCACCGTCATGCCGGGCGTGTCGGTGATCAGTTCCACCGACCCCACCTTCGTCGGCGTCTTGAGGTTGAGCAGCAGTCCCTCGGCCATGCGCGGCGCCGAGCTTGGCTGCACCGGCGCCGTCCATGCCGTCGAGACTTCGCCGTCGATCGCGAGCGCGGGGTCGCCAAAGCCCGATTCGGGATAGCTGTACGGGTTGTAGGTGCTGGCCGCGTTCGTGTCGAGCAGGATCGCGCTCGGCCCTTCCGAGCTGCCTTCCCCGCCAGGGTTCGCCCCTGTTTTCGAGGGTTTTTTGGGGTTCGTGCCGGTTGTCGATTTGCCGGTGGCGTTCGTGCCGGTACCGGTCCCCGTTCCCCTCCCGTGGGGCGTCGCCGTCGTCGAAGGGATTTTCGGCGGTTTGGACGTGTTCGGGAACAGCGGGGTGTTTGCTTCGGTGCCGCCTTTCGGCGTTTTCACCGGTGGCACTTTCGGCGTTGGCGTCGCGGTTGCGCCCGGCAGCGCCGGGGTGTGCAACGTGGGTGTCCTCGCGGGTGTCGTCGTCGCCGTGCTCGCCGGCACCGGGGCCTGCGCAACCGTCAGCGTGCGCGGCGCCGCGGCTTTGTGGGAGCCGAGCGCCGCGGCGCCCGCCGCCGCGGCGGCGCCGAGCAGCAGCAGCGCCACCAGTGCCAGCGTGCTCAGCGGGCGCCAGCGCTCGCGTTCGCCGAGGCTGCCCGGCTGGCCCGCCCCGCAGTGCATGCACCACTCCTGGTCGTCACGCAGCGGCGCAGCGCAGTTGGCGCATGTACGCCGCTGCGGGCCCTGCGGCGGAGTCTGCGCGTCGGGCTGCCCGGCCACGGCTGCCGAGGCGGCGCCGTCAAGCGCAAGTGGCTGCTCGGAGTCGGGGACAGCCGGAGAATCGACCAGCAGGGAATGCACCGGTCACCGATTCTAGCCGGCTGGAGATTCAACTCGCGCAACCGCCATGCACCCGGACACCCGGACACCCGGACACCCGGACACCCGGACACCCGGACACCCGGACACCCGGACGATGATTCCACTACCCCAAACCACTTGGCGTGCAAAACAACAGAACAGACCGCTACCCGACCAAACAGACCAGACCCCTCCCCGACCAGCCGCCGCTAACCCTGCTCGCTCGACCCCCGCGGCGCCGGCGGCCCGCCCGGCACGATCTCGCGGCCGGTGGGGCGCATGCGCTCGTCCAGCTCGAGCTGCCAGTAGTAGCGCGTGAAGGTGTGCCCGTCGCGGAACTGGCCGACGTGCGGCTCGACATGCTCGCCGGCCGCCATCGCGACGATCAGCTCGGGGTAGCTGCGCCCGGGCAGGGCCGCGTAGACGGGCGCAGGGAAGGCGCCGCCGAAGCGGGTGTTGACGTCGGTGATCGCAAGGCCGATGTCGGGGTCGCGGAACACCTGGATCGTCGCGGGCCCGCGCACGCGCAGCGCCTCCATCGTGCGCCGGCCCAGCTCGATCAGCTGCTCGTCGCGTACGACGGCGCCCTTGATCGACTCGCCGCCGCGCGACTCGAGCATCGTGCGCGGGATCGCGTTCAAGCAGCGCCCGTCGAGGTCGCCGAGGCAGTCGATCGACAGCTCGGGGCCGCCGAGCGCGCGCTGTACCATCACGGGCTCGCCGGGATAGCCGGGCCGGCCGTCGGCGACGTAGCGCACGAAGAAGTCCTTCTCGCCGAGGTCGCGTGCGAGGTGGATCGAGCGCGCGCCCGAGCCCCGGCGCGGCTTGATCATGACGGGGTAGGCGTCGGGCTCCTGCTCGGGCAGCACGGTAGGCGGCGAGGGCAGGCCCAGGCGGGTGAGCAGCAGGTGGGCTTCGTACTTGTCGTACGTCGCGGCCGCCACCTCGGGCGCGGGCACGAGCGCCGGGAGCAGCCCGTCCGCCCGCGCGCGCGCCAGGGCCTCGATGTCGAGATCGGTCAGCGGCACCACCACCCCCACGCCGTGGCGCTCGCACAGCGCCGCCAGCGCCGGCACGTAGCCGGGGTCGTCGATCGGCGGCGGCGCGACGCGCACGTGCGCGGCGTACCGGGCAGGCGCCAGCGGGTTGGGGTCGGCGGCGATCGTGCGCGTCAGCGCGGCGAAGCACGCGACGATGTCGTAGCGCTTGCCGACCCCGGTCAAGAGGATGGCCGGTCTCACAACTGCACCTCATCCGCGGACTGGCCAGCCGCTGGCCGTTTCCCGACCTCACGCCACCCCGCCACGAACTGCGCCCCGAGGCGGCCCGTCACGGCTGCTCCCACCCGCCGGTCTGCCCCTTGTAGAGGCCGCCGCCGCCAAACACGAGCGCGGGCGTGAGCCAGAGGATGCGCAGGTCGAGTGCGAGCGAGCGGTGCTCGATGTAGTGGAGGTCCAGCTCGATGCGCTCGCTCCAGGGCAGCGACGCGCGCCCGTTGACCTGCGCCCAGCCGGTGAGGCCGGGCTTGACCGCCAGGCGCCCGCGCTGGCGGGGCGTGTACTGCGCGACCTGCACCGGCACGGTCGGGCGCGGGCCGATCAGCGACATCTCGCCGCGCAGCACGTTGAGGAGGTTGGGCAGCTCGTCCAGCGAGGTGCGCCGCAGCAGCGCGCCGACGCGGGTGATGCGGCTGTCGTTCTCGTTGACGGCGAGGCCGGCGCCGATGTGTTCGGCGCCGGTGACCATCGTGCGCAGCTTGAGCATGTCGAACGCGCGCCCGTCAAGGCCGATGCGCCGCTGGCGGTAGATCGCCGGACCGGGCGACTCCAGCCGGATCGCGAGCGCCGCCGCCGCAAGCAGCGGCGCGGTCAGCAGGAGCAGCGCCGCCGAAACCGCGACGTCGAGTGCGCGGCGGATCATCGCGCGCGGGATTTCACTTGCGGGGATGCGACCATCGAGCCTGGATCATCGCGCGAGTCGACCCGGCGAAGCGTCGACGGCGCCTGGAGCCTCCCCCGGGCGCGTCCCCTCCGCGGCCTCCCAGGAGGCGCTGGTGCCGTGACGCAGGTAGTCCCAGAGACCGAGGGCGATCGAGGCGGTGCTCAGCACGTAGTAGCGCGCTACCAGCAGCGGACGGACGTGGATCAAACCTCCGAGGCCCGCTGCCGCCAACAGCGCGACCTGCAGCGTGAGCGTCGCCATGTACAGCGCCGAGCGCCTGCCGTCCGCCGCGACGATCGCGATGTTCGCCAGCAGCGCCAGCACGTGCAGAAACGGCGTCGCGTAACGCAGGACGCGGTGCGAGACGATCATCGACGCGTAGCCCGGCGGGTAGCCGCGCAGGTCCAGCATCCCGCCGCGCAGCACGATCGGCCACGTATGGCTCATCATCCGCCGCTTGCGCGCGAACTCGCCCTCGATCGAGGGCACCATCGGCTCGGTGGCCCGCGCATCCGGAACATACACCGCGCGCCAACCTCGCCTGACCAGGTTGAACGGAAACGACAGGTCGTGGCCCATGATCGGGTCCACCACGAGGTACGCTTCGCGCCGCGTCGCGTAGATCGCGCCGTTGCCGGCCGTGATCGACGACAGACGCGACTCGCGGGCGCGCAGCGCCATCTCGTAGCGCCAGTAGACGCCCTCCTGGTTCGTCGCGTGGAAGCCGTGGGCTTGCTGCACGAAGCGGACCTGCCCGCAGGCGTAGCCAACTCTTCTTTGCGGCGCTATTCGCGCGCGCGCACGTACGCGGGCGCGAATCGCACCGCGACGAAACGATCCACCTCCCTCCTCCCCTGACGATCCACCTCCCTCCTCCCCCGACGGTCCACCTACCCCCTCCTCCCCCGGCGCGCCGCGCAACGACCCGGCGTCTCCCGCGCCCTCTCCCCCGAAGGCCGCTACGAGCGCCCGCAGCGCGCCGGGCTCCCAGAGCGCGTTCGCGTCGGAGAACGCGACGATCTCCTCCCGGGCGCGCACGACCGCGGCGTCCTGCGCGCGGATCTTGCCCCCGCGGGGCAGCTCCAGAACCAGATCGGCCCCGGCTGCGCGCGCATGCGCGGCCGTGTCGTCCGTGCAGCCGTCGCAGGCCACGATCACCTCCAGGCGCTCGCGGGGGTAGTCGAGCGCCAGCGCGTTGGCGACCTTGGCCGCGATCGAGGCTTGCTCGTCGTGCGCGGCGACGATCAGCGAGACGGCGGGGGGCGTCGGTGGGGTGGCTCCGCCCTGCGGGCTCCGCCGGGGGGGTTCGTGGACCGCGTCGAGGGGTGGTTCTCCATGTCCGGGCGTGGGCCGGCGCAGACGGTCGATGGCAAACAGCGCAAGCGCATAGCCAAGCTGCGTCCACACGACCAGCGCCGCACACAGCCAGAAGACGATCTCCACAGCCACCCGCATCTGGTGCATTGTCGCCGAGCGCGGAGCGGGAGGGCGCGCTCAGGCCGGCAGCAGCCCCTCGTACAGACGTAGGTGAGCCCCCGCGATCGCCTGCCACGAGTAGCGGCCCGCGACGGCGCGAGCGGCGCACGCCGCCATCTCCGCGCGGACGCGCGGATCGCCGAGCAGCTCGACCAGCGCCGCCCCCAACGCCCGCGCATCGCCGGCCGCGACAGTGCGCGCCGCGCCCGTGCCGGCCACCTCGGGGAAGCCGCCCGCGTTGCTCAGCAACAACGGCCTGCCCGCGCCCAGCGCCGTGAACAGCACCCCCGACTGGTCGATCTCGCGGTATGGCAGCACCACAAGCTCCGCCCGCCGCATGAACGCGCCCATCTCCGCCGCCGACACGAAGCGCGGTAGGAAGCGCACGCGGCCCGCCCCGGCTCGCTCGGCGTCCCGCGCCGCCGCGTACAGCGGCGCCAGCTCCATCCGGGGCATACCCACGATCCACAGCTCCGGTGGTCGCTCGCCCTCATCGTTCGCGGCGGCTGGCCCCACGCTCGCGGTGTCGCGCCATGCCTCCAACAGGATGTCGAGCCCCTTGTAGGGGCGCAGCAGGCCGAGGAACAGCACGATCGGTCCCTCGGCGTTCGCGAATCCAGCCGGAAGCCCCGCGATCGACTCCATCCCGCCGGCACCGGCTACAGGCGCATCGGCGGGCAAGCCGGGGGCGCCGTCCCACGGCCCCAGCACGCCGTGCGGAATCACGTGCACGCGATCGGCCGCAACCCCCAGCTCGTCGGCCAGCCGTCGCCGGCCGTGCTCGGAGTGCACGACGACCGCGTCCATGCGTTCGTACAGGCGGCGCTGAGCCGCCAGCTGCCCGGGGCGCGGCTCGCGCGGCAGGACGTCGTGCGCAGTCAGCACGAGGCGCGTCGGCCGGGGCGGCAGCAGGTGGACGTCGAGCGGCTGCACCGTCAGCCATTGGAAGTGCGCGACGTCCGCCGCGCGCGCGGCGTGGCGGTAGCGCAACATGTCGGGCACGTGCTCGGCGGCCTTCAGCAAAAGGCGCGCGCGTGGCCGCGGGCCGTAGGCGCGGCCACGGTGCGCGAGGCGGTAGAAGCATTCGCGGCGCGTGTAGCCGGCCGCCGGCGGGACCTCGCCGTAGGCGAAGCGGCTCGTGAACAGCTCTACCTCCGCGCCTGCCTCCCCCAGCGCGCGGCAGAGCGCGTGGTCATACGGGGGGGTGTAGGCCGAGGGGTCGACTACGTGGACGCGCATCGACCGAGACAATAGGCGCGTGGCCGAGAACGTCGAGCTGAGCTTCTGCGTGGTCAACACCTCCCAGCGCGAGCTGCTGCTGAAGGGGTTGCGACGCGGTCGCGCGCGAGCGCGAGGGGCTGCCGTTCGCAGCCGAGGTGCTTGTGCTCGACAACGGCTCCCGCGACGGATCGGCGCAGGCCGCGCGCGCACACCCGGCGGTGGACGAGCTGATCGCGATTCCCGAACGCCGTGGCAAGGGCCTGAACGACTCGGAGCTGCTGCGGCGCGCGCGCGGCCGGTACGCGCTGCTGCTCAACGAGGACTCAGAGCTGCTGCCGGGCGCCACCTTGGCGTTGCACGCCGCGCTGCAGGAGCGAACGGACGCCGCGTGTGCCGGGGCGGCGCTGCGCCGGCCCGCCCCGGGCCTTCCGGCCGGCGTGCCCCAACCGTCGGCCTGGCGCTTCCCGACGCCGCTGACCGCGCTCGCGGGGGCACTGTTGCTGCACCGGTGGCTCGTCGTGCAGAGCCGCGGCACGCGCACGCGCGAGGTCGACTGGTGCCAGTCCGCCGCGTTGCTGGTGCGCCGCGAGGCGGCCGCGCAGGTCGACTACCTGGACCCCGACTTCTTCGTGTACTCGGACGAGGTCGATTTCGCCAGGCGCCTGCGCGACGCCGGCTGGCGCAGCCTGTGGGTGCCGGGTGCCGTCGCGATCCACCACGAGCAGCTGTCGACCGACGTGGTGCCCGAGCGGCGCATCGTCGAAATGGCGCGGGGCCGCGACCGCTACATGCGCAAGCACCACTCGCCCGCCGCGGCGCGCGCGGTGCGCTGGCTGACCGCGTGGGCTTACGCGCTGCGCGCGCTCGCCGCAGTGGCGCTGCCCGGCCACTCCCCCGCGCGCTACCGGCGTCACGTCACCGCGACGCTCAGGCCGGGTCGGGGCCAGGGTCTGCGGGAGGCCGCCGCGGCCTATAACCGCGAGCCGCGCTGAGCAGGGCGCGCGCGCCACGCAGCTCCTGCGCGCTGAAGAAGCGGCTGAGCAGCAGCAGCGTCGGCACCAGCGCAAGCCACAGCGCGCGCAGCGCGAGACCCGCGAAGCCCGCGGTCGGCAGCAGAAGCTCGCCGGAGACCGTCACGCCGACGAAGATCGCGCACAGCAGCGCCAGGCGCCGCCACTCGAAGGCGACCGCAAACAGCGAGCGGGTGAGGACGTAGAGCACGACGAGCATCGCCACGTAGGCGCCGCACAGCGCGAGTCCCGCGCCGGCGATGCCGAGATCCAGGCCGCCGGCCGGTACAAGCGCGAACAGCAGCGCCACGTTCACCGCCAGCCCGACCGCCGCGGCCGGGAAGTTGCGCGTCATCGTCCCCGCCCGCCCGGCGAGCACCATCAGCACCGGGTACAGCCCGTAAAGCGCCCAGCCGAGCGCCAACCATGGCAGCGCACGATATGCGCCGAAGTATTCCGGGCCGGCCAGCAGGCGCACGATCCAGCGCGCCTCGAGCGCGACGCCGCAGACGATCACGCCGGTGGCGAGCGCGTAGTAGGTGGTGACGAGCGAGTACAGCCGCGAGGCCTCGCAGTCGCTCTCGATCGAGTAGGCCAGCGGCGGCCAGGCGTACTGGAAGCCGCGCACCGCCAGGAACACGACGGTCGCCAGTTGCAGCGCGATCGAGTAGAGGCCGGCGGCGCTTTCGGAGTAGACACGAAACAGGTAGAAGCGGTCGGCGAGCTGCAGCGCGTAGACGCTGGCGTCGGCCGGCACGGTCGGCGCGCCGAAGCGCAGCATCGCGCCGAGATCGCGCGGGTTGACGCGCAGCGAGAAGCGCCGCTCGCGCGCCAGCACGAACCACAGGCCGAGCACCACCAGCGCGGAGGCGCCGAAGTTCCCGAGCAAGAGGCCGCGCGCCTGCTGGCCGGCGAAGACGACCAGCACGACCGTGAAGGAGATGGTCAACAGCACGTTGCACATCGAGGCCCGCAGGTAGGTGCGCGCGCGCTCGTCCACGCGCAGCTGCGCGTAGGCCATTTCGAGGTTCGTGAACGCCCACAGGCCGAGGATCGCGCAGTCCATCAGCAAGGGATCGCGAGAGCCGAGCACCAGCTGCGAGAGCGCGCCGGCGAACAGCACCGCAAGCAGCGCGGCGAGCGTCGTGATCCAGGCGACCGTCGCGGTGACGGTGCGCGCGATCCGCGCGCGGCGCTCGAGGTCGTGGTCGACGAAGTAGAAGCGCACGAACGCCTCGCCCAGCCCGACGCGCAGCAGAATGCTGGTGAGGATCACGCTCGTCAGTAGCAGGTTGTACGCGCCGTAGCCGGCCGGGGGGACGTGGCGGGTGTAGAGCGGCAGCAGGAACACCGCGAAGCCCTTCGCCACGATGTCCGCCGCCTGGTAGGCGGCGCCCGTGGTGACCAGCCGCCTGAGATAGTCGCGCACGGCCTCAGATTGGCAGCGGCGCCGGCGCTTGCACGGCGGCTGTCCGTGGCCGCTCACCGTCGCGCACCGAGGCGGCGAGCGCGACACCGATCCCCAGCAGCGTCCAGGTCAGTGGGTCCTCGAGAAAGTCCGCGTAGGTGAAGGTGTGCAGCACCAGCGCCGCAAAGCACGCCGCCAGCGCCGGTCGAAACGGAGATGCGAGCCAGAGGTAGGCGTCCGGCGGCTGCGCTCGCGAGGGGGACGCTCGCGGGAGACCGGCGTCTTGGCGCTGCGGCGGCGCGCGCCCGGCGTCTGCGAACAGCACCGCAAACGCCGCGATGAGCAGCGCGACGTAGAGCGCGAGTCCCACGATCCCCTGCTCGGCGGCGACCGTGATCGGGATCGTGTGCGACGCCGAGGTCGCGCTCGTGCCTTCGACGTGCTCGTGCGAGCGGTACTCCTGCGCGAAGGAGCCGGGTCCGAAGCCCTCGAGCGGTCGATCGGCGAACAACCGCAGGCCACCTTCGATCAGCTTCGTGCGCCCGCTCGTCGCGTTGCTGGCCGAGCCGCTTTTGCCGCTCAGTCCCAGGTGCAGGCTCGGGGGCGCCACCACTACGACGACCGCCGCGATCGCCAGCAGCGCGCCGGCCGCGTAGAGGGTCGCGCGCACATCCCAGCGCCACGCTGCGAGTATCGCCAGGCCGAGCAGCAGGGCCGCGATGCTCGACTGCGAGAAGCTCGTGACGAGACCCGCCAGCAGCCACAGCAGCACCGCCCCGCCCGCCAGCACCGTCCGCCGGCGCGTGCTCCACAGCACGCCGGTCGTCACCGCGATCATCACCAGCGCCAGGAAGCGCCCGTAGATGTTGGGGTCGAAGAACAGCGAGTTCACGCGGAAGAAGTCGCTGTACTCGTTCGCCGCGACCACCTTCGGGTTCAGGAACAGGTGCTTGCGGTCGTACTCGACGAAGCCGATGCCCGCGAACACCACCGCCAGCGCGACCGCGAGCAGCAGGCAGCGCAGCAGCAGCTCGCGCGTCCAGCGCAGCTCGCGCAGCAGCACGAACAGCAGGGCGAAGGGGACGTAGAAGAAGACCATGTTCTCGAGCGCCTTGGAGAAGTCCGCCGAGTACGCGGCCTGCAGCGCGTAGAGCACGACCGAGGCCATCAGCAGCCATTCCAGCCCGCGCGGGGTGAGCATGCGGGCCGGCCAGCTCGACCGGCCCCGTGGCTCGGCGGGCAGATCGATCTCGGCAGGCTGCGGCGCCGCGCGGATTCGCGGAACCAGATAGGCGAGCGCGCCGGCGCCGACCACCAGGTACAACGGGATCAGCAGGTTCGACGCGCTGCCGCCCGTCGAGATCGGCAGGCGGAACGGCAGCGCGGCGAGGGCCAGCAGCGCGAACGCCTGCGGGCATTTGTGGATGAGCAGCGCCAGACCTGCTACGACGGCCAGCCCGGCGACGATCGCGCCGGCTGCCTCGGCGTGGTGTGCGCGCAGGTGCTCGAACTGGGTCGTGTGCCAGACGCCGACCGCGAGCAGCACGGGCGTCAGTACGAGCACGGCCAGCATCGCCCAGGCACGCCGGCGCCGGTCGAGGACCGCGACCGCCACGAGCAGCGCGACCGCGATCACACCCAACTTCTGCGCCGCCTCGCCAAGGCCGTGCGCGGCGGCAAGCGGGAGCAGGCTCACGGCCGGCCCCCGTCCAGCGGCAAGCGCGAGGCGCGCCGTCGGCCGCTGCGGCGCGCGTCGTCCAGAAAACGAGTCCGGCACCGTTGGCCGCTCATGGGTGGCCTCTGCGCAACGCGAACTCGGAGGGCGAGTAGACCGGCAGTTCGCGTCCGTGCACGCTGACCCGCAGGCGGTATTCGCCCGCCGGCGCGAGGCCTCCGCGCTGGCTCGGGCCGCGCTGGCCGTTCCAGCACAGCGAGAGCTGTTTGTAGCGTTTCACGGGCAGGCCGCGTACGAGCGTGGCCTCTTCGCCCCCTGCGGCGTTAACCACGGAGACGGTCACCGGGCTGGTTTGCGCGGGCTTGAACGAGACGTACTCGATCCGCTTGCTCGTGCCGACCAGCGCCGTCGCCACGCGCCCGCGGCAGGCGGCGGCGGGCGCGTGAGCCGGGTAGAAGGCGGGCGTCTGCTCGAAGTTCTGGATCGCCGCCGGCGAGTGCTTGAGACGCTGCGTGAGGCCGAAGGCGGCGAAACAGGCGAGCACGAGCACGGCGAAGACGAGCTGCGCCAGCCGCTGCGCACTGCGCTGCTCGGCTGTGGCGTGGTGCCCGTCAGCCGCTCCCGCGGCTCCCGCGAGCGCTGCGGAGCCAGGGTCGGCGCCGCTCAATCGCGACCGTCCAGCGCGAAGCGCTCGACCGTGTCCGAGCGCAGTCCCAGGCGCAGCGTCTCCAGCGAGAGCACGTCGTGCGGAGCGATGTTGCCGAGGTTGCACTCCGCGCCCAGGTGCTGGAGCAGCCACACCTGCTGCTCCTTGCGCGGCGCCTCGAAGATCAGGCGGTCGCCGTCGATGGCGTGCAGGATCTCGTCGATCAGGCCCGTGCGCGGCTCGCCGTCGGCGCGGTAGATGCCGGCCGTCCCCGACTCGCGCGCCTCGGCGATCACCTTCCATGCACCCGCCTCCAGGTCGCGCTCGATCTGTTCCACCCACACGTAGGGCGCCATGATGAAGTCGGTGTCCTTGCTGCCGACCTCGGCGAGCACGGTGAAGTCGCACGCGACGAGCTGGCGGATCAGGTGGCTCTTGACCTCCGCCGCCAACGGGATCGTCCCGTCGGAGACCTCTACGTGGCGCAGGCCCAGCTCACGCAGCCACGCAATCAGTCCCTCGACCCGGCCCTGCTTGATCGCCAGCTCGGTCAGCGTGCCGCCGAGCACGACCGGGATGCCGCGCGCCGCGTAGCGCTCCAGCTTGGGGCGCAGGTTGGCGCTGACCAGCGCCGTGCCCCAGCCGAGCTTGACGATGTCCACGCTCGCGCCCGCCACCTCCAGCAGCCCGTCGACTTCGGCCAGCGACAGCCCCCTGTCGAGCACATGTGTCAGACCCCGCTCGCGTGGCTTGACCGTGCGCTCGGGGATGTCGAGGAAACTCACCCTTCGCCGCCCAGCGCCGTCGCCTGGTTGGCGCCCGCGATCACCACGACCGTCGCCGAGCCCACCATTGGAGCGACTGCGCTTTCGAGCGGTTCGACCGGCGCGATCCCCAGCGATTGCGCCACGCGCGTTGCTTCGGCGTGGTGGCCGCTCGCGTACTCCACCACCGAGGCCGAGCGCGCCGGAGGCTGTCCGTCGAGCGGGCGCGACTGGGTGTAGCCGTTCTGTTGCAACGTCGCCGAGAGCCGGTGTGCGAGCCCGTTGATTTCGGTGCCGTTCAGCACGACCACCTGTGTCTGTGCCGGGCTCGCCGTCGCAGGGGCGCTCCCGCGGTGGGAGCCGCCGTGGCCAGCCGAGGCAGTGGGCGTGGTCGTGGTCGCACGACGGTTGGGCGAGCCGCCTCCGCCGAGCGACAGCAGCACGCCGACGAGCACTGCGACGCCGACCACCGCCGCGCCGACGATCAGCGCCGTCGTGCGCCCCGACGAGCGCTCATCCTGCAGGAAAGGGGGGCCTGGCGCTCGCCGCGCCCGCCCATCGGGGTCACGCGGCACGCCTGCGCGTGCGGCGGCGGCGCTCGCTCGCGACGGCTGACCGGATGCGCTGCCTGCGGGCTGGGGCCCGCCGCGGCCGGTCTGTGCGCCAGTTCGTGGAGCCGGCGGCGCCGGCGGGCGGGCCGCGCGGGGCGCGGACACAGGCGGCGGTGGGGAGGGTAAGGCGGTCGCGGACCCCGCCGAGGCGCCGGCGGGCGGCGGTGGCGCGGACACAGTCGCCGATGGTCCCGCCGGATCGGCGGAGGACGACGTGGCGGGAAGCGGCGGCCGAGCGACGACAGACGCGGGGACAGCGGTGGGCAGGGCCGTGCGGGCCGCGACGGTGGCAGGCGCCAGCGAGGGCACCGGACCGTTGGCCGACACCGAGGGCTCACCCTCCACCGATGCGCTTGCACCCGCCGCGACGCGTCCCGCGGAGGCCACCGCAGCCGCTGCGGCGGGCACGCGCTCGGCCACCTGGTCGGGGCTCGCATCCGCAGCGCCCTGCTCTGCGACGGCTGTCACGAACGAAGGCTGACCCGGCAGCGGCGGCGACACCGCGGGCTGCGCTGCGGGCGAAGCGGCCTGCGCTGGGTCCGGCTCGCCGTCGGGCGGCGTCTCGATCGCCGCGTCCGTGGGAGGCTCGGATGGGGTCGCTGTCTGCCCGGGCACCGCGGGGGACAACGGCGGCGTCCCGGCCGGCGAAGACGGGTTGGCCGCCGCGTCCACGGGTGGTGCTGCGGCGTTTGCCGCCGCCGGCGTGGCGGGGGCAGGCGTGGCCGCGGGGGAGGCGGTCGCGGGCGGCACGCCAGGCGTCTGGCCGGACGCCTCCGCAGGCTGCGCGCGGGCGACGACGGGCGTGGCACGGGGGACGACGGCGCCGGGCGGTCGCGGCTGGGCGGCGCGCTGCAGACGGGCGGCGGTCGCGGCGCTCACGCGCTGCTCGAGTTCGGCGGCACGCTCGGGCGCCCGTCCGGCCCACTCGCGCAAGCGCTTTAGCTCGCGCGCCTGCGCGAAGATCAGCAGCGAGAGGATCGCGATGCCGACCAGGCCCGCGAAGGCGGCGAGCGCGCCTGCCTTCAGCACGGTGTTCGAGAGCGAGAGCGCGAGCGGCACGACGGTCATGCGTCGCCAGAGTGTAGGAGCGGGACAGGCGCCCCCGTCACACTCGCCAGCTCACCGCCGTGCCCGCTGGCCGCGGGCACGGCGGCACGGTCACCGCGCACGTCGGCGCTCAGCCCGGCCACCTTGGCCGCGAGCCCCGCCGCGTCGCCTTCGAGCACGAGCAGCTTGATCTCGTCGAACACCGCCGCGACCACCTCGGGGGCCAGCGGCTCGCGCGCCGCGAGCAGGATCTTCTCGGCTGCGGTCGGGCGCGGGCGCTCGTAGTCGTTGAACAGCTCCTCGTGCAGCTTCTCCCCCCCGCGCGCGCCGATCTCCTCGATCGCGATGTCGCGGTCGGGGTTGAGGCCCGACAGCTCGATCATCGCGCGCGCCAGGTCGACGATGCACACGGGTTCGCCCATGTCGAGCACGAGCACCTCGGCGGCCGCGCGCGGCGCGGCTCGCGGATCGGTCGCGTCGAGCGCTCCTTCGGCGGACGGACCGCCGGCCGCCGGGTGCGATCGTCGGGCCGCGCCCGCGCGGAACGGTGCGAGCAGTCCTGGCGAAGGACCGTCGGCGGGCTCCGTCTGCCCGCCTTGCAGCGAGCCGGCGCGAATGATCAGCTGCACGGCCTCGGGGATCGTCATGAAGTAGCGCGTCATGCGCCGGTCGGTTACCGTCACCGGCCCTCCGCGCGCGATCTGGCGGCGGAAGATCGGGACGACGCTGCCCGAGGATCCGAGCACGTTGCCGAAGCGCACCGCCTTGTAGACGGTGTTCGGGAAGCGGCCCGCAGCTTCTTCGAGCGCCAACTCGGCGAGCGCCTTCGAGGCGCCCATCACGGTCGCGGGCGCGACGGCCTTGTCGGTCGAGACCAGCACGAAGCGCCGCACACCCAGCTCACCCGCCAGCAGCGCCGTGGAGCGCGTGGCGATCGCGTTGTTGTGTACGGCCTCCACCGGGTTGGCCTCCATCAGCCCGACGTGCTTGTACGCGGCGGCGTGGAAGACGACCGTCGGGAGGTGCTCGGCTAGCACCTCCCGCATGCGCTCGCCCTCCTTGCAGTCGGCGAGCACCGCCGCGAGCGAGGCGGGGGGCACGTGGCGCTCGTCGAGCAGCTCGCGCTCGATCTCGAAGAGGTTGTCCTCGGCGTGGTCGAGCAGCACGATGCGCCGCGGGCCGACGTGCGCGATCTGGCGGCACAGCTCGGCGCCGATCGAGCCGCCGGCGCCGGTCACGAGCACCGTCTCGTGCTTGAGGTAGGCGCCAACGTGATCCAGCTCCATTAACACGGGCTCGCGGCCCAGCACGTCCTCGACGCGCACCTCGCGAACCTGTCCGGCGATCGTGCCGGCGCCGCGGCTCTGCAGCAGCTCGAAGACGGTCGGCAGCGTGCGCACCGGGATCCCACGCGCACGGCACTCGCGCACGACGCGCGCGCGAGTGGAACCGGGCGCCGATGGAATCGCGATGATGACCTCGTCGGGCTCGGAGTCCTCGAGGATGCGCGGCAGGTCGCTCTCGGTGCCGCCCAGCACCTTCACGCCGTCGATACGCAGCCCGCGCTTGCGCGGGTCGTCGTCGAGGAAGCCCACCGGCGCCAGCCCCAGCCCGCGGTTGCGCACGATCTCGCGTACCACCAAGCGCCCGCCCTCGCCGGCGCCGACGATCAGCACGCCGCGCTCGCCTTCGTGCACGCCGCGAAACAGCTCGGGCAGGCGCCGTTCGTGCACGGCGCGCGCGAGCACGCGCACGCCGACGAGCATGACGAGCAGCAGCAGGAAGAACAGCGCGATCACACCGTTGGGGAGGGCGAGCGCGACCGTGCCGTGGCGAGGGATCTGGACGGGCCGCAGCACCGCGACGCCGACCACCGCGAGCAGCGTGATCGCCACCACGCCGCGCACGACCGCCCAGTAGTCGCGCTGGCCGGAGTAGCTCCAGCTGCGCAGGTAGACGCGGGAAAGCGCGAGTACCACCACGCCGCCCGCCAGCACCCACCAGATCGTGCGTTCGAGCAGCACCGTGTAGCGGTGGTCGAGATTGTCGAAGCGCAGGCGGAAGGCGAGGTAGTACGCGAGCGCGACCAGTGCCCCGTCCACGGCGATCTGCGGGAGCACGTGACGGTGGAGAGGGACTCTGGCCGCCGAGCGGAGACGTCGGCGCATTGCAGGCAATTGTAAGGGGCGCAGGGTCTTCTTTACGCCGCGCACCACCGCTCGCGCCCACCCGCGCTCCGGCGGCGTGCTACTTGAAAAGCGTGACCTCGGCGATTTCCACGACTTCGCTGGATGACGGCAGGTGCGTGATCCACAGCAGGTAGTAGCGGTAGCTGACGCCGTGCGTTTCGAAGTGGACGATGCTGCGTTCTCCTGCGGTGTGCGCAGGGGCCAGCTGCACCCAGCCGCGTTCGGTGAGGCTCTCGGGAGCGCCGAACGGGAGCGTTTCGTCGAACCGGCTGGCGGCGTAGACCGCCACCGTGAAGCCCGGGGTGCGGCTTTGGATCTCGAGGGCCCGCGCGCGCAGGCCGGGCGCGGCGTCGAGGTAGAGACCGGTGCCGGGCTTGCTCCCAAGCGTGTCGTCGAGGTAGTGCTCGGTGCTCCACACCGTCGCGAGGTCGCCGTCGAGCACGTTGGCGACCTGTTTGAGGTGTTCGGGTTCGGTCCCGAACGGGTTGTAACTGTGCGCGGCGCCGTCGGCCAGCGATACCGGGGCGAGCCCGGGCTTGGCGTCGATGTCGGGGGCGATGCCCGTGCCGCGGTGGGTGTTGCCCGCGAGTAGCACGAGGCTCGAGACGATCAGCCCGAGGAGCAGCGCCGAGGAGAGCAGCCAGCGCGCCGGGTGGCGCATCCGCCACGGCAGACGGCGCCGGGCAGGGCGCGGCAGCGTGCGCAGCACGGTCGTGACCTCGCCCGTCGCCTGCCCGGCGCGGGAGGCCTCGACGGCGAGTACCTCCTCGAGGTCGGCGAGCAGCGAGGGGATGTCGGGGTAGCGCCGCGCCAGATCCTTGGCGGTCGCACGGTCCACCACGGCAGCCGTCGCCGCCGAGACGTCTGCTCGCGCGAGCTGCACGTCGGGGACGTCCTCGCGCACGTGTCGCATCGCCACCACCACCGGCGTCTCGCCGGTGAACGGGACCGTGCCGGTGAGCATCTCGTAGAGCACGATGCCCAGCGAGTAGATGTCCGACTGTCCCGTGACCCGCTGCCCAAGCGCCTGCTCGGGGGAGACGTAGTCGGTTGTCCCCAGCACGCGTCCCTCGAGCGTGAGGCCCTGCTCGGTGAGCGTGCGCGCGATGCCGAAATCCGTGATCTTCGCCTCGCCGTCGGCGCCCAGCAGCACATTCTGCGGCTTGACGTCGCGGTGCACGATGTGGTGTTCGTGCGCCGCCTCCAGCGCGCGGGCGATCTCGATCGCGTAGGCGATCGCCTCGCCGGGCGCGAGCGGACCGGCGCGGTGCATCAGCTCCTTGAGCGTTTCGCCTTCGACGTACTCGAAGACGATGTAGGGCGTGGCGTCCGCGCGGCCCGCTGCGGCTTGCTCGCCCGCGTCCTCGATCTCCTCGCCGGCGTCGATCACCGTGACGATGTGCGGGTGGCTGAGCTGCGCGACCGCGCGCGCCTCGCGACGGAAGCGCTCCAGCTGGTCGGCGTCGGAGGCGATCTCGCGGTGCATCAGCTTGATCGCGACCGTCCGCTCGAGCACCATGTCGAAGGCGCGATAGACCGTCGACATGCCGCCACGGCCGATTTCGGCGTCCAGCCGGTAGCGTCCGCCGAGCGCCGTGCCAAGCAGCGTGCGCGTGCTGTTCATCGGCTCCTATTGTGCGTCGTGCGCAGGCGGCGGGCGCAGCTCCCGGCCGGCGCGCGCGACGAGCAAGGCCAGCCCGCACCGGTAGATGGCGAACGGCAGCAGCTTGCCCGTGCGCCGGCGGCGGCGCAACAGCCACGCGCTCGCCAGCGTCGAGGCGAAGGCCGCACTCGCGCCGACCGCGAGCGTCGGGAGCACCGTTGGCCCCACGCCATCCTTGTGTGCGGTGTGCGCGCGCAGCGCGGTCGCCCCAAGGAGCACCGGCACGCCGACCCGCCACGAGAGTGCCTGCGCGGCACCCCGCTCGAACCCCCGGGCACGGGCCGCTGTCAGCGTCGCACCGCTGCGCGAGACACCCGGCAGCAGCGCGAGCGCCTGTGCCAGGCCAAGCGCGAGTCCGTCGCGCGGACCGACGTGCGCGAGCGTGCGCTCCTGCGGGCGACGGTCGGCGAGCGCCATCGCCGCGCCGCCCAGCGCGAGTCCTGCTGCGATCGTGCGCGGCCCGTTGCACCGTGCCGCCGGCGTGCGCTCCAGCAGGAACCCCACGAGCGCCGGTGGCGCCGCCGCGAACACGCCGGCCGCGAGCCGCCGCGGGCTCGCTTCGCGAGCCACCCGCACCAGCTCCTCGCGGCCTGCGACCAGCAGCGCGAGCGCCGCGCCGCCGTGCAGCGCAACCTCCAGCGGGCCGTACAGCTCCGCGTCGGTCGCGCGCGCCAGCAGCGCGATGTGGGCAGAGGAAGACACCGGCAGCAGCTCCGTCGGACCCTGTACGGCGCCGAGTAGCAGCGCTTCGCGCAGCGAGAGATCTGCCTGCACTACGCCGTCCCGCGCGCGGTCAGCTCTCGGCCGGCGCTTCGCGCCGGGTACGGCGCCGGACGCGTGCATAGACGATCGCGCCGAGCACGAACGCGACGAGCGCGTAGTCGAAGTACTCAAAGCCGTTGCGCACGCTCGTCCAGTTCCCCCCGAGCGCGTGTCCCGCAAACGCCAGCGCGAGTACCCAGGGGATCGCGCCGAGCACGGTCAGGACCGTGAACCGCACGATCGGCATCCGCGCCACGCCGGCCGGCAACGACACGAACGCGCGCACCAGCGGCACCATGCGCCCCAGCAGCACCGCCGCGTCGCCGTATCGCTGGAACCAGCGGTCGGCGCGATCGATCTGGGCGGGCCCCATGTGGAGCAGGTGGCCATGGCGTTCGAGCAGCTCCAGACGGCCACCACGCCCGACCGCGTAGGCGATCCAGGAGCCGACGAGCGTGCCGAGGATCCCGGTCACGATGACGCCGGGCATCGTCAGATGGTGGTGCGCGCCCGCGCCGCCCGGGTCGGCGACGGCGAAGCCCGCGAACAGCATCACGACCTCCGAGGGCAGCGGGATGCACGCCGAGCTGACCGCCATCAGCACGAAGATCCCGGGGAGCCCCGCGTCGCGCACGAAGTGCCAGGTCGCTGTGACGACCGATTCGGTGACCGAGGCGAGGACGAGCACTGCGCCAAAGATATCGTCCGCGCCGTGCGCGTCTGGATCGACCTCACCAACAGCCCCCATGTGCTCGTCATGCGTCCGCTCGCGCAGCTGCTGCGCGAGGACGGTCACGAAGTGCACATCACCGCGCGCGACTTCGCCCAGACGCTGGGGCTGCTCGCGCGCTTAGAGATGCCGCACACGGCGATCGGGCGCCACCGTGGCGAGCGCCTTGGCGCCAAGGCGGCGGGCTTGGCGTTGCGTTCGGGCGCACTCACGCGCTGGGCGCTCACCGAGGGCTCCCGGCCCGCAACGCCTGGCGCCCACCGGCGCAGTGGGCTTGCGCGCGCCACGCGGCGCGCGCAACCGTTCGACCTTGCGCTCGGCCACGGCTCCAACGACATCTCGCTTGCCGCAGCGGCGCTGGGTATCCCCAGCGCGACGATGTTCGACTACGAGTGGGCTGCGCTCCAGCACCACATCAACTGCCGTTTCGCGCGCGCGGTGGTCGTGCCCGAGGCGATCCTTCCCGAGCGCCTGGCGCGCTACGGGGTGCGGCGTAAGCTGCGCCAGTATGCGGGCCTGAAGGAGGAGTACTACCTCGCCGACTTCGAGCCCGACGCCGCGGTGCTCGACGAGCTGGGGCTCGACGCCGCACGGCCGATCGTCGTCGTGCGCACGCCGCCCGAGGTCGCGCTCTATCACCGTTTCGCGAACGACCTCTTCGCGAACGTGCTCGCGCGGCTGCGCGCGGAGGCCGCCGGGGGGGTGCAGGCGGTCGTCTTTCCCCGCACCGATGCGCAGCGCCAAGCGCTGCGCGCCGTCTCTGACTTGATCGTCCCGGAGCGTGCGATCGACGCGCAGTCGCTGATCGCCCACGCCGACCTCGTGATCTCCGCGGGCGGCACGATGAACCGTGAGGCCGTCGCGCTCGGCACGCCCGTGTACACGACCTTCGAGGGGCGCATCGGGGCGGTCGACGAACAGCTCATCGCGCAGGGCCGCCTGCAGCGGCTGCGCGACCCCGCCCAAATCCAAATCGCAAAGCAGCCCCCTGCCGGTGCCGAGCGCGTTCGCCGAGACCCGCGCGCGCTGCTGGACCTGCTGCTCGGGGCCGCGCAGGTGTAGCTCAATAGCTGTGCGCGCGGTGGCGCTCGTGGCGCTCGAGCGCCAGTCGGCAGAGGCGATCGACCAGCTCCGGGTAGGGAATCCCGGCGGCCTCGAGCAGCCGCCCGTAGACGCTGGTGGGAGTGAAGCCGGGCATCGTGTTCAGCTCGTTCACGAGCACGGCGTCGTCGCGCACGAAGAAATCCACGCGCGCGAGGCCTTCGCAGCCGGTATACGCAAACACCTCCAACGCCAGCTCGCGTACGCGAGCAGCAGCCGCCGCCGAGATGCGCGCCGGCAGCAACAACTCCATCCCGCCCTCCGCGTACTTGGCCGCGAAGTCGTACCACTCGCCTCTCAGCACGATCTCTCCCGGCTCGGAGGCGAGCGCCGGCGGCGCAGGTGCGCCGGCGCCGTTGGTGGCTCCCACCGTGGGACCCCGCTCGGCGGCGGGCAGCCCGAGCACGGCGCACTCGACCTCGACCCCGTTCGCTGCCGCCTCGACGATCGCGAGCGGGTCGTGCGCGAACGCCCCTTGCAGTGCCGCCGCCAGCCGCTCGGCCTCGGTGACCTTGACGATCCCCACCGAGGAGCCCAGGTGCGCGGGCTTGACGAACACGGGCAGCCCGAGTCGGGCGACCTCGGCGAGCACCGCTGCGGGCTCGCGCACCCAGCGCTCGGTGTGCACACCTACGTAGTCCACCTGCGGCACCTCCGCTGCCGACATCAGCTCCTTGAAGAGGACCTTGTCGATGCACAACGCCGACGCCGCCACCCCCGCACCCACGTAGGCCACCCCGAGCGTCTCCAGACACCCCTGTACTGTCCCGTCCTCGCCGTAGGAGCCGTGGAGAGCCGGGAATGCCACGTCGGCGTCGAGCAGGCCCGCACCCGGGCAGACGCCGAGGCGCTCGCCGTCGCACAACCAGGCGCCGTCGCGTTCGATCTGCACCCAGCGCACCGCGTGCCCGGCCTGTTCCAAGCCCGCCCGCACCGCCCGCGCGGAGGACAGCGAGACCTCGTGCTCGGAGGAGCGCCCGCCCGCGAGCAGCGCCACCGTCAGCGGTCCGCCGGCGCTCACTGCGATGCGCTCCCCGACGCGCCCGCCGGCGGTGTCGTCGTGCTCGGCGTCGTGCTGCCCGGCGGACTCGCCGGCGTGGTGGTCGTGCTCGGCGTCGTCGACGTTTCCAAACGACCCACCGTGATCGTCACCGCCGCGCCCCGCTTGGCCTTGGCACCGCCGGCCGGGCTCTGCTGCAGCACGATCCCAGCTTCTTCGGGTTTGGACACCGCACGCGTGACCGTCTTCGGCTTGAAGCCCGCGCCGACCAGCTCGCCTTCAGCGAGTTCTTCCTTGCGACCCACGACCCGCGGAACCGTGACTTCCTGGGGCGTTCGCACGACCACGAGATCGACCTGCGTGCCCTTGTCGACCGCTGCGCCCGCCGCGGGAGACTGCGAGAGCACAGTGCCCGGTTCGGACCCTGCCGCTTCCCGCTTGGTCACCGTGCCCGGTTCCAGGCCGGCGGCGCGCAGCGACGCCTTCGCTTCGGCTTCGCTCTGTCCCGTCACCGTCGGGACGCTCACCTGTGCGGGCCCGCTGGAGACGAACACCGTCACCTGGCTGCCGACCTGCGCCTCCGAGTGCGCCGAAGGTTCGGTGGAGATCACGTTACCCGCCGACACCGTCGCGCTCGACTGGCTCTGGGGCGCCGGCTTGAAGCCGGCGCTTTTCAAGCGCGCGCTCGCCTGCGCACTCGGCAGGTTCCGCACGTCGGGCACCGCGGCGCTGCCGGGGCCGCTGGAGACCAGCAGCGTCACGTGCGCGCCTTTGCCGACGACGCTGCCGTGCGGCGGGTCCTCGCCGAAAACGACTCCCGCGGGCGCCGTCGCGCTGGCGCTCGGCGCGGGCACCCCGACCAGGCCCACCGCCGTCAGTCGCGCCGTCGCGACCGCCTGGGACAAGCCGGTCACGTTCGGCACCGCGACCTGCTGGTGCTTGGCGGGCGCCAACAACAGGATCAGCGCCACCGCCGCGGCGGCCACGAGCGCCAGCGCGCCCGCAAGCCACCACCAGCGCCGGTGGCGGTCGGCGTCCTCCTCGCCGGCGCCGGTCTCCTCGGCGGCAGGCTCGCCCGCCGCCGGCAGCAGCAGCGCGGTGGCAGCCGCGGGCGCCACCGGCCCGTTCACGCCGTACACGCCGCTCGTTCGCCCGCTCGTCAGGTCGGCGCGCACGTGTTCGAGCGCCGCGATGAACTCGTCGGCGCTCCCAAACCGCTGCGCCGGGTCCTTCGCAAGCGCGCGGGCCACGACCTCGTCGAGTTGCGGCGAGACCGCCGAGTTGAGCGCGCTCGGCGGCGGGGGCGCCGCCGAGACCTGCTTGAGCGCGATCGCGACCGCTGTCTCGCCGTCGAAGGGCACCGTGCCGGTGAGCAGCTCGTAGAGCACGATCCCGATCGCGTACAGGTCCGAGGCTGCGCTCACCGCGTGGCCCTGCGCCTGCTCGGGAGAGAGGTATTGCGCGGTGCCCATGATCGAACCCGTCAGCGTCATGTCAGAGGCGCCCGCGCGCGCGATCCCGAAGTCGGTCACCTTCGCGCGGCCCTCCTCGTCGAGGATCACGTTGTGCGGCTTGAGGTCTCTGTGGATCACCCCGCGCCGGTGCGCGAAACGCGCCGCGTAGAGAATCTGCACAACGATGTCGATCGCGCTCGCGGGCTCCAGCGGGCCCTGCTCACGCACCACCGTCTTGAGCGACTTCCCCGGCAGGTACTCCATCGCGATGTAGTACGTCCCGTCCCACTCGCCCCGGTCGAAGATCGCGACCACGTTGGGGTGCGAGAGCGCCGCCGCGCTGGAAGCCTCGCGGCGGAAACGCTCGACGAACTCCTGGTCCTCGGCGAAGCGGTGCTGCAGCAGCTTGACCGCCACCTGCCTGCCCAGCAGCTGGTCGCGCGCGAGGTACACGTCCGCCATCCCCCCCGCGCCGATCCGCGAGAGAACCTCGTAACGCCCGTCGATGACCGTTCCCGCCTCAACCATTCAGCAACGCTTCCATGACGCGCTTGGCGACCGGCACCGCGTATGTCGCCCCATAGCCGGGGACCCCCTTGACCGTCGCCGCGATCGCGACCGTCGGGTGTGCGGCCGGCGCGAAGGCGATGAACCACGCGTTGTTGACCGCCGTGCCGATCTGCGTTTCCGCGGTGCCCGTCTTGCCCGCCACCTGCACGCCGGGGATGCGCGCGTCTTCGGCGGTCCCTTCGTTGACGACCGCTTCCATCATCGTCGTGACCTCGGCCGCCGTCGACGGCTTCATCACGACCGCCTGCACGCGGGGGACGATCCGCTGCACGGTCTGCCCTTCGCTGCCAACGATCCGCGCCGTCAGGTGCGGCGCCATCAGCCGGCCGCCGTTGGCGACGGCCGCCGCGACCTCGGCCATCTGCAGCGGCGTGGCGTCGAGTTTGTCCTGACCGATGCCCATGCGCCCGAGGTCAACGTTCGGGTTGGTCGCAGCCAGCAGCCGGCCGTTTTCATAGGCGCCGCTCGCCGACATTTCTTCGGCCGGGTAGTCCAGCCGCGGCTTGGCGTCGAAGCCGAAGCGGTTCATGTAGCGCTCGAGCGTGCGCCGGCCGAGCCGTTCTGCGACCTGTGCCCAAACGGTGTTGACCGATTTCGCGAGCGCCTGGGTCAGCGTCAGCTGGCCAAAGCTTTCGTTCTGGTCGTTGTTCAACGGCAGCCCCGAGATCGTGATGCCGTTGCGTCCACTGAGCGTCGAGGAGGGCGTGAACAGCCCCGTGTCGAGCGCCGCCGTGGCCGTCACCACCTTGAACGTCGAGCCCGGCGCGTAGCCGAACTCGACGGCGCGGTTCACCAGCGGGTGCCCGGCGGCTGCTTTGACATGCGCCGCGCTGGCCGGCGAGCGCAACATGTTGGGGTCGTAGCTGGGGCTCGACGCCATCACTCGCACTGCGCCCGTGCGCGGTTCGAGCGCGACGACCGCGCCTTCGTGGCCGGCGAGCGCGGCCAGTGCGGTCTGCTGAGCATGCGGGTCGAGCGTCGTCACCACTTCCTCGCCGCGGTTGCTCACGCCCTGCAGCTGGTCGAGGATCGCCTGCAGCCCACTCGCGGCCTGCCCTTCGAGCGGCGCGTTGCGGTAGCGCTCCAGGCCCGCCCGCCCGAGGTCCACGTAGGCGTAGCCGATTGCGGACGCGAACTCTTCGCCCACCGGGTAGCGCCGTTCATAGGTCGCTTCCGGCGCCGGCACGCTGTGCGCCAGCACCGTCCCGTTCGCCGCCACGATGCGGCCGCGGTCGACGCGCTTCTGCTGGAGCAGCTCGCGGTTGTTGAGGTGGTTTTCGCGCAGCGCCGCCGCCTGGAAGATCGTCCAGCGCGAGGTGAACGCCACCAGCAGCGCGAACAGCACGACCACCAGCCCGTAGAGATGCACGATCGGCCGGTTCATTCGCCAAGCTCTTCCACTTCCAGGCTGCGGATCAGCGCCCCCGCGTTGCCTTCGGAGCGCAGCTTGTGTTCCACCAGCACCCCACGCTGCTGGGAGTCCAGAGTCGCGGCGCTCACACCCGAGACGTAATAGCTCGTGTACAGCTTTACCCCGCCCGGCAGTTCGTAGGGAACGCCCTGGAACATCGTCACCAGCCCCCGGCCGTTCGTCCCCAGGAAGTACACCGACTGGTTCGCCAGGTAGCCGCCCGCGAGCACCACCGCGAGCACGCCCGCCGCGATCAGCAGCGGCAGCGCCCGGCGCACGCGGCCGCGTTTGGGCGCAACGAAGGCATCCGTGGGAGCCGCGCGACGCGGGTGGCGACGCACAACCGCCTCGGCGCGGTCCAGCACTACGGCGGACGCGCCCGGCGCGACCGCCGCCTGCCGGTCGAGGGCGCCGGTCGGCGCGTCGGCCAGCGTCGCGTGGCTGGACGTCGCCTCGTTGGACGTCGCCTCGTTGGACGTCGCCTCGTTGGACGTCGCCTCGTTGGACGTCGCCCGGGGGCCCGCGCCAGAGGGGTCGACGTCCTCCAAGCGCAGCAGGATCACGGTGATGTTGTCGCGACCGCCCGCGCGGTTGGCCTCCGCGATCAGTGCCTCGCCCGCCTCGCGCAACTGCGGCTGGCTGCGCAGGATCTCGGCGACGCGTGCCTCGGGCACCATCGAGGTGAGGCCGTCGCTGCAGAGCAGGTAGACGTCGCCTGCGCGCCCGCGAAACGAGCGCGTGTCGACCTCGACCGTCTCCTCGGGTCCCAGCGCCCGGGTGATGATCGAGCGCTGCGGGTGCTCCTCGGCTTCCTCCGGAGTCAGGCGACCCTCGCGGATCAGCTCATCGACGAGCGAATGGTCGTCGGTGAGTCGCAGCAGTTCCCCGTCGCGCAGACAGTACGCCCGGCTGTCGCCCACGTGCGCGATCGCGACCTCCTCGGCGCCGACGTACACCGCGGTCAGCGTCGTGCCCATGCCGGCGTGCTCGGCGTCGCTTTGCGAAAGCTCGTGGATGCGCGTGTTTGCCGCGTGCGCGTGGGCTACGAGCTGCTGCTCCGGGCTGGCCGTGTCGCCGAGGCCGTTATGGAAGGACTCGACCGCCAGGCGCGAAGCGACCTCGCCGGCCTGCGCGCCGCCCATTCCGTCGGCGACCACGAACAGCGGCGCGCGCGCCAGCAGCGAGTCCTCGTTGGCGCGGCGTTGCAGGCCAGTGTCGGTGCCGGTGTACTGCTCGGCGACGCGCAGCATTCAGCGAGCCACCCGCGTCACCGGTTCACCTCGAACACGAATTCGCTCTCGCCGATACGCACATGGTCGCCGGGGTGCAGCGGCCGTGGCGTGTCGAGCAGCTCCTCGTTGAGGTACGTGCCGTTCGTGGACTGCAGGTCCTCCAGCACCATCGCTCCCCCTGCTCGTAGATGCGGGCGTGGCTCGAGGACGCAAACGGGTCCTCCAAGCGGATCTCCGCGCGCTCGCCTCGCCCCAGCACGAGAGCGGCGTCGAGATCGTAGATCATCCCCGGATCGTGGCCGGGGGCGCGCGCGACCACCAGACGCGGTGCGCGGTGCGCAAGATCGACGCGGCCGACCGCCGACGCGGAGTGCAAGCCGGTCGCATCCGGCGGCGGCGGAGCGGCGGCGGACTGCAGCCGCCAACCCGTTGCGGCACGGCCGCGCAGATCGCGCAGCGCGCTGCGCGCGACCCACAGCAAGAACAGGTAGAGCACGGCGAGAAAGCCGAACTTGAGCGCGACTGAAATCGGTTGCAGCGTGTTCATGGTCGCAGCGCGCTCATCGCAGCTCGAACACCATTCCGGTCGAGCCCACCTCGATGCGGTCTCCCGAACGCAGCAGCGTGACGCCGTGAATCGCTGCGTCGTTGAGGCGCACCCCGTTGGTCGACTGCAGGTCTTCGATCGTCCAGCCCTCGCCGGCCGGACGCAGCCGGGCGTGGCGCCGCGAGACGCCTGCGTCGTCGAGCACTACGTCGCAGTCGCGGCTGCGTCCGATCACGGCGCCTCCCGGCGCCACCAGCAGGCGCCGGCCGGCGACCAGCAGCAGCGCGCGCGGCGGCTGCTCGCGTGCGCCGCTGACGTGCTCCGCCAGGGGCTCGCGCAGACGGCGCGAAGCACTGTAAATCATGGTCTGGCCCAGCTCGCTTCGCGGCTGGGGCGGCGGAGTGCTCGCGACAGCAGGCGCCACACCCCCCGCCTCGGGGAACCGCGTGGACGGCACGCCCGGATCAGCGGACGGCACGCCGTTGTCGTTCTCGCGAGCGCCCGCCGCCGGCTCGCGCTCGTCGAGTCGTACCAGACGCGCCTGGATCCCGAACTCCCCCAGCGCGAGTTGCTCGTCGGTGTGGAACGTGATCACCGGGTGCGAGACCAGTGTCAGCTGCTCGCCGCGCGCATGCTCGAGCAGATAGGCGCAGAGCTCGTCGATCAGGTCCTGCTCGACGCCCTCATAACGCGCGCGATCCTCCGCCGAGAGCCACACGGCGTACTCGTTCGGTGCGTACACCCGTGAGACCGAGGTCGTGCGGTGCTCGTCCATCTCGCGCGCGAGCTTGCGCGCCAGTTCCATCGGGCGCACCTCCGAGCGAAAGACACGCCCAAAGGTGCCCTCGACGAGCGAGGCGAGCGTGTTCTCCAGAGTTCGCAGGGGGTTCATCGGCGCACAGGGCACGCGCGGTCGTCGGGCGCCCTTGGGCCATGCTAAGGCTTCGTCAGGAGAGAGACGCGGGATTGGGGCGGCGAGGCGCAAGCGGCCCGCTCGTCACACCCGTCGTACGCCCGCGGGCAGCGCGGGCGGCGATGGCCAGCGCCGCCCCGCACGCCGAGCCCGCGATCAGTCCGTGGGGCGAGGAGGCGCCGCCGCGCGCCAAGCCGGCTGTCAGCGCCGGCGTGGCCGCCGCGAGCGCGACGGCCCACACGATCGCCGCGAGCGCATCGCGTGTCGCGCTCGCGCCGCGTACGAGCCATGGCAGCAACGTCGCCGCTGTTGCCCACAGCAACGCGCCCAGCAGCAACCCGAGCGTCAGGATCGGGACGAGCGCATGGGACGCCGCCGAGGTAAGTGAAGCCTCCCAGGCAGCGTGCGCCGCATGCGTGCCTGCCGCTTCGGGCGCGCCCAACCACAGAGGGCCGCCGCTGCGGTCGAGCAGCGGCTCGGCCAGCCGCAGCCACCAGTAGCCGAGCGCACCCGCCAGTGCGCGCGTCCGCCAGTGCGTGGGCTGACCCGCGAGGGCGGGAAAGGTGCCCGCCAAGCCGAGCAGGCCAAGCGCCGGGGCAAGCGCAAGCGCAAGCCACCCCGCGCCGGGGCGGCGCACGAGCACCACGAGCGGCACCGTCGCGCAGAGCGCCAGCAACGCGACGCCCGGACGACCCGCCGCTAGCTGCCAGGCACCGAGGGTGAGGGTGAGGGCGAGCCACAGTAGGCGTGGGAGCGTCAGCCACCCCGCCGAGTCGGCCGGCGCCTGGAGGTCGGCGTCGGCCGGCGGGTCGAGCACAGCGCCGCCCGGCAGCAGCGGCACGCCGGAGCGCAAAGCGTGGTCTGCGATGAGCGTCTCGGCGGAGGGGCGTCTCGGCGCGGAGTTCCCGCGCGAGCGCCCGCCGCGGACGGGCGCTCCGTGCCGGGCCTGCGCCAGCTGCCGCGCGAGCACCGCACGCAACTCCGCCAGCGTCCCGCGCCGCTCGGGCGCCGGTGAGAGCGCGAGGTCCAGTGCACGTGTGAGCACACGCGGCAAATCGCCGCGCTGGCGCTCCAGCGGCGGCAGTGGTCGGCCGATGCGACGTACCGTCGCCGCCGGCGTCGGGCCGCGCACGGGATTGACCCCGCTGAAAGCCTCGTAGAGCACGAGCGCGAGCGCGTAGAGGTCCGCGGCGGGACCGGCCTCCCGGCCCTCGCATTGCTCGGGCGCCATGTAGGCGAGCGTGCCCAGCACGTCGCCAGTGCGTGTCAGGGGATCCTCGCCAGTGAGCTGCGCACCGCCAAAGTCGGTGAGCTTGGCGATCGGCGGTCCCGTCGTGCCGGCCCGCTCGGCGTGCGGGTCAGCCTCGGGGTTTGGCAGCAGCACGTTCTCGGGCTTGACGTCACGGTGGACCACACCGCGCGCGTGTGCGTGTGCGAGCGCGTCGCACAGCACGATCCCGACCTCCAGCAGCTCCTCGTCCTCGAGCGCGTCCTGCGCGATCAACTGCGCCAGCGTCGCGCCTTCCACCAGCTCTGAGATCAGGTAGAAGTCGTGATCGTCCGCGCACGCCTCGTAGAGCGCGACGATCGCAGGGTGAGCCAGGCGCGCGCTCGCCAGCGCCTCGCGGGCGGCGCGTTCGCCGTCCTCCTCGGTCGGCAGCGCGATGCGCTTGACCGCCACTTCGCGGCGCAGCAGCTCGTCGTAGGCGCGCCACACGGCCCCGAAGCCGCCCGTCCCAAGCCGTTCGCGCAGCTCATAGCGCCCCAGTACTAGGGTGTTGCGATGGTTCACCGACCTCTGCACTTCGCCGCCCGCGCTCCTGCTCCCTGCCGGTCGGGGGCAGGAAAAGCCGCGATGAGCGAGAAGTTGCAGCACCGAGGGCGTACGCGCAGACGTGGCGCGCACGTCCCGGAGACTCGAGAGGAGCAGCGCGTCTTTGTCGTTCTTCGACGATGAGCAGGGAGGAACGCCGCGGCCCGCGGCCGCAACCGCGCGGACGCGAGCGCGTCCGCGCGCACCGCAGCGCACCGTGCCCGGGCACGATCGTCACGCGATGCTGATGCGGCGCCGCATCGTCGCGGGCGTCGCCGTCGTGCTGGTGGTCGTGATCGCGCTGGCGATCAACGGCTGCCTGCAGAGCGGCCGTGAAACGGCGCTGCGCGAATACAACCGCGACGCGTCCCAACTGGTTCAGGAATCTGACAGCCAGATCTCGCGGCCCCTGTTCGAAACGCTCGCGGGCGCATCGGGCAAATCCCCGCTCGACGTCGAGCAGGCGGTCAGCCAACTGCGCTCGCAGGCACAGGCGCAGGCCAATCGTGCCCAGCATCTGAGCGTGCCCAGCGAAATGCAATCGGCGCAGCGCAACCTGCTGCTCGCGCTCGATCTGCGCGCGGAAGGGCTCGCCAAGATCGCCGGTCTGGTGCCCACCGCGCTCGGTGGCCACGGCAAGCAGTCGAGCGCCTACATCGCCGGTGCGATGGAGATGTTCCTCGCCTCCGACGTCATCTGGTCCCAGCGCGTCGCGCCGCTGATCCAGCAGGCGCTGAACAACGACGGCGTACACGGACAGAGCACGGCCAGCACGCAGTTCCTGCCCAATCTCGGCTGGCTGGAATCGAGCACGGTGCTCGCCCGCCTCACCGGGCAGCCGGCGGGGAGCACCGCGCAGAGCAGTCAGGTCGCTCCCGGCACGCACGGCTCGGCGCTGATCGGCGTGGGGGTGGGCTCGGGCACTTTGGAAGTGCCGCCGACGATCAACCACGTCAACGCGGGCGCCAACCCGACGTTCGCCGTGAAGGTCGAAGACTCGGGCAGCAACCCCGAGACCAACGTCAAGGTCGAAGTGACCGTAACGGCAGCCGCCAAGGAATACAAAGCGTCGCGCGTGATCGCCAAGACCGAACCGGGCGTCACCTCGACCGTCGAAATCCCCGTCGAAGGCGTCCCGCTGAACACCGGCGCACGGATCTCCGTCTACGTCCTGCCCGTGCCGGGGGAGACGAACGTCGAAAACAACAAGGGCTCCTACCTCGCGGTGTTCGGCTCCTAGTCGAGCGGCGGCGGGTCGGCTCGGCCCGGCTCGCCGGCGCTTCGGTCGGCTGCGCCACCCTGATCCGGTGAAGAGGGGCCCGACCTCCGGCCGGCTGCGCCACCCTCTTGCGCGATAGCTTTTCCTGAAGTGCCGGCCTCGCTGACAGACACCCAGGGGATCGTCGCGCTGGCCGCCGCCGTCGTCGCGGTCGTGGCGCTGTTGGGATGCGCGGCGCTGGCGCTGGCTCTGCGCCGCCTGCGCGCCGCCCAGCGGGTGGTGATCGGAGAGAGTCAGCACGACGTCGTCGCACATGCGGCAGCGCTGCACGAGGCCTTCGAAGAGCTGCGCGAGTACGTGGGCGACGTCGCAGCCCGCCTCGACGAGCGGCTGGGAGGTGTCGAGCGCGAGCTGAGCGGGGTGATCGCCCACCGTGCGCTCGTGCGCTACGACGCCTATAACGAGCTTTCGGGTCGGCAATCGATGTCGATCGCGCTACTCGACGCAACGCACTCGGGGATCGTCCTGTCGTGTATCCACCATCGCGATCAGGCGCGCTTGTACGCAAAGCAGGTACACGGCGGACACAGCGAGCTGGAGCTCTCGCCCGAGGAGGCCGAAGCCGTACGCCTCGCGCTCTCCCCTGCCGCCGGTGTCGGCGTTGAGGGGCCTGCGGCCTAGAGGATGGTGTACGGCGCGGTCCAGCCTGGCAGTGAGGCGGGAAAGGCGAGCGCCGCGGATGGCGAACCGGGCGGGCGACCGAGGGTCGGCTATCTCGGCCCGGCGGGCACATTCAGCGAGGCCGCGCTGCTCGCGAGCGCGCAGCCGCAAGCGGTCGAGCCGGTGGCGCTGGCGAGCATCCACGAGGCGATCGACGCAGTGCGCGACGGCGCGGTGCGTTGGGCGGTGGTTCCGATCGAGAACTCGCTTGACGGGTCGGTCACGATCACGCTCGACCTGCTCGCGGTACCGCAGGGTGGTGTGGAGATCGTTGGCGAGGCGCTGCTGCCCGTGCGCCACGCTCTGATCGCGGCAGAGCCGGTCGCACTGGATCAGATCGAGACCGTGGTTTCGCATCCCCAGGTTCCGGGGCAGTGCACGCGGCTGTTGCGTGGAGCGCTCGCGCATGCACGCGTGCTGCCGGCCAGCTCGACCGCCGAGGCGGTGCGTCTGCTGGTCGCGGAGCGCACACCTGGACGAGCGGCGCTCGGGCCGCGGCTGGCGGCGGAGATCTACGGCGCGGCGGTGCTGCGCGAGGGGGTGCAGGATCGCGACGACAACGTGACCCGCTTCGTGTGGCTTGCCCGCACGCGAACCGCGGGCGACCCGGGCTCGCGTGCTTGCTTGCTTGCAGCGCCGCTGCGCGAGACGCGGGGGGAGGGGGGGTGGAAGACGTCGGTCGTCTTCTGGGGCGCGGGCGCCGACAGCCCGGGGTGGCTGATGCGCTGTCTGGACGAGTTCGCACGGCGGGCGATCAACCTGACCAAGATCGAGTCGCGCCCCCAGCGGGGCGACCTCGGGCACTATATGTTCTTCGTCGACCTCCAGGGCAGCACCGCCGACCCGGCGGTCGCGGCTGCGCTTGGGGGTTTGCGCGCAGCCTGCGAGCACGTCGGCCTGCTTGGCTCCTACCAAGCTGCGAGCGGAATCCTGGGGGCATAGCCGCCACGCCGCCAGGCGGCGCCGCTACACTGCGGCCCACGGAGATGGATGCCACCGTTCCACCAGCTTCAGAACGGTCCGTGCCGCCAACCGAGCATCGGCGGCGCGGGCCTGACAGTGGCCGGGTGCTCGTCCTGAACGCGACTTACGAGCCGATCAACGTCTGCTCGGTGCGCCGTGCCGTGGTGCTGCTGCTCAAGGAGAAGGCCGAGCTGCTGGAGCGCGGCCGCTGGGAGCTGCACTCCGAGAACACCACTTTCGCGCGGCCCGCCGTGATCCGCCTGATCGCCTACGTTCACGTACCGCGGGATGTGCACCAGCGCAAGATCACGCGCCGCGCGGTGTTCGCGCGCGACGGGTGGACCTGCCAGTACTGCGGATCGCGCTCCAACCTCACCGTCGACCACGTGATCCCGCGTTCCAAGGGCGGCTCTTCGAGCTGGGACAACATCGTCGCCTCCTGTGCGCCCTGCAACCGCCGCAAGGGCGACCGGCTGCCGCGCCAGGCCGGGATGCACCCGCGCAGGACGCCGCGAATCCCGCGCGCGGAGGTCTTCATCCACGTCGCCAGCCCGACCATCCCGGCGGCGTGGAGGCAGTACTTGCCGCAGGCCGCCTGAAGGCCTGCCTCAAAGGAAGAGGGTTCGCGCCGATGGGAGAGCCCGAACCCTTCACTGGGTGGGGGGTTCCCGGGATGAGCTGCGCGCCCCGCACGACGTCGTTCTGGCTTGAGACAAAAAACGAGGGGCGCCGTTCGACCCCGGCACCCCTCGCATGCTTGCCTTGACTGGAAAGACCGAGGCTCTCCACTGCTGCCGGGGGGACCAGATCCGGCGATCGCCTCGGGGTGTCCCGGGTTGGATTCCGCCAAGCGGTCCAGCCTGTCCGACCTAGCGGCCGGTCACCTCCAGGGTCCCGCAAGAACTGTCAGATAACGTACGGACCACCTCCTTTCTCTGGTTCGCCCAGGGTAGCGAACGAAGGCGACGTTACGCAAGCGGCCCGTCGCAATGGCCCTCAGGCGTCCGCCTGCTCCCCAGTCTCCTCTTCGCCCTGGTCGTCGACGATCAGGGCTACCGCGCTGACGACGTCGTCGCCCTTGAGGTTCATCAGTCGCACGCCCTGGGAAGCGCGGCCGTAGCGGTTGATGCCCTTTACCGATGTGCGCTGCACCATGCCGCCACTGGAGATGAAGACAAGCTCCTCGTGCTCGCGCACGACCAACGCACCGGCGAGCGCGCCCTTGCGGTCAGTCAGCGCGATCGTCTTGACGCCCATCGCACCGCGGCCCTTGCGCGGGTAGTCGGCGATCGGGGTGCGCTTGCCGTAGCCGTTCTCGGTTACCACCAGCAGCTCCTGGTCGTCGCGGGCGACGTCCATCGCGAGCACGTAGTTGCCTTGCTGTGCGACGTTCATGCCCCGCACACCCGAGGTGTCGCGGCCCATCGCGCGCACCTGGGACTCGTGGAAGCGCGCGGCCTGGCCGGAGCGGGAGACCATCAGGATGTCGTCCTCGCCGCTGGTGCGGCGCACGGCGACCAACTCGTCGTCGTCGCGGATTTTGATCGCGATGATGCCGTCGGCGTTGATCGGGGTGTTGTAGGCCTGGAACTCGGTCTTCTTGACGACGCCCTGCCGGGTCGCGAACACCAGATAGGCGCCCTCGCCGTAGTCGCGGGTGGCGAGCACCGACTGCACCCGCTCGCCTTCGCGCAGCGGCAGCACGTTGACGAGCGCGCGGCCCTTGGCGGTGCGCGAGGCCTCGGGCAGTTCGTAGACCTTCGAGCGGTAGACCTTGCCGCGGTTGGAGAAGAACAGCAGATAGTCGTGCGACGAGCACACGAATAGGTGCTCGATGAAATCGCCGTCCTTCATGTCCATACCGGTCACGCCGCGGCCGCCGCGATGCTGCTGGCGGTAGGTGGCCAGCGGCAGCGACTTGATGTAGCCGGAGCGGGTGATCGTGATCACCATCTGCTGGTCGGCGATCAGGTCCTCGATGTCGATCTCGTCCTCGGAGTGGGTTATCTCGGTGCGCCGCTGGTCGGCGAAGCGCTCGCGGATCTCGCCAAGCTCTTCCTTGATGACCGCGAGCACGCGGCTTTCCTCGCCGAGGATCGCGCGCAGCTCGGCAATGCGCTCGGTGACGTCGGCGTGCTCCTGCTTGATCGCGTCGGCCTCCAGTGCGGTGAGCTGGGAGAGGCGCAGGTCGAGGATCGCCGTGGCCTGGATCAGACTCAGCGCGAAGCGCTCGACGAGCTGTTCGCGGGCGGCTTCGCGGTCGCGCGAGGCGCGGATCAGGTCGATGATCGCGTCGAGGTTCTCCAGCGCGATCAACAGGCCCTGGAGGATGTGTGCGCGCGCTTCCTTCTCGGCCAGCTCGTGCTTGGTGCGGCGCACGATCACTTCGCGCTGGTGCGCGACGTAGTTGTGGATCACAGCGAGCAGGTTCAGCGTGCGGGGTACGTTGTCGACGAGCGCGACCATGTTCACGCCGAAGGTGCTCTGCATCGACGTGTGCTTGTAGAGCTTGTTCAGCACGACCTTCGGGATCGCGTCGCGCTTGAGCTCGATCACCAGGCGCATGCCGCGCTTGTCGGACTCGTCGCGCAGGTCGGAGATCTCGGGGATGCGCTTTTCGTTGACGAGATCGGCGATCTTGGTCATCAGGTTGCCGTCGCCGGCCTTCTTGACCATGAAGGGCAGCTCGGTGACGACGATCGCCTCCTTGCCCTGTTTGAGCGGCTCGATGTGTGCGCGTGCCTGCACGCGCACACGCCCGCGGCCGGTCTCATACGCGTCGCGGATCCCCTTGCGGCCGAGGATGATGCCGCCGGTGGGGAAGTCGGGGCCCTTGATGTGCTTCATCAAGCCGTCAACGTCGAGGTCGGGGTTGTCGATGTAGGCAACCGTCGCGTCGATCACCTCGCCCAGGTTGTGCGGTGGGATGTTGGTCGCCATGCCGACGGCGATCCCCGAGGAGCCGTTGACGAGCAGGTTCGGAAAACGCGCGGGCAGCACGAGCGGTTCGCGCCGCGAGCCGTCGTAGTTGGGCGCGAAGTCGACGGTGTCCATGTCGAGGTCGCGCAGCATCTCGGTCGCGATGCGTGCGAGGCGGGCCTCGGTGTTGTGACTGACGAAGCCGTCGGTGAGAAACGAATGGTCATCGCTGTCCACTCGCAGCGAGTAGACGGAGTGCGTGCCAGCCGGCTCGACCGAGACGACCTCCGCGTAATAGTGATCGCCGGCGACGAGTGGCTCAACGACACGCTTGACCTCCTCGGAGGCGATCCGATCGAGGATCGCGGTGCCCTCGCGCTCCCAGCGCTCGATGCGATCGACGTTGTGGCGTCGCAGCCAATCGCGGTCGGCCCACGAGCCGCCTGCCTCGGAGCGGATGTAGTTTGCGACGAAGGGAATATGATCGCTGCTCAGCGCGCGGCTGCGCGTCGGTATCTCTCGCAAGTCACGTAGCAGCTTGCGCTGCTTTGCGCCCAGGAACCCGATGCGCTCCGCGAACATACGCGCCTCACGGCGATTGGTGAGGATCGTCTTGTACTCGCCCCTTGGCGAAGGGCCACAGCGGCGGCTGACGACGCCGAACTCCAGCAGTAGCCGCTGCACATCGCTGCATAGTCCCTCGCTGTAAGACGAGTAGGAAACTTGGATCGTCTTGCGTGGCAGCAGGGAGGACGACCCGTCGCCAGTGAAGAGTGACTGCAGGAACGCGCGCTTGAAGGCTGCCGAACCCTGCCATACGCGCTCGGGGACTCGCTTTACGGCGCTACGCGCGCCCTGCAGGCAGGAGAGTTCGCTCGTTGAGAGGTGCGCGAGGTTCTGGATGTCAAGCTCGAACAGGCGACTGCCGGAGGCAATAACCCGTTCGCCCACGTAGCGGAGGCCACCGACATGCTCGTCGTAGGCGGCAAGCACTGCCCAGAAGTAGTCCTCATCGATGTTGTTGAACCCGGCACGAGCGTGTGACATCCACCCCTCGGATACGAACGCGCCCAGCAGCAGCGCGAGCGAGCGTTCACTACGCCCCAGCTCACATCCCGGCGCACGCGGTGTCCGGTTCAGGACGACCTGATCGCCGGCCTTAAGCTCGTCTAGGCGCTTCCAGAGCAGCAGCGGCACATCGAGCATGTCCACGAGGCAGAGAACCGGATGGTTCTCGGAGCCGGTGAGTTCGTACCCCTCGCGCGTGCGGAGCTTCAGGACGGGATGCTCGCCAGAATGGAAGATCCGTGACGCGTGGACCCTGCGTCCGAGGCGATCGAGAACCTCTATGTCGAGATCGCGCTCGCTGTCGGCAGACAGATCCTGTGCCAGATCGCTGATGCGGGCGGTCCCATGCGGTAGCCGTACTCGTGTGTCCCCGGTCACGCAATACCGCATCGCAGCAGCCGGATCGTCATCGATGGAGCCGAAGTTCCCTTGGCCATCGACAAGCTCGTTGCGCATCGAGAAGTCCTGCGCCATGCGTACGAGCGTGTCGTAGATGGCGGAGTCGCCGTGGGGGTGATAGTTGCCCATCACCTCGCCGACGATCTTGGCGCACTTGGCGTAGGAGCGGGTGGGGCCGAGGCCCAGCTCGTTCATCGCATAGAGCACGCGGCGGTGCACCGGCTTCAGCCCGTCGCGCACGTCGGGCAGCGCGCGGCCGACGATCACGGACATCGCGTAGTCGAGGTAGGCGGTGCGCATCTCCTCCTCGAGCGCGCGCGGCTCGACGTTGCCGCCGCCAATCACGTTAGCACTGGCCATCTCTCACCCCCTCACACATCTAGATTGGCGACCAACCGGGCGTTCTCCTCGATGAACTCGCGGCGCGGCTCGACTTGGTCTCCCATCAGCATCGAGAAGATGCGGTCTGCGCCGGCAGCGTCTTCGAGCGTTACTTGGGCGAGCGTGCGGGTCGCGGGGTCCATCGTGGTTTCGCCGAGCTGCTCGGCGTTCATCTCGCCGAGCCCCTTGAAGCGCTGCAGTTTGATGCCCTTTTCTGCGGCGGTCATCACCGCGGCGCGCAGTGCCTCGAAGGAGACGGCGCTCTCGCGAAAGTCGCCTAGGCGAACTTCGAAGGCGGGGGTGCCGGCCAGCTCGAGCAGCTGCCGGTGGACGGCGGCGAGCTGTTGGTACTCCTGCGAGTCGAAGAGGCTGCGCCGGATCCGGTGCAGCCTCGCGAAACCGGTGCCTGTCTCGATGGCGCGCACGCGCAGTTCGAGCGGGTCTTGCTCGAGCAGCTCGACGGCGTGCGTCTCGCCCTCGAGGCCCTCGCGCGTGAGCACGGCGATCGCCTGCTCAGCGCTCAGCGCCTGCTCGCCGAGCAGCGCGGACTCCTCCAGAAACTGCACGACGTCGTGGCCGTGGACGGCGCGCAGCGAGGAGGACCAGCCCTCGTATTGCTTGAGCAGGCGCGTGAAGCGCTGCCAGCGGCTGTCGGTCAGCTTGAACTGGGTGCCGTGGCGATCGAAGACGCTCAGTTTGTCCCACTTGTCGGCGAGCAGGATGTCCTCCAGCTCGGAGTCCTTCTCGATGTAGCGCTCGCGCGAGCCCTGCTTGAGCTTGTACAGGGGGGGCTTGGCGATGTAGACGTAACCCGCCTCGATCAGCTCCTGCATCTCGCGGAACAGCAGTGTGAGCACGAGCGTACGGATGTGCGCGCCATCGACGTCGGCGTCGGTCATGATGATCAGCTTGTGGTAGCGGGCGTTCTCGAGGTTGAACTCGTCGCGCACGCCGGTGCCGATCGCGGTGATCAGCGCCTGGATCTCGGTGTTCTGCAGCACCTTGTCGATGCGGCTCTTCTCGACGTTGAGGATCTTGCCGCGCAGCGGCAGCACGGCCTGGGTGTTGCGGTCGCGGCCCTGCTTGGCCGAGCCGCCGGCGGAGTCGCCCTCGACCACGAACAGCTCGGCCAGCGAGGGGTCCTTGACCGAGCAGTCGGCGAGCTTGCCGGGTAGCGTCGAGTTCTCCAGCGCCGACTTGCGGCGCGTCAGGTCGCGGGCCTTGCGGGCCGCCTCGCGGGCGCGCTGGGCTTGGACCGACTTCATGATCACCGCACGCGCCTCGCTGGGGTTCTCCTCTAGGAACTCTCCCAGGCCGCTGTTGACGACCGACTCGACGAAGCCGGCCATGCCGGGGTTGCCGAGCTTGGTCTTGGTCTGCCCCTCGAACTGCGGGTCGCGCAACTTGACCGAGATCACAGCCGTGAGCCCCTCGCGCACGTCCTCCCCGGAGAGGTTGTCCTCTTTCTCCTTGAGCAGCCCGTGATCGCGGGCGTACTTGTTGAGGGTGCGGGTGAGCGCCGAGCGAAAGCCCGACATGTGGCTGCCGCCCTCGCGCGTGTTGATGTTGTTGGCGAACGAGTGGATCGACTCCTGGTAGGAGGAGTTCCACTGCATCGCCACCTCTACGGCGCCTTCCTCGCCGTCGCCGGCGAAGAACACAACCTTGCGGTGGACGGTGTCCTTGTTCTCGTTGAGATAGGCGACGAAGTCCTCGATGCCGCCCTCGTACTGGAATTGGGCGGAGTGGCCCTCGCCGCGCTCGTCGGTGATCGAGATCTTCAGGCCGCGGGTGAGAAAGGCGGTCTCGCGCAGGCGCTCCTCGAGCGTGCGGAAGTCGAACTCGAGTGTCTCGAAGATGTCGGCGTCCGGCAGGAAAGTGACCGTTGTACCCGTTCGGGCACCGCGGGCGAGCGGGGCGCCCTTCTGCAGCTCGACGAGCGGCGCACCACGCGAGTACTCCTGGGTCCAGGTGTGTCCGTCGCGCCGGACTTCGACGGCGAGGCGTTCGGAGAGCGCGTTGACGACCGACACGCCGACGCCGTGCAGTCCCCCGGAGACCTTGTAGCCGCCGCCCTCGCCGAACTTGCCTCCGGAGTGCAGAACCGTGAGGACGACCTCGACGGCGGGACGGCCCTCCTTCTCGTGCAGCGCCACGGGGATCCCGCGGCCGTCGTCGGTGACGGTGACGGAGTTGTCGGGGTGGATCGTGACCGAGACATCGGAGCAGAAACCCGCGAGCGCCTCGTCAACCGAGTTGTCGACGACCTCATAGACGAGGTGGTGCAGACCCATGACACCGGTCGAGCCGATGTACATGCCCGGGCGCTTGCGCACAGCCTCCAAGCCCTCGAGTACCGTGATGTCTTGAGCGTCGTAGCTGGCGCCCGCCCCGACCGTGTGGTCGGAGGCGCTGGCGGGTACGCGACCCGTCTCGGGCTCGTCTGTGCTGTCGCTGCCTGCGGCCAATGGCCCTCCACTAAGACGTGCGAGTGCCCCGGAATCCCAAGTGCGAAGACCTCGGGCCGGGGCACATGCGGTGTTCACCGAACAATAGCACAAGCGGGGGTCGTAAGCCGGGCTCGAGTGCCCACAAATCCCTGCAAACAAGCGGTAAAGCGGTCATCGCACACGGCAGCGCAAGCGGTGCAGGACCTGCTCTCCGAGCGCCTCGTTGAGGCGCTCCACGAGCGCCGGGCCGACGAACTCCAGCTCCTGCGCCCAGACCGCGGCCGCGCAGCTCACCGTCAGCGCGCCCTCGCGCTCGGCCGTCGGCTGAGCAGCCGCGGCGATCGCCGCTCCGGCGACGGCCTCCCACACGGCCTGCACGCGCCCGAGCGTGCTTGCCGGCAGGAGCATCGCGGTGAGCCCGTCGAGCGCGAGCGCGAGGGGTCTGGGGGCTAGGCGGCTCACGGGCACCGGCCTGGTTGGGCTGCAAGCGCGGCGGGGCAGCGGGGGGCAGCGGGGCCCACGCCGCCTACGGGGACCCATGAGGCGGGAGCCATGCGGCAGCGGTCCTCGCGGCTGCCGGCACAGTGGTTCACGCCGCAAGCACCTCTTGCAGCACCGACCCTGAAGAGATGCACAGGCGCGCCGCGCGGTGCTCACCGTCGAGCGGCACATGGGCGAGGTCGGTGGTCGCAATCACGCTCTGCCCGTCACCGCACGCCAGCTCGCGCACCAGCAGCTCGCGACGGTTGCCATCCAGCTCGCTCATGACGTCGTTGAGTAGGAGCAGCGGCGTCGAGGTGCGCTGCTCGGCGAGCACTATGCGCTCGGCCAGTAGCAGGGCGAGTAGCGCGAGGCGCTGCTCGCCCTGGGAGCCGTAGACGCGTAGCTCGCGGTCGTCGCGCAGAAACAGCAGCTCGTCGCGGTGCGGGCCGTGCGAAGTGAAGCCGCGCTCCAGGTCCGTCGGCAGGCGCTCCTCCAACTCCGCGACGAACTGCTCCACATCGGCCGTGCCCGAGCGAGGTCGATAGCGAAGCTCCGCGTCGCCGCTCAGGCCGAGTAGAGCGCAGCGCTCGGAAAACGCGCAGCGCAACAACTCGACAGCCGCCGCGCGGTCCTCGCGCAGCGCGGTTGCGTGACGGGCCAGCTCACGATCCCAGGTGGCGAGCGTCGTTCGCAAGGTGCGGCCGGCGCGGATGCCGGCCAGCAGCGCGTTGCGCTGGGCGAGCGCACGCGAGTAGGCACGGCGTGTCGCCACGCGCGTCGGCCACAGTGCTGCGACGAGCCGGTCCAGATGAGCGCGACGGGGCGCTGGAGGACCCTTGATCAGCTCGAGCCGGTCGGGCGCGAAGACTCCGAGCAGCGGCCGGACCTCGACGTCGATCAGCCGCTCGACGTCGGCACCGTCCACACGCAACCGCTTCGCCGGACGACCGCTGTCGTCGGCAGCAAGACCAAAAGCCGCACTCAGCTCGTGCCGCTCGGCGCCGTCTTGCAACTCAACCGACACGCGCGCGGCCCGTGCATCGAAGCGCACCAGCTCACGGTCGTTGCGGGCACGAAGCGCATGACCTGTGCAACCAAAGAAGATCGCCTCGAGCAGGTTCGACTTGCCCGAGCCGTTGGGGCCGTACACGACCGTCAGCCCACCCCCCAGGTGCGCCTCCGCGCGGGTATAGCTGCGAAAGTCGCGCAGGGCGACGCTCACGACACGCATGGCGGCAGACCGATGCCGGGCAAACCGAGCAAAGCGTCACGCGTTGAGTCGAATCGGCATGACCAGATAGACGAAGTTGCCGGACTCGGGGGACTCGATCAGGCCAGGGCGCAGCGGGCTGATCAGCTTGAGGACCAGCTCGTCGGTGTCGATGCTCTCAAGCCCGTCGCGTAGGAACTCGGAGTTGAAGCCGATCTCGAAGGCCTCGCCGTGAAACGGCACGGGCAGCGTCTCGCTGGCCTCGCCGACATCGGGGGTCTGCGCCGAGATGGTCAGCTCGCCCTCACGAAAGGCGAGCCTCAGGGGCGTGTTCTTCTGGGCCAGCAGGCTGATACGGCGAACGACGTCGACCAGTTCGGTGCTCGCCAAGCGCAGCTCGTGCTCGACCGCGTCCGGGATCAGTTGACGGTAGTTGGGGAACTGACCGTCGATCAGGCGAGAGGAGAGGACGACGCTGTCCAGCTCGAAGACGATCTGGTTCTGTCCGACGCTGACGGCGATCTCAGTGGTGTCGCCTTGTTGGGCTATGCGAGCCAGCTCCTGGAGCGCGCGAGCGGGCACGTTGGCCTCCAGATCGCCGGAAAGAGGCTCCTCGAGGACGGTTCGCTTCACGCTGAGCCGGTAGGAGTCGGTTGCGACCATCCGCAGCTCGCTGGCGTTGGCGGAGATCAAGATCCCCGTGAGGACAGGTCTAGTCTCGTCTTTGGAGGCGGAGCGCGCGACGCGTTCGATGGTCGTGACGAAGGCGGCGGCAGGCAGCGCGAGGCGTGTGTCGGGAGATGGGTCGGGAAGCGTCGGGAAATCCTCGGCGCGGAGCGTGCGCAGATGGAAGGTGGCGCTGCCCGAGACGAGTTCGACGTCCTGCTGGGCAGCACGCAGCTCGAGCGTGACGGTATCGGCCGGCAGGGAGCGGACTACGTCCAGCAAGAGGCGCGCGGGGAGAGCTGCGCTACCGGGCTGGGACACCTCGGCCTGCACGTGGACGCGTAGCCCGATCTCCATGTCGGTGGCAAGTAGTTCGGCGCCGGAGTCGCCGGCCGAGATCATGACGCCGGAGAGAGCCTGCACTGCGTTGCGTGTGGAGGCGGCACGCGTAACGGTCTGCATCTGGGAAAGCAGCTCGGAGGAGGAGAGAGAAAGCTTCATGGCATCGGTGTCTACTGTTCGAGATTAGTTTTAGTAGGGGCTGTGAAGATGTGTGCGGCCTGTGCTGGTTTGAAGAAATGGCGGGGAGTGCTTGTGGGCAAGCTGTGAAGTCTTTCAGGACGCTCGGTCGAGATGGGGCCGTTCGAGCAGTGAACGCAAGTTCTCCACAGAGGCGCGGGACTTGGTGTCGGACGTCATACGCTCGCTGGTGCGTCGCCAGGCATGCAGCACCGTAGTGTGGTCGCGCCCTCCGAAGGACCGCCCGATAGACGGCAACGAGTCGTCGGTCAGCTCGCGGGCGAGGTACATCGCCACCTGCCTGGGCCAAGCGATCCGGGCTGTACGCGAGCTGGACAGCAGTTCGTCGTTCGTCAGGCCGAAGTGCGCGCAGGCGGCTGCCTGGATCCGCGCCACAGAGCAGCCGTCGAGTGCGGTCTGGGGGTAGAGAGCGCCGAGGACGTCTTCGGTAAGCCTGACCGAGAGCGGTTTGCCGGTGAGCGAGCCGTAGGCGACGGTTCTGATGAGGGCGCCCTCGAGCGCACGAACGTTGACGATCGCACGGCGGGCGATGGTCTCTAGCACGCTGTCGTCCTCCAGCCGAACCCGGTCTTCGAGCGCGCGCTTCTTGAGGATGGCCAGGCGAGTCGTGTAGCCGGGGGGAGCGATGTCGGCTACGAGCCCAGCCTCAAAGCGCTCGCGCAGCCGGTCTTCGAGTGCCTGCAGGTCACGTGGAGGCCGGTCGGATGTCAGCACGATCTGCGCGCCCGCTTCGTGGAGAGCATTGAACGTGTGGAAGAACTCCTCCTCGGTCTTGGCCTTGCGCTCTAGGAACTGGACGTCGTCCACCAGCAGCACGTCCACGTGGCGGAAGCGAGCCTTGAAGCTGTCCATCGCCCCACCCCCGAGCGCGAGCCGAAACTCGTTGGTGAACGACTCGCCCGTCGCGGCGACGAGTGCGAGCCCAGGGTTGTGCTCGCTCAGGAGGCCTGCGATTGCGTGCATGAGGTGGGTCTTGCCGACTCCCGGAGGCCCGCAGATGAACAGGGGGTTGTAAGACTGCCCTGGCATCTCGGCGACATTGAGCGCTGCGGCGTGGGCGAACCGGTTGCAGTCTCCGATGACGAACCGGTCGAAGGTGTAACGGGGGTTGCCCGGCGTCGACCCAGCTCGCCGATGGCTCTGTGTCCCGCCGGGGTCGGCTTGCCGCAACTCGTCTCCCGGTTCGATGACGGCCACCGCTAGGCGCGTCCCGAGAACGGCCTGCAGCGCGCTCTCGAGCAGCCTGCCGAAGCGGGCGCGGATCCAGCGACTCGATCGAGCGGTCGCGACGACCTCGGCCCGTCCCTCGCGCAGCTCGAGCAGGCGCAGCGGCTCGAGCCAGGTGCGATATGTCGACCCGTCGACCGTGGCTGCAAGCTCTGTCTGCACGAGTGCCCAAATTCGATCCAGCTCCTCGTTCACGGCAGCGCTCGACGACTCCTCTCGGGACGGGGTTGGGCACTCTGGGTGGTGGGGTCCGCGGGAACCCGGCTGGGCGAATATACCCGACGCACGACAGGGCTGGCGGGGTGCCGTCTCGCAAATGGCGAGAAATTCTCGAGCGGCCTGCCGGGCTATACTGCGAACGATCAGGGGCCGGGCACAAGTGCCTGCCTACGTAGCGGATCGCTCCCTCGCGGAGCCTGTGGAGAGCCGATGAAGCGCACCTATCAGCCTAAGAAGCGCAAGCGCGCCCGCACGCACGGGTTTCGGGCCCGCATGGCCACGCGTGGTGGTCGGCTTGTACTCAAGCGTCGGCGCGACAAGGGCCGTAAGCGCCTGTCGGCGTGAGGCCGGCATGACGCCCCCTACTCGCCGCGGCGGCCACGCTCGCGGCCGGCTTTCGCGCAGCGCCGAGTTCGAGCGGGTTTACCGGCAGGGGCGCTCGTCGGCCAACCGCCATCTGGTCTTGTACAGCTTCCCTAACAGCGCGGTCGAAGAGCCCCGGCTTGGTCTGTCGGTGTCGCGCAAGGTCGGCGCCGCGGTCGAGCGAAACCGCGTCAAGCGGTTGCTGCGCGAAGCGTTCCAGCGCGTGCGGGCGGAACTTCGCGATGGCCAGGACATCGTCCTTGTGGCACGCCCGCAGGCGCGCGAGCTGGCGGAGCGCGAGGGCTTGGCGGGCGTGGCAGCTGCCCTGACCGAGCTGGTCGACCGCGCGGGCCTGAAGTCCCCGTGCGACGACCGGCGAGAAGTGCTCGAGGGCTAGTCATGGCGATCGACGGGGCACGGCCTGCCGGGCATCGTGGTAGGGACCTCGTGCGGAGTATCGCGGTCTTCCCGATCGTGGCCTATCAGCGCCTGCTCGCCCCGGCCCTCCCGAGGCGCTGTCGCTACGAGCCGACCTGCTCGCACTACGCGGTACGGGCGATCCGCCGGTACGGCATACTGAGGGGCCTTGTGCTCGCCGGTTGGCGCCTGCTCAGGTGCAATCCGTGGAGTCGAGGCGGGTACGACCCGGTTGAGGCCCAGCGATTGTTCAGGGGCGCTCGTCCGGTCGACGCCCGCTACTAAGCCGCTCGCCCAAAAGGTACCCACTGGCCATCGACGCAATGCCGATCTTCGCGAACATCATCGAAGAAGCGTTCTCGCCGCTGATCAAGGTGTTCGAGTCGGTGCTGGTCTTCGTGCACGACCACATCATCAGCGTGGTAGGCGGCAGTTGGGGCCTGTCGATCGTCGGCCTGACGATCATCGTGCGCGCGCTGATGGTGCCGTTGACGCTGCGCCAGCTGCGCTCGATGCAGAAGATGCAGCTGCTGGCGCCAAAGCTCAAGGAGATCCAGGCCAAGTACAAGGACGACAAACAGCGCCAGAACGAGGAGGTGATGAAGTTCTACCGGGAGCAGGGCGTGAACCCGTTTGGCGCGTGCCTGCCGCTGCTGCTTCAGCTGCCGGTGTTCATCTCGCTCTTCTACGCGCTGCGGGAGAACCTGAAGCTCGACATCTGCGGCAAGCAGCTGCGCTCGTACTACTCGGCCCAGCTGCACAGGACGATCACCTCCAACAGCCAGATCCCTTCGAGCGCTGTTGGGCACGTCAAGGGACTCTCGGAAATCGGCTGCAATCAGGTCGCCCCACACTCGGCCAAATTCCTGTTCCTGCCGGACATCACCGTGCAGGCCACGGGGATCGCACTGGTTGTGCTGATCGTGCTGTACGTGGGCTCGCAGCTGGCGTCGACGCTGATGATGTCCGCGACGGCGCCAGCGGGCTCGAAAGGCATGATGCTGGCGCTGCCTTTCGTGTTCGTGCTGTTCATCTTCCGATTCCCTGCCGGGCTGCTCGTGTACTGGATCACGACGAACCTGTGGACGATGGGCCAGCAGTACTTCGTCAGGCGCACCATCGGGGCTCCGCCCCCCGCGGCGCTGCCGGGCAAAGGCGCTGCACCGGCGCCGGCGTCTAGTTCGTCGAACGGAAGCGCTGGCTCCCGGAGCGCCGGCGGCCAGCCGGCGCTGGCGGGCGCTGGAGCCTCCAGCGCCCCACCGCCGCCCCCTCGTAAGAAGAAGAAGCGCTCGGGGCGGCGGCGTTGAGCGAGCGGCCGGACAGCGACGCCTACGAGGCCGAGGACGATCCTGTGGCCGTGCTCGACGAGTTGCTCAAGGAGGTGGCCGCGGGTCTCGGATTGGAGTGCGAGGTGAGGGTCGAGCAGGAAGAGGGCGTCTTGCGGGGAAGCGTCGAAGGCGAGGACGTAGGTCTGCTGATCGGCCGCCGGGGGCAGACGATCGATGCCGTCCAGCACCTCGCGCAGCGGATCGTCTACCCCGCTGGGCAGGCACAGGCCCGCGTCGTTGTGGACGCCGACGGATACCGCGAACGTCGAGCGCAGGCGCTGCACGAGGATGCCGACGACGCAGCGGACGAAGCGGTGCGACTGGGGCGCCCGGTTGAGCTTGCTCCGATGCCCGCCTCCGAGCGGCGCGTCGTCCACGAACACCTGCGCGAGCGCGGAGACGTCGAGACTCATAGCGAGGGCGAGGAGCCCGAGCGCTATCTGGTCGTCGAGCCGGCAGCAGGGTAGCGCCCTGGGCCGGCTTGCCCTCGACGAGAAAGCCATCCGCTCGGGGCGTGCGGCGTCCGTCTGCTGCGCCACACATGCCCGTTCGGTGTTTCACGTGAAAACAGACCGCCTGTCCGAGCCGGTCGTGCGCGCCCTCGAATCGCTCTGCGGCCGTTATGGGCTCGACGCCGGGCAGCAGGAGCGCCTTGCGGCCATGCTGGCCTACCTGGGCTCCGCGGGCCGTGCTGCTCCCACGACGGTCTGGGAGCCCGAGCGCGCGCTGCCGGTGCATCTCGCCGACTCGCTGGTCGCGCTCGAGTTCGCGGAAGTGCGCACCGCCGCCACACTCGCCGACCTGGGCGCGGGTGCCGGCTTCCCCGGCCTGCCGCTGGGGGCGGCGCTTCCTGGGAGCGAGGTGCGGCTGGTCGAGAGCCAGCAGCGCAAGTGCGAGTTCATCGAGCGCTTGCGAGTGGCCGCGGGGATTGACAACGCGCGGGTGATCTGCGGCAGAGTCGAGGACTGGGGCGAGGGATTCGAAGTCCACGATGTCGTGCTGGCGCGCGCCGTCGCACCATTGCCGGTCGTCGTCGAGTACGCGGCGCCACTGCTGCGCATTGGTGGCAGGCTTGTCGCCTGGCGTGGCAGTCGCAGTGCCGAGGAGGAGCAGGCCGCTGCCGTTGCCGCCAGCTGCCTCGGTATGCGTCCGCAGGCGGTTCGCCTCGTGCAGCCGTATACCGAGGTGCGCGCACACCATCTGCATACCTACCTGAAGGTCGCACCGACGCCGGCGGGGTTCCCGCGGCGGGCGGGCATCGCTCGCAAGCGCCCGCTCGGTTGCTAGCTTCTCATGGCCGTGGGCACTGTTTATGCGATCGCCAATCAGAAGGGTGGGGTGGGCAAGACGACCACCGCGGTGAATGTGGGCGCTTGCATCGCCGAGGCGGGCTACCGGACGCTGCTCGTCGACGCGGATCCCCAGGCGAATGCGACTGTCGGGCTCGGTCACCCGCGTACACAAGCACCCGGCCTCTACGAGGTCCTGACGGGAGCAAGCCCGGCCGGGGACGCGCTCGTGGATACGCCGATCGCCGGTCTGCAGTTGCTGCCTGCCGGGCCGGGTCTGGCGGGCGCGAACGTCGAGCTGCCCCGGTTGGATGGCTTCGAGGGGCATCTGCGGGAGAGCTTGGACCCGGTGCGGGACGACTACGAGTACATCCTGCTCGACTGCCCGCCATCGCTGGGCCCGCTGGCGCTCAGCGCGTTGGTGGCGGCCGATCGGGTGATCGTGCCAGTGCAGACCGAGTACTTCGCGTTGGAGGGGTTGGCGGGCTTGCTGGACACGCTGGAGCTTGTGCGCCGAGAGCTGAATCCCGGACTGACGGTGGCAGGGATGCTGTTGACGATGCACGACGGGCGCACGCGTTTGGGACGCGACGTCGAGCGCGAGGTCCGCGAGCACTTCCGCGAGCTGGTGTTCGAGACCGTGATCCCGCGCAATGTGCGCATCGGAGAGGCGCCCAGCTACGGTTTGCCCGTGACCCACCACGATCCGCACAGCACGGGCGCCGAGGCGTACTTCGAACTGGCCAGGGAGGTGGCGGCACGTGGTTGAGCGTTTCGCGCAACGCCGCCCGCCCGCCGCCGGCGGGTGCCGGCAATGCGAAAGCACAACCGCAGCCGCGGGGGAGGCAGGAGCATGAGCGGTCCCAGGCGCGGAATGGGCCGCGGGCTGGAGGCGATCCTGGCGGTTTCGGCGAGCGCGGGCGCGCGCGAGGACCTGCGCGAGGTGCCTGTGCAGTCGATCTCCCCCAACCCCAACCAGCCGCGACGACGCTTCGACGAGGATTCGCTGAACGCGCTCGCGCAGTCGCTCGGAGACCGCGGAGTGCTGCAGCCCGTGCTGGTACGGCCCAAGCCGGACGGGACGTACGAGCTGATCGCGGGCGAGCGCCGCTGGCGTGCGGCGCAGATCGCCGGGCTTGACCGAATTCCGGCGCTGGTGCGCGCCCGCGACGACGCGGAGGCGCTGGAGGCGGCGCTGATCGAGAACATGGCGCGCGAAGACCTCAACCCGGTCGAGGAGGCGCGTGCGTGCGCCGCGCTCGTGGAGGAGCTGGGCCTCACGCGTGAGGAGGTCGGCCGTCGCGTGGGCCGCGGCCGCGTCGCGGTCTCCAATCTGATGCGCCTGCTGGACTTGCCCGACGAGGCGCTGCAACTGCTGGAGGAGGGCGTCTTCAGCGAGGGTCATGGGCGCGCGCTGCTGCTGGCCAAGGACCACGCCGCGCGCCGCAGTCTCGCTCGCGCCGCGGCCGCGGAGGGATGGTCGGTGCGCACCGCCGAAGAGCGCGCGCGCCGCAGCAACGGGAGTCGCGGGCGGATCACGGGGGGCGCGTCGAAGACCGCGAAGCGCACGAGGCCGAGCGATGCTCATCCCGACCAGGACGAGGCGGCCGGCGAGATCGAGACCGCGCTCGGCGCAGCGCTGGGAGCCGAGCTGACGGTGCGTCCCACCTCCGACGGCGGCTATCGGGTCGAGCTTGCTTTCGGGTCGCGCGAAGAGGCGCTGGCGCTGGCAGAGCGGCTTGGCGCACGCGCGGGGGTTTGAGGATGAGAGGATGCCCTCCGGGGGAGGGCATCCGGAGGGGTGGCTGCGCCTGCGTACGGTGCCTACGGCCGCTAGACTCGGGGCTGTCGCGGGCGATTAGCTCAGCCGGTTAGAGCGCTTCTCTGATAAGGAAGAGGTCCCAGGTTCGAGTCCTGGATCGCCCATCGAAGAAACCGGCTGGAAAGCGGCATGAATACTGGGATTCTGGCGGCAGTCCTGGTTGATGGCCCAGGCCGCTGAATCGGCCCGGATGTGCCCGGTTCTGCTACCGCCGGTAGCAAATTGGTAGCACGAACAGGGTAGGTCGTCAGCGTCCTGGGGAGCCGAGGAAGGCTTCGATGGCCGTCCAAGCGGCGCTGTGGGTCAGAGGCCCGAGTCGCAGCGTCCAGTCGTCGCCCAACTCCTGCCGCACCGAGGCGGCGAGATTCGCGGCCTGAAGGCGCTGTCGCTGTGCCTCGGCTCGTTCGTAGCCCGTCGCGCCGTGGTAGGTGGCGTCCAGGCCGTAGCGTCCGCCCTCTATCGACCAAACCGAGAGGCGGTCAGGGGCGAGGACGGGGCCGGTCTCGGCTGGGAGCGACATCAAGTTCGAGTGGGCTCTGCGTCCGGCAGACCTCTGGGACCGAAGAGCAGTACTCCGAGGTCTCCTTCGTCGGCGCTCTCATGGCCGAGGTCGTAACGAGCCACTTGTACAGCGGTGAGCAACCGGGAGCGTCCGTCCGCGCCGATGGTGTTCGCGTCGTCTTGGAAGCGTCGAAATGCTGTGATCACATGGGGCGGGGCATGGAGCGCGATCCGTCCGACGGCTGAGCCATAGCGAGCCTGTGCCTCGCGGCTCTGGGTCTGAGCTACGTCGGCGATTGCCGCAATGGCGTCGTTGAGCGCATCCACGAGCAGACGCTCGGTCTCGGCTCGCTTCTCGTTGCGGCGGTTGAGGACCCCACCGAGTACGACGCCGATGAGGGCGCTCGCGGCTGCGACGACGGCGGTGCTCACCTGGTCCAGCCTATGGCGATAGACGGACGGCGGGCTAATGCGTTGAGGTCGAAGAGCCACCGTCTCGGTTGATCTTGGGCATGAAGTCGGTGAGCCGGGGCTTCTCGCCCTCGCCGCGCTCGTAGCCTCTCCAAGCACGGAGATACCGTCTGCCCCAAGGCGCGAGCAAGATCCACTGGTTGCCTTCGGGTGGCTCCACTACGGCGACGCTAGCACTGCTGTTTCGGCTTCTTGAGCGGGGATTGTGGGTCTTGGCAGGGCGTTTCGCCGTACACGACCCGACCGTCGTTTATGCGGTCCCCCGCGAATGGTTGTGACGCCTATCCGCATTTGGGCATTGCCGCGATGATCTTGGTTTCTTGAAGGACGCGCTGGAGGGTTTGCGCCGCGTCGAGCGCGGTATCGACGTTGAGTTCGTGTCGGGTGTCGTCGTCTTTCTGGAGCCATTGGAATGTTTGCCCGTCCCAGCTTCCGGTCTCCAGTTGTCTGCGGTCGATCGTCTTCTCGTGCCGTTTTGGGCTGTCGATGGCGTACTCGTCGGCGTGCTCGCCGATGTTGCGCATGGTGCGTAGGCTCGGCGTCGTGGCATCGAATGAAGCGAGCGCTGAGCGCACCTGTTGGGACTTGTACCGGCTGCCATGCAGGAGGCCAGCAGCACGGCGCAATCGCCAAAGCGCGAGGATGAAGAACTGGAGGTCGATCCACCAGCGCAGATCGAAACTGTCGTCCTCGGGCTCGGTTGTCTGAAGGCGTCTGCGCTGAAGGGCGGCGGCCTGAAGCTCGACCTCTACCAGACGGCAGCATCGTTCTAGGGTCGCGGCATCAGAGGGGGGTTGAGCGTCGGGATCGCGGTCGTCGTTCATTGCTGTGTCTCCGAGCTGGATCTCTCGTTCGATGATGCCCTCAGCGCCGGTCGTTCGATGTCGGCGGTGGGCTGTACGATCGAATCGTGAGTCAACTAGTCAGTATTGCGGTCCTTATCGCCTCCCTCGCGCTGCTGTGGAGCGGCTGGAAGCGAGTCGAGTTCAGCTCGTTCTTGACGACCGTGCTTTCGGTCCTGGAGCTTTTGGGCCTTGGTATCGCTGTCTTTTCGCTTGGCTGGTGGGGCGTACTCGTGTTGGCGAGCGTCAACGTTCTGGCTGTGCTGATCTGGTCCGTGGTGCTCGCATCCCGCGTTGAAACCAAGCTCGTCTACGCGGGCATCCAGGCCAACGAGTCCAAGGAGACCATGAAGGGGCTCGCACAGCGGCTAGCGAGACAGAACGAGTTGAAGGTGCTCGGACCTGTCCAGAGGGCCGAGCTGATCCGCGTGCTCGCTGATCGCAATCGTAGCGTTGCGGAGATCGAAGAGATGGCGGTGCCGATCGGAATGCTCAAGACAATCCACAGCGCACCGCTTGCCTGGCTCGCAGAGAGCTTTGATGCGATCCAGCGTGGTGCTGGCGAACCAGCGAGCAAGGCACGGGAGACTGCCGAGACTATTCACGGCACCGCCGTAAATGCGGCGGCTACGTTCAAGGAGATCGTGGATGCCCTCGTGGCCTTCTATACCGACGAGGTACCAGAGCAATTGGCCGCGTAGGACATGCCCTCACCGCTCGAAAATCTCCCGGGAATCATCGGGTATATGGACGAGCCGGACGCGCGGTCTGAGCCACTGCTGCGCGCGATGGGCCAACTTGTCTGGGCTGCGGCCGCGCTAGAGAAGGTCCTGTTGCTGGTGATTGCGTTGCTTCGCGTGGAGCGGGATGGCGCGTTTCCGTCGGCGAAGGAGCTGGCGCGACTAGAGCATGCGCCGGCTGGAGTGTTGTTCGGCGAATTGCAGAAGCTCGACTTGCCAGCGGACCTCGATCAGCGGATCGCTGATGCGATCGATCGCCGGAACCGCGTGATCCATCGCCCAATCGAGGACCCGGAGATTGTGCGGGCGATTGTCGGCGGCGAGAGCATCGATCCAGTCACCGAGCGAGTTCAGCAGGTGGCTCTCGATTGCGGAAAAATCGCGGTCGAACTTCAAGCCGTCGCGGGTCCAAGGCTCGAAAAGATGCTCGGCAAGACGCAGACTGAGCTGATGGCTATTGTCGCTGCGGCCGATCTTGAGTCAATCGGCGATGCTCGTTCACGCCAACAGCTCGAAGCGATACGCGCCCTGGGCGGAGCCGACCTAACACTGCCGTGGCAGGCGGAGCCTGCTAGCAATGGCGATGACTAGACAAGTAGTGGCCCTACGCAATGTCCAGGCCGAGCGTGATGATGCTTACCGAGCCATCGGGCGCTACACAGTGCAATTCTCGGTGCTTGTAGCGAACATGCGTCAGATCCTCACGGGTCATCTAGCTGGCCAGAGTGAGACGCCTCGGGAACTCGTGGACCTATCGCTTAGCAGCCTCACAGCGCAACCTCTAGCCGATGCGTTCTTCGGTGTGTGTAGGGCAGTGTCCAACTTCGACGCGGACGAGGAAAAAATCGAGAAACGACTGCGCAAACAGGTAAGCGACGAGATCACACGAAGAAACAACATCGCACACGGCGACTGGCTAGTCGCATCGTGGGCACGGCCCGACACAGATCCACCAAACCCCACGCTAGTCCGCGTCAAGGCCAACAAGATCGATAAACCACTCCGCGCTGAAGACCTTACCGTCGGTCGCATCGACGCGATGGGCACGGAGGTTGAAGGCACCGCGAACGCTGTATGGGAGTTCGGCACGGTCTGTACGAAGCAAGACGCCTACGACCTACGTCTACGCCGCCCAGCGACTCGCGTGGGCAACGCTCTCAAGATCGAGGGCGGACGAGTGGTCTTCCGGGGCATGGACGACGAGCGCGAGCGGATCGAGAAGCACGCCGAATGAGCGGCACGACGACGGCTTGGCGCGCCTCGGCGGACTAGCGTCGTTCGATTGCCTCTGCGAGTTTCGCAAGCTCGGAGACCTCGACACCGAGGGACGATGCGATCCGTCGGACAGTGCCCCAGGCCGGGTTGCTGCCGCCCTCGATGTGGCTGATCCAGGTGGGGTGCAGGTCGGCACCGTGAGCGACCTGCTCTTGCGAGAGGCCGCGAGAGAGTCGGGTCTGTCGGATCGCCTGCCCGAGGGCGACTTGGGGGTCGGATCGTGGAGCCATGCCCAGCACCCTCACGGGCAGGGCCGCCTATGGCCATAGAGTCGAACTCAAGTAGGCTGTGCGGTCGGACAACACGATCTGGAACTCGGTCTAGGAGGTGGGATGCGTAGGAACGCGCTCGAACGGGCAGGCCGCGAGCCATCGCGCTACTCGCGGGACATCTTGGCGACGCGGCTTCTTGCGGTGCTGCTTGGCTGCTTCCTGCTGTCGGGATGTGGAGGAACTGCGCACGATGCGACAGGAGCCGCCAAAACGCCGAGCAGGGATGAAGCCGTTGGGGCGGAGGTAAAGCGACACATCGAAGCACTCAACCCGACACAGGATGTGGGCATCCGATCCATCAGTTGCGAAGAACGCGGTCCCGTGCCGAGCATGGGAACGAACGCTGCCGCTTTTCTTTGCTCGATCTACGCGAACAACGGCAAAGCCACAAAACCTCAGCTCTGGGCATACCTTCCGCAGGACGAAGAAAATCACGTCGAACTGCTCGATGAAACGGCCGAACGTGAACTCGCAGCACGGGGTGAAGTAGCGGGCCTAAACGACGGCCACTCTGAAGCGGATAACAGGTCGGCTGAACAAGACATTCATCATGCCGAAGAAGAAGTAAATGGTTCGGCCGACACCACGACTAAACGGGAACGAAGGGTCGCGCCACCGCCGACCACAGTAAGCACGACTCCGCAGGCATCGGTACCTTCCGAACAGGGCTGTGGCTCATTCCTTGCCGTTGGCCACCGCTTTACCCAGGTGCGTGCAGCGGGCGAATTTACGTGTCCCACCGTGCGGCGCTTTCTGTTGTTGCTCATGGATCAAAGTGGACATCACTATCGAGCGCTTCCCGACGATGGTGTTGAAATTGGTGGCTACGCTTGTCACGCGGCGACCGGCCTGGCTGATTGCACTTCTCCCGGAGGAACCCGAGTTGTCAGTGCGCAGTACTCGGCGGCCGCTCCATAAAAGGTTCGACCAAACATAGTTGCACGCACAACCAAACTGTGATATGCTATCGCGGATGCTGAGGCTCACGATCAAGATGATGAGTCTCGCTGCTGTTCCCTCGCTTGATCGTAGGCCAGAGACTCAGTGAAAGTTCTCGGCTATGTTCGTTGCTCCACCGTCGAGCAGGCGGAGGAGGGCCTGAGTCTCCAAGCACAGCGCAGTCGCATCGCGGCCTGGTGTGAAGCGACGGGTGCTGAGCTTGTCGAGACTATCGAGGACGGTGGAGTTAGTGGTACTCGATCACTGACTGAGAGGCCAGGTGGCAGCCGTGTCGCGTCGCTGCTCGCAGTGCGTAACCCCAGTGTTGACGCGGTGGTCGTTGCGCGACTTGATCGTCTGGGAAGGGATGCAGCAGAGACCCTGAGCTATTTGCGCCAGTTCGCAAAGGGTTCGCTCGGGCTCGTGTCGGTGGCTGACCGAATCGATCTGGGAACGCCACAGGGTAGGGCAATGGCCCAGATGTCGGCTGTCTTCGCCGAGCTTGAGCGAGCGTTGATCGCACAGCGCACAGCCGACGCTCTCGCGGAGCTTCGCTCCAGTCGCCAGGTCTACGGAGCCATCCCGTTCGGGTGGGATCGAGCAGGAGACCGCCTCGTTCGTGATGAGGTCGAGCAGCGTGTGATCGCCCGCATGAAGCGACTGCGGACCCGTGGTCTCAGCTACGACCGGATCGCCCGATCTCTCAACCGCTCTCGGGTCCCTGCGAAGCGAGGCGGGATCTGGCACGCGATGGCCGTTCGCTCGGTGCTAAGCACCGCAATGAAGGTCGGCGTTTAAAGGCCGAGGCACAGCCTCATGATCAAACCGTTGCGAGCCGATAGCGACCGTCGATGCGCGTGTGGGGCAGCTCTGTGGTGGGAGCACCGCGAGACACCAAAGGGAAAGCGCTGGCTCGCGCTCTGCACAAGCACCCAGTGCGGTGCCATCACGGCCTCGGCGTTCGATCCCGAACCCCACAGCATCTTGCAGACCTTTCTCTTGGGCGACGATCAGCCACCTGAGCGCGAGCCCGTCCATGAGTGGGACTTCAATGCCTGACGCCCTCGATGCTGAGGCTGCCTTGACCCGTGTCTGCGTTGTCTGCGGAGGCTCGCTTGCCAACCACCGATCTGACGCGCTCTGCTGTTCCGCTTCGTGTCGTGCGGAGCGCAGTCGCGTCTCGGCCATTCTGCGGGGCGTTTATTCCGGCCCCTACCGATCCCTCAAAGAACGCGAGGAAGCCCGTCAGAAGCGCACAAGACGCCGCTCACGGCCATTGACGGGAGATCTTCAGCCCAACGCAATACCAGCTCCATAGCCAACGCGACCTAGCGACCGGAAAGGACTGCCCCTCTCGATGCACGACGAGACGACCATCGACCCAGCACGAGCGTTCAACATGGCCCAGCGAGACATTCTCTACTTCCTCACGAACCCCGACGACTGTCAGCCGGTGTGGAGCGTCGAGGATCTTGGTCGTGCGCTCGACAACCCCATCGGAGCCGCAGACGCCGTTGGTGAGCTACGCCGTACTGGCCTCATTCACCAGACGAGCGATGGGCACGTCTTCGCTACCCGTGCCGGTGTTCGCATGGTCCAGATCGTCGGCTGCGTCGTCTGAGGCGCAGTCAGAGAGCCCGATTCCCCAGGAGAACGCCCCTGCAAATTACTCCTCTCAGGCGCGTGTGAAGTTGACGGTACCCGTTAACGCCAGTGTGAAGTTGACACCACGATTCCCAGAGGTTGCAGGGAAAAGTACCAACTAAGTTGCCAGTTTTTGCCATAACTTGAGTACCGTCAACTTGACAGCTTCGTTAATCCGTCCGAGTTTTAGGGAGTTCCCTCGCTTTCGGAGCATAAGATAGGCGATCCCGAAATCAGTGTGGCACCTTCCATATGGCCCTTACCTGCTACAGACGAGTGTCATGGGGGTTCAAGAAAAGGGTCCCATGCGCTACCCTCTGGCAAAAGCTGGGTGACGGGGTTTGGAACTGAATCACCCCCCGGTGTCAGGGTCACACGGGACACCATCCGTAGGGACTCAAGGAACAACGAACAGCCTACGGAGGTAAGGGTGATGGACGTGAACGATCAGAGAATTCAAGGGACCCAGAGCAAGACAGTTCCTCTGCCTGCCCTGATGCGCACCGATGCCGGACGTATTCGGCGAGTAAACGACCCAGAGGTTGGCCTGTCATTGAAGGTCTTGGATGCCCTTCAAGCAGGTGAACCTCTTCGTCCCCCGATGACCCGTCAGGAGCGAGTCGCGCTTGCGGTTACGTCCACCCACCCGACGCACCATCTGAGCATCACAAGCCCAACCGGCACTACGCAGGAGGAGTGCGCTCGCAGGTTTCGCCTTCTGATCCCACGCATCCAGCGCAACGCTCACAGGCGAAAGAGTCCGTTGGTCTATGTCGGTTCTTACGCCAAGGGGTACGGCGACGGTGGCTATCACGTACACCTGCTCCTCTGGGAGGAGCCGTATATGCTCGTCTACCGCAAGCAGTCTCTCGCTGCTGGGCTTGGCAGAGTCACGAGTACCCAAATCGGCCCAGAACCGGAGAACGCCTTGCATCGCACCTCCTACGTTCTGGGCCAGCAGGTCTCCGTTTTCGGGACCAATGTGCATCAGCGCCATCTACCGCGTGGGAAGGGCAAGCGCAGCTACATATCACCTCAGATGAAGACTCTCGCTACACATCACCCCGAACTTTTTTACGCGCTCACACTGGCGAAGGACCAGTCTGTGCCTGACGAAACGCTGGTCCACGAGCTTCCCCTCTTCATATAGGGGTTTGCTCTACCAGAAAGAGCAACATCCAAGTGACTCAAACCAAGGAGAAGGCGATGCAACAAAGTGAAGGTAAGTGGACGAAGGTGATGCAAGCCGAGGATAACACCCAGCAGGACGCTCCGTCGTTCTACAGCGTCTCGGCGGTTGCCGACATGCTGGGCATGAGCGCCGACACGATCAGGCGTGAGATCGCATCGGAATCATTGCCCGCGTACAAGATCGGCCGCAGCGTGAGAGTGAGATATGGGGACCTGGGGCGATGGCTGGAGGAGCATCGTTATCGAGCCTCCGAATCCGTGACTCAGAACGTCACCGTCCCCGTCACAGCGGACTACCGCTGGTAGCACGAACAAGCATGTCGATCACGAAGGTCAAGGCTCGCGGCAAGGACCGCTATCGCGTCCGCTACCGCGAGCCGGGCAATCGCAGTCCGCTCAGCAAGACGTTTGATCGCAAGGCTGAGGCCGAGGCGTTCGAAGACGCAGTGCGAAATGCGAAGCGCGGAGGCTTGCAGGTCCGTTAGCCCGGATCCTGCAGTAGGCGTGTGAGTGTCGTTGGGATTGGCTTCGTGCATGGCGGGCTGCTGTGAGGTGGTGGTGGGGTTGTGGGGTTCGAGGGTTGCGCGGGGATATCGGCAGGGAGTGGGGTAAGAGGGCGTGTTTTCGGGCAGCGCTGATCGGGCAGTGGCGCCATGGGTTTCTTTGGTTGTGTCGTTGCTGGGGTGTCAGGCGGCGGGCGCTGGAAGCGCCTGGAGCTTCTCGAATGCGTCGCGTAGCTCGGCCGCCCATGGCCATGTGCTGGGCAGGTGGAGCTTCGCTTTGCGGCCGTGAAAGGAGAGCCTGGCGGCGAGGTGCAGCAGCGTGTAGCGCAGGCGCTTGGGCTCTGCCTTGGCGAGTTCGCCTTCGAGCAGCAGTGTTTGTGCCCAGACGATCAGGTCGTGCGCGAGCATGACGATCTCGAGCCACACCTCGTTGAGTGCGAACTCTTTGAATGGGAACTTCGAGAGGCCGGTGTCCTTGTCGTCGCGGATGCGATCCTCGACGTGTGCGTGCTGGCGGTGACGGCACTCGATCTCGGCGATGTTCTCGTTGGGCTGGTCGGTAAGGATCGCCTGGAAGCGGTGCCCGTCGTGGTCGGTGAAGGACAGTTGCGCCCCGGGGTGCGGGCGCTCGCGCCTGACGATCAGCCGCGACCCCTCGGGCCAGGAGGACAACTCCACGCCGCTGGTGATCTCAGCCACCTGGCCGTTCTTGCGTTGTGAGCCGTCCCCGGCGAGCGCCGGAACCCAGGCGTCATCGGGAATCTGGAGGATCGCGGCGCGAACGGGCTCGGTCAGTTCGTAGCCGACGGAGAAGCGCATACCGTGCTCGCGGCAATGCTCAGCCAGGCCGTGTGTTGCGCCGGCGGTGCCGCAGCGCACGAGGACCTTGATGCCTTCGATGTGCTCTCGGGGAATCTGGCAGAGCGCGAGATCCAAGACCGTCTTGTGATCCTTGGTGGTGTTGGAGCCCGCGTTCCCGGCCCGCAACACGCCGCCCAGCGCCTCCCTGGTCTCATCGGCATACGCCGCCAGCGGGTGAAACCCGAACCCGCCCTTGTAATTCCCTGCAGCCTTCTCCTTCTCGGAGTGCACGGTGATGAGCGTGGCGTCCACGTCGATCGTCAGGTGCTCGGGTGCGCCGTGCTGCCCCCAGAAGTGCTCCCGCGCCCGTGCATGCGCTCTGCGCAGCGCCTCCAGCATGCCGGGCTCCCGCGCGATCTTCTCGATCAGCCGATACGCCGTGGAGTCGGAGGCCACCTCGCCGAACAACGCCTCCTGCTCACGCACGCCGCCCAGGTCAGACACGCACTCCCCACCGTCGGCCAGCATCACCACCAGATCACGGATCACACGGCCGGAATCGTGGCCTCGCTGACGCTGCTTGAGCCCTGCCAGCCCCCGCGAAAGCGCCCCGGTCAACCCCAGCCCGTCAGCCGCCTGCGCCAACAGGAAGCTGCCCGCATGCGAGACCAAGCCAGCTCCGTCCGTCGTGACCCCTACCGTTACCGGGCGTCCATCACGCATCACCTTCAAGGTGCACCTCCAAGACCGGGGATTCCAGGACTGAACACCCCAAGAATCCCGGTCCCACCGGACGTTTCCGCGGCCCCGCTCACCCCGGGGCCGCGGTCGTTAACGCAGGATCCGGGCAAGGCGACCAACCAGACGCTTGCGTCGTTCGGTGTGGAGTACGTTCAAAAGTACGCGAGCGTGGAGTTGGCGACAGCGACACGAGCGACAAATCGCGTGCTCTGGAACCGATACGTTCTCCCGAGGCTTGGCAGTCATCAGATGGTCGTGCTCGCGCACCAGCCGGAGATCGTGCAGCAGTTTAAGGCTGAGTTGGTTGCTGACGGCGTGGGCGACCCGACGATCAAGCGCACCCTGACAGTGCTCTCCGCCGTGCTCGGCAAGGCCGTCGAGTGGAACCGCATCCCAAGCAACCCCGTTGCGACTGTTCGCAAGCCATCGGGGAAACGAAGCAAGCCGGTCTGCACGCTGGCCCCCAAAGTGGTCGAGCGTCTACGTGTTGCGATGCCCTCACAGCGCGATAGGCGATTCGTATCGGTGCTCGCCTATAGCGGGCTCAGGCCGGGCGAGGCGTTGGCGTTGGAGTCCACGGACATAGGCAAGAAGACGATCTCGGTCGCACGGGCGATCAAGCTCGACGGACCCGGTGACACGAAGACCCACAAAGCACGCTCGATCTCGCTGCTCGGTGTCCTAGCGGAAGACCTGGAAGACATCGGCGTGGGGCTGATCTTCCCCGGCCACGACGGCGAGCACTGGACACGCACGGCATACGGCAACTGGCGAGAGCGAGTGTGGCAGCCAGCGTGCGAGACGGTCGGCATCGGGACGATCACGACGACCAAGATCGACGGCAAGACCAAGCGCTCCTATACAGGGGCGACCCCATACGACCTGCGCCACAGCTTCGCGTCGCTGATGTTCCACGAGCAGCGCAATCCGCTTGAGATCGCCGACATGCTGGGCCACAGCCCGCAGGTGCTCTTCTCGACCTACGCCCACGTCATCGCCGAGCTTCGAGGTGCAGCCCCGATCTCAGCCGAGAAGCAAATCCGGGCCGCTCGTTCCCGCATCCATGACAGAGACGTCTGACGGCTCGCTTACGGCTCGGCGTCGAACTCGGCGAGCAAGCTCCCAAGCGGCACCGGCTGGATGCCTCGCTCACGGTCAGCGTGGGCCTCTGCGACCGCTCTGCGCTCCTCATCGCTCTCGGGCTCATCGTCAAAGGGTGCCGCCTGGAGTGTCGCCAGCACGGGGTCCTTGGCGCGAGTCAGCAGGACTACTGCGGCGTCCACGCTCTCGTCGGGCAGTTCGTCCACAAGGCGGTGCAGATCGGCTCGTGTCATGGCCTCAGATTACGGTAGCGTCATGGCTATGAACGCGGCGGAGATTGTTGATCGTGCTGGGCGTCTGCTGGCGGATGCGGCGCCGCCCGAATCGAAGGTGATCCTCTTTGGGTCGCGTGGCCGTGGCGATGCGGCAGCCGACAGCGACTTCGATTTCCTTGTGATCGAGACATCGGTCGAGAGCAAGCTGGAGGAGATGGTCCGCTTGCGCGACGCGCTAGACCCGCTCCCGGTCGCCGCTGACGTGATTGTCGCGACGCGTGCATACGTCGAAGAATGGGGAGACGTCCCGGGCACCATGTTGCATGACGCACTGGCGGAGGGACGTGTCCTCGCAGAAACGTGACTTGGGCGATGTCGCGGAGCGGTATGCGCGGAAGGCGCGCAGCGATGAGATCGCTCTTGAAAAGCTTGCCGTAGACGACGAGGTGCCAGATGACGTCATCGGTTTTCATGCCCAGCAAGCGGCCGAGAAGTTGTTGAAGGCGGCACTTGCCGGCAGTGGTGTTACGCCGCCTCGCATTCACGACATTCGACGGTTGGCGCGGTTGCTCGACGATGCTGGGCTGTCACCCCCTCAGGCAGTCAGCGATGCGCGCCGTCTTACACCATGGGCGGTCGAGTTCCGCTACGACATGCTTGACGAACAGCTAGATCGCAAGGGTGCGTGTGAGGCTGTCAACGAGATACGTGCGTGGGTTGACGGGCTGCTCAGCGAGTCCAAGCCGTGAGTCGAACGGCGGTCCTGCCGGGGCTCCGGTAGCAAATTGGTAGCACGCAGGACGCCGCAACGCACGAGATATGGCTTCAACAAGCCAAATCCCCCGCCTCGAAGTCAATCCCTGATAAGGAAGAGGTCCCTGGTTCGAGTCCAGGATCGCCCACTCGCTGTTTCTGGCTCAACCGGGCCATTTCGGCGGAGAGCACGACGCGCCACCACCACTGCCGAGGCGGTTTATGGAAGCGGCTTGGAGTACCGATACGCTTCGAGTCGTCGCGGACAATGCGGGAGGCGGTTGACCGACCACGGGCTCGCGTTGCCCCCGTTGGGGGTTCAGAACGACGAAGACCGCCCCTCACGGCGGTCTTCGAGCAAGACCCCTCGGCTGGTCGTCCAAGGCGGCGTTGCCGAAGGGTAGCGCGCGATGCTCGGTAGCCCGAGCCTGAAAGGTCCGCGCACGCTGCATCGTGAGATGTAGCCCCCGAGCAGGTGGCCCGGTGTACGTCCGCCGGGCGGCGGGATGACAAGGGCGCTCGTCAGGTAGCCGCCAGCCGGCCGCTCCGGCAGCACGCCAGAGGGAGCCGTCGGTTTGGGTGCCGGGAGGACGCGGACCCCGCAGTTGATCGTCAGCTAACCCGACAGGAGGGGCGCTCTCTCCTGCGCCAAGCATCGGAGGAACAGATCGTGGGATATCGGCAGCGTGAGAGGAAGCGGAGGAAGGCGGGCACGGTCGCGGCGGCGCAGCGCGAGTCCCGACGTACCGGATCGTCGGCCGGCAAGTGGTGGTTGACGATGGTGTCGAAGAACACCTGCTGCGCGCGATGCGGCGGCGCTCTACGCGAAGACCGTCCGATGATCTACCGACACGAGCCGGGGGAATCGCTGTGTCTTCTCTGCGCCGAACGCGATCCGGCGGTGAAGGCGCGTCCCTCCGTTCGGTGGGAACAGATGCGGCGCGGCGCGCGTGCCGTCGGTGCTCGACGGTAGGCTCGCCGATCGCTATGGCCGAGGACTACCCAAAGGTGAGAAGTCAGCGCTACCGCGACGTGCTCGACTACGAGGTCGGCGCGCGCGTCGTCGTGGAGTTCTCGACGCGCGGCCGCGAGGTAATCGACTACGCGGTCGTGCTGACGGTCGATGACGAGGACGGCGAGGCGGTGACGGTGCGCGTGTACGATGGCTCGCACGGCGTCAACGAGATGCACCGCCATGATCGTGCTGGCGAGAAGGCCCCGGCGGAGTCGTTCCATGCCGGTACTCTTGGGGAAGGTATGCGGGCCGCGATCGTCGCGGTTCGCGTTGGCTTCAAGGAGATGATCGACGGATGGCGGGCAACGTGAACCCCTCGGATTCGCTGACGGCGAAGGCGATGGATCGCGCGATAGACCTGGCGATCGAGGGCGACTCGCCCTATCCCGAGCACGCCGCGTTCGTGGACGCCGACTCGCCCCACGCGGGGAACGAGATCACGCGCGCGTTGGACGAGGGCTATGCCGTCGTGCTTGTCTCGGCGGACGGCCGTGAACGGATCATCACCGCCAAGACGCTCGCTGCAAGCCGCTGAGCAGGCTATTGGCGCTACGACAGCGCCCAAGCGATTAGCTGATCGAACCAGCCAGGCGAGATGAGCAGGACGTAGTTTGGTGCTCCGCCAGCACGCATGCTCAGTTCGCCGGGCTCGGCGTCCTCCTTGAAGCGGAGGTCAACGGGCAGACCGCCGTCATGCACGAGCTCGCAGCGCATCCACTTGTAGAAGACTCGCTCCAGCGGGCGAAGCTCTCCGCGAAACTCGACGGAGATGCGCGGACGGAAGCGAGATTCGATGAATCGCTCGAAGGCGTCACGGTCGCCCACCGGCTGCGGGTGCTCGCGGCGAGCACGCGCGGCGACCGCCACGAGCGCTATGAGGAAGGCGCCTTCACGTCGTTCGGCGTTCCACAGCAACGTCGCGTCTTCCACACGCTCACGGATGCTCTCCACGGCGCAATCGTAGCCCTGTCCCGTAGCGGCTGCGGAGGCGATCAGCCCACGAAAGCCGTGTCCAGCGCATTCGCAATTGCGATGGCCTGCTGAGCCTTCTCACCGCCCCCAGCAGCGAGGTCCCGGAGCGCTCTCGTGATAGCTGCCCTCTCGCTGGGATTCATCGAGACTGTGCATATGCCGCCAACCTCCGAGGCTAGGGAAAGCATCATCGTTAGATGGTTCTCGTCGTCAAAACAGGCTCCGATGCCCTCGTCTCGCAAGAAGTCGCAGTCCGCTTGGGCCAAGGTGATCGAACCCACGGTCGGGCAGCCTATTGACGCCGCTTGGAGGGCGTCTCGTGCCGAGGGGGTGTGGACTCTATGGGAACCGGCTCTAGGAGGAGCTTGAGTATGCCTGGGGATAGCAGCCGCTCATCCCCATCGACAACGCCGCCAAAGTCCACGCCTCGCCTGCCCAGCTTCCAGTGTGAGGTGCCGACGGAGACGAACGCAGGAACTTCTCGGAGTAGGACAACCAACTCCGCCATCGTCTCCCGTCGCTTGGGTGCCGTTGCAGTGGGATACAGCGCATCTGCGATCGAGCCGCGGGTCATTGGCGCCGGCGCGGCTGCCAGGAGGCGGCCCACCGTCTGTTGCTGGGACGATGAAATGCCCTCGAACGCGGCATCGTCCCAGGTCGCCGTGGCCGACTGGTATTGCCGCACCAACTCCTCAATCCTTGGTGCTGCCTGCTCGGCCAGCGAGCACAGACTCTGCCAGGCACGGGGCGCACCGTCACGCAGCGATGGGAGCCAGTAGCTGTTGGTCGCAACCGCGGCCAGCAGGAGGCCGAAGAAGATGGGCGGAGCCGCCGAGTGCGACGCTGCTCGGGCCAGCCCGCGCCCGACGCCCTTGATCCCCTCGACGGCGAGCGTCGTGGCGACTAGGCCGCTCCAGGCGCCTTGCGAGGCTACGGTGAGGACGCCGGCATTCTCGACGAGGACCCAGTAGCTCTGCGTTGCGAGGCCGGGGTCGGTGATGTCACGATCGACTGCAAGAACGACCACCGGAGCCAGAAGACCGGCAAGCGCGAACGTCCCCGCGTCCGATGGGTCGCGAGCAAGGATGGCTTCTGCGAGTGGCACTGGGAGGCCAAACGTGTCCACAAAGCTGAGGTACGGCACGTACTCCGCCCACCAGATATCGCTGGCCCGCTGTGGGTCAAGCCCTCGCTCCAGGGGAACATCTCGGCACTTTCGGCCCATCTCGGCCCAGACGTGGTGCGCAGCGAAGCCTCGAAGTGAACCGTGCCGCACAGCGCGCAGGAAGTCGGTCTGTTGCCCACTCCGCGTCGCCTTCAGTAGATCCGTGACCAAGAAGGTCGTGTCGATCACCACCGGACGGATGCGGTGGACACCCTCCGGTTTCGGCATCGGCGAGCCGCGGAGGATGAGTTCAAGCGTACTGTGCTGCTCAGGCATGTTCCCCAGCATACGCCTGAGGTCCCGAGGGGCCGCGCTGCGTCTACGTCTCAGGCCCGATCGCAGTGGACTGAGTTAGTGTCTCGGCATGCAACTTACCGCTCTCTACCGTCTTCATGTTCGGCCTAGCGGGGACCACGCAGCAACGTTCCAGTATTGCCTGGATAACGAAGTCCTGGGAACCGGGTGGGGTACTCACTGGGGAGAACTCGAACCACCCGACAACTGGGACAGCTACCTCGCCTTGGCGCAGCAGATATGGCCCAAGACCGAACACAGACCCGTCATTTGGCTGCACGACGCTCCGATCGGATCGCTTGTGTGGACCAGGAGCCCGAAGGGCATCTACTACCTCGCGCGCCTAACTGGTGAATGGGAGTACTGCGAGCAAAATCAAGCTATCGATCTCTGCAACATCCGGTCTGCGAAGATCGTTGCCGTAGAAGGAGCTGAGGCGGGTGTTCCCGGTGCAGTGGTTCGAGCCTTCTCCGGACCGGGACAAGCGTTCCGCCGTGTCAACGGCGACGAGGCGACTCGATACTCCGAATATCTGTTCGCGCAGCTCTCAAACGAGCCGGTGCCACAGTGGCGTCCGAGCCTGTGGGACATACTCGACTCGCTGCTTGGGCCGCTTGACGTACAGGACCTTGTTGCCGCCTATTTGCAAGCGGAGCGCGGCTACATTGCCCTCCCGGCACGCCAAACCGACAGCACGATCGCCTATGAGTACATTCTGCGCGATCCAACCGACGGGCATCTCATTGCAGTCCAGGTCAAGACCGGAGACGCGCACATCGATACCGAGACGCTACCGAACACGGGTGGCCTGAGGTGGATCGTGTTCAGCGCACGGAAGCGATACCCGTCGGAACGACCACCCCACGTCGAAGCGATCGAACCGGACGATCTCATCAGCTTCATGCGCGATCACCCAAACGCGCTGCCGCCGGTAGCAGACTTTTGGCTACGCATGGCGGTATAGCATCGAGCGCCCTGCTCGGTACGGCGTCGAACTAGATCGTTTGCGGGATGCCGCGTAGCCTGCTCAACAGCCAGCGGTCATAGCCCGGCGAGTAGGTCGGCGGCGGGGATGCCGAGTGCTTTTGCGAGCTTGATGATCGTGAGTAGGCCGGGGTTGCGCCGGCCGCGCTCGATGCGGTTGACCTCCGTGGGGTGGAAGTCGGCACGGTGGCCGAGCGCTTCTTGGGAGAGTCCGGCGGTTTCGCGGGCTTTGCGGAGGTTGGCGCCGAAGGTGGTCCGTGGGTCGCCTGGATCGGGCTCGGGCATAGCCTGGCACCCTCGATCCACCTGACAGGAAGCTCAATAGGGAATCTGTCAGGATGCGCGGCATGATGGAACGATCGAAGTCGTCACCAAGCAGGCGGCGATGCTTGCGAGTTTGGTCGGCGGGGGCACTGGTTGCGGTCGTGCTCGCGGGCTGCGGGAGCTCGGGCAGCGCTGGCTCGGCGAGCACGAAACGCCCATCGGGGCTGGAAGCGGCTGCTGCGCGTGAACACGCTCAGCATGAACGCGAACGGCCCGCCGAAGAAGAAAGGAAGGCGCGTGCTGAAGCGATCGTGAAGCGGATCGGCCCGTGCGAGGGCGTGCAGCACGCACTCGCGTCGATGACGGGCGCGATCACAGCAGCGACCAAGCCTGACGCCGGCGCTGTGACCTACGAAGTGGCGAGCAGCGATGTGGAAGCGCTGCGCGGGAAGCTCGCTGAACTGGCGTCGCTCACGAGCGCCGAACAGCGCGCGAAGCTCGAAGAAAGCCGCCGGTTCCTGCTGAAAGTCGGCACGATCGCCGAAGCGCTCAGGACCAACGATCTGTCGCTCGCGCAGCAGGAACTATCCGGCTACCGCGCAGGGATGGTCGAACTCAGCGAACACGTCAAGGCGGCGTGCTGACGATGCCGCTGCCCGCTCGATGAGTGACGACGAGGCAGAGTCGATCGCCGCTGAGGCGGCCGAGGACTTCAAGCGCCAGGTCGAGCAGGCCGGGACGGTGGGCGTGCAGGCCGGCGATCTGATGGCGGCGTTCGGGATCACCGACATGGGCCAGGAGTCGCGGGAGTCGGTGGCGGATGCGCTGTGGGAAGCCGGTGTCTGTGCTGAGCCGTCTCTGGCAGGCGAGCGGATCGACGCGAGCACGAAGATCAAGCTCGCGCCCGTGAACTCCGCGCAGGTGAACGCCGCGGTGGCGTGGCGTCGGACGCCGGCGGGGAAGCGTGCGACGTTGCCCGAGGCGCGGTATGCGATCAGTCCCGTCGCGGCTGGCACGGCTGCCGTGGGCGGGGTGCTGCTGGCGTTGGCGTCGTTCCTGCCGCTGGATCAGCCGAGCAGCGCGTTCGCTCGTGTGCAGAGCAACACGTTGATCCAGCACGGCTATTGGTGGGTGCTGATCGGCGCAGCGGCGATCGTGCTCGCGGCGTTGCGTGCCTACACGACCGGGAAGCGCAGCGAGACGACGAGCGTGCTCGTGCTCGGCGTGATCGCCGCGGCGCTCGTCGTCTACTTCGCGCAGGACACGAGCCTGCGCACGCTCTACCCGATCGGGGCGGGTGGCGAACCGGAAACCTCTGCGACAGGCACGGTCGTCCCGCTCGGCATCGCCATCTACGTCGCCGGCGCCGGCGTGCTCCTTGCATTGATTGGCGGCTGGACGATGCGCCAAACAGCAGCCGTGGTGCCTGCCGTCGAACCGGAGCCCACTACACGCTGCCTCGAGTGCGCAGAGACAATCCTCGCCGCTGCCCGTGTCTGCAAGCACTGTGGACACCGACTGGAGCCCGCAGCGAGCGACCTCACCGGCTGACGCGCGAGCGGAGCACACAAGGGGGATTCCCTGACGCTGGCCGGTAGCGTGTCGGGCGTGGCAGCGACCGGAAAAATCAGCTTCCGGAATCACGGGCAAGCGCGCGTCTGTTTCGAGTTCGCCGAAGCCGCCGGCGAAGGCCGCGCGTAAGACGCCGCGCAGCGCGCGCTCGGCGAGCAAGGGGCGTTTCAAGTCGGGCTGGGAGAAGAACGTCGCCGACCGCTGGGTGATCCATGCCAGGCTCTTTGAGCGGCTGCCCTGGAGAGAGATCGTGGAGCGTGACGGGCGCTCTGAGCGCGCGCTGCGCGCGGTTGTGGACGACTATCTGGAGCATGTGCAGGAGGGCGATGCGGTGCGTCCGCTCGAACAGGACCCGATCGCTCTGTTGACGGCGACGCTCGATCGGCTGGCGATCATGCGCGACACGATGGTCGGCCTGATGCAGAGTACGGAGAGCGAGCTCGTGATCGTCGCCGCTGCGCGTGAGTGGCGCCACGTCGAGAAGGAACTGCGGGATCTGATGATCGCGGTGGGCGTGCTCCCCCGCGATCTGTGGAGGCTGCGGCACGTCATGGAAGCCAGAGAGGCGGCCGACCTGCTGGACCGGCTCCTAGACGGGTTGGAAGACGGCAGCCTGACCGCGAGGGACGTGCGGGCGCGGATGACTGAGTGGTCCGGCGTGCCGCCCGTGATTGAGGGCACGACGCTGGCCGCGGCGTAGCAATCCCGACCCGTTGACGACACGCTGCGGCGTCCGCCGAGTTACCGTCCATCGGACGTTCGAGCGGCCGTTGCCGTTGGTCAAGAAGACGACGGCACGCTCCGATATTCCAACGTGCCGACGCATGAGGAATACCCGTGGGAGCGAGATGAGCGGCGCCGACGCGGCCCACGGCGTCCGCGTAGAGGATCGAAGGTGTTCTCGTGGCTTCTCTGCGTCGGTGTGCTGATCGCCGTGACGGCCGCCATCGTCAACGGGCACGGAACGGCAGGTGTCGGTCCATCCGGTGCCGCTTCGGCGGGCACGCGGTCAGTCCACACGACCCTTCCGGGAAGCTATGTGGCTGTTCCGGGACCGTGGCATTGGCGATGGGTCAGGGTCGAGAACCCGCCGCCGGGGACACCGCGCTATATCCGCCAGCGCTACCGGACCATTCGGTACGTCGCCGCCGCGCCGGTCCCGTGAACCACGCCGGACGCCGTAGTGCCGTTGGCGCCCTCATCTATGCTGGCGTAAGCGGTTTCTCCGATCGTCCTCACAACTTCGGAGATGCGAACACCCTCGGCGCCGGCCGGGGGTGTTTTCGTTTCCCGCCGGACGCGGGTTTAGAGTCGATGATGTGAGGACGAGGCTGGAATATCGGAGAGTCCGCCGTGGCGCAGTCTGAGCCGCACGAGCGCACTCTCGCGGAGTTCGCGCGCGACAAGAAGGCTGAGCGCGGAGCGGCGCCGAAACCGCCGCGTGAACCATACGTCCCACACACCGCCGCCGAGCGTCGTGGGGTCGAACTGATGCGAGCGCGGGATCGGCTCTACGCGCGGGAACCGACCCACTTCGGGCGTGGCGCGCTACTGACCGCCCAGCAATCAGCGCTCGATGCGACCACGGCCGGCTTGCACCAACACGCTCGGCGTCACCGTGGGGAAGCGACGTGTGAGGAAAGCCGCCTACGAACCATCGAGCAACGCGCACGGAACGCAAGCCGACAGCGCCACCGGCACGAGCGCACCCGGCGGGCACGCTCTCTCCCACCGGCATGCCGTCCGTCTTGCAACGGCCGCCCACGCGCCCGCCGCCGCCGTGAGGGCAGCAGTCGGCCAAGAGCGGCGCGCGCCGGCCCAGGCGGTAGCGCCAGCGGCGACGGTGAACCACACCCCCGACCCGTCGCCGGGTCCACGACTGATAGACCCTCGCCGCCTGCCGGCGGGTGGTCGGGGGCCACAGCGTGATCGAGTTCCCCTTGACGCTGACGCTCAGCGACGACCAACTCGACGCCATCGCTGAGCGCATCGCGGCGAAGCTCGTCTCGCAGGTGCCGCGGGACGATGAATGTCTCGACAGCCGCAAGGCAGCCGCCTACCTGGGCGTTCACCGTGACACCCTGCGTCGTCTCGCCGCTGAGGGGCGGGTGAACTGCGAACAGGACGGCCCCGGCTGCAAGCTGTACTTCCGGCGCTCCGACCTCGACCGCTGCCGCGCTCATGTTGAAGGTAGAGATGCCACCTGAGAGGCTTCCACGCGGCTTCCACAGCCGCGAAATCCCTGATGTGGACAAGGGTTCTAGCCTGATCCGTTGCTCGTGTAGGAAGCGGTCGAGTACACTTGCGAAGTACATAAATCGGGCCGGCGACGCGCCAACGTCCCGGCCCACGGCCAACCTGACTAGGAGGTTGACATGAGCAAGGCTAGTCGCAAGCCCCGCCGTGAGCGGGTCGAGCAGAACATCTACCGCCGCACGAACGCGAAGGGCCGCGAGGTTCTGGAAGTCGGCTACAAGGATGGCGCCGGCAAACAACGCTGGCGCACCGTCGAAGGCGGGCTCAAGGATGCCCGCGCGCTGCGCCGCGAACTGCTGCATAAGCGGGATCGCGGCGAGCGCGTGGCTCCAAACGTGCGCCTACGGTTTGGTGAGGCCGCCGATCGGTGGCTGAACGGCCCCGTTCTCGATCTTCGCCCCTCGACACAGGCGGGCTACCGCAACGCCGTCGAGCGCCATCTGCGGCCTCGCTTCGCAACGCGCCGCCTCGATGCCATCGACGCCGACGATCTCGCCACGCTTGTTCGGGAGCTTCGCGCCGCCGGTAAGTCCGAGGCGACGATCGTGGTTGTGATCGGAGTGGCGAACCGCATATACCGCTACGCGGCACGTCGGCTCGCGTGGGCGGGCACGAACCCCGTGAGCATCCTTCTATCGTCGGAGCGGCCGAAGCCGTCACAGGCGCAACGCAAGCGACTGTTCGAGGCCGATGCGCTGACGCAGACGATCGCGGCAGCGAGGCGGCCCTACAAGGCCCTGCTCACGCTCGCCGCGCTCACGGGCGCCCGCATGTCGGAGTTGTTGGCGCTGACGTGGGAGGACGTTCGCATCGCCAACGTTGATGACGCCGAGGTCGAGTTCGGCTGGCAGGTCGATCGCCACGGCAACCGTCAGCCCACCAAGACCGACGGCTCCGCGCGCACGGTGCCGATCCCATGCCAACTCGCCGTGATCCTCGCGGAGCACAAGCTGGCGAGCCGCGACACTCGGCCAGAGTCGTATGGTTCGCCACCTGCACGGGACGGCCGCTCTCGCAGCGCAACGTGGCCCGCGCGCTGCGCAAGACGCAGGCGCGCGCCTGTGACGAGCAGGGGCGACCGACATTCCCGATCCTCCACGAGCGGGACGACAACAAGCCCGTGTCCGTCCCACGTGGCGCCGTGCCGTCGATGCACAGCTTCCGCCACACCGTCGCCAGCCGTGCGCTGCTCGCCAGCGAGTCAGTCGATGAGGTCGCGTTCTTGCTCGGCCACCGCGACGCCAACGTCACCCGCGCGGTCTACGTGCGCGAGGTTGCGGACGCTCGCCGCCGTGCGATGCGCAGGGATCGGATGGCGAGCGAGTTTGGAAGCGTCATGGAAGCCGCATCGGTCACGACTCCACCTATAGATGACCCGCAGGCAGCCTCGAATGTGGCGCGGCTGCGACGTTCGTCATGACCCGACCCGCAGCCACCGTGATCCGCGCTCCCCTGATAAGGAAGAGGTCCCTGGTTCGAGTCCAGGATCGCCCATTGTTCCGTGCATTGTGCGAACCGCCGCCGGCACGCGGTAGGTGGGGATGATGGCGTGCTGGTCGTGGACGCGGATGTCAGCCGGGGTCGGCGGCACCGGCTCAGGCGCGAACTGGGTCTCCAGCGGGTCGGGGTCGAGCTGGCGGGCAAGCGCCGCGAACGCGGCCCGCTCGATCTCGTCCATCGGCTCGGTGGATGCGAGCAGCAGCTCAAGCGCGAGCGCTCGTGGCGTCCCGAATTGCTCGACGTGCTCGCAGCGCGAATACAGATGGTGCTCTTGAAGGAGAGCGCGCCGGGCATGTGGATCACGGCGCAACCGCTGCCGTTCTGCCTCGGTCGCCTCACGCTCGGCCTGCTTCTGTGTTCGCGCGGTGTCGTATGGCGCACGAGCGGCGTGCAGACAGTCGAGCAGCGACAGCCCGCCGCCCGATACGGTCAGATCGTCCCAACAGGGCTCGCTCAACGTGCGTTGCCAGCATCTTTATGAAGGCGACCGCACGCGCCTCCGTGGTCGTCAGGAACAGCAGGCAGGGGCAAAACGCATAGCGCTCTACCCAGGCAGCGTGCGCGGCGTAGCAGCCCGCCTTGACCTTCAGCCGCGCGTGGCTCATCGTGCCCAGGTCAAGCTCCACAAACGCCAGCAGCCCGCGGCCCTCATCATCGTGCAGTTCGAGCAGCGCGTCGGGCGCAAGGGTCCGCGGCTGCGACCGAGCAGACCAGCACGGTGCAGATGCTCGGTGCGGTAACGCAGGGTACGGCCAGGCACATCCGCGAGAAGAAGCTCAAGCTGGGTCGGGGTCACGACACGCTGACTGCTCACCAGCCCGATGATCCGCCGGTCAAGCTCGCTCAACGACACCACCGCCGCCGGACCACGAGGCACGCGCCGCCGCCTCGCCGTGGCGGTCACGAAGACACCGAAGAACTAGACTTACCAATACACTCGGGCGCGGACGAACCACCCGAAACCGCGACAGAATGGCCGCTTTCGCGCCGCTTGGGCTTGCCAGTCGGATGTGCAGCCATTGGCAAGACGTGAGCGCTGCTGGCGGCGAGCGGAGTGTTGGTGGCGGGCGCCGGAGAGTTCGCCGCTGCGCCCCGGCTCATCGGCGCGCCCAAGCACCGGGCGCTCGGCGGCGAGGATCAGCGCAGAGAGCAGTTCGATTGCCTGCGCCGCCTGCTGCGCCTCAAGCGACTCAAACCGCGGCCGGGCGAGCATCGGCTCGGCACCTCGGTCGGCATCGTCGCGGCTATGGCGGGCCGGCGCAACGGAAGCGTTCGCGCGACGCGCTCGCTTCGTGGACCGCCTGGAGCGATCGTGCCGCTGCTCGCCCGGAACGGGAGAGGTCTGGTGTTGGGGATGGTGTTGAACATCATCAGTCGATCTCTTCATGCAGTTGTGTGCCGGCGGAAGACCGCTGGGCTCCGGGACGGACCCCAGCCCACCAACGAGAGCACGATCCCCGTCGGATGTCAAGGGCTTCTCGCGGCCCTCAACGCGGCTCACAGGTCGCTCACACGACGGCCGACGAGCAGACCGGCGAGCTTTTACGCTTGAAGGTGCCACCGGGCTACGTCTACGCTCCCCTCGGCAGGCACGCAACCCCCGTTTTGCCGGCGATTACTGGGGATTGCGTTCTTGTCGGTGCTCGACCCACGGCGAACGGATGACGTCGCGCCACATGCCGTGACCTATCGGTCGCGATGTACCGCCGTAGCGCAACCAAGGCGGATAATGCCGCTCGTGGCGAGCGACCGGAACGTCTGCGCGGGACCGTTCGGAGCGGTCTACGACTTCTACATCGAACATGAGCCCGTGTCGCGCATGGTGGGTCGAATCCTGTGGGGGTATCGACGTTCGGCCGATGTACAGGAGCATGAGCGTGATCGGCAAGCTGGCGGATGGCGCGACGATCCTGGATGTGCCATGTGGTGGCGGGGTCGCGCTGCGAGGCCTGCGTCCCGGCCAGCAGGTGCGATACATAGCGGTCGATCTCTCGGAAACGATGCTGAACCGTGTTCGCCGACGCGCCGTGATGCGCGGGCTCGATCCGATCGAGGCGGTACGGGCCGACATGGCGGCGCTTCCGTTCTCGGACGCGATAGCGGACCTGTGTCTCTGCTATAGCGGCCTTCACATCGTCGACGACCCGCAGGCGGTGCTCGTTGAGATCGCGCGATGCTTGGAGCCCGGCGGCGAACTGGTTGGAGCCATGTTCTTGCTGGGCGGCTCACGCCGTCAACGGTTCTTGATGAGAACGTGGTCAGCAGCGCGGCGAGTTCGGGGGCTCAGGAACCAGTGAGGACCTACGGTCGTGGCTCAGCGCTGCCGCCTTCACGGACATCTCAATCGACCGAAACGACGGGTTTGCCGTGTTCAGTGCGACGCGGGACATGAAGCCTGAAAGGACGGCGGTTGCGAGAGCGTTAACGGCCTGAAGGCCACAGCGCACAGCATCTGGGCGCACTGCTCGTAGGCGGGATCGGTCGCGTCGAGGGGCCCGCCGAGGAGGTCCCCGATCAGTCTTGCCGCAAGCGGGTGCTCACGTCTGTACACGGCGATCAACGCCGCGGCCTGCTCGGGCTCGAGGACGCGGCGTTCGGGAGCGGTCCAGTGGACGCGGCCGATCTGAACGCTGATTGCGGGTGCAGCACCCAGGTTGCGCACCCATTGGGCGCGCTCGCCCCAAGCTGCGATCACGATCGCCTCGGGGATCGAGCGGTCATAGCTCACCACCTCGAGAACCGTCTGGCGCGTCTGTCCGGTCCGTCGGCCGGTATGCGTGAGTAGAAGGAACCGGCTGCTGAGCAGCCATCCCATTCTCAGCCGATACAGCACGATGGGTGCCTTGAAGAACAGGCGCAGCAGCCGGATCGGGGGGCGATCGATCATTGCCTGTGAAACTTGGGCGCGAGGATGTCCCATGAGAGCTGTCAGGTGGCGATCTTCTCCGGCTTAGCTCAAGAGCCGGGTGGCAGTGAGCAGAATCGAGTCGAGTGTGCCGGTGAGTTCCTCTCCGGTCGGGGCGCGCTCGGGGTCGATGAGCCATTGCAGGGCAAGACCGTCGATGACGGCGATGAGTAGAGAGGCGAGCGTTCGCGCGGTGCGCTCGTCGAGTGCCTCTGCACCGGGGATCGCGCCCTCGATCGTCGCCTGGGATGCGCGACGGGTCTCCTCGATGAGGTCGGCGAGCTGTGCCCGCAGGACCGGTGAACGCGCGGCGGCAGGCAGGGCCTCGATGAGCGCGAGCATCAGCCCCTGTTGCTCCTCGACACTCTCAGCCGCCCCGGACCAGAAGGTGCGCAGATGCTCAAGCGGCCCGTCGCCCTCGCGAGCGAGCGCGCGCGAAAGGAAGTACTGCGTCCACTGGCGAAGTCCCTCGCTCAGAGCCTCCCGGAGGAGCGCGTCCTTGGAGCCGAAGTGGTAGCCGATCGAGCCGAGGTTCGCATTCGAGGCAGCGGCGATGTCACGGGCAGTCGTGTGCGCGTAGCCCTTCTCGCGCAGGCACTTCAGCGCTCCTTCGATCAGGCGCTGACGATGGTTCTCTCTACCCGCCATGAGCTGAGTCTAGACAGGAGCTTGATCATACGTCTTGCACAAGCGTTCAAGCTTTGTTAGTGTGCGCGTCGTGCCTACAGGGCTGGCGACACGCTCGATGAATGGCAGCAGGGAGTTGCCGCCGGGTTGCCGTTGGAGTCGGACCCGTGAGGAACGGATCGGTCTTGTGGCGAGGACGAGCCTGTCTGAACTCGCGACCGGCTTCTGGATCGCCAAGCAGCCGCTTCGCTTTCTCGGTTTTGAGGCGGGGCGGCAGATGGCCGGCATTCGGCTGGCAGACGAGAGCCCCTGATGCTGTTTCTCGAGGGGCGTCGCCGGGCACCGCTGCTCGCCGCGCACGTGACCGACTTCCGCGGCGTGCACTCGCCGGTCATGTGGCGCCACTCGGCACGGCAACAGCTGATCGGCCTTCCCGGCTTGGTGTTCGCCAAGGCGATGCCGTTCATCGGATCGCGATCGAGCGCAGGCTTCGGTGCAGGCGTTCCCGCCGCTCGTCGCCAGGTGCTACTCACAGCATGGCGGACCCAACCAGACTTCGAGGCATTCCTCGCTCACCCGATCGCCAAGCGCCTCACTGCCCAGGCCAACTCGTGGTGGGCGTTGTTCGAGGTCGCTTCGACGCGCGGATCACACTACGGGGTCACGTCACTGTCCCCGACCGACGTCAGCTCAGGAGCGTTCGCCGTGCTCACCCTTGGCCGCATACAGTCACGGGACCTGGTTCGGTTCCTTCGCGAGGGCACCCGGCTGGGGGCCTACATCCGCGGAGCGCCCGGGCTGATTACCGCCTACTCCGCCGGCGTTCCGCTCACCGGCAACTGCACTGTGAGCATCTGGGAGTCAGAAGAGGACATGATCCGGTTCGCCTACCCGCAACACAGACGGGCATGGCGGCACCGTTCGGCGCGACCCGCCGATCCTCACCGAGCAACTCAACGCCCGCATGCGCCTGCGTCGCCTGGGTGGAAGCTGGGACCCGAGAACACCCCACGCCGACAGGCTCGCGCGACTCGCCGCGACGCTGAACGATGGGTGGATCGGTGTGACGGGCGCGTGAAGTTATGCGCGTGCTGATCGTCGGCGGCGGCGTCGCGGGGTTGGCGCTGGCGGCGAAGCTGGCCTGTCAGGGGCGCGAGCCGCTGGTCGTGGAGCAGTTGTCCTGCTATGGCGAGCACGGGTTCAGTGTTTCGCTCTACCCGTACGGTTCGGCGGTGCTGCACGGGATCGGCGCTTATCGCGAACTCGCGACGCGCGCGGTGCAGATGAAGACCTACGAGATCGGCGATCGCCGCGGAACGGTGATCCGCAGGATCGATTTCGCGCGGCTGCTGGGCGCCTACGGCCCAACCTACTTCACCACCCATGCGCAGCTGATCGAGTGCCTGCGACGCGCCTGCGGCGAGCGCGTGCAGCTGCGGACGGGAAGCACCGTGAGCGCCCTGGAGCAAGCCGGCGAGGAGGTCGAGGCGACGCTCAGCGACGGTTCGACCGAGCGCTTTGATCTGGTCGTCGGGTGTGATGGGGCGCACTCAGTCACGCGCGAGATGCTGTTCGGCCCGCAGCGCGGTTTTGACACGGGCTGGGTGGGCTGGACCTGGTGGGCGCTGGAGGGGATCTTCCCACCCGAGACAGCGCGCGAGCACTGGCTTGCAGGGGCACTGTTCGGCGCCTATCCGGCACCGGGTCAGACGATGTGCATCATCGCGGTACCGCGTAGCGTCGCCGACCCCGCCGACGAGCTGGATGAGCGAGAGCTGCTCGCAAGACTCGGCGGCGCACTTGGCCAGCTCGCCGGCACCCCGGAGCTTGCCGCCGCGCTCGCGTCGGCCTCCGAGGTTTGGCCGTGGCGGTTGCACGATGTGCGCTCGCGACGGCTGAGCAGCGGCCGCATCGTGCTCTGCGGCGCCGCCGGCGCCGCGTTTTTGCCCACCGCCGGGGTCGGTGCGTCGGTGGCGCTACGCTGCGCCGCCGCGCTCGGTGAGGAGCTCTCGCGCGCCGACGCGCGTCTGGTCCCCCTAGCAATCGAGATGTATGTGAAGCGCACCGCGAACACGGTGTGGGCAAACCAGCGCGACTCGCGCCGCTTGGCCCGCGCGATGTTCCTCCAGAGCCCTCTCGCGGCCCGTGGACGAGAGCTGCTGATCCGTCACACGCCGGTACGAATGATGATCGGCTCAATCCTCGCGGCGATGCGCCAACCACTTTGAACGAGTGCGGCGCTTCTGTTCCGCGGACCCTTGGGGCAACCGCATCGAGTTGCTCGCAGCGCTATAGGGTCATCGCACTCGCGCTCGCGGTCGTCGCCGTGGACGGGGGCTGGCGCGATCGCAAGACAGCAGTCTTCGTTGCCTTCCTACGCTGCCTCCCGGCCGTGGTCTTCGATGGTCCCTACCTGCGCCCCGGGTCACGGTACAGTGGGCTGAGTCGCTTTATGCAGCCGATTCGCACTGACTTCAAAGGCTATGAGGGCAAGTACGTCGCGATCGACGCGCGCACTGGCAAGATCGTGATCGCCGACGAGGACCCGCGCGTGGTGCTCGCAAAGGCCAAGGGCCGTGACCACGTAGCGGTGCGCGGTCGCGTCCCGTACGCAGACGAGCCGGTCCACGTCGGCCTTGGCTGAGCCGCAGCCGCTTCCGTGGCTCTACCCGTACCGGGAGGATCCCCAGTCCGTGCGGCTGGGCGATCCGGTCTTCAGGCCATTCGTGTATGTGTCGCTCGCTTGCGGAGGGCAGAGCACGACGCTGCTGGAAGGACTGATCGACACCGGCGCCGATGCGATACTCGCAAGCGACCTGCTGGCCGAGCAGCTCGGGATCGACCTGGCCGACAACGAGGGCGAGACGCCGCACGCGGTCGGCGGTCGGACCATGATCGCCCGCTACAAGACGGTCTCGCTGCGCCTACACCCGCGTGACGGCTCCCTGCGCGAGTACCGCGAGTGGGAGGCTCAGGTCGGGTTCGTGCAGGGCTGGCACAGCTACAGCCTGGTGCTGCTGGGCAGCGTCGGCTTCCTGGACTGCTTCACGGTTACCGCGAGTCGCTTCGCCCAGGCAGTGGCGGTGGAGGATCGTGACGCCTTCGATGAGCGCTTCGGCGCAGTCCTCGGCCCATGACGTGAGAGCGGCGCTGGAGCGCGCCGTTCGGCGGTCTATGCGCCAACATCCAGCGTCCAGCCCTCAAACTCGGCACCATCCGTCAGGTTCGCGCTATACCCAGTATCGCCCCATCGCCTTGACCAAGGTCGAACCGCTGCGGCCTCCGTCGGGCGCCGCCGCCGGTCTGGCGCATGAACCAGCCGTTAGGAGGCGGCGAGGATCGGCTGTAGCGCGTTGGCCTCTAGTGGTGCTTCGTTAGGTTGGTGGTCCTTGTAGGGGGCTTTCGGGCGGCGGCTCTTTGCGGCATGCGGGGCGTGTTCCGGTCCAGTGGGCCAGGAGTGCTTGTAGTTTCCGGAGGGCCTGGAGGAGGGTTAGGCTGCCGCCCTGAGTTGAGGGGGGCGTTGTTTGCGCTCCAGTGTGAGGAAGGGCGTGCGCGACGCTGACGAGGGTGACGTGGTGGTTGAACCCGCGGTAGGAGCGGCCCTCGAAGTGGTCGAGTCCGAGCGCGTCCTTGAGTTGGCGGTAGTCATGTTCGATCCGCTAGCGCAACTTGTCCAGCCGGACCAGATCCTCAAGGCTGGTGTCCTCGGGCATGTTGGAGAGCCAGTACTTGACCGGCTGCTCTTTGCCGTCAGGCCACTCACAAATCAACCAAACGAGGGTGAGCTCTTCGCCGTTTTTATGTGCCTTGGCGTCGCGACTCGATGTTCGCGGGTCTCACTCGCATGGTAATGAGCCGCGAGGTCATCTCACCGCGAGTTCCCTCCCGCCACTTGACTTTGACGGCCTCCTCCTGGCCGACGCCGAGCACGAGTTCTTTCAGTGATGAGGGGTCTTGGCGGTAGCGGTGTTTCGGCGGCTGGCCGCGCCCCTGGTACTCGGGCTGCTCGGGCTCGACGTCCTGCGCGTAGGCCGACGTGCTGGCCTTGACGTCCAGCGCATAGGAGCACCCGCGATCCTCCAATCCCTGGCGGGACTGGGTGTTATCGCCATAGGCACCGTCACCGAGTATCACCCCAGGCGTCAGCCCCCAGCCAATCAACTCGTCGATCATCTCCAGGGCGAGCCGCCACTGCTCCACGTGGTGCAGATCCTCGGGCACCCCGGCCTTCACCCGCCGCTCCTCGTTGAACTCACTCTCCTCATCCCACTCCTCAGGCATGAACAGCCGCCAGTCCAACGAGCAGGACGCCGAATCCGGTCGCCGCGTTGACGCTGACCGCGACCTGGCAGTTCCCAGCCCGCCCAAGCGACCCGGAATACTGGCGCGCCACACCCACGGAATGCTTGCCGAACTTCGGGAACCCGGTGTCATCGATCACCCACCCCTCCGGGGCGATCTCGGCGCTCATCCGCCGCGCAAGCGCCCGACGGACCGCACCCCAATCCCACGGCGACTGATCACGAACTGCTGCAAACACTGCTCATCCCCATCCGCCAAACGCGCAGCCATCAGCTCAACACTCTTACGCTTCCCATCCAACATCAACCCACGCAAATACACCTCACCCCAGCGGCGCTGATCCTTGCGACGCATCGACACAAACACCTCCTCGGCGAACTCGACCAACCGCGTACCCACACGCGCGAACTCCCGTTCAGAGCATGTCCCGTCTGGCGTAGAAATTGAGGTGGTGGTCCTCCGGCCTCGTCCGCTCGTGTTGCGAGCGTTCGGGGTGTTCAAGTCCATCGAGACCAGGAGGAACCGCCATGAAGAACGTACAGGTCGAGGAGGTCGTCACGACGACGGCCGTGGCAGGGGAGCACATGCTGCCCGAGCGTGTGCAGCGGACACTCGGCGAGTTGGTGGGCGCCGCGAAGGAAGGCTTACTCGCGTTGAGCGTGGGCGTCGGGCTCGGCGTGATGCATGAGCTGATGGCCAGCGAGGTCGAGGAGGTGTGCGGGCCGAGGGGCAAGCACGACCCGAGCGCGTTGCCTACCGTCACGGCTCTGATGAGGGCGAGGTGACGCTCGGCGGGCGGCGCGTCTCGGTCAAGCGTCCGAGGATGCGCAGCAAGGACGGCGGCAGCGAGCTGCCGTTGGGTACATACGAGCACTTCGCTTCGCGCGACGCGCTTTCTCGGGTGGTGTTGGAGCGGATGCTCGCCGGCGTCTCTGCGAGGCGCTTCGCCCGCACGCAGGAGCCGGTCGGCGAGCGGATCGAGGCGAAAGCGCGCTCGACGTCAAAGAGTTCTATCTCGCGCACGTTCGTGGCGCGCACTGCCGAGACGCTTGCCGAGCTGATGGGGCGGCGCCTGGACGACGTCCGTCTGGCGGTGCTGATGCTCGACGGGATCGAGCTGAAGGGCCACACCAACGTCGTCGCGTTTGGGATCACCACCGACGGCGTGAAGCTCCCGCTCGGCCTGTGGGACGGCTCCACCGAGAACAAGACGGTCGCCGCCGCGCTGCTCGCGGATCTGATCGAGCGAGGACTGGATGTCGAGCAGGGCGTGCTCGTCGTGCTCGACGGCTCCAAGGCGCTCAGAGCAGCCGTCGACGCCGTGCTCGGCTCCCGCACTCCCGTCCAGCGCTGTATTCGCCACAAGGAACGAAACGTGCTCGATCACCTGTCTGAGCGCGACCGTCCGACTGTCAAGCGCCGGCTCCGCTCAGCTTGGGCGAAGGACGATTACGACCGCGCGCTGGGCGAGCTGCGAACGCTCGCCAGTGAGCTGGAGCGCTCGCATCCAGGTGCGGCGGCCTCGCTGAAGGAGGGTATGGCCGAGACTCTCACGGTCACCCGTCTGGGTGCTCGCGGCGCGCTGAAGCGCACACTGCAGTCCACGAACCCGATCGAGTCGATGATCGAGTGCGTCAGGCGCTCCTCGCGCAACGTCAAGCGCTGGCAGTCCGGCGAAATGTGCCTGCGCTGGACCGCTGCCGGGATGCTCGAGGCCGAGCGGCAGTTCCGCAGGATCATCGGCCACAAGGACCTCGCCAAGCTCGCACTCACAGTCGAACGCGAGGTCACCAAGCCAACCATCACGCACACACCCCCGGAGACCGCTACGCTCGCAACCGTCTGAGACTCACACCCGGACCGTCACCGAAATTCCACGCCCGGCGGGACATCCTCCTGATCCTTGCGACGCATCGACACAAACATCTCCTCGGCGAACTCGACCAACCGCGTACCCACACGCGCGAACTCCCGTTCAGTCAGGCCAGGCACAACCCCCATCTTGGACCTCCTCGACGACAGCAACCGCTACAAGAGTTCGCCCAACCAACACCAAACCCTTCAACAACCTAACGGAGCACCACTAGTGGTTTGTCCGTGAAGTTCGTTGGTTATGCTTCGAGTACCTTGCCGGTGTAGGTCCACTTGAATGGTTTGGTGGTTTGGTTGTAGGTCTCGATGAATGCGAGCATTTGCTCGGCGAGGTCTTGCTCGCTGAAGAAGGTGCCGTGCTTGAGGAGGCGGCGGTAGAGGATCGAGAAGAAGATCTCGATCTGCTTCAGCCACGAGGCGTGTGTTGGGGTGAACTGAAAGCGCCACCGTGGGTGGTCTTTGAGCCAGTCCTGTACGTCCTGGGTGCCGCGGGTTGAGAGGTTGTCGCTGACCGCGACGGTCTGCTGGCCCCCCGTCCATGACGGGAAGCTCTTTGTCGAGTTGGTTTAGGAAGCGGATCAGGTCGTGGCGGTTGCGTGTCTTTGACGGCATCGCGAGCACGTCGCCTGCGTGTACTTTCAGGCAGGCGAAGAGGCATTGCGTGCCGTTGCGTTTGTATTCGTGCTCGCGTCGTGTCGGTCTGCCGGGAGCGGGCAGGACGTCGGGCTTGGTCGGCGCCTTGGCCTGGATGCCGGTCTTTTCATCAAGAGATAGGACGAGCACGTTCTCTGGCGGGTCCACGTACAGGCCGCAGATCTCTTTGCAGCGCTCCTCGAACTCCGGCTGGGAGAAGTCGCTCATCATCCAGTAGTCGGTCAGGTGCGGCTTGACCTCCGCGCGCGAGAGGATCGTGTATGCCTGGGAGCCAGACATCCCGACCGCCGCCCCCAGCTGCTCACTCACGGCGCCCGACTCGTCGTAGTGGATCGCGTGGCCGTCTGGCGTCTCAAGGCCACGAGCCGCCGAGCGCGGCTCGCCGACGTTGAGGTAGAGCACGTCGCCACGCTCGTCGTAGTGGTGGTGGTTGAACGGGATGCCGGCGATTGTGATGATCATGGCTTCCAGCCTCGCGGCGGGTTCTCTTGGACCAAAGCGGTCACGACCCAAAGCGGTCACGACCCAAGCGGGATCGTCGTTGAAGCCTACGACGACGCGCAGCCAGCGTCGAGGGTCGAGGTCCCGGCGGTAGAAGTGCTCGCGGCCGGGGATTGGGTCGTTCGCACGGTGATCTGGATGCGCGACGGTCCCAAGGATGAGATCGGCCTCGTCCATGAGGTCAGGCCGTCAGAGCGCGAGATGAAGGCGGGTGCCAGAGTCAAACAGACCACACGGCTCGGTTGTTCTGGGGTCGTCCTCGGCCATGTGCAGACGCTATGCCATGCGCGGGACGCGCGGGCGTGCGTGGAGGACCTCGCGATCTTCTGGCGCGAGCGCGAGTCCCAATTAGGAGGCGCCGCGACCTTTGGCGGCGTGGGCGAGGAGGCGCCGCTGTCGGTCGAGGCAACCGTTGGCGCGCCCTCGGCGCCTGGTTTGCGGTGGCGCCAACCCGTGGCACCCCAGCTCCAGCCCCTGGTATGATCAGTCATTGACCGCCGCCGCGCGGGCGGGGCCGCGGGCGGTGAAGAGGCGCGCCCTGAGTAGGGGGACATGCGCAAGCGGATGGCGAGGAGGGGTAGCAACGTGAAGTCACGAAAGTTCCACGCAGGCCGGCTTGTTGGCGGACGGCATGTTCGCGTCGCTGCGTTGATCGCGACCGGTGCGCTGCTGCTCGCCGCCCCCGCCGCCGCGAACGCGGCCTCGCCCGTGCTCGAAGTTGTGACTCCCCACGGTTTGCCGGTCAGCTTTACGACCGAAGGCGGGCTGGTGAACGCTGAAATGGCGGGCTTCGAAACCCTCGTACGCTGCGCCGCCTCTGGTGGCGAAGGCGAAATCACAGGGCCCCGCTCGGCCGTTGCGAGCTTCACGCTCACCGGATGCACTGCGGAGAATGGCTCCCGCAGCGCCGTCGGATGCAAGTCCGAAGACGCAAATCCGGAAGAAATCAAAACGGGGCCGATCGCCGCGGAACTCGTGTATATCGACCAGGCAAAACGCGAAGTCGGCATTCTGCTCAATCCGGGTGAAGGGCCCTACATAATCTTTGAATGCGGAGGCGAAAAAGCAGAAGGACGCGGTTCCTTTCTCGCTTCTGTGGCGCCGATCGATGAACCGGCCACGTCCTTCACGACGGCACTGAGGAGTTCGCTTGGCACACAGATGCCCGACGAATACGAAAACGAAAAAGGCGAAAAGCGCGCGGCGATTCCCGAGGGCAAAAGGGGTAGCCACGAACTTGAGACGACCGGGGTGGAAACGACGATCACGGTGCACCCGAGCGAGCCGATCGAAATAAAGGCCGTCACGGCGGCGGAAGTCGAAGCCCGACAGCTCGAAGAAAAGCAGCGCGAAGAAGCTGCCATGGCTGCCGCGGCCGCCAAGAAGCATCAAGAAGAAGAAGCCGCCGCTGCGAAAAAACGCCAAGAAGAAGAAGCGGCCGCGGCCAAGAAACGCCAGGAAGAAGAAGCTGCGGCGACGAAGAAGAGGGAAGAAGAAGCAAAAGCGGCAAAGCACAAGTCGAAGTCGCCGCCCCGCGCCCAGCTACTGGCCAAGGCGCTGCGGGTATGCGAGAAGCAGCCGAAGCGGCAGCGGACTCGGTGCATGGCGGCGGCGCACAAGAAGTACGGGAGCAACGCGAAAAAGAAGCGAGGGAAGCACTAGGACCCTTGCCGGCCCGGTCGTAGACCCGCCTGTCCTGCCGGGTGCCTACGCCAGGCGCACGAGCTGACGCGTCGCATGCGTCCCGTGCAATTCACGACGTGGCGTCGCCGGCAGCTCCGCGGCCTTGGCGCCGGGTGCCGCGTCCAGCTCGAGTTCCTGGGCAGGCGCGGGCTTGCCGATGAAGTACCCCTGCCCCACGTCGCACCCCAGCTCGCTCACGAGCGCAAGTGTCGCGGCGTCCTCGATACCCTCCGCCACGACCCGCAGCCGCAGCGCGTGGCCGAGGGCGGCCGTCGCCCGCACCAGCTCGACGTCCTGCTCGTGTGAGTCGCGCGACAGGCGCATGATCAGCGCGCGGTCGAGCTTCAGCTCACCGACCGCGAGGCTGCTCAGATAGGCGAGCGAGGTGAAGCCCGCCCCGAAATCGTCGATCGACACGCAAACCCCGAGGTCGCGCAGCTCCTGCACGACGCCGCGTGCGCGCTCGAACTCGGTGATGACGCTCGTCTCCGTGATCTCGATCACCAGTGAGCGCGGTGGCAGGCGGTGGCGGCGCAACAGTCCCGCAACGACGTCGGCGAGGCCGCCATCGAGCAGGTCGCTGGCCGAGACGTTCACCGATACCCGCAGCTCGCGGCCCGCCGCCCGCCAGGCGGCGCACCGCTCGACGGCACGCCCCAGCACGAGCCGCGTAAGCGCTCCCATCAGGCCCGCCTCCTCGGCCAGCGGCAGGAACTTGACCGGCGGGATCAGTCCCAGCGTTGGGTGCGGCCAGCGTACAAGCGCCTCAACGCCCTCCACTTCGTTGTTGCCCAAGTCGAGCTGTGGCTGGTAGTGCACCGCGAGTGCGCCCTCGTCCAGCGCCGCGCGCAGCTCGTCGGCGAGGCGAAGCCGATTACCCGCCTGGTCGGACCCCTGCTCGTAGTGCGCACAAGGCGTCGCGCCCAGCTTGGCCCGGTACATCGCGGCATCGGCGCACGAGATCAAGCCTGCGCTGTCGGTGGCGTCGGCAGGTGCGAGCGCGATGCCGATGTTGGCGCTGAGCTTAGCCCGCACCGCCTCCAGCGCAAACGGCCGCTCGAGGCTCGCGCCGATGCGTTCTGCGACACGTCCGGCATAGGCGGCGTCGGTATCCATCAGCACGGCGCCGAACTCGTCGCCGCCGATGCGCGCGAGCACGTCTCTCGGCTCGAGCGACTCCGCGAGCCGCGTTGCGAGTTGGCGCAGCAGCTCGTCGCCGGCCGAGTGGCCGAACGAGTCGTTGATCTTCTTGAAGTGTTCGAGATCCACAAAGAGGAAGGCCAGGTTCCGCGGCGCCTGCGAGGCGGCATCCTCGGCGAAGAACGCGTCGAGCACGTCGAACAGATGGCGGCGGTTGCCCAACCCGGTGAGGTGGTCGGTGACCGACAGGCGCTGGCGTTCGAGCGTGAGCGCACGCAGTGCGCGCACCGACGAGGCCATGCGGACGCCGACCAGTGCGAGTGTCGCTGCGGCCAGCCCGATCGCCACGTTGTTGACCTCCTCGAGCGTGCCCATCAGTAGGATCGCCAGCCCGCACAACGCGGCGAGGCTCGGAAACAAAAAGCCGGTGGGGCGTTGGAGGGCGCGCGGATCGGAGCGCACGCGCGGCATCCACATCGCCATCGACATCAGCCAGATTGCGCCCGGCCAGGCGATCCCGTTGATCACCACGCCGAAGTGCGACGACCACGAGGAGGTCTGGAAGAGGTTGAACGTGTCGCCGACCACGGTCAGCGCGATCCCGCCTGCCAGCACCAGCCACGGCCCGCGGGCCCTGCCCGAGAGCACGGTGGTGGCGCACACGACGAGCAGCAGCAGCAGCACGTCGCCGACCGGGTAGGCGAGATTTACGGCCGTCGCCAGCGCGCCGCCGCCGGTCAGGTACTCGAGCGCGTTGAACGCGAACGCCGCGCACAGCGCCGCCGCGCCGAGGCCCGCCACCATGCCGTCGAGCCAGCTCGGTGTCGCCAGCCGCCGTACCTCGCCACGCAGGTAGAGCACCAGTGCGACGTATGCGAGCGGGAAGAACGACAGGTAGAAGGCGTCCGCGACGGACGGCGAGGAGGGCTTGGCTGCACCCAGCGATTCGATCGTGACCGCAATGTGCCCGAGCGACCATGCCATCAGCGACGCGCCGAGAATCAGCGGCACCGAGCGCGCCACCTGCCGCCGCATCCCGCTGGCGATACACAGGCCGCTCGCCAGCACCTCGAACACGCCGACGCCCCAGCCGTCGGTCGTCTGCGAGCTGCGCTCGCAGACCAGTAGCACGAGGTACACCAGCAGCAGACCGCCGAGACTCGCATAGAGCAGCCAGGGGCCAGAGGCCCGCGCGCCGCCTCGCGGCAGCTTTGGCGCGCTCGCGCGCTGCGGGATCGCTCGGGGGAGTGGCGCCGACCCTGACATCGCCCGTCTGCTGTCGGGGGTTTCCCGCAATCACTGCAGCAGCACAAATGCGTCCTAGACAGGTGGACGATCCAAAGAGCAGATCCCGCCCGCACATCTGCGCCGGCGTGGGCGAGCCTACGTGGCGCGTCGGTTGCGCGCCGGCGTTGCGCTGCGCGTTGCGCTGCGCGTTGCGCTAGCGTTGCGTCGGGGACAGCGATGGCCGTGCGTGTGACGTACACGAGCGGTGGCATCGACGCCACCGTCCACGCAGAGTTCGAGCGACATCTGACAGATGCCCGCGCCGTGCAGCCATCTCCGCGCCCGCACATCGTCGCTGGACTCCCTCACCCCGAGGGCCCTGTCTTCCAGCGAGTCGATCCGTCCCGTGTCGCGCACGTCGCCAGCAGCGCCCATGGCGCCGACGCAGGTGTCGTCGCGCGGGCCGTCGCCGCCGCGCTCGCTGCGCGCGCGCAGTGGCGGCGTACTCCATCCGGCGAGCGGCTCGATCGCCTTGCCACGGTCGCACGCGCGATATCCGAGCGACACATCGAGATCGCTGCCGTGATGAGCCTCGAGACCGGCAAGAGCCGTGTCGAGGCGATCGGCGAGGTCCAGGAGGCGATCGAGCTGATCGATACCTACTCCGAGGAGATGGTCTCCCACGCGGGTTTCGTGCAGGGGTTGAAGAGCCTTACGCCGGCCGAACGCTGCACCGACACGCTCAGACCTTACGGCGCGTTCGGGGTGATCGCGCCGTTCAACTTCCCCTTCGCGCTGACGCTCGGGATGGCCGTCGCGGCGCTGATCGCGGGCAACACCGTCGTCGTCAAGCCCTCCGATGAGGCTCCCTGGACGGCTGCCCTGCTTGCCGAGACCGTGCTCGCCGGCGAATTACCGACAGGTGTCTTCAACCTCGTACACGGCGGGCCCGCAGCCGGCCGTGTGCTGGTCGAGAGCGACCTCGACGGGATCGCCTTCACGGGCTCCGCCGAGGTGGGGCGGCAGATCGCGGCCCGTCTGAGCGAAGGCGCCCACGCGCGCCCCGCGCTCACCGAGATGGGCGGCAAGAACCCGACGATCGTCACCGCGCACGCCGACCTCGAGAAGGCGGCCGAGGGCATTGCGCGCGCCGCCTTCGGGCTTTCCGGGCAGAAGTGCAGCGCGTGCTCGCGCGCGATCGTGCTCGACGCGGTGCACGACGAGCTGCTCGAGCGTCTGTGCGCATTTGCCGCGACGTTGCGTGTCGGCGACCCGGTCGAGCGCGATGCCTTCCTGGGGCCGGTGATCAACGCGGACGCCCACCTGCGTTTCCGCGAAAGCGTCGAGCGGGCCCACCGTGACGGGCGAGTCCTGCTCGGCGGCAACGCCGTCGACGGTGGCGGCCAACTGACCCACGAGCAGGGCTGGTTCGTGGAGCCAACCATCGTCGCCGGTCTCCCCGCGGCGCACGATTTGACCCGTCGCGAGCTGTTCCTGCCGTTTCTCACCGTCACCTCTGTCGCCACGCTCGAGCACGCGATCGCCGAGGCCAACGCGACCGATTACGGCCTCACGGCCGGCATCTTCAGCGAGGACGAGCGGGAGATCGAGCGCTTTCTCGACGAGCTGCAGGCAGGCGTGCTCTATGTCAACCGCCGCGCCGGCGCCACCACCGGAGCCTGGCCCGGGGTGCAGTCGTTCTGCGGCTGGAAGTCCAGCGGCACCACCGGCAAGGGGAGCCTCGGCCCCTACTACCTGCCCCAGTTCATGCGTGAGCAAAGCCAGACAGTGGTGAGCTGAATGCTCCGCGCTCCCGATCGCACGGGCGCTGCCCCGCGCATGGCGGTAACGCTTGACGAGTACCGTGAGCGCCTCGCCAAGACGCGCCGCTGGATGGACGCGCACGACGTCGAGCTGTTGATCGTCAACCAGCCCGAGCACTACAACTGGCTTTCGGGCTATGACCCGACGAGCGTCTTCTACCACCAGTCGCTGATCGTCCCTGTCGCAGACGGGCAGCCACTTACGCTGATCTGCAACAAGGCCGAGTACGCGCTCTGCGAGGAAACATGCTGGGTGCCCGACGTCCGGGTCGTCTGGACCCACGAGGACCAGACCGCCCGCACGGTGGAGGTTCTGCGAGAACGAGGGCTGCTGGGCGCGCGGCGGATCGGGCTCAACCTGATGAGCTACCACCTGCGCCCGCGTTATGCCTTTGAGCTGCGCGACGCGCTCGCGGGCGCGGAGATCGTCGATGTCACCCCTGCGCTCGATGACCTGCGGCTGGTCAAGAGTCCCGCCGAGATCGAGTACCTGCGCCGCGCCGCACACATCGCCGACCTCGGCGTCAGCGCCGGCATCGAAGCGATCGGGGCCGGTGTCAGCGATTGCGAGGTGATGGCTGCGATCCAGCAGGCGACCGCTGCGGCCGGCGGCGAGTTCCCCGCCTACCCGTTTCTCGTCGACGCCCGCGGCACGCTGCACGGCACCCCGATCGGCAAGGTCCTGCTGCCCGGCGACACCGTTTACATGGAGGTCAGCGGCGTGGCTCGTCGCTACCACTGCAACATTTCGCGCACCGTCGTCGTCGGCGAGCCCAGTGCGCGGCTGCGCAAGCTGTACGCGGTCGTCAAGGACGCCCTCGATCGTGCCACCGACGCGCTGCGCCCGGGGGTCTCGGTTGGGGAGATCGTCGAGCTGGTCGCCTCGCTGCACGCGGGCCACGAGCAGAACACCTGGGGGCGCTTCGGCTTCAGCATGGAGATCGCCTACCCGCCGATCTGGATCGGCGGTCTCAGCCTGATGCGCGGCGACGAGCACGTGCTCGAGCCGGGCATGGTGATCACGATGGAGCCCGGCCTTGCCTACGCCGACGGTGCGACGATGATGTTCGGCAACAACGTGCTCGTCACCGACGGCGCACCCGAGATCCTCAACGACGTCACGACCGAGCTGATCTGCAAGTGAACGGCCCCCCACAGCGAGACCACGTTCACTGGTACGCCGGCCCCACCACCTTCTACCGCGCGCCCAGCTGCACGCCGCAGGACCTGCCCGAGGGCTCGGTCGCGGTGCTCGGCGTGCCGCTGGACTCGTGGACGCTTGGGCGCAACGGGCAGCGCTACGCGCCGCGGGCGATCCGTGAGGGCTCGCTGTACCTCGCCGGCTACTACGGCCTGCAGCCCGAGCCGGTCGGCTACGTGAACATCGACAGCGGCGAGGTCTGGACGGCGCCCGAGCGCCCGCGCCTGTTCGACGTCGGCGACGTGCGCCTGTACCAGGGCGACGTGCACGCCCAGGTCGAGGCGATCGCCACGCCGGTCGCGGAGATCGTGGGGCGCGGCGCGATGCCGGTCGTGCTGGGCGGCGACCACTTCGTGCCCTACCCGTCGTTCCTGGGCTACGTGCGCGGCGTGCAGGCGCGCAAGCCCGGGGCGAAGGTCGGTTTCCTGAATATCGACGGCCACTTCGACCTCTGGGACGAGTTCAAGGACATGGGCCGCCTCAACCACGGCACCTTCGCGCGGCGCATCAGCGAGCACGAGGCCGTCGGGCGAATGGTGTGGTGGGGGCTCAACGGGACCAACATCCTCGAGCCCGCCCAGCTCGAACTCTGCCGCGAGCGCGGCTTTGCCGCCTACACGGTGGACTCGATCCGCCGGCGCGGCGTGCAGCAGACGATGCGCGAGGCGCTGGAGCTGGCGGCGGAGGGAGCGGACCACGTGTACGTGACTTTCGACATCGACGCCACCGACGGCGCCCACGCACCGGGCACGCACAGCATCGTGCTCGACGGTCTCACCGCGGGGGAGGTGCTGGAGGCGCTTGGTCTCGTCGCCGGATTCGCTCCGGTTGGAGCGTTCGACGTATGTGAGATGCTTCCGCAATACGATGTCGGCGGGGGACGCACAGCACGCTATGCGGCGCAGGCGGTTCTCACGGTTATTGGTCATCGGGTGCTCGACTCACGGCCGGGATTCGACCGGGACACGCTCGAGGCGGTGTTCCGATGAGCGGTCCGCGAGTGCCTATAAAGAGAGGGAGAGGTAGTGGAGATGCAACGATCGGGGAGTGACAGCGACAGGATCAGGTTGTCCAGGGACGCTCGGCCGGTGGCGCGCGGAGTTTCGGTAGCGCGCGCGGTTTCAGCGGGCGGTTCGCCTCACAAGACTCGACGCCGAGCGCTCGGGGCGGCGGCGGTGTTACTGGCCGCGCTCGGCGTCAGCGCCTGCGGGAGCAGCAGTTCGAAGACGCTCGTAATCGGCGGCTGGGGCGGGATCATCGACGAAGCCACGCAGAAGTCCTACCTGAATGAATTCGACAAGGCCAGCCACATTAGCTCGCAGTTCGTCGACGCCCCCGGGGCACAGCTCGCGCGCATCGAAGCCCAGAACACGGCTGGGAAAATCGAATGGGACGCGGTCGACTCGCTCGACGCCGGCTCCGCCTATACCGCCTTCGCCAAAGGCCAGCTCGTCACGCTGCCCAGCGCGCTGCAGGAAACCTTCAAACGGGAACTCGGCGCGAGCAAGGTCACCCCGTTCGGCTTCTCGCACGGCAGCCTCGGCGACGTGATCGTTTGCAACATGGCCAAGATGACCACCTGCCCGACGACGATGGCGCAGTTCTACAACACAACGCTCTTCCCGCAATCGCGCATGTTCGGCGGCATCGAGCCGATCGAGGCCTCGACCACGGCGGAGGTCGCGGCCGGTATGCCGATCACCGCGACTGCGACGACACCGGTGAACGTGCCGGCCGTGGTCAAGACACTCGAAAAAGTCAAGCCGAAGATCAAGGCGTTCTGGCAGTCCGGCGAACAGCAGCAGCAAATCCTGCGCAGCGGCGAGGTCGATATGGGAATCATGTGGAGCGATCGCGCCTACCAGCTCGTCGCGCAGGGCATGCACCTGAAGATCAACTGGCTCGGTGGTGCATACGAGCCCAGCTACTGGGCCGTCTTGAAAGGCTCCTCCCAGGAACAGGAGGGACTCAAACTGCTCTCCTGGATCGCGAGTCACCCCAAAGGGGAGGCGAACTGGGCGAACATCGTGCACGACTCGGTTCCCAACCCGATCGCGCTCGGCTACCTGCCGAAGTCGATCGGCCTGCAACTCGCAGACAACCCCGTGAACCTCAAACAGCTGGCGGTGCCCAACTTCGAATGGTACGCCCACCACGGCACCGAACTCGACACCGCCTATGAGAACTTCCTGCGGGGGTAGGTAGGCGGCGACGTGCCCGCGGCGGGATGGCTCGGAGCGCCTGAACGAGGCGTCCGCGCCGCGCCCGCGGATCGATCGGATCCGCGGGTCCTGCCGCCTGCCAGTGGGGGTCGCGCCTGGCGTCCGGTGCTCGGCAACGGCTGGGCGCTGTTGCTCGTAGCGCCCCTGCTGGTCGTCCTGCTCGGCTTCGTCGTCTACCCGCTCGTACGCCTCGCAATCGAGTCGCTGACCACGGGCGCGGGGACGGGCAACTACACGGCGGTGATCGAAAGCTCCGCTGGGCGGCGGGCACTGATCACGACGGTGCTCGCCGCCGCCGCCGTGAGCGTTCTGGCGGTGACGATCGGCGGTCTGCTGGCGTGGTACATCCGCATCACCCGCCACGGCAGCGTGCGCGTCGTGCTGTGGCTGGCGGTGCTCGTGCCCTTCTGGATGGGCACGGTCGTCAAGAACTACTCGATCCTGATCCTGCTCTCCGCCGAAGGGCCGTTGAACAAGCTGCTGGAAGCGCTGGGGATCGCTCCGCTTTCGCTGCTCTACACGACGACGGCGGTGGGCATCGGGATGGTCTACACGATGATCCCCTACGCGGCGTTCTCGCTGTACGGGGTGTTCCTGACGATCGACGAGACGTTGCTCGACGCCGCCAGGAGCATGGGCGCCTCGCGGCTGCGGGTCGTCTGGAGTGTGGTGCTGCCGCTGGCGCTGCCGGGGATCGTCGCCAGCGGCGCGCTGGTGTTCGCGATCTCGCTGGGCTTCTACGTCACACCTGTGCTGCTCGGCGGCGCGCAGACGCCGTTCATGGCCGACTACATCCAGGACTACATCTTCACGTTCTTCGACTACCCGATCGCAAGCGCCGCTTCGGTGATCCTGCTCGCGGTGGCGCTGCTCACGCTGGGCGTCGCGCTGCGCGCGGTCGGGCGCGCACGTCTGGCGAGGGCACTCGCGTGACGGGCCTCGGCGTACGACTGGACCGCCTGACGGGAATCGCCTCGGGCGCGTTGGCGACGGTGGCGACGCTGCTGCTGCTCGTGCCCGCCGTGTTCGTGGCGGTGCTGTCGTTCTCCAACGACAGCTTCTTTGACTTCCCGCCGCACTCCTGGGGACTGCACCAGTACCGCACGCTGCTCGACGACCCCGAATGGGGCTCGGCGCTGTGGCTGTCGGTGAAGATCGCCGTGCCCGTCGCGCTGCTGGCGGCGGTCGTGGTGGTGCCCGCCCTGCTCGCGATCCACCGCAGCCGGCTGCCAGGCCGCCACGCACTGCAGCTCGGCGGCCTGACGGGCATCATCCTGCCGATCTCGGCCTACGCGGTTGCGCTGTACGGCGTCTTTGCGCAGACGGGGTTGCTCGGCACCTTCCAGGGTCTCGTGCTGGCCGATCTGACGTTGGCGATCCCGGTGATGCTCGTCGTCACGAGCGCGGCCATGAGTCGCCTGCCGGTCGAGCTGGAGCTGGCCGCGATGGTCGCCGGGGCCAGCCGCGCTCGCGCCTGGCTGCAGATCACGCTGCCGCTTCTCTCCCCTGCGATCCTGGCGGGGATGGTGCTCGCGTTCGTCACCAGCTTCGACGAGGCGGTGTTCGTCAACTTCCTCGGCGGCGCGGGCCTGCAGACGCTGCCAAAGGCGATCCTCGACTCCGTGCGCTACGGCCTGAACCCGGTGATCACGGCGATCGCGACCCTGCTGATGATCGCGACGAGCGCCGTCATGCTGCTCGCTGCGCGACTCGCGGGGCGGCGGTGAGTGGCGCCGCGTCCGAGCGCGAGGCGGTGCCGGATCCCGGCGGGCGCTCGGTGAGCGCGGGCGCCCCGGCGCCGGGTGTGCCGGGACCCGGCGAGGACGGGTCCTCGAGGTCGAGTGCGCCGCGGCGCCCGACCGGCGAGACACAACAAGCGGACCCCGGCGATCCGCTGCTCGACATCCGCGCCGTGGGCAAGTCCTACGGCTCGACAGTCGCGCTCGAGCGGCTCGACCTGCAGCTGCGCGCAGGCGAGCTGCTGACGCTACTCGGCCCGAGCGGCTCGGGCAAGACGACGCTCTTGAAGATCATCGCCGGTTTCGAGTCGCCCAGCAGCGGAGCGGTGCTGCTGCGTGGACGTGACATCTCCCGCCTCTCGCCCGCCCGCCGCGGCGTGGGTATGGTCTTCCAGCAGTACGCGCTGTTCCCGCACATGACCGTCGCGCAGAACCTGGCCTACGGCCTCAAGCTCCGCCGCCGCCCGCGCCGCGAGCGCGAGCAGCGGGTCGCCGAGCTGCTCGAGCTGCTGCACCTACCCGGCCTGGGGGAGCGCTATCCGCGCCAGCTCTCCGGCGGGCAGCAGCAGCGCGTGGCGCTCGGCCGGGCGTTGGCCTACGACCCGGAGATCGTCCTCATGGACGAGCCGCTGGGCGCGCTCGACCGCGCCCTGCGCGTCGAGATGGAGGCCGAGATCCGCCGTTTGCACCGCGACCTGCGCACGACGATCGTCTACGTCACGCACGACCAGCAGGAGGCGCTGGCGCTCTCGGACCGCATCGCAGTGCTGCGCGACGGGTCTCTGGTCGGCCTCGGCACGCCCGAAAGCCTCTTCCGGCGGCCGGCCAACAGCTTCGTGGCGGGCTTCTTCGCCAACGCCAACCTGCTCGCCGTCGAAGCCCACCGGCTCGAAGCCGACGGGCAGGCGCGCGTGCGCTGCCTGGGTACCGAGATCCACTGCCCGACGACCGCCGCCCCCGACCAGCAGGTGCTGCTTGCGGTGCGCCGGCAGAGCCTGACGCGGAACCCCTCGCCCGGAGCGCTGGCGCTGCACGGGACGGTCGTCGAGATGCTGTTGCTGGGCGACGCGCGGCAGATCTCGCTCGACCTGGGCCACCACGGCCGGTTCATCGCGGTGCTCGACGCCGAGCAGTCACGCGATCTGAGCGTCGGCGGTGCCACCCAGCTCTACGTGCCGGCGGGCGAGCCGGTGCTCGTGCCGGTGCTCTGAGTGATCCCGGCCACGCCCGAGAGGATCAGCAGCAGGCCGAGCAGCTGCGGCGCAGTCGGCTGCTCGCCGAAGATCAGCGCCGCCAGGCACATCGAGCCCACCGGCTGGATCGTCAGCACGATCGAGGTCACCGCCGCGGGCAGCTGCGGCAGTGCGCGCGTGATCAGCGTCCAGCCGATTACCTGCGAGCCGATCGCGAGCAGCGCCAGCCATCCAGCCGAAGGCCAGGTTGGTGTCAGCTGCGCTTCGCCGGCGGCGACCCCGATCAGGATCGCGCTCGCGCCCGCGGTGAGCGTCGCCAGGAACAGCGGCTCGGCGGTGTTCTGCGGTCCGCGGCTGCCGCCGCGCAGCAGCAGCAGGCAGATCGAGTAGGTGACGCCGGTGAGCAGGCCGAACAGAGCGCCCCCGGTGGGGTCTCGCCCGTAGGCCCCGTGCGCGAACGCACCGGAGATCAGCAGCACCCCCACCAACGCCAGCGGCAGCGTGACGAGCACGCGCCGGCCCGGACGCTCGGAGAGCACGACCCACGCGATCAGCGGCATGCACGCGACCTGCAGATTGCCCAGCACAGTCGCCAGCCCGGCGCCGACATCGTCGATCGCGTGGTGCCAGCAGATCAGGTCGAACGCAAGGAACACGCCGGCGCCGGCCGCCAGTGCAGGCCGGCGCACCGGCGCCACCGGACTGCTCGGTGCCTGGCGCTCGCGCCGTGAGCGCTCGCGCCAGGCCAGCGCGGCGAGAATCGGCAGCGCGTAAAGGCAGCGGTAGATCGCGGCCGTCGCGGGCGTCGCATGGGATGCCTTGACGAGGATCGCCGAAAAGGAGATGGTCGCGGCCGCGACCATCGCGAGCGCCAGCGGGCTCACACGAGTCCCCACGCGGGTGTCCGCGGGCGGAGCGCCGGTGGGGCGCGTCACCTCGGGTGACGCCACGCCGCCACCCGCGATTCTGGTCGGTGACCCCATCGCGAGTCACGTTACCTTTACCTGTAGACCGGCTCGGGCCGGCGCGGGTATGAGCGAGCCTTTGACTGCCACCGACCATCGGTATGAGGGGGAGAGTCTTTGCTGTCGCCGACCGTAGGTATGAGCCAGCTCTGGCCGACCACCGACTGGGTATGAGTGAGCCTTTGACTGCCACCGACTGCGGGTACGAGCCTTCGACGACCACCTACCCCGGGTATGAGTGAGCCTTTGACCTCTGACTGCGCCCCCTCTCGCGCGCTCTACGAGCGCGCACTCCATCACCTGCCCGGCGGCAACTCGCGCAGCACGGTGTTCGTGCCCCCGCACCCCCCGTACGCGGTGCGCGGCGAGGGCTGGCGCGTGTGGGACGTCGACGGGCACGAGCTGATCGACCTGCAGGCCAACTATGCGTCGCTCGTACACGGCCACGCGTTTGCGCCTGTCGTGCGCGCCGCGACGAGCGCGCTCGGCGAAGGCTCGGCCTTCGGGTTGCCCACGGCCGCCGAGGTCGAGCTGGCCGAGCGCCTGGCGGCGCGGATGCCGTGGGCGGCGCGCTGGCGCTTCGCCGGCTCGGGCAGCGAAGCGGTGATGATGGCGGTGCGCGCCGCGCGCGCCGCCACCGGGCGCGCCGGGCTGCTGCGCTTCGCGGGCTGTTACCACGGGAGCTGGGACGCCGTCGTGGCGCCCGGCGCCCCCGGTGTGCCCGCCGCGGCGCAAAGCGACGTGGTGACAGTGCCCGTCGGCGACGAGCGCGCGCTGCTGGACGCGCTGGAGGAGCACGGGTCGGCGCTGGCCTGCGTGCTGCTCGACCTGATGCCCAACCGCGCCGGCCTGCGCCCCGCGGACCCCGCGTTCGTGGCGCTCGTGCGCGAGCAGACCGCCCGGCGCGGGATCGCGCTGGTCATCAACGAGGTCATCACCTTCCGTCTGGCGCCCGGCGGCTTGCAGGAGGTCTACGGCGTGGAGGGCGACCTCGTCGCGCTTGGCAAGGCGATCGGCGGCGGCCTGCCGATCGGTGCGATCGGCGGCCGGCCGGAGTGGATGGACGTCTTTGACCCCCGCCGCCCCGCCGCGGTCGCGCACGGCGGCACGTTCTCCGCCAACCCGGTGGCGATGCGCGCCGGCGCGGCCTCGCTCGATGCGCTCGACGCGAGCGCTATCGCGCACATCGACGCGCTCGGCGAGCGGCTGCGCAGCGGCCTGCGCGCACTCGGTTGCGAGGTGACCGGGCGCGGGTCGCTGGCGAAGATCCACGTCGCCGATCAGGTCGAGCTGTGGTGGCGACTGTATCGTGCGGGCGTGCTGATCGCGGGCGGCGGGCTGCTGTGCGTCTCCACGCCGATGGACGCCGCCGTGATCGATCGCGCTCTCGGTGCGTTCGCCCAGGCGCTGCGATGAGGACCGCTGAAGCGTGTCCGGGCGGCGCAGCTTGCGCCGTGCCGCTCGCGTGCCGCGGCCGGCGATGAGATCCGGCGGTCCTTCGGTCTGCGTGATTGGCGCCGGCGCGGTCGGCCTGGCGAGCGCGCTCGCGCTCGCGCGCCGCGGCGCGAGGGAGGTGAGCGTGCTCGAGGCGCGCCACGTCGCGGCCGGCTCCTCGGGCCTGTCGGTAGGGATCGTCGAGACGCAGTACGTGCGTCCGCTGGACATCGAGCTGCGCGTGCGTGCGATGGCGCGCTTCGATGCGCTCGAGCGCGAGCACGGCCTGCGCATCGTGCGCAACGGCTACCTGCGGCTCGCCCACGATGCGGGCGAGCTGACCGCGTTCGAGGACAGCGTCTGCGTGCAGCGCGAGCTGGGGATCGCCGACGCCCGCGTGCTCGACCGCGCCGGAGTCGCCCGGCTCGTGCCCGACATGGTGCTCGACGGCATCGCGGGCGGCCTCTACGGACCCCGTGACGGGTTCCTCGACGGCCACCTCTACTGCGAACTGCTCGCCGCGCTGGCGCACGCCGCGGACATCGAGATCCTGGGTGGTCATGCGCTGCTCGACGCCGCGCCCGACGGGCGAGGGGGCTGGCGCCTGTGGGCCGGCGTCCGCGGGACGGCCCCCGGCGTGCCCGGCCAGCCGGTCGCGGCCAGCGGCCCCGCGGCGCCGGGCACGCACCGACGCGAGCTGCGCTGCGACTACGTCGTCAACGCCGCCGGCCCGTGGGCGGCGCAGGTCGGCGCGCTGCTCGGCGCGCCGTTCGCGCTCGTCCCGCAGCGCCACCAGGCGGTTGCGGTGCTGCTCCCGCACACCCTTGCCTACACGATGCCCTCGGTCATGGACTATACGCCGGGCGCCGGCGCTCCAGGGCTGTACTTCCGCCACGAGCGCCCCGGCCAGCTGATCGCCGGGCTGCACGACGAGGAGGCGCTGGCGCAGGTCGCCGACCCCGACCGCTACGCGCACGGCGCCGACCCCGAGTTCCTGGAAACCGTCGCCGAGCTTTTCACCGCACGCCTGCCCGCACTCGCCGGCGCGCGCCTGGCTCACGGCTGGGCGGGCCTGTACCCGATGAGCCCCGACGGCCTGCCCCAGGTCGGCCCCGCGCCAGGCGAGCCGACTGTGGTCTTGGCGGCCGGGGCGGGCGGTTCGGGCATCCAGCTCTCGCCGGCGCTCGGCGAGCTTGTCGCCGACTGGATCCTGCACGGCGAGCCGCGCGTGGTGGCCGACGCTGTGTGCCTCGTTCCCGGCCGGCCGACTCTCGGTTAGGCTGCCGCCCACGATGGCAGGCATCTCAGACCCGGTGATCCTCGCGGCCGTGCGCACCCCGGTCGGACGCTACGGCGGTGCGCTGTCGGGCGTGCGCCCCGACGATCTCGCGGCGATCGCGCTGCGCGCCGCGGTCGAGCGGGTGCCGGGCTTGGACCCGGCCGCGATCGAGGAGGTCTACCTCGGCTGTGCCAATCAGGCGGGTGAGGACAACCGCAACGTCGCGCGCATGGCGCTGCTACTGGCCGGCCTGCCGCAGGAGATCCCCGGGGTGACCGTCAACCGGCTGTGCGCGTCGGGCCTCTCGGCGGTCGTCTGCGCCTGCCAGGCGATCCGCGCGGGCGAGCTGGAGCTGGCGATCGCGGGCGGGGTGGAATCGATGAGCCGCGCGCCGCTGGTGATGGGCAAGGACGAGAAGCCCTTCGCGCGCGGCGATCGCACGCTGTACGACACGACGATCGGCTGGCGCTTCCAGAACCCGAAGATGGCCGAGCGCTTCCCGCTGGAGAGCATGGGCGAGACCGGCGAGAACGTCGCCGAGCGCTGGGGCATAACGCGCGAGGACCAGGACGCGTTCGCGCTGGAGAGCCAGCGCCGCTGGGCCGCGGCCGACGCGGCGGGGCGCTTCGCAGAGGAGCTGGTCCCGGTCGGCGACTGCGCGCACGACGAGCACCCCCGGCCACAGTCCACGCCGCAGGCGCTGGCCAAGCTGCGCGCGGTCTTCCGCGAGGGCGGCACCGTCACGGCCGGCAACTCCTCGGGGGTCAACGACGGCGCCGCCGCGCTCGTGATCGCCTCCGCGCAGGCCGCCGAGCGGCTCGGCGCACAGCCGCTCGCGCGATTCGTCGGCTCCGCCGCCGCGGGCGTGGACCCGCGCGTGATGGGGATCGGCCCGGTCCCCGCCGTGCGCAAGCTGCTTGCGCGCACCGGCGTTGCGGTGGACGACATCGACCTGGTCGAGCTGAACGAGGCGTTCGCCTCGCAGAGTCTCGCCGTGATCCGCGAGCTGGGACTCGACCTGCAGCGCGTCAACGTCAACGGCGGCGCGATCGCGATCGGGCACCCGCTTGGCATGAGCGGCGCGCGGCTCGTCGTCAGTCTCACGCACGAGCTGCGCCGCCGCAACGCAAGCCTTGGTCTGGCAACGCTCTGTGTGGGCGTCGGCCAGGGCCAGGCGGCGCTGTTCGCGCGCGAGCGCTGAACACGCCGACACGCGCGCGGCAGCGCCATCCCTCAAAGCCGCCCAGCGCCACCGCACGGCACAGGGTCCACGGCGCGGCGAGTCATTGGCGCCACCCGACGATTGCAAGGACGCGTCCAGCGCCACTAAAGGCCGGCGGGGGCCGCTGCCGATGATGGCTTCGTGACCTCAAGCTCTCGCTTGCACCGAACGCCGGCCGCGCGGCGACGCGCGCGCGTGCTCCCCGGCTCGACTCTGCGGTTGCTGTTCGCGGCGCTGCCGGCCGCTGCGCTGGTACTGGCGCTTGCCGTGTCCTCGGCGAGTGCGCTTGTGGTCAGCGTGGAAGAAAATGGCGTGGCGACGGCGAAGGTCGGCGAGCAGCCACGCAGCGAACTGCTCCTCTACGGGCCGCGCGGGAACGGGCCGGGTAAGGCGAAAGAACCGTTCGAGAACCCCGCGGCGCTCAAATTCGCCAATCCCACAGGCGCGCCGATCGTGTCCTCGAGCAAGGTGTACGCAATCTACTGGGATCCGACGGACCGCTACGACGGCGACTGGCAGGAATTGATCGACGGGTTCCTACAGGCGATGGGCGCTGAAAGCGGGGGCGACAACGTCTTTGCGGTCGACGCGCAGTACACCGACAAAGCCAACCAGCACGCGTTGTACCGCACGACGTACACGGGCTCGTACGTGGACACCGAACCCTATCCGGCGAACGGCTGCGTCGACCCTGCGCCGCTGCCGTACCTGTACTACCCGGAAGAAACGCCCGACCAGATCGGCTGTCTGACCGACGCGCAGATCCAGGCGCAGTTGAAGATGTTCATCGCCGACCACAACCTGCCGACGGGCATGGGCACGATCTTCTACGTGCTGACGCCGCCGGGCGTGACGGTCTGCCTGGACGGCGGCGGCCCGACGGGACACTGCTCCGATCACCAGGGCACCCTCGAAAGCTACGACAACAGCTTCTGCAGCTACCACTCTGACATCAGCCCCGCGAACCCCACCGAAGGCAACGCGAGCACGATCCTCTACGGGATGATTCCGTGGACCGCGGGCCTCGAAGGTGACGGCCATTATTTCTGGCAACCGAACCCAAGGACGGAAGAACCAGCCGAAGGGGAAGAGGCCTACGCCTGCCAGGACGGCGGTTATGACCCGAGCAGCAAGCCGGAAGTAGAGAAGTACGAGGAACGCAAAGAAAAAACCAAACAACAGATCGAAGAAGAAAAAAAGAAAGAAAAAACCAAAGAAGAAGAACGGGCTCAGAAAGAGGAGGAAAAGCTTGAAGGACCGCACGAGGAGGAGCCCAACCAGACCAAGGGCGCCGGTCCGGACGGCTACCCGGACACGGGCCTCGCGGACCTGATCGTCAACCAGATCGCGGTCGAGCAGCAGAACATCGTCACCGACCCGTTGCTGAACGCGTGGCAGGACCCCGAAGGCAAAGAGGCGACCGACGAGTGCCGCAATTACTTCACGCGGGCGAGCGAAATCGGGGGCAGCGTAAGCGCCAACGAACTCACGGGCGCAGGCACATTGACCAACCAGACGATCGACAAGCACAACTACTACCTCAACGACGCCTTCGACCTCGCGGCGGAGAAGCTGCCCTATCCCGGAGTGCCGTGCGTGCCGGGCATCGATCTGCTGCCTCACTTCACCGCGCCCAACCCGGTCAACGCGGGCGAAATCGTCGGCTTCGACGGCATGGAGTCCGACATCACGCTGAACTGGGGCACCGAATACGTCGCCGGTGGCGAAACCAAGCCGACCTACGCCCTCTACAAATGGAACTTCGGCGACGGCTCGCCCGAAGTCACCGGCTATGCACCGGGCTCGCCCCCAGGCGACCCGCCGACCACGCTCTGCGAACAGCCGTGGCGAGCGCCGTGCGCATCGAGCGCCTTCCACTCCTACCAGTACGGCGGCACCTACCAGGTGACGCTCACCGTGACCGACACCGGCGGCAACAACACGAGCGTGACCGAGCCGATCACCGTCGAAGGGCCACCGGCGCCCTCCAGTGGCAGCGGCTCGGGTGGCAGTGGCAGCGGTAGTGGTGGCAGCAGCGGTGGTGCCACCCCCAGTGTGGCCCCGTCGAGCACGCCTGCACCCGGTCCGACCACCGGTACAGGGACGTTCTCTCCCGGCCCGGTTGCGACTGCCGCGGCGCTGTCAAGCTCGCTCAAGCAAGTCGCCAAGAGCGGCCTCGTGGTCCGCTACAGCGTCAACGAGCAGGTCGCAGGCCGCTTCGAAGTGCTGCTGAATGCCGCCACCGCCCACCACCTCGGGATCGGCGGCCCCGTCGCCACCGGGCTGCCCGCAGGCTCACCCCAGTCGCTGGTGATCGGCCAGGCGCTGCTGGTGACGACCAAGGGCGGGCACAGCGCCGTGCGGATCAAATTCCCCAAGCGCACCGCCAAGCGCCTGCGCCACGCGCACCGCGTCACGCTCACGCTGCGTCTGAAGGTTCGCAACGCGGCCAAAAGCCCACTGTTCACGACAGTGCTCAGCACCGTTACCCTGCACGGCTAAAGACCGCCCGCGGCTGCCCGCGTCCGCCTCGGCCATGTCGAAGAGATGAAAGCCCCGCGCCCGCCCTGCCGGCGGGCTGCGCTCATCCTGGATCGGGAGGAAAGAGGCCTCCGGTCCGGCCTATGGCCGGGCTGCGCCGCCTCTTGGGAGGCCTCGTTAGAGCCCCGGCCAGTGCCGCGCGACGAAGCCCGCGTTGGAGCGGATTTCGGGTTGCCAGCGGGAGGCGAACTCGCCACTGCGCCCGACCGTGTCGAAGCGCATCCAGCGTCCGCCGATGTTGACGTACATATAGACGTGGCCCGCGTTGGCGTAGACCGTGATCCACTTGCCCGGTCCCGCTTCGCCCCAGCTTTCGAGCTGCCCCGAGGTCTCGGGCGCGCCCAGCAGGCCACCGGCGGCGAGCGCGTAGCTGACCGAGCCGGAGCAGTCGTAGGAGTTCGACACGAACGACGCGTGCCCGCCACCGTAGACGTAGGGGAAGTCCGCGATCGCGTTCGCACCGGCGATCACGCGCTGCACGACTTCGGGCACGTCCTGCGGGACCGGCAGCTGCCCGCCACCGCCGATCGAGTCGCCGCCGGGGACCGTTGTGAGCGTGGCGGTTTCCTGCTTGCGCGCGGCGCGCTGCACGGCGTGCATCTGTTTTAGCTCGGCTTCGATTTCGGCGTTCGATTGGGCGCCGGGGGCGACGACTTCGTCGGCGGCTGTGCGCGGCGTGGCCGCGTCGGCGTGGTGCACGGCGCCGGACACCGGGAAGCTCTTGGCTTCTTCGGGGTCGCGGACCTCGGGCACGGGTTTGGTCGAGGCGAGCGCGACCGCGTGCGGTGCCTGCGCCGTGGTTGTGCTGTGGTGGTGGCGCGCTGTGCCGTGGCCGGAACCGGCGAACGCGAACGCGGCGCCTGCCGCCGCAAGCCCGACCACGGCGGCGGCGCCGATCTGCCGGATACCCATGACTGCAAGGCTAGCGCGGCTTTCGCGCGGATGTTCTCGCTACTCTGGCCGGATGCAAGATGAGGCTACGCTTGTAGGAATGCATCGGCCCGGCGCTCCAGCGGCCGTGGAGTCGCGCACACATGTACGCGTGCTGCACGGGATGCGCCGACCTGCCAACTGGCTGCAGCTGGTGCGCTTCGGGGTCGTCGGCGGTGCCGGCTTTGTCGTCAATCTGGTCGTCTACGCCGTGCTCGTGCACCCGTTCGGGCTCTACTACCTCGCGGCGTCGGTGATCGCGTGGTTGGTTGCGGTGGCCAACAACTTCGTGCTCAACCGCCGCTGGACGTTCGATGCGCGCGCGGAGCGCGTGCATTTCCAAGCGATCCGCTTCGTGCTCGTCAGCCTCGCAGCCGAGGTCTTCAGCCTGCTGGTGTTGACGGCGCTCGTGGAGGGCGCGGGGCTGGAGAAGGTCGCTGCGCAGGCTGTCGCGGTCGCGACGTCGATGCCGCTGAACTTCCTTGGCAACAAGCTCTGGAGCTTCCGGGCCGGCTAGCATGAACGACGAGGGGCCCGGCTCGGCACCTGCGGCCGCCTGCGCCACCCTCTAGGAGGCGCCGACGACGGTGCGGCGGGGCCCTGCGGGGTACCTATACTCTGATTCCCCACAGCGGAGGACTTTCCGTGCAGGAGATGGTGATCTACGGCGTCAGCTTCAACATGGTCGGCAAGCAGCCGATCGTGCTGTTGAAGACCGTGGAGGGCAGCAAGTTCCTGCCGATCTGGATCGGCCACCCGGAGGCGGCGTCGATCTTGATGAAGCTCCAGGGTGCGAGCACGCCGCGGCCGATGACACACGATCTGCTGTGCGACGTGCTTGGCGAGCTGGAGGTCCGTTGCACGCAGGTCGCGGTGACCGAACTGCGCGAGAACACGTTCTTCGCTTCGATCACCCTCAGCGTGAACGGGCGCGAGCTGGAGATCGACTCGCGCCCGAGCGACGCGATCGCGCTCGCGGTGCGGTCGGGCGCACCGATCTTCGCCGCGGAGGAGGTGATCGCCGAGTCGGCGATCGAATTCGAGCAGAGCGAGGAGGAGTCCGAGGACGTCGTCGAGCAGTTCAAGGAGTTCCTGGACCAGGTCTCCCCCGAGGACTTCGCCGCAGGCGACTCCTGAGCGTTCGCCGTCAACGCGGTGGAACGTTGGCCGACGCGCCTAGCGTAATCGATCAGCTTTGATGCATCAAAGGCTGATGAATCAAAGCTGACGTATTAGCCCTCGGGCTTCCCCGTCGTCTCTGCAGACGCAGGCCGGCACGCCGGCAGCAGTAGCAGCGAGCACGCGCCGCCGCGCTCAGCGCGTAAACGCGCTCTGCAGAATCCGCGCGACGAGCGCGTCGAGGTCGATCCCCGCGGCCTCGGCCGCCAGCGGGAGCAGGCTGGTTTCGGTGAGGCCGGGCACGACGTTGGTCTCCAGCACGGTCAGCTCGCTGCTGTCGTGGTCCAGCAGCAGGTCGACGCGCGCGACGCCGTGGCAGCCGAGCAGCTTGAACGTCGCGACCGCCAGCTCCTGCGCGCGCGCGGTGGTCTCGGCGGGCAACTCGGCAGGGCAGACGAACGTGGTCATGCCAATCTCGTAGCGCGACTCGTACGCGTAGAAGTCCTGCTCGCGCGGGATCGCCTCGATCACCGGCATCGCCACCGGCTCGGGAACGGAACCTCGCCCGCCCTCTGCGTCCAGCACCGAGACCGCGAGGTCGCGCCCCTTGACGTACCGCTCCAACACGACCTTGCGGTCGTAGGAGAGCGCAGCCACGATCGCGCGCGGCAGCTCGTCGCTGGACTGCGCGAAGTTCACGCCGAGCGCGGAGCCCTGGCTGGCGGGCTTGACCACCATCGGGAACCCCAGCTCGCGCCCGATGACCGGCAGCGCCGCCGCCACGCCAAGCTCCCTGATCGCGCTCTCCTTGAAGACGCGGAAGTCCGGCGTGGGGATGCCGGCCTCGCGCATCAGGTACTTGGCGAGCGCCTTGTCGGTGCAACGCATGCACGCGGCGGGTCCCGAGCCCGTGTAGGGGACGCCGATCGCCTCCAACAGCCCCTGCACGGTGCCGTCCTCGCCGTCGCGGCCGTGCAGCGTCACGAATGCCGCGCGCGGCCGGTGCTCCAGCAGTTCGCCGAGCAGTTCGGGCCCGGCGTCGATCGCGATCACCTCGTGCCCCAGCGCTTTCAAAGCGCGCTGCGCGCGCTCGCCGGAGCGCAGCGACACGGTGCGCTCCAGCGACGCTCCGCCCTTGAGCACCGCCACCGGCCTGCGCCCTTCGGCGTCCGCGTCGCCGGCGAGCCGCAGGTGCGCGCGCCTGCTGGGTGCGAGGTCTCTGCCCGCGCCGCCCCGCGCGGCCCCGCCCGCGTTCATCGCCCCCGTCGCCGGCGGCCGTCCGTGCGCAGCGCGTCGGCGAGCGCCGCGGCAGCCGCATCCCCGTCGTCGGCGCTTGCGTGAGCCGGCGGCGGCGCGCTCGGCGAGCGGGGTGTGCGGGCGGCCGCGGAGCCGGTCAGCGCGCCGAACAGGCCGGTCTCGCCCCCCATGATCTCGCCGATGCGCCGAATGCCCTCGCGGATCGACTCCTCGGGGAGTCCTGCGAAGTTCAGGCGCATCGAGGAGCTGCCGCGGCGTCCATCCATGTACGCCGCGCGCCCCGGCACGAACGCCACGTCCTGCGCGCGCGCCAGCAGGTCGGTGGTGTCGACGCCGCCGTGGAGCGTCGCCCAGATGAACAGGCCGCCCTGCGGCGTCGTCCACTGCGCGCGGTCGCCGAAATGCTCTCCCAGAGCCTGCAGCATCGTGTCGCGCCGGCGTCCGTAGAGGGCCCTCAGCTCTGCCAGGTAGCCGCGCCAGTCGTGCTCGTGGAAGTAGGCTGCCACGAACAGCTGCGTCACCGGCGAGGAGCACAGGTCGGCGCCCTGTTTGCCGAGGTTGAGCTTCTCGAGCACCGGCCGCGGTGCGACCGCCCAGCCGAGGCGGATGCCGGGGGAGAGGATCTTCGAGAAGGTGCCAAGGTAGATCACGAAGTCGGACTTGCCGTCGCGGTCGGCGTTGGCGGCGTCCAGCGAGTAGAGCGTCGGCAGCGCCTCCCCCTCGTAGCGCAGAAGACCGTAGGGATTGTCCTCCAGCACCAGCAGCTCGCGTTCGCGCGCGATCGCCACCAGGCGCCGACGGCGCTCCAGCGACATCGTCACGCCGCCGGGGTTCTGGAAGTTGGGGATCGTGTAGATGAACTTCGGGCGGCGGTTTTCGCCTTGCAGGCGCTCGAGCACGTGCTGGAGTTCATCGATCGGCATCCCGTCCGCGTCCATCTCGATCTGCACGACCTGCGCCTGGTAGGCGCCGAACGTCGGCACCGCGCCGGGGTAGGTGGGGGCCTCGGCGACGATCACGTCGTCGGGGTCGATCAGCGCCTTGCAGACGAGGTCGATGACCTGCTGGCCGCCGGTGGTGACGATCATCTCCTCGGTGTCCACCGCCGTGCCCTCCTCGGCCATCACCTGCACGACGCACTCCATCGTGGCGGCCATCCCCTCGGTCGGCCCGTACTGCAGCGCGCGTGCGGTCGAGTCGGCGGCGACGTGGGCCATCAGTTCCGCGTAAAGCTCGGGCGGGAACGTGCTCGTGTCGGGCAGGCCCCCCGCGAGCGAGATCACGTCGGGCCGTTCGGTGAGGGCCATCATCTCGCGCATCGCCGAGGAGCGCATGCCGCTGGTGCGCGCCGCGAACAGCCGCTCGTAGCGGTGCAGGTCGTGCGCAGTCGGACGGGCCCCGCGGCCGCCGTCGTCTATCGTCATGGCGCCTGCACCGTAGCGCACGCGCGCACGCGCGCGTGGTGCCTGCGGTGCAAGACGCCCTGTGCTGCCATGAACGGTCTCGTCTTCTACATCGGCCTCGGCCTCGGCCTCGCGCTGGCCGCCGGTCTGCGCCCGTTCCTGCCGGCGCTGCTCGCCGGTGCGCTCGGCTCGGGCAACGTGCTGGGCGTCGACTTCGCGCACAGCTCGCTCTCGTTCCTGCAGTCCGGCTGGTGGCTGCTCGCGGTGACCGCTGCGTTCGTCGCCGCGTGGGGCGCGCAGATCGCACTCGGCGCGGACCGCCTGGAGGCTGGCCCACTCGGTGCCGCCCTCGCCGGGATCGGCGTCGGGATCGGTGCGGTGCTGTGCGCGGGCGCGCTTGGCGAGCACCGCGACGCGATCTGGCCGGGGCTCATCGGCGGTGCGGCGGCGGCGGCGCTCGTGCAGGGCGCAACGCGGCCGCTGCTCGCGCGTGCGCGCGGGCGCCTGCCCGACCGCGGGGCACGCGAGGCGGTGACGCTGTACGTCGACAGCGCCTCGCTGCTGCTCGCCGCGCTGGTCGCGGTGCTGCACCCGCTCGGGTACGTCGCACTGGTGCCGTTCGCGTGGCTCGCGCTCGCCGCGCGGCGCCGCGCGGGGGAGCGCTACGCGGGGTTGCGGCTCCTGGGACGCTGACCCGTGCCGTGGCCGGCGCTAGGACGGCTGTTGGCAGAACCGGCGAGCGTGCCTGCCAGAAATCGACAGACGACACGGCGCTGCGGGGGCGCCGACGGATGAGCGTCCCGAAACTGGTGCTGTGCGTGATCGACGCGATGGCGCCCGCGATGCTCGAGCAGGCGGCCGCGGAGGGCTCGGCGCCGCTGCTCGCGGAGCTGATGCGCCGCGGGCGCTACATACCCGACTGCGCCGCCACGTTTCCCTCGGTGACGCCCGTCTGCGCCGCGTCGATCACGACCGGAGCGGGCCAGGAGCGCCACCGCATCCCGGCGATGAATTGGTACGACCGCGGCGAGCGCCGCTACGTCGAGTACGGCTCCAGCTTCCGCGCCGCGCAGCGCTTCGGGATCGCTCGGCAGCTGACGGACACGGTCTACAACATGAACCGCGCTCACCTCGCGCCCGAGCTGCCGACGCTGTTCGAGTCGCTCGACGACGCGGGCGTGCGTACCGCGGGCACCACATACCTGATCTATCGCGGCCGCCACCGCCACGAGCCCCAGCGCGAGGGCACGCTCGCGCGGATCGCCTCCAGCACACTGATGCGCCACCCGGTGATGGGACCGCGCGAGCTGTTCTACGCCGACATCTTCGCCAGCCGCCGCACCGGCTGCCGCTCGACGCTGGGGATGCCGGGCGTGCGCGACCAGCACTCGGGCTGCGTGGGAGCGTTCCTCGTCGAGCGCGACCTGTGCGACTTCCTGCTGCTGTCGCTGCCCGACAACGACTGGCACTCGCACAAGCACGGGCCCGCCGGCCAGCTGCAGTCGCTCGCGCTCGCCGACCGCCAGCTGGCCCGTGTCGTCGACGCCGCGGGCGGGGTCGACGAGTTCCTGGGCACGCACGCGCTCGTCGTGATGGCCGACCACTCGCAGGCGCCCGTGCGCGCTACGGTCGATCTGACAGGCGCGCTTGCCGAGTTCGACGTTCTGCAGCCGCCCACGCGCGCACGCGCGAATGGCGCCGCCGCGCGGCTTGCCGTGTGCCCGTCGCAGCGCGCCGCGATGGTCTACCTGCTAGGCGAACACCGCCGCCGCGAGCTGCGCTCTGACGTCGTGCGCCGCTGCCTGGCGCTGGAGGGCGTCGAGCTGGTGATGTGGCTCGAACGCGACGCCCACGGCGCGCCCATGGAGGGAGTGATCGCCCGTCCCTCCGTCGGAGAGCTGCGCTTCGCCCCGGGGGACGGCGTGCGTGACGTGCGCGGCGCGGGTTGGGATGTGGAGGGCGAGCGCGCTGCGCTCGCGGGGAGGGTTCGCGGCGGCGTGTTCGAGGCGCCCACCCACCCCGACGCGCTCGCTCGCGCGTGGTCGGCGCTGACCTGCCCCACCTCCGGCGAGGTCCTGCTCTCGGCGGCGCCCGGCTTCGAGTTCCTCGACTGGGGCCGCCAAGCCCACGTCGGCGGCGGCAGCCACGGGTCGCTGCGTGGCGAAGACTCACTCGGCGCGCTGATCCTGTGCGGGCTGCCCACCGACGATCCCCCCGCGCCCGACGGCGCGCGCGCGCAGTGGACGATCCACGACGTCGCTCCGCTGATCCGCACGCACTTCGGGCTCGGCGACTGAGCGCGCCAGCCTGCGGGCGCGAGTACTCTCGGAGCGATGCGCCGTACGCTCGCCGCCATCGTAATGGCCGGAATCTGCCTGCTGGCTGTCTTTGCGCCGGCGGCGCCTGCGCGTGCGCCTAAGAGCGCGCCCGCGCACGCACGCACAGCCGCGGCGCCGGCAACGGCCGCGGCCGCGACAACAACCGCGGCCGCGACAACAACCGCGGCGGCGGCAGGAACCGCGGTGGCAGGAACCGCCACTGACCTCGGCCGCGTGTCTGTCTTCACCGCAACGCAGGCGGCCACCGGCCTCGCGAGCCCGCCTGCTCGTACGGCACTGGCAACTGCCATCGGTTCTGCGCGCCCCCCCCGTGCCGCGGCGACGACGGCCACCAACCCCGAATCCCCGGTGCCGGTCGCCCCGTCCTCGATCCCGCCGGTCGGGCGGCGCCTGTCCTCCGACCAGGTGCTCGAAATCGCCAACCGCCTGCCGAGGATGCGCCGCGAACGCGCGCGCCACCGGGGCTCCTACGGCGGCGCCTACCTGAAAGGCCCCGAGCGCTGGCAGGTCAGCTACTTCGCGCGCGGCGGCAAGGAAATCGGCCAGGCGATCATCGCCGACGCAACGGGGCGGGTGCTCGAACAATGGACCGGCTTCCAGGTCGCGTGGACGATGGCGCGCGGCTATCCGGGCGCGTTTGGCCGGCACGTGAACGCGCTCTACATCTGGCTGCCGCTGTGCGCGCTGTTCCTGGTGCCCTTCGTCAACCCCCGCCGCCCCTTCTCGCTGGCGCACCTCGACCTGCTGGCGCTGCTGTTCTTCTCGGTGTCGCTCGCCTTCTTCAACCACGGCGACATCGGCATGTCGGTGCCGCTCACCTACCCGCCGCTGCTCTACCTGCTGGCGCGCATGCTGGCGGCGGCCCGCGGACGCGGGGGCTGGGCGCTGCGCTCGTGGATACCGGCGCCCTGGCTCGCCGTCGGCGTGGTCTTCCTCGTCGGCTTTCGCATTGGCCTGAATGTGACCGACTCGAACGTGATCGACGTCGGCTACGCCGGCGTGATCGGCGCGCAGCGCGTCGTCGACGGCGGTGCGCTCTACGGCCACTATCCCACCGACAACGAACACGGCGACACCTACGGCCCGGTCAACTACGAGGCGTACGTGCCCTTCCAGCAGGTCTTCGGCTGGAGCGGCACCTGGGACGACCTGCCCGCCGCGCACGCCGCGGCGATCTGCTTCGACGTGCTCGCGATCGGGCTGCTGTTCCTGGTCGGTCGCCGCGTGCGCGGTCCGGCGCTCGGAGTGACGCTCGCCTACGCGTGGGTCGCCTACCCCTTCACGCTGTTCGTGCTCGACAGCAACAGCAACGACGCGCTCGTCGCCGTGCTCGTGCTCGCCGCGCTCCTGTTCGCCGCCTCGTCGCCCGCGCGCGGCGTGTTCGCGGCGCTCGCGGGCCTGACGAAGTTCGCGCCACTGGCGCTCGCGCCGCTGCTGGCCACGCACGGCCTGCGCGAGCGTGGGCGGGCGGCCCGGGCGCTCGCGCTGTTCGCGGTGGCGTTCGCGGCGACCGTGCTGCTCGTCGGCATCCCCGCGCTCGCGCACGACTCGCTGCACGAGATCTACGAGCGCACGCTTGCCTACCAGGCCAACCGCGGCGCGCCGTTCTCGGTGTGGGGGCTCTACGGCCCCACACACGCTCTACAGGTTGCCCAAATCGCGGCGCAGGCCGCCGCGGTCGCGCTGGCGTTGGCACTTGCGCTCGTGCGCCGCCCGCCGGGGGTCCCCGCGCTCGCCGCCGCCGCCGCCGCGATCCTGATCGCGCTGCAGTTCGGGCTCGAATACTGGTTCTACCTCTACATCGTCTGGTTCTTCCCGCTGGCGATGATCGCGCTGCTCGGCCTGCCCGAGCGTCCGCGCGCGGACGCTACGCCCGCGCCGGAGGCGTGGGGCGCGGCATCAGCACCTGCTCGATCGAGTCCGCTCGCAGTCGCGTAGAGCAGCGGATCAGCACCCCGTTCAGCCACGGGTCCTCTTCGGAGGTCTCGAAGCGGACCGGCATCTGCGTCACGAGCGCCTCGACCGCCTGCTCGCGCTTGACGCCGATCACGCCGCCGCGCGGGCCCGTCATGCCGACGTCGGTGATGTACGCCGTGCCGCCCGGCAGCACGCGCGCGTCGGCCGTCGGGATGTGCGTGTGAGTGCCGACGACCGCCGTCACACGCCCATCGAGGTGCCATCCGAGGGCGACCTTCTCGCTGGTGGCCTCGGCGTGCATGTCGACCAGCACGTGATCCACCTCGCCCAGCTCGCCCAGCGCGCCGTCGATCTCCACGAACGCCGAGCGTCCCGTGCGCAGATACAGACTGCCGCTGAGATTGACCACGCCCAGACGCGCTCCACCGGCCGACGTCGCGACGCACACGCCCCGGCCGGGCTGGCCGCGCAGGTAGTTGGCCGGGCGCACGATCCGCGGCTGGGAGTCGAGGTAGGGATAGATCTCCCGCCGGTGGTAGGCGTGGTTGCCCAGCGTGATCGCGTCGACGCCCGCCGCCAGCAGCTGGTCGGCGGACTTCGGCGTGATGCCGAGCCCGCCGGCGACGTTCTCGCCGTTGACGACCACGAACGTCGGCGCGTAGCGCTCGCGCAGGACGGGCAGGCACTCGATCAGCGTGCGTCGCCCGATGCTGCCGACGAGGTCGCCGACGAACAGGATCGAGCACTCGGCCCTCCCGTTTGCGCTCGTCCCGCTTGCGCTCGCGGCCCGCGCGCCGCAGTCCTCGGCGCCGACGGTGCCCGCCTGCGGCTCAGCCATACTTGACCCATGACGGGAGGCATGTGAGCGTCGAGGAGCAGGCCGCGCCCCCCAAGCCGCAGGAGCGCGAGCTGACCGACTCGCCTCCTCGCCGGCCCGCGCCGCCGCCGCGCGTGGTGATTCCACGCTGGGTGCAGCTCGTGACGCTGCCGCTGGCGCTGCTCGCGCTGTGGGCGCTTGCGCGTGCGGCGGGGAAAGTGCTGATCGTTTTCATCGTGGCGGCCCTGATTGCGCTGATGCTCAACCCGGCGGTGGCCTTCCTCCAGCGCTCGCGCCTGCCGCGCGGCGTGGCGGTGCTCGCCGTGTACCTAGCATTCTTCCTCACGCTCGCCGGTATTGGCTTCCTGCTGGCAAACCCGATCTTCCACCAGGCGCAGTCCTTTACACACAACCTGCCCACACTCGTCCGCGAAGCCAACGAATCGCTGGCCAACGTGCAGAGCTGGCTCAACCACCACGGGCTGCACGTGAAGTTCATCAAGCAGGGCAAAACCGCGCTGCAAACGATCGGGGGCAAAGTCGCCAAGAGCGCCGGCTCGCTCGCCTCCTTCGGCGGCGGACTGCTCTCGGAAACGGCGAGCGCGATCTTCGACCTGGTGTTGATCTTCGTGCTCTCGGTCTACATGCTGCTCTACGGCGAACGCATCGGGCGCCTCGTGCGCCGCGCTATGCCCGATGGCGACGGCACGCCCGCCGACGACTACCCGACGCTCGTCCAGTACGCCGTCTCGCGCTACGTCGGCGGCCAGCTGCTGTTCAGCTTCGTGATGGGCGCTTCCACCGGCGTGGCGCTCTACGTCTTCGGGCTGCTCGGCATCTTTCCCGACGGCGAGAAGTACGCGGTCGCGTTTGCGATGTTCTACGGCGTGATGGAGCTGATCCCCTACATCGGCCCGATCCTCGGGGCCGCCCCGCCCGTGATCTTGGCGCTGGTCTCGGACCCGATCAGCGCGGTGTGGGTGACGTTGCTGTTCGTCGGCATGCAGCAGCTCGAGGGCCACGTCGTTGCGCCGCAGGTCTTCGGTCACACCTTGCGCATCAACCCGCTGCTCGTGATCTTCGCGCTGCTGCTCGGCCTGCAGCTGCACGGCGTCGTCGGCGCGCTGATCGCCCTGCCGATCCTGTCGGTGCTGCGCGAGACCTTCGTCTACCTGCAGCGCCACCTCACCTTCGAGCCCTGGGAGCGCTCCCGGGGCGGGCTGCTGTGAGCGCGCACACGACGGCGCGGGCGTTCGCGACAGCCATCGCCGGAGGCGAGGGCCGGCGGTGAGCGCAGCGGACGGTGCGTCGCTGCTGCGCGCGCGGGGGATCGTCAAGCGCTACGGCGAGCGCGAAGCGCTGCGCGGCGTGGACCTCGACGCCGGCCCCGGCGAGCTTGTCGCGGTGATCGGGCCCAACGGGGCGGGCAAGACGACGCTGCTCTCAATCCTCACCGGCGCGCAGCCGCTGAACGCGGGCACCGTCGAGGTCCGCGGCGGCCCCGCCCGCGTGGGCTGGGTGCCGCAGCAACCCGCGCTCTACTCCCGCCTGTCGGTCGCCGAGAACCTCGAGCTGTTCGCACGCCTGCACCGCGTCGCCGACCCGCGCGCGACAGTGCACGCGATGCTGGCGCAAACCGGCCTGCAGGAGCGCGCCGGCGAGCGTGTCGCGCGGCTGTCGGGTGGCAACCGTCAACGCGTCAACATCGCGCTTGGCCTGCTCGCCGATCCGGCGGTGCTGGTGCTCGACGAGCCGTCCTCCTCGCTGGACCCGCGCCAGCGAGAGCGCCTGTGGCGCTTCATTCTCGGGCTCTCCTCGCGCGGCCGCTGCATCGTGTTCTCGACGCACAACGTTGCCGAGGCAGAGCGCTACGCGAGCCGCGTGCTGGTGCTCGCCGACGGCGAGCGGCTGTTCGCCGGCACCCCGGACGAACTGGCCCGCGTCGCTGCCACCGACGGCGAGGCTGGCTTCGAAGGGGCGTTCGTGGAGTTCCTGCGGGCGCGAGGTCACTGAGATGCCGGATCGCGGCCAGATGCCGGGTCCAGAGGCACTGGGTCCCGAAATGCCGAATCCGGTGGCGCTCGGTTTGGCGTTCCGCGCAGGTCTCCCTCTCGACGTGCTGCAATCCCCGGATGCGCGGCGGCGGCGGCGATGAGGTGGCTGCTGCGCAAGGACCTGCTGATCCTGGCCCGCTCGCGCCTGCTGGTCGCCGTGCTCGTGATCTACCCGATTGCGGTCGCGCTGCTGATCGGGCTGGCGATCTCGCGCGCGCCGTCGAAGCCGAAGGTGGCCGTTCTGAACCTCGCGCCGCCCGGGGCGAGCGTCGAACTGGGCGGGCAGCGTCTGGAAGTGCGCCACTACTACAGCGCCCTGTTCAGCCAGCTGCAGGTGGTGCCCGTGTCCACGCGCGCCCAGGCGCTCGCCGAAGTCAGGTCGGGGCGTGTGCTGGCGGCGATCGTGATTCCGGCGGACATCGCCACGCAGCTCTCGTCGGTGACCAACCAGGCGCAGGTCGAAGTCGTCTACAACGGCGAAGCGTTGCAGCAGAGCGTCGCGCGCTCCACGATCGAAGCGGGCCTCGCGCAGGCCAACATCGAGCTGTCGAGCCAGATCAGGGCGGTCGCGGCAAGTGTGATCGGCGACCTTCTGAAAGGCGGCAGCCTCGGCGTCCCGGGCGCGCCGCAGAACCTGCCGGGTCTGCGCCGCATCCCCGGCATCCTGCACGGCGTTATGCGCAGCACGCCCCCCGGCCGGCGGCGCGAATCGCTTGCCCAGATCGCCGAATTCGCGCAGTTCGCCGCGCAGAACCTCGGCGTCAGCGGGCGCGTGCTGCAAACCGTGAGCCGGCCGATTGCCGCGCGCGGCACGCTGCTGCACGGCCGTCGCACCCCGCTCGACGACTACGCGGTGGTCGTCGCGGTCAGCATCTCGCTGATGTTCGTCTGTGTGCTGCTCGCCGCGGGCGGGATCGCGCTGGAGCGCGAGGAGCACACGCTCGCACGCCTGACGCGCGGACTCCTCAGCCGCGAGCTGCTGCTCGCCGAGAAGCTGTTGCTGGCGGCCGGCTGCTCGCTCGTGCTCGCCTTCGCGATGCTCGCCGGCATCGGCGCGTTCGTCGGGTTGCAGTGGCACCGCGCCGGGCTCTGGCTGCTCGCACTCGCCGCCGGCGCACTCGCCTTCGCCGCGCTCGGCGTCGCGATCGGCGCACTTGCGCGCGAGGTCCGCGCGGCCTCGCTGCTGGCGTTCCTGCTCTCGCTGCCGCTCGCCTTCCTGGCGCTCGTGCCCGCCGGCGCCGTCGCGAGCGGGCTGTACGACGCGCTCGGCGCGCTCTCGTTCGTCTTCCCCTTCAAGGCTGCTCTGCAGGCGCTCGATGCGGCGGTGAACCGCTCGGCGCCGGCGCTCGGCGTCTCGCTCGTGCACCTGCTGGCGCTGAGCGCACTATTTGGCGCACTCGCGCGACTCGGGCTGCGGCGGGTTGACTGAGTATCTATGCGCGAGTACCGGGCAGATCGCGTCCCTGCCCCGCCGACGGGGCGATCTCGGGGCTTTCGGGTGGTCTTGGGTTTGTTTTTTGGAGCGCCAGGCTAAAAACATCACACTTGATGCATCGTGTTGGGTGGATCGGCATGGTTGGTTCGCGACGCTCTACCCCCAAGAGGGTGGCGCAGCCGGCCGCAGGCCGGCTGGCCGGGCCCCTTTTCATCGCATCTGGGTGGCGGCGAGCCCAGCCCCTGCTCATTTCATAGGCCCTATCCTCGAAGGCGATGGCTTTCCCCGAGACGCGCCTGCGCCGGCTGCGCGCATCGCCCGCGTTGCGCGGGCTCGTGCGTGAGACGCAGCTGCGTGCCGGCCAGCTGGTGCTGCCGCTGTTCGTGGCCGAGGAGCTTGACGGCGTCGTCGCGAAAGCTGCTGCGGGCGAACACCCCCCGGCCCGCGAGCCGATCGCGGCGATGCCAGGCGTCGAGCGCCTGTCGATCGGGGCCGCTCTCGGCGAGGCGCGCGAGGCGGCCGCGCTTGGCCTCGCGGCCGTGCTGCTGTTTGGGATACCTGCCGAGAAGGACGCCGAGGGCTCGGCGGCTTGGGCGGAGGATGGAATCGTCCAGCGTTGCGTGCAGGCGCTCAAGCAGGAGCTGCCCGAGCTGCTGGTGATCACGGATGTGTGCCTGTGCGAGTACACCGACCACGGCCACTGCGGGGTGCTCGAGATCGAATCGAGGCCCGGCGACCCCGTGGCGGCGCGCGTGGACAATGACGCGACGCTCGAGCTGCTCGCGCGCACCGCCGTCAGCCACGCGCGCGCCGGCGCCGACGTCGTGGCGCCCTCGGACATGATGGATGGCCGCGTCGGCACGATCCGCGCCGCGCTCGACGCGGCGGGTTTCGCGGAGACGCCGATTCTCGCGTACTCGACGAAGTTCGCCTCCGCTTTCTATGGCCCGTTCCGTGAGGCCGCGTCGTCGACGCCGGCGTTCGGAGACCGCCGCAGCTACCAGCTCGATCCCGCCAACGGCCGCGAGGCTGTACGCGAGGCGCTGCTCGACGCGGGCGAGGGCGCCGACATGCTGATGGTCAAGCCGGCGCTGGCCTACGGTGACCTGATCGCGGCGGTCAAGGCCGCCACAGACCTGCCGGTGGCGGCCTACAACGTCAGCGGCGAGTACGCGATGGTCAAGGCTGCTGCCGCCGCGTGCCACGTCGAGGAGCGGGCGGCGGTGCTCGAGATCCTGACCTCGCTGCGCCGCGCGGGCGCGGACGTCATCATCACTTATCACGCAAAGGACGCCGCCCAATGGCTGACAGAGCAGAGCTGAGCACAGACACCCCGCCGGCAACGATCGCGGTCGACCCCGGCCCCGACCGCGCGAGCACCGCGATCCCCAAGACCCGCAGCCGCGCCGGCGGCGCAGCGGTCGCACTCGACGAGCGCGACCGGCGGCTGCTGAACCTGATGCAGGGCAGCTTCCCGATCGAGGAGCGTCCGTACGCCGCCGTCGCCGCGGCGGCCGGCGTCTCCGAAGAGTGGGCGCTGGAGCGAGTGCGCGAGCTGTTGCACCAGCGAATCATCCGGCAGGTCACGCCGATCTACGACACACGCGCGCTCGGCTACTCCTCGATGCTGGTCGCCGCCAAGGTCGACCCGGAGCATCCGTGGCGGGCGGCGAAGATCGTCAACTCGCACCCGGGCGTCTCGCACAACTACCTGCGCAACCACGACTTCAACATGTGGTTCACGCTCGCTACCGAGCCCGGCTCGCCGCTGGGCCTGGAGGGCACGCTGGAGGTTCTGGGAGAACTGACCGGGGCCGAGTCGATCCGCCAGCTGCCGACGCTGAAGCTGTTCAAGATCAGGATGGACCTCGAGATGGAGGGCGACACGAAGGCGCTTGCCAGCGAGGGCTCAGAGCAGCAGGAGGCGCTGTTGGAGTCCGTCGCCTACGACGAGTTCGACATTGCGGTGATTCGCGCCACGCAGGGCGACTTGCCCGTGACCCCCGAGCCCTATGCGCCGGCGGCGCAGGCACTCGGCATGGACGTGGGGACGCTGCTCGAGCATCTGCGAGGCATGCAGGAGCGCGGGCTGCTGCGCAGGGTGGCCGCGATCCTCTACCACCGGCGCGCCGGCTTCTCGGCCAACGGCATGGGCGTATGGCAAGTTCCGCCCGAGCGCATCGCCGAGCTTGGCCCCCGGATGGCGGCGTTTCGCGGGATCTCCCACTGCTACCAACGCCCCACCTACGAGGATTGGCCCTATTCGGTCTTCACGATGGCCCACGGGCGCTCCAAGGAAGAGTGCGACGCGATCCTCGAGGCGATCGCCCGGCAGACCGGCATCGAGGAGCGCGTCACGCTGTACTCCTCGACCGAGTTCAAGAAGGTCCGGCTGTTGTACTTCACCGACGACTACAAGCGGTGGGAAGCCCAATACGCCTGAGCGGGCCAAAGTGACGGCCTCGCTCACGGACAGCCGCTCGGCCCAGCTGAGCCGGCGTGCCGGCAAACTGCTGCCCGGCGGCGTCAACTCCCCCGTGCGCGCGATGCGCGCGATCGGACGGGACCCGCTGTTCATCGAGCGCGGCGCCGGCGCCGAGCTGGTCGATGTCGACGGCAACCGCTACGTCGACTACGTCTGCTCGTGGGGCCCGCTCGTGCACGGCCACGCCCACCCCGAGATACTGGCCGCCATCCGCGACGCCGCCGAGCGCGGCACGAGCTTCGGCGCGCCGACGCCAGGCGAGATCGAGCTGGCGGAGGAGGTCGCGCGCCGGATGCCCGCGGTGGACATGCTGCGGATGACCTCTTCCGGAACGGAGGCCGCGATGACCGCGCTGCGCATCGCGCGCGCCGCGACCGGGCGCGAGCGGATCGTGAAGTTCGCCGGCGCCTACCACGGACATGCCGACGCGCTGCTTGCGCAGGCCGGCTCGGGGCTCGCCACGTTGGGCATCCCCGCAAGCCCCGGCGTACCGGCGGCCGTCGTCGCCGATACGATCGTGGTGCCCTGGAACGACCCCGACGCGCTGCTCGAGGCCGTCGCCCGCGAGGCCCCCGCGGCGATCATCGCCGAGCCGTTGCCCGCCAACATGGGGCTCGTGCCGCCGCGCGAGGGGTTCCTCGAGCTGCTGCGCGAGCAGGCCGACGCGAGTGGGGCGCTGCTCGTGCTCGACGAGGTGATCAGCGGATTTCGAGTCGCGCGCGGCGGCGCCCAGGAGCTGACCGGCGTTCACGGCGATCTCGTCGTGCTGGGCAAGATCGTCGGCGGCGGCCTGCCCGCCGCGGCCGTCGGCGGGCGCGCCGAGCTGCTGGAGCTGCTCGCGCCGGTCGGCGACGTCTACCAGGCGGGCACGCTCTCGGGCAATCCGCTTGCGGTTGCCGCCGGCCTGGCGACGCTGCAACTGCTCGACGAAGCCGCCTACCTGCGCTTGGCGGCCACCACCGAGCAGCTCGCCGCGGGGCTGCGCGAGGTGGCGGGCGAGCGTCCGGTTCAGGTCGTGAGCCTGCCGGGCCTGCTCACGCTCTTCTTCAGCGAACGCCCCGTGCGTGACCTCGCCGACGCACAGGCCTGCGACCTCGACGCCCACGCTGCGTGGTGCCGCGGTTTGCTTTCGCGCGGCGTCTACCCGCCGCCCTCGCAGTTCGAGGCCTGGTTTCCCTCGCTGGCGCACACTCCTGAGCACATCGAGCGCACGCTCGTGGCGGCGCGGGCAGCTTTCAAAGAGATCGTATGAGCACGGCGTTGGAGCGGCTGGAGGCGCTGCTGCGAGGGCGAGGCGGGCTGCTGGCGAGCCTGCTCCCCGCCAACGGCGAGCCGCGCGGCGCCGCCAACGGGGCCGGCCCGGCGCAGCTGGCGGCGGGCGGCCCGCGCACCGGGACACGGGCGGGGGAGTACGAGCTGCTGGTGGAGGCGATCTACGAGGGCTACCTGCTGCATTACGGCACCCCGCGCCTGCTGCGTCCCGCCGAAGCCGATCTCGGTCTGCTCGCTGGCGACCAGCTGTACGCGCTCGGCCTCGACCGTCTCGTAGCGCTCGGCGATCTGGTCGCCGTGGGGGAGCTGGCGGACGTGATCACGCTGACGGCTCTGGCTCACGGCACCGATCATCGGGATCTGGCTCGCGCCATCTGGCTGGCGGGCGCCCGCGCGGTCGGGTGGGGCCCGAGCGAGCGCCACCGCCGTGCCAAGTCGCTGGCCCGCGCCGGGGGCGCCGGGGCGCTCGGCGCGATGCGCCTGGCGGCCGAGCCCGACTACAAGTGAGCCTCAATCGGTATTCTTAGGCCCCCTTGCCCAGCAAGCACGAAAAGCACCCCTCCAAGTACACCGCCGACCGCGGAATTCCCGGCGCCTTCGAGGGTGAGACGATCACCCGGCGACGCTTCATGACCGGCACGGCGCACGGAGCGGGTGCGATCGCTGCTGCATCCTTCGCGCTGCCCGCGCTGGGCTTTGCGATCGGCCCGATCTTCAAAAGCGAGCCGCACCGCTGGGAAACGGTCGGTCCGACGGACTTGTTTCCGGACAACAACTACATCCCCACCGTGATCACCGTGGTCCCGGGCATCGGCGAGGTCGGCAAGGCGACGGTCTACGTGCGCAAGAAAAACCCAAAGATCGACACCGACCCCTACGACAAGAACACGCCGTACATCGCGATCTCCAACCGCTGCGCGCACCTCGGCTGCCCGGTGCGCTGGGTCGACGCGGCGGAGCGCTTCATCTGCCCCTGCCACGGCGGGGTCTACGATCTGCTGGGACGGCGTGTCGGCGGGCCGCCGGTGCGCCCGCTCGACCGCTTCTACACGCGCGTGAAGGATGGGATGGTGCAGATTGGCGCGCGCTTCAGCGTCAACAGCGAGCTGCGCCGCTTCTCCCCGCGCGACCCCGGCGAGCCGCTCGACGGCATCGGCCAGTACCTGTACCCCTCGCGACCGTCGATCCGGAAGTAGCGCACGATGCCGCGGATGCCCAAGCTCCCCGCACCGCCCGTACCCGGCCCGCTGCAGGCGCCGCCGCCGCGGCCGGGAGAGGGCAACGGGGCGGTGCGCCCGCACGAACACGCGGCCAACGCGGGCATCGCGGTGGTCGACTGGGTCGACGAGCGCACCTCGCTGAGCGGTGCTGGGCGCTGGATGATGTTCCGCAAGGTGCCCAAGGGCACCAACTGGTTCTACACGCTGGGCTCGGCGACGATGTTCGCGTTCCTCAACCAGGCAGTCACAGGCGTGTTCCTGGCCATGTACTACCGTCCGGACGTCTCGGGCGGTGCCTACGAATCGGTGCGCTACATCACCAACGACGTGTTCCTCGGGCAGTTCGTGCGCGGTATGCACAAGTGGGGCTCGACGGTGATGGTGGTGCTCGTCTTCCTGCACATGGGCCGCACGTTCTTCTTCGGCGCGTACAAGTACCCGCGCGAGCTGAACTGGGTGATCGGCGTGGTGCTGCTGATCCTGACGATGGTGATGTCGTTCACCGGTTATCTGCTGCCGTTCGATCAGCGCGCCTACTGGGCGACGGTCGTGGGCGTCAACATCAACGGCACCGGCCCGCTGATCGGGCCCTACCTGAGTGACTTCCTGCGCGGCGGCGCAGAATTCGGCTCGACCACGCTGTCGCGGTTCTACGCGATTCACATGCTGCTCGTGCCGGGGCTGATCGCGGCGCTGATCGGCGCGCACCTCTATCTGGTCGCCAAGCTCGGCACCACCGCTCCGCCGTGGAGCAAAGTCGAGAAAGAGCCCGAGCTGCGCGAAACCGAGGCATGAGGGCCCGCGACTCAATATCTGACGGGCCGGATGCACTCGTCTGGCGGCGCCAGCCGCCGTCCGAGATGCTCAACGTGCTACCGGCACGCTTGCGCTCGCGTACGACGTCCGGCATCCCCCATCCGAGCACCCCAATCCCGCCATCTATTCAGTCGCGGGCCCTGAGGGCCTGCCCGCGATGAATCAACGCCAGAAGGAGGAATACCTCCGCGAGTACTCGATCCTGAAGGCCAAAGGGAAACCGTTCTTCCCGTACGCGGTCGCCAAGGACTCGATCATGGCGTGCATCGTGATGGCGGTGATCATCACGATGTCGCTCGTGCTCGGCGCCGAGCTGGGTTCCAAGGCGAACCCGACGACCACCTCCTACGTGCCGCGCCCGGAGTGGTATTTCTTCTTCCTCTTCGAGTTGCTGCGCGTGATCAAGCCGCCGAGCATGGTCGGGATGGCGACGATCGGGGTCCCCACGCTCGGCATGATCCTGCTGTTCCTGCTGCCTTTCTACGATCGCGGTCCCGAGCGGCGTCCCGAGCGACGCCCGATCGCGACGATCACGGGCATCTTCGTGATCGGCGCAATGGCCTTCCTGACGTGGGAGGGGGCGAGCACCGGCTCGCCGTACTCGGTCGAACTCCCGACGCCGACGGCCGTACGACAGGCCGGCGGGCAGGTGCTCGCGGAGTTCGAAGCCGGCCGCAAAGTCGTCGCCCAATCGGGCTGTCTGGCGTGCCACAAGCTCGGCGAGAACGGCAACAACGGTCCCGGACCCGAACTGACCCACGTCGGCTCGCGCATCCCGCGCCTGGGGATCGCACGCACGCTCGTCAACCCGACGGCGCCGATGCCCTCGTTCAAGTACCTGCCGCCGCAGAAGTTCGACGCCGCGATCGAGTTTCTCTCGCAGCTGAAGTAGGTCACGCGATGGCTCAGCGAGGTGCCCGCGCCGGCGAACTGGAGGCGGCCCAGGTACGGAGCATGTTCGACGGGATCGCCCGCGTCTACGACGCGCTCAACAGCGCGATGACTGCCGGCCTGCACCACCGCTGGCGTACGCGTGCCGTCGACCGGTCGGGCGTGGGCCCAGGCAGCCGCGTGCTCGACGTGGCGACCGGCACCGGCGACCTCGCGTTCGAGCTGGCACGGCGCGTTGCCCCCGGCGGAGAGGTGATTGGCAGCGACTTCTCCGAGGGTATGCTCGCCCGCGCTCGCGCCAAGGCGGACCGAGCGGCGCAGGGCACAGGCGTCGCCGGCGCGCAGCTTCGCTTCGAGTGGGGCGACGCGCTGGCACTGCCCTATCCCGACGACTCGTTCGACGCTGCGACCGTGGGCTTTGGCGCACGCAACTTCTCCGATCTGGCCCGCGGCCTGAGCGAGATGGCACGGGTTGTGCGCCCCGGCGGGCGTGTGGTCGTGCTCGAGCTGGCTACCCCGACGCGGCCGCCGCTGTCGCTCTTCTACCGGGTATGGTTCGATCGCGCCGTGCCCCTGCTGGGTTCGCTTGTTGGCGCCGCCGCCGGGCGACTCGGGAGGCATTCCAAGCACGAGCCCGGAAGCAATGGCACACGCCCCCCCTGCGTTGGCATCGCCGATGCATACACCTACCTGCCGAGTTCCGTCAAACGCTTCCCTGCGCCCGAGCGCTTGGCTGCCGAGATGCAGCGCGCGGGGATCGGGCAGGTTGGCTATCTCCTGACGGCTGGGGGCATCGTCGCGATCCATGCCGGCGTCGTCGTCGCGGATGCCCCATGATGAGTGCGGTGAGCAGCGTCGCACAGCAGTGCGTGGAGGACGACGAGGACGCGGTAGCGGCGATCGTACGCCGCGGCGGACCCGCGCTGAGCGAGCGCATGCGCAGCGCCGAGCGTCACCTCGAACGAGTGACGGCAGACGCAGGGCCGCCGCTGGCAGCCCACGCGAGCGCGACCATCGCCGCGGGCGGCAAGCGGCTGCGCCCGCTGCTGGTCGTGCTCGCCTGTGAAGCGGCCGGCGGTCCGGATGCCGCCGAGAGCGAGCGACGGCTGCTGCGCGCAGCGGTAGCGGTCGAGCTGGTGCACTCCGCGACGCTCGTCCACGACGACGTGATCGACGGCGCCCAACTGCGTCGCGGCCACCCGACGGTGGTGGCGGACGCCGGGCGCAATGCCGCGATCGCGACCGGCGACCTGCTCTTCTCGCGGGCCTTTGCCGAGCTGGCGCGCAACGACGACCTCGCGCAGCTGCGCGCGCTCTCGGACGCCAGCTCGGCGCTCGCCGCCGGCGAGTTGCTGCAACGTGAGGATGCCTACGCGCAGCGCGTGAGCATCAAGCGCTACCTGCGCCGCTGCGAGTTGAAGACCGCTGCGCTGTTCGAGGCGGCGTGCCGTCTCGGTGCGCTTGTCGCGACGGGCCGCTCCGCCGATGCAGGCGTCGATACGGACGGTGGTGCCGCATCCGGCTCCGGCGATCGCCGTACTGCACCGAGCGCCCTGGCTGACGGCTTGGGCGCCTTCGCGCGACGCATCGGGCTTGCGTTCCAGCTGCTCGACGACGTGCTCGACGTCTCGGGGCCGGTCGAGCGTACCGGCAAGACGCGTGGCGCGGACCTCCTCGACGGCACCGTCACGCTGCCGCTGATTCTCGCTCGCGAGCACGACCCGGCGCTCGCGCAGGTCGATCTCGCAACGCTGCGCGGTCCCGAACAGGCCACCGAGCTGTGCGAGCGGATCGCCGCCACCGGCGCCCTGCACGAAGCGCGTGAGCGGGCGTTGACGTTCGTCGCCGAGGCCAAGGCCGCGCTGCCCGAGCTGCTGCCCGCGGGCCGGGCAGCCCTGCTCGACGCCGTTGCCGACGCCGTTGTCGAGCGTTATCGCTAGCGGCTGCATCGCGCGGGCACGGAGCCTCCCGCGCGCAGAGCCGGCTCGAGCGGGCGCCGCGGGCTGACGCTCAGAAGTCCGAGGGCACGATCAGATCGACCTCGAGCGCACGCACGAACAGGTCGATCTCCTCGGCCATATTTGCGTGTGTGACGCGCTGCAGGTCGCTCAGTAGGGCGCCCGTGGCGCGGTCCAACTCGTCGTCGAGGCTTTCCACGGCGCCCTGATCGAAGACGCCCTCGCGCGTCGCCTCGCATTCCGGGCAGCGCAGCAGTATCCGCCAGCGACTCGAGCCGGCCTCGCTCCAGTCGAGTGGGTACACCAGCTCGCCCGAGCAGTAGAAGCAGACGTGCAGCGGCTCCGTCGTCGGCGTGCCGCTGCACGAGCCGCTCTCGGCGTGCTCGGGAGCGGGCGGCGCAGAGCCGTCGAGGTAGACCACCTCGATCTGCCTGCCACTGGGCAGGCGCACATGGTGGCGGGCTTGGTTCTGGCTGTCGTCGTCGGTGTGCATCGGATTTCCTCGCCGAAGTCATCGACTGGCCCCACGGCTGCCTTTAGCGCGCGCACACGAATACCGAGGTTTGCGCACGCCGCCGGCGGGTCAAACCCGTACCCGGGCTGCGGACTCTCAGCGCCCACGAGCGTGGGGCGGGGGTGCAGCAGGCGGAACCGGCGCACGATCACCCACCTGTCTGGCCACGCGATCCCCTTCCTCGGGCTCAGACTTCCCACGGGCTGCGCGGACGCTCCGCGTTGCAACGGGAGGCGCAGCGAGAACGCGGTGATAGCTTCAGAGACACGATGGCCACCGCGATTCGCACGATCGGCCACGAGGACCGCCTCAGTCTCATCGAGCACCTCGAAGAGCTGCGCATGCGCTTGATCTTCGGCGCCGTCGCGCTCGCGATCGCCTTTGGCGTGTGCTTCTGGCAAAACCACGCGCTGCTGTCGCTGATCAATCGTCCGCTCGACCGGCAGACGCAGAAACAGGTCGAGAAGGGAGAAGGCCCGCTCGGCCAGACCGCGCTCGCGCAGCAGGGCGTGATCAAAGTCGCCAAGGACACCGAGGCGGCGGTGGGCGTGCTCAGCTCTCCCGCCAGCAAGCTGCCCGCGCCGGTGCGCGCACAGCTGGCGGCGACGATCCCGCGTCTGCGGGCGGACGTGGCGAAGATCCCGCGGGTCCCCCAAGGCAACAAGCCGGTTACGCTTGGCGTGGGTGAGCCGTTTACGACGACGATCACCGTCACGTTCGTCTTTGCCCTGATCTTTTCGCTGCCCGTGATCCTGTTCGAGCTCTACGGGTTCGTCCTACCGGCGTTGAGCGCAAGTGAGAGACGCGCCGTACGCCCGCTGTTGATCGCGGTCCCGTTCCTCTTCAGCGCGGGCGTCGCGTTCGGCTATTTCATCGTGCTGCCCGCCGCCGTGCGCTTCCTGCAGAACTTCAACAGCAGCCAGTTCAACGTGCTGGTGCAGGCAAACCAGTACTACCAGTTCGCCGCCACGGTCGTGCTGGCGATGGGGCTGGTCTTTCAGGTTCCCGTCGTGATCGTCGGCGCGACGCGTGCGGGTCTCGTAACGCCGCGCCAGTTGCGCCGCGGGCGGCGGTTTGCGCTGGTGGGCTGCGCGGCGATCGCAGCCTTCCTGCCCGGCGACGCGATCACGCTGGTGCTCGAGACGGCGCCACTGTACGTGCTTTACGAGGCGAGTATCCTGATGGCGTCGTTGGTCGCAAGGAGAGATGCCGCGAGGGAACGGGCGCAGGCGCAGGCGGGGGACGACCCCCCGCAGGGGTCGGGCCCGTCGGGCGGAGATCCTGAAGGCCCTCGCGCTCCGGCCCCCAGCGGCTCGGACAGTCCCGTGGCGGCGACCGACGACAACGAAACGGACTCCAAAGTGAACGCGATAATCGACCATACTGACCCCAGGCTGACGGACTGATGCTCTTCGACCTCAGAGGCCGCGGCCGGCGGCGCACGGTGCAGGTGATCTACCTGGGTCTCGCGCTGCTGTTCCTGCTGGGCTTCGTCGGCTTCGGCGTGGGCGTAGGTGGCAGCGGTGGAGGCCTGTTCAACGCGCTGACCGAAAACAACGGCGCGAGTGGCGCCAGTTTCGCCAACCAAGTCGCCAAGGCGCAGAAGCGCACCAAACGGGAACCCGGCAACCCGCAGGCGTGGGTGACGCTGATCGAAGCCCAGCTCCACCAGGCGGGCGAAGAACAGTACTCGAGCGCCACCACCGGCCAGTACACGAGCAAGGGCAAGGAACTGCTGAACAAAGTGGCCCAATCGTGGACCGCCTACCTCAACGTCGAGCACAGCCCGCGCGCGTCGCTCGCCAAGCAGATGGCCGAGCGAGTGTTCGAAGAAAGCGGGCTCAACGAGCCCTCCCAGGCGGTGCAGGCCTGGCAGATCGTGATCGCCTCCGAACCGCCGAGCGCGCGCTTGTACGCGGCGCTGGCCGTGCAAGCCTACAAAGCGAAGAACACAGGCCTCGGCGAACTCTCGGCGAAAAAGGCCCTGAGCCTCGCTCCCGCGAGTCAGCGCACGCGTCTGAAGGCCGAACTCGAAGCGATCAAGAAGAGCCCCAACGGCGCCTCGAGCGCATTGCCGAGCGGCAGCACCTACACGACCACGATCGGCGGCAAGAAGACGGTGCTGAAAAGCTCCGGGCACGGCACGCTGACGACGTCGACGCCTACGACGAGCACGTCGAAGTCGAGTTCTACGACCAAGAAATGACGCGCGCGGCGCGCCCGGCGCGGGACGCGCCCAGCTATACGGCGCGCCTCTTGATCGGCTGTGCCGACCGACCCGGGATCGTGGCAGCGGTCTCGGGCTTCCTGTTCGAGCAAGGCGCGAACATCGTCTCCTCCCAGCAGTACTCCTCCGACCCCCACGGTGGGCGTTTCTTCCTGCGCACCGAGTTCTTCCTCGACGGCGTCCTGGAGTCCGCGGCTGCCCGCGAGCAGCTCAACGAGCGTTTCGCTGGGGATGTGGCAAGGAGGTTCGGGATGGACTGGCAGCTGCGCTTCTGGGGCGAGCGCCGCCGCATGGCGATCCTCGTCTCGCGGCACGACCACTGTCTGGTCGACCTGCTGTGGCGCACGCGACGCGGTGAGCTGGACGCCGACCTCGTCGCCGTCATATCCAACCACCCCGACCTCGAGCGCGAGACACGCAGCGCGGAAGTCCCGTTCCACCACGTCCCCGTCGAGCGCGATCGCCGCGCGCAGGCCGAGGAGCGCATGCTCGGGTTGCTGGCAGGCGCCGCCGACGTGGTCGTGCTCGCGCGCTACATGCAGATCCTCAGCGGCGACTTCCTCGCACGTTTAGGCGCGCCCGCGATCAACATCCACCACTCCTTCCTGCCCGCCTTCCCCGGCGCCGAGCCCTACCGGCGCGCGCGCGAGCACGGCGTCAAGCTGATTGGCGCCACCGCGCACTACGTGACCGCGGAGCTGGATGGCGGGCCGATCATCGAGCAGGGCGTCGAGCGCGTCGACCACCGCCTCGGCGTCGCCGAGCTGGAACGCGTCGGGCGCGACATCGAGCGCGTGGTGCTCGCGCGCGCGGTCGCGCTGCACCTCGAAGACCGCGTGATCGTCGACGGCGGTCGCACCGTCGTGCTCTGACCGCGTGGGCGCGGGGCACGGACACGGCCGAGGAGTACGAGCAGTGCGTGGCGCACACAGCCGGCGGCTCGCTCCTCCGGCTCGACTGCTCCGGCTGGCTACCGGGCCCCTTTGCGTTCATCTAGAATGCGCCTCTCTACGCCCGCTCCCTGCCCGGGGGCGCCCGCGCGGGCCGTTAGCTCAATTGGCAGAGCAGGGGCCTCTTAAGCCCAAGGTTGCAGGTTCGATTCCTGCACGGCCCATTCTCGTAAGCCCCCAGCCGATAGCCTTATCGTCGTAGTCGGCTGGACGCCAGGTCCTTGCCGCTTTACCTCGAGGAGACACGATGAGCAAGCGTATTGTCGTGCTGGGTGCAGGGTTCGGCGGGTTGGAGCTTTGCACGACGCTGGCGGAGGCCGCCGGTGACGCGCTCAATGTGACGCTGATCGACAAGGCCGACGCCTTCGTTTTCGGGTTCTCGAAGCTGGATGTGATGTTCGGGCGCACCACGCCGCAGGCGGTCCGCCTGGCCTATGGCGATATCGCGAAGTCCGGTGTCCGCGTTCTACGGGAGACGATCACCGCAATCGACCCCGAGACCCGGCGCGTGACCACCGATGCAGCTGTCCACGAGGCCGACGTGCTCGTCATCGCGTTGGGCGCCGACTACGACATGGACGCCACCCCGGGCCTCGCCGAGGGTGGAAACGAGTTTTACTCGGTCGCGGGAGCCGAACGGTTGGCGGCGATCATCCCGGAATTCTCGCGAGGACATGCGGTGATTGGCGTGTGCGATGCGCCGTTCAAGTGTCCGCCGGCGCCGAGCGAGTGCGCTTTGCTGCTGCACGACGAGCTGACCGCGCGTGGGGTGAGAGATGCCTGCCAGATCTCGTTCGTGATGCCGCTGAGCAAGCCCGTGCCGCCGTCGCCCGAGACTTCGGCGGCACTCGAAGAAGCGTTTGCCGAACGCGATATCGCGTTCATCGCCGGTCGCCGCATCAGTGGGCTCGATCCGCAACGCAAGGCGGCGAAGCTCGACGATGGTAGCGAGCTGTCGTTCGACCTGTTCCTGGGGGTGCCCAAGCACCGCGCCCCGGATGTGGTGATCGCCGGCGGTATGACCGAGGACGGTTACATCCCGGTGGACTCGGCCACACTGAAGACGCGGTTCCCCGGCGTGTACGCCGTGGGCGACGTGGCGACCGCCGGGGTACCGAAGGCGGGCGTATTCGCCGAGGGCGCCGCGCGTGTCGTTGCGCAGACACTGCTTGCAGAACTGCACGGCGGTGAACCGCCGGAACGCCACCTGGGGCGGGGCACCTGCTACATCGAGTTCGGTGAAGGCCGGATCGGCAGCGTGGACATCGACTTTCTCTCGGGCCCGTCGAAAACCGGAACCTTCAACGCTCCGTCGGCTGACTTGATGGCGGAGAAGGAGCGCTTCGGCTCCAGTCGCCGGGCACGCTGGTTCGGCAGGTAGCGGTCCGTGCCGCCGCGCAGCGCAGCGCGGCGTGGCGGCAGGCCGGGACCCCGTGGGCGGCGGGCCGGATCCGTGGCCGCAACCTCAGCGGTTTGCTACATAAAGACGGGATGGGCACGGCCGTGCCCATCCCGTTTGCATTGCGCTATCCGCTGACGCGGGCCGAAGCTAGGACACTTCAACTTTCTGTTCGCGGTGGGATTCAAACGGTTCGGTGTAGAATTCACCGTTCCATTCGACCCAGGTGAACCCGACCCATAGGCCTGTGCCTGTGGCAAGGATCGTACCGTTGTTGAACGTCGCGGTTTCGGTGCTGTTATTAGTTTCGCCGCCTGCGCTGCCGGAGACGGTAATTGGAATTCCCGCATAGGCACATGAAGATCCGCCGTAGACCACTTCGACGTCGATGCCTTCCACGATCAGGTAGTTGTTCCCCCACGCCGATGCCAAGTGCGTCGGCCAAGGCAGTTTCTTGGCTTCGATGCTTTTGACTGTGCATCCCGATGTGTCCGTGGTGCATTCGAACAGCGGCAGTTCGGTGATTTCGCCCTTGCCGGTACCTTTGTTGTTCGAGATTTTCATGTTGTAAAGGAAATGTTTACATTCTGTGGTGACGCCTGGAATCGTCATGCTGCTGCTGGTGGCAGCTCCAACGAGCGTTTCCGAGCCCGACAATTCGGTGCCATTGAACTTCCACGCCGGGCTGGCGCTTGCGCTTGCCGCCATGCCCAACGTCAGCGCCAACACCGAGACCAGCAGTGAGATGCATCTGCTCAGCTTCATCAATTCAGCTCCCTGTCGTCGCGCGATACAAGCATTCACGCCCTCGCCCCAGCTGCCGGCCAGGGCGATGGTGTCGTCCATACGAACTGCACGAACTGCACATGCGTCTGCTGCGTTCCCTTTCTCATGTGCTCTCTCACCGCGAACTAGGCCGTGAGGACAGACCCCTGCGGGCAGCGGTCGCTCCCACGGCAGCCCGACACTTGGATCGAGCGAACAGATTAAGAACTATCCGATTTTGCCGAGGCAGTCAAGAGCAGCCGCGGCCGCTGCCGGCCCCCAACTGCGGGTGTGCGCCGACGGCATCCCTGGAAAGACCTGTAAACCAGCGTGGATCGCGAAATCTCACGGGCGCGACGCGGAGTGAGAAACAACTTATCCGGGCGCCTGCCCTGGCGCTCTTCAGCCGCCGATCGGCGCGCGTGGGTTGGAGCCCCAGAAGATCTCCGTCCCCAGCATCCCGATCAGGTGTACGAGCACGAGATTGAGCACCATCGACTTCGCAGTTGCCGTGCCCACTCCGACCGGTCCGCCACGGGCAGTGTAGCCGTAGTAGCAGCCGACGAGCACGATTGCAGTCGCCATCGCCATCGCCTTGATCGTGCTGTAGAGAAAGTCCGGTGGATTCTGAAACTGCCAGAAGATCAGGAAGTAGCCGCCGGCAGAGACAACTTTGACCTGCATCACCACCGCCAGGAAGGAGGCGAGAAAGGCGCCGCCGACACCGCTCAGGTACACGAACGGCAACACGATCCAAGCCGCCAGCAGTCGCGTCGCGCAGAGGAAGGTGAGCGAGTCGATGCCCATCACCTCGAGCGCGTCGATCTCGTCGGAGATCCGCATCGCACCGATCTCCGCGACGATCCCCGTGCCGACCTTCGCCGCCATCATGTAGCCGAACACGATCGGCACCAGCTCGCGCAGGTCGCACCAGGCGGTGAAGACGCCTGCATAGGCAGGCGCGCCCACGCCCTCCAGCAGGTAGGCGCCGAGGATCCCGCACTGCAGGCCGATGAAGAAGATCAGGCCCCAGATGACCAGCGTCGAGGAGACGATCAAGATGCCCGCCTGGCGCAGCGTCTCGCCGAAGAAGTGCAGCACCTGCAGCCCGACGATGCGCGCGAGCGTTTCGCGGATGAAGAGTCCCAGCTCGCCTGCCGTGCCGAGCCAGTCGCGGGGAATCTCGAGCCATTCGTTCATCGCGGCACCAGGATCTGCGGATGCGTTGCGAGCAACAACTGCGTGAACGTGTAGTTGAACGCGAACAACCCGAGGAACGTGACCACGATCGCCTGGTTGACGGCTCGCCCCACGCCCTGCGCACCGCCTGAAGCCGCCATGCCCTTGTAGCAGCAGACGATTGCGATGATCGCGCCATAGGCCGTGGTCTTCAGCACCGACCCCCACAGATCGGTGCTCGACGCATTCGCGAAGAGCGTCGCCCAGAAAGGCCCCAGCGGCTCGCGGTATAGCACCGTGGTGAGAATGCCGCCGAAGATGCCAAACAACAGCGAATAGAGGTCGAAAAGTCCCGTCGCGAGCATCAGTGCCAGGAACCGGGGCACAACCAGGTTCTTGACGGGATCCACCCCCAGCACCTGCAGCGCATCCAGCTCCTCGCGGATCTTGCGTGCGCCAAGGTCGGCGGTGATCGCCGTCCCCGCGACGCCGGCGAGCACGACCGCGTCGATGAACGGACCTGCTTCGCGCACGGAGGCGAGCACGAAGAACGACCCCAATCGATCGAGCGCGCCGAACAGCGTCAGGAAGTTCGCGGCCTGCAGGCCCGGAGCCTCGTAGCCGAAGGCGACCGTCGAGATGAGCAGTGGAAACCAGCACAGGCGCAGCGCGAAGAGGAACTGCGAGACCAGCTCCTCGCCGTAGCAATACGGCGGACGCACCGCCAAGGCGATTGTGCGGCCGGTGAGCAACACCATGTCGCCGACTTCCACCACGGCCTCTCGAGCCGGCCGCAGCGCCTGTCCGGCGCTGCTCTCGCGCCGTCCCCGCCCGCCGCCCTCAGCCGGCTTGGCCGGGTGCGCTAGATCGACCGACACGACGTACACCTGCGCATCGATCCTCGACCCGACACTAGCTCTCTCATAGGCCTAGTATACTATAACACTAGTCCACCGTGCCAACTCTTGCGGGTGACGTGGGTGACGTGGGTGACGTGGGTGACGTGGGAGGCGTGGGGAGCGCTCCGTCCCTTGCGCTCCCCACGCCCCTTCACAGCTGTGCTCTGCGCGCCCCGCCGTCGTGCGGGCCGCTAACGGTGCCGGCGGCCGCGCTCAGCGCATGCGCGGATCGATGTACACGTCATCGACCTGCACGCCGCCCGTCAACGCCGTAAAGCGCAGCGCCGCCTGTGCCGTGCCGCCCGTCAAGATGCCCGCCACGACGGAGGCCGTCAACAACGGCGGCGTCGGCTGCCAGCTGGCGCCTGGGGTCACCACGCCCAGCGGGAGCGCAACGGGGCCCAGCAGTGTCCGGTAGACCACCTCGGCCGTCAGGATCGGCAGCAGGCCGCTGTCGCTGCGCACAAAGAAGCGGAACGTCGGGTAGCTCGCGTTGACGCACACGTAGGGGGACTGCGCAGTCGCTCCCGCCGGCAGCGTGAGCGACTGCTCGCCAACCGCTCCACCGGCGCCGTTGGATTCGCCTCCGCTCGTACGCTGCGCTCCGCCGCTCAGCGTCCACTGCGAGGGCGTCGTGGCAAAGTTGCCCTGCGGCACCAACTCGTAGAGATTGGTGTCGCCGTACTGCGCGAAGGGCTCCGACAGCTGCGCTTCGTTGCACGCACCGGTGCTCACGAGGGCAGCCTGTGCTCCGGCGGCAGTCAGCGCAGACACCAGTAAACCGGCGCCGAGCAGCGCCACGAGCGCGACAACGCGGGTACGAACGCGCGAGTGTTGCTCGCCGGCGAGCGACTGTGCGGAACGAGAGCCGGGCGCTGCGCGAGAGCCGGGCGCTGCGGACGAAGACGAGCCCGAGCCAAAAGGGCGCTGCGCTGTGGAGCGCTGCGGGGGAGCGAGTAGTTGCGACGGGTGCAGGAACACAAAAGCCTCCATGAGCTACTGGCAGCTGAGCCATCTCCCGCAAGAGACCTCTGGCTTTGCGTCCCCGCCTCGCGGCGAGTATGCCTTTATCAGGTTTGTTTTCGCGTAGTTGCTGGCAAACTCGTCGTCATCGTCCGGCCGCTGTGGCCATGGTGCGACTGTCGTTGGACGCATATATGAACACGATTCGGAGCCAAGTTCCACTCTCGCGATTATCGACCGGTGAGCGTCCGTAATTTCGGTGAATAAAACACCTTGACGGCCGGTGTGCCGGCCGTCCGCTGAGCGTGGGTGTGAAGGCCGCGCGGCTCCCTCAAGCGGCTGCGCTCACCTGGCGATACACGGCTGGGGGGTCTGACGTACCCGGGACAGACAGGGGTCATGCAGTGTCCGCCTACGCCATCATCGAGTCCGAACGCGCCCGGACGGCCTTCCAGCGTCAGGGGCAGCGCATGGACCTCGCCGAGCGACGCGGCGAACTGCTCGTCGGGAGCGTCTTTCTCTGCCTCACGCTTGCACTGGCCCTCGCCGGCGGCGGCGCACGCTCGCCCTCGGTGCCGATCGTCGCGCTCTACGTACTGGCGCTCGCCGCCGCCGGGCACATCCGGATCGACGTCGGCTCGGGCTTCACGGTCCCCACCCAGGCCGTCTTCGTGCCGATGCTGTTCATCGTTCCCGTCGCGCTCGCGCCGGCGCTCGTTGCGCTCGCCCTCGCGCTCGGGATGCTCCCCGACGTGCTGAGCAGGCGCGTCGCCGCCAGCCGCCTGCTCTCAGTGCCCGCCAACAGCTGGTTTGCGCTTGGCCCTGCGGCAGTGCTCTGGCTCGCAGGCGAACCGCGCCCCGACACACGACCCGCAATCCTGGTCCTGGCACTACTCGCGCAGTTCTCCGGCGACTTCGCCGTCAACGCGCTGCGCGAGCGGCTCTGCGGCGGAATCGCGGTGCGCGACCTCGCACGCGAGGTGCGCGAGGTCTACCTGATCGACGTCGCCCTCGCCCCACTCGGGCTCGTCGTCGCGCTTGCTGGCACCCGCCACCAATGGGCGGTGCTCCTGGTCGCCCCGCTGTTCGGCATCCTGCGACTCTTCTCCAAGGAGCGGCGCGCACGCTTGGAGCAGCTGATCGAGCTTGGCGATGCCTACCGCGGTACCGCGCTCGTGCTCGGCGACGTCGTCGAGGCCGACGACGCATACACCGGCGAGCACTGCAAGGGCGTCGTCCAACTGGCGCTCGCCGTCGCCGACGAGCTGGGGCTCGACGCCTCGCGCCGGCGCAACGTCGAGTTCGGCGCGCTGCTGCACGACGTCGGCAAGATCGCGGTCCCGAAGGAGATCGTCAACAAGCCCGGGGCGCTGGACGAGCACGAGTGGGCGATCATCAAGACGCACACCGTCGAGGGTCAGAAGATGCTCGAGCGCGTCGGCGGCTTCATGCGCGAGGTCGGCGAGATCGTGCGATCCTCGCACGAGCGTTGGGATGGCGGCGGCTATCCCGACGGTCTGCACGAAACGGCGATCCCACTGGAGTCGCGGATCGTCTCGGCTTGCGACGCCTGCAACGCGATGACCACCACGCGCTCCTACCGGCGCGCCATGCCGCTGCCCGCTGCCATCGCCGAGCTGCGGGCCAACGCCGGCACCCAGTTCGACCCGCGTGTCGTAGCCGCCTTGGTGGGCCTGCTCGAACGCGATCTTCCGGGCCCCGAAAGCGCAGGGCCGGCGGTCGCGGCAGCGACGAGCTGCGGCTGACGCCGCGGGCTTCTGACACTGCGGGCCTCTCTGACGCTGTGGGTCCTTCCTCTCAGGCCGGCGGCCCGCCGTTACGCGAAGCGAGCGTCTGTCGCCCCGCATCGGTCCAGATCACCTGGTCGCGGCCCGGGCCGACCCCTACGAGCGTCACCGGCGCGCCACTGTGCTCGGTGATGAAGTCCAAGTACTCCCGCGCGCCACGCGGCAGGTCCGAGAATGTGCGGCACTCGCCGATGTCCTCGCTCCAGCCGTCCAGCTCGGTGTACTGCGCTTTCGTGTGGTGCAGCACGGTCTGGTGGTAGGGGAAGCTGTCGAACTCCGCCCCCTCGCCACCTCTGTAGCTAGTGCACACCCTGATGCGATCCAGTCCCGACAGCACATCGAGCTTGGTGATCGCCAGCGCCGACAGCGAGTTCAGCCGCGCGGCGTAGCGCAAAGCGACGAGATCGAGCCAGCCCGTGCGTCGCGGGCGGCCCGTCGTCGTGCCGAACTCGCCGCCGCGAACCCGCAGTCGTTCGCCCATCTCTTCCTCCAGCTCGGTCGGAAACGGGCCCGCGCCCACGCGTGTCGCATACGCCTTGGCCACTCCCCACACCTCGTCGATGTCTTTTGGCCCCACCCCCGCCCCGACGCACGCAGCGCCGGCCACCGGGTTCGACGAGGTCACGAATGGGTAGGTCCCGTGGTCGATGTCGAGCATCGTGGCCTGTGCCCCCTCGAAGATCACCCGTCCCCCGCCGTCGAGCAGCTCCCACATCAATCGCGCCGTGTCGGCGATGTGTTGCTCCAGGCGGTGTCCGTAGGTCAGGTACTCCTCGGTCATCGTGCGCAGATCGAGCGTCGGGTCTTTTTCGAACGGCCGCAGCGACAGACGCTTGGGCTCCATCGCCGCCACGATCTTCTTCTTGAGGATCTTCTCGTCGAGCAAATCCTGCACACGAATTCCCAAGCGGGCCGCCTTGTCCGCGTAGCACGGCCCGATTCCCCGCCGCGTCGTTCCGATCTGCAGACGCCCCAGCTTGGCCTCCCCGGCGGAGTCGAGCAGCAGGTGGTAGGGCATGATCAGGTGCGCGTTCGCCGAGATCCGCAGGCCGCTCACGTCGATCCGCCGCGCGCGCAGCGCGTCCAGCTCGTCGATCAGCACCTTGGGGTCGATCACGACACCGTTTCCGATCACGCAACGCTTGCCCGGATAGAGGATGCCCGACGGGATCAAGTGCAGCTTCCACTCCTCCCCATCGCGCACGATCGTGTGCCCGGCGTTGTTGCCGCCCTGAAAGCGCACCACCGCATCGGAGTGCTCGGCGAGCAGATCCACGATCTTGCCCTTGCCCTCATCGCCCCACTGGGCTCCCACTATGACTATTCCGGGCATATGCGGCTATGAGTTTAGGGCGCGCCTGGGTGCCGGCGGTGGCGCACACCGGCGCGCGCGGGTCGCTCCGTGCGTAGGACCTGGCGCAGGAGACGCAGGCGGCTCACTGCGCGTAGCGCTCGCCGGCGTAGTTCATGAACTTCGGGTACTCCTTCTGGAAGGTCAGCGTCACTTTGCCGACCGCTCCGTTGCGGTGCTTGGCGATGATCAGATCCGCCTCGCCGGGGCGCTCGGAGTTCTCGTCGTAGTACTCGTCGCGGTAGATGAACATCACCAGATCCGAGTCCTGCTCGAGGTTCCCGCTCTCGCGCAGGTCCGACAGCTGGGGTTTCTTGTCAGGGCGAGTCTCCACTGCACGGCTCAGCTGCGAGAGCGCGATCACCGGCACGCCCAGCTCGCGCGCGAGGATCTTCAGGCCCCGGCTCAGCTCGCCGACCGCGGTTACGCGGCTGTCGTAGCGGCTCTCGGTGCGCATCAGCTGCAGGTAGTCGACGATGATCAGGCCCAACCCTCCCTCGCACTGGCTGTGCAGCCGCCGTGACTTTGCGCGGATCTCCAACATCCCCACGTCGCTGGAGTCGTCCACCCACAGCGGCGCCGCCGCCAGGCGCTGACTGGCTGAGAGGATCTTCGGCCAGCGCTGCTCGGCGACCCGGCCCTTGCGCAGCTCCTCGCCCTTGATCCGCGCCTGCGAGGCCACAAAGCGCTGGGCCAGCTCGGCCTCGGCCATCTCCAGCGAGAACAGCGCCACCGGCCGCTTGTGCTGGACCGCGGCGTTCTCGGCGATGTTGCACACCAGCGCGCTCTTGCCCATCGCCGGGCGCGCCGCGATGATGATCAGGTTGCCTGGCTGAAAGCCGCCGGTGATCTCGTCCAGGTCCTTGAAGCCCGACGGCGTGCCCGTGAGCGAGGTTCCTTCGAGCGACAAACGGTGCAGCTTGTCCAGCTCCTCGTGGAGCACGTCCTCGATCGCGCGAAAGTCCTGCTGGCGATCGTCGCGTGCCACCTCGAGCATCGCCTTCTCGGCCTGCTCGACGAGGTCCCGCGGCGGCGCCTCGCGCTCGAGCACGCTCGCCTGGATCTCGTACGTGCTTGCCAGCAGCCGCCGCAGCAGCGCCTGCTCGCGCACGATCTGCGCGTAGCGCCGCGCGTGTCCCGCAGCGGGCACGACGCCCGTCAGCTCGTCGACGACGGCCGCGCCACCGGCATCCTCGAGCTTGCCGGCCTCGCGCAGGCGGTCGGTTACCGTCAGCACGTCGACCGGCTCGCTCTCGTTGTAGAGCGCCAGCATCGCCTCGTAGATCAGCCCGTGGCGCTCGCGGTAGAAATCTTCCGGGCGCAGCCCCTCTTCGATCACCAGCGCATACAGCGAACGGTCCGACAGCAAGATCGCGCCGAGTACCGACTGCTCGGCGTCGAGGTTGTGCGGCGGCGTGATCGCCCCCGTGTTCGCGGCAGAGGCCACGCCGTTGCTCGCGCCGGGGCGTCCGTTGGTGGAAGGGGACGTAGGACTCATCGCCTGGGCGAGTCTAGATCGGGCACTGCTCGCGTCAGCGGCGCCAAGCCGCTAGCTGGGGAGAAAATCGGGGGCACGAACACATGTTCGCAAACGCGGCGGCGGGCGCACGCAGGGAGGCCTGCTTCGGAGCCGCCCGCTCTCCGGCACCGGCTCCCAGTTCCTTCTACTTCTTGGGCACCACCATCGTCTTGACCGTGGCCGTGACACCATCCACGACGTCCACCACGACCATGTAGGTGCCGACGTTCTTAATCGGCTCCGGCAGGTGCACGTTCTGCTTCTCCAGCCGCATGCCCCGCGCCTCCCGGATCGCGTCGGCCACGTCCTGTGCCGTGACCGACCCGAACAGCCGGCCGTCTGCGCCCGCCTGCTGGGGAATCGTGAGCACGGTCTTGTTCAGCAGGCCCGCGTTCTCATGCGCCCGCTCCACGAATTCGCGCGCCGCCCGCTCCTCGGCCTCCTGGCGGCGGCGCACCGCCTCCACCGCGCCGCGCGTCGCCGGCTGAGCGAGCTTGCGCGGCAGCAGGTAGTTGCGCAGGTACCCCTTGGAGACCTCGACGACACGCCCCTGCTCGCCAAGCTCCTCGACGTCCTCGAGCAGAATCGCCTCCACAGCTCACCGACCCCGATCGCGGTCGCCGCGCTCGCGACGAGGACTGTCCTCGCGGCCGCCCTCGTTCACGTACGGCAGCAGCGCCAGCTCCCGTGCGCGCTTGACGGCGCGCGCGATCTGGCCCTGGTGGCGCCGGCAGGCCCCCGTGATCCGCCGCGAGCGGATCTTGCCCTTCTCCGAGACGAACTTGCGCAGCGACGCGACATCCTTGTAGTCGACCTGCTCGACCTTGTCGCGGCAGTGCTGGCAGGGCTTGCGCCGCCCGCCGCTCGTCGTGCCCTTGCGATCCCGCCGTCTTGTCGGCTTGCCACGCCGTGCCTTTGCCACTGCCGTCTACCTCGCTGTGATGTCTCGTTGGTGCCGATGGATGGTACTGCCGGGGATCTCTTGAAACTACCTAGAACGGAATGTCGTCGTCGCCTGCCGGCGCGCCGACCGGTGCGGGCTGGTAGTCGCGCTCGTCGACCGCGATCTCGCCTCCCTGGGGGGCTCCACCTCCCGCGAAACCGCCTCCGGCGGAATCTTCGCGTGAGCCCAGGAACTGCACCGAGTCGGCAATGATATCGATTGCCTGGCGCTTTGCGCCGTCCTGGGACTCCCACTCACGCCATTCCAGGCGCCCGTCGATCGCCACCGGGCGGCCCTTGCTGAGGAAGCGCGCGACATTCTCGCCCTGCGTGCCCCAAACCTTCACGTTGAAGTAGTTGGGCCTGTCCTCCCATTCGCCCGTCGCGCCGTTCTTGCGGCGCGTGTTGCACGCGATCCGCAGCTCGCAGACCGCGGTGCCGCTGGGCAGCGAACGCAGCTCCGGGTCCTTCGTCAGATTTCCGGTCAGCACGACCCGGTTGATGTTGGTGGCAGCCATGTCTTTCGCGCTTCCTTTCCGCTGTCCCGCACGACGCGCTCGTCGCGGTGGACTCGTCTTGCAGCTGTGTTTGAGGTTTCGGCCGAGTCTAACCCGGGCTGCGGGCGCAATTTTCGCGCGCCAGCCCCCGATGCCGCACATTGCGGGCGCGGAGCTTGCGCAGCAGGCCCCGCCAACAGCCCCCTGCATGTCTGCGCCGTGCGCTCCTCGCCAGGTCTCCGGCTCAGCCGGCGCCGCCCGCCGCGTCCGCCCGCTCACGCGCGTTGCGGTTGCGGGAAGACGTCCGAAAGATCTCGTCCCAGTAGGGCGCGCTGATCCCAAAACCCAGCGTGTCGTCCTGGAAGTGGTGGCGCATGTGGCGCTCGCGCAGCACCCGCCCGAGGCGCCCCCGCGGCGTGAAGTGGTGCAGGTAGTAGTGCAGCATGTCGTACACCAGGTAGCCGGCGTAGAAGCCCGCTGCGATACCCGGCGCATAGCGGTCGCCGCAGGCCAGATAAAGCGCCCCGAACACGAGCGCCGCAAGCGGCACGCTCACCGCCGGCGGCATCACCAGGCGCAGCGGGTCGTTCGGGTGCTCGTGGTGGATGCCGTGGATGATCCAGTGCAGCCGCGCCCCGATCCCCGCCTCTGGCTCGAAGTGGAACACCAGCCGGTGCAGCCAGTACTCGAACAGCGTCCACAGCGCATAGCCCGCCAGCGCCAATCCGACCGTCGCGACGACGCTCACCTCCGAAAGGCTCCACCCGGCCATCAGCGCGATCACGGGCACGAACACCAGCACGGGCACCACCGGGTGCACGCGCGAGAAGAAGTCCAGCAGCCGTGACTCGAACATCGGCGGCGAAGCGCGCAGCACGTCGGTCCTGCTCGCCTGGCCGTCACGGTTTCCATCGACCGTGTTCACCATCTGCAGTCTATTACGCCGCCCCGCACAGGCGTTACGGACGCATGCCGATCAGGCCGGCTCGTGCGCAGGCTGCGCCTCTGCGCCAGCCTCGGCGGCCCTGACCGCGGCCGCACCGGCCTGCATGTCCGGGGCCGCCGGCGTGCCCGGCTTGAGCTTCACGATCCGGAAGCGCACCACGCCATCGGCGATGTGCAGCGAGCGCTGCAAACCGCGCAGCAGCTCGGGCGTGCTCGCATGGAACTGCATCAGGTGATACTCGGCCGTAGCTTTGTGCTCGATCGGGTACGTCAGCGCGCGATCGCCCCACACGTCGTGACGCAGCAGCTCTCCCTGCGCGCCAATCGCCTCGCTCGTCTCCGCGAGCACCTTCGCGCGCACATCCTCCTGCGCCTCGGCGTCGAGCATCAGGACCAGATCGTATGTCGGCGCAGGCAGCGTCATCGGTGAACGCGCGCCCGGCGGCGCGCGGCGGCGGATGATAACAGCGCGTGGCCCCGGCGCCCGTGCGACGCGGGCCACCCGCGCCCGCGTCGCGCCCGGCGGCGCCTCCTCACGCGCCCGCCGGCACGTGCGGTTGCGCCCCCACCACGGGACCGCGAAGCGGTCCCAATCGAAATCCCTGTCCCACCGCGCCCCTGTTCACCCGGCCTTCGCGCGGATGTCCGCCAGCTGCTCGTCGATCCAGTCGCCGGGATCGCGTGAGGTCACGATCTGCGCCAGGCCGCGGGCGCGCCGCCGCCGCTCCTCGGGCGCCATCGTCAGCGCCGCGTGGATCGAGTCCGCCAGCTCCTGAATGTCGAAGGGGTTGACCGACAGCGCGAACTCCCCGAGCTCCTCGTGCGCGCCGGTGTTCTCCGAGAGGATCGACACGCCCTCGCGCTCGTTGACGATCGGGCCCTCCTTGGCGACCAGGTTCATGCCGTCGAACATCGCGTTGACCAGCAGCACGTCGTAGTGCCGGTAGGCCGCCATCGCCTCCTCCAGGTCGTCGCGCAGCTTCAGCTGGATCGGCATCCAGTCGGGCGTGCCGTGGCGGTGGTTGACGACCGCCACCAGCGCCTCGATCCGCTCCAGGTACTCCGCGTACTGGGGCACGTCTGTGCGCGACGGCATCAGCTGCGCCATGAACGTCACCCGCTCGGAGAACTCCGGGTGCTGCTCGAGGAACAGGTCGAACGCCGAGAAGCCGCGCAGCACGTTCTTGGACAGGTCCGCCCGGTCGACGCGCAGAATCAAGAAGTCGCGCCGGCGTGCCAGCAGCTCGCGCTCCAGCTCGCGCACGCGCTGCCCCTGCGCAATCCGTCTGGTCGCCTCGTGGTCGATCGGCAGCGGATACGCCCGCACCCACACCTCGCGCTCGCCGAAGCGCACCACGCCCCGCTCGAAGTCCACCGCGAGGTCCATCAGGTCGCGGCAGCACTGCAGGAAGTTGCGTCGATAGGAGCGCGTGTGAAAGCCGATGATGTCGTTCGCCAGCAGCCCCGCGAAGATCTCCTCGCGGATCCGCGACGGCAGCACCCGCCACGCGTCCGACTGCGTCCAGGGAATGTGGATGAAGTGGTGCAGAAAGGCGTCGGGGCGCGCTTGGCGCACCAGCGCCGGCAGCGTGTACAGGTGGTAGTCGTGCACCATCACCACCGGCTCCTCGCTGCCGTCCAGCTCCTCCACCACGGCCCGTGCGAGGTCCTCGTTGACGACGTTGTAACCGAACTCGAATGCCTCGATCTCGGGCCGGCGGATGTCCGGCGCGTTGGACAGGTCCCACAGGTAGTGCTGGATGAACCACAGCATCGGGTTCGCGAACACGTTGTAGAAGCGGTCGTACGCCTCCGCGTCGCTGGCCACCAGGCGCACCTGGTACTCGCCGCCGGCCGGCGAGCGCACCGGGAACGCGCGCCCGCCGTGCTCGCGCGAGACCCTTACGTCGCCGTCGCTCATCGCCGAGGCGATCCACACCGCCTCGCGGTGCGAGGCCAGCCCCGTCAACGCCGTCACCAAACCTCCCGAGCCGCGCTGGACCTCGCCGCCGGGACCGAACGTCACCGGACCCCGGTTGGACACCAGCACCAGCGGAGCCCGCAGTGCCGGTGCGTCGCTCATGACTCGCGCAGCTCGTGGAAGATCTTCAAGTAGTCGCGCAGGTAGCGCGGCGTCAGGAAGTGCGCTCGCACGTGCTCCTTGCCACGGCGCCCCAACGACTTGCCAAGCGCCGGGTCACCAAGGATCTCGAGCGTCCGCTGCGCGCACTGCTCCGCGCCGCCCACCAGAAAGCCCGTCACGCCGTCTTCCACCTGCAGCGGAATCCCCCCGACCCTCCCCCCGATGAACGGTCGCGCCTTCCAGATCGCCTCCGCCACCGTCAGCCCAAAGCCCTCGCGCGTCGACTTCTGGATCACGACGTCCGCGTGCGACTGGAACGCGTTGACCTCGATCGCCCCGACGTTGTTGAAGTTGTTCAGGATGTGCACGTCGCTGTCGCCGTCCGCGTGCGCGATCGTCGCGTTGAAGAAATCCCACCCCTCCGGGTCGTCGCTGGCCATCGACCCCACTAGCGCCAGCTGCACCGTGGGCAGCTGCTCCTTGACGATCCGATACGCGTCGATCACTCCCAGCGGGTCCTTCCACGGGTCGAAACGCGAGACCTGGCACATCAACGGCCGATCGACGTCGATCCCGAACTGACCGCACACGTACGCCGCGTCTTCCGGCGAAAGCGCCATGTTCTTCGGCGTCAACGGGTCGATCGCCGGCGGCACCACGTGCACGCTGCCATGCAGCCCGGGCGGCACGTAGTCCTGCATGTGGAACAGCGTCGCCGGATAGTCTTCGACGTAGGGCAGCAGCCGCGCGATCGTCTCGGGATTGGGCGTCGAAAGGTCGATGTGGCAGCGCCACACCCACCCTCGCGCCTTCTCCGGCACGAGCTTGTACAGCGCTGCCGGCTGCGGGTCGTGCACCAGGCACACGTCCCACTCGCCCGTCAGCTCCCGCGCGTTCATCTCGTTGTAGCGCAGCCATGTCGCCCACTGCTCCTCGTCGAGGTCCTGCGGCGCGCCCTGCAACGCGTTGTGCATCAGCTTCGTCGCGTTGAAGAATTCCTCGCGCCCGTAAATCACCTGCCATTCGCAGTCCAGGCCGACGTCGCGCATCAGCGGCACCAGCGTGTAGAGGATCTCCGAGACCCCGCCCCCGAACGCTGTCGCCGAGATGTGCACCACGCGGCTGCCCTTCAGCGGCTCCGCCAGCTCGCGGATCTCCTCGATCAGGTCCCGCCCGCAGATGTGCGTGTAGTCAGCGAGCGTCTTGGTGCCGACGGCGACGGGCTGGAGCACGCGCGCACGATAGCTAACGCGCCCCCGGAGAGTCGTTCATGCCGGCAGCGTCAGCGTGAACACAGTGCGCCCCGGTGTCGACTCGAGCGTCAGCGCGCCCTGCATCCGCTCCGCCAGCTCGTGCGCGATCGCCAGTCCCAAGCCCGACCCCTGGCTCTCGTCGGAGGTGTAGAAGGGCTCGAATATCCGTTCGCGCGCGTCCGCGGCGATCCCCGGACCGAAGTCCCGCACCGCCAGCCGCGTTCGCCCTTCGGCGGTGGCCACCGATACCACGATCACCGTCCCGTGTGGCGTGTGCGCGATCGCGTTGTCGATCAGGATGCGCAGCACCTGCGCCACCCGTTCGGGGTCACACACGGCCGGCGCCGGGGCGTGCGCCATCCGCTGACGCAGCTCCGAGCCGTGCTGGCTGAGCGCCGGAATGAACTCGGCGCTCACCATCCGCGCGATCTCCGCCAGATCGACCCGTTCCGAGCGCAGCTCCAGCGATCCCGCCTCCAGACGCGAGAGGTCCAGCAGCCCCGTCGCCAGCTGCCCCAGACGCTCCACCTGCGTGCGTACCTGGCCCAGGAACTGGCGGCGCGTCTGCTCGTCCAGCTCCTCGTCCTGGATCAGCTCCAGAAAGCCTCCGATCGAGAAGATCGGCGTACGCAGCTCGTGCGAGGCCGTCGCGATGAACCGCTCGCGCGCGCTGTCCAGCTCCGCGAGCTGGCGCTGCATCGAGTCGAGCGCGCGCGCCAGCTGCCCCAGCTCGTCTTCGGAGTCGACCGCGAAGTGCGCGCCGAAGTCGCCCTCGGCGACTCGCCACGCCCCCTCCTCCAAGCGCCCCACGCGCAGGCTGATCGCGCGCGCCAGCAGATAGCCCGTTGCGGTCGCCAGCGCCAGTGCGATCGCGCCCGCCAGCAGCATCCGTTCGCGGATCGCGGCGACGCTGCGCTCGACATCGCTGAGCGTCCCCGAGAAGACCGCCACCTCCACCACCTGCCCCTGGTCGAACAGCGGCTTGGCGGCCTCGCCGACCGGCCCGTCGGCGCTCGACTCCGTCGCCGTCAGCAGCCGTCGTGCGCGCGCCACGCGAGCGGCGATCGGGAAGCTCAGCGTGCCCACCCGCTCGCCCGCGACCTGCGCCGAGGAGTCGTCGATGTAGAACGTCACCAAGCTCCGCCGCGAGCCTCTGACGCCGAGCAGCGTCACACGGTCGTTGGAGAGCTGGCCCGCGTGGTGCACCGCGCGGGCCGTCGCCAACCGCGGCGCCCGCCCCGCCAGCGCGCCCTGCAGCCGGCGCGAGTAGGCCTGCGCTGCGATCGCCAGCGACCGCAGCTTCTGCTCGCGCAGGCCCGTTCCGAGCGTTGGCGTCACGTACACGTAGGCCACCGCGAGCGCGACGAACGTCACCGCGAAGAACAGCAGCGCCAGGCGGTACTTGATCGAGCGCAGCCCCCGCGGACGCTGCGCGTGCGCCGGCGGCCCCGGCGTGCGCCGCACGCGTCCCCTGCGCGAGGAGGGCTCCCCCGGCGTCTGTGCTGCGCCCCGTGCCTGCCGTGACGCAGCCCCCTGCAAACCCTGCCGGCCGGAAGGCAGCAGCGTCATCGCTCGTCGTCGCGGAACCTGTAGCCCACGCCGCGTACCGTGAACAGGTACTCCGGCTCCTTCGGGTCGCGCTCCAGCTTCTCGCGCAGGTGGCGGATGTGGACGTCGATCGTGCGCGGGTCGCGGTACGCCGAGTCGCCCCAGATGCGCGCCAGCAGCACGTCGCGCGTGAACACCCTGCCGGGGCTCAGCGCCAGCGCGCTGAGGATCTCGAACTCCACGAACGTCGTCTGCACGTGCTCGCCGCGCACGCGTACCGAACGCTTGGCGAAGTCGATCGTCAGCTCCCCCGCGTGCAGCGGCTGCTCGTCGTCCTGGTCGGCCGCCCCGCTTGCGCCGCCCACCGGCGCCGCCATCTCGGCGCGCCGCAACGCCGCTTTCACGCGGCTGCGAAACTCGCGCATCGAGAACGGCTTGGTGATGTAGTCGTCGGCGCCCAGCTCGAGGCCCAGCACCTTGTCGATCTCCTCGGCCTTCGCCGTCAGCATGATGATCGGCACCGCGCTCTGCGCGCGCAGCCGCCTGCAGACCTCCAGGCCGTCGAGCTTGGGCATCATCACGTCGAGCACGACCAAATCGAAGTGGCGCTCGGCGAAGTGGTTCAAGGCCTCGCTGCCGTCGGCTGCCTGCACGACCTCGTAGCCGTCCTTGCGCAGCGGGTAGGACAGCAGCGTCAGAATCGCGCGCTCGTCGTCCACGAGCAGGATGCGCGAAGCGCGGGCCGCCGTCTGCCTCTGGGAAGTTTCCGACATGTTGCTCAGCGATTATGGTCTTTGCGAGCGTGCTCAACGTACGTATCTATCGCGCCGCCTTCCTGCCGCTGCTGTTCGCGCTGGCGATCGCAGGCTTCTCGCTGGCCGATCGGCCGGCCCCGCTCACCTCCACTCTCGCGCCCGACGCTTTCGCCGGCGCGCACGCGCTCGCCGAATCGCAGCAGCTCGCCACGCTCTATCCCGGTCGCAGGCCCGGCAGCGCCGGTGATCTCGCGCTCGCCGCGTACATCGCCGGCGAGCTGCGCAGTCTCGGCGGGATGGCGAACGGAGGGTTCACCGTCCAGGAAAGCTCCTCCGAAGCGCAGACGATCGCCGGCCGGCGCACACTGCGCACGGTGGTCGCCCGTCGCGCCGGGACGACCGGCGCCGGCGCGATCGTGATCGTCGCCCACCGCGACGCCGCCTCCGCTGCGGCGCGCAGCGAACTGTCCGCCACCGCCGTCCTACTGGCGCTCGCGCGCGTGTTTGCCACGAGCGAGACCCGGCGCACGATCGTGCTCGTCTCCACCAGCGGCGGCTCCGGCGGCAACGCCGGCGCCGCCGACTTCGCCGCGCACGCAACCGCCTGGGCCGACGGGCCCGTCGACTGTGCGATCGTGCTCGGCGACCTCGCCGCCGCATCCTCCCGTCCGCCGGCGCTGGCGCCGTTCTCTGACACTCCCGGCAGCGCCCCCGAGCTGCTGCAGCGCACGGTCGCCCAGGCGCTCGCCGCACAGCTCGGACGCGCCCCCGCCTCGCCCACGCTGCTCGAACGCCTCGCCCAGCTCACCTTCCCGCTGCCCGCCGGGGAACAGGGACCGCTGAACGCGCGCGGGCTGCCAGCCGTGCTCGTACAGGCCGGCGGCGAACTGCCCCCGGCCGCCGCCGTGCCCGTCAACGCTGGCCAGCTGGAAGTGCTCGGTCGCGGTGTGCTCGCCTCCGTCTACGCGCTGGACGCCGGGCCCGACATCGCGCCGGGCGCCGCCGGGGTGCCGGAAACGTCGCTGCCCGTTGCGCGCAAGCTGCTGCCCGCGTGGGCCGTAAGCCTGCTCGTGCTCACGCTGCTGCTGCCGCCGCTGCTCACCGCCGGGGACGGCCTCGCGCGGCTGCGCCGCCAACGCCTGCTGGCGCCCGCTTCCGGTGTTTCGCTCGCGCGCGCCACAGCCTGGGTCGCCGCCTGCGGCTTGCCCTTCCTGCTGTGCGCCCTATTCGTGTTCGCCCTCGGCGCGCTCGACGCTTTCCCCGCGCCGCGCCCGCCCGTCGCGCCCGCTGCGTTGCCGCTCGGCGACGGGGCGCTGCTCGCTGCGCTCGCCGCCGTCCTGTTGTTCGCGCTCGCCTGGCTGCTGTGGCCCGCGGCGCTGCGCCGGATCGCGCTGCCGCTGATCCCCGACGGCGCCACCGGCGCACCGGCGCTTGTGCTCGTGCTCGGTGCGCTTGCTCTGCTGGTGTGGGCCATCGACCCCTTCACCGCGCTGCTCTTCGTGCCCGCCCTGCACCTCTGGCTGCTGCTCGCCGCGCCGGCGGCGCCCGCCGCCAGGCGTGGCGGCCTCGCGCCGGTGCTGGCCGCGGTGGCGCTCGCCGTGCTCGGCGCCGTCCCGCTCGCGTTGCTGGTCGCTTTCTACGCCCACCACTTCGCGCTCGGACCCGGCGGGGTTGCGCACACCGCCCTGCTGCTGCTCGCCTCGGGCCGCGTCGGGCTCGCCGGCGCGGTGCTCTGGAGCCTCGCCGCCGGATGTCTCGCCGCTGCGCTGCTGCTCGCGCTGGGCAGTGCGCGCGCCGGCTCCGCCGGACCGCCACCAGCCGCTTCCGTCGAGCCCCGGCACGATCCGGTCACGATCCGCGGGCCGCTGTCGTACGCTGGTCCCGGGTCGCTCGGCGGCACGGAGTCCGCACTGCCACGCTGAGTGGCCGCTGACGATCGCCCCGGCCTGGATCCACATCGTGTCCGACACCCTCACCACCCCGTCCTCCTCGCGTTCCACCCGCCAGGGACCCCTGCTGCACGGCCACGGGCCGCTGCGTCGGGGCGAGCGTCACCGTGGTCGGCGTTGGGCGCGCTGGTTCTCCAGTGCGCTGATCGCGCTCGGCGCGCTCGTGTTGCTCGACGCCGGCGTCACGCTCGTCTGGCAGGAGCCGCTCTCCGCGCTGTACGCCAAATTCGAGCAAGACCACCTCCGCGGGACGCTGCGCGCGATTGAACGCGCCCGGCCCAGCGCCGCCGAGAGCGCACAGTTGGCGCAGCTCTCCCAGCAGCGTCGCATCGCGTTCCTCGCCTGGCGCTTGCAGCGCCACGCCGCGCCGGGCAGTCCCGTCGGCACGATTCACATCCCTCGCATCGGCGCCGACTTCGTCGTGATCGACGGCACCGGCACCGCCGAACTGGAGAAGGGGCCCGGCGTCTACCCCGAAACTCACTTCCCCGGCCTTGGCAGCACCACGGCGATCGCCGGACACCGCACCACCTGGCTGGCGCCCTTCCGCCGCATCAACGAACTGCGCCCCGGCGACCGCATCGAACTGGACATGCCCTATGCCCACTTCCTCTACACCGTCACCGGCCATCGCGTCGTCCTGCCGGTCGACGTTCGTGCTGCGGTCGCTCCCGTCTCCTACAGCCGGCTCGTGCTCTCCGCCTGCACGCCGCTGTTCAGCGCCGCCAAACGCCTGCTCGTGTACGCCCGCCTGCGTGGGGCCACCCCCGTCGGCGCGGCGTTGCGTGGAGCCACCTCCGGCGGCGTGCCGCTGCACGGGGTCGCGCCCGTCGGCGTGCCGCTGCACGAAGCCGCACCCGTGAGCGCGGCACCACGTGGCGGCGTGGCTCGGCGTGCGGCCGCCTCCGCCGCCGGCGGCGAGGTCTCGCGGCTCTGAGGGATCTCACCAACGATGCTCGAAGCCGGACAGCGTGTGCGGCCGTCCGTCTGCGAGTAGCCGCACACCGGGTGTCTCGCCGGGCGCGAGCGCGGCGACGACCCCGATCCATGTGATCCCCACCGCTCCCGCGCCACTGCGCAGCGCGCTTTCGGCTTGCGTGCACCCCGCAGGGGGGATGCACACGCACAGCTCGTAATCTTCGCCGCTGCCCGCCGCCAGCTCCCACGGCGCGACACCCAGCTGCGCGGCGATCTCGCTCACGCCATCCTCCAGCGGCAGCGCATCCAGATCGATCTCCACGCGCACTCCGCTTGCGCGGGCGATGTGGTCCGCATCGGTGGCGATGCCGTCCGAGAGGTCGATCATCGCGCTCGCCCCGGCGTCCGCCAGCGCACGCCCCTGCGCGAGCCGCGGGATCGGTTCCGCGACGCGCGCCAGCGCGGTCAGGGCGTCATCGCTGTGCGGCGCCCGCCCCTCGAGCACAGCCAGGCCCGCCCCCGCCCCGCCGATGCGCCCGGTGACCGCCACGAGGTCCCCGGGCCGCGCCCCGTCGCGTCCCACCAGCTGCTCGGCACGCTCGGCCCAGCCGACAGCCGTCACCGTTACCGTCAGCGCGGGTGCCGCGACCACGTCGCCGCCGACGATCGTCGTGCGCGTGCGCTGCGCCAGCGCCTGCGCGCCGCGTACCAGCTCGAGCGCGTGGCGCTCGGTGAAGCCCCCCGGGAGACCCAGCGCGAGGTAGGCCTCGCCCGGGTCGGCGCCCATCGCCGCGAGGTCCGAAAGCGCGCCGGCCATCGCCCGTCTGCCCACCTGCGCCGGCGTGGCCCAGCCGGCTGGGCCACCCGCGGCCTGGTGAAGAGGGGCCCGGCCAGCCGGCCCTTGGCCGGCTGCGCCACCCTCCAGGCGAAAGTGCACCCCGTCGACCATCGTGTCCACCGACGTCACACAGATCGGGCGCGCGCGCACCACCGCCGCGTCGTCGCCCACGCCTCGCAGCACGCGTCCCTGTGCGGGGTCGACCGCCGGCCCGCCGCTCGCGGCCGGACGGGCGGAACACAGCTCCCGCTCGATGGCCTCGATCAGGGAGCGCTCAGCGATGCCGGTAGACGATCCGTGCGCGGTCGAGGTCGTAGGGCGAAAGCTCGCAACGCACCCGGTCGCCCGGCAGGATGCGAATCCTGAAGCGGCGCATCTTGCCGGCCACGTGCCCCAGCACGACGTGATCGTTGTCGAGCTTCACGCGAAACATCGCGTTGGGCAACGCCTCGATCACCTCGCCCTCGAATTCGACCTTGTCTTCCTTGGCCACTCTCCACGTCCCATCCGTCTCGCGCACACCCTGCGCCAGACCCTCGTGCTGGATTTTGAGTTCAAACTACCAAGCGTCAGCCCTACGGGGCCGTGCCGCCCGCCGGAGTGCCCGCGCCGTCCCCGCCGCCCGGCGTATGACCCGGGGCGCCCGTTGCTTGTTCCTGCGCGCCGCCGTCCCCACCTGCGCCGGCCGGTTCGGAGGGCGTCGCTCCAGCTCCGCTTGGCGGTTCGGAGGGGGTCGCGTGACCGGTGCCCCCCGGTTCGGAGGGCGTGCCCGAGGGCGCGCCGCCCCCCGGTTCGCTGCCTGCGCCCGGTTCACCGGCGCCCGGTTCCCCGTGCCCGGGCGCGCGGCGCACTCCCGCATGCGGCCCGTGCTTGGCGGCCCCCGGCGCGGGTCCGCTGGGAGCGCCGGGCGCTTCCGGGGTGGCGGGAGTCGCCTGCGCCTCGCCCGTCGTGGCGAATTTGCCGAAGAACGGCTGGTAGACGAGCGGTTCGGTGGGTTGGGGGAATTCGACGCAGTGTGTACCGACGACGGCCGACATGTAGTCGTGCCAGATCACAGCCGGCAGCGCGCCGCCCTGCTGGGGTTCGCCGTGCACGTCGGTCATCGGTACGTCTTTATTCGGGTAGCCCATCCAGACGACCGTCGAGTATTCGGGGGTGTAGCCATCGAGCCAGGCGTCGACGAGTGCGCTGGTCGTACCCGTCTTCGCCGCCGTCGGGCAGTCGATCGCCGAACGCACGGCGGTGCCGCTGAGCACGTTCTGGTGCAGGATGTTGGTCTCCTCGGCGGTGACGCCGTTGCTGAGGACCTTGACGCGGTGGGGCTGCCCCCAGCTGGAGTCGACGTGTCCGTTGGGGAAGACGACCTTGGTGATCGCGATCGGCGCGTTGCGCCAACCGCCGTCGGCGAGGGTCGCGTAGACGGCGGCCATTTCCAGCGGGGTCACACCCAGCGTCAGCCCGCCGATCGATTCGGGCGGGTAGTTGCTGAGGTGGGTTTTTACGCCCATCTTGTAGGCCATTTCGGTGATCGTCGACTCGCCGAGGTCGGCCGCGAGCTGCGCGTAGACCGTGTTGTCGGAGGTCAACGTGGCCTGCACGAGGCTGATCGACTTGTTCAGCGACGTGCCCTCGAAGGTGTGCACTTCCCATTCGGGATCGCTCGCCAGCCAGCCCTTGTCGAGGGTGTGGGAGAGGTAGTAGGTGCTGTTGGGGTCCACGCCGCGCGAGAGCGCGTCGGCGAGGTCGATCGCCTTGAACGTCGAGCCGGGCTGGCGGTGGCCTTCGGAGGCGAGGTTGAACTGCGAGTGCTCGTAGCTCTCGGACTCGGCCATCGCCTCGATGTCGCCGTTGTGCGGATTGAGCGTCACGATCGCCGACGCCGGATCTTCGGGCTCGTCGAGCACTTCGGCGATGGCGTTGTGCGCGAGTTCCTGCATGTGCAGGTTGAGCGTCGTGTAGACCTTCAGCCCGCCCTCTTCGACGGTGCGCCGCCCGTAGCGGGCGATCAGCTGCTGGCGCACGTATTCGAAGAAGAACGCTTCGCGTTTTTCCGAGTAGTAGTAGCCGCGCCGCAGCTCCAAGCCGGCCCGTTCGGCCGCCCGCGCCTGCGCGCTGGTGATGTAGCGCAGTTCGGCCATCTTGCTGAGCACCTCGTTGCGCCGCTGCCGCGCCGCCCCCGGGTACAGGAACGGGTTGTACTCCGAGGGTGCCTGCGGGAGGCCCGCAAGCAGCGCCGACTGCTCGAGATCGAGCTGGTCGGCGGGCTTGTCGAAGAAGATTCGCGCCGCCGCCTGCACCCCGATCGCCGTCTGCCCGCCAAGCGTCCCGTAGGGAACGCTGTTCAGGTAGTTCGTCAGGATCGCCCGCTTGCTGTGGTGTTTGTTGTATTCGAGCGCCAGCTTCGCCTCGATGATCTTCTGGCGCAGCGTGTGCTGGTCGCCGCCGAGGTAGATGTTGCGCACCAGCTGCATCGTGATCGTCGAGGCGCCCTGCAACGCTTCACCGTGGACCAGGTCCTTGACCGCTGCGCGAAAGATGCCCGTCGGGTCGACGCCGTCGTCTTTGTAGAAACGCTGGTCCTCGATCGCCACGGTCGCGTTCTTGAGGTACGCCGGAGTTTCGCTCCAGCTCACCGGCGAACGCAGCTCGTCGCTCTGGATGAAGCCCAGGCGCGTGCCGTTGGCGGAGAACACCTGCGAGGAGCCGCCCAGCACGATTTCGTGCAGCCCACTCAGCGCCGGCGCCGAATCGGCCACCGACAGCACGTAGGCGACCGTCCCTACGGCGCCCAGCACCAGGCTGGTCGCGAGCGTCGCCAAGACGACGAGCAGGGCCCGTGAGGCACCGCGCCGGTGCCGGCGTCGCTGTCGTGCTTGTCGAGACATCGACCTGAGATCTCCAGCTCCCGCCGCGGCGTACCGCCGGCTTTCGTACGCTCCCTGGCCACCTCGGGCGCCGCGGGTACGCGTGGCGAACAATATCGCCTGCAAGTGTGGTTTCCTGCCAGTGCGCCCCCGCGAACCCGAATCTTGCCCTCCGCGAGCGGTTGCGAGCGAAGGTCGTCCGGGGCGGGGCGCAACGCCGAGATGAGGACCGACACCCCCGAGAGCACCGCGCAAGCCACCGAGAGCACTGCGCTCGACCAGCCCGGCGCGAGCGCCGCTTTGAGTGAACGGGACCGCGCTGGCGCGCGGTCCCCGGGTGGGGCGGGCACCCGCGACGGGCCGAACGCCAGGACGGGCGACACCGGGCGAAACACTGCCGCGAGCACTCGCGACGGGGCGGGCACCGGCAGTGGCACCGCCGAGCGAAATACCGACGCGAGCACCGGCGACGGGCCGCGCACCACCACGAGCGACCCCGAGCGCGCTGCCGCGCTGCGCGATACCTGGCGCGCGCTGTGGCTCTCTCGCGCGCTCGTGTGGGCCGCCGGCGTCGGCGCCGTCGTGACGTTCGGCCCGGTGGCGATGCGCAACGCGTTCGACCCGCCGCACACCACCAGCGGCTTTGGCTGGCTGGGCGACCTGCTCGCCGCGCCGGCGGCGCGTTGGGACGCGGCGTGGTACCTCGTCATCGCCCACTACGGCTACCGGCCCGATCTGCAGGCGTTCTCGTCGATCTCCGCGCGCGCTGCCTTCTTTCCGCTCTACCCGCTCGGGTTGCGCGCCATTTCCGAGCTGGGGGCCCCGCCGGTGCTCGCCGGAGTGCTGATCTCGCTCGCCGCGCTCGCCGCCGCCCTGTACGGGATCCACCGCCTCACCGCGCTTGAAGCCCCGCGCCTCGGCGGCGGCGAGACCGCGCGCCTGGCGGTGTTCGCCACGGCCTTCGCGCCGATGGCCTACTACTTCTCGGCCGTCTACTCGGAGTCGCTCTACCTCGCGCTGTCGGTCGGCGTCTTCTGGTGCGCGCGGCAGGGCCGCTGGGCGTGGGTCGGCGTGCTTGGCGCGCTCGCCGGCGCGACGCGCAGCGCCGGCCTCGTGCTCGCGCTGCCGGTCGCGATCCTCTATCTCTACGGCCCCCGCGCCGATCGACCGCCGGACTTCCCGTCGGGCCGCCGGTGGCTGCTGGGCATCCGCTACAGGCTGCGCGGCGAGGCGCTGTGGCTGCTCGCGCTGCCCCTCGGCGTCGTCGCCTACGCCGCCTATCTCAAGCTCGCCGGCGGCAGCGCGCTGGCGCCGTTCCATGCCCAGGAAGCCTGGAGCAGGCACTTCGCGGGGCCCTACGTCGGCGTCTGGGACGCGGCGCGTGCCGCCTTCGACGGCGCGCGCCAGCTGCTCTCCTTCCAGCGCCGCCACATCTACTACACGCTCGCCGGCGGCGACCCATTCGTCAGCGCCAGCCACAACGTCGTGCTGTTCGCGTTCCTGCTCGCCGCGCTCCCGGCGCTCGTCGGCGTCCTGCGGCGCCTGCCTGCAGCCTACGGCGCGTACGTGCTCGCCGCGCTCGCGCTGCCGCTCTCCTACCCGGTCTCCGCCCAGCCGCTGATGTCGCTGCCGCGCTTCCTCGTCGTGCTGTTCCCGCTGTTCATGTGGCTCGGCGCGTTCCTCGCGCGCCGCCCACGCGCACGCACGCCGCTGTTCGTCGCCTGCGCGCTGCTGCTGGTGTTCTTCACCGGCCAGTTCGCGACCTGGCACTGGGTTGCCTGAGGAGCCCGGGCGCGTGGACGCCGGCAAGCGCGCGGTGCTGCTCGACGGGCTGGGCACGCTGCTGGCGCTCGCGCCTCCTGGCCCCGTGCTCGCGCGCCTGCTGGCTGTCGAGCACGGGCTGGCGGTCACCGAGGAGCAGGCCGCACGCGCCTTCGCCGCGGAGATCGTCTACTACCGCGAACACCACCACGAGGGCCGCGACGACGCTTCGCTCGCCGAGCTGCGGCTGCAGTGTGCGGCGGTGCTGCGCGAGGAGCTGCCGGCGTACGTGGCGCAGGCGCTCCCGCCACAGCGGCTCGCCGCCGCGATGCTCGCCGCGCTGCGCTTCTCGGTCTACCCCGATGCGGCCCCAGCGCTGGCCGGACTCCGGTCGCGCGGCCTGCGCCTGGTGGTCGTCAGCAACTGGGACGTCTCGCTGCCGGAGGTGCTCGCGCGCGCCGGCCTGGCCGAGCTACTCGACGGAGTCGTCACCTCCGCGGGCGTCGGCGCGCCCAAGCCCGACCCGGCGATCTTCGCCGTGGCGCTCGCGCTGGCCGGCGTCGCAGCGCACGAAGCGATCCACGTCGGCGACTCGCCCACGCACGACGTCGCCGGCGCGCGCGCCGCCGGGATCGAGCCGGTGTTGCTCCGTCGCGCGGGCACCGAGGCTGCGCACATCGGCGAACCAGAGGGGCGTCCTGTGGCGGCGCAGGTCGCGACGATCCGCTCGCTGAACGACTTGCTGACCGCGAGTCAGGCCCAAAGGGCCTAGGCCCTAAGCTCGGTCCGTGCAAGCGGCGGCTCCGACTAGCAACTGGCGATGGTGGCTGGCGCCGTTGGCGCTGCTCGGGGGGCTGCTGCTCGCCGAGATCGCCGGCCTGTTCGTGGATGTACCGGCGGCGCTGCTCGGCGCGAACATCACCGCCTCGCATCTGCCTGGGGGGCTCGAGCTGGCTGACACGGTGGTCCTCGACGCCTCGTTCATCGCGGCTGCCGTGTTCTGCGCGCGGCTTGGTGGGCGCCGCGTGAGCGCATGGCAGTTCGGGCTGCGTCCGCCGCGCGTGCGCTGGCGCAAAGTGGCGCTGTTGATCGTGGGGCTGATCGTCTGCGTGCTGGTCTTCAGCGCGATCTGGGCCGAAGCGCTGAGCGTGAGCACGAAAGAGAAAGTGCTCGAACAGCTCGGCGCCAACGAAGGCACGGCGCTGCTGCTGCTCAGCGCGCTGCTCACCTGCGTAATCGCGCCGATCTGCGAGGAGTTCCTGTTTCGCGGCTTCATCTTCTCCGCCCTGCGCAACCTCGCCGGTCCCTGGCCGGCGGCGATCCTGACGGGACTGATCTTCGGCGGCGTCCACGCCAGCTCTGCGCCGCTCGCCGACCTGATGCCGCTGGCGGCGCTCGGCTTCGGGCTGTGCCTGCTCTACTGGTACACCGACTCGCTGTATCCGTGCATCGCCGCGCATGCGCTCAACAACTCGCTCGCGTTTGGCGCGCAGGAGGGCTGGGGTTGGCAGATACCCGTGTTGATGGCGGCTGCGCTGGGCGCAATCGGGCTGCTCGCGCTCGCGCTCAAGCGCGCCGGCGTGATCACCCCGCCGCCGCCTGTCGCTCCGCCGCCGGTCGTCCCCGCCACCGCGTAGCATCGACAGACGAGATGATTCCGGTCCCCGCGCCCGCCGCCCCCGCGGCACCTACCCTCGCCGCGGTCGTCGGGCAGCTGGCGTTGGCGACCGCTCCCGCGCGCGGCTCGCGCTCCTTCACGCTCACCGGCGAACGACTCGTCGTGACCGGCGTCGTCAAGCCCTACGTGGCCGGTCAGCGCGTCGTCGTGCGCTTCGCGCGCGACGGCCGCCCGGTCGCCTCGGACACGGTCGCCGTGCTGCCCGCCGCCGGCGGGACTGGTCGCTTCCGGCTCGGCTACAGGAGCGCCAGGCCCGGTGTCGTGAGCGTCGCCGGCGTGCATGCCGCCACCGCGCAGATGTCCGCCTTCTCGGCTCGGGCAGCGGGCGTGCGCGTCGTCGATCCCGACATGCGCGCCGGTGCGCGCGGGCCGGACGTGTGGCTGCTGCAGTCCAAGCTGCGCGCACTGCACTACCTCGTGCCGCTGACCGGGACCTACGGTGAAGGAACCGAACAGGCCGTGATCGCCTTTCGCAAGCTCACCGGCCTGCCGAGGGTGCCCTCCACCGACGCGCGTGTCCTGCGCCTGCTGCGCTCCGGGGCGGGGCGTTTCCCGGTGCGCTACCCCCGCGACGGGCGCCACGTCGAGGCGAATCTCGCACGGCAGGTCCTTGCCGAGATCGAACCCGGCGGGCGCGTCTACCGGATCTACACGATCAGCTCCGGCAAGCCCTCGACCCCGACCGTGCTCGGCCGTTTTCGGGTCTACCTGAAGACACCCGGGGTCAACTCGGAGGGCATGGTCGACTCCAACTACTTCATCCGCGGCTACGCGATCCACGGCTATCCCGAAGTCCCCACCTACGCGGCCAGCCACGGCTGCCTGCGCGTGCCGATTCCCGACGCCGCCGGAATCTACGCGTGGGTGCGGATCGGCACGCCGGTCGACGTCTACTACTGAGTCTGGACCCACCCTTTTGCGGGTGCGCAGGCGCGCACGATCTGGACGGGCATGTGGATGGGAGCGTAGAGGCGGACGGACGAGATCGACACGGGCGAGCGAAGCTGCGATAGCGAAGCTGTGACGCCCGCGCAGGCGATACCCCCGCTGTGTGCTCGCGCGACTGGGGTCTACACCCTGATGCGCAGCATCCGCGTGAGGTAGCCCACGCCGATGCCATAGACGATCAGCGCCATCAGCGTGCCCACGCCACGCACCGCCCACTGGCTCTTGCTGCCCGCGGTGATCCCAGAGAACGGGGAGGTCAGCGTTTCGGCGGCTTCGTCGATGTCCCGGTGCACGGCGTTCTCGCGCGAGCGCTTGGGCGCGTTGTGTGCGCCCAAGGAGCTGCTGTCGGCGCCCGTCCCGATGAGTTCGTTTTGCTGCTTGCTCGACGCTTCGCTGGTCTGTTCGTAGGCGAAGATCGCGAACGAGACCACCACGACCACGCACGCCAGGCGCGAAGCGATGCGCAGCAGCGTCGTCAGCCCGAGCAGCACGATCCCGGCCTTCCTGCCCTCATCTAAGCGTGCTCGGACCTCGGCCCCGAGCTGCCCCTGCTGCCCAAGTACAGGCCACGCCAGTAGATTAGAGCGGGCTATGGACAGCTCGAACGCATCGTCCGCCCCCCGGGCCGCGGCGCTCGCCGACGCCCGCGCGCGTTTGCTGGCGGGCCTGCGCGAGCACGCACTCGTGATCGGCGAGGTGACGCTCACCAGCGGCGCGAAGGCCAGCTACTACGTCGACGCCAAGCGCGCGATCCTGCTGCACGACACGTTCGCGGCGCTCGGCACGCTCGTCGCCGGCGCCGCCCGCGACTGCCGGGCGAGCGCCGTCGGTGGTGTGCCCGTGAGCGCGATCCCCGTCGCCTGCGCCGCGCTCGCCGCGGGCTTCCCCGAGCGGGCGTACATCGTGCGCAAGGAACGCAAGGCGCACGGCCTGCAGCGCTGGATCGAGGGGCCCGAGCCGCTGCCGGGCGAGCGCTGCCTGATCGTCGAGGACGTCGTCACCACGGGCGGCTCGACGATCGAGACGGTCGAGCGCGTGCGTAGCGAGGGCCTTGTCGTAGCGGGCGTGGTGAGCGTGCTCGACCGCCTGGCCGGCGGGGGCGAGGCGATCGCGGCCGCGCTCGGGCCCGATGCGCCGTATGTCGCCCTGAGCACGATCAACGACGTCTACCCCGAGCGGCCCGATCGGTGAGCGGTGCCGAGCAAGACCCCGAGCGGATCGGTCCCGCGGACGCGGCAGACGTGGTGCCTCCCGTGCCTGTGTCGCCGTCTGCGCCCGTGCCGCCTACCCCGCCCGTGCCACCCCTGATTCGGCCGGCGCAGCCGCACGATGTCCCTGTGCTGCTGGAGATGTTCGCCGAATTGGCCGATTACGAGCACCTGACGCACGAGCTGCACGCCACCGACGAGCAGCTGGACGCCGCGCTGTTCGGCGCGCACCCCGCGATCGAGGCGCTGATCGCCGCGCAGGGCAATGACGGCTCGGTGGTCGGCTACGCGATCTTCTTTCCCACCTTCTCGACCTTCCTCGCGAGCACGGGCATCTGGCTGGAGGACCTCTTCGTGCGCCCCGCGCACCGGGGCCGCGGCGTCGGGCACGCGCTGCTCGCGAGTGTCGCCGCGCGCCTGCGCGAGCGCGGAGGGGAGCGTCTGGAATGGGCCGCGCTAGACTGGAACGAGCCCGCGCTGCGCTTCTATCGCGCGCTCGACGCACGCACGATGGACGAGTGGATCACCCACCGGCTGGACGGCGCCGCGCTCGCGCAGCTGGCGGACGAGGCGCCGCCTGGACGCGTGTAGCCTTTCGCTACCGCCCCTGCCCGGTGGCGGCTGGCCCTCGTAGTCCAATGGATAAGACAACCGCCTCCTAAGCGGTGGATCCAGGTTCGACTCCTGGCGGGGGCATTGGGGCGGATCGCTTGTGTTCATGCGGGGTTTGGGGAGTCGGGCGTCTGGACTGCGTGAGCAGCGCCAAGGTCTTGCGCTCGGCTACCGCCTTTTCCCTGCCTAAACGTCGCGTTTGAGCCACGGTATTGATCACCCTGGAAGCGTCGAGCTTGGCGCTATCTGGATCCGTTGCGCTCGACGAGCGCCCGCAGGCGCCGCTTGGCGGCGGGGTCTCGCCGCATCCCGTGGCGGTAGATGCGCAGCGTGAAGGCAGGATCGGCATGCCCGAGCTGATCCATCATGCTGCCAGGATCGACGCCCAGCGCGACGAGGATCGAGGCGAAAGTGTGGCGTAGCTTGTGAGGCGTCAAGCCGTCGGGTAGCGGCGCTTCGCGGGCCTTGGTCAGGGTCTCGTCGGCGCCGGCGATCGCCTTGTCGAGCACCCGTCGGCGGATGTTGCTCTCGGCGAGCTTCGTGCCGACGGCGCTTGGGAACACGTAGTCGCCGGGCGAGCTGTACGGGCTCTTGCGATGGTGCGAGGTCAGCTCGCCGCGAAGCACGGCCAGGATGTCCACTTCTCGCACGCCGGCGTCCGTCTTGGCTTCGCGCTGCACGAGGAGCCTTTTGCCGGGAAGGTCGATGTCTCGCCAGCGCAGGTCGGTCAGCTCTCCAATGCGAAGCCCGGCGAAGAGGAACGTCGCGAGCAGTGCGCGGCGGTACTCGAGCCCGCCCTTCTGGTCGCGTCCGCCTTTGAGCCTGGCTCGGGCGTCGAGCGCGCTCGCAGCGTCCAGCAACGCTTCGATCTGCTCGGCGCTGTCGAGCCAGACCGGAACGGGGCGAGCTACCTTCAGGCGCCGTCGGCGTCCCTTCGCCGGGTTGCGGTCGATGAGCTCGTACTCGACGGCGACCTCGAGGATCTGCGCGAGCCGCGTGATCGTCTTGTTGATCGAGCTTGGCGATATCTGGTCGCGGCGGACCTGGGTCTGCCGGTAGCGGTCGACCTCTTGGACGGTGATCTGCGAAAGCCGGTGGGCACGAAAGAACGGCAGCAGATGGCAAGAGAGCTGCCATTCGTAGTCGAGCACCGTCTTTGGTCGCAGTTCGCCGCGAACCGCCTCAAACCAGGCGGTGGCGAACTTGTGGAAGGTCGGATCCTCCTTGATCTCTGGAGCGGGTGGCGGGGAGGCGGGCTGCCAGATGCCACGCCGGACGTCGGCAAGCACGTTCTGAAGCTCGGTATGCGCGCTCGTCGGCGTCCAGCCTTCTGCGGCTGTGCCGAGCTTGACGTATCGTCGCTTGCCGTTTGCTGTGAAGCGCAGGCTGAAGGTCGGGCTGCCAGTCCGTCGATCGATGGCGATATGGCCCGTCGCAGGCCGTGCCATCAGGTATCTCTCGTCATGTCGGTTCCTCCTTGGTTGGAGGCGCCGCGAGACAGGTCTACAGGTTGGGATGCACGCCTGGCTTGGTAGCGTGCTCCGCGCCCCGGGAGGTCTGAACTCTCGGTGCCACGGTGCCCGGGTGTGCAAGCACTGCGGGCACCACTTTCAATATAAGACGCCGCGCGGACGCTCACCGGCGCGCCGTCCGTCGCCTCCGTCCTCTGGGTCGGCGAATTGGGAGCAGTTCGCCTTCCGACGGCGCCGGAATCCGTTTGGCTCGCTGAGTTGCCGACCTACGTGGACGCTGACTCTGGCCTCTTGGCCCTGTGGACTCCGATGATCGCCATGCGTCGAGCACATAGTCGAGATCGAAGCGAAGCCGGCCTCGATTGCCCCGGCCGATCCGTCTGCCGCCCAGCTCGGCTGCGTGCGCGTAGACCCAATCACGAGAAACGCTGAGCGCGGTGGCCACGGCGGCGGCGTCGACGAGATCGACATGCCTTGGCTGCGACGAGAGCAGGTGGGCAACGCGGTCGGCAACGGCGTTGGCAAGTGCCCGCTCCCAGGCGCCCAGCTCCGAGAGATGTGGGCTCGGTGGTGACGAATCGAACGGTGGGTGTTGCGCGCTTGCCATAGGCGATAGAGGGATCGGGCCTTGCTCAACCCTCTACCTATCGCTGCAAGCGCCTATGTTCCCCCGCGCAAATTTGCGAGCGGTCCGCTCGGTGGCGCCCCGGTTCACCGCCGTGCCTCGCGACCCAATGTCGTTGGTTGTCTCTGATCGTCATTAGATTCTCTGTCGATGACGCAAAGAGGGACAGCCGACGGCCTGAGTCTCGGTGAGCGGAGTACCCGTCAGCCTGAGTCATTCGATTCAACCTCCGACAGTTGTCAACCGCCGCCAGCACACTGACTCCATGCCTTACGTGACGATAGATGGCGTGACGATCGACGCCGCTCGGCTGATGCTCTTGCCAGTCGAGGTGGCCCAGATCCTTCGCGTCGACGAGAAGGACGTGCGCAACATGATCCGCCGCGGCGAGTTCCAGGACGTTTCGTCCGACGGTCGGCGACGCCTGGACCCCGATGAAGTGATCGTCGTCGTTGAAAAGCGAGTGGCGAAGGGCGAGCTCAGTCCGCACGTATTCGTCGCGCTGGCCGCGCTCATAGCTGGACGCCTGTAGATCAGGCTGCGACGAGTTGCAGGCGGGCAGGCGCGATGCGGGTCGGCTCGGCGCATCGCGGTGTCGGTTCGCCTTCCTTTGTCGTCCATCCCTGCTCTCGGGGCCAGCGTCCGAGTATTTCGGCGAGCTTGTCGCGCATGAGGCTGGTGCGCCAGAACGCCTCGTGCACGCCGGGCACCCAGATCCGCCGGTAGTTCTTCCCGAGCGAGACGTCGACGGGCACCTGCTCGGGCTCCCAGGGACGCTTGTCCCGCCGGGCCGGAATGTGTTCGCCGTTGACCCAGCGTGTCAGCGTGGATCGAGCCTCGAGTCCTGCGACCTCGCAGAACTCCGGGAACGTCAGCCAGTCCCGAAGGGCGGTAGGTGTACCGCTCGGCATCAGCGGCCTGCCAAGCGCGCCGCGGTCGATTGCGTCCCAGTCGACGCGCTCCGCGCCGGGAGGCTCTGAGTCGGAGACAGGCAGCCAGGTTGCCTGGTCGAGTCGGTAGAGGTCGAGCTTGACGATCGTGTCCGCCTTCTGCCGGGAGAGCTGGATGAGCTGGTGGGTGACCGCTGAACTCTGAAGCATGATCTCCTTCAGCTCGTCGATCGATGCGACCAGCTCGTCCTGTCGGTGCTCGATGCGGGCCATAGGGTCGCTCTCAGCCGGTGGTGGAGGGAGAAGCGCCTGTTGACCGCAACTGACGTGCCTGGCTTGAAGGTTTTGCGCGTCTCGCTCGAGACGCCGCTCTTCTTCCTCGATCCGGCGCAGTCGGATCATCTCCCGTTCGTACGCCTGGCAGTCGGGGCGCTTGCGGAGTCCGGCGTCGGTCGTGAGGATCTCCCATCCGATCTCGGCGGCTCTGCCAGACACGACCTCTAGCATCGCCGGTGTTCGTCGATCGCCGTACAGCGCCCGCAGGTCGTTCTCGATGCTGCCGTTATCGAGCAGTGCCGCCGCGTAGTACGGGGTAGGAGGGTTGGTTTCCCCGCCGGTCGCTGGATGACGCTCGTTCCAGATTTCTCCCGCCCGTTCGGCCAGCTTGTTCGCGAAGTGGCGGTACTCATGCGGCGTGTATCCGCAGATGGCGCTTTCTGCGTCCGTGGTGTGCTCGGCCGTATGGCGCGGGTCGCGAGGGACGAGAGGCGACGTCTTGCGCGTGCCGGCGACCCGCTGGTACAGCCACATCTCCTGTACTGCTTTTAGCTGCGCTGGCTCAGCCACAAGCAACGGCGCGTCCGGCGATGCCGGCGACCGCCCCTTCGCGGCGGCCATGCGGTCCATCACCTCCAGGTAGAAGTCGAGCACGAGCGCGGCCTGATCTGGGATCGGCTTTCGTCGCACCTCATCGCGTCCCTTGCTCTTCCTCGGGAGTAGGTCGAGCGCGGCGCCTCGCCGGCAGTCAGGCAGGGGCCCTTCGCAGTCGCGCGCATAGTCTTTCCTGGTGAGGCGCGCGAGAGCTGTGCGCCGGCCGCCAGTGAGGACCATCAAGACCAGGATCGCCCGATCTCGCGTCGGTCGCCAAAGTCCGCGGGAGCAGACTGCACTGTCGGACAGCGAGTTTAGCGCCTCCATCTCTTCCTCGATCGAGCGAATGCCGAGCCGTTCGTGTATCTCGGTCGACTTGTCTTGCCAGGCTTGACGCACGGTTTCAACGCGTGGAGCGACGACTTCATAACTGCCCTTGCGCATGTCCGGCATATGCAACTGCGGCGTCTGGACCCATCGCTGGCAAGCGGGCAGCGTATGAAGGCTGTGGATCGTTGAAAAGAGCCGCCGAGCCTCGGACAGGACTAGCAACACAGTGGAGCGCGAGCGGGTGCCTGCCGTGCGACGCCGATTTGCTTTGACCGACTCCTTCGAGTAGTCGTAGATGGCGGCATGTGCGCGCGCCGCAGCGGTATCTGGACCGTCGGCGATCAGGGCCCCCACGATCGGCACCCAGCTTTCGGGCACGGCCTTATGAAGAAGCTCGAGGTCGATCCGAGCGCGTGCGAGTCCGCCGGCGGCGCGCAGGACGGCATCTTCGTAGTTGTCGTGCAGCGCGTACGGCTCGACCCCGTTGTTGCGGATCCGGACTCGTCCAGGGGCGTATTCGAAGGTATGCCGGTTCTGCATCGCACCTGCCAGCCTCACCGCTGCTGGACATCTGGGTCAGCGAGTAGCGGTGAAGAAATTCGCCGAGTTGACGAAGTTCTGGATGCTCCTGCTTTCTCACCCCGGTGCAGGCGAACAACACCCGCTGCGCGGCGTCGACCAAGCTGTCATCCATAGCTGCCCCGGATCCCATTCCGCTCAGAATACTGTGCATTTCGGACGGCTAGTCGCGCGTAAGTGTGACAATAATGAACCCTGAAACCGTGCTGTGCACAGGGTTTTGGCGTTGTCGCGATGCACATGCACATCAAATGACACCCGCCGCTCGCAGTTGCTCCAGTCGGTTAGCTGACATCTCGCCTTCGCGCACCAGTCGGCGCTGCACCGACGCCCACACGTACAACGCGCGGTGTCGATTCAAATTGCCCGCCTCGGCTACGTGCTTGTAGCGCGCCAACCGCTCTTCGAACTCCCGCTCGTGAGGAGCCCACGTCCAGCCGGGCAGGGACTCGAGCAACTGGTCGAGCGCAGGGTTCTCGCCTCGATTCTTGCGGCACCTGCTCACCCACCTGCCGAGCAAGAAGCCGTCAGTCGTCTTATGGCCATACGGAGCCTGCGAAGTGCCGTGGTGCTTGACGTAGTCCCACAGACTGGCGAGGCCTTCCGCGTCAGTCGGTCGTAGAGCTTCGGTCCCGCGGCGCCGGGTCGTGGGATGCTCACCGCTCTTCCTAGCGGCCGACATGGGCGGATCACCGGTCACGCCTACTTATCGCAGAGCGCTGTGTCATCCCCTCCCCGGGATTATGCGAGGTGACGGATCGAGTCGAAGGGCCGACGGATCGCGGTCAGTGCTCTGATCGAGGCTGTGCCCGCGCCGGCGAAGGTGATCCTGTTCGCCTCGCAGGCCTGTGGCAACGCTGGCGAGCTCAGTGACCTCGATTTCCTCGTGATTGAGCGTGAGGTCGAGGATCGCTTTGGGGAGATGGCTCGTTTGGGGCGTATTCTCGGACGGATGCTGATCCCGCCGACGTGGTCGTCATCAGCGAGGCGTACGCGGAGCAGTCCGCGCGGGTCAGGGGCACTGTGGTGCATGACGCGATGCGCTACGGCCACGCCTGGCCGAATCTTGAGGCGCTGAGGGCAACGTGGCCTGAACCGCCGTCGGGGCTATTGCTTGCCTGAACGCGGGCGTCCGTCGATCCCGTCGAATAGGTCTGCAGCAGAGATCTGGAGCGCAACGGCGAGCTTGGCGATCGTGCGGACGCCTGGCTCTCGCTCGGTGCGCTCGATCTTGGCGACGTGGGTCATGTTGAGATTGGCGGCGTGCGCGAGGCGTTCCTGGCTGAGGCCTTGTGCTTCGCGGATGCGCCGCAGGTTGGCCGCGAAGGTGGCGAGCGAGTCGGGCATTGCCCGGACGATCCTTGGCGACCTGTCCCATTTGTGCTAGATACAATTGGGACAGTTGGGAGCTGCTATGAGCCTACGACCTAGAGAGAGCCGCATGCAAAGTCGATGGAAGCGTCTCAGCCGCGTTGCTGCAAGCGCTGGTTTGTCGGACGTCGATCGACGGTCTCGAGTTCGTCCGCTCTGCGGGCGAGTTCGTGTAGGGCTAGTCCGAGAGCCCGCGCGATGCGGTCGACGACATCCCAGGTGGGATTAGCGATGCCCCGCTCTAGTCCGCGAATGGAGGTCGGGTCGAGATCCGCGCTGTCGGCGAGCGCCTCTTGGGTGAGCCCGGTCTCTTCGCGGCGCAGGCGGATAGCACGGCCGAGGGCGACCTGGGGACTCTGGCTGATGCGCACACCGGAACCCTGCGTGTGCGCGGGCTCCAAGACCAGGGAACAAGTTCCCGCTAGAGTGCCGCCGCATGCAAGGTGAATTGCACTGGGCGAGCAGCGAGGTTCCGAATGGGCACTCAGTTCAGCCATCCAGTAGCCTACCCGCGCCCTATGTCGTCGCAGACCGTTGTCCTTCATCCGCAGCCGAAAGTTCGGCGGTCTACCCCCCCCCCCCCCCCCCCCCCCCCCCGGAAGAGAGTGCTCCTCAAACGGTCCTGCTGTCGCCCAGCGCGGCCGCCGCAGCCCTTGACGGCCTGTGGCGATCCCGGTGCTCGACCTGACCGCATGAGCTTGGAAGTGGGGGGACGGGATGAGCGACGGCACATCACTCGCGGAGATCCGCAGTCTGATTGTCAGAGGCTTGCGTGCACGTAGATCAGAGATCGAACAGGCGATAGGCGCTCGTATACATGCTTCGGTGCCTCATCCGGTCGGCCTTGACGATCCAGATTATGAGGACGGAGTGCACGAGGCGATTGCGGCAGTGGTGGGTTACAGCCTTGACGCCATCGAGCAGGGTCCTGATTGGTCGGGGCCGGTTCCCCGAGCAGCAGCAGCTCAGGCGCGTCGAGCGGCGCGGGTCGGCGTCAACCTCGGCACAATCCAACGCCGTTACATCGTAGGACACTGTGAGTTCGGCAAGTTCGTAACAGAAGAGACCGAGCGCGACGGGTTCCTCAACAACGGGGAGGTGGTCCATCATCTGCGCCGGACCCAAGAGGCGCTACTGGAGCATCTCGCAGCTGCGGTCGAGCACGAGTACAGCCACGAGCAGGAATCGATCGGCGGGTCGCGTCGCTCGGAGATCGTGCAACGACTTCTGTCGGGTGAGCCTGTCGAGCCGGCCGAACTCGCCGAGCTGGACTACGAAATCGACATCTATTGGCATCTGGGCTTGATCGCGTCCGGCGCCGGCGTTGAGAAGATCATTCAGGCCCTGAAGGGTCGCTACGGATGCAAATGCCTATGCGTCTCGCTCAACAGCCGAGTGTGCGCTTGGTTGGGCATGCAAGAGGCTCCTACCTCGAACGGCGAGCAGCTGCAGACGACCGGAGACCCCGTCGCCGTCGGCGAACCAGGAAAGGGAATCGACGGCTGGCGACTCACGCACCACCAAGCCAGAGCGGCCTTCGCAGTCGCGCTGCGCAGACCCGAAAAGGTCGCGTGGTACGCCGACACTCGACTGCTTGCAGCTGCACTCCAAAACGAGACGCTTGCACGGTCGCTAACGCAAAGGTACTTGAGGCCGCTAAGCACTCAACCTGACGGAGGCGCAAAGCTACGCCGCACGCTGCGCACCTACATAGACCTGGAATGCAACGCAACCTCAGCTGCACACCCACTGCTAGTAGGGAGGCACACGGTCGAAAGTCACGTGCATACCGCTGAGCGACTAATCGGCGCGACCCTGCGTGACTGCCTCCCCGAGCTGGACGTGGCACTGCGACTCGGCGAACTCAACCACACGGTGGCCGACGGAACTGGCTAGTCTTTGGACATTCTCTATTCCCACTGTTCAGATAAGTTCAACCCGCCAACCTGGCCGGTCATATAGGCCACATAGGCCGGTTTGCCAGCGCGAGGCGCGTGATAGAAGTTGCCGACTCCTCAGAGGGGGCTACGGAGTGTCCGTTTGCGCACTCGTTGTGGTCCACGCTACCCAATGTCTTCCCCAGCGATTTCACCACGAACCTCGACCGCTACACCCCGCGGCGGCAACGGCGTGCAGCGCCCATCTGGCCCTGACGTAGCCTGGGCACCCGAGCAGGACCTAGAGCACCCGGAATGGGTCCGATGGGGCCATCGGCTGGGCGCGATGAGCCGGGTCAGCAACTGGTGGGTAGGGGACTGGCTCGAGTATGGGGCGTCGAGATGGGGCGAAAAGTATTCCGAGGCCGCGAGGATCACTGGCTATGACGTCAAGACGCTACGGAATATCGCCTACGTCGCAAGGCGCTTCGATTTGTCCCGACGTCGGGACAAACTCACATGGAGCCATCACGCCGAGGTCGCTGTCCTCGAGTCGCCCGAGCAAGATAGATGGCTCGATCGCGCTGTCGTCGACCATCTCTCGGTGGCCGACCTGCGCACTGAGTTGCGCGGCTCACAAAGAGCCGCTCGGGCAGCCATCGATGACAACGGTGGGTCGGGCCCGTCGGATGCCCAGCTTCCCTCGATGATCTGTCCGCATTGCGGAGAGGCTATCCAGTTGGATCGCGACGCTGAATCACTGGTCCCAGCATGATCCCGGCGATGCCGTACAGGACGATCCATCGGGTGGCGCAACTGGACACCACAGATATCACGCGGATATAAGGGTCGTGATGCCTGCGCTCACTGCGACTTTAAGGGCGAGGTATCGCGTTGTCAGCGTCCTCGCAACGGCCCTTGCCGTTCTCGGCAGCATGAGCTTGGATGCGAGAGGGTCGATCATCCGTAGCGCACTCATCGGACAACGGGCGACAACCGCACGGGTAATACACCTGAGCGAGACTGCCCAGCTACATCTGGTGGCCCATCAAGGGACGCAGGTTCTCCATGAGGACGGCCAGGCATCTGGCACGCTCCGCGGCCGCCTCACGGTCGTGATCAATATCGGGTATACCGAGGCGACTGTCACCTTTACCGCTCGCTCATCAGCAGGGACGCTCAGTGGTCGCGGCGTGGAGGCCTACTACGTCTCGGGAAAAAACGGGCACTTCAGCGGCCGCATGAGCGTAACAGGGGGTACAGGCGCGTATGCACACGCATCTGGCTCGAGCTTGCAAACCGCCGGACTAATCAAGCGGGCGCACTATGAAGTGCAGATGACCGTCAATGGCGCACTCAAGGTCTAGTGTGTCCCTTCGGGGTGTAGTGATCTCGACGATCATCTTCTTGCTCGTGGTCTTGAATCCGAGTACAGCAGGTGCATCACAGCAGGTGAAGCTGAAGGCGAGCTTCTCTCCTGATCGGTTGGGAGCAAGTACAACAATCCATTTCGGATTTACCATCAGCTCACCAACGGACCGCGTTCCATCGCCCGTGACCGATGTCCAGATCTCGCTTCCGGCCGGTATGGGGCTTGGGACTACTGATCTAGGAGAAGAAACGTGTAATCCGGCGAAGCTGCTCGACTTCGGCCCCGAGGGATGTTCACCTAACTCTCGGATGGGAGTCGGCAATGCCACGGTCGAAATACCTCTCGAATTCGCTGACAGTCCCAGGTTCCACGCCTTTGTGACCATATACATGGGCGTGCCACAACATCAGCACACCACCATGCTCATCTATGCAGAAACCAAGACACCCGTATATGGGCAGTACTTGTTTCCGTCTGAACTGCTGCCGACTACTGGTATCTACGGAGCAGAGCTCCACACCGCTATGCCACTGATCCCGACATGGCCCGACGGCCCACCCGCCTCCATCATTCACATGGAAACCACGCTTGGACCGAGCCACCTCACTTACTTCAAGCATAGGCATGGCAAGCTGGTGCCCTACGCACCCGAAGGCATGGCCGTGCCAGGAAGATGCCCGCGTGGAGGCTTCCCGTTCCGCGGGACGTATCACTTCGATGACGGCAGCGCGGTGTCGACAACCGCTCGGGTTCCGTGTCCTCGGATCGTCACCCATTAAAAGATGTCCCGTCGGCTAAGCATCTTTGTATGGCTAGCCTTGATCATAGTTGCGGTTCCGTTCGCAATGAGAGAGTCCAGGCATCTGACCATAGGTGGCTACACGGCGCCGTCATCCCAATCAGCTCATGTGGAAAACGCGCTCGCACATAACTCTCCACAGCTTAGCCACGCCGATCTGGCTGTGTTCCTATGGGCAAGGCGAGGAGCTACAAGCACAGAACTGGAAGCTGCAATCACGCGCGTAGAACACGGCCTGCATGGTATTCGAGGCGTGACTCTCTCATCCAACGCCATCGAACGGGCACGGTTTGCGGCCGGTTTGGTTGGGCCAATCGTGATCCCCCTCACTGTAGAAAATTCATCGCAGAAACTGGTGGCGGAAGTGATGGCACGTCTACCAGTTCGGACTCCCAAAGCGCGCCACGTGGAAACCCACTTGCTAGGAGAGAGTGTTTTGGGTCTAGCTGTGGCGGCCGCATCGAAGAAAGAACTTGCAGAAGCAGAGCGGGTCGGATTTCCCCTGTTCCTAGTTGTTCTAATAGTGGTCTTTGGGTCCATCGGAGCCGCTGTGCTCCCACTGACTATCGCAGCCGTGACATTGATCATCGGCGGAGCTGCGATCTATCTTTTGTCGCTCGTAACTGAACTGTCAACATTTACGACCAATACAGCATCTTTGTTCGGTATTGGCGTTGCGATCGACTACTCGTTGATTGTTCTGACGCGCATACGCCAAGAGTTGTTCACTGGGCAAGACATGGCTACGGCGCAAAGGATAGCGTCACAGACGGCTGGACGGGCCGTACTATTTTCTGGCATAACAGTTATCCTCTCCTTGGCTGCTGTATGGACCATTCCGATTGTAACCCTCCGATCCATGGCAGCTGGTGCCATGATCACTGTCGGGATTGCTGTCCTTTTGTCTGTGACGCTGCTGCCAGTTCTTTGCCTATGGCTTGGGGGCGCGCGGCTTACCACGCGCCGTAGTCTCCGTACACCCTTTCGTGGGGAATGGTTCCAAAATAGTTGGACGCGATGGACTACCGTCGTTACGCGACGGCCTCTTCTGGTGGTTGCCACGGTGTGCACTTTGCTTCTGCCTCTGTGCATTCCGGCGGCCAGCATGACAACGAATATAGCTGCACTGCAGCAGCTGCCTAAGGGGGACTCAACTAGACTTGGTTTCGAAGAGTTGCAGCGACTTCAAGGCCCGGGATCACTCAGCCCAATGCTTGTTCTCCTTCACTCTTCCGACGGCGTCTCTTCCTCCGTCCTGCATCGCGTGGCGATTACTGCTCAGCATTTTGCTCATGACCTCACCAACGTTCGTGAAGTCGGCCTGCTTCATTTGTCTTCAGAGGGATCATACGCAATTTTCAGCATCACTCCAGCCGTCGACTCTGAGTCTCAAGCGGCTACTCGTCTGATGTCTACTATGCGTAGGTCGTTCAAGCGATTGTCTGCCAAAACGGGCATTGACATAGCTGTCGGCGGGGAAACTGCCAATCAAGTAGATGAGGTGCAAAGCATCAGTGATGGAATGTGGAAGTTGATAGCGGCTGTGCTACTCGTCTCTTTTGTAATCCTAGTAGTACTTCTACGTTCGATTGTGCTCCCGCTAAAGGCCATCGTGATGAATGTTATCTCTGTTGGGATAGCCTACGGGGTGCTAGTTATCGTCTTCCAATGGGGTTGGTTTGACGAACTACTTCACTACAATGCGCCAGGTCACGTATATCCTCTGGTGCCTCCGCTGCTTCTCGCCGTCGTGTTCGGCCTTTCGATGGATTACGAGATCTTTTTGCTTACTCGCATACGCGAGCATTGGGATCGTTGTGGCAATCAGCGTGAGGCAATCGGAGAGGGCCTTGCTAAGAGTGCTGGCGCAATCACCAGCGCAGCGTTCATCCTCGTGTGTGTTTTTAGTGTGTTCATTACCATAGGCAATCCGACAGTAAAGGAGCTGGGAGTAGGCGCGGCTGTGGCCGTAGGTATCGACGCAACGCTGATTCGGCTTATCCTGGTACCAGCAACGATGATGTTGCTGGGTCGGTGGAATTGGTGGTTTCCAAAGACTCTTGACAGGATGCTCCCCTCGTTTGAGGCGGCACATCGCCCGCAGTCTGCCGTCCTGGAGCAGGAGCTGGGACTCCCGCCCTCCGGCCGCCGAACAGTGGCTAGCATCGTGGCGCCAGGCGACTTCGATGAGGTCGTATAGCGGTGGGTGGTGTCTCGATCAAACGGCTGTTGCTTGCCCTCCTGGGGGTGTGCGTGCTGGCGATCGTGGTGCTGAACTGGACCTACGGTCGTCTGCCGGTCACGCCGCGGCCGACCGGAAGCTTGGTGCAACTGGCCGGTGGCCTGCATGTTCGCTACCTGGAACGGCCGGGTGCCGAACCGGCTGTGCTGCTGATTCACGGACTGCCCGGCACCGCCGAAGACTGGAATGAGGTCATGGCGGCACTTGCAGGCCGGCGCACAGTCGCGATCGATCGTCTGGGCTATGGCTTTTCGACGGGCGGCTACTTTCCGCTTGACCGTCAGTTGCAGGCGATCGGGGAAGTGATCGGCAAGCTCCATCTCGGCCGCCCGGTGCTCGTCGGACACTCCTACGGTGGAACGATCTCGCTCGCCTTCGCCGAGCGTCATCGCAGCGAGGTGCGCGGCCTCGTGCTCGTCGACGCGGCGGCGACCTGCACGCACAACTCCGCGTTTAAACGCACGCTGGCACGGCTCGTCAAAGTGATGGAACTCCCGGTGCTCTCGCAGATCGATGACGTCACCTTCTCCCAGCTGGTGCGCAAGACCTCAGCCGAACAGGTGGACGAGGAAGCCTTCTCCCCGGCGCCCGGGAACCCCGCCGAGCTGCATCGCGTCCTGGCGATCAACATGAAGCGCGGCAATCTCGAGGCGTGGGCCGGCGAGACACTGGCGCTCAACGCCGTGATCGAAAGCGTCAACCACGGCCTCCACGGGATCGTCGCGCCGACGATTGTCGTCCAGGGCGAACGGGACAAGCTCGTCTCCCCACAGTGCGGCGGCAGGCGGCTGGCGGAAGCACTGCCGCACGCACGGCTGGAGATGGTCAGCGGCGGACACATGGCGCCCTACACGCACCCCGCCACGATCGCCGCGGCCGTGCAGGCCGTCTCGCGGCAAGCATCCAGCGGCCGAGAGGGCGGTAGGGTCGGCGAGAGGCGCCAGCAGGGACAGCAATCGATCCAGCGAACCAGCAACATGCAAGGGCGTCGGCAGTGACCTCCAAGGAGACGAGGAGCCGGGAAATGGCTGACGCGCTGGCCGGACCGTCGACCGGTTCGCTTGAGCAGGCGATAGCGCGACGCCTCGCTCACCTACACGATGATGAGTCTGGCCCCCCTGCGGCAATAGATTGCGACGCGTCGTTCTACGCCGCTACGGGCTTTTGCATAGGTGCCTACGTGCTCGACTCGCTGGATATCGTCGAGATGTTCGCGGCGCTCGAGGTTGACTTCAATGTTGACATTCTGACAACGCGCGATGTTACTCAGTACGACTCGGTCACGAAGTTGGCTCGCCTGCTCGAGCAGATCGTCGACACCAGCGAGCTTGCGGCGTTCGAGGGTCGGTGGGGCGGATGACATGGGATGGGTAATCGCGGAGGAGCGCATACGATGATGTCCTCTGGGCCTGCGAGTGCGCCCGCGCTGCCCGAGGGGCCGCGCGATTCTTCATCGCTGCAGACGCTCAGGTTGCTGCGCGACTCGACCAGTTACCTGCGCGAGCTGCGGGAGCGCTACGGGGGCGTCTTCACCCTGCGCCCGCTCCACTCGCCGGCATTGGTGGTCGTCTGCGACCCAGCGCTCGTGCGTGTGATCTTTATGGGAGATCCGGCGACGCTCCACGCCGGCGCCGCCAATCGCATCCTTGAGCCGGCGTCCGGGCCGAATGCAGTGCTGTTCTTGGACGAGGAGGAGCACCTGGCCCGCCGCCGTCTTCTGGGGCCGTCCTTTCAAGACACGAATCTCCGGTCGTATCTGGGGCTGATCGAAACGCTCGTCCAAGGCGAGCTCGACTCATGGCCGCTGGGCCAGCCGATCGCCTTGCATCCGCGGCTTCGAGACCTTGCAACCGACGTGATGCTGCGCGTGGTCCTAGGTGAGGACGAGCTTGGCATCTGGCAGGAGCTCAAGGCGGATCTTTTGGAGATCAGACGTAACGCGTCAAGACAGCGGGCGCGTGCGCGGCTGGGCCAACTCGTCGTGAACGCACGTCGCGTAGGCGGAGGAGAAACACGCGTGCTGGCAGCACTCCTAAACGAGTGTGGCCAGTCGACAATGGACGATGCTGTCATTGACGAGCTGCTCGCGCTGCTCGTGGCGGGGCAGGAGACTACGGCTGGCACGCTCGCGTGGGCCGTCGAGCATCTGTGTCGGGACGCGGCGATACAGAGACGCCTTCGCGCCGCGTTTACTGACAAGCGCGACGAGGACTACATCGACGCGTTCATCTCCGAGCTGCTGCGCACGCGACCGGTGCTGCAATGGTCAGTGCGGCAGCTAACGAGGCCACTACCTCTCGGCTCATGGCTCCTGCCCGAGAGCACGGTCGTGGCTGTATCCATATACCTCGTGCACCACGATCCCGACGTCTTCGCCGATCCCGACCGCTTCCTGCCGGATCGCTTCCTCGATGAGCAGCCGCCGCGCTACTCATTCATTGGGTTCGGCGGCGGTACGCGACGTTGTTCTGGGGGGCCGCCTGGCGCTGCTTGAGATCAGGACTGTGCTTGCACAGCTACTAGGGCGCTTCGTACTGCAACCCGCGCGCGGGCACGAGCGCCACGAGCGCTGGCGCCGGCGTGGGATCACCTACGTGCCGGCCGAGGATGCGCTGGTGTGCCTGTCGGCGCCGGACGGTTCGAGCGAACATCAGGTTGAGCTTGCCGGCGGCCGATCCTGACCGGCGAACTGTGTTCCTGTCCGCGACAAGGCTCAAGCGGGACCCGGTGGAGACCACGACGAGCGTGCCCAGACGGCGCGATGTGCGCGTCGCCCGCATTCCGCACACACCGCGCCGTCCCGCGCTCGTGATGACGGACGTGCACAAGAGCTACCGCGATGTCAACGCCCTGTGCGGTGTCGACCTCGAGATCGAGCCCGGCGAGGTTGTCGCGCTTCTCGGTGAAAACGCCGCCGGCAAGACCACTTTGATATCGATCGCCGCCGCGTTGTGCCGGCCGGACGCTGGCGGCGTGTGGGTGGATGGGGTGAATATGCTCACCCACCCCGAGCGTGGGCGGCGCAGCCTCGGTGTGGCGACGCAGGAGACGGGCGTCTATCCAAGGCTTTCGGTGCGTGACAATCTCCGCTTCTTCGGCGAACTCGCAGGGTTGAGGCGCAAGATGCTCGCTGAGCGACTGGAGAACGTGGCGGAGGCGTTCGGGCTGTCAGCCGTGCTCGACAGGGAGACACGCGTGCTGTCGGTGGGGGAGGTACGTCGACTGCACACTGCGATGATCATGTTGGGTCGGCCGCCGCTGTTGCTGCTCGACGAGCCGACGACCGGAGTTGATGTCGGTACGCGCGCGCGCATGCTCCAACTGGTGCGTGAGTTGGCCATGGACGGCACCGCGGTCTGCTATTCAACGCACTACCTGGTGGAGGCAGAACAGCTCGGTGCGTCGGTCGCGGTGCTCCACCACGGGCACATTGTGGCGCGCGACACCGTGCAGACGCTGATCGGCTGCTATGGCCAGTCGGCGATCGAGCTGCGGTTCGACGGGCCGGCACCACAGCTCGACAACGTTGAGGGCGTGCAGCGATCCGAGGCCACATTGCGGCTTGCCACCGATCGCGGCGCCGCGCACAGAGTGGCGTCGCTGTTCGCCGCACTGGGCGACTCGATCACCCAGCTACGCGACGTGAGGGTGATTCAGCCCAACCTGGAGAGCGTGTTCTTCGCGCTCACCGGGCAGGCGCCGGCGTCCAACGGCGAGCGGCTCAAGGTGGGATTCGATGCATAGCATCGCGATCGCACGCCAGGACTGGCGAATCCTGCGCCGGGATCCATTCCCGGTGATCGTGCCAGTCGTGCTGCCGCTGCTGCTACTCCCATTCCTCGCGCCAGCGTATCGACTGGGCTTCGTGGCCGAACACATTAAGCACACCGGCGGTGCCGACCAAGCAGTCCCAGCGATGGACGTGACGTTTGCGTTCTTCCTCGTCGGCACCTCCAGCATGGGCTTCTTCCGCGAGCACGCCTGGCGCACATGGGATCGGCTGCGCGCCAGTCCTGCCAAAAACTACGAGATCGTGCTCGGCAAGATAGCCGTGCCACTGCTTCAGGCGATGGGCCAGTTCGCCCTCCTCTTTGGCCTTGGTGCCCTCTGCCTCGGCCTGACCGTGCATGGTTCGTGGGGATCGCTCGTGGCCGTCGGCGCAGCATACAGTCTGTTTCTCGTCGCGATGGGTTTGGCTGTGACCGCGATATGCAAGACGTACATGCAGGCAAACGCCGTCACCAACGTAGGCGCTCTGTTCATAGCCGGTCTCGGCGGGGCGCTCGTGCCGCATGCGTTGCTTCCATCGTGGGCGCAGGTTCTGTCTCCCATCGTGCCGAGCTACTGGGCGATGAACGGCTACCGTGAGGCGATCCTGGGATACGGGCACCCCCTGGTGAGCGTGGCGGTGCTACTGGCATTTGCGATTGCCTGCCTCGTGTTCGCAGCGCTGCGCTTCCGCTTGGACGACACGAAGATCGCCTGGGCGTGAGTCCCCTCAGCGGGTGGGCCGCGGCGCCACTCTCCGGTCGCCCTTCCTGAGCGGCGAGAGGGAAACGCTTCTCTCCGTCTGGGCGAGCCGGCCGAATCGACTCGCACCCGTTGATGGGCGAGGGTCGTCCTGATGTTTGGGGTGTGAGGCGAAGAAGCTGCGAATCGCCACCTGGGCCGAGCGCCCGATCAGTCGTGTGATCCTAGTGACAAATGGACATCCTAGGAGAGCTACGATCGGTGCTCGCGGAGATCGACCGGCACGCCGACGTCAGACTTCGAAACGTGCCAGCCGAGGTACTCGACGTGAGGATTTTCACTTCGCAGCCCGCGCGAGTAAGCAAGCTTCTTCGTGAGCATTCGGGAGCGGCATCCCAAATCGAGTCGATCGACTTGGCTGATGGGCGGCTGCGCGTCCGGTTTTCCAATCACGCTATCGCCATCGCGGGCGACGCCATCGAGAAAGATGCCTCCGAGGCATTCACTCGCCCGATGCTTGACGTCACCAACGCGGTCGTCGCCTTCTGCGACCCTAACGCAACCAAGGCGCTACACATCGGGCACATGCGGAACCTTGTAGTCGGTGAGGCGATAGCGTCACTGCATGAACTCGCCGGCTCACAGGTCGTCCGTCAGAGTATCGTGTGCGATACAGGACAGACTGCGGCTGAAGCCGTCGCTGGGTATGTCGCGTTACATGCCGGCGACACGCCGGAGTCAACGGGCGTTCGCCCTGACGTGTTCGTCGGTAAATGCTACGCGGAGTTCGCCTTTGAGCATGGCGACACGCACCCTACGGAGCCTGACCCGGATTCGTCTGAGCCGGCCGGCTCGCTGGACACGGGGAGACCAGATCGAGCGATACTGCGCCGCTTGCGTGCCGACGACCCAGAGGTCTGCCGCATATGGGAGAAGCTACGAGCATGGGTTCTCGACGGACATCGGAAAACGTTTGCTCGCCTTGGAATCGAATTCGATCGTATTCTGTATGAGTCAGAGGCACTGACGTCGATCGCCCCACTCGTGGCGCAGGCGCGGGGAATGGGCGTATTCACGGCTCGCGAAGACGGTGCGCTCGAGCTGGTTGAAGCGGATGCTAACGGGCGCCGGTTGACGATGGTGCGCGCCGATGGTCACGAGACCGGCTATATGCGGCGCTTCGTGATCTGGTGCGCTCTCAATGGGAATGCCACGGGACCCGTGAGATGCATCAACCTAAACGGTTCGGAGTGGACGCAGGGAACGCGGCTGCGCGACGCCGGGGTCAAGCGCATGATGGACTGTCCGCTGTATGACGACTACAGGCTTCTGCCGGTTGGCATGGTGCACATCGCGGGCCGCAAGGTGACTTCCAGACGCAACGACGCGCTACTCATTGACGCCTGTTTGGATTGGCTGTCGGCGCACCTCACCGCTTCGCCTGACGCTTCGCTACTGGGCAGCACCGAGAAGGCGGCAAGGCTGTTGCTCGTATGCTCTCTGTTGAATACGCCAGTGTCACGACCTATCGAGTTTGATCTTGAGCGCGTATTGAATCCCCGTATAAATCCCGGCTGGTCGATTGGCCGGGCCTTGCATATAACGCAGACGCCGACGACGCACGAACCCGACGCGGAGCAGAATTTGCGCGAGGCGCAGGCGTACCGATTTGCCGTGCTCAAGGCCTACGAGCTTTCGCAGGTGTGGGAGAGCGCGCTGGATTTGTGTGAGCCACGCGAGGTTGTCCGCTATCTGCACTCGCTCAGCGCTTGGTATTTGACCGCCCGTAGAAGCGAGCGATTGGACCGGGTGGTGCGCGCCGCGCTGCTGACCGGCCTATCGAGCATCGGGCTGCGCCTATGACCGCGTGTAAGCTAGGCAGCGCGCTGTGCATCAGCCACGTTATCGCTGAGCAGCAGCTGGGCAAGCAACGCGGCGCGGGCCGGCATGTGCTCCACGAGGATGTGCTCAGAGGACGCGTGTGCGCCCTCGCCGACAGAGCCGAGACCGTCTAGCGTCGGGCACAAGGTGCTCGTCAGATTACCGTCCGACGCGCCGCCGACCGTTGCCTGCTCGAGCTCAAAACCGAGGGCCCGCGCCTGACCCCTTGCCAGTGCCCAAAGGTGTTCGTTACGTGGAGTTCGCTCCAACGCGGGGCGGTCCCATTGTCCCGAGATCGACACGCGAGCACGTCGATCTGTGGTTTTCAGAGATGAGAGCCTCGTCTGCAGCACGGGCATGTGCTCGTTGCGCAGCGCCCTGACCTCTAGCTGCGCATACGCATGCTCTGCGGTGACGTTGTGCCTGGTCCCGCCGTGGATCACACCGACGTTGATCGTAAGCTCCGGCGGGTCCGCAAAGCGCAGTATCTGGCCGACGAGATTGGTGAGCTCGTGTACCGCGCTGACGCCGCGCTGAGGGTCGAGTCCGGAATGCGCTCCGAGGCCGTGGACCTCGATGTTGAAATAGCCGACGCCCATACGCGCGGTCTTCAAGGCACCACGCGATCCGACGGCCGGCTCGAGAATGAAAGCGCGCTGTGCGTCCCTTGCCAGTCCTCGAAGGTGTGGCCACGACTCACAACTGCCAGTCTCCTCATCCGTGTTGAGAAACAACACGGGGACGATGGTTGGCTCTAGCTCCAGGCACTTGAGTGCCCGCAGCGCGAACAGCATCTGCGCTATCCCGCCCTTCATATCGAACACCCCTGGGCCCCAGACGCTTCCGGCAGAACGCTTCGCGGGCATGCTCGCGAGCGTTCCGATCGGCCACACTGTGTCGAGGTGCCCGACCATCAACTGGTAGCGCTCCCACCTGCAGCCTCGCGGCGCAGCAATCATGTGTCGAGCGCCGCTCGCAGCAGGCTGATACGCGCAGCACTTGTAGTCCAAGCTCTCGAGTTCTTCTCGAATGAGCTCCGCTATGGCCTCAAAGTGCTTGCACGTCGTCGGTCGGCGACTCGCACGCGGTGAGCGCCAAAGCTAGATCTGCCAACAGGTCTTCTCGCGCTCTCAACCAGGCGAGGATGGCTGGCGCCTGCTCACCGGCCGAGATCATCTTGACGCTTGCGTGCCGTGCTCCATCCGCTGCAGCCGCTCGATCTTGTAGAGCTTGTATGGATTCTGTGACCGCAACTGCAGCTGACCGTCCACGGCGCCGGCTTCGTAGCGGGCACGCAGGTGCGGATAGCTCAAGATCTGCATCTCCGCGAGATGCTGACCCACGGTCGTCTCCGCGTAGAGCGATTGCTTATCGGCGGGAACGGCACGCTGCGGCGCGATCGTGCAGCCGACGCCGGGGGCGAAGAAGAATGCAAGCGCCTGTCGCTTGGCGGTGCCAACGAGGACGCGATGAAGTGGAGACTCGACATCTCCGCCTGTGATCAGCTCGAGCATGTCGCCTGCCAGCAAGAGCAGCTGCTCACGACCATGTAGCTCGACGGACCGCCACCGCCCGTCGCGTGAGCAGACCTCCAGCCCGGACTCGGTCACGGACAGGATGGTGAACAACTCAAAGTCGGTGTGCGGTGCGATCCCCAGCTTCGACTCGCCGGGTTGCCGCGCGTCGTATTGCAGCACGCGCAGCAGGCAGTAGGGATCGGATGCGCGGCTGCGCAAGTAGCCAGCCGGCAGCCCCAGCGCGACGTCGAGAGGAGCGAGCAAACCCGTCGCCAGAGCGCGGACCGCATCGAAATACTCCTCGATACGCCGGCGAAAGCCAGGCGTCGGTGGCCAACGATTCGGGCCGTGAAGGATCCCCGTCGTGTCTCCGCTGGCCCCATACGGCATTTCCACGCCGATCTCGAAGGTCTCATACGAGCCTCGCCCCGATTCGTAGCCGCGATGCCAGCCTCGCGCGGGCTCGCCGTTGGCGACCGCAAGCCTTCGCTTGGCCGCGTCGTCCAGCTGGTGCAGATGCAACCCGGCGTCATACGCGCCCTCGATCACCGACGGCAGAATCGGGTGCCCTTTCAGCAGCGCATAGCCGTCGTCGCGCAAAGCCTCGCCGAGCAACGCCGGCAGGTCGGCGCTCGACAGCAGGTCGACTGTCCTCGGACCCACCGAACGATCACCGAATACCCACGCTGAGCACCGTGTCGCGTTGCCCGTGCACCTTGTAGAACGCCCGGTGCATCACGAGCGTGCCGAGGTAGGCGTGCGGTCCGTAAAAGTTGTTGAACTTGGCGGTGCAACGACGGCGATCCAGATCGCCGTTCGGCTCGATGAACTCGATCTCCTGTTGTAGCTGCTCTTGTGGCTGCACGATCCAAATCTTTCCGCGCATGCCGTCCTCCGCGGCTCGCCGCAGCCGCTGCAGACAGGCCTCGCGGCCCATGTTGTCCAACGTGAACACCGCGCGACTGCCCCAGTTGATAGACACGTCACTGCCTGCGTACTTCAGGAACCAGCGCCGCTCGGAGCGAGGCTGCGCGGCAAATGCCTCCAGCGAAAGCTGCTCACCCTCCTCGGTGACAAATCCGTCGGGCGTCACGACCGCGCTGTAGATCAGCATTTCGCGCACCTCCTCCGGGAAGTAGGCACGCGTGACTTCCATGAACGGCAGTGCCAGTGTGATCTTCTGGTCGAAGATGATCGACGGAGGAAGGTCGTACAGCAGCTCGCCCGCGAGGTAGCGCTCCAGCCGCGGCTTGAAGAAGTTCTCGCTCGCCATCCCGAAGAACGAATGTGACCGCACCAGGCCGCACGACATCTGGTCGATGCCGGGATCGATGCCGAAGTAACGCACGCTCGGCCGAGTGCAGTCGATGAAGTACCGCATCGTGTGGGGCGCTGACGCGTTGTCGAGCAGATGGTGCACCCGAACGTCCTCGCCTACGGTCGCGGCTGCTTGCTCGACAAAAGCACGGGCAAGCGAAGGTGCCCGACTGCCGCCGCTCCCGTGTTGTAGACGCGCGAGCACCTCGTACTCGCCCCATAGCGAGCCCGGACATTGGATCTCGACTATGCGCCCAGGCGCGACCTCATCCGTGCGGAAGAACTGCGGCACCGTGCGCCGGATGTCCAGCATTCGCCGGTGGAACTCCTGACCGTACTGCGGTGGCGTCTCGTTGAGCAGAAGCTTGAGGACTGTCCGTGGCAGCTCGCCCGCGAGTGCTGCCGCGAATACGTCGGTGGCAGCCTCGAAGAAGCGTCGGATGCTCTCGTGGCGCCTTTCCGCGGCGACGACGTACGCATCGGAGAGCGAATATGCGCTCGCAGCCGCAAGCTGAGTGAAGCCGAGCGCGGTCGCATGGGCTGCGTTGATCTCAAGGTCGAGCTTGTCATACAACGACGGTTGTCGAGCTACAGCCTCTTGTGCTCGGCGCCCGCTGTACGCAGTGGGGTTGCTAACCGCGTTTGGTCCCATCGCTTGTGGACGAATATAAGACTGCGTGCGCGCCAAGTCTATGAACAGTCAGAGACATCCACGAGCTCCGCGTCCCGACATCGTGACCGCCATCTCTCACCATGTGCGGTCGCTGTGCTGTTTGCGGAGGTATTGGCCCGTTGCTAGCGTGAGGCAGCCGATGTCAGAGGCAAATCAACACTCTGCATTTGGCCGGTGGCAATGCACTGTCTAGGACCTAGAAGCGGATGACTGTTCTCGGAACGAGACATTTCCTGGATCTTGCCGATCACTCCCCGGCGCAGATTCGAGCCCTGCTGGACGACGCTCTGGATGTCAGAAGTCTCATTGATCGAGCGGCCCCGAGTGCGCCCACGCAGCGACTGTACGGCCGATTCATGGAGGGACGCTATGTCGCGCTGTTGTTCGAGAAGCCCGCGACTAGGACGCGGCTGCACTTCGAGCTGGTGACGCGGGACCTGGGAGGGCATCCGATTGTTCTTACGGCACGCGACATGCAGATGAGCCGTAACGAGACAATCGCCGACACAGCGCGAGTCCTGTCCCGTCACACGGATCTGATCCTGTATCGGGCACTGAGCCACGAGCGATTGTGCGAGTTCGCGGCGCACTCGACCGCTCCGGTCATCAATGGACTATCCGACTACAGCCACCCTTTCAGGGGATTGGTCGAAGTGATGACGTTCGAGCGGAGTCGGGGGCCGATTGGCGGCAGCACGGTCGCCTGGGTAGGCGACGGCAACAACATGGCGACCTCGTGGATTCACGCCGCGGCGTTGCTCGACTTTAGTCTGCGCATAGCCTGCCCTGTCGGGTTCGAGCCGGCGAGTGTGGTCCTGAGTTGGGCTGCGCAGCGTGGCGCGGACGTGGTCGTCCATCACGAGCCGGAGCCGGCCGTCCAAGATGCCAACTGCGTGGCGACGGATACCTGGATTTCGATGGGTCAGGGCGACGAGCAGCTCCGCCGTCGTGCGTTCCGCCCGTTTCAAGTCGATCAGCGGCTGATGGGCATGGCCAAGCGCGATGCGGTCTTCCTTCACCCGCTTCCGGCCTACCGTGGCGAGGAGGTTGCGAGCGAGGTCATCGACGGGCCACAGTCGTTGGCTTGGGAGGGCGGCATCGAGAACAAGCGCTATCTACTGGAGGCGCTCTTCGCCGCACTCTTGGGTCAAGACAGGTGTGTGATGAGCGCCGCCTGCTCAAACGGGCTCTCCGGTGAGCGGACCGGCGATCCGGTGTAGGTCGATTGAGATGACGACGCCGGTGAGCCTCCGGAGATGGCGCGCGCGGGCGCAGCTCGGCAGATGCTGGTGTGGTGCCGAGCGCGGCGGGCATGTTCGTGACGGCTACGCCGGGCGCGGGCGATATCGCGGCGCGCGACCTCGGCGCGCCGGAGCTCGTGCGGGAGCTGGCTGTCGTGGACTGGAGACGGAGCGGCCTCGCGATCGCGAGACAGTGGGCGGTCATCGTGGCGGCGATCGGCGGCGCCGTCGCCGTGCACAGCTGGTGGGCATACGTCCTAGCGATCGTGCTCGTAGCGACGCGGCAGCACGCTCTACTGGTCCTGATGCACGATGGCGCCCATCGGCTGCTTGCCCGGCGCCAACTCGTCAACGACGTGGTCAGCGACAGCCTGCTTGCGTTTCCGCTTTTCATAAGTACAAGCCTTTACCGACGACACCACTTTCTACACCACCGGTTCTTGAACTCCGACGCCGATCCGGATCTCGTTGAGGCGCGCGAGTCTCACGCTAGATTGCGTTGGCTGCTGATATTCCTCGCCGACGCGAGCGGGATGGGCCTCATAAAGCAGCTTCGGTCGGGCTCCAACTTCTCGATGTTTAGCTTGGTCACCGGCGGCCCCGAGCTGCGACGCGCAGTGGCGCAGTGGCAACTCGTGCTGTTCGCGCTGACGTGGGCCGCGATCGGCACGGCGATCACAGTGATCCACGGCTGGACAGACTTCCTGCTTCTTTGGATCGTGCCCATGCTGACCGTATTGACGATGATCCTGCACGTCCGCGCCGTCGCTGAGCACGCCGGGTGTGCCCCCGTGCCCACGATCACCGGGACCCGTACGGTGATTCCAGGTGTGCTCGAGCGTCTGCTGTTCGCGCCCGTCAATATCAACTACCACCTCGCGCACCACCTCTTTCCGGCGGTTCCGGCCACGAACCTGAAGCGGCTGCACGCGCAGCTGTCGGCGAAGCCTGTGTTCAGGGAGCATGCGCATATCACCTTGGGGTACCTGCTCGGTCGTTCCAGCGTGCTTGCGGAGGTGTCTCGTGGGGCGGATGCTGATGCCAGCTGAGTGCAGCGCATCGTGCACGGCGCGGCGACGAGCCTTTACGCTCGTCGCACCGAGCGGTTCGGGGAAGTCGACGATGGCCCGTCTGCTGCGTAGAGGATTCGAAGCCGACGGTCTGCGCGTCGAGGTGATCAAGCTCGCCGAGCCCCTCTACCTGCTGCAGCGCGAGCTATATCGATACGCGGGGCGCGAGATTGACCTCTATGTCCAGGACCAGCCGCTGCTCGAGAACGTCGCGGCGCAGCTGCGCCGCCTGTCTCCCAGCGCGCTCGTCGACGACCTGTTGCGACGGGTCGACGCGAGCGACGCGGACGTGATCGTCAACGACGACCTGCGCGATCCGCGCGTCGATTGGCCGGGCATGAGAAGGGCTGGTTTTCAGGCGATCGGCATCCGCGTCGATGAGCGCCTGCGCCGCGAACGCTTGTCCCAGCGAAACGATCTCGCGAGCATCGCCGATTCGACTACGACCAACGACCTTGCGCTGATCCGCCCCAACATAGTCGTCGACAACAACGGCTCGTTGCGTGACCTGGAGCTGGTTGCAGAGGAAATCGTCCATCGGGCGGTGGCGTGATCCTTACCGGTCCAGAGATCGCAGAGCAGGTGCGTTGCGGGCGGATCGTCATCGATCCCTTTCACAGTGAACGGATCGAGCCGAACAGCTACGGCTTCTCTCTATCGCCCCACGTCGTGGTATACGAGGATCGGGTGCTCGACGCACGCAGGGCGCCGGCACAACGCAGCATCGAGCTCTCTGAGGACGGGTTCGTGCTCGAGCCTCGCGTGCTCTATCTGGGCAGTACGGTCGAGCGGCTTGGCAGTCTCCATTACGCGGCGACGCTCTACGCGCGCAGGTCCGTGAGCACGATGGGGATGTGGATTCAATACAGCGCACCGCTCGGTCACATGGGCGCGATCATCCCCTGGACGCTCGAGATGCAGACGACGCATCCCGTTGTCGTCTACCCGAACATGCTGATCGGGAAGATCGCGTTCTGGGCGACCGCAGGGCCAAGCGACAGATATAGCGGGAGATACCGCGATTCACAGACCACTGTCGGATCGCGTTTGGCCGACGATGATTTCGGAGGGAAAGTCGCTCAATGATCCTCACAGGCTCCGAGATTGTAAATCAATATCGAAGGCGAAGGATATTGATCGATCCGTTCGACGAGCTCGCGGTTAATCCCAACTCATATAACTTCAGGTTGGGCGACAAGCTCAAGGTCTATGACAGCTTCCCGGTCGATCCGAAGATCCCGAGCAGCTGCCGTGAGATCGAGATCCCCTCGAGCGGGTACGTGCTGGACGCCCATCGCCTGTATCTCGGGCACACGCTCGAGCGACTCGGAAGCCCGCACTACGCGCCGACGTTCGCGGCGCGATCGTCGGTCGCTCGTCTTGGCCTGTTCATAAACCTCTCCGCCAGCCTCGGCGACATCGGCTTTTTTGGCCAGTGGACGTTGCAACTCTTCGCCGTGCAGCCTATACGGCTGTATCCGGGAATGTGCATCGGGCAGATGATGTGGTGGCAGCCGTGTGGCGAGATATGCCTCTACAACGGCAAGTACCAGGGATCGACGGGCCCGGCCAGCACCAAGATCCATCACGACTTTCTCCAGCCCGAGGAGGCCGTGCCGGAGACTCGCTCGGTCGACGTCGAGGTCGCGGTCTGATGGCCATCGTCACTCTCGAGCAGAAGCCTTCACGTGCCATATGCGGCGGCAAGTTCGCGGGCCTGGCCGCTGCCTGCGAGTTTGTGCCGGTGCCGCAAGCGATCTGCCTGACCACCGATGAGTTCGAGCACGCTCTGGGGACGGCGCGTCTCCGCGCCCTCGCTCGGCTGATGGAGGATCTGCGCGCGACCGTCGGCGCCTTTTTTCTTGAGGCAAATGCTGAGGTCGCGGCGATCTTCGATGGTCTGTCGCTCGCGACCTTCCAACGGCAGCTGCTTGCGGAGGCGCTCGAGCGGATCGGCTGGGCCCGCGCCCGGCTCGCGGTGCGCTCGTCGGCGGTCGAGGAGGACGGTGCAAACGCGTCCAATGCGGGCATCTACACATCGATCCTCGATGTCGCGGCCGGCGTTGAGGTGGAGCGCGCGATCGTCGCCTGCTGGCGCAGCTTCTACGGACCGGCCGCGCTGGCCGCGCGTGTACGTGCGAGGGACTTCGACGCGAGACCGCGAATGGCCGTGGTCGTCCAGGAGATGGTCGAACCGGAGATCGCCGGCGTGGCGTTCACGGATCACGATCGCTTGATCGCCGAGTACGTACACGGGCGCGCGGATACGCTGGTGGCTGGATCCGCCCAGCCCGAGCGGATCACGATCTCGTGCTGCGATTCGCCCGCGCTTGGTCCGGGGGCGCCTTTCCTGGAGGCATTGCGAGCAGCGGTGCTGCGTTTGAAGTTGGCGGCAAGCACAGACGTCGACGTCGAGTGGGCTTGGGCCGCTGGAAGCCTCTGGATACTCCAATGCCGTCCCGTCTCGGCGCCGCTCGTCCGCGGCCCCTCGCAAACGTCTTACTTCGCTGCGGCCAGGCTTTACCACGACGAGGTGCTGCCTGACGGCTTCTCGCTCGGCGCGGTCGCGGAGGTGTACGCGGACTACGTCGCGAAGCGCGCGATCGCCTACCGGCTCGCTTGCCACCACGACATCCGTACGGGTGCCGCGTTCGTGGTATCGCTGAACCGGGCAGCGCTCGCGGAGAAAGCGCTGGCGCAACGCCTGGACGTGCTGCTGGAGCAGTGCGCGGCCGATCAGGTCGTCCTCGACGTCGCGCCGACGATTCGCCAGATCGTCACCGACAGGCGGGAGCTGCCAGGGCGGTTGCGCATGCTGCTTGGCACCGCCGACGGCTTGGACCGGCAGGGCTGCATCATCCGTGAGTACCTGCGCGGCTCCCACGGTGCTCTGTCGATGCCCGACAGTCGGGATGGCTATCTCGTGGAAATATCATCCGAGGGACTGCTCGCGCTTAACCGTGGCACGGCCGCGTGTACTCGCTTGCGCATCTCGGGCGACTGCATTTCAGTAAAGGTCGACGGCGAGGCGCCGGAGGAGGTTAGGTCGGCGCTGCCCGCGATGGTTGACTTCACCAATGTCCTCAACGCCGTCTTGGGCGACGTTCAGCTGGAGTGGGTGATCGTCGATGGTCACGCGGTGTTCGTCGACTACAGCGCGACAGCTCACGAGGTCCCGCACAACCGCGCGGACGACCGCACGGTCGTGATCTGCGGCGGCGTGGCGCGAGGGCCGGTCGTCGAGATCGGCGACGACGCTCTGCTCGAGCGACTCAGCACTGGACCGGCGGTGAGCGTGGGGCGCAGTCAGGATGTGCTCGCCGATCGCGACCTGGGGTCGATCTACGATGCGATCGCCGCATCGTCGGAGAAGCCGATCGTTGTCGCCCGTGCGCCGTATGCGGCGCTGTCGATCCTGATTGACCGCGTCGCGGGCTTCGTCTTCGAACAGGGCGCAGTGCTGTCGCATCTCGGAATAATCCTTCGCGAGTCGCGACTGCCCGCGATCATCCATCCCGACCCGCCGCGGTCGGGAACGGTCTTGATCGCCGATGGGTCGATGCACGTTATGACTGACGGCTCGTCGCAATGACCGGCGAGGCGGAGATCTGGATCGGGCCGGTCGAGCTGCTAGACGGTCGCTGGAGCGATCCACGCCTACCCCCATGCCTCGCCGCGCGCCTGCCTGCCGTCGAGAGCGCAGCCGCGAGCAACACGATCTCGATTGAGCTCGCCGATCTGGTGGTGAAAATCCGAGTCGTCGGCACCACCGGGCCTTCATACCGGCAACTGCGATTTGGCCAGCTATATGACGGGCTCTCACCTTCGCCGACGCTGCGTGCACTGCTCGAGAGTAACGTCCCGAACGCTGCCACTGGGCCGATCGACTCATACGTACCGGTCTTCTATCGCGGCGTCGAACTTGACGGCCGCGCGCACATCTACGGTCAGGCTCGGTTTCACGGCGACGATGCGCTCTTCATGAGGACCAGCGACGAGCCTGTCTCGGTCGAGGACGATCGCCTGCTTCGCGACGCGTGTGCGCTGCACGGGCGCAACCCAACCTTCATAAATAGTCACCAGTGCTACTACCGAAAGTGCCTCGCGGGCTTGGAGGCAGAGTACAAGTTTACGCTCCCCAATGAGGCCAACATCTGGGCGTTGACGACCGCCTTTCACGACACCGTAAAGCGCGGCGGCGTTCCCGGCTTCGTACTCGAGTATCACGACGGGCTCCAGACATGGGACTACGTCAATCATCTCTTCGAGGTGCTCGCTCCAGCGTCCGAGCAAGGCTACATTTCGTTCATTCCGACCACCGACGGCCGCTACACGCGCAAGCGCAAGTGGTACGCGCAGGATGCGCTCGTCAGGCGCGAGGAGATTTCCCCGCGGATTTCGATTGACGGCTCGCTCGAGGACTACCTCGACGGCTACCTCGACGCCGAGACTCGGCGGCTGCCGAGCTTTCGCCGGGTCCGCTACGACGTCAACTTCGAGTCCACCGAGACCGGGCACGTCTATGGCGTCTTCTTCGACCACTCCTCGCTGCTGCAAGCCCCCGACATCGCGCTGGTGCAGTGTGAGCTTGAGTATCTGCGCAGCCGAACCGTGGTGGAGCCGGACGAGAGCGCGATCCTCCCTGAGCTCGCCGCGCTCGCAGAGCGGACACGACAGTTCCTACGATCCAGTCGCCAGCCGTTTCATGAGAGCTTCTACTCCAAGCTGTCGTTTCTGCGTGACACGGTTGACGGTCGCACACAGGAATCGGCACGCCGATGAGAATCGGCGCGATCGCGATAGATCTCGAAGGCACGCTGCACGTCAACGGCTGCGCTCTGCCGGGCGCGAGCAATGCGCTCGCGCGCCTACGCGAGTGGCCCGGAAGACTCATATTCACGTCGAACAACGATTCCAAGTCGATCACGACGCTGTTGGGATCGCTGCAGAGCATGGGACTCCCGATCGGCGCGCACGAGCTCATCACGCCGGTGACGATGCTCGATGACTGGCTCATTCGCCACAGAGGGAGATGTCACATGCTCGTCTCGCCAGAGCTCCGAGCGACCCCTCGGGTGAACGGATCCATAGCGAATCCGGCCGATGGGACGCATGACGCCGACGCGGTCATCGTCGGAGACTGTAAGGACGTCGGCTATCGCGAGCTCGATCAGGCGTTTCGCGCGCTCGCCAAAGGCGCCAGGCTGGTCGCGCTTCAGCGCGGCAGGTACTTCACGCGAGCTGACGGTCCCCATCTCGATACGGGAGCACTCGTCGCGGCGCTCGAGTATGCGAGCGGTGTTAGCGCTGAGCTGCTGGGAAAGCCGGCACCTGGCTTCTTCGATGCGATCACCACAAAGTTGGCGGTTGCGCCAGAAGAGGTCTTGGTCATCGGAGACGATTTGACCACCGATATCGCGGGCGCTCACGCGATCAGCGCTCCCAGCGCTCTGGTCCGCACAGGCAAGTCGGCGAAGGTCGACCTGGACCAGCTCTGCCCGAAGCCCGACTTCGTGCTCCAGTCGGTGGCCGAGCTGCCCGACCTGCTGAGGAGCGTATGAGTCCCCGCCGCATCATCTGGCACGTGTGGGATGCAGCGGCACACTGGGCGGTGCGGAGGCTGCTCGACGAAGATGCTCTGCCCGCGCTCGGGTCGGTCGTGTCGAGAGGGCTGCTTGCCGCGGCTCGCCCCCCCTGGCCGAACACACAGACGCCACCAGCGCTGGCGACACTCTTCACGGGCGAGAATCCCGCGACCCACGGCATCACCGGCTTCAACGTTCCAGATCCGCAGCGCGGCATAACCGCTTCTCGCAGCGGCTTCAGCGCGAAGGCGCTGCGTGCGCCGCCAATCTGGTCGCGGGTGCCCGAGGGATGCGACACGACGCTCGTCCACGTCCCTTGGGCGTTCCCGGATCCCCCCGAGCCGTTCCGTCGAGACCAGCGATTCGTTATCGAGGGCTACTCGCAGAGGGAGCGGCGCGGCGGCGTGGTCACACTCGACGGCAGGCCGGCCGAGCCCTGCTCATTGCCGGCGGGCAGCTACGCGGCAAGCAGACCCGCCGAGGATCTCGTCTCTATCCAGGCTCTGGACGGCCAGGAGATGCTGCTTCGCGTAGACGCTCCGGGATGGCGCATCTGGCAGCACGGCTCGACCCCGGCGACGCTTGTCAGGGCGATACGCCGTCCGCGCGATCAAGTGCCTCTGCTGCTTCACCTGGGCGCGTGGTGGGTGAGATCCGGACCTGACTCGCGGGCGCAGTCAATCTCGCGCAGGGCCGGCCCGTTCGTCGGAGAGGGCCTCGGGCGCTGCTATCGAAGCGGCGCGTTCGGCCCAGCCCTCATATCCGGCGGAGACGGCTGGGCGGAGAGAGCCCTGTTGGACACGATCCGGCAGGCCGCTCGGTACTTCGAGCGCGCGAGTGTCCTTGCGCTCGACGCGCTGGAGCCTGTCTCCTTGACGGTCGCCTATCAGCCCTGTATCGACGACATCTCGCACGAGCTCATCGGCTTGTGCGATCCGTCATCGCCGGTGTTCGACGCGACGCTGGCATCTCGCGCGTGGCCGGTGGTGCGCATCGTGTACCAGTGGGCCGACTCACATCTCGCGGCACTGTTGAGCCATGCCGACGCAAACACGCTCGTGGTGGTGAGCTTCCGATCACGGGATGGCTGGAATCAGCCACCGCTTCTACGCCAACGGCGCGCTGGAGCGAGCGGGCCTGCTGGCATTCGATGAGGGCGGGAACGTCGATCCGCATCGAACCGACATTGCGCTCTCGCCTGCCGGCGACGGCTCGGCCTGGATAAATAGACTGGCGCGCCCGGGCGGCACAGTCCCGCCGTGGCGCACGGAGGAGGTCCTGGACCGCGCGCAGACCGCTCTTGAGGAGGTCAGAGAGCCGGCGAGCGGGCGGGGCGCGGTAGCAAAGCTGCTGCGCACCGGCGACGGCCTGCCGGCCACTCTCGGCGACGCGTACCTGCTCCTCGCTCCCGGTTTCCACCTGGACGTGGAGCGTCCGCCGGGATCGCAGCTAGTCACGCCATCCACCAAGACCGGCGGGCACCTGACAAACACCGGCGCTCCATCCCTCTCAGGGATTCTCGCCGCCGCGGGACCCGAGCTACCGGTGAGTTGGACGGCGAAGTCGATCTGCAACAGCGATGTGGCGACACAGCTACTGTCGATGCTCGAGTCAGCGACGATGCTCCACACGCAAGCGGCGCGGGAAACGAGTGTGTTCTCGTGAGCGTTGGCGGCGGGCAGCGTGCGGCGGCGCCAGACGGTTCGATCCAGATACACGCGGAGCATGTCGTGCTCGCGCGCGTCAGCGCCGTCGAACGCTTTCTGCAGACCCGCGGCCTCGACCTCACGAGCGTTGAGGACACGGTTGGTCGCACGGTCGACGGGCATTCGCTGGTGCTGCTCACCAGCTCGCCGGTACATGGGCTGGCCAACCATCTAAGCGACATCGACACGATATGCATCGTCGAGCACGGCGATGACGTCGATGCGCGCATGGCGACGCAGATCTTCGCTTCCGGTAATCACCTCGAGTCGATCTGCTTCTCCCGCGCCTCGGTCGAGCGCGACCTCGACCGTCTCGCTGAGGTGTCACGGATGACGCCCGCGCAGGCTGCCACCGAGCACAGCGGGTGGAACTCAACACGGACCGTGAGGCTGAAGTACCTCGAGCGGCTCGTAAACGGCGTCGCGACCAACCGCACGATGCCGTTCGCCGACCACCTGCCGGCGCTGGGGCTCGTTTGGCAGTGGTCGTCACTAGAGCGGGCAGCGCGTCTGGTCCTGTACGGGGTGCTTGCCGAGCGCGCTGGAGAGAGTCGCGCCCGACTGGCATACGCGGCCAACGCGGCGCTGTTCGCGATGGATGCGCTGCTCTCGCACTACGGCGAGGTATACAGCAACCGCAAGTGGTTCCTGCTGCGCTGGGCGAGGTTCTGTCGGTCTTGGTCGCAGGCAGATACACGGCCGATGCGAGCGATCGAGGACGTCCGCGGCGTCCTCGCCCGGCCGCCGAGTGCACACACGAGTATCGCGCAACCACTCTTGCGGATGATCACACAGCTCAGCATCGCGCTCGGCGCCCCCGTGGAAGAGGTCGTGCTGAAGTCCGCTGATGGCGCCCGTCGACAGCCACTGCTTCCAGACGGCTTGTTGATTCTCACGCCCGACGCCGGTGCCGTTCCGTCGCCCACCGCCAGTACGCCGGATGGCGAACTCAAAGCGTCACTTGCCAGCTTCGCCGATCTCGACTCCGAGGCAGCGGTTGCGCTGCTTCACGCAGCCAGAGCCGACACCCTACAGGTCGTCATATGGCCATGAGCCTGCCACGACCGTACGGACGAGCCCGAGCGGGACGAACGCGCGATGCCCGTCCGGCAGTCCAGGCTTGGACGACCGCTGCGTGGCTGCTCGCCGTCGAGGGCCGTGCGTACTTTGAGGATCTCGACGGGGGCGTGCACCAGCCCGAGATGAGAGCCGTCGTAAAGCTGCGCCTGCTCGAGCTGTTCGCCGATCTCGATGCTCGGCTCGCGGGCGCGCGGGCGCCGGGCGAGGACCACCTGCTCTCGATCGCGGTCGAGTATGGGTTCGACGAGCTCATCCAGCTCGATGGCGACGAACTGATGAGTTTCGCTGAAATACACGAGGGGTTGTTGGCCACCAACGCCGCCGATGTAGGTATCCGCGCGCTCTTCCAGACGCTCGTCGACGACTTCCCAGGGCAGCTTCCAAATCCGCTCGCACCCGAGGGACAAAGCGAGATTCTGCGGGCAATGCAGATCTGGTCGAGATTGGCGTCGGGCTTGGAGATGGATATCGCGTATCTGAGCCGCTTTTTGGAAGATGCGTGAAGGTGACAGGTTTTCTAAACCGATACGCCAGGGCCTTCGGCGGTTCGCCAGCAATGCTGTTGAGGCTGTCGGGTCTGACTGCCGCAGAGATCGACGCAAGCGGTGCGTGGGTCACCGACGCAGCCGGACGACGATGGCTCGACTTCGGCTCCTTCGGCGTTCATCTATTGGGCCACCTGCATCCAGCGATCGTCGCCGCCGCACGCGAGCAATTGGATCGGATGGCGCTCTCCACGAAGATCCTCGGCAATGGCGCGGCGGCGGTATGCGCGGAGAGCCTGCTCCGTCACACGCCGGGATGCCTCGACAGGGTGCTGTTTGCCAACAGCGGCGGCGAGAGCGTTGATGCCGCCGTGCGGATGGCGATGCTCGCGACCAATCGCCGTGAGCTCGCGGCCTTGCAGGGTGGCTACCACGGCCGCACCGCCAGTGCGCTGGCGCTGTCACAACCACCCAGCGGAGTGGTCGGTCTTCAACCGGCACACACTGTGCATCGTGTTGCAATCGGAGATCTACACACCGCTGAAGAGTCGCTTGCCTCAGAGAAGGTGGCCGCATTGTTCGTGGAGCCGATCCAGGGAGAGGGCGGCGTGCGATCACTATCGCCCAGCTTCCTTCTCGCGCTGCGACGGCTGTGCACGCGCACGGGCACGCTGCTCGTGCTCGATGAGATCCAGACCGGACTCGGGCGGTGCGGCAGCACATGGCGCTCGTGCGGAGACTGCGAGCCGGACATCTTGCTCGCGGGCAAGACGCTCGGCGGCGGGCTCATCCCACTCGCCGCCGTCATCTACTCGAGCGCCTGTATCGCGGCCCGTGAGACCGACCCGCTCCTGCTTGCCTCCACGTTCGCCGGCGGCGCGCTGGCTGGGCGTATAGGAGACACGGTCCTTGAGATCGTCACGGCTGAGCGATTTCTCGCGCAGGTGCGCGAGACCGGAGCGAAAGCACGAGCCGTCCTCAGCGATACGCTCGGCGAGAACGAACACGTCGTAGAGGTGCGCGGCGAGGGGCTGATGATCGGCGTGGCGTTCCGGACGCCGGCATTCGCTGGCGATGTGGTCATGGAGGCTCTGAAGCGAAACCTGCTCGTCAGCTTTTGTCTCAACGATCTTTCGGTAGTCAGGGTCTACCCGCCGGCAGTGATAGACGATGCCGACCTCACAAGGGGCATCGATCGGCTGGCGGATGCCGTGGCGGCTGCATCTGAGAACGCCCGATGCGAGCGCGCGGTGGCGCGCGTAACTGCCTGAGGAGGTTGGTCATGCCGGTGGTGGAGACCGTAGTCGACATCCTGGATGTTGAACTCGACGAGGTGTGGCGGGTCGTCAGCGCCTTTGAGCGATACCCAGAGACGATGGCCGACGTTCTTGAGGTGCGCTGGCTTGAGCGCACGCACTATCGAGCCACCAGCAGCTGGCGTGTACTGCTCAACGGCAGTGAACTGACCTGGACTGAGGTCGACGTGTTCCATGCGGATACGCGGATCGACTTCGAGCAGTGCGAGGGCGATCTCGAGGTGTGGCGTGGTGCATGGGTGTTGGAGCAGCGCCCGAGCGGCGTCAGGGTCGCGTTGAACGTCGAGTTCGACCTCGGTGTGCCCTCACTCGCGCCGATCATGGATCCACTGGGGACTCGGGCGATTCGCGCGAACTCGCACAGCATGCTCGACGCGATCCGAGAGCTGGCGGCAGCAAGGCGCGTACGGGCATGAGACTGTTGCTCACCGGCGCCAACGGAGTGCTCGGCTCGGCGTTCGTGCGCAAGCTCGCGGAGAGACGCCACACGGATGTAGAACTGGCCGGTGTGTTCAGCTCGCCTGCGTCGTACGCGGCGTTTGCCGAGCGGCTCGGCGCTGAAATCACCGCACGCATCAGGCACGTCGTCTGCGACCTCGCCGATCCTCGCGCAGTCGAGACGCTGACGGATGCGCTGGGACGTTCCGAGGACACAATGGTGGTGCACGCTGCGGCGAGCGTGGCATGGAATCGCCCCCTGTCTGAGATGTGGCGGCCGAACGTGGAGGCGACGCGCGCGGTCGCCACGGTTGCCCGCCGTACTTCACGCGCAGCTCGAATGATCTACGTCTCATCCGCCTACGCAGGTAGTCAGGAGACCGACCATCGCAACACCTACGAGGCCACGAAGACGGCCGCGGAGTCTGTGCTTCGAGCAGAGTTCCCCGATCTGCGACCAATCGTGTTCGCCCCGAGCCTGATCGTGGGATCGAGCGTCGACGGGCGGATAGACGCCTTTCACGGCGTCTATCCGCTTCTCGAGCTCGTGGCCGAGGGGGTTCCGTTTCTCGTCGGGTCGCGGACCGCGCGCATCGACATCGTGCCGGTAGATTGGGTCGCCGCCGAGCTGCTTGCGCTCGTGCAGGCCGCCTGGGCGGGCGAGCAGATGGATGACGTCGTCGCCTCGGCCGGGCAAGCGTCGCTGGCACTGCCCGATCTGGTCGCGCTCGCTGTCCGAGCCCTGAACTCTGAGCGAGCGCTCGAGCGACATCATCCGGTCGCGCAGACGCCGGTGCTGAGCTTTCGCCAGTGGCGGTTCATCAGGCAGTCGCTCGAGGCCTGGGATGTCACTGGCATCGATCAGACGCAGCTCGCGCGCTTCGAGCGGATCCTCGGCATATACGCGCCGTACCTCAGGAACTCGATATCGAGAGCGCCACGCAACGTCCGTGCGACGGCGCCGTGCCCGTCGTCCTATCTCGCGCGCGTCGTCCGGTACTGGTGGCACTGCCATCACCGACATCGGGGTGCACCGACGGTGCGGCGCGTGTCCGTGACGTCGTGACTGGCCACGTTGGCGGCGCACCGGAGGCCGGCGCGGATTCTGCGGTGCTTGCAGCGGCGCTTGCGCGCCGCGCCGATCGCCTGGCGAGCCTCCGTTCCGAGCGCGAGCGGGCAGTCTCGTACCTTCGCGACCAGTTTCCGGGCGAACGCAGATGGCACCAGGCGACGGCCGCGCTTCGGTGCGCAGTCATCGTGGTCGGAAGTCCACGCGGTGGTACGAGCGTGGTCCACCGGATACTGCGAGGCGCCGAAGACGCCGCCGCGCCGCTGGGCGAGCATCGCTTCCTGTTTACGCTTCACGGATGGAACTTTCCCGACGCAGGCGTCATGCGAGAGTGCATCGAGGACGTACGGGCGCCTCGCTCGACACGGCGCGTGCTGCTCGAACAGGTCTTCCACGAGTGTTGGGAGGAGCCGATCGCGTATCCCACGCCTGAACAGCGGGAGCGCTTCGCATGGAACTGGGCGCTGCGCTTCAGGCTCCAGTGGCCCGAGCTAGACATCGAGCTGGAGTGGCTGGTAGGACGCGCGTGCGATGTCACGATGACGACCCAACGACACGACGGCGCCATAGACGAGCACGCACTCACCGCGGCGCTGCTGCGGTCATTGCTCGATGCTGGCCTACCCGTCAACCCTCACCTGTACGCACTGAATCGACACTTGCGTGTGTCACATTTCTCCGACGTTCCCGAGTCCTCGAAGACGCCAGCGGGGCTGATCGTCGAGATCCCGCCGTTCATTGTGTTCGGACCGAGGAGTCGGCCACGAGACGCGACCGCCCGCACGCTCGTGCTGAAGGCCTCCAGCGATGCATACCGCGTGCCGACCGTGAGCCGGCTGTTCGAGGGCTGGGAGGTACATTGGCTGCATCTCGCGCGTAACCCATTGGCGGCCGTGAACGGGCTGATCGACGGATGGACACACCCCGGCTTCTGGCAGCACGATCTGTCGGAGTTGGGCCTGTCCCGGACGGACATCGGCGAAGACGGCCTGTGGTGCTTTGACATATTCCCGCGCTGGTCAAGCTACGTCGGTCGTCCGCTAACGGACATATGCGCTGAGCAATGGCGTTATCCACATTCGCGCATCTGGGCGAATCTCGACAATGATGCGGACATAGTGAGAGTACGTTTCGAGGAGTTCACAGCAAGTAGAAACCGTCGGCGTGCGCTCGTCGAGCACCTCATCGACGCTCTCGGTATGGCACTCGGGCCACGGCTCATGACCGCAAGTCTCGACCCGCCTGTCGTGAACGCAACAGCCACGCCCACCCGCGGTCGATGGCGCGCGACTCGACCTTGGCTGATCTCGCTTATCGACGATGATAGGATCGCCGAAATGGCGGCACAACTGGGCTATCAGCCACGGGAGGCGAATACATGGAGCTAGACGACCAGTCTGGGGGCCGGGCGATAGACAGCCTAGCGCTACGCGGCAGACATCTCCTCAGCATGAGGAGCTACAAGCCAGAGGAGATCGAATTGCTGCTCGACGCCGCGGTCGAGGTCAAGGATCTGCGCCGGCGTGGGATATACGAGCAGCACCTCAAGCATCGCAACTTCGCGCTCATCTTTCTCAAGCCCTCCACCCGTACGCGCATCTCGTTCGTCGTCGCGGCAGCCGAGGAAGGCGCGCACCTCGAGATCTTTCCCGCCGAAGACATCCGCTTCGGCTACAAGGAGTCGGTCGCCGACGTCGGACGCGCATTTGGACGTGTCTTCGACGGTATCGCGTTCCGCGGAAACGATCATGCAACGCTCGAGACCTTGGCGAAATACGCCGGTATTCCAATATGGAACGGTCTCAGTGACGATTATCACCCCACCCAGATACTCGCGGATCTGCTGACTCTTCGTGATGAGTTCGGCAAGCTCGAGGATGCGCCGCTGACCTACGTCGGAGATGGACGCAATAATCAGGTCACTTCGCTTCTAATAGCGGCGATAAAGCTCGACCTCGATCTGCGCATCCTCGCCCCGCCAGAGCTGCAGCCTTCCGAGCAGCTGCTCGCTGAACTACGTTCGGACGAGCACGGCCGTGGCGGCAAGATCACAGTGACAGATGACGCACAACGCGCGCTGAGCGGCGCAGCCGCTGTCTACGGGGATGTCTGGGTATCGATGGGAGAAGACGAGGTTGTCGAGCAGCGCATTCAACTGCTGCGCGATTTCAAGGTCACATCCGAGATGATGAAGCTCACAGGTCGTGACGACACGATCTATCTGCATTGCCTACCGGCTTTTCACGACCTAACCACCGAGTTCGCCCGCCGCTATCCCGACGTGCAGGAGGTCGCCGACGAGGTTTTCGAGGGACCGTGCAGTCGTGTCTTCGATCAGGGGGAGAACCGTATGCACACGATCAAGGCGCTGATGGTCCTCACGTGCAGTACCTGAATTACCATCGAACTACCGTTGGATTTGACGTATCGCGCGAGGTTGAGAAGCAGTTTTCGCCAGTCCTCGCTTTCTTCCGCCACTCCCTGTCGGATGCACCTTGCCGAGCACCGCAATTCATAGTCCAGGTGACGCCACACTCCGCTTCGGGCATGAAGTTGGGGGATGCCGAAGTGGTGACGATCCGGCGCAGCAGTGCGGCCGAGTTCACATTCACGGCGTCGCGAGTACGTGACGCCGAGACCGTTCTCTATGTCAATGCCGATACGACCGTGCGTTTGCCGCGACGCCTGCGTCCCACGGAAAACCTGATCGCCCTCGGCGTGACGGACGGCTCGGTCGTCCAGAGCATCGATCTGATACGGGATCTCATCATCCGGTATGAGGAGATGCGCGGAACGATGATCTTCCATGCCTCAGGCGTCCTATATGAGGACAACGTGGTGGCGATCGCGGGAAGGAAGGGGGCCGGCAAGACCACGATGCTCCTGCGCCTGCTTGACGAGGGTCGGGTCTCCTACTTCACGGGGGATAAGCTGTTCTGCACGGCGCGCGGTCGCCACATATGTGGGTCGCCGTGGCGCGACTGGCCGTATGTAGGTGTAGGCACGCTGCGCACTGTGCCTCGCCTCAGCGCCTTTGCCGAGGAGCATCTCGGTGAGGATCTGCAGACGTGCAACCCCGACCTCAAGCTCCTGCTCGACCCCGACCGGTTCGAGCGGGCCGTTGGAGCGCAGTTCGAGGTCGCGAGCAAGGCGGTAACGATGGTGGTGCTGCCCGAAGTGCTGCCCGGCCAGCGCATGAGGATCTCACGGGTCAACGAGCCGGAGGAGCGCCTCGCACGGATGCTGCAGCTGATCGACCGCAGCTGCGACACTTCGTACTTCCCTTGGCAATCGTTCCTAGTGCCGGATTACAGCGAGGTGTACGCGAACGTGTCGGCTGCAAGGGAGGCGCTGGGTGCCATAGACATGGTGATGGTGGACGGGGATCTCGATGTTGGGATTGAAGATCTCGTGAAGGCTGCCTGAGCGAGAGACGCCTCTGCCGTAGTACCGTCAGCAGAGCGGGGGTTCAAAGAGCGTATAGGTGGCAAGCGTGTAGGTGGCAACGTCGACGTCGCCACGGACCGGTGTCGGTAATGGATGTGTTTTTTACGTGTGATGAGTCGCCGTGAGAGAATGTGCCGATGCGTCTCGGCCCGATAGGCAGACCGCGATGGAGCGGGTGGCGTCAGCGATTGAGAGCTGAAGCCAGGTTGCGGCTACGACGCCGGCTCGTACCGATCGGCCGGTGCGTCGCGCTTCATCTGCCAGAGTCTTGGACACGCTTCATGCTCTCGGCGCTGCTGCGTAGGTTTCCGTCGCTCTGGGGCTGGTCGGTGCATGGTGATCGGCACGACTCGGTGCGCTGCGCCTTCGAGCAGGCATTTCCGTGCGACGATTCGACGGCATTCGTCAAACAGACGATCGCGGCCCGATCGCGAGCACTCGCTGCGAGCATGACCTACATGGCGAGAACGCAGGCAGGACGCCCCTCCGCACTTGTGAAGCCGTTGATGCTTACGGATGCTGACGATACGCCATACGTGGTGACCTACCTTCACTATGCGATCGATCCGACGATGCAACTGTCGCTCATCGCGGCGAACCCTGACCGGCGCTTTCGATGGGTCGTATATCCCCCGCCGCCCAATCGACCGCTTCGGTGGGAAGACGAACGCGATCTCTACCTTGCCGGGAGCACGATCCCGGAATCGATCAGGCAGACGATGCTGTACATAACGGAGCCAAGCTGGCTGATCGAGGCGCTGCGCCACGTGAGGCGGGGCGGCAGCATCTTCATTGCCCTCGACGCACCGTTGAATTCGCGGCGTCCAGCGGTCGCGTCACTCAAGGTCGGGCAGGCGACGCTGCCGATCTCGCCTGCGATCGACCTTCTTGCCAGCTCTGGCAAAGCACGACTTCTATTCGTATGGCCGGAACTGCGGCTGGACGACACGTGGCACCTAAGCTGCGAGTGCTTTCCACACACGTCGGCGCTCGCCGCGGCGGCGAGCCGATGGATCGATACCAACCGTATCTACTGGGCTGCGTGGTCGTGCCTCACGATAAGACTCCTGGCGACCGATATGCGAGGGGCGGCAATCACCTCTAGCAGCGACGAGGTACTCAAGTGAACCTCTGGGACAAGCTTCTAGACCCGGACACGCTCGCTTGCAAGATGTGGCAATGGGAAGACACCGCGTTTTCTCAACGGTGCTACGGCGACATCGTAAATGATGCTAGACATGTCGCAGCTGGCCTGCGTCGACGCGGAGTCGGGCCAGGCAGCATCGTTCCCGCCGTCATCACAAATGGTCCCGACGCGATTGCCGGGTTCATCGGCATATTGTTCGCTGGGGCAACCGCCGCGTCGCTTCCGATCATCGCGCGCGGAACTACGATCCCCAACTATGCCCGGCAGCTCAGCCAACTTTGCGATCTTCTCGGAGCGGACTTTCTCTTGGCCGAGGAGCGCTTTCTCGCGTTCATGGACTCCGACACGCAGCTAGGTGTTGACGTCGTCGGGTACCGAAGCCTTGTAGAGACACCAGCCATCGGGGAGATCGATCCGCTTCCCCTGGAGTCGACGATGTTCATTCAGTTCTCTTCGGGCACAACGGGCGATCCGCGCGGGGTCGAACTGACCGGGCGGGCGATCGACGCTCACCTAACGATTCTCTCCGAAAGCGTAGGGATAGACCCTGAGCGGGACATAGGGTACACATGGCTTCCTTTGTCACACGACATGGGACTTTTCGGATGTGGTCTGCTCGGATGGTACAACGGCATCGTTGGCATAATCGCTACCCCTGAGCGGTTCTTGATGTCACCGCGCAGCTGGTTTGACGACTGTGCCGAGTTTGACGCGACCGTGACCGCTGGCCCGCCGTTTGCACTCGATGTTGCTGCCCGCGCGGAGAGCATACGCACGAGTGGCACCCCTCTTAGTCTGCGGCTTTGCCTTGTCGGTGCCGAGCAGATCAGATGGGAAACGCTGGTTCGGGCTAGCAAGACGTTCGCTTCAAGAGGTTTCGAGCTTGCGACTTTGACTCCGGCGTATGGCCTTGCAGAGGCAACGCTAGCCGTTACGGTCGATGACCTTGTATCTGAGCCGTCGTTCATCGACGTCGCTGGCGATGAGCTCGGGTCGGGCACCGTTCGAGTAGTGGATGCAAGTGCCCCGGAGGCTCGGAGACTCGTATGTGTCGGCACACCGCTGCGTACCGTCAATGTCGAGATCCAACCCACCGACCAGGAAATCGTTGTCGCGAGCAGCAGTCTGGCGTCGGGGTATTATGCCAACAGATCACTCACGGCTGAGCGCCTTCGTGACGGAATGTGTCACACGGGGGATCACGGTTTCCTAGTGGGAGACCGGCTGTTCATTACCGGGCGAAGCGACGACTTGCTCGTTATCGCTGGGCGCAATGTATACGTTCAAGAACTCGAGCAGCATCTGGGGACCGATTCTGACGTCCGAACAGGCAACTGCGCCGTCGTGACTCCGAGTGACGGCGGCTCACGTCCGATCGTAGTAGCGGAGACCGACCCAGAGAAGGTCGACATTCCGGCCCTCGCCACTCGCTTGCATCGAGCGGCTGCAGAGCAGGCCGGATTGTCGATCCACCAGTTCGTGTTTCTTCCACGGGGTGCGTTTCCCAAGACGCCGAGCGGAAAGGTACAGCGCCATCGGTGTCGCGAGCTGGTCGCCGACCCTGTAGTGGGTGAGAGGATCAACATCGGCGGTCGTGTAGACGTTCAGACATAAGCCAATGGCGGCCCCGTGAGCTAGTTCTGCTCACGGGGCCGCCGCAACGTCTGCATTGCTCTTGCGCGATCAGATTCTCGCTGGCCGGCTAGTGGTTCGCTACTCTGCGGTCCGTGAACTACCGCGAGTTGGGCGCAAGCGGCATCAAGGTTTCCGAGGTCAGTCTTGGTTCGTGGTTGACCTACTCCGGCGGCGTTGCGAAGGAGCAGGCCAGGGCCTGCGTCGACGCCGCCTTCGATGAGGGCATCAACTTCATCGACACCGCCAATATGTACGGCCGCGGCGCCGCCGAGACGGTGCTTGGTGAGGTGCTTGCTGGGCGCGAACGCTCGTCCTATGTGCTTGCCACCAAGGTCTATTTTCCGATGTCCGACACCGACAGAGGGCTCTCCGCACAGCAAATCTACAAGCAGATCGACGCTTCGCTGAAGCGCCTACGCACCGACTACGTAGACCTCTATCAGTGTCACCGCTACGACGAGGACACCCCCCTCGATGAGACGATGGAGGCGCTCACCGAAGTGGTGCAGGCCGGCAAGGCCCGGCAGATCGGTTTCAGCGAGTGGCCGGTCGAGAAGATCGAAGCATCGCTTCAGCTGACTAGCGGCGCGCGGTGGGTCTCCAGCCAACCGCAGTATTCGATGCTATGGCGCGCGCCCGAGGCCGCGGTGATCCCGCTGTGCGAACGCGAGCAGATCTCCCAGGTCGTCTGGTCGCCGCTTGGCCAGGGTGTGCTCACCGGCAAGTATCGGCCGGGCCAGGCGCCGCCAAGCGACTCGCGCGCAGCGAGCGACAGCATGAACGGCTCCATGGGCCGACTGTTGCAGGGTCCTGTGCTCGAAGCCGTGCAGCAGCTGCGGCCGGTCGCCGAACAGGCTGGGATAACGATGGCGCAACTAGCCATCGCCTGGGTACTGCGCCAGCGTAACGTCGCCTCGGCGATCATTGGCGCGAGTCGTCCCGAGCAGGTGCGCGAAAACGCGTCCGCATCGGGGCTGACCCTTGATGCGCAGACGCTCGTCGCGATCGACCAGGCACTGAACGCGATCTGCAATGACGATGTTTTGACGGCGGATACGGGTCGCGTGTAGAACCGTTCCACACTTTCTGGCCCTCGACCCTTGGAGTTGTTACATGCTTCGTCATCGCGCACTACACGCGGACAAACCGATCAGGTTTTGCCATCAGACCGCCATCCCAGGCTTGCGCCGGAGGCAGACATTGGTTGCGCTTCTGATCCTCCTGGCAGCCATACTGGCAGTCGGTGATGCGGCGGCGGCGTACTCGCCAACTGTCCGCGGAGGCCAGCATCAGCCTAGCCCCGTAGCCGTCGCCGCGCGGGAAGTGAGTCTGTACGAGTCTGGGCACCTGCACCTAGTGAGTCACCATCACGAGCAGATCGTAGAGACAGGTCGTGGCTCTGGCACCCTGAGCGGAAGCATCACAGTGAATATGACGCTAGCATTCAGTCACGCAAGCGTCACTTTCACGGCTTACCCCTCAAACGGTGGAACCGTCGTTGGACATGGTGAAGGAACGCTTTATGCCGGCGGTCACGTGGCCCACTTTACCGGCAACGCGACGATCACAGGCGGGACCGGCCGATACGCGCATGCATCAGGGCGGAATATTAACCTAGAAGGAACCCTGCAACGCCACACGTTCGAACTCTATGTAAAGGTGCAAGGGAAGATGCGCTACTGAGCAGCGACGAAGCACCGGACAGTTGACCAATCACTACATCGTGTGCGCGAGTCTCCAGTGATCCGCTTCGACCGCTTTATGCGTCGACACTACCGCGCAGTATTGGTCATCTGGCTACTCGTTGTGATCGCCGCTGTGCCGCTGGCACTGCGTCAGTCCAAGTATCTCACCGCCGGCGGGTTCAGCGTACCTGCCTCACAGTCGGCGATAGCCAACGCGGTGCTTGAGCGTGAATATCCCGAAGCAAGCAGTGCCGTAGTTGCAGTACTGCTATGGCCTGGCAAGGGAGCCACGCCCGGCGCTCTCGCAAACGGAATCACGCAAGTGGAAAAAGCAGTTAAGCATCTTCCGGGCGCCGAACTAACACATCAAATCACCAACCTCGCTGCGTTTGCCGCAGAACTTGGGGAACCTGTTGTTCTGCCCCTCAAGATCAGCGTAAGTGAAGATCAGGCGCGCAGCATGGTAACCGTACTAGGAAGGCGTCTCGGAATCGGCGGCCATCCGACAGGCGGTGTGGAAATGCACTTGCTGGGAGAGAGTGCTCTATGGGCTGGGCTCGAGGAAACAGCGAAGAGCCAGCTTACTCGTGCAGAGACGGTCGGATTTCCGATCTTGTTCCTGGTGTTGTTGACGATATTTGGTTCGCTCTATGCAGCATTTCTTCCGCTAGCGGTCGGTATTGTCGCGCTCATCGTGACGGGTGCGATCATCTATTGTCTCTCTTTCGTCCTAAGTCTGTCACTCTTTACAATGGACGCCGCATCAATGCTCGGCATTGGTGTCGCGATCGACTATTCTCTGATAGTGCTAGCGCGGGTGAGGCAGGAGCTTCACAGCACTGCGTTTGATGACGCACGCCGTACTGCAATCGCTACATCCGGCGTCGCGGTGGCGGTATCTGGCCTTACATGCATTGCAGCACTTACTGGCGTGCTCTTCATACCCGTGGGTGCGCTCCGCTCGATGGCGCTTGGAGCGGCAATCATCATCGCGATCTCAGTGCTCGCGGCCGTAACGCTCCTACCAGCTCTCATCACACTGCTCGGCAGGCAGAGGATGAGCACCAATCTCCTTGCACAGAGAACGGCAAGAAGAGCGGCGCGGGGAGCCCAGAAACGGTTCACGTGGGACCGCTGGATAGGCACGGTCACACGTCATCCGGCCGGCGCGATCGTCGCGGTCGGAAGCCTCCTGGTAGTTCTATGTATCCCGGCCCTGAGTCTGCGAACGAACACCGGAGTCTTGCAGCAACTCAGTCCGGGAAACCAGACCCGCGTCGGATTCACCGAGGCGGCCCAGCTAGCTGGGCCAGGGATCCTCGGGCCAGCGTCGGTCGTGGTGCATGCTACAGCCGCTACGCAGCGTAGCTACCTGACTCAGCGGATAAGCGAGCTACGGGCGATCGCGCAGCGGCTGCCCAACGTGCGGCGCTTGGGTACTACCGAAATCTCGCACAACGGCAGATATGCCACGTTTACCGCTGTGCCGTCGGTCGATCCGGAGTCGGACGCGGCAGAGCAGTTGGTGCAGCACCTTCGCGTGTCGATGGCGGCCGCACTGGCAAAGACAGGACTCACCGTCGACGTTGGCGGAGCATCGGCTACCCAGCTTGACGAGGTACGAAAGATCGGGTCAAGCATGTGGAAGGTGCTAGTCGCCGTGCTGATTATCTCCCTCATACCGCTGACCGTTCTCTTGCGATCAGTCATCCTGCCGTTCAAGGCGATTCTGATGAATCTACTGTCCGTCGGCGCTGCCTACGGAGTTTTGGTCATTGTGTTTCAGTGGGGCTGGTTGGACGGACTCCTGAGCTACCACGCCCCTGGTCATATAGACACCCTAGTCCCGCCGCTCCTGCTGGCCATCGTGTTCGGGCTCTCGACGGATTATGAGGTGTTCCTTCTGAGCCGCATCCGGGAGAAGTGGCTGCAATCAGGTGACTCTCGCCGGGCCATCGCCGAAGGGCTGACGGCCAGCGCCAGGACGATCACGGGCGCGGCCGCGATCATCGTGTGCGTCTTTGCTGTGTTCGTCGCGACTGGCATCCCGATCATCAAGGAGATCGGACTGGGAAGTGCTGTTGCGATCGGTATCGATGCGACGCTCATCCGGCTCGCCCTGGTGCCGGCGGTGATGACCATCCTCGGCGACTGGAGCTGGTGGCGTCCCGGCTCGGGACGAGGCGATCAACGCAGCCACGAAGCCGGGCAGCCGGTTCGCGTTAGCAGGTAATCGCTGTACATACCGGCGCGAATAGTCCCCCTCCAACCATCCTCGATGACCACGTCCTCAGATATTTGTCGCGCAAACTGTTTATAATGGACAGGCACGGCCGGAAAGGTATCGCTGATATTCTTCCGCCTCAGGCGACGTCATCAGAGGTTCACGGCGATCTGAAGGATGCCGTAATCTTTCCGGAGGAGGCTGCAATCGTTGCGCTTGCTCCAGAGCCTCGGCGGCTTGCATTTATCACGGCGCGAACATGTGCTCGCCGTGCTCTGTGCGGGTTGGGGGTGGATCCGGTTGCGATCCCCACTGACGCTAGCGGTGCGCCTCGCTGGCCCACCGGCATTGTTGGCAGCATTACGCATTGCGTTGGCTATCGCGCGGCGACCGTGGCTAGGAACGACGTGTTGCTCGGCATCGGTATAGATGCGGAGCGCAATCTGAGGCTGTCTCGTCGAGTCGTGGAGCGGATCGCATCAGAGGTGGAGCGCGAAATGGTATGCGAGCTGCTGCGCACACACCCACAGATCGCATGGGATCGCCTGCTCTTCAGCGTGAAGGAGACAGCCTACAAGGCCTGCTATCAGCTTGGCCAACGGAACCTAGTGTCGTGAGTCGTTAGTTGCTAGGCGGTTTGTGGTATTGTTGTGGGATGAACGTATCTCGTGTTGGGCGGCGTGGGCCGCAGGCGGTGCCGGTGGTGCTCGGTGATGCTGAGCGTCGGACGTTGGAAGGGTGGGCGCGGCGGCGGTCTTCGGCTCAGGCGCTGGCGTTGCGGGCGCGGATCGCGCTCGGCGCGGCCGATGGGCAGAGCAATACGGAGTTGGCTGAGCGGCTTGGGTCGACGCGGATGACGGTCGCCAAGTGGCGTGGACGGTTTGTCCGCGATCGCGTGGATGGACTGTTGGATGAGCCGCGGCCGGGGAAACCGCGAACGATCGGCGATGAGAAGGTCGATGAAGTCATCACAAAGACGTTGGAGAGCAAGCCAAAGGACGCGACGCACTGGTCAACACGGTCCATGGCCGCGGAGGTCGGGCTCTCACAGACGGCGGTCTCGCGGATCTGGCGGGCATTTGGTTTGCAACCCCACCGTGTGGAGTCCTTCAAGCTCTCAACGGACCCGTTGTTCGTGGACAAGGTCCGCGACGTTGTTGGGCTTTACATCGATCCGCCGGAGCGAGCACTGGTCTTGTGTGTCGATGAGAAGTCCCAAATCCAGGCACTTGGTCGCAGTCAGCCGATCCTGCCGATGCTCCCAGGGGGACCCGAGCGCGCTACCCACGATTACAAGCGCTCCGGCACATCAAGCCTGTTCGCGGCGCTGGACATCGCCTCCGGGAAGGTCATCGGCTCACTGCACGCTCGCCACCGCACGATCGAGTTCAAGAAGTTCCTCGACCAGATAGACGCAACGGTCCCCGCCGACTTGGACGTTCACCTGATCCTCGACAACTACACGACCCACAAGACAAAGGCGATTCAGCGCTGGCTGCTCGCGCACCCACGGTTCCATTTGCACTTCACCCCGACCGGCGCGTCCTGGCTGAATCTCGTAGAGCGCTGGTTCGCGGAGCTGACCAACAAGAAGCTGCGCCGTGGCGCACACCGCTCGGTGCGCGAACTCAACAAGGACATCCGCGACTGGATCGCCCACTGGAACGAGAACCCCCGCCCATACATCTGGACAAAGACCGCGGAGCAGATTTTCGACAGACTCACCCGATACTGCCAACGAATCAACGACTCAGGACACTAGGCTTTCCCGATGTGTTAGGTCGAGCTCGACCCTGCCGGCGAGTTCAAAGCTCGGCTCAGCTGCGTTGATGCCAAAGTCACTGGAAGGTGGCTCCTATCCGATGACTTGCTGATGACCGCAGGTGAAATCGTTCCGAACCCGATGCCCAGCCCAGTCCCATGTGTCTCGGATTTGCCCGCGGCATGGGAAAGAGGGATGATTGGCTGTCGAAGCGAGATCGAACCGCGAATCGTAGTACGAGAGCAAGGCCAGGCGACCGCGATCTGGTCGAGCCACCGAACCTGTAAATGATATGAAAGGCTCCGCGTCGTGAGCTTTCGCTACCGCGTCCTTTATCGCGTCGGCTTTACTCCCTGGGACCAGGATCACGTTCCGGCTGAGCTGTCCTCGCTGGTCGAGGGTCCAGCTGCGCTTGCGCCGGGCCGTGCGCTCGATGTAGGCTGCGGCACCGGCACGCAGGCGATCTACCTCGCCGAGCACGCCTGGCGAGTCGCGGGCGTCGATGCTGTCGAGCGAGCGCTCGCGCAAGCTCGCCGCCGGGCAGAGTCGCGAGGTGTCGAAGTGAGGTGGGTCGCGGGCGATGTCGCGAGCCTGTCGACGCTCGGGCTCGGCGACGGCTTCAACCTGATGCACGACCGCGGCTGCTTCCACGACCTCTCTCCCGCCGCGCGAGAGGGTTACGTGCGGGGTGTCAGCGAGCTGGCCGTGCCGGGGGCAACGCTGCTACTGCTGGCGTTCGCGCACCGCGAGCGCGGCATCGGTCCAAGCGGAGCCTCCGAGGAGGAGATACAGCGACGGTTCGGCTCGGGCTGGGATCTAGTCTCGGTGCAGAGCGACTCGGGCCCTGCTCCGCCCGGCCCGATGCGGCGTGTGCCGCGGATCTGGTACCGGCTGCGGCGGCGGTGAGGCTTCTCGGCGTCCGGATTCTCGCCAGCGGGATTGGGCGAAACGAATCGGGCGGGAGAAGCGCGGAGGGCCTATATGGCGCAAGATCTGCGCTCTACGTCGGCTTCGTCCAAGAGAGGACCGAGGCCCGCCCCGGAGCGGCCGGCGTCCATCCGGCTGCGAGCTTCGTGCGTAGGCTCTCAAGCCCGGCGTCCAGTTCGCCGGGATTGTCGCGCTGCAGGCGCTCGAAGTAGCTGGTCTGTGTGCGCCATTTCTTGTCGAGCACCTTCTCGGGGTGTGACGCGAGTGCAGCGAGCGAGGCGTCCTCGAGGTCTCCGAAGAGGACCGGATGGTGTTGCGCGCCGGGCAGCTGTGCGAGCATGTCTGCCAGGTGCGGATGGGTGCTCTCCATCCATGCGCGCGTCGAGGGGAAAAGATCGAGGAACCACAGATCCTCGACGTCCTCGCGTGTGTAGAGCATCACCGCGAGGCGTCCTCCGACTCGCAGGATGCGCTTTGCCTCCACAAGCACGACCGGTGGGTCGTCGACATGGTGGAGCATCGAGACCAGCATCACGGCGTCGAAGCTCGCATCGTCGAGGGGCAGGCACCGGGCGTTGGCGTGAAGCGTGGATAGGTCCTTTTCGCGTGCGCGGGAGAGCATCGTGCCCGAGCGGTCGATGACTACCGGCTCCCATCCTTCGCGCTTGAGCGCGAGCGCGTAGTTGCCGGTGCCCCCGCCGATGTCGGCGAGACAGGTGCCGGGTGCCCCGGCGAGCGCCGCGCACAAAGGCGCCAGCACCGAGGGGCTCGCCGAGCGGGTGCGGTCGTAGCTCTGCGCCTGGTTGGAGTAGTCGTCGAGGACGCCCACTACGTCGATCGGTCTGGCGGTTGCTCGCCATCGTGGTAGTCAACGGTGTCGGCGAGGCGGAACATCGCGCGCAGCCCGCCGCCTTGGGGTAGGCGCTCGAACGCGCCGAGCTTGCCCGAATCCGGGTAGATCACGATGTCGGGGTCCCCGCTGGTGCTGAACGCGAGGAAGCGCACCGTTTCCTGCGTGCGGTTGACGAGCTGGTGGGCGCCCTGCTCGCCGCGTAGGAACGCGACGACCTCGCCCTCCTTGACGTCTCGCCACCCGTCAGGTGTGCGCAGGCTCGGTCGACCGGTAAGTACGACAAGCAGCTCCTCCTCGGTGTAGTGGTAGTGGTAAGGGTAGGCGGCTTCGCCGGGCGGCAGCTCCCACAGACTCAGACCGAGCCGCTCGCCCCCGGCCTGGCGGCTGACACGAGCGCGCTGGCAGCGAAACCCGGGGTGCTCGCGCGGCTCGTCGAAGAGCGGATCGTTGATGTTGGTCATCGGCGAAGCGTATGCGCCCTCGTCGCCGGTGTCCTGTGTTTCGCCGAGTGGCGCGGGACGGGGTCCGCTGGTGCTGCTATTCGTCTGGGCCTTGTCCGATCTCGCGATCCGCTGTGCCACGGTGCAGGATGTCGAGCCGGTGCTCGGTTTGTGGGACGCGGCCGAAGGGCCGACGAGCGTTACTGACACCCGCGAGGGACTGCTGACCCTGCTGGCGAGCGACGGCGAAGCGCTGATCCTCGCGGAGCACGACGGCGCCCTTGTCGGGTCGCTGATCGCAGGCTGGGACGGGTGGCGGGGTAGCTTCTATCGGCTCGCCGTCCATCCCGATCGGCGGCGGCAGAGGATCGCCACCCAGCTGCTTACGGAGGGTGAGCGGCGCCTGCGAGCACGTGGCGCGGTCAGGCTCACAGCGATCGTCGTCCAAGACGATCCAGCGGCTGTCGGCTTCTGGCAAGCGGCCGGTTACGCGAGACAGCGCGATCACACGCGCTTCGTGCGCTCCGCAGCGGACTGACCGGTCACACGCCGGCTCATCACAAGGAACCGCAAGGTTGGTGTGGGCTCCGCGACGCAGGCCGTAGAGTGCTCCGGCTGCGATGTACGAGCTTGTGATCTTCGACTGCGATGGGGTGCTCGTTGACTCCGAGGCGATCTCCAATGACGTGCTCGCCCGGATGCTCACGCGCGAGGGCTTGGCGACGACGCTCCGTGAGGCTCGGCGCGACTATCAAGGGATGTTGCTTACCGACATCTGTCGCCAGGTCGGGCGAAAGCTCGGTCGGCCTTTGCCGCCTGGCTGGCTCGCTGAGTATGAACGCGAGCGCGCTCGAGCGTTTCAGCAAGGTCTGAAGCCAGTTGCGGGCGCCGCTCAGGCGGTGCGATGCGTCAAGGCCGCGGGCCTGAAGGTCTGCGTCGCCTCCCAAGGCGCATTGGAGAAGACCCGGATGACGCTCGGCCTAACCGGGCTGCGGGACCAGTTTGCGCCAGATGCGTTGTTCTCTGCCCACGACGTGCCGCGCCCCAAGCCCGACCCAGCACACTTTCAGCACGCCGCTGCCACGATGGGCGCAAGACCGTCACGATGCGTGGTGGTCGAGGACACCGTCTCTGGCGTCACCGCGGCCGTCTCCGCCGGTATGCGAGCGATCGGTTACGCCGCTGACAGCGACGAGCACGCCCTCCGCAACGCGGGCGCCGAGCTACTCCATACGCTCACGCAGCTCCCGGAGATGTTGGCGATATAGACGTTGCGCGGCGTGGTGTCGCAAAAGCACGACACCCATCCGGCACTCCGCACAGTGGTCGGCGTGACGATTAAACCCTGGCTCGCCCTTCTCGCCGGTGGCCACCCGCTGGATCGAACGAGCCCAGCGCTCGCACCAGTTCCCCCACTCGATCTGCTCGACCGCGGCACGAATGCGCCGGTTCGCAGCGAGGGACAGCTTCTTCGCACGAACCTCGCTGACCCCGAGTTCGGCAGCGGCGCGCCTATATCCCGCGGCTGGCGCGCCCTTTTGCCGGGAGTCCCGGCCGAGCACGCGGGCAAAGGCCACTTGCTCACGCCATGGAAGGGTGTGCACGATCTCAATTGCGATCGCGAGTTCTTCGTGAACAATCGTGTGCTCGACGGGATCGAGACCCGCTGCGGCGACTAGCTCGAGGAGCGGCTCGCCCTCGGCGCGCGCGAACTGCGATGCTCGAATGCTGCGCCCGCGGTAGTCGCGGGCACGCAGCATGTTCATCATCGCGCTGGCGATGTACGACGGGACCGCCGGACCGACCAGCTCGCGGTCTGGGTGCTTCAGCCACGTCAGCCAGAAGTCGCTGTAGAAGTCCTCGGCTAGATCGCGCAGATCGTGACGTGTGTCATAGCGCAGCACCCGCGCGTACTCGATGAAGCGCCGGTAGGCCGGCTCGCGATAACGCTCGAAGTCGACCTCTGGGTCGAGCCGGCCCGCTCGCCCCGTGATCAAACGCACACGCTGCCCGTTCAGGCCCGGCCTCCCATGTTCTCTCCTCATCGGTCTCTCCTTCCGTGACGTCCCTGGTGTCAGGCTCGTAGTAATCGTCACGGAGGGAGTTGGGATGGCGGAGATCGATGCTTCCTGAAAAAGATCATAAATCCCGCAATTTGCGAGTATCGCTCGGCATAGGAGCAACGAGTGCAAAGGGGGCCAGGCGCCTCGATCGATATCGACGTCGACCTGTTCGCCCCTTGCCTCGAGCTACCCCGACGCGGCGGCGCCGATCCGGCTGCCGTCGAGCGCGACGGGCAATACCCCGCCTACGTTTAGTTCGACACGCCGATCGACCTATCTGGCTGGGTCGATCGCACCTGGGCCAACCGGGTTTAGGCAGCGGCCTCGATCCGCTGCCTAAACCCAGCCCAATCGCGCCGTATCGCCGAGGATCGTCGCGCCCGACAATCGCCTAAAACCGTTGCTACGCCTAGCGATTCCCCCGATCCGGCCGCTCTGTCCTTCGTCCTCCTAAGCGGTGGATCCAGGTTCGACTCCTGGCCGGGGCATCGGGGCACGTGTACAAACCTCTCCAGCAACGGCCCGAATTTGGCTCTAGCTGGTGATTGAGAACTGTCCGGGCGTGCGCTTTGCGCTTGAGCGCGAGGACCCGACGGTCGAGCACTACGTTCCCGCCGGCGCTGCCCTTTCCTAGTAGATCTCTCGACTTACGCGCTACGCGTCGATCACGCGCCGGGTCCCTCCCCGCCCCGGCTCGAGGCGCTCGCCGCCGGCGCGATTTCGTTCAGGCGCTCGAGGATCGCCTGCAGGCCGCCTTGAGTGTGCACGTCGAGGCGGTCGAGGATCGTCTCCGCGTCTTTGAACGTGTTCGCGGAACGCGCATCCGCAGCCAGGCTCTGCACGTTCTGTCCGACCATGATGACCGACAGCAGAACGAGCTGCAGGAATGTCTGGGCGATCCAGGCCACGATGCCCTCGCCGCCTGGTTTCAGCGCCGGTCCCAAGCCGAGCAGGGCGATGACGGCGAACAAGTAGGCGCACCACATCGTGCCCACCAGCCTGGTGATCAGCACGGCGAACTTCGCGTTGAAGCCTTCGGCCTCACCCATCGCCTCTTTGAGCACGCGTGGGCTGGGGTGCAGTGCCTTTGCGAGATGATGCTCGGTCTTTACAGGTCTACGCTCTGTCATCGATCCTCCTCGCCGCGCGCGAGGTGGCGCGCATGTTCGACATTTCGGCGAGTGTAATTACCTGGCTGTGGCTGTGGCTGTGGCTGTGGTGTGCTGCTGCGCGTGTGCGTACAGCGTTTCGGGCGCGAAGATGGCGAGAGAGCTGGTCGAGTTCCGACGCTACGCGGTATCGATGCCCGCGACCCGCTTGGGTGGCCTGCTAAGTCTTGAGCCCGCGTGCGACGGGCGGACACATCGGGCATGAGCGACGGGCGCCTCGGCGTGGTGGGTCGGCGTGCTGCCGGTCCAGCCGGCGAGCGGCCGGTGCTCGGGCGCGAGGCGGCCGGCCTCACGCCTGAGCCTTCGCGCCGCCGGCGCCTGTTGATCCTCGCGATCTGCTGCATGAGCCTGCTGATCGTCGGACTCGACAACACGATCGTGAACGTCGCGCTGCCTTCGATCGGGCGCGAGCTGCACGCGCCGGTGTCGGGGCTGCAGTGGACGGTGGACGCGTACACGTTGGTGCTTGCGAGTCTGTTGATGCTCGCCGGTTCGATGGCCGATCGGTTGGGGCGCCGGCGCGTCTTCCAGGGGGGGCTCGCGCTGTTCTCGCTCGGGTCGCTGCTGTGCAGCGTGGCGCCCAGCCTGGGGTGGTTGATCGCGTTTCGCATGCTGCAGGCCGTCGGCGGCTCGATGCTGAATCCGGTGGCGATGTCGATCATCCGCAACGTGTTCACCGATCCGCGCGAGCGCGCGCAGGCGATCGGGTTCTGGGGCGCCGCCGTCGGCGTCAGCCTCGCGCTCGGCCCGGTGCTCGGCGGTGCGCTGGTGGGCTCGGCCGGATGGCGGTCGGTGTTCTGGATCAACATCCCGGTCGGTCTGGCCGCGCTGGTGCTCACCGCGCTGTTCGTCCCGGAGTCGCGCGCGCCGCGCCCGCGCCGGTTGGACCCGGTGGGACAGGTGTTGGTGATCGTCTTGCTCGCCTCGTTGACCTACGCGATCATCGAGGCGCCCTCTGCGGGTTGGCTGTCGGCGCAGAGTCTCGGCCTGTTCGCGCTTGCCGCCGCCGCGCTGGTGGCGTTGATTGTCTACGAGCGCCGCCGCCGCGAGCCGCTGCTCGAACTGCGCTTCTTTCGCAGCGTCCCCTTTTCGAGCGCGAGCGCGATCGCGGTGTGCGCGTTTGCGGCGCTTGGCGGCTTTCTCTTCCTGAACACGCTCTACCTGCAGGAGGTACGCGGCCTGTCGGCGTTTGAAGCCGGCCTCTACACGCTGCCGATCGCGGCGATGACGCTGGTCTGTGCGCCGCTCTCCGGGAACCTGCTCGGCCGGCGCGGTCCGCGTGTGGGACTGCTGGTGGGCGGGCTCGGCATCACGCTGGGCGCGGTGTTGCTGACCGGTCTGGGCGCGCGGACCTCGCTGCCTTCGCTGCTGCCCGCCTACTGCATCTTCGGGATCGGCTTTGGGATGGTCAACCCACCGATCACGAACACCGCCGTGGTCGGCATGCCCCCCGCGCAGGCCGGCGTCGCGGCGGCGGTGGCCTCGACCTCGCGCCAGGTCGGCCAGACGCTCGGCGTCGCGATCGTCGGCGCGGTCGCTGCGGCCGGCACCGCTGCGGTGGGCCCGGGTTTCGTGCAGGCAAGCCACGCCGGTTGGTGGATCGTCGTCGGCTGCGGCGTCGCCGTCCTGGTGCTCGGCCTGCTCAGCACAACCGGGTGGGCGAAGGCGACGGCGCGGCGCGTCGCCGCCGGCGATGACCGTGCGATCGAACGTGTACCGGCCGCTGAAGCCGCGGGCGGCGTCGCCCCCTAGGCTCGACGGTGCGCTCGGTCGGACCTGCCCTGCGGGCGTCGCGCCCGCGACCTACCCCGAGCCCGTCGCCGCCTCATCTCCGGCGGCTGCCTCCTCGTTCGTCTCCGTCCCGCCGTCCCTCCGGCCGTCGTCCTCGTCTGCGAGATCCCCATCCTCCTCACCCTCGTAGAGGGACTCCCGCGCCAGCTCGCGTCCACGCGCGCCAAAGAGCTTGATGTCGAGCAGGTGCCCGCAGTAGTCGTCGGGCGCGAGCAGCGTGAAGCGGTTCTCGATCAGCTCGCAGCGGTCGACGGTCAACTCGGCCAGCTCGGCGGTCGCGATCACGCCGCCGCTGACCAGCGGGCGACCCCAGACGAGCGTCATCGCCGCGATCGCGTCGTCGCTGCCGCGCCAGCGGCCGACGACCTCGTCGCAGAGATCGAGCGTCCACTCGGTGTTGGTCGCGGCGGTTTGATCGGTGAAGTCGACGTGCGCGCGCAGCTCGCTCGGCTCGTGTCCCTCCTCGTCGGGCGAGACGAAGCGCACATACCCGTACAGCTCGTAGCCCTCCGACGTGATCGACGTCGCCGGCACGTACGTGTGCCCGTGCCAGCTGCGGTCGGGGTACCACACGATCTCGCCCGGCTCGCCCAGCTCCTGCTCGGCGTCTGCCAGCTCCAGGCAGGCCGCCAGTAGCTCCTGACCCAAGCGCTCGGCCCAGCGTCCGTACGCCAGCCCTTCCTGGGGCGGCTCGGCGGCGAAGCGCGGGACATATAGCTCGGTGGGCGCCATGCTGGGCGCAGCGTAACTCACACTTCGCGCAGGCGTGCGGCGGCGTCCTCGGGAGCGACGATGTTGAGGTTGACGCCCGTCGAAAGCTCGAGGCCCGCGAGGTGCGTGAGGCGCGGCAGCACGTCGATGCGCCAGCAGAAGTGCTCGACCCCGCGCGGTGCGGTGCGCACCCACAGGTTCAGCGGCGGGCTGCAACCCAGATGGCGCGCGAGCCGGCGCAGGCCGTCGTGCAGCAGCGCCGCGCCCGTCGGCCCGTCGTCCTCGAAACGCGCCCGCGGGCGGCGCGGGACGAGCATCAGCTGGAAGGGGCCGCGCGAGCCATACGGGGCCATCAGCACGGCCTCTTCGTCGATCGCCACGATCCGCTCGCCGAGCCGTACCTCTTCGGCGAGCAGGTCCTCGAGCAGGTTGTGGCCCATCGTGCGCGTCGTGTACGCGCCGAAGCGCTCGCGCTCGCGTGCCACGTCGGCAGGCACGAAGTCAAGCGCGTAGAGCTGCGCGTGGGTGTGGGGCAGCGACGCGCCCGCCTCACGCCGCTCGTTGACGATCAGCTGCATGTACGCGCTGGCTGCGTGCACCCGCATCCGCTCCCGCCACACCTCCATTGCCGCCGCGACCTGCTCGACGGGAAGGTCCGCGAGCGAGAGCACCGGCTGGGGCCCGTTGACGATCACCTCGTGCGCGCCGCTGGCCGCCATGGCCGTGAACAGCTCCGGCCGGCCGCTGCGTGCGGGCACACTCGCTGGCGCGTTTGCCACCGCGCGCGTCTGGGCCGCATCGGTCGTCCTCGCGGCCGTCGCCGGCGCAGGCACCGTGTCACCGGCGTCGCCGGTTGCCTGTGTGAGCGCTGTTGTGATTGCCGGCGTTCCGCCGGCGGGCGGGTCGCTTGGCACTGCGACGGGGCTCAGCGCTGGATACAGATTGGGTACCACCCGCACCGTCCAACCCGGCGTGTCCGCCGACCCGCCACCGGGGCGCACCGCGTACAGCTCGGGCGGCGTGCGGTTCTCGTGGCCCTCCGCAAACGGGTCGCGCTTGCGGTCGATCGGCTCCGCCGGCTCGCAGCGCGGCTCGCCACCTGGGCGTCGCGAGCGCTCGCCCGCGACGATCGTGCGGTGGCCGCTCAGCGGGTCGATGCGCAGTTCGGGCACGTCTCACCGTTCCCTGCGTGCGCTCATGCGTTCAGGGCGTAGCGTTCGATGTCGCGCGCCAGCTTCGCCGCGCTCGGATAGGCGCCCTGGTGGATGTACTCGCCGCCCGCCCTGTTGTAGAAGACCGTCACCGGTGTGACCCCCGAGTCTGTGGCTTCCGTGCCGACGCGTCCGCTGGGGTCGTAGTAGCTGGGGTAGCTCAGCGGCAGCTCGCGCAGGAACGCGAGCGCTTCGCCGCGGGCTGTGTCGCCGGAGTCGATGCCGATGAACGCGACTCGCCGTCCGAACGCGACCGACGCGTGCTGGAAGGCGGCGAACTCCGCGCGGCATGGTTCGCACCATGAAGCCCACTTGTTGATCACTACCGGCCACCCCCGCAGTGCCGCCAGCCGCGCCTGCAGCGCCGCGTTGCCACCGGGCAGCAGCTTGTCGGCCTGCGCGTGCAGTGCCGCCAGCGGCGCCGGCGAGCCCGCCAGCGCGGCGCGCATCTGCGTGGCCGTCAGCACGGTCGCGGCTGTGCCCCCGCCCGTTTCGTGGCGGTCTGCCAGCTCGACGAGCCCCGCTGCCAGCAGCGCGGCCAGCGCGACGCCGCTCGCCAGTGCGAACAAGCGCTTGGCGGTCATTGCCCAAGGAGTTCGCCGGTCATCGTCTGAAGGGTGCCAGATGGCGCGCCCGCCTTACGCCGTCTCCCGCGCGCTTCTCCCGGCCCTTCGCTCGCCGGGTCGTCCGCCGGCGGCCTGTTGACGGCGCCACTTCAATACCGTCCGCCGGTGGTATATCCTGAAGGTCACGTCGGGGCCGGGCTGCCTCGATGTACCCGGGGGTAAGCCGGCACGCAGTCGGGCCCCGAGCCACGCCGAGTCCTCTTCTGCGTCGGCTCCATCTCGAAGTCCAAGCCTCTATGGCCGAGTCCACCCCAGTGGCCCTCGCGGCCGCGCCCATTCCAAGCTCCGCTGACATAGCGCGGGCGGAAAAGCACGTCCGCGAGCGCTTCCTACACGAGGGCGAGGACCCCGCGGTTGTGCTCGCTCGGGCGGGCGGGTCCGCGACCGCCCGGCGCCGCGCGCTCGACGCGGCGCTCACCGAGCTCGACGAACGCCTCCCGCACCCCAGCACCGCGTGGCGCCGCGAGTTCTCGCTGCTGCTCGGCCTCGAACGACTGCTCTCCGAGGACGAGCCGCGGCTGCGCGACGGCACGCTGCTCTCCGCCCATCAGGTCGACGCGCTCTCGGGGACCCTTACCGCTCTGCTGGCCGAGGCCGAACGCAGCGCCGCCGCCAACGGCAACGGTCGCGCCGCTGCGGCGGCCTCGCCCGAGCTGCTCGCCTCCGCTTCGATCCTTGGCGTTGAGAGCGCCACGAACTCCGCCGCCGGCGTGCAGGCCAACGGCGCGGGCGCGGCGACGTCGGACGAGCAGGAAGACGACGCCACAGACGAGCAGGACGCCGCTGCGGAAGCAGACGACGACACCGACGACACCGAGGACCTTGGAGACATCGAGGACGAGTTGGAGCCGTTGCCCGCCGAGGACGAGGAAGACGGAGAGGGCGCCGCCGGCGAGGAGGACGAGGGAGAAGAGCCTCGCGATTGGGTCGACGAGGACGAGGACGAGGAGGTCCTGGCCGACCAGCCCGAGGACCCCAACGCCGCCAAGCGCTTCTGGTTCGAGCACGCGACCGGCGCGGGCAAGACCGTCGCCGCGCTCGGCTTCGTCGAGGCTTCGCAGACCGGCGGCGTCCTGATCCTCACGCACCGGCGCAACCTCGTCGACCAGTTCCTCGGCGAGCTGCGTCAGCGGGGCTACTCGCGGCGCATCAGCCGTCCGCTGTACGTTGGTGAGGACTCCACCAAGGGCCCCGTGTCGGTCGAGACCTACCAGTGGTTCGTGCGCAACGCCGGGCGCATCTCGAGCGCGTACACGATCGTGATCTGCGACGAGGCGCACACGGCGCTGGGCGAGAAGACCAGCGGCGCGATCCGCGCCTGGACGGGCCCGATCTTCATCGGCATGACCGCCACCGGCGCGCTGATCGCGCGCCACGTCACCGACCTGTTCCCGACCCAGACCTCGCGCTTCGACCTCGCCCAGGCCGCCCGCCGCGGTGTGATCTCGCCGCTGCGCTGCGTACGCATCTCGCCGGGCACCGGCGTGCGCACGATCGCCAACGTACCGCTGCGCCGTGGCGAAGTCGACACCGAGTTCGACCAGGAGCAGCTCGCCGAGCTGCTCGACCAGCAGCCCTTCAACCTGGCGATGGCCAACCTCTACAAGACCCGTTTCAACGGCGTGCCCGGCGTCGTCTATGCGGCGGGCGTGCGCCACGCGTACAACCTCGCCGAAGCCTTCCGCGCGGAAGGTCTCAAGGCGCAGGCCGTCTCCGGGGAGACGCCCAAGCGCGAGCTGGCCTCGGTGCTGGCACGCTACGAGCGCGGCGACATCGACGTGCTGATCAACGCGCAGCTGCTCGCCGAGGGCTGGAACAGCCCGCGCGCAACGGTGTGCGTGCATCTGGCGCCGACGGCCTCCAAGCGCATCTACCAGCAGCGCGTGGGGCGCGTCACGCGCCGCCACCCGGGCAAGGAGGCGGGGTTGGTCGTGGATTTCGTGCATCCCGCGACCAAGCACGACGATCCCGTCGTCACGCTGCACTCGCTGCTCGATCGCGACGTCTACCGCGGCGGCGCGATCGTCGTCGGCCCGGTACGCCGCGGCCGCGGCCGGCGGATGCGCGTCGAGCGCCGGGTGCTGCCCGTCTGCTCGGAGGAGGAGCGGCGCTTCGCGGTCTTCGAGCGCGAGCTGTGGCGAATCGCGGTCGAGCACCTCGACTATGGCGAGCAGCACGTCTGGGCGGCGCTCGCCGGCGCGCGCGTCACGCCGGGCGGCTGGCGGCGGGCCCGCGCGATGCTGCACTTCGACCGCTCCGGCGAGCTGCGTGGCCGCTTCCTGCTGACCGCCGTCCAGCGCAATCTGAACGCGCAGCTGCGCCTGCGCGCGCTCGCCGACATCGCCGCCGGCCGCGATCCCGATGCGTTCGACACCGCGATCGACGTGATCGGCAGCTGGCCGCGCGACGAGCGCCGCGAGGGGGCCAAGATCATGCTGCGCGCGCTCGTCGAGCGCCGCGTCGGGCGCCGCGACCAGGCCAGCGCGTGGATCTGGCGCCTGGCGGAGTACACGCGCGAGCTGCACGAGGAGTACGCCGTGCAGCGTTGGCCCGAGACCAAGCGTCTGCTCGGCCTGCTCGTCAACTCCTCCGGTGGCGCCCACGCGCGCAACGCACGCCGTCTGATCCACGCCTCGCGCAAGCAGGACCGCCGGCTCGCCGCGGCGCTGCTCGCCGCCGCGCTCGCGCACACCCCCGAGGCCGAGGAGGCGCTGCGCGGGGCGCGTACGCGCATGGCGCGCAAGCCCCCCGCACTCGCGCGCGAGCTGCTGCGCAACTTCCCCAAACGCCGTGCCCGCAACAACAAGCGCCGCCGCAAAGGCGCCAAGAGCGCTGCCTCCGTCGAGCAGGCGGCGCTCGCAGCCAAGAACGGCGCAATACGTGCGGACGGGGCGCGACTCGGCGGGGCGGCTGCCGGTGGCGCGCAACAGGACGCTGCTGCGGTCGAGCGGCAGGCCGACTCCGCTGCCCGGCGACGGGCCGCCAGGCGGCCTGCTTCACGAGACCAGGACGAGACGTACGTCGACGAGGCGGCCGCCGTCGCGCGCGCTGCGGCGGCGCTCGAGGCGGCCACGGCGGCAAAGCCGGACCTCGCGGCCGGGTCGGCCGGGGAAGCCGGGCCGGCTGTCGAAGCGACGCGTGCCGCGGACGCCAAGTCCGCTGCGCAGTCGAAGCCGGCCGGCGAGGCGGAGCCCGCCGCGAAGTCGAAGTCTGCGGCGGGGAGACCAGGGTCTGCGAGGTCGAAGTCTACGGCCCGGGCGAAGTCCGCGGCGCAGCTCGAGTTGGCCGTCGAGGGGCTGCCTGCCGCGGGGCCGGCCGAGCAGGCGAAACCGGCCAGGCGGGCGGCCGCGAAGAAATCGGCGGCGATCACGGCGCGCAAACCTCGCGCGAAGCAAGCCACGGCGCCCGCCACCGCAAAGACCGCTGCGGGCGCCACGGCGGAGGCCGTCACGGGCACCGCCGCCAAGGCCGCGGGGGGCGCTGCCGCAAAGAAACCCGCGAAGCGCAAATTGGCGGCCAAGAAGAGCTGACGGCGATGTTCGTCGCGGAGCCCGCCTGATGTCGGCTGCCGCAAGCGCTCAGGCTGCGCCCCGCGCCACCGCCCGCCCCCGCGTGGGCATCATCTTCGGCGGGCTGATGCTGGTGTTGCTGCTCGCGGCGCTCGACCAGACGATCGTCGCGACCGCGCTGCCCACGATCGTCGGCGACCTCGGCGGCCTGGACCGGCTGGCGTGGGTGACGAGCGCGTTTCTGCTCGCGCAGACGGCGGTGACGCCGCTGTACGGCAAGCTTGGCGATCTCTACGGGCGCAAGCGCATCCTGCAGAGCGCGATCGTGCTGTTCCTCGCCGGCTCGGCGCTGTGCGGCCAGGCGGGCAGCATGAGCGAGCTGATCGCGTTCCGCGCCGTGCAGGGTCTCGGTGCGGGCGGCCTGATCGTGCTGACGCAGTCGGTGATCGGCGACATCGTGCCGCCGCGCGAACGCGGCCGTTACCAGGGGCTGTTCGGCGCGGTGTTCGGCGTGGCCAGCGTCGGCGGCCCGCTGCTTGGCGGCGTGATCGTGCAGCACGTGTCGTGGCGGTGGATCTTCTACGTCAACCTGCCCGTCGGTCTGGTCGCGTTGGCCGTGCTCGGCGTGACGCTGCCCGCGACCGGCCGCCGCGGGCGCCCCGCGATCGACTACCTGGGTGCGGCGCTGCTCGCCGGCGGGCTCGCCGCGATCGTGCTCGTGACGAACCTCGGTGGCACGACCTGGGCGTGGGCTTCGCCGCGGGTCGTGCTCGTCGCAGCCCTGGGGGTTGCGCTGATTGCGGTGTTCCTGCTCGTCGAGCGGCGCGCACGCGAGCCGGTGTTGCCGCTCGCGCTGCTGCGCGACCCTGTGTTCGCAGTCGCGGGCGCGCTGTCGCTGATCGTCGGGTTCGCGCTGTTCGGTGCCGTGACGTTCCTGCCGCTGTACTTCCAGACGGTCGACCTCGCCACGCCCACCGCGGCCGGCCTGCGGCTCGTGCCGATGATGGTCGGCGTGCTGTGCATGTCGATCGTCTCCGGCCAGGTGATCTCGCGCACCGGCCGCTACCGCGCGTTCCCGATCGCCGGCACGCTGCTGATGAGCGCCGGGCTCGTGCTGCTCTCGCGTCTGGATGTCGCCACCAGCAGCGCCGCCACCGCGCTGTACCTGCTGGTGTTCGGCCTCGGTCTCGGGTCGGTCATGCAGGTGCTCGTGCTTGCCGTCCAGAACGCCGTCGACTACACCATGCTGGGGGCGGCGACGTCGGGCGTGACGATGCTGCGCGGCATCGGCGGCTCGCTCGGCACGGCGGTGTTCGGCGCGATCTTCACAGCCCGCCTCACCGACTCGCTGCGCGGCACCTTGCGCGGCCCGCTCGCGGCGCAGGTGAGCCATGGCGGGCGCCTGACCGGCGCCCAGGTCGCGCGCCTACCGCCCGCTGCGCGCGGCGTCTACCAGCACGCCTACGTGCATTCGCTGAGCCCCGTCTTTGCGATGGCCGCGGGCGTTGCCGCGCTCGGCTTCGTGCTGAGCCTGCGGCTGCAGGAGCGCGCGCTGCGTGGTGCGCCCGCGACGAGCACGGGCCTGGAGGACAGCCTCGCCGCGCCCCGCTCGCCGGACTCGCTGGCGGAGCTGGAGCGCTCGCTGACGCGTGTGACGACACCGGAGGAGCGCCGGCGTTTCCGGGAACGCGTCGCCCAGCGCGCCGGCCTAGAGCTGAGCCCCGGCGCGACCTGGGCGCTGGTGCGCATCCAGGAGCACGGCGCGGTCCAGGCACGCGCGCTCGCCGAGCAGGACGGCGTGCCCGCGCAGCGCGTGGCGGAGGTCGTCGCGGAGCTGGTCGGCCACGGTCTGCTGAGCGACGGCGAGCCGTCGCAGCTGACCGCGGTCGGGCACGAGCACGCCGAACGTTTGGTAGGGGCGCGGTGCGAGCTGCTGGTCGACGCGCTCGCCGACGGCGGCGCACAGCGGCGGCCGGAGGTGCTCGAGCTGCTGCAGCGTTTGGCGCGCGAGCTGTGCGGCGAGCCGCCCGCACTGCGCGCCGGCGAGCGCAGCGCAGTGCTGGTGGGCGGCAGCTGAACCCGCGGCGCACGCCCGTATATTGGCCCGTGTGCCCGCTGTCTCCCCGACGACACCGCTGGAGTTCACGCTGCTGCCCGGTGTGCGCGCGCTGCTGACGGCCCACGCCTCGGAACTGCCGCAGCGCGACGACCTCTGCGGCGCCTTCTGCGGCGCGCTTGCGCTGCAGGCCGCGGGCGTGGAGGCTCACGACGGCGAGCCGCTCGACCAGGACGCGATCGCGCGCGCCGCCGGCAGCGTGGTCTCTCCGCCGGGCGCTCCGGGTCACCTCCCGCTCGGCGAACCTGGACGGCGCGACTATCGGGTGGAGCCGCCGAGCGTCGAGGACCCGGAGCTATCCGGTACGACGGTCACCGGGCTGCTCGACGCGATCGTGACCCGCGGCGACGGGCGGGTCGCGACGATCCCCTACGCCGGCCCCTGGAACGGCGCGACGTTTGCGGGCATCTTCGACGCGGCCGCCGCGCTCGAGCGCCCAGCCACGCTGATCGCAAACCTCGCCACGCGCCACCTGTGGGGCGGGCGCCCACGCGCGGATGAGGTGCTTGCCTATCTGCTGGATGACAACGGCCAGTCCGACGGTCCACCGCCGGACTGGGATGTCGGGCACTTCGTGTGCGTCGTCGGCCGCCTGCGCGGCCCCGGCGGCAGCTTGTACGTCGTCGCCGACACCTACCCCGCGCTGGGCCGCCACGGTGTGCACCTGCAGCCCGAGCAGCGGCTCGCCGCCGCGATCGCCCGGCCTGATATGCCGGCGGGCGGTGTGATCGTCGTCGCGGACGCCACCGACGCGCCGGCTATCCGCGCCGCCGCGGCCGCGCTGGGGCTGGTTGAGGGAGCGTGGGACAACGGCACCGTCGCGCGCGAGGCCGCGCGATGACCCCCACGGGCCTCGTGGCGCTGGTGTGCTGCGACCTCGGCGCGATCGTGCGCGGGCGTTCGGTGCTCTCCTCAGAGCTGAGCGGACACCTCGCCGCGGGCGTGGGCTGGGTGCCTGCCAACCTTTCTCTCACCCCGCATGGCCCACTGGCGGAGCACACGCCGTTCGACTCGCGCGGCGAGTTGCGGCTGCTGCCCGACGCCGACACGCACGTGCGTGTGGAGCCGGGTGAGCGCGGCAGCGTGCTCGAACTCGTGCTGTGCAACATCGTCGAGCCCGACGGCCGACCGTGGGAGTGCTGCCCGCGACGCTTCCTGCACGACGCGCTAGACGATCTCGGACGCGAGCTGGACGCCGAATTGACGGCCAGCTTCGAGCACGAGTTCCAGCTGCTGCTCGACGGCCCGCCCGCGGCCCCGTTCTCGCTTGAAGAGCAGCGCCGTGCCGAACCGTTCGCGGCCGAGACGATGGATGCGCTGGTCGAGGCGGGCGTGCAGCCCGAGCGTTTCCTGCCGGAGTTCGCGCCCCACCAGTTCGAGATCCCGGTCGAGGCCGCCCCGGGTCTGACGGCGGCCGACCGTGCGGTCGTGCTGCGCGAGGTCGTGCGGGAGATGGCGCGCCGCAACGGCCTGCGCGCGAGCTTCGCTCCGCTGCTCGACCCGGCCGGCGCCGGCAACGGCGTGCACATCCATTTCAACCTCCTCGACGCCGGCGGGGCGTCGCTGTTCTACGACGCCGACCGTCCCTACGGCCTGAGCGACCTGGGTGGACGGTTTGCGGCGGGGATCCTGCGCCACGCGCGCGCGCTCAGCGCGCTAACCGCGCCGAGCCCGGTCTCGGCGGGGCGTCTCGGGCTCCACCACTGGGGCGCGGGCGCTGTGGCCCTGGGGCCGGGCAACCGCGAAGCGCTGCTGCGCATCCCCGCCCCGGCCACCCTGAACGGCGCCGACCTGGCGCCGCAGCTGCGCCTGGAGTACCGCGGCGCAGACGCCACTGCGAATCCCTACCTGGCACTTGGCGCGCTCCTGCGCGCGGGCCTGGCGGGAGTGCGTGAGCAGTTGGGCGCGCCGCCGCTGCTCGAACGCGACCCCGCGCAGCTCGAGGGCGCCGAGGCGGAGCGCTTCGGGGTCGGTGCGCTGCCGGCCTCGCTGGCAGAGGCGCTGCAGGCGCTTGCCGATGACGAAACCGTGCGCACCTGGCTGCCCGCCCGCCTGCGCGAGGCTTACGTCGGCGTCAAGCGCGCCGAGGTGGACGCCACCGCGGGACTCGACCTCGCGGAGGTCTGCCGGCGCTATGGCGAGCTTTACTGACAGCCCGCCTGCTGGCGCCGGCGTGCTGGCGGCGCTGCTGGCAGGGATCGAGCACGAGCTGCCACGTGCGGTCGAGCTGCGCCACCGGTTGCACGCCAACCCCGAGCTGGCGCACGCCGAGCACGAGACCGCGGCAACGATCGCAGCGGAGCTGCCCGTCGCTTCGCAGCCGGCGGCCGGCACGGGCCTGATCGCACGGATCGGCCTGGATGACGGCCCGGCGGTCGCGGTGCGTGCGGAGCTGGACGGCCTGCCGGTGGTCGAGCGCACAGGCGCGCCGTTCGCGGCGGCCGGCGAGGCGATGCACGCATGCGGGCACGATGTCCACATGGCGGCGCTCGTCGCGCTCGCACGCGCGGCGCACGCGCTCGACCGGCAGGCGTCGGGGCGGGCCGGGGGCGAGCATGGTCCGCACCCGCCGGCGGCGCCCGACGGGCTCGGCCGCGCCCCGGTGGGGAGCGCCGGCGTGCGCCTGCCCGCGGCGCTGCTGGCCGTGTTCCAGCCGAGCGAGGAGGCCTACCCCTCGGGCGCAGAGCAGCTCGCGCGCGGCGAGCTGGAGGCGAGCCCGCCGGCGGCGATGCTCGCCGCGCACGTTCACCCCGAGCTGCCATGGGGCACGGTGGCGCTGGACCCCGGCACGGTGAACGCCTCCTGCGACGCGATCGAGATCGAGATCGAGGGCGAGCCCGCGCACGGCGCCTACCCGCACCGCGGGCGTGACCCGATCGTGGCGCTCGCGCAGGTCGTGGTCGCGTTGCACGCGCAGATCGGCCGTCGCATCGACCCGCACGCGCCGGTGGTGCTGACGATCGGCGTGCTCGAAGGTGGCTCCGCAGAGAACCTGATCCCCGAGCGGGCGCGCGCGCGAGGTGCGCTGCGCGCATACCGCCCCGAGGACCGCGCGGCGCTGCGTGCGCTCGTCGAGGAGGTCGTCGCCGGCATCGCCGCTGCGCACGGCTGCCGCGGGCGTGTGACGCTCGTGCCGGGCGAGCCGCCGCTCGTAAACGACGCGGGCATCGTCGCGCACGCGCACGCGCTGCTGCCTTGTGCGGGTCTCGCGCGGGCTGCCCAGTGGCGCTCGAGCGGCTCGGACGACTTCGCCTTCTTCGGCGCGCTCGCGCCGCTGGCGATGGCGTTCGTGGGTCTCGACGGCGCTCCCGGCTTCGACGCGCGGCCGCTGCACCACCCCGAGCTGCTGCCCCCCGACGAGGCGGTCGGTGCAGTCGCGCGCGCGCAGGCCGCGCTCTATCTCGCGGCGTCCGCAGTTGGGGACGCATCTCCGTCGGCGTCTGGCCCGCCACCACCGCCGACGTCCGGGCCCGGGGTCCCGCCGGCCGCCCGGTCCGAACGCGCGTCCGCGCTGTAGTCTGGGCGCGTGCTCGACATCTGGCGCGACACGCGCGTGCTGTTCACCGGCGCGCAGGGCTTCATCGGATCGTGGGTGGCCGAGCGGCTGCTCGACGAGGGCGCCGAGGTGTTCGTGCTCGACCGCCCCGCGCCGTCGCGCTCGCGCTTTCGGCTGCGCGGCCTGGACGAGCGCTGCACGACGGTGGCAGCCGCCCTGCACGACGGCAGCTCGCTGCGCGCAGCGCTCGACGAGCACGCGATCCAGGCCGTTTTCCATCTCGCGGCGACCGCGATCGTCGGCTCGGCGACGGACTCGCCGCTGCGGACCTTCGAGGTGAACACCGCCGGCACGTGGAATCTGCTGGAGGCCTGCCGCTGCGCACGCGAGCCGCTGCAACGAATCGTCGTGGCGTCGAGCGACAAGGCGTATGGCGTGCACAAGGAGCTGCCCTACCGCGAGGACCATGCGCTGCAGCCGCGCTACCCCTACGACGCGTCGAAGGCGTGCGCGGACATCGTCGCACGCAGCTACGCGCACACCTTCGGCTTACCGGTCGCGGTGACGCGCTTCGGCAACGTGTTCGGCGGCGGCGACTTCAACTTCTCGCGGCTCGTCCCCGGCACGATCCAGGCGCTGCTGAGCGGTGAGCGGCCGGTGATCCGCTCGAACGGGATGCTCGAGCGCGACTTCCTCTACGCCGAGGACGCCGTCACGGCGTACCTCGCGGTGGCGGGCTCGCTCGACCGCGCCGAGCTGCGCGGGCGGGCGTGGAACGCAAGCATCGGCCGCCCCGTGACGGTGCTCGAGCTGGTCGAGCAGCTCGTCGAGATCTCGGGGACGGACCTCCAACCGGAGGTGCGCGGCACGGGCACGCCGCACGGCGAGCTGGAGCGACAGTGGCTCGACTCGAGCGCGATGCTCGCGGAGCTGGGCTGGTCGCCGGCCTGGGAGTTGCGGCCAGCCCTGGATGCGACATACCGATGGTACGAGCGCGAGCTGACGAGCGTCCCCGCGCTCAGCTCGGGGTAAGGACCGCCGGCGCCCGTCCTGCGCGAGCGCCTCCCAGGAGAGAGGCTCCAGACGGCGCCCGCTGCTGCGGTGGGGCTGGCGGCGATCTACGATCCGCGGTCGCTCGTCGCTCACCCCGCCGCGAGCGCCGCGCGGTCCTTCCAGCGCAGCTCCTCGTCGAGCCGTCCGGCCGCCAGCAGCTCCTTGACGCGTGCGATGCGCATGAAGCGCGCGCTCTGGAAGTCCTCGATCGTCAGCTCGTTCTCGCGGTAGGCGGCGAGCATCTGCGCGACGCTCGCGCGCACGTCCCAGCGCGGTGCGAGCGCAGGGAAGGCGGCGTGCAGCTTGGCGAAGCTCACGCGGTAGCTGCGCTTGTCGGGACCAGCGCCCGCGGCGAAGGCGACGTGCGCACCGGGCACGACCTCCTGCACGATCTGCGCGATATCGCGGATCTGGTAATTCTCGGCGTTGGCGCCGATGTTGAACGCCTCGTTGTGAACCAGCTCGCGAGGCGCCTCGAGCATGCCGAGGAAGGCGCGCGAGATGTCCTCGATGTGCACGAGCGGCCGCCATGGGGTGCCGTCGCTCTGCATCAGCACCTCGCCCGTAGCGAACGCAAACGCCGTCAGGTTGTTGACTACGAGGTCGCCGCGGTGGCGGGGGGAGAGGCCGTGGGCGGTCGCGTTGCGCAGGAACGTCGGGCTGAAGGAGTCGTCGGCCAGCGCGCCGATCGCGCGCTCGGCGAGCACCTTCGACTCGCCGTAGGGCGTCACCGGGTTGAAGGCGGCGGTCTCGTCGATCCAGTCGCTTTCGGCGGCGCCGTAGAGGCTGCACGAGGAGGAGAACAGGAAGCGCCCCACGCCGGCTGCCTTGGCCGCTTGCGCGAGCGACACCGAGGCTCGGTGGTTGATCTCGTAGGTGCACTCGGGGTGCAAGTCGCCGATTGGATCGTTGGAGAGCGCGGCGAGGTGCACGACCGCGTCGAAGTCCTCCAAGTCGCCGGCCTCGACGTCACGGACGTCCTTGCGGATCGCCGTCGCCTGCGCGTCGCCGCTGCCGGCTGCCGCCGGCTGCCCGTCGGCTCTGTCCGCCGTTTGGGCCGCCCCGGAACTTGCGCCCGGCGCGCCAAAGTCGCAACCCTCGTACAGATAGGTGTCCAGGCCCACGACGTCGTGTCCCGCGCCTGTGAGCAGCGGCACGAGGACCGAGCCGATGTAGCCGTGGTGGCCTGTGACGAGGACGCGCATCGCGGCGCGCAGCCTACCCGAGCGGCGCACCGAGCGAGAACGCCTGCTCGGCGCGGTCGGCGATCATCGCGGCGATCGCCAGCGAGGAGGTCGCGCCGGGCGAGGGCGCGTTGCGGACGTGCAGCGCGCGGTCGGTCTGCGAGAAGACGAAGTCGTCGACCAGGCGGCCGTCGCGCGCGAGCGCCTGTGCGCGTACGCCTGCGAATGCGGGTTCGACGTCACCGGCGCCCAGATCCGGCACGAACTCGGCGGCGGCACGCGTCAGCGCCGCCCGCGAAGCGGCGTAGCGCAGCTCGGCGATTCCGGTGCGCCACCAACGCCGCGCCATCCGGCGCGTGCCCGGCCAGGCGAGCGTCTGTGCGAGGTCGCGCGCGTTGCAGTCGCGCAGACGGTACGCTGCACGCGCGGGCGCCAGCAGCGCGGTCGGTCCGACGAGAACGTTTCCGTCTATGTGCCTCGTGAGGTGCACTCCCAGGAACGGCAGCCGCGGATCGGGCACCGGGTAGATCAGCGCGCGCACCAACTCGCGCCGCGCAGGAGTCAGCCGCAGGTAGGCGCCGCGGAAGGGCACGATGCGCGGGTCGGCGTCCGCCCCCGCTAGCGTCGCGAGGCGGTCGGACCACAGCCCTGCACACAGCACGGCGTGGCGCGCGCGCAGCTCGCCGCGGGCGTGCCTGAGCACGATCCGCCGGCCCGCGAGGGCGATCCCCCGCACGGCGCAGCCGTACGCGAGCACGCCGCCGGCGGCAGCGACATCCTCGCCGTAGGCGGCGGCGACGGCGGGGAAGTCGACGATCCCGGTCGCGGGGGAGTGCAGCGCGGCGACCCCGCGCGCGTGCGGCTCCAGCTCGCCGATCTCCCCGGCGCGCAGGCGTTTGAGGCCGGGCACGCCGTTGGCGCGCCCGCGGCGCTCGAGTTCCTCCAGCGCGGGCAGCTGTGCGCTGTCGAGCGCGACGATCAGCTTGCCGCAGCGCCGCACCGCGATCGCGCGCTCTTCGCAGTACTCGTACAGCCGCCGCGCGCCCTCCACGCACAGGCGGGCCTTCAGCGAACCCGGCTTGTAGTAGATCCCGGCGTGCACGACGCCCGAGTTGTGCCCAGTCTGGTGGACCCCCGCGCGACCCTCCTGCTCGAGCACGACCAGCGACAGGCGCGGGTGGCGACGGGCCAGCTCGCGGGCGACGCCGAGACCGAGGATCCCCGCGCCGACTACGACCAGATCGCACTCGCCGGAAGGGTCGCTGACGGACGGCATGGCGCGGACAGTAGATGAGACCGAAGCGCGGCCCGGCTCGCCGGTCCACGGCCAACTTCGCGACCTGGATCGATGGAGCGGGCCCGGCTCGCCGGCTGCGCCACCATCTTGGGGATGCGCGTCGCGGCGGACGGTCTCCTCAGCGCAGGTCGGCCGAGGTCTTGCCTAGCAGCAGCCGCGCGACGATCAGCAGCTGGATCTGCTGGGTGCCCTCGAAGATGTCGAGGATCTTGGCGTCGCGCGCCCACTTCTCCAGCAGCCCGCCCTCGCCGTAGCCGAGGCTGCCGCACAGCTCGACGCAATCCAGCGCCACCGCCACGCAGGTGCGCCCGGCCTTGGCCTTGGCCATCGAGGCCTGCAACGAGTTGGGCTTGGAGTTGTCGGCCATCCAGGCGGCCTGCAGGGTGAGCAGGCGCGCCGCCTCGTAGTCGGCCTCCATCGCCAGGTAGCGGGCCGCCGCGGCGTGCTGTGTCAGCGCGGGCGGGTCGTAGTCGACCTGCACGCCCGCCTGCTCGAGCCAGCCTCTCGTCTCCTCCAGGCACGCGCGCGTCAGACCGACCGCCATGCCGGCCACCAGCGGACGGGTGTTGTCGAAGGTCTGCATCGCCCCGCCGAAGCCGCGCTTGGTGTCGATCTCGGGACTGCCGAGCATGTCCTCCTTGGGGACCCGGCAGTCCTCGAGGCGGAAGGCGGCGGTGTCCGAGGCGCGGATCCCGAGCTTGTGCTCCAAGCGGTCGAGCTTCAGGCCCGGGTTGGAGCGTTCGACCACGAACGACTTGATCGCGGCGCGGCCCTTGGAGCGGTCGAGCGTCGCCCACACGACCACCAGATCGGCGCGCTCGCCCGAGGTAACGTAGATCTTCTCGCCGTTGAGCACGTACTCGTCGCCGTCGCGCACCGCCGTCGTGCGGATCGCCGCCGAGTCCGAGCCGGCCTCGGGCTCGGTGATCGCCATCGCCGCCCAGCGGCCCTCGTAGCGCTCCAGCTGCTCGGCGCTGGCCACCGACGCGATCGCGGAGTTGCCGAGTCCCTGGCGCGGCATCGACAGCAGCAGACCGACGTCGCCCCAACACAGCTCCATGATCCCGAGCACCGTGGAGAGGTTGGTGCCATTGCGGTTGGCGGTCTCGCGCCCCGCGGTCGACTCGCGGCGCACACCCGCCGCACCGGCGCCGCCGACGTCGCTGCCGGCGTTCATGCCGTCGATCAGCGACGCCAGCATGTCCAGCTCCTTGGGGTACTCGTGCTCGGCGAGGTCGTACTTGCGCGAGATCGGCCGGAACACCTCGGTGGCTACCTGGTGCGCCTGGCCGACGAGCGGCCCGAACTTCTTGGGTATCTCGAGATTGATCGTCATCGTCGGCTCTCCGTTTCCGTTCCTCTCCCGCCTCGTTCGCCGGCCTCTCGCGGATTCCCGAAGGCCGCTTCGTCACGGGCGACGAACCCCATCCGGGACCCCGAAGGGGTCCATTCGCAAAAACTCAGACGAGCAGGGCGCCCTCCATCACGCCCGCCGCCCGCAGGTCCCGGTACCAACGCTCGACCGGGTGCTCCTTGATGTAGCCGTGGCCGCCGAGCAGCTGCACACCTTCGGAGCCGATGCGCGCGCCCTGCTCGGCGCACAGCCGCCTCGCCAACGCGGCCTCGCGCGCAAACGCACGGCCCTGGTCGGCGCGGCTCGCTGCCCGGTAGGTCAGCAGGCGCATCCCTTCCAGCTCGATGCCGACGTTCGCAACTCCGAACGCGACCGCTTGGCGGTTGGAGATCGGTTCGCCGAACGCGACGCGCTCGTTGACGTAGGGGATCGCGTAGTCGAGCACGGCCTGCGCCGTGCCGACCGCCAGCGCGCACCATGCGATCCGGGCGCGCTGCACGCACTCGGCGTAGGCGCCGCGGCCGGCGGCTCCGCCGCGGCCAGGGGCGGCTGTCCCGCTCCGATGCGCGTCGTCGCCAGTGTGCGCGTGACTGCCGTTGGCGGTGGTTTCGCTGCCGCCGAGCAGCGCTCCCGCCGGTACGCGCGCGTCCTGGAGCAGCACCCGGCCCGTCGCCGCTGCGCGCAGGCCCATCGCCGGCTCGGGCTCGACGAACAGGCCCTTCGTCGAGGACTCCACGACGAACAGCGCGGGGCCGATGCCCTCGGCGTCGGCGGCGATCACGAACAGCTCCGCCTGCGCTGCGCGCGGCACCAGCGACTTCAGCCCACTCAGCTCCCACTCGCCTTCGCGCCGGCGCGCCCGTGTGCGCAGCGCCAGGGGGTCGAACAGCGCGTGCGGCTCCAGCAGCGCCAGCGCCGCCGCCGGCGAGTTCTCCGCCGTGAACGCGGGCAGGTACGTCGCCTGCTGCTCCGCATCGCCCCACAGTCCGAGCGCACTTGCGACCGCGCCGGGCGCGAGTGTCGCCAGCGCGATGCCCATGTCGCCGTGGGCCAGCGCCTCCGCGACCAGCACACCGCTCACCGCCGACTGCTCCGCCATCACGCCGCCCAGCTCCTCCGGGACGCCGAGCACGCCGATTCCCAGTTCGCCGGCCTGTGCCAGCAGCTGCACCGGTGTCGCGCACTCCGCATCTGCCGCCTGCGCCGCCGGGCGCACCCGCTCGGCCGCGAACGCCCCGACGGCCTCGCGCAGCATCTGCTGCTCGTCATCGGGCGTCACATCGAACAGCTCGCGCTCGCGTGCGCGCGACTGGCGGGCGGGGCGCGTCAGGCGGCTCGCTGCCGTGAACGCTCTGCTGGCCGCGCCGACGGTGCGAAAGCCGCCGCGCGTGCCCTGGAAGAGCGCCCGCTCCAGTGGCTTGCGCACGCCCGCCCGATCGAGCAGCTCCGAGCCTGCGAGGCGGTTCAGCGCACGCAGCCCGAGGCCCATGCTGCGTTCGGTGTTGTTCACGGTGTGCTCCTCTCCTTGATTGGCTGCACCCGTCCATCCAGGTGCGGTGTCTCGCGCTTGGCGTCGCGCACATGGAAGTCGATCGTCTCGCCGTCGTGGATCTCGGCGAACGCGACGCTCGCCGGCAGTTCGATCGGGCGGCGGAAACGCACCTCTGCGGTGTAGGCGTCGGGCAGCAGCGACTCGAGCGCCGCCAGACACCGTGCCTTGGTCCACATCCCATGTGCGATCGCACGTCGGAAGCCGAGCGCTTTGGCGGTCAGCGCGTGCATGTGGATCGGGTTGCGGTCGCCCGAGACTGCTGCGTAGCGGCGGCCGAGGTCGCCAGGCAGGCGCCACTGCGCGCTCGCCGGCGGCTCCTCGCGCTCGTCCTCTGCCTGCGTGTCGCGCTCGCCGTCCGCCACGCCGCCGCCTGGCCCGCGGCGCAGCATCGTGCTCTCCTCCTCCCACACCGGCTCGCCGGCGACGGAAGCGCTCGAAACGAGTCCGAACGCGCGCCCGCGCGCGTGTGCGCGCGGCGGCGTTGCGTGGACGGACACCGTCAAGGTCTCCTCGACATGGACCGGACGGCGCAGCACACTGCGGTTGGCGATGTGCACGAGCCCGGCGGCGGCGAAGGGGAAGCGCCGGTCGGTCATCAGCGCGAGGTGCAGCCCGAACGCCAGCACGTGCGGGTAGGTCGCGGGCAGTGTCTCGCGCAGCGAGAAGCCACACACGTGCGCGTAAGCCGCCAACCGGTCCCGATCGACCGTCACGTTCACGAGCATCAGCTCGATCTCCGGGATCTCCCCGCCGCGGCCGCCGACGAACGGCAGCAGCGAGGCGCCCGGCAGCAGCGCCGCCCCCGCGCGCGCGTACAGCGGCAGGATCGCCGGCGCGTGGCGCAGCTCGCGGGTCTCCATCACGCCCCCAGCAGGTTCTGGCCGCAGACGCGCACCACGTTGCCGTTGATGCCCGTCGAGGCGGGATGGGCGAGCCAGGCGATCGTCTCGGCGACGTCGATCGGCAGGCCGCCCTGGCCGAGGCTGCTCATGCGCCGCCCGGCTTCGCGGATCGTCAGCGGCATTTTCGCGGTCATCGCCGTCTCGATGAAGCCCGGCGCGACTGCGTTGATCGTCGCGCCGCGCTCGGCGAGCACGGGCGCCATCGCCTGCACCATGCCGATCACGCCAGCCTTCGACGTCGCGTAGTTGGTCTGGCCGGAGTTGCCCGCAATGCCGCTCATCGAGGACACGCACACGATGCGTGCGCCGGACTGAAGCACGCCGCCCTCGATCAGTGCGTCGTCGATGCGCTCAACGCTTGAAAGGTTGATTTCCATCAGCTCGCTCCAACGCTGTGCCGGCATCTTGGCGAGCGTGCGGTCGCGGGTGACGCCGGCGTTGTGGACCAGCACGTCCAGACCCGTCGCAAAGCGCTCCGCGAGCGCCGCCGGCGCCTCGGGCGCGGTGATGTCGAGCGCCAGCGCCTCGCCGCCGAGTCGCTGCATCGCGTCGATCAGCTCGCCTTCGACTGCGGGCACGTCCAGGCCCGTCACCCGTGCGCCCTCGCGCGCCAGCACCTCTGCGATCGCCGCCCCGATCCCGCGCGCCGCACCCGTCACGAGCGCGGAGCGCCCAGCCAGCGGACGCTCCCAGTCGAGGTCGTCGGCCGGTGGAGCGCCAGGCGTCACGTGGACGACCTGGCCCGACACGTAGGCGGAGCGTGGCGAGAGCAGGAAGCGCAGCGTCGAGGCAGGCAAACCCTCCGCGCCTGACGCGACATAGACGAGCTGCACCGTCGCGCCCCGGCCGATCTCCTTGGCCAGCGAGCGCGTGAAGCCCTCCAGCGCGCGCTGCGCGGTCGCCGCACGCGGCGTGGCGGAGTCGCCGGGCGGCGTGCCGAGCACGACGACGCGCCCGCAGCGCTCGACGCGGCACACGGTCGGGTGGAAGAAGCTCTGCAGCGCCACCAGCTCAGTCGAGTCGGCAATCCCGCTGGCATCGAACACGAGCGCCTTGAAGCGCTGCTCGCCGGGTGCCTGCGGATTGAACACGCTGGCGTCGAGGCCGGCTGCGGCGAGGGCCGAGCGCACCGGCTCGTCCAGGCTCGAGGCCACATCGGCTCGCGCCTGTGCCAGCGCGGCCGCCGCCGTCTGCGCCAGACGCCCTGCGGGCGCGGCGCCGAGCAGCACGCGTCCGCGCACGACGGGGTCGCCCGGCCGGTGACGCTCCAACGGGACCGGCTGCGGCAGGCCCAGGCGCTGCGCTACCGAGCCGGCGATCGGGGCGTTGACGAGCTGCGCGTAGCGGTCGCTCATCGGGCAGCCTCTGCTTGCCGGCTGCTCACGCGGCCTCCAGGATCGCCACCACGCCCTGGCCGTCGGCGGCGCAGATGCTGATCACGCCACGCCCGGAGCCGCGCTCGTGCAGCGCCTTGGCGAGCGAGGCCACGATCCGCCCGCCGGTCGCGGCGAAGGGGTGACCGGCGGCGAGTGAGCCGCCACTGACGTTCAGGCGCTCGCGGTCGATCGCGCCCAGCGGCTCCTGCCGGCCGAGGCGCTCGCGACAGAAGACGGGGTCTTCCCAGGCTTTCAGCGTGCACAGCACCTGCGCGGCGAACGCCTCGTGGATTTCGTAGAGGTCGAAGTCTTGGAGGCTCAGTCCCGCACGGTCGAGCATGCGCGGCATCGCGTAAGCGGGGGCCATCAACAGCCCTTCGCGCTTGTGCACGTGGTCGATCGCGGCCGTCTGAGCCTCGGCGATGAATGCCAGCGGGGTCAGTCCATGCGCCTTTGCCCACTCCTCGCCGGCGAGCAGCACCGCCGAGGCGCCGTCGCTGAGCGGCGTCGAGTTGCCGGCGGTCATCGTGCCCTCGGCACCGCCAAAGACGGGCTTCAGCTTCGCAAGCTTCTCGGGCGTGGAGTCAGGGCGCAGGTTCTGGTCGCGCGCGAGCCCGAGGTAGGGCGCGCTCATCAGGTCGTCGAAGAAGCCGCGGTCGTAGGCCGCGGCCATGTGCTGGTGGCTGCGCGCCGCCAGCGCGTCCTGCTCGGCGCGCGTGACGCCCCATTCGCGGGCCATGACCGCGCAGTGCTCGCCCATCGACAGGCCGGTGCGCGGCTCGGCGTTGCGCGGGATCTCGGGTACCACCTGGCCGGGGCGCAGGCGTGTCAGCAGCCGCAGGCGGGCGGCCGCCGACGGTGCGCGGTTGAAGTCGAGCAACAGCCCGCGCAGGTCGTCGTTGACCGCCAGCGGCGCGTCGGAGGTCGTGTCGACACCGCCCGCGATCCCCACGTCGATCTGCCCGAGCGCGATCTTGTTCGCCACCAGGATCGCCGCCTCGAGGCCCGTGCCGCAGGCCTGCTGCACGTCGTAGGCCGGCGTCTCGGGCGCCAGACGCGTGCTCAACACCGCCTCGCGGGTGAGGTCGCGGTCGCGCGAGTGCTTGAGCACCGCGCCCGCGACGACCTCGCCCAGCCGCTCGCCCTCCAGGCCACAGCGCTCGATCAGCCCGTCGAGCGCAACGGTCAGCATGTCGTGGTTGGAAGCATGCGCGTACGCCCCGTCCGAACGCGCGAACGGAATGCGGTTGCCGCCGAGCACGGCGACGCGGCGGGTCTGGCCGATCACGCCGCCACCTCCTGTCTGCCCGTACGCCCGCGCTCGGCTTCCACGCGCGCGCGCAACCCGGGCTCGACAGTCCTGACCAGCAGCTCGGCGGCCTCTTCGGCGGACAGCGACTCGGTGCGCAGCCACCAGCGCACGAGCGCCTCGGCGGCGCCGAGCAGCGCGACCGAGAGCGCATCGACCTCCACCCGATATGCCGCCGAGGTCTGGTCGACCAGGGACTGCGCGACGAGGTCGGTGATGCGCGTGCGGTACTCCGCGACGCGCCGCGCGATGCCGCCCTCGACGGGCAGCGTCTCGTCGAACAGCACGCGCCATGCGCCACGGTCGCGGTCGACGAACCGGAAGAACGCATGGATGCCCGAACGCAGTGCCTGCTGTGGCGTCGAGGTCTGCTCGACTGCGCCCACGACGGCCGCCAGCAGCGCCTCGCCCGCTGGCTCCATACAGGCCAGGTAGAGGCGCTCCTTGTTGCCAAAGTAGTTGTAGAGCAAGGGCTTCGTCACCCCCACCGCAGCCGCAACCTCGTCCATCGTGACCGTCGCGTAGCCGCGCTCCGCAAACAGGTCGTGCGCCACGGCGAGCGTCTGCTCCATGCGCGCCTCGCGCGGCAGGCGCGTTCTGCTGAGTGCCGGCGAGGTCATCGCCGACCATACTACTCACATATAAATTTCTATGTCGGTAGCTTCTGCTCGCCATCGCCTCGCGTGCTGCGGTGGGGTCGTCCCAAGCCACTCGCGCAGCGCTTCGCGAAAGGCGCTCTCGCCGGCGTGACGCCGGTCCGTCGTGGCGGTCGGCTCAGGGCAGACCCGCTATCTCGCGGGCGCGCAGCATCGCCGCGTCGATCATCGGCTCGGTCAGCTTGCCCGTGAACGTGTTCTGCTGGCTCGGGTGAAAACAGCCAAGCAACGCGAATGGCTCTCCGGAATGCTCGGCGCCGTGGGCGAAACGCGGCCGCGGACGTGGCATCGACGCCGGCGGGTCGCTGAGCGCGGCGCGCAGGCGCAGCGCCGCGTCCCACGCGAAGCTCCCCAGGCACAGTGCTACGCGCAGCCCGCCAAGCAGCCGCAGCTCGCGCACGCTCCACGGCAGGCACTGCTCACGCTCGGCCAGCAGCGGGCGATTGGCCGGCGGCGCGCAACGGACCGCCGCCGTGATCCACGCACCCTCGACTCTCAACCCGTCGTCGCGGCTCACCGAGGTCGGCTGGTTGGCGAACCCCGTCCGCCACATCGACGCGAACAGGAAGTCGCCCGAGCGGTCGCCCGTGAAGATCCGTCCCGTCCGGTTCCCGCCGTGCGCCGCCGGGGCCAGCCCCAGCACCAGCACTCGCGCCGCCGGATCGCCGAACCCGGCCACCGGGTGTGCCGCGTAACGCTCGTGCTTGAACGCCGCCCGCCGCTCGCGCGCGACCTGCTCGCGCCACTCCACCAGCCGCGGGCAGCGCCGGCAGGCTTCGATCTCGCGTGCCAGGGCGGCAAGCTCTTTCTCATGGCCGACGGGGTTCAACTGAATCACGACCTAGGAGGTTCGCCTCAGCGGCGGCGCTCCTAGGACTTGATGGCCGGAGAAGTGCCCAGCACCGCACCGCTGGCGCTCAGCGCCTGGACCTGCACGTAGGCCTCGGGCGCGGGCGTTGCGATCGCGGTCTCGAAGCCGCTGCTGGCGGCGTTTGCGACGGCGGCGAGCTGATGCGAGGAGGGGCCGCCCAGCACTCGCCACGAGGCCACGGCGGTGGCGCCGTTCCAGCTCGCGTACACGGTCACCGGCCCCGCCTTGCTCGCGCTCGCCGCGATCGACGGCGGGGCGGCGGGAGTGGCGCTCCATTCGAAGCGGTAGGTGCGGTAGGACTCGTCGGCGTTCGGCATGCGCCCGTCGAACAGCACCTGCCCCGAGGAGCTGAATTCCGAGAACCACGGTTCGGCCCCCCAGCCGACGAACAGGTTGCCGCCCGCGACCGTCTGCACGTTGCCCTGGCTGCCGGCCTTCAGCGCGCCGGGGTGCTCGTACTCGGCGACGAGCGTCGCGGTGCCCTGCTGCTGGTTGAGCGCGAACACGACCCCACGCGACTGCGGGTGCACCATCGGCACGCCGCCGTTGTCGAACACGCTCACGAGCCCGTTCGGCAGAGCGGTCGCGTCGTGCTGGTAGGCGGTCAGCGTGCCGGTGCCCATCTTGACCGTGCTGTGCTTGCCGCCTACGCGCGAGATCACCTGCCCGGTCTGCTCGTTGAGCTCGTACAGCGCCCAGGTGTTGCGCGCCGAGAGCAGCACCTCGCCGTCGGGCTGCATGTCGACGGAGTTCATGTGGAAGTAGTCGAACGGCCATTCCGTGCTGCTGCCGATCGGCGAGGAGTAGGAGTCGGCGAGCGCGACGTGGTCGAGGCTCGTCCATTCGCGCCGCACGAGGCGCGTGCGCAGGTCGATTTCCTGGTAGATGCTGTCGGTCACGGCGGCGTCCTGGGGGCCGGAGACGCTTCTGAGGTTGCAGTGAATCGGGTTGAGCACGGTCAGCACCGCGGTGTCGTTGGCGGGGTCGATGTGGAATTCGTGCAGGTCGGCTTTGTAGCCGTTGCCGCCCTGCACGCGCGTGACCTGCTGGTAGGCGGCGTTGTCGATGACCTCTTCGCCCTGCCCGAAGCCCTGCGGCGGGATGTACCCCTGCCACCAGGTCAGGACGGGCTTGCCTTCGTAGCTCTGGACCTGGAAGTTGGTCGCCTGGACACCGAACGGCAGCGGATGGAACCAGATCAGCTGCCCGGTGTTGTTGAAGATCATCGGGCCGTCTCCGCCGGGACCGGAGTACGGGGCGGTGAAGATGTCGCCGGGCGATTCCTGAGGGGTTCTCGTGGCGATTTGGATCGCAGGCGGCTGCAGGCTGGGCTCGGAGGCGAAGTGCTGCACTTCACCGGTCTTGCCCGCGGGTTCTTTGCCGGGGGGGTAGTACTTGAGGGGATCGGGCACCGAGACCGTGAAGTGGAACGCGAACGGCTCGCTGCGCTTGCCGCTGCGCAGCTGCCCGTGCACCGTCACGGTCTCGCCGGGGACGAATGGTGTGGAGGGCACGAAGCTGCCGCCGTCGCCCTGCGAGTAGGACAGCAGCCGCCCCGAGTGCACGCCGGTGGCGGAACCTCTGACCGAGATCTGCGAGAGGTCGCGAGCGGGCACCCCGAGCAGGCTGATCTGGGTGTGGGGCGAGGCGTCCAGCGAGTCGGGCAGAGGCGAGACCGCGAGGCTCGTTCCGGGCAGCAGCGCGCTGCGGTTCAGCGCCGAGGGCACGCAGCCCGACGCGGCCGGGCCGCTGAAGGCGGCCTCCTCGGCGACGATCCGCCGGCTGCCGAAGGCCAGCGTGCCGACGCTCGAGACCAGCACCAGCAGGCCGCCCAGCAGCAGCGACACGCGCAGCCAGCGGTGCGTTCCCACGAGCTGTTTGCGGTGCGAGCGGCGGCGCTCGATTGCCGCAAGCGCACGCAGGGACCGTCTGCGGCGCGTGTAGCGCACCGGCGCCCAGGCTTTGCCGCCATGGCCGCGAGGGCGGCGCTGGAGCCGGTCGCTCACGATATCGTTGCCCGGCTCCGCCGGTGGCTCATCGCATCTCCTGTCCTACCTGCCGATCGAGTTGGCAGATCCTAGCTTCAAGACAACTCGCCCAGTCGAGGGTTTCGGTATCCGGCGCGTCAGGTCCTGCAATCTTCGGCACCCGAGCGGGCCGACCACCTCATCCGATCGAACCGACCACCTTGTCGAACCGACCACCTTGTGTTAGCGCAATGTTAGGATCGGATTTCAAGAAGAGAATAAGAGCGCGAGGGGAGGCCCGCTCCCGCATATGCAATGCGGCCGGCGCTCGGCGGGCGGCGGACAGCCGGTCGCGGGCTGGTGAGCCGGGCTGCTCGACCTTTCGATCGTCCGGCGGCGCGGCCGCCGTCCCCGGTTGGTGGGGCAAAGCCCCGATTAGTTCATCTAGGGTCTGAAAGACCTGGAAATCGAGGAGAGATGAGAACAGAACCGCGTCGTCCTGCTACCCGTCCTGCTCTGTGCCGCCCTCGTGCTCAGCTCGTGCGGCGGGGCAACGTCATCGCCGGGCATCGCTCTGGTCGACCAGGCGGCGGTCGCAGCGGCGGCAGCGAACGCGGTCACGGTCTCGCCGCTGCCGGGCACGCCCGACGCCTCGCCCGATACGCAGATCAGCTTCCTCGGGGGACCGGGCACGCAGGTCTCCGACGTGCGCGTGGTGGGCTCCCGCAGCGGCGTACACGGCGGACGCCTGGAGGCCTACTCGACGGGCACCGGCGAGAGCTTCCTGCCGGCTCGGCCGTTCGTGCCGGGCGAGCGGGTGACCGTGCACGCGCGCACCGGGGCGGGCGGCTCGGGACAGGCGCTGAGCACGACCTTCACCGTTGCCCACCAGGCGGCGGTCAGCGAGAAGGAGTTCCCGGTCAACCCCGGCGATCCGCACGCCGTCCAGCACTACCTCTCCGCGCCGGCCCTGACGCCCTCGACGGTGACGATCACGACGGCCGCCAAACCGGGCGCGGCGAGCGGCGACCTGTTCCTGGCGCCCTACCAGGGCGCCGGCTCGCCGGGGCCGGTGATCGCCGAACAAGACGGCGCGCTGGTCTGGTTTCACCCACTGCCCGCGGGCGATGAGGCGACGAACTTCCAGGTGCAGAGCTACGCGGGCAAGCCAGTCCTCACGTGGTGGCAGGGGCGGATCCTGGAAGTCGGCTTCGGCCAGGGCGAAGATGTGATCTACAACAGCGCCTACCAGCAGGTCGCGGCGGTCCGTGCCGGCAACGGCTACCACGCGGACCTGCACGAGATTCTGCTCACCCCCCAGGGCACCGCGTGGATCGACGCGTTCGACCCGATTCACATGAACCTCGCCTCGGTCGGCGGCTCGGCGCACGGGGTGCTCAGCGACGGCATCGTGCAGGAGGTCGACGTCAAGACGGGTCTCGTGATGTGGGAGTGGCACGCGCTCGGGCACATTCCGCTGCGCGACTCGCTCAACCACGTCTCCTACGGCGAATACCCGTGGGATTACGTTCACATCAACTCGATCTCGCCGGAACTCGGCTCGCCCGGGGGGCAGCCCGGGAACGTGCTGCTCTCGGCGCGCAACACCTGGACGCTCTATGACGTCAACATGCACACCGGCGGCTACAACTGGCTGCTTGGCGACGGCGGGCACAGCAGCTTCAAGCTGGGGCGCGGCGTGCGCTTCTACTGGCAGCACGACGCGGAACTCCAGCCGGGAGGGTTGATCTCGCTGTTCAACAACGCCTCCACGCCGCCCAAGGAACGGGAATCGAGCGGGCTGCTGCTGCACCCGGACTTCTCCGGCCACACGGTCACGCTCGTCAAGCGCTTCGTCAACCCGGGCAAACGACTGCTTGCGGCGGCCCAGGGCAACACGCTCAGCTTGCCGGGGGGCGACTGGCTGATGGGCTATGGCGAGCTGCCGAACTTCACCGAGTACGACACCGCCGGGCACGTGTTGCTCGACGGGACACTCGGCCTGGACGTGCAGGACTTTCGCACCTACCTCGCGTCGTGGAGCGGTCAGCCCACGACGGCGCCGGCGATCGCGGCGCAGGCGGCGCAGGGCGGCGCGACCGTGCAGGCCAGCTGGAACGGCGCCACGGACGTGTCCTCGTGGCAGGTGCTCGCGGGCAGCTCCGCGAGCGGCGGCTCAGAAACGCTTGCGCCGGTGCTGACGGTTCCGCGTCAGGGCTTTCAGACGACGATCCACGTGAGCACCGCCGGACCCGACGTCGCCGTGCGCGCGCTGGGCTCCGCCGGGCAGACCCTCGGAACCTCGGGCGCCGTGCCGATCTCCTGAAGTAGGTGCAGCGGCTCCCGGTTCGCTTGCTTGCGGCCGGCTGCGCCCGCTCCTGGAGCCGGACCCGCCGTGCTTGGCGCCGGGAAGGCGGTTGGGCTGTGGCGGCGGGCCGAGCGGCGGTTCGCTTTGCGCCTCGCCTTCGGGGTGCCGGCCGAAAGGCCCCAGCGGCCCGATTTCGCTTTCCACCCGTCGCAGGCGTGCTGCGGTGGCGCCTTCGGCCGCTTTGGTCGCGATCAGGAAGTAGTTCTGAAGGCCCGCCCGCCGAGCCTCGTGCAGGTTGCTTGGCAGCTCGCCGCGCAGCTCCTCGCGCAGCGCGCGCGCGAGCGTCGCGCGCAGCGCAGGCTCCAAGCGGCTGTGTCCGGCGCCGTTGTGCAACTCCAGGCGCCCGCCGCGCGCGCGGTAGTCGTACAGCTCGTATTCCTCCCCCTGCGTCTCCGTCACGTTCGTACCTGGGCGCCAGTTGGAGTAGGTGACGTACTTGGCGTTCGCCGTGCGCAGCGCCACGACGTGCAGCGGCGCGTTCGCCGCGTACAGCTCGGTTGCGTACTCGGTGACGATCTCGTCGGTCGCGTGCAGCGCGTAGCGCCGGCCCGGCGCGGAGGGGTCGGTGAGGATCGCCGCGAGGTCGGCGCGACCCGCGAGGTGCGCGTAGCGTGGCTCGCGCCGCCACGCGTTCGAGCCGCTGGCGATCGTCAGCAGCAGCGGCGCGACGTCGACGCTCGAACTCAACTGCGTCCGCGGGCGGCGCGCCGCCGCGGTCAGCGCGCCGCGTGGGTCCTTGACGATCAGCGGCACCCGGATCGCCTCCTCGTAGGCCGCTCCGCCCTTGCCGCGCAGTCCGTGCGAGGCCCCGTACTCGCCGTGGTCGGAGGTGAACAGCACCACGGTGTTCGCCGCGACCTCCGGACGGCGCTCCAGCGCGCGCAGCACGCGCCCCACGTGCCCGTCGACGGTCTGCGCGAGCTTCAGGTAGAGATCCATGAACGGCAGCCATTCCTCGCGCGCCCGCGGGCCTGACAGTGGCACCGCCCCGAACGACGCCGCCGCGGTGTCCTGCAACGAGAGCTGCAGCCGCGGCTTGCGCTGCGCTTCGAGCATTTCGCGCGTCTCGAAGTTCTGCGGCAGCTCCCGCACGCGTGCGGGAGCGTGCGCCTCCGCGGGCACGCGCTCGCTCCAGCGCCACCACCATGCGATGTCGTGCGGGTTGACGAACGACACCGTCGTGCACCACGGCTCGCGCCCCTCCTCTTCGACGAGCCATTCGTCGAACTGGTCGGCGATCTGCGGGTCCACCCGCCATCCCTGGCCGGGGCCGCCGTCGGGCGACGGATAGGTGCCGCCGGAGAAGCCGTAGGGCTCGAGCGCGCCCGCGTCCTGGATCACGCTCCAATGGTTGTCGCCGTGGCTCAGGTGCCACTTGCCGAACCACCACGTCCGGTAGCCGTGCTCGCGCAGCAGCGTCCCCCAGGTCGGAAAGCCGGCGTCCAGCGTGCTGCCGCCCGTGATCATGCAGCCGGTCTGGTGGGTGTAGAGGCCCGTCACCAGCGTCGAGCGCGCCGGGGTGCAGTCGTTGGAGGCGGTGTAGTGGCGTTCGAAGGAGACCCCTTCGCGTCGCAGCCGCGCGATGTTCGGCAGCAGTCGCGCCGCGGCCGGCGTCGCGGTGAAGTCCTGCGGCGCGCGCAGCTGGTCGACGACGATCACGAGAATGTTCGGTCGCCGGCCGTGTGCGGCGGGGACGGCGGCGATGGGCACCTCCGGTGCGCGCGGCGTCGGCGGCGGCACGCTGCGCCGCCCCCGCGGTCGTCTGGCGCCGACCGCGGGGGCGGCGGGCCCGCTTTTGGCCAGCTCGGCGATCGCTGCGCCGCCGGTGGCCAGTAGACCACCGGCGAGCAGACCGCCCTTCAAGAACGTCCGTCTGTCGATTTGTCGTTCGCTCATCGCTGGTGGGGGCTGCCCATGAGTCGGCGCCTTCTGGGGAGAGCGCCGTGGGGCCCACCGCCACCGTATGCCAAGCAGTGCGTATTTCGGGCGTACGTCGCGTTAAGAGACCGTTTGTGCCTCCGAGCAGGACTCTGTCCGCATACCGTGGCGGACCTCTGCGTCTCGCTCGCCCGTGCTGCGGCGGGTCTCTGCGGCACGACCGCTTTGTGCGTTGCACAGTGGGTCGCGGCGGCGCGCTCAGCTTGCGCAGCGTGCCGGGCCCCGTAGCGTGCCGCCCCGGTGCCGGGGCCCCGCATTATGCCGGCCCCTCCGACACGCCCGCACGCACGCCGTGGCGGGAGCCTGCCCATCCGCTTTGCCCCGCCGGCGCAAGCGCCGGCCAAACCCGATTTCTCACACCGTCAAACCAGTTTCCCAAAAATGTTTCTGACTGACAGAATCACACTTCCCTGCTGGCGAAAACGGCTTGGCGACGACCCACACAGTCGTCTGTCGATGTCGTTAATTGGGATTGTCAGGAACACCAGATGCAAACGTCGGCGCTTTCACATACAATTATCTTCATGCCGCCGTCGCGCAGTGGGGATCTTTCGGCCAGCATGGCGATTCTTGGGCTCGTGATGCAAGAGCCCGACACGGCCGCCGGCGTCGGCGCGCGGCTGGTCGATCGCTTCCCCCGCGCGCGCTGGTCGCGCTCGGTTGCGCACAACGACCTGCCGAGTCTAGCCCGACAGGGTCTCGGTGCGGATGGTCGAGGCGGGGGCGAAACCGTCGCTCGACCGCTACGAGGCGACCGCGCAGGGCGTCGAGCAGTTCCGGGGGTGGCTGCGTTCTTCCTCGCTCGCGCCGCCGATGCTCCGCGACGCGCTTGCCGCCAAGCTCGCGTTCTCCGAGCGGGAGGACCTGCCCGGTCTGCTGGACGCGATCCGCGAGGAGGAGCGAATCTGCATGTCGGAGTTCGAGGCCGCCCAGATGCGCTTGAGCGCGGCGCGTCGCCTGGGCCAGCTCGGTCCGGCGAACGGCTCGGACTGGGAGGGGCGGGTGCGCAGCGCGGTGATGACCGACGAGGCGATGATGTGGGGTCAACGCGCCAAGCGGCTGCAGTGCCTGCGTCAGGAGCTTGAAGAACCCGACGTTGACGAACTGGAGCTTCCGGGTGGCCGCCGCCGCTGAGCTGCTCTCGCTGCGGGGTGTCGGCAAGGGATACCGGCGCGGGGGACGCTGGCTGCGGGTGTTGACGGACGTGTCGCTGACCGTCGATCGGGGCGAGATAATCGCGGTCGTCGGTACTCGTGGCGAGGGCAAGACCACGCTGCTGAAGATCGCCGCCGGTCTGGAGCTGCCGGACGCCGGCGAGGCGTGCCTGGGCAAGGTCGATCTCGCGCGCTGCTCGGCCGACGAGCGTTCGCGACTGCTGGGTGCCGAGATCTCGTGGGTGCACCGCGAGGGTACGGGGGTGAACTTCGAGGCAGTCGACTACGTGGCACTGCCGCTGGTCGTCGGTCGCGGCCCCGGACGACGCGGCGCCGCCCGGCTTGCACTGGAGGCGCTCGAGCGCGTGGGCGCGACCGACTGTGCGCACCAACGCTGGGAGGAGTTGTCCAACTGGGAGCGCGTGCTGGTGAGCATCGCGCGCGGCGCGGTGGGCAGGCCGCGACTGATGGTCGTGGACGATTTGATCGATGGACTCGGGATGCGCAGGACGCGCGAGGCCGGCGAGCTGCTGCGCTCGCTGGTAGGGGAGTTGGGGTGTGGCCTGCTGATGAGCGCCTCCGATCTGGAGGTGGCGTTGGTGGCCGACCGGGTATGGACGTTCGAGCGGGGTGGTCTGCAGCTGTTCTCCGACCAGGTTCCCACCGATGCCGACGTCATCGACTTCCCCGGCGTTTCTCGCCGCACCCGAGCTGCGCGCGGAGCGGGCTCGTAGGTGCTGGAGCTGCGCGAGCTCGTCAAGCACTACAGGGTCGGCGACGGCGAGCCGGTCCGTGCGGTCGATGGCGTCTCGCTCGCGGTCGCGCCAGGCGAATTCGTCGCGATCTACGGCCCCAGCGGCTCCGGCAAGACGACGCTGCTCGAACTGATCGCCGGCCTGCAGCGCCCCGATGGCGGCACTGTGCTGGTCGACGACCGCGACGTGTTCGCGCTGTCCTCGCGCGAGCGAGACGAATACCGTTTGCGCCAGCTGGGCATCATCGGCCAGCCGCACAACCTGATCCCCGGTGCGCGCGCGATCGAGAACGCCTCGCTGAAGCTGTGGCTCTCGAACAAGCGCGAGGCCCGTCGCACGGTCGAGCCGCTACTCGACCGCCTCGGTCTCGGCGATCGTCTGCAGCACCGTACCGAGCAGCTCTCGATGGGCGAGCGCCAGCGTGTGTTGATCGCGATGGCGCTCGCGACCGGCCCGAAGCTGGTGCTCGCCGACGAGCCCACCGGGACCCTCGACACGCAGCGCACCCGCGAAGTGCTCGGGCTGTTGCGTGAGGTGTGCCGCGAGCGCCGCGCGGCGGTGGTGCTCGCCACGCACGACCCGCAGGCGGTCGCATTTGCCGATCAGGTGCACGAACTGCGCGATGGGCGCCTGCACGAGTACCGGCCCGATCACGGGGTGGGCGCCTTCGAGTCCGATCACGCAGACCTGCCGCCTCGTGTGCCCGAGCCCCCCGCGCCCGAGCCGTCGCCGCGATCCGAATCGCAGGCTTCCGTCGTCGATGTACCGCACGCGGCGGTCGAGATGGCCGCTCGAGCGATGAGGCTGGCGCTCTCGGCGCCGCTGCGGGGCGTGCTGGCGATCCGGCTGGCGCTCGCGGCGATGGGACCCCCGGCCACAGGAGTCCGAGGATGAGCTTTGCGGAGATCCTGTTCCTCTATCGGGCCCGCCTGCGCGCGCGCAACGTGCTCGTGCAAGAGTGCTTTGCGATCCTCGGGATCGCGGTAGGGGTCGCATTGTTGTTCGCCTCGCAGGTCGCGAGCACCAGCCTCTCGCGCTCGGTCGCCGAGCTCTCGAGCGAGATCGTCGGCAACACGCAGCTCCAACTCGATGCGCGTGGCCCAGCAGGATTCAGTGAACGCCTGCTTGACGAGGTGCGGCGCGTGCCGGGTGTGAAGCTGGCGCTGCCAGTGCTCGAGCAGCAGGCAACCGTGATCGGCCCCGCTGGCGAGCGCTCTGTCGATTTGGTCGGAACCGACCCGCGCTTCGCGTTGCTGACGGGCTCCTTGCTGCGGCGCTTCTCCGCGACCCAGATCTCGGCGCAGCAGGCGATCGCGCTGCCAACTCCGCTTGCTCGCGAAATCGGGGCGGGACCGCTGTTGCCCGTCAAGCTGCAGGTCGGTTCGAGCGTAGTGACCACGCTCGTCGGCGCCACGCTCGGAGAAGACGAAATCAGTGGCTTGGTGCACAGTCCGGTGGCGCTTGCGCCCGTCGGTTATGCCCAGCGGATAACCGGCATGCAAGGTCGCATCACACGCATTTTCGTGCAGACGCAGCGAGGGCGAGAGCACGAAGTTCGCGCCCAACTAGGCGGACTTGCTGCAGTTGCCGGCGTGAATGTCGAGCCCGCAAGCTTCGATTCGACACTCTTTCGCGTCGCCTCTGCACCGCAGAGCGAGGGTGAAACACTCTTCTCGGCGATCAGCGCGCTTGTTGGCTTCATGCTCGCGCTCAACGCCATGCTGATCACGGTGCCCGCTAGGCGGCGGCTGATCGAAGACATCCGCTTGCAAGGAGCCACGCGCAGAATGACTGCCCAGGTTCTCTTGTTCGATGCGACCGTGTTGGGAGTGCTTGCCTGTATCGTAGGCTTGGCGCTGGGTGAGTTGCTGTCGATCCTCGTCTTCGACTCCACTCCTGGTTACCTCTCATTCGCTTTCCCCGTCGGTAACGATCGCCTAGTCACATGGCAAAGCGTGGCCATCTCGATCGTTGCCGGCCTTGCCGCCGCCACGTTCGGGGTGCTCTGGCCGTTTCGTGAGATTTTGCGTCCCTCGCGAGCGACCTCACGCGGCTCGGGCGAGGGACGCTGGTTGCTGGCACAGGCTGCCGCCGGAGCTGGTTTTCTAGGCGTTACGACGCTTGTCCTCTTCGTCTTTCCAAAAGAGGCGATACTCGGCAACTTTTCCCTGATCGCGGCAATGGTCTGTCTGCTGCCCTTCCTCTTCGATGGCCTCGTGACGCTCTTTGACCATCTCCAGCGCCCCTTCAACGGCGCATCGCCCGTGATCGCTGTCACCGAGCTGCGTACCGCGCCGACTAGAGTACGTTCGTTGGCGATCGCGGCCACGGGGGCCGTGGCAGTTTTTGGGATTGTCGCCGTGCAGGGCACCCAGACCAATCTCCAGCGCGGGCTCGACGCATCGGCGAAGGGTATCGATTCCAGCGCTGACCTGTGGATCAGTCCCCGAGGAGAATCCAACGCATTTGCCACGACTCCATTTAGCGAACTTAATGCAAAAGCGCTGACACGCGTTCACGGTATCAGCTCCGTCGGAGCGTATCGAGGCAGCTTCCTGGACTGGGGCACCCACCGCATCTGGGTGCTTGGTCCACCTGCGAACAGCAAGCAGCCGATCCCTCCAGCGGAGTTCGTAAGCGGTGGCAGCGAACTCGCGCAGGCCAGCGAACGCGTGCGGGCCGGTGGCTGGGCCGCGATCTCCCAAGGGCTGGCCTCCGAACACAATATTCACATCGGGCAGTGGTTCACACTCCCGAGTCCCCGACCGACTCGGTTGCGGGTGGCTGCGCTGGTGACGAATCTAGGATGGCCGCCGGGCTCAGTCGTGCTCAGCGCCGAGGACTACGCGAGCGCCTGGGCAAGCGACGCTCCGAGCGCATACGAGGTCCAGCTTGCAGCCAACACGTCCCCTACGGCGCTACGCGAGCGCCTGCAACGGGTATTGGCCGGTTCGCAGCCTGGGCTCGTGGTCGAAACGGCTGCCGAACGTGAACAACGTCACTACGCGCTGGCCAACCAAGGGTTGTCGCGGCTCACGCAGATCAGACTACTGGTTTTGATCGCCGCGGTGCTCGCCGTTGCGGGCGCGATGAGTTCCATGATCTGGCAGCGGCGGGGACTTGTTGTGTTCATCAAGTGTCAGGGCTTCACCAAAGCTGTGCTGTGGCGATGGTTGTTCTGCGAGAGCGCACTGCTGCTCGGGTCCGGCTGTCTCATCGGCGCTGTCTTTGGGCTCTATGGCCAAGTGCTTGGAAGTCATGTCCTGTCCGTCGTGACGGGATTTCCAATCACATTTAACGTCGGGCTCCTCACGGCACTGACTAGCTTTGGGCTGGTCAGCGTGGTCGCCGTCGGCATCGTGGCTCTGGCCGGTTACCTAGTTGTGCGTGTACCGCCGAGGACAATCAGCCCGGCGTACTGACGTAGGCCTCACGGGTATCTTTCATAGAATCGACGACCCGGCGCCGCTCTCGGCTCGGCAGCTTTGGGCGGTGGTTCGAGCTGCACTGTGCGAGCTGACCTGGGGATTGCCGGCGGTTAGTCGCGAGGCAGCCGTGTGGTGCGACCGTGCCCAGATGATTCCCGACGCGCCGATTCGTATCAATGCGCTCGGCGCCCTCGCAAATAAGCGCGGACATACCGACGGAGCTGCCTTATTTACAATTATCCCGCAGACGCGCGACGCGGACCTGCTGCGACTGCTGGTCGCCTATGAGCTGATCTGGGATTTCCTTGACAGCGTCAACGAGGGCGGCGCACGCGCGGGCCAAGACAATGGCCGCCAGTTGCACCTCGCTCTGATAGATGCGTTTGAAACGGGCCCGCTGAGCGACTACTACTGCCACCATCCCTGGCGGCAAGATGGCGGTTACCTGCGGACGCTTGTCGAGGTTTGCCGCGCATGCTTGTCGGCGCTCCCTGCATATGAGTTGGCACGAGTGTTGCTACTCGAGGAGGCCAAGCATGCTCAGGTACTGGCGGTAAACCACGATCTAGACCCGCAGGATCGTGACGCCGACCTGGAGGCCTGGGCGGAGAACGAATTTCCCGCTTGTCGCGGGGTGAGCTGGTTTGAGCTAAGTGGCGCCGCCAGCGCATCTTTGACGGTGCACGCGCTACTTGCCCTGGGTGCCATCGCGGAGAGTTCCGAGGACGACGTTGAGCGGGTGCAGCGCGCCTATTTCCCTTGGATATCCGCGGCGACGACGATGCTCGACAGTTACGTCGATCAGATCGAAGATGCCTGCAACGGCGACCACAGCTACGTAGCTCACTACGGGCCGGCACAGCAGGCCATACCCCGGATTTGTGAACTAATCCGCCGCTCGCTGAACGAGGCTCGTGCCCTGCCCGGTGGTGAGCGGCACGCACTGATCGTTTCATGCATGGTCGCGATGTACCTGACGAAGGACAGTGCACACACCCCGCAACTGCGTGCGACCACCGCGCTACTTCGCCGCAGCGCCGGTTCGCTCACCGCGCTCTTGTTTCCAATCCTACGGGCTTGGCGAATCGCTTATGCCCAGCGCTCTGCCTAGTCAAACTAGTCAAACAAAAGAGGAGTTATTTCATGATAGCGGAGTCATCCATAGTCGCCCGCCGAGGGCGGGCTGCGCTACCACCGACGGCCCCTGTGCCCGCACTATTTCAGACACTGGCCTGTCGACTGCGCCCGCTTGCTTATTTGGGGTGGTGTCGCGCCCGCTACGGCGATCGCTTTGTGGTCTACCCCTTGGATATGCCGCCGCTGGTGTTCCTTTGCAACCCGGATGACATCCGGGCAGTCTTGACCGCGCCTGCTGATGTTCTGCATTCAGGCGTCGGTGCGATGGTCGCAGCGCCACTCTTTGGCGAGAGTTCTTTTATGTTGCGCGAGGGGGACGATCACATGCGCATACGCGCGGCTATCACCCCTGCGTTTCACAAAGGGGCTATCGCGGCCAACGCCGAAATGGTAAACAGCTTGATTGACGACGAGCTGAGATCATGGCCATTGGACACCGTGTTTCCCACCCACGATGCACTACGGGGGCTAACATTGAGGATTATCCTACGAACGATCTTCGGTAAGGAGGACGACGCGCACCGTGCGCTTCACCGATTGCTGTTGGACATGCTGTCGGTCACCGCCAGTCTGGTCCTGCAGGAGCCGCGTATACGACACCTTCCCGGGTGGCGTGGGACCTGGCGCCGGTTCATGAATCGACGCGAGCAGGTCGACGGGCTGATCTTCGAACTCATCGCACAGCGCCGGCGCGACGTCGGTCCTGGAGCCACGATGCTCGACATGCTTCTCGACGTCAGTGGGTATGACGGTTCACCTATGCCCAAGCGCGAGCTGCGTGACCATCTCGTGTCGACCATCATCGCGGGGCACGAAACAACGGCTTCGGCGCTGGCCTGGGCTATGCAGCTGCTGGCACACAACCGCCCTGTCCAGGAACGTTTGGCCGCGGAGATCGACGCCGGTGCAGGCGATGAGTATCTGACCGCGACGACATACGAGCTGCTGCGGCACAGCCCGGTCTTCTTGTTTGCTGCTCCGCGAGCGGTCCTGCGGCCAATTGAGATCGGTGGTTGGGTATACAGACCGCCGGTACACCTGCTCGGATGCACCTATCTGATGCACCACGATTCGACGCTGTACCCAAATCCACACGAGTTTCGTCCCGAGCGCTTTCTGGGTTGTTCTCCTCTGTCGCGCCGGTGGCTGCCCTGGGGCGGGGGGCGCAAGATTTGTCTCGGGCGGCACCTGGCAATGCAAGAGATGCGACTGTTGCTGCGAGCACTTGTCGCCGAGCGCAGAATCGAGCCTGCGCGTGGTGCCATAGAGCGGCCGAGCTGGCGCAGCGTGATGGTCGTGCCGTGCGCAGGCTCGAGGGTGGTGCTCCGTCTACGTCGGCGTCGGCCAGCCATAACGGCTGCTGATGGCGCTACCGTCGGTTGCTCACCCCGGGCGCGGCAGATCGGCGAGAGGAATCGGGCGCGCTGACGTTCCATGGCGCCGGGCTCGTTACGGTGCCGACGGCGGGTGACCGATGAGGACACTTGGACGTTCCGATCGGAACGTTTTTGTTCCGATCGGAACAGTTTTGTTCCAAATCTTGACACATAGTACCGACTATGGGGCTGAAGGCGTCAGGATGTTGATCCGAATATGACTTACCGGGACGGAACTCGAATAGGGATGGACGGGACCGGTCACGCGGGCACGCCGGCGGGCCGTGGCCGGCGGCCGGTGTGCGGACCCGACGGTGTGCCCCTGGCCAGCGAAGATGCAGGGCAGGCGCGTCGCTCCGGTGTTCGCAGCGCGGCTCCGGACATCGAGATGCTCGAGACGCTGATCGTGCAGCAGTGGACCAAAACCCTGCAGGGGCCTTTCGACTGGGGCGAGTGGCCGCTGGCGCGCTACCGACTTGGCGACGGCGTCGTGCGCGCTGCCGCGGACCGTGGCGCGTTTGCGCGCTGCTCGAGCACCGGCGGAGCCGAGCGACTCGCGTGGGTCTGCGCGATGGTCGCCTGCGGGCGTGCCGAGCGCATTGGCAGTCTCGATCCGAGCCCGCTGTGCAACCAGCTCGACGGAGTGCAGATCGTGCGCGCCGACGGCGCGCGCGGGTGGCGCTGCAACATCGAGCGCGATGCGCCGCGTGGGTCCAAACTGCACTACTGGGTATACCCGTCCGGCCTGATTGAGTTCAACGCGGTCCTCGCCCACGACGAGGGGTTGCGTGTGGCGTCGACGGCGACAAGCCATACATAGAAGAAGAGGAGAGCGATGCCACGCGTGAAGTCAGAGCCCGCGATGTCCGATGGCGAGTGGGCGCTTGCAACCTCGACGCTCAGGGAACCGCGCTACTCGCAGTCACTGGAGCGGGGTCTTGCGATTCTGGCCTGCTTCGGCCCCGAGCGTCCAGTGCTCGGAATCGTCGACATCGCCAGCGAGCTTGGCATGAGCCGTAGCACGACGCACCGATACGTGGCCACGCTGGCCGCGCTCGGCTACCTGGAGCAGGGAGCCGATCGCAAGTATCGCCTAGGCCTGAGCGTTACCGGCCTCGGGCTCACCACGATGAGCGGCACCGCTCTGCGCGAGCACGCCGAGCCAGATATGCGAGACCTCTGCCGGCGCACCGGCTTCACTGTCGCGCTTGGTGTGCTCGATGGCCCGGAGGTCCTGCTGGTCGAGCGTCTGCGCGGCACGCGCCGGGTTCTGCACCAAGCCGAGCCGAGTCTCGCCGCAGGTGCGCGCGTGCCCGCGCACTGCACGGCAGCCGGCAAGCTGCTGCTCGCCTATCTTCCCGATCGCGCCCAGCGCGACCTGATCGGCGAGCTGCAACTGGAGAAGCACGGCCCGAACACGGTCCGCTCCAAGACCGCCCTGCGTCGGGAGCTGGCGCAGATCCGCGAGGAGGGGCTGGCGGTCGACGACCAGGAGTACGCCGCGGACCTCTACGCGATCGCGACTCCGGTTCGTTGTGAGACGGGCGACGCGGTTGGCGCGGTGGCCTTGACCGCGCACAGTCGCTCGATCGAGCTTTCCGACCTGATCGACGCGCTCGGCCCGCATCTCGTCTCGACCGCCGATCGCATCTCCGCACGGCTCGGCTACCGTCGCGCCGACGAGCGCAAGACGGCCGTCGCGTAGGCCGGCGAGCCGGGCCTCCTCCGTCAAGCTCGTGGGTCCCGCGCGGGGCCCCACGGGCCTGACCTCCGCGGGGGGCCCCCGTGGGCCCACGGGCCTGACCTCCGCGGCCCCACGGGCCTGACCTCCGCGGGGACCCCCGTGGGCCCACGGGCCTGACCTCCGCGGCCCCACGGGCCTGACCTCCGCGGGCCTTCGTGTAGAGCGCCAAAAAACCAGCCACACTGATGCATCAAACATGACGCATCAGGCTAGATACATCAGATATGATCGATTCGTCCTGGGCTCTCAAAAACTAAGAAACCACCGGAAACCCGAGAGACACCACCGGAAACCCGAGACCGCCGCGCGCTCGAGGTGTTGGGACGCGATCTAACGGGTTTTCGGATGGACGCTCAGAACACCGGCGTCTCGGTGTAGTCACCGAAGACCTGCTGCAGCGACTCGATGATCTCGCCCTCGGAGGCGCCTGCGCGAGCGCATTCCAGCAAGGGGTCCATCAGGTTGCGCCGCTCCTGCGCCGCGGCGGCGCGCAGGTCGGCCAGCGTGCGCTCGACTGCCGCGCCGTCGCGATGTGCGCGGACAGCCTGCAGGCGATCGAGCTGCTTGCGTTCGAGCGCCGGGTCGACGCGCAGCGTGGGGATCGGCTCCTCGTCTTGCTGCACGTAGCGGTTGACGCCCACCACGACCCGCTCGCCACCGTCGATCTCGCGTTGCAGCTCGAATGCCGCGTCGGCGATCTCCCGCTGCGGGTAGTTGCGCTTGACGGCCTCGACCATTCCGCCGAGCTGTTCGATCTTGGCGAAGTACTCGTAAGCGCTGCGCTCCATCCGGTCGGTGAGCGCCTCCACGAAGTAGCTGCCGCCGAGCGGGTCGACCGTGTTGACGACGCCGGTCTCGTGTGCGATCACCTGCTGCGTGCGCAGCGCCACGCGCACCGCGTCCTCGGTCGGCAGCGCAAGCGCCTCGTCATAGCTGTTGGTGTGCAGCGATTGGGTGCCGCCCAGCACGGCGGCGAGCGCCTCGACGGTGGTGCGGATGACGTTGTTCAGCGGCTGCTGCGCGGTCAGGCTGACGCCGGCGGTCTGGGCGTGGAAGCGCATCAGCCACGAGCGCGGCTGCTTGGCGCCGAACGTCTCGCGCAGCTCGCGGGCCCAGATGCGGCGCGCAGCGCGGTACTTGGCGATCTCCTCGAACAGGTCGATCTGGGCGTTGAAGAAGAACGACAGCCGTGGCGCGAACTCGTCGACGTCGAGGCCCCGCTGCACCGCTTGGCGAACGTAGGTGAGGCCGTCCATCAGCGTGAACGCCAGCTCCTGCTGGGCGGTCGCGCCCGCCTCACGGATGTGGTAACCGGAAATCGAGATCGGGTGCCAAAGCGGCATGCGCTGTGTGCACCACTCGATCATGTCTCCACACAGCCGCATCGCGGGGTCGATCGGAAAGCACCACTCCTTCTGGGCGATGTACTCCTTGAGGATGTCCGCCTGGATCGTTCCCGCCAGGCGCTCCGGGGGCACGGGCTCGCCCCCGCCGGCGGGCGTTTGCGCGGCGACGACGTAGAACGCGAGCATGATCGCGGCGGGCGCGTTGATCGTCATCGAGACCGACACCGCGCCGAGGTCGATGCCGGCGAACAGCGTGCGCATGTCCTGCAGCGTGTCCACCGCGACGCCCTCGCGGCCGACCTCGCCGAGGCTGCGCGCGTGGTCGGAGTCGTGGCCCATCAGCGAGGGCATGTCAAACGCCGTCGAGAGCCCGGTCTGGCCGTGGTCGAGCAGATAGTGAAAGCGCGCGTTGGTCTCCTCGCTGGTGCCGTACCCCGCGAACTGGCGCATGGTCCACAGCCGTCCGCGGTACATCGACTCGTAGACGCCGCGCGTGAACGGGTACTGCCCGGGGTGTCCGAGCGGGTCCTGTGGGCCGCCGATGCCCGGGGGCAGGTCGGCCTCGGTGTAAAGCTCGGCGACCGGCTCCCCCGATAGCGTGCGCGGCTCCGTGGGGCGTGCGACCGCCGCGCGCTTGTCCTCAGAGGAAGGGGTTGTCGTGCTGGGCGCCATCTGGAGGAAGGATGCTACTCGCCGCCGCCGCGCGCTCGTCGTGGCGCTCGCCTGCGTGGCGGCCGTGGCGCTGGGGGGCTGCGGCTCGAGCGCGCGCACACGCTCGCTCGTGCACGTGCGGCTGGTGCTCGACTTCACCCCCAACGCGGTGCACGCCGGCATCTATCGGGCGCTCGCGGCGGGCTACTACCGCCAGGAGGGCATCGACCTGCAGGTCGTGCAGCCGAGCGCCACCGTCGAACCGCTGAGCCTCGTCGCCGCCGGCCGTGCCCAGTTCGGGCTCGCCGACGGCAGCGACGTCGCGAGCGCGATCGCGGGAGGGGGTAGCCAGGAGGCGGTCATGGCGGTCGTGCAGCAGCCCGTCGGGGGTTTGATCGGATTGGCCTCCGAGCACCTGCGTTCGCCTGCGCAGCTGCAGGGGCGCACGGTCGGGATCACCGGCGTGCCCTCCGACCGCGCGGTGCTCGACACCGAGGTCGCTCATGCGGGCGGGAATCCGGCGAGGGTGCACGTCGTGACGGTCGGCTTCAACGGAGCCCAGGCGCTGGTTGCGGGGCGGGTCGCGGCGTTCACGGGGTTCGTGCCCGACGACGGCGTCGGACTGCAGGTCACCGGGCATCCGATCACGCCGTTCTGGCTCTACCGAGAGGGCGGGCCGGATTACCCGGGACTGGTGGCGTTCACCACGCGCGGTCTGGCTGCGCGCGACCCCGCCTTGGTGCGGGATTTCGTCGCCGCGACGGTGCGCGGCTACGAAGCTACGCTGCGCGACCCCGCCCGCAGCCTCGCCGATCTGCTGCGCCTGAACCCCTCGCTGCCGCGGGCGTTGACGGCGGCCTCGCTGCGGGCCTACCTGCCGCTGTTCGACGAACGCGGAGCGGTGCCCTTCGGCCGGCTGGCGCCGGCGCACGTCGCGGAAATGTCGAGCTGGATGGCTCACTACGACCTGATCGGTACGCCGGTGAGCTTCGCGAGCTACGGCAGCGACGCTTTTCTCCCTGTCAAATAATCTATCCCCAATTGTCCTTGACAACAAGTCAAGGACATGTATAGTGTCAAGTGTGTGGCGCGTGGCATGTCACATGCGGCGCACCCGGGACAGGGATTTGTAAAGGCAGAGGGACAGGTGCAGGGCCATGGGTCGGCTGGGGTACACCCAGCGCCAGATCAATGATCTGACGTCGCAGTTTCAGATCAAGCCGATGGGCAGCGAGCCGTTGGCGGTCGACCGCGCGGAAGGGCTGCGCGTGTGGGACGCCGACGGGCGCGAGTACCTCGACGCGATCTCGGGCGAGTGGGTTGTCAACCTCGGCTTTCGCAACCCGGAGATCGCCGACGCGGCGATCGAGCAGCTCGGCCGCGCCGAGTGGACCGCGCCGCTGTACAACTCGCTGCCGCGCGCGCTGCTCGCCCAGAAGGTCGCCGAGATCGCGCCCGGCGGTTTGCGCAAGGTGCTCTTCGGGCTCTCCGGCTCGGACGCGGTCGAGGGCGCGATGCACATGGCGATGCGTGCCACCGGCCGCGACGAGTTCGTCTCGCTGTTTCAGGCCTACCACGGCCGCACGTTCGCGACGATTGCGCTCTCCTACACCCACCCGGGGATGTACGAGGGCGCCAAGCGCGGTCTCGCTCGCTACCTCCCCCGCCAGGTGCGGGTGCCCAACTTCAACTGCTACCGCTGCCCCTTCGGGCTGAGCTATCCCTCCTGCGAGCTGTTCTGCGCGCGCTTCGTCGAGCAGATGATCGTGCAGGGCTCCGAAGGCGCTGTCGCCGGCGTGATCGTCGAGCCCTACCAGGCCAACGGCGGCATGGTGCCGGCGCCCCCGGGCTACTTGCAGGTGCTGCGCGAGATCTGCGACCGCCAGGGCTGCGCGCTGATCGTCGACGAGGTCCAGACCGCATGGGCGCGCTGCGGGGAGCTGTTCGCCGTCGAGCACTACGGCGTGGAGCCCGACATGATCGTGCTCGGCAAGGCGTTCGGCGGGGGCTTCCCGCTGGCGGGCGTGGTGGTCAACGACGCCTTCGCCCAGCTCGCGCCCTGGGAGTACGGCTTCACCGAGATCGGCCACCCCGTGGCGAGCGCGGCCAGCCTGCGCATGATCGAGGTGATGCAGCGCGACGAGTTGCCCGCCAACGCGCGGCGCATGGGCGAGCGCTTCGGCGAGCGGCTGGCCGAGCTGTACGAGCGCCACCCGCTGATCGGCGATGTGCGCGTGCTCGGGCTGATGATCGGCGTCGAGCTGGTACGCGACCGTGCCACCAAGGAGCACGCCTACGAGGAGGCCGACTGGGCGTTGCACCGCGCGCTGGCGCACGGGTTGATCCTGGGCCGTACCGGGCCCACCTTCCCGCCGCCGCGCGGCAACGTGCTCAAGCTCAAGCCCGCCGTCACGATCGGCGCCGCCGAAGTCGACGAGATCTGCGCGATCCTCGACTGCACGCTCGGCGAGTGCGAAGCGCATTTCGGGGGGGCGTGAGCCGGTGCGCGTACTCGTCACCGGTGCCAGTGGTTTGGTCGGGTCCAATCTCGCTGCGGCGGCGACTCAGCAGAGCTGGAACGTGCTGGGCACGTGGTGGCAGACGCCGGTGCGCGTGCCCGGTGCGCGCACCGCGCGGCTCGACATGAGCGATCGCCGGGCGTGCGTCGCGCTCGCCGAGGAGTTCGAGCCCGATGTGCTCGTGCATGCTGCCGCGAGCGTCGCGCTTGGCCGTCTGGAGCGCGAGCCGGGGCTCGCGCGACTCGACGAGCTCGGCGCCGAGCACACGCTCGCCGCGGCGCGCACGGTACGCGCTCACTACGTGCTTGTCTCCTCCGACTGGGTGTTCGGCGGTCAGCGCCCCGCCGGGCAATGCTGGAGCGAGGAGGACTTCACCGCTCCGGTCAACGCCTACGGGCACTCCAAGCTCGCCGCCGAGAATGCCGTCCGCGGGTATGCAGGGCGCTGGCTGATCACGCGTCCCGCGAACGTCTATGGCGTCAACCTCGCGATCCCCACGGGCAGGCCGCCCGTGCGCGTGCGGGCGGGCGCAGGCGATGCGCGTGCGGTGCTGCACGATCCGCTGGAGGTACCGGCGGTGGCGCACGCGCGCCATGTCTGGGAGCACTCGAGCCTCGCGCTGCGCTGGGTCGCGCGCCTGCGCACCGGGCGGGCGTTGCCGGCGCCGCAGGACGTCTACCAGTCACCGACATACGCCTGGGATTACGCCCAGCGCGTCTGTGAGCTGGTTGCGCAGGAGTGCGAGGGCGTCTACAACACCGCCGGCCCGGACTCGCTTGGCCGGCGCGAATACCTGCGCGTGCTCGCGCGCGCGTTCGAATGCGACGTCGCGCTCGTGCGCGAGGGGTCCGGCGCCGAGCTCCTGCGCGCCTGTGGCGAGGACCCGCGACTGCAGCTGCCCGCCAATACGACGCTGTGCGACGAGCGCGCCACATTCGCGCTCGGCCGCCCCGCCGTGGACCCGCTGGCAGGCCACCGCCTGATGCGCGAGCAACTGCGGCGTGTGCTCGAGGGGCGCGGAGCGCCCAAGGAGGTTTTGCGATGAAGTTGTTCCTGCTCTACCGCCTGCGCGAGGGGATTACCCCGGAGCGCTATCGCGAGTGGTCGCGCACGCGCGACCAGCCGACGCTGAAGGGCTGCGAGGGCATTCGCGAGTACCGCGTATTCGCCGTTGAGGACCCCGACGGCACGAGCGCTTACACGGTCGTCGAGCACGTCGACGTCGCCGACTGGGAGACCTGGAAGCGGGTCACGACCAGCGGCCCGATGGTCGCGGTCGGCGAGGACTTCAAGGAGCTGGTCGACACCGGCTCGGTCATCACCCTGCGGGGGGAGGAGATTCTCTGATGTCTGTCACACCGGCGTCCTCGTGGGCGCCACCCACTGTTGGCGCGTCCTCCGACGAGGCGGATCTGACGAGGTTCGGCTACCCGCAGCGGTTGCGGCGCACGATGTCCTCGTTCACCTCGTTCTGCCTGGCGTTCTCGATGATCACGATCACCGGCTCGATCGTCGGGCTCTTCCAGCCGGTGCTGCTGCAGGTCGGCGCGGTATCCACCTGGTTCTGGCTGCTGGCGCTCATCGGCGTGATGCCCGTGCTGGCCGTGTTCATGCACATGGCAGCGCGCGTGCCCGTCACCGGCTATGCCTACCAGTGGGCGAGTCGCATCACGAGCCCCTACTACGGCTGGATCGTGGCGGTCTTCGGGATCATCACATTCACCACCGGCGCCGTCTCGATCGGGGTGCTGCTGGGGTCTGTCTACGCGCCCGAATTCGGCTTGGCGGCGACCCCGCAGAACGCGGCTTATCTCTCCGCGGGCGCGCTGTCGCTGGGGTTCATCGTGAACATCGTCGGCATCCGTCTTGCGAGCCGCATGAACAACGGCTTCGCGATGGCCGAGATCCTCGGCACGGGTGCGATCACGATCCTGCTCGTCGTCGGCGTCGTACTGATCTTCAAAGACACGCAGGGCCTCGGAGTGATCGTCAACAACAACGGGGCCGGCGCCGTCAACGGCGCGCACACGCCCGGCGTCAACTACATTCTCGCTTCGCTGCTGCCAATCCTGTCGCTGCTCGGCTGGGAGGCCTCGGCGGACCTCGCCGAGGAGACTAAGAGCCCGCGCAAGGTGGCGCCGAAGGCGATGCTGCGCGCGGTCGTCGTCTCGGGCCTGGCGGGCTTCGTGGTGATGTGGGTGCTGGTCGCCGCGATCAAGGGTCCGATCGCGCCGTCGCTGGAACGGACGAACACGATCTTCTGGATCGTCGACTCGCATCTCGGCGACTTCGTCGGCTTCCTCTTCAAGATCATCGCGTTCGGCTCGATGATGGGCTGCATCATCGCCAACATCGCGGTTGCCACGCGTCTGATCTTCTCGGTCTCGCGCGACCGGATGCTGCCGTTCTCGGGACAGCTGGCGCGCGTCAGCGACCGCTTCCGCACCCCGATCGTCGCGATCGTCGTGCTGTGGGTGGTGTGCCTGATCATCAACCTCGCGGGCGCCGGCAAAATCTTCCGCATCGTCTCGATGGCCGCCGTGGCCTACTACTTCACCTACGGCAGCACGATCCTCGGGGTGATCTGGGGGCACATCAAGCAGAAGATCCCTGCCGCCCCCGCCGATCACTTCGGGCTCGGACGCTGGCTGATCCCGGTCGCGGTGCTCGGCGTGGCGTGGTGTTTGGCGGTGATCCTCGCCTATCTGCTGCCGAGCGCCAACTACTACGTCGCCGGCTACTTCGCGGTCGCGTTGGGGATCGGTGCGCTGTTCACCATCTACGCGTGGTGGGCGTTGCGCACGCGCCGCGCGGCGGTGCCTGCCGAACACCCGCCGGACCTCGCGTCGGTCTCGGGCACGCTCGTCGAGGAGGTCCAGGAGCTGCGCGAGACCGATGGCTGAGATCGGTGTCGGCGTCGTCGGTCTCGGCGAGATCGGCCGGGTGCATATGCGCGGCTTTCAGGGTGCGCCGGAGCTGGCGCGGGTGCGGGCGGTGACGGACCTCGACCCCGATCTGCGCCACGCCGCGGCGAACGCTACGGGTGCAGCGGAGCACGCGACGCTCGCGGGGCTGCTGGCGGACGAGCACGTGGACGCGGTGAGCGTCTGCGTCCCACACAGCCTGCACCGCGGGGTCGCGCTGGCTGCGATCGCGGCCGGCAAGCACGTGCTGCTGGAGAAGCCGATGGCGCTGACGAGTGCCGAGTGCGACGAGATCAACGCGGCTGCGGAGCGCACGGGTGTGCGCGTCGGCGTCTCGCACAACCAGCTGTTTTACCCGCCGCATGTGCGCGCGAGCGAGCTGCTGGCAAGCGGCGCGCTGGGCCGTCCGCTGCTGCTGCGCATGCGGCTGGCGATCGGGGGTAAGTTCGGCGGCTGGCGCGCGGACCCGGCGCGCTGCGGGGGCGGGCTGCTGTTCGACGCTGGCGTGCACCGCTTCTATGTCGCCCGTGCGCTGTGCGGCGAGGTCATTGAGGTGGCGGCCTTCGCGGATGCGCCGCGTGAGCGCGGCGAGGATTTGGCGGTCGTGCTGCTGCGCTTCGCCGGCGGCGCGCTGGGGACGATCGAGGTCAACTACCACTGCCCGCCGGGCGCGTTCGACGACGCGATCGAGCTGTGCGCGACGCAGGGGATGCTCTACCTGTCCGGTTGCGAGGCCGACTTCGAGGGTTTTCGCACGGGCCCGGCGCTGCGCAGCTATGACGGCGCTTGGCACGACGAGCATGTCGCGCCGGGCGGCTGGGAGGAGTCGGTGTACGCGAGCGTGCAGGCGTTCGCGCGCGCGCTCGCGCAGGGCGAGCCGCCGCCCGTCGACGGCCACGAGGGTCGCGCCGTGGTGGAGCTGATCGAGCGTGTCTACGCGCTCACCGCGAAGGACACCCGATGAGCGAGGCGACCTTCGACGTGCCGCCGCGCGCGCCCGGCACGGGGCTCGCGCCGATCGGTCACCAGCGCGGTCTGAGCGCACGTGCGCGCGAGGAGCTGCGCGGCGCGATCGTCGAGGGGCGCCTGCCCGCCGGCTCGCTGACCTCGGTGCGCGCGCTCTCGGAGGCGCTGGGGATCTCGCGCACGCCGGTGCGCGAGGCGCTGGTGGACCTCGCGCGGGAGGGGATGGTGAGCTTCGAACGCAGCCGCGGGGTGCGCGTCAACGACAGCAAGGGCAACGACATCCTGGAGATCTTCCAGCTGCGGCGGATGCTCGAGATCCCGGCGCTGCTGGAAGCGACGCCACACTTCGCCGCGGGCGACGTGCGCGCGCTGGGGCGCGAGCTGGCGGCGATGCGCGCGCATCTCGACGACGAGCGCACGTTCATGCAGCACGACCGTGCCTTTCACCGCGTGCCGCTGGAGGTGCTGGGCAACGCGCGCCTGGTCGCGATCGTCGAGTCGCTGCGCGACCAGACGCGCGTGCGGGGCCTGTCGACCGTCGGGCGCTCGCGCGATCTGCAAGCGATCTGCACCGAGCACCAGGCGATCTACGACGCGGCCCGCGCCGGTGCGGCGCGCCGCGCGGCGCAGGCGCTCGAGCGCCACCTGCTGATCACCGAGGAGCTGCTGCGCGCGCAGGCCGGCGCGAACCATCTCGAAAGGAGAACTTGACATGAGCACCAGGACCGGTGGCGAGCTGATCGCGGACTACCTGATCGAGCAGGGCGTGCCCTACGTGTGCGGCATCCCCGGGCACGGCGACATGGGGATCTTCGACGCGTTCAAGGACCGCGCCGATCGCATTACGGTGCTGCAGGCGCGCCACGAGCAGTCCGCGGGGCACATCGCCGACGCCTACTTCCGCGCCTGCGGGCGGCCGCTGGCGACGCTCACCTCGATCGGCCCCGGCTCGGCGAACCTGACGATGGCGCTGGCCACCGCCTACGTGGACTCGCAGGCGCTGATTGCGATCACCGGCGGCGTGCAGAGCTACATGGACGGCACGGGCGTGCTGCAGGAGATCGAGCGCCAGCGCGACGCCGACTTTCCCAGCGTGCTGCGCCCGGTCGTCAAGCGCGGGTTCGCCGTGCACCGCGTCGACCAGCTGCCGCGTGCGCTGCACCGCGCGTTCAACGTCGCGCTGGATGGCCGCCCGGGCCCGGTGCACATCGACGTGCCGATCGACGTGCAGGCACATGGCGGCGAGGGCCACCGTCTGGACGCGGGGCGCCATCGGCCCACGCACCCCGCCGCGCACCCCGACCCGGCGGGCATCGAGCAGATCGCGGCGGCGCTTGCCGGCGCGGCCCGCCCGGTGATCCTCGCCGGCGGCGGCTGCATCCAGGCGGGCGCGAGCAAGCAGCTGCGGCGCGTGGCCGAACTGGCGCAGGCGCCGGTGCTCGCGACGATGATGGGCAAGGGCATCTTTCCCGAGGACCACCCGCTGGCCGCCGAGCACACGGGCGCGAACGGCACGATCTGCGGCAACCACTTCTCGCGCGAGGCCGACGTGATCCTCGCGGTGGGTACGCGCTTCGCCGAGCAGACCGCCAGCTCGTTCAAGCACGGTGAATCGTTCTCGGTACCCCCGACGCGGATCCTGCAGATCGACGTCGACACGCGCGAGATCGGCAAGAACTACCCGGTGGAGGTCGGTGTCGTGAGCGATGCGCGGGCTGCGCTGGGCGCGCTGGGCGACGCGTTGGAGGAGCGCCGCGAGCGGGTGCCCGACCGCCGCGAGTACATCCTCGAGTCGGCCTCCTGGAAGGGCCGCTGGCGCGCGCTGATCCGCGGGCGCTGGGACCCGGGCGTACTGTCGATGTCGCAGGCGATCCACACGCTGCGCGCCGTGCTGCCGCGCGAGGCGATCGTGATCGCCTCGGCGGGCCACCCGCAGATCCAGATGTTCCAGGAGTTCGTCTCCTACGAGCCGCGCACGTGGATCACGCCGGGCGGCTACTCGACGATGGGCTTCACGGTGCCCGCTGCGATCGGCGCGAAGCTCGCGTGCCCGGATGTGCCGGTCGTGGGCGTGGCGGGCGACGGGGACTTCCTGATGAGCATCCAGGAGCTGGCGCTCGCGGTGCAGGAGGGGATCTCGGTGGTGTATCTCGTGCTCAACAACATCGGCTGGACCTCGATCCGCGACTTCCAGCGCGGCATGTTCGGCCCGCAGCGCGACTTCGCGGTCGAGTTCCGCCGCCGCCGCAACGGTGAGCTGGTGAGCCCCGACTTCGCCGCGATCGCAACCGGCTTCGGGGCGAGCGCGTTCAAAGTCACCGAGCTCGAGCGGCTGCGCCCGGCGCTGCACGCGGCGCTGCGCACCGAAGGGCCGGTCGTCGTCGAGGCGATGCTCGCGCGCGAGCCGCGCGCGACGGAGGGGATCAACGCCGGCTACTGGGATTTGCCGCGGCCGGAGTACCTGGAGACGGAGCGCCCGGAGTGAGCCCTGAGGCGATCGTCTGCCGCAACCCGGCCGATGCGCGCGAGGTGGTCGCGCGCTACGAGCCGCAGACCCCGGGCGAGGTGGCCGCGGCGTGCGCCCGCGCGCACGCCGTGCAACCGCGCTGGGGCGCCCTGCCGGGACCGCGCCGGGGGGAGCTGCTGCACCATGCCGCCGATCTGCTGGAGCGGCGCGGTGAGCAGCTGGCGCGGACGATCGTGGCCGAGGAGGGCAAGCTGCTCGCCGACGCCGCCGGCGAGGTGGGCCGCGCCGCCGCGGTGCTGCGCTTTCACGCCGGGGAAGCCGAACGTGCGGGCGGCGAGCTGGCCGACGCCGCGCAGGCGGACACGCTCGCCTTCACCCGCCGCCGCGCGCTGGGGGTCGTGGGCCTGGTGACGCCGTGGAACTTCCCGATCGCGATCCCCGCCTGGAAGCTCGCGCCGGCGCTCGCGGCGGGCAACGCGGTAGTCATCAAACCGGCCTCGGCGGCGCCCGGGCCGATGCTTGGCCTGCTCGCGGCGCTGCACGACGCGGGGGTGCCGCGCGACGTCGCGCAGGCCGTGCTCGGCGGCGCGGCGGTCGGCCGCGCGCTCGTCGAAGACCGGCACGTGCGGGCCGTCTCCTTCACCGGCTCGACCGCCGTCGGGGGCGAGCTGGCCGGCCGCGCGGCGGCGCGGGGGGTGCGCTTTCAGGGGGAGCTGGGCGGCAACAACCCGCTGGTGGTGCTCGCCGACGCCGATCCCGCGCAGGCGGTCGCGCTGGCCGGCGAGGGGGCGTTCGCGGCGGCCGGGCAGAAGTGCACGGCCACGCGCCGGCTGATCGTCGAGCAGCCGCGCTACGAGGAGGTGCTCGACGCCTTCGCGCGCCGGGCGCGCGAGCTGCGGCTCGGCGCGGGCGTGCAGGAGGGGGTGCAGGTGCCGCCGCTGATCGACGCCGCCGCGGTGCAGGCTGTGCAGGGAGCGGTCACGCAGGCGCGCGTGCTCGGCGCCGAGATCGTGGCCGGCGGCGAGCAGCCCGATGGCGCGCTGCGCCATGGCAGCTTCTTCGAGCCGACCGTCATCGCCGGCGCCCGGCCGGGGATGCGGGTGCTCGACGACGAGGTCTTCGGCCCGGTCTGCGCCGTGCTCCCCGCGCGCGACCTCGACGAGGCGATCGCGCTCGCCAACGCGGTGCCGTTCGGGCTGTCGGCGGCGGTCTGCACGAACGACCTGGCGCGCGCGCTGTACTTCGTCGAGCACTGTGAGGCTGGCATGGTGCACGTCAACCGCCCGACGCCCGGCGCCGACCCGCACATGCCCTTTGGCGGTCTGAAGGCGTCCACGGCCTCGGGCTGGCGCGAGCAGGGCAGCGAGGCGGTGCGCTTCTTCACCGAGCAGCAGACGGTTTACGTCCACCACGGGGAGCCGGCGTGGTGAGCGGGCCGATCGGCTATGTGGCGGCCGACGCCGGCGAGCGCACGCCCGAGCAGATCGTGGCGCTGCTGGCGGGCGCGGGCTATGGCGCGGTGGACTGGACGATGGAGCAGTTCGAGCCGCTGCGCGACCCGCCGGAGCGGCTTGCCGAGCTGGTGGCGATCGCGCGCGCGGCGGGATTGCAGGTGGCGCAGTTGATGGTCCACCAGGACTACGTGACGACCGACCTCGAGCTGTGGGAGCGGCGCGTGCGTCGCAGCGAAGGCGCGGTGGCGGCGTGCGCGTACGCGGGGATCGCGTCGATCGGGGTGCTGACGGGGCCCAACGCGTGGGAGCGGGGCGCGGCGCGCGTTGGGCGCGACATCGACGAGCGGCAGGCGTGGGAGTGCGCGCGGCTGGCGCTCGCGCGCGTGCTCGACCGCGCCGAAGAGCACGGGGTGCGCGTGGCGCTCGAGCCCTGCTGGGGCACGCTCGCGCACGGGCGCTACCGCGCCGAGCACGCGCTGGCGCTGCTGGTCGAGCACCCTTCGCTGGCGGTCAACTTCGACCCCAGCCACCACGCGCTGTGCGGCGATGACGTGGCCGGCGCGGTGCGCGCGTGGGGTGGGCGGATCGCGCACGTGCACCTGAAGGACGCGGTTGGGCGCTGCCACCCCGCGGCGCCGGCGGTCGAGGGGGAGGATTTCGCGTTCCTGCTCCCCGGCGAGGGGGCGGTGCCGTGGCCGGCGCTGTTTGACGCGCTCGACGCGATCGGGTACACCGGGACGATGAGCGTCGAGAACGAGGCCCGCCCGCTGCTGCAGGGTCCGCTGCGCGGCGATCTTGGGCGCGCGGCCACGCTCGCGCGCGAGCTGGTCGCGGGATTGCTCGCGGGGCGCTGAGTGGTGTACGGCGGGAGCGGAGAGAGCGCGGCCTCGAGCAGCGCGGCGCTGCGCGGCGAGTTCGAGCGGCTGCTCGGCGCCGAGCACGTGCAGGCGCCCGATGGCCGCGGGCACTCGCGCTACGACCACGACGCGACGCTCGCGCGGGGCCTGCGCGGGCACGCGGACCTCGTCCTCGCGCCGGGCAGCGCGCAGGAGGTGGCGGGGGTGCTGGCGCTGTGTTACGGGCACGACGTGCCGGTCGTACCGCGTGGCGGGGGCACGGGCCTGGCGGGCGGCGCGGTGCCGCTGCACGGCGGCGTGGTTTGCTCGCTGGAGCGGCTGCGCGCGGTGCGCGCGCTGGAGCCGGAGCTGTGGCGGATGCAGGTCGAGGCGGGCCTGTCCACCCGCCACGTGCAGCGGATCGCGCGCGAGAACGGGCTGTGCTTCCCCCCGGACCCGGGTGCGGCGGAGCAGTCGCAGATCGGTGGCAACGTGGCGACCAACGCGGGCGGGCCGCACGCGTGCAAGTACGGCGCGACGGGGAACTGGGTGACCGGCTTGGAAGTGGCGGTCGCACCCGGCGAGCTGGTCGCGGTGGGTGGGCCGTTTCGCAAGGACGTGGGGGGTTACGACCTCAAGAGCCTGATCGTCGGATCGGAGGGCACGCTCGGGATCGTGACTGCGGTGTGGCTGCGCCTGGCGCCTGCGCCAGAGGTGGCGCTGCCGCTGATCGCCTTCCAGCGCAGCGCCGCGGAGGGCTGCGCGGCGATCCTCGACGTGCTCGCCGCGGGCGTGCAGCCGGCGGCGCTGGACTTCATCGACGGCGAGGCGCTGGCGCTGGCGGCGGCCGCGTATCCCGGCGAGGTGCCGGCGGGTGCGGGTTTCGCGCTGCTCGCCGAGGTCGACGGCACGCGCGAGCAGGCGCGCGCGGCGCACGCCGAGCTGGCGGCCGCGCTTGGGCCGAGCGCGCTCGAGCTGCGCCGCCCGGAGCGCGAGGCGCTGTGGCGCTGGCGCGACAATGTGCCGGGGGCGGTTGCGGCGGTGCGCGGCGGCAAGGTCAGCGAGGACGTGGTGGTCCCGGTCGAGCGCCTGGCGCAGGCGCTCGAGGGTTTTGCGCAGATCGCCGAGCGCCACGGGCTGCGCGCGTGCGCGTGGGGACATGGGGCGGACGGCAACGTGCACGCCAACCTGCTGCTCGACCCGAGACGCGAGCAGGAGTTGGCGGCGGCGCGCGCGGCGACCGACGAGCTGTTCGCGCTGGCCGTTGGGCTCGGCGGGGCGATCAGCGGCGAGCACGGCGTGGGCGCGCTCAAGCGCGGCCAGCTCGCCCGCCAGTGGCCGCCGGCGGCGCTCGGGCTGCACGAGCAGATCAAGCTGGCGTTCGACCCGAAGGGCCTGCTCAACCCGGGCAAGAAGCTGGCCCGCGAGCCTGTCGGGGACGGCCGCACGACGCGGTTGACGCTTGCCGGCGGGGACGCGTAAGCGTCGATTCTCTTTCAAAAATGGACCGAACCCCGTCCTGGTGGCGGGCATCCCGTGCAGGGAAGCGGCTTTCCGCCCGCGAGCGCGCTACGCTTGCGCGCTTGTGCTGTGTTATTGCTACCGAAAGGGAGTTTGTTCATGAACAAGACCCAGCTGATCGAAGCGGTTTCCGCCGACAGCGGTCTCTCCAAAGCCGATGCTTCGCGCGCGATCGAGTCGTTCGTGGGTACCGTCGGCAAGACGCTCAAGAAAGGCGACGAGGTCGTGATCACCGGCTTCGGCAAGTTCTCGGTGGTCAAACGCGCCGCGCGCCAGGGTGTCAACCCGCGCACGGGTGAGAAAGTCAAAATCAAAGCGTCGAAGGCCCCGAAGTTCACCCCGGGAGCGGCACTCAAGCAGACGGTCCACCCGAAAAAATAGTTCGGGGCACCCGATCGCGAGCGTCCGCGGCACCGGATCGCGGGCGCTGAGATGGTGAAGAGGGGCCCGACCGAGGCCGGGAGACACGTGTCTTCGACGCGAGTCCCCGTTTCGGCCAGCGCCACCCTCTGAGGGAGCGAGGCGGGAGGCCAGGGACAGGCGGCAGGGAGGCCGCGCGCTGATAGCTTCGTGCGATGCCGCGCGTCGACGAGCTGAAGCTGCCCCGTTTCGACTACACCGACCCGCAGCTGCGCGGTGCTCGTTTTCACGCGGCGATGCGCGAGCTGCGCGCGGGCGGCTGGCTGGCGGCGGGACCGTTCGGCTACATCGTGCTCGACCGCGAGGCGGGCGAGCTGTTCCTGCGCAGCCGCGCGGCGGCCTTTCCGGGCCTGAAGATCGCCGAGATCTTCGACGTCCGTCAGGGGCCGCTGGCGGAGGAGATGCGCCGCAACATCCTGCACCTCAATGGCGCCGACCACACGCGCCTGCGCAACCTGCTCAACCCGGCGCTCTCCCCGCGCGCGGTCGAGCGCCACCGGCCAGTCATGCGCGAGCTGCTGGACGGCTTGTGGGAGGGGGTGGCCGGCCCGGAGGGCCGGCTGGATGGGGGGCCTGGCCCCACGTCGCCGGCGGACCCTGTGCACGCGCCGGCCGAGCGCAGTGCGCACGGCGTGCCCGTCGAGCGCGAGTTCGTCGCGGATGTCGCCAAGCCCTACCCGTCGCAGGCGATCGCGCGCGTGATGGGGGTGCCGCTGGCCGACGCGCCGCGCTTGCACCACTGGTCGAACTGGATCCAGCGCCAGTTCGACGCGGTCTCGATGACCGAGGAGCGCCCGGCGATCGAAACGGCGGTGGCCGAGTTCTACGAATACGCGTGGGAGCTGCTGCGTGTGCGCCGCAGCGACCCCGGCGACGATCTGATCTCGGCGCTGATCGCGGCCACCGGCGTCGACGAGCAGGGGCGCGAGGTGGCGCGGTTGAGCGACGTGGAGTGCGTGAACCTGGTGCTGAACGTGATGGTCGGCGGCGTCGACACGACGCAGAGCCAGCTCGCGCACGCGGTGCGTCTGTTTGCCGAACACCCCGACCAGTGGGAGTTGCTGGGCGAGCGCCCCGAGCTGGCGGGGCAGGCGGTCGAGGAGGTGCTGCGCTTCGAGCCGATCACGCCATTCACGGCGCGGATCGTCGTGCAGGAGCTGAGCTTCCGCGATGTGGTGTTCCCGGAGGGCACGATCGTGATGGTGTGCGCGTTCACCGCCAACCGCGACCTGCCGGGGCGGGAGGGTGAGGGGGACGCCGAGCGCTTCGACATCGCCGCCGAACGCCCGCGGGCGCGTGCGCTGACGTTCGGGGCGGGCGTGCACTACTGCGTCGGCGCCAACCTCGCGCGCGTCGAGCTGGAGGAGGCGCTGGCCTACCTCGCGCCGCGCATGCGCAACCTCGAGCTGGCGGGCGAGCCCGTCTACGAGAGCATCACGGGCATCTACGGTCTCGCTGCGCTGCCGCTGACGTTCACGGCCGCGGGCGCTCGGTCATAAACACCGCGCGTCCGCGACATCTGTCCAGCGGGTTCTACCACCTCGCATAGTCCCGGGAATCGCGTCGAAAAGTCGTGGGGGGGTCGACGGCCGCTTCGCAACGACATATCGATGGGCGCCCAAACGCGCGCGCCCGCATCGAGGTCGCGCAGCAGCGCGCCATCACACCGACACACAGATAGAGATGGAGAGAGATATGCAACGAGCAGGGATCGGGCGCCCTCGCGCCCACGTCACCGCGACGGGGGGGCCGTGGCGCGCCGCCCGCAACACGCTCGCCGCCGCCCGCGTGGCGACGGCCGGGTGTGCGACGACTGTTTTTTCCGCCGCTATTCGCGTGTGCGCACGGACGCGCGCGCGCGCGGGCGCGAATCGCGTTTCGCGAAAGATGCTGGCACTCGCCACGCTCGCCGTGCTGGGTGGATTGCCGGGGGTCGCCTCTGCGGGGGAGTACCACGTCTACTCCTGCCGGACCCCGGGGGGCGCGGTCGCGCCGACTGACGGGTGGAGCGAAGGGGGTCATTCGGGCGAGGACACGACGCTGAACACGTGTTCGTCCGGCGGAGGGTTGGTCGCGGGCATGAATGACGGATTTGCGCACTCCGCATATTCCGAAAGCGATAAAGCGAGCTGGACCTTTCAAACGCCCGCTCACGAGACGATCGTTGCGGGTTCGATCATGCGTGCCGGAGCCACGTCTGGCGGATCCAACCAACACGCGTATTACGCGGCCTACATGGAAAGCACACTCGGCAGTGGAGAAAAAGAAGCCTTCGACGTCTGCACTGCGTGGCAACCATGCACCACAGAGGGGGAATCCAACGAACCCCTCGCCTCGAACAATCTCGTGGCGTTGCCAGAAAGCGTGCTGCCCAGTTCCCGCATCGCATTGATCGCTGCTTGCGGTTCGGCCATATTGGGCTATGCCTGCCCCGAAGGCAAAAACGACCCGAGCGGCTACGCCGCCACAGTCGAGCTGTTCGCGGCCGACATGGTGCTCTCCCAGACCGAACCCCCGACGGTCTCCCGCGTCGAAGGGGACCTTGCCGAAGCGCCGACCGTCAGCGGCACGAGCGACGTCGCGTTCGAGGCGAGCGACACGGGCTCGGGGATCTACGAGGTCGTCTTCCGCGTCGACGGGCAGGTCGTCAGCACGGTGGTTCCCGAAGAAGAGGGCGGACGCTGCCACGACGTCGGCGGCACGACCGACGGCCTGCCTGCGTTCCTCTACACCCAGCCGTGCCCGGCGGCGGTCAGCGTCGACCTGCCGTTCGACACGACGACGCTCTCCAACGGGACCCACCACCTGGTGGTGAGCGTGCTCGACGCGGCGGGCAACTCCGCGACGGTGCTCGACCGCCAGGTGGCCGTCGACAATGCATCGCCGGGTGGCTCCGGCAAAGGCTCCGGCACGGACGAAGGCGAAGGGGCCGGCAGTTCCGGCAGCGGTTCGCAAACGAGCGGGTCCGGCACGGGTTCCGGCACTGGCGGGTCGGGCACGGGCGGCTCCGGCTCGGATGGTGCCGGTACCGGCAGTACCGGCGGCACGAGCGGCGGCGCGGGCGGATCGGGCGGCGGCGGCAATGCCGGCTCCGCCAGCCCGGCGGCAAGCACGGCCACGCTGGGGCCGGCGAACGGTACGAACGCCTCCGACGAGGCGACACTTACCGCGTCCTGGAGGGGCCACGCGGGCGAGCTGCTGCGAAGCGCCTACGGCGCAGCGCACACCATTCAAGGAACCCTCGCCGCCCCGGGCGGCGTACCGATCGCGGGCGCGCAGGTCGAAGTTCAGGAGCTGCCGGCGAACGCCGGCGCGGTCCCGCACGCGCTGCCCGCCCTGCGCACCGGTGCGCAGGGACACTGGAGCCTCACGCTCCCGCGCGGCATCTCCTCGGCCCAGCTGCGCATCGCCTACCGTAGCCACGTGGGCGCGCCGCTGCCGGTGGCGACGCGCACGCTGACGCTAAGCGTGCGCGCGGGCCTCACGCTCGGCATCGCTCCGCGCCTGGCCGCAGCCCGCGGCGAGATCCGCTTCGCCGGGCGCGTGCTCGGTGGGCCGGTGCCCGCGGGCGGCAAGCAGCTCGTGCTGGAGGCTCGCTCGGCTGGCGGACGCTGGCTGGAGTTCCACGTGATCCGCGCCGGCGCCGGCGGACGTTTTCACTTTGCCTACCGCTTCCGCCTCGCCGGCCCGATCAGCTATCAGTTCCGCGTGCTCAGCGAAGCCGAGGCTGACTACCCGTTCGCAGCGGGCAGCTCCAACATTGTGCGGGTGTATGAGCGATGAGCGTGGCGCGATCCGCGGCGCTGCGCCACGACCGGCGCACGCCAAAACCAGTGGTACACGGAACGTGCGGTCTTGTGTATAGTAGGGTGGTGGAGCGGCTCAACATCACCCTCGACGACGCCCAGGCCGCCAAGCTGGCGCGCCTGGCCGAGCGCATGTACATCCAACCTGGCACGATCGCGCGCTCGCTGCTGTCGAGCGCGCTCGACGACGCCGATCCCGACGCGCGCAACGTTGTGGAGCTGTTGGAGGGGCTGCCCGGGGCGCACGCCCGCGCGCAGCTCGGCCTCAGGCAGGCGCGCGCGGGCGAGACCGTTCCGCTCGACGAGCTGTAGCTCGTGGCGCGCATCGAGTTCGCTCTGGCTGCGGTCGAAGACCTCGACGGCCTCATCCGTACGCACAGCCTGCCCGCCGACACCCGCGCCCAGGTCGTCCGGTCGTTGCGGGCGTTGGAGCGCTTCCCCCGCATCGGCCCGGCGCTCGATGGTCGCTGGAAGGGCTTTCGCTTCATGCTCGGACCGTGGCGCTGGATGCTCGTCGTTTACGTCTTCCTCGAGCCCGAGAACCGGGTTGTTGTCGTGACGATCCAGGACGCCTGTACGTCGAGCGCGGCGCGCCCAGCCCGCGCCGCATTGCCGATCTGAACACTATGGGGATGACGCCCACCGCCACCGTCTACAGCGGTGCCCGCGAGCCGCGGGAGCCCGATGCGGCCGTGGTCGTCGTCAACTACCGCACGCCGCAGCTCGTCGAGCGCTGTCTGGAGTCGGTGCGGGCCGGCGCCGGCGGGCTGACGCTGGAGACGGTGGTGCTCGACAACGACTCCCAAGACGGCAGTGCCGCCCGCCTGCGCGCCGCGTGCCCGCAGGCGCGCGTCCTCGAGCTGCCCGTCAACGGCGGCTTCGCGGCAGGCGTCAACGCCGGCTTCGCGCACACGAGCGCGCCGCTCGTGATCGTGCTCAACCCGGACACCGAGGTGCGTCCCGGAGCGCTGCCGGCGCTGGTGGAGCACCTGCGCGCGCACCCCGGCACGGGCGTCGCCGCGCCACTGCTCGAGGACGGCGAGGGACGGCTGACCTCGAACGGCTACCGCCGCTTCCCGGGCCTGCTGTCGGTCGGACTGGACCTCTGCGTTCCCGCCGGCTACGCGCTCGTGCACGCCCCGAAGCTGCACCCCTACGCGATGTCGCCGGCTGCGTTGCGCGCCGGACGCCCGCCCGCTTGGGTCTCGGGCGCGGCGATGGCGATCAGGCGCAGCGCCTACGACCAGGCGGGCCCCCTCGACGAGAGCTTCTTCCTCTACTTCGAGGAGACCGAGTGGCAGCAGCGCGTCGCACACCACGGCTGGGCGATCGAAGTGGTGCCCTCCGCGCTTGCCTCTCACCTGATGCGCGGCGGCGGTGAGGACGCGCTGGTTCACTCCCCGTACTGGGTGCGCAGCGCGCTGCGCTACCTCTACCGCCGCGGCGTCCCAAGTGCGCTGACCCGCGCCGTGCTTGCCCTCTCCCTCGCCCTCTCCTGGGCAACGCTCCGGTTGATTGCCCTGCTCCCCTCCAAGCGCCTCCACGCCACCGGCCAGGCTCGCGCGTACCGCGAGTTACTGGGCGTGGCGTTGACGGCGCCGGGGTAGCGACTGGGAGCCACCGAAGGCCCGTGGCGGAGCGCGCTACGGTGCCGCCGATATGCACACCAGCGAGCTGCCGCCCCGCATAGGCATCAACGCCGTGTTCCTGGAGCCACGGATGGGCGGGCTCGACACCTACGTGCGCGCGCTGCTGCCCGAGCTGGTGCGTCTAGCTCCCGGGGTGCGCTTCAGCGTGTTCGCGAGCTTTGATGGGGCGCGCTACCTGGGTGCGGAGCCGTGGAGCGGGGAGGTCGAGATCGTCACCCACCCGTTGCTGGGAAGGCGTGGGTTGAAGGCGGCGAGCGAGCTGACGCTGCTGGGCGCGCTCGCGGGACGGCGCGTGGACCTGCTGCACAGCGTCGCGATGACCGCGCCGCTGCGCACGCGCGCCGCGAGCGTGGTGACGCTCGCCGACGTCACCTGGATCGTCGCCCCGGACCCGGGCGAGGCCGGCACGGCGCGGCTGTGGCGGCTGGTGGTACCGCCCGCTGCGCGCCGCGCCGACCGCGTGATCGCGCTCTCCCAGGCGGGCGCCGAGCACGTCGTCGAGCATCTGCGCGTGCCCTGCGAACGGATCGACGTCGTGCCGCTCGCCGCGAACATGCGCGAGCCGGCGGCGCCGACCCCCGAGCGTGAGCTGCGCGACCGCCTGGGACTGGGAGACGGCCCGCTGATCCTGACCGTCTCGGCGAAGAAGGTCCACAAGAACCTCGCCCGGCTCGTGCGCGCCCTGCCGGCGGTGCTCGCGCGCTGGCCGGACGCGGTGCTTGCGATCCCGGGCAACCCGACTGCGCACGAGAATGAGCTGCGCACGCTCGCCGCCGAGCTGGGGATCGCCGCGAACGTCGCGTTTCCCGCGTACGTGGACGCCCCCGACCTCGAGGGCCTTTACGCGCTGGCGCGCTGCTTCGTGTTCGCCTCGGTCAACGAGGGCTTTGGCATCCCGATCCTCGAGGCGATGCGCCGCGGCGTGCCCGTCGCCTGCGCGCGCGCCTCGGCGCTGCCCGAGGTCGCGGGCGATGCCGCCCGCTACTTCGACCCGCTCGACGTGCGGGACATCGCGCGCGCGCTGAACGACGTGCTCGGCGACCGGGCGCTCGCAGCGGATCTGATCGCCCGCGGACACGCTCGCGAGGCGGTCTTTACCTGGCGCGCCACCGCAGAAGGCACACTGGAGAGCTACATGCACGCATACAGGCAGCGACGACGATGAGCGCGGCGCGCGACGCCGAGGAGTTCGTGGCGCCGGCGGGCCGCACGGCGGCGGAGCCTCAACCCGGGGCGCCGGACTCGACCGGCGCGGCGGATGCGATGCCGGGCGCTGCGGCGGCCGGCGTCGGCGCCGAGCCGCGTGACGTGCTGGACACCGACTCGGCCGGCGGGTTGATCATCCGTGGTGGCGTGTTGCGTTTCGCCAGCTATGCGACGATCGTCGTGCTTTCGCTGGTTCCTGCGCTGCTGCTGACGCGCTACCTGGGCACGGTGGGCTTCGGGCGCTACACGACCGTGATCTCGCTGGTGACGGTCGTCTCGCTGGTGACCGACGTCGGCATGGCCAACCTCGGCACGCGCGAGTTCGCGATCCGCGAAGGCGCGGACCGCACGGCGATGATGCGTGACCTGCTCGGGCTGCGCGTCGCGCTGACGCTCGTGGGGGTCGTGTTCGCGATGGTGTTCGCGCTGTGCGCCGGCTATGACGCGGCGCTGCTCGCCGGCACGCTGCTGGCGAGCCTTTCGACGGTGGCGCTCGTCTTCCAGCACACCTATTCGATCCCGCTCGCCGCCGAACTGCGCCTGGGCGTGCTGTCGCTGATGGAAGTCGTCCGTCAGCTGCTGACCGCCGTCGCGGTCATCGCGTTGATCGCGGTCGGCGCCGGGATCCTGCCGCTGCTGTCGGTCCCGCTGGCGATGTACCTGCTGCTCGTGCCCGTCACCGCGAAGCTCGCGCGAGGCAAGATCACGCTCGGCATGGAGTTGCACCCGCGGCGCTGGCTCGCGCTGCTGCGCCCGACGGTCGCCTACTCGCTGGCGACGATGGTCGGGGCGATCTACGTCTATACCGCCCAGATCCTCACGAGCCTCGCCGCCAGCGCCCATCAGAGCGGGCTGTTCTCGCTGTCGTTCCGCGTCTACACGGTCGCGGTGACCATCCCGATGCTGCTCGTCAGCGGCGCCGTGCCGCTGCTCGCGCGCGCCGAGCGCGACGACCGCGAGCGCCTGGCCTACGCATTGCAGCGGATCTTCGAGGTCTCGCTGATCCTCGGTGTCGCCGCCGCGGTCGGCATCCTCGCCGGCGCGCCGTTCATCGTCGAAGTGGTCGGCGGGCCGAAATACGCAGGCTCGGTGCCGGTGCTGCGGATCCAGGGGATCGCGCTGGCGGCTTCGTTCATGGTCGCCGGCTGGGGCTTTGCATTGCTGACGATCAAGCGCTACCGCGCGCTCTTGACCGTCAACGCGATCGCGCTGACGACGAGCTGTGCGCTGACGCTCGCGCTGGCCACCACCCACGGCGCGACCGGCGCAGCGTTCGCGACACTCTGCGGCGAGTGCATCCTGCTCGTCGGCTATCCGCTGGCGCTGTTCACGCGCAACCCCGCGCTGCGCCCGCGCCTTGCGGTGCTGCCCAAGGTGGCGCTCGCGGCGGCGCCCGCGCTCGTGCTGACGCTCACGCTCGACCTCCCCTCGGTCGTGTTGATCGTGCTCGCGCTCGGCGTCTACGCGCTGGTGATCCTGCTCACGCGCGCCACCCCCGAGGAGATCGTGGAGCTGATCCCCCGTCCCCGCCGGCGCGGGGCGGCCGCGCTGTGAGCGAGCCTGCAGCCACACCGGCACAGCGAGCGCTCGCGCCAGACCCGCCGGTGGCGCAGTACCCGGCCGCCCGCCGTCCGCTGCGGATCGGCCTGAACCTGCTGTTCATGGGCGAGCGCGCCGGCGGTGCCGGGCGCTACGCGAGCGAGCTGCCCGGCGCGCTGCTGGCTGTCGAGCCTGCCAGCGAGCTGCACCTGTTCGTCAGCCGCCGCGCGCCGGTCGAGCTGCGCCGCGCGCCTTGGGCGGACAGCGTGCGCTGGGTGACGCTGCCACTCGACCCCGGCGGCTCGTCCCTGCAGCTCCTCGCCCAGTTCGCCGGCCTGCCGCTGCTCGCGCGCGCACGGCGGCTGGATGTGCTGCACAGCCCTGCCAACACGGGACCTGTCGTGACGCCGGGCCTGGCGAGCGTGGTGACGCTGCTCGACCTAATCTGGCTGCACCGCCCCTCCGAATGGGAGGCCGACGCGCGCGCCCACGCGGCGATGCGTCGCCAAGTCGGCTACTGCCTTCCCCGTGCCGACCGCGTGTTCGCGATCTCCAACGACGCTGCCGACGACTTCGTGCGCACCCTCGCCGTGCCGCGCGAGCGCATCGAGGTCACGCCGCTGGGTGTGCGCGTCGAGCGTGACGGCACTCTCGCGCCTGACACGCAGGCCCTGCGCGAGCATCTCGACCTCGTGGGCCGGCGCGTGGTGCTGTGCGTGGCGCAGCTGCGCCCCTACAAGAACCTCGCGCGCCTGATCGAAGCGCTGCCCGACCTCGACCGGGACGTCGCGCTGGTGCTTGCCGGCGCGCCGAACGAGCACGAGCGCGAGCTGCGCGCGCTCGCGCAGCGGCTTCACGTAGGCGACCGCGTGCGCTTCCCCGGCTGGCTCGCCGACGAGCAGCTGGAGGCGCTGTACGCGCTCGCGAACGTCTTCGCGTTGCCGTCGCTGATCGAGGGTTTCGGCATCCCCGTGCTGGAGGCGATGGCGCGCGGCGTCCCCGTGGCCTGCGCGAACATCTCGGCGCTGCCCGAGGTCGCTGGCGACGCGGCGCTGCTGTTCGACCCCGAACGCCAGGCCGAGGTGACGGGCGCGCTGCGACGGTTGCTTGCCGACCCCGCACTCGCCGCGCGTCTCGTGGAATGCGGGCACGAGCGGGTACGCGAGTTCAGCTGGCAACGCACCGGCAGGACGTCGCTTGCGGGCTATCGGCACGCGATTGGCGCCCGCGCCGGCCGCCAGGGGCGGCGCAGCCGGCCGTAGGCCGGCTGGCCAAAACGGGGTGCTCCGTGGCTTCGGTCGGGTCACTCTTCGTCGGTGGGAGGGTGGCGCAGCCTGCCGCAGGCGGGCGAGCCGGGCCCCTCCCTCTTCGGTGGGAGGGTGGCGCAGCCTGCCGCAGGCGGGCGAGCCGGGCCCCTCCCTCTTCGGTGGGAGGGTGGCGCAGCCTGCCGCAGGCGGGCGAGCCGGGCCCCTCCCTCTTCGGTGGGAGGGTGGCGCAGCCTGCCGCAGGCGGGCGAGCCGGGCCCCTCCCTCTTCGATTACCCTCCCGGCCCGTGCCACGCGTTCTGATCGTCCGCGGCCACCAGATCACGCCGTGGGAGCTGGCGCCGTGGCGGGAGTTGCCGGAGCGCTTCGAGGTCTCCTACCTGCTGACCGGCTCCAACCGCTTTGCCACGCCCGACGGCCTGCACGGCGTTCGCGTGCGCGCCCTGCGCGACCTGCTGCCGCGCGGGCCGCTCGGCGAGGCCGGCGCGCTGGCACTCGGCGACCGCTATCTCTCCGCGCAGGACAGCTTCGCCGCGGCCGACATCGTGCACGCGGAGGAGCTTTCCTACTGGTTCGCCGCCGAGGCCGCTCGGCGCAAGCGCCGCCACGGCTTTGCGCTCGTGCAGACCGTCTGGGAGACGCTGCCGCTGCTGGACGCCTACCGCAACCGCCAGGCGCGCCGCCACCGCGAGCTGGTGCTCGCGCAGACCGATCTCTTCCTCGCCGCGACCGAGCGCGCGGCGCAGGCGCTGCGGCTGGAGGGCGTCGGCGAGGAGCGCATCGTCGTTTGCCCGCCGGGGGTGGACGTCACGCGCTTTGCCACGACCGTGCCTGTCGTCGCGACCGACCCCGGCGCACCTGCTCCCGGCGCATCTGCCGCAGCCGCACCTACCGTGCCCACCGAAGCTGCCCCCGCGCCGGCAGAGCACACGATCGTCTCTCCCGGACGCCTGGTATGGGAGAAGGGCCACCACGACGTGCTGCGCGCGCTCGCGGCACTGCACCGCGGCACCGTGACCCCGCCGGACGGACGGACCGTCAGGCCCCGCCTGCTGCTCGTCGGCTCAGGCCCCGAAGCCGGGCGGCTGCGCGCGCACGCCGACGAGCTGGGCGTGGGCGCCGCGGTGCGGATCGGCGGCGTGCCCTACCAGCAGATGCCCGACGTGTTCGCCGGGGCGTCGGCAATGGTGCTTGCCAGCCTCTCCTCGGCGGGCGCTGCCTACTATCCGCTCGGGATCCCGCACGCCTTCTGGGAGGAGCAGTTCGGGATGGTGCTCGCCGAGGCGATGGCCGCGGGTCTGGCGATCGTCGCGAGCACGAGCGGCGCGATCCCCGAGGTGCTCGCGGGCGCCCCAGCGGACCTTGTCGCCCCCGGCGACTGGCTGGGAATCGCGCGTGCGCTCGCCGTCGGGCCGCTGGCGCGCGCACCGGGCGCGCGCGTGCGCTACCCGCACGAGCTGGTCGAGCGCTACTCGACGCGCGCCGCCGCGACGCGCCTGGCGGCGGCGTACGACCGCGTGCTGGCCGCGGCGAGCGCGTGAGCGACGGCTGGGGTTGGCGCCTGTGAGTGGACCGCCCTTTCGCGCGCTCGGCGTCAGCGCGTTGACCAACCGCCGGCAGGAGTCCTACGAGAAGTACTTCGCGTTTCGCTCCCGACGATGAACATCCGCGCGGAGTTCGAGGTGCTCAAGACGGCGTGAGCTGGCGCTCGACGCGCGGCAACGTCCGCTCGCGGCCGCTCGCGTCCTTCAGCACTCCGACCACGCTCTCCGCGAAGCCCTCCCAGGAGAACTCGCTCGCGCGCAGCAGCGCGCGGCGGCCGAGTTCGGCGCGGGTGGGCTCGTCGGCGAGTAACCGCTCGAGTTCCGCGGCGATGTGATCGACGTTGCGCGGGTCGGCGTAGGCGACCGCCTCGCCGCCGACCTCAGGCAGCGAGGACAGATTCGAGGTCAGCACCGCTGCGCCGGTCGCCATCGCCTCGAGCACCGGCAGCCCGAAGCCCTCGCCGAGCGAGGGGTAGCAGAACACCGCGCAGCGCCGGTAGAGCTTGGCGAGGGCTCGATCGGAGACGTAGCCGAGGCGGATGGCCTGTCCGTTCAGCGAGTCGAGCGCCTTGAGCGTCGCGCCGGTCTCCCATCCCAATGCGCCGACGACGACAAGCGGATGCGCGGCGCGCAGCGCCTCGGGCAGGCGCCGGTAGGCCTCGACGAGGCGGGGTAGGTTCTTGCGCGGCTCGAGCGTGCCGGCGGCGAGGACGAAGCCCGGCGCGGGTAGCGTCTCGGTCTCGGTCGGCTCGGGGTCGTTGGCAAACCCGGGCGCCACGCCGAGCGGCGCGACGACGGTGCGGGGCGCGGCGTGTGGGAACTGACTCACGAGGGCGTCGGCGGTGGTCTGCGAGATCGCGATCAGCGCGGCGGAGCGGCGCACGGCGGGGCCGAGTGTGAGGCGCTCGATCACCCGCGAGCGGCGGTTGGGCTGCATCGAGCGGTCGAAGGTCACGAGGTCATAGACGATCGGCACGCAGGGAATGCGCAGGAAGCGGCCCGTAAGGTACGAGTTCGAGGAGAGGAAGACGTCGCACTCGCGATTTGCGCGCTGCGCGGCGCGCATGTGCCACCACGGATCGCGCGCCGCGATCGTGCGCCAGGCGAAGCGCTCGTCGAGCGGTTGCGCGTCCCAGGGCTCGCGCGCGTAGAGCACGTAGCGCACGCCATCGTCCTCGCGCTCGGCGAGGGCGCGCAGGAATTCGCGCACGACCCGCCCGCGCCCGGCGGGAACCTCGGCGGCGGCGCGCGCGTCGATGCCGATCCGCAACAGCGCGCCGCGTGGGCGTTCGCCGTCGAGCGCGCCGTTCGGATGGAGCGCGCCGTCCAGCGGTCCACCGGGCCGGGTGTGGAGCGGCGCGGACCAGGGCGGCGGAAGGGCGTTGGGAGCGTTCAAGGTCGATCGCCGGTGTTGCTGTGCGGCACCCTCAGGTTGGGACTCCAGCACCATAAGGTTAGGGCTCTCGCCCATGAATGTCGGCATCAACCTCATCTACCTCGTGCCCGGCGAGACCGGCGGCATGGAGGTCTTCGCGCGCGAGCTGATCCCAGCGCTGCTGGCGGCCGCGCCCGGCGTGCGCTTCACCGCGTTCGTCAACCGCGAGGCCGCCGCCGCGGGCGACGGTCCCTGGGGGGAGCTGCTGCCGGCGGTGACCGTCCCCGTGAATGCCCGCAGGCGCGAGCAGTGGGTGCTCGCCGAGCAGGCGTTGTTGCCGGTGCTGGCGGCGCGCCGGCGCATCGACCTGGTCCACAGCCTTGCCAGCACCGCGCCGGCGTGGGGCCGCTTCAGGCGCGTGGTGACCGTCCACGACCTGATCTACGCACGCTACCCCGACGCGCACATGGGTCTGCGCGCGCGCGGCATGCGCCTGCTGGTGCCGTTGGGCGCGCGCCGCTCGCACCGGGTTCTGGTCGACTCCGACAGCACGCGCGATGACCTCGTCGAGCTGCTCGACCTCGCGCCGGCGCGCATCGATGTTGCGCCGCTCGGTTTGGGCAGCGCGCGGCGCGCCGAGCCGCTCGACGAAGCGCGCGTGCGCGCGCGCTTCGCGCTCGGCGACCGGCCCATGATCCTCAGCCTCTCGGCCAAGCGCCCCCACAAGAACCTGCTCGCGCTGATCGGCGCGCTCGCGCGCATCCCCTCGCCGCGGCGCCCGGTGCTCGTGCTACCCGGCTATCCCACCTGGCACGAGCGCGAACTACGCACGCACGCTACGCAACTGGGCGTCGCCGGCGACGTACGCTTCGAGGGCTGGGTGGGTGACGCCGAGCTGGAGGGGCTGTGGGAGGTTGCCAGCGCCTTTGTCTACCCCTCGCTGTACGAGGGCTTCGGGCTGCCCGTGCTCGAGGCGATGGCGCGCGGCGTGCCCGTCGCCTGCGCGAACGCCTCCTCGCTGCCCGAGGTCGCCGGCGACGCTGCGCTGCTGTTCGACCCTCGTTCCGAGCAGGACATCGCGGCGGCGACCGGGCGGCTGCTGGAGGATCGTTCGCTCGCGGATGAGTTGCGCGCGCGTGGCCGTGCGCGCGCGGCGCGGTTCACGTGGGAGCGCACGGCGCGCCTCACGCTCGCCGGCTACGCGCGGGCGCTCGGTCTACCCGGGCCGCCGCCGTCGTGGGGCGTGTCGCTCGCGCTGGACGGCTCCGCGGCGCCTGCCCCCGCAGCCGCTCCCGGCGATTCGGCCGCGCCTGAGGTCGCGCGCGATCCCGCCCGGGCACTCGAGTCGTGGGGGCGGTAGCCCGCGAGCACGACCTGCAACGAGGACTCCAGCGACAGGCGGGTCGCGTTCTGCGCGAACCACGCTGCGGTGCGCTCGCGCAGCGCGATCCCCGCCTCGTGCACGCGCACGATCGCCGCGGCGATCGTCTCGGGGTCGGCCTCGGCGGCGACGAAGCCGTTGTCGCCCTCCTGCACCAGCTCCACCGCGGCGTTGTCCTCGCCGGCGACCAGCACGCTCGGCGTGGCGTGCGCGGAGGCCTCGACGACGACCATCCCGTACCCCTCGCGACTCGACGTCGAAAGCATGCACAGCGCGCGCGTCAGCGCCGCGTCGAGGGCCGCGGCGTCGACGAAACCCGGCGCACGCGCGCAGTCCTGCACGCCGTGCTCGACGATCGCTCGCGCCAGCGCCTCGCGCTCGGGGCCGTCGCCGTAGAACTCGCCCTGCAGCCCCGGCAGTCGGCGCGCCGCGCAGGCGAACGCGGCGATCGCGAGCGCCACGCGCTTCTCCGGGATCAGGCGCCCCGCGAACACCACCAGCGGGTCCGCCGAACGCGCGCTCGGCGTCGCCAGCGAGCCGGCGTACTCGCCTTCGAGCACGGTCGGCTCGCTGCGCAGGCCCTCGGCGCGCAGCCGCGCGGCGTGCAGCCGCGAGAAGCAGAATGCGCGCTGGGGCACTCGCGCGCACAGGCGTTGCACCGTCTCGCCGACCGCGCCGCCGGCGCGCCCGAGGTATTCGCGCCAGTACGTCGCGCTCCACACCTCGTGCCAGTCGACGACCAGCGCGAAACGGTGCAGCGCCCGCGCCAGCGCGGCGCTCAGCAGCGAGAAGTAGGGGAACGCGCACGTGTGCACCACCTCGTAGCGGCGCCCGTGGCGCAGCAGGTGCCAGAGCACGCCCGCGCCGAACACCAGCGGCGGCAGGATCCGCCGCCTGCCGCCGGTGGTGTAGAGCGCCATGCGCGGGCCCGCCGTCACCACCCGCACGCGCGGGTCCAGGTCGAGCGTTGCGCCCCGCTCCCACTGGCGCAACGTGACGTAGGTGACCGCGTGTCCCTCCGCCGCGAGCCGCTCGGCGAGGTTGCGATACCAGCGCTCGGCGCCCCCCACGGTGTAGGGGAACAGGCAGTCGTAGACCAGGCAGATGCGCATCGCCACGAGAGACTGCCACAATGCAGGCGCCACTTTCCGCCCCCGCGCGCGTTATAACCGCTGTGGCGACGCGTCCTGCGACGGCGCGCGGCCGAACTTTCTGATGACCACGCTCGAGCAGACAAGGCCACCGGTCCCGGCGGACGTCGCGGATTCCGAGGCTGTGCGTGTCTCTGTCGTGATTCCCTGCCTGAACGAGGCGCAGAACATCGTGCAGTGCGTGCGTGCGGCCCAAGCGGCGCTCACGTGCGTGCAGGGCGGCGGCGAGGTGGTCGTCGCCGACAACGGCTCCGAAGACGGCTCGGCGGAGCTGGCGCAGCGCGCGGGCGCGCGCGTCGTGCACGAACGCCGGCGCGGCTACGGCAGTGCCTACCTGGCGGGCTTTGCAGCCGCGCGCGGGCGCTACATCGTGATGGTCGACGCCGACCTGACCTACGACTTCGACGAGATCCCGCGCTTCGTGGCGGAGTTGGAGGCGGGAGCGGAGATGGTGATCGGCGACCGCATGGACAACATCCAGCCCGGCGCGATGCCATGGCTGCACCGCTACATCGGCAACCCGCTGCTGACGGGCCTCTTGAACTTCCTGTTCTCGACCGGCATCAAGGACGCGCACTGCGGCATGCGCGCGGTGCGCAGCGACGTGCTGCCCCGCTTGGACCTGCGCACGACCGGCATGGAGTTCGCCTCCGAGATGGTGATCCGTGCCTCCAAGGAGCGGCTGCGCATCGCGGAGTTCCCGATCGAATACCACCCGCGCGGCGGCGAGAGCAAGCTGTCGAGCTTCCGCGACGGCTGGCGCCACCTGCGCTTCCTGCTCGTGCACAGTCCCACCCATCTGTTCATCGCGCCCGGCGCGCTGATGGCCGGGCTGGGCTTTTTGATCATGTGTATGGTCGAGGCGGGCCTCTCGTTCTTCGGCCGCGCCTGGGGGCTGCACGCCCTGATCGGCGGCTCGCTGCTGATGGTCGTCGGCACTCAGGTGCTCGCGCTGGGACTCTGCGCCCATGCCTACGGCACGTACTTCATGGGCGAGCGCGACCCTTGGTTCGACCGCATGCGCACGCGCTTTGCGCTCGAGCACGGGCTCGCGCTGGGCGCCGCGTTCGTGCTGGTCGGCGCCGTGATGGGTGGGCTGATCCTGGGCGATTGGATCTCCAACGGCTTTGGCAAGCTGGCCTATGAACAACTCGCGGTGTTCGCCGCGGCGCTGATCGTGGTCGGCATCCAGATCTTCTTCTCCTCGTTCCTGATCTCGATTCTTGGGCTGCGGCGCAATTCCTGAGCGGCTGTCAGGGCGCGCCCGCGCTGCCCGGCGGCTGGCGAACGGCCATGCGCCCGCACGACCCCCGGCGAGCGGTCGCGGGAGCGCACGGCTGAGGGCAAGCGGGTAGGCGCCGCGCCGTGGGCTACTACCTGGTGGCCGTACTCGGCACGCCCGCGCTGATGTGGGTGCTTTGCCTGGGCTGCGGGCTGGCGCTGGAGCGCCTGCTGCGCGTGCGGCTGGGCAACGCGCTGCTGCTGCCGCTCGGCCTGTGCGTGGCGTTCGTGCTGATCATGCCCGGCTACGCACTCGACGTGGGCGACCCGCTTGCCGTAGCGCTGCTCGCCGCGGTCGCGCTCGCGGGGCTGGGCTTCGCGCAGGGCGGCTTGCGCGCGCGCCTGAACCCCGGCTGGGCGGGTGCCGCGGGCCTCGCCGCCTACGTCGTGTACATGCTGCCCGTGATCGCCTACGGGCACTGGACGTGGTCGGGCTACGGCTTTGTCAACGACACCTCCTTCGAGCTGCTGCTCGCCAACCACGTCAAGACGTTCGGCACCGCGCTCGGCTCGCTGCCGGAATCCAGCGAACGGCAGTTCCTCGTGCAGTACCTGAACAGCGCCTATCCGCTCGGCACCCAGTCGCTGCTGGGGACGCTCAGCGGCATGATCGACACGCCCGTGGAGATCCTCTACCAGGGCTACATCTCCGGTCTCGCCGCGCTCGGCGCGATCGCACTTGCGACGATCGGCGAGCGGCGACTGGGTGGTCGCAGGGCGGCGCTGCTGGCATTCGTGGCGATGGCTGCAAACCTCACCTACCAGTACGCATTGCAGGGCGGCATAAAGGAGATTGGCTTGCTCGCCGTGGTTTGCGCTGCGTTTGCGCTGGCGTGCGCCGCGCTCACGCTCGGCCGGCCCTACATGGGCGCGGCGCTGCTCGCGGTCGCGGCGGCGGCTGGCCTGGCGACCTATAACGCGGTCGCGCTTCCCTACCTGGCGGCGCTCGTGCCGTTCGTGGGCGCGGGCGTGCTGCTCGTGCGGCGCGCCGGTCCGCGGCCCTCCTGGATCGTGCCGCTGGCGTTCGGCGGTGTGCTCACGGCGCTGCTGGCGATCCCCTCGCTGAGCACCTTCCAGACGTTCTTCAACGTCGCCCAGGCCGGCCAGGGCGCGACGGGCGTGGGGGCCGGGCAGGTCGGGCAGCTGCTGCGCAAACTGCCACTCAGCCAGCTCAGCGGGGTGTGGCTTGACGGGGAATACCGCCTGCCGGTCGCGCCCGGCAGCAAGGGGACCCTGACGGCGCTGTGCGGCGCGGCGATCCTGCTGCTGCTGATCCCGGCGCTGCTGTGGGCGCTGCGCCGCCGCGACGCGGGGCCGCTGCTGATCGTCGGTGTGATGGGGCTCGTGCTGCTGATCGTCTTCCCCCGCGTGAGCCCCTACGCGCAGGGCAAGCTGCTGGCGATCGGCAGCCCCGCGGTCGTGTTCGTCGCGCTGGGCCTGCTGCTGGGCGTGCGCGGGCGCGGCGGCGCGCCGGCGCTGGCGCTCGCGGGAGCGCTGGCGGTCGCGATCCTCGCCTCCGACGCGCTGGCCTACTCGCACGACCGCGTGGCCCCCACCGAACGGATCGAAGCGATGCGCCAGGTCGGCGAACGCTTCCACGGGCAGGGTCTCGTGCTGTGGAACGAGTTCGAAGAGTACGCCAAGTACTTTGCGCGCTCGGCGCGCATCAGCGCCCCGTTCGAGGCGGTCACCCCGCAGCAGGTCAAGCTGCGCGCGCCGACCTACTTCTACGGGCACTACTTCGACCTCGACGAAGAGCTGCTGTCGTTCGTGGAGAGCGACCCGCTGATCGTCACCCGCCGCTCACCGGCCGCCAGCCGCCCGCCGGCCAACTTCGTGTCGATCTATCAGAACCGCTTCTATCGCGTGTGGCGGCGCACCTCCACGCCCCAGGTGCTGAACCACCTGCCCGAGCAGCAGGGCTTCTACTCGGCGAGCGCGACCGTCACGTGCCCGGCGCTGCGCGGCCTGATCGCGGGCGCGCCGACCGGCAGCGAGCTGGTGCTCGCGAACGCCCCGTCGCTGGTGTCCTTCCAGCCGCAGTCGGACCCGCGCCGCGCGCCTGGCTGGATCCCCGACGCGACGCAGCCGGGCGCCGTGGAAACGCTGATCGCCGGGCAGGCGCAGGGCACGCTGACGGTGCCGACCGGCGGACGCTACGCCGTGTGGGTGCAGGGCGACTTCCCGCGCAAGGTCTACGTGCAGGTCGACGGGCGCACCGTCGGCTGGGTCGCGGGCACGAACACGCCCGGCCAGTGGCTGCAGGCCGCCTCGGTGACGCTCGGCACCGGACGCCACCTGCTGCGGGTGTACACGACCGCGGGCCACCTGCACCACCTCGGCCCCGGCGAATGGGCGACCGGCGTGATCGGCGCGGCCGGCCTGCAGCGCGAAGAACCCGAGCGCCTGCGCAGCGTGCCACTCGCCCGCTGGCGCTCGCTGTGCGGCAAGCCGGCAGACTGGGTGGAGCTGGTGCGGCCGTGAACGACGCCGTCACGGTCGCGATCCCGGTGCGCGACGGCGGCGAGCTGCTGGGTCGTACGCTGCGCGCGCTGACCGACCAGACGGTCGCGCACGAGCTGCTCGTCTGCGACTCGGGCTCGCGCGACGGCTCGGTCGCGCTCGCGCGCACGCACGGAGCGCGCGTGCTGGAGATCGAGCCGGCGGCGTTCAGCCACGGCGGCACGCGCAACCTGCTGATGCGCGAGGCGGCGGGCGCGCACGTGGCGCTGCTCACCCAGGACGCCGAGCCGGCTGACGAGCGCTGGCTGGAGCGGTTGCTGGGCGGCTTCGAGCTGGCGGGCGACGTGGCGCTCGTCTACGGGCCCTACCGGCCGCGACCGCAGGCTTCGTTCGCGGTGCGCCTGGAGCTTGAGTGCTGGTTTCGTTCGCTCGCGCCCGACGGGCGCTCGCACGTGGAGCGTCTGGGCGCGTCCGGGCACCCGTCGGGGCGCCCGACGGAGTGCGCGCCGGCGTCCGCCGGGTGCCCTCCCAACGTGCTCGCCGGCACTCTGACGCCGGTCGCGTTCGTCGGCCGGCGCGGCTTCTTCACCGACGCCAACGCCTGCATCGCCAAGACAGCGTGGGAGCGGGTGCCGTTTCGTGAGGTGGCCTATGCCGAGGACCGTGTGCTCGCGCTCGACATGTTGCGCGGGGGCTATGCAAAGGCGTACGTGCCCGACGCCGCGGTGTGGCATTCCCACGACTACGACGCGCTGGCGCAGCTGCGCCGTAGCTTCGACGAGTGGCGCGGTCTGCGCGAGGTCTACGGCTGGTGCGAGCCCGCCGACCCGCGCCGCCTCGCGCGGGCGCTGCGGGGTGAGCTGGGCCTGGCGCGGCGCGAGCTGGCCGCTCAAAGCGCGCCGCTGGGGCAGCGTTTGGCGACACTCGCGGCGGTCAGCCGTCACCATGTGCTGCGCCTGGCCGGCGCTCTGCTCGGCTCGCGCGCTGACCGGCTTGCGCCGGCGGTCAGGTGCGCGCTGTCGCTGGAGCGCCGGGCTGGCTTTCAGGCGATCGACCTCGACGCGTTCGCGGGCGCTCCCGCGGCGATGGAGAACGGCAAGTGAGCAGGCACGGCAAACAACAAGATCCCGGCGCGCAGAGCGCAGGCGATGAGCGCACCGCAGCGCGCCGGCGGATGGCCGATCGCGAGCCAGCGGGCGCGGGGGAGCGCACGGCGGCGCGGGCACTCGAGGGCACCCCGCGCGGCCCGTTCGCCGACGTGCGCCGCCGGATCCAGCTGACGATCGAGTACCACGGCTGGCGTACGCTGCTGTTCCGGATCGTGACGCTCCCGCTGCGTTTCACGCCGCTGCGCCATCGTCTGGCGCTGCGCTCGGCGGCGAGCAACGACGCCTACCGGCGTGCGCTGCAGTGGTACCGCGAGCACGGGCGGCCGGTGGACGTGGTGATCCCGAGCTATCGCGACGCGCAGCGGGTGGCGACGCTGGCGGCCTCGATCGCCCGCACGGTCCCGCAGGGGATGGCACGCGTGATCGTCGCCGACGACGCGAGCGGCGCCGAGCACGTGGCCGCGCTGCGGGCGATCGCCGGCATCGAGGTCGTCGCGGGGGCGCAGAACGCGGGCTTCGCGGCGAACGTCAACCGCGGCCTGCGCGCGAGCGGCCCGGGGCGCGACGTGGTGGTGCTGAACTCCGACACCGAGGCGCGGCCGGGGTGGCTGGCGTGTTTGCAGTACGCGGCCAGTCAGGATGACGACGTTGGGATCGTCGGCGCGCGGCTCGTCTACCCCGACGGGCGCATCCAGTTCGCGGGCACGATGCGCAATCTTGGGGCGCTCGAGTGGTTCGACCACCGCTACCGCTTCAAGCCCGAGGACTGGGGCCCGGCGGGCATCCCGGGAGCGGTGCTGGCGGTGACGGGGGCGTGCATGTACGTCAAGCGTGCGACGATCGACCGGATCGGGCTGCTCGACGAGCGCTACCCGATGGCCTACGAGGACGTCGACTGGTGCCTGCGCGCGTGGCAGGCGGGGCTGCGGGTGATGTATTTCCCCGCCGCGAGCCTCTACCACCACGAGTCCGTGACGCGCGGGACCGAGGTCGGCGAGCGTGAGCGCGAGTCACAGCATTTGTTTTGGGAGGAGTGGGGCGAGTTCTTCGACGCCCGCGACGTGCGTACGCCCGAGGGCGGGCTGCGGGTGGTCTACGTGACTGAGGGCACCGGCGTCGGCGGCGGGCACCGCGACATCTTCGAGCACCTTAACCGTCTTGCCGCGCGCGGGCACGAAGTCGCGCTGTACACGCTCGGCGAGCAGCCCGACTGGTTCGACCTGCACGTGCCCGTGCACAGCTTCGAGTTCTACGACGAATTGGTCGACGCGCTCGCGGGCGTCGATGCGATCAAGGTCGCGACCTGGTGGAACACGGCGGCACCGGTGTGGATGGCGAGCGTGCTGCGCGGGATCCCCGTGTACTTCGTGCAGGACATCGAGACGTCCTACTACCCCGACGACGAGGCGGTGCGCCACGCGGTGATCGACTCCTACCGGCCGGAGTTCCGCTACATGACGATCTCCGGCTGGAACCGCGAGCGGCTGCGCGAGCTGGGCCTCGACGCGCAGCTGATCCCGCCCGGAATCGACCTCGAGACCTTCCGCGTGCGCCCGGAGGTCAGGCGGCGCGAGGACATGGTGCTCGCGCTGGGGCGCACGAACCCGCTGAAGAACCTGCCGCTGACGATCGCGGCGTGGCGGGCGCTGCCCGAGCCGCGCCCGGAGTTGTGCATGTTCGGGATCGAGCCCGAGCTGGCGGACGAGCCGGGGATGCGCTACGAGGAGTCGCCCAGCGACGAGCGCGTGGGCGAGCTGTTCAGCGAAGCGAGCGTGTTCATCCAGACCTCCACGCACGAGGGTTTTTGCCTGCCGGCGCTGGAGTCGATGGCGACGGGCGGCGCGGTGGTCTGCACCGACGCGCACGGCAACCGCGACTTCTGCGACGACGGCGGGAACTGCCTGATGCCCGAGCCGACCGTGGACGGGGTGAGCGGCGCGCTCGCGCGCCTGTTCGCCGACGCGCAGCTGCGCGTGCGCCTGGGCGAGGCCGGGATCGAGACCGCCGCCGAGTACGCGTGGGAACGGCGCATCGACGCGCTGGAGGCGTTTCTGGAGGGAATCGCACGGCCGCGGCCGCCGGTACTTGCCGGCCAGCCCGCGTCCGGCCAGCCCGAGCCGGGATCGCCTGCCTCTGGGCGGCCCGCGTCCGGCCGGCGCGAGCCGCGCCCGTCGCGGGACGCCGCGCAGGCACAGCCAACGCCTACCGCGACCGAGGGCCGCGCGTGAGGGCCGACTTTGCCGGGCGGCTGCGCTGCCCGGCCTGCCGGTACGACGGCACTCTCGTGGTGAACGCACGCGAGCGCGACGCGCACGAGGTGCGCGAGGGGACGCTGCGCTGCTCGCGCTGTGCCCGCGAGTTCGCGGTGCACCGCGGGGTGATCGAGTTGCTGTACGACCCGCCGGACTACATCGTCGCGGAGGCGGCGGGGTTGGAGCGTTTCGCGGCGCAGATGCGCGCCGAGGGCTGGGACCGCGAGCTGGTACGGCGGCTGCCTGGCATCGAGCACGGGTACTGGTACGTGCAGGCACGCTCGATGCACCAGCTCGCGACGATGATCCCGTTCAAGCCGGGGCAGAGCATCCTCGACGTCGGCTCGAACACGTGCTGGGCGGCGAACCGCTTTGCGCAGCTGGGTCTCGAGGCAGTCGCGCTCGACATCGCGACGACCGAGCTGCAGGGTCTGTACACGGCGGAGTACTTCATCGACGACGGCAGCGTCTTCTTCGAGCGTGTGCTTGGCTCGATGGATGCGATCCCGCTGGCTTCCAGCAGCCTGGATTACGTGTACTGCTGCGAGGTCCTGCACCACAACGACAACGCGAGCCTGCGCCGCACCTTTCAGGAGATCTTTCGCGTGCTGCGCCCCGGCGGGCGGCTGCTGATGGTCAACGAGACGCTCAAGACGCTGCGCGACCCGAGCGGCGTGCACGTGGAGGGTGTCGAGCAGTTCGAGGGCTACGAGCACGCGCACTGGGCGCTGCGCTACCGCTGGGAGGCCACGCGCGCGGGCTTTCTAACCGATGTCGCCGAGCCGCACTACCGGCCGTTCTTCGGCGACGCTGCGGTGCGTCTGCGCGGGTCGGGTGCGCCCGTCATGGGCCCGTTCGTGCGCCGCGGCGCACGTGCGCTGCACTCCAGCCGCGCGGCGCGGCGCGCTTACCTGGCGTGGCTGAACACCGCTTGGGGCACGGTGTCGATGAACATGGTTGCGACCAAGCCGGCGCGCTACATCGGCCGCCACGAGGGCATGGGTGCCGGCGCGCGCCTGCTGCGCCTGGGCGCCGGCGCCGCGCGGCTGCCGGTCGACCGTCGGCGCGGGCGCGCGCCCAGGCGGCTGGCGCGCAGCCCGGCAGAGATCGCGGGGCAGGCGCAGGCGCCCAAGGGCGCACCTCAGAGTACGGTCAGCAGCTCTACGGCGCGCCCCTGACTCAACGCAAGCAGTCCCGTGTCGAAGGTCACAAGGCGGACTCCGCGACGCCGGGCGAGTGTCAGTAGATGTGCATCTGTCACCTGGCGGTAGCCTGTGATTTTCGGAACGTCGCTGTCGCTGAGTGACACGTCGTCAGTGAGAAACCGGTGGGCATCGCGTGTACGCAGCGCTGAGAGCACTTCGCACGCTGCATCGATGCCGATAGCGGCCGGGAGTACTCGGGGGTTAGACGACACTCGCACAAAGCCGCTCTCGGTGAGCGGACAGGTCGCCCATCCAGTCAAACCGTTCTCGGCGAACCACGTCCGCATCCTTGAGTGGTGTACGTGAGAGTCCCACGCAAGCGCGACCAGAGCGTTGACGTCCAGTAATGCCACGAGATGTCAATTCTCATCGAGCGCGCGCCGCACCATCTCTGGCGTGATCGGCGGCGTACCTGCCGGCACACGGATGACCGGCAGTCCGTCGTCGGCCTCAACCCGAGCGGGCATCAGCCCGCGACGGGCAAGCTCGGAAATGACGGAGCCGAGCGAGCGGTGCTCCCCAGCGGCGAGTTCTCGCGCAGCCGCGACCACATCCTGGTCTAGGTTCAAGGTCGTCCGCACAAGGTGATGCTAGCGCATCATAACATCAACGGCCAACCGGTGCTTCACGGTGTTACACTAGAGTTTGTGCCGACCGCTCACCCTCGTCACATGATCACGGAGACCCTGCCTGTCCGGGAGGCGCTGGACGAGCTGCGTGCGAGGCTGGGCGGCGAGCGAATCGACTACGCCGAGCTGGTGATCCTTGGAGCACGCGCGAAGGCGCGCAACTTGCCCGATCGGCGGCGGCAGGCTCGCGAGGCCCGTGAGCAACTCGCCGAGTGGATCCTCGCGGGCTCCGGCCCCAAGGTGGATGTCGCCGCTGCCGAGGAGGCTAAGCGTCGCGGGCTGATCGCCAACTACGACGAATAGCGTGCTGCTGCTCGACAACTCGGCGTGGTCGCGCCTGCTTGGAGGTGTCGTAGCGCGCGAGCGGGAGCAGACGATTGCGGCCTGGATGGCGGGTGGCGAACTCGCCGTATGCCTGCCATTCTTGCTGGAGGCCGGGTATTCCGCGCGCTCGGCCGCCGATCGCAACGCATTGATGAGGCGCTTGGCCGAGCTGCCGCGTGTAACGATCGATGGCGAGGTCGAACGCCTCGCATTGCAGGCCCAGCTGGAACTCGCCGAGGTCGGCCACCACCGGCTCGCGCCGACGGGCGTGCTGATCGCGGCCTGCGCACACCGCGCCGAGGCCGGCGTGCTGCACTATGACGGCGACTACGATCTGCTGGTCGAGCACACGAACCTCGTGTTCGAGAGCGAGTGGTTGGCGCCGGGGGGCACGCTGTGATGCCATCGCCCACCGCAGGGATTCGTGACCGTCTGCAGCGCCGGCGCCGCTATGCCCACAGTGCCGGTGTTGGGACTGCCCAGAGGCGGTCGCCGAAGGGCAGCGTTTCGGGGCCGGTGTGCACCATGACCCCGGCCCGGAAACGCTGGCCGAGGCGCTCGCGCAGATAGCGCAGACCGCCGAAGTCGCGCTCGCGCACGGTGGAGCTGAGCTTGCACTCGAGTACGACGACAGTGCCGTCGCGGGCTTCGATGACGAGGTCGATCTCGCGTCCGCTGGCGCTGCGGAAATGGTGCAGGACGACGTCCGCCTCGCACCAGCCCGCCTGCTTGATGATTTCGCAGGCCACGAAGTTCTCGAACAGCGCGCCGGCGAGCGAGGTGTCGTCGTTTTCGAAGTGGCGCTCTTCGCGCCCGACGAGCTGGGCCGCGAGACCGCTGTCGGGTAGCCAGAGCTTGGGCGCCTTGATCAGGCGCTGTCCAATGTTTCTACTCCAGGCGGGCGCGCGGCGCACCAGGAACAGCAGTTCGAGCACCGTGAGGTAGCGGGTCGTCGTGTCGCGGCTGAGCTTCGCGTCGCGCGCTAGCTCGGCGATGTCGAGCAGGTTCGCAACGCGCGCCGCGGCGGCGGCGAGCAGGTTCGGCAGCTCGCCCAGCCGCCGAGCATGCGCGGCCACGTCGCGCGCGTCGCGCTCGAGGATCATCTGAATGTAGTTGGTGATCCAACGCGAGCGGCGCCGAGCGTCGTCGCGGGTGAGCATCTCGGGATAGCCGCCGGTAAAGAGTGCGGTGGCGATCGACGATCGACCGCTCGGGGCGTCTGTCAGCCGCGGTACGCGGCTGGCGAAAAGCTCGTCGATGAAGGTCTCTCGACGTCCGCGGATCTCGCCCTGCGAGAGTGGCCACAGCTGGACGCGCTCGGCGCGTCCAGCCAGCGACTCCGAGACCTGCAGAGTTCCCCAGACGTTCGCCGACCCTGTCAGCAGGAACATCCCGGCAGCGCGTTTGCCGCCCGCCCGCGCACGGTCGACGCGGGCCTTGATGGCTGGCAGCAGTTCGGGAGCCTTCTGGAACTCGTCGATCACGGCCGGCAATCGCAGTTGCTCGACGAAGCCGGTCGGGTCGGCCACGGCGGCCGCCCGGCGCCCGGCGTCGTCGAGTGTGAGCTGGTGTGCGCCCCGTGCGAGTGCAACCTCTTCGGCCAGCGTGCTCTTACCAGACTGCCGCGGACCGACGATGACCACGACTGGCGTGTCGGCCAGCGCGGCGTCGATCTGTGGCCTGACGTGGCGTTCGAGCAGGTGGGTGGTGGTCTGATCGATACGCAAAGTCTAGCGGACAGATACGCAAACGATGGCCTAACAGATAAGCAGCCAGATACTGACAGATACGCAACCAAGCTATGGCAGATACGCAAACTGGCCTGGCAGCTACGCAGTTGGGCTGCCGGGACGGCGGTGGACGCTGTTCTTCTACAGGTTCTCCGCTACGAACGGCGCGGAGCGGTTGAAGACCCAGAAGCCCAGGGCGAAGACGGCGGCGGTGACGCCAACCGGTATCAGCAGGGCGATCCAGCTGCCGAGCGCTTGGCCGGCGCTGGGCGTGGCGTGTGTGACCATCGCGTGGCGGAATTGTTGGAAGACCGTCACGAGCGGGTTGGCCATGTAGAGGTGGTAGAGGATCGTGTCGATCTGGCTGTTGTTGGGCGGCAGCAGAAGCTTTTCGCGAACGTTGTTGATCGGGATGATCACGGGCGAGCCGTAGAAGACGATTTGGGTGACGACTTCCCAGATCGGCTGGATGTCGCGAGCGCGGACGAACAGCGCTGAGAGCAGCATCGCGAAGCCTGTCGAGAAGATGATGAGCAGTGTGAGGATCAACGGCAGCTCGAGCCAGCTGAGCATCGGCTGCACGCCGGAGATCAGCGCGAAGATCAGCACGACGACGAGGTTCATCACCAGGTTGAAGAAGGCCAGCAGCACCATCGCCAGCGGAATCACCAGGCGCGGGAACTGGATCTTGCGCACAAGGTTCTCGCGGTCGACCACGCTGCGCACCGCCCCGCCGGTGGCTTCGGCGAAGAAGGTGAACAGCACGATTGAGCCGAGCAGCTGCACACCGTAGAACTGTTCGCTTGGCTTGTGGCCATTGCCGACGTGGCTGATCACCACGAAGAACACGTAGAGCACGCCGAACAACAGCAGCGGCTTCATTACCTGCCAGACGTAACCGAGCGCGGAGCCGAAGAACTTGAGCTTGAATTCGTTGCGCGCGATGTTGTAGGTGAGGTGCCAGAAGCGCCGCCAGTCATCGTTCAGCGCGCGCGGGCCGCGGATCGGCCGCCCGAGGCCATCCAGCGGGGCGGCTGGCGTGACGGGCGGCGTGAGCGGGGCGACCTCGACGCTCATGTGCGAAAGGCGGCTGGGGAGTGCGCCGTGGTGGGGGCGCCAGTCGCGGCGGTGGGCGGCCCGCCGTCGCCACGGTCGATCCCGACCTCAATGGGGAGGTCGATGGCTCCTCCCATCGCTTGGGCCGCGGTGACCACGAACGAGAAGGTGCCCTCGAAGCGGTCCATCAGGTCCAGGCCCGTGCCGCGGTGGGCGAGCGTGAACAGCGGGCTGTAGCGGCCCGGGGCGAGCACGTTCTCGAAGGCGAACGAGAACACGACCTCGTCGCCGGCGGCGAAGCTGCCACTGCGCTCGTGCTCGAGGGCGCTGGTGGCGACGACGATCGCGCGGTGGTTTTCGTCGAGGACGTAGACGCTCGCCACGGGGTCCTGCACGTCGACGTCGAAGCGCACGTGCGCCTTCAGCGCGATCCGCTGGCCCTGCGCGACCGAAGCGGGGCGCTCGCCGTGGGCGTCCTGCACCCAGGCGTCCAGCACGCGCGCCTCGCCGTCGCCGCCCGGCTGTGCCTCGGCGCTCGCGTCCGCTGCCTCGGCGTCGGGCTGGCCGGCGTGCGCGAAGTTGATCTCCAGATAGCGATCAGCGACCTCGGCCGGATCGCCGAGGTGAACCGGGCGACCGCGCTCGAGCAAGAGGGCGCGGTGACAGAAGCGTTTGAGCGAGCCCATGTCATGGGTCACGAACACGATTGTGCGGCCTTCGTCGCGCAGGCGGTTAAAGACGTCGAAGCACTTTTGCTGGAAGGCGGCGTCGCCGACGGCCAGCACCTCGTCGACGAGCAGCACGTCGGCGTCGACCTGGATCGCGACGGAGAACGCCAGGCGTACGTGCATGCCCGAGGAGTAGTTCTTGAGCTTCAGCTCCTCGAACTCGCGCAGTTCGGCGAAGTCGATTACCTGGTCCACGCGTCGGCGGGCCTCGCGCGGTGAGAGACCCATCATGATGCCGTTGAGCACGACGTTGTCGCGCGCGGGGAGGTCCTGGTTGAAGCCGACGCCCAGCTCGATAAACGTCGACAGGCGCCCGTCCATCCAGATACGTCCGTGGTCCACGCCGTAGATGCCGGCCAGGCACTTCAGCAGCGTGCTCTTACCGGAACCGTTGCGCCCTGCGATGCCGAAGAACTCACCCGGGGCGACCTGAAAGGAGATGGCCTTGAGCACCTCGAAGGTTTCGTGGCGGCTGCGGCGCAATGGATGCAGCGCGCGCTCCTTGAGTGTGTGCACGCGCTCCTCGGGCACGCGGAAAGTCTTGCTGACCGAGTCCACCACGATCGGCGGCACGGCGCTGGGCGGGTTTGGCATGTGGAGGAAGCGTACCGTCGGAGCTGCGGGAGCCGAGGCAGTTGGGTCGGGCAGCGACCGGCGGGACAACGGTCCCGCCGCCGGCATTTCGCCGTTATCCCGCTGGAAGTTCTACAATCTCCCCGCTGGAAGTTCTACAATCTCCCCGCTGGAAGTTCTACAATCTCCCCGCTGGAGTACGCTGTGACCTATCGGCCAAGGGTTGTCGACGATGAGCTTGCCGCTCGGCTCCAGGCCACCGGGGCGGTCGTGATCGAGGGCCCGAAGGCGTGCGGCAAGACCGCTAGCGCGCGGCGGCTCGCGGCGAGCGAGGTGTTGCTCGACGTAGATGTGGCCGCGCGCGAGGCGGCGGCGGTGGACCCGGCGCTCGTGCTCGACGGCCCGACGCCGCGTCTGCTCGACGAGTGGCAGCTGGAGCCGGCGATCTGGAACCACGTGCGGCGTGCGATCGACGATCGCAGTGTCCCCGGCCAGTTCATGCTCGCGGGCTCGGCGGTACCGCCGGACGACATCGTGCGGCATACGGGCGCCGGGCGGATCACACGCCTGCGGATGCGGCCGATGAGCCTCTTCGAGATCGGCCTTGCCAGCGGCGAGGTCTCGCTTGCGCGGCTGCTCGCGGGCGAGGCGCCGCATAGCGCTGACCCGGGCTTGACGGTGAGCGATCTGGCGCGGGAGATTGCGATCGGCGGCTGGCCGGGGTTTCGTCGGCTGCCGGTCGCGCGCGCGCTGCGTGCCGTGCGCGACTATCTCGAGGAGATTCGCCGCGTGGACGTGGGGCGCATCGAGGGCCGCCGGCGCGACCCCGAGCGGGTGGGGCGACTGCTGCGCAGTCTCGCACGCAACGTCGCGGGCTATGCAACCGCGACGACGCTCGCGCGCGACGCCGGTGGAGCGGACGGGCCGCTCAAGGACGACACAGTGCGCGACTACGTCGGCGCGCTGGAGCGGCTGATGATCGTCGAGGACCAGCCGGCGTGGGCGCCGGCGCTGCGATCCCGGTACGTGTTGCGCGGCGCGCCCAAGCGCCATTTCGTCGACCCTTCGCTGGCGGTCGCGGCTTTACGTGCGACACCCGAGCGGCTGCTGGGCGACATGAAGCTGCTGGGGATGCTGTTCGAGTCGCTGGCTATTCGTGACCTGCGCGTCTACGCGCAGGCGGCGGACGCGCGCGTGCTCCAGTACCGCGACAGCCATGGCGTCGAGGTCGATGCGATCGTTGAGACCGCCGACGGACGTTGGGCGGCGTTCGAGGTCAAGCTCGGCGCCGGCCAGGTCGACGACGCGGCGGCCAACCTGCGGCGGTTCGCGCGGCAGATCGACACTGAGCGCTGCGGCGCACCGGCCGTGCTCGGCGTGATCGTCGGTGCGGGCTACGGCTACATGCGCGAGGACGGCATCGCGGTCGTGCCGGTTGGGGCACTGGGGGTGTGAGGCTCTGGGGCGCCCTCGCGTAGCGACGTCATACGCGTTACGATTCATCGTATGACGATGCTCAGCTTCAGGGTGTCGGACGAGGAGGCCGCCGAGGTGCAGGAGTGGGCCGAGGCGCTGGGCATCGACCGCTCCGAGATCATGCGCGACGCGCTGCACCGGCATCTTGTCGGTTTGCGCGGCGAGCACGATGCGCAGGTGTGGCAGCGGATGCCCGCTACCGACGCGGAGCGCTCACTGGCGGAGATCGCCGACTGGGGGCCTGCCGAGGACTGGGCGGACTGGGACGATGCGGCGGGGTGAGATCTGGTTTGCCGCCACGCCGGGCGGCGATCGGCCAGTGCTCGTGTTGACACGCGACCCGGTTGCCGATTACATCGGGTCGGTTGTCGTCGCTGCCTTGACGAGAACGCGCCGGGGGCTGGTCTCGGAGCTTGTGCTGACACCGGGCGAAGATGGCGTTCCGACCTCGTGTGTGGTCAATTTCGACAACATCCACACCGTGCCGCGCGCATCTTTTCGGCGGTGCGTAACGTCGCTGTCGCCGCCCCGGATGGCGCACGCGTGTCGAACCCTGCGGGATGCCGCTGGCTGCTGAGGGGGCTTGCCTTCGGGCACCGAGCTCTTGGCAAGTTGCGGCTTGCGAGTGAGACGACGCGCTGGGTTCGCCAAAGAACCGCACCGCCGCTTTATCAAACTGCTCGACGTCGCGCGCGCGGAGATCTACGCTCAGCTCGACCGTGACTTCTACGAGCCGCGGATGGCGACGCTGACACCCGCTGAGCAGGATCTGCTGGTCGCCTCTGCCGTATGTCCCTATCCGCGAAAGCGCCGGATAACTGGCGTGTAAGGAGGGAGTGGAGGAGTTTGCATCGGAGATCTAGCGGATCGCGATGGCCGTGTTCGTGCGTTGGCGGCCCGTGGGGGTGCAGCGAGGCGTTGGGTGCGGGGTGCGCGCGGGCCGGCTAGCCCGGATCCTGCAGTAGGCGTGTGAGTGTCGTTGGGATTGGCTTCGTGCATGGCGGGCTGCTGTGAGGTGGTGGTGGGGTTGTGGGGTTCGAGGGTTGCGCGGGGATATCGGCAGGGAGTGGGGTAAGAGGGCGTGTTTTCGGGCAGCGCTGATCGGGCAGTGGCGCCATGGGTTTCTTTGGTTGTGTCGTTGCTGGGGTGTCAGGCGGCGGGCGCTGGAAGCGCCTGGAGCTTCCCGAATGCGTCGCGTAGCTCGGCCGCCCATGGCCATGTGCTGGGCAGGTGGAGCTTCGCTTTGCGGCCGTGAAAGGAGAGCCTGGCGGCGAGGTGCAGCAGCGTGTAGCGCAGGCGCTTGGGCTCTGCCTTGGCGAGTTCGCCTTCGAGCAGCAGTGTTTGTGCCCAGACGATCAGGTCGTGCGCGAGCATGACGATCTCGAGCCACACCTCGTTGAGTGCGAACTCTTTGAATGGGAACTTCGAGAGGCCGGTGTCCTTGTCGTCGCGGATGCGATCCTCGACGTGTGCGTGCTGGCGGTGACGGCACTCGATCTCGGCGATGTTCTCGTTGGGCTGGTCGGTAAGGATCGCCTGGAAGCGGTGCCCGTCGTGGTCGGTGAAGGACAGTTGCGCCCCGGGGTGCGGGCGCTCGCGCCTGACGATCAGCCGCGACCCCTCGGGCCAGGAGGACAACTCCACGCCGCTGGTGATCTCAGCCACCTGGCCGTTCTTGCGTTGTGAGCCGTCCCCGGCGAGCGCCGGAACCCAGGCGTCATCGGGAATCTGGAGGATCGCGGCGCGAACGGGCTCGGTCAGTTCGTAGCCGACGGAGAAGCGCATACCGTGCTCGCGGCAATGCTCAGCCAGGCCGTGTGTTGCGCCGGCGGTGTCGCAGCGCACGAGGACCTTGATGCCTTCGATGTGCTCTCGGGGAATCTGGCAGAGCGCGAGATCCAAGACCGTCTTGTGATCCTTGGTGGTGTTGGAGCCCGCGTTCCCGGCCCGCAACACGCCGCCCAGCGCCTCCCTGGTCTCATCGGCATACGCCGCCAGCGGGTGAAACCCGAACCCGCCCTTGTAATTCCCTGCAGCCTTCTCCTTCTCGGAGTGCACGGTGATGAGCGTGGCGTCCACGTCGATCGTCAGGTACTCGGGTGCGCCGTGCTGCCCCCAGAAGTGCTCCCGCGCCCGTGCATGCGCTCTGCGCAGCGCCTCCAGCATGCCGGGCTCCCGCGCGATCTTCTCGATCAGCCGATACGCCGTGGAGTCGGAGGCCACCTCGCCGAACAACGCCTCCTGCTCACGCACGCCGCCCAGGTCAGACACGCACTCCCCACCGTCGGCCAGCATCACCACCAGATCACGGATCACACGGCCGGAATCGTGGCCTCGCTGACGCTGCTTGAGCCCTGCCAGCCCCCGCGAAAGCGCCCCGGTCAACCCCAGCCCGTCAGCCGCCTGCGCCAACAGGAAGCTGCCCGCATGCGAGACCAAGCCAGCTCCGTCCGTCGTGACCTCTACCGTTACCGGGCGTCCATCACGCATCACCTTCAAGGTGCACCTCCAAGACCGGGGATTCCAGGACTGAACACCCCAAGAATCCCGGTCCCACCGGACGTTTCCGCACCCCCGCTCACCCCGGGGGCGCAGTCGTTACTGCACGCCCCGGGCTAACCGGCGGCTGTAACTGTGGCGCGGTGCGCTTTGAACTCACCGAGACGCCGCTTCGCGCCGGATACTGCCACTGCACCCGCTTGTCAACGACGAACGGGCACCGCCGCCTCGCCATCGGCGATCGCCAACGCCGGGACTTTTCGAATCGTCAGTGGCGAGGACCACATCCGGCGCTGGAACGCAGGTGACGGAGCCGATAAGGCATTCTGCGGCACCTGTGGCTCAGCGCTGTTCGGACAGCATCCGGAGAACCCGGAGTTCATCAACGTTCGCATGGGATCCTTCGACAGCGACCCCGGGTACGGCCGATGGGTCGCCTGCATGTTGCCAGCGCCGCCGTTTGGGAGCCAATTCCCGACGACGGCCTGCCCCGCCTTCCCGGACCTCTCGAAGCGTAACTCCACGCCGCGCCGACTCGTGGCTCCTCATTGGGACTCGGCCACCCACCTTCCGTCGTTGTCTGAGCGCGCTCGGTCGACTGCGACGACGCCTTACGCACGCCCAGCTCACCGGACGGGGCGCACTTCACGGCACCCGAGGGCACGTGGTTTGGTCTCAGCGACACGATCCGCGCCGGTAAGGCGCTCGTCTACCGGGTCGCGCCCACGACGATTCTCGGCTTCGGCAAGGGTGAGCAGTTCAGCCAGGCGCGGTGGCGCTTTGCTTGAGTGACCGAGGACGGAGCGGCCGCCGTTGCCTCGCTCACCGTACTTGAGGATGTGAGGAGGGCTCCGCCGGTCCGAGGGCGCAAGACACCGGGGGTTACGAGCTGCCCGGTGACAGCACGGGCAGGCCTGCCGCTGTCGCTCGTTCAGCAAGCTCCCCGTCGTAAGTGACGATCTCATCGGCGCCGACCCTGAGCGCGATGGCGAGATGGATGGCGTCGTTGGATCGCAGCGGCGCGTGCGTGCCGGCCGCGAGCAGATCCCCGCGTGTGAGGTCGATCAGGCTCACCGAATCGAGTACGGCTCCCACCGCCGCGAGGTTGACGTCTTGGGGGTGGCGCCCTGCGGCACAGTGCATCTCGGTGTGCAGCAACCATGAGGAAACCAGCCGCCGATCATCCCAACCTGCCAGCTCCGCAGTCAGCGCCTCAGATTGCGGCTCGTCTAGGACGAGCTTCATCGCGGCCGAGGTATCCAGATAGCTGATCGTCACCAGCGGCCACGGACGTCGGCCATTATCGCCTGGCTGTCGGCCGTACCTTTGCGTCGAACGATTGACCGCAAGCTAGAGGTGGAGTTTCGCGCCACCCGCACCTGGCCTCGGGATACAAGGTCCGCGAGCGGATCGGTGCCCGGCGGCACGATCAACGCCGCGACCCGGCCGTTATTGGTGACCTGGATGGTCTCGCCATCGGCGACACGACGCAGAATGGCACCGCTTTGATTGCGCATCTCGCGATGAGTCACCGTCTTCATGTCGCACAGCGTAGCACGCCGTGCTGCCAGTGAGAGGCGGCCAGTCGACCGTCGTCGTGTGTATCTGAACGTGATGATCACGGGCTGGCCGGTCGAACGATGGGGGCGCTCGTCCTGCGGGGTTCCCATTCACGCAAGTCCAGGTAGGTGTTGTGCGCTGCCCACGCCAACGGCTACCCGAGCGGAGAGAAGCCCTCGATGGACGCCCGACAGCACGGCCCACGAGCCGTCCACCGCAACGCTCCCGCCTCAGATCGCCATCCTGTAGGCAGCGCGCTGTGTGGCTGGAGTTCGCGCTCGCACGGCGGTGGACGGTCGTGGGAGGATGTCCACTAAAGGGCCGTGGGCAGAGCACACCAACGAAGGGATCCCGATGGAAGCGCATCTCAGCAGCCGTCATCGCAACACAGTCGAGAAGATCTTCAGCCAACCACCGAACCGGAACATCGAGTGGCGCGAGGTCGTGGCGCTGTTGGAGGCGATTGGCACCGTGACTCACGAGCACAATGGCAAGCTCAAGATCTCACTCGGCCCGGAGACGGAGGTGCTGCCCGCGCCTCATGGTAAGGAGGTCGATGTCCAGGTGGTCGTGGATCTACGGCGAATGCTGAAGCAGGCCGGATTCGGCCCAGACGGCTCGCCAGCGATCGCCAACCAGAGCACGCGGGATCACGGTGATGGGCAGTGGGGCGAGCCGATCTAGAGGGCAACTGAACTAGTCCGGTGACCCTGGTGGCCTTTGGGCACTATCGGCCCGCCGCCCCGGAGTAGCACAGCAGCTCCCGAGCGATTCCGGCCTCACCGAACTCCGGGTACACGAAACTTCGAGGATCCCGTCCAGCTCTACTACAAGGTCACGCCCTGACCAGCGGCAGCCGACTTCCGGCCTCGCTTCCGCCAATCGGGGGGCTCCGGTGCGATAGCGCCGACCTACCGGCCACGCGACGCACCTCAAGGCGTCCCCGTGGTGGGGTCGCCGAGCTACTGCTCCTCGGCGTCTGAGCGGGCGCCGGAGACGGCGCCTAACACTGCTTTGTTAGGTGTGTTGTAGGGTTCTTTGTGTTCGCCGCGAATCCTTTTCGCGTTGACCGGTTCGACGCGAGGAGGATGGTGGTGGTGATTGAGGCGGCGGGAGTGGGCTCTGCGGTGGTGGTTAAGGAGCGGCTTGAGCAGTTTGGCCGTGAGGTGCTCGCGGAGGCGATGAATCGGCCGGCGCAGATGGCTAATGGTGGCTTGTATCTGCGTGGGCTGGTGGAGGAGGGCAAACGCAAGTCGCTTGAGCCGTTGGTGGCGCGGCTGGGCGAGGAGGCCGACTACCAGTCGATGCAGCAGTTCCTCGCTGACAGTCCGTGGGACCCGGAGCTGGTGGTCAAGGCGGTGGCCGAGCGGGTGGCGAGCGAGATCGACGTGGAGGCGTGGGTGCTGGATGACACCGGTTTTCCCAAGCAGGGCAAGCGCTCGCCGGGGGTCAAGCGCCAGTACTCGGGCACGCTGGGCAAGGTCGGCAACTGCCAGATCGGTGTTTCCGTGCATGCGGTGGGCAACAGGGGAACGGTGCCCTTGGGCTGGGCGTTGTATCTGCCCGAGGAGTGGTGTCAGGACGAGGATCGCCGGTGCACAGCGAAGATCCCTGAGGAGGTCCTTTTCAAGACCAAGCCCGAGCTCGGTGTCGAGCTGCTCGAGCGCGCTGCGGGCTGGGAGGTGCCCGTGGCGCCGGTGCTGGGCGACGCCGCCTACGGCGATAACACCGAGCTGCGCGAGCGCCTGCACGACACCGGATTGGAGTACGTGCTCTCGGTCTCGGCGGAGACGACCGTGTTCGCCCCCGGAACCGCCTTCGTGGTCCCCGAGCGCAAGGGCACGACCGGTCGCCCCCGCGGCCGGCTTCGCCCAGAGAGCAAGCCGGTCGCGATCGGAGAGTTCATCGCTGGCCTTCACCCCGGGCAGTGGCAGACCGTCGCTTTCCGTGACGGGCCCGACGGCGAGCCGATGACCTCCCGCTTCGCGTTCGTGCGGGTACGCGCCGCGCACCTCTGGCACAAGGGCTACGTGCAGGAGCCACGCGAGGAGTGGCTGATCTGCGAGTGGCCCGAGGGACAGCAGAAGCCAACCGACTACTGGCTCTCGAACCTGCCCGCCGACACCGAGCCCGAGCACCTGGCCCGGCTCGCCCGGCTGCGCTGGAAGATCGAACTCGACTACAAGCAGCTCAAGGGCGAACTCGGACTCGACCACTACGAGGGCCGCTCATACCTCGGCTGGTACCACCACACCGCGCTGGTCACCACCGCGCACGGCTTCCTCACCCTGGAGCAGCTTCACCCTTTTCACCAGCGGCCAGCCTGACACTACCCCAAGCCGTGCTCACCCTACAGCCAGTCTCCAAATGCTGGACCCGCCGCTGCCAAACCTGCCAGCAACCAATCGACCTCGACCAGCTCCCCCTCAAACCCCACCGGCAAGATGCGTAAAGCTAACAAAGCAGGACTAGTAGTCGATTGGTAATCTGATGGTATGCGAGTCGCCATCGACGGGGTTGGGCGCCTGGTCATCCCGAAGACTCTCCGGGCTGAACTCGGCGTCGACGGTCCGACCGACCTCGAGCTGACCGCGTCGGACGGCAGGCTGGAGTTGACGGTCGCGGACGTGCCGGCGCGCGTAGAGGAGCGAGACGGTTTCCCCGTGATCGTGACCGACCAGCCGATGGAGCCGATGAGTACCACCGAGACTCGCGCCGCAATCGAGCGCGTGCGGCGGTGATCGCACCGGACTCGAGCGTCGTGATCGCGGCGCTCGCTCCGTGGCACGACGCCCACCAGCCAGCCCGCAGAGCGCTTGCCGGCTATGAGGTTCGACTGCCCGCCCACATCGCGTTCGAGGCCACCTCGACGCTCAGCCGTATGCCGGAGGGACGCCGGATCGCCGCCGCAGTCGTTTTCGAGGCTCTGCAGCGCGGGTTCACCGAGCCGTGGCTCGCGATGGACGGCGACGGTCTGCGCAAGGCGCTTCAGAAGGCGGTTGACGCCGGGGTGCGTGGCGGCGCTCTCTACGACGCCCTGATCGTCGCGACCGCAGCCGCGCATGACGCGGAGGTGCTGAGCGCCGACCGGCGGGCGCTCCCGACACACAGGGCGATGGGTGCCGTGGTCCGGTTCATCGACGCCTGAATCGCGCGCGGTCGGGTCGCGGTGCCCGACTCGCTAGATTTCCGCGCGTGCTCGAACGCGCGCTCGTAACCGGCGGAGCCGGCTTCATTGGCTCGCACCTCGTGGACGCGCTGCTTGCGGACGGCTGCGAGGTCACGGTCGTCGACGACCTTTCCTCGGGCATGACGCGCAACGTTCCCGCCGGCGTGCCGCTGCAGCGGATCGACATCGTCGAGCGCGCCACGTTGCACGAGGCGATCGAGCACGCGCGCCCGCAGGCGATCTTCCACCTCGCCGCGCAGGCGAGCGTGGTCGCCTCGGTTGAGGACCCGACGCGCGACTGCGCCGTCAACGTGCAGGGCACGCTCAACGTGCTCGACGCCGCCGCACGCCTGCAGGTGCCTGTCGTGTTCACCTCCACCGGCGGCGCGCTCTACGGCGACGAGGCCCCGCGGCCAACCTCCGAGGAGCGCATCCCCGCGCCGCTCTCCCCCTATGGCGCCTCCAAGTGGGCGGGCGAGGCCTATGTCAACACGTGGTCGCTGTCGGGTGGCATTCCCCACGCGGTCTGCCGCCTCGGCAACGTCTACGGGCCGCGCCAGAGCCCGCACGGCGAGGCGGGCGTGGTCGCGATCTTCAGCCACCACCTGTACGCGGGCCGTACACCCAAGCTCTACGGCCACGGCAAGCCCACGCGCGACTACGTCTACGTCGGCGACGTCGTGCGCGCGCTGCTCGCGGCGCGGGGGCACCGCGGCACCTACAACGTCGCGACCGGCGTGGAAACCGACGTGCGAGCCGTCTGGGACGGGCTCAGCGCCGCCGCGGGCGTGCAGATAGACCCCGAGCTGGCCGACCTGCGGCCGGGCGAGCTGCAGCACAGCTGCCTGGACGCCGCCCGCGCCACGCGCGAGCTGGGCTGGCGCGCCGAAGTGCCGATCGCGCAAGGGCTCGCACAAACCTACGCCGCGCTGGTGCACGAGTTCGAGGCGACGGCGGGCTAGGAGGGCGGCGAGCCGGGCCCTCCTCAGGCGCGCAGCCAGCCGCTGCGTCGGGCGTCGTCTGTCGCAGGCTTGGCGGCTCCCCGGGGCCAGTTCCAAAGCCAGATGCCGTGCGCTTGGGGTCGTCGTGCGACCGTCAGGCGTCGTTGGCGCGCGACCGTCGGCGTCGTTAGCGCCGCACGACTTCGCCAACGCGCAACTGCGTCAGGTAAACGACGGGCTGCAGCGCTGCCGCCTCGCCCGCCGCGGGGCTCGCCGGCGTCAGCACGAGGTTGTTCAACCCGCCGTGCAGGTGCACCACCATCGCGACTTCGGTGCCGCCGCCGGGCAGCTGGTAGACGCTGCTGGTGTTGCCCGGACCGGCGATACGCAGTGCCAGCCGGCCGCCTGCGGGCGTACCCGGACCGGCGAACACCCGCGCCAGCAGGCTCGCCTTGCGCTGGTCGGGCGAGACGATCGTGAGGTCCGCCTGGTCGGCTGCGCCCAGCCAGATGCCCGTGATGCGTGTGCCCAGGTCGAAGAAGCCTTTGGGGTCGAAGTACACGACGTGGGGTGTGTCGATTTCTGCCAGCACCGGGTGGCCCGCGGTCGCGGCGATCGCGGTGGACAGCGGTTCACCGAGGTCGGTCGCCGTCTGCCAGGCGCCGCTGTCCTGCCGCAGTCCATCGTGCGAGCCGATGGCGAGCCCCACCAGGCAGCTCCACGCTGCGAGCACCCCGCCGGCGATTCGCACCAGCCTGCGCCGCCACCCCCGCAGCGCGCTTGCAAGGGCGACCCACGCCGCCAGCGCTCCGAACAGCAACAGCGACGTGTAGTCGACCTCGTAGCGCTGGGTCGTGGCAAAGAAGTCGTACGCGAGAAACAGCAGGCAGACCGCACCGGCGAGCGCCATCGCCAGCAGCAGGCCGGCAAGCGGGCCAAGCGACGAGGAGCGGCGCCGCCACACCCAGGGCAGCGCTGCGAGGAACAGCGCGATCGGCGTCATGCTCAACAGCCCGCCCGTTTCTTCGGAGAACGTCTTGTAGTGCGCGGGCAGGCCGAGCGGGTAGCTCACCTGTGGATAGGTGAGGTAGAGAAAGGGTGGCAGCGCTTCCGGGTGGGGCAGGGTGACGAGGTATGACCACATGCCGAGCGGGACGTAGCCGATTTCACCCCAGTGTGCGTGGTGGTAGTTTTCATTCAACTGGTATTCCACGCCGTACTGCAGCGGGCTGCCGAAACGGGCCTCGTTGTAGGCGCCCAGCAGCGCCACGCACACGGCTATCGGCAATACCAGCGCCACGATCGACCGCACCCGTCGCGGTTCCCGCGCGAGCACCGGTCGCAGTAGGACATAGACGGCGACGAGCACCAGCGCCGTCACGCCGAGTGTCGGCCGTGAGGCGGTGGCCAGACCGAAGCACAGGCTCATCGCGCCCAGGCGCCACGGGGAGCGGCGTCGCTCGCCCACGGCCGAGACGGCCAACCAGATCCCCGCCATCGCAAAGCAGTAGCCGCCCGCGATCGCCTCGTAGTAAACCGTCGGAACTTGCAACAGGTACAGCACGACCGAGCAGTACGCAAGCGTGAGCCCGCAGAGAACACACATCCAGAGAGGGACCGCCCCGATCTTGCTCAGGATCACGCGCAGCGCAGCAAGCGCAAACCCCAGGCCCGCGAGCGCGAAGGGAAGGATGATCACGCTCCCCGAGGGCTCGAATCCGAGCAGGTGCAGGGGCAGCAGCAGCACCACCACGGGTGCCGGACCCCACGGCAGATAGAGATAGTGGCCGTCCAGCGAATAATCCGCATACCGCGTCTCGAGCGCCGGGCGAAGCCGCGGATCGAAGGGTTCGTGGGGAGGGGGCTGGACGGGCACGTGCACCACCCACAGGTGGAAGTGCAGAAATGCGTCGGCGAGTTCGTTGTACGGGGTGAACTGCGCGCCGTGCAGCGTCAGCGGCGTGGCGAGGGCGGCGTTCCAGACATAGGTGACGGCCGCCAGCGCGAACACACCCCACAGGCCCAGTCTCATGCGATCGTGCAGCAACGGGCGAGCACGCTCGCGCACCCGTATCGAGCGCACCGCACCGGCGCCGCTCATCGCCATCGCCGGACGCTCGCCCTCCTCCAGCTGCGGCCCGCGGTGTTTCCGACACCCGCCTCTGCGCGGCGACGGCAGGCGCGGTCTGGATCGCGCGCCAGGGCCCAAATGCTGTGGCCGGTGCCGGCTGCTGCTCGATCGCCAGCATGAACGCACCCCATTTTTGAAAGGATACTGTTCAGTAGGACCGGCCTAATAGCCTGCCCCTCCGGGCGAGACGATCGTTTGCGGCGAGCTACGCCGCCAGCGGCTCGCGCTCTTCGATCTCCGCGCGCGCAGCGCGCTCCTCCCCACTCCGTGCCTCCGTGGTGACGGCGTCGCGGCGGGTACGCAGCAGCCCGACCGCTGTGGCGGCGCTGGCGAGGCACATGACGGCGCCGACGGCGAGCACGAGGTCGAACCCGTCGGTGAGCGCCCGCGCGGCTCCGACCCCGACCGCGCCGCGGGTGCGGGAGTCGGCGATCGTGCTGAGGATCGCCAGGCCGAGCGCACCGCCGACCAGCCGCGAGGTGTTCAGCAGCCCCGATCCGAGCCCGCTCTCCGAGCCTCTCAGGCCCTGCATCGCGACGATCGTGGCGGGCACCAGCGAGAGGCCCATGCCAAGCGCCAGAGCGTCGCGCCGGGCAGCACGCCGGCGGCGTAGCTGCCGCCGGGGGCGATGCCGCTCAGCAGCGCCATGCCGGCCGCCGCGCACAGCATCCCGCTGGCGATCACACGTCGCGCCCCGAAGCGCCCGACCAGCCGCGGCGCGAGCGTCGAGGCGAGGAAGATCGACAGTGTCATCGGCAGGAACGAAACACCGGCTTCGATCGCGTCGTAGTGCAGCACCTGCTGCAGGTAGAGCGTCAGGAAGAACCACACCGGGAAGAACGCGCCGTAGAGCAGCACGACCGGCATGGGCACGACCTGGTACACGTGGCTAGACCCTATGTCGTGGGTCGCCTGGGTTGGGTTGGCCGTCGGAGGTAGGCCGGACACTCCTCTCGGGGGTTTGTCTGGCCGGTGTATGGCTCCGGCTGACCCCGATATCAGTGAGGAGGTCCGGCCATGATCGGAATGGTGACGTATGTGGGTTTGGGTGTTCATGCCCGCTCGAGGTATGCTGCGGCGATTGATGTCTCGAGAGGCGAGTTTGTGCGTGCGCGGTTCGGGCTGGGTGTCGAGGAGCCGGTCGCGTGGCTTGCGGGTTTGCTCGGTCCGGTGCGTGCTGCTATGAGGCCGGACCTACCTCACAGCGTTCGCAACGTCCCTGGGCACGTCAACTAGCGCGCCGCGAGTGCTGCCGGTGTGGCCGTCGAGGTGATCGCACCCGGGGAAGACACCAGGGGGGGGCCTCAGACCGGGTGAAGACTGACCGCAAAGACGCGGAGTTGCTCGCGCGGTTGCTGCTGGCCGGCTCGTTGACCACGGTCGTGGTTCCGCCGGTCGAGGTTGAGGGCGCCCGCGAGCTGACGCGCGCGCACGATGCCTGCAGGAGGGATCTGATGACGGCGCGTCATCCGGGTCTCGAAGATGCTGTTGCGTCACGGCCGGGTCTATCCCGAGTCCTTAACGTGGACGACGCGCGTTACCGGCGCTGGCTCGCGGCCCAGCAGTTCGATGAAACGGTCTCAGAGCTGGTGTTCGCCGATCTGGTCGGCTCCGTCGATGGCCTGAGCGCGCGCGCGCAAGGCGGTGATCGCCGAGCGACTCTCGCGTCTTGCAGAAGATGTGAGGCGTGGTGGCCGACCGTCGCGAGGCTCAGATGCTTCCCGGGGCGTCGACACCCTCACAGCGTTCGCGCTTCACCTCGAACTCGGCGGCGACTGGCAGCGCTTCGGGCGGGCGCATGCGCTGAGCGCGCGTGGCTCGGGCTAATCCCGTCCCTTCACCAGTCCGGCGAGTCATCGCACCAGGGGTCGATCACGAAGACAGGCTCGGGTTTCGCTCGCCGGCTGCTCGTCGAGTCGGCCTGGCACTACGGACGCCCACCAAGGATCGGGGTGACCCTCAAGAATCGCCAGCAAGGCCAACCCGATCATGTTCTGCAGATCGCTAACCGTGCCCAGCACCGGCTGCACCGGGTTTATCACCGGATGCGAGCCGCGGCAAGGCGCACAACGTGATCGTCGTCGCGTGCGCCCGCGAACTCTCGTGCTTCCTCTGGGCAGCAGCCACAGCCGACTGACCCCCCGCCAATAGCCCTACCGGTCGGGATGCCGAGGCGCCGGGCCATCAGCAGCCGGCACGCGCGATCGCTCTATGGGCCACACTCCAACTGGAGGGCCACGCGCCCCTTCCTAGAAAGCGCAAACCAGCAGCACAAAACCGGGCCCTAGGGTACCCAACCCCCGCACCATCAGACTGGCAACGCCGACACCCAGCCCGGCGCCCCGGCCTCCCGACCACCCCACACCACGCCCGCCACACAGACGCAATCAACCACGCCAACTCGACAAACACCGCGACACACCAGAGCAGGGCCGCGACGTGCGGGCCTCGCTGGAGGTGCTGGACGCGCTGTCGCGCGCGCTGCGCCTGGCCCCCGCCGAGCGCACGCACCTGATGCTGCTCGGCCGCGGCGATCAGCCGCCGCCGTGCAAGCTGCCCCCCGAGCGCGTCTCGCCCACGCTGCGGCGCCTGATCGCCAACCTCGGTGCCAACCCGGCGTTCATCCTCGGGCGCCGCTGGGACTACCTCGCGTGGAACGCCGCCGCGACTGCGCGGTTCGGCGATCTCGCGCGCGTCCCGCGCGGCTCGCGCAACCACGCCTGGCTGACGTTCATGGATCCCCGCCGGCGCGAGATGTTCGCCGACTGGGAGCGCGGCTCGCGGCTTTTGGTCGCGAAGTTCCGCGCCGACAGCGCAGGCTACCTCGGCGACCCGCAGTTCGAGCAGCTGATCCACGCGCTGCGCCAGTCGAGCCCCGAGTTCTGCCGTGCCCGGAAGCGCCACGAGGTCGCGCGCGGCGGCGAGGGCCGCAAGGAGCTGCGCCACCCCGACGTCGGCATGCTCGCCTTCTCGCACGCCGTCTTCCACCCCGCCGAGGCGCTCGAGCAGCGCCTGATCCTCTACTCGCCGCTGCCCGACCACGACACGCCGACCAAGTTCGCGCGGCTGCTTGACGGCGCCGCCGCGGGTGGGGTGGGCGATGCGGTGAGCGGCCCGTCGGGACCGGCGACTCAGGTCCTCGAGATGGGCGCGGCGGTCGAGGACGACGCGGAGGAGGACGGCGGGTCGGAGGAGGACGTCGGGCTGGTCGTGCCCGACGCGGTCCCGGCCTGAACCGGCGGACGCCCCGCGTCGCTCTCGCCGCCGAACAGCCACGGCGCGCGCATCCCGATCACCTCGCCGCGGAAGCGCTTGCGCGGCCCGTACACCACCCACGTCGTGTCGACCGCGCCATACAGCTCCACGGTGCGCAGCACCTCCGGGTTTTCCTCGGCATGGTGGGCGTGGGTGAGTCCCGCGTCGTAGCGCCCGGCGAGCAGGTGGCGCGCGACGACCGGCTTGGAGGGCTCGTCGATCACCGTCTCCCAGCGCCCGAGATCCAGGTATCCCTTCGTCGCGGAGACGATCCCCAAACTGCGGGGCTGCGCGACGTCCCTGCGCACGAGCAGCGCGAGCGCCTTGGTCGGGTAGAGGAACGTGTCGACCACGAACACGTCCTCGTGGTAGCGCTCGGTCACCAGATGCACCTGCAGGTGCGCGCTGCACTGCACGAGGAACGTGTTGCGCTCGTCGCGCACCCGCTCGATCGCCCCCAGCAGGTCTTCGACGAGCACGATCTCGAAGTCGTGCAGCTCCTGGAAGTCGAGGTAGCGGCGTAGCGCGTTCTCGTGGCACGTGCCCGCTGGCCCGAGCGTGATGAACGTCGGGCGCATCAGCGCTCGCCCTCCGTGCCGGGCGCCGTCGCGACTCTGGATTGCCGGGCGTGCCCATCTGCGGTGGCAGCCATCAGCTCGTCCTCGAGCTTGCACGTAGCGCCGATCAGCAGCTCGAACAGCGCCGCCGTGAAGTCCTCCGGCAGATCCACCTCTGCGCCGCGTGCCAGGTAGCGCGCGCGCACCTCCGCCACGCGTCCCGGCTGCATCATCGGTATCTCGTGCGCCTGCTTGTACGCCGCGATTTCGCGGCAGATGTCAAAGCGCTCCCCGAACAGCTGCGCCACCTGCTCGTCGATCGCGTCCAGGCGCCGGCGGAAGGGCTCCAAGCCGCTCGTCCCAGGCGCGGCTGCCGTGCCGGATGCCCCGCTCGCGGCGGGCTCGGGCGCAACGGGCCGCTCGGAGCGCGCCTGTGCACCGGGTCTGCTCACCGGTCGCTCCCATCCAAAAGGCCGACGGCGAACGCGTGGCTGCACCGTGCAAGCGCGCCCAGCGCATAGCCGCCCTCCTGCACGACGCACACCGGCACGCCCGTGCCTGCGAGCAACTCGCCGACGTCACGGAAGACACCCGCCTCGAAGTCCCAGGCGCCGTGCGGATCGCCCTGCACCGTGTCGTAGCCCAGCGACAGCACGATCGCGTCCGTGTCCGCCTCGAGCGCGCGCAGCGACTCGGCGAGCGCAGCCAGATAAACGGCGGGTCGGGGCGTGCTCCTGAAGGTCACCAGGTGCTCGCGCTCGCTGTGCGCCCGCACGCGCCGCCATGGCAGGTTCGCACCGGTGCTGCCGTGCAGCGAGTGCAGCTGCGTATCGCTCATCCGCTCCACGAGCGCCGCGGTCCCATTCGGGTAGTGCAGGTCGAGGTCGACGATCGCCACGCTGCTTGCGCCCGCGCCGTGCAGCGTCCGCGTCGCCGCGACCGCGTTGTTCAGGTAGCAATACCCACCCAGCCACCCCGGCCCCGCGTGGTGGCCCGGCGGCCGGCACAGCGCGTAGCCGAAGCGCTCTCCCGCCGCGACGCACCGTGCCGCGGCGATCGCCGTCGCCACGCCCTCGCGCGCAGTCGCGACCGCCTGCGCGCAGACGGGCGTGTCGGGCTCGAGCCCCGGTTCGGCCAGCCCGGGCACCAGCACCGGCTCGCGGCCGCGCACCCCCGCCAGCGCCGCCAGGTACCCGGGTTCGTGCGAGGCGCGCAGCACCTGCTCGATCTCCTCTTCGCTCGCATCCGCCATCTGCGCGCGCACCCCCCGGTGGCGTTCGAGCCCTTCCTCGACCTCCGCCACGCGCCGCCCGTCGTCGTAGCCGGGCGTCCTGCGCCCACGCTCGTCGAGGATCCACGGCACCGCGCCGCCGCGCCCGTGGCGCTGGCGCACCATCACCATGCGCCGCTGCGCGCTCATGCCAGGCGCCGCCGCATCCGTTCGCCAAGCGGCTCGAAGCCGTTCGCGCGGTAGAACGCGCGCGTCGCTGCGATCGCCGCGAAGCTCTCCCGCGGCAGCCCCACCTCCACGCGGGGCATACCCTGCGCGCGGGCCAGCTCGAACAGCGCATCGAGCAGCGCGCCCCCGATCGCACGGCTGCGCCAGGCGCGCGCCACCCACAGGTCCTGGATCAGGGCGTAGCGGCCCGGCACGTGCAGCGCGCTCTGCCAGCTCGCCCCGAGCACGCCGACGATCTCCCCTTCCGCAACCGCCACCAGCAGCGCCCCCGCGCGCGGGTTCTCGACCAGCTCCCGCGCCGCCGCCTCGATCGCCGCCGTCGGCGGAGGTGTGCTGCCCAGCTCGCGCAGCAGCTCCGCGACGGCCCGTGCGAGCGTTGTGAGGTCTGTGGGTGTTGCTTCGCGCACGTGCCATTCGTGTGTGCGCACGGACGCGTGCGCGCGTGCGCGGGCGCAAATGGCTGCCGTCGGCGTTATCTGCGCACCGCCTGTCGCCGGGTCGCTCATCGGTCTACGCCGCCTCGGCCATCCCCAGCGAGGGCTCGAGCGCGACGGTCCACGCCTCGCGCTCGTCGCTGCCCGTGGTCGCGCGCGCGATCGCCGCCATCGGCGCGCGTGCCTTGAGCAGTAGCTCGTCGAACTCCTCGACCGGGTCGGACTGCATCACGATCGCGCCGCCCGCGCCGATTGTCGTCAGGCCGGGACGCAGCACGATCGTGCGGATCACGATGCTCAAGTCGACGACGCCGTCGAGGCCGAAGTAGCCGAGCGCGCCCGAGTACACGCCTCGCGCCTCGCGCTCGATGTCGTCGATGATGTCCATCGTGCGCAGCTTCGGCGCGCCCGTCATCGAGCCGCCCGGGAAGCACGCTCGCACGCAGTCAACCGACGTGCGCTCGCGTTCGAGCACGCCTGTGATCGTCGAGACCAGCTGGTGCACGGTCGCGTAGGGCTCGACCACCATCAGCTCGGGCACGCGCACGCTGTCCACCTCGCACACCCGTCCCAGGTCGTTGCGCAGCAGGTCGACGATCATCAGGTGCTCGGCGTACGTCTTTTCGTCGCGTGCCAGCTCCTCGCGCACGCGCACGTCCTCGGCCGGGTCGCTGTGCCGCGAGGTCGTTCCCTTGATCGGGCGCGCCTGCACCCGGCGCTCGCGGTCGACCGACAGGAAGCGCTCCGGCGAGGAGCTGACGATCGCGATCTCGCCAAACCTCAGGTACGCCGCGAACGGCGCCGGGTTGCGGCGGCGCAGCAACCGGTACAGCTCCCACGGATCGGGCTGCGCGCTGGTCGAGATCTGGTCGGTCAGGCACACCTCGTAGGACTCGCCCGCCGCCAGCTCCGCCTGGCAACGCTCGATGTCCGCCAGGTACTGCTCGCGCCCACGCCCGCAGCGGAACACGACCGGCTCCGCCGGGCCGGTGTCGGGCGCCGGCGCGCGCGCGGCTCGCGTTTCCGCGGGCGGCACTGCGCCGGTCGGCTCGGCGGCGAGCGTGGCGCGCACCACCTGCTCGGCTTCCTCCAGCCAGCGGTCCGCGTCGAGGTCGTCCTGCTCGCAGAGCGCCAGCACGTGCGTGTTGTGCTGCACGTGATCGACCGCGACGAGGCGGTTGGCGAGCATCAGCAGCGCGTCGGGTAGATCGGAGCGGTGCACGTCGGGCGAGCCGCAGTCGGCCTTGCACTCGTAGCCGAGATAGCCCACGAAACCGCCCAGCAGGCCGCGCACCTGCGGCGGCGCGCACGGCAGCCGGCGCGCCGCCAGCTCGCTGTCGAGCACGTCGAAGACCGAGCGGTACTCGGTGCTGCTGCTCCCATCTGCGCCGCGCAGCTCGACCTTGCCGGCGCCGAGGTCGTATTCGAGCACGCAGCGCTCCGGGCCGGCGCTGGTGCCCATGTAGGAGCACTGCGCCAGGGGCGTCGGGGCGTCGGCGCTGTCAAGCCAGAACGCCTCGCGCGCGCTTGCGAACAGCGCTTCGAACACGCGCTCGGTGCACGGCTCGCCTGCGATCGTGCGCACCCGCAGCTTGACCTGGCGCGCGTTCGGTGCCTGCCGCGTGCGCGTGCGGCGCGGCGGCGCCGGCGGCCGCAGGGTACGCGCGGCGCGCGGCGCGCGGCGGTGGCGTGCGAGCGCGTAGAAGTTCTCCACGAGCGCCAACCCGTGCTCGGTCGCGATCGACTCCGGGTGAAACTGCACACCCCACATCGGGCGGCGGCGGTGTTCGATGCCCATCACGACGCCGTCGCTCGTCCACGCCGTGACGCGTCCTTCGGGGCCGAGCGGACCGCTGACCGCGAGCGAGTGGTAGCGCACCACCGAGAAGTCCTGCGGGATGCCGGCGAACAGGCCGGCGCCGAGGTGTCTGACGCGGCTGAGGCGCCCGTGCATCGCCATCGGCGCGCTTGCCACCATCCCGCTGAGCACGTGCCCAAGCCCCTGGTGGCCGAGGCACACGCCGAGCACGGGGATCTCGCTGCTGCGCAGGATGTCCGCGCACACGCCAAAGTCGTGCCAGCGTTCCGGGCGCCCCGGCCCGGGTGAGAGCACGACCGCGTTGAAGTCCCAGCGCGAGAGCGCCCGCCAGGAGACCATGTTGTTGTGCACCACGATCGGCTCCTCGCCGGAGACCGCCGCGAGCAGGTGGAAGACGTTGTAGGTGTAGGAGTCGTAGTTGTCGACGAGCAGCGTCTTCACCGTGGCGCCTCCAGCCCGAGCCCGCGCGCGCTGCGTTCCAGCAGCGTCTGCACGATGCGCTGCACGTGCTCCCCGCGTTCGCCTTCCAGGTGCCAGCGCGCCAGGTGCCTGAGATAGTGCGCCAGCGGGCGCACGTCGAAGCGCTCCACCGCCAGGCGCAGGTAGCGGCGGTACAGCTCGGACTGCACCACCGCGAAGCGGTAGGCGGGGTCCTCCGCCGGTCGCAGCCTGCCCGCCGGCGCCGCTGCGCCTGCGGCCCGCTCGCGGCCGCGACCCTGGTGGGCGCGGGCCCGCGCGAGATCCCAGCCCAGGCTGTCGCCGTCGCCGAGCAGGCGGTCCTGGTTGAAGTCCACGCGCGGCGCGACCGGGTAGGGCAGGAAGTAGCCGAGCGCCACCTGCGCCGCGACGCGTTCGGGGGCCGGGTGGCGCCGGCGCACCTCGCGCCGGCGCGGGTCCTCGTCGATCTGCGCCTCGATCCATTCGGTCAGCTCGTCGATCAGCTGTGCGCCCTCGCTGGAGGCCACCGCGCGCTTCTGGTGGGCGACCATCCCGTTGAAGATGTCGCGCGTGGGGTGGATTGGAACGCGCCCGCCCTGCGGGCTGCCGTTCGCGGCGGGCAGCAGCTCGTCCATCAGCTTGCGCCGGCAGGTCACGTGCGAGACCCACTCGGTGCCGCACACCTGCATCGAGGTCATCTCGCCGAGGTCCGGCGCGGTCATCCAGTACGCGAGCGCCCGCATGTGCTGCGTCGGCACGCCGTCGGCGCGGACGAGCGGGAACTCCTCGAAGTCCTCCAGGCCCGTGGAGTAGACCACGACGCCGTCCTCGCGGCGGCGCAGACGCCCGTCGCGCAGGCCCGTCGCCGTCAGCTGCGCAGCCTCCTCGAGGAAGTCCGACTCGAAGAAGACGCGGTCGAAGGCGATCCCCAGGCGGGCCAGCGTCTTGCGCTGGCCGGAGATCACCCAAGCGCGCGTCTTGTACCAAAGCTCCAGGGCAGAGCGTTCGCCGGCGAGCACCCGTTTGAGCAGCTCGTCGGCGGCGTCGCCGCGCAGCGTCAGCTCCCGTGTCAGCGAGTCCTCGGGGTACTCCTCGACCTCTGGGCCGCCGAAGCCGGCTCCCGCCGCGACGTAGTCGGCGTAGCAGACGCCGACGAAGTGGTCGCTCTTTTCGTCGCCTTCGAGCCACGCGTGCGCGTGGCGGCCGCTATTCATCACGCCCGCCATCGCCTCGCCCATGCTGCGCCCCGCGTCGGAGATCAGGCTGCGCCGCTCCACCTGGCCGCCCGCCTGCGCGAGCGCCGCGGCGATCGCGTTGCCGATCGCGAGGTTGCGCAGATGACCCACGTGCAGCGCCTTGGTTGCGTTCGCGTCCCAGAACTGCACCGAGAAGCGCCGCCCGAGAGCCAGGTCGGACAGCGCGGCCTCCGCACCGGCGCCCGCCTCCAGGCCGGCGCCCGTCGTCTCGACCCAGCTGTCGGCGAGTCGCAGCGTCACCCCGCCTCTGCTGCGCTTGATGCTCTGCACCCACGGCTCGTGTTCGAGCTGGCGCAGCGCGCGCAGCGACTCGGGGTCCTCCTCCCACGCGGGCAGGCGCGGCACGAGCTTGAGGTCGTAGCGCCGCTGCGGGCGCCGCGGGGCGCGCGCCGCCCAGCGGGCGCCGTTGTCGCCCAGCATCGGCGCTTCCTCGAAGTAGTCAAAGATATTCGCGCTCATCACAGCCTGACGGTGACTCCAAATCGGTTCGCGCTTTTGTCGATGCACCAGCCGGGGCTCGAACCCGGATCAACGGCGTTTAAGGCCGCCCCTTTAACCGATTAAGGTACTGGTGCCCTGCCAGTCTCATGCCCGACTCGCCGGTGGCCGGGGCCGTTTTGCGCAGTCGAATATGTGAGCAGACCCTACCAGCTACGATAACTTCGTTGGGTCTTTTGAAAAGCGCTAGCACTCGCGAGCGGGGGTCGTATGCGCTCGAAAGTGGCTTCTTCAAGCGGAAATCAAGGTGGACCGAGGGCGCGGTCAGGTGGTGAAGAAAGAAACATCGGCGCCTGCGGCCGGGGAGAGAAACATCAACTCGAGGCTCAAGACGGAAACATGAATCGCAAACTGCTTCCACACACGCGCGGCCGTCCGCGCCGCGCGCGGCTGCCGCCTGGGCCGCGTATGCCGAGCGCACTGCAGGCCGTCGGCTGGGCCGAGCGGCCGCTTTCGTTCATGCAGCGCTGCCAGGCGCGCTACGGTGACACCTTCACACTGCGAATCCGGCACGCCGGCACTTGGGTCTTCCTGTGCAACCCGGAGGACGTCAAGCGCGTATTCACCACCGAGTCCGCGCTACTCGGCGTCGGTGAAGCGAACAGCTTGCTCGGACCGATCCTTGGCTCGCGCTCGGTGATGCTGCTCGAAGAGCCCGAGCACATGGCGCACCGCCGGCGGATGCTGCCCTCCTTCCACGGCCGTCTGATGGAGCAGTACGGGTCCGTCACCGCCGCGGTCGCCCGGGAGGAGGCACGGAGCTGGCCGGTCGGCGAGCCCTTCGCGCTGTGGCCGCGCATGCAGGACATCACCCTCACCGTGATTATGCGCGCCGTCTTCGGTGAGCTGGACAGCGATCGCCTGCTCAAACTGCGCGAGCTGCTGCGTGCGCTGACCGAGTGGATGAACGTCCCTCGCCGCCTGACGCTGCTGGCGGCCATCGGCCCGCGCGCGATGGTGCGCAACCCAGAGTTCCGGGCGCTGATGGACGCCGCCGAGCAGGCCGTGCTCGAGGAGGTTCGCCGGCGGCGCGCAGCGCGCGTCACGCGGGGGGAGGCCGACGGCGAGCGCAAGGACATCGTCGCGATGCTCGAGCGCGCCCACCAGGAGGACGGCTCGCCGCTCAGTGACCAGGAGCTGCGCGACGAACTGATCACGCTGCTCGTCGACGGGCCCACCTCCTCCTCGCTGGCGTGGGCGTTCGAGCGTTTGCTGCGCCACCCCGAGAAGCTGGCCCGTTTGCGCGCCGAGGTCGACCTGGACGTCGAGGAGTCCTACATGGACGCGGTGCTCAGGGAGACGTTGCGCCTGTGCCCACCTGTGCCAATCGTCGTGCGGCGCCTGCTGGCGCCGATGCGGCTTGGTGGCCACGCGGTTCCCGCCGGCGCCACCGTCGCTCCCTGCGTGTACCTGGTCCACCGCGACCCCGAGGTCTACCCTGAGCCGCACCGCTTCCTGCCGGAGCGTTTCCTGGCAAGCGCTCCCGGCACCTACACGTGGCTGCCGTTCGGCGGGGGCACCCGCCGCTGTCTGGCGGCGAGCTTCGCGTTGCTGGAGATGAAGCAGGCGATCGGCGCGGTGCTGGGCGAGGTCGAGTTGGCGCCCGCCCAGGCGCGCTCGGAGCGCGTGGCGCGCAGCTCGATTGCGTTTGTGCCCGAGCACCGCGCGCTCGCCGTGGTCGTGCGCCGGCGCGACTCGCCGGCGAGCGCGCGGCTTGCGCGTACCCCGGAGCCGACGGGCGCGGCGGCGTGATCGGCAGGGACCGCTGCGGGATGGGCGAGGGCGACCGCGGCGTGATCGGGGAGGACCGTGGCAGGACGGGCGAGGACCGTGGCGAGATGATGGTGAGGGGCCACGACGGCCTGATCGTCGAGGACCGCGACGGCGTGGCGGCGGCCGACCTGATCGTCGTCGGCGCCGGCGCCAAGGCGGCGGCGATCGCGACCAAGGTGCACGTCCTCAACAGCCTTGGGCTGGGCTCGGTGCGCTTGAGGATCGTCGAGGCCACCGAACCGGCGGCATCGTGGTCGGGCCGCAACGGGATGACCTCCGGCGAAGAGCCACTGGCGATCACGCCGATCAAGGACATCGGCTTTCCCTACGAAAGCCGCGACGTCTTCGGGGACGCGGGCGGCGCGATCGATCGCGCGATGATGTCGTTCTGCTGGCAGCAGTACTTGGTCGACCGGGGGGAGTACGCCCGCTGGGTGAACGCCGGCTCGCCCGCCGTGCAGCACCGCGACTACGGGCGCTACCTGGCATGGGTGCTGGCGCGCGCCCGCGAGGGCGTCGAGCTGGTGCACGCGCGCGTCACCCAGGTGTCGCTGCTGGCGGACGCCGAGCGCTGGGCCGTCGACGTCGCGGCCCCGGACGGGCCGCGGCGCTACGAGGGGCGGGCGATCGCGCTGACCGGCCCCGGCGTGCACCGCCTGCTCGCGCACGTCCCCGACGCGGCGCCGCGGATCTTTCACTGCGACAGCCGGCGCAGCGAGTTCGCGCGCATCCCCCGCGGCGAGCCGTGTGACATCGGGATCGTCGGCGGCGGCGAGAGCGCGCTCAGCTGTGTCGCGTTCCTGCGGTCGTTCCGGCCCGAGGCCCAGCTCACCGTCTACACACCGGGCCTGCCGCTGAGCCGCGGCGAGAGCTTCCTCGAGAACCGCGTGTTCTCGAATCCCGACGAGATCGGCTGGAGCGCGCTGGACCTGCAGACACGCCGTGAGTTCGTCAAACACTGCGACCGTGGCGTGTTCGACGCCGGCTCGCTCGCCAAGTTCTCTCATGATGACTGCGTGCAGTTCGTGCTGGGGCGTGTCGCGCGGGTCGCCGTCGGCGGTGGCGAGGGTGCGCTTTCGCTGGAGTATTTCGCGGGCGAGGGCGCTGCGTGCGCGCGTCACGATTATGTCGTCAACTGCACGGGATTCGATCTGCTCGAGCAGTTGCGCGGGCTGTTTCCCGTGGCGGTCCGCGCCGAGATCGAGCGCCGCGTCGGGCCTGTGTGGGACGCGGTGTCGGCGGCGGAGATCCCGATCGGACGCTTCCTGGAGCTGCAGGGCATGGCCCCGCGCCTGCACATCCCCGGACTCGCCGCCCTCAGTCAGGGTCCCGGCTTCGCCAACCTCGGCTGTATGGGGCTGCTCGCCAATCGTGTGCTCGCGCCGCTGCTGCTCGACCCGGGCGCGCTCGCAAGTCAGGTCCCGATAACAACAACGGAGGTCGTATAGATGCCCTCGCCATCGCGTCAAGCCCGCCGCGCGCAGGCTCGCCGCAACCAGACCCGCCGCCCCGTGCGCCCACGCCGCGCGCGCGAGACTCCCGCGTGGCTCAGGCGTCCTGCGCGGGCGCGCTGGCTGGCTGCCGGCGCGCTGCTCGTCGTGATCGTGGTCGCGGTGGCGATCGCACTGGGCTCATCCTCTTCGGCGAGCCATCCGCCGTTGACGGGGACGGGCTACCCCAACGTCGACACGACCAACACCCGCGACGTGAGCGGTCCGATCGACGAAGCGTCGCTGCCGCGGCTTGTGCAGGCATGGACGCTGCCGCTGAGCGCGCGCAGCCAGTACGGCAGCTACTCCTCGACGCCGATCGTCAGCGGCGGGGTCGTCTACTCGCAGGATCTCGCCTCCAACGTCCAGGCGATCGACGCCCAGACCGGCAAGGCGATTTGGACGAAATCGTTCGAATCGCCCGACCAAGGTCCGAATGGGATCGTCGTCCAGGGCGGGCGCGTCTTTGGCGCCACCGCGACGGCGGCGTTCGCGCTCGAACAGAAGACCGGCAACCTGCTGTGGTCGGTGACGCTCGTGCGTAACGCCCATGAGGGCATCGACATGGCGCCGGGATACCACGAAGGGATCGTCTACGTCTCGACGGTGCCGGGCAACAACAACAAGTTCTACGGCGGCGACGCGGTGGGGATCCTGTGGGCGCTGGAAGCGAAGACCGGGCGCCGGCTGTGGCATTTCGACACGGCACCCGAAGACCTGTGGTCGCCGGCGAACACGAGCATCAACTCGGGCGGCGGCGTGTGGTACCCGCCCGCGTTCGACGAACACGGGTCGATGTACATCGGCACCGGCAACCCCGGGCCGTTCCCCGGCACCGAACAGTTCCCGTGGGGGTCGAGCCGCCCTGGTCCGAACCTGTACACCGACTCGATCGTCAAGCTCGACGCGAGCACGGGCCGGCTGGAGTGGTACTACCAGCTCACGCCGCACGACCTCTACGACCACGACCTCCAGGACCCGCCAATCCTCGCGCATATCGGCGGCCGCGAAGTGGTGATCGCCGCGGGCAAGGGCGGTTTCGTGATCGTGCTCGACGCGGCGACGGGCAGGCTGCTGTGGAAGCGCGCGGTGGGCATCCACAACGGCCACGACAACGACGGGCTGTATGCGATGCGTCACGAAGACTCCAGGCTGCACCTGGGCGCGACGGTCTACCCAGGGCTGCTCGGGGGCGTGATCGCGCCGATGGCCAGCAACGGCTCGAGCGTGTTCGTGCCGGTCGTCAACCACCCCGTGTCGTACACCAGCCAGACCGAACCACAGGAAGCTGGGCCCGGAGGCGGTGAACTGGTCGCGCTCGACCTCGCCACGGGGGCGGTCGAGTGGAATCGGAAACTGCCGTCGGCCCCGTTCGGGGCTGTCACGGCCGTCAACGACGTCGTGTTCGCCACCGACTTCGAAGGCAAACTTATGGCGCTCAACGCCACGAGCGGCAAGCTCGTCTGGGAAAAACAGCTCCCCGCGGGCACCAACACGGGGGTGTCCGTCGCGGGCGACACGCTGATCGCGCCCGCGGGGGTGGCGCTCGCCGAAGGCCAGCGGCCGGCGCTGGTGGCCTATCGGCTAGGTGGTTAGCGGTAGCTCGAGCTGGTGCCCGTAGGGGCCTTGAGCTGGCGCTCGTAGGGGCCGCGGCCGGTCAGGCAGGCGGCTCCGCAGCGTGCCGCGAGGGCAAGCGCGTCGGGGACGGACAGGCCGGCGCCAAGGCCATAGGTGAGTCCTGCCGCGAAGGAGTCGCCGCAGCCGTATGAGTCGACGATCGGCCCGGGCGGCGGGCTCGCCTGCCAGCGGCCCTCTGTGCCGTCGCGCGTGCGGTAGGAGCCACCGCGCGCGCCCTCGGTCACGACGACCAGCTCCGCTTCGCCGAGCGCGTCGTGTGCCTCGCCGCGCTCGATTGCGTCGTCGGCGCTGAGCACGAGCGCGTCCAGGGTGACGCCGTGCCCGAGCGCGTGCACCGCCCGCGGGCTGGCGACCAGTACGCGCGCGCCGCGCGCTGCTCGCAGCGCCTGCGGATCGCCGGCGGTGAAGTAAACGGCGTCCGTCTCGGCGAGACGCTCCCACGGCAGCTCGCGGTCGCTGCCGTAGGGCTCCAGCCGCGGCCCGAACGTCGTGATCGTGCGCTCGCCCGCGTCGTCTACCAGCGTCACCGCCCCACGCGTCGGCTGGGAGCGCGCCGCCGCGTGTACCTCCACGTCCAGCTGCTCCAGGCGTAGCGGCGTGCGATGCCCGTGCTCGTCGGTGCCCAGCGCCGTCAGCAGCAGCGCGCTGCCCGCCAGGCGCGCGAGCTGTACGGCCGCCACCGCGCCGCCGCCGGCCGGCTCGTCGAACGGGTCGCGCGCGTGCAGTACCTCGCCGGCCGACGGCACGTGGGGGACGCGCGCGAACCGGACCCACTCGACATGCCCCACCGCGGCGACCCGCAGCCGATTCGCCTGCATCGGCGACAGTCTCACATCTCAGCCGCGGCTACGACGTGAAAGCTCCTTGACGAGCGTGTCGATCGAGTGTTCGAGCTGCGCGATGCTCGCGTCCTCCACGCGCTGCACGCCGACGGCGCGGTTCAGCCAGGCGTTGATCTCGCGGTGGCTGGTGTTGCTGCGCCGCTGCAGGTCGGCGACCAGGCGGCTGCGCTCGGCGCGCAGGTTCGCCCGCCGTTCGAAGGCCGCCCGGGGTGCGGGGGGGTCCGGGGGCGAGGGGATCGGGATGGAGGGGGCCGGCGCTGGCGCGCCGGCCGGGGATGGGTTCGCGTGCGCCCGCTCGACGCGTGGGTCGGGGGCCGGAGCGCCGGCACTGGTGGTTGCGGCCTGCGGCGGCGGGCCGAACAGCGTCATCTGTGCGGCGAACTGGGCGTCCAGCGGGACGAAGTCCGCGGCGGGCGAGGGCTCGCTCGCGCGGCGCTCGCGCGGCTCCTCGAGCGCGTCCTGCTGCGGGTCGTTCGAGCGCAGCGCGACGCGCACCTCGCGCTCGACTTGCGCCGCGTGCGTGCGCAGCACCGGGTCGGCCGGCAGGTAGACCCAGCTCGGTTCGGGCGTGCGCCCGGGGATCGTGCGCACGAAGCGCCCCACGATCTGGCGGAACACGAGCGGGGTCTTCGCTGCCGTGGCGTACACCCCGACGCGCAGCCGCGGGATGTCGACACCCTCGGAGACCATGTTGACCGCGACGATCCACGGCTCGCGCGAATCCCTGAAATCGGCCAGCTTGCGCGCGGCGCGCGCCTCGGTGTGCAAGACGACCACCGGCGGCTGCCCGGTCGCCTCGCCGAGCAGCCGGGCGACTCGCCGCGCGTGCGCGCCGTCGGCGGCCACCACCAGGCCGCCGGCGTCGCGGTGGCCCTCGGCACGCAGCGCCCGCAGCTTCGCGTCGGCCTCGCGCAGGATGCGCGCCAGCCCGTCGGGCAGCTCGGTGGAGATCGCGGTGCGGTAGCGCCGTGCGGCCTCGCGCGCGCTGAGGACCGTCTCGAAGGAGGATTCGATCACGTCCTCGCCGCTGCGCCAGGAGAGCGTGCCGTCGAATGTCACGAACGCCACCGGCCGGCAAACGCCGTCGCGCACGGCGTCTGCGTAGTCGTAGGTGACGTCCGGCACCGCCAGGCCCTCGGCGTCGTAGCGCACGCCCGGGATCGCGGTCGCGTCCGAGCGGAAGGGCGTTCCCGACAGCAGCAGCCAGCGCGGCGCGCGCGCGAAGGCGCGCGCGAAGGACTCCCCCCACGACAGCTCCTCGCCGAGGTGGTGCGCCTCGTCGGCGATCACCAGCAGCCCGTCGTCGGCCTGTGCCGCCCAGGCGCGCGGATCGCCGGCCACGCGCGCATAGGTGACCGCCACGCCGTGGAAGTCGCGCGGCGGCCGCGCGCCGGGCGCGTCGGGTACCAGTTGCACGCCCAGCGACGCCGCCGCAGCCGCCCACTGGCGCGTGAGCGGGGTCGTCGGACATAGCACCGCCACGCGCCCGACCGCGCGGCGCTCGAGCAGCTCTCGCGCCAGCTCGAGCGCCGGGCGCGTCTTGCCCGCCCCGGGCGCCGCCGAGATCAGAAACGGGCCGTGCTGCCAGCCGGCCAGCTGCCCGAGCGCCTGGTGTTGCCACATGCGCAGTGGGGCCTGACCGCCGGCTGCGGTGCGGCGGCGGTGCGTGCCCGCGCCCGGGCCTGTGCTGCGCGGCTGCTCGGGCGGCGGTGGCGATGGCGGTCGGTCTGCGGGCATCGGCTCGGGTGAGCCCGTGTGCACGAGCTGAGAGGGGCCGACGGACGCAGGCTGGAGCAGGCCTGCGGACGCAGTCTGGAGCGGGTCCGCGGGCACAGGCCGGGGTGGGCCTGCGGGCGCAAGCTGGGAGGGGCCCGCGGGCGCAAGCTGGGAGGGGCCTGCGGGCGCGGGCGGGGATGTCGGACTCGGCACTCGCAAAGAGCCCGGCATCCTGCGCCACGGCACGGACGGATCGTGCTGTGCAGGCGTTTTGCGTGCGCCGCAGCGTTGCATCCCCGCGGACGCCTATCGTGGGGCCGCGTGTCTGCCTTCCGCGCTTCGATCGTCTCCGGCGAGGCCGTTCTGCGCTTTCCCTTCGACGAGCGCCTGCGGCAGCTGCTGCGCGCGATTCCCGGGCGGCGCTGGGACCCGGAGGCGCGCGCGTGGTGCCTGCCGCTCGACCCCGAAAGCGCCGAGGCGCTGGCGCGCCTGCTGGCCAGCCTCCCCGAGGAGCCACAGGTCAGCGGCGAGCTTGCGCGCACGCTGGCACGCCGGCGCGCACGGCGGCGGGCGGGCGAATGCGTGCTCGATCTGGCGCGCCCCGACGGCGAGTGGTGGCTGAGCTTCGCCACCGACGCCGCCCCGGAACTGGCTGCGACGCTGCTCGAGCACCCCGATGGCTACAGCCTGCCGACGATCGGGCGCGCGCTGGTCCCGCTCGACGACCGGGCCGCGGCGCTCGTGGCGGCGCTGGAGGAGCGGAGCGCGCCTGTGCGACTCACCGAGGGCGCGCGCGAGGCGCTGCGTGAGCTGCAGCGCGGCGGCACCGGCGAGGGCGCCGTGCTCGGCGGGGCGTCGCTTGGCGGCTCGCGCGAAGCGACGCAGGGTGTGCGCCAGGGATCGCTCGCGTCCACGGCGAGCGGAGCCGGGCACGACGTCGAGTTCCGCCGCGACCGTCGCGGTGGGCACTGGATCGTGCTCGCCGCCGAGCACACACCGCTCGCGCGCGTGCTCGCCGGTCGTGCCGGGCTGCGCGCGGGGGATGCGGTGGGCGGGACCTTCGCGCTCGCGGCGGCCGAGCCCGATGCGCGGCAGCTGGCGGCGCTGCTCGAGCAGATCGAGCCCGCGAGCGTCGATCCGCGCGTGGCGCAGTGGCTCGCGCGCGCCACCGAGTGGCGCGGCACGATCGAGGTCGCCGGTTCCCGGCAGGCGCCGGTCTTCCTGCTGCTCGGCGACGTCGCGCGGCTGCCGCCCGACGTGCGCGAGTACGCCACGAGCGTGCCCGGTGGCGCGACCGTGCCGCTCACGGCGGCCAACTGGGAGCTGATCGAGGACGGCCTGCGCGGCTGGATCAGCCCGGCCGCCCGGCGCTGTGTCGCCGCGCTGCGCGAGGGACGCCCGGCGCCACCCGCGGCGCTCGAGCTTTCCCCGCTGCACGACGAGCCGACGTTCGTGCTCGCGCCCGGCCACGAACCGGAGCAGCTGGAGGCCTTCGCGGCGCTCGCCGGGGCGTACCTGCCTAAGCCGCAGCGGGGCGCCCGACGCGAGCACGCGCGGCTGCCGGCGCTGCGCGCCGACCCGTTCTGTGTGCCCGTGCTCGACGGGTTCCTCGCCGAGCACGGAACCTGGGTCGATCCGCAGGCGCTGGCGGCCTTGCAGGAGATCCGCGAGCAGCACGCCCACGCGGCGGGCCTGGTCGAGCTTTCGGCTGCGACCGACGCCGAGCTGGAGGTACCGGGGCTGGGCGGAGCGCTCAAGCCGTTCCAGCGCGCGGGCGTGCGCTACCTGCTGCGCCAGCGCCGCGCGTTCCTCGCCGACGAGCAGGGGCTCGGCAAGACGATCGAGGCGCTGGCGGCGCTGGAGGCCGACGGCGCCTACCCCGCCGTCGTCGTCTGTCCCGCGAGTCTCAAGCTCAACTGGTTACGCGAGATCGAGCGCTGGCTGCCGGGGCGCGGCGTGCGCGTGCTCAGCGGCACGCGCGCCAACGGGTGGGCGCCCATCCTGGGCGGCGTCGCGCACGAGGCCGCCGCCGACGCGTGTGACGCTGCCGCCGCGCGCAAGGACGGCGCCGCCGCGCGCAAGGACGGCGCCGCCGCGCGCAAGGACGGCGCCGCCGCGCGCAAGGACGGCGCCGCGCTGGAGGCCACAGCCGCACGCGAGGCGCTCGCCGCGCACAGCATCGACGCCACGCTCGCGAACACGCCGGCGGACATCACGCTCGTCAACTACGACATCCTCGCTGCCCGCCAGGCGGAGCTGTCGGCGCTGGCTCCCCGCGCGCTGGTGCTCGACGAGTCGCATTTCTGCAAGAACTCCGGCGCGAAGCGCACCCAGGCCGCGCAGCGGCTCGCGGCGGCCGTGCCGGTGGACGGTCTCGTGCTGGCGCTCACCGGCACCCCGGTGATGAACCGTCCGCCGGAGTTGATTGCGCAGCTGCGTCTGATCGGGCGACTGCGCGACTTCGGGTCGGGCGTGCAGTTCGGGCGGCGCTTTCGCGGGCCGGACGCCCACCTGCGGCTTCACTGGCATCTGCGTGCCCGCTGTTTCGTGCGCCGCCTGAAGGCCGACGTGCTGCCGCAGCTGCCGGCCAAGACGCGCGCGGTGGTGCCGATCGAGCTGGACAACGAGCCGGAGTACCGTCTCGCCGAGCGCGACGTGATCGCGTGGCTGCAGAGCCAGCCGCTCGACCTCGGGGAGCTTGACGCGAAGGTGGCCGCGGCGTTGCGCGCCGAGCGTTTGGTGCGCCTGAACGCGCTCAAGCTGCTCGCCGCCCGCGGCAAGCTGCACGGGGCGCTCGCCTGGATCCACGACTTCGCCAGCTCCGGCGAGCGCCTGGTCGTGTTCGCCCGCCACCGCGAGATCCAGCGCGCGGTGCTCGAGCGGTTTCCGGGCGCGCTGCACATTCTCGGCCAGGACAGTCACGCCGCCCGCGATGCGTCGCTGCGCGCTTTCCAGGAGCCCGACGACGGCCACAACCAGCTGATCGTCTGCTCGCTGGAGGTCGCGGGTCAGGGGCTGACACTGACGCGCGCCTCGAACGTCGCCTTCCTGGAGCTGGACTGGACGCCGGCCAAGCACGACCAGGCCGAGGACCGCTGCCACCGCATCGGTCAGCAGGACGCCGTCAACGCGTCGTACCTGCTCGCGGCGGACACGATCGACGAGACGATCGCGACGCTGCTGGAAAGCAAGCGCGCCGTGATCGCCGCCGTGACCGATGGGCGCGAGGAGGACGAGGAGGGCGTGCTCGACGCGCTGGTGCGCGAGCTGCGCGGAGCGCCCTACCGGCACCTGCGCGTCGCGGCATGAGCCGTCCTGTGTCAACCCCCGAGTGTCGTAGCGGATGTCGGCTTGCCGTCAAGCGCTTCGCGCTCGGCCCTTTGGGCCGCCCTTCGGGTGACTGCTGCGCCGGTCATCCGCTGGGTGGCGATCATGTCGGGTCGGGGGCCCGACTGGCTGGGAATTGTGACCGTGATGTGTTGCTGCAGGCCGTGGTGGCGAGCGGGGTCGTAGGGAACTCTGTCTTGCCAGCAGCGCCACAGGACACGGCACCAGGCGCGTCCGAGGGTACGGATCGCTCGGGGGTGGTCGTGGCCACGAGCGCGGCTGGCGGCGTAGCGGTCTTGCGCCCAGGGGTGCCAGTGGCGGGTCGCGTCGGCGAGGGTGCTGGTGGCCTGCCTGAGGCGCTTGTCGCAGCCCCGGCGGAAGGTAGCGACCTTGCGCTTGCCGGACTCGACTGCGACGGGGCTCATGCCGGCGTCGGCGGCGAGCGCCTCGGCGTTGGGGTAGCGCTGGCGGTAGTCACCGATCTCGGCCAGCAGCGCAGCCGCGCAGAGGACCGACTTGGGGTCGCGGAACAGCGAGAGGAATACGTGGCCGTCGGGGTGAGCGCGTACGCGGTGAGCGATCTCGCTGGTCAGCTCGCTGATCTTCGCGACGATGGGGCGCAGCGCGGCTACGAGCGCGAGCACGATCGCTCTGCGTGCCTCGATCTCGCTCTCACCGGCGCGTCCTTGGGGAGCGTCCCGGAGCTTGGCGAGCATCTCGGCGGGCTTCTTACGCCCACAGTAGGAGTGACGTGCGAGGAAGGCGCCGAGGCGCTTCTCGCCGAGGCCCTTGGCATCGAGAGGGCTGGGGTAGCGCTCCAGGAACGCGAGACCGATCGGGCTGTCGATCGCGTCGAAGATCAGCGTGGCGCCGGGCCAGAAGCGCTCCAGCTCAGCACGCAGCTGGTTGGCGAGCTCGACGCGGGTCTGCACGAGATCTTCGCGTGCGCGACTGAGCGCCCGCAGCGCCTTCGTCTCGTCGCTATCAGCGACCAGGACACGGAAGCGGTGGCTGTCGGTCCTGGCCAGCTCGCACAGCACAAACGCGTCGAAGCGGTCGGGCTTCCCGCCGCTGGTACGAAACCGCGGCCGGGCGGCGTGCACCTGGTTGGGATGGATCGCCATCGCTCTCAGGCCGGCATCGAGCATCCGCTCGATCAGCAGACCATCGGGGCGCTCAATCGCGACCAGCTGCACCTCCAAGCGCACCAACGCCCGACACAGGGCCGTGATGCCCGCCTCGTCGTGCGTGAACGTCCCGCTGAACAACTCATCACCGGCCTCGCCCTGCACGAGCACATCGTGCTTCTCCGAGGCCCAATCCACTCCTGCGTATCTACCCACTTCTCATCCTCCTCGCTCGAGGTTCGCTCTTCACGGAGCCCCGACCAAGAGGTACCGTTGCGGGTGCTCATTGACGGGCCCTCACAGGGGCTACGTCCTGTTGCCGCTTGCGGCACCTCGCCCCGCCGGGAGGAGCTGGTCTCATACGGGCCCTCAAACGGGCAAGCGACTCCGGCTCTCCCCCGGCGGCAGCCGAGGCAACCAAAGGATGCCCAATGAGCGACCCGCTCTTCACCGCGCGGCGAGCGCCTCGGCGGCTGCCTCCCGGCCGATGAACGGCGCGAGCACGATGTAGCCGACGTGGTCGACCAGCTCGGGCAGCCGGCGGGTTTGGCCGCGCAGGATGTAGTCGTGCAGCAGCTCGAAGACGCCGCCGACGATCGCCTCGTTGACCAGCGGCGGCGAGTCGCTGGCCGGCGAGCTGCCGGCCAGGTCGAGGTCGAGCAGCTGTGTGTAGGCCGCGTTGGCCTCGTCGACGCGGCCCGCGACGTGGGGGTAGGCGATCATGATGTCCACGCACGCCAGATGCGCGAGCGCCGGCTCCGAGGCAAGGAACTCCAGCAGCGCGAGGATGCCCGCGCGAACCCCGCCGATCCAGTCGGTCTGCCGGGCGAGCGAGCGGTTGACGGCGGCTTTCGCGCGCGAATGCCCCACCTCGTAGGTCGCCAGGAACGCCTCCTCCTTGTTTTCGAAGTGCGTGTAGAACGTCTGCAGCGAGATCGCCGCCGCCGCCGCGATCTCCTCGAGGCTCAGCGCCTGGTAGCCGCCGCTGGCGGTCAGGCGGGCGATCGCGTCGAAGATCCGCTCGCGCTGGTTGAAGACGACGAAGCCGCGCGGCAGGTTGTGCTCGCCGCGGGGCAGTCCCCGCACCGCCCATGGCGTCGGCGGCGAGAAGCTGCCGGGCGCGCGCCCCCCCTCGATCCAGCGCGGCTTGCGTGCGACCACACGCTGGGGCACGGTGGGCGGCGTCGGGTAGTAGCAGGCGATCCAGCTCATCAGCTCGGGCACGAGTCGCAGCAGATCCTGCTTGAGCGCCTTGCTCGGGCGCTCGATGCGTACGCGCGAGTAGACGATCTTGCGCAGCGCGCCCACGATCGCGCGCGCCACCGGGTCGGGGATCGTGCCAGGCCCGGGCGCCTGTGCGAATCCGTGGCTGATGAAACGCTCGAAGCGCGCCGCGCCGTCCGCCCAGCGCCGCACCCCGACCTCGCCCGAGGCGCCCATCTCGACGCAGATCAACCGGGCCGCGTCGGGACGTTCGGCGATCGCGACGAACAACGCGCGGACCATCGCCTCCAGCTGCTCCAGCCAGTCCTCCTTCGCCGCGTGCATGTTCAGCAGCCGCTCGGCTTCGGCCTCGACAACCGTGTCGTAGGTCGCCAGCAGGCAGTCCTCCTTGTTCTCGAAGTGCTCGTAGAACGTGCGCCGCGAGATGCCCGCGCGCGCGACGAGATCGGAGATCGTGGTTGCGACGACGCCCCGCTCGTTGACCGCCTGGATCATCGCCTCCACCAGGCGTTCGCGCTGGTGCGCCGCGACCTGCGCGCGTGGCAGCGCCTGCGGCCCGCGGGGCAGGCCCCTCCCGTTGGCTGCGTTGCCGCCGCTCGCGCCATTGCGCGCCGCCGCCGCCTTCGTGCGCGGTGCGCGTGCGCGGCCGGTTTTGCGACCGCCGCGACCGCTGCTTTGCTCGCGCTGTCCCTCGGGCACGGGTTTACCTTAGTTGAACGAGTTGGGCATGCCAATGCGCCTGGTTGTCATACAGACAGAGCTACATCTGCGTTGATGATCTTGACAGGATGAGTAAAGCATGATTTATATGTATGTCGGGTACAGGGCCCAAGCGTAATTCGCCGCAGATCGCAACGAGCTGGAGAATGGCGGCAAAGGAATGCACAAAGCTATAGAGATAGATCCAGACAGCGAGCTGCGGGGGGCGCTGGCGGCAGACTCTGCAGGGGGCTCCATTTGGAGCAAGTTCTGTAGGCGTCGTACTATTAGATGGTACGTCGCGGCCCATGGGGAAGGTAAGCGTTGGCCCATCCGGCCAACCGCCGTCGTAGGGAGGTCACAAATCATGAGGATGCTCGTCTGTGAGGAGCGCGGCATGCTGCGTGCGTTGCACGCGCGCTGGCCATACCGCCGCTCGCACTGCCGTCACGATCTGCACTGGCTGGTGCGCGTGCGCCCGCCACGCTGCTGGTGCGTCCACGGCCGGGAGCACGCGATTCGAACACTGCCGCCAGTGCGCCGGCGCCCGCTGCGCTGAGCTGCCCCCGGGCGCCGGCGCCCGCTGCGCTGAGCTGGGCGCGGCGGATCGGGCCGGTGATGCTTCGCGCCGTTCCGCCGCCGACGGACGCTCGGCTGCGCCAGTGCGCCGGCGCCCGCTGCGCTGGGCAGGGCGCGGCGGATCGGTCCAGTAGCGGCCGCGCCGTCGCGTGCCGACAGACGCGCAACCGCACCCGTGCGCCGGCGTGCCTCGCCGGCGTGCCGCGCCGTCGTGCTAGCGGGCGCGGTCGCGCTAGGATCGGGCCACGCATGGCCGTGACGCACGAACCGATCGGCTCACCAGCCCCGGGCACGCGATCTGAGGAGGACGCGGCGCTGCGGGCGCTGTCGATCGACACGATCCGCGGACTGGCGATGGACGCCGTGCAGCAGGCCAACGCGGGGCACCCCGGCACCGCGATGGCGCTCGCGCCGCTCGGCTACACGATCTTCCGGCGCTTTCTGCGCGCGAACCCGAGCGACACCGGGTGGGCCAACCGCGACCGCTTCGTGCTCAGCTCCGGACACGCGTGCGTGCTGCAATACGCGCTGCTGCACCTGGCCGGCTACGAACTCGAGCTGAAGGACCTCGAGCAGTTTCGCCAGTGGGGCTCGCGCACCCCCGGACACCCCGAGCGCGGCCACACGCCGGGGATCGAGGTCACGACGGGTCCGCTCGGCCAGGGCATCGCCAACGCCGTCGGCATGGCGCTCGCCGAGCGCTTCCTCGCCGAGCGCTACAACCGGCCGGGCTGGGAGATCGTCGACCACAACACCTACGTGATCTGCTCCGACGGCGACCTGATGGAGGGCATCAGTCAGGAAGCGGCCTCGATCGCCGGGCACTTCGCGCTCGGCAAGCTGATCGTCTGCTACGACGACAACCACATCACGATCGACGGCTCGACCGCGATCTCCTTCGACGGTGAGAACCACCCCGCCCGCCTGGCCGCCGACGGCTGGCACGTGCAGCGCCTCGCGGACTCCGAGGACGTCGACGCGCTCGCGGCGGCCCTCGCCGCCGCGCGCGCCGAACGGGAGCGGCCGTCGTTCATCGCGATCCGCTCGCACATCGCCTATCCGGCCCCTCACGCCGTGGACACCGCGGCCGCGCACGGCGCGCCGCTCGGCGAAGACGAGGTCCGCGCGACCAAGCAGGCGATGGGCTTCGACCCCGAGCGCAAGTTCTGGGTCGACGAGCGTGTCTACGAGCACATGAGCCTCGTGCAGGACGGCACCGACACCGAGCGCGAGTGGCGCCTGCGTTTCGACGCCTGGCGCGAGCAGTTCCCGGAGCTGGCCGAGGACTGGGACCGCGCCTGGGCCGGACGCCTGCAGGACGGCTGGCGCGAGGCGCTGCCGAGCTTCGCGGCCGGTGCGAAGCTCGCCACCCGCGCCGCCGGCCAAAAGACGATGGCGGCCTTCTCCACCTACGCGCCGACGATGATCGGCGGGGCCGGCGACCTCGTCGAGTCGACGAAGACGACCTTCGAGGGAGCCGGCGTGTTCTCCAAGGTCCACGCCGGACGCAACGTGCCCTTCGGCATCCGCGAGCACGCGATGGGCGCGATCGTCAACGGCACCGCCGCGCACGGCGGGATCGTCAAGCCCTACGGCTCGACGTTCCTCGTCTTCTCCGACTACATGCGCGCCTCGGTGCGCCTCTCGGCGCTGATGGGGCTGCCCGTGGTGTGGGTCTGGACGCACGACTCGATCGGTCTCGGCGAGGACGGGCCCACCCACCAGCCGATCGAGCACTACGCCGCCCTACGTGCGATCCCCCACCTGTGGGTGATCCGACCCGCCGACGCCAACGAGACCGCCGTCGCGTGGCGCGTGGCGCTGGAGCGCGAGGACGGCCCCGTGGCGCTGCTGCTCTCACGCCAGGGTGTGCCCGTGTTCGACCGCCCCGGCGAACAGCTCGCGCCCGCCGACGAACTGGAGCGCGGTGGTTACGTGCTGTGGGACTCTGCGTCCGGGGGGAGCACGCCGCCGGACGCAGAGTCCCGGGGCGGCACGCCGCCGCCGCAGCTGATCCTGATCTCTACTGGCACCGAGGTCGCGCCGACACTCGAGGCCGCCCGCACGCTCGCCGCACAGGACATCGGGGTGCGCGTCGTCTCGATGTCGTGCGTCGAGCTGTTCGAAGCGCAGCCGTCCGAGTACCGCGACGCGGTGCTTCCGCCCGCGGTCGGCGCGCGCCTGGCGGTCGAGCCCGGCGCCACGATGAGCTGGTGGAAGTGGGTCGGCAGCCACGGCGACGTGCTCGGCCTCGACCGCTTCGGCGCCTCCGCCCCGGGCGCGCGCGTGCTGCAGGAGCTTGGCTTCACCGCCGAGAACATCGCTGCCCGGGCGCGTGCACTTCTGGGCTAGGTGTTGTGCCCGGTGACGTCCCGAACGCGGGCGCGTGGTGGCCGGTTGCCGAGCGCTGAGTGGGTGCGGCGCTCGTTGTAGTGGTCGATCCAGTGTGGCAGTGCTTGCGCGCGGGCGTCGGAGGTGGCGTATTCGAGTGCGTAGGCCCACTCCCGCGTGAGGGTCTGGTGGAAGCGCTCGACCTTCCCGTTGGTCCTTGGCGTGTAGGGGCGTGTGCGGATGTGCTGGATCGCTCGTCCCCACAGCAGCTGCTTGAAAGCCTTGCTCTGGGTGTAGGCGAACGCGTTGTCGGTCATCAGCCGCTCGCAGACGATCCCTTGATCCAGGAACCAGTCCAGAGCACGGGAAGTGAACGCGGTGACCGTGGCCGCGGTCTCGTCAGCGTGGATCTCCGAGTAGGCCAGCCGGGAGCAATCATCGATGATCGAGTGCACGTACTCCCAGCCCACACGTCTTGAGCGTCTGGTGCGATCGCCGGTCACGGCGTGCCCCGGCTCGGTGAACTTCCCGAGCTTCTTGACGTCCATGTGCAGCAGATTCCCCGGGCACGGCCACTCATAGCGCACTACCGCAGGCGCCTGCGGTCGCGGCCGCCGCGAGCAGCCACCACGGCGCAGCACCTGGTGGATCGTGGAATGGGGTCGTTCGATGTCCAGCTCTTCGGCGAGTCGCCTGGGGCTCCAGCCGGTGTGCTTGCGACGCTCGCAAATTCGCGCTGCCTCTTGCTCACCCACCTGGCAGGGGCTGCGGTGCGGCCGGGAGCTGCGGTCCTTCAGAGCGCTCAGCGTGACTCGCTCGGGCTCGCTGGCCGCCCGCCAGCGACGCACCCACTCCCAGCACGTCGACTTCGCCACGTTGCAGGCGGCTGCAGCCGCCTGCAACGTGAACCCTTCCTCCTCAACCAACAGGACCATGCGCAGCCTGCCATGCGCGGTCAGCGGAGCGTTAGCGTGTTGCATTCCGGGCCTTCCTTGAGGTCGTGAGCTTTGACACCCACAGCCTCTCGGCAGGCCCGGACCTACCTCACAGCGTTCGCAACGTCCCTGGGCACGTCACCTAGCCCGCGGCGACGGGCAGCTAAGTGGCGGCACAGTGGGAGAGCGCCGTCGGCAAGGAGCGCCAAGTCGGCGTAGTCTCCATCAGGGACCTCTGCACCCAACCCAAAGCGACCACGAGGAGGATCAAGATGCCCGCGCACAACCTCTCTCCGCTGCACCGGCTCTCCGCGCTCGGGCAGAGCGTGTGGGTCGACTTCCTCTCGCGCGACTCGATCCGCGGCGGACATCTGCAGCAGCTGCTCGACGAGGACGCGGTCGTCGGCGCCACCTCGAACCCGAGCATCTTCCAGAAGGCGATGAGCGAAGGCGACGCCTACGACGAGCAGCTGCGCGAGCTGGGCGGCGAGGGACTGGAGGCGCGCGAGGCCTTCTGGCGGCTGGCCGAGCGTGACATCAAGGACGCCTGCGATCTCTTCCGGCCGGTCTGGGAGGGAGGGCGCGGGCGCGACGGCTACGTTTCGCTGGAGGTCGATCCGACCCTTGCCTACGACACGCTTGCGACCTTCCGCGAGGCGATGCGCCTGCACGAAACCGTCGACCGCGCGAACCTGATGGTCAAGATCCCGGCCACCAAGCCCGGTCTGGCCGCGATCGAGGACGTGATCGCGCAGGGCCGCTCGATCAACGTCACCCTAATCTTCTCGCTGCGCCGCTACGCCGAGGTCGCCGAGTCCTACCTGCGCGGCCTCGAGCGCCTGATCGCCGCCGGCGGGGATCCGCGACCGGTGGCCTCCGTCGCCAGCTTCTTCGTCTCGCGCATCGACACCGAGGCCGATCGTCGCCTGCAGGAGCTCGACGCGCCGGAGCGCCTGCACGGCAAGCTCGCCGTCGCGAACGCGAGGCTCGCCTACCGGCACTACAAGCGCGTCTTCCGAGGAGCACGCTGGGAATACCTGGCCTCCAAGGGGGCCACCGCGCAGCGTGTCCTGTGGGCCTCCACGTCCACCAAGAACCCCGCCTATCCCGACACCCTCTACGTGGACGACCTGATCGGCCCCGACACCGTCAACACGATGCCCGAGGAGACGATCCAGGCCTACCAGGACCACGGCACTCCCGAGCCGCGCCTGGAGCGCGACCTCGACGGCGCGCGCAAGCTGTTCGACGAGCTTGCCCGTGCCGGGGTCGACTACGACGACGTCACCGAGACCCTCGAGCGTGAGGGCGTCGAGAAATTCGCGAGCGCCTTCGACGACCTCATCGGCGCGCTGCACGACAAGCAGACCTCGCTGGTCGCAGCCTGAGCGGACCGCGCTCTCGCCGCGCGCTTGCGGGGCGTCAGCCGTGCAGCACGCGTGCGCCACCGGACGGGCGCACCTCACCCGCACCCCGCGACGGGTGCACGTCGTAGGCACCGGGTGGCGGGGCGGCGCCGGGCCCGAACAGTGCTAGCACGCTCCCCCCGAAACCGCCGCCGACCATCCTTGCGCCGAGCGCGCCCGCCTGCAGCAGCCGCGCCACCGTCGCCTCGACCGCCGGCGTCGAGCACTCGTACAGGTCGCGCAGGCTCGCGTGCGAGGCATTCAGCAGCTCTCCCACCGCCGCCAGCTCGCCCCGGCCCAGCGCCGCCACGGTCTCGCGCACCCGCTCGTTCTCGCCGAGCACGTGCTCGACCCGGCGTGCCAACGCCGCCGGCAGCCCGGTGGCCGCCCCGACCGCCACGCTCGTGTCGTGCTCCCCGCGACCCCCGCGTCCGCGGGGGTCGTTCGCAGGCCCCCGCCCCCCATCCAGCTCGCGCAGCGAGCCAATCCCCAACAACTCGCACGCTTCGCGGCACTCCGCGCGCCGCTCGTTGTAGCCCGCCTGCGCGAGCGTGCGCCGCTCGCCCGAGTCGAGCAGCACCACGCGCCACCCCTGCGGCAGCGCGAACGGCACCGGCTCGATCGCCAGCGTCGCGAAGTCGATCAGCAGCGCCGTGTCCGGCTCCCCGAACAGCGAGGCGAGCTGGTCAAGCAGGCCCGTGCGCGCGCCGACCCACTCGTTCTCCACACGCGCGCACAGCCTGGCCAGCGCACGGCGGTCGAGCTGCCCGTCCTGCTGCGTGAGTGCGCTGCCGCCGGCCTGCGCGCGAGCCGGCTCCGTGCCGCACGGCTCCGGATCCGCCGGCTCCGAGTCGCCCTGCTCCTGGCTGGCGGGCTTCGGGCCGCCGGCCAGCCCGAGCAGCGCCAGCGCCAGCGCCACCTCCAGCGCGGCCGACGAGGACAGTCCGGCGCCCCGTGCGACTGTGCCGTGAATCTCCAGTTCGGCGTTCCCCAGCGCGACTCCCGCAGCGTGCAGCTCGCCGGCCACCCCCCGCACGAATGCCTGCCACGTCCCGGCCGGCGCCCGCTCGCCGATCGCGAACTCGTCGCTCTCCCCAATGTCGAGCGCACGCGCTCGGATTCGGGCTGCGCGGTCCCCACGCGACGAGGGTGACTCGGCGAGGCCCGCGCCCGGCGGGGGTGCGCCCGGGGTCGGTCCGGTGAGCCAGGCGCGCACCGTGACACCCTCGGCGATCGCGAACGGCAGCGCCAGCCCGTCGTTGTAATCGGTGTGCTCGCCCACCAGGTTCACGCGCCCCGGCGCAAACGCGCGCACTTCTTCACGCTGCACCGCCGCCTGCCTCACCCCGCGCGCGCGATCGCCTCGCGCAACGCCCCCGCCGACTCCTCGGGCAGCGCATCGACGATGAACGTGCCCCCACCCTGCTCCGAGCCCGCCAAGTACTTCAGCTTGTCCGCCGTGCGCAGCGGCGGGTAGCACTCGACGTGTACGTGGCCCCGCCCCTCGAGGTGGCCCCCCGTAGGCGCCTGATGGACGACCATCACGTAGGGGGCCGGCCGCGCGAACAGCGCGTCGTAGCCGCGCGTCAGCCGCTGCAGCGCCTGCGCGAGCGCGTCCAGCTCGGCCGCGCTGCAGTCGCGCAGGCTTGCCCGGTGCGCGCGCAGCGCCACATGCGCTTCGTAGGGCCACCGCGCCGCGAACGGCACGAACGTGGCGACGTGCTCGCTCTCGTCCACCACGCGGCTCCCCTGCCCCAGCTCGCCGCGCAGCAGCTCGCACATCGCGCACCCGCCGAGCCGCGCGTCCGCCCCAGCCTCCGCCGCCGGCACCGGCGGCAGGAACGGGTAGCCGTAGATCTGGCCGTGCGGGTGGTGCAGCGTCACTCCCACCTCCACCCCCCGGTTTTCGAAGATCAGCACGTACTCGACGTCCGCCCGCGCCCCAAGCGCCGTGTAGCGCTCCCGCCACACCCACATCAACGCCCGCGCGCGCTCCTGCGGCAGCGTCGCGAACGAGCCCCCGTGGCTGTCGGTGTACACGACGACCTCCGCCGCGCCGTTTGGTGCCTCGAACGCCGGGAACCGGTTCTCGAAGACCGCGATCTCGAACGCCGGCACCGGGATCTCGGTCTGCGGGCCGCCCGGTCGTGTCGGGCACAGCGGGCACTCCGCGCTCGCCGGCAGGAACGTCCGCTCCTGCCGGTGCACCGCGTAGTCCACCCACTCGCCCCGCAACTCGTTGAACCGCAGCTCACCCACCCCGCCGCTCACCCTCCCCACCGGGTGCGCGCCGGTACAGCAGCAAAGCCCGCCCATCCGGTTTGCGGCGCCGTTCGATCAGCAGCGGACCGCAGCGCTCGACGTGGCCCCCCAAACTCGGCTGGGCTGCCGGGGCGCCCGCGCCCGCGTTCGTGCCTGCCCCATGTGGCGCTCGCGGCTGCGCCGGCGACGGTTCCTGGAGTGGCGCCTGCCTCTGAAGCCCCTGTGCTCCCTCGCCTTGGGGCGGCTCCCGTGTTCCCTCGCCCTTTGGCGGCTCCTGCGGTCCCTCGCGCATCACTCAAGGTATACCCCGCCTGGCGCGCGCTTTAGGTTTCGCCGCTACCGTCAACCTGGTCTTGGGGAACGACGTCCACCCACCGCGAACGCCCTCCGAACGGCGCGCCTGGCTGACGGCGCTCGCGCTGCTGGCGCTCGGCGTCGGCGTGCTCGCCGCCGTGCTCAGCGGCGCGCACGACTCGACCGCGACCCAGGCCGTCGCCCGGCCGCCCGCGGTGCTCGTCGCGGCGCGCACGCCGACGGCCGCCGCCGCTTCGGCTGCGCGGGCCGTGCTCGCCGGCCGCGGCTCGCCCCCAGCCGGGCCGTACGCGGCCGCCGCGCGCCGGCGCCGTCATGGCCACGTCGCTCCCGCGGGCGGTGGGCACGCGCTCGTGTCCGCCTCCGGCGCCGGTCAAGAAACGAAAAGCGCCGTATGGGATGCCGGCGCGAGCGATTCGCCCGGCGGTCCCACCGTGCCGATCGCAACCGTCTGGGAGGCCGGCTTCTATCCGATCTACGCCGAAGCCGAGCACGTCTTCGGCGTCAACTGGCTGCTGCTCGCCTCGATCCACGACCAGGAGACGGCCTTCTCGACCGCGCCCGGCACCTATCACGGACTGAACTTCGCCCACTGCTGCGGCGGGCCGATGCAGTTCAACGTCACCAACGGGCGGGTGGGCACCTCATCCACCTGGCAGCTCGTCGAGGATGCCTACCGCTACGGCCACCGCCCCGCCGCCTACGACCACCGCACCTCCCACCACCCCTCGATCTACGACGACTTCGACTCGATCATGGCCGCCGCCTGGCTGCTCTCCTCCGACGGCGCCGGCGCCGCGCTCGACGACTCCGCCTGGTGGGCCGCCTACGACTACTACGGCCACGGCGCCGCCGGCGTCACCTACGCCGATCAGGTGCTCGCGCGCGCGATCTCCTGGTCCCAGCACGGCTTCTGCGCCGACTGCGGGCTGGAACCGCGCATGGTCGCAGCCGTCGAGGAAGCCTACGGCGCCCCCGTGCTGGAAACGCTCGAACGCGAACGGTTCGAACGCGAGCGCGTCGCCTCCGAACGCGACCGGCGCCGGCGGCACACGCACCGCAGGTAGGCCACTGCGGTCGATCGGCCGGCGTAGCGTCCGCTTGCCGGCGCGAGCGCTTGCCGTCTCACGTAGTCCATTTTATGGATGCATTCGATTATTTGGTAGTATGCCCTACTGCTGTGCTGATGGGTCAAGAATCAATATCTTCGCATCGTGCGCCTCAACAGACACAACTGGCGCAGCCGGAGGCCGTTCGCCTGCGGCGACCGTACGCCGATTCCCATGCGGCCGGCGTCGACAGCGCGAACGGCCACCCCGCGACGCTGCCGGCGTCCGCCGTGGAGTGGGCACCGCCGCTGGACATGGACCAGCGTGCGTGGATCCTCGCCGGCCGGCGCCTGGGCCGCATCAGCCGCGTCAGCAACTGGTGGATCGGCGACTGGCTGCGCTACGGCTCCGCGCGCTGGGGCCAGAAGTACGTAACCGCGGCCAAGATCACCGGCTACGACCCCCACAGCCTCGAAAACATGGTCTACGTCGCCTCCCGCATCGAAAGCTCCCTACGTAGGGAGAATCTGAGCTGGAGCCACCACGCGCTCCTCGCCCCGCTCGACCGTGACCAGCAGCAGCACTGGCTCGAGCTGGCCAGCACACGCCGCCTCTCCGTGGCCGACCTGCGCGTCGAGCTGCGCACCGCCCAGCGCGTCGCACGGCGCGCCGGCGAACGCCGCGACGACGACCCCAAAAGCGCCTCCCGAGTCACATTCCTGGTGTGTCCCCGCTGCGGCGAGCAGATCGCGCTGGCTCCGTCCGCGGCGCCCCAGCCCACGCAGCCGTGAGGGGCCGCCCTGTTGCGCCGCTGCCGCTCGCCGCCGCCCAGCGCGCCGTGCCGCTCGGTCAGCGCCTGCTGCCGCTGCTCGGCGAGTCACCCAGCCGGGCGGTGCTCGCCGCGGCATTCGCTCGCTGGCCGGCCCTCTGGGGGATGCGTGCCGAGGGCACCCGTGCGCGCGCGGCGCGTCGCGCGTACGCCCACGCCTTTCCCGGCGCCGACGCCGACGCCTTCCTCGCATGCTGGATCGCGGCTCGCGGCGCCGACCTGGGTGGCGCCGTCGTTCACCTCGCGCGCATCGGCGCCGGCAGAAGCTCCTCCTTTGTCGCCCCCGACTCGCAGCTGCGCCTTCCCGCCTCGGCCGGCCGGCGCGGCTGCATCGTCGCCCTGCTCCACTACTCGATCGACCCGGCTCTCGCCCTGCAGATCCTGCTCGCCAACCCCACTCGCAGCTTCCTCTGGCCGCTCTACCCGCTGCAGCCCGGCATCGAGGACGACCGCGTGCTATGGCTCCCGCGCGCACGCATCCCGTCTTCGATCCGTCGCGCGCTGCTGCCCGTCACCGCGACCTCGTGGGCGCTCGCCGCACGCGCGCGCCTCGACGCCGGCGGCGCGGTGCTCATCGCGATGGACACCCCGTTCGACCGTCGCGCCGCCGCCGCCGCTGCTGTGCCTGCGCGCTCCCTGCGCATCGGTCACGCCCTACTTCCGCTCGCACCGAGCATCGACGACCTCGCCCGGCGCACCGGCGCCGTCCTCGCCTTCGCCGCTCCCGCGCAGCGCCCCGACCGGAGCTGGGTCCTGCGGATCGCCGCGGCCGCAGATATGCCCGCGCTTGCCGCCGCGGCCTCGCGCTGGATCGAAGACAACCCCCTCGGCTGGGCCGGCTGGCCGTTTTTGCGCTGGCGCGAGTGCTCTGTTGCAATGCGCCGCAATGTCGCTCAGCTCACCGCCATCCACACCCCCTGAGCTGAGCCGCCGCTTCCAGCCTGCCGGCGGCCCGACGTGCTCCCATCCTGCCGACGCGCGCGACGGCGACGCCACGATCCTGCTCTTCCCGGGCCAGGGCAGCCAGACGCTCGACATGCGCGAGCACGTCGAGCGGTTCTGTCCCGAGCTCGCGCTTGCCGCCGCCGAGCTGGTCGGCGAGGACCCCTTCGCGCGTGCCCGCCACACCACCGCCTGCGCCCAGCCCGCGATCTTCTGCGCGAGCATCGCCGGCTGGCGCGCCGCCGCCGATCGGCTCGAACCGGCCGGCGTCGTCGGACACTCGCTGGGCGAGTTCGCCGCGCTCGTCGCCGCCGGCTCGCTCGATCTCTACGACGCCCTCGGACTCGTCGTCCTGCGCGGCCGGCTAATGCAGGACCTCGCCGGCGCGGCGGCCGGCGGCGGGATGGCCGCCGTCTTCGCTCGCACGCCCGGCGACGCCCTTGCGCTGGCCGACCGCTGCGGCCTCGTCGTCGCCAACGACAACGCGCCCCACCAGATGGTGCTCTCCGGGCCGCTCGCCGGCCTGGAAAAGCTGCTGGAGATTGCTCCCGGCGTAGGGATACGCGCCGTGAGACTGCCGGTCAGCGGCGCGTTTCACTCGCCGCTGATGGCTGACGTCATCGAGGAGTTTCGCGCCGCCGCCGCAGGCGTCGAGGTCAAACCGCCTCGCTCGCTTGCGTTCTGCTCCACCACCGCCACGCCGTTCGCCGACGTCAGAGACAGCCTCGTTGCCGGCATCGTGCGACCGGTGCTCTGGCGCCAAAGCGTCCAACGGCTCCACAGCCTCGGCTTCACGCGCTTTCTCGAGGTCGGCCCCGGGCGCGCCCTCTCGCGCCTGGTGTCCGCGATCCTCGGCGACTCGGTCTACGCCGGCATGCTCGAGGAGCACCTGCCCGCCGGCGCGCAGGAGGGACGCTCATGAATGCGTCGCCCTCCGCGTGCGGCGGCGAGCGGTGTGCGCTCGTCACCGGCGCGTCCGGCGGGATCGGCTCGGCGATCGCGCGGTCGCTGGCAGCCGAGCACTGGCACGTCGCCGTCAACTACCGCAACGACGAGGACGGCGCCGCCAGGACGGTCGCCGCAATCGAAGCCGACGGCGGGCGCGCCCACACCGTGTTCGCCGACGTCACGCGTCCCGGCGCCGCCGAGCAGCTGTTCGCCGCACTGGAGTCCGAGGTCGGCCCCGTGCTCGCACTGGTGAACAACGCGGGCGCGACCGCCGACGGGCTGTGCGCGGCGATGCCGGACGCGGCCTGGGCCGACGTGATCGAAACCAACCTCGGCGCCGCCTTCAGGTTCACACGCCGCGCGCTGCGCGGCATGCTGCGCGCGCGTTTCGGGCGGATCGTCAACGTCAGCTCGGTCGTCGCCCTCAAGGGCAACCCCGGTCAGGCCAACTACGCGGCCGCCAAGGCCGGCCTGCTCGCGCTCACGCGCACCGTCGCGGCCGAGGTCGCGCGGCGCGGCGTCACCGTCAACGCGGTCATCCCCGGCTTGATCGAAACACCCATGCTCGGCGACCGCTTCGACGCCCTGATCCCATTCGTGCCCGCGCGGCGCATCGGCTCCCCCCAGGACGTCGCCGAGTGCGTGCGGTTTCTGGTCTCCGACGGCGCCGGCTACGTCACCGGCGCCTCGATCGTCGTCGACGGGGGGCTCACTGCTTAAGGAGGAAGGCAATGCTTGGAACCGAGACCCAACAGCGCATCGAGCAGCGCATCTACGAGATCCTCGACACGTTCGGCGTGGACCGCTCCACGATGAGCCGCGACGCGACCTTCACAGACCTCGACGTCGACTCCCTCGACCTCGTTGAGCTGGCCCAGATCGTCGAGGACGAGTACGGGGTTCAGCTGACCGCCGAGGATGCAATGACGCTGCAAAACCTCGGCGACGCGGTGGACCTGATCGCCTCGCGCATACCATGAGCGACGCGATCGCCGTCACCGGAATCGGCGCGGTCACCCCGCTGGGCGTCGGCGCGAATGAGCTGATCGACCGCTGGTGCAAAGGCGAAGACGGGTTCTCCACCGACGGCGTTCGGGCGTTGCGCCGCGTTTCACCCGGCCGACTTCTGCTCCAAGAAAGAGCTGCGTCGCGCCGACCGCTTCGTGCAGCTGGCGATCGCCGCGGCCGAGGAGGCGCTTCGCGACGCCGGCTGGGACCGAGGCATGCCGTTCGACCCCTTCCGCGTCGCGTGCGTGATGGGCACCGGCATCGGCGGCGTCGGCTCGATGGAAGCCCAACTCGGCGTCTACCGCGAACGCGGGCGGGCCGCCTGCTCGCCGCTTTGCATCCCCCTCGCGATCGCCAACTCCAGCGCCGCGACGATCGCGATGCGCCATGGACTGCGCGGTCACAGCCTCGCCACCGTGTCCGCCTGTGCGGCCGGTGCCGACGCCGTAGCCTGCGGCGTGCGCTTGATCCGCGCCGGCGAGGCCGATGCGGCCGTCGTCGGCGGCTCGGAGGCGGCGCTCAGCGAGTTCTGCCGGGTCGCGTTCGGCAACATGCACGCCACCTCGCCCAGCGGCGTCTGCCGCCCGTTCGAGGCGCGCCGCGACGGCTTCTTGATGGGCGAGGGCGCCGGTGTGCTGGTGCTCGAGGACGAACGGGCGGCGCTCGCCGGCGGCGCCACGATCCTCGCCCGCCTGGTTGGCGTCGGCACGACCTCCGACGCATTCCATCTCACCGCTCCCGAGCCGCAGGGCGCCGGCGCCGCACGGGCGATCGAAATCGCGCTCGCCGACGCGCGCCTGAGCGCCGCCGACGTCGACTACGTCAACGCGCACGGCACCGCCACGCTGCTCAACGACGCCTCCGAGACCGCCGCGCTCAAGGCCGCCCTCGGCGCGCGCGCCCACGAGATCCCCGTCTCCTCGACGAAGTTCTGCGATCGGCCACCTGCTCGGCGGCGCGGGCGCCGTGGAGGCGGTCGCGACCGTCTCGGCGCTGCGCCAAGGGGTGGTGCCGCCCACCCTCCACTACGAGATCCCCGACGCCGCGCTCGACCTCGACTATGTCCCCGACGGCCCGCGGGCGCTGGGCTCGCCCGGGTTGCAACGCGTCGCGATCTCCAACTCCTTCGGCTTTGGCGGTCACAACGTCGTGCTCGTGTTCACCGACGCGCCCGCCTCCGCCGCCCCCAGCGCGACCGGCCCGGTCATGGCCGGCGCGGCTGTGGCCGCCCCCGCCCGTGCCGCCGAGCAGACGCCTCCCGTGCCGCGCGAAGGCGCCTTCATCCCAGGCGTCTACCCCCTGTGATGCTCGCCGGCAAGCGCCTCCTCGTCACCGGCGTCCTGACCACGCAGAGCATCGCCTATGCCGTCGCCGAGCTGGCGCTTTCGCACGGCGCCGAGGTGCTGCTGACGAGCTTCGGCCGCGCGCGCTCGATCACCGCGCGCACGGCGGGCAAATTGCCCGGCTGCCCCGACGTGCTGGAGCTGGACGTGCGCAACCCCGCCGACTTCGCGCGTCTTCGGGAGGAGCTGGACGAACGCTGGGGCGGCGTCGACGGCGTTGTGCATGCGATCGCCGGCGCCTCGCCCGAGGCGCTCGGCGGGGGGTTCCTGACCGCCTCGGCCGACAGCGCCGTCGAGACCTTCCTCGTCAGCGCCGTCTCGCTGCGCGACCTCGCCGTCGCCCTGCAGCCGCTGATGTCTCGCGGCAGCAGCATCGTCGGCCTCGACTTCGATGCCTCCGTGGCCTGGCCCGTCTATGACTGGGTGGGCGTCGCCAAGGCCGCGCTGGAGTCGATCGCCCGCTACCTCGCGCGCGACCTCGGCGTGCACGGAATCCGCGTGAATCTCGTCGCCGCCGGTCCGATCCGCACCGTCAGCGCCACCGGCATCACCCCCAACTTCGAGGCTCTGGCGCGCGGTTGGGCCGTCCAGGCGCCGCTGGGCTGGGACGCGAGCGACCCCACGCCGATCGCCGGCGCGGTCTGCTTCATGCTCTCCGACTGGTCCGCCGGCGTCACCGGCGAGATCCTGCACGTCGACGGTGGCTACCGGGCGCTCGGCGCGCCCGCCGCGCTCTCCGACGGCCTCGTCGCCGAGCTGGCGGACCCCGAGCTGGCGGAGCGTCTCCGGCGCGAGCAGGTCTGAGCTTGCACGCCACGCGACGCGACCGTCGCCTTGCTATTTCCCCTCCGGCCCGCCCGCGGCTAACTTGTCTGCCAGTCGAATTGACACCGATAGCTAGGAGCGACTGCGATGGCTGGAACAGACCTCAAAGACTGTGCGCTCGCGATCGACCACGTTGCGATCGCGGTCTGCGACCTGGAGGGCGCGGTCGCCGCCTTTCGCGACTCCTTCGGCTTCGAGGTCGTCGAACGGCGCCGCGTCGAGGGCCGCGTCAGCGGCATGGACTCGGTCGTGCTGCAGGCCGGCCGCGTGAAGTTCGTGCTCGTCCAGGGAACCTCCCCCGAGTCCAACGTCTCGCGCTACATCCAGCACTACGGCGCCGGTGTCCAGCACTTGGCGATCGAAGTCGACGACGCGCAGCGCGCGCTGGCGGGTCTGCGCGGCCGCGGTTGCGACCTGCTCACCGACGTGATCCACGGTCCCGGCCTGGACCAGATCTTCACGCGGCGTGAGCCCTGCTCGGGCATGCAGATCGAGTTCATCTCACGCACCGAGAACAACGGCTTCTCCGAAAACAACATGCGCGAGCTGTTCGAGGCGATGGAGAGCGAGGACGTCTTCTAGGATTTCCGGCCGCGCGATGAGCGACCCTCCGTTCGCCCCGTCGCCGGCAGCCGCGCTCCTGCACAGCGCCTTCGAGGCCCAGGCGCGGCTTGCGCCGCGACGCACCGCCGTGCGCCTCGCGGGCCGCTCGCTCACCTACGGCCAGCTCGCTCGCCGCGCGCACGCACTCGCCACCGAGCTGCACGCCCGCGGCGTCCGCCCCGGCGCGATCGTCGGCGTCTGCGCGACGCGCTCCCCCGAGTCCGTCACCGCGCTGCTGGCGATCCTCAAAGCCGGCGCCGCCTACCTGCCGCTCGAGGTCGCCGGGCCGCCCGCGCGCAGCGCGGCGATCCTCGTCGATTCCGGCCCGCTGCTCGTCCTCGCCGACGCCGCCGGCAGGGCGCACCTGGGGACGGCGGCCGCGCCCGGCGCCGTCCTTGCGCTCGGTCGACCGGCGCCGGCAAGCGCAACCCCCAGCCCACTGCCCGCCGCTGCCGTGCCCCACCCCGACGACCTCGCCTACGTGATCTACACCTCCGGGTCCACCGGCACGCCCAAGGGCGTCATGTGCACGCACTGCGCCATCGTCAACCGCCTTGACTGGATGCAACGCCGCTACGCGCTGCGTCCCGCCGATCGCGTCCTGCACAAGACCGCCGCCGACTTCGACGTCTCCCTGTGGGAGCTGCTCTGGCCGCTCCGCGCCGGCGCCCGGCTCGTGCTCGCGCCGCCCGGCGAGCAGCGTCACCCCGAGCTGCTTGCCCACACGATCGGCGCCCAAGGCGTCACCGTGCTGCATTTCGTGCCCGCGATGCTCGGCGCGTTCATCGCCGCCGGCCAGCTCGAGCGCTGCCGCCGCCTGCGCGCCGTCGTCTGCAGCGGCGAAGCGCTCCCCGGCGAGCTGCGCGACCTGTTCCTCGCGTGCAGCGGCGCGCAGCTGCACAACCTCTACGGCCCCACCGAGGCCTCGATCGACGTCACCCACCACACCTGCCGGCGCACCGAAACCGCCGCCACCGTGCCGATCGGGCGCGCGATCGACGGCGTGCGGACGAGCGTGCTCGACGCCCGCCTCGACCCCGTGCCTGCCGGGCGCGCCGGCGAGATCTGCATCGCCGGCGTCGCGCTCGCGCGCGGCTATCTCGGCAGCCCGCGCCGCACCGCCGAGCGCTTCCGGCCCGACCCGTGCGGCAACGGCACCCGGCTCTACCGCAGCGGCGACCGCGGCCGCCTGCGCGCCGACGGCGCGATCGAGTTCCTGGGGCGCTTGGACCGCCAGGTGAAGATCCGCGGCGTACGCATCGAGCTGGGCGAAGTCGAGGCCGTGCTCGGCGCCTGCGCCGGCGTCGAACGCTGCGCGGTCAGCGCGGGCGAGGGTGCTCGCCTGACGGCCTACATAGTCGGCGGCGCTCCCCCGGCGCACCTGCGCGCCGAGCTGGCCGGGCGGCTGCCCGCGCAGGCCGTACCTGCGCGCTTCGTGTACTTGCGCTCCCTGCCTGTGCTGACCAGCGGCAAGCTGGACCACGGCGCGCTGCGTGCGCTCGAACGCCGCGCCGCGCCCGTGTCGCGCGCCACCGGCGGCCTTCGCTCGCAGCGGGCGCCGTTCGAGCGGGCGATAGCCGAGATCTGGCAGGCCGTGCTCGGTGTCGAGCACGTCGGTGCGCACGACAACTTCTTCGCGCTCGGCGGCGACTCGATCCGCAGCATCGAGGTCGCGGTGCGTGCGCGGGCGGCCGGGCTCGCGCTCACCACCGCGGACGTCTTCCAGCACCAAACCCCGCACGCGCTGGCTTTGCACGCGCATGCGCTGCGCCCTGCCGGCGTGCGCGCCAAGCGGCGTGCCACAGCGCCGTTCGCGCTGCTCGGCGAGCGCGACCGTGCCCGCATGCCGGGCGGCGTCTGCGATGCGATGCCCCTCTCCTCGCTGCTCGCCACGCTGCTCGCACACAGTCTCGAGAGCCCGCGCTACCTCGCCTACGCCACCAGCCTCGAACTGGCGGGTCCCTATCGCCCGCGAGCGCTCGACAGCTCGCTCAAGGCCCTCGTGGCGCGCCACCCCGCCCTGCGCACGGCCGTCGAGCTGCAACGCTTCAGCGAGCCGCTGCAGCTCGTCTACGAACGGGCGAGCGCCACCGTCCGCGAGCTGGACGCCCGCGGCCTGCCGCACGCGACCCGACAGGCCTCACTTGCCGTCTGGCTGGCCGAGGAACGGACGAGGCGCTTCGACTGGGCCAAGCCGCCCCTGCTGCGGCTCACCGTCCACCGCCTGGAGGTCGCGCGCTGGCGGCTCACGCTCGTCGAGCCGTTCCTCGACGGCTGGAGCGCGACGCTCGTGCTGGCCGAGCTGCTTTCGCTCTACCGCGCCCAGCTGTGCGGCGAGCAGCCCCGCCGGCGCGACGCCCCGCGCACCGGCAGCCGCGACGTCCTCGCGGCGGAGCGCGCCTCGCTGCGCTCGCCCGCGCACCGCGCCTTCTGGAAGGCCCACCTCGCGGGCGCACCCGCGACCCGGCTGCCGCGGCTCGCACCCAATGCCGCCGGCGGCGAGCGCCAGCTGCGCGTGCCGGTTGCGATCGGCGCCCCGCTCACCCGCTGCCTGCTCGAGCGTGCACGCTCGCTCGGCGTCCCCCTCAAGAGCGTGCTGCTCGCCGCCCACGCATGGGTGCTGGCGGCGCTCACCAACCAGCGCGAGATCGTCTGCGGGTTGACGGTGGGCGCCCGCCCCGAACAGGCCGGCGGCGCACACGCCGTCGGCCTGTTCCTCAACACCCTCCCCATGCGTCTGGCCGTCGATCGGGGACCCTGGTCGCAGCTGATCCACGACGCCCATCGCGCCGAGGCCCTGGTACTGCCCTGGCGGCACTATCCCTACGCTCAGCTCGCCCGCGACTGCGCCCGGCCGGCGCTCCTGGACTCGGTCTTCAACTTCACGCACTTCCGGCCCTACACCGCGCTCGCCCGCCCCGACGCCGGCGCCGTGCGGCTGCTCGACGTCGAGGGGTGGGACCAGACCTACTTCCCGCTCACAGCCCAGTTCAGCCTGCACCCCGCCCGCGAGCAACTGGCAGTGACGCTCGAGCTGGACCCAGACGGCTTCGCCGCGCCCCAGCTCGAGCAGCTGCGCGACCTGCACGCGCACGCGCTGGACGCGATCGTCGCCGACCCCTCCGCCTCGCACCATCTCGCGGGCGCGCTCACCACACACGAGCGCGCCCGCCGGGCGCGCTGGTCCTCGCCCCAGCCGCGCCCGGCGCCCGAGGGCCCCGCTCGCCTGGAGCAGCTGTTCGAGCGGCGGGCGTGTGCGACGCCGCACGCACCCGCCGTCTTCGACGACCGCGAACGGCTCACCTACGGCGTCCTAGCGGACCGTGCACGACGGCTCGCGCAGCGCATCCACGCGCGCAGCCCGGATGCGCCGAAGCGCATCGGGGTGTGCGTCGCGCGCAGTCCGGCGCTGGTCGAAGCGGTGCTCGCCGCGCTGCTCGCCGGCGCCGCCTTCGTTCCCCTCGACACTGCGCTTGCGCCCGCGCGCCTGCGCGCGCTGCTCGATGACGCCGCGCCCGACCTCGTGCTGGCCGACGCGCACGGCGCCGAAGCGCTTGACGGCGCCGGCGGCGCAAACTGCCTGCAGCTCGGCGGCGTCTGTGCGCTCGGCTCCTGCGGACCCGGGTCCCTCCCGCCTGCCCGCACGGGCGGTCCGGACGACGTCGCGCACATCGTCTACACCTCCGGCTCCACCGGTCGCCCGCGGGGCGTGCTCTGCACTCACTGCGGGCTCGTCAATCGACTGCGCTGGATGTGGCGCGCCCATCCGTTCCGTCCCGGCGAGGTCGCCTGTGTCCGCGGCCCGATCGGCTTCGTGGACTCGGTCACCGAGATCTTCAGCGGCCTGCTCTGCGGCTCGCCGACCTACCTGCTCCCCGAAGAGGTCTGCGAGCCCGGCCGTGTCGCCGCCGCGCTCACCGCGGCCGGGGTGACACGCATGACGATCGTGCCCGCGCTGCTGCGCGAGCTGCTCGCCGCGTGCGCGACAGCCGAGCGTCGCGCGGCGCTCGCGCGCATCGAACACTGGACGCTCAGCGGCGAACCGCTCGACGCCGGCCTGCTCGCACAGCTGCGCGAGGCGGCGCCGCGCGCGACGATCCTCAACCTCTACGGGTCCTCCGAGGTCGCCGGCGACGTCACCGCGCACGTGTGCGCCCCGGGCGAGCGCGATCCCGTGCCAGCCGGAGTTCCCATCGACGGCGCCCGGGTGCGCGTGCTCGACGTCCACGGTCGCGACGCCCCCTTCGGCACCGTCGGCGAGATCGCGGTCGAAGGACCGCCGCTCGCGCTCGGCTACCTGAACGATCCACGTCTCACCGCCGAGCGCTTCCGGCCCTCGCCCCACGGTCGCGCACAGCGGCTGTTTCGCACCGGCGACCTCGGTCGCCACACGCCCGCCGGCATCCTGCAAACGCTTGGCCGCCGCGACCGCCAGCTGAAGCTCAACGGCGTGCGCGTCGAGCCCGCCGAAGTCGAGGCGGCGCTGCTTGCGCATCCCGCGGTCCGCGCCTGCGCGGTGCTCGCCGCACCCGCACCCGCACCCGCCCTCGCGCCTGCGTTGGTCGCACATGTCGAGGCGCACCCCGGCGGCGACGTGGACGGCGTGCAGCTGCGTAGCTTCCTGCGCGCACGCCTGCCCAGCGCGATGGTGCCCGGCCAGGTGCTCGTCGTCTCGGCACTGCCGCGCAACGCGAACGGCAAGCTCGACCGCGGCCGTCTCGCTGCGCTTGTGTCCCGTCCGCGCGGCGGTGGCGAGCGCGGCGTGCCTCGCACACCGCTCGAGCGCACGATCCTCGAGCTGGCTGCCACCGAGCTGGGCCTGCCGCGCGCGACGCTGCATGACGACTTCTTCGCGCGCGGCGGCGACTCGCTCGCCGCGGTGCGGCTGCTCGCGCGCCTGCGCGAACGCTTCCCGGTGCGGCTTGCCCTGCGCGAGATCTTCGATCGCCCGCGCCTCGGCGACCTCTGTGCGTACCTCGAGCTGGCGCTGGCGCGTGAAGGCTCTGGGCGTGCCGAGGGGGGAAGGGGCGGCAGGGGTGAGTATTGATTCTTCACGGCGCGAATCGCGCGCGCGTACGCGCGCGCGCGCGAACGGCGAGCTTTCGCATGCACAACAGCGCATGTGGTTCCTCGAGCGCGTCCACCCCGGGACGGCCGCCTACCACATTGTCTCGGCGATTCGCCTGCGCGGTCCGCTCGCGCGTGCTGCGTTGCAGGTTGCGCTTGCCGCGCTCGTGCAGCGGCACGACGCGCTGCGCAGCTGCTATCCGCTGGTCGGCGAGCGACCTCGCTGCCGCATCGAGGACGAGCTGTCGCCGGCGATCGAGCGCATCGAGCCGCCGGGCGACCTGCAGCACTTCGCCCGCCGGTCCTTCGACGTCACCAGCACGCCGCTCGTGCGCGTCGGGCTGGCGCGGTTCGCGGACGAAGACCACGCGCTCGTGCTCGTGCTGCACCACCTGATCGCCGACGGTTGGTCGCTGCGCCTGCTGCACCGCGACCTCGCGAGCTTGTACAACGCGGCGCTGCGCGGCGACGCCGCCGTGCTCGCGCCGCTACCGACCCGTTACGCCGACCACGTCCGCCGCGAGCGCCGCGAAGCGGAGCGGGGGCGCATCGCCGAGGGGCTCGAGTTCTGGAGCGGGCAGCTGGCGGGTCTGCAAACGCTCGCGCTGCCCACCGAGCGCGCGAGGCCCGCCGTGCAGACGCTCCGTGGAGTTCGCCGCACCGGCTATCTGCCGCTTGGGCGCCTGCGGCGGCTCGAAGCGCTCGCGCGCGCCGGCGGCAGCTCCCTGTTCATGGCTCTCGACACGGCCTTCGCGGTCCTGCTGCACCGCTACGGCGCCCAGCGCGACATCGCGATCGGCTCTCCCGTCGCCAACCGCACGCATGTCGACAGCGACGGCGTCGTGGGCCTGTTCGTCAACACGATCGCGCTGCGCTTTCGGTTCGAGCGCGGTCGCTCGTTCGGCGAGCTGCTGCGCCGCCGGCGCGAGGGCATGCTCGCGGCGCTCGAGCATGGCGACGTGCCCTTCGAGCTGGTCGTGCAACGGCTGTGCCCCGAGCGCGCCCTCAGCCACAACCCGATCTTCCAGGCGATGTTCGCGCTCCAGGCCGCCGAGACCGAGCTGCCGGCGCTCGACGGGCTGCGCGTGTCGCTGCTCGACCTCGACCTCGGCAGCACCCGCTTCGACCTCGAGTGCACGACGTGGCGCGAGCCGCAACGCCTGAAGGTGCGACTGACCTGCGCTCGCGACATCTTCGACGACGACGCCCCCGCGCGCATGCTCGACCACTACCTGCAGCTTCTGGCCAGCATCGCCGCCAATCCCGACATGCCGATCGAGCGGCTCGATCTGCTTCCCCGTCACGAACGCCGCGCGCTCTTGGAACGTCGTACGGCTTTGCGCCACCCCGATCTCGACGGCGACGTCTGCTCGCTGTTCGACGCCCAAGCCGCCCGCAGGCCGCACGCGATCGCGCTGCAGACCGCCTCCGAGCGAGTCAGCTACGGGGATCTCGCCACCGATGTCACTCGCTTGGCTCGCGCACTGTGCGCGTTCGGTGTTCGTCCCGGGCACGTCGTCGCGCTGCGTGCCGCGCGCCACCGCGCGATGGTCACCGCGCTGCTCGCCGTGATGAAGAGCGGCGCCGCGCTGCTCGCGCTCGACCCCGACGATCCACCCGCGCGCACCGGCGCTCTGCTTGCGGACTCGCGCGCCCGGCTCGTGCTCGCCGACGACCTTCACGCTGCGCCGGCGCACTGGATTGATCTGCACGAGGCTCTTGGCGCTGGCCGTTGCGACGAGGGCGCGCTACCCGCTGCCGCACCGGGGCGACTCGCCTATGTCATCTACACGTCCGGCACGAGCGGGCGTCCGAAGGGGGTGATGGTCGAGCACCGCAACGTGCTCAACACGATCGTCGGCTGTCGCGAATGGTTTCGCTTCGACGCCGGCGACGTGTTCCTGTGTCTGGCGTCGTACACGTTCGACATCTTTCACTTCGAACTGCTCAGCGGCCTGCTGTGCGGAGGGTGCGTGCGGCTGGTCAGCCGCGAGGAGCTGCTGGACCCTGCGCGTCTCGCCGCGGCGGTCAGAGGCGCGACCGTGATGCAGGCGGTGCCAGCGCTGATGAGACAGGTGCTCGACGCGCTCGCCGCCGGCGACGGCCCGCCGCCGCGCCTGCGCCACGCGATCACCGGCGGCGACACCGTTCCCGTCAACCTCTCCGGCCGCGTCGCCGACGCCTTTCCCGGCGCGCGCGTCACGATCCTGTACGGGCCGACCGAGACCACGATGGTCTGCGCGGGGGTCACGTTGCGAGATCCGCATGCGCAGCACGGTCACCCGCTTGGCGGGCCGCTGCCGGGCGTCGTGCTGCGGATCTACGACGAGCACCGCGAGCTGGCGCCGGTCGGGGTGCCCGGCGAGATCTACATCGGCGGCGCCGGCGTCGCGCGTGGCTACCTGGACGCCGTGGGCGCCGGCACGCCGCGCTCGGCGAAGTTCGTCGAGATCGACGGTGAGCGCTTCTACCGCAGCGGCGATCGCGGCCGCTGGCGCGCCGACGGCTGCCTGAGCTTCCTGGGGCGCGTCGACGACCAGCTCGAGCTGAACGGCTTTCGCATCGAGCCCGCCGAAGTCGAGGCGGCCATCGAAGCGCTGCCGATCGTCGCCGAGGCCGCGGTCGTCGCCTGCGGCGACGACGAGGCGCGCCGGCTGCTGGCCTACGTCGTGCCCACATACCCGCCGCAGTCGCGCGCCGCCGCTCAGCGCCGCCAGATCGCCGAGTGGCGCGCGCTGTTCGACGCGGCGCACGGCGAGGGTCGGTCCGCCGAGGAGGAGCGCGACTTCACCGGCTGGCGCAGCAGCTACACTCGCGCGGCGCTGCCGCGCGAGCAGATGGAGGACTGGCTGGCGGCGTCGATCGCGGAGATCGCCCAGCGCATTCCCCCGGCACGCCGCGAGCGCGCGCGGATCCTCGAGGTCGGCTGCGGGACGGGCTTGCTGCTGTTCGCGTTCGCGCCACGCAGCGAGCTGTACGTGGGCATCGACTTCTCGGCGCGCACGCTCGCGCGTCTGCGCGCGCGTGTCGGGGCGCGCGGCTGGAGTCACGTCGAGCTGCACGAGTGCGAGGCGGACGCGCTCGCGACGCTCGCGCACGGCGACTTCGACGTGGCGATCCTCAATTCGGTCGCCCAGTACCTGCCCGGGGTCGATCGTCTCGAGAACGTCGTCGGGCAGGCGCTCGCCCGGTTGCGCCCCGGCGGCTTGCTGTTCGCCGGCGACATCCGCAACCTCGCGCTGCACGAGCCGTTCCTCGCCAGCCTCGAGCGTCATGCGAGCCCAGGTCTCGACGCCCGCGGTCTGCGTGCACGCGTGCGCGAGCGCTGCGCGCAGGAGCGGGAGCTGCTCGTCCATCCCGCGTTCTTCGCCGGATTGCAGCATCTGCCGGGCGTTGCGCACGTCGACGTCGTGCCCCGGCGCGGTCGCGCGGAGAACGAGCTGGTGCGCTACCGCTACAACGCCGCGATCTATGCGTCGGGCGCCGAGGACGCGCCGCCGAGGGCGCTGCAGTGGGTCGACTGGGACGCCGCGTCGCTCTCGCGCAGGGCGCTCGCGCAGCGGCTCGCGCGCGAACGCCCGGCGACGCTGGCGCTGCGTGCGGTGCCGAACGCGCTGCTGCGCGAGGACCTGCGCGCTTGGCACGCCTCGAGGGTCGATGCCGCCGGCCAAGCGCCGCCGCAGGCGCGCCGGCAGATCCGCCCCGAAGAGCTGCGCGCGTGCGCACGGCGCAATGGCTACGAGGTCTCGCTCAGCTGGGCGCGCGGCGCGCCCGACGGGAGCTTCGACGCGGTCCTCTGGCGTCCGGAGGTGCGCGGCGAAACGCCGCCGCGCTGGTCGTGGCCGCAGGCGAGTAAGCCGCCGCCGCGGCTCGCCAACGACCCGACTGCGGCGCTGCTCGGGCGCGAGACCGTCACGCGAGTGCGGGCAGCGCTGCAGCAGTGCCTGCCCCGGCAGATGGTGCCTGCGGCGGTGACGACCGTCGAGACGTTGCCGCGGACCGCGAACGACAAGCTCGACCGCGCCGCGCTCGCGCGACTCGCCGCCGACGCTTCGCCGCCGGGTGCCGCTGGAGGCATGGGTGGCGCTGGGGGCACAGGTGGCGATTGGGAGCCGCCGGCGACGCCGACGGAGCGGACGATCGCGCGAGCATGGGAGGAGGTTCTGGAGAGCGCGCAGCTCTCCCGCCACGCGAACTTCTTCGCCTCCGGCGGCACGTCGCTGCTGGCGATCAGGCTGGCGGTGCGCCTGAATGGTCGTGGTCTGGGCGTCTCTGCGCAGCAGCTCTTTCACCACCAGACGATCGTCGCGCTCGCCGCGGCCGTCGATGCGGGCGGCGGCCCGTGAGCGCCGGCGCGGAGCGCCTCCTGAACGCTCGCGAGATCGTGTTGACGGGCGCGACGGGCTTCCTCGGCGTCCACCTGCTGCACACGCTGCTGGACCGCACAGCGGCGCGCGTGAGCTGTGTGGTGCGCGCCGGCGACGACGCGCACGCCGAGTGGCGGCTGCGCGAGCAGTGGCGCTGGTACTTCGGCGGGGTGCCGCCGCCCGCGGCGCGCGTGCGAGCGCTCGCGGGGGACGTCGCGCAGAGCCGTCTGGGGCTGGGTCGCGAGTCCTACGCGCGGGTCGCGCGCGGCTGTGAGCACGTGGTTCACGCCGCCGCCGACGTGCGCCATGTGGGCGCGCGCGAGGCGATCTTCAGCGCCAACCTCGACGGCACGCAGAACGCGATCGCGCTCGCGTGCGCGGGCCGCCCGAGCGTCCTGCACCACATCTCGACGGTCGGCGTGAAGGGCGTGATGCGCGACGGCGCCGAGCGCAGCCTGCGCGAGCGCGACCTGGACGTCGGCCAGACGCCGACGGAGGACTACTCGGCGAGCAAGCTCGCCGCCGAGCGCGCCGTGCGGGCGTTCGTCGCGGACGGCGCGCGGGCGACGGTGATGCGGGTGGGCACCGTCGCGCCGCACTCGTGCACTGCGCGCTTCCAGCGCGAGGGCGCGCGCCACTTCCTCGTGCGCGAGCTGCATGCGATCGTCGCGCTGGGGGCCGGTTGCGATTGGCCCGGTCGCGCCTACGCGCTGAGCCCCGTCGACTCGCTTGCACACGCGATCGTGACGCTCGCCGATGTCGCAACCCCGGGACGCGAGACCTTTCACGTGTGCACCCCGCACGCGCTCACGCACCTGCAGCTGATTCGCGCGTTGCGGGCGTTTGGCTACGCGATCGACGTGCTCGACCCCGAGGCGTTCCGGGTGCGCGCGTTCGCGCTGGCGCGGGAGGACCCCCGTCTGGAGGACGCGGTGGGCGGCGTGCTCGGCCTGATCGAGCCCGCCCCGGGCAGGCCGGTAGGGCTCGACTCGCGCTGGACGCAGGCGCAGCTGCGCGCTGCGGGATGCACATTCCCCAAGCCGACCGGCGCGTGGTTGGCGCGTTTTTTCGAGTACTGCGTCCGCACGGGGGACCTGCCGGTACCCGCCAACCGGTGCGGTTCGATCGCCTAGAGGGTGGCGCGGGCCGCCGCGGGCGGCCGAGCCGGGCCCCTCTTCGTTGATCTGAGGGTGGCGCGGGCCGCCGCGGGCGGCCGAGCCGGGCCTCCTTCGTTGATCTAGGATTTCACGATGCCGCAGCGACCGGCCGCCCGTGATGCGATCGGCATCGTGCGAGAGCCCGAGCTGGTGCTCGAGCAGCTGCAGGCGGGTGCGGTGGCGACGCTCGATGCTCGGCAGGTGCTCGAAGACGTGCTGCTCGAGTCCAGCTCGCTGCACGGCGTGCAGGCCGGCTCGGTGCGCGCCGAGCGGGTCTGTCTGAAGGACGTCGATCTCTCCGAGGCCAAGTTGCGCGGGCTGTCGTTCGTGGAGGTGGCCGGCGAGCGCGTCGACGGCGCCAACGGCGACTGGGGCGGCTGCCGGCTGCGGCACACGAGCCTGCGCGACGCACGGCTGACGGGCCTGAGCCTGGCCGAGGCGAACATCGAGAATGTGAGCTTTCGCGGCTGCAAGCTCGACTACGCCAACTTCCGCCACAGCACCATCAGGCACGCGCTGTTCGACGACTGCGTGCTGCGCGGCGCCGACTTCCAGGGCGCGACGATCGAGGCGACGCGCTTCGCGGGCTGCGAGCTTGGCGAGGCAGACTTCTCCAAGGCCCGGCTCGCACGCGTGGACCTGCGCGGCAGCGCGCTCGCTGCGCTGGCCGGGTCCGTGCAGGCGCTCGGCGGGGCGATCGTCGATCCGCTGCAGCTGATCGAACTGGCCCCCGCGCTCGCGCACGAGCTTGGCATCGTCGTAGCTGAGGCATAGCTTCAAAGGTGCGCCCGACGCGCGAGCGTGCAGCGCGCGGGCGCAAGTGACGATGCTCTACAGACGCCTCGGTCAAAGCGGACTGCAGGTCAGCGCGATCTCACTCGGCGCGTGGGCGACGATCGGCGAGCGGCTGGACGTGCGCGCGAGCGCGCGGCTGCTCGAGGCGGCGTACGACCTTGGCGTCAACTTCTTCGACAACGCCGAGACCTACGCCGATGGTCGCGGTGAGACGGTGATGGGCGAGGCGCTGGCGCGGTTGCGCTGGCCGCGCGAAACGTTCCTCGTTTCGAGCAAGGTCTACTGGGGCGCCGGCAGCGATCGCCCCACCGCCAGGGGACTCAGCCGCAAGCACGTCGTCGAGGCGTGCGAGGCGGCGCTGCGGCGGCTGCGGGTCGACCACCTCGACCTCTACCTCTGCCACCGCCCCGACCCGGACACGCCGATCGCGGAGACGGTGTGCGCGATGAGCGACCTGATCGCCCATCAGGGCAAGGTGCTCTACTGGGGCACCTCCGAGTGGCCGGCCGCCGCGGTTGCTCAGGCGCACCGCGTGGCGCGCGAGCGGGGCATGGTCGCCCCGGTGTGCGAGCAGCCGCAGTACAACCTGCTCACCCGCACCCGTGTCGAGCGCGAGTACGAGCAGCTCTGCGAGCAGCTCGGTCTCGGTCTGATGGTGTGGTCGCCGCTGGCGTACGGTCTGCTGAGCGGCCGCTACAACGCCGATCTCGACGCGGAGGGGCGGCTCGCGCGGGACGGCTACGAGTGGCTGCGCGACGGCGTCCTCGGTGTGCGCGCGCCGCAGCGTTTGACGGCCGTCAGAGCCTTCTGCTCGCGCGCGCGCCAGCACGGGCTCGCGCCCGCCCAGCTCGCCGTCGCGTGGGTGCTTGGCAACCGGCGCGTCAGCACCGCGATCACCGGAGCGTCGAGCGTCGCGCAGCTGCGCGAGACGGCGGCTGCCGTGGAGCTGCTCAACCGCGTCACGCCGGCGTTGCGCGGCGAGCTGGATCGCATCTTCGACGCCGGCGTGGTCGACTGACGCGCCTGCTTTTGGCGCGTGCACACGACGCCTGAGAGCATGAACCGCGATGGCGGGCGGCGCTTGTCAGGTTGGCGTTGCGGCGAGCTTCAGCGCGGCGGCGCTGGAGCCGTTCCTGGCCTTTTGGCTGCAACGTCTGTGGCCCGGCAGCGTGCTCGCACTTGCTCCCTACGGTCACGTCCTGGAGGAGCTTCACGTTCCGGTTGGGGTGCGCGCGCAGGCGCGCGCGGGGGAGGGGTCGCGCAGCCAGGTGGTGCTGTTGCGTCCCGAGGACCTGCTGCGCGCGCAAGACGGCGTTGTGTGCTGCGACCGCGCGGCGCTCGCGCGAGCACGCACACACGTCAGCGAGATCGCACGAGCGCTGGTTGGGCCCCGCGCGCCTGCCGGCGCAGAGCTGCTGTTCGGCCTCGTCGCCGCTTCACCGGGCGTGCGCGCGAGCGCCGGCCTGCGATCGTTCGACGGCTGGGCGCGCCGCACGCTCGCGGGTGCGGTGGAGCGCGCGCCCGCCACGCATCGACTGCCGCTCGACGACCTCGGCGCGCTCTACCGGGTGCGCGAGACCCACGACCCGTTTCGCGACCGGCTCGCGCATATCCCGTTCAGCGACGAATACCTCGCCGCGACGGCCACTGCGATCGCACGCGCCCTCAGGGCGCTGTGGGAGCCGCCCTGCAAGGCGATCGCGCTCGACTGCGATGGGACCCTGTGGCGCGGGTCGTGCGGAGAGCAGCCCCTCACCACGCTCGATCCGGGTGGCCCTTACCTGTCGCTGCGCCGGTTCATGCTCGAACAGGTCCGCGGCGGCCGGCTGCTGTGTCTCGTCAGCCGCAACCGCGAGCAGGACGTGCTCGACGCGTTCGCGCGCTGCGCGGCGCCACTCATGTCCGAGCACATCGCCGCGCGGCGGATCTCCACCGGGCGCAAGTCTGACGCGCTGCGCTCGCTTGCGGACGAGCTGGGTCTCGAGCCGGCGGGTTTCGTGCTGGTCGACGACGATCCGGTCGAGTGTGCGCAGGTGCGCGAGGCGCTGCCCGCGGTCACCGTCGTCGAGCTGCCGCGCGAGCCGCCGCGGATCCCCGACGCGCTGCGCCACGTTTGGGAGCTGGACGTCCTTGCGGTTACCGACGAGGATCGCCGCCGCGGCGCCGCGTATGCGCTCGAGGCACGCCGGCGCCGGGAATGCGCAGCAGCACCCAGCCTCGAGGAGTTCGTCGCGGGGCTGCGCGTCGAGGTACGGATGTGCGCGCTTGCGCGCGCCGACGTCGCGCGCGCCGCCCAGGTGCTGGCGCGCACCAACCAGTTCAACCTGACCGGCGCCCGCTGCTGCGAGCGCGAGCTGCTGAAGCTGGCGGCGCGCGCGGACATCGACGTGTACACGGTCCGCGTGCGCGACCGGCTCGGCGACTATGGCCTGGTCGGCGTGCTCGTCCTGCAGCTCGCGCGGCCGTGCGCACGCGTCCCCCTGCTGGCGCTGAGCTGCCGCACGCTGCGCCGCGGCGTGGAGGAGCGGGTCGTGCGCGAGGTCGCGCGGCGCGCCCGTGCCGGCGCATGCACGCGTTTGGCGATCGCGTTCCGGGACACCGCGCGCAACGCGCCCGCGCGCGAATTCCTCGACGAACTCGCATGGGCGGTCGAGCGCGCGGACGGCGACGGCGGGGCGGGCGAGTACAGCTTTGCGGTGGACGCGCTCGCGGGGGACGCGTGGCGTCGTGAGTCACAGTTTCGCGCCACCGCGTGAGGATGCAGACGATCTGCTTCACCGCGGCCGAGATGGAGGCCTTCGCGAGTGCCAGCGGCGACCGAAACCCGGTGCACCTGGGCGCCGCGGCGGGCGCGACCGGCGGCGGTTTCGAAGCGCCGGTGGTCTACGGCGCACTGACTGTGCTGCGTGCTCTCGCCGCGCTGCCGGCGCAACGCCACATGGCGTTGCGGATGCTCGACGCGAGCTTTCACCGGCCGCTGTTCGCCGACAACGAATACCAGCTGGAGGTGGTCGATCGCGACTCGCTCGCGCCGGCGATCGCGATCTCGGACAGCGGTCTGCTCGCGGTCGCGGTGAAGCTGTTCTTCGCGGCCGGTGAACCGTCGCGGGCGCAGGCGGCATTGCGGGCGCTGCGGTACGTGAGCTGGATCGCCGGGATGCGGCTGCCCGGTCCCGGGGCGTTGATCACGGGCCTGCACATCGCGTTCGCCGCGGGCGTCGCCGATCGCCCGGGTGCGCTGACCTACCGGGCCGCGGTCGTCGAGCGCGAGCCGGGGCTCGGCGAGGTCACCGTCGCGGGCGTGCTCGCCGACCGCGTGGGGCAGGTGGCGGCGTTCACCTTCCAGGCGCGGCCGCCCGGCGGCGGGTCGCGCGCACCGCGCTTCGATCGCCGCGACTGCCGTGCACTCGAACGCCGGCTGCCCGCCTCGTCTGCGCTCGCCGGCCGGGTCGCGGTGGTCGTCGGCGCAAGCCGCGGCCTGGGCGCTGCCATCGCCTGCGGTCTCGCCTTGCAGGGTTGCAACGTCTACACATGCAGCCGCGGTGGCGCGGAGTTCGCCGCGGGTGGCCCGCGAGACGGTGCGGGCCACCCGCTTGCGATCGAGCACTCGAGCGGCGACGGCAGCGACCCCGAGTTCAACCGCCGGCTGCTCGCGCGTGTGCTGGACGCCCACGGCAGCGTTGACCTGCTCGTCTGCTGTGCCGCGCCGCGGCTGGAACCGATCGGGTTCGGGCCCAGCTCGATGGCGCGCTTCAACGCGTTCGTGCACCGCGGCTTCGACCTGCTGAGCGTGCCGCTGGCGACATTTCTGGAGGCGGTCCAGGCGCGCGCCGGCTGTTGCCTGCTGATCTCCTCTGCCGCCCTGCGCACGCTGCCGCGCGACTGGGGCCACTACGTCGCCGCGAAGGCGGCCGGCGAGGCGCTGGCGGTCTGGGCGGCGGGGCGCTTCCCGGAGGTCGAGATGGTCGTCGCGCGTGTACCCCGGCTGTTGGATCTGCGCGAGCACGCGCACGAAAGCGCAATGCCGGACGAGCAGGGCAAGGCAACGGGTGCCGGTCAGACGCGCGGCGAAGAGAACGCGGTCACGCTCGCAGAGGCCGCGGCGCGATTGGTCGGCCGGCTCGCCGAGCGACAGGGGCCCGGCGTTCACTTGGTCGAGTGGTAGTCCGCTTGCTGGAATAGACCCACTAATGGGCACGCAGCGCAACGCCGGTCTGCAAACCGCGGGGGAGATCCTGCACGCGGCCCTCGACGCGCAACGCGCACGTCGCTCGCTGCCGCTCGATGCGCAGACGTCCGGGCCCGACCGGCACGTAGCCTCACCGGTGGGCGGCGACCACGTCGAAGATCTGATCGCCACGACCGTCGCCGCCGCGCTCGGCGTCGCCGTCGTCCCGCGTGGGCGCTCGTTCGCCGCGCTCGGCGGCGACTCGCTGATGGCCACGCGCGTGCTTGCGCGCATCTGGCGCGCGTTCGAGGTCAAGCTGCCGTTCAGCGCCGTCATCCCCGACGGCACCGTGTGCTCGTTGACCGAAGCGGTGCAGCGCACCCGCCACACCGGCGTGCGCGCGCGGCCGCCGCTCATGCGCAGGGCCGGACGCGGCGCCCAGGAGCTGTCGGCCAACCAGGCCGCGGTCTGGCTGGCAGACAGCGCGATCGGGCCGAGCGCGCTTTACAACATCCCTCACTGCCTGCGCCTGCGCGGGCCGCTCGCGCCGAGTGTTCTGCAGCGTGCGCTCGGCCGGCTCGTGCGCGACCACGAGGCGCTGCGGATGCGTTTTACGCTGCGCGCGGGCCGGCTCGTCCAGGAGCCCTGCGCGACCGCCGCCGTGCCGCTGCCGAGCATCGACCTCACCGCCGCGTCGCCCGAGGAGCGCGAGCGGCGGGCGCCGGCGCTCGCGACCCGTCACGTGCGCGCTCCGTTCGATCTCGAACGACCGCCGCTGCTGCGCGCGCTGCTCATCCGGCTCGGTCCGGCGGAGCACATGCTCGTACTCGTCGTTCACCACATCGTGTGCGACGCCTGGTCGCTGAAGCTGTTGATGGGCCAGCTGAGTGAGCGCTGCTCCGAGGAGCAGGCCCGCACACCGCAGGCCCGCACACCGCAGGCCCGCACACCGCAGGCCCGCACACCGCGTGGGCCGGCGCCCCGCTTCCTGGACTTCGTCGCCTGGCAGCGCGCCACCTCCGGTGGGCGCGAGTCGAGCCGCATCGTCGCCGCGTGGCGCGCGGAACGCCACACGCTGCTCGGCGCGCCCGCGCTGCCCAGCGACCGCCCTCGTCCCGCAGTCGCCGGCGGCGCGGGCGCGATCGTGCCGCTCGTGCTTGCGCCCGCGCTCGTCGGGCGCCTGCGCCGGCTCAGCGGCGAGCAGGGTGTGACGCTCTACATGACGCTGCTCGGCGCACTTGCGATCGTCGTCAGGCGCCGTACCGACTCCGAGCTGGTGATCGTCGGCTCGCCTCTCGCCAACCGTGCGCACCACGCGCTCGGCGGGATCGTGGGCTACCTCGCCAACATGGTCCCGATGCGGGTCGAGTGCGGCGGCGACCCGACCGTGCGCGAGCTGCTGGGGCGTGTGCGCAGCGCCACGCTCGTCGCTTACGATCGGCAGTCGTTGCCGTTCGCGCAGCTCGTGCGCGAGCTTGGTCCGCCGCGCACGCCGGGCGCCAACCCGATCTTCCAGATCGCTCTCACACTGAACGACATGTCGGTGCCCACGATCGGCCCGGCCCAGGTGACGGAGGTGCTGCTGCACACGGGCACCGCCAAGCTCGATCTCACCCTCTACCTGGAGGAGCGTGCGGGCGGCGGGTTGGACGGCTATTTGGAGTACGCGAGCGATCTGTTCGATGCTGCGACGATCGAATGTCTGCGCAGCGACCTCGAGCAGACACTGAACGGAATGGTGGATTTCGTCGACCAGCGCCTCTCTGAGATGATCGCTTTCACCTGATGGAACCGCGATACGGGGCCCCGAGTTGAGTTATGACCGCGATCGATGCCGAGGGCGAGGGATACGTGGGTGGTGAGACTGGCGTGGATCGTGAGAATAGCTTGAGTGGTGAGACCGGCGTTGATGGTGGCACCGGCGTAGGTGGTGAGAGTGACATCGATGTCGAGGAGGGCATGTCATTCGAGGTGGTGTTCAACGACGAGGAGCAGTACTCGATCTGGCCAACCGACCGCCCGCCGCCCGCCGGCTGGCACACAATAGGTGTGAAAGGCTCCAAGTCGTACTGTCTCGATCACATCGAGACGGTCTGGACCGACATGCGACCCAAGAGCCTGCGCGAGCGTCGGTGACCGGCGGGCGCCCGGCCCCCGCAGGCATCGCCGGAGCCGGCAAGGCGCGACTCGCCAGCTCGCTCGTCACGCTCGCCTGCGCGATCGGCTTCCTGCTGTGGGCGCGCCATCAACCCGCACCCCATCTGCCGTCGAGCCTTGCCGGGAGCATCGCACTGGTGCTGGGAGCGATCGCCTACACCGCGGCGACACTCGGCCTGTGCGAGCGTTGCTCGTTGCTGCTGCGCCGCCACGCACCGACGCTGCCGCGCTTCGCCGCCTACCGGCCCGTTGCCCTGGGGCAGCTGGGCAACGTCTTTCTGCCCGCGCGTGCCGGCGACGCGATCCGCGTCGCGCTGCTGTCGGCGACCCACGAGGAGGTCTCCGGACGCACCGCGATCGGCACCATCGTTGCCGAACGCGCGCTCGACATCGGCTGTCACATCGTCCTGCTCGTGATCGTCCTCGCCGGTCTGTTCGGGCCGTCGATCGGAGCGCTCGGTCGTCTGCCAGCAGTGTGCTTCGGCCTGGCGTTGCTGGCGGTCGGCGTGCTGGTGGCGAGCGTCCTTGTCGACTCCGTGCTGGTGCGCGTGAAAGCCGGCGAGCGCACCGCCGGCGCCGCACGGCGCGCGGCCGCCTTCCTCGGGCCGCTGTTCGCCCCGCTGATCGGCCTGCGCCGCAACGGCCGCCGCGCCGTCGCGATCTCCGCCGCGATGTGGCTCGGCGAGATCGCGGGCTGGTGGGCCGCCGCGCGCGCCACCGGCCTCGATCTGAGCTTTCTGCAGGCCGCCTACGTATTCGCGATCGCCTCGCTTGCGCTCATCATGCCCGTCGGCTTCGGCTCGATCGGCACGCTCGACGCCGGCATCCTGCTCGCCGTCAGAACGCTCGGTCTGCAGACGACCGCCGTGCTGGGCTTCGTCGTGCTGCTCAGGGTGCTGTTCGTGCTGCCAAGCCTTGCGCTGCTCGCCGGACTTCGGCTGGCGGCCGCTGTTCGCGGACCAGGCGCTCTGCGGCGGCGCGCAGCTGCGAGGAGTGCCCGCCGAAGGCAAGCGTCAGCTCCCGCGCCAGATCTGCCAGCGCGTCCGCGTCGGTGACGGTCTCACCGACCTCCTCGACGGCCCGGGCGAGCGCCGCGCGCGCCTGTGGGGCGAACGGATTGGCGGCCTGGATTTCGCTGTAGAGGAGCGGGTTGCCCGCCGCGATCCGTGCTGCCAGCGCCACCGCTGCGCTAGCCGGCGGCGGCGCTATGCACAGCGCCGCGTCGAGGTCCAGCTCGCACTCCGCCAGCGCCCGCGCGAACGCGAGCAGCGCCACGTGCGGCAGCGCCTGTAGCATCGCCGCCGCGCGGTCGTGCTCCTCGGCGGACAGCCGCACGATTCGCGCGCCGCGTGCATGCAGCAGCGACGCGAACCACTCCGTGCGCGCGCCCGCCAGCAGCTCCACCAGCGTCACAGCGCGGCCCGCCATGCCGAGTTCGGGGCCGAACATCGGGTTGATGCTCGCCACCTCGAATCGCGGGGCGGTCTGCGCGATCGCGCCGGCAAAGCGAGTCTTGACCGACAGCGTGTCGACCAGCAGCGCGCCGGCGGCCATCTGCGCAGCGAGTACCGGCATCGCGGCCAACGCCGCCGACTCCGGGATCGCCAGGACGACAAGATCGGCCCGCGCGAGCAGCTCGCGCCCGACGGGCCCCAGCGCAGTGACGTCTTCGGCGTCGCAGGCGTCGCGCAGGTCGATGCTCACGACCCGTCCGAGGTCCTGCTCGAGTTCGCGTCGCAGCATGCGCCCGACCGCACCAAGTCCCCCGACGATCACGGTCAGCGTCCGCCGTCCATTCGTCTGTGGACGTGTCTGCAGGCGCGTGTCATCCGTCGGCGGGCGCTGCCCATTCGCCCGGAGACGGGTCTGCGGCGATCGCGTTTGGTCGGTCGGCGGCCGTTCGCGGTCCGGGTGTCCGCCGTCCGTTGCGACCGGCCTGTGCTGTGTAGCGCCCGTCAACGTCATTGCTGCACACCCGCGCCCTGGGGACGGAGTCCCAGCACCGTTTCGAGCCGGACGGGCAGCCGCGGCCGCCACCAGTTCCACCTGCCGAGCAGCGTCATCAGGCTCGGCACCAGCAGCGCGCGTACCAGCGTCGCGTCGACCGCCACCGCCACGACCGTGCCGAGACCCACTTCTTTGATGTACACCAGCTGGGCGCTCAGCAGCGTCCCGACCGCGACGCAGAACAGCAGCGCCGCGGCCGTCACGATACGTCCCGTGCGCTCGAGCCCCACCACGATCGCCTCGCGATTGGACAGACCCGCGTCCCACCCTTCCTTGATCCGCGTCAGCAGGAAGATGCCGTAGTCGGTCAGGATCCCAAACGTCCCCGTGCCGAGCACGATCGGCTGGGCGAGCACCAGCGCGCCGAGGCCGTGATATTGCAGCGGGCCCTGCAGGCGCCCGTCTTGGAAGACGAGCACGAGCGCGCCGAACGCCACCGACAGCGACAGCAGGTTCATGATCACCGTCTTCAGCGGCAACACCACCGAGCCCGTCGCCAGGAACAGCACCGCGAACATGCTCGCGGCGAGCAGCGCGAGCGCGTAGGGCAGGCGGGCGAGCAGCGACGCCGCCGTGTCCACATAGTCAGCCGTCGCGCCGGTCACCGCCAGATGCACCGGCAACGCTCGCAGCCTACGCACGAGTCGCTTCGACGCGCTCGAGAACGGCGCGCTCGCGACTGCCAGGTCGATCGCCCACAGCTGCGGGCGCAGCGGCCACGCAAAACCGGTGCGCACGTCCGGCAGGTGTTCCATGTAGCGCGCCACCACCCCGTGGACGTACGCGCTCGGGCCATGCGCGACCGAGATCACTTCGTCGAAGATCGGGTGTTCGAATTCGGACTTCACCCGCGCTTCGAACCGGTGTCCCGGCGTGTCGTGCGGCAGCGCCGCCGAATCGAAGCCCATCAGCCGCATGCCCAGGACCGGCAGGCCCGCCACCAGCAGCGGCACGGTGACCGCGAGCGCGACCCGAGCCGGACGCCTGACCACGAACGCCGCGAGCCGGTACCAGAAGCCCCGCTCCTCGCGATACCCGGCGCGTTCGCAGGAACGCTGCCAGCGCTCCGGCGCGAACGTGTTCACGCCATCGCCGAGCAGCGCGAAAATCGCCGGCAACACCACCAGCGAGACGGTCCCTGCGATCCCCGCGACGAGCATCCCGCCGATCGCGATCGAGCGGATCACGCCGAGTCCGAACACCAGCAGCGACGCGAACGCCGCAGCGACCGTGGCCGCGCTGAAGGTCACTGTGCGGCCGGCCGTCGCGACCGTCCGGTAGGCGGCCTGCGCCGTCTGTGATCGGGTGACCGTCTGCGATGTGTTCAGCGGCGGCGATCCGGTCACCGTCTGCAATCTTCCCGGCGGCTGCCCGGCGGCGGGACCCCGCACGCGCGCCAGCTCCTCCCTGAATCTCGACACCAGCAGCAGGCTGTAGTCGATCGACAGCCCCACCGCCAGCCCCGCCACGATGTTCAGCGAGAAGATCGACAGCGGCTTGACCGCGTTGATCGGCCGCAGGCAGCACAGCGTCAGCGCGAACGCCAGCGCGCCCACCGTCGCCGGCAGCAGCGCCGAGGTCAGGCTGCGAAAGACGAGAAACCCGAGCAGCACGAGCAGCGGGAACCCGATCAGCTCGGACTCGAACAGGTCGTGAGTGATCAGCTCGTCGAATTCTTCGCCCGCGAGCGCCGTGCCACCCACGGATACGTCGTGAAACCGCCCCAGCCGCCGTGCCAGTCGCTCGGCGGCAGCTCCCGGCGGCGCGCCCGGACGCAGCAGGCCCACCACCGCCTCCGCGCGGTGGTCGCGCGAATAGAACGGCGCCAGCGTGACCTTCGCCGCGCTGCGCACCGCCGCCAGCACGCGCGCGTTCACGGGCCCCGGCGCCGCCGGGAACAGCACGCCGACGTTGGGAAACGCCTGACGGCCCGCGGCCGCGAGCATCAGCCGCGCCGTTTCGTAGCTCTCCGTTTCGTGGCTGAGGAATTCGGCTTCGCTGTTGGACAGCCGCGACGGCGTGCCGGCGCCGAGGAGTGCTGCGAGCGCACCGACGAGCAGTGCCACGGACAGCGCGCGGCGCGGCGAGCGAATCGCGAGTCGGCCAAGATAGCGCAATTTATAGGATTATTTGAACTACCAACAGTCATGGCAAGCTTGCGGGCACGCGCGCTGTGCCTCGGTCCGATGGCGGCCCCGACACGGCGCGGTCGCCCGCAGCGCGGTTGACGTGGGAGCTGCGGGTGCCCAGCGCAGCGGCGGCGTCCGCGGGACGGTCGATGTGGGAGCCGCTTGACGCCGGCTCAGCTCGCTCGGGCCACGACGACCGCCGTGAGCAGCAGCTCGCCCTCGCACCGCCAACGTCCCGTCATCCGCTCGATCCGAGCGCCGTCGAGCACCGGGCCCTCTGTCAGCAGATCCACGCTCAGCGCTCCCTCTTTGGCACCGTCGCGAAGGTCGATCGTGACCCTGGCCTGCTCGAATCCCAGCCACCGCCGGGCGACCGGGAACCACGCCTTGTACACCGACTCCTTCGCGCTGAACAACAGCGCATCCGCCTGCACCCCCGCCACCTCCCGGGGCTGTTCCCGCTCGGCGCCGAACGCGACTCGTTCCCACACCCCGTCCGGCAGCGGCGCGTTTCGCTCCGCGTCAATCCCCACCGCCCCGACGTCGGCGCTCCGCGCGACCGCGCACGCACGGTAGTCCGCACAGTGCGTGATGCTCCCCACGATTCCGGTGGGCCAGCGCGGCTCGCCGTGCGCGCCGCGGGGGATCGCGCACGGCGCGATGCCGAGCCGGCCCAGGGCGCGGCGTGCGCACAGACGCCCGCCGGCGAACTCGCGGCGGCGCTTGGCGACGGCGTCGCGGACGGCGGGCAGCTCCTCGGGGAACAGCTCGTCCTCGGCGTCGGGGAGGTCCTCGCGCAGCTCAGCCGCAACGGCGGCGCGCGGTAGCAGCTGCTCGATCCCGCCGACGCTCACCGGTGCGCGTTTACGTTGGCAGTCGCCTCGGCGGGCGCCTTTGTCCGCGCACGATCACCCCTGAGCGATCAGCTCGCACGCGACCTGATCGCTCGCCAGCGCCGTGCCGCCCAGCAGGCGCCGCGAGAGCTGCGCGCGACGGAAGTACAGCGGCGCGTCGTGCTCCCATGTCGCGCCGATCCCACCGTGGACCGAGATCATCGCGCGCGCCGCGTAGTCCAGCGCCCGACCCGCCACCGAGCGCGCCGCGCCCGCCGCGAGCGCGAACTCATCCGGCGCGCCGTGTCGCGACCAGCCCGCGTAGTAGAGCAGCGAACGCCCGTTCTCGAGCTGGCGCAGCACCTCCGTCAGCGAGTGCTTGACCGCCTGGTAGGAGCCGATCGCCCGGCCGAACGTGAACCGCTCCTTCGCATACGCGACCGACGTCTCCAGCGCCGTCTCGACCGCCCCCAGCGACTCCGCGGCGATCAGCGCCTGCGCCAAATGCCATGCGCCCGCCAGCGCCTCCGGCGGCGCGTCGAGCACCGTCGCCGGCGCGTCGTGCAGCGCGACATGGCCGAGCGCGCGCGTCGCGTCATAGCGGCGCACCGCGTCGACGCTCACACCGTCCGCGTCCGTCTGCACCGCGAAGCCGACCGCACGTCCACCCTGGCTCGCCACGCCGACGAGCACGTCCGCGCCCGGCGCGTCCGGCACGAACGCGACCTGGCCAGTCACGCGCGCCTGCGCGCCCTCGCCGGCGATCGTCGGCGCCGGGGCGCGCTCCATCCCGCCCGCCGGGTCCACCGTCCACTCGGCGCGCAGGTCGTCTGGTGGGCGCGTCGGCAGGTAGGCCGCTCGCTGGCCGATCTCCGATCGGTCGCCGCTCGCCAGCGCGCTGAGCAGCTCCGTCTCGTTGCTGCTCGCGTCGAGCAGCGCGGTCGCCGGCAGGTGGCCCAGCAGACCGATCGCCGCCAGCACACGCCCGCACTCGCCGAGCACGAGCATCGCGTCGAACGCGTCGAGCCCCGCGCCGCCGTGCTCCTCGCTCACCAGCAGGCCCGGCCAGCCCGCCTGCACCGCCGTCGGCCACAGGTCGGGCGGCTCCTGCCCGCCGTCGAGCGCGCTACGCGCCGCCTCCAGCGTCTTGAAACGCGACAGCGCCCCGCGCGCGGCCTCGCGCAGCAGCACCTGCTCGTCAGACAGCGCCAAGTTCATCGCGTCCACCTCTCGTGTGTCGACTGCGCGACCCCTCCGGGAGATGCCGCCAGGCATCTCCAATCTCCCCAACCGACATCGCCTTGCATCCGTGCCCTCATGCCTTGGCCGTCTCCTTTGCGCGCAGCTCCGAGAACGGGATACCCTTGTCCAGGCGCGGCTCCGGCGGCAGGCCGAGCACGCGCTCGCCGATCGTGTTGCGCAGGATCTCTTCCGTGCCTCCCGCCGACTTCAAGCCCGGCAGGAACGAGATCATGTACGCCCACTCGCTGCCCTCCGCGAGCGCGTCGGGGCCGAGCACGTCGGCGATCAGATCCCCCGACTTGATTGCGCCGTTGACGATCGTCACCTTCGCCAGGCCCGCCTCCGGGCCCGGGATCTGCCCGCGCTGCAGCGCGCTCAGCGTGCGGTACCCCGTGAAGCGCACCGCGATCAGTTCCGCGGCCACCTCGCCCAGCTCGCGCCGCACCTCCGGGTCGCGCCGCGCGTGCTCGTCCGAGGCGATCGCCTTCGCGAAGCGCCCCGAGTTGTAGCCAAGCCCCTCGCCGCCCAGCCCGATCGTCACGCGCTCGAACATCAGCGTCGTCAGCGCCGTTCCCCAGCCGCTGCCGACGCCGCCCACGACGGCGTTGGCGTCCAGCGCGACATCGTTGAAGAACACCTCGTTGAACTCCGCCTCGCCCGATATCTGGCGCAGCCCCCGCACCGTCACGCCCGGCGCCTCCATCGGCACGATGAACATCGTCAACCCGTTGTGCTTCGGCACATCCGCGTCCGTCCTTGCCAGCAGCAGCCCGTACGACGCGAACTGCGCATTGGTCGTCCACACCTTCTGGCCGGTCAACCGCCACCCGCCGTCCTCCTGCAGGCGCGCCCGCGTCTGCACCGCCGCCAGGTCCGAGCCTGCCGCCGGCTCGGAGAACAGCTGACACCACACCTCATCGCCGTGCAGCATCGGTCCGAGATAGCGGCCCTTCTGCTCCTCGCTGCCATGCGCGATGATCGTCGGCCCCAGCATCCCCACGCCGATCGCGTCGAGGATCCCCGGCACTTTCGCTCGCGCGATCTCCTGGTTGCAGATCACCTGCTCGATCGGTCCGAGCCCCTGGCCGCCGTACTCCTTCGGCCAGGTCACTCCAGCCAGCCCCGCCTCGGCCAGCTTGCCCTGCCACTTGCGCCTGGCCGCGACGATCTCCGCCTCGTCTTCGAGCGCGCCCGGACCCTGCAGCACCGGTGCCTCGCCCTTGTGCTCCTTCAACCACCCGCGCACCTTTACGCGGTGAGCGGCCTGCTCCTGCGTGTCGTCGAGATCCATTTGCCGCTCCGTCCTCCTCCTTGGTTGACTGACCAGTCAATCGCCTCCTGTAAGGGTACTCGGTCCCGGTGGGGGTCGGGGGGTTGTGTTGTTTTTTTGGATGCGATTCGCGCCCGCGCGCGTACGCGGGCGCGAATCGCTCTGCGAGAAATGACCATCGACCCGGACCCGGCTCCCGCGAAATTCCACCGCCCGGGCACCCCGCCACGCGCGGCCGGCCGGTGCTCTCACGCGCCCGCGGGCATCGGCGGTTCGGGTACCGGTCGCTGGCCGTAGACGTGCTCGAACGCGTCGTCGAGCAGTTCGCGCGCCTGGTTGCCCGGCGCCGGCGAGTGCAGCAGCACGACGGCCAAGCGCACGCCGTGACGCTCGGCGGTCGCCACCAGAACAGCGTCCCGCTTCGAGCGTTTCGCCCGTCTTCATTCCCGTTGTCCCCGGGTAGCCGTAGATCAGCAGCGGGTTGTTGTTGTAGAGGAACAGCTTGCCGCCCTTGATCGGGAACGGCAGGACCGCTTCGCGGGTACGCGTCACCCGCGCGATCCGCGGCTGCAGCAGATCGATGTGCGCCAGCTCCGCCAGGTCCGCCGCGCACGAGTAGTTGTGGGTGTTGTAGAAGCCGGACGGCGACGAGTAGCGCGTGCACGCCAGCCCGAGTCGCGCTGCTTCGGCGTTCATCTCGGCCACGAAGCGGTGCACCGTGCCCGCGACGTGCTGCGCCAGCGCCACCGCGGCGTCGTTGCCCGACGGCAGCAGCAGTCCGTACAGCAGCGCCCCCAGCGGCACACGCCGCCCGAGCGGCAGCACGCCCACCTTCGAGCCGCTCGTTTGCACCGCCTGCTTGGTGATCAGCACGCGGGCGCTCGGTGGCGTGGACTTGACCGTCAGCAGCGCCGTCATCATCTTCGTCAGGCTCGCGATCCGCAGCCGCGTCAACGGGTTGCGCTGCCACAACACACGCCCCGTATCGAGGTCGATCATGATGCCGCCCCGCGGCGGTTCCGGGAAGCGCACCCGCACCGGGTCCGCCGCCGGGTCGGCGAGGTTCAGGGGGAGCGGGGCGGAACCCAACGGCAGGCCGATCGCCGACAAGCGCCCGCTGGCGGTGGGCGCACGCGTGCCACGGCTGTGAGCGGGGTGTCTCGACCTGCGTGTGGCTGCCGCCGCCGGGCTGCCGCCGCTGAACGGGTCCTCGCCGTGCGCGAGCGCCACATAGAGGATCGCCGCCACAACGAGCGCGAACGCGGCTGCGCCCAAGAGGCGCCTGCGCTGACGCCGCCGGCGTCGGGCCGATGCGCGTGAGTGGCGCGGGCTGGGGGGCAGGAACGGGGAGCCGCTCATCGATCGGGTCTTCCGGGCGAGCGCGGTGAGGTGGCGGCAGGGCTCATCGATCGGGAGGCTGCAACAACGCGCCAAGAATCCCAACAGCCATCAACACGACCACGAACACCGAGATCGCGCCCTCCAGCGTAAACCCATGCTCGGCGATCCCGCGCAGCGTTAGGAACGCGAAGCCGACGATGAACAGCGCTGCGACGAGCAGGATGACGATACGCGCGAAGATCGCCGCAGACTACCCGTGTGCCCGGGGTCCAGCCCCCGCTGCGGGCAGTGCCGGCCCGGTCGACGTTGGGGTGCCGGCCCGCGGTCGACGTTGGGGGTGCTGGTCCGGACGACGTCGGGGGGTGCCGGTCCGGTCGACGTTGGTCTTGGTGTAGCTCAGGCGAGCGTTTGGGCGGCGGCCGCCTGCCCGGCGCCGGCCAGCGGTCCCACGCCCGCGTGCCGCTGCGGCACGTGCTGGTCGGCGTGGTATGAGGAGCGCACCAGCGGTCCCGCGGCGACGTGCTCGAAGCCCAGCTCGTAGGCCGCGCGCTCGAGCGCCGCGAACTCGTCCGGGTGCCAGTAGCGCACGACCGGCAGATGGCGCTCGGAGGGCCGCAGGTACTGGCCGACCGTCAGCACCCTCACGCCATGCTCGCGCAGCGCGGCGAACGTTTGCACCAGCTCGTCGTGGGTCTCGCCAAGGCCCACCATCAGCCCCGACTTCGTCACCACCTCACCCTCGCCAAGCTGTCCCGCCAGCTCCAGCACGCGACACGAGCGCTCGAAGCGCGACCCGCGCCGTGCCAGCGGGTAGAGACGCGGAACGACCTCGACGTTGTGGTTGAACACGTCAGGTCGCTCCGCGATCACCTTCGCAAGTGGCATCTCCTGGCCCTGGAAGTCCGGGGTGAGCACCTCGATCTGGCAGCCCGGCGCCTGGCGGCGAACCTGGCGGATGACGCCGACGAAGGCCGATGCGCCCTTGTCGGGGAGGTCGTCGCGGTCGACCGACGTCACCACTGCATGGCGCAGACCCATCCGCGCGATCGACCGCGCCACGCGCGCCGGCTCCAGCGGGTCGTTCCACGTCGGCCGCCCCGTCTTGACGTTGCAAAACCCGCAGCGCCGCGTGCACGTGTCACCGAGGATCATGAACGTCGCCGTGCCCCGCTCCCAGCACTCACCAACGTTCGGGCACGCCGCCTCCTGGCAGACCGTGTGCAACTCCTCGTCGCGGATCAGCGCGCTCAGCTCCCGGTAGCGTGCGCCGCCCGGCGCCGGCACCTTCAGCCACGGCGGCTTGCGCTCGCGCAGCGGACGCACCTCGGATCCGAGCACGCGCAGCACGTCCGCGCCGCCCGGGTTCGCGCGTGTGCGGGTCGCGGTCGGTGTCATGCCGGCACCAACGGATCGCCCCCAGGCAGGTGGTCCGCCTTGGCGGTTGCGAGGGTTTTAGGATCGTCCGCGCGTGTCAGCCCGCCCATGTGCTCGCCGGCGCGGGGCGTCCTGCCCCGCGTCGATACCGGCGCCCCCGGCCCCGCGAGTCCGATCCTTTGCGGGGACACCAGGCGCTGGCGCCGGCCGTGCACCTCGCAGAAGTGGTGCGCGACGTGCCCGCGGAAGCAGCTCAAGCTGGCGCCGCCTGTGCACTCGCGCTCGATGGCCGCTCCTCCTCGGTCGGACGCCTGCCGGCTGCGCTCGGCGTCGATCGACGTCATCGCGACGTCTGGCAGGCCGCACGCCACGACCCATGAGAACGGCTCCAGGTCGTTCTCGACGTTGACCGCGAACCCGTGCGTGGAGACGCCGCGCGCCACATGCACGCCCAGCGAGGCGATCTTGCGCTCCCCTACCCACACGCCGGTGTAGTCCGGGCCGTCCTGCGGGCGCGCATGCGCCGTGATTCCCTCCCCGGCGAGCGCCGCGACGATCGCGTCCTCGATCGCGCGCAGGTGCGCCACGACGTCCGGCGCGGCCATGATCGGGTAGCCGACGAGCTGACCCGGCCCGTGGTAGGTGACGCGCCCGCCGCGGTCGGTTTCCACGACCTCGATACCTCGCGCCACGTAGAACTCCTCGCCGAGCGCCAGCTCCTCGGGCCGCGAGCGGCGCCCGCGCGTGTAGACCGGCGGGTGCTCGAGCAGCAACAGTGTGTCCGGCAGCTCGCCGGCCAGGCGGCGCTCCCACACCCTGTGCTGCATCTGCACCGCCTCGCGGTATGGGATGCAACCAAGCTGACATACCCACAGCTCGGGGTGACGACCATCTGCATTCATCATTTCCAGCGTAGTAAGACTTCGTCGGCTTGGTTCGTTGGGTTGGTTCGTTGGGTTGGTTCGTCGGGTTGTCTGTATGTCGTTATGGTGCCCCGGAAGCGAAGCTAACAAATCGCATGTGATGCGTCGTGTCTATAAATCGCATGTGATGTGTCGTGTCTGATGGATAAGCGTGGTGTCGCGAGCCGGAGCTTCGCAACCGCCTCGCGATCGCGTGCTCCGGTTTCGCCTACAGCGTCAGCGCCGCCGGCTCCTCGAGCAGTTCGCGGACGCGTGCCATCAGGCGTGCCGCGTCGGCCCCGTAGAGGACGCGATGGTCACAGGCCAGCGTCGCGCTCATCGTGTGCCGCGCGACCACCGCGCCGTCGCGCACCACCGCGCGCGGCTCCACCGAGCCGACCGCCAAGATGCCCGCCTGCGGCGGGTTGATGATCGCCGTGAACGCGCGCACCCCGTACATTCCGAGGTTCGACACCGTAAACGTGCCCCCACCCAGCTCCGGCGGGGTGATCGTGCCCGCGCGCACCCGCTCGGCCAGCGCCCGCGCCTCGCGCGCGATCTCGCCAAGCGCCTTGCGGTCGGCGTCGAACACCGTCGGCACCACCAGCGCATCGTCGGTCGCGACCGCCACGCCGACGTTCACGCGCTCGTGTAGCTGCAGCCTGCCGTCGCGATAGCTGCCGTTGGCGCGCGGATACTCGCGCAACGCCAGCGCGCAGGCCTTGACGACCATGTCGTTGTACGTCGGCGCCTCTCCTGGCGAAAGCCGCTTGAGTTTGCCGCGCAGCGCCACGCACGCCTCCATGTCGATCTCCACCTGCAGCTCGAAGTCCGGGATCGTCGCCTTGGACTCCGCCATCCGCCGCGCGATCGTCTGCTGCGTGCGCGTCAGCTCCGTCACCGTCGTCTCGCCCTTCGCGCGTGCCACACGCTCGCTCAGCGTCTCGCCGGCCGCCGCGGCGCTCGATGTGGGCGCGCCTGCCGGTGCCGGTACACGCGGTGGGACGACAGTCTCAGCACTGGCTGTGGCCTGGGCCGCAGGTGCCGCGGCATCCTCGACGTCCGCCCTGACGATCCGCCCGCCCGGCCCGCTCCCGGCGATCGCGCCCAGGTCGACGTCGCGCTCGCGGGCGACACGGCGTGCCAGTGGCGATGCCTTGACGCGCTCGCCGTCTGCGGGCTTCGCGCCGGTCTCTGCCTCCTGTCCTGCCCCGGTGGCGCCCACGACGCCGACATGCGCGATCGTCGCACCCACCGCCAGCGTGTCGCCCTCCGCGGCGACCGTCTCGAGCACGCCCTCGGTGTCGGCCTCGTAGACCATCGCCGCCTTGTCCGTCTCGATCTCGACCAACTCCTCGCCACGCCGCACGTGCTCGCCGCTGTGCTTGAGCCAGCGCAGGATCGTGCCCTCCTCCATCGTGTCCGACAGGCGCGGCATCACGATCTCGGCCATCAACCCACCCGCTCCTCTGTGGTGCTCGCCGTCAGGCCGAGGACCTCCAGCGCTGCGTGCACCACCTGCGCCTCGTGCGGGTAGGCGATGTCCTCCAGCGGCTTGGAGTAGGGCATCGGCACATCCGCCCCCGTCACCCGCCGCACCGGAGCGTCGAGGTCGTCGAAGCCCTGCTCGGCGATCAGCGCGCTCAGGTTCGCGCCCACGCCGCCATGCGGCCAGCCCTCCTCGACGACCACGCAGCGGCTCGTCTTGGCAACCGACCGCAGGATCGCGTCGAGGTCCAGCGGACGCAGCGTGCGCGGGTCGATCACCTCGGCGCTCACGCCGTGATCCGCCTGTAGTCGCTCCGCTGCGCGCTGTGCCGTGAGCGCCATACGTGAAATCCCCACGATCGTCACGTCGGCGCCCTCGCGGCGCACCGCTGCGCGGCCGAAAGGCTGCACGCCGTCTCCCTCCGGCACCTCGCCGCGGACGCCATACAGCGACTCGTGCTCGATGAAGATCACCGGGTTCTCGTCGCGCACCGCCGCCTTCAACAGCCCCTTCGCGTCGGCCGGCGTGGACGGCGTTGCGACCAGCAGGCCCGGCACGTGCATGAAGATCGCCTCCAGGCAGTGCGAGTGCGTCGGCCCCAGCTGGTGGCCGGCGCCCTGGGGCGTCCGCACCACCATCGGGACCTTGGCCTGGCCGCCGAACATGTAGTGGATGTGTGCGGCGTGGTTGACGATCTGATCGAACGCCAGCAGCGCGAAGTTGACGGTCATCAGCTCGACGACCGGACGCAGTCCCACCATCGCTGCGCCGACGCCCATCCCCACGATTGTGTTCTCCGAGATCGGTGTGTCGCGCACGCGGCGCTCGCCGAACTCCTCCAGCAGTCCCGCCGTCACTTTGAACGCGCCTCCGAACACGCCGATGTCCTCGCCCATCAGGATCACGCGCTCGTCGCGCGCCAGCTCCTCGCGCAGCGCCGCGTTCAACGCCTCCCGATAGCGCAGCTGTGCCATCAGGCGTCCTCGCCCACCTGCAGGGCGGCCGTGATCTGGCGCGAGATCTCATCCGGGGCCGCGTCCCCGGCAGCGCTCTCGCCGGTTGCGGTGCCCGCCGCAGCGTCCGCCCTCAGCGCCGCGCCGGCCCGTCTGTCGTTCTCATCGGGCTCGGAGGTGCGCACCGAGTACCAGCCCTGCACCTGCTCGCCGAGCACGTACACGTCGTCATACAGCGACTCCGGCGCCGGGAACGGCGACTCCTCGGCGAAGGCTACCGCCGCGTCGACCTGTGTGCGCGCACGCTCGTCGATCGCCGCGCGCTGCGCCGCATCGAGCACACCCTCGCGCTCGAGCGCGTCGCCAAACGCCGGCAGCGGGTCGCGCTCGCGCCACTGCGCGACCTCCTCACGCGTGCGGTACTCCTCCGGATCGGCCATCGAGTGGCCGCGGAAGCGGTACGTAACGGCCTCCACGAGCAGCGGCCTGCGCTCGGCACGCACGCGCTCGAGCGCTGCGGCCACGACGGCGTGCGTGTCCACGACATTCATCCCGTCGCAGCGGACGCCCGGCACCCCCAAGCTCTCGCCCTTGCGCCGCAGATCGGTGACCGCCGAATGGCGCGCTAGCGCCGTGCCCATGCCGAACTGGTTGTTCGTCACCATGAACACCACCGGCAACCGCCACAGCGCCGCCAGGTTCAGCGTCTCGCCGAACGTGCCCTGGTTGGAGGCGCCGTCGCCGAACACGCACAGCGTCACGTCCTCCGCGCCGAGGTAGTCGCTCGCCAGCGCGATCCCCGCCGCGATCGGCAGGTTGCCGCCCACGATCCCGTAGCCGCCCATGAAGCGCCGCGCGCCGTCGAACATGTGCATCGAACCGCCCCGGCCTCGCGAGCAGCCGTCGACACGCCCGAACAGCTCGGCCATCACGTTCTCCGGCGGCGTGCCCCGCACGAGCGCGTGACCGTGCGAGCGGTAGGTCGAGATCAGGTAGTCGGTCTCGCGCAGCGCCCTCGCGCTGCCGACGATGCTCGCCTCCTCCCCGATCGCCAGGTGCAGGAACCCGCCGACCTTCGCTCGCGCGTACATCTCGCCCGCGCGCTCCTCGAAGCGGCGGATCAGCGTCATCGTCTGCAGCCACTCGCGCGCGACATCGGGCTTGGGCGGACGCCGGTCCGCGGGCGCCGGCAGGAACGTATCGGCGCCGTCGGGTTGCGGCAGCTCGGGCATCAGCTCTCCACGGTAGCCCAGCGTGCGATGAACTCCTCTGCCTCCAGCTGCGCCAGGTCCGCGCGCAGGTTGCGCGCTCGCCGCGCCGCCTCCTGCGGCGGGCAGTCCCAGAGCAGCACAGCCTCGCCGCCGTCGATCTCGACGACCTCGATGTGGTCGACCCGCTCGGGGTCGGCCAAGCCCGCCGGCATCCAGCCACCGCGTCTGACGATCAACCGGTATGCGCGGTTGGCCCTCACTGCGCGCTCGCCGCCGCGTCCTCCAGTGAGCGCCCGCCGCTGAACACGCGCTCGCCGATCCGCACTGCCGGCACCTCGCGTACCCCGGCCGCGGCCGCCTCCTGCGTGCTCTCCACGAGCCGCTCGCGCACCGCGCGCAGCTCCGTCGCGCGCAACACGGCCTCCGGGTGCATCTCGCACGCCGCCGCCGCGATCAGCACGAAGTCCGGCTGCTCCAGATCGTGGCCGCCCGCGAACGCCTGACGGAAGGCCGCCTGCGCGAATGGCACCGCGCGTCCGATGCCCTTCGCATACGTGGTCGCACGCATCGCCAGCGTGCTGTCGAACGGGAACGGGCTCGGCCAGCGCAGCGGTTGCAGCCCTTGGGCGCGCACGCCCTGCGCGACGTCCTCGCGCAACGCCTCCAGCTCGGCCTCGCAGCGAAAGGCCAGCCCGCCGCCCGGCAGCTTGCGCGCCAGCACAGGCTGCCACTCCACGGGTCCCGGCAGCACCTGCAGGATGCGCTCGGCCGCCAGGTAGGCCAGGGGACTGGCGAGATCGAAGTAGAAGGCCGCGTCCATACCCAAGCCAGAGCCTAGTCCGATCCGCCGGCCCGGCGGTTCGGCGGCCTGCCGTGCGCTGCTCAGCCGTGGATCAGCCAGCCGTCGGCCGCGCGTCCGGCCTCCATCACGGCCTCCGACAACGTCGGGTGGCCGTGGACGGTGCGCGCGACCTCGGCGAAACCGCCCTCCAGCGCGCGCACGTTGACCAGCTCCTGGATCAGCTCGGTGGCGCGGCTGCCCACGATGTGGCCTCCCAGCAGCTCGCCGTAGCGCGACTCGCCGACCAGCTTCACTAGTCCGCTGCGGTCGCCGTAGACGATCCCGCCGCCGACGGCGCCGTACGGGACCTTGCCCACCACGACGTCGTAGCCCTGCTCGCGTGCCTGCGCCTCGGTCAGCCCGAACGAGCCCACGTTCGGCGTACAGAAAGTCGCGCGGGGAATGTCCTCGTAGGCAAGCGGATGCGTCGTCAAGCCCGCCGCGTCCTCGACGGCGACGATGCCCTCGTCGGACGCCTTGTGCGCGAGCGCCGGGCCTCGCACCAGATCGCCGATCGCGTATACCCCGCGCGCGCTCGTGCGCAACGCGCCGTCAACCTTCACCAGCCCGGCGCCCGGCTCGCCTTGGCCGACCAGCTCAACACCGGCCGCCTCCAGACCGAGTGCCTGCACGTCCGGTCCGCGGCCGGTCGCGATCACCAGATAGTCCACGCTCGTGCGCTCCTCGCCGTAGGCGAAGCTCAACTCGCTCTCGCCCACGTGCACGTCCGCGATCGCGGTGTCGGTGAGCACCTGCACGCCCTGGTGCCCCAGTCCGCGCTCCACCAGCCGCGAGATGTCGGCGTCCTCCGAGGGCAGCACGCGCTCGAGCATCTCGAACAGCAGCACCTCGCTGCCCAGCCGCGCGAACGCCGACGCGATCTCCGCGCCCGACGCACCTGCGCCGACGACCGCCAGGCGCCCCGGCAGCTCGGCCAAGGCCCACGCCTCCTCGGTGCCCAGTACGCGCCCGCCGAGCTGCACGCCGGGGATCGATCTCGGCACCGATCCTGTCGCGAGCACCACTGCCACGCTGTGCAGCCGCTTGCCCCCGACGTCCACGCCGACGCCCGCGCGCCCGCCATTGCTCGCCTCGCCACCACCGTCCGCCGGCGCCAGCGAGGCCTCGCCCTCGATCAGCTCGACGCCGTTCTTCTTGAAGAGGTTGCCCACGCCGCCCGTCAGCGTCGCCACCACTTTCGCCCGCCGCGCCTGCACCGCCTCGTAGTCGACCTCCACGCCCCCCACCCGCAGGCCATACTCGTCGGCCTCGCGAATCTCACTCAGCAGGTCGGCGCTGCGCAACACCGCCTTCGCCGGGATGCACGCGTAGTTCAAGCAGCGTCCCCCGACCTTGTCGCGCTCGACCACCGCCGTGCGCATACCGAGCTGCGCAGCGCGCACCGCCGCTACGTACCCGCCCGGGCCCGCGCCGACCACGATGCAGTCGTAGGAGGATTCGCCCGCCATCTGACGCGCGAGCCTATCGCAGCGGAGCGCCGCGCTTCATCGATGTGTGCTCGAGCCGCCTGGATACGGCCCATCACGCGCACCAGCTTCCAGAACAGCCAACCGCCCAAGCCGATGCTCAGCAGGCACAGCGCGGCTGCCAGAACCGTCGATGCCACCACCAGCGCCAGCGAGGTGACGATGATCTGGAACGCCAGCAGCGCCTCGAAGCCAAGCACCGCCCAGTAGCGCCGCTGGTACATGCCCCAGCCAAGCCTCCGAGCACCGCCGCGATGAAGATGCCGCCGGGCACCGACCCGCCGTGGGCGCGCAGGTCGTGAATGCTCGCCACGCCCACCAGCACGCCAACCGCCAGCACGACCGCCACCGCGACAGCGATCAGCAGCGATCGCGGACGCTCGCCCTCGGCCAGCGGGGCCAGCGCTGCGCGGGCCTGCTCGTCACGTTTTCCCGACACACGGTGGACCATAGAGGGTGGCGCAGCCCGCCGGAGGCGGGCGAGCCGGGCCCTATTCACCGGTCTACCCGTAGTACCGCGCAATCACCTGCAGCTGGCTGAAGACGTCGTACGACAGGAACAGCACAATCAGCGCTGCGCCCACCACGGGCGCCCACCGCCGTCCCGCGCCCCGCACCGCCAGGACGATCGCGACTCCGGGGAGCGCGAGCAGCGGCAGCAGATAGCGCGGCTCGCCCAGCGCATATTCACGATGCAGAATGTCGCTGTGGTAGGACGCGTCACCAATCATCGCCAACACACCCCCGGCGATCGCGCCATAGACCGCAAGCTCAGGCCACCGTGCCCGGATCGTCCGGCGGCGCACGAACAGCTCTCGAGCGCACAGCAGCGCGATCGCAGCCGCGGGTACCAGTGCGACGTTGTTGACCCATTCTGGGAACAAGGTGTCCATCCAGCCGTACAGCCCCACCGAGCGGTCGAACCAGATGTCCTTGAACGTCGTGATCCCTTCGAGGTAGTGCGGCATGCCCGGCAGACGCGGTAGGTACAGCTCCCACATGTAGCTCAGCTGGTGAAAGAGCGGAGTCACGCCGAGCTTGACGACCGCGCCCGAGGCGATGCCCAGCGCCGCATGGCTATCGAGGGCGTTGCGAACGATGTACAGCACCGCGGGCAGGAGGCCTATGGCCACGGCGATTGCCGCCGACGACAGTGCTCGTCGGTCGCCTGCTCTGAGCGCGCGTACGCCGAGGACGATCAGCCCCACAAACACCCCTGGCGCGAAGCCCGTGAAATTGAGCTTTGTAGCAAAGCCAGCGACGGTCAGTACTCCCAGCGCGACGGCCACCCGGCGTGTAAGCCCGCGGCGAAACGCGCGCGCGAAACAGAGAAAGATTGCCATCGCGATCGTAAACAGCAGCGTGTCGGGGTTGACGCTGCCCGCCATGAATCCGAGCAATGGCTGCAGCGCGATGCACGCCGCCCCGACGCTTGCCGCCCACGGTACGCGCGGCAGTGTTTCTCGCAGGAAGAAGAAGGCCAGCAGCGCCGTCACCGCCCCGAGCAGTGCTCCCAGCAGCCGCATCAGCTGCAACTGGGTGAGGATGTTGCCGCGCGCAAGCCAGTAGGGAATTGTCTGCAGCGCGTAATACAGTGGCGGCTCGGACGTCGCGATGCCGGCTTCCCCGGAGCCTTTGAGTGAGGCGTGTGCGTCGAGGTCGTGCAGCAGTGCGCGCTGCTCGGCAGCGCTTGAGATCGCAGGGTTCGCCGCCGAAAATCTAACTTGATAGTAGTGAATTCCTTGCAACACGAGTGTCTGCTCGGGCGAGTACCTACCTTCTGGATGCCCGTTTGTCGGTAGCGTTCCCGTTTGAGCGAGTTGGGCGACGTAGGCGAAATGATCGACCTCGTCCTTGCCCTGGAAAGGCGGTGTTATCAGCGACCACGCACACCCGTTCAACAGTGCGACCCCTGTGCACATCCAGGCAGCCACCGGCACCCGGCTGCGCAGTGGCCATCGGCGTGCAATCCTCACGCTCGCCGACGCCGGCTGTGCGGGCTCCGAGCCAGTCGGCAGCTCGCGCAACGCCAGACGCACGGCGAGCGCCCCAACCGCGAGCATCACGGCAGCGATCAGCAGAGCAATCCAGGTCCCGTCGAAGGCTCGACCCAGCCCGAGGTGTCGCGCGACGGTCAGCGGGCGAGACCACCAGCTGCCGCCGGCCGATGTGAGGTAGGCGAGCGGTAGCCTTCCGCCGAGCCGGACCGCTTCGCCCGGTCGGCTCGGGAGCACAGGCCGGCTGCCTGCTACTCCGATCGCTGCGAGACCCGCGGGTGCGGGATTTCCCACGATCAGCACCCGCTCGCTGTTGGGCGCGATTGCAAAACACACAACCACGCCCGTGCTCGCGTGTGGCAGTGGTTTCACGGGGACTGTCACCGAGGTGCCCGTCCAGTCAGGGCCGTGCATGCCGCTTGTGATCAGCTGTGTGCCCTGATAGGCGGCCACGCGCACGTTTGCACCGATGAACCCAACCAGCGGCAACCGGATCGCCGTCGTATCGCGAGGCAACACCTCGTCGCCCTGGCAAACAGCGGCGTCGTTGAACACGGCGCTCAGCAATGTCGCCGGTTCCGGTCCGTCGCTGCGCACGACTCGCACTGGCGCGTGCGTGAGCGTCACTGCGCCTGCCGCGATCGCGAGCAGCAGGCACGCCGCCAGCGTGATCACGACTCTGTTCGCCGATCGTGGGGTCCCCCGATTCAAACGCGTGCGCTCGAAAACCGCTCGTCCTCTCTGTCCGAGGCGCCTGCGCATCGCGACCACCGCCACCGAACCGTCGCGTTCGGCAATACCGTGTCCGTGCCGGTCGCTGCGATGGCCCTGCCCGTCCTCGTGCTCCTGCCCTGGCGCTGCGCGATCGTTTGCATCGAGTTCCACGAGCCGCTCAGCCGTAATACCTTGCGATGATCTGCAACTGACTGAACAGGTCGTGGCCCAAGAACAGCATCACCAGCGCAATCCCAGCCACCGGCGCCCACCTGCGTCCCGCGCCGCGCGCCGCGAGGATCACCACAGCCCCGAGCAGCGGCAGCAGCGGCAGCAGGTAGCGCGGCTCGCCAAACGCAAGTTCGTGCGCGATCGCATCGGCGTGGTAGGAGGTCATGCCGAGCATCAGCAGAATCCCCAGCGCAATCGCCGCATACACGGCGAACTCCGCCAACCGCGCTCTAAACACGTGCCAGTGCACGATCAACTCGCGCGCGCACAGCAGCGCCACCACCGCCGCCGGCACGAGCGCAACGTCGTCTACCCATTCGGGGAACAGTGTGTCCATCCAGCCATACATCCCTACCCAGCGGTCGAACCAGATGTCCTTGTATGTCACGATTCCCTGGAAGTAGTGCGGCATGCCAGGCAGTCGCGGCAGGTAGAACTGCCAGATGTAACTGAACTCGTCGAATGGGGATTTCAGGAAGATCGCTTCGACCTGCACCGCGACGACTTCGAACGCTTCACGGTCGGCGGCAAGCTTGTGCACTGAGTAAATCGCGATCGGCAGCACGCCGATGCCGACGGCGATCGCATACGGGTACAACACTTCGCGGACTGTGCTCGCCGAACGCGCATTGCCAGTCGAGGCCACCCCCGGACCGCGATGGCTCGCTTTTGCGGCGTGTATCGCCAGTATCAGCAGGCCGGGGAAAACCCCCACCGCGATACCGATGAAATTCAGCTTCGTCGCGAAGCCGGCCGCGATCAGCAGGCCAAGTACAACCGCTCCGCGCCGTGTGAGGCCGCGGTGATAGGCGCGCGCCAGGCACAGGAAGATCGCGGCCGTCAGTGTGTAAAGCAGCGTGTCGGGATTGACGCTGCCCGACATGAAGCCAAACAGCGGCTGCAATGCAACGCACACCGTACCGACCGTCGCGGCCCACCGTGGCCGGGGCAAAACCTCCCGCAGGAAGAAGAACGTCAATACGACCGTGATCGCCCCCAGCAGCGCGCTCAGCAGCCTCATCGCCTGCAGCTGAATGAGTATGTTGGGGCCTGCCAAGGTGTACGGTATGGCCTGCAGTGCGTAATACAACGGTGGCTGTGTTGCAGCCGTGCCCGCCGCGCCCGACGCTTGGCCCGAGATGTGCCCGTCGAGGTCTTCTATCAGCGTCTGCTGTTCAGCCTTCGACGCGAGCGAAGGCACCGAAGGCGTAAAGCGCACCTGGTAGTAGTGGAGCCCTTCCATGGCGAGCGTCTGCTTGGGCGAGTAGCTCTCCGCCGCGCTCCCCGGCAGCGCACCGTTCTGCGCGAGCTGCGCCACGTAGGCGTAGTGATCGACCTCGTCCTTGCCCTGAAACGGCGGTGTGATCAGCGACCATGCACACGCGTTCAAAAACGCAACGGCTGCGCACACCCATGCAGCTGCGGGCATGTGTCCGAATACCGCGTGTCCAATGGATCTGGGCCGGCGTTTGTGCGCCGGCCCAGCAGCGTCGTTGACAGCGGGCGCTGCCGCACCGAGAGGCGACATTCCCTGCCGTGATCGCGCCGGTGCGTTGCTCACGGCTCGCGCAGTTCTCGTGTGGTGAGACCTACCGCGAGTAGCGCCGCGGCGGCGGTCAACGCGGCGATCAGCAACGCGATCCACGTTCCACTGAACGGCCTCCCGAGCCCCATGTGTCGTGCGACTTCGAGGATCCTCGACCACCATGTGCGACGGCCGGAGGCGAGATATTCGATCGTCATCCGCCCTCCGATCCCCAGTTCATTCTTCGGATTGCGCTTCGGGGTGGGCCCGCCGTGCTTGAAGATCATCGCGGACTGGCGTGCCGGTGTGTAATTTCCGCGAATCGCCACCCGCTCGCTGTTGGGTCCAATCGCCAAACACACTCTCGTGTTGGGCGTTGCATGGTCAACCGGTGCAACCGGCACCGTCACCGAAGTGCCAGTCCAGTCCGGTCCCTTGCGGCCCTGTGTGACGATGTGTGAGCCGCTGTACACGATCACGTGCACCCTTGCTCCGAAAAACACCCACGTCGAAAGGCGTATCGCCGACACGCCCGCCGGCAGTACTTCATCGTTCTGGCAAATCACCCCATTGGAAATCGTCACTGTCAGCGTGGTCTCCGGTTCGGGTCCTCCGGCGCGCACCAAGCGGGGTGGCGCGTGCGTCAGTGAAAAGGCGCCAACGGCCGCGAAGAGCACGAAGCCCAACAACACCGTGACCCCGACGTTGCTCGTAACTTTCCAACGCTTTCGCATAGCCCATGTCGCCAGTCCTCTGCGGGAACGACCACCGCGAGAAAGCTACGCGACGTGCACCCGAAAGCAAGCGCCTCGCGCTCAAGCGTCGAGCGCCGCGCGCAGCGCCCGCGCCGCGCTCATCGGCTCGGCTGCGTCCGCGATCGCGCGTACGACTGCCACCCGCCGTGCCCCCACGGCGATCGCCGACGCCACGTTTCCCGTGTGGATACCGCCGATTGCGAAGAACGGCACGCTTGCATGCGTCGCCGCATAACGCACCAGCTCGAGCCCCACCGGCGGGCGCCCCGGCTTGGTCGGAGTGGCGTGCACCGGCCCTACACCGAGGTAGTCCACTCCCCGCAGATTGTCTCCAGCCGCGATGCCCGCCCGGTCGCCGCGTTGCCCTGCCGCATCGATCTCGGCCGGCGTGTGCGTCGAAAGGCCAATCAGCAAATCGGCGCCGACGATCGCTCGGGCACGCGCCACCGGCATGTCGTCCTGGCCGACATGCACGCCGTCTGCGCCTGCCTCGAGCGCGACATCGGGACGGTCGTTGACGATCAGCAGTGCCCCTAGCCGTCGGCACTGCGCTGCCGCCGCGCGCGCCGTCGCGACCAGCTCGCGATCGGCGAGACGCTTGTCGCGCAGCTGCACGATCTGCACGCCGCCCGCGATTGCCGCGTGCAACACCCCGGCCAGCTCGCGTCCACCCGGGGCCGCGTCGCACACCAGATACAGCCGTGCCGCCGCCAGCTGCGCTCGGCGCTCGGCGCCGGGATCGGTGGGTGCAGGCATCGGCGCCAGTCTCGCATGGGTCGCTTCTCTCCCCCTGGGGGGGGGTGGCGCAGCCGGGCCGCGAGCCGGCGAGCCGTGCTGCTCCTAATGTCATCTAGTGGAGGACCCGGCAACGTTTGCCGGTCCGACTCGGCCGCAAACGCCTTGGTGCCAGCATCCTCGGCGCCGTCAACCAGGCGAACGTTGCCTGACACCCCACTAGCATCGAATCGATGTCCTCCAACGCTCCCGCTGTGGATCTGGCCGTCGTCGGCGGCGGCATCATCGGTCTCGCCGTGGCCTGGCGCGCGCGCCAGCTCGGGCTGGAGGTGGTCGTGCTCGAGCGGGACACGATCGGCGAGCGTTGCGCGACCCGTGTCGCCGCCGGCATGGTCGCGCCCGTCTCCGAGGTCGAGTTCGGTGAGACCGGCCGCAGCGTGCTCGAGCTGGGGCTGCGCTCCGCCGCTCGCTGGCCGCAGTTCGCCGGCGATCTCGAGCGGGCTGCCGGCATCGAGGTCGGGTGGCGGCCCAGCGGCACCCTCGTCGTTGCGCGAGACGCCGACGAGGCGCGCGAGCTGGAGCGCCAGATCGCCTTCCGCGAAGGGCTCGGGTTGCGCGTGCAGCGGCTCGCGCCGAGCGCTGCGCGCGAGCGCGAGCCGGCGCTCGCGCCGACCGTGAGGCTTGCGCTGTGGGCGCCCGACGACCACAGCGTCGACCCGCGCCGCGTGCTCGCCGCGCTGCGTCGCGCCTGCGAAAACGCCGGTGTTTCCCTGCGCGAGCACGCTCCCGTGACCCGCCTCGAGTTGGACGACGCAGACGGGGGCCTCAGCGGCATTGTGCTCGCCGACGGCGAGCCTGTGCACGCCGAACGTGTCGTGCTCGCGGCCGGTGCGTGGACGTCCCAGCTGGCGGGGCTGCCCGCGCATGCACGCCTGTCCGTGCGCCCAGTCAGGGGGCAGATCCTGCGCCTGCGCGATCCCCGCGGGCCGGGTCTGCTGGAGCGCGTGCTGCGTTTCGAGGGCGGCTATCTCGTGCCCCGTGGCGACGGCCGCTACGTGCTCGGTGCGACGGTGGAAGAGCGCGGTTTCGAGGAGCAGCCCACCGCGGGCGGCGTTTACGAGCTGCTGCGCCGGGCACGCGAGCTGCTGCCTGACATACTCGAGCTGGAGTTCGAGGAGGTCTCTGTCGGGTTCCGGCCCTGCACGCCCGACAACGCGCCGGCGATCGGACCGGCGGCCGTTCCCGGCGTCGTGTGGGCCACCGGGCACCACCGCAACGGCGTCCTGCTCGCGCCGCTCACCGCCGAGCTGGTCGCCGACGCACTCTCCGGCGCCGGCCTCCCGGCAGGAGCGACGCGATGATCGTTCTCAATGGCCAGCCTTCGGATCTGCCGGCCGGCGAAACGATTGCGGCTGCGCTCGGCCGGCTTGCGCTCGCTCCAGACGCGCGCGGCGTCGCCGTCGCCGTCGACGGTGAGGTCGTGCCCCGCTCCACGTGGGAGACCTTCGCGCTCGGTGCCGATGCCCGCGTCGAGGTGCTCACTGCTATGCAAGGGGGATGAGGCGTACACGATGAGCGCCGCCGATCTCACACCTACGTCCATCTCCGCTCGGGAGTCGCGCGACGCAGGCGCGAGCGACGATCCCGGGGTGCAGGCGCCCGGTGGTGGGACGGCCGCCGAACGGCCTGCCCACCAAGCGCGCGTTGCCCAGCCCGCCGACGAAGCGCGCGCCGACTCGCTCGTCATCGCCGGACGCACGATGGGCTCGCGTCTGCTGCTCGGCAGCGGGGGCTTCCCCTCGCTGGCGCTGATGGCAGCCGCGATCGAGGCAAGCGGCTGCGAGCTGGTGACGGTCGCGCTGCGACGCCTGCCGCTCGGCACAGGGGCGTCAGGTCGTCGCGCCGACCGCGGCAGCGCCCGCGACGGCGGGCATGGGGGGGACAGCGACGCAGCCCACTCGCCCTCGCCGCTGCTGGACGTCTTGCGTGACACCGGCGTCGACGTGCTGCCCAACACCGCCGGCTGCCACACCGCACGCGACGCCGTGCTCACCGCCAAGCTCGCGCGCCAGGCGTTCGAGACGGACTGGGTCAAGCTCGAGGTGATCGGCGATGAGGACACACTCATGCCCGACGCTCCCGAGTTGCTACGCGCCGCCGAGGAGCTTGTGCTCGACGGCTTCACCGTGCTGCCCTACACCACGGACGACCCCGTGCTCGCGCGCCGCCTGCAGGACGTCGGCTGCGCGGCCGTGATGCCGCTCGGCTCGCCGATTGGCAGCGGGATGGGCATCCGCAACCCCTACAACATCTCCCTCGTCCGCGAAGCCGTCGATGTGCCCGTCGTGCTCGACGCCGGTGTCGGCACGGCCTCCGACGCTGCGCTCGCGATGGAGCTGGGCTGCGACGCCGTCATGGCCGCCTCCGCGATCGCCCGTGCGCAGGATCCCGTGCGCATGGCTCGCGCCATGCGTCACGCCGTCTGCGCAGGTCGGCTCGCTCATGGCGCGGGGCGCATCCCGCGGCGGCTGTACGCCACCGCTTCCACGTCGCCCGAGGGGCGGGCCGAGTTCTTCGCGTGACGGGCCCACCGCGTGCCCGACGTGGGAACGAGACGGCGGCAGCCAGTCGCGCAAGCGTGTCCGCGCACGCGCTACGCGTTGGCGACTTGAGGCGACTACTTGACGACTTCGATCGTGCCGTTCATCGTCGCCGGGTGGATCGTGCACTCGTAGTGGATGATCCCCGGCTTGGTCAGCTTGACCTCGAAGGTCTTGCCTTCGCTGAAGTTCTTCGACGCGAACTTCAGCGGCCCGCCCTCGCTCGTCACGTTGTGTTCGACGGGGTCGTAGTTCGTCCACTTCACCGTGCTGCCGACCTTCACCCGGATCGTGTCGGGGTCGATCGCGATGTTGCGGTACGCCACCTGCACCACCCCGCTCTGCACCGGTGCCGACTGCGACGGCGACGCGTATTTTGGGGCCGTGTCGTATTTCAAGCCGCCCGCCGCGCCCTTCTTGGTGGCCGTGCTCGAGCCTGCCGGCGCTTTTGCCGCGGCGCCGGTTGCGGTGGATCCACTCGACCCGCTCGATTCTCCACAGCCGCTCGCCAGTGCGAGCGCGGCGACCAGCGCCGCCACGCACACCGCCACCCGGCCAAACGCCACTGCTCGTGGCCATCCGTCGCGCTTGTACGTCTGCACCCGACTTCCCCGCATTCCTAGCCTCCAGCCTGACTCGACTGCTCTTCTTGCCACGCATCCTAGACTGCTGGCCTCGCGATGACTCGCCACTACCTCACCGGCACCGAGCTAGACGCCACCGAGCTGCACACGCTGCTCGCGCGCGCCGCCGAGTTGAAGGCTGCGCCGCTCTCCTCGCGCGCGCTGAACGGGCTCAGCGTCGCGCTGCTCTTCGAACGTCCCTCCACGCGCACGCGGCTGTCCTTCGAGGCGGGCATCCACGAGCTGGGCGGCTACCCGCTGCTGCTGCGCCCCAACGACCTGCAGCTCGCCCGCGGCGAGTCGCTGCGCGACACCGCCTACGTTCTCTCGCGCCACGTCGCCGCTCTTGGTGTGCGCACCGGCCCCGACGCGATGCTCGCCGAGTTGGCCGCGCACTCGACGATCCCCGTGGTCAACATGCTCACAGCCCTGCACCACCCCTGCCAGGCGCTCGCCGATCTGCTCACCGTCCAAGAGGCGTTCGGCGCGCTCGCCGGTCTGCGTCTCGCCTACGTCGGCGACGGCAACAACGTCGCTCGCTCGCTTGCCGCGCTCGGTGCCCGGGCCGGCGCCGAAGTCGCCGTCGCCTCGCCGCCCGACTATGCGCTCGCGCTCGACGAGCCCCGCAGCGGTGCGCCGGCCGAGTTCGATGCGCCGGCCGAGCTGGGTGTTCTCTCACTCACGGCGCAGGAGCGCGCGCGCATCACCCTGCACGAAGACCCCCACGCCGCCGTCGCGGGTGCGCACGCCGTCTACACCGACGTCTGGGTCAGCATGAACGACGACGACGCCAGCGCCGCACAGCGGCGCCGTGCGCTTGCTCCCTACCGGCTCGACGACGCCCTGCTCGACCATGCCGCACCCGGTGCGATCGCTCTGCACTGCCTACCTGCCCATCCAGGCGAGGAGATCACTGCGGAGGTCCTCTACGGACCCCGCCAGCGCATCTGGGATCAGGCTGAGAACCGCCGCCATGCGCAGAAGGCGCTACTCGAGCTGCTCCTCGCCGCGAGCGCCGGATCGGCAGCGGTGACCCCGCCGAGCGCCGCATGACCGACGAGAGGACCGTGCGCACGGAGCGGGTGGACAGGCCCGAGCGCGGGGACCTGCTCGAGCTGACAGTGCAGTCGCTGGCCCACGGCGGCGAGGGCGTCGCGCGCCTGGGCGAGAGCAGCTACGTCGTGTTCGTCGCCGACGCGGTCCCCGGCGACCGCGTGCGCGCGGTCGTCTACAAGCGCAAGCGCACCTACGCCCACGCCCGCACGCTCGAGGTGCTCGATCCGAGTCCCGAGCGCATCCCCGCTCAAGCCGCGCACCCCGGCGTCCCCTGGCAGGTGCTCCCCTACGAGCGCCAGCTGCAGATCAAGCAGGACCAGGTGCAGGACGCCCTGCGGCGCATCGGCGGCCTCGAGGACTTCGAGCTGGAGCCGATCGTGCCCGCGCAGCAGACCTGGCGCTACCGCAACAAGCTCGAGTACTCGTTCGGCAACGGCACGATCACGCTTGCGCAACTGAAGGCGGGCGCCGTCGACGGCCAGGGCCTTGCCGGGCCGGGAGGGCCGGCCGGCGAGGGCGAGCTGCAGTGCGGCTTTCACGCCCCCGCCGGCTGGAATCAGGTGGTGCCGATCGACGACTGCCTGCTCGCCTCCGAGGCGGGCAACGAGGCGCGCCGCATTGCCCTGGGCTGGTGCCGCGGCCAGGGTCTGCGCGCCTGGGAGCGGGGCATGCGCCACACCAACCCCGGGCCCGACGGTCGCGCGCTGCTGCGCAATCTCGTCGTGCGCGAAGGCCGCCGCACCGGCACGCTGCAGGTCAGGCTCGTGACTACGCCCGGCACACTCGAGGCGATCCCCGACCTTGCCGCCACGCTCGCCGCGGGCCTCGGCGACGGCGTCCTGTCGGGTGTGCTCTGGACGCGCACCGGGGCGCTTGCCGAGACGACCGCGGGCGGTGAGACCGAGCTGATCTGGGGCGAGGCCGACTTGCCCGAGCGCCTGGGGACGCTCGACCTGCGGATCTCCTCGCAGGCCTTCTTTCAGACGAACACCGAGATGGCCGAGGTCCTTTACGGCATCGCCGCCAAGTACGCCGCGCTGGAGGGTTGGGAGCGCGTGTACGACCTCTACTGCGGCATCGGCGCCATCGCGCTCACGCTAGCCCCGCGTGCAGGAGAGATGTGGGGCATAGAGCTGGTCGAGTCAGCGGTCGCCGACGCGATCGCCGCAGCACGCCGCAACGACATCGCGGGCGCGCACTTCTTTGCCGGCGATACCCGCCTCGCGCTACCCGAGCTGGTGCAGCGCGCCGGGCGTCCCGACGTGCTCGTCGTCGATCCGCCACGCGCCGGGCTCTCCGCGAAAGTGGTCCGGCGCATCATCGAGGCAGGGCCCCGGCGGATCGTCTACGTCTCCTGCAACCCCACCACGCTCGCCCCCAACGCCGCCCAGCTGGTCGCTGCCGGTTGGCGGCTGCGTCGCGTGCGGCCCGTGGACATGTTCCCGCAAACCCACCACGTCGAGACGGTCGCTCTGCTGGAGCGAGTCTCCGGGTAGGCTTCTCGCGCGATGCGCGCCGTCACGATCCGCGACAAGGAGATCGTCGTCGAGGAGCACCCCGACCCGGCACCCGGTGCCGGCGAGGTGCTCGTGCGGGTGCGTGCTGCCGGGCTCAACGGGGCGGACATGATGCAGCGCCGCGGGCTCTATCCGGCGCCGCCGGGCTGGCCGCAGGACATCCCCGGCATGGAGATCGCCGGCGAGGTCGCCGCACTCGGCCCGGGCGCGAGACGCTTCGCCGCGGGCGACCGTGTGATGTCGATCGTTGGCGGCGGCGGCCAGGCACAGCTGGCGGTCCTGCACGAGCGCGAACTGATGCCGGTGCCCGACACGCTCGACTGGCCGGCTGCGGGGGGGCTGCCAGAGGTCTTCACCACCGCTCACGACGCGCTCTTTACGCAGGCGGAGCTGCGGCCCGGCGATCGCCTGCTCGTGCACGGCGGCGCCGGCGGCGTCGGTACCGCCGCAATCCAGCTCGCCCGCGCGGCCGGCGCGCGCGTCACGACGACCGTGCGCCGCGAGCAGTCTCGGGCCGACGTCGCGGCGCTTGGCGCCGAGGTGCTCGCGCCTGAGGGCTTCGCCGAGCACGGCCCGTTCGACGTCGTTCTCGAGCTGGTCGGCGCGCCCAACCTGCCCGAGAACGTCACCGCGCTCCAGACCGGTGGGCGGATCGTCGTGATCGGTGTCGCCGCCGGCGCCAAGGCCGAGCTGAACCTGCTCGCGTTGATGGGCGCACGCGGGCGTATCCACGGCTCCACGCTGCGCACGCGGCCGCTGGAGGAGAAAGCCCTCGCAGCGCGGCGACTGGAGCGTGAGGTGTTGCCGCTGTTCGCCAACGGCACGCTGCGGGTGCCGCTCGCCGAGACGTTCTCGCTGGAGGACGCCGCGACGGCCTACGAACGTTTCGCGGCCGGCGGCAAGCTCGGCAAGATCGTGCTCACGGTCGATTAGTAGGGCGGCTGCGCCGTCCACCACTCGCCGAGCACCCGAAACGCATCCCAGAACTCGCGCTTGGCGTCGCGCTCGTCGAGCGATTCGTCGATGTTCGGCACGTACAGCCCGTCGATCGTCGGTGTCAGCCGCTGCACCTCGCCCGTGCGCGCCTGCAGCGGCCGCGCGAGCGGTATTTCGAGGTCGTTCAGCGCTTCGAGCGCCTCGATGCCCATCGCGACGATGATCTTCGGCTGCACGATCGCGATCTCTTCCGCCACGCGCGCAACGCAGGCGTCGTCGGCGAGCGTCGCGTCGCTCAACGGGCACTTCACGCACAGTGTCCCGTACACCGCGAGCGGGTCGATCTGCAGGCGCTTGAGCGACTTCATCAGCGCGCCTCCGGCGCGCCCGTAGAAGGCCACCCCCTCCTCGATCTCCGCGGGCAGCGGCGCGTACTTGAGCAGCATGACATCTGCCTGCGGGTGCCCCGAGCCGAGCACGGGCATCAGGTTGCCCCGCGGGCAGTGCTCGCAAGCCTGCAGCTCGCGCGTCAGCGCGTTCAGCTCGCGGATCGCCCGCTCGAGGTACTTCTCCTTGATCTCGTCGTCAGTCGCCGGCATCGCCCCCGTGGGTTTTGACGGTCCCCCGGCTTGTCCTTGGCGCTGCACCGCCCCTTGCGTCCGCTCCCCGCCGCCGCCACCGGTGCGGCTGGCTGTCTGCTCGGCGCCGGCGCGTTGTCGGTCTTCGCTGCGGCTACCCATACGGCTGGCTGTCGGCTCGGGGCCGGAGTGCGTCGGGTAGCCCGCCCACACGGCTTGCCTTTTTGCGGCCCGACGGCTGTGAGGCGCCCGTCACAACCGTCCCCCGTCCCCCGTTGCCCGTCGCACCCGGCGCTCGCGCCTTGCCCGCCGCGCCGCGGGCGGGGTCGCGCGGGTCTGCAGGAACTTCAACGCCTGCACGTACAGCAGGCTGGTCGGGCGCGTAACGATCTGGGCTTCGCGCAGCGACTGCAGGAACTCCTGCGGACCCTCGAAGTCCCGCATCCGCACCCGCACCGAGCCAAGGCCCTGCGCCACGTGCGCATCCGAGCCCGCGCCCGCCGGGATGCGGTACTTCGCGGCGAAGCGCGCCGCCTCCTCGTTGAACGCGCCGATCGCGACACGCGGGTTGAAGACCTCGATTGCGTCGACATCGTCGAGCACCGGCAGCAGATGCTCGTAGTCCGGCACCGCGTGCATCCGGTCGAACGGGTGCGGCACGTACACTACGCCACCCTGGCGTCTGATCTCCGCGATCGTCTCCGCCATGCTCAGCCCCCGCGGGATGCGCTCCTCGATGAACAGGCCGATCACCTCGCCCTGCGTCGCGGTCTTGACCTCCTCGCCGACGATCACCTTCAGGGATGGGTGGGGACCCAATCCTTCCGCCCGCTCGCGCGCCTCCAGCGCACCGGAGACCTCGTTGTGGTCGGTCACCGCGATCGCCCCCAAACCCTGCTCGCGCGCCGTCGCCAGCAGCACCTCAACGGGCGTCGCGCAGTCGTGCGAATGGTCGGTGTGCATGTGCAGGTCCACGTCGACCGTCTCGCGGGCGGCCAGCCGGCGGCTCAACGTGAGGTCCCCGCCCGGGTCGCGCCGGCGCGCGTCAAGCTCGCGGTAGATCCGCTCGAGATCGTCGGCGACCTCGTGCCATGTGCGCCCGTCTGCGTCGGCCGGCGCCACTGGCCGGTACTCCGCCGGAAAGTGGCGCTGCATCAGCTCGGCGGTCGCCGGGTGGCTCGCGGTGCGTACGTCCAGGCGGCCGAAGAACGTAGCGACGAAACGCCGCCCCAGCAGCGTCGTGAGAACCCGCTCGGTCGGCGCGTGAAAGCTGCCGACGTTCAGCGCGCGCGAGTGACGCAGCGCTGCGTTCGCCGTGCTCGGCGCGAACGGCTCGTGCACGTGCACGATGTCGAGCGGGACCATGCCAAGCAGCTCCTCGATCGTGCGCGCCACGTCGATCGGCAGCGCCCGCGCGGCTCGCCCGCCCGCCGCGTCCTGGGCGAAGCGCACCGGCACCCCCACATCGAGCACCTCGCCCACCGCCACCACCTGCGGCTCGCCCGCTGCCGCCGCCCGCTCGAGCAGCTGCTGCGGCCGCCCGCGTGCCGCGCGCAGCTCCCGGCGCGAGGCGCGCACGCGCTCCTGCGAGCGCGACGGCGCGAGGATCAGCACCCTGTGCCCGCGGCGTGCCAGCTCGCGTGCCGCGCCGCGCACGAACGCGTTGACGTCGTTCTCCTCCGCCTCCCACGGATACGGGGTCACGTGCGCAATCGAGAGCGGCGGCGCAGCCATCGGCACTGCCATTATGTCGCGCGCGGCTACTTCACCGTCTTCGTTTGCGCTGCCGTGCGTGCGCGTGCGCGCACGCACACGACACAAGCATTGCCATATTTCGCCGCGGCTACTTCGCCGCGCTCGTGCGCTTGCGCGGCCGAGGGGCCGTTCGTCCCCGCGGCCGCGTGCCCGCACGGCCGGCGTACTTGGCGATGAAGCGCTCGGTGTCGGTGCGTGCCTGGTCGTCGGGTCGCTGGTTGTGCGGCGACTTCATCAGGTACGACGACGGGCCGTCGAGCTGGCCACCGAGGCCGTGGTTGAGCGCCAGCTTGCAGCAGCGCACCGCGTCGATCACGATGCCCGCCGAGTTCGGCGAGTCCCACACCTCGAGCTTCATCTCGGCGGTCAGCGGCACGTCGCCGAACGCCTGGCCCTCGACGCGGATGTGCGCCCACTTGCGGTCGGTCAGCCACGGCACGTAGTCCGACGGGCCGATGTAGACATCCTGCGCGGGCAGCTGCTCGTCCATGATCGACGTCACCGCGTTGGTCTTCGAGATCTTCTTGGACTCCAACCGCTCGCGCTCGAGCATGTTGTAGAAGTCCATGTTGCCGCCGACGTTCAGCTGCGAGGTGCGCAGCATCTTCACGCCGCGGTCCGCGAACAGCCGTGCCAGCGTGCGGTGCACGATCGTCGCGCCGACCTGCGACTTGATGTCGTCGCCCACGATCGGCAGGCCGGCCTGCTTGAAGCGCCGGTCCCAGTAGTCCTCGCGCGCGATGAACACCGGGATGCAGTTGACGAAGCCGCAGCCCGCCTCGAGCACCTGCTCGACGTACCACTTCGTCGCCTGCTCGGAGCCGACGGGCAGGTAGGAGACCACGACGTCGGTGTGCGTGTCCTTGAGGATCTTCACGATGTCCGCGGTCTCGCCCGGCGCCTTGACGATCTTCTCTTTCAGGTACTTGCCGAGGCCGTCGTGGGTCATCCCCCGGTACACCGGCACGCCCAGCTTGGCCGGGACCGCCTTGGCGCCCTTGGCGAACTTGATCGTGTTGTTCTGGCCCGCCCAGATCGCCTGGCCGAGATCCTTGCCGACCTTCGTGCGGTCGATGTCGAACGCTGCCGTGAACTCGATGTCGCGCACGTGGTAGCCGCCGAGGTCGACGTGCATCAGGCCCGGCACCCGCGCCGTCGGGTCGGCGTCCGCGTAGTAGTGCACGCCCTGCACGAACGCCGACGCGCAGTTGCCCACGCCGATGATCGCCACCCGCACCCTGTCGTGCTGGTAGCGCGCCGCCCCATTTGCCGACCCGGCTGTGCGTTTAGCCGGGGCGCCATTGGCTGACGCTGCGCGTCCGCGTGTGCTGCCGCTGGTCGACGCTGCGCGTTTGGCGGAGGCGCCGCTCGAGGCGCCTCCGCTTGGGGCGCCGTTGCTGGAGGCGCCGTTGGCGGCGCTGTTGGTCGAAGTCATCCCGGCAGACTACCCCGCCGGACGCGTGCGGTCACACCTGGGGCTCGCGCGAGAGCGCGCTGCGCACGTGCGCGATGCGCTGCGCGACCGTCAGCACGCTGAGCACCGCCAGCACGTACACCGCGGGCCGCAGCAGCTCGAAGTGCCCCAGCGAGGCGCCCTTGGCGAAGATCAAGCCGATCGAGAGGATCACGACTCGTACCGGACGTGTCGCGATCCCGACCTTGCACTCCACGCCAAGCGCCTCGGCGCGGGCGCGGGTATAGCTGACCATCAGCGACGCCAACACCGCCACCACGACCGCCGCGGCCGCGACGCGGTCGCCGACCAGCGCGAAGTAGCCCGCGACCGCCGTCAGCACGATGCCCTCCTCGATGCGGTCGAGCGTCGAGTCCAAGAACGCGCCAAACGGCGTTCCCTTGCCCGACATCCGCGAGTAGCGCCCGTCGAGCGTGTCCATGATCGAGCCGATCACGAACGCCACGCCGCCTAGAAAGAACAGCCGCTCCCACACCAGCACCGCCGCCACCACGTTCAGCGCGAGGCCCGTCAGCGAGATCGCGTTCGGCGTCAGGCGCGACTCGATCAGCCGGTTGCGCACCAGCTCTCGCCGCCCAGCCGCGCTCAGCGCGGCCCGCCCGTTGCGCCGTCCGGTCCCGCCGATCAGCCCGCGCCGGGCGCCGCGCGCTCGCCGCTGGGTCCGCGGCGCGGGAGCATGTCTAGGGGCCATCGTGTGCCGTGCCTCGCGTCCGCCGTCAGCCGCCTGTGCCCGCGCCGCTCGCGCCCGCCGGCGCCGCAGCCACCGGTGCCACGCCCGCCCGTGCCGGTGCGAACGTCCACACCGCCGGGCGCGCCCGCGCCAGCCAACGTGCTCCGTAGGCCGAGGCCGCAGCCGTCAGCGCGCCGAGCAGCGCATCGACGATGAAGTGGTTGGCCGTCACCACGATCACGAACGCCACCAGCAGCGGGTAGGCCAGCCACAGCACGCCCAGTGCCCGCCAGCGGACCAGCCGCGCCAGCGGCCAGCCGATGATCAGCGCGAACGCGACGTGCATCGAGGGGACTGCCGCGTAGAGGTTGGTCAGCGCGCCGGCCATCCCGCCGCCGCGCGTTTCGATGTGCACGCCCGTGTAGTCGCCGACCGAGTCGACGAAGCCCCACTCCGGCATGAACCGCGGCGGCGCCGTCGGGAAGACCGCGTACCCGATCAGCGCGAGCACCATCGCGATCATCAGCATGTTGCGCACGAAATAGAACGAACGGTTGTGACGTAGGTACAGGTACACCAGCGCGCCCACCGTCACCGTCGTCTGGGCGTTCACGTACAGCCAGCTCGACACGTCCATCGCCAGCGCGCTGCCCGACGCCCATGCCTGGATCGAAGGCTCCACGAACACGTGTGCCGCACGCTCCAGCTGGATCACCTCGCGCGCGTGCGCAAACGCCTCGTTCGCGCTTCCGGCTACGAGACCGCGCACGAGGCCGTAGGCGAGATAGGCCAAACCGAACAGTCCCACCTGCCGCGCCACGTCGAGCCATCCCTGAGGCAGAATCCGCGCCTGCGCAAGGCGGAGTCGAGCGACCATGGAGGAGAAGCCTAGACCATGCCCCACTCGCCTCGCGCACCTGCACGCAAGCCGATGCCGCATGCTGCGGCATCAACGCACACTGCGCCCTTGCACGCTGCGCCGTCAGTCACTCCGCCCGGCAGCGCGGGCCGTGCTCGAAGATGCGTGCCACCGCGAAGTCGATGCCGACGGTGATCGTGCCCGCTCGTGCTGCCTGCACCGTCGTCCAGCCGCCTGGCGCTTCGCTCACGCAGCCCGCGCCGCTGCTCAGCGCCCAGTAGGGCGTGAAGCGCACCCGCACCACGAAGCGGCCTGCGACGGGCGCGCGCAGCGTGAACGAGTCCACCCCCAGCGCGCTCATCTGCGCCGGTGGCTGGGCGAGCGGGGTCGCGTCGCGCACCGCGAACAGCCGCCAGTCGCGTGCCCGCCACACTTCGTGCAGGTAGGGCAGCCCATCCGCGACGAGCGACCCCTCGGCTTCCGCTGCGAAGTCCAGGCTCGTGTCGGGCAGCGCGACATACGCAACCGCGTTTTCGGCCAGCCATTCCCGGTAGGCCGTCGCTGTCAGCCGTTTGCCGTAGAACAGCGCTGCGTAACGTGTGTCGAGCTGGCGCTCCCAACCGCGCGCCAGCGTCACGTCCCCGGACCCCGGCACGTACACCGCCTCCCAGTGCGTCTCCGTCTGCGGGATCTCCACCCGCAGCGGCGCTCCGCGCGCGAGCGTGTGCAGCTCGGCGAGCAGCGGCGTGTAGTAGGACGCGTTATCCGACGGGTCGTTCGCTGCGGCCGTGTAGTCGCCCAGCGAGGTCTCGAGCTGCCAGTACAAGAGCAGCGGCGCCACCAGCGCCAGCGCCAGCCGCCGACGCTCCCACAGTGCCCCCGCCACCAGCGGCGCTGCCAGCAGCTGGCCGAGACGGGCCGCGTTGCTGCCGACGGGGGTGTGCAGCGCGTAGGACCCGACAAGCGCCACCGCATACAGCCACGCCCCCCACCACAGCGCCGTCTGCGTGCGCTGCGCTAGCTCCTCGTGCAGCCGTGCCAGCACCAGCGCTATCGCTATGACGCCCGCCAAAGCCGGCCAGAACGCCGACGGCGCAAACGGCTCCCAGCCGCCTTCGGGGAAGGCCACTGCCAGGGCCGCGACCGGCGCCAGCGCGCTCGCCACGAGCACGATCCCTGTGATCTGCCTTCTACCCTGCGCCGCGCCGGGCGGCACGCGTCCGGCCAGCAGGTACGCAATCCCCGCGAGTGCCAAAAACGCTCCCGCAACCGGGCTGGCTGCGCTTGTCGCCAGCGCCGCCACGATCGCCGCCCACCGGTGGCCGCGCTGCAGCGCCACCAGCGCCAGCAGGCCAAGCGCGACCCCCAGGTCGTACGCGACCCGTCCCGAAAGCAGCTCGTCGCAGATCCCAAGCGCGAACACACCGGCTGCCACGCGTGCGGCGGGCGGCGCGAAAGCACGCTCGACCAGCAGCCCGAACAGGCCCGCCGCGGCCACGACTGACAGCGCCAGCAGCAGCCACTCGCCCAGCAGCGAGCCCAACGCCGGTGACAGCAACGAGTAGCCCGGCAGGTAGTGCCCTCCGTACCAGCCGTTGTCCCACAACGTCATCCCAGCGTGCCCGAACAGCTGCGCGCGGTAGGTGGCCGCAGCGAGGTCGCCGCTGGGCGGTCGCGCGATCAGGTAGGCCACCCCGAGAGGCGCCGCCACGGCCAGCCCGACCGCCCACGGTGCGCGCCACGACTGGCTCGCTCCGCCCGCGCCGGGGGCGTCGCCTGCGCCGCTGGAAAGATCGTGTTCGCCGGTCGGGTCGGCCCAGGTTGGGCCCGGGTCAGCGGCTGACCGCGTGCGCACCTGCGCGCGTGCGCGCAGGTGCGCAGGCTGCTCGCCGACGATCTCCGGCACTGCGCCGAGCATATACCGTGGCGTCGTGCCCAACGCCGCGTCCATCACCGCTTTCACCGCAGCGGTGTCGGCTGCGGACTGGACTGCCCCCAGCCGCCGGCGCGTGCGTGCGGTGCGCGATCGGTTACGCGACGTCTACGGCATCCCGCGCATGGCGCCCCACGGCGACCCGATTGCCGAGCTGGTACTGACGGTGCTCTCGCAAAGCACCAACGACCGCAACCGCGACGTCGCCTACCTGCGCCTGCGCACGCGCCTGCCGAGCTGGGAGGCTGTCCGCGACGCGCCGCTCGCCGAGGTCGAGGAGGCGATTCGCCCGGGTGGCATCTCGAAGGTCAAGTCGGCTCGCATCCAACGCATCCTGCAGGCGCTCGGCGAGGATCTCTCGCTCGATTGGCTGCCCGACGTCCCGCTGGCGCAGGCACGCGATTATCTGACCAGCCTGCCCGGGGTGGGCCGCAAGACCGCCGCCTGCGTGCTGCTGTTCGCCTACGGTCTGCGCGACGTGCCCGTAGACACGCACGTCTCGCGTGTCGGCACCCGGCTGCGGCTGCTGCGCCCAGGCGCGCCTTTCGAGGAGCTGCACGACCAGATGCTCGCGCTCACCCCGCCCGGCGAGGAGCTGGAGCTGCACGTCAACCTCTTGCGCCACGGTCGCCGCACCTGCCATGCGCGCGTGCCCGCCTGCCCGGCCTGTGCGCTTGCCCGCATGTGCCCCAGCCGTAGGCGCTGAGGTGAGGTCGTCCTTCCCGCAGGTTGATTTTCCTTAGTGCGCCTACAAAGCGAGCGCGCGGCTGGAGTGGTCCAGAGTCGAGCGGAGCGCGTACGCAGGGGCGAAGGCCTGATGGTGCCAAGTCGAACCCCGAGAACAAGGCTCCACGAAGACAATCGGCCGCATCCAGACCTGCACAGACGTGCACTCGTTTGTTAGGCACTCTTACGCTTTCACTAGATTGACTTTTTGATTAGGCTTGCCTCGTGTCGGCGTCTGGTGCAGGGGGTGGCAAACGCAGCCGGGTTGCCCAACCCGAGGGCATCCCCGACCATCCCTCCTGGATCGAGCGCCACACGCACGCGACCTTCCTCCACGAGGACGAATTCGGCCGTGCCCGCATACCGCCGCTGCCGCGTGAGCACCGTCAGTGGACGCCGCTCGCCCGCGCCCTGCTCGCGGTCGGTGACCAGTGGACGCTGCTGATCGTGCGCGCACTCGCCGACGGACCGCTGCGTGTAGGCGAGCTGCAGGCGCGCCTGCCCGGGATCAGCGCGGGCGTTCTGAACCGCCACCTGCAGCAAATGCTCGACCTCAAGCTTGTCTCGCGCCGGCGCCACCGCGAACGCCCGCCGCGCGTCGAGTACGAGCTGACCAAGGCCGGCCGCGAGTTGTACCCGATCGCCGTCCAGCTCGCGCGCTGGGGAATCCGCCACCTCTGGACCCGGCCCCAGCCTCGCGAACACATCGCGATCGGCGAGATCTTCCGCATGCTGCCCGAGATGCTTGCCGAGGAGCGCCTCTCGGGCGGGCCGCTCGAACTCGTGATCGAAGGACGCACCGGTCGCGAGCGCCACGTCTTCGCGGTCGAGAACGGCCGCCTCGTCCCAATCGCGCCCGGCGTCAGCCCGCTGACTCGGATGGCCGGCGGACCGTTCGACTGGGTCGACGCGCTGGGTCCCCGGCGAAACTACGGCGCGCTACTCGTCACCGGCGACCTGATGCTCGCCAAACGCCTCCTCAAAGCTCTGCTTGGCTAAGGGCCGATCCCGGTAGGGACGTGCGGCTGGGGCGGTCGAGGGTCGAGTGAGGCAAGGACGCAAGGGGCCCACGTCGAGCCCGGGGACGCCGCCTCACGAAGACAATCGGCCGCATCCAGATGTGCGGACCTAGTGGGTCCTCCGCGAGGTTCGCTGATCAATCACGTGACCGCAATCGCTTGCGATAGAGCGCACAACAATACCGGTAAGCATCAGCGAACTAGGCGGAGCGACCGCTAGCGGGATAGGCCCTAAGCCTGGATCCACCGCGCGGCTGCCTGGTGGGGGGTGATTGGTGCTGTTGGTGTGGGTTTGGGGGGCCTCGTTGGTGTTTTGTCGGCGTGAGGAGCGGCGGGCGTCTTCTCGGGGGACTTGGGGGGTGTGTTTTCGGGTGGCGCTGAGCGCGCCGTGTCGACGTGTTGCTTGGCTGGTCGTCGGTCGTGGTGTTTTGCGCGCTCAGGTGAGTTCTGGTAGCCCGCGGATGCGGGCGAGCGCTCTGGTGAAGTCGTGTTGCCACGGCCAGCGAGCGGGAAGGTGAAGCGTCCACTGGCGGCCCGTGCGGGTCAGGCGGCCTGGTATCCGAAGCAGCCGGCGGCGCATGGTGCGCGCGACGCGCACGGTCTCGCTCGACAGTCCGATCGCCGTGGTCCAGCGCAGCAGGTTGTGCGCGATGGCGGCGATCACTGTCCAGGCGCTGTTGGCGTTGAACTGGCCGGAGGGGAAGTGCGCGAGCGCCTGGTCTTTGAGGTCGCGGATCGTGAGCTCGACGACGGCGTGCTGGCGGTGCTCGGCCTCCACGACCTCCAATGCCTCGGTGCGGTTGGTGATGAGGGGGAAATACCGCCAGTCCGGCCACAGCTCTGCTTGCGGCCCGATGAGCCGGGTGCGACGGACGATCAGCCGTCGTCCGTGAGCGGTCGTCTCAGCGATCTGCGCTTCGCCGTCCTTGGGGTAGTCCTCCAGGGGCTGCCACGCCTTCTCGGGGATCTGCTTGATGGCGTCGGGAACCCAGAACTGCAGGCGCACACTGATCGAATAGGACCACCCGGCGCTCTGAAGCCTTGCGATCAGCTTGCTGTTCCAGAACCCCGAGTCGGCCCGCAGGAGCTTCTCGCCGCTCGCGCCTGCCCGCGCCATGCGGGCGATCAGCTCCTCGGTGAAGCGAACGACACCGCGCTGGGTGTTCGCCTGCCCCTTGCGCAACCGAACGTGCAGAACCTCACCGGTCCCGGCCCTGGAGGCGAGCAGCGGGTGGTATCCGCGCTGTTTGGTGTACCCAAAACCGACACCCTCCTTCTTGTAGCCGTAGGCCTGGCCGATAAAGCTGTCCACGTCAACGATCAGCCGCTCGGCGCCCGGGCCAGCGCCTGCCCGCCACGCGCGCACCAGCGCCTGATCGAGTACTCGGTCGAGCTGGCGCACATGTCCGAAAGTAAACGCCCGCAAAAACGTTCCGAGTGTCGAGGGCGCCGGTAGCCAGCCACCCAACAATCGACGCGTGCGACCGGCCCGCAGCACATCACAATCATCGATCGAGTCAGCGCCGAGCAGCATCGCGAACACGAGCGCCATCACCTTGCGGCCCGGATTCGCAGCGCCCGGCAGATCACGCCGAAGCGCCACGAACCGCCCCACGAGAGCCTCGATCCCAAGCCGCCCCGCGAGCGTCGCAACGAGCGCGATCCCCGCATCAGAAACCAGCCGCTCATCATCAAAAACGACCCGCACACCGTCCAGTCCGACCCGCTCGTCATCCTGCACCATACGAGTGACCTCCTGATCCCGGGCCGCGACAGCCGCAATCTGTCGCTACCAAGCCCGATTCAGGAGGTCATTCAACACCCCAACCCGGACAACACCGGTGGATCCAGGCTAAGAGGGTGGCGCGGCCGGCCCGAAGGGCTGGCGAGCCGGGCCCTTCATCGGTTCAGGGTGGCGCGGCCGGCCCGAAGGGCTGGCTGGCCGAAACGGGGACTCGCGCCGTAGGCGCGTGTCTCTCGGCTTCGGTTGCGCCCTTTCGTCGGTTCGGGGTGGCGCGGCCGGCCGGAGGCTGGTCGGCTGGGTCCCTCGTCATCGATTCCATCGTGTCAGGCGCGCCGACCGGCGGGGCTTGGCAGCCGTACTCCTATTTGTTTCTCTATCGAAGGGGCACAGTCAACCGACGGTCCAGACGAACCGATCTCTCGTCAATTCGCCTGTGTGGACTGGCGCAGTCCTTGGCAGGCTGGGCGGTTTTGGCCTTCTTAAGCGGCTTCGCACGCACCCTGGCGAGGGAAGCGAAGGCCAGGTAGATGACTATGATTGAGAAAATCCGAACTTCGAAGTATGATCGTGTTCGGACAAGCAGCCCCGTGGGGGTAAGACGACTCGGGACTAAGACAGGGGTCCATCGCAAATGCCTAGAACAAGCACGCAAACCGACAGACTCAACGCTGACGGGGAATGGATTCGCTCTGTTCCCAGTCTGCGCGAACCACGTTATTCCCAATCGCTCGAGCGGGGTCTGGCGATTCTGGGATGCTTCACTCCCGATCGTCCGATCCTCGGCATTGCCGACATCGCTGACGATCTGGGGATGAGCCGCAGCACCACGCACCGGTATGTCATCACGCTCGTCGCGCTCGGCTATCTCGAACAGGGCGCCTCGCGCAAGTACCGCCTTGGCCTGCGGGTGACCGACCTCGGTATGTCGGCACTCAACTCCACAGGTCTGCGCGAGCACTCGCGTCCCTACCTGGAGGAGCTGCGTCAGCGCACTTCCTACACCGTCAACCTCGCAGTGCTCGACGGTCCGGAAATTCTCTACGTCGATCGAGCCCGCAGCTTTCGGCGGGGTCAAAGCAAGATCGACTTCGGGCTCGCTCCCGGCTCGCGGCTGCCTGCTTACTGCACGGCGATGGGCAAGCTGCTGCTGGCCTATCTGCCCGACCACGAGCAGCGCAACCTGCTAGGGGAGATGAAGCTATCCAAGCGCGGGCCCAACACGATCACCAGCAAGAAGAGCCTGCGCGACGAGTTGGAGCACGTACGCGAGGAGAGCTTCGCTGTCAACGACGAGGAGCTTGCCACCGGCTTGCACTCGATCTCCGCGCCCGTCCGTTCGGAGTCGCGCGAGGTCATTGCGGCCGTCAACATGGCGGCGCACAACTCGATGATCTCGCTGGAGGAGCTTGTCGATCATCTCGGGCCGCACCTCGTTTCAACCGCCGACCGCATCTCCGCGCGTCTCGGCTATCGCCGCGACGACGAGCGTGACTAGTGGCGCTTTGACGAGACGCCACCACATGCGGTAAGGCAGCGCGCGCTTTCGCTCGCGGGCCGGCTCGCCAGGGGAGCCGGCCCGCATTCGCGCGGATGTCGCACGGTCGGGCGGCCATCGGGCGGCCTTCTGCTGCGGGGGGATTTGACAGGCCGAGCCGGGCCGCCACGACGCTGCGCGGGCGCCGAGCAGGGGGGCGTACGGGTGCCAAGCTGTGTGTCGCGAGGGGGGGTGGCAGCTTGAGCACGAGACGCAGCGTGCCCGTCGGGCGGCGCGCTGCTCGTCGCCCCGGGTTCGCTTCATTGTCGCAAACGCGAAGGCTAATGAATCATATCTGATGCATCACGTGTGTGAACATCACGTGTGATGCATAAGCTTCCTTCCTCAAAAAACATATCCCCACGAGCGTTCCGGGACATCCCCATGAACGTTCCGGGATGAGATTGCCCGCCGCCGCCGGCGAGGGCTCCGAGCCCTTACACCCCCTCGCCGCGCGCGAAGCCCGCGCGCGCGGCCAGATAGCCTGCGAGACCGTCGCGCCAGTCGGGCATCGGCAGCACCTCGGCGCGCTCGCTGACCAGCACCGACCACGCCGGCCGCGCTGCCGGGCGCGCCATCTGTGCGCTGTCGATCGCCTCCACGCGGCATGCACGCTCGGCCTGGCGAAAGATCTCTCGTGCGAAGCCGTTCCAGGAGACGGCGCCGCTGCCCGCGAGGTGCACGAGCCCTCCGATCTCGCGCTCCAGCAGTCCCAGCAGCGCGGGCGCGAGCAGCCCCGACCAGGTCGGCGAGCCCACCTGGTCGTCCACGACCTGCACCGCCTCGCGCTCGTCGGCGAGGCGCAACATCGTGTCCACGAAGTTGCGTCCGTGCACGCCGTAGAGCCAAGCGGTCCGCACCACCGTGTGACGTGCCGAGGCCGCCAGCACCTCGCGCTCGCCCGCCAGCTTGCTCTCGCCGTAAACCGAGCGCGGGCCCGTCCGGTCTGACTCGACGTACGGTCGCGCCTCTCCCGCGTCGTCGCGCGGCGCGTCCCCGTCGAACACGTAGTCGGTCGAGACGTGTACCAGCGGCACCCCGATTGCGGCCGCCGCGCGTGCGAGGTTGCCAGCGCCCGTCGCGTTGACCGCGTGTGCCTGCTCACGGTGGGTCTCGGCGCCGTCGACATCGGTCCACGCCGCGCAGTTCACGATGGCTTCCGGCCGGCGCTCGGCCAGCAGCTCCTCGACCGCGCCGGCATCGGTGATGTCGATCTCGGGCAGGTCCACCGCCAGCGGCTCGTGGCCGGCACTGCGCGCCACGCCGCAAACGTCGTGACCGAGCATCCCCGCAGCGCCCGTAACGAGCAGCTTCACAGGATTGAGATGTCGGAGTTGTCGCCCACCATGAAGCGATATGCTCGCGGCTGCCCGTCGGAGCGGCGTACCGTGACGTTGCGCCCCAGCAGCGAAGACTCGATGCGCCCGTCCAGGTCGCACACCGACGATCCCGCCAGCAGGATCGAGTGCTCGACCTCGGCGCCGGCAATCTCGCACTGCTCTCCGATCGCGGTGTACGGCCCGATGTAACAGTCCCGCAGCCGGGCACCCGCGCCGATCACCGCCGGGCCGCGCACGGTCGTGCGCTCTAGGCGCGCGCCGCGCTCGATCACCACGCGCCCGTCCACGCGCGAGTCGATCAGCTCGCCCTCGACCCGCTCCACCAGGTTGTCCAACACGAGACGGTTGGCCTCCAGCATGTCCTCGAGGCGACCCGTGTCCTTCCACCAGCCGCGCACAATGTGCGGCTCCACCCGCAGCCCTGCGTCCACGAGATACTGGATCGCGTCGGTGATCTCAAGCTCGCCGCGCGGCGAGGGCTTGATCGCCCGCGCCGCCTCGTGGATCTTCGCCGTAAACATGTACACCCCCACGAGCGCCAGATCCGTCTGCGGCTCTGCCGGCTTCTCCACCAGCCGCACCACCCTTCCCGGCTGTCCGTCGCTCGCCAGCTCGGCCACTCCGTAGTTCTCCGGATCGGCCACCGGCGTCAGCAGGATCAGCGCGTCAGGCACGTGCTCACGAAACGCCGCCACCAGCTCCGCGATCCCACCCTGCAGCAGGTTGTCGCCCAGGTACATCACGAAGCCGCTCTTGCCCAAGAACGGCTCCGCCGTCAGCACCGCGTGCGCAAGACCAAGCGGCTCCTCCTGCAGTACGTAGGAGACCCGCACCCCGAAGCGCGACCCATCGCCCACCGTCGCTTCGATCTCCGCTCCGGTCTCGGGCGCGATGATGATGCCAACCTCCTCGATTCCCGCTTGCGCCATCGCCTCGATCCCGTAGAACAGCACGGGCTTGTTCGCGACCGGCACCAGCTGCTTGGCGCTCGTGTGCGTGATCGGGCGCAGGCGCGTGCCCTTGCCTCCCGAGAGGATCAATCCCTTCAATGGCTCCTCCATCGCCGGCGAGCCTAATAGATTCCCGCCAGCTTGCGGTGGTCCCAGCTCGCGCGTCGCAGCTCCACGAACTGCAGCCCCACCCGTTTGGCCGCCTGTTTCGCGACGACTGCCGCCGCCTCGGCCGGCAGCTCGAGAGCCGGCTCGTCGCGCGGCGCGGCGTTGCGGGCGAGGATTTCCCGGCCCAGCGCGCTCACCGTCTCGAGGTCGCGGTGGATCACGACCTCGCACTCGAACACCACGCCCCGCAGCTCGTGGTAAAGCTCGCCCGCCTCCACCTGCAGCGTCGCGCGCGCGTCGCGTTCGAGGTTGCGTACCTTCTGCGAGGCCGCGTAGGTCCACGACCAGAGTGCCGGCAAAGCGCCGTCGCCCCCCGGATGTGACCCGCCGCCCGCCTCGGCAGGGGCCTCCAGTTCGCCGCTCGTCTCGGCAGAGGTCTCCGGCGCCCGTGCCGGCGCGGCGCGCGGCACCGGCGGCGAAGCACCAGGCTCGCGCAGCACGTACCAGAGCGGCATCAGGTGCGGCCAGCCGCGCGGGCCGAGCGTGGCGCAGACCACGGTGCGCTCGGCCTGTAGGAACGCCGCGACCTCACCGGCGCTCATCCTGATCTGCTCGCGGCGGCTCACGGGCGCTTAGGCTACTCCCGCGGGCACCGCCTGCAACCGCTGCGCCGCGGCGAGCACGGCTTCGCGGGCGTCCTGTGGCTCGAGCACCGCCGCGTCGCCCGCTTCGCCAAGCACCTCGCGTACCAGCCACCCTACGCCGGCGAAGCTCAGCTCGACCACGACGGCGCCGTCGGCGCACTCCTGCGCCAGCCGCCGGCTCTCGCGCGCCCAGCGCGCGCGCTCCGGCGAAATCCACACGCGTGCCGTGCGCGACGCGCTTACCTCGCCCGTGCGCATCCAACCATCGACTTCTGCCGCCGGGTCCACCTCTGCGCGCGGCTCGAAGCGCTCGCGGGTCACCTCTGCGCGCCTGATGCGGTCCAGCCGGAAGTGGCGCATCTCGCCCTTCTCGGGGTCGAACGACGCGACATACCAACCCTCGCGGCCGTTGACCAGCGCATAGGGCTCGACGCGCCGCAGCGAGAACTCGTCCTCGTTCTCCTTGTAGTAGTCCAGCTCGATGATCATGTGCGCGACGATCGCCTCCGACACCCGACGTGCGACATCCGGGTCGTCGCTGCGCGCGTGCGCCACCTGCAGGCCCTGCTCCATCGGGTCCTCGCCGAGCGCCGCCACGATCTTCTCGCGTGCCGACGCCAGCGAGCCCTCCGGGATGTGCTCGCCAATCAGGTCGATCGCCCCGATCAGCGCCTTCGCCTCCACCGGCAGCAGCCGCGCCGGGCGGTCGAAGTTGTCGCTGTACGGCTCCGGGTCCACCTCGATTTCCCTCTCGTCCTCGAGGATTTCCGCGTACAGCACGTACGAGCCGCCGCCGAAGTTCACGACGTTCAGCACCTCGATGTCCTCGCGCAGCTCCTCCTCGCTGAGCTGCAACCGTTCGCGTACGTCCGCCATCGAAACCCGTCCCAGTCGCGCCGGCCGACCCGGTCCGGCGGCGCTGCCGCCCTCCCGTGCCGCCTTGATCAGGATGCTCGCGAGCGTCACCAGCCGCGCGAAGCGCTCCGGGCGGATCGCCGCCTCCATGCGCTTTGGCGTCTCTCCCGACTGCTGTGCCGCGCTCTGCGGGGCTGCGCTCTGCGACGCCGTGTTCTGTATCCGCGCCGGGTCCACCTCGCGCGCCTGCGCCAGCGGGCTCTCAGTGTGGCGCTCGATCACCAGCGCCAAACGCCGCCCCAGCTCCGCGACCAGCTCCACCGGGCCCAGCAGGCGGGCGTTCTCGCCAAGCCCCAACACCCACGAGACGATCGTGCGCGCGTTTGCGTAGGGCGTCGAGAAGACGCGGTCGCCCTGCTCGGCGCCATGCTCGCCATCGGCCTCGCGAATCTCCCCATAGCGGCCGAAGTGGCGTTCGATCTGCCATGCGATCCGCTCACCCAGCACGATCTTCGCAACACCCTGCTCCTCGCCGAGCTGCCACCCCGCGCGGTTGGCGTACGCGCGCGGGTCGAAGTCCGCGGGCCGGCGAAAATCGTGCTCGGCCTTCGTCGCGTAGGCGACTTTGCCGCGGATCCGCGACAGGCGAAAGACGCGGATCGCCTTGCGCTCGTGCGCAAGTCCCAGCAGGTAGAACTCACCGCCCTGAAACAGCAGGTGGTAGGGGTCCACGCGCCGCGCACCAACCTCGTCGCGCTCCATCGTGTAGTAGTCGAACGTGATCGTCTTCTGGCGGAAGATCGCCGTCTCGACCTTCGCCAAACGCGCCGATAGCTCGTGGCCGCCGGCCGACGCCGTGATCGCCAGCGCTACCGAGCGCTGCTCCGGCGCGCGCAGCGGGCTGGGGCGCCCCCAGGTGATCTGCTGCAGCGCCAACCGCAACGGCTCTGCGTAGGCAAACGTACCGTCGAGCAGGGCGAGCGCCGTCTGCAGCGCCGCCAGCTCCTTGTCGCTGAACGCGATCGCCGGCAGGTGGAAGCTCTCCGAGCGCAGCGAGTAGCTCTCCTGCTCAGCCGCCACGTCCGCGGGGCGGTCCACCGTCAGCTGGATGCCCAGCGATTCCAGCTCGGCTCGGTCCGCGTAGAAGCGCCGCGCGAACGCGTCCTCGTTCATTGCGCTGTAGCCCTCCACGTCGCGCCTGATCTCCAGAGCCGTCACCGGGCGGCGCTCGGCCATCAGGTACGAGATCAGCGACAGCTGGCGGATCAGCTTCTCGGTGTCCTTGGCCATTGGGTCCCCAAAAGATAGAACCCCACGCCGTCTCAGCGATCGCGGTCGCTTCCGCGCGCCGCTATTTGCGGGGATTGGGCGTGCGCGCAGCGCCCGGAACGGGCGCTTACGCGGCCTCGAGCGCCTGCGCCAGCCGGCCGGGGTCCCCGGGGAAGAATGCCGCCGCCCCCAGCGCACGGTCGATCCCCGACCAGCGCCTGCCCGGAGCCAGCTCCTTTTCGAGCCTGTCGAAGCTGCCCAGACGCCCGCCGAGATTGTCGATCATGTGCACCAACGTCGCCTCGCGCGTGCAGGGCAACACCGGGCTGCCATGCTCGAACGAGCCATGGTGGGCGAGCACGATGTGCGAGACCGCCCACTCCAGACGCTCGGGGAATCCCTCGATTTCCTCGATCGTGCGCCGCACCAGGTAATAGCCGAGCGCGATCTCGCCGTGCAAACGCCCCCGGTCGGTCAGGTCGATAACCCGATCCCTCCCATCCTCATTTGTGTAAGCCTCGAGCTTGCCGATGTCGTGCAGCAGTGCTCCCGTCACCGCCACGTCGCGGTCGATGCCCGGGAACGTCGACGAGATCGCGCTCACCGCCTGCGCCACGCTCAGGCAGTGCTCGAGCAGCCCGTGTCTGTAGGCCTGGTGGTAGTACTTGGCCGCCGGCGCCGCGCGAAAGTCCTCCCATAAGCGCCCCCGCTCGCCCAGCAGTCGCTCCAGCAGCCGCCGCAGATAGGGCTCCTGGATCGTCGCCACCAGCTCGCGCAGGTCGCGCTCCATCTGCCCCGCATCGTGCAGCGGCCCGTCCTGCAGGTCCTCCGGCTCGAAGCTCCCCGGCTGCGCCACCCGCAGCTCGCGCAGGTTGATCTGGGGGCCGAAGCGCGGGTGCAGCGTATAGCGGCCCACCACGCACACCGGCTCGCCGACTCGCGCAAGCGCCTCGATCTCATCGAGACGCTCCCACACCATCGCGACCACGGCGCCCGTGCGGTCCCCCAGCAGCAGCCGCAGATACGTGCCCCCGTCGCGCCGCGTGCGCCGCTCGCACTCGCGCACCAGCAGCGCTTGGTCCAGTTCTACGCCGTCGCTCAGCTCGTTGACGAACACGGGCTTGACGGTAGACGGGCCTGCGGACGGCACGCTCGCGCCGGCGGTGACGCGAGCCGCCCCCGCCTGGCTTGGAAGACGCCATCGCCGGCTCGTCTCTTGTCAAGAAAAGCCTATCTGGATGTCATTGGTTATGGGATACCAGGCTGCTCCAAAACGTCTAAACGTGCAGCGCGAAATCAGCCTTCACGGCCCTGGCAGACGCCGGGCGATCTCTCTATGGTGCAGTTGTGTAAGGCACTGTTTTGTAAGCGACTGTTTTGTAAGGCAAGTTTTCCGTGAGATTGATTGCAACAGGGACTGGGAGTGAAGCGATGAGGAGCGGAGGCGAAGCGATGGACGCAGGGAACGTGATCGCGCTGAGGCGCGCAGACGCGACGACGGAGCGCCGCGAAGCGACGATCGACGGCGCGGCGATGGCCGGCTCGACGACCGACGAGCTGCGGGTCGTCAGCTGGAACGTAAACGGAATCCGGGCGCGCTGGACGCGCCTGATCGAGCTGCTCACCTGCGAGCGGCCCGACGTCGTTTGCCTGCAGGAGACCCGCTGCCCCGCCGGGCGCTTCCCGCACGAGCGCCTGCGCGACGTCGGCTACGAGTCGCGCCACAGCGCGGGCAGGAACCGCGCCGGCGGCGTTGCGATCCTGGTGCGCTCCGACCATCCCGTAGGCGAGCGCTTCAGCGAGCTGGACGACCATCGCGACATCGCCGAGGGCCGCTGGATCGAGCTGACGACCGAGGGCGTCACGATCGCCTCCGTCTATGTCCCCGCCGGTGCCGACCGCGAAGACGACCACGACCACGGCAAGCTTGCCTTTCTGGAGGCGGTTGCGCGCCAAGCCTACGGCGAGCAGGCCCAGCCGATGCTGATCGCCGGCGACTTCAACGTCGCCCCCACCGACCAGGACATCTACGAGCCCTCGTGGTTCGAGGGCTCCTACCAGACCGGCGCCGCCGAGCGCGCCGACCTGCGCGCGATCCTCGACGAGGGCGAACTCGTCGACGTCTACCGCCGGCTACACCCCGACGAGAACGGCTTCACCTGCTGGGACCAGCGTGAGGGTCACTACGGCCGCGACTACGGTCTGCGCATCGACCTCGTGCTCACCAGCGAGACGCTCGCACCGTACGTCGCCGACTGCGAGGTCAACCACACCTACCGCCGCGGTCACCGCCCCTCCGACCACGCCCCCCTCGACGTCACGCTGCGCGACCTCTCCACCTGCGTGCAGCGCGCGTCGGTCCAACAGCCGCTGGAGGCGCTGCTCGCCGCATAGCTCACGGGGGAAGGGGTGCTCACGGGTCGCGGTCGCAGCCTCCGCTTCTACTCACTGCGATCGCGGCCCGTGACAGCCGCCTCAGTCCGGCTCTGCGCCAGCACCGCGCCGGTCTCCGCCAGCGCCGCCGGCGTGCCGATCTCGTAGAAGCGCTCGCTGGCCTCGAAGCCAAGCAGCTCGCGCCGCCGCGCAAGCTCTGTGTAGAGCGCCGCGAGATCGCGCTCCTGCGCCCCCGCACGGTCGAGCACGTCCACACGCAGCCCGCCGAGCCCATAGTCGATCCACTGCATCTCCCGCGTGGGACTGCGCTTGTCGTAGCGCGCGACGAGTCCTTCGCGGTAGATCGCGTTCGAGCTGTCCCACCGGCCCTCGTTGCGCAGCACCGTCATCACCGCTGGCAGCCCGCTCGCCTCCCACGCGCGTGCGACCGCGCGGTAGTCGATCCGCAAGTACGTGTCGCCGTAGAGCACGAGGAAGCGTTCACCGAGCAGCGCGCGCGCCCTGCGCAACGCCCCGAGTGTGCCGTCGAGCCCCGGTGCGTCATAGCTGTAGCGGATCCGCAACTCACCCAGCCGCGCGCCGACACGCGCCTCGATCCGCTCGCCCAAATAGCCCACGCACAGCACAATCTCGCGCCCCCCGAAGCGCGCCAGCAGCTCCAGCTGGTGCACCAGAAACGGCTTGCCCGCCACCTCCAACAGCGGCTTGGGCGTCGCGCTTACCCGCGTCCCCAAGCGTGTGCCCAAGCCGCCCGCCAGGATGCAGACCGGCGGCAGCTCCTCCTCGCTCATTGCGCCGCCGGCCGTTCGAGCACCGTCAGCCCGCGAATCCCGAACTCCAGTCGCACGCCGCACGCCAGCAGCGCCTCCTCGGCTTGGCACGCCAGTCGCCCGATGGCCGAGTCGTTCGTGCGCGCAATGTCGTGCGCGACCTGCTGCTGCAGGGCCGCCCCGCGCAGCGCTCCGTAGCGACGGCGGTTGCGCTGCTTGACCAGCCAGAACGGCGGGTACAGCAACGCGCCCAAACGGAGATCGTCGATCACCGCCAAGCCTGCGCTTCGCGCCTTTGCCGCCAGCTCGCCCGGGCCGTAGCGGCGCTCGTGACCGAGGTGGCGGTCGTAGTAGTCGTAGTTGCCCGGCCCCACCGGCACCACCACCGCGGCGCGCGCCCCCACCCGCAGCACGCGCGCCAGCTCCGCCAGCGCGCGCTCGTCGTCGGGCACGTGCTCGAGCAGGTTCGCGCTCACCGCGCCGTCGACGCTCGCGTCCGCGAGCGGCAGCGCGCAAGCGTCCGCCTGCACCAGCAGCGCGTCCGGCACGTGCTCGTGCGCCTTGCGCAGCCCGCCCGCGACCAGATCGACCCCGACCAGCGTCGCGTGCGGCAGCCGCGCGCGCAAGTCCTCCAGCAGGTACCCCGTCGAGCAGCCGACGTCGACCACTACCGCCCGCCGTGGCAGCGAGCCGAGCGCGCGCCAGCATCGCCCGCCGTGTCCACACGTCCAAGAAGTGCGTGCGGCTGCTCTCCTCGTGCAGCTCCTCCAGCTCCTCCGACCAATTCACCTCGCCCGTCTTTCGCACGTAGCTCAAGAACGGCTCACGCGTCCCGTCCGCCGTCAGCCAGCCCCCCTCGAAGCGCGGCAGCGCCGTCGCCCCCGGCGGCGGGCGCAGCGCGCCCGCCCCGGCGGCGCTCGGTCGGTCGGCGCTCGATCGGGCGGCGTTCGGCCCGGCGGTACTCGGTCCTGTGGCGTTCGGCCCGGCGGTATTCGGTCCTGCGGCGTTCGCCTCGGTGGCGCCCAAACCGGCGGTATCTGGCCGTGCGTCGCTCATGCGTGACTCGCCTGCGCGTGCATCGCCGCATAGGGACCGCTCGCGTAAGCGCGCTCGACCTGCTCCCACGCGTAGCGCGCGTCGTGCAGGCTGCCCAGCACCATCCGCCGCTCGCCGCGTCGCACCGCCGCAGCGAAGCTCTGCCCACTCCAGCTGCCACGAGCGGTCCTCGACGGGGTAGACGATCTCCTCGATCTGTGGCGGTCCAAGCTCGGGGCTCATCCGGTAGATCCGCAGGCGCTGGCGCCCGTAGGAGCCGCTCAAGCCTTCGATGTGCAGCTTCGCCGTCGCGCAGTAGATCTCCAGCGAAAAGCAGTTCTTCCACTCCGTCCAGCTCACGTGCAGCATCGCCCATGGCGCACTGCGCGAATCGGCCTCGCCGAGCAGCAGCGCCGCGTTGTCCTCGACCGGCGTCGCCCAGAACTGAGTGCGCAGCAGCGCCGCATACAGGGGCAGCGGCCCCGCAAGCCAGTGCGTCAGATCCAGCAGGTGCATCCCCTGGTCGATCAGCTCCCCGCCGCCCGAAAGCTCCGGCTCGGTGCGCCACTCGCGCTCGTAGCCGCGCCGGCCGCCGTGCCCGTAGCGCGCGCGCAGGTGCATCAGCTTGCCGTGGGTCCCGCCGTGCACCTCCTCGGCGGCGCGCGCGATGCCCGGGTGGAAGCGGTGGTTGAACCCGACCTTGACCAGCCGTCCGCTGGTGCGCTCGCACTCGATCAGACGCTCGATCTGCGCCGTGCAGACCCCCGCCGGCTTCTCCACCAGCACGTGCGCCCCGGCCTCCAGCGCCTGTTCGGCCAGCTCGGCCAGCCGGTCGTGCACGGTCGCGACCACGACCACCTGCGGCTCACGCCCCAGCAGCTCCTCGATGCTCGTGCAGACCGCACCGCCATGGCGCGCCGCCAGCCGCCGCGCCGCGCGGGCGTCGATGTCGTAGCAGCCCACCAGCTCGTCGCCAGCCGCGAGCCCTGCGGCGCGCTTGGCGCCGATCAGCCCGCAGCCCACGATCGCCACGCGCAAAGGGCTTGTCGAGGTGTTCGCTGCGCCGGCTGCCGCGTGCGTGGGCGCGGCGGCCGGCATTTGCGAAGGTTGATCGGCGCGCGAGGTCATCGGCGCGACCTCACGTGTACTCGCTCGCGTACGCCCCGCCGAACTCGAAATCGAACGCCAGCTCCGGCGCGCCCGCCGCGGCCATCGCACGTCTGGTCTCCTCGGGATTGCGCGCGTACACGAGCAGGAACCCGCCGCCGCCCGCGCCGACCAGCTTGCCGCCGATCGCGCCGCTGCGCCGCGCCAGCGCGTACAGCCGGTCGATGTGCTCCGCCGTCATCCCCGGCGAGCGCGCGCGCTTGTGCTCCCAGTGCTCGTGCATCAGCTCCGCATAGCTCTCCAGCTCGCCCGCGCGCAGCAGCTCGCAGCTGCGATGCCCCAGTTCCTTGGTGCGGTGCAGGTTCTCGAGCATCTGCGCGTCGCCCGCCTGCGAGCGGCGGTCCTGGTCGGCCAGCACCGTCGAGGCCGAGCGTGCGGCGCCCGTGTAGAACAGCAGCAGCTGATCGCGCAGCCGCCGCAGCGTGTCGGGCTCCAGCTCCAGCGACTCGACCTCCACGCGGCCGTCGCGGTGAAACGTGTACGCGCAGATGCCCCCGTGCGCCGCCACGTAGGGGTCTTGCTTGCCCACCGGCTCGCGCAGCACGCCGATCTCGATCTCGCACGCCGCGGCCGCCAGCTCCCCCGGCGTGATCGACGTGTGCCGCGCGTGCGCCAGGCTCTTGAGCAGGCACACGGTGTAAGCCCCTGAAGAGCCCATCCCCGTGCCAGCCGGCACGTCGGCGACCGAGGCGATCTCCAGCGGATTGCCGTGCCAGTGGCGCCGCAGCGTCTCGCGCAGGATCGGGTGGCTGATCTGCCCGATCTCGTCGACCTCCTCCAGCTCCGAGTACTTCATCCGGTAGCGCCGCTGAAAGACCGTGTGCGTGAGCATGTACACGTACTTGTCGATTGCCCCCGACACGAGAAAGCCGCTGTGCTCGCCGTAGTAGGAGGGCAGGTCCGTCCCGCCGCCGCCGAGCGAGATGCGCAGCGGGGCGCGACTGAAGATCACGCTCACGCGCGCGCCCCCACCGGGCCCGCGGCCGGCTCTTCGCGCCAGGCGTACGCGTTGGCGTCGAACCACCGCAGCGTCACGTCGATCGCCTGCGCGATCGTGTGCCGCGGGCGCCACTCCAGGCCGCGGATGCGCGCCGTGTCGAGGTGGATCAGCGGGCTGTCGCCCACCCACCCGCGCCGGCCGCCGGTGTGCTCGATCTGCGGCTCCACCCCGAGGTGTGTGCACACCGCTCGCACCGATTCGTCGACGATCACGGTCTCGTCGGTGCCCAGGTTGTAGACGTGGGCCCCCGGCCGCGCGCCGTGGTGCTCGACCGCCGCCAGCATCGCGTCGAGGCAGTCGCCGATGTACAGGTAGGACTTCTGCTGGCGCCCGTCGCCGAGCACCACCAGACGGCTCGGGTCGCGCTTGAGCGCCCGGTAGAAGTCGAACAGGTGCCCGTGCGTGTAGCGCTCGCCGAGGATCGACACGAAGCGAAAGATCAGGCCCGTGAAGTCATAGCCCGCCGCGTACGCCTCGATCATCCCCTCACATGCGAGCTTGGAGGCCCCGTACAGCGAGGTCTGCAGCGGGAACGGCGCCTCCTCCGGCGTCGGAAAGACGCGCGGCTCGCCGTACACCGAGCCCGTCGAGGCGAACGCGATCTGCCGCACGTCGTGCGCGCGCATCGCCTCGAGCACCCGTGCCGTGGCGAGCGTGTTCTGCTCCAGGTCGCGATGCGGGTGGCTCAACCCGTGGCGCACGTCGGCGTTGGCCTGTAGGTGGAAGACGAGCCCGCACCCCGCGATTGCCTCGTCGAGCACGTCCGTGTCGAGCACGTCGCCCTGCACCAGCCTCACCCCGGGGCGCTGCAACGCCTGTGCCACGAACTCGCGCCGGCCCGTACGGAAGTCGTCGACGAGCACCACCTCGACGCCGGCAGCGGCGAGCCGGTCGGCGAGATTGCTGCCGATGAAGCCCGCGCCGCCGGTTATGCAGACGCGCCCGGCGCGCTCGATCTGTTCACCATCGGTGGCCACCCGAGCAGGTTGTTTACTGCACCCGTCAGGTCCTCCGCCCAAAATGTCGGCGCCTGCCCGCCGGTGCGCTTGTGCGCACTGCCTGGATACTCGATCAACACTGTCCTGGCGCCCGCCGTACGCCCCGCCTGCACATCCGCGTCGGTGTCTCCGATCATCCACGACGCCGCGACGTCCGCGCCCAGCTCTGCCGCTGCGCTCAGCAGCATGCCAGGCGCCGGCTTGCGACAGTCGCAGCGCATCGTCAGCGCTGGCACCGCGCCTTCGGGGTGGTGCCAGCAGATGCGCGACACCCCCAGCACGACCCCTTCGCGTCGCAGCAGCGCGAGCACGTGCTCGTGTACCGCTCGCAGCTGCTCGACCGGCGCCTTGCCCTTCGCCGCCGCCGGCTGGTTGGTCACGCACGCCAGCGCCCACCCCGCCCCCGCCAGCCTGCGCAACGCCGCGGGCACCCCCGGTAGCAGGCGCACGTCGGCGACCGTCAGCGGCGACTCCAGCTGCCCCGAGGAGGGGTCGGGCACGCCCTCGTTGATGACGCCGTCGCGGTCGAGGAAGACCGCGCCGCGGCTCACGCGGATGCGGCGTCAGAGGCAGCGGCGCCGGTGGCTGCGGCGCTCGCGGCCAGCGACTCCCAGTGGCCGCGCCGCAGCGCGAGCGCGGGGTGGGAGACCAGCGCGTGCCAGACGACCGCCTGGAAGGACTCCACCAGCGGTGTGCGCAGCTCGGGGGGCGGCGCGAGCACGATCGCCACGTCGGCCAGCTCTGCGAGTGCCCCGCCGGGCGCTCCCACGACGCCGTAGATCGCCGCGCCCGCGTCGTGCGCCGCTTCCATCGCGCGCACGAGGTTCGTCGAGACGTTGTGCTCGCGCGAGCCGCCTCCCACCGAGAACACCATCAGCGCGTCGCGCCCCGCCAGCCGCGAGACCTCCAGCCAGGCGCTGAAAGATGTCTCCCACCCGTCGTCGTTCGTGCGTGCCGTCAGCTCCGAGACGTTGTCCGTCGGCGCGTACGTCTCCAGCCCGCACAGCTTGCGAAAGTCGTTGACCGCGTGTGAGGCGTGCCCCGCGCCGCCGCCGACGCCCAGGACGAACAGGCGCCCGCCGCGTTCGCGCGCCGCTGCCAGGCCGCGGGCCATCGCGTCGACCTGCTCGCCGTCGACGGTGCCCGCCAGCCGGGCGGCGGCCGAGAAGTAGGCGGCGGTGTGCTCGCTCGCGGGCATCCGGCTTAGTGTGCCACGCCCGCGGCGGGCGCCGATATGGAAACAAACGTCCCACGCGGCGTGCGTCCGCGGCGGACCCCCGGCGCGGACGACGCGGCGCGTGCGCCAACCCGGACCGTTAGGCGCATCGCGTCCACTCTCGCTCCCGCGGCCGGCGCCGAGCCGGCGGCAGCGCGACAGCGGTTCGCTGACACACGCCGCTGCGCGCCCGCGCTCGCTATTTACCATCCCGCCGTGGCGGTTCGCTCTTTCATCGCCGGCGGCGCGGGCTTCATCGGCAGCCACCTCGCACGTACGCTGCTCGGGCGCCCCGAGCAGGAGGTCGTCGTCTTCGACAACCTCGTCTCCGGCAGCCTCGACCACCTCGACGGCCTGCTCGAGGACCCCCGCCTGGAGCTGGTGCGGGCCGACCTCAAAGACGCGCCGCGCGTCGTCGAGGCGATGCGCGGCGCCGACCACGTTCTACATGCTCGCCGCCAACCCCGACATCGCCGCGGCCGTCGATGACCCTTCGATCGACTTCTGGCAGGGCACCTATCTCACGCACAACGTCGTCGAGGCGGCCCGTCTGAACGGCGTCGCGCGCATCACCTACACCTCGGGCTCGGGCGTCTACGGCGACCGCGGCGCGCAGGAGGTCGACGAGCTGTTCGGGCCGCTGATCCCCGTCTCGACCTACGGCGCGAGCAAGCTCGGCTGCGAGGCGCTGCTCGCCGCCTACGCCCACATGTTCGGCATCGACGTCGTCGTGTTCCGCTTTGCCAACGTCGTCGGCGCGCGGCAGACGCACGGCGTCACCTACGACTTCGTGCGCCGCCTGCTCGACGACTCCAGCCGGCTGCGCGTGCTCGGCGACGGCTCGCAAAGCAAGTCCTACATCCATGTGAGCGACGTCGTGCAGGCGATGCTCGCGCTCACCGACCAGGGCTGGAGCGGCTTCGACGTCTTCAACGCCGGCACCGGCGACTACATCACCGTGCGCGAGATCGCCGAGCTGGTCAGCGAACGCATGGGTCTCGAGGACGTCCGCTACGAGTACGGCCCGGGCGCCCGCGGCTGGAAGGGCGACGTGCCCGTCGTGCGCATCAGCAGCGACAAGCTGATCGCGCGCGGCTGGCGCTGCCACTACAGCTCCGCCGAGGCGCTGCGCTGCTCGATCGACGCGAACATCGCCGAGGCGACGCGCGCCCGGGGCGCGTCGGCCGACGCGGTTCGCGCGTAGAGCGCAGCGCGTCGAGCGCAGCGCTCGCCTGCGGCGGGTCTGTGAACGGGAACGGGTCAGGCGAACTGCGTGTGGGTGTGCTTTCCGCGATGGGGTCGCAGGCGGAGACGGCTACTGCTGCGCGGCGATCCGCCAGGCGCCGCCTTCCTTGACGAGCACGAGCGTGCTGGTGCGCTGCTTGCCTGACCACGTGCTCTTCACCTTCGCCGTCGCGTGCATGCCGTGTACGGCGATCGACTGCACCGAGATTTCGTAATCGTCGATCGCACCCAGCTGCTTCTTGAGCGCCTGCACGCAGCTCGCGCCCGAAGCCGCCAGGCGCGCGCGCACGGCGCTCGCGAAGTCGCTGTTGCAGAGCTTGCTCTCTTCACCGGCGCCGACGTCGCTTTGGAAGTTCGAGATGCGCTGCGCCACGGCCTTGCTTTCGCCGGTGTAGCCGCCCGTCGAGACCGTCGTGCCGCACGCGGCGATGCCCGTCGCCAGCATTGGCGCGAGCGCCAGGGCGACGCGCCGTCTCGCTCCAACGCGCCGTCTCGCTCCACGGCCCGCCCGCGCACGACGCAGGTGAAGACGCCGGCGCACCGCGCTAGGGCTCCAGCCGGTTGGGACCGCGGTAGAGGAAAGTGACCTCGCGGACGTTGTCCTGGCCGAGCATCTGCATCAGCAGGCGTGTGAGGCCGAAGCCGAAGCCGCCGTGCGGCGGGGCGCCGAAGCGGAAGAAGTCGAGGTAGTACTGGATCGGGTCCGTCTCCACCTGCTTTTCCTGCGCCTGCGCCAGCAGCGCCGGCAGTCGGTGCTCGCGCTGCGCGCCGGTCGTGATCTCGATGCCCCGCCAGAGCAGGTCGAAGCTCCGCGTCAACTGCGGGCGGTCGGGGTGGCGCATGTGGTAGAAGGGCCGCACGGCGGCCGGGTAGTCGGTGACGAACACGAACTCGTGACCGTGCTCCTGCGCGACGATCGCGCTGAGCGCTCGCTCGCTCGCGGGGTCCAGGTCCTCGTCGGGGCCAGGCACGTGCTCGTGGCCGTGCGCGCGCAGCAGCTCCTTGGCGTCGTGCATCGTGATGCGCGGGAACGGCAGGGTCGGCACGCGCACCTCCACGTCGAACGTCTCGCGGATCGCCTGCCCGTGCTCGGCGGCGACGACGCCGAAGACGTGCGCCAGCCAGGCCTCCTCGAAGGCCATCACGTCCTCGTGCGAGTCGATCCAGGAGATCTCGACGTCGACGCTCGTGAACTCGGTGTCGTGGCGTGAGGTGAACGATGGGTTGGCGCGGAACACGGGGCCGATCTCGAAGACCTTGCCGAAGCCCGCCGACATCGCCATCTGCTTGTAGAACTGCGGGGACTGCGCGAGGTAGGCGGTGCGGTCGAAGTACTCGACCTTGAACAGCTCCGCACCCGACTCGCTCGCGGAGCCCATCAGCTTGGGTGTGTGCAGCTCCACGAACCCAACGCTCCGCCAGTGCTCGCGCATCGCGTGCTCGACGGTGCTCTGCACCGTGAAGATCAGCCGGCGGTCGGGCCGGCGCAGGTCCAGGTAGCGCCAGTCGATGCGCTTGTCGAGCGCCGACTCCGCGGTGACCGGCAGTTCGGGCTCGGCGAGCGCCTCGACGTGCAGGTCTCCCAGGCGCACCTCCACGCCACCCAGGCGCACGCGCTCGTCGGCCAGCACTTCGCCGGTCAGCGTCACCGCCGACTCGGCCGTCAGCTCGGAGATGCGCGCGTTGAGCGCGGTCGGGGGGTCGGACTTCTCCAGCACGACCTGGGCGAGACCCGTTTCGTCGCGCAGGATCACGAACTGCACCCGCTTCTGGTCGCGCACGGCGTTGACCCAGCCGCGCAGGCGCACCGTCTCGCCGACCTTCGCCGGCAGCTCGGCGATCGCCGTACGGGTGCCCGCGAAGAGATCGATCGCTGCGTCGGTACCGGCCATGCGGCCGGATCGTATAGGAGCCCGTGCGCGCACAGCGAGGACTCGGGGCCGCGCCGGGTACGTTCTGACCCGGCGCGCCGAGCCCAAGTCAAAAACAAATTCACGCTACTGGACGCTCGCGCCGTCGCGGGCCGGCGTCCAAAGACCCAGCATTGGTGGGGTCGCACGCGCGTCTGTCGCGAAAGGGACGAATTGCGGATTGCATTGGGCGCGCGGGCGCTCATGATGCGAGCCGATGGGCGGCGAGACGATTCAGCTCGACCATGGCACCGGCGGCGGCATGAGCCAGGCGCTGTTCGCCGATCTGATCGCGCCGCGCTTCGGCGTGGCCAACGCGACGGTGGCGGGCGGCGCGAGGGCGGGCGTGGCGATCGTCGAGCTGGACGCCGAGCGTGTCGCGATGGCGGCCGACTCGTTCGTGGTCGACCCGATCTTCTTCGGCGGCGCCGACATCGGCAGGCTCGCGGTCTGCGGCACCGTCAACGACCTCGCCGTCGCGGGCGCGGTGCCGCGCTATTTGACGCTGTCGCTGGTCATCGAGCAGGGCCTGCCGATCGCCGATCTCGAGCGGGTGCTCGACTCTGTGAGCGACACCGCGATCGAGGCCGGCGTCACCGTCGTCGCCGGCGAGACGCGCGTCGTACGCAGCGGCGAGGTCGACAAGCTGTTCCTCCACACGGCCGGCGTCGGCGAGCTGACGCACGCGCTCGATCTCGGCGTGGAGCGTGTGCGCCCGGGGGACGCCGTGATCGTGACGGGGCCGCTGGGCAACCACGGCGTGCACATCCTCGCGCTGCGCGCCGGGCTGCAGTGCGCCGAGCACCTGGCCAGCGACTGCGCGCCGCTCGACGGGCTCGTGTGGAACGTGCTGGAGGACTACGCCGAGCAGGTCCACTGTATGCGCGACCTCGCGCGCGGCGGCCTTGGAGCGGCGCTCAACGAGCTGGCCAGCGGGGCGGGCGTCTCGATCGAAATCGAAGAGCACCGCCTGCCGGTGCAGCGCAAGACGCGACTGGCTGCCGCGCGCCTCGGCGTGGACCCGTTGCAGCTGCCGAGCGAGGGCGGCATCTGCATGATCGTCGACGGCGCCGCCGCCGCGAGGGTTCACGAGCTGGTCCGCTGGCAGCCGCAGGGGCGCATGGCGCAGATCGTCGGCACGGTGCGCGAGCGCGCCGATGTCGCTGTGACGAAGGTACGCGTCGACGGCGAGGAGACGGTGGCAGCGCTCGACCACAGCAGCGAACCGCCGCGGCTGCGTTGAGGGCGATGCGCGCGGTCTCAGGCGAACCTGACGTCGGGGGCTGCCGCCCGCGCCCGCGATCGGCGGCGCCGATCGGGGATGCGGGCGGCGTCTACCTGCTCGTCCTGGCGCGCGCGCTCGCAGCCGCCGTGCGGCCGGGCGCGGGCGGCGCCGCGCTCTACTCGCCGCCGCGCGAGCCCGCAGGCGGCGCCTGCGCTGCTTCGCGCCGTGGCGCCAGCGCGAGCTGGTCGCTGCTGAAAGCCACGTCAAGGGGCTCGAGGATCACCTGGCGCGGCCCTTCGCACACGGCGCCCGCGACGAGCGCGTCGAGGCCCAGCCGCGCGGCGGTTGCGACGACGCGCTCGCCGTCGCCCGGGCGGCAGTAGACCGCGAAGCCGGCGCCCATGTTCAGCGTGCTGTACGCCGCGGCCGGCGCGAGCGCGCCGCGCTGCGCGAGGAACGCGAGCACCGGCGGCACCGGCGGCAGCGCGTGGATGCGGTAGGTGAGCTGCCGCCGTGGGCGCATCAGCTTGAGCAGGCCGTGGCCGGTGATGTGGCTGAGATAGCTCAGCCGCACGTCCCGGTCGGCGAGCAGCTGTCGCACCAGCTCGACGTACAGCACGCTCGGCGCCAGCAGCGCCGCGCCGAAGCGTCCGCCGCTGGGCAGCTCCGTGAGCAGGCCGTCCGGCAGCTCCGCCGCGACCCGCCGCGCGAGCGACGCGCCGTTGGCGTGCAGGCCGCTGGAGGCGACCAGCACGATCTCGTCGCCCGGGGCGAGCGCCGCGCCGAGCAGCGGCTCGCCTGGCGGCGGCACGACGCCGAGCGCGCTGCCCGCCAGCTCGATCTCCTCGCTGTGCAGCAGCCCGGCCAGCGCCGGCGACTCGCCGCCGCCCCACGCGCAGCGCGCGTCGTCGCAGGCGCGGCGCCAGCCGGCGAGCAGCGCTCCCGCGCGGTCCTTGCGCTCGTACCAGGCGCTGGAGCCCGTCGCGAAGTAGGCGTTGACGACGAGCGGCAGCGCGCCGACGCAGATCAGGTCGTTGAGGACCGCGGCGACGGTGTCGTAGGCGATGTCGGCGAAGTGGTGGGCGGCCGCGCACAGCTCGTCGTATTCGCGCGCGAGGACCGACTTGGTGCCGAGCGTCTCGAGCACGAACGCGAGCGTGCTGTCCGCGACGCGCAGCACGAAGGCGGGCTCGCCGCGGGACTCGTCGAGCGCCCGCCCACCGGCCGCCGCGAGCCAGTGCGAGGTCGCAAGCGCCTCGTCGAGCGCGCTGCGCTTGCCGGCGTCAAGCACCGTGTAATCGACGCCCGCCTCGCGGTAGGCGCCGTGGATGTCGGGGTCGCTCACGCGCGCCAGACTACTCTGGCTGACACTACCGGTGCCGGTATACACGGCCGGTATATCGGTGAGCGGTACTGGCGCAGGCACGCCCCCATGCAAGAGGCGGGTCGTTGCGAGCCGGGCTACCCGCCCCCGCGCACCAGGCAGGTCGTCGCGAGCCAGCTGCCGGGCTCGCCGGTGGGGGTGAGCGGGAAGGCAAGCTCGTCGAGCAGCGCCCACAGCTCGGTGCGGCGGGGGGTGTCCACCCAGGTGGGCGCCCAGCGGGTGATGTCGGCTTCCTCGAAGGCCTGCTGCAGCGCGGCGCTGACGACGTCTAAGCCGGCCTCGCGGATGCGGCGGCGCTTGCGGAAGCGCAGCACGCAGTGCTCGGAGGCGATGACTTCGCTGACCTCGGGATGGTCGTCGCGAAACACGCGGATGCGCACCGCGTCACTCCGCGCGACTGAACTCGGCGATCGCGACGGCCAGCATGGCGAGCCCGAGCGCGGCGATGACGGCGGCCTCGACGAGGCTGGGAACGTGCCATCCCCACCACGTCACGCCGGGCGCGAGCGCGGCGCGTGTGGCGGCGGGGATGTGCAGGTGGGCGAAGATCGCGCGGCGCATCGGGTCCACAGCGTAGGTGAGCGGATCGATGCGGTTGAGGATCGCGAGCCAGCGCGGCAGGTGGGCGACTGAGAACATCGCGCCGGAGATGAAGAACATCGGCATGATCGCCATCTGCATGAGCGCCATGAAGGACTGCATCTGAGTGATGCGGGCGGCGGCCATCATGCCGAAGGCGGTGATCGAGAAGGCGAGCAGCAGCTGCAGCGCGAAGATCTCGAGGATCAGGCCGACGTTGTAGGGGACGTCGACGAGCCCGGCGATGGCGATCACGATGACGCCCTGGAAGGCGGCGACGGTGGCGCCGCCGAAGCACTTGCCGAGCACGATCGAGGAGCGGCGGACGGGTGCGACCATCATCTCGCGCAGGAACCCGAACTCGCGGTCCCAGACGATCGAGGCGGCGGAGAACATGGCGGTGAACATGACGGCCATGCAGAGCACGCCGGGGTAGATGAAGGTTTTGAAGTTGACGCCGTGGGTGCTGGCGGAGACGAGCGAGGAGAGGCCGGTGCCGAGCACGAACAGGAACAGGAAGGGCTGGACGAGCGAGGTGACGATCCGCAGGCGGTCGCGGCTGAAGCGGATCAGCTCGCGGCGCCAGACGACGCGGATCGCGCGCAACTCGCCGGTCCAACTGCGCGTCGGGACGCGGACCTGGGCGACGTGATGGGGGGAGGCACCGGTCGGCCCCGGCGCCTGGGCAGTCTCGGTGGCCATCAGGGGTTGTTCCTCCTGGGTCGCGGACGGCAGGTGTCGTCGTCGCGGAACGCGGTCGCGGACGTGCCGCGCGGCGTGGTGGCTGGGGTGGTCTCGGTAGCCATCAGCGGGCCATCATGCGCGCGACGTTGCGCATGTGGTCGGTCGAAGTCGCCTCGGCGTCGCGGATCGTGGTTCCGGTGTAGGACATGAAGACGTCGTCGAGCGAGGGGCGCGACACGGAGACGGCCTGAATCGGCAGGCCGAACTCGGCAAACAGGCGGGGGACGAACTGGGCGCCGTCGGGGACGCCGAAGGTGACGGCGCCCTCGGCGACGGTGGCCTCGAGGGCGAAGCGCTCGCGCAGGGCGGCGATCGCGGCGTCGTTGTCGGGAGTCTGGATCTGGACGCGGTCGGTGCCGACGCTGGCCTTCAGCGCGGCGGGGCTGTCGAGGACGATGATGCGTCCCTGGTCCATGATCGCGATGCGGTCGCAGTACTCGGCCTCGTCCATGTAGTGGGTGGTGAGGAAGATCGTGATGTCCTCGCGGCGCTTGAGCTCGTCGATGTAGCCCCAGATCGAGCTGCGCGTCTGGGGGTCGAGGCCGACGGTGGGCTCGTCGAGGAACAGCACGCGCGGGGAGTGCAGCAGCCCGCGCGCGATCTCAAGGCGCCGCTTCATCCCCCCGGAGAACGTCCCGACGAGGCTGGCGCGCCGCTCCCACAGGCCGACCATCTCCATGACCTGCTGCAGGCGCGGCGCAACGACGTCGCGGGGGACGCCGTAGAGCTCGGCGTGCAGGCGCAGGTTCTGCTCGGCGGTGAGGTAGCCGTCGAGCGTGGTGTCCTGGAAGACGAGCCCGATGTTGCGGCGCACGGCGTCGCGTTCGGGAGACGACGTCGTGACCGGCGACTAGCGCGCGGCCGCCGGTCGGTTTGACGAGCGTGCAGAGCATGCTGATCGTCGTCGACTTCCCCGCCCCGTTGGGTCCGAGGAACCCGAAGACCTCCGAGCGGGCTACCTCGAAGTCGATACCGCGCACGGCCTCGATCTCGCCGTAGCGCTTGGCAAGCCCTTCGACCGTGACCGCGGGCGCGCTCGCGGCAAGACCGTTGGGGGAGGGGGCGGCGGTGCTCACGCCGGACACCGTAGCGCGCCGGTCGCCGTGGCCGCGAGGTTTGAGTATGGATAAGTACTTGGCACTTTAAAGAGAAATGTCCTACCCGTTCGTCGCCGCCCGCCCACCTGCCGCAGCTTGCCCGCCCGCCCGCCGCTGCCTGCCTGCCGCGGCTTGCCTCCCCACCGCAACTTGCTCATCTGCCGCGGCCTGCGCTCCCACCACAACTTGCCCATCTGCCGCGGTCTGCCCCGCCCGCCGCAACCTGCCCCGCCCGCCGCGGTCTGCCCCGCCCGCCGCAACCTGCCCCGCCTGCCGGGGCCCGCTAGCCCGTCACGGCCTGCCCACCCGCGGCGCGCGGGCGTAGGTCGACTTCGCCACGCGCGCGCTGGGTCGGGGTCCGTGAGATCAGGGTCCGTCGGGGTCGGGGTTCGTGGGGTCGGGGTCCGTGAGATCAGGGTCCGTCGGGGTCGGGGTTCGTGGGGTCGGGGTCCGTGAGATCAGGGTCCGTCGGGGTCGGGGTTCGTGGGGTCGGGGTCCGTGAGATCAGGGTCCGTCGGGGTCGGGGTTCGTGGGGTCGGGGTCCGTGAGATCAGGGTCCGTCGGGGTCGGGGTTCGTGGGGTCGGGGTCCGTGAGATCAGGGTCCGTCGGGGTCCGGGTCCGTGGGGTCGGGGTCCGGGTCCGTGGGGTCGGGGTCCGGGTCCGTGGGGTCAGGGTCCGGGTCCGTCGGGTCCGCTACTCCTGACCGCCGTCGTTCTCGTCGTCCCCCTCGCCGAGGATGCGGTACAGCTCGCGGCGCAGCTCGACGAGCGCTTTGCGCGCCTGCTCCTGCTGGTCGGGGCTGCCGGCGCGCACGACCTGGGCGAAGGCGAAGGCGACCTCGCGCATCGTCTTGGCCAGCTCGCGCGCCGGTTGGGCCCCGTCGCCGCCGATCTGCTCCCAGGGGGCAGGGCGCGAGGGGTCGCGCTCTTCGACGCGGGCAAGGCCCTCGACGGTGAGCCGGTAGGCCTTGCGGCCGTCGATCTCCTCGGCCCGGATCAGGCCCTCGTCTTCGAGCTGGGCGAGGGCGGGGTAGACCGAGCCCGGGCTCGGGCGCCAGGCGCCTTCGCTGCGCTGCTCGATCTCCTGCATGAGCTGGTAGCCGTTGCGCGGCTCCTCGGCGAGCAGCAGCAGCGCCGCGGTGCGGATGTCGCCGCGGCGCGCCTTGCGGGGGCCGCGGCCGCGCGGGCCGCCGGGGCCGAAGCCGCCGGGTGGGCCGAAGTCGCGGGGGTCGAAGCTCACGAACCCACGGCAGCCCCCGCGGCCGCCGTAGCTCCTGTGGTGTTGATGCATTCGGTGCATATCGAACTCCTATCGTTGACCATCACGATAGTAGCACGATATATCGGTAGATGTCGAGAGAGTGTGTCAATGTCGGAAGTGGCGGACCCCGGTGGCGACCATCGCGACACCCGCTGCGTCGGCGGCCTGGACGGACAGCTCGTCGCGCACCGACCCGCCGGGCTGGACGATCGCGCCGATGCCGGCGTCGATCGCGATTTGCGGCGCGTCGGGGAAGGGGAAGAAGGCGTCGGAGGCCATCGCGGCGCCCGCGAGCCGGTCCGGGCCGTCCTGGCCTTGAGTCTCGCGCGCCTTCTCGACCGCGATGCGCACGGCATCGACGCGGCTCATCTGCCCCGCGCCGATGCCCACGGTCGCGCCCCCGGCGGCGAGCACGATCGCGTTCGAGCGCACGTGGCGGCAGACACGCCAGGCGAACAGCATGTCCTGCCACTGCTGCTCGCTCGGCGCGACCTCGCCCATCACGGTCATCTGCTCGCGCGTCTCGGTGACGGCGTCGCGATCCTGCACGAGCAGGCCACCGATCACCGGCTTGGCTTCCAGCGAGTTGGTTTGGGAGGAGGAGTTCGTGACCGCGCGACCGGCCGTCTCAGCGTGCGCGGCGGGCGGTGTGTCCGGCGAGGCTTGTGAAGGGGCACGCGTGGCGGGCGCTGTCTCGTGTGCACCCGATGCGGCCGAGGAGTCGAGCAGCCGGACGTTCTTCTTGGCCTGCAGCACCTCCAGCGCGTCGGCCGTGAAGCCGGGGGCGAGCAACACCTCGATGAACTGACCGCTGAGCGCTTGCGCGAAGGGCTTGTCGACCGGCCGGTTGACGGCGATCACGCCGCCGTAGGCGCTCATCGGGTCGCACGCGAAGGCCCGTTCGTAGGCGAGCTGGCCGGTCTCGCCGAGCGCGCAGCCGCAGGGGTTGTTGTGCTTGACGATCGCGCAGGCCGGCTGCTCGAACTCCTGCGCCAGCTCGCGAGCAGAGCTGAGGTCGAGCAGGTTGTTGAACGACAGCTCCTTGCCGTGCAGCTGGCGCACGCCGGCGAGCAGATGCGTGGGGGCGCCGTCCTCGGCGTAGTAGGCGCCGCGCTGGTGGGGGTTCTCGCCGTAGCGCAGGTCGCGTTGCTTGACGTAGGTCGCCGTCCACTGCGCCGGGAGGTCGGTCGGGAGGTCGGTCGCGGCTTGCGTTGCGGGTCCTGCGGGAGACCCTTCGCCGGTGACGGTCTCCCCGGCGGCTTCCCCGGCGATCTCGCCAGTGACGGTTTCCCCGGCGGCTTGCCCGGCGATCTCGCCAGTGATGGTCTCCCCGGCGGCCGCCCCGGCGATCTCGCCGGCGACGGCCCCCCCGGCCTGGGCGTCCTGCTCGGCATGGGCTGCGAACCACGCGGCGATCGCGGCGTCGTAGCGCGCGGTGAGCGCGAACGCGCCCGCCGCGAGACGCTTGCGCGTGGCGAGCGACAGACGTCCGTCGCAGTCGCGCAGCTCGGCGAGCACGGGCCCATAGTCGCCGGGGTCGACGACGACGGCCGCGAACGCGTGGTTCTTGGCGGCGGCACGGATCATCGTCGGCCCGCCGATGTCGATGTTCTCGATCGCCTCCGCGGGCGCGACGTCGGGTCGCGCGACGGTCTGCTCGAAGGGGTAGAGGTTCACGCAGACGAGGTCGACCGGCTCGATTGCGTGTTCGGCGGCGGCCTGCAGGTGCTCGTCGTTGTCCCGCAGCGCGAGCAGCCCCGCGTAGAGGCGCGGGTGCAGCGTCTTGACGCGGCCGTCCATCATCTCGGGGAAGCCGGTGAAGTCCTCGATCGCGCGCGCCGCCACGCCGGCGTCGGCGAGCGCACGCGCGGTGCCGCCAGTCGAGACGATCTCGACCCCCAGCTCGGTCAGGCCGCGTGCGAAGTCGACGATGCCGGCCTTCTCGGAGACCGACAGCAGCGCGCGACGGACCTGCACCTCGCCGGGCGCGGTGCTGTGCAGGGCGGGCGTGAGGCGTGTGCGGGAGGCCACGCTTAGAGACTATCCGCCGCGCTCGACGATCACGCGGCGCGCGTCGTCGGGGTCGATTCGCAGCGCGCCGCGCGCGAACAGCCGCACCGCTTCGGGCAGCAGCGCGTGCTCGAGCGGGCGCAGCGCCGCCAGCACCTCGCCGACGTCGCCGGCGTCGGGCAGCTCCACGGCGCGCTGCAGGATCACCGGGCCGCTGTCGACGCCGGCGTCGACGAAGTGCACCGTCACGCCGAACACCTTCACGCCGTACGCGAGGGCCTGCTCGATCGCGCGCAGCCCGGGGAAGGCCGGCAGCAGCGAGGGGTGCACGTTGACGACCGCGCCGGGGAAGCGGGCCAGGAAGGAGTCGGACACCAGCTCCATGTAGCCGGCGAGCACCACCAGACGCGCGCCGCGCCGCGCCAGCCAGTCCGCGAGCGCCGCGTCGCGCGTCGCGCGGTCGGCGTACTGCGCGCGCGGGAACGTCGCCGTCGGCACTCCCCGTGCCGACGCGCGTGCGAGGGCGGGCGCGTCGGGCACGTTGGAGGCGACCGCCACGATCTGCGCCTCGCGGCCGTGCACACCGTCGAGCAGCGCCTGCAGGTTGGTCCCGCCGCCGGAGACGAGCACCGCGACGGGCAGCGGATCGGGGGCGTCAGAGGCGATGCGGGATCGTAGCCCGGGCCCGTCCGCGTTTGCGGCGCGCCTCGCGCACGTCGCGCACCGTGAGCACGGCCAGCTCGGCCACGAGCGCCGCCAGCGCGAGCGCGCTCAGTGCGCGGCCCACTGCGACCGGCGTGCTCGCCGCGGGGGTCACAGTGACACGCACGACGCGTGCTGGCGCGTTGGCGCCGTACAACGGTGAAGGGGCGGCGCCGGCGTGGGAGGTGACGGTTGCGCTCGCTGGGTGCGAAGGCGCGAGCAGATCCCCGGGACGCAAGGGGGCGGGGGCTGCGCCGGAGCGCGAGGAGGCACCAGTGCTGCCGATGGGGGTCTCGACTTCGAGCACGTCGTCGGCGCTCGCGTCCGTTCCCACGATCCGCGCCCCGGTCAGGTGCACGAGCGAGGGCGTTGCGCGCAGGTTCGTGTCCACGCGCCGCCCCCGGCGCAGGTCGACCGTCGCCGTGGCCTGCGCCGCCGGTGTGGCGGTCAGCGCGAAGCCGGCGTGCGGCAGCCGTTCGCGCAGGATCGGCAGGCTGTCGTCGACGTAGTCCAGCAGCCCTTCGCGCTCGAACACGGGAGCCATGTAGGACGCCTGCGCCGCCGCGCGGCTTTTGCCCTGGGTGTACGCGCTCACCTGCGCGACCCCGCCGATCGCCGACGCCAGCGCCACGGGGGCCAGCAGCAGGCGCCAGCGGCGCATCGGCGGGCCGGTCTCGCCCTGCTGCTCGCGCGCGAGCACGAGCACTGCGAGCACCGTCGCGCTGACGCCCATCAGCACGTAGCTCTCCAGGCGAAAGCCGAATTGCACGGTCGCGTAGACGCGCGGCAGCGCGAGGATCAGGCCGGGGTGGGTCATCAGCACGAGCAGTGCCGCCGTCGCCGCGCCGAGCAGCAGCAGGATCCTCATCCACGCGCCCCGGCGACCGTCGACGAACAGGATCGCGGCGCCGCCCAGAGTCCAGGCGATCGCCAGCACCGGCAGCGCCGTCGTCACGATCGTCCCCGACGCACGTGCGCGCGAAAGGGTGAACAGGTGCCGCGCGGACACCGTGTAGTCGTCGGCGCGCAGCAGCTGTCGGAACTGGGGGTAGGAGTGCGCGATCACCGTTTGCGCCTCGTACGCCGCGGCCGGCAGCAGAAACCACGCGCTCAGCAGCAAGGCCGGGAGCATCACTGCGAGCACCCGCAGCGCTCCGGCACGCCCCACCACCCTGCGCGCCTGTGGCGCGCACCCCAACACCAAGAGCGCCATCGCCAGCAGCACACTCGTGCCCCAGATCGCGCTCAGCACATGGCTGCCAAAAAAGATCGCGGTGCTGGCCGCCAGCGCCGCCGCGGGGCCGGCGCGCAGGCGCGGGGCGCGCAGCACGCTGAGAGCAGCCGCGACCATCGGCGTCATCGCCGAGACCGCCAGGAACTCGGGCCAGTCGCCCAGCCCGTAGATCATCGTCAGGTAGTACGCCGAGGTCACGAACACGACGCCCGGCGCGTGCGCCGGCCACCCGCGCACGCCGAACATGTGCGCCAGCCACAGCCAGCCGCCGTAGGCCGCCGCGAAACCGGCCAGGTAGGTGAGCACGTAGGCCGCCAGCGGCGCCTGCCCGAGCGCCAGCGAAAGCACGCCTGTGAGGGCGTACAGCGTGCCGCCGTAGAACGCGTAGTAAGGGTAGAAGACCCCTTCGGAGTAGTTCAGGAACAGGCTCGGCAGCCCGTGCGCGCCAAGCGCGCGGCTCTCGTGCCACATGTACCACAGGTGGTTGACCCAGTCTTCGTTGAACGTCGCGTTCGTGAACAGCAGCGGCCAGGCGAGCACTCCGATCAACAGCGCCGGCCCGCCCACGGCAGCGGCGGTGCCGGCCCACGCGGGCATGTGCTGCGGGCGCCGTCCTGTGGTCCTGCCGACGGCCTGGCCAGGCTCTCGGTTGTCTGCCGTCCCGGCGGCGGCGCGGCCAGGCCCTGCGTTGCGCGGCCGCGAGGCCGCGGGAGCGCGGCGCACGGCACTGCTGTGCCCGGCCCGCTTCGCTCGGCTGCTCACGTGCGCCATCGTCGCCGATCGCGCGCGCTGCGACGAGCCGCCGTGGGCCGCCTGCGCGCTATGCGCCTTGGCGCCGTCGCATTCGCGCACGCGGCTGTTTCCGACCTGTCACGCCCGGACGAGTGGCAGCGCCGACCCCGCGGGCTCCTCGAGTGCGTACTTGGATCAGGCCCGCACGAGTGCGGCGCCGGACCCGCGGGCTCCTCGAGTGCGTACTTGGATCACGCCCGCACGAGTGGCAGCGCCGGACCTGCGGGCTCCTCAAGTGCGTACTTGCCGTTCGCGGCGCCCGTGCCCGCGAGCGGGTAGGAGCCGCTGAAGCACGCGTCGCAGTGGCTCGCGCGCTCGCCGCGGATCGCCTCGTAACGCCGTCCAGCGACAGGTAGTGCAGCGAGTCGCAGCCCAGCTCGGCCGCGACCTGCGCCGGGGTACGCTCGTGGGCGATCATCTCCTCGCGCGTGGACATGTCGATGCCGTAGTGGCAGGGGTGCTTGATCGGCGGCGCGGAGACGCGCATGTGGACCTCGCTGGCGCCGGCGTCGCGCAGCATCTGCACGATCTGGCGGGTGGTGTTGCCGCGCACGATCGAGTCGTCGACGACCACCAGGCGCTTGCCGGCGATCACCTCGGGCAGCGGGTTGAACTTCAGGCGCAGCCCGTGCTTGCGCAGCTCCTGGCCGGGCTGGATGAACGTGCGCGCGACGTAGCGGTTCTTGACGAAGCCGTCGTCCTGGGGGATGCCGCTCGCACGGGCCAGCCCGCGGGCGGCGGCGTTGCCGGAGTCGGGCACGGCGATCACCAGGTCGGCCTCCACGGGCGCCTCGCGCCAGAGGATCTCGCCCATGCGCCCGCGCGCGACCTGCAGCGCCTGCTCGCCCATGCGCGAGTCCGGGCGCGCGAAGTAGATGTACTCGAACACGCAGAACGCGCGACGCGCGCCTGCGACGACCTGGCGGCTGTGCAGGCCGTGCTCGTCGAGCGTGACCAGCTCGCCGGGGCGCACGTCGCGCAGCCGGCGCGCACCGATGATGTCCAGCGCGCAGGACTCGCTGGCGACGCAGTGGTGCGGAGCGCCGCCCGGCTCGCCGGGGTCGAGCACGCCGAGCGTCAGCGGGCGCACGCCGTGCGGGTCGCGGAAGGCGACAACGCGGTCGCGCGTCATCGCGACGATCGAGAACGCGCCGCGCAGGCGCGGCAGCACCTCGGCGATCGCGTCCTCGATCCGCTCGGCGGGGTGCGTGGCGATCAGCGCCGCGACGATCTCGGAGTCCGAGGTCGAGCTGAACGACACGCCTCCTTCGAGCAGCTCGCCGTGCAGCTGCACGGCGTTGGTCAGGTTGCCGTTGTGCGCCAGCGCCAGCTCGCGCTGGGAGCCGTCGCGGCCGGCGGAGCGGTGCACGGGCTGGGAGTTCTCCCAGGCGTTGGAGCCCGTCGTCGAGTAGCGCACGTGCCCGATCGCCAGGTCGCCGGCCAACGTGCGCAGGTCGTTCTCGCTGAACACCTGGCTGACGAGCCCCAGCTCGCGCCGCGTGAGGATCTGCCCGCCGCGATCCGCGGCCGCGATCCCGGCGGACTCCTGGCCGCGGTGCTGCAGCGCGTACAGCGCGAAGTAGGACAGACGCGAAACGTCGTGCCCGGGCGCGTACAAGCCGAATACCCCGCACTCGTCGCGGGGTCCCTCACGCATCACGCGACCACGCTAGCAGGGGCCAGGTGATGCCGCGGCGGCCCGGCGCGGCGGCGCGCGAGCTGCGGTGCCAAAGCGCTCACGCGAACAGCGCCGCCAGCGCGCCGTGGGCCGCCGACAGCTCCGCGAGGCTTGCCCGTAGGGAGACGTCGGCGATCCGGATGCGCAGCTCCTCGCCGCCGACGGTCCCGACGACCGCGGTCGGCGCGTCCCGCGCGAGCACGTCCAGAGCCTCCGCGGGGCCGGAGACGAGGAAGCCGCCGGGGCGCTCGCCGAAGAGCCAGGCGAGCGTATGGGCGGGCGTCGCTTTGGGGTCGGGGGTCGCGGCCGGGCTGGCCGCGGCGGCGGCGGTGAGGCTGTGGGTCGCGGCCGGGCTGGCCGCGGCGGCGGCGGTGAGACTGTGGGTCGCGGCGGGGCCGGCCGCGGTGGCGGCGGTGAGGCTGTGGGTCGCGGCGGGGCCGGCCGCGGTGGCGGTGAGGCCGGGGATCACGTCGAGGTCCAGGCTCGCTCCCAGGCCGCCGGCCAGGCAGCACTCGGCCGCCGCGACCGCGAGGCCGCCCTCGGCGATGTCGTGGGCGCTGGAGAGCGATCCCGACCGCACCGCCGCGCGGACGGCGGCCTGGGTGGCGAGCACCGCATCCAGGTCGACCGCGGGCAGCCCGTCGGGCAGCGGCTCGCCGCGCAGCTTGGCCAGCTCGCTCGCACCCAGCGCGGGTGCGGCCTCGTTCCAGCCGACCAGCGCGATCACGTCGCCGGCGCGCGCGAACCCCAGGCGCCCGGCGCGAGCGGCGTCGGGGAGGCGGCCCACCATCCCGATCACCGGCGTCGGGTAGATCGGCCCGGCGGCGGCGCCCTCGTTGTAGAGGCTGACGTTGCCGCCGACGATCGGCGCCTGCGCGGCGCGGCACGCCTCGCCGAGGCCGCGCACGGATTCGGCGAGCTGCCACGCGATGTGCGGCTTCTCGGGGTTGCCGAAGTTGAGGTTGTTGGTCGTCCCGAGCGGCTGCGCCCCGACGCACGCGAGGTTCGCGGCGCACTCGAGCACGGCCTCGATCGTGCCGCGGTAGGGGTCCGCGGCGACACGGCGTCCGTTGCAGTCGATGCTCACCGCGAGCGCCGGTCGCGGCTCCGCCGATCCGGCACCGCTCGCCTGCGCCTCGGTGGCGCCCGGCGATGGCGTCGCTGCCGGTTCAGGACCACCGGGTAGCGCGAGCACGGCGGCGTCGGCCTGCTCGGGGCGACGTACGGTCCGCGACTGGACGATCGCGTCGTACTGCTCGAACAACGGCCGGCGCGAGGCGATGTTCGGGCTCGCGAGCAGCGCCAGCAGCGTCTCCCGCGGCGAGGCGCCGACGGATTGTGTCGCGGGCGGCGGTGGGTAGATCGGCTCACTCGGCTTGGCCGGCGCGAGGTCGTACAGCGGGCAGTCGTCGACGAGCGCCTGTACCGGCATGTCTCCGACCAGCCGCTCGCCCTCGAAGATCCGCATCCGGCGCGTCGCGGTGACGCTTCCGATTGCGGTCCCGCGGATCTCCCACTTCTCGCACAGCGCGAGCACCGTCGGGACGTCTTGCGGCGCCACGACGCACAGCATCCGCTCCTGTGACTCGCTGACCATGATCTCGAACGGCTCCAGCCCGGGCTCGCGCAGGGGGACACGGGCGACGTCGATGTCGATGCCGACCTCGCCCTTGGCGGCCATCTCGGCCGCCGAGGACGTCAGGCCGGCGGCACCGAGGTCCTGCAGCGCGACGACGAGATCGCGCTGCAGCAGCTCCAGCGAGCACTCGAGCAGCTTCTTCTCCTCGAAGGGATCGCCGACCTGCACCGTCGGGCGCTTGTCCTCGGCGCCGTCGCCGAACTCGGCGGAGGCGAGCACCGAGGCGCCGCCGATTCCGTCGCGCCCGGTGGCGGCGCCGAACAGGACGAGTACGTTGCCGACGCCGGCGGCGGCGCTGCGCACGAGCCGCTTGCGCTCGCACAGCCCGAGCGCCATCGCGTTGACGAGGCAGTTCTGCTCGTAGGGCCCCTCGAAGTAGACCTCGCCGCCGACCGTCGGCACGCCGATCGAGTTGCCGTAGTGGCCGATGCCGCGCACGGCGCCGTCGAGCAGGTAGCGCGCGCGGGTGGCGGCGGGCGCATCCGCGGCGGAGTCGCTCGCCGGGGCGCGACCGGGCTCGCCGAAGCGCAGCGAGTCCAGCACCGCGATCGGCCGCGCGCCGATCGCGAAGATGTCGCGCAGGATGCCCCCGACGCCGGTCGCCGCGCCCTGGAAGGGCTCGACGGCGCTCGGGTGGTTGTGGGACTCGACCTTGAACGCGCATACCAGCCCGTCGCCGACGTCGACGGCGCCGGCGTTCTCGCCCGGTCCCATCACGACGTGGGGGCCCGCGGTCGGCAGCGTGCGCAGCAGCCGCTTGGAGTGCTTGTACGCGCAGTGCTCGCTCCACAGCAGCGAGTACATCGCGAGCTCGACCTGGTTCGGCGACGCGCCCTGCTTGGCGCAGATCAGCTCGTACTCCGTGCGCGTCAGGCCCAGTGCGAGCGCATCCTCGACGTTCGGCAGGCCCGTGCCCTGGGGGGGTTCCCGCGCCGTAGCGCCCTCCCCGGTGTCTCGCGACGGAATGTTCCCCCCGGCGTCGATCGCCGCACGGTTGGAGTCGCGCGCCGCCGCGGTGCCGTCAGACATGCGCACCCTCCACGGCCGCGCGTATCGACTCGAAGATCCTCAGCCCGTCGGTCGAGCCCGTCAGCGGGTCGACGGCGTGCTCGGGGTGGGGCATCATCCCGAAGACGTTGCCGGCCGCGTTGCGCACTCCCGCGATGTCGCGCAGCGAGCCGTTGAAGTTGTGTCCCGGCGCGTAGCGCAAGACCACCTGATCGGCGGCGTCGAGCGCGTCGAGCGTCGGCTCGTCGGCGTAGTAACGGCCCCACGAGTGCTTCGCGGGGATGCTGAGCAGCGCCTGCGCCCCCGTTGCCGTCTGCTTCTGCGCCGCTGCTGTGGGGGAGCAGGCGCATGTGAACGCCGTGTCCCCCGCGACGACCTCGAGTTCGACCTGCCGGAAGGTGAAGCGGCGATTTGCATTGCCGAGCAGCGCCCCCGGCAGCAGCCGCGCCTCGCACAGCACCTGGAAGCCGTTGCAGATCCCCAGCACGAGCCCTCCGGCGTCCGCGAACTCGATGACGGCCTCCATCGCCGGCGCGAAGCGCGCGATCGCCCCGGCGCGCAGGTAGTCGCCGTAGGAGAAGCCGCCGGGGACGACGATCGCGTCGGCGCCGCGTAGATCGCGCTCGCCGTGCCAGATCAGCTCCGCGTCGGCGACCCGCCGCGCGGCCGCCAGCGCGTCGACCTCGTCGCAGGAGCCGGGGAACTGAAGGACGCCGAACTTCATCGAGCCGCTAGCGGCTCCCGCCGTCGAGGAGCTGGATCTCGTAGTCCTCGACGAGGGGGTTGGCGAGCAGCCTCTCGCACATGCTCTCCAATTGGCCGGTGTCCTGCGCGTCGAGTTCGACCAGACGCCCGACGTGCACGTTCGCGACGCCCGTGAAGCCGAGGGCGGGCAGCGCGCGCTCGACGGCCACGCCCTGCGGGTCGAGGATTCCGGCCTTCGGGCGGATCAGCACGCGCGCGCGCATCAGATCGGCAGGACCGCGCATGGAGGGACGCTGGGCTGGATCGTGCTGGCCCGGTCCATCAGACCGGAGTGGTCCGATCGAGCCACGCCTGAAACGGCTCACCCACGATCCGCTCGTACGCCTCGACGTAGCGCGCGCGCGTACCCGCGACGACATCCTCGGGGATCGCCGGCGCCGGCGGGCGCTTGTCCCAGCCGCTGCCGGCCGCCCAGTCGCGCACGTACTGCTTGTCGAAGCTCGGCTGACCGCGACCGACCTCGAAGCCCTCGGCGGGCCAGTAGCGCGAGGAATCCGGCGTCAGCACCTCGTCGCCGACGACCAGCTCGCCGTCGTCGTCGAGCCCGAACTCGAACTTCGTGTCGGCGAGGATCACGCCGCGCTCGCGTGCGTGCCTGGCTGCGAACGAGTACAGCTCGATCGACACCTCGCGCACCCGCGCCATCAGCGCCTCGTCGCCGACCAGCTGCGCCGCCCTGGCGAAGTCGATCGCCTCGTCGTGGCCGACCTCGGCCTTCGTGCTCGGCGTGAAGATCGGCTGCGGCAGCTGCTCTGACTCCTGCAGCCCCGCGGGCAGCTCGATCCCCGAGACCGCGCCCGTCGCCTGGTAGTCCTTCCAGCCGGACCCCGTGATGTAGCCGCGGACCACGCACTCCACCGGCAGCATCCGCAGCTTGCGCACGACCAGCGCCCGTCCGCGCGCCTCCGCGGGCACGCCCTCGGTCGCGGAGACCAGGTGGTTGGCGACGATCTCGCGGGTCTGCTCGAACCAGAAGACCGACAGGCCCGTCAGCACCTTGCCCTTGTCGGGGATCGGCGTCGGGTGCACCGCGTCGTAGGTCGAGATGCGGTCGCTCGCCACCATCAGCAGCCGCGGCTCGGACGCGCCGGTCAGGTCGTACAGCTCGCGCACCTTGCCGCTGGCGAGCAGGGGGAGGTCGGCGAGAGCGGGCATGGGGCGGACTCTAGCGAGGGGGGCGGCGTGGGTCTGGGGTGAGGAGGTCGTTGGACCTGCCGGGCCGACAGATTACGGTGTTGTGTCACCCCTCGCTATGACACTTGTCTTAGGCCTTTGAGCCTGGCTCGCTGCAGCGCTGGATGGGGAATGAGGTTCGCCCGAGCGTATCGAAGAAGCTCGTCCTAACGCGGCCCAAGATATCGGCACCGCAGCGAAACGCGTGCTCCCGCTACATAAACAGCTGGTCCTCAACCTCCGGCCAATAGCGGTAGAGCGCCTTCGCCTGGTCGAGCACGAGCTGGGCGTAGTGGTTGGCATCGCGGGCTTCTCCACCTCCACCGGAGGCACTTGCAGTGGGCGGCTGGTAGTTGTGCTGACGTAGCAGCCGCTTGATCTTGCGGCGGATAGCGGCCTCGGTCGATTCGCGGTCAGCCCAGTCTACGGTGAGGTCTTCCTTGATGCTCTTGGCGAGTGCCTTGGCGATCGTCGCGAGCTGGGGATCGCTCGCTACGTCCTCGGCGCCGGCGAGCGCGTCGTAGAAGGCTGCCTCCTCCGGTTTGAGGCCGAGCTGTTCGTGGCGCAGGCGAGCACTGCGCAGGCTCTTGCCTATCTCGATCAGGCGCGCGATCACTTCCGCACTCGTAATCTGTCGCAGTTCGTAGCGGCGAAGCACCTCCTCGACACGATCGCCAAAGAGCTTCGCCTGCGTCTGATTGGTCCGGCCGCGGGCGCGGATCTCGCCCTTGAGCAGCTTCTCCAGCAGCCGCATCTGGATGTTGGGATGCTCAACCTTGCGCTCGATCGAGTCCAGGAACTCATCCGAGAGGATCGAGATGTCCGGGCGCTCGCCGTCGGCGAGGGTGAGCGCATCGGCGATCTCGCCGGCGGCCAGCCCCTCGGAGAAGAATTGCCGGACAGCCTGCTCAGCGGCTGGCGACGCTTGCGCCTGTACGCTTGCGACCTTGCGCACCGCGGCGGCCAGCTCAGAGAACCATGCGATCTCCTCACGCAGCTCGATCGCGGCCTGCTGGGTTGCAACCAGCGCGTAGAAGCGCACGAGCACGGCGTGCTCGTCGAGCAGTTCACGGATGCGCTCCTCGCTCTCCATCACGTAGTCGCAGGCGGTGGTGAACAGTGCAGAGCGTTCGCTTGGTGTAGGGGGTAGCTCGCCCTGGCGGTAGCCGGCTGGGTAGAGCAGAGCGCAGATCGCCTCGTAATGTGCCCAAAGTTCGGCGAACGCCTTGGCGGCGGGGATAACGGGGTCTTCCAGCTCGGTGTCGTCGTAGGCACGCAGCGACGTGCGCAGGTCCTCGCCGATGCCGATGTAGTCCACGACGAGGCCGCCTGGCTTGTCGCGGAAAACACGGTTCGCGCGCGCGATTGCTTGCAGCAGGCCGTGGTCGCGCATCGGCTTGTCGATGTAGAGCGTGTGCAGTATGGGCGCGTCGAAGCCGGTCAGCCACATGTCCTTGACGACCACGATGCGAAGTTGGTGACTCTCGTTGCGGAAGTCGTTGGCCAGATCGCGAAGCTCCGTCTTCGATCGTCGGTATCGAGAGATCGCGGGAGGGTCGGTCGCCGCAGCGGAGATAACGCAAGTGACCGCTTCGTCACCGAAGTGCTCCTTGAGTCGGTCCGTGAACTCGGCCGCGATTCGGCGCGAATAGGCGACCACCATCGCCTTGCCCTGTAGCGCTTCCAAGCGGGCGGACAAATGCTGATGGATGTCATCGGCGACCGTATCGAGTCGATCTGGTGCTCCTACAACCCGCTCCAGCTTGGCCCAAGCGGTCGTCAGCTTGTTCGCCGCCTCAGGCTCCTCGTCTTCGAGCACTTCCTCGACCTCCGCGAGTTGTGCGGGGTCGGCGAGTTCGATGGGGATTGGGCGCGACTCGTAGTAGATCGGGACAGTGGCGCGGTCTTCTTGTGCCTGACGCATACGGTAGGTAGAGACGTAGTTGCCGAACACGAGCCGTGTCGAGCGATCGACACGCTCCACGGGTGTGCCGGTGAAGCCGATCCTCGTAGCTGCGGGGAGCGCCTTGGTGACGTTCTGCGCGAAGGTTCTGTACTGCGAGCGGTGCGCCTCGTCCGCCATGACGACGATGTTCTGACGCTCGGAGAGCAGCGGCATCTCAGTCTGCCCGCGCGGCGGGCGGAACTTCTGGATCGTCGTGAAAATGATGCCGCCGGCCGGGACGTTCAGCAGCTCATAGAGACTGTGGGCACCGCCGGTGATCTCCCGTGCCTGACGACATATGCTCTTCAGATGGGTCGCGGTGAACTTTTCAAGCAACTGGCCGTCGAGGTCCGTGCGGTCGGTGACGGCCACGATCGTCGGGTTTGCAAAGCGCGGATCGTGGCGCAGCTTGTTGGCGAAGAAGATCATCGTGTAGCTCTTGCCGGCGCCCTGCGTGTGCCAGACGATCCCGGCGCGCTGATCGCCAGCCATCGCGGCTGCCGCCGACTCCACGGCTGCCCGTACGGCGTGGACCTGGTGGTACTTGGCCATCACCTTCCACGTCCTCGCGCCATCCGACTCGAACAGCACGAAGTCACGAATCAGCTCAAGCAGTGCGCTCGGAGCGAAAACCTGCTCGACCATGACCTGAAGCGCCGGGCGGCGGTCTGTCTCTTGCATAGCTCCCATGAGCTTCCACTGCGCGAAGTGCTCCGGGGGAGTGCTTGCCGTGCCTACTCGCGCATCCAGTAGGTCCGAGACACCAACGACCTCTACGTAACGGTATAGACCGGGGACCGTCTCTGTGTAGTGGCGTACCTGATTGACGGCCGACTCGGCGGCATTCTCAGCGCTCGGTCGCTTCAACTCGATCTGACCCAATGGCAGCCCATTGACAAACAGAATGATGTCCGGGCGGCGGTTCTTGCCGTCGTCGATGATCGTGAGCTGATTGACGGCGATGAGATCGTTTGCGCCCGGATCGGCAAAGTCCACGAGCTTTGCGTGCTCGTCGCGTTCGATGCCCTGGACGTCGGTGTAGGAGATTGGGATGCCAGCGAGCAGCATCTCGTGGAAGTCACGATGGCTCTCGAGCGGCACTGGCGAAGTCGCGGTGAGTGCGCGGTCGGACACCATCTCCACAGCTTCGCGCGGCAGGTGCGGGTTGATGCGCGCGATCGCATGACGAAAGCGCTCAACCAAGACGACATCGGACCACCCCTTGCGCTCGCCACCGGGGCGTTCGGCCTCAAGTTCAGAGCCGTGGACGAGGGTCCAGCCTGCCTGCTCCAGCCATTCCAGTGCCGGCCGCTCGGCCAGCGCGTCCTCGCCGGCAACTTCACTCATTGCGCAGCCTCCAAGATTGTTCGGCGGCCAGACCAATGACCTCATTTGGATCGGCCGTATCGGACACGCGGATTTCGCCGGATACGAGCTTGGGGAGAAGGGCGTCACGGAGCTGCGTGAGCGTGTGCACCTCCGTCTCCTGCGCCGCCATGAGGTCGAACGTGGAGTGTACGGCGCGCGCGAACTCATCAAGTACCTCACGCGGCGGCACGACTATCGGGAGCGGCCGGAACTGGCGCTTACTGATCTCTGCGAACGTCGTCCCTCCGGCGGCCGCCTTGATCTCGTCCATGTGCTCTCGCAGCCAGAACAGAACAAACTCGCTCGGCAGACCGTCAGATGGCGGGATCGCGATGAAGCCCTGATTGACAGCGATGGGAACGAAGCTGACGGCGGTGTAACCAACAGGCGCTCGCGACGAAAGAAGTACCGTCCTGACAGGGAGCAGCTTGGAGCTGATCCGGCGGACGCCCTCATCGGTGATGTGGCGGTCTGTATCCAACAGAATCGAGGACCGATTGCCGGCGAGATCCTTCGGCGTCGCCCAGCAGTGAGTGCCTTCCTCCCAGTACCGCGGTTCTTTGGTGCTCGGCGTGCCACCACCTACCACCTTTAGCGTCTCACCAACTGGCGCAACTGCCCACCCCTTCGGCACCCGCCTAATGCCACTCTCCTCAAACTCCTCCACCCCAACGAAGTCCACAAACCGCACTTTGAAGATTGCGGCAGCGGTTTCCTCAAGCAGTGCGACTAGCCGGCGGTTACTGTCGATCCTGTCATCAAGGGCGCAGAGGATGGTAGCGATGGCTTGCTGGGTGCGCAACGGTGGCAGTGGTACGGTGATTTTCCGTAGAGAGGTGAGCGGCGTCGCGATGCCCGGTGTTCCAACTTGGGACGCATTACGTAGGAGTTCGTGGCGGCCTCGCGCGGAGCGAAAGAAGTAGAACAAGAAACGGGAATACGCGACGTCTGGGTTCGGCGTGAGCTTCATCAAGCTGGTGGAGAGCATGTACCGATGGCGGCAGTTCTCGATGATTCCGACCTCTCCAATCGCGCCTCTATGGGGAAAGAACAGATCGCGCTGCTGTAGGAGTGCCGACGGCATGGTCGCGGCAAGAGTTTCGGGTATATGAACAAAATCGCCACGCAATGCTCTCGTGTCGCCGATATTCGAGCCCCTAACTACAGGTACGCCATCGGATACGTAGGTGTCTGCCTTCATGCGTGAGCCGAATGGGCCAATCGCAATTCCACCCTTGGCTGGATGCTTGAGTTGGTCGATTGTCACGGCCGGCCATTCAGGGCGCCTGGCGTTCAACGAGCTACTCACAACTCGTAACCTGCCCTCGCCAGTGCATCCTTGACCTCTCCCGACAATCGCTGGTTCTCCGCCATCTCGTCGGCAAGCTCGTCCACGAGTGTCGCCATCTTCTCCTCGAACGCGACCGCGTCCTCCTCGGAATCCGGAGCGCCTACGTAACGGCCGGGTGAGAGTGTGAAACCCGCTGCCTCGATATCGCTAAGGTCGCTGCCCTTGCAGAAGCCGGGCACGTCATCGTAGTCCTCGCCCGTACTGCCGCGCCAATTGTGGTAGGTCGTGGCGGTCTTCTCGATCTCCTCGTCGGTCAGCTCGATCTGCGTGCGGGTGATCTTGCGGCCCATCTGGCGAGCGTCGATGAACAGAGTCTCGTCACGGCGGTCACGCTCGGTGGACGACGCCTTGTTACGGTCCAGAAACCAGAGGCAGACCGGGATGCCGGTCGTATAGAAAAGCTGTGCCGGGAGCGCGACGATGCAGTCCACGACATCAGCCCGGATCAAGCTCTCACGAATCTTGCCCTCACCGCTGCTCATCGTCGTGAGCGAGCCATTCGCCATCACGAAGCCCGCGCGCCCATCGCGGGCGAGGTGGTGCAGGAAGTGTTGAATCCAGGCGTAGTTGGCATTGCCGGTTGGCGGAGCACCGTGCTTCCAGCGCGCGTCGTCGAGGACCGCAGGCGTTGACCACTCCGATTGGTTGAAGGGAGGATTGGCCATCACGAAGTCAGCCTTCAGGCGAGGGAAGGCGTCGTCCAGCAGCGAACCGCCCTCCGGGCACTTGACCTCGCCAGAGAGCCCGTGGATCGCGAGGTTCATGCGCCCGATCCGCCAGGTGGCGCGGTTTCGCTCCTGGCCGTAGACGGAGATCTCCTTCGGGCGGCCCCCATGCGCCTCGACGAACTTCGCCGACTGCACGAACAGCCCGCACGAGCCGCATGCGGGGTCGAGCACCCGCCCGCGATACGGCTCAAGCATCTCGACCAGCAGGCGGGCCACCGGCGCGGGCGTGAAGAACTCCCCACCGCGATGGCCCTCGGCACGCGCGAACTCCTTGATGAAGTACTCGTAGGTCCGTCCGAGGATGTCGCGCGCTTCACGCGGGTCCTTCCCAAAGCCGATCTTGGCGATCGTCTCTACTAGCGAACCCATCAACTGCGCCGACAGCGGTGCGCGTACGTAGATGCGCGGCAGCACGTCGCGCAACGGCGGGTTCTCGCGCTCGATCGCCTCGAGCGCGCCGTCGATCCGCTTGGCGATCTCCGGCTGGGAGGCTGCTTGAAGCAACGCCTCCCAGCGCGCGCTCTCGGGGACCCAGAAGACGTCCTTCTCCAAGTATGCGTCGCGGTCGTCAAGCTCGGCCCGCCGTTGAGCCTCATCGGCGACGTATGCCGCGCTGGACGGGTCCGCAAGTTCGGCTTCAAGCTCGCGGCGGCGGTGCTCGAAGGAGTCGGAGATGTACTTCAGGAAGATCAGCCCGAGGACAAGGTGCTTGTACTCGGCCGACTCGACCGAGCCGCGCAACTTGTTGCACGCCTCGAACAGCGCCGCGCCATTCGGGCCATCATTGTCCGTTGCCTGCGAAAACACGGCCGAACCGTAGCGCTACATCACGCGTCGCGGAATCGAGCCATGCGGCTATCCTGCCGCCGCCCGGCTGATTCTAGGGCTCGGCGGCTGGTGGAGCTTCCTCCCGAGATTCGTTCCCAGAGGTGGGATCGGGTTGTGGGCGCTTCGCGTCGGCAAGCAGCGACGCCGCCCAATCGGTCGCGCTCTCGGCCGCTTCGAGCGCGGCGACGCGATCCAACGCGATCGGGCTTGGAGGTCACCGTTGGCCCGGCGCAGCAGCAGCTCGGCGTACTCGATCTGCTCAGGACTCGGCAAGAACACGACCCTCGCGCAGGGCTCGGTGCACCATCGTGCCCCGCACCTTCGCTCGCCGCTCGGCGAGCGCGGCGTCCATGACGATCACGTCGACAGGCGCGTTGAAATCTCCGAGAGCATCACGGAGCCCGACCGCCTCGGCGAGGCGATTCGGGACTGTCTCCTCGATGACCAGGAAATCGAAGTCACTGTCCTCGCCGGCGTCGCCGCGGACGTGTGAGCCGAACAGGATCACCTTGGCCGGCGCTGGCGCGGCATCGATCAAGGCGCGGCCCGCGCGCTCGATCATCGCCTCTGCGGCGACCGCGTTCACCCTCGCTGCTCCTCGGCCGCGGTTTCATCCAGCACGGCAGGTGCCGATGTATACATGGATGGCGCGCTCGATTTTAGCCCGGCCTGCAACTGTCTGATCCGCTCCGCAACCTCGCGCGGTGAAACGAATCGTTCCACCGCCCACCATGCCTTATAAATCAGACGTGATGCAAGGCAGCCCGCTGCATCAGATGTGATTTATTCGCCCTTGGCTCTCGCGGCGAACCATAACGACCTACCACCAAGCAAGACCCGCGGGGCTCGCACGGGCGAACGGAGGCCCGCGCCGCTCGCACCGGGACGAATGGACGCATGTGCCGCTCGCACCGGGACGAATGGACGCCCGCGCCGCTCGCACCGGGACGAATGGACGCATGTGCCGCTCGCACGGGCGAATGGGGGCCCGCGCCGCTCGCACGGGCGATGGAGGTCCGGCGTGAATGGAGGCTCGGCCGGTCTGTCCCTTACGCGATCTCGTCCAACCGCGCGACGATCTCGTGGGCGTAGCGCACGTAGTGCCCGTAGTCGAACAGCGCGTCGAGGTCGAGCTTCGCGGTTACCGAGTCGGTTTCCAGCAGCTCGCGTAGCGGCGTACCGGTGTCCCACGCCTCCTGCGCGGCGCGCTGCACGCCGAAGTAGGCGTCGTCGCGGCTCATGCCGGTGTCGACGAGCGCGAGCAGCACGCGCTGGGAGAAGAGCGCGCCGTGGGTCAGCTCGAGGTTCGCGCGCATCCGCTCGGCGTCGACGGTCATGCGCTGCACGAGGTCGGTTGCGCGCTGCTGGCAGTAGTCGATCAGGATCGTCGAGTCGGGCAGGATCACGCGCTCGACCGAGGAGTGCGAGATGTCGCGCTCGTGCCACAGCGCGACGTCCTCGAGCGCCGCCTGGGCGTTGCCGCGCAGCACCCGCGCCAGGCCGCTCAGCTGCTCGGACTTGATCGGGTTGCGCTTGTGCGGCATCGCGCTCGAGCCCTTCTGGCCGGCGCGGAAGGGCTCCTGGGCCTCGCGCACCTCCGTGCGCTGCAGGTGGCGTACCTCGGTCGCCAGGCGCTCCAGGCCGGCGCCGGCGAGCGCGATTGCCTGCAGCAGCTCGGCGTGGCGGTCGCGCGCGACGACCTGTGTGGAGACCGGCTCGCGCTCGAGGTCCAGGCGCGCGAGCACGCGCCGCTCGAACTCGGGGCTGCTGGCGGCGTAGGTGCCGACCGCGCCGGAGACCGCGCCGACTGCGACCTGCGCAAACGCGCGCTCCAGCCGCTGCGCGTTGCGGTGCGCCTCGAACGCGAAGCCGGCGAGCTTCACGCCGAACGTCGTCGGCTCGGCGTGGACGCCGTGCGTGCGCCCGACGCACAACGTGTCGACGTGCTCGCGGGCGCGCGCGACGAGCGCCGCGACGAGCGCGCGGGCGCCGGGCACGATCAGCGCGCCGGCCTGGCGCAGCTGCAGCGCGAGCGCGGTGTCGAGCACGTCCGAGGAGGTCAGCCCGTAGTGGACCCAGCGGCCCGCCTCGCCGGCGCAGGCGCCGAGCACGTCCACGAACGCCGCGACGTCGTGGTCGGTCGCGCGCTCGCGCTCGTTGACCGCCTCGACCGTGAACGTCGCCGCGCGGATCGCCTCGAGTTCGGCCGGGGTGGGCCCCTTGTCCTTGTCGAGCAGCCGCGGCAGCTCCTCGCAGGCGGCGACCTCGACGCGCCGCCAAGACTCCATGCGCGCCTCGTCCGTCCAAATCGCGCCAAGCTCGGGCCGTGTGTAGCGCTCGATCACGCGTTCAGGATTTGCGCGGCGAGGATCGCCGCGTTGCGCGCGTTGTCGAGGCCTACGCAGGCTACCGGCACGCCCGGGGGCATCTGCACGATCGAGAGGATCGCGTCGAGGCCGCCGGCGGCGGTGAGGCGGCCGGAGAGGGGGACGCCGATCACGGGCAGGTCGGTGTGCGCGGCGACGGCGCCGGGCAGCGCAGCGGAGATGCCGGCGCCGGCGATGATCGCGCGCAGGCCGCGCAGCTGTGCGTTCTTGGCGTATTCGGCGACGACGTTGGGTTCGCGGTGCGCGGACATCACGCGCAGCTCGTGCAGGATGCCGCGCGATTCCAACTCCGCGGCGGCCTTCTTCATCGTCTCCATGTCGCTTTCGGAGCCCATCACGATGCCGACGCGCGGCGCGTCGGCGTCCAGCTCCTCCAGCTGGGCGCGCACCTCCGTCTCGGTCTCGCTGAGGCGCGGCGCGAGCGGGGCCACCTCACCCACGTTCGGCCGCCTGGTGCTCGGCCACGTCGGCGGCCACGATCGCCTCCATCCACGCTTTCAGCGAGGGCATGTCCGGGCCGCTGTATTCGTCCTCGATGCCGGACGCGATGTCGCCGCGCAGCTGCTTGCCGGGGAACTCGATCATCTGCGCGGCAGCATACGCGGACTCGCGCGCGGCCTGCACGTCGCCGCCGAACCCGGTGACGTTGAGCACGCGCCCGCCCGCGCTCACCAGCCCCGCCTCGGTGCGCGCGGTACCGGCGTGCGTGACGACGACGCCGTCGGGCACACGGTCGAGCCCCGCGATCGGGTCGCCGTGCGAGGACGAGGCGGGGTAGCCGGCGCTCGCCAGCACGACCGTCACGGCGGTGTCCCACCCCCACTCGTAGGCGTCCTCCTCGTCGAGCGCTTTGAACAGCCCGCCGGGGCGCGTCGCGCGCAGCATCAGGTCGAGCAGGCTGTGCCGCAGGCGCGGCAGGATCGCCTGCGCCTCGGGATCGCCGAAGCGCACGTTCAGCTCGAGCACCCTGGGGCCCTCGGCGGTCAGCATCAGGCCTGCGTAGAGCACGCCGCGAAAGGGCGTGCCGCGCTCTTTCATCACGTACAGCAGCGGCTGGAAGATCTCTTCGGTGAGGATCCACTCGTCGTCCTCGTCGAGCCCCGGCACCGGCGAGCAGGCGCCCATGCCGCCCGTGTTCGGCCCCGTGTCGCCCTCGCCCACCCGCTTGTAGTCGCGCGCGGAGGAGAGCGTGCACGCGTGCTCGCCGTCGCACAGCGCGATCAGCGACAGCTCGCGGCCCTGCAGGCGTTCTTCGACGACCGCGCAGGCGTCTTGCGCGCCGAAGCGCCCCTCGACGAAGATCTCGCGCAGCGCCTGCTCGGCCTGCTCGCGCGTGTCGGCGACCGTCACGCCCTTGCCGGCGGCGAGGCCGTCGGCCTTGACGACGACGCCGCGCTCACCGCACAGCTCGCCGAGGGCCGCGAGCCCGTCCTGCAGCGAGCGCGTCGCGCGCCAGCGCGCGGTCGGCACGCCGGCCTGCTCCATGACCTCCTTGGCGAATGCCTTCGAGCCCTCCAGCCGCGCCGCCGCGGCGCTCGGCCCGAACGCGAGGCGCCCGCGGCCCTCCAGCTCGTCGACGAGCCCGGCGACGAGCGGCGCCTCGGGGCCGACGACGGTGAAGTGCACGCCCTCGCGCTCGACCGCGGCGAGCAGCCCCGCCACGTCGTCGGCGGCGATCTCGAGCAGTCGCGCGTGCTCGGCGATGCCGGGGTTGCCGGGCGCGCACAGCAGCTCGAGTTCCTCCTCCCTGGCCCGGCGGGCGAGCGAGTTGACGATCGCGTGCTCGCGGCCGCCGCCGCCGACGACGAGGACCTTCATCCCAGCGAGGCGACGAAGTCGTCGACGGGGATCGCCGCAAGCGTCTCGTAGCGCACGGTGCCGCGCGAGCCCAGCTCGAGCGAGACGCGCGCCATCGTCTGCTCGTCGGGGGCCTGCACGATCGAGAGGAAGTCGAAGCGCCCGAGCGTCGCCCACTGCGCGGTGACCTTCGCGCCTAGCTGCTCGACCTCCCGGTTGACCTCGTGGATGCGCTTGGGGTTGTTCTTGACGGTCTGCACGCCCTCCGGGGTCAGGTTGGCGAGCATGATGTAGGTGGGCATCGGAGACTCCTCCCGCGTCTTGAGGGTGGCGCCGCCGGCCGGAGGCCGCCGAGCCGGGCCCCTCGTCTTCGATCGAGCCGCGGTCGAACGGCTCGCGCACTGTCGTTTTATCGAATCGCGGCGCCCGCCGGGGCGCGCTCGAAGCTGAGCGCGCCGTCGGCGGCGTCGACCACGACCTCCTCGCCGGTGCGGAACTCGCCGTCGAGCAGTCCCAGCGCGAGGCGGTCGGTCAGCCGGCGCTGGATCACGCGGCGCAGTGGGCGGGCGCCGTAGGTGGGGTCGTAGCCGAGGTTGCCGAGCAGCTCGCGCGCCGCCTCGGTCAGCTGTACCTCGACGCCGCGCGCGCGTACGCGCGCCAGCACGCGCGCGACCTGCAGGTCGACGATCTCCGCGAGCTGCGCGCGCGTCAGGGGACGGAAGCGCACGACGTCGTCGAGGCGGTTGACGAACTCCGGTTTGAAGTGCGCGAGCAGCGCGTCGCGCACGCGCGCGTCGCCGTCGAGCGCGGGGTAGGGCACGCCGGTCTCCTCCGGCTCGGGGCCGAGCGAGATGTTGGAGGTCATGATCAGCACGGTGTTCTTGAAGTCGACGGTGCGACCCTGGCCGTCGGTCAGGCGTCCGTCGTCCATCACCTGCAACAGCACGTTGAACACGTCGGGGTGCGCCTTCTCGATCTCGTCGAGCAGCACGACGCCGTAGGGGCGCCGGCGCACGGCCTCGGTCAGCTGGCCGCCCTCCTCGTAGCCGACGTAGCCGGGGGGCGCGCCGACGAGCCGCGAGACGGTGTGCTTCTCCATGTACTCCGACATGTCGATGCGGATCATCGCCTCCTGGGAGTCGAACATGAACTCCGCCAGCGCGCGCGCCAGCTCGGTCTTGCCGACGCCGGTCGGGCCGAGGAACAGGAACACGCCGATCGGGCGGTCGGGGTCCTGCAGACCCGCGCGCGAGCGGCGCAGGGCGTTGGCGACCGCCTCGATCGCCTCGTCCTGGCCGATCACGCGTTCGTGCAGGCGCTCCTCCATGTGGATCAGCTTCTCGACCTCGCCCTCGAGCAGGCGGCTGACGGGGATCCCGGTCCAGCGCGCGACGACCTCGGCGACGTCGTCGGCCTCGACCTCCTCTTTGAGGAAAATCGGTTTGGGTGGGGTGGCGCCTGCGGCGCCGGGTGGTTGGCTCTCGTCTGCGCCCCGTGCCCCATCGGCGTCCGCGGCCCCGTCCGCGGGACTCGCAGACCCATCCTGGCCGCCCTCCAGGGCGGCCAATCTCCTCTCCAGCTCTGGTATCTCGCCGTAGCGCAGTTCGGCGGCGCGCTGCAGGTCGGCCGCGCGCTCGGCCCGCTCGGCCTCGCCGCGCGCCTCCTCCAGGCGCGCCTTGACGTCGCTGACGCCCTGGATCGCCTCCTTCTCGGACTGCCACTGCGCCTTCATCGCGGCCGAGCGCTCCTTGCACTCGGCCAGCTCGCGCTCGATCGCCTCGCGGCGCTCGGCGGAGGCCTCGTCGGTCTCCTGCTGCAGCGAGGTCAGCTCGATCTCGAGCTGCATCACGCGGCGGTCGACCTCGTCGATCTCGGTCGGGAGCGAGTCGATCTCGATTCGCAGGCCGGACGCCGCCTCGTCGATCAGGTCGATCGCCTTGTCGGGCAGGAAGCGGTCGGCGATGTAGCGGTCCGACAGGGTCGCGGCGGCGATCAGCGCTGAGTCCTGGATGCGCACGCCGTGGTGGACCTCGTAGCGCTCCTTCAGCCCGCGCAGGATCGCGATCGTGTCCTGCACGCTCGGCTCGCCGACCATCACCGGCTGGAAGCGGCGCTCCAGCGCGGCGTCCTTCTCGATGTGCTTGCGGTACTCGTCGAGCGTCGTCGCGCCCACCGCACGCAACTCGCCGCGCGCGAGCATCGGCTTGAGCAGGTTGGCGGCGTCGAGGGCGCCTTCGGCGGCGCCGGCGCCGACGATCGTGTGCAGCTCGTCGAGGAACAGGATCACCGTGCCGCGGGCCTCGGAGACCTCCTTGAGCACGGCCTTCAGGCGGTCCTCGAACTCACCCCGGTACTTGGCGCCGGCGATCAGCGAGCCGATGTCCAGCGCGATCACGCGCCGGTCGCGCAGCGACTCGGGCACGTCGCCGGAGACGATCCGCTGCGCGAGGCCCTCGACGATCGCGGTCTTGCCGACTCCCGGCTCGCCGATCAGCACCGGGTTGTTCTTCGTGCGGCGCGAGAGCACCTGGACCACGCGGCGGATCTCCTCGTCGCGGCCAATCACCGGGTCGAGCTTGCCCTGCTCGGCCAGCTGGGTGAAGTCTCTGCCGAAGCGCTCCAAGGCCTGGTACTTCTCCTCCGGGCTCTGGTCGGTCACGTGGTGCGGGCCGCGGACCTCGGCCAGCGCCTGCAGCAGCCGCTCGAGGCTGGCGCCGACCGCGCGCAGCGCCTGGCCGGCGCGGCCGTCCTCGGCGGCGAGCGCGAGCAGCAGGTGCTCGGTCGAGACGTACTGGTCCGACAGACTGCCGGCCTGTTTCTCGGCGGCGCGCAGCACGGCGGTCAGTTCGGCGGAGGGCTGGCCGGCTTCGACGGTGGAGCCCTCGCCGAGGCGGGGCAGCTCCTCCAGCGCGCGCTGGGTCTCGGCGCGCAACGCCGGCAGCGAGGTGCCGAGCTTCCTCAGCACCGGCACGACCACGCCGCCGCCCTCCTCGCCCGCGAGCAGCGCCGCGAGCAGGTGCGCCGGAGTCACCTGCGGGTTGCGGGCCTCCTCGGCCAGGCGCGCGGCGGCCGCCAGAGCCTCCTGGGACTTGATCGTGAAGCGGTCGGGCTGCATGCGCGAAATCTAAGTCGCAGCGTAGCAGATTTGACGCCGCCGCCATGTGAGGTAGAAACCGACGGATGAACACTTCTATCCGCTCGCTATCTCGCAGCCGTGCGGCACGGAGCCGTGGCCCCACCGGCGGCCGAAAGCGGGCGGTCTTTGGCGACGCGTTGGTCGAGTGCGCCGACGCAATGGAGTGCTACGCCGACTGGCCTGCCCCGACGGCGCTTGTCGTCGACGGGCCGTACGGTGTCGGTGGTTTCCGGGGCGATCCACCAACGCCCGATCGACTGCCCGAGTGGTACGCACCGCATGCGGCACAATGGGCACGCTACGCGACGCCCGAGACTTCGCTCTGGTTCTGGGGCACGGAGATCTCTTGGGCGATCGTCCATCCCGTGCTCGACCTTCACGGCTGGGATTACCGCACGACACACGTGTGGAACAAGGGCGTCGGCCATATCGCGGGCAACGTTAACGGCACCACCATCCGTCGTTTCCCTGTAGTGACCGAGATCTGCGTGCACTACACGCGCCGCGCCGAGCTGCGCACGGGCCACGGAGAGCTGCTTCCGATCAAGGAGTGGCTGCGCGCCGAGTGGGAGCGGTCTAGCCTGCCGCTCTACCTGACGAACGAGGCGTGCGGCGTCAAGAACGCTGCGACGCGCAAGTACTTCACAAAGGACCATCTTTGGTACTTTCCGCCGCCAGAGATGGTGGAGCGTTTGGCCTTCTACGCGAACCGGCACGGCCAGCCAACGGACCAGCCCTATTTCTCGATCGACGGAAAGACCCATGTGACGGCTGCAAAGTGGACCCGGATGCGCGCAAAGTGGCACCATGTACACGGCATCACCAACGTTTGGCAGGAGCCCCCCGTCCGCGGAAGCGAGCGCCTAAAGGAGGGCGTCAAGGTCCTTCACTCCAGTCAAAAGCCGCTGCGGCTGATCGATCTCAGCATCCGTGCGTCTACCGATCCCGGCGACACGGTGTGGGAGCCCTTCGGGGGACTCTGTTCGGGCGTCATCGCGTCGCTGCGCGCCGGGCGTCGCTGCTACGCCGCCGAGATGGACCCCGCAGTCTTCGCCGTAGCCTCTCAGAGGGTTAGGCAAGAGGCCAAACACAGTCGCTCGCGCACTGCTCGCAATGGTATCCAAGCCAGATCCGCCTGAGGAGACAGGGCCACCCGAGAGTTGGGAGTATCGGGAGCTGGGCGCTGCGGTGCGGGATGCGCTGCAAGTCCTCCCGTCGCTCTTCAAGTCCGATCTGGTCATCTCCGGGGTGCGCGCCACCGACCTCCACGCGTTCAACACTTCCCTCGGTGCCACGATCGAGGAGCAGGTCGTCGCCGGATTGAACGCCATACGGGACGCTACCTGGGATAAGGACGGCAACTACGCCAATCTTAGGTTCGTACGGCAGTCGCAGACCTTCCCCGATGTCGTGCTCAAGCCCGCTGCCCCGCCACACGTGCCAACGACTCCGATCATGGGGATCGAGTTGAAGGGCTGGTACGTGCTCGCGAAGGAGGGCGTGCCGAGCTTCCGCTACACGACCACACCGAAGGCTGCGGCGCCACAGGACTTGCTCGTGGTCTTCCCATGGGCGCTTTCGGCGGTGATCTCAGGCGCGCCGATCCTCTTCGAGCCCTATGTGGCCTCCGCGCGCTACGCGGCCGAATACCGCAACTGGTGGTGGCAGTACGAGCGAGCCACCAAAGGAGACCCGACGATCAGGGTCTCGGACCATGAAGGCCACTATCCGATTAAGTCCGATCTGATCGCTGATGTTCCAGCACGGGACGCAGGCAACTTCGGACGCATCGCCAGGACCAAGCTCTTCCACCGTGACGGCTATATCGACGCGACCCTCCAGACGGAGCTGTCGGGCATCCCGCTCTATGCGTGGCTCAAGTTCTTCCAGATCTTCAGCGAGTCCAATACCGTGGAGAAGATCCTCGCGTCGTTGGGGAGGATGGCGGCGGACCGCGATGATGCGTCGCCGGAGATCTCGATTGAGGCGCTGAGCGGTCTCCTGGCGGAACTGGGGTAAGTACCCTCCACGCTTGTGCTGCTGTCCGAACTGATCGAGCCGGCGCTGCGCGTCGCGATCGTGGGGTTGGCGAAGAACACAGGCAAGACGGAAACGCTGAACGCGCTGCTGCGCGAGCTGCGCGCGCAGGGGCGCACGGTTGGCGTGACCTCGGTCGGCCGCGACGGCGAGGCGCGCGACGCGATCGATGCGCGGATCGAGAAGCCTTCCGTGACGCTTGCCGCGGGTAGCCTCGTTGCGAGCACCGACGCGCTGCTGCGCGCGAGCGCACTGCCGCTCGAGCTGGTCGAGCAGACGGGTATCCGTACGCCGCTGGGGCGCGTGCTGGTCGCGCGCCTGGAGCGCGAGGGCGCCGTTGAGGTCGCGGGGCCGGGCGTCGCCGAAGAGGTCCGCGCGGTCGCCGACGCGATGCTCGTGCACGGCGCGGAGCTGGTGCTCGTCGACGGTGCGATCGACCGCCGCGCCGCCTCCTCGCCCGCGGTCTGCGACGGCATCGTGCTCGCGACCGGCGCCGTGTTGGCCGAGGAGCCCGAGCGGGTCGCTGCGTTGACGCGTGACGCGGTGGAGCTGATTCGACTGCCGGTCGTGCAGGACGGCAGCGTGCGCGCGTTGGCGGGCGGCGACACGGTGCTGCTTGGCGACGACGGTATGGCGCCGGTCGTGCTGCCGGCGCGCTTTGCGTTGACGAGCACCGCTGCCGAGCTGGTCGTGTTGCTGCGCGCCCATCCGCGCGCGCGGCGCCTCGTGCTGGGCGGTGCGCTGTGCGAGCCGTTCTTGAGCGAGCTGCTTGCGGCGACGCGTGGGAGGGGGCTGGAGCTGGTCGTCGCCGATTCGACGCGGGTCTTCCTCGACAAGCGCGGGCCCGGGTGGTATCGCGAGCGGGGCCTTGAGATCCGCGCGCTGGCGTCGCTGCGACTGTGCGCGGTGACCGTCAACCCGGTTGCGCCGCGGGCGCACAGCTTTGACTCGGCGCGGCTGCAGCAGCTCGTGCGCGCGGCTGTGCCCGGGGTTCGGGTGCTGGACGTGCGTTCCGGCGGCCGGTAGAAGCGTGACTCCTGGGCCCGGCCTGTGCGTCGACGACAACCACGTCTACCAGTGTATACCGATAAAGCGAATAGTGTTGACAAGCTGGATCTCTTCGGCTAGCATATAGATAGCCCATGCCGGCGTAGGGCGCAGCCGCACTAAAAACGAAAGGAGATCAGCGATATGGACAGGGCAAGAGTGCTCGCCTTGTCGTTCTTCGTGGCGTTCGCCTTTAGCGCGATCGCTGCGGGCTCGGCTCAAGCCGGATGGTTAGTATTAGGCTCATTAGTTTTCGAATCAGAACAAGTAAATATGAAAACTGTCGTCGACAAGCCTTTTTCGCTAAGTTGGTCCACTTCTAAAATAACATGCAAGAAGTTGCAGCTCAGTGAGAATACTACTATCAAAGAGCCCGATAAGTTCTTATCTGGCGGTCTAGAATTCGCAGAATGTACATCATTGCCAGCGGAGTGTGTGCTTCAAAATGGCCGGATCAGTACGCTCCCGATCGAAGGCTTAGTAACCTTAGATGGGGCGTTAGCGGTAAAAGCGATAGTCAAACCAGATACCGGCAAAACTATCTTTGCCACGTTCTTCTTTGAAGAAGAAAAAGGCTGTGCCGAGGAAGGCAAGCAGGCGATTACCGGTACCGCGACGATATTAGCGCCGACCGGCCAAGACGAACGGTTATTGCAATTAATCAACGCGCTTATAACGACAGCTGGCGAACTGAAAGTAGGTGAAGCTGCGGCTACGATAGAAGGAAGTGCGTTAGTAAGCCTCGTGAGCGACATGCCGTGGAGCTTCGACTGAGTATTTTAGTTTCAGCAGTATAGAGATAAGAATGGGCAAACCGCCATGCTGAAGCGGTGGCGGTTTGCCTGTCCGCTTCATTTATGTCGTGTACGCCAGATAGGACGTGCGTGCTTTTCGGCGCAGCTCAGGGGGCACGTCGGTAGTATGCGGCTGAGGCAAAAGGAGATCAGCGATATGCATAGGACAAGAACATTGCTATTGGCATTTTTCGCGGCATTTGCGTTTAACGCAATTGTTGCGGGTTCGGCTGAGGCTGGTTGGCTAGTGTTAGGGTCATTACTTGTAGGGTCGACGGCGGCTTCGCCTTCGACTATCACCGATAAAGAAGCTGTGTTTAGTTGGAGTAGTTTGACGGTTAAATGCCCGAAGCTTGAAGTGGATGGTGGGGTGATCAGTGAGCCTGACAAGTTTTTAGCGACTAGTCTTTTATTCTTAGAATGTAAATCTACGCCAGCTGAATGCGCACTTACTAAACCTGAAATACATACGGTCCCCGTTGAAGGTTTAGTGACTTTAGAGGGCGCCTTAGCGGGCATAGCGACCGTCAAACCCGATACCGGCGGGAAAATTTTCGCTACGTTTGAATTCGAACCAGGAAAAAAATGCGCCGTAGAAGGCGAGCAGGCGATCACGGGTACAGCCACGCTGTTAGGTGTAGGCCGTGAAAGCTTATGGCAGTTAGACAACGCTTTGGTAACAACACCCGGTGAACTCAAAGTCGGCGAAGCCGAAGCGAAAATAGAAGGAAGCGCGTTATCTCACCTCGCGAACGATATGCCTTGGAGTTTCCAGTAGGACGATGCATCATGGTCGGGCTTGTCAACGCGGTGTGAGCCAACGCCGATTTAAAGTTCTGTAGCTATGGAGATGGGCCACCGTGCTAGCCGACCAGCGGTGGCCATCTGGGTGCCCGGCGGTCAGCCGGCAGTGGTCTCGTCAGGCAAGGGCCGGCAGGCACGGGTTGAGGTCGTTGGCCACAGGGCGCGGTCCGACATAGAAACACCCGCGCGGTGACGCTCGCTGTACGGGTGTTTCTTACTTGTCCGCCACGGCCGGGGCGACCCGTACGGCCCGATACCAAGGGCTTTCGAGTGTTCGGTCGCTGTCGAAGACTACCTGTCCACGAGTAGCCATTGACAGTCCGTCTGCCATCGGATAAGACTACGAACAGCTCAAGACCGGCGCATGGACTGCATGACGGTGTGGGCTCAGAGAGAGAGGTAGAGGACATAACAGCACGAAGATCGCGTCGAAGGTCCGGTGAGCCCAGCAGGGAAGTGTGCCGGGCCGACGGCCGGTGCCCTCGTTTGCAAGGGCGCATCGGTATTACAATAAGCGAGAGGAGATCACATCAGTTATGTCCAAGGTACGAATACTCGTTCTAGCGTCCTTTGCGGCGTTTGCGCTCAGCGCGATCGCTGCGGGTTCGGCACAGGCGGGATGGTTAGTGTTAGGTTCGTTACTTGTAGGGTCGACGGCAGTTTCACCTTCGACTATCACCGACAAAGAAGGTGTACTTAGTTGGAGTACTTTGACGGTTAAATGCCCGAAGCTTGAAGTGGACGGTGGGGTGATCAGCGAGCCTGACAAGTTCTTAGCGACCAGTCTCTTATTCTTAGAATGCAAATCCACTCCAAAAGAATGCATACTTACCAGTAGCTCGATTCATACGTTGCCTATTGAAGGTTTAGTGACATTAGACGGCGTTTTAGCGGCAGTAGCGACCGTCAAACCAGATAGCGGCGGGAAAATTTTTGCTACGTTTGAATTCGAACCAGAAAAAAAATGTGCTGCAGAAGGTAAGCAGGCGGTTACGGGTTCTGCGACGATCTTAGCACCCACAGGCCAGGACGAACGTTTATGGCAGTTAATCAACGCCTTGATAGCGACACCTGGCGAACTCAAAGTCGGTGAAGCCGAAGCGAAAATAGAAGGTAGCGCTTTATTCCACCTGTCAAGCGACATGCCGTGGAGCTTTACGTAAAAGCATTTGCAGCGACGCAGTAGATAGATAGGTGAGGGTGGGCCACCGTACGGGCTGTGTGACGTCGGTGTCCCACCTATTATTGCAGGTAACACAATGAGCGGACTGGAGAGTTGAGGGAGAGGAATGAAGTGCATGGCCGATAGGGAAGTGGGTGGACATGTGACCCGGACAAGTAATCTCGTGATCGTCCTGCAGAACCAGCGCATTGAGCAGCTGGTGGTTGCTGTATTGACCGTGCTCGTTTTCGCGATGAGTGTCTGTCGGAGCGCCGATGGCGCCGTGTGTGAAAATGAAGCGTTGCGGTCGTCGCTTGGGTCCAGCCTGCTCCCCGACTGTCGTGCATATGAGATGGTGACCCCACCTTATAAGGACGGGTATCCCATGTTTGTCGAAAGCTTCGCTGCGAATGGTGAAAAAGTGATCCTGGACAGCGTGGGAGGACTTGCCGATACGCCCGGAACTGGCGAAGGTGGGTTGAAACCCAACCTGTATATAGATGAACGGACTGCGGGTGGTTGGCGGTTGTCGGCGATGAACGCTCCGTTGAGCCAGTTCGTGGGGGAGCTCGGGTACGCCTTTGAAGCGGAGGAAGGACTATCGTTGTGGGTGCAGCATACTCCCCACCAGTCAGCTAAAACGGACGAACTGTATATTCGCTCGGCTGACGGTACGTACGAGCGGGTAGGGCCGGTGAGGCCAGATGCTCTCAGCAGCGAAGCAGGCGAAGACGTGATAGAAGCCGCTACTGTGCCGTTCGATGAACCGGTCGGGGCGACCAGCGACTATCGGCATGTTGTGTTGGCGGCGGAAAAACCCCAGGCTATTTGGCCGTTTGATAAAACGGGTGTAGATGAGTCGTTGTATGAATATAGTGGGGTAAATAACGAAGCGCCAGTTTTGGTGGGGGAAAAGGGCGCAAAAGGGACGCATGAACTGGTCGCAGATTGCGGCGTGCATTTTGGTGGCGAAGGTCTGACGTATAATGCGATATCCCGTGAAGGTGAAAGTATTTTCTTTACGGTTAATCCTTGCGGTCCTGCGCCGAGCACTACGGAAGTTTTTGCGCGTCTGCATGGTGCGATGATTACGCCTGCGCCGGCGGAAACGATTGATATCTCCGAACGCGAGTGTAGCGGGGCCGAATGTGAAGTGGAATCGGGAAAGAACTTTGAGGGCGCTTCGGAAAGTGGGGAGAAGGTGTTCTTCACGAGCACGCAGAAGTTGACGGAAGGCGCGGCCGATCTCACTGATGGTGGGAGCGCGGCCGAAGGAAGTGGCTGCGCGAGCAGCGGTGAAGGGTGCAATCTTTATGAATATAATTTTGCACTGCCGGCGCATAATCAGTTGGCGCTTGTTGCGGGTGGCACTAGTGATGTGCGCGGGGTTGCGGGTATCGCGGAGGATGGTTCACATGTCTATTTTGTCGCTGAGGGCGGAGTCTCGGGGGCGAGCGAAAACGAGTTTCACCACAAACCGGTATTGCATGAACCCGACCTGTACGTGTACGACTCTGAAAGCAAAACGGTAGCGTTCATCGCGACGCTGAGCAGCGCGGACGAAAAAGACTGGGAACGACAGTCCCTCCGTCCTGTTCAGGTTGCTGGTGAAAATGGCCAGTTTCTATTGTTTGTCAGCTCCGCGGCAGGTGTGACTCCTGATGAGACAAGTGGAGGACTCACTCAACTGTTTGAGTACGACGCAGAAACACGCGAACTCGTGAGAGTCACACAGGGCGAAGAAGGGTTCAACGATAACGGCAACAGCGCCACCGAAGGAATTCCGCGAGGGTCGCTAATCAGTGGACTCGGTTATAGTTTTGACTTCAGGGCCTCTGAAAATCGGTTGGATGTGTCGTCTGATGGTAGGACGGTGGTGTTTCAGACGGCGGGTGAATTGAGTCCACGTGCTCGGTCTGCGTCGTCACTTGGGTGTAAAAGTGTGTATGAGTTTCGTAGTGAAGGCCCAATTTCTGCGGGTAAAGTGTATTTGTTGTCGGATGGTCGTGATGTGCAGTTGAATAAAGGGTCTACGTGTGGTGCTTTCGTTTATGGGATGGATGAAGATGGTTCGAATGTTCTGGTATCGACGGCGGATCCGTTGTTGACTAGTGACGTCGATGGGTTTCAGCGTGATATTTATGATGCGCGTGTTGGTGGTGGGTTTCCGCCTGGGCCTGTACAGGGCGAGTCCGCTGTATGCGTACCGAGCACTTGTGAAGGTGCCGTGCCGGTGGGTGGCGGGACTGGCGTGGCAGCGAGCGCCGCTGAAGGCGACTTTCCGTCGGCGACGGGGTCTGGTACGCGGCCTGCGAGCGTGACCAAAAAGCCTGGCAAGCCGTCAAAGAGCAAAAAGACCCGTAAGAAGAGCAGTAAGGTCCATAGGAAGCGACGGGGTCGTGCGTTGAGGGTGCAGGGTAAGCGGCTGGGTCGGAGGGGTGTGTGATGGTTCGCGTTTTCGGGTGCCGATCGTTGACCGCAGGTCGTGGGTCGCGTTTTGCCGGTGTGTGGGTAGCGCTGTGTGTTTGTGGTCTGTGGTTTGGTGCGGTGCGGGCTGTTGCTGTGACTGGTGCGGCGGCGCCGGCGTGGCAGGCGACGGTTGTGGCGTTTCCCACTGTTCAGCCGCAGGGCGTGAATCGTAAGGGTCGATATTATGTGATTGTGGAGAACATCGGTGGGTTGGCGAGTGGTGGCGAAGTGACGGTGAAAGATGTGCTGCCGGCCGGGTTGAAGGTTACTGCTACCAGGGCGGAACCTGAAGAAGCATCGGAATGTTCCTTGTTGAGTGGCACTGAAGTTGAATGCCATTACCTTGAACCTACGGTCCCGACCGGGTTCATGGTCGTGACCGTGGAATATGAAGTCGAAAGCCACATTGAAGGTCTGCTGCGCGATGTCGCGAGCGTGAGTGGTGGTGGAGCTAAAAGCGCCGGCGATGAAGCGGTCACGCGTGTTGGGGGTGAACACGAAACTGCTCCTTCGGGAGTAGAGCAATTTGGGTTTCAGGAGACAGGGCCGACTGGTGAACCGTTTCGACAGGCGGCTGGGCATCCAAATCTTACCGTCACGACGTTTACCGCAAATGATATGCGTGATGAAAATGTGAGCAATATCGAAGAATTTAAACCGGTGGAGCCGATGAAGAATCTCGAATTCTATCTGCCGCTGGGGTTCCTCGGTAACCCGACTGTTCTGAATCAGTGCCCGGCGTCGCTTGTGGAAGCAAAGAACGCGTTGAGTGGCTGTCCGCAGTCGAGCCGAGCGGGATCGATTTTGCCGATGATCTTGAACCACGTGTTCGCGCACAGTGTCGATCCGACGCACGTACGCGGGATTTACAGCGTTACCCCGGAGAAGGGCTATGCAGCGGAGTTCGCGTTTGCATTCAACAATCTTACGTTCTTCATGTACGCGACCGTGGTGAGACGCGATGGGCACTATGTCGTGCGTGTCGCCGTTCCAGACATAGCCGGCATTGCGTCGTTTGTCGGTGCGATCGCGACGTTCTACGGAGATATCGAAGAACGCTACATCCGCGAAAACCAGGAAGAATCCACGTTTGACCGCGGCGCGTTCGTGACGGATCCGAGCGACTGCGAAGCGGATCAGTCCGCGAGGGAAGCCCAGGTGGAATTTGACACTTGGAAGGAACCGGGCGTGATGCTCAAAGGCTCCGCTCTCGCGTTCTCCAAGCTCGAAGGCTGCAACCTGTTGAGCTTCACTTCGACGCTCAGTGTCAAGCCGCAGACGACGCAAGCGGCTGCGCCGTCGGGTTACGAAGTGGGCCTGAAGGTCCCGCAGGCGCCCAACGGCGGGACGGGCTTGGGTACCCCGCCGGTCAAGAATGTCACGGTCGCGCTGCCCGCGGGCACGACGATCTCGCCTTCGGGCGCGAACGGGCTCGAGGCCTGCCAGGAATCCGGACCGCAAGGGATCAATATCGAAGGCGAAGAATCCGAAGAAATGGGCGCCGACGGCCTCAAGCGGCTTGCCGCGGGGCACTGCCCGGAAGCGTCGCAGATCGCGACGGTTAGGGCGAGCACGCCACTGCTTCACGATCAGCTGGAAGGGCATCTATTTGTCGCTGAGCCCGAATGCGGCGGCCTGGGTCAGGAAGAATGCAGCCCGAAGTACGCGGCTGAGGGCAGGCTGTTCAGGGTCTACCTCGAACTGCAGGCGCCGGAATCGGGTGTCGTGATCAAGCTCGCCGGGCACGCGTCGGTCGACCCGGAAACCGGCCGGATCACGACGATCTTCGAAGAAAACCCGCAGTTCCCGCTCTCGAGCCTGACGGTCTCCACGGCCGGCGGCGCGCGCGCGCCGCTCGCCAACCCGCAGACGTGCGGGAATGCGGTCAGCGAAGGCCAGATCAGCTCGTGGGCCTCGCCGTACACCGGCGAAGCGTTCCCGTCGGACTACTTCAACGTCGACTGGAACGGAGCGGGCGAACCGTGCCCTGTGACGCCGCCGTTCGCGCCGTCGTTCACGGCCGATACGACGAGCCACGCGGCGGGCGCCACCAGCCCGTTCGTGCTCACGATGGAACGGCGCGATCGCGAACAGAGCATCCTCTCGCTCGCCACGACGCTGCCGCCCGGGCTGCTGGCGTACGTTTCGCGGGTGGAACAGTGCCCGGCTGCGCTCGCTTCGCAGGCTGCCGAAGTCTGCCCCCCGAAGAGCCAGATCGGGACAGCGACTGTCGCGGTGGGGTCGGGCAGCGAGCCCTACTACGTGACGGGCAAGGTCTACTTCACCGGCCCCTACGCAGGCGCGCCGTTCGGCCTGTCGATCGTCGTGCCCGCCACTGCGGGACCGTTCAACCTCGGCTATGTGCTGGTGCGCGCCGCGCTGACGGTCAACCCGCGCACCGCGCAGGTCGACGCGACGAGCAGCGACTTCCCGCAGATACTCGACGGCGTGCCGCTGCGAATCCGCTTCGCGCAGCTCTCGATCAGCAACCAGGAATTCGTGCTGAACCCCACGAGCTGCCAGTCGTTGCAGACGACTGGCACGATCGGCTCTGCCGAAGGTGCGCGCGAGAACGTTTCGAGCCCATTGGCGGTACAGGACTGCCGTGCGCTGTCGTTTACGCCGACGACGACGATCGCGACCGAAGCGAAGGCGAGCAAAGCCGAAGGCACGGGCGTGAACGTCAAGATCGCCTACCCGTCGGTGACGCAGTCCAACATCGCCAAGACCACGATCTCGTTCCCGACGCAGTTGCCGGTCAGGCTGGAAACGCTGCGCCAGGCCTGCCTGGCGGCAACATTTGAAGCTAACCCCGCTACGTGTCCGGCTGCGTCGAGTATCGGCACCGCGACGGTGCACACGCCGATCCTCTCCAATCCGCTGAGCGGCCCGATCTATCTCGTCTCGTATGGGAGCGCGAAATTTCCGAATGTCGCGATGGTGCTTCAGGGTGAAGGCGTTACCCTCGTAGTCGAAGGCGAATCGTCGGTGTCCTCCAAGAGCGTGCTGAAGGTCACGTTCCCGTCGGTCCCGGACGCGCCGTTCAGCACGTTTGAAGCGAGCCTCCCGCACAAGCAGTACTCGCAGTTCACCAGCGCACGCACGGTCGGACGCGCCCAGGCCAGCCAGTGCGGGCAGGAAATGGTCGCCCCGGTTGACATGACCGCCCAGAACGGCCTCCCGCACAACGAAAACGTCAAACTCAAGATCGAAGGCTGCCCGCCGGCCAAGCCCGAAGTCAAGCTCGTCAAAGCGAAGGCCGGCAAGCACGGGCTGACCGTCACCGTCAAGACCACGATGAAGGGCCGCCTGCGGATCGCGGGCAACGGCCTGAAAACGCTCGTACGACGCGCAGTGAGCCCGGGCAAGCACAGCTACACCCTCGCGTACACGGCGAGCAGACGGACCGCGGCGCACCGACACCACAAGACCCACCTCACACTCACACTCACGCTCACCGTCGGCAAACAAGTCGGTCTGGCGCACAAGAACACGACGCTATAGCGCGCGCTCTGCGCGCTCTGCGGACGCCGCTCAGCCGGCGCGCGCGCGGGCGGTCTTCGCACCGTTTCGTACGTGAGTACCCTTCGCTGCGTGCTGCTATCGGAAGCGATCGAGCCGGCGCTGCGCGTCGCGATCGTGGGAGAGCTGGAGCTGGTCGTCGCCGATCCGACGCGGGTATTCCTCGATAAGCGCGGGCCCGGGTGGTACCGCGAGCGGGGCCTTGAGATCCGCGTGCTCGCGCCGTTGCGGCTGTGCGTGGTGACTGTCAACCCGGTCGCGCCGCGGGCGCACAGCTTCGACTCGGCGCAGCTGCAGCAGCTCGCGCGCGCGGCTGTGCCGGGCGTAGCGGTGATCGATGTGCGGGCTGGCGGCGACCGATGAGTCGAGCCCAGCTGGGGCTAGATTTGGACGGCGGCATGCCGTCGTGCGTTGAGAGTCGTGGTCCCGAGCCATGTTCTGATATCACGAATATTCTTGACCAATCGATGTTAGTCGGCTAGTGTATCTCTCGGCCCAAGCCGGCTGGGGTGTTGCATCGGTACCCAAAACGAGAGGAGATCGGTTTCATGTCGAGGCCAGCAGTGCTTGCCTCGGTGTTCTTTGCAGTAGTCGCGGTCAGCGCGATTGTTGCGGGTTCGGCGCAGGCTGGTTGGCTAGTGTTAGGGTCATTACTTGTAGGGTCGACGGCGGCTTCGCCTTCGACTATCACCGATAAAGAAGCTGTGTTTAGTTGGAGTAGTTTGACGGTTAAATGCCCGAAGCTTGAAGTGGATGGTGGGGTGATCAGTGAGCCTGACAAGTTTTTAGCGACTAGTCTTTTATTCTTAGAATGTAAATCTACGCCAGCTGAATGCGCACTTACTAAACCTGAAATACATACGGTCCCCGTTGAAGGTTTAGTGACTTTAGAGGGCGCCTTAGCGGGCATAGCGACCGTCAAACCCGATACCGGCGGGAAAATTTTCGCTACGTTTGAATTCGAACCAGGAAAAAAATGCGCCGTAGAAGGCGAGCAGGCGATCACGGGTACAGCCACGCTGTTAGGTGTAGGCCGTGAAAGCTTATGGCAGTTAGACAACGCTTTGGTAACAACACCCGGTGAACTCAAAGTCGGCGAAGCCGAAGCGAAAATAGAAGGAAGCGCGTTATCTCACCTCGCGAACGATATGCCTTGGAGTTTCCAGTAGGACGATGCATCATGGTCGGGCTTGTCAACGCGGTGTGAGCCAACGCCGATTTAAAGTTCTGTAGCTATGGAGATGGGCCACCGTGCTAGCCGACCAGCGGTGGCCATCTGGGTGCCCGGCGGTCAGCCGGCAGTGGTCTCGTCAGGCAAGGGCCGGCAGGCACGGGTTGAGGTCGTCGGCCGACAGGGCGCGGTCCGACATAGAAACACCCGCGCGGTGACGCTCGCTGTACGGGTGTTTCTTACTTGTCCGCCACGGCCGGGGCGGCCCGTATGGCCCGATACCAAGGGCTTTCGAGTGTTCGGTCGCTGTCGAAGACTACCTGTCCACGAGTAGCCATTGACAGTCCGTCTGCCATCGGATAAGACTACGAACAGCTCAAGACCGGCGCATGGATTGCATGGTGTGGGCTAAGAGAGAGGAGAGGACATAACCGCACGAAGAATACGTCGAGGTCTGCGCGCCCAATAAGGAGGTGTGCGGGGCTGACGGCGAGTGCCCTCGTTTGCGAGGGTGCACCGATAGCTCAATAAGCGAGAGGAGATCACATCAGTTATGTCCAAGGTACGAATACTCGTTCTAGCGTCCTTTGCGGCGTTTGCGCTCAGCGCGATCGCTGCGGGTTCGGCACAGGCGGGATGGTTAGTGTTAGGTTCGTTACTTGTAGGGTCGACGGCAGTTTCACCTTCGACTATCACCGACAAAGAAGGTGTACTTAGTTGGAGTACTTTGACGATTAAGTGCCCGAAACTCGAAGTTGATGGCGGGGTAATCAGCGAGCCTGACAAGTTCTTAGCAACTAGTCTTTTATTCTTAGAATGTAGAGCTACGCCAGCTGAATGCGAACTTACTAAACCTGAAGTACATACTCTTCCCATTGAAGGGTTAGTGACATTAGAGGGCGCCTTAGCGGCAGTAGCCACTGTTAAACCCGATACTAGTGGGAAAATCTTTGCTACGTTTGAATTCAAGCCAGAAAAAAAATGCGCCGCAGAAGGTAAGCAAGCGGTCACAGGTACTGCGACGATCTTAGCGCCCACGGGTCAGGACGAACGTTTATGGCAGTTAATAAGCGCCTTGATAACGACACCTGGAGAACTCAAAGTCGGGGAAGCCGAAGCGAAAATTGAAGGTAGTGCTTTATTCCATCTGACAAGCGACATGCCGTGGAGTTTCACGTAAAGCGAATGTAGTAAGCAGATAAGGGTGGGTCACCGTGCGCGTCATGCAACGGTGTCCCACCCACTATCGCAAGTAGCACCTATAGTGGATTTAAGAGTCGAGGGAGAGGTAATGGAGTGCATGGCCGATAGGGAAGTGGGTGGACACGTGACCCGGACAGGTAGCCCCGTGGCTGCTCTGCAGAGCCGGCGCAGTGAACGGCTGGTGGTCGCGGTGCTGGTCGTGCTGGTTTTCGCGGCGGGTGTCTGCGGGAGCGCCGACGGTACTGTGTGTGAGAATGAAACGTTGCGATCGTCGCTCGGATCCAGCCTGCTTCCCGATTGCCGTGCATATGAGATGGTGACGCCGCCATATAAGGACGGGTATCCCATGTTTGTCCAAAGCTTCGCCGCGAATGGTGAAAAAGCGATCCTGGACAGCGTGGGGGGGCTTGCCGGTACGCCCGGGACGGGTGAAGGCGGCTTGAAACCCAACTTGTATATAGATGAACGAACCGTGGGTGGTTGGCGGTTGTCGGCGATGAATGCTCCGTTGAGTGAGTTCGTGGGGGAGCTTGGGTATGCTTTTGAAGCGGAGAACGGACTGTCGTTGTGGGTACAGCATACTTCGCACCAGTCGGCTAAAACGGCGGAACTGTATGTTCGCTCGGCTGGGGGTACGTACGCTCGGGTAGGGTCGGTGACGCCAGATGCTCTCAGCAGCGAAGCAGGTGAAGACGTGATAGAAGCGGCTACTGTCCCGTTTGACGAACCAGTTGGGGCTACCAGCGACTATCAGCATGTCGTGCTGGCGGCGGAACAACCCCAGGCTATTTGGCCGTTTGATAAAACGACTGTAGATAAGTCGTTGTATGAATATAGTGGGGTAAATAATGAAGCGCCGGTGTTGGTGGGGGAAAAGGGCGCAAAAGGGAGGCATGAACTGGTCGCAGATTGCGGCGTGCACTTTGGTGGTGAAGGTGCGGTATATAATGCGATATCTCGTGATGGTGAAAGTATCTTCTTTACGGTTGATCCCTGCGGTTCTGCGCCGAGCACTACGGAAGTTTATGCGCGTCTGCATGGTGCGATGACTACGCCTATGCCGGCGGAAACAATTGATATCTCCGAACGCGAATGTAGTGGGGCCGAATGCGAAGTGGAATCGGGGAAGAATTTTGAGGGCGCTTCGGAAAACGGAGAGAAGGTATTCTTCACGAGCACGCAGAAGTTGACGGAAGGCGCGGCCGATCTGACTACCGGTGGGAACGCAGCCGAAGGACATGGCTGCGCGAGTAGTAGTAAAGGGTGCAATCTTTATGAGTATAACTTTGCGCTGCCGGCGCACAGTCGGTTGGCGCTTGTCGCAGGTGGCGCTAGTAACGTGCGTGGTGTTGCTGGTATTGCAGAGGACGGCTCGCATATCTATTTCGTGGCTGAGGACGAAGTTCCTGGAGGGGGTGAAAACGAGTTCCACCATAGACCGATTGTGGGTGAGCCAAACTTGTATGTGTATGACACCGAAAGTAAAGCAGCATCGTTCATCGCGACGCTGAGCAATGCGGACGAAGAAGACTGGGAACGACAGTTCATCCGCCCCGTCCAGGCCGCCGGGGAAAATGGTCAGTTTCTACTGTTTGTCAGCTCCGCAGAAGGTGTTACGCCCGATGATACACGCGAAGGACTCACTCAACTATTCGAGTACGACACGGAAACAAGGGAACTGGTGAGGGTAACGCAAGGCGAAGAAGGGTTCAACGATAACGGCAATAGTGTAACGGAAGGAATTCCGCGAGCGTCGCTAGAGAATGTTCTCGTCGGTCACGCATTCGACTACAAAACCTCTGAAAATCGGTTGGATGTGTCGTCTGATGGTAGGACGGTGGTGTTTCAGACGGCGGGTGAATTGAGTCCACGTGCTCGGTCTGCGTCGTCACTTGGGTGTAAAAGTGTGTATGAGTTTCGTAGTGAAGGCCCAATTTCTGCGGGTAAAGTGTATTTGTTGTCGGATGGTCGTGATGTGCAGTTGAATAAAGGGTCTACGTGTGGTGCTTTCGTTTATGGGATGGATGAAGATGGTTCGAATGTTCTGGTATCGACGGCGGATCCGTTGTTGACTAGTGACGTCGATGGGTTTCAGCGTGATATTTATGATGCGCGTGTTGGTGGTGGGTTTCCGCCTGGGCCTGTACAGGGCGAGTCCGCTGTATGCGTACCGAGCACTTGTGAAGGTGCCGTGCCGGTGGGTGGCGGGACTGGCGTGGCAGCGAGCGCCGCTGAAGGCGACTTTCCGTCGGCGACGGGGTTCTGGTACGCGGCCTGCGAGCGTGACCAAAAAGCCTGGCAAGCCGTCAAAGAGCAAAAAGACCCGTAAGAAGAGCAGTAAGGTCCATAGGAAGCGACGGGGTCGTGCGTTGAGGGTGCAGGGTAAGCGGCTGGGTCGGAGGGGTGTGTGATGGTTCGCGTTTTCGGGTGCCGATCGTTGACCGCAGGTCGTGGGTCGCGTTTTGCCGGTGTGTGGGTAGCGCTGTGTGTTTGTGGTCTGTGGTTTGGTGCGGTGCGGGCTGTTGCTGTGACTGGTGCGGCGGCGCCGGCGTGGCAGGCGACGGTTGTGGCGTTTCCCACTGTTCAGCCGCAGGGCGTGAATCGTAAGGGTCGATATTATGTGATTGTGGAGAACATCGGTGGGTTGGCGAGTGGTGGCGAAGTGACGGTGAAAGATGTGCTGCCGGCCGGGTTGAAGGTTACTGCTACCAGGGCGGAACCTGAAGAAGCATCGGAATGTTCCTTGTTGAGTGGCACTGAAGTTGAATGCCATTACCTTGAACCTACGGTCCCGACCGGGTTCATGGTCGTGACCGTGGAATATGAAGTCGAAAGCCACATTGAAGGTCTGCTGCGCGATGTCGCGAGCGTGAGTGGTGGTGGAGCTAAAAGCGCCGGCGATGAAGCGGTCACGCGTGTTGGGGGTGAACACGAAACTGCTCCTTCGGGAGTAGAGCAATTTGGGTTTCAGGAGACAGGGCCGACTGGTGAACCGTTTCGACAGGCGGCTGGGCATCCAAATCTTACCGTCACGACGTTTACCGCAAATGATATGCGTGATGAAAATGTGAGCAATATCGAAGAATTTAAACCGGTGGAGCCGATGAAGAATCTCGAATTCTATCTGCCGCTGGGGTTCCTCGGTAACCCGACTGTTCTGAATCAGTGCCCGGCGTCGCTTGTGGAAGCAAAGAACGCGTTGAGTGGCTGTCCGCAGTCGAGCCGAGCGGGATCGATTTTGCCGATGATCTTGAACCACGTGTTCGCGCACAGTGTCGATCCGACGCACGTACGCGGGATTTACAGCGTTACCCCGGAGAAGGGCTATGCAGCGGAGTTCGCGTTTGCATTCAACAATCTTACGTTCTTCATGTACGCGACCGTGGTGAGACGCGATGGGCACTATGTCGTGCGTGTCGCCGTTCCAGACATAGCCGGCATTGCGTCGTTTGTCGGTGCGATCGCGACGTTCTACGGAGATATCGAAGAACGCTACATCCGCGAAAACCAGGAAGAATCCACGTTTGACCGCGGCGCGTTCGTGACGGATCCGAGCGACTGCGAAGCGGATCAGTCCGCGAGGGAAGCCCAGGTGGAATTTGACACTTGGAAGGAACCGGGCGTGATGCTCAAAGGCTCCGCTCTCGCGTTCTCCAAGCTCGAAGGCTGCAACCTGTTGAGCTTCACTTCGACGCTCAGTGTCAAGCCGCAGACGACGCAAGCGGCTGCGCCGTCGGGTTACGAAGTGGGCCTGAAGGTCCCGCAGGCGCCCAACGGCGGGACGGGCTTGGGTACCCCGCCGGTCAAGAATGTCACGGTCGCGCTGCCCGCGGGCACGACGATCTCGCCTTCGGGCGCGAACGGGCTCGAGGCCTGCCAGGAATCCGGACCGCAAGGGATCAATATCGAAGGCGAAGAATCCGAAGAAATGGGCGCCGACGGCCTCAAGCGGCTTGCCGCGGGGCACTGCCCGGAAGCGTCGCAGATCGCGACGGTTAGGGCGAGCACGCCACTGCTTCACGATCAGCTGGAAGGGCATCTATTTGTCGCTGAGCCCGAATGCGGCGGCCTGGGTCAGGAAGAATGCAGCCCGAAGTACGCGGCTGAGGGCAGGCTGTTCAGGGTCTACCTCGAACTGCAGGCGCCGGAATCGGGTGTCGTGATCAAGCTCGCCGGGCACGCGTCGGTCGACCCGGAAACCGGCCGGATCACGACGATCTTCGAAGAAAACCCGCAGTTCCCGCTCTCGAGCCTGACGGTCTCCACGGCCGGCGGCGCGCGCGCGCCGCTCGCCAACCCGCAGACGTGCGGGAATGCGGTCAGCGAAGGCCAGATCAGCTCGTGGGCCTCGCCGTACACCGGCGAAGCGTTCCCGTCGGACTACTTCAACGTCGACTGGAACGGAGCGGGCGAACCGTGCCCTGTGACGCCGCCGTTCGCGCCGTCGTTCACGGCCGATACGACGAGCCACGCGGCGGGCGCCACCAGCCCGTTCGTGCTCACGATGGAACGGCGCGATCGCGAACAGAGCATCCTCTCGCTCGCCACGACGCTGCCGCCCGGGCTGCTGGCGTACGTTTCGCGGGTGGAACAGTGCCCGGCTGCGCTCGCTTCGCAGGCTGCCGAAGTCTGCCCCCCGAAGAGCCAGATCGGGACAGCGACTGTCGCGGTGGGGTCGGGCAGCGAGCCCTACTACGTGACGGGCAAGGTCTACTTCACCGGCCCCTACGCAGGCGCGCCGTTCGGCCTGTCGATCGTCGTGCCCGCCACTGCGGGACCGTTCAACCTCGGCTATGTGCTGGTGCGCGCCGCGCTGACGGTCAACCCGCGCACCGCGCAGGTCGACGCGACGAGCAGCGACTTCCCGCAGATACTCGACGGCGTGCCGCTGCGAATCCGCTTCGCGCAGCTCTCGATCAGCAACCAGGAATTCGTGCTGAACCCCACGAGCTGCCAGTCGTTGCAGACGACTGGCACGATCGGCTCTGCCGAAGGTGCGCGCGAGAACGTTTCGAGCCCATTGGCGGTACAGGACTGCCGTGCGCTGTCGTTTACGCCGACGACGACGATCGCGACCGAAGCGAAGGCGAGCAAAGCCGAAGGCACGGGCGTGAACGTCAAGATCGCCTACCCGTCGGTGACGCAGTCCAACATCGCCAAGACCACGATCTCGTTCCCGACGCAGTTGCCGGTCAGGCTGGAAACGCTGCGCCAGGCCTGCCTGGCGGCAACATTTGAAGCTAACCCCGCTACGTGTCCGGCTGCGTCGAGTATCGGCACCGCGACGGTGCACACGCCGATCCTCTCCAATCCGCTGAGCGGCCCGATCTATCTCGTCTCGTATGGGAGCGCGAAATTTCCGAATGTCGCGATGGTGCTTCAGGGTGAAGGCGTTACCCTCGTAGTCGAAGGCGAATCGTCGGTGTCCTCCAAGAGCGTGCTGAAGGTCACGTTCCCGTCGGTCCCGGACGCGCCGTTCAGCACGTTTGAAGCGAGCCTCCCGCACAAGCAGTACTCGCAGTTCACCAGCGCACGCACGGTCGGACGCGCCCAGGCCAGCCAGTGCGGGCAGGAAATGGTCGCCCCGGTTGACATGACCGCCCAGAACGGCCTCCCGCACAACGAAAACGTCAAACTCAAGATCGAAGGCTGCCCGCCGGCCAAGCCCGAAGTCAAGCTCGTCAAAGCGAAGGCCGGCAAGCACGGGCTGACCGTCACCGTCAAGACCACGATGAAGGGCCGCCTGCGGATCGCGGGCAACGGCCTGAAAACGCTCGTACGACGCGCAGTGAGCCCGGGCAAGCACAGCTACACCCTCGCGTACACGGCGAGCAGACGGACCGCGGCGCACCGACACCACAAGACCCACCTCACACTCACACTCACGCTCACCGTCGGCAAACAAGTCGCCGCCAGACACAAGAACATAGCACTATAAGGGCCTTTCAGAACCGATGTTTCTCATCGTCTCAGAGCTTGGGTCTAAGAATGGATTTGGCTTTGGTAATGAGGATTGGCATTCCTCGCCGGTCGGTCGACGGCGTTTACACTCAGCGCAGATCGCCCGATCGTTGACACTCACAGCGTGGTCCTGTAGGACTTATGCAGCCTGCGTGCTGGCGGCCAGATCGCCGTCTGCGCACGTCTCGGCGTCTGCGATCGGGTCATCGTCCGCGATCGGGTCATGAAAGGGGAGCGCAAGCTGCCAGTAAAACAAGACGGTTGAAGTCGTAATTGCTCTGTGATCACTCGATAAACGAAAGGGATACGCTTCATGCGAATGCAGAGAAGGACTCTGAGGCTTTGCCTCCGGGCGCTGCTGGGGGCGGCTTTGGCCGCGCTTTGTCTGTCCGCGACCGCGTCGGCCGAAACGGTATGGACGAAATTCGCCCAGTGCCCCTCAAAAACGACGGGCGTCAGGAAATGCCTCTACTCGATCACGAACGGCGGCGAAATCGTGCTCGGCAAAAAGACGACGCCGATCGTCAACAAAGTTATTCTGCAGGGCGGGGTCGGCGCGGAAAACGAAGAAACGGGCTTCGAGCCTTTCACGGCCGCCAGCAACAACGAAACGCTGTCGAAGGCAGCGCAGCCCGTGCCAGGTGGACTGCTCGGGATCGTGCCGGAAGCAGGCGAGCCGTTCCTGGTAAAACTGCTCGAGGAATACTTCATTCACAATAAACTCTTCGAACTCAACGCGACACTCGAACTGGCAAAGCCGGCGAGCGAAATCAAATTGAGCACGTTCAACCTCACCATCAAGGAAGGCATCGCGCTTTCCATGCCGGTCAAGGTGCATCTCGAAAACCCGTTCCTGGGTAAGTCGTGCTACATCGGTTCGAGCAGTTCGCCGATCATTTGGAACCTGACGACCGGCCCGACGCCTGCGGCTAAATCGATCGAAGGGAAAGCGGGCATTCCGGAACTCAAGGAAGAAGGAGAACTCATCGAAATCAAAGAAAATGAACTCGTGGAAAACGACTGGAAAGCCCCCGAAGCGACGGGTTGCGGCGGGATCATTTCGTTCCTTGTCGACCCGATCGTCGATGCCGAGGTCGGTCTGCCGGCCGCCGCGGAAACGAACGTCGCAAAGTTGAAGAACACGATCTTCACTGCGACTGTCGGGTCCGTCAACGCACACTAAGACCGCCACGATTTCCATAACGTTTTCTACCAGGAGATGATATTCAGATGAGAACTACAGGACGGTTGGCGGTCCTGACCGTCGTCGCCGCGCTCGCGTGCGCGGCGACGGCTGCGACGGCGACCGCATCGTCGGTATGGAAGTTCAATGGCACGGAACTGTCGGGCACGGAAACGGCTGTCGGGGCGGCGTTCAGCAGCAGCCTTACGATTCCCGGCGCGACGACGACGTGCGAACATTTCCTCTACAACATGAAAATCTCGAACAAAGAAGGCGATGGCAAGACCGAAATCACGGAACTGCCGCTGTACGAATGCACCACCAACAACAAAAACTGTTCGGTGAAAAGCATCACTGCGGAAAAACTTCCGTGGCCCGGCCACATCACGACGGTCGAAGGCAAGGAATATCTGGTCGTCGAAAAAGTTGCCGTGGGGATCTCCTATTCGGGCGAACTCTGCGCGCTTTCCGGTGAACGTATCCGCGTTTCCGGCTCGGCCGGCGGAGTGCTCGAAAACGGCGAAGAACGCGCCACATTCGACAAAGAAACGTTTGAAAAGACGAAAACCGCGCTGCTTGTCGGCTCGGGTCAGGTCGAATGGAACGGCGTCTTTCCCACTGAAGCATTCGAAAAACATCGCGACGAACACCTCGAAGGGTAGGACGGACAGCCAGTAGCAGAAGCATAGAGAGCAGCACGACGGGCCGGCAAAGCGTTGCCGGCCCGTCGTCGCAATACCGGATAGCGAGAGGAGATCACGAATCGCGATGCGCAACCACACGCGGCACTCAGATTCAAAGCGCGGCAGGCCTTGCTCCAGCCGCCCGGCACGCCAGCAGCCAGCAGCGATTGCGCTGCTGTTATCGGCGTTCGCGCTTGCGCTCGCCGGCTGCGGCGAATCGAGCGGCCCGACCAGTTCGAATACGGGCGGCGCGACCGCGACCGCGACGAGCACGACGACGGCCGCACGTGCGACGACCGCCAGCCGGTCCCCCACGACGACCAGTGCGGCAGTCACCCCCAACCGCGGGGCTGGCGCTGGTGGCCACACCGCGAAGGTGCGCCGCCGGCACGCGCACATCGTTTTGCCGGCGCCGAACGGGCCGCCCGAGCCCAAAATCTCGGCGGCCGAACGCGCCGTGCTGCCCGTCACCGATATCTATCTCGCGAGTTCCGGGATCGCGCACACTGCGAGTTCGTCGGCGAGCACGATCGCGAGTCGCTACACCTGCCGCGGGGCGGACGAATCGCCGCCGTTGCAGTGGCGGGGCGTGCCCAATGGCACGCAGGAACTCGCGCTGTTCGTAATCGCGACCCAACCGGTCGACGGCAAACTTGCGTTCCCGTGGGCGGTGGCCCGGATCAGCCCGACGTTCACCGGGATGCAGGCCGGCCAGGTGCCATCTGGCGCGGTCGTCGGGCGTGGCAGCTCGGGCCAGGCCCGGTACTCGCTCTGCCCCACCGGCGGACGCGAAACGTACGTCTTCATTCTCTTTGCGCTGCCGAAAAGCCTCTCGCCGCAATCCGGTTTCGAACCGGCTGCACTGCGTATGCAGGCCAAAGCGATCGCTCGTCATACGGGATTGCTGGTAGGCAGCTATGGGTAGCCCTGCCAAACGCCACGCGCTCGCCGGTCTCTGCGCACTGCTCGCCGCTGCCCTCGCCACCGGATGCGGTGGCGGTTCGAGCACCGCCGCCTCGAGCAGCCAGCCCTCGGCAGCGGCTACGACAGCGCAGACGCAGACCACTACGCAGCCGGCATCCACATCGCCGGCAACTACGCATACCTCCCAGCACGCCCACGCATCGGTACCGACCGTCGCCGAGGTCAAAATCTCCAGCCCAGCGCTGCAGGCGGAAGCGCTGCCGGCGCGCTACACGTGCGACGGAGCGAACATCTCCCCGCCGCTGAGCTGGCGCGGCATTCCGCCGGGCACGGTGGAACTGATGCTCGACGTCATCAACCTCAAGCCGCTCAACAACCAACTCCATATCGACTGGGCGGTCGCCGGGATCGACCCCAACTCGACCGGAACGGCCGCGGGCACGCTGCCGCCAGGCGCGATCCTCGGGACAAACAGCTCCGGGCACACCGCGTACTCGCTGTGCCCGCCCCACCACCACGAAGACTACTTGACTGTGTTGTTCGCGCTCCCGCGCCACCTGCACGTCAAGCCGGGCTTCAACGCCGCCGCGCTGCGGCACGAAGCCGTGCACACCGCGGAATTCGAGGGCTTTTTGTTCTTCCACTACACGCGCAGGTGACGGTGAAGGCCCCGCACGACTTGAGGACGGATTGAGGGATGGAGTTCCTGGCACTGTAATCTCGAGAAAGGAAATGCTGTGCTGTTACGAGCTGTTGTACGTGGCTTGACGGGTGCGGTCGTCGCGGCTTTGGCGGCGATCTGCCTGCCTGCCGCCGCGCTCGCGCACGAAGGCGCGTTTGCGAAGTTCAACGAGTGTCCGTCGACGACGGAAGGCGTCAGAAAATGCCTCTATTCGGTGACGAATAGCGGCAAGGTCGTGCTCGGCAACAAGACGACGCCGATCGTCAACCCGGTGATCCTGCAGGGTGGGGTCTCCAAGGAAAACGAAGAAACCGGCTTTGAGAGCTTCTACGGCGCCACCAACGGCGAAACGCTCTCGAAAACGCCGCAGCCGGTGCCCGGTGGGCTGGTCGGTTTGGTGCCGCCGGAATCAGCGCCGCTGCTCGTAAAAATCGCGCTTGCGCTGGTGCTTGAAAACGGCCTCACCGGCGTTAACGCGACACTCGAATTGGCCGAGCCCGCGAGCGACATCGAACTGAGCAGCTTCAACCTGCTGGTCAAGGAAGGGACCGCGCTGAAGCTGCCGGTCAAGATCCACCTCGAAAACCCGTTTCTCGGTAGCTCGTGCTACGTGGGCTCGGACAGCTCGCCGATTATCTGGAACCTGACGACTGGCGCGACCAGCCCGCCGGCGCCCTACGAATCGATCGAAGGCAAAGCGGGCGTTCCTTCGCTGCATGAAGAAGGGGAACTGGTCGAAATCACCGGTAACGAGCTGGTCGACAATACGTGGGCTGCTCCCGAAGCCACCGGCTGCGGCGGCGCCCTGTCGGTGCTCGTCGACCCGATCATCAACAGCTCGCTGGTCGCGGGCCTGCCGGCAGAATCCGGTAAGAACGTCGCGGTCCTCGAAAACACGCTGTACACGTCTCCCGTAGCATCGGTCAACTCGCACTAACGCATCTTGGGCCCTGTCTCACGCCGCGTAGAGCGTGGGGCAGGGCCCTGCCCGTTGAACTCGCTATCTTCTAGCTGCGCTGCGAGCCGTATAGCTGATTAATCCTGTCTGTTGACATTAGCTTGCGGGTGGTGTAAGACGTTGGGTGGCTTGATCGTCGCTGAACGCGCGGCAGGTCGGCCGGCGTTCGGACTACGGGCGCTTGTGAAGTCGAAAGGAGACCAGCGGTATGTCTAGAGCGAAAGCGCTCGCCGTGGCGTTGCTTGCGGCGCTCGCGTGCGGCGTTGGTGTCGCAAGTTCGGCGCGCGCGAGCTGGTTAGTGGCAGGCTCGTTACTTGCCGGATCGGCAGCGGTTGTGCCACGGACGGTCAGTGACAAAGAAAGTGTAGTATCCTGGAGTACGTTGACAATTAGATGTCCGAAGTTGGAAATTGTTGGCGGCGTGGTAAGCGAGCCAGATAAATTGTTAGCTACTAGCCTTGTGGATTTAGAATGCAAATCGACACCAACAGAATGTGAACTTACTAGCTCTGCAATACGTTCGCTCCCCGTCGAAGGCTTAGTGACCTTAGAACGGCGTCTTAGCAGCAAAAGCTATAGCCAAACCTGATACAGGTAAAATTTTTGCTACATTTGAATTCAAGCCGGAAAGAAAATGCGCCGCAGAAGGTAAGCAGGCGATAACGGGTACGTATACCGTTTTAGCGCCACAGGGTCAGGATCTGCGGTTATCGGAAGCGTTTATCGCGCTAATTTCTTCACCAGGAGAATTGAAGATCGGTGAAGCCGAAGCAAAAGTAGAAGCGAGCGTCTTAGGCAAAGTCGAAGACGCGCTGCCCTGGGCTTTCGCGTAGCCCAGCCGCCGTCACCCCCGCGCGGCACGCAGCGTGGGGAACGGCACGACCTCGCGCATCGCCTCGACCCCGGTGAGCACCATCAAAAGCCGGTCAACCCCGAGCCCGCCCCCCGCCGTCGGCGCCATCCCGTATTCCAGCGCGCGCACGTACGCCTCGTCGTTCGGCTGCGGCTGGTCGTCATCCCCGCCCGCGGCCTGTTGGCGCTGGGTGACAAAGCGTTGGTGCTGGTCCAGCGGATCGTTCAGCTCGGTGTCGCCGGAAAGGATCTCCATTCCGCGGATCACCGAGTCGAAGTGCTCTGAGAGGCGCGGCTCCCGCGAGTGACGCTTGCAGATCGGAAACAGGTCCACCGGGAAGTCGAACACGTGCGTGGGCGCCATCAGCGTCGGTTCGACGTGCTTGACGTAGATCGCGTCGACGAGCTTCGCCCAGTTCGCGTCGGGGTCCGCTTCGCCGTCGAGCACGTCCAGCAGCTCCTGCTCGCTCGCCGCCAGGAAGTCGATGCCGACCGCGTTTTTGATCGCGTCCTGCAGCGTGATCCGCTGCCACGGCGTGGCGAAGTCGACCGTGCTGCCGTCGAACTGCTCGACCTTGGTCGTACCGAGCGTTTGCAGCGCCACCGACTCGGCCATGTCTTCGGTCATCTTCGCGACGTCCCAGTAGTCGGCGTAGGACATCATCCACTCGAGGATCGTGAACTCGGGGCTGTGGCGGTGGGAGATGCCCTCGTTGCGAAACGCGCGCCCCAGGTCGTAGATGTTCTCGAGGCCCCCGACGATGCAGCGGTTGAGGTACAGCTCGACCGAGATGCGCAGGTAGACGTCGACGTCCAGCGCGTTGTGGTGGGTGACGAACGGCCGCGAGGCGGCGCCGCCCGCGAGCGTTTGCAGCATCGGCGTCTCGACCTGGGTGAAGCCGCGCGAGCGCAGGAAGTCGTGGATCGCCTCGATCGTCTTCGTGCGCTTGAAGAACATCTCTCGCGTGCGCTCGTTGGCGAGCAGGTCCAGTTCGCGGTGGCGGTAGCGCGCGCCGGGGTCCTCCATGCCGTGGTAGCGGTCCGGCGGCGGGCGCAGCGCCTTGGCGAGCATCGTCCACCGCTTCACCGCGAGCGTCAGTTCGCCGCGCTTGGTGATGTAGACGCAGCCCTCGACTGCGACGATGTTGCCGACGTCGAGGTCGGTCATCGCCGCGTAGGCATCCTCGCCCAGCGCCTCGGCGCGCGCGACGACCTGCATCGTGCCGGACTGGTCGCGCACGTCGAAGAACGTCGTCTTCGCGTGCCCGCGGCGGGCGATCATGCGCCCGGCGATCCGGTAGACCAAGCCTTCATGCTCGCCGGCCGCCAGCTGCGAGGGGTCGTGGGCGCCCTGGATGTCGGCGATCCACGTGCGCGGCACGCGCGTGTCGATGTACGGGTAGGGCTCCACGCCCTGTGCGCGCAGGCGCTGGAGCTTGGCGTGGCGCTCGTCGGCGCCGCCCGCGGCGTCGTCCCCTGGCTGCTCCTCCTGCGGCGCGTCGCGCTGCTCGCTCATGACGGGCTGGAGCCTACCCGGCCGGGGCGCTGCGGGCCGCCTCGGCGTCCTCGCCGGACTCGGCCAGCCGCGCGGCCAGCTCGCGCACGAGGAACGTCGCCAGGTGGTGGGGATACGTGCCTTTCGAGAAGCCCGCGTCGTAGCCCAGCTCCTTGGCCAGCTCGTTGGAGACGCGCGGGCCGCCGCAGGCGAGGATCGTGCGCCGCCGGCGGCCCTCGGCCTCGAGGATCTCGACCAGTTCGGTCAGGTTGTGGATGTGCAGGTTCTGCTGGGTGACGGTCTGCGAGACGAGGATCGCATCTGCGTCCAGCTCGATCGCCTTCGCGACGAGCGTGCCGTTGGTGACCTGGCTGCCGAGGTTGTGCGCCTGGAACGCGCTGTAGCCCTCCAGGCCCTTGTGGCCGTGGAAGCCCTTGAGGTTGAGCATCGCGTCGATGCCGACGCTGTGCGTGTCGGTGCCGGTGCTCGCGCCGACGACGACGATCGGGCGCCCGACGTGCTCGCGCGCGTAGTCTTCGATCTGCTCCTCGTTCATGTACTCGATCTCGAAGCCCTCGCCCTGCAGCGTCGCGTAGTCGACGGTGTGCGTGCAGTGGCCGTACATCACGAAGTACGTGTAGCCGTCGGTCAAGCCCTCGTAGTGGACGACCTCGGGCTGCTGCAGGCCCATCTTCGCGCCCAGCTCGAGCGCCGCCCGGCGTGCCGCCAGGCCGTAGGGGACGGGCAGCGTGAAGCTCAGCTGCACGATCCCGTCGCCGAGCTGGTCGGCGTAGGGCTTCACGTGCGCGAGGTCGACCTTGCGCGCCGGCGTCCCGGCGCCCGTTTCGCCGTTCTGCGCCGGTGCCTGTGCGCCGTCGCCCTCAGACAACGCTCAGCGACCCCCGCATCAGCTCGGTCGCGGGATTGAAGTACTCGAGCTCGGTTTCGACGATCCCCTCGATCCCGCGGCCCTCGTTGACGCGGCGGCTGACGTCGCCGAAGACGCCCTCGTCGACCGCGGCGATCAGCCCCACCTGCGCGATGTGCTCGAGGATCCGTTGCGCGCCGCCGAGCACTTCCTGCGCGCGCGTCTGGATGATGCCGCCGCGCTTGAACTCGATCTCGCCGCCGAGGTCGCGCGCGGCGTTGAACACGTAGCCTGCGTTCTGCAGGCCGAGCACGCGGTCGTGGATGTGCGGCGTGAAGATCCCCTCGGTCGGCACGCCGATCGTCTGGATGCCCTGGCCGGTCGCGACCGTGACCAGGTTGAACAGCGAGTCCGACGCGTGCGTGCGAAACAGGTTGCCGTCCATGTGGCGCGTCGGCGGCATGTACTTCACCGGGCAGGCGGGGAACAGCTCGCGCGTCAATTGGGCCTGCGCCCACTGGTAGAGCAGCCCGTTGCGCGTCGGCGGGTCGATCTCGAACGCGTCGCCGAGCGCGATCTGCTCGTCGGGCACGCCCGAGTCGCGCGCCAGCTGGTGGTTGATGAACTGCGAGGCGGTCACCGACGGCGCCGCTTCCAGGCCGTCGGCGGTGCGCAGGTAGTTGTCCTCGCCGGTGTTGATCACGACGCCGAAGTAGCCGTTGATCGTGCGCGAGACGCGCTGGTCGATCAGCCCACGCAGGATGTTGATGTCGCGGTAGAGGATCCCGTAGAGCGCGTCGTTGACCATGTTGTCAAGGCCCTCGATCGCGCCCATCGTCGCGATCTCCGACATGCACAGGCCCGAGCAGAAGCTCGACAGGCGCACGTAGCGGCCGTTGGCCTGCGACCACTCGTCGAGCGCGGCGCGCATGATCGCGAAGTTCGCCTGCGTGGCGAAGGTGCCGCCGTAGCCCTCGGTGCTCGGGCCGTAGGGGACGTAGTCGAGCAGGCTCTGCGCGGTCGAGCGGATCACCGCGACGATGTCCCCGCCGGCCTCCGCGACCGCCAGGCCGTGCACGACGTCCTCGTACACGTTGCCGGTCGCGGTCAGCACGTAGCGCAGGGGGGGAGGGCTCTCCCCCAGCCGCGCGCGCAGCGCGCGGCGCTCCTCCATGCGCTTGCCGATCTGCCCGAGGCGCGCGGCGCACTCGGTGCCGATCCGCTCGCGGATCGCGGCCTCGCTCGCGCGCGGCACGTCGCACAGCGCCAGCTCGCCGGCATCGACTTCCTCGGCGATCTGCTGCGCGGAGCGCTCGCGGTGGAGCATCGCGTTGCCCAGCCAGTAGGCGATCCCGAAGCCGAGCTGGCCGCGCTCGCGCACGTGGTCGATCAGCGCGTTCGGCAGCGGCACCTCGAGCGCGTTCGCGCCGTCGACGCCGAGCAGCCGCGCGACCGTGCGCTCGACCGAGACGGTGGTGCGCCCGCCGATCTCCTGCGCCACCTGCGAGGCGATCCGCGCGGCCGCGTCGCGGCACGCGTCGACGACGTTGAGATCGAGATCGAGCTTCGAGCTGACCACCAGGCGAGGGTACCCGAAAACTGGACACTTTCGACTAGTCTCGCCATGGGAATGGCTGACCAGGCGACCGCGGCTTTCGGTGCGCGCACGCAGGCGTGGTTCGACGGCGCGTTCGCGGCGCCGACCGCCGCCCAGGAGCAGGCCTGGCCGGCGATCGCCGCGGGCGGGCACGTGCTGATCTCCGCGCCGACCGGCTCGGGCAAGACGCTGGCGGCGTTTCTGTGGGCGCTCGACCGGCTCGCCGCGCAGCGCGAGCGGGGGGCGCAGCGCGCCACGCGGCTGGTGTACGTCTCGCCGCTGAAGGCGCTGTCCTATGACATCGAGCGCAACCTGCGCGCGCCCTTGCGCGGCATCGGCGCCGACCTGACGGTCGCGATCCGCACCGGCGACACGCCCCCGCGCGAGCGCGCGCAGATGCTGCGCACGCCGCCCGACATCCTGATCACGACGCCCGAGTCGCTGTACCTGCTCCTCACATCCCGCGCAAAGGAGCTGCTGCGCAGCGCGCGCTGGGCGATCGTCGACGAGATCCACGCGCTCGCCGCGAGCAAGCGCGGCGCGCACTTCGCGCTGAGCCTCGAGCGCCTGGAGCGCTTGGCCGGGCGCGAGCTGCAGCGCATCGGGCTCTCCGCGACGCAGCGCCCGCTGGAGGAGGTCGCGCGCTTCCTCGTCGGGCCGAGGCGCGACTGCCAGATCGTCGACACCGGCTTGCGCAAGCCGCTCGACCTGCAGGTGCGCGTGCCGGTCGAGTCGATGACCGAGCTGGACGGGCCCGTCGGCGGCGCGGGCGCCGACGCCGATCCGCTGGAGCCGATGGCCGGCGGGGAGTCGCTGCGCGGCTCGATCTGGCCGGCGATCTACCCCGAGCTGCTGGCGCTGATCCGCGCGCACCGCTCGACGATCGTGTTCGTCAACAACCGCCGCTCCGCCGAGCGGCTGGCGCTGCGCCTGAACGAGCTGGCGCTCCGTGAGCAGGAGGCGGAGGGGGAGGGGGCCGCCTCCGGCGGCCGGGAGGGGGTGGCGGCGCCGCGCGAGATCGCCCGCGCCCATCACGGCTCGCTCGCGCGCGAGGAGCGCCTGCTCGTCGAGGAGCTGCTGAAGGCCGGGGAGATCCCCTGCATCGTGGCGACCTCGAGCCTCGAGCTGGGCATCGACATGGGCGCCGTCGACCTGGTGCTCCAGGTCGAGTCGCCGAAGTCCGTCGCCGCCGGCCTGCAGCGCATCGGCCGCGCCGGCCACGGCGTCGCGCAGACCGCCAAGGGCCGCATCTTCCCGAAGTTCCGCGGCGACCTGCTCGAGTGCGCGGTCGTCGCGAAGGGGATGCGCGAAGGGGCGATCGAGCCGACGGTCGTGCCGCGCAACCCGCTCGACGTGCTCGCGCAGCAGGTCGTCGCGATGGCGGCGGCCGAGGAGGAGGGGCGCGGCGGCCAGGCGGGGGTGGACGGCGATGGGCCGGCGGCCGGCGAGCACAGCGGCGGTCTCTCGGTGGACGAGCTGTACGCGCTCGTCACCCGCACCTACAACTACGCCGAGCTGCCGCGCCGCCAGCTGGAGAACGTGCTCGACATGCTCGCGGGCCGCTATCCGTCTTCGGAGTTCGGCGACCTGCGTCCAAGGATCGTCTGGGACCGGCTCGCCGGCACCGTCCGCGCGCGCCGTGGCGCGCGCCAACTCGCGATCGTCAACGCCGGCACGATCCCCGACCGCGGCCTGTACCGGGTGACGCTGCCCGACGGGCGCCGGGTGGGCGAGCTGGACGAGGAGATGGTCTACGAGGCGCGGCCGGGCCAGGTCTTCCTGCTCGGCGCGTCCGCCTGGCGGATCGAGGAGATCGGGCGCGACCGCGTGATCGTCACCCCCGCCCCCGGCGTGCCCGGCGCGGTGCCCTTCTGGAAGGGCGAGGGCGTCGGGCGCCCCAAGGAGCTGGGTCTCGCGATCGGCGCGTTCGCGCGCTGGGCCGTCGCGCAGGAGTCGGAGACGCTGCAGCGCGACTACGACCTCGACGCGCGCGCCGCGCGCAACCTGCTCGACTACCTGCGCGAGCAGCAGGCCGCCACGCGTGTGCTGCCGAGCGACCGCACGATCGTGCTCGAGCGCTTCCGCGACGAGATCGGCGACTGGCGGCTGTGCGTGCTCTCCCCCTACGGCGGGCGCGTGCACGCCGCCTGGGGTCTCGCGCTGAGCGCGCGCCTGCGCCGTGAGCACGGCCTGCAGGCCGACGCGATCTGGTCCGACGACGGGATCGCCGTGCACCTGCCCGACGGCGATCGGCTGCCCGGCGAGGAGCTGGTGCTGATCGACCCCGACGAGCTGGAGGACCTCGTCGTCGCCGAGCTGGGCAACAGCGCGCTCTATGGCGCGCGCTTTCGCGAGGCCGCCGCCCGCGCGCTGCTGATCCCGCGCGCCTACCCGGGCAAGCGCACGCCGCTCTGGCAGCAGCGCCTGAAGGCCCAGAGCCTGCTCGAGGTCGCGCGCCGCTACAGCGACTTCCCGATCGTGCTCGAGGCCTACCGCGAGTGCCTGCGCGACGTGCTCGACCTGCAGGGGCTGCGCGAGCTGCTGGCCAAGCTGCACCGCCGCGAGCTGGACGTCGTGCAGGTCGAGACCGCCACCGCCTCGCCGTTTGCCTCCTCGCTGCTGTTCGACTACGTCGCGACGTACATGTACGAGGGGGACGCGCCGAGCGCCGAGCGCCGCGCCGCCGCGCTCTCGCTCGACCGCGACCTGCTGCGCGAGCTGCTGGGCCGGGAGGAGCTGCGCGAGCTGATCGACCCCGGTGCGCTCGCGCGCGTCGAGGACGACCTGCAGCGCCGCGCCGAGCACGCCCGCGCGGCCACCCGTGACGAGCTGCACGACGCGCTGCGCCTGCTCGGCGACCTCAGCGCCGCCGAGGCGTCGGAGCGCGTGCACGCCGGCGTCGACGCCGGCGCGCTGCTAGCTGCTCTGGAGCGCGAACGGCGCGCCGTGCGCGTGCGCATCGGCGGCCGGGAGCGCTACGTCGACGCCGCCGACGCCGGTCTCTACCGCGATGCGCTCGGCGCCGTCCCGCCCGGCGGCCTGCCCGACGCGTTCCTCGCCGAGGTCCCCGACGCGCTCGTGCGCCTGCTCGCCCGCTACGCCGCCACGCACGGCCCGTTCGCCACCGCGGCGCCGGTCGCGCGCTACGGGCCCGGCGCCGGCGCGGCCGGCGCGGCCGGCACGGGCGCGGTCGAGCTGGCGCTGCGCGAGCTGGAGCGCGCCGGCACGCTCGTCCGTGGCGAGCTGCGTCCCGGCGGCGAGGGCCGCGAGTGGTGCGACGTCGAGGTCCTGCGCCGCCTGCGCCGCGCCTCGCTGGCGGCGCTGCGCCGCGAGATCGAGCCGGCCGAGCGCCGCGCCTACGCCGCCTTCCTGCCCGCCTGGCACGGCATCGACCGGTGGGGGGGCCGGACTGCCGGTGAGTATGCAGCCGGCGCCACCATCCCGCCGCGCGCGCGTGTGCGCGTACGGGATGGCTTGGGCGGCGATGGACATACAGCCGGGGCGGGCTGGGATATGAGCACCCCGATTCCCGCGACCGTCGGCCTCGAGCGCTTGCGCGAGCAGTTGGTGCCCCTTCAGGGCCTCGCGCTGACGCCCCGCACGTGGGAGCGCGAGGTGTTGCCCCGGCGCCTCGGCGCCTACTCCACCGCATGGCTCGACGAGCTGTGTGCGAGCGGCGAGGTCGTCTGGGTCGGCGCCGGTGCGCTGGGTCGTAACGACGGGCGGGTCGCGCTCTACTTTCGCGAGGACGTCCCGCTGCTCGGGCCGCCGCCGCGGCGGGGGGAACTGTCCGGCGACAGTCCCGAGTGCCCGCACGAGCGCGTCCGCGCCCGTCTCGCGGCAGGCTCGGGCTTCTTCGCCGACCTGCTCGCCGACCTGCCCGATCCGGCCGAGACGCTGCAGGAGGCGCTGTGGGACCTCGTGTGGGCCGGCGAGGCGACCAACGACGCGTTCGCCCCGCTGCGCGCCCCGCGCCTGAAACTCGCCGCCGGCAGCGACCGGCCCCGCGCGGCGAGCGCCGGTCGCTTCTCCGCGCGCCGCCGCGCCGCCGGCGCGCCGCGCCACCCGCCGGGCCGCTGGTCATTGACCGCGCCGCTGTTCGCGGGCACCGGCGCGGAGGACCCCGCCGCCCGGCGGCGCGCGCACGCCGAGCTGCTGCTCGAGCGCCACGGCATCCTCACGCGCGAGCTGGCGCTGGCCGAAGGCGTGCCCGGCGGCTTCGCCGCGCTCTACCCCGAGCTGTGCCGCCTGGAGACGCTTGGCGTCGCGCGCCGCGGCTACTTCGTCGAGGGTCTGGGCGGCGCGCAGTTCGCGCTCGCCGGCGCCGTCGAGCGGCTGCGCGCGCTGCGGCCTGCGGCGGGCGGCACGGCAGCGACCGGCGACACGGCAGCGGGGGTGGGCACGGGGGCGGGCGTTGGGACGGTGTCAGGCGTTCGCGCGGGGCCGGCCGGCGACCGCGACGAAGCCGCCGCGCGCACGCTGGTGCTCGCCGCGACGGACCCCGCCCAGCCCTACGGCGCCGCGCTACCCTGGCCACGGCGCGCCGCCGCGGGCGCGACCGGTCGCGCCGCCCCCAGCCCCGCGCGTGCCCCGGGTGCGCTCGTCGTGCTCGTCGACGCCGAGCCAGTGCTCTACCTCGAGCGCGGCGGCCGCGCGCTGCGGCTGCTGACGGGCGAGGACCCCGCGCAGCGGCGCGTGACGCTCGCCCTGCAGGCGCTGGCCGCGCACGCCCGCGCCGGGCTCGCGCCGAGCCGGCTCGCGCTGGAGCGCGTCGACGGCGAGCCGGTGCTCGGCTCGCGCTGGGAGGCGGCGCTCGCGGCGGTCGGCTTCCGCGCCGGTCCGCGGCGGTTGACACTCAGCGCCTGAAACGCGGACTTGGACCGATTCTGACTGATTGCATAGTCAACGGTCTACCGCCTGTCCGTGCCCGAATCGCCTCCTCGGCGCGATTCCGCCAGCTGGGCGACAAAACCGATTTGCCGTATTTGCAGGCACTATCAAAAACTTCGGTTGTATCCCACAAATTTAACTTGCAATCTCCGAAGAATCCATTAGTGTGTCCCAACCGTGGGGTTCAGCGGATCTGAGAGGGAGCTGACCGCGATGTACAGGCGACTGCCACATGGACCGCATGGCATGGGCCGGGAGGCAGTCGCCCGCCATCAGCGCGCGAGGCTGTACGGGGCGATGATCGAGGCGGTCGATCGCCAGGGTTACAAGGCGACCACCGTCGCCCACGTGATCGCCCTGGCCGGTGTCTCGCGGCGCGCGTTCTACGAGCAGTTCGCCAACAAGGAAGACTGCTTCCTGGCGACCTACGACATCGCGGTCGCACGCGCCAAGAAGCGGATGCTCGAAGGCTGGATGAGCGAGCGCGGGTGGGCCAACCGTGTGCACCGCTCCTGCCAGGCGTTCATCGAGGACTCGGTCAAGAACACGAAGGCCACGCGCCTCGTGCTGATCGACGGCCTCGGGCTCGGAGCCGCCAGCCGCGAACGGATGCTGCGCTCGGCCGTCGCCTTCGAACGGGCGGTCGCCGCCGGCTTCCGCGCCGCGCCCGACGGCGTGCCGCTGCCGCCGCTCGCCCCGCGCGCGATCGTCGGCGGCGTGCGCTACGCGCTGTTCGACCGGCTGCGCAGCGGGCGCGAGACGGAGCTGCCGATGCTGACCGACGAACTGCTCGACTGGGTCAGCGCCTACCGCTCCTCGGCCGCGCGGATCGGCCTCACCGGCGCCGTTCCGCAGATGCCCGCCGAGCCGACGCGCTTCCTCGAAGGCGAGGACAAGCGCACGCGCGTGCTCGGCGCGCTCGTGCACCTCACGCTCGACCAGGGCTACCGCGAGCTGACCGACCCGCAGATCGCGCAGTTCGCGGGGATGTCCACCGAATCGTTCCACAAGTACTTCCCCAGCAAGCGTTCCTGCTACCTGGCCGTCGTCGACGCGTTCTACGACGAAACGATCGCCGCCATACGCGCCGCGGCGGCGCGTGCGAACACCTGGGAGGAAGCCGCCTACCTCGGCTTGAAGGCCGGCGTCGAGCACTTCGCGGCACACCCCGGCCTCGTCAAAATGGCGTTCGTCGACCTCTACGAGATCGGCCCGCACGTGGTTGAGAGCATCGGCGCCACGCTCGCGCGGCTGACGTCGCTGCTGCGCGACCACGCCCCCGAGCCGGCGCGCGCGCCGCTGCTCGCGCACGAGACGACCGCGGGCGGCATCTGGACGGTGATCGGCAGCTACGCCGTGCGCAAACGCGTCAAGTACCTGCCCTCGCTGGTCGACCACCTCGCGTTCATCCTGCTCGCGCCCTATGTCGGGCCGAAAGCCGCCGCGCAGACGATCGACTCCTGTCGCCGGCGCCTGCACGCCGAAACGCGCCTCTGAGGCGCCGCGCTGCCTGCACGGGGAATCCGCCGCGCCGCCTGCGCGACAACTATTCTGGGCCGATGAGCGCCACCGGCGCCACCAGCTCCGGCGTACGGCCACGGCGCGTGGGCCACAAGGGCGCCGCGCACCTGGCGCCCGGCAACACGCTCGCCAGCTTCGACGCGGCGGCGCGTGCGGGCGTGGACATGATCGAGTTCGACGTGCTCAGCGAGCAGCCCGACGGCAGCGGGCGGCTGCTGCTCGCCCACGACTACGGCGCGCTGGCCGCCGCGCAGCAGCCGCTGACGCTCGCGCAGGGACTCGAGCACCTCGCCGGCGACGCGTACGCCGGGATCGAGCTGGACGTCGACGTCAAGCTGCCCGGCTACGGCGCGCGCGTCGTGCACGCGCTGCGCGAGCACGGGATGATCGAGCGCGCGCTGGTCAGCAGCACCTACCCCGACGACCTCGACGCGATGCGCGCGCTCGAGCCGAGCCTGCGCGTCGGCTGGTCGGTGCCCCGCGCGCGCCGCGACTACACCGAGAGCCGCCTCACCGTGCTGCCCGCGCTCGGCCTGCTCGCCGCGCTGCGCGCCTGGCTGCCCGGCCGCGCCCGCGCGGCGCTGCGCGCGGGGCGCTTCGACGCGATCATGGCGCACTGGCGCCTGGTCACACGCACGCTCGTGCGCGCCGTCGCCGAAGGGGGCGGCGAGCTGTACGCGTGGACCGTCGACGACCCCGCCCAGGTCGCGCGCCTGAGTGCGCTCGGCGTCGACGGCATCATCACCAACGACCCGCGGCTGTTCGCGGAGTGAGCGAAGCGGCCCGGCCGAAGCCGCGAGACGGCCTCCCGGCCGGCCGCGCCACCCTTCAGGGCAGCACGCACGTCGCAGCGCTGAAGCCCTTCGGTTCGGCGCCGGCGAGGCTCGTGTGGCTGGCAGTCGTCGGCAGGTACACGCTGCGCACGGTGCGCCCCGCGTGGTGCCATTGGAACTCGACCATCCCGCGCAGCGTGAACGGCGTGGCGGTCGGCTTGAACTGGAAGCTGCGTCCCGCCTGGCGCGTCAGCGCCGCCGAGCCGACCGCGACGAAGCCCGAGTCGGCGTGCTCGCCGACGTAGTTCCAGCGGTGCGTCGAGGCGTCGAGGCTCTGCACCAGGAAGCGCATGTAGATCACATCGCCGCGGTGCCCGTCGCCCGGCATCGAGCCGCGGATGCCGATCGTGTCGGGGCGCCGCGTCGTGTTGCACAGGTCGACGGTGGCCCACAGTTCGCTCGCCGGCGAGGCGGGCTTGGAGGCGGGCTTGCTCGCGGCGCGCGCCGGCGGCGGCACGCAGAGAACGAGCGCGCTCGCCGCAAGCGCGCCCACCGCCGCCATCGCCGCCATCCCCACCCGCCGTCTCCCTCGCAACTGCGCCCCGCGCATGACCTGAAGATAGCGCCGCCGAGGGGGTCTGGGCGCTTCTAGCGCCGCGGCCGGCATGCTTGGCGGGACGCCGTCCGGGTGCGCCGCGGGCGTCTGCTATCTCGTGCCCGATGGCAGGTCCCAGCTCAGAGGAGATCGTCGAGCTGCTGGCGCGTGTCCCGGTCTTCGCGACACTCGAGGCCGACGATCTGCAGCGCGTCGCGCAGCTCGCGGTGCCGCGCAGCTTCGAGGCCGGCCAGGTCGTTTTCCGCGAGGGCGACGCCAGCGACACCTGCTACGTCGTGCACACCGGGCACACCCGCGCGGTGCACCAGCACGGCGACGGGCGCATCATCACCCTCGCCACGTTCGGGCCCGGCGAGTTCTTCGGCGAGCTGGCGCTGTTCGAGGACGAGCTGCGCTCCGCCACCGTCGAGGCGCTCGAGGCGACCGACGTCGTGGCGGTGCTCGGCCCCGACATGCGCCGCCTGATGACCGAACACCCCCAGATCGCGATGCGCCTCGCGATCGCACTCGGCCGGCGCCTGCGCGAGACCAACGAGCGCCTCGCGCGGCGCTCGTTCCAGAGCGTGCAGAGCCGCGTCGCGGCAGTCCTCGGCGAGCTGGTCTCACAGGCGCAGGCCGACGGGCTGCAGGACGAGGGCGAGGGCATCTCGATCGTCGCCACCCAGGCCGACCTTGCCAAGCTCGCCGGCAGCTCGCGCGAGTCCGCGAGCCGCTTTCTGGCGGTGCTCGAGCGCGCAGGTGTGATCTCCCAGGGCCGCGGCCGGCTGGTCGTGCGCGATCCGGACGCGTTGCGGTCCTATGTCTTCTGAGCGCTCTGCGGGCGGTGTGGTGGTGCGCGGCGAGGACGTGCTCGTGATCGTGCCCACGCGCCGCGGCGCCGACGGCTCGCGCGTGCTGGGACTGCCCAAGGGTCACGCCGACGCGGGCGAGAGCGACCTGCAGGCGGCGATCCGGGAGGTGCGCGAGGAGGGGGGCGTCGAGGTGGAGCTGGCCGGCGAGCTGGGCGAGATCCGCTACTGGTACAGCCGCGGCGGGCGATCCGTGCCCAAGACCGTGGCCTTCTTCCTCTTCTATTACGCAGCAGGCGACCCAGCGGATCACGACGACGAGGTAGAAGAGGCGCGTTGGGTCCCGCTCAGCGAGGCGCGCACCGCGCTGAGCTACGCCGGCGAACGCGAGATCATCGACCGCGCGCTGGCGACTTTGGCCGGCGAGCCGGGGTCCTCCTCCTAGATAGAGAGGGTGGTGCGGCCGGTCAAACAGGCCGGCGAGCCGGGCCCCTCCTCCTTTTAGATAGCCTCCACGGCGGCGTGCAGGTTCTCAACTTCTACTCCACGATCTTCGCCGACGAGCTCAAGCGCGGGCGCAAGACGGCGACGATCCGGCTCGGCGACAAGTCGGACAAGTACCGCAAGAATCAGCTCGTGCTGGTGACGATCGGCTACCAGTACTCGCCGCGCGAGCGCATCTTCGAGGCGGTCATCGACCAGGTCGAAGTGACCAAGCTGGGCGAGCTGTCCCCGCGCGACATCAAGCACGACAACCCCGAGTTCCGCCGTCACGAGGAGCTGATCCACTTTCTCGAGCAGATCTACGGACGCGCGGTCTCGTTGCAGGACACGGTCACCGTCGTGCGCTTCTCGCAGATCGTCGACAAGCCCGCCGGCATGACCGAGGCGATGAAGGGCTTCGGCGGCGCCCAGAACTAGAAGGTGACCCGAAGCGAGAGGTGGCCCCGCGAAGCGGTCGCGAGGCAGGCCCGAAGCCCGCTTGAGGCAGGTCCGAAGCGCGCGAGTGGTGGGCGCTAGCGGCGGACGCTGTGGACCGTCGAGCGGAGCGGTGCTGGCACTCTCGTGGCGAGAGTGCCAAATCTTTACTTGACGCGCGGTCGGCGTCTTATATAGTGGGCGGTCGTTGGCACTCGACGCTAGAGAGTGCCAATCGAGGGGCTGGGATCCTCCTGCGAGGAAGCAGATGCCCGTCCCAAGCAACATTCTCTCGATAGTGGAGGTCTAAGCAAGATGAAGCTCAAGCCCCTGGGCGATCGTCTGATCGTGCGGGCGATCGAGGAGGAGGAGAAGACCGCCAGCGGTCTCGTCCTGCCCGATACAGCCAAAGAGAAGCCGCAGAAGGGTAAGGTCCTCGCCGCCGGCGACGGTCGCCTCGACGATGACGGCAAGCGCATCCCGCTGGATGTGAAGGAGGGCGACGAGGTCCTCTACAGCAAGTACGGCGGCACCGAGATCAAGGTCGACGGCGAGGATCTGCTCGTTCTACGCGAGTCGGACGTCCTCGCCAAGGTCGCTTAACGCGCAAGGCGCAAGGAGAACTGAGAAACATGGCACACAAGGAGCTCAAGTACGACGCCGAGGCGCGCAAGTCGCTGGAGGCGGGCGTGGACGCGGTCGCCAACGCGGTCAAGGTCACGCTGGGCCCGAAGGGCCGCTACGTGGTGCTGGACAAGAAGTTCGGCGCTCCCACGATCACCAACGACGGCGTCACGATCGCGCGTGAGATCGAGGTCGAGGACGTCTTCGAGAACCAGGGCGCGCAATTGGTGCGCGAGGTCGCCACGGCGACCAACGACGTGGCCGGCGACGGCACCACCACCGCCACCGTGCTCGCCCAGGCGATCGTCCGCCAGGGCCTCAAGAACGTCGCGGCCGGCGCCAACCCGCTGGCGCTCAAGCGCGGCATCGAGAAGGCCGTCGAGGAGGTCGTTCAGAACATCGCCTCGCAGTCCAAGGAGGTCTCCGGCAAGGAGCAGATCGCGCGCGTGGCGACGATCTCCGCCGGCGACGAGGAGATCGGCGACGTGATCGCCGACGCGATCGAACAAGGTCGGCAAGGACGGCGTGGTCAACGTCGAGGAGGGCCAGACGTTTGGCATGGACCTCGAGTTCACCGAGGGCATGCAGTTCGACAAGGGCTACATCTCGCCGTACATGGTCACCGACCAGGACCGCATGGAGGCGACCCTCGAGGACCCCTACATCCTGATCGCCAACCAGAAGATCGGCTCCGTGCGCGACGTGCTGCCGGTGCTCGAGCAGGTGATCCAGAGCGGCAAGCCGCTGCTGATCATCGCCGAGGACGTCGAGGGCGAGTCGCTGGCGACGCTCGTCGTCAACAAGCTGCGTGGCACCTTCACCGGTGTGGCGGTCAAGGCGCCGGGCTTCGGCGACCGCCGCAAGCGCATGCTCGAGGACATCGCGATCCTCACCAAGGGCGAGGTGATCACCGAGGAGCTGGGTCTGAAGCTCGAGAACACGCAGGTCTCCCAGCTCGGGCGCGCCCGTCGTGTGGTCGTCGGCAAGGACAACACGACGATCGTCGACGGCGCCGGCGACACGGAGGCGATCAAGGGCCGCATCAACCAGATCAAAGCCGAAATCGAGAACACCGACTCGGACTTCGACCGTGAGAAGCTGCAGGAGCGGCTGGCCAAGCTCTCCGGCGGTGTCGCGGTCGTGAAGGTCGGCGCGGCCACCGAGACCGAGATGAAGGAGAAGAAGCACCGCGTCGAGGACGCACTGCAGGCCACGCGCGCGGCGCTCGAGGAGGGCATCGTGCCGGGCGGCGGCGTCGCGCTGCTGCAGGCCTCCGCGGCCGTCAGCATCAACGGCGACGGCGACTCCGCCGACGGCTCCGACGACGAGCGCACCGGCGCTCGCATCGTGCTGCGCGCCCTGGAGGAGCCGCTGCGTCAGATCGCCGAGAACGCGGGCCTGGAGGGCTCGGTCGTGGTCAACGACGTGCGCAAGGCCAAGAAAGGACACGGCCTCAACGCGGCCACCAATGAGGTCGTCAACCTCGTCGCCGCCGGCGTCATCGACCCGGCGATGGTCACGCGTTCGGCGCTGCAGAACGCGGCGTCGATCGCCAAGAACATCCTCACCACCGAGGCGATCGTCGCCGAGGTGCCTGAGAAGGAAGCGGCCGGTGGCGGTGGCGGCGGCATGCCCGACATGGGCGGGATGATGTAGCGAGCGCTCGCTCCCCGAGCCCCGCACACGCGGCGAGGGCCGGCCTCATGCCGGCCCCCGCCGCGGTGCTGGCCCTGGGGGGGCGGGTGCGCCGGTCCCTCGTCCGGGACGGGCCGGCCCCGCTAGCCTGACCCGTGTTCGCCGAAGAGGTGCCTGGTCACCTGTCGGAACCATCCTTGCACATCTGCAGAGACTTATGTTGCAATGTTTCTGACTCCTGGAAAAGCTACGGGTGGTCCTGGCGCGCCCGGCGCTGACTTGAGATTGGGATCGTTCGCGAGGATGATCGCGCGATGCTGCGCCGGCTTGCCACTGCCGCCGACCGCACCAGCGTGGCGCTCGGTGCGGTGTTCGTGCTGGCCGCCGCGTTCTACTTTTGGACCGCGGCCTCGTCGCTGCCGGTAATTTTCGACGAAGGCGGGCTCGATCGTTACAACCTGCTGGCCACCGCCTTCCTGCACCTGCGACTTGCGCTGGCACACGCCCCCGCCGCGCTGCTGGCCCTCTCGGAACCGTACAACCCGGCACAGAACTCGCACATCGTCGCGCAGGGTCTGCACGACGAGGTCCTCGACCACGGACAGCTCTACCTGCTGTGGGGCCCGGTGCCGGCGCTGCTGTTCCTGGTGCCGTTTCACCTGTTCGGGCTCGAACCGTCGGGCAGCGTCACCGTTCCCTGCTTCGCGATCCTCGGGCTCGGCTTCGCGCTCGGCACGCTGCGGCTGATCTGCCGCGCGGTCGGCGGCCCGCCGCTGTGGATGGCGCTGTTCGCGGCGTGCGCAATCGCGCTGTGCTCGGCGGTTCCCTTCCTGCTGCGCACCCCGTCGGAAACAGAGGACGCGATCTCGGCCGGCTTCTGCTTCGCGATGGCCGGCATCTGGCTCGCCGTCGCCGCGCTGGTCGCCGGCAGGGCGTCGCTGACACGGCTGGCGCTGGCGAGCCTGTGCTTCGGGCTGGCCGCGGGCTCGCGGCAGACGCTCGCCGTGCTCGCGGTGGTGCTGGTCCCGCTCTACCTCTCGCTGCGCCGCACCCGCCCGCGGCGCGGTCAGCTGCTGGCCCTGTGCGCGCCTTTCGGCCTCTGCCTGCTCGCGCTGCTGGCCTACAACCAGGCGCGCTTCGGCGACCCGCTGGAATTCGGCGCGCGCCACCAGCTCGCCGGCTACGACCCCCTGACGGTGCGCCTCAGCAGCCTCAGCTACGTGTTGCCCGGAGCCTGGTACTACCTGCTCTCTCCGCCCCGGCCTTTGGCCGTGTTCCCGTTTGTCAGCCTCACGCCACCGCCTCTCTCCTATCCGTTGGCCGCACCCGCCGGCTACAACGAAGTGGACATCACCGGCGGCTTGCTGGCGATGACGCCGATCGTCCTGATGCTGCCCGCCCTGCCCTGGATCTGGCGCCGCCGCCCGGCGTGGCTGGGAGCGCTCGGCGCGACGCTGAGCACCCTCGCCGGTGCGGGCGTCGTGCTCGTGTTGCTGCTGGCTTACTTGATCCGCGGTACGACCGAGCGTTACGAGGTCGATTTCATGATGCCGCTGCTGCTCGGCTCGCTTGCTGCGTGGCTCGCCGTCTCTCATCACACGCGTGTGGGTCGGCGCCGGCTGGTGCGCCTGGCCGGCGCTCTGCTCGTGGCGTGGGGCTGTCTGATGGGCTTCGCCGTCAGCTTCGTCGGCTACGGCAACTTTCTCGCCGTGGAACACCCCGGGACCTGGAAAACGCTGCAGGACGCCGGCTCGCCGCTGTCGGCACTGGTCGCGGCGGCCGCCGGGGGACCCGTGCTCGCGGAAGTGCAGACGCCCAACGTTCTTGAATCGCTGCATCCCGGCTACACGACGCTCGGCGACGACGACATCGAGAAGTTCTGGCTCGCGGGCGGCCAGAACGCGAGCTTCGTCGTCGCCTCCCCCGGCGCTCGCACCGTGACGCTTGCGATGACGATCGAGCCCGGCATCGTCGATGACGAAACATCGCGCCTGCAGTACGGGGTCGGCTCGGCGGGCGTCGCCCTGCGGGCAGGCGCGCACGAGCCGCTGAACTACCAGGTGCCCGCGCGCGGAACCCGGCTGCAAGTCGCGCTACCGGTGCACGCCGGCGTCAACCGCTTCCAGTTGGCGCCGATTGCCCGCACGCTGGCGCTGCCCGATCTCAGCCACCCCGAACTGCGGACGGCGCTGCTCGTCAGCGACATATCGTTCGATGGCGGTCGTTGAGGTGCTACACGACGCCCGCGATCGGGCGCGAGGGCTCGCCCACGTACTTGGCGGTCGGTCTGATCAGCTTCGCCTCGCGCTTCTGCTCGAGGATGTGCGCCGACCAGCCCGCCACGCGCGCACACGTGAACATCGACGTGAACAGCTCCGCGGGCACTTCTGCCAGGTCGAGCACGACCGCCGACCAGAACTCGACGTTGGTCGCCAGCACGCGGTCGGGCTTGCGTGCCTGCAGCTCCGCCAGCGCCGCCTGCTCGAGCGCCTCGGCGACCTCGAAACGCGGCGAGCCCAGTTCGCGGCAGGTGCGCCGCAGCACCCGCGCGCGCGGGTCTTCGGCGCGGTAGATGCGGTGCCCGAAGCCCATCAGGCGCTCGCCGCGGTCCATCGCGTCCTTGACCCAGGCCTCGGCGTTCCCGGTCCGCTGCACTTCGTCGAGCATCTTCAGCACGCGCGAGGGCGCACCGCCGTGCAGCGGCCCCGAGAGCGCGCCGACCGCGGCCGAGAGCGCCGCGGCGACGTCCGCGCCGGTCGAGGCCACGACGCGCGCCGTAAAGGTCGAGGCGTTGACCCCGTGCTCCGCCGCCGAGACCCAGTAGGCGTCGATCGCCCTGACGTGATCGGGGTTTGCCTCGCCGCGCCAACGGATCAGGAAGCGCTCGGGGATCGTCCCACCGCGATCGACCTCCGTCTGGGGAACCGGCGGCTGGCCGGTGCCACGCGCGGACTGCGCCACGAACGACAGCGCCATCACCGAGGCGCGCGCCAGGTTGTCGCGGGCCTGCTCGTCGGAGAGGTCGATCAGCTGGCCGAAGCCCCACTCCGGCGCGAGCATCGCCAGCGCCGACTGCACGTCCACGCGCGGATCGCCCGATCTCACCGTCAGCATGTGCGGTTCGGCGGGTGGCAACCCCGGTTTGAAGTGACCGTCCACCAAGAGGCCCCACACCTGCTCGTAGGGCACCGCGCCGACCAGTTCCTCGATGTCGACGCCGCGATAGCGCAGCGCGCCACCGGCTTTGTCCGGCTCGGCGATCTCGGTGGCGAAGGCGACGACGCCTTCGAGGCCCGACTGAACCTCGTCCGATGTCTGTGTAACCGCGCTCATGGCACTCGCTTTCTGGGCTCGTTGCTGAGGGTATGGCCGCCTTCTGAGCGGCGCACATATGATGGCGGAGTTCCGTCGCCGAGGAGGAGGAGACCGGGGTGTCCGATCGCGATCAGCTGATGTTCCGTCCCGCGCTGGAGCTGGCCGGCATGGTCCGCTCGGGTGAGATTTCCGCCAGCGAGCTTGTGCAGACCTCGCTCGAGCGCATCGAGGAGTTCAACCCGCGCCTGAACGCGTTCGTCGACATCGACGGCGAGCGCGCGCTGGATGCGGCACGCGCGATCGGCCCGGGTGACGAGCGCCCCTTCGCGGGCGTTCCGATCGCGATCAAGAACAACCGGCCCGTCAGCGGCCTGCGGCTGACCTACGGCTGCCCGCTGCTGAAGGACTTCACCGCCGACTACGACCACAACGTCACCCGGCGCCTGCGCGACGCCGGCTTCGTCGTCGTCGGCTCGACGACGCTGCCCGAGTACGGCATCCTGCCGACCACCGAGACGCGCCTGTTCGGTCCTACGCGCAACCCGTGGGACGTGCAGCGCTCGCCCGGGGGCTCCTCCGGCGGCGCCGCCGCCGCGGTCGCCGCCGGCATGGTGCCCGTCGCGCACGGCAACGACGGCGGCGGCTCGATCCGCATCCCCGCCGCCTGCTGCGGCCTGGTCGGGCTCAAGCCCCAGCGCGGCCGCATCTCCGCCGCCCCCGAACTGGGCGAGTCGCTGCTGGGGATCGACGGCGTGCTCAGCCGCACCGTCGCCGACACCGCCGCGATCCTCGACGTGCTCGCCGGCTACGAGGTCGGCGACGCCAGCTGGGCGCCGCCGCCGGCGCGCTCGTTCGCCGCCGCGGCCGCCGCTGTGCCAGAGCGCCTGCGGATCGCTCTCACCACGCTGCCCCCGCTCGCCGAGGCTGCCGTCGACCCGCAGTGTGCGCGGGCAGTCCAGGACGCCGCCGGCCTGCTGCGCGAACTCGGCCACGACGTGCAGGAGGTCGATCCGCCGTGGCAAGTCGACGGCATCACCGAGCTGTTCAGCGCCGTCTTCTGCACGCACGTCGGTCTCTCGATCGCGTTCTCGGGCATCGTCGCCGGGCGCGGGGCGGGTGGGATCTCAGAAGAGGACATGGAGCCGTTGAGCTGGGCGATCTACTCGATGGTGGGCAAACTGAACGCGGTCGAGGGCTTTGGCGCGACCGTGCGCCTGCAGGCCTTCACGCGCCAGCTCGTCGAGTTCCTCGAGCCCTACGACGCGCTGCTCACGCCCGCGCTCGCCGAGCGGCCGCTGATGCTGGGCACGCTCGACCCCTACGCGTCCAACCCGTTCGAGGCGTTCACGCGCGCCGGCCTCTACACACCGTTTACGCCGATCTTCAACGCCAGCGGCCAGCCCGCGATCTCGCTGCCGCTCTTCCAGGGCGAGGACGGGCTGCCACTGGCCGTGCAGCTCGCCGCGGCGCCCGCGCGCGAGGACACGCTGCTGGCGCTCGCCACCCAGCTCGAAGAGGCTCGCCCGTGGGCGCAGCGGCGCCCGGCGCTGGCCGCGGCTTGAGCTGCTGGCCGCGTGCAAGCTGCCGGCCGCCGTGTGAGGTGACGGCCGCCGTGTGAGGTGACGGCTGCCGTGTGAGGTGACGGCTGCCGTGTGAGGTGACGGCTGCCGTGTGAGGTGTCGGCTGCCGTGTGAGGTGTCGGCTGCCGTGTGAGGTGCCGGCCGCCTTGTGAGGTGTCGCCCCTCCTCTGTGAGGTGCTGGCTGCCGTTCGCGGGGCCGCTCTCAACCGAGGGCGGCCAGCACCGCGCTCATCGGCTGTGGCTGCACGCCGAGACGCTCGGCGTCGGCGGTGCCCCGGGCCGAGACCATCGGGATCTCCATCAGCTCCGCTTCGTCCCACGTCGCAAAGGTGCGCGATCCCGCCACGCTCTCCAGCAGGCGCAGGATGCGAAAGACGACCGGGGCGGGCACGTGGACCAGCGCCCGCCGGCGTCCCAGCGAGCGCAGCACCAGCCGCACGATGTCCGTGTGGCTGAGCGTCTGCGGGCCCGCCAGCTCGAAGCGCTGTGTGCTCGCGCCTGTTCCTGAGCGCAGCGCGCCCAGCAGGCAGTCCGCGACGTCCTCGGCCCAGATCGGCTGGTAGAGCGCGCGCCCGCGCCCGGAGACGGGCATCGCCGGCAGCAGCGCCAGACGTTCGAGCAACGTCAGCCAGCGGTCGCCCGGCGCGTAGACGATCGAAGGCGCCAGCACGACCGTCTGCAGCTGCGCCTCGCGCACCGCCTGCTCGGCGAGCGCCTTCGCGCGAAGGAAGCGCGAGCGGTGGTGCGCGGCGGCGCCGATCGCCGAGCAGAAGACGAACCGCTCGACCCCGGCGCGCTCGGCCGCCTGCACCATGCGCCACGTGGCGATCCCGTCCAGCTCCTCGATCGACCCCTGCCGCTGATCGCGGATCGAGGCCGCCAGGTGCACCACCGTGCTCACCCCGCGCATTGCGTTGCGAAACGACGGCGGGTCCGCGAGATCGCCGAGCGCGATCTGCACCCGTACCCGCCGCGGCCCCAGCCGCCGCGGGTCGCGCACCAGGCAGCGCACCGGAGTGCCCTGCGCCAGCAGGCGCTCCAGGAGCGCCGAGCCCACCACGCCCGTTGCGCCGGTCAGCAGCAGCATCGACCGACAAGCTAGCGAAGACTTCGTAAAATGCGCGCTCCTCTCCTCTGAACTCCCGCAAACGACCAGAAGGAAGCGAATGGCCTACGTGATCGCCGAGCCGTGCATCGGCACCAAGGACAACTCCTGTGTCGAGGTCTGCCCCGTCGACTGCATCCATCCCACGCCGGACGAGCCCGGCTATGACGCCGCCGAGATGCTCTACATCGACCCCGAGGAGTGCATCGACTGCGACGCCTGTGTGGAGGCCTGCCCCGTCGATGCCTGCTTCGCCGAGGACCAGCTGCCCGAGGAGTGGCAGAAGTTCTCGCAAATCAACGCCGAGTACTTCGCCAACAGCCGCTGATTTTCAGGCGTAGAAGCGCCCGATGACAAGCAGCTGGCTGAAGATGTCGTGCGCGAGGATCAGCAGCACCAGCAGCGTGCCGAGTGCCGGGCCCCAGCGTCGGCCCGCGCCGCGTGCGGCCAGCGCGCAGACCGCCGCGAACAGCGCGGCCAGCGGCAGCAGGTAGCGCGGTTCGGCGTACGCGCCGGTGAAGGCAGGCACTTCGAGGTAGGAGTCGGTGCCGAACAGCAAGAGCATGCCCGCGACGATCGCTCCGTAGGAGGTCAGCTCGCCGGCGCGCGCGCGCAGCGCGTCGCGCTCGCGCACCAGCTCGCGCCCGCACAGCGCTGCGAGGAGCCCTGCGGGCACCAGCGCGGCGGTGTAGACCCACAGCGGGAAGTAGGTGTCCAGCCAGCCATACAGCCCCACCGCCTTGTCGAACCACACCTGGCGCAGCGACGATACGCCCGGGAAGAAGGCTTGCATCCCCGGCAGCCGTGGCAGGTAGAACTCCCATATGTAGCTCACCTCCTGCCACAGCGAGCCTTTGTGAGAGGTCGTGCCGCTGATGCCCGCCGAAAGCAGCCCGAACGCGGCGTGGCCCGACAGCGCGTTGGCTGCCGCGTACAGGTAGCCGGGCGCCAGCCCGATCGCGACGCCCACCGCCAGCCAGCGGTAGGCCGAGCCACCCGAGGTGCCCGCCGCGCGCCGCGCCAACAGCACCAGCGCCAGCAGCACGCCAGGCGCCAGGCCGATGAAGTTCAGCTTGCTCATGAAGCCAACCGCCATCACCAGCCCGATCGCGCACGCCCGGCCGAGCGTCAGGCCGCGCCTGAACGCGCGCGCCAGGCAGTAGAACAACGCCGCCGCCACCGCGCACAGCAGCGAGTCGGGGTTGACGACGCCCGAGATGAACCCGACCAGCGGCGCCAGCGCCGTGCACAGGCCGCCGACCGTCCACGCATACGGTGTCGTCGGCAGCGCCTCGCGCAGGAACAGGAACACGAAGATCGCTGCGATCCCTGCCAGCAGCGCGCTCAGCAGCCGCATCAGCTCGAGCTGATCGAGCAGCGTGCCGCCCGAACCCAGGTAGTACGGGATCGTCTCGAGCGCGTAGTAGAGCGGCGGCTGGGACGTCGCCACGCCTGCGCCCGTGCCCACCCGCGAAAGGGGCAGGCGCAGGTCGCGCTGCAGGCGGCGCTGCTGGGCGGGAGTGGAGATCGTTCCCACCGCTTGGTTGAAGCGCACCGCTTCGTGGTCTAGGTCCGCCAGCACGGTTGTCTCCTGCAGCGAGTACGGGTCCAGCTGCGAGCGCGGCAGCGTGCCCGTTTCGGCCAGGATCTGCGCGTAGGAGAAGTGCGAGGGCTCGTCTGGGGCCTGAAACGGGGGCGTCACGATCGACCAGCTCACGGCGCTCAGCACAGCCACGCACGCACACATCCAAGCTGGCCCCGGCACCCGCTGCGCGGCAGCCCGGAGCCGGCTCCCAGCTGTGGAGGGTTGCGCGCGGGCGCGCGGGCGCGCGGTGGCGCCGGGCTTTGTTCGTGCCGCCACCGAGCGGGGCTGCTCCTGGCGGAGCTGCTTCTCGGTCTGCGGCGGGCCGCTCTGCGCGCCCGCGATCGGCGGCGGCGCCTCGCGTCGCTCGCCTGCCAGCTGGAGGAGGATCGTGCGCGACACCAGCAGCACCGCCAGCGTCATCAGGATCAGCGGTACCAGCGCCGTTGCACTGCCTTCCGAGGCGCGCCCCAGACCCAGGTGCTGCGCCACCGAGCCGATCAGCGACCACCACGAGCGCCGACCGGGGCGCAGGTATTCGATCCGCATCTTTTCGCTTGCTTCCCCGCGCGCCGGGTGTGGCACCGGTCCGCCCAGCAGCTCGACTTGCTGGACGGCGCGGGCGATCGCAAAGCACACGCGTGCGTGCCGCACCGTGTGCCCCACGCGCCCGACGGGGATCGTCATCACTTTCCCCTCTTGGCTGCCTTCCTGTACGCCCGAGGCCACCGTCTGCGAGCCGGCGAGCACGCTCAGCCGCACGCGCGGTTTGATGTTCCCCTGCAGCCACAGCCGCAGCGCCGTTGTGCCTGCGGGCACCGTTTCGTTTTCCTGGCAGGCGCTCACCCCGCCGTCGGTCGCCGCGACGGCGTTGCTGACCGCGATCGAGTTCGTGCCGCCCACCACCAGCGGCGAGCGGGCGAGCGTCAGCGCCAGTGCCACCCCGATCGCCGCCAAGCCCACGACCAGCGCGGCCCGCACCGTCCAGCTGCGGCGGCGAGATTCCCGGCTTCGCTCGGATAGTGGAATGCCGCACATGCTCGACGGGCCCCCGAACCGCGTCAAGCGCGTTTCACGCAGGCCGTCTATGCGGCGCGCGCGGTACGCTTCGGTGCGATTAATCTGCCTGCAAGCAGGCCACTTCTGTGGGGATCGCCCGACGCGGCGCCGGCGATTTCCCTAGAAACATGTGTTCAGGCCATCGGCAGCGACATGCCCGCCGGCTTCGGGCTGGCTGGCGACTCGGGCTGCGCTGTAGCGCCGTTCACCGCCAACGCCGGCTCGGCCTGCATCAGCGGCAGCTCCAGCGGCGTCGCCGCGATCAGCCCGCGTACGACCGAGCGGATCGCCTGGGCCGCGGGGTCGTCGGGGTTCTCGAGCACCAGCGGCACCCCCGCGTCGGCGTGTTCGCGCAGCGGCATGGTCAGCGGCACCTTGCCCAGCAGCGGCACGTCGATCTCGTCCGCCAAAGCCTGTCCGCCGCCCTCTCCGAACAGCGCGTAGCGCTCCCCGGTCGGCGTCGTGAAGCCGGACATGTTCTCGATCACGCCGACGATCTCCAGCGAGAACTTGCCCGCCATCTGCGCCGAGCGCCGCGCCACCTTCTGCGCGGTCGGCTGCGGGGTCGTGACGAGCGCAAAGCGCGCCTGCGGCAGCAGCTGTGCGAGCGTCATCGCGACGTCGCCCGTGCCCGGCGGCAGATCGATCAGCAGGTAGTCCAGCGACCCCCATTCGACGTCCTGCAGGAACTGGGTCAGCGCCTTGTGCAGCATCGGCCCGCGCCACACCACCGCGGCGTCCTCCTCGACGAAGAAGCCGATCGACATCACCTTCACGCCGTGCGCCTCCAGCGGCACGATTTTGCGCTGTGCAGACACAGGCGGGCGCGTCGCGCCCAGCCCGTACATCCGCGGGATCGAATAGCCCCACACGTCCGCGTCGAGCACCCCCGCGCGCTTGCCTTCGCCCGCCAGCGCCGCCGCGAGGTTCGCCGTCAGCGTCGACTTGCCCACGCCGCCCTTGCCAGAGCCGACGCAGATCACGTTCGCGACCTGCGCCAACGCGCCCTCGGGCAGCGCGACGCGGCCCAGCTTGCGCTGCAGCGCGGCCTTCTCCTCGCTGCTGAGCACGTCGAAGAAGACGTTCACGTGGCTCACGCCCTCGAGCGCCGTGACGGCCTGCGCCACAGCGGTCTGGAAGTGGCCGCGGATCGGGCAGCCCGCGGTCGTCAGCGACACCGTCACGTCGACCACGCCGCTGGCGCCGATCTCGATCGACCTGACCATCTCCAGCTCGACGATCGAACGCCGCAGCTCCGGGTCGATCACCGCCTCGAGGGCCTTCTCGATCTGCTCGCGTGTGGGCATCGCCCCTATTCTCGCAGACGCTCGGGGCTCAGCACTCGGCTGCGGGGCACACGATGCGGTAGTCGCACAACGCGCACACGCTCGGCGAGGGCGTCGGCTCGAAGTCCTGCGCGAGGATCCCCTCGCCGACCGCCAGCACCGCCTCGCGTACCCACTCCTCGCCGTCCTGCCCCCGCGGCACCTCCACGCGGCGGTCGTCGAGCAGGTAGTAGTAGGCCTGGCGGGCGCTCTCCAGCTGCCATGCCTCGCGCGCCGCGATCGCGTACAGCGACAGCTGGATGTCGTCTTGCAGCTCCGCCGCGGTGCGCGCGGGGCCCGTCTTGTAGTCGATCAGCTCGTAGCTGCCGTCGGCCAGCACGTCCACACGGTCGACCCGTCCGCGCACCCGGTGGGGGCCGAGCGTGAAGGAGAACGAGCGCTCGAACCACAGCGGCCGCGCGCTCTCCTCGCGCAGACGCTCGTGGTAGCGCACCAGCGCCGCGCGCGCCATCACCCGCAACCTGCGCTCCTGCTCGCCCTCGCCGATGCCTGCGCGCCGCCACGCGGCGTCCAGCAGCTCCATCATCAGCCCCAGCGTCTGCTCCTCGGCGCTGTGGTAGCGCTCGAGCACCTGGTGCACGACGATCCCGAAACGCTGGTTCAGCGTCTGTTCGGTCGGGATCCGCAGCACCCGCGCGAACTTGTAGCGCAGCGGGCAGCCCCTGTAGGTCACCACGTCCGACGCCGACAGCGCCAAGCCCTCGCCGTGGCGTGGCAGGAACGCCTCCAGCGAAGGCTCCCCGCGGATCGCCAGCGCCCGCGCGCGCTGCTGCGGAGCGCTCGCCGCCGTGCCCTGCAGCAGCGCGTCCAGCGGCGAACTTTCAAAGATCTCCCGCTGCAGCGGCGTCACCGCCGCCAGCAGCCTCGCGTTGAGGTCTCCCAGCGTCTCCTGCGCCTCGTGCTGCGGCTGGCGCTCGGTCAGTGCTGCGAGCTTGATCAGCTCCAGGTAGCGCACCACCCCGTGCGCGATGTCCAGGTCGGTGTCCAGCCGCAGCTCCCCCAGGCGTCCCGCGATGCGCGCCACGTCGGCCAGCACCTCCTCGCGCATCCCGGCCAGCAGCTCCCACAGCCCTTCGTCCTCGACCGGGGTGTGCTCTCCCTCCTCGGTGGGGGTGCGCGCCGCCGGCTGCGCCGCGTCGTGCTCTTGGGCGGCGAACAGCGCGCGCCGGCGCAGACCGAGACGCGCGGCCAGGCGCACGACGAACACCTCCACCGGCTCCGCCTGCAGCGTCTGCGACGCCCATTCGTAAAGCTCCTGGAAACGCTCGATCCGCTCGAGCGCCTGCGGCGCCAGCTGCGAAGACTCGCGCGCCACGGCCAGCGCGGCGACCACGTTGAGCTTCTGGCGTCGCGCGATCTGCACGATCAGCGCCAGATCCACCTGGCGCAGCTCGACCGGCGGGCGGCCCAGCGCCCGCACGGCCGCCGCCGCGTCGCGCGGTTCGGTCAGCAGCGTCAGCCACGCCCGCACGTCGCGCACCTCGGCCCGCACGACGGCCGCCGGCGCCGAGCGCTCGTCGCGCGTGCCGGCCGCGCGACCGGCACCGGCTGAAAGCGAGTGCAGTTGCGCGCGCACGATCCAAGGCTACCCTCTGTCAATGGACGCCATCGACTGGAGCACCGCTCAGCGCGTCGGCGAGCTGCTTGCCGGCTCGAGTTCCGGGGAGACCCTGAGCGGCGAGTCCGTACGGCCGCTCGCGCAGCGCTTCGCGGGCCTCGTCAGCGAGTACTCCGGCCTCGCCCTGCCCGCCGAGCTGCCTCCTTTGGAGGCGGTCGACCGTCCCGCCTGGATCGCCGCCAACCTCGAGGGCATGCGCCCGATCCTCGAGCCGCTCGCCCAGCAGACCGCCGCCGCCGGTCGCCGTCGCAGCCGCCGGCAGCCGCGCAAGCCCGGCGCCCCCGACCTCGCGCCGCTGCACGATGCCCTCGCCGCAGCCGGCGGGCTGCTGCTCGGCGCCCAAGTCGGAGCCATGGCGGGCATGCTCTCCCAACGCGTTCTCGGCCAGTACGACCTCGCCCTGCTCGATCCCTCGGTGTCTCCGCGCCTGCTGCTCGTCGCGCCCAATCTCGACCAGGCGGCGCGCACCATGCACGTCGATCGCGACCAGCTCGTCTCGTGGGTCGCCATCCACGAGCTGACCCACGCCATCCAGTTCTCCGGCGCCCCCTGGCTGCGCGAGCACCTGGCCGGCATCCTGCGCGAGCTGATGGCCGGGCTGCAGGTCACGGTCTCGCTCGGCACCCTCCTGCGCCCACCCGATCTCGGCGACCTGCGCGCGCTCGCCGAACGCCTGCGCCGCGGCGAGATCCTGCGCCTAACGCTTGGCGAGCGCCGCTGGCAGCTCGTCGCGCGCCTGCAGGCCACGATGTCGCTTGTCGAGGGCCACGCCGAGCACGTCATGGACGCCGTCGGCGCTCAGGCGCTGCCGGCGCTGCCCCACCTGCGCGCCGCCATGAGCAGCCGCCGCGAAAACCGCGGGCTGCCCTGGAAGGTGCTCGAGCGGCTGCTCGGGCTCGAGCTGAAGATGCGCCAATACGAGGAGGGCCGCCGCTTCTGCGACGCGATCGTCGCCGCCGGCGACGCGCGCGGCGAGGACGGCGGCCGGCAGCTGCTCGCGCGCGTCTGGCGCTCCCCCGCCGACCTGCCCACCGCCGCCGAGCTGGCCGATCCCGAGCTGTGGCTGGCGCGCGCCGCATGACGTTCTTCTTCCAGGCGCCATTCGCGCGCGCACACGCACGCGCACGCGGATCGCATCGCGACGAACACATGTTCCATGCCCCTCCCGGCACACTCCGTGTCCGCCTGTGCTCAGCGGGCCTTTTCGATCGTGTTAGCCTTGGTGGTGTAACCACGCGTGGGGGTACCGTGTACAAACACATGTTCGATGTGCGTCGGCGTCCGCGTTCCGCGGGCAGTCGGGCGCGCCCGAGCGATTGACCCCCACACCCGTGCTCGCAACCCCCTGACGCGAGACCAAGCCAGAGGAGACCCATCCCAGATGCCCAACCAGACAGCTAACGATCGTCCCACCAAATCGGCTGCCAAAGCCGCCTCGCGCACGCGTGCGGGCGCCGCCCGCACGCGTGGCGTCCAGACGCGCAAAACCGCGAGTGCCGCAAGCCCGCGCTCGACGCGTAAACAGTCCACACGTACGCGCACCTCGGCTGCGGGCACGCGCGCCGACACGCGCAGCACCGCTGCGCTCGCCGGCGACTACGCCGAACGCGCCGTCCTGATCCCCGTCGGTGTCGCCCTCAGCGCTCGCGACGCCGTCGTCGCGGGCGTCAACGACGTCATCGACAGCTACTCCTCGCCCACCAAGGCTCAGACCCAGCTGCGCAAATTCGAGCGCCGCGGCCACACTGCGCGCAACCGGCTCGAGCGCGAGGTGCGCAAAACCCGTACTCGCATCGAGCGCGAACTGCGCGAGCGCCGTCGCGAGCTGGAGCACCGGCGCGAGGACGCCACCAAGCGGCTCACCGCCCAGGTCGAGCAAACGCAGTCGCAGATCGAGAAGACCCAGGGTCAGATCGAGAACGCGCTCCGCACCCGCCTCGAAGACGGTGCCGATCTCGCCAACCGGCTCCAGGAGCGCCTGCTCAACCTCGTCTGAGAACGATCGACCACGACTTACCCCGCCGCGAGCCGAGGAGAGGACAGGCACGCGACGGGACGGTCTGCCGGCGGCGGCATTGCGCCGGTGGAAGCAGGACCCTCTCCTCCCTCAGCCAAGCGGGGCGGCACTGCCGCCCCGCTGGCCTGTGAGAGGACGGTTGGCGCCATGGCGCCGTGCTCGTTACGGTGCTAGCGCTCCTGCGGCGGCTCGTCCTCGTCGCCGTGCCTGCGCAGGAAACGCTCGAATTCGCTTGCCAGCGCCTCGGCCGACGGCAGGTCGTCGAGCAGCAGCGGCAGATCGATCGGCCCCGCGATCTCGTCGTCGTCGTCCTCGTCCTCCTGTTCTTCGAGCCGGTCGACGAACGCCTGCACGTCGGGGTTGCTGGAGACGGCGAGCGCAACCTGGCGCTCGTAGCCGAGCGTCGCCTGCTCCAGCTCGGACGTGTCGATCGATATCCCGAGCAGCCCCTCCAGGCGCTGCACCAGCGCCAGCGCGGCCTTCGGGCTGGTCGCCGCAGCGACATAGTGCGGAATGCTCGCCCACAGGCTCATCGAGGACAGCCCCGCCTCGGTGCTGGCGCTGTGCAGCACTCCCACGATGCCCGTCGGTCCCTCGTAGTCGCTCGAGCGGTGCGCTCCCATCCGCTCAGTCAGCGCCGGGTCGGAGGCGAAGCCGGTCATCGCCACCGGGCGCGTGTGCGGGACGTCCGCGAGCAGCGCGCCCAGCGTGATCACCAGCCGCACCCCCAGCGCCTCGGCCAGCTCCAGCATCAGGGCGCTGAACGAGCGCCACCGCAGCGATGGCTCGACGCCCTGGACTAGCACCAGGTCGTGTGGCGCCGGCGACTCCAGGTGCGCCTCGTAGATCTCCACCGACGGCCACTCGATCTCCCGGCGGCCGTCCTCGCCCGAAAGTCTGATGCGCGGCCGGTTGGCCTGGAAGTCGTAGAACTCCTCCGTGTCGATGCGCGCGAAGCGCCTCGCGCTCAGCGCCTTGCCGACGAACCGTGCTGCGGTCGAGGCCGCGTCGCCCGCGTCGTTCCAGCCTTCGAACGCGCAGACCATCGCCGGGGCCCGCAGGCCCGCCGGGCGACGGTCCCAGATCAGCGGCTGCATCCAGTCCACCGTACATCATGGGAGCATCACTGCCCAATGGTCGATGCCAGCCGTCATCCCACTCCCGCCCGTCAGGCGCCCTGGACCGAGACGCCGGCGCTCGCCACGCTGCGCGACGGCGAGGAGGTCGACGGTGTATTCGCCTGCACCCGCAAGGAACGCCAGATCTCGCGCGCAGGCACTCCCTACCTGACGGTGGAGCTGCGCGACGGCAGCGGCTCGATGCTCGCACGCGTCTTCCGCGACGCCGACCTGCTCGCCGGTCGCTTCGAGCGTGGCCAGCTCGTACACGTGCAGGGCCGCGTCACACGCTTTCGCGAGCAGCTGCAAATCGAGTTGCACGCGATCGCGGCCGCTGACACCCACGCTGACCCGGCGGCCTTCCTGCCCACCTCCCGCCGCGACCTCGACGAGCTGGACGGCTTCCTCGAGCATCTCGCCCGCGAGCTGTACGAACCCGGGCTGCGGACCCTGCTCGAACGCGTTCTCGGCGACCGCGCGCTACGCGCGGAGATCGGCCGCGCGCCCTGCTCGCTGCCCGCCGGCTCGCCCACCCGCGCGAGCGCCGCCGGCCATCACGCCTACCTCGGTGGGCTGCTCGAGCACACCGTCGCCGTCGCAACGCTCGCGCTCGAGCTGTGCACCGTGCATCCCCGCCTGGATCGCGACCTGCTGCTCGCCGCCGCACTCCTGCACGACCTCGGCCGCACCCGCGAATTCACCTACGGCGCGGAGATCGCCCGCAGCGAGGAGGGGCGCCTGCTCGGCCACATCACGCTCGGCCTGCGGCTGCTCGCGCCGCTCTACCCGTCCTCCCTGCCAGCCGAGCGGCGGCTCGCTTTGGAGCACTGCATCGTCGCCCACCACGGGCCCGAGGGCGGCGGACAGCGCCCCGCCTCGCCCGAGGCGATCGCGCTGTACCGCTGCAACGCGCTCGACGCCCACGTCAAGAGCGCCTTCGAGCACGGTCTCGGCGGCTGAGCGCGACGCTCCCTGCCGCGGTGGCGCCCCCGCGGCGTCCGTCAAGACGGCGGCGCGCAATGCCGATAGCTGTAGCGATGAGTTGGTTTCGCCGTCGCCGCTCCACGCAGTCAGCTGAGCAGGAGCCCAGCCCGTCGCCCTCGAGCACGCCGCTCGGTTCGGTGGAGCCTGAAGCTGCTGCCGAGGCGCCCCCGACTTCCGCGACCCTGGAGCCTGCAGCTGCTGCCGAGGCGCCCCCGACTTCCGCGACCCCATCCGCTTCTGCAACGTCCGTTGCATCCTCCCCGGCAACGGTGGCCTCCGAGCTTGCGGCGCTCGCATCAGCCGCCCCGACCGCGTCGTCGGATCCAGGTGGCGGAGTTGCCACGCTCGAGCGCCCGGCGACCGACACCGCAACGATGCAGGGCGAAACCGAGATCGGGACCTTGGAGATCGGGCCAGAAGAGCTTTCGGGCCAGAACGGCGAGAAGCAGCCGTCCGCCACCAACGGACTGAGCTTCGCCACGCGCAGCGGCCGCTCGGGCCGGCGCATCGGCGAGGTCGTGGTCGACCTCGGTTTCGCCGACCGCCAGGCCGTCGAGCAGGCCGTCTCCACCGCGCGCTCGGAGCGCAAGCCCACCGGCCAGGTGCTCGTCGAGCAGGGCGTTCTGCGCCAGGACCAGCTCGCGCGCGTCGTCGCCGAACGCTTCGGCCTGGACTACATCGACCTGTCCGTGTTCGAGCCCGACATGGGCGCCGTCAACCTGCTCAGCGCCGAGGCGATCAAGCGCTATCAGGCCGTGCCGGTCAGCTTCACCGAGGACGGCGCGCTGCTGCTCGCGATGGCCGACCCGACCAACATCCTCAGCATCGACGACATCGCGATGATCACCAACCATCGCGTGCGTGTCGCCGCCGCGTCGGCCGAGGACGTCAACCTGCTCGCCTCCCGCCTTGCCCGCCTGGAGGGCTCGATCGAAGACATCGTCGAGGACGACGAGCAGCAGTCGCTCGACGCCGCGCTCGCCGAGGAGGCCGATCAGGACGCACCGATCATCAAGCTCGTGCACTCGATCCTCGCCCAAGCCGTCCAGCAGGGCGCCTCGGACATCCACGTCAATCCCGAGGAGGGCGACACACAGGTGATGTTCCGCGTGGACGGCGTCCTCTGCCACACCGCCACCGTGCGCCGCCGGATGGCCGCCGGCATGGTCTCGCGGATCAAGATCATGGCCGACCTCGACATCTCCGAGCGCCGCGTCCCCCAGGACGGACGGCTCGCGCTGAACGTCGAAGGCCGCCGCATCGACATCCGCGTCGTCACCCTCCCGCTCGTACACGGCGAGGGCGCGGTGATGCGCATTCTCGACAAGGGCGTGGTCGTCCAGAACCTCGAGTCGCTTGGCATGCAGGCCGCCGAACAGGAGCACTTCGACAGCGCCATCCACCGACCCCACGGCGCCGTGCTCGTCACCGGCCCCACCGGCTCGGGCAAGTCCACCACGCTCTACGCGGCGCTCAACGTGCTCAACGACGGCGCCCGCTCGATCCTCACGATCGAGGACCCGGTCGAGTCGCGCATCGCCGGTGTCAAGCAGATGCAGGTCGCGGTCAAGGCCGGTGTCACTTTCGAGACCGGTCTGCGCTCGATGCTGCGCGCCGACCCCGACGTGATCATGGTCGGCGAGATCCGCGACCGCGAGACCGCCCACATCGCGGTCGAGGCCGCGCTGACGGGGCACCTCGTGCTCTCCACGCTGCACACCCGCGACGCCCCCAGCGCGCTCGGGCGTCTCACCGACATGGGCATCGAGCCGTTCCTGGTCTCCTCTGCCGTGGACTGCATCGTCGCTCAGCGCCTCGTGCGCATGCTCTGTCCCCATTGCAAGCGTCCCGCCAACCTTCCCGAAGCGGTGCTGCTCGAGTACGGACTCGCCGACATCCAGCCCTATGAGCCCGTCGGCTGCTCGCGCTGCTCGAACTCCGGCTACCGCGGTCGCGTCGGCATCTACGAGGTGATGACCGTCAGCGAAGCGATCCGCACCCAAATCCTCCAGCACGCCTCCGTCGACGAAATCGCCGCGACGGCCTCTCGCGAAGGCATGCGCCGGCTGCAGGACGACGGCATCGAAAAGGTCCGCGCCGGCCTCACCTCGCTGGAGGAGGTCCAGCGCATGACCACCAGTCTGGTGTAGCCGGCGCGCGCGCATCTGGGCGCGCCGGGGGAGGATGCTCGGGCGCCCCGCTGGTTACTACATCGCCGGGTACAGCAGTGAAATCCGCAGCGTTCCCGACGGGAACGCTTCCGCGTCGAACGCGTAGGCCTCGTAGTCGCTTCCGTCGTAGGACACCCGGCCGCGCTTGGGAATCGACGCCGGTCCGGGGTGCAGCGTGCCCATCACCTCGTGCGCTCCCACCTGCATCACGCTCTGTGCGCCCGTGAACGTTCGTGCCAGCAGCGTGAAGCCGAGGTCGTCCTGGATCGCCATCTCAAAGCGCGCCGCCACGCGCCCGTGTGCATTGCGCACGACGCCTGCGATCGGACCCAGCACGTGCGGCCCGCCTACATCTACGAGCAGCTTGCCTTCGCGGATCACCCGCACCCGCACGACGTGCAGGTGGCTGCGGAAGAAGCCGACGATCGCCGCCCGTGTCGCCTTTGCGTTGCCCGCCAGCACCGCTTCGCGAAATGCGCGCGAGCGTTCCACGTCGCTGCGCAGCAGTTCCGCTTTGCTGCCTGCGTGCTCGGCGTAGTACACACGTTCGGCGACATGGCCCCACGTGTCCGCTTGCGCTACCGCTACGCTGGCTCTGGCTGCCGCGCCCGCGCAGATTGGCACGACCAATGCGGGCGGCACGAGCAGCGTCACGCTCAGTGCTCCCGTGGGGAACGCCGTTGCCGCAAATGTGTCAACGCGGTAGTCGACCCCGCGGAACGTCACCGTGCGCCGCGTGCTCGCGCCGCTGCCCAGGGCGCGCTCCAGCGCCGCCGCCGGCGTGAGCGTGCTGTGTAGCACGCGCCTGCCACTGCGCACCAGCACCTGTGTGTCCGTCAGTCCCGACACCGTTTGGGCATAGCCGTTAGCCCCTTGTACCGCGACCGCGAATCCTCCAACCGCCGCGCCGTCCACTCGCAGCTGCCCGCTCGTCGGCGCGATGCCCGCCGCGCCGCGCGTCACCCGTGCGAGGACGCGTCCGTCGCGTGTGGTCACCTGCGCGCTGACGATCTGGTTCAGCAGCAGGCCCCGCAGCACCTGCCGCGCAGCGCTCGCGTTCCCCGCCGCGACTGCTTGCGCCAGCGCCGGCGTGTTTTGCAGGCGGTACGCCGCCTGCTGTGCGATGCGCCCGCCCGCCGACTCCTCGTACACGTTGCGCCCGACGCGCTCGAGCGCTTCCACCACTGCTTCGGCGCAGTTACGTGCGGCCGGCGTCCGCGCGGCGGTGTCGGTCACCGATCCGCAGCTGCTGCTCGCGCCTGCGAGCAGCAGCGCGCACAGCATCGTCGTCGTGCACCTTGCTCCTCGCCGCATCGTGCCGCCAGCGTAGCCGCCGCAGTGCGTTGCCGGCGAGCCTAGTGTTCGGCGCCCGTCGTGTATACGTGCGTCACGCGCGCCGCGAGGCCTTTGAACGCCGACGTCGGCGCGAGCTTGTAGATGCGCCGGTAGAGCCTGTTGCGCGGCGAGGGGTCCTGGTAGACCGTGTCCACGAGGCGCTCGAGCAGCGCCCGGTCCTCCGGCGGCGCGGCCCCACCGACCCACTTGGCGTACAGCACGGTCTGCGGCGGGAACTCCGCCGCCACCGCACGGCGGATGTGGTGCGCCTCCAGGCTGTCCGGCGCGAAGAACGTGTGCGCCAGCCGGTGGTAGCCGTCGATCGTGATCGCAAACCGGCGAATCAGGCCGCTGTCCATGAACGAGTCGTTGTCACAGCGCTTCCACAGCAGCGATCTGCCGAGGTACTTCACGCGCAGCTCCCCTCCCATCAGGGTGAAGATCCGCGCCACATGCGCCCAGCAGCTGCCCACGAAGCGCTCGTCGAGCGCCACCTCCTCCCAGCGGGCGCGCTTGAAGATCACCGACCCCAGGAAACTGAAGAACGCCGTCGTCGTCTGTGCCTGCTCGAAGAACCTCCGCCGGTCCCGGTCCTTCGCCAGCTCGAACGTCGTGCCCGCCGGCGCGTCGAGAATCGGCTGGTCCCCCAGCGGTCGCATGTCGCATGTGGAGAGCGTCATGCCGCCGAGGTAGATGTCGAGCCCACCGCCGATCTCGTCGAGCACCAGCCCGATCGCGCCCGGTTTCATCGCGTCGTCGCTGCTGAACAGCCAGCAGTACTCGCCGCGCGCCAGCTCCACCGCTCGCGCCATGTCGCGATCGATCCCGCCGCGCTCGGCACGCCGGTGATAGCGCAGGGCGGGGAACCGCTCCTGAAACCGCTGCACCACCGCCTCCGTGTCGTCGGTCGAGCCGCCGTCGAGGATCACCACCTCGACGCCTGCGAGCACCTGCGGCAGGATGCTTTCGAGCGTTTCGCCGATGAACTCGCCGAAGTTGTACGTCGGGATGCAGATTGACAGCCTGATCGGCGTGCTCGCGCCGGCTGCGACGCTCACCGCGCTTGCCCCCCAAATCCGGTCTGCGCGCGCCCCGCTGCGGTGCGCACCGCCGAGTACCCGCTCGCGACCGCCACGAGGCGGCTCACACGCCTACCGCCGCCATGCGAATCACACCTCTTGCTTGACCGCGTCTGCGTGGACGTTCGCCCCCGCCGCCGTGCTCGCCGCATCGGGAACGATCCTGACGGTGGGCATCGGCACGATGAACCTGCCGCCGCGGTCGACGAACTCGCGCTCGCGCTGCAGGAACTCGTCCATGAAGTGCCATGGCAGTGCCAGGTAGTAGTCCGGCCGCAGCTCGCGCGAGTGCTCCTCGCTGACGATCGGGATGTTCGTACCGATCGTCTCCGAGCCGTGCTTGTCGGGGTTGCGGTCCGCCGCGTAGGGGATCAGCGTGCGGTCGATTCCGGCGTACTGCAGGATCGTGTTGCCCTTCGTCGAGGCGCCGTAGATGTGAATCGTCTTGCCTGCCTGCACCAGCTCGCGACAGGTCGCCGCCAGTTCCACCCGCACTCGCTCGGCGTTGGTGGCAAACTCGTCGTATGGGTCGGCGGCGTCCAGCGCCAGCTCGAACTCGCGGATGCGCAGCCGCTGCAGTACCTCGGCGTCTCGCTCCTGCGGCGCGAACCGGCCCGCGCGGCGAATGAAGAGTCGCAGCGAGCCCCCGTTGATCCCGTTCAGCTCGGCCCGCACCACGCCCAGCCCGGCCTCGCCCAGCAGCCGCTCGATGACCGCGAGCGAGTAGTACTCCAGGTGCTCGTGCACGATCGCGTCGAACTGGTTCATTTCGAGCATCGCCGGCAGGTAGTGCAGCTCCATCACCCACACGCCGTCGTCCGCGAGCGCCCGCTCGACGTCGGCCACGAACTTGCGCGGGTCTTCGAGGTCGTAGAACATCGCGATACTCGTGATCACGCGTGCTTGCCGGTCGGCGTGGCGTTCGCGCAGCAGCTCGTACGAGTAGAAATTACGCATCACCTCATAGTTCTTGGCGACCGCGTAACGCCCGACGTCGGAAGGGTCGAACCCGAGGTACTCGAGGCTGGGCGTCTCATACCCGTCCATCAGCGTGCCGTCGTTGCAGCCGATGTCGAGGACCAGATCGCCAGGCCGCAATCCGACCAGCTCCTCGGCCTGCTGTGCGATCTCGTGCAGATTGCGCGTCATCGTGCGGTTCACGCCGCTTCGATACCAGTAGGAGCGGTACAGGATCATTCCCGGAACCGTGTGTCGCAGCTGAACCAGGCCGCAGCCCTCCTGATTGCGGGTCATGTCGCAACGAACCAGCTCGAGCGGAATCCGTCGCGCGACCGGTTGCTCCCCGTCGGGCTCGGCAAAGGCACCCGCGATGTGCTGGCTGCCCAGCGAAAGCACCGGCGCCAGCTCAGGAGAACCGCAGATCCTGCAGGTCGTTCGTGTGATCAGACTCGTCCTGGCTGGCATCCCGCGGACAATCTACCAGCCTCCAATTCGACCACAAAATCATTAACCTTCACCGTCGGTGAGAGACGTTTTTCACCATTCTCGCTCGTTTGCTACAAAGCGCATTCGATGCAGAACGGTGAGAGACACAATCGCGAAAACCGCGATCGCGCAGCGCCCCGCGCGGCCTTGGCCCGGCATGCACGGTGCGCAGCGCAGCGTCGGGTGAAGACGCCGGCCGAGGGCGGGGTTTGGCGTGTCAGCCCTGCTGCGGCTCGCTCGGCGCCGGCGCCGGCGCCGGCGGCGGCGCGGCCCCCGCGGGCGCCGCGACCGGCGGTGGCGCCACCGGCTGCTGCGGCTGGGCGACCGGCTGCTGCTGTGGCTGGGCGACTGGCGCCTGCTGAACGGCGTGCGTCAGTGTCGGCTGTTGTTTGGCTTCGCCGCTGATCGAGTCCTTGAACTCCCGCATCCCGCTGCCCAGCGAGCGGCCGATTTCCGGGAGCCGCCGGGCGCCGAAGATCAAGAGCAGGATCACGACGATGAAGGCGATATGGATTGGGTTGTCGAGTCCCATGGCACCCAGTCTAGAAGATCCCGTGTGTGCCTCGCCACCCAGGCGCGCGCAGGTGGCGCGTCCCGGGCGCGCCCGCCTGCGGGCGTCCTCGGCGACTGGTGCAAGCGCGGTGCCAAGCACCGCCCGGGCGCTCGACAAGTCAACACCAACATCTAAAATCATACAAAAAAAACAGGTACGATGCCCGCGCATGCGCACGGTGGCTCCTGCGACTCCCACTCCCTTCGGCGCAGACGTCCGCCATGGCGCGCCGCACCACGCGTTCGCGCGCGAGCGGACCGCCCGCCAGGAGGTCGAAGTCTCGATCGTCGTGCCCTGTCTGAACGAGGAGCTGACGATCGGCGAGTTCGTCGATTGGTGCACCGCAGGGCTGGCCGCGGCGGGTGTGCGCGGCGAGGTGCTGATCGTCGACTCCTCCAGCGACCGCTCACCGGCGATCGCAGCTGCGCACGGCGCCCGCGTGATCGGAGTGCCGCTGCGCGGGCTCGGGCGTGCCTACATCGACGCGATCCCCCACATCCGCGGTCCGATCGCGATCCTCGGCGATTGTGATCTCACCTATGACTTTCGCGAGTTGGACGGCTTCATCGACGCGATTCGTGCGGGTCACGACTTTGTGATGGGCACGCGCACCAAGGGCGAGATCGAGCCCGGCGCGATGCCCGCGTTGCACCGCTACTTCGGCTCGCCCGCCACCACCTTCGCGTTCAACGCGATCTACGGCACCCGTTTCAGCGACATCCACTGCGGCATGCGCGCCATCACACGCGACGCGCTGGGGCGCATGGAACTCGAGTCCCAAGGCTGGGAGTACGCCTCGGAGATGATCCTCAAGGCACACAAGCTCGGCATGCGCACCACCGAGGTGCCGGTGCGCTTCTGGAAGGACCGCGATGGGCGCGAAAGCCACCTCAAGCGCGGTGGCTGGCGGACGCCGTGGGTCGCCGGCTGGAACAGCCTGCGTGTGATGTTCCTCTACGCACCCGACTTCTTCCTGCTGCGCCCCGGCGCCGTGCTGCTCGCGCTCGGCCTGCTGCTCGCCGCCGCGCTCACCGGCGGTCCCTTCACCACGCTCGGCGTCGGCTTCAACCTGCACTGGATGCTACTCGGCGCCGTCGCCGCGACCGTCGGCTACAGCCTGCTCCAGCTCGCCCTGCTCGCGCGCGTCTTCTACGACTTCGACCCCAGCCAGACCGAGCGCCTGCTCACGCGGCTCACCTACAACCGGGGCATGCTCGCCAGCGCGCTGCTCGTCATCGCGGGTGCGGCGCCCAACGCGGTGCTGCTCGCGCGCTGGCTGAGCAACGACTTTCGCCTGTCGGCGATCCAGTACTCCTCGGTCCTCGGGCTGCTGCTGGTCGTGCTCGGCTTTCAAACCTTCGGCTTTACGCTGCTGCTGCACATGATCGCCCGTCGCAGCCGCCTGCGGAGCGCGTCGTGAGTACCCGTGCCGCTCGGGATGGCGTAACGAGCATTGCGCTGAGCGCCCCCGCCGGCGCCCTGCACTACCGCGACACGGACGACCATTTCGAGAACGGCCTGCTGCGGCTGATGAACCTCGACCGCGACGAGTTCGACCGCTGGCTCGCGTTGGCGGGGCGCAGCAACGCGCCCGATCTGCTGCAGCGGCTGCGCGACGGTTGGGCGCAGCTGCGCCCCCCGCCGTCTGCGCCCACGGCGGCGGCAGGACCTGTTGGAGTCGGCCCGCAGGGACGCAGCGGCAGCCTTTGGCACGCGGCGATCGCCGAGACACCTGCCTACGGGGTCGCCGTCTGCGAGGGCTCCGGTCCCCGCCACGGGTGGCTCGTGCGCTGGGACGGCCGCTGTTTTGCGCGCGAGACCGAGCCGCCGGTCTACGAGGAGGACTACTTCGAGGGCGACAAGCTCCGGGCGGGCGGCTACGGCGATTACACCGCACAGTCTGTCTGGCGCCAGGAGAAGGCCGCGCGCCAGGTGCGCGAGATGCGCGCCCGCACCGGTCTTCAGCGCGGGCGCGTGCTGGATATCGGCTCGGGCTACGGCTACTTCCGGCTGGCGCTCGGGGAGGCCGGCTACGAGCACGACGGCTTGGAGGTCTCCGCGCACGCCCGCGCAGTCGCCGAGCGCAGCTTCGGTGTGGGCACCTACGGTGGCACGCTCGAGGAGCACTGGCAGGACTGGGAGTCGCGCTACGACGCCGTGACGCTGTTCGACTTGATCGAGCACCTGGCCGACCCGGACGGTTTTCTGCGGCGCGTCGCGCAGATCCTGCGACCCGGCGGCGTGCTCGGTGTCAAGACGCCCAACATCGACTGCCCCGAGGCCCGCGTGTTCGGGCCCCACTACCACTCGCTCAAGCGCGAGCATCTGGCGTTCTTCTCCGCCGACTCACTCACCGCGACCGCGCGCGGCGCTGGCCTGCAGCCGATCAACGTCGCGACCGCCTCGCACCTGCTTGTCGGCTTCGTCGGCGCGGTGCGCACGCAGCAATGGGAGCGCGAACTGCGGGGCGCCGACCTGGTGGCGTGGTACCGCAGGACCTGACCGTTGCCGCGCGCGGTGCGTTTTTGTTTTGGGGTCGAGGGGCCTGGGGCCCCTCGCTGTGGGGGCGTCAACTGCCCACTCGCGCCCCCCTCAAGTCACGTCGCCTCGTCCCCCGATCTGCGGATAGAGCTGCCCGCACAGCTCGGTGACCCGTCGCGCCTCGCTCATCGTCGCCGGCTGCGGGTCCTCGGCCTGTGCCCCCGGCGCCGCGTCTTTCACCGGCCCGCCGCGCCAGCGCGCGACAACCGCGGCCAGCTCGTCGCGCAGGCTGTCGTTGCGCGCGCCGAACTCGTGCACGGTCTCGCTCGCGCGCTGCGACGCCGCGCCGGGTTCGTTCCATCCCCAACGGCGCCCGACTCTCAGGGTCATCGCGCCGTAATTGCCTCCGCGACCCTCCGCGAGCGCGTAAGCGCTCTCCCCAAAAACCTCCAGCTGGAACGTGTTCACCCAGCGAACGTGGGACACGCGCACCGTGGCGATCAACTGCCCTGCACGAAACGTCGCCACGACATCCTCCTCGATGCCCGTGCCCCAGAACCCCCGCGTCGCCTCGATCCCCGTGCAGCTCGCCTGCGGCGCGACACGCAGCAGCAGGTCGAGCAGGTGCACTCCCGGGTCGAGCAGCACCCCGCCGCCCGCCCGTGCCGGATCGAGCTTCCAGCCCTTCGCCGAATCGGGGTGGCCGCCGTGGCCGACGAGCAAATCCACGTTGCGCAGCTCGCCAAGCGCGCCCGTTCGCGCCTGGCGCAGCAGCTCGGCGATCGCCGGCAGGAAGCGGTAGTTGTAGCCGACGAAACTCGGCGCCTGCAGCCCGTCCGCGAGCGCCTCCAGCCGGCGTGCCTCGCGCGCGCTCATGCCAAGCGGCTTCTCGATCAGAATCGGCTTGCCCTGCTCGAGCACGCTCGCCGCGAGGGCCGGCGCCCGGTCGTGCGGAACCGCCACCACCGCCGCGTCATAGCTCTCCGGCGGCAGCTCCGCCAACGTTGTGTAATGCGGAACGCCCGTCGTCACCAGCACCGCGTGCCGCAGCGCGCTCCGTGTGCCGACCGTGCTCGCACTCGTGACCCACGTGTCGGCCATCCCCGCGCCGGCGTCCCCGGTGCGAGCTGCCTGCGCGCCGCCCGCGTGCCCGGCGGCGCTCGCGCTCGCCGTGCCCTCGCCGAGGCCCTGCTGGAACGGGTCGACCGTCGCCGCGAGCGTCGCGCCCTCGATCCGTGCCAGCGCCTCGGCCCGCTGGCGCCCGATCAGCCCGAGGCCGACGACGGCCACGCGCAGCGGCCGTCCGGACCTGTCGGTGGCGCGAGGCGCGCCCGTCGGTGCCTGTGCGCTCATCCAGCGCAACAGGATAGTCCTATAAGACGGTACTTGTGGGGCGTGCGTGTAGGGCGTGCACGCGCACGCGCGGTGGCGCTGGGACGCAGTGACATCGACGCCGCCGCGGCGCGCCCTCCCCGCTCCTCACTCGTCTGGCGACGGCCGCCCAAGCGTCCTGCGCACGAGCTGCGCGGCCACCGCGACCATCAGCAGCGCGAAGCCAATCTGCAGCACCCTGCCCGACACCGAGTTCGCGAGCGCGACCCCTCCGGCGGCGCCCGCCGCCGAGAAGAGCCCGAGCAGCAGCGCGTCGTTGCGACGCACGTTCCCATAACGGTCCTGACGCGCCGCGCCAACGAGCGCAACGGGCACGATCGCCAGCAGCGACGTCGCCTCGGCCTGGTGCTGGGTGAGGTTGAGGAAGATCACCAACCCCGGCACGAACAGCACGCCGCCGCCCACCCCCAGCAGACCGGCGACGACCCCGCCCGCGAGGCCGACTGCGATCGCGCCGATCATCGTCGCGCGCTCTCCGTTGCGACGCCGCCGGCCGGCGCATCGCCCAGTCCCATCGCCAGCGCGCCGACCACCGTCCCGCGGGGTGTCGCCGGCATCAGTGCACCACCAGCTCGACGGCGCTCGCGACGAGCACGAACGCGAACAGCAACGCGATCGTGCGGCTGCGCAGACGCTGCTGCAGCCACGCCCCGAACACCACGCCGCCGACCGCGGGCACACCCACGAGCAGTCCGTCCACGACGCGAACGTTCCCGTACGCCGCCTGGGTCGCGGTGGCGAACGATGCGATGCAGACGATTGCCGCCAGCGAAGTTCCCGTGGCCTCCCGCTCGCCATAGGCCAGCCACAGCACCAGCAGCGGCACGATCACCGTGCCGCCCCCCACCCCGAAAATGCCGCTGAACAGGCCCGCGGCGGTGCCGATGAACATCAGCTTGACGGGCCTGCTCGCGACCATCGTGGGGCATACTAGGGACCGTGTCCCCTGCCGCAACGCTCGTGGAGGCGCTCGAGCCGCTGCGCTGCGATCCCGCTCGCTCCGCGGTGCTGCTCGACATCGACGGCACGCTCGCGCCGATCGTGCGCCACGCCACCGACGCCCACGTCCCCGAGGCGACGCGCTCGCTGCTGATCGAGATCGCCAAGCGCTACGGGCTGGTCGGCTGCGTCAGCGGGCGCCGCGCCGCAAGCGCGCGCCAGGTCGTCGCGATCGGCAGCATCGCCTACGTCGGCAACCACGGCGCCGAGCTGCTGCGCGCCGGCGCGACGCGCCCCGAGCTGGACCCCGACCTGGCCGCCTGGGCGGAGCGCGTGCGCGCGTTCGCCGCCCGCGTCTACACCGGCGAGCACCAGCGCCTACGCGTGCGCAGCGAGGACAAGGACGCAATCGCCGCGTTTCACTGGCGCGGCGCCCCCGACGAGCAGGCCGCCGCCGCGGCGGTGCAGGCGATCGCGGAGCGCGCGCAGGCGGAGGGCCTGGTGGTGCACTGGGGGCGCAAGGTGCTCGAGGTGCGCCCACCCGTCGCGCTCGACAAGAGCCTCGGCGTCGGCGCGCTGCTCGACGGCGCCAACCCGCCCTTCCACGCCGGGCTCTACGCCGGCGACGATACCACCGACCTCGACGCCTTCCGCGGTCTGCGCGCGCTCGCGAGCGAAGGCAAGCTCGGGAGCGCGCTCTGTGTCGCGGTCCGCTCCGAGGAAGCCCCGAGCGAGCTGATCGAGCAGGCCGACCTCACGATCGACGGGCCCGACGGGGTGCGCCAGCTGCTCGAGGCCCTGCTCTGAGGGCCCCGCGCGTGCGCTTCGTCGACTTCCTCAAGACCACCGTTCTGCTCAGCGCCGGCGCCGCGACGGCGCTTGCGACAGTGGCGCTGCTCGCCGCCGCCGGCGCGTCTGAAACCCGTCTCGCGCTGCTGTCCGCCGGCTGGTGGGTGCTCGCCGCGCTGATCGGCTCCGTGCTCGGGCGCCGCGCCGACACGAGCCCCCCGATCGCGCGCCTGCTCGCCGCGGCGCGCGCCAGCACCGCGCTGCCCGAGCAGCGACCCGGGGCGATCATGCTCAACCGGCTCTGGCCGCTGCTGCTGTTCACCGTGCTCGCCGGCGGCCTTGCCTTCCTGGCCCCCCAGATCCCGGGGATCGGCGCCGGCTTCGCGATCATCTGGGCGCTCGCCTGGCGTCGCCAGCACGCCGCCGTCGCCGCGATCGAGACCCGCGATGGCGTGCGCTTCTACGTCATGCGCACCTCCCCGCTGCGCCCGATAGCGCTGCAGCGCACCCCCGGCTTCAAGACGCTGGTGCCCGAGCGCTCCGGCGGCGCCGCCGCCTGACGGCCCCTGCGCGGGGTGTTGCCTGCAGCGGCGCCGCCGCCCGAGGACTCCGCTCGGGGCGTTGCAACCCGAGCACCGCACGCTGCGCAGCGCAGTCGCGCGCCCTACCCTGGGGGCGGTGCGCGAGGAACGGCTCGAAAGCCACCGTCACATCATGTTCGTCAAGTTCGGCGCGACCTCCGGCCTGCGCATCGCCGAGGACGCGCTCTCGCGAGCGCTGCAACGCGCCGGCGCGCAGGTCACCTTCGCGCACACCAACCGTCCGCCGAACGTGCGCACGCTGATGCTCACCGACCTGTTGTGGGCGCGCGCGGCCGCCTATGCCGCTCGCACGACGCTCGCCGAACTGCGGCACGTGCCGCCGCACGCCGTCGTGTACTCCTCGACGACCGCCGCGCTGCTCTGGCCGCGGCCCGGCGCGATCCTGTTCGACGCCCCCGCCGCCGCGAACCGCCCCGGGCGCCACGGGCTCTGGCAGCGTCCGCTCGAGCGCCGCCGCCTGCGCGAAGCGCCGCTGCTGCTGCCCTGGAGCGAGGGCGGGCTCGCCGAGGCGTGTTCTGCGGTTCCCAGCTGCGCCGAGCGCGCGGTCGTGGTGCCCCCGCCGCTGGACCTCGCGGTGCACCAGCCGGCGGACCGCGCTCCCGCTGCCGCCGTCACCCGCGGCGGCGCGGGCGGGAGCGCTGCACGCGGCGATGCACCGCCTGTCCAGGCCGAGCCCGAGCGCGACATCGCCGCGGTCACCTACGCGGGCAACCCTCACAAGAAGGGCTTCGATCGCGTGCTCGCCGCGTGGCGCAGCGCTCGCCGCCCCGGCGAGGAGCTGCACGTCGTCGGCATCGGCCTCGAGCAGCTGCGCGAGGCGGGCTTCGAGCTGTCCGCCGATCCCGACGTGCGCGTCGCCGGCTCGCTCGCGCCCGAGCGCCTGCGGGCGCTGCTGCGCCGCACGCGCGCCTTCCTCTGCGGCGCCCGTCGCGAGGACTACGGGCTGATCCAGCTCGAGGCGCTCGCCGAGGGCTGCCAGCTGGTGAGCACCCCGGCGCCCGGCCCCTACGTCGCGCTGGCGCTTGCACACACGCTCGACCCGCGCCTGGTCAGCGAAGACCTGGCGAGCGCGCTGCGCGATGCGCTCGACACGCCCACCGCGGACTATGCCGCCCGCGCCGCCGCGCTCGTCGAGCCCTACGGGCACGCCGCCTACGAGCGGCGCATCGCCGAGCAGGTCCTGCCGCGGCTGCTCGAAAGCTCATGAGCCGCTGCGGGCCGGCGCGTACGGCCTGAACTTGACGCCATAACGGTCTGCGCGCGCGGTGGCGTGCACGCGCGGATCGCGGTCGGCGGTCGCGAGGCTGAGCAGGCGGTCGCTGGGGAACGGCAGGCGCGCGCCGGTGCGCTCGAGCGCGCGCAGCGCCAGCCACACCGGTCGCCACGGCAGCGACACCACGCGCGGGCGTGCGCCGCCGGGCGGCGCGAGCGAATGTAGCAGCTGCACGAAGGTCAGCGTCTGCGCCGAGCCCACCACGTACAGCCCGCGCGGGCCCGGCTCCTGTGACGCCGGCGGCTCCGGAGCCTGCAACTGCGGCTCTCGTGCCCATGGCTCCCGTCCCTCTGGCCCTCGCGTCTCTGACCCCGGCGGCCAGTTGTCTTCGAGCAGTCGCTGCACGAACAGCGCGAGGTCGTCCTCGTGCACGAGCATCAGCGGCAGGTCGCCCGGCGCCGGCATCGGCACGACCGGCAGCATCCGCACCGCGCGGCGCAGCGCGCCGAAGATCGCCGCGCCCTGCTCGCCCCAGACCAGCCCCGGGCGCACCACCGCCGCGTCGGCCTGCACGGCAAGCTGCTCGATCTCGAGCTTCGCGCGGCCGTACATCGAGCGTGCGCGCGGAAATGCCGCGACCGTGCTCAGGCACACGATCCGCCCCACCCCACCCGCACGCGCCGCCGCCAACAGGCGGCGCGTGCCCTGCACATTGACCCGCTCGACCTCCTCCCACTCCGTCGGTCGGAAGTCGTACGCCGCGTGCACGAGCGCGTCGGCTCCCGCCAGTGCCGCCGGCGCGAGGTCCTGCCCGAGCGTGAACGGAGCACGCTGGAAACGCGGGTCCGCGAGGCTCGACCCCGGACGGCACAGCGCCCTCACCTGCCAGCCCGCACCGGCGAGCTGGCCCGCCAAACGCGAGCCCACGTATCCGCTTGCCCCCGTAATCGCGCAGACACCCACAGCCACGCTCCGATCCTAGGTAGGCGGCTCGCTTCCGCCGGCAAGTCGGAGACAAACACTCCCGACTAGTGGTCTGAGACTGGTATTTGGATCCGCCTTCGGATAGCTTCGGCGCGAGCATGCCGCCGCGAGTTAGAACACCGTCGCCGGGCTTGTGATGGAGGCGTCGGCCGCCTCGCCCGAGCGCACGCTCTCGACCTCCGGCGCCGCCGCCGAGCAGCTGAGCGTGCGCGCCGGCGTGACGAGCTGGAGCCGGTACGGGTGGGGGGCGATCGCCGCCGCGGTGGGCTTCATCGCCCTGACCTGCTGGTGGCTCACACAAGACACCAGCATCCCGATCTACGACGCCGGCGATCACCTGTACGCCGCGCTGCAGTTCCACCAAATGCTCGCCGCGGGCAACTGGTTGGGGCCGTTCAACTACGCCTCGCCCTACCCGCCGTTGGCCGCGTTCGTCGGCGCGGTCGCGACCTTCATCGGCAGCGTTAGCGTCTCTGCGCCGATCATCGGCGAGAACGTCGTCTTCGTGCCGCTGCTCGCGCTCGGCGTCTACCGCACCGGACGGCTGCTGTTCGACGCCCGTGCCGGGCTGCTCGCGGTGCTCGTCGTGCTCGGCTCGCCGCTGCTGATCGCGCAGCTGCACGTGTTCATGTTCGATGCTCCCGAGACAGCGCTCGTGGCGGTCACGATCTGGCTGCTGCTCGCCTGCGAAGACTTCAGCCGCGTCGGCTACGCAGCGCTCGCGGGCGTGGCGATCGGCGGCGGAATGTTGATCAAGGTCCAGTTCGCCCAGTTCGTCGCGGGCGTCGTCCTGATCACGCTGCTACGCGGCGGCTGGCGCGAGAACCGTCGCGGCCTGACGCTCTGCGCCGCGATCGCGCTGCTCATCGCCGTCCCCTGGTACCTCGACCACCTCGTCGAATTCAAGACCTTCGTGCGCGACGCCAGCCCGCACCAGGGCGTGCCGCTGGGCGATGTCCCACCGACGCTGTCGCCGGCGAACTTCGCCTGGTACTTCTGGAACATCCTCAACTCGCAACTGCTGGCGCCGCTGTTCGGGCTACTCGCCGGGGGCACCGCCTGGATGGCGATCACGCTCGTGCGCCACCGCCGCGAGGCCTGGGGCGCTCGCTCGGGCCCGGCGGTCGTGCTCGCGCGCCGGCTGGAGTTCTTCGTCGGGGCGGTCCTCGCCTGGCTGCTGATCACCCTGCAGCCCTCGCACGACATCCGTTACGGCATGCCGCTGATGCCCTACGTCGCCGTAATCGCCACCGGCTGGATCGTCCACCTGCCGCGCCCCGTACGCCTGCTGGCGACCGCCATCGTGGTGCTCGGGGTGTGTGCCAACACGCTCGGCACGACCTTCGGCGTCGGCGGCGCGGTGGAAGTGCGCTTTGTGCACCGGCTGCCCGCCGGCGAGGAGTTTGCGGACAGCGTGCGCATCTACAACAACGACGGCTTCCTCGTGGCCGGCCCGCAGCGCGACGGCGACGTCCCCGGCCTGCTGGCGGCGCTGCGCCGCAGCGGCGTGGAAGTCGTAGTCGCCACCCTCGAACAGGGCATCGCCCCCGACTTCTCCTTCGAAGGGCTCCTGCCGCTGGCGAATATCGCGCACATGAGGTTTGAGCTCGTCAAGACCACTCCGACGTTCCTGCCCGAGCCGGGTCGCGTGATGATGATCCACGAAGCGATCGCCCCGCACGCGCCGCCACCGTGCACGCGGATGAGTGACGGCACAGGCCTATGGCTCGTGCGCTACGACGCCGCCACCGAACAGCAGGCGTACTTCTGTCCCAGCCACCACCCGCGCTACTACGACGTTGGGCATGTCGCCGAAAGCGGTCTGTGAGCCGCCGCGAACATCCCGGCGGAGAGGCGGACCCTGTCGCTTGCCGGTCCGCGTCGGTGGAGCGTACGCGATCTGCGAGCCGCAGCCGACGCGCTCTAACCGCAGCGCGGCAGAGCGCCTGGCGGCGTCTCACGCGTGGCCGGTTTGCGTCGCTGCGCAAACGGCGCGTCGATCGAGCGAGCCTCGCGCTGCTCGCCGTGTTCGTATTCGGGGCGCTGTTCTATCTGTGGACCGCCGGCTCTTCGATCCCGCTCTCACTGCACAGCGCCGCGGCTGACCGCTACGACCAGCTGGCTGACGCGCTGCTTCACTTTCACCTCTCGATTGGGCGCGCGCCGGCTGGGCTGGTCAAGCTGGCGGATCCCTACGACCCCGCGCAGAACGCGCCCTTTCAGGCCGGTTACAAAGACCTGGTGCTCTACCACGGCAGGCTTTTCGTCCTCTGGGGGCCGGCTCCCGCCGTCGCGCTCGTTATGCCGCTCGAGCTGCTCGGTCTGCGGCCGTCGTCGAGCTTGACGGCCGTCGTCTTTACGATCGTCGGACTGTCCTTCGCGTTTTTGATTCTGCGCCTCGTGCTCGCGCAGATCGGCAGGGTGCCCCCGGCGCTGTGCGTGCTTGCAGCTCTGACGCTGACACTCGGCTCGGCGCTGCCCTTCGTGCTGCGCCGGCCGCTTGTCTACGAGGAGGAGATCGTCGGCGGCTACTGCTTTGCGATGGCCGGCGTCTGGCTTGCTCTCTCCGCTCTCGCCCGCCGGCGCGTATCGTGGAAGCGCCCCGCGCTGGCGAGTCTCTGCCTGGGCCTGGCGATGGGCTCGCGACCGATGTACGCGCTGCTTGGCGTCATCCTGGTGCCGGTCTACTATGCGCTGCGCAAGCGTGTGTCTCGCCGCCTGCTGCTGGGTGCGCTGATCGTGCCGTTCGGTGCGTGCGGGGTGCTGCTGCTGGCATACAACCAGGCACGTTTCAGCGCGCCGCTGGAAAACGGGGTTACTGACCAGCTGACCGGCTTCGCGCCGCAGCAGCACCACTTCGGCGACTTGCGCTACGTGCTGCCCGGCGCCTGGTTCTATGGCCTGGCCCCGCCCCGACTGCTCGGCTTCTTCCCGTTCGTATCCGTGGGCGGGTCGGCCCCGGGTCTGCCGTATCCGACCTCCTACCCGGGAAGTCTGCCCTCGGGGTACCTCCCCTCAGAACCGATCGGTGGACTGCTGCCGATGACGCCGATCGTGCTGTTCCTCGCCGCGCTGCCATGGGTTTGGAGAAGGCGCCCGCGCGCTTGGCGTGCTGGCCCCGCCGCTGCTGCTGGCGGCGCTCGCCGGCGGCGGCAGCCTGCTGTTCTTGCTCTATTTCTTCTACTCCGCCACCGAGCGCTACGAGGTCGATTTCGCGCCGCTGCTGCTGTTGGGCGCGCTCGCCGCGTGGCTCGCGTTGTCGCGTGTCCTGCACGGCCGCACGCGGCGCTTGATCCAGTTCGGGGGCGGCGTGCTCGCCACCTGGAGCTGCTTGACGGGCCTGGCGATCAGTTTCACCGGCGAGAGCAACCTGCTTGCGGTCGAGCACCCCGGCACGTGGCACACGCTGGAGGAAATCGGCTCGCCGCTTACGCGTGCGATCGCGCTCATCGAGGGTCGCCCCCTGCTGGCGGAATTCTCAAGTCCCGAGCTGCTGGAAGTCGGCGAACAGGTGCAGGTGCTCATCGTCTCCCCGGACGCGCGGCGCGTGCTGCTGTTGGCTGAACTGCTGCCCATCGTGCAGCAATCGAACGGCAACCTGCGGCGCGGCGGGCTCGCCGACACGCTGCTCGTGCGCGACTCCGGGCGCGTCCCGCTCGTCGCGCGCGTGCCCCCGAGCGGCGGGCACGTGTACATCCCGCTGCAGCTACGGCCCGGGCTGAACCACCTCACGCTCGACGCGCAGCTGCCGCCCGGTGTCGCGGACAACGGCGATGAGGGCATCCTCGCCACCGTCACGCTCCCGGCCAGGTCCCGGTGACCGCCGTTGTGATCGGCGCCGGCCCCGCCGGGGTGGCCGCCGCCCATGCGCTCGTCGACGCCGGCTGCGCCGTGCTGGCACTCGACGCGGGCGACACGATCGAGCCGGGCGGGATGGAGCCGTTCGACGGGCTCGCCCGGAGCGAGCCCGAGCGCTGGCCGGCCGAGCTGGTCGCGCGCGTGCGCGGATGGCGCATGGATCGCGTAAGTCTCAGCCTGCTCGCCGTCTTCCTGTTCGCGGCTGTGTTCTACCTCTGGACAGCCGGCTCCACCTACCCGCTGTCGCTGCACGGCCCCGCAGGTGAGCGCTACGACCAGCTGGCGCGTGCCCTGCTTCACCTGCACCTCTCGATCGGCCGTGCGCCCGCCAGGCTGCTGGCGCTGGCCGACCCCTACAACCCGGTGCAGAACGCCCCCTTCCAAGCCGGTTACAAAGACCTCGCGCTCTACCACGGCAGGCTGTTCATCCCCTGGGGTCCCGCGCCCGCGCTCGTGCTGGTCGCGCCGCTGGAGCTGGTGGGCTTCGTGCCCAGCTCCAGCTTGACGGCGTCGATCTTCGCGATCGCCGGGCTCGCTTTCACACTGGCGGCACTGCGCGTCGTGCTCGCGCAAATCGGGCCGCTGCCGACCTGGATGTGCGCGCTCGCAGCGTGCACGCTCGCGCTCGGCTCGGCGGTGCCGTTCATTCTGCGCCGCCCGCTCGTCTACGAGGAGGAGATCGCCGGCGGCTACTGCTTTGCGATGGCCGGCGTCTGGCTCGCGCTACGCGCCCTGCGCGCAGGCCGCGGCTCGTGGGTGGGCCTGGCAACGATGAGCCTGTGCATCGGTCTCGCCGCCGGCGCGCGGCCGACATACGCGTTTGCGGCCGTCGTGCTCGTGCCCGTCTACCGTGCGCTGCGCCACACCCGCCCGCGGCGCGGTCTCGTGCTGGCGCTCGCCGCCCCGCTGGGGGTGTGCGGCGTGCTGCTGCTCGCCTACAACCAAGCGCGCTTCGGCAGCCCACTGCAGAACGGAGCGAAGTACCAGCTCGCCGGCAGCTTCGATCAACACACCGCGCGCTTCGGCGCGCTCGCCTACACGCTGCCCGGACTGTGGTTTTACGGCTTCAGCCCGCCGCAGCTGCTCGCCGTGTTCCCATTCGTCTCGATCGGCGGGCTGCACCCAGGCTCCTATCCCGGAGTCCTGCCGGTCGGCTATTTCACCTACGAACCCGTCGCCGGCCTGCTGCCGATGACGCCGATCGTGGCGTTTCTCGCCGCGCTGCCCTGGCTCTGGCGCAGACGGCCGCGCGCGCTGGGCGCACTGGCGGCGCCCCTGCTGCTGCTTGCCGGCGCAGGCGCCGCGAGCGCGCTGTTTCTCGCCTACGTCTTCTTCTCCACCAGCGAGCGCTACGAGGTCGACTTCACGACGCTGCTGCTGTTCGGCGCGCTCGCCGCCTGGCTCGCGCTCGCGCGCCACACCCCCCGCGGCTGGCGCCGCGCGCTCGTGCGCTTCGGTGGCGGCGCGCTCGCCGCCTGGAGCTGTTTGACCGGCCTCGCGATCGGCTTCACCGGTGCTGAAAACCTGCTCGCCACCCGGCATCCCGGCACCTGGCGAACGCTGCAGACGCTCACTTCGCCGCTCGCTCACGCGATCGCGACCGCCGACGGCCGCCCCGCTCCGGCGGCAGTCTTCGCGCCGCCGCCGCCCGGCGTCGCGGACACCGACGATCGGGGTCTGATCGTCGCTCTCACGCTCCCGGCGGGTTCCCCGTGACCGTCGTGGTGATCGGCAGCGGCCCCGCCGGGGTGGCCGCCGCGCACGCGCTCAGCGACGCCGGCCGCGACGTGCTCGTACTCGACGCCGGCGACACGATCGAGCCGGGGGGCATGGAGCCGTTCGACACGCTCGCCCGCAGCGAGCCCGAGCGCTGGCCGGCCGAGCTGGTCGCGCGTGTGCGCGACGCGTTCCCCGCCGACGTCGGCCACGTTCCGCTCAAACCCGCCTTCGGGTCGCTGTTCCCCTACGTCCGCGACGACGACCCCGACCTGCCGCTCGCCAACGTGCGCGCCGAAGCGCTCTCCTCGCTCGCCCGCGGCGGCCTCAGCAACGCGTGGGGCGCGTCGATCCTGCCGTTCCGGGCGGCCGACATCGCCGACTGGCCCATCTCCCTCGCCGAGCTGGCGCCCCACTACGAAGCCGTGCAGCGCTTCGTGCCCGTCGCCGCCGAGCGCGACGAGCTGGCCGAGATCCTGCCGCTCTACACCGACTCCCCTGGCGCCCTGCGCCGCGGTCCCCAGGCGCGCATGCTGCTCGCCCACCTGCGCCGCCACGCCGACTCGCTGGGCGCAGCCGGCTTCGCGTTCGGCGCCTCACGTCTGGCGGTCGCGACGGCACCGGCGGACGAGCACCGCTGCCGCTACGGCGGCCTGTGCCTGTACGGCTGCCCGTACGGCTCGGTCTACAACGCCGCCCACACCCTGCACACGCTCGTGCGCGCCGGGCGCGTGCGCTACCGCCCCGGCGTCTACGTCGACCGCCTCGGCGAGACGCCCGCGAGCGTGACGATCGACTTCCACGAGCGCCGCCGTCCTGCCGCCGGCGGGCGCCTCGAGGCCGATCGCGTGTTCGTCGCCTGCGGTGCGATCTCCTCGACGCGGCTGCTGCTCGAGTCGATCGGCCGCGCGCCCGCCACCTGCGAGCTGAAGGACAGCCAGTACTTCGTGCTGCCCTCCCTCACGGCCCGCGCCGTACGGGTCGACGTCGCCCACCAGGGCAACACGCTCGCGCAGGTGTTCCTCGAGGTCGACCCCGGCGACACACGCCTCGCCAAGCGCAGCATCCACCTGCAGGTCTACGGCTACAACGACATCGTGCTCGCCGCCCTGGCCAAGCGCGTGGCGCTCGACACGGGCACGGTCGAGCGCCTGCTCGGGTTCGCGCTCGGGCGCCTCGTCGTCGTCCAAGGGTTCCTGCACTCCGACGACTCCCCCCGGCTCGAGCTGCGCTACGACGGCGCCGGCGTGCGGCTGGTCGGCGCCGACACCACTCCTGCCGCCGTACGCGTCCGCCGGCTCGCGCGTCACCTGCTGCGCCACGCGCGCTCGCTCGGCATGGCGCCCGTGCCCGGGCTCGCGCACCTCGGGCGCCCCGGCAAGAGCAACCACCTCGGCGGCTCGCTGCCGATGCGGCGCGTGCCCGGCGCGCTGCAAAGCGATGTGCTTGGCCGCGTGCGCGGCTGGCAGCGCGTGCACGTCGTCGACGCAGCGGTGTTTCCCTCGCTGCCGGCGAGCACCGTCACGATCTCGGCGATGGCCAATGCGCACCGGATTGCGACGGTGGCTGCGGGGTTGCCGGGGGGTGGTGGGGACGGGGGGTAGAACGGAGGTGGCGAGGGATGGTAAGTCGGGGATAGGGCGGGGGAAAGGGAGAGGGGCGGGGCGTGGGAGAGGGTAGGGAGAGGGAGAAGGACGGGGAAGGGGGTAGGGAGAGGGAGAAGGACGGGGAAGGGGATAGGGAGAGGAGTTCTTTGCTGATACGCCAAGGGGAATAAATCAAGTCTGATGTATTACGCCTCGGCGTGTTCCCTACGCCCCTCGTGCAACCCGCTGCGCGTGGACCTCGCCCGCGCGTAGACCGCGTGGCCCGCGCGCCAGCGCCGGCAGCACCGAGCGCCGCGTCGCGATCGCCGCCGCGTGCAGCACGAGCGTGCACGTGAACAGCGAGAAGCCCAGCACGATCAGCGTCAAACCCGCGACCCCCAGCCTGTCTTGCGCGGAGTTCGGCACGGTCTTGCCGTGCTCGACGTAGTAGACGATCAGCGGGATCGTGCAACCCAATCCCACCAGCGCGGCCGAGCCGGCGGCGATCACGCTGCGCGTGTACGCGAACAGCTTCAGCCAGCGCTGCCGCGCGCGCTCGCGGTAGTCGAATAGGACCTGCGCGATACAGCCCAGCAGGAACGCCTGAAAGCCCGTGATGGTGAGCGTCGCGCCCAGCAGCAGCCAGTAGAGCGAGAATTTGACCGAGCCCACCGTGATCTGCGCGATGCTCAACGGCACAGTGAGCAGCAGGCCCAGCGCGAACACGACGAGCCCCGGCTTGACGAGGAAGAAGTCCGGGCCGTACACGAACATCGCGCGCAGGTTGATCCACGCCGCGTTCCACGGCGAGAACCAGCCGACGCGCTTGTGGTGGCTGACGCGACCCTCGCGGTCCTTGAGCAGCGACACGGGTACCTCGGTGATGCGCAGTCCCATGTGCACCGCCTTGGCGATCATCTCCGCCGTTAAGTCCCACGAGTCCGAGTGCAGGTCCATCGCCAGCAGCGCCTCGCGCGTCACCCCGCGCATGCCGCAGTGCATGTCGGAAAAACTCGTCGAGTACAGGCGGTTGAGGACCCACGTCGTGATCGGCGTGCCCAGGTAACGGTGCAGCCACGGCATCGCACCCGGCTCGATCCCGCCTTTCCAGCGCGACCCCATCACGAACTCGTACCCTTCGCGAAAGCGCTCGACGAACGAGCGCAGGCGCCGGAAGTCATAGGTGCAGTCGGCGTCGCCCATCAAGATGTAACGCCCCCGCGCGTAGGGAAACGCCTTCCGGTAGGCGACTCCGATCCCGGGCTGTGGCACGTGCAGCACGCGCGCGCCCGCTGCCAGCGCGAGCTGCGCGGTGTCGTCGCTGGAGCTGTCGACGATCAGGATCTCGCCCACCACGCCCGCCTCGGCGAAGCCTTCGTGGCACCAGCGCACGAACTCCGTGATCGTCAGCTGCTCGTTGAGGGTCGGGATCACCAGCGAGAAGCTCCGGATCGGTTACGTCCTGCGTGGGGGCGAACAGCTCAACCCCGTCGTCAACCACCGAGATGGCGCTCACTTCACCCCACCTCCGCTGGGCCCCGTTGGTGTCGGATATGCGCTACTGAAAACGGCGCAGGACGACTCGAGAGCGACTAAACGCATATTGAAAAGATACCAACAAACGGTGTCGTTGCAACGACCTTTGGCGGCTGCCCGCGGTCGCTTCGCCGCAGTTGGGTGCGCATGTCTCCGATTCGCCAATCGCCACTGAGAAACAGCGATTCCCGTGCGCAATCGCGTAATCTGGTGGTGTATGCGGGGTAAGAAACATTTTCACATACAGCGCGCCCGCGAGGTGACCCCTGTGCTTTTGGTGCTTGGTAGGGTTGCCGGCGATGAGTGCGACTCGTCTCAGGCCGCCTGCCGGGGCGCAAAAAGACAGTGCCCAAACCGACACTGCCCCAACCGATACTGCCCGTCCGCGGGAGTCTGCCGCTGTACGTGCGGTGCGCCGGCTGCTGTCGCCCGCTTCGGGACTGCTCGGACAGGGGATGCGCTACGTGATCGCGGGCTCGATCGTCGCGCTCGTCTACGTCCTCACCACCACCCTGCTAGCGGTCGTCCTTGGTGTTCCGTTTCGTTACGCACTGCCGATCGGCTTTGTGCTGCAACTCAGCGTACACTACACCCTGCAACGTACCTTCGTATGGATTCACGAGGAGCGTTTCGCGCTGCCCTTTTCACATCAAATGCGTCGCTACCTCACCGTCGCGGGCAGCCAGTTTGGGCTGACGGCGCTTAGCACCTCGCTGCTGCCTCATCTCGTCGGGCTCTCCACCGAGGTTGTCTACCTGGCCACGGCCGGGGTGCTGACGAGCGCCAACTTCCTGCTGTTGCGCAACGTCATCTTTCACCCCGAGCGGGCCGGGCCGGCAGGGTGAATCAGTAGTGGCCTTCGAGTGTGAGCTGCGAAATCAGCAGCACCGACACCCGTTCGGGAAACCTCGGATTGGGATAGAGCAGCGTACTGGCGATCGGCGCGAACGTGAACCGGTTCACCCCCGTCGAGAGCCGCAGCGGGATCCGCACCCGCCGGGAGTGTTCGTGCGCGACATACGCAGCCGGCGCCTGGCGGGGTCCGCTGATGGTCATACCCTCGGTGCTCGTCTGCTCGCTGACCTGTTGGGCGCTTTCGGCGTAGATCGTTGGCGTCATTTCCAGCGACAGCACCGCGGTGCGCGCGTCGGGTGAAACGATCGTCAAGTTGGCCTTCGTGCCTGGTCCGAGCCCAAACTGATCGATGCCGGTGCCAAGCGTCGTATAGCCCACCGGCCTGGCGGCCAACAGGTCGGGGGTGACGACTTCGACGAGCACCGGGTGCCCGGCTATACCGGTGAGGACTGCCGACAGCGGCGAGCCGATGTCCTGCAGCTCGCGCCACGTCCCCGGGTGTTCGACGGCTAGGTAGTTGCCGTAGCCGATGAAGCTAATCGCAAAGCCAGTCACGCAGCCCCAGATCACCAGTATGCCGCCACCGATCTGTACCAGCCGGCGCGCCGCTCCGCGTGTGTGGTGTGCGAGCGCCAGCCACGCCCCCAGTGCGCCGAGCAGCAGCAGTGCGGAGAAATCAACCTCGTAGCGCTCGGTCGTGGCGAACACCCCGTAGGCGACGAGCACCAGCGTCGCCACCCCCGCCACCGCCACCGCCAGTAGCGGCGCTCCCAGCCGACCCAGCCAGGCGCGCCGCGCTCGCCACAGCCACGGCAGCGCGCCCAGCGCGACCAGGATCGGCGTGAACGTCAACACGCCGCCCGTAATTTCAGTAGTTTCGTAGTGCGCCGGCAGGCTCAGCGGATACGTCGAGAGCTGCGTCAGCAGGATGAACGGGAACGCCGCCAGCAGGCGCGGCAGGTTGAACGTGTACAGCCACGACCCCACCAGCGCATAGCCGACACTGCCGTAGTGCGCTGCGGGCGCGTAGATGCCCGCGAGCTGGTGGTAGAAGCCGAATTCGAGCGGGCTGCCGAAACGCGCCTGGTTGTAGGCGAGCAAAAGCACGCAGCACACGCCCACCGGCACGACCAGCGCCACCAGCAGGCGCTCGCGCGCATAGGAGCTGCGCAGCGTCAGGTAGGCGGGCATCAGCAGCAGCGCGAGCGGTGCGAGCGTTGTGCGCGAGCCAACCGCCAGCCCGATACAGAGGCTCATCAGCGTGACCCGCAGCAGTGGCATCTTGCGTTCAGACATCGCCGATGCCAGTAGCCACACGGCCGCCATCGCGAAGCAGAAGCCCCCCGCAATCGTGTCCTCGGTCACGGATGGCGTGCGCAGCAGGAATGGGATCGCCGTGCACAGTGTCACCGCCGCCGCGGCGAGTGTCGAGAGCGCCAGCGGCGCGCCGCCGATGGCTCGCAGCAGCAACCGCAGCGTGCCCAGCGCGAAGCCGAGCCCGACGATCGCAAAGAACGACGTCGTCACGCTCCCGGACGGTTCCAAGCCGAGTAGATGCATCGGCACCAGGAACACGAGCGCCGGCGCCGGTCCCCACACGAAGTACAGCTGCCCCCCGTAGAGCACGTCGTCGCGCAGGTTCGCCGCGTCGGGCTCGCTCGCCAGGAACTGGGCGTTCGCGGCCGGGTTGTACGGGTTGGCGAGATGCAGCAGCCCGGCTGGCGCCGGCCCGACCGACAGCCGCAGGTGCAGAAAGGCGCTGGCCAGCAGGTTGTAACGGTCCAGCGCCCCGTCGTCGAGCACGAACGGGATCGACGTCGCCGCGGTCCACACGTAGAACACCGCCCCCAGCACGAACACGATTGCCAGCACCAGCACCGTGCGGCGGTCCTCGCCGACGCGCCGCGACGGCACGGGCGTGGGCGTGGGCGTGGGCGTGCCAGCCCTGCTCGCGGCCTCATCGGTCCCCCGCATGGCCGAAGCATGCCATTCCTAAGAACTCCGCTCGACCGGCTCGACCCCGCTGCCGCGCACCGCTTCAGCGGTTGCGTTTGCGCAGTCGCTGCAGCTCACGCCAGGGACGGGTATTGGCGACGTTCGCCGCGCTCACCCACCCGCGGCGCGCCGTCAGCACCCCCCAGCGCATGTTTCCAAGTGTGTCCGTGCGGTGCGCGTCGGAGTCGATCACGAGCCGGACGCCCGCCGCCACAGCCGCGCGCGCGTGGCTCTCGCCGAGGTCGCGCCGGTCAGGGTTGCCGTTGACCTCCAGCAGCGTCCCGGTGCGCGCCGCCGCCGCGAACACCGCCTCCAGATCGAGCGCGTATGGCTCGCGCCGCTCGATCAGCCGGCCCGTCGGGTGTCCGATCGCGTCGACCAGCGGGTGCTCGATCGCCGTGATCACGCGCTCGGTCATCTGCTGCTCGTCCATCCCGAACGCCGTGTGCACGCTCGCGACCACCCAGTCCAGCTGTGCCAGCAGCTCGTCCTCGTAGTCCAGCGAGCCGTCCGGCAGGATGTTCACCTCGCTGCCCGCCAGCAGCCGCAGACCCTCGCTGCGCGCGTCGATCTCAGCGATGCGCCCGATCTGCGCGCGCAACTCGCTCGGGGAGACATCGTTGCCGAAGCCGTGCGAAGCCGAGTGGTCGGTGATCGCCAGGTACTCATAGCCGCGCTGCCGGGCCGCCTGCGCCATCTCGGCGATCGTCGCCCGTCCGTCGGAGGCGATCGTGTGACAGTGCAGATCGCCGCGGATGTCCCCCAGCTCGACCAGCTCCGGCAGGCTTTCCCCGGGGGCGGCCGCCTGCAGCTCGCCGCGGTTCTCGCGCAGCTCGGGCTCGATGTAGGAAAGGCCCAGCAGCTCGTACACCTCCTGCTCGCTGGCGCACGTCTGCGCTGTGCCACCCGCGCCCTCCCTCTCGATCCCGTACTCCGAGACGTGTAAGCCGCGGCGCACCGCATGTGCCCGCAGCGCCGCGTTGTGCGCCGCCGAGCCCGTGAAGTGCTGCAACAGATTCCCGTGCTGCGCGGGCGCTGCGATCCGCAGCTCGACCGCCGTCCCCGAGTACGTCCGTCCCCGCGCCCCCGCCGCGCCGTCCGCGCTCGCGCTCTCGATCTGCTCCAGGCGGCCGAACGCCTGCGCAAGCGCCGCCGGCGCGTCCGTCAGCGCCACGAGATCGATGTCCTTGACGCTCTCGGCGCCGCGCCGCACCGAGCCCGCGAGCGCGACGTGCGCCGCGGCGGGGGCCAGCTCCTGCAGGCCGGCGAGGAGCGCGTCACCCAGCTCCCACGCCGCCGGCAGCAGCAGCCGTCCCGCCGTCCGCGCGGTCCCCTGCGCCACGATCGGCGCTCCCGCCGCGTCCTGCGGCAGCGCCTGCAGCGCCGCGAGCACGCTCGCCTCGAACTTCGCGCCGAGACCGCGCACGGTGCGCAGGCGTCCGCCCTGGGCCGCCTCGCGCAGCGCCGCCGGCGAGTCGATCGCGAGCGTTTCGTAGAGCAGCCGCGCCCGCTTGGGCCCGAGGCCCGGCAGCCGCGTCAGCGCGAGCAGGCCTGCCGGGAACTTGGCTCGCAGCCGCTCTGCGGCCGGGATCGTGCCTGTATCGAGCAGCGCGAGGATCTTCTCCTGCAGCGTCTTGCCGACTCCCGCCAACTCCGTCGCCCGTCCGGCACGCGCGAGCGCCGCCACCGACACCGCCGCCTCGCGCACCGTCTTGGCCGCCGTGCGGTAGGCCAGCACCCGGTGCACGATCGCGCCGTCCAGCTCGTAGAGGTCGCCCAGTTCCTGCAGGGCGTCGGCGATCGCGGCGTTTGGGAGGTCCGGCATCGTGGTGCCCGAGAGGGTGGCACAGCCGGCCAGCCGGGCTCCTGTTCGTCGCTTCCGGGTGGCGCAGCCGGCGATCGGCTGGCGGAGCCGGGCCGCCCCTCTTTCATCTAGGGTAAAGACGCTCCATGGACGGCATCGCCTGGCTGATACTGCCCACCTACAACGAGGCCGAGAACATCGAGGCCATCGTCCTCGCCGCCGCCGAGGCGCTTGCGCGCGCTCCGTGCGAGGGCTTTCGCGTGCTCGTCGTCGACGACGGCTCGCCCGACGGCACCGGCGAGATCGCGCAGCGGCTCGGCCGCGAGCACTCCTGGCTGGGAGTCCTGCACCGCACGGCCAAGGAAGGCATCGGCCCCGCCTATCTCGCCGGCTTTCGCCACGCCCTCCAAAACGGTGCTGCGTTCGTGCTCGAGATGGACAGCGACTTCTCCCACGACCCCGCCGATCTAACCCGCCTGCTTCAGGCCATAGCAGACGGCGCCGATCTCGCGCTCGGTTCTCGCTACGTCTCCGGCGGCACTGTCAGCGACTGGGGTCTTGTGCGGCGCTTAGTCAGCGAGGGGGGCTCAACCTATGCGCGTCACGTCCTCGGCCTGCGGGTCCGCGACCTCACCGGCGGCTTCAAGTGCTTCCGGCGCGAGGTGCTGCAGACGATCGACTTCGACAGCGTCCGCTCCCGTGGCTACGCGTTCCAGGTCGAGCTGACCTACCGCGCCGTGCGCGCGGGCTTTCGGGTCGTCGAGGTTCCGATCGTCTTCCGCGACCGCCAGCGCGGGCAGAGCAAGATGTCCTGGCGCATCGCCGCCGAGGCGATGTGGCTGGTGCCCCAGCTGCGCCTCGGCCGCCAGCCCCCGTCCGCCGAGAAGACTCACTACACTTTGTATAGTGATGCGGGCGGCCATGCCGCCGCAGAGACAAAGGAGACCCCATGGCAGGTAATCTGAGCGAAGTCACCGACGCCAACTTCCAGGCGGAGGTCATCGAGTCCGAGACCCCCGTGCTCGTCGACTTCTGGGCGCCCTGGTGCGGCCCCTGCCGCGTGGTCGGCCCCGTGCTCGAGGAGATCGCCGGCGAGCGCAACGACCTGCGCATCGTCAAGCTCAACGTCGACGAAAACCAGCAGACCGCTGCGAGCTTCCAGGTGCTCTCGATCCCGACGATGATCCTCTTCAAGGCCGGCCAACCCGTCAAGACCGTCGTCGGCGCCTACCCGAAGAAGAAGATCGAGGCCGAGCTGGGCGACGCGCTCGCCGCCACCTGACCCTCTCTCTTAGCCTGGATCCACCGCGCGGCTGCCTGGTGGGGGGTGATTGGTGCTGTTGGTGTGGGTTTGGGGGGCCTCGTTGGTGTTTTGTCGGCGTGAGGAGCGGCGGGCGTCTTCTCGGGGGACTTGGGGGGTGTGTTTTCGGGTGGCGCTGAGCGCGCCGTGTCGACGTGTTGCTTGGCTGGTCGTCGGTCGTGGTGTTTTGCGCGCTCAGGTGAGTTCTGGTAGCCCGCGGATGCGGGCGAGCGCTCTGGTGAAGTCGTGTTGCCACGGCCAGCGAGCGGGAAGGTGAAGCGTCCACTGGCGGCCCGTGCGGGTCAGGCGGCCTGGTATCCGAAGCAGCCGGCGGCGCATGGTGCGCGCGACGCGCACGGTCTCGCTCGACAGTCCGATCGCCGTGGTCCAGCGCAGCAGGTTGTGCGCGATGGCGGCGATCACTGTCCAGGCGCTGTTGGCGTTGAACTGGCCGGAGGGGAAGTGCGCGAGCGCCTGGTCTTTGAGGTCGCGGATCGTGAGCTCGACGACGGCGTGCTGGCGGTGCTCGGCCTCCACGACCTCCAATGCCTCGGTGCGGTTGGTGATGAGGGGGAAATACCGCCAGTCCGGCCACAGCTCTGCTTGCGGCCCGATGAGCCGGGTGCGACGGACGATCAGCCGTCGTCCGTGAGCGGTCGTCTCAGCGATCTGCGCTTCGCCGTCCTTGGGGTAGTCCTCCAGGGGCTGCCACGCCTTCTCGGGGATCTGCTTGATGGCGTCGGGAACCCAGAACTGCAGGCGCACACTGATCGAATAGGACCACCCGGCGCTCTGAAGCCTTGCGATCAGCTTGCTGTTCCAGAACCCCGAGTCGGCCCGCAGGAGCTTCTCGCCGCTCGCGCCTGCCCGCGCCATGCGGGCGATCAGCTCCTCGGTGAAGCGAACGACACCGCGCTGGGTGTTCGCCTGCCCCTTGCGCAACCGAACGTGCAGAACCTCACCGGTCCCGGCCCTGGAGGCGAGCAGCGGGTGGTATCCGCGCTGTTTGGTGTACCCAAAACCGACACCCTCCTTCTTGTAGCCGTAGGCCTGGCCGATAAAGCTGTCCACGTCAACGATCAGCCGCTCGGCGCCCGGGCCAGCGCCTGCCCGCCACGCGCGCACCAGCGCCTGATCGAGTACTCGGTCGAGCTGGCGCACATGTCCGAAAGTAAACGCCCGCAAAAACGTTCCGAGTGTCGAGGGCGCCGGTAGCCAGCCACCCAACAATCGACGCGTGCGACCGGCCCGCAGCACATCACAATCATCGATCGAGTCAGCGCCGAGCAGCATCGCGAACACGAGCGCCATCACCTTGCGGCCCGGATTCGCAGCGCCCGGCAGATCACGCCGAAGCGCCACGAACCGCCCCACGAGAGCCTCGATCCCAAGCCGCCCCGCGAGCGTCGCAACGAGCGCGATCCCCGCATCAGAAACCAGCCGCTCATCATCAAAAACGACCCGCACACCGTCCAGTCCGACCCGCTCGTCATCCTGCACCATACGAGTGACCTCCTGATCCCGGGCCGCGACAGCCGCAATCTGTCGCTACCAAGCCCGATTCAGGAGGTCATTCAACACCCCAACCCGGACAACACCGGTGGATCCAGGCTAAGAGGGTGGCGCAGCCGGCCGTAGGCCGGCGAGCCGGGTCCTTCTTCATCGGATCCGGGTGGCGCAGCCGGCCGTAGGCCGGCGAGCCGGGTCCTTCTTCATCGGATCCGGGTGGCGCAGCCGGCCGCCCGGGTAGTGGGGCATCGGAGACAGTTCGAGGTAGTCGCAGCCAGCGCGATGCGGGCTGTTTGTGGGCATTCGCGCGCCGTCGCCGACCCTCGCTGAGGACCCGCGAGGTGCAACTTATGGTTTTGCCGCATCGCCAAGGAACTGTCCATCCCGCGGCCCGAGCGCGTCGTGACTCGGCTCGCTCGGGTAATGCCCGCGCTCCAGCTCGCCGTCCCCGCGCTGCTGATCGGTGTGCTCACCTGGCCGCTTGTCTTCTCTGGCGAGTCATTCAACGCCGACTGGATGGAACAGCTGTGGTTCATCGCCAAGCAGGCCGATTCGATCAGAACGAACCACCTGCCGAGCCTGTTCCTCAACTACCGCTTCGGCGTCTTCTACCCGCACTACGCGTTCTACGGCGCCACTCTCTACGTGTTCGGAGCGCTGCTCGTGCTGGCGCTCGGCAACGCCCCGACCCCGGGCTATGTCCTCACCTATCTACTCGGCTTCGCCGCGGCCTACGGCGGCTGGTACTGGCTGGCGCGTATGTTTGGGCTTGGGCGCTGGCGCGCGCATGTCCCGGGCGTCTTGTTCGTTACTTCCTCCTACTACCTCACGCTGATCTACGCCCGCGGCGACTGGCCGGAGTTCATCGGCATCTCGACGATCCCTCTGATGCTCCCCGCCGGCATCGCTGTGCTGCGCGCGCAGCGCCTGCGCGCCGGCCCCGTGCTCGCGCTGCTCGTCAGCTGCATCTTGTTCTTCGGCAGCCACAGCCTGACGATCGTCTGGGGCTTGACGACGATCGCGCTCGCCGCGTTCGCGATCCTTCTCTGCGTGCCGCAGGCGCGCCGCGCGCTCACCAGGGCGGGCGTCCTGCGCGCCGGCGCGCTGGGGCTCAGCGCGCTGCTCGTCAACGCGTGGTTTCTGCTACCCGCCGCCGCGTACGAGTCCGAGACCCACATCGCGAGCAACTACCTCGGCTGGCGCTGGCTGCTCAGGCACACAACGATCATCGTCTCCGCGGGCCACCTCTTCACCCTCTCGCGTGCCTCCGCCATCGTGCCCGGCATCGACTTCGCTCTGTCGCTGCCGATTCTCGCAATGGGATGGGTGCTCGTCGGCCTCTTGCTCGCGCTGTGCAGCGGCCTTCGCAAACCGTGGACGCGCGTGCTCTTGATCTGCTGCGCGCTGACCGCGGGGCTAACCGTGATGATGACCCACGTCGGCCTGATTCTCGCGCTGCCGCGCGCGTACGCGACCCTGCAGTACTCCTACCGCCTGGAGAGCTACATCCTGCTCGCCCTCAGTGGCGCCGTGCTCGCCGCGCTCACGCTCGAGCGAGACCCCGCGCCCCGCGGTCTCGGCCGCCTGGCGGCGCGCTGGACGTGGATGTTGATCCCGGTCCTCGCGGTCTCGGTAGTCGGCGCCATCAAGCAGACCAACGCTCCGTCCAGCGTTCCCGAAAGCCGCAGCGAACTGCTTGCCAACTACGACAGGCTCGACGCTCCGAACCCCACCGAAGCGCTGCTCGACTACCTCGATGTGCACCAGCTGCTGGTCAAGGTCTTGGGTCACCCTCCGGAACTGTTCTTTCCAACCGGCACGGTGCGCGACGACACCGTCTCGGGCACCGTGCACGCGTACCCCGGCGAGTTGATCTACACCAACCTGTTCGGCCCCCCCAACCTCGTCCATGTCGCCGGCGCGACGATCGTCGGCATCAACCATGGCGGCTACGACGTACTGAGGGTCGGGTCTGCCGCGGGTCAGCGCGGCGGCGCCGGGTCAGCTCTGCGAGCGCGCGGCGGCGAAGGGGGCCCGCCGCTGCAGCGCATCACGGTCAGCGAGGCCAGCACGACACCGATCGTGCTCGGGCGCTGGCTCACGCTCCTTGGTGTGCTGGCGTGCGCTGCTCTGCTGCTTGCGACTGCCCTGGGGTCGCGCTCCGGGCGAGCGCGATCGCCAGCGCCACGCGGTCACGATCAATCGTTGTCGGAGACATTTTGAGGGGTCTACCACAAGCGTGATGCGGGTTGTTTGCGGGCCTTGACGTATCGCCGGCAACCCTTTTTGAGCGTTTCCACGGCGCGGCCTATGGTTTCGCCGCATCGGTGAGGAACTGTCCATCCCGCGGCCTGCGCGCGCCCGCACCCGGCGCGCGCGGGTCACACCTGGGGTCGTTCCGATACTGCTCGCCGCCGCACCCGCCGTGCTGCTGGTCGGGGTGCTCACGTGGCCGCTCGTGTTCTCCGGCTCGGCTTTCACGGGCGACTGGATGGAACAGCTGTGGTTCGTCTCCAAGCAGGCCCAGGCGATCGAATCCCACCATCTGCCCAGCCTGTTCCTCAACTACCGCTTCGGCGTCTTCTACCCGCACTACGCGTTCTACGGCGCCACCCTCTACGTGTCCGGAGCGCTGCTCGTGCTCGGGCTCGGCAGCGCTCCGATCGCCGGTTACGTACTCACATACCTGCTCGGCTTCGCCGCCACCTACGGCGGGTGGTACTGGCTGGCGCGCATGTTCGGTCTCGGGCGCTGGCGCGCACACGTCCCGGGCGTCGTGTTCGTCACCTCCTCCTACTACCTTACGCTGATCTACGCCCGCGGGGACTGGCCGGAGTTCATCGGCATCTCGATGATCCCGCCGATGGTCGCCTCGGGGCTGAGCGTGCTGCGCGCCGACCGCCTGCGCGCCGGGCCCGCGATCGCGCTCGCCCTCAGCAGCGTTCTCTTCTTCGGCAGCCACAGCCTCACGATCGTCTGGGGTTCCACGACGATCGCCGTCGTGGCCGTCGCGATCCTCATCTGCGTGGCGCCCGCCCGCCGGGCGCTGACGAAAACGGGCGTCCTGCGCGTCGGCGCGCTCGTGCTCGCGGCGCTGCTCGTCAACGCGTGGTTTTTGCTGCCTGCTGCGGCGTACGAGGCCGAGACTCGCATCGCCAGCGGCTACCTCGGCTGGCGGCTCGTGCTCAAAGAAACCATGTCGCTGGTCTCCGTACACCACCTCTTCACGCTCTCGCGCGCCTCCGCATCCACTCCCGGCGCCAACTTTGCCCTGTCGCTGCCAATCCTCGCGGTCGGCTGGGCGATCGTGAGCCTCGCGCTCGCGCTGCGCGGTGGGCTCCGCAACCCGTGGACGCGCGTGCTCTTGATCGGCTCGACGCTGACCGCCGCGCTCACCGTGCTGATGACGCACGCCGGCCTGATCCTTGCGCTGCCCCGCGCCTACGCGACCCTGCAGTACTCCTATCGCCTAGAGAGCTACGTGCTGCTCGCGCTCAGCGGCTCGATCCTCGCTGCGCTCGCGCTCGCGCGCAACCCAGGCCGCAGCGGAGGGCCGGGCAGCGTTCACCGGAGTGAGCGGGACACTCGGGCGAATCCCGGCTCCGGTCCCAGTCCCAACCGTGCGCTCCAGCGCTGGACGTGGGTGCTGATCCCCGTCCTCGCTGTCTCGGTCGTCGGCGCCATCCAGCAAACCGACGCCCCGTCGGGCCTGCACGAAAGCCGCTACGCGCTGCTGGCCCATTTCGACCGGCTCGACAGCCCTAGCGCGACCGAGGCGCTGCTCGACTACATCGACGTGCACCAGCGGTTCGTCAAGGCCGGCACCACCCGTCCCGCGGAACTCGCCTTTGTCGCCGACGACGCGGTTCACAACAATGCCGTCTCGGGGGTCGTGCGCGCCTTCCCGGGACAGTTGATTTACACGAACCTCTTCGGCCCCCCCAACCTCGTCCACGTCGCGGGCGCCAAAATCGTTGGCATCAACGCCGAGGGCTACGACGTGCTCGAAGCCGGCCCGACTCCCGGGGAACGCGCCGATGGCGAAGGCCCGCCCATGCGACGCATCACGGTCAACGAGGCCAGCACTCTCCCTGTCGTGCTCGGGCGCTGGCTCACGCTTCTCGGTGTGCTCGCGCTGGCTATCCAGTTCCTCGCGCTCGCTCTGCGCTCGCGCGGCGCGCGAGCGAGATCGTCAGCGGCAGTCCGTCGATCTCGGCCTGCTCCCGATATTTCTCGCTGAGCGCATCGTCTCCACCGCCGTTCTCGCCGATCGCCCACTCGACCGCCAACGTCTCGGCCGCGATGCTCGCCGCGTGCTCGTGCGCCGCCTGCAGCAACCCGGCATCGCCCGCGAGGCGCAACTCGATCCGGTCCTCGATCGCCAGCCCCGCGCTTCTACGTGCGCCCTGCACCGCATGGACGACCTCGCGCGCCCATCCCTCGCGCTGCAGCTCCTCGTCGATCGCAAGATCGAGCGCGACCGCGTGCGCGCCGTCGCGCTCGACCGTGTAGCCCTCGGGTGCGCGCATGCTCAGCAGCAGATCCTCCCGCGCCAGCGTGTGCTCGCGTCCCCCGACCGCGATCCCGATGCCCGTCGTCTCGCGCTCCGCTGCCTGCATCGCCTTTGCCACCTGCGCCGGGTCGAGCGCCGCGATCGCCTCTGCGACCAGCGGCATCTCGCGGCCGAACAGCGGTCCGAGACGGCGGTAGTTCGCCTTCACCTCGTAGCGGCCCAGCTCCTCCGCGCCCGCCACGAAGCGCACCCGCTTGACGTTTAGCTCCTCGCGCACCACCTCCGCCAGCCGTTCGATCGCCGCGCGCTCGCGCCCCTGTGCGACCACCACCGCCTCGCGCAACGGCTGGCGCACCTTGATCTTCGCCTGTCCCCGCGCCGCCAAGCCCAGCCGCACCGTTTCGCGGGCGATCGCCATCGCCTCCTCCAGCTCCGGCTCGCGTGCCGGCAGCGTCTCGCCTCCCGGAAAGTCGCACAGGTGCACGCTCTCCTGCGCCCCGTCGAGGTTGTCGTAGATCTCGTCCGCCACGAACGGGCAAAACGGCGCCAGCAGCTGCGCCACCGTCACCAAACAGGTGCGCAGCGTCGCGAACGCCGTCCGCTCCCCATCCCAGAAGCGCCTGCGCGAGCGGCGCACGTACCAGTTGGAAAGCTCGTCCACCAGCTCCGCGATCGCCCTTCCCGCCCCCGTCGCGTCATAGGCGTCGAGCCGTTGCGCCACCAGCTCGGCCGTGCCCGCCGTGCGCGACAGCGCCCACCGGTCCAGATCCTCGTCCACCGCCACCCGACCACTGCGCTTGAGGCCGGAGGCTCCGCCTTCGTTCGGGCGGCGCGAGCCATCTCTCTCCTGCTCATCCTCCGCCGCGCTCGTCAAGCTCTCTGCGTTGGCGTGTGCGTAGAGCACGTAGAAGAAGTACGTACTCCACAGTTGCTTCAAGAACAGGCGCACCCCATCTCCGATCGCCTCTTCGGAGAAGCGGTATCCGTCCCAGGGCTGCTTGGAGGTGAAGAAGTACCAGCGCAGCGCGTCCGCACCGTACTTGTCGATCACCTGCCACGGCTCGACCGTGTTGCCGCGCGACTTCGACATCTTCTGGCCGTCCGCGTCGAGGATCAGCCCCAGACACACGACGTTGCGGTAGGGCGCCCGCTCGAACAGCAGCGTCGACACCGCCAGCAGCGAGTAGAACCAGCCCCGCGTCTGGTCGAGCGCCTCGCAGATGAAGTCCGCCGGGAAGCGCGTCGGGTCCGCGGCGAAACGCTCCGCCGCGTGCGCCAACGCCGCAGGCGCGAGCTGCCCGGCCGCCTCGCCGCTTGCGTCCCCCTGTCCCGAGGCGTCACTCTCGGGCGTAGGCTCGGACTCCAGGTCCGGCGCGTCCACGAATGGAGCGTGGTGCTGGGCGAACGGCATCGCGCCCGAGTCGAACCACACGTCGATCACCTCCGGCACGCGTCGCATCGGCCGCGTGCACTGCGGGCACGAGAACTCGACTTCGTCGACGTACGGGCGGTGGTGGTCGGCCAGCTCCACCCCGGCGCGCTCCTGCAGCTCTGCGAACGACCCGATCGCGTGCACGTGGCCATCCGGGCAGCGCCACAGCGGCAGCGGCGTGCCCCAGTAGCGCTCGCGCGACAGCGCCCAGTCCACGTTGTTCTGCAGCCAATCGCCGAAGCGGCCCTGCTTGATGTGCGGCGGGTGCCACGCAACCGTCTCGTTGCCCGCCAGCAGCCGCTCGCGCACCGCCGTCGTGCGGATGTACCAGCTCGCCTTCGCGTAGTAGATCAGCGGCGTCCCGCAGCGCCAGCAGTGCGGGTAGGAGTGCTCGTAGTCCTCCGCTCGCAGCAGCAGCCCGTGTCGGTCGAGGTCCGCGATTAGCTCGCCTGCGAGCGCCGGGTCCTTGACGAAGCGGCCCGCGTAGCTGGTGACGCGCGCGTCGTAAGTTCCGTCCAGCCGCACCGGGTTGAACAGCGTGTCGGGCCGGTTCGGATCGAACCCGCCCACGCCTGCCGCCGCGACCGCCTCGAAGTCGTCCTCGCCGAAGGCTGGCGCTATGTGTACCAGGCCGGTTCCGTCATCGGTGGTCACGAAATCCGCCGCGATCACCGGAAAGCCACCAGGCTGCCCGGTGGGGAAGATGGGGCCCTCGTAGGTACTGTTTACGAGCGCCCGCCCCAGGAAGCGCCCTAGGATCTCCGTGCCCTCGCCCAGCACACGCTCCACCAGCGCCGCCGCCAGCACGTACACCGACTTCTCGGCCTCTGCTTGCCCAGCACCCGGGTTGCCTTGCGCTCCGCTCCGCGCTTCAGGGTTGGCCCGCGCGCGTACGTACTCGACTTCTGGGGCCAACGCCACCGCCACATTCCCCGGCAGCGTCCACGGCGTCGTCGTCCAGATCAGCAGCTCGTCGCCCACGTGCAGCGGGGAGCCTGGTGCGGGCGTCTGGACCGCCAGCCGTATGTACACGCTCGGGTCCACGACGTCGCGGTAGCCCAGCGCGACCTCGTGCGAGGACAGCGCCGTGCCGCAGCGCGGGCAGTAGGGCACCACCTTGTGCCCCTCGTACAGCAGCCCCCTGCGGTGGATCTCCGCCAGCGCCCACCACACCGACTCGATGTAGCTCTCGTCGAGCGTGCGGTACGCCCCGTCGAGGTCCACCCAGAAACCGATCCGCTCCGTCAGGCGGTCCCACTCCTGCAGGTACTCGAACACCGACTCACGGCAGCGCGCGTTGAACCGCTCGATCCCGTACTCCTCGATCTCCGCCTTCGAGGAGATCCCCAGCTGCTGCTCGACCGCGATCTCCACCGGCAGCCCATGACAGTCCCAGCCGCCCTTGCGCTCCACCCGCCGGCCGCGCATCGTCTGGTAGCGCGGGTAGATGTCCTTGAAAACCCTGGAGAGCACGTGGTGCGTGCCCGGCCTGCCGTTGGCCGTCGGCGGGCCCTCGTAGAACACCCACGGCTCGCCCGCTGCGCGCAGCGCGATCGAGCGCGCGAACACCTCGCGCTCGCGCCACCGGGCCAGCACCTCCTCCTCCAATGCCGGCAGCTCTCGCTGCGGGTCGACCGCGCGCGGGGGGATCAGCGGGTGTCGCTCGGCGGGTGCCATGGGCGGGACGCATTCTAGGCGCGGCCCCCGCTGGTTCAGGCGCTTGTGTGCTTTGCGGTGCGGCGCCATTCGCGCGTGCGCGCGTGCGCGATCGCTGCGGACAGAAACAAAGCCGCCCGTGAACTCGACTGCGCAAGGGGCCGCTGTTAGCTTGACCGGCATGTCCGTGCCACGTCACGTCGGCAGCCGCCGCCCGGGCAGCCGCCACCCCGGCACCGCCACCAAGGCTCGCCTGCCGCCTCCGTCATGAAGGCCGTGATCCTGGCCGGTGGCCTTGGCTCGCGGCTCAGCGAGGAGACCACCACCCGACCCAAGCCGATGGTCGAGATCGGCGGGCGCCCGATCCTGTGGCACATCATGAAGATCTACGCCGCGCACGGCATCGACGAGTTCGTCGTCTGTCTCGGCTACAAGGGCTACGTGATCAAGGAGTTCTTCTCCAACTACGCCCTGCACACCTGCGACATCTCCTTTGACCTCGGCCGCGGCGAAGTCGAGATCCACCGCTCCGAGACCGAGCCCTGGAAGGTGACGCTGGTCGACACCGGCGAGGGCACGATGACCGGGGGGCGCCTCAAGCGGGTGCTGCCCTACGTCGGCGACGAGCACTTCTGCTTCACCTACGGCGACGGGCTCGCCGACATCGACATCAAAGCTCTTGTCGCCTACCACCATGAGCAGGGCGCTCTGGCGACCGTCACCGCCGTGCAACCCCCCGGGCGCTTCGGCACCGTCGAGCTGAACGGCACTCACGTCAGGCGCTTCGAGGAGAAGCCCCGCGGCGACGGCTCGTGGTTGAACGGCGGCTTCTTCGTGCTTTCGCCGCAGGTCAGCCGCTACATCGACAGCGACGCCACCAGTTGGGAGCAGGAGCCGTTGCGCGCGCTCGCGCGCGAGGGGCAGCTCGCGTCCTTTCGCCACAACGGCTTCTGGCGCGCAATGGACACGCTGCGCGACCGCTACCAGCTCGAGAGGATGTGGGAGTCGGGTCGGGCTCCGTGGCAGGTGTGGGGATGAGGCCGGGGTGCAGGTTCCGCGGCGTTCCGCCGGAACGTCACGCGCACTTCCTGCCACCCACTCGTGCGCTCACTCATCGCCAGGTGGCACAGGAGCAAACAACTGCCCGTCGACGCGCCGAAGCGTGGCAAGATCGGGCTCCTCGCGCAGGCGCTGGTGGAAGGCGGGCTCATCCCACGGGTCCCACGGGGCGGCGACGAGCTTGCCCGTGATCCCCGCGGCGAGGTCGCTGAGCAGGAACGCGGTGAGTTCGGCACCCCACGCCATTGGCACTCCGCCCGCGTTCAGCTTGCCCTCGACCGAGGCGAAGTGGTCCTCGCCCGCGAGGTCGGGGCCGGCGTCGAGCGTGGCGGCGTGGATCCCCGTCGCGACGAAGCCCGGAGAGACCGCGTTGACCCGCACCCCGCGCCTGGCGAACTCGGCCGCGAGGTTCTCCGCCAGACGCACGACGGCGGCCTTGGAGGTCGCGTAGGCGTCGTAGCGGGGCTGGGGCGAGGTCGCGCCTCCGCCCGAAAATGCGACCACAGAGCCTCCGGCTGTCTCCAACGAGGTGCGGCAGTGGTGCACGGCCAGCAGCGTTCCGAGCACGTTGACCCGCATCGTCGCCCAGAACTCCGCGGGCGTGTAAGACCCGAGTGGGCCGATCGGCGCGAGCACGGCGGCGGCCGTCACGAGTCCGTCGACCCCTGCGAGCGCGCCCGCGTCCGCCGCCGCCTGCCAGGCCGCTTCGTCGGAGACGTCCAGCGCGAGCGCCGCGTGGCTGGCCCCGGGCAACCCAGCCACGACGCCCTCCACCTCTGTCCGGGTCCGCGCAAGCGCGACCACGCCGGCGCCGGCCTCGGCCAGCCGCTGCGCGACGGCCGCGCCGATGCCGCGGCCGGCTCCGGTGACGAGCACCCGCCGGCCCGTAAGGTCAATGTCAAAGCTCTTGGGCAAGGGCAGGGGACTATAGGCTCTTACGACGCGCGCGTGTCACGCCTTGCAAGCTGGACCCGGCCCGTCGGTGAGTCCGACCCGGGTAGGTGCCGGAGCGACCCGGCTGCGTCGGCGCGAGGCTGCGCTCGCCGCGACCCGGCTGCGTCGGCGCGAGGCTACGCTCGCCGCGCCAGTTGGAGACAAGTGCGCCTGGCGTGCCGCCCGCGAATCACTGAAAACAGTTCGCAACCCCGCTTTGCGGCAGTGATTATTTGGAAACATTCCACATAAAGCGGAGAGCGGTGTTACGGTCGTCCGGACAGGAAGCGACCGATGCTGAGCGAAATCTCGACAAGAATCTTCGCCGACGGGGCCAACCTCGACGGCATCCTTGCGCTCGCGCAGGACCCGCGCATCGAGGGATTCACCACAAACCCGACGCTCATGCACAAGGCGGGCCTGCGACGCTACGCCGAGTTCGCCCACAGCCTGCTCGAGCGGGTCACCAAACACCCGATCTCCTTCGAGGTGTTCGCCGACGACCCCACCGAGATCCGGCGTCAGGCCAAGCTGATCGCCAGCTGGGGTGAGAACGTCTACGTGAAGATCCCGATCACCACCACCACCGGCGAGTCGCTCGCGCCGCTCGTGCGCGAGCTTTCCGAGGCCGGCGTCAAAGTCAACGTCACCGCGTTGTTCACCACCGCCCAGGTGGAAGTGATCACCGCAGCCGTCAAGGACGGCGCGCCCTCGAACATCTCCGTCTTCGCCGGGCGGATCGCCGACGCCGGCGTCGACCCCGTGCCGATCATGGCGCGCTCGGTGGAAATCATGACCGAGGCTCCCCTCGCCGAACTGATCTGGGCCTCGCCGCGCGAGCTGCTGAACATCGTGCAGGCCGGCCAGGTGGGCTGCCATATCATCACCGTCACCCACGACCTGCTCAAAAAGCTTGACTGCCTCGGCAAGAACCTCGAGCACTACTCGCTGGAGACCGTGCGCATGTTCCACAACGACGCGCTCGCCGCAGGTTTCACGCTGTAGCGATGGCTCGCGTCGACTCACCACGCGGTCTGAAAGGGCCGCCCCGCGAGCGCGCCGGCGCGAGCGGACCTCGTGCCGACGCGCCTGCGGCCTCGGCACTGGCGCCCGCGCCCCCAGCCACCGCCGCCGTCGGCCGCGACGCCGTGCCGCGGCCCGCCGGCGGGCCCGACGGGCGCGGCGTGCTCAGCGTCGTGATCCCCGTCTACAACGAGGAGGCCAACATCGAGACCGTCTACCGGCGGCTCACCAAGGTGCTCGACGGGCTCACGATGGGGTGGGAGATCATCTTCAGCGTCGACCCCTGCACCGACCGCACCGAGGAGCTGATCGTGGCGCTGCACGAGCGCGACCCGCGCGTGAAGGCGCTGCGGCTGTCGCGGCGCTTCGGCCAGCCGATGGCTACGCTCGCCGGCCTGGAGGCTGCTGCCGGCGACGCCGTTGTCGTGATCGACTGCGACCTGCAGGATCCACCGGAGCTGATCGCCAACCTCGTCGCCCGCTGGCGCGAGGGCTACGAGGTCGTCTACGCCCAGCGCCGCACCCGCGCCGGCGAGACGCTCTCCAAGCGGATCGTCGCCGCGCTCGGCTATCGCCTGCTGGAACGCATCGGCGAGGTCCACATCCCGCCCAACACCGGCGACTTCCGCCTGCTCAGCCGGCGCGTCGTCGAGCACGTCGTCGCGCTCGAAGAGCACCACGGCTTCCTGCGCGGGCTCGTCGCGCTCGTCGGCTTCCGCCAGACCAGCGTCCTCTACGACCGCGACCGCCGCGTGGCGGGCACCAGCAAGTACAACCGCTTCCTCGGCTCGCTGCTGATCGGCTTCAACGGCATCATCGGCTTCTCGCGCTACCCCCTGCAGCTGATCTCGCTCACTGGGATCGCGCTCTCCGTCTTCGCTTTCCTGGTCGCGCTGGCCTACCTCGCGCTCAAGCTCGCCGGTGTGCTGTTCCCCGTCGGCAACCCCACCGTCGTCGTCGCCGTCGCGTTCTTCAGCGGCATCCAGCTGCTCTCGCTCGGCGTGATCGGCGAGTACGTCGGGCGCATCTACGACGAGGCCCGCCGCCGCCCGAAGTACATCCTCGAATCCCGCCACGGGTGGGAGGACGAGCCGGCTTGGCTGGACGAAGCGGGAGGAGAGGGAGGTTCAGCGCATCCTGGTATCTCACCACGCGGCTGAGAGGACGAGCGGGTCCGGCTGGACGAGGTGGGGGAGAGGGGTGACGGCGGCGGAGAGGGATCAGCTTGCCACGCGGGTCAGCGGTGCGAAGAACTGGTCGTCGATGCGCCGCACCGTCGCCAGGTCTGGCTCCTCGCGCAGCCGCTGCCTGAAGGCCGCCTCGCGCTAGGGGTCCCATGGCGCGCTGATCAGCCTGCCCGTGATCCCCTGCGCGTCCTCGCCGAGCAGGAAGCCGTCAGCTCGGCTGCGCCCAGCGCCGGCACGCCGCCACCGTCCAGCTGGCGTCTCGTCAAATCCAAACTTTCAAGCACATTCAGCATTTGACGGGTTCGGCGTCCCAATCCAAGCGCTTCGGCGACCCCGCCCAAACGGTGGCTCGGTCCGCGCCTAGGATTAGAGGACGCCGTGCCCGCATCGCCATGAAGCTGCGTCTCTATCACCACCCCGATGGCGCCCGTGTCGCCTACCGCGAGATCGGCGCCGGCCCGCCGCTGGCGCTGCTGCACTCCGCGATGCTCTCCCACCTCGAGTGGGAGCCGCTCGTCGAGCACCTCAGCGACCGTTTTCGCGTCGTGCTGCCCGACCTGCCGCTGCACGGCGACTCCGAGGACCGCCCGCGCCACCCCTACACGCTCGACTGGTTCGCCGACGTGCTCGCCGGCTTCGCCGCCGACGTCCTCGGACCGCGACCGCTGATCGGTGGGCACGACATCGGCGCCGAGATCGCGCTGCACGCCGCCGCCGCGGGTCTGATCGCGCCCGCGCGCCTCGTCTTGATGCCCAACCGCCTGCACGGCCCCGAGCAGCTTGCCTCGCTGCGTGCCGGCCTACGCCTCGCCGCCCGCGCCGGCGCCGTGCCCGGGCTCGACCGCATGCTCGCCCACGCAGCTCCCCACGTCCTGCGTCCCTCCCTCGGGCTGCGGCTCTCCGCGCGCGCCGAGCCGGCCGCCTGCGATCTCATGCGCCACGCCTTCGCCGACGTCCCCGGCAACCCCAGCCTCGCCCGCTCCTGGGCGAAGTTTGCGCGCCACTGGCCGCGCGGCGCGCAGACACAATTGGTCGAGCGCGCCTTCCCGCAGCTGCAGATGCCCGTCCTGCTGCTGTGGGCCGACCGCGACCGCCTGCACCCGCTCACCACCGCCGAAGCGGCGCTGGAGCTGCTGCCCGACGCCCAGCTGCGCGTGCTGCCCGCCACCGGCTTCCTGATCGCCTACGACGATCCCGTCGGCGTCGCCCGCGAGCTGAGCGCTTTCTGCGGGTAGCGCGCTCGCACGGCGCCCAGCGACAGCGCCAGCACGAGCGCGACGATCGCCAGCGTCGCCGCGACGCTCAGCGCCCATCCCAGCTCGATCAGCGTGCTGTGCGTCGCTTCGACCGTGACGTGCACCAGTCCGCGGCCGCCGTCGCGGCGGCGAACGACGGTGAAGCCCTGGGCGGTACGACCGTCTCGTTCCACGCCGCCCTCGATCTGCACGATGTAGGCGCCGCCGTCGATGTTCGTTTCGATCGGCGCCCGTCCTGCCGGGGCGTTTACCCACCCCGAGAAGCGCCCGTCGCGCACCTTGTCCGGCGCGATCGTCAGCGAGCGCCCCGCCGGCGTCGCGACGATCGGCGCCTGTCCGTCGCCGTAAGAGCCCGGGTCATACCAGCTGTAGGGCAGCGCGTTCACGCCCTTCAGCACTTCGTAGCGGTTCGCGTAGGACGTGGCCAGATGCTCCCTGCGCGCCGCCGCCACCGAGATCCCCGCCTTCGGCATCGAGTCGTTCGGCACCCACAGCTGCCACACGCACAACCCCGCGCTCACCGCCGTAACGGCCAACAGCCCGATGCGCAAACCACGCAGCGGCGTTTGTCCCGGTGTGGGCCGCTTGTCGCTTGCAGTGCCAGCCCGCTGCAACGCGAGCGCCCCCACCAACACCAGCCCGCCGACCGCGTAGAACAAGTACGTGCCGAGCCGGTAGCGAAACTGGATCTCGACGAACACCGCCGGCAGCGCCGTCAACAGCGGCTTGATCAGCATCAGGCAGACCACGATCGCTACGATCGCCGCCATCCCCAGCCACGCTCTGCGCAGCGTGTCGCCCCGCGGTCGGCGCCGCAGCAGCAGCGCGCCTGCCACCAGCCCCCACGCCAAAAACCAGTCTGGCGCCTGCACGTACAGCGCCGGCGTCGAGGATTCGCTCGGCACGTGGCGCAGCGGGTTCAGCAGCACCGCCGCCGTGTCGAAGAACGTCGCCCCCGGCGGCAGCACCGTGCCGCCGATCAACGTGTCCCGCGCGTACGCCACATCGGGCAGCAAAAACCACGCGTTCACCAGCGCGCAGGCCGCGCCCAGCCCAGCCACCATCGTCAGCCGCCGCAACGGCAGTCGCCGCGGCGCGCCCAGCGCCACCCACAGGGCGAGTAGCCCGACGGCCAGCATCGTCGTGCCCCACAGCAGCGTGATGTTGTGCGAGCCCGTGAACAGCACCGCCGCCGCGACGAACGCCAGCACCGGCAGCGGTCGCCACGCCGGCGCACGGACCAAATGCAGCCCCGCCGCGACCAGCGGCGCGATCGCCGAAGTCGCGATCAGCTCCGTCCATGCCGAACGGCCGTACAGATTGGTGATGTAGTAAGCGCTCGTCATCACCACCAGCGCCGGCGCGTGCGCCAGCCAGCGGTGCAGGCCGAGCTGCCGGCCCAGCCACAGCATGCCCGCGTAACAGCCTGCCACCGCGACCGTCGTCACGCCCACGAACGCCGCCACCGGGCGCTCGCCAAGCAGGTCCGCGAGTGCGCCCGTCGCGTTGTACAGCGTCCCCCCGTAGAACGCGAAGAACGGGTAGAACACCGCCGCGCCGTTCACGTTCAGGAAGTAGTCCAGTCGCCCGCCCCTCGCCAGTTCCCGGCCCGTGACCCACGTCAGCCACAGGTGGTTGGTGAAGTCCGCCGCAAACCCCTTGCTCGTGAACAGCATCGGCGCCATCACAACCGTCACCACGGCTGCCACCGCTGCGGCATCCCACCACGGCCCGCCGGCGGCGACGACGCGTCGTAGACGGCCAGCACCCGACATCGTGCGCGGCGGGTCCTGCGGCTTGGATGTGGCGGGTTGGCGGCGGCGGTCTTGGTTTTGCGCGCCGTGCCGCGCTGCGCTGGCATTCGTTGTGGCGGGCCGGCGGTCGGCCCTCGGTCCCGGGCGTCGCAGACCCTCTTCGCTCACAGGGCATCCTCTCGTTGCCGCGGTCGCCCTCTCATCGGTAGACCCGAGCGCAACTATCCCAGCGCCTGCCTTCCCGCCCGCTCGCTTCTGTCCCAGGCCCGCACCGGCGGCTGCGCCAAGCGCACGATTCCCCTGCATCCGCGCTGCGTCATCCATCCATCGCCGCGACCCGCCGCCGGCGGGCGTCAACCGCGCATGTCTCCCACCCACGCGCCTGCGCCCCTCGCGCGACACGCCGACCGCCGTCCAGCGGATAACGTCCCGTATGCGGCCCTGAACGCCGCCCCGGCGGCCGCCAGGCCGCCACCCTCAAAAATCGCATCGCAACCACGAGTCGCGCCGGTCCAAAGGAGAACACGCGCAATGGCGAAAGAGCAGCAGCTGTGGGGCGGCGAGACCGCCAAGGCCGTCGAGAACTTCCCGATCTCCGGCGAGACCATGCCCCTCTCCGTCGTGCACTGGCTCGCCCGCATCAAGGGCGCCGCCGCCGCCGTCAACGGCGAGCTGGGGCTGCTCGACAAACGCCGCGCCGGGCGCATCGAGAAAGCCGCCGCCGCCGTCGCCGCCGGCAAGCACGACGATCAGTTCCCGATCGACGTCTTTCAGACCGGCTCGGGCACCTCGACGAACACGAACGCCAACGAGGTCCTTGCCGCGCTCGCGAATGATCGGGATCCCGCCCGCTCCGTGCACCCCAACGACCACGTAAACATGGGCCAGTCCTCCAACGACGTCTTCCCCTCCGCCGTGCACCTCGCCGCGCTCGACGTCGCCCAGAACGAGCTTTTGCCAGCGCTCAAAGGGCTCGAGCGGGCGTTTGCACGCAAGGCGAAAAGCTTTCGGGACATAGTCAAGTCCGGGCGCACGCACCTGATGGACGCCGTCCCCGTCACACTCGGGCAGGAGTTCGGCGGCTACGCCGCCCAGCTAGCGCTCGCTCAGGAGCGCGTGCAGGCCGCGCTCGTGCACGTCGGGCAGATCCCGCTCGGTGGCACCGCCACCGGCACCGGCCTGAACACGCACCCCCGCTTCGCCGAGAAGGTCCGCGCGCGGTTGCGCAAGGAATCCGGGCTGCGCCAGATCGCGCCGCCGCTCGACCCCTTCGAGGCCCAGGCCGCCCGCGATGCCCTCGTCGAGCTGTCCAGTGCGCTCAAGGTCATCGCCGTCTCGCTCACGAAGATCGCCGGCGACCTCGCGCTGATGGGCTCCGGTCCGCGCGCCGGCATCGGCGAGCTGTTCCTCCCCGAGCTGCAAAAGGGCTCCTCGATCATGCCCGGCAAGGTCAACCCCGTGATCCCCGAGGTCGTCCTCCAGGTCTGCGCCCAGGTGATCGGCAACGACACCGCCATCACCGTCGGCGGCCTGCAAGGGCAGTTCGAGCTCAACGTCCGCATCCCCCTGATCGCGCGCAACCTCCTGCAGTCGCTAGGACTGCTCGCGGCGGCGTCGCGCGTGTTCGCCGTCAAGTGCGTCGACGGCATCCGCGCCAACAAGGCCGGCACCGCCGCCTCCGCGGGCGCCACGCTTGCCGTCGCCACCGCCCTGAACGGCGCGATCGGCTACGACCGCGGGGCGGCGATCGTCAAGCAGGCCACCGAGTCCGGACGCCCGCTGCGCGAGGTCGCGCTCGAAGCGGGCGTCGACGCCGCGCTCTACGACGCCACGATTGACCTGCGTCGCATAGCGGCCGGCAACCGCGGCGTTTGATTTCTCGGGGTGCGATTCGGGCGTGCGGGCGCGTGCGTGCGATTCGTGGCCGGCAACCGCGGTGACGCCGGCCGGCGGCGTGCCCCGCCGGCGGTTTGAGAGAGTCGGAGACATAGCACCGAGTATGCTCGATTATCCGGCTTAGTCCTGTTAGCTTGGATCGGCGATGACGGCCACTCCCTGCCGGTTCTGCCGCGCTCCGCTCGATGTCGTGTTCGCAGACCTGGGCTCCTCGCCGCTGGCGAACTCCTATCTGGCGCCGGAGGGTGTGAGCGAGATGGAGCCGTTCTTCCCGTTGTGCGCACTCGTGTGCGAGCAGTGCTTCCTCGTGCAGCTGCCGCAATTTGAGCCGCCCGAGCGAATCTTTTCCGATTACGCCTATTTCTCCTCTTACTCGACCAGCTGGCTCGAGCACGCCCGGCGCTACGCGGAGCACGCCGTGCAGCGTTTTGGGTTGGACGAGCGCAGTCAGGTCGTTGAGATCGCATCCAACGACGGCTACCTCCTGCAGTTCTTCCGCGAGCGAGGCATCCCCGTATTGGGCATCGAGCCCGCTGCCAACGTCGCCGAGGTTGCGCTCGGCCGAGGAATCTCGACGCTGGTCGAGTTCTTCGGCAGCCAAACCGCGAGTTCGCTGGCCGGCGAATACCAGGCGGACCTGCTGGTCGGCAACAACGTCCTCGCCCACGTACCCGACCTAGGCGACTTCGTGGCCGGCATGAAGATCATGCTGGCGCCACGCGGGGTCATCACGATGGAGTTTCCCCACCTGATGCGCCTGGTCGACGGCAAACAGTGGGACACCATCTACCACGAGCACTTCTCCTATTTCTCCTTCCTCACCGCCAGCCGGGTCTTCGCGGCTCACGGACTGCGCCTGTTCGACGTCGAAGAGCTGCCCACCCACGGAGGCTCGCTGCGCGTCTACGGCTGCCACGCCGACGACGCTGGCAAGCCCGAAACCGAGCGCGTGCTGGCACTGCGCGAGCGCGAGCGGCACGCCGGCTACGAGCGAATCGACACTTACACTGACTACGGCGAACTCGTCGCCACGGACAAGCGCAGAATCCTCGAGTTCCTGATCGATCTCAAGAACAAAGGTCGACACGTCGTCGGCTACGGCGCCCCCGCGAAGGGCAATACATTGCTCAACTACTGTGGCGTGCGCAGCGACTTTCTCGATTACACCGTGGATCTCAATTCCTATAAGCAGGGGCGCTTCCTGCCTGGCAGTCACATACCGATCCGCTCACCGCAGGCGATTCGCGACGACCGTCCCGACGTCGTGCTGATCTTGCCTTGGAACCTCAAGAACGAGATCGTCGAGCAACTCGGCTTCATTCGCAAGTGGGGCGGGCGATTTGCGGCGCGCACGCCGGAGCTGAAGATGCTGTGAGGATAAACGGCTCCGGGCTCCCGAAAAATGTGCATTTTCGCTGGCGCGCGGGGTCTCGTTGCGCGGGAGAGCTTTGCCCGTTCGTCGCGATGTTTCTATTTGATTGTATAGCCAAACACCTGCCTGATAGCTTGGTGCAATGACTACCTCACTGGACGCAGCCGGCAGGGTCAGAATCGGCCCCACACAACACCCTGTGGCCGGTAAACCAGAGAGCCTGCGCGAGATCGGGCTGCTGCTTGACCGGCTGTGGCCGATTTTGCGCAGTATCACCGGAGAGGGCGTTCGCGAAACTCTCGCGATCCTTTCCGAGGTCGCGCCGCTGGATCGCATCGAGGTGCCCAGCGCCACGCGGGTGTTCGACTGGACGGTGCCGCTGGAGTGGGTGGTGCGTGAAGCCTACGTCCTCGCGCCCACGGGCCAACGCATCCTGGACGTACGCGAGAGCAACCTCCATCTGCTCAACTACTCCGTGCCATTTCGGGGCACGCTTACACGTGCGCAGCTGGACGAGCACCTCTACAGCCTCCCCGACAGGCCGCAGGCAATCCCCTACTTCACCAGCTACTACGAGCCGCGCTGGGGCTTCTGCATCTCCCAGCATCAACGCGAAGCGCTGCCCGAGGGCGACTACGAGGTGGTGATCGACACCGAGCACATCCAGGGCAGCCTGTCGATCGGCGAGGCTGTGCTACCAGGCAGTGAGGAGGGCGAGGTCCTGGTCTCCACCTACACCTGTCATCCCTCGCTGGCCAACGAGCTCTCGGGGCTGCTGGTCGCAGCCTTCCTGCACCGGCGGCTGTCGCATTGGCCAGCGCGCCGGCTCACCTACCGGTTCGTGTTCGCGCCCGCGACGATCGGCGCGATCGCGTATCTGGCGCTGCGTGGCGAGCATCTGCGCGAGTCCCTGCTGGCCGGCTATGTGATGACCTGTGTCGGCGCCGGCGAGCGCTTCACGCTCAAGCGCTCGCGGAGGGGCGACACGCTTGCGGACCGCGCGGCCCTGCACGTGCTCAACCAGCTGCCCGAGCCGCCGAAGGTGCTCGACTTCTTTCCCAGCGGCGGCGACGAGCGCCAGTATTGCTCGCCCGGCTTCAACTTTCCCGTGGCGTCGGTGATGCGATCGATGTATGGGAGCTACCCCGAGTACCACACCTCGCTGGACAATCGCGACCTGGTCACCTCCGCGGCGCTGCGCGAGTCGATCGATGTCTACGAGCGTATCCTGCGCGTCCTCGACGCCAACAGGCGCTTCGTCAGCCGTGTGCCCATGTGCGAACCGCAGCTCGGTTCCCGAGGTCTCTACGACACGCTCGGCGCGGTGCGCGACAGAGCCGTTTCGAAGAACGCCCTGTTGTGGCTGCTCAACTACGCCGACGGCGAGCACGACCTGCTCAAGGTGGCCGACATGAGCGGAATCGCCCTCGAGGAGCTGGCAAGCGCAGGGTCGGCCTGCCACGATGCCGGGTTGGTGACCGAAGTGCGCGCGTGAGCGAGACTTTATGCGCGCCCGCTACGCGCCGCCGACACTGTCACGCGGCGCAGCGCCAGCGACTCGCGAAAGCCGATCCCCGACGCTATTGCCTCCGCCGGAGGGTGTGGCAACGGTGGCCGCCCACCCGCTGCACGCCAGCCCGCTATACGTCCGCGCAGCGCCGCAAAGTCGCGCGACATCACAAAATCGCCCGCCACCACGATTGCCTCCGTGAGGAGCGTGCGCGTGCGTAGACGCGCGCCTGTGAGTCCGTAACGTCTGAGCGTGTAAGCGCGGCCGAAACCGTTGTCATAGCGCTGTGACGCCGACCGAAAGCCACGCGTTGCCGACCCAAGGTGAATCCCCACCGCGTCCGCCGCCGCCGCCGTCTCCCAGCCCGCGGCCCGCAGGCGCATCGCCAAATCGAAGTCGTCGCCATAGGACACGATCGTCTCATCGATTCCTCCCACCTGCTCCCACGCGGCGCGCCGGTAAGCCGCCATTGTCCCCGCCGGTCCGACCAATACTGGCCGGGCATCGTGTGCATGGGCGACCGACAACCCGTGCAGGCGTGGAAAGCAGTTCAACGTGGGGTCAACCGCCAGCCCGACATTGTCGATCCGCTCCTCGCCCGGCCACAACATCAATGATGCGACCGATCCCACCGACAAGTCCGCGAACGGGACGATCAGACGCTCGAGCATATCCGCGCGGCTGTCCACGTCGTTGTTGATAATCACCACGATCTCCCCCGATCCAGCAGCCACACCCCGGTTGCACGCCGCCGGGTAGCCCACATTTCGATCGAAGCACAGCAGCCTTGCTTTTGGCCACTCCGCTCGCAGGCGCGCTCGTGTGTCGTCGCTGGAGCCATTGTCGACTACCGTCAGGTCGTGCCCCTGGGTCTGCGCCTGCAGGTGGCGCAGACAGCTCGCGGTCAACTCATAGCGGTTGTACGCCACGACGACGACATCAATGGTGGGCGGCACGGCGCGTACTGTACCCCGGCGCAACGCCCCCTCTCTCGCGCCCCTGCCACCGGCGCTCAATTCCGCGCCGACACTAGCCCCAGTTTGCCGCTCGTGTCTCCGACGGTCGGTGTTGCGGTGGCGAGCAGCCCCTCCAGCAGCAGCCGCGCTCCGAGCTTCGACAGCGGCTCGTTGAGGTTGCCGCACTTCGGCGACTGCACGCACGACGGGCAGCCCTCCCGGCACGGACACTCCGCGATCAGCCGGTGCGCGTCGCGGCACAGCTCCTCGAAACGCACGAACGCCATGCGCGTCAGACCCACCCCGCCCGGGTGTCCGTCGTAGATGAAGATCGTCGGCCCGCCCGTCTGCGGGTGCAGGTTCGTCGAAAGCCCGCCAATGTCCCAGCGATCGCACATCGCGATCAGCGGCAGCACCGCGATCTGTGCGTGCTCCGCCGCGTGCAGCGCCCCCAGCAGCTCCTCGCGCGGGACCTGCTCGGCGAGCCGCTCCGCGTCCAGCTCGTACCACAGCGCCTGCGTGGAGAAGCTCGTCTGGGGCAGGTCCAGCGCAACGAGATCCATCTGCGCGTGGTCGCTCCAGCGCCGGCGCTGGTAGGCGAGCACCGTATCCGTCACGCTCACCTCGCCGAACGACAGCCGCACCCCCGCTAGCTCGCCGCCCGTAAACTCGCGGCGGTCCAGCAGGCGCTCGATCGCCGTGTCCGTCTCACGCTTGGGCTGCGTGTACCAGTCCCCGTCGAACCCCGCCACCAGCGCGCGGCGGCGCTCCAGGTCCAGTTCGCGCACCTCGTACGCGCGTCCCAGGTGCATGTACACCGCGCCCTCGTGCACCGTCGTGTGCGCCCGCGCCGCCTCCGTGTTCCCCAGCATCTCGCCCGACACCACATCGACGATCGCGAAACTGTCCCGCGACGCCGACCGCAGCGAGACCGCGGCCGCCGGGTACGCGTCCGCCCGGCGCGGCACGTAGGTCCGGTCGGGCCGCCGGCGCAGCTCGCCACGAGCGGCCAGCTGCTCGGCCGCGGCCTCCCACCGAGGCCCCAGCCACTGTGCGTCCTCGCCGCTCAGCGGTCCCTCGAAAGCCGCGCACAGCATGTGCGCGGGGTAGATCCCCGGGTTCTCGCTGTCGAGGATCGCCGACTCCACCGGTCGTTCCAGAAACTCCTCGGGGTGGCGGCAGAAGAACTGGTCGAGCGCGTCCTCGCCTGCCACGTACAACGCCAACCCCCGTCCCCGCCGGCCCGCCCTTCCCCACATCTGGCGCAGCGACGCCACCGTTCCCGGGAACGCGACCACCACCGCCGCATCCAGCTCGCCGACGTCGATCCCCAGCTCCAGCGCGTCCGTTGCGATCACAGCCCGCAGCTCGCCCCGCATCAAACGTCCCTCCAGCTCGCGGCGCTGCTGGGGGGTGTAGCCGCCGCGGTAGGGCGCCACCAGGTCGGCCAGGCGCGGTTCGCCGCCGCCGGGGGTGTTCTTCGCAGGGATGTCCGGGCGGCGGCTGCCCGTTGGGGCATCCGGGCGGTCATGCCCCGGAGGGGCCCCGTCGTCTTCGAGCTGCTGCCGCACCAGCCGCGCCAGCAGCTCGACGCCCTTGCGCGACTTCATAAAGCAGATCGTGCGCGCTCCCTCGCGCACCAGCTGTGCGACGATCTCCGCCGCCTCGCCGAGCGCCGAGCGGCGCACCCCCAGCGCCTCGTCGGTCAGCGGTGGGTTCCACATCGCGATCTGCCGCCGCCGCGCCGGCGAGCCGTCACGGTCGATCAGCTGCATATCCTCCAGGCCCGTCAGACGCTCGGCCAGCTCGACGGGGTTGGCGATCGTCGCCGACGCCAACAGAAAGCGCGGCTCGGTTCCGTACGCCGCCGCGATCCGTCGCAGCCGCCGCAGCACGCCCGCCACGTGCGAGCCGAACACCCCCCGGTAGACGTGCGCCTCGTCGATCACCACCACCGCCAGGTTCGCGAACAACGTGCCCCACGCCGCGTGGTTGGGCAGAATCCCCACGTGCAGCATGTCCGGGTTGGTGATCACGACGTTCGCCGCCCGTCTGATCTGCGCGCGCGCCTCCCGCGGCGTGTCGCCGTCGTAGATCGCCGCTCGCACCCGCTCCCCCAAGCCGAACGCCGCCAGCGCCCGCGCCTGGTCCTGTGCCAGCGCCTTCGTCGGGTACACGTACAGCGCGCGCGCCCGCCGGTCGCGGCAGAGCACCTCGAGCGTCGGCAGGTTGAAGCACAGCGACTTGCCACTCGCCGTCCCCGTCGTGACGATCGTCGGTCCCGTCCACGCCGCGCGCAGCGCCTGGGCCTGATGGCTGTACAGCTGCTCCACGCCGACCCGCGCGAGCGCCGCGAGCACGTCCGGGTGCAGCTCCGGGAGCGCTTCGGGGGCTGCGGTTGCCTTGGGTGTTCTCGGCGACTCCGCAGGTGCCCCAGCCGCCCGCCCGTCGGCGGCGAGCGACCCTTCGCGGGCCTCGCGCACCAGGCGCCCGTCCGCTCTGCCGGCATCCAGCAGTGCGCTCCACGGGTCCTTCACGCGTTCTCTCGCCACAGGCCTCTGGGATAGTAGATGCCGATGGCCGACTCCCCCGCCGAGCACTGGGCTCGTGCCCGCACCTTCCATCATTCGCTGTACCCGCCCGCGCGTCTCGCCGCTGCCCGCGCCAGTGCGAGCGACCGCAAGGGTGTCGGCGAGGGCGCCCGCGAGGGGGCCGTCTCGGTGTGCCTGCCCGCCCGCGAATGCGCCGCCACCGTCGGCGCGATCGTGACCGCGCTCGCGCCGCTGCGCACAGCCGGGATCGTCGAGGAGATCGTCGTCGTCGACGCCGCCTCCCCCGACGGTACCGCCGCGGTCGCCGCCGGCGCCGGGGCCGCCGTGTACCAGGAGGCCGAGCTGCTGCCCCAGTTCGGCCCCGTGCGCGGCAAGGGCGACGCGATGTGGCGCGCGCTGTCGGTGCTGCGCGGTGAGTACATCTGCTTCCTCGACGCCGACACCGAGGACTTCGCCGCTCACTTCTGTACCGGCCTGCTCGGCCCGCTGCTGTGCGAGCCGGGCGTGCAGTTCGTCAAGGGCTTCTACCGCCGGCCGTTCGAGCACGGCGGCATGTCGGTGCCCGACGGCGGCGGGCGCGTGAACCACCTCACCGCGCGTCCCGCCCTCGCGCTCTTCTACCCCCAGCTCGCCGCCGTCCGCCAGCCGCTCGCCGGTGAGGTCGCCGCGCGGCGGGAGCTGCTGCAACGGCTGCCGTTCGCGACCGGGTACGGCGTCGAGATCGCGATGCTCATCGACGTCTGGGGCGACGTCGGCCTCGACGGCATCGCGCAGGTGGACCTCGACGTCCACCGCAACCGCCACCAGGCGCTCGCCGCGCTCACGCCGATGGCGTTTACGGTGCTTGCCACGATCGCCTCGCGCCTGCGGCGCGAAGAACGCCTCCAGGGCTCCGACGCGACGGGGGAGACCGTCGAACGTCCACCCCTCGCGAGCCTCGCCGCCCTGCGATGAGCATTCGCTGCCTCTACCTCGACCTCGACAGCACGCTGCTCGGGCGCGGCGCCTCGCTGCTGCACGACGGCGACGGGCGCGTCACGATCGAGGGGGTGCGCGCCGTGCAGGCGTGCCTGCGCGCCGACGTCGAGGTCGTGCTGATGTCCGGGCGCCGCCGCCTGACGGTCGCCGAGGACGCGCGGCTGTTCGGCCAGACGTCCTACATCTACGAGGCCGGCGCGTGCGTCGTGCTCGACGGCGAGGAGCACTGGCTCACCGGCGACATGCTGCCAGGAGAGCTGACCATCGCCGAGCAGATCGAGCGCTCCGGGGCCCCCGCGCTGCTGCTCGAACACTACGCCGGGCGTCTCGAGCACCACGAGCCCTGGCACGTGCAGCGCGAAGTCTCACACCTGTTTCGCGGTCTCGTCGATGCGCACGAGGCCGACCGGCTGCTGGTCGAGCACGGCCACGCGCACCTGCGCCTGCTCGACAACGGCGCCGTCTCCCGCCGCTCGCCCGCGCTCGCCGCGCTGCCGCAGGTGCGCGGCTACCACCTGCTGCCCGCCCTGGTCTCCAAGGGCGCCGCCGTCGCGTTCCACCGCCGCGCCCGCGGCTACGCTCGCGCGGAGACCTTCGCGGTCGGGGACTCGCGCGAGGACCTTGCCAGCGCCGAGCACGTCGCGACCTTCTGGCTCGTCGCCAACGCGCTGCAGCGCGACCCGACGATGCGCGAGGCGATCGCGCACCACGACAACGTGCGCGTCTGCGAGGCGGGGCACGGCGCCGGCGTGTACGAGGCGGTGCTCGGCACGCTGATGGGTGCGTGAGGGATTTGGATCTCAAACGGCCCTATACCGATACATCAGGTGTGATTTGTTAGTGTCGGCTGGTGGTGTGTCAGCCAACGTTTGCCGTGTTGAGAGTGCAATGGAATGCCCCAAGGGCAAAGTTTACGTCGCGCAGATCCGGCGAACGTTGCCGGGTGCTCACTAGCCGTAGTACCGCGCGATCGCCTGCAGCTGGCTGAAGATGTCGTGGGCGAGGAACAGCACGAGGATCGCCACGCCTGTCGCCGGGCCCCAGCGCCGCCCGGCGCCGCGCGCCGCCAGCGCGAGCGCCACGCCCATCGGGGCCAGCAGCGGCAGCAGGTAGCGGCTCTCCGCGTACGCGCCCCCGAACTGCGGGAAGCCCGTGTAGGAGGCCGCGCCCACCAGCACCAGCAGTCCCACCGCCATCAGCGCATAGGTCAGCAGCTCCCCGCACCGGGTCCGCAGCGCCGTCCGTCGGGCGATCAGCGCTCGCAGGGCGAGCAGGCCGAGCGCCGCCGCCGGGACCAGCGCCACCTCGTAGACCCACCCGGGGAACGTCGTGTCGAGCCAGCCAAACAGCCCCACCAGCCCGTCGAACCAAATCTGCGTCGGGGTGAAGATGCCCGGGAAGTCGTTCGGCATGCCCGGCAGTCGCGGCAGGTAGAACTGCCACAGGTAGTTGAGCCGGCCCAGCAGCGAGCCGTGCGCCACGATCGGCGAGCGCAGCACCGAATCGTGCGCGATCCCCGACGCGAAGAGCACCGCCGCGAGCGCGAGCGCGAGCGGCACCGCGACGAGCAGAGCGCGGTGGACCCGCTGCCGCGCCGGTCTCGGCAGGCGGGCGATCAGCACCAGCAGCCCCAGCGCCACCCCGGGCAGGAAGCCCACGAAGTTGAGCTTCGTCAGCAGGCCCACCACGACCACCGCGCCGATCGCCGCCGCTCGTCTGCGCGTCAGGCCGAGACGAAACGCCCGCGCGAGACAGAAGAACGTCGCCGCCGCCACCGCGTAGAGCAGGGCCTCCGGCGTCACGCCGCCGCTCATGAAGCCCAGCAGCGGCGTCAGCGCGATCGCCATGCCACCTACGCTCCACGCCCAGCGTCTCCCCGGCAGCGCCTCGCGCACGAACAGGAACACGAACAGCGCCGTCAGCCCCGCCATCGCGGCGCTCATCAGCCGCATCAGCGCAACGCGATCGAGCACCGTGCCACCCGCCGCCAGCTCGTAGGGGATCAGCTCCAGCACGTAGTACAGCGGCGGCTCTGCCGCAGCGACACCCGCCGCTCCCGTCGCCCGCACGGGCGTGTTCCCGGTCAGCGCGAAGGCGAGCTGCAGCTGGCGCTGTTCGGCCGGCGAAAAGGTCGCAGGATCCTCGGGCTGCAAACGCACCTGGTGGGTATGCAACGCTCGCAACGCGAGCGCCTCGTCGGCCGAATAGCGTCCGTGAGCTTCCAAGGACGGCGGCTGCCCGGTCAGCGCCAGCTGCTCCACATAGGCGTAGTGGTCGGTTTCGTCGGGCACCTGGAACGGAGGCGTGATCAGCGACCAGCACACCGCGTTCAGGCACGCCACCAGCGCGCACAGCCAGCCCGCCGCCGGCACGCGCCTGAGCGCGCCACCTGTTCGGCGTGCGCTTACCGCCAGTGCGGTAGCGCGTGCGGTCCGCGCCGCCCGCCCCGCGGGGGCGGTGGGCGCTGTTGCGCTCATCGCCCACTTCATTGTGCGAGCCTCAGGGCAAGCCAGGCGACGAGCGCGACGACGGCCGCCATCGCCGCCGCCAGGAACGGGGCGACCCAGCCGCCGCTCCACGCCCGCCCGCGGCCCAGATACCCGGCGACGACCGAGGCCAGCGACCACCACGAGCGGCCGCCCGGCACCAGGTATTCGATCTTCATGGCCCCTTCCGCGCGTCCCGAAGAGGGGCCGCCGGCCCGCTCGCCGGCGAGCTCGACCGATTCGTCTCGAGCGAGAAATTCGAAGCAGACCTTCACGTCGGCGACCGTCTCGGCAAGCGGTTTGACCGGGACCGTCACATCGGCCGCCGTCCAGCCCGAGGCATGTTCGCCGGATGTGAGCACGCGCTTGCCGCTCAGCACACGCAGCGCTACGCGCGGGCCGAGCACCGAGTCGAGCGACAGCCGAATCGCGGTGGTACCGCGCGGCAACACTTCGTTTCGCTGGCAGCCCGCGTAGCGCCCTTCGCTGATCGACGCGAAATCTTCTGCAGTTTCGACAGAGTTCGATCTCGCGATGACATTCGGTGAACCGCTCAACGTCGCGACGAGCGCAACGACTACGAGCGCGATACCGCATGTGAGCACAACCCGTGTTCCCGGCACTAGTGGTCCGCTGACGATCGACTCATGTATTCCAATGCCGGGTGAGACCTGCGTTCTCCGGGATCGCCGCTGGGCGGCGCCTGCTCTTCATAGCAGTGCCCGTTACGCGTTCGCAAGCCCACTTACCTGAATGCCCGACCACGAGCGCCGATATGCCCGTGAGCACGCGTTTTGTTGAAAACGTTTCCGACAAATTGACGGTGCGAGGACTCGGACGCTAGGCTTGCGCCCCACCCAGCCAAACAGGCAAAAAACCCCCGAGTGGAGCGGCCAGTGAAATTGCGACGTCTAACGATCCTCAGTATGCCCATTCTTGCTCTCGCGATTGCCGGTTGTGGGAGTGCCGAATCGGGCAACCCCACCACCAACAACACCGCTCCGTCAAAGCCGCAGATCGCCTTCACCAGCCCGGCGCTCAATAGCAAGGACCTGATACCCGCCAGCTACAAGTGCAACGACAACAGCATCTGGCTACCCCTGCGCTGGGGCACGCTGCCAGCGGGCACGCGCGAACTGGCCCTCTATATCGTTCGCTTCGGGTCGCCCAAGCCAACCACCGGCGGCAAGGTGAAAGTGGAAGTCGAGGCGGAATCGTTGGTCGTCGGCGTGCGGCCCAATCTGCATAGTTTGGTGGCTGGCACGCTGCCCTCCGGAGTGCACGTAGGCGTTCACCGGCGCGGCGGCCAGGTGCTCTCGATCTGCCCGCCCAAAGGGGTCACCGAGAACCTGTTCTTCCGTATATTCGCGCTTCCGCGCAAGCTCAACCTGTCGGGTCCCCAGAACCGCGATCTGGTCGCGGTGATAAACAACGAGGCATTGATGACCGGCTCGTTCATCGCCCACTACCGGACGGCCTGAGATGCGGACGGCCTGAGATGCGGACGGCCTGAGATGCGGACGGCCTGAGATGCGTCGCCGCCGGTGTGAGCACTGCGCGACGTTGCGGCCGCGGGCTATCCGCGCTGCCGGTGTGAGCGCCCGCGTCCGGTGAGCGCCAGCCAGAAGCGTCGCCACGCGGTGGGCGCCTGACCCGCGGCGCGCCGCCGCCAGCGCGCCGGCGGGGGCACGGTCGCGCGCACCAGCGCGACCCACTCGTCCAGCGGCAGCTCGCCCGCGATCAGGCGCGCGAGCGCCGTCGTGACCGGCGCAGCACGGCTGGGCGAGGGGGCGGCACCTGTGCTGTGCGAAGAGGCGGCGCCCGTGGCATGTTCGGCCGCGGCGGCTGCCTCCAGCGCCCGCGCCAGCAGCGGCACGGACTCCAGCGCCTCGACGGCCTGGCCGATGCGCGCCGGGATCTCGCGCGCCGGCACCCCGGCCGCCAGCAGCTCGCCCGCGCGACGGTTGCGGCTCTCGCGCGCCAGCGCCGTCGCCACCAGGTCGCCCGTGCCGGCCAGGCCGATCATCGACTCCGGTCTCGCGCCCAGGCGCGCGGCGTGGCGCCAGACCTCGGCGAAGATGTGCCCCGCCGCCGCGCCGGCTGCGTTCAGGCCCTGCGCCTCGGTCGCGCCGGCCGCCAGCGCCGCCGCGTTCTTGGCGGCGCCGGCCAGCTCCACCCCGAGCGGGTCGTTCGAGCGCTCGCACACCACACCCGCACGCGTGAACACCTGCGCCAGGGCGCGCGCCAGCTCCTCGTCGGCGGACGCCGCCACCAGCCCTGCGCCCGCGTGCACCATCTCCTGCGCGTGCGCCGGCCCGCCCACGCACGCCACGCGGTGCGCGCCGAACGCCGCGCTCAGCACGGTCGTCGGCGGCGATCCCTCGGGTGGCACAAGTCCCTTCGCGACGGACACCACCGCCGTGCGCCGCCCCAGCCCCGCCTCGTGCAGGCCCGCGACCACGCCGTCGAGCTGCTGGGAGGGCACGGCGAGGAACACGTAGTCGGCGCGCGCCACCCCCGCCGAGGTCGGCTCGATGCGCAGCTGCGAGGGCAGCTCCACCCCCGGCAGGTAGCGGCGGTTCTCGCGCTCGGACGCCAGCGCCGCCGCCTGCTCCGCCGTGCGCGCCTGCAACGTCGTGCGCAGGCCGCCCCGTGCGAGCAGCACCGCCAGCGCGGTCCCGAAGGAGCCCGCGCCGATCACCGTTGCGCGCTTTGCCCCCGGCGTTGGCAGCGAACGCGCGCGCGTGGCGGTAGGCTCGGTCATGCGGTGAGCGAGCCTAGCGATCGGAACAGCCCATGCACGACCTCGCCGCCGAGGTGAGCGCGCCCGCGGGGGGACTCGGCGCGGGCTCCGATGCCCGCGGCGGCGTCTGGCGCAACTGGACCGGCGACCAGCAATGCCGCCCCGCCGCGATCGAGCGGCCTGGATCGATCGATGAGATTGCCGCCGCGCTGGAGCGCGCGGCGGCCGAGGGGGGGCGTATCCGGGTCACTGGCGCGGGGCACTCGTTTGGCGACCTCGTCCTCACCGACGGGCGGCTCCTGTCGATGGAGCGGATGAACCGTGTGCTCGACGTCGACCGCGCCTCGGGGCTTGTACGCGTGCAGGCCGGCATCACGATCCACGCGCTGAACGCCGCCCTCGCTGCGCACGGGCTCGCGCTGGAAAACCTCGGCGACATCGACGCCCAGAGCATCGCCGGCGCGATCTCCACCGCCACCCACGGCACCGGCGCGCGGCTGCGCAACATCTCCTCACAACTCGCCGCGCTGACACTCGTGCTCGCGGACGGCTCGACGCTCGAGTGCTCGGCCGAGCGCGACCCCGACACCTTCCGTGCCGCCCGCGTCGCCCTCGGCGCGCTCGGCGTGATCGCCGAGGTCACGCTGCGCTGCGTGCCCGAATTCCGCCTCGACGGACTCGACCGGCCCGCTCCGCTGCAGGAAACGCTCGCGCGCTTCGAGGAGCACTCGCTCGCCAACGACCACTTCGAGTTCTACGTCTTCCCCCATGCCGACGTCGCGTTGACGCGCACCAACAACCGCACCGACGCCCCGGCCCGGCCGCGTGGCCGCGTCGCCGCCTACGCCAACGACGTGCTGCTCACCAACCACGCCTTCGAGGCCTTCTGCCGGCTCGGCCGCCGCCTCCCCGCCCAGATCCCCCGCATCAACCGGCTCGTCACGCGCCTCGCCGGCGCCACGCACCGCATCGAGCGTTCCGACCGCATCTTTGTGAGCCCCCGCCTCGTGCGCTTCACCGAGATGGAGTACGCGCTGCCGCGCGCGCACACAGCCGAGGCGGTGCGGCGGGTGCTGGCGATGGTCGCCGAGCGCTCGCGCGACGGCGGGCACCGCCGCGGCTTCGCCGTGCCGTTCCCGATCGAGGTCCGCACCGTCGCCGCCGACGACGCGCTGCTCAGCACCGCCGCCGACCGCGACAGCGGCTACGTCGCCGTGCACATGTACCGCGGCATGGCCTGGGAGCCCTACTTCCGCGCGGTCGCCGCGATCATGGACGAGCTGGACGGCCGCCCGCACTGGGGCAAGCGCCACTTCCACACCGCCGCCACGCTGCGCGCCCGCTACCCCGAGTGGGACCGCTTCCAGGCCGTGCGCGCACGGCTCGACCCCGACGGACGCTTCGCCAACGCCTACGTCGAGCGGGTGCTGGGCCCCGCGGTGCCGTGAGCGCGTCGGCCCGCACGCCGCTGGGGCGGGGCACGACGCCCCGCCCCGACCCGCTCGTGGACAGGCCCACACACGCGGACGATCGCGAAGCTCGCCCCACCCCCGCACCAGACCCGCTCGCGCGCCTGGAACGCGCCACGGCCGGGCTGGAACCGCCTTTCGCAGTCATCGACCTCGACGCGTTCTGGGCCAACGCCGCCGACATGGAACGGCGGGCGGCCCCGAAGCCGATCCGGCTCGCCAGCAAGTCCGTGCGCTGCCGCGCCCTGCAGTCGCGCGTGCTGGAGCGGTCGGGCTTCGCCGGCACGCTCGCGTACACGCTGCCCGAGGCACTGTGGCTTGCCGAGCACGGGTCGTGGGATATCGTCGTCGCCTACCCGACCACCGACCGCGCGGCGCTGCACGCGCTCGCCGAGCTGAGCGCGCAGCGACCCGACAGCGAGGTGTCGGTGATGGTCGACTGCCCCGCGCACCTCGACATGATCGAAGCTGCCGCCGTGCAGGCTGGCGAGGGCTGCGTGCGCGTCTGCCTGGAGCTTGACGCCGGCCTCTGGGCGCTCGGCGGGCGCCTGCGCATCGGCGCCAAACGCTCGCCCGTGCACACCCCCGAGCAGGCGGCCGCCCTAGCGCGCGAGATCCTTGCCCGACCCCGCCTGCAGCTCGTCGGGATGATGGCCTACGAGGCGCAGATCGCCGGCCTCGGCGATGCGTCCGGCGGCCCGGGGCTCCGGCCCCGTGCGCGCAGCCTCGCGATTCGCGCGCTGCAAGCCGCCTCCGCGCGCGAGCTGGCGGCTCGCCGCGCCGCTGCCGTCGCCGCGGTGCGCGCCCTCGCGCCGCTGCAGTTCGTCAACGGCGGCGGCACCGGCAGCCTGCATCTCACCGCGCGCGAGCCCGCCGTCACCGAGATCGCCGCCGGCTCCGGCCTCTACGGGCCGGCATTGTTCGACACCTATCGCGCCTTTCAACCCCTGCCCGCCGCGCTCTTCGCGCTGCCCGTCGTGCGCCGCCCCAACCCGCGTGTCGCCACAGCGCTCGGCGGCGGCTACCTGGCCTCCGGGCCCGGTGACCGCGCGCGCCTGCCCCGCCCGCACCTGCCCGCCGGCCTGCGTCTCGACGGCCAGGAGGGCGCCGGCGAGGTCCAAACCCCGCTGCTCGGCGCTCCCGCCGCCGCGCTGGCCGTCGGCGACCGTGTTCTGGTTCCGGCACACGAAGGCCGGCGAGCTGTGCGAGCGCTTCACGAGCCTGCACCTCCTCGAAGGGGATCGCGTCGTGGAGGAGGTCCCCACCTATCGCGGCGAGGGACGCTGCTTCTTGTGAGCCACTGCCGCCCGGCGGGGGGGGTGTGGATTTGGTTGTTGAGCGGGGGGGTGGATTTGTTTTTTGAGATGCGATTCGCGTGTGCGCGCGTACGCGCGCGCGAATCGCAGCGCAACGAATAGTCCCGACACCCCTTCCGCCAATGGCAACGAATGGTCTGCACGCCACCCCCGTCGGTTTGCGACGAGCGTCCCTACACGAGCCCTGCCAGCCGCTCGCCCGCACGGCGCAGGGCGCGTGCGTCGCGCGCCTGCAGGATGACCTGCAGGTCGAGCATCCGTGCCTCGAACGCGCTCATCGCGTTCTCCGCCGTCACGGCGTAGGCCGGCACCCCCGCCTGGCGCGCCCGCGTGGCGATCTCGAACGTCGCGCTTCCCACCAGCGTGCGCTCGTCCAACCGGCTCGCTCCGACCACGACCGCGCGTGCCGCCCGCATCCGCGCATCGAAGCCCGCCGCGTCCAACGCCTCGCGCACCGCGGCGCTCACGACGCCATGCCCCTCGCTCTCGATCGGCAGGCAATCGACCGTCAGCGTCTTGTCCGCCGCCCTCAGACCTCGTTCGACCGCCGCCGCCACGCGGCCCGCGCTCAGCTCGCCGAAAGACCCGACTGCGACCATCACCGTACGCGACGACATCACAGTCCGGCATCCTTACAGGCACGATGGCCGACACGAAGGAATACGCCACCATCGAGGCCGCCGGCCGCGAGCTGCGCATCTCCAGCCCCGCCAAGCTGTTCTTCCCGGAGCGCCGCCTCACCAAGCTCGACCTCGTCAACTACTACCTCGACTGTCACGAGGCCGTGCTCGTCGGCCTGCGCGAGCGGCCCACCGTGATGAAGCGCTGGGTCGACGGCGTGCAGGGCGAGCCCTTCTTTCAGAAGCGCGTCCCCGGCTCGGCGCCCGACTGGCTGCAAACCGCGACCGTCACCTTCCCCTCCGGCCGCCACGCCCGCGAGCTGGTCGCCACCGACGCTGCCCACCTCGTCTGGGGCGTCAACCTCGGCGTCATCGACTGGAACCCCTGGCCCGTGCGCCGCGCCGACCTCGACCACCCCGACGAGTTGCGCGTCGACCTCGACCCCGAGCCCGACGTGCCCTTCGAGGAGGTCCGCCGTGTCGCGCTCGGCGTCCGCGACGCCCTCGACGCCCACGGTCTGCGCGGCTACCCCAAGACATCGGGCTCGCGTGGCATCCATGTCTTCGTCCGCATCCACCCGCGCCACAGCTTCCACGAAGTCCGCCGCGCCGCGCTCGCGCTCGCGCGCGAAGTCGAGCGGGCGATGCCGGGACGGGCCACCACCCGCTGGTGGAAGGAGCAGCGCGAAGGCGTCTTCATCGACTACAACCAGAACGCCCGCGACCGCACCGTCGCCTCCGTCTACTCCGTGCGCGCCGTGCCCGACGCACGCGTCTCCTGCGCGCTCGAGTGGGACGAGGTGCCCGACGTCGAGCCTGCCGACCTGCGGCTGGACACGGTCCCCGCGCGTCTGCGCGAGCGCGGCGACCCCGGCGCCACGATCGACTGGCACCCCGGCGCACTCGACAGCCTGCTCGAGCTCGCCACCCGCGACGAACGCGACGGCCTCGGCGACGCTCCCTGGCCGCCGCACTTCCGCAAGCAGGCCAGCGAGCCGCGCCGCGTACAGCCCAGCCGCGCGCGCACCACTGCAAGCGGCGCAGGCGGGCGTACACGGCGTGCCCGCGACGGCAGCGGCAGCAGCGAAGAGCCGCCGAACGACGACGGTGGCACACCGGTGCGTGCGGCTAGCGCCAAGCGGAGTGCGGCTGGCGAGAAGCGGTCCGCAGCCGGCGAGAAGCGGAGTGCGGTCGGCGACAAGCGGACCGCATCGAGCGGTGGCGACCGGGGAGAGTGAAGGGACTTGGCGCTCCCGCTGACCCCGCCCGTCAAGCCACAGCTCGCGCTCAGCCGCCGCGAGCTGCCCGCCGGCTCCGAGTACGTCTACGAGGTCAAGCTCGACGGCTTTCGCTGCCTCGCGTTCGTCGACGGCACAGACATCTTCCTGCAGTCCCGCAACGGCCGCCCACTCGGGCGCTACTTCCCCGAGCTGGGCCTCCCCGCCGGGCGCTACGTGCTCGACGGCGAGATCGTCGTGCGCGACGCCACCGGGCGCGAGGACTTCGACGCGCTCGGCCAGCGCATCCATCCCGCCGCCTCGCGCATCGAGCGCCTTGCGCGCGAGACGCCCGCCGTTTACGTCGCCTTCGACCTGCTCGCCCGCGACGACCGCGAGCTGCTCGAGCTTCCCCTCGACGAGCGCCGCGCCGCGCTGGAAACGTTGCTGGCCAGCCCGGCGTTCGCGACCGCGCCCGTCGAGCTGATGCCGACCGTCGAGACCGCGTTGCAGGCCGAACACTGGCTGCGCGACGCCGAGGGCGCGATGGCCAAGGACCGCACCGCGCCCTACCTGCCCGGCGAGCGTCGCGGCATGGTCAAGGTCAAGCGCGTGCGCACGATCGACGCCGTGCTCGTCGGCTGGCGGCCCGGCAAGGAGCAGGACACCGTCGGCGCCCTGATCCTCGGCCTCTACGACGGCCCCGAGCTGCGCGTCGTCGGTCACTGCTCCGGGCTCGCCGCCACCGAGAAGCGCCGCCTCGTCGGCTTCTTCGCGCCATACGAGACCGGCGAGCGCGGCTCCGCCGACCCCAGCCGCTGGAGCGCCGGACGCGACCTCGAGTGGGTGGCGCTGCGCCCCGAACTGGTCGTCGAGGTCGACTTCGACCACGTCTCCGCCGGCCGCATCCGCCACGGCGCGAAGCTGCGCCGCTGGCGCGAGGACAAGGCGCCCCGCGACTGCGGCTACGACCAGCTATCCACCTGAGTTGCGGCGACCGGCTCTCCGCCCGAGCGCGGCACGCGCCCGGGCCGCGTGCCGGGCGGCGTGTGTAGCGAGGCGTCCCGGTCCGCGTGCGGGATCACACTCCCTGTCAGTCGCCCCAAGCGCGTCACTGCACTAGCATCGTCGGCGCGATGCCAACCGAGAGCGCAACCGTCGGCGAGGAGGAGTACCTGCAAATCCTCTTCTGGCTCCAAGAGGCCGGGCTGCCGATGACCGGCGCGAACGTCGCCCGCGCGATGCAGCTCTCCGCGCCCACCGTGCACGAGATGATCGGCCGGCTCGAACGCGACGGCTACATCACCCGCGGTCAAAGCCGCACCATCGCCTTCACCGCCGAGGGCTCCCGCCAAGCCGAGACCATCGTACGCCGCCACCGCCTTATCGAGCGCTTCCTCACCGACATCCTCCAGATCCCCTGGGACGAGGTCCACGAGGAGGCCGAGCGGCTCGAGCACGCCATGTCCCCCGTCCTCGAAGAGCGCATGCGCGCCGCGATCGGCGACGCCAATACCTGCCCCCACGGCCACCCGATAGTCGCCGGCGCACGCGAGACCGGGGTGCCGCTCGCCGACGTGCAGGTTGGCGCCGCCGTCCGCGTGCTGCGCTTCGAGAACGAGGCCGAGGATCTGCTGCGCTACCTCAAGCACTCCGGCCTCGAGCCCGGCCTGCGCGGCACGCTCGTCGCCAGCGACCGCCACGAGGTCGTCGTCGAAGCCACCGGCGACGACCACCGTCGCTGCGCGATCACACCCAGCGTCGCCGAGACCGTCTCAGTCGTCGCCGACCCCTCGCCGCCGCCGCGCACGGCGCTGCCCGATCAGTTGATTCTGGGCCAGCAGCGTTACGGCCGCTGAACCTGGCGCGCGATGGCCGGCGCCTGGCGGCGTCCTCGCTCGCTCGTGTGCCAAGCACACTTCGCTCGCTGCGTCCTTACCACGCTTTGCCCTCGCGCGCCAGGGAGCGTGGTCTGAGCCCTGGCGGCGTCATCACCTGGCGATCTCGCCGATCGGCACCGCACTTCGCTCTTCCCCCGGGGTGCTTGGCTTCGCGCGTCAGGGGGGCGGGACCCTGCTCGCTGGCCTACGTCGCCTACGCCGCCGCGCCCTGCAAGGAGCGGGCTGCGTCTGCCAGGCGCGCGACGCCCTCTTCGATCTGCTCGGGCGTGACGCCCGAGTAGGCGAGGCGCAGCGTGTTCTCGCCGCCCTCGAGCAGGAAGTCGGTGCCCTTGACGAACACCACTCCGCGCTCCTTCGCAGCGCTTGCCAGCGCGGCGACGTCGGTGCCCTCGGGCAGCGTCACCCACATGAAATAGCCGCCCTCGGGCGTCACGAACTGCGCCTGCGGCAACTCGCTGCGCAACGCGACCTCCAGTGTCTTCGCGCGCTTGGCCAGCGCTGTGCGCACGGTCTCGATCGAGCGCTCGATTGCGCCCGACGCGCAGAACTCGTAGACGATCGACTGCGCCACCATGTTCGGCGAGATGTACGTGTTCGTCGCGCGCCGCACGATCGCCGCGATCAGCTCCTCTGGGCCCACCAGATAACCGACCCTGATCCCAGGGCACACCGTCTTGGAGAACGACGACGCGTACACCACGCGCTCCGCGTCGAGCGACAGCATCGTCGGCAGCGACTCGCCGCTGAAGCGCAACGCAACATACGGATCGTCCTCGAACACGATGAAGTCGTGCTCCCCTGCCAGCCCGATCAACATCTGGCGCTTGGCCGGCGACAGCGTGTAGCCCGCCGGGTTCTGGAAGTTGGGGATGATGTGCGCCAACTTCGGTTTCACGCCACCCGCGGCTCCGGTCTCGCCACCCGCGGCTCCGGCCTCGCCACCCGCGGCTCCGGTCTCGCCACCCGCGGCTCTGGTCTCGCCACCGCCGTTCGCTCCCGCCGAACCGGCCAGCAGCGCCGCGAGCGCGTCCGTGTCGATGCCGTCCGGAGCCAGCTCCACCTGATGTACCCGCGCGCCGCGCTCGCGCAGCGACAGCAGCGTGCGGTCGTACGTCGGACGCTCCACGATCACATCGTCCCCCGCGCGCACGACCTCCTCGAACAGGAACGCATCCGCCTGCATCGACCCGTTCGTCACGGCCACCCGCTCGACCGGCACCCCATGGTGCTCGGCGATCCACTCGCGCAGTCGTGGGTATCCGACCGCCGTCCCGTACGCCGTCGTACCCGCCGGGTCGTTCGCAAACGCGCGTACCGCCGCCTCGCGCAGACCCTCGACATCCACGATGTCAAGCGACGGTGCGCCGCGCGCGAAGGAGATCGTGTCAGCCATCGCCGCGAAGCTTACGCGGTCTCAGGCTTCGTCGAAAGTCAGCAGGATGCGTCCGCTGGCGACCTCACGCACGCTGAAGTCGCTGTCCAGCGCCCGCCGCAACTCGCGCACGAGCGCCACCGGCACCGCGAGCCGCACGTCGACCACCGCGTGGCTCGCCTCGAAGCGACGCACCGCTGCCTCGCTCACGCCCGGCAGGCTTGCCAAACGCCGCTCGAACGCCCCAAGCGAACCAATGTCGTAGAACGGCCCGACGCCCAATTCCACCCTGCCCTCGAACAGCGCGCCCTCGCGCGCCGCTGCCGCGGCCGCCTGCGCGTCCTCCACCGGCGCGCTCGCCGTGTGTGCCGCCTGGGGAGGCGCTGGTGCGCTCGCCGCCTGGTGTACGGGGGTGGGGGAGGCATGTGCGGGGAACGCTGCTCCCGTGGGCTGGGACACAGCGGGTGCCTGCGCCGAGAACGCCGCCCCCGGAGACGCGGGCGCGCGGGGAGGCTGTGCCGGGTTCGCGGGTGCCGGCGGGGGTTGTGCCGGGTTCACAGGTGCTGGCGGGGGTTGTGCTGGGTTCGCGGGTGCCGGCGGGGGCTGTGCGTGGCCAGCGGGCGTCGGCGCGGGGGAGGGCTGCGGGGAGAAAGACGAGGGCTGCCCGGAGAAAGACGTTCCTGCGGGCGGCGGCGTCTGCGCGGAGAAGGGTGCTCCTGGGGGTGTGGCGGCGGCGGTCTGTGCGGTGAGCGTTGCTCCCCCTGCCGCCGCGGACCCCGGGGCAGCGGGCGTCTGCGCCTGAGGTCTCACTTCCGCCGGTGCCGGCGCGCGGCGGCCCGCAGTAGAAGTCAGGCCCGCCATCACCCGGCCCAGCAGCGCGTCGTACTCCGTCGCCAGCTCCTTCGCAAAGCGCTCGAGCCGGTCGCGGAACCGGCGCAGCTCCGCCAAGCTCGCCAACTGGGCATCGCTCGGACCGCGATGCTCCTGCTCCAGGCTGGACTCGGCCGCCGCCGGCCGAGCGGCCGGCCGCTCGATCGCCTCGTCCACCACTCGCCCTGCGCCCGCCCCTGCCGTCTGCGCCCTGTCGCCGCGGTCCCGTCCGCCGCTGCCGATCGCGCTCAGCTCGCGCTCGAGTTCGCGCAGCCTGCGCTCCAGCTCGGCGAGCGTATTGGTCACCTCGCCCGACTGCTCGGGCTTTCCGTAGCCGCCGGAGGAGCTGGATTCGCTGGCGAACGTGTCGGTCATCGCAATGCGCGGGTTGCCTGGCGCAGGGAGCGGCCTGGCACTCATCCTACTCGGCGCCCGTTCGCCGCGACCGGACTCTTGGGCGAACGCTTGCGAGCGGGGCGGCGCGAGCTTCAGCCGCGCAGGATCTGCACGGCCAACTCGGCGACCTCGGTCGGTGTGCGCCCCACGCGCACACCCCTATCCTCGAGCGCCTTTGCCTTGGCGGCCGCCGTGCCCGAGCTTCCCGAGACAATCGCGCCCGCGTGCCCCATCTGCTTGCCCGCCGGCGCCGTGAAACCAGCGATGTACGCGACCACCGGCTTGCTCACGTTCGCCGCGATGTACTCCGCGGCCTCCTCCTCGGCCGAGCCGCCGATCTCGCCTGCCAGCACGATCAGCTCCGTCTGCGCGTCGGCCTCGAACAGCGCGATGATGTCCACGAACGACGACCCCGGCACCGGATCGCCGCCGATCCCCACGATCGAGCTGTTGCCAAAGCCCGCCCCGGCGATCTCGTTCCCGATCTGGTAGGTCAACGTGCCCGAACGCGACACGACCCCCACGTTGCCCTCCTTGAAGAACGACGCCGGAATGATGCCCACATTGGCCTTGCCCGGCGACAGAATGCCTGGGCAGTTCGGTCCGATCAGCCGCGTGCCCCGGTGGTCGCGCTGCAGCGTGTTGTAGACCCGCAGCTCGTCGTGCGCCGGGATCCCCTCGGTGATCGCGATCACCAGCGCCACCCCCGCCGCGGCCGCCTCCAGGATCGAGTCCGCGGCGAAGCGCGGCGGCACGAAGATCATCGCCGTGTTCGGCTGCGTCTCGCGCACCGCCTCCGCCCAGCTGTCGAACACCGGGATCCCCTCGACGTCCTGTCCGCCCTTGCCCGGCGTCACGCCGCCCACCACGTTCGTGCCGTAGCGGCGGTTGTTCAGCGTGTGGAAGCTGCCCTCGCGGCCCGTGATCCCCGCGACCGCCAGCCGCGTCTCCTTGTCGACCAGCACTGCCATCAGGCGGTCACCCCCTCCTGCGGGCGTGCCTCGCGAGGGCCGCTGCGCCGCCGACCGGCGGGCGTCGACAGGCGCAATCGCTCTTGCTCACGCCGTGCCCCCCGTGGCCAGCTCGACGACCTTCTCCGCCGCCTCGTTCATCGTCGCGGCCGCGTGCACGTTGGGCAGCGCCGCCTCTTCCAGCAGCCTGCGGCCCTCGACATCGTTGGTTCCGTCCAGCCGCACCACGAACGGCACCGCCGGCCTGAGGTCTTCGAAGGCTGCGATCAGCCCCTTTGCGACCTCGTCGCAGCGCGTGATCCCGCCGAAAATATTGAACAGCACGGCCTTCACGGCCACGTTCGAGAGGATCAGCTCGACCGCCTGCTTGATCTTCGCCGCGTCCGAGCCGCCGCCCGCGTCGAGGAAGTTCGCCGGGCTGCCACCCGCCTGTGCGACCACGTCGAGCGTCGACATCACGAGCCCCGCGCCGTTGCCGAGGATGCCGATGTCCCCATCGAGCGCCACGTACTGCACGCCCTGTTCCTTCGCGCGCCGTTCGATCGGGTCTTCGTTCTCCGCGTCCGAGCACCCCTGGTTCTCCGGGTGCCTGTAGAGCGCATTGCCGTCCAGCGACACCTTCGCGTCCAGCGCCTTCACCTCGCGCTCCGGCGTGACGATCAGCGGGTTGATCTCCGCCAGCGTTGCGTCCTCCTGGATCCAAACCTCGTACAGCGCCACCAGCGCGTTCGCCACGCCCTCGGTCACATCCGCGTCGGCGCCGCCGCGCGCAGCGATCTCGAGCGCCTCCTCGCGCGAGAGGCCCTGGAGCGCATCCACGTGGTGGCGCACCAGCTTCTCCGGCGTCTTCTCCGCCACCTCTTCGATGTCGACGCCGCCCTCGGTGCTGAACATCACCAGCGGCTGCTTGGCCGAACGATCGAGCAGCACCGACGCGTAGTACTCGCTGGCGATGTCGCTCGCGTGCTCGATCCACAGCTTGTGCACCGTGTGGCCGCGAATGTCCATCCCGAGAATGTTGCCCGCGTGCTCGCGCACCGCCGCCTCATCCGCCGCCAGCTTCACGCCGCCCGCCTTGCCGCGCCCACCGATCAGCACCTGCGCCTTGACGACCACCGGGTAGCCCACCTCGGCGGCCGCCGCCACCGCCTCCTCGACATCCACCACCACGCGGCCATCGGAAACCGCGAGCCCGTGGCGGGCGAAGATCTGCTTGCCTTGATACTCCAACAGGTCCATTGGCGGCGCGGGATGCTAGCCGATGGAGGCGCAACGCGCGGCGATCCTCCACCCAGGCATAATGCCGACGCCATGCCGATCCCCAAAAACGTTACCTTCGTCACATTCGACGTGTACGGAACGCTGATCGACTGGGAGACCGGGGTCTACGAAGCGTTCGCGCAGGAGGCCGCACGCGACGGCTTCGAGATCGACCGCGCGCAGCTGCTCCCGCTCTTTCACGAGATCTCACGCGAAATCGAGGCCGGCTCCTACGAGCTGTACGCCGAGGTCCTGCGCCGCACCGCGCTCGAGATCGCCAAACGCCTGGAGTGGCCCCTGGAAACCTCGCGCTCAGGCTTCCTACCCGACTCCGTGCACCGCTGGAAACCCTTCAAGGAGACCAACACCCAGCTGCAAAAGTTCGCCAAGAAGTACAAACTCGGTCTCCTCTCCAACATCGACGACAAGCTGCTCGGGCAAACCCGCCGCCACATCCCGACCGACTTTGACCTGGTCGTCACCGCCCAGCAGGTGCGCTCCTACAAGCCCGAACCCGCCCACTTCACCGAGTGCGCACGGCGCGTCGGCGGCAAGAAAGGGTGGGTGCACATCGCCTCCAGCCACTACCACGACGTCGAGCCCTGCCTCAAGCAGCGTGTGCCCGTCATCTGGGTCAATCGCACCAAAGCCACCCTCGACGCCTCACAAAAGAAGCCCACCGCCGAGGTTCCCAACCTGCGCGAGGCCGCCAAGCTCTTGGACGCGGCATGAGCTTTCCCGCTGCGCCCACCACCGCAAGCGGCCATTAGCGCGGTCCCGTGCGCGCTGTTGCGCTGCACCCCGACGTCCTCCTCGCGACGAGCGCCATCTGGCAGACCAACTGCCTGATCGTGCGCTCCGGCGAGGAAGCCTTCGTGATCGACTCGCCAATCCTGCCCGCCGAGCTGGACGCGCTGCCTGCGCTCGTCGAGCAAGCCCGCTTTCCCGCCCCCGTCGGGCTGCTCGCGACACACGGCGACTGGGACCACCTGTTGGGGCGCCTCGCCTTCCCCGATCTCGCGCTCGGCTGCGCCGAGGGCACCGCCGCGCGCCTGCACGCGCGCCCCGGCGAGCCCCAGCGCGAGCTGCGCTCCTACGACGAGCAGTTCCTCATCGTTCGCCCACGACCGCTCGCGCTCGGCGCGATCCAGGCGCTGCCTGTGCCCGGGCGCTGCGCGATCGGCGAACTCGAGCTCGAGCTGCACTCCGCCACGGGCCACACCGAAGACGGTCTTGCGGTCTGGATGCCTTGGGCGCGCGTGCTCGCCGCCGGGGACTACCTCTCGGCCGTCGAGATTCCCTCGCTCGAGCCCCCCCGCACCGGGCGCAAAGAGCGTGCGGCCGAAAGCGCCGAGAACGCCGCTGTGCAAGGCGCTCAAAGCCCCGACGCCGCTCCCTCCCGCAGCGACCTGCTGCACGCCTACGTCGCGACCCTCGAACGCCTGCGCCCGCTCGTCTCCGGGTGCGCGTACGTCGTCCCCGGGCATGGGCCTGCGCTCGACTCCGCACGCGCGCTCAGCGTGCTCGGCGAGGATCTCGCCTATCTGCGCGCGCTGCCCGAGCACGGCGCCGCGTCCGAGCTGCCGCCCGGACGGGCCACTCGCGCCCAGCGCGCGCGGCACGCCGCGAACGTCGCATGCCTGGGCGGGAAGCAGCCGCCCGCCGGGCACTGAGAGGGCCCGGCGGGCGGCGAGAGGGACGGCGCCGGCTGGGCGAGACAGCCGGTGTTCGCGGCGATGTGCCGCCGGCGCTTGCGCGACCGGCTGGCGATCGCCGGGGCCGGCCGGTCCTCAGCCGTAGAAACGCGAAATCGTCAGCAGCTGGCTGAGCAGATCGTGACCGAGCACGAGCGTCACGATCAGCGCCCCCGCGACCGGGCCCCAGCGGCGGCCCGCACCGCGCGCCGCCAGCGCCAGCAACGCCCCCAACAGCGCCACCGCCGGCAGCACATACCGCAGCTGTGTGTATTCGCCCGGAATCCGATGCGCGTATTCGTCGACCCCGATGATCGTCATCAGCCCCGCCAGCATCAGCACGTACACGCCCCCCTCCACGGCGCGCGCCCGCAGCGCGCGCCGACTCCCAACCAATGCGCGCACGAACAGTGCCATCACCACTACGAACGGGATCACCGCCACCCGCACGACCCACGGGGGAAACGTCGTATCGAGCCACCCGTACCTGCCAACCAGTTGTTCGAACCAAAAGCGGTACCCCGAAAATCCGTGGAACAACGGATGCATCCCCGGCAGCCGCGGCAGGTACAGCTGCCAGATGTACGCGATCGCGCCGCCAACCGAGCCACGATGCGCAGCGCCTTTAGCGGCTCCCGACAGCACCAACAGCGTCGCCCTGCCCGACAGCACATCGACGAGCAGATACAGACCGACCGGCACCGCCGCGACCGCGAGCGCCGGCGCGAGCAACCGGTGCACCGCGACTCCCGACTCCCGCGCTGCGCGGACGCTCAGCACGACGACCGCGACGACCGCGCCCGGCAGCAAGCCGATGAACGTCAGCTTCGTCAAACAGCCACTCGCGATCGCCGCACCCAGCGCCACCGCCAGCCGCCGGTCGAGTCCCCGCCGAAACCCGCGCGCCACCAGATAGAACAGCGCGCTCGACACCGCGAACAGCAGCGCATCCGGATTCACCGCCCCCGACATCATCGCGAACGTCGGCTGCAATGCCACCCCCAGGGCGCCCACCGTCCACGCCCACGGCTTCGCCGGCAGCAGCTCGCGTACGAACGCGAACACGAACAACGCCGTCAGTCCGCCGAACAACGCCGACAGCAGCCGCATCAGCGCCAACCTGTCGAGCAGCGTCCCCCCCGATCCGACCGCGTAGGGCACCGTCTCCAGCGCGTAGTACAGCGGCGGCTCGCTCGCCGCGACCCCCGCGTCCCCCGGCTCGCTGCGCGACTGCGGCTGCGCGAGTCCCGCTTCCAGCGTGCGCTGCTGCGCCCGCGTTGCGATCGTCTGGTTTTCCTGCGAAAACCTCACCTTCGTCTGCTGCAAATCGAGCATCGCAACCTGCTCCGCCGGCGGGAAGTTTTCACCATTCGACGACGGCAAATGGCCTGTCTCCGCGAGATGCTGCACGTACGCGAAGTGGCTCGGCTCGTCCGGCGTCTGAAACGGCGGCGAGATCACGCTCCAGCACGCTCCGTTGATGACCGCCACCGCCGCGCACGCCCACGCCGCGACCGGCACCCGGCGCCACCACCCGCCTGCTCCTCTGTCCGCGGGCCGTCTCCCGCCTGCGGGCAATCTCCCGCTTGCGACTCGTCTCTGCGGCCGTGGCCCGTGCCACTCCCCGCGCTGCCCCTTCCGCTCCGCTTCCCGCGCATCCCTCACGCCGGTCGCTCCCTGCGTCCGCGTCTCCCGCTGCGCCGCCCGCTGCTCCCCGTCCCTCGCCGCGATTCTCGTCCGGCGCCCGCTCATCGCAGCTCCCGCACCACCAGCCAGCTCGGCAGTGCCACCAGCATCGTCGCCAGCAGCGCCACCAACACCGCGTTCCACGTACCTGCCCCGGCGCGTCCCAGGCCGAGTCGTCGTGCGGTCCCGGGCGCCAACGACCACCACGACTTCCTCCCCGGCCGCAGATATTCGACGTGCATCCGCCCCGGCAGCGGCCGGCCTTCGTCGGTCGCCGCGATCGCCCGGCGGGTCGGCGTCCCCAGCATTTCCACCGGGCCGTTCATCTCCTCCACCGAGGAGCACACCCTCACCGGCGCCGCCGCCCTCGCCACCGCCCGCCTCAGCCCCACCACGACCGACGCGCCCAGCCATCCCGGTTCGCGCGTACCTTCCGCGACCAGCCGCGATCCCGACCACACCTTCACCTTCACCTGTGGACCCACGTCCGCGGTCATGCCCAACCGAATTGCCGACGTCCCCGCGGGCAGCGCTTCGCCGTGCTGACACGCGCTGGCCGGCGTGGCCGTCGCGACCAGCACGTGATGGGTGAAGCCCGCGCTCTTACCAGCCACCACCAGCGGCGCGTGCGCCAGCGCCACCGCGACGGCGCCCGCGATCGACAGCAAACCCCCCGCCAGCGCGATCCTGACGCGCGTCACGGCTCGCGTCACTACCGGCGTCGCAATCCCAGGATGCTCAGCAGGAACGAGCTGAAGACGATCTGGATGCCAAGCACCAGCAGCGTCGCCCCCGCCAGCGCCAAACGCTCATCGGCGAGGCTTCCCAGCCCCCGCTCGACCCACTCGGCCACGATCGCGGCAATCGTCGCCACCCCGACTGCCGCGATCGCTCCGCCCAGCACGAGGCCGTGCTCGAGCCGGTAGCGTCTTGACATCCGGTCAAACCACGGATCGTGCTCGCCCATCAGATAGGTCGCATAAGCCAACGCGCACAACCCCAGCGTGATCACCTGCATCCCGACGATCAGCAACAGCGACCCGCCAATCATCGTGTGCATTTCCCAACGGCGCCCCAGCACGTCGACGTGCGCCAACACCATCACGCAGATCAGTCCTCCCACCGCCGTCATCGCGCTTCCCGGGGCGATGAACAGATGCCGCGGCGAATGCAACACGAGAAAGCGCAAATGCCGCCACCCGTCCCTGAAGCTCGACAGCTTCGATTCGCCGTCTCGCGGATGGTACTCGATTGGAAACTGGCGAATCTCGAGCTTTGCCTTGGCGGCGCGCACCACCATCTCCGACGCAAACTCCATCCCTCGTGCACGCAGATCGAGCTGCTCCAGCCGATCCCTGCGCAACGCCCGCATCCCGCAATGCGCGTCGCTCACCCCCGTGTGAAACAGCAAATTCAAAAACCGCGACAGCAGTGGGTTGCCGATATAGCGATGGTGCCACGGCATCGCGCCCGGGTGAATATTCTTCATCCGGTCGCCAATCACCATATCCGCCCCCTCTTCCAGCTCGGCGAGAAACCGCGGAATCTCATCGAAGTCGTAAGTCAAATCGGCATCCGCCATCACGATGTACGTCCCGCGCGCAGCCGCAAACCCCGCCAGATAAGCGCTGCCATACCCCCGCACCGGTTCGTGCACCACCGTCGCCCCCGCTGCCCTAGCCAGGTCCGCGCTACCGTCCTCCGAGTCGTTGTCGGCGACGATCACCTCGCCTCTCACCGCCATCGCCTCGATCGCCCGCAGCGCCCTCCCAACGCACTGCTCGATGCTCTGCGCCTCGTTCAGGCACGGAATCACCACCGACACCACACACTCCGGCTCGCCGCGCCGGCTCTCGACGACCACGGTACTTTCGACACCTGTCTTCATCGGACCCTCGCCGATCCACGCGCTTTGCATTTTCGGAATGTCAGGAGCGACCCATACCTTCATAGAAGCCTCCGCCACCGTCAAGCGCCTGCCCGCCCGCGCCGCACCGCCGACCCTTGCGACGCGGTTGTGTCACCCCCGTATTGCCTGCATTCAGCGCGATTCCACGCGCGCGAGGACCCCCGCTGCGAGGGGTCGCGCCTGGAAACATTTGCGTGCGACGGAGGTCGTGCGCGGCGGGTCAACCCGCCGGCGCGCCACTACGCTCGAGGCGCTACGTGTCCTCGCTCTTGATTGTCGCGATCGGTGCGCCCGCCGCGATCGGCTCGCCCTCGGCGATCGGCAGCTCCGAGATCACGCCAGCCTTGTGCGCCGTGATCTCGTTCTCCATCTTCATCGCCTCGATGATGCACAGCAACTGGCCCTCCTCAACCTTGTCGCCCTGCTTGACCAACACCTTCCACATGTTCCCCTGCAGCGGCGAGGCCAGCGTGTCCGGGCCCCCCGCTGCCGCCGCCTTGCGCTGTGGGCGCCGCGGCGCTCTCGCACCGGCGGTTCCCGCCGACTCGACGACGCCGTTGGCGGCGCCTGGCGCACCGGCGAACGCCGCCATCGGCGGGCCGCTGACCCGCACGTCAAAGCGCTTGCCCGACACCTCGACCGTGTAGGAGTGCTCCACCCGCTCTGCCTCCGCCGCCGGCTCGGCCGGCTCGGCCGCCTCGAACGCCAGCGTCTTCAGCCACTTGCGATCCTCGAGCAGATCGCGGCAGGTCTCGCCACGCTCCCACTGGCCGGTCTGCAGCAGCGCGCGATGAAAGGGGATCAGCGTCCGCAACCCCTCGATCTCGTATTCCGCGAGCGCTCGCAGCATCCGCGCCGTCGCCTGCGCGCGGTCCGCATCCCAGACGATCAGCTTCGCCACCATCGGGTCGTACATCGGCGACACTTCGCCGCCTTCGCCCACGCCCGAGTCGACGCGCACGCCCGGTCCTGTCGGCTCTCTGTAGCGGCCGATCTTCCCCGGCGCCGGGGCGAAGTTCTTCGAAGCATCCTCCGCGTTGATCCGGCACTCGATCGCGTGCCCCCGCAGCGCGACATCCTCCTGCTTGTACGACAGCGGCTCGCCTGCCGCCGCGCGGATGCCCTCCTTGACGATGTCGATCCCCGTCGTCATCTCCGTTACGCAGTGCTCGACCTGCACCCTCGTGTTCATCTCGAGGAAGAAGTACTCCGCCTTGCCGCCCCCCGCTTTGTCAGCGTCGGGACGGGCCGCCAGCAGACCCTCGATCGTGCCCGCACCCACGTAGCCGACCGCGCGCGCCGCCTCCACGCCGATCTGGCCGATGCGCTCGCGCAGCTCCGGCGTGACGACCCACTCCGGCGCCGGCGACTCCTCGATCACCTTCTGGTGGCGACGCTGGATCGAGCAGTCACGCTCACCGAGATGGATCACGTTGCCATGCGTGTCGGCGAGCACCTGGACCTCCACATGGCGCGGGTCCGGCAGGTAGCGCTCCAGGTACACCGTCCCATCCGAAAAGAACTTCTCGCCCTCGCGGCTTGCGCCCTCGAATGCGCCCTCCAGCTCGTCTTCGGTGAGCGCCACGCGAAAGCCCTTGCCGCCGCCGCCGCCCGCCGCCTTGACCGCCACCGGGAACCCGATCTCCTGCTTTGCGATCTCGCGCGCCTGCGCAACACTTGCCACCGGCCTCGTCGTGCCCGGCACGATCGGCACTCCCGCCGCCTGCATCAGCTCCCGCGCGCGCGTCTTCGAACCCATCGCCTCGATCGCGCTCGCCGGCGGTCCGATGAAGACGACGCCCGCGTCCACGCAAGCCTGCGCGAACGGCGCGTTCTCCGCGAGAAAACCATAGCCCGGATGGACCGCCTCCGCGCCCGCACTCCTCGCCGCCGCGAGCATCTTCTCGATGCTCAGGTAGTTCTCCGCCGCCGGCCCCTCGCCCAGGTTGTACGCCTCGTCCGCCCGCGCCACGTGCAGCGCGTCGCGATCCTGCTCGGAGTAGACCGCCACCGACGCGATCCCCAACTCCTCGAGCGCCCGCACGATGCGCACGGCGATCTCGCCGCGGTTTGCCACCAGCACCTTCGTGAACATTGCGCCCGGCAGCTTAGAGGGTGGCGCAGCCAGCCGCAGGCTGGCTGGCCGGGCGGAGACTCGCGCTGCAGGCGTGTGTCTCCCTGCTTCGGGTCGGGCGTCCTTGTGGGGTGACGCGACGTGCGGCTAGGCTGGCGAGCCGGCCTGGCTTCTTCGGGCTCGTGGGCGCAGCCAGCCGCGGGCTGGCTGCCAGGAAGCGTCCGGAACCGTGGCGCCGAGTGGGCTCGGCCGGTGTGCGTAACGGAGCCGGAGCAGGCCGATCCCGCGCTTGCGCGGCCCAGATCGACCCGCTCCCTCTCCGTTTGTGTGCTATGGCAGGCGGCTCGCGCTCGGGGTAAGCGCTCCACAAACCCCGAGCGCGAGCATTACGGCATCGCCCTGGCGCGCTTTCGCGCTCGATGCCGGCCTGCCCGGGTGGACGGCCCTACGGGCTGCCACACCAGCTTGGATATCGGCTCCAATCGGGCCTAAAAACATTTTTCGGAAACATCTGTAGAATAATTGCCGATCTCCTTTCGTACCCGGCATCCGCTGGGTGTGATTGGTGCCGGAGCGCCTGTCTCTGTAGGGTGGAGCGGGCGCTTCGGCATATCTACCCACGCTGGGTGCGTTCCAGGAGTCGGTCAGGTTCGGTAATTGGAACCTCATGGACTATCGCATCCACCGATCCCTCCGTCAATGTGCACGCGGTGCGGTTTTCGGCCTCTGCATTGTGCCGATCGCACAATTTCGCGCCCCTTTCCGCTCAACCACCAGAAATCCGCATGCGGAATTTTGCGGCAAAAATAGCTCATTAGTCGGAGACGTCTTGGAAGGCGTCCTTTGTGAGCGAAGCGCACGCCGCTGCGACCGGCGGGCCACGCAGCGGCCACGGAAGGTGTCGGCGGCCATCGGTCAGGCGCCGGCCGCGCCGACCATGCCCGCGCCGACCGTCTCGTTGCTGGCCTCATCGATCAGGATGAAGCTCCCCGTACGTCGGTTGCTCGCGTAGGGGTCGAACGCCAGCTCCGAGCTGGTCCGCAGGCGCACCCGGCCGATGTCGTTGAGCTGCAACGCCTCCGGTGCCAGGGCCCGCTCCAGCGTGTGTACGTCCACGCGGTTCTCCAACGCCTCCACGACCGCCACCGCGCTGCGCGTCGTGTGCTTGATCACATACCTCCCGCCCGCTTGCAGCGCATGCTGGCTGAGCCAGCACACGTCCGCTCGCAGCTCCCGCGCCACCGTCGGCGAGTGCTCGGGCCCGCAGATCAGCTCTCCCCGCGAAACGTCCAGATCGTCCTCCAGGCGCAACGTCACCGACATCGGCGCCAGTGCCTCCTCCAGCTCGCCCTCGAAGGTGTCGATCGCTGCGATCCTCGTTCGCAGGCCGCTCGGCAGTGCGACCACCTCGTCGCCTCGCCGCAACGCCCCGCTCGCCAACTGACCCGCATAGCCACGGTAGTCGCCGTGCAGGTGCGCCGGGTCGGATTGCGCCGGGCGAACCACCCATTGCACCGGAAAGCGCGCCGGCGTTTCGTTGGGATGATCGTAGGCCACCTCCACCTCCTCGAGGTGCTCGAGCAGTGTCGGGTGGCTCGGCCCGGCGTACCAGTCCATCGCCTGCGAGCGCTCAACCACGTTGTCGCCGTTCAGCGCCGAGATCGGGATGTAAGTCACCTCCGGCGCCCGGCTGTGGCCACCGGCCACGCGATCGGCGTCCGAATGCGCGCCCAGCTTCTCAGCGAAGCCGTCGAACTCGCTCCGCAGCTCTTCGAAGCGCTCGCGCGAGTACTCCACCAAGTCCATCTTGTTGACCGCCACGACCAAATGCGGAATCCCGAGCAGCACGCTGATGAACGCGTGTCGCTTGGACTGCTCCAACACCCCCTTGCGGGCGTCGAGCAGGATCACCGCCAGGTCCGCTGTCGAGGCGCCCGTCACCATGTTGCGCGTGTACTGCTGGTGGCCCGGACAGTCCGCGATGATGAAGCGCCGCCGCGCCGTCGCGAAGTAGCGGTATGCGACATCGATCGTGATTCCCTGCTCGCGCTCCGCTCGCAAGCCGTCCGTGAGCAGCGCCAGATCGAGCACCCCGTCGCCGCCCCGGCGCACGCTTGCCTGCGCCACGTGCTCGAGCTGGTCCTCGAAGACCTGCTTGGTATCGAACAGCAGTCGCCCGATCAGCGTGCTCTTGCCGTCGTCCACCGAGCCCGCTGTCGTGAAGCGAAGTAGATCGAGGGTCATCGGGACGCAATCCCGATCAAAAGCGCCAGCAAGGCGCCCAAACCATCCAAGGATGCGCCTGGCTGGCGCATCAAAAGTAGCCAGCCTTCTTACGGTCCTCCATCGCTGCCTCGGAGACTCGGTCGTCCGCGCGCGTCTCACCGCGCTCTGTGATCCGCGTCGCCGCGATCTCCGTCACCACTTCCTCGAGCGTCGTCGCGCGTGAACGGACCCCGCCCGTGCAGCTCATGTCGCCCACCGTGCGATAGCGCACAGTCTCGGTGAACACCTCCTCACCGTCGATCAGCTCGACGCCATCCCGCCACGCGTACAGCATCCCGTCGCGGCTGAACACCTCCCGCTCGTGCGCGAAGTAGATCGTGGGCACCTCCAGCCCCTCCTGGGCGATGTACTCCCACACGTCCAGCTCCGTCCAGTTCGACAGCGGGAACACCCGCACATGCTCGCCGCGGCGGATACGCCCGTTGTACAGGTTCCACAGCTCCGGTCGCTGGTTCTTGGGGTCCCACTGCCCGAAGTCGTCACGGAACGAGAACACCCGCTCCTTCGCCCGCGCTCGCTCCTCGTCGCGGCGCGCCCCGCCGAACGCCGCGTCGAAACCGTGCTCGGCGATCGCGTCCAGCAGCGTCACCGTCTGCAGCCTGTTGCGCGACGCTCGCGGGCCCGTCTCCTCCACCGCCCGGCCGCTGTCGATCGACGCCTGCACGCTCGCCACGACCAGCCGCTCGCCGAGTTCCGCCACCCGCCGGTCGCGGAACTCGATCACCTCCGGAAAGTTGTGTCCCGTATCTACGTGCATCAGCGGGAACGGGAACGGCGCCGGTCGAAACGCCTTCTCGGCCAGGCGCAGCAGCACGATCGAATCCTTGCCGCCGCTGAACAACAGCACTGGTTTCTCCAGTTCCGCCGCGACCTCGCGCATCACGTGGATCGCCTCGCTCTCCAGCGCCCGCAGATGGCTCAGCTGAGGGCGCTCGGCCACCGTGCTCACAGCACGCTCTCCACATGTAGCCCGCACTCCGTCTTCTCTGTGCCTGCCCAGCGGCCCTCGCGGCCCTCACCCGGCCGCGTGCAGGGCGCACACCCGATCGACGCATAGCCGGCGTCATGCAGCGGGTTGTAGGGCAGGTCGCGCTCGTAGATCCGCCGCCACAGGTCCTTCTCCGTCCATTCTGCCAGCGGGTTGTACTTCCAGATGCCCCGCCGTGGGTCCTGTTCGACCAGCTCGGTCGCCTCGCGCGTGGGCCCCTGCTCACGTCGAATACCGGTGATCCACCCCTCGGCGCCGCCCAGCACTCGCTCCAATGCCGCCACCTTGGCCACCGAACAGCACTGCTCGGGGCCGGTCCATGGCCCGCTGGCATCCTGCACCTCGATCTCCACGCCGAACCGCTGCTCGAACGCCCGCCACGTCTCCAGCGTCTCCGGGAAGAGCACGCCCGTGTCGATCGTCACGATTTTCACGGGCGTCGCGCCGTCGCCGAGCTGCAGCAGCTCGTCCAGCAGGACCGACTCCTCCTTCTGAAAGCTGCACAGCAGCACGACTCGCTCGCCGTGGCGCTCGACTGCCTGCTGCAGGGTGTCGCGAAGAGGGCGGTGCAGCTGGCCGGAGACCGGCGAGCCGGGCCCCCCGTTTTTTTCTAGACCGCGCACTCGCCCTCTCCACGGATCACCTGGAAGGGCACGTCGCGGTTCCAGTCGATGAACTGGCCCATCGTCTCCAAGCTGAAATCGACCGGCAGCGAAAGCTCCTTGACGAGACCTTCCAGCTCCCCCGTTCCGACACGCTTCACGAACGCGCCCCACTCCTCGCTCTCCTCACGTGTGGACTCGTAGTGGCGCAGCCACCGCTCCACCGCCTCCGGTATCCGCTTCGCCGGCAGGCGCAACTTCAGCCGCTGGCCGAACTGGACCTCGCCTCCTTCGAACACGCCGCCGACATGCGGGATATATGCCGGAATCGTGTGCTCGCCGACTTTGATCGACGCCCCATAGAAGCCGATTGCGCCCACGTGATGCTGGCCGCAGCCGTTGGGGCAGCCGCTCATCTTGATGTGAATCGCCCGCGTCAGCGGGTCCGTGATCGCCATTGCCTCGATCCGCTCTTCGATCGCCTGATTGAGGCCCATCGAGCTGGTGATCCCCAGCTTGCACGAGTCCGTCCCCGGGCACGACACCACGTCATTGACCTCGCGCGCCCCAGCGCCGCCGAGCCCAAGCTTCTCCAGCGCTCGCCACACGTCGTAGATACTCTCCTCACGCACCCACCTCAGCACCAGGTTCTGCTGGACCGTCGTGCGCGCGTATCCGCCCGAGTGGTCCTGCACGATCTTCGCCAAACCGCGAAACTGCTCCGGCGTCAAATCGCCGCGGACGATCTTCGCCTCGACGGTCACGTAGCCCTCCTGCTTCTGCGCGCGCACGTTCGCCGCCCTGAAGCGCTCGAACTCCGAGAGGTCTCCGTTCGGGCTCCCATAGCGCGCCGGCGGCGCCGGCGCGTTCTCGCGCTCGTCGTCGTTGAACAGCAGGCCCTCGATCGAAAAGTCCCGTTCGGCTACCCACTCGCCCTGCAACTCCTCCTCGACCTGGCGGCGCAGCTCGTCGATCCCGTACTTGTCTACGAACACCTTGATCCGCGCACGCGCGCGGTTGACGCGCAGCCACTCCTGGCGGTCGAAGATGCGCATCACCGCCTCGGTGACCTTCAGATACTCGCCGTTATCGAGTTCGACGAACTCGTACAGCACCTGTGCTTTGCGCGGCATGATCGACGTACCACCGCCGATCAGAATCTGTACGCCACGGACCTCGCCGCGGCCGTCGATCTCGCGGATCCTTGCGCGGAACGCGACGTCGTGGATCTCGCTGATCGCGCGATCGCGCGGGCTGCCGTCAAAAGATGTCTTGATCTTGCGCGGCATCGCCTGCGTCGTCGGGTGGCGCACGAAGTAGCGCACGTACGCGCCCGCGTACGGCGTCAGGTCAAACAGCTCGTCCTCCGCCACGCCCGCCCACGGGTCGCCCGTCACGTTACGCATCGTGTTGCCGCAGCCCTCGCGGCTGGAGAGCCCCGCCTCGCCCAGCTCGCGAATTGCCTTCTCCGCGTCGAGCAGTGGCACGTGGTGCATCTGGATGTTCTGGCGCGTCGTGATGTGCCCCTTGTTCAGCGGCGCGTACTTTTCGACGACGTCGGCGAACTTCTCCAGCTGCTCTGGTGTGATCCCGCCGAACGGCAGCTTCGTGCGGATCATCTGCACGTCCGGCTGGCGCTGACCGTAAACGCCTTGCTTGAGGCGGAACTTGATGAACTCGTCTTCCTCGGTTTCACCCGCCAGGAATTTGGTTGCTTCCGTCTTGAAGTCGTCGAACTCTCGCTGCAGGATCGGGATCACGTGGCCCGGCACGTTTTGCAGGACCTCCGGGTCCTCCAGCGTGCCCCGTGGGGCGTTTGGTAGCGAAACTGGCTCCATCGTTGGCCGAACCTCCTGGATCCGGGCGGCCCGCCCGGGACGTTTGTTGCGATCGCCTCGCGATTGACCCTAAAGGCTAGCGATTTTTAGGGATTTATCCAGGGGTGGGCCACAGCACGATCACATCCCCCGCTTCGAGCGACGCCTTCGAGCATAGCCGCCTCGATCCACGCGTCTCGCGGACGCGGCTCTGTGGTCAGCCGCGGCGCCGTATCGCGCATGAAGCGCTCCAGCGCCGCCACCACTGCTGCCGCCTCCGCCGGCGACGCCGCGGCGTCGGTCGATCGGCGATCCCGTCGACTGTCGGTTGACGACTCCCGCCGTATGCGCTTGTTGGCCACAGCCACAGTCTTACCGACTTGCTCTGCCCACGCGCGCTGCTGTCCTTGTTCAGGGGCACGCGGTCGGCCCGTCGAGGGGGCACGCGTCGGCTCGTCGAGGGGGCACGCGTCGGCTCGTCGAGGGGGCACGCGGTCGGGTCGAGCGGGAACGGCGTCATAGTGGGAGGGCGTTCGTTGTCGATAGAAGGCTTCTATCGACAACAGGGCGTTTGGTCCTGGCAGCAGGCGTCCGATCGGTGGTGGAAAGGGCCGGCCGGCGGGAGACCCAAGGTGGCCGGCCCACGGGGAAGGTGGTCGGCCCCACGGGAGACCCAACCGGGTTGGCGGCAGGCAAAGCCTGGCCGTACAGCCAGCACGCTGGTACGCTCGGCTTCGTGTCCGAGCCGCTCGACGGCTTCCTCGCCGCCGCCCCCCTGCCTCAACGCGCCGCGCTGCGCCTCCTGCTCGACCTTGCTCGCCGTCCCCGCGGCGCGCGCATCCTCAGCCGGATCGGTCCGCTTGAGCTGCTCGTCGGCGGCATACTCGCGGCCGGGCGTCACGAAGATCCGCGAGTCGCGCGCGCCCTGGGCTGGGACGCCGAAGGCGTCGTTGCCCGCGGCCGTGCTCTGCGGCGTGCCGAGGGCCGGCCGTGAGGCTCGACGCTGACGTGTGCGTGATCGGCGCCGGCGCCGGCGGCGCCGTGGTGGCCGCCGAGCTGGCCGAGGGTGGGGCGCACGTCGTGCTGCTCGAGCAGGGGCCCGCTCACGACCCCGATCGCTTCACCGCCCGCCCGCTGGAGATGCTCGGTCGGCTCTACCGCGACGGCGGCCAGACGGTGACCCTTGGCGCCCCTCCGATCCTGCTTCCGCTCGGGCGCGGTCTCGGCGGCACCACGCTCGTGAACTCCGGCACCTGCTTTCGCACGCCCTTGGCCGTGCTCGCCCGCTGGCGCCGCGAGCACGGGCTGCCAGTCGACGCAGGCGCCCTCGATGGCTGCTTCGAGCGTGTCGAGCGGATGCTCTCGGTCGCCGAGGTCACCCCGGAGCTGGCCGGCGCCAACGCCGCCGTCGCGCGCCGCGGCGCCCAGCGCCTGGGCTGGTCGCACGGCTACCTGCGTCGCAACGCCCGCGGCTGCGTTGGCTCCGGCGTCTGCGCCTTCGGCTGTCCCACCTCCGCCAAGCAGCACACCGCCATTACCTACCTGCCCCGCGCCGCCGCCGCCGGTGCGCAGATCCTCACCGGCGCCGACGTGCACCGCATCCTCGTGCGCGGCGGACGCGTGTACGGCGTACGCGCGCAGCGCACCGACGGTGACGCGGGTGAGAACGGCACGCTCGAGGTGCGTGCGCCCACCGTCGTGCTCGCCGCCGGCACGATCCACACGCCGCTGCTGCTCGCCCGCAGCGACGTCGGGCACGAGTCGGGCGCGCTCGGGCGCAACCTCGTGCTGCATCCCGCCACCGCCGCCTTCGCGCTCATGGACGAGGTCGTCGACATGGCACACGGCGTCCCCCAGAGCTTCTACGTCGACGAGTTCGCCGGTGAGGGGCTGATGTTCGAGAGCGTCGCCGGGCCGCCCTCCTACGCGGCGCTGGCGCTGCCCCTCGTCGGTGCGCCCCGGGCCGCCGCGCTGGCCAACTACCGTCATCTCGCGCAGTTCGGGCTCATGGTCAGCGACAGCTCTGCCGGACACGTGTGCTCGACGGGCAGGAGGCGCTTGCGTTTGGGGTCGCGTGCGCATCCCGGCGTGGGGGGTGGGGGATATGTTCGTTTTGGTGCGAATCGCGCCCGCGTACGTGCGCGGGCGCGATTCGCGGCGATTCGTTATGACCTCACCGACGCCGACCTCGCCAAGTTCCGCGTGGGCCTGACCCGGTTGCAGGAGTTGTTCGAGGCCGCCGGGGCGCGCGAGGTCTACCTGCCGCTTCCGCCCGGCACCACACCCGCGCGTGCTCGCGCTCGCGACCTCAAACTGATGGCGTTCCATCCGCTCGGCACCGCCCGCGCCGACGCCGACCCCGCTTGCGGTGTGCTCGACCCCGACCTGCGCGTGCACGGCGTCGGTGGCCTGTACGTCGCCGACGGCAGCGTCATGCCCAGCTCGCTCGGTGTCAATCCGCAGCTGACGATCATGGCGCTCGCCACGCGGCTTGCCTTCCATCTGCTCGGCCGCCCCGCGCCGTCGGTAGAGCCTCGGTGCGGTAGATCGGACACCGGAGTGCCCGACTCGACCCGCAAAGTGCCGGACTCGACCGTTGGAGTGCCGGACTCGACCGTTGGAGTGCCGGACTCGACCGTTGGAGTGCCCGGCGCGATCAAAACAGCGGCACCGCCTGCAAGCATGTCCGGTTGAGAACTCGATCGCCACGAGGAGCAACCTGCCCGAGATGTCATTTCTGATCGACCCGCCCTGGCTGTATGCGACCGGACGCGCCTACGGTCGCTTGATGCCCGAGCGCACGCCCGCCGCGCGCGCCGTTCACACCGCGACCGCGAGTGCCTTCCTCCTGACGAGCATCTCGCTCTACTTCGACCGTCCCTGGACACGCCCGATTTGGCAGGCCTGCCGCGCCAAGAGCGGCCGCGACTGGATGCTCAACTCTGGCGTCTTTCGCTTCGACGCCAAGCGCGCCGGCGGCCGTACGCACCTACTCAGCGCGCTGCTCTTTGCCACCTACCCCTGGTGGCTGCTGATCGGCGAACGAGCCTCGCGCAGAGAGTGAGAGACAGCGCCGGTCGGTTCGGCGCAGCCGCACTGCGAAGGGCGCCGCATGCGTTGACAGCGTGTGGATGACTCACACATGATTCGCGCCCAATGGCGACCGTGCGAAGGGCATCCTGCGACGAGGTCGACGATCCCGGCGCGCGGGTGTCGCGCGAGGCTGCCGCCTACGACGACGGTGCCGTGGTGGAGCGCCACGGTCGCTGGGTGGCCCTCGTGCCGCACGTCATGAGCGGCCCCAACTCGGCCTTCGGCGATCGGCGCTTTCACGAGCTGCTCGGCGAGCGGGTGCTCGGCGCAAGCGTGCTGGACGTCGGCTGTGGCACCGGCGAGCTGAGCGCGCAGATGCACGCGATGGGGGCGCGCGAGGTCTACGGCTTTGACATCTCCCGACGACGCATCGAAGAGGCGCGTGCCAGGTGTGGGGGCATGCCGGGCGTGACCTTCCACCTGCACAGCGCCGAGCACCCGATCGCCGGCCACTTCGACGTCATCGTCGGACAGGCGATCCTGCACCACCTCGACTTCAGGGCCACACTCGAGCGCTTTCTGCACAGCAATCTTGCGCCCGGTGGTCAGATGCTCTTCATGGAGCCCATGAGCCACCCGTTGACGCTTGGCTTCCATCGCTTCGTGCGCTCAGCGCACACAGACGACGAGTGGCCGTTGACGCCCGCCGACATCGAGTGGTTTCGGCAGCGCTTCGACGCTTACGTGATGCCCATCAACCTGCTGTCGTTCCCCGTCGGAATTCTTTCGAGCTTGCTGCTGTCGTCCGCCGACAACGCGCTCATGCGCCTCGCCGAACAGGGTCGATCGCTCGCTGCAGCGCCGGCGCCGGCTGCTTGCCCGCGGTCGCCAGGGCATCATCGTGGTCGACCGGCCGCGCTGAGCCGGCCTACAGCGGGATGTTTCCGTGCTTGCGCTGCGGCCCCGGTTCGCGCTTGGTTTGCAGCGTGCGCAGCGCCTCGATCAGCTTCGGGCGCGTCTCGTGCGGGACGATCACGTCATCGATGTAGCCGCGCTCGGCCGCAGTGTAGGGGTTGGCGAAGCGCGCCTTGTAGTCGTCCATCAGCCGCTGCCGGCGCTCCTCGGGGGTGGGGCTGCCGGCGATGTCGCGGCGGTAGATGATGTTGACCGCGCCCTCCGGCCCCATCACCGCGACCTCCGAGGTCGGCCAGGCGAAATTGAAGTCCGCGCCGAGGTGCTTGGATGACATCACGTCGTAGGCACCTCCGTACGCCTTGCGCGTGATGATCGTCACCTTTGGCACCGTCGCCTCGGCGAACGCATACAGCAACTTCGCTCCGTGGCGAATGATACCGCCCCACTCCTGGGCGGTTCCCGGCAGGAAGCCGGGCACGTCGCAGAAGGTGATCAGCGGGATGTTGAAGGCATCGCAGGTGCGCACGAAGCGCGCGGCCTTCGCGGAAGCGTCGATGTCGAGCACCCCGGCCAGCTGATTGGGCTGGTTGCCGACGACGCCGACCGCGAACCCGTCCATGCGGGAAAACCCGCAGACGATGTTCTTGGCATAGTGTTCGTGGACCTCCAGGAACTCGCCGTCATCGACGATCAGGCGCACGACGTCGCGCATGTCGTAGGGCTTGTTGGGGTTGTCCGGGACAACGTGGTCAAGCTCCGCGTCCATCCGCAGCGGGTCGTCCGTGGGCTGCACCCGGGGGGCGGTCTGCAGGTTGTTGGACGGCAGGAAACTCAGCAGGTAGCGGCAGTCCTCCAGGCACGCCTCCTCGTCCACCGAGGCGAACTGGGCGACACCGGACTTGGTGTTGTGCGACATCGCTCCGCCCAGCTCCTCGAAGCCGACCTCCTCGCCGGTCACGGTCTTGATCACGTCGGGGCCGGTGATGAACATGTGCGAGGTCTCGTTGACCATGAAAACGAAGTCCGTGATCGCCGGCGAGTAGACGGCGCCGCCGGCGCAGGGCCCCATGATCAGGCTGATCTGGGGGATGACCCCGGAGCTGCGGACGTTGCGCAGGAACACGTCCCCGTAGGAGCCCAGCGAAACGACGCCCTCCTGGATGCGAGCGCCGCCGGAGTCGTTGATGCCGATCACAGGACAGCCGATCCGGGCGGCCAGGTCCATGATCTTGCACATCTTCTCGCCCATCACCTCGCCCAGCGAGCCGCCGAACACCGTGAAATCCTGGCTGAACACGCACACTCGCCGGCCTTCGATCGTGCCGTGACCCGTCACCACCGCATCGCCCCACGGGCGGTTCTTCTGCATTTCGAACTCGTACGTCCGGTGGCGCACGAACGTGTCCAGCTCCTGGAAAGACCCCGGGTCGAGCAGTTTCTCGACCCGCTCGCGCGCCGTCAGCTTGCCGCGCGCGTGCTGCTTCTCCTCCGCCTCCGGCGCCGAGTGCAGCGCGGCGGCTCGCAGCTCCTGCAGCTGCGTCAGCTTTTCCTCGTAGGTCTCAGGTGCCTTCTCGCGGGCCATGATCGGCGCGGGATCTTATCCGGGCTGCGGCCGCGGGGAATCCGTCGTTGTCTGCCGCCACGACGAACCGCCGGGGAGAATGTGCCGCACCTGTGTGGCGGACCACGTCGCGAAACGCGCTGCTCAGCCGCGTGAGAACGGGCGGTGGTGCGCCGCGCCAAGGCGGTCGAGCACGGCGGTCAGCAGCGCCGTGTCCTGCTCAGCCATGGCCGCTTCGACGGCCGCCAGCTCGGTTGCGAGGTCCGGTGTGGGCTCCGAGGCCGGCTCGCGCGTGAGCGCCGGCTCGGCCGTTAGGGCCGGCTCGGGTTGCGGGGCCTGTTGTGACTCGGGCTCCGGTGTCGGCTCAAGCTCGAACTCCGGTGTCGGCTCCGATGGCAGGGCGGGCTCGGATTCGAGGACCGGTGTCGGCTCGGGTTCGAGGGCCAGTGTCGGCTCGGCCTCTTGTGTCGGCTCGACCTTGTGTGTCGGCTCGGCGCCCAGTGTCGACTCGGATTCCAATGCCGGATCTGGTTCGAGGGCGGGCGTTGGCTCGGTACTCGGCTCAGACAAGATGGTCTGCGGCGACGTCGGCGGTGTGCGGCGACGTCGAAAGAGCCTCTTGAAGAACCCCAAGCGCGGCTCCGGCTCCGGCTCGATGGTTTCTGGTTCGGGTTCGCCGGTCCCCGGCTCGGGCTCGACCGCCTCGGGTTCTGATCCGAGGGCTTGCGACCCGGGCTCGAATACCTCTGGTTCGGGTGTGAGGGCGTACGGTTCGGCCTCGGCAATCTCCGGCGGCGGCGCCCCGGCTTCCGGCTCGGGCACGGCGATCGGCTCCGGCGGCGCGGGCGCCTCGCGGACGATCGAGAGGGTGACCTTGGTGCCCCAGCCCGACTGCTTGATGTGAATGGTGCCGTGTGCCGCGTCCGCCTCCCACTCGACGGTGCTCTCAGGCTCGACGCGGGTCACGCGGATCTTGCCGAGCTCGCCGAGATGTCGCGACAGCGCGGCGGGGTCGCTCAGCTCGGCCCACAGCTCCGGCGGGGACTTCACGAGCGTGCGCTTGACTTCCGCTGACGGCATCGGTCCTTTGTTCGCGCGCACACACACGACTCCTTCACCGTTGCGATGCGCACAAGGACGGCCGAACCACGGAGGGCGGTCGACGGTGGTGTGGACCCGAAATCGGCGGCGATTCGCGGTCGCTACGCCGCCGCGCGGTCGCCTGCGGACGCGATCAGCTCGCGCTCGTGCATGACCTGTGCCAGCTGCACCGCGTTCGTCGCCGCGCCCTTGCGCAGGTTGTCGGCGACGATCCACAGATCCAGCGCGCGCTCGTGGCCGGGGTCGCGGCGGATGCGCCCGACGAACACCTCGTCGCGTTCGGCGGCGTCGATCGCCAGCGGGTACAGCGCGGCGGACGGATCGTCGAGCACGGTCACACCAGGTGCGGCCTGCAACAGCTCGCGCGCGCGTTCGGGGGAAAGGGGATCGCGTGTCTGCACGTTGACCGCCTCCGAGTGCCCCGTCACGACCGGCACTCGCACGCACGTGGCGCTCACGCGGATCGCGTCGTCGCCGAGGATCTTGCGCGTCTCGTTCATCAGCTTGCGCTCCTCGTCGGTGTGGTCCTCGCCCTCGGCGAACGACCCCGCGTGAGGCAGCGCGTTGAAGGCGATCTGGTGCGCGTACGCCCGCGGCGGTGCGATCTCGCGCTCGTGCAGCAGCGCGTGCGACTGCTCCAGCAGCTCGTCGACTGCCTGCTTGCCGGTGCCCGACACGGCCTGGTAGGTCGAGATCACCAGTCGCTCGATACCCGCCGCGTCGTACAGCGGCTTCAGGGCGACGACCATCTGCATCGTCGAGCAGTTCGGGTTCGCGACGATCCCGCGGTGGCCCGCGAGTGCGTCGGGATTGACCTCGCTGACCACCAGCGGCACGTCGTCCTGCATGCGCCAGCGCGAGGAGTTGTCGATCACGACCGCGCCGGCGTCGGCGAAGCGCGGCGCCCACTCGTCCGAGGTCGAGCCGCCGGCGGAGAACAGCGCGAGGTCAAAGCCTTGGATCGTCTCCTCCGTCAGCGGCTGCACTGCCCCGACGCCCTCCAGCTCGCGTCCGACCGAGCGCTCGGAGGCGAACGGCACGATCTCGCGCGCCGGAAACCTGCGCTCGCGCAGCAGGCGCAGCATCAGCGAGCCCACCTGTCCGGTGGCGCCGACGACCGCGACTCGGTAGCCCTGGGCTGCCATGGGGTCAGGGTACTGTGAGGCGCCCGACGTCGCCAGAGCAGCGTCTAGGGCTTGACGACCATGATGAGGATCGTGGCCAGCACGAGCAGGCTCAGCGTTGAGCCGACAAGCTGCAGCCGGCGCACGAGCGACTGGTACTCCGCGCCGAGCACCACCTCGCCATCGCCTGCGGCGGCGAGGTCTCGGGCGGCGGCCGCCTCAGCGCGTTTGGCGGTGGGGATCATCACCGAGCCCACCAGCGCGCCGATCACGACCGCCACACCAAGCCCCCACTGCACGAAGAATTCGCTCCAGAGGTGGCCGTCACTGGCGAGGAAGATCCCCGCCGCGACGACCACGAGCAGGCCGCCGTTGACGAGCGTTTGCTCGGTCGTGTACTCGATGCGGTGCACCAGCGGCAGCGCGCGTGGGTCGCGCCGGGCGGCGACGGCGAACATGATCGGGTAGGCGAAGGTCACGCCAAACGCGACCACAACCGCCATCACGTGGATCGCCATCACGATTTCGTACGCCGACGCGGCGAGCGGGACGGTCAGAGGCACGCCGCGGAACCCTACTCGTCGCCGCGGCAGATGCGGCCGTCGTGCGGTCAGGACGCGCGCGCGGGGGCGGTTGCGGCCGCGGCGGCCCCACCCGGGCGGCGGTCCGCCTCGGGCAGGGGGTAGCCGGTCTCGGCGGACCACGCGTCGATCGTGCGCATCAGGCGCGCGCGTGTGCCGTCGCGGTCCTCCAGCCAGACGAGCGTCGCCTGGCGGTCGCTGCCGATCATCAGCAGCCCGTCCATGCCGCGGGCACGCTTGAGGGTGCCGATCGCGTGCTCCGGGGTTTGCGCCATCGGCGCGCCGACATTCAGCGATGTGTTGACCGACACCTCCGCGCCCGTGCGGCGGCCCATCGCGCGCAGGTACTCGTGACAGAACGGGTCGATCTCGGGGCGTACGATCTGCAGGCGTCCGGTGCCGTCGTGGTGGATCACGGCGGGGATCGTTTCGTGTGCCTCGGGGCGGGCGTGTGCGGTGAGCACCATGTAGTTGTAGGCGTTGTACTCGTCGTCGGCCGCCCCGTCCTCCAGGTGGAAGAAGCGCCGTGCCGCCGCCAGCGTGCACATCGGCGCGAGCGGCCTGATCAGTTCGCGGAACTTGACGCGCTCGTTGAGCAGGCGTCGCGTGTCGGGGTTGCACGGGTTGGCCAGGATGCTGCGGTGTCCAAGCGCGCGCGGGCCGGTCTCCGCGACGCCCTGGAAAAGCCCGACGACGCATTCGCCCGCCACCGCGCAGGCGAGCAGGTCGGCGATCTGCGCCATCGCCTGCGGGTCCGCACAGTCGCCGAGCGGCATGCTGCCCGCTGCGGGCTCGGCCTCCACGACAGCTCGGATCGCCGCGGTGCTCGGCGCCCTGCCGCAGTAGAACGCGTGTCGCAGCGGTGGCCCGGGTCGTGCGCCGGCGCGCATCGCAAACGCGTACGCCGCGCCCACCGGGATGCCCGCGTCGCCCGGGATCGGCGGCGCCCACAGGTGCAGCCGCGTGCGCCCGCGGCCGAGGTTGCGCGCGTACCACGCCTCGTCGAAGCATTCGAGCAGCCGCATGTTCGCGACGCAGTTCAGTGCGGTGCCGCCCGTCAGCACCAAACGGTGGCTGCCGGTCGCGCGGATCGCGTGGTCGACGACATGCACCAGCGCGTCCTCGAAGACCATCTGCACCGCGGCCGCCTTATCCACGCGCTCGCGCGTGACCTCCGGGTGGCGCACGTCCTCGACGTTGAGCACCGCGTCGGGGTTCCACATGTCCTGCGCCGCGACCGGCTCACCGAGAATGTCGATCAGCTCCCTGGTGTAGGGCTCCGCCACGGCGGCTCGCGTCCACTGCGCCAGCGCTCGGTTGATGTGCGCCTCGCCGTCGGGCCCGAGGTAGAAGAGGTGCTTCAAGCGCCGGTAGTAGCGGTTGGTGAGCCGGTTGCCGTCACCCCACGCGGTCGCGCCCATGTAGCGCCCCTCCGAGCTGAGCGGCGGCCAGCCGCCCTGGGTTGCGCTGAGATACAGGTACATCGCGCCCAACGAGTCAAAGCGACTGGCGCCGCGCGCGTATAAGCGCATCACCCGGCCGCTGTTGCACACGTACAGCGACGTCACGCAGTCGTCGCCGTTGCCGTCGTTGACCATCACCATCACCGGCTCCGCCGTGCCCGCGAACGGCGACACCGCGTAGCTCAGGTAGGCGTGGCTGTCGTGGTGGCGCACGCCGACGATCGGCATTGGCCGGCTGAGTCCGAGCTGGCGGCCGAGGCGCGCCGGCGCGCGGATCACGCCGGCCGCGCTTTCGCGCCGATCGGCGTCGTCGCTGCGCGTCGAGGATTCGCGCATCGCGCGCGCCGGCCCCCGCTCGCGCGCGAGCACCGCGAGGCTCGCTGGCGCTTCCTCCAGCATCGGCTGCAGGGAGCCAACATTGAAGAAGCCCGCGAAGTCCCACCCGCTGACGCACGCCGCCAGATCGCGCGGCCCGATGCCGAGCGCGCGCATCTGCTGCTTGACCGCCTCGACTGCGTGCTGCGGGTACTGGTCGCAGTGCTTGACCGCCGCGTAGCGTTCCTCCTCTTCATTGCACACCACCTCCACCGCGCCACCCGGCGATACCCGCACGAGCGCGGCCCCCGCGTTGTGGCTGGCGGTGTTGAAGCCCAATACGTAGGCCTCGCGACCGGCGCGAATCTGTGCCGCGAGCGCGGCCAGCTGTGCGCGGGCGAGGCGGCTGTCGGGCCGGTGCACGCCGTAGTGCCCCAGCACCCGGCCGAGCGCGGGCAGCCCCAGACGCCCGCCCCACCTGGCCAGACGCGGGCGCCTCGGGCCCCAACGGCCGAACACACCATTCGGTGGCGCTCCCATTTTTCGATCGTACGCGAGGTCCTGCGCCGGTCATCAGCGCTGGCGGCCCGTCGCGCGGGGGCGCGCGTGAATTGCCGCTGCCCTGGCGCAACCGGCGGCATGCGCAGAGTGTGCGCCTCGCCGCTGCGTGTGTCTGACTTGCGCCTGGCGAGACTCAGATGTTTGTGCCGCGTGTCGGGTCACCGGGCCGCGTGACCGCGGCCCCGGTGAGCGGCCACATGTGGCCGCTCCGGGAGGGTCGCATGCGACCCTCCCCGGCAGGGGCGCATGCGCCCCTGCCCGCCCGGGCGCATGCGCCCGGGCGCACACAACGATCAGAACGTCGGCGCGTACTTGCCGAACACTTCCTGCATCGCGCCGCACACCTCGCCCAGCGAGCACCGGTCCTTCAGGGCTTGGCGGATCGCCGGCAGCAGGTTGCCGCTGCCGCGCGCGACCTCGCGCAGCTCCTCCAAGCGGCGCTCCACGAGGTCGCCGTCGCGGTTCTCCTTGAACGCCTTCAGCCGCGCCACCTGCTCGCGCTCGGACTCCGGGTCGACACGCAGCAGGTCGGGGACCTCGAGGTCCTCCTCCTCGTACTTGTTGACCCCGACGACGATGTCCTGGCCGATGCGGTAGCGCTCCTGGTAGCCCCACGCGGACTCGTCGATCTCGCCGGTGATGAACTGGATCGCGTTGACCGAGCCGCCGAGCGCGTCGACCTTGGCGATCAGCTCCTGCGCGCGCGTTTCGATCTCGTCGGTCAGCGCCTCCACGAAGTACGAGCCGGCGAACGGGTCCACGGTGTCCGCCGCGCCGGACTCGTGCGCGAGGATCTGCTGGGTGCGCACCGCGATTTTCGCGGCGCGCTCGGTCGGCAGCGCGAGCGCCTCGTCGAAGCCGTTGGTGTGCAGCGACTGCGTGCCGCCGCAGACCGCCGCGAAGCCCTGCAGCGCGACGCGCACGATGTTGTTCTCCGGCTGCTGCGCGGTGAGCGTCACGCCGCCGGTCTGCGTGTGGAAGCGCAGCATCGTCGCCTTCGGGTTGGTCGCCCCGAAGCGCTCGCGCATGATCTGCGCCCACATCCGCCGCGCCGCGCGGAACTTGGCGACCTCCTGGAAAACGTTGTTGTGGCCGTTGAAAAAAAACGCCAGCCTTGGCGCGAACTCGTCGACGTCGAGGCCCTTGTCGATCGCCGCCTGCACGTAGGCGATCCCCGAGGACAGCGTGAATGCGACCTCCTGCACCGCCGAGCAGCCCTTCTCGCGGAAGTGATAGCCCGAGATCGAGATCGTGTTCCACTTCGGCACCCGCTCGTGGCAGTACTCGAACAGGTCCGTCGTCAGCCGCATCGTGGCCTGCGGCGGGTAGATGTAGTTGCCGCGCGCGATGTACTCCTTGAGCACATCGTTCTGCGTTGTGCCGCGCAGCTGCTCGCTGCGCACGCCCTGCTCCTCGCCGACCAGCTCGTACAGCAGCAGCAGGCACGCCGCCGGGGCGTTGATTGTCATCGACGTCGACACCCGGTCGAGCGGGATGCCGTCGAACGCGGTGCGCATGTCGTCGATCGTGTCGATCGCCACGCCGGTACGGCCGACCTCGCCCAGGCAGCGCGGGTTGTCCGAGTCCAGGCCCAGCTGGGTGGGTAGGTCGAACGCCATCGACAGGCCGGTGGTGCCCTTCGACAGCAGGTAGCGGTAGCGCTCGTTTGACTCCCTTGCCGAGGCGTACCCCGCGTACTGGCGCATCGTCCAGGTCTGCTTGCGGTACATCTCGCGGTGCACGCCGCGCGTGTAGGGGAACTCGCCGGGCTCGCCCAACTGCAGATCGGCCGGCACGTCGGCCGCGGTGTAGAGCGGCGCGATCTCGATACCCGAGTCGGTGAAGCGGCGTGGGTCCTCGGGCCCGACGATCGGGGCGACCGTCAGGCGCTCTGCGTCCTCGCCGTCCTCGGGCGGCGAGCCGGAATGTTGCTCGATCGTTGCCATTGCCTGGATGATAAGGACCGACCGGGCATGGAACGCTCGTGCCGCGCCGCCCAAGCGTGACGGGACGGTCTATGCTGCGCGCGATGGCCACCTGCCTCGTCACCGGCGGCGCCGGCTTTCTCGGCTCGCATCTCTGCGACGAGCTGCTCGCACGCGGCCACCGCGTGATCTGCGTCGACAACCTCGAGACAGGCTCGCTTGTGAACATCGCGCACATCCGCGACCCCGAGCGCTTCGTCCATCTCAACGTCGACATCATCGAGCCGTACTTCGTCGACGAGCCGGTCGACTTCGTCTACCACCTCGCCTCGCCGGCCTCGCCGATCGACTACCTGCGCCTGCCGCTGCACACGCTGAAGGTCGGCTCCTACGGCACCCATCACACGCTCGGGCTCGCCAAGGCCAAGCGTGCGCGTTTCCTGATCGCGTCCACCAGCGAGGTCTACGGCGACCCGCACGTGCACCCCCAGCCCGAGTCCTACTGGGGCCACGTCAACCCGATCGGGCCGCGCGGCGTCTACGACGAGGCCAAGCGCTACGCCGAGGCACTGACGATGGCCTACCACCGTCAGCAGGGCGTCGACACCGCGATCGTGCGGATCTTCAACACCTACGGCAGCCGCATGCGCCCGCACGACGGCCGCGCGATCCCGACGTTCCTGCGTCAGGCGCTTGCCAACCGCCCGATCACGGTCTTCGGCGACGGCAACCAAACACGGTCGTTCTGTTACGTCGCCGACCTGATCCGCGGGATCATCGCGCTGGCGGAGTCCGGCCATCACGACCCCGTCAACATCGGCAACCCCGACGAGTTCACGCTGCTCGAGCTGGCCGAAACGGTCAAGGAGCTGACGGGCTCGACCTCCGAGATCGTCCACGAGGCGCTGCCGATCGACGACCCCAAGCAGCGCCGCCCCGACATCTCGCTAGCGCGCGAGCTGCTCGGCTGGTCGCCGGAGGTGTCGCTGCGCGAGGGCCTGCAGCGCACGATCCGCGAGTCCGGCGTCGAGGTCCTGGTCGGCTGAGCCCGCGCTCGCGCGGGCCGATCCTGGTCGCACCCAATCCGTTTGTGGCAGGCGGTCTGCTTGCGTTGCGGGCGCAGCGGGTAACCACCTGGCTGTGCAGCATGCAGCCTCTCGCCCGCAGGCTGCCTGGGCGCACGCGCCCGGCATACGACCGCTACATCTGCGAGGCTGAGACGTTGTGAACGGCGAGATGGCACGTGCCTCGCAGACGCCTGCGCCGACGCACGCTCCCCGTGCACGTATCTCCGGGGGCCCGTCGCGCGGGCTCGACGCAGACCGGCTCCGCGAGCAGCCCACCGGGAGCGACCGGCAGATCCCAATTCTGTCCGAGGCCACCGTGCGCCTGGAACCGTCCGAGCGCGACATGCGCCGCAAGCGCCCACCGGCGCTTGCGTTCGTGCTGCGCATCGAGAACGCGACCCGCGCGCTGCGCGTGCTGTCGCTGCTGGCGCTTGATTTCGCGGGGGTCGCGCTCGCGATCTTCACCGCGCTCGCGCTCAAGGAAGCGGTGCTGGCGCAGGTCAGCCTGCACGACGTCTACGAGGAGACCCGCAGCATCCTCGCGTTCGCCTACCTGCTCACCGCGCTGCTGTTCGCCCGCTCCGGGCTCTACGCCGCGCGCGCGCAGCGCCCGGGCCTGACCCGCATCGTCGGCTGCCTCTTCCAGGTGACGTTCGTCGCGCTGCTGTTCGCACTCGTCAGCGGCGAACAGTTCTCGAGCTTCTACCTCTTCTGGGGCTCCTTGGCGATCGCGCTGCTCTACGTGCCGCTGCTGCGCTACCTCTACGAGCGCGCCACCGGCGCGGTGCTGCGTGCCGCCGGGCGTCAGCGCCGCGCGGTGCTCGTCGGCACGGGTCGCCACATCCGCGAGGTCGCGCACGCGCTCACCGACGTGCCCCACTCGCGGGTGGAGGTGGTCGGTTTCCTCGCCCCGCAGGTACTGCCCGCGAACGGCGTGCGCGCGCTCGGTTCGCTCGCCGACCTCGAGCGAGTACTCGACGAGGAGCGCGTCGAGGAGGTCGTCATCGCCGACCCCGATTTTCCCCAGGGCGAAGCGGTCAGCCTCGTCGAGCGCTGCCACAGCCGGGGCGTGCGTGTACGCATCGCGCCTTCGACGATGGAGATCCTGATCCACCGCGCCGAGTTCGTCCCGGGCGAGTCCGTGCCGCTGTTCGAGCTCAAGCCACCCGTCTTCGAAGGCTTCGACTTCGCGCTCAAGCGCGCCTTCGACCTCGTCGGGGCGACCCTGCTGCTGGTTCTCGCCAGCCCGCTCTTGCTAGCGATCTGGGTCGCCGTACGCACCACCTCGCGCGGCCCCGCGCTGTACCACTCCAACCGCCAAGGCATCGGCGAGCGTCCGTTCGCGTGCCTGAAGTTCCGCACAATGTACCTCGACGCCGAGCAGCGCCAAGCCGAGCTGGAAGCGCTCAACGAGGCTTCCGGTGCGCTGTTCAAGATCCGCGACGACCCGCGCATGACGCCGGTCGGCCGGCTGCTGCGGCGCTTCTCGCTCGACGAGCTGCCCCAGCTCGTCAACGTGCTGCGCGGCGAGATGTCGCTTGTCGGCCCCCGCCCGCTGCCCGAACGCGACTTCGAACAGCTCGAGCCGTGGCACCGCAAGCGCTACCTCGTCTTACCCGGCATCACCGGCCTGTGGCAGGTCTCGGGCCGCTCCGAGCTGGACTTCGACGACCTCGTGCACCTCGACTTCCTCTATCTCGAGCGCTGGTCGCTCGCGCTCGACCTCACGATCCTGCTGAAGACCATCCCCGCTGTGTTCTCGCGGCGCGGCGCCTACTGAGCCCGCCCTCCTAACGCAGCGACGCCGGGGGGAGGTCGGGAGGGGGGCCTGCCCCCCTCCCGCTCATGCTTCCCCGCTGTGTTCTCGCGGCGCGGCGCTTACTGAGCCCGCCCACGCGCGGGTGCGCGCGCGGCGCAAGCGCCTCGCCGTAGACGCGCCACGTCGCGTGCGCGACGTCCTCCCATGTCCACCGGGGCGCCGGCGCCTGCGGTATCACCACGACGCGTTCCAGTCCGAACTCCGCAGCCGCGATGCGCGCTGCGTCCTCGGTGGAGACGATCACGTGCGTCGCGCGCTGCAGCGCCAGATGGCGTAACCGCGCGTGCACCCCGCCGCCGCGCAGGCGCTCGCTGCGCAGCGTGAGTGCGCCGACGTCGTGGACCGTCACGATCATCGGGCACGGACTGTGCAGCATCGCGCCCTCGATCCACGGCGCGTGAAAGACCTCGGCGCCGCGTGGCCGATGCGTCTCGACGATCTCGTCGTGCTCGTCCGCCGTCGCGCGCAGCGCCTCCAGCAAACGGCGAGCATGGCTTGCCCCGACGCTGCGCGCGTCCACGCCTGGACGGCTGTCGAAGGCGACTCTCACCGCCGCCGCTCGCCCTTCACGTCACTCCCCGAGACGTGCACGCGCGGCAGGTTACACCTCTGCGGGCCTCCGGCGCCAGCGCTGAGGGCGTAGTTTCCGAACGATGTCCGCGGACCCCTACCACGAAGCCCTCTGGGAGGGCGTGCCCGCGGGGCTCGAGCCGCCCGACTTCGCGTCGCGTCTCGCCTTCCTGCTGGATTGCGTGCCCGCGGGCGGGCGCGTGCTCGACGTCGGCTGCGGCGAGGGCCGTTTCGCGTCTGCGCTCGCGCGCGCGGGCCACGCGGTTGTGGCGGTCGATGTCGCCGCTGAGCCGCTGCGTCGCGTACGCGAGCGCGATCCGGAGATCGACGCGCGTCTCGTTGCCCCACACGGCCCGTGGCCGCTCGCGGACGCGAGCTTCGATGCGGTATGGGCGGGTGAGGTGATCGAGCACGTGCTCGACACCGCCGCCTGGCTTTCGGAGGTGCGCCGCGTACTGCGATCGGGCGGCGTTCTCGCGCTGAGTACGCCCGCCCACGAGTGGTTGACACGGCTGCGCCTCGGCCTTGGCGCGCGTGGCTTCGAAGCGCACTTCGACCCCCGCGGCGACCACCTGCGCTTCTACACCCGCCGGGCGCTGCTTACGTTGCTCCTCGACTTTGGCTTCCAAACCGTGCAAGTGCACGCGAGCGGCGGAGCGCCCGGAGCGCGGCGGGTGTTGCTCGCGAGCGCCGTGCGCTCGCGCTTCTGAGCGTGCCTGGCGAGGTCGTCGTGTGGGCTGGCTCTGTGCGGTGGCACTCGCCCTGGAAGCCGGCGTGGCGCCTGCCCTCGCGCCTACGGCCGACGTGCACCTCGTGTCGTGCTCGTCGCGCCCTGCACGGTCGTTCCGTTGGCGCTTGGCGCAGTGCTCGCGCTCGCGCCCGGTGTCGCCACGGTCGCGCCGCCGGCCGAGGTCTCGCGCAGCGCCTGCAGGTAGTCGTCCTGGAGGGCCAGCAGTTCCTCGTTGATCGTCGCCCGCGGCGCCACTGCCTGGGGGTTCAGGTAGACGGCGGCTCGCAGTGCGTTCAGCGCGTTTCTCGGGTTGCCGGTGCGCAGGTCGTATTCGCCGAGCGCCTCCCACGTCTGCCAGTTGGCGGGCTGCAGGTGCACGGCGCGCGCGTATGTCGAGCCGGCGGCCGCAGTTTCGCCCGCGCCCTCCTGGACGGCCGCAAGTGTGACCAATGCTTCGGCCGACAGCGGATCGCGAGCGACCGCGCTGTGTGCCGCCGCCAGCGCGCCGGCCGGATCGTGTCCCGCCAGCGCCAGCGCGCGATTGGCGGCGTCCACCGAGCGTTGCGGCTGCCACTCCGCCCACGCGGCGAGCAGCGCGGCGAGCACGACCGCCGCGGCGACTGCCAGCGCCTGGGGCGCGGGCCCGCGCACACTCGCCGCGCTCGTGCCTGCCCGGCGGGGGAACAGCGCCTGCAAGCGCGCCCACGCGGGCGGCGAAACGCCTGGCTCGGCCGTCGCTACCAGTGGGCTCCCAGCGGGCGCTGCCGCCGGCGCGCTTGCCGCCGGCAGCGGGCCGCGGCCGGCGAGCCAGCCGGCGCACAGCAGTGCCGTGCACGCGAGACCGGGCACGTACCACGTCCAGTCGACGAACGAGTGCACGCCGAAAGTCACCACGATGCATACCATCGTCAGCAGCCCAATCCGCTCGGGCGTGTAGAGCGAGGAGGAGCCGCCCAGCGCTCGCCAGCGCCAGGCGCTCCAGCGGCGGTTGAAGGGGTGGGTCGCACGGCCTGCCGCGACCAGCCACGCTGCGAGCAGCGCGAGCACGAGCACGGTGCCCACGATCCCGACGTCGGCGAGCGTCTGCACGACGAAGCCGTGGGCCTGTTGCACTTTCAGCGGCGCCGTGCGATAGCGCAGACGCGCCGTCGCATAGCCTTCGGCGCCTGCGCCGAGCAGCGGGTGCGCGGAGAAGACCTGCAGCGCCTCGTGCCAGTAGCGCGCCCGCGCGCTGGCGACCGCGGTGAGTCGCCCGGGGCCGTTGGCGGGGGGGCGCGCGTTGGGGTTCGTGAGCGCGCCAAGCCCGTGCGAGACGCTGCCGAACAGACCCCGGTGGCTCGCCGCCAGCAGACCCACGAGAGCGAGTGCGGCGACGATTGGCAGGCAGATCAGCACCGTGCCCACGCGCCGGCGCAAGATCGACGTCGGTGCTCGACGTCCGCCGAGGAAGCCGATCGCGAGGCCGGCCAGCAGCAGCACGAGCACCATCACGACCAGCAGCACACCCAGCTGGTGGCCCGCGACGATGCGCGTCTGCAGCGTTGCGCTGTCCGTCGTGAGCGCCGTCTGAGAGAAGTCCCAGGCGACGACTGCCGCCGCGCCCAGGCCGCCGACGATCAGCACCGTCGCGCCGCGCAGGCGCAGCGGCACGACGCACAGCCACAGCGCCGTCCCCAGTGCGAGCGCCGCCAGCGCGCCGCGCGAGTAGGCGAGCATCAGCGTGACCAGCAGGACCCCCATCGCCGGGTATGCCAGCGCGTTCAGCAGCGCGTGGCCGGCGCGCCGCGCGCCCAGCCAAAGCGAGGAGACGGCGCCCAGCGCCGCGGCCAGGCCGATTGCGTTCCAGTAGCCGTAGGGTTCGCGCAGCCGCGCGTAGTACGTGATCTGTTCGCTGCCCAACCGGTTCGGGAAAACCTTCGTGAGCAGCGCGTAACCGCACACCACCACGCTGGCCAGCAGCACCCCGCCGAGGATCGCCGACCATCTGCGCGGGGCGGCGCGAGCGAGCGTGACCGCCAGGCCGAACACGCAGCTGTAGGCGAACAGCCGCGACGCCGCCTGCCAGCTGGCGTCCGGCTGCACCGACCATAAGACCGACAGCGCCGCCACCGCCGCGAACCCGAGCAACAGGCCGGCCGACCACGACCCGTAGATCGGGCCGCCCGCCGGGGCGAGCACGATCGCCGCCGCGATCGCCAGCCCGCAGCCGATCGTCAACGCGACCTCGACCGTCGTCAGCGTCCCCAGGCTCAGTCCGCCGCTGGCGAGGAACGTCACCAGACACAACGCAAGCGCGACCGCGAGCGTCGGCCACGCCGTGTCTGCGCGTGCGCGCAAGCTCCCGGGAAGGCCGCTCGTCTGGCGGCGCCCGCCGCGCCCGTCAGGCCTCGCGGCGGGCGGCGGCGTCGGCTCATCGGTACGCGTGGGCTCGGCCAGCAGTGTCGCCATCACACCTCGGGGCGGCGCCGCGCGCGCAGGCGGACCCCGACGACTCGACCCAGTACGAGCAGCCCGCAAGCCACCAGGAAGGCGAGCAGCAAGAGCAGCGGCGTCGGCAGTTTTGCGATCGCCGACGCGATATTGACGTGAACGACCCCCGGGTGGATCACTTCGCCGCCGACCCGCACCGGCTCGCTGCCCGAGTGCGCAACGTGTTCGAGCACCCGCTGTTCGGTCGGCGTCGGCGGCGCCACCGCGCCGGGGCCCCCGGCGCCGGCCGCGACGCTTCCTGCGCCGCCGCGCGCGCCGGCGGCGGCCGCCAGCTGCGCTTTGTGGATCAGGCTCGGGCAGTCGCTGTACTCCGAAAGTTCGGCCGGCATCTGCTTGAGGGCCTGGTCGTACGCCTGCTGGCTGTAGCCCGTCGGGATTTCGCCGTTGCTGCACGTTTCGAGGATCTTGCGCACCGTGCCCGCCGCGCCTGCCGGCGCGGCGGCGCCGAACGCGAGCAGCAGCGCCGCCAGCGACGCGAGCGTGAGCCTTGTAGCGAGCATCCTGGGCCGGACCAAGTGACGCACGCTACCAGCGCCCCCCCCTGGAAAGACCGAGGCCGGCGAGTGCGCCGCTGAAGCCCGCGGCCCACGCGTCGTGTGAGTAGGCCAGCACGTCGCGCCCCCCGGCTGCCCCCAGCCGTACACGCAGCGCCGCGTCGCCGGCAAGTCGCCGCATGGCGTTCGCGAGCGCGTCCACGTCGCCCGCTGGGACGACCAGCCCGTTGTGCCCGTCGCGCACCAGTCCACCGGCCGCTGCTCCCACGGCGTCGCTGGCGATGACGGGCAGCTCGCGGTTCATGGCCTCGTTGATCACCAACCCCCAAGGCTCGCGGAAGGTGCGGGTGGGGATCGAGGGTACGACCAGCACGTCGGCGGCGTCATAGAGCGCACGCAATCGGCGCGCATCGACCGGCGGCAGGCAGATCGGTCGATCGTGCGGCTGTGCTTGTGGCTCGCCGCACATTTGCACCGGCGGCTCACCGCGCATGCTCTGCGTCGGGACAGGTGAGTCGAGTGGCATACCGAACTCTCTCCGCACCGCGCCAAGCCGCTCGCGCCGTACCCCGCCCAGTCGCTTGCACCGCACCGCGCCGTCGGCGGGGGCCCAAGGGGGGGCGGGCCCCACGCCGACGAGGACGAGCGCGGCGGGGGTGGCCGAAAGGCCTGAATCTCTCCAGGCCCCAAAAAGCACCCCTACGCCCTTTGCCCGGCTTGGGCGTCCCGCAAACAAGAACTTCACATGTGCTCCATCGGGCCACGGCAGCGACGCCGGCGGCTCGCTCGCCGGCGCGCGCCAAAACGCGTTGTCCACCGACTGGGGCGCCACGTACACGTTGCGCGCGCCACGCGCGCTCACGTAGGCGCTCACGTGCGGCCCGTACGTGACGACCGCGTTTGCCGAACGGTACAGACGCCGCAGGATCGGGTAGCTGGCGAGGTGAGCCGCGCTGCGCGGGTGGGCCCACAGCGACGCCCACAGGATCACCGGCACGCGCGCGCGCCGCGCGCCGGCCCAAGCCGCCGGCAGCGCCACACGTCCGCCGGTCGAGCACACCACTGCTCGATACCGCCCCGAGGACGCCAAACCCAGGATTTCGCGTTGCTCGACGTGGCGATGTGGAAAGGGCAGCTCGTCCCTGTCTGTGGCCGAGCCGTGTCGTGGGATGTGGCCCGAGGGCGGTCGTGGGATGTGGCCCGAGGGCGCGGCCTCGCCCCCTGGCTTGGCGGAGGAAGGCAGCGGTTCGGCGGCATCGGCCGCGAAGCCGTGCTGCGCGCGACCCCCGAAAAGGGCGAACTCCACGTGCTCGCGTTCGTGCAGGCACGCGAACGCTCCCACGCGGTCGCGCGGGGCGTGGCCCGTGACGAACAGCACCGGCTTGTCCGTCGCTGTGGGCGTCATCTCGGTGCGTCGCTTGTCGTAACAGCTGCTCGCGGTCGAGTTTGCCGCGCATGGCCAGGTGTGGGCTTCATCGCAGGTGGGTCGCTCGTCTTGGGCTCATCGAAGGTGGGTCGCTCGTCTTGGGCTCATCGAAGGTGCGTCGCTCGTCGCGGGGCTCATCGAAGGTGGGTCGCTCGTCGCGGGGCTCATTGCAGTGCGTCGCCGTACGCCGCCACCGTCTGCGCGCCGCAGCGCTCCCACGTGAAGTGCTCGGCGACCGTCGCGCGGGCCCGGCGGCTCGCCTCGCGCAGTCGCTGGGGGTCGTCCAGCAGCTCGTCGATGCGCTGGCTCAAGCGCTCGATGTCGCCCGGTGGCACCAGCATGAAGCCGTCGCCGGCAGCCGCGATCTCCTCGGGTCCCGGCTCACCTCTGCAGCCGATCGCGGGCAGGCCGCCCGCCATCGCCTCGATGTAGGCGACGCCGAACGCCTCCTCGGTCGAGGGCATCGCGAACAGCGTGCAGCGCCGCGAACGCTCGAGTGCCGCCGTGGGCTCCAGCTGCCCGCACAGCTCGACCCGCTCGGCGACGCCCAGGCGCGCTGCGAGCCCTTCCAGCGCGGTGCGCTCGGGTCCGTCGCCGACGATCGCGTAGCGTAAGGCGGGGTGGCGCGGGGCGAGCACCGCGAGCGCGCGGAGCACGTCGGCGTGGCGCTTGCGTGCCACGAGGTGTCCGACCGTCACGATCCACGGCGAGCCGTCGCGGAGTGGGGGGGAGCTGGGCAGGTCCGCTCCAGGTGCACCACCCGCGTCTCGTTGGCGCCAGACGCGCGCGCGAGCGTCGCGATGCCGGCGCTGTTGGCGAGCACCAAACGCGCGGCGCCCAAGCCGTGCGCGACTGCCGTCTGGCCGCCGGGCAGGCGCGGGGCGGTGTAGAGCACGTCGCCGCCGTGCACCGAAACCACGAGCGGCACCTCCAGGCGCGCGCGGCGCACCGCGTCGGCGGCCGGCACCGCGTTGTGCGCGTGCACCAGCTCGAATGCGAAGCGCCGCCGCAGCCGCCGCAGTGCGAGCGTCAGCGCCGGGGCCGCCCATGCGCCCCACGCGGCGTAGTGGCGCTCGCGAGACGGTGAGCAGTAGGGGACGTAGGTGATCGGCAGCTCGTCGCGCACCTGGCGGCGGGGCTCGCGCAGCATGCCCGCCAGCGCGCGCGCGGCGGCGCCCGGTCCCCTCGCCAGCGACGCGCGCGGCGGCACGAGGCGGTGCAGGACCAGGACGTGCACCTCTGCGCCCGCGGCGCGGGCCGCCAGCGCCTGGCGGTGCGCCCACACGCCGAGCACCGCGTCTCCCTGGCGCGGGTAGAACTCGGCGACGACCGCGACCTTCACCAGCGACGGTGCGTACGAAGGGTTGTCTGCGCTTCGCGCGCACGCACGTAGGGACGCTCGGCGAGGAATGTTCGTGCTGCCGCGCGTGCGTGCGCCTGCGCGTACGCACGCGCGACTGGTGCCGCTGTGTGAGATATGGCAACCGCGTCCAGCACCCCGCAGCGCCACCCGTGGGCGCGTGCGAGCGCACCCCAGTGCAGGTCGAGACCCCAGCCCATGTTCACATCGCCTGGGAACGGGAGCAGCGCCGGGAAGGTCGAGCGCGCGAACGCCGTGACGGGGCCGATCTCGACGAACGGCGTCTCGCGCGCGACCGCGCCGGGAACGCGTCGCGTAACGCGCCACGCGGCGTGCGAGCGCGCCCGGTGTGCGGGCTGGGCGAGACGCAGCTCGAAGCGCTCGGCGAGGAACAGCAGGCGGTCCAGGAAGCCGTGCGGCAGCACCACGTCGTCGTCGACGACGACCAGCCAGTCGTGTTCGGGTCGGGCATCGTCGTGGGACGCCCGGGTCTCGCGCAGCAGCCGGTTGAGGTTCTCGAACTTGCCCGCGTCGCCGGGCGGGGCAAAGCGCAGCTCGACTTCGTGGCGCGAGGAGGCCAGCTCCGCCTCGATCGCTGCGCTCAGCGCGCGGTGCTCGGGCCGGGAGATGCCGACTGCCAACACGCGCCGCCGTGGCGGCGAGCGACGTGCAGCGCGCGCCAGTCGCAGGCGGCGTCCGCTCAACACCTCGCGCATGTCCACGACCCGGTCGTACAGCTCGCGCCGCACCGCGTCGCGCCCGCCGACCGTGCCGCTTTCGCCCGAGAGGAAGTCGTCGGTGGGGGCGCCGACAGCAGCGACGGCTGCGCCGTCGACGGCAGCGACGGCCGTGCCGGCAACGGCCGCGCCGTCGGGGGTGCCGTCGGCCGCGCCGTCGGGGGCGCCGGCCGTGGTGATGGCTGCAGTGGTGGCGTCGCGGGCGTCGGTGGCAGGTGCGGCCGTCGTGTCATGCGGGTAGCGACGCCGTTCGTGCAGCGTCTGTTCGACGCGACCGGCGCTGTGCGCGACCATCGTCAGCCCGCTCGGGCAGCGGCGGCGCACGACGTGGCCGGCGCAGCCCGCGAGCGTGCGCAGCTCGCGCGTCAGCGAGGGCAGTGCGGGGGAGTCCTCGACTTTTGCCGCGCGCCACGCGTCGAAGCGGCGTGCGGCGCGACCTCGTGCGCGCGCCGCACGCGCGAGCGCGCGCAGGCGTGAGTCGGCCGCCGTGCGGCGATGGTCGAGGGCCGCGCCGGCGACGTAGCGCACGCGCCCGGGGCCGCATGTGGCGAGGAGGCGGTCCTGCCACTCCTGCTCGTCGCCTGCGTCGGCCAGCGAAACGTCGAACGGGCCGACGCGCTCGAGCGCGGAGCGGCGCACCGTCATGTTCGCGCCCCACGCGTAGCGCACGCGATCGGTGTCCCGCGGACCGAGATCGAGCGCGGTGATCGGCGGTCCCTCGCGTCCGCAGGAGCGCGGCGCGCGGCCGTCCAGACGGGGAGAAATCGGACCTGCGAAGACCTGTGCCTCCGGGTGCTCGCGCGCTGCGCGCAGCAGCGCGTCGAGCCATCCCGGGCGGACTTCCACGTCGTCGTCCACGAACGCCACCAGCGCGCCTCGTGAGCGCTCCACCCCGGTGTTGCGGGCGATGTTCAGCCCCTGCGGCCCGGGAAGTGGCTCGTAGCGCGCGCCGAAACGCTCGGCGAGCGTGCGGATCGCGCGGGAGGCGCCGGCGTCGTCGATGACCAAGACCTCCGCCCCTGCGGCCGCTGCCTGGGGTGCGATCGACGCGAGCGCGACCTCCAGGTAGCCGGGACGCGCGCGCGTCGGGATGACGATTGAGGCGGGAGGAGCCCCCCCGTGCAGATCATTCACGCAGCGAACATTCTAGGTTTGCAGCGAGATGATCCTGTTCCTGCACAACCGCTACCGCACAACGGGGGGCGAGGAGCGCACCGTGACCCAGCTGCTGCGCCTCGTGCGGGAGCAGCTGGGGGAGCCGGCGCAGCTGCTGGAGCGCGACTCGGCCGGTCTCTCACAGGCGGCCGCCGCGCGGGGGTTGCTGTGCGGTGGACTCGACCCCGAGGAGGTCGCGGCGGCGGTGCGGGCCGGCGAGGTGCGAGTCGTGCACGCGCACAATCTGCTGCCGACGCTCGGCTGGCGGGCGCTGGCGGCGGCGCGCGCGCAGGGCGCGCAGGTGGTGGTGCACCTGCATCAGTACCGGCTGGTGTGCGCAGTCGGGGTGTGCTTCACCAAGGGTCATGAGTGCACGCGCTGCCACGGGCGCAACACGCTGCCCGGAGTGCTGCGCAACTGCCGCGGCGCGCGCGCGCAGGCGCTGGCGTACGGAGCGGGACTGGCGCTGTGGCAGCGGCGCGTCGTCGAGCAGGCGGATGCGGTGATCGTGCCAAGCGAGTTCGCGCGCGAGCGACTGCGCGAGCTGGGGGCGCCGCTGCGGTGGGAGCGGGTACACGTGCTCCCGACGCCGGTGTGGGCGGCAGGGGACGCTGGGGGGTCGGGGGATGCGGGGGAATCAGGGGACGCCGAGGAGCCGGGGGTCGCGGCGGGGTCTGCAGGCGTCGACAGGCAAGGTCCGGACGGTGGCCGGACGCACTTTGACGACGCGGGCGAGCCGGCCGGGGCGCCACGGACGGAGGCCCACGAAGGTGGCTCGCCCGAGCCCTACGCCCTCGTCGTCGCGCGGTTGAGCCCCGAGAAGGGGATCGACGTCGCGATCGACGCGTGCCGCGCGGCGGGCACCGCGCTGGTCGTCGCCGGCGAGGGCCCCGAACGCGAGCGGCTCGTCGCACACGCACGCGGCGCCGATGTGCGCTTCGTCGGCCGCGTGGACGACGCGCGGCTGGCCCGGCTGCGCGCCGGCGCCGCGCTGGCACTCGTGCCGTCGCGCTCGGCGGAGACGTTCGGTCTGGCGGCGGCGGAGGCGATGGCGGCCGGCCTGCCCGTGGCCGCCAGTCGCGTCGGGGCGCTGCCGGAGCTGGTGGACGAGGAGGGCCTGGCGGCGCCCGGCGACGCGCATGCGCTGGCGGGCGCGATCGAGCGCGTGCGGGCCGACCCCGCTGCGGGCGCGCGGGCGCGGGCGCGGGTCCGGGCGACGTGCGCGCCGCAGGTGGTCGCCGCGCGGCTGGCGCAGGTCTACGAGGCAGCCGGAGGTCGGGCTTCAGGAGGTCGGGCTTCGCTCGCCCGCGCCAGGCACGGCGCCTGACGCGACCGCGCCAAGCGTGGCTACCGCTGGGAACTACGAGCCGATCGTCAGCTCGGGGTCCCTCGAGCATGACGACCGGTGCCACGCCACGTAGACTGCGCGCCGGTGAGCGCCGCAGAACAGCTGCAAGCCGATCGGCGTGGCCCGGGCCTGATGGTCGGTGAGGGCGCGCGAATCGCCCCCGACGTGTCGTTCGGGGCCTATGCCGTCGTGCACGCCGGCGCCGTCATCGGCGCGGGCTGCGTGCTGGGCTCGCACGTCGTCGTGCACGCCGGCACGGCGATCGGCAGGGGCGCCACGATCGAAGACCACGTGGTGCTCGGCAAGGGCCCGCGACTGGCCCCGGGGTCTTCGGCCGCCGGCGAGGCGGGCGCGCTGCGGATCGGCGAGGACGTCAAGGTGTGCTGCGGCGCGGTGGTGTTCGCCGGAGCGCAGATCGACGAGGGCGCGATCGTCGGAGACCAGTCCTACGTGCGCGAGCGCTCGCGGATCGGCGCGAACACGGTGATCGGGCGGGGCAGCGTGGTGGACAACGACGTGCGCGTCGGCGCGCGCGTCAGGGTGCAAACCGGCGTCTACCTCACGGCTTTCAGCGTGGTCGAGGACGACGTGTTCGTCGGCCCCGGCGCGAGCACGACCAACGACGACACGATGAACCGCCACGGGGCACAGACGCCGCTGCGCGGTGCGACCCTGCGGCGCGCGTGCCGCGTGGGCGGCAGCGTCGTGCTCACCCCAGGCGTGGAGATCGGCGAGGAGGCGTTCGTCGCCGCCGGCGCCGTCGTCACACGCGACGTGCCTCCGCGCGCGGTCGCGATGGGCGTGCCGGCGCGGGTCGTGCGCGAGGTGCCCGACGCGGACCTGTTGGAGCGCTGGCGCTGAACTCCAGGCTGCGCGTGGCGTCAGCCGCCGCCGGGTCACAGCCTGAAGCGCCGGCGTTGAGCTACGCCGCGCGCGGCGCGCCCAGCCGCCGCCGGGTCATCGTCGTCAGCTCGCGCAGCGGGTCGTGGCTGAGCTGGGCCAGCATCAGAAGCGTGCCGAACAGCACGACCGCGTCGATGCTCTCGCGACCCTGCTTCGTCCAGTAGTCGTCTTCGAGGTTCAGCCACAGCGCGAACTCGTCGAGCGTCAGCGCCGCGCCGACGCCGTAGAGGACCGACGTCACACGCGATGCCGTGCGCTGGCCGGGGCCGTCGCCCATCCCGACCTCGTTCGCCCACAGGTAGCCGCACAGCAGCAGGCCGGCGATCCCGAACGTCATGTGGTGGATGTGGCGGCCGCCAGGCGTGATGTTGCGAAACGGGCCCCGTTCGGCGCGGATCGCGTGGGTCACGGCGCGCGCGCCCGCAAACGCGTTGAAGAAGCCCAGCGTGCTCAGCAGCATCCGCTCCCTGCGCGGCTGGCCCCCGTAGCACCTGCGGTAGATCGCCGCCACGTCGCGCAGATAGCCCACGCGCGCAGACTAGCGTCTCGATGCGCCCGCCCGCCGGCGGACTCGAAAAATCAAGCCGGCGGCGCCCACCGGTGCGCGGCTTGCCGACCCATCCCGGACCCCGGAGGGGTCCAATCCCAAAAAACTACCGCCCTGCGTCCCGTGCCGCCGCGACGACCTCGGCGACCTGCTCCTGCGAGAGCACAGGGCTCATCGGGATCGCGAGGTGCGTGCGCGCGGCCTCTTCGGTGCCGGGCAGCTGCGCACGCGCGCCCCAGGCGCGCATCGACTCCTGCAGATGGACGGGCGTGCGGTAGTAGCCGCGGTTGCCCACGCCCGCCGCGCTCAGCGCGGCTTCCAGCGGCGCGGGGTCGGGGGGCGCGATCACGTACAGGTGCCACGCCGGCGCCGCGCCCTCGGTGGGACAGGGCAGGCGCGCCAGCTCGCCGAGGCCGGCGTCGGCGTAGTGCGCGCCGGCGGCGCGGCGCCCGTCGGCCCAGCCGTCGAGGTGGGGCAGCTGGATGCGCAGCACCGCCGCCTGCAGCTCGTCCAGGCGCGAGTTGTAGCCGACCTGCTGGTAGGAGACCTTGTCGTGGGAGCCGTGAAAGCGCAGCACCCGCACGCGTTCGGCGACCTCGGGGTCGGAGGTTGTGATGGCGCCGCCGTCGCCGAAGCAGCCGAGGTTCTTGGAGGGGAAGAACGAGAACGTCGCGGCCGTGCCGAGCGCGCCCGGGCGGCCCGCGTCGGCGCGTGACCCCGCCGCCTGCGCGGCGTCCTCGAGCACCGGCACCCCCAGCGCCTCGATCTCCGCGACGGGGGCGACGTTGCCGAACAGGTGCACCGCGATCACGGCCTTCGTGCGCGGCGTCAGCGCCGCCTTGACCGTGTCGGCCGTCACGCAGTACGTCGTGGGGTCGATGTCGCAGAACACCGGCGTCGCGCCCGTCGGCGGGATCGCCTCGGCAGAGGCGTAGAACGTGAACGACGGCACGACCACCTCGTCGCCCGGCCCGACGCCGAGCGCGCGCAGCGCGATCGTGATCGCCTCGGTGCCGTTCGCGACACCGACCGCGTGCGCGGTGCCGCAGTAGCGCGCGAACTCCTCCTCGAACGCGCTCACCTCCGGGCCGAGGATGAACTGGCCTGAGTCGAGCACGCCCTCGACCGCGGCGCGCAGCTCGGCGCGCAGGGGTGCCAGCGGGCCGGAGGTATCGAACAGGGGGACGCCCATGCGCGCCGGATCGTAGCGGGCGGCGGATTTAGACACAGACTTGTCGTTCTCGCTGCCCTGGACGATGCGCGGGATCTGCCCCCGACGTCCTTTGTATGGCGGAGCGCGGGACTGACCAGGGTGATAGGCGAACGTTCGCCTGTGTCCGGCATGCGCGCGGCGGCGCGCTCGACGGGTGGCGTGCTCAGAACCTCGCCACCCGGGCGAGCATCGTGGCCGCCTGCGCACGGGCCTCCCTGCACCACTCCCAATAATGGGATTCCTGCACCAAAAAGAAAACCTTTCGTCCCGAGTCTGGCTCGATGCGTATGAGCAATCCTGCGCGCTCCAGCAGCTGAAGCTCATGATTGACCGACTGTCGGCTGACGTGGAGTTCATCTGCCAGCTCGGCGGTGTTCACAGGCTTTGCCGACGCAAAGCCGTCCGCTATTGCGGCTCCGATCTCAACCCGGTACTGGGAGCCTCCGAACAGAAGCTTTGAGATGGCTCGCGCAGCGCGCAAAGATGTGTCCGCCGATATGTCTAGGTTTCCTGTCATGAGTCCAAGGTCCTTTGACATGGGATCAGAGTCCTGTGAGATTGTGGCAGCTCCTGCAAGGACCGGTTGCCGGCCGCCGCGCCTTCGCCTCGTGGTCTCGCGACTCGGCGCGAGCAAGGAGCGGCCCGAAGGCGAGCGTCTAGTTGTGCGGCAGACGGTGCGGGTACGTCGATTCCTTGCCGAGGCGGCGCGCCGAGGGCTGAAGGCACAGGACGCCATTCGGCTGGCCCTCGAGCGCAATGCCGTGCTCGAGGATCTCCGGGCGGTCGGCCTCGACCAGGGCGCCGTCCGGCAGGTACTGCATTGTGCCCTTGCCGACGTCAGACCATCCCGCGCACTCAGTCCCACGGAGGCACGATACGCCCGCAGCCTGAGCATCGCAGCGCCGACCCAGCCGCCCGCGCCGGCGATGTCTATCGAGGTCGCGCTGCCCGAGCGTTTGCTCACCAGGATCGGCGGGACCGTTGCTCCGTCGGCGCTGGACCCGCGGGTCGTGGCCGAGATGGTGTCCTGGGAGCTGGCCGCGACGTTCGCGGGTCGCACGATGAGCGAGTGGGCGCTCGCCAGCGTTGCTGCTCGCGCTGCGGGCGCTCCTAGGGCCCGCCGCGGCCTCTGAGCTGCTGTCCCTGCTCGTCGTCGGGACTGGTCGCCGGCGAGGGCGCTGCTGTGGAAGCAGCGATCTGTCCCTGCTCGTCGTCGGGACTGGTCGCCGGCGAGGGCGCTGCTGTGGAAGCAGCGATCTCTCGGGCGACACCGTGCACACGGTCGCGCAACACACGGAAGATCTTCTTGCCGTCGATCACGAGCGGGGCGATACGTGAGCCGGGGAGCTCCGCGTCGGTCAAGGGGATCTCCACCGGGGTCTTGCACATGAGGCTGTCGTTGTGCAGGTCGCTCGAGCAGCGGGCGGCGGCCTCCTGCGTCACGAGTACCGCATCTACGGGCTTGCCCGGATACTCGGCCTTGGCGCAGCGCGCGGACCGGTCGATGCAGTCGCCCGCGACTCCGCCGCCATCTCCATCCTTGAGCTGTCCATCGTCGACCGCCATGTGCAGAGCCCAGTAGAGCGAGTCCAGCCCGGTCGAGCGCAACGCGCGCATGTGCTGCTGGACTGCAGCAGCACACAGCACGGCGCCGTCTGCGTGCGGGCCGAAGTCAAGCCACAGCGCGTCCCCGGGCCGATCCTGCACTTCGCGCCCACCGAAGGCCTTGCCCCACTGTGCGACCATGTTCAAACCGGAGTTCTTCCAATCGGCGTTCACGTCGAAGCCATGGTGAAGGGCGTGCTCCACTGCCTTGGAGATGTCGGCGAACAGCACCATGGCCGGGCGCTCCTTGGGTAGTCGCGACGGTGCCCGCGATCCCTTGGTTCCTTGGTAGATCCCGGCGGCTGCGGCGGCGAAGGTTTCGACGATCTTGGTGAGTTCGAGCAGCTCGTTGGCGGCCGCGTGAAGTGCGCTGCGTGCGCCGGACCCGAGGTTTCCAGAGTTTGCCGCCTCGCGATGGCCCGGTAGTGCGGCCCTGAACTCCGCGCTGCAGCGCATCGCACTACGTGCTACCTCAAACGCTTGCGCCTCGGCCGCCTCCGGTGTGACCTCTGCGCCTTGCGCGGACTCCCACAGGGAGGCCGAAGCGGCATCCAGTCGTTCCACGACGCCGGTCAGCACAATGGCCAGCTCGCAGAGTGCGTCCGCAAAATCGAAGATCCCCACGGCGTCCTTCGGCGCCGCGATCGAGCGCAGCAGGCTGCGCTCGAGCTTTGTCGGCTCCGGCCAGCCCTTGTGGACCAACCTCTGCCAGTCCGCCCTGAGCAGCCGCAGCTTCCCACGGGCATCCTCGGAGTGCTCTCGGGAAAGCGCGCACTCTGCCGGTGAGTGGACGTGTTCTTCGTCTCGAAGGATCAGCTTCAGCGGGCGCCGCATGCGGTCCAGCGCTGCATCCAGGTCGGCCAGGACGAACGTCAGTCCAAGCCGCTCGTCGGTGCTCATCGACCAGCCCGCCAGCGCAGCTTCGAGCTTCTCTTCGCTCAGAGCATCGATCAGCCCGGCGAGCAGGCCGAGGCGGCTCTCGAACTCGACGGAACTCTCACGCAGATCGAGATGGAGGGTACTGTTGACCCGGTAGAGCCGTTCGAAGTTGTCGGTCGGGAGGATGCCGTCGCCCTCGAGCTTGAACATGTCGGAAGTGGGCTCGCCCAGCGTCACGGGGCGTGTGCCATCGCGCAGCCTCACGATGGGGTCGGGGTAGCCCGTCTCGATCGTCAACTCGATCCCCTGATCTTCGAGTACGAGCACCCGCAGAATCGCAACCAGCCAGGTCAGGATGCGCACGGGCACGGGCCTGTCTGCGAACAGCCGGGTCTGTGTACGCAGGAAGCGAGCAATCAGCGCGACGCTCTCTTCAGAGACCTCCTGGCGCACGACTTCGATGTTGTCGTGAGGTCTCTCGCGATCGCGATGGAGCTCGGACACGCGGTACTGTCGGCGAACTCGTACGACGTCGACCGTGGTCTCTATGTGCACATAGGGAACGAATGTCGTGAGCGCAAGGCCCTGGTCGATGCATCGGCTCACGAGCAGATCGCTCGCGCCTGGGAGGCTTGCCTTGATTTCTGACAACGACCTTCCCACGCGATCACCCGGTTCGTAGCCCGGAGCCTGAGAGCGGTCGCGGTAGAGGTCCATCAACCCCTGGGCGATCCGATCGGTCGTGGTGGCCACCTCTTCGTCGAGAGTGAGGCAAGTCGACCTGCCTGCTGGGCGTGTCGCTCCCGCAAGGACCGTGAACGGCGAAGCTGCGAGTTCCAGCGCGACTTCGCGGTCGATGAGGGTGGCCACTTGCTCGCCAACATCTTCGCCGTAAAGATGGTAGAAGAGCTTGCGTTGGGCGGTTAACGTCACCCCTCCGTTTGGGTATGCGCCGGCGAGCACCCGCGCGAACCCCCGCACCAAGTCGACCTCCGTGCAGGCAGACAGCACGCGAAAGACAACCTCCGGGTGAAGCACGTCTGCCGCGTTGACAAGCAGCCTGCCGATCGCGTCGTCGCCCGATGTCCAGGCATCCACAAGCGCGACTGCCCTGTCGCGATCGATTGGTCCCTGCGCGTGCCCGGGCAGGTCGAGCGCGGGGAATGACATTGGCACCACATAGATCTCGTCCGAGCGCGGGTCGGGAAAGAAGCGCAGCTTGTTGACGCCCTCCCCCCGCGCATCCCCATCGCGCGGCAGATCCCGAACACCTGGCAACGTCGGAAAGTGCAGAGTCAGCCCAGGTTGGTCTTCGGTAGCTGTAGATGGGGCGTCAACGGTCAGTTGGCCGTATCCGTCGAGCGTGCGCCACAGCGATGCAAGTGCCTGTGGCAGACGCTCTGGAAGCGAGAGCGAGAAGACGTGATGGTCAACCTCGGGTGGCAGCTGATGGGCGATCACGAGCTCCGCGATCTGCCACAGCAGCTCACGGTAATGCGCGTCGTCAGCAACGCGCATGAAGCACCAAACAGAGGGGTCCTCCGAGACGCACGCATCCTGCGGTTCGCTCTCTGGGTAGCCAACGCATACGATCGTGTCGACCTCAGACACCCCGTATCTTTCGACCTTCTCCCTATGGCGCTGCAGGTTATTGCCGGTGCGCAGTGCGTCGTCGACGATCAGCACCCGCGCATTTTCCAGCGCGCCAGACGCCAGGTAGGGCAGCGCCGTGGCATAGACGACCGGCACTTCGACGGGTTTGCCGCTGTGATCGCGCGCGTATTCGAGAATCGCCTCGAGCAGCCGTGCACCCTTCGTCTCGACGGGAATCAAGAAGTCCGGCTGCGTGGCGCGAACCCGCTCGACAAACCAGCTGGAAAGCGCCGGTAGCAGCCGGCGCTCGAAGGCAGTGTGTGCGGGCGCCGACCCAGCTCTGCCAAGAGCCGGCGCACGAAGCATTTCCAGTGGCACCGCGGCAGCCTATAGCGTGAACGCAAGATCTTCCTTCAAGGTAGGAATCCCGCAGCCTTGGGACACGTGCGATCGATCACACGAGGGTCGACTCGCCGGCCGGCAACATCGCATACGGCTCCTCCGCACACGATGTTGCTGCAGCGCCGAATCAAGAAATGGCTATCGACCGCGCCTGAGCCCGGCCTGACCCCTCGTGCCCCCGCAGCCATTTGACGGTCGCCGCGACGCCCTCCTCGACGCCGATGCGGGCCTCCCACCCGAGCAGGCGCTTGGCCTTCTCGACCGAGGGCCAGCGACGCTGCACGTCAACGTCGAAGCTCGGCAGGTGCTCCAGCGCGAACTCGTCGGGGTCCTTGCCGCAGGCCTCCCACACGATCCGCGCGATCTCCGCGACGGTCAGCTCGCGCGCGGCGGAGATGTTGAAGTCCTCGTTCAGGCCCGCCGGCGCGCTCATCGCGGCGACGACGCCGTTGGCGATGTCGTCGACGTGCGTCAGCGTGCGCGTCTGCTCGCCGCTGCCGAAGATCTGCAGCGGACGCTGGCCGGCGAGCACCTTGCGGATCAGGTCCGGCACGGCGTGCGCGATGCCGGGCTCGGCGTCGGGCAGCTCGCCGGGGCCGTACGCGTTGAACGGCCGGCAGATCGTGAACGGCAGGCCGTGCTCGGCGTGCGCCGCGCGGCAGTAGACCTCGCCGGTGAGCTTCGAGAAACCGTACGCCGAGCGTGGCGTCGGGCAGTCCGGCAGGTGCGCCTCGGTGGTCGGGTACTCGGTGGCGCGCTCGAACACCATCGAGGACGACACGTACACGAAACGCTCGACCTGCTCGTCGAGCGCCGCGCGGATCACGCTGTTGTAGAGCGCGTTGTTGACCTCGGTGAGCGTGTGCGGCAGCTTGTGGAAGTTCGCGATCCCGCCGACGATCGCCGCCAGGTGGATCGCGTGCGCGCAGCCGCGCGTCGCCTGCCGGGCCTGCTCCAGCTCGCGCAGATCGCCCGTGTGCACCTCACACCCCTCGCGCATCCACTGCGGCGCGGGACGCTGGTCTGAGACCCGCACCTCGTACGCCGGATCGGCCAGCAGCCGCCGCACGACCGCCGCCCCGATCGTGCCGGCGCCACCCGTGACCAGTACGCGGCTCACGCGTTTTGGGGGGTTTTGGTTTGGGATCGTCCGCGCGGCGTCGCCGCCTGCGGCGCGTGCCGGGGCGGGACGTCCTGTCCCGCCTTCGCCTCGGCGCCTGCGGATGGGGCCTGCAGATGCCCGGCTCTCGAGGACGCCGCCGGGTCGGCTGCTTGGGCCAGGTCGGCGATTGGCAGTGGATCGGCCGTCAGCTCGGCGGCGTAGGCAAACACCTGCCCGGTCCCCCAGCAGTTCCAAGGGTCGACGATCAGGCAGTCCTCGCCCGCCCGCGCCGCGATCTGCGCGAGCGCGCGCGGGTCGCGGAACTCGCTGTGGTTCGCCGCCACGACCACCGCGTCGGCGGCGCGCACGGCGTCATCGAACGACGCCGTCGGCGTCGCCACGTGCGGGTCGTGCACCGCGACGTCCGTCAGCTCACGCTCCAGCAGCCGCACCAGCTTGTGCGCCAGCGAGTCGCGCTCGTCGTCCGTGTCGGCCTTGAACGCAAGCCCCAGCACGGCGACCTTGCGGTCGGCCAGAGCGCCCAGCCGCCGGCGCATGCCTTCAACGAGGAACAGCGGCACGGACTCGTTCACGCGCGACACCGCGAGCAGCATCCCCGGCGCGTTCGAGCGCTCCTCGGAGAACGCGAAGTCCTTGCGCAGGCAGGTGCCGGCGGTGAGACCCGGTTGGGCGAGGCCGCCGCGCGGGTAGTCGCGGTTGACGAGGTCGATCACCTCGAACACGTTCGCGCCGTAGCGCTCGCAGTCCATCATCAGCAGATTCGGCAGCGCGAACGTCGCGTAACGCAGGATGTTCGTCCAGATCTTCGCCAGCTCCGCCTGCACGGGCGTCGTCTGCACGATCGGCGCCGCGAACACGCCGAACAGCTCCGCCGCGACCTCGCCCGAACGCGCGCCGACGCCGCCGACGATGCACGGAAGCGTGTCGATCTCCTCCAGGAAGCGCCCCGCCGCGATCCGCTCGGGGCAGTGCGCCACGAACACGTCCTCGCCGATCTGAAAGCCGCGGTGCTTGGCGAGGTAGCCCGCCACGAACTCCGTCGTGCCCGGCGCCACCGTCGAGCGCAGGATCAGCGAGTGCCCGGGTCCCAGCACGCCCAGCAGGTCGTCGAGCGCCGAGCGGATGTCGCGCATGTCGATCTCGATGTGCGAGAACGACGGCGTGCCGAGCGTGATCACGATGTGCCGCGCCTGCGCCGCGTCGGCGACGCGCTCGGAGAGCTGCAGGCTGCCCCCGCCGCTTTGCGTGGTCGCCGCTGTCGTCGTCGCCGTCGGCGTCGTCGGGGCTGTCTGGGAGAGGCGGGGTGTTGGGGTGGCTTGCGGGAGCTGGGTCGTCGGGGTTGGGGGTGTGTTGTCTTTTTGGGAGCGATTCGCGTGTGCGCGCGTACGCGCGCGCGTTAGACCAAGCTCTGTCTTACGCGCGCGCGCGTGCGCGAATCGCTCCGCAAAATCAACTACCACCACCCGCTCCAACAACTCCTGCGCGCCCGTCTCCGCGAACGGCATGCGCCCCTCGCTCAACGCGCCCAACCGCCCCGGGTCGTTGTCGACGCCGACCACCCGCAGGCCGCGGTCGGCGAACGACAGCGCCAGCGGCAGCCCGACGCGGCCCAGGCCGATGACCGCCACATCGGCGGTGGGTGCCGGCGCCGCAGCGTCGACATTGCGATCGGGAGAGGCCATCGAGCAAGCAGGTTAGCGGCGGCGAATGCGTCAAAACACCGCCCACTGCGTGCACGCAGCCGCCCGGTGGGTCGGACGGCTCGGTCCGTGGGGTCTTGGCGCCGGGTTTGGCCCGACCTCTACGACGCCCGGACCCCGGACCTTGACCGACTTCTACGACCGCCCGGCCCCCGGGCGTTGGTCGAGCCCCCGCTCACGCATGTACTGCGCCGCAAAGCCCACGACGAACCGCGGGTTGTGGCGCGCATAGCGCCGCCACAGCCGCCGTGGCTCGCGCGCCAGCCGGTAGCTCCACTCCAACCCCGCGCGCTGCATCCACGGCGGCGCCTGCGCCACGAGGCCGGCGTGAAAGTCGAACGCCGCGCCCACCCCCACCAGCAATGGCGCGCGCAGGCGCGGACGCATTCGGTGCATCCACAGCTCCTGCTTGGGCTGACCCGTCCCGACCCACACGACCTGCGCGCCCGACCCGTCGATCGCCGCGATCGTGCGCTCGTCGTCCTCCGCGGTCGGCTCGCGAAACGGGGGGAAGAAACTGCCCGCGATGCGCAGCCCCGGGAAGCGCTCGCCCAGGCGCTCCTGCAGCCGTGCCAGCGCCTGCGGGGTGCGTCCACCGTAGAGGAACATCGGTATGCCCTCCCGTGCCGCCCGCGCGCAAAACGCCAGCATCAGGTCCGGCCCGTACACGCGCGTCGCCGCGCGGTGCCCCAGCGCGCGCAGCGCCCACACGAGCGGCTGGCCGTCCGGGACCGCCAGGCTCGCACTGCACACCGCCGCGCGCGTCGCCGGGTCCTCGCCGGCGCTCATCACGAGGTTGACCGCCGCCGCCGTCACGTACGCGCGCTCCCCGGCCGCCACGACCGCCTCCATCCAGCGCACGACGCCGCCGTAGTCGCCGACCGTCAGCGGCACGCCGAGGACCTCGACACGCGGCGGCCGTTCGGGGAGGGTCGTGGTCTGGGCGGACGCCGCGACGATGGATCGACGATACTCAGTCGGTCACACACGGCGACCACGCCGGTCGTGCCGGGCGGCGGCGCGGCCCCCACGCGCTGGTTTCGTGTCGCGGCCACGCCGGTCGCGCGCCACGGCCACGCTGGTTGCGCGGCGCCGAGGCGGCAGCGAGTTGACTGAGGGACGGCCGCTCGAGCGGACGCAGCGGCGATCCGGCCGACGATGCTCGCTCAGGCCCGGGGGAAGACCCGCATCAGCCGTCTCAGCGCGAGCGGGTTGCCGCGCGGTCGCATGCGGCCCGTCGCGACGGCGCGCATGGGGTTTAGGCGTTCGCCGATGATGTCCACGAAGTCCTGGTAGGAGACCCGCAGGCGCAGGTCCGAGTGCGGGGCCTCGCCCTGCGTGACCGTGCTCGAGCCGTTGTTGACCGTCAGATGCCATGCCGGCACGTCGGGGTCGGTGAACTCCCATTGGAACGTCGTCGCGCGGCGCAGGCCGTGGTCGGGGTTCACCTGGCGGCGGATCGTGTCGAACAGCAGCTCCAGCGTCTCGGGGTCGCGCGCGCTCGGGCCCTCGCGCACGCCGATGATGCCGGCTTGCGCGAGCTGGCGTCCGCGCCGGGAAAGCTCCTCGGGGGTCAGGCCGGCCGGCATTACGGCCGGCCCGGGCAGCGTCGCGGGGTCAAGGCCGGCGGAGCGCAGCTTGGTGGTCAGCGACACGGCGCCTTCGCTGCCGATCCGGTCGAAGCTGTAGCCGAAGCACGTCAGATAACGCTCGTCCCAACCCGGCGGCATCAGCACTTGCGCGGTGTAGGGCATCACGTCGCGCAGCAGCCACGCCACCGCCTTGGGCACGCCGACCGGGTCTTCGCGGCGCAGGTCGGCCAGCAGCTTCACGCCGAAGCCGATATGGCGCTGCTCGTCGGCGGCGACGTTCTCCATCCCGGCGCGGAAGGCCGGCAGCAGGTCGCGCTCCTCAAGGTAGCTGCAGATCATGTGCTGACCGGACTGCGCGAGCGCCGCCTCGATCACGATGTGGTAGAGCGTCACGGCGGCCGCGAGCTTCGTCGGCGAGCGGTCGGCGCGCAGCTCGTCGGCCATCGTGTCGAGACGGTCGAAGATCTTGCGAAAGCCGACCGTTAGCTGCGGCTTGATCGCGGTCAGGCCGCTGGCCATCGAGCCGTCGCCGATCCCGCAGACCTCGTGCATGAAGCGCTTGAAGAAGACCGCGTGGCGCACCTCGTCGACCTGCTGGGTGGCGAGGAAGTACTTCTGCTCCTCGCGCGGCGCCGCGTCGATGTAGGGAGACAAGTTGTCTGCGACTGCGTCCTCGCCCCAGAAGAACAGCGCGTAGTTCCACAGCGCCGCCTGGCGCTCGAACTCGGTGAACTGCTCGCGCCACTGGCGCGCGTCCTCGCTGAAGTCGAGTTCTGTCGCCCGCCAGTTCCCGCGCTCCCAGCGCGCGTACAGATCGTCGTAGGAGATCGCGTCGGTCGGCAGGTGCTCGCCGGCGGGCGCCGAAGTGCCCGATCCGCCGTTCTGTGTCGCATCCACGTTAGTCGTGCTCGTGCCGGCGTCGGTTGCCTTCGTACCGGCCCTACTCGTCTTTGCCGCATCCTCATGCGACTTGGCGTCGGTCTTCTTCGCTGCGCCCTCACGCGACTTGGCGTCGGTCTCTGCGGTCGTGCTGGTCGCCATCGTCATCTACTCCTCGCGCCGGTACCGGGCGCTCCTCGGGAAAACAAACGGATAGCGAACGTTATCGGATAGCGAGCGCTATCGCAATATCGATCGTTCGGGTCGTGGGGTACGATGGGCGCGTGGCTACCGCCCGCCTGACACGCGAGCAGAGCAAGGCGCAGACGCGCGATCGTCTGCTCGCCGCCGCGCGCACCGTCTTCGCACGCCGCGGCTTCCACGGCGCCTCGGTCGAGGAGATCGCCGCCGAGGCCGGCTACTCGACGGGGGCGCTGTACTCGAACTTCGACGGCAAGCACGCCCTCTTCATGGCGCTGCTCGAGCGCGAAATCGACGCGCACGCGCGCGAGATCGAGGAGGCCGTGCGCGAACGCGACACGATCGCCGAGCGCGCACGCGGCGGCGCCGAGCGCTGGATGGCGATGATCGAGCGCGAGCCCGAGCTGCAGCTGTTGTTCCTCGAGTACTGGGCCCACGCCGCCCGCGACCCCGCCGCCCGCCGCCAGGTCGCCGCCTGCTTCGCGCGCGCCCGCCACGTGCTCACCCGCCTGATCGCCGACGGCGCGCGCGATTTCCAGCTGGAACTCGAGCTGCCCGCCGAGCAGCTCGCGCTCGCGATCGACGCGCTCGCCGACGGCATCGCGCTGCAGAAGATGGCCGACCCCGACGCCGTCCCCGACGACCTCATGGGGCGCGTGCTCGCACTGCTGCTCGCCGGCGCCAGCCGCCCGGCTGGACAGCCTGCAGACACGTAGGCGCAACTACGCGGCGACGGACGGGCCTGGCTGCGGCAACTGGTCGGGGTGGTTCTGCGGCGATCGGCGAGGCTGCGGCACAGGCTGACTTCAGCGGCCGGCATGCACAGGCATGCGTAGTGCACCGTGAACAGCCTGCGTGCGAGCCCTGGCGCCGCACGGTGCGCGCCCGCGCGCAGCCCCCACTTGGCCGTCGCGCGCGCGCGCTCCGGCGCCGAGCGGCCCGCCAGGAAGCGGTACACCGCCAGCGGCAGCGGGTCCTCCAGTTCGTCCGCCACCTGCAGTCCCGCCGCCTGCACGATCTGGCGCATCGCCCTGCGGCTCAGACGCTGCAGATGCCCGACCTCCATCGCGTGCTCACGCTTGCCCGCGCGCCGCGCCGAGAGGTTGTCCTCCAGCGGCACCTCGACCACCACCGCCCGGCACGCGCGCGCGACCTCGGCCAGCAGCGCCGGCGGGTCGGGCACGTGCTCGAGCACGTGCGAGACGATCCCCAGCTCGTAGTCGCCCTCGCCCGCCGGCAGACGCGCTCCGTCGTAGACCTCGACCGCGTCGATCTCCGCCCGCGCCCGTGCGATCGCGACCGCGGCCGGCGCGATCTCCACGCCGACGAGCCGCCCGCCGAAGCTGCGCCGGCGCAGCTCGCACAGCAGCGCGCCGTCGCCGCAGCCCACGTCGAGCACGCTCGCCGGGCGCAGCTCCGCACGCGCGCACAGCTCCGTCACGTGGTCGGCCTTGCCCACCGCCCCCAGCGCGCGCCAGCGCGAGTTGCGGTCGGCTGCGGGGTCGGCGGAGTACCCGCGCTCGTAGAACTCAGCGAGGTCGATTGTGTCGGCCACAGTGCCGATTATCGTGACTGCGATGCTCGCGAGGCTCACGACACCGCTGCGTGCGGCCCCGGCGACTGTGCCCGCCCTCGCTGCGCTCGCGCTGATGGTCGTGGGCGCGACCAGCGACGCCGGCTACCCGCTCACCCACTGGGCGCCCGCCGGGCTGGTCCTACTCGCGCTGCTCGCGATCGCGCTCGCCGCCGTACCGCTGCGTCTCCGTGAGACCCCCCGCGCCGTGCGCCTCGCGCTGGCGTGCCTGGCCGCCTTCACCGCGCTCAGCTTCCTCTCGATCCTGTGGTCCGGCGTGCCCGGCGACGCGTGGGAAGGGGCCGACCGCACGCTGCTCTACCTGCTCGTCTTCGCGCTGTTCGCCTGCTGGCCCGCGCGCGGCGCCGGCGCCGCGCTGCTGCTCTGCCTCTGGGCCCTCGCCCTCGCCGCCCTCGCCGCGTTCGTCGTGCTGCACGTCAACGCCGCCGCCGCCAGCCCCGACCGCCTGGAAGCCTTGCTCCCCGGCGGGCGGCTCGTCTACCCCGCCGGCTACGTCAACGCCGACGCCGCCCAGTGGATGATGGCGCTCTGGCCCGCGCTGCTACTGGCGCGCAGCCGCGATCTGCCCGCTGCGCTCCGCGGTGCGCTCGCCGGCGGCGCCGTGCTGCTCGCCGAGGTGGCGCTGCTCAGCCAGAGCCGCGGCGCGCTGTACTCGACGCCGATCGTGCTGCTGCTCGTCTTCGCGCTGCTCCCCGGTCGCGTGCGCACTTTCGCCGTGCTCGCGCCCGTCGCCGCGGGCATTGCCGCCGCCGCTCCCGCCGTGCTGCGCGTCGGCGAACGCCTGGAAGCGCTCGCCGCCGCCGACGAAGCCCGCCGGGGCGTCGGGGCCGCGAGCCACGCGGCCGCCGGCGCCATCCACACCGCGACCCTCGCCATGCTGCTCGCCGCGCTCGCCGTCGCCGTCGTCGTCGGTCTCGGCGCCGCCGTCGAGCGCCGACGCGGACCGCTCCCGCGCGCCGCCGCCGCGCGCCTGCACCGCGGCGTCGGCGCCGTCGCGATCGCCGCTCTCGTGCTGCTGCTCGCCGGCGGCTGGGCCGCCGCCGGCGACCCGGTTGCACGCGCGCGCCACGCCTGGGATACCTTCACGAGCCCCAAGGGCTACGCCGCCAACAGCACCGGCGGCAGCCGCCTCATCGGCGGCCTCGGCAGCAGCCGCTACGACTTCTACCGCGTCGCGCTCGACGAATTCGCCGCTCACCCCCTGCTCGGGATCGGCGCCGACAACTTCGCCGAGGCCTACCTCGCGCACGGACGCAGCACGGAGACCCCGCACTACCCTCACAGCGTCGAGCTGCGCACGCTCGCCGACACCGGCCTGCTCGGCACGCTGTTCGCCGTCGTCGGTCTCGGCGCTGCGCTGCTCGCCGGCGCCCGCGCGGTCGGCCGCTCTCCCGATCCGCTTGGCCGGGCCGTCGCTGCGGCCGCGCTCGCCGGCTTCGCCTACTGGGCGGTCCATGGCTCGTTCGACTGGTTCTGGGAGTTCGCCGGGCTCGGCGCCCCCGCGTTCGCGCTGCTCGGGCTTGCCTGTGCGCTGGCGCCGCGGCCGGCGCCGGCGGGCGCAGCCGGGGCGAGAGAAACAGCACAGGACACACACCCGCGTGCGCGTCCGGCTCGCCGCCGGCGCCCGGCGCTCCTCGCGCTCGCCGGACTGCTCGCGCTCGCCGCCGCCGGCTCGCTCGCCGCTCCGTGGCTCAGCGCGCTGCAGGTCCAAAGCGCCGCCCGCATCTGGGTCGCCGAACCGACGCGCGCCTACGCGCGCCTCGACGACGCGGCCCGTCTGAACCCGCTCAGCGCCGAACCGTACGTCGTCGCCGGCAGCATCGCCCTGCGCCGCGGCGAACTCTCCCATGCCGACCGCGCCTTCGCGCTCGCGCTGCGCCGCGCTCCCGCCGAAGCCTACGCGACGCTCGAGCGCGGCGCGATCGCCTCCGCGCAGGGCAGGCGCATCGCGGCGCTCGCGCTGCTCGGCCGCGCCGTGCGCCTCGCGCCGCGCGATCCGCTCGCGCGCGGCGCGCTCGCCGTCGCGCGGCGCGGCGAGCGCGTCGACATCGACGCGCTCAACCGCTCAATCCTCGGCAACGCTCGCCAACTCGCGTAATGCGGGGGAAAATACTGGCTACACCGGGTGCAAAACACTCGACACTCCGCACACGCTTCGCTACCGTTGGAGGAGGCTTTCGTCGATACCATCCTTGGCGCCGCGGTGCCGAGCCTGCGATCGGGGGGACCAGGCGGTGGGGCGATCGACGAACGCGGGCAAGGGAGTCGACCTAATGGTCGCTCATGCCAAAGACATACCCAAGGTTGGGACCCATGAAACAGCACCGCCGCTCCATTTTTGTCACGCCGCTCCTGCTCGGTTGCCTCACCCTCGCACTCGCCCTGCCCACCGCTTCGCTCGCCGCTCCACCGCTCCTCGGCGGCTACGGAGGCCCGGGCGGAGGTGCGCAGGTGATCCTCGGCGGCGCGCTCGTCAACGGGCCCGGCGGAGGCGGAGCGGGTGGGGGAGGGACCGGTTCGGGTGGATCCGGTGCGGGTGGGTCCGGTGAGGGGTCGGTGAGCGCCTCCGGCGGCGGCCTGCACTCGCTCGCCGCCGGCGCCCTGCACCACGGTGAATCGTCCGGCGGCTCGCGTTCCGCGACGTCTCAGTCGAGCACGGCCGGTGGCTCCCGTGCCGGCCACGACCACGAAGGCGGCGCGCGTGGCGGGGCAGAGAACCCCTCCCGCGCCGCAGGCGCGAACCCCAGCCCCTCCACTCCCGCGAATCAGGTTGCCTCGATCGACAGCGACGCCGCGTGGTTCACCGGTGGGGATCTCCTTGCGCTGCTGCTCGCTGCTGCCGCCCTCGCCGCGGTCGCCTTCGCCACGGCGCGTCTTGCGAGGACCCGGCCATGAACAACGCTCCCCACCTGCACCCGCAGACCTCGACGCCCACGTTGCCGCTTGGCGGGCAGGCCTCGGCCCGCCGCGCGCCCGGGCCTCGCTCGGCGCCCGCCGGGGTCTTTCGCGGGCCGCTACAGCGGCTCCTGGAGGAGCCCGGCTGGAGCATCGTGCGCCCCGTCGTCGACTGCGTGCTGCTCTGCCTCGCCACGCTGCTCTCGCTCGGCGGTCCCGACGGTCTCGACCACGTCTCGGCCGTGCGCGCCCCGCTGCTGGTGCTGCCTCCCGTCACGATGCTCATGCTCTACCTGCGCGGCCTCTACCACACCCGCCTGCGCGCGCTGATCCTCGACGGGCTCGTCCCCGTCGTCAGCGCCGTCTCGATCGCCGCGATGGGCGTCGCCATGATCGGTCTGTTCGTCAACGGCGCCGCCCCCACCCAGGACGCCGTCATCCGCACCTGGCTCTACGCGCTGCTCGCCCTCGCCGCCGGCCGCGTACTGCTCGCCTTCGCCCAGCGCTGGGCGCGCAGCCGCGGTCTCGTCGGGCGCCCTGTGTTGATCCTCGGCGCCGGCGTCATCGGCGCCCAAGTCGCCCGCCGCCTGGAAGCCCATCCCGAGTACGGCCTCACCCCCGTCGGTTTCCTCGACGAGGATCCCCGTCCGCTCGCCGAGGTCGGCGGACGCGACGTGCCCGTGCTCGGCACCACCGAGGATCTCGACGAGGTCGTGCGCCGCACCGGTGTGCGCAACCTGATCGTCGCCTTCTCCACCGTCCCCGACGCCCGCGTCAGCCGCCTCATCCAGCGTTGCCAGGAGCTCAGCATCGAAGTCTCCGTCGTCCCCCGCATGTTCGACACCATCAACGACCGCGTCAGCTACGACACCGTCGGCGGCCTTCCCCTCATGTCGTTCGCCAGCGTCGACCCCCGCGGCCTGCGCTTCGCGCTCAAGCACGCCCTCGACCGCGTCCTCGCCGCGCTGCTCCTGCTCGTGCTCTCACCGCTGCTTGCGCTCGCCGCGCTCGCCGTCCGCTTCAGCTCGCCCGGGCCCGTCCTCTTCCGTCAACGCCGCGTCGGACGCGACGGCAAGCTCTTCGACCTCTACAAGTTTCGTTCGATGCGCCGCGACGAGGACGACAGGTCCGCTCCCGCCGGCGTCACGCCGTCTGCCCACTCGTCGGCTTCGCCGGTCCCTGTCGCGAGCGGCGTCGCCGTCGCCGTCTCCGTCGCCGGTCACGGCGACGCGGCGGGTGCCGTCACCGGTGGCATGCCTGCACCAAACGGCATCGCTGCGCCGAGCGAGTCCCTGCTCGACGCGCACGACCCCGGCGAGCTGCGTCTAAACGGCGACGACATCGCCGCCTTCGAGTTCCTGCTCGGCCGCGACACCGCCCCCGGAGGCGTCGAGGGCTCCGATCGCCGCACGTCCGTCGGGCGCATCCTGCGCCGCACCTCACTCGACGAGCTGCCCCAGCTCTTCAACGTGCTCCGCGGCGAGATGTCGCTCGTCGGCCCCCGCCCCGAGCGCCCCGAGTTCGTCGAGCTGTTCCGCCAGAGACATCGTCCGCTACGGCGATCGCCACCGCGTCAAGTCCGGCATCACCGGCTGGGCGCAGGTTCACGGCCTGCGCGGCCAAACCTCCCTGGCTGAGCGCGTCGAGTGGGACAACTACTACATCGCCCACTGGTCCCTGGCGCTCGACCTGAAGATCCTCGCGCTCACGTTCGGGGCGCTGCTGCGCAACGCCGACTGAAGCCCGCGCGGCCAGGCTCCTTCAACGGCGGCTCAGCTCCCTCAACGGCGGGCCAGGCTCCTTCAACGGCGGCCCAGCTCCCTCAACGCACAGCGAGCCAGCCGCTCAGATGCTCCGCTGGCGCTCAGATGCTCCGCTGGGCGTCGCGTCCCGCGCCCTGCCAATACTGGAACACGCGCACCGTCAAACTGTGCGTGCCCAGCACCGCGGGCAGCGCGATCGAGTACCGGTTGAACCGATTCAGCGTGAACAGCGCCCGGTAGCGCAGCACGCCTCCCTGTAGCGCTTCCAGCTGCATGTAGTCGCCGACCGGCCCCCCACCGCTCGCCACGACCCGCCGGCCGCTGCTGCGCAGCCGCAACGTCACCGGGCTCGGGCTGCCGTACGGGTTGGCCAGTACCCGCGCCAACGCCGCGAACCCCGGCTTGTGCGCCCCCCGCGCGTTCAGCATCCCGAACGCTTCGCCCTGCGAGTCCTGCAGCTTGTACAGCACCACCGCCGCCACCCAGCGCGTGCGGGCCAGCGAGCGGTACAGGTTCGTGATGTTCTGCGCCTGCACCGGTCCCGTCACGCACGCCTGTTCCTGCTCGATCCGCCGCCCCGGCCAGCAGCTGCTCCAGCCGAACTCGTCGACCCACAGCGGCGCCGTATCGCCATTGGCGAGCTGCACTTCGTGAATCGCGCGCACCGCCGCCAGCGTCAGCGTGTAGAAGTGCACCGCCAACCCGTTGTAGTAACCCTTGATCCCCGCCGCGTACAGCGCGCGCAGGAACACGCCGTTGGAGCCCACCAGCGAGCCCGCCAGCACCGGCACCGCCGGGTTCGCCTGCTTGATCGCCGTATACGCCGCGCGCAGCACCGCCGCGTAGCGCTGCGGTTTTTCCGGGCCCGCGAAGTAGTTTTCATTGGCCTGGTCCGGCTCGTTCCACACCTCGATCGCCGCCAGCCGCGTGCCGTAACGCGCTGCCAGATAGGCCACGAACGCGGCATACGCCGCCGGTTCGCGCGGCGGCCACGAATTGGCCTTGCTCGGATGCCCCGGAGCGCACTTGCGCAACAGCGCCGCCGGGGCATCCGACGCCCAGCACGGGGTGAAGTCGACCGTCGCCACCACCCCGATCCCCGCCGCCGCCGCGTCGCTCACCAAACGGTCGAGAAAGCTCTGCGCCTGCGAGTCCACCACGCCCGCCGCGTTCGGCTCGAACGCCGACCACGGCACTTCGGTTCGCACCACCCTCGCGTGCAACGCCTTCGCGCGCGCGATTTCCCGGTCGGCGAGCCCCAACGGCAAGCCGCCTTCCGCCCCCACCACGTTCACTCCCCCCAGCGGTGCTGTGGCTGCTACCGGCGGTGCTGCTGACGCCGTACGTGCCTCCTCCCGCGCTCGCTGCCCGCCCTCGCTTGCTGACACGGCGCTCGGCAGCAGTCCCAGCACGGCGACCGCCAGCGCGACTCCGCGTCGCAGCTTGTCGCGTGCGCCACCGTCCCTGGATTCCGTCAGGCATCCTGCCATCGCCCTACACGATAGTCGTCGACCGTTACGCTTGCCGTGGATGCCAAAGACCTGGATCTGGATGCAGGCGGCGATCGTCGTGTTTGTTGCAATCGGCATGATCATCGCGATCGCCAGGCTTGTTTGAGTGGATCGCCGGGCTTGTTTGATTGTTTTTTGAGGTGCGATTCGCGTGTGCGTACGTGCGCGCGCGCGAATCGCACTTTGCACAAGACCATTCCCCGGTGCGCCCCGGTGCGGCAACTCAGCTGAGCAGCACCCCTTGGTGCGCTGCCTCAGCGGTGCAGCGCTCGCCAACGCGGCCGCCACCCTCGTCGCTCGCCCGCCGGCGCCCGCCCCTCATCCGGGCGCGCTGGGATTTCCCTCCCCGCCAGCACCGCCCCCGGCACTGCAACCGTCAGCCACTGCGTCAGCGACGCCAGCCCGGCCTGCTGCAGCTCGGCGGCGATCACCGGCGGGCGCCTCACCGGGTCGTGTGTGTCGGACGCCACGTTGTGCAACATTCCCTCCCGCGCCAGCGCGTGCGCGAGTCTGTGAGCCTCCGCGCCGAAGCGCCCCGTCAGCGAGCTGGCCGTCACCGACGTCAGCACGCCCCCCGCGACGATCCGCTGCAGCATCCCCCAGTCGCGCTGCAACGCCGCGCAACGCTCCGGGTGCGCCAGCACCAGCTGGTGTCCTCGCGCCTGCAACTCGCGCAGTGCGCCATCGAGGTTCGCCGCCACCGGCGCGAACGGCGGCTCCACCAGCAGCCACGGGCCGCCGCCGAGGCTGAGCGCCGCAAGCTCGCCCGCGTCCAGCTCCTCGATCGCCGTCAGCGCGACCTCGGCGCCCGCCCGTACTTCCAGCGGCGTGCCGTCGGTCGTCGCGATCCGCTCGCCCGCGATCCGCTCGTTCAGCTCCGCCACCCGCTCCGCGATCCCCCGCGCGTCGTTGCGGTAGCGCCAGTTCACGTGCGGCGTCGCCACCAGCACCTCTGTGCCTGCGGCCGCCGCCGCGCGCGCCAGCTCCAGCGCGCCCTCGATCGTCGCCGGGCCATCGTCGATCCCCGGCAGCACGTGACTGTGCAGGTCGATCACCTTCGTCCGAACGTTAGGGCAGGCGCCAGCCGCACCGTCGCGCCAAACCCCGGCCGCCACCCCTCGGCGCGGATATGATCGAGCCGGCCCGCCAGACCGAGGCCGACTGCACAGATCACGCAAACACGCTCGCGAGAGAGGTACAAGCGCATGTTCAAATCGATCGTGGTTGGCACCGACGGATCCGACACCGCCGGCGAGGCCGTGCGGCAGGCGACCGACCTCGCCCGTACCGTCGGCGCGACTCTGGAGATCGTCAGCGCGTACGAGCCCGTCCCCGCGCAGCGTCTGCGCCAGGAAAGCCGCGACGCGCCCGAGGACCTGCAATGGGCGATCAACCCGCGCGAGGACGTCGACGCCACGCTCGAGGCCGCCGCATCCCCGGCGCGCGAGCAGGGCGTCACCGTCAACATCTACCCCCGCCAGGGCGACCCCGCCGACGCGATCCTCGACGTCGCCGAGGAGCGCGACGCCAACCTCGTCGTCGTCGGCAACAAGGGCATGACCGGCGCCAAGCGCTTCCTGCTGGGCTCCGTGCCCAACAAGGTCTCCCACCACGCGCCCTGCTCGGTGCTGATCATCCGCACCACCTGACGCGTGTCCGGCCACCGCTGCGCCGATCGTCCGTCGCGAGCCCGAGCCTTCACTTGGCGAGACTCGGCAGTTGGTCCGCCAACTCCCACGTGCCCAGCTGTTGTCGTGATTCAGAATCGATGCCGAGCCTGACCGACGAAATCAACGCGCTCGAACCGGACTGGCACGGGCGCGGCTCGGTGCCACCGTCGGTGATCGACGCGCTCGACCGTCACATCGCCAGTTACGGCGAGATCGCGCACAGCGTGGAGACGGGCACGGGCCGCACCACGCTGTTGCTCTCCCATCGCAGCCACGACCACGTCGTGTTCACGATCGACGACACCGGCGACGGCGACAGCCTCGACCGCGTGCGCCACTCGCCGCTGCTGAACGCGGCGAGCACCCGCTTCGTGCTGGGGCCCAGTCAGCGCACGATCCTCGCGCACGAGTTCGCGCCGCTGGATCTCGCCTATCTCGACGGGCCACACGCCTATCCGTTCCCCGAGCTGGAGTATTGGGCGGTCTACCCGCACCTGCTGCCCGGGGCGCTGCTGGTCGTCGACGACGTGCAGATCCCGACGCTCGCGAACATGTACGAGTTCCTGCGCGCCGACGCCATGTACGAGCTGCTCGAGGTCGTCGACGACTGCGCGTTCTTCCGTCGCACCGCCGCTCCCGCGCTCGACCCCCACGGCGAGGGCTGGTGGCTGCAGGCCTACAACGACCGCCGCAGCTCCGTGCACCTGACGCCGCGCCAGCGCGCCATCTCGCTCGCCAAGCGCGGCGTGCCCCAGCCCGTCAAGGAACTCGTCAAGTCGCGCCTTGGCCGTGCTCGCCGCTGACGGGTCTGCGGGCTCGCGTCTGCGTACTCGCGTCTGCGGGCCCGCGCGGCACCGCGCTCAGCGCGATCGGTTTCCCCGTCCGGCCCGCCCGCCTCGCGCCCGTTCGTAGCACTCGATCGTGTGCGCTGCGATCGCGTCCCATCCGTAGCGCTGCTCTGAGACCTCGCGCGCCTCGCGTCCGCGCCTACGGCACTCCGCTGCGCCGGCGCGGACGATCTGCGCCAGCCGTGCTGCGAGCGCGTCGGGGTCCGCGCGCTCGCACAGCCAGCCGGTACGCCCGTCGAGCACGTACTCCGGCAGACCGCCGACCGGGTAGGCGACCACGGGCCGGCCGTAGCCGTAGGCGAGCAGCAGCACGCCGCTGGCGCTCGCCTGGCTGTACGGCAGCGCGACGACATCGGCGGCGGCGAACAGCCGGCCCATCTGCGCGGGCTCCACGAAGCCGCTTCTGAGCACGATCCGACCGTGCAGGCGCGGGTCGGCCAGCAGGCCCCGTGCCGGCTCCAGGCCGCCGTCGTCCTCGCCGGCCAGCACCACCCGCACCCCCGCGGTCGCGGCGCTCGCCAGCAGCAGATCTGCAATCCCCTTGTCGGGTCGCAGCCGGCCGAACAGCAGTACGACCAGCTCGTCCTTGCCGGCGCCAACCTCGGCGCGCGACTCTGTGACGTCGGCGTCCGGCGCGCCGCGCCGCGCGAGCCCGCCGTACTCGCCGTGCGGGATCACGACCGCCTTGGCCGCCTCGGCCGGCGCGAGTGCGCCGAGGTCGTACTGCGAGTGCACGACGATCGTGTGCGCCCAGCGGCGGATCAGCGCGTTGGCGCATGCGTGGGAACGACCGCTGCGGCTGAACGTGTTGTGCGGCGTGTACACGACCGGGCGGCCCACCACGCGCAGCATCCCCGCCAGCGCGGCGCCCAGCGGCGGCCACTCCTCGCCCTGCACGTGTACCACCTCGCTGCGGCGCGCGATACCCGCTATCAGCATGTTGGCGGCCAGGTGCGTCGCGCCGTTGACGACCCGCGAGAGGTGCGCCCTGCGCACCAGCCGCCCGAGCGGCCCGCGGCCGCGCACGTAAGGGAACATACGGTGCACGACGACTCCAGGCGGCGTCCCCGACGGGTGGTCGCGGCCGGTCGCGAGCCGCACCTCCCAGCCGGCCGCCGCCAGCGCGCCCGCCAGTGCGTCGGTGTAGTCGGCTACGCCGCCGACCCCGCCCTCCTCGACCAGCAGCACGCTGCCCGTCCCGCCCGGCGGCGGACCGGACGCTCCGGACCCAACCGTCCCTGTCCCGCCCGCTCCCGATCTCCCAGTCGCCGCGCTGCCCACCTCAGCGCGGTCCCCGTCGCGTCCAGCGCCGCAGCCGTTCGCGCTGCTCGGCGGGCAGTCCGCGCACGAACTCCCGCACTGCCACGCGCGTGTGGCGCGGCGCGAGCCGTGCGCGGATCAGCGGGTAGCGGGGGCCCCGCGGGAACAGCGTGCGCCACACCAGCGGGCGGTTGCCGTCGGCGAGCCGCAGCTTGTACTCGTGCGCGCCGCCGCCGAGGTCGGCAAGCGCCACATCCTGCTCTGCCAGCGCGCGCAGCGCGAGCAGCATCGTCTGTGTGCCCGGCGCGAAGCTCGCCCAGTCAGGCGCGAACCCGCCGCCCCAGAACGCGGCGGTCTTGCCGGCGCGCAGCACCAGCTCGGCCGCGACCGGCTCGCCTCCTCGCTCCAGCAGCGCGACGCTCAGACGCCCGGACGGCCCGAGTGCGGCGGCGGCGTCGGCGAGCACCGCGGTGGCCTGGGCGCCGACGTTGGAGCCGCCGCGGTCATCCCAGCGGGCGGCGTGCAACCGCATCAGCGTCTCGACCGCCGCCGGCTCGGACGAGATCCGGCCTTGCACCTGCTCCTCGGTCAACCGCCGCTCGGTGCGCCTCGCCTCCTTGCGAAAGCGCCGCGGCCGGCGCCCGAGCCAGCCCTCGTAGTCGCCGTCGAGCGCGATCGCGGGCGCGTCCATGCGCAGGTCCTCGCGCAGCCGCGGGCGGCGACCCGCTCCGGAGGCGGTAGCTGACGGCGTGCGCCGGCCCACTGCGGGGGCAGCGGGCCACCGGGTCGCCCGGCCCGGCCACGCGGCGGCGATCAGCTCCGGCCAGGGGTTGCCCGACTCGACGCCTTCGAAGACGACCGTGTCTGCGCGCGGGCGCACCCGCGCAAGCGCGCCCGCCAGCGCCGCCGCGACCGCCGGCTCGCTGCCGGGGCGCGCCAGTGGCCCGATCCTGTGCGAGAACCCGGCGCCCAAGAGGCGCATGTCGACCACGCCCAAGCGGTGCACCTGCGCGAAGAACGGTCCCACCCCCGCGAGGCCCCGCTCGTCGAGGGCCAGCACGACGCGCAGCCGTGCGTCGCCCGTGCGGCCGTGTCGCCACCACGCCAGCATCCAGTCGGGTGCGCAGAACGGCGCCCCGAGCTGCTGCGCGAGCGCGTCCCACGCCTGCAGGTACGGCTCCAGCGACTGCGTGTCGCACGCGAGCACCGTCCGCACCGGGGATGCCGAAGAGTCAAAGCCGCTCACCGCGCGGCAGATAGTATGACCGCCGGTGTCCGCACCCCGCACTCCCGACGACCGACCGGGTTCGGCGGTCGCGGGTCGCGCCCCCGAACCGGCCGTCGGTTCGCCGCCTGACTCGGTCGTCGGCCCCGCGCCCCAGCCGGCCGCCGGTCCCGCATTCCAAGCGACCGCCGGTCCCGCGTTCCAAGCGGCCGCCGGTCCTGCGTTCCAAGCGGCCGCCGGTCCCGCGTTCCAAGCGACCGCCGGCCGCGTCGTCTCGGTGCAGAGCACCAACGAGCGCGGTGGCGCCGAGTACGCGAACGTCGACCTGCTCGACGCGCTCGCCGTGCGCGGGCGCGATGTCGTGCTGCTGACCAACGTCCCGGACCTTGCTGCCGGCACGCGTGTGCGCGTGCGCGAGGTCGACCTCGGGCCGAAGCTCGCCTCGCGCACCGCCGCGAATGTGATCCTCGCGGCGCCGCTGACGCTGGTCGCGCTCGCCCGCGCGCTGCACGCCGAGCGCCCCGTCGCGGTGACGCTGCTGCACTTCAAGAAGGAGCAACTGCTCTGCTCGCTGTTGCCGCGCCGCCTCACCGGGCGCATCGTCTGGGCCGAGTGGGGCCACGTGCCCGCCCCCATGCGCCGCGGGCTGCCGCGCCTGCTCTACGCGCTCGCCGCGCGCCGCGCCGCGGGCATCATGGCGGTCTCGCAGGGCACCAAGGACAGCGTGGTCGAAGCCGGCGTGCCGGCCGCCAAGATCGAGGTCGTCCCCAACCTCGTCGACGTCGCCGGCGTCGCCCGCGACGAGGACGCGCGGCATGCGCTCCGGCGCGAATGGGGTGCGGACGAGCAGACCCTCGTGGCCGGCTGCATCTCGCGCTTTCAACGCCGCAAGCGCAACGACGTGGTGATCGACGCGATGGGGCACCTCGACGGGAACGTGCTGCTCGTGCTCGCCGGCGAGGGCGACGAGGAGCAGGCGCTGCGCCGGCGCGCTGCGCCGCATGGGGAGCGTGTCCGTTTCGTGCCCAACGTCCGCGGCCACGTCGAGCAGTTCCTCTCCGCCTGCGACCTGCTCGTGTTCGCACCGAGCCCGACCGAGGGCGAGCCGCGCGTGATCGTGATGGCGCAGCTGCTCGGCGTGCCCGTCGTCGCCACCCACCCGATGGGCGGCGAAGGCCTGATCCCGCCCGACGGCGGCACGATCGTCGCCCCACACCACGACCCGCGCGCGCTCGCCGCCGCGCTCGCCGCCTACCGTGACGACCCCGCGCGGCGCGCGCGCGAGGGCGAGCGGGCGCAGCAGGTCACCCGCGCCAGCCACGACCCGGAACGGACGCTGGCGGCGGTCGAGCGCATACTCAAGCTCGCATGCTGAACGTGCCGATGAGGGCTCGCCGCGGGCGATGCCCGGGGGTCCTCGCCGGTGCTCGACGCGGGACGATATCCCGCGCACAACGCCGCCCAGCGCATCGCAGCGCCCCAATTGCTCATATGCTCATCGCACCCGACAGGCAGCGGCACTCCCGCCCGACCAGCTCCGCTTCGAACATGTCCACGTCACTCGCGCCCGATCGCCCCGTCGTCGTGATCGGCGCCGGCCCGCACGGGCTGGCCGCCGTCGCCCACCTGCGCGGCGCGGGCGTGCCGGTGCGCGCCTTCGGCGAGCCGCTCGCGTTCTGGCGCGAAACGATGCCGGCGGGAATGTGGCTGCGCTCGGCGCCGCGCGCGTCGAGCATCAGCGACCCCGACGACGCGCTGACGCTCGCGCGCTGGGGGGCCGAGCAGCGGCGCGAGATCGCTTCGATCGTGCCGATCGGCGACTTCATCGAGTACGGCGCCTGGTTCCAGCAGCGCGCCGTGCCCGACCTCGACCGCCGACTCGTCGCCACCGTGCGCCGCGACGCCGCGGGCTTCGCGCTCACGCTCGCCGACGGCGAGCAGCTGTCGGCCAGCCGGGTCGTGGTCGCCGCCGGGCTCGCGCCGTTCGCGTACATCCCGCCGCTGTTCGCCGAGTTGCCCGCCGCGCTCGTCTCGCACGCCTGCGCCACCCCCGACCTCGAGCGCTTCGCCGGCCGCGCCGTCGCCGTGATCGGCGCCGGTCAGAGCGCGCTGGAGTCCGCCGCGCTGCTGCACGAGGCCGGCGCCGAGGTCGAGGTCATCGGCCGCACGCCCGCGATCTTCTGGCTCGGCGACTGGAGCCCCGAGGAGGCCGCGTCGAACGGTACCCCGGCAGCGGCACCCGTCGTGCCGAGCACCCGCGCCCCCGTCTCGCAGTCGTGGCGCGCACGCCACGGCATCTACTGGCACGCCGCGCCGACCGACGTCGGCGGGCGTTTTTCGAGCTGGCTCGGCGCCGCACCCGACGTCGTACGCCGCCTCCCGCGCGCCCTGCGCGCGCCCCTCACCTATCACTGCATCCGTCCCGCCGGCGCCTACTGGCTGCCCGAGCGCCTGCGCGAGGTGAAGATCACGCTTGGTCGCTCCGTCGTGCAGGTGCGCGAGCGCGACGGCCGCGCCGCCCTGACGCTCGACGACGGCTCGCAGCGCAGCGTCGATCGCGTGCTGCTCGGCACCGGCTACGCGATCGACGTGCGCCGCTACCCGTTCCTCGACCCTGCGCTCGCCGCCCAGCTACGCGTCGTGCAGGGCTCGCCCGTGCTGCGCCGCGGCCTGGAGTCCTCCGTCCCCGGACTGCACTTCGTCGGCGCCCCCGCCGCCGAGAGCTTCGGCCCGGTCATGCGCTTCGTGGTCGGCACCTCGTACACCGCTCCGGCGCTCACCCAGGGGATCCTCGGCCGGCGCACGCCGGTGTTTCGCTGGGCGTTCTAGCGAGCGTTCAACTCGACATTCTGAGGGCAACAGAAGGGGTGTCCCACGCTGTTTGAGTAACGAAGGGTTATAAATCATATGTGATGCATCGGAGGAAATCGCGTGTAATGCATCAGATGTGATTTTTTGGCCTTGGCTCTTGCAACGATAACCAAACAGGCCCCCACGCCAAGCAGGCCCCCCCACGCCAAGCAGGCCCCCCCACGCCAAGCAGGCCCCCCCACGCCAAGCAGGCCCCCACGCCAAGGAGGCCCCCCACACCAAACAGGCCCCCCCACGCCAAGGAGGCCCCCCACGCCAAGGAGGCCCCCCACACCAAACAGGCCCCCAACGACGGTCTATTGAGTTGGGGTGCCCTTTGGGATACCCCTCGCCGGGGCGCCGGGACGGGATGGTCAGGCGCTCGCCGAGCCCCGGCGAAGCGGCAGGCGACGCCCGACGAACGCACCCGCGAACGCCAGCCCCGGCGCGGGGTCGCGCACGTCGAACAGGCCCAGCTCGCGCGCGCCGAGGTAAGGACGCAAAAGCCGCCACGCCAACCCGGGCCGCTGGCCAGGCGGCGCCTGGCACAGCAGCCCCAGCACGACGTGCCAGTCGACGTCGGGCTGCGCGAAGCGCACCCCCGCGCGCGCCGGCGGCACCGGGCCGAGCGGGCGCCCGCAAAGCGCGTCGAGCAGCCGCGGCGAGGCCCCCGCGCCGCATGCGTCGCCAAGCCCCCACTGTGCGGGGATGCGCACGTTGACCTCCAGGAACCACCGCTCTCCCGTCTGCGCGTGGCGCTTGGTCTCCACCCCCGCCGCGCCGACGAAGCCCGCCTCGTCGAGCACGCGCTGGGCCAGCGCCGTCGTCTCGGGCAGCGGCGCCGACTCGCCCAGCGCCGTGACGCCGAAGCCCGGCGGGTACTGGCGCAGCTTGCGACAGCCGAAGCGCACCGGGTAGCTGCCGTCGGCGAGCCGCACGACGATCGCCTCCTCGACGTGATCGTCGCCGCCCGGAATGTACTGGCAGAGCAGCATCTCCACGCCGTCGGCCAGCGGGCGCTCCAGCAGCCGCTGCGCCTGCGCGGCGTCCTGCGCGAGAAACGTGCGCGCCTCGCCGTAGCGCGCACGCCACTCGTGCGAGAGCGCCGGCTTGACCACACACGGCCACGGCGCGTCGTCGGCCAGCCCACGCAGCTGGTCGAGGTCCCCCACGCACGCGGTCCACGGCACCGGCACCTCCGCGCGCAGCGCGATGCGCTCGGCCTGGACCTTGTCCATCAGCGCCATATGCGCCTCGCCGCCCCGCTCGAACGCGAGCACGTTGTCCGGCAGCGTCGCGCGCGCCCGCACCAGCAGCTCGCTGCCGCGGTCGGTCGCCGGCAGCACCGCGACCGTCTCGCCGCTCGCCGCGAGCCGCTCGATCTCCGCCAGCCACGGCTCGCCGCCAGGCTCGAATGGCGCGAGCACCCCCCGCGCCGCGCGGCTGCGCGCCGCGTAGGGCTCGCCCGGGTCGACGACGAGCGTCACCGCCGCGCCCAGCCGCGCCATGCGCCGCGCCAGCGCGAGGCCCGAGTTGTATGGGTCGAGCACGACGACGTGCGGCCAGCGCTCGCTCACGCGTTGTGTCCCGCGTCCGGTCCGTCGCGCTTTCGGTCGCCCGGTTCGTCGCCGCGCCCGTCTTGCCGCGCGCCGCGCGGTCCCCCGCGGAGGTGCCGGCGCAGTGCGCGCAACCGCTGTGCCTGCTCCGGCGAGAGCGCGCGCTTGGCGGTGTCGCGCGCCAGCACCCGGCCGAGCGTACCCGCCACGCGCAACCTTGTGAGCGGCAGTCGCGCGCGGGGCGGCAGCACCACGGTCCACGCCACCGGGTCGCTGCCGTCGGCGAAGCGCCGCTTGTAGGACTGCTCGCCGAGACCGAGGTCGATCCGCTGCTCGCCGTGCGCGAATGCGTTCTCGACGGCGCCCAGCAACCCCAGCATCGGCGGCTTCAGCTTTGCGAAGCGCTCGTCCCAGCCGCTGTTGACATAGAGCACCTGCCCGCCCGCGTGCAAGAACAGCTGCGCCGAGATCGTCTCGCCGCCGATCTCCAGCAGGCGCAGCTCAAAGCGCTGCTGGGCGAGCAGCTCGCGCCCAGCTGCTTCGAGCATCGGCGCCAACCGCGCGCCGTGGGCCACGAGATTGGATTCGCCGTCGATCCCCTGCCAGCGCACCGCGTGCAACCGCAGGAAGCTCGCCACGTCGGCGCTCAGTGTCTGCTCGCCGGCGCAGCGCGCGCTGCCGCCCGCCGCCTCGAACTGCCGCCCCAGCCGGCGCATCTGCCCGCGGAAGTTCGCGCTCTTGCCCGCCAGCCACGCCTCGAAGGACCGCTCGCGCAGCGTGACCGTCGGGCAGCCGTAGACGTTGTACTGGCGCACGACCGGACGCGGCGCGCCCGGCCACGTTTCGCGCAGCGCGAGCGGCCAGTGCGCCGCGACCGGCGTGCCCTCCAGCGCGACGACGTCCGGGCGCGGGTCCGCGTGCGCGAGCGCCCCGCCGAGCGCCGCCGCGACCTCCCACTCGCGGCCGGGCAGCGCCAGCGGGGCCAGCCGCGCCGACAGCTCGATGCCCGGCAGCCTGGTAGTCGACCCGCGCGACGCGCGCGCGAGGCTGCACGAAGAACGGCGCGAGCCCGATCAGCGCCTCGCCGTCGCGCACCGCCACCACCCGCGGCTGCGCGTTGGGTGGCGCCAGATGCGCCCACCAAGCGAGCACCCACGCCGGCGCCATCAGCGGCAGCCCGCACGCGAGCGCGAGCGCGTCCCACGGCGCGCGCAGCTCCTCCAGCGCGGACAGATCCTCGATCAGCTGCGCCTCAGGCATCGCTCGTCCGCGTCTCGACCAACGCTCGACTCAGCCTCGCCGCTGACGCTCTGCCGCTCCCATTTCCGCTGCGCCGCGTGCTCATCCCGACTCAGCCCCCGCGCCGCAGGAGCCTGCGCACGCTCCGCACCCGCTGTGCCTGCTCCTCGGAGAGCGCGCGCTTGCCCGCTTCGCGCAGCCAGTGGCCCGCGAGCATCGGCGTGGCGCGCGCACAGGTGAGCGGCAGGCGCGCGCCGGGCACGAGCAGCACGCTCCACGCGACCGGGTCGTTGTCGTCGGCCAGCCGCAGCTTGAAGGCCTGTTCGCCCGGGCACAGGTCGATCCGCTGCTCGCCGCGCGCGAACGCGTCCTCGATCGCCGCCACCATCAGCAGGATCGCCGGGCCGACGCGCGCGAAGCGCTCGTCCCAGCCACCGTTGAGCAGCACCACCTCGCCGCCCGCGGCCGCCGCCACCTGGACGGCGATCGGCTCGCCCGCCACCTCGAGCAGCAGCATGCGCATCCGCCCGTCCTGCACCTGCGACGCCCCGATTTCGCCCAGCAGCGCGCCCCACGCGCGCTCGCGGCTGGCGATGCCCGACACGCCGCGGCCCTCCCAGCGGCCGGCGTGCAAGCGCAGGAACGCCTCGAGGTCTTGCGGCAGCGTCTGTGCGTCGCTGAAGCGCAGCTCGCCGCCCAGCTTCGCCAAGCGCCGGCGGTTGCGGCGGATCTCTTCGCGAAAGCTCGCGCTCTTGCCGGCGAGCCACCCCTCGAAGGACTCGGCCCGCAACGACACGACCGGCGAACCCTGCACGTTGTACTGGTGCAGCGGCGGGCGCACCGGGCCCGGCCATCCTTCGCGCAGCGCGACCGGCCAGCGCGAGGCGAGCGGCGCCTGCTCGAGCGCGACCAGGTCGGGCGCGGCTCTGCCTGCGCGAGTGCCGCGGCGACCTCGCGCGCGACCCGCCACTCCGCGCCCGGCAACGCCAGCGGCGAGACGCGCGGCGTGGCGTAGCTCAGCAGCCGGTAGTCGACGCGCCCGCGCCGCTGCGCCTCGACGAAGAACGGCGCCACCCCGATCAGCTCGCCCTGTTCGCGCACCGCCACCACACGCAGCTGCGCGTTCGGCGGCGCGAAATGCCGCCACCAGCCGAGCATCCACGCGGGCGCGCACAGCGGCTGCGCGCACGCCACCGCGAGCGCGTCCCACGAACTCTCGATCTCAGCGAGCGACGCTGGGTCTGCGATCAGCTCGGTGTCGATCATCGGAAGTTTGGGCAACGGTATCCAACCTGCGCGAGGAGGCGCCTGCCTCGCCATCGGCTGCCGCGCCGTTCATGTTGAGCGCGGCGTCGGGGCGTGTCGCCTGCGGTCGTGGCGTGGGCGACGGTCAAGCAGGTGGGCAGCGAGGGGCAGATCGTTGGTGCGGGCGTGTCGCCTGCGGTCCTCGCATGGGCGGTCAAAAACTCATCCTTCCTGCGCGCGCAACGCGCGCAGCTCCGCCAAATCCACGATACGCAAGACAACGAGGCCGGCGAGGTAGAAGAGCACCCCGAGCGTGCCCGCCGGCAGCAGGCCGAGCGGGCGGGCGAGGGCCATCGCGCCGGTCATCGCGGCCGCCAACAACGCGACCCGCAGCAGGCGGTTCGGCGAGAGGCGCATGCCCATCGCGCGCAGGCTCGTGCTCAGCATCAGCACCATCGTCAAAAGCTCGGTGGCGACCGTCGCCCACGCCGAGCCGTAGATCCCGTACGCGGGGATCAGCGCGACGTTCAGCGCGACGTTGGCGAGCGCGCCGAGCGTCGAGTACAGCGCCAGCCACCACTGGCGCTGCACCAGCGGCGAGAGAAACCCGGCCAGCGAGCCGAAGCAGATCGAGACGAACGCGATCATCAGGATCGGCAGCACCCCTGCCGCTTCGCCGTAGCCGGGCCCGTAGATCAGCGCGACGATCGGCCCTGCGAGCGCGATCGTCCCGGCGAGGATCGGCAGGCCGATCATGCCCATCGTGTCCGCACAGACCTGCACCAGCCGCCGCGCGCGCGCCGGGTCGCTGCGGTAGACGGCCGAAAGGACGGGAAAGAACGACGACATCACCGCCGCCGGCAGGAACCCCAGCGGGCTGAGAAACCCGTACGCCGCGCCGTAGATCCCCGCCTGCTTCGCACCCGCCAGCTGCAGCAACAGCACCGAGTCGATCTGGTAGTAGACGGTGATCATCACGCTCGCCAACCCCAGCGGCAGCGCCACCCGCGCCAGCGGGCGCCACAGCGCCCGCCCGGCCCGCCAGGCGATGTGCGCGAAGCGCCGCGTCACCCCGATCTGCGCGACGGCCGTCACCGCGATCATCGCCGTGTAGGCGAGGGCGAACCACACCACCGACCCGTTCGTCGCCGCCAGCGCCGCGACCGCCACCAGCCACATCACACTCTGCACGACCGTCAGCGACAGCGCGAGCCCCGCGCGCAGCCGCGATTGGAACACGTTCATCAGCACGGCCGCGCCGCTGGAGAGGATCGTCGTCGTGAGGATCAGCGCGACCAGCCGCGTGTCGTGCTCGGCGCTCAGCAGCAGCGGGATCGACACCGCGCAGACCGCCATCGCCAGCAGCGACAGCGCCGTGCGCGCGCCCGCCAGCGCGCCCAGCCACTGCGCCTCGCGCTCGTGCTCGGCCGCCATCCGCTGGATCGCGACCGTCGTCAGGCCGAGGTCGGTGAGCGCTCCGAACAGGCCGACATAGCTCGAAGCCGCCACCCACACGCCGTAATCCGCCGGTTTCAGCGTGCGCGCGGTCAACCCCACCGTGACGATGCTCATCGCCATCGTGAACGCGCGCACCGCCATCTGCACGGCGATATTGGTCGCGATGCGCCGGCTCCCTGCGCTCGCCGCCTCGCCGGCCGCCCCACCCGCCAGCAGCCTGCGGGGGAGCGCTCTGGCCCCGGCGGCTCCGTCGGCCAGCCTGCGTGGAAGAGCTCTGGCCCCGGCGCCTGCGCCGATCAGCAGCCTGCGGGGGAGCGCTCTGGCCCGGCTGACCATGTCCGTCATACTCTCCCAGGCCGTGCGCGTGCTGATGGTGCTCCCCTACCCGCCGACGCTCGAGGGGGGTGCCGCGTCACGTTGCGCGATCGGCCTGATGCGAGGCCTGAACGCGTACGGCGAGGACGTGCAGTGCACCGCGCTGGCGGCCGGCTACGGCGTGGAGCAGCGCCTGCCCGACGGTCTGCCGGTCGAGGTCGTGGACATCGAACGCGCGACTCCCACCCTGCGCGCGCGCGTGAGCACGCGCTCGCACGCGCTCGTGCACCCCCTCGGCGCGCTCACCAAAGAACCGTTTGCCGCCGCGCTGCGGGCCCGTGCGCCGCATGCCGACATTGTGCACTTCGTCGAGGCGGAGGCCTCGCAGGCGATGCGCCTGATCGACCGCCCGACCGTCGTGCAACTCAACTGCCTCACGCTGCGCGACCGTGCGATCAGGCGACCCTGGCGGCGCGAGGACCGCGCATCGTTGGAGCTGCTGCGCGCCGAGCACCGCGCGCGCCGGCGTGCACGCTGGCTGCTGGCCAGCTCGCCTGAGATAGCCGCTGCGCTCGCGCGCGGCCATCCCCGCGCGCACGTGCGGTTCGCGCCCTACACGCTCGACCCCTCCCACTACGTGCCGCCGGCCACCCTGGAGCGGCCCGTCGCCGGCCTGATCGGCACCGCGAGCTGGCCGCCGACCGCGCGCGCCGTCCGCCGGCTGCTGACCCGTGTATGGCCGTGCGTGCACGAACGCCTGCCCGCCGCGCAACTGCTGCTCGCCGGCAGGGGCATGGAGCCCGCCAGCTTCGGCGAGGATCTGGCGCACGTCGCCGGGGTGAGGTGGTGCGGGCCCGTACCCTCTGCCGTCGAGTTCCTGAGCGGTCTGGGGCTGCTGCTCTACCCGCTCGGCGCCGGCAGCGGCATCAAGGTCAAGGTGCTCGAGGCGCTCGCACTCGGCCTGCCCGTCGTCACCACGCCCGACGGCGCCGAGGGCCTGATCGCCCACGACGGTCTTGCCGTCGAGCGCGACGACGACCGGCTCGCCGCCGCCGCGCTGGAGGTGCTGGGCAGCGCCGACGCGCGCCGCACGATGGGCGCGCGCGCGAGAGAGAGCTTCATGCGCAACCACAGCCCCGCTGCCGCCGCCGCTCCCGTGGTCGAGCTGTACCGGCGGATCCTCGCGTGAGAACCGCCGCTCACGGCGCGAGGACGCGCCTGCGCCGGCGACGGCCGCCGAGGCGGGAACGAGCATGACGACCGGCGTGGCGGACGCTCGTCTGCGCCTGCTCGCCTACACCGACTCGACCGCGGTCGGCGGCGCGGAGATCGCGCTCGGTTATCTGCTCGGCGCGCTCGCGCCCGAGATCGAGGTCGGCGTGCTCGCCACCGACCAGCGCGTGGGCGCGGCGATCGCGGCTCATCGTCTCGGTGTGAATGCGCGCGCGGTGCGCGCGCCGGAGGGGGGCTTCGACCGCGCAGCGCTGCGTGCCCACGTGCGCGCGATCCGCGCGTTCGCGCCCGATGTCGTGCACGGCAACCACACCTGGCCCTGGGCCTGCGCACACGGCGAGCTGGCCGCGCTGCTGTGCCCCGGCGTGCGCGTGCTCGCGGTTGACCACCTGCCCGTGCCCAGCGCCCTGCCGCGCCGGCGCCTGTACGCAGGGCGGCTGCTCGCGCGGGCGCTCGACGGCCACGTCGCCGTCGGCGAGCGCGCCGCACGCGAGATCGAGCGGCTCGTCGGTCTGCGCGCCGGCACGGTGCGCTCGATACCCAACGGCGTGCCACCCGCGCCGCCCCGGCAAGCGGCCGCGGCGCCCGACTCGCCCGGGCCCGTGGTCGGCTCGGTCGGACGCCTCGCCGAGCAGAAGGGCTATGACCTGCTCGTGCGCGCGCTGCCCGCGCTGCCCGGTGCGACGCTCGTGCTCGTCGGCGAGGGCCCCGCGCGTGGCGAGCTGGAGCGGCTGGCCGCCGAGCTTGGCGTGCGCGAGCGGCTGCGCATCACCGGCTGGACGCCCGACCCGCGCAGCCACCTGGCCGCCTTCGACGTGTTCGCCCTACCCTCCCGCTGGGAGGGCCTGCCGCTCGGCATCCTCGAGGCGATGCACGCCGGGCTGCCCGTCGTCGCGTGCGACGTCGGCAGCGTCGCCGAGGCCGTGCACGACGGCGAAACCGGGTTCGTGGTCGCGCCGGATGACCTCGACACGCTGCGCGAGCGACTGCGCGTGCTGCTCGCCGACCCGCAGCTGGCTCGCCGGCTCGGCGAGCGGGGGCGCACGCTCGCGGCCGCGCGCTTCACCGACACCGCGATGGCGCGCCGCTACGAAGCGCTCTACCGTGAGCTGGCCGCGCGTTAGAGGCCTTTGGCGCCATGGCCGGCGCGATAGCATCAGGGCGATGCCCCGCCGCACCGCGCGCGGCGAGTATCGTGCCTCAAGCGCGCCAGCTCGCCCGACGATAAGAGCAGCGCAATGAGCGCCGCCGCCTGCCGGATATGCCCGAGATGGTCCCCGCCGTCCGATCGGCGCGCGCGGTGAGCGCCGTCGAGCGTCCAGGCCAGCCCGAGCGCGGCCGCGAGAGCGACGGTCTCGCCGGCACGCTCGCCGTGCTGCGCCAGCGCTGGCCGCTCGTGGTGGGCGTCGTGCTGGCGTGCGTGCTGATCGCGGCGATCCGCCACGAGCGCGCCGCCAAGACCTACTCGGCAACCGCGTCCGTCGCTTTCCAGAGTGGCACGCTCCAGGACGCCGCGCTGCAGATCTTCCCGTCGGGCACGAGCGAACCGCAGCGCGAAGCGAACACGGAGGTGCTGATCGCGCACTCCCCCGAAGTCGCGCAGGCGGTGCGCCAGCAGCTGCACACGAACGGGAGCGCCGAAGAACTGCTGAACGAAGCGAAAGTCGAAGTCGCGCCCAACGCGGACATCCTCAACATCGTCGCCGCCAGCGGCGACCCGCACTACTCGGCGCAGCTTGCCAACGCGTTCGCCGAACAGTACATCGCGTTCAAGGCGCGCTCGGAACTGGCCGGCATCGGCAACGCGCAAAAGAGTCTGCAGGCGCAGATCGTCGCGCTGCCCCCCGGCTCGGCCGAACGCGCCACGCTGCAACAGTCCCTGCAGCGCCTCGGCGAGCTGCGCGCCGTGGCCGGCGGCGGGGCCAACATCATCGGTCGCGCCACCCCGCCGACGAGCCCGTCGGGGAGCAGTCTGCTCACAGCCGCCGCGATCGGCCTGCTCGTCGGGCTCGCGCTCGCGTTCTCGATCGTGTTCCTGCTCGAATCGCTCGACCGGCGCGTCAAGTCGATCGAGGAGGCCGAGCGCGAGTACCGTCTGCCGGCGCTCGCCGGCGTCCCGCAGAACGCGTTTCGTCGCCCGCGTGCCGCCGAACGCGGCGAACTGCTCGAGCCCTATCGCATCCTGCGCAGCGCGCTCGACTTCGCCGCCGTCGCGCGCACGCTCGACACGCTGCTCGTCACCAGCGCGATCTCCGGCGAGGGCAAGACGACCGTGGCCGTCGACCTCGCCCAAACCGTCGCGCTCGCCGGGCGGCGCGTCGTGCTGATCGAGCTGGACCTGCGCCGGCCCACCTTCGCCACGCACTTCGACCTCGACGCCGCCGACCCCGACCGTGGCCTGACCGCCGCGCTCACCGGCGCGCGCGAGGTGTCCGAGCTGCTGCTCGAGCCGCTGGCGGCCCTGCCCCAGCTCTCGGTGCTGCCCGCCGGGCGCGTGCCGCACAACCCGGCCGAGCTGCTCGGCTCGCCGCGCATCGCCGAGATCGTCGCCTCGCTCGCCGGCGACGGCGGCATCGTGATCATCGACGCGCCGCCCCTGAACCCCGTCGCCGACGCGCAGATGCTGCTCAACAACCCCGCGATCCACGCTGCCCTGATCGTCGCCCGGCTCAACCAGCTCACTCGCGATGCCGCGCGCCGCGCGCGCGGCATCCTCGACCGCCACATGGTTGAGCCGGTCGGCATCGTCGTCACCGGCCTGCGCGACGCCAAGCGCTACGGCTACGGCTCCTACGGGCACAGCGAAGCGCCGGCTGGGCGGTCAGTAGCCGGGCGGCTGACGGACGAGCGGCCGGAGGTGGGACGGCCAGCGGTGGGACGTCCGGCAGTGGAACGTCCGGCGGTGGAACGTCCCGCGGACGGGCAGCCGGCCGCTGAGCGCTCAGCGGCACAGGAGTCCGACGCGCAGGACTCTCCCTCCGGGGAGGAGACCGCGGCCGGTGAGTCCGCCGCGAACGGCGCTGCATCGACGCGCGGCCGCGAGCGCAAGCCGGCGCCGCGGCGCCGGCGTCGCTAGGGCCGGCACGTGATGGGCGAACGACGGCTGCCTGGCGTGTCGCTTAGCCGGGCCGAGCTGCTCGCGGCGCTGCTCGCCGCCGCTCTGACCGCGATCGTTGGCGGTGCCGGCGTCGCCAAGCTCGGCAACGCCGGCCTGCTCGTCCCGCTCGCCCTCGTTGCGGCTGCGATCATGCTGAGCAGGCCGGTGTTCGCGGTGGCGCTCGTCGTGGGACTCGTGATCGTCTGCGAGGGGCCCACGTTTGGGCTGTTCACGTTCACCTCGCACCTGTACACGAACGTCTACAAGTACCTCTCCGCGCTCGACCTGCTGGTCGCGCTGGCGATCGTCTCGGTAGCGCTCGACCTCGTTCGTCACCGCCGCGCGCTGTGGCTGCCCGGACCGCTGCGGCTGGGGCTGGCGATCCTCGCGCTGGCGATGCTCGGCGGGGTGATCACGAGCCTCGGCAGCGGGGTCAGCGTGCGCTACGCGATCGTCTCCGAGCACGTCCTCGCCTACCTGCTGTTGCTGCCGCTCGCGGTCGCCAACCTCGACCTCGACCGCCGCCGGCTGAGGCAGCTCCTGGTGGGCTTGTTCGCGCTTGCCGCGGCCAAGTCGGCGGTCGGTCTGGTCGAGGTCACCGGCCACTACGGCCAGTCGATCGAAGGCGCCTCCACCCTCACCTACTACGAACCGACAGCCAACCTGCTGATCATGCTCACGCTGCTCGGCGGCCTCGCGCTCGCATTTCTCGCTCGCGCCAAACCGCCGCTGGCCGTGCTGCTCGCGAGCCCGCTGCTGGCCGCCTGCCTGCTGTTCTCCTACCGGCGCTCGTTCTGGATCGCAGCCGTGCTCGCGCTGCTGCTCGTCGTGCTGCTCGGCACCGCACCCTCGCGCCGGCGTCTGTTGCTGCCCGTCGGCCTGGCTGCCGCGGGCGCGATCTGGCTGGTCGGGTCGGTTGCCTTCCAGGCGCAGCTGCCGGTCGTCAAGCGCGCCGAATCGCTCGCCCCGACGAAGCTTGAAACCAACGTCGAGGACAGTTACCGGTTGGACGAGCGTGCCAACGTGCTCGCCGCGATCGGCGAACACCCGATCGCCGGCATCGGTCTCAGCACCCCCTGGGCGGCGACCGTACGCCCGCTCTCGGTCGAACACGAAGAAGGCCGTCTGTATGTGCACTTCGCGGCGCTCTGGTACTGGTTGAAGCTCGGCATTCTCGGCCTCTGCGCCTACATCGGCCTGCTGCTCGGCGGCGCGGTACTCGCTTGGCGCGTCTGGCACAGCGGTCGCGATCTGCTGCTGCGCGCCTTCGGGCTCGCCTCGCTCGCCGGCATCGCCGGGGTCGCCGTGATCGAGACGACCGCTACCTTCACCGGTGTGGACCCCCGCTTCACCGTGCTCTTCGCTGCGCAGCTCGGGCTGCTTGCGCTTGCCAGCCGCACCGCGCACCAGCCGGGCGGCCTACGCGGGTAGGCCGCCCGGCTGTGGGGGACGGTGCGCGCGGCCAACCGGGCCGCCTAACGGGGACCAGGCGGCCCGAATGCGCAGGGGCGCCAAAACAGGCCGACCGGCGGGACCAGGCGGCCCGAATGCGCAGGGGCGCCAAAACAGGCCGACCGGCGGGACCAGGCGGCCCGAATGCGCAGGGGCGCCAAAACAGGCCGACCGGCGGGACCAGGCGGCCCGAATGCGCGGCCCGCCAAAACGCGCTGCGAGTGAGAGGCTGTCCGCTCGTGCGCGCGGCGGCCCGCTCGTGCGCGCGGTACTCCTGCTTCAGGAGGCCAGCACTTCCTCGGTGGCCGTCGTGAACGGGCCCTTGGGCTGCAGTTCCTCGCCCAGCGCGCCGAAATACGCTTCCCGTTCGTCGGTCGCGCCCGGCTGCTGCTGGTCGCGATCCTTGTACAGCAGGAACATCCCAAACCGGCTGCCCAGCATTTCGTGCATTTCCCGCACCGACCGCGTCAGCGCTTCCCCGGCTTCCTGGTAGGTCATGCACTTGTTCCAGCCGAAGTTTTCGGTTACGCACTGCCCGTTGTCCGTCGAGATGCCCCACTCGGTGATGTCGATCGGGATCGTCGACGGCGCCCCCTGAGCGGCCGTTTCGTCGATCACTTCTTCGAGCCGGTGACGCCACGTCGGACCGTAGGGGTGAATCGTCCAGCCGGCGACCAGTTCTCCCAGGTTGGGCACCGCCTTGAACATGTTTTCCACCCACAGCGGCCCCGCGTTGCCCGAATCGCCCTGCGCCAGCAGGCCAACGCCCGGGTCCTCCGCGCGGATCGCCAGCGCCGCTTCCTTGAAGCGCAGCGCATACGTCTGCGCGCGGGTCGCATAGCCTTCCGGCGTGTCGTTCTTGTACTGGTAGCTGTAGCTCGTCTCGTTGCCGAATTCGATCGAGTGCACCGCGAACTGTCCGTCCGAGCGGCCCTTCCAGTAGCTGCCGCCGGGACCGAACGTCTTCGCCCACGAACCCAGATCCTGGGCCTCGGTCGGCGTCGGCATCGAGGCGTGGAAGTCGGCCAGCGGCACCACGCGAATGCCTTTTTCGGCGTACGCGCCGATGATCGTTTCGATTTCCTGCGGCGTGTCTTCGATGCTCATGTCGATCCGCACCAGCTTCGCGCCGAGCTTCGCCGCGGCCGGCACGTCCCAGTTGAGGTCCCAACCCGAGTTCAGTCCCGGTTCGAAGTCGGGGTCGGACGTCGCGGTGGGTTCTTCGACCGGCGCCGGGGTGCCCGTGCCGAATGGCGAACTGCTCGAGCCACCCGACGTCGAGCCACCCGACGTCGAGCCGGGCGACGTCGAGCCGGACGACGTTGAGCCGGAGGAGCCCGATTTCGAGTCGCCGGAGGTCGACCCTGCGGAGCCAGTCCCCGAGCTGGACGCGTCTGCGCCACCGCCGCCCGTGCTCGTGCCGCCGCCGTTCGATTCCGAGCCGCCCGCTTCACGTTTCGAGCCGCCCGCTTCCGTGTCGCCGCTCTGCGACCGCGAGCCGTCCGAGCTGCGCGACGAGGAGTCGGCCCCCCCGTTCGACCCGGCCGTTCCCTGGTGCTGCCTCGACCACCGTGACCACCGTGCGCGGATTTCGACGATCTTGCTCTTGGCGCGGGCAACCGCGCGGCTGACAGTTGCGCAGTGTCGTGGGTGGCGACGCCGGCAAGCCTGCAGCGCTCGTGTGCGCGACCCGAGCGTGCGCACGGCCGCGGCTTGGGCGACGGCCACGCTGTGCTCGACGCGCGCGGCGCGCGCTCGGGCGGCGCGCGCGTCCTGTGGCGCGGGCGAGATGCCGGCCGCGTGCGCTGTCGGTGCGGCCTGCGCGGTTCCCGCCCAAGCGGCCGAGGTCGCCCCCCACGCAGCCGTCGCGACCAGCGCCGTGCACATCGCGGCGCGCGCGGCGGCCGACAGCTTGATCGACACCCAGCGAGCAGACGGCTGGATGATGGTCATCGGTTCTCCCTTCGGGAGCCGGGCTGTCTGCGTGAGACCCCTGGCTTTGCGGGCCCGCCTCGCGACGGGGGTGCCTTGGTCGGATGGAGAGCGCACCCGTCCCGTGGCCGCTGTGCGGTTCCGGGGCCGGTCTGCCTCGTTCTTGAGCCGTGCACGAGATGTTTCGGCGCCTCGCCCGTGTCTGTGAACGGCCGCCGATGGCCTGGACGAATGTCCACCGGCCGGTGCGTGGTGCGGGTGCGGGGTGCGTGGTGGGGTGTGGGGGTGTGGGGTGGCTGGGGAGGTGGTTTGTGTTTTGGGGCGCGATCCGCGTGTGCGCACGTGCGCGCGCGAACGGCGTGCGCACGCGAACGGCACGTTTGCGAATGGCTTGTTGGCGGATGGTGTTTGCGGCGGCAGGCTGGGGTTGCGGCAGGCTGGGGTTGCGGCAGACTGGGGTTGCGGCAGACTGGGGTTGCGGCAGGTGGGCGGCTAGGGGTGGAGCGCGCCGGCAATGAGGCGCTTTGCGGCGGGGTGCCCCAAGCAGTCCGCTACGCTCGCGCGCAGTGAGCCTCACCGCGCGACCACGCCGCTTGTCTTGCAAGGCGGATTGGCGGGAGGACGAACGGCGCAACCTGCGGCTGCTGCTCGACGCCGAGCCGGACGCCGATGAGCCCTCCGCGCAGGAGTTGAGCTTGGGGTCGGTGCCTGCGGCCGTGCGGCGCGCCGTGCGCGTTCGTCCCGTGCCGCCGCGGCCGGTCCGCCTCGTCGAGCAGGTGCTCTACAAGCTCGGCCGCCTCTCTTGCGAGCGGGCGACGATCGACTCGCCCCAAGCCGTCCGGCGTGTGCTGGACGGTGGTGGCGGCCCGATGGCCGGTGGGTCGGTGGGTGGCGGGTCGAGCAACGGCGCGGAGAGCGGGCCCCGCACGCGCATTCTGGTGCGGGTCGACGAGTTTCCCCACTTCCAGGCGTGGGACCGGCCCGAGCGCTACGGCAGCGAGCGCTTCGTGCGCTTCCACGAAATCCTCGCGAACGCCGGCGTGCCTTACCTGCTTGCGGTCTCCCCGCGTGTCAGTCGCTTACCGCTCTCGTCGGCGCAGACTGGCTCGCGTCCGCTTACCCCCGAGGAGGCGCGGGTACTGGCGCGTCTAGACGGGGAGCCCGTGTGCTTCGCGCTGCACGGCCGCGACCACCGCACCCGCTTCGCCTCGCCCCGCCGCCGCTCGGAGCTATCTGGGCTCGCCCGCGCGCAGACCGACGCGCGGATCGACGCCGCACTTGGCGAACTGGCTGCGTACGGCCTCGCCCCCGAGGTCTTCGTGCCCCCCTACAACCGCTTCGACGCGCGCCAGCTGCCGTGGCTGGCACGCCGATTCGCCGTGGTCTGCGGAGGGCCCGAGTCGATCGGGACGCTCGGCTTTCAGCGCACGCCGCAGTGGCGCGGAGAGACCGTCTACCTGCCCTCCTACGCCCCGCTCTACGGCAGCGCCGGCGACGTGCTCGCGGCGCTGCCCCGCCTGTTGCGGCGCGCCGAGGGTCTGTGGCTGCCCGTCGTGCTGCACTGGGGCTGGGAGGCCGACGCCGGTTGGCGCGAGCTGGAGCGCCTCGCCGAGCGCCTGGCGGGCCATGCGGCGCCGTGGGAGGACTTCCTCGCCGCGGTCGCGCGCAGTCGGGATGGCGCACCCGGGTCGCCCTCCTGAGCGCCCTGCTTCACCCACGCGAGCATCACGGGGCCGTCACAGGTCCTCACTGCGCGAGCAGCTTGGCCAGCGCCTCGATCGAGTAGCGCTCCGCCGCCAGTTCCCGTCCGCGTTGCCCGAGCGCCGGCGCGCCGTCGCGCAGCACGCCGGCCATTGCGTCCGCGAACGCCTGCGCTCCCTCTGCGACCAGGCAGTCCTCTCCGTCGCGCACCTGCAGACCTGCCACTGCGTGCGGCGTCGCGATCACCGGCAGACCGTAGGCCAGCGCCTCGATCAGCTTCAGCGGCGTCCCCCCGCCCTGCAGCAGCGGCACGACCGCGCACCGTGCGCCTGCGTAGGCCTCGCGCAGATCCTCCACGAAGCCGAGCTGCCGAACTCGCCCCCCCTCCCCGGCCGGCTGCAAGCCGGCCCCCACCAAAACAATCTGCGCGTCCGCCAGCTGCGCCCACACCCTCGGCATCACCTCCTCGAGTAGGAACCGCATCCCATTGCGGTTCGGCTCGTAGCTGAAGTTCGCGACGAACACCGCGCGCCGCTCCGGTGCGCGGTGTTCGACCGGGGCGATCGCCTCGACGTCGACCACGTTCGGCGCGTAGCGCAGCTTGGCCTGCGAGCACAGTGCGCGGGCGCCCGCGACGTCCGCCTCGCTGACCATCCACGACTCCGCCGCGTGCCCCAGCACGCCTCGCTCGAACGCAAGCAGCCCGCGTGCGCCGGCCCGGCCACGGCCCTGCTCGAGTTCGTGGCGGAAACTCGACTCGAGGTTGTGCGCGTTGTAAATCACCTCCCGCCTGCGCGCCAGCGTGCGCAGTGTCGCCGCGACCGCCGGCCCGTCGGCGATCACGCGCCCGCGCCCCTCCGCGCCTGCCATCCGCGCCGTGGCCGCCGCCAGCTCGGGGGACACCGCGCGCGCGAGATCGCTCGGCACGCCCGCCGCCAGCGCCGCGCCATACGCAGCCAGCCGCCGTGCGCCGCGCGACGGCACCACCTCGTGCAGCTCGATCCCCCGAATCGCGCGAAACGCCTCGTCCGGCCCGTCGCCCTCGAAACGCGCATACAGCAGGTCGAGCCCGCCGCCGCCCTGCGCCAGCGCGCGCGCCACCCCGTACGTACGCATGGCCCTGCCCGACCCGAGCACCGGCGTGTGCGAACAGACCAGCAGGTCCCTCACGGCCCTCACAGCCCCCCCGTCACGGCCCTCACAGCCCCCGGGTCCTCATGGCTGCCTGTCCTTGCGAGTCGGGGTCGGTGCTTCTCACGGCCGGAAGGGTCCGTGCCTCTCACGGCCGGCTCGGCAGCCGCTCCACCGCGGCCGCGATCTCTTGAAGGCGGGTATCCCACGAGTGCGCTGCCGCCGCGCGCGATCGCTCCGCGCGCTGCTCGGGGCTGTCGGTCGCCATCGCCTCCCCCAGCAGCCGGCCCATTCCCTCCGCGTCGGGTGCCTTTGCGACCTCCGCCACATCGACCAACGCCGGCAGCGGCGTTGCCACCACCGGCAAACCCGCCGCCAAATACTCGTAGACCTTCATCGGGAACACGCTCTCCGTCACCGCGTTGAGCACGTACGGAATCCACCCCGCATCGCCCGCGCGCAGCACGTCTGGCAGCTGCTCGTAACGACGCGGTCCCAGCAGATGCACGTTGGGCAGCTCCCGCAGCGCCGAGGTGTCCGTGCTCGGGTCGCCCACCCCGATCGGCCCGACCAACGCGAACGACCACCCGGGATGCGCGCGCGCGACCGCTGCGATCAGCTCCATATCGAGCTTCGTCGCCACAATCGCCCCCGTGAACACCACCCGCGGCCCTGGCAGCGCCGTCACCGCCGGGTCTGCCCCCGCCGCGCCGCCTGGCTCGAGCGCCCTGGCAAACAGCGCCGTGTCCGCGACGTTCGGCGCGTCCATCACATTGCTCGAGTACCCCCGCAGCCTCGCCGCCAGCGCCGGTGCGCTCGCCAGCACCAGATCGGCCTGCGTGGCGAACCGCCGCTCGGTCTCGTGGAAGCTGCCGACGTCCACGCCCGCGATCGCCGCCACGTCGTCGACGCAGTGATAAACGACCAACGCCGGGTCCAGCGCCTCGATCAACGCCTCCGCCTGCGGCACGTAGGACCACAGGATCGGCCGCCCGATGCCGAGCCGGCGCGCGGCGCGGCGCACCTGCGCGCGCAGCAGCCGCCTGTTGAGCGCCCGCAGCGCTCGGTACTGGAGGGGCACCACCAACGGTGCGAGCACCCACAACCCATCGCGCGCGCGCGGCGCGGCGAGCCCGTGGCGCAGCCTGCGCGCGATCCGCGCGACGTCGCGGCCCGCCAATTGTGGCCGGCGCAAACCGAGCGACTCGACAAACAGCACTCTGTTCGCGCGCGCCAACCGCGACATCAGGTGGTGCTGGTTGGTCCACACGTCCGTCTCCCAATCGGCGAACCCCACGCACACGATCTCGCGTCCTTGCAAACCCTCCTGCTCCGCCATCCCCGCCATGATCCCAGCTGGCCCGGCCCCACGGGTGCGGGCGCGGCTGGCGGGGGTTCGGAATCGCGAGACCGGATTTGGGAGATTGGCGGCCGCGTGGCGGCCGCCGGATGGGGGGCGTGCACTGCTCTGGCGCCGCGTGGCCGTTCAGCCGCACGGCGTCCGCGGCGTTGGCAGGGTGCTTGCCGTCGTCGAACGCTACGCTCGCCACGGTGAGCGCCCAGTTGGAAGAGCTACGCGCGCGCTTCGGGCGCGTCGCGGTCGTCCACGAGTGGCTCACGATCCCCGGCGGCTCCGAGCAGGTCGTGCTCGAGCTGCTCGGGATGTTCCCCCACGCCGAGCTGTTCGCCTCGATCTACGACCCCGCGCCGTGGCCTGCGCAGATCAAAGAACGCTGCGTCCATGCCTCCCGCTTGACGCGCCTGCCCGGCGCGCGAACGCACTACCAACGATTCCTGCCGCTGATGGACCGCGCCTACCGCGCCTTCGACCTCTCCGGCTTCGACCTCGTGCTCTCCAGCAACCACGCCTTCGCCAAGAACGTCCGCGTCTCCCCCAATGCGCTGCACGTCTGCTACTGCCACACGCCGATGCGCTACGCCTGGCAGCAGAACTTCCTCGAGGGCGAGGACGTCGGGCGCCTGGCGCGCCTGGCGCTGCCGCTGCTGCTCGGACGGCTGCGTGCGCAGGACCTGCGCGGCGCCGCCTCGCCCGACGTGTTCGTCGCCAACTCCCTGCACGTCGCTGCGCGCATCGCGCGCTGCTACGGGCGCACCGCCGAGGTCGTGCACCCGCCCGTCGACGTCGACCACTTCCTCGGTCTTCCCCGCGCGCCGCGTGACTTCCATCTCGTGTTCGGACGCGTCGTCCCCTACAAGCGCGTCGACCTCGCCGTCGCCGCCTGCGCGCGCGCCGGGCTTCCCCTGAAGGTGGCCGGCGACGGGCGCGCGCTCGAAGCCGTTCGCGCGGCGACGCCAGCCGGTGCGGACATCGAGTTCCTTGGCCGCGTCGACGCTCGCGAGCGCGACGCTTTGCTTAGCGGCGCTCGCGCGGTGCTGTTCCCCGGCGAGGAGGACTTCGGGATCGTGCCCGTCGAGGCCCAGGCAGCCGGTGTGCCCGTCGTGGCCTACGGCGTCGGCGGCGCCGTCGAGACCGTGCTCGACGGGCGCACCGGCGTGCTGTTCGACGAGCAGACCGCCGCCGGCCTGGCGGACGCGATCGCGTGCCTGGATGGCCTGGCGCTCGACGAGGGCGAGCTGCGCGCGAACGCACAGCGCTTCGGGCGCCTGCGCTTTCGCGAGGAGATGGCGGGGGTGATTGCCGCGGCGGCCGATTCGCGTGTGCGCACGGACGCGCGCGCGCGAGCGCGCGCGTGATCGCGCGCGATGGCACCCGCGTGAACCACCCACCGACCGCGCGAACGCCCGCGACGACGCCGGCCTGGCGCTCCGCACCGGCGCCGGCGCGGAGGCCGGTATTGAGGCTCGCTGCGGTCTTGCTACAGTCGGCCCCGTGGCGCCGTCCGCAAGCTCCTCATCGTCGGCGTCAGGCGTCGACGTGCAGCGCGCCGAGCGCGAGCGCGAGGCCTACGACGAGCACGGCGTCGAGCAGGCGATGGACACCTGGCACGGGCGCTTCCCGCACGTCTTCGACTGCCCGAACACGCACCGCGCCGAGCGGCGCTTCGACGCGGCGACGCAGGCCGCGGTCGCCGGCGCGCGCGTGCTCGACATCGGCTGCGGCGACGGCGCCAGCTCGTGGCGGCTGCTCGAGCTGGGCGCTGCGTTTGTGCTCGGCATCGACGTCTCGCAGACCGCGATCGCCCGCGCGCAGCGCCACGCCCAGCCGGGCCGGTTGGAGTTCCGCGTGGGCGACGTCGCCCGCGACGTCGCCGGCGAGTTCGGCTGCATCTTCGGCCGCTCGATCCTGCACCACATCGACTACCGCGGCCTGCTGCCGCGCCTGTACGCCGAGCACCTCGCCCCCGGAGGGACGATGCTGTTCATGGAGCCCCAGGGCGAGCACCTGCTGATCCGCCTCTACGCGCGCCTGGTGGCGGCCGCGCACACGCCCGACGAGCGCTCGTTCACGCGCGACGACCTCGACTGGCTGCGCTCGCACTTCCCCGACGTGGAACTGCAGCCCGTCAACTACTCGAGCTTCCCCGCCGCGCTGCTCACCTCGCTGCTGCCGCTTGGCCCCGACAACGCCCTCCTGCGCGCCTGCGACCGCGCCGACGAGTGGATCGCCCGGCGCGGGCCGCGGCGCCTGCACTCGCACTTTCGCCAGACGACCGTCGTCGTTCGCAAGCCCCGGTCGTGAGCGTGCGTTCGAGGTCTTTTACGCGCGGCGTGCACGCGCGCGCCAGCGCCGACGGCGTGCGTTGCCCTACTGCGCGCGGCCTACCGCGCGCCCGCCCTACTCGCGCCGGCCTTACTCGCGGCGGCCCTACTCGCGGCGGCCCTACTCGCGGCGGCCTTCAGGCGGTAGAGCAGCACGTGCAGGCCGGTGAAGTCCGGCTGGGAGCCGACCGGCGCGTAGCGGGCCGCGATGCTTTCCCGCACCGCGCGTTCTTCCTGCGCTGAGACGTCCGACTGGCGCAGTACCACCCAGATCCGCGGCGGGTGCGCCAGCGGCGCGCTCCCCAGCCTGTAGGCGACCGGCGTGGGCCCGCGCGCGTGCGCCAGCGCTTCGTAGTAGGCGAGCCCGTAGGCGACGGTCTTCGCGGGATAGCCGAGCACGCCATCGGCAGGGCGGGCCTCGGCGAGGATGTAGCGGGTCGCTTCGCGGTAGCCTTCGACGCCTTCGCTGCGGTACCAGTCGCGCAGCCCGACCGCCGAGCACGCGATCAGCAGCGCCGCCGCCACCGCCGCCGGCGCGCGTCCCGGGAGCAGCGTCGCGCCGCGCGCCGCCAGCAGCAGGAACGCCGGCAGCACGACGATCAGGTAGTAGGTCACGAACAGCGGACGGCCGAGCCGCGACACCGCAAACACGAGCACGACCGGTCCGACCAGCCACAGCACGAGGAACCACACCCGCCAGCGCTCGCTCTCGCGAGCGAGCACCGCGCGCACGACCGCGTAGCAGGCGAGCACGATCAGCACCGCCGCCAGCGCCTTGCCGCCCGCCACGTCTCCCGGGAAGCGCACGAGCGTGCCGAGCGTCGGGACGTGGATCCAGGAGACGCCGCCCGTGCCCGCGCGGTGTGCGAACAGCGCCTCGGGCGCGCACAGCACGACGATCGCCCCCGCGACCGCCAGCCACCGGGGAGCGAAGGCGTCGCGGCGCCTGAGCGCCAGCAGCGTCGCGAGCTGCACCAGCAACACCAGCGCCGCGAAGTAATGGGCGTAGATCGTCAGCACGCTGCTCGCCGCATAGCCGGCCAGCGTCCCCGACGTGGGCCGCTGCAGGGCCGCCAGGAAAAACCAGCACGACAGCAGCACCAGCAGCACGACCAGCGCATAGGAGCGCGCGGTCTGCTCGTACTGCACGAAGAACGGGCTGATCGCCAGCAGCACACCTGCCAGCAGCCCGCAGTTGCGGCCAAAGAGACGTTTGCCCAGCAGCGCCATCACCGGCACTGCCAGTCCGCCGAGCAGCACCGTCAAACTGCGTACCGCCGCTTCGTCGTAGCCGAAAACCCGCACCCACAGATGCAGCAGCACGTAGTACAAGCCCATATTCGGGTCGCTATGGCTGATCACCGTCCACAGGCCATGCCAGCCCAGCCGCGCATGGTCGGCGCTGACCGCTTCGTCGAGCCACAGGCTCTTGCTGCCCAAACGGTAGGCGGCCAACGCGAAGGCGAGCAGCGTCAGGGCGAGCAGCGCAGGGTCGACGCGGCGGAGCGGGACGCTCACGCGCCCAGTCGCGCCGGATTTCGCGGACGCCGGTGGCACGCTGCCAGTGTCCAGGCCGATGCGGACACCATACCGGGGGTCGTCCTGGACACCGGCGCGCGGTGTGGCGCGACCGCGCGAGATCGCGAAGGCGGCGCAGCGATTGACGGCACAGGACAGGTTGGCGGGCCTTCCGGTCGTACAAGGAGGGGTTGGCGGGCCTTCCGGTTGTACAAGGAGGGGTTGGCGGGCCTTCCGGTCGTACAAGGAGGGGTTGGCGGGCCTTCCGGTTGTACAAGGAGGGGTTGGCGGGCCTTCCGGTCGTACAAGGAGGGGTTGGCGGGCCTTCCGGTCGTACAAGGAGGGGTTGGCGGGCCTTCCCGTCGTACAAGGAGGGGTCGGCGGGCCTTCCCGTCGCATAGGAGGGTTGGGGCGGACCCTCCGATCGCACGAGGAAGGGTCGGCGGACCTTCCGAGCTTGACGGGCTTGGTCTACCGCCTGCTTGTACGCATAAGTTGTGTGCTCTGCTCACAACAAGTGTGTACTAGGTGTTGTATTTGGGGAAGCCGCGGGCCACTGCATCGGCGAGCGTGCCGGCTGGGCAATTGAGGTGGTGGCGTTGGAAGGAGGCGGTGCGCAGCCGCGACAGCTTGCCATTGACCGTATGTGCCTCCGTCCAGTATGCTCGGATTCAGTTCGCTCGGGTGCCGAGGTGTTGCGTGGGGCTGCCCAGGGTCGCGTCGAGCGAGGGTCTTACGGAGAGGTTCGGCTGAGGAGGGATGATGTTTTCGCAACGAGCGAAACTGGTTCGGGTGAGGGTCGATCGGGTCGTGTCATCGGTTGACGCGGTCACGGGCTGCCCCCGCCGTCATGGAGCGGCAGCAGGGTGTGGTCGAGTCGCCGGGGGGATGCGCTGATGTCGTTCAAGAGAAACAGCGGGATTCCAACAGCGTTGCTCGTCGCCGTCATCGGCATGCTCGTCGCGGCGCCGGCGGCGTTTGCGGCGCCGCAGACGCCGAAAACGCTTGCCCCGCAAGCGGTCACGGCCGACTCCGCCGAACTGCGCGCCGAACTCTCGCCGCCCGCCGTATCCGAAGAAAGCCCGGGGTACTACTTCGAGTACGCCGAAGGCACCGAATGCACCGGGTTCCGGACCACCGCACCCCAAGCCAACACGCTGCTCGCCAAAGGTGTCGTCTCCGAACCGGTGTCCGGGCTCGAGGGCAACACCACATACAACGTCTGCGCGGTCGCCACCGGTCTGGAAAGCGGAACGCCGTTCGAAATGCCCGGCAACAAGGTCTCGTTCACGACGCTCAAATCCAAGCCCGTGCTGGAAAATCCGGAAGCGCCCGTGTTCTCGCCGTACGCAGCTGCGGTCAGGGCCACGATCAACCCCGAGAACGAAACAACGAGTTGCACGGTCAAATATCAAATCAAGACCGTCGGGCCGGTCAAATCGGAAGGGTGCGAAACCAGCTCCCTATCGGGCCCGAACGCGACGGGCGACGGCCTTACTCTCAAAGGGCTGGAACCCGGCGCGACCTATGAATGGACGATCGTCGCGAAAAACGGCACCGGCGAAACCACGGCCAGCGGCGAATTCACGCTGGCGCCGGCTGAAGCCCCGGCCGTCGAAAACGTGTCGCTCGTCTCGCTGACCGCGACCGAAGCCGAGCTGGCGGCCACGGTCCGTGCGAACTTCCAGGAAACCACCTACAGGTTCGAATATGCGACCAAAGAAGCAGCGTTCGAAAAAGGCGAAGCGACTGTCGTAGGCAAAGAAGTCATCCCGAAGAACGAACTCGGAAATGAAGAACAGCATCCATCGGTCAAGCTCCACCTGATCCCCCACGAAAAATACTTCTTCCGGTTCGTTGCGACCAACGGTACGGGGAAAACCATTGTCCCTGAACCGCCGCAGGAATTCGAGACCTACGCTGTGCCGGCCGTCGTGACGGGTGCCGCAACCAACGAGACCCGCACGACCGCGGTCCTCTCCGGCTCGGTCAACCCGTACGGTCAGACGACCTTCTATCACTTCGTGTTCGAGCCGCAGGCGCAGTACGACGAAGAAGTGGAAGCCGGCGCGGCGAACCCGTTCGCATACAGCCGCAGGACCCCCGAAGTGTCGGCGGGAAGTGAATACACAAGCCAGAAAATCGAAAACGTTCAGATCTCGGAACTGAAGGCCGGGACGGTATACGTCTACGCGCTCGAGGCGACCGACCCGACCGGCGCTTCGCAGGGCGCGGTGCAGACGTTCGAAACCTCGCCCAAGACGCCGCCGGTGGTGATCAAAGAATCCGAGGCGGCGCTCAACATCGCGCGTAGCTCGGCCGAAATCGTCGGCGAGATCAACACCGAAGGCCTGCCGACGCGGGTGTGGTTCGAGTTCGAGCGGACCGGCGGCACGCCCTCGATGGTGCCGGCGACGCTGACCGGCGTCGAAGGCAACATCGCGAAATACGCAGCGAGCTTCAGGGAAGACCTCACGCCGGGAACCTCGTTCACGTACTGGATCGCCGCGAGCAACATCGACGGCGAAGTGGCCGGCGTGCCGCTGGCATTCGTCACGGGAGCGCTCCCCAACCCGTTCCCGGCGCCGACGACGTACCCGCTGCTGCCGGTCGCCCCGACGACGACCACCACGACCACCAAAACAACCGGCGCCGTAACGCAGTCGCCGGGGAAGAAACACAAGAAGCACGCCAAGCAGCTCAAAAAAGCGCTCGCCAAATGCCACAAGCAGCACAACAAGAAGAAGCGCCAGAGCTGCGAACGCACCGCGAAGAAGAAGTACGGCTGAGCGCGACGGCGTTCGGCCGTACGCCGGGCTGCGCGCGCCGGCTACCCGGCCGGCGCCGCCCCCGGCCCGCCCGGTGCGGTCGCGGCGGCGACGTCGAGCAGCCCCGCCCCGTAGAGCACGTGGTCGCCGGGGTCGCCCAGCGGAAGCGCCGTGGCGCTCAGGCGCGCGACGACCTGTGCCGGTGTGGGGTGGCGTCCGAGCACGCCGCTGGCGATCACCAACGCCGCGGCGGCCGCGACATGCGGGGTCGCCATCGAGGTGCCTTCGTAGCCGTTGGGGATCCCGAACTTGCGCGGCGAGGAGCCCGTGAAAGTGACCTGAAAGACGTCCCGCCCGGGTGGCGCTTCGGGATGGCAGTTGGGGTCGCCCGAGAGTGCCGCATCGGGCCCGCCGCCGGGCGCGACGAGCGTGACGCCCGTCCCGTAGTTGGAGTAGCTCGCCAGGCAGCCGTGTTCGGTGCTCGCGCCCACCGCGATCACGCTCGAGGCGCGCGCGGGATAGGCGGCGGCCGCGTGGGCCTCGTTGCCCGCCGCCGCGACCACCACCACGCCGTGCCGGCTGGCGTAGCGCAACGACGAAATCAGCTCGGGGATGTCCGAAGCTGTGATCCCCGTCGGGAATTCGAGGCTCAGGTTGATCACGCGCGCGCCGTGGTTGACCGCGAAACGCACCCCGCGTGCGATCGTCGCCGCGTCGCCGTTGCCTTCGCCGTCCAGCACCCGTACCGGCATCAGGCGCACGCCGTAGGCGAGCCCCGTCAAAGCGATTCCGTTGTTCGTCGCCTCCGCGATCGTCCCCGCGACATCCGTGCCATGGCCGTTGCGGTCGTTCGGGAACGGGTTGTGCGCGACGAAGTTGTAGCCCGCGACGAACTGGTACGGGTAGAAGTCGGGCGAACGGCGAAACGGCCCGCGGTTGGCGTAGGCGACGCCCGTGTCGAGCACAGCCACGATCACCCCGCGCCCCCCGGGCGCGCCGTCGGCGATCAGGTTGCTCCACGCCTGCGGCGCCTGCACGCCGAACGGTCCGACGAAGTTCCACTGCAACTGCTGCCAGCCCCCCGGGATCGACCCGTCGCCCGGGTCGTTGGGGAACGGTTCGCCCGGCGCGGCCGCCGCGCGGGCCGCAGCGCCTGCGCCTGCGAACGGGCTGCTCCCGAAGCCCGCGCCGGCGACTGTCCCGACGGGCAGTACGCCGTCCTCGTCGCCCGCCGCGGGCGACGCCGAGCGGTTGACCGGCAGCGTCGACTCGTGGGCGACGTAGTCCGGCACAGCCCACGCGACACCCCGCGTACGGCGCAGGTGTGCGACGGCCGCAGGCACGCTGGCGCCGCGGCGTAGCGTCAACAGCGCGGTCTGCGATTCGAGCGCCGTCGGATCGACGGCTCCCGCGGCGTGCACGCTGGCGGCGCGCGCGGCGGGCGAGCCGGAGCCGTCATAACCGACGACGACCACGCCCGGCGCATAGGGGGCCGGCGCCGGCTGTGGGGTGTTCCCCGATTGCCTGGCGAAGTTGTGTGCTCCGGCAGCGCGTGTGGGCATGCGCTTCGTGGGCCGGGTCGCGCGCGTCGTGGGCCGGGTCGCGCTCTCTGCCGTCGCGCGCCCGGTCCGTGAGGTCGCCTCCACAGGAGCCGCGGCGAGCGCGGCGAGCACCGTGAGTGCAGCGAACGTTACGAGGAGTGCGGCGATCGTCGCGAGCGCGATCGCTGCTGGTGTCGGCGCCGGCGCACGCGCGGCCAGCGGCATGCGGGGGCGGTGCACACGGCGGCGCCGAGCGCGGAAGGAGCGGTTGCGAGACATGGTGCTTAGGTAATGATGCTGGCCCGAGCGCTTGTCGGCGGTGCCGTCCGCCTTGGGCTCGATGGCGCATGACAATGGGCGACCGCTTCTTTCCGCATGACGAGCACTACATGCGCGTCGCGCTGCGCGAGGCGCATCGTGCTTTAGAACACGACGACGTGCCCATCGGCGCGGTCGTCGTGCGCGACGGCGAGGTGATCGCGGCGGCGCACAACGAACGCGAAGCGCGCGGCGATCCAACCGCGCACGCCGAGCTGATCGCGCTGCGCGAAGCCGCCCGGGTCGTCGGCGGCTGGCGGGTCCTGGATACGGTGCTGTACGTCACGCTCGAGCCCTGCGCGATGTGCGCCGGCGCAATCGTGCTCGCGCGCGTCCCCCGGGTCGTCTACGGCGCGAGCGACCCCAAGGCCGGCGCGGCGGGCAGCGTCCTCGACGTGCTCGGCGAGCCGCGCCTGAACCACCGCCCCGAGGTCGCCGGCGCGCTGCTCGCCGCCGAGTGCGGCGCGCTGCTCAGCGAGTTCTTCGCGGCGCGGCGCCAGCCGCAGGAACGCTAGGCTGGCGCTCTCGCCTGCGACGGCGTCCCAAACCGATGGAACTGGGCATCTCCACATTCGCCGAGGTGACCGCGGACGCCTCGTCCGGAGAGCGGATCGCTGCCTCGCAGCGGCTCGGCGAGGTGGTCCGCGAGGCGGTCGCAGCCGAGGCCGCCGGTCTGGACGTATACGCCGTCGGCGAGCACCACCGCGTCGACTTCGCTGCCTCTGCGCCCGCCGTCGTGCTTGCCGCGATCGCCGCGCAAACCCGGCGCATCCGTTTGAGCAGCGCCGTCACCGTGCTCTCATCCGACGACCCCGTGAGGGTTTACGAGAGCTTTGCCACTCTCGACCTGCTCTCCGCCGGGCGCGCCGAGATCATGGCGGGGCGCGGCTCCTTCGTCGAGTCCTTCCCGCTGTTCGGCTACGACCTCGACGACTACGACGAGCTGTTCGCCGAAAAGCTCGAGCTGCTGCTCGCGATCCGCGAGCACGACACCGTCACCTGGTCGGGCCGCCATCGCCCCGCGCTCGACCGCGCCGGGGTCTACCCCCGCGCGCTGCAGCAGCCCCTGCCCGTCTGGATCGCCGTCGGCGGGACGCCCGCCTCGGTCGTGCGCGCCGGCGTGCTCGGGCTGCCTCTGGCGCTCGCCATCATCGGCGGCGAGCCGGCGAGCTTCGCACCGCTGGTCGCGCTCTACCGCGACAGCGCAAGCCGCGCTGGGCACGACCCCGAGAAGTTACCTGTGGCGGTGCACCTGCACGGGTTCATCGCAAACACCACCCAGGCGGCGAATGCCGCCTTCTCTCAATCCTATATCGCTGCGATGAACGTGATCGGCCGTGAGCGGGGATGGCCCCCGATGACCCCCGCGCGCTACGAGGCCCTGCGCGCGCCGGCAGGGTCGCTGGCCGTCGGCAGCCCCGCCGAAGTGGCCGAGAAGATCGGCGCGATCCGCGACACGCTGGGAGCTGACCGGGTACTGCTGCACCCGAGCGTCGGCACCGTCGCTCACTCTGCGGTGATCCGCTCGATCGAGCTGCTCGGGGGCGAGGTGGCGTCAGCCCTGGCGGGCTGACGCCGGGTTGGTTGGCTGGGCCCGTTCCAGATCTCTTGCGTCCGCGGCCACAACGCGGCTATGCGATCATCTCGACATCTGGGATCTATGGAAGGTGATCGGTGGCGACTAAAAGACGCTCGGCGGCCGAGGAGCAAGCCTGGCAACGTGTCCGCCGCATCGTCCTCGAGCGCGATCGGTGGACATGCCAGCAGTGTGGCGAAAAAGTGCCCCGTGACGAGCTTGACGTCCACCATTTGATCCCGCGGTCTGCCGGTGGGCAGGATGTCGCGAGCAACTGCGTGACGCTGTGCGACGGCTGCCACGCTGGACGACATCCAAATCAGCAGGTCTCGCTTGCCCGGCGCACGATCGAACGTTGGGCAATCGCCTTGGCCCGCTTCATTGATCGCGGCCGCGAGCTACCGGACGAGACCCGCGCGCTCGACGCCGGTCTGCGCCTGTTTGGAGTGAGCCGCTTCCGTGAACAGCAACTGGACGCGGTGCTCGGCGCATTGCGGGGCGAATCGCAGCTAATCATCGCTCCCACCGGCGGAGGCAAGAGCCTGTGCTTTCAACTAGCCGCAATCCTCAAGGGCCAGCCCACCACCTTCGTGCTTTCACCGCTCAAGACCCTGATGGTCGACCAGGCCAGCAGTCTGCACCGGCGCAAGCTGCCGGCGACGTTCATCAACTCCGACATAAGCGGTGTCGAGAAGCAGCAGCGCTACGAACTACTCGAGCAGGCGGCGCTGGCGCTGATCTACATGGCGCCCGAGCGCTTCGGAGATCGCGTCAAGCCGCAGGAGGTTGCGTGGCTACTCGAGCGACGTCCGTCGTTTCTGGTGGTGGACGAGGCCCATCTCATCGATCGCTGGGGGCAGGACTTCCGGACTGACTACAGCCGTATCGCCGACATTCGGCGCAGGCTCGGCGGACCGCCTGTCATCGCCTGCACCGCCACCGCCGGCGTCGAGACGCAGCAACGGATCCTTCGCTCGCTCGACATGCCCGACGCACGCGTACTCGTGTCGGGTGTCGATCGGCCAAACATCGCGCTGGTGCGCTTGGAGGAGTGGAGCGATCACCGTCGCGCGCAGATCGTCGCGGCGCTGCTGGCGAAGGTCTCCGGTCGCGCGATGATCTTCATACCAAGCAAGAAAGTCGGCAAAGAGGTGCAGGCAGCACTGGCATCCGCCGGTTGGCGCCTGCCGCTATTTCATAGTGGCCTGGACAAGCTGGAGCGCGACCATCTGCAAAATCGCTTCAGTGGACGCATCGACCCGCCGCTGAACGCCCTGATCACGACAAGCGCGTTCTCGATGGGCGTGGACATCGCCGACGTGCGTCTCGTCGTGCATTGGCAGCACCCCGCCTCGGCCGAGGATTATCTGCAGGAGTTCGGCCGCGCAGGGCGCGACGGCAAGCCGGCTCTGGCGCTGGTCTTCACACGAGGTGCAAAGGATGTGGGCCTGTTGAAGTGGATGGCCGAGCGGAGCGCCGAGGAGGTAGTCGACAGCGGCAGACGCACCGCGGGAGAGGCCCGCGAGACGCTTGCAGGACGCGTAAGTCGCATCGAAGCGATGAACACGCTCGTCGGGCGGACCGACCGTTGCTTCCGTGCCGAGTTGCTCGAGGTCCTACAAGGCCCCAAGCGGCGACGGCGACGCACCCTGGCCCGCTGGCTGCTCGACATCGTCTTCTCCAGCCACCCGCGTACAGAGCATGCCGGGGCCTGCTGTGACCACTGCCAGCCCGCGCTCGTCAAACGCGTCAAGGCAGGCGCCTACACACCCGGCGACAGGCTTACACGCAAATTCGCGCTCGACCCGCGCGCGCTTTGGCGCCTGCTGCGCATCCCGGTCGCAGGGCTCCTGGCGGCGGCCGTCATCGTTGGGACCTTCGATAAACACAGCGGCACATCGGCCGCCGGACAGGCTGCGAGCACCTACGAGACCTACGTCGCACACCACGACCCCGGCCGCGACTTCGCCACGCCCGACGTGCGCCGATATCGCGGCTACCAGCTCCAGCCTCACGGCGCTCGACGGCCAACGCCGAGGCCCGGCGCGGCAGGGGCGCTCAGAGCGACGGCTTGCGTGCGCGGAAACGGAACGATTTGCCCGTATCGTCGACGACCGGCTCCGCGAGCCCCGCGCGTTGCAGGCGCTGTGCCATCTCCTGTGGCGCGATCGGAAGCAGCGTGTCGCCGATGTGGATCAGCTTGAACAGCCGTCCGGTGCCGACGCTGTCGGTGCCCGCGAAGACACCCCCTGGCCGCAGCACTCGAGCGACCTCTGCGAATGCCCGATCCTGGCGCTCGCGGCGTGGGATGTGGTGGAGCATCGTGAAGCAGAGAACCGACGAGAAACGATCGTCAGCAAAGGGGAGCGCGGTCGCATCGCCCTGCACGACCTGCACAGTGTCGCCCAGATCACGGCGCAGACGCTGGCAATACCCCTCGTCGAGCTCGACTGCGGTGAGGTGACCGGGCCCGAGTCGGCGTGCAAGCAGTCGCGTGGTCGCTCCGAAGCCGGGGCCGACCTCCAGCACCTCGTCGCCCAGCTCGACACCCCCCACGCCCCACGGCACAAGCTCGCCCTCGACGCGGCGCGCCCACCAGCGCGAGGAGCAAAGCATGTTGTGGATCTTGTTCATGCCACTCGATCCTCACGGTCCTTCGGCTTCGCCTTCACAGGTTTCAGTGTCGGACTTGGCCGCTTCGGCGAGGTTCGCCCTGTCGATCGTTCCAGCGTTCGCATCGCGGACCAGCAGTTCGGTGGGCAGCGGGAGAACTCACCGTAGGCGAGCACACCGCCGCGCTCTGCTTGCGACCCGCGCCCATCGGCGCGCAAGCATATCTCGGTCTCGCGAGCCAACGGTTGACATCGCCGCCGTTGCCAGCGGTCCCTTGTTTACGGGTTTTGGCGGGACGAAGCCATTTGGCGCCATATCCCGCAGCTTGTGTGGAAGCGCATTAGCGAGCTGCGCGCCAAGCGTTTTCTGCTCGGCCACCTGCCGAGGCCCTTCAGCCGCAGCTTGTCGCAGGTCGCAGTGCTCAGCGCAGCACAGACCGCGGCGACCCTCTCCGGCGTCGTTGCTGTGCTCCGGGGACGACACGCGAGGGACGATCGGGCCTCAACAACGGTAGCTTCGCGCCAAATACTGCATGCCCTACCCGATGCCCTACAATATTCTCGATGCGCAAGACTAGCGTATACCTCGATGAGGATCAGGCCGAGCGTTTGGCGAGGCTTGCTCGGGAGGAGGGGCGTCCGCAGGCGGAGATCCTGCGAGAGGCGGTAGCCACATACCAGCCCAAACCGCCCCAAGATCGGGACTTCGCGCTGGCAGGCTCAGGACATGGGGATGGGTCATCAATTGCGGATGTGCCGGAGGAGGATCTGCTCAGGGGCTTCGGCGAGTGACGGTCGTCATCGACGCGGCCCCGCTCGTGGCGTTCGGGGATGCCAACGATCCGCTCTTCCCTCGCGTCAATCAACTACTGCGGACCGTTGACGGGCCGTTGATAGTCCCAGCTCCTGTGACCGCCGAGGTCGACTATCTGCTTGGGCGACGGGTCGGGCACAAAGCACGGCGAGACTTCATTATCGACCTCGCCGCCGGCCGATTCACAGTCGCGTGCCTGGAGCGCGAGGACTACGCCCCGATCCGAGATCTCGACGCGCGGTATGCGGATCTCGAACTCGGACTCGCCGATTGCTCACTGGTGGTGATCGCGAATCGCTACTCGACCGATCGGATCATGAGTTTCGATGAGCGACACTTTCGTGCGGTAACCACCCTCACGGGAGGCGCCTTCACGATCCTCCCGGCAGACGCCTAATCCGCCACCCGGTCTCAGCGCGCATCAATGTTGTATGGAGAATCCTTCAGTCGTGGGCGCACGTTTTGAGCGCCCAGCATAGTGCTGATTTCCGCCTGCGACATACGTTGGCCTCGTTGGTTTTTGGGGCCAGATCAGACCGCTGCAGTGGGGCCAGATCAGACCGCCGTTCCCTGGAGGTTCTTGATCACCACGTGCCGATTCCACAGCTTCTGTCCTGCCCGGGCGGTGGAGGTCCCGCGCGCTCCGAGCTTGTCGAGCGCGAGCCTCCGTGGCCAGCAACCGCTTGACGTCATCGGGCACACGACGAGCCCCGGGTTCGAACTACGCCCAAACTCCCGACGAAAAAACGGAGGGGGAGGGACGAAGATCGAACCCGTACCTCGTGTGGAAGCGCATCAGCGAGCTGCACGCCCGTCGTTCTCGCGCCATACGTGAGCCGGGAGGTCAGGCCAGGTCAAGCGGGGTGCCTAAACGTGGTTTTGTAGTGCGGTTTGCGCTACGCTATACAGATGGCGTCGGCTCCTCAACCAGTGTCGCTGCGTCTCGGTCGCGACGGGCTGAGCGCGCTGGATGAAATCGCCAGGCGACGCGGCTTGAGTCGTGCTGAGGCTGCACGTCAGGCGATAGCCGAGACGGCCGAGCGAGAGCGTCGACGGGGCGGGCTCGCCGCCGAGGCACGACGCCTGATGGAGAACGAGGACTACGTGCGAGAAGCACGGGACGTCGCCGGCCTGATGGAGCAGCTGCGTGATCCGCGGTGACGTCCATCGCATCAATCTTCCCGGCAAGCGTGGCCACGTACAGCAGGGACGCCGCTACGCGGTGATCGTTCAAGCCGACGACCTGCTCACCCTCTCCACGGTCGTCGTCTGTCCCACCTCGCGCTCGGCTTTCCCTGCCAGCTTTCACCCCGCAGTCACGATTGTCGAGCAGGCCACGCAGGTTCTGTGCGAGATGGTCGGCGCGGTCGACGCCCGCGCGTTGGGCGAGCACGTCGGCCACCTCTCACGCGAAGAACTGCGCACCGTCGAAGACGCGCTGCTCTTGGTGCTGGACATGACCTGATGTCCGACGCCAGACCAGCGAACCGGCGATCGAGGTTCGAACATCGATCAACAACACGGGGAGGGAGGGACGAAGATCGAACCCGGACCTTGTGTGGAAACGCATCGGCGAACTGCACGCCCGGCGTTACGGTTGACGAGAATCGATGCCCCTTGCCACCAGCGGCTGCGCGGACTAGAATTACGGTCATGCCAGACGTCCTTCCGCTTTCGTCCGTCAAGGCGCATCTCTCGGAGATCGTCGATCGTGTAGAGCTTGAGCACGAGCGCGTCGTGCTCACCCGCAATGGGAAGGCTGCGGCGGTCCTCGTCAGCACCGACGACCTGGAAGGCCTCGAGGAGACGCTCGCAATCCTGTCCGACCCGACGCTTCGTGAGCAGATTCGCGAAGGCGAAGCGGCGGCCGCGGTCGGTGACACCGCCACGCTGGAGGAAATGCAGGCTGACCTCCGGGCCAGACGCGCAAGCGACCGCGCCGCGTGAACGACAGGCCGTGGCGGCTGGTCGCCGCCGGTTCTGCCCGCCGCGATATCAGAAGCCTGCCAGAGAAGTACGCGGCGGCAATACTTGAGTTGCTGCCGGTCATCGCCGCCAACCCGAAGCGCGTAGGCAAGCCGCTGCGCTTTGAATACGAGGGACGCTGGTCGGCCCGCCGCGGCCCGTATCGCATCATCTACAGCATCGATGAGGCGTCTAGAACGGTCACCGTCCTGGCAATAGGACATCGCGCGGACATCTATCGCAAGCGCTAAGACGGAGCCGCGCCGCCGCAGACGCTCATCATCCAGATCCCGCTTCCCCCGCGCGATGCCCGCGAAGCCGACTGACCTCACGCCAGCCGCCGCCAAATTCTCGACCGACCTTGACACGGAGGCATCGCCTATCTGCCGCGCTTCTTGTCTCGACCATAGGTCTTCGGTGGACGCTTCCTTCGTAGCTTGGATTTCGTTTTGGAAGCGTTCCGGTTACGAGAAGCTCGCGATTGCTCGCGAACCAGCGGAAGGTCGATGTGTCGCGTCGGCTCGACTCGCTCAATTGCGTTCTGGATGTCGTGCTCAAGGGCAGCATGGTCAGCCTCGGTCAGCGTGTTCGTCTGATGCAAGGCCATCCAAGCAAGCGCAACCGCCAGAGCGGCAAGCAGCGTGTTGACGATCACCGGAGCGGTCCATCGAGGTTGTTGCTGGAGGGCAGCAATCAGGGCGGCCGCATCCGGGGAGATGGCGGCCGCCTGTTCTGTAGCGGCCTCGGCTGTCAGCTTGCCTGCGCGACTATTCTGCAGGATCGTCTGCATGTCTTTCAACTGGTCCGCACCCAGTGCGCGGAAGGCCGTAACGACGCCATTCGTGATGCCGTAGGTGCCGTCGATCACCTTCATATCGCTGCCACATTGCGGGCACGCGGCTCCTAGCGTGACGTTGGTCATCTGAAGGTTTGTGACGGAGCCATCACCACCGATCAGGTTCGAGGTGAACCCCATCTCGCCGCAGCGCAAACACTTGACTGGGATATCAGCCACGGTCACAGCCTACGCCGTACATCTGACGAACATACGTTCGTCCTGTGCTCGACTCCCCCTTGCCGGTTCCGAATCCTCAGCGGACGAGCGCCGCCTGACCAGACCAAATGGGCTGATTGAGACCGCACCTGTCCCGGCGGGTCGAGGCTCGAACATCGATCAACAACACGGGGAGGGAGGGACGAAGATCGAACCCCGACCTTGTGTGGAAGCGCATCGGGGAGCTGCACACTGAGCGCTTCCGGCGGCGGGCTTACGTGCCCTCTGCGGATGGCGGAGGATCGTGACACTGCTCGAGCAACGGGGGATGGCGCAGGACATCTGGTCGGTATGTTCCAGCGGCGTACACCAGTTCTGCTCCTACCGTGGTAGTATCAGGGCGATGGCGACCCAGAAGCGATCGATCTCGTTTGACGAGTCAGTGCTCCGTGAGGCCGAGCTGCGGATCGCCGAGTCGGGGGGGAACCTGTCGGCGTTCGTGAATGCTGCGCTGTTGCACGAGCTTCAAGTAGCGCGTGGCCGCGAGCTGCTTGCCGAGGATGACGCTGAGTTTGGTGCGGTACCGACCGAGGTCGAGACCCAAGTTCTCGTTGAGTGGCCGGTCTGACGCTCGACGCCGGGGCGCTGATCGCCTACGAGCGTGGGCAGGAGCGCATTCGCAAGATTCTCGCGGTCAGCTATGAGCGCGGCCTTGTGCCCACGATCCCGGCGGTCGCACTCGCCGAGGTCTGGCGCGGCGATGCCAAGGATGCCCGCGTCGCTCGTCTGCTGAAGGCATCCTCCATCGAGATCCTCGACGAGCGGACCGCGCGCGTAGCCGGGAGCCTGCGGCGGACGACGCGGGGAGCCAACACGATCGATGCCTGCATCGCTGTCGGTGTGCGCCGCCGCGGCGATGCGATCGCCACCTCTGACCCCGGCGACATGCGAGCGCTGCTTGGAGAGGGATTCACCATACTCACAGTCTGATCCGCGCCGAATGCCCACGTAATGGGGCCCCCGACCTGAACGCCGACCGATCTACTGCCCGATGTAGCCCGTCGGGATCGTCCAGCCAAAGGACTCGAACCAGCTCTCTATCCGTTGATCGACAACACCCATTTCCCGGCGTATTCGGCTGTGACCCGCAACCGCAGCGTCACTCGGCTCCTCCATCTCAAAGAGGTCGAGTACATCGTCGTCTTCGAAAAGCTCAAATAGTCCTCCCTTAGCCGCCTCGGCGGCGGCATCTGCCTCATCCGCCGTCAGCTCGCCGAGCTCCGTCCGCATATCAAGATGCGCTTCGGCTTGTCCGATCAAGGCAACCGCCAAGATCTCCTCAGCAACACAGCCAGCCGGACGACCCTCCGAGAGCCGCGTCAACAAGGCAACGGCGGCGGCAAAGAGATCCAGCGCCAGACGCTCCGTCACCCCCGGCTGAAAGGCAGGCGGCACCAGTCCTTCGGCATATTCCACGCCCCGTCCGCGGAGCACGTGGCCGCGATACTCGTCGACCAGGACTGTGCCCGCCGTCATGAGCGCCTGGCGGGCGTTGAGGTCGTCCACGACACGTGGGAGGAAGCGAAGCACGTCGCGCGGCACATCGCCGCGACAGTTCAGATACTGCCTGCCAGCACTGAGCAGGATCGGCGATTGCCCTTCATCGATACCGCTGAGCAGCAAGCCAGCATCTTCAATCCGCTGGATCTGCTCCCGGATCGCCCTATCGGAGACCTTGTGCGTGAGAGCAAGCTCGCGGAGATCCAGGAGCTCACCCTCTGCCTGGGCGGCTCCCGCCAGCTCCAACAGCTCAATCCATTGCTCGACTACCTCTTGCTCGTCCATCAAGACGTCTTGTATCAAACAGGCTCAACAAAAGCAGGCATTACGGAGGGGGAGGGATTCGAACCCTCGTCCGAGGAATCCCCCGGAAACGGTTTTCGAGACCGCCGCATTCAACCGCTCTGCCACCCCTCCAGGGGAGGGGACCAAGGCTAGTAGATCGGCGCCGACTGCATCGGGACATCGTTGGTGGCGCGCGGGCTCGTGGCCATGCTCGTGGCTCATTGGGCATCCTTTGGTTGCCTCGGCTGCCGCCGGGGGAGAGCCGGAGTCGCTTGCCCGTTTGAGGGCCCGTATGAGACCAGCTCCTCCCGGCGGGGCGAGGTGCCGCAAGCGGCAACAGGACGTAGCCCCTGTGAGGGCCCGTCAATGAGCACCCGCAACGGTACCTCTTGGTCGGGGCTCCGTGAAGAGCGAACCTCGAGCGAGGAGGATGAGAAGTGGGTAGATACGCAGGAGTGGATTGGGCCTCGGAGAAGCACGATGTGCTCGTGCAGGGCGAGGCCGGTGATGAGTTGTTCAGCGGGACGTTCACGCACGACGAGGCGGGCATCACGGCCCTGTGTCGGGCGTTGGTGCGCTTGGAGGTGCAGCTGGTCGCGATTGAGCGCCCCGATGGTCTGCTGATCGAGCGGATGCTCGATGCCGGCCTGAGAGTGATGGCGATCCATCCCAACCAGGTGCACGCCGCCCGGCCGCGGTTTCGTACCAGCGGCGGGAAGCCCGACCGCTTCGACGCGTTTGTGCTGTGCGAGCTGGCCAGGACCGACAGCCACCGCTTCCGTGTCCTGGTCGCTGATAGCGACGAGACGAAGGCGCTGCGGGCGCTCAGTCGCGCACGCGAAGATCTCGTGCAGACCCGCGTCGAGTTCGCCAACCAGCTGCGTGCTGAGCTGGAGCGCTTCTGGCCCGGCGCCACGCTGATCTTCGACGCGATCGACAGCCCGATCGGTCTCGCGTTCCTGGAGCGCTACCCCAGCCCTCTCGATGCCAAGGGCCTCGGCGAGAAGCGCCTCGGCGCCTTCCTCGCACGTCACTCCTACTGTGGGCGTAAGAAGCCCGCCGAGATGCTCGCCAAGCTCCGGGACGCTCCCCAAGGACGCGCCGGTGAGAGCGAGATCGAGGCACGCAGAGCGATCGTGCTCGCGCTCGTAGCCGCGCTGCGCCCCATCGTCGCGAAGATCAGCGAGCTGACCAGCGAGATCGCTCACCGCGTACGCGCTCACCCCGACGGCCACGTATTCCTCTCGCTGTTCCGCGACCCCAAGTCGGTCCTCTGCGCGGCTGCGCTGCTGGCCGAGATCGGTGACTGCCGCCAGCGCTACCCCAACGCCGAGGCGCTCGCCGCCGACGCCGGCATGAGCCCCGTCGCAGTCGAGTCCGGCAAGCGCAAGGTCGCTACCTTCCGCCGGGGCTGCGACAAGCGCCTCAGGCAGGCCACCAGCACCCTCGCCGACGCGACCCGCCACTGGCACCCCTGGGCGCAAGACCGCTACGCCGCCAGCCGCGCTCGTGGCCACGACCACCCCCGAGCGATCCGTACCCTCGGACGCGCCTGGTGCCGTGTCCTGTGGCGCTGCTGGCAAGACAGAGTTCCCTACGACCCCGCTCGCCACCACGGCCTGCAGCAACACATCACGGTCACAATTCCCAGCCAGTCGGGCCCCCGACCCGACATGATCGCCACCCAGCGGATGACCGGCGCAGCAGTCACCCGAAGGGCGGCCCAAAGGGCCGAGCGCGAAGCGCTTGACGGCAAGCCGACATCCGCTACGACACTCGGGGGTTGACACAGGACGTCTCATACCCGCAATGGCACCGCCCGTAGCACCGGCACACCGCAGTATGTGCGAGCCGGCAACGCACGGTCCGCCGGCATGCATGGCCTCCCAGCGTACGTGGCCTCCCGGCGCATGGCTTGCCGGCGCATGCCTGCCGACGCGCGCGGCCTGCCGTAAGCTTGCGCGCGACGTGCAGTTGCAGACGCTTACCTACGACGTCGCGGCGCGCATCGCGCGCATCACGCTCGACCGCCCGGCGCGTGGCAACGGCATCACGCCGCGGCTCGTGCGCGAGCTGGAGGTGTGCGTCGAGCGTGCCGACCTCGACCCCGCCGTCCACGTGATCCTGCTGAGCGGCAACGGCAAGGGGTTCTGCGGCGGCTATGACCTCGTCGAAAGCGCCGAGGGGCAGGGGGTGGCCCGGCGGGGAAGCGGCGAGTCGGAGGCGGGGGAGGAGGGGAGTGAGATGGATGGGCTCGCGCCACCCGGTTCCCCGCTCGATCCGGCGGTGATGGCCGCCAACCACACTCCGGGCGCGGTGTGGGATCCGATGGTCGACTACGCCATGATGCGCCGCAACGTCCGCGCGTTCATGTCGCTGTTTCACTGCGCCACGCCGGTGGTCTGCAAGGTCCACGGCTTCTGCGTCGCCGGCGGCACCGACATGGCGCTGTGCTCGGATCTGCTCGTGATCGCCGACGACGCCAAGATCGGCTATCCGCCGGCGCGCGTGTGGGGGTCGCCGACGACCTCGATGTGGACCCACCGCCTGGGCCCGCAGCGCGCCAAGCGGCTGTTGTTCACCGGCGACTCGCTGTCGGGCGCCGAAGCGCTCGAGTGGGGTCTCGCGATCGAGGCGCCGCCCGCGCACGAGCTGGATGCGCGCGTCGAGATTCTGCTCGGGCGCATCGCGCGAGTGCCGCTCGACCAGTTGGCGATGATGAAGCTGCTCGTCAACCAGGAGGTCATGGCCGGCGCGCTGCACTCCACGCAGGTACTCGGCACGGTCTTCGACGGCATCGCGCGCCACACCGCCGAGGGCTACGCCTTCCAGGAGCGTGCCGCGCAGGCCGGCTTCCGGCAGGCCGTGCGCGAGCGCGACGAGCCGTTCGGCGACGCCGGGCCGTCGACGTTCAAAGGCTGAGCGCCGCCAGGTCGAGCGCTCGCGGGCGGCGGTTCGCGCGATTGCCCGCTCTGCGCGACGTCCGTTCCGCTGCGCGGCGTCGAAGTCCGCCTGCGCGGCCGCGCGGCGTGTCTCCTCGAGGAAGCGACCACAAATAGCAGCCGCGCGAGCGACGTCCGATCCGATCGCGGCGGTGCGCCGCGGCTTCGTCGCGGTCGGATCCGATTGCCGCGGCGCACCCGCGTGTTTCAGTAGTTCTCCGCAGTCTTGTCTGGGCAAGCCGCCGATGTCGCCCGTGGCAGCGCTCCTTAGATTCGGCCACCGTGAACACGCACGCGCTCGCCCGCCTGCCGTTCGACGCTTGGGTCTGAGGCATGTCCTCGCCCGTCGACCGCCGCCTGCTGCATGCCAGTGGCGCCGCGCGCACGCACCTGCTGTTCGCCTGCGTGCTCGGCGTGCTGGCCGCCGCCCTCACCGTCGCCCAGGCCGCGCTGCTCGCCGACGTCATCGCCCGCGCCGCGCTCAGGCACGCCACCGTGCCTTCCGTGCGTCCCGCGCTGATCGCGCTTGCCGCCGTCCTGGTCGCGCGCGCGCTCGTCAATGGCGGCTTCGAGCTGTCCGGGCGCTGGGGCGCGACACGCGTCATGTCCGAGCTGCGATGCCTCCTCGCGCGGCGTCTGCTGGTCGACGGCGTGACCGTTGCGGGCGTCGAGCACATCGAGCACATCGAGCACATCGAGCGCGAGGAGGGCGAGGAGGGCTGTGAGGGGGACGAGGGCGGCGAAGGCGGCGAACAGCGCGAACAGCGCCGTACGGGCGCGCTCGCGGCCGCCGCCGTGCAGGGCGTCGACGCGCTCGAGTCCTACTTCGCCGGCTACCTCCCGCAGCTGATCCTGGCCGCGCTCGTGCCGCTCGCCGTGCTCGGCTGGACTGCCGCCGTCGATCCGATCGCCGCCGCGATCCTCGCCTTCACCGTGCCGCTGCTCGTCCTCTTCATGGTCCTCGTCGGCCGTACCGCCGCCGCCCGCACGCACCGGCGCTGGCAGGCGCTGACGCTGCTCAGCGCGCACTTCCTCGATGTCGTTCGCGGCCTGCCCACGCTGCGCGCCCACAACCGCGACCGTGCGCAGGAGGCCACGCTCGGCGCGGTTGGCGAGCGCTATCGCGCCGAGACGATCGGCACCCTGCGCGTCGCGTTCCTCTCTGCGCTCGTGCTCGAGTTGTGCGCGATGATCGGCACCGCGCTCGTCGCCGCCACGATCGGCGTCCAACTCGTCGCCGGCGCGCTCGAGCTGCAGGCGGGGCTCGTCGTGCTGCTGCTCGCGCCCGAGCTTTACGGGCCGCTGCGCGCCGTCGGTGCGCAGTTTCACGCCAGCGCAGACGGCGCCGCCGCCGCCGAGCGCATCTTCGCCACGCTTGACCGCCCACATGTGCTTATGCCCGACCGTAATCGCGCGCGCGTACACACGCGCGCGCGCGATCACGCCCCGCGGGATATATCCAACCCCACGGCTCCCCTTGCCGCCGCCGGGCCGCCGACTGTCGCCCCCGCCCGCCAGCTGACCGCCGGCAGCGATCGCCAGCCGACCGCCGACCGCGACAGCCTGCCCGCCACGCCCGACCCCCGCCGCCAGCCGGTCCGCTTCCGTGGCGTCGGCTTCGAGTACCCCGGCGGCCGTGGTCCCGCGCTCGACCGCATCGACCTCGAGTTGGCCCCGTGCACGTTCACTGCGCTCGTCGGTCCCAGCGGCGCCGGCAAGAGCACGCTCGCGGCGCTGCTCATGCGTCTCGCCGACCCCACCGCGGGCGCCGTCGAATGCGGCGGCTGCGACCTGCGCGCGCTCGACCCCGCGCGCTGGTACGCGCGGATCGCGTGGGTCCCGCAGGAGCCGACCATGTTCGAGGGCACCCTTGCCGAGAACATCGCCCTCGCCCGTTCCCGCGCCACCCCCGGGCAGATCCTGCGCGCCGCTCGCGCCGCCGGCGCGGGGGAGCTGGTCGACGGTCTCCCCGAAGGGCTGCGGACCGTGCTCGGCGAGGGCGCCCGCCGCCTCTCCGCCGGCCAGCGCCGCCGTGTCGCGCTCGCCCGCGCGTTCCTTGCCGACGCGCCGCTGCTCGTGCTCGACGAGCCCACCGCCCACCTCGACGAGCCCAGCGCGGCCGGCATCGCCCACACGATCGGTCGGCTGGCACGCGGGCGCACCGTGCTCTGCATCGTCCACGACCCAGCGCTCGCCGCCGGCGCCGACCGCGTCGTGGAGCTGCGCGAAGGGCGCACAGTGTGCGCGCCCAAGGCCACGGCGCAAGCGCCGCTGGTGCCGGCATGAGGGGTGCGCTCGCCGACCTGCGCGACCTCACGCGCCCCGCGCCGGGCGAGCGGCGCCGGCTGGCGCTGTCGGTCGTGCTCGGCGGGGGCGCCGCCGCGGCCGCGATCGCCCTGCTCGCCACCTCCGGCTACCTCATCTCGCGTGCCGCGCAGCGGCCCCCGATCCTGATGCTGATGGTCGCGATCGTCGCGGTCCGCGCGTTCGGGATCGCGCGCGCCACCCTGCGCTACGGCGAACGCCTCGTCTCCCACGATCTCGCGTTGCGCCAGCTGGCGCACCTGCGCGTGCGCTTCTACCGTGCCGTGCGCCCCCTGCTGCCCGGGCGTCTGCGCGGCGGCCACGGCAGCGGCGAGCTGCTGGCGCGTTTCGTCGCCGATGTCGACACCCTCCAGGACGTCCACCTGCGCGTCGTCATCCCCGCGTTGCTGGCCGTGCTCGTCGCGCTCGCCGCGACGCTCGCCGCCTGGCTCCTGCTGCCCGCCGCCGCGCTCGTCGTGCTCGCCACGCTCGCGCTCGCGTCGCTCGTGCCGCCGCTGCTCAGCGGCGCGCTCGCCGCGCACTGCGCCCGGCGTCAGGCGCCCACCCGTGCGCGCCTGACCGCGCAGCTCGTCGAGAGCATCGACGGGGCCGCCGAGCTGGCGCTCGCAGGACGCTCCCGCGAGCGGCTTGCCCGGTTGCGCGCCGGCGACGCGCAGCTGGCGCGGCTCGGACGTGCCGACGCGCTCGCCGCCGCCGCGGCGACCACGCTCGGCGGTCTGCTCGCCGCCGCCGGCCTGCTCGCGCTGCTGCTCGTCGCGATCCCCGCCGTGCACCGCGGCGCGCTGGCCGGCGTGCTGCTCGCCGCGCTCGTCTTCCTGCTGCTCGCCGCCTACGACACCGTCCTGTCGCTGCCCCTCGCTGCGCGCCGCGCCCTCGCCTGCGCCACCTCCGCCCGGCGCCTGCGCGAGATCTGCGACCAGCCGCCCACCGTGCGCGATCCGCTGTCGTCTGCCGGCCCGGTTGGGGTGGAAGAGGCGCGCGCGCAGGGCGCGCGCGGGGGGTTGCGTGGGGGCGGTGTGGACGAGCGGTTGAGACTGGAGGGCGAGAACGCGGGCGAGCGCACGGCGGGTGTGGGGGGGCGGTTCGGCGTCCCGGGCACAGCCGGGCGCCGGAGGGGGCTGCGCATGGCCGAGCGTCAGAGGGGGCTGCGCATGGAAGACGTGCGGTTTCGATACGACGAAGACCGGGGCGCCGGGTCCTTCGCGGATCGCCAGGGAGCCGGGTCCTTCGCGGACCGGCCCGGCGCTGGATCATTTGCGGATGGGCCGGGCGCCGGGTCCCCCGCAGATCGGCGCGGCGCCTGGATCCTCGACGGCGTGGACCTCGCGCTGGCGCCCGGCGAGCGCGTCGCGCTGCTCGGCCCCAGCGGCGCCGGCAAGACCACGCTAGCCGAGCTGCTAGTCCGCTTCCACGACCCCGATCACGGCCGCATCACCCTCGACGCGCGCGACGTCCGCACGCTCGCCCAGGAGGACCTGCGCGCCGCCGTGCTGCTGTGCGGCCAGGACGCGCATCTGTTCAACACCACGATCCGCGCCAACCTCCTGCTCGCCTGCCCGGCTGCGCTCGAGCACGAGCTGTGGGCGGCGCTGCGCGCCGTCGCGCTCGAGCGGTGGGTCGCCGCGCTCCCCGACCGTCTCGACACGCTCGTCGGCCAGCAGGGTCGCCTCGTCTCCGGCGGCCAGCGCCGGCGCGTTGCGCTCGCCCGCGCGCTGCTCTCGCCTGCGCGCCTGTTGATCCTCGACGAGCCCACCGCCCAGCTCGACGCCCCGCTCGCGCGGCGCGTGCTCGCCGGCGTGCTCGCCGCCGCCCGCCCGCGCGGGGTGCTCATGATCACCCACGACTCCTCGCTGCTCGACGGGTTCGATCGCGTCCTTTCCCTGCGGCAGGGAACGCTCGCAAAATGCGGGAAACCACCTGCCCCAAGTGTGGTCCTCGCACGATGACAGCGCGCCTTTCGCGCGGCATCGTGGCGAGCGGCCGCCAACCTCTCTCCGCATGCGGCCACCTGCGCGGGGCTCCGCCGTCTCGTCCCGCTCACAGACGGCGGTTCCCCGCGCGGAAGCCACTCATCCGGGCTCCTTACGGCCTTGCGCCCAGCCCCGGCGGTTCCTCGCGCGCAACCGCTCATCCGGGCTCCTTACGGCCTCACTGCTAGACGGCGGTCCCTTGTAAACCGCTCGACCAGCTCCCCACTCCTGCTCCCAGCCCGGCGGTTCCTCGCGCGGACGCCACTCACCCGGGCTCCCTACGGCCCTACTGTCAGGCGGCGGTCCCTCGTGCGTAAATCGCTCGACCAGCCTCCTTACTCCCTGCTCCGCCAGACGGCGGCCTCCAGCGTGTAATACCTGTCTAAAGGGGCCAGTAGCGCCCGATCTGCGCAACTGCCCGCGGCGTCAGCAGCGGCTCCGGCAGCGCCTCGATCGCCTCACCCTCGCCGCCCAGCGCCGCCAGCGTTGCCTGCACGCACGGGCCGAGCACCGCCGGTTCGTAGCCGCCCTCCAGCACCACCCCCAGCGGCGCCCCGACACGTGCCGCCAGCTCCCGCACACCGCAGGCGATCGCCGCGAAATCCTCGACCTCCAGTCTGCACTCCGCCAGTGGGTCGAGCCGGTGCGCGTCGAACCCTGCCGACACCAGCACCAGCTCCGGCTCGAACGCGCTCGCGACCGGCACCACGACGTGTTCCAGCAGCGACAGCCACAGCTCGCCCCCGCTGCCCGCCGGCACCGGCAGGTTCAGCGTGAACCCCTCGCCCGGTCCCGACCCCACATCGCTCAGCGGGCCGCTACCCGGGAACAGCCTGTCCTGGTGGATGCTCGCGAACAGCACGTCGTTGCGGCGCCTGAAGATCTCCGCCGTGCCATTGCCATGGTGTACGTCCCAGTCGAGCACGAACACCCTGCGTACTCCCAGCTCGGCGATCGCGACGGCCGCCGCCACCGCCACGTTGTCGAACAGGCAAAACCCCATCGCCCGCTCGCGCTCGGCGTGGTGGCCCGCCGGGCGCACCCCGCAGAACCCGACCGCGCTCTCGCCCGCGAGCAACGCCGCCGTCATCGCGCACGCTCCGCCCGCGGCGTGCAGCGCCGCCCGGTAGGACGCCTCGCCCACAAACGTGTCGGCGTCGATTTCCCCGCCCCCCGCCGCGCACAACTCGCGAATCGCGCGCACGTGCTCGGCGCTGTGCACCAGCTCGAGCTGTGACTCCGCAGCCGCCGGCGCCAGCCGTCGCTCCCAGCCGACCCAGCCAGCCCCCTCCAGATGCCGCTCGAGGGCGACGATCCGCTGCGGTGTGTCCGGGTGCGCCGGCACGTGCGCCTGCGGATCGTGCTCCAGGCAGGCTGCGTGGTGAAAGTACAGGCCCGGAGCGCTCGGCACCGGTGTGATTATCGCCGCTCGTCCACGGGGCACGGAGGCCCCGTGCCGTCGCGCGCCGTCCTCGGGCGCACACGCGCGGACGATCTCGAAAAACTGCTCACGCCACAGCAAGCGACGGCGGGCGGCGCTCCTGCCAGCGCTCCACCTTCTCCAGCTGCGCCGCCAGCGAGATCAGCAGTCCCTCGCTGTTCGCCGGCCCGAGCAGCTGCGCGCCCAGCGGCAGACCCTCCGGGGTCAGGCCCGCCGGCACGTTCACGCCCGGCCAGCCGACCACGTTCCACGGCCACGCGTACGGGCACGCGCCGACCACCACCTTGTCCGTCGCCCACGGCGCGAGCCCGTCGAGCGCGCCGACCGGCAGCGGCGGCTGCGCGGTCGTCGGCGCCAGCACCACGTCCACGCGGCGGAACACCCGCCCGACCTGGCGCTGCAGCGGCGCCTCCAGCGCCCTGGCCAGGCCCAGCAGCGGCGCGAACACGCGACCCATGCGCGCATTGCCGTGCGTACGCCGATCGAGCAGCGCCTGGTCCTTGACGCGCTCGAGCACCCACTCGTTGACGCCGCCCGTCGAGCGCGGCATGAACGGGATGCCGATCAGGCCGTACGCCGGGTCGTCGCGCACCACCTCGTGGCCGAGGTCGCGCAGCACATCCGCCAGCCGGCGCACCGCCGCGCGCATCCGCTCGTCCAGGCGCGCCGGCGCGCCGCTGAACGGGATGCGCTCCGACAGCGCGATCCGCAGACGTCGCGGCTCGCGCTCGGCGGCGCGCATGAAAGGCTCCGGCGGCGGCGGCGGCGTGTGGCGGTCGCCCGGGTGCGCTCCGCTCAGCACGTCGAGCATCAGCGCCGCATCCGCCACCGTCCGCGTCAGCGGCCCCAGCACCGTCAGGCCCTCGAACGCCTCCGCGTCCGGCCACGTCGAGATGCGCCCCCGCTGCGGCTTGATCCCGACAAGGCCCGTCCACGCCGCCGGGATCCTCACCGAGCCCGCGCCGTCCGAGCCCACCGCTGCGCTCGCCAGCCCCGCGGCGACCGCCGCCGCTGCACCGCCCGAAGAGCCGCCGGGCGTGTGGTCGAGGCTCCAGGGGTTGCGCGTCGCGCCGAAGTGCGGGCCCTCGGTGATCGGCCACTGTCCGATCTCCGGCGTGTTGGTCTTGCCGACGATCACCGCGCCCGCAGCCCGCAAACGGCGCACCGCCTCGCAATCCTCGGTCTTGGGCGCGAACGCGCCGCCACAGCCAAAACGGGTCTCCTCGCCCGCGAGGTCCACGTCGTCCTTGATCGCCACCGGCACCCCGAGCAGCGGCGCGCGCTCGCCGGCTGCCAGCCGCCGGTCGGCCTCCGCCGCCTCCCTGCGCGCCTGCTCGGCGCGCACGCAGCGGAACGCGTTCAGCGTCGGCTGCGTCGCCTCGATCCTTGCGAGGTACACCTCCAGCAGCTCCCCCGCCGACACCTCGTCCGCGGCCAGCAGCCGTGCCTGCCTGCCCGGGCCTGCGAACGCCAGATCCGTCTGGCGCCCGCTTGCCGCGCTCGCCGAGGGTCCGGTCGTGTCCTGCGTCTCTGCCACCGCGACCGCAACAATGACAGCTCCCGATGCGCGCCGCGGCTGGGATGTCGGCGGCGCGGGGGTGTGCACCACCTATTTGCGTTTGGCTGCCATTCGGGTGTGCGCGCGTGCGTGCGCGCGAATGGCGCTGGGTTGGAGGGTTGGTTTTGCTTCGGCGGTGCGCGGTCCGGCCCGCGCGTCAGACGTCCGTCCGACTACGCCGCTGCGCCAGGTGTTCCTGGTTCTGGCGCCGCTCGCCCCGCACCTGGATCGCGAGGTACACCAAGATCGCGTTCACCACCAGCCCAATCCCCCCGAAGGTGGCGATCAGACCGACATCCTTGCTAAACGCGGCGCTTGCGGCCAGCAGCATGCTCTGCTCTTTCCTCGCGACTTTCCGTTGACGGTGCGACTCGGCTCGGCAGGCTATCAAAGGGGGGCGCAGCCGGTTGCAGGCCGGATGGCCGGGTCCATCGCCTTGGATCTGGGGTGGTGCATCGCCTCGGGGGTGGTGCATCGCCTCGGGGGTGGTGCATCGCCTCGGGGGTGGTGCATCGCCTCGGGGGTGGTGCATCGCCTCGGGGGTGGTGCATCGCCTCGGGGGTGGTGCATCGCCTTCGGTATGGCTTGGCGCAGATGAGCGAAGGCTGGGGTTGCGGCCGCCACTTGTCGATCATCAGGGGGAGCGGCGTGGTGGGTCGGGAGGCGGGCGGGTCATCTCAGCGCGCGCCCCGCCGGTGTCGTAGCCTTAGGCCCGCAACCGCCGCGTGCGTACGCGAGCGCTGGAGAGGTGCCGGAGCGGTTGAACGGGCGCGACTGGAAATCGCGTAACGGGGGAGACCTCGTTCGAGGGTTCGAATCCCTCCCTCTCCGTTTTCGATTGATGTTCGAACCCGCGACCTGCTTGGGTCGGCGCCGATCACGCGGATACGGTTGCCAAGGGCTACTTGGTCGAGCGAATCACGGCGCTTTCGCCGGCGAAGATCTCGCGGTCTGCGCTGCACTGAGCATCGCGACAAGCTGCGACCGAAGGGCTTTGTCGGTCGGCTTCGAAGTAGCGCTGCTGCCTGGGTGCGGTAGCACATGGGGCGCTGGCCGATACCACAGAGTTGCTCGATTGTCCAGACGGTAGACGATCTGGACAATGCCGAATGGATCGCTCATATTGACCTAGGTGGCCACTGCGTCTGTCGTCCTTGCTGGCATTGCGCTAGTGCTATCCGTACCAGGAGCCATATCGGGCTCGGTTCGATGTATTGGTCGAAGGACGGGACTTCCGACGATCGAGGAGGGTGGCAGCCATTCTCGGTGGCCGGACCACCCGGCATACGTTCAGTCGTGTCACGTCACCGCGAGATCGAGGGCCGATGCGCCCGCGAGATGGGCGATGCTTTGTGCGCGAAGTCCGACCATCCGTCGTTCGAGCACATGCGCCTCACGGTTGAGGTGCTCAATACCGAGCGTGGTCCAGTATGCGAGCGACAGGCTTCACCACATACGTTATACTTGTCCGGTATGACAGGACGGATTGGAGCAAAGGGGCAGGTTGTGATCCCGAAGGCGCTACGGGACCGAGCCCTTCTGCAGCCGGGTGACGTGGTCGACTTCAAGCTGCGGGACAAGGAGATAGTGCTGGTTGCGCGGCGCTCTCCTGCGCGTTTGGGCGGCAGGTTCTCAAAGACCGGTATGGCGGCGCGCCTGCTCGAGGATCGAGTGATCGAGCCTCGGTGAGCGCCTGTCTCGACTCCTGGGCGATCCTGGCCTGGCTGGACGGAGAAGAGCCTGCGCTATCGCGCATCGATGGGTTGATCACGAACCGGCCCCTGGCAAGCTGGGTCAACCTCGTCGAGGTCTACTACCGCGTCGAGCGCGATCAGGGACGGGATGCTGCCGACGAGACGCTTGCAGACCTGCGAGCCACGCTCTCGCTGGATCTTCCCGGGACTGCCCGGATGATTGAGGTCGCTCGCCTCAAGGCGCATGCTCCGATCGCACTTGGGGACTGCTTCGCATTAGCCACCGCTGCCGCCCATGATCTCGTGCTGCTTACCGGCGACCCTGAGATCATCGAACTCTCGGATCGGCCTTGCCAGGTCGAGGACCTTCGGCCTTCGAGCAATTGACTCAGCCGAAGCGCCTAGCGTGCAACTCTCTAATGCGCTTCCACACAAGGTCAGGGTTCGATCTTCGTCCCTCCCTCTCCGTGAGCTCGCTAATGCGTTTCCAACACGATCAGGTCCTAGGTCTCTCAACCCGGTCCGCCCGAGTCAGACGCCAGCAAGGCCCGCGAGGAGTTGCGCGGCGGCCGCTTCGAAGCGCTCGACGGCACGGTAGGGCCGGGCAATGAGCATGGCGCCCTCCAGGCCGCTGACGATGCTCCGGGCGGTACAAGCTGCGGAATCTGTGAAGCTCAGGCTGCCTTCGCCGCGCCCCTGCTCGAGCACGGCTACCAGCCAGGCCTCGTTGTCGTCGAGGAAGCTGATCACCGAGCTGCGTATCGGGTTTGCAATCGACTCGTATTCGGAGGCGAGCATGCCACACAGGCACATACGCTCCTCGCGGAGCACATCTGCGTACAGGTTCGCGTAAGCGACGAGCTTGGCGCGGGCGTTGCTCAGGTCTGCATCGATCACATCGAGCGCCTGTGCGAAACGTTCCGCGTAGCGCGTGATGATTGCCTCACCGAGGTCGGCCTTGCCGGGAAAGTGGTAGTGCAGACTGGCCTTCGTGATGGAGAGTTCGGCTGCCACGTCGGCGTAGCTGAAGCCATTGAAGCCGCGGATTTGGATGAGCCTTTCGCCGACGTCGAGGATGCGTGAGCGCGTGTTCGTCGTCTGCTTGCTGGTGTCTGACGGCGAGTCCTTGAGTACATCGTCGCTGCCAAGGGGCATCAAAATCGTCCTTTGCTTGACAATCTATCTACTAGTAGATAGGATATCAGCGTTCACGTTGCCCCTCCACACCGGCCCCGACACCGAGGAGAGAGTGTGCACAACCCTGAGCACAAGAGCTTTGAGGCTCCCGATGAGACGCGGGAGTTTCCAAATGGCGAGGCGCAGATACTCGTTATTGGTGGAAGCGAGGTTGGACGCCTCGTCTTCCAGCCGGGCTGGCGCTGGTCCAAGGACGTAAAGCCGATCGCGCAGACCGAGAGCTGCGAGGCGCCACACTTCCAGTACCACGTGAGCGGCCAACTCGGAATCCGAATGGACGACGGCACGGAGTTTGTTGCCAAGGCCGGCGACGTGACATCGCTCCCGAGCGGACACGATGCCTGGGTCGTCGGCGACAAGCCGGTGGTGGTAGTGGACTGGTACGGAGCGAGTAACTACGCCAGGGCGAGCTGACTGCCAGACACAATCCTCTAACGAACAGGAGAGCTGATGTTGCGCAAATACATCGACTGCCGCGAGATGCCCAGCGAGAGCGGATGCGACCTGACGATGGCCGGGAGTGAAGGGCATGTGCTCGACGCGGCCGTGATCCACGCGGTGACAGCACACGGACATCAGGACACGCCGGAGCTACGCGACCAGATACGCCAGATCCTCAAAGACGAGGTCCCGAGCGCGCTCGCATAGCCTTCGGCACCACACCGGCCCTATCGCTGCTCGCCGAAGCGCTCGGCGTGCAGTTTCCTGATGCGCTGCCAGGCAGCATCGGGGTTCGATCTTCGTCCCTCCCTCCCCGTTTTGGCCGGGTATCCAGACGTCGTTTGAACTGGCATCGCAGGTGTCGGCCAGGGTGGGCGGATGACGCCAGGCAGTGATTCGTCTGCCCGGACGGCCAAGCTGCGCAACTCCACCTCCAAATGCCGTGTTATCGAAGGTCGACGGGGCGAATATCCGCGCTCCGCATGCTGCCGATGAAGGGGATGAGATGTTCCAGATGGGCCGGAGACAGAGCTTGAGCGCCAGAGGGCGGCTGATCGTGTCGCTCCTGGTTGCTGCGGGGCTGGTTCTCGTCCCCGGGGGCATCGCCAGCGCGGCCAGCCTCGGCTGGTCTCCGGAAGTTCCACCGGGGAGCACTGGCGGATCCGCTATCCGAGCCGCCGCGCTGGCCTGCCCATCGACGGCTCAGTGTACTGCCGTCGACACGCAGGGCCAGGAGGATACATTCGATCCACAGCAGCGGGTACCGTCGGAGCCGACGACGATCGACTGGGGGAGCGACCTCTCGGGCGTCGCCTGTCCTTCCGTCTCGCAGTGCACCGCCGTCGACAACCATGGCGGCCAGTTCACGTTTGATCCCGCCGCGCCCGCCGCAGTCGGGACCTGGTTGGCTAGCGCTGTGAGCCTTTTTGCGGTGGCGTGCGCCTCGACGACCGAATGTGTCGGCGTGGGTAACCCTCAGGACGCGGCGGTCATGTTCGATCCCATGGGGCCGCCTCCATCGATCACGCTTCCAATCGAGCAGGTCGACGGGCTCGGAGCAGTGTCTTGTCCGGCTACTTCGCAGTGCACGGCGACGACGCTGGGGAGCGAGATCACGTTCGATCCGGCTGTGCCCGGCAATGCAGCGCTTGTGCCGATCAGCTCCGGAGGCTCAATACATGCGGTCTCGTGCCCGACGCTGACACAGTGCACGGCGGTCGAACTCGACGGTCAGGAGATAACGTTCAATCCGTCTGCGCCAACCGGCGCCAAGGCGAGCCCTATCGGCATTTCGGCGCCCTGGGGCGTCGCGTGCCCCACGACCGAACAGTGCACCGCCGTCGGCGAATTCGAAACTTCGACATTCGATCCGCTAGATCCTGAACGCCCGCTGCTGCTGAATGGCACCGGTGGCGGGTTCGCTAGTGCGATTGCCTGTCCCCAACTCACCCAGTGCACGATCGTCGCAGACGATGAAGAGACCACCTTCGACCCGCAGATTGACTTAAAACCCAGCGCTGCTGTCGAACCGAACGTGGCTGTCGAACCGACATCACGTGCCACCGCGATATCGCCAGAACCCGGCCCAAGCGAGACGAGCAGCTGGATAGGCCTGCCGCGAGATGCGACGGTGGTCGTATCGCGCCGTCGCGCAGTCATTCCGGTTCGATGCTTAGGAGATGCCTCCTGCTCCATAGAGTTGGCCCTGGGGGGTACCCCTCGTGCTGCGACTCTGGCGCGCGCCGTTGGATATCCGGTCCTGATGGGCTCAGTGCAGCGGACCATTGCGGCGGGCAAGGACGCAAGGGTAGGGATCGTGCTAAGCGACGCGGGCATTCGTCTGCTGCACACGCACCGCGGGCGCGTGTCAGCGCAGTTGGTGGTCAACGGTCGAGGCGGCGACGCGCTGATCCACGCGAGTAAGTCAGTGCAGCTCAGACTCACAGCACACGCCAAGTAGGAGATGGCTACATGGCGGCGGTTCTGCGGTCGAAGTGCAAACGACTCATCAATGCGAGCGACGCGCGCTCGCGCGCGTCGAGTACGCCGCGGTAGAGCAGCAGCGCGGGCGTGCCGCGCACGAACAGCAAGAGCACGAAGAACACACCCATCTTTGATCAGCCCGCCGACGCTCGCGAGGAGTGCCGCGACGTCAAGCTCCATGCCGCTGACGATGAAGAAGAACGGCACGAACAGGCCGAACGCGATCGCACCGCGAAAGCGCGACGCCCACCGCGAGCGCGACGAACGCAACGAGGATCAGCGCGTTGTGCAGCGGGCTCTGCGCCGAGAGGATCAGCGTCAGCAGCAGGATCGGGCCGAACTCGCCCACCGCGCCATCCACCACCCCGGCGAGCGTGCCCGCCAACGCCGACGCCGTCACGATCGCCAGGAATGTGCCCGGCGCGACGTGGATCACGGCGGCCGCTCCCGCGCTCACCCCATGTCCTCAGCCGCTCGCCCCATTGTCCGGACAGTAAAAGGCATCGGGCGGGGCGGCACGGCAAGTCCGATTCAGCGGCTGGGTCATCGGGCTGTCGTTCGCCAGCATCTGGGCTGCTTCACTCGGCACCGTCGACCGGCGTGGCTGACTCGGTCCAAATGCGCTCAGGCAGCGCCCGAAATCCTGCTCCATACGTGAGCGTCTTGCGAGCTGACCTCGTGCGGCTCGGTCGAGTCAGGGCTGTGGCCGGTCGGCGATCTGCCCCGCAAATCGAGTCTGCCGCCCCTCGCCGTGCTCGGTGCTCTGGCGCCGGCGTTGCAGCCGCCGCGCAAGCGTCGATCCGATACCCCACGCCCCCAGCGCCGCACCCGCTGCGAGCGGCCCGAACGTCGGGTAGGCGTAGCGCGCGTCGTAGCTATTGCCCGCGACCGTAAACGTAATCGAGCACAGGGCGGTCAGCGTGAAAAGGATCGCCGCCCAGCGTACACGCGCCCGCAGGAAGAGCAGCCCGAGCAGCCCCGCGCCCAGCAGCAGGATCAGGAACGGCCCTTCCACGCGTGTGTCGCTCTCGTAGGCCTTCAGCGGCGCGGTTTTGCCCGGCGGGCCGATGTAGCTGGGGCTGTGCGGGTACAACAGCGCGATCTCCGGCAGGATCAGGTACGAGCGCTCCGGTTCGATCACTTCTTCCCGCATGCCCTGCGGTGTGTAGCCTTCGCCCCGACGCGGGAAGACGTAGAAGCTCAAGCCTTTCAAGATCGTCTCCGCGTAGGCCAGCGGCTGCTGCTCGATCGCCGCGAGCGCAAACTTCTGCAACACCCCGTTCGCATCCGCCAGCGCTTTGAAGGGCGGGCCGAAGCGCTGCACCGCCGGTGCCGAGCGTTCGTAGATGTAGTACGACGGGTCCTTGCGCTGCCCGACCGGTTCGGGCGGACACAGAAAGCGCGTCCCGCGCGGCGGCCTGAGCGTCGCGCAGTCGACGAACGTCGCCACCCGCCCATACACGTTCCACGCGCTCTGGCGCTCGTAGCCGAGATAGCCCGTGAAGTAGTACTGCGTGCCGACGTAGAACGCGACCATCGCCGCCACGGCCACCGCGGCCGTCGATGCGCCCCGCAGCCTGCGCGCAACGCTGCCCCGCGTCGCGCCCAGCAGCACGATCGGTACCAGCACGCCGCTCGACAGCGCGGCCGTCTTCACCCAGAAGTCCACGCCGATCGCGAGCCCCGCCAGCAGCGGCCAGTGCAGACGCGCGTCGTAGAGCGCGCGAACCGTCAGGTAGAGCCCGACCGCCTGCAGGAACGCGAACAGCGAGTCTCCCAGCAGCGCGTGCTCGAGGATCAGTCCGGTCCCCCCGAAGAACACGATCGCCGCTGGCAGCAGCCCCAGCCACGCCGGGGCGCCCGTACGCCGCACCGACTTGTAGAGCAGCAGCCCCGCCACGATCCCCAACGCATGCTGGACAGCGATCGCGAACGACAGCTGGTCGCTCAGATGATGCACCAGGCGCAGGAAGAACGGATAGCCCGCCGGGCGCTGCGCGTCGCGGAAGATGTTCTGCGCCGCCGCGAGCGCATACTGGCTTGCGTCGGGAAACCCCATGAACGCGGTCGGGTACACCACCATGAACCACACCCGCACCCCGATCGCGCCCGCGACCAACGCTGTGAGCAGCGCCACCGCCACTCGTGTGCCCCGATCGAGTGTCCGCCAGCGCGCTCGAACGCGCAGCGCATCTCTCAGCCGGGTCCGCGCGTCCCGCGCGATGCGTGCCCAAGCAGGGCGCAGGAGGGTCGAGTTCACGTCGCCCCCACCAACCGCCTGTCCAGCCGCTCGATCCCGTCGTTCTTTCTCTGCGCTCGTTCCAAAAGTCAGGTCGGCCGCACTATCGAGGACGACCCCCGGGCCGTCAAGATCTGTGCCCGATGGCCCGTCCGGCCATGCGTGGGCCCCCTCTACTGCGGTCGATTTCCCCCGCATACGTGCTGTTTCTGGTCCGCCCTGCACGCCGGTGCGGTCGGAGACAAAACTGCGTCGCTCTCCCCTTGGAGCCGCCTCCAAAGCACGCGCCGGTGTCGATCCAAAGGCATCTGGCCCCTGTATCCGGCCGTTGTACGGTAGGTGGGCCGGCGTTCGCCGCAGTGGGCCGGCGTCGCTATGCAGGTGCGCGGGCCGTTCGCCGTAGTGCGCGAGCGAAGCCGCAACGACCGCGTGCCCACTAGACTGGGTTGGGTCTGCGCCAGTAGCTCAGCTGGATAGAGCGTCGGTCTACGGAACCGAAGGTCGGGAGTTCGAATCTCTCCTGGCGCGTCATAAAGAGCCTGCAAATGCTGGGGTTTCTGGTAAGCGTTCATCTGTGGGGCTTGTTGCAAGGATCGTGGGCGGGGAGGGCGGATCTTGGGGGTGTGGAGCGCTCCGAGGCGGAAGCGGTCTATGACGCGGGGCGGGGGGCGTGCGTCGAGTTTCTGCTTGAGCTGACGGCACGTTATGAGTGCGAGATCGTCCGGCTGACAGAGCGCGTGGCGCGGCTTGAGGAGGAATTGCGCAAGGACTCGCGCAATTCTTCGTGTCCGCCCTCGCAGGGATCCACCGACCTCACGCGCAGAGCGTCGCGCGGCTGCGCGCGAGAAGGCCAAGCAGTGGGCCAAGCGGGAGGGCGAGAAGCGTAAGGCGGGTGCCCAGCCTGGGCACAAGGGGGTCCGCTCGCAAGCTGCTCCCCGAGGATCAGCTTGATGAGATCGTCGAGCACTACCCCGCCGCCTGCGAGGGCTGTGGCGCGAGTTCTCAGGAGAGGAGCGCGAGTCCTCAGGACGCTTCGGGCGCCACCAGGTGGCCGAGTTGCCCCGATCGCGGTGATCGACTGCGAGCATCGCACGCACCGCCTTCGCTGGCGGTGTTGTGGCAAGCGCACGACGGTCAAGCTCGCGCCGGGAGTAGGTGACTCGCCGTTCGGCACCGACTTGCAGGCCGCGGTCGTGACGATGACTGCGCGTAACCGGGTTTCGCGTCGCGACATGTCCGAGCTTGCACGGGACCTGTTCGGCCTTCCCCTCTCGGTCGGGGCGGTCGATGCGATCTGTCAGCGCGCGGCCACAGCGTTGCGGGGACCACACGAGCTACTGGTCCAGTGTGTGCTCTCATCGCCGGCGATCAACGTCGACGAGACCGGCTGGTTCACTGCGCACGAGGGCCGCACGCTGTGGACCGCGACCACGCCCGAAGCGGCTATCTTCCGGATCGCCGGGGATCGTCATCGCGATCGCCTCAAGGAGCTGCTCGGCAAGGACTTCAACGGGATCGTGGGCTCGGATCGCTGGTGGGCCTACGAGCACATCGACCCCGAGTCACGCCAGGCGTGCTGGGAGCATCTCAAGCGAGACATCGCGTTTCACGCTCAAGGAGCCCTGGCCGAGCAGAAGCAGTTCGGAGAGGCCGGCCTCGCCCTGACCAAACGGCTGTTTCGGACCTGGCACGCCTTTGGCGAGCACCAAGGTCGTGAGCGCCTCCGCGCGCGAGATAGCGCCTGTCCAGGCCGAGCTGCACGAGCTGCACGAGCATGCGCCGCGCAAGAGCACCTACACGCGCTTTCACCGCCGATTCGCCAAGAACCTGATCAAGATCTCACCCGCACTCTTCACATTCGTCACCGTCGAGGGCGTCCAGCCGACAAATAATGCAGCGGAGCGCGCGCTCCGAGGCCCGGTCATCTACCGCAAACTCTCCCACGGCACCCAATCCGACGAAGGCGAGCGGTTCATCGAGCGCGCCCTGTCCGCCTCCGTCACCTGCCGCCTGCAAAGCCGATCGTTGTTCACCTACATGCGCGAACTACTCGCCACCCACACCCGCGGCGACCCACTCCCAGCACTAGTCTACTTCTTGCGGAAAACCCCAAGGATGTAGAGACGGCCGCGCTGGTTGAGGGCGTGGCCGTTTCTGAATGAGTGGGTTTTGCTCTGAGTGGAGCGCTTCTGAGTGTCTCACCGGGCTCGGACGGCGAGGGTGTCGGTGTTGTGGGCGAGGATGCCCCACTCGGTCCAGATCCGCTGACTGTCGTGGCCCTTCAGGCGGCTGCGGCCCATCCCGTAGCGGCGCTTGAGGTGGCTGATGTGGCCCTCCGCGCCGGTTCGGTAGCGCTGGGGCCGCTGGTTGGTGCGTCTGGAGCCGGGTTCCTGGTGGCCAGAGATGAATATTCGTTCGGGCGCGAGTTCTGCGAGCGCTTCGCTGGTCGGTCCAAGCTGAAACCCGCCGTCGAGGGCGACCTCGCGCGGGGGGAGATCCCCAGTCGTTTGAGTTCGGCGGCCGTGTCGGGCAGGAGCGCGTTCTCCTGCGGATTGCCGACCTGGGTTGATGCCGGCAGGATCAGCCCGCGGGCTTCACGCTTTGTGTTCTCGGTTACCTCTGCCAGCTGGGTCACGTACCCGAACTCGTTTGGCTTGCCCAGCTTGCTCTTGCGGATCGGCCGCGCGTCGGGGTCCGCGATCGACACGATCCGGCTTGTGATCGGCGCTCGCCTGCCACTCGCTGTTTGATCTGCCGTGCGCCTTCTCGCAACGGCCGGCCAGCTCCTCGAGCTTCGCGGCGGCGTTCAGCTTGTGCTTCGCGCCACGACCGCGCGCTCGGCGCCTGGCGACCGCCGCGAGCTGGCGTGCTTCCTTGACCGAGCGTTCTAACTCCTGCCAGCCCGCCCATCGTTTTCGGACGGTTTCTTAGTAGTGCTTTGGTAGGTTGTTATTCTTGTTGTGGGGGCAGGTGTAGGGGTAGTTTGTCGAGGTTGATGGTTTGTTGGCAGGTGGTGCAGCGGCCGGTCCAGCACTTGAAGATTGGCTGGAGCAGGAGGACTGCCTGTGGGAGGGTCAGGCCGGCCGCTGGGCTTTTGGGTTGAGGCGCTCCAGGGTGAGGAAGCCGTGTGCTGCGGTGACGAGGGCGGTGTGGTGGTACCAGCCGAGCCAGGATCGGCCCTCGTAGTGGTCTAGGCCGAGTTGCCCCTTGAGTTGTTTGTAGTCCAGCTCGATCTTCCAGCGCATCCGTGCCAGACGCGCCAGTTGCTCTGGGGGCGTGTCGGCTGGGAGGTTTGAGATCCAGTAGTCGGTGGGGTGCTCGTGGTTTGCTGGCCACTCGCAGATCAGCCATTCTTCACGGGGCTCTTGCTCGGCCCCGTTTTCCCAGCGCTTCAGCGCACGGACGCGCAGAAACGCAAACTTCGATGTAACGGGTTTCCCGTCCCGTCCGTCTCTGAAGGTGACACTCTGCAGGTTCTCCGGCGCTAGCCGCGCGATGAGCTTTTGGACGGGCTCAGGCTTGCGGTCAGGACGCAGCCGTGTCCTTGCGCGGCCTGTCTGCCCCGCACGCTCTGGCAGGGAGAAGGTCGTCTCGGGCGCGAACACGCTCGCCTTCTTGTCGATCGAGAACACGTACTGGAAACCAGCATCGTCGAGCTCTTGGCGTAGCTGGGTGTTCTCGCCGTATGCCTCATCACCCAGGACGGGCGCCCTTTGGATATCCCACTCGCCGGCGCGTTCGATCAGCTCCTTGCCGAGCTGGGGCTTGGTCTTGAACTCGACCTCGGCCGGGATCTTCGCCTTGCGGCGACGCTCGGGGTCATCGCACCACTCCTCGGGCAGATACAACGCCCACCCCAACGGAACCGTGCCATTTGCGCCCACGGCATGCACCGACACACCAATCTGGCAGTTACCGATCTTCCCCAACGTCCCCGAATACTGACGCTTGACACCCGGCGAGTGCTTCCCGTCCTTCGGGAAGCCAGTGTCATCGAGCACCCACGCCTGCACAGCGATTCTCGGCGCGACACGCTCCGCCACCGCCCGCACCACCAGCGCCGGATCCCACGTACTCACCGCAAGAAAATTCTGCAAGCTCTCATAGTCAGCCTCACCGCCCATCCTGGCGACCATCGGCTCAAGCGACTTACGAGCACCATCCTCGATCAGCCCACGCAAATACACACCGCCATTAGCCAACTGCACCGGCCGGTTCACAGCCTCACAGAGCACCTCGATCCCGAACGCCTCCAACCGCTCGGCCACCGCCAAGGGATCGTCCACCCCTACCAACGAATCCGCCACCAACACAGCCACCATCATGACCTCCCCGCATCGAACAATCAACGCCAGAAGACTTCGCCACCACCCCACAAACCCCTACAAAAAACCTACCAAAGCACTATTAGGACGTGCAGTTGCTCAGAGACGAACGCCTTACACGGGCCATGTATGCTTCGGCCGAACGTGTCCGGCGCGACGGTGAGAGAGGCGAGCGAGAACGACGCGCTTGCGTGCGCGGCTATCTACGCGCCCTACGTGCGCGAGACCGCTATCAGCTTCGAGGGTGAGCCGCCGACATCCGCGCAGATGGCCGAACGCATCACAGCGGCGACCCGCACGCACGCGTGGATCGTGCACGAAGACAACGGCCGTGTCGTCGGCTATGCCTACGGCGGGCCGCACCAGGAGCGAGCGGCCTACCGCTTCTCGTGCGAGGTCAGTGTCTACGTTGAGCAGGGCCGGCTACGCACCGGCTCGGGCCGTGCGCTGTACGAGGCGCTGTTCAAGCGGCTCGCAGCACGCGGCTACCGGATGGCCGTCGCGGGCATGACGCTACCCAATGAGGCGAGCGCAGGCCTGCACCGAGCGATGGGCTTCGAGCCGGTCGGCGTCTATCGTCGAATCGGCTGGAAGTTCGGTGCATGGCACGATGTCGCGTGGATGCAGCGGGCGCTCGGCATCGAGTTCGACCCTCCCCCCGAGCCCTGCTGAGGCGACCGCGCGTATCCGCTGGCGACCCTGGCTCAGCTTGTTTTGGGATCGCCGCTCGCGCGGAGAAGTTGCGCCGCGTAGCCAAGCGCGACGAGGCGTTCGTCGGTGATCCCGAGCGCGTCGCGTAGCTCCGCAATAAGCCGGTGCTCGTCGGTGAGGTCGGAATCCGACGGCGCGACCGCCTCAAGCTCAATGAACGTCCCGAGCCGCTCGACCTCATCGAGATGGATGCGGACGCTCTGCCACAGCAGCAGATGGCGGCGCTTGGCGACGACTCCGCGTATGTGCCGATCGCGGCGGCTAGTGGTGGCTTCGTTTAGTTTGTGGGTTTATGCCTGGAGTACTTTGCCGGTGTAGGTTCACTTGAATGGTTTGGTGGTTTGGTTGTAGGGTCTTGATGAATGCGAGCATCTGCTCTGCGAGGTTTTGCTCTGAGGTGAAGGGCGCCGTGCTTGAGCAGCTGCTTGTGCGGGATCGAGAAAAAGATCTCGACCTGGTTCAGTCATGAAGCGTGGGTCGGTGTGAACTGGAAGCGCCAGCGCGGGTGGCCTTTCAGCCATTCGGTGACCTCTTCGGTGCCCCTGGTCGAAAGGTTGTCGGAGACCGCGACTATCCGCTGGCCCTCGGCAACGGGGATCTCGGCGTCGAGCTGGTTCAAGAAGCGGATCAGGTCGTGACGGTTGCGCGTCTTTGAGGGCATCCCGAGCACGTCGCCTGCTTTGGCTTTTAGGCAGGCAAACAGGCACTGCGTGCCGTTGCGCTCGTATTCGTGCTCACGCCGCGGCGGCTTGCCCGCCGCCGCCGGGATGTCGGGCTTGGTCGGTGCCTTTGCCTGGATGCCCGTCTTTTCGTCGATCGAGATGACGAGCACGTTCTCCGGCGGGTCCACGTACAGGCCGCACACAGCCCGCAAACGACTCTCGAACTCGGGGTCGGTGAAGTCGCTCATTACCCAGTAGTCGGTGCGGTGCGGCTTGACGTCAGCGCGCGCGAGGATCGTGTGCGCATGCGAGGAAGACATCCCGACCTCCGCCGCGAGCTCGTCATAGGTCCAGCGCTCCCTGCGCTGCCCCCCCGCCGTGGCCGGCGGACGCGTGCACGCCTAGGCAATCAGCCTGGCCCGCTCCTCACAGGAGTAAATCAGCGGTTTCCCCGGCCGCGGCAGATCGCAGAGTCCCGCGATCCCGTCTCGCTCGTAGCGCGCGAACGCCACTTCGCCGCCGTGTTCGTCGCACACCCCAACAACCGGCCGATCCTCTGAGCCGAGTGACCCTCAGCGGCACACAACACGATCTGAGCCCGCTCGACCAGCCGCACCTCCCCAGTCGAGAAGCGCACAATCCGCTCAAGCTCCACTCGATCCTCCTCCGGAACCTCGATCTGCTTCGCTGGCACAGCCATACCGAACCCCCATCATCGCTGAACAACCAGCGACCGGATCAGCACCCACCAAAGAACCCCTACAACAAACCAGCGGGCGAAGGGCGAGCAGTATGTGCGGGGGCTGTTGTTGGAGGGGCGGCGTAAGTCGATCCAGCCGATGGCGGCCAGGCTGCCTGATGGTGATGAGGAGGGGTTGCAGCAGTTCATCACTTGACTCGCCGTGGGAGGATGAGTCCGTCCGGCGGCGGCTGGCGCGGCGGATGACCGGGGAGATCGAGCCCGAGGGGTGGATCGTGGATGACACGGGGCTGCCGAAGGATGGGCGGTTCTCGCCCGGGGTGGCACATCAGTATTGCGGGGCGTTGGGTAAGACCGCCAACTGTCAGGTGCTGGTGTCGGTCAACGCCGCGTCGGACCGAGCGTCATGCCCGCTTGGGTGGCGGCTGTTCCTGCCGAAGCCGTGGGATGAGGACCAGGAGCGGCGTCGGCGGGCGCGGATCCCTGAGGAGACGCGGCACCTCCCGAAGTGGCAGCTCGCGCTGGAGATCATCGATCAGCTGTTGGAGTGCAGTCTTGAGCGTCGGGTTGTGCAGGCCGACGGCGGCTATGGCGATACCACCGCGTTCCGGGTCGCCCTGGAGGAGCGCGAACTCGAGTACGTAGTGCAGGTCAAGGGCGTGACCTCGGCTCAGCCCGCCGGCGCGGTTCCCGTTAGGCCTGGTTATCAGGGTCGCGGTCGTCTACCGCGCCCGCGCTACCCCGAGAAGCCTGTCGGTCTCAGGGACTTGGTGCTCACCGCCGGCCGTGAGCAGGTCCGAGGGGTCGGCTGGCGCGAGGGTGACCGTGGCCCGCTTCAGGGCCAGTTCATCGCGCTGCGCGTTCGCCCTGCCAATGACGCTCAATGCGACGATGACGGGGTACTGCCCGAGCGGTGGCTGCTGGCAGAGTGGCCCGCCAAGAAGGACGAGCCGGTCAAGTACTGGCTCTCCAACCTCCCCGCCGAGACGCAGATCACGACGCTCGTCGGCCTAGCGAAGCTGCGCTGGCGCGTCGAGCACGATTACCGCGAACTCAAGCAATGCCTCTCGGCCTCGACCACTACGAGGGCCGAACGTTCTGCGGGCTGCACCACCACCTCACCTGCGTCACCGTCGCGCACGCGTTCCTCACCTGCTGCCGGCTCGCCCGCGGCGACCCCGACACCACCCGCCCTCAGCTGGCGGCAGCCTGATCAATCTCTACCAAGCCCACCGCGACCTGCAGACCGCGCTGGCATGCTGGCACGATCGCTGCCCCGTCTGCCAACGCAGACTGCCACCATAACGACCTACCGAAGTCCTACTAGTGTCCCGCGTCTTAAGTTTATTGGTTAAGTGTGGTATGCTGTGGTATGCCGAGAACTGGACGTCCCAAGCAGGTGTTGGAGTTGACTGACGCTGAGCGCGATCAGTTGGTGAGGTGGGAGCGTCGGCGGAAGTCCTCGCAGGCGTTGGCGTTGCGCTCGCGGATCGTTTTGCAGTGCGCCGCGGGTCATTCCAATAAGGATGTCGCGGCGGTGTGCGGGGTATCGACGCCGACGGTCGGGAAGTGGCGCAGACGGTTTTGTGAGCTGCGGCTGGATGGCTTGTCGGATGATCCGCGTCCGGGTAGGCCGGCGACGGTTACCGCCGAGCAGGTCGAGGATGTGGTGGTCGCGACGTTGGAGAGCACGCCGGAGAACGCGACTCACTGGTCCAGGGCGAAGATGGCCCAGCGCTCCGGCCTTTCGCCCTCGACGATCGGGCGGATCTGGAAGGCGTTTGATCTCAAGCCTCACCGTGCTGAGACATTCAAGCTCTCCAACGACCCGCTGTTCGTGGAGAAGATCTATGACATCTGCGGCCTGTACCTGAACCCGCCCGAAGCCGCCGTGGTGCTTAGCGTTGATGAGAAGAGCCAGGTGCAGGCGTTGGCACGCTCTCAGCCGGCGTTTCCGATGATGCCCGGCATGCCGGAGAAGCGTACCCATGACTACCTGCGCCACGGCACGACCAGCCTGTTCGCCGCGTTCAACACCGCCGATGGGAGCGTGATCAGCTCAACTCACCGCCGCCATCGCACGATCGAGTTCAAGAAGTTCCTCATCAAGATCGACAGCGAGGTCCCCGAGCACTTGGACGTGCACCTGATCTGTGACAACTACGGCACGCACAAGAGTCCCGCGATACAGCGCTGGCTTGATGCTCACCCACGGTTTCACATGCACTACACGCCCACGTACTCCAGCTGGATCAACCAAGTCGAGCGCTGGTTCGCCTACCTCACCGACGACCTCCTCAGACGCTCTGATCACCGCAGCGTGCAAGCACTGGAGAAAGACATCCGGGCCTGGGTCGCCGCATGGAACGAAAACCCCAAACCATTCATCTGGACCAAGACCGCCGAGCAGATCCTGAAGTCAATCTCCAGACTTCTAAAACGAATTAACGGCGCGGGACACTAGAAGGACCGAGTGGGCCACCTTAGGTAGCGGCAGAATCGCTGCATACGCCTCCCTGAGGATGCCTTCAAGCTCCGGCCTGTACGCGATTCTCGGTGATGCGACTGGAGCTGGCCGGGCGCGGAGCGATGACAGCGTGCGGTGAAGATCGATCATCTTGTAGAAGGCCATTGTCGCCTCTCGCTCGTGTGCCGCGGCGCACTCGACCATTACCACCTCTGGCACCGCCAGCCTGAGGCGGTGTTGGCGGCACTCCCGCAAAAGCAGACGTGCTGGCATCTGCTCCAGGTACCAGTCACGCATGTTGAGCACCGTCGAGTCGAGAACGACCCATGGTGTTTGGCCGTCAACCATTGGCCAGGACCGTATCGGTTTCCCGCTACTGCCCCTGGCGGAGGTCGAGCTATTGTCGAGGGACCTGGCCACCTGCCATCATGGAGGCATGGCCGAGCAGGCGCATGTCAAGCTCAGCGGCGATATCAACGGCCGCTACGTCGTGACCGATCGCCGTGCCGGCGGCGAGCTGACTCTCGTACCCGACACCTCTGCCGAGGCGATCCGCGAGCGAGCTGGACTGCTCGACCCGACGCCTGAGCAAGCGGAAGCGTTCTGGCGCGAAAACGAGCCGCACATGCTCCCGCCCGACGACGAGCCGTAACCCGTGGGCAACACTGAGCGCCGCGCCAGGACACAGTTCGACGCCGACACCTGGGAGGAGGATCTCGCCCGCACCACCCCCGCCGGCCGCCAGACCGCCGAAGCAGCACGCAAGGACTACGACCAGAACGGCATCCCGATCGCGCAGTTGCGCCGCGTCGCCGAGCACGGCCACGACCGCACCATCGTTCCCAACTGCGTGAATGTCTACCTGCCGGCGCCCGACGGTCGGTTCGGGATGGTCTTCATGCTCAAGTTCCAGCCCAATGGCCGGCCTGTGCTGATGTTCCTTGCCTTTGGCATGCGCCACCATCCTCAAGGTTCGCGGCGCTCGACCGTCTACCAAACCGCGCATGAGCGCCTGCATGGGCAGCCACCAAGGCGCTGAACCTGAAGACTCCCTCACCTGCGCCCTCGCGGCAAGGGCTTACTACTTCGGCCCAGTAAACGTCCGACGGGGGTGGTAGGTTTTGGTGTGTGAGGACTCGGGATGCGAGGCGGCTGGGGCAGGCGGCGCAGGAGGAGCTTCGTCGGCGTGCGGTTGCGCTGGTCGGGGAGGGTCGTTCTCAGACGGAGGTCGCTGGGCTGCTTGATGTTTCGCGCCAGTCGGTGAGCGAGTGGGTGCGTGCTCGGCGTCTTGGCGGGGACGAGGCGCTCGCGGCTGGGAAGCGTGGCCGGCGGCCTGGTGAGAAGACGGCCCTGACTGCTTCTCAGCAGGCGCAGATCGCGAAGGCGATCCGGGAGAAGAACCCCGACCAGCTCAAGCTGCCGGGGTTTCTGTGGACGCGGGCGCTGGTGTGCGAGCTGATCGACCGGCGGTATGGAATCCGCGTCGCGGAGAAGACCGCGGGCCGGTATCTCCGGGCGTGGGGGTTCAGTCCGCAGAAGCCTGCCAGACGAGCGTTTGAGCAGAACCCCGAGATGGTCAAGCGGTGGCTGGAGGAGCGCTACCCGGCGATCAAAGAGCGCGCGTACCGCGAGAAATCCCTGATCTTGTGGGCGGATGAGATGGGTTTGCGCTCCGATTACACCGCTGGACGCTCGTGGAGTCCGGTTGGCAGGACCCCGGTGATCGAGGGCACCGGTCAGCGCTTTGGCGCGAACGTGATATCCGCGATCTCCAACAAGGGCCACTTGTCCTTCCGGGTGTTCAAGGAGAAATTCGTCGCCGACGTGTTCATCGACTTCCTCTCGCGTCTGGTCCGCCAGAGCAAGGGCCAGAAGATCATCCTGATCCTCGACGGGCATCCCGTACACCGCTCCAAGAAGGTGAAACAGTGGGTCGAGCTGCACGCAGAGCAGATCGAGCTTCAGTTCCTGCCGGGCTACGCCCCAGAGCTGAACCCGACCGAGCTGCTCAACCAAGATGTCAAGACGAACGCCCTCGGCCGCCGGCGTCCCCACACCCAGGACGAGCTGATCGGCGAGACCCGCAGCTACCTGCGCTCCCGCCAACGCACCCCTCGAATCGTCGCACGCTACTTCGAGGAGAACCAGGTCAGCTACGCCAAAGCCGCCTGACGGCTATTTACCAGGCCGAAGTAGTAAGACCTAAGCCGCGATCTGATCTCATCGCGCAACCTCATGGCGCACGATCCCGAATACGACCACCGACCGCCCGAGCCTTGGGCGACCAAGCGGCAGCTCGCCGATCACCTGAGCGTGACGCCACGCTGGATCGAGCTTCAGCACCGGCTTGGCCTTCCACACCTCTCGACTGCCGGCATGAGCCGCTATCGGATATCAGAGGTCGAGGCTTGGCTGCGCGAGCGCTACGGCTCCCCCGCAGAGACACCCGAGCCACGTTGTCTGTGACGGAAGCTTGCGACCAATCGCTGACTTCGCACCGGCTCGCCTTCGTTCGCCTCAACCCAACTCGATCGAAGTTCTTTGTCCCGTTTCGGCCCCCAAACCGACCTTTCTAAGGTGGAGGGCCCAATCCAAAATCGGGGCGCCCAGATTCGAACTGGGGTACTCACCCTCCCGCTCGCGTCTCCATAGGCGCGCGTGGTAGCGGATGGATATGTCCGAGCGGCGGCGCCGAAATCGCCCCCGACCGGCACGGTAGGCGCACCGCAGGGCCTGACCGCTCCGGGCCTGGACGGATAGGCCGGCGGTCAGGGCAATACAGCCCCCTACGGTGCCGACATGTCCAGATGCAGATGGCTCATACCAACGCCAAGCACGGAGGTATGAGCAATGTCAGTCACCCAAGCCAGGCGAGACATTCCGACGGTCGCCCGAGCGGTCGAGCTGTTCATCCAGTCCCGCCAGAACACCTACACCCGCTCGCTCGTCTCCGTCCTACAGGGCGCACCGTCAGGTCGTGTTGTAGGAAAGCGTGCCGCCGGTGTATCGCTTGCGCGTTCAGAGCTGGGCGACCTGCGCTTCAACCGAGTGAAGGGCCACGAGTTCGTGGCGTGGCTTCACCAACGCCACTCCGGGCTCTCGGCGAGCACATTCAAGAATGGTCGCTCTGCCCTGTCCGGACTGTTGGTGTATGCAATCGAAAACGGTTGGGCCGACGAAACGGTGCTCAGCGGCTGGCCAAAGGCCCAGCCGAGTCCGCCGCGCCGCGACTGGCTGCGTCCTGAGCAGGTCGCGGCTCTAGGCGAGTTCGTCACCGAGCAACACTTCACACCGCAGCAGTGCTTCATGTGGTGGGCTGCTCTAAACACCGGCGCGCGCACCGACGAGCTCATACGCTTTCAGCCCCAGGCGCTCAACCCCTTGGAAGGACAGCTAAAGATTATCGGCAAGGGTCGTGGCGACGGCAAGCTGCGCTATGTGCCCGTGAGCCCCGAGTTTCAGGAGGAATGGCGGACCTATGAACGCGCTCAGGCACTGCGTCCCTCAGCGTGGATGTTTCCTTCGATGGCGGTGCGATTCGCGGATGGCAAGAACAACGAACGCGTTATACGCGACGCGAGTAAGCATTGCTCCGCAAAGGCCGCGCTCACCGTGACCGCCAAGGTGCGAGCGCTCGCCGAGCGAGCCGTGGAGGGGGAACAACTCGATGATTCCCTGCTCCCGCCGTTCGACCTGACAGTTCAGGTGTTGCGTCGCACGTTCGCCTGCACAAATCTCATCGCCCATGCGCTCCTTGGCCCCGGGCACGGCATGGACCTACGCACCCTTCAGCGCGCGATGGGCCACTCATCGCTGGAGACAACCGCAATTTATCTCAACGACGTTGAGGGGTACATCAATCGCCATCGCAGACCACAAAGCGTGTCCGAAAGTGCGCGCCAACTGGCAACGATGGTCAGTTCGACGACGCAAGCTCCCTCACTGCCCGTCGCGGTGCCGCCGATGCGAAAGGCCGCCTGAAACACCGTGCGCTTCTGCATGGTCGAAGAAACACGACAAGGAGTTGCACGATGTTGATATTGAAAGCGAAGTTCCTCAGCACCCACGAACTGCCGAGCAGCGGCGACTATCCGCCGTCGGTACTCGCCACAGTCCTCGATGACAACGGAGAAACACTGAACCTCGTCGTCTTGGATGCCGACACCGCCTCGCACCTGGCGAGTCTCAAAGAGCTGGAGCCAGTAGCACTTCGTCTTCGCTGGAGGCGGGTCGCGCTCTCGCCTCCCACGGACGCGGCAACGCTTACCGGCTGCAAGTGGTTGGCATTGCCGACACAAAGGAGGTGGCGTAGATGGCGCCTAAGCGCAGCGGACACAGATGGCCGTTTCCGGGCCAACCCACATCACCGTACCGCGCCGTACAGCTCGCGGCCTTGCGGGCCTGTATAGCTGACCCAACCGTCGCGCCCCCTGGGTTTAACGATGTTCTACGGGCGCTCTGGAGCAGCTTGCTCGCCAACCGCACGATGCCGACGCCCGATGAGTTCAGCGAGGCTATGGAAGGACTCTACGCCCTGCTGCGCGATGCGGCGATGCCCGACGGCGTAGCCATAGTCGAAGACGACGAGCGGCAGGCTGTCTTTCTGAACGCCAAGAGCCATCTTGACGACCTGTACGCAGAAGCTCGCACGTCCGGGCTGATTGTGGAATGAGCTATTGCCCCAACATGACCGCCACGTAACCACGCCATCACGGAGCTGTCACCCGCAGGGCGGCCCGGCCGAGGGCGAGGCCCTTGACGGCACCGTGAGGCGTGGTACGGCCCGCCGCAGGCGAGGCCGCGAGGCCGAGCCGAGGCGGGACCGCCCCGAAGGGGCGGCCACCAAGGAAAGCTGAAACGTCCGTGCGCGTGGCAGGCTCGACCTATGCCTGATGACCTGTTCAATATTTCCTTGAATGCGACCGCAGGGAGCATTACGAACAAGTGCAAAAACGAGTCACCGTTCGCGTGCTCAAACCCATTCCGGCTCACATGCTTGAACCACGGCGAAGACATCACCGTGCGGTGCAAAAGATGGCGGACTTGTCCTGGGTGCGCGCTCTGGAAGCAGATAACGCTGACGGAGCGACTGATTGCCGGCGTCGAGAATGTGCCGGATGACAAGATGCCAATGTTCTTCACGCTCACGTTCCGGCTCGCTGACGCTCCCGACGAATCCGAAGCGCACCAGTCGTGGCGCTCGCTCGTCGCGCGGCTTCGCTACCGGGACTATCTCGGTGCATACGGGTGGGTGCTACAACGCCAGCGGAACGGAACGCTGCACTTCCACGGCATCGCACACCTGCCGTGGTTCGCTGACGGTCTGGCCGAGTGGCGCGAGCTGCTGGTCAAGAGCGGGTTCGGCATTCAGAACAAGCTCGTCGTCGCCGAGCGCCAGCACGCGGGCTACTGCGCCAAGTACATCTCCAAACGGATAGCCGAGCTTGCGCCCCTGCACCGAGCCTACGGATTCTCTGCCGACTTCCCTCAGGCGAAGGCCATCACCGACCGAGCAGAGCTGGCCGAGCGCTACGGCATCGCGCTGGACAGCGACTGCACCTGGGTCCCGTCCTATGAGCTGTACTTCTGAACGGCCCTGGTGGAACCGCCGGACAGTACGACCGTTCGGACCAACGAGAATCAGCCCACTCGGTTCGCAAACTCCATTATCGCGAGCGCCTCCGTGAAGACGCGGATATCGAAGTTCGCCGGGTAAAGGTCCTGCTTAGTTGCCCGATAATTGAAGGTCAAGCTCAGAACGAGATAGCCCTGAAGCGACGGCTTCCACAGAATCTCGTTCTGCTGACCCAAGCCACCGGCGTAAGTCCGAAAGTAGAACCGGCACAGTTGTACGTTCCCGACGCTGCTGGCTGTGCCGGTTCCGTGCGTCATGTCGCTACAACTGCCGGGGCGGGGTTTCTGCTATCCGAACGCGAAGAGGGTACTGTCGATGGAACCGTTATTCGGCGTTGCGGTCTGGAAGCGTTGGTTATACCCCGACGCATATCCGCCGCCCTGAAACCAGCCACCGTTACCGGAGGGAAAGGGATGGCGCTGGGTTATCCGGAACGGCACATACTACTCCGATGCACAAATAGTGGTGTGATGTGATAGGCTTCGTGGTGTGGATAGGGTCGATGCGCGATCGTGGCAGCAGGCTGAGCAGGAGCGGGTTCGCCGTCTCGCGGTGAAGGCGGTAAGCGAGGGTATGACTTACCTTGAGGCGAGTCGGCGCTTTGAAGTATCGGAGACGACGATCGGTAACTGGATGCGCCGTCACCGCCAGGCGGGGGATGCCGGTTTGGCGGCGGGCCAGCGAGGTCGCCGTCCGACGGAGCAGATGGCGTTGGCGCCGTGGCAGCAGGCACAGGTAGCCAGAGCGATCCGCGAGAAAAACCCTGACCAGTTGCGACTCCCGTTCTTCTTGTGGACGAGGGAGGCTGTGCGCGATTACATCGAGCGGCGTTTTGGTGTTCACCTGGCGCTCACGACGGTCGGCAAATACTTGCGGCGTTGGGGCTTCACGCCGCAGAAGCCTGTCCGTCGCGCGTTTGAGCAGAACCCGCAGGTGGTGCAGGCGTGACTCGATGAGATCTACCCCGCGCTCGCGCGGAAAGCCAAGCGTGAGAAGGCACAGATCTTGTGGGGCGACGAGATGGGATTGCGCTCTGATCACACGACCGGTACCTCATGGAGCCCACGCGGCAAGACACCCGTGATCCCTGGCACCGGCCAGCGTTTTAGCCTGGATCCACCGGTGTTGTCCGGGTTGGGGTGTTGAATGACCTCCTGAATCGGGCTTGGTAGCGACAGATTGCGGCTGTCGCGGCCCGGGATCAGGAGGTCACTCGTATGGTGCAGGATGACGAGCGGGTCGGACTGGACGGTGTGCGGGTCGTTTTTGATGATGAGCGGCTGGTTTCTGATGCGGGGATCGCGCTCGTTGCGACGCTCGCGGGGCGGCTTGGGATCGAGGCTCTCGTGGGGCGGTTCGTGGCGCTTCGGCGTGATCTGCCGGGCGCTGCGAATCCGGGCCGCAAGGTGATGGCGCTCGTGTTCGCGATGCTGCTCGGCGCTGACTCGATCGATGATTGTGATGTGCTGCGGGCCGGTCGCACGCGTCGATTGTTGGGTGGCTGGCTACCGGCGCCCTCGACACTCGGAACGTTTTTGCGGGCGTTTACTTTCGGACATGTGCGCCAGCTCGACCGAGTACTCGATCAGGCGCTGGTGCGCGCGTGGCGGGCAGGCGCTGGCCCGGGCGCCGAGCGGCTGATCGTTGACGTGGACAGCTTTATCGGCCAGGCCTACGGCTACAAGAAGGAGGGTGTCGGTTTTGGGTACACCAAACAGCGCGGATACCACCCGCTGCTCGCCTCCAGGGCCGGGACCGGTGAGGTTCTGCACGTTCGGTTGCGCAAGGGGCAGGCGAACACCCAGCGCGGTGTCGTTCGCTTCACCGAGGAGCTGATCGCCCGCATGGCGCGGGCAGGCGCGAGCGGCGAGAAGCTCCTGCGGGCCGACTCGGGGTTCTGGAACAGCAAGCTGATCGCAAGGCTTCAGAGCGCCGGGTGGTCCTATTCGATCAGTGTGCGCCTGCAGTTCTGGGTTCCCGACGCCATCAAGCAGATCCCCGAGAAGGCGTGGCAGCCCCTGGAGGACTACCCCAAGGACGGCGAAGCGCAGATCGCTGAGACGACCGCTCACGGACGACGGCTGATCGTCCGTCGCACCCGGCTCATCGGGCCGCAAGCAGAGCTGTGGCCGGACTGGCGGTATTTCCCCCTCATCACCAACCGCACCGAGGCATTGGAGGTCGTGGAGGCCGAGCACCGCCAGCACGCCGTCGTCGAGCTCACGATCCGCGACCTCAAAGACCAGGCGCTCGCGCACTTCCCCTCCGGCCAGTTCAACGCCAACAGCGCCTGGACAGTGATCGCCGCCATCGCGCACAACCTGCTGCGCTGGACCACGGCGATCGGACTGTCGAGCGAGACCGTGCGCGTCGCGCGCACCATGCGCCGCCGGCTGCTTCGGATACCAGGCCGCCTGACCCGCACGGGCCGCCAGTGGACGCTTCACCTTCCCGCTCGCTGGCCGTGGCAACACGACTTCACCAGAGCGCTCGCCCGCATCCGCGGGCTACCAGAACTCACCTGAGCGCGCAAAACACCACGACCGACGACCAGCCAAGCAACACGTCGACACGGCGCGCTCAGCGCCACCCGAAAACACACCCCCCAAGTCCCCCGAGAAGACGCCCGCCGCTCCTCACGCCGACAAAACACCAACGAGGCCCCCCAAACCCACACCAACAGCACCAATCACCCCCCACCAGGCAGCCGCGCGGTGGATCCAGGTTTAGCTGCAACGTTATCTCGGCCATCTCCAATCAGGGCGCATTGCAGTTCATGGTTTTCACGGGTAAGGCGAACGCCGAGTTGTTCATCAGTTTCCTTCGCCGCCTGATTCGCCAAGCCAAGGGACGCAAGCTCTACCTGATCGTCGATGGTCACCCTTCCCACCGGGCGAAGAAGGTCACACAATTCGTCGCGAAGTATGCTCACCTCTTGGCGCTTTATTTCCTGCCTCCGTACAGCCCCGAGCTGAACCCTGATGAGCTTCTCAACCAAGATGTCAAGGCTGGTGCTCTCGGACGCCGACGGCCAACAACACGCGACGAACTCATCGGCGACACCCGCTCCTACCTGCGCAGCCGCCAACGCCAACCCAACATTGTTACCAGATACTTCCAAGAGCAACACGTCCGCTACGCCGCAGCCGCATGACACTCACGCAACCGTTTGAGTGCCGCCGTAGTAAGTCATTCCCTTAGGCAGCGTCATCACCACCGGAATTACGGCCGCCTCTTTGATGTCCTCAGATGCGGGTACGGCCAAGTCCGGCACCTTGTAGATCTTTCTGCCACCGCCGCCCGCGTCAGCGACCGACGCGAACACTGTGGCGGGCAACGCCGATACGGCCAAGCCGACTAGCAGCAGGCGACGCAACCAGTGCCTACCGACCCCTCTGGACAGCCGGGCTTGCGGTGCGGAGTCTCTGTCTGTTGGCCGCTTGTGGGCGGCGTGGTGCGCCGTGCTCGTTGTGACCTCCACGAACCGGCAATCTATCAGGGACCACGCCTCGGCCCTGTGGCCCCAAGCCAGCGGCCAGCGGCCAACCCGCCCTGGTTCAACTACCACCGCTATGTAGCTTTTCGCACAAGTATAATGTGGCTGTGAGCCATCTATCGGGGCGAACGGTTAGAGTTGGCTTGGATACGGGGATTCTGGGCCTCTGCTACCGATTTGCTACGGCCATGCCGCCTCCATGCCGGGCATCCGTCAGCCCGAGGCCGTGCGTATGCCATCGTGAACGCCCGTATCAGCCTCCGTCACGGCTGGGCCGCCTCTCGGTGTCCTCGTATACGGCATGAGAAAGAGCTTGCTCCACGGGATCGAAGTCCTGCCGCACATCTCGCCCGTAGTGATCGAATACGTTGCAAATCCCGTCCCGCGCGAGGGAAAGAGCAGCGAACACCGGCTCTGGTCGAAGGGTGCGAGATGGCTTCCCAAACCGCCCCACGCGATGCGCGCCGTGCAGGGGCTCTGCACAAAGCACGGCATCGCTGTCTCGAACGGAGGACCAATCGCCGTGATTCTCGGCCGACAACGGTGCGTAGGACAGGTCGTACTCGCGCTTTAGCCTGGATCCACCGCGCGGCTGCCTGGTGGGGGGTGATTGGTGCTGTTGGTGTGGGTTTGGGGGGCCTTGTTGGTGTTTTGTCGGCGTGAGGAGCGGCGGGCGTCTTCTCGGGGGACTTGGGGGGTGTGTTTTCGGGTGGCGCTGAGCGCGCCGTGTCGACGTGTTGCTTGGCTGGTCGTCGGTCGTGGTGTTTTGCGCGCTCAGGTGAGTTCTGGTAGCCCGCGGATGCGGGCGAGCGCTCTGGTGAAGTCGTGTTGCCACGGCCAGCGAGCGGGAAGGTGAAGCGTCCACTGGCGGCCCGTGCGGGTCAGGCGGCCTGGTATCCGAAGCAGCCGGCGGCGCATGGTGCGCGCGACGCGCACGGTCTCGCTCGACAGTCCGATCGCCGTGGTCCAGCGCAGCAGGTTGTGCGCGATGGCGGCGATCACTGTCCAGGCGCTGTTGGCGTTGAACTGGCCGGAGGGGAAGTGCGCGAGCGCCTGGTCTTTGAGGTCGCGGATCGTGAGCTCGACGACGGCGTGCTGGCGGTGCTCGGCCTCCACGACCTCCAATGCCTCGGTGCGGTTGGTGATGAGGGGGAAATACCGCCAGTCCGGCCACAGCTCTGCTTGCGGCCCGATGAGCCGGGTGCGACGGACGATCAGCCGTCGTCCGTGAGCGGTCGTCTCAGCGATCTGCGCTTCGCCGTCCTTGGGGTAGTCCTCCAGGGGCTGCCACGCCTTCTCGGGGATCTGCTTGATGGCGTCGGGAACCCAGAACTGCAGGCGCACACTGATCGAATAGGACCACCCGGCGCTCTGAAGCCTTGCGATCAGCTTGCTGTTCCAGAACCCCGAGTCGGCCCGCAGGAGCTTCTCGCCGCTCGCGCCTGCCCGCGCCATGCGGGCGATCAGCTCCTCGGTGAAGCGAACGACACCGCGCTGGGTGTTCGCCTGCCCCTTGCGCAACCGAACGTGCAGAACCTCACCGGTCCCGGCCCTGGAGGCGAGCAGCGGGTGGTATCCGCGCTGTTTGGTGTACCCAAAACCGACACCCTCCTTCTTGTAGCCGTAGGCCTGGCCGATAAAGCTGTCCACGTCAACGATCAGCCGCTCGGCGCCCGGGCCAGCGCCTGCCCGCCACGCGCGCACCAGCGCCTGATCGAGTACTCGGTCGAGCTGGCGCACATGTCCGAAAGTAAACGCCCGCAAAAACGTTCCGAGTGTCGAGGGCGCCGGTAGCCAGCCACCCAACAATCGACGCGTGCGACCGGCCCGCAGCACATCACAATCATCGATCGAGTCAGCGCCGAGCAGCATCGCGAACACGAGCGCCATCACCTTGCGGCCCGGATTCGCAGCGCCCGGCAGATCACGCCGAAGCGCCACGAACCGCCCCACGAGAGCCTCGATCCCAAGCCGCCCCGCGAGCGTCGCAACGAGCGCGATCCCCGCATCAGAAACCAGCCGCTCATCATCAAAAACGACCCGCACACCGTCCAGTCCGACCCGCTCGTCATCCTGCACCATACGAGTGACCTCCTGATCCCGGGCCGCGACAGCCGCAATCTGTCGCTACCAAGCCCGATTCAGGAGGTCATTCAACACCCCAACCCGGACAACACCGGTGGATCCAGGTTTAGACCAGCCTGGATCGCCATCTCCCGCTGGCTAACGTCCGTGAAGGCGGCTCCAAGGTTGACCGACTGGCTCCACTCCTCGGTCTCAAGATTCACGCGGCGGTCGAAGTGCTCAAGCATCTCGCGTGCGCCCTCCGGCGGATCGTCGCCAAGATCCTCCTTGATGTGTTCTCGGAGCAGCTTGAGCCGCCCGAGCCCGTGTGAACGGTAAGCCTCGAATATCGCCGGGTCGTTCTTTTACGAGCAGCCAGCCCGCGAGGATTCGAGCGTCCACAAGCGGGCGCAGATGGAGCGCGGCCGTATCCGGCACCCAGACGGTGGGACGAGCAAGGAAACCGGAGAGCAAGCGGTACATACGAGAGGCCAGCCCGAGCAGCACCTCGTTGGTCTCGTCACACTCTGGATCATTGAGGAACGCGGTCTGCTCTGTACGCAAGCGCTCCCCAAGCTGATCGACGGCAACGAGGATCGCGTGCATCTCGGACACCTGCATCAGCGGCTCGGGGGCCAGCGGGCCGTCGGTCTCAGGCATTGTTATCTCCTCTCGTTGAAAAACCGCACGGCAGGCGACGAGTTCGCGGTTGCGCCGCCAGAAGGCGCGTGGCCAGTCCAGAAGCTCGGGTTCCCCGGCTACTCCTGGCCGAAGGAGGCGAGCCACATAGCCCGGATCGCGGACTCCACTTGGCCTTGCTCGTCTTTGGTCAGGCCGCCTGGGTACTTCGGGATGAGTTCGTGGACTCCGGTTCCGGGATGGGAAAGGCGGCCGTGCGTGACTCGACGTGAGAAGGCCGCCATGCGCAGCCGCGTCGAGCGCACACTGTACTTGTCGGCGTTATCGGCAACGAGCGATCGGAGCAGGGGAAGTCCCACGTTCGCGTCGGGCTCGTGATCAATCAGCCAGTCCTCGTATAGCCAAATCGCGGGGCATTCCGGATACAGTCCGAGGGCGTGACCGAATGTGCTTGGGAGTGCGTGGGGAGCCTCCGTTCGCAGCGCTCGCCGTGCTGCATCCCGGCTATCCTTCGGTACGAGGGCGAACGTGCTCAGCCGCCCGTCAGCGAAGCGCGACCCTTCCGGTACAAACCGATCAAGGACGTTCAGCGCACGATATGCGGCGCCCCACTCTGACCTGCGCCCAAGCATCAGAGCGATCCACAAGAAGTCTGGCAGCATCTCGAGGTGCCACGAATGCGAGCGCATCGGGCCGACCGCCATCAGCGGAAGGACCAACACCTTCTTTCGCCGATGATGGTCCGCGAGGATCCCATCTCGCCTGCGCTTTCGATTGGACTTGTGCGCCACACCTGAATAGTCGTTTACGCGCAACCCGTCTTGCACTCAGCTCGCCCGGCCACCTGCCATCATGGAGGCATGGCCGAGCATGCGCATGTCAAGCTCAGCGGCGACATAAGCGGGCGCTACGTCGTGACCGACCAGCGTGCGGGCGGCGAGCTGACGCTCGTGCCTGACACCTCCTGGGAGGCGATCCTTGAACGCTCCGGTGGCCGGGAGATGACACCTGACGAGTCCGCCGAGTTCTGGACCGAGCACGAGCCCCACATGCTGCCGCCCGACGACGAGCCATAGCCATTGCCCTCAGCCGGACAGCGCGGCTTCCCCGCGCACTTCGATCAAGGCGCCTGGGCCGAAGACCTAGCGCGCACCACGCCGGCAGGGCGCCAAGCCGCCGAAGCCGCTAGGCGCGAATACGAGCGGAACGGAATTCCGTTCGAGCACATGCGGCGCGTACAGGATCAAGGTCACGATGGGACGGTGCTTGCCAACTGCGCCAAGGTCTACCTTCCACCGCCAGCGGGCCGCTTCGGCATGGTCTTTCGTGCGATCAGTGTTGATGGACAGCCACGCCTTGCTTATCTAGCGTTCGGCGTGCGCCATCAACCCCACGACTCACGACGCGCAACTGTTTACCAGCTCGCCCATCAGCGGTTGCACGGCCAGATGCCAAAACGCTAGACCCAACAAGCATGATGCCTGTTGCCCCATCGGAGGCCGAAGAAACGCAGCGAGCGACTCGGTTGATCGAAGGCGGAGCCGAACTGGCCGCCGCGTCGATTGGTGCCGCAGTTGGCCTCATTGGTGGTCCACCAGGCGCGTTCGGCGGCGCAGCGGCCAGCGTGACGGCTACGCGTCTGCTGCGTCGGCTAGGAGCAGACATCCAGAAGCGCATGTTTGCTCCCAGGCAACGCATCCGCACCGGCGCCGCCTATGCCATCGCCGCTGAGGAGATCTCGCGTCGTCTCCATGCGGGAGAATCGCTGCGGGCGGACGGATTCTTCGACACGAGGATGGGTGGTCGTCCAGCAGCAGAGGAGTTGCTTGAGGGAGTCCTGCACGCCGCCGCCGATGCCTACGAGGAGCGCAAGGTCACACATCTGGGCAAGCTCTACGCAGCGCTCGCCTTCGATGCAACGACAAGCAGAGCGCACGCCAACTACGCAATCGCACTCGCTCAACGACTGACGTACAGGCAACTCGCGCTGATGGCGGTCATATGGGACCACGACGCCGTGCCAATAGCCGAGGCGGCGGCTCAGGAGGAGCCGCGAAAGCAACTGCTTTTCAGCGAAGAGCTGGCAATCGAGGTCGATGAGCTTGAGCGTCTTGGTCTCGTAGGTCGCGGTCAACCTGGCGGCAGTCCGCAACGCGGAGGGGCCACATTCGTTGACGCGAGCGGCGTAGGCATCACAGGCCTCACGCTCACAGGCCCCGGCAAGCGTCTCTACGACCTAATGGAACTCCACGCTGTGCCCCCGGAAGCACGACGAGAAGTAACCGACGCATTCACCACGGGATGGTCCACCTAGCACCGTCGTGAGTCGATAGCGAGGCACCCAGGCACTGAGCCTGCCTGGATCACGGCCTCGTCTGCGTCCTCTGGCGAGGGGTTGAGACCCCAGCGGCGATCTGATCTCATCTCGCAGCCCATGAAGCATGATCCCGAGCACGAGCACCAGCCGCCCGAGCCCTGGGTGACTAAGCGACAGCTTGCAGACCATCTGAGCGTGACGCCACGCTGGATCGAGCTTCAACAGCCGCTCGGCCTTCCGCGTCTGTCCACTGGCGGCATGAGCCGCTATCGGATCTCAGAGGTCGAGGCTTGGCTGCGCGAGCGCTACGGCTCTCCAGCTCAGATACCTCAGCCACGTAGTCACTGACTGAGCCTCGCGGGCGTGGCTGGTTTCGCACCTATTCGCCTTCGTTCGCCTCAAGCAGACTCGACCGAAGATTTTTGTCCCGTTTCGGCCCCCGAAATGACCTTTCTAGGTGGGGAGACACGCAAAAAATCGGGGCGAGCGGTTCAGATCGGCTTTGTTATGCGGTTTTCGAGGCTCTTGCGGTCCCTGTGCGGTCCCAAATCAAGGGTCGTCCCGGCGCCATGCGTCGGCTTGGCTTGCGGTCCTTGGCCTTGGGACCGCAGGTGGTCGTAGCGGGCATCACGCGTTGCCCTGCTGGTGGGCCTGCATCAGTGCGATCTCGTGCTGTTCGGCTCGCGCGCTCGCGGCGCGCCAGTCGTCGTCGGCCCACCCCATAAGGATGAACCGCGCATCGGCAGCCTTGCGAAGCGCCCGGAGCACGCACACGACCTGCGTTCGCACGGACGATGAGGTTGTCTCAAACGAGGCAGGGCTAGGAACGATGCCGGGCGGCGGCGCGGTGCTCGGCAGGGCTTGCCGCAGGCCGTACCAAGTGACGTGCGAGACGGACGAGAGGTAGCTCCACTGAGCCCGGCCGATCCGGGCGTCGCCGTCCTCAACAAGAAGCTCGGATAGACCCTTCGGGACCGACGGCCGGCTCGTGCCCTCGATCTCCGGCTTGCTGTTCGGTGTTTTGACGGTCCAGCCGAGAGCCGCTGCGCGCGCCTTCCAGAAGTCGCGGCGCTCGGCGGCAAGGCGAAGCCGCACAAGCTCCATTGCGCTGTATAGCTGCTCGCAGAGTCCGCGCTTGACTCGCTCGGTCGCGTCGGCCTTCGGATCGTTCAGCCACGCCGCGACAACGCTGGCGTCGAACACGCTGCGCGCCACGACTAGATGCCCATAGACGGGCGTCGGGTCGGCGTCGAGCAGGACGGCGAAGCTTCGCGCGAAGTCGGCAGCGGCGGTCAGCGTCGTGCCGCCGAAGGTGTGCGTGTCCCTGATCGGCTCCTGCCAGCCTTCCGACCGCGCGGCGAACTGCGCTTCGACGGCGATCTCCTCCATTGCCCTTGAGCTGGCGCTTGGCTGGTGCCCGTGCCGTCCGGCGCGCTCGCCGACAGCATCCGCCAAGTCACGCACCGCGCCGATCGTCGGCGCGAGCGCCTCTCGGAACACGTCTGAGCCAACGACTTGCATCCCGAGCATCTTGCTCCCCGAAACGGATGCCGTTGGCGCGGTCACTCTGCTTCGAGGCTTTCTGCCCGGACAAAGATGGTCGATGGTTCGACGCCGAGCGCACGGACCAGGCGGATTATCTGCCCATAGTTGAAGCTCGGGCGCTCGCCGGCCTCGATCTTGCGTATGCCATCGAGGGATATGCCGCGCACGGCGTCTGCGACCTCGCGCTCGCTGAGGCCGCTCCGTTCGCGTGCCTCGCGGAAAGCACGTCCGAGGTTCGCCAGCTCCTGCTCGTGCGCGCGCTTCGCGTCGTCGTCCATCGTGGGCTCCTTGATCTTGGGGCGGGCGATCAGAGCAGAGCTGAGCTGAGCTGAGCTGAGAAGCGATCTCAAGAGGCGCGGTAGACCACGCGGCAGCGGGTTGGCCGTCAAACACGCCGGGCTGTCGAGGGCAAGTCCCCTCACGACCAACGAAGGTCGCCTGGGACGACGCTGCGGTACGGCGCGCGGTCACCCCGGCACCAGACCGTGCCTAAGCTAATATTTAGTGTATGCAATCATCTTCGGAGAGAACGCGAGCCGGCTCCTCGAGGGTCGCAATCGAGGAGGTACTAGACGCGGCGATCACAGCCTCGCGTGCGCTCGTGGGGCTCGCGGCGCGTTCGCTCGCCGATTGCGAGGAGGACGTGACGCTGCCGCAGTACCGGATGCTCGTGGTGCTCGGCACACGCGGTCCGCAGCCCGCGGCGACTCTTGCCGGCGCTCTCGGAGTGAGCGCGCCGACGGCGACGCGGATGTGCGATCGGCTAGTCCGCAAGCTCCTGGTGGAGCGGCAGGCGAACCCCTCTGACCGTCGTCAAGTGGTGCTGGGCCTCACCGACGCGGGCAAGGAGCTGGTTCAGACCGTCACGCAGCGTCGCCGCAGGGAGATCGCCGCGCTGTTGAAGGACGTGCCTAGCGACCGGCTCGCCTCGCTGGTCGAGGCGTTCCGGCTGTTCGCTGACGCTGCTGGCGAGCTGCCGCACGCTGACTGGGCCGTGGGCTGGAACCTGTAAAGGCGTCGATGAGCACCCTCGCAGCCGCTTGGCGCGGTCACGCATCCTCGCTGCGCAAGCACCTGGCACGGCGCGTCGGGTCGATGAGCTATCTGCGTAGATGGCTGCTGCTCGGCACGCTGCTCGGCATCGTCGCGGGGCTCGGCGCCATCGTTTTTTACGCTGCGCTCTCACTCGCAACCCATCTGCTGCTGGGGGAGCTTGCGGGCTACAAGGTGCCCACTCCATTTACGGAGGGAAACAACCTGCGCTCGCAGGTCGGACACTCGTGGCTGCTGCCGGCGATCGTCGCGCTGGGCGGCCTGGTTTCCGGGGTGCTTGTGTTCACGTTTGCGCCGGAGGCTGAGGGACATGGCACCGATGCAGCGATCTCGGCCGTCCACCACGACCCTCGCAGCGTGCGTGTTCGCACGGTGCTCGTGAAGATCATCGCCTCGGCGGTCACGATCGGCTCGGGTGGCTCGGGCGGTCGTGAGGGACCGACCGCTCAGATCAGCGCGGGCTTCGGGTCACTGCTTGCGCGCGTGCTCGACCTCTCACCGGAGGACGGCAGGATCGCGGTTTCGGTCGGCATCGGGTCTGGCATCGGCTCGATCTTCGGCGCCCCGCTCGGCGGCGCGCTGCTCGCCGCCGAGCTGCTTTACCGCGACGACATGGACATTTCGGCGCTGGTCCCTGGGTTCATCGCCTCGATCGTGGGCTACACGGTCTTCTCCGCTGTCTATGGCTTTACGCCGCTGTTCGGGTTCGCCGCGAGCAGCTATCACTTTCACGAGCCGATCCAGCTCGCCTGGTTCGCGCTGATCGGCGTGATCTGCGGCGGGGTCGGCCTGCTCTACGCCAAGAGCTTCTACGGCGGCGTCTACCTGTTCGCACGCCTGCCCGTCAGCCGTTTTCTCAAGCCGGCGATCGGGGGGCTCACCGTCGGGCTGATCGCGCTCGTCATGCCCCAGGTGCTGGGCACCGGCTACGGCTGGATACAGCGCGGCCTCAGCCGTTCGCTGCTGTCGATCCCGCTCTGGATCGTGCTGGCGCTACCGCTCGCCAAGATGCTCGCGACAACGCTCTCGATCGGCTCCGGCGGCTCAGGCGGCATCTTCGGCCCCGGCATGGTGATCGGCGCGTTCACCGGAGCGGCCATCTGGCGGCTGCTCGCCCCGATCGCCCCCGGCATCCCCCACGACCCGGCCGCGTTCGTGATCGTCGCGATGATGGCGTGCTTCGGCTCGATCGCCAGAGCACCGCTCGCGATGATGCTGATGGTCAGCGAGATGACCGGCAGTTTCGAGGCGCTCGCGCCAGCGATGGTCGCGGTCGGCATCGCGACACTGATCGTCGAGCACTTCGACGACACCATCTACCGCAGCCAGCTACACCGCCGCGCCGAACGCGCCGGCAAAGCCGAGCAAGCGACACAGCCCGCCTAGCTGTTGTGCCCGGTGACGTCCCGAACGCGGGCGCGTGGTGGCCGGTTGCCGAGCGCTGAGTGGGTGCGGCGCTCGTTGTAGTGGTCGATCCAGTGTGGCAGTGCTTGCGCGCGGGCGTCGGAGGTGGCGTATTCGAGTGCGTAGGCCCACTCCCGCGTGAGGGTCTGGTGGAAGCGCTCGACCTTCCCGTTGGTCCTTGGCGTGTAGGGGCGTGTGCGGATGTGCTGGATCGCTCGTCCCCACAGCAGCTGCTTGAAAGCCTTGCTCTGGGTGTAGGCGAACGCGTTGTCGGTCATCAGCCGCTCGCAGACGATCCCTTGATCCAGGAACCAGTCCAGAGCACGGGAAGTGAACGCGGTGACCGTGGCCGCGGTCTCGTCAGCGTGGATCTCCGAGTAGGCCAGCCGGGAGCAATCATCGATGATCGAGTGCACGTACTCCCAGCCCACACGTCTTGAGCGTCTGGTGCGATCGCCGGTCACGGCGTGCCCCGGCTCGGTGAACTTCCCGAGCTTCTTGACGTCCATGTGCAGTAGATTCCCCGGGCACGGCCACTCATAGCGCACTACCGCAGGCGCCTGCGGTCGCGGCCGCCGCGAGCAGCCACCACGGCGCAGCACCTGGTGGATCGTGGAATGGGGTCGTTCGATGTCCAGCTCTTCGGCGAGTCGCCTGGGGCTCCAGCCGGTGTGCTTGCGACGCTCGCAAATTCGCGCTGCCTCTTGCTCACCCACCTGGCAGGGGCTGCGGTGCGGCCGGGAGCTGCGGTCCTTCAGAGCGCTCAGCGTGACTCGCTCGGGCTCGCTGGCCGCCCGCCAGCGACGCACCCACTCCCAGCACGTCGACTTCGCCACGTTGCAGGCGGCTGCAGCCGCCTGCAACGTGAACCCTTCCTCCTCAACCAACAGGACCATGCGCAGCCTGCCATGCGCGGTCAGCGGAGCGTTAGCGTGTTGCATCCCGGGCCTTCCTTGAGGTCGTGAGCTTTGACACCCACAGCCTCTCGGCAGGCCCGGACCTACCTCACAGCGTTCGCAACGTCCCTGGGCACGTCACCTAGCCCCGCTGGGAAGCCAACCGGCTGAGCGCAGTACGGGCGTAGCTCCATACACCGAGCGCAGTAACTATGGTGTTCGTTGGTGTGCCGGGAAGCCTGGTCGGCGTTATCGACCCGACCCGTTTAGGAGCTTCCCCCGTGACCTCGATTGCCGCGGTCCCGCTGTTCTTGGCATCGCTGTTGGCGACGCTCTTTGCCGCGCGCATGTTTGCGCGCCGACTCGACCGGCTAGGGACGCGGTTCGGCTTCCCCGAGGCCCTGATCGGCCTGCTGAGCGCTCTGGCGGCCGACGGCCCTGAGATCTCCTCAGCGCTGTACGCGCTGATGAAGGGCGAGCACAGCGTCAGCGTCGGTGTGCTGGTCGGCTCCAACGCCTTCAACTTGGCGGCAATGATCGGCCTGACCGGACTGCTGGCCGGCAGCGTGCGACTCTCGCGCGACACGCTGCTACTGGAGGGCGTAGCCGGCGCCTGCGTGATGCTGCTCGGCGTAGCGGTCCTGCTGGGCTGGATAGCGCCCCTTCCGGCAGTAGCCCTCACCGCTTGCGTACTGATCCCCTACTTGCTGGTCGTCTGCGGAGCAAACCGTTTCCTTGGGAGGCTTGCCGGCACACACGACCAGAAGCCGCCAAACCCACCGCGCAGCACCACATCGGACGATCCCACACATCACCTGCTGGGACTGATCGTGATGGACGTGGCGCTGATCGTGGCCGGCAGTGTGGGGATGGTACAGGCAGCCTTGGCGCTCGGCGAACACTGGGGCATCTCCACAGCCGTCCTCGGAATACTGATCCTCGCACCGCTCACGAGCCTGCCAAACGCAGTCACAGCGATCCGGCTGGGCCTCGCAGGCCGCGGCGCGGCTCTAGTAGGCGAGACGTTCAACAGCAACACACTCAACCTCGCTGCCGGTGTGATCGCACCATCGCTGTTCGTGACATTCACCGCACCCTCATCGACAGCGAAGCTCCAACTCGGCTGGCTAGTCGCGATGACCTGCGTATGCCTCCTAGCGCTGGCGAAGGACCACGGCATACGTAGGCCCGAAGCCGCAGCAGTCATCGCCCTGTACGCCGGCTTCGTCGCAATCCAACTCGCATGACACCTCCGACTGTGCCCACTCGGGGTATTCTGCTCGCAGCGTGGCTCATCTGCCGCCCGGCTCCACCGCTCCGCGCTCCGCCGCGCCGTCGATGGCGCGCTCTACATAGCTGAGGATGTCGGGTGAGATGCGGTCGAGTTTGCGGCGGTCATACCAGCCGGTGATCGCGAGACCGATGGTTGCCCAGAAGACGAACTCTGCGGAAATGACGACGAGCGAGTGCGTGAGGCCGGCGTCGCCTTTGGCGTCGAAGTACAGGATCGCGCGCGTTCCCATCAGCACGTTGCGTAGCGGCTCGACGTGACCGACAACGTTGAAGAACCCTGGAAGCGCCTGGATGGGGACGGTGCCACCCGAGGACGCGAGCGATAGGTAGATGAGCAGGAGCATCGCCAGCAGTTGGCCGATTGCGCCGAAGGCGGCGAGCAGCGTGAGCGTGCCGGTGGCGATCATCAGCGCCGCGAGCGTCGCTAGCAGCCAGAGCAGAACGACGTGTGGCGCATACATGCCCAGGGCGCCGGCCGCGATCAGAACGAGAATCGCGGTGAGAACGGGCACGACGATCGCGGCGATGGCCCACTTCGTCAGCAGCGTCTGGCGCCTTGAGATCGCAATCGGTCGGCGTTGGCGCCAGCGCGGACCGATCTCCGTGGTGGAGTAGCCGAGCGCTGAGTCGATCGAGGAGTTGATCAGTGTCGCTGCGATGAAGCCGGAGAGGATCGAGAGCAGCGCGATGTAGAAGGCTGAGAGCCCTAGCGCGGAGTGGTCGGGCAGCGGACGGTAGGTCGTGGTCGCGAGCACGAGCGGATTCGCGATCTGTGCCGCGATCACCGGGTTGGCACGCACCTTGGTCGACGCGAGCGCTGAGAGCTGCTTGCCCACCCGTGGTGAGATCTGGGCGATCGCGGGCGTGATCACTCCGGCCGCGAGGTTCACACCGAGGTTGCCCAGCCGTGGGTTCTCCTGCAGTTCGACCTTTGCCTGCGTGGGTGGCGAGCTACCGGGAGTGTGGACACCAGCGGCTAGCAACAGCGAGCGGGTGAGCGTCGCGGGGACGACCACCGTGGCATAGGCGCCGCCCTTGTCCATCGTCGCCCTGGCTTGTGCGAGCGTGGCCGAGCGAAGCTTCAGGCGACTGGTGAGCGCCGCGGAGCCCTCCACTCCGCTCGCGAGGCTTACCCCCACATCAACGCGGCGCCCCTGCACGACCGCGCCTCGGTCCTCATTGACGAGCATCACCGGGAGGCCGTGAAGATGTCCGGCCGGATTGACGACCGAGCCGATGTAGATCGTCGATATGAGCGCGATGAACACTGACGCGATAACCAGCGGCGCGAGCCACAGCTTCCTGGTCCGCAACAGCTCACTCGCGCGAACGCGGCGCATCCCCTGTTCAGGGGCGCCGGTCATGGTGCCTCGCGCCAAATTGAGTGCGTCCGCTTACGCCCGGCGGCCGTCACGTGGCCGTGGCTTCATCGGCGATCTTGTCGGTCTGTTTGATCCCCCAGAGGAGCAAGCCGATTGGGACCACCCAGTTGAAGAGGATGTTGGTTAGCCGCTCGTCGATCGCCCCGGCGGCGATGTGGAACGGAATCATCGCCGTGAAAACGAACGCCCACATCAGCGTGATACGGCGGTTGACCAGTTTGAACGTCGGCGAGCCCCAGTGCTCGCGCGGGACCGATTCGCGCGCGTACTGCTCGGTGAACGGCGTGAACGACAACGACGCGAACGCGATCAGCGCGAGCAATCCCGCGGCGATCGCCCGGGAGTAGCGCGCCATCCATACGCCCGCGGCGTGGTCAGCCCCGAACGCCACCACCGTAAACCCCGTGAAGGCGAGGACCGCGCCGACCTCCAGCACCTTCACGCCGGTGGTCACGATCGATCGAATCATGATCGCGATCGCCAACACCAGCGCCGCAACCGAAGCGAGCTTGAGCGTGCTGTGCTGGGCCAGCAGCGTAAACGCCACCCACGGCACGAGCGCGATATACAGCCCCGCCCCGGCACCATGCTTCTCTTCAGCCGACTCGGACGCTACGGACGCGGTCATCTCTACCCCCTAAGGGCGAAGCGTTGACGATCTGGCAGAAGCCTAAGAAGTTTGCCAGAAACGAAGGCCTCGCGCTTCGAGACTGCCATCCCTTCGTCAGGGTCAGAGTCCTTGGAGCACGGACAATCGACCCTTACCCATCCGCAGAGCGAAAGACCGGTGAACCGAGCTCTCGGTTCGAGTCACTTGCAAACGGGTTCACGGGCATCGGGCACTCCTGTCGTCGTGTTGCCGCGAAGGTGCCCGCCCTCAATGACCAGCACTTACACGCCACTAACCGGCGCTATTTCCGCCTAGTGCAGCGCCTATCCGGGTTAGCATGACTTAGCCTGGATCCACCGGTGTTGTCCGGGTTGGGGTGTTGAATGACCTCCTGAATCGGGCTTGGTAGCGACAGATTGCGGCTGTCGCGGCCCGGGATCAGGAGGTCACTCGTATGGTGCAGGATGACGAGCGGGTCGGACTGGACGGTGTGCGGGTCGTTTTTGATGATGAGCGGCTGGTTTCTGATGCGGGGATCGCGCTCGTTGCGACGCTCGCGGGGCGGCTTGGGATCGAGGCTCTCGTGGGGCGGTTCGTGGCGCTTCGGCGTGATCTGCCGGGCGCTGCGAATCCGGGCCGCAAGGTGATGGCGCTCGTGTTCGCGATGCTGCTCGGCGCTGACTCGATCGATGATTGTGATGTGCTGCGGGCCGGTCGCACGCGTCGATTGTTGGGTGGCTGGCTACCGGCGCCCTCGACACTCGGAACGTTTTTGCGGGCGTTTACTTTCGGACATGTGCGCCAGCTCGACCGAGTACTCGATCAGGCGCTGGTGCGCGCGTGGCGGGCAGGCGCTGGCCCGGGCGCCGAGCGGCTGATCGTTGACGTGGACAGCTTTATCGGCCAGGCCTACGGCTACAAGAAGGAGGGTGTCGGTTTTGGGTACACCAAACAGCGCGGATACCACCCGCTGCTCGCCTCCAGGGCCGGGACCGGTGAGGTTCTGCACGTTCGGTTGCGCAAGGGGCAGGCGAACACCCAGCGCGGTGTCGTTCGCTTCACCGAGGAGCTGATCGCCCGCATGGCGCGGGCAGGCGCGAGCGGCGAGAAGCTCCTGCGGGCCGACTCGGGGTTCTGGAACAGCAAGCTGATCGCAAGGCTTCAGAGCGCCGGGTGGTCCTATTCGATCAGTGTGCGCCTGCAGTTCTGGGTTCCCGACGCCATCAAGCAGATCCCCGAGAAGGCGTGGCAGCCCCTGGAGGACTACCCCAAGGACGGCGAAGCGCAGATCGCTGAGACGACCGCTCACGGACGACGGCTGATCGTCCGTCGCACCCGGCTCATCGGGCCGCAAGCAGAGCTGTGGCCGGACTGGCGGTATTTCCCCCTCATCACCAACCGCACCGAGGCATTGGAGGTCGTGGAGGCCGAGCACCGCCAGCACGCCGTCGTCGAGCTCACGATCCGCGACCTCAAAGACCAGGCGCTCGCGCACTTCCCCTCCGGCCAGTTCAACGCCAACAGCGCCTGGACAGTGATCGCCGCCATCGCGCACAACCTGCTGCGCTGGACCACGGCGATCGGACTGTCGAGCGAGACCGTGCGCGTCGCGCGCACCATGCGCCGCCGGCTGCTTCGGATACCAGGCCGCCTGACCCGCACGGGCCGCCAGTGGACGCTTCACCTTCCCGCTCGCTGGCCGTGGCAACACGACTTCACCAGAGCGCTCGCCCGCATCCGCGGGCTACCAGAACTCACCTGAGCGCGCAAAACACCACGACCGACGACCAGCCAAGCAACACGTCGACACGGCGCGCTCAGCGCCACCCGAAAACACACCCCCCAAGTCCCCCGAGAAGACGCCCGCCGCTCCTCACGCCGACAAAACACCAACAAGGCCCCCCAAACCCACACCAACAGCACCAATCACCCCCCACCAGGCAGCCGCGCGGTGGATCCAGGCTTAGTGCGCTTCCTCGTCAGCAGTGCAGGTAGCGCCAACGGCGGGGGCCATGACGCGGTGCTCGCCTTCAACGCCGGAGGCGAGTTCGTCGGCCCGTTCAGCGACGACTCCCGGATCGTCGATCCGCGTGGTCTGTGCATTGATCCCTCCGGCGCGCTGATCTACCTGAACAGCGAGGACCGGATGCTCGCTCTCGATCACAGCGGCCGCGTCGTGCGCGACTCAGGGCCGATGACCGACCTCGACCCGGGCGGCGCCGTGTTCGGGCCAGACGGTCGCTTCTACGTCACGATGCGGCGCCGCCGGACGATTTTGGGCATCACTGCGACGCTCGACGGCCACGCGGAACCCCTCCTCCCGGAAGGCATCGTCCTATTCCCACGCGGGTTCGCTTTCGGGCCGGACGGCAGCCTGTATCTCGCCTCGGGCATCGGCCCTTCGGGCGAGGGCGACAACACCATCTTGGCGTTCGATCCCGACGCGCCAGCGCAGCCACGGCGCTTGGTCACGGATCCCGAATTGAGCCCCCTGGACCTGACCGTGGTCCCGAATGGCCACATCGTCGTCGCCAGCGAGTCTTCGTTCCGTGCCCCCGATGCCGTAGTCACCGTCCGCGAATACGATCCGGCCAGCGGACACCTCGTCCGCGTCTTTGCTCCTGACCGTTCGGTGAACTTCCGCCAGCCGCGCGGGTTGAGATTGGGGCCGGACGGCCACCTCTACTGCGTCGGCGAGGCTCACGCGATCGCGTTCGACTTCTCAACCGGAGACTTCCTGGGGCCGGTCCTACGACTACCGAGACTCCACGGCCAAGCACTCGTGCTGCTCGACTAATCGGCGCTGTTCCGCCTAGCTGGTTTCTCCGCGCGTCTCCTGGGTATCCATTAGGGACACGGAAAGAGGCCTGATGCGTCGTGCTGCGACATTCCTACCGGCAAAGGACGGCGCCGCGGATAGCGACGCGCTCGAGCTTATTCGCCTCCAAGGCACGGTTCTGTGCCTCTCTACCCACCGCCGCGATGACGCTTGCAGTCGCGTCCTCGCGGCTGCACAGCGGGCCTCGTTCCCCCAGGACACGAGCCCGCTTCGCGCTGGACTGTGGGCCCTGTTAGTCGCGTGTCAGTGCTGTGTCAGTGCTGACAGGAAGGAATAGGCCCATGAACACGCCCGCCTTACTTCGCTCCTCTCCGGCCGCGACGGGAACGGGTCAGCCGCCGTCGCCAACGGCTCGCCGCCGATACTGCGCCCGCTTAGCAGGAAGCAAAGCCGCGCCGGCTCCTACAGCCGCTCCCGCTCGCCGGCATGGTGCTCGTGCTGATCGCGGTCATTGCCTCTATTGGTCGGTCTACGCCTCCTTGACCAAACGCACCCCAATCTTGGTCGCCACGCACGCGCTCCCTGCCGGGCGCCTGCATCCCGGTGGCGGTTCCCCCATATGAACGGACCGCAAACGGACCGCAAGGCGCTCTCTGCGGTCCCTCTGCGTCCCAGAGTCCTCCGAGCATCCCCGAAACGCCACGAACACTAGCTCCACGAACCGCAGCGTTTTCGGGGGTTTTCGCCCTTACTCGCTGGCCTTCGCGGTCCTCTAACCAATCGGGGCGAACGGTTAGAGATGGCTTGTTGATGCGGCTTTCTAGGCCTTTGCGCCGGATTTGCGGCGGCTGCGCCGCGGTGAAGCCGGGGGTTCCGCGAAGCTAGGCCGGCTGTATGCCATTTTGAACAAGCGTTTGACGCCCGTGTACAGAGCATCGCGGGACACGATCGACGGCCATCCGCCGACGTGGCTATCGGGTCTGACCAGACGAATAGCCTGCGCTCCCGACCCAAGCGAAGCTCTCGACAACCCGCGCCCTTGAACGACGACCCAGAGACACGCCCACGGCCCGTTCTCGCTGAGACGGCGACACCTGAGGGGACGCGAGTCGTGCTATTCGAGGACACGTGGCTGCGGCACGTGCTCAATCCGAACAGCGGCCATGTTGAGCTTGAGCCCCATCTTGGGGCGGTGCTCGGCGCGATCGCATCACCGGATCATCGAGAACCAGACGCATGGCCATACAGAGAACGGTTCTTCAAGAAGGACGTAGGACCAAGCCGCTGGCTGATGGTCGTCGTAGACTCTGAGCAAGAGCCAACCCGAATCGTGACCGCGCTCGGTTACGGACACGGACGATCGCCCGCAGGATGGATGCCATGACCGTCAAGATCGACGACCTCATCTTCGACCGCGCCAACTACGACGCGGACGGTGACGTGCTCTATCTAGCGCGCGGGACAACCAGCACGGCGTCCGAGGCTGCGCTAACGCCGGAGGGGCACGGCGTCCGCTACGACGCCAACGGCGAGGTGATCGGCGTGACGATCATCAACGCACGACGCATCATCGGACGCGACGGGCACGTGACGATCACGCTTCCGCACGCAGTCCAAGTCGAGGGTCGAGAGCTGGCCGCAGCGCTCAGATAAGAGTACAAGCCTGATCTAGGCTTTCGAGAGTGCCCGCAAGCCGAGAGCCACAGACGAAGAGACCGCGCCGCCAGTCGCAGGCACCGAGAGGGCAATCTCTCAAGCAGGCCTTTGGCCCTGCGTCACAAGCCGAGATGTACTTGCTCCGTGCGCTTCAGGAGTTCCATCATTCCGCAAACCCGCCGGACCTTTGGGGTCCGGTCGACGCGCTACATCGCGGCTCGATCCTCGAGGGGCCACAAGAAATCATGAACGCATACAACCGGCGGCTGCACTTCCTGCGATCGGCCGTTCTTTTCGCAGCCCTGTCTGCCGAGGCCTTCGCAAATGAGTTGCTAGACGAGTTGCTCTCGCCAGCCGACTTCGAGGCCCTGGATAAGTTGCCAACACTTGACAAGCTGCTGATAGGCACGCAGCTAGCCTCCGCAGGAAAATCGCCGCTCAAGCGAGGCGCGCAACCGCTTCAGGACTTGACTTTGCTGTGCAAGACGCGCAATCGGCTCGTCCATGCGCGACCTCAGGGCGGAATAGCGGCGTGGGATCGAGACGTTGAAGAGGCCGACGAGACCGCAATCGGTCCGAAGGCTGCGCTTACGGCAATCCTGAGAGTGTCCGAGACGGTGCAGGTCTGTACCGAGCTTCGCGCCCATCCGCTACTCCACGGTGGCCTAGCGAAGACGATCCTTCGCCACCGCGGAATTCTTGAGCACCATCAGGACCTCGCAGGGCCGAAGATTCTGGACCTGCCCGCTCGGGACGCTGCAGGCGTGCCACCGCTGTATGACCAGATGATGGAAGTCGTGGCAGCGGGCAGACAGCAACTTGACAAAAGCGCAGGGCACACGACGTCAACAGCGATAGACGGGTCACGCTGATCCGCCTGTATGGCCGAGACGTGCGGCTGCCCTCAGACCGGGCACGACACGACTCTCATCGGGGTGCTCTGCCAGCGGGGCTTGAGACCCCAGCGCCACGCTCTTACACCTCATGCCGGGAGTAGCGTTAGCTCGGGCCCACTGTATGCCATAGCGAACGCGCGTATACGAGCGTGGAGCGGATACTGACGCGGGTTCGCATCGGGGGCTGCTCCGCACGACGAAGCTACCTGGCCCACGACTACCAGCTGGCAGCCTGAGCCAGCGTCCCCGCGCCCCGGCGGTGCTTGCGGTGCGCGGGCACGTAGGCGACTCGTCTAAGCGACGGCGAGGACGTTGATCGATGCCCGCACGCTGCCGGGATGACCGTTGAGATCCACTACGGCGTGCCAGTGGCCTGCGTGGGGCACGCTCAGCCGGGCCGGCGTCCGGACTGCTTCGCCTCCGAAGAAGTTGAAGCGCCGTCCACTCCGGTACGCCGAGAAGTTGGAGCTATCGAGCAGCCGGATGAAGGCTCGCCCGTTCAGCCCGAACTCTACGACGGTCCCTGCTCCTACCTGTCCCAGATCGCTATGCAAAAAGTTCATTTGGTGCTTCTTGACTTGATTTATCAGTGCTGCCGAGGCACACGTCGATGCAGGCACCACCCTGCATCACCTCGGCGCAGACCTTGTATCAAGGCGATCGGACACCAAGATGGTCCCGCCGGGAGAAGGTGGTAAGGCTCCTCCCGGCGGGGCTGATAAATCGAACGTCAGGAAGCCGCTGCATAAGCAGCAGGCGGAGTTCTATACGAAGCTGGCGACGGAGGCGCTACAGGCCGCCGTACTCGATGCTGCCGCTCGTGATGATCCGCCTGGTGCCACCAGCCGTCGCCACGGTCACACCCGGCGGCATGAGTTGACCTGCCGAAGCTGATCGACCGAGCCGGTCATGCTCTGAAGCAACTCGCTGGCGGACATATGCGCCTCGCCGGCCAAGCGCTCAATCTCAGCCAAGTAGTCGTCGGGCACGGGGATCGACGCCATAGATGGCATGGTAGCTCGTCTGGCCTATGCCGAGAACACCACGCCGATCACGCCGCAGAGGGCGCCTGCCACGATCCAGGGATGCTTCCGCGCGTAGAGTCGCAGGCCAGTACGACCGGGTGCGCTCGGATAGAGACCCTTGTCTTGGAGCGCCCCATCGGCCACCGCGAGCAGATAGGACAGGATGAAGAATCCGACGCCGACGGCGTGCATACGCCCCGGAGAGAGTATCTGGCTGCCGCCCGTTCGCTACTCTGACTGCATGAACCCATGGATCGCACTCTTGGAGTTCCTGGCTGCGCTGGTGACGCTCTGGCAGACCGGCCCAGCGCTCCTCAAGGCACTTCGCAATAGCTAAACAGCGATCAGCAATCGCTTGACCGTTCTAGCGCCGGGTCGGCGTCAGGAGGGCAGGAGCGCCCGCGCGTCGAGCCCGGCGGCGTCGCGATCCGTGGGGTGCCTGCAACCTAGACGCGCGCCGGGCTCAGAAGTCTCAGCTTCTGACGATCTGCGAGACCCGCTGATGGCTCAGGCGCATGGTCTCAGCAATGGCCTTCATGGGCAGCCCTTCGCCGTAGGCGAGGCGGATGGCCTGGTCGCGCTCTCGGCGCAGGCTCTCGGCTTGCTGATCCAGGGCAGCTTCGCGCTTCGCGTAGTCCTTAGCGAAGGCTGCCAGGCGCTCTTTGGCGCGTGGGGCTTGGCGTTCAGTGCGAGCGATCAATCGATCGTGTAGTCTATTCTTGCTAGTCGGTTAGCAGGAATGTCTTTTGCGCCTCGAAAGAAGAGCCTCGCACCGCCCATCCGATGAGCAGCCAAGCCGATAACCACTCCCCCGAGCCCTGGGTGACCAAGCGCCAGCTTGCCGACCATCTGAGCGTGACACCACGCTGGATCGAGCTGCAACAGCCGCTGGGCCTTCCGCGCCTGTCCACCGGCGGCATGAGCCGTTACCGCATCTCAGAGGTCGAGGCTTGGCTGCGCGAGCGCTACGGCTCACCCTCCGAGACGCCTCGGCGATATGAGAGCTGACCGAGTACTCGTCGGCGTCGTGGTTCGCCGCGATTCGCACCCCTTCGCCTCAAATCACCTCGACCAAACGAATTTGTCCCGTTTCGGCCTCCAAAACGACCTTTCTAAGGTGGAAGGCCCAATCCAAAAATCGGGGCGCCCGGATTCGAACCGGGGACCTCACCGACCCGAACGGTGCGCGCTACCAGGCTGCGCCACGCCCCGACGCGTCCTCAGTATCCCACAACACCGCCCCGAACTCGGCCCGTGCCACGGCCTCGACACCGCTGCATCCCCCGCGCACGCGCCCAGCCCTCACGCCAAGCCCGGAGCTATTGTCCCCCCGGTCGTCCTCCGCCGATGACTGCCACCTCCCTCCAAGCGATCACCGCCCACCTCGACGCCCTGCTGACACCGGCTCGCTTCGCCGACTACGGCCCAAACGGGCTGCAGGTCCCGGGCGCGGCAGAGGTCGAGACGGTCGTGACGGGCGTGAGCGCGAACTTGGAGTTGTTCGAGCGGGCTCGGGCGGAGGGCGCCCAGCTGGTGCTGGTCCACCACGGCCTGTTCTGGGGCGCGGGCCTGGGCCCGATTGACGCGGAGCTGGCGCGTCGCCTGCGGGTGCTGTTCGCGGCGGACATGGCGCTGCTCGCCTACCACCTGCCGCTCGACGCGCACCCGGAAGTGGGGAACAATGCGCTGCTGGCGGGGGCGGTTGGCGCGGAGCGCCGCGAGCCGTTCGCGCCGCATCGGGGCGAGCCGCTTGGTTGTCTGGCGCAGCTGCCGGGGGAGGGTGTTCCGATCGCGACGCTGGTGGAGCGGGTGCGGGTAGCGACGGCACGCGAGCCGCTGGTGTTCGACTGCGGCCCGGGGTTGGTGCGGCGTGTCGGGATCGTGACGGGTGCGGGAGCGGACCATCTCGCGGACGCGATCGCAGCGGGCGCGGACGCGTTCGTCACGGGCGAGCCGGCGGAGCGCGTGATGGCACAGGCACGCGAGGCGAGGGTGCATTTCATCGCGGCGGGCCACTATGCGACGGAGACGTTCGGGGTGCGCCGCCTCGGGGAGCTGCTGGCGGAGCGTTTCGGCGTGCGCCACGTGTTCGTCGACGTCCCGAACCCGATCTAGACGACGCTTGCGGCCATATCGCCGCGCGCCCGAAGGCTTCCATACCCGAGCCCCGTGCCGGCGCGGGTTGCCGGGCCCCCGTTCCGGCGCCGCTCCTATTTTCCGGCATCGGAGCCTTGCTCGCCAAGAATCATTACACCCAGTAACCACTTTTTAGGCAGCTAAAGCCTTCGCTCTTCAAAGAAACAACCACCCCTCCCCTCCCTCCCCCACCACAACTCGCTCGAAGCCACTTCGCCCAGGCCGACCGCGCTGTACCAGCCCACCTGTCGCCGCGCGGCTAAGCGCACTCCATCAGCGGCGCGCCCAGCGCGCCGCCCCCCTCAACTCCTCCGCATCATCGCCCCCGCAAACTGCGAGGAAACCGGCGGTTGTCAACATCCGCGTGCGGGGGTATACCTAGATGCATGAACAGCGTCCGACCGAAGCTGGGAGACACGTGCCTTCGGCGCGAGCCCCCGTTTCGACCAGCCGGCTCGCGGCCGGCGGCGGAGCCAGCCTCGAGCATCAACCCTCTCCCCCAAGGAGGAATCCCCCGATGGCCAATCACCTGACGCCCACCGAACTTGCACGCGAGTCGGGCCTGGGGCGCAAGGAAGTCCTCACGAAGTGCGCCGAAATGGGCGTGCCGATCTTCCAAGGCCGAATCGACAAGAGCTTGTTTCTGGCGAACCTGCGCCAGCTCTCGCCGGCGCAACGCCCGGTAGCCGCGAAGGGCTGACAAACAGCGCGCGCAGCGGCCGGCGCGGCCCGCGCGCGCAGGGTACGCAAACCCTCGCATACGCAGGGGACGCAAAGAGCGCATATCCTTCTCCGTAGATGGATGAGAGGGCCCGGCTCGCAGGCCGACGGCTGGTTGCAGCACCTCTCTAGGGTCAGCGAAGCTGGAGCGAGGAGGAAGCGCCATGGAGGCCGGCACCACCGTAGAAGAAAGCGCACCGGAGGCGGGCGCAGCGGGACCCGCGTCGCCGGCGGCGCAGCCAGCGGCGACGCCCTCGGCGCCAGCAGTAACCCAGCAGGCGAGCACGCTGCGAACGATCGCCGATCTGGTGCCGCACGCGGTGGCCGAGTTCGCCGCACGCCCGGCGGTGCGCTTCAAGCGAGAGGGAGCGTGGCACGACGTCAGCTACGCAGAGTTCGGGGAGATCGTGCAGGAGGTGGCCTTGGGCCTGATCGACGTTGGGATCGAGCAGGGGGACCGGGTGTGCATCCTGGCGAACACACGCCCGGAGTGGTCTTATGCCGATCTGGCGGTGACGGCGGTGGGGGCGGTGGTGGTGCCGATCTACCAGACCAACTCGCCGGAGGAGTGCGAGTGGGTGATCGCCGACTCGGGCGCGCGGGCGATCGTGTGCGAGGATGAGGTGCAGCTGAAGAAGATCGCGGCGGTGCTGGAGCGCCTGCCGGGATTGCGGACGGTGATCGTGATCGACCCGCCGGCTGGCGATATCGCAGACGCCCCGGCGGCAGACGCCCCGGCTAACCTGACGCTGCTGACGCTGGCGCAGGTCCGCGAGCGCGGCCGCAGGCGCGACTCCCAGGAGCTGGAGCAAAGGCGCGGGGCGATTGCGCCGGAGGACCCGTACACGTTCATCTACACGTCGGGCACGACGGGCCCGCCGAAGGGCTGCGTGCTGAGCCATCGCAACTACGTGGCGATGATGGACATGATCCGCGGGGTGGGGCACATCGAGCCCGATGAGGTGATCTACCTGTACCTGCCGCTGGCGCATTCCTATGCGCTGCTGATCCAGCTGGCGGTGTTCGAGCTGGGTGCGACGCTGGCGTACTTCGGCGGTGACACCAAGCAGATCGTCGCGGAGCTGGTCGAGGTCAAACCGACGTACCTGCCGTCGGTGCCGCGGGTGTTCGAGAAGGTCTATGCGCTGGCGCAGGGAGCGATCGCCGCGCAGAGCGAGGAGGAGCAGGAGCGCGCCAGGGCTGCGGTGGCGCTGGGGGTGAAGGTTCGCGACCTGATGGCGGCGGGCAGGCCGGTGCCCGAGGAGCTGCGCGAGCCGTTCGAGCAGGCCGACGAGCAGCTGTTCAAGAACGTGCGCGCGATCTTCGGCGGGCGGGTGCGGCACGCGACGAGCGGCGCGGCGCCGATCGCGCGGGAGATCCTCGAATTCTTCTGGGCGGCGGGGGTGCCGGTGCTCGAGGGGTACGGGATGACGGAGACGGCGACCGCGGCAACGGTGTCGACGATCGAGGACCACAGGTTCGGCACGGTGGGGCGCCCGCTGCCGGGCGTACAGCTGCGGATCGCGGACGACGGGGAGCTGCTGATCAAGGGCGCGAACATCTTCGAGGGCTACTACAACAAAGCGGAAGAGAGCTTCGGCGCGGTCGAGGACGGCTGGCTGCACACGGGCGATCTCGGGTCGGTCGACGCGGACGGCTATCTCTCGATCACGGGGCGCAAGAAGGACATCATCATCACGGCGGGCGGCAAGAACCTGACGCCGGCGAACATCGAGAACGACCTCAAGCGCTGTCGGTGGATCTCCCAGGCGGTGATGCACGGCGACCGGCGTCCGTACCCGGTGGTGCTGATCACGCTCGACGAGGAGGAAATCCCGAGTTATGCGCGCGAGCACGGGCTGCCGGAGGACGTGGCGGCGCTGGCGCACGAGCCGGCGATCAGGGAGCTGATCGGCGCGGAGGTGGAGCGCGTCAACGCGGGCTACGCCCAGGTCGAGCAGGTCAAGAAGTTCGCGATCCTGGAGCAGGACCTCTCCCAGGACGGGGGCGAGCTGACGCCGACGCTGAAGGTCAAGCGCAACGTGGTGGCGCGCAAGTACGCCGATGTCATCGAGACGCTCTATGCCGGCTAGCGCGGACAAAGATATAGTGATTCACACACAAGCACGGATGACGATCCACACCGGGCAAATGACGAAGAGCGACGGAGAGAGCGATGCGCAGCGATCCGAGTGATACAGGCGGCTTGTTCGTCGGACGGCGTCCGGGCACGGCGCCGACGCGCTACGCGCGGCTGCCGCAGCGGGGTAGCAGCGCGCGCCGGCGGATCGACCGGCACATGGCGGAGCTGCTGGTCGCAGCGATGGTGGTGCTGAGCCTGTTCTGCTGGGGGCCGATTCCGCTGGGCTGCCTGTGGGTGGGGGCGCAGGTCAACTACCTGTCGGGCAGTGTGAGCTTGGGGATTCTGGTGGCGTTCGTGGCGCTGTTCGCGCTGCTGTTCGGGACGTTGCGGCTGCTGCGGGGGATCGACAACATGTGGATACTGGTGCGGCGCGCGGCGGGCTATGACCAGCGCTCGGGAACGCTGGGGCGGATCTTTGCGATCACGGCGGCGATTTGCGGGGCGGTGTTCATGTTCTGGTTCGTGGTGATCCACGGCCCGGGAGCGGAATTCTCGCCCAACGGCGGGGGCATGTAAGGCCCGCGGCAGATGGGCCTGCTCGACTACTACCGCCAGTTCGAGGCGATCCCGGAGGAGGAGGTCAACCGGGAGCTGCGCGAGCAGGCGGCGGAGCGCCGGCGCAAGGCGCTCGAGCGGGTGGCGACGCTCGACCTGTCGCAGACGACGTGGCCGGAGCTGCCGCACGCGAACATCGCCAACATGATCACGTTCACGGCGCGGCGGGGGTTGCAGCGCTACCCGCACCTGCGCGGCTCGGCGCTGCGGGCGGAGCTGGCGGAGCGCCACGGGCTGCCGGTGGAGCGGCTGATCATCGGCAACGGCGCAGCGGAATTGCTCAGCTCGGCCACGCGGGCGCTGATGGAGCCGGGACAGGAGCTGTTGACGGCGTGGCCGTCGTACCCGCTGTACCCGATCATGGCGCGCAGGTCGCACGGCAGGGCGGTGCCGGTCAGCGGCGGCGTGGACCCACTGCTGGCGGCCGCGCAGAGCGATGCGGCGCGGGTGGTGGCGCTGGCGAACCCGAACGACCCGACGGGGGAGCTGCTGGGGGTGCAGGAGCTGGAGCGCCTGCTGAACGGGCTCCCGGAGGGTGTGGCGGTGCTGCTCGACGAGGCGCTGATCGAGTTCGCCGACGCGCAGCCGACCGAGGCGGTGCTGGCGCTGCTGGAGCGCCATTCGCAGCTGCTGGTGTTTCGCAGCTTCTCCAAGGCGTGGGGTTTGGCGGGCATCCGGATCGGCTACGCGATGGGCGGGCCCGGCTCGGAGGAGCTGCTGGCAGAGCTGGAACCGGACCTCGGCGTGAGCGAGGTTTCGCAGGCGGGCGCGCTGGAGGCGCTGCGCTCGGGTACGGAGACGATGGCGCACCACGTGCGCAGCGTGCGCGAGGAGCGGGCGCGCCTGACGACCGCGCTGGGCGAGCGGAGCTTCGAGGTGGTGCCGAGCCAGGCGAACTTCGTGTGGGCGGCGCACAGCGAGCTGGACGGCAGCGAGCTGGCGCGGCGGCTCTCACAGTCCGGGGTGATCGTCGCCGCGGGCGCGCCGCTGGGCGAGCCCAACCACGTGCGAATCGCACTGCGCGACGCCCCCGCCACGGACCGCCTGCTGGGAGCGATCGACAAAGCGCTCGCCCGGGCGGCGTAAACCTCTACGCGGCGAGCACTGTCGCGGACTGCCCGAGCGGCGCGTTGCCCGCGTCGAGCGCCTGGACGGCGAAGTGCGGGCCGGCGCCGGCGGTGTCGTCGGTGCGCAGCACGGTCTCGAAACCGCGCACGGGCGCGGTCGCGACGGGTACGAGCTGGGCGGCGTCCGCCCCGGCGAGCAGCCGCCAGGCAGCGACCTCGGTGGCGCCGTTCCAGCTGGCGTACGCGGTGGTCGTCGCCGCGCCCGCCTGGAGCAAACCCACGCCCCCGGCGGCGGTGCGGGTGCCACCTCGCGCCCCGGTCGCGCCGCGCACGACGGCAAGCGCAGGCAGCTCGGCGGGGCGGAGAGATTGCCAGGGCAGGCGAAAGGCGCGGTAGCACTCGTACTGGGAGCCGAGGATCGCGTCGAAGACGAGGCGCCCGGAGAGTTCGAACTCGGACACGTAGGGTGCTTCGCCCCAGCCGACGAAGACGTTGCCGTTCGGGAGGAGCTGCACGCTGCCTTGGCTGCCAGCGAGAACGCGGCGGCGGGGATGGGTGTAGGCGTGGGCGAGAGTGGCGGTCATGGCGTGCTCGTCGAGGTCGAGGATGAGGCCGCGCGAGCGCGGCTCGACGGCGGGGGTGGCGCCGTTGTCGAAGACGGTGAGGGTGCCGGACGGCTGGCGGCGGGCGTCGTGCTGCCAGGCGAAGGCGGTGCCGGGACCCATCGCGAAATCGCCCAGCTTGCCGCCCAGGCGCCAGAGGATCGTGCCGTGGGAGCGGTCGATCTTGTAGACGGTGTGCGTGCTGCGCGCGGAGACGAGAAGAGCGCCGTCGGAGTCGAAGTCGACGGAGTTGATGTGGAAGAAGTCCCAGTTGGCTTCGACGGGGGCGTAGGACTCGTCGAGGGGGATGTGGTCGAGGGAGTGCCACTCGAACAGGACGGCGCCGGTGGCGAGGTCGATCTCCTGGAAGATCGCGTCCTGGATTGTGCCGCGGCGTGGCCCTCCGACCGCGCTGAGGTCGGCGTCGGTGATGGCGTAGCTGGTGAGCAGGGCGGTGTCGGCGGGAGTGATGACGAACTCGTGCAGGTCGCCATGGAGCCCGCGCGCGGCCTGGACGCCGCGGATCGTGCGGTAGGCGGTGTCGGCGATGACGTACTCGCCGACACCGTGACCGAGTTCGATCGAGCCCTGCCACCACGTGAGGACGGGTTGGCCGCGGTAGCGTTGGACGCGGAAGTTGGTGGTGACCTTGCCGACGAGCGGGTTCTCCCAGATGGCTTCGCCGTCGTTGTCGACGATCACTGCGCCGGCTTGGGCGTTCGGCGCGTTATAGGGAGCGATGAAGATCGGGTCTTCGCTGACGCCGCGCTCGCTGCGGACGACGGCGAGCGTGGGGATGCGCAGGTCGGGGCGACTGCGCCAGCGGGGGAAGCTCGGCGGAGTGACGGCGCCGGCGCCGAAGAGGTTGTCAACCAGCTCGCGCACGCCCGCGCCGGTGGCGCTCGCCAGCAGCAGGCCACCGGCGCCCGCGCCGCCGGCGCGCAGCAGCTGCCGGCGGGTGAGCTGCGGCGCCCGGTGGGGGGGGATGTTGAGATCGGTTGACATCGGTGCTGTGTGGGCTCGTCTGCGGCCTGTCGCCGACGCTCGCCGCCGGGCCGCCCACCGCGCACGTACGAGCAGGCGGGCGCATGTGGGCTCCCCCAACCCCCTACCCGTTCGAACACGAGAGTAGGGCACGCGCTGCGCTAGAGAACCGTAAGAGTGGATGAACTACGCGCCGGTGACGCGGTGGCAACATACGAATCCGGTACCCCACAGGCGCCAACCGCTTGCCGCAACGGCGCCCCGCACGCCGGGCCCGCTAAGACGCGTCGGGCCAGGCGGCGTCGCCCATGACGCCGTCTCCGTCCGCGGGCCGGGGGCCGCCGACGGCGAGGATGTCGAGCCCGTCGGGACCGGCCTCGAAGGCGCGTACGACCTCGGGCGCGACACGCACGACATCCCAGAGGCGCAGGGGGTGGATCTCGTCGCCGAGCAGGATCGAACCGGAGCCGGCGACGACGACGTAGGCCTCCTCCTGCTCGCGGTGGCTGTGCGCGACGGGGCTGCGAATGCTCGGGGCGTAGCGAAAGAGGCTGACGCCGAGGTCGCGCGAGCCGAGGTGACGGCGTGCGAAACGCCCTTCGATGCCGGGCGCGCGCCCGCCGACGGAGTCCTCGAGGTCCAGCAGGTTGACGGTCGCAAAGCTCGACATGCGGTCTCCTTGGGCGGCGGCGAACGGAATCTAGACGTGGACACCTTAGCGAGGGTTGGTCGCTGTGTTTTTGAGTGGACTCCCTGCGGGGTTCCCGGATGGGTCGCGTCGCCTGCGCGGGCGCGCAGCCCAGCCGCTACCCGGCCGACCCGGACTGGCGCAGGAGCGCGCCGGTGGTGCCCTCGAGAATGCGCTGCCAGGCGCTGGAGTCGTCGGGGGCAGCCTCGGCGGCGTCGAAGTGCTCGACGACCTTGCGCAGGCGCTCGGCGGAGATCTGCAGGCCGTGGCGGGTGGCGATCTCGTGGTAGCGCTCGTATTCCTGCGCGAGATGGTAGGTGACCGACTGGAAGCCGTGGCGTGCGATCGCCAGGCGCGAGGTGAAGTTCATCATCGAGGTTTGGAACATCAGCTCGTCGGTGGGCGCGGGCTCGATCAGGACGATGTCGACGCCGGGGTAGCGCTCCTCCCAGCGCGAGGCCATCTCGTGCAGGCGCTGGTGGGCGACGAGCTTGAAGGCCTGGTAGCCGATCTGCGGGAAGCCCATGTCCGAGACACGACGCGGGCGCCGCCCGCGCAGCGTGCGGACCTCGGCGGCGAAGTCGTTGATGTAGGGGACGATCGGGTTGATGACGATCACAAGCTGTGCGCCGGCTTCGACGGCGATGTCGAGGTTGGTGGTCGAGACGATGCCGCCGTCGATCAGCTCGCGCCCGTCGAGCCGCACGGGCGCGTAGACCATCGGCAGCGCACCGGAGGCGCGGACGGCGGTCGAGATCGGGACGGCGTCGTGGGCGCGCGAGCCGAACACGATGCGCTCACAGGTGTCGAGATCGGTGGCGGTGATGTACAGCTCGCCCGGGAGCTTGCGAAAGTCGTCGGTGCGGTCGGGGTCGGAGAGGACCTTGTGCAGGTAGCGCTCGATGCCGGCGCCGGTGTAGACGCCGGAGGGAAGACCCTCGGCGAGCCCGAGCACGAGGTCCATCACCGAGACTTGGCCGGCCTGGGAGACGAGCTGGCGCACGAGCGAGGCGGCGCGCAGCGGCAGCTGCACGCCGCGGCGTACGAACTCGGTGAGGTTGGGGCGCAGGAGGTCGGAGAGGTCGACGTCGCGGAAAGCTTGGGGGCCTTGGCCGGTGACGACGCGCATCATCTCCTCGGGGGTGACGCCGTTGGCGCAGAGCGCGGCGATGAACGAGCCAGCGGAGGTGCCGACGTAGACGTCGAACCGGTTGACGGTGCTGTTGACGGCGAGCAGGTCGAGCGCACGCAGGGCGCCGATCTCGTAGACGCCGCCGGTGAAGCCGCCGCCGCCGAGCACGAGCGCGGTCTTGCTGGGGCGGGGGCGACCGCCGCGACGACTCGAGCGCGCACCCCGAGCGGTGCGGCCGTTCGCGGAGCCGCCACGCGCGTGGGCACCCGCCCGGGATGCCGATGCCGGCGTGCGCCTCTCCCGAGTGGTCGCCGGTTCCAGCTTGACAACCCGACCCATACTCGATTGATTGTACGGCTGGGTGCCCTGGAAGCGTTCGTCATTGCTCGCCTCCGCGTCGTGCCTGGTCGCGCTCGTGTGTGCGCCAATAGGCACAGCGGTGTCGCGCGCGCACGCGCGTGCATACGCACACGCACGCGCGCACACACGCAGCACGCCCAAAAAACAACCATCACTCCAAGCCCCGAGTCGCGCGGCGACGGCCCACTCAGGCCAGGTCCCGACAAGCTACGCAGGCCGCCGAGCGGCACAGGGTCGCGCGGCGGCGGCGAGCGGCACGGTTGCGGGGTTGCAGGCCCATATGGCGCACGAGCTGGCGCTGGCGGGCCCGCTGTCGGGCGGCTACGTAAAGGATTTGTCGACGGGGAAGGTGCTGTTCGCCGAGCGCGCGGAAGACACGCGCGCACCGGCGTCGGTGGAGAAGCTCTACACCGCGACGACGGCGCTCGAGCGGCTCGGGGCTGATACACGGCTGGAAACGAGCGTGCTCGGCAGCGGACATCTCGCGGCGGGGGGCGTGTGGGAAGGGAATCTGTACCTGCGGGGCGGCGGCGACCCGACGTTTGGCAGCACGGCGTTCATCGCGAAACGCTACGGCGGGGTGGGGACGTCGGTCTCGACGCTGGCGGCGGCGGTCGTGCGAGCGGGCATCAGAGAGGTGACGGGGACGGTGGAGGGCGATGAGTCCTACTTCGACTCGCTGCGCGGGGAGCCGTCGAGCGGCTACGCGTGGGACCCGTACCTGGAAGGCACGTTGAGCGCGCTGGCGTTCAATCGCGGCGAAACGGGCTCCTACCGCGGGACGCACGCACCGGCGGAATACGCGGCGCACGAGCTGGTGGTGGCGTTGCGCGCGGCGCATGTGTCGGTGCGGCGTGGCAGCGGCGCGGCGAGCACGCCGGCGGGAGCGGTGCGTTTGGCGGTCGCGCAGTCGCCGGCGGTAGCGCAGCTGCTGGGCTTGACGCTGCCGCCGTCGGACAATTTCTTCGCGGAGACGCTGCTGAAGGACCTCGGCGCGCGCTTCGGGGGCACGGGCACGACGGCGGCGGGCGCGAAAGTGGTGCGCGAAACGCTGGCAGCGGATTTCGGCTTGCACCCGCATGTGGTGGATGGCTCGGGTTTGTCGCGCGAAGACGAGACTTCGCCGCAAGACGTGGTGACGCTGTTGGCGGATCTGGCGCCGACGACGTTGGGGACGACGCTACGCGCGGACATGGCGGTCGCGGGCCATAGCGGGACGCTGGCGGAACGGATGCGGGGGACTACGGCGGCGGGTCGCTGCCAGGGCAAGACGGGCACGCTGACGGGCGTGTCGAACTTGGTGGGCTATTGCCAGGACGCGGCTGGCCAGTACATCGCGTTCGCGTTCTTCAACGATGGGATCGCGATCGAAACGGCGCATGAGCTGCAGGACAACATGACGATCACGCTGGCCGACTACTGAAAACGTGCCCCCTAGCGTGATAAATCAACTCTGATGTTGGTACATCAAGTGTGATGCATAAGCCCTGGCATACGAAACGTGCCATCAACCCCCGTCAACCCCGGCAAAAACGTTGGCCGACAACGCCCGAGCGTAAAATAAATCAACTCTGATACATCAAGTGTGATGCATACCCCCCCCGACACGCCATCAACCCGTCAACCCGGCGAACGTAGGCTGACACGCCGCTAAGAGCCGTCGAGCAGTCCGACGAGCCCGTCCTCGTCGAGGACCGTGACGTGCAGGCGATGCGCCTTTTCGAGCTTGGACCCGGCGCTGGCGCCGGCGACGAGGTAGTCGGTCTTCTTCGAGACGGCGCTGGCGACGTGGCCGCCGGCGGCTTGGATGCGTTCGGTGGCGTGCTCGCGGGTGAGGGTGGGAAGGGTGCCGGTGAGCACAAGGGTCTTGCCGGCGAGCGGGCCCTTGGACGGCGGCGGCCCGGCCTCGGCGAAGCGCAGCCCGAGCAGGCGCAGGTCGGCGATCACTTCGCGCATGTGGGGTTCGTCGAGCTGGGTACGGATCGCGCGGGCCATCTTCTCGCCGATGCCGGGGGTTTGCGCGATTTCTTCGAGGTTGGCGTGCAGGAGGGCGTCGATGTTGCGGAAGCGCCCAGCGAGGTTGCGGCCGGTGACCTCGCCGACCTCCTCGATGCCGAGTGCGAACAGCACGCGGGCGAAGGGGCGGCGCTTGGAGCCGTCGATCGCGCGGAGCAGGTTTTGCGCGGATAGCTCGGCGAAGCCTTCGAGTTCGACGAGCTGGGGGACGGTGAGCCGGTAGAAGTCGCCGGGGACGCGTACGAGTCCGTGCTGCTGCAGGAGGCGGACTTGCTTCTCGCCAAGGCCCTCGATGTCCATCGCGCCCGCGGAGACGAAGTGCTTGAGCAGCTGCCAGGCGCGCTCGGGGCAGAGGCGGTTGGGGCAGGTGGTGAAGACGGAGCCGTGGGGCTTGATCGTTTTGGTTTTGCAGAAGGGGCAGCGGGCGGGCGGACGCGGCCGGGCGGGACGGCGGGCGTGCTCGACGACGTGGGGGGCGGGCGAGATGACTTGGGGGATGACGTCGCCGGCGCGCAGGATGATGACGTCCTCGCCGGCGCGGATGTCCTTGCGGCGAAGGTCCTCCTCGTTGTGGAGGGTGGCGAGCTTGATCGTGACGCCGCCGACGGAGACGGGGTTGAGGATCGCGTAGGGGCGCAGGTCGCCGAACTTGCCGACGTTCCAGCCGATGTCGCGCAGACGGGTGACGGCGGTGGTGGGGGCGAACTTCCAGGCGATCGCCCAGCGGGGGTCGCGCCCGACGGAGCCGAGGCGGTGCTGGAGGGCGAGGTCGGAGACCTTGATGACGACGCCGTTGATCTCGAAGTCGAGGTCGCCGCGGCGACGCTGCCACTGTTCGCACTGGGCGATGACGTCGTCCTCGCCGGTGAGCAGCTGAATGTCGGGGTTGACGCGGAAACCGTGGTCGCGCAGCCAGTCCAGGGCCTGCCAGTGGGTGTCGAAGGCGAGGCCGTCGGTGACACCGATTTGGTAGCACCAGATCGAGAGGGGCCGCTCGGCGGCGAGGGCGGGGTCGAGCTGGCGGATCGTGCCGGCAGCGGAGTTGCGGGGGTTCATGAAGGTGGAGAGCCCCTGCTCGGCGCGACGCTCGTTCAGGGCGGTGAAGTCGCGCAGGGACATGTAGATCTCGCCGCGGACCTCGAGCAGCGGCGGGGCGTCGTCGATGCGCAGGGGGATGGCGCCGATCGTGCGCAGGTTGTGGGTGACGTCCTCGCCGATGGTGCCGTCGCCGCGGGTGGCGCCGCGCTCGAGAACGCCGTCGCGGTAGATGAGGCTGATGGCCAGGCCGTCGACCTTGGGCTCGACGACGTACTGGAAGCGTGGCTGGGCGAAGCCTTCGCGGGCCAGGTGGTTGCGCATGCGCTCGACCCAGGCGCGCAGCTCCTCCTCCGAGCGGGCGTTGCCGAGCGAGAGCATCGGCTCGAGGTGCTCGACCTTCTCCAACCGGCTGACAGGCGTCGCGCCGACGCGCGCGGTGGGCGAGTCGGGGGTGGCCAGCTCGGGGTGGGCGGCCTCCAGCGCGCGCAGCTCGTCGAGCAGCGCGTCGTAGTTGTCGTCACCGATGGTCGGGTCGTCGAGGACGTAGTAGCGGTGGGCGTGCTCGTGCAGCTGCTCACGCAGCGCGGCGGCGCGCGCGGCGGGCGCGGGCGGTGTGGCCGTCTTTTTGAGATCGTCCGCGCGTGTTCGCCCGCTGCCGGGCGTGCCGGCGCGGGGCGTCCTGCCCCGCGTCATCGGCGCAGCCCTCGGTCCGCGCTCACCGCCTGCACTGGCGATCCGCCGCGCATCGGCCCGCCTCAGCCAGCCTCGACCGCCGCGGCAGCGAGCAGCGCACGGAGGTCGAAGTCGCGTAGCGCGTCGAGGCCGGGGTGGTGGGTGAGGTCGAAGTGCAGGGGGGTCACGGCGATGCGTCCGGCGGCGACGGCGGCGAGGTCGCTGCCGGGCTCGTCGTGAAAGCCGGGGTCGTCGCCGTAGATCCAGTAGCGCCGGCGGATCGGCGGGCCGGCGTCTTCGCGCTCGAGGCGCAGCTCGTCGCGGTAGATGCGCCGTCCGAGGTTGGCGACTTCGACGCCAAGCGGCTCGCCGGCGGGGACGTTGACGTTGAGCAGCGTGCGGGACGGCAGCGGCAGGGACTCGAGGCGCGCGACGAGGCCGGCGACGAAGCGGGCGGCGAGGTCGAACTGAAAGCCGCCGTCGTAGCGGTAGTCCAGGGCGCGCCCGCGCGACTGCTGGGAGACGGCGATCGAGGGGATGCCGAGCACGACGCCCTCCAGGGCGGCGGCGACGGTGCCGGAGTAGGTGATGTCGTCGCCGAGGTTGGCGCCGTGGTTGATGCCGGAGACGACGAGGTTGGCGGCGAAGCCCTCGACGACGCCGAGGCTGGCAAGGCGCACGCAGTCGACGGGTGTGCCGTCGGTCGCGTAGCCGAGGGCGCCGTCGGCGAAGGCGACCTCTTCGACCCAGAGCGGGCGGCGCGTGGTGATCGAGCGCGCCATCGCGGAGCGGTTGCCGTCGGGGGCGATCACGGCGAGGCGCACGTCGGGCAGCGCGGCGAGCGCGCGGCGCAGCGTTTGCAGCCCGTCGGCTTCGATTCCGTCGTCGTTGGTGAGCAGGACGTTGAGTGGCATGCCGCCCTCCAGCATAGGGACGGGTTGGGCTGGAACGCTCGACCGCCCGCGGGCAACGGCGCCGGCCGCGTCGGGCTGCACGGTGGGCCAGATCACAGCCGCGACCTGGAATCGCCGCACGACGGCCATGCCCGCCGGGGGACACCGAGCGGGCCGCCGTGGTGCTGATTTTGGCAGGATCTTCGCGGTTCATGAGCGGCCGGAGCAGGAGGACAGGCGAATCGGGTGTCGCGCGCACAAGGCGCGCCAGACGCCGACGCCGCGCACGCAGCAGGCGACGGCGGGCGGGCCTCGCGGTCGTTGCCGTCGCGATTCTCGTTGGGCTGGTTTTCTGGTGGGCGCACCGCGGAGTGGACACGCATGGAGCCATGGTCGTGCGCTACACGATCGACAGCCGACTGGTGCACGCCAAGATGTCACAGGTCGGCGTGATCCCAGCCGGCGCAGCGGGCGCACGTCGACCGCTGCTCGTGTTCCTGCACGGCAAGGGCGAGAACCAGGAATCGAACCTCGTGTCCGGGATGTTCGCGAGCCTGGCCGCACTCGGCGCCCAGGCGCCCGACGTGATCTTTCCCGATGGCGGCGAAGACTCCTATTGGCACAACCGCGCGGACGGCGCATGGGCCAGCTACGTCATGGACGAAGTAATCCCAGAAGCGGTGCGACGTTTACACGCCGACCCGCACCGGGTCGCGATCGGCGGACTCTCGATGGGCGGGTTCGGCGCGTACGACCTGGCGCTTGGCCATCCGGGCGCGTTCTGCGCAGTCGGGGGCGACTCAGCCGCGCTGTGGCGCAGCGGCAGCGAAAGCGCAGAAGGCGCCTTCGACAACGCCGAAGACTTCGAACGCAACGACGTGATCGGCGCAGCGCGCGCAGGCGGGAGTGCCTATCGCGCAACCAGCCTCTGGCTCGATGTCGGGACCGACGACCCGTTCCGCTCGGCGGACACCGAACTCGCGACGCTCCTGCGCGCCGATGGAATGGACGTCCAGCTCCATGTCTGGCCGGGTGGGCATGAAACGTCCTACTGGGACGCGCATTGGGGCAGCTATCTGGACTTTTACGCCAATGCGCTGGCCAGCTGCAAGCGCGGCTGAGGCAGTGCGCAGTAAACCCGCCGGGCACGGCAGGGCCAGCGTTGAGGGTAACCGCCAGACGAGACTGACGACTGCAGGGAAGCCGTCGCCGACGTCGCAACATGCTCGACAGTCGCACTGGCCTACTCCTCGTCCCACCGCGGCGGCAATACCTCATCTGGCCGGAACTCTCTCAACTCAACGAACAGTCTACAACGAACTCGGGGCGGTTCAGTTTATATCGGTAATTAATATTTGTCATGCAGCTACAGCTCATGCTGCCACCGATACCCCAGCCGCGCCACCGGCTTCACGTCGAGAAGACGATGCCCGAAAGACTCGAACTCGACCGCGCCATACGGAAGCGCCCAGTAGTCCAGACAGGCCCAACCGGCCTCGATGCGACGTGTACAGCGCCACCCCTGCGCCCCGTCTTCACGCCGCAACGGAACGAGGCGGCACTCGTCCATCCGGCGTTCGACCCGGCAGTTCGTCAAATCAGCCGTTCGTCCGCAGGCGACCATCGCGCATAGCAGCGCAACCGCATCGAGGTCGTATGGATCCAAATCACGTAGGAAGCCGGCGCCGAACTCATAATTGGCCAGCGGTTGCTCACCCCAATCGAAGCGCTCTCGCAAGGTTCCTGTCCAGGATCTCACGATCAGATCACGCAACCGGGTCGCGGGGTGGATGGCGCCGCGTGGCTGGTGGGGTAGCTCCGCGCCTCCTTGCAGTTTTGATGGCTGACCGCCCATCGGAATCGTCATACTTGCATTTCGTGTAGCCCGAATGGGCAAATTCGTTCCAAGAGGAATGGATGTCCCTCCTATTGGAGCGAAATGCTTGACATCGTGTCGGCGGTGCGTTATGTCGCGCGCTGGCCGTAGGCGATCCGCCACAGTCGCAGGACCGGCAGCAGCAGTCGCGTGAGCGAACCGGCGCTCGACGCCAGGGCTCGCGTCGTGTCGCGGGCGGCGCTTGAACGTGCGCTGTCCTTCGAGAGGTACATCGCGATCATTGCGGCGAGGACCAGGGCGTGCCGCTCGCCGTCAGGCAGCGCGTGTGCTTCGGCGAGGCTGCGCCTGATCAGCCGCTCGATCCCGGCACGCGTTCGACGTGCGGACCCGTAGTAGGCGATGTAGACGTGGTCGCCGGAGGCGGCGTCTTCGGCCTCGTCGACGTGGCTGTCGAGCATCGTCGCCAAGGCGGATGCCCACGGGAAGTAGGCGCGGTGGAAATGGGTGATCGCGGTCTGCTCGCAGCAAGGCTCGGCGGCCAGCACAAGCAGCGCATAGATCGAGAGCCCGGCGCCGGCGGCCGCCGAAAGCTCAAACCACGCCGCCTCGCGCGGACCGGGAAGCTCGCGCGCCACCCAGGCGCGTAGGCTTGCCTCACGGCGCTCGGGGTCGAGGTCGTGGTTGACCGCTTGTACGTTGGCGCGTGTTGCCTCGCGCGTCAGCAGGGCACGGACGCGCCTGTGCGAGGGAAGGCGGCTGCACTGCTCGCGGCAGGCGCGCACCAGTGCGCGTAGGTATCCGCCGTCGTCGCGTTCGTGGTGGTAGCTGTAGTGGTCGGTCACGCCGGATTGCGGATCGATCGCGTCGAGGAGCGCGCGATGTAGCTTGCGCCCGTTGCGTTGGCCGGCGCTCGCGCCGTGCTCGCTGACGGTGTCCAGGAAGTCCCACATTGCCTGGTAGGCCACGAGCAGGCGGAGCAGTCCCTCGCTGCGGGTATGGGGGATCGTCCAGAAGAGGGCGGCGCCGTCGGTGTTGCCGCGCTTGCGGCGTAACGCGCTCAGCGCGCTCGCGCGAATGCCTGGGTCGGGGATGACCGCCGCGCGTGTCCGCCAGCCGCACAGCTCGCGCGCGACGGCAGGCAGCCCCCAGCGAAGCTCGCGTCCGGCGGCTGCGAGCAGCGTGCGCAGCTGTGGTGCCGTCAGCGGCGCCGGGTCGTCGCTGACGCGCGTAGCTGCTCGCGGGCGCCCGTCAGTACGCGGGGCTGGTCGTGCTCGCCGGGACACGAACAACGAGATATCCGGGCAGCGAGACGATCGCGACCGCCACGATGCTTACGAGCGCGATACTCGAAAGCGCGATGATGACTTCGACGCCGACCGAGATTGGGAAGCCGGTCACGCTTGCAAGCGCATGGCTGCAGAGCAACTGGCCGTAAACACCGAAGACCGCCCCGATCGAACAGCCGGCGACGAGCAGCAGCGCGGACTCGCACACCAGCCACCGCCAGAGGACGAGGCGTTGGTAGCCGACGCACTTGACGAATGCGATTAGCTCGCGACGCTGCCAAATCATTGCGGCGAGTGCGCCGGCAACCGCGAGCGCGCCCGCGAGCAATACGAGCAGCCGGATCTGCGTCAAGCGCGAAAGGCCCTGCGCCGCGAGCGCGTAGTGGCGTCGCTGTCGTTCGGCCGTTGTTTCAGCAACCAAGCCGGTGTTTGGTCCGAGTGCCCGCTGGACGAGCCGGCGAACCGTAACCGGCGAAGCTCCGGGCAGCGTTTGTATCTCGTAAGCGCTCGGATCGCCGTCTACCCAAGCGCGGGCGTAGTCGTTCGAATTCATGATAATCGCGCCCGGTGGCCAGCCGAGGTTTGTGCTCAGCGCCGCAACGCGAAGACGAAGCGGCCGCGGGGACGGCAGCACGAAGCTTTGGCCAACACGAAGACCATGTTCGGCCGCAAGTGCCTGGGAGAGCACTGCCCACCCGCCGGCGCGGATCTCGGCGGTGGCACTCCCAAGGTCACCTGAGATGAGCTGACTTGACGGAATCGGCTTGTAAGCGCTCCCCGGAAGTGCACGGACCCACAGACGCCGATCGCCCCAGTTCAAAAAGGTGCCACGGTAAAGACCTACCGCGCTGACGCCCGGCACCCGCCTGAGCGTGGCGGAATCGGTGTCACGGAATGGAGTCGTGGCCAACACGCTCGATTCTCCACGGGGTGTCACCCAAACGTCGGCGCTGGCATCGCTCTGCCGCGCCGTTTCGTCCAGGCCGTGCTGGAGATTTACGCGCGCCCCCTCGACCGCGACTGTCCCGAACACGGCAACCGCGGCGGTCAGGGCTATCGCCAGCGAGCGCACTCGCGTCAGCGGCGTCTGCAGCTCCGTGATCGCCAGCACCGACGCCGCGCCGTCCAGCACACGCTCCTGCACGCGATCGAAGGCGGCCACAAGCGCGTCGAACAACGCCGGCAGCAGGCAGACCAGCGCGATCACCAGCGTGAGCACGCCGACGAATGCGGCCTGAGGCGCGGCGGCCAGGATCGCGGTCGTCGCGGCTAGGCCGGCGAGTCCGCCGATCAGCCGCGAGTGGAGCAGTCGGTTGGAATCGTGCGGCGCGCGCTGGGGAGATTCCAACGGCCGTGCGAGGACGTCGCGCAGCGGCCAGAGCACCCCGACGGTCGCCGCCGCCAGCCCCGCTCCGACCGCAAGCGCGGCGGTCTGCCATGTGACGATGCGGTCGTTGCCGACCGGGAACGCCGAGGAGAGATAGCCGGGCGTCGCGCGGAACGCGGCGATTGACAGCAGCTCGCCGAGCGCGAGCCCGAGGATGCAGGCGAGCACGCCGAGCACGGCGGCGTCGAACAGCAGCAGCTCGATCGTCATCGCGCGGCTCGCTCCAGCGGGCCTGAGGTCTTCGATCAGTTTGCGGCGCGCGGGGACGGTGACGAGCATCGCGCACAGCGCGAACATGAAGCCGACGAGCGCGCTGATCGCCGAGAACAGCGTCTCGCCCTGGTTCTCGGCGGTTGAGGCGACCGCGAACAGCGTCGCGTCGAAGTCCGCCGGCTCGAGGTTCAAGCTGTGCGCCCCAGCCACCCGACCCAGCTCGGTGCGCACCTCGGCGATTCGCCCAGAGTCGGCGCGCACGAAGATCCGCGTGATCCGGCCGGGCATCGCGGCGAGCTGCTGCACGTAGCCGATCGGCGCGACCGCGATCGGGGAGTGCGCAAGACCGCCGATGTCGCTTTCCCCAAGGGTCGTGCCGAGCAGCGTGGTCAGGACGCCGGCGCCGATCTGAATCCTGACCGGTTCCAGCGGGCGCGCCCCGATTTCCTGTGCTACCGGCGCGGGTAGCGCGATTGCGTGCTGCGCGGCGATTTGCGCCGCGGAGAAGCGCCGCAGCAGCGGGCCGACGAACTGGGCGAAGCGCGGGTCGGCGCCGATCAGGTCGACCGCGCGCCGGGCGCCGCTCGGGCCGATCACGTCGGCCTGCTGCTCGAGCACCGGCAGCGCCTCCTGCACGCCGGGCAACCGGCGGATACCGGCGAGCATGCGTTCGTCGAAGCCTTCCGGTCCGCGCGCCTGCAGCTGCAGCTGCGTGTTGCCGACGACCTGCTTGGTCAGCTGCTCGACGGAGCGCGTCAGGCTCGTGCTGGCCACCTGGGAGGCAAACAGCAGCGCGACGCCGACGGCGATGCCGAGCACGGCGAACCCCTCCTGGATGAGCACCGCGCGGGCTTGCAGACGCGCGCGATATAGCCACAGCACACTGCGCAAGCTCATACTGTCGACCTGCTCGCCGAGGACTCATGCGGCGACGCGACGGCGGCGGCGTCCGGCGTGGACTGCACAAGCTGCCCGTCGCGTAGCTCGTGCACCTGGTCGGCATACGCCGCGGCCTGCGGGTCGTGAGTCGCGAGCACGACGGCCGCGCCTCGCTCGCGGCAAATCTTCTGCAGCAGCCCCAACACCTCGCGCGTGCGTCGCGTATCAAGCGTGCCGGTCGGCTCGTCGGCGAGCACGAGCTGCGGGTCGAGCGAGAGCGCCATCGCGATCATCACCCGCTGGCGCTCGCCCATCGAAAGCTGCTCGGTACGGTGGCGAAAACGCCCGTTCAGACCAAGCGCCAGCAAGAGCGGTTCGATCGTGCTTTTCGCCTCACGCTTGTTCGCAAGCCACAACTTCAGCGACGCGTTCTGGATCGCGCGTGCCCCCGGGATCAGGTTGTGCGGCTGGCCGATAATCCCGAGCTGGCGCAGGCGGTATTCGTCGCTCTGGCGACGCGTCAGCGCGAAGATGTCGCGCCCGCCGACGCGCACGGTGCCGCCATCGGGACGACGCAACCCGGCAATCAGCTCCAGCAACGTCGTCTTACCCGAGCCGCTTGGCCCGTAGATCACGGCAAGTTCACCTGCGGCGACCGTCAACGAAACGCCGTCGACAGCCCGGATCGGCTCACTCTCGCCAACGCGGTAGTGCTTGACCAGGTCGCGCAGCTCGAGCACTACCCGCCCGCGCCTCGTACGCCATGGCGCCGCTGGTCCTCGCCAGGGAAGTCGATGATCTCGGCCTCACCCCCGGTAAGAGCGAGCTGGTCGGACACCAGCCGCAGCCGTGCGCCGTCCAACAGCCACACGCGGTCGGCGACCAGCGCCTTCTCCAGATCGGACGTACTCATCAGCACGCCGCATTGGCGCTCGCGCACCAGCCCGCGCAACAGATCGCCGGCATCCTTGGTACCGCGCACACTCAGCCCCTCGAGCAGATCGTCGATCACCAGCAGCCGCGCCGCGGCAAGACGGCCGCGCGCGAGCATCACCAGCGTCTGCTCCCACGTCGACAGTTCCGGCCAGTTGCGCCCGGCGCAATCCTCGCCGCCAACCCGCTCGAGCGCGGCCAGCGCCCGCTCCCGCATCTGCAAACGCCGGCGGTACCGCCCACGCGAGAACAGGCCAGACCAGCGCACCCCGGGCGCCCCGACGCTCGACGGCGGCCTGGCCGCCGGGCACAGGCCGCGCCGCGGGTTTGACAGCAGCGGCAGCGCGATGTAGTCGCAGACCTTCAGGCGCACACCGGAGCCGCGCCGGTCGATCCACGCGATCTCCTCACGGAGTAGCCCGGCGCGCTCGGCGTCCGACAGGCGCGCGAGGTCACGCTCGCCGAGCAGCACCTCGCCCTGCTCGGGCGTCTCGATCCCGGCGGCGAGCTTGAGCAGCGTCGTCTTACCCTCGGCCCGCGGACCGACGACGGCGACAATCTCACCCGGTCCGACCGTGACCGAGACATCGCTGAGCACCGTACGCGAGCGCTCGCCATACATGTAGCGCTTGCCAACCGCGCGCAGCGCTAGCAGCTCAACCACGATCGCCGCGCTCCCGCTGCTCGCCCTTGCTCTCCTGTTCCAGCTCGACGAGCTGTTCGTGCGCTTTTCTCAGCCGCAGCGCCCCGAGTTCCCAGAGCACGGCTTCGTCCCCCAGCCTGGTCTCATGTCGTTTCTGCTCCCAGCCTACGGCCTGCGAAGACACATGGATCCTCGCGCGCTGCGCCTCGCGCAGCAGCCGGTGCACCCGCTGATATTCGTCGGTGCAGGCTTTCTCTTCTTCTCGGATCGATTTGCGCAGACTGGGCAGGTCCTCGGGCTCCACGAACTCCAGCTTGGCCTGCAGCGAGTCGCGTAACGCGTGGGGCACCACGGCCGGCTCGCGCACCCAGCTGTGATGGTCAGCGACCCCGAGCTGGGTCGCCTCGTACCACACAAGCCCCGCCTCTCCGCTCACGCCCGCCGCCACTACCCGAACCAGGCCTTCTTTCTGCATCCGCGGCAGCGCCTTGTGCGCCTCGTTGTCTCCCCAGCGCCCGTGTCAAACACTTCGACCAGCTCGTCGTTGATACTGGCAGGCGTTCCGGGTTTCCGCACAACCACGCCAAGTAACACCCTTGGCGCCGTCAACCCACGCGTCCGCGGACGTCGCATGGGCTGATCCTAATCGATTGACCCCTCCAAGAGTGAGAAACATTTTCGACCAACTCAACACAAGGACGGTACCCTCTCACCGTCATTGACCAACGCCAGCGCCAGCGCCAGCCCGCGCGCAAGCGCGGTCGGGCGGACCTCCGGCCGCGGCCGGTCTTCCAGCAGACGCACGAAATCGCCGTGCTCACTCGAGCGCGACCAAAACCAGGGGGGTTCTGATAAGGCATACGGTCCAAAACCAAGGGGCTGTGGCAGTCGGCGGCAGGGTGTGCGAGGTGGTAACGGCGACTTTGTGGACAAATTGGAGATCGGTTTGGGTGGTGAAGTCATTCACTGACGGAACCAGCCTAGTGTCGTGAGTCGTTAGTTGCTAGGCGGTTTGTGGTATTGTTGTGGGATGAACGTATCTCGTGTTGGGCGGCGTGGGCCGCAGGCGGTGCCGGTGGTGCTCGGTGATGCTGAGCGTCGGACGTTGGAAGGGTGGGCGCGGCGGCGGTCTTCGGCTCAGGCGCTGGCGTTGCGGGCGCGGATCGCGCTCGGCGCGGCCGATGGGCAGAGCAATACGGAGTTGGCTGAGCGGCTTGGGTCGACGCGGATGACGGTCGCCAAGTGGCGTGGACGGTTTGTCCGCGATCGCGTGGATGGACTGTTGGATGAGCCGCGGCCGGGGAAACCGCGAACGATCGGCGATGAGAAGGTCGATGAAGTCATCACAAAGACGTTGGAGAGCAAGCCAAAGGACGCGACGCACTGGTCAACACGGTCCATGGCCGCGGAGGTCGGGCTCTCACAGACGGCGGTCTCGCGGATCTGGCGGGCATTTGGTTTGCAACCCCACCGTGTGGAGTCCTTCAAGCTCTCAACGGACCCGTTGTTCGTGGACAAGGTCCGCGACGTTGTTGGGCTTTACATCGATCCGCCGGAGCGAGCACTGGTCTTGTGTGTCGATGAGAAGTCCCAAATCCAGGCACTTGGTCGCAGTCAGCCGATCCTGCCGATGCTCCCAGGGGTACCCGAGCGCGCTACCCACGATTACAAGCGCTCCGGCACATCAAGCCTGTTCGCGGCGCTGGACATCGCCTCCGGGAAGGTCATCGGCTCACTGCACGCTCGCCACCGCACGATCGAGTTCAAGAAGTTCCTCGACCAGATAGACGCAACGGTCCCCGCCGACTTGGACGTTCACCTGATCCTCGACAACTACACGACCCACAAGACAAAGGCGATTCAGCGCTGGCTGCTCGCGCACCCACGGTTCCATTTGCACTTCACCCCGACCGGCGCGTCCTGGCTGAATCTCGTAGAGCGCTGGTTCGCGGAGCTGACCAACAAGAAGCTGCGCCGTGGCGCACACCGCTCGGTGCGCGAACTCAACAAGGACATCCGCGACTGGATCGCCCACTGGAACGAGAACCCCCGCCCATACATCTGGACAAAGACCGCGGAGCAGATTTTCGACAGCCTCACCCGATACTGCCAACGAATCAACGACTCAGGACAGTAGAATCGCTTCTCCATGCCTGGTTCCGCGAGTTCCGCAGCGACGGCGCCTGACCCGACCAGCGCCGGGGTGCCGCCAGCCGAGCGGGCCCGCGCATGGCCGCGCCGGCATCGGCGGGCGCTGCTGGGGGGCGGGTTGCTGCTGATTCTCGTGCTGCTGGGGGCAGGCGCGGCCGCCAGCTGGCACTTCTCCTCGGCGGTGGTGGTGCCGGATCGCTCGCTGTGGCCGCGCGACACGACGGTCGAGGCGGTTGCCCCGGGGCAGGTGGCGCTGTCGCGCTCGGCGAACACGCTACGCCCGGGCGTCTACGGCCTGGACTGGCCGGGTGGGCACGCGATCGTCGAAGGCGTGCTGCGCCGCGGCACGCACGCCGTAACGCGAAGATTGAGTGCACTACGCGGCCGGTTGACGCGTGGGATGCGGGTTGCTGTGGACCCGACTACTTATGAAGGCAACCCAACCCGGGCGTTGGGTTTGCCGTTTGCGAATGTGGCGATCCCGGACGAACTGGGACCGATGCCGGCGTGGCTGGTCCCCGGTCGGTCGGCAACTTGGGCGATTGTGGTGCACGGCATCAACGCGAGCCGCGAGGACGGTTTGCGGATCGTCCCGCCGTTGCACGCGTCCGGACTGCCAACCCTGCTGATCGACTACCGCGAGGACGCCGGGGCGCCGGCGAGCCCGGACGGGTTGCACCACATGGGGCTGACCGAGTGGCGCGATTTGCAGGCGGCAGCGCGCTACGCGCTGGCGCACGGAGCCCGCCGGCTGGTGCTGGTGGGCTATTCGATGGGCGGCGCGATCGTGACGCAGTTCATGGAGCGTTCGGCGCTCGCGCACAAGGTCGCGGCGCTGGTGCTGGACGCGCCGGCGCTTGACTGGAAGGCGATCCTTGCGTTCAACGCAACCGAGATGGGACTGCCGTCATTCCTCGCGGACCCGGTGGAGTGGATGATCGGGGGGCGCATCGACGCGGACTGGAGCGGTCTCGACGCGCTGCAACACACCGCGGACTTCCATTTGCCGATCCTGCTGTTTCACGGCACCGCAGATACGCTGGTGCCAATTTCGACGAGCGACGCGTTCGCCAGGGCACTGCCGGGCTGGGTCACCTACTACAGGGTGCCCGGCGCCGAGCACGTCGAGTCATGGAACGTCGACCCCGGGGTCTACGACGAGCGCGTTGAGGCGTTTCTGCGCGGGTAAGGGGTATGAGAGCCGGACTGGGCAGATTGACGATCGTACCTTGATATTGCCCGGGCGTGATCCGCAGGACTCTTCAACACGGCCTCTCACCCGTAGCTCACCGACGCCAGCGCCAGCCCGTGCGCAGGCGCGGTCGGGCCGGCCTCGGGGCGCGGACGCCCTTCGAGCAGGCTCTCGAACTCGGCGGGCGTGCGACGCCCGGCGGCGACCTCGAGCATGGTGCCGACGAGCACGCGGTTCATGTGGCGCATGAAAGTGTCGGCCTCGATCCAGAACTCCAGCAGTTCGCTCTCCCCCACGCCACCGCAGTCACTCAGCGCTCCGCGCGAGACCGATGCACCAGCCGCGGGGTCGCTGCACGCCGGCGCCGATCCCTCGTGGCGCTCGCCCGGCGCGCGCGCCCCCGAGCGGACGGGATACGCAGCCGGCGGCGCGCGCCACTCGGCGCGCAGCACGTCGCGCTCAAAGCGCACGTGGTCGGTCTCGGTGGGTGTGAAAGCGGTGAAGTCGTGCGTGCCGAGGAGCGCCCGCGCGCACAGGTCAAGCGCGGCGCGGTCGATCGGGTGCGGCCACCAGAGGGCGCGCCCAGCGAGGAACGCACTGCGCGTGCGCCGCGCGAGCACGCGATAGCAGTAGGTACGGCTGCGAGCGTCGCGGCGGGCGTCGAAGTGCTCGCCAGCCGGCTCGCAGGCGAGCACGGCAACGTCAGCGGGCAGCAGCGCGTTCAGGCGTGCCGGATCGACGGCCTCGTGTGCGTAGCTCGCGACCTGCCCCCAGGCGTGCACCCCGCGGTCGGTGCGCCCGGCGACGGTGAGGGCCAGCGGCTCACCGTCAACGCCGTGCTCGCCGAGGATCGTGTGCAGTGCCCGCTCCAGCTCCTGCTGGACGGTGCGCAAACCTGGCTGGGGCGCCCAGCCGGCGAAGTCGGTGCCGTCGTACTCGAGCGTGAGCTTGGTGACCATCGCTCGCGCATCCTAGGGGCGCCGGTGTACTGCAAAGGTCCCGCCCCGCGACCCCATTTGACGAGGCCCCGCACCCCACGCATGCGCGCGCGTGTCCCGGCGCGCCGCGCCGTGCGGCGCGCGGCCGTGCTCAGACCAGCTCGAGGAATACCATCTCGGTCGCGTCGGAGCGGCGCGGGCCGAGCTTGAGGATGCGCGTGTAGCCGCCGGGCCGGTCGACGTAGCGGGGGGCGACGTCGACGAACAGGCGGTGTACGGCGAACTTGTCTTGGGAAAGAGCGGCGAGCGCCTGGCGGCGCGCGTGCAGGCTGTCCCGCTTGGCGAGTGTGATCAGTTTCTCGATCTCGGGCTTGACCGCCTTGGCCTTGGCCTCGGTGGTCTTGATCCGCTCGTGCTCCAGCACCTCCTTGGTGAGGTTCATCAGGAGCGCCTTGCGGTGCGCCGAGTCGCGGCTGAGCTTGTTGCGTGTCTTCTGGTGTCGCATTTTGGTTCGGTCTCGGAGTCTATCTACCAGGGTGTTCGCTGAGTAGCGTGGTGTTCGCTGAGCAAGCGAGGCACGCCCCCAGAACTCCGCCCACCCTGCGTGGCGTGCCGACCGGCGATCGGCGAGTCCCCGGGAGCGCGCTGGCCCGGGCGGGCGACGCAGGACGCGGCCTCGCGCTGGCCCGGGGGGGCCGACGCAGGACGCAGCCTCGCGCCGCCCCGGGGCGGACTCGCGGTCAGTCTTGACGCAGGTGCAGCCCTCTGCTCTCGAGCGTCTCGATCACCTCGTCGATCGACTTCTTGCCGAAGTTCGGGATCGCGTTCAGCTCGTTCTCGGACTTGGAGATGAGGTCGCCGACGGTCTGGATGCCGGCGCGCTTGAGGCAGTTGTAGGAGCGCACACCCAGCTCGAGCTCCTCGATCAGGATCCCCCACTCCTCGCCTTGCAGCGCAGCTTGGGCGCCGCCGGCGACGGCGAGCCCGTGACCGTCGAGCTGTCCGCCGGGCGAGGCGCGCAGCTCCTGGATGCGGTCGGCGTCGGTGAAGATCGCGAGCTGGGAGATGAGCAGCTCGGCGGCCTCGCGCAGCGCGGCCTGGGGCTCGATCGAGCCGTCGGTCTCGATGTCGAGGGTGAGCTTGTCGAAGTCGGTCTTCTGTCCGACACGGGCCTGCTCGACGGCGTAGGCGACGCGGCGCACGGGCGAGAAGATCGAGTCGATCGGGATCACGCCGATCGGTTGGTCGGGGGACTTGTTTTCCTCGGCGGGCCGGTAGCCGCGACCGCGTCCGATCGTCATGTACAGCTCGAGCTTGGTCTTTTTCTCGAGCGTGGCGACGTGTACGTCGGGGTTGAGGATCTCCACGCCGGCGGGCAGGTCGATGTCCTTGGCGGTGATCTCCCCGGGCCCGCTGACGACGAGCGGGGCCTCGACCTCGGTGGCGTCGGAGTGCATGCGGCAAACGATGCCCTTGAGGTTGAGCACGATGTCGGTCACGTCCTCCTTGACGCCGGGGATGGTCGAGAACTCGTGGGCAACGCCCTCGATGCGCACGCTGGTGACGGCGGCGCCGGCGAGCGAGGAGAGCAGCACGCGGCGCAGCGAGTTCCCGAAGGTGTATCCGAAGCCGCGGTCGAGCGGCTCAATCGTGAACGTGCCACGGTTCTGCTCTACGGCCTCGCTGGTGATCCGGGGAATTTGGAAGTCGAGCATCAGGGTCCTAACCTCGTTGTGATCTCGTCGGTGTCCGCCGGACGCCGACTCCGGGGCGTCGCCGCCATCGGTGTGGCCGCGACGCCGGCAAAGCGTCTACTTCGAGTACAGCTCGACGATGAGCTGCTCCTGCACTGGCGCTGCGACCTCGCGCCGCTCCGGCTTGCGCAGCACCTTGGCGGTGAGCGACTCGTGATCGGCCTGCAACCATGCGGGAATCTGTCCGGTCAGCTCGGTGGCGTCGCGGACCACCTGTGTGGCGGGCGTGCCGGCCTTGATCGCGATGACCTCGCCGGGGCGCACCTGGTAGCTGGGGATGTTCACGCGCCGGCCGTTGACGGTCCAGTGGCCGTGACGGATCAGCTGGCGCGCCTGGCGCCGCGAGGCGGCAAAGCCGAGTCGTACGAGCACGTTGTCCAGGCGGCACTCGAGCAGCGCGAGCAGGTTCTCGCCGGTGATGCCGGGTTGCCGCGAGGCCTTCTCGTAGTAGCCGTGGAACTGGCGCTCGAGCACGCCGTAGTAGCGGCGGGCCTTCTGCTTCTCGCGCAGCTGCAGGCGGTACTCGCTCTGTTTCTGGCGCCCGCGACCGTGCTCGCCGGGGGGGTAACCGCGGCGCTCGACGCCGCATTTGTCGGTCAGGCAGCGCTCGCCCTTGAGGAACAGCTTCTGCCCCTCGCGCCGGCACTGCTTGCACTGTGGACTGGTGTCTCTGGCCATGGGTTCCTACTAGGTTCGTGCTCTTGTCGGGGGTGCCGTCGTCGTACTCGTGTCGGGGGTGCCGGTCAGCTGTTCGCCTGTCGGAGGGACGCTGCTCACACGCGCCGCCGCTTGCGGGGACGACAGCCATTGTGGGCCTGCGGGGTGACGTCCTTGACGCCGGTTACTTCCAGGCCGGCCGCCGAGAGCGAGCGAATCGCCGTCTCGCGTCCGGAGCCGGGGCCCTTGACGTAAACCTCTACCTTCTGCAGTCCCTGCTCGAGGCCCTTGCGCGCGGCGGCGTCAGCGGTGACCTGCGCCGCGAACGGGGTCGACTTGCGCGACCCCTTGAAACCCGCACCGCCCGCGGACTCCCAGGCGATCACGTTGCCGTGCACGTCGGTGAGGGAGACGATCGTGTTGTTGAACGACGTCTTGATGTGCGCCTGACCGACGGGGATGTTCTTCTTGGGCTTGCGCCGCCCGCGAGCGCGTTTGGGAGGAGCCATCAGCAATCGCTCACTTCTTGCCGGCTTTCTTCTTGCCGGCGACCTGCATGCGCTTGGGGCCCTTGCGGGTGCGCGCGTTGGTCTTGGTCTTCTGGCCGCGCACGGGCAGGCCGCGGCGGTGGCGCAGGCCGCGGTAGCAGGCGATCTCCTGCAGTCGCTTGATGTCTTGGGAGCGCTCGCGGCGCAGGTCGCCCTCGACCGTGAGCTGCTGGTCGATGGCGTCGCGCAGGCGGGAGACCTCATCCTCGGTGAGGTCCCGCACGTAGGTGTCGGGACTCACACCGACGTCGGCGAGCAGCTTGTTCGCGGTGGCGCGACCGATGCCGAAGATATAGGTGAGACCGATCTCCGAGCGCTTGTTCAGCGGCAGGTTGATGCCGGCGATGCGTGCCATCAGCGCTTTCCACCGAACACGATTTCGCCACTTTCGGTCAGCGAGTAGAGGCAGTGTGACGGCAGCACGGTCAGCCCTGCTTTTGCTTGTGGCGCTTGTTCTGGCAGATCACGAGCACCGCTCCATGGCGGCGGATGACCTTGCATTTTTCGCACATCGGCTTGACCGACGGTCGTACCTTCATGATCCCTTTCGGCTGATTCCGGCGACTGGGCTCTGGCTGCCGGGACGGCCGCCGCTACCCAATCGAGGAGACGCTCGCACGCCTGTGGCCTGCGAGCAGGACATCCCATGGTATCACCCCGCACTGCTCGCCGGAGGCTCGCGGCGCCGCACGGACGGCGGACCGGGGCTCAGGTGCTCGTGACGCCCTCGGCCAGCGGCTTGGCGGCGGGCTCGCGTTCGCGCGGGCCGCCGGCCTCTGCGGCACGCAGGTGCCAGGGCGTGAGCACGCGGGGCCCGGTGGCGGTGATCGCGACGGTGAACTCGAAGTGGGCGGCGAGGGAGTTGTCCTGGGAGAAGATTCCCCAGCCGTCGCTGCCGACGCGTACGGCGGGCCGCCCGGCTGTCGTCATCGGCTCGACAGCGAGCACCATGCCCTCCTCCAGCAGTGGCCCCTTGCCTGGCCGGCCGTAGTTGGGGACTTGCGGATCCTCGTGCATGCTGCGCCCGACGCCGTGACCGACGAGCGAGCGGATCACCGATAGGCCACCATCCTCGATGACGCGTTCGATCGTGTGCGAGACGTCGCCGACGCGGTTGCCGGGGCGGCACTGATCGACGCCCGCGAACAGCGCGTCGCGGGTGACGCGCAGCAGGTTCTGGGCGCCGGCGTCGATCTCGCCGACGGCGAAGGTGCGCGCCGCGTCGGCGACCCACCCGTCGAGCGTGACACCGACGTCGACCGAGATGGTGTCGCCGCGCCGCAGGCGGTAGCGCCCGGGGATGCCGTGCACGACCATCGTGTTCGGCGAGGCGCAGATCGAGCCTGGGAAGCCGCGGTAGCCCTTGAACGTCGGCACCGCCCCGTGGGAGCGGATGAAGCGCTCGGCGGCGGCGTCCAGCTCGGCGGTGCTCACGCCGGGGCGGATCTTGCGCTCGAGCAGCTCGAGCGTCTCCACGAGAATCGCACCGGCGGCCGCCATCTTGTCGATCTCGGCGGGGGTCTTCTTGATGATCATCTGGCGATTGGTTGGTCGAGAAGGCCTGCTCACCGGCCTGCGGCCGGCTGCGCCACCCTTGATTGGATTGGTCGAGGGGCCCGGCTCACCGGCCTGCGGCCGGCCGCGCCACCCTTGATTGGATTGGTCGAGGGGCCCGGCTCACCGGCCTGCGGCCGGCTGCGCCACCCTCTTGGAGCTTAGCTGGGGCGGTGCTGCGCGACGTCAGCACCGCTGGCTGGCTCGGTCGATGACGCCTGCCCCGCGCCGCGCAGCGGCGACTCGATCCTTCGCACGCGCGACGTGGCGGCAACCCGCAGACAGCCGTTGGGCGGGCCTCTGTGGGCAAACCGCCCCTGCGTGCCGAGACTAGAGCTTGTCCTCCATGCGTAGCGTGGCGAGGCTGGCACGGATGCGGTCGTGGACCTCGTTGGGGCTGCGCTGCCCGTCGAAGCGGCGCAGCAGCGCGGCGCGGTCGTAGTAGTCGATCAGTGGCGCGGTTTGGGCGTGGTAGACCTCCAGGCGCCGGCGGATCGTCTCCTCGCGGTCGTCGTCGCGCTGGATCAGACGCGAGCCGTCCTGGTCGCAGATGCCTTCGTGCTTCGGGGGGTCGAAGTCGACGTGGTAGATGTGCGCGGGGTTCTTTACGCACACCCTCCGGCCCGCGAGGCGGCGCACCAGCTCGTCGTCGGGCACATCGATCAGCAGGGCGGCGTTGAGGCGACGGCCGAGTCGGTCGAGCGCCGCGGCGAGCGCGTCGGCTTGGGGAACGGTGCGGGGGAAACCGTCCAGCAGAAAGCCTTCGCGGGCGTCGTCGAGCGCGAGGCGCGAGGTGATCATGCCGATGATCACCTCGTCGGGCACAAGCTCGCCGGCCTGCATGTAGCGCTGGGCCTGAAGTCCCAGCTCGGTGCCCTCCGCGACCTGGGCGCGCAGCATGTCGCCGGTGGATATGTGCGCGACCCCGAAGTCGGCCTGCAGGCGCTCGGCCTGAGTGCCCTTGCCCGCGCCGGGCGGGCCGAGCAGGATGAGGTTCAACTCCGCCACCCCATGAGCCTACCCGCACGCGCTGCGCGGTGCCACTGGCGCGCGTTGCGGCGCGGCACGCCTCTACTTGAGGAAACCCTCGTAACTTCGCATCATCAGCTGCGCCTCGAGCTGCTTCATCGTTTCGAGCGCGACGCCGATCACGATCAGGATCGAGGTGCCGCCGAGTTGCAGCTGCACGTGGGTGCGGTCGAGCAGGATCGTCGGCAGCGCGGCGACGGCGGCGAGGAACAGCGCGCCGGGGAAGGTCAGGCGCGCGAGGATGCGGTCGAGGAATTCGGCGGTCGGGCGCCCGGGTCGCACGCCGGGGATGAAGCCGCCGTACTTCTTGAGGTTGTCGGCCTGGTCGACGGGGTTGAAGGTGACGGCTGTGTAGAAGTACGTGAAGACCAGGATGAAGATCGACTCGCCGACGATGTAGTGCCAGCCGGTGGGCGAGAAGAAGTCCGAGACCTGCTGGCCCCAGTGGGTTTTGACGAGCTGGCCGATCGTCGGCGGGAAGGCCATGATCGAGGCGGCGAAGATCACGGGGATGACGCCGGCCATGTTGACGCGCAGCGGCAGGTAGGTTTGGCCGCCTTCGCTCATGCGTCGCCCGATCACACGCTTGGCGTACTGCACGGGGATGCGCCGCTGGCCCTCCTGGACGAACACGACGGCGGCGACGACGACGAGCACCAGGAACGGCATCATCACCTTGAAGACCTGGTCCTGGCTGGTCCACCACGCCTGGATGCCCGTGGGCAGGCGGGAGACGATCGAGGCGAAGATCAGCAGCGAGATGCCGTTGCTGATGCCTTTCTGGGTGATCAGCTCGCCGATCCACATCAGCAGCACGCAGCCCGCGGTGAGGCAGACGACGATCAGGAAGATGTGGGGGGCGTCGAACTTCGAGACGACCGATTCGCCGGCGTTGGCCTGCAGGGAGTGGAACAGGAAGACGTAGCCGATCGACTGCGCGAAGGCCAGGCCGACGGTGAGGTAGCGCGTGTACTGCGTGATGCGCGCCTGGCCGACTTCGCCTTCCTTGGAGAGCTTTTCCAGCGAGGGCACCACGACCTGGAGCAGCTGCAGGATGATCGACGCTGTGATGTAGGGCATGATGCCCAGCGCGAAGATCGCGATCCGCGAGAGGCTGCCGCCGGAGAAGAGGTTGAGCAGCCCGAGGATGTTGTTGCCGCCGAGCTGTTTCTGGATGTTGTTGACCGCGTTGATGTTGACGCCCGGCACGGGGATGTGCGAGCCGAGGCGGTAGATCAGCAGCATCCCCGCCGTGAAGCCGATCTTCTTCCGGATGTCCGGAACCTGAAAGGCGCTGAGGATCGTCGAGAGCACCTGGCGATTCTAACCCCCGCACGTCTTTTGCGCGCGGGTCTTCTCAGAAAAGTCTCTAGGACTCGCTTGCCGCGCCGGTCGGCGCATCGACAACCACGCAGTTGCCGCCCGCGCTCTCGATGCGCTCGCGGGCAGTGGCGCTGAACGCGTGGGCCTGTACGGTGAGCGCCTTGCCGAGGTCGCCCTTGGCGAGCACCTTGACGGGGATGCCCTTGCGAGTCCCGAGCCCGTGCGCGCGCATCGCGTCGAGCGTGACCTCGGCGCCGGCCTCGAAGCGGGCATCGAGGTCGCCGATGTTGACGGCCTGGGTGTGGGTGCGGAAGGGCTCGAAGGGCATCGACTTCTTCATGTGCGGTCCGCGCAGCTTTCGCATGCGCATGTGGATCGGCATCTGGCCGCCCTCGAAGCGCGCGCGGCGTTTGGAGCCCGAGCGCGCGCCGGCGCCCTTTTGACCGCGGCCGGAGGTCTTGCCGGTGCCGGAGCCTTCGCCGCGCCCGATGCGCTTGCGCGGACGGCGGCTGCCGGGAGCGGGCGCGAGGCTGTGCAGGCCGATGCGCTGCTGGTGGGTCTCGTCGCTCACGACGCGGCCTTCCCGCCCGTGGCCTGCTCGCGTGCGGCCTTCCCGTGCGCGCCAGGCTTGCCGGCGTCGGCCGGATCGTGCACCTCGACGAGGTGGCGCACCGCTTGCAACATGCCGCGGGCCTGCGGACAGTCCTTCACCTCGACGGTGTGCCCGACCCGGCGCAGGCCGAGTGAGCGCAGCGTGTCGAGCTGACGCTGGTTGGAGCCGTTGCGCGAGCGGCGCTGGGTGACGGTGAGCGTGCTCATCAGCCGGCGGTCTCCTCGGTGCTCGCGACGCTGGCTGCGCTGGGAGCTGTTTCCGTCTCGGCGGCCGAATCGGCTGGGGCGCCGTCGGTCGCCTGTGCAGCGGACCCACCCGTGGCCGGCGCCGCGGCGTCCCCGGCGGCCTGCGCCGCAGCAGTTTCGGCAGCTTGAGCACCGGCATTTCCGGGGCTCTGCCCGGCGGCGTCCCCGACGTCCCCTGCAACCCCGTCGCTTGGCGCGGCAGCGCCCTCGGCTGCCCCCGCGGGAGCGCCGTCGGGGCTTGGCGCCGCCGCGCCGTCGGCTGGGCGCTCGCTGAGACCGAGGACCTTGTTGATCGACAGTCCGCGCAGCCGGGCGACCTCGTCGGGCTTGCGCAGTTCGCGCAGGCCGGTGATGGTGGCCTTGACGAGGTTGATCGGGTTTTGCGTGCCGAGGCTCTTGGAGAGGATGTCGTGGATGCCGGCAAGCTCGAGCACGGCGCGCACGCCACCGCCGGCGATCACACCGGTGCCGGGCGCGGCGGGCTTGAGCAGCACGCGTCCGGAGCCGAACACGCCGGTCGTCTGGTGGGTGATGGTGGAGCCGTGGCGGGGCACGCGGAAGAGGTCCTTCTTGGCGCGCTCGACGCCCTTTTGGATCGCGAGCGGCACCTCGTTGGCCTTGCCGTAGCCGACGCCGACGACTTCGCGTTCGTCGCCGACGACGACGAGCGCGGTGAACGAGAAGCGCCGCCCGCCCTTGACGACCTTGGCGACGCGGTTGATCTCGACGACCCGCTCCTGGAGATCCAGGCCGGCGGGGCTTACGGAGCGATCGATTGCAATGCTGGACATGGGAAAGAGTGTGGAAGGTTAGCTAGACGGTGATGCCGGCCTCGCGCAACGCCTCGGCGAAGGCCTGGACGTGCCCGTGGTACTGGTAGCCGCCGCGGTCGAAGACGGCCTCGGAGAGGCCGGCGTCTTTGAGGCGCTGCGCGAGCAGCGCCCCGCTGCGGCGGGTGCGCTCCTCCTTGGCGAGCGCGCGCAGCTCGGGCTCGTACCAGTTGACGGCCGCAAGCGTGCGTCCGGTGCGGTCGTCGATCGCCTGCGCACAGAGCCCCTTGTTGGAGCGGAACACCGAGATGCGCGGCCGCGTCGCGGTACCGGCGATCTTCGCCCGCACGCGGCGGCGCCGTTTGAGCCGCTGCTGGGGCTTCGTGAGGATGCTCATGCCGACCACGCCCCAAGACCTGATCCAGCCCCGCATGAGTTCGCAGAGCAAGCCGGGCAAGGACGCACCGAGCGAAGTGTGCTGGCCGAAACGGGGATGCGAGCGCAGCGAGTGTCTCCCGGCTTCGGTACACGAGCGAGGGAGGACGCAGATCCGGCGCAGCTATGCGGGCTCATGCGCGCTTGCCCACCTTGCGGGCGACGTACTCGCCTTCGTAGCGGATGCCCTTGCCCTTGTAGGGCTCGGGGGGGCGCTGCTTGCGGATGATCGCGGCGGTCTCGCCGACGAGTTGCTTGGAGATGCCTTTGACGACGATGCGCGTCGGCTGGGGCACTTCGAACTCGATCCCGGCGGGCGCCTCGATCGGCACGGGGTGCGAGTAGCCGACGGCCAGCTCGAGGTTCTTGCCCTTGAGCTGCGCACGGTAGCCGACGCCTTGGATCTCCAGGCGCTTTTCGTAGCCGGTGGTGACGCCGTGGACCATGTTGGCGACGAGCGTGCGGGTGAGGCCGTGCAGGGCGCGGTGCTCGCCGCGGTCGGTGGGACGGGAGACGATCAGCTGCTCGCCCTCGTGGACGATCTCGATCGCACGTGGGACGCGCTCGACCAGCTCGCCTTTGGGGCCGTTGACGCGCACCGACTCGGGGTCGATGGCGACGGTGACGCCGGCTGGCAGGGGGATTGGTTGTCTTCCGATGCGGGACATGCGAGAGCGTGCGTTTGCCTTACCAGACCTGGGCCATGACCTCGCCGCCGATGCCGGCGGCGCGGGCGTCGTGGCCGGTCATGACGCCGTGCGAGGTGGAGACGATCGAGGTGCCCATGCCGCCTTGGACCTTGGGAATCGTCCCGGCCTGCGCATAGGTCCGTCGTCCGGGCCGCGAGACGCGCCGCAGCCCTGAGATGGCCGAGCGGCGGTCGTCGGTGTACTTGAGCCGGATCTCGATCACCTGGCCGGTGGTCCCGGCGGGCGCGGGGACGACGGTCCACGACTCGATGTAGCCCTGCTCGGTGAGGATCCGGGCCAGCTCGACCTTCAGACGCGAGGCGGGGATCTCGACGGTCTCGTGCGCGGCGTGGATCGCGTTGCGGATGCGCGTGAGAAAGTCGGCTATGGGATCGGTCATCGACATGGGGTGGGCACTCTAGGAGAAACTCGTGTGGGTAGGTGCGGACATGGTGAGGGTGCTCGGGTGGCGCTTGCCTGCTACCAGGAGGAACTTGGTCATCCCGGGGATCTGGCCGTTGTGGGCAAGCTCGCGCAGGCAGATGCGGCAGAGCCCGAACTTGCGGTAGACCGCCTTCGGGCGACCGCAGCGGTTGCAGCGAGTATAGGCGCGCGTCTTGAACTTTGGCGGGCGCGCCTGCTTGACGCGCAGCGAGGTCTTGGCCATCAGCCGGTTTCCTTCTGGTCGGAGTCCGAGGAGGGCGCTGCGGCGTTCGCGCCGGTGTTCGCGGCCGCTGCGCTCTCGTCAAACTCGGGGGGACGGTTGTAGGTCGAGAAGGGCATGCCGAGCGCGGAGAGCAGCGCGAAGGCCTCGACGTCGGTGCGAGCGGTGGTGGTGATCGTGATGTCGAGACCGCGGACGTGGTCGATCGCGTCGTAGTCGATCTCGGGGAAGATGATCTGTTCGCGGACGCCCATCGAGTAGTTGCCGCGCCCGTCGAACGAGCGCGAGTAGAGGCCGCGGAAGTCGCGGATGCGGGGAATCGCGATCGCGGTGAGGCGGTCGAGGAACTCGTAGCCGCGTTCGCCGCGCAGCGTGACGGCGACCCCGACGGGCATGCCCTCGCGCAGTTTGAAGGCGGCGATCGACTTGCGCGCGCGGCGCACGCTGGGCTGCTGGCCGGCGATCGTGGCGAGCTGGTCCTGGGCGGCCTTGAGCGCCTTGGAGTCCTGCTTGGCGTCGCCGACGCCCATGTTGAGCGTGATCTTCTCGAGCTTGGGGATCTGCATCGCCGAGGAGTAGCCGAACCGCGCAGTCAGCTGCGGGCGGATCTCCTCCTGGTAGCGCGCCTTCAGGCGCGAGGGAGCAGCGGCTGCGCTCATCAGTCGATCCTCGTGCCCGAGCGCCGCGCGACGCGGAAGGGCTTGCCGTTCTGGCGATCGACACCGACGCGGGTGGGCTTGTTGTCACGCGGATCGAGCAGCATGACGTTGGAGACGTGGATCGGACCCTCGCGCTCGATCACCCCGCCGGCGGCCTCGCGGCTGGTGCCGCTGACCTGCTGGGGGCGGGTGTGGCGTTTGACCATGTTCAGGCCCTCGACGAAGACGCGCTGGGCGCTCGGCTCGGTGCGCAGCACGCGACCGGTCTTGCCGCGGTCCTTGCCGGCGATCACCTTGACCTGGTCGCCGGAGCGGATCTTCATCTTGCGCGGCGCGGCCTTGGCGGCGGTGGCGGCCATCAGATCACCTCGGGGGCGAGCGAGACGATCTTCATGAAGTTGCGCTCGCGCAGTTCGCGCGCGACCGGTCCGAAGACACGGGTGCCGCGGGGGTTGTTCTGGTCGTCGATGATCACGGCGGCGTTCTCGTCGAAGGCGATGTAGGTGCCGTCGTCGCGGCCGAAGGGCTTCTTGGTGCGCACGACTACGGCGGTGACGACGTCGCCCTTTTTGACGGTCCCGTGCGGGTTGGCCTGCTTGACGGTCGCGGTGATCACGTCGCCGACGTGCGCGTAGCGCCGGCGCGAGCCGCCCTTGACGCGAATGCAGAGGATCTCGCGCGCGCCGGTGTTGTCGGCGACGCGCAGGCGGGTCTCGTTCTGGATCATGCTCGGGCCTCGGTCCGGTCGGCTCTCTCGGTGACGAAGCGCCGGCGCGGCGGGGCGGCCATCCCGGCGACCTCAATCTGAAGGTCCTCGGTCTTCATCGCGCCCTCTCCACTACGTCCACGAGCCGCCAGCGCTTGGTGCGCGACAGCGGGCGGCTCTCGATCACACGCACGGTGTCACCCTCGTGCGCCTCGTTGCCCTCGTCGTGCGCGTGCAGCGTGGTGGAGCTGCGCACGATCTTCTCGTAGCGGCGGTGGCGGCGGGCGACGTCGATGCGCACGGTGATCGTCTTGTCGGCCTTGTCGGAGACGACGATTCCCTGGCGTACCTTGCGCACGCCCTCGGCGCGAGGTTGCGCGGCTGGGGGCGCGGATGCCGCGCCCGCCTGCGGAGCGGCGGCGGCGCGCTTGGCGCGTTCCTGTGCGCGTCGCGCGCGGCGGCGCGCGGCCTTGCGGGCACGCTCTGCGAGGCGTTCGGCGTGGCGCTCCTGCGGGGAGCGCGGCGGGCGCGGGGAGCCACTGTGCGCGGCACGCGTGCGCCGACGGCGCTCCTTGGGGAGGAGCTGCTCGGCGAGCTCGGATGGAGTGGCGCTCGCGACGGGCGCGGGAGCGGTGGCCTCGACGGCGGCCTGCTCGGCGGCGGCCTCGTCGGGGGTCTCGGTGGCGGGCTCGTCAGCCATGCAGTTCCCTTTCGCGGGTGACGGTCAGCGCACGCGCGACGTCGCGCCGGGCGCGGGGGATGCCGGCGGTGTTCTCGAGCTGGCCCGTCGCGTTGGAGAAGCGCAGCCCGAACAGCTCTTTGCGCGCGGTGGCGAGGTGCTTGGCGAGTTCGTCGTCGGGCATGTCGCGTAGCTCTTTGGCGTTCATGGCCGCCTCCGCGTGCAAGGCGTGGCCGCTCGTTGGTGTGGCGCGAGGGCGTGTGTCGGTTGGTGGGTGGTGTTGCTGTGCATGATTGGTGATTGGCTGGCTGCGCGCGCTCAGTCCTCGCGCAGCACGAACTTGGACTTGACGGGAAGCTTGTGCGCGGCGAGCCGGATCGCGTCGCGCGCAAGCGGCTCGGGCACGCCGGCAAGCTCGAACATGACGCGTCCGGGCTTGACGACGGCGACCCAGCCCTCGGGCGAGCCCTTGCCGGAGCCCATGCGGGTCTCGGCGGGCTTCTTGGTGACCGGTTTGTCGGGAAAGACGTTGATCCAGACCTTGCCGCCGCGCTTGATCTTGCGGGTCATCGCGATACGAGCGGCCTCGATCTGGCGGTTGGTGAGCCAGCCCTGCTCGAGCGACTTGAGGCCGTACTCGCCGAATTGGACCTTGACCTGGGCACGCGAGGGACCGCCACGGCGGCCGCGGTGCTGCTTGCGGTGCTTGACGCGCTTGGGGGAGAGCATCAGCGCGTCACCTCAGGGCTGCGACCGCGTCCGCCGCCGGGACCGCCCGGGCCGCGACCACCGCCGGGACCGCCGGGTCCACGACCGCCACCGGGCCCACGACCCCCGCCGGGACCACGTCCGCCGCCGGGACCGCCCGGGCCGCGACCACCGCCGGGACCGCCGGGTCCACGACCGCCACCGGGCCCACGCCCGCCGCCGGGACCGCCGCCGCCACGGGGACCACCGGGCCCGCCGGGGCCGCGCCCGCGGCCACCGCCCGGACCGTTGCCGCCGCGTCCGCGGCCACGACCGTCGCGGGCCCCGCGGCCGTCGCGCTCGGCGCTCGGCGGCGGCGGCGCGCTCATGTCGGTGAGGTCGGCGCCGGTGTAGCCCTCGGGCATGATCTCGCCCTTGTTCACCCAGCACTTGACGCCGATGCGCCCGAAGGTGGTGGCGGCCTCGTAAAAGCCGTAGTCGATGTCGGCGCGCATCGTGTGCAGCGGCACGCGGCCGTCGGAGTAGCTTTCGGTGCGCGCCATCTCGGCGCCGCCGAGGCGCCCGGAGACCTGGACCTTGACGCCCTTTGCGCCGGAGCGCATGGCGCTGGTGAGCGCACGCTTCATCGCGCGACGGAAGGCGACGCGGTTCTGCAGCTGCTCGGCGATCGACTGGGCGACGAGCTTGGCGTCGAGCTCGGGGCGCTTGATCTCGAGGATGTTGACCTTGATCTGCTTTTCGGTCATGCGGTGCAGGTCGCGGCGCAGCGCGTCGACTTCGGTGCCGGACTTGCCGATCACGATCCCGGGACGCGCGGTGTGGATGTCGACCTGCAGCTCGCCGGTGTCCTTGCGAATCGTGATGTCCGCCAGGCCGGCGTGGGCGAGCCGCCGGGTGATGTGCTCGCGCACGCGGATGTCCTCGGCGAGCGCCTCGGCGAAGTGGCGCTCGTTGAACCAGTTCGACTTCCAGTCGTGGATGTAGCCGACGCGCATCGCCTCGGGGTGAACCTTTTGTCCCACTGTGTCTTCTCTCAGTCTTCTATGGCTTGGTGTTGGCTGGGCGGGCTTGGCTTGCTTGCTGTGTGGCTGGTGGCGGCGACCGGGCTTGGGGGCTGGGCTAAGGCTTGGGCGTGAGCGTGATCGTGAGGTGGCTGGTGCGCTTGCGAATGGGCGTCGCGCGACCTTGAGCGCGCGGCCGAAAGCGCTTGATCGTGGGTCCTTCGTCGGCGAAGGCATCGCGAACAACGAGGTCGTCCTCGAGCAGTTCGTGGTTGTTCTCCGCGTTGGCGACGGCCGACTCGAGCAGCTTGCTCCAGTTGCGCGCGACGTCGCGCGGCGTGAAGGCGAGGATAGCGCGTGCCTCGTGCACGGACTTGCCGCGCAGGTGCACGCAGACCATGCGGGCCTTGCGCGCCGAGGTGCGGACGTAGCGTGCTTGGGCACGCACGGCGTAGCGGCGGCGTAGCGAGGGCACGCCGGCAGCGGCCGGCTTGGACTTGGCGGCCGGCTTCTCCGAGTCGGCCGGCTTCTCCGAGTCGGCCGGCTTCTCCGAGTCGGCCGGCTTCTCCGAGTCGGCCGGCTTCTCCGAGTCGGCCGGCTTCTCCGAGTCGGCCGGCTTCTCCGAGTCGGCCGGCTTCTCCGAGTCGGCCGGCTTCTCTGCGCTTGACTGCCCGGCGGCGGGCTGCTCGGCTTTGGCTTTGCGCCCGGTGGCGGGTTTCTCGGCTTTGGCCTGCCCGGCGGCGGACTTCTCGGAGGCCGACGCGTTGGCGGCTTTGGCTTTCGCTTTGCCTGCGGCGGACTCTTTCGTTTTGCCCGCGGCGGGCTCTTTCGCTTTGCCCTCCGCCGACGCCGGCGCGCCGGCGGCAGCTTTCTTCGCTTTGGCGGCGGGCTGCTCTGGTTTCGCAGCGGCTTTGTCGGTGCTCGCCGCAGCTTTCGCGGCCGGTTTGCCGGCTTTGGCGGCCGGTTTCTTGGTCTGCTCCTCCGGCTCGCCGGTGGGCGCCTGCTCGTCGGCCATGCTCAGCGCACCTTTCCGGAGCCGGCGTGGCCGCGGAAGTGGCGGGTGGGGGCGAACTCGCCGAGCTTGTGGCCGACCATCGACTCGCTGATGAAGACGGGGATGTGCTTCTTGCCGTCGTGCACGGCGATCGTGTGGCCGACCATGTCGGGGAAGATCGTCGAAGCGCGCGACCAGGTGCGGATCATCTGTTTGCGGTTCTCGGCGTTGAGCGCCTCGATGCGCGCCAGCAGGCGCTCCTGCACCCAGGGACCCTTCTTGCTGGACCTGCTCATCGCTGCTTACCCTTTCCGCGCCGGCGACCGCGCACGATGTAGCGGTCGGACGACTTGTTCTTCTTGCGCGTGCGGTAACCGAGGGTCGGCACGCCCCAGGGGGTGACGGGGTGCCGGCCGGCGGTGGTCGAGCCCTCGCCGCCGCCGTGGGGGTGGTCGACGGGGTTCATCGCGACGCCGCGCGTTTGTGGGCGCACACCGAGGTGGCGCTTGCGACCGGCCTTGCCGATCTTGACGTTTTGGTGCTCGGCGTTGCCGACCACGCCGACGGTCGCGCGGCACTCGGCGCGCACGAGGCGCATCTCGCCGGAGGGCAGGCGCAGTGTGGCCATGTCGCCGTCGCGCGCCATCAGCTGAACCGAAGCGCCTGCCGAGCGGGCCATCTGACCGCCGCGGCCGGGCTGAAGCTCGACGTTGTGCACGACGGTGCCGATCGGCATGCGCGCCAGCGACAGGCAGTTGCCGACGGCGATGTCGGCGTTTTCGCCCGAGCCGACGGTCATGCCGACGGTGAGGCGTTGGGGCGCGAGGATGTAGCGCTTCTCGCCGTCGGCGTAGTGCAGCAGGGCGATGTGGCAGGAGCGGTTGGGGTCGTACTCGATCGCGGCGACTTTCGCCGGGATGCCGTCCTTGCGACGCTTGAAGTCGACGCGACGGTACAGACGCTTGGCGCCGCCGCCGCGGTGGCGCGCGGTCTTGCGGCCATGGGCGTTGCGCCCGCCGCTCTTTCCCAGCCCTTCGACGAGCGTACGCTCGGGCTCGGTCTTGGTGATCTCGGCGAAGTCGGCGTAGGAGACGAAGCGCCGGCCGGGGCTGGTGGGCTTGGGTTTACGGATGGGCATGACGCGTTAGAGCCCCTCCATGCCTTGGAAGATCGGGATGCTTTCGCCGGGGCGCACCTGCACGATCGCCTTCTTCCAGGAGCGCGTGCGCCCGGCGGGCGTGTTGCCGCGGCGCTTGGGCTTCGGCTTGACGGCGATCGTGCGCACGCCGAGCACGTGTACGTCGAACATCGCCTGGACGGCTTGGCGGATCTCGGTCTTGTGCGCGGCGGGATGCACGCGGAACGTGTACTTGCCGGCGTCGGCCAGGACGTAGCTCTTCTCGGAGATGACGGGACGGATGAGTACCTGGGAGTGCTCCATCACGCATCCTCTCCCGCGGCTCCATCGCGCGCGCCTGCGGTCGCTCCGGCAGAAGCAACATCATCCCCGCCGCCGCCCCTCGCGCGCGCGCCGGCGGAGTCCTCGCCTCCGACACGGGCACTGAGCGCGTCGAGCGCGGCCTCGGAAAGCACGAGCGAGGCAGCGCCAAGAAGGTCGGCGACACCGACACTCTCGTGCGCGATCACCGAGATGCGGTCGAGGTTGCGAAACGAGAGTGCAGCGGCCGACTCGGCCGGCGCGAGCACGACGAGCGTCGGAGCGGGCTGCTGCCAGTCGTCGAGCAGCGCACGCGCCTGGCTGGTCTTGGGCGCCGCGAAGGCGCCGGCGTCGAGCACGGCGAGCGAGCCGCGGGAGGCGTGCAGGGAGAGTGCGCTGCGCAGGGCGGCGCGGCGCTCGCGGCGATTGACCTTGAAGGTGTAGGACCGCGGCTGGGGCCCGAATACGATGCCGCCGCCGGTCCAGACGGGCGAGCGGGTCGAGCCGGCGCGGGCACGCCCGGTGCCCTTCTGGCGCCAGGGCTTGCTGGAGCCGCCGGAGACCATTCCGCGGGTTTTGGTGGCGGCGGTGCCGCGCCGGCGCGCGGCCTGCTCGGCGCGCACGCACTGGTGCACGAGCGGCTCGTGAAAGCGCGCGCCGAAGGCGAGATCGTCGAGGGGCACCTGCTTCTTGGCGGCGCCGAGCAGGGGGGCGTCAGGCATCGCTGCGCACCTCCACGACGGCGCCGGTGGGACCGGGGACGGAGCCGCGTAGCAGCATCAGGTTCTTGGCGGTGTCAACCGCCACGACGCGCAGGCCGCGCTGGGTGGCGCGGCGGTTGCCCATCTGGCCGGGGCCGCGGATGCCCTTGAGGACGCGCGCAGGAGTGGCGGAAGCGCCGATCGAGCCCGGAGCGCGCACGTTGTGGGAGCCGTGGGACTTTGGACCGCGTTTGAAGCCGTGGCGGCGGATCGTGCCCTGGAAGCCCTTGCCCTTGGAGACGCCGGCGACCTTGACGCGCGCGCCGACCTCGAAGACGTCCACGGTGACGCTCTCCCCGAGCTGCAACTCGCCGACGGCGCCGCGAAACTCGACGAGGTGGCGCAGCGGCGGGGCGTCGGCCTTTTTGAGGTGACCAAGCTCGGCTTTGGTGAGGTGCTTCTCGCGGGCGCTGCCGTAGGCGAGCTGGACGGCTTCGTAGCCGTCGCGCTCGAGTGTGCGGACCGCCGTCACCGGGCAGGGGCCGGCCTCGAGCACGGTGACGCGCGCCACCGAGCCGTCCTCCTGGAAGACCTGGGTCATGCCGAGCTTCTTGGCGAGGATCGCGGGCATCAGACCGCGCACCCCATGGCGAGGGGGTCGAGCGCGAGCGGGGCGGTTGGGGACACGGCGCCCATCAGCTGGCGAGGCGGATCTCGATGTCGACGCCGGCGGGGAGGTTGTCGAGACGCTGCAGCGAATCGACGGTCTTCGGGGTGGGCTGGTGGATGTCGATCAGACGCTTGTGGGTGCGAATCTCGAAGTGCTCGCGCGAGTCCTTGTCCTTGAAGGGCGAGCGGATCACGCAGTAGACGTTCTTCTCGGTGGGCAGCGGCACGGGCCCGGAGACGGAAGCGCCGGTGCGGGTCGCGGTCTCGACGATCTCCTTCGCGGCGGACTCGATCGCGGAGGTGTCGTAGGCCTTCAAACGGATGCGGATCTTGTTTTGAGTGGCTGGAGCCATGGGAATCATCAATTGAACGACGAGGGGTCTTGCGCGCCGGCCTGCGGCCTGGTGCACCACCCTCGAGGGGCTGCGGAAGCTTTCGTATCGGACGGGGACAAAAAAGAGCGTCCCCCGTCGACTGCCCGGGGGACGCTCGGGAAAGCGTTACTCGATGATCTCGCTGACGACGCCGGAGCCGACCGTGCGACCACCCTCGCGGATCGCAAAGCGCAGGCCCTGATCCATGGCGATCGGCTGGATCAGCTCGATCTCCATTTGGACGTTGTTGCCGGGCATGACCATCTCGACGCCCTCGGGCAGACGGGCGACGCCGGTGACGTCGGTGGTACGGAAGTAGAACTGGGGCCGGTACCCGGTGAAGAACGGGGTGTGACGGCCGCCCTCCTCCTTCTTGAGCACGTAGACCTCGGACTTGAACTTGGTGTGGGGGGTAATCGAGCCGGGCTTGCAGAGCACCTGGCCGCGCTCGATCTCCTCGCGCTTGGTGCCGCGCAGCAGGCAGCCGACGTTGTCGCCGGCGCGGCCCTCGTCGAGGATCTTGCGGAACATCTCGACGCCGGTGACGACGGTCGAGGTGGTGTCGTGCACGCCGACGATCTCGACGGTGTTGCCGGTGTTGATGACGCCCTGCTCGATCCGGCCGGTCGCAACGGTGCCGCGGCCGGTGATCGAGAAGACGTCCTCGACCGGCATCAGGAACGGCTTGTCAAGCTCGCGGGTCGGCTCGGGGATGTAGCTGTCGAGCGCGTCGGCCAGCTCGAAGATCTTGGCCTTGTAGGTCTCGTCGCCTTCGAGGGCCTTGAGCGCGGAGCCGGTGATGAAGGGGATGTCGTCGCCGGGAAAGTCGTACTCGGAGAGCAGCTCGCGGACCTCGACCTCGACCAGCTCGAGCAGCTCCTCGTCGTCGACCATGTCGGCCTTGTTGAGGAACACGACGATGTAGGGGACGCCGACCTGGCGGGCTAGCAGGATGTGCTCGCGCGTTTGCGGCATCGGGCCGTCGGCGGCGGAGACGACGAGGATCGCACCGTCCATCTGGGCGGCGCCGGTGATCATGTTCTTGACGTAGTTGGCGTGGCCGGGGCAGTCGACGTGCGCGTAGTGGCGCTTGTCGGTCTGGTACTCGACGTGCGAGGTGGCGATCGTGATGCCGCGTTCCTTCTCCTCGGGCGCGTTGTCGATCTCCTCGAAGCTGCGGGCTTCGGCGCCGCCCTTCTCGGCGAGCACCGTCGTGATCGCAGCGGTCAGCGTGGTCTTGCCGTGATCGATGTGACCGATCGTGCCGACGTTGACGTGCGGCTTGTCGCGCTCGAACTTCTCCTTCGCCACTTTACGTTCGCTCCTCTATTGCCGAAATGTCGTTCGCCGCCAGCGTGGAGGCGAACCTGGGAAACTTATCTGAATGCTGCTTCTGCTGCCTGCTGCTCATGAGATGATCGTGCGGTGACGGGTGCCGGAGGGCCGAGCACGCAGGAAGCGTGGCGTACAAACGTACGCGAACGACCGAGGACGCAGACCGAAGCCGGGGGACATGCGCTTGCGGCGCGAATCCCCGTTTCGGCCAGCGAAGCGCTCATGGTCGATCTCATGCTGCCACCGGCTCGCCGGTGCGCTGTTCGATGATCTTCTCCGCGATGTTCGGGGGTACCTCCTCGTAGCCCTCGAACTGCATGGTGTAGTTGGCGCGTCCCTGCGTGTTGGAGCGCAGGTCGGTGGCGTAGCCGAACATCTCGCTGAGCGGCACGCGGCCGGTGACGGCGAGCGCGTTGCCGCGTCGCTCCTGGCCTTCGACGCGGCCGCGGCGGCGGGAGAGGTCGCCGATGACGTCGCCGAGGAACTCCTCGGGGGTGACGACCTCGACGGCGAAGATCGGCTCGAGCAGCACTGGCTTGGCGCGTTTGGCGGCCTCTTTGAAGGCCAGCGAGCCGGCGACCTTGAAGGCGATCTCGGAGGAGTCGACGTCGTGGTACTTGCCGTCGACGAGCGTCACCCGGATGTCGACCATCGGGTAGCCGGCCTTGACGCCGTTCTCGAGCGCCTCCTCGACGCCCTTCTCGACGGCGGGAATGAACTCGGAGGGGATCGCGCCGCCCTTGATCTTGTTGACGAAGTCGAAGCCCTCGCCGGGAGCGGGCTCAATGTTGATGTAGACGACCCCGTACTGGCCCGAGCCACCGGTCTGGCGCACGAACTTGCCCTCGATCTTCTCGGCGGTGCCGCGCACGGTCTCGCGGTAGGAGACCTGCGGACGGCCGACGTTGGCCTCGACCCCGAACTCCCGCTTCATGCGGTCGACGAGCACTTCGAGGTGCAGCTCGCCCATCCCCGAGATCTCGGTCTGGCCGGTCTCTTCGTTGGTGCGCACCTGGAAGGTGGGGTCCTCCTCGGCGAGGCGGCCGAGCGCGATCGACATCTTCTCCTGGTCGACCTTCGTCTTGGGCTCGACCGCGACCTTGATGACGGGCTCGGGGAAGACGATGTTCTCCAGGCGCACCGGCGCGTCGGGCGCGGCGAGCGTGTCGCCGGTGATGACCTGCTTGATGCCGACCGCCGCGGCGATGTCGCCGGCGTAGACCTCGGGGACCTCCTCGCGGTCGTTGGCGTGCATCATCAGGATGCGCCCGATGCGCTCGGTACGGCCGCTGTTGACGTTCAGCACGCGCGAGCCGGCCTCCAGGCGCCCGGAGTAGACGCGGAAGTAGGTGAGCTTGCCGACGTAGGGGTCGGCCATGATCTTGAAGGCCAGGGCGGTGAACGGCTCGGTGTCGTCGGCGTGGCGCTCCACCTGGCGCTCGTCCTCCTGGCCCTTGACGAGTTCGGTGCCCGTGATGGACGGCACGTCCAGCGGCGAGGGCAGGTAGTCGATGACGGCGTTGAGCAGCGGCTGCACGCCCTTGTTCTTGAAGGAGGAGCCGCAGAGGACGGGGGTGAGCTTGGTCGAGAGGGTGGCCTTGCGGATCGCCTGGCGCAGCGACTCCTCGGAGATGTCGCCTTCCTCGAGGATCAGCTCGAGCAGGGCGTCGTCGTAGTGGGAGACCTCCTCGAGCAGGTGCTCGCGCGCGGCGTCGGCCTGCGCGGCGAGGTGCTCGGGGATCTCGCGCTCTTCCTGGTCCTTGCCCAGCTCGTCCTTGTAAACGATCGCTTTCATGCGCACGAGGTCGACGACACCTTGGAAGTCGGCCTCGGCGCCGATCGGCAGCTGGATCGGGACGGGGTGCGCGGCGAGGCGGTCGATCATCGTTTGCACGCCGCGCTCGAAGTCGGCGCCGATGCGGTCCATCTTGTTGATGTAGGCGATGCGCGGGACGTGGTACTTGTCGGCCTGACGCCAGACGGTCTCCGACTGCGGCTCGACGCCGGCGACGGAGTCGAACAGGGCGATCGCGCCGTCGAGTACGCGTAGGGAGCGCTCTACCTCGACGGTGAAGTCGACGTGGCCGGGCGTGTCGATGATGTTGATGCGGTGGTCCTTCCACTCGGCGGTCGTGGCGGCCGAGGTGATGGTGATGCCGCGCTCCTGCTCCTGTTCCATCCAGTCCATCACCGCGGCGCCCTCGTGGACCTCGCCGATCTTGTAGGTGCGACCCGTGTAGTAGAGGATGCGCTCGGTCGTCGTCGTCTTGCCGGCGTCGATGTGCGCCATGATCCCGATGTTGCGGGTGTTCTGAAGACTGAACTTACGGGGCATCTGAGTGGTGTCTGGTTGGGATTTGGGGGGTGGGTTGTTCGCGTAAGGCGGTGAGGCGTGGACGTGAGTGCGTGTTGGCGGAAGGGCGGTTGTGAAGTAGTCGTCGTGTTTGGGGCAAAAAAATGGGCCCCTCGGGCCCACGCGCACTGCCGCTGTTCAGGCCGCTCGTGGTGCTATTTGCTCGAGGTCTCCATCGTGGATGCTGCGCGCCTCGCGGGGGGGAGCGCTCACACAGTAGCCCCTCCGCCGAGGGCGGACGCCGACTATAGCAGAGGTCGGACGGAGCCCAAACACGGGTTGGGTCGCGTGCACGAAGGCTATCGCGGGCCGTCGGGAGATGGACGTCGCGACCCCCTATCGGGCGGTGGCGTCGTCCTCGAAAACGGCGCTCAGCCGTGCGAGCACGCGCGTCGCGGCGCGCAGTTCGGCGCCGTCGACGTCGGCGAGCGCGTGCTCCCAGCGGCTCTGCCAGCGCGTGCGCTTGGCCTCGATCTCACGCCGCCCGCGGGCGGTGAGGCGGGAGACGACGACGCGCCGGTCGCATTCCAGGCGCGCGCGTTCGACGTAGCCGCTGAGCGCAAGGTGCTCGAGCATCTGGGTGACGCTGGCGGGCGACAGCTGCGCGGCCGCGGCGAGCTGCCCGGCGGACAGCTCGCCGTGCTCGTAGAACTCGAACAGCAGCTCGTACTGCGCATGGCCGAGCTGGCCGCCCGTCAGGTGAGTCTCGCGCCCGCGCAGGCGGGCGAGCGAGCGAAAGACGTGCTTGAAGGCGCGTCCCAGCTCGGCGATGTCAGCGGTGCGCGCATCGTGCGCGGCGGGCCTGGCGCGGCGGCCGGCGCGCGCGCCGGTCCCAGCGGTCGCAAGGGCGCCGCTCGCACCTGCGCCGAGCCCCGCTTTGCGAGGCGCGGCCCGCACGGACCGGGCCGTGCTGCGAGCACCCTCGGCCGAGCGTGTCGCGGCGGCCTTCGTAGAACGCGTGGCAGCGGCTCCCGTCGAGCGCGTCGCGGCGGCCCCGGTCGAACGCGTCGCAGTGCGCGTAGCGGCGACGGCCGGTGCCGCTACGGCGGCCGTGCGCTTGGCGCCCGCCGTCGCGTCGCCCGCATCGCCTGTCGTCGCGTCCACTGCTCCCATGACCCATCCCCTGTGCGTACGCTCGTACCTATTGTCGCAGCATCAGACCCCGAGCGGCTCGGCGAGCGGGTCGCCGTGACCTGCGGCATCCTCGGTGGCGCCGCTTGCCGGGCGCTCGGCGCGCAGTAGCAGCAGACAGGGAATCAGCGAGAGCACGGCGATCCCGAGCGCCCACCAGTAGGCGCTGTCGAAGGCGGCGGCGAGGCCGGTCGGGGTGTGTCCGTTGGCGACCACGGCGCGCTGCAACACGACGGCGAGGATGGCGACGCCAACGGCGCTGCCGAGGCGCATGACGACGTTGATCTGGGGCGTGGCGTCGGAGAGCTGGTCGGGCCGCATCGAAGCGAAGGCGGCGGTCATGGCGGGCATGAAGGACATGCCGATGCTGACGCCGCGCACGACGAGGACGAGCGAGATCGCGACAATCGAGGTGTGGGCGCCGATGAAGGCGAAGGGCAGCGTGCTGAGGCAGAGCAGGCTGACGCCGGCCAGCGCGATGCGTCCGCCGCCGAAGCGCTCGGTGAGACGCCCTGCGATGGGCATCGCGACGAGCGCGCCGATGCCCTGCGGGCCGCAGAGCAGGCCGGTGTCGATGACGCTGAGGCCGCGCACCTGCTGGTAGTAGAGGGGGACGAGGATCATCGCCCCGAACAGCGCGGCGCCGAGGCCGAAGTTGGCGAGCGAAGCGCCCATGAAGACGCGGTTGGCGTAGAGGCGGATGTCGAGCAGGGGACGCTCGACGCGCAGGGCGTGCAGGCAGAAGAGCGCCACCAGCACGACGCCGGCGAGGATCGGCAGCAGCACTTCGGTGGAGCCCAGCGAGGCGCCCGAGCCGAGTTCGGAGAGGCCGAAGATGACGGCGGCGCTGCCGACCGGCATCAGAGCGAGTCCGGTGACGTCGAGGCGCCCGGCGGCGCCGGAGTCGGTGTGCGGCAGCAGGCGCCAGCCGAGCACGAAGGCGACGACGCCGACGGGGACGTTGACGAAGAAGATCCACGACCAGTGCAGGTTCTGCAGGATCAGCCCGCCGACGACCGGCCCGAGGATCGGGGCGAGCATCGCGGGCATCGAGACGATGCCCATCACGCGCCCCATCCGCTGGGGCCCGGCAACCTGAGCCATGATCAGCTGGGCGACCGGCATGATCATGCCGCCGCCGACGCCCTGCAGGACGCGGAAGACCACCAGCGACGTCAGCGAACCCGACAGCCCGCAGGCGGTGGAGCCGGCGGTGAAGAGGACGAGCGAGGCCATGTACACCTGCTTGGCCCCGAAACGACGCGCGGCCCAGCCGGTGACGGGGATCACCGCGGCGAGCGCGAGCAGGTAACCGGTGACGACCCACTGGACCTGCGCGATCGGGCTGTGCAGATCGTGGGAGAGCGTGTCCAGCGCGACGTTGACGATCGTCGTGTCGAGGATCGACATGATCATCCCGAGGATCACCACGCCCGAGATCACCCACACGTGGCGCTCGATGCGCGTGGAGGCGGCTGCGTCCGAAGGCTGAACTGTGGAGCGCGTAGACATTCGGTACCTAAAGGTTAGGTACCGAAGCTCCGCTTGTCAAGGCGGTGGAGCAGAGGACGGAGGTGGCGGTCGATGTTTCGCACGCGCTGCCATTCGCGGGTGCGCACGCACGTGCGCACCCGCGAATGGCACCCGCTCGCATAAGGCACCACACCCCCTCCTCGCATCCCTTGCATCTCTCCCTGCCGCGGCATCCCCGCCGCGCATTCCTTGCCTCGCATCCCCTGCCGCGCATCCTCTGCCCTCGCCGTGCTGCTCGGTCGATGCAACCCATCTCGGGTCCCGAAGGGACCCATCCCCCAAAAAACACGAGGCGGAAACGTGGAGCCGGGCGATCGCGTGCCGGCCACGGCGATGGACGGCCCGGCGAGAACCGCGGGGAGACGATCCGCCCTCGTTGGACCCTGGCGGACAGCCCGCGGGCCTGCGCAGTGCGCGGCCCCTACCAGCGGTAGTGGGCGAACGCCTTGTTCGCCTGGGCCATGCGGAAGATGTCGTCCTTGCGCTTGTACGCGCCACCCTGCTGGGACTGGGCGTCCATCAGCTCGTTGGCGAGACGCTGGGCCATCGTCTTCTCGCGGCGCTGGCGCGCGAACTCCACGAGCCAGCGCACCGCGAGGGTGCGCGCGCGACGGGCGCCGACTTCGACCGGCACCTGATAGGTGGCGCCGCCGACGCGGCGCGATTTGACCTCGAGCGTGGGCGTCAGCGCCTTGACCCCCGCCTCGAGCGTCTCGAGGGGGTCCTTGTCGCTGCGCTCGCCCAGCAGGGCCAGCGCGTCGTAGACGATGCGCTCGGCGGTGGACTTCTTGCCGTCGAGCATCACCTTGTTGATGACCTGCTGCACGAGCTTGGAGCGGTGGACCGGGTCCGGCTCGAGCGGACGGACCTGGGCAGCGGCGCGACGGGGCATCAGCAGCGCTCCCGGTGGCCGCCGGGCGCGTTCGCGCTCCGGATCGGATGCTTGCAGTGGGCCATCGTTATTTTTTCTTGACGCCGTACTGCGAGCGCGCCTTTTTGCGGTCGTTGACGCCGGCGGCGTCGAGCGTGCCGCGGACGACCTTGTAGCGCACGCCCGGCAGGTCCTTGACGCGGCCGCCGCGCACGAGCACGACGGAGTGCTCCTGCAGGTTGTGGCCCTCGCCGGGGATGTAGGCGGTGACTTCGATCGAGCCCGAAATGCGCACGCGCGCGACCTTGCGCAGGGCGGAGTTGGGCTTCTTCGGGGTCGTGGTGTACACGCGCGTGCACACGCCGCGGCGCTGAGGCGCCGCGGTCTTCTTCTTGCGACCCTTGCCCGACTTCAAACCGGGGGTGGCGAGTTTTTTCTTGGGGGCCACGCGGCCCTTGCGCACGAGCTGAGAAGTGGTTGGCATTCGGTCGCGGATGGTAGCAGTGCTGGGGCCGCGGTCACGCCGCGGCCGGGCAGCCGAGCGCAGGAGGCGGCGCGAGCAACGGACGCACGAGGCGGCGCGGGGAACGCTACGCGGTGGTCGAGGCCACGCCGGCGGAGCGCAGCGGCGCGGGCATCAGCGCGGCCGCGACGATGACGAGCACGAACGCCAGTGCCTCGCAGACGATGCCGAGCGGGCTGGCGGCCATCGGGTCCCCGAACACGACGATCCCGCCGGCGATCCCCGCGATGTTGGCGGCGGTGCCCGTGACCGCGATCACAGGCACGGCGTCTCCGTCCTGCAAGCCGCGCGCGGAGGCGTAGAAGGCGACGATCGAGGCGAGCAGAGCGACGGCGAGCCACGGACTAAGCACGACGCCGAGCAGGCCGTGCGCTCCGACGATCCCGGTGAGCGCCTTGATCGAGGTGTCCGAGACGCCGAACAGGATGCCGGCGGCGGCGCCCAGCATGACGCCGTGGTGCTCGGCCTGGCCGCCGATGCGGGGGCCCATGATCAGCAGGCCGCCCACGCCGAACAGGCCGGCCTCGAAGGAGGTCATCACGGCGGGCGAGAAGCGGGCGTGCGCGCCGTGCATCGCCGGCAGAGTGAGGCCCAGCAGCACGAGGCCGGCTGCGGTCAGCCACAGCCCGAACCACTGGCGGCGGCCGACACGAAAGCCGAAGAACCGGTCGGCCATGACCGCGATCAGCACGACGCCTGCGGCGAGCGCGACCTGGACGACCGACATCGGCGCGAGCGCGAGCGCCGCCACGTGCAGGCCCCAGGAACCGGCGGCGATGAGCATCCCCAGCGAGAACCACTTCGAAGAGAACAGCTCGCGGGCGCTGCGCAGCGGGTGGCGCACCGTGACGCGTGGCACTTCGCCGGCGCCGCGGTACTTGTAGAAGAAGCCGAGATTCGCCACGAAGGCGCAGGCGAGTGCGAGCAGGATGCCGAGATCTAGAGTCATGGTCGAAAGTGCGGGTCCGTTGCGGATGACGCGGGGCTCCATCGGCAGCGGGCGCCGTGTGCTTTACTGCCCCACATCGAAGCGGGCAGATTAGCCCCCTCAACCTGTGGCGTAGCTAAAGTGGGTGCCGCAAGTGCGTCGCTTAATGCGCACCTAACAAGATATCGGCCCGCCGGACCCATTCCGTCCCTGTCTGCCGACCCCGCTCCGCCGGGCCACCACGCGGCGGTCTTCGGCGCACTGGCCGGCACCCCATCTGCGCAGCCCACCACGCGCGCCGCAAGGCCACCCGCCGAGCCCAGCCGGCCGGCGGAGGATCGCCCGCTGCTGCTGGTCGACATCGACGGCGTTGTCTCCCTCTTCGGCTTCGCCCCCCACGCGGCGCCGGAGGGCGCGTGGCATTGGATCGACGGCATACCCCACTTCCTTTCGGCCACCGCCGCGCCGCACCTGCTCGTGCTGGCCGACGTGTACGAGCTGGTGTGGTGCAGCGGCTGGGAGGAGCGCGCCAACGAATACCTGCCGACGTTGCTGGGGCTCCCGCGGGCGCTGCCGTTCCTGCGATTCGGGAACGACCTCGGGCAGGCCGGCGCAGGCGACGGGCCGGGCGACGCCGGCTACGCAGAGGACGGGCAGGGCAACGCGAGCCATGGGCCGGACGGCGGCGCGGCCCGCAAGACACGGGGCCATTGGAAGCTGGCCGCAATCGACGCACACGTGGGCGCACGCGCGGTCGCATGGATCGACGATTGTCTCGACGCCCGCTGCCACGCGTGGGCGGTGGGGCGCGAGGCGCCGACGCTGCTGGTGCAGACGGACGCGGCGGTGGGGATCGCTGCCGAGCACGAGCACGCGTTGCTGCGTTGGGCGGCCAGCATCGACATCGCCAGACCAGAGGCAGATGGCGACGCCGGGTCCCGGTCGATCGACCGGCACACGACCTAACCGGCTGGCGCGACGGTCGCAGCCAGCGAGTACGCGTTCGCCAGCCGTACCGAGTCTGAGATGGACGCCGGAACGCCGGCAGCGCCGGGACACAGCGCGCGCAGCGACGTGCCCGCGGCAAGCGCCGCGCCACCCGAATTCGGCGCGTAGACAGGCAGTGACCAGCTGCCGTCGGCGGCGGTGGCGATCTGGGTGAGGGTGCGCTCCCGCACGACCTCCCCCGCCGGCTCACGGCGCGCGCCTGGATCGCGATGGGAGCGCCCGCGAGCGGCTCGCCCCCAACCAGCGCCAGCCGCCCGGCGAGCACGGCGCTCGGCACCGGCGCAAACGGAGTCGCGCCTGACGGCGCCCCGGACCCTGACGGCGCAGGCGAACCGGACGGCGCGGACGACCCCGACGGCACGGATGACCCCGACGGCGCAGGCGAACCGGACGGCGCGGACGACCCCGACGGCACGGATGACCCCGACGGCGCAGGCGAACCGGACGGCGCGGACGACCCCGACGGCACGGATGACCCCGACGGCGCAGGCGAACCGGACGGCGCGGACGACCCCGACGGCACGGATGACCCCGACGGCGCAGGCGAACCGGACGGCACGGACGAACCGGATGGCGCAGGCGAACCGGGGGGCGCTGGAGAGCCGGACGGCACAGAGGGCGGTGGCCCGAGCGCGAGCGTGAGCTGTGCCGGCACGCCCTGCACACGCGCGGCGCTCGTGCGCACGCCTGGCAGCTCGCCGTAGAGGGCGTTGCCGGGGCATTCGGTGCTGTCGGCGTCGCGGTGGCCGGCGACGTGTGGCAGCGAGACGTGGGCACCCGCGGGGAAGCGGCTGTAGACGGCACCCGCGGGGTCGACCCGCACGACGACGCGGCCCTCGATCGGCACGCCATGCAAGGCGAGCTTCCACGCGAGCAGCCGCACGAGCGCCGCGCGTGCGGCGGGCGAGACGCGCACGACGCCGTATTCGCCGAGCACCGCGATGCCGGTCGAGCAGTAGTTGTAGCCGCCGGCCTGCGCGCCGGCGACGGCCTCGTCGATGCCGCCTGCACGTGCCTCGAAGATGCGCCCGAAACGGTCGACCACGAAGTTGTAGCCAATGTCGTTCCAGCCGCGGGTGTAGCGGTGGAACACGTAGATCGCGCGCAGCATCGCGGGAACTTCGGCGGGTGTGTAGCCGTTGGGGCTCTCGGTGTGGTGCACGATCGCCAGCGCCACCGTGCCGTACTCGGGCGCGACTCGCGGCGGGCAGCGCCCCTGAGCCCACACGCCACGCGCGACGATCGGTGGCTGCCCGCCACCGGTCTCGAGCACCGGCCCAGCCAGCTCGAGCGCAGCGGCGCCGGCAGCGGCCGACGTATCGGATGCGGCGGCGGCCCGGGACGGCGCGAGGTCGGCGCCGCCCGCTCCCGCGATCGCGCTGCGCGCCCCGGTGGCTCGGGCGAGCGCGGAACGCGGCCGCAGCAAACCGCCGGCGGCAGCACCGGCGGCGGCCGCCAGCAACGATCGGCGCGTGAGGGCGCGCGCGGTCATCGCTTCCTTGCAACAACGCCGCCCCCGCAGGGTCGCGGTGGCGCCGGTGAAAATTCTCCGCGCACCGTCATCCCCCGCGGCCACGTCGCGCCATCGTCTCGCCCCGGCCCAGACGCACCGCCGTCCAGCCGTCGAGCCATCCCGCCCCCGGCCACGTCGCACCGTCTGCCTGCCCCGGCCCAGACGCGCCGCCATCCAGCCGTCGAGCCGTCATCCCGCCCCGGCGGCGTCGCACCGCTGCCCTATCATCGCCCGCCACACCCGATGCCCGCCTATTTGCCCTTTGCGGAGCGCCAAGTGAGCACGGCCTACCGCGACATGCTGCACACGATCGCCGAGAGCGGCGTGCGGGTGCACACCAAGCAAGGTGTCGACGCGCTCGCAGTGGCGGGCTGCCAGATGCGCTTTCCGATGGCACACGGCGCGGCGGTGATCACGGAGCGCTCGATCGGCGGCTTCGCAGCGAAGGCGATCGGCGAGCTGTGTGCGTTCATCAACGGCGCGCGCACGCTCGACGAGCTGGCGGAGTTCGGCTGTGACTGGTGGGGCCCGTGGGCGACGGCGGAGAAGTGCGAAAGCCGCGGTCTGCAGCCCGGGGACCTCGGCCCGGGGTCATACGGGCACGCTTTCGCCCATTTCACCACCGATCTCGACGGCGCGGACCCTGGCTTCGACCAGTTTGCGCACCTGGTCACCAAGCTGCGCGAGCTGCCCGAGGACCGTACGGCGCTCGTGAGCCCGTGGATTCCGCAGGCCAACGACCGCGCACGGGGGCACAAGGCGCGCAACACGATCGCGCCGTGCCACGGCTGGGTACACGCGCTGGCGCTGGACGGCAGGCTCCATCTCGTCCACAACCAGCGCTCGGGTGACACCCCGATCGGGGTGCCGTCGAACATGGTGCAGTACACGGCGCTCGGGCTGATGCTCGAGCAGCTGACGGGCTACGAGTTCGTGGAGTACGTGCACTGGATCCAGTACGCGCACATCTACGTCAACCAGCTGGAGCGCGTGCGCGAGATGCTGGCGCGCGAGCCACGGCGGCTGCCGACGCTGCGCCTGACCGAGGCGGGGCGGCGGGTCGCGGACATCCACGACTTCCGCAGCGAGCACTTCGAGCTGCTCGACTACGAGCCTCACGACGCGATCCGCGATATTCCGGTGCTGAGCTGAGCGGAGCCGTGCTCGCGATCGTCGTAGCCCACGCCAGCAACGGCGTCATCGGACACCGCGGAGAGCTGCCGTGGCGTCTGCCCAGCGATCTGCGGCGCTTTCGCGCGATCACGCTCGGCGCCACGGTGGTAATGGGGCGGCGTACGTTCGAATCGCTGCCCGCGGCGCACCGGCCGCTGCGCGAACGGCGCAACGTGGTGTTGAGCACCAACCCGGACTTCGCCCCGGCGGGCGTCGAGGTGCACCCGAACCTCGACGATGCGCTGCGTGCCGCAGGGGAGCGCTGCTTCGTGATTGGCGGCGGCTCGCTCTACACGCAGGCGCTGGCGCACGCCGAGCGGGTCTACGCGACGCACGTGCGGGCGGCACCCGCGGGCGACACGTTCTTTCCGGCGCTGGACGCGCGCGAGTGGGTGTGCGTCGAGGAAGGCGAGCCGCAGCGCGAGAACGGGCATGATTTCGTGTTCTGTGTGTATGAGCGCCACCACTGACTCCAAACTCTCTGAGCGCGGCGCCCTCTACCACCTGCCCGCCGCGCGCAGCGAGCCGCAGCGCCGCCAGATGGAGGCCCTGGAAGCGGCGGGCGTGTGCGTGTTTTGCCCGGAGCACTTCGAGGCGCACCACCGTGAGCCGATCGAGTTGCGTGGCGAGCATTGGTACGTGACCAAGAACGACTACCCCTATCCGGGCACGCGGGGGCACTACCTGATCGTTCCCCACGCGCACGTGCGCGCGTTCGAGGAGCTGCCGGACGCGGCGGGCGCCGAGCTGTGGGCTTTGCAGCGTGCGCTGCGCAGGCAATTGGACGCGCCGGCGGTGGCGAGCGTGCAGCGCAGCGGCGACATGCGCTACAACGGCGGCAGCGTCGCGCACCTGCACGTCCACTTCGTCGCCCTCGACGAGGCCCCCGAGCACACGGTCAGCTTCCGCGTCAGCCGCCGGGCACCGGGCGCCGGACCCGCATGAGCGGCAGCAGTCGGACGCGAGACCCCCACAGCTCCATGGCGATCACCAGCGGCATCTTCAGCTCCAACGTGAACTTCGCGGAGCGCCTGATTCCCTCGCTGGAGGCGATGACGGAGTTGGCGCAGCACCTGAAGGGGATCGGACTGCGAACCGTGCTGACGTCAGGGTCCTTCGACCTGGTGCATTTGGGTCATGTCAAGTACCTGGCCAAGGCCAAGGAGATGGGCGACGTGTTGATCGTCGGCGTCGACGGCGACGCGAAGATCCGCGCACGCAAGGGCGAGGACCGTCCGATGGTGCCGCAGTCGGAGCGCCTCGAGATGCTCGCCCACCAGCGCCCGGTGGACGTTATCTTCCTGAAGGACCAGGCCGAAGCACGGTGGGGACTGATCGACGCTGTGCGCCCGGACGTGCTGGTGCTGTCGACCGACCATGGCTACAGCGAGCAGGAACTGGCGCAGCTGCGCGAGCGCTGCGGGGAGATCCGCGTGCTCGAGCGCCAGGCGGCGGTGACGACGAGCGAGCGGATCCGCCAGCTCTACATGCATCTCGGCGAGCGCCTGGGGCCGAAGCTGGCGGAGGTGTTGCCGGGCCTGATCGACACGATCCTCAAGCGCGAGTGAGCGCTCCGGCACACGATATTCGAGCGGATGTGGACGCTCCCGCACACGATATTCGAGCGGATGTGGACGCTCCGGCAGTGGGCACTTTGCCGATGAGTCCGCCGGTGAGACACCGCCCGTGAGCGCCCCCGACGTGAGCACTCCCGCCGTCGTCGCCTACGTGCCGGTGCTGCACGAGGGCTACCACCGCTTCTTCGCACGTCACGGTCGCGGCGCGCGTCTGTTCGTCGTCGGGCCGGATCTGTACACCGACTATCGCCCGCTGGCGAAGGACATTCGCGCACTTCCCGCGCAGCTCCTCGCAAGCGCGCTTGCGGCATGGGAGATCGGCAGGTCGGTCGCGGTGCTCGACAAAGCGGGCGCACAGGCGCTGGCGGACGGGGCCGCACGAGCGGGAGCTTGCATCACGATGCCCGCCGAGGACGTCAGCTACCAGCTCGCAGAGCGCTTCTTCGATCGCTGCGACGTGCGTTTCGACACGGTGTTCCTGCGTTGGGACAAGACGCGCACCGCTCAGCTGCTGCCGGTGCAGCCACAGCGGGTGGCCGGCGCCGAGGAGCTTGGCGCCGACCTTCGAGGGTTCGTCGAGGAGGCGGCCGCGGGCAGCATCGACTGGTGGAGGCAGGTCGGTGCGGCGATGCGCTTGCCCGACGGTCAGGTGCGGGTGGCACACAACGAGCACAATCCCCACCGTCTCAGCGCCTACACAGCGGGTGACCCGCGGGCGAACTTCCACAAAGGCGTCGCGCTGGAGCTGTCCACAGCGACCCACGCCGAGGCGCGGCTGATCGCGCAGGCCGCGCGCGACGGTCTCGCGACGCGGGGCGCGGTGCTGTACGTCACCGACTTCCCGTGCCCGCCGTGCGCGAAGCTGATCGCGGCGGCGGGCGTCGCGCGGCTCTACTACCGGCAGGGCTACGCCGTGCTCGACGGACAGGACGTGCTGGAGAGCGCCGGGGTGGAGATCGTGCGCGTGGATTGAGCGTGCACCGCCTGGGGTCCTGCCGCACGCGCCTGCCTTACTCCGCCGGCACATTTACCCCGCCGGCCCCACGCGGGCCATCGAACACCCGCACCCGCCGCCGGGGGTTCCAGTAGCAGCGCGCGCAGCGCGGAACCAGCCTTGCCTGATCCGGCCGGGCGACCCCGCGCGCTACGTGGCCTTCACCGGTCTCGCGCGGTTGCGCCCCCGCCGCGGCTCGCTCTACTCCTGCTCCTCCGGCGCGGGCGCGGGCTCGTCGGGCACTTCCAGCTCGGCCAGCTCCTCGACGAAGCCGGGGTCGGCGCCGCCGGCGCCGATCTTCTCGAGCGAGGCGAGGTCTGCGTCGAACTCGCGGCCGTAGCCGGCGCCGAGGCCGTCGCCTCCCTGCAGACCAAGCTCGGCGGCGATCTCGTCCTGGTCGAGCAGCCCGACCTCGTCGATCGCACGCGGCAGCGGCTCGGAGGGCTCGATCTCGATCCGCCGGTAGCGCTTGAGGCCGGTGGCGGCTGGGATCAGCTTGCCGATGATCACGTTCTCCTTGAGACCGTTGAGGCGATCGATCTTGCCCTCGAGCGCCGCGTCGGTCAGCACCTTCGTCGTCTCCTGGAAGGAGGCGGCGGAGAGGAAGGAGTCGGTGTTCAAGGAGGCCTTGGTGATGCCGAGGATGATGTCCTCGTACTGCGCGGTCTCTTTGCCCTCGGTCTCCAGGTCGGAGTTGATCCGGGCGAACTCGAAGCGGTCGACGAACTGCCCGGGCAGGTAGTCGGTGTCGCCCTTCTGGTCGACGCGGACCTTCTTGAGCATCTGGCGCACGATCAGCTCGATGTGCTTGTCGTTGATGTCGACGCCCTGGGACTTGTAGACCTCCTGGACCTCCTTGACGAGGTAGCGCTCGGTCTCGGTGCGCCCGCGCAGTTTGAGCAGGTCGTGCGGGTAGAGCGAGCCCTCGTTAAGCTGCTTGCCCGCGGCGATCTGCTCACCGGCCCGCACGAACAGGCGCGTGCGGCGCGGGAAGGAGTGCCGGTGCTCCTCGCCGGCGGCATCGGTGATGACGACCGTGAGCGCCTTCTCGGACTCCTCGACCGAGACGGTGCCGTCCTGCTCGGCGATCTGCGCGAGGCCCTTGGGCTTGCGCGCCTCGAACAGCTCGACGACGCGTGGCAGGCCGTGCGTGATGTCCGCGCCCGCGACGCCGCCGGTGTGGAAGGTACGCATCGTCAGCTGGGTGCCGGGCTCGCCGATCGACTGCGCGGCGATGATGCCGACGGCGTCGCCGATCTGGGCGAGCTGGCCGGTCGCCATCGCGCGCCCGTAACAGGCCTGGCAAACGCCGGTGATCGCCTGGCACTTGAGCACCGAGCGAACCGGCGCCGTCAGGTGAGCGCCGCGATCGTGGTCGTCCTGGTAGGCCTTGACGATCTCGCTCAGCTCGGCGCGTCCGATTTCGACGCCACGCTCGACGAGCACGCGGCCGCGCTTGGTCGCGATGTCCTGCGCGGCCAGGCGCCCGACGAGATCCTCGTTGGGATCGCCGCCGTCCTTGAAGACGGGCATCTCGATGTGGTCCTCGGTGCCGCAGTCGGGCTCGCGGATGATCACGTCCTGGGCGACGTCGACGAGCCGGCGGGTGAGGTAGCCGGAGTCGGCGGTGCGCAGGGCGGTGTCCGCGAGGCCCTTTCGGGCGCCGTGGGTGGAGATGAAGTACTCGAGCACCGACAGGCCCTCCATGAAGTTGGCCTTGATCGGGCGCTCGATGATCTCGCCCTTCGGGTTGGCCATCAGGCCGCGCATCCCGGCGAGCTGACGAATCTGCTTGAACGAGCCACGCGCGCCGGAGTTGGCCATCATGAAGATCGGGTTGAGCGTGTCGAGGTTCGCGACCATCGCGTCCGCGACCTCGTCGGTAGCCGAGTTCCACTTCTCGACGACCGCCTCGTGGCGCTCCTCCTGGGTGATGAGACCCATGTCGTACTGCTCGGAGATCTCGGCGACCTGCTGCTCGTACTTCTCCAGGATCGCGCCCTTCTCCGGCGGGATCACGACGTCGTTCTTGGAGATCGTGATGCCGGCCTGCGTGGAGTACTTGAAGCCGAGGTCCTTGAAGGCGTCGAGCACCAGCGAGATCGTCGTCGCGCCGTAGGCCTGCACGAGCATGTCGATCAGGCGTGTCGTGTCGCGCTTCTTCATCGACTGGTTGACGAACACGTACTTCGAGGCGTCGAACTCACCCCCGAGAGCCTCGGCCAGCGCGCGCTCGATGCGGTCGTTGTAGACGATCCGCCCGACCGTCGTGAGCACGTGCCCACCCTCGCGTCCCATCGGGCGGAACTCGGCGATGTCGTGCAGCGTGACGACGCCGGCCTCGTAGGACAGCTCGGCCTCCTGCGCGGTGCGGAACACGTGCGGGCGCGGCTCGTTCGACGGCCATTTGCCGGTGGTGAGCAGCTCGCGCTTGGCCACCAGCTCCTCGGCCTCGGGCCCGTAGGTGAGGTAGTAGGCCCCCAGGATCATGTCCTGGGTGGGCGTCGCCAGTGGCGCCCCGTGGGCCGGGGAGAGGATGTTGTTGGAGGAGAGCATCAGGATGCGCGCCTCCGCCTGCGCCTCGGCGGAGAGCGGCAGGTGGACCGCCATCTGGTCGCCGTCGAAGTCGGCGTTGAACGCGTGACAGACGAGCGGGTGGACCTGGATCGCCTTGCCCTCGACGAGCAGCGGCTCGAACGCCTGGATGCCGAGGCGGTGCAGCGTGGGGGCGCGGTTGAGCAGCACGGGGTGCTCGTGGATGACCTCCTCGAGCACGTCCCAGACCTCGCCGATCATCGAGTCGACCATCTTCTTGGCGGCCTTGATGTTCTGCGCGGACTTGCGCTCGACGAGGCGGGCCATGATGAACGGCTTGAAGAGCTCGAGCGCCATGATCTTCGGCAGCCCGCACTGGTGCAGCTTCAGGTAGGGGCCGGCGACGATCACCGAGCGCCCGGAGTAGTCGACGCGCTTGCCGAGCAGGTTCTGGCGGAAGCGGCCCTGCTTGCCCTTGAGCATGTCGCTCAGCGACTTCAGGGGACGGTTGCCGGGACCGGTGACGGGGCGCCCGCGGCGGCCGTTGTCGAACAGCGCGTCGACGGCCTCCTGCAGCATGCGCTTCTCGTTGTTGACGATGATCTCGGGCGCGCCGAGGTCGAGCAGCCGCTTGAGGCGGTTGTTGCGGTTGATCACGCGGCGGTAGAGGTCGTTGAGGTCGGAGGTCGCGAAGCGCCCGCCGTCGAGCTGGACCATCGGACGCAGCTCCGGCGGGATCACGGGAACGGCGTCGAGCACCATCTGCTCGGGCTTGTTGCCGGACTGCAGGAAGGCGCTGACGACCTTCAGGCGCTTGACGGCGCGTGCCTGCTTCTGGCCTTTGCCGGTCTTGACCTGGTCCTCGAGGTCGACGCGTTCGGCCTCGAGGTCGACCTGCTGGAGCAGGTCGCGAATCGCCTCGGCGCCCATGCCGCCGCGGAAGTACTCGCCGAAGCCGTAGGGCGAGCCGAAGCGCTCCTTGAGCTCGCGGAAGGTGGTCTCGTCGTGCTCGATCTGCTTGGGCTCCATCGTCTTGAACAGCTCCCAGACCTGGCGCATGCGCTCGGCCGCATCCTCGATGTAGGCCTCGGTATCGGCGATGTCGGCCTCGAAGGTCTTGCGCAGCTCCTTGAGCAGCTTCTCGCGCTCCTCGTCGGAGATCTTGGCGAGATTGATGTCCAGCGAGTCGGCCCACAGATGGTCTTCGTCGGAGAAGCCCGTCTGCTTGCCGGTCTGCAGGTACTTCTCGCGGCGCGCCAGCGACTCGCGCAGTTCCAGTACGCGCTCCTCGCGCTCGGCGGCGTAGGAGTCGAGCAACTTGTTGACCTCGCCCTGCAGCGTCTCCATGTCCTTCTCGCGAGCCTCGTCATCGACCCAGGTGACGATCGAGGCGGCGAAGTAGAGGACCTTCTCGAGCTCCTTGGGCGCCATGTCGAGCAGATAGCCGATGCGGCTGGGGACACCCTTGAAGAACCAGATGTGGCTGACGGGCGCAGCCAGGTCGACGTGGCCCATGCGCTCGCGGCGGACCTTCGAGCGCGTCACCTCGACGCCGCAGCGCTCGCAGACGATGCCCTTGTAGCGCACGCGCTTGTACTTGCCGCAGTAGCACTCCCAGTCCTTGGTGGGCCCGAAGATGCGCTCGCAGAACAGACCGTCCTTCTCGGGCTTGAGCGTGCGGTAGTTGATGGTCTCGGGCTTGGTGACCTCGCCGGAACTCCAGCTGCGGATCTGCTTGGAGGAGGCGAGGCTGATCTCTATCGCGTCAAAGTTATTTATGTCGATCATGTCTGCGGGGCTTTCTGGCTGGTAATTGGACCGAGAGTCGTACGGGGGGGCGAAACCCTTGCGTCGATCATCTGTGGGGGCGCTTGTGCTCGCGGGTGAAACGGATGGCGATCGTGGGTTGGGTCACTGCGGAACTGCTTGCTGCCGGTAGACGACCCGCCTGCCGCGCGCGACGGCGAGACGGGCCGGTGAACGTCACGTCTCGGTATCCTCGCTGAGTTCGGCTGAGCCCTCCTCAACCAGCTCGGGCTCGAGCGCGCCATCGCCCAGGGCGTCGATGTCGAGATCGCCGACACCGCCGACGAGCAGATCCTCGACCTCCAGGCCGCCATCGCCGTCGAGGTCCTCGTGCTCCTCGTCCTCCTCGCCGCCCTCGACGGCAGCAGCCGGCTCACCGTCGCCGCCGTCCTCGCCAGACCCCGCCTGATCGCCGCCCTCGGCCCCGTCCTCAGCGCCGTCCTCGACGGAGCCGGCGGGTGCCGGCGCGCGAACGCCGGAGAGGTCGATGCCAAGCTCCTCGGCGGCGCGCAGCAAATCGTCGTCTTCGTCGCGCATCTCGGCGCGCTGGCCTTCGTCGGAGACGACGTTGACGTCGAGCGCCAGCGACTGCATCTCCTTGAGCAGCACCTTGAAGGACTCCGGGATCGACGGCTCGGCGATGTTCTCGCCCTTGACAATCGCCTCGTACGCCTTGACGCGCCCAACGGTGTCGTCGGACTTGATCGTGAGCATCTCCTGCAGCGTGTAGGCGGCACCGAACGCCTCCAGCGCCCAGACCTCCATCTCACCGAAGCGCTGGCCGCCGAACTGGGCCTTGCCGCCCAGCGGCTGCTGGGTGACGAGCGAGTAGGGGCCGGTCGAGCGAGCGTGGATCTTGTCGTCGACGAGGTGCAGGAGCTTGAGGATGTACATGTACCCCACGGTCACCTGCTCGGCAAACGGCTCGCCGGTGCGCCCGTTGAAGAGCGTCATCTTGCCCGAGGCCTGCTCGCCCAGGCGACGGCTCTTGTCGATGTCCATGCGGATGCGGCCCTCGTGTGCGTCCTGCCACTTGACGAGCGCCTGGTCGACGTCTTGCACGGTCGCGCCGTCGAAGACGGGCGTCGAGACGTAGACGCGCGCGGGATCGCCGTTGCGCCGCTGCCCGCTGGCTTCCTTGAAAGCCTCGGTGCCGTCGTCGTACCAGCCCTGCGCAGCGACCCAGCCGAGGTGCGTCTCGAGGATCTGGCCGACGTTCATGCGACTCGGCACGCCCAGCGGGTTGAGGATCACGTCGACCGGCGTGCCGTCCTCGAGGAACGGCATGTCCTGCTGATCGACGATCTTGGAGATCACACCCTTGTTGCCGTGGCGGCCCGCGAGCTTGTCGCCCTCGGAGATCTTGCGCTTCTTGGCGACGAACACGCGCACCAGGTCGTTGACGCCGGGCGGCAGGTCGTCGCCGGCGTCACGGCTGAATGTCTTGACGTCGATCACGACGCCGCCCTCGCCGTGGGGCACCTTCAACGAGGTGTCGCGGACCTCGCGCGCCTTCTCCTTGAAGATCGCGCGGATCAGCTTCTCCTCGGCCGTCAGCTCGGTCTCGCCCTTGGGCGTGACCTTGCCGACGAGCAGGTCGCCGGACTGCACCTCGGCGCCGACGCGCACGATGCCGCGGTCGTCGAGGTTGCGCAGCGACTCCTCGGAGCGGTTGGGGATGTCGCGGGTGATCTCCTCCTCGCCGAGCTTGGTCGTGCGGGCGTCGATCTCGTACTCCTCGATGTGGATCGAGGTCAGCTCGTCGTCCTGCACAAGGCGCTTGGACAGGATGATCGCGTCCTCGAAGTTGTAGCCCTCCCAGGACATGAAGGCGACCATCAGGTTCTTGCCGAGCGCCATCTCGCCCTTGTCGGTCGAGGAGCCGTCAGCGAGCACGTCGCCGGCCTTGACCTTCTGGCCGGTGTCGACGCGGGGCTTGTGGTGGATCAGCGTGCCCTGGTTGGAGCGCATGAACTTCTGCAGCTCGTACTCGTCTTTGCCGTCGGCGGTCTGGACGACGATCTGGGTGGCGTCGACGTGCTCGACGGTGCCGGCATTGCGCACCAGCAACACGTCGCCGGTGTCCAGGGCGGCGCGGCGCTCCATGCCGGTGCCGACGAGCGGCGCGTCGGCCTTCAGCAGCGGCACTGCCTGGCGCTGCATGTTGGAGCCCATCAGCGCGCGGTTGGCGTCGTCGTGCTCGAGGAACGGGATCATCGCCGTGGCGACCGACCAGATCTGCTCGGGCGAGACGTCGACGAGGTCGACGTCTTTCGGACCGACGGTCACGTACTGGCCGGCCTGGGTGCGGCAGAGGATCTCGGTGCCCTTGAGCTTGCCGGTCTTGGCGTCGACCGGCGTGTTGGCCTGGGCGATCAGCTGCTCCTCCTCCTGGGTGGCGTCGAGGTGCACGATCTCGTCGCTGACCGTCCCGTCCTTGACGACGCGGTAGGGAGTGGTGACGAACCCGTACTCGGAGACCTCGGCGAACGAGGAGAGCGAACCGATCAGACCGATGTTCGGTCCCTCGGGGGTCTCGATCGGGCACATGCGCCCGTAGTGGGTGGGGTGCACGTCGCGCACCTCGATCGGCGCGCGCTCGCGCGTGAGCCCGCCGGCGCCGAGCGCGGAGAGCCGGCGGCGATGGGTGAGCCCAGCCAGCGAGTTGGTCTGGTCCATGAACTGCGACAGCTGCGAGGAGCCGAAGAACTCCTTCAGCGCGGCGACGACGGGGCGGATGTTGATGATCGTCTGCGGCGTGATCGTGTCGGCGTCCTCGGTAGTGAGACGCTCGCGCACGACGCGCTCCATGCGGTAGAGGCCGATGCGGAAGGCCTCCTGGATCAGCTCGCCGACGGTGCGCAGGCGGCGATTGCCGAAGTGCTCGTACTCGTCGAGGTGGTCCACGACGGGCTCGCGCGGGAGCGCCGCGGCCTCGGCGGCGTAGTCCTTGATCTCGACCTCGCCGCCCTCCTCGGGGATGCCCAGACGCTTGGGCAGCGAGACCAGCTCGCGCACGAGCGCGAGGATGTCGTCGTGCGTGAGCGTGCGCGTGTCGATGTCGATGTCGAGCCCGAGCCGTGAGTTGAGCTTGTAACGCCCGACGCGCGTGAGGTCGTAGCGCTTGGGGTCGAAGAACAGCTGGTTGAGCAGCGCCTTGGCGTTGTCGACGCTCGGCGGCTCGCCGGGCCGCTGCTTCTTGAACAGCTCGATCAGCGAGCCCTCTTCGGTGCGCGTGACCTCGGTGTCGGACTCGAGCGTGTTGCGGATGTAGAGCGAATTCTCGAAGAGCTTGAGGATCTCCTCGTCGGTGGCGTAGCCCATCGCGCGCAGCAGCACCGTGACGGGCAGCTTGCGCTTGCGGTCGATGCGGACGTAGACCTTGCCCTTCTTGTCGATCTCCAGCTCCAGCCAGGAGCCGCGGGCGGGCATGAGGTTGGCGATGAAGACCTGCTTCTCACGGTCCTTGGGCTCCATCAGGTAGGCGCCGGGGGAGCGCACCAGCTGCGTGACGACGACGCGCTCGGTGCCGTTGATGACGAACGTGCCGCGCTCGGTCATCCAGGGGAAGTCGCCCATGAAGACCGACTGCTCGCGGATCTCGCCGGTCTCGCGGTTGATGAACGCGACGGTGACGGTGAGCGGGCGCGCGAATGTCAAATCCTTCTCGCGGCACTGGTCCAGCGAGGCGACGGGCTCGTCGAAGGAGATCTCGCCGAACTGGACGGCGAGGTTGCCGGTGTAGTCCTCGATCGGCGAGATGTCGTCGATCGTCTCGCGCAGACCCCCCTTCGCGGAGTCTGTCAGCCACTCGAACGAGCGGCGTTGTATATCGATCAGGTTGGGAACATCGACAGGCTTGTGCAGGCGCGCGAAAGTGCGGCGCGTCCGGAGAGCATCAGCAGCAGCCAAGAAAGACTCCTTCGAGGGAGAAGAGACCGTAACGACGACGAGAAATCCGCGCGCGAACGCGCGACCCGTCAAGATAGCACAGGCTAACCGCACCCTCAAGTGGGCAGCCAGCGCCTCACGGACCCCGTCTCCGAAGGGCCGCGTATGTGGCGCGGCTCCATGCTGCTAAGACGGCTGCGGCTATCGGCCAGCGGCGCGATTCTACCGGAAAGTGGGCGCAGATGTTAACGGGATGGTAAAGACGCGCGGCGGCAGATTCCGACCAGCCATTCGCGCGCGCCCGCGCGCGCGGGCGCGCGCGAATCGCCTCCGCCGCGCAGAAGACTCCACCCACACCATCTACGACGCGCATCTATGCGCCCCGTCGGGCAACCTGGACCGACCACACACTCCGCGAGGCACCCCGGACCACCCCATCGCCCCACTTGGCGCCCGGTCCGACCATGCGCTCCTGCCTGGCGCCCGGTCTGACCATGCGCCCCCGCCGGGCGCCCGGACCACCCATCGCGCCCTACCAGGCGCCGGTCTGACCATGCGCCCCGCCAGTCCACGGGCGCGGAGCGCCTTACGCGAAACATGCCACCCACCCCGACCAGACGCCTGTCGGTGTGCGTACGTACAAACACGCACGCATACCTCGTTCATCGCCAAGGCCGGCGACATCGCATCGGCGTGCCGACAGACGCCGACAGACAGCTACTTCAGCTCGACGCTGGCACCGGCCTCCTCGAGTTCCTGCTTGAGCTTGTCGGCCTCCTCCTTCTCGATGCCCTCCTTGACGGGCTTGGGGGCCTCGTCGACGAGCGCCTTGGCCTCCTTGAGCCCGAGGCCGGTGGCGGCGCGAACGACCTTGATGACCTGGATCTTCTTGTCGCCGGCGCCGGTGAGGATCACGTCGACGGTGCTGGGACCTTCGTCCTCGGCCGCTGCTTCGCCGCCGCCCGCGCCGGCGGGCGCCGCGACGGGCGCCGCGACAGCGGCGGCAGAGACGCCGAACTCCTCCTCGAGCGCCTTGATGCGCTCGGCAAGCTCGAGCACGGAGATGCCCTTGAGCTCATCGATCCAATCTTGGGTGCTGGTTGCCATATCGATCAGTCCTCCTTGGGATTCGCCTCGGCGGTCTCGGCCTCGGCCGGGGCGTCCGCCTCGTTGTCGTCTTGCGCCGGCTCGGTTGCCGGCTCAGCTTGGTTCTCGGGCCCGCTCCCCGCGTCGTCGGGGGCGTCTTGCTCGGTGTCGGCGGGCGCAGCCCGCTCCGCGGCCTCAGCCGGCGTGGCCTGCTCGGCGCTCGCGGCGTCGGGCACGGCCTCGCTCTCAGCCGTCGGCTCGGCCGGCGCCGCCTCGGCCGCGGGGGCTGCTGCGTGGGGCTCTCCGGCGGGGAGTTCGCCGGACTCCTTCTTCTCGCGGACCTGACCGAGCGCGACGGCGAGCCCGCTGACGAGCGCGCCGAGCGTGCGGACGAGACCGGAGACGGGCGAGGCGACGACGCCGACGAGCTGGCCGTAGAGGACTTCACGCGAGGGCAGGCGCGAGATCGCACGGATCTGCTCGGCGTCCAGCGCGGCGCCGTCCATGAGACCGCCCTTGAAGGGCAGGAGCTGGGTGACGCGAGCGTAGTCGGCGATCGCCTTCGCAGCGAGGGCGGCGTCGCCGCGCACGAAGGTCAGCGCCGTGGGCCCTTTCAACAGCGGCTTGAGCTGCGTCGTATCGGTTTGGTCGGCGGCGCGTTCGGTGAGCGAGTTCTTGACGACGCGGAACGAAGCGTCGACCTCGCGCAGCTTGGCGCGCAGCTCGGCGGCTTGTGGCACGGAGATGCCGAGGTAGTCAACGGCGAAGATCGCCTGGGACTCCTCGATGCTGGCGGCGATCTCGGCGATCGCGGCGGCCTTTTGGTCTCGGTTCATTCAGTGGCTCCTATCCCGGGCTTACACGGTGGGGCGGCCGGGGGTCTGAGGTTGCCTGCAGTTGGGGTGCTTGCTTGTGGGAGAAGCGGCGCCATCGGCCAGGGCACACAGCCCGCCAGGGCTGAGGCTTGGCTCGATGGCACCAATTCAGGCGGCAGCCGCCGCGGCAGGCACCTCCTCGAGGATGTCGCGGGTACGACCGGGGTCCACTTTCACGCCCGGCCCCATCGTCGAGGCGAGCGTGATTGTGTGCAGATAGCGGCCTTTGGCGGCGGAGGGCTTGGCGCGGATCAGCTCTTCGACGACGGCCGCGTAGTTCTCGAGCAGGGCACGCTCTTCGAAGCTGGCCTTGCCGACGACGAGGTGCACGATCGCGGTGCGGTCGGTGCGGTACTCGACCTTGCCGGACTTGGACTCGGTGACGGCTTTGGCGACGTCCATCGTGACGGTGCCGACTTTGGGGTTGGGCATCTTGCCGGATGGGCCGAGGATGCGCCCGAGACGCCCGACGACCGCCATGAGGTCGGGCGTGGCGATGGCAACGTCGAAGTCGTCGAAGCCGTCCTCGATCTTTTTCGCGAGGTCCTCGGCGCCGACGACGTTGGCGCCGGCCTGCTCGGCCTCGGCGGCCTTCGGCCCCTGGGCGAAGACGGCGATCTTGACGTCGCGGCCGAGGCCGTTGGGCAGCGCGATCGTGCCGCGCAACTGCTCGTCGGCGTGACGGACGTTCAGCCCCGTGCGGATGTGGACCTCGACGGACTCGTCGAATTTGGCGCGGGCGAGGCTCTTGACGAGCGCGACCGCCTCGCGCGGGGAGTACTCGCGCTCGCGATCGACTCTGGCGCGCATCTCGCCGTGGCTGCGGGAGTGGTGGGTGGTCACGACTCCACCTCCACTCCCATCGAGCGGGCGGTGCCGGCGATGATGCGGGAAGCGTGCTCGATGTCGTGCGCATTCAGATCGGGCAGCTTGCGGGCGGCGATCTCCTCGAGCTGAGCCCGGGTGAGCTTGCCGACCTTGTTGCGGTGGGGCTCACCGGAGCCTTTGTCGAGGCGCAGCGTCTGGCGGATCAGCACGGCGGCCGGAGGCGTCTTGGTGACGAACGTGAACGAGCGGTCCTCGTAGACCGTGATGACGACGGGAATGACGGTCCCGGTTTCGCTTTGCGTCTGCGCGTTGAAGGCCTTGCAGAACTCCATGATGTTGATGCCGTGCTGGCCCAGCGCAGGGCCGACCGGCGGCGCGGGGCTCGCCTGCCCGGCGTTGGCTTGCAGCTTGATCGTTGTGAGGACCTTCTTGGCCATGGGTGGATCAGATTACCTTGGATGTCGTTTCAAGTAGTTCATGGGGCTTGGATGTCGTCGCGGTCACGGCTTCAGATGTCGTCGCGAGTAGTTCACGGGCCGACCGCATGAGGCGTTCGCTGACCAAGCGAGACAAGGACGCAGGAAGCGAAGTGTGCTCAGCAGACGAGCGACCGAGGACGCCGTCTCGCGCCGGTCATCGAGCGCCTCAGCGAGCGGCTCAGAGCTTTTTGACTTGGTCGAACTGAACCTCTACGGGTGTCTCGCGGCCGAAGATTGATACCAGGACCTTGAGCTTGGCGGCGTCGTCGTTGATCTCGGAGATCTCTCCGGAGAAGTCGGCGAGGGGCCCGGAGACGACCTTGACGGTCTCGCCGATCGCGAACTGCGCACGCGTGCGGGGCGCGGTCGCGACCTCCTTGTGCAGGAGCCGGTCGACCTCGGTCTGGGTGAGCGGCACGGGCTCTTGCGAGGCGCCGACGAAGCCGGTGATGCCGGGGGTGCCCTTGACGACGCCCCAGGAGTCCTCGTTCAGCTCCATGTTGACGAGCACGTAGCCGGGCATGGTGCGCTTCTCGACGGTGATTTTCTGGTTGTCCTTCATCTCGGAGACGGCCTCGGTGGGCACGACGACCTGCCGCACGGCACGCTGCTGGCCGAGCGAGACGACGCGGTGTTCCAGGTTGTGCTTGACCTTGTTCTCGTGACCGGAGTAGGTGTTGACGACGTACCAGCGAAACATTCAATCTCCTACATGGCCTCGTGCCGAGGCGAGAGCGAGTGGACAGGATGGGCGAAGCGGGGGAAATGAGCGGCGCCCTCTAACGTCCGAGGACCAAGCAGATCAAGGACGCAGGGAGCGAAGTGTGCTCCGCACACGAGCGAGCGAGGACGCAGAGATGCGTAGGTCATCGTACGTCAGAGTCAGAGGATGAAGTTGACGATCTTTTGCGCCACCCAATCCGCGGCACCGAGGTAGGCGCCGGCGACGGCGACGAAGCCGAGGACGACGGCGGTGGCTTGGGAGACCTGGGGGCGATCGGGCCACTGAACCCGCTGCAGCTCGGCCCAGCTGGCACGCAGGAAGCTGATCGCACGACGTGGCAGCGACTGGCGGCGCTCGCGGTGAGCGGGCGCCGCGGCATCCTCGCCGAAGGCTTCGGCGGCGGCTGTGGCGGCGGCGCCGTTGCCGGCACCGTCGCGTGCCGGCACAGCCGTGGCGCTTGCGGGGCTACCCTCGGCAACGGCAGCGGGCACCAGCTCCTCGGCGCCCGGCAACGAGCGCTCGTGGTCGCCGTTGCGCTCGACCTCGACGGGCGCATCGGGGGAGTCGTTCTCCTCGACAGGCAGCCCGTGGGCGCCGCGGATGAGAGCGGCGTCGAACTCGTCGACCTCGCCCGAGGCGTGCTCGAGCGCGCCGGGCACGTCGGCACGGTGCAGGCCGATCTTCGATCGGTCGGTGGGCGGAGCGGCACCCGCGCCTTGGCGGGGGCGGCGCTGCTGCTGGCGTTGCTTGGCACGTTTACGGTCGCGGGCCACGGTCGTGCTCCCGTGCTAGCGGGTCTCTCGGTGGCTGGTGTGCCGACGGCACCAGCGGCAGTACTTGCGCAGGCTGATGCGGTCGGGGTTGTTGCGCTTGCTCTTGTTGGTCTGATAATTGCGCCGCTTGCACTCCTCGCAGGCGAGGGTGACAGCGATGCGAACGTCTCCGCGGGCCATTGGGGCTCGACTTCCGTGCTTCGGGGTGTGCGTGGCACGCGGCCAGGCGAAGAAAAACCCCGCCTGGCGCGAGGTCCGATGAAGTCTAGCGCGGTTTGCGTCGCGCGGGGAACCCGACGGGCCAGTTCGCAGGCACTGTCTCGGACGAGGTACTGTCTCGTCCAAGGCCCGCGCACGCGAGCACACGCGCGTGTGCGTACGTGCGCACACGCGAATCGGCCCGCAAAAAAGAACCTCACACGCCCCCAGCCAGAGCCCCCAGCCGCCAGCCCACCAACGGGCGGCGGCGCGTGAGCGGCAGCCGGCCCAACGTTCACGTCGGACGGGTGGCCGCCGATCTATGGTCCATACCAAAGAGCGATTCGGGCGAGCTGAGGACCACCCGACCGACCGACGACCAACGACAAAGAGGGGACGTGCGTAATGCGACTGCCGGAGCCGATCCCGACGGCGATCAAAGACGAGAGCTTCGCAGGCGTCACCTACCACGTGCGGGGCGAGCTGGTCCCGGAGCTGCAGGTGGAGGTGGGCGCGGCGAGCGTGATGTTCGAGCACCACGTGCTGTTGTGGAAGGAGACGCAGGTCGAGGTCGAGCTGAAGAAGCTGCCGGGCGCGATCAAACGCAAGATCGCGGGGATGGAGTTCTTCGTGACGAAGACGAAGGGTGCGGGACGTATCGCGTTTTCGCGGGACTCCCCGGGCCAGTGCATCCCGATGCACCTGCGCCGGGGCGAAGGGCTCGACGTGCGCGAGCATCAGTTCGTCGCGGCGACGGACAACCTGGACTACAGCTTCGAACGGATCAAGGGCGTGCAGAACATGCTGCTCGGCGGCTCGGGCGTCTTCATGGACAAGTTCCGCGCTACGGAGGGGGATGCGCTGGTGTGGCTGCACGGCCATGGCAACGTGTTTCTGGTCGAGCTGGGCGCGGGCGAGCAGCTCGACGTGGAGGCGGGGGCGTGGCTGTACAAGGACCCGACTGTCAACCTGGAGGCGGTCACGATGGGCCTCAAGAGTGGGATCATGGGCGGCGGCGGCAAGCTGACGTGGAACCGCTTCACGGGCCCGGGGCGGCTGGCGATCCAGACGATGTTCATCTCGCCGGCGGAGGGAGAGGAAGGCAACAACAACGCCCAAGCTGCGACCGCGGGTGGCTTGGCGGGGGCGCTGATCGGAGGGCTCACGCGGGGGTAGGCGTATGGCGAGGTGCGCTTGCGAGGGTCGCGGTCCCCGATTGCCACCACCGTAACTCCCCGATTGCCACCACCGTAACTCCCCGATTGCCACCACCGTAACTCCCCGATTGTCCAGCAATGCGATAGCCTTGGGCAAGTGCCGGCATCTTTCATAGAGCGGAATGCGCGAGCGACTATCGTCGAGGCGCTGGGGGAAGCACGCGCTGTGTGCCTGCTGGGAGCGCGGCAGGTCGGCAAAAGCACCCTTGCGCGGGCAATCGCAGCGCGCGAGCATCCCGCTCGGTACCTGACTCTCGACGACGAGGCAACCCGTCATGCGGCTCGGGAGGACTCGACCGGGTTCATCTCCCGGATATTGGAGCCGACCGTCATCGACGAGGTACAGCGAGCGCCTGATCTGATGCTGGCCATCAAGGAGCGCCTGGACACGGACAACCGACGCGGGCAGTTTCTGCTCGCGGGCTCCGCGAACATCCTCACCCTGCCGACGATCGCCGACGCGCTGCCCGGGCGGGTCGACTACGTGCGGTTGTGGCCGTTCTCGCAGGGCGAGCTGGCGGGACGGCGCGAGCGCTTCATCGACCGCCTGCTGGCCGGCGAACCGCCGCAGATCGACGACGCAGCGATCGGACGCGAGGCGTACGCGGCGAGAATCGTCGCCGGCGGTTTTCCCGACGCCCAGGGCCGGGGCGCTCGCGGACGGGCACGTTTCTTCGACAGTTATGTCGCGTCGATCCTCGGCCGCGACCTCCAGGACATCGCGAGCGTGCGCGACACGGGCAGCGTCGAGCGTCTGTTGCGAATCGTCGCGGCGCGCTCGGCGAACCTCGTCAGCTCGCGCGCGGTCGCGGGCGAGCTGGGTGTGGATCACAAGACCGTGGCAGCCCAGACTCGGATCCTGGAAAACCTGTTCCTCGTCTCGCAGCTAAAGCCGTGGGGCGTGAACCTCGGCGCTCGCCAGGTGAAGACGCCAAAGCTCTATGTGACGGATACGGGACTGCTCGCCCACTTGACTAATGCCAGCGCGAAGCGCATTGTCGAAGACGGCACCTTCGCGGGCCCAATCTTCGAGACGTTCGTCGCAATGGAGCTCGCTCGGCAGTGCGACTGGACCGAGAGTTCGCCGTCGCTGTTTTACTACCGCGATAAGCAGCAGCGCGAGGTCGACGTCGTCCTGGAGCTGGGCAGCGGCGAGGTCGCGGGAGTCGAGATCAAGACAGCAGCAAGTGTTGACGCGAAGGACTTCGCGGGACTTCGCTACCTGCGCGACAAGCTCGGCGGCCGTTTCAAGACGGGAGTGGTGCTCTATACGGGCAAGCGAACGCTTGGCTTCGGCGAGCGCCTTGCGGCGGTACCCCTATGCGGACTCTGGACGTAGTTACTCGTAAAGCGTGAGCGCCGCGAGCACGACGTAGAGCGCGACCAGCGCCCAGCCCTCGAACGCGACGGCCTCGCCGTCGCCGGTGACCTGCCAGACGACGAGCGCGGTGAGCGCGAGCGCCCCGATGTAGACGGGCGCGAGCGCGAAGGTGAGCGTAGTGGCGAGCAGGAAGGAGACCAGCACGAGCAGGGGGAACAGAAACGCGGCGATCTGGGCGACGGAGTTCTTGACGACGGAGATCGCGAGGTCGGAGCGACCCTTCCAGGCGAGCACGAGCCCGGCGGTGTTCTCGACGGCGTTGCCGGCGATCGCGACGATCACGAGTCCGGCGAAGGCCTGCGAGATGTGGAGCACGGCGATGGCGGGGGCGAGCGCGTTCACGAACCAGTCCGAGACGAAGGCGGAGCCGACGCCGGCGACGACGAGCAGCGTGAGCGTCACAGGCAGCGAGAGTCGCGGCCCGCTCGCGCGGCTCGCGTCGGCGTGCGCCGCCCCGAGGTCGGCGTGAGCGGTCGCGGCTGGGCTTGCGGCGTCAACGCCAGCGCTCGCGTCCACGGGCTCCCCGGTGGCAGTCGCCTCCGGGCTCGGCGCGACGTCGGAGCGCAGGTAGGGGACCACCCAGGAGACGTAGACGACGAGCAGGCAGACGGCCCCGACGGCGGAGATCGCCTTGACGTGGTGACTGGCGGGGTCGTGCGAGGCCAGCGAGAGGCCGAGCAGCACGATGATGAAGACTGTGACGAGCAGCAGCGTCGCGGTGTCGCTGGGCAGCCGCCGCGAGAAGCGCATTACGCGGTCGGGCGCACGGCGGGCGCCGACGACGATTACCAGCCCGAGGACGAGAAGCGCGTTGGCGAAGACCGAGCCGATGATCGCGGTCTGCGCGACGACGAGCTTCGCCCCGCTGCAGGGCGAAGATCACGACGAACAGCTCGGGGAGGTTGCCGAGCGTGGACTGCAGCATCCCGGTGATCGCGGGCCCGAAGCGCTCGCCTAGCTGCTCGGTGGCGAACGAGACGACCCATGCGAACCCGGCGAGGGCGACCGTCGCGACCGCGAAGCGCGGGACCGGTGACCAGACCTGATAGTTGGCGACCCCGGCGAGCACCGCGAGGGCGGCGATGAATCCGAGCAGCGTGCGCTCGAGTGTCGTCAGGCCCGCCATCGCGCCGGGCGAGCATAGCCGCGCTGTCGGGCTGTACGCTGCCGCCGTGCGCCTCGCCACCTTCCAGGCCCCCGGAGCTTCCGTGCCGCGCGCGGGCGTCGTCGACGAGCAGGGCCTATATGTGACGGCATTCGCGGACGCGAGCGTCACGGTGCCTGCACTCCTGCGCGAGCAGTCTCCCGCACGAGCGGCCTCGCAGCTGGAGCGGGGCGAGTCGTGGCCGCTGGCGGACGTCATGCTGCTCGCCCCGGTGCCACGGCCGCGCGCGATCTTCGGGATCGGCCTGAACTACGAGGACCACATCGCGGAGACCGGCGGCGAGCGCCCGGAGCGTCCGCTGGTGTTCATGAAGCTGCCGACCTCGGCGGCGGCGCCGGGTGCGGCGGTGCGCTGCCCGGCGGTTGTGCGCCGCCTGGACTACGAGGGAGAGCTGGCGGTCGTGATCGGCGCGGGCGGCGCGGTCGCGGGCTATGCGGTGGCGGACGACGTGAGCGCGCGCGACCTGCAGGGCCGCGAGCCGCAGTGGACGCGCGCGAAGGGCGCGGATGACTTCTGCCCGTACGGCCCGTGGATCACGACGGCCGATGAGGTGCGGGACCCGCACGAGCTGGGTCTGCGCACATGGGTCAACGGCGAGCTGCGACAGGACTCGAGCACTGCGAACCTGATCTTCAAGGTCGATGAGCTGGTGGCGTTCATCGCCGAGACCTGCACGCTGGAGCCCGGCGACCTGATCCTGACCGGCACGCCGTCCGGGGTCGGCATGGGCCTGCAACCGCCCCGTTTTCTGGCCTCGGGCGACGTGGTGCGCATCGAGATCGAGCAGCTGGGCGCGATCGAGCACGTGATCGCCTGAGCGGCCTACGCGACCTCGACCAGCTCGCGCTCGGACTCGACCTGTACTTCGGCGACCGCTTGCTCGGCGGGCTGCGCCTGAGTGCGCAGCACGGTCGCGGCGGCGACGATCGCGAGCAGCATCAGGCCGGCGGCGATCAGGAAGGCGAGCTGGTAGCCGCCGGTGAGCGCGGAGGCGGTGGAGTGGCCGGTGGCGAGCAGGTGCTTGGTGCGGGTGGCGGAGAGCGTGGCGAGCACGGCCAGTCCGAGTGCGCCGCCGACCTGGGCGGCGGTGTTCACCAACCCCGACGCCAGGCCGGCGTCCTCGCGGGTGGCGCCGGACATCGCGAGCGTCATAAGTGCGGGGAAGGAGCCGCCGATGCCGAGGCCGAGCAGGACCATCGCGGGCAGAACGTCGGTCGCGTAGTTGCCGTGGACGGGCGCGCGGGAGAACAGGAGCAGCCCGACGACGGCGACACCGAGGCCGGGGATCAGCGTCGCCTTGGGACCGAAGCTCATCATCAGGCGCTCGGAGAAGCGCAGCGACATCGTGCCCATGACGAGCGTGGCGGGCAGGAAGGCGAGGCCGATTTGCAGGGCGTCGTAGTGCTGGACGCGCTGCAGGTAGAGGGCGCCGAGGAAGAACAGCCCGAACATGCCGGCGACGAGCAGCGCCTGGACGGCGTTGGCGCCGGAGACGTTGCGCGAGCGGAAGATGCGCAGCGGCATCAGGGGTTGGCGCGCGGTTGCCTCGCGTGCGATGAAGGCGACGAGCAGCGCGAGCGAGAGCGCGCCGAGCAGCAGCGTCTGGCCCGCGCCCCAGCCGTGTTCGGCGGCGGGCTTGACGATCGTGTAGACGCCGAGCATGAGCGCGCCGGTGATGAGCAGCGCGCCGGGCACGTCGGCGCCGGCGGAGAGGCCGATGCCGCGGTCGGCGGCGAGCAGGCGCATCGCGGCGGCACCGGTGGCGATGCCGATTGGGACGTTGATGAAGAAGATCCAGTGCCAGTCGATCGCCTGCGTGACGATGCCGCCGGCGAGCAGCCCGACCGAGCCGCCAGCGGAGGCGACGAAGCCGTAGACGCCGATCGCCTTGGCCTGCTCGCGCGGCTCGGTGAACATCGTGACGATCATCCCGAGGATCACCGCGGAGGTGAACGCGCCGCCGACGCCCTGCACGAAGCGCGCGGCGACGAGCACGGTCTGGCTGTCGGAGAGCCCGCAGACGAGCGAGGCGACGGTGAAGACGAGCAGCCCGCCGAGGAAGACGCGCCGGCGCCCGACGAGGTCGCCGATGCGCCCGGCGAGCAGTAGCAGGCCGCCGAAGGCGATCAGGTAGGCGTTGATGACCCAGGCGAGACTCGACTGGGTGAAGTGCAGGTCGGTCTGGATCGAGGGCAGCGCGACGTTGACGACGGTGGCGTCGAGAACGATCATGAGCATCCCCACGCAGAGCACGTAGAGGGCGATCCAGCGGTTTTTGTCGGTTGTTTGCTCGGTCATGGTGAGTCCCTACAGTGCCGCGGCGAGCCGCTCCAGCAGCTCGCGCGTGCCGTGCTCGCGGGTCGCTGGGGTGTCGCCGCCGTCGAGATAGACGGCCTGCTCTGTGTAGAGCAGCCGGGTGTCGCCGGCAGCGGAGCGCTCGAACTCCACGGTAGCGAGCGAGGCGGAGATGCGGTCCTCGCCGCGGTCCATCGTGTAGCTGTAGACGATGCGCCGGTCGGGCACGATCTCGGCGTAGCGGGCGTCGTAGTTGTACTGCGCGCCGTCGGGACCGCTGGCGAGGAAGTGCTCGCGCCCGCCGACCTCGAAGTCGAGCGAGCGCTCGCTGCCGGCGGAGGCGGGCGGCCCGAACCAGCTTTCCTTGGCAGCGGGGTCGGCCCAGGCGGCGAAGACCCGCTCGGGAGAGGCGTCGTAGACGCGGTCGATCGTGAAGGTGGCGTGCTCGCATGAGCGCTGGCTGTTGGCCGGCTCGGTCATCGGTGGTCCTCCTTGCTTGGTTTGCTCGGTTTGCGTGGCTGCGAAGGCTGGGCCTGCTCGGCCAGGTACTCGCCCAGCCGATCGAGGCTGCGTTCCCATAGTGCGCGGCGCTGCGCGACCCAGTCGCCGGCGGCGCGCAGCCCGGCGGGCTCGATCTGGCAGGTGCGCACGCGGCCGATCTTTTGCGAGCGCACGAGCCCGTCGGTTTCGAGCACGGTTAGGTGCTGGAGGACGGCGGGCAGCGAGATCGCCAGCGGCCGTGCAAGCTCACTGACGGAGGCGGGCCCCAGGCTCAGCTGCTCGACCATCGCCATGCGGCTGGAGTCGGCAAGCGCGTGGAAGACGCGCTCGGGCGGCGGTGGCGGGAGAGGCGCTGCCACGGGGCTTGCGGGTAAACAGTTAACCACTTACTTAAGTATTGCACATCTGCTGAGATGAGGTGGTGGCCACCGAGACGGCGACCAAGACGGCGACCAAGACCGGGACCGAGTCGGGGCCCCCGCCCACGCACCGCCGCCGCCCGGCGATCGTGGCGGTCGACGACGAGCCGGCGGTGCTGGCGGCGGTCGCGCGCGATCTGCGACGTGGCTTCGGCGAGCGTTTTCGCGTGCTGCGGGCGGGAGGGGGCGAGGAGGCGTTGCAGGTCGTGCGCGAGCTGCGCGCGCGCGGCGAGGCGGTGGCGCTGCTGATCGCCGACCAGCGGATGCCGGGGATGGCGGGCACGCAGTACCTCGCGCAGGCGCGCGAGTTCGCGCCGGACGCCAAGCGGGTGCTGCTGACGGCGTACGCCGACACGGAGGCGGCGATCGAAGCGATCAACGAGGTGGCGCTCGACTACTACCTGCTGAAGCCGTGGGACCCGCCGGAGGAGCAGCTGTACCCGGTGCTCGAGGATCTGCTCACCACGTGGGAGGCGGGCGCGGCGCTGGAGGCGGGAGGGGTGCGGCTGATCGGGCACCGCTTCTCCAAGGAGTCGCATGACCTGCGCGACTTCCTCGTGCGCAACCGGGTGCCGGCACGCTGGCTGGACGTGGAGCGCGACGGGGAGGCGCGCGAGCTGCTGAAGGTGGCGGGCGTCGACGATGGGCGTTTGCCGGTCGCGCTGCTGGAGGACGGCAGCGTGCTGGAGCGCCCGACGATCCTGGAGCTGGCGGAGCGGCTGGGGGTGGCGGGCGTGCCGGCTCAGGAGCACTACGACCTGGTGGTCGTCGGCGGCGGCCCGGCGGGTTTGGCCGCCGCGGTGTACGGGGCTTCGGAGGGGCTGCGTACGGTGATGGTCGAGCGCGAGGCGCCGGGCGGGCAGGCGGGCCAGTCGAGCCGGATCGAGAACTACCTCGGCTTCCCGGCGGGGCTCAGCGGCTCGGATCTGGCACGCCGCGCCACCGATCAGGCACGGCGGCTGGGGGCGGAGCTGCTGACGGTGCAGGAGGCGGCGGGGCTGCGCGCGGAGGGCGCGGCACGACTGGTGCAGCTGAGCGGCGGCGGAATGCTGAGCGCGAGCTGCGTGATCGTGGCATCGGGGGTCAGCTACCGCCAGCTGCAGACACCGGGGTTCGGAGAGCTGACGGGCGCGGGTATCTACTATGGCGCCGCGCTGACCGAGGCGCGGGCGTGCGCGGACCAGCACGTCGTGGTGATCGGCGGCGCGAACTCGGCGGGCCAGGCGGCCGTGTACTTCAGCGGCTACGCGGCGCGGGTGACGATGCTCGTGCGGGGGTCGGCGCTGCAGAAGTCGATGTCGCACTACCTGATCGAGCAGATCGCGGCACGGCCGAACATCGATGTGCGCACGGGCACGCAGGCGGTGTCGGCCGAGGGTGAGGATGGGCGCCTGCGGCGCCTGGGAGTTGTTGGCCCGGACGGGCCTGACACGCTCGCGGTCGACGCCTGTTTCGTGTTCATCGGCGCGGCCCCGCGCACTGACTGGCTCGACGGCGTGGTCGCGCGCGACGAGCGGGGCTTCATTCTTGCGGGCCGCGACGTGCAGCAGGCAGACGGGTGGCCGCTGGCGCGCGAGCCTTACATCCTGGAGAGCAGCCTGCCGGGCGTGTTCGTCGCGGGCGACGTGCGGGCAAGATCGATCAAGCGGGTCGCGAGCGCGGTCGGCGAGGGCTCGATGGCGGTGTCACTGATCCACGAGTACCTGGCGGAGGGATGAGCGAGCCACCGGTGACGCCGGCGGAGCTGCGCACGATCGACCTGTTCGACGGGCTGGACGACGCGGAGCTGGAGCGGCTGGCGGCGGTGGCGCAGGCGCGCGTCGTACAGCCGGGCGAGGCGATCGCCGAGCAGGACCAGGAGCCGCAGGGCCTGCAACTGCTGCTGGCGGGCGAGGCCCAGGCGCTGCTCGTGGAGGGCGCGCGCAGCGAGCCGGTGGGACGCCAGTACGCGCCGACGTGGATGGGCGCGATCGCGGTCATGACGCGCCGTACGCTCGCGGTGCGAATGCAGGCCGAGACGCGGTGCCGGGTGGCGATGATCCCGGCGGCCGAGTTCCGCGCCCTGGCAGAACGGCAGGCCGAGGTCGCGCAGCGCGTGATGCGCCAGGTGGGCCCGGTGGCGAGCAGGATCACGGTGATCGAGCAGAACCGCGAGCGTCTCGCGGCGCTGGGGACGATGGCGGCGGGGTTGGCGCACGAGCTGAACAACCCGGCGGCGGCGGCGCGCCGGGCGGCGTCGCAGCTGGTCGAAGCGCTGGACGCGATCGGCACGGCGCTGGAAACGTTCGTGGCGGCCGGCGTGGAGCGCGCTGAGGCGGAGCAGCTGGTGGCGTTGCAGCAGGAGGCGGTCGCGCGTGCGGCGAGCACGAGCGCGCTGGACGCGCTGGACGCTGCGGACGCCGAGGAGGAGCTGCTGGAGCGTTTGGAAGAGCTGGAGGTGCCCGAGCCGTGGCGCCTGGCGGAGCCGCTAGCGGCGGCGGGCGTGGACGAGCGCTGGCTGGCGCGCGTGTCGGAGCTGTCGGGCCCGGCGACGGGCGCGGCGCTGCGCTGGGTCGCGGCGACGCTCACGGCGGGGCGTCTGTCGGCCGAGCTGTGCTCCTCGACGGAGCGCATGACCGCGCTGGTGGGCGCGGTGAAGTCCTACGCATACATGGACCGGGGCGAGCTGGTCGAGGTCGACCTGCACGAGGGCATCGAGACGACGCTGACGCTGCTGGGGCACAAGCTCAAGCACACGGCGATCGAGGTGCGGCGCGACTACGACCGCGCGCTGCCCAAGCTGACGGTGCACGGCTCGGAGCTCAACCAGGTGTGGACGAACCTGCTGGACAACGCGATCGACGCGCTCGGCGAGCGAGGCACACTCGCGATCGCCACACGCCTGGACGGAAGCTGCGCGGTCGTGGAGATCGCGGACGACGGGCCGGGCATCCCACCGGAGCTGGCGGCGCGGATCTTCGACCCGTTCTTCACGACCAAGGACGTCGGCCACGGCACGGGATTGGGTCTGGCGACCGCGCGGCGGATCGTGGTCGACCGCCACGATGGCTCGTTGATGCTGGAGAGCGAGGCGGGGCGTACAGTGTTTCGTGTGAGTCTGCCGATCGACCAGCGCCGGGGCGGGACGAGCGAGGGCGCGGCATGAGACGTCCTGTGTCAGCCCCCAAGTGTCGTAGCGGATGTCGGCTTGCCGTCAAGCGCTTCGCGCTCGGCCCTTTGGGCCGCCCTTCGGGTGACTGCTGCGCCGGTCATCCGCTGGGTGGCGATCATGTCGGGTCGGGGGCCCGAGTGGCTGGGAATTGTGACCGTGATGTGTTGCTGCAGGCCGTGGTGGCGAGCGGGGTCGTAGGGAACTCTGTCTTGCCAGCAGCGCCACAGGACACGGCACCAGGCGCGTCCGAGGGTACGGATCGCTCGGGGGTGGTCGTGGCCACGAGCGCGGCTGGCGGCGTAGCGGTCTTGCGCCCAGGGGTGCCAGTGGCGGGTCGCGTCGGCGAGGGTGCTGGTGGCCTGCCTGAGGCGCTTGTCGCAGCCCCGGCGGAAGGTAGCGACCTTGCGCTTGCCGGACTCGACTGCGACGGGGCTCATGCCGGCGTCGGCGGCGAGCGCCTCGGCGTTGGGGTAGCGCTGGCGGTAGTCACCGATCTCGGCCAGCAGCGCAGCCGCGCAGAGGACCGACTTGGGGTCGCGGAACAGCGAGAGGAATACGTGGCCGTCGGGGTGAGCGCGTACGCGGTGAGCGATCTCGCTGGTCAGCTCGCTGATCTTCGCGACGATGGGGCGCAGCGCGGCTACGAGCGCGAGCACGATCGCTCTGCGTGCCTCGATCTCGCTCTCACCGGCGCGTCCTTGGGGAGCGTCCCGGAGCTTGGCGAGCATCTCGGCGGGCTTCTTACGCCCACAGTAGGAGTGACGTGCGAGGAAGGCGCCGAGGCGCTTCTCGCCGAGGCCCTTGGCATCGAGAGGGCTGGGGTAGCGCTCCAGGAACGCGAGACCGATCGGGCTGTCGATCGCGTCGAAGATCAGCGTGGCGCCGGGCCAGAAGCGCTCCAGCTCAGCACGCAGCTGGTTGGCGAGCTCGACGCGGGTCTGCACGAGATCTTCGCGTGCGCGACTGAGCGCCCGCAGCGCCTTCGTCTCGTCGCTATCAGCGACCAGGACACGGAAGCGGTGGCTGTCGGTCCTGGCCAGCTCGCACAGCACAAACGCGTCGAAGCGGTCGGGCTTCCCGCCGCTGGTACGAAACCGCGGCCGGGCGGCGTGCACCTGGTTGGGATGGATCGCCATCACTCTCAGGCCGGCATCGAGCATCCGCTCGATCAGCAGACCATCGGGGCGCTCAATCGCGACCAGCTGCACCTCCAAGCGCACCAACGCCCGACACAGGGCCGTGATGCCCGCCTCGTCGTGCGTGAACGTCCCGCTGAACAACTCATCACCGGCCTCGCCCTGCACGAGCACATCGTGCTTCTCCGAGGCCCAATCCACTCCTGCGTATCTACCCACTTCTCATCCTCCTCGCTCGAGGTTCGCTCTTCACGGAGCCCCGACCAAGAGGTACCGTTGCGGGTGCTCATTGACGGGCCCTCACAGGGGCTACGTCCTGTTGCCGCTTGCGGCACCTCGCCCCGCCGGGAGGAGCTGGTCTCATACGGGCCCTCAAACGGGCAAGCGACTCCGGCTCTCCCCCGGCGGCGGCCGAGGCAACCAAAGGATGCCCAATGAGCGAGTGCACCCACCTGGACCACGTCCTGATCACCGAGTTGCCAGAGGCAGTGGCGGGCTGTGAGGACTGCTTGGCGACCGGCGGGCAGTGGCTGCACCTGCGGATCTGCTTGGAGTGCGGCCGCGTGGGCTGCTGCGACGACTCCCCGAACCGCCACGCCACCGCGCACAGCGAGGCGAGCGGCCACCCGATCATCCGCTCGCTGGAGCCCGGCGAGGTGTGGTCGTGGTGCTACCTCGACGAGCTGTTGATGCGGATCCCCGAGGTTCGGGGGCGGACGCGGATTCCGCCGTCGCCGCTGGGTGGCTGAGGGCCGATCGGTCCGACCTCCCACGTTTGCCCTACGAGTTGCGCCCACCCTTCCGCGACGCCTCGCCGTAGACGAAGAACTCGGAGGTCATCGCGACCTCGACGCGCCAGCCGAGCGCAGCGATGCGCTGTTGCAGCGTTGCGGGCTCGAACCAGTGCTTGACGATGCGGTACTCGCGCCCGTCGGCGAGGCGGCGCAGCATCGTCTGCTCGCCGGGCGTGGGCGTGTGATCGACGGCCGAGGAGTATGGACTGGGGGCGCTGTCGATGAAGAACACGCGACCGCCGGGCGCAAGCGCGCGGCCCACTTTCGCCCAGAAGGCGGCGAAGCGCTCGGCGGGGACGTGCGAGAGCCAGAAGGCGAAGCAGCAAACGTCGTAGGTGCGCGCGGGCTCCCAGGCGAAGATATCGGCCTGCACGAACTCGACGGACCCCGCGCCGACGCGCTCGCGGGCGATCTCGATGACCTCGGGCGCGGCGTCCAGGGCGGTGAGGTGCGCGGCGTGCTCGCGCAGCCGCCGGGTCCACAGGCCGGTGCCGCAGGCCAGCTCGAGCACGTCGCCGGCGGGCGCGAAGCGCTCGAGCGCCGCCTCGACCGTTGCCGCGTCGGCGAACCAGCGAGCGTTGGCCTGCTCTCCCCGGTCGTAGCGCCCCCGCCGCAACCACCAGTCGTCGTACTCGCCGGCGCGGGCGCGGTAGTAGCTGATCTGCTCGTCCAAAAGCTGCTGCTCGCCGTTCCTCGTCGCCTGGTCGTTCATCGCGGCCTCCGTTGCGGGTCGTGTGTCAGCTCGCCGTGCCTGCCTCACCCTGAGGTTCGAGGCCGAGGCGGACTCGGACACCGGCGCCGAGGCCCGCCCCAAACACGCACTAAAGTACGCCACGCGATGCCCGACGACCAACCACAGACCCTGGAGCCCGGCACCACGACGACCCGCCTGGACCCCGCCACCACCGAGCGCTTCCTGCCGCTGCGCCGTCAGCTGGGGGTGAGTTCGTTCGGCATCAACCAGATCGCGATGGCGCCGGGCCAGCGGGGCCGGATCCACCGCCACGAGCACCAGGAGGAGGTTTTCCTGGTGCTGGAGGGCACGTTGACGCTGGCGATCGAGGGCGAGCAGAGCGATCTCGGCGAGGGCGAGCTGATCCGGGTGGCGCCGGAGGTGCGCAGGCAGCTGATCAACCGCGGGCCGGGGCGTTTGGTGCTGCTGGCGCTCGGCGGCGAGGGCGAGCACCGTGGCCGCGATGGCGAGGCGTTCGCCGCGTGGGAGGACACCGCGGGCGCGCCCCCGCAGGAGACCCCGCCGCCGTCCGATCTGGACCCAGCCGACCTGCGCACATCCGCGCAGGCATCTCCGTCGGATCCGGCGCCGGCGCAGCAAGCCGCGTTGGGCGCAGCCGCGACGAACGCAGCCGGCGCGACGACCACGAAAGCACCCCAGCCAACGACCCTAGCCACCGGCGCCTCGCCGACACCTGACGACGCAGTCGCGCGCTACCTGGCGGCTACGGAAGCGAACGACATCGAGGCGCTGCTGGCGACGCTGGCCCCGGGCGGGGAGCTGGTCTCGCCGATCTCGGGAAAGATGAGCTTCCGCGGCGAGCGTGACCTGCGGGTGCTCGCGAGCGCGGTGTACGGCGGGTTGCGAGGCCTGCGCTGGGGACCCCAGATCGGCGAGGGCCGCGTGCGTACCGTCATCGGCGAGGGGCGCGCGGGCGGGGTGAAGTTCACGGACGCGATGGTCTTCGAACTCGACGAGCACGGGCGGATCGCGCGCGTGCGCCCGCACATCCGGCCGTGGTTGGGTCTCACGGTGTTCGCGCTGACGCTCGGCCCGCGGATGGCGCGCCATCCGGGGATTATCCTGCGTGCGCTACGCGCGGGCGCACGCTGAGCCACTGCTCCAATGACATCGCGCTGAGCTGGCACATCTGGGCACACCTGGCCGCCTCTTACTGAGCCGGCGCCCCTTAGCGTCATCCTGAGCTGCCACCTCCCCCGCGCTGAGCCGCCACCGCAGTCAGTCGCGCCAGACGGCTGTCATTGGCAACGTCCGCCGCGTCGGGGAGGATCCCACCATGCTGATTGCAATCGTGATTTTCGTGTTCTGCCTGCTCGCCGGCGCGGGAGCCACAGCCCGCTGGCTGCCCGACCTGGCTCCCGGCCCGACCGGCGGGCTGACGCTGCTGGTGGTCTGCGGATTGGTCGGTCTGGCGCTTGGTGATGTCGCAATGCACGTCTATCTGATGGTCGAACAGGCCGACTCCTTCGCCGGCAAATTTGACGGGCCTGATGCAGCCAGCGAGCTGTCGAGCATGGCGTGGGAGGCCGGCGCGCTGCTCGCGCTCGCCACAGCCGTCTACCTGCTCGGCCCCCGACCGCCGGAAGTCGACGTCACCACGGGCGACCCCTCGATTTAGCGCTCCCCCTGCGGCGTGCCTTGCGCGCGTTGCGGTGCGCCCGCGCTCGGTGCCTGCCGCCTCCCTCGGACCTGCCGCCTCCCTCGGACCTGCCGCCTCCCTCGGACCTGCCGCTCACTCCGGCTCGGTGAGCACCGCGAGATCTTCGAGATCGACCGGGCGGGCGGTCGCGCGCTTCATGCTGATCAGGTCGTCGCGCCCGGCGACGGCGATCCGCTTGCCGCCGAGCCCGATCTCCAGGGCACGGCCGCGCAGCTCGTCATACGGCGCGGCTCCGGGAGCGTCGTGCAGCACGTCGATCGCGCCGTGCGGGGTCGCGAACTGCCACATCGTCGCGCGCGGGAGCATCGCGGCGTCGATCGCCAGTCCCTCTGCACCCGCGTTCAGCACGCGCGCATCGAGAGCGTTCAGGGCATCGGCCAGGCGCGTCAGATTGAGCGGGTCGGGCCGCGGTAGGACGTCGATGTCGACCGTCGTGCGCATGTGCCCGTGGGTCTGCACGGCGAGGCCGCCGACGATCACGTAGTCGACGGCGTGCGCGCTGAGCGCATCGAGAATGCGCTCGGGGTCGAAGGGGTCGTCAGGCTCGCTCACGTAGTGCCTCGCTGCCGGCGTGGCGCATGGCGACGGCCAGGCGGTTGGCCGAGAGCGCGAGCTGGAAGCGTTCGCTCGGCGAGCGAGCGCGCAGGGCCGCGAGATGGATAGGGTCCCAGCGGCCCTGCAGGCGTCGCGCTCTGAGTTCAGGCTCGAGGCCCATCGCGAGCAGCAGCGAGCAGGCGGTTGCCCATGTTGGCGTCGTCTTCCCGCTCTCGATCCTGCTGACCGCGGCCTGTGTGGTGCCGGCACGCAGCGCCAGCGCGCGCTGGCTCAGGCCGAGCCGTTGCCGATGCCGTCCTATCACCATGCCCACCTGTTCGATACAGAAAACTATATCGAGCAACCGCCGTTCCCGGCCACGCAAACCCACCCGGGGCCGGCTCCAAGCCGGCCCACTCAAAATACCCGGACGCGCCAAGACGTCGTAGACATGCCACCGCTCGGACACGCCACGTCCCGGACGGACACAACCTCGCGCGCGCGAGGCGAAAGCAACTCAGGTTCGGCAACTCAGGTTCGCGCGCGCGCGGCGCGCGCGAACCACCTGTACGCGCGAGAAACCCGCGCGCGAAACCCCGACGCCCGCGTTCAGTGGCTGTCGAGCACGCGGTCGATGAGCCCGTACTCGAGCGCCTGCTCGGCGGTGAAGAAGCGGTCGCGCTCCATGTCGGCGCGGACGTCCTCCTGCGAGCGGCCGGTGCACTCGGCGTAGATCTCGTCGATGCGGCGGCGCACGTTGAGGATCTCGCGCGCGTGGATCTCGATGTCGGTGGACTGGCCTTCGAAGCCGGCGGAGGGCTGGTGGATGAGGATGCGGCTGTTGGGCAGCGCGGCGCGCTTGCCTTTGGTGCCGCCGGCGAGCAGCAGCGAGCCCATCGACATGGCGACGCCGACGCACATCGTTTGGATGTCGGGTTTGACGAAGCGCATCGTGTCGTAGATCGCGAGCCCCGAGTAGATCGAGCCGCCGGGCGAGTTGATGTAGATCGAGATGTCCTTCTCGGGGTCCTCGGCCTCGAGGTGCAGGAGCTGAGCGACGACGAGGTTGGCGACCTGATCTTCGATCGGGGTGCCGAGGAAGATGATGCGCTCGTTGAGCAGCCGCGAGTAGATGTCGAATTCGCGCTCGCCGCGCGCGGTGCGCTCGATGACCATCGGGACTAGCGGCATGACTGCACCCTATCCACTCTGGCCCGCGAGATCCGTGCCGGCGGCGAGCCACTGCAGCAGCGCGGCGCGCGCGAAGCGCCAGTGCCCGCCAAGCTCGCGCCCGGGGAGGTCGCCGGCGCGAGCGAGGTCGAGCACGACGTCGGTGTCGACCTGGAGCAGTTCGGCGACCTCCTCGGGGCGCAGCACCTCGGGCGTGGCGGGCCGGAAGGAGTGGTGGCCGACGGTGAGATCGCCGCCGTCGAGCGTCTCGACGGTCACGCGGCGGCGATCGTCGCCAGCTCCCGCGGGAGGCGATCCGGCGAAAGCATGCGGGCGCCCGGCGAGCGGGTGCAGCGCCGCCAGCGAGGCCGGCGAGTCGGGGTCGATGTAGCGGTCGACGAGCTCCGAGACGAGGCTCTGCTTGGGGACGCGCAGCTCGAACGCGGCCCGATCGAGGCGCTCGGCGCGCTCGGCGGGCAGGCGCACGAACAGCGCCGCGGTGGCCGCTGCGCGACGGCGGTCGTTGGTGGCACGTGGTTTGGGCATCTCCAAACGCTCCTTCCCGACGGCGAGCCTCAGCGGATCGCTCTCCGGCCGGGCCCGACGAGCTTGCTATCGATCAGATATCAAGATAGCAAAGGACGGCGATCCCAAGAACGGCGACCTCAAGGACGGCGACCTCAGAGGTCGACGGTCTGCATCCCCTGGGGGTCATAGCGGTCGCCGGCGGCAGCGGGCACCGCGTCGGCGATGCGCTGCGAGTCGGCGGCGCTCAGCTCGATGTCCGCCGCGGCAAGGTTCTCTTCGAGGTAGGAGCGGCGCTTGGTGCCGGGGATCGGCACGATCTGCGGACCGCGGCTGAGCACCCATGCCAGGGCGAGCTGCCCAGGGGTCACCCCCTTCTCCCCCGCCAGCTCGCGCACGCGCTCGGCGAGCAGACGGTTGCGCTGGCCGTTCTCGCCGGTGAAGCGCGGGCCGTGGCGGCGGAAGTCGCCCTCGTCCAACTCCTCGCCGGAGGTGAAACGCCCGGCGAGGAAGCCGCGCCCGAGCGGGGAGTAGGCGACGAGCGCGATTCCCAGCTCGTTCAGGGTGGGCAGGATGTCCTGCTCGACGTCGCGAGTCCACAGGGAGAACTCGGTTTGCACGGCGGCGATCGGGTGCACGGCGTGCGCACGGCGGATCGTGGCGGCGGAGGCCTCGGAGAGCCCGAGGTGGCGGACCTTGCCCTCGCGCACCAGCTCGGCCATCGCGCCGACGGTCTCCTCGATCGGCGTGCGCGGGTCGACGCGGTGCTGGTAGTAGAGGTCGATGTGCTCGACCCCGAGGCGCGCGAGCGAGTCTTCGCAGGCTTTGCGCACGTACGCGGGCGAGCCGTTGATCTCGCGCAGGGGCGCGCCGTCGGACTCGCGGCGGACCCAGCTGATCCCGAACTTGGTCGCCAGGAAGACCTCCGCGCGCCGCCCCGCAATCGCGCGGCCGACGAGTTCCTCGTTGGTGTGCGGCCCGTACATGTCGGAGGTGTCGAGGAAGTCACAGCCGAGGTCCAGCGCACGCTGGATCGTGGCGATCGCCTCGCCTTCGTCGGTGGCGCCGTAGAAGGCCGACATGCCCATGCAACCGAGCCCGATCGCGGAGACGGACGGTCCGGAGGGGCCGAGGGTGCGTCGATCGATCGTCATCGAGGCTGCGCTCCTTTCGTTATTTGGCGGATCGTGTGCGGGCGGGTTTTTGTTTTGGGGAGAGGGAGGGGTCGCGGCGTCCGGCGCGCGGGCGAGCCGCTGCCGATCAGACCCGCCCCGCACCACGCAGGGGGCGGGGCCAGCGGACATAATGCCCGGGAGATGTTCCCATTGAACCTGCCCAATGTGCTGACGGTACTGCGGATCATGCTGGTCCCGGTGCTGGTCGTCGCGCTGCTTGGAAACACGCCGTCGGGCGACGTGCTGGCGGCAGTCGTGTTCGCGCTCGCATCGCTGACGGATTTCATCGACGGGTATATCGCACGGGCGCGGGGGTCGGTGACGACGTTCGGGAAGCTGATGGACCCGCTGGCGGACAAGCTGCTGATCGTCGCGGCGCTGCTGGCGCTGGTCTCGCTGGGCCGGCTGGCGGCGTGGATCGCGATGGTGATCATCGCGCGCGAGCTGGCTGTGACGGTGTTGCGGATGGGCGCCGCGCAGGCAGGGGTGGTGATGGCGGCAAGCGCGTTCGGCAAGGTCAAGACGGGACTGCAGATCGCGGCGATCCTGGCGGTGATCGCGGTGCACGACCGGCCGGCGTGGGTGATGGCGCTGCTGTACGTGACGGTGCTCGTGACGGTGCTGTCCGGCCTGGACTACTTTTTCGGCCTGCGTCGACGGCTCGCGCAGGCGCAGACGCGCCCGTCAGGCTCCTGAGCCGCCGTCCAGCCACTGCTCCAGCGTGGTTTGGCGCGGCGCGGGCCGGCCTGTCTCCAGCTCACCTCGCAACTCGCCGAGCAGTCCATGGCGTTCGGCCAAGACGTTGTGCTGGTGGATCGTCTCCAGGTTCTCCTGGCGCGCGGAGACGAAGCTGGCCCTGTCGAGCTGCGGGAAGGCACGCACGACGCCGGCCAGCATCTCGCGCACGCAGTCCTCGACGAAGCGCGGCCGGCGGTGGGCTTTTTCGACGACGGCGGCCTCGTCGGCGCGCTTCATCAGCTCGTAGATCTCCGAGGACATCGAGCCCTCGACGATGCCAAGCAGGGTTTGCGCGTCGATTTCGGCGTCGCAGTCCTCCAGACAGCCGATGCAGAGCGTGCCGAGACCGCGCTGGTTGTGGGTCGCGATCGGGACCTCGGCCAGGATGCGCTCGACCTGCTCGGCCGAGAGGTCGCCCTGCGCGGAGAGCCGCTCGCGCGCGCGCGCGGCGATCAGCTCCTGCGCGCAGGGGCAGGCGGTCATGCCGGTGGCGGAGACACCGACGAGCTGGCGGGTGCCGCCCTCGCGGGCGACCGCGCGGCCGTGCAGCGTGTAGATCTCCTGGGTGGCGACCCCGGAGACGGGGGCGGGCTTGTGCTCGGGGTAGCGGGCGGCGATCGTGACCTCGGCCCGCGCGGCGTCCTGGCGGTCGCGCACCAGCTCGGCGATGTCGCGCGCGAGGGTCTCGGCGCGGAAGGGGGACTCGGTGAGGACGACCTCGCCGATCGCCTCGTTGACGACCTCCTCGAAGCGAGACATGTGCGCGCCCTTTTGCGCGCGACTCAGATCCACGAAGCACTCCAGGCGCGCGAAGAACAGCTCGTCGCGGATGCGCACGACCTTCTCGACGCCGGTCACGCCCACGCGCGTGAGCCCGAGCGCGATCGCGGGCACGCGCGCCTGGACGTCTTGCTGCCCGCCGCGCCGCTCGCGCGCGGGCGTCGTTGACGGGGTGCTCGCCACTGAGCGCAGCGTAGCGGCACCGTGGGTCGGCATATCTGGTATCACTCCGCACATTGCTTGCGGTCCGGTCCGCATCGTGGGGTCTCGGGGCGTGTTTGGGGTATGTGAGGACCGACGCGGACCAGACGAAACAGACGGGTTGGCGTCAGGATTGGATGTTCGAGCGGAGAGGAGGACTCGGGTAGTTCGTAGCGGTTGGGGAGGTCGAAGCGGGTCGCTTCGACAGGGAAGTCGCATGGATCCTGGGGGTCCGGAGTTGAGCACGAGAGTCGAGCTTGGGGCGCAGAGCGCCGATGTGGCGGCCGTCGAGGCCGCTGTCGCAGTCGTCGACCTGGAGGAGCTGCACACGCTGATCGGCGGTAGTCGGGAACGGGGATTCGCGACACCGGCGGCCACGCGGGGGCGCGCGGAGCAGCTCGAAGAGCCGGAGGACGACGAAGCACTCGAGGATGACGAGGACAGCGAGGCGGGCTTCGAGGAGATCCACGAGCTGCGTGCTCGTTTGGACGAGCTTAGGCGCGCGGAAGTGGAGAGCGGCAGCGACGCGAGCGTCGACTCGCTGCGGCTCTACCTGCAGTCGATCGGCAGGGTGCCGCTGCTCAGCGGCTCCGAAGAGACCGCGCTGGCGCGGCGTATCGAGCGCGGTGACGTGGCAGCCAAGCAGCAGATGGTCGAAGCGAACCTGCGCCTGGTGGTCTCGATCGCAAAGGGCTACATGGGGCGCGGCCTGACGTTCCTCGACCTGATCCAGGAGGGCTCGCTGGGGCTGATCCGAGCGGTGGAGAAGTTCGACTACCGGCGCGGCTACAAGTTCTCGACGTACGCGACGTGGTGGATTCGCCAGGCTGTGACGCGCGCGATCGCAGACAAGGCGCGCACGATCCGCATCCCGGTGCACGTTGCGGAAAAGCTCAACAAGGTGCTGCACACCGAGCGCCGCCTGATCCAGCAGCTCGGCCGCGAGCCGACGCCGCTGGAGATCGCCAAGGAGCTGGAACTGCAGACGAGCGAAGTGCGCGAGATCTTGCGCATGGCCCAGCAGCCGGTCTCGTTGGAGAAGCCGGTCGGCGAGGAGGACGACTCCGCGCTCGCGGACTTCGTCGAGGACGAGGCGGCGGAGTCCCCGTTCGAGATCGCCTCGGAGTCGCTGCGGCGCGAAAGCGTCGGTCGCGTGCTGGCGGTGCTGCCGCGCCGCGAGCGCGAGGTGCTGGAGATGCGCTACGGCATCACCGGCGGACGCTCGCGCACGCTGGAGGAGGTCGGCCGTGCCTTCAACATCACCCGCGAGCGCGTGCGCCAGATCGAGAACCGCACGCTCAAGAAGCTGCAGACGCTGCCCGAGGCGCAGCTGCTGCGCGAGGCGAGCTGAGGCGCGGCTCACTACAATCGGAGCTGCCCACGGCCCGCCGCCGGGGATGCCCGGTGGGGTGTCCGAGTGGTTAAAGGAGACCGGCTGTAAACCGGTTGGCTCAGCCTACGCAGGTTCGAATCCTGCCCCCACCACTAGGCCGGTCCCTTCCTGGGGCCCACCACCAAGGCCCCCTTTCTGGCCCACCACCAGGGCCCGCCAAGGCCACAACAAGGTCCGCCTGCCCTGGGCCGAACATCGAGGGTCCGCGTTCCCTGGGCGGACCACCGAGGGCCCCGCCAGGGCCACCACCAAGACCCACGCCTTCCTGGGCCCAACGCCAGGGCCCAACCCTCCCCGCCGTCAGGTCCGCCCAGGCGCCGGTGTTGCGTGGCAGCGGAGCCCGGGTCGTATCGCCACGCAGACGCCCTGGCAGCGCACGGCGTTGCGCAAACACAAGTTGGCGAATGAGACGTGAAGTGTTTATATTCCAGGAGACGCAGAGGCAGCGCCGTCCCGTGGGCGGCTGCGTGGCAGGCTCCGGGCGTAGACAACGGTCTGTAGACGCGTCGTCTGCGAGCAGCGACAGTTAGCGAATGTCCGTGGAACAGATACGCAAACAGTTCGCAGCAAACCTGCGTACGCACCGAGAAAAATCGGGTCTCTCGCAGGAGGCGCTGGCGGAGGCGTGCGATTTGCACCGCACGGAGATCAGCCTGCTGGAGCGCTGCAAGCGCTCGCCGCGTTTGGAGACGTTGGTGATCCTGGCGCGCGGGCTCGGGCTGTCCTCGGCGGCCGAGCTGCTCGACGGCATCCGCTGACCGTCTGGGCCGTGCGCGCCCCGACCGAACTGCAGGCGACGCGCGAACGCCAGGATTGGCGGTCCACGCCGACGTAGCTCAGCTGGTAGAGCACATGGTAAGTACAAATCGTGCGCAGACTGCCGCTTCGGGCCTGAAAGCAAGCTCATCGCCCGACCCGCTCACGCGCCTCCTTTGGACGACTTGGGGTAGTCCTGTGCGTCGGCCCACTGGCGTCCGCTTCGCCCTTTGGATTGCGGGTGTCCACTCTCCGCACACTCGCACCCCGGCCTTCGTCAAAGTGCTACACAGGAATGCTACCATCGGGAGACATGGCCTCTCGTCACCCACGATTGGGAGTTGAACGCGACCCGGAGGTGGAGCGCGCGCTCGCCCTCACCGAGCCGCTGCTCGACCCCGCCGAGACACGCTCGGCGGCAGCGCAGATCCGTGCGCTCACGTTGCGCGGCGCGCAGGCCGTGCTCGCCGGCGCCGGCTCGGAATCCCAGTTGCAAGCTCGGCTGGTTGAACGCTACGGCGCAAGACCTGGCCGGGGAAGCCTGTTGGAACTGGACCCGCCGCCGGGTGAGCCAGACCCAGTGGGCGCTGCGCCGGCGTCCGATGCGCTGCGGTGGGTCCGCGGGGAGTGAGCGCCGCCTACCTGGACGCCTCGGCGCTGGTCAAGCTGTTCAAGGCTGAGCGGGAGACAGACGCCTTCCGCGCCGCGCTGAGCGACTGGCCCATACTGGTCGCGAGCGAGCTGATCCGCGTCGAGGCAGTGTGTACAGCAAGGCGTCTCGGCGGCAAAGATGTCCTGCAGCGCGCCAACGCAGCCCTCGAGAGGATCAGCCTGATCCCGCTATCCCCAGAGATCATCGAACTCGCCACCGCCGCCCACACCCCACCGCTACGAGCAATGGACGCGATCCACCTCGCCACGGCGCTCACCCTCCGCGAGGACATCAGCGCGGTCTTCGTCTACGACCACGACCTGCACGCAGCCGCCGGAGCCCACCATCTCAACCCCCTCGCGCCACAATGAGCCCCCCACAACCCCGCCCGAACCCCAGCTGGAGGAGGCGACGCCAACGCTACGACGATACGATGGGCCAGTCCACGCCGACGTAGCTCAGCGATCTGCTCGCGTGCTAGGTCGCGGCACTCCCGGAGACTCTGTGTTTGGCGGACTTCTTCCTGTTGTATTTGGCCGAGGAACCTTCCGACCCATGCTGGGGTAGTTGGAACGCTTCGAGGCGTTGCATGGCGTTCATCCAATCACGATAGACCTGTGTCCGGCGGTTGTCCTCGGAGAGGAGGCTCATCGTCGCTGTACACGGTGCCAACCACCACCAGCCGTCAGCTCGTCACCCTCTTGTCGTTGAGCGCCCGCACTCGTCCGTTTCAGGCTTGGCGGAGGTCGATCTTGTCAGCGATGATCTGGAAGTCCTTGGTGTTGTAGGTCAGTAACGGGACGCCGTGGACGTTGGCCGTGGCGGCGATCGCGAGGTCCAGCGCTCGGCGTCGTGGCGCTCCGCCTCGGTGTGCAACGAGGGCGTGCAGCCGCCCGCACTCGCGTGCCGCGGCGGCATCGAACGGCAGCGCGTCGAAGTGGGCCTCGATGACGCCGAGACGGCGGACCCGTAGAGCGCGGGTTTCCTCGTCGCGGGCGATGAGTGCGCCGAAGTGCAGCTCGGTCAGCGAGACAACGCTGATGGCGGCGTCCTCCTCTGGTCCTTTCTCGGCCGCGATCAAGACCGACGTATCGAGCAGGACCGCCACTCGTCAGGTGCCGGCCCAGGGGTCTGCGAGCTGGCCACCGAGCATCCCCAGATCTTCCTCGAGCGTCGGGTCCGGGGGTGTGGCCCACAGGTCCGCGAGGCCAGCGCTGGATACCCACTGTCGTGCGCGGGCGGGACCGAGTTCGGCGACCGGACGCCCCGAGACCGTGATCGTGAACCGCTCGCCGGCCTCGGCGCGGCGAAGCACCTCTCCGACCTGGTTGCGCAGCTCCTTCTGCGGGATAGTCACCACACACGCATGGTAGCAGTAGTGCTACTGCTTGCATGGGACGGTCGAGGGATACGGCTTCGAGTAGTCGCGCACACTCAGGGATCGATCCTGTACACGCCGCCACGTTCAAGCGCAACTTCGTGCGCGTGAGACCGGCGTGTGGTCCCGTCGACATCGACACTCTACGGCGGGTTGCGGAGGATGCGACATTCGACGTTGTTGCTGGAAGCCTTCCGTCGTCGGCGTTCTCGGTCGGCGGACTTCGAGACCCGCACGATAACCGCCGCGAACTCCTGGATCGGTTCGCCGACATCGTTGCGACGGTTTGCCTCGCGGCGTACGTGCTTGAGGCGGTCCCTGGCCTTCTGGGCTGCGCCAGCGCTCAACGACTTCGGTCATTCATCGCGCGGCTAAACCGAACGGGATACGGAACCCCACAACTATGGAACGTCAATGCGGCGGCCTTCGGCCTCCCGCAAGTTGTGTCGGCGCGGGTGGGAGACTGACCCCTCTTCGCCGGTTGAGATTTGACCTTCCTCGGGTGGTGGCGGAGGGCGTCCGGGGTGCTGGTGAGCCTGGCTTGATTGTGTTGTCTGGGCCGGGAGAGGGAGTGTGTTGGACGTGGAGCAGTGGGCCGAGTTGCGCAGGGAGCATTTCGTTCGTGGGGTCTCGATCAAGGAGTTGATGCGCCGTACGGGTTTGGCGCGCAACGCGATTCGTTCGGCGTTGCGTTCTGAGGCGTCGCCTGGGTTTCGTTGTTCTGAGCGTCCGTCGAAGCTCGACCCGTTCAAGGAGGAGATCCATGATCTGCTGCGCGCAGATCCCGCGTTGCCGGGGGTCAGGGTTCGCGAGCTGATCGCGCTGCTCGGGTTCGATGGCGGGAAGTCGATCGTGGATGACTATTTGCGGGAGGTGCGCCCGTTGTTCAAGCGGACGCGCACGCATCAGCGCACGGTCTATCGGCCGGGGGAGATCTGCCAGTGGGATCTGTGGGAGACCACAAGGCCGGTCCCGGTCGGTTATGGCCAGGAGCGGCGGGCGTGGGTCGTCGTGTGCTGCCTCGGGTATTCCCGGTTTGGCGCGGGCGCGCTGATCTTCTCCAAGGAGGCACCAGATGTGCTTTGGGGTATGGGCCGCTGCTTGTGGCAGATCGGCGCTCTTGCGCGGCTGATGGTGTGGGATCGCGAGGGTTGCCTGCACGTTGGCCGCGGCCGCCCGACCGATGTCTATGCCGGGTTTTGTGGCCAGCTGAAGCTCGACTGGCATTTCTGCGCGCCGGCGGACCCGCAGGCGAAGGGAGCCGTCGAGCGGCTGCAGGGGTATATGGAGAGCAACTTCGAGCCTGGGCGGCAGTTCGCGAACCACCTCGACTTCCAATCCCAGCTCGACGTGTGGTTTGCGAAGGCGAACGTCCGCACCCACAAGACGCTCCGCGCGCGGCCGGTCGACCGGCTCGCCGAAGAGCTTCCGGTGATGCGAGCGCTGCCCGAGCAAGAGCCTGACCTCGACCGCCGCTGGGTCACCAGGGTGCATCCGATCCGCGCGTTCGGTTCGACACGAACGACTACTCGCTCGACCCCAGTCTCGTCGGACGCCGAGTGGAAATCAGGGTCTCTCAGCGACAGGTCACCGGGGTGGCGCTGGACACCGGCGAGCTGGCTTGCTCGCACGAGCGCCAGTTCGCTAAGAACCGCACGATCACCGCGCTGGAGCACGCTCGGGCACTCAGAGGGCGACATGAGGAGCGCGAAAGCGAGCCGCTCGTCGAGCAGCGTCCGCTTGCCGTTTATGACCGGTTGATCGCGTGAGCGCCACGGCCGAGTTCACGCACCTGTTTCGCGCGATGAAGGCCCCCGCAGCCGCCCGCGCGTTGCCGAAGCTCTGCGAGCGCGCCCGGCAAGAGGAGGAGTGGAGCTATGAGCGGTTCACCGAGGCGCTGCTATCAACCGAGATCGCCTCCCGCGACGCCTCCGGCGGCGAGCAGCGAATCAAAGCCGCCAGGTTCCCGGCTCGCAAGACGCTCGAGGAGTTCGACTTCACCTTCCAGCGCTCAATCAAAAAACAGGTCATCGAGCATCTCGGCCAGCTCGACTTCCTCCACGCCCGAGAGAGCGTGATCCTGCTCGGCCCGAGCGATCTGGTTTCACACTGTCCCTTTCGCGTTCGTCATTGTGCAAATAGTCCAGCTTCGGACTGAAGCACCTGGATTCTCGGGCCTTTGCGACGGCCGGTGGTCACGTGCACCGCGTGTCGCTGGGCGCGTTGGGCCTGGTGCAATACGGTCTGGCGGGCGACTCCGAGGCATTTCGCGGCCTCGTTGAGCGGTTGATAGCCCTCGGGGACGTTCGGCACGAACTGGGCGCGGATCTCGTCCGTTAGCCGAATTCGCCACGGCGCGCCTGCCGTGACTTGCTCGCCGGGGAGCAGCCCTTCGCGCAGCCACCGGTGAATCGTCGAGGTTGACACCTGCAGCGTGTTGGCGGCTTGTTCGATCGTGACGGTGCCGCTGTTCGGCTCAGGCTGGGGTGCGATCGGGATGCTCGCTCTCTGACGAACCCCTTGGACGCGTGTCGCGGTGAATGGCAGCCCGGTCCCGGTGCGCCGGCCTTGCCGGTTCAAGATCGCTGCGATCTGATGGTCGGGGTGATGCGCAGCGAGCCGGCGGATCAGCTCGATCGTGTCCTCGGAGGTGCAGGTTCGCTTCGTGCCGCGGCGGACCAGCGGAATGCTCAACTGGGTGCGGGCCGCACCGTCCCAAAAGATCTCGGCCTCGGCGATGTCTTCTGGCCGTTTCACCGTGATGACTACCTCGCTGATCAGCGCCCGGAGGAGTTCCTTGCGGTCACGGTCGCTGGTGGTCTTCGCCGCCCACAACTTCGGCAGATCACGCGCGAGACGGGTCAACGCTTCGCGCTCGGCCAGGGTGAGCGGCGCGGGTCAGGCGTGCTCCAGCGCAGCGAGCGTGCGCTGCTCGCGCGCGACACCCGCGAGCGCGTCCTCGAGCTTGCGCTCCAATGTTCGCGCGACGAGCCGGTTCTCCGGCTCGCACGCATCGAACTGCCGCTCTGCGCGCTGCGCTTCGAACTCGGCGCGTTCCAGCGCGAGTCGTTGCCCGGCGAGCCGGGCGTCGTGCTGCTCGGTCAGCTCCGCGATCGCGCCGGTGCTGGCCGCGACCCCGGCCGGAGTGACTGCCTCGAGGAACGCCGCGGCGACAGCCTTGTCGAGCCGGCCGCCCCCGAGGGTCTGGCACGTCGACTCCGTGCCGTGAAGATGCAGCCCGCGCACGCACGCATACCGCACACGGTGGCCGTCGTTGCCGGAATACGCGACCTGCATCCGCCTGCCGCACCGTCCGCAGCGGAGCAACCCCTGCAGCAGCGCGCCACCCTCACGGGCGGCGCCGCCGCCCTCGCCGCGGGGTCTCACGTTCGCCCGCAGGCGCTGGCGGTTGGCGAGGTACTCCTCCCACGTGACATAGCCAGGATGGTGATCGGGCAGGCAGACAGACCACTCCTCGATCGGGACCTCGAGCGTCCTGACGTGCAGCTCCCCGTTGGCGTCGACGTGCTTCTCTTGGCGGGTGCGGCCGAACACGAACGCGCCGGCATAGACCGGGTTGGTCAGCAGCTGTGGACCGCGCCATAGCTCGCGCGGACCCAGCGGACGCGTCGCTCGCCGACCGATCGGCGCGGGAGCAGTTGCCCGTCGGCGATCAGCTGCCCGACGACCTGCCGTGCCGATCCAGCGCGGCGCCAGAGCTCGAACACGCGCGCGATCGCGTGACGGACCTGCTCATCAGCGCACAGGACGATCCGGTGATCCTCGTCACGATCGAACCCGGCCGGGAGATGCATCACCAGCTCGCCGCGCGCGGCCTTGTTCGGCAACCCGCCGGCCAGCCGTGCACGGATCAGGTGCAGCTCCGCCTCGGACATCGTGCCCTTCAAGCCGAGCAACAGCCGGTCGTTGAAATCACCCGGCGCATAAATCCCGTCAGAGTCGGCGATCAGCGTCCCGGTCAACGCACACAAGTCGATCAGCTGGTGCCAGTCCGACGATGAGCGTGCAAATCGTGAGACCTCCAACGCGAGGATCAGCCCGACGTTCCCCAGACCCACGTCAGCGACCAGCTCCTTGAACCCCTCGCGACCGTGCGTCGTCGCGCCCGACCGGCCCGTGTCCTCGTCGACAACCGTCACCGATGCCGCCGGCCAGCCCAGCGCGACCGCCCGTTCCCGCAGCGCGTACTGCCGGGCCGTCGACTCTGTGTTGCGCTCAAGCTGACCAGGCGAGGACTGCCGCACATAGACCACCGCGCGACGCTGACGGTGACGCTCGGTGATCTTGTTCTGACTATTCATCGCGGCTCGCTTCCACCAGCGCGGCGAGCAGCCGTGCGAGTCGCAACGTCACCTGCACCTGACAGTCGATCGGGATCGTCTCCCAGACCACCGCCGGCGCGACCGTCACCTCGACTCCAACCTGCAACGCCAGCTGCCCGGACATCGCCACCTCCGTTTTCACCGGAGACTGCGGCGCGCACCGGACGCCGCCGAGCTCTCACCCCCTCCAGCCGATCGGCCAGCAACCGCCAACCCGCCGGGCTAGCCAGCACCCCGAACCTTGGGCCGGGCGCGACACGACGAGGCAGGTCCGTCCACCGCGCCGGGATCGTGCCCGAACTGCCGTCCACCAACCGGCAGATCAGCGCCGTCTCGCCCTCCTCCGTCCGCCACCCGAGCACCTCAAGCTCGACGTCCCGCAACTCGCCCGGCGCGTCCACCAACCGCACCCGCTCCGGCAGAACATCCACAACATGAGTAGTTCGACTACCACCCGCCCGGCACCGGCAAGACCCACCTCGCGATCTCCCTCGCTATCCGCGCCTGCCTCGCCGGACAACGGACGCTGTTCCGCACCGCGACCGAGTGGGTCGCCCTCCTCGCCGACGCACAACGCCAAGACCGCCTCGAAGACGAACTCCGTCGCCTCGAGCGCTACCCCCTACTCGTCTGCGACGAGGTCGGATACATCCCGTTCGACCCGCAAGCCGCGAACCTGATGTTCATGCTCGTCTCCCGCCGCTACAAGCGCGCCAGCCTGATCGTCACCAGCAACAAGCCATTCTCCACCTGGGGCGAGATCTTCGGCGACGACGCGACCGCCGCCGCGATGATCGACCGCCTCGTCCACCACGCCGAGATCCTCTCCCTCAAGGGCGACAGCTACCGCCTCAAAAACCACGACCTCGGCGCCCGCCCCACCGACCAGACCACCTGACCCCCCCTCCCGAAGCCGCGCCGGCGACTACTCGCTCCACCTCGCCTACGGCTCGGCTCCACGAGCAGCCGCCGCAAAGGGGGGTCAATCCTCAACCGGCGCCACAGGGTCAATCCTCAATCGGCCTTGACAAGTTGCTCCTATGTCAAGCAAAAGCCGCGCCCACGTGTCGCAGGTGAGGCGTGTTCGCTCGTGTGCCGGCGTCGCGCAGAGACCTTGCTAGCGAGGGTCGAGGATTACGATCGGAATCTTGCGCCCCTTCGCGTTCCGCTGGAAAAAGTCATATCCGGGGTAGAACGCAACGAACTGCCGCCAGAGGCGATCATGCTCCTTCTCGGTCGCGACACGCGCGCGAACCTCGCGAACCACCGAGCCGATCTGAATCGAGGTTTCCGGGTTCGCCTTGAGGTTGTGAAACCACGCGGGGTGCGTCGGCTGACCGGCCTTCGAGGCCGCCACCGCGATGGCATCGCCATCCTCGTGATACATCAGCGGAGACGTGCGTCTTACCCCGCTCTTGGCGCCCGTATGGTCGACCAGGACGATCCGGGCGTCCGGCCAGCCGGGAATATGGCCGCCGATCCTGCCGCTCGACCGCCGGTATAGAGCCACGTGGATCTTCGTCGAGCGTCGCCCGAGATAAATGCCGCGCTTGTTGGCTAACTCCGAGCCCACAGCGGTGAGCCGTCCGAATACGGGCATCGGGCGCTAGTGTCCTGAGTCGTTGATTCGTTGGCAGTATCGGGTGAGGCTGTCGAAAATCTGCTCCGCGGTCTTTGTCCAGATGTATGGGCGGGGGTTCTCGTTCCAGTGGGCGATCCAGTCGCGGATGTCCTTGTTGAGTTCGCGCACCGAGCGGTGTGCGCCACGGCGCAGCTTCTTGTTGGTCAGCTCCGCGAACCAGCGCTCTACGAGATTCAGCCAGGACGCGCCGGTCGGGGTGAAGTGCAAATGGAACCGTGGGTGCGCGAGCAGCCAGCGCTGAATCGCCTTTGTCTTGTGGGTCGTGTAGTTGTCGAGGATCAGGTGAACGTCCAAGTCGGCGGGGACCGTTGCGTCTATCTGGTTGAGGAACTTCTTGAACTCGATCGTGCGGTGGCGAGCGTGCAGTGAGCCGATGACCTTCCCGGAGGCGATGTCCAGCGCCGCGAACAGGCTTGATGTGCCGGAGCGCTTGTAATCGTGGGTAGCGCGCTCGGGTACCCCTGGGAGCATCGGCAGGATCGGCTGACTGCGATCAAGTGCCTGGATTTGGGACTTCTCATCGACACACAAGACCAGTGCTCGCTCCGGCGGATCGATGTAAAGCCCAACAACGTCGCGGACCTTGTCCACGAACAACGGGTCCGTTGAGAGCTTGAAGGACTCCACACGGTGGGGTTGCAAACCAAATGCCCGCCAGATCCGCGAGACCGCCGTCTGTGAGAGCCCGACCTCCGCGGCCATGGACCGTGTTGACCAGTGCGTCGCGTCCTTTGGCTTGCTCTCCAACGTCTTTGTGATGACTTCATCGACCTTCTCATCGCCGATCGTTCGCGGTTTCCCCGGCCGCGGCTCATCCAACAGTCCATCCACGCGATCGCGGACAAACCGTCCACGCCACTTGGCGACCGTCATCCGCGTCGACCCAAGCCGCTCAGCCAACTCCGTATTGCTCTGCCCATCGGCCGCGCCGAGCGCGATCCGCGCCCGCAACGCCAGCGCCTGAGCCGAAGACCGCCGCCGCGCCCACCCTTCCAACGTCCGACGCTCAGCATCACCGAGCACCACCGGCACCGCCTGCGGCCCACGCCGCCCAACACGAGATACGTTCATCCCACAACAATACCACAAACCGCCTAGCAACTAACGACTCACGACACTAGAGCCCGAACCCGCCGGTCGGCCCGGCCTCATAGCAGCACGCACCGGACCGGGCAAACCCGCAAGCCACGCGACCGGCTCCTCGACACCCGGCCCGAACCGCGCACGCACAAACTCGCCTCTCGAGACATCAATCGCCGCAGCATACCTCGAGCGGGCATGGACACCCAAACCCACATACGTCACCATTCCGGTCATGGCCGGACCTCCTCACTGATATTGGGGTCAGCCGGAGCCATGCTCCGGCCAGACAAACCCCCGAGAGGAGTGTCCGGCCTACCTCCGACGGCCAACCCAACCCAGGCGACCCACGACATAGGGTCTAGCGCGGCCGCCGGCCCTTACGCCCGACCCGTGCTCAAGCACGCGCCATCGGTCCGCCGACGCGGCCCGCGAGAGCGATTGGGTTCGCGGCCCGCCTTGCGGAACTCCGCTAGCGCCGTCGCCCTCGTCCGACGCTCATCGGGATGCTCGACAAGGCCCGCCTCGACTGACGCGCCAACCGAGCGGATCCGGATGCGGCATCGATCGGGAACGCCGCATGTGCCCCAAGCCAGGTCGAGCCGACACCGGGCTCGAGCCCCGGGCTTCGCTAGGGTCTGGGCAGGCCACGACCCATTCCTCGCCGAAGCTGGCCGGAACCGCTCTACGAAGCCAAAAAGTCCAAGCCGACGTCGGGGCTCGAACCCGAGACCTCCTGCTTACCATGCAGGTGCTCTACCAGCTGAGCTACGTCGGCACCGACCGCATGGTACCGGTGTGGCTGCCCTGGCTGCTGATAGCCCGGCCGCAGGGCGGTGCGCCGTTTGCGTACCTGCGCAGGCCTATGCTAGCCTCTACATAGAAAGCTATGTAGAAGGAGCTTGAGAATGGCCCGTGCAGGCACAGGAAAACGGATGTCTGGATCGGCGACGCGCGGTCGTGCGTCAGGTCGCACCGTTGACGCGCCGTGGGGTCCGACGGAGATCCAGCGCGACTACCGGACGCTGCTTGACCGGGCGAAGGACTCACCCCAGGAAGTGCTCGACGCCGACGGCGAGTTGCTCGTGATCCAGACCAAGGGCGTCGCGGATTTCCAGCGGCGGTTGCAGGCGCAGGTCGCCGAGACAGCTCGCTTCCTGGCGATCTACAACGAGCATCGAGAGGTGCCACCGTCGGAGTGGGCGATGCAAACTGGATACCCGTGGCTCGCCGCGTTCTCTAGCGATGAGGCCGGGGAGTTCGCCCGCGAGCTGGTAGCCGACACGTTCGATGCCGCCCAGCGAGGCACGTTGGAGCACCTGGAGGGCAACCTGAGCGCATGGGACTCAACCGCGGGGGTCTATGGGCAGCCGGACGCGATGAGGGCGCTGCTATCGCCGGTTGATCTGGACGGGATCGTCGAAGTGCTGCCCCCGTCGGAGGAGCAGGTCCTGGCGGCCCAGGCGTGACCCGAGAGGTCCACGCGCCGAAGGGGCGCTACACCGGGCGCCACAAGATCTACTGCAACGTCTATCGCGACTGGAACACGCTGTGCCAGAATCGTCCCGGGCCGATGCGCCGCTGCTACATCGAACTCGCGGACAACCCCTTCCCTCCAATGCAGACCAACCGCCACCACCAGCTGAAGGGCAAGCTCAAGGGCTTTTGGGAGTACGAGGTCGACGGAGGCGCGCGCGTGCGCTACAAGCGCGGCCCCGACGATCACATCGTCGTCCTCGTGATCTACGCCGGCCCCGCCCCGCCAGACACCCACTGATTGCTGTTCATGTGGGACGCTCGCCAAGCCTCCACCCTCGCGTCGGACGAGGACCGGGGGTCTGAGGCGAGGCGAGGCGATGCTTCCGCTTCCCCCACGTGAGCGGGCGTCTGCGGATGCTCAGATGGTACGCCTGGGAATCGTCCAGAGCCATCGCTGCTCGTGCCACGGCGATGTGTGCTGCTTTCCACGCGAAAGCTGGTCGCCCCTTCACGGCTCGTCAACGTCAGTCGCGGCCTACAGTAGCACTGCTTTGTTAGGTGTGTTGTAGGGTTCTTTGTGTTCGCCGCGAATCCTTTTCGCGTTGACCGGTTCGACGCGAGGAGGATGGTGGTGGTGATTGAGGCGGCGGGAGTGGGCTCTGCGGTGGTGGTTAAGGAGCGGCTTGAGTAGTTTGGCCGTGAGGTGTTGGCGGAGGCGATGAATCGGCCGGCGCAGATGGCTAATGGTGGCTTGTATCTGACCGGCCCCTGTTTTTCGGTCCACCGCTTGTGAGGGTTGGTGGATAGAAGTGAGTGGAGGGTATCGGGTGGTTCGGTCGTGTCGTGCGGAGCGTAGCGGAGCACGACACGACCGGCGCGTCCCTGGGTGGGGGGTCATGCTGCCTCGCGCTCGGTGATGCTGGTGGCGCACTCAGCGGCGAACGCGGCCGGTGTTTTCATCCTGAGCGCGGAGTGCGGTCGTCGCTGGTTGTAGTCCTCGCGCCAGTCTGAGATCACGACTCGTGCCTCGGTGAGGCTGCAGAGTTCCTCGATGTCGAGGAGTTCGTCACGGACACGCGAATGGAACGACTCGACGAACGGGTTCTGCCACGGTGAGCCCGGCTCGATGAACACGGTCCCGGTCTTCGATAGTTGACACCAATCTTTGAGCGCGTGCGCGGTCATCTCCGGGCCGTTGTCGCACCGCAGGAGTTCCGGGGCGCCGCGCGCTCGCCGCACAGCCGCTCCAGCGTCGTGACGACCGTGTCAGCGTCGATCGAGCGCTCGACCAGCATTATCAGCGACTCGCGCGTGAACTCGTCGACGATATTCAGTAGCTTCAGCGCCCGCCCATCGGCGGTCTGGTCGAACTGGAAGTCGAACGCCCACACGTGGTTGGGCCGCTCGGCACGCAGTCGCTCGGCCGGGACCGTCGACTCACCAAGACGCCGGCGCTTGCGCTTGCGCACAGGGACTCGCAGGCCCTCCTCGCGCCACAGTCGCTGAACTCGCTTACGATTGATCTCCCAGCCTTCTTCGCGTAGCCGGTGATGCGCGCGCCGATACCCCCACCGCGGGCGCTCCACCGAGAACTTCCGCAGCTCGCAACGCAACGCCGCGTCATCCTCGGCCGTCTTGGGCTCGTGACGCTGCGTGGAGCGATGCTGCCCAACGACCCTGCACGCCCAGCGCTCGCTGACGCCAAGACGGTCACGGAGCATCGCGACCGCCCGGCGCCTGCGGACCGGGCCTACCAATTTCCCCGGGAAATCTCCTTCAGCGCCACGACCTCAAGCTCCTTGTCCGCCACGATCCGCTTGAGCGTCGCGTTCTCGCGCTCAAGCTCCTTCAACCGCTTGGCGTCATTGGCCTTCATCCCACCGTACTGGTTACGCCACCGGTGATAGGTCTGCTCGCTGATCTGAAGCTCCTTCGCGGCCTCCGGGATCGTCTTGCCCTCACCGAGCAGCCGCTCAGCCTCTCGCAGCTTGCGGATGATCTGCTCTGGCGAATGTCTGCGTCGCTTCATCGTGGAGTTCCTTCCTCGCCCATAATCGTAGGCGCGAAAAACTCTCACAACGATCGGACCGAACTCAGGGGGTCAGGCCAGTTCGAGATCACTGACGAGTTGTGGGCTGAGGTCGAGCCGTTGATCCCGGCTCGAGTTCGTCGTCGGCGTAACCCTGGGCGCAAGGCGATCGACGATCGGCTGGTGCTCAACGGGATCCTGCACGTGCTGCACACAGGCATCGCTTGGGAGGATTTGCCGCGCGAGTATGGCTATGGCTCCGGCGTGACGTGCTGGCGGCGACTGCGGACGTGGCAGAAGGCCGACGTCTGGGATGCGCTGCACCAAAAGCTGCTGGTGAAGCTAAACGCCGCGGGGAAGATCGACTGGTCCCGCGCAGCGGTTGACGGCAGCCATATCCGTGCTCTTTGGGGGGCTCCTGACGGGGCCGTCCCCGGTAGACCGTGCCCGCACGGGCTCAAAGCATCATCTCCTCGTTGACGCGAGTGGCATCCCGTTGGCGGTTTCCTTGACTGGCGGGAACCGCAACGACGTCACGCAACTGATCCCGCTCATCGAAGACCTACACCGCCGGCCCGTCGCAGGGAAGGTCGGCCGGCCACGCCAAAAGCATGACCGGCTCCTCGCCGACCGCGGCTATGACCACGACAAGCACCGCCGGCTACTCCGGGCACTCGGCATCACACCCGTCATCGCGCGTCGCGGAACAGCAAACGGCTCTGGCCTCGGCCGCCACCGCTGGGTAGTGGAGAGAGTGCGCCACGAGGCGCTATTGAACCGTGAGGAGGTGGGAGGCCTTTTCCTTTGGGCTGTCGCAGCAGCCCGCTGAAGCTGGGGGCAGCCTGATCCGGGAGACGCCGGGGGGGGGGGGGGGGGGGGGTGGGAGCAGCCCCGACAACGACGGGACGGGCCGGTACTGCCAGACGGCTCGGGTCCGGCAAGCGAGACGGAGAGACGTACGGATGCAGGAACTAGTGGTAGAAACCCCTAAAGCAACCCGCCGGCTCGAACCTGGTGGATCAGGGCCGGTCAGCAGTGCACGCTCGTCTGTGTGGCGGGCGACTCGGTGTCAGGTGTTCGCTCCACCGGCATCGAGGCCACGGGGAAGGTCTGCGGCGTACCCGTGGCGAGACTGCAGGGGAATAGCTGGGCGTCGATCCCGTCAAGCGGTTCATAGTGAACGTGGGAACCGCCCCGAGACTCCCTTCCCGCCAGCCTGTTGGGCTGGCGGTGGGAAGGCCCGTCGTCGGCTGATGGTCTCGGGGCGGGGCGGAGCCCTCGTAGTAGTCAGAGGCCGGGAAAGCCGGCCACAGGGCGAAGGAGGGCAGCGAGTCCGTAGTTATGGGACTGGAATGCTGGGAGGACGCCGGTGAACACCGACGCGCCGTGGCCGAGCCTCGATGAGGCCCAGGGACGGGTACTGGAGATCCAGACCAAGCTGCACCGATGGGCAACCGACGATTCCGGTCGCCGGTTTGATGACCTGTTCAACCTCGTCTGTGACCCGGCGTTCTTGCTTATGGCATGGGCTCCGGTCAAGGGCAACAAGGGCGCGCGCGCGCGCGCCGCGGGAGTGGACGGCTGGACCGCCCGCTATATCACCGCGGTGCGAGGCGAGGAGACGTTTCTCGCCGAGCTACGGGCCGATTTGAGAGCCCGCCGGTTCGTTCCCTTGGCCGTGCGGGAGCGGATGATCCCGAAGGCCGGTGGCAAGCTGCGCCGGCTGGGCATCCCGACCGTGCGGGACCGCGTGGTGCAAGCCGCGCTGAAGCTGGTGCTAGAGCCGATCTGGGAGGCGGACTTCCGTCCGTGCTCCTACGGCTTTCGCCCCAACCGAAAGGCACACGACGCGATCGCCGAGATACACCTGCTGGCCTCCAACTCTTACGAGTGGGTGGTCGATGCGGATATCGAGGCATGCTTCGACACGATCGACCACACGGCCCTCATGGGCCGGGTGCGCCAACGTGTCGGGGATAAGCGCGTGCTCCGCTTGGTGAAGGCGTTTCTCAAGGCCGGTGTCCTCACTATCGAGGGTGCCGAACAGGAGACGATCACCGGCACCCCGCAAGGAGGCATCCTCTCGCCGCTGCTAGCGAACATCGCCTTGTCCACGCTCGACGATCACTTCGACGACGCGTGGCAAGCGATGGGTAGCAACTGGCAACGCAGAACCCGGCGGCGCGACGGGTTGGCCACCTATCGACTCGTCCGCTACGCGGACGACTTCGTCGTGATGGTGTCCGGCACCCGAGCACACGCCGAGACGCTGAGAGGCCAGGCAGCAGCGACGCTCGCGCCGATCGGGCTATGCCTATCGACAGAGAAGACGAGGATCTGCCACATCGACGAGGGCTTTGACTTTCTCGGGTTCCGTGTTCAGCGGCAGAGAAAGCGAGGCACCAACAACAAGCGCGTGATCTACACCTACCCGGCCAAGAAGGCAGTCCTTGCCATCACCGGCAAGGTGCGCGCGCGCTGACCCGAACAGCTCACGACCAGCCGTTGGCGGTCCTGTTGCACCAGCTCAACCGGGTGCTCCGAGGATGGACCAACTACTTCCGTCACGGGGTGTCCAAGGCGACGTTCGACTACGTCGGGCAGTTCACTTGGCGCCGCGTGATCCGGTGGCTGCATAGAAAGCACTACCGGGTCGGATGGAAGTGGCTCCGGCGGCGCTACCTACCAGGGTGGTGGCCAACGGACGGCGAGACTACGCTGCTACGCCCCTCAACGGTGACGGTCACCCGCTACCGCTACCGGGGCCGCAGCATCCCCTCGCCGTGGACGGCGACCGAATGACCCAACAGCCAACCGGGACTCGTGGAGAGCCGGATGCGTGGGAACGCGCACGTCCGGTTCGGAGGGCGGGCCGGGGAAACGCACCGACCCGAAAGGGCGGCAGCGCGCCCCGGTCCGACCCCTACACCCTCGCCTGGCTACAACGCTGCCGCGCGCGCTGCTCATCCGCTACGACAAGAACCCCACCAACTATCTCGGCCTCATCCAACTCGCCAGCGGCCTGCTCTGGTACCGACGCCGCCACCGCCTACTTCACGCCTAAAGACTTCTCGGACAGTTTCTAGTGGTGTTTTGGTAGGTTTTTTGTAGGATTTGTTGTTGTGTGGGCGGACTTTTCTCGTGTCTTGTTCTCGGGGTGAGGAGGTTCGTGGTGGCGGTGGCGGAGATGGTGGTGGGTGGGTCTGTGGTGGTGCGGGAGCGTTTGGAGGCGTTCGCTGGGGAGGTGTTGGGCGCGGCGGTGAACCGGCTGGTGCAGTTGGCCAATGGTCGGCTGTATTTGTGGGGGTTGATCGAGGCGGGGCCGCGGAAGTCGCTGGAGTCGATGGTCGCGAGGTTGGGCGGGGAGGCTGAGTATGAGAGCTTGCAGCAGTTTCTGGCGGTGAGCACATGGGATCCTGGGCTGGTCGTGAAGGCTGTCTCGCTGGGCGTGTCGCGGGCGAGATCGGCGTGGAGGCGTGGGTGCTGGATGACACAGGGTTTCCCAAGGACGGCAAGAGTTCGCCGGGGGTCAAGCGCGAGTACTCGGGGACGCTGGGGAAGATCGGCAACTGTTAGATCGGGGTCTCCGTGCATGCTGTGGGCGGCAAGGGGGGACGGTTCCGTTGGGGTGGGCGTTGTATCTGCCGCAGGAGTGGTGCGAGGACCGCGAGCGGCGGCGCAAGGCGAAGATCCCGGAGGAGGTCGAGTTCAAGAGGAAGCTCGAGTTCGGCCGGGACCTCCTCGAACGCGCCGGCGGCTGGAATATTGAGAGGGCGCCGGTGCTGGGTGATGAGGCGTACGGCAAGAACACCGAGCTTCGCTGGGATCTCGACGAGGCCGGCTTTCAGTACGTGTTCTCGATCGATAAGAAAGCGAGCGTGTTCGCGCTCGAGAGGACCTTCTCGCTGCCAGCGCGTGCGGGCAAGACCGGCCGGTCGACGACGTGTCTGCGCCCTGACCGCAAAGGCGAGGTCGCGTAGAAGCTCATCGAGTGTTTGGCGGGTGAGCACCTGCAGACCGTCACCTTCAGGGGCGCGCCCGAGGACGAGGAGCCGCTCACTTCGCAGTTCGTCTTCGCTCGTGTGAAGGCGCTGCGGCGCTGGAAAAACGGAGCCGGACAGGAGCCCCGCGAGGAGTGGCTGATCGTCGAGTGGCCCGACGGGCACAAGCAGCCGAGCGACTACTGGATCTCCAACCTCCCAGCCGATACGCCACCCGAGCAACTCGCACGCCTCGCCCGGATGCGCTGGAAGATCGAGCTCGACTACAAGCAGCTCAAGGGACAACTCGGCCTCGACCACTACGAGGGCCGCTCATGGCACGGCTGGTACCACCACACCGCCCTGGTCAGCGCCGCCCATGGGTTCCTCACCCTGGAGCGGCAGAACCCAAATCACCAGCGGCCGGCCTGACCCTGCCTCAGGCAGTCCTACTGTTCCAGCCCCTCTTCAAATGCTGGACCGGCCGCTGCACCACCTGCGACCAACCCATCAACCCCACCAAGATCCCTCTCCACCCACCACAACACAAGTAAAAACAGACCTACCAAAGCACTACTAAGCCAACGAGATGCCGATCCACGAGGAATACCGGCGCCTGCTGAGCGCCGCGAGCGAGACCGATGCCGAGTGGTACGCCAACCTCTACGAGGTGGGATGGCCGGACGCTCCGCACCGCGCCATCCACAACTCGACTGCCGAGATGTGGGAGGCCGCGGGCCGGCCGGAACCGGGTAGTCGACCGGGAGAGGGCGAAGTGATCGCGCACTTCGCTGCGGGCGAACCGATCCTTCGGTACTCCCCCGCGCCTCCGCTCGTCGGCACAACCGGCGAGATCGAGGCGCTATCGCTGTGGGCCGGACAGAGCGTTGCGCTCGCCAAACAGCCACAACCAGCAGCAGAGATCGTGGCCGAACTCGTCTCACGCCTGTAGCCCCACCCAGGTCAAGGCCACGCCTCGCGGAGCGCCACTCAGTGTGGCGCGGCGTTCGCGTCGACGTGCATCGACTCGCGCGCCGCCGGCGTGCTCTCCGTCAGCTCGTCATCGGCGGTCCCGCATCGACCGCCTTTGGCGTCACCGCGATCTCACCGCGGAGCGCCTTCAGCGCGGCGACGTAGATCTCTGAGAACGTCGGGAACGGCTGGATCGTGTCGGTGAGAACGTCGAGCGGGATGTGGGCGCGGATCGCGAGCGTGGCCTGCTGCAGCCACTCGCCCGCCTCGGGGCCGAGCGCGTAGGCGCCGGTCAGCCGCTCGCCGTCGCTTAGCAGCGTCAGGAAGCCGTTGCTATCAGCGTAGGCGCGTGTGTAGGTGGCGGTCTTCGCCAGCTCCGACACCGGGGCCATGGCGCTGAAACGGCCGGCGGCAGCGCCCACCGCCGCGGCTTGCGGGTCGGTGTAGACGACTCGCGGAACGGCCTCGTAGTTGGCCTTGCGCGGCTCGCCGAGGATGTTCGCGGCGACCACCTCGCCCTGGTACTTGCCGACGTGCGTCAAAGGCCACAGGCCGTTGACGTCGCCGATCGCCCACAGGTGCTCCGCCGCGCGCAGGTGCGCGTCGACCGGAACCCCGTGCGCGTCCGCCTCGACGCCGACGGTCTCGAGGCCCAGCCCGAGGACCCGCGGACGCCGTCCGGTGGCGACGAGCAGCTTCTCGCCACGCAGCTCGCGCCCGTCGTCGATGGTGAGGACGTAGTCCTCGCCATCGCGTCGTGCGGCGCTCGCGTTCGCGGATAGGACGAGTTCGACGCCTTCGCGTCGTAGCACCTCTCCGAGCGCCTCACCCAGTGGTGTCGGCTCGCGCCCGAGCACGTGCTCGGCCATGTCGATCACGGCCACCTCGCCGCCGAGCCGGCGAACGGCCTGGCCCATCTCCACGCCGACCGGCCCGCCACCGAGGATCAGCAGGCGGCGCGGAATGGCCTTCATGGACGTCACCTCGCGGTTGGTCCAAACGCCGTCGAGTTCGCGCAAACCCGGTATCGGCGGCACGACCGGATCGGCGCCGTTCGCCAGGACCACATGGTCCGCGGTGTGGCGCACACCGTCGACCTCGACGACCCCCGGCCCGGCGAGTCGCCCGCTGCCGCGCAACAGGTCGATGCCCCGATCGGCCAGCCAGCGCTCCTGTCCGGCGTCGGAGTGGTCGGAGACCACGAAGTCACGCCAGGCAAGGGCCGCCTGTACATCGACCTCGGCGCTCGCGGCTGCCTCGCGCGCCCCGTGAGCCGCCTCGCCCGGCCGCAGCAGCGTCTTTGACGGAATGCAAGCCCAGTACGAGCACTCCCCGCCCACAAGCTCGCGCTCCACAACCGCCACGCGCAGACCGCCCTCCGCCAGAGCCCCCGCACAGTGCTCGCCCGGCGAGCCGCCGCCGAGCACGATCACGTCATAGTCGCTGCTCATGTCCGCAACTCCTCCCGGCGCGCTCGCGCACCATATAGAGCGCGTACCATTCCGAGAGCGCGCACCAGTCTGGCCTGTCGTCTGAGGACCCCGGCATCGTGACCGTCGAGGGCGACATCGCCGACCCTGGCAGGGCGCCGGCCCGGGGGTTGCCGACTGCCAGGGGGCGCAGCCTCGGTATCGAAGGCTGCGCGCACATGCACAAGGCACAACTGCAACGAGCGGTCGACAACAGAGCGTTGGTTGGTGGCCCGGCCGCCGCCACATGTGGCGGCCGGGCGGACGGCGCATGCGCACCCCGCTCGGGGCCGCACATGTGCGGCCCCGCCGGCAGGCGCCTGCGCCTGCCGGAACAGCAGCGCGTCACATCCGCCCGCAACACGTCGACCGCGCCGGCGTCGAACATCCGCCGGAAGTGGAAGAGGTCGTAGCCGTACTCGGCGTCCCGGTCGGGCTGCGCGTGGCGCTTCACAAGCCGAACTGCTCCCTGCGGGTGTCTGGAACCAGCGTCTCGAACTCTCGATGACGTTCGATGAACGCTTTGACGAACGGACAGAACGGCAGCACCGCGAGACCTCGTGTGCGGGCGTCTTCCAGTGCAAACCGGATCAACCGGTCGGCGAGTCCGCGACCCTGGAGGCGCTCGTCGACCTCGGTGTGGACGAACACGATCAGGTCGGGGCGTTTGCGATAGGCGGCGAAGCCGGCCACCTCGCCGTCGATCGACAGCTCGTAGCGATCGCGGTCAGGCGCGTCAGCCACCTCGATGCGTTCCGCCGCAGCCATCCCCGGAACATTAGAACGCGAGCAGCCGGGCGCCGCGTCGCCGTTTGCGGGCGCACTCGCCGGTCGCCGGCTGCTCCCGTTCGGCACGAGCCGCGAACGCCTCGGTGGCCATTGCCGGAAGGCATCGGCCTCTTTCACATTGATGAGCATAATGCTACCATAACTAGCACAATGCTCGAGAGTATCGACCGTTCGGACCCTACACCCCTGCACGACCAGATCGCCGCACAGATACGGCGCGCGATCGCCGAAGGCGAGGCCAAGCCCGGGGAGCGCCTGCCGCCCGCCCGCGATCTCGCGGCGGTCATGGCTGTCAACACCAATACCGTCCTGCGTGCACTTCGTGCACTGCGTGAGGAAGGTCTCTTGGAGTTCCGCCGTGGGCTCGGCGTGCGCGTAAGCGGCACCCCGCAGCGCAGCGCGGTGATCGCTCGTGCGCGCGAACTCGTCGGCTTCGCTCGCCAGCAGGGCTACCAGCCCGATGAGCTGATCTCGATCATCCAGGGCCTTCGCTGAGCGATGCCCAGTACTGCTCAATGACAAGCCCTCCTCCAAGGCGAAGGCGGGGCCCTTGGCGGCGATCAAGCTCTGCTTGACGACGGGCACGACGTTCTGAAGTCGAACACGTGCCTGAGGTTGGCGAGCACCTTGAACTATGCGGCGCAGTCCTGGCAGGCGCCGTGCAGCACGATCTCATGATCTGAGACTGTCAGCGGCACACGCCGGCTAAGCACCTCAATCGCGCGCTCGAGCCCCGGGTCTGAAAAGGGCATCACGGTGCCGCATTCGTCGCATACGAGATGGTGGTGGTGCCCTGCCTGGTCGCTCGCGCGCTCGTAGCGGACCATCGTCTGGCCGATCTCCACGCGCTGCACAAGGCGCAGCTGCTCAAGCTCGTCGAGCACCCGGTACACGCTGGCGCGACTCACACGCCGCGCGCCGTCGTGGCGCAGAGCGTCCTCGATCTCCTGCGCTGTAAGCGCACATTCCTGCGTCCCCAGCAGCTCGATCAGCGCGCGGCGGGCGCCGCCGCGCTTGTGGCCGGCTGCGGCAAGCGTCGCTTCGGCGTGCTCGACCCATGGCTCCGTGCAGGCGTCCGCGTGGCCTCCGACACGGCGAGCCTTGCCCTGGGATCGAGAGTGCGTAGGCGACGATTGGCTCATGTGAGGATGGTATGGCGTTCGGGCGGATGCGTCGAATGGGGCGCCTCGGGCGATCTGGCCGGGCCGCGCGGGCCACGTTTTACGGCAGCCCACAGCCTGCCGATCGTGTACAGCACGGCGCCGGTGCTGCCGACGAAGAACCCGATCGGATAGTTGGTGGTGTAGGAGAGCGCGATCGCCGCCCACACGGTCGCAAGCGCCAGTGCGACCGACAGGCACAGCGCGCGCTCGGGCCGGTCGGTGAACGAGCGCGCGGCCGCGGGCGCGCCGATCATCAAGCTGAAGATCAACAACGTGCCCACGACCGGCACCGTCATCGTCGTCGCCAGCGCGACCACTCCGAGAAACGCCAGCTCCATGCGCCAGCGGTCGATCCCGCGCGCCTCTCCAACCTCGGCCAGCACGGATGAGAGCATCAGCGGCCTGTAGAGCAGTGCCACGACGAGCACGCACACGACCGCCAGCGCGGCGGTCGGAGCAAGCTCGGTGGGGCTGATGCCGAGTACCTCGCCGAACAGCAGCGAGTAGACCGCAGGCTCGTACTCGGAGCTGAGGCTGAGAAACAGCGCTCCCACGCCGAGCATCGTCACGAGCGCCAGCGCGGTCACGGCATCGTGGCGGCCGCGGCGGCCGAGCAGGCCGATCGCGAGCGCGCCGAGCAGCGAGAACACACCGAGCCCGACGATCGTGTCCACGCCGACCAGGACTGCGCCGGCGGCGCCGGCGAACGCGCCGTTGGGAATTGCGTGCGCGACGAACGCCGAGCCGCGCAGCACGACGAAGAACCCAACGACGCCGGCGACGACCGCGACGATGCTCGCGACGATCCAGGCGTTGACCATGAAGCCCGAGAACACCAGCGTCCCCTAGCCAAAGGCCCGGCTTGCGCGCCGGCGCTCGCGCCACGCGGGCACGCCGGAAAGCAGATAGACGACGAAGACGATCGTGACCACGAAGAAGCTGACCGGCCAGCTGTTGCCCTTCGGCGGCCAGTCATAGCTGTCGTATGCCAGCACGATCCCCAGCCACATCGAAGCCACTCCGAGCAGCGCGGCAAGCAGGACTGCTCGGCCGGGCCGTCTGGTTGCGCGCAGCGCGGCGGCGGCGGGACCAATCAGCAGGGCGGTGGAGAGGATCGAGCCGATCGTCAGCGCGCACAGCGCGACCGCCGCGGCCAGCGCGAGCAGGTACGTCGCTCCGAGCAGCCGGACGGGCACGCCCCTCGCGGTCGCGATCTCGGGGCTGATGGTGCTGAGCAGCAGCGGCCGGTGGATCGCGAGCAGGATCCCAACGACAACTCCAGCGAGCACCACGACGAGCGGGATCGTGGAGCTGCCGATCGTGAAGATCGACCCGAACAGAATCGTCACGGCAGCGCCGGTGGTGTTGTGGATGGTGCTGTCGAGGTACAGGAACAGGGCTGCCAGGCCGAGTGCGGCACCGAGCACGATCCCGGTCGCCAGGTCGCGCCCGCGCGCGCGCTGGATGCCGACCAGCTCCATCGCGCCCGCCGCGAGCACGCCGAAGACAAGGAATCCCAGCAGGGGCCCGGCGCCGACGAGGAACGCGCCCGAGCCTCCGGTCGTGCCGATGTCACCGAACGCCTCCGCTGCGAACGACTGGCCGCGCATGACCGTGAACACCCCGAGCGCTCCGGCTACGAGCGCGACGACCGCGCCGACGATCACGGCGGTGCGCACCGCTTCGCTTTCGAAGAAGCCCACCTCGAACACCGGCGCGAGGAAGTGGCTCACGAATCGGTCTCCGCGTCGGGGAAGCGCAGCTCGTGGCCACCCAGATCCTCGCCCGCGCCGGCGATGACGATCACCCGGCCGTGGACGTGCAGCACGTCGACGTGGTGGCCGTACAGGCGGCTGAGCACATCGCTGCGCACGACCTCCTGTGCGGGGCCGCTGACGGCACGCCCGGCGGCGAGGTACACGACGCGGTCCATAACCGGCAGCAGCGGGTTGATCTCGTGTGCGGAGATGAACACCGCGATCTGCTGCTCGCGGGCGATGCGCGCGAGCAGTGCCACGACTTCGTCGGCGCTGCGCAGGTCGAGATTCGCCAATGGCTCGTCTGCCAAGAGCAGGCGAGGGCGTCCGATCAGCGCGTGCGCGATCAGCACCCGCTGCTGCTCGCCGCCGGAAAGCAGGCCGACGCGCTTATCGGCGAAGTCCAGGGCGTCGACGGCCGCGAGCATCTGCTCGGCGCGTTCGCGCCGGGCGCGGGACGGGCGGACGATCCCGAAACGGTGGGCGTCGATGCCGAGCGCGACCAGGTCGCGAGCGCGCAGCGGCATGTCGGGGTCGAGCAGGAACTTCTGCGGCACGTACCCGATCAGCGGGTTGCGGCGCGAGCGCGCTCCGCCCGCCACGCGCACCTCGCCGCGGCTTGCCGGTGTGAGCCCGAGGATGACACGGAACAGAGTTGTCTTGCCCGCGCCGTTGGAGCCGATCAGGCCGGTGAACTCGCCGGCGCGAATCCCAAACGACACGTCGTCGAGCACCATGCGGGAGCCGAGTTGCACGTGTACATGCTCGACCGCGAGCACCTCCTCTCGAGCTTGTCGGGGACGACCGTCCGCTCGCTGCTCGCCGCCAGCGGTTGCCTCGACATGGCTGTCGGATGCTCGTGTCGGCCTTGCCGCTCGCACGCCCAAGCTCACAGTTTTTGGGTGGAGGTCCTCTGTGACACGGCCCTTTCGAGCGCGCGAACCTCGGCCATCATCCACGACTGGTAGTCGTAGCCGGGAGTCGGCATCGTCTCGTACACGCCGACGACCGGCACCCCGGCGCGCGCGGCTTCTTTGAGGAAGCCTTCGGTGACCGAGTCGGTGACTTGCTGGTTGTAGACGAACACCTTGACCCGGTGGTTCGCGAACAGCCCACTCTGGAGCGTCACGTCCTGCGGCGAGGGGTCAGTGCCGTTCATGATGTCGGCCTGCATCGAGAACGGCGTCAGGTTCTTGGTCCCGGCCGCTTCGAGCATGTAGTCGCCAACCGGCTCGGTCGTCGCGACGGGGGTGTCCGGGTAGCGCTCGCTGAACTGGCGCAGGGCCTTCAACCACGGTTGCAGCGAAGCGTCGAACGCCTGCGCGTTGGCCTTGAAATAGGCGGCGTGCGCAGGCTGCAGCTCTGCGAGGTCGCCGGCGAGCGCCGTGGCGAGGGCGGGCATCGTCGTCGGCTTGTACCAGAGGTGCGGGTTGGGGGTCGATTCCGGCAAGCCGAGGAGCTTCTGCACATCGACAATCTTGCGGCCAGAGTTCGGGGAGGCGGACTCGATCTTTTCCATGTACGTGTCATAGCCGACGCCGTTCTGCACGATCAGCTCGGCCTGGCTGACCTCTTGCGCGACGCTCGGGCTGGCCTCGAAGGTGTGCGGGTCGGTGTTCGGGTTGCTCTCGACCGCGCTCACCTTCACGTACCTGCCGCCGATCTGTTCGATCACGTTGGCGTACTCGTTCTCCGCTCCGACCGCCGCGATCTGCCCGGAGGAGGCGGAGCCGCCGCCGGAGGACGAGCCGCCGCAGCCGGCGAGCGCGCCGGCGGTGAGCAGCGGCAGCAGGGCAACGAGGAGCCACCAGGGCACGCGCGCAGCGCGACGGATACCGGCAGGCATGGGCAGCAGGGCAACGAGGTACCAGCGCGGGGTGCGCGCAGCGCGAGGGGCATCGGCAGGCATGGGCAACCTCATGGTCGTGGGCTACGGGTCCAACCGCGGACCGCTTGCGAGTAGCCTACACAATTTCAGACTGAATCTCATTCTCATCTACCCGAGGCCCGCCCGGCCGTCAGAGGGCAGGCGCCGACTCGGTGATTTGCCGGCCGGGTCGCATGGCCGAGTGCGCCTGAGCCACCGAATGGGCGACGGTCGTCGAGCACACCCCGCCGGCGCGCGGCGGCTCCGCTCTACCCGACCTCGACGAGGTGTCCTCGATGGTCGGTGCTTGCGGTGCCGTGTGTCGGAGCCGGTCCGCAGCTACGCTCGCAGCGTGACGCCGGAGGAGCTTGCCAACCTCGCACATCTGCGCCGCGCCCGCGATCTGATGGACCGCGAGTACCCGCGCCCGCTCGACGTCGCCGTGCTCGCCCGCGCCGCGCTGATGTCGACCGGACACTTCTCGCGGCAGTTCCGCGCCACGTACGGCGAGACGCCCTATGCGTACCTGATGACACGGCGGATCGAGCGGGCCAAGGCGCTGCTGCGCCGCGGCGATCTGTCGGTCACCGAGGTCTGCGTGGCAGTCGGGTGCACGTCGCTCGGCTCCTTCAGCGCCCGCTTCACCGAGCTGGTGGGGGAGACGCCGACCGCCTACCGGGCCCGCGACCACGGCGCGCTCGCAAGCGTGCCGGGCTGCGTCGCCAAGGACCTCACCCGCCCGACCAAAGACCACGCGCGCACCGCCAAAGACCACACCCGCCCAAGCCGCGCGCCGAGCAGGATCGGAGAAGCGCGCGGGGCGCCGGCTCCCTAGCCTTGTGGGCATGAACCTCACGCTCTCCACCTGCTTCGTCCTGGTCCACAACCCCGACCTCGCACTGACCTTCTATCGCGACACACTCGGCCTCGAGCTGCGCAACGACGTTGCCCGCGAAGACTTCCGCTGGATCACCGTCGGCGCCGCCTCGCAGCCCGGCGTTGCGATCGTCCTCACGAACTACCTGAACGGCAGTCCCGCCGACCGCGATGCGCTCGCTGCGCTTGTCGCCAAGGGCGCGCTGAACGGCGTCCACTTCCACACCGACGACCTCGACGCCACCTTCGAGCGGCTGCGCGCCGCGGGCGCCGAGATCGTGCAGGAGCCGACCGACCAGCCGTGGGGCACACGGGACTGTGCCGTGCGCGACCCCTCCGGCAACCTGGTGCGCATCGACCAGCCGCCGGCCGCGCAGTCCTGACACGGCCGACAACGGCGTCCCGCAAGCATGCATGGGCAGCTCTGCATGCGCGGCTCTGCATGGGCGGCTCTGTCAATGTGGCAACGGAGCGGCTGCCACCGAGGCGAGCAGGCCGACCGCGCCCGCGCCGAGCAGTGTTTGTACGACGCCGCGTCGCAAAACCAGCAACGCCGCCGCGGCAGCGGCCAGCACACCGTACTGCCAATCCTCTTGCAGCGCGCCCGTCAACGGGATCGCTGCGCCGAGGATCGCGCCTATCGCAGCGGGTCCGGCGCCGTCCAGAAACGCGCGCGCGGCGGCGTTCTGGCGCAGGCGTTCGAAGCGCTGGCCGCCGAGCAGGATGAACGAGAACGATGGAGCGAAGGCGATGACTGCGGCGAGCGCGCCGCCCGCAATGCCGTGTGCTGCATAGCCGACGGCGGCGACGGTAGCGACGACGGGACCGGGAGTGACCTGCCCCAGCGCGACGGCGTTCAGGAACTGGCCGTTTGTCATCCAGTGGTAAACGTGCACGGCGTCGGCCTGCATCAGCGGCACGATCACGAAGCCGCCGCCGTAGGAAAGCGCGCCCACCTTGAACGCCGTCCACGCAAGCGTGCCGGCTCCGCCTGCGCCCGCGACGGTGGCGAGCAACACCGGATTGAGCATCGGCGCCGGCGCCGCGCGGCGCCGCCAGGACAGCTCGAACACCCCGCACGCGAGCAGGACGAAGACCAGATAGGCGCCGATCGTCGCCGCTGCGGCCGCCGCCGCGAGCAGATAGGCAAGCCAGCGCAGTGCCCGACCCCGCGCAGCCCGCACATGCTCAAAGCTCGAGGGCAGCAAACGCAGCGCAGCGTGAACAGCCACGGGCGCGACCGCAGCGCCCGCACCCGCTCCGACGCCAATCACCCACTTCGGCGGCGCGCCGGCGAGAAACACGACGGACAGTGCCAGGACCATCACGACGGCGGGCACCACGAATCCGAGCCCGCCGACGATCGCGCCCCAAGGCCCGGCGACGCGATAGGCGCAGAAGATCGCAAGCTGCGTCGAGGCCGGGCCGGGCAGCAGGCCGCACGCGGCGTTGGCGTCCTCGAACGCCCGGGCGTCCATCCATGCGCAACGGTCGACGACCAGCCGACGCAGCATCGCAATGTGCGCGGGGGGACCGCCGAAGCCCGTCAGGCCGATCCGCGTCCACTCCTTCGCGACAACCCGCAGCGGGACCGAATCTGCAGGATGCCTGTGCTCGGGGGCGTCCGCCTGCTCTCGTTCGCCGGGCGAGATCGTCGTCCGCACGGTCGAGCGACGATATCGCGGTCAAGCGCCCTCGCCGGTCAGGCGGTCGAGCGCGAGGCGACTGGCTCCTCGCGCAGGTGGCCGGCGTCGCCGGGCGAGCGCCGCAGGCGCAACGGCTCAGTGCGCGTGCTCGCCGCGCACCGTCAGCCACGACTGCCACGTGATCCGCAGGATCGCGAGACAGATTACGAGACCGATGATCGGGTCTGCGATCGGCAGGCCGGCGGCGACGACGAACGCGGAGGCGATCACGGCGAGGCTGACGAACGCGTCGGCGCGGGCGTGCTGGCCGTCGGCGATCAGCGCGGCGCTGTTCAGGCGCCGGCCCGCGCGCGTGCGGATCCGCGCGGCCAGCGAATTGCCGGCGAAGCCGATCGCGCCGGCGAGCGCGAGTGCGAGCAGGTGCGTCGGCGCGTTCGGCTGAAGCAAACGCGACACGGCCTCGACGCCGGCGACGCACGCGCTGATGAAGATCGCGGCGACGACGAACAGCCCGGCGCGGCGCTCGGCGACGCCGGAGCGCAGCGCGAACGCGACGCCGAGCGGAACGGCGGTCAGGGCGTCGCCGAAGTTGTGGATCAGATCGGCGAGCAGCGCGATGCTGCCGGTCGCAAGAAAAATCGCCACCTGTGCGAACGCGGCGAGAGCGAGCACCGCCAGCGACGCGAGCACCGCGCGAATGCCCTCGCGCGAGCGCGTGATGCTGCGGTCGATCAGCCCGTGCGAATGGCTGTGGGTGTGGCCGTGCTCGTGCCCGTGGGCTGCGTGCCCGTGCGCTGCGTGGCGGTGTCCACGGTGTGCCGGAGGGCGCTGTTCAGCGTGCTGCCGGGCCGCCGCCGCAAGCGGCTCGGAGCGCCGAGGTGCTGTCAAGTGCCGGTGAGCGCCAGCGTGTGGATGCGCGTGGACGCGGCGGCCGTGCCGGTGGCGCAACTGCTGCACTTGCGCGTCTTGCATGCCGAACCCAGCCTACACCTGGCCGGCGGCAGCTCGACGCTCTCCTTCACCGTTTGACTGCGGCGCACCTGGATCGTCTGCGATTGCGCGGGTGAGCTTGGGGCGGGACCCGACTACCCTCCTGGCGTGCTCTCCTTCGGCCCCGTCCCCGCCCTGCGCGCATGAACGCGCTGAAGACCTCGGTTTTCGCCCTGTGGCTCGTCTTCTGGGCCTATTGGCTGATCTCGGCCGCGAGCGCCAAGCAGGGCACCCGCACCGGCCGCGGGCGGCCGCCCGGCCTGCTCATCGTCGCGCTTGCCTTCGTGCTGTTGCGCGTCTTTCACGCCGGCACCCTCGCCGTGCACAGCCCGGTCGTGCAGGCGATCGGAGTGGTCCTGTTCCTCTCCGGGCTCAGCCTCGCCGTGTGGGCACGGGTCCATCTCGGGCGCAACTGGGGCATGCCGATGACGACCAAGGATGAACCCGAGCTTGTCACCTCCGGCCCCTACCGGCTGGTGCGCCACCCGATCTACTCGGGCATCCTGCTCGCGATGCTCGGCACCGCCCTGGCGACCAACATCTACTGGCTGATCGCCCTCGCCGTCGTCGGCGCCTACTTCCTGTACAGCGCCCGCGTCGAGGAACGGCTGATGACAACCACATTTCCCGGTGCCTACCCCGGCTACCGCGCGCACACCAAGATGCTCATTCCCTTTGTGTTGTGAGGGTGCGGGCGGCTGCGCCGCCCGCGCGGATGTGGGGGTTGTGCCCGGTGCGCCGCGCAGCGGAGTGCGTGGGCTCGGCCCCCCTCCGGCGGCGCTTGCGCCGCCATCTCCAACTAATCTCACCGTACGCGATGAGTCCCAGCTCGCGACCGGGTTACCCGTCGTCAACCCACACTCACAGGAGGACCCCACCATGGCCACAACCACGACCGGCATCGAGACGATCAGCCTCGTCATGGTCCCCACCGCCGACCAGGACCGCTCGATCGAGTTCTACGAGCGTCTTGGCTTCGAGAAGCGCACCGACACGCCCTTCGGCGGCGGCATGCGCTGGGTCGAGGTCTACCCGCCGCAGGGCAACACCGGGATCGCGCTCGCGCCGCCCCGGCCCGGCGAAGCGGTTGCCCCCAAGGAGATCGGCATCAGCCTCACCACCGCCGACGCCGACGCCACGCACGCCGAGCTGCGCGCGCTCGCGGTCGACGTGGACGAGCAGGTCTCGCGCATGGGCGACCCCGTCCCGCCGATGTTCTGGTTCCGCGACCCCGAAGGCCACTCGCTGATGATCGTCGAGTCCCAGCGCTGAACCGCTTGGGCGATCAGCTAACCGAGCCTCGAGATTTGTCCCTCTGCGGCCTCACGCGACGTGCGGCGCGCGGTCTCATCCCCAACCGCGCGCCGCGTCGCGTTCTGCCCTGAGGGCAGCTTCGAGGGTCCCTCCTCAGAAGTGTGCCGGCGCGTGCTCCACGGGTTCCTCGAGCAGGCCCGGACGGGCCGTCTCGAGCTTGCGGGCGAAGTACTGGCGGAAGAACGGGCGTGAAATCAGCATCAGGATCACGCCGAGGACCAGGCCGCCGACGCCCATCCAGATCGGCAGCGTGAACCCCAGGGTGCGGCCCGATTCGGCGTTTTCGGGGTTGTTGTAGTAGACCAGTGCCTTCCCGAACACGCCAAACAGGATCAGCCCGCCCGCCAGCGGGGCCAGGCCAAGCAGGATGAAGTTGCGGAAGCTTTCGAGCAGCTGGTGGCGGTAGTAGACCGCGCAGGCAATGCCGGTGAAGCCGTAGTAGAAGCAGATCGGGAAGCCGATCGCGATGATCGAGTCGACCAGCACGTGTTCGGTGGTCAGCAGCAACGGCACCGTCACCGCGATCGAGATCGCGCCCATGCCGAGCGTCGACCACGTTGGCGTCAGGTAGCGTTTGTGCACGCGGCTGAACACCGACGGGATCGACTTCCAGCACGCCATCGACAGCGTTGTGCGGGCCGTCGGCAGGATCGTCGTCTGCGTCGAGGCCGACGCCGACGTCAGCACCGCGACGATCAGCAGCTTGTAGAGCACCCCGCCGAGCACCGGCTTGCCGAGCGCGCTCAGCACGTCCGATTCGTTGGCCGCCAGGAAGTGCGATCCGTGGAACGCCTGGGCCGCCGCCGCCACGACGACATAGATCACCAGCAGCAGCACCGTCGAGATCACCGCGGCCCGGCCCGGACCCTCGTTGGGGTCCTCGGACTCCTCGTTGACCGCCACCCCCGAGTCCCATCCCCAGTAGATGAACACGCCGAGCAGCACCCCAGTGACCAGCGGCGTGAAGCCCATCGCAAACGGGTTGAACCACGACAACGCCGGGTGGATCGAGTGCGCCGGGTTCTGGCTGTAGACCTTGATCAGCGCCACCACCGCGAACAGCGCCAGGATCGCGATCTCTGCGCTCAGCAGCACCTGCTGGATGCGGGCCGACAGCTCGATGCCGCGGTAGCAGATCCAGGTCATCACGGCGATCCACAGCACCGCCACCACCAGCACCGCGCCTTTCGAGGTGGCCGCCGATTCCCAGCTGAACAGCTTGAACGTGTACGTCGCCGCGATCTGCGCCAGCGACGCCATCACGATCACGTCCGCGAGGAAGATCGCCCAGCCGTTGACCCAGCCCATACCCGGCCCCAGCGCCCGCGTCGTCCACGCGAACGTCGTGCCCGCGTCTGGGTCGGCGCGGTTGAGGTACTTGTACGCCGCCGCAATCAGCAGCATCGGGACGAACGACACGAGCAGCACCGCCGGCGCGTGCACGCCGACGCCCGACACCAGTGCGATGCCCCCGAGCGTCGCCGCCAGCGAGTACGCCGGCGCGGTCGATGCCACGCCGATCACGATGTTCGACAGGTAGCCGATCGCGTTCTTCTTCAGGCCCTTGTCGATCACGCCCGACGACGCAGGGACTGCAATGTCGTTGGAGGCTGCGCTGATAGTGGCCATGATCCCTCTTTCCCCTTGGCCGCGAAGGCAGTTCACCCGTCTCTGCCGCACCCTCCCTGGGCGGTCTCGTCGGGGTGGCCCTCCGGTGACCTGGCTATAAGTTGTGACAAACGCTACGACCGCCGCCGATGGCCCACAAGGTGCGCGATTCCCAAACATTGGCTCAGATCTTGTACCATTCGTACAACAGCCCCCGGAGCTGTTGAACTTGTAGCGCATTGATACATGCCCCATGTGGGGGTACGGTTGTCCTGAGTGTCTAGCCACGAGGGCTGGCAGTTCCGATCGAGGAGGAGGAGACGATGGCGACCCAGGTGAGCGACACAGACACCACAGGGGCGCCCGGCGCCGCGACGATCGCCGGCGGGGGCCGGCAGGCTGCGACGGTCCCCGGCGGAGGGCAGCAGGCCGTGACAGTTCCCGGCGGAGGGCAGCAGGCCGTGACAGTTCCCGGCGGGGGTCGGCAGGAGACCACCGTCCCCGCCGGGGGACGGCAGGACGCGACGGCCCCCGGCGCGGGCGCAGACCTCCAGGCGCTCGCTCGCCGCCACCTGTGGCTGCACTTCACGCGCATGGGCGCCTACGCCGACCACGAGATCCCCGTGATCGTGCGCGGCGAGGGCTGCTACGTCTACGACGAGCACGGCAGGCGCTACCTCGACGGGCTCTCGGCGCTGTTCTGCGTGAACATCGGCCACGGCCGTCCCGAGCCCGGCGAGGCCGCCGCGCGCCAGTCCGCCGAACTGGGCTTCTACACCAACTGGAGCTACGCGCACCCGCGCTCGATCGAGCTTGCCGCGCAGATCGCCGCGCTCGCGCCCGGCAACCTCAATCGCGTGTTCTTCACCTCCGGCGGCTCGGAGGCGGTGGAGAGCGCGTGGAAGCTCGCCAAGGCCTACCACGCCGAGCGCGGGCAGCCCGGCCGCTTCAAGCTGATCGCGCGCAACCTCGCCTACCACGGCACCTCGATGGGCGCGCTGACCGCCACTGGCCTGCCGCCGCTGCGCGCGCCGTTCGAGCCGCTGACGCCCGGTGGACACCACGTGCCCAACACGAACTCCTACCGCTGGAAAGAGGACCGCGACCCGCTGTGGGCGGCCGACGCGATCGAGGACGCGATCGTGTTCGAGGGGCCCGACACCGTCGCCGCGGTGATCCTCGAGCCGGTGCAGAACAGCGGCGGCTGCTTCGTGCCCCAGGACGGCTACTTCCAGCGCGTGCGCGAGATCTGCGACCGCCACGGCGTGCTGCTGATCTCCGACGAGGTGATCTGCTCGTGGGGGCGCCTCGGCCACTGGTTCGGCTGCGAACGCTTCGGCTACCAGCCCGACATCGTCACGACCGCCAAGGGCATCACCTCCGCCTACGCGCCGATGGGCGCCGTGATCGCCGGCGACCACATCGCCGAGCCGTTCCTGCACGGCGCCTCGATCTTCAACCACGGCTTCACCTTCGGCGGGCACCCCGTCGCCAGCGCGGTGGCGCTCGCGAACATCGCGATCATCGAACGCGAGGCTCTAAACGAGCACGTGCGCGCCAACGAGGGCGCATTGCGCGCGATGCTCGACGGGCTGCGCGACCTGTCGATCGTCGGCGACGTGCGCGGCGCCGGCTACTTCCAGGCGATCGAGCTGGTCAAGGACAAGGACACCAAGGCGACGTTCAGCGCGCGCGAGTCCGAGGAGCTGTTGCGCGGCTTCCTCTCCGGCGAGCTGTACCGGCGCGGGCTGATCTGCCGCACCGACGACCGCGGCGAGCCCGTGATCCAGCTCTCGCCGCCGCTGGTCGCCGGCCCCGAGCAGTTCGCGGAGATCGAGGCGATCCTGCGTCCGGTGCTCACCGAGGCGTGGGAGCGGATCGTGGACTGATGACTGCGCGGGAGGGATCGGTGGTGGGGCGATGCTGACCCTGGAGGCGCTGGTCGCCGAGTTGGGGCTCTCGCTGTCCAGCGGCGAGCAGGCCGCGGGCCGGCACGTGCGCTGGGTACACAGCACCGAGCTGCTGGACCCCACGCCGTGGCTGCGCGGCGGCGAGCTGTTGCTGAGCACCGGCCTGCAGCTCGACAGCGTCCAGAGCCAGCGCGAGCTGATCGACCGGCTCGCCGAACACAAGATCGCCGGCCTGGGCTTCGGCACCGGGTTCGCGCACAAGCGCATGCCCGCCGCGCTGCTCGCGCAGGCGCGCAAACGCTCCTTCCCGCTGTTCGAAGTCCCCTACGAGCTTCCCTTCATCGCGATCACCGAGCGCGTCTTCGCGCAGCTGCTGGACGAGCGCTACGAAATGCTCCAACGCTCGATGGCCGGTGACGTCCTTGCCGACGCGCTCACCGGACGCCTGTACCCCGAGGAGCTGCAAACCCGGCTGCGCCCCTTCGGGATCGGCGACCACGTCGCCGTGCTCGCCTTCGTCGTGCCCGACCCCAACGCCGCCGCGCCGCTCGTCGAGCGTGCGCTCGCGCACGAGCAGGTCGCGGGCAGCCTCGTCGCGATCCGCGCCGGCCTCTTGTGCGCCGTCGTCGACGGCGGTCACGACCTCGACCCGATCGCGCTCGCGCGGCGCATCCGCGACGAGCTGGCGGCGCGCGTGGGGGAGGTGCGCGCCGGCGCCAGCCGCGTCGCGCCGACGCACTCGCTGCGCCTCAGCTTCCACGAGGCGCGCTGCGCGCTGGAGGCGCTGCGCCTGCAGAACGGCAGCTCCGACGCGGAGACGATCGCCTCCTACGAGGACCTCGGCGCCTTCCAGCTGCTGCTCTCCCTGCAGGACGACGACGCGCTGCTCTCCTACTGCCGCAGCGTGCTCGGCCCCGTCGAGTCCGGCGAGGGCGAGTACGGCGACGAGCTGCTGCGCTCGCTCGACGTCTTCATCGAGCACAACGGCCACTGGGAGAAGGCCGCCAGCGCGCTCTACTGCCACCGCCACACCCTGCGCTACCGCATCCGCCGCGTCGAGCAGCTGACCGGCCGCGACTTCTCCAGCGCCCGCGACCGCATCGAGTTCTGGCTGGCGCTGCGAGGAAGGGAGCTGGCACGGTGACGCTGACGGGGATGATGTTTAGGATTGGACCCCTCCGGGGTCCCGGATGGGTTGGCGTGTGTGGACCAGGGGGTGGTCGCGGTGATCATCGGCGTACCGACTGAGGTCAAGCCCGACGAGTACCGCGTGGCGATCACGCCAGCCGGCGTGCGCGAGCTGACCGCGCACGGGCACCGGGTGGTCGTGCAGGCCGGCGCCGGCGTCGGCAGCGCCGTGTCCGATGAGGAGTTCGTCGCCCAGGGTGCGACGATCGCGCCCGACGCGCCGACGGTGTTCGCCGCGGCCGAGCTGGTGCTCAAGGTCAAGGAGCCCCAGCCCGGCGAGGTCGCGCTGCTACGCGACGGGCAAACCCTCTTCACCTACCTGCACCTCGCCGCCGAGCCCGTGCTCACGCGCGGACTGCAGGCGTCCGGTGCGACGTGCATCGCATACGAGACTGTCGAGGACGAGCGCGGGCGCCTGCCGTTGCTGGCGCCGATGAGCGAGGTCGCGGGCAAGCTTGCCACGCAGGCCGGCGCGTTCATGTTGGAGAAGCCGCTCGGCGGCCGCGGCATCCTGCTGGGGGGCGTTCCGGGTGTCGCGGCCGCCACGGTGCTCGTGATCGGCGGCGGCGTCGTCGGCATGAACGCCGCCTTCATCGCGATCGGCATGCAGGCCGACGTGTTCGTCTTCGACCGCTCGATCGACCGCCTGCGCGAGCTGGAAGTCGCCTTCGCCGGCCGCGCCTCGACCGTTTACTCATCGACGCTCGCGATCGAGCAGATGTTGCCCGCCGCCGACCTCGTGATTGGCGCCGTACTCGTCCACGGCGGCCGCGCCCCGCACGTCATCAGCCGCACACAGCTGGGACTGATGCGCCGCCACGCGGTGCTCGTCGACGTCTCGATCGACCAGGGCGGCTGCTTTGAGACGTCGCACCCCACCACCCACTCCGACCCCACCTTCGAGGTCAACGGCGTCACCCACTACTGCGTCGCGAACATGCCCGGCGCCGTGCCGATCACCTCGACCTACGCGCTCACCAACGCCACGTTGCCCTACCTGCTGGCGCTCGCCGAGCACGGCGTGCAGGAGGCGCTTGCGCGCGACCCCGGGCTGCGGCTCGGGCTCAACGTGCACGACGGCCAGATCGTTCACCCCGCCGTCGCCGCCGCGCTCGCAGCCCCCGAGCTGGTGGCGGGCGTCGACGGCGGCATCACAGGGGGTCAAGCCTCCTAGCCACACCAACGCCGCCCGGGCCCGGACGGCGCCCCCCCTCCAAATCCAAAAACAACTCCACCCCTGCACACGCGCAAGTCGAGTAACCAAAGACGCAGCGAGGAGAAGATCCGATGGTCACCCAGCCAGCCACCCTCAGCAACTTCGTCGACGGCGAGCGCGCCCCCTCCGACGGCCCGCTCGAAGCGATTCTCAACCCCGCCACCGGCGACGAGCTGGCCCACGCGCACAACTCGACCGCGCTCGACGTCGACCGCGCCGTGCGCGCCGCCCGCGCCGCGTTCGCCGGCTGGTCCGCCACGACACCCGCCCAGCGCGCCGCCGCGCTGCTCGCGCTCGCCGACGCGATCGAGGAGCACGGCGAGGAGATCGCGCGGCTCGAGGCGCTGAACGCCGGCAAGCCGATCGCGGCCGTCAAGCGCGACGAGATCCCGGTGATGGCCGACAACCTGCGCTTCTTCGCCGGCGCCGCCCGCTGCCTGGAGGGCCGCGCCGCCGGCGAGTACATGGAGGGCTACACCTCCTTCATCCGCCGCGAACCCGTCGGCGTCGTCGGCCAGATCACGCCCTGGAACTACCCGCTGATGATGGCGATCTGGAAGATCGCCCCCGCGCTCGCCGCCGGCAACACGGTGGTGCTCAAGCCCGCCGAGACCACCCCGATCACCACCGTCCGCCTCGCCGAGCTGGCCGCCGAGATCCTGCCGCGCGGCGTGCTCAACGTGATCACCGGCCGCGGCGAGCCCGCCGGGCAGGCGCTCATCTCCCACCCCGACGTCGACATGGTCTCGCTCACCGGCTCCGTGGACACCGGCAAGCACATCGCGCGCACCGCCGCCGACAGCCTCAAGCGCGTGCACCTCGAGCTGGGCGGCAAGGCGCCCGTGGTCGTCTTCGACGACGTCGCGCTGGAGGGCGCCCTGGAGACGATCGCCGGCACCGGCTACTACAACGCCGGCCAGGACTGCACCGCCGCCACCCGCGTGCTCGCCGCCGAGCGCGTCTACGACGACGTCGTCGCCGGCCTGGCCACCGAGGCTCGGGGCCTCGTGATCGGCGACACGCTCGACCCCGACACGACCCTTGGACCGCTCAACTCCGCACGCCAACGCGCCCGCGTGCAGGGCTTTTTGGAGCGCCGCCCGCAGCGCGCCGAACTCGTCACCGGCGGCGCCGCCCCCGAGCGCCCCGGCTTCTACCTGGAGCCGACCGTGATCGCCGGCCTGCAGCAGGACGACGAGCTGGTCCAGCGCGAGATCTTCGGCCCCGTCATCACCGTCCAGCGCTTCACCGACGAGGACGCCGCGGTCGCCTGGGCGAACGCCACCCGCTACGGGCTCGCCGCCTCCGTCTGGACGCGCGACGTCGGCCGCGCGCTACGCGTCTCGCGGGCGCTGCGCTTCGGCTGCGTCTGGATCAACGACCACATCCCGCTCGTCTCCGAGATGCCGCACGGCGGCTTCAAGGAGTCCGGCTACGGCAAGGACCTCTCCGTCTACTCGCTCGAGGACTACACCGTCGTCAAGCACGTGATGGCGAACCTCGCTTGAGTCGGCCGCGCGGAGGGTCCCGCGCGTCGCGCCACTCCGGGCGGGGGGTGTCGCCCAGGAGGGTCTTCTGGGCGTACAGCCGCTGATCGGCGATCCGCAGCGCCTCGGCGGGGTCGTGCGCCTCTCGTCCCAGCAGCACCTCGCCGTAGCACGCACCGATCGTGAAGCGCTCGCCGCGCTCCAGCAGCGCGCCCGCCAGTTCGGCGGCGATCTCCTGCGACGCTTGCGCGAACTCGATCAGCGCGCAGAACTCGTCGCCGCCGAGTCGGTAGGCGCATCCCGCGCCTTCGGCGCGCTCCGCGAGCCTGTGCCCGAGCCGCACCAGCATGGCGTCGCCGGCCGGGTGGCCGAAGGTGTCGTTGTAATGCTTGAAGCCGTTGAGGTCGAACAGCAGCATCAACTGCGGTTGCGCCGGGGTCGCGCGGACCGTCGCGCGCTCGAGGTCTGCCAGCAGCGCGCGCCGATTGGGCAGGCCGGTGAGCGCGTCGCGATTGGCCAACTCGGCGCTCGCCGCGACCAGGCGTAGGTTCTCGCTCACGCTCGCCACCAGCCGTGCCAACACGGTCACGAGCGTCGCTGCCGCCAGCCAAATCGAGGCGCCCGCGATGCCCTCGGTACTCCCGTACACGAGCACCCCGATCGCTACCAGCCCGCACGCGACCGGGGCCGCCATCAGCGCGAGCAGCGACTGGCGCTCGTGCACGCTCTCGTGATCGGGCTGCCACGCCGCATAGGCGACGATCGCCGCCGACAGCAGCCACAGCGAATCGAGCGGCGTCCCGACCGCATAGCCGCCGTGTGCTTCCTGGAACAGATAAACGCCGTCGGCGCCCGCCATCAGCAGGAACCCGAGCGCGATCACGAGGAACGAGCGGTTCGCACGCCAGCCGCCGAGTGCCAGCATCGTGACGACCACGCCCGCCAGCAGCACGTCGGCGAGCGGGTAGAAGACCTCGAGCGTCGTCCCCACGCCGCCGCCCTTCGGGGCCAGGAAGCCCGGCGTCGCCAGCGCCGCCGCTCCAAGCGCGCCGATCGCGAGCGCGCCGACCAGCCCGTCGAGCCACATGCTCACATGGAAGTGGCGCGCGTGACGGCGGCCGAGCAGCACGACCGCAACGTAGGCGCCCACGTAGAGGCATAGATAGAGCGCGTTCTGCACCGTCGGCGCGAGCGATTCGCTGATCGAGGAGAGGATTTCGCCGGCCGCGTCGCAGCTCAGGCCGACCCCGAGGAACAGCCACGCGCCCCGTGCCTGGCCGATCAGGGCGCCGCGCGCGAGGCACAACCCGGCGCAGCCCACCATCACCGCGTCGTAGACCCACACGTCGAAGATGCTCGCCGTGCCGGCGCCGCCGAACCCCGTGAGGCTGTGCACGAGGTGCGCCGCGATCAGCAGGAAGAGCGCGCTCAGCGCGATCCGAATCCCGGTGGGGGCGTCGAGGCGAGGCAGCAGCCAGCTGCGAGAACTCATCGATTTGGTATCGGCGCCCAGGGTCCGCACATTGAGAATCCTTTTTGCGGCGGCCGACCTCCTATCCACATGTCCAGCACTCGATCACGGTCCTGGCCAGCCGAACAGGTCATCGGCGCAGCCCAGCAGGGCGATGCCCGCGCGATGGCGGCACGCGGTCCTCGCTCGCCGCGCGGGGCGCCCAAGCCCGGCGAGAGCGGCTCGCGACAGTCCTGCAGCGCGCGATGCCATTGATAGGAATCCCGGAGGCGGCCAGCCGGCCGTCCGCGAGCAAGGAGGAACCATGATTACCAGACACCGACCCCCACGACGGCGTGCCTCGAGGCGCGCGTCTCATCCAACGGCGGCGCTGCTTGCCCTGCTCGCCGCGCTGTACCTCGCCCCCTCGGCAACGGCGGCGGGCAAACCAAAAGGCGAATACCTCCAGTTCACTCACTGTCCGCTGGAAGGCGCCGGTGTCAACGAATGCGTCTACGGTGAAGTCCCCAGCGGCGAAATCGTCCTCAACAAAGTCAAAATTCCGATCAAAAACACGATCGCTCTCCAGGGCGGCCAGGTCGTCACCGCGACGGAAGAAACCTTCGTCAACGCGACCGAAAGCGCCACGCTTTCGCAAACGGCACAGGAAGTGCCTGGTGGATTCGACTCCTCGACCCTCACGGCGACGCTGGAACTCGTCGGGTCGGTCGCGCTCAGCCGCACAAAGCTCGCGGCCGGCGAAGGCACGGCGCTCAAACTGCCGGTCAGGGTGCACCTCAAAAACATGTTTCTCGGCGAAGGCTGTTTCATCGGCTCGAGCACAAAACCGATCACGCTCAACCTCACCACAGGCACGACGTCCCCGCTTGAACCCAACAGACCGATCAAAGGGTCATCGGGCACGTTCGAATCCAAGGAAGCCGGCAAGTTGCTGATCTACAAAAGCGACTCGCTCGTCGACAACGCCTTCTCGGTGCCCGGCGCCGAAGGCTGCGGAACCCTTGCCAATCTGCTGATCGATGAAAAATTCGGCCTGCCGGCGGCAGATGGGCGCAATACCGTCATCTTCAACGGCACGACCAAGTTCGCCAACGCCGAAGCCGTACGCGCAAGCGAATAGCGCGGAGCGACGGTGCAATTCGGTTCGGGGGCCGCCTGGTGGCGGCCCCCGAACCCCGGCCCTCGGGTGCCTCCTACCGGCAGCCGGACCGCGGAGTCGGCGACACGCGCCGCCAAGTCCAGATGCCGTGCTCAGCGTCTGCTCTCGAGCACGACTTTCGCGCCGCGGTTCGGCGGGTAGGTGACGAAACGCCGCCGCGGGCGCTCCGGCTTTGACTCGGCGGCCGCCAGCTCGCACCGCGCGAACACCCGTCGCATGATGATCTTCATCTCGAACGTCGCGAACGCCGCGCCGATACAGCGCCGCACGCCGCCGCCGAACGGAATCCAGCTGTACGTGTCGGGCGCGCCTTCCGCGAAGCGCTCCGGGCGGAACGCGTGCGGTTCGGGGTACAGGTCCGCGCGGCTGTGCGTCAAGATCATCGAGCACGCCAGCAGCGCGCCCTCCGGCATCGTGTAGCCGGCCAGCTCGAACGGCGCCGCCACCCGTCGCGCCGCCAGCGGCACAACCGGCCGCACGCGCAGCGTCTCCTTGACGACGCCATCCAGGTAGCGCTCGTCGTCCTCCGCCACCGCCTCGCGCACACGCGCGTGCACCGCCGGCGTGCGCAGCGTGCGCTCGAACGTCCACGCCAGCCCCAACGCCGTCGTCTCGTGGCCGGCCAGCAGCAGCGTCACGAGCTGGTCGCGTAGCTCCTCGTCGCTCATACCCTCGCCGTTCTCGTCCCTGGCTTGCAGCAGCATCGACAAGATGTCCTCGTGCTCGGCAAGCGCCGGGTCCGAACGCTTGTGCGCGATCTCCTCGAACAGCATCGTGTCGACACGCTCGCGCAACGCCGCAAAGCGCCGCCACGGGCTGCCCGGGCCGAGGTCGCGCGCGAGGAACGGCCACACCAGCGCCGGCGAGTTCAGCAGCTTCGGCAGCAGCCGCTCGAACTCCGCGCGGCGGCCGGCGTCTTCCACGCCGAGCACCGCGCGCAGAATCACGCGCAAAGTGATCCGCTGCATCGACTCGTGCGCCGAGAACGCGCTGTTCACCGGCCAGCGGTCGATCTCCTCATCGGCGATCTCGCCGATCAACTCGCCATAGACGCTCATCCGCTCGCCATGGAACGGCGGCAGCATCAGCTTGCGGCGGTTGAGGTGGCGTTTGCCGTCGAGCAGCAGCAGCGACTCGGGCCCCGCGACGGGCTCCATCACCTCGTTGCCCTCTCCCGCCCGCAGCTGGTCGGGGTCGCCGGTGAACACGCGCTTGATCAGCGTCGGCTCGGCGATCACCACGACGAAGCCGATCGGCCACATACGCAGCGAGAACACGTCCCCAAAACGGCGTCGACAGCGCTCGAGCAGGTCGTGCTCGGCGATCAGCCAGTACGGGCCGAGCAGATGACGGGGAATCCGCGGTCCCGGAGGCGCACCGGTCGTATCGGCCGGCAGCGGCGGTACTTCGCGGGGCGGGAGAGTGTCCCAGCGAGAGCGACGGGCGGTGGGGTTCAAGGTTGACGAGGTGGGGTGGGGGGTTGCCGTTGCGGAGGGGGTCATGTGTGCTCCTTGGCTCGTCGGGGGGCGGGCTTGGTCTGGGTAGGGGGCTCCTTGGCCTGGAGATTGGTTTGGGCCGCGGTGCGATCGTCGGTGCGATCGTTGGCCCGCAAAATCATGCCGTCCTCGATCAGCGCGGCGATCTGCCCGAACAGTTCATCGGGGACCGCGTCGGGCTCGGTCAGCTGTTGGAGCGAAAGCCCGGCCACGAGCGCGATCAGCGCGGTCGCCATGTGCTCGGCGGGGATCGTCAGGGGGACGCCCAACAGCTCATGACGCGCCTGCGCCGAGGCGGCGATCTCCTTGCGAATGCGCCCGTTGCGCTCGGCGTACCGAGCCGCCACCTGCGGGTCGCGCACCGCCAGCGCCGAGTACTCGTGGAACAGCAGCACCACGTCGCGCGCATCCGCGAGCACCGCCGACAGGTCGCGGCTGAGTTCGCCCGTGCGCTCCTGGCCGGCCGGCCCGCTCGCGGACGCCGCGATCAGCACGCTCAGCCGCTTGTCCAGCTCGTCGAGCAGCGCGAAGAACAGCTCCTCCTTACCGGCGAAATTCCAATACAGCGCCCCCTTGGAGAAACCGGCCTCGGCGGCGATCTCGCTCATCGAGGCGCCGTGGTAACCGCGGCGCGCGAACACGCGCGACGCCGCGGTCAGCAGTTGCTCGCGCGAGGTCGCGTCGCCGGGTTGGGGCCTGGCGGTGGTGCGGCGGCGGTCGAGCCTGGGGGCGGTCGCCATCGAGATCGGGTTTATACCGACCGGTCGGTATGTTGTCAAGGCGCGCCAAGGTGGCGTCGGGAGCGGCGTCAGAGTGGCGTCAGGAGCGGCGTCCGAGCACCTGGAAGATCGACGTGAAGCCCGTCTGAAAGCCGCTGCGCGCCGCGCGCAGGTACAAACGCCACACCCGCACGCGCTCGCCGCCCGCCAGCCGTTCGGCTTGCTCGCGGTTGGCGTCCAGGCGCTCGATCCAGTGCGTCAGCGTCTCGGTGTAGTCCTCGCGCAGACCCTCCACGTGCAGCGGCTCGATCCCCGCCTGCTCGAGTGCCAGCGTCACCCGGGAAAGGTGCAGCGGCGCCGCGTCCGGGAACACGTAGCGCTCCGAGAACGCCCCCGCCTCCGGCTCGCCATGGCGCAAGCGCGCGATCCCGTGATTCAGCAGCCGTCCCCCCGGTTCCAGCAGGCCGGCCAGCTCGCGCGCATAGCGGTCGATCTGGCTCGCGCCGACGTGCTCCACCATGCCAATGCTCGCGATCGCGTCATAGCGCTCGGCCGCCGTGCTTCCCAGGTCGCGGTAGTCGCCCACGCGAATTTCTACCTGCTCGGAGAGCCCTGCCTCGACCGCCCGCCGCCGTGCCAGTTCCGCCTGCGGCACCGACAGCGTGATGCCAACCACTCGCACCCCAAAGCGCTGCGCGGCATGGATCGCGAAGCTTCCCCAGCCACAGCCGACATCCAGTACCCGCTCGCCCTCGCGCAGCGCAAGCTTGCGGCAGATCAGCTCGCGCTTGGCCTCCTGCGCCTGCTCCAGCGTGCGCGTCGGGGCGACGGGTGAGGTCGCCGTGCCCCACGACTGCTCCAGCGACTCGCCGTCGCGCGAGAACAGCGCGCAGCTGTACGTCATCGACTCGTCCAGAAACAACGCGAAGAACTCGTTCGACACGTCGTAGTGGTGGCGCACCGCGCGCGCGTCGCGCTCGCGGCTGTGGCGCCGGCCGCGCGGGCGCAGCTCGCTCGCCGGGATCCGCGGCGGACGCGTCGGGCCGCACGCCCGCAGCGCCGCCAGCATCAGCCGCGCCCTGCTCGCGCCGTCGACCGGCGGCGGCTGGAACGTATCGAGCAGCCAGATCACGCGATCGAGATCGTCCGCCTCCAGCACGCCCGCCGCATACGCGCGCCCCAGGCCGAGCTGGCCGGGCGCGCGCAGTAGGTGGGCCACCGCCGCCGGCTCGCGCACCGTGAACACAGGCCCTCCCGGCTCCGTCGCCGCAAGCACCGTTCCGTCCCAGAAACGCAGCTCGAACGGGCGCTGCGGCAGGGCGTTTTCCAGCTCGCGCCGCAACGGCTTGCAATCGCGCAATGTCATACGCGACAGGCTACGCAGCGCGCTGGTACTTTGCCCCCTGACGGCAACAACCGCCCATCCGGCAGCGAACGCCGCCGCCCGCCTTTCGCATCGCGCCGCGCACGACACCACATGCCCGTTACCCAGCCCCTCGCCAACCAAACGCGCGACCCGCCGCCGCGCGCCGACGACATCCAGCCTGCCCTCAACGAGACCCGCGACCGCATCATCACGGCAATCGTCACGATCGCCCCGATCGCCGCGCTCGGGTTCGTCGGCTGGCAGCTCTGGGATGGCCTGCTGCACCGCGGCGACCTGTTCGTGTTCGCGGTCCTCTACCTACTCACCGGCCTCGGCATCACCGTCGGCTTTCACCGCCTCTTCACCCACCGCAGCTTCAAGACCTCACGCGCGCTGCGCTTCGTGCTCGCCGTGCTCGGCTCCGCCGCGATCGAGGGACCCGTCATCTCCTGGGTCGCCGACCACCGCAAGCACCACGCCTTCTCCGACCGCGAGGGCGATCCGCACAGCCCCCACGTCGACCACGGCTCCGGCTGGCGCGGCGCGCTGCGCGGCCTCGCACACGCCCACGTCGGCTGGCTGTTCATCCACACCCAGCGCGGCTCGCGCGAACGCTACGCCCCCGACCTGCTCGCCGACCCCGTAGTCGCGTTCGTCGACCGCACCTTCCTCGTCTGGGCGCTCGGTGGGCTTGCCGCGGCCTTCGGGCTCGGCTACGCGATCGGCGGCACCTGGCGCGCCGGGCTCACCGGCCTGCTCTGGGGCGGCGCCGTGCGCATGCTCGTCCTGCACCACATGACCTACTCGATCAACTCCCTCTGCCACTTCTTCGGCCGGCGCGACTACGCCACCGAGGACCACTCGCGCAACCTGCTCTGGCTTGCGCTACCAACCTTCGGCGAGGCCTGGCACAACAACCACCACGCCTTCCCCACCTCCGCCAGCCACGGTCTGAGCTGGCGCCAGCCCGACCCCTCCGCGCTGGTCATCCGCGCGCTCGAGCGGCTCGGGCTCGTCTGGGACGTCGTCCGCGTTCCCGAGGAGCGCCGCACGCGCAAGCGGGCCGTTGCGGCCTGAGCCGCCGTGCCGCGGACCGGCGCGGTGACCACGTCGATGTCGCACCGGCCCGGATGACCCCGCCAGACGCGTCGTAGGCTTACCCCGTGGCGCCGTCGTCGATTCCCTCCGTGCGCGAGATCCTTGCGGGTCGAACGGGAGAGGAGCACCGGCTGAACGATCGCCACCTCAATCCCCAGATGGGGCGCATCCTGCGCACGCTTGGGTTCGACAAGACCTGGGCGCGCGGCGAAGGCGCGCACCTGATCGACGCCGACGGCGTGCGCTACCTCGACCTGTTCGGCGGCTACGGCGTATTTGCGATCGGGCGCAACCACCCCGACGCGATCGCCGCGCTGGACGAGGTGATGGCGGCCCGCACCGGCAACCTGCCGCAGCTCGGCGTGACGTTGCTCAGCGGCGTGCTCGCCGAGCAGCTGCTCGCGCGCGCGCCCGCCAGCGTCGACGCGATGGTGCCCGCCAACAGCGGCACCGAGGCGGTCGAGGCCGCGATCAAGATCGCCCGCGCGGCCACCGGGCGCGAACGCATCCTCTTCGCGGACCACGCCTTCCACGGGCTCACGCTCGGCTCGCTCTCGCTAAACGGCGATGAGATCTTCCGCGAAGGCTTCGGGCCGCTATTGCCCGGTTGCGCAGCAGTGCCCTTCGGCGAACTCGACGCCCTGGAGGACGCGCTCGCGCACGGCGACGTCGCCGCGTTCGTCGTCGAGCCCGTGCAGGGCAAGGGCGTGAACCTGCCGCCCGCCGACTACCTGCCCGGCGCGCAGCGACTCTGCCGCGACGCCGGCACGCTGCTCGTCTGCGACGAGGTGCAAACCGGCCTCGGCCGCACCGGGAGCTTCCTGGCCCTGGAGCACTGGGGCCTGCAGCCGGACCTCATCTGCGTCGCCAAGGCGCTCTCGGGTGGCTTGGTGCCGATCGGGGCGGTGCTCGTCTCGCGAGCGGCGTTCGCGCAGGTATTCGACGGCATGGAGCGCGCCGTGCGCCACGGCTCGACCTTCGGCGGCAACGACCTCGCCGCCGCCGCCGGCCTGGCGACGCTGCGCGTGCTCGAACGCGAAGGCCTGGTGGAGCGAGCGGCGCGGCTGGGGGACCTGCTGTTGGAGCTGACCCGCCCGCTGGTCGAGCGCTATCCCGTCGTGCGCGACGTCCGCGGGCTGGGCCTCATGTGGGGAATCGAATTCGGGCCGCCCGCCGGACGTGCCGGGCGCGCCCTGTGGAACGCTCTGGAGCGCGGCCAGCCCGGCCTCTTCTCGCAACTGGTCACCGTGCCGCTGTTCCACGAGCATCGCATCTTCTGCCAAGTCGCCGGGCACCGCATGAACGTCATCAAGGCGCTGCCCGCCCTGGTTATCGAGGAGTCGGAGATCCGCCGCTTCGCTGCCGCGCTGGAGGAAGTCATCGCGCGAGCCGAACGCATGCCCTCGGCGCTCACACGCTTCGGGACGCGGGTCGCGCGGGGAGCGATTGCGGGACGACGCTAACTCTCGGGCACGACACCGAGCCCGGCCGCCGCGGTGACGCTCGGCAGTCAGGCCGCGACGTGCTCTCCCCGTCGCGGCGGGGGCAGGGCATCGAGAATTGCCTGGGGCAGTCTCTTGCTTGCTCCCCATATCTCCACTGCCACAATCTCGTCCGTCACCGAGTCATGGTCGATCAGGCCTCCTTCCACCTCCTCGCTGACAACCGCGTCGGAGGCGCCAATAGGCAGCCAGGCGATATCGGCGTCGCGATCGTAATAGGCGTACACAGATTCCATGGCAATCAACCTACCGTACCCTATGAAGATATCTGCGACGTCTGTGCCAGACACTGACGATGCGCACTACAGAGACGTCCACTCGCTCGTCGTAATCGTAGATCACGACGAACCTTCCGGTGTCCAGCCGCCAGTCGGCCTCGCCATCGTTGGCTGTGCGCATGTCATGACGCTCACGGACGGCCGCCTCTACGGTTGACCACGTCAACCCGCGTTCGGACAGACGGTCCGCGGCGTGAGTGGTCCAGACAAAGCGCTTGATTGGCATCTCCGTTGAGGCTAAGCCGCGCTTGGGATGGTTCGCTCGGCCGACTTTGCCCTGGCGCGAGGCACGGATGCCGAGCGGGGCCGCGCCGGGTTCTCGGGCCCGCACGCGCGGACGATCACAAAGCAGAACCCCGACGCGTCACCGGCAGCGCCTGCGCGCACCGCTACCCTGTCGGGCCGTGATGGAGCCCCGCAACGACATCCGCAATGTCGCGATCGTCGCGCACGTCGACCACGGCAAGACGACGCTCGTCGACGCGATGCTGTGGCAGTCGGGCGCGTTCCGCGAGGGCCAGGACGTCGCCGTGCGCGTCATGGACTCGATGGATCTCGAGCGCGAGAAGGGCATCACGATCCTCGCCAAGAACACCTCGCTGCGCTACGCCGGCGTCAAGCTCAACATCATCGACACCCCCGGCCACGCCGACTTCGGTGGCGAGGTCGAGCGCGGGCTGACGATGGTCGACGGCGTGCTGCTGCTCGTCGACGCCTCCGAGGGCCCGCTGCCGCAGACCCGCTTCGTGCTGCGCAAGGCGCTGGAGGCGCGGCTGCCCGTGATCCTCGTGATCAACAAGGTCGACCGCTCCGACGCGCGCGTCGGCGAGGTGATCGACGAGGTCTACGAGCTGTTCCTCGACCTCGACGCCGACGAGTCGCAGATCGAGTTCCCGATCGTCTACTGCAACGCCAAGGCCGGGCGCGCCGCGCTGGCGTACGACGAGTCCGCCGACGGGCCCGAGCGGATCGCCTCGCCCAACCTCGAGCCGCTGCTGGACCTCCTGCTCGAGCACATCCCAGCGCCCCAGCACGACCCCTCCCATCCGTTGCAGGCGCTCGTCACCAACCTCGACGCCTCCCCCTACGTCGGGCGCCTGGCGCTCTGTCGTGTACGCCACGGCCACATCCGCCGTGGCCAGCAGATCGCCTGGTGCCGCGCCGACGGCTCGATCGAGCGCGCCCAGGTATCCGAGCTGTACGTAACCGATGCGCTCGAGCGCGTCGACGCCGCCGAGGCCGGACCCGGCGAGATCATCGCGATCGCCGGCATCGCCGAGGTCACGATCGGCGAGACCCTGGCCGATCCCGAGGACCCGCGGCCGCTACCGGTCATCACCGTCGACGAGCCCTCCCTGTCGATCACGCTGGGCATCAACACGTCTCCCCTCGCCGGCAAGGACGGCGGTAAGCTCACCGCGCGCCAGATCCGCCAGCGCCTGGACCAGGAGCTGGTCGGCAACGTCTCCCTGCGCATTGCCGACACCGAGCGGCCCGAGACCTGGGAGGTGCAGGGGAGGGGGGAGCTGCAACTGGCGATCCTCGTCGAGATGATGCGCCGCGAAGGCTACGAGCTAACCGTCGGCCAGCCGCGCGTCCTGGAGCGCCAGATCGACGGCAAACGCCACGAGCCCGTCGAGCGCCTCTCGATCGACGTCCCCGAGGACTACGTCGGCGTCGTCACCCAGATGCTCGCCCTGCGCAAAGGCCGCATGGAGCACATGACCAACCACGGCACCGGCTGGGTGCGCATGGACTACCTCGTCCCCGCCCGCGGCCTGATCGGCTTTCGCACCGAGTTCGTCACCGAGACGCGCGGCACCGGCATCATGCACCACGTCTTCGACCGCTGGGAGCGCTGGGCCGGCGAGCTTTCCACGCGCACGAACGGCGTTCTGATAGCAGACCGCCGCGGCGCCACCGTGCAGTACTCGCTGATGAGTCTCCAGGAGCGTGGCACGTTGTTCGTCGGCCCCGGCGAGGAGGTCTACGAGGGCATGATCGTCGGCGAGAACGCCCGCGCCGGCGACATCGACGTCAACCCCGTCAAGGAGAAGCACCTGACGAACATGCGCTCCTCCACCGCCGACGTCCTCGAGCGCCTGGTGCCCCACCGCCAGCTCACCCTGGAGGAGGCGATGGAGTTCGTCCGCGCCGACGAGTGCGTCGAGGTCACGCCAGTCAGTGTGCGGCTGCGCAAGGTCGAGCTGGGCAAGACCGAGCGCCTGAAGGCTGCGCGCCTCGCGCGCAAGTGAACCTCGGCGAGGGGCGACGGCCGGGGCCGAGAGATTGGGTGTTTGATCGATTGCGCGCGTGTGCGCGCGGATGGCGGGCGGGCCCCGGCTGTCCGGGGGTAGGGCCGGGGAGAGTTGGTTTTTTCGGGCGCCATTCGCGTGCGCGTACGCGTGGGGAGGACCAACCTCCGCGCGCGAGGGAAGGAACCGACCCCGGGCTGCGTCTGACCCTGTATGAGAGAATCGCGCCGGCGGCGTCCGGTGCCACGAAACCCGCTCGACGACCCCGAAGGGGGCTCCCGTGAAGCGCATCAGTCTGCTCCTGCTCAGCATCCTCGCGGTGGCCGCGATCGCCGCCGCTGTCGCCACCGCCCATGGCGGAGCGCCGCCCGCGCGGTCCGCGGTCTTTCACACCGTCGAACTGCGCAAGACCCGTCTCGGCAAGATCCTCGTGACCTCCTCCGGCTACACCCTGTTCGCGTTCTCCAAGGACACGCGCGGCACAGACGCCTGTGCGAAGATCGGCGGCTGTCTGGCGGAATGGCCCATCAAGGCAGCGCAGGGCCGTCCCTCCGGTGGCCCCGGGGTCAAGACCTCCCTGCTGTCCACCGTCAAGCTCTCCAAAGGTCGTCTGCAGGTCGCCTATGCCGGGCACCCGCTCTACATGTACGCCGGCGAGAACGCCCCCGGGCAGACCGAATACGTCGGCGCCAAACAGTTCGGCGGCACCTGGTACGCACTCAACGCGTCTGGGCAGCTCGTGAAGTAGGGGCTGCTAGGCGGCGGCTCCTGAAGTAGGGGCGAGGCGGCGGGCCCGCTGGCGCCGCGGCCGGCGTTGCGGGTGGCGCCGCTAGCATGGGCCGCCACCTGTGGCCAACGCGATCGAAGCATCTCAGCTGCACAAGAGCTACGGCGACGTGCATGCCGTGCGTGGCATCGACGTGGCGATCCACACCGGCGAAACCGTTGCGCTGCTCGGTCCCAACGGCGCCGGCAAGTCGACGACGATCGACATGATCCTTGGGCTCGCCGAGCCCGACAGCGGCACCATCTCGGTGCTCGGCGGGCGGCCCGCCGCGGCGATCGACGCCGGCTACATCGGCGCGATGCTGCAGACCGGCGCCTTGATCCGCGACCTCTCCGTGCGCGAGCTGGTTGCGATGGTCGCCTCGCTCTACCCCGACCCGCTCGCCGTGCAAGACGCCCTCGAGCTGACCGGCCTCGACGGCGAGGTCGCCGAGCAACGCACCCAAAAGCTCTCCGGCGGCCAGACCCAACGCGTGCGCTTCGCCGTCGCGCTCGTCAGCAACCCCCGGCTGCTGATCCTCGACGAGCCCACCGTCGCGATGGACGTCGAGGGTCGCCACTCGTTCTGGACCACCATGCGCGAGCTGGCCTCGCGCGGCAAGACCATCCTGTTCGCCACCCACTACCTCGAGGAGGCCGACGCCTACGCCGACCGCGCCGTGCTGATGGCACACGGCACCGTCGTCGCCGACGGGCCGCCGACCGAGATCCGTGCGATGGTCGGCACCCGCACGATCCGCGCCACGCTGCCGCTTGCCGACCTCGACGCGCTCACCGCGCTGCCCGGCGTCAGCGGCGCCGAGCGCCGCGGCGAGGCCGTCGTCTTGAGCTGCACCGACTCCGACGCCGCGATCCGCGCGCTGCTCGCCGCTCACCCCGACGCGCGCGACATCGAGATCGCCGCCGCCGGCCTGGAGCAGGCGTTCCTGCAGCTCACCGCCGCCGACGTGCGCGGCCCCGGCGACGGGGCTGGGTCGGCCGGCGGCAGGGCCGATCCCCTCGCGGGCGGGGCGGGGTTGGCCGGCGGGGCCGATCCCCTCGCGGGCGGGGCGGGGTTGGCCGGCGGGGCCGATCCCCTCGCGGGCGGGGCGGGGTTGGCCGGCGGGGCCGATCCTCTCGCGGGCGGGGCGGGGTTGGCCGGCGGGGCCGATCCTCTCGCGGGCGGGGCGGGGTTGGCCGGCGGGGCCGATCCCTTCGCGGGCGGGGCGGGGTTGGCCGGCGGGGTCGATCCCTTTGGCGGCTCGGGTCCGGCGGGCGAGATCAGCTCCCCCGCGGCGCGCGCGTTCGGGGAGCGCTCGCGGTGAACGCGCTGCCCTACACCCGCTACGAGCTGCTGCGAACCTTTCGCAACAAGCGCTTTCTGCTGCTCTCGCTCGGGTTCCCCGTGGTGCTCTACTTTGCCGTCGCCGGCTCCAATCGACACGTTCGCGTCGAGGGGATCCCGTTCCCCCTCTACTACATGACCGGCATGGCCGCGTTCGGCACGATGGGCGCGATGCTCTCCAGCGGCGCCCGCATCTCCGCCGAGCGCGCCGTCGGCTGGAACCGCCAGCTGCGCATCAGCCCGCTCTCCGCACGCGCCTACTTCCGCGCCAAGGTCCTCACCGCTTACCTCACCGCCCTGCTCAGCCTCGTAGTGCTCTACATCTGTGGCTCCTCGCTCGGCGTCAGCCTCTCCACCGGCGAGTGGCTGCAGATGACCGGTCTCATTGTGGTGGGCCTGATCCCCTTCGCCGCGCTCGGCGTCCTGATCGGCCACCTGCTCACCCCCGACTCGATCGGCCCCGCGATGGGGGGCGGCATCTCGCTGCTCGCACTGGTCGGCGGCGCGTGGTTTCCGGTGACCGGTGTCCTCCGTGAAATCGCCCAGTACGTCCCCTCCTACTGGCTCGTCCAGGCCAGCCACGTCGTGACCGGCCGCCTGCGAGTCGGCGGTCATGCCTGGGATGCCAAGGCGTGGATCGTCATCGCCGTCTGGACGCTCGTGCTCGCCGGGCTTGCGCGGCGGGCCTACCGCAACGACACTGCGCGGGTGTAGGTGGGCGAACTCCGCGGTCAGTAGCCCTCGCGCAAGGTTGCACGCGAATCGGTGAACCGCCCGACGCCGACGCCTGGAAGTCCAGCGCGCCGATCCGATCCGAGCCGGACTCCAGCAGGTAGGTGAGAAGCCCACGTCTGTCGTGTCCGGTGTGCCGCGGCCGACCAGGCGGTTCAGCATCACCCGCCGGCCCCACGCATCCGGTCCCGCCTCCGCGATCGCGCCTGTTGGGCATGTCTCCGTTCTCGGCGCTAGGGTGTCCCGGATGAGTGCTCGCGTTGCCTCACCACGTGTTGCGCGCCGCGTCGCCGCGGTCTTCGCGCCGTTCGTGCTGGTCGCCGCGCTCGTCTTCGCCGCCGCCCAGCCGCCCCTGGCGCCCGCGGCAACCGTCGTTCACTTCCAGCGCGAGAGCTACGGCGCCTTCCTCGGTCAGCTCGACCGCAGCGAAGTCCATGCCGTCGTGCTGCACCCCCAGGGTTACAAGGCCCACATCGTGCTCGACGACGGCGGTCACTTCACCGTCACCTACGCCCCGAACGAAGTCGCGCGCCTGGAAGCGCTCGCGCACGCCAAGGGCGCCTCGTTCACCGTCGCGTCCTCGCCTCCCAAAAAAGCCGTCCACCACAAACTGCGCTACATCGCCGGCGGCATCCTGATCGTCGTGATCCTCGTCGTGCTCGCCGTGCTGCTCGTCGGCCGCCGCCGCGCGCTGAGCGAGGACGAGGGCGGCGCGCGCGAGGGCGGCGCCGCGCCGACGCCGCCGAGCGCCGGCGCGGGTTGACAGGTCACGGACACGGCTCGCACGGCAGCGGCCAACACGGACATGGGCCGTACGGCGGTGGCGCGCACCGTCACGGCGCGTCAGCCTCTCCGCGCCGGCTCGCACTGGCGCTCGCGCTGATCCTCGCCTTCATGGCGCTCGAGGTGCTCGCCGGCGTGCTCGCGCACTCGCTCGCGCTCGTCTCCGACGCCGCGCACATGCTCACCGACGCCGCCGCGCTCGGTCTCTCGATCCTCGCGCTGCGCCTCGCCGCGCGACCCGCGCGGGGCGCGATGACCTACGGTTTCCAGCGCGTCGAGGTGCTTGCCGCTCAGGCCAACGGCATCACCCTGCTCGCGCTCGCCGCCGCGATCGTCTACTCGGCGATCCTGCGGTTGCTCTCGCCGCCGACCGTCTCCGCGTGGGTGATGGTCGCCGTCGCGCTCGTCGGGGTAGCCGTCAACGGCGCCGCCACCGCCTCGCTCGCCGGCGCGGGACGCGAGGCGCACATGAGCATCGAGGGCTCCTTCCAGCACGTGCTCACCGACCTCTTCGCGTTCATCGGCACCGCGCTCGCGGGCGTCGTGATCCTCCTCACGGGCTTTCAGCGGGCCGACCCGATTGCCTCGCTGCTCGTCGCCGCGCTGATGCTGCGCTCCGCCTTTGCGCTGCTGCGCGACTCCGGGCGCGTCTTCATGGAGGCCGCGCCCCCCGACCTCGATCCCCACGAGATCGGCCGCGCGCTCGTCGGCGCCCCCGACGTGATCGAGGTGCACGACCTGCACGTCTGGGTGCTCGCCGCCGGCTTTCCCGCGCTCTCAGCGCACGTGCTCGTCGCGCGCGACGCCGACTGCCACGCCGCGCGCCGTGCGCTGGAGGCGCTGCTGCGCGAACGCTTCGGGCTCGAGCACACGACTCTTCAGGTGGACCACGCCGACGGCGGCGGCGAACTGCTCGAGCTGCAGCTCGGTCCGTCATGAACGAGCGGCGCTCGAGCGCCAACCTGCCAGCCCACGCCGTGAAACCGTGGCTACGTCGCCTGCGCGCAGGGTGCCGTATCGACCGAGGCTCAATTCCCCCGGCTCACGGGACGCGACCGACCGAGGTGGCCCGCTCGCTCAAAGGGCCCCGGCGCGCTCGCGCTCAGGGGTGTCCCCTGCGACCCGCTCCGCCACCGCTTCGCCGTGGGCGTGAACCGACGCGCCCTCGATGTTCAGGCGTGGCAGCACGCGATCGAGTCGCGCCGGGATGCGCCACGTGCGCTCGCCGATCAGGCTCAACACGGCCGGCAGCAGCAGGCAGCGCACGACGACCGCGTCCAGGAAGACCGCGCTGGCGAGGCTCAGGCCGAACTCCTCGATCACGCGGCTTTCGCCGAGCATGAACGACATGAAGACACAAACCATGATCGCCGCCGCCGCGGTCACGACGCGCCCGGTCAGCGCGAGCCCTTCGCCGACCGCGCGATGGCTGTCGCGCGTGCGCGTCCACTGCTCGTGGATGCGCGACACGAGAAAGACCTCGTAATCCATCGACAGCCCGAACACGATCGCGAACAGCATCACCGGGATGAACGACTCGATCGGGCCCGCCTGCACCCCCAGCAGGCCCTGCAGCCAGCCCCACTGGAAGACCGCGACGATCACGCCCAGCGAGGCGCCGATGCTCAGCAGGTTCATGAACGCCGCCTGCAGCGGGATCACCAGCGAACGGAACACGATCAGCAGCAGCAGCGCCGACACCAGCACCACCACCCCGATGAACAACGGCAGCTTGTGGGCGAGCGTCGTCGCGAAATCGATCGCGCCGGCGGTGACGCCGCCGACGTAGGCCACGATTCCGGTGCGCGCCGCGACCGGTGGAATCACGTCTTCGCGTAGATGCGTCACCAGCTGGCTGGTGGCGTATGCCTGTGGCGAAGAGCGCGGGTAGACCGAGATCGTCGCGACTTCACCGCTCGGGCTCAGCCGCGGCGGCGCCACCGAGACGACGCCAGGCGTACCGGCGATCGCGCCCTCCAGTTCGCGCAGCGCGGGCGTGTCATTGCGGTGGGGCAGGCGCACGACGATCTGCAGTGGGCCGTTGAAGCCTTCGCCGAAACCCTCTGCCAACAGCTCGTAAGCGCGGTGCGTCGTCGTCTGCGCCGGGTCGTTGCTCGCGTCGCTCGATCCCAGCCGCAGTGCGATCGCGGGCGCGGCGATCAGCAGCATCAGCAACGTCGCCCCCAGCGCGATCGCACGCGAATGGCTTTGCACGAACGCGCTCCAGCGCAGCCATACGCGCCCCGCGTGCGGCGCCTCCGGCCCGGCCTCGGGGGCCACCTGGGCGGCGGCGGTTGCCGCGCGCGCGCTGCGGCGCGCGCGCCGGCTCGGCCGGGCCAGCCGCGCCCCGGCGAGCGTCAGCAACGCCGGCAGCAGCGTCAGCGAGGCGGACATCACCAGCAGCACTCCAATCGATGCCGAGATCGCCACGCCATAGAGGAAGTCGACCCCCAGCAGCATCATCCCCAGCAGCGCGACCACTACGGTCGTGCCTGCGAACAGCACCGCGCGCCCGGCGGTATCCATCGCCTGCACGACCGACTCGCGCACGTCGCCATGCGTGCGGCCCGGGCCCATATAGGCCTCGCGAAAGCGCGTCAGGATGAACAGCGAGTAGTCGATCCCCACTCCGAGCCCGATCATCGCCGCCAGCTCCGAGGAGAAGTCAGGGGTGTCCACCACGTGCGTGAACAGCGCGATCGCGCCCAGGCCCGTGCCGAGACCGACGAGCGCGGTGGCGATCGGCAGCCCCATCGCCACCAGCGAGCCGAACGTGAGCAGCAGCACGACGATCGCCGCCAGCAGTCCCACCGCGGTGGGCAGGCCGAAGCCTTCCTGCTCGGTCGCCTCGATCGCCTGGCCGCCCAGCTCGATCTGCAGACCAGGCTGCCTCGCCGCCTCGGCGACCTTGACGACGCGTTCCGGCGCGCTCTTGGGTAGCAGGTTCGCTTTTTCGTTGAACACGACCGTCGCAAACGCGATCCTACGATTCGCCGAGATCGCCTTGCCGGCGCTTGCACTGTCGTAGGGGCTGACGACCGCCGCGACGTGCGGCAGGCGCGCCACCTGCGCGAACGTCGCTTCCATATGGCTGCGCACCGCGGGTGCCAGCACGCTGCCTGCGGCCACGCGGAAGACGAGCTGGTCGCGGTCGCCCGCCTGAGCGGGGAAGCTGTACTGCAGCAGGTCAGCCGCCCGCTGCGCGTCCGAGCCCGGCAGCGTGAAGTTGTTTGAGTATTCCGTGCCCGCCGACTGCGCCAGCGCGTTGATGGCGAAAATCAACGCGATCCAGCCAAGAATCACGTACAGACGGTGGGTTGTCGACCAACGGGCGAGCTTGAGCATGGGTGGATCGGCGGGGGAGGGGCGACGGCCGGTCGGGGCCCGGCGACCCGCGCGGGTGCCCGGCCACGTGGGCAGTTCGGTACAGGGTAGAAGGCGTTGACGGGTTGGCCGGGGGGTGGAGGGCTCTTTGGTGGGTTGGCTGGCTGGGCATAGCGGGCTTTTGGTGGTTGGCGGCGGGAGGCTTTTGTGTGGTGGCGGGGGATAGAAGGCGGTAGAAGGCGCTCGGTGTGGTGGCGGGAGGTAGAGGGCGCCCGGTGTGGTGACGGCAGGTAGAAGGTTCTCGGTGTGATGACGGGAGGTAGAAAGGCTTTTGGTGTGGTGGCCGGAGGTAGAAGGCTTTGGTGCGATGGCTGGGGGTGGAGTTCTTCTTTTGCGGGCCCACGGCCTCTGGGTATCTAGATATCCGGCCGGAGCGGGGGCATCCAAGGCTGCTTCTGCGAGTTTGAGACCGTCTGTTTCGATGCGGCGCCTGGTCGCGGGCACCGAACCCCACGTGAAATCGCCCTCCGGGGCGATTTCCATCCCAAAAAATATGCCCGCCCCGCAAGTAGACTGCCGCGGAGATGGCGAGCATCGGCGTGATCGGGCTTGGTTACGTGGGACTGCCGCTCGCAGTCGCCTTCGCGCGCGAGGGCTGCGACGTGCTCGCCGTCGACGTCGACGCGCGCAAGGTCGCCGCGATCGCCGCGGGCGAGTCCTACATCGAGGATGTCCCCTCGCGCGCGCTGCAGGAGGTCTCCGCGCGCATCCACGCCAGCACTCGCTACGAGCAGCTGCAGCGCGCCGACGCCGTGCTCGTCTGCGTGCCCACCCCGCTGACCCGCAACCGTGAGCCCGACCTCGCGCCGCTGATCGACGCCACCCGGCGCCTCGCGGGCGTGCTGCGCGCCGGGCAGCTCGTGGTCCTGGAGTCCACCACCTACCCCGGCACCACGCGCGAGCTGATGCAGCCGATCCTCGAGGAGTCCGGCCTCGCCGCCGGCCGCGACTTTCACCTCGCCTTCTCGCCCGAGCGCGTCGACCCGGGACGCACGGACTTCACGCTGCGCAACACGCCGAAGGTGCTCGGCGGCCTCACCGACGCATGCGCCGACAGGGCAGAAACGGTCTACGGCCTGGTCTGCGAACGGCTCGTGCGCGTCTCCAGCCCCGAGGCCGCCGAGCTGTGCAAGCTGCTCGAGAACATCTTCCGCGCCGTCAACATCGCGCTCGTCAACGAACTGGCGATGCTCACCGACCGCATGGGCATCGACATCTGGGAGGTCGTCGACGCCGCCGCCACCAAGCCCTACGGCTTCATGCGCTTCGAGCCCGGGCCGGGCATGGGCGGACACTGCATGCCCGTCGATCCCTTCTACCTCAGCTGGCGCGCGCGCGAGTTCGACATGTCCACCGAGTTCATCGAGCTTGCCGGCAAGGTCAACCAGCAAATGCCCTACCACTGCGTGATGCGCGCCGAGCGGGCGCTCAACGACGCCGGACTGCCCGTGCGCGGCGCCAAGATCGCGGTGCTCGGCGTCAGCTACAAGCCCGGCGTCGGCGACGTACGCGAATCGCCGGCGCTGAAGATCATCGCGCTCCTGCGCGCGCTCGGGGCGCAGCTGCGCTACCACGACCCCCATGTGCCCGAGCTGCCCGACTACGACCTGCAAAGTGTCGCGCTCGAGGAGGCCCTGCACGACGCCGACCTCGCGCTGATCGTCACCGCCCACCCCGGTGTCGACCACGCCCTCGCGCTCGACCGCGCGCGGGTCGTGCTCGACCTGCGTGGCGTCACGCGCGGCGCGACGCGGGGCAACGCCGTACGACTCTGATCAGTTCACGCTCGGATCGAGCGGCATCCGCGCGATCAGCACGTACGCGCCGCCCTTGCGGGCGAGCACCCGGCTCCACAACACCGCCGGCTCGTCGCTGAAGATGTCATCCGGCTGGGCCGGGTGGGCGATCCAGTCGCCCTGGTCGATCTCCGCGTCGAGCTGCCCGCCGCTCCAACCCGCGTAGCCCGCGAACACCCTGCGGCGCAAGGTCACGTCGGCAAGCTCCTCGATGTCGGTCTCCGGTGTCGGAAAGCCGATGCGCCCGAGCACCAGCAGGCCGGCTGGCTCCGGGTCTGAGAACTCGGCCAGGAACACGATCGAGTGCGGCTGCACAGGGCCCCCGACGAACACCGTCTCGTCCTCGTCGATCGCCGGCTCGAGCTGAGGCACCACCTCGCCGACGGTCGCCGTCGAAGGACGGTTGAGCACGACACCCATCGCGCCCTCCTCGCTGTGCGCGCCCACCAGCACCACCGCCCGCCTGAAGTTCGGATCGCGCAAGCTCGGCGAGGCGAGCAGCAGCTGGCCGCTGAGCGATTCCGGCATGAGTGCAGGCTAGCGCCAGCGGCTCGCTTTCCCACGCGCAGCGAGCCGCGGTTGAAGCTGCTCGAAACGTACGGCTGCTGGCGTGCCGTGTCGCTCGGCATCAGTGTCGTTCAGCCGGCCGAGAACAGCTCGAGTGCCCCCGACAGCAAGTGGTCGTTGGCGTTGCCCTCGGGCTCGACGACGTGCCCGTCGACGACGATCGGGCTGTTCCAGTGCCCCGCTGTGCCCGGCAGCTTCAGCAGCGGCCGCGCCGATCCCGGGTCGTAAACGTTGATGCCGCCCGCTTGCGGGTCGTACACGTAGAGCAGCCCGCCCGCGACGATCGGGCTCGTGCCAGGGTTTTCGTTGCTCCACAAAGGCTGCAACCTGCCTCCGCGCAGAGCGTAGGCGGCGGTGCCCTCGAAGTCTGCGAGGAACACCGTCGTCTGCCCGCCATGCCGCCACACCGCCGGCGCGGTGAACAGCTGTCCGCCGCCCGGGACCGAAAGCCGCTGGATCTCTCCGCCGAGCGTCGTGTGAGTAGACGACGGCGGATGGCCATCGAGACGCGAGAGCACCAGCACGCGCAGCACCCCGTCCTTGCCCGCAAGCGCCACGCGGTCTTCGCCGAGCAGCGCAGGCGCGCTCGAACCGAGATCGGTGTCGCTCGTGTTCAGGTATTCCTGGTTGGTGGGCGTGAAGGACTGTCGCAGCCCCAACCCGGGGAAGGTCAACTCCAGCACCGAATCGCCGAAGTTCGTCACCCCGTTCCACGGCGCATTGCCCGTGTCGATCAGAATGCGCCGACCGCCCGGCTCCACCACCGGGCCGCCCCGCGAGAGAATCGCCGAGTCGCTTGCCGAACAGCTCGAGGGCACCATGAATTCACGGCGGTTTGCGCACAGCGTGTTGAAGATCGCCCGCACCTTCCCGCTCGCGCGATCGATTGCGACCACGTGACCTTGATAGGGCGGGATATCGCCGTAGTAACCGCCCGTCGCCGCAAGGATGTCTGGCCCGTCGATGTTCAACGCCGCTGCGAGCTTCTCGTGGGTGGGGTCGCGCGTGATCGACACCGGCCAACCACCCCGGCGGTCCTCCACGCCATCGGCGAGCGACAGCTTGTGGACCAAACCATTCGGCGAAGTCGCGTAGACGAAGCGTCGGTCCGGGTCCGCAATCGGGCTTGCCGTCGTGATCTGCGGGCTGCCCGCCCAGCTCGAGTAGCCCGGCGGGGTGAACGTCCACAGAATCCTCCCGCCCGAAGCGTCGAGCGCGAGCGTCTTGCCGTACGTCGTCGTCACGACGACCACGTCGCGCACGGCCCCCGCGACCCTGACGCGATGCAGGTAGACCGGCGAGGAGTCCACCGTTCCCGGCAGCGCCACCCGCACGCTGCTCAAACGTCCCACGTTGGACGCCGTAATACCCGTGCTCGCATTCGTCGCATCGCTGCGCTGCGGATTCAGCCCGAACTCCGGCCAGTCGAGCAGCGTCGCGCGCCCGTTCGCTCCCGCCGCCTGCGCTGCGTACGCGTTTGCGCGATCTGCCTGCGCAGCCGGTGACGCTGCCGCCGAAAGCGTGGCCGCGCCGCCGGGGCCGGAGCCCGTGACCGGGGAGGCGCTGCCGCCGCAGGCCGCGAGCAGCGGCGCCAGCAAGCACAGCACGACCGCGAGGCGCCGGTGGGTGGAACGCCGAAGCAGCGGCATGTCGACGGTTCTAGCGCATCGTCGGTTCCAGCGCATCGACGGCTCTGGCGCCCCTCGACAAAAAGGCCAGACACGCTCGCCCAGTTCAGATCATCGGACCAGCTGTCGATACACGCCATAGGCGATGGCTCGATCGTTTCCCCAGATCAGTCGCGATCGCACGCGCGCAACGTCTGAGAGCGACCAGCCTGCGCTCTCCGGCTCCCAGGCCCGTGCGCTGGTCGAGCGCCTGCCCGCGATCGTCTACGTCTCCGAGGCCGGCATCGACGGGCGCTGGCACTATGTCAGCGCCCAGGTCGAGACGATCCTCGGCTTCGCGCCCGACGAGTGGCTGGCCGATCCGCACCTGTGGGCCAAGCGCGTCCACCCCGAGGACCGCGAGCGGGTCTTCGCGCGCGAGAGCCAGCTCGACGAACCGACAGTGCCCGAGGAGTACCGCATGCTCCACCGCGACGGCCACACCGTCTGGGTGCGCGACCACGCCACGCTGCTCGCCGACGGACTCGGACGGCTGCGCTGGCACGGCGTCCTCTCGGACATCACCGACCGCAAGCTCGCCGAGACCGAGCGGCGCTCGGTCGAAGAGGACATGCGCCACCAGGCGCTGCACGACTCGCTCACCGGCTTGCCCAACCGCGTGCTCATCTTCGACCAGATCGAGCGTGCCCGCCCGCTGCCCGGGCGCCAGCTCGCCGTGCTGTTGCTCGACCTCGACCGCTTCAAGCTCGTCAACGACAGCTTCGGCCACGCCGCCGGCGATGCCCTGCTCACCGAGATCGCCCCCCGCCTGAACGAGGTGCTGCGGCCGGGCGACACGATCGGCCGGCTCGGCGGCGACGAGTTCGTCGTCCTGCTCGGCGACATCGTCGACGAGCACGCCGCGATCGAGGTCGCCGAGCGGCTCGGTGCGGCGCTGCGGCGTCCCTTCCTGCTCGAAAGCACCGAGCACTTCGTGACGGTCAGCATCGGCATCGCGCTCGCCGGTGGCGAGCGCGTGGAGCCCGACATCCTGATTCGCGACGCCGACGCCGCGCTGTACCGTGCCAAGGAACGGGGTCGCGGCCGCCATGAGCTGTTCGACCGCGCGCTGCGCGTGCGCACGCTCGAGCGTCTCGCGCTCGAGAACGACCTGCGCCGCGCCCTGGATCGCGAAGAGCTGCACGTGCGCTATCAGCCCGTCGTCTCGCTGCGCGACGGCTCGCTGGCGAGCGTCGAGGCGCTCGTGCACTGGGAGCACCCGCAGCGCGGCCTCGTCGGGCCCTCCGACTTCATTCCCGTCGCCGAGGACAGCGGCCTGATCGCGCAGATCGGCGAGTGGGTGCTGCGCGAGTCCTGCCACCAGGCCTGCTCGTGGCACGCCGCCAACCCCGACGCGCCCCCGCTCGGCCTCTCCGTCAACCTCTCCGCTCGCCAGATCGCCCAGCGCGACCTCGCCGGCAGCGTGGCGCGCGCCCTGCGCGACAGCGGCCTTGACCCGCGCTCCCTCTGCCTGGAGATCACCGAGTCGGCGATCCTCGACGACACCGACACCGCCAATCGCACGCTGCGCGCGCTGCTCTCGCTCGGGGTCGGGCTCGTGCTCGACGACTTCGGGACCGGCTACTCCTCGCTGGCCTACCTCACCCGTCTGCCGATCGAAGGCCTGAAGATCGACCGCTCGTTCGTCGAGCAGATGGGCGACGGCGAGCGTCCCACCGCGATCGTGACCGCGATCGTGCGCATGGCCCAAGCGCTCTCGATGCAGGTCACCGGCGAGGGGGTCGAAAGCGCGCACCAGCTGCAGGAGCTGCGCCGCCTGGGCTGCGACCGCGCGCAGGGCTTTCACATCGCCCAGCCGCTGCCCCCGGAGAAGATCGCTGAGCTGCTGGCGCTTCCCGGGCGGCGGCTGTAGCGCCTCCGGGTGGTCGAGGGTAGCCATCGCCGCGGCCCGGTAGTTGCCCACGGGCGGCCCGGGAATTGCCCACGGGCGTAGGATGGACCCAGTCGTCGGCACGAGCGACCGCCCCGCGCTCCGCGGTCGGCGATCGGACGGCCGGCGGGCAACGCACATCTCCCACAGCGAGCGAGGGCGCGCATGGCAAAGACACCGCAGGTCGGCGAACCCGCACCAGACTTCGAGCTGCCCGGCACCGACGGCACATTCAAGCTTTCCGATCACCGCGGCGAGCGCGTCGTGCTGCTCTTCTATCCGGGCGACAACACTCCGGTTTGTAGAAAACAGTTCTGCTCCTACCGGGATCGGGCCGACGACTTTGCCACGCTTGATGCAACGGTTGTCGGGATCTCCTCGCAGGATGTGGACTCCCACAAGGGCTTCATCGAGAAGAACAGCCTGACGGTTCCGCTGTTGGCCGACGTCGACAAGGTCGTCGGGAAGACCTACAGCGCCAGCGGCAAGCGTGCCGTCGTCATCATCGACGAGCAAGGCGTGGTCCGCCACCGCCACGACCATCGCCTGGGGCTGGACTACCAGTCGGTGGACGACCTCAAAGCGGCGCTGAAGGCACTGCCCGGTCCGGCCGCCTGAGGGGCGCATCATCCCCCGGGGCTTTCGGGAAGAACTCGCGGAGCAACTGATGGCTATGGGCAGGCAGCTCAAGCGGGCCGCGCCGAACGTGACTGGCGCTGGGAGGAGGGCCGGCTGCTCGCGCCTCAGTCAGTCCCTGGAGGTCAGCTCGCGGAGGAAACCAGGGAGGCGGCCGGCGCCGAAGTCGAAGTAACGCGCCCAGTCGGGGACGATGCTGATCCGCGCCATCCGGTCGTAGGTTTTGCGGCAGGCCTCTTCGAAGGCGGCGAGCTGCTCGCCCTCCATCGACTTCGCCGCCACCTCGAGGTACTCCGGCACCAGGCCGTCGACGACCTCGATCTCGGCCTCGCCGCGCAGCAGCAGGGAGCGCGCCGGGCTCGGGGTGTCGATCGTCAGCGCCACCCGCGGCCGGGCGCGGAGCGCCGCGAACTTCGGCGCGGTCGGGTGCGTGGCGACGACCACCGCCTGGCCGGTCCAGAGGAAGCCGATCGGGATCACGCGCGGCGTGCCGTCGACTCCGTCGTAGGCGAGGCGGGCGAGCGTTGCCGTACGCAGGATCTCCTCCCCGGCGTCGAGTTCGGCTTTCAGTTGGGCGGCATTTGCCTGGGTCACTTCGGTCCTCCTCGCCTCGTCATCGGGGCTTGGGTTCTGCTCGAAATTCTAGGTCGGGGTAGGGCGGTCAGTCGGTGCGCCGGCGTGAACGCGCTCATGCCGGGCACGATCCAGACCACACCCTAAAGCGCCAGTTAGCCGGCTACTGCGCCACCCTCAAGCAGGCACTCGAAGGGCTGGGCTCGTCCGCGTCCTCGTCTTGATCGGGCGCCCCCGTCCGGGACTCGTGCCCGAACGGGGGGCTTGTCGCGGTGGGCGGTTACGCGGCCTGCGGCGCCGGGGCGGCATTCGCCGCTGCCGGAGCGCCGCTGCGCCGGTACATGACAATGGTCACGGCGAGCGACCACAGGACGAGTACACCCAAGGCGAAGAAGCTCGCAGGCGGGACTATCGCTGCGATGCCCAGGAGCACCGCTACCCACCCCAGCCAATTCGGCAGATCGGCGCCGCGAAGGATCGCCAGGCCCGCGCAGACTCCGAATATGAAGCCGCCAGCAAGCACGGGGAGGAACAGTTCAGTGCTCACGAAGTTCAGCGTCTTGACGGTTTCGGGGCTCAGGTCGTGAAGGTTGTGCGCGATCCCGTATTCGATGCCGGTCCCGCCGAGTGCACCGACCGCCATCAGTAGGGCTCCGGCCAGCACCATCGCCGCCAAGCCCTCGCACCCGCTGGCGCGACGCAGGTAAGACCGCAGCGCCCCGGCGAACAATACGAGCGCCAGGAACGTGAGGGCGAACAGGATGGCGCCCTGCTCGAGGGCCGAGTGATTTTTGCTGTAGAACGACACGACCCTGGCCGCGCTGGCGCTCGCCTTCGGGGTTTCTTCGCCGCTCACGACCACTGCGACGATCGCGAGCACCACAAACACAACTCCCGTCAGCGGCGCGAGCCGACTCAAACGATCAGACATTCCCAAGCCTCCCTCGTGGACTGGACAGGTCACATCGACCGGACTCTACAACCGGAACAGGCGGCTTGTGCGTTTCGTCATTATTGGCGTCGAGCGCCCCGGCGAGCGACGTTGAGCGAACCGGGGGAGATCCGCGAGCATTCCCTCCCGCGCGCATGGAGTGCAGAGCCAGCGCAGCCTTCCGTATCTATTGGGTGAGGTGAGCACCGACAGCGACGGCCCTATCGAATGGTGCCGCCCCGCCCCCGACGAACTGGCGCGCGAGCTTGCCGCCCGATCGTCGGCACGCGTCGGTGCCGGCGTTCCGCGCCTATGCGCCTGTGAACCGATACTCAGTCTGCCAGGCGTCCTTCGAGTCGGTGCGGGCGGTCCAGAATCCTCTACTCCGCTCGAAGCACCACCGAGTACACCGCGGTTGAGACAGAACTCGACGGGTTTCGGATTCCTACGCAACGACCGCGCCACGCTGTCTGGCATGATTGTCCCATGGCCAAGGCAAAAGCCACAACGTCCGCGAGCGGGCCTGTAGAGAAGATCAAGTGGCTCGACGATGTCGCCGACCACGACTACGATGCCGCCGAGGCCTACTTGTCGCTCAAGTTCGACAGGGAAGCCGTGCACAAGACTGTCAAGCGGCTACGGAGCGCGTCGGTCACAGCGCGGCGCGCGAACGACATCTTGCGCGCCGCCGGACTGACCGCCGCGCCGCTGGATGATCCAGGCGTAATGAAAGACTTGATCAAGGTCATCGAAGGCAGGCATCTCAGCCCCGTGCTCGTGGTCAGTGCCGAGATGCGCGCCGACATCGCCGACGGCTATCACCGTGTATCGCTTGTTTACCGCATCGACCCCTACGGGGAGATCCCTCTCAAGCTCGCCTGACCCGTCGATCATCTGCCGGCTGCCCCGGAATCGATCTCTTGTGAGGGGTGCTTCCTCTCGCTGGGTTTGCCCGCATCCAGCCCGCCGGACCCAGCGAGGCGGGAGGTCAGGTCTCCGCCCGCTCCGCGCAGGAGATATGCGCTGCCGACAGCGATCAGCGCCCCGGCGAGCGGGCCGATGACGTATACCCAATAGCTGCTGAAGTCCCCGCTCACCAAGGCCGGGCCGAAAGAGCGAGCAGGGTTCATCGAGGTGCCGCTCACGGGCGCTGACCAGAGGCCCGCGAGCGCGATGTACCCGCCGACGCCGAGCGCTGCGATCGCGCCGACGTTCTGGGCAGCAGACGCGGTCCCCAAGATCACGCTCACCAACATCCCGGTGAGGACAATCTCCATCAGCAGCGCCTGCCAGTTCGCAAAGCCCGGGCCTGGCAGCGTGGCTCCGAGATGCTGGACGTTACCGAACACCGCATCGAGAAACAGGCAAGCCAGAGTCGCACCGACGAGCTGGATGAATACGTACCCCGGAAGGCGCTTCCACGGGAAGTCTCCGCGCAGGGCAAACGCCAGCGATACGACCGGGTTCAGATGCGCGCCTGAGACGGCACCCATGAAGAGAATGATCGCCATGACCATGAGCCCCGGCGCGACCACGGCTGCGGCCAGGCTGATCTGGCCCTCGCCGTGAAGGAGCCCGCCACCGGCAGCGACGAGCACCAGCATGAATGTGCCAAGCAACTCGGAGAAGAGCCTTCGCCACTCCAAACGCGGGTCGTCGAACTCGACCCTCGAGCCGAACTCGAGCGCGAGCACGTGCCGCGTCCGCGGACCAAGCAGTCCGCCGGCAGCCTCCCACTCCACCAAGCGCTCGTCGGGCACCTGCTTCAACCTAACACGGCTTCGCGACGATCGTGTCGTGGATCGTCTTGTCCGGTAGTGAGCCGTCGATGATCACGGTGTGCCAGCGCCTATCCGGCGTTGGTGCGGAGATCACGCATGGCCGGCGCGTCAATCGGGTATACGGCGGGAAGTGTCGCCCGGGGCGGCCATAGAACAAACGCTCGCGAAGGCCAACGAGCAAGGCCGAAGATGCAAGCGCGAATCGACATCATCACGCTCGCTGTAGCCGATCTGGAGCGGGCACTGCGCTTCTACCGAGACGGCCTCGGATTGGAGTCGCGTGGGGTGATCGGCACTGAGTTCGCCGGCGACGATGTCGAGCCCGCCGGGGCCATCGCGCTGTTCGAGCTGCGGAACGGGTTGTTCCTGTCACTCTACCCCCGCGCCGAGCTGGCGAAGGACGCCAAGGTCCCGCTCGGTCCTCCGAAGACAGGCGAGTTCAGCATCGGACACGCGGTCGCAAGCAAGGCCGAGGTCGACGCCCTGCTCACCCGAGCCCAAGCCGCCGGAGCCACGCTTACCGACCGACCGCACGACCGTCCATGGGGGATCTACTCCGGCTACTTTCGCGACCCCGACGGACACCTCTGGGAGATCCTCTGGAACCCACGGCTCGTCCGACCGCAGGAATAATCGCATCGTCAAGAATCAACGACAAGGTTGAGGAGGTAGGTGTTCGTGGCGAGATTCGTGACCATCGGATATGGAGATCGCACCGGTTACGACCGGACTGACCCCGCGATCCGCGATGCGGCCCATCAACACGACGTGTGCCTGCGCGCGGACGGAGCATTGATGGGTAGGGCCGGCCAGCCCGTGCAAGTGCGCAATCCCGACGGCGCGGGCGTGGACATCAGCGAGGGGCCGTTTCTGCGCTCCGACCTTCCGATCGCGGGGTTCATGGTCATCGAGGCCCCCGATCTCGAAGAGGCAGTCAGCCTCGTCTCCAAGACCCCTTGCGCGGTCGCACACGGTGTCGTCGAGGTGTGGCCACTGAAGTCGACACCGTAGGGGTTGGGTGCTCGACAGCCCAATACGAGCCGATACTGTCGAGCCAGCTTCCTTGCGCGCTCGCTTGGCGGCGAACGCAGGTGTCAACAGCGGTCACGAACGTTCAGTGCCGAACCAGCGACTGGGCCGGACCTCCGGCTCGAGCCGCCGATCAGCGGGGCTCGTCCGACTCGCCAAAGTTCTCAACAAGCTGGAAAAGGCGCACGTGGGAACGCGCGATCGCTCGAAGTTCGCGCATCAGGCTGTGAGCCTCGGGCGAATCCGTGAGTTCTTGGCGCTCCTTGATCGTTCGCATGCGCACCATCACCATCACCGCGTCGCCACTGGTGCTTTCGTAAAGCTGAGCGGACACGAAACCTCGGCTGCCGACGATCACGTTTCGCACCCCGTCGGAGATCCCTCGGGCTAGCTCACCCTGCTGCGACGGGTCGACCGTCCAGACGTCGATCAGGATCGGGGACTCCATTGGGCGCACCCGAGTCTACATCGTTCGTGAGCCGCCGAGTGGGGTACGGCCCTCGCCCAGGGGCTTCTAGGTCGGCGGCGCGCCCGAGCGCTCCCGCTCGCCCGGCCGGTCCTCCACCGAGCGGCGCGCGTGCAGCTCGATCAGCTCCAGCTGCAGACTGCGCGGCGCCTCGCCCGGACCGGGGTGCAGACGCCGCCAACGCCCCCCTGCGTCCAGCTCCCATGCGTTCTGGTTGTCCGTGAAAGCGCGTTCGAGCGTGTCGATCAGCTCGGCCTGCAGCTCAGGACGCTCGATCGGCACCGCCAGCTCGACGCGGTGGTCGAGGTTGCGCGGCATCAAGTCCGCCGAAGCGATGTAGACGATCTGCTCACCGCCGTGCTCGAACACGTACACCCGCGAATGCTCCAGCAAACGCCCCACGATCGAGACCACGCGGATGTTCTCCGAGACGCCCGGCACGCCCGGGCGCAAACAGCAGATCCCGCGCACGTTCAAATCGACTTTCACCCCCGCCTGCGACGCGCGGTAGAGAGCCCGGATGCACGGCCCATCGACGAGCGCGTTCATCTTCATGGCGATCCGCGCCGGAACCGACCCCCGCCCGCCCGTGTGCGCGCGGATCGTGCGCTCGATCTCGCCGATCAGCCCGTCGCGCAGCTGCGTCGGAGCTGTCAGCACCTTGCGGTAGTGCAGCGGACGCGCGTAGCCCGTCAGGTAGTTGAACATGTCCGCCACGTCCGCGCCGATCTGCTCATCGACCGTGAACAGCCCGAAGTCCGTGTACAGGCGCGCCGTCGTCGAGTGGTAGTTGCCCGTCCCGATATGCACGTAATTGCGCGCTCCCTCGCCCTCACGGCGTACCACCAGCACGCACTTCACATGCGTCTTCAGCGCCGGCTGGCCGTATACGACGTGTACCCCCGCGTCCTCCAACGCCCTCGCCCAGCGGATGTTCATGCGCTCGTCGAAACGTGCCTTCAGCTCGACCAGCGCAACCGCCTGCTTGCCTTTCTCGGCGGCCTCGATCAACGCCGGCACCAGCGGCGAGTCGTCGCTTGTGCGATACACCGTCAACTTGATCGCCAGCACGTTCGCGTCCGCGACCGCCTGTTGGACGAAACGCTCCACCGACGTCACAAACGAGTCATAGGGGTGGTGCACGAGCACATCGCCTTCGCGCATCGCGCCAAGCACGTCCGGGCGCTCGCTCTCGTGACGCAACAGACGCGGGTGGGTGATCGCGCTCGTCGGCGCGTCGCGCAACTCCGGCAAACCCGGCAGCCGCACGATCTGCCACACCGCGCCCATATCGAGCAAGCCTTCCACCGTGTAGATCTCGCTCTCGGCCATCTCCAGCAGCTCGGCCAGCTCGCCACGCAGCTCCGCCGAGCAGCGCGTGCCCAGCTCTACGCGCACAACCTCCCCGAAGCGCCGCCGTCGCAGCTCGTCCTCGACCGCCTGCAGCAGATCCGCCGCGTCGTCGGAGACCTCGAGGTCTGCGTCGCGCGTGACGCGAAACACGTCGTAGTCGACGATCTCCATCCCCGGGAACAGCGCGTCGAGATGGTGGGCGATCACGTCCTCCAGCGGCACCAGCGTCGTCACCTGCGGCTCAGCCGGGGTGCGCGCCGGGCCGGCGCCGGTCCCGAGCGCGCCGCGCGCATCCGTCTCGTCGCTGGGACCGCCGTTCGCGTGATTGCCAGCCGGGCCGCCACTACTACCACCACCGCGCTCGCTCGCGCCCTCCTCGCTCTCGGACGGCCCCACCGCGATGAACCGTGGCAGGATCTCCGTCGGCACCTTCACGCGCGCGAACACGGTCTGGCCGGTTACCGGGTCGCGCACCAGCACCGCCAGGCTGAGCGACAGGTTGGAGATGTACGGGAAGGGACGCCCCGGCGCGACCGCCAACGGCGTCAGCGCCGGGAAGACGACCTTCTGGAAGTGGCGCGCCAGCTCTGCGCGCTGCGCGCCGTCGAGCTGCTCGAAACCCACGATGCGGATCCCGTGCTCGGCGAGAGCCGGCCGCAGCCGGCCCTCGAAGCAGTCACTCAAGCGTGTGCCCAGCGCACGTACCCGCTCGTGAATCCGCGCGATCGTCTGTGAAGGCGTCAAACCGTCCTGCGACGGATTCTCCACACCCGCCTCGATCTGGTCGTGCAAACCCGCCACCCGCACCATGTAGTACTCGTCGAGGTTCGTCGTGTAGATCGCGCAGAACTTCACGCGCTCCATCAACGGCACCTGCTCGTCCTCGGCGAGCTGCAGCACGCGCTCGTTGAAGTCCAGCCAGGACAACTCGCGGTTGATGTACAGCCTCGGGTCCCGCAGGTTCTCACCGGGGTGCCGCTCGCCTTGCGTGCGCAGGGCAGAAGCTCCCGTTTGACTCTCGTCGCTCATGTCTCCTCCGCAAACGCTACATCGTGGGCGGTCTCGCCAAAAGGGTGGCGCAGCCAGTCGCTCGCAAGCAGGCCGACCTGCCCCTCGTTATTGGTCCAATGAGGCGCAGCCGGCCGCAGGCCGGCGAAGCACGATCACCCTTCGATGATCTAGTGTGACAGCCACGTACATGGCGCGTCAGCTCTGGTTGCTACGTCACGCGGACGCCGAGCCGCACGGAACCCGCTCCGACTTCGAGCGGCGTCTCACCGAGCGGGGCGAACGGCAATCGAAGGTCGCCGGCGAAACGTTCGCGCGGCTGCGCGTCGAGTTCGATGCGATCCTCAGCAGCCCCAAGGAGCGCGCCCTGCGCACCGCGACGCTTGCGCTCGCCGCCTGGGAGGAGCGTGCGGAGCCTCCCTCCAGCGCGCCAAGCGGCCTCACCGTCCACGAGCCGCTCAGCGCGGGCTTCGACGGCCGTCTGGCGTTCGCGGCGCTCGCCGACCTCGGGCCGCGGGCGCGCCTGCTTGTCGTGGGGCACGAGCCCGACCTCTCGAGCGTCGTCGCCGAGCTGACCGGCGCGCAGATCGACCTCAAGAAGGGCGGCCTCGCGGTTGTACGCCTCAGCGCGCCCGCAGGGCGCGCACCCTCCCCCTCAGCGCACGCTGCCGGCGAGCTGACCCTGCTCCTGCGTCCGAGCGAGCTTGCGCTGATCGCCGCCGCTGCCGCCCCCGTCGAGCTGTAGATCGCCCCTCGCGGCCGCCGGCGCTCCACCGACATCGTCGAGCCCTGCGCCAACACCGTCCTGCGCTTCCTGCGCCGCGCGCTCGGCGCCGATCGGCTCGGCTGCGAAACGGTAGCCGATCCCGAAGTGCGTGTGGATGTAGCGCCATTTCGGCGACGCCTTCTCAAGCTTCTGGCGCAGCTTGCGCACGAACACGTCCACCGAGCGGTCGCCCCGCACCATCGCGTAGCCCCACAGCCGCGAGTAGATTTCCTCGCGCTCGAGCACCCTGCCCTCGGCACCTGCCAGCAGCTCGATCAGCTCGAACTCGCGCCGCGTCAGATCGATGCTCGTGTCGCCCACGAACGCCTGGAAGCGATCCGAGCGGATCACGACCTCGCCCGCCGTCACGCTCTTGGCCTCCGTGCGGCCCGTGCTGTGGCGGCGCCTGCGCACGACGCTCTGCACGCGCGCGATCACCTCCTCCGGGTGGCACGGCTTGGTGATCCAGTCATCCGCGCCCAAGCGCAGGCCGCGCACCCGCTGAGCCACAGTCGACGGGCCCGTGCACACGACGATCCCCAGCTCCGGCAGCGCCTCGCACAGCCGCTCCAGCCAGCTCCACGCCTGCGGTCCCAGGATCGCGAGGTCGACCACCAGCGCCGACAGGCGCATCGCCACCACCGCATCCGCCGGCACCGGGCTGGCGAGCACGCGGTGCTCCCAGCTGAGCCGGTCCAGCCGCTTGCTCAGTACCTGAATGAAGCCGCTGTCGCGGTCGAGAACAGCGATGCGCAGTGGGGCTGCTGTTGGGGAGGGACCACGTGCGTCCAGCTGGCCCCCCGGCTCGGCGCGGATACTCTCCGTCATCGCGAGGCGCAGTGTAAGGGCAAACACCGCTCCCGTGTCGTCTTCTGGCGCCAGGGTCACAGGATCTTCACAGAGCCAAGCCGCAATCACCGACGAACTGGGGTGGCCGGGAGGCGCAAAGGGGGCGAAGGGAGACCGGCGAGGGGGAGGAGTGTGGAGGGAGCGGGAGCAGAGCTGAGGAGGGGAGGAGCAGGGGAAAGAGCAGGAGGGGCGAGCAAGGAGGAAAATAACGTCCCCTCTGCGCGTCCGCTCTCAGCGCAGCAAGTTGCCGCCCGGCAGCGGGTGCGAGGAGTCCGAGAACTCGCGAAATAAGCCCGTCACGACGAACGCCACCTGCTCGCCGATGTCCACCGCGTTATCGCCGATCCGCTCTAACGCGCGCGCGACGAGAATCATGTGCATCGCCCATTCACGCGTGTCCGCATCGTCGCCCACCGCCAGCGCCATCTGGAAGATCTCGCGGTTCAAACGGTTGATCGCGCGATCCTGGCGCACCAGGTCCTCGGCCAGTTCGACGTCGCGTCCCGCGAACGCCGCCTTGCTCTGCGTCACCTCCGAGCGCGCATGGGCGCCCATCTTCAGCAGCGCGTCGAGCAGTTCCCGGCGCACCGGCGGCTCGTGACCCGAGAGCGGGATCAGCTTGGCGATGTTCACGCACTGATCGCCCATTCGCTCGATGTTCTTCATCACGTGCAACAACGCCGCCACCACCCGCAAATCGCCCGCCACCGGCGCCTGCAGCGCGAGCAGCGACAGGATCCCCTGGTGGATCTCCAGATAGCGCCCATCGACCCGATCGTCGTCGGCGACGACCATCTGCGCCAGCTCGACGTCCTGGTGCTCGAGCGCCTCCAGCACCCGGTCGAGCTGCTCGACGATGATGTCGAGGCCGCCAAGCGCCCGCTGCTCCAGTTCCTGCAACTGTTGCTGGAAGTGCTGGCGCGGATGCAGCACGCTGCTGCCCGCCACCGACGCGGACGAGACCGGCGCGCTAGCCGAACTTTCCGGTGACATATTCCTCGGTACGTGTATCTGCGGGTCTGGTGAAGATGTCTTCGGTCTGGCCCACCTCGATCAGCTCGCCACCCAGCATGAACGCCGTGCGGTCCGCGACCCGCGCCGCCTGCTGCATGTTGTGCGTCACGATCACGATCGTGATCCGCTGCTTGAGTTCTTCGATCAGCTCCTCGATCTTCAGCGTCGCGATCGGGTCCAGCGCCGAGCACGGCTCGTCCATCAACAGCACCTCCGGGTCGACCGCGAGCGATCGTGCGATGCACAGGCGCTGCTGCTGGCCGCCCGACAGCCCCACCCCCGGGCTCGACAGCCGGTCGCGCACCTCATCCCACAAACCCGCCCCGCGCAGCGCCGCCTCGACGCGGTTCTGCAGATCGCCGCGGCGCGCCGTCAACCGCAAACCCGCCGCGACATTGTCGAAGATCGACATCGTCGGGAACGGGTTCGGCTTCTGGAAGACCATCCCAATCGCGCGCCGCACCGCGATCACATCGACCGCCGGGTCGTACACATCCACCTCGTCCAGCAGCACCCGGCCCTCGGCGCGCGCGCCGGCGATCTCCTCGTGCATCCGGTTGATGCAGCGCACCATCGTCGACTTGCCGCAGCCCGACGGGCCGATGATCGCGGTCACCTGATTGTCGGGGAAGTCGAGATCGACGCCCTTCACCTGCTCGGAGCTGCCGTAGAACGCGCGCAGCCCCTCCAGTGTGACCGCGGGCGCCGGCCCGATCGCTGCGTGTGGGGTCTGGGCCGCCTTCAGCTCCGTGGCCGCTCCCGTGTCCGACGGCGCAGGTGGGGAGGGCTGACGGCCGGGCTCGAGCATCGTCTCTTGAGAGTAGGGGTCCCGCGCCGGCGACGCGTCGGCACCCGCCGACGCAGCTGCGGATGGTCCGCCGCCGGCGCCGCTCGATGCCGCTACGTCAAGTGCGGCCCGTGTGCGCGATACCTCGCTGCTCATGTCATACGGCTCCTTCGCGCCACCAGACGGGCGACCAGATTCAGGATCAGGATCATCGCGACCAGCGTCAAAGCCGCTCCCCACGCACGGTTTACCACCGATTCCGTCGGCGAGGTGACGTCCTTGTATATCTGCGTCGGCAACGAATTCATGAACTGGCCCAGGTTCAGCGTCTCCTTGTTGGTCGCGCCCGCCGCGAACAGCAGCGGCGCGGTCTCGCCCGCCGCGCGCGCAACCGCGAGCAGCATCCCCGTGAGCATCCCCGTCGCAGCCGTCGGCAGCACGATCCGGAAGACCACCTTCCAGCGCGCCGCCCCCAGCGCGAGCGCCGACTCGCGCAGCGCATTCGGGACGAGCGCCAGCATCACCTCCGCCGAGCGAATCACGATCGGCAGCATCAGCAGCGACAGCGCCAGCGAGCCCTTGTACCCGGCGTACGTCGAGCCCGTGCCGACGATCAACACGATGTAGATGAACAGCCCGAACACGATCGACGGCACGCCCGTCAGCACGTCCACGAAGAAACGCACCACCGATGCAAACCGGCTCCCCTTGCCGAACTCCACCAGCCACAGTGCCACCCCCACCCCAACCGGCACCGAGATCGCGGCGGCCAGCGCGACCATCTCGATCGTCCCGATGATCGCGCTCCTGATACCGCCGATGCTCGACGTTTTGAAGAACGTGTTCCCCGTCGGGTCCGTCGTGAAGAAGCTCCAGCTCCACGCGCCGAGCCCCTTCACCAGCAAGTAGTAGAGGACCAGCGCCAGCGGCACCAGCGCGATCAGCGTCGAGGCCAGCAGCATCCCGCGCGCCAGCCGATCGGCGCGCCGCCGGCGCGGGCTGACAGCGAAACGAGCCAAGCGATCGGTGGTGAGCGCGTGTGTGCTCATCGGATCTTGGCCTGCGTGATTGGCAAGCGGGTGGGGGCGCAGGCCCTCAGCTCCATCAGGCTGGGCGGGGTGGCATGCGGGAGCGCACGCATCACGCCCCCACCGCCGCCGCCGTGCCCAGGTCGCCAAGGTTCTCGCCCTTGCCTGCCGATCCGCCGCCGCCCGCCCGCGCCGCGCGAATCACGAACAGGCGCGCAAGCGCGTTCACGAACAGCGTCAGCACGAACAGCACCAGCGCCGCCGCGAACAGCGCCGAGCGGTGCAGCCCCGTCGCCTCGCCGAACTCGTTCGCGATCACCGCCGCCAGCGTGTAGCCCTGCCCGAACAGGTGTTTTCCAAGCTGCGGCGCGTCGCCGATCACGATCGTCACCGCGATCGTCTCGCCGATCGCACGCCCAAGGCCCAGCATCGCTCCCCCCACGATCCCCGACCGGCAGTACGGGACGACCGCCATCCGGATCATCTCCCAACGCGTCGCGCCAAGGCCAAGCGCCGCCTCCTTCTGATCCGCCGGCACCGTCGCCATCACCTCGCGCGCGATCGCGCTCACGATCGGCAGGATCATGATCGCGAGAATCAACCCCGCGATGAAGTAGTTGGGGATCGTCACCGTGCCCCCGCCGATGAACGGGACGAACGACAGCCGATCCGCAACCCACTGCTCCGCGCCCTGCAGTTTGGGCGCCAGGAAGAAGATCCCCCACAACCCGTACACCACCGACGGCACCGCCGCCAGCAGCTCCACCAGCATCGTCAACGGCGTCAGCAGCCGCCGCGGACACAGCTCGGTCAGGTAGATCGCGGCCGCCACCGCGATCGGTACTCCCATCAGCAGCGCCAGCGCCGAGGTGATCAGCGTGCCGACCACCAACGGCAGCGCTCCGTATTTTTCGGCGCTCACATTCCAGTTGTTGTGGAACGCGAAGCCGAACACGCCTTCCGCGGCGAACGCCGGTCGCGCTTCGCCGAACAGGCGGATGAAGAAGTAGACGATCAGGACCAGGATCAGCGCCGCCAGCGCCGTCAGCCCGTACTTCAGAGCGCGGTCGGGCAGGCGCGCAAGCGCCGAACGCTCCAGCAATGAGGAGCGATCGCCGCTTGAGATCGAGGCAGCCTCCACAGCGCCCACCAGCCTAGAGGGTCGCGGCAGCCGACTCGGTGCCGACCGCCGCGCCCTCCAGCGGAGGTATCAGCTCAACGGCGAGCCTTCGCATTCCAGTCCTGCGACCGCTGCCTTCGACTTGGCCAGGATCGCTGCCGGGAGCGCCGCGTAATCGGCCTGCGAAAGAATCGTCTGCCCTTCGTTCAGGCCGTAGTTCAGGAACTTCACCACGCCTTCCGCGGCCGACTTGCCACCCGGGACGCCCGCCTTGCACATGTCCTTGTAGGCCACCACGAACGTCTGCGAGGTGATCGGGTAGGCCTGCGGGGCGCTCGGGTTTTTGATCGCGAAGCCCAGATTGGCCGGCAGTTCGATGCCTTCCGCGGCTGCGCTCGTGGACGTCAGCGTAGGCGCCACATAGTTGCCTGCCTTGTTCTTCACATCGGCGTACGTGAACTTGTGCTGCAGCGCGTAAGCCTGCTCGACATAGCCGACCGCGCCCGTCGTCTGCTGCACGCCGCCGGCGACGCCCGCGTTGCCCTTCTCGCCCGTACCCACCGGCCACGGCACGTCCTTGCCCGAGCCGACCTTGCTCTTCCATTCGGGGTCGACCGCCGCCAGGAAGCCCGTGAAGCCGGCCGTCGTGCCCGAGGAGTCCGAGCGGTGGATCACGGTGATCGGCGTGCTCGGCAGCGACACGCCCGGGTTCAGCGCCTTGATCTTCGGGTCGTTCCACGTCTTGATGTTGCCCAGGAAGATGTCCGCAATGGTCGGGCCGTCGAGCTTCAGGCCCGTCTGCACCCCCGGCAGGTTGTAGGACACCGTGATCGCACCGAGGAACATCGGGATCATCACCGGTTCGCCGACCTTCTTCAGCGCCGTTTCTTCAGCTGCCTTCAACGGCGGATCGCTCGCGCCGAAGTCGACCGTCTTGCCTTCCAGCGCGGTCACGCCGGCGCCCGAGCCGACGGCCTGGTAGTTGACGGTCAGGCCGGAGCTTGCCAGCTGCGAGCCCCACTGTTCGTACACCGGCGCCGCGAACGTCGAGCCCGCGCCGGAGATCGTCGCAGCGCTCGACTTCGCCGCCGCCGAGGTCGAAGAGCCGGTCGTGTTGGACGAACTCGAGCCGCAGGCGGCAAGAGCGAGTGAGAGCGCCGCGACGCCAAAGGTCGCCACTGCCTTGTGCTTGATGATCACTGCTGAGTCTCCCTCTGCTTAGGGTTCACGGAGATTGAAGGACGGAGGGCGATCGCTGCTCCTGTGCCCGCGCTCCCCGCCCCGTCGGACCGCGGTATCTCATCCAGGCAGGGGCCCGAATGCTTGTCCCAAGTGATCCGCACGCCAAGCGTCCGGCTGGGCACGTACCACTCTGCTAGTCGACGATGGCCGGGTTGTGAAAATTTCGTGAAGGCTGCGGCTGGAAGCGATAGCCGAAGCCTGGATGGGTGTGGATGAAGCGGCGGTCCGGCATCGCCGCTTCGAGCTTGGTCCGCAGCTTCGAAACATACACGTCGACCGAGCGGTCACCCGCTCGTAGCTCACCGCCCCAGACCACGCCGTACAGCTCCTCGCGCGTCACGATTGCGCCGCTGCGCTCCGCCATCGCCACCAGCAGGCCAAACTCGCGCACCGACAGCCGCAACGCCTGGCCCGTCGCGAGCACCAGGCCCTCGCGGGTCCTGATCTCCAGCTCGCCCGCGTACAGCGTGTTGTGCTGGCGAGCGTCCACGCGGCTGGCTGCGTCGCCCGCGGTGCGATCCGCAGCGTGGTGCTCAGCGCCGGTCCGCGAGGTTACGTGTGCCCCAGCCTGCAAGGTCCCACCGTGCCCGCGCGAGTTTTCCACAGCGTCGCAGAATCGGGCAGCGTCAAGTCTCGATAGTTGCCAATTCGTGATCCCCTGGTGAAAATCTTGTAAAAAGCGATGCGGGAGCCGCGAGGCGGCGTCGGGCTCGCGACCGGGCCTATATTCTCGCCCGATGAGCTTCCTGCGGCGTGGCACCGACGTAGCTCTGATGGAGCTTGTCGAGGAGGCCGGTCGCAACGTGCAGCGCGCCGGCCTGCTGCTGCGCGACATGCTGCGCGACTTCCCCGAGCACGCCTCGCTCGCCCGCGACCTGAAGGTCTGCGAGCAGGAGGGCGACCGCATCACCCACGACACCATCCACCGCCTCAGCGGCGGCCGCGTGCGCGCGCCATTCGTCACCAGCGACGGCTACGCGCTCGCCACTGCGCTCGACGACATCGTCGACTACATCGAGCATGCCGCCGCCCAAATGGTGCTCTACGGCGTCGAAGCCCCGATGGAGCAGGCCGTCGAGTTCGCCGACGTCCTCGTCGGCGCCGGCGAGCAAATCGCCCGCGCGCTGCGCTGCCTGCGCACCGGCACCGACCTCGCCCCCCACCTCGTCGAGATCCACCGTTTGGAGAACGAGGGCGACCGCCTCCAGCGCGACGCCGTCGCCTCCCTCTTCGCCGGCGGCATCGACCCGATGGTCGTGATCCGCTGGAAGGACATCTTCGAGTCCCTCGAGGCCGCCGTCGATGCCTGCGAGACCGTTGCGCACGTGCTCGAGGGCATCACGCTCAAGCAGCGCGGGCGGCGCGGGTGAGCGTCGCGCGGAGAGCGGGGATGTAGGGAGTGCTTGCCCGGAGCACTCAGAACGTTGTCGGCGGGGCGCTCGCTTCGACCTTTGCGCCCTGCGCGCCACCGATGAACAGCACCTGAAACGGTGCGCTCGCGTGCGCCCCGACTTCGCTCAGTACCGCCCTGCCCGCCGCCACGATCTGCCCACCGCGGCGGGCAAGGCCGTAGACGACCAGACCGATTTGGGCTACGTCCGACTCGTTGGCGACGATTCCCGCCACACCCGCTTCCGGCGCCGTGGTCGCGTGTACTCCCGTCAGGCGGATCGCCGGCGCCGGGCCGCTCGCCGGCCGGGCTTCGCCGGCCTCCGCACTCACGCTCGCCGGCGCTTCACCGGCCTGGACCTGATCGTCCACCCATGTGAAGTTTGCTCCCGGCTCGAGCAGCGCCACCGAGGTCAACGCGGCTTCCAGCCCAGCCGCATTGTTGCGGTAGAGCACCGTCCCCGAGGCGCCCTTGACCGTGATCGCCAGCGGCACGTCGCGCAGCGCGTGCGTCGAGGTGTTGCGCAGCGTGACCACCGCCGCACTGCCTTCCGAGCTGTGCAGCGCCTGCGTCGCGACCACCTTCACCTGCGTGCTCGCCTGTGCGATCGCGAGGCCGTGTGCCACCGCTCCCAGCTGGTGCTTGGCTTCGTGTTCCAGCTGCGCGCTGCGTTCCTGGCTGCTCTCGCAACCGCCGAGCGCAACCGCCGCCGCCAGCAGGGCCACGAGCGCGCACCGCGGCGAGGCCCCCCATCCCCGGCCGCCGCAGGCGGCCCTCTTCCAAATCCTCATCGCCTCAGCCGAAGGCCCCAGCGATGTAGTCGCGGGTGCGCTGCTGGCGGGGGTTTTCGAACACCTGCTCCGCTGTTCCGTACTCGATCAGCTCACCCAGATGCATGAATGCGACATGGTCGGCGACCCGCTGCGCCTGCTGCAGGTTGTGCGTCACGATCACCACCGCCACGCTCTCGCGCAGCCCCACGATCAACTCCTCGATCGTCGCCGTGGAGATCGGGTCGAGCGCCGAGCACGGCTCGTCGAGCAGCAGCACCTCGGGGTTGGCTGCCAACGCCCTTGCGATGCACAGCCGCTGCTGCTGGCCGCCCGACAGCGCCAGCGCCGGGCGGTCGAGGTCGTCGCCGACCTCGTCGTGCAGTCCCGCGCGACGCAACGCCTCGCGCACCGCCGGCTCCAGCTGCTTGCGTCGCAGCCGCCGCCGGCGCCGTCCCGGGCCCGCCGGGGCCTCCCGCAGCGCGTACGCCACGTTCTCGAAAATGCTCATCGGGAAAGGGTTGGGCTGCTGGAAGACCATCGTCACCCGCCGGCGCAGCGCGTTGACCTCGATCTCGTGGATCTCCTCCCCGTCGAGCGTGATCCGGCCCGCGCGTCCCGCCCCCGCGGTGATCTCCGTCAACCGGTTCAGCGACCGCAGCAGCGTTGTCTTGCCCGACCCGCTCGCGCCGATCAACGCCAGCACCTCCCCCCGGCGTACCGGCAGGCTCACATCCCGCACCACCCACTTCTCTCCGTACGCCAGCGACACCGATTCCACGTGCATCCGCTCGAGCGCCGCCGCCCCAGGCCTTGCGGCGTGCCACCCCATGCTCCTGGTCGCGACTACCCCGCCTGTCGCTCCGTCGCCATAGCCGTCGCCCGGCGCCTTCGCGGGGGGCGGCGGGGAGATCACCCGCGGCTGGCGCTCGACGACGATGCGGCGCACGGGCGGGGGCATCGTCCGCGCAGCCTCCTCCCGGCCGCTGCGGTTATGCCCGTCGCTGTGCACCTCGTTCTGCGCCGCTCTACTGCGCTCGCTGCTGCTGCCGCCGCCACTGCTGCTGCTGCCGCCACTGCTGCTGCTGCCGCCACTGCTGCTGCCGCCGCCACTGCTGCTGCTCTCGCCGCCGGCGTTGCTGCTGCCACCGGCGCCAGCGCCGCTGCGCTGCTCTGTCGGTATCACGCGCGCCACCCGTCGCTCACCGCCTCCCCGCCCCGTTCAGCGCGTAGCGCGAACGTCCCCCGCTCAGACCCGTCACGAGCGCGTTCAGCGCCAGCACCATCAGCAGCAGCACGAACGCCGCCGCGTAAGCCTTCTGTGGAGAGTTGCCTTCGCCCGCCGCATTGCTGTACACGTAGCTTGTCAGCGTCGAGCCCGTGCCGCGCAGCGTGCCCAGGACCGGCGTGCCACCGACCGGGACGTTGTGCAGCGTGCTCCCCAACAGCACCCAGATAATCGCTGTATCGCCGATGATTCGGCCCATTCCCAGTACCGTGCCGCTCGCGATCGCCGGGCGGATCGCCGGCAGTAGCACCCGCCGAGCGGTCGTCGTGCGCGTCTTGCCCAGCGCGAACGACGCCTCGCGCAGCCGCGGCGGCAGCTGCAGGAACCCCTCCAGCACCGTGCCCGTCACGAGCGGCACCGCGAGCAGCCCCATCACGAGCCCCGCGACGAGAAACGACTGGCCGGTGACCGACCCGTTGTTTGCGCTGCCCGACAGGAACCCGAAGATGGGCCTTGCGAAAATCAGCAACCCGAACAGCGCCAGCACGATACTCGGGATCCCTGCGATCGTCTCGATCCCCGACTCCACCGCGCGCGCCAGCCAATACGGACGCCGGTACTCGTTCAGCCACGTCGCCACCGCCACCGCCACCGGCACCGCGACCGCGATGCCAACCGCCGTCACGATCAGCGTCCCGACGATCGGCGTCGAAAAGCCGCCCGACTGGGTTCTGGTGCAGCGACGCTGCCGGTGCCTGCACCAGCAGCTCCAACCGCAACTGCGAAATCCCCTTCCCGAGCATCAACACCACAATCCCCACCGCCACGACGCACAGCCCGATTCCCACGGCCCAACACAGCAGGTAGGCGATCCGGTCGGCGACCGGCCATGACGCCGTTGTTTCCCGCTTCGGGCGAACGACCGCCGGCGGCTTCTGCTCGATCGCGCCCGCGCTCATAGCCCATACCGCCGTGCGCGGTAGCGATGGCCGCCCAGCAGCAGCCGTCTGGTCTCGATTGGCAGCTGCGAGTCTGCTGTGGTGGAGTTGGAGTTGGAGTTGGAGTTGGAGTTGGAGTTGGAGTTGGAGTTGGCGCTGGGGTTGGGGGGGTGTGGGTGTATTGCGTTCGGGGCGCGATTCGCGTGTGCGCGCGTGCGTGTGTGCGCGCGTGCGTGCGCCTGTGTGTGCGCGCGCGCCCGTGCGCGTGTGTGCGTGCGTGCGAGCGCGCCTGCGCGCGAGGTCGTTGTCAATGCCTGCGAATGTCCGGTCGCGGCCCTCACGCCCCCACCCCGTAACGACGCAACCGCTGGCGCACGACCCAGCTCGTGAACGACAGCATCGCCGCCGAGAACAACAGCACCGCTCCCATCGCGTACGCCGTGTGGCCGATCGGCGTGTTCGTCTGCCCGCCGAATTCCTGCAGGATCGCCGCGGCCAGCGTCTCCACCGGCTCGAACAGGAATGTCAGACCGTCGAGCGGATTGGCCTCGAACGGGCGCCCGCCCGACACCATCGCGAGCATGATCGCCTCGCCCAGCGCCCTCGCCGTCGCCAGCACCGTGCCCGCCGCGATCGCCGGGCGCGCCGCGCGCAGCGAGACCCGCCAGACCGTGCGCCAACGGTTCACGCCGAGCGCGGCCGAGCCCTCGCGCCACGACGTCGGCACCGCCGTCAGCGCGTTCGCCGTCATCGCGACCATGATCGGCAGGATCATCACCGTCAAGATCACGACCGCGGTCGACAGGTTCGCGCCGCTGAGCTGCACCACGTAGGCGACCGACTGCCGCCGCGCGTTGCCGATCAGGTGTTCGTTGATCCACGGCACGATCGCGACGATTCCCACGAGCCCGTAGATCACCGACGGCACTCCCGCCAGCAGTCGCACTACCGGTGCCAGCACGCGCTGCACCGGCACCGGCGCGAACTCCGTCAGGAAGACCGCCGCCAGCGTCGAGACGACCAGCGCGATCGCCACCGCGCCGACCGTCGTCAGCAGCGTCCCCCAGATCAGCGGCCACGCGCGGAAGTACAGGATCGAGTGGCCTGTCAGCGGGATGCCCGACTGCATCGCACGGAACTGCGTGACGACATCCCCGCCCGGGCCGAACCAACTCAGTCCGTTAGCCGCGAACGACGGCCAGCCATTGATCAGCACCGTCACGAGGATCAGCACGATCAGCGCAATCACGCCGACCGCGACCGCGCCGAGCGCGAACTCGACGCGCCGGTCGCGCGCGGCGTCGATCAGGTGCGCAGCCCTGCGCTCGCGGGGCGCGTCCCGGCGTCCGGACGCGCCCCTGCTACCGCCTGCGAGCCCTGTGCTCTGTGCGCTCATCGCCCGCTCACTTACTGTGCCGCTTCGCCGGGGCGAGCCAGCTCGGCGATCAGTGAATCGCGATCCAGCTCGAGCCGATGATTTTTTTAGTGGTCGAGTTGCCGCTCGTCACCCAGGCGATGAACTTGGCCGCTTCGCCCTTCGGCGAGCCCTTGGTCACCATCCAGAAGTTGCGCACGCCGCCGTACTGGCCCGACTTGGCGTTGCGCAAATTGCAAGCCACGCCCTGGTAGGAGGCTGCGTGTACGCCGCCCGTGTACGCGAACGACACGAACCCGATCGCGTTCGCGTCCGCGCCCACCGCGCTCTGCTCGAGCCCGTTCGAAGCCTCCTGGCTCGCGCTCGGCGAGATCCGCAGGTCTTCGCCCATGAAAATGTTCTGGAACGCGTCCTGCGTACCCGACGCGCCATCGCGGTCGAACAGATCGATCGGGCCCGTCGACGCCGCGCCCGGCACTTCGCTCCAGTTGCGGGTCGCGCCACTAAAGATGTGCTGGATCGTTTCCTGGGAGAAGTTTGCCACCGGGTTCCGGTTGTTGGTGATCACGCAAATCCCGTCGCGCGCGATCTTCGTGAAAACGAGACCTTTCGGGTCGGTGCTCAACGGGTCGCGCGAAGAGTCGCCAATGTCGAAACGCCCGCTCGACGCACCCGCGATACCGATGTCCGACTGACCGCCGCTCACCTTCGGTTCGGGGATGTGCGGGAACTGGTGGTGGTACGCGGCTGCGAGTTTCTGCATCAGCGGCAGCACGGAGGTGGAGCCTCCGATGATCAGGGCCCGTGCGGCGCCTGCTGCGGCGGGCGCTGCAAGCGCGAGGACGGCGACAAGCGACAATACGAGGGTGCGATGGGCGCGCACGACGACATCAGCTCCTTATGACGTTGCAGGACTATTCGGAATCAGCGAAACGACACAACGGCATCTGGGGCCACAGGGGAGCGCGGGGCATCCAGGCGCCTCCTTCGAGGAGGCCACAGTCTCTGCTGCACGCCCCGCGCGGCACGTAAACAGGCGGTGTCCGTATGGAGAAATTCTGGTGACGATCTGGATAAAAGGCCAGACTTTGGATACAAGGCCAGACCTGTGTGTATGGGTTAGTGAGGGAGAGGGGATGGGGGGCGTTGCCGCCCTGCGCTGCGAGGCGCATCTACATGGCCGCGGCCTGCCGATGCGCAACGGGAGAGTCCCGCCGGTCGTGTGAGTAACCGTGCTGTCAGCCACGCGAGGTTTGACGCGCCCTGGCGATGTTTCGTTTTTGTGAAGCGCACTTTCCTTTTCCCCGATGCTTCGGTAGACCTGCGTCAGTCGCGGCGAGCGCCGCCGCTGCCCTCCCCATCAACCACCCGCCTTCCCCCGGCCGGCCCTCGGCCCGGGGTGTACTGCCATGACCGACGACCCCGCTCACGACGACACTCCCGCTGCGCCGCCGCCGCCTCCCGCCGCCGGCGACGGTGGCGCATCCGGCAACGGACGCGCCAACGGCAACCTGCCGCCCGGTGCCCGCCCCGCCGTGCGCTCGGGCCTGGCCAACCGCCGCAGCCCGGTGCTCGTCACGCTCGGCGACTTCGCGCAGAGCACGCGCCGCATCCTCACGCGCGACCCAATCTCCGTCTTCCTGCTGCTCGCCTCGGCCGGGCTCGCGATCGCCTTCGCCACCCTGCTCGGCTCGATCGCGCCGAGCAGCGCCGGCACGCAGGTGCCGATCAGCGACGTCCACCGTCTCGCCGGCAACCACGAGATCGCCACCGCCGTCCTGCTCGACCACGACAACCGCGTCGAGCTGGTCGCCACGCCGCCTGCACCCCAAGCACCAGTGCCGCCCGCGCCGCGTCACCTGAGCGCCGCCGCGCGACGTGCGCTCGCCCAAGCGCGCGCTCGCGAAGCACGAACCGCGGCGAAAACCGCGGCGTTCGCCGCGTCGCTCGGGCTCGCCGGCGGCGTCCACCGGGCGCTGTGGGCGGCCTATCCCGCCTCCGGCGCGCAGACGCAAACGCTCCTGCACGAACTCGAATCCAGTGGCGCCTCGATCACAGTCGACCAGCAGTCGGGCAAGGGCACCAAGACGATCATCGTCCAGTTCCTGATCCCGATCCTGCTGCTCGTCTGCCTGTTCTCGTTCTTCACTCGCCAAGGCGCCGAGGGCGCCGCGGGCGGCATCGCCGCCTTCTCGCAGTTCGCCGGCAAAGGTCGTCGCAAGGGCAAGGGCACCGCCGACCGCATTACCTTCGCCGACATCGCCGGCGCCGGCGAGGCGGTGGCCGAGCTGCGCGAGATCCGCGACTACCTTGCCGACCCCTCCAAGTACCTGCGCGTCGGCGCCGCCGCGCCCAAGGGCGTGCTGCTCGTCGGCCCCCCCGGCACCGGCAAGACGCTGCTCGCCAAGGCCGTCGCCGGCGAAGCCGATGCCTCGTTCTTCTCGCTCTCGGGCTCGGACTTCGTCGAGTCGCTGGTCGGCGTCGGCGCCGCGCGCGTGCGCGACCTCTTCGCCAAGGCCCGCAAAGCCGCCCCCGCGATCATCTTCATCGACGAGCTCGACGCCGCCGGGCGCAAGCGCGGCGCCGGCATCGGCCAGGGCAACGACGAGCGCGAGCAAACGCTCAACCAGATCCTCGTCGAGATGGACGGCTTCGCCGGCGACGGCGGCCTCGTCGTGATGGGCGCCACCAACCGCCCCGACATCCTCGACCCCGCGCTGCTGCGCCCGGGCCGCTTCGACCGCCAGGTCGTCGTCGATGTCCCCGACGTCCACGGCCGCCACGAGATCCTGCGCCTGCACGGCAAGAAGCGCACGCTTGCGGCCGACGCCGACCTCGAGGAGGTAGCGCGCCAGACACCCGGCTTCTCCGGTGCCGAGCTCGCCAACGTCGTCAACGAGGCCGCGCTGCTCAGCGTCCGTGACGGTCGCGTCGAGATCGACCAGGCGACGCTCGAGGAGGCGATCGACCGCGTTGTCGCCGGGCCCGCCAAGAAGCACATCCTCAGCGCCGAGGAGCGCTGGCTGATCGCGATCCACGAGTCCGCCCACGCCGTCGTCACCGATGCGCTCGGCCAGACCACCTCCACCCGCAAGCTTTCGATCGTCGCCCGCGGGCGCCAGCTCGGCACCGCTGCGCACATGCTCAGCGATCGCGACCAGATCATCATGAGCGAAGCCGACCTGCAGCGCCAGCTGATCGCGATCGTCGCCGGCCTCGCCGGCGAGCGCATCGCCTTCGGCAACCACTCCACCAGCGTCAACGACGACCTCCACGCCGCCACCGCGCTCGCGCGCTCGATGGTCACCTCCTTTGGCATGTCCCCGGCCCTCGGGCTCGTCACGATCGGCGAGAAGAGCGGCGAGGTCTTCCTTGGCGCCTCGCTGCAGGACCTCGGCTCGGTCGGCCCCGAGACGCTCAACGTGATCGACAACGAGGTCGAGCGCCTCGTCGGCGATGCCGAGGCGCGCGCCGCCTTCGTGCTCGACCGCAACTGGAGTTCCGTCGAGGAGACCGCCACCGCGCTCTTAGAGCAGGAGACGCTCTCCGGCGTCGCGCTGGAGGCCGTGCTCTCCACAGTCCAGGAGGTCTCGCTCGAGGACCTGCGCGACGTGCGTCGCGCCTCGCCCTCGGCTGAGGGCAGCGGGGGGCGATCGTGAGGAGGACCGCGCGCAGGCGACTGGCGCAGCGGCGCCCGGCCTCGGGACGCGGAGGTTCAGGTGGTGTCCAAAAAAACGGACCGATCGCGCGCGCGCGTATGCATGGACAAACCTCTGCGCGCGCACGCGCGCGCGAAGGCCTCGCCGGGAGGGCTGCCCTGGTCATCTCGCTGATCGCGCTCCTCTTCTCGATGAGCGGCCTCGCCGACGCCGCCCGCCAGGCCGTCGTTTCCGCGTTCGCCGGGCACCCGATCAGCTCCAAGCCGCGCCCGGGCGCGCTGCTCGTGCTGGGCCGCAACGGCAAGTTCCCCGCCTCCGCGATCCCGGCGAGCGGCTCGGTGCGCAACGCCAAGCGGCTCGACGGCAAAACTGCGGAACAGATCGTCCCCAGCTGCCCGCCAGACACCGTTGACCTCGGCAGCTGGTGCCTGGAATCGACGCCCTTCCCGCTGACCCACGAAGAGCTCGGCAAGAACAACTTCATCTGGGCCTCGAAGAAGTGCGAGGAAGAAGGCGGCTGGCTGCCATCGGCCTCGCAACTGCTCGGCGCCGCCGCGCGCGTGAAGCTCGAGTCCACGATCCACGACTCGCCGCTGACCGCGACGATCAACCTCGATCCCACCCGCGGCCTCAAAGACGAACGTGAGATGAGCAGCACCCTGATCACCACTGAAGCTGGCTCCGCTGCCGCCGGCTTCGAGGGTGTCAGCGAAGGCGCCACCGGCGATCCGCGCCAGGGACAGGCCAATCCGATCCCGCTGCCAGCCGACCCGCTGCCCGAATCGCTGCAGTACGTCACGGTCTACAGCAACAAAACTCAAGGCGGCTTCGCCGGCTCGCAGCCCGTCTACGAACCCGAGAACTTCCGCTGCGCCTATGCCCCGACGCCGGGCGCGCTCAACAAATCGACCTCGTGAGATGCGTCTGCGTGAGATGCGCCGCCGATCACCGACGACGTTCGCCACGGCGCTCGCGGCGCTGACGCTCGCGCTCGTGCCTGCCAGTGCGCGCGCGGTGATCCTGCCCGCCACCACGATCGACGGCCCCAGCGAGGAAATCGTCGGTTTCGGCGGTGTTGCGATGGCTGAAGACGGTACCGGCGGCCTGGCCTACCTCAAGCGTGTCGGGGGCGTCCCACATCTGTTCGTCTCGCGCTATGCCGACGGCCACTGGCTCGCGCCGATCCGGGTGGACACCGAAGAGCCCTTTGCCGCCAGCTGGCCGCGGATCGCGGCTGCTTCCGGCGGCGAGCTGATCGTCGTATGGGCGACTCCTTTCGCGACCAAGCAGGGCAAGCCCGTCTACGAGCTGCTCGGCTCCGAGCTCGGACCCGGCGCCGAACAGTTCGGCTCGGCGATGATCGTCGACCCCGATATCGAAGAAGCCACCGGGACTAGCCCCGACCTCTCGATGAGCACGACCGGCCAGGCAGACGTCGTTTACCGCGTAGTCGAGCCTTCCGTGGCCGACGTCCCACTGCTGCGTCCCGGCGATGTCGTCGAGCAGGTCCGTGTCGCGCACTTCGACGGCCGCCGCTGGTCGGATCTCGGTGCGATCAACCGCGACCCGGATGCCTCGATGCGTCCCCCGACACAGGCCAACGCGCCGCAGATCGCGATCGGGCCGACCGGCAACGGCGTCGTCGTCTGGCAGGAGCCCGACGTCGAAGGGGTCGCCCGCATCTGGGCCCGGCGCATCTTCGGCAGCACGCTCGACTATGTGCTGCCCGTCACTGCCACCACGTACAACGGCGCGCCGATCACCACCGACGCTGACGCTCCCGCTGTCGCCGTCTCGCGCTTGGGTCAGGCGGTCGTCGCCTACCGCCAAGACGCCAATCCCGGATCGCCGCTGCCCGGACCCCGCATCTTCGTCAACGTCCTGCCCGACGGCGAATCGGAAAACGGCGCCGAGTTCGCCGGCGCCGCGGTCGCCGACCAGGACGTCAGCGGCGGCCAAAACGCCCGCGTCGGGCCGCCCAGCGTTGACCTCGACGAAAAGCGCGAAGTGCAGCTCGTGTACGACAGCAACGGCACTCCCCGCGTGCTCATCGGCGCCAACCGCTCCTTCACCGCCGCGCTCTCGCTGGGGCCGCCCTTCGCCGGCCCCGAACCGTCTGCTGCAAGCGTGATGAACCCTGCCGGCGGCGGTGTCTCCGCATGGCCGAGCGTCAGCGCACAGGGTGCCCCCGCGGTCGGCATACGCGAGGACTTTCCCGACGGCGCGGCGCAGACAGCGCTCGTCAGCGGCGGTGCCGGCGGCGAAGTCGCCGAACTCGCCGTCGGGCGCTCCGGCCTTGGCGACGGGCTCGTCGGTTGGCGCCAGGGCCAGCTCGGCAACGCTGCGATCGTTGCCACACAGGTCACCGCGCCGCCCGTCGCCACGATCATGACCGCCCCCAAGGGCTGGATCCGGCCCTCCCAGGCGGTCATCTCCTGGCAGCCAGCCGAAAGCGCCGACGGGCCGCTCGTCTACCACGTGGTGCTCGACGGCCACCTGCTGTCAGTGCCCCCGGAAAAGTTCGAAGTGCATCTAAACCCGAACGGCTTGGGCTCCGGTCGCCATCGCGTGCAGGTGCTCGCGACCGACATCGACGGGCAGTCCACGCTCTCCGCGCCCTCCACTCTGCAGGTCGACGACTCGCCGCCCACCGTCAGCGTGCGCGCGGCACGGCGGCACGACGGCACGGCGCTCAGCGTGCGCGTGCGCGACCGCTACTCAGGCGTCGACGCCGCCGCCGTGCGCGTCGACTTCGGCGATGGCACCAGCGCACACGGACGTACCCGCTACCTGCACCGCTATGCCCGCCCGGGCGTCTACCGCATCGTCGTCGACGTGCGCGACAAGCTTGGCGTCGCCGGGGTCGTACGCAGGCTGGTGAGCGTCGGATGAGAGCAGCCACGGCACGGCATCAGCGCGGCGCGCCCACACGGCGGCGCGGTGGCGCACGATCGTCAAAAGCGAGCCGCCCAGGGCCAGGGCTGCGCCTGCTGGTCCTCGTGTCGGCGGCTGCGCTTGCAGCTGCGCTCGCTGCGTCATCGCCCGCCGGCGCGGACGTGTTCGGGCCGATCTCGCTCGTCTCGGCGGGCTCGGTCGACGGGGCCGAAGCGCAGCAGGCCGAATACGCACACGACCCCGCGATTTCCGGGAACGGCCAGTACGTCGCGTTCGACGGCTCGATCGGCGGCGTCACCGGCGTCTGGCGGCGTGACCTGGCCACCGGTGCGATCGAACAGGTGGCCGGCGGCGACGCGCAGCTGCCCTCGATCAGCGAAAACGGCCGCTACATCAGCTTCACCACCAACGAAGGCGCGAGCCTGACCGCGATTACCAACAACCTGCCCGACACCTCCCCCAAACCCGAAGCCGTCGATGTCTACGTGCGCGACATGGCGGTGCCAGCCGGCGCATCGTGCAGCCCGACCGCTTCCGCGCCGCTGGAAGAATGCGCCTTCACCATCGTCTCCGCGTCGACCGGCACGCGCGCCCCGCTCACCTACGCGCCCAGCGAACCGGTCGACGCCACCAGGACCGGCTCCGCTGCGATCGGGCGCTCCGCGATCGACGCCGCCGGCGACGAGGTTCTCGTTCGTGACGACCGCGGTCTCCGACCTCACCGACCCGCAGACGCCGAGCGAACCGAAAACCCCTGCGTTGCAGGTTGCCGTGCGCTACTTGCGCGAAGACCGCACGCGGCTCGTCAGCGGGCGCTACGAACCCGCCACCGCCACCACCACCGAAGAACCTGTCCTGGGGACTGTAAAAGGCTCGACCGCGAGCTATGGCGCGGTCTATCCCGGTGACGCCGTCGGTTTTGGTCCCGTGCGCGCCTACGGATCGTATGAATCGGGACCGCCGCCCGGTGCTTCCCTGAGCGCCGACGGAACGACCGTCGCCTGGATGGGCGAGGACATCGGCGAGCAGGCGCCGCTGCTGCCCGGCGAATCTCCCGAACCGCTCTACACCGAGCCGCTGTGGCGGCGCATCGCGCCAGGTTCGGAAACCCCCACCGAGCGTGTCACCGGTGGCTCGGAACCGCTGAACCCCGCTTGCCTTGCCAGCGGTGAGGCCGTGCTACCCCAGGAGCCCGCGGCGGCGGACCCCTGCCAAGGCCCGTTTGCCTTCGCCGAAGGCTCGCCGTCGGGGATCATGGCCGGCGAAGGAACCGGTCTCTTCGTGCCGCGCCTCAGCGCCGACGGTTACACCGTCGCATTCGTCTCGCGCGCGCCGCTCGTCGCGCTCGGCACGGACTTCGGTCGCGGCAAAAGCGGCCAGCCCACCGATCTGTACATCGCTGACATGCACCCCGGCCTGACGCGCAGCCAAGCGCTCACGCCGATCACCGAGCTGGCCGGCGGCGGGGCCGCGGGTCTCGCGGACACCGCGTCGATCGCCGACTTCGACATCTCGTCCGACGGCACCCAAATCGCGTTCACGACCAAGCGCACGCAGTTCCCGCTCGGCTTCCCCGCCTACGTCAGCGCTCCCGCCGCCGAAGCCGGGATGAACGAAGTGTTCGACGCCGACCTCTCCGACGGCACGCTCACGCGCGTTACGCAGAGCTACGACGGTGGCCCCGGCGAACACCCCCACCTCACCAAGCCCGCCGGCGAAGACCCCTACGAAGAAAGCGACGACGGCGGGCTCTCGCCCTCGTTCTCGAGCAGCGGCGACCTGCTCGCTTTCTCCTCGACCGCCGACAACCTGGTCTGGGGCGACGGCAACACGCCGCCAGTGCACGTAGGCGAGGTGACCGGCAGCGCCGACGGCGCCGACGCGTTCCTTGTCGAACGGCGCCAGTTCGGCGCGCTGCCGACCCCCTCGGAAATCTCGCCGCCCCCCGCCGGGCCGGCGCTCGCGCCTGCCGCCAGCCTCAGCGCGACTGCGCTCTCGCTGCCCGATGGCGAGGTGCGGCTTTATGTCGAGGTGCCCGGCGCCGGTGCGCTGCGCGCGGCTGCCAGCAGCACCATGCTCGTGGACACACTCGTCTCCGGCTCGCGCAGGGCGCGGCGCGGCCGGCCCGACGCGGCGCCGCGGGCGGTACGTCGCGCGTCACGCGCGAGTCGCGCCAATGCGACCGTGCGAGCGCGCCGAGGCGCCCGCGCAGACCGGCGCCAGGCGCTCCTCAGGCGAACCGTTGCCGCGAGCGTCGTGCCCACCCACGCGCCGACGGTAGTCATCGCCACGCTGCGACTCGCCAAGTCCTACGCACCCCTGGCAGCCCAGCGGGGCGGCCTGCCCGCGAATGCGAGTCTGACCTTCGTCGGCTCTGCCGGCAAGCCCGTCCTGCGTCAGAGCATCGCCGTGACGTTCCTGCGCAGCGTCCACCGTCCAACTCGCCACACACGAGGGAAACAGCGATGACGCGCGCGCTTCACACCCGCATCGGGAGAGCGATCAAGCGCTGCGCCCCGGTCCCCATCGTTGCGCTGGCGCTCTGCGCGCCAGCCACACCCGCGCTCGGGGCCGGCGAAGTGGCCTGGCGCCTGGAACAGCCCGCGCCGCCTGCCGCGCCCGCCGGCGCGCCCGAATCGAGCACTCCGATAGGCCTCGGCAAAATCGGCGACATCGAGTTCTGGGCGCCCAACCGCGGGCTGCTCATCACCGCCGGCAACCCGCCGACGATTCCTCCCGGGATCTGGGCCTACAACGGTCAGGGCTGGCACGAGCTGGCCAGCGTCTGCGGCGCCACCGACGGGCGTATCGCCTGGGCCGGCCCCGAAGAATTCTGGACGATCTCCGACGGGCGCCCGGGACAGATAGAAAGCGCAACCGGAGCGCTGCCGCCGCTGGAAGACAACACGCTCTGCCGCTTCGCCGGCGGCCAAGTCGCGGCCTCCTACGCGCACCCCGCCTTCCAGTCCGACTCATACTTGGCGATGCACGCCGCCGGGTGCATCACGCCCTCAGACTGCTGGTTCGGCGGCGAACCGCTGCCCGAACCGCAGTACGGCGCCTTCCAGCTGCACTGGAACGGCGGCGCGCTGGAAGCCGAACCGTACCCCGGCGAAGGCCACGCGATCGAGGACATGCGCCTCTTCGAAAATCACCTCTATGAGAGCGTGCGCGTCAACGAAGGTGATCGCGTTGCCGAACCGCCGCTCGAAGTCCCCGTCTTGCACCGCATCAACCCCGAAGGCGTGCAGCCCGCGCTCGCTCCCGAACTGGGCGTGCCGCTGAGCGGTACCGAAGAACCTAACAAGGTCGACTACCTGCACCTCAGCGTCGCCGAAGGCGCATTCTGGGCGGCCGCCGGCAGCCAACAGCAGTCGGCCTCCGGCGGCGAGGTGACTGTCCTGCGCCGCACCGCCTCGAGCAGGTGGAGCCAGCTACTCGGCCCCGCCACCGGCCCGACGGGCGCGGAAGCCTTCCCGCTTCCCGAAGAGGTGGTAAACGCGATCGCTGCCGAACCCGGCACGAACAGTGCTTGGCTGGCGCTCCAGTCGCACGCGGATGCGCTCAACCCCAGCCCCAGTGCCCCTGCGCTCGTCGCGCACGTCTCCGCCGAAGGCAAGCTGCTGGAAGAGGAGACGCTGCCCGCCGGCGGCGCCGGCGCCCGCGGGTCGGCCGCCAAGCTGGCCTGCCCGGCCGTCGACGACTGCTGGCTTGCGACTACGCAGGGCTGGCTGTTCCACCTTGCTCCCGCCGACGAACGCACACTGGCGCTTGACAACGATCCCGCGTTCGCCGGCCTGATCACCTACCGCCCGCCCGACCAGGGGCTGCCGCAGATCCCGCCCGACGCCCCGCCTGTCGACGACTCCGGCTTGGGCGAAGAACCGCCGCCGTATGGCACCACCCTTCCGCAGACACCGAGCGCCGAAACCAGTTCGCTGACCACCGTGCCGCTGCTCTCCCACCTGCACAGCCGGCTCGTGCACGGCACGACGCTCGAACTGCGCTTCCACCTGGCGGTCAAGGCGCGCGTGCGCCTGCTCGCCAAGCGCCACAAGCGCATCGTCGCCGCGACTGCGATGCGCACGCTGAAGGCCGGTGAGCGCCGGCTGCTGCTGCGGCTGAACCGTGCGCAGTGGCCGACTGCACTAGCCCTGCAGACGCACGCGCTCGCGCGCCTGCCGAGCGCGCCCGCCGGCAGCGCCGAAGGCGGCGGCGGGGGCCCAGGACCGGGTCTCGAACACGGTCAGCACGGGCTTCTTCGTGCTGCCACATGTCCGGGCCCTCTCATCGGGATCGGAACCGCTGCTTTGAGACATCCGCGTCTTCACCGTCGCCGGAGACTTTCCCGGCCGCTGCGCAGCGTCTGCATCGTTGCGCTCGCCGGTCTGCTTGCGCTCGTGCTTACCGGCGTTCTCTCCGGCGCGGGTACGGTGGCACACGCAGGCGCGCAGGGGGCTACTGAAGTCACGCCGCAGACCGACGCCTCGCTGCCCGCCCGCGACGTCACGATGATCGGCGCCACTCCCCAGGAAGCGGGCGCTCCCGGCGCGAACGAGACCTGGGGCGTGGGGACGCCGGGCGACTCCAGCGCGGGCGGCGGACCGCTTTTGGTCCGCTACACGACCGAAGGCGGCTGGTCGCTCGGCCCGACGCTGCTCGACGCCGCCGGTCAGCCGCTCGCCGGCTTCAAGCTCGACCCGAGCCCGCTCGCAGGCGCGATGACGCCGACCGGCGCCGGTGTGCTCTCCGGTGAACTGTCGACCAAGCAACAGGTCCTGCTAGTCCGTAGCGCCGGCGGTGCCTTCCAAGAACCGAGCGAAGCGCCGCCGCTGAAGGAAGGCGAACTGCTGTTCGGCAGCTCGCGCGCGCCGCTGATCGCCGCGCTGGACGAAGGCGCCGGCAAAGCCGGTGCGCTGGTCGTACCGGTCGGCGAAAGCTCGCAGGCGCTCGAAAACAGTGTCCTGCACTGGGATGGTACGCACTGGACGCGCGAAACGATCGAAGTGCCCGCCGCCAGCAGCGAAGAATTCCACGTGCTCGGGATTGGCGCGGCCTCGCCTACGAACGCATGGCTGCTCGCGCAGCTCTCCTCGAGCAAATACCCAGCCGGGTCGGTGGCGTTGTTTCGTCGCGTGCGCAAGGAATCCGTGGGTACCTGGGTATGGGAACCGGTGGCGCTGAGTCCGGGCGCACCGGACAACGAAGCCCACCCGCTGACCGTGCCCGTCACGTCGGTGGGCGGCGCGCCCCCAACCGAGCCCTTTACAGCGGTCGGCACCGGCTCGCCGCCGAAGATCGAATCCCAGGCGCTGACCGTTACCGGCGAAGGGGTTTGGATCGACGGGCAGCGCGCGGACGTGCACACCGTCAAGCCCGCCTCGACGACGATCTTCTTCAAGCCCGAAGGAGAAGCAGCCGCCGGCCAAGTGACCGCGAGCTGGTGCCTGATCCCCGCCGGCGCGCCGAGCGAAACGCCGCACTGCCAGCACGAACTGCCCGAAGCGCTGCCCACCGGCCCCTCTCGCAGCGTCGCCTGGGGCGACGCCTCGACTGCCGACCCGTATGGCGAACGCGTCGTCACCGGGCTGCGCGAAGGCGTCAGCCTGCGTCTGGAAGGCGACGAATTCAAGCGTGTACTCGCGCTCGGCGAAAACTCCGGCGCTAACCCCGGAGCGCAGCTGGGCGCTGCGTTCGCAAACGCCAAGGAGGGATGGCTCGGAGCCGAAGGGCTGCCCGTCCATCTCACGCTCGCACCGACGCCCAGCGAACTGCAGCCCTGGCCCGTGCCGTTTCGACACGCGCTTACCGCGATCGCCCCTGCGCCCGGCGCGTCCACCGGCGCGCTCTCCAGCGAAGCGCTCGCCGTCGGCGACCAGGGTGAGGTCGCGCGCTTCAAGCCAGGCGAGGGCTGGCTGCCCGAAAGCCTGTTCGGGCCCGGCGAGAACATCGAAACGCCGCGCCTGCGCGCCGTCGCCTGGCCCACGCCGCAGCGCGCCTACGCCGTCGGCGACAAAGGCCAGATGTGGCTCTGGCGCGGCGAGACCGGACTGTGGGAAAAAGACCCCGCCACCCCGCCGAACTTCCGTGCGAACCTGCTCGGTATCGCCTTCGAACCGGGCAACCGCGCGCGCGGCTACGCCGTCGGCTCAACCGAAGTGGGAGCAGGCGGCGTGCTGCTGCGCTATGGCAAGACCTGGACACAGGAAGCGACGCTGCCACCGCAGGTCACGGGCGCGAGCTTCACCTCGGTCGCGTTCGCCGGCTCGGAGGCGATCGTCGCCTACCGCCGCCTGGTGAGCATCGAACGCGACGAATACGTCGGCGGCATCCTGATCGAAAACGGCTCGGGCTGGCAAGTCGACCAGGGCGCCGCCGCGCTGGTGGGTGCCAACGCGCCGCTTGCCGTCGCCGGCCTGCCCGACGGAGGCGCCGCGTTCTCGACGGTCGGACCGGAAGGCACGCGCGTCTTCGAGCGCGAATCTGCCTCCGCGCCGTGGCAGCCGACGCCCGAGCCGATCACCGGCGCGACCGCCGGCTCGCTGGCGCTTTATCGCGAAGGCGGCGCGCTGCGCGCGATCGTCACCAGCGGCGGCTCGACCGAAAACTACCGCAACGAAAACGAACCGCCGGCGCCCGCCGGGTTTCCCCCGAACCTGATCGGCGCCTATCCGATCGGCGAGAGCGGGCCGACCGACGGCGTGCTGCGCCAGACCGCGACCGGCTGGAGCGACGTCACTCACGAACTGGACCCCGCCGCCGAACCGGAAGGCGGCTACGTCTTCTACGACCTGCCCTACAGGCCCGAACCGGTGCTTGCCGTGCTCGCCGCTCCCGACGGCGACGAAGGCTGGGCGGTCGGCGGAGAAATCCACGAAAACACGAATCTCGACACGTCCTCGGTCGAGCGCTATCCTGCGAACGTCGGCGTCGCGCCGCTCGGACTCGGCACCTCGCAGATTCCGATCCGTACCGGCGAGGCGACGTTCGCGATCGGCGGCGACGCGCAGTGCGCCGCGGTCTGCGACGACCGTGCGAACGCGGGCATCGGCCCCGACGTGTGGCTGACCGACGCGCTCTCGCGTGCCCGCCAGATTGGGGTACGCGCCTTCCTCTACACCGGGCCGTATGTCACCAACGACCAGGTCAGCGGTCTCAGCAAACCCGCGATCCCGTTCGAACGCGAATTCGCCGACTACGAGGCGATCCTGGCTTCGGGGATGCCGGCGTATGCTGCGGCCTCGCCGCAGGACCTCGACGCGCGTCCGGAAGCTCAGGGCAGCGAGGCGCTCTATGACAAAGCCTTCGCGGGCTTTCCCCGGCCGTTTGGCTACCAGGAACCCACCGGCGAAATCGGTCCAGCCACTCCCGAAGGGCGCCCCGGCGAACATACCGGCCCAGGACCCGAGGAAAGGGCCGCGGAACAAAGCGAACGACTGCCCTGCGTCCAGGCCGTCGGCGAAGAGTGCGACTACTACGCGCTGGTCTCCGGCAAAGGCTCCGAACAGGTGCGCGTGATCGTGCTCGATGACACGCGCGAAGTGGACAGCACACAGCTTGGGTGGCTCGTGCGCCAGCTGCAGAACGCCAAGGCACAGCACATGCCGGCGATCGTTGTCGGCAACGCCAACCTAAATGCCCAGATCACCGCCGGTGATGTGCAGGCGAAAGAAGTCGCGAAGGTACTCCTCAACGACAGCGCCTCAGCGTCGGCCTACTTCTACGACGCCCCCGAAGAAAACGTCACGGCGCCTCTGCAGGTGGGCGCAGAAAAGATTCCGACGTTCGGCTCGGGCACGCTCGGTTATGTCAACGTCTTCGACGAGGAGAGCGGCGACTTCCACGGCGCGAGCGGCTTTTTGCTCGGCGAAGTCGACGTCGCGGCCTACCAGTCCGAAAAGAGCTATGCCACCAACAACCGCGCGAAGGTCAGCGTGCGGTTGATCCCGAACATTGGCGAACTCGCGCTGGAAGCAAAGGACGGCATCCTTCTGCGCCGCAGTGAGCCGGCGCTGTTCCAGGCGCTAGCGCGCCGGCCGCGGGCGGGCAGCCGCGCACGCGGGGAGGGCGATCAGGAACCGGAAGTCGACCCCTATATCCCAATACCCTCCAACTGCGTCGGCAGCGGCTGCGCGACCGCGCTACTGCCCGAATACTCATTCAGTTCCTCGCGCACCGATGTCGGCGGGTTCGTCAAACCCAACCTGATCTCCTCAGATCCCCACGCCGTGCTCGAGAGCTCCGAAGGCGAGCCGGTGCGCGAACCGATCAACCCCGAAACGGGCCTCGAAGAATCCAAATCGGGCCTGTTCTGCGCCTACAACGCCGGTACCACTACCGTCACGATCAGCGCCGGCGGGCTCTCCGCCTCGCTGCCGGTGACCGTGCAGGCCGGCAGCGTGCGTCAACCGTGCGGGACCGTCCCGCTCAAAGAAGTCAAAGCCACCCAGACCACCGTTGCCGCGCCGCCGCCGGCGCCCGCGCCGGCGGCGGCTCCCACTGGCGCCTCGCCCGCGCCCGCTGTGCTGCCGCCCGTGCCGCCGGTACCGCCGGTACCACCGGCGCCGCCGGTGCTTGTGCGCCCGGCGCCGCCCCACCCGGCGCCCCCAGCGCCGTTCTTCGTGCCGCTCGTGACCCCGATCGCGCTGGCTGCCTTTGTGCCGCCACCGCTCCCCCCCGCGGCGAACCCGACGCCGCCGAGTGGCACCTCGGCCGTCACCTCGCCGGTGGAGGCCGCGCAGAAGGAAGAGGAGGAGGAGGAAGCGACCGAGTCGGTCAGCAACCAGGCCGTCGCCTACCGCACGCCCGAACACGAGCCCACGCCGCTCTATGTGCTCGGCGCCGTCCTGCTCGCCGCGTTCGCCGGCGCTTCCGCGCGGCGCCGGCCGCGCCGCGGCCGGCGCGATCTGCGCGTTGCCCCCGCGACGCTCACCGGCGCTCGCGCCCAGCGACGACTCGCCGAAGACGACCTCGCCAGACGCGGCGTCCGGCGTCGGACGAGCCGGTGAAACAGGTTCTCTAATCGCTGGTTCACCGGTTCGCAACAAACTTTGCCCCACCGGTTGTCACGCTGTATTCCGGTCCGCGCCCAAAGCGCGAGACCCAGGTCGTGCTGTGCCCTGAAGCAGGTCGCAACCGCCGACCGCGAAAACTCCAGCCCCCGAACCACCGAATGGAGCTACCGATCGTGCCCAGCCCGACTTCCCTTCGCCGTCTCCTGCCTGCGCTTGCCGGCGTCATCGTCATCTTCGTCACGAGCGCCGGAGTGGCGCACGCCGAATTCGGTGAACTGAGCGGGAGCCCTGTGGATTTGACGGGGAAGGTCAGCGAAAGCGAGCAGGCGTCGCACGCCTTTGGCGTCGACCCAACGGACGACAGCTTCTACGTCGGCGACGAAGTAGTCGAAGGGGAAACCGCCTTCTATCGGATCCAGAAGTTCAGCGCGAGCGGTGCAGAGCTTGCCGAAATCCGGCTCAAAGTAAATCCCAACTCCGCGCAGCTCGGCGAACGAGCGCTTGAGGGTATCGCGGTCGATCCGGCGAACAAGCGCGTCTACTTACTCGTCGATCGCGAACGCGAACCGGAAGAAGGGGAACCGGTCTTCGATCCCGAAAGCCCCGCGGCGGCGGCACTCTACGCTTTCTCGACTGAAGTGAAAAACGCCAATAAAGAACTAGAACCTGCACAAGGAACAAAGAACGCGGAAGGCATGCTCATTTCACTTAACGCCGAAGCGAAGACGGCGAGGACGGCGCTGATCGATCCACATGGCATCGCCGTTGATCCAACCAACGGCGAAGTCATCATCTTGGGACAAGAGGACCTGCAGATGAAAGCAGGCGAACCAGAAGAACTTCGCACAGCGGTACAGCGTGTGCATATCAGCGAGCCGTCCGGCAGCGCATCGCTTGTCTACCGCTACGTTGACATCAATAACTGTCTCGACGGTGGCGAGGCCGCAGGCGGTGAATCGGCGTGCGAAGAAGGTCCGAGCGTGGGCGCGCAGCCCTATTCGCCGATCGTTGTGCCCGGGATCAACGGTGCGAGCGAAGGAAGGGTTTACGCTGAGCGCGGCCGTGAATTATGGGAAATCCCCGCAAGTAAAACCGAACTCGAACCCAAACGGTTTGAAACCGACCCCAAACGACTGCTGCCCACGGCGCTGAGTGAAGAACTCACGGAACAGCCGTTCTTGGAATTTCCCAAATCGGCCGAAGAGCTGGCTGAAGAAGTCGGCGGTACAATGGCGTTTTCAGCGGGAAGCTCAGAAGGCGAAGGGAAGTTCTATCTGAACGCGGCGACGTCGATCCCGGGCAACAAAACGACCATCGTGAGCGCCGCGGCGCTGGTCATCGGTTACTCTGAGAAGAGCGGGACCCCCGAAGCTAAAGAGATCGGCTGGACCGCCGGGCATACGGAATCCGCTGGTGAAAAATGCAGCATCGTTAAGAAGGGCAACGATGTGCTGCAGATCGCCGGCGGTGAAAAAGAAAACATATTTGTGTTCGACGCCCACGTCAAAGTTGGCACAGTCAGCCCGGCAGGGGTAGATATCTTTGGGTTCGGACCCGGCGGTGCCGGCTGTCCGCATACTGAAGCTACGACGCCGAGCGTCAAGGTAAAGGACAGCGAAGGCAAGGAAGTCGAAGTTTCGCCGGTACCGCTGGGCGAACCAACAACTCTATCTTCGACCCTGACCGAGGGCAACGCCAAAAAGGTGGTCTGGAAATTCAAGAACGTGACGACCGGTGAAAAAGAAGAAACCGTCGAAGAACCGGTGTACCAGTTCCAGACCACAAATCTGCCACATAAGTTTGAAGAGCCCGGAACATATGATATCACCGAGGTCATCGAAACCGACGACCTCGCAAGCCCGACAGTCGAAGTCAAACGCGAAGTCGATGTCAGCGCCACACCGATCTCGGTCGAATTCAGCCATCCTGCGACCGCGACGGTCGGCACACCCGTGCGCTTCGAAGCGGCCATCAACGACCCGCACGAAACCGGCACGCCGCACCTCAAATACACCTGGACGTTCGGCGACGGCCAGGAAAAATCTGGTGAAACGACCTCCACCAGCTTTACTGAAGAATACACCTACCTTGCCGAAGGCACTCCGTCGGTGACGCTGAAGGTCACCGACGCACACGGTGCGAGCGGGGAAGCGACGGAGACGATCTCTGTCGGCGGTGGTTCTGGTGGCGGTGGCGGTGGCGGCTCCGGCTCCGGCGGCGGCGGCTCCGGCGGCTCCGGCTCCGGCGGCGGCGGCTCCGGCGGCAGCGGCTCCGGCGGCGGCAGCGGTGGTGGTGGCGGCAATCAGGTCGGCGGCTCGCCGCAAACCAAAACCACCGAAGGCGCTCCAGAAGCCTCGATCGCGGGCAATTCGATCAGCGTCGCGTCGTCGGGCTCTGTTGCGCTCAAAGTCTCCTGCCCCGCCGGCGACAGCAGTTGCTCGGGCACAGTAACTCTGCGTACAGCTGGCGCCGTCGCCGCTCGCGCTGCGAGTCACCCCCGCAAGGGCGACAAGCACAAGTCCGTACTCACGCTGGCCAGCGGCTCGTTCACGGTCGCTGGTGGACAGGCCGGCACGGTGACGTTGCACCTGTCGGCTGCGGGACGCGCACTGCTCGCGCGTGTACACACGCTGCGCGTGCAGGCGACGGTGCTTGCGCACGACCCGTCGGGTGCAAGCCACACGAGTTAGACGATGATCACGCTGCGCGCGGCCGCCAAGTCAAAGCGGCGGCGCAAGCACTGAGGGTTCGAAAAAAGTACCGACCCGGCAGGGCGTTACAGCCTGATAACAACGCCGATACAGGTCGGCAACCTCGTAAACAGGCTCGATAGCGATGATTCGCTGTCGAGGGGGGCTGCTCGTTTGAGTTCCCCAGCATGTCATCGAAAACCACTCTGGAGGTACTAACACGATGCGTGTTTCATGGGCACGTCGTCTAATCGCGATGTGCGTCCCCGTGGCTGCCACTGTGGCCACGCTTGCAGCGCCAGGAGCGGCTCACGCCGAACTCCTGCTGCAGTGCGAAGGCGCAAGCATACTTGGGCGAGGCTCGACGTTTCAGGGTGCCATCCCGCAGGATGAAATCTGGAACCCCGGCTTTCATGCCACGGCGAACGTGAGCGGGTGTAACGGCTCGCAGGGCACGGGCGGCAAGCCGACGGTCGAATACTTGCAGAAAGAAGAAGAAGACCGCGGCAGCGGCGCGTGCCTGAAGGCGTTCGGCGTCGGTGAAAAAGTAGCCAAGTTCGACCGCTACACCTACTGCGGCACCGACGAAGCTCCCAACGAAACGCAGAAAGAAGAAATCGAATCGTTTGCGTCCGGTGCGGAAGAACGCTCGCTTGAGACGATCCCGGTGCTTCAGGGCGCCGTCGCGCTTCCGATCCACCTGCCGGAAGGCTGCGTCGCGAGTGCCGAATACAAAGAAGGCGAAAAAACCGTCAAACCGGGCCGCCTTGTGCTCAACGACGTGACAGTCGAAAAGATCTTCCGCGGTGAAATTACGAAATGGAGCTCAATCACCGACGGCGGTGACAAACTGACCGCCGAAAAAGGCAAGACCTGCAACTCGGCAGCGACCATTTCAGTGATCGTGCGCAAGGACAAATCCGGCACGACGCACATCTTCAAGGAATTCCTTGCCTCGTCCAACCGGCTTGGTGCTTCCGGTGAAGAAAACGGAAAAAAAGAATTGAAGTGGATCGAGAAACCCGGCACCGAACTGACATGGCGGGAAGCCGCATCGGGTAACAACAACGTCGAATGGCCAGAAGCCGCCAAAGTCTCGCGTCCGAGCGAAACCGGTGGCCCGGCGCTGGTGGCGGACGTCGCCGCTACGCCCAGCAGCATCGGCTATGCTGACCTTGGCGACACGTTCAAAAACGGTTCGTTCGACAAGAAAGCCCTCGGCGGCGGCGAAAAACAGAATAAATTCTGGCCGCTGCTGCAGAAGAAAACCGTTGCTCCGGTGCTGTACTCCGACCCGGCCGACAAGAAAGACACCGAAACGGCCGGTAATGCCAACTGCTCGAAAACGGTTTACACGAACGGCGAAGAAGTGTTCCCGCCGAGCGGCACGCGTGAACTGTGGAACGCGGCGCAGGCCCAGCTGAACGAGGCCGACTACGCACTGTGCGGGCTCACCTACGATCTCGTCCTTCGTCAGTACGGCAAGTACCACGACGAAAAAGGCGGCGTTGGCGCCTCGCCCACCGAGGCTCAGGCGACCACGGCTGAGAGCTACCTGCTGTATGAGGTCAACACCAAAACAGAAGGTGGCGGTAAGGTCATCGGTGAAAATCACGAGTACGAAAAGCTGCCTTCCTCGCTGCTGAAAGAGGTCGAAACCGGCATCAAGGAAATCGGCTACAACGTCTCCGGTGTGAAATTCACCTGCACCAAAGAAGCGACTGAAGGCACGGGCACGCTGTACTACTCGTCGCTCGCCAAATGCGAGACCGAAAACGCTCCGGGAGCGAAAGGCAAGTACCACCGATAGGAACGCCTAACGAGTGCGCGATCGCAATGCGCTGATCGCAAAGTAATAAGTAGAGACGAACCGAGCCGGGCCGCTCCAAGGATGGGGCGGCCCGGTTTTTTCATATGGGCTGGCCTCTTTCGAGGCTGCCTGTTGCAAGGCCGCAGCGGGAGCTCTCGGACGCCTGTCAAAGACTTGTTAGGACTGTCGATCCGGTAAGTTCACCAGCAGTGCGATTCGCCGATGTAGCCTTTGCGGGCGAAGCAAGATTGTGTGGGGTCTTCTGAGGCTTCGCTTGGGCTGCGGCGAGCGGCCATTACGAGGAAGTCGGCGATCCGGCGAAACGGCTCGGCTCGATTTTTGCGCGGCGTACGGCGAATCGACGAAAAAGCGCACGCTTGCGAGCGTTTCCGCAGGTCTACGCCGGTTTCACGAGTTAGTCACACAATAGCCTGAGGGAAGTGGCACGAATAGCGGCAGCGATCCTCCCCAAGGCGCACCCCTCCTATGAGAGGAGGAGTTGGGCCGGAGTCGCAAGTTCTACGCGCTGGTTCGCCCCCTCATGTCCTCCGAAGAAGCCGACGGTGCTGTCGGGCGATCGTGCGTGCTGTGGCTGCCAAACGAAGTCCCTGGAGCGAAGGCCCGAGCGAGGGCAGTAGCTTGGCTTTCCTTCCCCCAGGCACCCCGGAGTGGCTGCTTGCGCTTTGCTTGATCCCGACCGTTGTCGCCGGGGTGATTCTGAGCCTCGCCGGGCCGGTCCGCGCGACCGAGGTCTTGCTGCAGGCGATTGCTGGGCTGCTCCGTAGCTTTAACGCGATCCTGGAAGAGTGGCGCAAGCTGCGGCGCCGAAAGTGAGCTGATCCGATGGTGAGCGGAGACGCTCAGACCTCCGACGCGGCGAGAAATGGCGATTCGGGCGGCGTGCGTCGTCACGGTCGTCGTCTGCCGGCCTGCCAGTGAAAGCACACTGACACGACGCGCCGCTGGGCCTTGCGCACTAGGCGCGCTGGGCTACCACCAGGTGGTCGCGGTGGCGGAGCCCGGCGGGTCGGTTGGCTGCTGAAAAGGCGGGCGCAGGTTGTGGCTGGGGCTCGGGCTCGCCGCGGACGATCCGCGTCACGTGCGCGTCCAGCCGGCGCTGGAAGGTCTCGACCGAGAAACGCTCGGCGTTCTCGACCGCGCGTGCCGGGTCGAAGTCCAGCGTGTCGATGCTTCTGATCGCCTCCGCAAAGGACTGGCTGTCGTCGACGCGCGCGAGCCGACCGGTCTGGCCGTCGAGCACCGTCTCGAGCGTGCCGCCGGCGGCGGCGGCGATCACCGGCCGCCCGGCGGCCTGCGCCTCGACGGCGGTGATCCCGAACTCCTCGACGCTTGGCACGAGTACAGCGCGGGCGCTCGCGTAAAGCTCGACCAGATCCTCGTCGGTGGCGCGTCCGACGAACTCGGCGTGCGGGTATGCCTCTTTCAGGGCGAGCGCGTCGGGGCCCCAGCCCACGACGCGAATCGGGGTGCGCGCCAGGCGCGCGGCCTCCAGCGCGATGTGCAGGCGCTTGTGGCGCACGAACTCCGAGACGACGAGCAGCGAGTCTCCGGGCGTGCTTGGCGCGAAGCGGTGCGTCTCGACCGGCGGGTGAATGACGGGCGCGTCGCGGCCGTAGTAGCGCTTGATGCGTTCGCGGCTGAGCTGTGAAATGGCGACATAGGAGTCGACGCGTTTGCTGGCCGCGAGGTCCCAGCGGCGGATGCGGCGCAGCTGCCGGCGCAACAGCGGCCGTAACGGGGGCGCAAGCTCGCCAAGCGCGCAGGCTTCCTCATACCAGGCATAACGAAACGGTGTGTAGCAGTAACAGATGTGCGCTGCTCCCTCGGGAACGCTCACCCCGTGCGCGAAGGCGCTGCTGCTGCTGATCACCGCCTCGCAGTCGGGCAGTTGCAAACGCTGTGCGGCATATGGGTACAGCGGCAGCAGGCGCCTGAAGCCGGACTGTCCCACTCCGAGTTTCTGCAGCGAGGACGTCGTGATCGAGCGTCCGGCAAAGCGCCCGTCGGTGCCGGCTTCGTCGTAGAGCATTGTGAAGATCGGTGCCTGCGAGTAAAGCTTCGCGATCGCAGCAAACGCTCGCTCGGCGCCGCGCATCACGAGCAGGTAGTCGTGTACGAGGCTCGTGCTGCGAAATGGTGAAGAACTGGATAATGAGCGACTCGCGAGATCCCCCTTGGCCGCTGAAGTGGAAGGGGGGCTCAAAGGGTTCAATCGAGCACTCACGGCCGCTGGCGACGCTTGACGTTGTTGCGCCACCCCGTGTGACGGGAAAGTACCCACCGTCCGGCGAGCGAATGTGAAGATGTTGCGAGCGGCGGCGGCGGGTGGTGAGAGTGCCGGTAAGCTTGGCTCCGTGAGCGTGGCTCGCGACAGCGACTCTCCCTGCCCGATCGCGGCGTGAGCGCCGTGCGAGTCGTGGTGACGCTGCCATGGGGAGAGCGCCTGGGTGGTGCCGAGGCGATGCTGCAGGCGGTGCTCGACGGCGCGCCCCAGGCCGGACATGAGCTGGAGCTGGTGTTCTTGCAGGAAGGGCCGTGGCCGTCCGAGCTGCGCCAGGCGGGGTTTCGCGTCGAGGTGATACCCGCGGGGCACCTGCGCGAAGTCCATCGCTGGTTTGCGACCGTGACCCGGCTGGCTGCGCTGCTGCGCCGGCGCAAGCCCGACCTGGTGCTCAACTGGGCGGCCAAGACGCAGCTCTACGGCGCGCCGGCTGCGGCGCTCGCGGGCATCCCGGGTCGCGTCGTCTGGTGGCAGCAGGGGATTCCCGACGGCTTCTGGCTCGACCGCTGCGCGACGCTGCTGCCGGCGCGCGCGATCGGGTGTTATTCGCGTGCGGCCGCCGGCGCGCAGCGGCAGTTGCGGCCGCGACGCAGGACGTTCGTCGTCGCGGCTGGCGCGCCTGCTCCAGCTCGCAACGGGCACGCGCAGAATGGCCACACCGAGAACGGCGACGCCGAAAACTGCCACACACAGAACGAGCACGTGCAGAACGAGCACGGGCAGCACGACCGCATGCAGCACGACCGTGTGCAGCACGACCGCATGCAGAACGGCTGGGCCCAGGCTGCCTCGCTGGAGCTACCGGACGGCGTGCCTGTCGTCGGCATCGTCGGGCGCCTGCAGCCGTGGAAGGGCCAGGACCGGCTGCTGCGCGCGCAGGCATTGCTGCGCGGGCGCGGCCACGAGGTCCACCTGCTGGTCGTCGGCGGCGACGCCTACGGGCTGTCCACCGAGTACGCCGAGTCGCTGCCCATGCTCGCCGACGAGCTGGGGCTCGCCGGCGCGGTGACCTTCACCGGCCAGGTGCCCGACGCCGGCCCGTACATCGAGCGGATGGACGTTCTGGTGAACGCCTCGGACCCCGAGCCGTTCGGGATCGTGCTGCTGGAGGGCATGGCGCGCGCCGTGCCGGTCGTCGCGGTCGACTCGGGCGGACCGTCGGAGCTGATCGCCGACCGGCGGACCGGCGTGCTGGCGCGATCGGGCGAGCCGGCGGCGCTCGCCGACGCGCTCGAAGTGCTGCTCGGCGCCCCCGAGCTGCGCCGGCAGATCGGGCAGGCCGGCCGCGCGCGCTTCGCCGAGGAGTTCACCGACGTGGCGCTGCGTGCGCGCTTCTTCGACAGGCTGCAGGCGCTTGCCGGCTCACGACGCTAGCGCGCTGCGGGCGGGCGTCGCGGGCCGCTTTGCAAACGCGGTTGGCGAGGCTGGTGCCATGTGGTCAGAGGCCAAAGCCGGCCACGGAAGCACGGCCGACGATATCGACTCGCCGTGCGAGGTGACGATCGTCGCCCATGACGTCGGTTCGGTGGGGGGGATGGAGCGCCAGCTCGGAGAGCTGGCGCTGGGGTTGCGTCGCTTGGGCCACCCGGTCACGGTGATCGCCTGGACGTGCGAGCTGCCGGCGCAGGCCGGCGTGCGCTTTCACCGCGTGCGCACCCCGCGCCGCCCGTTCCTGCTCGGCTACCCGGCGTTCATGCTGGCCGGCACGCTTGCGGTGCGCCGTCACAGGCGCGGCGTCGTGCAGGCCACGGGCGCAATCGTCTGGAATCGCGTGGACATCGTCGCGATCCACTGCTGCCACCAGGTCCATCGCGCCGCGCCGCGCCGCGCGACCGCGCTGTATCGCAGCTACGTCGCAGTGCTCAGCGCGATCAAGCGCATCGCCGAACGCCTGTGTGTCGCACACAACCGCGACGCGCGCATCGTGTGTGTGTCAAACGGCTTGGCGGATGAGATGCGCGAGCACTACCCCGCCGCGCGCCGGCGGTTGCTGGCGATTCACAACGGGGTGAACACGCACGCGTTTGCGCCGGGCGCACATCAGCACCAGGCGCGCGCGCTGCGCTCGCGGCTGGGGATTGACCCGCAGCGGCTGCTCGTGTCGTTTGTCGCGCGCGACTGGGGCCACAAGGGCCTCGAGTACGCAATCGGAGCGCTCGCGAAGGCGTCCGCTTGGGACCTGCTTGTCGCCGGCGATGGCGACCGCAGGCGCTTCCTGGCGCTGGCCGATCGGCTGGGCGTCTCAGAGCGAGTGCATTGGCTGGGGGTGATGAACGACGTGCAGGTCGTCTACGCCGCCGCCGACGCGTTCGTGCTGCCCTCGAGCTACGAGAGCTTCTCGCTGGTCGCGTTCGAGGCAGCCGCCAGCGGCGTGCCGGTGCTCGCCACGCCTGTGAACGGCGTGCGCGAGCTGGTCGGCGACGGCGAGAGTGGCTTTCTGATCGACCGCGACGCCGATACGATCGCCATGCGCCTGAACGAGCTGGCGGGCGACCCGGCGCTGCGCGAGCGTCTCGGGACGGCGGCGCGCGCTTGCGCGCTGCGCTTCAGCTGGGAGCGGATGGTGGCGGCGCACCATGAGCTGTATATGCGGCTCGCCGAGCATTCGGATTTTTCGCGGCCTTTGCTTTTTTGACAGTCGCTGGCGCCCATCGGCATCGTTTACCAATTTTTCACACAAACGGGCAACGGGTTGCTACATGACGCTGTGATAGTGTCACGTCGCTGCCCTAGAGCGGGGGAAGCCCCGGGGTTTGGGAGAGCCTCGGTGGATAACGAGTGGTTTCTATTTGGATAACCAAATCACGGAGGTCTTGGAGGAATGAGAAGACGCAACTTGGTCGTTGCGCTGGCGACTGCCGCTTGTGCGCTGTGCACGACGGCTGTGCCGGCGACGGCCCATGAATTCACGGCAAGCCGCCAGCCCAAGCTGCTTTCGGAAGCCGCACCGGGCAAGATCAAAGGTGTCGGCATTGGCGAAACTGCACTTGGCGGAACGGAACGCAATCAGGAACTGGTCTTTGGTGCGTTTCACATTCTGTGCGCCGCCAAATCGGCTGGACAGACGATAGCTGAAGGTGCGGTTTCATGGAATACGTCACAGACGTTTGCGACCGAGATCAAGTTCTCGAAATGCCTCACGGTGGCGAACTACGGACAATTCAAGTCCGGCACCTCTACCAGCTTCAACGTGAGTCCGGAAACGAATAAATCAGAACCGCTCAAGTTCGTCTATCACGTCAACGGCTTTGCGGCGTTTGGCGCTGGTGAAACCGAATCGGAAGTGGAACTCGGCTCCGGCGCGGCGAGCTTCAAGATCGGCGGTAAGGTTTGCAAGATCAACTGGCCCGCGCAGACCGTGCCCGCCAAGGCCGAAGTGAAGCCCGAAGAAACATACTCCGCTGTGAGCTATTCGAACAACGAAGTTCCGGTCGAAGCAAGGAAAATCAAGCAGTTCCCAGACCTGCTCAAGAACAGGCTCATCATCTCGAACAACTTCACGACGATGAGCTGGAGCTACGAAGAAGGACAGTGCCTCGGTGAAGGCGGCTTCGAAAAAGAAGCCCCGAAAGCCGAAGCCAAAGACGGGGTCTACCGAGGCCAGCTCGAAGAGGAACTGACGGCCGGCAACATCGGCTTCAAGTAAGGGCTGAGACGGCTCCGGAGCGACTCCGCATAGAACCTCGTTGAAAAGGGCGGGAGCCCGATCGGGCTCCCGCCCTTCTTTGTGCTGGTCCGCGGCCTGATCGTTTCGGCCGACACGGCCGCGAGCCGGTCGCCCGACCTCGCGAGCCGGTCGCCCGACCTCTTCTATGACGATTGGGTGAGAGGCTTGGCAGCCGATGGGGCGGCCGCAAGCAGAAGCCGTTCGAATGCGTCGGTCGCCGCCGGCACCGAGAACAGCCGCTCGACCGCAGTGCGCCCTGCGCTCGCCAGCTGCGCACGCAACTCCGGCGCATCGCGCAACTCGCGCAGGTGTCCAGCCAGAGCGGCGCAGTCACCCTCACGGAACACCCGCCCGCCGCCGGTCAGCTCGATCAGCCACGGGATCTCGCCGGAGTCCGAGCCGACCACCGGTACGCCGCACCAAAGCGCCTCGACGATCACCCGGCCGAACTGCTCCTTCCAGGTGGCGGTCGTACGCGAGGGCAGCACGAGCACGTCGAACTGGGAATAGGCCGACGCCATCTGGTCGTGCGCGAAACCCGCGAGCACGCGCACTTGCGATCCAGGGACGGGTTGACCCTCAAGGCGATCGCGCAGCTCGCCGTCGCCGACGAGCACCAGTTGCACCGGCGCCTGGAGTGTGCGCACCGCCTCGAGCAGGTCGACCAGGCCCTTGCTCTCCACCAGCCGGCCGGCGTAGCCGATCGTGAACGCCGAGTCGTTCTGCGGCGCATGCCGAGGCGCATGCCCATTTTGCGAAGCACGAGGGCTTGCTATGGGCTCCCAGGCGGGCACGGCGGGCGGCGCGAGCCCGATCTCGCCCCGCGCTCCCCACGCCCGCGCCAGGCGCGCCGCGCTATCGGAGCGGGCGGCGATAAACGCGGCGTCGCGCAGCACGCGGGCGCGCAGCCGGCGGACCGGGGGCGGCAGCGGGCGGTCGATGTTCTCGTAGCACTGCACGCCGAACGGAATGCCTGCGCGGGCGAGGGCGCGGCCCCACTGGCTCGCCGCGAGCGCATAGGGCTCGGCCTCCACGAACGCGACGTCGGGACGCAGCCGCCGGCTGAGCACGCGCGCGCTGGTCAGGTACAGGTGCCGCTGCGGGCGCCCCCGAAACGCGACGGGCACCGGCCGCAGCGCACCCTCCAGCCCGGCCAGCGCGCGCGGCGCCACCGGCGCCCTGGAGTAGGAGTGGCGCCAGCGGCGGGGCACGACGACCGTCACATCCCAGCCGCGGTTGACCAGCTCGCGGTAGACCTCCTGATTGACGTCCACCACCGCAGGGTGGCTGACCGCAAGCAATCGCTGCCGTCTCCCGTTCATGGCGCGCATCCTCACAGACGCCCGGCGCCGGGACGAAGGTGTGATTACAAAGGTTTTACATATTGCCCTCGGCGATGCCCAATGCTTTCGCTCCCCTGGGCAGTCGCAGGCACCGCTGCGTATTTCCCTATGCACCACAGGGACGACTTCGATTCGATGAGCGAAACAACCGACGCAGCCGCCATCTTCACTGCGCTGTGGAGGCGCAAGTGGCTGATCCTCGCGGTGGCGATCGCGGTCGCCGGCGCCACTTACCTCTACTACAAGCGCCAGCCCACGGTGTTTTCGGCCACCACCGAGCTGAACCTTGCCAGCGGCTCCGAAGAACAGAGCCTGCTCAGCGGCAACCAGAGCAAGGCGCTCGACACGCACATCGTCGGCAACGCCGCCACGCTGATCACCTCGCAGAGCATCACTGAACAGGTGCACGCACAGCTGCGCGGCCCGCACGGGCATTTCGTGCACGGCAAGGTGCGCGCCAGCGTCAGCTCCTCCAGCGACATCGTCACGATCTCCACCGAAGCGTCGACCGCCAAGAGCGCTGCTCGGCTTGCCGACGCGTATGCGCAGGTGTATATCCAGCGCCAGCGTTCCGCCTACCAGCGGGCGCTCCGCGTCGCGATCCTCAGCACGCACCGGCAGTTGCGACGCATCGAAGCGCAGTCGCTGGCCAAAACCCGCGGCACCGGCGCCAAAGGCGCCGACTCGACGAGCGCGAGTGCGGTCATCCAGGCCGCCAATCTGAGCAGCAAGCTGGGTCAGCTGGAATCCGAGCTGCACGCCGCCGGCGTGCAGCAGGTCAACCCCGCCACCCCGCGAGGAGCAGAGCTGGTGGCGCCGTCGCCGAAAAAAACGCGATCTTCGCCTTCGTGGTCGGACTCGCGTTGGCGGCCGTCGCTGCGTTCGCACTCGAGCGACTCGACCGGCGTCTGCACGGCCTGGCGGAGGTCGAGCACGCCTTCGGGACGCAGGTGCTCGCCGCGCTGCCGCGCATCAAGGATCCGATCGTGCGCGTAGAGGGGGGCCATGCGGCGCCGGCCGCGGCGGCGGTCGAGCCGCTATGGCGGACACGCGCGGCGCTGGTGCTCGGCGGTGTCGTGCAGAACGGCCTGGTCGGTCCGCCGCGCTCAATCCTGTTCCTCAGTCCTGAAAGCGGCGACGGCACGTCGCAGCTGGTGGCCGGTCTGGCGCTCGTGCGGCGCGAGGCCGGCGAACGCGTGGCGGTGCTCGACGCCGATCTGCGCCAACCCACTCAGGCGCAGCTGCTGGGCGCCGGCGGTTACGGACTCGAGGAGGTGCTCGACGGCACAGCCTCGCTGCACGAAGCGCTGCGCACCGTGCCCGCGGGGCCCGCGTCGCTCGGCGTCGAGCGACCCGCGCCGGGCGCCGCCCGCGTGGCAACCGCCGTCAGGACGCAGACGCGCGGGTCGGTTTCGGTGCTCGCGAGCGAGACGCCGGCCACCAACGCCCCGGCGGTGATCGCCAACAGGGCGGTGCCCGAGCTGCTGCGCACGCTCACGGACGACTTCGACTGCGTGCTGATCGACGCGCCCTCGCCGCTGGAGGTCAGCGACGCGATGGGGCTGCTGAACGCCGTCGACGGGATCGTGCTGGTCGCGCGCGCGGGCTACACGCGTGACCTCGCTGCCGAGCGCCTTGGGCAGCTGCTGGCGCGCACCGCCAGCGCGCCGGTCCTCGGCACGGTCGTGGGCGACGTGTCCGGCAAGGAGCTGGCGCGCTTCGGCATCTCCACCGAGCGCCCCCGGCGCCGCGGCCCGCTCACATTCGCGCGGCGATGAGCGCCAGCGGAGCGCTGCTGCCCGGCCGGCCGGCCGGTGGGCGCTTGGACGGCGGTGTCCGCCGCCGCCGCGCGCGCGCGGCGGCGCAGACGCTGCTCGCCATGGCGCTGGCGCTGGCGCTCACGGCCGCGCTCAGCGCGGCGACGCCCAAGCCCAACCTGTTGCTGGTGTGCGTGCTGCTGCTCGGTGCGCTGGCTGTCGTCGTGCTCGCAGCCAGCAGCCGGCTCGAGGTCAGTGTGACGATCCTCGCGCTCTATCTCGGGCTGCTCGAGGGGCCCGTCAAGCTGATGTCCGCCAGCCAGGCGGCATCGAGCGTGCGCGACGTTTTGATCGCGGCCGTCAGCCTCGGCGCGCTGGTGCGCCTGGCGCGGCGCGGCGAACGCCTGCGCGTGGCGCCGCTGTCGGGTTGGGTGCTGGCGTTCGTGGCGCTCGTCGTGATCGAGGCGTTCAATCCGCGCACGCACGGCCTGCTGAAGATCGCCGGCGGCTTCAGGCAGAATCTCGAGTGGATTCCGTTCTTCTTCTTCGGCTATGTGCTGATGCGCTCCAAGGAGCGGCTGCGCAAGCTGTTTGTGCTGCTCGGCGTGATCGCGCTGATCAACGGAGCGGTCAGCGCCTACCAGACACATTTGACGCCCGGCCAGCTCGCGAGCTGGGGCCCGGGCTACGCCCAACTCTACGAAGACAACAACGTCGGCGAAACCGGGCTCACCGCGCGCCGCTACCTGAGCGAAGGCGTTGCGCGCGTCCGCCCACCCGCGCTCGGCACCGACAGCGGCTTCGGCGGCGGCGTCGGCGTGATCGCGCTGCCCTGCACGCTCGCGCTGTTCGCGACCTGGCGCTCGCGGCGGCGGTGGCTCGCGATCCCACTCAGCCTCGGTGCGCTGGTGGCGATCGCAACCGGCCTCGGCCGGCTGCAGGTCGTTGGCGCCGCGATCGCGGTCGTCGGCTTTCTGCTGCTCTCGCTGAGCGCCGGCGAACGGGTCTCGAAGCCGTTCGCGGCAGTGCTAACCGTGGCTGCCTTCGCGCTGCCGCTCGGTGCGCTGTTCGTCTCGTTCCAGGGCGCCGGCGTCTTCTCGCGCTACGAAAGCATCGAACCGAGCAGCGTCGTGCACACGTCCACCACTTACAAGGAAAAGTCGCTGGCACTGATCCCGCACTACATCGCCAGCGCCCCGTTCGGCTTCGGTCTGGCGACCTCCGGCTCGGCATCGACCTTCGGCGGCAAGCAGACCGAAGCGCTCGAAGGGCACGGCGTGACCTCCGAGACGCAGTACAACTACGTCGAGAACGAACTCGGCGCCGCCGGCCTGATCCTGTGGGTGGCGCTCGCGCTGCAGGTGATCGTCCTCGTGCTGCGTCGCCTGCCGCGCGTCGCAGACTATGAGGTGCGCGTCGACCTCGCGGCCATCTTTGCCGTGTTCATCGCGTTTGCGCTGATGGGCCTGGAGGGGTCGTTCATGAGCAGCGCTGCCGGCGGCCCGTTCTTCTGGTTCTCGGTGGGGATCGCCGCGTACTGGCTTGCCGGCCCGGGCCGAGCCCGCACGCGTAGCGCCGCTGCAGTCACTCCGGCGGGAGCGGTGTGATGTCATCCTCGCGGGCGCGGCTGAGCGCCCTGCTCGGGCAGCGGCGGGGAATGATCGCCACGCTCTCGGTCAGCTCGGTGATCGCAGGCCTCGCCGAAGCGGCGATGCTCGTGGTTCTGGCGCAGATCGCGGCGACGCTCGTCAACAAGCAGAAAGACATCCCGCTCAAAATCGCAGGACTCGACTTCCACGCGACGGTGGGGACGCTGTTCGGAGTGGCCCTGGCGTTCGCCCTGGTACGGCTCGTGCTGCAGGCCGGGCCGCTGTCGATCCTGCCGGCCCGCATCGGCGCCGACGTGCAGGCCAAACTGCGCGTCGACGTGATGCATGCGTACACGCGCGCGTCTTGGGAGGTGCAGTCGCGCGATCGCGAGGGCCACATGCAGGAGATCATGACCAGTCAGGTGTTGCAGGCCTCGCAGGGCGCACAGCAGGCGACGACGCTGCTGACTTCGAGCTTCACCTTCCTGATCCTGATGATCTCGGCGATCGCGCTCAACGCCCGTGCTGCCGGTCTGGTGCTGTTCGCGGCGTTGCTGCTGTTCGCTGCGATGCGTCCGCTGAACAAGCTCGGGGTGCGCAAGGTCCGTCAGCTCTCGCGAGCGCAACTCGACTATGCGGGCGGCGTCAGCGAGACCGTGCGCCTGGCCGAAGAGACCAACGTGTTCGGCGTCGGCGCGGCGCAGCGCGACCGGATTGACCACTTGATCGCCGTGGCCCGCGACCTCTACCTGCGCACGCAGACGATCATGCGCCTGACTCCGAACCTGTATCAGAGCCTGATGTATCTAATGCTCATTGGGGGGTTGGCCGCTCTGTACGCTGTGAACAGGCACGACGTGGCGGCGCTCGGCGGCGTGATCCTGTTGCTCGTCCGTGCTGGGACCAACGGTCAGCAGATACAGGGCGCCTATCAGGGGCTGCGCCAGTCGCTGCCGTTCATCGAACGAATCCAGGACGCGGCCGAGAGGTATGGCAAGAGCACGCCCGTTACTGGTAAGCGACAGCTCGACAGCGTGGAGCGCCTCGCCTTCGACCGCGTCAGCTTCTCCTACCGAGTCGGTTCGCCCGTCCTTTCCGACGTCAGCTTCCAAGTCGACGGGGGCGAGGCGGTCGGCATTGTAGGACCGTCCGGGGCGGGCAAGTCCACGATCGTGCAGATCTTGCTCGCACTGCGCGCGCCCGCCGGGGGCCGCTACCTTGTCAACGGCCTGCGAGCCGATGAGTTCGCAACGGAGGATTGGCACCGGCGAGTGGTTTACGTGCCGCAGGAACCCCGCCTTGTGCATGCGACAGTGGCGGAGAACATCCGCTACTTCCGCGCGGACATCGACGATGACGCCGTGGAGCGCGCCGCCCGGCTGGCGCGCATCCACGAGGACGTGATGGGCTGGGCGGATGGCTATGAGACGATCGTCGGCCCGCGCGCGGATGCCGTTTCCGGCGGCCAGCAGCAGCGCATCTGTCTCGCGCGCGCGCTTGTCGTCAAACCGGATGTGCTCGTGCTCGACGAGCCCACCAGCGCGCTAGATCCCCACTCTGAGGCGCTGATCCAGGAGTCGCTAGCGGGCCTCAAGGGCGAGCTGACGATGTTCATCATCGCCCACCGCATGTCGACGCTCGACGTCTGCGATCGCGTGATGGTGATCGACGAGGGGCAGCTGGCGGCGTTCGACACGGTCGAGCATCTGCGGCGAGAGAACGCCTACTACCGCTCGGCCATGGGGCTCGCAGCGAGCGCCTCCGCGGGCGCAAGCCCCAGAGCAGAGACGGGCGAGGCGACCGACCGCAAGGCGGCCGCCGGAACGGCGCGCTCGAACGGTGCGCACGCGGCATCGCGGCGAATCCCCGACTTCTTCATCGTCGGTCATCAGAAGTGCGGCACGACCGCGCTGTGGGAGATGCTCAGAGGCCACCCGGGGATTTTTATGCCCGACCAGAAGGAGCCTCGCTTCCTGGCGCCCGACCTGGCTTCCAGGTTCGGGCAGCCGCGCGGGGAGTGGACGCCGCAGCGCCGGCCGCGCACGCTCGATCAGTACCTCTCGCTGTTCGCGCCGGCCGGCCCCGAGCAGCGTGCCGGTGAGGCATCGCCCCAGTACCTGCGCTCGAGCGTCGCTGCCAGCCGCATCGCCGAGCTGGCGCCCGACGCGCGCATCATCGCGATCTTGCGTGAGCCCGCGAGCTTCCTGCGTTCCCTTCACTCGCAGCTCGTCTCCGCGAACGTCGAGACCGAGCGCGACTTTCGCAAGGCGCTGAAGTTGGAGGACGTGCGCCGGCGCGGCAATGAGATCCCTCGCCGCTGCCACCATCCCGAGTCGCTGTTGTACTGCCAGCACGTGCGCTACGCCGAGCAGCTGCGCCGCTTCCACACGGCGTTTTCACCAGAGCAGGTGCTGGTTCTGGTCTACGATGACCTAAGGCGCGACAACGAAGCGGTGGTGCGCCAGATCCTGCGCTTCCTCGACGTCGACGACGCCTTCCCGATCGAGACCCTCCAGACGAAACCCGTGCAGACTGTGCGCTCGCTGGCGTTGCACCACTTCGTTGCGGACGTGCGCGCGGCGCGTGACCGCCCTGCTGCGGCCAGCCGGAGCTCGCGCGTGGCCAATACGCTGATACCGGCGCGTCTGCGCAGCAGCGAGCGCGTGCGCCGGGCGTGGCAGCGAGCGCTCTACACGGCGCCGCAAGCGGCGGACCCGCAGCTCATGGCGGAACTGCGCCGCCGCTTCAAGAGCGAGGTGGCGGCGCTCAGCGAGTACCTGGATCGCGACCTGCTCACCCTGTGGGGCTATCACGATGTCGGCTGATCCACACGGCTCAGAGATCATCTCACCCAACGGGCCCGAAGCACCGCCGAGACCAGCCGGTCGGGTTCCCGACTTCTTCATCGCCGGACAGCCCAAGAGCGGCACCACGGCGCTGTATGAGATGTTGCGCCAGCACCCGCAAATCTACCTGCCCGACCGCAAGGAGCCGCGCTTCTTCGTCGAGGAGATGTCGCTGCGCGACCCGCCGCGGCCGGGGGGCACGCCGCAAACGCTCGATGAGTATCTCGCGTGGTTCGAGGACGCCGCGCCCGAACAGCAGATCGGGGACGCCTCGCCGTGGTATCTGTGGTCGCGCACGGCCGCCCGGCGCATCGTGAAGGTGTGCCCCGAGGCGCGCATCGTGGCGATCGTGCGCGATCCGGCGAGCCTGCTGCGCTCGCTGCACCTGGAGCTCGTGCAGCTCTACGTCGAGGTCGAGACTGACCTGCGCACCGCGCTTGCGCTGGAGGATGAGCGCCGCCAAGGTCGGCGCGTGCCGCGCAACACCTACTGGCCCAGCGCGCTGATGTATTCCGACCACGTGCGTACCGTCGAGCAGCTGCAGCGCTTTCACGCCGTGTTCGCACCCGAGCAGGTGCTGGTGCTGATCTACGACGACTTCCGCGCCGACAACGACGCGACGGTGCGCCGTGTGCTGCGTTTCCTCGGCGTGAACGACGCGCTGCCCGTTGCCGTGACGGATGCCAATCCGACTGTCACCGTGCGCTCGCGACGCCTGCACGAGCTGACCCATGCCGTGGCCGTCGGGCACGGTCCGCTCTCGCGCGCGGTGAAGAGCTCGGTAAAGGCGATCACCCCGCGCGAGCTGCGTCGCGGCGCGCTGCGCGGCGTGCAGAACCGCCTGGTCTTCGCCGCAGCTCCAGGGCCCGAGGAGAGCGTCATGCTCGAGCTGCGCCGCCGCTTCAGGGGAGAGGTGGTGGCGCTCAGCGAGTACCTGGATCGTGACCTGGTGACCCTCTGGGGGTACGACCGTGTCGATGCGAGCGCTTGACGAGGGCCAGGAGCGCGCCGGGGGCGGCACGAGCGCGCTCCGCGGAGCGCCGGACTTCTTCATCGTCGGCCATCACAAGTGCGGCACGACGGCGCTGTACGAGATGCTGCGCCGCCATCCGCAGATCTACATGCCCGATCTGAAGGAGCCGAAGTTCTTCGCAACCGACATGCCCGCCCGTTTCGAACCGCCCACCGCGCGTGCGCTCCCGGCGACGCTCGAGGAGTATCTGGCGCTGTTCGACGCAGCCGAGCCAGGACAGCGCATGGGGGAGGCCTCCCCTTCGTATCTCACCTCCCGTGCGGCGGCGGCCGAGATCGCGCGGGTACAGCCCGAAGCGCGAATCATCGCAATCCTGCGTGAGCCCGCGAGCTTCATCCGCTCTCTGCATCTGCAGCTGGTGCAGTCCGGCGTGGAGCGCGAGCAGGACCTGCGCAAAGCGATCGCCAACGAGTTGGTCGTGCGTCAAGGTCGCGAAATTCACCGATACACCGACAATGTGCACTACGTCGAGCAGCTGCGTCGCTATCGCGACGTCTTTTCACACGACCGAGTGCTGGTGTTGATCTACGACGATTTCCGCGCCGACAACGAGGCGACGGTGCGCGAAGTGCTGCGCTTCCTGAGCGTGGATGACTCCGCGCCGATCGAGGCGCTCCAGTCCAACCCCAACCCTACGGTGCGCGTGCGCTCGCAGCGGCTCAACAAGGCCCTCGGTGTGTTGGTGTTGGGGGAGGGCCCGATCGCGCGAGCCGCGAAGGACGCGATCAAGTCGCTGACCTCGCAGGCCGTGCGCCGGCGAGCGCTGCGGGCGACCCACCGCAGCATCGTGTACGGCAAGCCCGGCCTGCCGGATCAGGGCCTGATACTCGAGCTGCGCAGCCGCTTCGCGCCGGAGGTTACCGCGCTCAGCGAGTATCTCGAACGCGATCTGGTAACCCTATGGGGCTATGACAACCCCGGCTGAGCGCCGGAGGCCAGGGACTGAAGAGAGTGCCTCGGTGGGGTGAACGCTCACGCTGTGCGGCTATCGCGATGCCTGCCGATCGCGGGGAGCTTCCGACGGATGCGTCCGAGCGGGCGGTAAGTGACGCCGCAATACCGGTCCTCGCGCTCGCGCCACTGCTTGTAATCGACATACGCGAGCTTGGCGGCGACCTCGGCCAGCTCCGCCAAGCGTGGCGCTCGCCCCTCGCACGGATAGCCGAGCGCGATCATCGGCGAACGACAAACGTGCTCGACCATGGCAACCTGACGATCGTTGAGTTGGTGACGCCACTCGGCCGGATCGGCATGGATCGGCTGCTGAATCTTGGCGCTCCGCACCACGTCGAGGTAGCCCGATGCGGTCTCGCCAAACGAGAGCATCGCCGGGCTGAAGTCCTCGTCGAGAAACGCACATACCTTCCGAGTGGTCCGCTCGGGACTGCCAACCAAATCCTCGTAGCGCACAGTCAGCCTCTGCGTGGCGGGCACCGAGGCTTCTCAAGAATTGCCTGGCCCTGTGTCCACACGTCGCGCCAGAGCCGCGCGTTGAGGACTGTATCGTCGCCTGCTGCCACGAATCGGTTCAGCGACGCCACCACCGCACGCGGGTCGCGTTGCATAGCGACGATCTTCGCCGCTGGGAACAGACGCATGATCACGTCGGCATAGAAGATGTGAAGCGGCGTCTTCTCTCCCCAGCGACTCTTACCCTGAGCTGCCGCCCAGCGGTCAAGAGGCAGCGTCAGAAGCAGCCCGAAGTCCGGCGCGCCGAGGCGCAGGGTGTCGCCTACCTCGCGCAGATCGAGGGTGGGACGAAACCTGGCTTCGCACAGACGCATGAAAGAATCGACGGCCTGCGGCCACGAGGCGGCGTTGCGTGCGGTGGCGTTCGACGCCACGCTGCGCCAATAGATATCAGGAAAGTAACTCGTCTCGGGGGGTATTGCGATATGAGGATGCGCATTAAGGATGAGTCGCATCATGGTGGTGCCCGACCGCGGCGCCCCAACGATGAAGATCGGAGAGTCGCATCCGGGCCGGTCGGGGTCGGCAGGCTGCGACGTATAATGGAGCGGACCGTTATGTTCGGAGGCGGTAGACATGTCCCATGCGTGAAGGCCTGTTGTGACCGGTGACCGCAGGCCTGAGGCGGTTGGCGACGCTATCAAGTCGAAGCCAGCAATGGCGCGTGAGTCGCAGGGGAGAGTCCCCGATTTCTTCATGGTCGGCCAGGCCAAGAGTGGCACCACTGCTCTATATGAGATGCTGCGTGTGCATCCCGCGATATTCATGCCCGACCTGAAGGAGCCCGAGTTCCTCGCGACCGATATGCGCCGGCGGTTCAAGCCGCCGATGTCGGGAGCGCTTCCGGGCACGCTCGAGGAGTACCTGGCGCTTTTTACCGAGGCGAGCGAGAATCAGCTGGCGGGGGAGGCGACGGCGCTTTACCTCTCTTCACACACTGCGGCATCGTCCATCGCCAAGCTCAACTCCCGCGCACGTATCATCGCGATCTTCCGCGAGCCGACGTCGTTCCTGCGCTCACTGCACCTGCAGCATCTTCAGAATCACAACGAGGACCAGCGCGATCTCCGCCGCGCGATCACGCTCGAGACGGCTCGTCGTGACGGTCGCAGCATTCCCCGACGATCGTGTCGCCCTCAGATTCTCCAGTATTCCGATCACGTCCGTTACACCGAGCAGCTGACGCGTTATCACGACGTGTTTCCACGTGAGCAGGTGCTGGTGCTCATCTACGACGATCTACGTCGCGACAACGCGGCGACGGTGCGCAAAATTTTCCGATTTCTGGAAGTCGACGACGCAGTTCCGGTTGTGCCGGTGGATGCGAATCCAACCGTGGCATTGCGCTCGCAGGCGCTGGATGAAGCGGTGCATGGGCTTTCGATCGGTCGTGGCCGTTACTCCAAGAAGGTCAAGGCCGCCATCAAGACGCTCGTGCCGCGGCGAGCACGCCGTCGCCTGCTGAGCGCCGTGCAGGAGCACGTAGTTCACTCGCCGCCGCCGCCCGCCGACGAGCAGCTGATGGCGGAGCTGCGCAGGAGAATGAAGCCCGAGGTGGAGCGCCTGAGTGCGTATCTCGGACGAGACCTCATCGGTATCTGGGGTTACGGCGATGTCTGAGGGGAAAATCGTCCGTTTGCGGGGTTCGCATCGGCCCGCGATCGTCTGCTGCGTGGACAGTCCGACTGACAGCCGTCATGGCGATCTCTGAGCCCAGCCAGGATTTTGACGTGGGTCCGGGCAGCGACTGGCGCGCGACTACCGAACGCGGCCGCCTGCAGGCATTGCCGGACGGGCCGACCGTGGTCTCCTGCACCGGACCGTACGGCAGCGGTGGTCTGGGGCAACATCTCGCCGAGTTGGTGGAGGCGCTGCGCGCGACGGACAACCTCGCGGGCTACCTGACGCCTCGGCCGGCACCGCGCGACGCCGGCCGTCTGGGGGTCGCGGTGGGCCTGCCGTGGCCGGCCAGAGCGGCGCTCAGAGCGAGCAGACCCGCCTCGCCGGGAGTACGCGTGCTCTCGCACAACGTGGCGTTCGACCTCGCTGCCTCGCGCCGGTTACCGGCCGGCGCCGAGCGGTTCGACCTCGCTGCCTCCCGCCGGTTGCCAGCCGGCGCCGAGCATCTGCTGGTCTTCAACGGGCAGGCCCTGCGCCACGTCGCGGCCGCCCGCCGCCGCGGTTACCGGTCGATCGGGCTCGTCTCCGCCAACGCCCATCTGGCACACGAAGCTCGCCAGTTCGACCGGGCGTGGCGACAGTATCCGATCGAACGCCCGTGGGCCGCCCGCAACGTGCGCCGCAACCTGGCCGAGTACGCTGCCGTCGACTACGTACACGTCTCCTCGCGGTATGTGTGGGAGAGCTTTGTCGGCGAAGGATTCCCCGACGAGCGGCTGCGGCTGTTCCCGCTCCTGCCAAACGAGCGCTTTGCGCCGCGCTCGGGTGCGCCGACTGTCTCGACGTTCAACGTCGTCTATGTGGGCAGCCTGTCGGTGCACAAGGGCGTGCCGCTGCTCATCGACGCGGTGCGCCGGCTCCCTCACGATGACCTGCGCCTCGTGCTCGTCGGTGGCTGGGGCACGCGCAGCATGCGCCGTCACATCGAGGCGGCGCGTGCCGCCGATCCACGCGTGGAAGTGCGCCCGGGCGATCCGTTGCCGTACCTGCTCCAGGCCGGCGTGTGTGTGCATCCGAGCTACGGCGAGGGCTGCTCCTACGCGCCGGGTGAGGCGTTGGCATGCGGCGTGCCGCTGATCGCCAGCGACAACACGGGTATGAACGAGTCGATCGGCGCGCCGGGCCAACGCCAAGTCGTGCCCACCGGCGACCTCGACGCGCTCGCGCAGGCGATCGACGCCGCGTACCGTCGCGAGACACGCGGTGGCTAAGAACCCTTTTCAAAATGAGTTGCACGTCCGGATGCGCCCCTGATGCACAGCGCCGGATCGTCACGTGCCGCAGCGGCCGAGCGGGAGCGTATCGTTGGTTGAGCGGCTGGCAGTCGTGGGGGTCTCGACGCGGCCCGTTTGCGGCGTGCGCGACCACGCGTGGCTGCTCGCGGAGCAGCTCACAGGCGAAAGGGTGTCCTGCTCGCTGCACTGGCTCTCGCACGAGGAGCGCTCGCTGGGCGCGGTGCGGTCGCGGATGCGCGCGTGGACGAGAGAGCTCGTGTCGGAGCTGCCGCGCGAGCAACCCGACGCGATCCTCTGGCACTACTCGGCGTTCGCCTACTCCCACCGTGGCATCCCGCTATTCGTGCCCCCAACGGTCCTCGCCCTGCGCCGCGCGCGCGTTCCGACGATCGCCGTCATGCACGAGCTGGTCTACCCGTGGCGGCGCGGTGGCTGGCGGGGCAGCGCATGGGCGGCGAGCCAGCGTGCCGTGCTGGTGGAGGCGATGCGCGCATCCACCGCTGTGCTCGTGACCGCCGACTTTCGCGCGCAGTGGCTGGCCTCTCGGCGCTGGCTGCCACGGCGACCGGTCGCGGTCGCTCCCGTGTTCTCCAACCTGCCGCGCTCGCAGGCGCAGCCGCACGCCGATCGCGCACCGCTCATCGGGCTGTTCGGCTACTCGCTCGATTCGGCCACGATCGCGCTCGTCGGCGATGCGCTGCGGGCGCTGTGGGACCGGGATGTACAAGGGCGCCTGGCGCTGCTCGGCGCGCCCGGACCCCGATCGGGTGTCGCCGACGCCTGGCGCGAAGCGGCCGCGAGCCGCGGCATCGGTCAGGCGCTTGCCTTCTCGGACACCCTGCCCCCCCAGCAGCTCGCCGACGCGCTCGCCGAGTGCGACCTTTTGCTCTACGCCGACATGATGGGCCCCGCCGCGCGCAAGGGCACGCTGGCCGCCTCGCTGGCGTCGGGCAGGCCACTTGTCGCGATGGAGGGCCGCCGGCGCTGGTCGGAGCTCCTGCAATCCGACGCGGCTTATGTGGTGCCGCGCACGTCCCGTGCGCTGGCCGACGCGATCGAGGCGCTGCTTGCCGACGAGCCCGCGCGCGAGCGGCTCGGCGCCCGCGGGCAGGTGTTCTACGAGCGCGCGATGAGCGTTTCGCGCAGCGCGAGCGCCGTGCGCGAACTGCTCGCCGACCTTGTGCCGCCGGCAGCCGACAGCCATCAACCGGCATCCGCAAGCCGACTCGCGACATAGGCCGCACAGGTGGCTCAGGCGCGGTATGGGCCGCACAGATGGCTCAGGCGCGGTATGGGCCGCACTGGTGGCTCGGGCGCGACGCGGGCCGCATAGGTGGCTCGGGTGCGGTATGGGCCGCACAGGTGGCTCAGGCGCCCGTCCCGCGCTCCGACGAGCGCCACGTCGCCCGCGCCGCCCGGTAGCTCTCCGCCAGGGCCGCCACATGGCGCTCGCGCGAGAACCGCGCGGCTACCGCCGCTTGGCCGGCGGCGCCCATCGCGCGCTGGCGCTCGGGGTCGGCCAGAAGCTCCTCCAGCGCTCGCGCCAGCGCCCCCACATCTCCCGGAACGACAAGCAGCCCCGAAACGCCGCCCTGCAGCCAATCGCGCACGCCGCCCGTGTCGCTCGCGACCACCGGCCGCCCGGCCGCCAGCGCCTCGATGCCAACCAGCCCGAACGGCTCGGGCCACAGCGACGGGATTGCGACCACCGACGCGTCGGCCAGTTCCTGGGCCAGCTCGGCGGCGGGCAGCCAGCCCCTGAAGGAGACCCGATGCTCGATGCCGAGCTTGCCCGCCAGTCTGCGCAGCCCCGGCAGCTGCCGACCCTCGCCGCAGATCACGACCTCGGCCTCGACGTCGCGGGCGGCGCTCACGAGCACCTCGACGCCCTTGGACGCCACCACACGGCCGGCGAACACGATGCGCCGCCGGTCTGCATGCCCGCTGCCCGTGCGCGGCGTCATCGTCGTAAACAGCGGCACGATCGCCCGGCGTCGCACCCCGTTGGCCGCCAGATGGCGGTCGACGACGCTGGAGTACGACACTGCGAGGTCGGCCAGCCTGAGCGCTTGCAGAGCGCGTCCGGCGCGCGCGTACTTGCCCGGCAATTCGCGCGGATCGCGTGCGTGCATACAGCCGCGGACGAGCATCCGCGGGATACAGCCGACCCCCCGGCCGCGGGCGCACTCCTGCCCAGGACGGAAGTAGTAGACCCCCGACGGGCACGCGCCATAGCCGTGTGCGCTGACGAGCACCGGCGCATATGCGCGCAGATGGTCGATCAGCTCCGGCGCGTAGACCTGGTGGACGTGGACGACGTCGGGCTCGCCGCGCAGCGCCTCGCCGACGCGTTCGGGCGCCGGAACGTCCACGTCGAACAGGCCGGGGCTGTGAAACACCGACACCCCGTCCGCCGGCGCGCCTGCCTGGACGCGCGCCGCGAGCACCGACACACGCATCCCACTCTCCGCGAGCGCGGCAGCGCTCGCCTTCACATGCGCCTCGACGCCCCCATCCCTCGTCCAGCTCGGTGTCACCAGCAGCACCGAGCCGGGTTCCGGCGGCGCCGGGTGCGCGTGCCCGAAGGTCACCATACGGTAACCGATCGTATTCGCGGCCTCGCTAGCGTTTCTGGTCGATGGCCGTCACACGCCGCGTGATAGGGGGTGTCTCGCGGCGCGTCGGGCGACCCGAGCTGCTGGCGGCAGTCTCCCCGCAGGCGCGCCAGTCCCAGTACGACGCGCTCGCTGTCAACGCGGTGCTGGCCGGCACTCTGCGCGCTGACGCGACATACGTCGATGTCGGCACCAACCGCGGCCAGGTGCTGCGCGAGGCGTTGCGCGTCGCGCCGCACGGGCGCCACGTGGCGTTCGAGCCGATCCCCGCCCTCGCGGCCGAGGTGGCGCGCGCGTTCCCCAGCGTAGACTGCCGTGCGCTGGCGCTCGGCGAGCGTTCGCAGACAACGCAGTTCTGCCACTTCACCGCCCTTGACGGCTGGAGCGGGCTGCGCCGCCAGCCGCAGGTCAGCGACGAGCGCGGCCGCCCGCAGTACATCACCGTGCAGGTCTCCACGCTCGACGAGCAGCTGGCCGGAATCGTGCCTGCGGTGCTGAAGATCGACGTCGAGGGGGCCGAGCGCGGCGTACTCGAAGGGGCTCGCGCGACCCTCGCGCGGGCGCGGCCGCTCGTGATCCTCGAGCACACCGCTGAGGCCGCCGCGCTCTACGACACGACCTCCGACGCCGTTTGGGATCTGGCCTACGAGCTGGGCTACCGCATCTTCGCGGTGACTGGCGAGGGCCCCTTCGCACGCGGGCAGCTCAATGCTGCGACGGGCACCGTGAACTGGCTGCTCGTGCCCCGCTGAGCGACGCCCCGCCGTCTCGCGGGCCGGCGGATCTCGACGAGAGCGGGGAAAGGGGGAGCGCAAAAGGAAGACGGCGCCCCTGAGATTCGGCGCCTGCATCCTCAAGCCGCCATCGCGCGCGCATACAACGCGAGCGCCGCCTGCACGTGCTCGCCCACACCGAAGGACTCGACGATCCGCCTACGCCCCGCGCGTCCCAGCGCGCATCCGCGCTCCGGGCTATCCAGCACGCGCCGCACCGCCTGCGCCCACGCCTGCGGCTCGCGTGGCGGCGCCAGCGCACCCTCGCGCCCCTCCCTGACCAGCTCCGGAGGCCCGCCGACGCTGGTCGCCACCACCGGTACCTCCAGCGCCATCGCCTCCAACAGCGCCCGCCCGAACGGCTCCTCGTGCGAGGGCAGCAGCAGCGCGTCCAGCGCCCGGATCAGCTCGAGCACGTCGCTGCGCTCGCCGAGCAGCGTCACGCTGTCCCCCAGGCGCCGCGCCGCGATCAGCCGCCGCAGGCTCGCGACATACGCCTCGTTGTCAAAGCGCGTCGCGCTGCCGGTGAACTTTGCCGAGCCGATCAGCAGCAGGTGCGCGTCGACGCCCTGCTCTCGCAGCAGCCCCAGCGCTTCGATCGCCGTGTCCTGGCCCTTCCACGGCGTCAGCTGCGCGACGACCCCGAGCAGCACGCGGCCGTTGCCCGCCGCCTCACCGAGCCGCGCTCGCGCCCGCGCGCGGTCGATGTGCGCCGGGTCGAAGCGCTCCACGTCGATCGCCGGATAGAGAACCTCGAGCTTCGCGCCCGGCGCCGCCCTCCTGACCACCCCAGCCGTGTAGCCCGAGTTGGCGACCACCCGCCGCGACGCGCGCGCGATCAGGCGCATCGTCGCCTTTGTCGTCGCGCTCGCCGGCAGGCAGTCGCGCACACTCACCACCTTCGCCGCGCCGCCCACCGGCGCGAGCGCCAACTCGATCCCCGCGCGAATCGAGTTGGCGTGTACCACCTCCGCGCGATGGCTGCGCGCCGCGCGCGCGACCTGCGCCGCCGCGACGCTCATCTCCGCCAGCGCTCTCGGGGTATGCCGGTGGTGCAGGCGCAAACTGCCCGCGGTGCTCGCGATCGGGCTGGTCGGCACCCCCAGCTCCCGTACCGCCTCGGCCAGCGCGCCCGGCGGCGCGGCCACGCGCGCATGCACGCTGGGCGGCAGACCCGCCAGCAGCGTCAGCAGCGAACGCTCCGCTCCACTGACGGCAGCGGTGTGGTTGACGTACAAAACCCTCACACGGAGCCCCAGCGAGTGGCGTGATCCTATGGGTGCCCGCGCCGGGAGAATGTGAACGCCGGGTGAATCAGTGGCCGTATTCGAGGCTCAACACCCGCGGGTAGTCGGTTGCGACAAATTCGAAGGTCGCCTGGCTGCCGCTGCGCGACACCAGCCGCGCCGGGGTGGATTCGTTCAGCAGCGGGTCATAGGCGCTGACGGTCGGTGCCGCGGCCGTTTCGGGGAGGTTGCCGAGCGTGATCTGGAACGTCTCGCCGGGCAGGTCGAAGCGGTGGATGTCGCTCGCCGGTGCGCTCGGTTCGTAGAGCGTCAGCAGGTCGCGCGTCATCACGTAGAACGGGATCTCAAAGCGCGTGGGCGAGGACTGGAAGGGGAGCACCGCCAGCACGTCGCGGTCGTACAGCGGCGGGTGCGCGGCGCTGCCGTCGCCGGCGAACTGCGCGTGGTCGCCGTCCTGGGCGATCGACAGCAGCTGCAGCTGGCGCGCGCCTTCGGAGCCCGGGCCGGGGCCCTGGAACTGCCTGAGCAGGTTGTGGAAACCGCTCATCACTTCGCCGCCGAGCTGGTCGCCCGGGTAGACAGTGGGATTGGCTTCCACCGCCGCCATGAAGCTCGGGCTGATCATGCTCAAGTCGCCGGCTTTGGCGGCCGCGTAGAAGTACTCGCGATCGACCCCCTTGGCGACCATCGCCACGAGGCTGCGCAGCAGCGTCTTGGCCTCGAAGTGCGTTTTGTCGGCCGCCGTCAGCTGCGCCGAAGGGCCCGTCTGCGGCGTCACCTCGTCCGGGCCGACAGGCGTCACGCCGGAGGAGTCGAGGTTGTACTCGGTGACCCACTTCTGCACCGGGCCGCCGCCGGCCGGGCCGACTTCCCGGCCGTGCGGGAAGTCGTACACATCGGTCGTAAACGGCGCCAAATCGCGAATCAACGTCTCGGTGGAAGTCCCGCTCAGCGTGTACTCAGGGAACAGCGACTGGTAGGCCGGCGTGAACAGCGGCGCGAACGGCGCTTTCTCGCCGGCTGCCGTATCGCGGCCGCCCAGGGCGTTCAACGGCCGGACCGGGCTGACCTGGTAGCTGCCGGGGAACGTCTGCGCATCGTGGTAGGGGTGCTTGCTGAGCGCCGTCAGCCCGAGCGGCGCCTTGGCACCCGACGGGAACGGCGTCTCGCTGGCGAAGCCATCGGTGATGCCCACCCCGGGGGAGATGCCGTTGGCCGGGTTGCGCACGTAGGCGACCGTTTCGTCGAGCAGCGCTTTGACGACCGCTCGCGTGACTTCGCCTTTGCTCGGCGCGGAGCTGGTTTCGGCTTCAGCGCCAGCTTCGGCCGCTTCGGCTTCCGTTTCGCTTTCAGCGGGAGAGTCGTAGTTTTCGGAGTTCAAGAACTGTGAGCCGAACGTCAGCTCGTTCCATACCTCCAGGTCGTAGCCTTCCGGCCCGACCACGCTCGCGACCTTCCTGCACACGGTCCCCACATAGCTCAACCATCCTGCGAGCGCCGTCGTAAAAGCCGGATTGGGCTCGCCGTTTGCCAGCAGCGGCGGACCGAACGGTGCGTAGCGCAGCGTCGTGCCCCTGTGCGCCCCTGCCGCCAGCGCCTGCGGCAGCGGCCGCGCCAGTGTCGCCACATCTCCCGCGCCGAGCGCAGCGATCAGCACGTCCGGCGAGCCCTTGAAGTGAGTCAGCCCGTTGAAACCCGTCTTGCCCGCCACGACCTGTGCCGCGCTCGCGGCGCTCAACGTCACCGTGCGTGCGCCCACCGGCGCCGCTACGGTCGTTTCGAGAGTGACCGCGGTCGAAGGGGCCGGGTCGCCGCTATTTGAGTCGAGAATGACCAGCGGCCGCAGCCCGTGCTTGTGCAAGGCCTGCAGCCGCGCCGTCAGCGAGCTTTCGTCGGCCGGCAGCAGCGCGCCCGGTTCGCTGTAGGAGATCGCGTTCCACGGCACCCCGATACGCGCCAGCTTGAAACCGCTGTCCTGCAGCAACTGCGCGGTGTCTTCGGCTTCCCGGGTGCCGACATTGAAGTTGATCCCGACCGCTTCGAGCAGCCGCGAAGCCGGCCACGTGTCCAGGTAGGAACGCCACGGCTGGATCCAAAACGAGCTCGTCCCAAACGGCATCCCGGTCAGAAAGCGTGGGTCGATCGGGTCGGTGACCGTGCCGCCCACCGGCCACGGGCTCGCGCTGGATTCCGTCAGCAGCGGACTCGCTTCGAATTCGCTTGCTTCCCCAGCGACGGTAGGCGGTGCGGGCGGTGTCGCGCTCGGCTCGGCGGTCGCTTCGATGCCGCCGTTTGCCGGTTCGCTCACCGGGGCCGCCGCCTCGCCGCCTCCGCCACGCGAGTGTCCCCCGGTTGCTTTGCCGTGGCTCGTGCCGTGCGTACCCTGCGTGACCTTATGCGCATGCGATCGTCCACGCCTGCGGCTCCTCACGCAACCGCGCCTGCCGCGCCGGCCGAGCGATCTCTTGCGGCCCTGCGAGGCGCAGTGCGAGCGGACGGCCAAGGCGTGTGTCGAGGCTCGCGGCCGGCGCAAGGCGCCGGCGGCGGCAGGTCCGGACAACGACAGGCCCACAGCGAGCGCGAACGCTGCTACCAGTCCAGCGATATAGGGGCGCGCACATAGGAACACGGGTCAAGCGAAAGAGTGGCCGGACGAGGAGGAGGCGAGTGCCAGGGTGAGCCGCTTCCACCGGTCCGATCGGTGACAGCCAGCGGGCGCTTGACGAGGATTTACCCGCGACGGACGTTTGTATGTGGCCCCTGCGATGCTTTTGCTCATGGCTGGCCCAACCACCTCTGCACGCGAGTCCGCGGACGTTTCCCACTCCCCCGCGCGTCCCCTGCGACTGCTGTTGCTGACACCCGACTTCCCGCCCGAACACGGCGGCATACAGTCGCTCTCCCATCGCCTCGCAGCGGGCCTGCGCGGCTTTGACACACGCGTAGTCACGCTGGCCACAGAAGGCGCCGCCAGCTTTGACGCGAGCAGCGGTGTGCCGACACGCCGCGCACCCGCGGCCGGGCGCCCGGCAGCCGCACGTCATCTCGCGCTCAACCTGCACGCGCTGCGCGAGGCGGCGCGCTTCGCGCCCCACGCCATGCTCAACATGCACATCGTCACGAGTCCCGCGGCCGCCGCGGTGCGCCGTATATCGGGCATCGCCTGCGTGCAGTACTTCCACGCCAACGAGATCCCCAACCACCCGCGACTGACCGCCTTCGCCGTGCGCCACGCCGACGCGACGATCGCCGTCAGCGCTTACACCGCCAGCCTGATCCGTGCCGCTGCCGGCAGCGGCCGCGACGCACAGATAGCGCTGATCCCGCCCGGCGTCGAGCTGCCGGATGAGCGAGACGGCTCTGCCCCCGAGCCCGCAGGGCGGCCGACCGTCCTGACGATCGCCCGTCTCGCCGACCACTACAAGGGTCACGACGTGCTGCTCGACGCGCTCGTGCTGGTGCGCGCACAGATCCCGGACGTCGAGTGGGTCGTCGCCGGCGACGGGCCCCTGCGCGCCGATCTGGAAGCGCGCGCGCGCTCCCTGGGACTCGCGGACGCCGTGCGCTTCCTCGGCCGGGTCTCCGACGAGCAGCGCGACCGCTGGCTGCGGCGGGCCGACGTATTTGCGATGCCCAGCCGCCTGCCCGAAAACGGCCTTGCTGGCGAGGGCTTCGGCATCGTCTACCTCGAGGCCGCAGCCCACGGCATGCCGGTCCTGGCCGGCAGCGTCGCCGGCGCGCTCGACGCGGTCGCCGACCGGGAGACCGGCCTGCTGGTCGACCCGACCGACGCGCGCGCCGTCGCCGACGCACTCGGGCGGCTGCTCGGCGACCGTGCGTTTGCACGAGCACTCGGCGAGGCCGGCGCGCGACGGGCGCGCGAGTTCGCCTGGCCGCGCATCGCAGCGCGCGTCGAAGCGCTGTTGCTCGAACAGATCGCACTCGCCGGCGACTCTGCGCGACGTCGCCCGCGTACGCCCGCGAACTGACGGCGCCGATCCCAGACAAGCAGTTTGGATCTGCTGTGTACGGCGCGTTCGGGAACTTCGCACATGCCCCGGACGGGTGTGAAGATCTCGTGAAGTGTACGAATTGATGCGGTGTTCATGCAGTTATATCCAGGGTTCGCGCCGGGCGGCCGCCAGGTCTTCCGCGAGCGCGGTTGGCGCGATGAACGCACGCAAGACAGCAAGCAGACGCACGCTCGAGCGGCGCTTTGCGCCGGTCCCCGGCGCGTTCGCGATTGTGCTCGTCGCCGGCTCGCTGCTGGGTGGCTCGCTGCCCGCGTGCGTTGCTGCCGAAGCGCCCGCACTCGCCCAGCAGGGCCCCAAGCTGCTCGCCGGCGAAGAGGTCGGCGGCGCGCGCTTCGGGCGCAGCATCTCGCTCTCCGCCGACGGCAACACCGCCCTGATCGGCGGGCCCCGCGACAACGAAGAAGCCGGTGCCGCCTGGGTGTTCACGCGCAGCGGCTCGGCCTGGGCGCAGCAGGCCAAGCTCACCGCCGGCGCCGAAGCGGCGAGCGGCGCTCACTTTGGCCGTAGCGTCGCCCTCTCCGCCGACGGCAACACCGCGCTGATCGGCGCTCCCAACGTAGGCAAAGGCGGCACCGTATGGGTGTTCACCCGCTCTGGCTCGACCTGGACCGAGCAGGCCGCGCTCACCGGTGCCGGCGAGAGTGGCGACCCCTGGTTCGGCCGCAGCGTCGCGCTCTCGGCCGATGGCAACACCGCACTGGTCGGCGGCTTCGTCGACCACAGCGACGTCGGCGCGGCGTGGGTGTTCGTGCGGTCCGGTTCGACCTGGACGCAGCAGGGTGAAAAGCTGATCGGCGCCGGCGAGAGCGGCGCCGGCGAGTTTGGCTGGAGCGTCGCGCTTTCCGCGGACGGCTCGACGGCACTGATCGGCGGCCACGAAGACAACGGCGGCGCCGGCGCGGCGTGGGTCTTCACGCGGTCCGGTTCGACGTGGGTGCAGCAGGGTGAAAAGCTGATCGGCGCCGGCGAGAGCGGCGCCGGTGAATTCGGGCAGGACGTCACACTGTCGGCCGACGGTGACACCGCGCTCGTGGGCGCTCGCGGAGACGACAGCAATGCCGGCGCGGCGTGGGTGTTCGTGCGGTCTGGTTCGACGTGGGTGCAGCAGGGTGAAAAGCTGATTGGCGCGGGGGAGAGCGGCGCCGGTGAATTCGGGCAGGACGTCACGCTTGCCGCCGACGGCCAGCGCGCGCTGATCGGCGGCCCCTCCGACGGCGGCGACACCGGCGCCGTGTGGGTCTTCTCGCCCTCCGGCGCGACGTGGACCGAGGACGGCCCGAAGCTGACCGGCGGCGAAGAGGTCGGCCACGGCGAATTCGGCTGGAGTGTGGCGCTCGCCGCCGAAGGTCCCCCGACCGCGCTGATCGGCGGGATCGGTGACAGCGCTCATGCCGGCGCCGTCTGGGTCTTCGGCGAACCGCCGGCCGCGGGCGGGACCGGCCCCGGCGGCGGCGGACCCTCGGGCGGCGGACCCTCGGGCGGCGGACCTTCTGGCGGCACTGGGCCCGCGGGCGGTGGCTCGCCGGCCGGCTCGACGACTTCCGGCAACGGCGGCGGCACCACAACATCGGGCGGGTCCGGCGGTGCGACGGCGGGACAGGGCGTCGCCGCGTTCAAAGCCGGTAGCGGCGACGTGACGCTGGTCAGCCGGCACATCCGTGTGCGTCATCGGCACGCGCTCATCGAGCTGCACTGCTCGGCGCCCGTCGCCTGCCGCGGCCAGCTGACGCTCAGCGTCGGCACGGGCGGGCGCTCGCATCGCGGCACTGCGCTGTCCAGCGCGCGCTTTGCAATCCGCGCGCACTCCACCTCGACCGTGCGGCTCGCGCTCGGCCACGCCATCCTGGCGCGCCTGAGACCGAGCACGACCGGCGGGCGACCGCACGGCGCGCGCAACCGGCGCCCGCGCGTCCTGCTCGCCGTGCGCGAGTCCTCGCCGAGTCGCCTTCCGCAGCGGGTTTACGCGGTGCAGCTGCTGGCGCGGCACTGAACCCCGGCCCGGTCCCAGCCGAAGCTGACGGGTGCCACTCTGCGTGGCTACGTAAGGGGGTACGTGGCTACGTGAGGGGTAGACGTACCACTCTGCGTGGCTACGGGAGGGGGATGCTGAGGGGACGCCCGCTCCATGGCGAACCGCCCCCGCTCCATGGCTAACCGCCCCGGTGGCGTCGCGACGCCGCGACTACACGACGGTGTTTTGGCTTCAGCGGCGCCACCAGCGAGATCGCCCTGCTTTCTCCCGACACCTGCTTGCCGCTGGTTACCTTCACGAGCGCGCGGTAGTCACCGCTGCGGTGGATCTTTACGATCGCGCTGAAACGCGACACGCTTGCGTTCACACGGCGCGCCGTCGTCTTGCCCGCGCCCGCCGGACCGCCGGTCGAGCGCACCCGCTGCAACAGCACCGGGGCGCCCGGCTCGCCCGGCGTGACCGTTCCGTACAGGCGCATGATCCCCGGCGTGCGCGTATGCTGCACGCGCAACGTGACCAGCACCGCGACACGCACCGTGACGCTCCGGCTGAACAGCGGCGGCGCTTCCAGCGTCTGTACGCGCACACGCGTGTTCTGCTGCAAGCCGCCCACCCGCAGCAAGAAGGCCCCCTCGGCGTTGGTCGTAGAAGCACCGCCGAGCGCGCTGAAGATGCCCAAGTAGGGGAACGGATTGGCCTGCAGCCCGATCGGACGATTGCCCGCGCCGGTCCCCGACAGCGTTCCTCCTAGCGTGAACGGCTTGCCATAGGACGCGTCGACCGAGCCGCCCGGCAGCACGAACCGCAGCGGGATCTGCTTCGTCGTAAACGTCCTGTCCGGCCCGTCGCTCGTGCCCACCGCATTGCTCGCCACCACCCTGTAGTGGTAGGTCGTGCCAATCGCCAAGCCCGCCAGCGGCTGGCTGACCTTGACGCCCGTCGTGCCCGCGCCGGCCGCCACGGGCGGCGTCTGCGCACCATACGCCGTCGTCGTGCCGTACTGGAAGAAGTAGCTCGTTTCGCTGCCCTTCGGGTTGACCGTGCCTTCCAGCGCCGCCGTCGTTTCGCTGATCGATTTCGCGCTACGCGTCACTGCGCCCGGGAGCTGCGGCGGGCGCGGAGTGCGTGGAGGGTGCGCTGCCGCCACGCTTGGCCCCCCCGCCGCCGCGGTCAATGCAAGGGCGAAGCCAGCCACCGTCCCACCGCGCCGCACGCGCCACGCCTCCCGCCGAGCATGCCTCATACCAGCGTGGCCTCCGCCTGCCCCTGCACCATCTGCACATGTCCCTCCTGTGCCGCCGGCGGATGCCCCTCGTCCGCCACCGGCGTCTGCTCGGGCGCGAAGCGGTAGCCGATCCCGAAATGCGTGTGGATGTAGGTCCACTCCGGCGCCACCGCCGCGAGCTTCGTGCGCACCTTGCGTACGAACACGTCGACCGCCCGGTCGCGGTGCTTCATCTCCCCGCCCCACACCAGCCGGTAGATCTCCGGCCTGCGCACCACCCGGTCCACATGGCCCGCCAACGCCGCCAGGATCTGGAACTCGCGCACCGTGAAGCCCACCCGCGTGCCGCCGACCAGCGCCTGCATCTCGTCGTGACGCAGTTCGAGGTTCGCGAAGGTCAGCGTCTGCGGGGTCAGCGCCTGCGCCTGTCGATCGATGCTCGGCGGCGAGGGGGTCTCCATCGAAGCTGAACGCTCGCTCACAGCGACCTCGCTGTGTGTGAAAGAGTTGTGACGGAACGGCGTTCTGTTCACCGAATCGTCACCGCCTCGTCCACCCCCTGCAGTTTGATGTTGACCGGTATGAAAGCCTGCGCCAACTGCGGGGTCCCGCTCGCTGAAGACCAGCGCTACTGCCTGGAGTGCGGCGGCCGCCAGCTGCAGGCTCGCAGCCAGTTCCTCGACCGCTTCACGCCCGCCACACTCGGGCCCGCCGGCGCGGCCGCGGGCGGCGTGGCCGCAGACGGCGCGAGTATGCCGGCTCCCACCGGTGGACGCGCAGCGAGCGTCACCGCGCTCGCCGGCGTCGGCGTGCTGCTGCTCGCGATGGGCGTCGGCATCCTGATCGGCCGCGCCAGCAACGGCAAGACGACCGTCCCCCCGCAAGTCATCTCTGTCTCCTCCCCCGCCGCACCCGCGACAGGCGGCGCCGGCGCCGGCACATCGACGCCGACGCTCACCTCGCCGACCACCTCGACCCCGTCCGGCACAGCCGGCAGCAACGGCAGCTCGCAAGCGAAAGGCGCCGGCTCCGGCGCGACCCCGTCGTCGAAATCCAGCACCTCCGGATCCTCGTCGCACAAAGGCTCCGGCGGCGCCGCGAAAAGCACGACTCAAAAATCGAGCTCGTCCAGCAGCGGCGAAAGCGCCGAGCAGAAGGCCCGCAACATCCCCAACGTCGTGACCACCGGCTGATGGCGCTTCTGAGCTTCCCGGCGCAAGCAGAGCGCACCAGGCAACGCGACCACCGCCGGGCCCGGGCTCGCGCCGCCGCTGGGCGAGGACGGCTCCGCCAGCCTGCGCCGCCGCCGTGATGAGCTCGTCTCGCAGGTCGCCGAGCTGCACTGGGATCTCGGCGGCCTTGCCTACGAGATGGCGATCCGCGACCACTTCCGCCTCGACGTGCTCGTACGCAAGGCCTCCGAGCTGCAGGAGCGCGACGCCGAGCTGGGCGAGCTCGAACGCGTGCTCAGCCTGCGCGAGAACGCCGGCGCCGGACAATGCCCCAACTGCGCCGCCGTGCGCAGCCGCGGCGCCGTCTACTGCTGGCAGTGCGGGCACACGCTGATGGAGCGAGCACCGGTCGCGGATGGCACCGTCGCGGCCGCCGACACTGCAGTGAGCGAGGCGGCGGGCGTCTCATCGTGAGCCCGCGCGGCGGCGCGGCCTGCGGGGAGTGCGACGCGCTGCTTGCGGACGACCAGCGTTACTGCCTGGAGTGCGGCGCCCGCCACGGCGTGCGCGCGCCAGCACTCGAACGGGTTCTTGCGGGGCTCGCGACCTCCACGTCCTGGTATACCGTCGTCGGCTGGCGACCCGTAGCGCCGACGTCGGCTGCGGAGACCGCCGGCGCGCTCGCCGGTCGGCATGCGCAGCAGCCGGCAGGCGCCGCTCTCGCCGGCGCTGCGCTGCAGAGTGCCTCCTCGCAGGCGGCCATCGGCGCCGCGACCTCCGCGCCGCAGCAGCCACCGGCCTCCTCGCCCGCCCCGGGGACCACGCCGTCCCGCAGTCCCCGGCCTACCCGCGGCCTGCTGCCCGGTCCCCGCGTCGCCGCCGTGCTGACGCTCGCCGCGCTCGGCTTCGGCACGCTCGCCGGCGAGGCCGCCAGTAACCCCGGATCGCTTGCTGCGCTGCGCCGCGGTCCCCTAACCCTGCTGATCCCCGCCCCCGCGCCAAGCGCCGAAAACCCGGCTACGGCGAGCGCGCCGCCGGTCGTGGCGAGCGGCACACCAGAACCGGCCGGGGCCGAAGGCGAACCGAGCGCCGGCGAAAACTCCGCTGGCAGCGGCGCAAGCGGCTCCGGCCACGGCACCGGCGGCTCCGGCCACGGCACCGGCGGCTCCGGCCACGGCACCGGCGGCTCCGGCCACGGCACCGGCGGCTCCGGCAACAGCTCGGGCGCCGCCAAGCAAGGCGCGAGCCATGCCGGTACGAACGGGTCGAATTCCGCCTCGGCCTCGCCGTTCCCGCCGATCAAGCACATCTTTCTGATCGTGCTCGCCGACGAGCCCTACGCCCTGACCTTCGGCCCCGAATCGCCCGCGCCCTACCTGGCGCATACGCTCGAGCACCACGGCGCGCTGCTCCCCCGCTTCTACGCCGTCGCCCACGAAGAGCTGCCCAATGAGATCGCGCTGGTCAGCGGCCTCGGCCCGACCGCGCAAACTGCCGCCGACTGCCCGAAGTTCGCCGACATCCTGCCCTCGACCCCCGGCAAGGAAGGCCAGTTCACCGCCGGCAGCGGCTGCATCTACCCGCGCGCCGCCGAAACGATCGCCGGCCAGCTCGAAGCCAAGCACCTCAGCTGGCGCGTCTACGCGCAAGCGCTCGGGCAGACCACCCCGTCGGCGAAGCCCACCGCCTGCTGGCACCCCGAATTCAACGCCGCCGACCCCACCTCGCAGGCGCCCGCCGGCACGCGCTTCGCGACCTTCCTCGACCCCTTCGCCTACTTCGACGGCATCCTGCACTCGCCCACCTGCGCGCAGGACGACGTCGGAATCGAACAGCTCGGCGCAGACCTCCGCAGCGCCGCCACCACCCCCGCGTTCTCCTACATCGCTCCCGACCTCTGCGACGACGGTCGCCCCACCCCCTGTGTGCCCGGCGGCCGCGCCGGGCTGCCGGCAGCCGAAGCCTTCCTGCGGCGCGTCGTGCCAGAGATCCTTGCCGCGCCCGCCTACCGCAAGAACGGCCTGCTCGTCATCACCACCGACCAGGCGCCCGCCACCGGCGAGTACGGCGACTCCAGTGCCTGCTGCGGCCAGCCGCGCTTTCCCGCGCCCGAACACGTGGCCGTCGAACCGGCGGCCGCCGGCACGACGACGGACCCCGGCGCGAGCACGCCGACCGGCGCGACGACAACGCCCGGCGCGAGCGCTCCCACGACAGGCACAGCCCCGGCCGCGAACGGCTCCGCCACGCCGGCCGCCGGCTCCACCACGCCCGCCGCCGGCTCCACCACGCCCGCGACGAGCACGCCGGCCAGCACCACCACGGCGCCCACCGCTCCCGCGGCGCCGAACCCCAACCTCCCCCCGACCGGCGGCGGCCAGGTCGGCGCCCTGCTGCTCTCCCCCTACATCAAGCCCGGCACGAGCAACCAGGAACCCGCCAACGACTTCTCGCTGCTGCGCACCATCGAGCAGATCTTCGGCCTGCCCTATCTGGGCTATGCGAACGCCACGGGCGCCAGCTCGATCGCCGCGGAAGTGTTTTCGGGGGGCTGAGGGCTCCCGCCTACCCCAGCGCCCACAGCAGGGTGTGGGCCGGGATCAGGGTGTACTGCTCGCGTCGGTCGCCGGTCTCCTTGGTTGCCAGCACGACGGGGCGGCCGGGGTGGGCGCGGGCGGCGGCCGCAGCGGCGGTGAGGCTTGGGTGGCTGCTGTACTTGACCTCCACCACGTCGAGCGCTTTACGGGGGCCGCAAACGAAGTCGATCTCGCCGCCGCGCCTGGTCTGCCAGATATGCAGGCGTTCGGGGAGCACAAAGGTCTCGATCAGGCGCTCAGGCGGTTCGTAGCGGCGCAGCAGCGCGATTGCGATGGCGTTCTCGACGAGCGCGGGCTCATCGATCGGCAGACCGGCGTTGTGTTCGCGCGCGATCGTGTGCAGCAACGGGTCGGCGAGGTAGACCTTCTTCTCGCGGGTCTGCTCCTTGCTGTGTGTGCCGGCCCGCCAGAAGTAGGCGACGAACAAGAAGTATCCCCCCGCCAGCAGCTCGATGTAGTTGCGCAGAGTGCGATGGTCGGCGTGGCCGTTGCCGCCTGTCTTGGCGCGCCCGAGCGGCACGTCCATCTCGCGCGCCATCGTGCTCCAGCTGACCTTGCTGCCCAGCGAGCACACCACCCGCTCCAGCAGCGCGTGCGTTGCGGGGACGCTCGCCCCCGCTCGCTGCAGCTCGCGCAGCAGCGAGTCGTACAGCACCCGCCTGACCTCGGGCGAGGGCTCTGTGTCGCCCGCAAGCGCCTCGGCGACCGCCGCGGGCAGTCCGCCGAAGCGCAGGTAGCGGCGCAGCAGCTTCTGCAGTGCCGGGGCGTGCACGCGCATCTGCCGGGCGAGCGCGGCGCCGTCCTCGCTGCGCAGCTGCGCGACTGTCAGGCCCGGCGAGGCCGGGATCTCCCCGCCTGCGGCGGCGTGCGCGAACGCGGCAAAGCTCTGCGGCAGCGCGAGATGATCGGTGCCCGCACGCCGGCGACCCGGCAGGCGCTCGGCCGCGCCGCGTTGCAGGTCGATCGCCGAGGAGCCCGTGCAGATCACGACGTCCTGGCGGATCGTGCCCTCATCCCACAGCGCCTTGACCGCCGTCTGCCAGCCCGCGACCGCCGTCACCTCGTCGAGTGCGAGCAGCCCCGGCCCCCCGCGTTCGGCGAGATCCAGCGCACGCTCCACGCTGTCCGCCAACTCCGAGAGGTGCCTGCCCTCCAGGCGGTCGAATGCCAGATACACAACCGAGCGCGCCGGCATCCCCTGCGCCAGCGCGCGCTGCACGATCAGCTTCAGCTCCGTGCTCTTGCCGACCTGGCGCGGACCGCGCAGCGTGTGGATGCCCGGCGCGCGCAGATCGATCGCGTCCACGAGTTCCGCGCGCAGCCGCCTCGGCTGGGCGGCCAGCAGCTGCAGGTGCGGGTCCTCGGCCTCCCAGCCCGCACCGGTCCACCACGGGTTCTGGCGCACGATCTGGACGTCGGACAGCGGCATGAGATGCTGCACATTCTAGCATTTGTCGGCGAAAGACGCTGCATATAACGATGGCTTTGTGTCAAAAGATGCTGCATCTTTTGACGTCGGGCACCGTTTCATCCTGCCGCACAACAGCTCTGACATGTGCGGCCAGACCCTGGAAGGAAGCGCTCAGCTCGCGCGCAGCGTCGGCGCCGCCGGTGTGTACGCGAGGTTGAGCGCCCCAGGGCGCTCGGCGGCTGCCAACTCGTCGTAGGTCACCGCCACCCGTCCGCTCGCGCCACGCGCGAGCACCCACTCCCAAGCCAGCGTATGGCGCGCATGCTCCATGTCGCTCGGGCGCAGATCGACCCGCAGCGTTGTGCCCGCCAGCGCCGCGCCCGCGCGGATCAGCGTCGGGGAGAGCGCGCGCCTGAGAGCGCTCTCGGTGCCAAGGCTCCATGCCGGCGCCAGCCGCCGCCAGCGCCGGCTCTGCTCCTCGCCCGCCGCGCCCCGGCTCGAGGATGCCGCCGCCGGCTCGCCCAGCGCGATCGCGCCGTGCAGGCTCAGCTGGCTCGCCCACCAGCGGTACCGGCCCGCCAGCACGCGCCGCAGCGCCGGCGTGTACGCATACGCCGGCGCCACGAACCCGTCCGGCTCGATTCCCGCCAGCTTCAGCAGCCGCCACCCCGCTTCCACCGCACGGCGCGTCTCGGCGTCGTCGAGCCCCACGAACTCCGCGCTGCGCCCTGCCCGCGCCGGGCGCACCGGGGCGAGCACACGTCGCGGCCAGCCCCCGCTGCGCAGCCGCGCGTGCTGGAAGCCAAGCTGCGCGATCGAATCCCCCAGCCGGCGCCGTTCGATCAGCCACTCCACCATCGCCGGTGAGCGCTCCCCGAGCGGGTGCAAATCCCTAGCCGGGATCACCAGCAGCGTCACGCGGTCCACGCCATGGTCGTCAAGCCAATCGCGCATCAGCGCGCAACGCTCGAACGTCGCCGGCTCGATCTCCTGCAGCGCGACGGCGATCGTACGCTCGCCACCCTCTCTACGCCGCACGCCGCATCTCCTCCGCTGTGGCTTTGGCGCGCGCGCCTGAGTTTTGCTCCTGCTTTGCCTGTCCCGTCTGCTCGGCCTGTCCCTTGCGTTCACGCGCGCGCGCCAGCGCCGTCCCGTACCCCTTGCCAAGCCGCTCCATCGCCCCGTCCCAAGTCCGTGCCCTCACGGCCGTCAGCGCCACCGCTGCCAGCCGCGCCCGCAGCAGCGGCGCCGACGCCAGCTCGATCACGCACTCCGCCAGCGCGTCGCTCGCGGCCGGCGCGAGCAGTCCGCTCACCCGGTCCTCGATCAGCGACAGCGGTCCGCCCGCCGCGACCGCGACCACCGGCAGCCCGCTTGCCTGCGCCTCGAGAATCACCTGCCCGAACGTGTCCGTCGCGCTCGGGAACAGGAACATGTCCGCGCTCGCGTATGCGCGCGCCAGCTCCGCGCCTCCCAGCCACCCGAGGAACGTCGCGTGCTCTCCCACACGCTCGCGCACCCGCTCCTCCTCCGGACCACCGCCCGCCAGCACGAGATGCAACCGGGGATCGCGCCTGTGCGCGTCGAGGAACGCATCGACCAGCAGATCGACGCCCTTCTCCCTCGTGATCCGCCCCGCATACAGCACGTTCAGCTCTCCCGGCAACTCGACCTCGCCGCGCAGCGCCGGGTCGAAACGGTCCGTGTCCACCCCCCGGTCCCAGCGCGCCACCCGCTCGGCGCCGATGCCGATCTGCGCGAGCGCCGCGTCGGAGGCCGGACTGGGGGAGAGGACCACGTCGCACGCCCCGTAGAACGCCCGCACCGCCGCGCTCGTCGCCTGCGTCAGCTGTGCCTCACCCGATCGCAGGCCCGCATATGCCGCCAGCTCCGTGTGGTAGCTGCCGATCAGCGGCAGTCCCAGCGTGCGCGCCACCAGCGCCCCCGCGACTCCCACCGGGCCCGGCGAACACACGTGGATCGCGTCGAACGCGCCCTCCGCCAGCGTTTCCACAGCCGCCGGCAGGGCGGGCACGCCGATGTGCAGGCCCGGGTAGAACGGCACCTCGATATCCGCCACCGCCGCCAGCCGCCGGTCCACATCCGGGTCCGTGCTGATCACCTCGATCTCGTACCCCTGCACGCCGCGCCTGCGGATCTCCTCCAGCGTGCGCGACACCCCGTGCGTGCTGCCGATCCCGTCCGCCATGATCGCCACGCGCGGCGCCTCGCCCTCACGCGAGTCGAGCTTTGCCTTCTCGCTGCCGAGAAACGCCGCCGCCGGCGCGTAGGGGATCGCCGCGATACACCCCTCGAAGATCGCGCTCGCCGCCGCCACCGGGTCGAGCGCGGCCGCCTGCGGGCTGTCCACGGGAGCCGCGATCGCACGCACCACCGCCTGCACCGCGTCTCGCAGCTTGCGCTCATGCGCCCGGCACGCGCGCCTGCGCAAATCCGCGTGCTTGAAGCCCTCCTCCTGCATGTACGCGATCAGCCCGCGCTCGTCGAGGTCGTCCAGCTCGACCGCCGCAAGCCACGCCCGCAGCAGGCTTCGTGCGTCCTCGGGACGCAGGTCGACGCCCACCGCGCCCTGGCGCGCGTCGCCCTCGCGCACGATCCGCTCCACCATCCGCAGCACCACACCCGGGTCCGGCGCCTTCTCGCCCGCCGCCGCGTGTGCGCCTACGCCCGCGGCCGGTCCCGCGCCCAGCGTGCGCGCCGCCAGCGCGATCGCCGCGTGCGCCCACTTCGCCGCGCTGCCCTGCTCGCCGCGCGCGAGTGTCCGTCCCGCGCGCAGGTGGGCCAGGAACTCAGCCGGCGTGCCCGCCGCCGGGGTCTCGGTGTACGTGCGCCCTACATCGACGCCCGCGTGATCGTCGCTGCCGCCGATCCCCACCCCGTTGCGCGTATTCACGTAGATCGCCGCCGGCCGGTTCAGCTCCCTTGCCCGCGCCCCGTTGCGCACCTCCCAAATCGCGAACATGTCCGCCAGCTTTCTGCGGTGGCGTGCCGTCAGCGCAGCCGCGACCGTGTAGTAGGGATGTGCGAGCGCGCACACGATCCCCCGCCGGTGCATGTACCTGGCGCACGCCTCCACATCCCCGCGATTGGCCTGCAGCCACTCGTGGTCGTCCGGGGTGATCCCGTAACACAGCACGTGTACCGCCTGTGGCTCGCCGCGGAAGTGCGCCGTCAGCTCCTCCGACACGAACACATCCGGGCGCTCCGCGATCTGCATCACCCCCGCGATCGTGTCGTGGTCGGTGATCGTCACGAAGTCCATCCCCCGCCGCTTGGCCAGCTCGTAGACCTCCTCCGGCGGCGTCGCGCACTCCGGCAATCCGACCGCGCGCTGGACCCCCAGCCGCGACACCTGCAACGCCGTCGAATGGCAGTGCAGGTCCGCGCGCGCCACGCGGGCCTTCGACGGTCGCGTCCCTACGGCCACGTTCAGCTCTTCTGCATCCCCATATCCGATCGTGGCATTCATATAAAGAAGATTCGGCTGCAAACCGCCACCTTTTGTAACAAGGTGGAAACCAAGCTGTGAAGGGGACGTGAACATCTCGACGAATGTCTCCCTTTGAGTGGCTTGCCCTCCAGCGGGCGGCGCTCGCCGCGGGGCACCGCCGACGGTGAGCGCCGTCGGGCGCTCCGGCCGCGGGCGCTGCGCTCGCGGGCGCCGCGCCCCGCCGGGCCGGGTCGCACTCCACTTGCTTAGACTCTCGCGCCTCGCCATGTCCCACCCCATCTCCTACTTCCAGGCCATCATCCTCGGCCTCACCCAAGGCATCGCCGAGCCCTTCCCGATCTCCAGCCTCGGGCACGCCGTCATCCTGCCCAGCCTCGCCGGTTGGAACATCCACCAGAACGACAAGTTCTTCCTCACTTTCCTGGTCGCCACCCACCTCGCCACCGCGCTCACCCTGCTCCTCTTCTTTCTGCGCAACTGGGTCCGCATCGTCGGCGGCATCTTGCGCTCGTTACGCCTACGCGAGATTCGCGCCGATGACACCGACGCGCGCCTGGGCTGGCTGCTGATCGTCGGCACGATCCCCGCCGGCATCCTCGGCCTGCTGCTGCAGGAACCCCTGCGCAAACTGTTCGCCTCCCCCTCGGTTGCCGCCGCCTTCCTGATCGTCAACGGCGTCGCGCTGCTTGCCTTCGAGCGCCTGCGCCGCCGCCCGCCCCGCCCCGGCGACGCAGCCGGCGACTCCGACGCCCGCATCGCGAAGCTCAGCTGGCGTCAGGCGATCATCGTCGGCACCTCCCAGGCCGCCGCGCTGATCCCCGGCATCTCGCGCTCGGGCTTCGCGATGGGCGGCGGCCTCGTCTCCGGGCTCTCCAACGAGGACGCCGCCCGCTACGCCTTCCTGCTCGCCACCCCCGTCATCCTCGCCGCCGCCGCGCTCAAGCTCCCCGAACTCCTGGGGCCGCAAGGCGACGGCGTTCGCGGCCCCGCGCTCGTCGCCGGCCTCTGCGCCGCCGCGACTACCTTCGTGGCCGTCAAGTTCCTCCTACGCTACTTCGAGACCAACCGGCTCAGCCCGTTTGGGTTCTACTGCATCGGTCTGGGCGTCGTCAGCACCGTCGTCTTTGCGGTCTGAGGAGCCCTCTGCCTGCGGGTCTCGGTGGGGGGCTTGGAGGTGTGGTTGTTGTTGTTGGTTGGCGTGCGATTCGCGTGTGCGCACGTGTGGGTGCGCGCGCGGGCGCGCGCGAGGGGGGGCTGGGCCGGTCAGGTCGGATTGGGTTGGCGGGTTGGGGGTAGGCAGGCCGGGCCGGGCGGGTCGGCCGGTCCGCTCTACGCCGTTGGGCCGGGCGGGGTTGTTGGTCGGCTGTCCGCCGCTGGGTCGGGCGGATTATCTGGTCGGCTGTTCGCCGTCGCCTGCGGGGTTGGCCGGTCGGCTGTCCGCCGCCGGGCCCGCCGGACGCGCTTTGGGCCCGGTCTGAAACCACGCAAACGCGAAGCACGCCAGCGCCACCACCAGCGCTGCGATCCCGTGCTTCGCATGGTGGTGGTTCGCTTCGCTGCTCGACGCCGAGGTGTGGCCCGGAAAGAACGACGGCAACGACTTCTCCGGGGTCACGAAGTAGACGATCGCGACCACGATCAGCAAGACCCCGACGATCGCTGCTGCGATCGCCAGCTTGCGCAGGGCGGCGCTGCTCATCGCGGCCAAGCGTACACCGTGCCGCTGCCTCCCGCGTTCGCGCGGTAGCCGCCCTGGCGCACGCCGTCGCAGCTGGCTCGAGACCGGGGGTGGCAACACACTCCCCAGATCACGAGGGCGGATGGCAAAGAGCCCTACCCCGCCGCCGAGCCCCACAACCCAAGAGGTGGGTGTATGTTTTTTTTGGGGAGCGAAGCCTGATGCGTCAGACGTGATGCGTCGAGTGTGATTTGCGATTCGTCAGCCGCAGGTTTCGTTGAGGCGTCGTGGATGTGGCAACGGGGCCTGCGGTCGAGCAGAGCGCCGGCGAACGTCGCCCGTGCCTCCGCTAGCCGCCCGCGCGCAACAGGTCCTCCAGCGTGCGCCCGCTGGACACTGACGCCGGCTGCTCGGCGACGACCTCCCAGCCGGGCCGCGCGTGCTCGTCGCGGCGCTTGACAAGCAGCCACTGGGGTCGATCCCCTGCACCCGTGCGTTGCAGCGCAAAGCCCCCGCGCAGCTTCTCCCCGTGCAGCACGAACACCGCGTGCCCGCGCTCCAGCGCCGCCGGCCACGCCACACGGCCGCCCTGCTCGTAGGTGCCGCGGTCCCACACGATCACCGCACCACTCTCCGTGGGCCCCTCGAACGAGTTGTGTGCCACGGCGTGATCGGGAACCTGCACCGCGAGACGCTTCACCGCCGGATCGAGCGAAGGTCCCTTCGGCACCGCCCACGAGCGCATCACCCCCGCGACCTCCAGACGCAAATCGAAGTGACGCGTCGTCGCGGCGTGCTGCTGCACCACGAACACACCCGCGCTCACGCCGCGGATCGCAAACTGCTCGTGGCCCTCGACCTTCACCTCTCGCACCGCAACATCCCTCACCGCCGCGCCCCGTGGGCCCGTCCCCAGAAAGCCGAGCAGCGCCTCGACCGCCCCCGGCGATCCCTCCGCGTGCACCGCCACCGTGCCGTCCTCCTCGTTGCGCACCCATCCGAGCACGCACAGCTCGTGCGCCTGCCGGCGCGTGGCCTCGCGAAAGCCCACGCCCTGCACCGCGCCCACGATCTCTGCACGGATCGCTCGTGGGGGAGAGGGTGATGAGGGTTTTGGGGCGGGTCGATGCGGCATGCCGCATACGCTAACCCGCACGGGCCTTTCCTCGCCGCGGTGGCGTCGTGCGGGCTCGCGCGCCACAAGCTCGTCCGAAATCCGCCGCCGCGAGCCTTCATACTAACTTCATGTCCGCCACCGTCCTACGGCCTCTGCGCCTCGCGCTCGCCGGACTCGGCTTCGCGGCGCTCGTGTACGACCTCGCGCACGGCCTCGGCGAAACGCACTGGAGCGCGGCCGACTTCTTCAGCTACTTCACCATCCTCAGCAACATCTTCGCCGTCGCGATGCTGCTCGCCGCCGGCCTGCGCCGCACTCCGCGCGCCCCCGCCTTCGAGCTGCTGCGCGGCGCCTGCGTGCTCTACATCCTCACCACCGGCATCGTCTACGCGGTGCTGCTCTCTGGCGGCCACGACTCGATCCCCTGGACCAACACCGTCCTGCACCGCGCGATGCCGATCGCGATCGCGCTCGACTGGCTGATCGACCCGCCGCGCCCCGTGCCCGCGCGCTTGCGCGCCGTGCTCGCCTGGATGGCCTTCCCGGTGCTCTACATCGCCTACACGCTCATCCGCGACCCGCTCGCGCACTGGTACCCGTACTTCTTCGTCAACCCCCACCACAGCGGCGGCTACCTCTGGGTCGCGGTCAACGTGCTCGCGATCGGCATCGGCCAGATCGCGATGTCGCTTGCAATCCTCGCGCTCGCGCGCGTCCGCGCGGCGCGGCTCGACACCGCGGTGGCGGTGTCGCGTTCGGGGTGAGGTAGGACGAGGCGAGATGTTCCGGCTCGCAACCGGCGCACTGCGTTTTTCGTCCTACCGCATTTGAGTGTGCCCACCGTCTTGGACACACGGCTGCTACCTTGGACATATGAGCCAGGCGTTGGCACAGCTTGCAGGCGAAGTGTGCACCAGTGAGCGCACCCTGCGGCGCGGGGTCGCCAGCGCGCTGATCCGTGCACAGCACTCCAGCGCTCGTGGGGTGGTTCTCTCCGAGCGCGAGGCGGCTTGGATTCGCCATCACTGGTCGCTCGTCAGTGACCTGCGCCGTGTGCTGCGCACCGAGCCCAACGTTGAGCTGGCCGTGCTGTTCGGGTCCGTTGCGCGCGGCGAAGAGGTAGCCGGGGCTTCCGACGTCGACCTCCTTGTCGGTTTGCGCCGTCCAGCCGCCGGTGCGCTTGCGGCGCTGCGTGAGCGGCTGCGCCGCTGCCTCACCGTTGAGGTGCACGTCGTCGCTCTCGATGCCCCACTTCGCAACCCCACCCTGCTCAGCGAGATCCTGCGCGATGGCCGTCCCCTTATCGACCGTGCCCAGACCTGGAGACGTCTGCATGACCAGGCCGGATCCGCACGGGCACGCTCCGATCGACGCGGCCGCGAGCTGCGCGCTGAGGCGCTTGCCGCGCTCGACTACTTTCGGGATCTCGCGGCCACGCGCGCCCGCGCTCCCGTTGGCGCCCGTTCGTGAACCGTGCCCGTCGGCCACCCGTCGGGGCGGGGACGCGCCGGACGGCATTCGATGATGTGCTCGCGCAGCTCGCACGCACAATGGCGCAGATGGAAAGCGCCGTTGCGGCGTTTCCGCCCGACTTCGACCGTGCCGCCTTTGCGACAGCGTGGTGCTCGGAGGAACCCGCCCAACGCAACCGCGCGATGCTCGTGCGCTCCAACATGGATGACCTGCACAACCTTTGCCAAACACTCATCGTGCTCGGTGTGCGCGTCGCTCAAGATCTTGGTGCGATCCCTACCGATCGCAGGACCCCGGCCGCCGACCAGTTGCGGGCGCAGCGCTTGTATCCCAAGGCCCTCGAGCACCTGATGCATGAGGTCGGCGACCTCCGCAACGCAAGCCAGCACGAGTACTGGGGACTCACGCCGCGCGAGGTTCACGCTGCGGTGAACCGTCAACGTCAGCGCCTGCCTTCGTTCATCGCCACCATCGGCTCATGGGTCGAGGGCTTGGGCGAGGGGATTAAGTGAAGCTCACCGAAGCTCAGCGTGCGGCGGCGCGCCGCTGTCGCAAACGCTCCCACCTTGACGGACCGTTACGCACCGTCTTCGTACCTGCGAGCACGTCGGCGAGCGTACGTCGCCCGGACAGGAACGGGATCGGACAGCGATTGACAAGCGTGCCTGCGACGCCGCGTATCAGTACCGGCAGGCACGCGCCTGCCGGTTGCACCTTGTATTGCGCGTAGACGCGCACAATCGCCTCCTGCCGCGCGTCCTCGTCGTCGGCGTACAGCGCGCTCACTCGCTTCAACTCGCGTCCCTGTTCCTCGGCTGCGTGTGCCATCTCCCGCCCCGGCTTCGGGAGCGCCCTGTCCAGCAGCCACCGCGTTGCGTTCTGCGCCCCCAGCACGACGATCGTCTGGCGCAGGCTGGGCGGCGCCCCGGTGCGCGCGTCCACTCGTTGCACCCGCTGCCGGCGGCCCCGTGCGATCGTCCAGCGCTCGATTGCGACCGCGGAGGCGAAGGTGGCTGCTCGCGACAGCGCCTGAACGTGCGGCGAACCCAACATCCTCGTGCGCGTAGGTCTGGACTGCGTCATGGGGGTTTCAGTATGACGCCCTGCGGTGCGCCGAACGTGGCTTGCGCGCGCTTGGCGAAGCGGCCGTGGGCGCGTTGGCACAGAAGCGGCACTAGTGGTCGCTCCGCCTAGTTCGCTGATGCTTACCAGCATTGTTGTGCGCTCTATTGCAGGCGATTGTGGTCACGCAATTGATCAGCGAACCTCGCGGAGGACCCGCTAGTGGTGGCTTCGTTTAGTTTGTGGGTTTATGCCTGGAGTACTTTGCCGGTGTAGGTTCACTTGAATGGTTTGGTGGTTTGGTTGTAGGGTCTTGATGAATGCGAGCATCTGCTCTGCGAGGTTTTGCTCTGAGGTGAAGGGCGCCGTGCTTGAGCAGCTGCTTGTGCGGGATCGAGAAAAAGATCTCGACCTGGTTCAGTCATGAAGCGTGGGTCGGTGTGAACTGGAAGCGCCAGCGCGGGTGGCCTTTCAGCCATTTTGGTGACCTCTTCGGTGCCCCTGGTCGAAAGGTTGTCGGAGACCGCGACTATCCGCTGGCCCTCGACAACGGGGATCTCGGCGTCGAGCTGGTTCAAGAAGCGGATCAGGTCGTGACGGTTGCGCGTCTTTGAGGGCATCCCGAGCACGTCGCCTGCTTTGGCTTTTAGGCAGGCAAACAGGCACTGCGTGCCGTTGCGCTCGTATTCGTGCTCACGCCGCGGCGGCTTGCCCGCCGCCGCCGGGATGTCGGGCTTGGTCGGTGCCTTTGCCTGGATGCCCGTCTTTTCGTCGATCGAGATGACGAGCACGTTCTCCGGCGGGTCCACGTACAGGCCGCACACAGCCCGCAAACGACTCTCGAACTCGGGGTCGGTGAAGTCGCTCATTACCCAGTAGTCGGTGCGGTGCGGCTTGACGTCAGCGCGCGCGAGGATCGTGTGCGCATGCGAGGAAGACATCCCGACCTCCGCCGCGAACTCGTCATAGGTCCAGCGCTCCCTGCGCTGCCCCTCCGCCGTGGCCGGCGGACGCGTGCACGCCTAGGCAATCAGCCTGGCCCGCTCCTCACAGGAGTAAATCAGCGGTTTCCCCGGCCGCGGCAGATCGCAGAGTCCCGCGATCCCGTCTCGCTCGTAGCGCGCGAACGCCACTTCGCCGCCGTGTTCATCGCACACCCCAACAACCGGCCGATCCTCTGAGCCGAGTGACCCTCAGCGGCACACAACACGATCTGAGCCCGCTCGACCAGCCGCACCTCCCCAGTCGAGAAGCGCACAATCCGCTCAAGCTCCACTCGATCCTCCTCCGGAACCTCGATCTGCTTCGCTGGCACAGCCATACCGAACCCCATCATCGCTGAACAACCAGCGACCGGATCAGCACCCACCAAAGAACCCCTACAACAAACCACGAACTAAACGGAGCCACCACTAGTGGGTCCTCCGCGAGGTTCGCTGATCAATCACGTGACCGCGATCGCCTGTAATAGAGCGCACAACAATACCGGTAAGCATCAGCGAACTAGGCGGAGCGACCACTAGCTCGGGTCTTCGCGCGTCGTGCCGGCCCTCTCATTTGCGCCGTTGCGGCTGCTAGAACACCTGCGTGACCCTTACGAGTCGCCAGTCGGTTGCCGAGGTCGCCAACGAAGAAGAAGCCAGCCCCTCGGCAAACGGCCAGCCCGCGACGACCGGCGCCAGGCAAACCGGCGTCGACGTCGACAGCTAAGCCTGGATCCACCGCGCGGCTGCCTGGTGGGGGGTGATTGGTGCTGTTGGTGTGGGTTTGGGGGGCCTTGTTGGTGTTTTGTCGGCGTGAGGAGCGGCGGGCGTCTTCTCGGGGGACTTGGGGGGTGTGTTTTCGGGTGGCGCTGAGCGCGCCGTGTCGACGTGTTGCTTGGCTGGTCGTCGGTCGTGGTGTTTTGCGCGCTCAGGTGAGTTCTGGTAGCCCGCGGATGCGGGCGAGCGCTCTGGTGAAGTCGTGTTGCCACGGCCAGCGAGCGGGAAGGTGAAGCGTCCACTGGCGGCCCGTGCGGGTCAGGCGGCCTGGTATCCGAAGCAGCCGGCGGCGCATGGTGCGCGCGACGCGCACGGTCTCGCTCGACAGTCCGATCGCCGTGGTCCAGCGCAGCAGGTTGTGCGCGATGGCGGCGATCACTGTCCAGGCGCTGTTGGCGTTGAACTGGCCGGAGGGGAAGTGCGCGAGCGCCTGGTCTTTGAGGTCGCGGATCGTCGAGCTCGACGACGGCGTGCTGGCGGTGCTCGGCCTCCACGACCTCCAATGCCTCGGTGCGGTTGGTGATGAGCGGGAAATACCGCCAGTCCGGCCACAGCTCTGCTTGCGGCCCGATGAGCCGGGTGCGACGGACGATCAGCCGTCGTCCGTGAGCGGTCGTCTCAGCGATCTGCGCTTCGCCGTCCTTGGGGTAGTCCTCCAGGGGCTGCCACGCCTTCTCGGGGATCTGCTTGATGGCGTCGGGAACCCAGAACTGCAGGCGCACACTGATCGAATAGGACCACCCGGCGCTCTGAAGCCTTGCGATCAGCTTGCTGTTCCAGAACCCCGAGTCGGCCCGCAGGAGCTTCTCGCCGCTCGCGCCTGCCCGCGCCATGCGGGCGATCAGCTCCTCGGTGAAGCGAACGACACCGCGCTGGGTGTTCGCCTGCCCCTTGCGCAACCGAACGTGCAGAACCTCACCGGTCCCGGCCCTGGAGGCGAGCAGCGGGTGGTATCCGCGCTGTTTGGTGTACCCAAAACCGACACCCTCCTTCTTGTAGCCGTAGGCCTGGCCGATAAAGCTGTCCACGTCAACGATCAGCCGCTCGGCGCCCGGGCCAGCGCCTGCCCGCCACGCGCGCACCAGCGCCTGATCGAGTACTCGGTCGAGCTGGCGCACATGTCCGAAAGTAAACGCCCGCAAAAACGTTCCGAGTGTCGAGGGCGCCGGTAGCCAGCCACCCAACAATCGACGCGTGCGACCGGCCCGCAGCACATCACAATCATCGATCGAGTCAGCGCCGAGCAGCATCGCGAACACGAGCGCCATCACCTTGCGGCCCGGATTCGCAGCGCCCGGCAGATCACGCCGAAGCGCCACGAACCGCCCCACGAGAGCCTCGATCCCAAGCCGCCCCGCGAGCGTCGCAACGAGCGCGATCCCCGCATCAGAAACCAGCCGCTCATCATCAAAAACGACCCGCACACCGTCCAGTCCGACCCGCTCGTCATCCTGCACCATACGAGTGACCTCCTGATCCCGGGCCGCGACAGCCGCAATCTGTCGCTACCAAGCCCGATTCAGGAGGTCATTCAACACCCCAACCCGGACAACACCGGTGGATCCAGGCTAAGCCGCTCGGAAACCCAACCTCGCAACCCCGAAAGGACACATCGATGGCAACAACCGCGGTCGCCCCCGCGCTCGATCAGCAGCCTTCTGTCGAACCCGACCCGATGAGGCACCACAAGCACTACACCGACGACAAGCACGGGTCCTCGCCCTACGCCGGCGGCAGCAGCTTCATGGAGCGCGTCTCGGAGGCCGTCGCCAGCGGCATGGGCACGGTCGGCTTCCTCATCGTCAGCTCCGCCGTGATCCTCGCGTGGGTGCTGGCGAACCACGTCATCCACTTCCTCAGCGACTCCTGGCACGGGCTGCTCAACGGCCACGGCTTCGACCCTGCGCCGTTCATCCTGCTCAACCTCGTCTTCTCCGCCGTGGCCTTCTACACCGGTGCGCTCGTCATCATCGCCCAAAAGGCCCAAACCCGAACCGACAAGGCCAACGAGGAAGCCTCCGCCAGTCATCGTGACGAACTTGCTCAGATGCAGACCCAGCTGCTCGAACGCAACACTGATCTGACCGAGCAGGTTCACACATTGGCCGAACGGCTGAATACGCTCACCAAGGAGGTGCACGCGGCGACCTGTGCGAGGCGCGGGTCGTAGTGTCGTAATTCAGAATTTCGGGTGCAGTCTCGCGTGTCGGCTGGCCGCGACTGGGGCCGCACGGATGACCACGTTCCAGTAGCGCTTTGGACCACGCGCGGGTTTCGCTTTGGACCGTGGCGTCGCCTGCGGACACTCGATGGGTTCGACGCACGACATCGAGGTCGCTCCCGACGAAAGGCAAAGCCGAGCCCGTCCGCGGAGACCGGCGTGGCCGCTGACGCGGGGCACGGATGCCCCGCGCCGAGGAGCCGCGGGGAGTGGGGACCGTCACGCGGACGATCCCCAAACCAAAACCCCCGCCCCGGCCTCCTCGCTTAGACGGGAGGTCTCCAGCCCATCTGGGGCTCAGGGATCAAGCTGGGAAGGACGCAGGGAGCGAAGTGTGCTTTGCACACGAGCGACCGAGGACGCGGGCCTGGCTCGGCCTTTGCTCAGACGGTGGGTCTCAGCCCATCTGGGGCTCAGGGATCAAGCTGGGAAGGACGCAGGGAGCGAAGTGTGCTTTGCACACGAGCGAGGGAGGACGCCGCCCAGCGCCGATACCTGAGTTCCAGATCACTTGATGAATAGCATCTCCGCGTACTTCGGCAGCGGCCAGAGGTCGTCCGGCGCCAGCTTCTCCAGCCGATCGGCCACGTCGCGCACGTCGGCCATCGCCGGCAGCACCGTGTCGCGCATGTACTCCGCCCACTTCTGCGCGTTCGTGTCCGGCTGGTTCTCCGCGAGATTGGCGTCCTCGAGCTTCAGCAGCGCGTAGTGCAGCTCCTTCAACAGCGGCTCGACCTCGCCGATCAGCTCCTCCAGGCCGCTCTCCTTCAGTTCGTTGAGGTAGCGCACCGCCGCCGGCAGCAGCATCGTGCGCGCGATGCTCACTGCGGTCTCGGACTCGATGTTCAGCTTCACCGCGTACTGCTCGCTGAACACCTCATACCGTGACTCCAGCTCGCGCTTGGACAGCACTTTGTACTTCTTGAACAGCGCCACCGTGCCTTTCTCGACCAGCCACGGCAACGCTTCCGGGGTCGTGCGCAGGTTGTACAGGCCTCGCTTCTCGGCCTCCTTGTGCCACGCCGGCGAGTAGTTGTCCCCGCCGAACACCACCTGCTTGTTCGCCGTGTAGCTCTCCTTGACGACCTTCGTCACGGCCTTCTCGAGGTTTGCGCCGCCGCTTTTCAGGGCGCTCTTCAGCTTGCCCGCGAGATCGTCGATCGCCTCCGCCACGATCGTGTTCAGCACCGTGTTCGGCAGCGCCAGCGACATGCTCGAACCCAGCGCCCGGAACTCGAACTTGTTGCCCGTGAATGCGAACGGGCTCGTCCGATTGCGGTCGCCGCCGTGCAGCGGCAGCGGCGGCAGCACCGGCGTGCCGAGCCCAAGGAACGAGCCCGGTTTCGAGCTTTGTGCCTTGCCGGCCTCGATCGCCTCGAACACCTTCTCCAGCTCTGAGCCGAGGAAGATCGAGATGATCGCCGGCGGCGCCTCGTTGGCGCCGAGGCGGTGGTCCTGGCCGGGGCTCGCGATCGACGCGCGCAGCAGCGCCTGGTACTTGTTGACGGCCTGGATCACCGCCGCGCAGAAGAACAGGAACTGCAGGTTCTTGTGCGGCGTGTCACCCGGCTCGAGCAGGTTCATGCCGGTGTCGGTGCCCATCGACCAGTTGTTGTGCTTGCCCGATCCGTTCACGCCGGCGAACGGCTTCTCGTGCAGCAGGCACACCAGGCCGTAGCGCCGGGCGACGTTCTGCATGACCTGCATCGTCAGCTGCTGGTGGTCGGAGCCGACGTTCGAGTTCTCGAAGATCGGCGCCACCTCGTACTGGTTGGGCGCGACCTCGTTGTGGCGCGTCTTGATCGGCACGCCCAGCTTGGCCAGCTCGCGCTCGGTCTCCATCATGTACGCCAGGATGCGCTCCGGGATCGACCCGAAGTAGTGGTCGTCCAGCTCGTGGCCCTTGGCCGGTTTGGCGCCGAACAGCGTGCGGCCCGTCGTCAGCAGATCGGGGCGTTCGAAGTAGTACTGCTCGTCGATCAGGAAGTACTCCTGCTCCGGCCCGACCGTCGTGAACACGCGCTTGGCGTCCTGCACGCCGAGCAGCTCGAGCGCCTCGATCGCGGCGCCCGACAGCGCGTCCATCGAGCGCAGCAGCGGGATCTTGTGGTCGAGCGCCTCGCCCGTCCACGACGTGAACGCCGTCGGGATGCACAGCAGCGCGCCGTTCGGGTTCTCGAGGATGAACGCCGGCGAGGTCGGGTCCCAGGCGGTGTAGCCCCGCGCCTCGAACGTAGCCCTGATGCCCCCGGTCGGAAACGAAGACGCGTCCGGCTCGCCCTGAATCAACTCCTTGCCCGAGAACTCCGCGATCGCGGTCCCATCGCCCGTCGGCGCGTAGAACGAGTCGTGCTTCTCCGCCGTCGAGCCTGTCAGCGGCTGGAACCAGTGCGTGTAGTGCGTAGCCCCCCGCTCCAGCGCCCAATCCTTCATCGCCTGCGCCACCGCGTCCGCCAGCGAAGTGTCAAGCGCCTCCCCGCGCGCCAGCGTGCGCTGCAGCGCCTTGTACACGTGCTTTGGCAGCCGCTGGCGCTGCACCACCGGGCCGAAGACGTTCGACGCGAACACCTGATTGCCGGGCAGCGTGAGGTCCGGCGAGCCAAGCGCGCTCCCATTGGCGCTCCACTGCGCCGCCGTAACGTTGTGCTGACGAGTCCTGGGCATAGGCTCTCTACGTCCCTCCTAGCTGTCCTTGTATTTGTCTGATCCGCGGCATCGGCCCATGCCGACTCCCGGCCTCGCGGCCGGGCCCGTCATCCTAGACCCAACGACCGCCCATCTGCACCGCCCGCCTGGCGAAATCTTGGGCTCCCGCTTTCGACACGCGGCCAAACACTCCGAGTGGGGAGGAGCCTACGAGGAGCCCGGCGCGTACGGACCCGATACGACCTTCCCCGTCTGCGGGTCCACGTGACTCTGCGGCGGGCGCCCGGCGATCGCCACGGTGAAGCTCCCCTGCGGCACGCCTCCGCCGGGCAGCCGCGCCCGTGACTTGCCGTTCAGGTCCGCGTACACCCGGTAGGACACCGTGTGCACCCCCGGCTTGACCGGCGTCACCCGCCAGCTGAAGCTACGGCTCGCCCCCGGCGCCAGCCGGCCCAGCGCCCACACGTTGTACGTCGCGGTCGCCCCCCCGCCCGGCGGGTCCACCTGCACAGTTTCCACCGGGATCGACGGCAGCGCGCCCGGCCCGTCGTCAACGACCCACACCGGCCGCTTGTCCGCCGCCAGCCGCGTGTAGCTCGAGGTGTAGTAGAACGAGTTCACGGCCACCGTCACGTTCGGCACCGTCCGCGTTCCCGTGTTGCGCACGCTCAGCACCAGGCGCTCTGCCTTGGCCACCGACTGACGGGTCGGAAAGCTCGCCTGCGTCACCTGCAGCGGAAACGTCGCTCGCGGTTCGCTCGCGTTCTGTTCTGCCGCCGAGCCGCAGCCGCTACCAGCCAGCGCCGCCAGCGATCCGCCGGCGCCAAACGCGACCACTATGAGCAAACGACCTCCCCGCACAGCACCGCCACCATATCAGCGCCAACTCCGACTGTGCTACTCGGCTGTGCAACTCCAGCTGCGAACGCACTTGCGCGGGGGTCCGACGGCACGCGGTGGCACGTCGCCCGCGCATCGCGTAGAGTTAGTAGAGCAGCACACTTTGCCGTAGCCGCCCGAGGAGGGGTAAGCAGTGGTTCGCAGTGCCGCAGAGCGCGCGTTCCTTCCGACAAGGAACTTCATCGAGGAAGTCGGGGACATGATGGTCCTTACGGGCCGCACGATCTCCTCTGCGCTGCGCCCGCCCTATCCGTACGGCGGAGAGTTCGTCTCGCAGTTCCTGTTCGCGCTGCGTCTCTGCTGGTTCCCGCTGCTGATCTCGACGGTCTGCATCTGCTACGCCGCGCCGGGGTTGCAGGCGGCGAACTTCCTCTCGCTGTTCGGCGCGCTGGACCGCCTCGGCGGGATCTTCGTGCTGGCCGCCATCCGCGAGATCGGGCCCAACGTCACCGCGATCGTGCTCGCCGGCGTCGCCGGCACGGCGATCACGGCCGACCTCGGCGCGCGCAAGATCCGCGAGGAGCTTGACGCGCTACAGGTCCTCGGCGTCGACCCCGTCAAGAACCTCGTCGTCCCCCGCTTCCTCGCCTTGATGCTCGTCACCGGCCTGTTCAACATCTACGCGATCCTCTTCGGCCTCTTCGGCGGCATCCTGGCGGAGCTTGTCTACCACCAGCCCCTCGGGCCCTTCTGGGACAACCTGTTCGCCAACGCCTCCACCACCGACCTGTGGGGCTCCGCACTGAAGACCGTCCTGTTCGGTGCGATCATCGCGATCGTCTGCTGCTACAAGGGCATGACCGCCTCCGGCGGCGCCGAGGGCGTCGGGCGAGCCGTCAACCAGGCCGTCGTCGTCTCCTTCCTCGCGATCTTCGCCTTCGACTACACCTTCACGCAGACGCTGCTGGCCACGCATCCACAGATCTTGGTGATCAAGTGATCCACGCGCGCGCGATCGAGGACGCCGCCAGGGGTAGCAAGGCGCGCACGCGATGAACGAACTGCTCGCGCTCCCCCGGGAACTGTTCTCCTCGATCGGCGAGATCGGGGGCTTCGGGGCCAACGTCGTCCGCGACGTCTACAGCCTGCGCGTCTTTCGCTTCTTCGGCGAGGGCCTGCGCCAGGCCGGCATCCTGATCGTCTCCTCGACGCTGATCATCTGGTCGCTGATGTTCATCCTCGGCCTCGAGTGCGGCATCGAGGGCGCCTACTTCCTCGAGGCCCAAGGCGCGCCCGCGTACTCCGGGGTCTTCACCGCCTGGTGCGACCTGCGCGAGATCATCCCCTACGCCTTCGGCTACATGATGGCCGCCAAGGTTGGCACCGGCATCGTCGCCGAGCTAGGCGCGATGCGGATCTCCGACGAGATCGACGCGCTGGAGGTGATGGGCATCAACTCCGTCACCTTCCTCTGCGCCACCCGCCTGCTCGCCGCCTGGCTCGTGCTGCCCTTCATGTACCTTGCCGGCATCGGCGGGGCCTTCCTGGCCTCCTACATCGCCGTCGTCCAGCAGGTCGGCGTCGTCTCCTCCGGGGGCTACTTCCTCATCTTCTGGCAGTTCCAGAACCCACCCGACTTCCTCTTCAGTCTGATCAAGGCGATGTTCATGGCCACCGCGATCGTGCTCGTCGGCTGCTACTACGGCTACAACGCCTCCGGCGGCCCCGTCGGGGTGGGCACGGCCACCGCCAAGTCGATGGTGCTAAACCTGATCCTCGTGCACCTCATCGGCATGCTTGGAACCCAAATCTTCTGGGGCGCCAACCCGCGCGCCCCGATCGGAGGCTGAGCCATGGCCGTCAAGGAGGGATCGGGCGACCCCGCCGAGGAGGAGCTGTTTCAGTTCCACACCGGCGCCAACCGCCCCACCAACCTCCCCGACGCGATCGAGTTCGTCGACGTCCACAAGTCCTTCGGCACCAACCACGTGCTGCGCGGCCTGAACCTCGGTCTGCCCGAAGGCCAGGTCTCGATGATCCTCGGCCCGTCGGGCACCGGCAAGTCGGTCTGCATCAAGCACATCGTCGGGCTGCTCTACCCCGACGAGGGCGACGTCATCGTCGACGGCGAGTCGATCCCCTCGCTCTCCGACGACGACCTCTTCGAGACCCGCAAGAAGTTCGGCGTCCTCTTCCAAGACGGCGCCCTCTTCGGCTCGCTGAATCTCTACGACAACGTCGCCTTCCCACTGCGCCAGCACACCGAGAAGGGCGACGACGAGATCGCCGAGATCGTCAACCGCCGCCTGCGCGAGGTCGGCCTCGGCAACGCCGGCGAGAAGATGCCAAACGAACTCTCCGGCGGCATGCGCAAGCGCGCCGGCTTCGCCCGCTCGCTCGTGCTCGACCCCAAGATCGTGCTTTTCGACGAGCCCGACTCCGGTCTGGACCCCGTGCGCACCGCGCTGCTGTGCGAGCTGATCAAGGAAGTCCACGCCGAGAACGGCGGCTCCTACGTCGTCATCACCCACGACATCCTCTCCGCCCGCCGCGTCGCCGAGTACATCGCGATCCTCTGGCGCGGGCGCATCGTGGAGTCCGGTCCCGCCGTCGACCTGTTCGAGTCCGAGAACCCCTTTGTCCGGCAGTTCCTCTCCGGCGAATCTGTCGGGCCCCTGGGTATGGAGTAGCCGCCGGCGGCGTCCCGTCGTCCCTGGCGGCGTCCTCCCTCGCTCATGTGCCAGAGCACACTTCGCTCGGTGCGTCCTTGCCAGGAACGACGATCCATCCGCCGGGGGCGGCACCCGCAGCCTTCGGTGGTGCGACGGGTTGATTGACTGACGCCATGAGCCTCCTCGCTCGACTGCTCAGCGCCCTAGCCGTCGGCTGCGCCCGCCGGCCGGCCCTTGTGCTCGCGCTGGCCGCCGTGCTCGGGGTCGGCGCAGCAGCGCTGGCGCTGGGACTGCACCCCAGCGCCGCCGAGAACACCTTCGTCGGCAGCTCCAACGCCAGCTACCGCGCCACCCAGCGCTTCTACCGGGCCTTCGGCGAAGAGCCCGTCGATATCGTCGTGCAGGGCAACCTGCAAAAGCTGCTGCTCACCTCCGACATCGACCGCCTCGTCGGGCTGGAGGGCTGCCTCTCGGGCAACGTGCCCGCCGCCGGGCTCGTCCATGAGGGCGGCCCGAACGGGCCCTGTGGACAGCTCGGGCAGCTGCACAGCGTCAAGGTAGTCGTCGGCCCCGGCACCTTCGTCAACGAGGCCGCCGAACAGATCGACAGCGCGCTCGCCGCCCAGTCGCGCCAAGCCGAGGCGCGTGCGCGCTCCGCGCGGCGCACCGTTGAACACGCCGCGCTCGCCGGGGGTCGCGGCGCCGTCGAAGCGCGCAGCCTCGGCGAGGAAGCGAGCAAGCTCACGCTCGAACGCTACGCCCAGGAACTGGAGGTCCTCGGCGCCACCTACGGGCTCACCGCCCCGCCCGAACTGAACTCGCCGAGCTTCGTCGCCGACCTGGTCTTCGACAACACCGCCCGCCTGCCCGGCACGCCCAAGCAGCGCTTCGCCTACCTCTTCCCCAGCCGCGAAACCGCCCTCATCTCTGTGCGCATGCGCGCCGGCCTGGACGAAACCACCCGCCGCCGCACGATCGACCTCATCCGGCGTGCCGTCGCAATGCCCCAATGGCGCCTTCAGTACGGCGAGCGCTACCTCATCACCGGCGCCCCCGTGATCGTCGACGACCTCACCAGCTCGATCACCCATTCGACCCTCCTGCTCCTGCTTGCCGTTCTGCTCGTCATGGCGCTCGCGCTCAGCCTCGTCTTCCGCGGCCGACCCCGCATGCTCCCGCTCGCGATCGCCGCCCTCGCCACCGCACTCACCTTCGGCGCGCTCGCCGCCGTCGGAGCCTCGCTCACCGTCGCCCAAGTCGCCGTCCTGCCCGTGCTCGTCGGGCTCGCCGTCGACTACGCGATCCAGTTCCAGTCGCGCGTCTACGACGTCTCGCCGGGCCTGCCCGTCGCCGCCGGCTCTGCGGGAGCCGCGGCCCTCGATCGCGGTTCGGAAAGCACCCGCGCCGGCGGGGAGCGTGCCGTCGAGACCGCCCGCGCCGTGCGCCGCGCGGCCTGGCTCGGCGGTCCCACGATCGCTGCGGCCGCTGCCGCTGCCGCAGCGGCGCTGCTGGTGCTCTTGCTCTCGCCCGTGCCCACCGTGCGCGGCTTCGCGCTGTTGCTCGCGCTCGGCATCCTCATCGCCTTCCTCTGTGCATTCACCGTCGGCCCCGCGATACTCGCGCTGCTGGCCGCCCGCCCACCGGCCGGCGCGCCCGCCCTGCGCGCGACGGCCGCGACGCGCCTTGCCGCCTCCTGGCGCGGTGCCCGCGAGCTGCTGCGCGACAACCCGCTCGTACACGCAATCTCCGACCTTGCCCTCGTGCACGGCGTGCGCCACCCCGGCCGCGTCGTCGGGCTTGGCCTCGCCCTCGCCGCGCTCGGGTGGGGGCTCGACACGCAGACCTCCGTCCAAACCGACATCACCAAGCTCGTCCCCCAAAACACCGCTTCGCTCCACAACCTGGACACGCTCGAGCGCGCCTCCGGCGTCGGCGGCGAAATCGACCTCATGGTGAGCGCCCGCCAGCTCACCAGCCCGACCGTCATCTCCTGGATGAGCACCTACGAGAACGCCATCCTCCAGCGCTTCGGCTACAGCTCCACCCGCGGCTGCGGCAAGGCCCTCCTGTGCCCCGCCTTCTCGCTGCCCAACCTCTTCCAAGGCGGCGCGCTCGGCGCGGTTGCCGCAACCTCCGGCGCCGCCGGCGGCACTTCGAAGGGCACTTCGAAGGGCACACCGGCGACGAAGCTCACCAGCCCTCAAATCCGCGCGCTCCTGCGCGCGATCCCCTCCTACTTCTCACAAGACGTGCTCACACCCAACCACCGCATCGCGACCCTCGCATTCGGCATCCGCCTCATGCCCCTCGACCGCCAGCAACACGTGATCGAAGCGATGCGCGCCGCGCTGCACCCCCCGCGCGGCGTCAGCGTGCAGCTCGTCGGGCTCCCCGTGCTCGCCGCCCAGTCCGGCGCCGTCGTCGCCTCGCCCTGGCGGCGCGTGCTGACGCTGCTCGCCGGCCTCGCCGCCGCCGCGCTCGTGCTGTTCGCCGCCTTCCGCGGCGACCCCCGCCGCGCGCTCTTACCGCTCGTGCCCGTCGTGCTCGCGACCGGCTGGTCGGCCCTGATCGTGTTCGCGCTGCGCATCCCCCTGAACCCGATGTCCGTCACGCTCAGCGCCCTGGTCATCGCGATCTCCACCGAGTTCAGCGTGCTGCTCTCCGAGCGCCACCGCCAAGAGCGGCAGGCCGGCCATGCGCCGCACGAGGCCCTGCGCCGCACCTACGCCCACACCGGCGCCGCCGTCGCCGCCTCCGGCGTCACCGCGATCATGGGCTTCGGCGTCCTTGTGCTCTCCGACATCACGATGCTGCGCGACTTCGGCCTCGTCACGCTCGTCGACCTCAGCGTTTCCCTGCTCGGCGTGCTCATCGCCCTGCCCGCCGCGCTGCTGCTCGCCGGCGGCGCCACCGAAAGCGGCGAGCGCGGTGAGCGCACGGGTCTCCTACGGCGCCGCTCCCCCCGTGCCACACCGGTCGCAGCGGCCGGCGTGCGACCCGGCGATGAACCGGCCTGACCGCCGCTACAGTCGCTGGGCCGCCGCTCTCGCGCTGCTGCTGCTGGCGCTGGTCACGCTCAACACCCTGCTCACCAGTCCCAACGGTGCCACCGGCCTGTCCCCAGGCACGCAGCTGCCACCCTTTGCCGTCCCGCTCGTCACCGGCGACCTCCAAGGCGCCGCCAACGTCGTCACCAGCCCCGCCACCGGCTCCAGCGTGCGGCCTGCCTGCACCGTGCGCGGGCCGCGCATCCTCAACGTCTGCGCACTCTACGAACACGGCCCGCTCGTGCTCGCGCTGTTCGTCGACGCCGGCTCCTGCGCGCGCGTCCTCAGCGAGATGCAAACCCTCGTCGCGACCTCGCCCGGCGTCAGCTTCGCCGCCGTCTCGATCAAGGGCGACCGCGGCCAGCTGCGCGCCCTGGTGCGCCGCGATCGCCTCAGCTTCCCGATCGGCATCGACGAAGAAGGCACCCTCGCTGCGCTCTACAAACTCGCCAGCTGCCCGCAAGTGACCCTCGTCTATCCCGGCGACGGCATCGTGCAAAGCAAGCCGCTCCTCGTCGAACCAACCCTTGCGACCCTCCGCGCCCGTGTGCTCGCGCTCGTGGCCGCCTCGCGCGCCCGCGGCTGGAGGCCGGCCGCGTGATCGCCGACGCCGGGTCGCTGGTCGATGCCTGGGTGGGTCGCGTGATTGCCGACTGCGGATTGTTGGTCGATAGCTGGCCGGGTCGCGTGATTGCCGACGCCGGATCGTTCGATGGCAGGGTGTGGACCGCGTGAGCGCCGACGCCGGATCGCCGACCCGTGGCTGGTGCGAGCCCGAGGTCGAGGCCGAGCTGCCCGGGCTGCGCCTCGTACACGTCCGCGCCGAGATCGTCCACGCCGGCCGCAGCTCGCCACCGGCGTTGCGCCGGCGACTGGACGCGCTCTCCAGCCGCTGGGCCGGGCCGCACGCGATCAGCCTGCGCCAGCGTCCCGTGCCCGCCGCCTACCGCGTCTTCTTCCGCCACATCGGCCTCGACCCCGACGTCGTGCCCACCCCGATCGAGGAGGCGATGCTCAGCCGCATGCTCCAAGGCGGCTTCATTTCCAGCAACCTTCTGGCCGACGCTCTCCTGATCGCGCTAGTCGACACCGGCGTGCCCGTCTGGGCGCTTGCCGCCGCACACGTCGACGGTGCGCTCGGCATCCGTGCCAGCAGCGACGGCGAGCCCTTCGGGCGCGCTCCCGACGCGCCCCCACTGCCCGGCGGCCGGCTCGTCGTCGCCGACGCCTCGACCGCCCTGACCGTGCTGTTCGGCGAGATCGCCCCCGGACACGCCGCCCACGCCGCCGCCGGCGAGCTGGTCTTGTTCACGATCCAAGTTCCCGGCGTGCCCACCCTGCACATCGAGGAGGCCCTTTGGATGACCGCCACGATGCTGCACGGCCCCTGGTAATTACCGTCCCAGAGTTGTAGAATTCAGCGACGGCTGCGCTGCGGCCGAGGGCCGTCCATCCGTGGAGACGAAACCGGGACTGATGCGCTGATGGCAACATCCGAGCAGCTCGCCGCCGGTCACGGCGATCGAGCGATCGTCAAAGACCCATGGGCGGTGCCCCTGCCTGGTGCCGAGCGCGCTGCCCGGGCTGCGCTGAAGGCACAGGTCGCCAAGCTCGAGCGCGAGCTGTCCGGCCTGGTCGCCACCGGCTTCCCCCACATAGCGGCGATCGTTCCCGCGATTGCACCGGCGCCTCCCGCCGCTCGGGCCGAGGCGCCCGGGGCCGAGTCGCCCGGGCGATTGCGTCGCGCCACCCCTACCAGCCGGAGCGCCGCTCGCCGCGGTCCGCGCGCCGTCTCCTCGCGCCGCGCCGCTGCACAGCTCGCCGGACCGCACCTCCTGGGCCTCGCCGAGCTTGAGCGCCAGCGCGACCGCCTTGTGCTCCAAATCCGCGAGAGCCAGCGCCAAGGCGCTCGCCGGGACGAGCTTGAGCGCGACGCTCGTGAGCTGCTGGAGCGCATGAAGGCCGATCCGCGCCGCCACAAGTTCGTGCGCCTGCCCGTCGCCGATCTCGGCGAACGTGGCTGCGGTGTGTGGGAGGTGCGTCCACGTCTCGGTCCGATCGGGATGCTGGCCGGCTGGTGGCAGCTGAAGCTCTCCTCCGGCTGTCCGTTACCCGGGGGGCCGCGCGCCGAGCGCGGCCCCGTACCTCTCCAAACCAAGCCGCCCTTGCGCCGCCGACCGCCCTCGCATCGCTGACGGCGCTTGGCGGATAGCCCCGTTTCGGCTCCCAGGCGAATGGTCTTCTAGCGCGCGCAGGCCGCGGTCTTCGTCGGCGCGCTCGTCAGGTGTTTGGTTGCGCGGTGCGATTCGCGGGTGCGCACGTGTGCGTACGCGTGCGTGCGCGCGGCGCCGGAGGCAGAACGGCGTTGGGCACACAAAGGCGTCGAGGGCGTAGACCGCTTCGCGTCGAGGGCGTCGGCGGCGTCGGCGTCGGCGGCGGCGGCGGGCGGTGTCGGGTGGGTTAGGTATTTGGTTTGCGGTGCGATTCGCGCGTGCGCACGTGCGCACGCGCGAATGGCTCGCTCGAGCACAACCGGTGTAGGTGTGCTCTCAGTCGACCAGCAGCTCGCGCTCGCGCCGGCCCACCGACAGCATCGCCGCCAGCGTGCGCCGCTGACGCTCGGTCATCGACCCCACCGTCTTGGTTTCCGACATCGGCACCAACGCTAAGAACTTGCGCGCGCGATTCTCGCCCCACCGGCGTTGGCTCGTGAGCAGGTCGGCCACCGCCATGCTCTCCGCTTCCCACGGGCACTCGACGATCACGTCAGCCACGTTCGTCTCGCCGGTAGCGATCCGCCGCTTGAGATCCGCCCTCGCCAAGCGCACCTTGTTGGCGCGTTCGAGGGCCCGCATGTACTGAGGTCCGGCATGAGATACGGCAGGGGCGATCGTCGCCGTCGCGTTCATGTTGCTCACTCCCCGTTGCCCGCCGCAGGGGTCATCTGCGTCGCACAACATCCTTGCTTGGTTTTGACGAGTAGCGCACCTCTGCAGCGGCCGCCCAAAGCCGCTCACCGGATGTCCAGTTCAAGTCTTCCGGCACCCCTCTCCCGTCAGCTCCGGGGCAGGTCCCGTGCGGTCGTGCAGAGCGCCCCATGAAGCTACTCAGGCGACGAGTTCCGGTCAACAGCCCGCCACCCAGATCGTGCGCTAGAAGCGATCTTTTTATTTCTCGACTGCTTCGCTGAGGAATGCGGCCCGCTGCTCAGGCCGGCTCGGCGGGTCCCGGCAGGGGGCCGTGCTCGGCCTCGAACCCGCGCTTGACGCGGCCGAAGATCTCCAGCGCCCGGTCGATCGTCGCCTCGTCGTGCGTGGCCATCACGCTCGTGCGCAGCAGCGCGCCACCCGGCGGCACCGCGGGGTGCAGCGCCGTGTTCACGAAGATGCCCGCGTCATAGAGCGCCTTCCACAACAGCGCCGCCTGCCAATCGTCGCCGACCAGCACCGGCACGATCGGCGTCACAATCGTCGGCTGGCCCTGCGTGTCGAGCCGCACCCCGGGCGCCGCCATCACGCTGGGGCGCGCAGGCAGCGGCTGGGGCGCGACCACGGCGAAGCCCAGCTCGCGCAGCCCGTTGCGCAAGCGCCACGCGTTCTCCAGAACCGCCGCCAGCAACGGTCCTCCCTCCGGCGAGCGCACTACCCGCAGCGCCGCGAGCGCTGCGCCGAGCGCGGCGGGAACCGCCGAGGCGGTGAACAGGAAGGCGCGCGAGTACAGCCGCAGGTACTCGATCACGTCCGCCGGTCCCGCCACGAAGCCCCCGCAGGAGGCCAGCGACTTGGAGAACGTGCCCATCCGCAGGTCGACGCGGTCCTCCACGCCCAGCAGCTCCGCCGTACCGGCGCCACGTGTACCGAGCACGCCTGCGCCATGCGCCTCGTCGACCATCAACCGTGCCCCATAGTGCTCGCACAGCTCGCAAATCTGCGGCAGCTGCGCCACATCGCCCTCCATCGAGAACACACCGTCCACGACCACCAGCACACCGCCGCCGTCCTCGCGCGCGCGCACCAGCATCTTCTCCAGCTTGTCCAGCCGGTTGTGGCGGAAAGGACGCAGCTTCGCCCGCGAGAGCAGACAGCCGTCGAGGATCGAAGCATGGTCGCCGGAGTCCGCGATCACCGTGTCGCCCGGCGCGAGGATCGTCCCCAATGTGCCCACGTTCGCCTGGTGGCCCGTGGTGAAGACGAGCGCGTCCTCGCTGCCCATCCACTCCGCGATCTCGCGCTCCAGTTCCAGATGCAGCGGGATCGTGCCGTTGAGCAGGCGCGAGCCGGTCAGGCCGGTGCCGTACCGGTGCAGCGCCTCCTGCGCGCCCCCCAGCACGCGCTCGTCGCCCGTCAGCCCGAGGTAGTTGTTGGAGCCCAGCATGATCCGCTGCGCGCCCTCCATCTCGACGACCGGCATCGCCGGCGAGGTCAGCAGGTGGAAGTAGGGCAGGACGTCCTGCTCGCGCGCCGCCGCCAGCACCTCGCGACGCTCGTGTTCGCGCGCCTTGGCGAACACGTCGCGCGGGCGGGGCTGCTCGGCGCCTGGCTGGCCGGAATCGTTTGTAGTGGTCACCATCGTCTCAGGGGGTGGTCACCATCGTCTCAGGGGGTGCTGGGGCTCTAGTGGGTCCTCCGCGAGGTTCGCTGATCAATCACGTGACCACAATCGCCTGCAATAGAGCGCACAACAATACCGGTAAGCATCAGCGAACTAGGCGGAGCGACCACTAGGTCGAGGCCGTGCCACGGTACTTCGGCCGCGCCCGCCGCGTCGCTGCGAGTCACGACGGGGTTCTGCTGTAGGGTGCCGTGGCTGTGAGCGTAGATGTGCGAGCCGTCTCCGGGGTGCGCGACTACAGACGCTTCGTCGATCTGCCCTTTCGCCTGCACTCTAACCACCCGCAATGGGTGCCGCCGCTGAAGCTCGAACGCTACGCCTACCTCAGCCGGCACATGAACCCGTACTTCAAGCACGGCGACGTCCAGTGCTTCCTGGCGCGCCGCGACGGTCGCGTCATCGGACGCGTCAGCGCCCAGATCGACCACGCCTACAACGAGTACCACGACACGAAATGGGGCTGGTTCGGGTTCATCGAGTTCGAGGACGACGCCGAGGTCGTGCCCGCCCTCCTGGAGGCTGCGCAGGCGTGGCTCGTCGCGCGCGGCTGCGAGCGCATGGTCGGCCCCGCCGACTTCGCGCTCAACGAGGAGAGCGGCATCGTGATCGAGGGTCATGAGCTGCGCCCCCAGATCCGCCAGCCCTGGCACCCGCCCTACTACCAGCAGCGCATCGAGCAGGCCGGCCTGAACAAGGCGATGGACCTCTACATGTGGAGCCTCGAGGTCTCCGACCGCGCCAAGGTTCTGCCTGTGATCTTCGAGCTGGCCGACAAGCTCGAACCCGAGCACGGCATCCGCGTGCGGCGCATGAGCCGCCGCAACATGCGCAAGGAGATGGACGCGTTCGCCGAGGTCTACAACGCCGCCTGGTCGCAGAACTGGGGCTTCACGCCGTACGGCAAGGAGGACCTCGACTCGATGGCGCTCGAGTACAAGTACCTCGCCGGCGACCCCGAATGGATGATGGTCGCCGAGCGCATCGACACCGGCGAGGTCGTCGGCGCCGCGCTGACCTTCCCCGACCTCAACGAAGTACTGGCCAAGATGAAAGGCCGCCTGCTGCCGTTCGGCTGGTGGCACTTCCTCAACAAGGCGCGCATCATGAAGCGCGTGCGCGTCGGCTTCCTGGGCATCAAGCCCGAGTACCAGCACACCGGCGTCGCCGCCAAGCTCTACGTCGAGCACTTCGACACCGCCGCGCGCCGCCCGCAGACGGGCGGCGAGATGGGCTGGATTCTCGAGATCAACACCGGCATGAACCGCGGCATGGAAGCGATGGGCGGGCGGATCGTCAAGAAGTACCGGGTTTACGAGCGGGTCTTCGGCTAGCGGTCGAGGGTCTTCGACTAGCGGTCTGAGGCGACCTCTACACTCACCGCAGTGAGTGATCCGCTGCGATCCGACCCCGCCGTGAGCCCGCCACCGGCCGCCGGCGAAGGCGACACCGAGGAAGTCGACGCGGTCCTCGTCACCCCGGGCGCGCTGCCCGAGCACCCCCGCCGTTCCGCCGCGGCTGTCGTACCCGCGGTCCAAGCCGCCGCCGTTGCCGCCACGGGCTTTTTCGCGGGTGCTGCCGCAGCCGGTCTCGTGCGCCGGCACCGTCGCCGGCGCGACCTGGCGGCTTTTGCCTCGCGCCGCCGCTCGCTCGCTCGCTCGCAGCGTGGCGGCGCGCGTCGTGGAGGTTCACGCGCCGCCGGCGAGCTGGTCCAGATCGTCGGCACCCGCTCGCTGCTCGTCGACGTACATCTGCTCGGCACCCCCGGCCGCGACCGCTGAGTCCCCGCCGATGGAGCTACGCGTCGAGGTCCGTCCGCGCGGTCCCTTCCGGCTGCCGCTGCGCAGCGGCATGGACGGTGTGCTGCGGCACCGCGGCGGCGTGCTCGAACGGCTGCTGCACCATGGCGGTGAGCGCGACGGCGGGAAGCCCGACGGCGGGGCGGCCGCCGGCGCGGGAGCCGGCGGCGAAGGGGTCGACGCTGGGATAGCCGATGACGGGGCGACCGGCGGCGACGGGGCCGATGTCGGGGAGCCCGTCGTCGTACGCGTCGCCCAGCCCGCGCCCGACCGCGTGCTGTTCGGCGCGCGCGCACGCGAGCGCGCTGGCGCCGAATACGGCATTGCGCGCATGCGCTTCGCGCTCGGCGTCGACGACGACCTCGAGGAGTTCCACCGGCGCTTCCGGCGCGACCCCCTGATCGGGCGCTCCCTGCGCGCGCGGCCATGGCTGCGCGTGCCGCGCCGCCCCGAGCCGTTCGAGGCGCTCGCCTGGGCGATCTGCGAGCAGCTGATCGAGTACGAGCGCGCCGCCGCCATCCAGCGCCGCATCGTCGGACGCCTGGGGCTGTGGCATCCCGGCTGGGACGGCTGGGATGGCCGGGAACGGCAGGGTCGCGGCGCCCGTGCGCCCGGCTTGCACGGGTCCCGCGGCTCGCCCGGGGGAGGGGCAGTCGCGGAAAATCGTCGGGGTCGCAGGGACCGCGGCGCCCGCGGGCGTACCGGCTTGTGCGACGCGCCCTCGCCCGTCGTCCTCGCCGGCGCCGCACCCGCGCTGCTGCAATCCCTCGACCTCGCTGGCGCGCGTGCCCTCACACTGATCCGCGCCGCGCGCGAAATCGCGCGCGGGCGCATCGACCTGTACGACGCCACGCACGAGCGCGCCTGGCACAAGCTGCGGGCGATCGCCGGCATCGGGCCCTGGACCGTCGAGCGGCTTGCACTGCACGGCCAGGGCCGCCACGATCAGCTGCCCGCCGGCGACGTCGGGCTGCTCAAGCTCGTCGGGCGTCTGCGCAGCGGGGGAGACCCACACGCACGCGCCACCGAACCCGAGGTGCGCGACTTCTTCGCGCCCTACGGCGCCTGGGCCGGGCTGGCTGCGACGCACATGCTGGGCGCCGCCGACACGTCTTGGACCGGGGCATGATCGGCTCGCTCACCGCGCTCGTCCTGGGCCACCCGCGGCGTGTTCTGGCCGCCGCCGGGGTGTTGTTCGTGGTCGCCGCGCTCCTCGGCGCGCCCGTTACCGGGATGCTCGGCAGCAACGCGCAGGACTTCCAATCCCCCTCCTCGCAGTACGAACGCACCAACGCCGCGATCAGCGCCGCCACCGGCCAAACCGCCTACTACAACGTCGGTGCCCTGCTGCGCGCGCCGCGCGACATCGCCACCGACGTCGCCGCCCAGCGCGCCACCGCCACCGTCGCCGGCCTGCTCGCCCGCCAGCGCGGCTTCCAGCGCGCCGTCTACTACCCCGCGGCGCGCTCGCCGACCCTGCTCTCGCGCGACCGCCGCGAAACGGTCGTGCTCACCGCGTTTGCGACCGCCGCCGACGGAGCCACCGCCATCACCCGCGTACGCGCCGCGCTGGCCCGGTCGCTCACGAGCGCCGCGCTCTCCGGGATCGCCGTGCGCTTCGGCGGCGCGGCGCTCATCAACCAGGAACTCAACGAACGCACCACCCGCGACCTCGCCCGCGCCGAGCTGTTCGCCCTGCCACTCCTGCTCGCGCTCTCCTTCTGGTTCTTCCGCGGCCTGCTCGCCGCGCTTCTGCCGCCGCTCGTCGGGGGCCTCGCGATCCTGCTCACCTTCCTCGCGCTGCGCGTCATCGACCAGTTCACGCCGATCTCCGTGTTCGCGCTCAACCTCGTCACCGGCATGGGCCTCGGCCTGGGCATCGACTACAGCCTGTTCGTGCTCTACCGCCACCGCGAGGAGCTTGCCCGCGGCGCCACCACCGCCGAGGCGCTCGAACGCACCCTGCGCACCGTCGGGCGCACCGTCCTCTTCAGCGCGCTCACCGTCGCCGCCGCGATGACCTCGCTGCTCGTCTTCCCGCTGCGCTTCCTCTACTCGATGGGCATCGGCGGCGCGATCGTCACCCTCTGCGACGGCGCGATCGCCCTGCTGCTGCTACCCGCCCTGCTGCTCCTGCTCGGACCCCGCATCAACGCGCTCTCACCCGCCTGGCTGCAGCGCCGCGCTGCGCGCTCCGCCACCGCCGAGGGCGACCGGCGCAGCGTCTGGTGGCGCCTGGCGCGCGGCGTCGTGCGCCGACCTGCGCCCGTCGCCGCGATCAGCGCGCTCGCCCTGCTCGCCGCCGCCATGCCCGCCCTGCACCTGCAGGTGATCTCGCCCGGCGCCAACCTGCTGCCCGCCTCTGCCGAAGCCCGCCAAGTCGAAGACGCGCTCGCGCACGCGTTCCCCGCCAACGCTGGCGAAGCCACCGAAATCGTGCTCCACGGCTCGCGCTCCGCCGCCCAGCAGCTCGCCGCTGCCGCCCGCGCCAAGGCCGGCACGCTTGCCAGCGTCGTCTCCGTGCAGTACCTCGGCCGCGGTGCCTGGGAGGTCGCGCTGCTCCCGCACGGCTCGCCCTTCTCGGGCGCTCAGCAGCGGCTGCTCGCGCGGCTGCGCCTGCTCGCCAACCCTCGCGGAGCGCTCGTCGGAGGCGCCACCGCGTACTTCGCCGACCAGAAGGCCGCGATCGCCGCCCGCATCCCCCTCACCCTGCTGATCCTGCTGCCGCTCACCGCCCTCTTCCTGTTCGCGATGACCGGCTCCGTCGCGATCCCCCTCAAGGCCCTTCTGATGAACCTCCTCAGCATCAGCGTCGGCGCCGGGCTGCTCGTGCTGATCTTCCAAGACGGCCACCTCTCCGGGCTGCTCGGGTTCACGCCGATCGGCGGGCTCGAAGAGTCCAGCCTCGTGCTCATGTTCGTGCTCGCCTTCGCGCTCGCCACCGACTACGAGGTCTTCGTGCTCGCCCGCATCAAGGAGGCCCACGACGCCGGCGTGCCGAACCGCGACGCGATCGCGCTCGGCATCGAGCGTACCGGGCGCATCATCACCGCCGCCGCCCTGCTGTTCTGCGTCGCGATCGGCGCGCTCGCCACCTCCGAACTGTTCTTCACCAAACAGCTCGGCCTCGGCGCCGCGCTGTCCGTCGCGATCGACGCCAGCGTCGTGCGCGCGCTGCTGGTCCCCTCGCTGATGGCGCTGATGGGCCGCTGGAACTGGTGGGCGCCCCCTGCGCTGCGGCGCCTGCACGCCCGCATCGGGCTCAGCGAGGCCGCCCCGGCGCAGTCGCTCACACGGTGAGCACCGCCGCGCCCCTGAACCGTCCCGCGCGCAAGTCGGCCAGCGCCTCGTTGGCGCTCTCCAGCGGGTAGGTGCTCACCTGCGTGCGCACGCCCGCCTGTGGTGCCAACGCCAGCAGCTCCCTCGCGTCCTGGCGTGTCAGGTTTGCCACCGATCGCACGCTGCGCTCCTCCCACAGGTCGGCGTACGGGAACGACGGGATGTCGCTCATGTGGATCCCACCGCACACGACCGTCCCGCCGCGGGCGAGCGCGCGCAGGGCCTGCGGCACGAGCGCACCGTCGGGCGCGAACACGATCGCCGCCTGCAGCTCATCCGGCGGGCGCTCCTGTGAGCCGCCCGCCCACACCGCCCCCAGCTCGCGCGCGAAGTCCTGCGTTGCGTGGTCGCCGCCGCGTGTGAACGCGAACACCCGCCGCCCCTGCCACCTCGCCACCTGCGCGACGATGTGCGCCGCCGCCCCGAACCCGTACAACCCGACCCGCTCGGCATCGCCGCACATCCGCAGCGCCCGGTAGCCGATCAACCCCGCGCACAGCAGCGGCGCCGCCTGCTCGTCGGCGTAGCCCGGCGGGATCTCGAAGCAGTAGCGCTCGTCGGCGACCGTGTACTGCGCCATGCCGCCGTCGACGTCGCGCCCGGTAAAGCGTGCCCGCACGCACAGGTTCTCGCGTCCGCTCCTGCAGTAGACGCACTCCCCGCACGTCCACGCCAGCCACGGTACACCCACGCGGCGCTCCTGGCCGATCACGCTCGCCACGATCTGATGGCCCAGCACGCGCGGCGGTTCGGCGATCTCGACCTCTCCGTCGAGCAGGTGCAAATCGGTCCTGCACACCCCGCAGGCGTGTACCTTCAGCAGCAGCTGGCTCCGGCCGGGTCTGGGCACGGCGCGTTCGACCATCCGCAGCGGCCGGCCGACGCCCTCGAAGACCATCGCGCGCATCGTCCCCTACCCGAAGAACAGCTCCGCCGTCTCGTACAGCTCCGGGTCCAGCAGCTTCGGGGCGGCCAGCGCCTGCGCCAGCTGCACCTCGACGATCTCCGTTCCCCGCAGCGCCACCATCACCCCGAAGCGCCCGCCCACCACCGCATCGACTGCCGCCACGCCGAACCGCGTCGCCAGCACCCGGTCGAACGCCACCGGCGTCCCACCCCGCTGCACGTGCCCGAGAATCGTCACCCGTGTCTCGAACCCCGTCCGTGCCTCGATCTCGCGCTCGAGCACCACGCCGATCCCGCCAAGCCGCGCGTGCCCGAACGCGTCGCCGCCGCCCGCGCGGGCGACCGGTGTGCCCGGGCCCTCGGCCGCGATTGTCCCCGCCTGTGGCGTCGCGCCCTCCGCCACCACCACGATCGAGAAGTTCCTGCCCCGCTCGTGCCTGCGCCGCAGGTGCGCACACACCTCCTCGACGTCGAACGGCCGCTCCGGCACGAGGATCGCGTCCGCTCCCCCCGCGATGCCCGCATGCGTTGCGATCCACCCCGCGTGGCGCCCCATCACCTCGAGCACCATCACCCTGTTGTGCGACTCCGCCGTCGTGTGCAGCCTGTCGATCGCGTCCGTGACGATCTGCACCGCCGTTTGAAAGCCGAACGTCACATCCGTCCCGCCGAGGTCGTTGTCGATCGTCTTCGGCACCCCGACCACCCGCAACCCCGCCTCGTACAGCCGCGCCGCCACCCCCAGCGTGTCCTCACCGCCGATCGCGATCAGCGCGTCGAGGGCTCTGCGTTCGAGCGTAGCCCGCACCATCCCCACGCCATCCGCCCCCTCGGCAAACGGGTTCGTGCGCGACGTGCCCAGGATCGTGCCGCCTCTTGGCAAGATCCCGACCGTCCGCTCGAGCGCGACCTCGAACGCCTCGTCCGCCAGCACACCTGCCCAGCCGTTGCGAAACCCGACGAACGCGTGGCCCCGCTTCACGCCCGCCCGCACCGCCGCGCGGATCACCGCGTTCAAGCCCGGGCAGTCGCCGCCGCCGGTGAGCAGGCCGATACGTGCCACCGCTCCCCAGGGTAGTCCGCGCCGGCCCCTGCGGCGGGAGCGGCCGCCGAGAGGTCGCGGTGTGGCCGAGTGCAGCCGCCGCGCGTCCAGATCCCTGATAATGGGCCCACCGAACCCGCGCCACCGCGTCGTAGGTGTGCGCGTCGTGTTCTGTATGTGACTTTCATGCCGCGAACAAGGGAAATGGGGAACATGGGCTCGAGAACCTGCTCGACGACGACGATCACGACGACCACCGCTGCCGTACCGACAGCGAATGCACGGCCTCGCCGGCGCCACGCCGCCCGCGCGCTCTCTGCGCTGGCGGTGCCTGCGCTTGCCGTGTGCGTGCTGGCTGGCTGCGGCGGCGGCGAACACGCCAGCTCGACGACGAATACGTCTGCCGCCACCGCGACCGGGGCCAGTACCACCGCCGCGAGCGCCCCCCAGTCGCGGACCACCTCCGCCACGCCGCCCGCGACCGTCGCGACCGTGACGAGCGTCTCCGTGCCCTACTCCGAATACGCGCACGAGTACGAACTCGCGACCCGCAACAATATCGGCGCCACGAAGGCCCGGCGCGAGGCGATGCGCGTCCTGCTCTACCGCACCTGGATGGACCAGGCCGCCTCCGAAGCCAACGTCAGCGTCAGCGCCGACGAAGTCCACAACAGCGCCGAAGAACAGCTCAAGCGGCTCTCCGAAAGCCGCACCCCGGCCGGGGCGTCGGAAGCGAGCGGCGGGGAATCCTCGGCTGCCGCCGCCCAACAGCAGGCCGAGCAGCAGTACCTCCAGGCCAACGGGCTGACGATAGCCGACCTCGAAGCCGAAGCGCGCACGCAGCTGCTGCGCACCAAACTCAGCGCCAACGCGTCGCAGGCCGCGGTCGCGTCGTTGACCCCCAAGCTGCCGACGCACCCCTCCGCAATCCCTTCCAGTCAGCTCGAAGCGTATTACCGCACCCACAAGCAGCGTCTCGCCCAGCCCAACACGCGCAACATCGAAATCGTCCGCTTCCAAACCGCCGCCCAGGCCAACAAGGGACTCGCCGAGTTGGAACATGGTGAGAACTTCCATCAGGTCGGGCACATCGACCCCGAACTGAACAGCCTCGACAACTACGCCGACCGCGAAAACGGCGTCACCCCGCCCGGGTATGTGCTGCCCAATGGCATCTCCACCGGTGAGGACCCCACAATCTCGAAAGCCGCCTTCGGCGCGACTCCCGGCACGATCGTCGGGCCCGTCAAAGGCTCCCCGCCCTACGTCGCCTACTTCATCCTGCGCGTCGTCTCCGAATCGCCCGGTGCGCCCAAGCCGCTCTCGGCCGTCCGCTCGGAAGTCGCGTCGCTGGTCGCCAGCAAGAACCAGCAAACGCTCTCCGAAGCGACCCGCAAGGCCACTCGGCAGTTTGAAAAACAGTTCACCAAGACCTGGCGCGCCAAAACCGTCTGCACGGCCGGGTTCATCATGAACTACTGCTCCAACGCTCCCGCATAGGGATCCGCGAAGCGCAACAAGTTGGAGCCTGCGAAGCACAACCGGTTGACAACTGTGGTCACTAGAGCTACGTTTGGTTGACACGCGCCGAGAGTGTGCGCGGTGCTCGACTTCGCCAAGCAGGCACGCCTCCTCTCGTGCGCATCCGACACGCATGAAGGGAGACACACGCGATGTCCGCTCGGTTTCGTTGCCACGCCTCACTCGCCGCACGCCCCCTGCTGCTGGCCGCGCTCTGCTCGCTGCTCCTGGTCGCTCCCACCAGCGCCGGCGCTCGCACGTCACACCTCGCCTGGTCCGCCACGCATCTGCCAACGTCGGAGGTGAGCACTCAGCGTCCCGCTCCGTCGTCTACGACCTACCTAGCGCTCGGCGACTCGCTCGCGTTCGGCTACTCGCAGGCGCGGTTCAAAGAACATGAAGGCGACGAGAGCCCCGCCTACTTCGAAACCGGCTACGTCAACGACTTCGGCGACGTGCTGCGGCTGTTCGACCCGCGCCTGCAAATCGTCAACGACGGCTGCCCCGGCGAGACCACCGAATCGTTCATCCACGGCCCCTGCGCCTATCAGCTCGCCTATCCGCTGCACCACCCCTACGCCGCCGGACCGGACTCGGCACAGCTGACCGACGCGCTGAGCTACCTGCACGAACACCCCGGCACCGTCAACCCGATCACGATCGACATCGGCGCCAACGACGCGCTCGGTCTGATCGAGAACACCTGCAAACTCGAACTGGCCTGCGTCGTCGCCGGCGCGCCCGGCCTGTTCGCGCATGTCGGTGCAAACCTCGGTCTGATCCTCGGCGAGCTGCGCGCCGCCGCGCCGCGCGCCCAGATCGTCGTGCTCGGCCTCTACAACCCCTTCGGTGAAACGCTCCCGGGCGGCGACGCGCTGACGGCGAAACTGAACGAAGTCATGGCCGCCGACGCCGCCGCGGTCGGCGCGCGCTTTGCCGACCCGCTGCCCTTCTTCAACCCGCCCGGCGCCCTCGAAGCGCCGACAATCTGCCTGCTCACCAACATGTGCACACCGCTGCGCGACATCCATCCCACCGACCTCGGCTACGCCGTCCTGGCCGGGGTGATCCTGCGTCAGTACGTGCTCGGCCTGCCGGGCACCGCGCGCGCGCCGTGGCCCGGCGCCGAACGCGCGCTCGCCGTGCCGTAGGGATCAGGCCGCGCGGGCGGCGGTGGGGCGGCCCGCCGGCGCGCTCTCCAGCGGCCGGCGCCGTGCGGCGGCCGCCTCTTCGAGCACGCGCAGCATCGCGGTGGCGGCCGGCAGCAGCCGCGTGCGCGGGCCCGCGCCGCGAGGCACCGCGGCGATCACCCGGCGCGCCGGCGGGTGCGGCGCGAGCGCGCGCACGAGGATGTCCGCGCGCACCACCGACAGTGCCAGCTCCGGGATCAGCGCCACCCCGACCCCTGTGGCCACCAGGCCCTGCACCGTTTGGTAGTCGTCGCTTTCGAATGCCACCCCCGGCTCGAAGCCCGCCGCGCGGCAGCACTCCACCACGTGGCGCGCACACGGGCTCTGCGCCGAGGTCTGCACCCACGCCTCGCGCGCCAGCTCCTCGAGGCTCAACGTGCGCTTGCGGGCGAGCGGGTGCTCGCGTGGGAGTGCCAGGTGCATCGGGTCCTCCAGCAGCTCGACGCGCGTCACGCGCGCGTCGTCCTGGTTCACCGGCGCTGCCTGCTCGACATCCGAGGAGTCCTGCGGCGCGCTGAACTCGAACAGCAGCGCGATGTCGAACTCGCCCGCCAGCAGCCGCGGCACGATCTCCTCGGGCTCGCCCTCCGCCAACGTCAGCCGCACCTCTGGATATGTCGCCCGAAAACGCGCGATCGCCACCGGCATCAGCGTTGCCCCTGCCGTCGGGAACGACGCCATCCGCAGCTCACCTCCGCGCAACCCCGCGATCGCCGCCAGCTCCTCTTCGGCCGCGCGCACCCCCGCGAGGATTCCCTCCGCGTGGCCCACCAGCGCTCGCCCTGCGCCCGTCAACCGCACCCCCCTCGGCATGCGTTCGAGCAGCGTCATCCCGGTTTCCGCCTCCAGCGTCGCGATCTGCTGCGACACGGCCGACTGCGTGTAGCTCAGCGCGTCGGCAGCCCCCGATATCGAGCCGCGGTTTGCCACCTCGCTCAAAACCCGCAGCCGACTTACGTTGAAAGGCATTAGCAACCCTTATCCTACCCATAAAAAATATCATTTGTACTGATGTCGTTTGGATGTCATGCTGCATCCGGCAAGAACATCGAAATCATCGTGAATCCAGGGGAAAGCCATGTCTGACACCACGAACGTCATCATCTCCTACGACGGCACCAACAACGAGGACGACGCGATCGCGCTCGGCCGCCTCCTGCGCGGCGTCGGCGCCAACGTCGCGCTCGCCTACGTCCGTCACACCACCGAGCCCGAGCCCGACCGCGAGCAGCTCGCTCAGCGAGAGGCAGCGGCGCTGCTCAGCCGTGGGGCCGAGCTGCTCGGCGATCCCGACGCGCCGCGCCACGTGGTCTCCGACCGCTCGACCCCCGAGGGCCTGCGCGCCCTGGCCGAGCGCCAGGGCGCCGACGTCATCGTCTTCTGCTCCGACTCCCACACCGCCCCCCGGCACGTCTCGGTCGGCAACTCCGCCCAGCGCCTGCTCGACGGCGGGCGCGTAGCGATCGCGATCGCCTCCGCCGGCCTGGCCGACAGCGGGACCGTCGTGCGGCGCATCGCCGTCACCGACGATCCCACAGATCCCAGCGCCGCGAGCACCGCGCGCACCCTCGCCGAGGCTTTCGGCGCCGACGTTGCCTCGGCCACCAAGGGCCACGGCGCCGACCTGCTCGTCGTCGGCTCGCGCCCCGAGGCCGGCCAAGGGCAGGTCGCGCTCAGCGCCGCCGCGCAAAACCTGATCGAGGACGACGACGTCCACGCCGTGCTGATCGTGCCGCGCGGCGTCGCGCTCGCGTTCGACGGGGCGGCTGCGCTCAGCGCGTAGCCATCCCGACATAGACGCTGTGCATGCGCCCCCGGTGGTCGTGCACGCCGCGCGCGGCAGTGGGCCCGTTGTGCAGGCGCGCGAAGCGCTGGTCGCGCGGCTCCTCGCCGCGGTCGACGCGGGGCGGCGCGAGGGGACCTCCGCGGCGCGCTGCAGCGTGCTGACGGCAGCAGGGGTGGTCGGTGCACCCAGGCCGGCGGACACCCCTACGAGCTGACGGACACCTTCACCCTGAACACCACGACCAACAGCCTCGGCATGCCGAACACAACGGATGCGAACCCCAGGACGATTGTGACCGAACTGCCGGCGGGGTTGATCGGCAACCCCGAAGCGGTCCCGAAGTGCGACCCGCCCGACGTCGCGCACTCCGACTGCAGCGGCGCCTCACAAGTCGGCATACTGACGGTGTACACCACGCGTTCGCCCAGCGGTATGGAAACTGCGATCCATGATGTGGCGCTGCCCCCTGGTGTGGCGGCGCAGCTCGCGGGACGCATCAGCAGCTTCGTCACGGCGCATATCGACGCGAAGGTTCGCACCGGCGGGGACTATGGTGTGACCGCGGACGCCCTGGAAGTTTCGGGCGGCGAAGGGATCCTCGGGGTCTCGGTGACGTTGTGGGGTGTGCCCGGCGAAGCGAGCCATGACGCCCAGCGCTACTGCCCCGCACCGCACACCAATGAGCGTGCTGGGTGTAGCAGCGGTGCGCCGCTGGTGCCGTTCCTGTCCGATCCGACGTCGTGTCTGGGTCCGTTGAGTGCGTCGATGCGGCTGGATTCCTGGCAGGAACCGGGTAGCTTCGTGCAGGCGGTCTCGCCGATGCCGGGGTTCACGGGTTGCAGCCGGCTGAGCTTCACGCCGCAGATCACGGTCCAGCCGGAAAGCAGCGCGACGGATTCGCCGACTGCTGCCGGTGGCGTTGGAAGGCCCGGCGTACTTCGTCTCCCACGGCGGCGAAGCGTTCCCCAACCTCATCGTCGTACTCCAAGGCGACGGCGTGACCGTGCAGCTCGTCAGTGACACCGCGATCAAACACGGCATCACCTCCTCGACATTCCCCTCAACCCCCGACGTCCCGTTCTCCAGCTTCGAACTGGTACTCCCGCAGGGGCCCGACTCGGCGCTCGCCGCGAACGGGAACCTCTGCCGCGAGAAGCTGAAGATGCCCACCGTGTTCGTGGGGCAGAACGGGGCTACGCTCAACCAGACCACGAAGATCCAGGTCACCCGGTGCCCGAAGAAGAAGGGCAGGCGGGTCAAGCACAGGGCGCGGCGGCGTCACGGGGGCGCCAGGCGGCGGTAGCGGCGCGAGCGCGGTACGCGGGGCACGGAAGCCCCGCGCCGGCCCGCGGCGACGGGGGCCCGCACGCGCGGACGATCTCCAACCCAAACCATCCTTGCACGACGACCTGCTCGGTGTCAGTGTGTTAACGCCGCGAGCGCGTCGCTGTCGGCCGGGTCGATGCGGCGCAGCCCTGTCAGGCCGTCGAAGTCGCTGTCCGCGGAGACGATCTCCGCGAGGCCGTGGCGGGCTGCCAGTGCGGCGAAGACCGCGTCGCGGGCGGACAGCTTGGAGGAGCCGGCGAACAGCTCGATCGCTGCGCGTGCGTCCTGTGGCTCGACGGGGTGCAGCCTGCACAGCGCTGCCGCCGCGCGCGCGTCCTTCGCGGCCTGCGCGCGGTCCCCGAGACGCCGCGCCCGGTGGTGCAGAACCTCTTGCACGAGATCCGCCGGCGCCTCCAGCACCAGGGCGCCCTCCCCGGCCAGCGCCAGCACCCGCCTGCACGGCTCGGCCTGCGGGTGCGGGCCGCCGATCGCGTACAGCACCACATTGGTATCCACCATCACCCGCCTCACGCGGCGGTGCTGTCCAGCAACTCGCGCTCAACCTCCGCCCAGTCGGGCTCCCGGTCGGTCGGGCGCGGGGTCGCCAGCAGCGCCGTTGCGGCCGCGCGGCGGCTCTGTGCCTCGCCCTCGCCGCCGAAGCGCACATCGATCGCCTCGCGCACCAGCGCCGCCACCGAACGCCCCGTGCGCCGCGCCTCGCGCTCCAGGCGCGCGTAGCGCTCCTCGTCGAGCAGCAGCTGTGTGCGACGGGAGAACACTGCCATGCACACAGGTTAGCATGCGCATCATGTGCATGGTGAGCGCTGCTGCGCACCGATGGGCATCGACGGAGCCGCGTGCGGGGCAGTTCTGCCCCTGGCCGCCAGCGATCTCAGCGGATATTCATTGAGGTGCTGCTCGCCGTCACACCAATCTTGCACCAAGGAGGCAGACGATGGAGACACCCACAGTCGCACCAGCGGTCCCCGCTGCAAGCGTGGGCCGCGCAGGTCAAAGAGCGACCCCACCCGGCTCGGACCGGTTGGCGAACCGCCGTCGCAAAGCGTCGCGTGCGCTCTACGCCGCCGGCGGCCTCTGGGTCGTCATCTGCTACAGCAGCTTCGAAGGAGCCGCAGGGATCGTCAGTCCTGCGATCGGCGTGTTCGTCGCGGGGATCGGCGTCATCGTGGGCATCGCCGCCACGATCCAACTGCACCGATCCCGTGGCAGGCAAAGCAAATGAGCCAACCTGTCACGAGCGTGCTGGAGGAGGCCGTGGAGGCCGACCCCGCGAACGTCGGGCTGCGTGTGCACCTCGCCTCGCTGCTGGTCGTCAGCGGCGACCCGCACCGCGCGCTGGTGCATGCAGAGGCGGCGCTGGCGTCCGCGCCCGGCGATGTCGAGGCGCTGGCCGTGGCGCGCGACGCCGCCCGGGCTCTGGGGGACACCGCCCGCGCGAAGCGCTACGCCTGCCTGATCGGCCCGATCGCCGACGGGAACCCCGGCTCCAGGACGCAGCCTCTACCCGCGGGCACGCAGCCTCCGGATACGGACGCGTACGACGGCGAGCTCGAGCGCCCGCGCCTCACGCTCGCCGACGTCGGCGGGCTGGTCGAGGTCAAGGCCCGCCTCGACGCCGCTTTCCTGGCGCCGCTGCGCAACCCCGAACTGCGCCGCTTCTACGGCAAGTCGCTGCGCGGCGGCCTGCTCCTGTTCGGCCCCCCGGGCTGCGGCAAGACGTTTCTGGCGCGTGCGCTCGCCGGTGAGCTGGGCGCCAGCTTCTTTGCGGTCGGTCTCAACGACGTCCTGGAGATGTGGCTGGGCGAGAGCGAGCGGCGTCTGCACGCGATCTTCGAGCAGGCGCGAGCCGCCGCGCCCTGCGTGGTGTTCCTCGACGAGCTGGATGCGCTCGGGCAGAAGCGCAGCCAGATGCGCCAGTCGGCGGGTCGCAACGTCGTCAACCAGCTGTTGAACGAACTCGACGGGGCCGTTGCCGACAACGACGGGGTTTTCGTACTGGCGGCCACCAACCACCCGTGGGACGTCGACACCGCGCTGCGGCGGCCCGGGCGTCTGGACCGCACGCTGCTCGTGCTCCCACCCGACGAGCCGGCGCGCGCCTCGATTCTGGCCACAGCGCTCGCCGATCGCCCCGTCGATCGCGTCGACGTGAGCCGCTTGGCGCGTCTCACCGAGGGCTGCTCCGGCGCGGACCTCGCACATCTCGTGGACGTGGCAGCCGAGCACGCGTTGCAGGACTCGCTGCGCACCGGCCAGCTGCGGCCGATCGGCCGCGCGCACCTCGAGCGCGCACGCGAGGAAGTGCGACCTTCCACGCGAGCCTGGTTTTCACTGGCCTACAACTACGCGGTGTACTCGAACGACGAGGGGCAATACGACGATCTCCTCGCGTACGTTCGCCGCCACAAGCTCCTGTAGCGGGGCGCGCCGATGCCACCAGACACCTCCACGCACGCCACGCAGCAGGGCGCCCTCCTGATCGATGCAGGCCGCGCGCAGGCCGCGCTTTCGCACCTTCACCGTGCCGTGGCCGCGGACCCCGAGAGCGTACGCGCTCACTGCCTGATCGCGGTGGCCCACATCGAACTCGACGATCCGGCGCGCGCACTGGACGCCGCCAAGACCGCCGTAGGGCTGGCGCCCGACGGCGACTGGGGGCACCGCCTGATGGCGCTTTCGCTGGCGATGCTGGGCAAGAAGAGGCAGGCCAAGGCGGCCGCGCTTGAGGCCTGCCGCCTGGCTCCAGGGGACGCCGCCGCGCACATCGTCCTCTCGCGCGCCCTGCAGGCCGCACGCGACGAGGCCGGCGCGCTCGCCGCGGCACAGCGCGCGATCGCGCTCGACGCGAACGAGGCGGAGACACACCACCAGCTGGGTCTCGTGCTGCTCGCTCACAACCGGCTCGGCGAAGCCGAGCAAGCCTTCTTGGACACGCTCGCCTTGCGCCCCGGACACGCCCGGGCGCTGAACAACATCGGCGTGGTCCACCGGCGACAGCACCGGCACGCCGAGGCGGTCGACGAGTTCGAGCTGGCCGCGCGCGCCTCGCCCGACCGGCGCATTGCCCGCCAGAACATCACCGACCTCGGACGCATCGCCAGGCTTCAACGACGGATCGCGGTCTGCTTCATGGTTGCGACGATCGGCTGCGCCGCCGTCGGCGAGGCGAGCGGAGCCCTGGTCACGCTGGCGTTTGCGCTCGTCTTCGAGTGGCTGCACCGAAGCGGCATGCGCCGGCTCGACGACGCATCCCGCGCGCTGATCGCAGACGACGCACGCGCCCGTCGCTTTCACCCTCTGCGCTGGGACTGGCACTGGCTGCTGCGTCTACGACCCTGGTGGTGGCAGCCGAGCAGAGAAATCGTCCGCGCGATCCCCGCCGGGGTGCTGCTCGGCGCCAACCTCGCGCTGCTCGCGCTCGCCGTCGCGGCGCTCCTGGCCGCTGCCCACCCCCACATCGAATCCGCCGGCGGCTGGGCGATACCGCTGGCGACCCTGTTGCCGTTCACGCTCCGCAGGTTCCGCCGCAACTGGCGCCTTCGCCACCCATCCAAGCGCAGCTGGCGAGCGGGCGGGGAGTAGCCTCCGCGTGCGACGGCCGCGCCCTTTCGACGTGCGGCGCGCCTGCGCGGCCCAACAACCCCACCCGGGGACCCCGCAAGGGGTCCCAATCCAAAAAATAACGGCCCGCCATGCGGTATCTGCGCGACGACGAGGGCGGTGTGCGCCGGTGGGCCGGGCGGTGTATAGCGTCGAGAAACCAACCAAGGCTTATACATCGCATCTGATTTACAAGCCCTATACATCAATCGGTACGCCATGCCAATCCTGCTCAGCGCGCTTCAAGGAGAGCGCCACGGGATTTGTAGTTGGGTGAGACCGGCCGTCGTGAGCGCCGGCCGACGCGGGCAGCAGAAGTGTCGTCGCGAGGATGACCGGAAGGAGGAGGCGAGCCATGCCTTACATGCCGAGGCCGGTGGCCGCCCGGTTCTTCCTCCCAAGAGGGTGATCTTGGGGGGAGCGGCGGGGGAGCCGGGGGGTGAGGCGGGACTCACCCTTGCGCGCCCTGCTGCCGATGAAGACATACGCGCTGGCCCGCGCCTGGGCCGACCCACCAGCATTACGCTGGCGATGACCAGATCGAGCGCGGTGTCAGTCTGGCGCTTGAGAGTTAACAATGCCCTTCGGGTTCGGGAACAGCGCTCGCCGTGGGCCGCGGCGTGACGGTGCCGTCCGGCCGGGGGAAGCCCCAACGTTCGTAGAAGAGTGCCCCGAGGTCGGTGCACGCGGCGTAGCTCGCGTCGTTCACCCAATTGGTCACCGCTTCGGTGGTGGACGCGGCAGCCGGCAGTTCGCCCGCGTGCTGCAGGAATCGTTCGACGAAACTCTGTTCGCCGTGGTGCTCGGCGAGGTGCATCATCAGCGACGCCCAGAAGTCGGTGCCCCCGTACATACCAGGCGACCGGTCTTGCGCAAGCGTTTCGGCGAACGTCAGCGACGGGTCGGCTTCGTATTGACCCGCGAGTCCTTCGACCTGCGAGGCGAACGTCGCGAACGGGACGCCATTGAAGGGCGCTCCATTGACGTGAGCCGCGGCCATCGCGCGAAAGCGCATCCACACGGCAAAGCCGGTCACGACCGGATCCTGGTCGGGGGAGTGAAACTGCAGTTGCGGACTGTAAAACCAGAAGCTCCGGCCGAGCTGCATAGAAAGGGATCTGGTCGTACAGCCCGCTTTCGGCGATCTCGTCGTACATCGTCTCGAAATAGGAGGTAAGCATCTCGGTGCCAGTGGCGCCGATATACGTGCAGCCGGCGCCGCAAGTGCTGCTCACCTCGGCAATCTCATCGCGACCGTTCAGCGAGTGTGCCGTCGCCGGCACCCGTCCCGTGCTCGTGGCGTAGTACGTCCACGCGCGATCCAGGGCGCCAACCAGGTCTGCCATTACCACCGGGTTGCGTGTCACGCCCGGCTCGACGAGCACACTCACGTGTTCGCCCTGCCACGGGGTCAGCATCTCGGTATGCCCGTCGATCGCCGTGTAGAGGATCGCCGGAAGCTCGGTGACCGGGGTGCCTTGCGCCGGGCCGCCGGAGGAACCGCCGTTGCCGCCGGAGGGGTTTCCCCGTGAGCCTTCGCCAGCGGTGGGGCGAGCGCGGACCACGGCAACCCAGCCATCGGCAGCACGGCAGTTGCGCTGCTCGCGAAGGCCCCGCTGGTGGCGGCGAGCATGGCTGCACGCGATCAGCAGGTAGGACGCCGCAGGCACCGTCTCCGGGACGGCAAGCGTCTCGGAGCGCCGCACCGCCCGCCCGGGCCTGAGCGCCGGGACTCGCGCTTGAACCGCCAGTTGCGCGGCCCCGTGGCCGAGGGTCGTCGAGGACGACAGGTAGAAGTCCACCGTGCTTGCCGCAGCCCACCCGCGGCCGACGTTCTTCGCGGTAAACCGCTCGGAGAAAGTCGCCCCGGGCGCCAGCTGCCCAGGGGGTGCCGGCGCCAGCGAGACGAGCACCACCTCGCTCGAGCGCTCACCTCGCGCGAGCGCGGTCGCGCTTGTGAGCAGGAGCATGGCCGTCGCGGCTGCCACCAGCACCGACGCGCAGCGGCGCGGCATCACGGTTCCACCGCGCCCGCGGTCGCACCCGGCTGAGCAGTGGCGGCGTCGAAGCTCAGGATGAACCGCCCCACGAACGACGGCGGCAGGTCGGCCGTGCAGCCCGACGCGAACACGTGAAATGCCACCCCGCGGGTCGAGCGCGCGAGCAGGTCGTAAGAGTGCACGATCGCGCCGCCGGACCCTGCGCTTGGGAACTGCGCTTCGATCAGCGTCGCTTCCCGCGCTCCCCGGATCGTGACCGGGCGCTGCGCCAGCACACGGCGCGCGGGCCGGCGCAGCTGCTCGATCCTGTTGTAGGCCGCCACTGACTGGGCGAGATCGGCGCCGGCGCCCGGCTGACGGCGCACCAGCAGCAGCGGGTCGGGGCAGCCCGGACTCGACGATCCGCCGGTCGCCAGAAACCCGAGATAGGCGCTCACCGGGATCTCGCTGCGGCGCTGCCAGGTGCTCGGATACCTCACCGCATAGTCAGGCGGCGCGGGGGCGACCGTCGTCCTTGCCGACGTGGCCGGCAGTTGCCCGCCTGTAGCGGGGGCCGGTCGCTGCGAGCCGCCGCCGCAGCCGGCCAGCACACAGCCGCCCAGGAGCGCGAGCAGGAGTCCGTAGCTCCTCATTGGGTCTTCCCTCCACTGCCTACGCACGCAGTCCAGGGCGCGGCCTGCAGCGTGCCCGGCGCCTTTGCTTCCGCTGCGATGGCTTTCTGATAAATCCCTTCGCCTTCGAGCTGCAGCCCGGCGCCCAGACCCTCGCCGAACCTCGCCGCGATCGATCCCGACCCCCGTTCTTCCTGGTAGAGCACGGCTGTCATCGCCATTTCCCTCGCCAGCGCCTGGTCGGCGCTCGACGCATTCGTCTCCCCGAAGAGTCCGCCAAGCGATTCGCCGTTCTGGCCCGAGATGAGCCCGCTCCACATCGATTGGGCCCGGGCGCTGCTGAGCGGCAGCGAAAGCTTGACGTCGGCCGCCTGCCCGGCGGCGACATTCAAGGCGCCGTGGAGCACGTGCGCGACCGGGCCCTTGGCTGCGCCGCTCGCACCGCCGGCGAAAGCCAATTCGATTTCGCCGCTGCTCGGTTCGCCGTCGGCGTCGATCACTTCGCCGACGAGCAGCGAGCCTTCCGCGAAGCCGCCGCCGGCGCCGCTCAGCGGCTGCGCGATCGAGCCGCCCGCCGCCGAACCGAGCAGATCGACCGCGAGGTTGGCTTCCAGGTAGTACTCGCTGTCCACTTCGCGACCTTCTTCGAGGTCCGTCTTCACGCCGAGCACGGCTTCGCCGTCGAGATGGCCTTCACCGCTCGAAACGCCGATGTCCCCCGACAGCCACGCGCCCACGTTCAACGTGGTGCTCGTCAGCTGCACGCCGCCCTGGGGCGCCATCGCGTTACCGGTGAGAGCATCGACGAGCGTGCGCCCGTCCTGGGCGGTCGTCGTATCGAAGCCGAAGCCGACGCCCAGCTCCAGGCCCGCCGCGATCGAGCCCGAGGCGCCTGCGCCCCCGCCGCCGGCCATACTCGTGCCCACCGAGTCGCCGAACACCCCGCCGAGCCCCACCTTGAACTTGCCGTCGGCGTCGATGTCCCACTTCGCGTCCGAGCGGCGCCCCCAGTCGAGGGCGTCCTCCACCCCGACCTGGAAGATCCCCGCGTCGGCCTGGCCGGAGAGCTTCAGCCCGAGGCGTTCCACGTCACACGGTTCCGCGGGCTGGAAGGCCACGGGGGCCTTCAGGGCCGCCGCCAGTGCGCTCAGTGTCGCGCCGAGCTGGGATTGACTCAACGCTTCTCCCAACCGCGTATGTGTCAAAAACAGCGCCAAGTCGGCTTCACACACTGCCTGCTGTGCGACTGGCAGCGTGCAGCTGATCGCCTGGGCCCATTGCACTTCATGGGCGCCGAGCCCCACGCTGACGACGGCCAGCGTCGGGTCCGTGCTGCCGGTCGGTTCAAACGTTGGAAAGCTTCCCTTCGGCGGCACGCGCACGGCAACGGCCAGCACGCCGGTGCTGCCCGTCGGCAGCTGGGTGACGGCATCCTGCGGCGCAGCCGCAGTGCACGGCTCGTCCGAGGACACCACGCTGCGGGCCGCCGGGAAGTATTCGCACGCGAGGTCGTCAAGCAACCCAACCCCGCCGGGTATGACGACCGCGCGCACCCCATCGTGGTTGTGGGGTCCGAGGACGTCCAAACCCTGCGCGCTGTCGACCCCCTGCGAGGCGCTGCACGAAAAGCCGCCCGGCGCCAGCACGAACACGAACGGTTCCGGCTCGCCCGGGAACGCCGTCCCGTACATGCTCGCGCCCGCCGGCACCGCGATCGTCGGCGGAACCGTGACCGTCGCCGGAATCGAGGGCGGCGACGGCACTGACGGTGACAGCTCGGACTGCGGCACCGGACACGGGGCCACCCGAAAGCCGACCGGCCCGGCGGAACCGACCGGCGCGGCGGAACCGACCGGCGCGGCGGAACCGACCGGCCCGGCGGAACCGACCGGCCCGGCGGACGCGGGTGCGGGGATGGCCGCCGGCGCGGCGGCGACACACATGAGCGCGGCCGCCGCCGCTGCGGTCCGACTCGATCCGCTGAATTTGGGGGTTGTGCGCATTGCGCTCCGTTGCCTTGCTTTGACGTCATTCGTGGTTGTGGTCGAACGATGTCCCTCACGGCGATGATTTGGCCTTCACGGCTGATTTGGCCTTCACGGCGATGATGCGGCCGCGATCGTGCGATGACCAGGGGCAGAACTGCCCCTTTCGGCGCGCTGGCGGCGCGGGGGGTGTAGAGCATTGAGAACGCGAACCACCACCCCCTATACATCACATGTGATTTATTCGCTCTGGGGGTTCGAAAGGGTGTTGCCCGCGGGGGCCGGATGCCCGCCCGGTGTCGCCTCATGGATGCCCGCCCGGTGTAGCCTTATCGCGATCTGGTGATGGTGGGCTCAGGGGAGGGCGACCGACACGGAGTTTCGCTGAGCGTTCGGCAAGCGTGCCTGGCGTTCCTGGCGGCTCGCAGCCCGATCCGGGTGGTGCGCGAGGTGCGCGAGCTGACGTTTCGAGGGTCGCGTGCGGACCTGCAGCGAACGACCGCCCTGCGTCTACAAGCGGCGGTCGTGCTGCTGTTTCTGGCCGTCCGGTGCTTTCACCTGGGGCAAGCGGGCGTGGACCTCGCCCTGGCCGGCCACGCGTACACCGTCGCGTGGCTTGCGCTGCTCGTGGGTGTCGCCTGCGTGGTCGAGAGCCTTTGTGTGGCCGCGCTGACACTGGCTGCACGCCGTCTGACCTGGACCGCGATCCTCGCCGACGCCGCCTTCGGCGCGGTCGGGCTCGCGCTGATGGCGGTGGCGAGCAGCTCCGGCCCCGGACGTACAGGCTCGCTGAACTGGATGCTCCCCTACACGGTGGCGAGCGCCACCGGTCTCGGGGTCCTGGCCGGCGGCGATCTGGTCGACAACCGCGCTGCGGTGCCGGCGCGCGCGCGCTTGTGGGGGCTCGTCGTGGCAATCGCGCTGGCCGGGACGTATGTGGCCTGCGCCTACCTGCCTCACCGGCTCGCCGAGGACCAGCCCGGGCAGATCTTCGGCAACGCCGCGTACTACCTCGTGTTCTTCGCGGCGGGCGCCGCCACGCTGGGAGTGACGCGCCGCCTGGTGAACGCGATGTCCACCCGCAACGCCGAGGTGGCGACGGCTGCGGCGCAACTGGCCCGCGAGGCGCAGTGGCGAGCGATCTCCGTGGACGTCTTCGGTCCCGTGAGCGACCTGCTCGACCGCGTCGCGCGGCTCGCGGACGGGGAGGTGCCGGCGGCGATGCGCGAGCAGGCCGATCGACTGATCCCGATGATCGACGCCGTCAACCCCGGCGGCGAGCGTGACGACGGTTACGGTGCCGCGCTCGGTGCGCCACCGGCGGGAGCGGGGATGATGGCGGGATGAGCGGCGGCGAGGGCGGGATGCGCGGGGATGAGGGCGGGATGAGCGGAGGCGAGGGCGGGATGAGCGGGCATGACGGCGGGATGCGCGCAGGCGACGGCGGGGTGCGCGGGCCGGTTCGGCTGGCGGTGGTCGAGGATCAGCTGTTCACGCGGGAGACGACGATCGAGCTGCTGCGCGCCCACTACGGAGCGGGCAGCGAGGTCGTCGGGTTCGCGAACGTCGAGCAGTTCCTGGATCGCGAAGGGCAGGTGCAGGGCGACGGGCAGCGCGAGGGCGAGCAGTTCGACGTCGTCGTCCTCGATCTCCAGCTGCGCGAGGGCGCCCTGCAGGGCAGCGACGCGGTGCGCGCGGCGGTGCAGCGCAGCCCCGTGCTGGTCTTCTCCGGGCTGGAGAGCGGCGAGGCGCTGCAGCGCGCCCACGCGGCCGGTGCCCGCGGCTATGTCAGCAAGGACACGGCCGCACAGGAGACGCTGATCGAAGCGGTCGACGCGCTGCTCGCCGGCCAGCCGTTCGTCGATCCTGCGCTGCTTGCCAAGGTCGGCGCCGGCGCGCGCAAGCAACTGACCGCTCGCCAGCAGGAGGTCCTGCGCCTGGAGGCACTTGGATGCACGGTGGCTCAGATCGCGCTGAAGCTCGGTCTCACCGAGGCGGGCGTGCACCGGCATATCGAGCGGATCGTCGAGATTCACCCCGACTGCGCCAAGGCAGATCGCGTGCGCCTGGCGATCGACCTCGGGCTGGTGACGCCCTGGGAGGCCTCGCAGCGCTATCCAAGCGCCCCGGCGTGAGCGGCACGGAGCGGGGCACGGCGCGGGGCACGGGGGAGAGGGGCCTCGGCGGCACGGCTGCTGCGCCGGCCATCGACGGGCGCGACGCCGCAGAAGGCGTGGTCGCCGACCGCATCGTCGTGGTCCTGCTCGCCGTCCTGCGGGCGGGGACGCTCGCGCTGGGAGCGGCGCAGACGACCGGCTCCGATCGCCTGCTGCATCCGCAGCTGGCCGGCGCCGCGTTGCTGGCGCTGGCGGCAGAGAGCACGCTGGTGTTCGGGGTCGCCGTCGTGCGCATGCGGCGGGGGGTCACGCCGGCGATGGACGGGCGGGCAGCCCTGCTGGAGACGGCGGCCGGCGTCGCCGGGCTGCTCGTCGTGGCCCACGCGACGCCCCGCTCGCTGCGCGTCACGCCGACCTTTTGGATCGAGACCTACACCGTCATCAGCGCGGTGACGATCGCCGCCTGCACCCGGCGCGCGCTCGTCGGCGCATCGGGGGCGTTGTGCCTGACGGTCGCCTACCTCGCGAGCGTCTTTGTGGTGGCGCCCGGCCAGATGCAGCTGTCCGCGGCCGAGCGAGCGACCGCGTGGACCAACGCGATCTCCTACCTGCCCTGCTTCGCGATCGGTGCGATCGGCTTCGCGCTGCTGCGCTCGGTCGTGGAACAAACCGACGCGCTGCGCCGGCTGCTCGGCCGGCTCTCCGCAGAGCGCGCCCGCGTGAGCGCCGCCAAGCAGGCGTACGACATCGGACACGACATCCCCAAGGCGCTGCTGCGAGAGGTGCGACGGGGGAAGATGACCGCCGGCGAGCTGCGGCCGTGGGCGCAGAAGTACCGCGACGACCTCGCGACGGCGCTCGAGGGCGACGATCGCCCACCGGTGAGCTTGCGCGACGAGCTGGACGCCCTCGGTCGCGCGTTCGCAGCGGCGACCGCGCTGCAGGTCGATCTCCGAGCGCTCGGCGAGACGCCCCCCGGGGCGCCCACGCTGCTGATCGCCGAGGCGGTGCGCGAGCTGCTCAACAACGCGTCCTTTCACGCCTACGGATTTCCGGTCGCGCTGAGCGCCGGCTCCAGCGCCGAGCGCGTACAGGTCGCCGTCCACAACGACGGCCCGGGCGTCGATCCCGCCAGGCTGCAATCGACCTGGGCGCGCAAGCAGAACACGCTGCACCAGTTCCAGGCCGCCGGGGGCAGCGCCGAGGTGCGCTCCTCGCAGGGGGACCCGGCCGCCGGCACCACCGTCACCCTCACGTGGCCGGCGCCCGTCGCAGCCGCCAGGGGCAGAAATGCCCCTCCCGCGCCCGCCGCTCGCGCGCCAGTCTCCTAAAGACGACCCGAGCAGCCCCCACACCCGCCAAGCACCAGGCTCGCCGCCGGCGCCGGGCACGAGCCGGGGCGGCCGCGCGCGATCGGGTGCCTGTCCGGCGCAGGCTGCGACAGGCCGCAACCGCGCTGCTGGCGGTCTGCCTGCTGCTCCTCGCCCTGTTTGCGGCGGCGTTCGGGGCGGCCTGGTACGTGAGCGGCCGGCTGATGGCGATCGTGCACGTGCACGACAGCTATCCGCTGCGTGTACTCGCCGTCGAGGCCGGCGCTGGGGAGGCGAGCGCCGGGGAGGCGAGCGCTGGGGAGGTGGTGCTCGCGCGCGGGCCCGACGCAACCGAGCCCGGATCGTTTCGCCTGGCATGGCGCTCCGGGCATGCGACCGTCGGGGCGGTGCTCGCATCCGGCGGGACAACCGTCACCAGGCGAGTTTCGGGCATCCATGGACGCCTGGCAGCGGGTGAGCGGGTCGGAATCGAGCCCGATCCCTACACCGGCAACCCGCTCGCCGCGCTGCACCTCGCCTACGCGACCGTCTCGGTGCCCACGCCCCTGGGCGGCATGCCCGCCTGGTACCTGCCGGGCAGGCGCTCGACCTGGGTGATCCTGATCCACGGCCTCGGCGGCAGCCGCGCCGACACGTTGCCCGCCATGGGAACGCTGCACGCCCTCGGCTACCCGATGCTCGCGATCAGCGCTCGCAACGACGTCGGAGCCCCGCGCTCGCCGGACGGTCACAGCCACCTCGGCGCCACCGAATGGCACGACGTCGCCGCGGCGGTCGTCTACGCGCTCGCCCACCACGCCAGCGGGGTCGTGCTCTACGGCTACTCCCTGGGCGGCTCGATGGCCCTGATGGCGGCTCGCGATCCCCAGCTGCGCCCGGCGATCCGTGCCGTCGTGCTCGACTCGCCACTGCTGGACTGGCCCGCAACGCTCGACTATGCGGCCCAGCGCAACGGGATCCCCGAGCCCTTCGCCGCGCTCACCGAGGCTGTGCTGGCCTACCGGGCGCACATCGACTATGGGCAGTTCGACCAACTCGAGCATGAGCAACAGCTGCAAACCCCCGTGCTGCTCTTCCAAGGCACCGCCGACTCGGTCCTACCCCCGCGGCTCGCCGGCGAGTTCGCGCGCAAGCGCCCTGACCTCGTGACATACGTGCCGGTCGCGGGCGCCGACCACGTCTCGGCGATCGACACCGCCCCGCGGCTCTACAGGCGCGCGCTCGAACGCTTTCTCGCTCGCTGGCCCTGACGTCGCAGCCGTCGCCGCGAGCGGCGGTAGTGCGCGAGCGCCTGCACAAAGTCGAGTGCGCCGCCGAGCGCGTGCGCCAGCGGGCCCGTCCACAGCCGGCGCTCCAAACGACGTGCCCACCGTGGCTCACGCAACGCCTGCATCGAGCGGCACGGTATCGTGGCGGCCGCACCCATGGCGAGCGGCCTCAGTACAACCGTCAGCGAGCTGCCCGAGTCGCGCGTCCGAGTCGAAGTCGACGTCCCCGCTCGCGAGATCGACAGGAGCCTCGAACACAAGGCCCGCGAGCTTGGCCGCACGCTCAAGCTCCCCGGCTTCCGCCGCGGCAAGGTCCCCGCTGCGCTCGTCATCCAGCGCCTCGGCCGCGACGTCGTGCTCGAGGACGCCGTCCGCGACCAGCTCGGCGACTGGTACGTCGACGCGATCGCCACCGCGCAGATCGTCCCCGTCGGCGACCCCACCCTCGCGCCGCTCGGCGTCCTGCCCGCACCCGGCGAGCACCTGCGCTTCACCTTCGAGATCGGCGTCCTGCCGAAAGCGACCCTCGGCGCCTACCGCGACCTCGAGGTCGGCCGCGCCGAGCCGACCGTCCCCGAGGAGCGCATCGACGAGGAGATCGACCAGCTGCGCTCGCGCCTCGCGCGGCTGCACACCGCCGAGCGGCCCGCCGAGCCAGGCGACTTCGTCGTGCTCGACTATCTGGGCTCGCTCGTCTCGAGCGCGCAGGTCGGCACCGAGGGTGCCGAGGGAGAAGGCGCCGGCGCTGGGCGCGGGGGTGGGGTGGGGGCCGATGACGAGGGGCGGGGAACTGGCGAGCGGGACGATAAAGGGGCGCAGGCCGAGGCACCCGGAGATGGGGAGGAGGAGGCCGGCGCCGGCGGCGCCGGCCCGGATGGGGGGCACAGCCGGTCCACGGGCGAACCCTTCCCCGGCGGCGAAGGCCGCGACCAGCTCGTCGAGCTGGGCTCCGGACGACTGATCGAGGGTTTCGAGAGCGCGCTGGTCGGCGCCGGCGCCGGGGAGCGCCGCACGCTCGACCTCACGTTCCCCGCCGACTACGACCGCGCCGACCTCGCCGGCCGGCCCGCTCGCTTCGAGGTAACCGTCAAGGAGGTCAAGCGCAAGGAGCTGCCCCCCGTCGACGACGACCTCGCGATCGACACCGGCTTCGACAGCCTCGACGAGCTGCGCGCCGACATCCGCGCGCGCCTGCTCGAGGTCGAGCAAAGCCGCATCGAGCGCGAGTTCGCGCAGGACGCTCTCGACGCCGCCGTCGAGCAGGCCACCGTCACCGTGCCCCCCGCGCTCGTCGAGGGGCGCGCGCACGAGATGTGGGAGCGCATCCTGCACACCCTCTCCCACCGCGGCATCTCCCGCGAGGCCTACCTGCAAATCTCCGACCGCACCGAGGAGCAAAGCCTGCAGGAGCTTGCCCCCGACGCCGAACGCGCCCTGCGCCGCGAGGCCGTGCTCAGTGCGATCGTCGCCGCCGAGCAGATCGAGCCCACCGAGCAAGACCTGCTCGACTCGCTTGCCCCGACCGCCGAGCGCGAGCAGAGCACGCCGCAGGACCTCCTCGCGCGGCTGCGCGACGCCGGGCGCCTGGAGGAGCTGCGCGAGGAGCTTGCCACCCGCCGCGCCGCCGAGCTGATCGCTGGGAGCGCCCAGCCGATCCCGCTCGAGCAGGCCCGTGCCCGCGACGCGCTCTGGACACCCGAGAAGGAACGCGCCGAGCACGCCCGCCAATCCGACGCCGGTGCAGCCGCTCCCGGCGAGCCCGCGAGCGAGGCCGGCGGATTGTGGACGCCAGGTCGCTAGCCTCTAAGCATCGGTGCCCGCCCGTCGTCCCCAACCCGGGGCCGTTGTGGCAGCGGCTCTGGAGGAATCCGGCCCGTGAAGCGAAACTGAAGCGAGGACTATGAGCCCACTAGTACCGATGGTCGTCGAGCAAACCTCCCGCGGGGAGCGCGCGTTCGACATCTACAGCCGCCTGCTCAACGAGCGCATCATCTTTCTCGGCACGCCAATCGACGACCAGATCGCCAATCTCGTCGTCGCCCAGCTGCTGCACCTGGAGTCCGACGACCCCGAGAAGGACATCTCGCTCTACATCAACTCGCCCGGCGGCTCCGTCTACGCCGGCCTGGCGATCTACGACACGATGCAGTTCATCAAGCCCGACGTGCAAACCATCTGCGTCGGCATCGCGATGTCGATGGGCGCCCTGCTGCTCGCCGGCGGCGCCAACGGCAAGCGCATGGCGCTCCCCAACGCCAAGATCCTCATCCACCAGGTCTCCTCCAGCTTCCAAGGACAAGCCACCGACATCGAGATCCACGCCAAGGAGATCATCGACGTCCGCCGGCGTCTCGACGAGATCATCGCCAAGCACACCGGCAAAGAACTCGAGAAGGTCCGCCAAGACACCGAGCGCGACTACTTCATGAGTTCTGAGGAGGCGCGCGAGTACGGCATCATCGACCGCGTTATCTCCGAGCACTGAGGGGTTCGCAGCGGAGGACCCGGAGAGGAGAAGATGGCCCGCCCGACAGACTCAAACGAGCAGCTTCTCTGCAGCTTCTGCGGCAAGTCCCAACGCCAAGTTAAGAAGCTGATCGCCGGCCCCGGCGTGTACATCTGCGACGAGTGCATCGACCTCTGCAACGAGATCATCGACGAGGAGCTGGCGCCGACCCCGCTGTTCGACCTCGAGAACCTGCCCAAGCCACGCGCGATCTACGACGTCCTCGACGAGTACGTCATCGGCCAGGAGACCTCCAAGCGCACCCTCTCCGTCGCCGTTTACAACCACTACAAGCGCGTGCAGATGATGCAGTCCGGCGAGTCCGACGTCGAGCTGCAGAAGTCCAACATCCTCTTGCTCGGCCCCACCGGCTGCGGCAAGACGCTGCTCGCGCAGACGCTCGCGCGGATCCTCAACGTGCCGTTCGCGATCGCCGACGCGACCGCGCTCACAGAGGCCGGCTACGTCGGCGAGGACGTCGAGAACATCCTGCTCAAGCTGATCCAAGCCGCCGACTACGACGTCAAGAAGGCCGAGACCGGGATCATCTACATCGACGAGGTCGACAAGATCGCCCGCAAGGCCGACAACCCCTCGATCACCCGCGACGTCTCCGGTGAGGGCGTCCAGCAGGCGCTGCTGAAGATCCTCGAGGGCACGCAGGCGTCGGTGCCGCCGCAGGGCGGGCGCAAGCACCCCCACCAGGAGTTCCTGACGATCGACACGACCAACGTGCTGTTCATCTGCGGCGGCGCCTTCGCCAACCTCGACAAGGTCATCGAGCGGCGCATCGGCCACCGCGGCGTCGGCTTCGGCGCCGCGATCGAACCGCGCGAGCACGTCGACCTGGGCGAGATCTTCGAGCACTGCCTGCCCGAGGACCTGATCGAGTACGGCCTGATCCCCGAGTTCATCGGCCGCCTGCCCGTCATGTCCGCCGTGCACCAGCTCACTCGCGACCACCTCGTCTCGATCCTCGTCGAGCCGCGCAACGCCCTGGTCAAGCAGTTCCAGCGCTTCTTCTCCTTCGACGACATCGAGCTGGTCTTCTCCGAAGACTCCCTCACCGCCGTCGCCGAGCGCGCCCTGGAGCGCGACACCGGCGCGCGCGGGCTGCGCTCGATCATCGAGGAGATCCTGCTCGAGGTCCAGTTCGAGCTGCCCTCCCGGCGCGACGTCAAGAAGTGCGTCGTCACCCGCGAGACCGTCGAGCAGGGCCGCCAGCCGACGCTCGTAACCGAGGCCGCCCCCGAAGAGAAGCCCGCCCGCCCGGCGCGCCGCTTGCGCGAGGAGTCCGCGTAGGGTCGCCGCGCGGCGCTCGGCACCGGCAGGGACATGGGGGAGGGCACGGCGACAGCGGTAGCGGCGATGCGACGCGCATGCGCGGGCAGGGTCAGCCGTACAGACACGACCGCGACGGGGGAGGGGTAGCACGATGGAAGACGAGTTCCGCATCAGGGCGCACACGCCCGACGCGCACCGCCTCTACAGCGCGCTGGAGGCGCTCGAGCGCCATCGCGACGCGCACGGCCCGCTGCCCCGCGTCGTCGTCACCCACGACTCCGACGACGTCTTCCTCTACGCCGACTCGGCCTCCGCCGCCGCACGCACCAGCGACATCGTGCGGGAAACGATGACCCGCGAAGGCATCGACGGCGACGTCGAGGTGACGCACTGGCACCACGAGGAGGAGCGTTGGGAGGACCTCTCGACGCCGCTGCCCTCCACCCCGGCCGAGCACGCCGGCGAGCACGCCCGCCTCGCGGCTGCCGAGACCGCCGAATCGCAGCACGCCGGCATCGCCGAGTGGGAGGTTCGCATCGCTGTCCCCACCCACCGCGACGCCCGTGCCTTCGCCGCCCGCCTGCGGGCCGAGGGCATCCCCGTCAACCAGCGCTGGCGCCACCTGCTGGTCGGCGCGGCCGACGAGGACGACGCCGCCGCCCTGGCCACGCGCCTACGCGCCGAGGCGCCCGCCGGCAGCGAGATCCTCTCCGAGGGCAGCGGCCTTCCCTACTGGCAGATGCTGCACCCCTATGCCTACCTTGGGGGGCTCGGGAACTGAAGGCCGGGACCGCCAGCGCACCGCACGCGTGGCCGGTGGCTCAAACGCGCTTTATAGCGACTGGCGTAGGCAGCCGGTCTGAGAGCTTGTGCAGGTCGTCGGGATCCGAGGTCAGCACTGTCGCTTCGCTCCTCGCCGCGGTCAGCATCACGTGCGCGTCCACTACATCAGCGACACCTACGCTCGCCAGCAATGCACCGACCGTGTGTGCCTGCTCGGGCTCGAAAGCCTCGACTAGGCAACCGCGCAGCAGACGCCGCAGGCGTGCCTGCTGAGGCGAGCGGCTCACCTGTGCGACGGCTGGCGCGGTCGTCTGCGGCACCATGCCCAACTCCAGCCGCACCCGGTGATCAGCCCACAGCTCGCGGTCGCCTCGCTCGGCCGCGATCAACGCGCCAGCGTCGTAGACCACGCTCACGCTGCATTCCGCGAACGGGGTGAGGTGGGTCGTGCGCGACGGGCGCCTCGAGACTTCGGTGACGGGACGGGCACGGTGCGTGGGCGGGACGAGGCTGGTCGTACGCCTGAAGCCGGCGGCGCGGCACGTGGGGAGGAGGGCGACAGCGCCAGCTCCTGGGCGACACGGTGACGTGCTGCTTGCAGCTCGGCCTCAGTCAGCTCGCCGTGCTCATGTTCCCACTCGGCGATCGCGCGTAGCCCGTCGGCTGCCAGTAGCGCTCGCCTTGCCGCCCTGGTCATCCACGCGGACACGCTCACCCCCTCGGCCGCGGCCGAGGCCAGCACCTGGGCGTGGACGCCTGGGTCCACTGTGATCGCCAACTTCGGTGAAGGCTTGCCCCGCGGCACGGGCAAAGCCTACCACCAAGGTAGGAGCGTTATGCGACGACGGACCACGGCTTGGCGCTGGCAGCAGGCTCGATCGCTCCGGGCATGGTCGCTAACCGCCGTCCGACCGGCGGTCCAGGCTACGCAACCCTGTTCCGGGGCCGCCTCCAGGCGGCCCATCCCAAAAGACGCCCACCCGCTTGCGCGTCTTACACTCAACGCTCCGACGATGCCCCCTCGCCCAGACGCGCTCTCCGACCGCACCCGCTTCGACCCCGCCGAGGTCGAGCCGCGCATCGCTGCGCGCTGGCTGGAGAGCGGGCTGTTTCATCCAGAGCCCGACGGCGTTCCCGCCGAGAACTACACGATCGCGATCCCGCCGCCGAACATCACCGGCTCGCTGCACATGGGTCACGCGCTCAACTCCTCGATCCAAGACGTCCTCATCCGCCGCCACCGCATGGCCGGCCGGCGCACCAAGTGGATCCTCGGCACCGACCACGCCGGCATCGCCACCCAGGCCCAGGTTGAAAAGGCCCTCCGCGCCGAAGGCACCAGCCGCCAGGCGCTGGGTCGCGAGGAGTTCGTCCGCCGCGTCTGGGCCTGGCGCGAGCACTACGGGCACACGATCGTCGAGCAGCTCAAGCGCCTGGGTGCCTCCTGCGACTACGACGACGAGCGCTTCACCCTCGACGAGGCCTACCACCGCGCCGTCCTCGCCGTGTTCGTCGCCCTCTACGACGACGGCCTCGTCTACCGCGACCGCTACATCGTCAACTGGGACCCCGGCTCACACTCCGCGATCTCCGACCTCGAGGTCGAGCAGCGCCGCGAGACCGACACCCTCTACTCGATCCGCTACGACCTCCTAGAGGGTGACGCAGCCAGTCAAGGGCTGGCTGGCCCAAACGGGGATGCTGGCCAAGGGCGAGTGTCTCCCGGCTTCGGTCGGGCCCCTCTTTCTCGACCGGACAACGGCGGCTCACTGACGATCGCGACCGTTCGGCCCGAGACGATGCTCGGCGACAGCGCCATCGCGGTCAACCCCACCGACGAGCGCTACGCCGGCCTCGTGGGGCGCAACGCGATCCTGCCGCTCGTCGGGCGTCACTTGCCGATCATCGCCGACGAGCACGTGCGCGCCGACTTCGGCACCGGCGCGCTCAAGGTGACCCCCGCGCACGACCCCAACGACTTCGACATCGGCCAGCGCCACGAACTCGACCAGGTCTCGGTGATCGGCGAGGACGGCCGCATGACCGCCGCCGCCGGCGAGCGCTTCGCCGGACTCACCGTCAGCGAAGCGCGCGAGGCCGTGGTCGCCGCGCTCGAGCAGGAAGGCCGCATCGTCGCGCGTGAGCCCTACGAACACGAAGTCCCCTATTCGCACCGCTCCGGCGTGCGCATCGAGCCCCTGATCTCGCTCCAATGGTTCATGCGCATGGACACCCTTGCCGCGCCCGCGATCGAGGCTGTGCAATCCGGCGCCGTGCGCATCGTCCCCGACAACCACCGCCGCGTCTACCTGGACTGGCTGGCCAACATCCGCCCCTGGTGCGTCTCGCGCCAGCTCTGGTGGGGCCACCGCCTGCCGGTCTACTACTGCGAGGTCTGCGGCGAGACCCACGTCGCCGCGCAGGCGCCCGCGCAATGCCGCTCCTGCGGCGGGTCCCTGCGCCAGGACGACGACGTCCTCGACACCTGGTTCTCATCCGCGCTCTGGCCGTTTGCGACCCTCGGCTGGCCCGATCAAACCCCTGAGCTTGCCGCGTTCTACCCCACCGCCGTCCTCTCCACCGCCCGCGACATTCTCTTCCTGTGGGTCGCCCGCATGGTGATGATGGGCCTGCGCTTCACCGGCTCGGTTCCGTTCTCCGACGTCTACATCCACTCCGTCATCCAGGCCCCCGACGGCCGCCGCATGTCCAAGTCCCTCGGCACCGGCATCGACCCCCTCGACGAGATCGACCGCCACGGCGCCGACGCCGTGCGCTTCGGCCTGCTGGCGATGTCCTCCTCCCAGGACGTCCGCTACTCCGCCGAAAAGGTCGCCCAGGGCCAAGCCCTCGCCAACAAGCTCTTCAACGCCACCCGCTTCGCGCTGCTGCGCCTTGCTGCGCTCGGCGACGCCTGGACGCGTGCCGCGGGCGACCCGCTCCCAGCCTCGGCCGGTACCGAGGACGATGCTGCGGGCGAGCGTGCCCCGGGTTCGGCTGGCAGCCCGGACGACGCCGCCGGTGAGCATTGCCCGACCTCGGCCGATCTGTGGCTCGAGGTGCTCACCCCCGCCCCGCGACCGCGCACCGTCGAGGACCGTTGGATCGTCTCCCGCCTGCAGCAGGTCGTCGCCGACACCACCGCTCGCATCGACTCCTACGACTTCTCCCACGCGGCCCTGGGGCTCTACGACTATGTCTACAGCGAGCTTTGCGACTGGTACCTGGAGACCGTCAAGCCGCGGCTGTCCAGCGAGAGCGAGCCGGACTTCGATCTGGCCGCGACGCTCCTCTACCTGTTGCGCACGACCGTCGCCCTCGCGCACCCGATCATCCCCTTCGTGACCGAGGAGCTTTGGCCCTTCCTCGGCGGTGAAGCGCTCCTCGCCGGCTCGCCCTGGCCGGCGAGCGAGGACTCGCTGATCGACCCGAACGCCGAGCTTGCCATCGCGACCATGATCGAGGCCGTCACCGCGATCCGCGGCTGGCGCGACAGCGTCAATGCCCCGCCGGGGCTGATCTTGCCCAGCGGCATCGACGTGACCGCGGGCTCCTACGAGGAGACCGAACAGAGCCTTGCAACGCTCGCTCGGCTCGACCTGCGGGCCGAGCCGGTCTCGCCGCCCGTCGCATCGATCCCTGTGCCGAAAGGGACGATCAGCGTCTACTCCGACGACGGACTCGACCTGCGGGCGGGCGAGCGCAAACGCCAGCTCGAGCGCCAACGTCTGAAAAGCGACGTCGAGCGCGTCGAGAGCAAGCTCGCCAACCCCAAGTTCGTCGAGCGCGCGCCGCATGCGATCGTCGAGGCCGAGCGCGAGAAGCTGCGTCAGCTCACAGCCGAACTGGACGCGCTGTGAACGAAGCGCCGCGCACCACTCCCGGCCGCGACTGGAGCCCCGAGCAGGCCGAGCGCCACCTGCGCTCGCTCGAGCTGTTCGGCATGCGCTTCGGCCTGGACCGCATGCGCCGCATGATGACCGCGCTCGGCTCCCCGCAGCGACGCCTGCCGGCCGTGCACGTCGTCGGCACCAACGGCAAGTCCTCGACCACGCGCATGATCACCGCGATCCTCGCCCGCCACGGCCTGCGCACCGGTACGTACCTGTCCCCCCACCTCACCTCCTACACCGAGCGCGTCCGCGTCGACGAGCGCGACCTCTCGATGCACGAGTTCGCCGCAGCCGTCGCTCGCGCAGCCTGGGCCGCCGAGCGCGTCAACCGCACGCTCGCCGCCGACGACCACGTCACCCAGTTCGAGCTGCTCACCGCCGCCGCCCTCTGGGCGCTGGCCGAACGCGACGTCGACGTCGCCGTCATCGAGGCCGGCCTCGGCGGCCGCTACGACGCCACCGCCGTCGTCGAGTCGCGCGTCTCCGTCCTCACCAACGTCGGTCTCGAGCACACCCGCTGGCTCGGCCCCACGGTCGCCGACATCGCCGCCGAGAAGCTTGCCGTCGTGCAACCGCACACCACGCTCGCGCTCGGATCGCCAATGCACCCCGATGCCCTAGCCCTCGCGCGGTCCGTCGCCGCCGAGCGCCACGCGCGCATCGTCACCGCCGAGAAGACCTGGCCCAAGGACCTCCCGCTCGCCCCCGGCGCTTTCCAGCGGCGCAACTTCGCGCTCGCCCTTACTGCGGCGGAGGCGTACCTTGCCACTGTGGGCATTGCGCTCCACGCCGAGGCGGTGCACGAGGCGGCCGCGCACGTCGCGATCCCCGGACGCCTGCAGGTCCTCGACCACGATCCCCTCACGATCCTCGACGGCGCCCACAATCCCGACGCGGCAGAGGCCCTGCTCGACGCGCTGCCAGCCCTAGTCGGCGCCCGCCCCCTTGCGCTCGTGATGGGCGTCCTCGAGGACAAGGACGCCGTCCGCATGCTCCGCGTGCTCCTGCCTCGCTGCGCGCGCGCCTGGTTCACCGCCCCGCCGAGCCCGCGCGCGCTCTCGCCTGCCGCTTTGCAATCGCTTGCCCGTCAGCTCGGCTTCTCGGAGACCGTCTGCGAGCCGACTCCCGAGCGCGCCCTTGCCGCCGCGCAGGAGTGGGCGTGCCGCGTGGGTCGCAGCGCGGGGGCGTTGGAGCCGCGGCAGGACGATCTGGGTGGCGGATCCGGGGAAGCCCAGAACTCCGAAATCGCGGACGTGGGGGGGAAGGGTGTCGTGGACATGGGGAGGGAGGGTGTCGCGGATGTGGGGAGGGGGGGCGTTGTGGATGTGGGGAGGGAGGGTGTCGTGGACGTGGGGGGGGAGGGTGTTGTGGATGTGGGGGGGGAGGGTGTTGTGGACGTGGGGGGGGAGGGTGTCGTGGACGTGGGGGGGGAGGAAGGTTGTTTGTCTGCAGGTGCGATTCGCGCGCGCGATAGTGGTCTGATCAACAAGGGTGTGATGGAGAACGACGATGCCCCTGCCGTGCTGGCGACCGGCTCGGTCTATCTGATTGGCGACCTCCTCGCCCGGGCACGCCCGGACGTAGGCGAGGCTGGACTCGGAAGGCGCGCGTGAGCGACGACGGCCCCTCCGTGCTCGCGATGATCGGCGCAGTCGCGCTCATCGTCGCGCTCGTGATCCTCGTCTTCTTCGGCGCCGGCTACGCCTTTGGTCGACTCTTCCTTTGAAGGGACGCACAGGCGCCACTCGTGCGCCGGGGCGGGATTGCAAGATCCCCGCGACCGCAGAGTTTTGGGGTGGCGGGCGTGGCACCGAACCCCGGCTGGGCGCGTAACTGCGGGCTCGGGCCGCGGTAGTCTCTAAACTCGGCGGCCCCCACAGGTGCCCGCGCCGCGCCCGGGCCAAGGACGACCGCACCGACCGACGATGCCGCCACTCGCCTACTTCGGAATCGAAAGCCACGCGTTCAGCACGGTCATCGACCTGCTGATCCTGTTCGCGGTGATCCTCGACTGCGCGCTCGTCTACTGGACCTACGCCGACGCCCGCCGTCGCGTCGTCGATCCGGTGATGGTTGGCCTCGCGACGGCCATCGCGGTCGTGGTCCCGTTCCTTGGGCCCCTCGTCTATCTCATCCTCCGCCCGCCAGATTTCCTGGAAGACGTACACCAACGCGAACTCGAGACGCGTGCCGCCGAAGCCCGCCTGTACGAGCTGGACTACGGTCTGTGCCCGCATTGCGACTACCGCGTCGAGCGCGACTTCATCCGCTGCCCCAGCTGCCTTCGCAAGCTCAAGGAGCGCTGCGTGAGCTGCTCACGGCCGCTCGACCGCACGTGGACGATCTGCCCCTACTGCGAGACCGAGGTCCCCGAGTCCTCCCGTTCCCGCCGCACCCGCCGCCGCGGTGGCGCCGACGGCGAGACGGCGTCCGGCGCGGGGCGTGCCGCCGACGAGAGTCCGATGTCCGCCGAGAGCCGACCGTCGGACGAGAGCCGCCTGTCCCGCGAAGGCCGCGCTGCCGGCGAAAGCTTTGCGTCCGGCGAAGGCCGCGCTCCGCGCCCCGCGCGTCCCCCTCGCCCCGCCCGCCGAGCGCTAGCGGCGCCCACCGCCGGCGAGGACCTGCCCGCGCCGTCGTCGTTTAGAGACGACCTTTCCGCGCCCACCTCCTCCTTCGACGAGGAGCTGTCCCCATCGCCCGCATCGCTCGGCGACGAGCTTTCACCCCCGCGCTCCACCTCCTGAGCCGCGCCGACGTTGCTCGAGGCGGGGCGCCCAGTCGCTGTCAACATTTCAAATCCAAAACACAAAGGACCACATGGACCGCACGCTGATCCTCGTCAAGCCCGACGCCTTCGACCGCTCGCTCACCGGCGAGATCATCGCCCGCTTCGAGCGCAAGGGCCTGCGCCTTGCGGCGCTGCGCCAGATGACCGTCGACCGCTCGCTCGCCGAGCGCCACTACGCCGAGCATGCCGAGCGCCCCTTCTTCGGCGAGTTGGTCGACTTCATCACCTCCGGCCCGCTCGTCGCGATGGTGCTCGAAGGTCAGGACGCCGTGCGCGCCGCACGCCAGGTCATCGGCGCCACCAACCCCCTCGAGGCCGCGCCCGGCTCGATCCGCGGCGCCTTTGCGACCGAGACCGGCCGCAACATGGTGCACGGCTCGGACTCGCCCGAGTCCGCCACGCGCGAGACCGCGCTGTTCTTCCCCGAGCTGGCGTGACGGCGGACGGGAGCGACCCGGCCGAGTGAGGGAACGGTTCTGAGCGTGTCCTGCGCCGCCACGAGCCCCCTGCTAGTGCTCGCCTCCGCCTCGCCCCAGCGTCGCGTCGCGCTGGAGCGGCTTGGCGTGCCGTTCGAGGTCCAACCCTCGGACGTCGCCGAGCTTGCACACGGCGTGCCCGCGGACGTTGCCGTCGAGAACGCCCTGCGCAAGGCCCGCGCGGTGCGCGACGCGCGCGCGGCGGCCACGGCCACTGCCGCGGCCGCACTGGCAGGCGCGGACCCGGAGGCAGACGTGGAAGTGGCGGAGGCGAAGGCGGACGTGGCAGAGACAGAGGTGGACCAGTGGGAGGTGAACGAGGCGCAGGCGGACGAGATCGTGCTCGGCGTCGACACGCTAGTCACGCTCGACGGCGCGATCTACGGCAAGCCGCGCGACGAGCCCCACGCGCGGGCGACGCTGCGCGCCCTGAGTGGGGCCACGCACCAGGTGATGAGCGGCGTCGCGCTTGTGCGCGGTCGCGTCGAGCGCACGGCGCTCGTCAGCACCGAGGTGCGCTTTCGCAAGCTTGACGACGCGCTGCTCGAGTGGTACCTCGCCCGCGGCGAGTGGCGCGAGCGTTCCGGCGGCTACGCGATCCAAAAAGGCGGCTCGCTGCTCGTGCGCGAAGTCCGCGGCGACTACGAGAACGTCGTCGGGCTGCCCCTCGCCACGCTGCTCGACCTGCACCCCGTACTGCTCGACGCGCTCGCCTGAGCGACATACCCCTGCAAATCGGCTCGCAACCCTGTCAGACGGCCGCAGCCGTCCGCTAGACTGGCGCCGCGGCTTGCCGCTCCTCATTTGCACTCCCCGAACCCCGTGGGGGAGGCGGAGTCCGGGCGCGCCTGCCACGACTGCCGCCCGCTCCCTCTACTCAGCTCACCCCCCGCGCCAAGACGACACCACATGGGCATCTTCAGCTACTTCACTGGCTTCGGCGGCCGCGATATGGCGGTCGACCTGGGCACCGCGAACACACTGGTGTACGTCCGCGGGCGTGGCATCGTGCTCTCCGAGCCGTCCGTCGTCGCGATCGACTCGCGCACCGGCGAGGTGCACGCCGTCGGCATCGAGGCCAAGCGCATGCTCGGCCGAACTCCCGGGACGATCCAGGCGATCCGGCCGCTCAAGGACGGCGTGATCGCCGACTTCGACGTGACCGAGGAGATGCTGCGTCACTTCATCCAGAAGGTCCACCAGAACCGCTTCGCGCACCCGCGCGTGGTCGTCTGCGTGCCCTCCGGCGTGACCGGCGTCGAGAAGCGTGCAGTGGAGGAGGCATGTCTGTCGGCCGGCGCCCGCACCGCCTACCTGATCGAGGAGCCGATGGCGGCCGCGATCGGCGCCGGGCTGCCCGTCGGCGAGCCCACCGGCTCGATGGTCGTCGACATCGGCGGCGGCACCTCCGAGGTTGCCGTCATCTCGCTCGGCGGCATCGTCGTCTCGCAGTCGATCCGCGTCGGCGGCGACGAGATGGACGAGGCGATCATCAGCTACGCCAAGCGCGAGTACAAGCTGCTCATCGGCCAGCAAACCGCCGAGGAGCTCAAGCTCGAGATCGGTTCCGCCTGCCCGATGGAGGAGGAGCTGCAAGCCGAGATCCGCGGGCGCAACATGGTCTCCGGGCTGCCCAAGACCGTCGTGCTCACCAGCGAGGAGATCCGCCAAGCCCTCGAAGAACCCGTCGTGCAGATCGTCAACGCCGTCAAGGAGACGCTCGACCGCACCCCGCCCGAGCTTGCCTCGGACATCATGGACCGCGGCATCATGCTCGCCGGCGGCGGCTCGCTGCTGCAAGGTCTCGACGAGCGCCTGCGCGAGGAGACCCAGATGCCCGCGCACCTCGCCGAGTCGCCGCTGACCTGCGTAGCCGTCGGCTCGGGCCGCTCCCTGGAGGAGTTCGAGGCGATCCACCGCTCAAACCGCAACTCGCGCAACCGCAGGCGGCGGTGAGCGCCGCTCGAGTGAGCGCGCTCGGGCGGATGCATGTAGCGTCGATCGTACGCGGCGCGTACCCTTAGCGATGAACTCCTCGGAAAGCCTCAGCCTGTGCACGACAAGACGACCCGGCGGCGGCGCGCGGTGCTCATCCTGCTCGTCGCGCTCTCGCTAATACTACTCACCGCCTACTTCCGCGAGGCGCCCAGCGGGCGCCTGCACGCCGTGCAGCGCGACTTCCTGACGATCGTCTCGCCGATCCAGGACGGCGCCAACAAAGCGCTCAAGCCCGTCCGCGACCTGTTCGGCTGGTTCAGCTCGACGCTGCACGCCAAGAGCCAACGCAACGAGCTGCTCAAGCAAAACGAGCGTCTGCGTGCCCAGTTGATCGCGCGCCAAGGCGACGAACGCGCCTACGCCGCGCTGCGCCGTCTCATGCACCTCGACAACGAGCTTGGCCCCTCCGCCTATCGCGCCGTCACCGCCGCGGTCATCGGCGCGTCGCCCAACCTCTGGAGCCGCACAATCGACATCGCCGCCGGCACCGCCCAGGGGGTGCGCGAAAACAACCCCGTCATCGTCGGCGAAGGACTCGTCGGCGTGGTCACGCTCGCCGCATCCGACAACTCCCAAGTCAGCCTCGTCACCGACAGCGGCGTCGGCGTCGACGCGATGATCAACGAAACCGGCGCCCTCGGCCTCGTCGAACCGAAGGTCGGCGAACCCGACGAGCTGTTGATGCAATACCTCCCCGCCAACAGCTCCGTCAACCCCGGCAACTACGTCGTCACCTCCGGCACGATCGCCAACGCCCACCCCTCGCTGTTCCCGCGCGGCATCCCGATCGGGCAGGTCTCGAGCGTCAAAGAAGAAGGCTCCTACAAGGCCGTCGACGTGCAGCCCCTCGCCGACCTGCACGACCTCGAAAACGTGCAGGTGCTCACCTACTCCGAAAACTCCGCCCCCGGCCGTGCGGCGCGCTTTGCCGCCGGCAACCCGCCGGGGCGCTCGCCGCAGGGCACCGGCGTACCCGAAAGCCAGCTCGCCTCGACCGGGAGCGGCGGGTGACGGCTCCAGGCTCGCCAAACGGGGCGCTCGCCTTGCGTGTCGCGGTCCTCGCCGTGGTCGTCGTCTTCCTGCAAATCGGCATCGTCTCCGAGCTGCCCGTGTTCGGCGTCGTCGTCGATCTCTCCCCGCTCGTCGTCGCCTTCGTCGGCCTGCTCTGCGGCTCGATGGCCGGCGCCTGCGTCGGCTTCAGCGTCGGGCTGCTCGTGGACCTGATGCTCGTGCAAACCCTCGGCCTGACCTCGCTCATCTTCACCGGCATCGGCTACGCCGCCGGGCGTCTGCGCGAGCTGCGGGACCCCCAAGGTGGACTCGTGCCGCTGCTCGTCGGGGCCGCCGCTGTCGCCTGCTCGCTGATCGGCTACTCGCTTGTCGAGTTCATGCTCGGCGTCGACGCACCGATCAGCCTCGAGCTGTTGCGCCAAGTCATCCTTGGCATCGTCGTCGACACGATCGCCGCCCTGCCCGTCTGGGCCCTGGTGCGCCGCTGGCTCGAACCCGCCCTGCCCGACGACCCCCGTCGCCGGCGCCGCCGTGCGTACACGACCGGCGGGCTCAGCCCGCTCACCCGGGCATGAGCGCCACCAGCCCGCATGGCGGCGCCGGATCTGCGTCGTCGGTCGCTCATGTGCCAAGCACATTTCGCGGGGTGGGTGGTTATCTGTACCTTGCCCGGCTTGCTCTGCGAACTCGTGGGGGCCGTAGGTAGATGAGCGCGATCGAACGCGGACGCCGCCCGCCCGAGCCGCGCATGCCGCCCTCCTCGCAGCTCGGGCTGCGCATCGCGCTGCTCGGCGGTTTCGCGCTGGTCATGTTCGGCATCATCTTCTTCCGCCTCTGGTACCTGCAGATCCTCACCGGCGAACAGTACGTCCAGCAGGCCGCCGCTAACACCGAGCGCGAAGTGCCGATCGCGCCGCCCCGCGGGCAGATCCTCGGCCGCGACGGCGAAATCCTCGTCACCAGCAAGGTCACCAACGCCGTGCAGATCGTACCCTCCGAGCTGCCGCCCGCCGGTCCGCGCCGGCGCGCGCTCTACCGCCGCCTCGGGCACCTGCTCGGGATGAGCCCCCGGCACATCGTCGAACTGCAAAAACACGGCCTGCTCCAGCAGCCCTTCGCCCCCGTCACGATCGAGACCGACGCCGGCCGCGGCGTGATGACCGTGCTCGGCGAGCGCCGCCGCGAATACCCCGGCGTCCAGCAGGAACCGATCACGATCCGCGAATACCCCCTCGGCGAAAGCGCCGCGCAACTCTTCGGCTACGTGCGCCCGCTCACCGAAGAACAGGTCAAGCGCTCGCCCGCCGCCTTCAAAGGCGTGCCCGCCGGCGAGATCGTCGGCCAATCGGGCCTGGAGTACTACTACGACCGCTACCTGCGTGGCACTCCCGGCATCCGCCACGTCGAGGTCAACGCCTCCGGCCAGGTCCAGCCCGCCACGCTCCCAATCGAACCGCCCCGCGCGGGCTACAACCTGCGCCTGAGTCTCGACCTGCCCCTACAGCACGAGGGCGAAATCGCTCTGCGCAAGGGCATGGAACTCGCCCACGGTTTCGGCAACCCCGGCAACGGCGGCGCCTTCCTCGCGATGAACCCGCTCAACGGCGAAATCCTCGCCATGGGCTCGTACCCCAGCTTCAACCCCAACCAGCTGATCAAGCCGCTCACCGCGCGCGAACTGCGCGCCATCGAAGAACCCGCCGGGGCGCCGACCACGCCGCCCGCGACGCCGTTCGTCAACCGCGCCGTCGAAGGCGCCTACCCCACCGGCTCCACCTTCAAGCCCCTCACCGCGATCGCCAGCCTCGAAGCCGGCATCCTCAACCCCTACGCCGGCCTCGGCGGCGGCGCCTGCATCGAAACCGTCGGCGGCGAGAAATTCTGCAACTCCGGCCACAACGACTACGGCTCGCTGCCACTCGTCGAAGCGCTCAAGGTCTCCTCCGATACCTACTTCTTCACTGTCGGCGAGCTGGACAACCCCCACGGCAACGTCATCCAGAACATGGCGCACCGCCTCGGCATCGCGCGCCCGACCGGCATCGACCTCCCCACCCCCCAGAACGAAGGCGTCCTGCCCACGCCGCAATGGCGCGCCCAGCGTAACCACCTCCAGGAAGTCTGCGAACACCACCACCCCAAAAGCCAATGTGGCTACGTCGCCGAAATCCGCCCCTGGAGCGAAGGCGACGACATGGACCTTGCCGTCGGCCAGGGCGACCTCGAGACCAACCCCCTGCAGATGGCCGTCGCCTACTCGACGCTTGCCAACGCCTACCGCAACGACGGCAACGGCACCGTCGTCACACCCCACCTCGGCGTTGCGATCGAAAACCCCGGCGGCGGCATCGTGCAGGCGCTCAGCTTCCCGCCGCAGCGCCACATCCACTTCAACCCCGCCAACGTCGGCCTCGTCATGGAAGGCATCCACGACGCCGCGTCGGAGTCCGGCGGCACCTCCGCCGACGTCTGGTTGGGGTGGAACCAAACCGCCCACCCCGTCTACGGCAAGACCGGCACCGCCGAACGCGCAGGCCTGACCGAACAGGCGTGGTACATGTGCTACGTCGCCGACCCCACCCACCCGATCGTGATCGCCGTGACCGTCGAACAGGGCGGCTTCGGCGACCAGGCCGCCGCGCCCGTTGCGCGGCTGATCGCCTCCAAGTGGTTCGACCAGCCGCTCAAGCTCGTCGCCGGCTCCAGCGCCGACAAATGATCCGATGACCCCGCCTCTCAGCCCGATCGAGCCCTCCACCGCTACGCGCGCAGCGCGTAGCAACTCCCTCACAGCCGCCGATGCCCAGCACACCCCGCCGCGCCTCGGGCCACGCCTGATGCTCGACCCGCTGCTCACGCTCGCCGTGCTCGGCCTCGGCGTCTGCTCGGTGGCCACGCTGGGCGCCGTGACCGCCGGTGTGATCCGTGGCGACCCGCACTACTACTCCGACCGCCAGGCCGTCTACCTGATCCTCGGGGCGATCATGATGCTCGTACTCGCACGCGTCGACTACGCCCGCCTGCGCCACCTCAAAACCTGGATCTACGCCGCGCTGATCCTCAGCATCCTCGCCGTGCTCACCGCCGGCCACAGCGCCAACGGCGCCACCCGTGCGATCAGCTTCCCGTTCTTCTCCTTCCAAGCGTCCGAGCTTGGCAAGGTGCTCTTGATCCTCGCGCTCGCCGCGCTCGTCGTGGACCGCTCCCGCGAGCTGCGCCAGCGCGAGACCACCGTCCGCGTGATGCTCACCGCGCTCGTGCCGGCGCTGCTGGTGATCGTCCAGCCCGACCTCGGCTCCGGCCTTGTCTACGTCGCGATCGCCTTCGTCGTGCTGTTCGTCGCCGGCGTCCCCTGGCGCCACCTCGCGGCGCTCCTCGCGCTCGGCGCGATCGCCGTCACCGGCGCGCTCGTGATCGCTCCCGCCGCCGGCGTGCAGGTCGTCAACACCTACCAACGCGAACGGCTCACCGCCTTCCTGAACCCGTCCGCGAACAACCCGAATGCCTACCAGCAGCAGCAGTCGGAGATCGCGATCGGCTCCGGCCAAAACGCCGGCAGTTCCACCGGCGCCACCCAGACCAAGAACGAATTCCTGCCCGAGGACGAAACCGACTTCATCTTCGGCGCCGTCGGCGAGCAGTACGGCTTCGTCGGCGCTGCGCTCGTGCTTTCGCTCTACGCACTGCTGATCTGGCGTACGCTGCGCATCCTCGCGATGTCCAAGGATCTCTTCGGCTCGCTCGTCGCCGGCGGGGTAGTGGCTATGCTTATGTTCCAGGTGTTCGTCAACGTGGGCATGGCCGTTGGCATCATGCCCATCACCGGCGTCACGCTGCCGCTCATGAGCTATGGCGGCTCGTCGGTGATTGCGACGCTGCTGGCCGTCGGCCTGCTGCAGTCGATCTACGTCCAGGCGCGTGCCACAGAGGCTTTGAAGGGCCGCGTCGTGCGGCCGTGAATTAATGCTTGTCGAGACCCGCACAACAAAGGCGCGTACGGCCCCCGCATCGGGTGTCGTCCCCCGGGTCTTGGCCCAAACCCATACCGAAAGACCCGATTACCTTGAAAAAGCAAGTACTCGTCAGCGTCGACCGCTCAGAGACGCGCGTCGCGCTCATGGAGGCCGCGGGCACGCCCGCGGCCGCGACCACATCCTCCACCCGTCGCCGGCGCCGCTCGACAGCGCGGCCCGACGCCGGCTATCGCATCGCCGAGCTGTACATCGAGCGTCGCGGCGCGCGCTCGATCGTCGGCAACATCTACAAGGGCAAGGTCGACAACGTGATCCCCGGCTTGGAGGCCGCGTTCGTCGACATCGGCCTCGAGAAGAACGGTTTCCTGCACGTCGATGAGATCGTGCTCCCCGGTGTCGAGGCGCCGCGCCGCGGCCGCGGCGGCGGACGCAAGATCACCGAGCTGCTGAAACCCGGCCAGGAGGTCGTGGTCCAAGTCATCAAGGACCCCCTCAAGACCAAGGGCGCACGCCTGTCGATGGAGCTGACGATCGCCGGGCGCTACATGGTCTACCAGCCCACCGGCGAGGGCATCGGCGTCTCCCGGCGCCTTGACGATCGCGAGCGCGAGCGCCTGCGCAAGCAGACCACCAAACTCGACCTCGGCGGCGGCGGCGCGATCATCCGCACCGCCGCCCACGGCGCCAAGCGCGAGGACTTCGAGCGCGAGCTGCTCTACCTGCACAAGCTCCACGAGGTGCTCGTCAAACGCGTCGACGACACGCCCGCCCCCGCAATGGTCTTCCAGGAGGCCGATCTCTCCGTGCGCGTCGTGCGCGACATCTTCTCCGAACACTTCGAGCGCGCGATCGTCGACGACGAGCAGCAGCACCACCGCCTCGTCTCGTTCTTCACCCGCACCGCCCCCGAGTTGGTGGAGCGCGTCGAGCTTTGGCAGGAGCCCACGCCGCTGTTCGAAGAGTACGGGGTGGAGCAGGCGATCGAAGGCGTCATGTCGCGCCGCGTCGACCTGCCCAGTGGCGGCTACCTGATGATCGACTACGCCGAGGCGCTCACCGTGATCGACGTCAACTCCGGCAGCTTCACCGGCCGCGGGCGCAGCGCCGGCCTGGAGGAGACGATCACACGCACCAACCTCGAGGCGGCCGAGGCCGTCGTCAACCAGCTGCGCCTGCGCGACATCGGCGGCATCATCGTCATCGACTTCATCGACATGGCCCGCGCACGCAACCGCGACGCCGTCATGAAGACCCTGCGCAAAGCGCTCGACGAAGACCGCACCAAGACCTTCACCGCCGAGATATCCAAGCTCGGCCTCGTCGAGATGACGCGCCAGAACGTCACCGAGGGCGTGCGCGAGATCATGAGCCGGCCCTGTCCCACGTGCGACGGCGAAGGCGTGATCCGCTCCGAGGAGACGATCGCGATCGACTTCGAGCGCCGGCTGCGGGAGATCGCCGCGGAGAACGCCGACGCCGAAGCGTTCCTCGTACAGATGAACCCGCGCGTCACCGCCCAGTTCACCGGCCAGCACTCGCGCGTGCTGCACGCGCTCGAGCGCGAAACCGGCCGCTCCTTCCACTTCGAGGGTTCCGAAGGGCTCGCCCTTGACCACTTCGCAATCACCTTCGAAGGCTCGCGCGAGGAGGTCGAGGAGCGCGCGCTGCCCTTCCACGCCGGCGACGAGGTGCTGGTCGAGATCGTCGAGCCGCACATGTACGACGTCGACGACGCCGTCGCCAAGATCGACGGCTACATCATCTCGATCGCCGGCGCCTCTCCGCACGTCGGCGAGAAGCGCATGGTGCGCATCGAGCAGGTCGGCCGCACCGCCGCCTCTGCGCTGCTGCTCGACGAGAGCGGCGAGGTCATCCGCCCGGCGCCGCGGCCGAGCGCGTCGCCCCCCCGCCGACGCACACGCAAACCGCGCTCGCGGACCGCTGCCAAAGAGACCTCCGGCGCCGCCGCCGCCGGCAAAACCTCGGGTGCCGCCGCGGTAAAGGAGACGGTCGCGTCCGCCGGCGCCGCCGCGCCGGGGCTCGCCGAGGAGGCCGAGGAGGTCGAGCCCGAGGAGTCCGGCTCGGCCGCGCCGCCCGTCGTTGACGCCGAGATCGTCGAGGCGCTCGCCGAGCGCTCGCCGTTGGGAGACGAGCCGTCGGGCGAGCCGGCCGGCGATGACGTACAATCGAAACCTCGGCGCCGCGGCCGCAGAGGCGGACGGCGTCGTTCCAGTGCCAAGAAGGCCCCCAGCGCCGCCGAGTAGGCGCGGCCGCCGACGCGGAGCGGGCCTCGCTCAGAGGGAACCAGGAAACCGACCATGTACGCGATCGTGAAGACCGGCGGCAAGCAGTACCGCGTCGAACGCGGCCAGAAGCTGCTGGTCGAGCGCCTGGCTGCGCAAGAGGGCGCAACCGTTCCCCTGCAGCCGCTGATGTTTCGCTCCGAGGAGGCGATCTTCGACAGCGACCGGCTCACGCAGGTCAAGGTCACCGCGAAGGTCCTCGGTCACGAGCGCGGCGAAAAGCTTCGCGTCGTCAAGTTCAAGCCCAAGCGCGGCTACAAACGCCGCACCGGCCACCGCCAGGAGCTAACCCGCATCGAGATCACGGAGATCAAGCATGGCGCATAAGAAGGGACTCGGATCGAGCCGCAACGGCCGCGACTCCAACGCCAAACGGCTCGGCGTCAAGACTTTCGCCGGCCAGGTCGTCACCGGTGGTGAGATCATCGTGCGCCAGCGCGGCACCCGCTTCAAGGCCGGCGAGGGCGTCGGCATGGGCAAGGACGACACGCTCTACGCGCGCGCCGCCGGGACCGTGCAGTTCGTCGAGGGCCGCCGCGGACGCGTGGTTAGCGTGCTCGCCGACGGCCAGCGCTGAACCGAAGCCTCGCCTGCAGGCGCGCCATGCTGCGGCGCCGCAGGCGCGAGCGTCCGGTGCCGGCAGCGTGCCGGCTGTCAGGATGGTCGTAGTGCTCCACGACCGCGCTCGCATCCATGTTCAGGCCGGCGCCGGCGGCGACGGCGCCGCGTCCTTCCGCCGCGAAGCGCACGTCCCGCGCGGCGGACCCGACGGCGGCGACGGCGGACGGGGCGGCGACATCCTGCTGCTCTGCGACGACTCCCTGCGCGACCTCCAACGGTTCACACGTCGCGCCCACCACCGCGCGTCGCGCGGGGGACGCGGCGAGGGGTCGCTGCGCCACGGCGCCGAAGGCGAGCCGCTCGTGCTGCGCGTGCCCCCGGGAACGCAAGTCGAAGGGGACGGCGGCGCCGGCGGGAATGGCGGCGCCGGGGGAGCCGCTGTGGGTCGAGGGAGCGTCGAGCGGCGAGGTATGGACGCGGGCAGTGCTGGCAGCCTCGAGAGCGAGGCGGGCAGGGGATCGGGCGAGGGTGAAGGCGACGACCTCGCCGGGCGGCGCTGGGAACTGCTGCGTCCCGGGCAGCGCGTCGTCGTCGCGCGCGGCGGCGCCGGGGGGCATGGCAACAAGCGCTTCACCAACTCGACCCGCCAAGCTCCCCACTTCGCCGAGCGCGGTCTGCCCGGCGAGCAGGGCTGGCTCTCGCTGCGCCTGAAGCTGCTCGCCGACATCGGCCTCGTCGGACTGCCCAACGCCGGCAAGTCCTCCCTGCTCGCCCGTCTCACTCGTGCCGCGCCGAAGGTCGCCTCCTACCCCTTCACGACGCTCGAGCCCATGCTCGGCGTGCTCGAAAGCGACGAACGCCAGCTCGTCATCGCCGACATCCCCGGCTTGATCGAAGGCGCCAGCGAAGGCGCCGGCCTCGGGCACGAGTTCCTCGCACACGTCGAGCGCACCCGCCTGCTCGTGCACGTGCTGGATCTTGCGCCCGAGCTGTCGGGGGGCGACACGGACGACACGCCGGCCAACCACGCCACCATCGAGCGTGAGCTGGCGACGCACGATCCGCGGCTGGCCTCGCTGCCGCGCGTGCTGGCGCTCTCCAAGGCCGACCTTGTGCCCCCCGCGCGAGCGCGTGAGCTGGTCGCGCAGTGGTCTGCGCGCCTGGGTCCCCACGTGCCCGTCATCGCCACCTCCAGCGCGACCGGCGCGGGCCTCCCCGAGCTGGCTTCCGAGCTTCTGCGGCGCGTGCCCGCAGCGGCAACCGCGCACGAGGACGGGCGCGGCGTACGGGACGGCGAAACGGCCGGTGCTGGGCTCGACTCCATCGCCGGCTCCGCATCCCTCGCGCTCGAAGACGAGCTGGCCGAGCACATCGTCTTCCGGCCCGCCCGCGAACACGGCTTCACCGTCAGGCAGACCGGGCCCGGCGCATACGCCGTCGACGGCCGCGTGGTCGAGCGGCTGCTCGCGCGCTTCGACATCGACAACGACGAGGCAATGGCCTACGTCGAGGGACGCCTGCGGCAGCTCGGCGTCATCCGTGCGCTGGAGACCCGGGGCTTCAAGCCCGGCGACGAGCTGCGCATCGGCGCGGTCACGCTGGAGCTGGACCCGGCCGACGGCGGCTAGCGATCTTCGCTTAGGTCGCTTGGGGCGCTGGCCGGGTTCGGGTGCACCGGCCGGGTCGTTCCTGGCCCCTACGCTCACCCCTGCTGCCCCGTCGGGCGAATCAGTACCTCGTTGACGTTCACGTGCGCCGGCTGGCTCACCGCGTACATCACCCCCCGCGCGATGTCCTCTGCCTGCAGCGCCTCGCTCGGACGGTTCTCGAAGAACGGCGTGTCCGCCATCCCCGGCTCGATCAGCGTCACCCGCACGCCCGTCCCGTGCAGATCCTGACGCGCCGCCTCGCCCATCGCCGTCACTGCGTGCTTGGTGCACGAATACAGCGAGCCCGGCAGCACCCGCCGGCCCGCCACGCTCGAGGTGATCAGCAAGTGCCCCCTGCTCTCCGTCAGCGCCGGGATCGTCGCCCGCAGCGTCAGCGCCGCGCCGTACACGTTGGTCAGGATCATCGCCCGCCAATGCTCCGGCGTGTCCTTCAGAAAGCCCCTCGCTCCGCCGAACCCCGCGTTCGCGAACGCCACGTCGAGGCGGCCGAACGCCGCGAGCGTCTCCGTCACCATCCGCTGCTGGTCCTCCCACTCCGTCACGTCGCACTTCACCGCCAGCGCGCGCTCCGGGCCGCCCAGCTCCGCCGCCAGCTCCTCCAGCCGCTCGCGCGTGCGCGCCGCCAGCACCACCCTGTACCCCGCGCGCACCGCCTCGCGCGCAGTCGCGGCGCCGATCCCCGTCGAGGCGCCGGTGATCAAGAAGACTGCCTCGCCCGCGGCGGGCGGCGCAGAGGATTCGCTGCTCATAGCGTGCTCCTTCGGTCGGTGTCTCACGCAGTCAGTCCCGTGGACGCTGCGAGTCGGTGGGTGCGACGTGGCCGCAGCGGGTCGGCGTGCACGGCCGGTCTATTCATAGCCGAGACTCCACCCGGGCTCCGTGACCCGTCAGGCCGCGAGGCTCGTCGTAGCGCACGATCTTGGCAACCGGGTTCCCGAGCGCTCGACGATCACGTCCTCGCCCTCGCGGGCGCGGTCGGTTGTGCAGAGCAGAGCCTTGTGCAGTCCCGGGCTCTGCTGTGCGCACCGGGGCATGGATGCCCCCCTGCCATACGCCGGCGTGGGTTTCTCCGTGCGGCGGGCGCTCACCACTACACAACCGCTCCGTTCTCGGATACCCACAGCATCTACGCTGCCCGTGTGCGCACCGTCCTGATCAAGCTGGGCTCCTCGATCGTCGCTCGCGACGACGGCTCGCTGCGCGCCGACGTCCTGCAACACATCTGCGACGCGATCGCCGGGCTGCACGCCGCCGGCGATCGCTGCGTGCTCGTCTCCTCCGGCGCGATCGCGCGCGGTGTGCAGATCATGGGGCTCCCTGCGAGGCCGACCGCGATCCCCGAGCTGCAAGCCGCCTCCGCCGTCGGTCAAGGCAAGCTCTACCGCGCGTATGACGAACTCCTGCGCGAGCACGCGCTCCTCAGCGCCCAAGTCCTCCTCACCATCGGCGACCTCTCCGCGCGCGCCCAATACCTCAACGCACGCCACACCCTTCGCACCCTGCTCTCCTGGGGCGCGATCCCGATCGTCAACGAGAACGACACCACCGCCACCGACGAGATCTCCTTCGGCGACAACGACTTCCTCGCCGGCCTCCTCGCCCCGCTCGTCGAGGCCGATCTGCTGGTCCTCCTGACCGACATCGACGGCCTGCACAGCGCCGACCCCCGCCTCGATCCCTCTGCTGCGCTGATCGCCGACGTCCACGGGCTCGACGACCTTCGCTCCCTCGACATCGGCGGCTCCACATCCCCCCTCGGCTCCGGTGGCATGCGCTCGAAGGTCCTTGCCGCCGAGATCGCCGGCGCCGCCGGCATCCCGGCCGTCATCTGCAACGGCACCCACTCCGGGGCGCTTGAGGCCGTCCTCACCGGCGGCCGCGCCGGCACCCTGTTCCATCCCGGCCCCACCCGCCACTCCTCCTTCAAGCTCTGGCTGCGCTACGCCAAGCCCGCCCGCGGCACACTCGTCGTCGACGCCGGTGCCGCTCTCGCCCTGCGCGAGCACGGCACCAGCCTGCTGCCCGTCGGCGTCGTCGAGGTGTTGGGTGACTTCGAGGCCGGCGACGCGGTGGAGATCGTGGCCTCGGCGGGCGACGATCGTGCGCTCGCGTCCGATCGGGCGGCTGTGGGTCCTCACGCGGAGGATGGGGGCGATGCGAGCCGCCTGGGTGACGGGGGCGGCGAGGGCGAGGTCGAGGGCGAGGTCGACGGCGGTGTCGGTAAGGGCGATCGTGTCAGTAGGCACGTGGCTGAGGGCGACCAGGTTGGCAAGGGCGACGTTGGTGACGAGGCGGCCGGTGATGTGGCCAGAGAGGGGGAGGGTGATGTGTCGGAGGGGGAGGACGGTGATGTTTTGTTTTCGGGTGCGATTCGCGTGCGCGCGCGCGATACCCCCCTACCTCTCCTAGCCAAGGGCGTGTGCAGCTACTCGGCCACCGAGCTGCGCCGTGTCAAGGGTCTGAAGTCCGACGCGGTCCGCGCGCTGCTGCCGCATGCCGACGACGAGGTGGTGCACCGCGATCGATTGGTGCTGGTGTAGGGGTACCCTGTTGAGCATGGCCACCGCGACCGCCGCTGCCGCTCCCACACTCACGATCCCCGAGCGCTGCGCCGCTGCGCGCGCGGCTGCGCGCCAGCTGGCCGTGCTCGACACCGCCACCAAGGACGCCGCGCTCCTGGCGATCGCCGAGGCGCTCATCGAGCGCACCTCCGAGATCCTTGCCGCCAACGCGCTCGACATGGAGGCCGGGCGCGCGGCCGACATCGGCGACGCGCTCCTCGACCGCCTGCGCCTTGACCTGCGGCGCATCGCCGACATCTCCGCCGCCGTCGCCGCGATCGCCGCGCTGCCCGACCCGGTTGGCGAGGTCATCGAAGGGCGCCGCCTTCCCAACGGCCTCGACGTGCGCAAGGTCCGTGTTCCCCTCGGCGTCATCGCCGTCGTCTACGAGGCACGACCCAACGTCACGATCGACGCCACCGCGCTCTGTCTCAAGGCCGGCAACGCGATCGTGCTGCGCGGCTCCTCGACCGCCGCCCACTCCAACGCGATACTCGCCGCGATTGCCGCCGAGGCCGCCACCGCCGCCGGGCTGCCTGCCGGGTGCGTCGGTCTCGTCGCCGGCGGCGGCCGCGAGGAGCTGGCGCAGCTTGCCACCGAAACCGACACCGTTGATCTGATCATCCCGCGCGGCGGCGTCGGGCTCAAGCACGCGCTCAAAGCGGTCGCGACCGTCCCCGTCATCTATGCCGCCTCCGGCAACTGCCACGTCTACGTCGACGCCACCGCCGACCTCGGCGACGCCGAAGCGATCGTGCTCAACGCCAAGACCCACCGCCCCGGCGTCTGCAACGCCGCCGAGACCCTGCTTGTGCACCGCGACGCGGCGGGTGCCTTCATCCCTCGCGTTGTGCGCGCCCTCGGGGCGGCGGGCGTGCTCGTGCGCGGCGACGCCACGACGCTTGCGCTCGCCAACGGGGCCGGCGACGTGTCAGGGGCAGGCGGGGTAGCCGAGTCCGACGGGGCATTGGCGGGGTCTGACGAAGGGGCGGCGGGGTCCGACGGGGCCGGCGAAGCGACGGCGAGGGCTGGCGGGCGGGGTGCCGGCGGGGCGGAGGACGCCGTCCGTATCGAGCCCGCCACCGAGGAGGACTGGGCGACCGAGTACCTGGCGCTCACGCTAGCGGTGCGCGTCGTGGACTCGTTGCAGGACGCGCTCGATCACATCTCCCGCTACGGCTCGCTGCACTCCGAGGCGATCGTCACCCGCGACGCCACCGCCGCTCGCGCCTTCCAGCTCGGCGTCGACGCTGCCTGCGTCTACGTCAACGCCTCCACCCGCTTCACCGACGGCGGCGAGTTCGGCTTGGGCGCCGAGATCGGCAACTCCACGCAGAAGCTCCACGCCCGCGGCCCGATCGGGCTGCGCGAGCTTTGCACCTACAAGTACCTCATCGAAGGCGCCGCACACGTCCGCGTCTGAGCAGTCCCGCGCAACCGGCGCCGGCGGCGAAAGCACCATCGCGCCCAGCCGGTGGCGCGCGAGTTCTGAACGCACGCCGGTGCCCGACCCGGCGCCGGTGTCGCGCCTGGCGTCCCTATCCGATCGTGCGTCGGGTGCCCACGTCGGCGTACTCGGCGGCACCTTCAACCCGCCTCACCGCGGCCACCTCGCGCTTGCCCGCCACGCCCTGAACGAGCTTGCGCTCGAGCGCGTACTGCTCGTTCCGGCCCGCCTGCCGCCCCACAAGACGCCCGACGAAGACCCCGGGCCGGACGCGCGCCTGGCGATGTGCCGGCTGCTCGTCGGGGATGACCCACGCCTCGAGGTCAGCACGATCGAGCTGGACCGCGACACGCCGTCGTACTCTGTGGATACTCTTAGGGAGCTTCATGCGGCGCATCCCCAGACATCGCACGCTCTCATCGTGGGGGCCGATATGGCCGCGACGTTGCCCGCGTGGCGTGAACCAGCCGCTCTGCTCGCACTTTGTCGCCTCGCGGTCGCCCTGCGGCCCGGAGTCTCCCCCGAAGCGGTTGAGGTCTCGCTGGCCGGGCTGGTTCCCCCCGGGGCGCCACCGTGGCCTGTGCGCTTCCTGAGTATGGGCCCCCTGTCGATCTCCTCCTCCCTCGTCCGCGCCACACTGCACCGCGGCGAGCCGGTGGAGGACCTGGTCGGTGCTCCGGTCGCCCGCTACATCGCCACGCACGGGCTCTACCGTGCGTCCGTCGCCGGTACGCCCGCGTCGTGAGCGCCACCGAGGGGCACCGGCGTTGAGTTCCGCCGCGACCCCAGCCACCGTTCGGCGCACCAGGTTGCCCCCTGCCGAGCTGGCTGACGAGATCGCTCGCTATGCGCTCGACAAGAAGGCTCGCGACGTCCTCCTGCTCGACATGCACGGCCTCGTCGGCTACACCGACTTCTTCCTCATCGCCACCGGCAACACCGAACGGCAGGTGCGCGCCATCCACGACGCAATCCTCGAGGGCGCCAAGCGCGAGCATGGCCTCCCACCCCGCCGCGTCGAAGGCACCAGCCGCGGCGAGTGGGTGCTGATGGACTACCTCGACGTCGTTGTCCACATCTTCACCCCCGCGACCCGCGCGTTCTATCAGCTGGAGCAGCTCTGGGGGGAGGCGCCGGTGCGGGGGGTCGGCGAGGAGAGGTAGGGCTGGCATTGCCGGCTGCGAGGCACTGGCGCTCGACGTCTGGCTCTGGCTATGAGTCGACGGGCTCGCTTGGCTGCCCGCCACAAACGCATCACGGCTAGCGCCGGCGTGATGAGCGGTCTGAGTTCGTCTTGGATTTGTGCGATGACGGGCTGTGCAAATGGGCTGGACGCGGTTGGGGCAGAGCGGTAGTAAGCCGCGACGCCAACAAGCGTCATCAGGTGGTAGGCCCCGTTCGGGGCCTCGCGGGCGCGCAGTGAGGCGTGTTCGATCACCAAGCGCAGCTCGTCAGCAAGGGCTTTGTGATCGTTGTAGTAGCGAATGTAGCCGGGGTGGCCCATCGCTTTCATGTCTTGCTCGTAATCGACAAGGCTGTCAAGCAGCGTGGTCAGGGCGCAGATTGGCAGGTAGATTGCGTCGGTAGCCACGGCGTCCTGTGGCGAAGTCCGGGGATCGGCGGCGCTAGCGATCAGGGCGTGCAGGGCGAGCCCCGAGGAGACCGCGCCGGCCAGGTACTCGCGCCCGTGCAGACCCGTGCCCTGCGCATTGGCGCTTGCCCACCGCGTGAGCTGTTCGTTGCCAATTGCGCTCACGGCGTGAGCCCGCGCTTGTGCCTCGACGCAACGTTCGGCGGCACGCCTGGCTGTATCGGCGATGGCCCACGCGCCTGGGAGTCTTGCGATTGCATTGTGTACCACGCATACGAGATCAGTGAGATAGTCGCCGTCGTCCGGCGCGAGCGCATCCCCGTAATAGTCGCCGGCAGGATTGATATCCAACGTGGTTGCGTCGATAAGTGCGCGGTAGAGCCGGCGTCCGTCGCTCAGTGGATCAGGAAGGATTCGCTCCACCAGTGTGTCGAGATAGTCATAGATGATCTGCAAAGCGACGATCGCTTCGACCACCAAGCTGCGGTGCTCTGCAGGCGCGAGCGTTGCGAGCATTGCGCTCGCTTGAGCGTTGAATCGCTCCTCGCACAGGTTTTCAAGTGCCACGGCGTGCAAGGTTGGGTCGGGAATCTTCTTGGCGTGGCGTTCCCAGCGTTCGAGCTGGATTTGGACCGAAGGTGCGATTGTGCACCAGTAGCGAATGTTTGCGAGCACCAACAGCAAGCTCATGTGAGCAGTGAGCCGGTGATCGCGAACTGTACGCATCGTCACCAGCTTAGACGCCGTTTTCGGACGTCGCAGCGCCCGCCGGCCGCCGATGGGCAGGTCGCGCACTACTCACCAAGGGCGAGCGCCGGGGAGGCGCGTGCCGCGAACCAGCCTGGAAGTGACATAAGTGTCAATACGGCGACTATCACCAGTATGAACATCTCGACGGGACGAGCTGCAGCAGCGACTCGCGCCACTGGGAAGTCGGTGATGCGCTCGAGATAGTCATCGATCACGAACTGGCCGTAAACGCCGCCGATCGCGCCGGCCAGACACCCGGCGCTGAGCATCAGGAGGGATTCCACAAACAGGATCACGCGCAGTCGGCGTCGGGGGACGCCTTCGATGCGCAGTTCTGCGAGCGAGACCCGCCGTTGCCAGATGCTTGACCCCAAAGCGGCGGCCATCGCTAGAACTGACGCGAGGATAAGCAGTCCGGCAATGTCTCCGAGTTGCCCGAGGGCTTCACCTGCTAGCGAATCAAACCGTTCCCTCCAAGTCGCCGCCGTGATAGTTTCCAGGCTGCTGTCTCTACCCAGCGCCGCGTCGATCGCGTATTTCGCTCGCGCCACGTTGGTTCCTGGAGCAAGGTTCAGGGCGAGAGCGCTTGGTGCGTTGGTCGCCCATCGATGACTGTAGTCGGTGGTGTTCATCAGTATGGCTCCGCCTGGCCATCCGAAGTTTGTCGTCAACGCGGCAAGCTTGAACGCCGCCGTACCGGTTGGCGTTGGCAGCTTGATCGTATCTCCTACGCTAACGTGTTGTTCTTCGGCAATCGGCTTGGATACGACCACCCAGCCACCGTCGCTCAGTCGGGTGTGAGCATAAGATGCATTTCCCGCGATTATCTGCGTGTCGAACAGCTCGCGACCCATACCAGACGGCTGGGCAACAATCACAACGCGCCGGTTTGCCAGATTCATGAACTCACTTTGCAAGACATCGATACGTGTAACCCCCGGTACATGGGCAATTCGTGACATGTAGCTGTCTGGCGGGAAGCTGGTCGTCTCGGGTATGTATCCGGGATTAAGGACCCAAAGGTCTCCATTGGTGGCATAAGCCCACGCGAAGTTGTTAAGTCCTCGCAAAAGATCGTTCTGGGCGCCGCCGAGCGCGACGCTGCCAAATAGGGCAACCGCGCCGGTCGCTGCCAGCGCCAGTGATCGTGTAGTTCGCGCCCGCAACGATTCGATCGCCAAGGGGAGAATGGTGAGCCGGTTATTACGCGTTGCCAGTGCATCGCCGGCTCGTAGAACGGCGTACAAGACAAGCGGGACGGCGAGCATCGTCGCCAGAGCGAGCAGAACGCACGTGGCGATCGCCGCGCCGGGCGTGAGCGCGAACATGATGCTCGCCAGCACGACAAGACCTATGGCGATTCCAAAGAGCTGTCGTTGGGTGTCGCGTCCGGGTGCCCGGTCGCTGTCTCCCATCTCGGCATAAACGGCGTCCAGCGGTCGGCCACGACGTAGGTCCTGTAGCGGGATCGACGAGGCAAGGCATGTCGCGAGCACCCCGCCTGCTAGCGAGAAGACGATCGGGCGCGCCCCAATCACGGTGTTCCCGCCAAGAGTGAATGCTTGGGCAAGATAGCCCGGACTTGTCTGAAAGAGACCGCGAGCCAGGGCATATCCAGCGAGCAGGCCGGCGAGCGATGAAATGACTCCCAGGCATAGCGCTTGGAAGACGACCATTTGGATGATCGCCCTGCGCTTGACCCCGTCGAGGCGCAGATCGGCGATCATCGCGCGGCGCTCGGGGATGGTAAGCAGAATTGCGTTGAAGGCGAACAGGAATCCGAGCAGCGCGGCGAGCCCCGCGAATAGGGCGCTTGCCTGGTTGCTCGGCTTCAACGCCTGGCTTAGAAGTGCGACTTCCTGGTCGGCGGGCGCGACGTCGATTGTGCCGCCTACGAGTGTTCGCAGCTCGCGTTCGACGGTGGCTTGGTGTCCGGGGGCGCTCTGGATCAGGATGCGCGAGACGCGATGGGGTAGCCCGGCGAGGGCCTGGAGGTGTGTCAGCGGCAGCACGGCAACCTGAGCCAGCGACAGCGCCCCGGCAGCTTCGTGGCCGAGGACGGCGGACACCGGAAGCGTGGTTGCCCTGCCGCGCAGAGCCACGCTGAGCTGTAGCGGAGTTTGCTGTGAGCCGAGGCGGGGGAGTCTGAGCTGGCTCGCGGTTGCTGCGCTGAGCCCGATCCCCTGTGCTGAGAGGACTTCGCCGGGCAGCGTGTGTGCGAGACCGTCCATCAGGGCAAGCGAGCCGCCGGCGCCGGCGACAGTCACGATTGCGCGCTGCCCAGATGCGGTTGTGAGCGTGGCTGTCTGTTCGAGAAGCTGTGCGGCTCGAACGACTCCGGGGAGGTGTTCAACACGCCCAAGCAGCCGTTCGTTGAATCCTTCAGGGCCACGTGCGTGGAGTTGGAGATTGGCCGGTCCGGCGACGGTGTGGATGACGTTCGCAGCCGAGCTCGTCAGGCTGCTCGCTGCGACCGTGACGGCGAAGACGAGCGCGACGGCGGCAGCCACGCCGAGCCCGGCCAGGAACTCCTGCACGCCATGCAGTCGCAGACGCTTGCCGTAGAAGAAGACGAGGGTGCGCAGGCGCATCTTGGCCGTGCCGTCTATAGCTCTTCGGGTCGACGGTCGAGGCTCATCCGGCTGCCGGTGTCGATCGTCCCGCACTGAGCGGATCGTGTAGTGCGCCTATCGAGTCACTGTGGCTGAGCTTGCCGTCGCGCAGCACGAGGCAGCGGTCGGCGAGCTGGGCAGCCTCGTTGTCGTGGGTGACGAGCAGGACCGACGCAGCGTTTTCGTGGGCGACGGAGTGCAGCAGCTGCACGATCTCTCGGCTGCGCGCGCTGTCGAGGTTCCCGGTTGGCTCGTCCGCGAGGATCAGCCTCGGCTCGCAGGCAAGCGCGCGAGCGATCGCGACGCGCTGGCGCTCACCGCCGGAGAGCTGTTCGGCAGTGTGCTGCAGGCGAGCGCCGAGCCCGACACGCTCCAGCCAGGGGATCGCGCGCTCGCGGGCTTCGCGGACCCCGACGCCGCTGACAAGCAGCTTGCGCGCGGCGTTATCGATCGCGCTGGTGCGGCGCATCAGGTGGAAGTGTTGAAAGACGAACCCGACATCGCGCATCAGATACTCGCTTGCCTGATCCTCGGAGAATGTCGTCAGGTTGCGACCTTCGTAGCGAATCGATCCAGCCTCGGGCTTCAGCAGCGCCGCGATCAACAGCAACAGGGTGGTCTTGCCCGAGCCGCTGGGGCCGAGTAGCGCGAGCATTTCGCCGGGCTCGACGGTGAGGCTGACCCCATCGACGGCCCTGACCTCCTCACCGGTGCCGCGGTAGTGCTTGACGACTTCTTCGAGAGCAAGCAACGTCGATCTCTTGGCTTCAGCGGCGCGCTCGGCGGCGAAGTGCGAGGTCGCTCACGGATGCCAGCTCGAGTCGCAGATCGCCCTGCAGCCTCCCGTTGTGAAGCGCCAATGCACGGTCTGCGCCGAGGAATCCGGTGCCCTCGCCGGTGCTCGCCAGGACTGCTATGCCCTCGTCGGCGAGCGACCGCAGCAGTTCGAGGATGCCGTCCTGCCTGAGTGTGTCCACACCAGCCGTCGGCTCGTCGATGAGGATCAGGCGAGGGCTGGCGGTGAGCGCGCGGGCGATGACGACGCGAACGGTTTCCTCGATCTTCAGCTCGGCTGGTTCGAGGGTCCCACAGGACTCGGCCTGCACACGCTGCAGAGCCTTCCAGGCGACCTGCAGCGCATCGGACCGCGCGACGTTACGGGCAAGACAGACCGCTACGAGCTCATCGAGAACGGTACGGCCCCATTGCGAGCGCATACGCCGCCGGACGTAGCTGATACCGCCCGCAGGCTCGCCGCCAGGCCCCGTCAGGCGCTGTCCGTCGAAGTACACGACTCCTGCATCGGGCGTCTCGATCCCGGCCGCGACACGCAGCAGCGTGGAGCGACCAGACATCCGCTCGCCCCAGACGACGACCATCTCGCCGGCGCCGATCTGGAGCGAGACGTCTGCGAGCACGACGCGAGAGCCGCGACGGAAGCGCTTGGCTACGCGGTCAAGTTCGAGGAGTGCCATCGCGGGCGGCGCGCCCAGCTCGGGCTTCGAAGATCGCGATCGTGTATTTGAGCCACGACAACGTGCCGCCTCCCGCAAAGCGCTCGTGCTTGGCGGCAAGGTGCGCGACCAACTCCTCGCGAGCCTCCGGCGGCTCGCCGGCCGCTCCCTCGCCGAGGGTGCCAACTCTTTGGAGGCATATCCGCTGGAAGCGGCCAAGCACATGCAACGCGACGCTCGGCTGCTCGGCAAAAGCCGCCAGCTGCCGCAGCCAGAGCTCGTGGCTTTTGCGGTCTGCTTCGGCCTGCTCGACGAGGTGGTCGATAAAGTCGCGGATTCCAAGCTCGGTCGCCTCGTAATGCGGCCTGGGCTGCCGACCAACGCCGGCACGAGACCGGCGTGACGCGCGGACCTCACGTATGTATCCGCGGTCCTCCAGCTCGTTGATCGCCGCATAGATATGCGAGGATTCGCTGACGGGCTGCAGCTCGTCGTATTCACGCTGGTAGCTCCTAAAGAGTTCCGCGCCGTAGTCCGGCGCCTCAATGATCAGTCCTAAAACGGTCCAGTAGACCTCTGAGGTCATGGGCCGCCTGGGGGCTTTTTGTGTCTGCGCCGCGGTCATTGACGCGGCAGCCTACTAAAGTTTCGCCAAACAGAAAAGACCTGTTTCCAGCTACAGCCGCCATCTATAAAGTTTGCATTCTAAAAGTCCGCCTAGTCAGACTCAGCGGGACCGTGCATCATGGCGCGCGATGGCGTCTAGGGGCACATGCTGGACACAGCGCACGAGGGGCAGTCGCGAGCCCGCTCGGCGTGTCGAGGGCTTGACGGGCGGAAGGGACCGGCGGCACGCCTTTCGGGCTCTCCGCGGGTGCTATTCCTTTCGGCACCCGTCGATGACCCAGCACCCAGGGGACCACGCCGCGTCCCGCTCTCCTGGGTCTTTGGATGTGCTCTGCGGTAGACCGGGCGTGCCTACCTGGGGCGATGCCCGGTCTGCCGAGGCGCCAGGAGGCCGACGCGCAGACCCGGCTTCACATATCGAACTGAGCACTGAGCACTGACGCAACTAGCGATGTTCAGCAAAGTCCAACCTTGCTGGAGGGAAGAATGAAGGGTGTTGCCTGGACGGTAGCGTTATTGATCGGGTTCATATTATTCGTGCCGTGTCTGGCATGTGCGGACGTAGCGCCCTCGGAAAGTTCCCGTACCGCGGAAGCGGGTCCGCTCTCGACTTCGCTGGCGAGCCCGACGTCGCCTCTCGCAAGCGAACAGCTGCAGGCTGAACGTGAAGCGCAGTTGGCCAGTCCACAAGCTGTGGCCGAACGAGAAGCGTCGAGAACAAAATTCTCCAACCTCGGCCCAGAACAAGCGGTCAAGACCGACGCCGAATCGTTTCCAGCGCTAATCTCCGAACGGGCGGGCGGGCCGCCGAAGCTGCCCGCGGGGCAGAGCATCGCCGGGTATCTCAGCGACTACGCGGCCTCGGTAGACCTCGCTGACGGTCAGCAGGCGCTGGTAGAATCGATGGCGCCGATGGCCATCGAAACCCCCGGCGGGGGTCATATGCCTGTCGATCTTGATTTGGCCGAAGCCGGCGGTGCGTTTGAACCGAAGACGCCTCTCGTGGATATTCGGATCCCCAAGCGGCTGGGCGATGGGGTGAACCTATCGGACACCGAAGTGTCGTTGACGCCGGTCGATGCTCAGGGCGATGTGTTGGGTGGTGCAGAGGGGGTGCTCGATGGCGCCGGCGTGGTCTACGCGAACGTTCAGACCGACACCGACGAGGTGGTCAAGCCGACGACGGGCGGCTTTGCGGCGGATACGCTACTACGCTCGGCCGCGAGTCCATTGCAGCTGTATTTTTGCATAGGTCTGCCGGCGGGGGCGAGTCTCAGCCAGGTAGGTGGGAGCGGGCCTGTAGAAGTTGTCGATGAAGGCACGATGATTGCGACGATCCTGCCTCCGAGCGCTCAGGACGCGGCCGGTACCTCTGTGCCTGTTTCGATGTCCCTTTCAGGGGATATGCTGGCGCTTACCGTAGAAGTCAGCTCGTCGGCTGAATACCGGTGGCCGATCGAGGTCGATCCCGAAGTTCGTGGGGAAGACAGCCAGTTGACTACGGGTGGCGGCAAACGCACTAACTGGGAATTCTATACCAACAACGGCAAAAAAGAATCGAGCGGCAACTTTGCCTCCGCTGAATCCGGCGGGATTCTCAAGACCTATGGAGTGCATGAATACAAAGAAGGGGAAGCCGCGTCCTGGGTTTATCAAACGCGCGGCGTGTCGAAAATCTACGAGTTTGAGGGCGAAACGGAAGCCAGCAACAAGGAAGACCGGATCGAAAGCATCATTGAACTACAGCACGAAGGCGGTGTCACCGAAGAAAAAGAGTTGCTTTCGAACGAAACAAAAGGGCCAGTCGAATATGCGAAGAGACCATTGCCGGAACCGCTTTGTCCAAAAGGTAAAGAATCGTGCGTATCAACGTCGGGCAATAAAGAAAACTCTGTGCACTTCCAGCAGTCGGTCGTCAACAAACCTACCAGCAAATATTCGTTCTCGGACGCCATCGATTCCGGCACGGTCTACATCTCTGAGCCTGAAAAAACGCACTCAACGACAAGTGAGAACACGACGTCGCCAGAATTTGAATTCGAAGTCGAAAACAGTAAACATGAAAAAGAAAAACAGAAACGCAAGAATGTTCTCGATGGGGCGGGTAACTGGCTGACCGAATACGAAGGCGCCACACAGTTTATTGCCAAAGATCCCGGGATAGGGGTCGCCAAGTCATGGCTGGAATATGAAAACTCGGGTAAATGGGAAGCGCTGCCGGGATCCGAACACAACTACTTGGAAGAAGGCCTGTGCAAGGGCATCCAGTGCGAATCAGAACAAAAAGAATATTGGACCTTAAATAAGCATTTGCCTAACGGCGAAGACAAGATCCGTTACCGTGCCGAAGAGGCGTTTGGTGATGCGACGCACGAAACAGAGTCGCTGGCATCGGAAGGTGTCGGGACCGTAAAAGTCGACTATTCCAAGCCGCGCAACATATTCGTTAGCGGCCTGCCGTGGGGGAACGAACTTGCCGAAAAAAGCTATGAGCTGACGGTGTATGCGACCGATGGAGAAGGCTCTACAATCGCGAGTTCGGGCATCAAGTCAATTGAACTCTATGTCGAAATCAAGGGTAAATCTACGGCGCTCAAAGAAGTTGGAAAAGAAGAAGGAAAATGCATTGTCCCGAAAGGGGAATGCACGGCAAGCGCCAAATTCGACATCAATGGCTCCGAACTCGGTGCGGGGTATAACAAAATCTTGATGGTGGCCACGGACAATGCCGGCAATGAAGCCAGGGAGCAGGAATCGATCTCGATCCGCCATTCGACGCCGGTTCCTTTGGGGCCTGGGTCGGTCGATTTGGAGTCGGGAGATTTTGCGCTGGGTCCCACGGACGTTTCGCTGGGTGGGGGCCTGTCCGTGTCGCGCGTCTACAGCTCGCGTGACGTCACGGCTGGTGTGGAAGGCGGGTCGTTGTTGGGGTCGCAGTGGAATCTCAGCACGGGTAGCGAGGAGTCGCTTGTCGAAATGGTCGATGGGAGCGTACTCGTTACCAGTGGGAACGGTAGCCAGACAGTCTTCGCGGCCGTTTACAACAGTGAAAAAAAACCTACCGGGAAGTTCGAACCACCGCCGGGCGATTCGAATCTGACGGTTACACTCGAAGAAAACGAAAAACACGAAAAAGTTGCGTACTATTTGAAGGATGCTGCGGCTGGCACTTCCACGAAGTTCGTGCTCAGTAGCACTGCAAAAGTGTGGGTCCCGGCCATGCAAGAAGGCCTGGTATCCGCGGACACGGTCAATTATTTCTATGAAACTGTTGAAGTTGGCGGCAAAAAAATCACCAGGCCAAGCGAAGAGCGCGGAGCGACGCCGGCGAAAGTGTCGTGTGCGCCCAAAATGGAACCGGGTTGTCGCGCATTGAAGTTCATGTACGCCACCAAAACAAAGGGTGAAATCGGCGAAGGTCCGACCGAATGGGGCGAATACGAAGGGAGGCTGGTAAAGATCGCCTATGAAGGATATAATCCAGCGACCAAAAAAATGACCGAAACTCCGATTCCGGTGGCCGAATACGCTTACGACAGACAGGGCCGGCTGCGCGCCGAGTGGGATCCTCGGGTTTCACCTGCGCTAAAGACGACGTATGGCTATGACGCGGAAGGACATGTGACCGCGCTTATACCGCCTGGCGAAGAGCCCTGGGCCTTCACGTATGGAACGGTGTCGGGCGACGCAGGAAGCGGGCGGCTGATCAAGGTCACCCGAGCACCCACCAGCGCCGGTCTATGGAAAGGCGAAGCTGTAACAAATTCTGAAGTACCAAAAATAACCGGAACGCCAGCCTTTGGAAACCGGATGAGCGTGTCAAATGGGGCGTGGAGCGGCAGTCCTGTGGTTTACGAGTATCAATGGGAGGATTGTAATGCAAGTACAGGTGGTGAATGTACGCCGATTCCTGGCGCCAATAGCCAAAACTACACGCCCGTAAGATCTGATACGGGTTCCTTTCTAGGGGTTGAGGTCAATGCGACGAACGGCGGTGGAACTACCACCGTGGCATCGTCGAGGACAACGGTGCGCGTCTGGGGCACGCCAGTTCCCGTGTTCTCATTGAAATACGGTAAATACGGTACAGAAAATGGCGACTTTAACGATCCACAAGGTATCGCGATCGCGGAAAACGGTGATATATGGGTAGCAGACACAGGCAATAGCCGGCTCCAGGAGTTTAGTGAATTGGAAGGCAAAATCACGTTTTTACGTCAATTTGGCCATAAAGCTGGGTTAGCAGAAGGTTGCGGTGAACCGACGCAGTTAGACGACCCGGACGCGCTCGCGGTGTCAAAAGGCGAGGTGTGGGTCGCCGAGAACGAGCCATCTGATTGCATTAAGGAGTTCAACGAAGAAGGCAAAAAGGTCGCCGAAGTTAGTACCGGTGCCGAATTTGAACAGCACGGACGCATGGAAGGCATAGCTATAGATGCTAGCGGCAACTTGTGGTACACCGAGTACCAGTCAGATGCTGATAAGGTAAAGGTTATTGAGTATAATCCGTCGACCAAAAAACAAGTGCAGTCATGGGGAACTTACGGATCGGGTCCGGGCCAGTTTGAGGCTATCCATGGAATCACGGTCGAGCACGAACATGTCTTCGTAACCAGCGAAAAAGGAATCCAGGAGTTTACCGAAAAAGGGAAAGAAATAGTAAAATTCGGAGAAGGCGCGTACTATAGTTGGGAAAGGGCTGGAAGTAGTACGCTCGTTTCTGATTCGGAAGGTAACGTGTGGTCTGCTGGATATGAGGCTGGAGCCAAAGGCTACAACGAAAAAGGCGAATTCTTGACGGCGTTTCCAGAATCACACCCCTCTCCAAATGCGGTTACTATTGACTCCAAAGGAAATTTTTGGATCCTCGAAGGAGAAGAAGGGCCCGGAGGGCTTGATGATTTTGAAAAGTATACTCCAGGTGCAAAACCGGTGGAGGGCGAACTACATGCCCAGCAGCCAGGCTGGACAGTTGACTACGAGGTCCCCGTTTCTGGCACTTCGGCGCCCCATAACATGAGCGCCACAGAAGTAGCAAAGTGGGGGCAGAGCGCGGAAGAGGCGCCAACGGAAGCGACTGCTATCACGCCTCCGGACTCGCCGCAAGGATGGCCCGCGTCGAGCTACGCGCGCGCTACCATTTACTATCTTGATCAAAACGGTCGCGTGGTGAACACGGCAACGCCAAGCATCGGCTCGTATGGTGCGATTGCGACTACAGAATACAACCAAACGAATGATGTCGTGCGGACGCTCTCGCCAGATAACCGTGCGGCTGCGCTCAAAGAAGGCTGCGAACCGGAACCACCAAACTGCGCGTCGGCCAAGACGGCGAAGCTGCTGTCGACAGAAGACACATACAACGGCGAAGGCGAAAAAGAATCGGAAGTCTCAGAACCGGGTACTCAGCTGATCCTTTCACGCGGTCCGGAGCACATGGTCAAGTATACTGCTGGCGAAGAACACTACGAAGCTGGCGAAAAACCAAAGGAAGCGATGGCGCGCAGTCTGACCAAGTACTTCTACAACGAAGGTGCGCCCGCTGAAAACCCCCGGACCAAAAAGAAAGAAATTTATGACCTCCTCACGACGACGCAGAACTATGCCCAGTTGATAAACGGAGAAGGCAAAGAAACAGAAACGCAGGATATCAGCGAGGCAAAGACGTCCTATTCCGGCCAGAACGATCTCGGCTGGCAGCTGCGAGCACCAACGTCGAGCACGACCAATCCGGGAAGTCTGAATCTAACAAGCACGACGGAATACTACGAAAATGAAGCCAGCGAAGCGTTCGGACAGGTCAAGGAAACTCGTGGAGCGGGAGCGGAAGGCGTCTTTACGTACACTTCGAAGTTTGGGGAAGTGGGCAGTGAAGACGGCAAGCTCAAAAGCCCCTTTGGCGTGGCGATCGACTCGAAAGGCGATATCTGGATCGCCGATGAAGGGAACAGTCGGATCGAGGAGTTTGGTTCGAGCGGCGAATACCTTTCGGTGTTTGGCAAATCTGGCAAAGAAACAGGGCAGCTCAAAGCTCCAAAGGGTATTGCGATCGACGCAAAAGGCGATATCTGGGTCGCCGAAGCGGGCAATGATCGCGTTCAGGAGTTTTCGCCCGAAGGCAAATCGTTGCAGACCTTCGGCAAAGAAGGCAGCGAAGCGGGAGAGCTGAATGAACCGAAGGCGCTTGCGATCGACGCCAGCGGAAATGTGTGGGTGGCCGACAGTGGCAACAATCGGATCGAGGAGTTCTCCTCGGAAGGGAAATATGTTTCATCGTTTGGGAAAATAGGCAGTGAAGCGGGGGAGCTGAAAGAACCGAAGGGCATAGCGATTGATGCCAAAGGGGACATCTGGGTCGCCGACAGTGGCAACGACAGAGTCGAGGAGTTCTCGCCGGAAGGCAAACTTCTCAGCCACTTTGGCGAACTGGGGAAAGGCGCCGGACAGTTCACCGGTCCGATTGGTCTGGCTTTCGATGGCTCGGGGCACCTCTGGGTCGTGGATGGAAGTAACAACCGCGTGCAAGAGTTCTCAAGCACGGGAGCGTTCATTACACAGTTTGGCTGGAAAGGCAGCGAAGGCGGACAGCTGGACGAACCCAAGGCCATCGCATTCAACGCACAGGGAGAAATCTGGGCGAGCGACACAGTGAACAACCGCCTTGAGAAGTTCGCCAAAGGCCCAAATGCACACGACGCAAAGACTATCTACTACACGCTGGAAACAGACACAGAATACCCGGGTTGCGGCAAACACGCCGAATGGGCTGGGCTTGTATGCGAGACGCTGCCAGCCAAGCAACCCGAACTGGCCGGACTGCCAAAGCTGCCGGCGACGACCACGACGTACAACATCTGGGGTGAGCCAGAAACGATCGAAGAAACGTTCGGATCGGGTGCAGAAGCCAAGAAACGCACGACCAAAGACGAATATGACACCGCGGGAAGATTGAAGACCAGCGAAGAGACGTCTACCGCGACGACCGAAACCACCGACAGGGCGTTGCCGGCGGTCACCGACGAATACAATTCGACGATAGGTGTACTCGAAAAGCAGAGTACAAAAACTGGCGAAACAACGAAGACGATTACTAGCAAATACAATACGCTCGGTCAGCTCGAAGACTACACCGACGCCGATGGCAACGTCGCGAAATTCAAGTACGGTGGACCCGAAAAAGACGGCCTGCTTGAAGAAGTGAGTGACAGCAGCGACGACGGCGAAACCAATCAGAAGTACACCTACGAAGGAACGACCAAGCAGGTGAGTACGCTGGTGGATTCCGCCGCGGGAACGGTTACGGCATCCTATGACACCGAAGGGAGGCTCGTGAGCGAGATTTATCCGAATGGTATGTGCGCGAACTACACCTACAATTCGGTGGGCGAAGCCACGCGCGTGCAGTATGTCAAGACCACGAATTGTTCGGAAAAAGAACCCGCGGTCTGGTATAGTGATGAACGGATGTCGTCGATCCGTGGAGAAATGATGAGCCAGACGAGCACACTCGCGAGCGAGAGCTATGCCTATGACCAGGCCGGACGCCTTACGGAAGCCCAGGAAACGCCAGCCGGCGAAGGCTGCACGACGAGACTATACGCCTACGACGAATCGTCGAACCGCACAAGCCTAACGACGCGCAAACCCGGCGGCGAAGGCAAATGCGCAACCGAAGGCGGGACTGTCGAAGCGCACGACTACGACGAAGCAGACCGCCTCGCCGACAACGGCATCGCCTACGACCCATTGGGAAACATCACAAAACTGCCCTCCGGCGACGCCGAAGGGCACGCGCTGGAAAGCACCTTCTACGTCGACAACGCCGTCGCAACACAGACCCAGAACGGCGTGACCAACGACTACTACCCCGACCCCGAGGGACGGATACGCGAAACGATCGCCGGCGCAAAAAAAACCATCACCCACTATGACGGTCCTGGCGAAGCGGTTGCGTGGACCTGCGAAGGCGCCGAAAAAGCGTCAGCGTGCGAAAGCACGGCGAAATGGACTCGCAACATTCCCGGCATCGACGGCGCACTCACCGCGACCCAGAACGGCACCGGCACGACCGGCGAAACACCGATCCTGCAACTCCACGACCTCCAGGGTAACGTCGTCGCCACGATCAAGGACAAAGCAGGCGAAACCAAACTCGAATCGACCTACAACAGCACCGAGTTCGGTGCGCCCAACGGGGGCAAAGAACCACCCAAGTTCGCCTGGCTCGGCGCCGCCGGCGTTGAAAAGTCACTGGCGTCTGGTGTAATCACCGAGGGCGCGACGTCGTATGTGCCGCAGACTGGGCGCACACTGCAGAGCGAAGAGGTTGTGCCTCCGGGACTGCCAGATGGGTCGGGCGGCGCGGCGGCTACCTTCCATGGTGCAGCGTGGAATCTCGAAGGCATAGGACGCGTCGGCGCCGAAGCACCAGGCAAGGAAGCCGGACGGGAACGCGAAGCGGCAGAAGCGGCGTGTAGGGCGGATCTTGAATCCTGCTCTGAAGATCCTGCGTGGTCGGGGGATGTAAGCATCTCCGCTGCGGAAGCGATTTCCGGTGCGTTAGAAGGTTTAGAAATAGTTTACTATGTTGGTGGGGGGGAAGTTGCTAAAAAAGTATTGGATATTCTGGCCGAACATGTAGGTATAAACTACCTCAGTCAGTTAAAGGAAATAGTGGAACATGCAGTTTTCGGCTATAGTGCGGACGAAGTTGCAAAATGGGCATTTAGTATGGGTAATCTGCTGAACACTTGCGCTGAAGCAGCTAGGTCGGGTGAGGATCACCCAAGGGAACCGCACTGCTGGCTCTATCTCCCGACCGTTGTAAGACACTTATATAAGGGGGGACCAAGGCTCGGGGAAATGCCGAATTTCTCTGCGACTCCTATTGTAGGCTACTGTCCTTGGGGAAAGAACTCTGCCTGCTACGAGGTCAATGACTGGTAACGCTGTGATAGGTGGCCATGGTGATAGGATATGTCGGTGCGGTGCACGACCTGGTTATGCTGGTAACATTGGCGCTGATTTGGCTTGTGCCAGCGGTATTGGTAGGTAGATTGGCATCTCGCCGTGGACGTGACGGTACGGTGTGGCTAATGGCGGCCCTAATCATTCCTTGGCCGCTCGTTCTATTGAGTGTTCTCTTGGCTTCTAATCGAGATAGAGACTAACCATATGCCCCGACGTGGAAGCGAAAAAAGGCTACGGAGTCCCGTCTTTATAACTGGCCATGAGGGCTGCATGGCCCAAATGCCAGGGGCAAGTGGGTTCCCAGACCCCATCAGATATTGCGTTGCAACTCCTAAGGTACCGCTGATGGGTGCTAGGGTCGTATGCGTGGCACGCCGTCTTTCAAAGGCGTGGACTCTCGGGGCCGTCTTGACGGCTTTGGCAGTGGGCGGATGCAGTGCGGGAAGAAACGATCGATGGCACGCTGGTAGCGCGCAAGACCGTAGTCAGGGTCGCGATACTTCTCGCGGAGCGTTACGCAGAATGCCAGTTGACTGGGGCGCGGTGAGTCATGACGGAGTAGTATGGAGTGGCGCTGCCGAGATATACCGCGTACCAGGATTTGCGATGGAACCAACGCTGCCGATCGGTACTCGCGTCGTTGCGAAGCCTGAGCAGCCATTTATCGGAGCTATAGTTGTTTTTCATCCACCTGTGGGATGGGACATGGAGAAGTGTGGACCGTCGTTACGCACCGTCAAGACAGGCGCCGTAGCCTGCGCTAAACCGAATGATGAAGAGGACAAGTTCAAGCTGGTAGCGCGAATTGTGGCGGGACCGGGTAACCAAATTTATATCAAGGGCGGCCATGTTTACCGTAAGGTGGGCAGCGCCAATGGCTTTGTACGCGAGCATGATTCCTACACACGCGCGTGTGGGAACAGTCGCCACTGTGATTTTCCTATCCCGATTAGGATTAGCCGTGGGTATTGGTTTGTGATGGGGGATAACCGAGGTGCATCTAACGACAGTCGATTCTGGGGTCCGGTGCCGACGCGATGGATCGTTGGCGTCGTTACAAAACGACTGCCCCAACATCGTTACGGGGCACCAGGGTCGTGACTTGCGAACCGAGAACTGGCGAGATTGACAGAAGTAGAATGCAAAAAGCCACAGGAATAGGTGGGGGCGCTGGGCCTGCGATAGCCGCTGCGGGCTTGCTTGCCTTCATTACTGCAGTCGCTGGGTGCGGGCCTCTCCAGGCCGGTGAATAGGTCGCGAGTGGATAGTGGTTATGAAGCGAGTCAAGGCGGCTATATGAGTGGTAAAAGGCAGGCGAGGTCGCTAGCGACGTCATGACGAGGCTCCGAGGACGTCGGGACTTTTGCGGTAGTTTGCCGGGCAGCGTCGTTGTGTGCTTATGTATGGCGACGTCTGTTACCGGCTGCGGTGAAGCGGCGGGCAGGGCGAGATCTGCGGCCAGCGGCTCACGTGGTGCGGAATTATCGGCGACTTCAGGGGTGGCAAATAGGAATGGTCCGAGGATAGGCAAGATGGGGGCGCAGAGTAGGCGGCGTGAGGTGGCACGTGCGGCGACGCGGAGCGTAGTCGAGCTTGCGGCATGTCTTCGTAGGGAAGGCGTCGACGTGAATCTCACAAAGGCCAGTTCGTTACTTGCTCATGGCAGGGTCAAGCGGCGCGATTTATGGATTCATAGGCGGGCGCGGGACTGCCTTGGCGGGATGACGCGTGGTTAGGCGAGACGGGAGCTGCTGGTGGAAGTGAGTTGGGTGAGTAATGGCCGCCGGCACGCTTATGCGGCAAGGCAGGGCGAGCGACTGTTTGAGGATCGTGAGGCTAGGACTGTTGAGGATCATGAGGGCTACCGGTGAGCGAGGGGCGGAGGATACATGTCGAGAGAGCTAAAGACAGTTACAGGCAGCCCGAAGTGCTTGGCGGTAAGCCGTGCCCGGACCGTGCTTGTTCTGATTATGCTTGGCTGTCTGGTGTCGTGTGTGGGAGGGGCGACGTTCGCGGTCGCCGCGCCAGCGTGGCTTTCTCCTGTCAGCGTTGCATCCGAAGAAAGCCACGACGTTCGCGAACCCCAGGTCGCGTTCGACAAGCAAGGAGACGCCCTCGCGGTGTGGGCGGTATCGGACGGAACTGCATATGGCGTCACAAGCTATGTCGTACAGGTGGCGATCCGGCCGGCGGGCGGTGCGTGGCACACTGCCGAAACGATCTCCGCGCCGGGTGAAAGCTCTGACGAACCAAGCCTGGCGGTCGATGCACGTGGCGACGCGGTCATCGCCTGGGAGGCTTACAACGGCGCTCATTTCAACGTGCTTGCGACCGTCAGGCCAGCTGGCGGTTCGTGGCGGCCGCCGGTCGATCTGTCGTCGAACGAATGGCCGGGGACGGGGCGTCCAAAGGTGGCCGTGGATGAAGCGGGCGATGCGATCGCGGTTTGGAGTCGCAGCGGTGGTTTGATTCAGGCCGCGTACATGCCGGCTGGCGGTTCCTGGCAGTCTGCGAACGATGTCGCCGACGGAGAAGGGTACGGCGATCAGCCGGAGGTCGCCTTTGATGGCAAAGGCGACGTGCTGGCGCTGTGGAGCGGCTACGCCGGTAACAAAGAATCGCGCGAGGAGTCGTCATTCAAGCCGGCGGGCGGGGCGTGGCAGGTCCCGGCCGAAGCGACCCCGGCGGGGGTCGCGCAGGAACCACAACTGGCGTACGGCGCGGACGGCGAAGCGGTCCTGGTGTGGACCAACTGGAGCGAAGGATTCCTTTCCCATCGCATTCCCGAGGCCGCGGTGATGACGACCGGCGGCGTCTGGCAGAAGCCGGTCGATCTGATGGGGGAGTCGGACCCGCTCGACCAGCCCAAAGGTGCGAGCGAACCGGTGGTCGCGCTGGATGGACAGGGCGACGCAGTCGCCCTGTGGGCGTGGGAATATGGGGATGTGATTCAAGCGACGTTGCGGCCGGCGGGTGGCACCTGGCAGGAACCGGTGGATATCTCAGGGCCCGAAGAACGCGCTCAAGATCCCCACGTAGCGTTCGACGCACACGGCGATGCGATGGCTGTGTGGAGCGTCGCAAAAGCCGAACCAGAAGCGGTTCTGAGGATCCAGGCGGCGTACAGGCCCGCCGGCGGCACCTGGCAGGCGCCTGTGGACCTCTCCGATGAATCCCACGCCGACTCCCCACAGATCGCCTTCGACGGGCAGGGCGATGCCGTCGCTGTCTGGGACCACGCCGACGGTGTGCAAAGCGCCGGCTATGCCGCCGCCGGGCCGGTACTGAACGGTGTCTCGATCCCCGTTAGCGGGGTCGCCGGCCAGCCGGTCAGCTTCTCCGTCTCGCCGCTGGACGTCTGGTCGGTGCTCGGCGAAACAAGCTGGAGCTTCGGCGACGGCTCCTCAGCAAGTGGAAGGACCGTTACCCACACCTACACAGTTCCCGGAACATACGAAGTGACAATCCACAGCGCCGACACGCTCGGTAATGTCACCAGCTCGACGGGCACGATCACGATCTCGCCGCAAGCCACAGCCTCCACGCCGGAAAGCCCGACGACCGGTCCTGTGAGGTCGGGTGTAGCCTCGAGCGCGGGACCGTCGGCAGCACCCGCGATCGAGACGGCCAGCGAGTCGGCTACGCGCTGGCGCGAGCACGGCAAGTCGCGTGTGGGCACAGTCTTCAGGGTGTCCCTGAACAAGCAAGCGACCGTAACACTCAGCTTCCTCCGTGACGCTGGCCGTCGAGCGCCAAGCTGCCGGTGCGCCGCCAAGGCGTTCGCCGATGCAGCCAGCCCGACGGTCGAGGATGGCAGCATTTCGTTCGCCGGACACGCCGGTGTGAACAGCGTTGATTTCCAGGGTCAACTACGACACCAGCCAAAGCTCACCCCAGGCAGCTACACGCTGGTCATCACCGCGACCAATGCGGCCGACCAGCGCTCAGGCGCAAAGAGGCTACGCTTCACGATTCTGAACTGACAGTGGCCAGCCGTACTTGTGGGCGGCTCGTTCAATCAGTTAATCTCCCGCACTCGGGACAAGGAAGTCCCGCGCTGTCGCGCTCCGCAGCCCGGCTCCCTCGCTCGGAATGATGGTCCCGGACAGCCCACTCCACCGCGGCGCGGTCGAGTAGTCGTTTGGTGCGCTTGTTCTCGGCATGGGTCGCTCAGATGAAGCGCTCGACGCGCATCCTCACCGGACCCTACCCACGGCTTGGGGCGAAACTCGGCGTTCCCTGGACGCGGGACAGGACGCCTCGGAGTGCGCGACAGCCGCGCCGGCCCTGCAGCTCACGAGCCGCTGTTCGCCCCGGCAGGCACGAGCGTCGGCTCGCGCAGCGACCGTCGCAGCAGCACTCCCTGCGCCAGCAAAGCCGCGAGACACGCGAGTGCGAACGCGCCGCCGGTGCTCAGCGATTCGAGTGTCAGCGCCAGCACGACGCAGAACAGCGCAAACGCACCGAACCCGCTGACCAAGCCTCGCAGCAGCCGGCGCAGCTCGTCGACGCCGCGCTGCGTGTGCGTGAACGTCGCCAACACGCTCGCGATGATCGGAAACGGCGCCAACAGCCCGCTCAAATTCGGTCCCAGCCAGCCTGCGATCGCTGTCAGTGCCAGCACGAGAGCCGCGGCGCAGCTCGCCCGCAGCGGCAGATCCCACGCGGGCGGCGAACGCATGCTTGTTGTTTCCTGTTCGTCTGCGCGTGGCAGCAGCGCGAGACCCACCGCGAAGCTTGCGCATGCCACCGCCAGGGCCACGCCCAATGGCAGCCTCAGGGCGTTGAACACGACCGTTCCCAGCGCGAACGCCCCCCAGCCGCTCAGCAGCGCCACCGGCCACGACACGCGGCCCGCCAAACGCGCGTACACCAGCACGAACGCCGTCAGCGACACCAACCCCGGCAGCGTCCCCGCCGCCGCGTGCGCCGCGAACACTCGCCCGTGCTCGAGCGCGTACGCCAGCAAGATCGGGCCTGCCACCAGCGGTAGCGCACCCACCAGGCCGCCCACGCGCGGGCCGTACCGGCGCGCCGTCAACGACGCGCCCACCACAAAGGTTGGGGCCAGCATCAGCTTTACGGCGATCAGCAGCATCGTCGCCCGGATCATGACTGGTGGGAGGGTGGGCGCCAAGAGCGCCCAAAGCCCAGGCGCTCCGGGGGAAGGCGCCGCGCCGGGAAGGAGGGCAGGGCGGAGCGAGCGACCGAGGCGTGAGTGCAGGAGACGCAAGGCAGAGACGTGGAGACGCAAGGCACAGACGCGCCGGGTAGGATTTGCGCACCATGTGGGTCAAGGTCGTTTACGCATGAACACCGCCCCCCGCGCCGTGCACCATCTCAGCTGCGGCACCCTGTGCCCGCGCGGCGCGCGCATCGTCACGGGCGAAGGCGGGCTGCTGGAGGAGGCGCGTCTGATCTGCCACTGCCTGCTGATCGAGGGGGCCGAGGGGCTGGTACTCGTGGACACCGGCTTCGGCGCCGACGATGTCCGCCGCCCTCGCCAGCTCGGGCTCGTCTTCAATGCGCTGCTGCGTCCGCGCCTGGACGCCGCGCAGACCGCCGCCGCGCAGATCAGTGCGCTCGGGTTCGACTCCCGTGACGTCCGCCACATCGTCACCACCCACCTCGACCTCGACCACGCCGGCGGCCTGCCGGACTTCCCCGACGCCGACGTGCACCTGCTTGGCGACGAGCTGCGCGCCGCGCTGCACCCCAGCTGGCGCGACCGGCCGCGCTACGTCGCCGCGCACTGGGCGCACGGTCCCCGCTGGGTGGAGCACCCAACCGGCGGCGGCGAGCCGTGGCTCGGTTTCGAGTCCGTGCGCATCCTGCCCGGCAGCGACGCCGAGATCCTGCTGATCCCGCTGATCGGCCACACCCACGGCCACACCGGCGTCGCCATCCGGCGCGGCGACCGTTGGCTGCTTCACTGCGGCGACGCCTTCTTCCACCACGGCGAGATCGCCACACCCCCTCACTGCCCCCGCGGCATCGCCGCGTTCGCCGCGTTCGACGAGGTCAACCGCACCGCCCGCCGCGGCAACGTGCAGCGGTTGCGCGAGCTGGCAGCCGGCCACGGCGGTGAGGTCGACCTGATCTGCTCCCACGATCCCCACTACCTCGACTCCGTTGCCGCCGACGCACCCAGCGCGGCGCGCGAGGTGGGCCGGGCGGCCGGTCGATCCGCGGCGGCAGGCGCGTAGGACCTGTCTATCTGGCGATCGTGAACGCCAGCGACCGGGTCTGCGAGTGCCGGCCAGCCGCGTTGGTCGCAGCTGCCCCCACGCGGTGTCGAAGCTTGCCCGTCGGCGCTCCGTCATCCGCGCCGGCCGCTCCGACGCGGCGCAGGAGGCTTGACCGTCGTGGCTCGTCATTTGCGCCGGCCGCTCCGACGCGGCGCAGGGGGCTTGACCGTCGTGGCTCGTCATCGCGCTGGCCGCTCCGACGCGTCGTTCAAGGCCGCCTGCCAGGGCGTCGATGACCGAGCGACGCCCAGCTCACGACCAGCGACGCCCCGAGCCGCAGGGCTGCGCGAAAGGAGAACCTGAGATGCCGCTTTTCGAGGGCCACCGCGACAGCGGGATTCAGCGCCTGTTCATCGAGATGCCCGACCAGGCCAAGAGCCATATCGCCTGGAAGTGGCCCGACCAGCAGATCGTCCGGCACTCGCAGCTGAACGTCGACCTCGACTACCAAGCGGTGTTCACCAACCTCGGCCAGGTGATCGGCACCATCGGGCCCGGCCGGCACACGCTCGACGAAGGCGCTTCGCTCGCGCTCGGCTGGCTCGTCGATCGGCTCACCGGCAACGCCTATTACAACGCCGAGGTCTACTTCGTCGCGACCCGGGACATCACCAACGTGGAGTTCGGCGGCCCGGTCGACAACCTCACCGACGGCCCGAGCGGGCTGGTCGTCACGTTGCGGGTCTTCGGCGAGCTGGCGTTCAGGGCGGTCGACCCCGCCGCGCTGCTCGCCAAGCTGATCGGCACCGGCGCCGCGGGCGACTTCGACGCGACCGTCTCGACGTGGGTCAAGGACCAGACGCTCGCCGCCATCAGGGCCGTCCTGCCCGATCTCGTCGCCACGCACGGCGTGCTTGCGATGGGCCAGCTGCAGGACGCCACCGCGACGGCCGCCCTCGCGAAGGCCAACGCCGCGCTTGCCGCCTACGGGCTGGCGCTCACCGCGTTCGGTGAGCTGAACGTCAACCTTCCCGACACCGACGCGCAGGCACTCAAGCAGCTTGCCGCCACCAAGGCCTATACAGCCGTCTCCGGCTCGTTCGACAGCGCCGTCCGCGGGGAGGCCGCCCTCGAAATCGCCCATGGCATCTCCGCAGGCGACGTCGGCGCCCAGCAGGGCCTTGTCGCGGGGATGATGATGGGGGTGCCCGTGGCGCCGAGCGGTGTGGGGGCGAACGGCGGGGGTATGGGTGGGGGGGCGCCTTCGGCGCCCGGAGGTGCGACGGCTGGCCCGGCAGTGGCCGCGCCCGAGGGAGTCATCGCGCAGGCCAGCCAGGGGAGCAGTGCGCCGGTCGGCCAGGGAGTCGACGCACCGGCCGGCGATGGGCGTGCGGGGCCGGCTGCCACCGTGTCGGCTGCGCACTTCTGCAACCAGTGCGGCGCACCCCTTGCGCCCGGCAGCCGCTTCTGCTCGCAGTGCGGCGCCGCCGCCCCTGCTGCACGCGCATGAGCGCCGCGGCGCAACTTCACGCCTCGCCGATACCGGCGTCGATCGACAACGCCGGCGAATGGAGCGCCATCGCCGCGCAGATCGCCGCCGACACCGGCCTGCCGACCGAGGTCACGCCCGCGCTGCTCACCGGCATGATCGGCAGCGCCGTGCCGCTGCTGTTCGCGGCCGACGCCGCCAAGGACGCGGCGCTCCTGCGCGGCACCTTTGCCGATTCGGTCATCGCGCAGTGCGCACGCACCGCCGGCAGCCTCGAAGGCCAGCAGCCCACCTCGGTCTCGATCGCGCTTGTCGGCGCTCATCTCGCCGAAGGCTGCCCCGTGCTGCGCGCGCACCTCGCCATCGACGCCCGCCGGTCCGACGGCGGCGAGTGCGTCGCGCGGCAGTTCTGGGACGTCGAGCTGGGCGGGGAGGTCACCGTCGGCGAACCGGCCTGCCCAAACTGCGGGGCCCCGATCGCCACCGGCCAGCTGATCTGCTCGCACTGCCAAGCCGACGTCCGCGCGGTCGTGCGGATGCCGCTCGTGGTCTGCCGGCTCGAGCTTTACTGACGCCCGCGTAGGCCGCGGTGCGGGCCTGGGGCGCGCGGCCCGGGGTGTGGGTGTTGGTGTTCTCTTTTGCGCTGCGAATCGCGCCCGCGTGCGCGCGCGGGCGCGATTCGCGTTTTGGAGCAGAGGTGCAGAGGTACGGAGTTCGAACCCGACTCGTGTGCCGGTTACAGTCTCAGCGATGGCTGTGCTGTCGCGAGCGCCCGCCCACCGATCGCGCCGAGGATTCGGGTCCGGCGTCCTGTTGTTCGCGGCCGTCCCGCTGCTTGCGCTTGGGCTCGCGACTCGCCTGATGACCGAGCACGTTCCAACCCTGCATCTGCGGCGCCTGCTTGCCCACACCCTTCAGATCCAGGGTCCTCCGCCTCAGCTCGCCTGGCCCGCCGGCGGCGAGGCCGCCGTGGAGGTCGAGCACGTCGGCAGCTTCGGCGCCTCCGGGCCCTCGACGCCGGTGCCGATCGCAAGCGTCGCGAAGATCATGACCGCCTACCTCACGCTGCGCTCGCACCCGCTCGCGTCCGGGAGCAACGGTTTCACGCTCACCATCACCGCTGCCGACGTCGCCGACGAGCGCGCCCGCCTCGCGCTCGACGAGTCCGTCGTGCCGGTCGCCGTCGGCGAGCGTCTCAGCGAGCGTCAGGCGCTGCAGGCGCTGTTGCTGCCGTCCGCGAACAACATCGCCGCGCTGCTCGCGCGCCACGACGCGCCCAGCATCGCCGCCTTCGTCGACCGCATGAACGCCACCGCCCGGGCTCTCGGGATGGACGCCACCACCTACACCGACCCGAGCGGTTATGAAGACACAACCGTCTCCACCGCCGCCGACCAGCTCAAACTGGCGGCCGCCGCCATACGCTTTCCCGCCTTTGCCGCGATCGTTGCCGAGCCTTCCGCCCGCCTGCCGGTCGCAGGCGTCGTCCACAACTACAACGCGCTCGTCGGCGAAGACGGCTTCGTCGGCGTCAAGACCGGCTCCGACAGCGCCGCCGGGGGCTGTCTCGTCTTCGCCAAGCGCGCGAGCGTCGCCGGCCGGCGCTTTACGATCCTCGGCGTCGTCCTCGGCCAGCGCGACGGCGCCTATGTTCCCGCCGCGCTCGCCGCCGCCCGCACGCTCGGCGACTCCGCTGCGCGCGCCCTGCGCGCGGGCACCGTGCTGCCCGCCGGCTCCTCCGTCCTGGTCGCCCGCCGAGCCGCCGCCGGCAGCCGCGCGCCGATCGTCACCGCGAGCGCTCTGCGCGCGATCGGCTGGGGCGGGCTTGCGGTGCCCGTCGCCGTCTCGCTGACCCTCGTCCACACGCCCACGCGGCTCGCCGCCGGCCAGCCCGTCGCCGTCGTCAGCCTGCCGTCCGCCGCCGCTGTCCCGGCGTCGAACCGCACCGTTCGCGCCGTCGCCGCACGCGCGCTGCCGGCTCCGTCCTTGGGGTGGCGTCTGCGCCACCTGCTTTGAGGACGGGGGCTTCGGAGATGAGGGCCTGCCGGTGGCGCTTGACTGGCAGCGCACTTGAGTTGGCTGAAGAGGCCCGGCTTGCGGATCTGCGGCCAGGTGTGCCACCTCGATTTGGCCAGGAGAGCCTGGCGGTGGGCCTTTGGCCGGGTGCGCCACCTGGATTTGATGAAGCTGGGCCGACCGAAGCCCGGCGTCCCCGTTTCGGCCAGCCGGCCTTCGGCCAGCTGCGCCACCTTCTATGTCGCTAACGTGAAGGTGTGAGCACACGCGCCGACACCACCATTCCGGCCCTCGACTTCGCGATCGACCGCACTGCCGAGGTTCCAATCGGCGTGCAGCTGGCCTGGGCGCTGCGCACGCGCATCCGCGACGGGCGGCTCGGACCGGGCCAGCGCCTGCCCGGCCTGCGCGAGCTTGCCGAGGCCACCAAGATCAACGTCAACACCGCCCGTGCCGTATACCAGCGCCTCGAGCACGAGGGCATCATCGAAAGCCTCCGCGGCTCCGGCACCTTCGTCGCCGCCACCGCGCCGCCACCGCGTGCGACCGCCGCGGCGATCGCCGCCGACGCCGCCCGCGAAGCGCTGCGCACCGGCGTTGACCCGCGCGAGGTCGCCGCCGCTCTCTACGTCGAGCCCGCTCGTCCGGCCTCCGATGGGCACGTGGCTCGCCCGGACGACGCGCAAGCCACCCGCCGGCAGCGCCTGCGCTCGCAGATCGCCGCACTCGAGGGCGCGCTCGCCGAGCTTGAAGTCACTCACCCGGAGCTGGCCCAACCCGCACGCCGTGCCCGCCGCGTCGGCGGTCCGCGGCTGCTCGACGCCGAGGAGCTGGAGCAGATCCAAACCGAGCTGATCCGTCGACTCGCCGCCATGCAGATCGCGATCGACGAGGCCGCCGCCGAGGCGTCGTCCGTCGCCGCGGCGCTCGATCGAGCGCCGGCGCCCTCCCCGGCGCCCGCCGCCTCCTCCCGCACGCGCGGTGGGGGGGCACGTGCGAAGGCGCGCCCCGCGCCGGCCGGCGCCTGAGGGCGCCTCGCGCTGGCCGGGGGCCTGAGGGCGCCTCGCGCTGGCCGGGAGCCTGAGGGCGCCTCGCGCTGGCCGGGAGCCTGAGGGCGCCTCGCGCTGCCCGGGAGCCTGAGGGCGCCCGCGCCGGCTCGGAGCCTGAGGGCGCCTCGCGCTGGCCCGCTGGCCGGGTCCACAGGCGCGTTGGTTGGTCCTCTCAGCGCCCCGGATGGCGGGAGATCCAAACGTAAACCGTGTTGCGCGTGCGCCCTTCGCGAAAACGCACGGCGAATGCCAGCGGCACGTGCTCGACCGGCGGCCTTGGCACATCGCTCAGGTAGATCGCTTCGCGGTACGGTCGGTCGTACAGCTCGTACCAGTCGCCCAGCCGCATGCGCGAGCCCGGCGCCAGCACCCGCGTGCCTCGCGCCACCAGGAAGTAGCGCACCGCCGGTTTCACCGGCATCGTCGCGCCGTCGAGCGTGCCCTCCAGCAGCACGCTTCCGCCACGCGGCACAAGCGGGTTCAGGCGCGCGTCGATTCTGCGGATCGGCGCGTAGGTCACCGCGTGTTCGTCGGGCTGGCCCTGCGCCGCCACCGTCTCGCCCGCGACCGCGACGACAGCCACAGCGAGCAGGGTGAACGTCATTTGCAACGCTGCGCGTGCGTGCGTGCGGATCTTGGCGGGGTATGCCCCAGGGTCCGCCACCGTGCCGGGCGGTGTCGCGGCACTCGTGCTACGTGGTGTCGGACTGGCGATTGCGCCACGCGGTGTCGGCTTGGCGATGCCGAAGGTCGCCGGGTTCGATGCGCCGGCGGCGTTTGCCGCGACAGCGCCGGCGTGGCCGGCGCTCGTGCCGGTCCTCTGCGTCGCGCGACGCGCTCCCCATGCCACGCACAGCCACACCGCCCACGCGAGCGCCAGCCACACGGCCATCCCCGCCTGCGAGCCCCACCACATCGTGTACCCAAGCGTCGCCGACAGCACCCGCGGCGTCGGTGTCGCGGCCGCCACCGCAGCCAGCGCCGGGCACAGCACCAGCGCGCACGCTGCCAGCGCCGCCACTGCGCGCCGCCGGCACAGCAGCGCCCCGAGCAGCACGAGCGCAAGCGCCGTCAGCAGCGCGATGCACGATCTGGTCGCGGCAGCGCTCGGACGTGCCCGCACTTCGTACTTGCGCTGCCACCGGCTCCTCGGCGTTTGCAGCCACCACGGCGTCACCCCCACCGCGCGCACCACCGCATGCCATCCCACCTGCCCGCCCTCCGTCGCCTTGTGCGTGGTCGCGCTCCGCGCCACCAGCGTCAGGTTGCCCGGGTGTTCGGTGAGCTGGCCCACCACCGTCGCGCTCCAGCACGCCGCCGCGGCGAGCACCGTCGCCAGCCCCCACCCAAGCGTGCGCCGCCGCCGCTGGCCGCGGGTCGGGATGGTGTCATTGGCGGTGGTGGAGGTGGCGGTGCCGCCGGCGCCGGCGGGGGCGGTGTCGTTGCTGGTGGGGGCGGCGTCGTCGGGGGCGGGGGCGGGGGCGGTGTCGTTGCTGGTGGGGGCGGCGTGTGCCGGGGTCGAGCCGGCGGCACGCACCTCTCTGCGCCGTCGCCTGTGCCCCGCTGCCGAGCCCACCGTGAGCCCTCCGAGGCCGACCGCCAGCAGCGCGAGCGTGGGGGGGAGGTAGGTGAGGTGTGTCTGCACCACGAAGCTCGCCACCACCACCGTCAGTGGCAGCAGCCGGTAGGAGCCGCACGCCACCGACCAGCACAGGAAGATCAGCAGCGTGAACGGGAACAGGCCCGCCGACGGGTTCCACACGTCGTGGAACGTCTCGGCCGCCAGCGACTGGCACATCAGCGCGATCGCGCCCGCGCTCATCACCATCAGCACCCGCCCGCCGTGGCGCCGCGCGAGCGCCACACAGCCCACGATCGACAACGTGTTCGTCGCGCCCATCACCACCGTCATCCCGACCGTGCTGCCGTAGTAGGCGGGCACCGCCAGCAGCCAGAACAGCATCGGGCCAAGGCTGTGCGTCACATGGCCCGTCACTTCGCCCGCCAACGTGTACTGGCCGACGAGCGGCATGTGCCCCGTGAACACGTCGTGCGCCCTTGTCGCGATGATCCCCCTGTCGGCGACCGGCACCCACCCCGTTTCGATCGCCCTCACAGTCGCGGCGATCACCGGGATTGCCGCGGCGATCCCCGCGGCGAGCGTGAGCAGCGCGTCGGTTAGGTGCACCGCCCGCGCCGGTTTGGTCGCCTGCCGTGCCGCGTCGCGCTCGGATGCCCCTGCTACGCCCGATTCCCGCCCGGCGCGCGAGACGATCGGGGACCGCGGTGCCGGCGCATCGTCGTCAGCGAGTGCCGCCGGCGTCGCCGCGTCGGCGCTCGTCGCCCGGGGCTCGCCGGCGTCGGCCACCGCGCCCGCCTCACTCCTTTGGCATGTACGGCGCCAGCTCGCGTCGCGCGATGCTCTGCTTGTGTACCTCGTCGGGGCCATCGGCGAGCCGCAGCGTGCGCAGATGCGCGTACATCCACGCCAGCGGGTAGTCGTCGCTCACCCCGCCGCCGCCGTGGACCTGGATCGCGCGGTCGATCACCCTCAGCGCGATGCTCGGCGCCGCGACCTTGATCGCCGCGATCTCCATCCGCGCGCTGCGGTTGCCGACCCTATCCATCAGCCACGCCGCCTTCAGCGTCAGCAGCCTTGCCATCTCGATCTCCACCCTCGCCTCGGCGATCCAATCCCCGATGTTCGCCCTCGCCGCCAGCGGCTGGCCGAACGTGCTGCGCGCGACCGCCCTTCTGCACATCGCCTCCAGCGCCCGCTCGGCCGCGCCGATCGAGCGCATGCAATGGTGTATCCGTCCCGGCCCGAGCCGCGCCTGGGCGATCATGAAGCCCTCGCCCTCGCCCGCAACCAAATTCTCCGCCGGCACCCCCACGTCCTCGAAGAGGATTTCCGCATGGCCCTCGTGGTCCTGGTAGCCGAACACCGGCAGCCCCCGCAAGATCTGCACCCCCGGCGTATCGAGCGGCACGAGCACCATGCTCTGCTGCGTGTGTCGCGGCCCGTCGGTGCGCGTCTTGCCCATCACGATCATGATCCGGCAGTGCGGGTGCAGCGTGCCCGAGATCCACCACTTGCGTCCGTTCAGCACATACTCTCCGCCGACCCGCTCGATCCGCAGCGCGATGTTCGTCGCATCCGAGCTGGCCACGTCGGGCTCGGTCATCGCGAACGCCGAACGGATCTCGCCGTCCAGCAGCGGCGTTAGCCAGCGCTCGCGCTGCTGCGGTGAGGCGAAGCGGTGCAGCAGCTCCATGTTGCCCGTATCCGGCGCACTGCAATTGCACGCCTCCGCTGCAATATGACTGCGCCCCATGATCTCCGCCAACGGCGCGTACTCCACGTTCGACAATCCCGCGCCATCATCCGGGTCTGGCAGGAACAGGTTCCACAGCCCCTGCTTGCGCGCCGTCTGCTTCAGCTCCTCCATCACCGCCGGCTGGCAGTGCGGGTCGCCAGCCTCGCGCAGTTCGCGCGCGTAACGCTCCTCCGCCGGGTAAACGTGGTCGTCCATGAAAACGCCAAGCTGCTCGGTCAGCTCCTTGCAGCGCGCGCTGGGCTCGAAGTCCATCGGTCTCTTCTCCTCGCCTCGGGGTGTTCCAACGGGTGTATATCGATCTTCGGCCCGTGGGCGGGCCAACAACCCCTCCACGGGCCGCCCGCCAGGGCGGCCCATTCAAAACTTCCACACCCGCCGGCTCGGCGTCACGCCGCCTGTCTGCTCAGGCTGACTGCATCGTGGACGCCCCCTGCAAGTCGCGCGTGCGGCCCCAGCAACATCCACTACAGGCAAAGTGTGCTACACGTATGGTTAACTAAAATCACTGTTGCTCTCTCCGGGCTGGGAGGCCCGGGAGGCTTCGGGGTCGGCGGCCCGCACATGGTTCGGAATCGCCCGGATCGACTGCGGGTCAGCCACATCAACGCGTACATAGAGGAGAGGAGCGACGATGCGCCGAGCGTCAACATATCTCGCTGTGCTGAGTCTGGGGGCGCTTGGCCTCGGCGGTCCTGCAGCCGTCGGCGCCTCCGCGACGCCGACGATAACCGCACGCGCGGCGATCGTCCCGATACCGAAGAATCTCCGCCTGTCGAGCGGCGGCCCGACCTGGCCCGGCACCGGCGACATCCTCGGTGCGCCCGCGGCGCTGGAAGTGGAAGCCCACATCAGCGGCACCGAATACGGCGGCTCTCCTTCGCCCGTCAAGCAGGTCAAGGTGTTTCTGCCCCCGGGCACCAAGCTCAACGAAAGCGGCTTTTCGCGCTGCTCGAAGGCGATCTTGCAGAAAGGCGGCCCCGCTGCGTGCCCGCTGAAGTCGATCGCCAGCGCTCCGGGCGAAGGCAACGGCGTCGTCAGCTTCGGCGGCGAACGCGTGCACGAGCGCGTCTCGATCCAGGCATTCTTCAACGAAGGCGGCGGCCTGATCTTCTCGGCGATCGGCACGACGCCCGTTTCGCTGGAAGAATTCGCGCTCTCCACCTTCGTCAACACCCCCACCGGGCCGGTGAACACGACCGAAGTGCCGCTGGTCGAAACGGTGCCCGGGGCGCTCGCCGCCTCCGAGGAACAGCTCAAGATCAAGATCGGCGCCGCCTTCAAGCGGGGCAAGAAGCTGGTCTCGTTCGGCACGGTGCCCAACACCTGCCACGGCAAGCTCACCGGCAGGTACGAAGTCACCTTCTACAGCGGCGAAACGGTGCCCGGCTCGGTCTCCGTGCCGTGCCCCAAACACAAATAGGCATCCCACGCGGCCTCGGAGTCCATCGGTCTTCTGCTCGCCCTGATGTGTTCCAGTAGGTGTATATCGATCTTGGTCGACATCGGCCGTCGGCAGGGTGCCCAGCGGAGGCGACCCGCTTTCAGGGCGGGCCGCCTCCGGCTTGGCCGCCTCCGAGGACCGCGTTCGAGCAAACTAACCCTCTACTGGAGCGTGAGGTTGACTCCGATGGATTTGTCGGTGCTCAGACATAGACAGGGAACCGACCGGGTGTCAACCCGACGGGCCCCTTGCGGCGGGTCGTCCAGCGGCTTGATCTGTCAAGCTAATGGCGGACGTCCGTCTGCAAGTCCGCCTGCGTGCGGCTTGAACCCATCACCCGCGACAGATATGGTTGACCAGAGAACCACCGCTGCTCTCCGGGCTGGGAGGCCCGGAAGGCTTCGATGTCGCCGGGCCGCACATGGTTCGGAGCTACCCGGATCGACTGCGGATCGACCACATCAACACGTACATAGAGGAGAGAGAAAGCGATGATGCGCAAAGCATCCACATATCTCGCGCTGCTGGGTCTCGGGGCGCTTGGCCTCAGCGGCCTGACGGCCACAGCCGCTTCGGCGGCGCCGACGGTGACCGCGCGCGCGGCGATCGTCCCCATCCCCAAGAACCCCCGCACGAACGGCGGCGCCACCTGGCCCGGCACCGGCGACATCCTCGGCGCGCCCGCCGCGCTGGAACTGGAAGCCCACATCAGCGGCACCGAATACGGCGGCTTCCCCTCGCCCGTCAAGCAGATCAAGGTATTCCTGCCGAAGGGAACCAAGCTGCATGAAGCCGGCTTCGCGCGCTGCTCGAGGGCGACCCTGCAGCACTCAGGGGCCCCGGGCTGCCCGCTGAAGTCGATCGCCAGCCCTCCGGGCGAAGCCAACGGCGTCGTCAGCTTCGGCGGGGAACGCGTGCACGAGCGGGTCACAGTGCAGGGCTTCTTCAACGAAGGCGGCGGCCTGATCTTCTCGATCGTCGGCACCACGCCCGTCTCGCTGGAAGAATTCTCGACCGCCACCTACGAAAACACGCCCAACGGCGTCATCGGCACAGCACAGGTGCCGCTGATCGAAACGGTGCCCGGGGCGCTCGCCGCCTCCGCCGAACAGTTCAAGATCAAGCTCGGCGCCGCCTTCAAGCAGGGCAAGAAGCTGATCTCGTTCGGCACCGTGCCCAGCACGTGCCACGGCAAGCTCACCGGACGCTACGAAATCACGTTCTACAGCGGTGAAACGGTGCCCGGCTCGGTCTCCGTGCCGTGCCCCAAACACAAAAAGTAGGCCGTAGGATAGAGTACTAGCTCACTGGCACGGTATCCTTCGGGATACCGTGCCGTGCGTTGAAGGTCGGGGCGGCTGCCGAATGGGGTCGCCCTATCGCTAGCCGGTCGCCGATCGGCTGGCACAGCAGATGAGGAAGGACCGGTTTGTTGCAGACGGGTACTGTCGGGTCGTCGAGGAGGAGAGGTCTTCTAGCAGCGCTCGCCGCCGCGCTCGGCGTGGCGGTGCTCCTTGCCGTGATCCTGCTCGCGACCGCCGCCGGCGGCTCCAGCGGCGGCTACACCGTGCGCGCGATCTTCGACGACGCCGGCAACGCGATCGGCGGCGAGGACGTCAAGATCGACGGCGTCAAGGTCGGCAGGATCGGCTCCGTCACGCCGACCCCGCAGGGCCAGGCCGCCGTCACCCTGGAAATCGCCAACCCCGGCTTTCAGAACTTCCGCTCCGATGCCTCCTGCACGATCAAGCCGCAAGCGCTGATCGGCGAGAAGTACGTGGACTGCCTGCCCACACAAGCGCGCGCCGAAGGCACGCCCCTCCCCCCACCCCTGCACAAGATCCCGGCCGGCCACGAAGGCGCCGGGCAGTACCTGCTGCCCGTGGCCAACACCGCAAGCCCAGTCGGCGTCGACCAGCTCAACGACATCAACCACCTGCCCGAGAACCAGCGCCTGGCGATCATCATCAACGAACTCGGCGCCGGTCTCGCCGGGCGCGGCAGCGACCTCAACGCCGTCCTGCACCGCTCCAACCCCGCGCTGCGCGAACTCGAAAAGGTGATCGGCCTGCTCGCCTCCGAGAACAAACTGCTCGGCAACCTCGCCGAAGAAGGCGCCCGCGCGCTCGCCCCGATCGCGCGCGAACGCAAGCAGTTCGCCGAATTCTTCGCCCAAAGCAACACCGTCGCCACGGCTACCGCCCGCAACCGTGGCGCGCTCGCCGAAGACCTCGCCAGCTTCCCCGCCTTCCTGCACCAGCTCGGCCCCGCGCTCAAACGCCTGGAAGCGCTCGCCGAGCAGACGACTCCCGTGTTCGCGAACCTCGGCGTCGCCGCGCCCGGCATCGACCGCACATTCGCCAACCTCCCCGGCTTCTCGAACAGCACGACGAAGTTCTTCACGACCCTCGGCCAGGCCTCCAAAGGCATCGAATCCGGGCTCGTCGCCTCCCAGCCGCTGCTGCGCCGCTTCCAAACCCTCGGCAAGAACGCCAAGCCGTTTGCCAGCAACTTCGCCAACCTCCTCACCAGCGTCCGTGCCACCGGTGGCCTGGAGCGGCTGCTCGACCTGATCTTCCTCGGCGCCAACAACGCCAACGGCTACAACGCGCTCGGCCACTTCGTGCGGGGCGTCGGCGTCGGCAAACTCTGCGCGTTCTACAAGACGGTGCCCGTTCCCGAATGCACCGCGAACTTCATCAACCTCGGCGGTTCGGCCCAGGCGAGCGCGGCCTCCACGCAGAACGGCGAGACGGTCGACATGGCGCGCGTCGCCGCGATCGCCCACGGCGCCACCGCCGCGCAGGCGATCGCCGAGTACCCCGGCTCTGAAACCTCCACCGGCGGGCTCGCCGCCGCTGCCGGGCTGCTGCCCGCCAAAGGCTCGACCACCGCCCAGCCCGTCGGCGGCGCCAGCGCGGGCACCACCTACTACACGCCGCCGAGCGAAAGCACCGAAGCCGACGGCATGCTCCTCAACTACCTGCTCGGCGAATGACCCCCGCTCTCACCACAGCCAGATGACCTCCGCACGACCCACCACACCTCTCCTGCGACGGCCTCGCGCGCCGCTCGTCGCGTGTCTGGCGGCCGTCCTGACAGCGGTGCTGTCGACCGCGGCGCCAACCCCCGCCGCTGCGCACGCCGCAGCTCCCTTCGCGCTCACGAGCGAACCCACGGCGACCACGACGACACCCGTCTCGGCGCCCGCGACCGAAAGCGAAACCGCGGGCAAGAGCCCCGCCGAACCCGGCAGCTCGACCCAGCCCGGCGCAGCCGCCGAAGCGGGCTCGCCCGGTGCCGGCAGCACCCAGCCAGCGCCGGCCACGACAACCGCGCCGACGACGACTGCGCCGGCGACCGGCTCCAGCAACACCGGCACGACGCCCGAAGTGCAAACACAAAGCCGCCAAGCTCCGACCGAGCAGCCATCGAGCGCGCCGACCCACCCGCAAGCCCTCGCGCCCGGGCGCCACACGGGCAGCGCCAAGCACAAGCCGGGCAGCGCCGCCAAGCACGGTTCGGCCGCCAAGCTCCCCACGAAGACCGCGCCGCTGCCCTCCGCGCTGACACCCCCGTTCCCCGGTGCGCTCGGCGCCCCCGTCGGTGCGGTTCCCGAGTTCTACATCGAAAGCTTCAGCGTGCCCCCCTTCCTGCTGTCGCTCTACCAGGCCGCCGGCGCCGCCTACGGAATCCCCTGGCAGGTGCTCGCCGCGATCAACGAGGTCGAGACCGACTATGGCCGCGACCTCAGCGTCTCCAGCGCCGGCGCCGAGGGCTGGATGCAGTTCCTCCCATCCTCCTGGGCGCGCTACGGGGTGGACGCCAACGGCTCCGGCTATGAGGACCCCTACAACCCCGCCGACGCCATCTTCGCCGCCGCGCGCTACCTCGCCGCCGCCGGTGGCGCCAGCCATATCCGCGCGGCGATCTTCTCCTACAACCACTCGCCCGCCTACGTCGAAGCCGTCATGCTGCGCGCCCAGCTACTCGACGGCACCCCGCCCGAACTGCTCAGCGCGATCACCGGCCTGACCGAATCGCGCTTCCCCGTCCACGCCCCCTCGCACTTCACCGACGGCTTCCCGACCCTGCCAGCCGAAGGCGGCGGGCAGCCGCGCACGCTCCCCGGCACGACGATCTACGCCCCCGCCGGCTCACCGGCGATCGCGGTGCAGGACGGCCAAATCGTCGCCACCGGCGACACGCCAACGCTCGGCCACTACATCTCCCTGCGCGACGCCTACGGCAACACCTACACCTACGCCGACCTCGGCGACGTCGCCGAACTGTACCCCGTGCTCGAGCCGCGCCAGCACACCACTGCTGCAAGCCACTCGCCCGCTCCCAGCCTCGACGTCGGGCCGCGCCCCAGCGCGCCAGCGAGCGCCGGTGTGCAGCCACGCTCGCTGCTCTCCGCAGGCGCCGTCAGCTCCACGCTCGCGCTCGGCGCGGCCGCCTCGCTCGAAACCCCGGCGGTGCCGGCCACACCGACGCCTGCCCCCGCGCTGCCCAAGCCGGCGCCGTCGGCCGCGGCGCCGCGCTCGTTCCGCGCCGGGCCCAACGAGGTCTACCTGCACGCGCTACGCCCCGGCGTCGAGGTGCTCGCCGGCACCGTGCTCGGGCACCTCGCCAGTGCCGAAGGCGGGTCCGAAGCGCACTTGCTCTTCCAGATCCGTCCCGCCGGCGCAGGCGCCCCGCTGATCGACCCCAAGCCGATCCTCGACGGTTGGGTCGAGCTGGAAAACACCTCGCTCTTCAGGGCCCGCGGCGCGAACCCCTTCCTGACCACCTCCCCCACCGCCGGCCAGGTGCTGCTCGAGTCAAAGCCCCAACTCCAGCGCGAGCTGCTGCGCGACCCCAACGTCACCTTCGCCACCGGCTGCGGGCGCGGTGCCATCCAGGCCGGCCAAGTCGACCGCCGCGTCCTCGCCGCCCTGGAGTTCCTCTCCGTCTCCGGACTGCGTTCCCACCGTCTCCTCGCTCGGCTGCGCACACCAAGCCGCCGCCGGCAGCGCCGCCTCCAACTCGGCCGGCGACGCCTTCGACATCTCCGCGATCGACGGCCTGCCGATCGCCGGGCACGAAACGCCCGGCTCGCTCGCCGACATCGCCATGCACCTGCTGCTGCGCCTGCAAGGCACGATGCGCCCCCGCCTGATCGCCACCGGCTCGCTCAGCTATCCCGGCACCGCCAACACGCTCACCCTGCCCTCCGACCGTGGTCTGATCCACATCGACTTCGAAGCTCCCAGCAGCGCCGCGCACGCCGCACGCGTAGAGACCTCCCCACTCACGCCCGCGCAGTGGCTCGCCCTGATCGCGCGCCTCGGCGAGATCCCCAACCCGACCGTCGCCGGCAAGCCCTCGAGCGCCGCGATCCCCGACCCCGGATCGTCCGGTGCGTCCGCCCCGGGCGAAGGCGCTCCTGCGAACACGACGACCCCCGGCGCCGGCGCCGGCGGCGAACCCACCACGAGCGCTCCGTCCGCGGATGGCGCCCCGTTCGGGAACGCCGCCGAAAGCGCCGGCGGCGCCTCCACCGGCAATACGAGGGGCGGCTGAACGATGGCAACCGCAACCCCGCCCAGCCGCCCGCCGCTGCGCGGCCCCGACGCGCCCGGAATTCCCACCGCACGCCCGCCGGCGGGCGCTCCCGCCGGGCCTGGCCGCGCGCGCTGGTTCGCCGTCGGCGCGCTCGCGCTCGTGGTGGCGATCGTCGCCTACCTGCTCTTCGCCGGGGGCGGTGGCGCCACCTACAACCTGCTGTTCGACAACGCCAGCCAGCTCGTGCGCGGCGATCAGGTGCAGGTCGGGGGCGTGCCCGTCGGCAGCGTCACCAACATCACGCTCACCCACGACAACAAGGCGCGCGTCACGATCCACGTCGAATCTTCGCTCACACCCCTGCACCAGGGGACCACCGCGCAGATTCGCGTCCCCTCCCTGACGACCGTCGCCGGTCGCTACGTCTCGCTCTCGCCCGGCCCCAACAACCGTCCGGCGCTGCCCGCCAATGCGACGCTGCAGACAAACGACACCGAAGGCACCACCGACCTCGACCAGCTCTTCGACACCTTCAACCCGCGCACGCTCAAAGGTCTGCAGCAGCTGTTCGTCGGCAACGCCGAATCCTACGCCGGGGTTTCCGCCGCGGCGGGCCTCTCAGCCGAATACTTCAGCCCCACGCTGGCCTCCGCCACGCGCATCTTCTCCGAGCTGAACCGCGACCAGCCGACGTTCGAAAACTTCCTCGTCAAGACCGCCCAAGCGGTCACGACAATTGCCGCCCACCGCGAAGCGCTCGCCGGCCTGATCGGGCACGGTGACGAAGTAAACGCGGCGCTCGCCGCCGAGCAGGCCAGCCTGCAGCAGGGCGTCCACCAGCTGCCCGCCACCCTCGCCGCCGGCAGCAGCGCGTTCGCCAAGCTGCCCGCGACGTTCGCCGCGCTGCGCAGCCTCGCCAAAGTCGCGCAGCCCGACACCGCCGAACTCGCGTCGTTCCTCGCACGCCTGACCCCGCTGCTGAACGACGCCACGCCAGTGGTGCACAACCTCAGCCTCGCCGTCAGCCGCGCCGGGCCCGCCAACGATCTCACCGACGCCGCGCTCGCGCTGCCCGCGTTCGCGCACGCCGTACAGGAAAGCGTTCCCCCCTCCGTGCGCTCCCTGCGCGAATCCGTGCCGATCACCTCTTTCTTCGGGCCCTACGCCCCCGACCTGCTCAGCGCCTCGCGCGACTTCGGTACCGACTCCGGCTACTACGACGCCAACGGCCACTACGCGCACACCTCCTTCGTCTTCGACAACTTCAAGCTCTCCGGCGAAAAGCTGATTCCCGCGACCCCCCAGGAAGGCGTGCAGGGCCTGCAGCTGCGCCAGCTGCGCCGCTGCCCCGGGGCGGCCGCCTCGCCGGCACCCAGCGACGGCTCAGCGCCCTTCACCGACAGCGGCCTGCTCGGCTGCAACCCGGCGGAGGTGCCCTGATGAACCCCCGTCGTCGTCGCGGCTCACTCGCCGCCAGCCCGCTGCTGATCGGTTCGATCACGATTCTGATCGCGCTCGTCGCCGTCTACATCTCCTACAACGCCAACAACGGCCTCCCGTTTACCCCGACCTACGACATCAAGGCCGAACTGCCCGAATCCTCGGGCTTGCAGAAAGGCAACGAGGTGCGCCTCGCCGGCCGGCGCATCGGCGTCGTGAGCGCTCTCACGCCCCACCAGAACCCTGCCACCGGCCGGGTGACGGCAATCGCCGAACTCAAGCTCGAAAAGAAGATCGAGCCGCTGCCCGTCGACACGCGCACGCTCGTCGAGTCGGTCTCAACGATCGGCCTGAAGTACCTCGAACTCACCCGCGGGCACTCCAAGCAGAAACTCCTCCCCGGTCATACGATCCCCGTCTCGCAGTCCAGCGAGCCCGTGCAGATCCAGGACTTCTTCAACATGTTCGACAAGCAGACGCGGATCGCGCTGCAGGAGAACACGAACACCTTCGGCGACGCCTTCGCCGCACGCGGCCCCGGCCTCAACGAAACGATTCACACGCTGCGCCCACTCGCGACCAACGCGGTCCCCGTGCTGCACAACCTCGCCTCGCCGCAGACCGGCCTGCGCCAGCTGTTCGCCGCCTTCGACAAAGCCGCCACCCAGGTTGCGCCGGTCGCCGAACAGCAGGCCGCGTTCTTCAACGACCTCGACACCTTCTTCACCGCGTGGGCCACCGCTGCGCCCGGGCTGGAAAGCACGATCCGCGACGGTCCAGCTGCGCTGCACCAGGGGATCCACTCGCTGCCCTACGAGGCGCCCTTCATCGAAAAGACCACCGAGTTCATGCGTCTGCTCAAGCCGAGCGCGATTCTGCTGCGCAGCACCGCCGGCCAGCTCGGGCACGCCTTCGAAGTCGGCGCCGTCAACCTGCGCACCGCCAGCGAAACCAACCACGAGCTGGCCAGCGCCCTGCAGGCCTTCAAGTCCTTCTCGGAAAACCCGTTCGTCGCCCTCGGCCTCGAAGAATTCAACCGCACGGTGCAACTCGGCACCCCGCTGCTGGAAGGCCTCGCGCCCGCGCAGACCGTCTGCAACTACTTCACCCTCGCCTTCCGCAACATCGCCAACCTGCTCTCCGAGAACGTCGGCGTCGGCACGCTCGCGCGCGCGGTCCCCGTCTTCAGCCCGTCCGGGCCGAACAACGAGGGCCTGCCCGCCTCCGCTCCCGCCAACGGCCCGTCGATCGAAACCAGCCCCCTCACGCATCAGGTCATCGAAAACAACCACCTGCACTACAACCCCTACCCGAACGTCGCCGGTCCCGGGCAGCCGAAGGAGTGCGAAGCGGCCAACGAGGTCTACGCCGTCGGCAAAACCGTCATCGGCAACACCTCGACCACGCTCGGCACGCTCCACGAAGCGACCAAGCGCAGCGAAAACGCCCTCAGCGAAAAATACCCCGCGTCCGTGCTCAAATACTTCCCGAAGGAAACCTCCAGCACGACAACGGGCACAAGCACCAGTGGAGGCAAGAAGTGAGCCGTCCGAGCTTCTTCAAACGGCGCGGTCACGTCCCCGTCTCCGAGCTGCAAAAACGCTCGAACCCCGTTCGCTTCGGGATCGTCTTCGTGATCGTGCTCGCAATCGCGATCTACTTCGCCTTCACCAAGCACCTCCCGTTCAAACACGGCTACCGTCTCAACGCGCAGTTCAACAGCGTCGTCAACATCGCGCCCAAGTCGCCCGTGCGCATTGCGGGCGTGAACGTCGGCAAGGTGACTGCGGTCCGCCGCGAGGGCGACGGCGGCGTGGTCACGATGGAAATCGAAGGGCGCGGGTTGCCGATCCACGAAGACGCCACGCTCAAGATCCGCCCCCGCATCTTCCTCGAAGGCAACTTCTTCGTCGAACTGCAGCCCGGCAGCCCCGCTGCGCGCACGCTCTCCTCCGGTGCGACGGTCCCCGTCACCCAAACAGCGGACCCCGTGCAGCTCGACCAGGTGCTCGACGCGCTCAACACCGACACGCGCGCCAACCTGCAAACGTTCCTGATCGAATACGGCGCTGCGCTGACCGCCAAGCCGACCGCTGCGCAGGACGCCGAACAGTCCCCCGAAGTGCGTGGCCTGAACGGCGCCCAGGCGCTCAACAAGGCTTACCAGATCGGACCCGAAGCGTTGCGCGACACCGCGATCGTCAACCAGGCGCTCGCCGGCCAGGAACCGCACGACCTCTCCAAGCTGTTCGCCAGCGTCGAAAAGGTCACCGCCCAGCTCGACGTGCACGAGCAGCAGCTCGGCGAACTGATCGGCAACTTCAATACCTTCCTCGGCGCCCTCGCCGCCCAGTCGCCCAGCCTGCGCAGCGCCGTCGCACAACTGCCCGCCGCGCTGCGCAACGCCGACCGGGGCTTTACCGAACTGGCCGCCACCGCGCCGCCGCTGCGCGAGTTCGCGCTCAATCTCATTCCCGGCGTGGAAGCGCTGCCCTCGACGATCAAGGCCGCCTATCCGTGGATCACCCAGACCGAGTCGACGCTCGCGCCCAACGCGCTCGGCGGCGTCGCCAGCACGCTGCGCAAGGCGGCGCCCGCGTTTGCCTCGCTGATCGACGCGCAGCCCGCCTTCTTCCATCAGATCGACCTGTTCAACAAATGCCTGTCGAATGTGATCTTTCCCGCCGGCGCCGCCCAGCTGCAAGACGGCCCGAACACCTCCGGCGCCGAAAACTACAAGGAATTCTGGTACGCGATGGTCGGCCTCGCCAGCCTCGGCCAGAACTTCAGCGGCAACGGCACCGGCGATCGCTTCCTCGGCGGCGGCGCCGGCACCCCGATCATCTCCCAGCCCGTGCAGCTGACCGGCGAGCTGCACCCCACCGGCAACGCGCACGAGCGCCTCGTCTCGCAGGCCTCGCTCGCGCCCGAAGGCACTCGCCCGCGCTTCCCCGGGGTCGAGCCGCCCTACCGGCCGCTCGTCGCCTGCTACAAGCAAAAGCTCCCCGAATTCAACGGCCCGCTTGCGCAGGGCCCAGCTGACGGGAGCGGCGGATGAGACGGCCGATGAGCTGCGCGACGCTGCGTCCTCCCTCGCTTATGTGCCAAGCACACTACGCCCGGTGCGTCCTGGCCTCGCTTGCTCCTCGGCCGTCTCATCGGCGTGGCCACCGAGCAGGAGTCGGCAGATGAGCGCCCCCGAGAACGGCCACGTCCCGAGCAACGGCCACGTGTCCGGCGAGGACCGCGTTTCCCACGAGGGCAGTCGCGGCGTCCGCGACCAGATCGAGCGCTACCGCACCGCGTTCATCGCCGTCATCACGATGATCGTGATCGCGGCAATCAGCGCCGGCTACATCCTCGCCCACGAGCGCCTCTCGGTGCCCGCCTGGGTGCCGATCATCGGCCACGAACACTTCCTGCTCAAGGGCGAATTCCAAACCGCGCAGGCCGTCGCCCCGGGGCAGGGTCAGCAGGTCACGATCGCCGGTGCGAAGATCGGCGAAATCGGGAGCGTCGAACTGAAGGACGGGCGCGCGCTCGTGAGTATGAACCTCGACCCGACCTATGCGCGCTACATCTACCGCGACGCCACCATGCTGCTGCGCCCCAAGACGCAGCTCAAGGACGAGACCGTCGAGGTCAACCCCGGCCACCCCTCCGCCGGGCGCGTGCCGGCGGGCTACACGGTCCCGATCGACCAGACCGCGCCCGACGGCAACCTCGACGAACTGCTCGCCGCGCTCGACACCGAAACGCGCTCCGCGCTGCAGGAACTGCTCGCCGGCGCCGGCGAGGGGTTGCAAGGCAACGGCGCCAACCTCTCCGCGACGTTCAAGCGCTTCGCGCCACTCGGGCACGACTTCACGCTGATCGGCCGCGAAGTCGTCAAGCGCCAGGCCGACGTCGCCAGCTCGATCCACAACTTCCGCCTGCTGATGGAAGCGCTCGGCAACAAAGACACCCAGCTCGCCGCGCTCGTGGACTCCGCCAACGCCGTCTTCGCGACCTTCTCCCAGGAGGATCGCCAGGTCCAGGAAACGCTGCGCCAGCTGCCCGGCGTGCTGCACGACACCAACCACGCGCTCGCCAAGGCATCACAGAGCTTTGGTGTCGTCAGGCCCGCGCTCACCAAGCTCCAGCCCTTCGCGAAAGACCTAGCTCCCGCCAACCGCGCCGCGCGGGCCTTCTTCGCCACGAGCACGCCGATTCTTCAACACCAGATCAACCCGCTGCTGCGCCACATCCTGCCCGTGCTCAACACCGTCGCACCCTCCGTTGAAGAACTCAGCGAAGCCTTCCCGCAGCTCAAGACCGGCTTCGGCGTCTTCACCGAATTCCTCAACGAGCTTGCCTACAACCCCGGACCCGGCCAGGGCGGCTTCCTGTTCTTCCTCGACTGGGCCAACCACAACCTCGACAGCGCCGTCTCCGCAGGCGACGCCAACGGGTCGCTGGCGCAGGTGCTCGTCTACTACAACTGCGGCCTGATTCCATTCATCAGGGCCGTCGGCGAAGCCGATCCGACCGCTGGGCTGATCATCAAACTGCTCAACCCACCAACCCCCGCCGTCTGTCAGTCGGCCGGCGCGGCGTCGAGCGCCAGCACCACCGCCGCAAAAGCCGCCAGCCTCGCGCGCAGCGTCAACGCCGACGCCCGCCTCGCCGACCGCGTCTTCGGCCAAGGCCCCGACGCCGAGGCGCCCCTTTCCGAAGCAGGGGGACACTGATGCAAAAGCGCGCGCCCACCCTCGCCAACATCCTCGTGATCGTGCTCTTCGCGCTCAGCTGCTTCGGGCTGCTGCTGTTCCTGTGGGAGTCCTTCGGCGGTCCCGTGCCGCTGAAATCGAAGGGTTACCGCTTCGAGGTCAACCTCTCGCGTTCGCTCTCGCTGGCCGAACAATCCGACGTGCGGATCAGCGGCGTCAGCGTCGGGCACGTCATCGGCTTCAGCACAGACGCCGCCGGGCTCAACCACGTAACGGTCGAAATGGACCATGAACACGCCCCGATCCCCTCCAACGAGCGCATGATCCTGCGCCAGAAGACGCTGCTCGGCGAGACCTACGTCGAACTGCTCCCCCAGGCCCATCCCACCCGCCCGCTACCCGACGGCGGCACCCTGCCCGCGAAGCAGGTCGAGCCCGCCGTCACGCTCGACGACATCCTCGCCGCGCTCGAACCGCGCGTGCGCTCCGCCTTCAAAGCGTGGCAGCAAAGCTTCGCCGCCGCCTACAACGGACGCGGCGAACAGATCAACTCCGACTTCGCCGAACTCGAACCGTTCGTCGAACAGGCCAACAAGCTCGTCACCGTCCTCGCCTCCCAGGAAGGCCCGCTGACCGCGACGATCCACAACACCGGCGTCGTCTTCGACGCGCTCACCGAACGCGACCACCAGCTCCGCGGACTGATCGAAAACGGCGAGCGCTCCTTCCACGCACTCGCCCAGAGCAGCCAACAGTGGGCCGACGCCTGGCGCAACTTCCCCGCGTTCGAGCGCGGCGGGCAAAACACCCTGCGCGAACTCGACAGCCTCGCCGCCGCCGCCGTGCCAGCGCTCGACGAGGCGCGCGCCTGGGAGCGCGAGCTGACGCCGCTGCTCGAAACGACCAAGAAGTTCACCCCCGGCTTCAACAGCCTACTCACTGGCATCGGTCCATTCGCCGCCGCCTCCAAACGCGGTCTGCCCTACGTCAAGCCAGGGCTCCAGGGCACGGTCCCGCTGCTCGAAAACGTGCCCCCCGTGCTGCGCAACATCGATCCGTTGCTGCAGTTCGCCGGCGACTACATCCCCGAGGTCCAGTCGTTCTTCGCCAACCTCACCGCTGCCACCCAGGCGCACGACAAAAACGCCGACTTCGGCGAATTTGGCCCGTTGCAGCACTACCTGCGTGGGCTCGTCTCCGTCGGTCCCGAATCGCTCGCCGCCTACACCCACCGCATCGGCGTCAACCGGGCCAACCCCTACTTCCAAACCGGCGGCCTGAGCCTGCTCGGCAGCGGCGGACTGCAATCCTTCAGCACCGCCAACTGCGCCAACTCCGCGCCGATGACCGAAGGCCCGCCCAGCTCCGCGATCGAAGAAGGCACCATGGTGGCGCTGATCGAACACCACGTCGTCAACGGCCAGCTCGAAGAAAGCAAAGGCCCCCACGGCGAAGTCATCAAGAAAGTCGTCAAAGAACCCGCCAACACCGCCAACGAAGTCCCCGCGCCCGCCTGCCTGCAGCAAGGGCCCTTCACCTGGGAAGGCGCCACCAGCCAGTTCCCGCACGTCACCGCACCGCCGCCGCTGAAATAGTGGCGCCACAAATGCCGTGGGCGTGCGTTGCACGGGTCGTGGGCGTGCACCGGGGGCCGGCAGGGGTTGGCCGGCAGGGTTGAGCGGGCGTGGCCGAGGACTGCGGCGGACGGAAGCTTGCGGGGTCGGGCGCGGCGTAGCGCTCCAGTGGAGTAGAGTACGGCGGTTTACTCCCTGCCCCAGACGAGCCGTCAGCCGTTTGCCCCTGCGCTCATGCCGCGAGCGGCTTGGCGTGCGCTGCGACCAGCGCGCGGTGATGCCCCAGGTAGGGCAGCAACACGAAGTAGGCGATATCGCCCAGCAGCCGCGGCAGTTCGCCCGTGCGATCCTCGAGCGCTCGCCGCTGCAAAATCGCACACACCCCCCCCGCCAGCCCTTCGGAGGTGCTCGCCGGCAGGTGCTCCGGGTCGACGCACTGAAAACGACCCTCCTCCAGCAACGCCGGCAAAGGCGCCAAAAGCGCGCCATGGCGCTCGTAAGCTCGCGCACCCGCGCTCAAGCACTCGACCAGCAGCACGCGCGCCCCATCCGGGTTCGCTGCGAGCGCCGCCAGCAGCGCTCGCAGCCCCGCTCGAACCCGGGCCGCCCACGGCAGCTCGCGCGAGCCAAGCGCCCCGCGCACCTCCGCTCCGATGCGCGCCAACAGCTCGTCGAGCGCCTGCACGAAGCAATCCTCCTTGTCGCGAAAGTGCTCCTCGAACACCGCCGCCGGCACCCTCGCGGTCTGGCACACCCGCTCCACCGTCGTGCGGTCGTATCCCCGGTAGGCCACCGTCGCAATCATCGCGTCCATCAGCCGCGCGCGGGGATCGCCGCGGCGCCGCCGGTCATCTCGGGCGAGCGGCGTCGCGAGCACGTCAGGCGTACCCCACGGGCTCCCCAAGCTGCTGCCATTCGACATCGCCTTCCTCCCTCGCCTCCTGCCCGGCCAGGAGCGGATGGAGGAGCGCGACCACTCTCCGACCGAGGCCCCGCCGTTCGAAAGGCGAAAACCCAGGACGCGTTTTCCAGGCGCCGATTACCGGACTGTGAGTTTCCTCTCCACTCCGATGGTAGCCCTCCCGGGTCTGCCCTGTCAAGAGCGCCCTGTACAAAGCTCTCAAGCCTCGGGGGCCGCCTGGGTCAGCCGGGGGGCCGCCTGGGCTGGGGTGGTCGGGAGGCCGGCTGGGCTGGGGTGGCCGGGGGGCCGCCTGGGCTGGGTCAGCCGGGGGGCCGCCTGGGCTGGGGTGGTCGGGAGGCCGGCTGGGCTGGGGTGGCCGCGAGGCGGATCCGTCGGATGGAACTGGGTCCGTCTGGGGGACCCGGATCTGTCGGGACTTGGACTATTCCAAGGCTCGAGATCAAAGGCTCGAGATCAGCGGGCCCCTCAGCTGGCGGTTGCGCTCAACCCGCCCGTGTGCCCAACCGGCTGAACCGCCACGACGCTCATGAAGCGCAGGCGGTAGCGGCCCACGATGATCTCGTCGCCGTCCTGCAGCATCCGCCACTCGATTCGCTCGCCGTTGACGAACACGCCGTTGAGGCTCCGGTCGTCCAGGACGCGCACGCCGTCAGGCTGGCGGACCAGCAACGCATGCCGGCGCGAGACCGTCGGGTCGTCGAAGCGCACGTCCGCGGCGAGACTGCGCCCCACGCGAGTCCACTCCTGCGTCAAGGCCACCAGCCGCGTCTCACCATCCTCCTCGTAGAGCAGGTACTCGCCAGGCTGCTCGATCGCCTCCTGCGCTTGCGCGAGCCACTCGGCGTCGTGCTCAGCCGGTAACTCGGGCTCCGCGGAGAGCGCTTCCTCGCGACCCAAACGGCCCACGCTAAACAGCGATGCGCGCACGAAACTCGAGCCGCCGCAGCCCGGGCAGTCGCTCAAGGCATCGCTGGCGGCCAGCGTCAGCACGTATCCACAGCGTTGACAACGAAACGACCCGGCCCCCGCCATTGTGCCCGACGTCAATGACTCCAGCATCTCTCAGCTCCTCTTCTACCGTTTGGGTAAGTAGTGGAACCCACCTCTCGAAGGAACCTGCAGGCGATCATAACGCGACTTCCCGCGACGCGGTATAAAAGGCTTGTAATTTTCCGGGAAATGAACGGAAATTCCGCATCTCAACTCTTTCTGCGGGCCAGCCGCCATCGTCTCTGGGACTAGGCAAAAGGCCTCCAAAAAGGGTTCAGGGAGAGGGCGCCCGATGCAGCATCTGCATGGCGTACTGAGGTTTACCCTCGCCCGCATCGCTCCAAACCGGCCACAGCGCGGCGTCCGCGATCGACAAACCGGCGGCGCGGCGTCCGCGATCGACAAACTGGCGCACCGTGTCCGTGGGCAAAAACGGGCGCTCCGAGACTCACGGCTGGCGCGGCCGGAGTGGCCGTGGTGCTGGTGGGCGTACGGGGCCGCCGGGCCGGGGAGGGAGGGCCGGGGAGGAGGAGGGAGCGAGGAGGAGCCGGGAAGGATGAGGGAGCCGGCGAGGAGGAGGGAGGGGGGAGCCGGCGAGGAGGAGGGAGCGAGGAGGAGCCGGCGAGGAGGAGGGAGCGGGGAGGAGCCGGGAAGGATGAGGGAGCCGGGGAGGAGCCGGGAAGGAGGAGGGAGCGGGGAGGAGCCGGGAAGGATGAGGGAGCCGGGGAGGAGGAGGGGAGGAGGGGAGCCGGGGAGGAGGAAGGAGGGAGGGAGGGGAGAGCCGGGAGGAGGGAGGGAAGGAAGGGGGAGCCGGGGACGAGGGAGGAGGGAGGGAGGTGGAGGGAGGAGGAGGAAGGAAGGAGGGGGAGAGCCGGGAGGAGGGAGGGAGGGAAGGGGGAGCCGGGGACGAGGGAGGAGGGAGGGAGGTGGAGGGAGGAGGAGGAAGGAAGGAGGGGGAGAGCCGGGAGGAGGGAGGGAGGGAGAGGGCCGGGGAGGAGGCCGGGGAGGAGGGCACGCTGGTACGCCCGTTCGGGTGCCTTGGCGCAGGAGATTGGCCTTACTTACCGAACCCCGCTCTCGTGAGCACGCTCGCGCCGCCCGTCACCGACGCCCAGCAGCTGGAGCGCTTCCTCCTGCGCCGAGGGGTTGGCGAGCTTGCCGCCGGCCGTGCCTGCTGCGCCGACTGCGGACGCACTCCCCTGATCGGCGAGCGCGTCCACCTCTACGCGCGCCTCGCCGGCGTCGTCTGCGAGCTGTGCAGATCGCTGCGCCACGAGCCGCCAGCGGCCAGCGAGACCGTGCGTCACACCGAGCGCGGGCACACCGTGCGGCTCGCCGCTCGCGCCGCGTAGCGCAGCCGTCTCGCTGGCGCCGCGTAGCTGTCGGTGTCCTCGACCTTGCGGTCCGCGGCCGGTTACCGGCCGCCGGGGTGCGTCATCGTCCGCCGCTTCCACTCCGGTGGTTGGCTCGTGGACCTCAGGGGTGTGGGGACGTGGGGTGTGGGTGTTCACGTTGGCATGCGAATCGCGCGTGCGCGCGTACGCGGGCGCGATTCGTGTTTTTTGGGATGGTGTCGCGCGCCCTCCGTGGTGCGTTGCGCCGGGGGCGCTCGTTAGACTTCCCAGCCGCCGATGGACCCTCTGACCGTCTCGATCCTGATCGACGCCCCCCGCGAGCGTGTCTTCGCCTACCTGCAGGACATCGCCAACCACTCCGAGTTCACCGACCACTACCTGCGCGACTGGCACCTCACGCGCGAGAACTCCGTCGGCCTTGGCGCCGGCGCGCGCTTTCGCGTCGCCGCCCCTCGCAACCGCTTCAGCTGGGGCGACGTCACGTTCGCCGAGGTGCAGCCGCCCTACCGCATCGTTGAGACCGGCCGCGGCGGCAAGGGCAACCGTGTGCGCACCCTCGGCATCTTCGAGCTTGCCCCCGGCGCCGGTGGCGGCACCCGCGTGCGCTTCACGCTCGAGACCCAACCCCAAACGCTCTCCGACCGCCTGCTCGAGTCCTTCGGTGCCCGCAGCTGGCTGCGGCGCCAGAACATGAAGTCGATGCGCCGTCTGCGCTCGATCATCGAGCGCGGCGAGGGCCGTGGCACGCGCGTCACGGTAGCCGGTGGGTAGACTGCCGCCTCGCATGTTCCGCACAACCCCGCGCCACCTCCTCTCGCTTGCCGCCGTCGCGCTTGCCGTGCTTGCGCTCGGTGCCTGCGGCGAATCGCACACGCGCGTTACGACCGGCACCTATGCGGGGGCGTCCGGCAAAAACGCGCCCTACCTCGACGTCGGTCCGCTCGTCTACGAGGTCCAGCTCTCGCGCGAGCTGAACCCCTGGAACAGCGAAGACGCCGGCTACCTGGAAGGCCTGTCGCCCGCCGAGCGCGCACTGCGCCCCGGCGAAGAGTGGTTCGGGGTCTTCATGCAGGTCTACAACAACACCAACGCGCCCCACCCGATCGCCACCGGGCTCACCATCAGCGACACCCAGGGCAACGTCTACCACCCGATCGTCCCGCCCAACCCCTTCGCCTACCCGTCCGGCATGGTTCCCCCCAAGAACCAGGTTCCCGCCGACAACACCGTCGCCGACGACGGGCCGACCCAGGGGGCGCTCCTGCTCTACAAGATCAAAGTCGAATCGCTCGACAACCGCCCGCTGACGATCAGCATCGTCGACCCCCTCGACCCGCACCAAACCGCCTCCGCGGAACTGGACGTCTAAAGACCCGCTTCGAGCACCTGCCGGGCCACCGGCGCCGCCGTCGCGCCGCCGAACCCGTCGCGGACCATCAGCACCGCGACCGCGATCTTCGGAGCGGACGCCGGCGCGAACGACGCGAACCACGCGTCGGTGCTCTGTGGGCTGTTCGACGCACAACCGCTCGTTTCCGGTTCGTGCGTCGTCGGGTTGGTCGCCGTCGTTTCCGCCGTGCGCGTGCTGCTCGTGCAGCTGCCCGGGCCTCCCAGTTCGGCCGTGCCCGTCTTGCCCGCCACGGTCACACCCGCGATTGCCGCGGCCGTGCCCGTGCCCTCGCGTACGACTTCCACCATCATTTCGCGCACCTCCCGCGCCGTCGCCGCGCTCATCACGCGCCCGCCTGCCGGCGACCCGCCACTTCCTGCGCCCGGCGCGCCGTGCCCGCCGCCGCCCTGCGTTCCGGCTTCGTTCGCGCCGTTCGCGCCGTTCGCGCCGTCGTTCCCGGCGCTGCCGCTCCGTTCCGTGCTGTGACCCGCGCCCTGTCCAGCGGCTGTCGCCGTCGGGTTGAAGGTCGGCACCGGGCGCCTGCCGCCGTCGGCGACCGTTGCCGCGACGATTCCCATCTCCAGCGGCGTCGCCAGCACCATGTCCTGGCCGATCGCCGACGAGCCCACTGCCAATTCGCCCTGGATCTCTGCGGCCGGCGGGATCGTGCTCTCCGGCACGCCTTCGATCCCGCCGGCGTGGTTGAAGCCGAAGCGTTCGGCCGTCGCCACCAGCCTTGCCGCCCCCAGCTTGACCCCGAGCGGCGCGAACACCGAGTTGCACGACACCGCGAACGCCTCCGTCAACGTCCCCCCGCACGACTCGCTTTCGGAGTTGTGCAGCCCAACCCCGTCAAGCGTCGTTTCCGTCGCGTACGGGAACGTGCTCCCCGGCTTCGCGACACCCGCTTCCAACACCCCCGTGACCGTCACCATCTTGAACGTCGACCCCGGTGGCTGCAAGCCTTCCAAGCCAATCCCCGCGACACCCAAAATCTGTCCGCTCACCGGTTCCAGCGCCACCACGCCCCCGTACTGCCCGCCCAGCGCTTCGACCGCCGCCCTCTGCACCGCCGGCTCGACGCTGGTGCGCACCGCGCTGCCCGCGTGTGGCGTCGCGCTGGCCAGCACGTATTCGCCGGCCAGCAACTCTCCCCCCGGGGTACCCCGCAGGCGTTCGTCGTAGTACAGCTCGAGGCCGCTCACGCCGACCACCGCGTCAGCCGGCAGGCCCGCTGCCTCCAGTTCGGCGCGCCGCGCCGCCGGAATCGGTCCCACGCTGCCCACCACCGCACTCGCCGCCGCGCCCAGCGGCGAGCTGCGCTGCCCCGGAGTGCTCGCCGGACCTTCGGCAAGCACCGACCCATCGCGGGCGAGCAGCGCCGCTCGCGGCGGCAATTCGGTCTTGCGATGCAGCCGCTCCCCCGGCGCCACCCCCGGAAAAGCCAGCGACTGCGACCACGCGATCCGTTCCCCCCCGCCACCGCCAACCGCCACGACCGGCAGGCGCCAGCTCTCCGAAAGCGTCCCGAACAGGCGCGTCTGCACCCGCACCGGTACCACCTCCACGCCGCCGGGCGCGCCGCGCGGGCCGCCCATGATGTGCATCCCGCTCACCGTCGCGAGCATCGCCGCCTGGCGATACGCCGCTGCGAACGCGCTCGGCGAAGTCGCCCGCTGCGCCGCCGGCGCAATCTCCGCATACATCGCCCCGAAGTCGCCCCTTGCCCACGCCGCCGCGAAATGCGCGGCCAGCGCCGGCGCCGAGGACGGCCCCGGCTGGTTGGCGCCGACGATCGCCCCCGCCACGAACGCCACCGCCGCAATCGCGATCACCGGCCGCACCCGTCGTGCGCGGTCGTGCGCCCGCGCACCCATCCTCACATCGCGACCCGCGCCAATGCCCACATCGCGGAACGGTAGAACATGCGTATGACCGGTCTCGACTGGCTGATCGTCGCCTTCGCCGCGATCCTCGCCCTCTTCGGCTTTCGCCAAGGGTTCATCGTCGCCACCCTCTCCTTCGGCGGCTTCGCCCTGGGCGCCTTCATCGGCACCCGCCTCGGTCCCCTCCTGCTGCCGCAAGGCTCCGCCTCGCCCTATGCGCCCGCGTTCGGTCTCGTCGGCGCCCTGCTCGCCGGCGCGATCCTCGCCTCCGGCCTCGAGGGCCTTGGCCTACGCCTGCGCCGCTCCACGCTCGCGATTCCCGGCCTCGGCCTGATCGACGGCACCCTCGGCGCGCTGCTCAGCGCCGCCATCGGTCTCGGCGTCGTGTGGATCGTCGCCGCCGTCGTCGCCCAAGTACCCGGCGAGACCCAACTGCGCGCCAGTATCCAACGCTCCACGATCCTCGGCGCACTCAACGAGCTGCTGCCGCCATCCGGTCCCGTCCTTGACGCGCTCGCCCGTCTGGATCCGCTGCCCTCGATCCCCGGCCCGCTACCCGCGCTCGCGCCGCCGCCGCCGCGCATCGCCGCCGAACCCGGCGTCCGCGCCGCCGGGCGCAGCGTCGTGCGCGTGCTCGGTACCGCCTGCGGCCTTGCGATCGAGGGCTCCGGCTGGGTCGCCCGCCCCGAAGAGATCGTCACCAACGCCCACGTCATCGCCGGCGAGAGCGAAACCACCATCGAGGTCGAAGGCCAGCCCCCCGGCCTGCCCGCCCAGGCGATCGCCTTCGACCCCACCCACGACCTCGCCGTGCTCCGTGTCCCGGGCCTCACACGCGCTTCGCTGCGCCTCGTCGCCAACCCCGCCGCCGGTACCGCCGGCGCGATCCTCGGCTACCCCGAAAACGGGCCGTTCGCGGTACGCGCCGGCCGCATCGGCGCGACCGGCGACGTCATCACCCAAAACGCCTACGGCGTCGGACCCGTCACGCGCCTGCTCACCCCCCTGCGCGGCATCGTGCATCCCGGCAACTCCGGCGGGCCGCTCGTCAACGCCGCCGGCGCCGTGCTCACCACCGTCTTTGCCGGCACCACCGGCAGCGGGCCCCCCGGCGGGTACGGCGTCGCCAACGCCACCGTCGCCGGCGTGCTCGCCTCCGCTCACGGACCCGTCGGCACCGGTCCCTGCGACACCGCGTGAATGCTCGTACCGGCTGCCTCGACCTCTCTGCTTGCCAGCCTCTGACGCGGGGCACGGAGGCCCCGCGCCGACCCGCGCCGACCGCGGGCTTCCACGCGCGGACGATCCCGAACAAAAACCGCCCGCACGGCAGCCGCTAGTCTCTGACCCCATGGCCAAAACCCTCGTCATCGCCGAGAAGCCCTCCGTCGGACGCGACCTCGCACGCGTCCTGCCCGGCACGTTCAAGAAGGAGGAGGGCCTACTCGAGGCTGAGGACTGGGTTATCACCTGGGCCGTCGGCCACCTCGTCCAGCTCGCCGAGCCCGAGGAGTACGACGCCAAATACAAGCGCTGGCGCATCGAGGACCTGCCGATCGTGCCCGACCGCTTCAAACTCGTCGTCCGCGACGAGCGCTCCCGCAAGCAGATGTCCGTCGTCTCCAAGCAGCTCGGCCGCTCCGACATCGGCGAGGTCGTCAACGCCTGCGACGCCGGCCGCGAGGGCGAGCTGATCTTCGCCTACCTCTACGAGCGCGCCGGCGCCGACAAGCCCGTCCAGCGCCTGTGGCTGAACTCGATGACCAACGCCGCGATGAAGGACGCCTTTGCCTCGCTGCGCCCCGCCTCCGAGTTCGCGCTGCTCGAGCAGGCCGCCCGCTCCCGCTCCGAGGCCGACTGGATCGTCGGCATGAACGCGACCCGCGCCGCCACCATCCGGCTGCGCACCTCCTTCGACGGCGCCGTCTCCCTCGGCCGCGTGCAGACGCCGACGCTCGCCATCGTCGCCCGCCGCGAGGAGGAGATCCGTGCCTTCAAACCCGAGCCCTACTGGCTCGTCGACGCGATCTTCGCGGCGCCGCCGCTCGACGGGGAGCAGGACGAGCGCGTCTACACCGGCCGTTTCCACGCCGGCGCGAAACCCCGCATCGCCACCGCCGAGGAAGCCCTGGCGATCGTCGAGGCCTGCCAGGGCAAGCAAGGGCACGTCACCAAGCTCGAGTGCAAAGAGCAACGCGAGCGCGCCCCGATGCTCTACGACCTCACCTCCCTGCAGCGCGACGCCAACACCCGCTACGGCTTCTCCGCGCGGCGCACCCTCTCCGCCGCCCAGCGCCTCTACGAGGAGCACAAGGCGCTCACCTACCCCCGCACCAGCTCCCGCTACCTCACCACCGACATGATCGCCGAGATCAAGCCGACCGCCGAGGTCGTCGGCGGCCGCGGCGAGTACGCGAAAGCCGCCGCCTACGTCGTCGGCCTCGACAAGCTCCCCCTGGCCCGCGTCGTCGACGACAGCAAGGTCGCCGACCACCACGCGATCATCCCCACCCGCGGCGAGCACAAAGTCGATCGCATGGGCGACGACGACGCCCGCGTCTACGACCTCGTTGCCCGCCGCTTCCTCGCCGTCTTTCACCCCGAGGCGGTCTTCGAGAACACCCGCGTGGAGACCACGATCCGCGCCGGCGAATCCGCGCGCTCCGGGCGCTACGTCTTTCGCACCCGCGGCAAGCTCCTGATCGTGCCCGGCTGGCGCGGTGTCTACGACCAGACGCCCGCCGACGCCGGCGCCGAGCGGGGCGAGGAGGACGAGGGCACCGATCAGCGCCTGCCGCGCCTGGTCGCAGACGAGCCGGTCGACGTCCGCAAGATCGAGAGCCTCAGCAAGGAAACCAAGCCCCCCCGCCGCTACTCCGACGCCTCGCTGCTCGGCGCGATGGAGACCGCCGGCAAGCTTGTCGACGACGACGAGCTGCGCGAGGCGATGAAGGACTCCGGCATCGGCACCCCCGCCACGCGCGCCGCGATCATCGAGCGCCTGATCGCCGTCGGCTACATAGAGCGCGACGGGCGCTCCCTCGCCGCCACCGAGAAGGGGCTCAACGTCGTGCGGCTGCTCGGCAAGCACCCGCTCACCTCGCCCGAACTCACCGGCCAATGGGAGCACCGCCTCGACCGCATCGAGCACGGCCACGATGCCCGCGAGGTCTTCATGGGCGACATCGCCGGCTTCGCTCGCGAGACCGTCAAAATGCTCGACGAAACGCTCAAAGACGTCCGCATCCCCAAAGCCAACCTCGGACCCTGCCCCGTCTGCGGGCATCCAATCATGGAAAACCGCAAGGGCTACTCCTGCTGGTCGCGCAGCGACCCCGGCTGCGGCTTCGTCATCTGGAAGGCAAAAGCAGGCAAGCAGCTCCCCGCCGCCATCGCCCGCGAGCTGATCAAGACCGGCTACACCGCGCGGCCCGTCAGCGGCTTCCGCGGGCGCTCCGGGCGCAGCTTCCGTGCCCACCTTGCCCTCCAGCAGACCGAGGACGGCCGCTGGCGCGTCGAATTCAACGAGAACTGGGCCAAGGAGGGCGCCAAGCCGCCCGACCACGAGACCGCCCACGCCGCGCCCGCAGCCGCCGCAGCCGGCGAAGCTGCCGCCGGCGAGGAGGTCGCCGCCGAGCGCGTCGCCGCGATGGCCGACGGCTAAGCGAACCGCCTGCGCAGGCCCGCCGCGTTGCGCTCCGGGCGCGTGCGTGTGCTGCGTTGCGCCCCACCCCGCGCGCGCCCTGCGCGCGCACCCCACCCAAGGCGCATGCCCTTCTCGATAGGCGCCCCCTTGGCGGGTCGTCATGCACCGCTGTGGGGAGGAGGCAGAGAGGACCGGGGGGTTGTGGGAGGGAGGACGGGGGGGGTGTGTTTCTTTTTGCGGTGCGATTCGTGTGTGCGTACGTGTGCGCGCGCACGACCGCGTCTGGCGCTCTTCGAGACGTCGGGGCCTTGCGCGAGGATGGACAGACGATGCCGATCGATCTCCTCACCGGTCCCGCCAATTCCGGCAAGGCGCGCGCCGTGTTCCGGGTGCTGCGCGCCGACCGTGCGCGCGGCCTGCGGCCGCTGCTCGTCGTGCCGACCAGCGCCGACGTCGGCCGCTACGCGCGCGAGCTTGCGGCCGGGGACGTTGCGTCGGCGCCGGTCGCCGGGTCCGTGCCGGCAGCGTCGGGTGCGGGGGCTGTGCCGGGGGTGCCGGTCGAGGGGGCCTTGCGGGTGGCGTCGGGTGCGGGGGCTGTGCCGGGGGTGCCGGTCGAGGGGGCCTTACCGGCGGCATTCCCCGGCGTCGTGCGCTTCGAGGAGCTGATCGCCGCGATCGTCCGCTGTGCCTTGCCTGCTCCCCAGCCGCCCCTGCTCGGGGCGGTCGCGCGCGACCGCGTCCTGGCCGCGCTCGCCTCCCGTGCCGGCCGTCCAGGGCGCGGGACCGCCCGCGCCCTGGGGGCTTTCGTCGCCGAACTGCACGTCGCCCGCATCGGCCCTGCGCGGCTGCGCCGCGCGCTGGCCGACTGGGCGGCCGCCGATCCGGCCTCGCGTGCGCGCGGCAGCGAGCTGGCGGCGTTCCACGAGGACTACACGCTCACCCTGCGTGCGCTCGGCCGCTCCGACGCCGAGCAACGTGCCACGCGCGCCCTGGACGAACTGCGCCGTGCCCCGGCCCGCTGGGGCACGCGGCCCGTGCTGTTCTACGGCTTCGACGACTTCACCCCCCTCCAGCTCGACACGATCGAGACCCTGGGCGCCGTCGTCGACGCGCCCCTTACGATCGCCCTCGCATTCGAGCCCGGCCGCGACGCCTTCGCCGGACGTGCCCGCACCTTCCAGGAACTCTTGCCGCTCGTCGCCTCGCACCGTCCTCTTGCGCCTCGTGCCGACTACTACGCGCCCGCCGCACGCGCCGCTCTACACCACTTAGAGCGCCACCTGTTCGAGCCCGCCGCCGCCTCGCCCGCGCGAGTCGCCGCTGACGGCGCGATCCGGCTGCTCGAGGGCGGCGGCGAACGGGCCGAGATCGAGCTTGTCGCGCACGAGATCGCCGCGTTGCTCTCCGACGGCACGCCCGCCGAGGAGATCGCGCTCGCGCACCGCTCGCCCGCGACGATCGCCGACCTCGTCGAGGAGGTCTTCGCCGCGCACGCCATCCCCCACACCCTCCTGCGCCGCGTGCGCTTTTCCGACACTGCCCTAGGCCGTGCGCTGCTCGGTGCGCTCGCCGTCGCCTGCGAGCCCGACGCCGGCATCGATGACCTTCTAGCGTGGCTGCGCGCCCCGGCCGTTCTGAGCGATCCCGACCTGGCCGACGAGCTGGAGGCCGGTGCCCGCCGCGCCGGCCTCTCGAGCGCCACCGAGGCGCGCGCGCTCTGGGAGCGCTCCGGCTGGCCGACCGAGCCGCTGGCTCCGATCGACGAACTGCACTCGCGCGCGCGCGCCGCGGGTTCTGGGGCGGCCGGCGCATTCATCGACTGCGCCACCCGCGCGCTAGAGCTGCTTGCCGCCACCCCTCCGCCCGCTCCGCCCGGCTCCGAACGCGAGTTGCGCGCGCTACACGCCGCTCGCGCCGCCCTGGCCGAACTGCGCACCCTGGCGAATGTGCCCAGCCATGCCTCGACGGCGGGCCCGGTTGCGCTCGTACCCGACCCGGCATCCCTGCTCGCGGTGCTTCGCGGTCTCGAGCCCGTCGTTGGCGTCGCTTCCGCACCGGCGCCCGGTGAGGGGGACGAGCAGGCCCGCTGCTCGCAGGCCCCTCCCCCGGCGGTTGCCGTGCTCGACCCGCTCGCGCTGCGTGCCCGCCGCGTACGTGCCCTGTTCCTCTGCGGCATGCAACAGGGCGTCTTCCCCTCCCTCGCGCCGCCCGAGCCGCTGCTCGGCGAGGACGACCGTCGCAGCCTCGTCGAAGCCTCCGGCCTGCTCGCGCTCGCGCGCGGCGCCCGCACCGCACAAGAATCCCTGGCGGCCGAGCGCCATCTCTTCTACGCCGCCGTCTCCCGCCCCGAGCAGCTCCTCGTGCTGAGCTGGCACACCGCCGACGACGACGGCCAACCCTGCTCGCGCTCCCTGTTCGTCGACGACGTCTGCGACCTCTTCGCCTGCGACCTTCACGGTGCGCGCCGCATGCGCGCCCTGGGCGAGGCGGGGGAGGGGGCGGCGGATCGGGCTGCGCCCGCCACCGACCCCCGAATCGCTCCGCTGCGCGACGCGCGCGTGCTCGACGACCTGCACGGCGGCGACCGGCGCTGGTCGGCCTCGGCGCTCGAGGCCTGGGCAGGCTGCCCCGTGCGCTGGTTCGTCGAGCGGCTCCTGCGCGCGCGCGACCTCGAGCCCGAGCCCGAACCGCTCGCACGCGGCGCCCTCGCGCACGCCGCCCTCCGCGACGTCCTCGACGGCTTGCGCCGCGAGACCGGCTCCGCGCGGCTGCGCCCGGCTGTGCTCCCGCGCGCACGCGCCCTTCTGCACGACTCGCTCGTGCGTCACGCCCACCTTCACGCCCTCTCCGCCGCCCCCGAGCGCGTCCCCGGCATTCAGCGGCGGCTTGCCGCCGACCTCGAACGCTACCTCGCGCACGCCGCGCGCGCCGTCGACCCGGCCGGCGGGGAGGACGGTGGGGCCGGCAACGGCGACGGGCGTCTCCCCCTGGAGCCGACCCACCTGGAGCTGGGATTTGGGTTCGACGGCGAGAACCCGGCCGGTCTCCCGCCGCTGGACCTCGGCGACGGTGTGCGCGTGCGCGGGCGCATCGACCGCGTCGACCTGGACCCGACCGGCACCGAAGCCGTGGTCTACGACTACAAGGGCGCCCACGCCCCCGACGCCGGTCGCTGGACGCGCGAACGCAGCTTCCAGGCCGCGCTCTACATGCGCGCGCTCGAAAGCCTCCCCGGCGTTCGCGCCGTCGGCGGCTTCTACCAGCCGCTCTCGGGACGCGACCTGCGCGCACGGGGCGTCATCGAGCAGGACGCCCCCGTCGCGCTCGACTGCGTGCGCGGCGACGCGCGCGAGAGCGCCGATGTGCAAGAGCTTGTCGAGCAAGCCCTCACTGCCGCCCGCACCGCCGCGCACGAGGCGCGCGCGGGCGACCTGCAGGCACGGCCCGCGACCTGCGGCTTCGGCGAGCGCGGCTGCCTGTACCCCACGATCTGCCGCTGCGACCGATGAGCGCCGCGCTTCGCATCGGCCGCCGCCACGCCCCTCCCGCCGACGGGCAAGGCTCGCTGTTCGATCTGCACCCCCCCGCGGCGCAGCCCCCTCCGCCGGCCGGCGCAACGGGATCGCCGCGACAGTCGGCGACGTGTGCGCCTTCCCCCTCGCCCGGTGCCCGCGTGCCGCGGGACCTGACCGTCGAGCAGGAGCAGGCAGTCGCCCGCCGCACCGGCCCGCTGCTGCTCACGGCGGGCGCCGGCAGCGGCAAGACCACAGTGCTCGTCGAGCGCTTCGTGCGCGCCATCTGCGAGGACGGCGTTGCGCCCGCGCGCATCCTCGCGATCACCTTCACCGAGCGCGCCGCCGGCGAGTTGCGCGAGCGCGTGCGCGCGCGGCTGCTCGCGCTCGGCGAGCGCACCGCCGCACGCGACACCGAGGGCGCGCCGATCGGCACCTTCCACGGGTTCTGCGCCCGCCTCTTGCGCACACACGCGCTCGCCGCCGGGCTCGACCCCGACTTCGCGATCCTCGACGCCGCCGCCGCCACGCGTCTGGAACTGCTTGCGTTCCGGCACGCCCTGGCCGCCCTGCAGTGTCTCGACGGGCCCTCGCGCGGCACCACCGCTCCACAGCCGGCGCGTCGCGCCTCGCCACGCGCCGACGCGGTCGATCTGGTTGCCGCCTACGGCGCCCCCCGTCTGCGCGCCCTGGTGCTCGGCGTGTATGCCGAGCTGCGCAGCCGCGGCATCGACGAGCCCGCGCTGCCCGCAGCGGCGCTCGAGGCGGACCTCGACGACCCGCGTGCGCGGCTCGCCTGCGTGCTCCTCGACGAGCTGCTGCGCCACTTCGCGCGCGAGTACGCCACGCTCAAGCGCGCCCGCGGCGCACTCGACTTCGACGACCTCGAGCTGCGTGCGCGCGACCTGCTCGCCACGAACCCCGCCGTGCGCAGCGCCTGGACGCAGCGCCTGGAGCTGCTGATGGTCGACGAGTTCCAGGACACCAACGCCCGCCAACTCGCCCTACTGCAACTGATCGAGCGCGACAACCTCTTCACCGTCGGCGACGAGCTGCAATCCATCTACGGCTTTCGCCACGCCGACGTCGAGCTGTTCCGCGCGCGCCGCGCCGCGCTGCAAACCGCGGGAGCCGCGCTCATCATGGCCCGCAACTTCCGCGCCACCCCCCCGCTGATCGCGGCCGTCAACAGCGTCTTCGCCGCACGCCCGAGCGAGGGTGCCTATACGCCGCTGCTCGCCGGCCGCGCCCACCCCGACGAGCATGCCCGGCCCGCGATCGAGCTGCTGCTCACCGACCGCCGCGGCTGGGAGGAGTCCCCGCATGCCGGCGCGATCGCCGGCTCGCTTCCGCCCGCGCCGCTCTGGCGCCAAGCCGAAGCGCGCCTGCTCGCTCAGCACGTCGCGCAGCTCGTCGCCGACGGCATCGACGCCGGCGCGATCGCCGTCCTCCTACGCGCCACCGGCGACCTGCCCGTCTACGAGCGCGCGCTGCAAGCGTGCGGTCTACGCACCGTCGCGGCCGTCGGCAGCTTCTGGGGTCACCAACAGGTCGCCGACCTCCTCGCCTGGCTGCGCGTCCTCGCCAACCCCCTGGACGAGCTTGCTCTCTACGGAGTGCTCGGCTCACCGCTCGTCGGGCTCTCCAGCGACGGTCTCGCGCTGCTCGCGCTGCGCGCCCGCGCGTCGCAGGCCAGCGTATGGAACACCCTGCGACACACCGACGGCGAGCTTCACACCCAGCTCGCCCCTCCTGATCGCCACCGTCTTACCCGCTTCGCCGAGCGCCTGCTCGAGGAGCGCCGCCTCGTGCCCACGCTCGGCGTCGCCGAGCTGCTGGTGCGCGCGATCGTCGCCACCGGCTACGAACAGCACGTCCTCGCACTCGACGCCGGCGACCGGCGCCTCGCGAACATCCACAAGCTGCTGCGCCTCGCGCGCCGCTTCGAGGCCGCCGAAGGTCGCGGCTTGCGCAACTTCCTCGACCACGCCGCCCACCACGGCACCTTCGCGCAGCTCGCCGAGCCCGACGCACCCACCGGCGGGGTCGCGCCCGACGCGGTGCAGCTGATGACGATCCACGCCGCCAAGGGCCTCGAGTTCGACGTCGTTCTGCGTCGCCGACCTCGGACGCTCCACCAACGGCACCCCCCCCGACCTGCTCGTCGACGGCGACCGCATCGGACTGCGACTGGCCACGCTCGACGGCTCCCCGCCGCGCCCCTGCCTGGCCTACGACGAGCTTTACGCCGCGCGCCGCGCCGCCGCCGATGCCGAGGAGGAACGGATCGTCTACGTCGCCATGACCCGCGCCCGCGAGCGCCTGCTGCTCAGCGGCGCCGCCGACTTCGAACGCTGGCCCGCCCCCCGGCCCGGCGGTCCACCGATCGCGTGGCTTGCCCCCGCGCTCGCCGACGCCGTGCCCGACTGCGCACGCACGCTCGAGCACCCCACGCTCGACCTCGACATCGGCGACACCGCCGTGCCGCTGCGCTGCTGGCTGAACGCGCCCGCGACCGTCGGGAGAGTTCTGCATGTTGCGGCCACTCACACTTCCCACTGACCTATCAACCTCCCGCGCGGCTATGCTCGTTACATGAGGCCACCACCGGCCGAGCGCCCCTCAGGGCGCGCGCTGGCCGCTCGGCCGCAGGGCGGTGTGGAGGGCGAGAGCGCGCGGGTAGGGGGTCCGGCAGCATCGGATGCCGAGCTGTTCGTGCGCGCTCGCAAGCACAGCGACCCCCGCGCGCGCGAGCAGCTCATCGAACGCTACCTGCCACTCGCCCGGCGCCTCGCACGGCGCTACCAACGCGCCGAGGAGCCCCAGGAGGACCTGGTGCAGGTCGCCTGCCTGGGTTTGATCAAGGCGATCGACCGCTTCGACATCGAACGCCAAGTCGCGTTCTCCAGCTACGCCATCCCAACCGTCCTCGGCGAGCTCAAGCGCCACTTCCGCGACCGCACCTGGTCGGTGCGCGTCCCTCGCGACCTGCAGGAGCTCGCGCTGCGCGTCGACCGCGCCGTCACGCGCCTGTCGGTCGGCCAGCGCCGTTCGCCCTCGATCAGGGAGATCGCCGCCGCCGTCGACGTCTCCGAGGAGCAGGTCCTCGAAGCGCTCGAGGCAGCCGGCGCCTACCGCGCCGGCTCGCTCGACGCTCCGCGCGCCGTGCAAGGCCAGCCCGAGGGCGAAAGCCTCGCCGAGGCGCTCGGCCAAGACGAGCAAGGCTTCCGGCAAGCCGAGCAGCGCGCCACGCTGCAACCGCTGCTCGCGCGCATCTCCCCGCGCGAACGGCTCGTCCTGGAGCTGCGCTTCAGCACCGACCTCACCCAGGCTGAGATCGGCGAGCGCATCGGCGTCTCGCAAATGCAGGTCTCGCGACTCATCCGCCAAGCGCTCGCCCGCCTCCGCGACGGACTCGGAGACGACGACAGCCTGCGGCACCCGGGCTGACACAGCCCGCGGCACTCGCGCCGACCAAGAGCGTGGCGCGGCGGGTTTGGCGACCTGGCGGGCCGGGCCCTCGTCCGAGCCGGCGCCGTGCGAGCGTGCCGTGACAAGCGTGCCGTGACAAGCGCCGCCCCAGGGTTGACAGGCCCGTCACAGCGGTCACACTGTGAGGATGCCCCGTTCGATGTGGAAAGGCACGCTGAACTTCGGCCTCGTCAGCGTGCCCGTCAAGCTCTACAGCGCCGCCAACCACAAAGGCATCAACTTCCATCAGCTCCACGCCAGCGACCACGCGCGCATCGTCAACCGGCGCTACTGCTCGGTCGAGGAGGAGGAGGTCGACTACAGCGAGATCATCAAAGGCTACGAGATCGCGCCCGGCCGCTACGTCGTGATCGAGCCCGAGGAGTTCGCCGCCCTGGAGCCCGCGTTCACCCGCACGATCGACATCGAGGACTTCGTGCAGCTCGAGGAGATCGACGCCGTCTGACTTCGACCGGCCCTACTTCCTTGTGCCCGCCAAGGGCGGCGCACGCTCCTACAAGCTTTTGCTCGAGGCGATGCGCGACACGGGCAAGGTCGCGATCGGTCGCATCGTGCTGCGCTCCCGCGAGCAGCTTGTCTCGATCCGCCCGCGCGGCGACGCGCTGATGATGGTCACCATGAACTTCGCCCACGAGATCCACGAGACGACGAGCTTCTACGAGCTGGAGGAAACCGACATCGAGGTCAGCGCCCGCGAGCTGGAGATGGCGCGCCGGCTAATCGACTCGATCGCGCAGCCATTCGAGATCGACCGCTACCGCAACACCTGGTACGAGGCGGTCATGGACCTCATCGACCGCAAGGCGAACGGCGAGCAGATCGTACTCGAGCCGCCCCCGAAAGACGAGCGCCTGCAGGCCCCCGACCTGATGAGCGCGCTCGAGGCCAGCCTCGAAGAAGTCCGCGCCCGCACGGGCACCGACAACGGCGAGTCCCCCGGCGAGTCCTCTCCCACGCGCAAACGCAGCAAGACCGCCGCCGCCGCGGGCAACGGCAAGCAGCCGCGCAGCCGCAACAGCGCGCCCACCGGCCGCAGCGCACCCCCGACCGGCCGCAGCGCACCCCCGACCGGCCGCAGCGCACCCCCGACCGGCCGCAGCGCACCCCCGACCGGCCGCAGCGCACCCCCGACCGGGCGCAGCGGCCCGCCGACCGGGCGCAGCTCTTCGCCGGCCGGCAAAGCCGCGCCCACCGGACGCACCGCGCCCCCGGGCTCCGCCGCCAAGAAAACCACGCCCGCCGCGAAAAGCCGCTCCAAACAGCCGCAACGCGGCTGAACCCCGAACAGCACGCTCGCGGCTGTGCCAGGGGCGCGCGGACTGTGACGCGCGGGGGCCGGTCGCTCCGGAGAGCTGGAGTGGCTAGAAGCGGCAGCTCCAGCTCCTCGTCGCGGCTTGTACGCGGCTGGCCGGGGGCTCGCCGCTGTGCGGGGCTCGCCGGCTGACCGGGGGTCGCGCGGATTGCGCGCAGAGCGGTCGTCGGGCCCCGGAGGGCCGAAGCAGGCTAGAAGCGCAGCTCCAGCACCAGCTCCTCGTGGCGGCCATCCGCCGATGGCTCGACGCGCAGCTCGTCGGTCATCCGCTCCAGCACATTGCCAACACCCGGCACGACCGAGGCGCGTACCAGCTGCTCGCCGGCGTGGCCCGGCAGCTCGCCCAGACGCAGCTCGAACCTGCCTTCGCCGGCGCGCAGCGCAAACGACAGCCGTCCATCTTCGACATGGTCCGGCGCATTGGCGCTCAGCGCATCGCAGATCAGCATCGCATCGTCGAGCCGGTTCATCGGACAGTTGGCACGCGCGAGCACCATCGAGACGACCCGGCACAGCACCGGACCTACGAGGGGGCCGCTCGCCAGGCGCAGCGAGGCCGTGCTCGGGCGTACCCCGTCTCCGCCTGCAGACCGACCCTCGCTCACCGCTGTCACGCGCTCACGAAGGCATCGACGGGTCGGCGGCTGCGTGGTGGGCGCCAGCGTCCTCGTAGCCCTGCGCGCCGTTGCCGTACAGCGCGAACGTCATCCGCACCTCGGTGCGCTCCGAGTCGTCGCGCCCCAGCTGCACGCTCTCGGCCAGCGACGCGATCAGCGGCAGTCCCAGCCCCAGTCCCGGGCTGTCGGGCCGCGGGCCGATGCCCGCGCCCTCGTCGCGCACCACTACCGCCAACTCTTCGCCGAGCAGCGTCGCCAGCACCTCCATCGGGCCGTCGCTCCCATCCGGGTAGGCGTGCACCACGACGTTCGTGCACGCCTCGGTCACAGCCAGGCGGATGTCGGACAACGTTTGGGCGTCCAGCGCATAGGCCTCGCCGAGCGCGCCCAGAGCGTGCCTAACTATCGCGATGTTCTCTGCTCGCGCCGGCAGCGCGAGCTGCATATCGGGCCTCATAGCAAGTACGTCTCGCACCGCTCTACATGTCGGCGGGATGTCGTCTTGGTTGATGGTGCCCTGCGAACGCGGTTTTCACACATCGAAAGGACGCATCGACATCGATGGCGCACATCAATCGGCTCCACGCGTCGCGAGCGCACTGTCAACCAGGAAGCATACGCGAGAGCCCGCGCCGGCACATCCTCCCAGCCGAATCGACCGCGCAAACCGGCCCACCGCGCCCCCGACGTGGCCGCTTCGCGGCAGCCCTCTGTCGGAGAGCGCGCACGTCCCGTTCTGTGGTTTCGCGGGCCGCTCCGATGCTACGCTTCCATGGCCGCCTCAGGTGCCCTCACCGCCTGCACGGGACGCCGTGCGGGAGGCGCCGACCTCCCGGGAGCACTGCCATGACCGACCACACCAAGCAGCCGCCAAGGGCCGTCGGGCTCTACGACCCTCGCTTCGAGCACGACGCCTGCGGCGTCGGCATGGTCGCCCGTCTCGACAACGAGCCCACCCACGAGGTCGTCGCGCAGGCGATCGAAGCGCTCGAGAACCTCGAGCACCGCGGCGCCTCCGGCGCCGACCACACCACTGGCGACGGCGCCGGCATCCTCATGCAAATGCCCGACGCGCTGCTGCGCGCCACCTGCGACTTCGAGCTGCCCGCCGCCGGGCGCTACGGGGTGCTGATGTGCTTCCTACCCCGCGAGCAGGCTGCCCGCGCGCGCCTGGAAGCCCAGCTCGAGCGCGTCGTGCAGGAGGAGGGCCAGCGCCTGCTCGGCTGGCGCGAGGTGCCCGTCGACCCCGAGCACGTCGGGCGCACCGCCGGGGCGTGCCGTCCGGAGGTGCGCCAGCTATTTGTCGGCGCCGCCGAAGGTCTCGACCAGGACGCCTTCGAGCGCAAGCTCTACGTCATTCGCCGCCGCTGTGAGCTGGCCCCCGAGGCGGACGGCCTGTACGTCGCCTCCAGCTCCTCGCGCACCATCAACTACAAGGGCATGCTCGTCAGCTATCAGCTGTCGCACTTCTACACCGATCTGCGCGACCCCCTCTGCGCGAGCGCCCTGGCGCTCGTGCACTCGCGCTTCTCGACCAACACCTTCCCCAGCTGGGAGCTTGCCCACCCCTACCGCGTGATCTGCCACAACGGCGAGATCAACACCGTACAGGGCAACATCAACTGGATGCGCGCCCGCGAGAGCGAGCTGCAAAGCGAGCTGTTCGGCGAGGACCTGTCCAAGATCCTGCCGGTCGCCAAGCCCGGGGACTCGGACTCCGCGACGTTCGACAAGGTGCTCGAGCTGCTCATGCTCGCCGGCCGTTCCCTGCCGCACGCGGTGATGATGATGATCCCCGAGGCCTACCGCGACCGCGAGGACCTGCCCGAGGAGCTGAAGGCCTTCTACGCCTTCCACGCCTGCCTGATGGAGCCGTGGGACGGCCCCGCGTCGGTTGCCTTCACCGACGGGCGCATCGTCGGTGCCACGCTCGACCGCAACGGCCTGCGCCCCGGGCGCTGGGTGCAGACCACCGACGGGCTCGTCGTGCTCGGCTCCGAGTCGGGGCTGCTCGACATCCCCGCCCAACGCATCGAGCGCCTCGGTCGCCTCCAGCCCGGCAAGCTCTTCCTCGTCGACCTGCAGCGCGGCCGGATCGTCGAGGACGGCGAGGTCAAGCACGAGGTCTCCACACGCCAGCCCTACGGCGAGTGGATCACACGCAACTCGGTGCACTTCGACGATCTCCCGCCCTCCGAACAGGTCACGCTCTCCGACCAGCCCCTGCACTCCCGCCAGCGCGCCTTTGGCTACAGCCAGGAGGATCTGCGCATCCTGCTCACGCCGATGGCGCGCGACGCCCAAGAGCCCATCGGCTCGATGGGCAACGACCTCTCGCTGGCCGTCCTCTCTGACCAGGCGCCCCCGCTCTTCTCCTACTTCAAGCAGCTCTTCGCCCAGGTCACCAACCCGCCCATCGACCCGATCCGCGAGGAGATCGTGATGAGCCTCGCGACCACCCTCGGGTCCGAGCGCAACCTCTTCGACGAAACCCCCGCCCACGCGCACAAGCTCGTTCTGCGCCACCCCGTGCTGCTCAACAAAGAGCTGGAGACGCTGCGCCACATCTCCCACGATGTCTTCGCCTCGCGCACCCTGGACATCACGTGGCCCGTCGCCGAGGGCGCCGCCGGCATGGAGCGCGCCCTGCAACGCGTCTGCGAGCAGGCCAACGACGCGATCGCCAAACAGGTCAACATCATCATCCTCTCCGACCGCCTCGTCGGCCCCCGCCGCGCGCCGATCCCCTCGCTGCTCGCCGTCTCCGCCGTGCACCACCACCTCGTCCGCGAAGGCACCCGCCTGCGCGCCGGGATCGTCCTCGAGTCCGGCGAGCCCCGCGAGGTGCACCACTTCGCCACACTCATCGGCTACGGCGTCAGCGCGGTCAACCCCTACCTCATGCTCGAGACGCTCGACGAGCTTGTCTTCAAGGGCATCATCGCCCCCTCGCCCAACGGCTCGCCAGCGGGCGCGCCGGGCGGCGCGGAGAGCACCTTCAGCTCGATCGCGGCCGCCGAGAACGTCGTCAAGGCGATCGACAAAGGGCTGCTCAAGACGATCTCCAAGATGGGCATCTCCACCATCCAGTCCTACCGCGGCGCCCAGATCTTCGAGGCCGTCGGCCTCGGCCGCGAACTGATCGACCGCCACTTCATCGGCACCGCCTCGCGGATCGGCGGCGTCGGCCTCCCCGAGCTGGCCCAGGAGGCGCTCGAGCGCCACGCCCGCGCCTGGCCGATACCCCACGACGACGTGCTGCCCGTGGGCGGCGTCTACGCCTGGCGCCGGGACGGCGAGCACCACATCTGGAACCCCGAGACGATCGCCCTCGTCCAGCACGCCGTCCGCGCCGCCGGCAACGAGCACGTCGGCTCCGCGCTCGCCGGCGACGGCGGCGCTTACGAGTCGGTGCGAGAGAGCCCCGCCTACGACAGCTACAAGCAGTACGCCCGCGCCGTCAACAACGACGCCGCGCGCCACGCGACGCTGCGCGGGCTGCTGCGCATCGGCACCGGGCAGCGCCAGCCGATCCCGCTCTCGGATGTCGAGCCCGCCAAGAACATCGTGCGGCGCTTCTGCACCGGCGCGATGAGCCTCGGCTCGATCTCGCGCGAGGCGCACGAGACGCTCGCGATCGCGATGAACCGCCTCGGCGGACGCTCCAACACCGGCGAGGGCGGCGAGGACCCCGTGCGCTTCCAGCCCGACCCGAACGGCGACCGCCGCCGCTCGGCGATCAAGCAGGTCGCCTCCGGGCGTTTCGGCGTCACGATCAACTACCTCGTCAACGCCGACGAGCTGCAAATCAAGATGGCCCAAGGCGCCAAGCCCGGCGAGGGCGGCCAGCTGCCCGGCCACAAGGTCGACGAGTACATCGGCTCGATCCGCCACACCACCCCCGGCGTCGGCCTGATCTCGCCGCCGCCGCACCACGACATCTACTCGATCGAGGACCTCAAGCAGCTGATCTACGACCTGCGCTGCTCCAACCCCGACGCACAGGTCTCCGTCAAGCTCGTCGCCGAGGTCGGCGTCGGCACCGTCGCCGCCGGCGTCTCCAAGGCCAACGCCGACCGCGTGCTGATCGCCGGGCACGACGGCGGCACCGGCGCCTCGCCGCTCTCCTCGATTCAGGCCGCCGGCGTGCCCTGGGAGATCGGCCTCGCCGAGACCCAGCAGACGCTGCTGCTCAACGAGCTGCGCTCGCGCATCGTCGTGCAGACCGACGGCCAGCTCAAGACCGGCCGCGACGTCGTGATCGCCGCGCTGCTCGGCGCCGACGAGATGGGCTTCTCCACCGGCCCCCTCATCGCCACCGGCTGCATCATGATGCGCGCCTGCCACCTGAACACCTGCCCCGTCGGCATCGCCACCCAAGACCCCGAGCTGCGCAAACGCTTCAAGGGCACCCCCGAGCATGTCGTCAACTTCTTCTTCTTCGTCGCCGAGGAGGTCCGCGAGCTGCTCGCCTCGCTCGGCCTGCGCTCGCTCGACGAGGCGATCGGCCGCGTCGATCTCCTGCAGGCCGACGCCGCCATCGAGCACTGGAAGGCGCGCGGCGTGGACCTCACCCATCTGCTCACCCACGTCGAGCTGCCCGACGGCTCGCCCCGCCACCGCGTGCAGCCGCCCCCGGCCGTGCTCGACGACGCGCTCGACTGGCAGCTCGTGCAGCACGCCGGCCCCGCGATCGAACGCGGCGAGCGGGTCAGCATGAAGCTCGCGATCCGCAACGTCAACCGCTGCGTCGGCGGCATCCTCTCCAGCCACATCGCCCGCGCCCACGGCGCCGCCGGCCTGGAGGCCGACGCGATCGTCGTCGACTTCGAGGGCTCCGCCGGCCAGAGCTTCGGCGGCTGGCTGGCGCCCGGCGTCACGTTCACGCTCCACGGCGACGCCAACGACTACGCCGGCAAGGGCCTCTCCGGCGGCGTCGTCGCCGTACGCCCCCGCGAAGGCATGAACACCGACTTCGTCGCCGAGCGCAACGTAATCGTCGGCAACACCGTCCTCTACGGCGCGACCTCCGGCCGCGCCTTCTTCCGCGGGCTCGCCGGCGAGCGCTTCGCCGTGCGCAACTCCGGCGCGCACGCCGTCGTCGAGGGCGTCGGCGACCACGGCTGCGAGTACATGACCGGTGGGCGCGTCGTCGTGCTCGGCCCCACCGGCCGCAACTTCGCCGCCGGCATGAGCGGCGGTGTCGCCTACGTGCTCGACGAGCAAGCCGGCGCGTTCGCCTCCCGCTGCAACACCGGCATGGTCGACCTGCAAGCGCCCTCGCCCGCCGACGCGCTCGAGCTGCGGGCCCTGATCGAAGAGCACGCCCAGCGCACCGCCTCCCCCGTCGCCGCGCGCATCCTGAGCGACTGGGACGAGCTGCTCAGCCGCGGCGCCTTCGTCAAGGTCATGCCGCGCGACTACGCGCGCGTCCTGCGCGAACGCGCCCGCGCCGAGGAACAGCCCGAAGAGATGGCCGCCGTCTGATGGGCAAGCTCGGCGGCTTCCTGCGCATCGAGCGCCACGGGATCCCCTACCGCGACCCGCACGAGCGCGCGCGCGACTACGGCGAGTTCCTGGTCACCCGCCCCGTCGCCGAGCTGCGCGAGCAGGGCGCACGCTGCATGGACTGCGGCGTGCCCTTCTGCCACAACGGCTGCCCCCTGGGCAACCTGATCCCCGACTGGAACGACCTCGTCTACCGCGATCGCTGGCAGGACGCGATCGCGCAGCTGCACGCCACCAACAACTTCCCCGACTTCACCGGCCGCCTCTGCCCCGCGCCCTGCGAAGCGGCCTGCGTGCTCGAGATCCGCGAGGGCGACGCCGTGACGATCAAACAGATCGAGCACGCCATCATCGAGCGCGCCTTCGCCGAAGGTTGGGTGCGCCCCGAGCCTCCCCGGCGCGAGCTGGGCCAGAGCGTCGCCGTGATCGGCTCCGGTCCCGCCGGCATGGCCGCCGCGCAGCAGCTGCGCCGCGCCGGCTACGCCGTCACGCTGTTCGAGCGCGACGAGGCCGCCGGCGGCCTGGTGCGCTTCGGGGTGCCCGACTTCAAGATCGAGAAGACCGTCGTCGAGCGCCGCGTCCGGCAGCTGCTCGACGAGGGCGTCACGCTGCGCTGCGGCGTGGACGTCGGCAGCGACATCTCCGCCTCGCAGCTGCGCTCCAAGTTCGACGCGATCGTGCTCGCCACCGGCTCGCGCGTGCCCCGCGACCTATCCGTGCCCGGGCGCGAGCTGGACGGCGTGCACTTCGCGATGGACTACCTCTACCAGCGCAACCGCTGGGTCGCGCGCGAGCTGTCCGCCCAGCCCGCTCCCACCGTGCCGGCGCCACCGCTCGCCGCGCCGATCAGCGCGGCCGGCAAGCACGTCGTGGTGATCGGCGGCGGCGACACCGGTGCGGACTGCGTCGGCAACTCGCTGCGCGAGGGCGCCGCCTCGATCGTCCAGCTCGAGCTGCTGCCCGAGCCGCCCGCGCGCCGCCCCGACGACCGCACCCCGTGGCCCGAGTGGCCGCTGAAGTATCGCCTCTCCTACGCGATGGAGGAGGCCCGCGAGCAGGGCGTCGGCGAGCAGGACTACTCCGTCGTCACCACCGCCCTGAGCGACGACGGCGCCGGGGCCCTCGCCGCGCTGCACATCGCCCAAGCCGAGCCAGACCCCCCGTTCGGGCCGGTCCCCGGCACCGAGCGCGAGCTGCCCGCCCAGCTCGTGCTGCTGGCGATGGGCTTCCTGCACCCCGAGCAGCCGCTGCTCGAGCAGTTCGGCGTGCAGCGCGACCCCCGCGGCAACGTCAAGACGAGCACCCCGTACACGACCTCAGTCGACGGCGTCTTCGCCGCCGGCGACGCACGCCGCGGTCAGTCGCTGATCGTGTGGGCGATCAACGAGGGCCGCCAATGCGCCCGCATGGTCGACCGCTACCTCAGCGCGCGCCGCGGCGCGGCAGACTACGACAGCGCTTCCAACGGCGTGCGGGGGCTTCCCGAAGACAGCGCGCTGCCCGGTCACGCCGACGCCGACGAAGGCCCCGAGGGCCCGCCGCTGCACGTCGGACCCGGGATCGGCGTGGAATAGGCCGGTGTCGGCGCAGGCGCCAACCGCGGACGGCGCCGTGCCCGCGGGGGGCACGCTGCCTCGCGCCTGCGTGATCGGCGCCGGCTCCTCCGGGATCGCTGCCATCAAGGCGCTCGCCGACCGCGGCATCCCATTCGACTGCTTCGAGTCCTCCGACCGCGTCGGCGGCAACTGGGTGCTCGGCAACCGCAACGGCATGTCCTCGGCCTACTCCACCCTGCACATCAACACCTCGCGCGAGCGCATGCAGTACGCCGACTACCCGATGCCGTCCTCCCTGCCCGACTTCCCCCGCCACGACCAGATCGCGCGCTACTTCGACGACTACGTCGAGCACTTCGGCCTGCGCGAGCGCATCGTCTTCCAGACGAGCGTCGAGCACGCCGCCCGAGGCGCCGACGGTGTCTGGGAGGTTCGCCTGCAGGGCGGCGAGCAGCGCCGCTACGACGTGCTGCTCGTCGCCAACGGCCACCACTGGGACCCCCGCTGGCCCGAGCCGCCGCTGGCAGGCTCCTTCGCCGGCGAAACGATCCACTCCCACGAATACCGCGACCCGCGCCAGCTGCAGGGACGCCGCGTCGTCGTGGTCGGGATGGGCAACTCGGCGATGGACATCGCCGTCGACGCCTCCTACCACGCCGCCGCCACCACGCTCGTCGCGCGCAGCGGCGTACACGTCGTGCCCAAGTACATCCTCGGCCGTCCCCTCGACGCCGGCGTGCGCCCCACGCGCATCCCCTTTCCCTGGATGCTCGCCGGCATGCAGCTCGTGCTGCGCGCCACCGTCGGCCCGATGGAGCGCTACGGGCTGCCCCGCCCCAACCACCGCCTCGGACGTACCCACCCGACCGTCTCCACCCGCATCCTCGACCGTCTCGCGCACGGCGCAATCACCGTCAAGCGCGGCATCCGGCGCCTCGACGGGCATCACGTCCTCTACACCGACAACACCCGCGCCGCGGCCGACCTGATCGTCTGCTGCACCGGCTACAAGGTCTCGTTCCCCTTCTTCGACCCCGCTTTCCTCTCCGCCCCCGACAACCAACTGCTGCTCTACAAGCGCATCTTCGCCCCTACCCTGCCCGGGCTCTACTTCGTCGGCTTCGTCCAGCCCTGGGGCGCGATCATGCCGATCGCCGAGCTGCAGGGCCGCCTCGTCGGCGACCACCTGCTCGGCGAGTACGCGCTGCCATCCGCAGCCGCGATGCAACGCGACATCGACCTTATGCTCCGCCGCCAAGCGCGCCGCTACCTCCCCTCCAAGCGCCACACCCTCCAAGTCGACTTCGCCAACCACGTCGTCGAGCTGGAAGCCGAGCGAAACGCGGGCACCGCCCGGGCGCGGGCCGGCGGCTTCGCGCCTCAGGTCGCCGCCTCAGTTGGCGCTGTGGCCGCGGCGTGAGTGCTGCGTAGCCGAAACAGGCGGGTGGGGCGAGCATCTGGGTTGTTGTGCGGGGCGAGTGGGGGGACGTGAGAGGCGCGTGGGGGGAGACGTGGAGGGCGAGTGTGTGGGCGAGACGTGAGAGGCGGGGGTGGCGAGAGCCGGGTGTGTTGGGTGTTTGGTGGGGGCGGCGGGGTGTGTGGGATGTATGTGCGCGAGCGTGCCCTTCGTGTGTGCACATGTGCGCGTGTGCGTGCGTACACGCGGCCTGCACGCGCGAATAGCGTCTTTGGGCGATAACCACAGCAGCGCCCGTGGCCGTGGTGAAAGAAGCCCCGCCAGGGCGGGCGGTGCGTGCTCAGAGGGGAGCGCCGCCCCGCCCCTCCTAGACTGGCTTTCAGTGAGTCGATTCTGCCGCCACAACCGCTTCATCGAGCGCTGCCCCATCTGCCGCGACACCGTGCCGGGGCTGGAGCCGCCCGCTCCCGCCCGCCGTGCCGGGTCGGCGGCGCGGTCCGCGACCGGAGGCTCGCGGGCGGAGTCCACGCCGACTGCGCACGTCAACGCGCGCCGGCCCACGCGGCGTCCCGGGCGAGGCCCGAAACTGCGCATCAGCCACGAGCGTCGGGCGCCCGACGATGGTTACCGCTGCGCGCTCGTCCCCGGCCTGCGTGCCTCCGGGGACGCCGAGCGCCTAGCCGAGGAGATCGCCTTCGCCGACGGCCGCCTGGTCGCGATCACGACCGCGCCGCCCGACCTCTACGGCGATATCCGCGACGAGGGGGACGGTGAGCAGGCGATCTGGATGTGCTTCCTCGCCGCCTACCTCTCTGCGCTGGAGACCGCCGACCCGTTCGCCGGGGTCCGCCGCGCGCTCGCCGCGGACTGGCGCGCGGGCGAGCTACCCGATCTGGCCGAGATCCCGCTCGGGCCGCGCACCTCGCACGACCCCACCCGCGGCGACGCCACACTGCGTGCCTACCTGCACTGGGTGGGGCACGCCTCCGGGCAGGCCGGCTCCCAGCGCGACGCGCTCGTCGGCGACCCCGACTGGAACCCGCAGCGGCGCTTCGAACGAATCTACGAGCGGCTGCGCCTGCCCGGGCTCGGGCGCATGGGACGCTATGACCTGCTCGTCACCCTCGGCCGCGTCGGGCTCTGCGAGTTGCGCGCCGACGCGCTGCACTTCGACACCGCCCCCGGGCCCGCCGAAGACCTCGCGACGGCGGCCGCCAAGCGGCTGTTCGCGATCGGCGACACCGTCCATCTCGAGCGCCGCGCCGCGCAGCTCGCCGAGGCGATGTCCGTGCCCATCGAGGCGCTCGACCTTGCCTTCGCCAACTGGGGCGCCGGGGCGCGCGCGACCCTGGGCGCGCCGGCGGAGGTCTTCGACCAGCACGCCCTCGAGCGTGCCCGCGCGGCGCTCGAGCTTGAAGCCCCCACGAGCCCGGCTGAGCGGGCCACAGTGAGCGGCCTGTGAGCGGACGTAGACGGGGAGGGGGTGGGGGCGAAAAATGACGTCCTGTCGGGCTCTTACAGTCCGCATATCTTTTTCCTCTCTGTGCTCCGGGAGATGCGATGCCGCTCTGCTTCATAGAACCCCAAGACACGATCCGGGTGATCGCCGAGTCCATCGGCCGTGAGGCGCGCAGGCAGCTCGTGGGGGAGGTCGTGCGGGCGTGGGTCGACGACATCCCCGACCAGGAGCTGTCCGTTCACTATGCGAAGGCTGTCGCCGACTTGGACGCCGACGATCTGCAGCTGCTGGCGGCCTGGCACGCCTCGCTGGAGGTCGGCCAGCCGATCGCCAACACCGAATTCCTCGTCGGCGTCTTTCAAAGCCTCGGCGACAACCGCCGCGAGGCGCTGAAGATCGCGGCGGGCTTCCGCGGCGAGGAGGCCTTCCAGGCGGGCGTCTCCGAGGACGAGGCGCTCAACACCGTCCTGCCCTGCCTCTCGCGCGCACGGGTCAAAGAGCTCGCCAACGAGTGCATCCAGCTCTACATGTGGGACCGCCTCGGCTGCTACAACTGAGCGCGCGCACGCAACGCTAGACTCGGCTCATGTCCACACCTGCCGAGCAGCAGCCCATCGACCCGCCTGCCACAGAGCCGACCGTCACCGTCGATGACGTGATGGACGCGCTCTCGAACGTCATCGACCCCGAGCTGGGTCTCGACTTCGTCGAACTCGGACTCGTCTACGGCGTCGAGATCGAGGAGGGCGACGTCCACATAACGTTCACGCTCACCACCCCCGGCTGCCCAATCGGCCCGCAGGTCACCGAACAGATGGAAGAGTTCGTGGGCGAGCTGGAAGGCGTGCAGGCCGTCGAGTGCGAGATGGTCTTCATGCCGCCCTGGTCGCCCGAGCGCATGAGCGAGGACGCGAAGTTCGCGCTTGGGTTCTGAAAGACGTGCGCCCGGCTGCTGCCTGAGAAAGCGCGTGCAGCGCGTGGCAGCGTCCAAAAAACCATAGTTTTTTGGAGGCGATCGCCAAAAGTGGCGGTGTGAAGGAGGAGGCTCTGTGCCGGTTCGCGCACCCTTGCGCGGCTACGCGAACCCCCTCGGGAGCCCCCAACGGGGGCTCCAATCTCCAAAACAGGTAGACGCGGCTACCAGGCCTGCGTGATCCCGCAATGCGGGCACACGACCGTCGTCGTCACCGCCGCATCGAACACGCACCCGCACTCGCAGTCGTAGGACGCCCAGTCCAGCGAGCGGCCCGCCGCACGCGCCCGCTCGACGTCGGGGTCCCGCGGCGGCGCAGCCGGCGGCACAGCGTGCAGCGAGGGCCGCGTCGGCGCAGGCTGCCGGCGTGTCCTGCGCTGCTCGCGACGTGGGTTCAGGAGTGCTGCTCGCATGCTTCTCTACTCGTCAAGACCCCCCACACGCTTGAATGTTTCGCCGACCCGCCGCGAAACCCTGGCCGGATTGGCCGGGTGTTCGGATTGGTGGGTGGGTCGCAGGCGCGGCAGGGCGCAGGCAAGCCCTCGCCCGTGGCGCCCGACATGGCCTGCGGGCCTGTCGAACCGGCCTGCCGTCCCAGGTCATTTGAGATACTGAGCACCGATGAACCCCGCCCGTAAGCGCACCATCCGGCTGGTCGTCGCGCTTGGCGCCGCCGTGCTGCTCGCCAGCGCGCTCATCTACACGAGCTTCAGCGCCGACAGCCCCGCGCTGACGCCCAGCCAGTTCCTGCACGAGGAGCAGCCCGGACGCAGCTACCAGGTCACCGGCAACGTCGTCAACGGCTCGGTGCACCACGAAGACGGCGTGCTGCACTTCGAGGTCGCCGACCGCGCCGGCGGCGGCGGGGCGATCCCCGTCGCCTACACCGGCGTCGTCCCCGACGCCTTCCACGAAGGCCGCGAGATCATCGTCACCGTGGAGCGCACCGGGGACCAGTACATCGGCGAACGCGAATCGCTCATCACCAAGTGCCCCTCCAAGTACACCGTCGCCCCTCCCTCCGAGAAGCAGAACGCGTGATGGTCGCCGGCCGCTGATGGTTCCCACCGTCGGACGCCTCTGCCTGCTGCTCGCGCTTGCGATCTGCGTCTACGGCGCCTGTGCCGCCGTCTACGGGGCGCGCTCCGAGCGGGCGGAGTGGGTGCGTGCCGGACGCCGCTCGGTCTACTCGCTCGCCGGCGTCCTCACGTTCGCTTTCGCGATCCTCGAGCTGGCCTTCCTGCGCTCCGACTTTGCGCTGAACGCCGTCGCCGACACCTCCAGCCGCAGCACCCCCGCCTTCTACAAGGCGGCCGCCGTCTGGTCCTCGCAGGAAGGCTCGCTGCTCCTCTGGGCGTGGCTGCTCTCGCTCTGGTCGAGCCTCGCCCTGTACCTCACGCGGGACCGCATCCGCGAGATCGCCTCCTACGCCACCGCGATCCTGCTCGGCTTCGGCGGCTTCTTCGTCGGGCTGATGGTCTTCTACGCCAACCCCTTCGCGACGACGAGCCCCACACCCGCCGAAGGCGCCGGCCTGGACCCGCTCTTGCGTTTCCCCACGATGATGATCCACCCCCCGATGCTCTACTCGGGGTACACCCTCTGCACGATCCCCTTCGCCTTCGCCGCCGGCGCCCTCATCGCGCGTCGCCCAGCGGGTGGCACAGGTGGCCGTAGGCCGCCCCGCGGGGCCCCTCTTTCTCACCTAGAGGGTGGCGCAGGCGACAGTAGGCCGCCGAGCGGGGCCTCTCTTCTTCAATCGGACGGCGAGTGGATCGCCGTCATCCGCCGCTTCGCCCTGGCCTCCTGGCTGTTCCTCGGCGTCGGCATCCTGCTCGGCGCCAGCTGGTCCTACGCCGAGCTGGGCTGGGGCGGCTACTGGGGCTGGGACGCCGTGGAGAACGCCTCGCTCCTGCCCTGGCTCACCGGCACCGCCTTCATCCACTCGCTGATGATCCAAGAGCGCCGCGGCATGCTCAAGGTCTGGAACGTTTCGCTGCCGCTTGCCACCGGCACCCTGGCGATCATGGGGACCTTCCTCGTCCGCTCCGGCATCCTCGACTCGATCCACGCCTTCGGCGGGGCCACCCTCGGTGTGCCTTTCCTCGTCTTGATCACGCTGCTTGTCGCCGGCTCGATCTACCTCGTCGTCTCCCGCCGCGATCGGCTCGCCAGCACCCACCGTCTGGACTCGCTGCTCTCACGCGAGGCGATCTTCCTGTTCAACAACATCGTCCTCGTCGGCCTCGCGTTCGTCATCTTCTGGGGCACCTGGTTCCCGAAGATCTCCGAAGCCCTCACCGGCCAAGCCGCCTCCGTCGGACCGCCCTGGTTCGACCGCTACACCGTCCCGCTTGCGCTGATCCTCGTGCTGCTCTCCGGTCTCGCCCCGCTGCTAGCCTGGCGCCGCGCCAGCCTCGCCGGCCTGCGCCGCAGCCTTGCCCTCCCGCTCGCCACCAGTCTGCTCGTGCTAGGCGTTCTGCTCGCCGGCGGCATTGCCACCAAGGCCGGCGCCGTGGCGATGTTCTGCTGCGCCGCCTTCGTGCTCGCCGTCGTCGCCCAGGAGCTATGGCGCGGCACACGTGTGCGTCGCGTCGCCTCCGGTGAGGCGGTCCCCCTCGCGCTGCTGCGGCTCGTCGCCCGCAACCGCCGACGCTACGGCGGCTACATCGTGCACGTCGGCATCGCCGTCCTGTTCGTCGGCGTCGCCGCCTCCTCGTCCTTCCAGCACGTCTCCGAGCTGTCCCTCTCACCCGGCCAGTCCACCCGCGTCGGCGCCTACACCGTGCACTACGTCCGTCCGACCGCCACCGTCTCCGCCGCCAACAACACCGTCCACACCGGCTCCACCCTCGACGTCGGCGCCCTTCTGCGCGTCACCAAGGGCGGCCGTTACATCGCCACCCTGCACCCCTCCGAGGGCTTCTACGAATCGCAGGAAACCTCGCTCGGCTCCGTCGGGCGCCTGGTCGGCGGCCAGCCCGTCAGCCACGTCTCGATGGACCCCTCGCTCGGCCCCACCCTCTGGAGTGCGATCGCCCCCGAAATCGAAAGCCCCCGCCTCAAGCACGTCATCGACATCGGCAACCGCACGATCCCGATGTCCCGTCCCGACGAGGGCATGTTCGCCGTCGCCGTCCTCGCCCGCGAATACCTCCTGCACCCGCCCCCCGCGCAGTTCCATCTCCTCGTCTCGCCGCTCGTCATGTGGATCTGGATCGGCGGGCTCATCGTCTTCGGCGGTGGCTTGCTCGCGCTCTCGCCCTCACTCGGCGCCGTGCGTCGGCGCGCCCTCGCACGGGCGGCACGCCGCCGCCTGGCTGGCCTTGGTGGGAGAGTGGCGGGCGTTCCGCCCGCCGGGGCGCGGGTTGCGCTGCCCGCCGAGTTTGGCGCCCTGGAAGCGACGCGCGCCGTCAAGTACCGCGAACTGCGCGAGCTCGAGCTTGACTACGCCACCGGCAAGCTCCGGCGCGAGGACTACGAGCAAACCGGCGCTGCCCTGCGGGTCGAGGCGCTTACCGTGCTGGACGCGATCGAGGCGCTGGCCGGCGGCGACGGCGAAGCATCGCCCGATGCGTTGCCGGACGGCGGTGGGGCCCGGGGGTCGTCGAACGGTGGGGAGCAGCCGGGCGGTGGGGAGCAGCCGGGCGGTGCGGAGCAGCCGGGCGGTGCGGAGCAGCCGGGCGGTGGGGCGTCGTCGAATGGCGAGATGTCGGGCGACGCCGAGGTTCCCGCCGGGATCCGCTAGACGGTTGGCCCGCCGAGGCTGCCTCACACGGCGCGCCCTCCCTCTCGATGAAGATGCAGCCCGACAGGCACGCCCGGTGGGCGAAGCTCATGCTTTGCCTCCCTTGACGCAGCGCTTGCTCTTCGCTGCTCAACGACGCAGCAGGGCGATTGATGTACCGTGAAGCCGATACAGAAATGTATCGTCTGGGCGGTACAATCAGTACCCAATGCCTCCTGTGCTCAACCCGTTTGTCTGGGACCGTGTAGGGGTCGGACCGGGGCGCGCTGCCGCCCTTTCGGGTCGGTGCGTTTCCCCGGCCCGCTCTCCGAACCGGACGTGCGCGTTCCCACGCATCTGGCTCTCCACGAGTCCCGGTTGGCTGTTGGGTCATTCGGTCGCCGTCCACGGCGAGGGGATGCTGCGGCCCCGGTAGCGGTAGCGGGTGACCGTCACCGTTGAGGGGCGTAGCAGCGTAGTCTCGCCGTCCGTTGGCCACCACCCTGGTAGGTAGCGCCGCCGGAGCCACTTCCATCCGACCCGGTAGTGCTTTCTATGCAGCCACCGGATCACGCGGCGCCAAGTGAACTGCCCGACGTAGTCGAACGTCGCCTTGGACACCCCGTGACGGAAGTAGTTGGTCCATCCTCGGAGCACCCGGTTGAGCTGGTGCAACAGGACCGCCAACGGCTGGTCGTGAGCTGTTCGGGTCAGCGCGCGCGCACCTTGCCGGTGATGGCAAGGACTGCCTTCTTGGCCGGGTAGGTGTAGATCACGCGCTTGTTGTTGGTGCCTCGCTTTCTCTGCCGCTGAACACGGAACCCGAGAAAGTCAAAGCCCTCGTCGATGTGGCAGATCCTCGTCTTCTCTGTCGATAGGCATAGCCCGATCGGCGCGAGCGTCGCTGCTGCCTGGCCTCTCAGCGTCTCGGCGTGTGCTCGGGTGCCGGACACCATCACGACGAAGTCGTCCGCGTAGCGGACGAGTCGATAGGTGGCCAACCCGTCGCGCCGCCGGGTTCTGCGTTGCCAGTTGCTACCCATCGCTTGCCACGCGTCGTCGAAGTGATCGTCGAGCGTGGACAAGGCGATGTTCGCTAGCAGCGGCGAGAGGATGCCTCCTTGCGGGGTGCCGGTGATCGTCTCCTGTTCGGCACCCTCGATAGTGAGGACACCGGCCTTGAGAAACGCCTTCACCAAGCGGAGCACGCGCTTATCCCCGACACGTTGGCGCACCCGGCCCATGAGGGCCGTGTGGTCGATCGTGTCGAAGCATGCCTCGATATCCGCATCGACCACCCACTCGTAAGAGTTGGAGGCCAGCAGGTGTATCTCGGCGATCGCGTCGTGTGCCTTTCGGTTGGGGCGAAAGCCGTAGGAGCACGGACGGAAGTCCGCCTCCCAGATCGGCTCTAGCTGACGTGCCCAGGGACGTTGCGAACGCTGTGAGGTAGGTCCGGGCCTGCCGAGAGGCTGTGGGTGTCAAAGCTCACGACCTCAAGGAAGGCCCGGAATGCAACACGCTAACGCTCCGCTGACCGCGCATGGCAGGCTGCGCATGGTCCTGTCGGTTGAGGAGGAAGGGTTCACGTTGCAGGCGGCTGCAGCCGCCTGCAACGTGGCGAAGTCGACGTGCTGGGAGTGGGTGCGTCGCTGGCGGGCGGCCAGCGAGCCGAGCGAGTCACGCTGAGCGCTCTGAAGGACCGCAGCTCCCGCCGCACCGCAGCCCTGCCAGGTGGGTGAGCAAGAGGCAGCGCGAATTTGCGAGCGTCGGCAAGCACACCGGCTGGAGCCCCAGGCGACTCGCCGAAGAGCTGGACATCGAACGACCCCATTCCACGATCCACCAGGTGCTGCGCCGTGGTGGCTGCTCGCGGCGGCCGCGACCGCAGGCGCCTGCGGTAGTGCGCTATGAGTGGCCGTGCCCGGGGAATCTGCTGCACATGGACGTCAAGAAGCTCGGGAAGTTCACCGAGCCGGGCACGCCGTGACCGGCGATCGCACCAGACGCTCAAGACGTGTGGGCTGGGAGTACGTGCACTCGATCATCGATGATTGCTCCCGGCTGGCCTACTCGGAGATCCACGCTGACGAGACCGCGGCCACGGTCACCGCGTTCACTTCCCGTGCTCTGGACTGGTTCCTGGATCAAGGGATCGTCTGCGAGCGGCTGATGACCGACAACGCGTTCGCCTACACCCAGAGCAAGGCTTTCAAGCAGCTGCTGTGGGACGAGCGATCCAGCACATCCGCACACGCCCCTACACGCCAAGGACCAACGGGAAGGTCGAGCGCTTCCACCAGACCCTCACGCGGGAGTGGGCCTACGCACTCGAATACGCCACCTCCGACACCCGCGCGCAAGCACTGCCACACTGGATCGACCACTACAACGAGCGCCGCACCCACTCAGCGCTCGGCAACCGGCCACCACGCGCCCGCGTTCGGGACGTCACCGGGCACAACACCTAGCACCAGCTTCAGCGCGGCTTGCACCACGCGGTCCCGCACGGTCGGGATGCCCAGCCGGCGCAGCTTGCCACCGGCCTTCGGGATCATCCGCTCCCGCACGGCCAAGGGAACGAACCGGCGGGCTCTCAAATCGGCCCGTAGCTCGGCGAGAAACGTCTCCTCGCCTCGCACCGCGGTGATATAGCGGGCGGTCCAGCCGTCCACTCCCGCGGCGCGCGCGCGCGCCCTTGTTGCCCTTGACCGGAGCCCATGCCATAAGCAAGAACGCCGGGTCACAGACGAGGTTGAACAGGTCATCAAACCGGCGACCGGAATCGTCGGTTGCCCATCGGTGCAGCTTGGTCTGGATCTCCAGTACCCGTCCCTGGGCCTCATCGAGGCTCGGCCACGGCGCGTCGGTGTTCACCGGCGTCCTCCCAGCATTCCAGTCCCATAACTACGGACTCGCTGCCCTCCTTCGCCCTGTGGCCGGCTTTCCCGGCCTCTGACTACTACGAGGGCTCCGCCCCGCCCCGAGACCATCAGCCGACGACGGGCCTTCCCACCGCCAGCCCAACAGGCTGGCGGGAAGGGAGTCTCGGGGCGGTTCCCACGTTCACTATGAACCGCTTGACGGGATCGACGCCCAGCTATTCCCCTGCAGTCTCGCCACGGGTACGCCGCAGACCTTCCCCGTGGCCTCGATGCCGGTGGAGCGAACACCTGACACCGAGTCGCCCGCCACACAGACGAGCGTGCACTGCTGACCGGCCCTGATCCACCAGGTTCGAGCCGGCGGGTTGCTTTAGGGGTTTCTACCACTAGTTCCTGCATCCGTACGTCTCTCCGTCTCGCTTGCCGGACCCGAGCCGTCTGGCAGTACCGGCCCGTCCCGTCGTTGTCGGGGCTGCTCCCACCCTCCCCGGCGTCTCCCGGATCAGGCTGCCCCCAGCTTCAGCGGGCTGCTGCGACAGCCCAAAGGAAAAGGCCTCCCACCTCCTCACGGTTCAATAGCGCCTCGTGGCGCACCCGCTCGACGACCCAACGAAGATCGTCGGCATGGAGCCCTTCGCGCACGAGGTCGCGCTGACACTGAAGGGTCGCACCAACGTTGCTCTGTTCGGACCGCGCGACACCGGCAAGACGACGTTTGCCAACCAACTTGCGCTCGAGCTTGCCAAGACGCACGGACCCGACGCGCCTGCATTCGACGTCGTCAAGGTCAACCTCCAACGCGTCGTCAGCATCCCCGGCTTCATCGGCTGCATACACGACGCGATGAGCGCGCATCCCGTCAAGCGCGTGCAACGCGCCGCCCTACGTCAGATCGGCGTGCTCGAAAAGGAGTTGGGGTTTGACATCCGGGTCGTCAGGGGGCTCGTCCGCCGCCCCGCCGTCGCACCGGCGCAGGACGCCGAGACGCTGCACGCGCAGCTGCTCGCGCTGCGCTCCGTCTCCGAGCACCTCGTGGTCATCTTCGACGAGTTCCAACGCTTGCGCCACTGTCCTGGCGACCCTCTCGCGATCGTCCGCTCGGCGCTCATGAGTTCTGGCGCCAACCACGTCTCGCTGCTGTTCACCGGCTCGATTCGCAACGCGCTCAAGATGATGCTCGAGGACTCCCAGCAGCCGCTATTCGGCGAGGCGGTCCAGATGCAACTTCCCGCGATCGGCCGCGTCGACTTCCTCGAGTACCTCGACTACCAGTTTCACGCTACCCGCAAGCCCGCCGACGAGGATGCCCTGCGCCAGCTCCTCCACGCCACCCGCCTGCACCCCCGCAGCACCCAGCAGCTCGCCTGGGAGTGCTGGACCGACACGGCCGCTGGCGCGCGCGTCACGCTGGACACGGTCATGCGCGCGCACGAGCGCCTCGTGCGCACCATCGAGCGCTCCGAATTTGCCGCCGCGCTCAACATGCTGATGAGTGGCGACGAGGCGGAGATCAACGAGGTCCGCGCGCTGCAACTGCTCGCCGACCGCGGCGGCGAACACATCACGAGTCGTCCCGTCGCCGCCCGCTACGGCTTCTCCAGTCACTCCCGCGTCGTGCCCGCGCTCGTACGGTTGCAAGGACGCGGACTCGTCGATCGGCGCGACGGCGCCTGGTACGTCGTCGACCCGCTCTTCGCCGAGTGGCTACGCCGCGCCTCGCCCCTCGCCGACCAGCCCTCCAATGCGCTCCTCAGCAGCAGCAACCGCAAAGCTTAATTGTACCGGCTAGCCGGTACGGAATGGGACCGGGTGGCCGGTACAAAGCGTGTCTGACAACGCAACGGCTTGCGCTGCTGCTACCACGGCTTCTTCAGCAGCACGATCGTGTTCAGCACGAACAGCACCGCGAAGAACACCGTCCACCGGTTCAGGTTCCGCTCCACCATCGAGCCTCCGCCGAGCGGGCCCTGGCCGCTGCCGACGCCGAACGCGCCCGACAGCCCCGAATCTTTCCCCGAGTGCATCAGCACGAGAAAGATCAGCACCACGGCGATGATCACCTGCAGGATCGACAGGATCGCTTCCATCTCCCGCGAAGGGTACACGGATGCGACCCGCCCGTGTGCCACGACTCGCCCGTTGCCGCTCCGCCGTCCCACCCCGCGCATGGTTTCCCGCGAGACCCGCGCATGGTTTCCTGCGAGACCCGCGCATGGTTTCCTGCGAGACCCGCGCATGGTTTCCTGCGAGACCCGCGCATGGTTTCCTGCGAGACCCGCGCATGGTTTCCTGCGAGACCCGCGCATGGTTTCCTGCGAGACCCGCGCATGGTTTCCTGCGAGACCCGCGCATGGTTTCCTGCGAGACCCGCGCATGGTTTCCTGCGAGACGAGCATCGGCGCCGCACCCGGGTTTCTGCAACCAATCCTGCGCAGCATCCGCCATTCGGCCACCGGCGTGCCTCCGCCTAGACCATCTGTAGAGTGCAGCGGCCCCGCCTCGACACGGGGAATGTTGCCGTGCGCACATACACGCCACCGACACCGGCAGATTACAAACCCTTTACCACCACGTGATTCGCTGCCGATATGAAGCCATCGGGACGCATCTGCGACTGCGGTCGTGCCTGTGTCTCTATTGCCTGCCCATGACGCCACGACCCCCTAGGACCCCGCCGATGCGACCCGCGCCGCACGGAGGCCGCCGATGAGCGCGCCCCGGCGGTGGGCGCGCCGCGCCCTGCTCTCCGTCCTCGCCGGCGGCGGCATCACAGCCGCCGGCCTCAGCGGACCCGTCGCCGGGGCCGTCGGCGCCGAAGGCACGACCGGCACTGCGGGCGACACCGGAACGACTGGCAACACGGCAACGACCGGCACCACCGAAACGACGCCGACGGGCACCTCCACGACGCCCCAGGCCGGCACGTCCACAGGCGACGGCAACGGGCAGTCCGGCTCCGGCCAGCCCACCAACACCACCTCGACTTCCACGACGCCCGCCGGCACCACCCCCGCATCGACCACGCCCGCTCCGTCCGCAACCACACCCGCTGCGGGCGCCCCTGCAGCCACGACCCCCGCCGCCCCCACCGCGGGCGGCGGGCACGGCAGCTCCGTACCGACCGTCGTCGTCCAGCGCAGCCAGGAAACCACCGGCGGCTCGAACCAGCCCGGCCGCAGCGGCTCGCGCACCGGCGGCAACGGCAAGGGCAAAGGAGGCAAGGGCGCCAAGAACGGCGCAGGAGCCAACAAGGGCGGCAAGGGCGCGGCGGGGAAGTCCGGCGAAACCAAGAACGGCCCCGCGAGCGTTCCCCCCGGAACCCCAAACGGCGTCGCGCCCGCCCCGCAGGCCGTCGGCGCCGAATCGGCCGCGCTCGCGGCGCTGCTCGCCGGCACCGCCAGCTCTGCGGTCTCTGCGCAGGCGCTCGACTTCTACCGCATCCCCCTCTTCCTGCTGCCGATCTACCAGGCTGCCTCCATCCAGTACGACGTGCCCTGGCCGATCCTCGCCGCGATCAACGAAGTCGAGACCGACTACGGCACCGACCTCTCCGTTTCCACCGCGGGCGCCGTGGGCTGGATGCAGTTCATGCCCCAGACCTGGCTCATGTACGGCGTCGACGCGACCGCCGCCGGCAGCGCCGACCCCTACAACCCCGTCGACGCGATCTTCGCCGCCGCCCGCTACCTGCACGCCGCCGGCGCTGCCCACAGCCTGCGCAGCGCGATCTTCTCCTACAACCACTCCGACGCCTACGTCGAATCGGTGCTCCTGCGCGCCCGCCTCATCGCCTCCTACCCGCGCTCCGTCATCGACACCCTCACCGGCCTCGTGGACGGGCGTCTGCCCACCCCCGGCGCACACGTAGCGCCGGCTACGCTCGCGCTGCCCGCCACCGGCTCCAGTCCGGGCGCAGCTTCCAGCGCGACTGCCGGCGCCCTACCCGCCAGCCCACTCGCCGCCGGTGCTGCCGGTGCCGCCGGTGTGCAGGCCGGCAGTCCAGGCACCGGGACCGCGAGCGAGGGTGGGGCCGACCGCACGACTGCCGGTACCGGCGCCGGAAGCGACACCGTCGCCCACACAGCGCGCGCCAGCTCCGGCCACCGCACCGCGCTGCCAGGCTCGACGTTGCCGCCTCCGCCACAGGTTGCCGCCGCGCGCGCCGAAGCAGCCGCCAATGCGCCCGCCAAGCCCTCCCAGCTGGTCGAGCTGCTGGGCACGCCCGGTGCGCCCGTCGTCGCCGTGCAAAGCGGCCGTGTTGTGCACCTCGGCGAGTCACACGCGCTGGGGCGCTACCTGGTACTGCGCGACCCCTACGGCGACATCTTCACCTACGCCGGCCTCGGCAGCATCGCGCCGCGCTACCCGCGGCCCAAGCCTCCCGCGAACGCACATGCGCTGACCTCGCGCGCTGCCGCGAGTTCCGGCGACGGCCGCGGTGCGGGCAGCGGCACCGCCGGTCCGACGGATAGCACCCCCGGTGTCGGGGGCGCCAGCGGCGCCGGCTCCGGCAGCGTGGGTACCGCCGCCGGGAGCACCGGGAGCACCGGAAACGCCGGTAGCCCTGGCGGTGTTGGGACCGGAGGTGGCGGGAGTGGCAGCGAAGGCTCCGCCGGTGGCGAACACGCGCCGACGCTGCCCGCCACCGCCGGCCACCAGGCGCCCCTCACGCTCCACGTCAAGGCGCCTGCGAAGAGCGCCGCCGCGGCGGCCTCCACGCCCGAACCGGAATCCGAAGCCGAAACGGCCGGCGCGGGCCTTGGCAAGGTGCGCCTCTACGCCCACCCACACAACCCACTCGCGCGCGCCGCCGCTGCGCGCGCCGCCCGTGCCGCCAGCGCCGCGCACGGCCGCTGGCTGCCGTTGCGCACCGGATCGCTCGTTTCCGCGGGCACCGTGCTCGGCCATCTCCCGGTCGCACCCGGTCCCGGCGCAGGTCAGCTGCGTTTCGCGGTACGGCCCGCCGGCGACAGCGGCACGATCGACCCCACCGCGCTGATCGCCAACTGGCGCCAGCTCGGCGTCGCACTCCAGCCCAAGGGCGCTTCGCGCCGCGCCGAACTGCTTGGCGCGACCGCCGACGCCGTCTTTGCGATGTCCAAGGAAGAGCTGCAACGCTCCGTTCTCGCCGACCCCGGCATCGCGCTCGACGCCTGCGGACGCCGCGACATCGCCGCCGGCGCGATCGACCGCCGGGCGCTGGCCGCGCTCGAGTTCCTCTCCCGCAGCGGCCTGCAACCCACCGTCGGCGCCCTCTCCTGCGCTCGCGAGCGGACCACCGCCAGCGGCACGGTCTTCGAGCACTTCGCCGGCGGCGCCCTCTCGATCACAGCCATCAACGGCACTCCGATCGCCGGCCACCAAGGCCCCGGGACGGTCACCGACACGGCGATCCGCGTTCTGCTCACGCTCAAAGGCCAGTTCGCACCCGACCGCATCGTCAGTCTCATGGAATACCCCCACGCCCCTGCCACCCGCGCGCGCGCCTCCGCCTGGAACCACATCCAGCTCGGCTTCGGTGCCTTCACCGCCTCCGTGTCCGCGCGCGCCGCGCGCGCCCACAGGACGAGCGCCGGCGACGTCGCCGGCGAATCGCTGCACGGTCTCGGCGGGGGGCTCAGTCAGGCCGAGTGGAACTCGCTCCTCACGCGCATCGCCGCCCTGCCGCAGCCGGCAGTCGCCGCCAAGCCCAGCTCGGCGGCGGTCCGCGATCCGCGAGGTTAGGCCGTTTCGGGGTCAGGCCGTTTTCGCGACCGGCTGGCCTCATGAGCGACCCGCTGGCCTCATTAAATTAGACGCCGGTCCTGATGAATCAAGTTTGATTTGTTACCGCGGTTATTGGACGTCAATAAATCAAAAATGATGTTTAGCTATTGGCTACTCGTTTCACGACTCACTACCGGCGCGCGGCTACCGGCGCACGCGAGGCCAGCCGGGCTGCGGGCTGGGCCGTCGCCCATCGCCCCCACGTGAATCACGCAAGCTCCCAGTGTCGGGGTTCGGAATTCTGAACGCCGAACTAGCCCGCCGGTGGTGCCCCGCCAGGTTTCCGCAGCGAACGCAGCGCCGCGACCATCACCGGGCGGCACTTGATCTCCGCCTGCCTGAACTGCGGGCTGGCCGTGTTGATGCCTTTCCCGTTGAACACCGGGCCTTTGCCGCTTGTGTTCGGGGTCGGCAGGTTCACGCCGTCCTGGCGCATGCACGCCGCGAACTTCACGAGCGCCTGCTGGAAGGCCGGGTTGGCGCGAAGGTGTCCACCTCGGAAAGCGCCCGGTCCGGCCAAGCTACCGCCGCATTTCTTGAGCACTTCCTGGTATTGCGTGCGCGTCATGCCCTTCGGCAGCGTTGCTTCACCCTTCGCGCTGCCCGCTCCCGGTCTGTGGGTCGGCAGCGTGATGCCGTTCCTGCTCAGGCACGCGCGCACCGCCGCGAAACGGGCCGCGAACGGGCGGCCTGCCACGGCCGCCGCGCTGCCGGCGGTGCCTGCTCCTGGAGACGTCGAGGTGCCGCTTGTGGTCGCGCCCGCCGTGCTCGTGCCGGTGGCGCCGGTCGTGCCCGTGGCGCTGGTGGTGCCGGTGGTGCCTGTGCCTGCGGCCCCCGCGCCGGTTGTGCTCGCCGCCGCAGCACCCGGCGTGGCCGGCGATTTGGCCGCCGAGTTCGTGGACGTGTTCGACGACGAGCTTCCGCCGCACGCGGCCAGCCCGCTGCATACAACCAGCAGCAGTGCCACTGCGACTGCCGTGGTGTGCCTTGGGTGTCTAGCACCCCGCATCCGCCAATAAGACATGAAGCTCCTTTGTCGTTCACCCGTTCGCCGCGGCCCGGGCGCGCCCGTAGCGGCTTTGCGTATCTGTCCTGTTCCAATCTGCGAGTCTCCGCAGCCCCACTCTGCCTCACGCACCTAAAGCCTCCCTATCCACCGAACAGCCCGGCCGCGCCGGCGCCGCCTCCCGCGCCGCGCTTGCCGCCGGCGGCTCCGGCACCGCCACCGCCGAACAGCGCGCCGAGGCCGCCACCGGCGCCACCGCCGGCGTTGACCGAGATGGTGGTCGCGCTGAGCGCTCCGCCTGCGCTCTGCGTACCCCGCACGACCACCGTTTCGCCCGGGTGAATGCCGTGCACGCTTGCTTTGACGGTCTTCGTCACCGACGACGCCGGCGACGTGGTGACCTTCACCGTGTTGCCTTCGAAGTTCGTCACGTACAACGTGCTCCCTTCGACGTATGACACTTCGCCGATCGTCGCGCCGCCGCCTGCGGCGCCTGCACCGAAGAGGCGTCCAAGGCCACTCCCTGCGCTCCCGCCCGTTCCCGCGGCGCCTGCAGCGCCCGTGCTTCCCGCGGCGCCCGTGCTGCTAGCTGCCCCCGCGCCTGCCGTGCTGCTCCCCGCACCGGCTACGCTCGCGGCCCCGCCGGCACCGGCGCCGCGCAACGCCGCGAGTCGCGCAGCCAGACCGGCGCCGGCGCCGCCGCTCGAGGACGAGGAGGTCTGGCCCTTCTCGACCAGCACACCCCCGATGAACCCGCATGCGATCAGCAGCACTCCGAACAGCGTCAACGGGACCGGCGCCAGCAGGCGCCGGCGTGGGCGCGCGGGCAGCTCCTCGTAGTCGTCCTCCCACGCGTCGTCGATCCCGGCACGCTCGCCGGTGTCGAAGCGTGCTGGATCTTCGGCGGGCGCCGTACCCGCGGATGCAGGGGCAGGCGGCGTACCCGTGAATGCCGGCTCGGCGTGCGCCGCGCGCGATGGCGTCTCATCGGGCGCCGCGTCGGGGTGCGCCGCGCTGCGCGCGGCGTCGGGGGGCGGCGTCGGCTCCGTTTGCTCGATCGACATCACGGGCTCCTTGGGGTCATGCGGGGTGTCCTTACTCAAAGCGCAGCGCCTCGATCGGCCGCAGTCCGGCGGCGCGGCTCGCGGGATAGGTGCCGAAGAACAGGCCCGTCAAAACCGCCGCACCGAAGGCGAGAAAGATCGAATAGGTGGCGATCACCGGTTGCACACCCGCGATTTCGAACTGGCTGCCGACCACGCCCACCAGCACGCCCGTCACGCCGCCGAACAGCGACACGAGCACCGCCTCGGTCAGGAACTGGGTGAGGATGTCGCTGCGCCGCGCCCCAATCGCCTTGCGAATGCCGATCTCGCGCGTGCGCTCGGTGACGCTCACCAGCATGATGTTCATCACCCCGATCCCGCCCACCAGCAGCGAGATCGCCGCGACCTCGCCGAGCAGGGTCGTAAAGACGCTGCTCGTCGAACTGGACGTTTCCAGCAGCGAGCCCTGGTTGATCACCTGAAAGCCCGGTTCCGCGCCGGTTTTGACTTTCAGCTCCCGGTCGAGGATCTGTGTCACCTGCGCTTCGGCGTCGCCCAGCGTGGACTGCGACGTGGCCTCCACGGTGATCGAGTCGATCGGCCCGTACCCCGTCAACGTGTCTTGCACCGCCGAAATCGGCGCGATCACGATTTCGTCGAGGTTCGCCGTGCCGTTCGAGCCCTTCGGCGCCAGCACCCCGGCGATCTGGAAGTTCACGCCGTTCGCGCGCATCGTCTGCCCCACCGGGTCCTGGCCAGGGAACAGCTCTTCGACGATCGTCGGCCCAATCACCGCCACGCGCCGATGGTGCGCGACGTCTTCGCTTGTGATCCCCGTGCCCTGCGCGATGCTGTAGTCGTGCGCGGCGGTGTAGGAGGGAGTCGTGCCGACGAACGTGCCCGGCTCGTAGCTGGTGCCGTTGTAGACCAGCGTCACGCCCGTGGCGTTCACCACCGGCGCGACGCTCTTGACCGCTGGCGCTTCGGGGCTCAGCAGCGCCGCCGCGTCCTGCCTGGTGAGCGAGGCCGTGCTCGTTCCCGCGAAGCGCGCGCCGCCGCGCAGGCCGCCCGACTCGATCAGCAGCACGTTGGTCCCCAGACTCTCGATCCGTTCCTGCACCGTCTGTGAGGAGCCGTTGCCGACCGCGATCAGGACGATCACCGACGCCACCCCGATCGTCATGCCGAGGATCGTCAGGCTCGAGCGCAGCTTGTTCGCCACGATCCCGCCCCACGCGATGCGCAGGGTCTCGGCGCCGATCATCGTTGCTCTCCGTGTTGCCGTAATCGTGTGCGCGATCGCGTGCGTGCGCGTACGCGCACGCGTTGCACGCGAGACCGTACGCGCGTGCGTTCGGTCTCGCGAGAACCACAACAATGACCGGTGCGATGACCACAACAATGACCAGTGCTCTGCGCCGGCGCGTCGTGCCGGCCGGGCGGCGACACTCGTGTCATCGTCGGCCCACCTCGACCGCGCGACGCGGATGCGCCGACTTCTGGCTGCGCACCACCGGCGGAGGCTCGCGCACGCCGCGCGTGCGCTCGTCGGCGATGATCTCGCCGTCGCTGAGCCGCACCACGCGCTTGGCCTGGGCTGCGACGTCGGGCTCGTGGGTGATCAGCACCACCGTCCGGCCCTCGACGTTCAACCGCGCGAAGATCGCCAGCACGTCCTCGGTGGAGTGCGAGTCGAGGTTGCCCGTCGGCTCGTCCGCGAGAATCAGCGCCGGGTTCGTCACGATCGAGCGCGCCACCGCCACCCGCTGCTGCTGGCCGCCCGACAGCTCGGAAGGCAGGTGGCGCAGACGGTGGGACATGCCCACCGAGCGCAGCGCCTGCTCCGCGCGACGGCGGCGCTCGCTGCGATCGAGGTGCGCATAGGCCAGCGGTAGCTCGACGTTGGCGACCGCGCTCGTGCGCGGCACGAGGTTGAAGCTCTGAAAGACGAACCCGATCTTGCGGTTGCGCAAATCGGCGAGGTCGTCCCCGTCGAGCCGGCTCGCGTCCATGCCGTCGATCAGGTAGCGACCCGCCGTCGGCGCGTCCAGGCAGCCGAGAATGTTCATCAGCGTGCTCTTGCCGCTGCCCGAGCTGCCCATGATCGCGACGAAGTCACCGCGCTCGATCCGCAGCGTGACCCCGCGCAGCGCCCGCACGCGGATCTCGCCGAGGCTGTAGGTCTTGCTGACGTCGCGCACGTCGATCACCGGGCGGTGTGCGCCGGCGGGGCGTGCGGTGGGGGCTGCGAGTCCCGTGTGCCGCTGCCCGTCCGCAGTCGACCCTCCCGCGGCCGTCGGGCCGACGACGTCCTCGCTGGGCGGGTATGCATGGGTGGGGAAGTCGGCGGTCGGTGAGGTGGCGGCGTCGGTGTCCGGTGCGGGAGGGGTACGGGCCACCAGCGGCCGGCGCCGTGGCCCGCGGCCCTGGCTCGCAGACAGTGGCGAGCGCCGCATCAGCCCCCGCCTCGGAACGCTCCGCCGCCGCCACCACCGAGGAACGCTCCGCCGCCCGCGCCGCCGCCGAGCCCGCCGAGACCCGCTCCGCCGAGACCGCCAAGGCGGCTGGCCAGCCGGGAGCTGAGGCTGCCGGTCGCGCCCGTGCTCGCGCTCGCCACCGGCAACGCGATCTGTTCACCGGCCCGCAGCCCGCTCAGAACGACCGTCGAGCTGTTCCCCGCAAGGCCCGTCACGACCGGCTGGCGCACCTGCTTGCCGTCCCGCACCACCGTCACCGACCCCCCCGAGATCGCGCTCGTCGGCACGTTGACGCCTTCGGCCTGGTCAACCACGATTTCGGCCGTCGCGCTCATGCCGGGCTTCAGCCCCGATTCGGTCTGTTCGAGCTGGAACGCCACGTCGTAGCTGACCACCCCGCTGTCGCTCGTCGACAGCACCGCCACACTTGCCACCCGCGCCGCGAACTTGTGGCTTTCGAGCGCTTCGACCGTCACCGTCGCGACCTGGCCCACGTGCACGCGGCCGATTTCCGACTCGCTCATCGGCACCACCACCTGGAAGCCCTGCAAATCGGTCAGTTCGATGAACGCGTCGCCGCTCGTGCTGCTGCTGCCCGTGCTGGCGCTGCTCGCGCCGCTCTCGCCGGAAGCACCGCTTGCACCGGTGCCCGTGGCGGCGACCGCGACATTGCGGGCGCCGCCCTCATAGACGATTCCGCTTGTGGTTCCCGCGGCACCGCTGCCGGTGCCTGCGTCGCCGGTGCCCGCGCTTCCGGTGGTGCCACTCGTGTCGGGGCTGCCCTCGCCGGCGGCGCTGTCAGCACCCCTGGCGCTCGGGCTCCCGCCGCTTGTGCTGCCGGTGCCCACGTTGCCGGTGCCCGCGCTTCCGGCGGTGCCGCTCGTGTCGGGGCTGCCCGCACCCGCACCTGTGCCCGTCGCTGCGCTGCCCGTCGTCCCACCGGTGCCCGTCGCCGTACTTCCGGCGGCGCCTGCGGCCCCGGTGCTCGCGCCGGCGCCGGTCGTGCCGGCGGCGCCAGTACTGCCTGTGGCTCCTGCAGCGCTGCTGCTGGAGCCGGTGCTGTCAGTCGTACCGCTGCCAATGGCGCTCGACGACGACCCGCCGGTCCCCGACACGGACTCGCCGACCGTCGCGCCGACCGAGGCGACGACGCCGCTGGCGGGCGCGTAGAGCTTGGTGCCCGACAGCGCCTGACGGGCATTTTCAAGTGCGAGCTGGGCGCTCTGCACGCTGGTCTTGTCGTCGACCACCGTCGCTTCGCTCGGCGGCGCCGCCTTGACGGCGTTGGCGGCCAGCGTCGACTCCAGCGACTGCTGCGCCGTCGTGACCTCCGCGCGTGCCTGCGCGATCGTCTGGCTGTCCTTGAGCTTGGTCGCGGCCATGCTCTGCCTGTCGTTGGCCACCGCGTTGCTCGCGCTCGTGATCGACTGCTGGCCCTTCAACACCGACGCCGCCTGGGTGTTCTGCGCGTTGGTGATCGTGTTCCCGTCCTCCGTGACCTTCGCCTGCGCCGACTTCACCGACGCTTCGGCCGAGCTGACGCGCGCTTCGGCGGAGCCGATCTTCGACGCGTTGGGCGGCGTGGCGGCCCTTTCGGCGGCGAGCGCGCTTCGCGCTTCTTCCAGCTGCGTCTGCGCTTCGGCGGCCGCCTGCTGGTCGGACGTACGCTGGGCGAGCGCCTGGTTGACCGCGTCCTGCTGGCTGGCCGCTTCCAGTTTGACCGCCTGTCTGGTCTGCGCGAGGCTGACTTCGGCCTGCATGACCGCGGCGCGTGCGGCGACTTCGTCGGACTTCGCCGTTTCTTTGGCCTCCCGCAGCGAGCGCTGTGCCGCGCCGACCGACGCCCGCCCCTGCGCCGCGCCGATTTCGCTCTCGCGCACCTCCGCCGGGGTCAGTCCTTCAAGTGCCTCGCGATAGCGCGCCTGCGCGGCGGTGACGTTGATTTCCGCGGACCGCACATCCGAGGTGGCGCTCGTCGGTTCGATTTCAGCGAGCAGCTGGCCGGCCTTGACGTGCTCGCCGACGGTCACGAACACGCCCTTCAGCGTGCCGCTCGTCGCGAAGTTGACGCCGATCTGTTCGGCGGGCTGCAACGTCCCGCTGCCCGACACCGTGGCCTGGACGACGCCGCGCTGGACGGTCACCACCCGGTCCTGCGTGACCGTCGACTTCGCTTCCGGGCCGACGACGAGCACGGCCGCAACGACAGCGGCGATGCACAACAGGCCCAGCGCGTACGTCGGCCACGGGCGCACGGACCGTCGGGTGGTCATAGGGCGATCATCGGGTCAGGTCGTAAGAACCTACGAAGAAAGCCTGCAAGCGCGGCTAAAGATCGGACGGGCTCGGCACGGGGTGGGGCCGGGTGTGCGGGTGGTCGGCGGGGGTGTTGTGTTTGTTTTTTTGGGTGCGATCCGCGCCCGCGGGTAGTGTCTCAGTTTGAGTCGGCGAGCTGGACGATCTCGGCTGGGGTCCAGATGTGATCGGCGATCCCGGCGGCCATCGCGGGCGTGCGTGGGTAGGGATTGGCGAGGGTCTTGTGCGGCCGGGCGAAGTTGTAGTGCATGAAGTGGATAGCGATGGCGGCCATGTGGTTGTCGAGCTTCTTGGAGAACCCGTTGGTTAGCCGTGTGAAGCGGCGCATCCCCATCCGCATTGTCAGATTCTGGCGCTCGACGTAGCTGGTGCTGATCTTGGCGGGGTCGGGGTAGCCCTTCAGGACGCGTGTCTTGGTGCCGGTGCAGACGGGCGGGCTGTAGCGGGCCTCCCCCTCGCGTGGGGAGCGGTATTCCTTCTGGAGCTGCGCCCAGTCGATGTCGTTGCGGAACGTCAGCCCTACGGCCGAGATGTACGCCGGCAGGCCGTCCGTCGTGAGCTGCACGCGCCGCGCGAGCCGGCCCTTCAGGTCCTCCATGAACGCCAGCGCGTCTTCGTACTGCCGGCCGCCGACGTACCAGCAGACGATGAGCTTCGAGTCGGCGTCGAGCGCCGTCCAGGTCCACACGTCGCCGACGCCGAACTCCCCCTTGAGGTCCGCCGGGACGTTCTTCTGCTTGGCGTAGACGAAGCTCCATATCTCGTCGGCCTCGATCCGCTTGGTCTGGAGGTTGCGCAGGTGCTCGTCCTGGTAGGTGGCGCACGCCTCGCCCACGTCCAGCAGCAGCTTGGAGACGGTGTTGATCGAGCAGCCCATGATCCGCGTCGTTGAGCGAAGGCTGTTGCCCTCAGCGAGCAGGGCGATGATCTTCGCACGCTTCTCGATGCTCAGCCGGTTCATAATGAATATTATGCGTGAGCGGTCGGACGGAAAAATGGCAGGAAAAGACCCCGGGCCGCCGAAGACCGAGCCGGGGTCTCTCGGGTATCCCGTATAGGCTGCAAGAGCCCCCACCGGGAGTCGAACCGGGACGTGACCGTGCGAAAAGCGGCGGCTCTATCCATTGAGCTATGGGGGCAGAGAACGAAGGCGCGAGGACGGACGCAAGTCCGCCCCCGCGACCTTCGGGATGGGGTTATCGGGCCGGGCTCCTAGCGTCAACTGGGGAAGCCCGGTCCGTGACCTCACCTCATAGGCATCACCCAGCCAGCGTCGAGGTTCTCGCCCCGCTGGGCGGGGGCAAGCATCGGCCGTGTTTCCCGGCGTACGGGTGCCGTCGAGGTCATGGTGTCTGCGGTGAGGTTGCTCATGCCATCACGCAGTCGGTTCCGACCGAGGCGGTCGGGAATCGGCTGGTCTCCGTTAGTCAGTAGTCACGCGCGGGTTTCTATCAGGCGCGTCGGAGGGCAAAAAAGTGGGAGGGCCGCCAGACACCAGGCGACCCTCCCAATCTTCTGAAAAGCCTTTCCACACGGGAAGGGCATGGCATGAGCAGAAGGCAGTATTACGGGGGGGGCGGACGGACTGTCCGGGACGGTTCCTACCGCTTGCCCCACCGCGCTGCGGCGGCCCGTTTGGCGGCCTCGCTGCGCTCCTCGGCGGTCAGCTTCTCAGCGCGCGCCTTGCCGCCCTTCAGGCCGCCTTTGCGGCCCAACTCCACGGCGGCCCGGTTCTTGCCCTCGTCGGGGTCCGGCTCCTCGACTTCGCCCGTGGCGATGTCCGCGATCAGCTTGGCGAGCTGGTTTGGGTCACGCGGGCGTTTGCGTGAGCGGTCGGGCACTCTTTGGAGGGTACCAGCGAGGGGAACAATCGACCAATCGCGCTGGCCACAGGGGCTATTGATCTTGCGGCTTAGGCGGCGTAGGAGACCCATCAGATTTTGATTGGATCACCTGACGTCCGACGAACACGCCTGCAAGGATGGCAAGCTCGCTAACCAATGCAATGAGGCCCGCGATCGAGTCTCCTAGAGCGATCAACACGATGCCACCTGCTGCGATGAGCACCACGGTGCTCCAAGCGGCAAACAGTTGAAGGTGCTGATAGCGCTCAAAGCTGCGGAAGTTTTTGCGATCGATGTCAAGCGCTTCGGTCTGCATCATCCTCTGATGCTTGCGCTCCTCAACGAAGTCATCGACGATACGCCGTGTCGTTCCCTGCTCAAGGTTCTCCACGGCCGTAAGCCACTGCTCGGATGGCATAGGTCCCCGGTGCAATGTCAGTGCCTGCACCGCGCGTAGCGCTCGTGTGCCGGGCTGAGCGGGTGGCTCGTCTACGAGTTCGCCCTCAAGAGCCTCAAGCTCCCCTGGGGTTAGCTCCGATGAGGCCGGGCTCTCTTCGTCTGGCGTCTCGGCGTTGCCAGTAGAAGGCGACCGCTCCCCCGCATGATCGGCGTCCGGCATCGCGTTCTGATTCGCTAATCGCCGTTGGCTGCCGGGAGGTGAGCTACCACGGCCCTCAGCATCTCAAGCCTGACTCGCTGCTCGGACTCTCGCTGGCGCCGCTCGACCACGGGTAGCATCGAGTTGAGTTCCCGCCAAGGGCCACAAATCTCAAGCAGCGCGGATGACGCACCTACGACACCCATCATTTCGCGCGGCCAGCCCAGGCTGAGCGCCAGTCGTTGCCCTGAATCGCGATCAGCACGGGTACTCATACGCTGTAGTTTAGGGATGCTCTGAGCCACTGGCTGCATGAATCCATCCGCCGGGCAGGCATTGGTCGCGCGATCTTAGTTCAACACTCGTCCTGCTGCGTGGCGCTACGGTGCTCAGCCCTCCCCGTCGGCCGGCAGAAGCCCGAAGTGCTCCCGGAACTCCTCCGGCGTCAGGCGGCGCTCACCGGGGGCCAGCTCGATCGACAGTTGGCGGTCCTCGTAGCGGTCCTCGACCAGCGCGGAGGTCGGCACGTCGAGGCCGCGAGCGAGCCGCACGACGGTCGAGAGGCGCGGGTCGGTCAGCGCCCGCTCCAGCTTGCCGATCTCGTTGCGATGCATCCCGGAGCGCTCCGCGAGTGCTTCCTGCGTCAGCCCAGCCGCCGCGCGGGCCATGCCGAGCCGCCGCGCGAACGCCGACACGATCGCTTGTGTGTCTGCGCTGCGCATCGTCAGACCGAGATCAGGTCGAGGGAATCCAGATGCCGAGCGCACCGGGACGCCCATACAACCGTCTCGCCCAGCTCGATGACCTCCTCGATCGAGAGGTACGCCAAGGCGGCCACGATCGCCCGCTGCGACACGTCGCTGACCTCCGTCTCTCGTTCCGGGCGTGTCCAGCGCGGGTCGTGGTCATCACGCAGGACTTGCAGCACCACGGCGCGCTGCGCGCGTCGCAGGTCGCCCGCGTCAACGCGGGTAGGGTTCGTCTCAGGCATGGGGAGCTAATCCCTCCTCGTGCTCAGGCTCCGGCGTCGGGTACCAGCCCGCGCCGGGGCCGCTGGTCAATGGATGCCAGCGACCCTAACCCCTCAAAAGCCCAAGCGGACAGGCAAAATCAAACTGAGACACTACCCGCCCGCGTGCGTGCGCGTGCGCGAATAGCGGCTGTGAAGAGAACATCAGGAGGTGGAGACGGGGGGTCGTAGGGGGTGGAGTTTGGGGGGTCGTAGGGGGCGGCGATGGGGGCCGTAGGAGGTGGAGACGGGGGCAGTGTGTGATCGGCCGAGCAGCCACACCCGGCCCGGGCGCCGCGTGCACTAACGTATCCGGTGCGTTGCCCGAGCCCGTGATGCACCTTTCGACGGTTCTGCGCAGCCCGCTGCTCGATCGAACCGGCGAGCGACTGGGGCGGGTCGAAGACCTGATCGTGCGCCTCGCCGACGGCGGCTATCCGCCTGTCACGGGCCTGAAGGCGCGCATCGCCGGGCGCGAGCTGTTCGTGCCCGTCGCCAAGATCGCCACGCTCGAGCCCGGCGCGGCGCATCTTTCCGGCCAGAAATTGAACCTCGGGCGCTTCGAGCGCCGCGTCGGCGAGGTGCTACTGCGTCAGGACGTGCTCGGCCGCAAGCTCGTCAACGTCGAGGCCGACCCGCCCAGCCTCGTCACCGCGCACGAGATCGAGCTGGCGTGCATCGAGGGCTGGTGGCGCGTGGTCGGGGTCGATCCCAGCACGAGCGCGCAGCTGCGACGAGCGCTGCCGCGCCCGTTCAAGCGCGCGATCGGCGACCGGCCGTACCTGGACTGGACCGACCTCGAGCCGTTCGTCGGGCACGTGCCGACCGCGCGCCTGCGCTTCTCGCATCGCAAGCTCGCCAACCTGCACCCCGCGGAGATCGCCGACCTCGTCGAGGCCGCCTCGCACGAGGAGGGTGAGGAGTTGATCGAGGCCGTCGCCCAGGACCGCGAGCTGGAGGCCGACGTCTTCGAGGAGCTGGACGAGCACCACCAGCTCGAGTTCATCCGCGAGCGCCCCGACGCCCAGGTCGCCGCCGTGCTCGCGCGGATGGCGCCCGACGACGCGGTCGACCTGATCGGCGAGATCGACCAGGAGCGGCGCGCGCGCATCCTCGCGCTGCTGCCACCCGCCGGGCGGCGGCGGATCGAAACGCTGCTCGGCTACAACCCCGCGACCGCCGGCGGGATGATGAGCCCCGAGTTCATCGCCCTGCCCGAGTCGGCCACCGCCGCCGACGCGCTCACCCGCGTGCGCGCCAGCGAGATCGCGCCGCAGGCGCTCACGACGGTCTTCCTGCACGACGACACCCACGCGCTGTCCGGCTCGGTCGCGGTAGTCGCGTTGCTGCGCGCCGACCCCGTCGCGCGGCTTGCCGAAGTCGCCGAGCGCGAGCCCGAGTCGGTGCCCACCGACGCCGACCTGCCCGAGGTCGCGCGCACGATGACCGACTACAACCTATTCGCGCTGCCCGTGCTCGACGACGAGCGCCGCATCGTCGGCGTGATCACCGTCGACGACGTCCTCGAGCAGACCCTGCCCGCCGGCTGGCGCCGGCGGTTCGGGTTGGTGCGCGACTGACGACGCCGCGACCGGGGCGATGCCCGGCGGCCGTGAGTGGCTGCGCAGGCCGCTGCGGTGCTACCCTGGGCCGCACACCACGACCCCTGCAAACGACGCGGAAAGGAGGCTGTGATGGACCGAGAACAGCCGCGAAGTACCCAGCCAACCGCGCGCCCGTCGGGTTACTCCCCGCTCGCCGTCTAGCTGCGAGCTTCGCCCGCCGCAGCAGCCGCTCCTCGACAGCGGCCGTTGCTCGACTTCACCCGTTCGCGCGCCCCCGCTCGCCTGAGGCGCCCCCGCCTCGGCGTGCACTCTGCAGCGCGATCTTTCCCAAGCTGGCAGCAGGCAAAGGAGGTGAAGTAGATGGCGAAGAACCCCAGCACGCTCCCCCCCGAGTCCGAGGGGCGGGCGAGAACGGCCGCACAGGGGTCCGCGACGGACAGCCACGCACCGGCCGGCGCGACCACCCCGCAGCCGCCGCCGGCGCCGGAGTCGCCTTCCGGGCAGCCGCCTGCGACGCCGACGTCGCCCGGTGTGCCGGGCGCAGCGCCGACTTCGCCTGGTGTGTCGGGCGCAGCGCCGACTTCGCCTGGTGTGTCGGGCGCAGCGCCGACTTCGCCCGGTGTGCCGGGCGCAGGACCGACTTCGCCTGGTGTGCCGGGCGCAGCGCCGACGCCGCCTGGCGTGCCGCCGGTCCTCGACGAGGCTCACATCGGCGACATCCGCGGCGCGCTCGGCACGATCAAAATGGGCGACACCGCCGCCCGCCACGACTGGCGCTCGCGCGCGATGGCGCTGCTGGCGATCATGGGGCCCGGGCTGATCGTGATGGTCGGCGACAACGACGCCGGTGGCGTCTCCACCTACGCCCAGGCCGGCCAGAACTACGGCACCACCCTGCTGTGGACGCTGATCCTCTTGATTCCCGTGCTGATCGTCAACCAGGAGATGGTCATCCGCCTCGGCGCCGTCACCGGCGTCGGCCACGCGCGCCTGATCAACGAGCGCTTCGGGCGCTTCTGGGGTTGGTTCTCCGTCGGCGACCTCTTCATCCTCAACTTCCTCACGATCGTCACCGAGTTCATCGGTGTCAGCCTCGCGCTCGGCTACTTCGGCGTCAGCCGGTACATAGCCGTGCCGCTCGCTGCGCTGGCGCTCGTCGCGATCACCTCGACCGGCAGCTTCCGCAGCTGGGAGCGCTTCATGTACGTGTTCGTCGTCGCCAACTTCCTCGTGATCCCGCTGCTCTTCATGGTGCACCCGCACGCCGGCACGATCGCCCACGACACCGTCGTGCCCTCGATCCAGGGCGGCGCCAGCTCCACCGCCGTGCTGCTGATCATCGCGATCGTCGGCACGACCGTCGCCCCCTGGCAGCTGTTCTTCCAGCAGTCCAACATCATCGACAAGCGCATCACCCCGCGCTGGATCAACTACGAGCGCACCGACACCGTGATCGGCGCGTTCGTCGTCGTGATCGGCGCCGGCGCGATGATCGCCGTCGCCGCCTTCGCCTTCGGCGGCACCCCACTGGCCGGCCAGTTCAGCGACGCCGGCGCCGTCGCCACCGGCCTGCGCCACTTTGTCAGCCCGCTCGCCGGCGGGTTCTTCGCGATCGTCCTGCTGAACGCCTCGATGATCGGCGCCGCCTCGGTGACGCTCGCCACCTCCTACGCCTTCGGCGACGTCTTCGGCGCCAGCCACTCCCTGCACCGCGGCCTGCGCGACGCCAAGCTCTTCTACGCGACCTTCACCGCGATGGTCGCCGCCGCCGCCGGCATCGTGCTGATCCCCGGCGCGCCGCTCGGGCTGATCACCACCTCCGTGCAAGCCCTCGCCGGCGTGCTCCTGCCCAGCGCCACCGTCTTCCTGCTGCTGCTCTGCAACGACCGCGCCGTGCTCGGCCCGTGGGTCAACGCGCCCTGGCTCAACGCGCTCGCCGCCCTCATCATCGGCGTGCTCGTCGAGCTGTCGCTCGTGCTGGTCACCACCACCGTCTTCCCGCACGCGAACGCCACCGACCTGTTCCTCTATCTCAGCGCCGCGCTCGTCATCTGCCTCGCGGCGACCGGCCTCTACACCCTGCGCGGCCGCGCCCCCGCCACCGCCCTTGCGCGGCTCGCGAGCAGCGGGGGAGAGGCCGTCCGGCAGGCGGCCCGCGAATCGCGCGAGCGGCGCGCGAGCTGGACGATGCCCCCGCTCGCCCTGCTCGAGCGTCCCGTCTGGTCGCCCGGTCGTCGCGCCGCGATGCTGCTGCTGCGGAGCTACCTCGTCGTCGCCGTCGCGCTGCTCGTCGTCAAGACCGTGCAGCTCGGGCACTGACCGGCGGGCTCCCCGCTGCACGCTGGGCATGGATGCCCAGCGCCGTCACGCGACGGGGCCGGGCTGCGCCGCGCGGACGATCACAAACCAAAACCGCCCGCACTTCACCGTGCGTGTGAATTTCGGCGCGCCCGCCCGCGGTGAGCGGTCCTATGGTGGCCCGCCGTCTTTGCCCGGCAGTCCTTCACCGCGATCGGCGCCGGGATCGTCAGTTTCGCGCCGTTCTCGCCCACATACGTCGTCGGCATCTTCATCTTCTCCTTGCAAAAGTTGCCCTGCCCTGCGAGTGCCGAGTCCGTGCCGGTGGGCAACGTCAGTTCGAAGAACCTCACCGGCACGTCGGGAATATCGGCGAACGTCGAACTCAGAATTCCTTCTTTGTTGATCACGTTTTCACCATGCAAGTCGATCGTCACCCCTTCCCCCTGGAACACGATCACCAGTTCCGGAAACTGCGCGCTGCCGTAGGAGACGAGATACGCCGGGCCCGCCATGTCGCTCGCGAGAATCCGCGTGCCCATCTTCGCGAACCCAACCCGCGACTCCGGGTCGCACTCCGCCGGGTTCGCTTCGAACACTTCATGCGGGCACGCCTTGTGCAGCGTTGTCAACCGCACCGGCAACTGCTTGGGCAGCACCGCCCTCACCCAGCCCGCCACCGCGTCGCCCGGGCGATCTGTGATTTTCACATACAAACTCGCTCCATCCAATCGCGAGGCGTCGGCCGAGGTTGACACTTCCATCGACGGCTTGAACCCAAGCGAGGCGCAGCCCGTTGCCTGGAACGGGCTCGACAGGCTCGCCGAAGCTCCCTGCGCGGAACCGACCGTGGCGAGCGTCTGCAGCGGTTCGCACGAAGTCGGGTTGCGCATGAACTTCGGGCGGTCGAGCGCGACCGTCAGCGTACGCACGTCCAGCGGCGCGCCGCCCACGCTGCCGGGCGGTGGATCGGTCGTGATCGTCACCTGTGCCGTGCGCGGGTCCACCGCGACCGCTGCGCGCCACACGAACTGGCCGAGCGCGACCGGGGCGCTCTGCGCGTGCACGACCATCGCCAGCCCGAACGGCGCGCCGTTGTACGGGCCCGTCAGATACACGGGATCTTCGCCGCCGCCCGCCTGCGGAATCGGCATCGGGCTGGCGCCGGCGCCCACACCGAGGCTCAGCCTCCCGATCTGGCTCGCCGCCGTGCACGCACCCGTCTGCGCCTGTCCGGCCGCGCACGGCCTGACGTTCCGCAGCACCCCGAGCATTCCCGGCGCCAACTTGACGCCGAGTTGGCCGAGTGCTTCTTCCGGTTCGCCTCCCGTCACTGTGAACGCGAACGGGGCGTACGCGCCGGCCTGGACTCCCGCCGTTTCGGTGGCGAACGTCGGCGCGAAGCTTGCCCACGCGCGCTGCGCCGTCACCAGGGCCGCCGCCGCCGTGGCGAGCGCGGCGACCAGCGTGAGCGCGGCGATCAGGGCTCCCGCGTGTCGTGCGCGGCGCTGCCCGGTGATCCGCAACCTGCCACACCATCCATCTTCATCAATCATCAGCCCCGCGCTCCTCCGCCGTGTGTCGCCGTTATAGAGTTCTAGCAAACCGTCAGTCGGTATCTTAGGCGTTTGTGCGGCCCTGTCAAGGGGGCCGGCTGGGCGAGCGCGCTTGGCGAGCGTGCTTGCCCAAACGGTCCCACGCGGCTTCGTTGCGCGGCGGGCGTTGGTGTGCTGGTCGCGGGGGGCCGCGGTCACATACGGCTTCCCCGCGCTGCGACCGTCGGCGTGTGTTCGTGGAGGAGGCCGGTGGTCACCGGGCGGTGGTCACCGGCGCGTGCTCGTCGAGGAACGCCCGCAGCGCCGCGACGAACTCCTCCGCGTACTCGTCGACGAAGTGCAGCCCGCCCCCCGGCACCTCGACGACCTTGCCACCCGCACCCGGAATGTGCTCGGCCAGCCAATGGGCCCACGCAAGCTCGAAGAAACGGTCCTCGGTGCCCCACACGACCAGCGTCGGCTTGCCGAGCTGTGCGAGGCCGTCCTCGACCGCCAGCAATTCCTCGACTCTTGTCGACCTGATGAACCGTTCCAGCTGACGTGCGCGCTCAGGGTCCGCGAACGGACCCATATAGGCCTCCACGATCTCATCCGGCAGCCGCTCCGGGTGCTTGTAGCCCATCGCCAACCCCGGGTCCCCCCGCGCCAGCTCGACATCCTTGCCGAGCGCTTGCACCATCGGCGCCAGCTGTTCCTGTTCGGCGAGCTGCTTGCCCAGCGCAAATGCCTTCGGTGGCAAATTGTCGTGCGCGTCGCAGTTCGTCAGCGTCAGTGTGTGCAGCAACTGCGCCTTGCGCACCGCGAAGATCTGGCACACGGCGCCCCCCGTGTCGTTGCCCACCAGATCGACCGCCACGACCCCCAACTCCTCGCACAGCTCTGCCAGCAGCTCCACATTTGTGTTCAGCGACAAATCCTGCTCCGTGTTCACCACCGAACGCCCGTTTGCCGGCAGGTCGATCGCGATGCAGCGCCGCTCCCCGCTCAGCGCCGCGAGCGCCTTGCGCCACAGCAGCCCATTCATGAACACGCCGTGCACGAACACCACCGCTGCCGGCGACGACCGGTCGCCCACATCGATGTACGACATCGCGCCTCGCCGGCCACTGAACATCCTCCGGCCCGCCTCCAACTCTTCCTGCTTCCACGTCTCCAACTCTTTTGGCTCCAAGTCCCGGCACCCTTTCTTGATCGACTTCTGAACTCGGTCGGCGCGCCATCGCCACCGTTGCCGCTCCATATAGACCGATGGTCGGTATGTAAGCGGTGGGACGTCAGTCTGTCAAGCTGCGCCCACCGGCGCACCCGGAGCCACGACGGCGGTGAGGATGCCGACGCGCCGCGACGGCGGTGCCGACGCCCACGACGCCAACACCACGACGACGCCAACGGCCATGACGACGACGCCAAACCCCACGACGACCAATCGCCGGGTCGAGCAAGGTCAGCAGACGCGTCGCCACCTGCTCGACGTCGCGCGCGCGCTATTCGTGCAGCACGGCTACGACGCCACCTCGATCGAGTTGGTGCTCGAACGCGCCTCGATCAGCCGCGGCGCGCTCTACCACCACTTCTCGAGCAAGCGCGACCTCTTCGAAGCCGTCCTCGACGACGTCGAGGGACGCCTTGCCCAAGCGACGCTCCAAGCCGCCGCCGGCCTCGACGACCCCCTGGCGATGGTCCGCGCCGGCTGCCACGCGTTCCTGCGCAAGGCCCGCGACCCCGACATCGCGCGCATCGTGCTCACCGATGCCCCCGCCGTCGTCGGCTGGCAGCGCTGGCGCGAAATCGACGAACGCCACTCGTTCGGCGTCCTCAAGCTCGGCGTCGCCTCGACCCCCGCCGGCGCCGCGCTCTCCGCCGCCGTGCAAGACACGCTCGCGCACGTCCTGCTCTCCGCCCTGCTCGAGCTGGGCACGCTCATCGCCCGCTCCGACAAGCCCCGCGCCACCGAGCGCACCGCGCGCGACGTGCTCGACCGCCTGCTCGAGCGGCTGCTGGCCGATGAGGGCTAGTCCCCCGCCAGGCTCGTCGGCACCGGCAGGCCCCGCGGCGGCGGGTCGTCGAGCAGCAGGCGCGGCACCGTGACCGGGTGCAGACCCTTGCGGCGCAGGCCCGCGACGATCGCCGGCAGCGCCGCGACTGTCTCGCTGCGATCCCCGCCCGCGTCGTGCATCAGGATGATCGCCCCCGGGTGCGCGCCCGCCATCGCCCGCTGCACGATCGCCGCCACCCCCGGTTTGGTGTAGTCCGAGGTGTCGTCCGACCACAACACCATCAGCAGGTGCAGCCTCCGCAGCTCCTTGAACGTCGTCGCGTCGAACGACCCGTACGGCGGGCGGAACAAACGCGGCGTCGGGCCGCCCAGCACCTGAATCCGCAGCATCTGTTCGAACAGCTCTTCGTACTGCTCGTGCGCCGACAGCGCCGCCATCATCGGGTGCGTCTCGGTGTGGTCGCCCACCACGTCCCCCGCCCGCAGCTCCGCCGCCGTACCTGCCGAAAAGTAGCGCTCCTCCTCCCCAATCGCGAAAAACGTCGCCCTCACGTGCAGCCTGTTCAGCACACCTACCAGCTGCGCTGTGTATGGGCCCGGCCCGTCGTCGAACGTCAACGCCAGCTCGTTCCCCCGGCTGCCTCCCGCGGTGACGGCCGGTGTGTACGACAGCACGCGGTTCACCGCCGCTGCTTCGGTGGCTGCTTCCCGTGTGTGGCGCTCTGCCGGCGTGAGGCTCGGGGCGCCCACCGGATGTCGTGCGAGCGGGTCGCGCCGCCCGCGACGGCCCGCAGCTCGGCTGCCGCCGCCCTCGAGCGCCGCTCCCAGCGCCAGCACCAGCAGCACGACTACCGTCAACGCCGCGCCCGCGCGACGGCGGCGAATCGCGACAACGCGTGTGGGCGGGCGTGGAAGGGGGGAGGGCATCTGCGAGCAGTGGGAGAGGGTCCTGGCCGGCGCCGGTCTGTTTCTGAAGCCGCCACAAAGAGCTGGCCTCCTTGTATCGCATCAACCGGCGCAACGCCCGGCTTTCGCGGCAGCTCGGTGTCGTAAGTTGCATCGCCGGTGCTTCCCTTCTGGCTCTCGATCGGTCTGCTCTCGCTCGCCCAAGGCGCGCTCGTCGCGCTCGCCGGCGACGGGCGCGCGATCGCGATCCCCTGGATCGGGCGCCGGCACAGCCGTCTCTGGGCGGCAGTCCCGCCGCTGTCGGTCATCCTCTTCGTGTTCGTCGCCAGCGCCGCCGAGCGGGCCTCCGCGCAAAGCCTCACCTACCTCGCGCTCGTCGCCGTGCCCCTCCTCGCGATGCTCGCGCTCGGGCTGCTCGCACGTGGCGCCCGCGCCGCGCTCGTGCCTGCCGTGCCGGTCCTCTTCGCGCTCGCCTGGGTCGACCGCTCCGGGCTCGCCGGCCAAGCCGCCGCGCTCGCGCTCTCCGGTCTCAGCTGCGTCGCGCTCGGCGTCCTGCTCGCCGCCGTCACCCCCGCGCGCTGGCTCGCCCTCGGGATCGTGCTGATGGCCTGCGCCGACAGCGCCCTGGTCGTCTCCGAACTTCTCCAGCACCCCAACGAAGTCCTCACCGCCGCCCACCCCGCCGCCGGCCTGCCGCGCCTGCAGGCCGCCGTGCTTGGCTCCGCCGCGATGGGCTACGGCGACCTGTTCGTCGCCGGCGTCCTCGGCGGGCTGCTCGCCGCTGGAGCGCGCGGCTTGCAGCTGCGCGCCGCGCTACTCGTCGCCATCCTCGCGCTGCTCTTCGACCTGCTGTTCTTCGCGGTCGACGAGCTGCCCGCCACCGTGCCCGTCGCCGCGGCGCTGATCGTCGTCGTGCTCGCCGGGCGGCGCCGCTCCGGCATCGCGTAACCGCCACCCCGCCCGGCGGGTAGAGAACAGAGAACATGTCTCACCACCGCGACTTGCAGCTGGGGCCCCAGGTCTACCGCGACGAGCGTCCCGCCGAGCTGTTCGAGCCCTACTACGCCTGGGCGCGCACCCACCACTCGGACTGGGTGTACACCCTCGCCCGGCTCCTGCTCACGCCGCCCTGCCAGATCTTCTACCGGCCCCGCTACCACGACGCGCCCAACGTGCCCGGCGTCGGCGGCGTGATCCTCGCGCCCAACCACTTCTCCTCGCTCGACCACTTCTTCTGCGGCATCCCCCTCCGCCGCCGCGTTCGCTTCATGGCCAAGTCCCAGCTCTTCCATGGCCCCCTCGCCTGGATCCTTCGCCACGGCGGCGCGTTTCCCGTACGCCGCGGCCAGCACGACGAGCAGGCGATCGCCACCGCCCTGCAAATCCTCGCCGACGGCGGCCTGATCGTTATCTACCCCGAGGGCGGCCGCTCGCGCAGCGGGCACCTCGAGCGCGCGCGTCCCGGCGTCGGGCGGCTCGCGCTCGAAAGCGCCGTGCCCGTCGTGCCCGTCGCGATCCACGGCTCCGAGCGCGCCCGCAACTGGAAGCGTCTCGAATTCCCGCACGTGCGCGTCAGCTACGGCGAGCCCGTGCGCTACACCCGCACCGAGAACGCCACCCGCACCCAGCAGCAGGCCGTCGCCGACCACGTACTCGAGGCCGTCCGCGAACTGCACGCCAGCCTGGCGCGCGAGGAAGCGGCTATGCCCGAAAGGCCGCGATTCGGCTGGGCCCGTCCAGCGGGCCGCTGAGCGGCTTGCCGGTCGGCGCGCTGCGGGCGTCACCGGCCCGGCTGCCGAGCCGATCGCTGCCGGACCTGTCCGGCTCGGCGTTGCCCGACCCGGCATTACCCAGCCCGGCGTCCGATCCGGCGGTCGACCGATCGAGCGCGGCCTCGTCTGCCAGCTCGGCCGTCACCGGGCGCGCCGCCGCCTCGACCGCCGCCGGCGCCTTCAGCTCGCGCTCCGCCGACACGCCCGCCTGCTCGATCGCGCGCACCTGCGGGACCACCCGGTGGTCGAACGACCCCACCGCCGCGTTGTACGCGCCCACAGCTCCATCCAGCTGGCGGCCCACCTTCGCTAAATGCTCGGCGAACTTGCCCAGCCGGCGGTGCAGCTCGCGCGCCGACCCCGCGATCTCGCGCGCCGACTGCGCGATCTGCTCCTGGCTCCAGCCGTGGTACACCGCGCGCAGCAGCCCGATCAGCGTCGTCGGCGTCGCCATCAGCACCCGCTCGCCCGCGCCGTACTCGATCAGCGTCGGGTCCGCTGCCAGCGCCGCCTGGTAGATCCCGTCCGAGGGCACGAACATCACGACCAGTTCCGGCGTCTGCTCGAACTGCTGCCAATAGCCCTTCGCCGCCAGCTTCGCGATGTGTTCGCGCGTCTGGCGCGCGTGGCGTGCCTGCTGGGCCGCCACCTCTCCCTCCGGCGCCTCCAGCGAAGCGAGATACGCATCGAGCGGCACCTTCGAGTCGACCACGATCAGCTTCTCGCCCGGCAGCCGCACCAGCATGTCCGGGCGCAGCCGCCCACCGCCGCCCTCGCCGTTTCGCGTGTCGATCGTCTGCTGCTCGACGAAATCGCAGTGGGCCACCATCCCCGCCAGCTCCACCACCCGTCGCAGCTGGATCTCACCCCACGAGCCCCGCGTCTCCGGGCGCTTCAGCGCTGCCACCAGCTCGCCCGTCTCGCGCCGCAGCGTGTCGGTGCCCGCGCTCAGCGACCGCACCATCTCCGCCAGCTGCACCTGTCCGTCGCGCCGCTCGCGCTCGAGGCGCCCCAGCTCGCTCTCCACCTTGCTCAGCTTCTCGTGCACCGGCCCGACCAGCTGCTCGATCGCCTGTGTGCGCCGTGTCATCTCGCCGCTGACCCGCTCCTCCTCGGCACGGCGCTGATCGGCCAGTCGCTGCGCCAGCGAATCGCCGGTCTGCGTGAGCACATCGCCCGAGATCGAGCGCATCGCGTCGCGCAGCTGCTCGCGATTGGCGCGCACCAGCGCCAGCGCGCCGATCGCGCCCGCCAGTGCGCCCGCCAGAAGTCCGATTAGTAGGAGGGCGAACGTCACGGCCACCCAATGTGACACGTGCGTCGGACGGCACGGGTGGGATGGGGGAGGAGTGTGTGGGTGTTTGCGAAAACGGCGCCATTCGCGTCTGCGCACGGGCGCGCGCGTAAGGTCGGTCAGCAGCCGTTACCATGGGCACCGCGATGAGCGCCACTGCGCAACCGTCGGGACCCACCGAGCCCTCGACACCGACCGGGCCGTCGGGGTCCGCAAGGCCGACGCAATCCGCGAAGCCCTCCACCCCGGCTGGGTCATCGGGCTCCGCCGAGTCCTCGCAGTCCGCGCGAGCCGATCCACCGTGGACCGACGGCTACGCCGACGTCGGCGACGGCCTGCGCCTGCACTACGTCGAGGCCGGCTCCGGACCGCTGCTCGTCCTCCTTCACGGCTTCCCCGAGTTCTGGTACTCCTGGCGCCGCCAAATCCCTGCTCTGGCCGCCGCCGGCTTTCACGTCGTTGCGCCCGACATGCGCGGCTACAACCTCTCCGACAAGCCCGTCGGCTGGCGCTCCTACGACGTGCAAGCGCTCTCCCGCGACATCGCCGGGCTGATCCGCCACTTCGGCGACGAGCCCGCCAACCTGGCCGGGCACGACTGGGGGGCCGCCGTTGCCTACGGCGTCGCGATGTACCACCCCGACGTGGTCCGCCGCCTGGCGATCCTCAACGTCCCCCACTTCGAGCGCATGCTCGCCGGCTTTCGCACCCTCCGTCAGCTGCGCAAGAGCTGGTACATGTTCTTCTTCCAGATCCCCGGCTTGCCCGAGGCGCTGATCCGCAAAGACGACTTCTCCTTCGCCAAGCGCTCCCTGCGCGCCGACTCGCGCGAGTCCTTCAGCGACGCCGACCTCGACCGCTACGTCGACGCCTGGGGCCAGCCCGGCGCGCTCACCGGCATGATCAACTACTACCGCGCTGCCCTACGCCGCTCGCCCCGTTCCGCGCTGAGCCGCCTGCGCCCGATCGCCGCGCCGACGATGGTGATCTGGGGCCAGCGCGACCGTCACCTCGGCGCCGAGCTGGCCCAGCCCTCACCCGAATGGGTGCCCGACGTCCGCATGGAGTGGATCCCTGACGCCACCCACTGGGTCCAGCACGAGCAGCCCGCTCGCGTCAACGAGCTTCTGGCCGAGTTCTTCGCAGCAGCGAAGAGCCCGGACTCAGCCGCTGCAGCGTAAGCACTCCCGCGACCGCCGCCAGCAGGCACGTCAGCGCGCCCAGCCCGAGGCCCGCCCTTGCTCCCAGCTGCGCCATCGTCCACCCCACGATCGGCCCCCCGATCGGCGTCGATCCCTGAAACGCCACGAACCACAACGACATCACCCGTCCGCGCATCGACGGCTCCGCCGCGAGCTGCAACGTCGAATTACCCGTCGCCATGAACGAGATGCTCGCCCACCCCGCGAGCGCCAGCGCGATCAGCTCCAGCGGCAGTGTCGGCGCCAGCGCCGCCAGCGCCAGCACCACGCCGAAGCCCGTCGCTGCCGCGACCAGCATCGGCAGACCCGTGCGCCCCCGCGCAGCCACCACCAGCCCGCCCGCCACCGCGCCGATCCCCATCGCCGCCGTCATGAAGCCATAGCCTGTGGCACCCGCATGCAGGCCCTCACGTGCCATCACCGGCAGCGACACCTGAAACTCGTACGCCAGACACCCAACCGCCCCCATCATCAGCAGCGGCGCGCACAACTCCACATGGCCCCTGACGTAGCGCAACCCCTCCCGCAGCTGGCCCCGCGCGCGGCTCGCCGGCGGACTCGGTTGCAGCGCAGCGCGATCCAACGTCACCAGCGAGAACACCACCGCGCCAAAGCTTCCCGCGTTGTACAGGAAGCACACCCCCGTCCCCACCGTCGCGATCAGGAGCCCGCCAACCGCCGGTCCCACCGTTCGCGCCACGTTGACGACCACCGAGTTCAAGCTCACCGCATTGCGCAGGTGCTCCTTGCCGATCATCTCGAGCATGAACGACTGCCTTACCGGATTCTCGAAGGCGTTGCCCACCCCCAGCAGCGCTGCAAGCGCTGCAATCTCCCAAACCTGTACCGCACCCAGCACGATCAACAGCCCCAGTACGAGGGCCTGCACCCCCATAGCGCTCTGCAACACCACCATCAGCTTCTGCTTGTCCACCCGGTCGGCCACCACGCCGCCGTACGGCCCCAGCAGCAGCACCGGCAGCGTCTGCGCCGCGACCACCGCGCCCAGCGCCGTCGCCGAGCCCGTGATGCTCAACACCAGCCACGCCTGCGCCGCCATCTGCATCCACGTGCCCGTCAGCGACACCGCCTGACCGGCGATATAGCGGCGGTAGTTCGGCACCGCCAGCGCCGCGAACGTGACGGCGCCCACCTCTCGCATCCTGCCTGTCATCGAGGCGCCGTCCTTCTGTTCGGTGGTCGCTTGCTCCTCAATTTTACCGGCAGCCCGTCCCTGCACGAGCCACGCACGCCCCCGCGCCCGCCCACGCACCGTCCCCGGGCTCGCCCGCTCACACCGCCCCGCGCCGGCCCACACCGTTAACGAAGCTTCATCAAGCTCTCACCAGCTGCCAACGCGCCACCGCCTACTTTGACTGGCCAACAGGTGCTCCGCCGACCATGCCCTGAGGGGAGGTGACCGCATTGGCTTCCATCGCCAGCAAGAAGAAGAAAGACTCCAAGAAGAAGAAAAAAGGCTCCAGCAAGAAGAAGAAATAGGAGCCTCCGCCGTGCGCGGATCGGGACTGCCCTGCGCAAGCCCGGTCCGCTGTCACGCGGCGCGGGGCCGCTGCGCCCGCGCCGGCGTTTGGGTCGGCCAAGCGCCTCGCCCCTTGCTCGAATGTGTGCGCGGCGCCTGCGCCCATTGCAGGGCATGTCGCGCAGGTGTCGCTCCTCGCTCATGTGGCGTCGCGCTCCCGTAGCAGAACGCGCATGTTGCAGGCGTCCCTCCTCGCGCCTGCGTCGCGCTCCAGCGACTGCCTGATTGCGTGACGGTCAAAATGACTCCGTGAGCCGGCCGATCGCACGTCTCCTTCCTGCGCGGCCCTCCGCGCTTCCCTGGCGGCGCCTGCTCGCATTGCTGCGTCCCGCCCGCCGTGCGCTCGCCGGCATGGTCGCGCTCACCGCCCTGGGCTCGCTCGCCGGACTCGTCCCGCCGCTCGCGCTCGGCGCGCTCGTCGACGACCTCGCGCGTGGTCGCCACAGTGGCCACGCCGTTTTGGCCGGCGTGCTCATCGTGCTCGCGCTCCTGCTCGAAGCGCTTTCCTTCGCGCTCTCCGACGGCCTCTTCGCGCGTGCCACCAGCACGCTCTACCGCGACCTGCGCGTCCTCATGTTCCGCGGCGCCGCCGCGCGCCGGCCGGCCGCCGACGCCGAGGGGATCGCCGGCCTTGCCGCCCGCTTCATCTCCGACGCCGAATCCCTCCAAGACCTCCTCGTCGCCCCGCTCGACATGACCGTCATGGGTCTCTTCCAGCTCCTCACCGCGCTCGTCGCCGTCGCGCTCATCTACCCGCCCGGTGCCGCCCTTGCGCTCCTGCTGATCGCGCTCACCGCGCTCGTCAGCCGCTTTACCCAGCGTCCCGCGGCCACCGCCGCCGAGCAGCGTCAAGAGGCCCTCGAGGCGATGAGCGCCACGCTCGCCGTCTCCCTCTCCGCGCGCCTGCACCGCGCGGCCGCCGCCACCCGCTTCCGTGACGCCGCCACCCGCGTCCTGCACCGCGAGGTCCGTCTCGGCTGGCTCGCCGCCGCCAACCGCTACGGCGCTGCCGCCGCGGCAGCGCTCGGGCCCCTCGCCGTCGTCGTGCTCGCCGCCCTGCAGCGCGACCTCTCCGCCGGGCGCCTCCTCGCGCTCTTCCTCCTCGCCGAGCGCGCCTTCGAGGGCGCCGACTCGCTCATCGACCTAGCCCTCGACGTGGAGCTGGTCCGCGGCGCCGTCCGCCGTTGCTTCGAGCTTGTCGACGACGGCTCGAACCCCGTCAGTGGCGGGGGTGAGAACGCAGGGGGAGAACGTGGGGGAGGGCCACCCGGGGGTGGTGGCGGATTGGGACCGGGCGCCGCGCCTTCCGGGGCGCTTGTCTCCGAGTCTGGGCGTCGGGGGGAGTAGACGAAGGCGAGGGGGCTTGGCGAGGGGTGGAGTTTGCGAGGTGGGGTGGCGCCGACGGGGTGTGGCGAGGGGTGTTTGCGGCGGGGGGGGCGTTGGCGGGGTGTGGCGAGAGGTGTTTGCGCGGGGGGCGTTGGCGGGGGTGTGGGGAGGGTGTGTTGGCGTGGCGGGGTGTGGGGAGGGGTGTGTTGGCGGCGTGGGGGTGATTTGTTGGCGGGTGGGAAGGTGTTGGCTGGGGTGTGGGTGATGTGTTTGCGAAGCTGCGATTCGTGTGTGCGCACGGACGCGTGCGCGCGCGTGAGTACGCGCGCGATGGGCCCGCTGGGAGCATTGTGGGGCCGGGCTTGTGGGTGCTTTGGGGCGGCCTTGTCGGGCGCGGCTGGCTGGTAGCAACGCGCTCGAATGCCGCTGTGACCTCGCCTCGGGTGCTGCGCCGGTGCGGCGTTGGGCGCTGCTCATGCGCTTATGCGGGCGGGGGGATTCGAACCCCCAAGGGCTTTCGCCCACCGGCTCCTAAGGCCGGCGTGTCTGCCAGTTCCACCACGCCCGCGCGTACCGCACGCGCCGGCTCCCGCGCGCGAAGAGTGTCCCATTGCTTTGGCGCGCGCCTGCCATCTGCGTCGCCACCGCCCTTGTTGCCACCGCGTGCGCGCGGATGACCGCCAAAGATTGTATGGTCATCTATAGCAATGTCAGGATCATCCCGCGCTCAGCCCTCCGCTGGCGTTATCGTCACGCATCCGAACCGCGACAAGCCCGTCGTCCAGGCCACGCGCGCGACCGTCATTCTCCTGCTGCTTGCCTCCGCGGCGCTCGTGCTCGTCATCACGGTCGGCGGCGCCAGCGCGCTGGAAGGCTCCGGCCCACTCGTCATCCAAGGCTTCTACGTAGTCCTCTACCTGCTGCTGGCCTTCTACGCGGCCCGCTGGAACCGCGGCGTGCTGCCCGTCGCTGCCGCGCTCGCGATCCTGCTCGCCACCTTCGCCCTCGTGGCCGCACCCTCCTGGTTCGATCGCAACAAGTCCGGCTTCGCTCAACCCGCGATCAACGCCGGGCTGCTCGGGGTGCTCACCCTGCTCCTGATCCCGGTCCAGATCCTGCTCATCGCCTTCGCCATGCGCGGCTTCTCTCAGGGCTGGAACGTCGAGCGCGAGACCCACAACCCGCACGCAGCGGTCGCTGCCTGACGCGCCCTCTCGGCTCGCCTAGAATCTGCCACGCGACGACACGCACACGCGCGCGCCAACACGCGGCGGTGGCGGAACGGTAGACGCGGGGCCCTCAAAAGGCCCTGTCCGCAAGGGCGTGTGGGTTCGAATCCCACCCGCCGCACCTGCGCGCGCGGTTGCTTGCGTCGTCGCGCGGGCGCCGGGGCGATCGTCGACTGGTCGGCCCTGCGGATCGACGACGACGGGCGCGGCGCGGGATCTGCGGCAGTCCGGGCCCATCAGCATGACTGCCGACACGCCCGACGTTTCTAGTGTTTGCGCAGTGGTCTTTTTGTAAGCGACTCAACAGTATGGGCCCATGCGAAGCACGGGCGACGCCGTACTGGACGAACAACTTGCACAGTTCGGGTGCAACGTTCGCCAAGCTCGCAAGCAAGCCGGTCTCTCGCAGATCGACATCAGCACGCGCGCCGACCTCGACCGCGCCGCCGTCAGCTTCATCGAGCGGGCCGAGCGCGCCCCCGACCTCACCACGATCGTGCGCCTTGCGCGTGCCGCCTCTGTCAAGCCCTCCGCGCTCCTGCACGGTCTCGGCGCCGACGGCGCTCTGCAACTGCGTCCCCGCCGTCCGGTCGAGGCGGTGACCCCCGCCGCGCACTTCGGCGCCAACCTCCGCTGGGCGCGCGAACACGCCAGCCTCTCCCAGGAAGCCCTCGCCAACGAGGCCTCCGTCGATCGCGCTGCGATCAGCGTCTTCGAGCGCGGCCGTCGCGATCCCAACCTGCGCACGATCCTGCGGCTCGCACGGGCGCTGGAAGTCGACCCCGGGGTGCTGTTACGGGGGATCTGAGGCGAGGCTCCAGGGCCGATGCAGGGGCATCTGGGAGCGCGGCGCCGGCGCCTGCCGATGTGCGACGCTAGCCCCCTTCGGGCGCCGTCTCGCGAGCGACCTCCCAACCCGCGTTGATCGGGTTCAGGAAGTACGGCGGCTCGTCCACCGCCAGTCGTTCGTCGTATTTGTAATCCTTCAGGTAGCCCGTGCCACCCGTCGTGCCCACGATCCCGCGGAAGCGCTGCGCGATCGCTCCGTACACGTGCAGTTTGCCCAGCGCTTCGCCGCAGTTGTAGTTATCCACCACGAACGAGTGGTTTGTCGAGAGGATCGCCGCGTAGATCCACGGGCTGTACAGCGAGCCTTCCGCGTTCTTGGCGTGATACTGGCAATTTTCTTCGGTGAGCGGATGGTAGACGCGCACGTCGCCGCCCGCGATTAGGCCAAGCGTCGCCGTGCCCGTCGGGGCGCTGCCGAGCGAGCCTTCGACGCTCGTCGGGTAGACATTTCCCTTGATGATCACATTTTCCTGGGCGCCAATCGTTAGCGATTTGCTGTAGCTGCCACTCACATACGCGTTGCCGCAGTAGGTCTCCGTCGACGCCTCGCTATTCGCACCCGCATACGCACTATTGTCCGATTCGTTCGGTTCATATTTATATTTACACGCATTTTCTTCGCTGGTCTTGACGTAGATCAGCCCGTTTGTCGGCCACGGCAGCGTTTCCGATTCGCCTTTGTTGTTTTTGACGATGATCTTGCTCGTCAGCCCCAGCAGTTCGATGTGCGTCACGCCCGTGAATTCATAGCCGCCTTCTTTGACGTACGTTGCGAGGCTCGTGTCGCCTTCCGGCGGCAGCAGGTCCGGGCCCGTCGAGTATTTTTTGTTCGCCGTGTTGAACGTTGCTTCCGCTTCCGAGCCGCCACATGTCGAGTACATGCCCCCGTTCATTTCGACCACGTCTGGCGGGGTGTGTCCCGCGCGCCCGAAGCTCGCTTCGCCGCAGATGTCGACCGCGTCGTCGGTGTGCATCGGACCTTCAACCGAGTCACCCGTCGTGAACACGATCGGTTCGCATTTCACGCCAAGTTTCTGGCGTACGCTGTAAAGGTTGCCGCACTGCGCCGAGCCCTTCGGTTCCATCAGTTCCGGGTCCTCGACCTCGAACTCCGTGAAGTAAATAAAGTTCAAAAAGCCGATCACGTGGAACGTCGCGACGATCTTGCGCTGTTCGTAGCCCGCTTCGCCCACTTTGCCGAGCGTGCCCACCGACTCGATCCGGAACGTGTTGGCCGCCGCACCCGTCGACTGGATCATCGTTCCCACCGGATTGGACGTGCTGCATTCTTTGGTGCCGGTCGGCGCGGTACTCGCTGTTAGCGGCGTCACTTCGTAGCGCTCAGCCGTGGCTGCGGTTTCGGCTTTTTCGCCTTCTTTCTTGTACACGCTGCCCGAGGGGGTGGCGCACGTCTGCCAGTAGTCCGGGTTGGATTGCAGGTGAAACTCGTACTCCTGGATTCCGGCCAGTGCCGCGTAGTAGGCCTGCTTCTGGGTTTCGTCGTCGTGCGACAGACGAATGTCCCCGTTTGCCGCCTTGAACGCCGCCACCATCAGCAGCGCGGTCACGAATGTGACGCCCAGCGCGACGATCATCGTAAAGCCCTCCTCGCGGCGCGCGAACTGTCGGACGCGACGCGCTAGAGCGTTGGCATATGTTCCAGACTGTTTCATTGGCATGGTCCATCGACGACTGTGGATGCCGACTTCGGCGCGCTGAACGCCAGCGTCACCGTGTCGCTGAGTTCGACCACGCGGCCGCCCGCGTGTTCTTCTTCTTTGCTGCTTGCTCCATCGTTGAGCTTGAAGTTGATCGCCACCGCCGCCGCTTTGGCGGCGTTGGTTTTTTCGAGTTCAGGCGAGTCTTTGAGCGGTTCGCTGCTCAGCGTGCTGACCGCTTCTTCTTCGCCTTTAGACGCCGTCAGCATGTAACCGTAGTACTGGAAGATCGGCACGGCTTTACCGCTGCGTGTCACCTGACCGACGTTCTTGGCGAGCACGATGGTTTTCGGCGACGACCACGCCGTGAAGCTGGGCCAGGTGCCCGCCGTGGGGTAGGAAAGCTTTTCGCTGAGCGTGCCCGTTGCTTTGTTCCATTCTATTTCGTGCAGCTCGGCTTCGTGATGTCCGGTTTCGGATTCGGATTTGGTTTCGGATTGGCCGATGACCGCCGCCGAGCTGTACGCGTTGATGAAGCGCAAGTCGGTTTCCCCGCTTTTTTCCTGGATCGGCGTGAATTCAGGCGAGATGCAGGACGAGTGCAGTGCGTCGACGATCTTGGTCATCGCGCCCCTGCTCAACTGGTCTGCCTGCACGGCATCGGTCAGCCTCGCCTGCTGGTGCGTAGCGAACGACAGCAGCGCAAACAGCGCCAGGCACACGACGATGCCCGAGGACATCGCGACCAGCAGTTCGATGAGCGTAAAGCCCCGCTCACCGCTGCCGCCACGTGGCGGTGTGGGCGTGGGTCGGCGCTCGTGGCTGCCGTTGTCCGGCGTCGTCGTGGGAGGCCGCATCAGCACTTGTTCCCGCTTTCGACTTTGAAGCCGACCGGTGTCGATTCTTTGAGATACAGCTTGACCGTCGTCGGTGTCGAGCCTTCGTTGGTGTATTCGGTCGAGTAGCTCTTACTAAGACTCGAGTCGTACAGGCAGAGCTTGAATTTCCCAAACGGCTGATAGGGCTCGGGCAGGTTGCCTTTTGCGTTCGTCGTCTGCGTGTGTTCGATGGCGAGCGAGCCCATCGAGTTATTCGGCGGCGTATACCCTTTACAGCTGAGATTTGTGATCTTTACCGGGCGCGCCGTGCTTTCGGCTTCCGTGTTGCTGTTCGATTTGAAGACTTCAAGTTTGACCTCCGACATCGGCACGTTCACTGCGTTTTCTACACCTGATTTGACCTGCACGCTCGCCCCGGACGAGCCGAATTTGGCCGGTTCGTTGGCCGGGCAGTCGCCGGCATACACATTCCATGCGGCCTGAAAGGGGAACAGCTCGCCGTTTGGATAGAATTCGGCATTTTTGTACGTGGAGGCTTCCGATTTGTATTCGCCGACCGGTGCTTTGTAGTTGCCCGCTTCTTCGCCCGTGTGTTCGTATTCCCATTTTTCGGTAGGCTTGGCGCTGCCCAGCTCGTACTCCGGCAGTTCGTTCATGTTGTTGTTCTGGACCACGAACGTATCGCCTTCGGCTGGTTTGCCTTCGTAGACGAAATGTGCGACGACCCACCCGGCGGGCGCCAGCGTCACCGGATAGTGCGTCGTGATGTTCGGCACGATCTGCAGTTCTTTGGTCACCTTGCGATACGCGCCGTTTTCCTGCACGTCGCCGAGCTTTTTGACTTCGACGTTCACCTTCGTCGCGGGGATCGACCCGAAGATCACGCAGCCCGCTTCGCTCGTGGTCAGTTCGAGACCGTTCGCGACCGCGCTCGCGCCGCCGACGCCCTGCACGGGCGTGCCGCCGTTGGTCACATCGACCTCGAGCCCAGACCCATCCGGCGGAGTGATGTAGCTCGTCTGCGTCACCGCCGGACGGCCCGCGGCGATCTGCTGCGGCCAAGTGACCGTCGAGGTGATCTCGACGTAGCTGCCGTCCTGGTTGGTGTTGCTTTCTTTGCTCGTCGCGCTGCAGCCCGCAGTTTTCGCGCTGTCGTTGATCCAGTTGTCGGACTGGCTGACCGTGAACGTCTGGCCACCAATCTTCTGCGTAAAGGCGTGCGCCGTCTTCTGCAGCGTGTCGAGCGTTTCGGCCGAGTCGCTGCGCAGTTGCTCCTGGGACTGCGCCACCAGCAGCGCCGCCTGATTGTGGAAGCGCTGCTGAGCCGTAGCTTTGTCGACCGAGTTGAACCCGCTGAATGTCGCGATCGCGATGAAGCCGACCATCATCGCGCTGACGACCACTTCGATCAGGGTCATGCCGTCGTTCCGTCCCGCCCGCCGGGCGGCTCGGGCCATGGCTGCATGGGGGAGCCGGAGCAGCCGCTTCGGCGCTCCTGGCCGGCTCGAAGGGGACGTGTCGCTCATCGCATGTACCGCGCTTTCGGTCATGCTCCCTTCGGCAGGCCGGGCCGCGGGCTTTAGCATGAGCGGGGCCTGCTCGGCGGGCTGGCGAGTGGGGTGGCGGGCTGGCGAGTAGGCGGCGGGCTGGAGAACGAGTGGCGGCGGGCTGGCGAGTAGGCGGCGGGCTGGCGAACGAGTGGTGGCGGCCGATATGCTTGGCTGCGGCATGCGCCCGGCGGTATGCCCGTGCCGGCGGTTAGTGCGGCTTGCGGTGTCCTGCCCGTCGCGTTGACGAGCAGGGCCGCGACGAGCGCGTCGCGACATACACGAAACGCCTGCAAATCGGGCGCTTTCGGGGGACTGGTGTAACGGTAACATGGGGGTCTCCAAAACCCTTGCTCGAGGTTCGATTCCTCGGTCCCCCGCTTGTCGAAACCCGGCGCCGAGCGGGCGAAACGCCTGCTCGGGCCGCCCCGTCCCAGGGGCGCATAGCTACCCACGGAAGCCCACGGAACGCACCGAGGGCGACCCGGACTGCAACTGGACTGCAACCTGGCTCCGTCTGGGGCGCCGACTTCGATCCGGGTGCGCGGTCGGTGAGGTGCCCGACGCGCGAATCCCGTCCCAAGCTGTGAGTACCTTGCTGGTTGTGCCCGATGCGGCCGCTCGCGGGTCGCCCGCCGCGCGCCGTGCCCATGACGCAAGGAAGGTGGTCTCTGCCATGTCACGCCAAGCCGAGCAGCAGTCCGATCGATCGACCCGGACGCTCGAACGGGCGATCGTGCTGCAAGTCCTGCGCGACGATCGCGGACCGCGCTGGCTGCGCGGAGCGCTCGCTGCGGAGATGGCCGAGCGCGCCGGTCAGCCCGGGCGGTCGGCCGCCGGCAAGTCGGACTGCCACGACGCCGCGCTGCTCCTGGACAGCGCGCTCGTGCACCTGGAGGACGAGGGCGTGTTGAGCCGCGACGGAGAGGCGGTGCGTGCCTCGCGCGCGATCCTCCACCTGGACGCCCTCGATCTGATCGCCCTGTGAAGCGCCGCCAGGCACACGCCGACGGAAGACGGCCCCGGGCTCCCGAGGTCGGCACCGGTCCAGCAAGGGCGTCTTGGGGCGGTTTGGGCTACCTGCCGGCGCTCACACCGCCTTGGAGCGCCTGGCAAAATCGGCGCTAGACGCTCTTGGCGCCGCGACGGTGCTCGACGCCTTCGGGGCCCGCGATCAGGATGTCGCTCACCAGGTCCGGCGCGAACAGGCCATGCTCGACGAGCCCCGGCGTCGCCGACAGCCTCGCCGCCAGCTTTCCCGGGTCCTCGATCGGGCCGAGGTAGTCGGCGATCAGGTTCCCGTCCGGGCTCGGCGGGACTGCGCGCAGCTGTGCCGGCGCGAGCGCGCCCAGCGTCGTGCGCGCGCCGAACCGCAGGATCTCCAGCGGCACCGGCGGCGCGAGCCGCCCCACCGCCTTCTCCGCCGACGCGATCACCACGAAACGCGCCGCCGCCGCCGCCACGATCTTCTCCCGTGTCTGCGCCGCGCCGCCGCCCTTGATCAGCCAGTCCGCCGCGTCGATCTGGTCTGCGCCGTCGATCGCGATGTCGATCGTGCCCAGATCGTCCAGGTCCACGACCTCCAGGCCGACCGCTCGCGCCGCGTGCTCCGTCGCCGGGGAGGTCGCCGTGCAACGCACCCCCGCCAATCGCCGCTCCGCCAGCGCCGGCAGCAGATACGCGACCGTCGTCCCCGTGCCGAGACCCACCCGCATGCCCTCCGCGACCAACGCGGCCGCGGCCTGTGCCGCCGCGGCCTTGAAGCGCTCCGTGGCTGCGTCCGTCAAGAGCCGGCCGGCAGCGGCGGCACCGTCGCGGCAGACCCATCGGCGGCGCCTTCGGCACTGCCTGCGCCGCCGCCCGCAGCCAAAGCAGGCGGCTCCTCGCCGCGCAGGAAGCGCCACGCCGCCAGACAGGCCAGGATCGTCATCATCACCGCGCTCGACGCGCACCACTCGCAGACCTGGTGGATCGAGAACAGCTCCCTGTACGTCAGGTACGCCGAGAACCCAAACCCGCCAAGCGTCAACACCATCGTCGCCAACCGCGTCTCCTCGCGTTCGGGCAGCAGCAGCGACGCCAGGATCGCGACGTAGCCGATCAGGCCCATCAGCGCCACCGGCACTCCCGCCAGCTTCGAGTAGACCGACGTCTGCACCACGAGGCAGCTGTCGCCCGCCGAGCACAGCGGCGGAATGCCCGCGTAGTGGACGTACGTCAGGTAGCTCGCCACGCCCAGCCCGATCGTCGCGATGGCGATCATCGCGATTCGGATCTTGAGCGACACGTTCCGGGTCTCCTAGGCGAGCAGCTTGTTGATCGCCGATTCGAAGTCCGTCGGTTCTTCGAGGTTCGGGTTTTCGAGCTTCGTGTACGGACCGCCGCTCTTGCCCAGCAGGAACGACGGCGTGCCCGTGAAACCCTCCTGGTTGACGGCCTGCGCGTCCTTCGTGATCTGTTCCGCGAGCCCCGGATCGTTACGCGCCGCGCTCCAGTTCGGGAGGTCCAAACCCGGGACCTGTTCGGCCAAGCCCTGCAGGTACTTTTCAGTCACGTAGCCGCTGTCCTCCTGGCCCTGCTCGTGGTAGAACAGCTCGATGAAGTACCACGCCAGGTTCTGCTTGCCCGCCGCGTAAGCAGCGATCTGCTGCGTGCGGAATGTTTCCTCTTCGTGCGTCGCGGTCTCCATCGAGTGGTATTCGATCTTGAGCTTCCCGGGCCTCACGTATTTTTCGATGACCCCCGGCAGCGCCCCCAGCGTGAACTCCTTGCAGATCGGGCACTCCAGGTCGCCGAAGTACTGCAGCGTCACCGGCGCGTTCGGATTGCCCAGCGTATTGCCCGACTGCGGGATGTCGCCGATCAGCTTCTTGACGGCCGAGACGTTTTCGTTGACTTCGCCTTTGGACTTCGCGAGGCCATTGCTGCCGCCACCACCGCCGCCCGTCGCGACCAGGATCACCGCGACGATCACCACCACCGCGCCCAGCACCGAGCCAAGCTGGATCATCCGCCGGTGCCGCGCCGCCGTCGTGGCCGCGGCCTCCTCCATCGCTCGGCGCTGCGCGCGCGCCTGTTCGCGCCGCTCCTTGCGCGTCGGATCGGTGTCCGGGGGCGAACTCATCGATCTACTTTCTACCGGTTCTTGATCAAATTTGCCTAAGGACCGCTCCCGCCGGTCCGCGGACCCGGGCGATCATGGCCAAACTGTAGAGGACGAGCGCTCCGCCGTGGGTGCCGCAAGCCCCCGTAGCTCAGCTGGATAGAGCGTCGGACTTCTAATCCGAGGGTCGCAGGTTCGAATCCTGCCGGGGGCGCTGTGAAGGGCCCGCAAAGGCCAGTAGGTTGCTCCTCCTTGCGATCGGCTTTAGGCGATTGTCCAGCTCTGTCTCGGCGAATTGGCGCGTCGTGAGGCGAGCCTGGGTGGCCCTGGGCGCCCAGCCGTGGCCGCCGGGCAGGGGGGTTGCAGGCTCAGGCCCGAACTCATCGAGGCAGACCGGACATCGTTGCCGGCCTCGGCCAGCTTGCGGGAACGCTCGATCTCCACATCGAGACCCGAAAAGCGGTGTGACCGGACTTCCCAGACATCACATGGCTGGTCTTTTAGTAGGATGGCCGCGATGCACGCCGGTCGATATCTGCGGCAAGGCTCACGAGGTGCGCCGCTGCGGGTGGGTGTAGGGGTCGCGGCGGTGGTGGTCGTCGGGTCGGTCGCAAGCGCCCTGCCGTCCGGCGCCACCGCATCGAGGCCGGGCCGTGGCGGGCCGGTTGGCGTGGCTGCTGGGACGTTCGCGTTCAACATCAACTCGAACCTGCACCTAATCGGCCGGCCGGGGCACATACTCAACGAGAAGGGCACGTTTACCGGCAGCCAGTCGGGCACGATCTCGATCCGTTTCACGAAGGTGAGTTCGACATCCGGCTCGGCGACCTTCGCGGCGTACTCTTCGCACGGCGGCTCGGTCAGCGGCAGCGCGAGCACCAAAGGGCACGTCGTGGGCGCGAACATCTACTTTACGGGCGTCCTCGCGGTGACCGGGGGCACCGGCCGCTGGGCACACGCGTCTGGCAGCGGCCTGAAGTTCGACGGCGTTGTGGACCGACAGGACTTCCACGCGACGACACATATTCAGGGCAGCTTCCACGTGTAATGGTTATGCGCTGTCGGGGAGCCTCAGGGCTTCGGGCGGTGAGCGCCGCGGTCGCGGCGCTGCTGACGGTGGCCCTCGGATGCGCGCCGGCGCAGGCAGCAGAGACTGTGCAGCTGAAGGCCGGGTTCTCCCCCTACCGGCTGGGGCACAGCACGACGCTCAAGCTGGGGCTTGAAATCGGAGCGACCGGCAGCACGAGCGACGGCCTACCATCGTCGCTGACCAGCTTTGACATCAGTATGCCGCCGAACCTGGAACTGATCACCAGCACGCTCGGTCTGGCGGTCTGCCAGCCGACCACGCTGATGGCCGACGGGGCGGACGGCTGCTCCGCCAACGCGCGCATGGGTTACGGCAGCGCGAAGATCGTGATACCCGTGGGATCCGAACCGGTAAGCGAGGCGACTGGCATCGAAGTCGAGATGGGCCCGCCGGTGGGCGAAGAAACCGGGGTGCTGCTCTATGCGGAAGGCGACTCGCCGCTCTCCGTACAGCTCCTCTTCCCGGGGGTATTGGTCGACGCGAACACCCAAGGCATCAGCACGATGGTGCCACCCATCACCACCTGGCCTGGCGCGGCGAACGTCTCCACGGTCAGCATGGACCTGAGCCTCGGCCCCGAACGCCTCACCTACTACAAGCGCGTCCGCGACCGCACGGTGAGCTATCACCCGCGAGGGATCGCGCTGCCGGCGAAGTGCCCACGCGGAGGCTTCACGTTCGGCGCCACCCTCACCTTCGCGGACGGCTCGACGGTGACCGCTGCAAACACCGTGCGCTGTCCGGCTGGCCGGCGCTAGCCAGAGCGCCGGCCGCCCACCGGAGCGCCGTGCGCGACGCTCGTGTCGGGCACGGCGCCGGACGCCAGGATGGGGGTGTCCGTGCGCGAGGCTCGCGTTGGGGCACTGCGCCAGAGGCCGCCAGAATGGGGCGCCCGCACCCGGTGCCCGCAGCTTGGGCGGCTCAATGCGGGGCGATGTTAGGCAGCAGCCTGTCCAGCCAGTCTGGCAGCCACCAGTTCCAGCGTCCGAACAGCCGCATCAGCGCCGGGACGAGCACGAGCCTGATCAGCGTCGCGTCGATCGCGATGCCGACGGCGACAGCGAAACCGAGCTGCTTGAGTTCGAGCAGATTGGCCGTGATGAAGCTGCCGAAGACGACGACCATGATCGCCGCCGCAGCAGTGATCGGGCGGGCCGTGTGCTCCACGCCGATCGCGACCGACCTGCGGTTATCGCCCGTGCGCTCCCATTCCTCCTGGATGCGGCGAATCAAGAAGACCTCGTAGTCCATCGACAGGCCGTATACGAGCGCGAACACCGTCAGCGGCACGAAGCACTGGATGAAGCCCGTGCTGGTAAACGCGAAGAGGTGTTCGCCGTGCCCGTCCTGGAAGACGAACACCACGACCCCAAGCATCGCCACCGTCGCAAGCAGGTTCATGAGGATCGCCTTCACCGCGAGAATCGGGCTGCGGAACACCACCAGCAGGAACAGCAGCGACGCCGCGAGAATCAACGCCACCACGATTGGGAACTTCGTGCTGGTCTCGTGCGCCAGATCGATCATCGTCCCGGTCGCCCCGCCGACCAGCACCTGCACGCCCCACCGGGCATGCAGCTTGGGCGCGAGATCCTGGCGGATGTGCAGCGCCAGCGCGTTCGCGGTCGTCGAGTCGACGGCGACCGTGGTCACCACCCGCAGCAGCACGCCCGCAGGGCCGCGGTGTTCGGTCACACCCGACACGCGCGAATCGTTTTCAAGCGTTTCCGTAAGCGATTTCGCGGCCGGCACGTCGGTGCGGTCGGCCGTTTCGTGGGGACCGGTGACGACGACCTCCATCGGCGACACCGCCCCCGGGGCAAACGACTTGGCGAGCACCTGCTCACCCCTGCCCGACGGAGCTTCGCTCACCGTGAAGACACCCAGGTTGAGCCCGTAGCTCAGTCCGATAGCGGGCACGGCGATCAGCAGCAGGATGGTCGATGAAGCCAGCAGCGCGAGCACCGGATGGCGCATCATCACCAGCGCCCACCTGGCCCAGCCGCCCTTGCGGCCGTCCATGTCCGAGCGCGAGTCGGCGGGCCGCATGCGCGCTGGCAGCGCTCCCCGGTCGATTCTCGCGCCGAGCAGGCCGAGCACCGCCGGCAGCAGCGTCAAGGCAGCGAGCAGCGTACACGCCACGACCGCCACCACCCCGACCGTGATCTCGCGGAAGACGGCAGCCCTGAGGATCAGCATCGCAGTGATCGCCAGCGCGCAGATCACTCCCGAGAAGAGGATCGTGCGGCCCGCCGTCGCGATCGCCGCGCCGACCGCATCGGCGACGCGCTCGTGCTGCTGCGCGGCGCCTCGGTCGCCGGCGGTGCGTACGTTCCCCTCAGGACGCTCGCGGCCATTGCCCTCGCCGCCGCCGGCGCCGGCGCCGTGCATGCCCTCGCCGCCGGCGGCGCCGTGCATGCCCTCGCCGCCGGCGGGCGCAGCGCGGCGCGCGAGCTCCTCGCGAAAACGGCTGACGACGATCAGCGCGTAGTCGATTCCGATCCCGACGCCCACCATCGCCACGATCGAGATCAAGAAATTGTCGAAGTGCGAGAACTTGATCACCACCGCCAGCACGCCGTAGGTCAGCAGCAGTCCCGCGCCTGCGAGCGCCAGCGGGATCGCCGCCGAGACCAGCGAGCCCAGCGCGATCAGCAGCACGCAGAACGCGACCGGCACGCCGATCGCCTCGGCGCGCTCGACGTCGGCGGTCTGCACGTGCACGAGGTCCTTCGTGACGGGCGAGTACCCGCTCAGCCACGCCTGCACCTTCCCGTGGGTCCCCGCGGCCGCGTCGAGCACCACCCTCTGCAGCGCGCTTGCGTTTTCAAAGCGCTGCTGCGGAGTCCCCGTCAGCGCGACGACGGCGATCGCGGAGCGTTCGTTGGAGGAGATCTGCCCGACCGCTTCTTCGTTGAACGGGCTCAGCACGCTCTTCACGCCGTGCTGGTGCGCCAGCACGCCGATCAGTGACGCGACGAACCGCCTGTACGTATGCCCGAAGGCGGTGTAGTGCTCGGAGTGGAACACGAGCGCGTCCTGCTCGGTGCCCACATTGGGAAAGCGTTTTTCCAGAAGCTGTTCCACACGCGCTGACTGAGACCCCGCGACCCGGTAGTCGGGGGCTCCCAGCGCCCGCTGCAGCGACGGATACATTGCGCCAGACGCAACCAGCGCAACGACCCACAAAGCGACCACGACCCGCCGGTGGCGGACCATTGCAGCGCCCCACCGATACGCCGGCGATCGCCTGCGCGGAGCGCTCGCGGAAGCAGCGACCGACACCTCATGGGCCCTCGGCGGCGAGGCGCTCGGCGAGTCAGGCATGAGGGATGTGCACGCTTCTACTCGCCGTCATCAACGAGAGACTAAGGGCTCACGAAGCAATAGATGGCGGGATGGGGTGCTTGGCTGGGGGATGCTGGCCGAAACGGGGATGCTCGCCGAAGGCGAGCGTCTCCCGGCTTCGGTCGCCGTACGCGAATGCACGCGTGCCGGTCGACCTGGTGTTGTGCCGTGCGGCCCGGTGCCCAGTCGCGCAGCACACTCCTCGGCCCTGTCATCGGCGGCCGGGGCGGCCTCCGGTGGCGATGACGATCCCGCCGTGTTCAGGCGCAAGGCGAGCCAGACGTGGGTCGGCTACGCTTCGTGCTTGACATGTGACCCCAGCGGTGTAAACTCTCCAGACACGGACTGGCTTCTGCGACCGCTAAGGAGACAAACAGCATGGCTTCTGTATTGATGCCGCTTGGCGAGGGCTCCGGCTCCGCGCACTCGCCTACCCCCGCGGGTGGTGAGCCCCTCACCCCCGCGACGTGGCGCGATCCCAAGCGCTATCTCTGGCTGCTTGGGCTATTCGTGCCGACCGTGCCGTTCCTCGCCTGGGGTCTCGTGCAAATCACCGGCGTCGGCGCCTTCTACTTCTACGGCCCCGTCCTCGTCTTCGCCGTCTTCCCGCTCGCCGACCTGATCGTCGGCATGGACGCCGAAAACCCGCCCGACAGCGCCATCAAGTGGCTCGAACAAGACCGCTACTACCGCTGGTGCACCTACCTCTACATTCCGATCCAGTACGGCGGCCTGATCTTCGCCTGCTGGCTCTGGTCCAGCGGCAAACTCTCGACCGTCGAAGACATCGGCCTCGCGCTCACGGTCGCGATGGTCAGCGGCATCGCAATCAACACCGCACACGAGCTGGGCCACAAGCGCGCCAGCCTCGAGCGTTGGCTTAGCAAGGTCGCGCTCGCCGAGAGCGGCTACGGGCATTTCTTCATCGAGCACAACCGCGGCCATCACGTGCGCGTTGCCACGCCCGAGGACCCCGCCAGTGCGCGTCTGGGGGAGAGCTTCTACGCGTTCCTGCCGCGCACCGTCATGGGCAGCCTGCGTTCGGCCTGGCACCTGGAGTGCGAGCGGCTCGGGCGCTCGGGCCGCTCCCCATGGCGGGCGAGCAACGACATCCTCAACGCCTGGGCGATGACCGTCGTGCTGTTCGCAGCCCTAGCGCTCGTCTTCGGGGCGGTCGTGCTGCCCTACCTGATCCTGCAGGCGATCCTCGGCTTCTGCCTGCTGGAGGTCGTCAACTACCTCGAGCACTACGGCCTCCTGCGCCAGCCCCGCGACGACGGCCGCTACGAGCGCACCCGTCCCGAGCACAGCTGGAACTCCAACAACGTCGCCTCCAACGTCCTGCTCTACCACCTCCAGCGCCACTCCGACCACCACGCCAACCCGATCCGCCGCTACCAGGCCCTGCGCCACGTCGAGGAGGCGCCGCAGCTGCCGACCGGCTACGCCGGCATGATCGTGCTCGCCGCGATCCCCCCGCTGTGGCGGCGCGTCATGGACCGCCGCCTGCTCGCGCACTACGGCGGCGACGTCGCCCGCGCGAACATCGCCCCCGGCCGCCGCGCGCACGTGCTGGCGCGCTACGGCTCGCCCAGCGCGGAGGGGGCGTGATGAACGGCGCCTGCGGCGCCACGTGGTTCGCGTCGCCCCTCGGCGACGCGCGCCCTGGAGGTTCGCGGTGAGCCGCCACCGCTGTCCTGCGTGCGGCTACGTCTACGACGAAGCGCTCGGCCACTCCCGCGAGGGCTTCCCCGCCGGCACGCCCTGGAGCGAGGTGCCCGACGACTGGGCCTGCCCCGACTGCGGCGTGCGCGACAAGGTCGACTTCGAGTCCGTGCCCGAGGCGCCGGAGTCCGCGCCGTGAGCGCCGTCGCGACCACGCCCTACGCCGTCGCCGCCCGCGAGCTTCTGCGCGAAACGCTCTTCGACGCTGCCCGCCGCGAACTCGAGGATCGCGGCTGGAGTCAGGTCACGATGGCCGAGATCGCCGCCGCCGCCGGCGTCAGCCGCCAAACCCTCTACAAGGAGTTCGGCTCACGCGACGACTTCGCCCAGGCCTTCGTCGTGCGCGAGGCCAACGGCTTCATCGCCGCAATCGAAGGCGCCCTCGATGCCCACCGCGAGGACCCCCGCGCCGCGCTCAGCGCCGCCTTCGGCCTATTTCTCACCGCCGCCGCCGAGGACCCCCTGATCCGCGCTGCGATCGCCGGCGACGGCGAGATGCTGCCGTTCGTCACCACCCACGGCCAGACGCTCGTGCAGGCTGCCGCCGCGCGTCTGTGCGCCGCGATCTCCGCCCGCTGGCCGCAGGCGCCCGAGCACGACGCCGCGCTGCTCTCCGAGTGCCTTGTACGCATGGCGATCAGCTACGCCGTGCTGCCGATCGACCCCGCCGGCATGACCGCCTCCTCGATCGCCGAGCTGCTCGGGCCCTTCATCGACCGTGCGCTCAGCGAGAACGGCGCAGCTCCGCGCGCCTGACCTTCCCGCTCGCCGTCTTCGGCAGCTCCGCCGCGAAGTCCACGATCCTTGGGTACTTGTACGGCGCCGTCTCGCGCTTGACGTGCTCCTGCAGCTCGCGCGCGAGCGTGGGCGAGGGTTCGTGGCCGTCGCGCAGCACCACCACCGCACGCACCACCGCGCCGCGCTCCTCGTCGGGCGCCGCGACGGCCGCGGCCTCGGCCACCGCCGGGTGCGCGACGAGCGCCGACTCCACCTCGAACGGGCCGATCCGGTAGCCCGCCGAGACGATCACGTCATCCGCGCGGCCTTCGAAGTACAGATAGCCCTCCTCGTCCTCCCGCACTCTGTCGCCCGTCTGCCAGGACTCGCGCGTTTCGGCGGCATCTGCGATCGTGAAGCCGCCGGACCTCTGCGCAGAAAACGAGCGGTCGTGCGTGGCCGGGTGCTCGGGTTTGCCCGTGGGCCGCGCCAATCCGTGGGTCGCGGGATCCACCCGCTCGACCCCCTCGCCGAGATAGCCCAAGAAGAACGTCGGCACGGTCGCAGGGTCGGCGACAAGCTCGCCGTCGCGCACTTCCAGCCGCACTCCCGGCAGTGCCCTGCCCATCGAGCCCGGCCGCGCCGGCTCGCCGAGCGGCATCCCCGTCAGCTGACCCGTCTCGGTCTGCCCGTAGCCGTCGCGGATCTGCAGGCCCGTCGCCTCCTCCCACGCGCGCAGCACCTCCGGGTTCAGCGCCTCGCCCGCCGCCACCATCCCGCGCAGGTCGCGCAGCGGGCGCAGCGTGGTCCGCTTGGCGATCACCCTGTACTCCGTAGGCGCCATGCACAGCACGTTCACCCGCTCGCGCTCGAGCACCTCCAGCCGCTCCGCCGGATCGAAGCGCGCGTCGTGCAGCAGCGCCGCCGCTCCCCTCAGCCACGGCGCGATGAACACATTGCGGGCCGACTTCGACCACCCCGACGACGCCGTGCACCACACCAGCTCCCCCTCCCTCGGCGCCAGCCAGTGCTCCGCCTGCACCTTTTGGCCGCTGAGATAACGCTGGCCGTGCACGACTGCCTTCGGCTCGCCCGCCGTCCCGCTCGTGAACGTGATCAGGCACGGGTCCTCCGGCGCCAGCTCCACCACCGGGGCCGGCTCCGATGCGAACAGCGACTCGTCCGGTACGACCAGCACCTCGACCTCCTCCGCGCCCTCGTGCCCCGCCAGTGCCTCGCTCAGCGTCGTCGCATTGCGCTCGTCGGCGATCACCGCGCGCGGGCGCGCCACCGCCAGCCGCAGGCTCAGGTCCTTCGCGCGCAGTTGCTCCGTGCACGGCAGCACCACCGCGCCGATACGAAAACACGCGCACATGCTCAGCACCCACTCCGGCCGGTTGCCGACGAGCGTCATTACCACATCGCCGCGGCCGATGCCGCGACCCGCAAGCGTTCCCGCCAGCCGCGCCGCCCGCGCGGCCACCTCGCCGAACGTCCACTCGCGCCGGCACCCGTCGCGCGCCAGCTCCACCAGCGCTCGGCTCTCGGGGGGCAGCGGCTCCAGCACGTCGCGCGCGAAGTTCACGCCGGTATTCTGCACGTACCCGACATGCAGCACGTACCAGAGAACTCCCGACCGCATGGAGCGCCCGCGATATGGCCGTAGCCACCAACCTACCCAGCGACATGTCCGACGAGCAGCGCGCGATCACCGAAATGGTCCGCCAGTTCGCCGACGAGCAGATCCTCCCCAACGCCGAGCACTACGACCACGAGGACCTCTTCCCCGAGCCGATCGTCGAGCAGATGAAGGAGCTGGGGCTGTTCGGCGTCACGATCCCCGAGGAGTACGGCGGCATGGGTCTCGACCTGACGACCTACGCGATGATCGTCGAGGAGCTTTCCCGCGGCTGGATCTCGATCTCCGGCGTCATCAACACCCACTTCATCGGCTCCTACCTGCTGATGAAGTTCGGGTCGGACGAGCAGAAGCAAAAGTACCTTCCCCGCATGGCCACCGGCGAGATTCGCGCCGCCTTCTCGCTCTCCGAGCCCGAGCTCGGCTCCGACGTCCAGGCGATCAAAACGTCCGCCAAGAAGACCGCCGACGGGGACTACGAGATCAACGGCCAGAAGATGTGGGTCACCAACGGCCTACTCTCCTCGCTCGTGTTCGTGCTCGTCAAGACCGACCCCGACGCCGATCCCCGCCACCGCGGCTTCACCTGCTTCATCGCCGAGAAGCAGAGCGGCGTCTCCGAGAACACCGGCCCCTACGCCGGCCTAACCGTTCCCCCGAAGATCAAAAAGCTCGGCTACAAGGGCGTCGAGTCCACCGAGCTGGTGTTCGACGGCTACCGCTGCCCCGCCGCCAACGTCCTCGGCGGTGAGGACGCCGGCCTGAACCGCGGCTTCTCGCAGATGATGGACGCCCTCGAGGTCGGGCGCGTCAACGTCGCCGCGCGCGGCGTCGGCATCGCCCAGCGCGCCCTGGAGCTGGCCCTGCGCTACTCCCAGGAGCGCAAGACCTTCGGCAAGCCGATCGCCGAGCACCAGGCGATCCAGTTCAAGCTTGCCGACATGGCCACCCAGGTCGACGCCGCCCGCCTGCTGACGTTGCGCGCCGCGCGGCTGAAGGACGCCGGCGAGCGCTCGGACCTGGAGGCCGGCATGGCCAAGCTGTTCGCCTCCGAGGCCGGCCGCTTCTGCGTCGAGGAGTCCTTCCGCATCCACGGCGGCTACGGCTACTCCAAGGAGTACGAGATCGAGCGCCTCTACCGCGACGCGCCGCTGCTCTTGATCGGCGAGGGCACCTCCGAGATCCAGCGCATGGTGATCGGGCGCAAGCTGCTCGCGCGCCACAAGCTGTAGAACACGTCCACACGCAAGCACTCCCACACGCAAACAGTCCCACACGCAAACAGTCCCACACACCGACCGCGACCCCGACCCCGGAGGAGGGGAGCCGATGGCAGACGACGCCAAGGAACTCATCGACGTTGCCGTGCGCAGGTTCCTCAAGGAAGTGCCCGCGCTCGAGCCGATCAAGCTCGTCGTCGGCATCGAACTGCGCGGGCGGGGCGACGTCCAGCACTTTCGCCTCCAGCTACCCGACCTGCTTATCACCAAGGGTCCCGCCGCCGACGCCCGCATGCGCGTCGACATGCGCCGCGAGTTCTTCAACGTCATGGCCCGCGAAGCGAAGGTGCCCGACTGGATCGAGGCCTTCACCTACGGCCAGGCCAAGGCGTTCGGGCCCGAGCAGTTCGTCAAACTGATCGTCAACGTCGTCGAGCGCCAGCAGGAACGGGAGCGCACCCCGCGCGCCAAGCAGCACTAGAGCCCCCCACAAGGTGCGGTGCGGTGCGGTGGGGGTTGGGGGCGTGGTGTTGTGTTTTTTGAGCGCCAATAAGATTAGGTCAGTTTTGATGTTTTGCATCAAAATTGATGTATCTGCATTAGGCGCGAATCGGATGGCACATGAAGGGTCCGCGAGTCAATCGGATGACCCACGAGGAGCCGAGCCAGTATCGGCCTCCGTATATCGGCCTTTCACGGCCTTGCGAGTCTCGTCAGTGGTAGGACAGGATCTGGTCGGCCAGGAACGCCAGCGAGGCCACCAGGAAGAAACACATCACGACGAGCGAGAGGTTTTCGTTCACGGCCCTAAAGGATAGTGGCTTCGTCGTATAGCTTGATCACCTTGACCGTGCCCTGCGGCGCCGCGTCGAGGCACAGCCGGCACAGCACGCACTCGTCTAGGTTCTGCTCGACGATCTCGAGCTTGCCGTTCGTCGCGAAGATGTCCACCGGGCAGGCCTCGGTCAGCTTGCGCGCCAGCTCCGCGTCGGCCGCCGCCGCATCGTCGACTTCGACCGCGATGAACCTCCCGTTGGTCCTCATGCCGCACCGTTCTGCGTCGCGGCGGCTGGGGTGGGGGAGGGGATGCCGTTGGTCCTCATGCCGCACCGTTCTGCGTCGCGGCGGCTGGGGTGGGGGAGGGGATGCCGTTGGTCCTCATGCCGCACCGTTCTGCGTCGCGGCGGCTGGGGTGGGGGAGGGGCCGTCGGTCCTCATGCCGCGCCTCCGGGGGTCGCGCCGACCGGGAAGGGTGCTCCCGCGGCCGTCGCACCGCTGCGCTCGGCGATCTTCGTGCGGATCATCCCCGGGATGTCCTCGATGCGCTCCGCCACCGCGATCCCCGCCTGCGCCAGCCGCTCGATCTTCTCCGAGGCCGTGTCCTCCTTGCCTTCCACGATCGTCCCCGCGTGGCCGAAGCTCATGCCCGGCATCTCGTCCATGAAACGCCCCGCCATGAACGCCACGATCGGCAACCGCGAGTTGTGCTCGGTCACCCACCGCGCCAACTCTGCCTCCATCCTGCCGCCCGGCTCGGTGTAGATCACGATCCCCCTTGTCTGCTCGTCGGCCTCGAACAACGGCATCAGCTCCGCGTAAGTCGAGCCGATGATCGCGTCCCCGCCGATCGACACCGCTGTGGACTGGCCGAGACCGGCGGCGGACAGGGTGGAGGACATCTCCGTCGTCATCCCGCCCGAGCGCGAAATCACGCCGATCGGTCCCGGTTTGTAAGCCTGCGCGGCGTTTTTCGCCGGTCCGCCGATCCCGCCCATCTTGATCACGTCCGGCACGATGATCCCGAGACAGTTCGGGCCGATGATCCGTGCGCCGCGCAGCGTCGCCAGCTCGACCATCTGCGCGACATCGCCGCGGGGGATCCGCTCGGTGACGATCACCACCAGCTTGACGCCGTTCTCGATCGCCTCGAACACCGCGTCCTTGGTGAACGCCGGCGGCACCGTCACGACCGAGCCGTCGATCGGCGCGCCGTGGTGCTCGACGGCCTGCGCGACCGTGTCGAACACCGGCACGCCGTGGACCTCGCGGCCCAGCCGGCCGGGCGTCACGCCGCCGACGACCTTCGCGCCCGCGCCGTAGTCCAGGCACTCGCGCGTCAGGTTCACCGCCTCGCGGCCCGTGATGCCCTGGACGATGAACGTCGTCTGCGCGTCGACCAGGATGCTCATCCTTTGCCCGTCCCGCGTTGGCATCCTTGCTGTTCGGATGGCCGCATGCGGCCATCCGCCGGGCGGCGCATGCGCCGCCCGGCCACTCGGCGCATGCGCCGAGTGGCACTCATATCGAAGAACGATCGACTCACGCGGCCGCTCCCTGGATCTTCTCGACCGCCCTGCGCGCCGCCTCGTTCAGCGAGACCGAGCGGTCGGCGTAGTCCACGCCGTACTTCTCGAGAATCTTGAAGCCCTCCTCCTCCCACGCGCCCGGAATGCGGAAGATCGCGATCTTTTCCGCCGGGTCCATCTCCAGCTCCAGGCAGGCTTTGATCACTCCGCGCGCGACGATGTCCACGCGCGTATTCGACACGATCGACATCATCACCGCGATCTTGTCCACACCGGGCTTCTGCAGCACGAGCTTGGCGAGACCGCACGCCTTCGCGACCGACGGGTTGCCGCCGATCTCGCAGTAGTTCGCCGGCCTGCCGCCATGCGCCCTCACCGCGTCGAACAGCGTCAGCGATCCCCCGCCCGCGCCGATCACGAGACCGAGGTTGCCGTCGAACTCCGTCACATTGCCGGCCACGCCGCGGTGGTCCTGCGAGTCGACCTCCTCGCCGGCCAGCTCGAACGGCGTCGCCTCCCTTGCCTGGCGTGTCTCCTCCTCGCCGACCCCGAGTTCGGCCAGCAGCTTTTTGTGGCGGCCCCTTGCCTCGTTCTCCATGTCCATATGCGCATCCAGCGCCACGAACGACCCATCCTTCAGGCGGCCGAGCGGGTTGATCTCCGCGAGCGTCATGTCGTTCTCGACAAACAGCTTCGCCAGGCGGGTGAGGATCGGCACGAGCTTGTTCAGCGCGCCACCCGTCACGCCGGAGTTGGCGATCGCCTCCTTGGCCTCGAAACCGCTGAACGGCAGGATGTTCGAGAAGTGCCGCCGCCCGACCTTGTCGGGCTGCTCCTGCGCGACCTGCTCGATGTCGATCCCGCCGACCGGCGAAAAGATCATCACCGGGCGCTTGCGCGTCCCGTCCCACACGACCCCCGCGTAGTACTCCTGCTCAACCTCGGCCTTCGGGTCCACGAGCACGCCCCTTGGCATGTGGCCGCTGATTTCGAGTGCGAGAATGTCCTTCGCGTGGGCTTCGGCTTCCTCCGGCGTGTCCGCGAACTTGACGCCGCCCGCCTTCATCCGTCCGCCCGTCAGCACCTGGGACTTGATCACCGTCGGACCGCCGATCCTTCGCGCGATCTCGCCCGCCTCTTTGGGGTCGGTCGTGAAGCCGTAATCGGTGACGGGGATGCCCGTGCGCTTGACCACCTCGCGGGCCTCGAACTCGAAGAAGCGCATGCGGCCGGGAAGCCTACACGTTCAGCAGTCGGTGGCTCTGTCCAGCGCCGCGCAGACCTCGGCCAGCTTGTCCGGGCCGAGCTTGGTTATGTACCTGGTCAGGAACGCCTTTTGCGCCAAGAACGTATTGCCGACACTGAGCACACACTCAACGGGCATTCCGTCGTCGGGTCCCAGTTCGACCTCGGTGTCCCAACCACGGACGGTGCGTGTCGCCGGCGCGGCAATCACATCTGACTGGCGACCAATGGCGTCCATCCGGGTAAGGATCAGGATCGGCCGGGACTGCTCGTCGGGTGGCTCATACCACCAAACCTCGCCGCGCCTCACGACGGACGGTACAGCTCCCACGAAAGCCCGACTGCCGCCTCTGCCTCGTCGAGCCGGCGCATCGCACGTGCCGTGGACGCTCGGGTCATCGCCGAGAGGTTTCCCCACTCGTCGATGATGTCGTCCGTCGCGTGCTCGGCTCCATGCTCGTGCGCGACAGCGCGCAGCGCGACCTTGGCGTCGTTCTCGCTCCAGTGGGCTGCTTCCTGTAGCAGCAATTCCTTGGCCGTCATGGCCACAATTTTAGCCACCGCGTTGGCGCGATGATCAAACCACGGCCGGCGCTGGCTGTTCGGCGCCCGCTCCGGCGCCGAACAGCCCGTACGCCTGCGCCAGCTCGGGGTCCTTGCGCGCCAGCATCTCCGCCAGCCTGACCATCACCTGGCACTGCTTCCACGTGGCGTCGTCCTGCATCTTGCCGTCGATCATGTGCACGCCGCGGCCATCCGGGATCGCCTCGATCACCTTTTTGGCGAACGCCACCTCGTCCGGGTCGGGCGAGAACACCCTCTTGGCGATCCCGATCTGCACCGGGTGCAGCGACCACGCGCCCACGCAGCCCAGCAGGAACGCCGCGCGGAACTGCGTCTCGCAGCCCTCGACGTCCTTGATGTCGCCGTACGGGCCGTAGAACGGCAGCGCGCCGACCGACGTGCACGCGTCGACCATCCTTGCGATCGAGTAGTGCCACGGGTCCTGCTGGTAGCTCGGCCGCGGTGCCTCCGGGTTCTCGGCGTCGGGGTCGGCGATCGTGCGGTAGCCCGGATGCCCGCCGCCGACGCGCGTCGTCTTCATCCGTCTTGACGCCGCGAGATCGGCCGGGCCGAAGCTCATCCCCTGGATCCGCGGGCTCGCGGTCGCGATCTCCTCGAGGTTCGCCACGCCGAGCGCGGTCTCGAGGATCGCGTGCACCAGGATCGGCCGCTGCAAGCCGGCTTTGGCCTCCAGCTGCGCCAGCAGCCTGTCCACGTAGTGGATGTCCTGCGCTCCCTCGACCTTCGGGACCATGATCACCTCGATCTTGTCCCCGATCTCGCCGACGATCTGCGTCAGGTCGTCGAGCACGTACGGCGAGGCCAGCTCGTTGACGCGCGTCCACAGCGCCGTCTCGCCGAGGTCCATCTCCCTGCCGACCTTGATCAGGCCCGCTCGTGCCGCCTCCTTTTTGTCGAGCGGCACCGCGTCCTCGAGGTTGCCGAGCAGGATGTCGACCGTCGGCGCGATGTCGGGCACCTTCGCGACCATCTTCTCGTTGGAGAAGTCGAGGAAGTGGATCATCCGGGACGGCTTGAAGGGGATCTCGCGCGCCGGCTCCGGGGCGTCGATCGCCAGAGGCTTGAAGAAGTCGCGGGGGTTTCGCAAGATGTGGTCTCCTGTTCGCGGTGGTGGGGGAGCGCACGCGGCTCCCACGGCACGGCGCCGGTCGCGCCCTCGTGCCGCGTCTCGGGCGCGCCGGCGCCCAATAGCCCTGAACGCTACCGGCTCGGCGCCGCCCAATAGAGTGCCGTAGGTCAACTTCAAGTGCAGGGAGACCTTCCAGACCAATGAGCGACACCCAGACCGTCGAGACCGAGCAGGCCGCCCGCGAGGCGAGCGGCGCCCACCCCTACGGCCGCTACCTCGAGGAGTTCGAGGTTGGAGACGTCTACAAGCACTGGCCCGCCAAGACCGTCACCGAGGCCGACGACCACCTCTTCTGCCTGATCACGATGAACCACCACCCGCTGCACATCAACGACGTCTACGCCGCGCAGTCCCAGCAGGGCCGCAACGTCGTCGTCGGCCCGCTCGTCTACTCGCTCGCGCTCGGCATGTCCGTCAGCGACGTCTCCGGCAAGGCGATCGCCAACCTCGCCACCGAAGAACTCAAGCATCCCGCGCCCGTCTTCCACGGCGACACGCTGTTCTGCGAGTCCGAGGTCCTGGAGAAGAAGGAGTCGCGCTCCAAGCCCGACCGCGGCACCGTGAGGGTCCACACGCGCGTGCTCAACCAGGACGGCGTGCTCGTCGCCGAGTTCAAGCGCCTGGTGCTCGTGCCCCGCCGCGAGCCCGGCGAGACGATCGTGGCCGAGGGCGCCGTCGAGTAGGGGCGCGGGTCGAGTGGCGGGCGCGGTGGATCTCTTTTTTGAAACGTGATTCGCGCCCGCGTGCGCGCGCGGGCGCGAATCATGCTGCGGGGCATCATCGAGTAGGGGATGCGGAGGGATGCCGCGCGGGGACGGTACCGGCGACCCGGTGGGGGTGCTTGAAGATCCGCGCGGCGGCAGTCTCTGCGCAAGGTCTACGCCACCCAATGCGTTGATTGCGCAGCAGAGCGCCCTCGGCGGTGTTGTAGGCTCCCTGGTGGCCTGTCGCGCGGCGCGTATCCCCCCGCCGCGCCGACGCGGGCACGGAAGCCCGCGGCTATGGCGCCAGGACCCAACGCCCAAAACTGAGATAGAGGAGCAGTTCGAGCCCATGGAGACCACCGCCCCCGCCGACGCCCCCACCGACCACCAGCGCCTGCTTGCCTGGGTAGAGGAGATCGCCGCCCTCACCGAACCGCAGGACATCCACTGGTGCGACGGCTCCGCTGAGGAGTACGCGACGCTCTGCCAGCGACTCGTGCAGGCCGGTACCTTCCGCAAGCTCTCCGACGCCAAGCGGCCGGGCTCCTATCTCGCCTTCTCCGATCCCGGCGACGTCGCGCGCGTCGAGGACCGCACGTTCATCTGCTCGCAAACCGAGGACGAAGCCGGTCCGACCAACAACTGGACCGACCCGGCCGAGATGCGCGAGACGCTGAACGAGCTGTTCGCCGGCTGCATGCGCGGACGCACGATGTACGTCGTGCCCTTCTCGATGGGCCCCCTCGGCTCGGACAAGAGCCACGTCGGCGTGCAGCTCACCGACTCGACCTACGTCGCCGTCTCGATGCGCATCATGGCGCGGATGGGCCAGGGCGCCCTGGACGTCCTCGGCAGCGACGGGCGCTTCGTGCCCTGCGTGCACTCCGTCGGCATGCCGCTCGGCGAAGGCGTCGAGGACGTGGCGTGGCCCTGCAACGCCGAGAACAAGTACATCGTCCACTACCCCGACACCCGCGAAATCTGGTCTTTCGGCTCGGGCTACGGCGGCAACGCGCTGCTCGGCAAGAAGTGCTTCGCGCTGCGCATCGCCTCGGTGATGGCCCGCGACGAGGGTTGGATGGCCGAGCACATGCTGATCCTCAAGCTCACCTCGCCCGAGGGCGACGTCAAGTACCTCGCCGCCGCCTTCCCCAGCGCGTGCGGCAAGACCAACCTCGCGATGCTGATCCCCACCCTGCCCGGCTGGAGGGTGGAGACGATCGGCGACGACATCGCCTGGATGAAGTTCGGCTCCGACGGTCGCCTGTACGCGATCAACCCCGAGGCCGGCTTCTTCGGGGTCGCGCCCGGCACCGGCGAGGACACCAACCCCAACGCGATCCGCACCGTTGCGCACGACACCCTCTTCACCAACTGCGCGCTCACCGACGACGGCGACGTCTGGTGGGAGGGCCTGACCTCCGAGTCGCCCGCCCACCTGACCGACTGGCACGGCAACGACTGGACCCCCGCCTCCGACAAGCCCGCCGCGCACCCCAACGCGCGCTTCACCGTCCCCGCCGCCCAGGACCCCGCGATCGCGCCCGAGTGGCAGAACCCGGCCGGCGTGCCGATCGACGCGATCCTCTTCGGCGGCCGGCGCTCCACCGTCGTGCCGCTCGTCACCGAGGCGCTCGACTGGGAGCACGGCGTGTTCCTCGGCTCGGTCATGAGTTCCGAGAAGACCGCCGCCGCCGCCGGCACCGTCGGCGAACTGCGCTTCGACCCGTTCGCGATGCTGCCCTTCTGCGGCTACAACATGGCCGACTACTTCGCCCACTGGCTGCGCATCGGCGCTCGCGCCGGCGCCCAGCTGCCAAAGATCTTCTACGTCAACTGGTTCCGCAAAGACCCCGCCAGCGGCGAGTTCCTGTGGCCCGGCTACGGCGAGAACTCCCGCGTGCTCGCCTGGGTGTTCGCGCGCTGCGCCGGGCACGGCGCCGCCCTGCAGACGCCGATCGGGATGGTCCCGCCGGTCGGCGAGCAGGGCATCGACACCTCCGGTCTGGACATCGCGCCCGAGGCGATCGCCGAGCTGTTGCGCGTCGACGTCGAGGAGTGGCGTGCCCAGCTGCCGCACTTCCACGGGCACTACGCCCAGTTCGAGCGGCTGCCGCAACAGCTGCGCGAGCAGCTGCACGCGCTCGAGCAGCGTCTGAGCTGAGTCGCTGCCGTGCGGCGCGTCGGCGCGTCGCTATTCGTGGTTGCTGTGCGGCTCGCCTGACGAGGCCGCCGGCGGCCGCGACTCCTCCGCCAGCGAGGTGATCGTCAGGTCTCCCCGCGCCGCCTGCTCCAGAACCTCGGTCGCCTCCTCCAGCGACCGCGCGTACAGCTCGACCAACAGGTGCACGACGATCTGCGCGTCGTCCTCGTGCTTGTGGAAACGCACGTGCGTAAAGAACTCGCGCACGCCGTGATCGCCGAAAGCCGCGTATGACAGCGCGTCGCCCGCCTCCGGGCCCGAGCACGTCTCGACGTCCTCCGCGTCCACCGACACCGTGCACGACGCCACCCACGGCGTCCCCGCGATCATCCGTTCCCAGCGGTCCTCGATCGGCTCCACCCGCCCGTTGTTGAAGCCGAGATGCGGTTGGTCGTGCATGCAGTCCAGGCACTGCACGACCGCCTCCTGCAGCTCGTCCACCACTTCCGAGCGCTCGCCCGTCTCCGGGTCGATCTTGTGGATGCCCTCGTAGTGGACCTGCACCTCGAGATCCTGCGACCAGCAGCGGTAGCAGCGCAGCCAGCTGCGCGCCGTCGTCTCCGGGGTCGAACTCATAGGGGCATTGTAGGCACGCCGCGGCGGGACCGACGGCACCCGCCGTCGAGCGTCGTCAAGCACGACGGGGCGCCCTTGCGGGCGCCCCGTCGGCCTGGCGCTGCGATTGTGGCCCGGGCCTGCCTGTGTCCGTGCCTCATCGCCAATAGCCGCAGCGATGCGATCTGGCTCGGGCCTACTTCTTGTGCCCGTGCCCCTTGTGCTTGTGCTTGTGCTTCTTGATCCGCACCTGCACGAACTTCGTGCTCAGAATGTGCGTCGTCGTGCCCGCCGGCGTGAACTCCAGCGTCAGTTTGACGTTCAGGTGCTTGCCCTTGCGCAGCGCCGCCAGTGCGGCCGCGCTCGGTTTGAGCTTGAGCTTGTATTTGCCCGCGCCGGCGATCGTCACTTTGATCTGTCCGTACGGGATCGGGGCGTTGCTCACGCACCGTCCGCCCTTCTTGACGAATCCCTTCCTGCACTTCTTGCTCTTGCCGTGCCTCCTGGCAATCGTTGCCACCGGCTGTTGGCCGAACTGCACCGACAGCGGGGCGGACTGCCACCCCTGGAAGCGCGCCGCTTCCGCGCCGTCGTCGACTTCGCCCGCGAGGTCGGCTTCGCCGCCCTCGGGGAATTCAACTTCGTCTTCGATTTCGCCGTCTTCTTCATCGACGATCACGACCTTCGGGATCGGCGCCGAGGTCGGCGGCGGGGGCACGACGACCGGCGCCGGGGCCGGGGCCGGGGCCGGCTTTTTCACGCACGGCGTCGTCGGTGAGCGTTCGTAGCCGGGCGGGCACGGCGGAACGCCTTCCGCGCTTTCTATGATGACCGCCGCCAGCTTCGTATCGAGCGTTTTTTCGCCTTCGTTGGCGACGATCGCCTGGCCGCCAGTGTCGGCCGCCCAGTATTCCCAGTAGTGGATGAAGTTGTCTTCTTCGGACTCGTCGGTATGGAAGTAGTTGACCATCGCCAGCGGCTTCTGTTCGGTGTCCAGGCGCTGCAGGGTTTGATGGAACTCGAGCGATTCGCCCGCTTTCCACTGGGTGTCTGGGATGCCCCACCCGCCCGGGAGTTCTTCGCCGGTGTTCGGCCATGTTTCGAAGCCGTCCGTGAACAGCTGGGTGAACTGCAATTCGGCGGGAATACCCTCGTTGAGGTTCGCATCGTGCGGGACCTGGTCGCCAATCAGCACGATCTCATGGCGGGCGCCCGCGCGCCAGCCGACGAGCGGGTTCGTGGCAGTCTCCCACAGGGCGCGACCGTAGGCTTCGGGAGCGTCACCGCCGTAGTGGGCGACCTCGCTCCCGGAGAGGTTTTCAATCGCGGCTTCGACCTGTGCTTCGTTCGTGGTCAAGGGCTGGTCCAGGCGCCACGGTTTTTCGCTGTCTTCTTCGTATTCCTTTTCAGTCAGCTGCGCGACCGTTTCGCCTTTTTGGTTCTCGACAGGTTCCAGCTTGCCGTTGTTGTAGCCGGGGATATCTTCAACGTTCGCGATCCCGAACTCGACGTCGGGCAGGCTCGCCCGAGTATTGGCGACCAGCGTCTTGATCTGTTCTTTCGCTTCTTCGAGTACGCCCTCCATCGAGCCGCTGGTGTCGAAGATGAACATGATGTCCGTTTCTTTGGGCACCGCCGCGCCGGCGGGTGCCGACGCGATCGCCAGCGAAGCCGCCAGCGTCATCGCCGACGCCCCAATCAGCGCGAACAGCCGCCACCGCCAAACCGCCCCTTTCGGCAGCGACACACGAGCCCCACGCCGCCTTCCCGCGGCGTGCCGAGCGCGCTCGGCCCCCGCCCCTTCACTCCCCCCGGCAACAGCCGTCAGGCTGTTGCCCCCTCCACTCAAACTCCCACCATTCATCTACCGCGCACCTCCTTGCCGGCCCTCCAGCCCGCCTGGGCGGCCGGGGCGCCGGGGTTGCCGTTTGCGACTCGACAGCCTACAGCCTGATGCCGCCGGAGTCCGGCCTGTTGGACCGCTAGCCCGGATCCTGCAGTAGGCGTGTGAGTGTCGTTGGGATTGGCTTCGTGCATGGCGGGCTGCTGTGAGGTGGTGGTGGGGTTGTGGGGTTCGAGGGTTGCGCGGGGATATCGGCAGGGAGTGGGGTAAGAGGGCGTGTTTTCGGGCAGCGCTGATCGGGCAGTGGCGCCATGGGTTTCTTTGGTTGTGTCGTTGCTGGGGTGTCAGGCGGCGGGCGCTGGAAGCGCCTGGAGCTTCCCGAATGCGTCGCGTAGCTCGGCCGCCCATGGCCATGTGCTGGGCAGGTGGAGCTTCGCTTTGCGGCCGTGAAAGGAGAGCCTGGCGGCGAGGTGCAGCAGCGTGTAGCGCAGGCGCTTGGGCTCTGCCTTGGCGAGTTCGCCTTCGAGCAGCAGTGTTTGTGCCCAGACGATCAGGTCGTGCGCGAGCATGACGATCTCGAGCCACACCTCGTTGAGTGCGAACTCTTTGAATGGGAACTTCGAGAGGCCGGTGTCCTTGTCGTCGCGGATGCGATCCTCGACGTGTGCGTGCTGGCGGTGACGGCACTCGATCTCGGCGATGTTCTCGTTGGGCTGGTCGGTAAGGATCGCCTGGAAGCGGTGCCCGTCGTGGTCGGTGAAGGACAGTTGCGCCCCGGGGTGCGGGCGCTCGCGCCTGACGATCAGCCGCGACCCCTCGGGCCAGGAGGACAACTCCACGCCGCTGGTGATCTCAGCCACCTGGCCGTTCTTGCGTTGTGAGCCGTCCCCGGCGAGCGCCGGAACCCAGGCGTCATCGGGAATCTGGAGGATCGCGGCGCGAACGGGCTCGGTCAGTTCGTAGCCGACGGAGAAGCGCATACCGTGCTCGCGGCAATGCTCAGCCAGGCCGTGTGTTGCGCCGGCGGTGTCGCAGCGCACGAGGACCTTGATGCCTTCGATGTGCTCTCGGGGAATCTGGCAGAGCGCGAGATCCAAGACCGTCTTGTGATCCTTGGTGGTGTTGGAGCCCGCGTTCCCGGCCCGCAACACGCCGCCCAGCGCCTCCCTGGTCTCATCGGCATACGCCGCCAGCGGGTGAAACCCGAACCCGCCCTTGTAATTCCCTGCAGCCTTCTCCTTCTCGGAGTGCACGGTGATGAGCGTGGCGTCCACGTCGATCGTCAGGTACTCGGGTGCGCCGTGCTGCCCCCAGAAGTGCTCCCGCGCCCGTGCATGCGCTCTGCGCAGCGCCTCCAGCATGCCGGGCTCCCGCGCGATCTTCTCGATCAGCCGATACGCCGTGGAGTCGGAGGCCACCTCGCCGAACAACGCCTCCTGCTCACGCACGCCGCCCAGGTCAGACACGCACTCCCCACCGTCGGCCAGCATCACCACCAGATCACGGATCACACGGCCGGAATCGTGGCCTCGCTGACGCTGCTTGAGCCCTGCCAGCCCCCGCGAAAGCGCCCCGGTCAACCCCAGCCCGTCAGCCGCCTGCGCCAACAGGAAGCTGCCCGCATGCGAGACCAAGCCAGCTCCGTCCGTCGTGACCCCTACCGTTACCGGGCGTCCATCACGCATCACCTTCAAGGTGCACCTCCAAGACCGGGGATTCCAGGACTGAACACCCCAAGAATCCCGGTCCCACCGGACGTTTCCGCGGCCCCGCTCACCCCGGGGCCGCGGTCGTTAACGCAGGATCCGGGCAAGGCGATCGCTGCGCGCAGCGTGGCCTCGACGTCGGTGCGGCCGATCGGCCCCACGCACGGCGACGTCACACCCACGCCCCGATAGCGCTCGATGCCCGCGCGCACGGCGGCAGCATCGCCGACCGCTCCCAGCTCCTGGAGGAACCGCTCGGAGATAGCCTTCTGCATCGCCTCGACATCGCCCCCCGCCCCGTCGAACGCTTGGATCTCCTCGCCAAAGCCCGCGCGCTCCAGCATCGCGCGGTAGAACGGCAGCCCGAAGTACGGCAACAGCTCGCGGCGCATCGTCCGGTAGGTGTCCCGGGTGTCCCCGACGGCCGCCGCCGGCACCGCCGCGACGACGTCGAAGCCCTCCAGCGTCCGGCCCGCCCGTTCGCGGCCCGCCCGCACCTCCGGGATCACCACCTCGCGGATGTACTCCGGGCAGCACAGCCACAGCATCACCCCATCCGCGACCTCGCCCGCGAGGCGCAGCATCGCCGGCGACAGCGCCGCGACGTAGACCGGCAGCTGCGGCCGCGGGCCGACACCCACCAGACGAAAGCCCGTCCGCCACTTCTCGCCAGCCGGCGGGTCCTCGCCGCGCAGCACCGCCCTGACGATCCCGACGTACTCGCGCATCTCCCTCACCGGCCGGTCGATCGTCTGTCCGTGCCACCCCTCGACCACCGGCCTGTGCGACACGCCCAGCCCGAGCGTCAGCCGCCCGTTTGACACCGTGTCGATCGACGCCGCGGTCTGCGCCATCGTCGCCGGCGTGCGCGTGTAGATCGGCACCACGCCCGTCCCCACCCGGATCCGCTGCGTCCGCATCGTGTACGCCGTCAGCACCGTCAGCGACTCCCACCCCGCGATGTGCGTCGTGTACACCGTGTCGTAGCCGATCTGCTCCGCGAGCCTGACCCGCTCGATCGCCTTCTCGATGTCGCTCCCGGGGGAGATGAAGCAGCCTGTTGGCACGGGCGGAGCTTATTCGAGGTGGGGGCGATGCGCCAGCCGTCAGTAGTAGAGCTTGCCCGTCGTCTGCACGACGAGCGCATCGTTGCGGCGGTCGACGGTGCCGTAAAGTCCGCCTGTACCGTGCGCGTGGGCGTAGCGGCCGCTGCCGCCTGTGATTGTCAGCGTGCCGCCGAAGCTCGCGTATGTGGTCGTCGAGTGCAGCGCACCACGGGCACGGCCCGTGATCGAGCCGCCGCCGTGCGGGTACAGCGTGAAGGTGCCCGACACCGTGGCTTCGACCCTGAAACGCACCTTGACCGTTCCCGGCAGCCCGCCCGTCGCGAGGCCTTCCTCGATCAGCTGCGACCCCGACGCGTTGACGACATGCAAATGGGCCTCGTCCGTTGCGTTCAGCGTGCCCGCCAGCGCCGGCGCCGTGGTGACTACGAGCAGCGTGCCCGCGAGCGCCGCCGCCGCAGTGCCCGCGAACGGCAGCGTGCCGAACCCTGCCGCGAGCGCTGCTTTCCGCATGTGCATATCATCTCATATCGCGAAGCTGCTCCGCGTCGGCTCGCTCCGTCGCCTGCAGCGGAATCGTTTTTGCCATGGCTCTGCTCGCGTTCAAAGACGTCCACAAGAGCTGCCCCGACGGCGCCCGGCGCTTCCCGTTGCTGGCCGGCGTCTGCTTCGCGGTCGAGGAGGGTGAGTTCGTCGGCATCCGCGGTCCCCGGCGCGCCGGCAAGTCCGCGCTGCTCGAACTCGCCGCGGGCCTGTCGGTGGCCGAGTCGGGCAGCGTCTGCGTCGACGGCGTGGATATCGGCAGGCTCGGCGGCGAGCAGCGCATCGCCTTCCTGCATGGCCGCGTCGGCCTCGCGAGCGCCAAGCAGAGATCGCACCGCGACGCCCGCGTGGTCGACCACGTCGCGATGAGCCTGCTCAGCGACGGCCGCGTCAGCCCGCGCGACGCGCGCGTGCAGGCGCGCGAAGCGCTCGCACGCGTCGCTGCACACGAGCTCGCCGATCTTGCGATCACGCGGCTGAGCGACGGCGAAGCCGCGCGCGTCGAGCTTGCACGAGCGCTCGTCGCGCGCCCCGCGCTGCTGTTGATCGACGACCTGCCGGTGCTGCGCAGCCCGCGCGAGACCGACGCGCTGTATGAGCTGGTCGAGTCGCTCGGGCACGCCGGCGACCTCACCGTCGTAGTCGCCTCCGAGACGCTCGAGCTGACACGCCGCGCGCCGCGGATGCTCGCAATCGGCGCCGGCACGGTGCGCGAGCTGAGCGAGCTCGGGGCCGTGCTCCCCTTCCCCCAGCGACAAGCCGGCGACGCCTCCGGGTAGAGCCGGCGAGGGGTTCCGGCCAGGCGTGGCGGCGCGCGAGCGAGGGGTGAGAAACATGGATTGGAAACCCACACACCCCTCAGTAGATTTCCGCCCTCGTGAACCGCACTGTCAGATCGACCAGCCAATGACTCTCCCCGCGCCCCGCGACAAGCCCGACTGGCTGACCGGCACCTCCCTATTGAAGGGCCCGCTGCTGTTGGTAATCTTGCAGGAAGGTCCCTGCCATGCGCATGAGGCAGCCGTCCGCCTACGGCGACGCCTGGGACCGGCGGCGCTGGTCGACCCGGACGAGATCTATCCGATGCTCAAGCGGCTGCACGAGAAAGATGTGCTCGGCGCGTATTATGGGCCCAATCCGAACGACCCCCGCAAGCGGGTGCTGCTCTACTGCGCCAACGAGCGGACCGCGGGGGCGCTCGCCGAATGGCTCCAGATGCCGGTCTCGCGCGAGCCCTACCGCAGCGATCTGCTGGTGAGGTTTGTGCTGATGGGCGAAGACCAGGCGTCCGAGATTGCGCGCTTCCTGGACGAATACGAGCGCGACTGCGCCGCCGCAGCGAGCATGCACGGACGGAAGATCCCGACCGAGTCGTGGCTCGGGTTCCTGATGGAGCGGGTCCGCCTGGCCGTCGTAGCGTGCCTGCAAGCCGAACTCGACTGGATCGAAGAGACGCGCGCCGCGCTCGGCGAGCGCCTGAACGGCAAGGCGTGAGCGTCCTCGAGCTGCACGACGTCGTCAAGCGCTACGAGTCCGGCGGCGGAGAGGTTGTGCGCGCGGTAGACGGCGTCTCGCTGCGCGTCGCCGGTGGCGAGCTGCTCGCGCTGTACGGTCCGAGCGGGTCGGGCAAGACCACGCTGCTGCAGCTGGTCGCGCGGCTGCTCGAGCCCGACAGCGGGCGGATCGTGTTCGGCGAGCGCGAACTCACCAGCCTCTCCGAGCGGCAGAGCGCGCTCTACCGCCGCCGCGACGTCGGCTTCGTGTTCCAATCCTTCTACCTGATGGCGGGCGCGAGCGCGCTCAGCAACGCCGCGCTGAAGCCGCTCGCCGACGGCCATTCGATGAACGCCGCACGCGAGCTGGCGCGGCCGTGGCTGCGCCGCGTCGGCTTGGGCGCCCGCGAAGAGCACCTGCCCGGTCAGCTCTCGATGGGCGAGCGCCAGCGCGTAGCGATCGCGCGCGCCCTGGTCAACGAACCCGGGCTGCTGCTGCTGGACGAGCCGACCGGCAGCCTCGACTCCAAGCGCAGCCGCGAGATCCTGGTATTGCTGCGCGAGATCTGCCACGAACGCCAGATCCCCGCGGTGCTCGTCACGCACGACCCCCAGGCCAGCGCGTTCGCCGACCACGTCCACACCCTGCGCGACGGGCGCCTACATGCCGGCCTCGACGCCGAGCTGGTCGTGCCGTGAGCAAACGCACACCGCTCAGCTACAAAGTTCTCGGTGTACGCCTCAGCGTACTGTTCGAGCTGTACCGCTACCGGTTGCGCCACCACGTCGCCGAGGAGCTGCTCGCCGGCGCGGGCATCGCGATCGGCGTCGCGCTCGTGTTTGGTGTGTTGCTCGCAAACACCAGCCTCTCCAGCTCGGCGGGGCAGCTCTTGCACGCCGTTTTCGGCACCGCGCGCCTGCAGCTGACGGCGCGCTCGGCCAACGGCTTCGACGAACGGCTCGCCGCAGAAGCCGGCCGCCTGCCCGGTGTCCAGGTCGCCTCGCCGGTGCTGCGCGAGGACGTCGCCGTCGCCGGTCCGCGCGGGCGCGAGCGCGTCCAGCTGATCGGCGTCACCGCGAGCCTCAGCGCCCTCGAAAGCGAAGCCACACGCAACCTCGGCGCGGGCGCGCTGATCCTCACCGGCGGCGTCGTGTTGCCGAGCGGCGTCGCCGGCACCGTCGGCGCGCGCGCCGGCTACCCCGTGCAGGTGATCGCAGGCGGCAAGATCGAGCCCATCCCGGTGCGCGCGGTGTTCGGTGGCCAAACGATCGGCCTGATCTCCGCAAGCCCGGTCCTCGTTGCCCTGCTACCCAATGCACAACGACTGACGGGTCTTCCCGGCCGCGTGACGGAAGTCTTGATCAGACCCAAGTCCGGCGCGGAAGGGTTGGTCGCACGCGAGCTGCAGCGCCTGGCGGCGGGCCGGCTGGACGTCACTCCGGTCGCAAATGAACTGCGGCTGCTCGACCAGGCGACGCAGCCGATCGACCAGTCCACCCGGCTATTTGCCGCCGTCGGCCTGCTCGTCGGCGTGCTGCTCGCGCTTAACGCGATGACGCTGACAGTGCCCGACCGCCGCCGCTTCGTCGCCGAGATCCGCTGGCACGGCTTCACCGCGCGCCAGGTGCTGGCGATCCTCATCTCGCAGGCCGTGCTGCTCGGGGTCGCCAGCTCGCTGGTTGGGATCGCGCTCGGCTACGCGCTCGCGCACCTCTTGTTTCACGAAGTCCCGCTCGTGCTGACTTTTGCGTTCCCGATCAGTAGCCATCAGGCGGTGAGTGCGACGACAGTGCTCGCCGCGCTCGGTGGCGGAGTGCTCGCGGCATTGCTCGCGCAGCTCCCGCCCGCGCTCGATCTGCGCTCGCGCGTGGCCGACGGCGTCGCGCGGCAGTCCGGCGAGCCCGGGCAGAGCATCGGCCGCGCCACTGCGGCGCGACTGGGCGGCGCCGGCGCGGCGCTTGTGGGCGTGGCGATCGCGATCGCGCTGCTGGCGCCGGCGCTGGCGATCCTCAGCGGCGTGCTGCTCGGAGCCGCGGCCGTTTGTCTGGTGCCCGCGCTGGTGGTCAGCACAATCGCTGTCCTGGAGCCGTTCGGCGATCGCCTGCGGCGCAGCATGCTGCCGCTTGCGCTGAGCGAAGTGCGCGCCACCGCCGTGCGTTCGATCGTGGTCGTCGGGATCGCCGCCGTGGCGGTCTACGGCAGCGTCGCGATGCAGGGCGCCCGCCACGACCTGATCCGCGGCCTGGACAACGCCGTCGTCGACTATCTCGACACAGCCGACATTTGGGTGACAACGAGCAACAACACCTACAACGTCGAGCCCTTCCAGCTCGGTGGCGCCGAGGCTCGGCTTGCGCGAGCCCCTGGCATCGCAGCTGTACGGACGTATCAAGGTGGGCTGCTCGACATCGGGCCTCGCAGGGTGTGGCTGCGCGCGCGCTCGCCGTCCGCGCCGGCGATGCTCGAAGCAAGCCAGCTGCTCAAAGGTGACCTCGCGGTTGCCACGCGCCGGCTGCGCGAAGGCGGATGGGTCGCGCTCTCCAGCGCACTCGCCGACGAACTGCACGTCAGAGTGGGCGACACGGTCGCGCTGCCGACACCGTCGGGCACAGAGCGCTTCTCGGTGGCGGCGATCACGACGAACATCGGCTGGACGCCCGGCGCGATCACGATCGACACCACCGACTACCGGCGCTTCTGGGGCAGCGCGCGGCCGACGGCGCTGGAAGTCGACCTGCGACCGGGCGTCAGCCCGCAGGCCGGCAAGCGGATCGTGCAGCGCGCACTACTCGGGCAGCGGCCGGGTCTGTTGGTGCAGACGCTCGCCGAACGCGAGGCCGTCTACCGTGCCAGTGCCAGCCAAGGCCTGAAGAGCCTCGGGGAGATATCGACGCTGCTGCTTGTCGCCTCGGCACTCGCGATCGCCGCGACGCTCAGCGCCGCGATCTGGCAGCGGCGCGCGCACCTGGCGACGCTCAAGGCGCAGGGGTTCGTGCGCGGCCAGCTCTGGCGCGCGCTGCTGCTGGAGAGCGCGATCCTGTTGGCGGCCGGCAGCGCGCTTGGAGCGCTGCTGGGCGTCCTCGGCCACGCGCTGGCGAGCCGCTGGCTGCAGGCGACGACCGGGTTTCCCGCGCCATTTACGTTTGGCGGCCTGCAGGTGGTGCTCGTCTTCGGGCTCGTTGCCGGCGTTGCGCTGGCTGTCGTCGCAATCCCCGGCTACTCCGCCGCCAGGGTTTCTCCCAGCCGCAACTACCAGTGGTGAGCGGGCCACGCCGAGCGGAGGACGCGCGAGCGAAGCAGGCACAGCGGTCGGCCGCATCGTGGGTCCCGGCGAGTTCGGTGCCGCCGCTGTGCGCTACTGGTTGGGTGTGTTCCCCATGGTGCACCGGGAGCTGGGGCACTGGCGCGCGCGCGCCGCGCTGATCCCCGACGCACGGCTGCGAGCGCAGGCGCTCAGCGCGCAGCGAATGAAGGTCGGAAGCGTCGAAGGTGGCGCTGCGTTCGCAGTGTTCGCAAGACCTGCCCTGCGCAGTCTTGTCGTTCGCGTGCTGACCGGTTATCAAACCGCGTTTGACTACCTCGACGTGCTGGCCGAGCAACCGAACCCCGATCCGATCGGCAACGGTCGACAGCTGCACACGGCGCTGCTCGCCGCCAGCGACCCGTGGATGGAGCAGAGCGACTACTACGCGCAGCACGCACACCGGGCTGACGGCAGCTATCTGGGAGCGCTTGTCGGCGCTTGTCGCACCGCACTGTGCGTGCTTCCGGCGCATGGAGTGGTGGTGGCCAGCCTGCGACGTACCGCGGAACAGAACATCGCATACCAGAGCTACAACCACGGCGATGCCCACGGTTCGCGCCGACCCTTCCGCGAATGGGCGCAGCGCGAAGCGACGGCGTTTTGCGCGCAGCACGCCGATGCCGATCTGCACTGGTGGGAGCTGGGAGCGGCCGCAGGATCCTCGATGCCAAGCCTTGCGCTCGTGGCCGCGGCGGCCGATGCGACGCTCAGCGAGCACGAGGCGACGGCGATCGAGCGCGCCTACTACCCGCGCATCGCCGCGCTCAACTCGCTGCTCGACAGTCTGATCGACCGCTCGGAGGACGCCGCCGCCGACCGGCACCAACTGCTCGGCTACTACGACACGCCCGCCGAAGCCGTGCAGCGCCTGCGCGCGATCGCGCTGCGGGCGATGGTCGAGCTGGACCGGCTGCAGCGCGGCGCCTCTAGGCACCGGCTGATGCTGGCGGCAATGCTGTGCTTCTACGTCCACCCCGCGCGCAGCACGCTCGCCCCCGCGCAGCGCGACGCGCTGCTGGAGGCGGCCGGCGGGCTGGCGCGGCCGATGCTGCTGGTCTTCCGCATCCGCGACGCGCTCGGCCGGGCGCCCGAGGCGCGCCACTGACGACACAAGTACTTATGTCGTAAGTACTCATCTCACGATCTTTACAATCCATTCGAATCCTGGCAGAGTGCGGTCTCGAAACGTGACCCTGGCCACGAACTCCCCTTGGCGCTGAATCCCACTTGTGCCAAGCGGTCAGCGCGGGCGCCCGCCGCGGCTAAGCGGCGGGCGTCTCGCTTGATTTGGGTTTGGGGCGAGCGGATGCGCGCGTGCGCGACGGCCAACATCAGATCGGGGGCGAGCAGCTATGTCAGGTTGGAAGGGGCTTGCGGTGCCGGGCCGGGGGGCTGTGGTCGCCGGTTTGGCGGTCTGCGCGTTGGCGTTTTGGGGGTGCTTCGCGGGTATGAGCGTGGCTGGCGCGGCCGGCTCGGGCGTTGCCGGTGGGGCGGGCGTCGCGAGCGGGACGGGCGGTGCGAGCGGGGCCGGCGGGACGGGCGCGAGCGGGGGAACTGGCGCCGAAAGTAGAGGCGGGGCGCTGTCTGACGATCCGCTGGTGGTGCCGGAAGAGGAGAGCTTGACGGGGAGCGATGGGGAAAGGGAAGCGTTGGAAGCGCGGCTGGCGAGCTCGGAAGAAGTTGTGGCGCGGGAAGAAAGCCAGACGAAGTATCGTGGGCTTTCGACGAGCGAAGCGAGGGGAGTTGCGGAAAGGGTGTTCCCGGGGTTGATGGGTGTGTCGGCGGGTGGTCCGCCAGCGATGCCTTCTGGGGAGCGGATTACGGGGTTTGCGGGGGAGTTTGCGGCGCAGGCGGAATTGGGCGGTGGCGAGTCGGGTTTGGTGACATCGCTTGAGCCGATGGCGTTGCCGGATGGGCATGGGGGTTTCTCGGCGGTCGATCTTGGTCTGCACGAAGCGCAGGGTGCGTTCGTGGCAGGGAATCCGCTGGTGGAAGTGCGGTTGCCGAAGCACCTGGCTGAAGGGGTGCAGTTGCCGGTGCAGGGGTTGTCGGTGGCGCCGGTCGATGCGCAAGCGCAGGCGCTGGAAGGCGCCGAAGGTGTGATTGCCGAGGATACGGCGTTTTATGCGAATTCGCAGACCGATACGGATACTGTGGTGAAGCCTTCGACGCTTGGGTTTGAGATGGATAGCGTGTTGCGTTCGCCATCGAGCCCGGATGAATTGGAGTATCGGGTTGGGTTGCCTGCGGGTGCGAGTTTGGTCAGCGAAGAGGGTGTTGGTGGGGTGCGGGTGGTCAAGGAAGGCGCTACGCTTGCGTATGTTCCGGTTCCTATGGCGCATGATGCTGCGGGTGTTGGTGTGCCTGTGGCGATGAGTGTGTCTGGTAATGTTGTGAAGTTGAAGGTCAGCGAGGAGTCTGGGGAGTTTGAGTATCCGATCGATGTTGACCCGGAATTCAATGCGCGTGGGGAATATATAAGCCCTGAAAACTGGGAATTTGATCATACGGCGAACGGGTTCACTGATAAAAGGAATGCCGTTAATGAAGAAGGCCGGAATGGTTCGCTGGAAATGAGCCATACGGGGAGTTTCCCGGTGGGGGAGTGGGAAATTGCGTGGGAGCGTAGTAATGGCCGGTCGAAAATCTATTATGTCGCGACGTATGTGGGGTTGTGGCCGGGCGAGAATGTGTGTTCGCCTGAATGTAAAGTGATCACGTCGCCTTATCTTTCGGCGTATGCTGCTATTTATAACAAGTTTGAACAGCCTGAATATAGTGCGGTGCAGTTCGCTGGTGATCCTGCTAAAGAATCGGGTTCGGTGTGCGCGAACGAGGAATGTTCACCGGCGGGTGGGTCTGAAGGGAATATGTATGAGTTTACTGTGACGACGCTCGAACCGAGTTCGGACTACCCGTCGGAAGAGTGGGATTTCGGTGCGGAGCTTAATAGTCCGACGGTGACGTATATCTCGCAGCCGAAGGAAATACATGCTGAAGCGTCTTTGAATACTGAAGACGCTAAACTCAAATATAAAGTTGGGGGCGAAGAAAAAGAAACTGCTAATGTGTTGTATCATACGTTCCCTCAGTGGATCGGGCCGTCTTCGGAAGGCGCCTTCGAAGCCAAATACCACGATACAGGTGTGGGTGTAGCCAAATCGGAAGTAGAAGTTTACAACGGCAAAGCCGGTAAATGGGAACTGATTCTCGGCAAGAATTATTTGGCTGAACCATTGGGAATTGAATCGATCCAGCGTGAAGTGTTATGCAAGGGTATTCAGTGTCCCGCTTCGCTTAGTGAAGTCTTTACTTATTCGCTTGTCGGGGAATACCGTAAGACCAACGGTGAAAAAACCAAACTGCCGAATGGTGAAGATAAAATTAGGGTGGCAGCGAATGACGCGATGGAACACACTTCCTCGTTGGAACATGGGGAAGGTGAAGGGGTCGTCAAAGTTGATTCGGAAGCGCCGTATAACATCGCGATCTCCGGGCTGACGAGTAGTGGCAGCGGCGAATACGAACTCGGTGAAGTGCAGACGGCGGTCAAGGCTGAAGCGACGGATGGCAAGGAAGGCATTCCCAGCTCGGGTGTAAAAGAACTCAAGCTGGCTGTCGACGGTAGGGTGGTGGGTAAACCGTCTGGGTCGTGTCCGTCGGGGCCGTGTACGGCGCATGGTGAATGGTCGATCAATGGCGCGGAACTTGGTGCTGGGGTGCACACGTTGACGGTGCAGGCGGTCGATAACGCCAGTAACTATGCGGAAAAGAAATTTACGCTGGTGGTTTATCACGCGAGCCCGGTTGGGATGGGTCCGGGGTCGGTGAATCCTGAGTCTGGTGATTTCGCGCTGGGGTCTTCTGATGTTTCTGTGAGTGGGGGGCAGGGTGTGCTGTCGGTGACCCGGCATTATGATTCGCGGAATCTGAAGGAGGGTGAAGAAGGACCGTTGGGGTCGCAGTGGGCGATCGGGCTCGGTAGTCTTGCGAGCCTTGAAGTGTTACCCGATGGTAGTGTTATGGCGATCGGTGCGGAAGGGCTTACGCACTTCACGAAGTCTGGTAGCACGTATACGGCGCCGAAGGGTGATACGAACCTTACGTTGAAAGCCGAAGAAAACAAAGAAAAAAAGATCGTGGCGTTCTACTTGGAAGATGCTACGGCGGGTACGAGCGTGAAGTTCACGCAGCCCACGGGTGCGGCGGCATGGATGCCAACGACATCGAAAGAACCTGGATCTACTAACACCACGACCGACGAATACCGTTCGATTGAAGTCGAAAAAGGGAAGGTAATCGTCGAGCCGACGCTTGAGGTTGCGCCGCACCCGAGTGCCACCTGTGTAGTTGAAAAACTGGAAAAAGGTTGTCGTGCTCTCGAATTCGTGTACGCAAAAGAAACAACTGCTAAAGGCGAAGCGCGTACAGAATGGGGCAGCTATAAGAACCGTCTGGTTGAAGTAATCTTCACGGCGTGGAACCCTGCGGCGGGCAAAATGGTCTCGACGCCGATGGCGCGCTACGAATACGACGCGCTGGGTCGACTGCGAGCAGAGTGGAACCCAAGTTTGCCTTCGGAACTGAAGACATACTACGGTTATGACAGCGAAGGGCACGTCGTTGCGATTACGCCGCCGGGGCAGGAGACGTGGGCGTTTGTGTACGGGACGATCGCCAAGGATGGGAGCAGTGGCCGGTTGGTGAAGGCGACACAGGCACCATCCTCGGCTTCGCTGTGGTCTGGTGAAGCAGTGAAAAATACTGAAGCGCCGAAACTATCCGGCACGCCGGCGGTGGGTGTGAGGATGAGCGTTTCTAGTGGTACGTGGGGTGGTTCACCGGTGGTCTATGGGTACCAGTGGGAGGATTGCAACAGCGTCGGTGGGTCGTGCACGCCGATACTTGGCGCGATAAACCAAAACTATACCCCTGTCTCTAGCGATGTCGGACATACACTGGTCGCGCAGGTCACTGCGATCAATGGCGATGGGTCGGTGGTCGTGTCGAGTGCGGCGAGCGTGCTCGTGTCTTTGAAGGCCGGCAGTTATGAGCAGTCGGTCGGTGGCGGCCTGAACGCGGTCTCGTGCATACCGGGAACGACCGATTGCGTGGTTGGTGAGAGCAATGGCAGCGCGCGCTACGCGACCAATGTGAGCGCGAGTGCTAGCGCGACGTGGAAAGAATGGCGGGGACCCGAAGAAGAAGAAGCGCGTCCAAGTGAGGCTGTGGCTTGCCCGGCTACATCGGTTTGCCTGCTCGCGGATAATGGCGATGAGTACTATGCGACTAGTTTGGGAGGGTCTTGGAGTAGCGCGACTAGCCCGACTTACCCTGTGGATGCGATTTCGTGTGCGTCATCCTCGTTCTGCGTAGATGGACAGGGAGAAACCGTTGAGGGCGAAAGCGACGGGTATATTCGCTACTCCACCAAACCTGCTTCCACGAGTTGGACGGTCAAGAAAATAGGGGGATCGGTTAGCATAGACGGAGTATCCTGTATTTCGTCATCCTTCTGCGCCGCGGTCGATGGTTCCGGGAAAGTGTACGTAGCGACGAGCACGAGCCAGATCGAGTCCACGTCATGGAAGGAGAGCGACGTCGATGGCTCCGGTAAGCTCAACGGCATCTCCTGCACCTCAACGACATCGTGCGTGGCCGTCGACAGCGCCGGTAACGCGCTAAAGCTGACAATCGAAAGCAGCGGCGCCGCCACAGCCACAAAACACAATATTGACGGCTCAACGAACCTGAGTGCCGTGACGTGCACCGGCAGCACGACATGCGTCGTCGTCGACAGCTCGGGCAACGTATTCGTGTCCAAAAACAGCGGCGAAACATGGGCCAAGGAATACGCACTCGGTGACAAACTGACCAGCGTCTCATGCGCGTCCACCTCGCTTTGCGTTACGGTAGACACCACCGGCGATGTCACTGCGTTCAATCCGGCGGGCGAAACGGGTACTGAAGGGGAATACCATGCGCCACAGCCGGGCGCGACGATCGAGTATGAAGTGCCCGTGTCCGGTACTGAAGCCCCGTACTCACTGGGCAAAGAAACAGTCGAAAAGTGGGGGCAGCACGACGATCCCGTCTACGCAACCGAGATTTTCCCGCCGGACAAGCCCGAAAGCTGGCCCGCTAAAAACCATGAACAAGCACAGGTCTACTATCTCGATAGCCAGGCGAGAACCGTGAACGTCGCCGGTCCGACCGGCGGTATATCGACCACCGAATACAACGAAGAAAACCAGGTAGCGCGGACGCTGAGCCCCGATAACCGCGTCACGGCGCTCAAAGAAGAATGCAAAAACGAAAAAGAATGCAAGTCCGCCGAAATAGCAGACCTGCTGAGCACCAACAGTACGTATAACGAAGAAGGACAGCTAACAGATACCCGTGGCCCGCAACACACAGTCAAGCTCGCTGCCGGTAAAGAAGGCAAAAAAAGCGAAGAAGTCCTCGCGCGTAACCACGTGCACTACGACTATGACGAAGGCGCACCGGAAGGCGAAACCTACGATCTGGTTACCAAGGAGATCGACGGCGCGGAAACCACGGGTGGCGAAGAATTCGACAAGCGGGTCGCGACGACCTCCTACAGCGGCCAGAGCGACCTCGGTTGGAAACTCCGTAAAGCGACCTCGCAGACGACGGACCCGACGGGTCTGGATCTGACGAGCACGACGGAATACAACCAGGAAGGCGATGTCATGGAGACCAAGCCGCCCGCGGGTACCTCGCAGGCGGTGTATCCACCGGTGTTCTCGGGATCGTTCGGCAGCGAAGGGTCTGCTGGCGGCAAGTTCAACCACCCGGAGGGCGTCGCGATCGACGCGAGCGGCAACGTCTGGGTAGCAGACAAAAACAACAACAGGGTAGAGGAGTTCTCCTCGTCAGGGTCGTTTATCGCGGCGTATGGGTCGAGTGGGTCGGGCGACCTGGGGTTCTCGAGTCCGTGGGGTATCGCGGTCAACCAGAGCACGAACGAGGTGTATGTCAGCGATACCAACAACAACAGGATCGAGGTGTTAAAGACCAACGGCGAATTCGTGGACGCGTTTGGCTGGGGCGTCAAAGACGGCAAAAAAGAACTCGAGACATGCACCACGGCTTGCAAAACGGGCCTATCGGGCCCCGAAAACGGCGAGCTTGACGAACCGCTCGGCCTAACCATCGGCGCGAATGGCGATGTCTGGGTCGCCGACTACGCCAACAACCGGATCCAGGAGTTCTCCTCGGCTGGCGCCTATCTCGGACAGTTCGGCAGCAAAGGCTCCGGGGAAGGCCAGTTCTCCGGGCCGAGCGGTGTCGCGATCGTCGAAGGCGAACTGTACGTCAGCGACTCGGGTAACAACCGCGTAGTCGAGTTCTCCCCGAATGGGACCTACCGCAACGAGTTCGGTGCCAGCGGGTCCGGGGAAGAGCAGTTCAAAGAACCGACGGGTATCGCGGTGAACACGACGACCGGGGATTTGTATGTCTCTGATACCGGCAACAACCGGGTACAGGAGATCAGCCCGGCCGGGAAGTTCCTCGCCGAATTCGGCTACTACGGCACAGGCAACGACGAGTTTCACGGCCCGACCGGGATCGCGCTGAGCAGCAGCGGCGAGCTGTATATCGCCGACGTGTACAACCAGCGAGTCCAGGAGTGGCTGCCCCCCGGCACCGGAGGGCAGCGGCTGCTGTACTCCGCGCAGTTCGGCTCCAGCGGCACCGGCAACGGCCAGTTCAGCTTCCCGTATGGTCTAGCGGTCGACGGACAGGGCAACGTCTGGGTCACCGACTACAGCAACGACCGTGTCCAAGAGTTCACGGCCAAGGGCACCTTCCTCAACGCGTACGGGTCCGCCGGCTCAGGACACGTCCAGTTTGAGGGACCAACCGGCATCGCGGTCAACCAGAGCACCGGCAACATCTACATCGGCGACTGCCACAACAGCCGCATCGAGGAGCTTTCCTCCAGCGGGACCTATGTCCGCTCGATCGGCTCACCCGGCTCAGAACCCGGAGAGCTGGGCTGCCCCGCAGGCGTCAAGATCGACAGCTCCGGGGACGTCTGGGTCGCCGACACCGAACACAACCGCATCGAGGAGTACTCCTCAACCGGCACCTTCATCGCGGCGTACGGCAGCAAAGGCTCCGGTAACGGCCAGTTCGACGAGCCCGAGGACCTAGCATTCCTCGGCAGCGACGTCTACGTCGCCGACTACGCTAACAACCGTATCGAGGAGCTAAGCAACACCGGTAGCTACGTCAGCCAGTTCGCAAGCGCAGGATCAGGCAGCGGCCAGCTCAAAGGACCCGAAGCGCTCACTGCCGACGCCGCGGGCAACCTCTATGTCGTGGATAACGGCAACGATCGGATCGAGGAGTTCTCATCCGCTGGGGGCTTCGAGGGGACCTTCGGGTCCTACGGCAGCGGCGAAGGTCAGCTGGATAACCCCGAGGGGATCGTGGTCAACCCGGCTGGCCAGATCTACACGGCTGACGCAGACAATAACCGTGTGGAGGTCTGGATGCCCGATAACCAGGCTGCGCATGACACCAAGATGGTCTACTACACCGCCAAAGAAGAAGCCGAAACGAGCGCCTGCCGCGACCATCCCGAATGGGTCGGGCTGCTCTGCCAGACGCTTCCGGTGGCGCAGCCCGGTAGCGGGATGCCTGAACTGCCGACCAAGACGATCGCGTCGTATAATATGTGGGATCAGGCCGAAAAGATCGTCGAAACGTTCGGGACGAGCGAAAGAACAACGAAGACTGAATTCGGCGCTGGTGGGCAGGCGCTGGCGACCGAAGAGACATCGAGCAACGATAAGGCTATGCCGAAGATCATCGACAAGTACAACACGAGCACGGGGATGCTCGAAGAACAAAGCACGACTGTCGGTGAAAAAACACAGACGGTGACGAGCAAGCACAATAAGCGTGGTCTGCTGGAAAGCTACACCGATGCGTCTGGGGATACCGCGACCTATACGTATAACGAAAACGGGCAGGTCGCGAAAGTCAAAGATGGTTCTGATGAAGGCAAAGGTGAACAGACCTATCATTACAGCGAAGAAACCGGCCTGATGACCGAACTCGTCGATGTCGGTGCGGGGACGTTCACCGCGAGCTACGATGCTCAGGGTGAGATGACGAGCGTGGGCTACCCGAACGGTATGACTGCCTCCTATACCCACAACGCGGTCGGTGCGGCTACGGGGTTGGAATACAAGAAGGTCACGCACTGCACCGAAAGCTGCACTTGGTTCAAAGATAGTCTCACCCCGTCGATCCATGGTGAAACACTCACACAGAACAGCACGCTCGCCGAAGAGAGCTACACCTACGACAGCGCCGGCCGCCTCACCCAGGTTCAGGAAACGCCCGCAGGGGAAGGGTGCACCACTCGCGCCTACAGCTACGGCGAAGATGGCGAGCGTACCCGCCTGGCGACCAGCAAACCCGGTAGCGAAGGAAAATGCACCAGCGAAAATCCCGTCGTTGAAGCACACACCTATGACTCCGCGGACCAGATGACCGACGAAGGCATCACCTATGAACCATTCGGAGACACGACAAAACTATCGGCCAGCGACGCGGACGGTCAGGCAATCACCAGCGAATACTACCTGGACAGCCAGGTCTATAAGCAGACCCAGCATGAAGAGACCAGCGAATATAAGCTCGACCCCGAAGACCGCGTTCTGGAAACGGTCAACACGGGGAAAACGTCTTCGACCGTGACCGACCATTATGACGGCCCGGGAAACAGCATTGCGTGGACAAGCGAACCCGGCGGCAAGTGGGAACGACGCATCCCCGGCATCGAAGGCGCACTCGCAGCAGTGCAGACGGGTACGGCAAAAGAAGACGTGACGCTCGAGTTGCACGACCTGCAGGGCAACATCGTCGCGACCGTCGAAGACAGCGAAACCGCCACCAAACTAGCCGCCAGCTATAACAGCACCGAGTTCGGAGCACCCAACAGCAAAGGCGAACCACCAAAGTACGCCTACCAGGGCGCCAGCGGCCTCACCAGCGAAGGTTCGACCGGGCGTATCGTCCAAGACGGCATCACCTACGTACCGCAAACCGGCGCGATGCTCCAGCCACCCGAAGACCTCGCACCCGGAACACCCACAAACCACAACACCGCATACGTCAGCAACCCCAACAACCCCGCCGACGAAGCCGGCGCACACGAAATCGGCGCCCAAATCGCCAAACGCGAACAAGAAAACCAAGAACGCGAAGAAGCAGCACACCCGGTTGGCGCTATACCGACGCCAACCGGCGGTGGTAGTGGAGGTGGTGGTGGAGGAGGATGCGCTGGCATGGAGGCATGTGCAGCGTCTGTTTCGATCCACCATCATGAAGGAGTCGTTGAATGGCATGAAGAGGGCAATGGCTACGCAGGATGCAGCGCATGGGCAAGCTATGGGACTCAGGACGGTATGTCGGGAATATCTGGCGAAATAGAAATTTTTGGCCATTGGCGCTGCGCAGAAGCTGTTCCTCTGCTACAGATGCAGATTGCGTTACTCATATTTGACCCGGAAGATAATAAATGGGAAGGAATGGGTGAGTCGTATGAGGAAAACTATTCTGACGTTAGTGGCGACGGTGGTGTGAACAACAGCGCGGATTTTCGCTGTGGGCCTGAAAACGCAGGCTACGATGCGTGGATCTTCATACGACAGTACGATGGCAGCTATAACGCCCGATGGTGGGGATGGGGTCGAGAGAGGGAGATCAAAACGTCGTGCCACAGTGGAGTGAGTACCCCTGAGTCGCCATAAGACTCTCTAGATATGCGATATGCTCGATTGATAGCGACGCTCGTGTGTGTGACGGTGATGGCTTCTTGCTCCAGCGCGCGCGGAACTCACTCACCGACGCCCAAGCATGGCACCGTTGTTTCACGGTCCATGCTGGGAGTTCGCGTCGGACTTTCTCCGATACTGGATGGTGGCTCTGCTGGCTGGTGTATTGTGCTGACGAGTTCACAGAGGTCGGGAAAGCATAACGGCGACATCTGTACCGGAGCAAGACCTTCAACCGGGCCCGTCTTTATTGAGACCTGCAGTGGAAGCGAGAAGGCGAGCAGTGGCGTCGTGCTTGCTAGGAGTGCAGACGTTGTTGTGCTCACCAGGCACGAAGTTGCGGCAGTCTCATTGGCTGGCGGAATGCCTATCCCGACGGAGTCTAGCTTGACGCTTCCAGCCGAACTACGCGCGGCGGCGATCGAACTGCCAGGATACAAGATCGCTACTACATCCTTTACTGCAGGCTACCCATGGCTCCCGTGCCCGCGTGTGACGCCGCTGGCTGCTAGCGGCAAGCCAATCAACACACAGGGAAGATCAAGTATTCCGCTTTCATTCCGACTGCCCAGGCGAGAATGGGTAGAGCCTGCGCGTTCACCAAGTAACGGTGTCTGCGAGCTGACCTCTGATGGCCTACCCCAGGAAACTGTGGCGTCATATGGAGTAGTAGCGCTAAGTATCAGACCGTTCCCGGAACTACTTGGACGAGCATTTATCTCGTGTGCAGAAACGATCTATATATATCAGAAAGAACACGATCTTTCTACAGCGGTGCTTTTGGACGCGACGCGCCCGGGGGCGGCACCTCCTAGTCTGCCTGGCATGAAGCCGCTTGCCGGCCATCCTTCGATTTTCACGGCGCCGCCAGACATGTTTGCACGGCGTATTCGAGGTGCTTGGTTGGTGGTAAAAGAAGAAGAAGACATCGGTTCGAGTGTACCTGTAGCATTGCTTGAACACCTACGCGGGACAATTCGCCGCCAAGGGTAGAGCCCGTGTGGCCACGTGGCGACCGAAGAGACATCGAGCAACGATAAGGCTATGCCGAAGATCATCGACAAGTACAACACGAGCGCGGGGATGCTCGAAGAACAGAGCACGACTGTCGGTGAAAAAACACAGACGGTGACGAGCAAGCACAATAAGCGTGGTCTGCTGGAAAGCTACACCGATGCGTCTGGGGATACCGCGACCTATACGTATAACGAAAACGGCGAGGTCGCGAAAGTCAAAGATGGTTCTGATGAAGGCAAAGGTGAACAGACCTATCATTACAGCGAAGAAACCGGCCTGATGACCGAACTCGTCGATGTCGGTGCGGGGACGTTCACTGCGAGCTACGATGCGCAGGGTGAGATGACGAGCGTGGGCTACCCGAGCGGCATGACCGCTTCCTACAGCCACAACGCGGTCGGTGCGGCCACCGGCCTGGAATACAAGAAGGTTACGCACTGCACCGAAAACTGCACGTGGTTCAAAGACACCCTCACACCATCAATCCACGGCGAAACACTCACACAGAACAGCACCCTCGCCGAAGAGAACTACGCCTACAACAGCGCCGGCTGGCTCACACAAGCCCAGGAAACACCCGCAGGGGAAGGATGCACCACACGCGCCTACACCTACGGCGAAGACAGCGAGCGCACCCGCCTGGCGACCAGCAAACCCGGTAGCGAAGGAAAATGCACCAGCGAAAACCCCGTCGTTGAAGCGCACACCTATGATTCCGCGGACCAGATGACCGACGAAGGCATCATCTACGAAGCGTTCGGGGACACCACCACGCTACCCGCCGCCGATGCTGGCGGCCATGCGATCACCAGCGAATACTACCTAGACGGCCAGGTCTACAAGCAGACCCAGAGCGAAGAGACAAGCGAATACAAACTCGACCCCGAAGACCGCCCCCTAGAAACCATCAACACCGGGAAAACCTCCTCTACCATCACCGACCACTACGACGGCCCGGGAAACAGCATCGCGTGGACCAGCGAAGGCGGCGGTAAATGGGAACGACGCATCCCCGGCATCGAAGGCGCACTCGCAGCAGTGCAGACGGGTACGGCAAAAGAAGACGTGACGCTCCAGCTACACGACCTGCAAGGCAACATCGTCGCGACCGTCGAAGACAGCGAAACCGCCACCAAACTGCTCACCAAATACAACAGCACCGAGTACGGCGCACCCAACAGCACAGGCGCACCACCAAAGTACGCCTACCAAGGCGCCAACGGCCTCACCAGCGAAAACAGCACAGGGCGTATCGTCCAAGACGGCGTCACCTACGTACCGCAAACCGGCGCGATGCTCCAGCCACCCGAAGACCTCGCACCCGGAACACCCACAAACCACAACACCGCATACGTCAGCAACCCCAACAACCCCGCCGACCAAGCCGGCGCACACGAAATCGGCGCCCAAATCGCCAAACGCGAACAAGAAAACCGGGAACGCGAAGAAGCAAGCCATCCGGCTGGAGAAGTGCCGGTGCCGACGCTAGCTGACGGGGAATCCCAAGAAGAGGGTCTTATTGAATGGGGCCACGGTGAACCGGTTGCAACGACAGCGGCATATAAGCGGTCCTTTATTTTGACACCGGGCGAAGCACTTGCGGCTTCGTATGCAATCACTGCGGTGCACCAGGGCGTAATCAAAGCGCCATTCTTCCCAGAATGGGCAAACAAAATTCTAACGAATATGCCGTATATAAAATGGGACCAGCTCGCAAAGGAGCTTGCTGATGCCGCAGCTGCTACGGCGCCGTTCGGTATAGTAGAAGTCGATATCACAGGATCGCTAAATCCGCGCTATTTCCATGTATATATTTTGGTGACTGCTCGTGGCGAGGAGGACGCTTTCTAAGGTGGATGACATGTTACGTCGGTATCACCGGAGCGTGCGGACGATTATATCGGTCGTGAGGCTTGTTATTAATATTACTCGCCAATTGGTTACGCCGCGTCAGTATGCCAGTGATGTCTATGAGCGGCGTACGATGATCGAGGCATGCAGGAGCGCGGCACGATCTGATGTCACCGACCAACAGGCGGTCGAAAAGCTGCGCTATATACTGCAGCGTGACAATATTTATGCTGAGCGTGTGGTCAACTCGCTCAGTCAGCGACGCTATAGCTACATCGATGATAGAGCATTTCGGCTGGCCGAGGCAGCGTGGAGCGGGCATCCAGTGCAGTCCGCGCCTCCCGGCTATAGGCCGCTGTTCGAGAAGGAACGGGAACTCGGAAGCATGCCGGTTGAAGCGGCCTTTGAAGGGTTGGTGAGGATTGTGCCGGAGCTAGACGAGGTGAGACGATCTGTAGCGGCGCGAAGTCGTCCTTTGGTCCCCGGATTGGAGGAAGTGAAGAAAGTGCTAGGCCCCGACTCTAGGAGTTCAGACGAGCTAGCCCGCACCAGGCTCGCCCTCCTTGTAGCCAGGGAATACCTGGGAGTGCTTGCGGGGTATACTCAGCGAGGCGATATGCAAACGCCGTATTTTGTGTCCGTCGAGCGACCAGTGATAACCAAGCTAATTGATCGGCGGAAGCGAGGTCGTGAATGAATGGTTTGACGGATCCTGCAAGATCAAGGTCGCCGGACACGGTGGACTCGTGAGATCGGTGCTGCTAGGGCAACTGCGAGCTACGATGCTCAGGGTGAGATGACGAGCGTGGGCTACCCGAACGGTATGACTGCCTCCTATACCCACAACGCGGTCGGTGCGGCTACGGGGTTGGAATACAAGAAGGTCACGCACTGCACCGAAAGCTGCACTTGGTTCAAAGATAGTCTCACCCCGTCGATCCATGGTGAAACACTCACACAGAACAGCACGCTCGCCGAAGAGAGCTACACCTACGACAGCGCCGGCCGCCTCACCCAGGTTCAGGAAACGCCCGCAGGGGAAGGGTGCACCACTCGCGCCTACAGCTACGGCGAAGATGGCGAGCGTACCCGCCTGGCGACCAGCAAACCCGGTAGCGAAGGAAAATGCACCAGCGAAAACCCCGTCGTTGAAGCGCACACCTATGATTCCGCGGACCAGATGACCGACGAAGGCATCACCTATGAACCATTCGGAGACACGACAAAACTATCGGCCAGCGACGCGGACGGTCAGGCAATCACCAGCGAATACTACCTGGACAGCCAGGTCTATAAGCAGACCCAGCATGAAGAGACCAGCGAATATAAGCTCGACCCCGAAGACCGCGTTCTGGAAACGGTCAACACGGGGAAAACGTCTTCGACCGTGACCGACCATTATGACGGCCCGGGAAACAGCATTGCGTGGACCAGCGAACCCGGCGGCAAGTGGGAACGACGCATCCCCGGCATCGAAGGCGCACTCGCCGCAGTGCAGACGGGTACGGCAAAAGAAGACGTGACGCTCGAGCTGCACGACCTGCAGGGCAACATCGTCGCGACCGTCGAAGACAGCGAAACCGCCAGCAAACTAACCGCCAGCTATAACAGCACCGAGTTCGGAGCACCCAACAGCAAAGGCGAACCACCAAAGTACGCCTACCAGGGCGCCAGCGGCCTCACCAGCGAAGGTTCGACCGGGCGTATCGTCCAAGACGGCATCACCTACGTACCGCAAACCGGCACCATGCTCCAGCCACCCGAAGACCTCGCACCCGCAACACCCACAAACCACAACACCGCATACGTCAGCAACCCCAACAACCCCGCCGACCAAGCCGGCGCACAATTCATCGGAGCACAAATCGCCAAGCGCGAACAAGAAAACCGCGAACGCGAAGAAGCAAACAAGCCTGCTGGAGAAGTGCCCTTAGAAGAAGAAGAGGCAATAGGAGACCCAGAATACAGTGTGCTGCTGACAGTAGGGCAGGCTAAGATAGTCGCGAATGCACTGCGATATGGGCCCGCAGCCCTGGAAGTCCTTGCCGCGTCGGGGACAATACAGGGTCTGGCTCTGTTCTTTGCCGAACGGCTTGCCGAAATCGGTAAAGAATATCTGCAAGGGGTTGCGCATGGTCTGGAAATATGCGGTTCTGCCATTAGATCAACGAGCGGAGTCGAAGCGCGCTGTAGGGTATGGGTAGACGACTGGATTCCTGAAAAAGGGGTGTACTGGTTCGTCGCATTTGGTGTTGAAACCTGCTGGGGAAGAAAATACAAGAGAAATCACTCTGTCCACTGGACCTTCCCCCGCTCACAGTGCGCCCCGGCGGCAGAATGAGTGACGACAAGTCAGGTGAACATCAGGTTGAAATATTGGTAAATGTTCTGTGCGAGCGGCTGGCTGAGGTTCTACCTCGGAATCGATTCGAAGTAGCGGTGGACAACCGGCGCGCAATCCGGATCCGTGGTGTTGGTGAGCGGCACGGCGATACCGTGTGGCTAACGCCGATTGCTGTATGGCGTTCGCGCTTGCCCGTCGAGCGCAAACTGCAGATCTTTCTCGACGCGGCGAGCCGACAAGTGCAGAGCTTCGTTTCCCGGCATAACAGACCTTGGCCTACGACTGCTGCCAAACCGAGGGTGTTGATCGATGAGGACAGAATCCTTATCTGGTGGGGCGGGTCGAATGAGGGCGACGCAGTTGTTGCTCTCCGACCTATTTCTCGTCAAGAGATCGGTGTCTAGCGGATCGAATGAAACTGATCACGATGACCGTGGATGACTGTCTGTGGCTAGTGCGATCTGTACGGCGCTTCCGTCGCACCGGAACCGTTATGTTGGCCGTCATCCTCTGCCCGCTATCCGCCTGTAGCAGCACTTATCGGCCAGTGGTGAATTTTGGCGAGTATGTGAGTCGGCTATGTGAAGCCATAGGGCCGTTTGAGCATGACGAGCAGAAGCTTGGAAGAGTGTTGGGTAGATACGGAGTTGATGCCACGTCCCACAAGCATGAGGAGACGATGGTCAATCGCCTGAGCGCCGTGATCACTGATTCTCGGCGTGTCGTCGTCTCGATGGACGCGACTGGTATACCTAGGATGGATCATGGGCGGCAACTTGCGGCGGCAGTGATCGCAACGTTCGACGAGATTGAGCAAAGCGACCTCGCGTGGCGCTCCGAACTACGTCGTGGGCCTTGGGCATGGTCAGCCACATCTCGTGCGAAGCAGGCGCGCTTGCGCACGTCTTTGGAGGCGCTCCTGCTAGTCGGTTACCAGATCGAACACTTGCCCATGACTCAAGAACGCCAAGATGCGATGGCGCGCAGTCCAGTGTGCCGCACTGTGTTCGGCAGCACGCTTGTCGACTGAGAATAGTGAGGCGGTACGGAGGACAGTACTTAAGCCACTTCGAAGCTCTGATTCGACTTTGAGACCGTGACTGAGCGATTGGTTGAACTGCGCGGTATCGTGCTGCCCAGCGGCGACGATGGCCAGCCGTATTTTGGGTGGCTCGTTCAGCCAGTTGATCCTTGGTACGCGGGACAAGGAAGTCCCGCGCCGGTGCGCGTCGTGGCTGGTTGTCGACACGTGGACGATCTCAAGGCAAAAACTACACTTCGGGGATCTTGCGCTCTGCGTTAGATAGTGACAAATGGTATGGGCTTATTGGGTACCGGCAACATCTATATCGGTGACTGCCACAACGATCGTATCGAGGAGCTCTCCTCCAGCGGGAACCTATGTCCGTTCGATTGGGTCGGCGGGTTCAGAACCAGGCGAGCTGGGATGCCCCTCAGGCATCAGGATCGACAGCTCAGGCAACGTCTGGGTCGCAGACACCGAACACAACCGGATCGAGGAGTACTCCTCCACCGGCACCTTCCTGGCTTCCTGTGGCAGTAAAGGCTCGGGGGAAGGCCAGTTCGATGAACCCGTCGATCTCGCGTTCGTCGGCGGCGACGTCTATGTTGCTGACCATGCCAACAACCGTATCGAGGAGCTGACGGACACTGGTAGCTATGTTGGCCAGTTTGGGATCGAAGGCTCGGGTAGTGGCCAGTTCAAAGGGCCGGAAGCGATCACAGCCGACGCGGCGGGTAATCTCTATGTCGTGGACAACGGTAATGACCGGATCGAGGAGTTCTCATCCGCTGGCGGCTTTGAGGGCTCGTTCGGCTCCTATGGCTCGGGGGAAGGCCAGCTGCATAACCCCGAGAGCCTGGCGATCAATGCGGCGGGCCAGATCTATGTCGCGGACGCTGATAACAATCGTGTTGAGGTCTGGATGCCCGATGATCAGGCGGTGCATGACACCAGGACGGTCTACTACACCGCCAAAGAAGAAGCCGAAACGAGTGCCTGCCGCGACCATCCCGAATGGGTCGGCCTGGTCTGCCAGACCGTTCCGGTTGCGCAGCCTGGGGGCGGGATGCCCGAACTACCAACCAAGACCATCGCATATAACATGTGGGACCAAGCCGAACAAGTCACCGAAACGTTCGGCACCACCGAAAGAACAACGAAGACCGAATACAACACGGGTGGTCAAGCGTTAGCGACTGAAGAGGCTTCGAGTAACGACAAGGCGCTACCGAAGATCACCGACAAATACAGCACCACTACGGGACTGCTCGAAGAACAAAGCACCACTGTCGGTGAAAAAACACAAGCGGTGAAGAGTAAGTACAACCGGCGTGGTGAGCTGGAAAGCTACACCGATGCATCTGGTAACACTGCTACGTACACGTATAACGAAGATGATCAGATCGCGACCGTCAAAGATGGCTCTGACGAAGGCAAAGGCGAACAGACCTACCATTACAGCGAAGAAACGGGCGAGCTGACCGAACTTGCCGATGTCGGTGCGGGGACGTTCACGGCGAGCTACGACGCTCAGGGTGAGATGACGAGCGTGGGCTACCCGAATGGTATGACTGCCTCCTATACCCACAACGCGGTCGGTGCGGCTACGGGGTTGGAATACAAGAAGGTCACGCACTGCACCGAAAGCTGCACCTGGTTCAAAGATAGTCTCACCCCATCGATCCACGGCGAAACACTCACACAGAACAGCACCCTCGCCGAAGAGAGCTACACCTACGACAGTACCGGCCGCCTCACCCAGGTCCAGGAAACGCCCGCAGGGGAAGGGTGCACCACACGCGCCTACAGCTACGGCGAAGATGGCGAGCGTACCCGCCTGGCGACCAGCAAACCGGGAAGCGAAGGAAAATGCACCAGCGAAAATCCCGTAGTTGAAGCGCACACCTATGATTCCGCCGACCAGATGACCGACGAAGGCATCACCTATGAACCATTCGGAGACACGACAAAACTATCGGCCAGCGACGCGGACGGCCAAGCGATCACCAGCGAATACTACCTGGACAGCCAGGTCTATAAGCAGACCCAGCATGAAGAGACCAGCGAATATAAGCTCGACCCCGAAGACCGCGTTCTGGAAACGGTCAACACCGGGAAAACATCTTCGACCGTGACCGACCATTATGACGGCCCGGGAAACAGCATCGCGTGGACCAGCGAACCCGGCAAATGGGAACGACGCATCCCCGGCATCGAAGGCGCACTCGCAGCAGTGCAGACGGGCACGGCAAAAGAAGACGTGACGCTTGAGCTGCACGACCTGCAGGGCAACATCGTCGCGACCGTCGAAGACAGCGAAACCGCCACCAAACTAGCCGCCAGCTATAACAGCACCGAGTTCGGAGCACCGAACAGCAAAGGCGAACCACCAAAGTACGCCTACCAGGGCGCCAGCGGCCTCACCAGCGAAGGTTCGACCGGGCGTATCGTCCAAGACGGCATCACCTACGTACCGCAAACCGGCGCTATGCTCCAGCCACCCGAAGACCTCGCACCCGCAACACCCACAAACCACAACACCGCCTACACTAGCAACCCCAACAACCCCGCCGACCAAGCCGGCGCACAATTCATCGGAGCACAAATCGCCAAGCGCGAACAAGAAAACCGCGAACGCGAAGAAGCTGAAAGGCCGGTAGGAGAAGTACCGTCACCGGAAGGAGCACCTACAGCGCCCTCCGAACAACCCGTGCTCGGCTCCGGCGGATGGCCATCGCCATGTAGCCCGGGCGGCGCGTGCACTGCTAGCATACACATTTTCGGACCAAATAGCTGCCATTTTCCGTATACGTCCTGTCACATCGACTTCACTAAGAGTATAACGCAGGAGATCGTAAATGTTGCTTACCCTCACAGGGAAGAAGAGGTGTACGTGATCGGGGTTGTTTGCGGGTATGTAGGCGGCGTCGGTACACCTTTGGCCGGAGCTGCGTGCGCGGTCTTGTTTGGTTATTATTGGTTTCCTTTTATTCACGCAATAGAACATATTCACGAGTACGGCGGATGCCTTTCCCTTCGGTATATCGGTGTTCCCGACCTCCCGCCGGTCGCCACGGGCTTCGCAGCTGACGGGGGCAGCGGATGTGTATCTTAGGATGAGGGAGATGTGGTGATGCGAACCCGCAAAGAGGTACCTATGTGGCGGCGAGTCGTAAGAGGCCTTGAGGCGATGATCGCGTTCCTATTGGTGGGCCTTGTTGTTAGCAAACTGTCGGTAGTCTTGGAAGGTTCGGCTTGGCAGGATCTAGCTCGTCTAGCTGCGGTTGTAGCGGTAGTTGGCTCGATCTTTCTCCTCGACTGGCTATGCGTTCGCTGGTTGTACCGCAAACAGCGCGACTCGCTCTGAGGGTAGGAGAAGTGTCCGTGCGGCCTGCGGACGTACAAGGAGAGCCCCGCGTGGACGAGCGAACCCGGCAAATGGGAACGACGCATCCCGGCATCGAAGGCGCACTCGCCGCAGTGCAGACGGGTACGGCAAAAGAAGACGTGACGCTTGAGCTGCACGACCTGCAGGGCAACATCGTCGCGACCGTCGAAGACAGCGAAACCGCTACCAAACTAGCCGCCAGCTATACCAGCACCGAGTTCGGAGCGCCGAACAGCAAAGGCGAACCACCCAAGTACGCCTACCAGGGCGCCAGCGGCCTCACCAGCGAAGGTTCGACCGGGCGTATCGTCCAAGACGGCATCACCTACGTACCGCAAACCGGCGCTATGCTCCAGCCACCCGAAGACCTCGCACCCGCAACACCCACAAACCACAACACCGCATACGTCAGCAACCCAAGCAACCCCGCCGACGAAGCCGGCGCTCAATTCATCGGCGCGCAAATCGCCAAGCACGAACAAGAAAACCGCGAACGCGAAGAAGCAGCACACCCGGCTGGCGTATGTACGGGGGAAATCGCATGTTGTGAACCAGACCCAGAACACGGTGTCAACGTCGATGGATGTGAAGTTGGCGCCTCGGTGTGGTCTCCCGCGTCCGGGGGGCAGCTTACCTACGAAGGAAAGTATCACTGCGAGGGCCTAAATGTGTTTGAATTAGATGTGTATCTCTATGAAAGACAGCCCAATGGTAGTTACGTTGAAAACAAAGTGGCCTTTCGCCATCACGATTTCCATAACTACGAATACGGTATGGGAGGCTACATTCGACAAGATTTTGGATGTAAGGAGGTCGCGTATTCATAGTATGGGCGTATGGACGCTATTGGCATGGTCTTGGCGGCCCTACCATATGGTCAGGCGGACGCTGGTCGGCAGGCGCGAATACGTCGTATGGCTCCACTACATGTCAGGGATCCGGCGAAGCCTCGGATATTGACGTGCCGCCAGAGATTGGTCAGGATGATAATGCTGAAGATGACGAATAGGGTATGGCTTGAGATGGAGGAACGGTGCTATTTTGAGCAGTAACCGCAGGGTCAAGGTCGCCGGGTATGGCGGATTGGTGAGGTCAGTGCTGTTGGGACGAGTGCTGTATCCGCATAGAGTGACTTGGTTGCTAGTGGGAATAGCGGTAGTTGCGAGCGCGGTATGCGGGATGGGGTGCGGCGACGCGGGTATCGTGGTCGGTGTCGGAGCAGACTCTGGCCTTAAGCATTCTTATGAAGTGCTACTTATTCCGGAAACCAATGCCGGCTGGGCTGGCTGGCGTTTTATCGCCATTGGAGGCGCTCAAGGGGGAGGGTGTGACGGCGCTCAGAGTCATGCGCCCGTGATCGTGGAAGCGTGGAATGGCACCGACGGCGGCGGTAGTAGTGCGGAAACTGTTGGAGTGGCTTTGACAACGGCCGTGGTGGCACGCGTGAGGATCGGCGAAGGAGGCTTATCTGTGCCGACGAGAGCGGAGAAGGGGTTGCCCGGAGGATTGCGGGCGGCGGTAGTGAAAGTGGATGGAAAGCTAAGAAGTGCAGATGGTGGATTTCCGCGCTTTATACCGCTGAATTCTGCTGGTATGACTATTCCCCAGTCGCGCCACGAAACTACAAATCCACTCATTAAGTGGCTATCGGCTCGCCGGGTCGCGAATCCAGCTAGGCCGTTGAAGGGAATCTGTGAGATAAGGAGCAGGAATAATCCAAGGGATCTTAGGGTAAATGGCGGTGAAGTGATCAGTGAAGTGCATAGCTTCTCCGGGATCATAGGCGATGGATTTATTACGTGTGCAAGCACATCATATGAACTGTACGGCTGGCCGCTGGTTGCAAGCGTCATGATAAGCGCTTCTCACCCAGGTACCGCCCCCCCGTCGCTGCCTGACATGAAGCCAGTACCGGGTCATCGCGGAGTATTTTCATCGCCTGGAGGGCAACAACCCGGACCTGAAGGGGAACTATTTGCTCGTCGCGTGCCTGGAGCGTGGCTTGTGGTGGGGAAGGCTAAGGCGTCACAACGACTGGCGCTGCTCAAGGATTTGCAAGCGACACTTCACGTCGGTGATACTAGCCGTTCGACCGGGTAGCCTGCCTATGGGGCGGGCGCCCTCACCAGCGAAGGTTCGACCGGGCGTATCGTCCAAGACGGCATCACCTACGTACCGCAAACTGAACCGCCCGGGAGTCTTGGAGGTTCTACTTCATGAGAGGATGTGGCGGGATGCCCGAACTACCAACCAAGACCATCGCATATAACATGTGGGACCAAGCCGAACAAGTCACCGAAACGTTCGGTACCACCGAAAGAACAACGAAGACCGAATACAACACGGGTGGTCAAGCGTTAGCGACTGAAGAGGCTTCGAGTAACGACAAGGCGCTACCTAAGATCAGCGACAAATACAGCACTACTACGGGGCTGCTCGAAGAACAGAGCACGACTGTCGGTGAAACAACCAAGACGGTCAAACGCAAGTATGACAAGCGCGGTGAGCTGGAAAGCTATACCGACGCGTCCGGTGACACCGCGACGTACAGCTATAACGAAAACGGCCAGGTCACGAAAGTCAAAGATGGCTCCGACGAAGGCAAAGGCGAACAAGTCTATACCTACAGCGAAGAAACCGGTGAGCTTGAAGAGCTGCACGGATGCCGGTGCCGGGACGTTCACCGCCGGCTATGATCCGCAGGGCAGGATGACGAGCGTGACCTACCCGAACGGCATGACCGCCTACTACGCCTACAACCCCGTCGGTGCAGCCACCGCGCTGGAATACACAAGAAGGTCACGCACTGCACCGAAAGCTGCACCTGGCTTAAAGACATCCTCACACCCTCGATCCACGGCGAAACATTCGTCCAGAAGAGTACTCTTGCCAGCGAGAGCTACACCTATGACAGCGCTGGCCGTCTCACGCAGGTCCAGGAAATACCCGCTGGGGAAGGCTGCACCACCCGCGCGTACACCTACAATGAAGACAGCGACCGTACGCGTCTGGCGACCAGCAAACCCGGCAGCGAAGGGAAATGCACCACCGAAACCCCCACCATTGAAGCGCACACCTACGATTCTGCTGACCAGATGACCGATGAAGGTATCACCTACGAAGCGTTCGGCGACACAACAAAACTCCCTGCCGCTGACGCGGACGGTCAAGCGATCACCAGCGAATACTACCTCGACGGCCAGGTTTACAAGCAAACCCAGAACGAAGAGACCAGCGAAACCAAGCTCGACCCTGAAGACCGCACCCTAGAAACCATCAACACCGGGAAAAGCTCCTCCACCATCACCGACCACTACGACGCGCCAGGCAGCAGTATCGCTTGGACCAGCGAAACAAACGGCAAATGGGAACGACGGATCCCCGGTATCGAAGGCAGCCTCGCAGCCATCCAAACAGGCACCGCCAAGGAAGACGTCACACTACAACTACACGACCTGCAGGGCAACATGGTCGCGACCGTCGAAGACAGCGAAACCACCACCAAACTCCTCAAAACATATAACAGTACCGAGTACGGCACACCCAACAGCAAAGAAGCACCACCCAAGTACGCCTACCAGGGCGCCAACGGACTCACCAGCGAAAACAGCACAGGCCGCATCGTCCAAGACGGCATCACATACGTACCGCAAACCGGCGCGATGCTCCAGCCACCCGAAGACCTCGCACCCGGAACACCCACAAACCACAACCAAGCATACGTCAGCAACCCAAACAACCCCGCCGACGAAGCCGGCGCACACGAAATCGGCGCCCAAATCGCCAAACGCGAACAAGAAAACCGGGAACGCGAAGAAGCAAAGCGACCTGCAGGATCAGTGCCTTCTCCGGAAGCTGAAGGGGAAGAAGGCGAAGCCGTGCTTGCAAGTTGGTCGTTTGACCATGAAGGAAGTGGGGCGCACGCGGCGGACGTCATTACGTGTGCAGTGGCCGAAGGACGCGGATTACCGCATGAATCGACACACAACCCGGGGCAGGTGAATTGGGTCATAAGGGTGCTGTGTACTGGAATAGTCTTTGATTTGCGGATACGCCTTGCCTTATTTTGGGAAGGAGAATCAGTTTCCGAAACAGGTTACGTGGAATTCGGGAATACAAATTCCGCGCAAGAAACCGTTCAAACTCCTTGCATATTTAGTGGATGGTACACAGGTTGGGTAAGCGTGTACTTGGTGCCGCCGCCAAACTTCCGTGGGCGTACTTCATTTAACGGCTGGTCAAAAGCAAGTCGCTACGTCGTCTGTAGGGAAAAATAAATAAGCAGATACCAGACGACGCGGGACCCGAAGTCCCATTTGTCGGCGTCGGGCGGTTGTTTGATCGGTTGAAGATGGCTTTGAGTGGAATTTCCTCGGAATCAGTCGGCCGATCGGAGATGGCGCTTACGCGTGACAGCGGGGAGCTTCTGCCATTAGCATCGCGTGTCTCACCGGCGTTGATGGCGCGGCGGATCATGCGCTGGTGGATCTGTACCCGATGGCAGCCTGCTCGAGGATCAAAGGGCCTGGCGAGGACCCGGCCTCGGGTCTGGGATCAGCAGCTCGCGCATAAGGGTGAGTACTTACTGGGCGCGTTTGGCGCTGGCGAGCTAAACTGCGGTCGATGACGAGCGATCACGAGACGGAGGTTTGGCGGAATAAGGATGGTCACGCATGGCGCATTGGATGCGCCGCTGAGGTCTCGTGGATCCGAGAGCACACGACGGGCGGGCTTGCGATTACGTCTGCGATCCCTCCGGTGTTCGATGCCTACGCCACCTTGGAGATGCCCGGCAGCGGTGACCACGACGCTGCGTCCTGGCTCGAGGATCCGGATCGCCACGCCGCGAGTGTGCTTGCGGTGCTCAGTGAGCATGGCGTAGCGCAGCCGTGGTGGCTTGGCTACCTCGATACGGGCGCTACAGACCTCGTTTTCTACGATGTGCGGAAGGTGAATCTGTACTCCGACTGGTGGTATGTGCTGATCGAGGCAGGACCCGAGCAGGCGGGTGTCTGGCGCGAGCGTGAGCGTTGGAAGGGTGTTCTGCCGGACCTGATGTTTCCGGCCGATCACTCGTGGCTCCTCTCGACTTTGTGGGACGACGATTGGACGTGCATCGGTGGGTCAAGAGGGCTGGTTGACGCTTTTCTAGCCCATCCCGAGCTCCGGCACCGCGTTCGCGAGGTCGATCCATCAATCAGAGATGCGACTCCGCCTGGGCACATCGCACTTTGACCAGCGATTGCTTGTACGTTCAGGCGCTGCTCGCTGGGACGAGCAACGACGGCTTCCGCGGGTACTCGTATGCCTCGTGATTACATACTTTTCCAATGGCGAGAATAATGCTCGCGCACCACACTATTTGAGTGGCTGGGGGCAGAACGGAGAAATAGCGGTTGCGGCGTGCTTAAAGTGTGGTCGGTTATCTACTGTCGATTTCTCGCGAGAGGCTGCGGCACTCTGCGAGGGAGTCGGCGGCGAGGCTGTGCACGGGGGCTGTGATGAGATGAGAGATCGTTGAATCCGCTATATTTTGTGTGTTGGTGTTGGTGACCGCTAAGGGTGCAGAGGATTTTCCAGACGGATGATTTCTAAGATAGGCTACGTATCACGTATCGTGCGAGCCGCGTGTACGAGGCTAGCCGGGGTAGAGGCGCGGCATGGCAGCGTTATATCATGGCTTATTATCGGTTTTTGTAGTGGAAATTTGGACGGATAGTATTACGACACCGGCTAACGCTGCGGTCTACGCTGCGCAGTCCGGTAGGATCGTGCTGCTCGGGGTCGCCCGGCCGCCAAATTTTTCGGCGGCGAGGTGGCAGTTCGGGGAATTGGTACAGGTGGAGTGCTCTTGGCTCTACCCGACGCCTATCGGTGGGTAGAGGATCGACATGCTTCTGATGCCGACACTTGCGTGTACAGTCGCACTTTCGTGCGTGAGCCTCTCCGGAGCTTCCTTAGCCTGGATCCACCGGTGTTGTCCGGGTTGGGGTGTTGAATGACCTCCTGAATCGGGCTTGGTAGCGACAGATTGCGGCTGTCGCGGCCCGGGATCAGGAGGTCACTCGTATGGTGCAGGATGACGAGCGGGTCGGACTGGACGGTGTGCGGGTCGTTTTTGATGATGAGCGGCTGGTTTCTGATGCGGGGATCGCGCTCGTTGCGACGCTCGCGGGGCGGCTTGGGATCGAGGCTCTCGTGGGGCGGTTCGTGGCGCTTCGGCGTGATCTGCCGGGCGCTGCGAATCCGGGCCGCAAGGTGATGGCGCTCGTGTTCGCGATGCTGCTCGGCGCTGACTCGATCGATGATTGTGATGTGCTGCGGGCCGGTCGCACGCGTCGATTGTTGGGTGGCTGGCTACCGGCGCCCTCGACACTCGGAACGTTTTTGCGGGCGTTTACTTTCGGACATGTGCGCCAGCTCGACCGAGTACTCGATCAGGCGCTGGTGCGCGCGTGGCGGGCAGGCGCTGGCCCGGGCGCCGAGCGGCTGATCGTTGACGTGGACAGCTTTATCGGCCAGGCCTACGGCTACAAGAAGGAGGGTGTCGGTTTTGGGTACACCAAACAGCGCGGATACCACCCGCTGCTCGCCTCCAGGGCCGGGACCGGTGAGGTTCTGCACGTTCGGTTGCGCAAGGGGCAGGCGAACACCCAGCGCGGTGTCGTTCGCTTCACCGAGGAGCTGATCGCCCGCATGGCGCGGGCAGGCGCGAGCGGCGAGAAGCTCCTGCGGGCCGACTCGGGGTTCTGGAACAGCAAGCTGATCGCAAGGCTTCAGAGCGCCGGGTGGTCCTATTCGATCAGTGTGCGCCTGCAGTTCTGGGTTCCCGACGCCATCAAGCAGATCCCCGAGAAGGCGTGGCAGCCCCTGGAGGACTACCCCAAGGACGGCGAAGCGCAGATCGCTGAGACGACCGCTCACGGACGACGGCTGATCGTCCGTCGCACCCGGCTCATCGGGCCGCAAGCAGAGCTGTGGCCGGACTGGCGGTATTTCCCCCTCATCACCAACCGCACCGAGGCATTGGAGGTCGTGGAGGCCGAGCACCGCCAGCACGCCGTCGTCGAGCTCACGATCCGCGACCTCAAAGACCAGGCGCTCGCGCACTTCCCCTTCGGCCAGTTCAACGCCAACAGCGCCTGGACAGTGATCGCCGCCATCGCGCACAACCTGCTGCGCTGGACCACGGCGATCGGACTGTCGAGCGAGACCGTGCGCGTCGCGCGCACCATGCGCCGCCGGCTGCTTCGGATACCAGGCCGCCTGACCCGCACGGGCCGCCAGTGGACGCTTCACCTTCCCGCTCGCTGGCCGTGGCAACACGACTTCACCAGAGCGCTCGCCCGCATCCGCGGGCTACCAGAACTCACCTGAGCGCGCAAAACACCACGACCGACGACCAGCCAAGCAACACGTCGACACGGCGCGCTCAGCGCCACCCGAAAACACACCCCCCAAGTCCCCCGAGAAGACGCCCGCCGCTCCTCACGCCGACAAAACACCAACGAGGCCCCCCAAACCCACACCAACAGCACCAATCACCCCCCACCAGGCAGCCGCGCGGTGGATCCAGGCTTAGACGAGCCGATCCACCGCGCAGTTGTTTCACGCCCCGTGCCAAACGGCTATGTGTATGTGGTGCCGGAGCTGGAAGGTGGCTGGGCTGGTTGGAGTATGGAGGCGGGCTATCGCACCAAAACAGAAGGCGGCAGTGGTGGCGCGCCGTTGGGTAGGACTTCGACCGGGCCGATCTTCGCGGAGCAGGGCTGCGAGCAGAACGAACGGAGTATTGATGTATTTGCGCTGACGACGCATGAAGTTGCTGCGGTCTCGGTAGCCGGTGGGAGGCCCATTGCGACCACGACGAACTCCACGTTGCCGGATGGGCTGCGAGCGGCGGCCGTCGAAGTACTTCGCCGCAATGGGCAGCCCAGCATCTTGCGTAACTGTCCGCGGATAACACCGTTTGACGTGCACGGCAAGCCGATCGACAGGAAGGGTAAGCCCGGTAGCCCGCAGGCGTTCAAACTGCGTGGTACGCGGCAGTGGGAAGCGCCGGCGCATCCACCGCGCGGCGTCTGCGAACTGGCTGCGGCACAGCTTCCCCAGGAAATCGTGGCATCCAAAGGGGGCGTGGCAACGCAAGTCAGGCCCCACCGCGGACTGTTCGGCCAGGCGCTGCTTTCGTGTGTAGGCACCGTCTACGTCTACGAAGAACAACACCATCTTACCGCGGCGGTGCTGCTAGACGCAGAACGTCCCGGCGCTAGGCCGCCGGCCCTGGCGGGCATGAAGCCCGTGCCCGGACGGCGCGGTATCTTTGAGAGCCCTGGCGCGGAGGGCAAAAGAGTGGAGCGACGGATTCCAGGCGCATGGCTTGTCGTTGAAGAAGAGGACGAAATTGGCTTGCGTGTCCCGGTGGAATTACTCGAATCTTTGTATGCTACGGTGCCCGCGGACGCGGGACAGGATGTCCCGCGCCGTCGCGCGTCGAGGTTGGGCTTACATGCGCGGACGATCCCAAAGCAAAACCGAAATCATGTGCGCTCCATCTTTTAGTAGGGCTGAAGCTCGTACTCGGTGGCTTGGCTGTTGGGCCGTGTTGCTGGTGTTCGTTTTTGCGCTTCATGGATCTGACGGTGCGTGGGCGGCGACCGGTCCGAGCGGGCGGGCGAATATCGCCGCCGGCGCGACCGGGGACCGGGCTGCGACGCGCGCGCTGTTGGTGGCTGGATACGAATTCGAGAAGGGGGTGCTGGCTCGTGCGCGGGTTGCGCTTGTTGCAGAGTCCCGGACCGCTGAGGCGATCGGCCACGAATGCAAAGGCGTTATGCGTGGAGCCCCCGTTGAATCTGTGGGCGAGGAAGAAGGCCCATTTGCGTCGCGACCGAAGCTTTCTGGGCGTGTTCAGGGCGAACGGGCGCGCAGCGAGCGGGAGAAACAGATCATCGGGCTGGAGATCAACGAAACGACCTTTGCCGCTTACAATCGAGTGCTCCGTGCTTCCTTGGAGGCCTATGTCGCGGCGACGAGCCGGCTTAGCTGGAGCAATCCAACGATCGACGCGCTCGTAGGGGAAAGAACGACGGAGTTTCGTGAAGCCATCAAAGGCCCGTCGCTTGCGGTCTGCGCCGAAATGAGAAGCTGGGCGGCGAGCGGATTTCACGTGCTGCCGGCCGGGAGCAAGCGCCTGGAGGAAGCCAGCGAAGCCCGTAGCAAGCAGGTCGCGCAAGGCGACCTCGAAACGCTGCTGGAGTCGTACGAGGGCCGTGCTGAGAGGGCGCTTGTCCGGCGCACCGCTGCACTGAAGAAAAGACTTGCGATGGAGGAGGACCGAGACGAACAGCTCTTGCGTGCCCAGCAGGAAATGGAGCGTGCGCTGGGGGAGAAGCCGTCCGGGTTCGTTGAGCAGCGCCTTGAGCCCGCGATCGCCAAGGGGCGAACGTCTGCGGGCACGACCTTCGCAGTGCGACGGGTCGTGGGTAAGAGCGTCTTGCCTCGCGGATGCAAGACGTATCCGCCGGCGACTGGTTTGCACCAAGGCTCCACGGAGAGTTCGGTGCCGTGACGCTCACCGTTCCGAGTGGCTATCCGGCGTACGTACGGATCTGTCACCCCGCGAGCGATCCGCAGGGTCGTTTGGTCAGGTGGTCAGAAGTCGCCGTGGCTACCGGCCGCACCGCGCATTCGCTCATGCAATGGCATGCACTTGTCGGGTCCTCCGACATCAATCGTCTCGTTTCATGAGAACTCCGAACGAAGGCGAGATCATCACCCATGCGGATGCGTTGTATCTCATCGAGGAGCACATGGGCGAAAAGGTCTACGTAGGTTTCCTCGTTGCTTGCGCTGGCGATCGCGGCAACGATCTTGCGCCCGTTCAGCATGTGGTAGGAATCTTGCACAACCCGATGGAGCCGAAACCGCCGCGGCTCAACCCCGACGAGGCGATATACCAAGTAGGTGGTGGCGGCGGAACTTGGTTTGCGTTCACCCCAATGACCGGTACCGTGCATCTCCGGGACAACGGGGTGGACTTTCGGCCGAGTGACACGGTGTTGATTCGTGTGGCCTGGCGTGGAAGTAGCGAGGTGGGCGACTGGCGTCCGACAGCCGAGTCGCTCGCGAGACTCAACGCGATTGGGATTAAGCGGCCCGAACACGAAAAGCCCGGTATTGTCCTGCCTAGCGAGGCGGCCAGGGCACACCGCCGACAGCAACGAACTCAGGGTGAGGACCAGGAAGAGGACCTTAGCCTGGATCCACCGCGCGGCTGCCTGGTGGGGGGTGATTGGTGCTGTTGGTGTGGGTTTGGGGGGCCTCGTTGGTGTTTTGTCGGCGTGAGGAGCGGCGGGCGTCTTCTCGGGGGACTTGGGGGGTGTGTTTTCGGGTGGCGCTGAGCGCGCCGTGTCGACGTGTTGCTTGGCTGGTCGTCGGTCGTGGTGTTTTGCGCGCTCAGGTGAGTTCTGGTAGCCCGCGGATGCGGGCGAGCGCTCTGGTGAAGTCGTGTTGCCACGGCCAGCGAGCGGGAAGGTGAAGCGTCCACTGGCGGCCCGTGCGGGTCAGGCGGCCTGGTATCCGAAGCAGCCGGCGGCGCATGGTGCGCGCGACGCGCACGGTCTCGCTCGACAGTCCGATCGCCGTGGTCCAGCGCAGCAGGTTGTGCGCGATGGCGGCGATCACTGTCCAGGCGCTGTTGGCGTTGAACTGGCCGAAGGGGAAGTGCGCGAGCGCCTGGTCTTTGAGGTCGCGGATCGTGAGCTCGACGACGGCGTGCTGGCGGTGCTCGGCCTCCACGACCTCCAATGCCTCGGTGCGGTTGGTGATGAGGGGGAAATACCGCCAGTCCGGCCACAGCTCTGCTTGCGGCCCGATGAGCCGGGTGCGACGGACGATCAGCCGTCGTCCGTGAGCGGTCGTCTCAGCGATCTGCGCTTCGCCGTCCTTGGGGTAGTCCTCCAGGGGCTGCCACGCCTTCTCGGGGATCTGCTTGATGGCGTCGGGAACCCAGAACTGCAGGCGCACACTGATCGAATAGGACCACCCGGCGCTCTGAAGCCTTGCGATCAGCTTGCTGTTCCAGAACCCCGAGTCGGCCCGCAGGAGCTTCTCGCCGCTCGCGCCTGCCCGCGCCATGCGGGCGATCAGCTCCTCGGTGAAGCGAACGACACCGCGCTGGGTGTTCGCCTGCCCCTTGCGCAACCGAACGTGCAGAACCTCACCGGTCCCGGCCCTGGAGGCGAGCAGCGGGTGGTATCCGCGCTGTTTGGTGTACCCAAAACCGACACCCTCCTTCTTGTAGCCGTAGGCCTGGCCGATAAAGCTGTCCACGTCAACGATCAGCCGCTCGGCGCCCGGGCCAGCGCCTGCCCGCCACGCGCGCACCAGCGCCTGATCGAGTACTCGGTCGAGCTGGCGCACATGTCCGAAAGTAAACGCCCGCAAAAACGTTCCGAGTGTCGAGGGCGCCGGTAGCCAGCCACCCAACAATCGACGCGTGCGACCGGCCCGCAGCACATCACAATCATCGATCGAGTCAGCGCCGAGCAGCATCGCGAACACGAGCGCCATCACCTTGCGGCCCGGATTCGCAGCGCCCGGCAGATCACGCCGAAGCGCCACGAACCGCCCCACGAGAGCCTCGATCCCAAGCCGCCCCGCGAGCGTCGCAACGAGCGCGATCCCCGCATCAGAAACCAGCCGCTCATCATCAAAAACGACCCGCACACCGTCCAGTCCGACCCGCTCGTCATCCTGCACCATACGAGTGACCTCCTGATCCCGGGCCGCGACAGCCGCAATCTGTCGCTACCAAGCCCGATTCAGGAGGTCATTCAACACCCCAACCCGGACAACACCGGTGGATCCAGGCTTAGCAGCGTCATGGCCTGGTCATCGATGAAAGGGCGAGCCAGATACGTCGCCATAGGCATAGTAGCTGTAATACTAGCTTTCCTGTTGTGGATGGGCCTGGCAGCGGTCGCTAGCCACCTGATTCATGGTGGAAACATGGGCGTCTTTCTACTGGTGAAGTCGAAATGAGTATACGTGAGGGTGCCGACGGTGGGGAGATATATATCCATCACCCGGCGATCGTAAAGCGGAGCAACTGCGACGCCGAATGGCCAGAGCTGTTGCTGGCGGTGATCGTCAGACTGTAGCGTCCAGGCTTGAGCGATCTCGTGGATGAGAGTCGTCCGTGGAAGGAGAGCTTGTTTGCTCCAGCGTGACCGGGGAACGACATCGTGCCGGCAGCCACGGTTCGTCTGCAACGATGCTGGTGCTGGCGCCTCTTGCCGTACGGGGTGCATTTGCCTCTGGTCTTGGGCGCTCCGAGTAGCTGCGTGAAGGCGAAGTGCACATCAGCCGGCTCGTTGAGCCTGTAGGAGAAGACCGTGCCGATCGGTAGCCCCTTCTTGCGCCGAGCCGCACTGGCGAGCGCGCTTCCCTCGCGCCAAGCGCGGTGGGACTCGCGAGCGCCTGTGATGGTCGGAGCATCGGTTAGGACCTGCGAGGCGCCAGCAACAGCAGATATAGAGATCGCTTGAGATACGGTGTTTTCAAGGTGTTTTTCCGGCAACGGCGGCGGAAGGTGCTGCGCATCGGCTGCGCTCAAGGTCACGTCATAGATGCCCGGCGTCTTGTAGATATGCGTCGCCGAGATGCCGCTCGCCGAAGTGCCATCACCGAAATCCCATGTCACGCTCGTGAGTGGCTGCCAAAGCGTGACCGGCGGCGCCACGCTGAACGACACGGGTTGCCCTACCTGGGCGGCGCTCGGCACGTTTACGCCGGTCAACGTCGGCCCGTTATCGTAGACGAACGTAGATACGTGATTGCCAATCGTGCTCGCTTCCTGACACACAGCAAGCGTATCGCCGAGCGAATCCCCCGCCATTTCCAGGTCGCCACGCGCTTCGCCTGTGCTGTCCACACCGCCGGTCAACGGCGTCGCAAACACTCCACCGGGAGGACGTACTGTCCCTCCATCCGCGATCGACCAAAAGCCGTCGCTTTCCCTCGGGCTGCTCAGCCACGCCAAAGTAACTGCGCCAGTGGGAGCCACGCTAACCTTGGCGAATTCCGGCGCGCCCTCAGGCAGTGCAATCTGTTCAGGAGGACCAAAAGCAGCCGCCGGAGCGGCCGTAGCGACGTCGATGCCCGACGCTACCGGCCAGTCGACCACCGCTTCGCCTGCTTCATCCATAGCGATCGACGGAAAGACGCTTGTCGCTCCGAGCGTCGTCGCGGTACCGAAAGACGAAGACCCACGCGTCAGACGCGCCACCTGCACCGCGCTGTCGCTGGTCTGCCAGACCGCCATCGCTTCCGGACCCGAGTTCATCACGATATGCTGGGCCGGTGGTCCTGTGGCTTTCGTCGACGGCGCCTTGGATTCGCCAAGGACGACCCCATCGCCACCGCTGCCCGGGCTTGGAAAGTAACCGCCACTCCGACGAACGGCGACCTCCAGGTTGCTCCTTGAGCCGCTCGTGCGTATCCAGGAGGCGATAGCGTCGCCTTCGGGATCCGTCGCCACCTGTGCTTCAGCGGCATTGCCGCCATCTCCAGAGAGCTTCAAGGGTGAGGAGAAGGGGCCACCCATCATGGACGTCGCGGCTTCAACGATCGTGCTGGTCCCGTCGTTGCGCAGCCACACGACCGTCGCTTCTCCGTCCGCATCGATCGCGACCTCAGGAGACGTCGCGTTTTCGAAGGAGATCGCTTGCGGTGAGCTAAACGAGCCATCGTGCGGCCTGAACGAAGCGTAGATCTCAGGGTTGTCCGATCCGGGCAGGCCTTGCTGCCAAACAACGATGATGTCGCCCGCGGGGTCGATCGCTACGGCGGGCGCTTCAGGGCGAAGGCAGCAAGTGGCGGGTTCGGGAAAGACTGCTTCTCCAAAGACGCCACCGCTAAAATCGCCGTTCGGCGGGTGGCGCGAGATGCGGATCGTATCGTTAAACCCTTCGTAGGCAATCACGGCTTCCCCGGCCTGTGTCATCGCCAACCGCGGGTTGGATCCGTCGGCCGAGAAGGGGGCTGGAAAATTAAATACCCAGCCGCCTGCGAACGCTTGGCTTGGTAGCGCCCCCAGCATGACTGCAACGAAGGCGGCCAGTCCTTGGCCGCCTCGCCGCCACGTGAGCCTCTCGATTTGCATCTGGTCGTAGAATACAGAAGTCTGCGTCGCATTTGCTGTGGCGGTCGGCGGCCGTCCGATAAAGAACGCCTGTGTCTAGCCTCCAAGCAGACGGGCTCCATACAAGTGCCTCCGGCTCGGCCCGCAGACGCGGGACAGGGACGTCCCGCGCCGTCGCGCGTCGACACCGGGCCCACACGCGCGGACGATCCCAAAGCAACCAGACTTCACTCGATCCGCACCGTCTGGTAGCCGCCGCCCAGCGTCTTACTGGGCGCGTTTGGCGCGTAGCGAGCTAAACTGCGGCGTACCGTCCTGCGACCTCACCCGCCGATCGGCGCCCGTCGTCCCCGGGTGAGCGCGGGGCACGGCTTGGTGTGACCGAACAGCACAAAACCCTCATATTCGGCTGCCCGAGTCCAGTCGATCACTCTGTCGGCGGGCGGCGCAGCGATCGAAACCGGAGTATTGACAGACAGCACATCGAACTGTTCGCCCGTCAGATAAGTGCGCGCGAACCTGGCCGAAGTGGTGACCCGTACGGGCAGCCCGGAGGCCGTAATAAACAGGTGTAACCGCGTCGGCAAGGTGCTCAGATGGGACTGTTGGATCAACGTATCCTCATTATGGAATCCCAGAGCAGGCAGCTCGGCTTCAGAGACGCCGGCGAGCAACGACGCCGGGTTGACGCGGGCCGTGAGCCTCCGTGGCTCTCTGGCCGTCGATAGTCGCGACGCCCACAACTCGTACCGGTCCGCTGGCGGTTCCCAAGAGGTTGATGAGCCCTGCGAAGGGCCCAGACCCACCACGCGTGTGTTCGCCTGGCAATGCTTGGAAAGGAAGCGATGCGCGAGCGGGGGGCGCTGCTGGACGGGACGGCTCAACCTGGTCGTGGCCGCCCACGACCAGCACTGCTCCCGATCGCGGTTCCCGGAGTATCCAAGGACGGCCTCCGTCGCAGCGGCCGAGAGGCGACGAATAGGAATATCTCGCCGATCCGATTACCAGTTCGCGCGGGATCGCGCCTGAACCCGGCTCGAACGTCTCGCCCCGATCGGGCGAGAGCCCTACTTCCCCGATCAAAACGTTGTGAAAGCGTTCGGTTCGCCGACCGCGCTGAACCTGCGTGTTTGTGGTCTGCAGATAGCGCTCGCTGGTGACGTGCACTGCTCGCAGCTTCGCGACGAGTGCCTGGAGCGTGGACCCAGACGCCGAGTTGCCGCGTCCTGCCGGGTCTAAATGGCTGCTCCCCGCTCCCCCGCAGCCCCCCGCCGCCAGAACGATTGCCAGCAGCGCGCCGCCGACGGCGGTCCAATGCCGCCTACGCTTCCCGACCTGCGCACACATGGTCGCACTCATGGAGTTGGCTACCGCGCGCTGGCCTTGCGCGCCGGCTGTTCTGTCCCTTCCGCTTCCCCTTCACACCTTTCGGTTGCTCTCCTGCTCTGCTGCGTCAGGTTTTCGGCGAGGATCGTCTTTCCGGCTTTGTTGCCGACGACAACTTCGCTTGGCGCCGTTGTTGTGGCTGCGTAGACCAGCACGCCGGCTTCGTGCAGATTGGCCGGAAGTGGCACACGCTTCATAGTGTGCAGGGCTCCGCTCGTCGTGCGCACCAGCACCATATCGGCCGGTCGCTTGAGCACGCCGTACAGAACCGCCGCGCCCGGGTTGGGCTGGCACGCCCGCCACAGCGTCCACGAGAACAGACCCTGACGCATACCGGACGGGCTTTCACCGCCCCCGCCGCTATAGCCGCTCCTGATGCGGATACTCAACGCGAAATGGATACGGCCGTAGAAGCGATACGCCTCGCCCGCGATCGAGAACCCCGGGCCGTTGGGGACGCGGCTGCGGACCAGCGTGCGGATGCCTCCCTTCAAGTATTTCAGCCTGTCCTTTTTGGGCACAGTCGCACCCTTGTGCGGGTGGGAGACCGTCGGACTAGATTCGACCGGGGTGATGCCCACCGCTTCCTCCAGCCGGCGGAAGATGCCTTCCAGATCCAGCGCGCTGCGCTCCTGCTTGTAAAGCTGCTCGACCTGCGCCTGCAGCGACCGCTCGGCTGCGTCGCCGGTGTGCGGAGGTGACAGTCTCCCTGTGGAGCCGGTCAGATCGCGCTTTGCTTCTGCTTCCTGTCTGCTCCGCCATGCTTTGGTCGCCGCCGACAGCGTCCGATAGCCGCTCGCGACCCACGCCTGCATGTCGGCGCACACATCGGGCACAGGCTGCGCGAGATCTGTTTCTAAGCTTGCGTCCTCAGCGCTTACGTACCGCATGACCGCAGGGTTGCTCCAGCGCAACGTGCGCGTTGCCGCCGCGAACGCCAGCAGCGCCTGACGGTCAGCCTGCTCGTCGGTCAAGTCGCCGGCACGGCCCAGCTCGGACTCAAGCTCGCCCAACTGTTCGTCCTCGCGCTCCGATTCGCCGGCCCTGCGCGCTGACGGCGTACCCGACGGGGCTTGCGGCGGCGCGCCCTTCAACACACCCGGGCATTCCGCTCCCACCCTGCCCGCCCAACTTTCGATCGCGCCGCGCGTCGCCGGCGCATTCGCCAACGACGTCTGTGCGTAGTCGTACACCGCGGTCAGGTACGCCTCAGTCGGCGCCCGGTCGGAGGGCGAGGCAGACGCAGCGTGAGAGGAGGGGCGCGATCCGCCCCGGGGCGGCGTCGAGCCGGCGGGCGACGCGGCCAGAAGTGCTGCGGTGACCGTGGCCGCGGCCACCGTGCAGGCCTTCGCCAGAGGGCGCCGGCGCGGCCGGCGACCACGCGGATGCTGACAACTCGCTTCTGACACGAGGGGCGTAGCTTATATGAGCCGAGGTGTTCGCGAAACTGCAAGCCGCCCTACCGATGTGCAAGTGTCGAACCTATCCTTGATCGAGACCCCCAACGAACGGACACGCCATGATCATCACCACCACCAACGACCTCCCCGGCCACGACATCGAGGAGGTCTACGGCGAGGTCTTCGGCCTCACCGTGCGCTCGCGCAACATCGGCTCGCAGATCGGCGCCGGCTTCAAGTCGCTCGTCGGCGGCGAGCTCAAGGGGATGACCAAGATGCTCGCCGAAGGTCGCATCCATGCCCAGGAACGACTCGTCGAAGAGGCCGAGTCGAAAGGCGCCAACGCGATCCTCGCGTTCCGCTTCGACACCTCCGAGCTGGGCGGCACCTGGACCGAGATCTGCGCCTACGGCACCGCCGTGCGAGTCGTGCAGCGCTGAGGCGAGGCGGCGCGGTCTCTCACCCGTTCCAGTAGCACCGGTGCATGGGACGGGGAACAGGTTTCGGCTACGAAGGGGCATCCATGACGTTTTTGTCATGCCGGCATGACAAAAACGTCATGCCGTACGGTTTCGCGCCGTGGGAGGGACTCCCTCGCGGTGTGGGTCGATTGGCTCGCGATTCAGCGCGCGCGACAACTTGCCCTCCCCACTCGCGAGCGCTCCGACTCAAACTGAGGCACTACCGAGCCCCGCCCCTACCAGCAGCACCGCTACCGCACACGTTCGTCGCACCGTCACGACATCCCCGCTCGTATTGCGCTAGCGTCCCCGGCGTGGGCGAGCGCACCTCCTACGCGCCAGGCACCTTCTGCTGGGCCGAACTCACCACCACCGACCAGTCCGCGGCGAAGTCCTTCTACGGCGCGCTGCTCGGCTGGCAGGCAAACGACACGCCCGTCGGCGACAGCGGCTACATCTACTCGATGATGCAGCGCGACGGCCACGTCGCCGCCGCGATCGCCACCCAGCCCGACCAGCAGCGCGAGGCCGGCGTACCGCCGATGTGGAACAGCTACGTCTCGGTCGCCGACGCCGACGCCACTGCTGCGCACGCCGCCGAGCTGGGCGCCACCGTCCACGCGCCGCCCTTCGACGTCATGGACGTCGGGCGGATGGCCGTCATCCAGGACCCCCAGGGCGCCTTCTTCGAGATCTGGCAGCCCCGCTCGCACATCGGCGCCGCGCTCGTCAACGCCACCGGGGCGCTGGTCTGGAACGAGCTGAGTTCCCCCGACCTCGACGGCTCGAAGGCGTTCTACAGCTCCCTCTTCGGCTGGGAGATCGCGCCCTTTGAGGCCGGCGGCGCCGACGCCGGCGACGGCCAGCCCTACCTTGCGATCAAAAACGGCTCCGCCAACAACGGCGGCATCCGGCCCAGCCAGCAGCCCGGGCCGCCGCCGTTCTGGCTCGTCTACTTCGGCGTCGACGACATCGATGCCTCGCTGGCACAGGTCACAGAGCTTGGCGGCACCGTCCACGCCGGGCCGATCGACATCCGCATCGCCAAGATCGCCGTGGTCGCCGACCCGCAGGGCGCCGTCTTCGCGCTCTACGCCGGCGAACTCGAGCCGTAGGCCGGCCAGACGGCGCGTAAACCCTCCGAGGAGGGCTAGATGGGAGCAGTTGTCAAGGCGGGGGTGGCGGGTAGCTGTCTTTTGTGGTGCGATTCGCGCGTGCACGCGTCGTGCACGCTTGTCCGTGCGAGGTCGTGGTGCTTGCCGAGCTGCTGAGAGATCCAATCGCTCACGCGCGCCGGTATCGGCGCGAGCCGCGGACGGCTCCTTCCAAACGAGGAGCCGGGTCGCCTTGATCGAGGGCAGCGACCAGCGCGTCGAACTGCCCAGCCGGGATCAGTGTTCGGTCAGCCCGCCCGAGCACACGATCGGCCTCACGCGTTGCCGCCCCCGTAGCCACACCTCCATGATACGGCACTTGTACGGTGCCTACAAGACCTGGGCAGAGACGGCCCGAGCGCGGCGCGCGGCCAGGCCGCGTTGGGGTGCGATGCTAAGAGATCGTCAACGTGACCGGCGCCGTCGCGACCTGGTGCGCTTTGGGCGTCGAGTCGGTGACCTTCACCGTGAACGTGAACGACGTGCCGGGCGCGTATTTCTTGGAGGTCACAGTCCCCGCCAATTCGCCGTTGGAGTTCAGTTTGATCGCTGGCGGCATCGTCCCTGAGACTTTCGACCATTTCAGCGGCAGCACGCCGCCGGCCGCCTGCAGCTGCTCTTTGTAAGGCGTGCCGCGCGTGACCTCCGGCAGCGAGCCGCTGGTGACGTGCAAGCCCAGCACCGTCAGCGTGAACTGCTGCGTGGCCGGGGTGCCCACGCCGTTGCTCGCGGTGAAGGTGACCTCGAAGGTACCGGTCTGCGTCGGCGTGCCCGACAGCGTCCCGTTCGCGAACGTCACGCCCGCCGGCAGGTTGCCCCACTTGGTGATCGTCGGCGCCGGGATGCCGCTCGCGAGCACCGGGAACATGCCGGCTTCGTGGTCGTTGAAGGTCGCTTGCGCGGGCGAGACGAACGCCGGCGGTTCGTCGATGACGGTCTCGCTGGTGGCGCCCGACGAGCCTGCGTAGTTGGCGTCGCCCGCGTAGGTCGCCGTGATTTCGTCGGCGCCTGCGGGGGAGCTCGTGCGTCGTCGCGCACGTCGCCGTGTCCGGTGCGCCTTCGCTCAGCTGCACCGAGCCGCAGCCGGCGATCGGCCCATGGCTGTCCGCGAACGACACCGTGCCTGTCGGAGTGCCCGTGCCCGGTGAGACCGGCGCGACCGTCGCGGTGTAGGTGACCGGCGCGCCGACGTCGCCCGTGCCTTCGTCGGAGGCGCTCACGCCCGTGCTGGTCGCCACGCCCGGCGAGGTCGCCGAGGTGAGGTTCGTCGTCAGGATGTCGCGGTACAGCGCCGGGTCCTGCGTGCCGACCGTGTACTGCGCCGCCGCATTGGTGCCCAGTTTCGTGCCCGCGCTCGTGATCGGCTTGGGCAGGCGATAGCCGGCGAACACCATGGTCAGCGACCCGTTCGGGTTCTGCACGACCGCCGGGCCGTACGCGCGTCCGGAGTAGTAGGCGCCGATGCCGAGCGGCTCGTCCCTGCCTTCGGCGAGCGCCCTGTCCTGGGCGGCCGACGCAGAGAACGTGTAGTCGGTGCTCAACACCACCTTCGGCACCGTCCATTCCTTGCCGTTGGTCGAGCTCGAGTAGAAGATCTGGTTGAACGCGTCGCTGTCGCCGTCGGTCGCCCACGAGCCTGACAGGAACAAGCCGTAGGAGCCGTTCGGGTTGGTGACGATGCTGCCGCGCGAGCCGATGTAGCGCAGCTCGGTCGTGTCCGGTTCGCCCGCAGCGAGGCTCGTCGGGCTGGTGCTCGACGGGCTCGCCTGCTGGTCGGGGTTGGACAGGTCGTTGTATTCTCCGCTGTCGTTGCCCGTGCCCGAGGTCGTGCCGCTGATCGGCCCGAGGTCGGTGAAGTTCACGCCGTTGAACGTGTACGCGGCGCGCAGGATCGATAGATCCTCGTTGTTGCCGAACAGCTTCTCCGGCCCCTTGCTTTTACCGTCCGTGCCCTCGCCGATCTTTTCCAGCGCCGAGTACGGCGCGATCGCGGCGTTGGGCCCGCCGATCCAGTTGCCTTCCTTGACCGACCCGAGGCCGCCGCTGCAGCCCGTCAGGTTGCGACTGCCCGGCGGCACACCCGCCTGCGTCGCAGCGCTCACGCCGGTGCACGTCACTTCCTGGATCGGCTGTCCCACTTCGGTGCCGAGGTAGATCTTGAACGTGCCGCTCGCCGGCAGCGGCTCGCTTTCGGTGACCGACGGTTTGAAGTTGATCGTGCTCGCCGGCAGTTTGATCGTCCCGGCCTTGAATTTGCCCGAGCTTTCGACGATCCCGTCGGTCGTGCCGACGATGAAGTAGGACAGCACCTTCTGCGTGTACAGCACGACGGTCGCGCCTTCCGGCGCGCCCGCGTACTTCGGCAGCGTGCCGACGATCCCGTCCGGCGCGAGCAGGCCGGTAGTCATCTGCGCGTCCGGCGGCAGGATCGGGTCGGCTGTGATCGCATCGCCCGCTTGCACCGACAGCGGCGTGGCGCTCGTCGTCGTGCAGTTCTCCAGCTTGGTCGTCGGGTTGGCGTTCGCCTGCGCGCAGTACACGGTCGCGCCGTCGATGTACACGCGGTTCGGCGCGTTGACGTTCATCAAGTAGGTCGTGATCGGCGACACCGTCGCATTGCCATTCACGAATTTCAAGCTTTCCAATCCGCCTTCGCCGCTGGGCTTGTTCGGGCCGACCGGGACCGTGACGGGCGCTTCAACCTTGGCGATCACCTGCAGCAAGTCGTCGTTCACTCTTACCGCCAGCGCGCGTTCGCCCGCGACGGTGCAGCCGGTCAGCGCCGGCGCGGGTTCGGTCGAGGTGCCCGTGCACGTGACGATCTGACTCGACGGCGACGGCGCGCTAGCGTCCTCGTACGGCCCCGCGACGATCTGCTCCGGCGAGCCCGCGCTGCCGAGCGTCGAAACCGGGATCCGCACGCCTTCGCCGCTGGTCGGCACTTCCACCACTTCCTGCGCATAGGTGTTCGGGTCGACGCCGACCGCTTCGTTGGCCGGCAGGCCGACCAGCGGGTTCGATGCCGCCGGGTCGACATGGTGGACCAGCATCCCGATGCCCGTGTTGTCGCCTGCCGGACGCTGCAGCGTGTACAGGTCGGTTTCGCCGTCGACGCTCGTCACGTACGGATGGCCCTGGCCGTCGTCGTTGGTGTCAGCCGTCGGGCAGTACCCCGAGTTCTCGCCCAGCGCCGTGCCCTCCGCCGTCCAGCTCTTGCCGCCGTCGGTCGAGCGCGCGACCGTGACCGCCTCTTCGGCGTCCTTCGGTCGGTAGTCGAAGTAGCCCGTCAGCGACCCGTCCGCGTTGCGCACCACATCCGGGAAGTAGTACGGCGCCATCGGCAGCGGCCGGCCCGGCTGCGGTACCGGCGTGCCCGTCTCAGGGTTGGCGCCAAGGCTCGAGCAGTACCCGTCGAGCGGCCCCGGCGTGCCCGCGACACCGCTCGGGTAAGGGACCGTCGCGCCTTCCGTGCCCGTCGGGTACACCGCGAGATTGGGCTCTTCCAGGCCGCCCAGCGTCGTTCCCGCGCCGCCCGGCGTGTATGTCGGGAAGAGGTCCGCGCTCGAATACGATTCCCCGGCCGAGGGGTCGCCCTGCGAGGTGTTCCACGGTCCGCCGCTCACGGCGTCGAGCGCCGGCGTGCCCGGCGTATAGACCGTGCCGCTGGCCGCCGCGGCGGACGAGGCCGACGCCAGCGCGAACGCGGCTGCGCCGCTCGCGCAGAGCATGAACAGGACACCCAGCAGAGCGTTAATCCGGCGCACAGGCTTCTCCCTTTTAGAGATTGGACGCGCGGCTATTTACCACACGCCTCTTGGCGATTCCCTGTTGGTTACTGAATGTTCACGAGTACGGGGCTGTTTTTGCCCTCAGCGCGGGGTTGGACGCAGCCGCGTTCTCGCCGGCGTCACGCGATCGTAACGACCCGATTGCGCCTCGTTTACATACCGACGGTACACAGCGCGTAGCTTGTGCGTACGCCATCGATTGATTGAACATGCACGCGCGCGCGGGGGTCATCCGCGTCTGACGCCGGAAGAGGGCGTGTTCACTGGCAGGGCGCGACGCCCCCCACTGGTTGGGGGGCGTCCTGTTGTGTGGCGCTGTCGGGGTCGGTCGGTGCCGGGGCGGTCCGTGCCCGCGCGAGCGTACCGTCTCAAGCCGTGAGTAGCGTCGTCTGCGAGAATGTGCTCATGGCCACGCACGCCGCCCGACATGCCCCGCCCGACCAACCGGAGCCTCCGCTGCCGCTCTATCGGATGGACGCCGGGCTGTACACGCGGCTGGTGGAGGCCGGCGCGCTCGAAGGATGCGAGGTCGAACTGCGCAAAGGGTTGCTTGTCGACAAGTACTCCCGCCGCGACAGTCCCATCCATAGGATCGACGTGGGTAGCTACGAACGCATGGTCGCCAGCGGCCTGCTGGAGGGCCTGCCGATCGAACTGCTCGAAGGGCTGCTGGTCGAAGTGAGCCCGCAGGGACCGAAGCACGCGTTTGTGATCAGGCGGCTGACCCATCATTTGGCATTGGCGCAGGGTTCGTTGGGTGTACAGGTTCCCCTCGAAACGAGCTGGGGCGCGCTTCCCGAACCGGATCTCGTCGTCACTGAGGCGGAGCCGTCGTCCAGTCGTCACCCCCGGACGGCGCTGCTCGCCGTCGAGGTCGCCGTCAGCTCGCACTGGCTCGACCGCAACAAGAAGGCCGCGATGTACGCGTCTGCTCCGGTGCGCACGTACTGGCTCGTCGACGTTCCCGCTCGCGCGATCGAGGTTCGCACCGAGCCAGGACCGGCCGGCTACGCACACTGCGAGGTCTACCACCTCGGAGACGTGGTGCCCTCGCCCGCCGTGGGCGTGGGCGACCTCGACGTCGCCCAGCTGTTCGCCGACGCCTCGCTGTGAACGAACGTCTGTTCCCCCGCCTATGATGTCTCCAGCATGCCCTCCAGCAACGAGATCGTCGTCAGCGGCGCGCGCGAGCACAACCTCAAAGACATCTCCCTGACGCTGCCGCGCGACGCGCTGGTCGTGATCACGGGCCTGTCGGGCTCGGGCAAGTCGAGTCTCGCGTTCGACACGATCTACGCCGAGGGCCAGCGGCGCTACGTCGAGTCGCTGTCGGCGTACGCGCGCCAGTTCCTCGGGCAGATGGACAAGCCGGACGTGGACTCGATCGAGGGGCTCTCGCCGGCGATCTCGATCGACCAGAAGACGACCTCGCGCAACCCGCGCTCGACGGTCGGCACCGTCACCGAGATCTACGACTACCTGCGGCTGCTGTGGTCGCGCGTGGGCAAGCCGCACTGCCCGATCTGCGGGCGGCCGATCGTCGGGCAGTCCGCGGAGCAGATCATCGACCAGGTGATGGAGCTGGCAGACGGCGCGCGCTTCATGGTGCTGGCGCCGATCGTGCGCGGGCGCAAGGGCGAGTACGGCAAGCTGCTCGACGAGCTGCGCGCCGACGGCTACACGCGCGTGCGGATCGACGATCGCATCCGCCTGCTGGAGGAATCGATCGTGCTCGACAAGCGCTACAAGCACGACGTCTCGGTCGTGATCGACCGCCTGGTCATGCGCCACGACGTGCGCAAGCGCCTGGCGGACTCGATCGAGACAGCGGTCGGGCTCGCCAACGGGCTCGTGGAGATCGAGATCGTGGGGGGCTCCGGCCTGACGGCCTCCGCCGGAGGGGGTTCGCAGCCCCCGGCCGAAGCTGCCACGGACGCACGGCGTGCGACGGGTGCCCTGGGCACGCGCGTCGCGGCAGCCCAGATCGTCTCCGGCGAGCTGCCGCCGGAGGGCACGGTGTTCACGTTCTCGGAGAAGTTCGCCTGCCCCGAGCACGGCCCGTCGCTGGTCGAGCTCGAGCCGCGGATCTTCTCGTTCAACTCCCCCCACGGCGCCTGCGAGCGCTGCCACGGGCTCGGCGCGCAGATGGAGGTCGACCCCGAGCTGCTGGTGCCCGATCCGACGCTCTCGATCGCCGGCGGCGCGATCGCGCCGTGGAGCAACGTGGCCTCCAACTACTACGAGCAGGTCGCGGGCGCGATCGCCGAGCACTATGGCGTCGACCTCGAGACGCCCTGGGAAGACCTGCCGCCGGACCAGCGCGACATCTTCCTGTACGGCACCGACAAGCCGCTGCCGATCTCCTACAAGAACCGCTTCGGCCGCCGGCGCTCCTACTCGACGCGCTTCGCCGGGATCGTCGCGAACCTCGAGCGCCGCTACCGCGAGACCGAGTCCAACGGCGTCAAGGAAAAGATCGAGGAGTACATGTCGCTGCGGCCCTGCCCGACCTGCGGCGGCGCGCGGCTGCGCGCCGAGTCGCGCGCGGTGCTCGTCGGGGGGACGCGGATCGAGGACTTCTGCGCGCTCTCCGCGCGGCGCGCGCTGCAATGGCTGGTTGAGGTGGAGCTATCCGAGACCGACCGCCACGTCGCGCGGCTGATCCTGCGCGAGATCTCCGAGCGCCTGCAGTTCCTGGAGAACGTCGGCATCGGCTACCTCTCGATGGACCGCGCCTCGGCGACGCTCTCCGGCGGCGAGGCGCAGCGGATTCGCCTGGCGACGCAGATCGGCTCCTCGCTGGTCGGCGTGCTGTACATCCTCGACGAGCCCTCGATCGGCCTGCACCAGCGCGACAACTCCAAGCTGATCGCGACGCTCGAGCGGCTGCGCGAGCTCGGCAACACCGTGATCGTGGTCGAGCACGACGAGCAGACGATGCGCGCCGCCGACCACCTCGTCGACCTCGGGCCCGGCGCCGGCGAGCACGGCGGGCGGATCGTCGCGCAGGGCAGCGCCGCGCAGGTGCAGCGCGTCAAAGACTCGCTCACGGGCCAGTTTCTCGCCGGCACCCGCACGGTCGAGGTGCCCAAGAAGCGCCGTACCCCGACCGGCTACGTCAAGGTCAAGGGCGCCACCCAGCACAACCTGCGCGACATCGACGCGAGCTTCCCGCTGGGCACGCTCACGTGCGTCACCGGCGTGTCGGGGTCGGGCAAGTCGACGCTCGTCAACGAGATTCTCTACAAGGCCGTCTCCCAGCGTCTGCACCGCGCGCGCGTACGCCCCGGCGCGCACCGCGCGATCACCGGTCTTGACCAGCTCGACAAGATCATCGCCGTCGACCAGTCCCCGATCGGGCGCACGCCGCGCTCGAACCCAGCCACCTACACCGGCCTGTTCGACGTCATCCGCGACCTCTTCTCCAAGACCCAGGAGGCGCGCGCGCGCGGCTACAAGCCGGGGCGCTTCTCCTTCAACGTCAAGGGCGGGCGCTGCGAGGTCTGCAAGGGCGACGGGCAGATCAAGATCGAGATGCACTTCCTGCCCGACGTGTACGTGCCCTGCGAGCAGTGCCACGGCAAACGCTACAACCGCGAGACGCTGGAGATCCACTTCAAGGGCAAGAGCATCGCCGACGTGCTCGACATGCCGATCGAGCACGCCGTCAAGTTCTTCGAGCACATCCCCAAGGTGCGCCGGCGCCTGGAGACGCTGAACGCCGTCGGCCTCGGCTACGTGCGCCTCGGCCAGCCCGCGACGACGCTCTCCGGCGGCGAGGCGCAGCGCGTCAAGCTCGCGACCGAGCTGTCGAAGGTGGCGACCGGGCGCACGCTGTACATCCTCGACGAGCCCACGACCGGCCTGCACTTCGCCGACGTGCAGCGGCTGCTGGAGGTTTTGCAGCGGCTCGTCGACGCCGGCAACAGCGTCGTCGTGATCGAGCACAACCTCGACGTCATCAAGTGCGCCGACCGGCTGATCGACCTCGGCCCGGAGGGGGGAGAGGAGGGCGGACTCGTGATCGCCGCCGGCACGCCCGAGGAGGTGGCGGCAGAGCCCGCCTCGCACACCGGGCGCTTCCTCGCCGAGCTGCTGGCCGATCCCGGACGATCGGCCGGCGCCGGCGGTGCGCGCAACGGCCGGGCCACCACCCAGGGCACGGCCGAGGCGGCGAAGAAACCGCGCCGGCGCCGCGCGCGGGTCGCCGCGTAGCGGGGCCTGGCAAGCGCGGGCCTGGGTGTAGCGTCTGCGGCGATGACCGCCGACGAAGTGCAACAGCTCGCCGCCCAAGCCCGGCTGTGGGCGCAGAAGTGGCGCTGGTACGAGCGAGACACGCTGCCCTGGAACCGCGCGCGGATCCACTGGGAGATGCTGCGCCGCGGCGCGTTCGTGCGCTGGCCGATACACGGCAACGTGCTGGAGGCGCTGCGCGACGGGCGCCTGCAGGTGGGGGAGGGGGTGCTGTTCGAGCCGAACGTCTGGATCACGATGCCCGACAGCGCCCGCGTACGCATCGGAGCCGGCAGCTTCCTGAACATGGGCGTGATGGTCGCCGCGCACGAGCTCGTCGAGATCGGCGCGCACACGATGCTCGCCAACGGCTGCTTCGTCTCTGACGCCGCCCACCGCTACGACGACCCCACCCGGCCCGTGCCATGGCAGGGCTTCACCAGCAAGGGCCCCACCCGCATCGGCGAGAACTGCTGGCTCGGGGCGAATGTCGTCGTCACCGGCGGCGTCAGCATCGGCGAGCGCTGCGTGATCGGCGCCAACAGCGTCGTCACGCGCGACATCCCCGCCTTCTCCGTCGCCGCCGGCGCGCCCGCGCGGGTCGTGCGCACGATCGAGTACAGCCGTCCTCATTCGCAGCACGGGAACGCGTCGATCGGGTAGCCTCGTATCTATGCGCACACGCGCGTCTCGTGCCCGGTCCCTCCCCGGTCGACTGGTCGGTCTGTTCGCCGCCGTTGCGGCCTTTGCGCTGCTCGCGGTCTTCGCGCCGTCCGCCGCGTCTGCACGCAACGCCGGTGACGTCGCGATGACCAACGCGCTTGCCCGGGCCACGAACACGCTCGTCCGCGCCGCGACACCGCTCGTGCCGCGCGGGCTCGCCGCCGTCAGGCACTACGCCGCCCAGCTCGAGACACAGTGCCCGCGCGCCGCCGCCGGCTCGCCGCAGAACGGGCAGTCGGAACAGCTCGACAACGAGCTGATCGGCACCCTTACCACCGTCGGCTACCACGTCGCCGCCGCGCCGCTCGCCACCTTCGAGCACGCGGTCAAGGGGCTGCACTGGAGCAACCCCAAGCTCACCAGCGAAGTGCACAAGCTCGCCACGCGGCTGGCGCGGCTCTCCACGCTGCCCGTACCCAACTTCTGCGGCGACCTGCAAACCTGGGCCGCCAGCCACTACCAGACTGTGCCCGCCACCACCCTCGCCTTCGAGCACCACTACTTCGCCGTCGACCCCGAAGCGGAAGAGGTGCCGACGATCGTCGACCTCGCGACCCCCTACGCGACCACCGGCGACTTCGCCGTGCTGCGGCGCGTCGAACGGCTCGAAGTCAAACTCGGCGAAGCCGAAGCCGCCGCGGTGGAAACCTACTCGCACCTGATCATCACGCTTGAACTGCAGCAGTAAGGGGGAGAGGGGGCCACACCCTGGGAGGGTGGAGGCGGCTTCCGAGTGGTGGTTTGGGCCGTGGCTCAGGCGATGACGAGCCGGCTGGGGGCCCGCCAGCGGAGGCCGGGTCAGGCGGTCAGCAGCGTGTGCAGCTGCTCCAGCTCCCTTTGGTCGATCTTGTACGTGTGCTCCGGCCCCGGGTAGCGTCGGGTTCTCACGTCTTCTGCGTACGCCGCGACCCCCGCGTTCATCTCCTCCTGCAGGTTTGCGTAGCGCTTGACGAACCTCGGGCCGAGGCCGTCGCGGATGCCGAGCAGGTCGTGGAACACGAGCACCTGGCCGTCCGTCGCCGGGCCCGCGCCGATCCCGATCACAGGGACCTCCATCGTCGCCATCAGCTCCTCTGTGACCGCCGCCGGGATCGCCTCGAACACGATCGCGAAACAGCCAGCGTCCTGCAGCGCCCTCGCCTGCTCGCCGATCTTCGCCGCCGCCTCTGCGCTCCTGCCCTGCGCCTTCCAGCCGCCGAGCGCCGTCGAGCTCTGCGGGGTCAGTCCGACGTGGCCCATCACCGGGATGCCCGCGCCCGCGATCGCCCGTGCGCGGCTGACCGACGTCGGGCCGCCGCCCTCCAGCTTGACCGCGTCGCAGCCCGCCTCCTGGACCAGCCGCACCGCGCTTGCCACCGCCTGCTCGTCGCTGACCTCGTACGAGCCGAACGGCAGGTCGCCGATCAGCAGCGGCGTGCGCAACCCGCGCCGGGCGGCCGCCGCCAGCACCAGCATGTCATCGATCCGCACCGGCGTCGTCGCGCTGAAACCAAGCACCGTCGTGGCGGCCGAGTCGCCGACCAGCACCAGATCGACCCCCGCCGCCTCCGCCGCCCGTGCGCTCGGGTAGTCGTACGCGGTCACCATCACGATCGGGTCGCCCAACCGCTTCTTTTCCATCAGCAGCGGCAGCGTCATCGGCAGTCTTCCCGGGTCGACCGGGATCTTCACGTCTGGTTGGCTTGACATCTGTTCTCTTCCTCTCTGACGCGCGCGGTTGACGCCCGCTGCCTAGGCAGTGACCGTCCGGTCCAGCTCCTCGGTCAGCAAAGTCGCCACCGCGTCGTCAACAGTGATTATCCGGTTGGTGCCCTTCTCGACATGCACCACCCTGGGTTCGTACTCCCTTAGCTCGGCCTCGCTGTACTGGGCGTAGGAGATCACGATGACCGTGTCGCCCCGGTGCACCAGCCGTGCCGCCGCGCCGTTGATCTTCATCTCTCCCGACCCCCGCTCCCCGGGGATCGTGTAAGTCTCGAACCTCGCCCCATTGTCGATGTCGACCACACACACCTGCTCGTACGCCAGCATGTCCGCCGCCTCCAGCAGCTCCGGGTCGATCGTGATCGAGCCGACGTAGTGCAAATCGCAATCCGTCACCGTCGCCCGGTGAATCTTGGACTTCAACATCACACGCCACACGTAGCTCTCACTCCTTCGTTCCCCGCGGGCTCAGCCGCGCTCGTGTTGCACAACTCCCCCTCGCCGGCGCCCCCGGCGCCGGCACCCTTCCCCTCAACGACCCCCACCACACTCGGTTCGAGCATCGTGTTGTCGATCAGCCTCACCCCGCCGAGGCGCGCCGCGATCGCCAGCAGCGCCGGGCCCGCGAGGCTCGCGACCGGCTCCAGCGTCTGCGGGTCGACGACCTCCACGTAATCCACCCGCAGCCCCGCGCGCTCCAGCTCGGCCCGAGCCGCCGCCGTCAGCCGCGCCGGGTCGCGCTCGCCGGCCGCCGCGCTGGCGCTCGCCGCCTGCAACGCCGCCGGCAGCGCCCGTGCCCGCACGCGCTCTTCGCCCTGCAGCAGCGCGTTGCGGCTCGACAGCGCCACCCCGTCGCGGTCCCGCACGGTCGGGCACACCTCGACGCGCACCGCGAGATTGAGGTCCTTCACCATCCTGGCGATCACAACCGCCTGCTGCGCATCCTTCTGGCCGAGGTACAGCGTGTCCGGGGCCGCCATGCACAGCAACTTCGTCACGACCGTCGTCACGCCGCGGAAATGCGCCGCGCCGCGGGCCCTGCCCTCCAGCCGGTCGGTCAGCCCCAGCACTTCGACCGCGGTAGCGAACCCGCTGGGGTACACCTCCTCGACCGCCGGCGCGAACAGCAAATCCGCCCCCGCTTCCGCCGCGACCCCCGCGTCCTGCATTTCGTCGCGCGGGTAGCGCTCCAGATCGCTCTGCTCGTTGAACTGCGCCGGGTTGACGAACAACGTCACGACAACCACGTCGCACTGGCTCCTAGCCCTGCGGATCAGCGACCTGTGGCCCTCGTGCAGCGCGCCCATCGTCGGAACCAGCCCCACCGACAGCCCCACCCGTCTGGCCGGGCCGAGCGCGGTGCGCAGCTCCGCGACCGTGCACAGCGTCCTCATCGGACCGTGCGTCCCCGTGCCTGGGGGTGGAGATGATGGCTCATTGCCCTTTGGTCCAGTTCCCGTGGATACCGGCTCTGCGTGCTGCCGCGACGCAACGACGACGCGTCCTACAACGCTGCTTCGGGTCCGTCCCTTACGCGGTGTTGGCCCGTTGCGACGAATGATACATGCGCTGGAGCATGCAGCAAAGGGGGGCGGGGGTGTGTGACGGTGGGCACACATATACCCTCCGTCGCTGGCTGTAACGCTCGGATTGAGGCCGGACGCGATGTTCGAGCGGCTTCTGCGCCGCGCTGCGGCCTGCAGCTAGTGGGGTGTCAGGCAACGTTCGCCTGGTTGACGGCGCCGAGGATGCTGGCACCAAGGCGTTTGCGGCCGAGTCGGACCGGCAAACGTTGCCGGGTCCTCCACTAGCCGTCCAGCATTGCTGGAACGCCAGGGCCGAACGAGTAGAGTCTTGGATATGGTCGTCGCGGAGCAGCTACCGAATGAGCTGAAGGGCGGACACGTCGGGAAGACGGTCGTCCGGAGTGCCCGTGTCGAGGCTCGTGAAGACTCCTCGGAGCGCCCCGCGTTGGCGATTGTGCTCGTCCTCGATCCTCCTGCCGATGGGGATACATGGCCGGTCGAGGACCTGTGGCAGCTGAAAGAGACCGCAGCCGAGGCAAAGCTGAAGGTCGAGCGGCGCTTCCGCGCCGAGCACGGAGTCGACCCACCCGATCTGCCTTGGTTCGTCGAGTTTGAGTCCACTCGTGACGAATTGCTCGACTGGGAAGACATCGACGAATCGTTGGATGCCAGCGACTGACTGTGCCGCGGGCCGTCCCGATCGACCCACAGAAGCTGCTCGAGGCAGCTCGCGACTTCGCCAATCAGACGGGTGGCAAAGGCAGACCCCGCCCTGTATGGCTCCGCCGCGCCGTCTCCAGCGCCTACTACGCACTGTTCCACGACCTGACGCGGCAGGCCGCGGTCCATCTTCTGCCCCACGATTCCCCCCAGCACCAACTCGGCGTCGCACGCACCTTCCGCCATCAGAACATGAAGGAAGTATGCGAACAGGTAGCAGGACGGCACGGGAAACCAAATCGCTACGTGCAGCCCCTTGTGCAGAGCCTTGCCAGTACGCCCACCGCGCGCGTCGCCGATTGCTTCTGCGACCTGCAGGAGGTGGCCCGCCACCGGGCCGACTATGACCATCTGGCCCTGTTTTCAAAGGCAGTCGCGCTAGTGGAGGACCCGGCAACGTTTGCCGGTCCGACTCGGCCGCAAACGCCTTGGTGCCAGCATCCTCGGCGCCGTCAACCAGGCGAACGTTGCCTGACACCCCACTAGGTCACGTCGAGGTTGCCGAGAAGGCGATCGAAACGCTCGCTGCGGCGCCTGACCGTGAAAAAGAGGCGCTGTTCGGGCTGTTCGCGGTCAGTACCCGCTTGTTCTGAGTGTCGGGGTCCGGCGATCCCTGACGATGCCCACAACGATCGTCGGACAAAACGGGGCGCAGCTCACGCAGACCACGAAGGTTGGCGTGACCGGGTGCGGCAAGTCCAAGGCGCGCAAGAAAGCCGGTGCAGCTTGCGAGAAGAGGAAGGCAAGGCGCGGTGAGCCTCCGAAGCATGGGGCCCGGCGCAAGAGTTAGGTCGACGGGCAGCCGCTGACGCGGGCCATGGATGGCCCGCGCCGACAGCGCTTGTGGATCGGCTTCGACGCGTGGACGATCGCCAACCCAACCCAAACCAAACATGGCCATCGACTCGCGGTCCGCGGACGTCGCGCTACGTATGGAGGTATCTGCCGCCCGCGGCTGTAGGCTGCGCGTCCAGAGCTGCCTGGGACATCACTCGATCGGAGGCGATCATGCACAGACGTGCCACGATCCTGCGCCCGTGCGCGCGGGCGCTGAGACATCCACTCATTCGGAGCCTGTCCGTGCTCGGCGCTGCCTGCGCCGGGCTACTTGCCTCTGCGTCGATCACCGGCGCCGTCACAACGATCGACCTCGACTACGGCAACACCGTCATCGGGACCTCGAGCACCAAGACGTACACGGTGGCGGTTCCGTCCGGCGACTCCTTCTTCGGTCAAGCCGGCTTCACGGGGTACGACGGCGCGTTCGGCCTTCCAGAGGAGGTGAGCTGCAGCGAATCGGGCGAGACCGGCACCTGCATCGTCAGCGACACGTTCACCCCCACGTCGACCACACCGCAGTACGAGACCTACGACGACCTCGTGTGCCCGATCGCCGGGGGCTCGTGCCCGAGCGTCGACGAAGCCAAGCTCACCGGCACCGGCGTCCAGTTCGCGCCGGCCGGAACCCTCACCGTCAGCCCGACGACGGCGCCGGCCGGGTCCCCGATCGGCGTCGCCTCGGCAGCGCCGTGCCCCGCGGGTGAGATCGACCCGTCCGTGACAATCGTGCTCTACACCTCTTCGGGGACCGTCCTCACCAGCAGCTCGCAAGCGCTGCTCGACCCCACCGACGATTGGGCAGGCAGCCTGACCGTACCCGCCGGAACCGCGAACGGCAGCTACTACATCGGGGCGCAATGCCTATCCAACGGCACCGCGAACATGACCTACAACTACCTTCCCGTCACGGTGGGCCCGCTCAGCAATAGCACGACCGGGTCACAGGGGCCGGCCGGGCCACAAGGGCCAGCCGGAGCGAACGGGACGCAGGGAGCGACCGGGCCGCAGGGCTCCGCGGGCACGCCCGGGACGAACGCGCCGAGCCCGACCTCGCAGAAGAGCGTCTGCAAAAGCACCCACGGCAAAGGCGGCACCACCACTACCTGCACCTACACGTTCACCTACTCCGCCGGCGCAGCGGCCGTGCTGCGCAACGGCTCCCGCGCAGCGGCGACCGCGACGGTCGATGGCCGGACCGTCCTCGTCGCGACCGGCGACGTGCGCGACCACCATCTACGGCTGGCCTTCAGGCACCTGGCGCGCGGTCGCTATACGGTTGCCCTCTGGGAGTTCGACGGGCACGAGCGGCTCTCGGTCGGGCACATCACGCTTGCGATCGGGTGAGTGGCATCGCCTGCCGCAGCGCCACCCTGCGCGCGCCCGCGCGCGGGGTGGGGTTTGCCGGTTGTTCGATTGAGGCGCCGGCTCCGAGCGAGGCGTGTTCGCTCGAGCCGCGGAAATCAGAGGTCGAGCAGGAAGCGCAGCACGCGGGCGATCGCGAAGGCCGGTTGAGTCGCCCCTGCGCCTGGTTCGCTATAGCCGACGGGAGATACGCCCGCTACGTCCGATCCCCGTCGTGCTTGGCCTGCAACCGCTGCACCTCCGCCAGCAGCCGCTTGTTGTCGCGGCGCAGCCTCGCCGCCACGCGCCGCACGCCCGCCAGCTCCTGGGCGAACGCCGGCACCAGCACCCGCAGCTCGTGCAGTCGCTCGAGCAGTTGCTCGCGGTCGACGGCCTCCCGGCCTGCATGCGTGTCGCTTCGGCTTCCCGTGCCACCCGCGCTTGTTTTGTGCCTCCGGACATACGGCTCCACCACATGCGTCTCCATCAGCCTTGTCAACTCCGTCACGCGCCCTCCACGTCCAATCGCTGCCGTCTTTGTCGATGACACTGCATCCACCTTCCGGTCTTGCCCCCGCCTTCTATGTCCTGGTCTTACGTCCTGGTCTTGCCCCCGCCTTCATGTCCTTGTCTTGCCCCGTCTTCCATGGTCCTTCCGCGCCGCCCCGCACGCATCCGCCCCGCCCACCGACGGTGCGTGGGGCGGACTACTGACCGCGCCTCGTCCATCCCAGCGGCTCGCGCTCTCAGTACCCGCCCGGCCAGGCGGCGAAACCCGGCATGCCGTCGTGCGTCGGAGGTACTGACGCACGACGCACGACGTGCGTCGGGGTCTGACGCCGCGCGTCGGGGTGGGCTGCCCCACGTGACGCCAACCGTCGAAGGCGCGTCGGGGTGGGCTGCCCCACGTGACGCCAACCGTCGAAGGCGCGTCGGGGTGGGCTGCCCCACGTGACGCCAACCGTCGAAGGCGATAGGTTCTGAGCAATGACAAGCGAGGAACCCCCCTCGCCCGGCAGCGACCGCGAGGCGGCCGCCACCAAGATCCGCATCGTCCTCGCCGACGACCACACCGTCGTACGCAGCGGCCTGCGCATGCTGCTCGACCGCGAGCCCGCCTTCGAGGTCGTCGCCGAGGCCGCCAACGTCGCCGCAGCGCGTCGCTACGTCCGCGGCCACCACCCGCACGTCCTGATCCTCGACCTCAACATGCCCGGCGGCTCCAGCCTCCAAGCGATCCCCGAGCTACGCGCCGAATCGCCCGCGACGCAAATCGTCGTCCTCACCATGCAGCAGGAGCCCGCCTTCGCGCGCGAGGCGCTCAGCGCCGGCGCGCTCGGCTACGTGCTCAAGGAGGCCGCCGACGACGAGCTGGTCGAAGCCGTCCACCGCGCCGCCGCCGGCGAGAGCTACCTCAACCCCCGCCTCGGCGCGCGCATCGCCTCAGAGCCCCCGCCCGGGCCGCCCGACGACCTCTCCGAGCGCGAGGTTGACGTGCTGCGCCTGATCGCGCTCGGGCATACCAACGCGGAGATCGCCGAACGGCTCTACTTATCCGTGCGCACCGTCGAGACCCACCGGGCGCACATCCAGCAGAAGCTGCGCCTGTCCACCCGGGCCGAGCTGGTCGGCTACGCGCTCGGGCGCGGGCTCATCAAGACCGGGGAGCAGTAGCCCTCCAGAGGGCACATCGGTTGAGAAGCCACCGTCGGTGGATTGCGAGTCACGCTCCGCCAGCCGTCGTCCGGCGCACGGCCAGCCGTCGTGGGGCTCACGTATCGTTCACCACAAGGAAACGCGCCATGCCCCAATCGAGCGACTCGACGCGCATCGCCTCCGCAACGATGCGCCGCGGTGCGATCGCCACGCGACGCAAGTGTGCCCTTGCGCTCTCGGCTGCATTCGCGCTCACCCTGCTCGCCGCAGGCTGCGGCGGCAGCAGCAGCTCGACCTCCTCCACCGGTCATTCGCCCACGCCCACCACGAGCGCGCCCGCCACCGCTGCCGGCAGCTCGACGCCCACCGCTCCCCGCACGCAGTCTTCCACCGCGGGCGCCTCCACTGGGCGTACGGCGACCGCCGGCGCGACCGCGACCGGCGCCACGCTCGTCGACGGGCGGGTCAGCGCCTCCGCGGACGGCCTCACCGCGAGCATGCGCCCCGCCACCTCCCGTCCTAAAGTCGAACGTCCATGGCCAATCAGCTTCACCATCACCCGCGCCGGCCGTCCTGTCCACGCCGGCGTCAGCTACGAGTACCTGCTCGGCGAACAAGTCGTCGCGCATCGCTCGCACTACAGCTTCACCGGCCACTTCGCCGACGTCTTCAAATGGCCCGCCTCAGCCGTCGGCTACCCACTCACGTTCCGTGCCGTCATCGTCAGCGGCGGGGTCACGATCGACCTCGACTATCCAATCGACGTGGTCCGGTGAGGGTCGATGCCACGCAACGCGCTCGCACGGAAGACGCTCACGCGCGCCGGTGCGCCGCGGCGCTCGTTGCGCCGCCGGCGGCCGCGTGCCAGGGTCCCGCACATGGCGATCGGCAGCTCCGCGCGTGAGCATCGGCCGCAGCCGCCGGCCGCGGGCCGCCGCGTGAACGCGCGCGCCGGCGCGGCAGTCGCCGTCGAGGACGCCAGCAAGAGCTTCGGCAGGATCGTCGCGCTGCGCGACATCTCGCTGCACGTCGCCCCCGGCGAAGCGATCGCGATCGCCGGCCGCTCCGGCTCCGGCAAGAGCACGCTGCTCTCGCTGATCGGCGGCCTGGGGCAGCCCGACTCCGGGCGCGTCCTGATCGACGGGCACTCGATCTGGGCGGCGCCCCACCCCGCCCGTGCCCGGCGCGAGATCGTCGGCTTCGTCTTCCAACGCCACCTGCTGCTCAGCTCGCTCTCCGCCCGCGCCAACGTCGAAGTGCCCCTGATCGGCGCGCGCATGCACCACCGCGAACGGCGCGCCCGCGCGCTCGAGCTGCTCGCCGAAGTCGGGCTCGCCGAGCGCGCCTCGCACCTCCCCAGCGAGCTTTCCGGCGGCGAGCGCCAACGCGTCGCCCTCGCCCGCGCGCTCGCCAACGAACCGCGCCTGCTGCTCGCCGACGAGCCCACCGGCGCGCTCGACTCCCGCACCTCCGAGCGCATCCTCGACCTCATCTTCGGGCTGCGCGACCGGCTCGGCATGACGATGCTCGTCGTCAGCTACGACAGTGCGGTCGGTGCTCGTGCCGACCGCACCGTGACGATCGTCGACGGCCAGCTCGCGGCGTCCACCGACATGACGCCATCGCGGTAAGGCGGGCTGACGGGAAGACACCAACGGAGAACGGGAGCAAACAGGGAAGAACAAAGCCGACCCATGTTCACGATCGTCACCACCAACCTCCTGCGCAGCCGGGCGCGCACGATCTTCACCGCCGGCGGCATCGCCCTCGGCGTCGCCACGATCGTCGCGCTGCTCTCCTTCACCCAGGGCCTGCGCGACACCGCCGCCAGCTTCGTGCACCTCGGCGGCTCCGACCTCGGCGTGTTCCAGTCCAACGTCCCCGACCCCACCGCCTCGACGCTCCCCACCGCGCTCGTCGGCCGGCTGCGAACGCAGCCCGAGATCGCCGCCGCCACCCCGCTGCTCCTGCTGGTCGAAACCGTCGCGGGCGAACCCGCCGCCGTCGTGTTCGGGGCCGACCCCGCCGGCTTCTTCTCGCGCAGCCTCGTCATCGTCGCCGGCGCGCGCGCACACCTGCCTTCGCAGATCATGGCCGGCGACCGCCTCGCCGCCCAGCTGCACCTGCACCCCGGCGACACCCTCGCCGTCAAAGGCCGCCGCTTCACGATCGCCGGCGTCTACCACTCAGGCGTTCTCTTCGAGGACTCCGGCGTCGTGCTCGCGCTCGGCGAAGCACAGCAGCTCGCCGGGCGCGCCGGGGAGGAGACCGACATCGTCGTCCAGCTCGCGCCCGGCGTCCGTGCGCGGCGCGCCGCGCTCCAGATAGAACGCCGCCTCCCCGGCACGACCGTCATCACCGACCCCCAGCAGGCGCTGCGTGCCGGCGCCAACGGCACGCTCATCTCGAAGGCGATCCTCGTGATCGTTGTCATCGCCCTGATCGTCGGCGCGATCAGCGTCGCCAACACGATGGCGATGTCGATCATGGAACGCCAACACGAGCTTGGCCTGCTCAGCACCGTCGGCTGGTCCTCGCTGCGCGTCGCCGCCCTGATCTTCGGCGAAGGCGTCGCGCTCAGCATGCTCGGCTCCGCCATCGGGCTGTTCTGCGGCGTGATCGGCGGCGGCCTGCTCGCCCACCTGCTCGGCGTCAGCGCCTACGTCTCCCCCTCCGTCACCGCCTGGGGGCTCGGGCGCGCGCTGCTCGTCGGCGTCGCGATCGGCGTGCTCGGCGGCATCTGGCCCGCCTGGCGGGTCACGCGCATGACGCCGCTCAAGGCGCTCGCGGGGACGTAGACCCAGAGTGGGCAATCCAGAGTGGGCAATCTCATTCACAGCGGCCCATGGGTATATGTTTCATGTTTTTTTGAGGTGCCTAGTCTTATAAATCACACGTGATGCATACATCACGTGTGATTTATTGGCTTAGCGTTCGGCGATAATGAAGCAAGACCATCTCCGCCGGGCGTGGGCTGCGCTCACCCCGCGCTACTTGCCGCGCTTGACCTCGTAGCGCATCGGCACCAGATGCTCGGTCCGCTTCGGCGGACGCACGTACTTGCGTTTCTGGCGCGGCGGCAGCTTGACGTGCTTGTCGTGGTCGACGTGCTCGTAGGGCACGACCGACAGCAAATGGCCGATCAGGTTCAACCGCGCGCTGCGCTTGTCGTCGCCCTCCACCACATGCCACGGGCTGTGCGCGACATCCGTGTACGCGAACATCCGGTCCTTCGCCTCCGCGTAGTCCACCCACCGCGCACGCGCCTGCAGATCGGTCGGGCTGAACTTCCAGCGCTTGCGCGGGTCCGACAGCCGCTTCTTGAAACGCCGCTCCTGCTCCTCGTCGCTGACCGACAGCCAGTACTTCACGAGCACGATCCCTTCATTGCGCAACGACTGCTCGAACAGCGGGCAAAAACGCAGAAACTCTTCGTACTGCTCCTCCGTGCAATACCCCATCACGTGCTCCACGCCCGCGCGGTTGTACCAGCTGCGGTCGAACAGCACGATTTCCCCAGCCGCCGGCAAGTGCGGGACGTAACGCTGCAAATACCACTGCGTCTGCTCCCGCTCGCCCGGGGTCGGCACCGCCACGACACGACACGTACGCGGGTTCAGGAACTCCGTAATGCGCTTGATCACGCCATCCTTGCCCGCCGTGTCACGGCCCTCGAACAGCACCACCAGCCTATGCCCGCCCGCGACGATCCACTCCTGCATGTAGACCAGCTCCGTCTGCAGGCGCAGCAGCTCCTTCTCGTACCCCCGCTCGGTCAGCTTTTGCGGGTGACCCATCGGCTCATGATCGCAATTGTCCGATCCGTGTGCGGCCTGGCATTGGCTTGGAGCGCTCCAGTCAGGCGAAGGCGCTACACGCAAACGAGCTGCTCTGCGCGAGACCCAGGTACCGACCCCCGAGCTGCACGCCCCGCTGGGCGTGTTCATCGGGGCCACAGGTTGCCCGGCTCGGGGCTCGGGGCTTGGGACTGGGCTCAGGGCTTGGGGCTTGGGACTGGGCTCAGGGCTTGGGGGTCGGAGCTGGGGCTCAGGGCTTGGAGCTGGGGCTCAGGGCCTGGGGGCTGGGGCTTGGGGCTTGGGGCTGGGGCTGGGGGCTGGGGACTGGGGCTGGGGCTTGGGTTTGGGGCTGGGGCTGGGGTTTGGGGTTTGGGGCTGGGGACTGGGGCTGGGGACTGGGGCTGGGGGCTTGGGTTTGGGGCTGGGGCTGGGGTTTGGGGTTTGGGGCTGGGGCTTGGGGCTCAGTGTTTGGGACTTGGGACTTGGGGCTGGGGGCTGGGGTGGGGTATTAACAATTCAATGCCAGTGCTTATACATCACACGTGATGCAACCACTCATAATGCATCAAGTGTGATCTTTTAGCTTCATGCTCTCGAGTAAAACATCCCAACGTCGCGTGGCGCCGCTGCCATGCGGGGCGCTCCTCCCCCAGCTCAGGGCGGTCGCTCGTGCGTACGCCGCCCGCCAACCGCGGCCCGCTCGCCGGCGCGGCGCTGCCTGAAACCGCCCACTGCCATCATGTGCGCACGCCGTGCCCGCGTGCCCCAACCCACTCAACCCCTCCAACCACCCACCGAGGAACACACTCACATGAACACCACCGCCCAGCTCGTCACCGGCGTCGACTTCGTCACGATCCCCACCCGCGACCTCACCGCCGCCGTGCAGTTCTACGGCGAGACCATGGGTCTGCTCCGCTCGGTCTACCTGCCCGAGCGCCACTACGCTGAGTTCGAGACCGGCAACCTCACCCTCAGCGTCGTCGAGCCCGAGGGCATGGGTATTCCCTACAACCCCCAACACGGGCTCTCGCTTCACGTCGCCGACGTCGCCTCGACTCGCAGCGAGCTGGAAGCCCGTGGCGTGCAGTTCAAAGGCGACACCTTCGACACGGGCGTCTGCCACATGGCGTTCTTCGCCGACCCCGACGGCAACTCGATGATGCTCCACCACCGCTACGCGCCGCGTCCGTCCCAGCAGTGAGTGGCCACCGAACGGTTTCCGCCCGGTACCGTGTCTGCCATGACCCTCTACACCTGCCCTGAAGGCAAGTCCTTCGGCGGCCTTCCCGGTCCCATCGCCCACCCCTGCGGCCGCGCCGCCAAGGCGCTCGACGACGCCGGCCACGCCTACCGGCTGGAGCAGGTCAAAGGCGGCTCTCTGAAGTTCTGGACCTGGCCCTCGCGCGCCCGCGACCGCGCCGAGATCGAGCGGCTTAGCGGCCAGCGCTCCGTACCGATCCTCGTGCTCGACGACGGCACCGTGATCGCCGGGTCGGGAGCGATCGTCAACTGGGCGCGCGAGAACCCGCCGGCTGGCGCCGGCGCCTGAAACAGCGAGACGCACAGCCGCGGTGGAAGAGTTCGCACGCGTCGACATCAACGCCTCCTACTTCGTACGAAACCGGCACTTGACGGTCCGCTCGGTTGCAGTAGGCTCTCGGCCCAAGTCAAATCCGCATATATGACAGAGAGCCCAGACTCACCATTGGCTCGCCACGTGCCGGCTTGAGCCAGTAGGGCTCCGGCCCGCTGGGCCACTGTGGCGGGATAGACGCCGGGTGCCACCGCAGGAATCATCCACCACAGGAGGATCGAAGACATGAGCTTGTTTGGGGGCGCGTCAAGTTCAGCGCTGAGAACCGTCTTGGCGGCTGCACTGATCACGGCGATCGCGACGCTGGCAATGGCTGTCTCGGGTACAAGTACTGCCCTGGCAGCCGGAACGTGTACCGATTCGTGGAAGGCGCCAGTCAATGGCGATTGGAGCGAACCGTCGAAGTGGAGCACCGGTTCGGTCCCGTCGGCGTCGGCCGAAGTGTGCATCACGGTGGCCGGTACATACACGGTCACGGCCGAGAGTTCCTCGAGCACGCTGGACGTCAAGTCGTTGACGGTCGGGGGAGAAAGCGGCAGCGCAACGTTGTCGCTGCGCGGTCTCGGCTGCACAGCCAATACGAACCTCGACGCATCCGGCAACATCACCACCGCCCCGCTCGGCACGATTCAGCTCACGAACGCCAAAGGCACCTGCAGTGCAGCGCAGGACGTCAACCTCAACTGGGGCGGAACGTTCGCGAACGCCGGCAAGATCACGGTCGCCGCCGGGACCTCCGGCGGCACGCGCGAGCTCGACGGCAACCTGACGAACACCGGCAAAATCTCGATCGGTGTCAGCACGTCATCCGACTCGGTCCTCGAAAACAAGGGCTCGATCAGCGTCGCCAACGAAGCGATCCTGTCCTCGTCGGGCGGCACGTTCACAAACGGCACGGGCGGCTCGGTGACCGACACCGGCACCGGCGCGCTGGAAGTCAGGAGCGGGGTCTTCAACCAGGGAGCCGGAGCCGCAGGCAAAGCGTACGTGTTCAGCTCGACGCTGAACCTGCTCGGCGCCGGCGCCGGCGCGTTTGCCCTCGAAGGCAGCGACGGCCTCTCTGGCAACGTTTCGGCGGCGCAGTCGCTCGTGTTGCAGAGCGTCGCCTGTGTCACCGGCACCGACGTGACCGCGTCCGCCGGGTTCACGAACGCCGGCTCGATCGAACTCACGAGCATCGAAGGGCTCTGCGCAGAATCCGCGCCCACTTCGCTCAGCTGGTCCGGGACGCTGACGAACACCGGCACGCTCACCTCCAGCTTCGGGGCGGCCGGCGGTTCTCGAACGCTGGATGGAAATCTCACCAACAGCGGCACCGTGAACATCGACAGCGAAACGGTATTCGACGGGTCAGGTGCGGTGTTCACCAACAAGAAAACCGTTACGGTCGCCGACGAAGCGACGTTGTTCACGACCGGTGGCCAGACGTTCACCGACGCCACGGGCGGTTCGCTGACGACGACCTCGGGCTCGTTGGACTTCCAAGACACGGTCTTCAATGTTGGCGCTGGTTCCCCGGGCTCGGCGGCGGTGCTCTTGGAAAACAGCTCGACCCTGAACTTGGCGGGCGCAACGGCCGCCGGAACGTTTGTGCTCCGCGGCAGCGGCACACTGTCGGGGAATGTGGCGGCGGCCCAGTCGGTCGTGCTGCAAAGTCTTGGTTGCACGACCGCCACCGACGTGACCGTGCCCTCCGGGTTCACGAACGCCGGCTCGATCGAACTCACGAACGTCGAAGGGGCCTGCGTGGAATCGCAGCCCGTACAGCTGAGTTGGTCGGGGACGCTGACGAACACCGGCACGCTTACCTCCAGCTTCGGGGCGGCCGGCGGTGCTCGAACGCTGGATGGAAATCTCACCAACAGCGGCGCCGTGAACATCGACAGCGACACATCGTTCCAAGGGACCAATGCGGTGTTCACCAATAAGAATGCCGTGACCGTTGCCGACGAAGCGACGTTGTTCACGACCGGTGGCCAGACGTTCACCGACGCCACGGGCGGTTCGCTGACGACGACCTCGGGCTCGTTGGACTTCCAAGACACGGTCTTCAATGTTGGCGCTGGTTCCCCGGGCTCGGCGGCGGTGCTCTTGGAAAACAGCTCGACCCTGAACTTGGCGGGCGCAACGGCCGCCGGAACGTTCGTGTTCCGCGGCAGCGACACGATGAAGGGGAACGTGGCCGCCGGCCAGTCGGTCGTGCTGCAAGGTGCCGGTTGCGTAGGCGGCGCCTTCGTGACCGCGCCGACGGCGTTCACGAACGCCGGTTCGATCGAACTCACGAACGTCAAGGGCACCTGCACCGACTCGCAGCCCGCGGAGCTGGACTGGTCGGGAACGTTGACGAACACCGGCACGCTCACCTCCAGCTTCGGGGCGGCCGGCGGCTCCCGCACGCTCGGCGGCAACCTCACCAACAGCGGCACCGTGAACATCGCCAGCAACACGTCGTTCGACGGGTCCAGCGCGATGCTCGACAACAAAAAAACCGTTGCCGTCACGAACGGTGCGACCCTGTCGACCACCGGCGGCCAGACGTTCGACAACGACACCGGCGGGTCGATATCGACGACGCCCGGGGCGCTGTCCTTCCAGGACACGACCTTCGACGTCGGTGCGGGCTCGCCTGGCACAGCGCCGGTGCTGCTCGCGAACAGCTCGACGTTGAACCTGGGCGGCAGCGCCGCCGGTACGTTCGTGTTCCGCGGCAGCGACGCGCTCAACGTGACGACCGGGACGATCGCGACAGGCCAGTCGATCGTGCTCCAAAGCGTTGGCTGCGTCGGCGGCTCCGACGTGACCGTGCCCTCCGGGTTCACGAACGCCGGTTCGATCGAACTCACGAACGTCAAGGGCACCTGCACCGACTCGCAGCCCGCACAGCTGGAATGGTCGGGAACACTGACGAACACCGGCACATTGACCTCCAACTTCGGAGCCGCCGGCGGCTCGCGGACGCTGAACGGCAACCTCGTCAACAGCCACGCGCTGAACATCGACGCCAGCACGTCCCTGGGGTCCAGCACGCAGCTGACCAACGACGGCACACTGACCCTCGCTGCGGGCAGGACGCTCCTGCTGCAGAGCGGGACGTTCACGCAGGAAGCGGGCGGCGACCTGATCGAGAACATCGCCAGTGCCAGCAGCTTTGGCAAGCTCGAGGACCCGGGCGGCAGCGATTCGCTCGGCGGCACGCTGACGCTCGACACCGCCTCGGGCTACTCGCCGCCTCACGCCACGAAGTTCCCGTTCATGACGTTCAGCTCAGAGACCGGGAAATTCACACCAACCATCTTCAACGGGCACAACTACAGCGTCAAATACGACGCGGCGGACGTGACGCTGAGCGCCCTCGACAAAACGACCACCACCGTCGGGCTCTCCTCCGGCACCACGCAGGTCGGCAACGCGGTGACCGTGACCGCGAAGGTCATCGGGCCTGAAGCGTCGGGCAATCCGACGGGTACAATCACCTTCTCCTCCGGCGGCTCGGGCACGTTCACGCCCGCCACCACGTGCACGCTGACGGCGACGGCCACCCCCGGCGTATCGGAATGCTCGGCGACCTACACGCCAACGGCGGTTGGCACCGGCACCCACACGATCACCGCGAGCTACCCGGGCGACGGCAACTACGTGAAAAGCTCCGGCAGCAGCCCGCTGACCGTAACCACGCGCACGACAGCCACGACAGTGGAATGCAACCCGGCAAGCGTCGCGACGGGCGTCCCAAGCACCTGCACGGCGACGGTCAGCGACACCAACGCGGGCACGGTGAGCACGCCGACCGGCACCGTGGGCTTCTCCTCGAACGGCGCGGGCTCGTTCTCGCCCGCGACCAGCTGCACGCTCGCCGCCAGCGGCACGACCGGCGTCGCATCGTGCTCGGTCACCTACACCCCGTCGGCAACAGGTACCCAAACGATCACGGGCGCCTACGGTGGGGACACGACCCACGCGTCGAGCACTAACGGCACGTCGCTGAGCGTAACCTGAGATCCACCCCAACGGCGTGTCGACGGCTTCGGTAGGCATGTTGATGGACTTCGCCTTCGATGACGACCAACGCGCCTTCCGCGACTCGCTCGCCGCCTTCGCCCGCGACCGGCTCGCCGGCGACTACGCCGCCGCCGACCGCCGCGGCGCGTTTCGCGACGGGCTCGTGCGCGAGGTAGCCGACCTCGGGCTCACCGGGTTGCGCATCCCCATCGAGCACGGCGGCCAAGGGGCCGACGCGCTCACCACCGGCATCGCGGTGGAGGAGCTTGCGCGCGTCGACATCAACGCCTCCTACCTCACGTTCCTTCCCGCACTCACCGCCGAGGTGATCGTCAACGCTGCCCACCCCAGCCAGCGCTCGCGCTGGCTCCCTCCAATCGCCACCGGCGAAACGCTTCCCTGCTTCTGTCTCACCGAGCCCGAGCACGGCTCCGACGCCGCCCACCTCGCCCTGCGCGCCACACGCGACCCCGCCACCGGCGGCTGGCGCCTGGACGGCGAGAAGACCTCGATCTCGCTCGGCATGACCGCGCACACCGCCCTCGTCTTCGCGCGCACCGGCCCCGGCGACGGGGCCCGCGGCATCAGCGCCTTCTATCTCACGCTCGACGACGCGCACCTGCAGCGCTCCCCCTTCGCCGACCTCGGCGAGCGCGCCATCGGCCGCGCCTCCCTCGCCTTCGGCGGCCATCCCGTGCCCGCCGACGCGCTCGTCGGCGAGGTGGGCGACGGGTTCGTCCGCTGCATGCGCGGCTTCGACTACTCCCGCGCGCTGATCTCGCTCATGTGCCTCGCCACCGCCACCGCCTCCCTGGACGAAGCGATCGACTACGCCCGCGAGCGCGTCGCCTTCGGCGCGCCGCTCTCCCGCCAGCAAGGCGTCGCCTTTCCGCTGGTCGAGCTGGCCACCCAGCTCCGCGCCGCGCGCCTGCTCTCCTACGAAGCGCTCTGGCGCAAGGACCACGGCCTGCCGCACGCGCTGGAGGCCAACATGGTCAAGTGGTGGGCCCCCGCGCTCGCCGCCGACGCCTGCCACCAGGCATTGCTCACCTTCGGGCACGCCGCCTACAGCGAAGAGCTTCCCCTAGCCCAACGCCTGCGCGACGTCATCGGCCTGGAGATCGGCGACGGCACCGCCCAAATAGCCAAGCTCGTCGCCGCGCGCCACCTGTTTGGGCGGGCGTTCGCGCCCTGAGGGCGCCGGGGGCACCGGGTCCCCGGGATTGGCGCACCGGGCATCCCTGGGATTGGCGCACCGGAACTCCCAGGATTTGGCTATCTCAAGGGCCTGCCCACGATCATGGGCGGCGCAATTCGTCGGACCGTGACGAGAGCGCCGTCGGCACGCCTGCCGACGGCGCCTTGTCCATCGCTTGAGCTTGACGTACCCGCGGGTAGCGCGCAGGCCGTAATCACAGGCTCTTGGTCATCACGGTCGACGTGTCGCCGGGCGAGCCGTTCGCGGCGCCGGTGGCGAGGAGCAGGCCGGCCTCGTCCGAGTCGTCCGCGAGCAGGCTCTCCCCGCCGGCCTCGACCAGCGCACGGTGGACGGTGGGCGAGCCGGAGACGACCGCGAAGTCGTGTCCTCGCCGCTTGCACGCCGCGCTACCGCACGCGACCGCCCTCGCCCCGACCGGGTCGATCGCGTCGAGCCGGTGCAGATCGAGGGTGAGGATCGTCACGCCTTCTTCGCACAGGCACTCGATCTCGTCCTGGAGCTCGACCGCCGTGCGGTGGTCCAGCTTGCCCGTCAGGATCAGCTTGTGCCTCCAAACAGGCGCGCTCGCGAGCGTCAGGTGCGGACGCGTGCGCACGGTTTGCGCCCGAGCGGCGCGATCGTCGATATCGACCGTCTGCGCGAGCGCTTGCGACGTCCCGTCCTGGTTGCCCGAATAACTGCTGACCGTCGTCGTCGACGATGCTGCCATGTGAGATTTCATAACGACTACAGCTCCTTTTCAAAAGATCTTCGAACCGGTAGCCAGACCGACCTGGATCGCGACGATCCGGGGCCGCCTGGCGCTGAGGGACCGGTAGGAGCTAGCCCGGTCGCTCAGGGATCAGCGCGAAGAACGACGTCTGCCACGACGGCTGGGATACGCACAACCGCAGCATCGCGTTGGGGGCCGCCCGGAGCAAAGCATCCACGAGAATCGACGACGCCGCCGAGGAGGCTCCGCCCGAGCACGCTCCTGCGGCCGATCCACCGCCCGCCCCGCCCGGTCCGGGGCTGGGGCCCGGGCCGGGGGCGGACGTGGAGGTGTGACTCTCGATCGCCGCGCCGCCGTCCCGGTCGCGCGCCAGCGCGCCCGTCGCGATCATCGCCGCCCGCGATCCGTCGATGGAGGCGAAGGCGACGGTGGCGGCCGACGAAGTTCCCAGCGTGTCCAGCCAACGACCGACCGCCCCCGTCGCGCCCATCGACGCTTCGAATGCCGCAAGCTCGCCGCTCACTCGCCGGGCCTGGCGTCCCGAGGTCGTCGGCGCTCCCAGCATCACCGACGCCTGGCCTTCCCCGGCGGGCGTCGAGCCGCCGGGCATTGCCGTCGAGGCCGCGCCGGCAGTCGTCGCGTCGGTCGACGGCGCAGGCCCGCCTTCGTTTGCCGGTTCTTTGTGGTCTGACCCCGAGGCGCCGGCCGGCGCGGGCGAGCCATCGACCACTTCGGTTGTCCGTGCTTCCGAGCCCGTTTCTCCACCCGTCTTACCGGCCTCTTTTTCGGTGCTCCCCGATTCGTGGCCTGCCGGAGCTTCTTCGGTGGTGGGTGCCTTCTCACCTGTGGTAGGAGACGTCGGTTCGGCCACCGGCGCCGTCGGTTCGCTCGCGGGAGGCTGGCTTTCAGCGGCTGGCGGTGCCTGTCCTGCCGGGGGTGTGGACGGCGGCGACTGCTGTTCGTCTGGGGTCTGCGTTTGTTCGGGCGCCGCTTCGGTGGTGGAGGAGGTCTGTTCGGGGGTGGTCGAGGCTTCTTCGGTGGTGGCGGTTTGTTCGGGGGTGGTCGAGGCTTCTTCGGTGGTGGCGGTTTGTTCGGGGGTGGTCGAGGCTTCTTCGGTGGTGGCGGTTTGTTCGGGGGTGGTCGAGGCTTCTTCGGTGGTGGCGGTTTGTTCGGGGGTGGTCGAGGCTTCTTCGGTGGTGGCGGTTTGTTCGGGGGTGGTCGAGGCTTCTTCGGTGGTGGCGGTTTGTTCGGGGGTGGTCGAGGCTTCTTCGGTGGTGGCGGTTTGTTCGGGGGTGGTCGAGGCTTCTTCGGTGGTGGCGGTTTGTTCGGGGGTGGTCGAGGCTTCTTTGGTGGTGGTCGAAGTTTGTTCGCCGGTGGACGCGGCCTGTTCGGTAGCCGTCGACGTTTGTTTTACGGGCACACCACCTTCCGCAGTCGCTTCGCCAGCCGACACTTCCGTCGTGCCTTCGGGCGTGCTCGTTGCCTGCGCTCGAGCGCCGGCGGCGAACAGGAGACCGGCGAACACCAGCGAGACGGCGAACGCGAGCAAGACGACCAGCCGCAGAGCAGGGCGACCTTTGGGGGGCAACGGCGTAAATGGATTCCCAAGCAACGTGGTCATGGTTCGCTGTCAAGGCTTCGCTGGTGCGGGCACGTACGGCTGGCGGCTCCTGATTTGAGTTCCGACGCTAAGCTCCCTCAGGAGATGATGACATCACAAGAGCGATCCATGCGTCGATCGTGTGATTTTTACCTCAGCCTCGGTGGCCGGATCGCGGCGGAGAGCGGAGGGAGTCGAGGCGCGTGCTCGTCCTGACGCGCAAGCTCAGCGAGAGCATCATGATCGGCGACGACATCGAGATCACGGTGCTGGCGAACGACGGTACGAAGGTGCGCCTGGGGATCCAGGCGCCCACGGTCGTCCCGGTGCACCGAACCGAGATCTACTCCAAGATCCATGCCCAGCGCGAAGCGGACGCGGGCGAGCAACCCGGCTTGTCGCACGCGTTGCGGCGAGCGAGATAGCCCTACCCGCGGCTCGGCGTCGCGAGTCCCGCCTCCTGCTGGAAACCCTCCAGCACGCCCCGCATCGTCTCCACGCTGCACTCCACCTTCGACGGCCACGGCTTGGACGGGTGCTCGTAGAGCGTCTTCAGGCCGTTGCCCGTGACCATCGCCACGACCGTCTCGTCCGGGTCCAGATGGCCCTGTTCGGCGAGCTTTTTCACGACCGCGATCGTCGTTCCGCCGGCCGGCTCGGTCAGGATCCCCTCCGTCGCCGCGAGCAGATCGATCCCCGCCCATATCTGCTTGTCGCTGACCGTCGCCGCCGTCCCCTGGCGGCCCCTCACCGCCTCGATCACGAACACCCCGTCGCCCGGCGCACCAATCGCCAGCGAGTGGGCCTGCGTCGTCGGCGTCTGCGGGTCGATCTCCGATGCGCCCCCGAGAATCGCCTTGGCGATCGGCGAGCACCCCTCCGGCTGGGCGATATCGAGCTTCGTATCGGCCGTCTGCGCGATACCCACCCGTTCCAGCTCGTTCAAGCCCTTGTGGATCCGCGAGGACAGCGTCCCGCCCGCCGCCGGCGAAACGATGTGGTCCGGCGCCCTTCCGCCCAGCTGCTCGACGATCTCGTAGGACACCGTCTTCGCGCCCTCCGCGTAGAACGGACGCAGCGTGATGTTGGCGAACTCGAGGCCCGTCGCTTCCGCCAGCGCCCGACACGCTTTGTTCGCTTCGTCGTAGTTGCCCTCCACCTGGCACACCCTTGCGCCGAGCGCCCGGCAGGCATGCGCCTTGGTGCTCTCCAGCCGGTTCGGATAGAACACGTACGCCGGCACCCCCGCCTTCGCCGCCAGCGACGCCACCGCCGTGCCGACATTGCCGGTCGACACGCACCCGATCTCGCGCGCCCCCAGCTCCAGCAGCCGCGCCACCGCCATCGACACCACCCTGTCCTTGTAGGACAGGCTCGGCCGCGAGGTGCTGTCGTCCTTGAGGTACAGGTTGCGCAGCCCCACCGCCGCGCCGAGGCCGTCCGCTTTGATCAGCGGTGTAAAACCAGCCCACTCGCCGACCCGCGTCGGCCCCACTGCGTCGACGATCGGCAGCAGCTCCTCCAGGTACCAGACGTTGCGCGGCCGCTGCGCCAGCGGCACCTCCGCGACCCGCTTGGCCGCCAGCTCGTAGTCGTACTCGACATCGAGACTCTTGTTGCACCGCGGGCAGTACGCCTCCCGCTCGCTCAGCGCCACCTTGTAATCGCATTTGCGGCACACCAGCGCCGTCGCGCACGACCGTGTTGGCGTTGAGCGCGTCGTCCTGTCATCTGCAGTGCTCATGACTTCGTCCCCGTCCTCCCACCTTGTGTCGTCGGTGTCGGGCGATCGCGCGGCCCGCCAGGCAGGGCGATCATGCTGGTCTGCTTGCCGCCGCCCATCGTAGGGCACCAACGCCCCGCCGTCGATACCGCGTTAACACTTGTTTCCATTCTCAGCGTTGACCCTCGGCGGCGCCGATCGCGTCCCGTGCCGTGTCGGCCGAGGTTGAGGAGGAGGCCGCCTGCGGCGGCCGAGGGGGGGCGTGACCTGCCGAGTCGACGCGTGCCGAGGGAGCCGGCTCCTGCACCTCCGGCCACGGCGGGTCGACCTCCGCCCCGCCACGGCCGCTCGCCCGCAGCAGCTCCGCTGCGACATGCGGGGCGAACGGCGCGAGCACCCTCGCCTCGATCGCGAGCGCGTCGAGCAGCGCGTCGAGGTCCTCGCGTCCCAGCGCCCCGCCCGTGCGCTGGCGCACCTTCTTCTCGAAGTCCTTGATCCGGTCGAGCAGCCGCATCACGTCCCGCACCGCCTTGTGCATCTCCAGCTCGGCCAGCTCTTCCGTGATCTTCTCCACGCCCGTCGCGCACCATTTCTGCAGGCGCCGCCGCAGGTGCTCGGTATGGGCCGGGCTCAGCTCCGGGCCCTGCGCCGGCTCCATCGCGAAGTGGGCATGCGCGTAGCGCCACAGGCCCCGCAAGAACCTGTTGCAGTACTGCACCGCGCTGTCGTCCCAGTTCAGCGACTTCTGCGGCCTCGCCGCCCACAGCACCGCCAGCCGCACCGTGTCCGCCCCGAACTGCGCCACCAGCTCGTCCGGGTCGACCACGTTGCCGAGGTGCTTGCTCATCTTTCTGCCCTCGCGAATCACCATCTCGTGCATCAGCGCCCCCGCGAACGGCTCGCCGTCTCCGAGGAACGCCAATGGGCCGATATCGCGTAGCGCCTTGGTCGTGATCCGCTGGTCGAACATGAAGTTCCCGCTGTCGCTCCCCGCCACCAGCCGCTCGGACGGCAGCCACGCCCGCAGGTCCTCCAGCGCGAAGATCTCCTCCAGCGGCCGCTCGCGCTCCTGCGCCGGCACGCACGCCGGCACCCACAGCCACAGCGCGTCGAAATGGCAGTCCAGCGTGTCGGTCTCGCGCCTCGCCTCCCCGCCGCACTGCGGGCAGGTCGTGTTGACGAAGTCCTCCCTTTCCGCCAGCGGGTTGCCAGCGCCCGTCGGTTTGAGGTCGAGCGGCAGCAGCACCGGCTGCTGCTCGACCGGTACCCCCACCGTCCCGCACTTCTCGCAGTAGACGATCGGGATCGGCGTCCCCCACGCGCGCTGGCGCGAGATCGAAAAGTCGTTAGCCCTGTAGCGCACCGCCGGGCGCGCCCCACCGTGCGGGTGCGATGGAGCGTCTTCGGAGGTGGCCTTCGGGGGCGCACTCGCGGTAGCCGCCGGGGTCGCGGCGGGCGGCGGGGTCGCGCTTAGTGCCTTGGCAGGTGCGCCCTGGATGGCAGGGGTGGCGTCTGGCGCCGGACCCGCGCTCGCCGTGCCGTGGGCAACCGGGGTGGTGCCCGGCTGGCTGGGGTCCGTCGCGGTCGAGTCCGCGCCGGCGTCCGGCACCTCGATCCCCAACCGCTGCGCGATCATCGCGTCCGTTCTGTCGAGCGCCGGCACCCCCAGCACCGCCGTCGCCCCGAACCGCTCGTCCACCACCGGCGACACCGCCACTCGCAGCTCCCGCTCCTCTCCCTCCAGCCTCACCGTGTGCCCCGTGTCCACCAGCGCCATGCTCTCCGCCGCCCTGGACCCCCGCTCCCAGCCGCCCAGCCGCATCTCCTCCAACTGCTCCCTGACACCCGCCCCGTCCGCCCACCGCTCGGTCTCCGGGTGCTTGGGCGAGAGCAACACGAACGCCGCCGCCCCGCGATCGCTCACCGCCTCGGCGTGCGGCGTGAACACCGTCAGCTCCCTGCCGTCCGGCGTCTTCGCCGCCAGCTCGAAGCCGTCCACCCGCCCGAGCACGTAGCGCTGGCTGGCGAGCGACGTCTCGTCCCATTTCTGCAGCTCGTCGATCCGCCGATCGTTCTCCTCCAGGTAAGCACTCACCCGCAGGTACCACTGCGGCCTCTGGATCAGCCGCACCGGGTTGTGGCAGCGCCAGCACGTCCCCTGCTCCACTTGGATCGTCGCCAGCGTCGTCTGGCACGTATCGCACCAATCGACGGTGCCCGTCCCGTGGTAGATCAGCCCCGCCTGAAGCAGCGTCGAGAACAGCCACTGCGACCACCGGTACATCACCGGGTCGCTGCTCATGAACGTCCGCTCCCACCCGAACGAGAACCCCAGCCGCTTCAGCTGCGCGGTCATGTGCTCCGCGCACCTCGTCACCCACTCGCTCGGCGACTCCCCGTTGGCGATTGCCCCCAGCTCCGCCGGCAGCCCGAACGCGTCGAAGCCGAACGCGAACAGCACCGGCCGTCCCCGCGCGCGCTGGAAGCGGGCGTAGGCGTCGCCGATCGCATAGCTGCGCACATGCCCGATGTGCACATTGCCCGACGTGAACGGCGCCGACGCCTTGATGTAAACGGCCTCCTCGCCCTCCTTTACGGCACGCGTGCGGAACGCTTCGCTCTCGCGCCACTTGGTCTGGTAGCGCTCCTCGATAGCGCGCGCGTCGTACTCCGGCAGCTCGGCCACCGATCGAGCATACCCAAGCGTCCTGCGCCCGCGCGGCCGGCCGTCCGGGCCCTGCGACCCCTCTCAAAATCCAAGAAATCCCCGCTCCGAGTACCGCCCGCGATCCGTTCGTCGGGGCGCGCCGCGCGCCGGGCGCCATTGCTATGCTCGACCCACTTGGCCCCCGTCTCTCACACGCCGCCCTCGGCACCCCGCCGGTCCCCCTCAGGCCCCGCCCCGTGCGGGGTCTTTACGTCCGCCCGACCCGCAAGGATCCCGTCATGGAGATAGAGATCGGACGCGGCAAGAAAGGCCGCCGCGCCTACGGATTCGACGACATCGCGATCGTCCCCTCGCGCCGCACCCGCGACCCCGACGACATCGACATCTCCTGGAAGCTCGGCCCGTACCAGTTCGAGCTGCCGATGCTCGCCTCCGCGATGGACGGCGTTGTCTCGCCGACCACCGCCGGCATCGTCGGCCGCCTCGGTGGCCTCGCCGTCTTGAACCTCGAGGGTGTCTTCACCCGTTACGAGGACGCCGACGAGCAGCTGCAGCGCATCGCCCAGCTCCCGAAGGAGCAGGCCACCCACGAGATGCAGCGCATCTACGAAGAGCCGATCAAGCCGGAGCTGATCGCGCAGCGCATCGAGGAAATCAAGCAGCAAAAGGTCGTCGTCGCCGCCTCGCTCACGCCGCAGCGCGTCCTTCGCCACTACGAGCTTGCGCTGGACGCCGGTCTCGACGTGCTCGTCATCCAAGGCACCGTCGTCTCCGGCGAACACGTCTCGACCGTCACCGAGCCGCTGAACCTCAAGGAGTTCATCCCCTCCCTCGACGTTCCAGTAGTGGTCGGCGGCTGCGCCTCCTACCACACCGGCCTGCACCTGATGCGCACCGGCGCGGCCGGCGTGCTCGTCGGTGTCGGCCCCGGCGCCGCCTGCACCACCCGCGGCGTGCTCGGCATCGGCGTACCCCAGGCCACCGCGATCGCCGACGTCGCCCACGCCCGCTCGACTCACATGCTCGAGACCGGCGACTACTCGATGGTGATCGCCGACGGCGGCATGCGCAACGGCGGCGACGTCTCCAAGGCGATCGCGCTCGGCGCCGACGCCGTCATGATCGGCTCGCCGCTCGCCCGCGCCTACGAAGCCCCCGGCCGCGGCTTTCACTGGGGCATGGCCACCTTCCACCCGACGCTGCCGCGCGGCGCGCGGGTGGCGACGACCCAGAACGGCACCCTCGAGGAGATTCTTGTCGGCCCCGCCCACGAGAACGACGGCACCTTCAACCTGTTCGGCGGCCTGCGTACCTCGATGGCCACCTGCGGCCACAAGGACCTCGCCGAGTTCAACCGCGCCGAGGTCGTCGTCGCCCCCGCGCTGCAAACCGAGGGCAAGGCCCTCCAGCGCGACCAGCGCGTCGGCATGGGCGCCGTCAACGGAAAGGCCGCAGCGCTCGTCAATGACTGACGTCCTCGCCCCCGCGCCCACGACCGACGGCGGTCAGGCTCACACGGGCGCCGACGGGCATGCAGGCGGCGGAGGGGGCGCGGCGACCCGCGAGCGCGCGGCGGACAGCCAACGCGTCCGAGGCCGTCTCGAGGAGGCTGGCAAGGTTGCACCGAGCGCAGTGCCGGCACACGAGCGAGGGGGGACGCCGCCAGACGAAGTTCGAGACGGCCTCGGTGGTCGTCCTGGACTACGGCGGCCAGTACTCCCAGCTGATCGCGCGTCGGGTGCGCGAGTGTGGCGTCTTCTCCGAGCTGATCCCCCACCACGTGCCGCTCGCGCAGATCGCCGCCCGCCAGCCGCGCGGCATCATCCTCTCCGGCGGCCCCGCCTCGGTGTACGCACCCGGTGCGCCCCGTCTCGAGCACGGGCTGCTGGAGCTGGGCGTGCCCGTGCTCGGCATCTGCTACGGCATGCAGCTGCTCGTCCACTCCCTCGGGGGCCGCGTCGAGCAGGCCGAGGTCGGGCAGTTCGGGCGCGCCGACCTCACGGTGCTGGCGCCCGGCCGGCTCCTGGCCGATCTGCCGCGCGAGCAGACCTGCTGGATGTCCCACCGCGACACCGTCTTCGAGCCGCCCCCCGGCTTCACCGCGCTCGCCTCCTCCGGCGTCTCGCCCGTCGCCGCCGTCGAGGACTCCCAGCGCGGCGTCTACGGCATCCAGTTTCACCCCGAGGTCGCCCACACCCCCTACGGCCAGTCGATCCTCACGCGCTTCCTCACCGACATCTGCGGGTGTGACCCCACCTGGTCGGCCGCCTCGATCGTCGAGGACCAAATCGCCCGCATCCGCTGCCAGGTTGGGGACGGGCGCGTCATCTGCGGCCTCTCCGGCGGCGTCGACTCCTCGGTGGCGGCGCTGCTCGTGCACCGTGCGATCGGCGACCAGCTCACCTGCGTCTTCGTCGACCACGGCCTCATGCGCAAGGACGAGGGCGAGCAGGTCATCAGCGCCTTCCGCGACACCTTCCACGTACCCCTCGTCGCCGTCGATGCCGAGCAGCGCTTCCTGCGGAAGCTGGCCGGCGTCACCGAGCCCGAGGCCAAGCGCAAAGCGATCGGCGCCGAGTTCATCCGCGTGTTCGAGGAGGAGGCCGCCAAGCTCGCCGGGGACGCGCGAGGCGGGGAGGTTGTGGAGGGGGAGGGTGGGGGTGTTGTTTTGGGGGCGGATTCGTGTGTGTGCGCGCAGGTGGGCGCGCGAGGCGTGGAGGTTGTGGAGGGGGAGGGTGAGGGTGTTGTTTTGGGGGCGGATTCGTGTGTGTGCGCGCACGCGCCCGCGCGATTCCTTGTCCAGGGCACGCTCTATTCAGACGTCATCGAGTCCGGTGGCGGCACCGGCGCGGCGACGATCAAGTCCCACCACAACGTCGGCGGGCTGCCCGACGACCTGCAGTTCGAGCTGGTCGAGCCGCTGCGCGCCCTCTTCAAGGACGAGGTCCGCGCCGTCGGCGCCGAGCTGGGGCTGCCCGAGCGCCTGGTCTGGCGCCAGCCTTTCCCCGGGCCCGGCCTGGCGATCCGCGTCGTCGGCGGCGAAGCCACCAAGGAGCGCCTTGACGTGCTGCGCGAGGCCGACTACATCCTGCAGGAGGAGATCCGCAAGGCGGGCCTGTACCGCGAGCTGTGGCAGTCGTTCTGCGTGCTGCCCGACATCCGCACCGTCGGCGTCCAGGGCGATGAGCGCACCTACGGGTATGTCGTCGTGATCCGCGCCGTCACCTCAGACGACGCGATGACCGCCGACTGGGCGCGGCTGCCCTACGACTTGCTGGAGACGATCGCCTCGCGCATGATCGGCGAGCTGCGCGAGGTCAACCGGGTCGTGCTCGACATAACCTCAAAGCCGCCGGGAACAATCGAGTGGGAGTAACCGTCGGGGCGTCTTGGGACGTCTCTAGACGTGGTTCCCCGCTTGCGTAGTCGCCGCATCGGGGCCCATTGGCGTCATATCGAAGCCCAAACGGAGCCTAAGGGTTCTTGTTTTGCCTATTTGGCCTATGATGTCGCTCTCGCCGCGCGCGACCGGATGCGTGCGGCCTTTTTCACGCCATGAAGACCTACGTCGCCAAGCCCACCGACCGCGAGCGCAACTGGCTGCTCGTCGATGCCGAGGGCAAGACGCTCGGCCGGCTGGCGACGCAGATCGCCGACATGCTGCGCGGTAAGCGCAAGCCGCAGTACACGCCACATATCGACACCGGTGATTTCGTCGTCGTGGTCAACGCCGAGAAGGTCGCGGTGACCGGCAAGAAGCGCACCGACAAGCGCTACTACCGGCACTCCGGCTACCCCGGCGGTCTGCGTTCGCGCACCTTCGAGGAACAGCTTGCCCGCCGGCCCGAGGAGATCATCCGGATCGCCGTCAAGGGCATGATGCCCCGCAACCGTCTCGCGCGCAAGCAGCTCACCAAGCTCAAGATCTACGCCGGGCCCGAGCACCCGCACGTCGCGCAGAAGCCCACGCCGCTGGAGGTGAAGGCCTGATGGCCGACGAGTCGCAGAGTCCCGAGGACGCCGAGACGCAGGCGCAGGCTGGGCAGGACGCCGAGGCGCAGGCACAGGCTTCGCAAGAGGCCGAGCGCTCGCCCGAGGAGGTCGAGGCGCTGGCCGAGCACCACGCGGTGCCGACCGGCGAGGCCGTCGAGATCGCCGGCGTCGCCGAGGACGCGGCGCTGGAGGCCTTCGAGGAGGCCCGCGACGCCGGCGCCGAGGGCGCTGTCGAGACGCCCGCCGCGCAGGCCGAGGGGGCCGAGGTTGCCGCCGGCGCGGGCGAGGGTGAGGCGCCCGGTGCGCCGGGGGAGGGTGCCGAGGCGCCCGCCGCGCAGGCCGAGGGGGCCGAGGTTGTCGCCGGCGCGGGCGAGGGTGAGGCGCCCGGTGCGCCGGGGGAGGGTGCCGAGGCGCCCGCCGCGCCGGGGGACGCGGGCCAAGCGCCGGCCGCGTCGGGAGACGGAGCCGAGGTGCCCGCCGTAGCGGCAGAGAGTGGCGAGACGTCCGATACGGCAGCGGCCGAGGAGGACAGCGAGGACGACGAGGGGTACGAGGAGCCCGCGCCGCGCGTGAAGCCCGCCGTTCCCGGCGCCCACCTCGAAGTCGACATCGTCCCCGAGGGCGTCGACCCGCTCGGGCGCGACGTCGACGTCGATCCCTACGCGATCGAGGACGACGAGGAGACAGGCTCCGGCGAGCAGGAGACCGAAGAGGAAGACCGCGCGCTTCCCCAGCCGATCTCGACCGCCGCGATCGACCTCGCCGCCGGTGCGCGCTACCGCGCTACCGGCAAGCGCAAGACCGCCATCGCGCGCGTCATCCTGCGTCCCGGCGGGGGCAGCTACACGATCAACGGGCGCCCGCTCGATGCCTACTTCCCGCGCGACACCCTCCAGCGCAACATCCGCCAACCGCTGGAGACCGTCGGCTACGAGGAGCGCATGGACGTCGTCGCGCGCCTGCACGGCGGCGGCATCTCCGCCCAGGCCGGCGCGCTGCGCCACGGCATCTCCCGTGCGCTGCTCGAGGCCGACCCCAACCTTCGTGGCGAGCTCAAGCGCCGCGGCTTCCTCACCCGCGACTCCCGCGCCAAGGAGCGCAAGAAGGCCGGACTCAAGAAGGCCCGCAAGCGGCCGCAGTTCTCCAAGCGGTAGCCCGGGTTCAGCCCGGTCGCTGCCGGCAGCGTTGCGGTCTGCTGCTGGCCGCGTCGTGCCCTACGCGCGCGGTAGGCTCTGCTGTGGACGCCGGCGCCAGCGCGCATCGGCACGGCTTGGTCCAACGACCCCGGAGGAGGTCAAGTCCGCAGTGCCCGCAGCCGAGTATCAAGCGATGCCCGGGACGACGACCAGCCCATGACCCGCCGTCTGTTCGGAACCGACGGTGTGCGCGGCGTCGCCGGTGGACTGCTGACCGCCGAGCTTGCGCTTGCGCTCGGCCGCGCCGCGACTGCGCGCGTGCCCGCCGGTACGCATGACTCAGCTGCGACTGCGCGCGTGCCCGCCGGTACGCATGACTCAGCTGCGACTGCGCGCGTGCCCGCCGGTACGCATGACTCAGCTGCGACTGCGCCCGTGCTCGCCGGTACGCATGACTCAGCGACTGCGCCCGTCCTAGTGGGCGCGCACGGCTCCGCGGGTGGCTCCGCCGCGACCTCCGCCGGTGGCGGCGGGCATGCCAACGGCTCCCGTCCGCGCGCGCGTCGTCCACAGGTTCTGATCATTCGCGACACCCGCGAGTCTGGCGAGATGCTGCAAGCGGCGCTTGCCGCCGGCGTTGCCGCGGCCGGGGGGGACGCGCTGCTCGGCGGCGTGCTGCCCACCCCCGCCGCGCCATTGCTCATCGCGCGCTACGGCTTCGACCTTGCCGCCGTCATCTCCGCTTCGCACAACCCCTACGCCGACAACGGCATCAAGTTCTTCGGCGCCGACGGCTTCAAGCTCTCCGACGAGGACGAGCTGCAGATCGAGCGCGCACTCGAGGGGGGTGCGGCGGGCGTCGGGGAGAGGGAGGGCGATGGGGGTGCGGCTGCTGCCGGGCAGCGAGAGGGCGCTCGAGGTGCGGCGAGCGTCGGGCAGGGGAAGAGCGCCGATGGTGCGGCGAGCGTCGGGCAGGGGAAGAGCGCTGATGGTGGGGCGAGCGGCTGCGAGGGGCCGCCCGCGATCGGCCACATCCGCGAGTTGCTCGGCACGCAGGAGGACTACCTGCGCGAGCTTCACATCCGCTTCGCTGCCCTGCGCCTCGACGGGCTCGACGTGCTGCTCGACTGCGCCAACGGCGCCACCTTCCGCGTCGCGCCCGAGATCTTTCGACGGCTCGGGGCGCGCGTCACCGTGCTCGCCGACCAGCCCGACGGGCGCAACATCAACGCCGGCTGCGGCTCCACCCACGTCGACCAGCTCGCCACCCGCGTCCGCGCCGGCGGCCACGCGATCGGTTTCGCCTTCGACGGCGACGGCGACCGCGTGCTCGCCGTCGACGCCGCCGGCGCGGTCGTCGACGGCGACGAGCTGATGGCCCTCGCCGCCCTGCACCTCAAGCGTGCAGGGCGCCTCGTCGGCGACGGCGTTGCCGTCACCGTCATGACCAACTACGGCTTTCACTCCGCGATGCGCGCCGCCCACATCGACGTCGCCTCCACCAGCGTCGGCGACCGCTACGTCCTGGAGGCGCTGCGCGCACGCGGCTGGGTCTTGGGCGGCGAGCAGTCCGGCCACATCATCGACATGAGCTTCAACCGCTCGGGCGACGGCATCGCCAGCGCCCTGCTCACCCTGGAGGCGCTGGGCGGGCGGCCCCTCACCGAACGTGACGCGATGGCCAAGCTCCCCCAGCGCCTGGTCAACGTCCGCGTCCGTGACCGCGGCGCGCTGCACAGCGCAGATGCCGTCCTCGAGGCGGTCCGCGCCGCCGACGACGCCCTTGCCGGGCGCGGACGCGTGCTCGTACGGCCCTCCGGCACCGAGCCGCTCGTGCGCGTCATGGTCGAGGCGCCCACCGACGACGAGGCCGAGGTGGTCTGCGCGGAGCTGGTTGCGCTCGTCGAGCGCGAGCTTGGGTGAGGTCGGTCGAGGCGCGACCGTGAGGCACGGATGCCTCACGCCGCCCCACCCGCTCCGCGGGCCGACACGCGCGGATGATCGCTAAAAAATACCCCGATCTCTACCCCCACGTCGTCTGCCGTTTGGCGGACGCCTGTTTGAGGCTTTGGCCGGTGCGCTGCTATCTTCGTTCACTTACGCCGATGCGCCCCGGATCGTCGCCCTGACGCGAGAGCCAGGGCTGCCAACCCTTCGTGAAAGGACCACGTTGGCCATGTGTGGAATCGTCGGCTATGTAGGCTCCCGTCCCGCCCGCCCCCTGCTCCTCGCCGGCCTCAAGCGCCTGGAGTACCGCGGCTACGACAGCGCCGGCATCTCCGTCATCGTCGACGACCGCATCGACGCCGTCCGCGCCGTCGGCAACCTCGCCGCGCTGGAGGCGAAGCTCGGGTCCGGCGGCGATGGGGGGGAGGCTGCCGGCGGCTCTGTTGCGCTACTCACCCGCCCCGCCACCACCGGCATCGGCCACACCCGCTGGGCCACCCACGGGCGCGTCAGCGAGGCCAACGCCCACCCCCACTTCGACACCGCCGACCGCATCCACGTCGTCGTCAACGGCATCGTCGAGAACTACCTCCCGCTCAAGCGGCGCCTCGCCGCCGACGGGGTCGCCTTCACCTCCGACACCGACGCCGAGGTCATCGCCCACCTCGTCTCCTCCCGCTACGCCGGCGACCTCACCGCCGCCGTTCGCGCCGCCTACGCCGAGATGGAGGGCCACTACGCCTTCGTCGCGATGAGCCTCGACGAGCCCGACACCCTTGTCGGCGCGCGCAAGGAGTGCCCCCTCGTCATCGGCCTCGGCGAGCACGCCGACGAGCAGTTCATCGCCTCCGACGTCCCCGCCTTCCTCTCCGAGACCCACACCGTCGTGTACCTCGAGAGCGGCGACATCGCCGCCCTGCGGCCGCACGGCGTCACGATCGCCACCGCCGCCGGCGCCGCAATCGAGCGGCCCGTCCACACCCTCGACTGGGACGCCGCCACCGCTGAAAAGGGCGGTTTCGAGACCTTCATGCTCAAGGAGATCCACGAACAGGCAACCGCCCTGGCCGAGACGATCGCCGACCGCGTTGCCCGCGACGACGGCGTGGACCTCGCCGACGAAGGCGCCCTGGACGAGTCGCTCCTCGCCGACGTCCGCCGCGTCGTGATTCTCGCCTGCGGCACCTCCTACCACGCCGGCCTGATCGGCCGCTACGCGATCGAGGAGTGGGCCCGCCTCCCCGTCGAGATGGACGTCGCCTCCGAGTACCGCTACCGCAACCCCGTCCTCGCTCCCGGCGACCTCGTGATCGGCATCTCCCAATCCGGCGAGACCGCCGACACCCTGGCCGCGCTACGCCTCGCCCGCTCGCGCGGCGCACGCGTCTTAGCGATCACGAATGTCATGGGCTCCCAAATCACTCGCGACGCCGACGGCGTCCTCTTCACCCGCGCCGGCCTCGAGATCGGCGTCGCCGCCACCAAGACCTTCACCTGCCAAGTCGCCACCATCTACCTCCTGGGCCTGCGCCTGGCCGAGCTGCGCGGCACCCTCCCGCCCGCGCGGCTGCGCGAGCTGATCGCCGACCTCAAGCGGCTCCCGTCCGCGATCGCCGAACTCACCGGCTCGCCCGTGCGCGCGCTGCACAACGACGGCGGTTTGGTGGACGGCGGTGCCGTGGGGGCGGGGCATCGCGGTGCCGTGGGGGCGCACAGCGGTGCCGTGGGGGCGGGGCACAGCGGTGCTGAGGGGGCGCACAGCGGTGCTGAGGGGGCGCACAGCGGTGCCGTGTGGGTGGACGGCGGTGCCGTGGGGGCGGGGCACAGCGGTGCTGAGGGGGCGCACAGCGGTGCCGTGGGGGCGGGGCCTCATGAGGCCGCGCGCGGCGGGGTCACCGAGCAGATCGCCCGCATCGCCGACGCTCACCACCGCGACGAATTCTTCCTCTACATCGGCCGCCACGTCGGCCTTCCCGTCGCCCTCGAGGGTGCCCTCAAGCTCAAGGAGATCTCCTACATCGCCACCGACGCCTACGCGGCCGGCGAGATGAAGCACGGCCCGATCGCCCTGCTCGACGAGTCCACTCCCGTCGTCGCGATCGCGACCGACTCGCCCGTCCTCGACAAGCTCGCCTCCAACATCGCCGAGGTCCGCGCCCGCGGCGCGCACGTCATCGCGATCACCTCCGCCGGCAACCACCAAATCGCCCCCCATGCCGACGCCACGATCGAGGTCCCCGCCCTCGACCCGATGCTTCAACCGATCCTCGCGATCATCCCCCTCCAGCTCCTAGCCTACGAAATCGCACAACGGCGCGGGCTCAACGTCGACCAGCCCCGCAACTTGGCCAAGACCGTCACCGTGGAGTGAAGGTTGCCGCCCGCCGCTTGGCGCGACGTCCTTGGCGGCGTAGGGCGAGGGGGTTGGTCCTTGGCCATGGGGCGTGGGGTTCAGGGCCTTCGATGGGGGGTTCATGTTCTTTGTGAGGCGCGGGGTTGGGGCCTTGGGTGTGTGGGGGTTATGTTTTTTGGGGGGCGAAGGGTTTAGGGCCTTCGGTTTGGAGACCGAACCGTGCCGGCTGTCCTAGGATCGGCTGTGATGTGGTCGCTTCCCGCCTGGCTCGATCCGCTTCCCGACGCCGCCGCGATGCGCGCGATCGACCGCTGGGCGATCGACGAGCGCGACGTCCCCTCGCTCGACCTGATGGAGCGCGCCGGGCAGGGCGTCGCCGCGGCGGTTGAACACTTAGCCCCCGACGGTCCCATCTGCATCCTCTGCGGCAAGGGCAACAACGGCGGCGACGGCCTCGTCGCTGCGCGGCTTCTGCGCGAGGCTGGCCGGCCCGTCGACGTGCTCCTCGTCGGGGGCGCCCCGTCCGAGCTGCGCGGCGACGCCCGCCGGAACCTGCAGCGGCTTCCCGGGGCGGCGCCGCTGCAATTTGGGGCGCATACGGGAGACAGGTCCGATGGAGCGGATACGGGAGACAGGTCCGAGGTGGGGGGGACAGGAGGCTTTATGGAGAGTGGCGCGGCTGGAGGCCGCGCCGGGGGATTGAGTGGCGAGCCACCGGGTGGCGCGCAGCCGCTCGACGACTGCGCGATCGTCGTCGACGCCCTCCTCGGCACCGGTTTCGCCGGCGCCCCGCGCGGGGTGGTCGGCGACGCGATCGACGCGATCAACGCGTCTCCGGCGCCCGTCGTCAGCGTCGACATACCCAGCGGGGTCGACGCCTCCACCGGCGCCGTCGCCGCGCGCGCCGTCCGCGCGACCGTCACAGTCACCTTCCACGCCGCGAAGCCCGGCCTGTGGATCCACCCCGGCAAGGGCGCCGCGGGGGAGGTGCGCGTCGTGGACATCGGCATCCCGCGCGGCGCGCCGGGGGTGGCCGTGGCGGGGGCGGGCACGGGTGGGGCTGGCGCGGCTGGGAACGACGGGCCGGGCAGGACGGGTGGCATGGCGAGGACCGCGGGGAAGGCTGCGGCGTCCGGTACCGCTGGGTACGTGGGCAATGAGGGCGGTGGGGGTGGGGCCGTTGCGGCTGGGACGGCGGGGTCCGGTGGGGGTGGGGCCGTTGCGGCTGGGACGGCGGGGTCCGGTGGGGGTGGGGCCGTTGCGGCTGGGACGGCGGGGTCCGGTGGGGGTGGGGCCGTTGCGGCTGGGACGGCGGGGTCCGGTGGGGGTGGGGCCGTTGCGGCTGGGACGGCGGGGTCCGGTGGGGGTGGGGCCGTTGCGGCTGGGACGGCGGGGTCCGGTGGGGGTGGGGCCGTTGCGGCTGGGACGGCGGGGTCCGGTGGGGGCGAGGCTGCTCCCCCCGCGATCGGCCTGATCGCTTCCACCGTGCTCGACCTGCTCCCCCGCCGCGGCGCATCCTCGACGAAGTTCTCCAGCGGCCACGTGCTCGTCGTCGGCGGCTCGCGTGGACTCACCGGCGCGCCGCAGCTATCCGCGCGCGGTGCGATGCGTGCCGGCGCCGGCTACGTCACCGCTTGCATCCCGCGCTCCCAACAACCGATCGTCGCCGCCGCTTCCCCTCCTGAGCTGATGACCCGCGCGCTAGCCGACGACGACGGCTCGATCGGCGAAGCGGCCGCCACCGCCGTGCTCGAGGCGACCTCGCGCGGCGGCGCGCTGGTGCTCGGGCCCGGCCTCGGGCGCGCGCCCGCTGCCCTCGCCTTCGCCCGCTCGCTCGCCCGCGACGCGCCGCTCCCGCTCGTGCTCGACGCCGACGGCCTGAACGCCCACGCCGGAGCACTCGACGCGCTCGCCGCTCGCACCGCCCCGACGATCCTCACGCCACACGCTGGCGAGCTGGCCCGGCTGCTGGACTGCTCCAGCGGCGACATCGAGCGCGAACGGCTGCACCACGTGCTCGCTGCCACCGCCCGCGCGCGATCGGTCGTCGTGCTCAAGGGCGACGACACGCTCATCGCCGACCCCGACGGGTGCGTCGCCGTCAGCCCCGGCGCCGGACCCGCGCTTGCCACCGCCGGCACCGGCGATGTGCTCAGCGGCATCCTCGGCGCGCTGCTCGCCACCGGCCTGGACCCCTTCACCGCCGCCGCCGCCGGCGTCCTACTGCACCTCCACGCCGGCCGCCTCGCAGCCCGCGCCCCCGGCGCGACCGCCGAGACCGTCATCGCCTCCGACGTCATCGCGGCGCTGCCCGCCGCGCGCACCATGCGTGGGGAGTCGTCGGGGCGGGCCGGCGCCTCGGCCGGGACCGGCAGCCACGCAATGTCATGATCGAGCGCCCACGCCAACCATGCTCATCGCGCGAGCAACGACTGCCTGTCGCGACCGGAAGTTTGCCCCATGCCAACAGTTGACAACGCCCAAACCCACATCGACCTGGATGCGATCGCGGGCAACTGCGCCCACCTGCGCTCGCTGCTGCCCGCCGACGGCCAGCTCTGCGCCGTCGTCAAGGCCGACGGCTACGGGCACGGCCTGATCGCCGCCGCCGTCGCCGCGCTCGCCGGCGGGGCGAGCCGGCTCGCGGTTGCGACCCTCGGGGAGGCGCGCCGTCTATCGTCGCTCGCCGCCGCCCAACACACGCGCATCCTCGTGTTCGGGCCGCTCGAGTCCTTCGACCTCGAGGAGGCCGTCGCCTGCGGCTACGAGCTGGTCGTCTGGGACGACCGCCTGATCACCGACCTCGACGCTCTCGCCGAGGGCATGGACGACGACCTGAAGGCCCGCGTGCACATCAAGCTCGACACCGGCATGGGCCGCCTCGGTGTCCGCGACCCCGCACAAGCGACCCGTGCCGCCGAGGCCGCCCTCGCCGCCCGGCGCGTCGAGCTGGTCGGGCTCATGACCCACTTCGCCACCGCCGACGTCCTCGACGACTCCCTCTTCGAACAGCAGCTGCAGCGCTTCACCGACTGGGTGACCCCGCTCAAGCGCGCCCATCCCAACATCGTCGTGCACGCCGCCAACAGCGCCGCCACCCTACGCGAGGCCGCCGCCCACTTCGACATGGTCCGCTGCGGCATCGCCATCTACGGCCTAGACCCGTTCGGCGTCGACCCCTCAGCGCACAGCCTGCAGCCCGCGCTGCATCTCAGCGCCCGTGTCGGCGACATCAAGCCCTGCCGTGCCGGCGACAGCACCGGCTACGGGCACCGCTTCACCGCCACCACCGACACCCACCTCGGCCTGCTCACGATCGGCTACGGCGACGGCTGGCGCCGCTCGCTCTCCGGCGCGGCCGACGCGCTCATCGACGGCCGCCGCTTCCCGCTCGTCGGTACCGTCAGCATGGACAGCGTCGCCGTCGACCTCGGCCCCGACCCTTCCGTGCTGGAACTGCTCGACCGGCGCGCCACCCTGATCGGCGCCGACGGCGCCCAGCGCATCCTCGCCGAGGACCTTGCGCAGGCGCTCGGCACGATCAACTACGAGATCACCTGCGGACTCGGCGGGCGCATCGTGCGTCACCACGACGGCGCGCCCGACTTGATCTCGACCGTCAACCAGCACGAACAGCTCGACGAAGAGCGCCAACGCGTTTGACGGCAACCCCCGACCCGTTGCAGCTGGCCCGCGTCGTCCTCGCCGGCCAGCGTGCCTGGCTCGTCGGCGGCGCCGTCCGCGACCACCTGCGCGGTCAGCCCGCCGTCGACCTCGACATCGTCATCGACGGCGACCCCGCCCCACCCTCGCGCGCGCTTGCGCGCGCATCCTCACTCCCCCGAGCCACCGCCTTCCCGCTCTCCGTCGACCACGGAGGCTGGCGCATCGTCGCCCACGACCACTCCTGGCAGATCGACCTCGAGCGTCTGCGCGGCTCCTCGCTGGAGGACGACCTCGCCCTGCGGGACTTCACGGTCAACGCGCTCGCGCTCCCGCTTGACGCCTCACCGCTCGATCGCGCGAGCCTGATCGACCCCCTGGGCGGCGTCGCCGACCTCGAACACCGCCGCCTGCGCGCCGCCAGCCCGCGTGCTTTCGCCGACGACCCCCTGCGCGTCCTGCGCCTCGTGCGTCTTGCCAGCGAGTTCGACCTCGAGCCCACCCCCGACACCGCCCGCGACGCGCGCACCCATGCTCCCGCGCTGGGCACCGTCGCTCCCGAGCGCATCTTCTTCGAGCTGCGCCGCATCGTCGGCTCGGCACGGGCCCTCGCCGGGCTCGAGCTGATGAGCGCGATCGGCGCGACCGGCGCGGTGCTGCCCGAGCTGGACGCGCTCCGCGGCGTGCAGCAAAGTCACCACCACCTGCGCGACGTCTACGGGCACACGCTCGAGGTGCTCGACGAGGCCATCGCGCTCACCGCCAACCCCGCCGCCGTCTTTGGGGAGCGCCACGCCCCCGCGCTCACCGCCTTCCTCGCCGAGCCGCTGGCCGACGATCTCACCCGTGCGCAAGCCCTGCGCTGGGGGGCGCTCCTGCACGACATCGCCAAGCCCGCCACCTACGTGGTCGTCACCGACCCCCAGGCTGCCCGCGACCGCCACGTCACCTTCATCGACCACGACCGCCTCGGCGCCACCCTCGCACACGACATCTTGGTGCGCCTACGCGCCAGCGCCCGCCTGCGCACCCATGTTTCAGCCCTCGTCCGCCATCACCTGCGCCTCGGCTTCCTCATCCACGAACCCTCTCCGCTTCCGCGCCGGCGCCTCTTCGCATATCTACGCACCTGCGAACCCGTCGAGCTGGACGTCACGCTCCTCTCGGTCGCCGACCGCCTCGCTGGCCGAAACGGGGACTCGCGCCGAAGGCGCGTGTCACCCGGCTTCGGTCGCGGCCCGCACGTCGACCAGCGCACGATCGACGCGCACCTCCACCTGGCCCGCTCTCTGATCGGCCCGGCCCTCGACTGGCACACCCACGGGCCGCCGCCCGCGCCGCTGCGCGGCGACGAGCTTGCGGGCGCGCTCGGCCTTACGCCCGGACCCCGCCTCGGTGAGCTGCTGGAACAGCTTGCGTGCGCCCACTTTGCCGGCGAGATCTCCACCCGTGAGGATGCCCTCACGTACGCTCGCACCGTCCTTGGCGCCGCAGGCGACCCCGACGCATCGCGGTGAGCCGAACCGCCGCGAGACACCACGATCGCCGCGAGACACTACGATCTTTCACGCCCCATGCGTGACCCCGACTGCATCTTCTGCCGCATCCTCGCCGGCGACCTTCCCGCGACGATTATCGACGAAGACGACCGCACCATCTCCTTCATGGACATCAACCCCGCCACCCGCGGCCACGCGCTGGTCATCCCCCGCAACCACGCCCGCGACCTGCTCACCGTGGAGCCCTCCGACCTCGCCGCCGTTTCCTTCGCCGCCGCCCGCCTCGCCGCGCGCATGTCTGCGCGGCTTGGCGCGAGCGGGGTCAACCTGCTCAACTCCTGCGGCGCCGCTGCCTGGCAAACCGTCTTCCACTTCCACCTGCACGTCATCCCCCGCTACGACGACGACCCGCTGCGCCTCCCCTGGACCCCAGCCCCCGGCGACCCCGCCGAGATCGCCGCCGCCGCGCAGGAGATCGCCGGCGCGTAGCGAATCCCCCCATCTGGGGGTACGCAACCTCCACCGCGACGCCAGCCTACGCCCAGTTTGGTGCTTGACACAGCCAGGCGATCCGGGTCTCATGGGCCGCCATACGGGTCTTCTGCCTTCATCCGAGCACCGCACCGCTACATCCCCATCCGCCACGTGTTGTTCAAGCCGATGCCCCCCAGCCGCCACCGCCACCGCCACCGCCACAGCCACCGCCGGCGCCGCTCAGCTCTGGGCTCGTCGGTATTTGTTTTTCGGGTGCGATTCGTGTGTGCGCACGTGTGCGCGCGTGCGTGTGCCTGCGCGCGCGTGTGCGTTCGCGCGCGCGCGCGCGCGACTGCGGATGGGCTTGCGCGTGCGGGTGGGCTTGCGCGTGCGGGCATAGCCGCAGGTGGGCTCGCGACCGCCGCCGCCCTCGGCCTTTTGCTCTTCGCGCCCACCGGCTCGCTCGCCACCCTCGCCGAAGTCGGCGTCATCCCCGCCACGACACCCGCCACAACCCCCAGCTGCCCCGGCAACCCCTGCCTTGCGCTCACCCGCACCACCGGCTTCCAAGTGAAGGTCGGCACCACTCGCAACCTCGTCACCGTCCCTCACGAAGGCACCCTCGTCGCCTTCACCGTCTCGGTGGGCAAGCCCAGCTCGTCCCAAATCAAGTACTTCGACAAAAACGAGGGCGGCGCCTCCTCCGCCGCGATCGCCGTCCTGCGCCAGCAGCCGAAACCCAACCTCACCTACAAGCTCGTCGCCCAAAGCGCGACCTTCGAACTGGAAAAGTACTTGGGCAAGACCGCCCAGTTCCCGCTCGCCACCTCGATCCCCGTCAAGAAGGGCGACATCCTCGCCCTGGCCGTCCCCACCTGGGCGCCCGTGCTCGCCCTCGGCTTCACCAACGAAACCTCCTGGCGCGCCAGCCGGCCGCGCAGCTCCTGCTCGAACACCAGCGTCCAAAGCGTGCAGTCGATCGGGGCATCTGTCCAGTACTACTGCCTCTACCGCCAAGCGCGCCTCACCTACAGCGCCACCGTCATCTCGACGCCCTGACCGCCCGCTAGCCCGGATCCTGCAGTAGGCGTGTGAGTGTCGTTGGGATTGGCTTCGTGCATGGCGGGCTGCTGTGAGGTGGTGGTGGGGTTGTGGGGTTCGAGGGTTGCGCGGGGATATCGGCAGGGAGTGGGGTAAGAGGGCGTGTTTTCGGGCAGCGCTGATCGGGCAGTGGCGCCATGGGTTTCTTTGGTTGTGTCGTTGCTGGGGTGTCAGGCGGCGGGCGCTGGAAGCGCCTGGAGCTTCCCGAATGCGTCGCGTAGCTCGGCCGCCCATGGCCATGTGCTGGGCAGGTGGAGCTTCGCTTTGCGGCCGTGAAAGGAGAGCCTGGCGGCGAGGTGCAGCAGCGTGTAGCGCAGGCGCTTGGGCTCTGCCTTGGCGAGTTCGCCTTCGAGCAGCAGTGTTTGTGCCCAGACGATCAGGTCGTGCGCGAGCATGACGATCTCGAGCCACACCTCGTTGAGTGCGAACTCTTTGAATGGGAACTTCGAGAGGCCGGTGTCCTTGTCGTCGCGGATGCGATCCTCGACGTGTGCGTGCTGGCGGTGACGGCACTCGATCTCGGCGATGTTCTCGTTGGGCTGGTCGGTAAGGATCGCCTGGAAGCGGTGCCCGTCGTGGTCGGTGAAGGACAGTTGCGCCCCGGGGTGCGGGCGCTCGCGCCTGACGATCAGCCGCGACCCCTCGGGCCAGGAGGACAACTCCACGCCGCTGGTGATCTCAGCCACCTGGCCGTTCTTGCGTTGTGAGCCGTCCCCGGCGAGCGCCGGAACCCAGGCGTCATCGGGAATCTGGAGGATCGCGGCGCGAACGGGCTCGGTCAGTTCGTAGCCGACGGAGAAGCGCATACCGTGCTCGCGGCAATGCTCAGCCAGGCCGTGTGTTGCGCCGGCGGTGTCGCAGCGCACGAGGACCTTGATGCCTTCGATGTGCTCTCGGGGAATCTGGCAGAGCGCGAGATCCAAGACCGTCTTGTGATCCTTGGTGGTGTTGGAGCCCGCGTTCCCGGCCCGCAACACGCCGCCCAGCGCCTCCCTGGTCTCATCGGCATACGCCGCCAGCGGGTGAAACCCGAACCCGCCCTTGTAATTCCCTGCAGCCTTCTCCTTCTCGGAGTGCACGGTGATGAGCGTGGCGTCCACGTCGATCGTCAGGTGCTCGGGTGCGCCGTGCTGCCCCCAGAAGTGCTCCCGCGCCCGTGCATGCGCTCTGCGCAGCGCCTCCAGCATGCCGGGCTCCCGCGCGATCTTCTCGATCAGCCGATACGCCGTGGAGTCGGAGGCCACCTCGCCGAACAACGCCTCCTGCTCACGCACGCCGCCCAGGTCAGACACGCACTCCCCACCGTCGGCCAGCATCACCACCAGATCACGGATCACACGGCCGGAATCGTGGCCTCGCTGACGCTGCTTGAGCCCTGCCAGCCCCCGCGAAAGCGCCCCGGTCAACCCCAGCCCGTCAGCCGCCTGCGCCAACAGGAAGCTGCCCGCATGCGAGACCAAGCCAGCTCCGTCCGTCGTGACCTCTACCGTTACCGGGCGTCCATCACGCATCACCTTCAAGGTGCACCTCCAAGACCGGGGATTCCAGGACTGAACACCCCAAGAATCCCGGTCCCACCGGACGTTTCCGCGGCCCCGCTCACCCCGGGGCCGCGGTCGTTGAACGCAGGATCCGGGCTAGGAGCGTGGGTCTGTATCGGCTTGTCGGGTGGGTGAGCGGTGAAGATGGGGGCCCTGGCGGTGGTGATGGTGTGTGATCCGTGCCATGGGGGTTGGTCGCGCTGGCTGGGTTGGTGAGTCCGAGAAGCAGCACCCGCGGCTTTGGGGTCTGTTTCTGGGGGCTGCTCAGCTGGTGTTCAGGAGCATCGGGCCGTCGGCTCGGTGCAACTTGAGTAGGTTGTGTATCGCGCAGGTGAAGCGCCATTGGGCGCGGGCGGCGGGCTTGCCGCGGATCAGCACTCGTTGACCGTCTTGGACGGTGCCGGTTTGGCCGAACACGGGCTCGACGATCGCCTTGCGCTGCTTGTAGATCGCGGCACCTTTTTTTGTTCTCAGCTTGCGCGTCATCCGCTGCTTGGGCGTCGCGTCTTTGGGTATCGGTCCCCGCGGCGCCGGTGCTGGCGGTTCATCATGTTTGAAGCGGCCGATCGCGATGTGCGGGTCCAGGCTGTGCTCTGAGGTGATCCTCACGTTCTCCTCGGAGTAGTAGCCGGGTATCCGCGGTCAGTGCCGCGTCCTTTGGTAGCTCTGCGTTGATCGCTTGGAGGTTCTCCTGCAACTGGTCGAGCGCCGGCTCTAGGTGTTGGGCATCGGGTGCTTGGTCGGAGAGTTCGGACACCACAATCACCTGCGCCTTGTCATCGACGACGGCCTGGCCGGAATCACACTGGTGGTAGGACCCGTCGGAGGTCTTCGTGATCTTCGGCTCCGGATCGGTGAAGTTGCGCTGCGCCCTCGGCTTCGGCGCGAACGGGTCTCGCCATCACGCCGCTCACGGGGCTTCTGACCCTGCTTCCCCGGCTCGACTCGCCGTGCGGTCTGCGCCTCGCGTGCCTCTGCCTCCAACGCCTCCTTGGCCTTCTTGATCTTCGCAAGCCGCGTCTCGCGGCGCGCCAGCTCCGCCGGCAACTCATTACCACGACGATTCGCCCCGAAGCGCTCATCCTCCTGCGCGTCGATCTGCTCGGCCTCGGACAAAAGCTCCTTCACGTTCTTACGGATCTCAGCGATCTCGCCCGCGAGCTGGGCCTCCTTCTTGACCATCCCTTTCGTAGCTCATCGCGTTGTGCCGCGAGGCGTTCGCACGCAGCTTCGTGCCGTCCAGCGCCAGGCTCCCCAACCCCACCAGCCGTGCCCGCTTGCACAACCGCAGTGCCTGCACGAACAACTCGCCCAGCGCGTCCAGGTGACGCTTACGAAACCGCGCGATCGACCGGTAATCCGGATGCTGATCAGCGCACAACATCCGCACCGCCACATCCCGGTAGGTAGCACGCTCCAGCTTGCGCGAGGACATCACCCCGTTCGCGTACCCATAGATAAGCAGCTTCACCATCAACCGCGGGTCATACGGCGGAAAGCCGCGCGCTCATCCTCCTAGGACTCATAGATCGCCGACAGATCGAGCGCGTGCCCGACTCCACCAAGCCAGACACGCAATGCGCCAGATCGCCCTCCGGGACCCACTCCGAAAGCACCGGCGACATCAACAACACCTGGTCACGCGTATACGCCCGGAACGTCTTCTCCTCGCCAGCCGGCCGCCCGTCCGCAAGCAGCCCCCTCCTCCTCCGCCTCCACCTCGACAAGCCGCTCCTGCACCACTGTTACCATGACGATCCCTCCTGGTCGCGTGCCCCATGAATCGCCTTAAACCGCCCGGACAGGAATCGCCTTAAACCGCCCGGACAGAACCCCGATTACAGACCCACGCTCCTAGGGCGCGCTTGCGCCCCCCGTCGGGCTGCTTTTGGGGGATTCGCCGCTTTTGCTGCCTCCCGATTCCGCGCCGCCCGTCGCGCCCGAGGAGCCGCTCGACGGGCTTTCCCCGCTCGCGCTCGACCCGCCCGTGCCTTCTGGGGCCCCGGTCGTCGAGCTGCCGGCGCTTTCTTTTTCTTTTTCCCTGCCCGCTTCGCTCGAGGCCCCTTCGGCGGAACTCGCTTCGGGGCTGCTTTCGCCGGTCGTGCCCGTCGTGCTCGACGTACCCGTCGTCGACGCCTTCGCCGTCGACGTCGTCGTGCTCGTCCGCGTCGCTTCGCTTTCCGCCGTCGTGCTGCTCGGCGGCGTGATTTCCGGCGTGCTCTGCGGCGTCGGGTCTGAGACCGTGCTCCCGCCGCACGCACCGACCGCCAGCCCGCACAGCGCGATCAACGCCACCGACCCGAGCACCGCGCGTCCTCGCTGCCGGCGGCGCCGCCGCCCGCCGGTCGTCGTGGCCGGACCCGTGTCACGCCCCCGCTCCGGTCCCCGCTCAGGCTCGGTGCGACGGGCGTGCCGGTCGACCTTTCCCTCCGTCGTCACGTCTCCAGCGGATCCATGCGCCGGCCGCACGTCGGGCAGTCGTTGAGGTCCTTCTGCGTCATCTGCCCGCACGCCGAGCAAAAGCGCAAGTTCTCGACGGCCCACGGCAGCTTTGAGGTCGATGGCGCCAACGGCAACAGCTTCCCCACCGCTTCGAGCTGCTCGCCCGTATCGCGATCGTTGTAGATCTCGTCCGGGTCCGCCACCAGCACCACTTCCCGGCCGCCGATCGGATTGCGCATGCGGTATCGCTGACCTTTGCTCATCGCGCGCACTCTAGCGAAGCCCCCCGGCGGACGTGGCGCCGGCAAGGGCAGGGAGGGGAGGGGCGCAGAGCGAGGCCGCCCGGTGGCGGCAGTAGGCTGGCCTGGCGTTGCGCATCCTCGTCTTTCACGGCTACCTCCTCGAGGGCACCGGCTCCAACGTCTACAACGCCCGTCTCGCCGCCACCCTCGCTGCGCTCGGCCACGACGTACACCTGCTCTGCCAAGACCGCCACCCCGGGCACCACCGCTTCATTGACGCCGCCGGCGACTGGGACGGCGGGGCACTGCGTGTGCGGTCGCTGCGTGGGGTTGACGATCTGCGCGAGCGCTCACCCGGCCAAAACGACTCCTCCGGGTGCTGCACCGTCTATCGCCCCGACATCGCCGGACTGCTCCCCGTCTACGTCGCCGACCGCTACGAGGGCATCGAGGCCCGCACCTTCGCGCAATGCAGCGACGCCGAGATCGCTCGCTACCTCGACGCGAACGTCGCCGCCGTGCGCGACGTCGCCGGGCATGTCCAGCCCGACCTGGCCCTAGCCAACCACCTCATCATGGGGCCCGCCATCCTCGCCCGCGCCCTTCCCAACGTCCCCTACGCCGTCACTGTGCACGGCAGCGCGCTGGAGTACACCGTCAAGGCCGACCCACCCCGCTTCCTTCCCTTTGCGCGCGACGGGCTTGCTCTGGCCCGGACCGTGCTCGTCGGCTCCCATCACACCGCGCGCAGCCTCTGGGACGCGCTCGATGACCTCACCCTCCCCGCTCGCACACGCCTCGGGCCGCCCGGCGTCGATGTTCACAGCTTCCATCCCCTCGCCGCTGACCACGTGCCCCCTGACGCGCGAGCCGCTTCCGTGCGGGCACTCGCCACACGACTTCGCCACCACGCCACTGCGCCAGCAGCCCCTGGTCGGGGTGCGCCGACCGGTGCCGTACAGGCCGGCGCTGCGCCTACTGGCGCCTTGCAGGCTGGAGCTGTGCCGACCGGCGCCGTACAGGCCGGCGCTGCACCTGCCCCTCCCGACAGCGCCTTCGCGCGCGACGACGACGCGGCCGCGCAAACGCTGGAGCGTCTATCGGCGCTGCTCGACCAACACGACGACACGCCCCTCGTCGCCTTCGTCGGCAAGCTCATCGTCAGCAAGGGCACCGACCTGCTCCTCGCCGCCTGGCCGCTCGTGCTCGAACGGGTCCCCGCCGCCACCCTCCTCATCGTCGGCTTCGGCGCGTACCGGGCCACGCTCGAGCGGCTGCTCGCCGCCCTTGCCGCCGGCCGGCTCGACGAGGTTCGCGCGATTGCGGACGCCGGTCGCGCGCTCGAGCGTGACGCGGCCGACTCCAGCATGCCTGTCGCGGCGCAGCCTGCCGTGGCCCTCTCCGCTGCCGCCCGGCCCGCTGCGGACACCACTGCGGTGGTCCGGTCCGCTGCGCCCCCGCTCGCTGCACCCCTTCGCCATCTGCTTGCCTTTCTCGACACGCTCACCGGCGAGCGGCGCACCCGTTATCTCGCCGTGGCCCGTACCCTGCCCGCGCGAGTCCACTTCACCGGCCGTCTCGACCACGACGAGCTGCCCGCACTGCTCCCTGCCTGTGAGGCCATCGTCGTGCCCAGCACCTTCCCCGAGGCCTTCGGCATGGTCGCCGTCGAGGGCGCCGCCTGCGGCGCCCTGCCCGTCAGCGCTGCGCACTCAGGCCTGGCCGAGGTCAGCGACGTCCTCGCCGGCGCGCTCCCCGCCGCTGCCGCACGCCTGCTCTCGTTCCCCGTCGACGACGCCGCGATCGAATCCCTCGCCGAGCGCATCTGCGCATGGCTGCTCGCCGATCCGCCCCTGCGTGCTCGCACCCGCTCCGCGCTCGTCGCCACCGTCCGTGAGCGCTGGTCCTGGGAGGGCGTCGCCCGCGGCGTGCTCGCCGCCGCGCGCGGCGAACACACGCGGCTGCTCAGCCCGTTGGGTGGAGATGGGCAGTGACGAGTTGACGGCCGGCGAAGGGTTGACGGCCCAGTGATGAGGTTGATGGTGTGGTGATGAGGGTTGATGGCCCGGTAGCGGGGGTTGATGGGCCTTTGGAATGTCAGGCGAGTAATCCGGATCGGCGGCCCGTGACGATGGCCGGCAGTCCTGTCTGACGGGGAGGCTCATGACAGCAGGCCAGTGACGGAATCTCTCGCAAGCGATCGCTCCAACCAGCTGACCGCGCCGTTTCATTCGGATAGAGTCTCCGCCGTGCCGCCCCTGCGCTTGCAGTGCTCACGCCAGCCGCCAGCCCGGCAGTTCGCGCCCGCTCTGCTTGCTGCATCCGCGCTCCTCCTCTTTGGCGCTGCCGGTTGCGGATCCTCCGGGTCGCACAACACCTCCAGCTCGTCTGCCACAGTCGCCCCGGCGTCCGCGGGCAAGACCGCCGAAGAGCACGACGGCAAGCTCGAGCTGGAAGCTCAGCCCAGCGGGCAGCTCGCCTACACGACCAAGCGCGCCACCGCCAACGCCGGCCAAGTGACCGTCGTCATGAAGAACATGTCCGGCATCATGCACAACGTCGCCATCCAGTCCGGCGCCAGCGGTCCCGTCTTGGGCCACACCGCATTCCAGTCCAACGGCACGGCCTCGTTCTCCGTCAAGCTCAAGCCCGGCACCTACACCTTCTTCTGCCAAGCGCCCGGCCACCGCGCCGCGGGGATGTACGGCACGCTCACCGTCAGGTAGAGCGCGCCGCCTTGGGCGGCGCCAGTTGGGCGAGGTTGCGTGGGAGGGAGTTCGCGTGAGCCGTCGTGCCGAGGGGCGGGTAGCTCAGTGCTTGCGTGTACGGCTCGCGCTAAGGCGAGGTAGGCGGCTATCGCGCCATGCGTGGTCGGGCAGGTTGGGGTCCTGGTCGGGCGTTGCGAGCGTGCCCTTGACGTATCGCTCCTCCGGCATTAGATTGAGGCAATCGTTGCAAACTGTGCGCGAGCGTCTGAGAGGCCCACGCAGGAATCCCACCGGAAAGGAGCGCCGTCACATGCAGGTCCACGAAGGCATGACCCCGACGATCCTGACCATCGGCCCCAGCCACACCCTGCGCGAGGCTGCCCGCCTGATGTCGAACCGAGAGGTCGGCGCGGCCGTCGTGCTCGACCCCGATGCCCCCGGCGCCGGCATCCTCACCGAGCGTGACATCCTCACCTCCATTGGCGCCGGCGAGAACCCCGACCACGAGCTTGTCGCCAAGCACCTCACGCGCGACGTCGTCTATGCCGCGCCCGACTGGTCGCTGGAGGAGGCCGCCGCCGCCATGGTCCGCGGGCGCTTTCGCCACCTGATCGTCGTCGAGGGGGGCGAAACCGTAGGCGTCCTGTCAGTTCGCGACATCGTGCGCTGCTGGACCACAGATGGGGCCATCTGTCCCGTCCCGGCCAGCGCCGCGGTGGGGTGAGAGAGGGGCGTTGGCGCTCCGCCGGGGAACGGAGCGCCACCGCCTAGTGGGCCGCGCACGGTGGAGGGACCGTGCGCGGCGCCCCCCGCTGCGCTTGCCAGGAGTGGACCGCACGGCCCGGGGTGGTTGCGGGCTGGGGGCGACCACGCGGCCCCGGGGCCACCACGCGGCCCGGGGTGATCACGCAGCCCGGGGGCGGCCACGCGGTCCGGGGCGATTGTGCGGCCCGGGGTGATCACGCAGCTCGGGGGCGGCCACGCGGCCTGGGGCGATTGTGCGGCCTGGGGCGATCACGCAGCTCGGGGGCGATTGTGCGACTCAGGGGCGGCCACGCGGCCCCGGGGCGGCCCCGGGGCGACTCGGGGGCGATCACGCCGGCCCGGGGTGATCACGCAGCCCGGGGGCGGCCACGCGGTCCGGGGGCGATTGTGGGCCTTGGGGGCGGCCACGCGGGGCCCCGGGGGCGACTGTGCGACTCAGGAGCGACTGTGCGCCGGCTCGTCAGGGACGATCCAGCGGGCAGCGAGTCCAGAGCGGGGGGGAGGGTGTCGGTAGGACTGGCGCGGCTTGCGCTCAGTGCTTGTGCTCGATCGGCAGCTCTTCGATGTCCCTGCGCGTGTCGCCAATCCAGCGCACGATGCAGACCACCGACAGGATCACGCCCACCACCGTCAGCCCGATGAACGTCGTGACCCCCACGAGCGTCAGTGTGACCCCCACCGCCGTCAGCAGCGGCAGCAGACTCGGGCCAGGGAGATGGATCTCCTCGCCGACCGGCGGAACCTCAGGGTCCAGCGGGCTCATGAGATGTACAGCGCCGCCACGACGAACGACAGGCCGAAGATGAACATGCACAGCGCCCCCACCAGTAGGCCGAGGCGGATGTTCTTGCGTGCGAGGCGACGATCCATGGCGCGAAAGAATACCGGTTGACGCCGTCGTGGTGCGCACCGGGGAGGGTGGCTGCGCAAGTCGCTGGAACGGATGGTCGGAGTGGTACGCAGGTCGCTGGGCCCCGCGCTTCGTGTGCTGACGCGACCGCTCAGAGATGCCGGTCGAGTACCATCGCGCCGAACAGCGCCGCCAGGTACGCCAGCGAGAACAGGTACAGCTGCAGCGCGCTGCGCCGATCTGCCCTTCGGTACAGGCGCACCGCGCCGCCGATGAAGCCGAGCCCGAGCAGTATCGAGGCCGCCAGGTAGATCGCGCCGAAGCCGCCCGCGCAGAACGGCAGCTGCGTCACCGCATACAGCAGCACCGTGTACAGCAAGATCTGCCGCCGTGTCTCGGCCTCGCCACGGACGACCGGGAGCATCGGGATACCGACCTTTTCGTACTCGCCCTTCATCAGCAGCGACAGCGCCCAGAAGTGCGGCGGCGTCCAGAAGAACACGATGAAGAACAGCAGCACCGCCGTCCCGCCGACCGACCCCCTCACGGCCGTCCAGCCCACCAGCGGGGGGATCGCGCCTGCTGCCCCGCCGATCACGATGTTCTGCGGTGTGCGCCGCTTCAGCCACACCGTGTACACCAGTACGTAGCCCATGAAGCCCGCCAGTGCGAGGCTCGCCGCGAGCACGTTGACCGTCAGCGACAGCTCGAGGAACGACAGCGCCGCCAGCGTGCACCCGAACGCCAACGCCGCGCCCGGCGCCACCCGGCCCGCCGGTATCGGCCGGTTCGCCGTACGCGCCATCTGTACGTCGATATCCCTGTCGAACCAGTGGTTCACCGCGCCCGCGCCACCCGCCGACAGGTAGCCGCCGATGCACGTCAGCACCACCAGCGCGAACGACGGGTCGCCCGCCACGTACATCGCCGCGACTGTCGTCGCGAGCAGCAGCGACTGGACCTTGGGCTTCGTCAGCTCAACGTAGTCCGCCAGCAGCCTACGTGCGCGCGGAGCCAGCGCCAGCGGACCGACCTGGCCGGCCGGGAGCGATGCCGAAGGGCCTTCCATTGCCGGTGGAGTCTACGGGCAGCGCCGCAGCCGCACGCTATACGCCGATCTGCGTGGTGCCCGCCGGCACATTCGGCGCCGGCGTACCGTAGGGGAGATCGATCGGCACGCCCGTGCGCTGTGCGATTTCGCGGCGGATGTCCTTCATCGGTTCGACCGAGCGAATCCGCGGAAGCACATCGAAGTTGTTCTGCGGCGGCGGCGACGGCGTAAACCACTCCAGCGTGTTCGCCCGCCACGGGTCCGGTCCCGCGATCGCGCCCACTTTCAGGCTGCGCAGCACGTTGACGATCGTGACCAGCACGCCCGCGGCGAGAATGAACGATCCGACTGTCGAGATCAGGTTGTAGAGCCCCAGGTTGCCGATGTTTTCGTACTCGTACACCCGTCGTGGCATCCCTTCCAACCCGATCACGTGCTGGATCAGGAAGGTCACCAGGAAACCGACGAACATCAGCCAAAAGCTCAGCTTGCCCAGACCTTCGTCGAGCATTCGCCCCGTGATCTTCGGGAACCAGTAGTAGATCCCCGCGAAGATCGTGAACACCGCCCCGCCCATCAGCACGAAGTGGATGTGCGCGACCACGAAATACGTTTCGTTGAGCTGCCAATCGACCGGTACCACCGCCAGCATCACGCCCGAGATACCCCCAATCGTGAACAGCGCGATGAAGCCCACGCAGAACAGCAACGGCGTCTTGAATTCGATCGTCCCCGCCCACAACGTCGCGATCCAGTTGAAGATCTTCACGCCCGTCGGCACCGCAATCATGAACGACGCCATCGCCGCGAAAATGATCACGACAATCGGCACCGGCGTCGCGAACATGTGGTGCACCCACACCAGGAAGCCCAGGAAGCCGATCGAAACCGTCGAGGCCGCGACCACCGTATGGCCGAAAAGCGGCTTGCGGGCGAACACCGGCAATATCTCCGACACGATTCCGAACCCCGGCAGCACCATGATGTAAACCTCCGGGTGCCCGAAGAACCAGAACAGGTTCTGCCACAACAGCGCCGAGCCGCCCTGCGACGGGTCGAAGAAGTGGGTGCCGAAATGGCGATCGGTCAGCAGCATCGTCACCGCCGCCGCGATCACCGGCATCGCGACGATAATCAACACCGAGTACGTCAACAGCGCCCAAATGAACAGCGGCAGCCGCCGCCAGCTCATCCCCGGCGCGCGCATGTTCGCCACCGTCGCGTAGAAGTTGATCGCTCCGAGAATCGACGACAAACCTGTCAAGTGGACCAGATAGATCCACGCATCCTGACCACCGCCCGGCGAGTAGAACGCATTTGCCAGCGGCGGATAGCTCGTCCAGCCCGCTTCCGGCGGGTTCCAGAAGATCGACGCGTAGAACACGATCCCGCCTGCCAGCAGCAGCCAAAACGAAATCGCGTTCAGCCGCGGGTAGGCCATATCCCGCGCCCCAATCATCAACGGCAGGAAGTAGTTGCCCAGGCCCGCCATCATCGGCACGACGAACAGGAAGATCATCGTCGTCCCATGCATCGTGAACAGCTGGTTGTAAGTCTGCGGGCTTACCAGCGTGTTCTCGGGCGTCCCCAGCTGCAGGCGGATCATCAGCGCCTCCGTGCCCCCCAGCAGGAAGAACACGAACGTCAGCACCATGTACATGATCCCGATCCGCTTGTGGTCAGTCGTCTTCAGCCAGCTCATGAAGCCGTGTTCCTCGCGCTCCACGCCATGGGCTACGACCTGCGGTACCGCTGCTGCTGTCGCTGCGTAAGTGGCCATCGTTCTCCTAGGGGTTCCCGACCTGTCCCGGTCCGTTCTGCGCAGCGAGCGTCGCCCGTTCCTTGGCTGCTTCAGCGTTTGCCTGTGCGATCAGCTGCTTCTGCCTAGCGAGCCACGCTTCGAACTGCGCCGGCGGCACCGCGTGCACCGTGGCGATCATGCGCGCATGCCCCCGACCGCAGATGTTCGCGCACTGGCCCCTGTAGTAGCCCGGCTTTTTGATCTTGAACCAGCCGTAGTTGTTGTAGCCCGGCACCGCCTGAAGCTTGCCGCCCAATTCCGGGATCCACCACCCGTGCACGACGTCCTCGGAGACGACATCGAGCACGACCGTGGTTTCGGTCGGCACCACCATTTCCTCGTAGGAATAGGGCGCCCCGAGGCCATCCTTGTTATTGGCGCCCGGGTAGATGTACTGCCAGATGAACTGCCGCCCAATCACAGTGATGTTCAGCGATTTTCCGTTCGGCGGCAGGTGCCGGTCCGCCGAGGCGTACAGCGGACCGCTTTCGCCGACCGCCGTCACGCCGCTCGGGCCCGAGTTCGGCGGGCTCAGCACCGAGTTCAGCGTGATGATCGTCAACACCGCCAGCACCAGCACGATGCCCACCGCACCGAGCGTCCAGCCAAGCTCCAGGCGCGTGTTGCCGTGGATCTGCTTCGCAACTGCGCCCTTGCGCGCCCGGAACTTGTAGAGCACGTACCCGAGCGTCCCCTCCACGCCGACGAAGATCACCAGCCCCACGTACAGCACGATCTTGTAGAGGTCGTTGATTTCGTTGGCGTTCGGCGAGGCCCCCGGTTTGGGCGAGAAGAACGCGAGCACTGTCGGCGCGAGATGAAGCAAAGCGAGCGGGATTCTATTCAGGCCGGGGCGGAACGCGCTTCAACACCGTCCACGACTGCCCGCGAGGGCCCATCAGCGTCCCGTGAAGCGCGCCTCGCGCTTCTGGAGGAACGCCATCGCGCCCTCGACGAAGTCGTCCGAGCCGGCCATCTCGCGCTGGATCTGAGCCTCCAACTCGAGCTGCTCCGCCATCCGTCCGTACACCGATGCGTTGAGCTGGCGCTTGGCGCCGGCATAGGCCCGTGTCGGTCCCGCTGCCAGCCGCCGCGCCAGCGTGTCAGCCTCCTCGGCAAGGCGCTCGTCGGACTCCACGCGATTGACCAGGCCCCACTCCAGCGCCCGCTCGGCCGGCACCCGCTCGCCGAGCATCGCCATCTCGCTGGCGCGCGCGAAGCCGATCCGCGCCGGCACGAACAGCGACGAGCCGCCGTCCGGCACCAGCCCGATATTGACGAACGCCAGCAGGAAGTACGCGCTCCGGGCCGCCAGCACGAGATCGCAGCACAGCGCCAGCGAACAGCCAATCCCGACGGCCGGCCCGTTGACGGCCGCGATCACCGGCTTGGGCAGCTCGCGGATCGCGTGCATCACCGGGTGGTAGCGCTCTGTCAGCGACTTGTAGAGGTCCGGCCGTCCGTCGGGCGTCTGCTCGATCCCGCCGAGGTCCCGCAGGTCAGCGCCCGAGCAGAACGCGCGACCCGCGCCCGTCAGCACCACCGCGCGCACCCCCTCGTCCTGGCCCGCGCGTCGCAGCGCCGCCAGCAAGTCGTCGCTGAGCTGTGCGTTCCACGCGTTCAGCGCCTGCGGGCGCAACAGCTCGATCCTCGCCACTGCGTCGGCGACTCGCGACTGCACGGTTGGCAGGCCGCCGGCGGTTTTGGGGTCGTCCGCGGCGCCGAGGTCCTTGGCAGTCTCGAGGTCGTCGGTGGCGCCGAGGTCCTTGGCAGTCTCGAGGTCGTCGGTGGCGCCGAGGTCCTTGGCAGTCTCGAGGTCGTCGGTGGCGCCGAGGTCCTTGGCAGTCTCGAGGTCGTCGGTGGAGCTGAGATCCTCGGCGGTGTCATCGCTCATGTTTGATTTGTCTCCCGCGCTCGTTTGCCATGCGGCCGCGAACGTCCGGCGCGCTGCGCACGAGCCGTGCGGCGCCGTTGATCCTATGGTGTGCGTCATGTCGCGACCCGTAATCGGCATCTGCGCCGCGCTCGAGCGCGCCCGCTGGAGCGTCTGGGACCAGCAGGCGGCGCTCGTACCCCGCAGCTACATCGACGCCGTCCAGCGCGCCGGCGGGCTCGCGCTCTCACTGCCGCCCGACCCGCAGCTCGTGCGCAGCCCTGACGAGCTGCTCGATCTACTCGACGGCCTGCTGCTCGCCGGCGGCGCCGACATCGACCCGGCTGCCTACGGCGCCGAGCGCCATCCGGAGACGGTCGAGACCGTCCCCGAGCGCGACGCCTTCGAGTTGGCGCTGGTGCGTGCCGCGCTCGCGCGCGAGCTGCCCGTGCTCGGCATCTGCCGCGGCATGCAGCTCGTCAACGTCGCCCTCGGGGGCACCCTTGTGCAGCACCTCCCCGAGCGCTTCGGCCACCACGAGCACCGCCGCGTCGTCGGCTCCTTCGACGGCGCCGACCACGACGTCGCGCTGCTCCCCGGCTCGCTTGCCGCTCGTGTCGCCGGCGAGACGATGCACGCCACCAAGTCCCACCACCACCAGGGTGTCGAGCGTCTCGGCTCCGGGCTGCGCGTGAGCGGGACCTCGACGCTCGACGACCTCCCCGAGGCGATCGAGTGGGACGACGCATCCGCCGTAGCGGGACCCTCGGACGGGGGGTCGTCCGAGTCGTCCATAGGCGACGCGCAAGCTGGTCGTGGTTTTCTGCTCGGCGTCCAGTGGCATCCCGAGGCGGACGAGGGGAGTCCCGTCGTGGGCGCGCTGGTGGCTGCGGCCGGTGCGCACCGCGCTGCGCGCGAAGACGGCTCCAAGGGCGCCCGCGCCGCGATCGCCGGTGGCGCCTAAACGCGCATTCGGCGGCGTGGCTGGTCGTGATGTGCCGGGCGGGCCCGGTTGGTGCCGACTGGACGGTTGGGGTGTTGCCGGCCAGGGTGTGGGCGGCGCGGGGCCATGGATGGCCGGGTGTGTCGGGTGGGGTGTGGTGAGTCGGGGTGCGGCCGGGCGCAGGCCTATACTGCGCCCCCAGTGCGGCGCTCGAAGGTCATTCGCGCCACCGCCTGGGGGTTTCTCGCGGCGGGCGTACTTGCGCCGCTCGTGCGCAAGCGTCTGCCCGTACCGCCGCTCGTCACCCAGTCCGTCGCGTTTGTCGCCCCAGTCGGCTTGTGCGTTGCCATACGCCGCTCGCGTGCGCGCGACGTGGCTGCCTGCGCGCTGCAGATGTGGGCGTACGTAGCCGCGTACAAGACGCCTCACGACGACTTAGCCGGGCAGGAGCAGCGGGTGCGCATCGACTACCCGATCGCAATCGACCGCGCGCTCGGGTTGGGCGAGCTGCCCACCGTGCGCCTGCAGCGCGCGTTTGCCCGCGTCGGGCCCGACGGACCCGAATGGCGTGCGCTCGACCGCGTGCTCGTCTGGACACACTGGTCCTGGTTCCTCATGCCCCACGGCGCGCTTCTGTACATCCTCCTGCGCCGCCACTCCCGCTTCGACCGCGCAGCGGTTCTCACGTATGCCGTCTTCGACATCGGCGCCATGTTCTACTGGGTGCTCCCAACTGCGCCTCCGTGGTACGCCGCCGCCGCACCCGAGGACCGTGCGCCGGCACGCGCCGGCGCCGCGGAGGGTGGAGGCGATCCGGCGGAGGCGATCGCGGGTGGGGCGAAGCTCGCCGGGGGGGCTGGGGGTGAGGGCGAGCCCCCCGAGACGGTCGTGCATGGGGAGCAGTCCCCGCAGGCGATCGAAGGTGGCGAGGAGTCTGGGGTAGGGGGCGAGGCGCGTGGGGCAAGGGGCGAGGAGCCTGGGGTAGGTACTAATTCAAAAGTGCGATTCGCGCCGGCGCGCGTACGCGGGGTTAAGACCAAACCTCCGCGCGCGCGGGCACGAATGGCAGGCGAAAGTGAAATGACCACCGGGCCTGGCGTCCGCGTCGCGCACGGCGACGTCCGGACTGAAGGCGCTACCTCCGCCGGGGGCGTTCCACCCCGCCGGGCGCTCGCGGTTCGACGGATGATGGTCGAGTACGGCGAGTACTTCTGGGAAGACAGCTGGGGCCCCCTCTACAGTGTTCTTGGAGGCAACCCCCTCGCCGCGATGCCCTCGCTGCACTTCGCCACATCAGTCATGGCCGCCCAGCTGCTCGCCGAGACCGGGCCGGTTGCGGGCGCGGTGGGGTGGGCGTACGCCTCGACGCTCGGTCTCGCGCTCGTGTACCTGGGGGAGCATTACGCCGTCGACCTGCTTGCCGGAGCTGGGCTCACCACAGCCATCCATCGCCTCGGTCCGCACGCCGCGCCAGCGATCAGGCGCTGCGGGCGGGCCGTCGCTGCACTGGAGGACATAGCGCACGCGACCGCTTGAGCAAGGAGGAGGCGTCGTGAAGGCTGACTCGGTGCGCGAGGGCTCGATAGAGGCAGACCTCGCTCGCGCCGAGCGCGGGCCGGTGTCCTGCGCCGCGCGCGCCGATCCGCTGCGCGACGCTGACCGGATGTCGGGGTCCATGCCAGATGGCGCGATGGACTCAGGGCCGGCGCCTGCAGCTGATTCGTTGCGGGCCTCCGAGTCTGGACCGACGTCCCTGGCGTCGGGGTCGGGGCCGGTGTCGGTGTTTGGCTCGTCCGGGGCGTCGGGCTCGGGGTCGGCGCCCAGCCCCTCCGAGGTATCGGGGCCAGGGCCGGTGTCTTCGTCTGGCTCGTCCAACGCACCGGAGTCGACGCCCACCCCCCCCGCCGACGCTCTTGGAAAGCGTCCGACTTCGCCCCCCGAGGCCGAGGAGATGCCGCGCGTGCGCATCACGCGCAGGCAGGCCGTGCTGTTCGGCGTGTTCGTGCTCTCGGCCGTCGCCTTCCTCTACTTCGTGCTGCCTCAGCTCACCGGTCTGGGGGGGACAGTGCACCGCATCGAGGGCGGCAACACGTGGTGGATCGCGGTCGGGGTCGTCCTCGAGGTGCTGTCGTTCGGCGGCTACGTAGCGCTGTTTCGCACCGTCTTCGTGCGCGAGCCGCCCCCCGGTCGTGTCGGCGGCGACTCCGCGTCGGGGCCAATCGTCCGCGACCCGCAGTCAGGCCCGATCGGCTGGCGTGAGAGCTATCAGGTCACGATGGCCAGCCTCGCCGCCACGCGCCTGTTCGCAGCCGCCGGTGCCGGCGGGGTCGCGCTGACCGTTTGGGCACTGCGCCGCTCCGGGATGGAGTCGCGCCTCGTCGCGTGCCGGATGGTCGCTTTCATGGTGCTCCTCTACGTGATCTACGCCGGCTCGCTGCTGCTCGACGGGATCGGCCTCGCCAGCGGCCTGTTCCCGGGCGGCGGCTCGTTTGCGATCACGATCGTGCCCGCCACCGTCGCTGCGCTGCTGTTCGCGCTCGCCGGCGCGATGGCGCTGCTGCCCGGCGACATCGAGCGGCGTCTCGCACGCTGGGCGTCGCGCTCCGGGCGCCTCGCTCACCTGATCGCGCGCGCCGCCGCCGTGCCCGCGCTTGCCGCCAGCGGTGTGCGCACCGCGATCGCGCTCGTGCGCACGCGCGAGCCAGGTCTGCTCGGAGCGCCCGCCTGGTGGGGCTTTGACATCTGCGTCCTGTGGGCCTGCTTCCACGCCTTCGGGTCAGCGCCGCCCTTCACCGTCATCTGGATGGCCTACTTCGTCGGCACCCTAGGCAACCTGCTGCCGCTGCCCGGCGGCCTGGGCGGCGTCGAGGGCGGCATGATCGGCGCATTCGCTGCGTTCGGCGTCAACATCGACCTCGCGGTGCTGGCCGTCCTCACCTACCGTGGCATCTCCTTCTGGCTGCCCACCATCCCCGGCGCCATCGCCTACTTCCAGCTGCTGCGCACCGTCAACCGTTGGGGCGAGCGCGCGCACGGGGAGATCGATGCCGTGCCGGCGGGGTGAGGCGGTTGTGAGGAGGGGTTTATGGCCGGGAGAACACCCTAGCGGACCGACTTGCAGACAACGCGCTTCAATGTCTGCCATAATCGTCGCGAATGGGGTCATCCGCTGCGGCCGCGGGGGATCGAGTCGAAAGAGCTGTGCTCGCTGCGCTGCTCGCGTCAACGAAGCCTGGGGGTCTGCCGATCGAGGAACTTGTCGAGGAGATTGGAGATCGCACGAGAACGTTGCGCGCATTGGATAGACTGGAGGTTGTCGGCTTGGTCGCCCGCACATATAACACGGTCAAGCCAACCCCCGCTGCGAGGCGCTTCGACGAGCTTGGTATCTGAGGCTTGACGGCGTCGGCTCCGCCGAGGTCGAAAGCGTGTCGAGCGCCATTGTCAGTCGGGGTGCTCCAACCAGCTGCCGGCGTTGATCCCACATCGCGCCGGCCAGGCCGGCACCCGGGTCAACCCTTTCTACCCGGGTGCCGGCCGTCTGCTTGCAGGCCTGCCACGCGTGCCGGCGGGTCCAAGCGCTCTCGTCCGCTCTCAGGCGGCAGAGGTATAGGGTGCCGTCAGTGCCCGACCCGTGCGACCGTGTACTGATTCTCTCGTGGGAGTACCCGCCCGTGATCGAGGGCGGACTCGCACGGCATGTGCGCAAGCTCGCCGAGGAGCTTGTGCGTCAGGGGGTTGCGGTGGACGTGCTCACACGCGCCGCCGGGAGCGCGGAGGGGGCGTTGGGGATGAGCGCCGCCGGGGAGGGATCCGCAGGGGAGGCGACCGCGGAGGGAGGAGTGGTAGGCGAAGAGGTTGCGCAGAGCTGGGCGTCGGTGGAACGAGCCGCGGGGGAAGCGGCTGGAAAGGGACGCGCCGCCGGGGGCCGAGCATCGCGGAACGGCATCGCAAAACCGGCGATGGGCGAGGAGGAACCGGGTGATCGGGCCACAGAGGAGCAAACCGCCGGCGAAGGGTCTGCCGGAGCGCAGCAGCGGGGGTCCGCGGAGGATGGCGCCGCGGGGGAGGGGCCCGTGGACGAGGTCCTGGTTACCGAAGAGCGCGCGGGTGTCACCGTCTACCGCATCCCCGAGCCGCGCTGGCCGCGCGGCGACCTCGAGCGGTTCGTTGCCTGGGTCGCGCACATGAACGACGACATGCTCGCCACCGGCCGCGCGCTTGCGCAGGAACGCTCCTACGCGCTCGTCCACGGCCACGACTGGCTCGTCGCGCATGCGGCCGCTGCGCTCGCCGAGGAGTTCGGGGTTGCATACGTCACGACCGTCCACGCCACCGAGCACGGCCGCCACCAGGGATGGGTGCAGAACCCGCCGCAGTCGCACATCCACGCCGTCGAGCGCGCCATGGCGCATCGCGCCGATGCCGTGATCACCTGCTCTCACTACATGCGTGGCCACGTCGCCGACATCTTCGACATCGACGAGAACCGCGTGCGCGTCATCCCCAACGGCATCGACCCTGCCGACATGCAGCCCGTCGGCGACCTCGATGCGCTGCGTGCCGAGTTCGCCGCACCACACGAGCGCCTCGTTCTGCTCGTCGGGCGGCTCGTCTACGAGAAGGGCTTCCAGCTCGCGCTGGATGCGCTTCCCGGAGTGATCGAGCGTGTCGGCAACGTGCGCTTCCTCGTCGCCGGCAGCGGCACCCACGAGCAGGAGCTGCGAGCCCAAGTTGCGCGCCTCGGGCTCGATGCGCACGGCGCCTTCCTCGGCTGGATCGGCGACGATGCCCTGCACTCCCTCTACCGCATCGCCGACCTCTGCGTCGTGCCCTCGCTGTACGAGCCCTTCGGGTTTGTCGCACTCGAGGCGATGGCCTCCGGCTGCCCCTGCATCGTCGCCGACACCGGCGGGTTGCGCGAGGTGGTACCCGCCGGCGAGCGCGTCGGGCTGCGCTTCAACGGCGGCGACCCCGCGCACCTCGGCGTGATGATCGAGCGCCTGCTCACCGACGCCCCCCTGCGCGAACGACTCGTCGCCGAGGCCTCCGAGCACGTCCTGCGCTTCGACTGGAGCGACATCGCGCGCCGCACCCGCGAGGTGTACCGAGAGCTGCTGCACGCGCCACGGCCCGCGGGCGAGCGCGTCTGACCGGACGGGCGCCCTCGCGCGCTGCGTCTACCGTCTCCATCAATGCGCGCCCTCCGTCTAGCCGTTCTGCGGCCCGTCTATCGCGTCGCCTGGCGCCTGCTGCAACTGCGCTCCACGCTTCTGCCCGGGCGCGGGCGCGGCGTCAAGTGCGTCCTCACCCACGGCAACCGCGTCCTGCTCGTACGCCACACCTACGGCTCCCGGCGCACCTGGTACCTGCCTGGTGGAGCCCTCCGCCGGCACGAGACTCCCCGGCAAGGCGCCGCGCGCGAGATGCGCGAGGAGCTGGGGCTGCGCGACCTGTCGTTGCGGGAGCTGATAACTCGCGACATGCGGCTCGAGCGCATCTCCGTGCGGCTCACCGCCCTGCACGCCGAGCTGACCGATATCGAAGTGCACCCCGATCCCTTGGAGATCGGCGAGGCCGCTTGGTTTGCGTTCGACGACCTGCCCGTGCCCCGCGGCTCTGAGGTCGGTCAGCTCCTGCTGCTCTACGTCGGGCAACGAACCGAAGGTGGGGGAGAGGCGCGCGCGTGAGTAGGCGGCTGGGAGAAAGTGGACTCCGCGAGGGGTGGGATCGAGGTGGATATTGCGAGGTTCCCGGTCTGCCGTGACACCTCGCCGGGTTTACCATGACAGCGCCACCGCGCTCACAGCGCACACGCGAGGACGAGGAGAAACCGATGCTCGAAGGTCTCATGCAGGACGACTTTCCGCTCACCCTGCACCACATCCGCCGCCGCATGCGCGACTGTCACGGCGACGCCACGCTCACGACACTCACGGCCGACGGCGCCACCCGGGCCTCCTTTCGCGACATCTCCATGCGCGCCGACCGCCTGGCCCACGTGCTGCGGCAGCTCGGCATCCAGCCCGGCGACCGCGTTGCCACCTTCGCCTGGAACAACCAACGCCACTTCGAGCTTTACCTCGCCGTCCCCTGCCTCGGCGCCGTCCTGCACACGCTCAACATCCGTCTCTTCTCCGAGCAGCTCACCTACATCGTCAACCACGCCTCCGACCGCCTCGTCTTCGTCGACGACTCCCTGGTGCCAGTCCTGGAGAAGCTCGCGCCCGAGATGCCGAACGTCGAGCACTTCATCGTCATGGGCGACGGCCCTTCCGGCTCACTGCCGAACGTCCTGCGCTACGAGCAGCTGCTCGAGGAGGCGGGGCGGGCGGGACTCGAATCATTCGACTACCCCGAGGTCGCCGAGCGCCAAGCCGCCGCCCTCTGCTACACGAGCGGCACCACCGGCAACCCCAAGGGCGTCCTCTACTCCCACCGCTCGATCTCCCTCCACGCCACCGCCTCCCTCTTTGCCGACAACTTGGCGCTTTCCCGCTCCGACCGCGCCCTTGTCATCGTCCCGATGTTCCACGTCAACGCCTGGGGCATCCCCTACGCCGCTGCGCTCTGTGGCGCCGACCTGCTGATGCCCGACCGCTTCCTCACCGCCGAGCCGCTTGCACGGGCGATCGAGTCCGAGCGTCCCACCGTAGCCGGCTGTGTCCCGACGATCTTCGCCGACCTCCTGCGCTACGCCGACACCCACGACTGCGACCTCTCCTCCCTCACCCACGCCGTCTGCGGCGGCTCCGCCGTCCCCCGCCAGCTGATGAAAGACTTCCAAGAGCGCCACTCCGTCCACATCTACCAAGGCTGGGGCATGACCGAGACCAGCCCCGTGGTTACGTTCTCCGCGCCGCCGCTCCCCGACAGCGGCCCGGACGATCGCTACTGGGACGAACGCGCCTTCCAAGGCACCCCGCTTCCCTGGACCGAGCTGCGCATCGTCGACGACTCCGGAGAACCCCAGCCCTGGGACGGCTCGTCCACCGGCGAGATCGAGGTGCGCGGCCCGTGGATCGCCGCCCGCTACTTCGACGACTCATCCGGCGAGGACAAGTTCGACTCCGGCTGGCTGCGCACCGGCGACATCGCCGCGATCGAGCCCTCCGCCGCCGTTCGCATCACCGACCGCGCCAAGGACCTCATCAAGTCCGGTGGCGAGTGGATCTCCTCCGTCGAGCTGGAGAACGCCCTCATGGCCCACCCCTCCGTCTTGGAGGCTTCGGTCATCGCCAAGCCGGACCCCCGCTGGTCCGAGCGGCCCCTCTGCTGCGTCGTGCGCTGCGAGGGGTCCTCGGTGAGCGCCGAGCAACTGGTCGAGCATCTACGGCCCCGCGTCGCGCGCTGGTGGCTACCCGATGAGTTCGCCTTCCTCGACACGATCCCCAAGACCTCCGTCGGCAAGTTCGACAAGAAGGTCCTCCGTGCCGCGCTCCATGACGGCACGCTCACCGGGCGCGTCGTCGTGGGTGGCGCGAGCGCAGGTGGGAGCGACGGGGCGGGCGACGGCGATGCGACCGCTGGCGCTGCGCAGGACGCTGCTGCGGCCGAGCGGGCCCCCGCCGGATAGGGTCGGCCCGAGCAGGCCCCCGCAAAACAGCCAGCCGAAGTCTTGCGCCATCGAAGTCTTGCGCCATCATCGGTGCGCGCGTGCGCGTGCACGAATCGCAGCGATGCAAGGAGCCATTGAGGTAGGAGAACGGCGTTGTGGGTAGAACCTCGTGAAGAAGCCATCCACGATAAGCAATAGACTTTGGGTCGCACGCTGCTCGACTGCGTGCGAGGAGCATGACCGAACACCGAAAGCAAGCACGGAGGTGCGCATGACCCCGATCGATCGTCCAGTCTCGAACAGGCCGCGAACGGCAGGCGCCGCAACGACTGGCGACGAGCTTCGGGCCTCGCGTGCGGCTATGCGCCACCGGCGCGCGCGTCGTGCGCTGCTTGCGCTGCCGACCCTCGCGGCGCTTGCGCTGCCCGCCAGCCCGGCACTGGCCCAAAGTTCCGCGACCTCCGGCTACGCCGAAAAACCGCCCGTGACCGTGAAAACGCCGCCGACGACCACGCCGAAAAGCGGCACTGGTCCCTCGAAAGAAGCAACCACTCCGAAAACCACGCCAACACCCCAAACCAGCGTCGAACCGTCCAAAGCGGCCGTGACACCCACGCCGACCGCGACCACGCCCACAGCCCCCGCCAAATCGACGCTCCCCTTCACCGGGCTCGACCTGCGCTGGGTGGTGGGCGCCGGACTGCTGCTGCTCGCGGGCGGGCTCTCGCTGCGCTTCGTCACCCGCCGCGGCGGCGCGCGCGGCTAAGGCCGCAGATGTGACGTGCCGGGTTGGCCGTGAGGCCAGCCCGGATGCGCCGCACGACGCAAAGCTGCGTGGGGTTAGCGCCGGCGCCCGGTTGCGGTGCGGACCGAGCGTGCGCTTGGCGCGGCGCGACCTCAGCCGGATGGCGGCCTGGGTGTCAGCCCCGCTCCAGCGCCTCCGACGTTTCGATCCACTCCGCCTCGGCCCGCTCGCGCTCCCCTTCCACCAGCTCGAGGTCGGCCTGGAGCCGGGTCAGCCGCTCGTGATCGGTGGCGTGTGCCGCCATCTCCTCCTGCAACGTCCCCCTGCGCTCCGCCAGCTTCTCCAGTGCGCGCTCGAGCCGCTGCAACCGCCGTTCCGAGCGCTCCACCTCCTTGCGCGCCGCCCTGATCTGCGCACCCCGCGGCAGCGCGGTCGCCGGTGACGGGGACTCCGTCGATGGCCGGGGTGGCAAGGAGGCCGGCGCCGGACCGGCGAGCGGCGGTTGCCGAGCAGCGGCAAACGCCGACAGCGCCCGCTTCTGCTCGGCCAAGTACTGCTCGACACCACCCGGCACGTGCACCAGCACGCCCCCCGGTCCAATCGCGTACACGTCGCTACACACCCGCTCCACGAACCACCGGTCGTGGCTCACTACCACCAGCGTTCCCGGCCAGCCGTCGAGCAGATCCTCCACCGCCCGCAACGTCTCCACATCGAGATCGTTCGTCGGCTCGTCCAGCAGCAGCACATTCGGCTCTCCCATCAACAGCCGCATCAACCCCAGCCGCCGACGCTCCCCGCCCGACAGCTCGGCCACCGGCGTACGCTCCCGCGCACCGCCGAAACCGAACCGTTCGCACAGCCCTCCGACCGTCAGCTCCCGTCCATCGCTGACCGTTGCCACCTGTCGCACCTCCTCTAGCGCCTCGCGCACCCGCAGCTCCTCCGGCAGGTCCCCCGCCTCCTGGGACAGATACCCAACCCGCACCGTCGCCCCCCGCTGCACCCGCCCCGCGCTCGGCTCCAACTCCCCCGCGAGCATTCGCAGCAGCGACGTCTTACCCGAACCGTTCGCTCCGACCAGCGCCACCCGTTTGCCCGGCCCCAGCCGCCACGTGACCTCGCGCAGCACCACCCGGCCGTCGTACTGCAGCGACACCCCCTCCGCGTCCAGCACCCGCTCACCCAACCGCGCACTCCCGAATCGCAGCAACTCCACCCGCTCGCGCACCGCCGGCTCCTGCTCGATCAACGCGGCCGCCGCCGCGACCCGGGACTTCGACTTGCCAGCCCGTGCTTTAGGCCCCCGCGCCAACCACGCCAACTCCTTGCGCAGCAGGGCACGTCGGCGCGCATCGCGCGCCGCCTCCCCCCGCGCGCGCTCTGCGCGCGCTACCAAAAACATTTCATACCCACCTTCAAAGCGCCGCGCCGTCCCCTCCGTCACCTCCCACGTAGCCGTGCACACCTCGTTGAGTAGCCACCGATCGTGCGTTACAACGACCACCGCCCCCCGCCGCCGCGCCCTCAGATGGCCCGCCAGCCACTCGATGCCCTCGACATCGAGATGATTCGTCGGCTCGTCCAGCAGCACCAGCTCCCGATCGTCGGCCAGCAGCGCAGCCAGCGCCACCCGGCGGCGCTCGCCGCCCGACAACCCCGCGATCGGCGTCTCCATCCCCGCGGCGAACCGCTCCACGCCGCCGCTCCCCAGCAAGCCCCCCAGCATCTCCCGGAACGCCGCATCCCCCGCCCACTCGTGCTGTGCGCGCCCCCCCACCACCGCCTCCCCGACGGTGCCCTGCTCGCCGAGCGCATCGCGCTGGCCGAGCAGCGCCACCCCCAACCCCCGCCTCCGTGTCAGCACGCCCCCATCCGGCTCGTCCTGGCCCGCCACCAGCCGCAGCAGCGTCGACTTCCCAGTGCCGTTCCCGCCGACGACCCCCACCCGCTCGCCCTCCCTTACCCCGATCGTCACATCCCCCAGCAGCGCCCCCCGTCTGCCGCTCTTGCTCACCGACTTCAGGTTCACCAGATCGCGCGCCGCCGCCTCGTTCATCGGGCCTATCCTGGCGCACCCCGGGCGTCGGCGCGGGGACGGAGGCGGAGATCGGGGAGAGGCGGGGCGGAGCGAGGAGGGAGAGCGGGGCGGAGAGACGAGGTGTTGGGGCAGAGACAGGGGCGAGCGGGCAGGGCCAGGGGCAGGAGCGACGCGGACGCGACCGCCCTCGAACAGCCCGCCGAGACGGACGACGGGCGCTATAGCTTCGGCGTGCCGCCCCCGAGCGGCTTTGAGCGGCAGGTGTGGTAGGTGCGCGTGCCGGTCAGCGTCTTTCCGTTCGCGGTGCGGGCGACGATACGAATCGTGAACCTCCCCCGCGGCAGGCCTCGCAGCACAACCTCGTCAGCCAGGCCCCTCTTGTCGAGCGTACGCTCGCGCCGCCTACCCAGGAACACCTTGGCCGACACCACGCGCGGATATCCACGCGGCTGGCGGATGTGGATCGCGAAGGCCCGGCGGCTGTAACAAGCCCTCGCCGCCGGCAGACCGAACGCGCTTGCCAGGGCCGCTTCGATCTCGGCGGCGCTCCGTGCTCGCGTTACCGGGCCTTTGGCCCCCGGGCCCGGGCCCAGCGGGGGCGGCGCGCTGCTCGCCACGGTTGCACCGTAGGTCAGCGTGAAGCTGCCCAGCGTCTCGAAGTTGGCGGCGCTGATCACGGCCGTCGTGGTGCCTGCCTGAGCGGCCGTCGGGGTGAACTCGATTTCGGCTGCGCCGGTATTGACGTCCACTCCGTTGGCGTCCGTGCCGCCGCTGGCGTCGTACACCTGCATCTGCAAACTGTCCCCGGCCGGTTCGACATGTGGATTGGTGACTGCCAGTTTCACGGCCTGGCCGGCTACCGCCGTGAACGTGTAATCCGCGTGCTGGCCCCCGTACAGAAGGGCTCCATTCACAGGCACCCCGGGGGAGAGTTCACCGACAACGTCCCCAGCGTAGGTCAGCGTAAAGCTGCCCAGCGTCTCGAAGTTGGCAGCGCTCACCACGACGGTCGTCGCGCCTGCCTGGGCCGCCGTCGGGGTGAAGTCGATCTCGGTTGGGCCGGTATTGACATACACGCCATTTGCGTCCGTGCCGCCACTGGCGTCATACACCTGCATCTGCAAACTGTCCCCGGCCGGTTCGACGTGCGGACCGGTGATCGCGAGCGTCACATGCCGCCCGGCCACAGCCGTGAATTTGTAATCGGCGTGCTCGCCCCCGAGTTCAATCGCGCCGTTCACGGGCGCCCCGGAACTGAGTTCGGCAGTGCTGTCTTCGGCGTAAGTCAGCGTAAAGCTGCCGGTAGCCCCAGCGTTGGCGGGGCTGATGACGACGGTCGTCGTGCCTTCCTGAGCGGCGGTCGGGGTGAAGTCGATCTCGGTCGGGCTGGTATTGATGTACACGCCATTGGCGTCCGTCGCGTTACCCGAGTCGTACACCTGCATCTGCAAGCTGTCCCCGGCCGGTTCGACGTGCGGGCCGCCGATCGCCAGCGTCACGTGCTTGCCGGCCACAGCCGTGAACGTGTAGGCAATACCTTCAGGCGTGGACACGTCACCGCTGACCGATTTTCCGCTGGTCAGCGAGCCACCGTTGACCGGAGCGGCCACGCCGAGTGCCGGCCAAGCCAGACCGCAGGCCAGCGCCGACACGAGCGCCGCCGTCGACGCGCACCGCAGCAAAGCGAGCCTCGCGAGCCGCGCCAAACCAGCAAGCCAACCAAACGAACCACACCACATTCGCATCACCCCTTCCCATGCTCGAACACGACCGCGGCTGGAACCAACGGCAGGCCCGGCGCCAAGGGGTGCCGAGGCAGGTGGCAGGTTAGCATCCGGCGCCGGTCGGCGCGCGTTGGCTTGTTCACAGGCCGTGGCGCGGGCCGATGCGTGGTCCGTCCCACGGGGCCCGGCTGGATTAATGCTGCTGATACTCGATCGGGTGGAGAAGTTTTGGTGAAGCGGCTGCTGGGGCCGAAGGCCGGCGACTCCCGGCCACGGGTCGCTAGTGGTGCTCCGTTAGGTTGTTGAAGGGTTTGGTGTTGGTTGGGCGAATTCTTGTAGCGGTTGCTGTCGTCGAGGAGGTCCAAGATGGGGGTTGTGCTTGGCCTGACTGAACGGGGGTTCGCGCGTGTGGGTACGCGGTTGGTCGAGTTCGCCGAGGAGGTGTTTGTGTCGATGCGTCGCAAGGATCAGCGCCGCTGGGGTGAGGTGTATTTGCGTGGGTTGATGTTGGATGGGAAGCGTAAGAGTGTTGAGCCGATGGCTGCGCGTTTGGCGGATGGGGATGAGCAGTGTTTGCAGCAGTTCGTGGATCAGTCGCCGTGGGATTGGGGTGCGGTCCGTCGGGCGCTTGCGCGGCGGATGAGCGCCGAGATCGCCCCGGAGGGGTGGGTGATCGATGACACCGGGTTCCCGAAGTTCGGCAAGCATTCCGTGGGTGTGGCGCGCCAGTATTCCGGGTCGCTTGGGCGGGCTGGGAACTGCCAGGTCGCGGTCAGCGTCAACGCGGCGACCGGATTCGGCGTCCTGCTCGTTGGACTGGCGGCTGTGCATGCCTGAGGAGTGGGATGAGGAGAGTGAGTTCAACGAGGAGCGGCGGGTGAAGGCCGGGGTGCCCGAGGATCTGCACCACGTGGAGCAGTGGCGGCTCGCCCTGGAGATGATCGACGAGTTGATTGGCTGGGGGCTGACGCCTGGGGTGATACTCGGTGACGGTGCCTATGGCGATAACACCCAGTCCCGCCAGGGATTGGAGGATCGCGGGTGCTCCTATGCGCTGGACGTCAAGGCCAGCACGTCGGCCTACGCGCAGGACGTCGAGCCCGAGCAGCCCGAGTACCAGGGGCGCGGCCAGCCGCCGAAACACCGCTACCGCCAAGACCCCTCATCACTGAAAGAACTCGTGCTCGGCGTCGGCCAGGAGGAGGCCGTCAAAGTCAAGTGGCGGGAGGGAACTCGCGGTGAGATGACCTCGCGGCTCATTACCATGCGAGTGAGACCCGCGAACATCGAGTCGCGACGCCAAGGCACATAAAAACGGCGAAGAGCTCACCCTCGTTTGGTTGATTTGTGAGTGGCCTGACGGCAAGGAGCAGCCGGTCAAGTACTGGCTCTCCAACATGCCCGAGGACACCAGCCTTGAGGATCTGGTCCGGCTGGACAAGTTGCGCTAGCGGATCGAACATGACTACCGCCAACTCAAGGACGCGCTCGGGCTCGACCACTTCGAGGGCCGCTCCTACCGCGGGTTCAACCACCACGTCACCCTCGTCAGCGTCGCGCACGCCCTTCCTCACACTGGAGCGCAAACAACGCCCCCCTCAACTCAGGGCGGCAGCCTAACCCTCCTCCAGGCCCTCCGGAAACTACAAGCACTCCTGGCCCACTGGACCGGGACACGCCCCGCATGCCGCAAAGAGCCCCCGCCCGAAAGCCCCCTACAAGGACCACCAACCTAACGAAGCGGTGCGTCACGAACGCTGAGGAGGAAGTCATGTAGAAGGCATCTTTCATGGGCGGTGTTGTGCGAGAGATGGAGGCAAGATGAGCCGCACCTGTCGACACATCCCGGAGGCTGCCCACGCTAAACCACCCTGGTGCTGCGTTGGCTGAAGACCGTCGTGGTGAGCGATCGGGGAGAAGGCGCGGCTTGGATCGCGTCAGGTGGGGGCCAGGAAGACGTTCCAGAAGCGTCTGGCTGGGCCGGTGGTCTGGCTGGGCGTCGCTGTTGAGGCGTCGTGACTAGTGGTGATGGCATCAAAACCGGGGGTCCTTGCTTTTCCTCCGGGATGAGTCTGGCGGGTGCCCGTGTTCTTGGCCAGGTGGTGTCCGGCGTAGAGGCGGCGTGAGCCTGGTCTGCGGCTCTTGCACGGAACGTGAGAAGGCGAGCGTCGAAACCGACGTCCCGGGATCGTAGGTCCCTGAGGGGCGCGAGAGGGAGCGTGCCGAGGCAGCAACCGAAGGCATTGAGTACCGTCGCGGCGCTCGCTGGCGGACCGACCTGTAATAGCTGTGAAGCCGCTGCTCGCTGGGGTGGGGGTGGAGTGAAGGGGCCGGCTCACCTGGAATGTCCATTCGAACAACCGAGGTGATCAGCCTTGGGAGGAAGCGAGAGGAACATGCCAAACCCGAAGGACAAGTCGTTTGCGATTCCCAAGCAGTTGGTTTGGGAGGCGTGGCGGCAGGTCAGGGCCAACAAGGGCGCTCCGGGGGTGGACGGGCAGGCCGTGGACGAGTTCGAGGTCGATCTGAAGAATAATCTCTATCGGAGCTGGAATCGGATGAGTTCGGGTACCTGGTTTCCGCCTCCGGTGCGGGCGGTGGAGATTCCCAAGCCGCATGGCAATGGGGTTCGAGTGCTGGGTGCCCACGATCGCGGATAGGGTCGCGATGACGGCGGCAGCCATGTTTCTGGAGCCATTGGTGGAGCCGAATTTTCACCCTGACTCCTATGGTTACCGGCCGAACAGTCAGCCCTGGAAGCGGTCGGGGTATGCCGGCAGCGGTGCTGGAAGTACGACTGGGCTATCGACCTTGATATCCAGAAGTTCTTTGATGAGGCGCCGTGGGGGCTCATCGTCAAGGCGGTGGAAGCAGTCACCGACGCTCGCTGGGTGCTGCTGTACGTGAAACGGTGGCTTGCTGCGCCGGTGCAGCAGTCCGACGGCGCCCTTGTGCAACGCCAGAGGGGAACCCCGCAAGGGTCGGCAATCTCGCCGACCCTGGTGAACCTGTTCATGCGCTATGCGTTCGATGCCTGGATGGCCCGGGAACACCCGGACTGTCCGTTTGAGCGCTACTCCGACGATGTCATCGTGCATTGCAAGACGCGAGGGCATGCCGAGGAAGTGCTGGCCAGTATCACCGTGCGGGCAAGAGGTTGGGCTGCGGCTTCACCCGCAGAAGACGAGGATCGTCTATTGCAAGGACGATAACCGTCGCGGGCGCCACGACCACACCTCCTTCACGTTCCTGGGGTTCGCCTTCCGGCCACGGAAGGCACGACGCAAGGATGGCGTGATGTTCACGTCGTTCCTGCCCGCGATCAGCCCCGAGGCGCTCAAGGCCAAGAGTGCTCGGCTCCGCCAGTTGCGGATACACCGGCACATCAACCTGTCGCTCGATGATCTGGCCCGGTGGCTGAATCCCATCGTGGCCGGGTGCATGAGCTACTACGGCCGCTACTACAGGTCCGTGCTCTATCCCCTCCTGCGGCGCATCAACGTCTACCTGAGGCGCTGGGCTGGGAAGAAGTACAGGCGGCTGCGGACCTACAAGCGATTCAAGCGGTGGTGGGTCAGGCTCCTGAAACGCGAGCCCGGCCTGTTCGCACACTGGCAGTGGGTCCCAACACCCCGAAGCCGGTTGGTGAGAAGAGCTCGGTGACGGGAGAACTGTCACGCCCAGATCCGTGGCAGCCGGGAGCTGCAGCGCTCCCGGCCACCCGCCCGCAGCTTCGAGCTTTCCGCAACGCTCTCGGCGACGTGCAGATCTGGATGCTCCCTCGCCGAACAGCTTGTCCACTGATTCCACAACGGATGCCGAATCGGCGGGGTGGAGTGGATCTTTTTTCGCAGCCAGCTTGAGCAGATATCATCTTGTCGCCTCCGGTGGCTCAAGCTGGCCGTTAGGTGCGCAGTCCTGTCGGTGGTGGAGGGGGCTCGGTGATCTCACATGGTGGTGAGACTGGTGTTGCCCCGTGTATGCCGTGCTCGCGTCGGAAGAGGCACAGCACCTGTCCGGCGAGTCGAGCTGCGCTTGAAGCGAGTAGCCCAGCCCATCCCTCGCGTGACAGTTGCTCGCCGACCTGCTGAAAGACGGGCCAATTCGCGTTGCCGGGAAGCGGTGGCGTTAGGCCTACCTTCGACAGGTGCTCTGTCGAGGACAGGTCGGCAACTTCCACGTCGACCTCCCACGTCCACAGTGCACGGGGCATCTGCGCGAGTGGCGGGATTGCCCGCTCGGCGAGGTGTCGGTACCACTCTGCCCACACGGTCTGCGCGCTGTCGGCGAGGTAGAGCGCGTCTACGATGTCGCCGCGCTGCCAGCGGCTATCCGGAGGCGGGTCGCGCTCGGGTAGTGGTGGTGATCCGGGATAGGTGTGCTTGACCCAGCGTCCGCGCACGGCGATCGCTGCGACTCCAAGCGGCACGTTAGCTTGCGCCTGGGTCCTCGAGGCCGGAGATCAGGCGGGCGACTGCTCGGTAGTCGCCTTTGGCGATACGGTCGATTGGCTTGTCGTCGTCGAGGGCGGGGATGGGCTTGCTGAGCCATACGGGGATGTAGGTGGGGCGGATGACGCGTGCGAGTCGTTCGACCAGTGAGGAGAACTCGGCGAGTCGCTCGGCGCGGACTCCGCTTGGAGCGCTACGGCGCGCGAGCCATTCCCGCACAGTGCTAGGCGCTGCGCCTGTTGCGCGTGCGATATCGCGGTCGGAGAGGTGGCCGGTGTTATGGACGTGGATCGCCTCTTCAGCGTACGCAAGTCTCATGTGCGGAAGTCTAGCACCAAGTCGTCGCGAAATCGGCAGAATCTTGACACCAGGCAGAACAGATGATCGTATTCAGTGTATGCCGCGCTTGAAGCGGTCTGGCTGACAGAGGGGAACACACTCCGGGGCAACCACCCTGTCAAGAGTCCTTCAAGTGCTCGTTGTAGACCAAGCGCGTCTTGTGGTAGTAGACCTGCGCGAACATGAAGTAGCGGGCGAGCATCAGTGCCTCGGTTGACTCCAGGCCGCCACGCTCGCAGCCAAGTTGGGGGACGCGGCCACGCGTGAGTTGGAGCATGCGTCCTCAGCCCAAGCGCAAGCGGGCTCGGCACGCGCCGATCGAGGTTCTCGCGGCCTGAACCGCGACGTACCGGCTGCCGGATCCTTCGGCTGTACCTCCGCGTGGCGCCGCCGATAGCCTGACCATAGTGCTGCTCACGGTCACCACGACACATCGCCCAGCCATCGATCTCGGCTTCCTGCTGCATAAGCACCCGGATCGCGTGCAGACGTTCTCGGTGCCGTTCGGCGAGGCGCACGTCTTCTACCCGGAGGCAAGCGAGGAGCGGTGCACGGCCGCTCTGCTGCTGGACATCGACCCGGTTGGACTCGTCCGGCGCGGGCGCGGCGTCAACAACTTCGCTCTCGCCGAGTACGTAAACGATCGACCCTACGTTGCGTCCTCGTTTCTCTCGGTTGCGCTCGTGAACGTCTTCAAGAGCGCGTTGGCCGGGACGTGCAAGGGACATGAGGAGCTTGCGGCATCCGCGCTCCCGCTCGAGGCTGCGCTCCCCGTCGTCCCCGCTCGCGGCGGGGAGCCGATCGTGCGCCGGCTGTTCGAGCCGCTCGGCTACACGGTGGATGTCGCCGCCATCGAGCTGGACCCGATGTTCCCCGACTGGGGCAGCCGGCACGTCAGCCTGCGAATCACGGGGGAACTCCGCCTGGCGGACCTGCTGAACCACCTGTACGTACTGCTTCCCGTCCTCGACGACGACAAGCACTATTGGGTCGACGAGGCCGAGATCGAGAAGTTGCTGCGCCGCGGCGAGGGTTGGCTTGCCGCGCATCCCGACCGCGAGCTGATCGTTCGCCGCTACCTCAGGAAGCAGGCGCGGCTCTACTTTCCCGCGCTCGCCCAGCTGGATGAGTCCGCTCCGCCCCAGGAGGATCCCGAGGCATCCGATCCCGAGGAGCGTTTGGAGGAGCGCGTGTCGCTGCGCGATCAGCGCCTTGGCTCCGTGCAGTCGGTGCTGAAGGCCTCCGGCGCCAGACGGGTGCTCGATCTCGGGTGCGGGCCGGGCGCGCTGCTCACGCGCTTGATCAAGGACGACTACGAGTTGGTCGTCGGCGTCGATGTCAGCGTCAGATCGCTCGAACAGGCCGCGCGGCAACTGAAGCTCGAGAGCGTGCACGACGCCCAGCGCCAGCGGATCAGCCTGCTGCACAGCCCATTGACATACAGGGACAAACGTCTGGCGGGCTTCGACGCGGCGGCACTGGTCGAGGTCATCGAGCACCTCGATCCGCCGCGGCTCGCCGCGTTCGAGCAGAACATCTTCGGCTCGGCAAAACCGTCGACCGTGGTCGTCACCACGTAAGAGCGTGCAGCCGCATGCTGGATCGCGACTTGCCTGCTGCTGGGCTGGTCGCACTCAACGCGCGGAATGTGCTCGGTCCACCTCACGCGTCGCTTGCCGCTGCGGTGGCGTTGAGGCTACGAGGTGCATTGGCCGCGGATCTCCGTTGCGTTCGCCGGCGACGCATTGTCGCGGCTGTTCCGACGCTTGGCGCGACGGTGCCACCAGCGATGGGCCGTCGCGGGCGACACCTTCAGGCAGGCCACGGCCTGCCTGAAGGTCATCCCGCTCTCGATCGCTTCGCACAGCGTCAAGCGCCCCGCCGGTCCGAGCTTCGCTCTACCGTGGATCCGCATCCGGGTCCTCCCAGGTCGTGAGTTCTCGCAGACCCACAGCCTCGAGAGAGACCCGGATGCCTCCCTCAACCGTTCACAACCAATGTAGGCGGGCGTTCCCGCTTGCCATTCGTTCGTCCGAGGTGCGGTCGCGAGGCGAGTGGCGCTCGTGACGTGCCAATCTGCGCATGTGCCAGACATCCGACGAGTGGCCACACCGCGCGAGAAGCAGCTGACCCTGCTCGCGGCCGTGCTGGGTACGAGCGTCGTGTTCCTCGACGCGACCGTAACCAGTGTCGCGTTGCCGGCGATTCGAAGCGACCTCGGTGGCGGCCTGGCGGGCCAGCAGTGGGTGACGAACGCGTACCTGCTGACGCTCGCGTCGCTGCTGTTGCTCGGCGGCTCGCTTGGAGATGTATTGGGTCAGAAGCGCGTGTTCTTGGTTGGCGTTGCCGGGTTCGGACTCACTTCGGCTCTCTGCGCGGTCGCGTCGTCGATCACGGAGCTATGCGTGTTTCGTTCGATGCAGGGGGTGTGCGCGGCGCTGGTGACGCCCACCGCATTGGCGGTGATCATCCACGTGTTTCCCGAAGACGAGCGGGCCAGGGCGATCGGGACATGGACCGCGCTCAGCTCGATCGTCGGGGTCATCGGGCCGTTCATCGGGGGAGTGTTGATCGCTGCCGGCTCGTGGCGCCTGATCTTCGTTCTCAATGCGCCGCTCGTACTCGTGACCGTGGCGCTGATTGCTCGTGGCATGCCCGGGAGCGCGAGCGCCGGCACCGCCGGACGCCTGGACTTCCGCGGGGCCCTCTTGGCGGCGCTCGCGCTCGCGGGTTCGGTGTTCGCTGTGACCGAGGAGCCGGCACACGGATGGAGCACCCTGGTGGCCGGCTCGCTTGCGGCAGCGATTTTGGGAGCCATGGCGTTTGTTGCGCGCGAGGCGCGAGCCCGGGCGCCGATGCTCCCGTTGAGCCTGTTTCGCGAGCGCAACTTCACGATCGGAAACCTGGCGACATTGACCAGCTACCTTGGGCTAGGGGGTGTGATCTTTCTGCTGCCTGTGTTTCTGCAGGAGGTCAGCGGCTACAGCCCCATCCAGGCGGGGCTTGCGCTGCTGCCGGTCACCTCGTTGACGATCTTGCTCTCCCGCCGGTTCGGCGCGCTCGCCGACCGCATCGGGTCGCGGGTGCCGATCGGCCTCGGGGCGCTGGTTGCCGGCTGCGGCCTTTTGCTCTTGGCGCGTGTCGACCAGCGCGCCGATTACATCAGCGAGGTCCTGCCGGCGCTGCTCGTGTTCGGGTTGGGACTCGCGATGCTCGTCGCGCCGTTGACCGCCACGATCCTTGGGGCAGTGGAGGAGGACCACGCAGGTGTCGCCGCCGCCGTGAACACCACGCTCTCACGCGTCGCGCAGCTGTTCGCGGTCGCCGTGCTGGGAGCGGTCGTCTCTCTAGCATTTGCCAGTCGGGTCGACGCGACGCTACGACGGTCCGCACTCGATCCCGCTGGCCGCTCGGCGATCAGCCGCGCCAAGCGACAGCCTCTCGGCGCGGCGAGCTTGGTGGGAGTACGCCCCGGCGAGCGCCTGCTTCTGAGGGCGGCCTTCGACGATGCGTCGGTGCACGCCTTCCGCGTCGCGGACGCAATCGCAGCCGTACTCGTGGCGAGCGGAGGTCTCATTGCGTTCGCCGGGATCCGCAATCCCAGCCGCTCCGTAGCCGCCGAGCTATGCCCAGCCGGGGCGCTCTGCGGAGCCAGCCAAGAACTCGTCCATACTCGCCAGGATCGACGCTCGGACCGGGGTTTCGTGGACCACGCGGTCGAAATCCCATCACCGGAGGTGGCCCCGTGAGCGAGACATCCTCCATCATCCGCCGTTACTTGCACCGCTCCGTCATCGCTCGCTTCGCCGGTCCGCCGCGAGACGAGGCTCGTCTACCGGCAGACGAGGCCGAGCCGCCGCAGGGCGACGCGACACCGATGACTCGCTCCTCGGCGTGGGCGCCGTTTCGCTCTCGCGACTTCGCGAGGATGGCCTCGGCGCAGTTCGTGAGCAACGTCGGGGGGTGGATGCAGACAGTCGGCGCCCAGGAGCTGATGCTCACGCTGACGACGTTGGCGACGCTCGTGGCCCTGATCCAGACGGCGGCGGGCCTGCCGGTAGTCCTGCTCGCCGTGCCGGCGGGCGCGATCGGCGACCTCGTCGACCGTCGCCGGCTGCTGATCGCGTCGCAATCGTTCATGCTGCTGGCGGCCCTGGCGCTCGCCGGGCTGGCGCTTGCCGGGTTGGTGACGCCGTGGGTCCTGCTTGCGCTGATCTTCGCTGTCGGCGCGGGGCAGACGCTCACCTCGCCCACGTGGCAGACGCTGCAGCCCGAACTCGTCGCACCTCAGGACCGCACACAGGCGATCGCGCTGGGCGCCGTCAACCAGAACCTAAGCCGAGCGATAGGTCCCGCCATCGGTGGTGCGCTCTACGCGGCGAGCAGCGCGGCTGCCCTGTTCCTGGTCAACGCGGTGAGCTTTGTGCCGGTTATCGGCGCGGTCGCTCGCTGGCGTGGCGGCGCGCGCCCGGCGAGCGCGGTGGCACCCGAGCACGTCGCCGGGGCGATCCGCGCCGGAGCGCGCTATGTCGCGGGGAGCCCGGCGCTGCGCGTCATCCTGCTGCGCGCTGGGTTGTTCATGTTCTTCGCAAGTTCGATCTGGGCGCTGCTGCCGCTGCTCGCGCGTCAGCATCTGCATCTCGGCTCGCGCGGCTACGGCCTGCTGCTGGGCGGCGTGGGCATCGGAGCGGTCGCCGGCGCTGCAGCGCTCCCGCGCCTGCGTGGACGCGTGACGGCGGGAACTCTCATGGTGGTCGGCACGCTGCTCTACGCCTGCATGACGCTTGCGCTCGCATACGTGCGCGTCAGCGCGCTGGCCGCGTTGGCGCTCGTGATCGGCGGCGGCGCCTGGATACTCGTGCTCTCGACGCTGAACTCCCAATATCAGTCCACGTTGCCCGGCTGGGCAAAGGCCCGCGGCATGTCCTACTACCTGGTGATCTTCCAGGGCGGCGGCGCCATTGGCAGCGCCGCGTTCGGCGTGATCGCGCAGGACGCCGGGTTGACCGAGGCGTTCCTCGCGGCGGCTGCGGGACTCGCGGTCGTAGCACTGGCCGGCTTGGCGCTCCCGTTTAGAGCGATCGCTCCCGCCGACCTGCTGCCTTCCGGCGACTGGCCAGACCCGCGGCTCGTAGGCGCGGCTGAGCCGGGCGGGCCGGTGCTCGTGACGATCGAGTACCGGCCGAGACCGGGGCGCGAGCGAGACCTCATCAAGGCCCTGCACGCCGGGCGTTACGCGCGACGCCGGACAGGGGCGACGAGTTGGCGGGTATGGCGCGACGCGGCCGACCCCGGGCATGTGCTGGAGCAGTTCGTGGTCGGCTCGTGGGACGAACACCTACGCCAGCACGAACGCGTCAGCGTCCACGACCAACAGCGCCTGGAGGAGATCGCCGCCATGACCAACCCCGATCAGCCTGCCACCGTCATCCACTGGCTGGCGCCCCAGCTACGCGTGTAGCCGCACCATCGGTGGCGGTAGGTGCCATGGTACCTCCCGTGGTGCTTCAGTAAGCGGCCCCGAGCCGGGCACCCCCGGTGGGGGAAGATGCTCTGGCCGAAGCTCCTGTCGAGCATGGGTCTCGCACAGCACCGCTCGGCGGGCGGCTTGGGACGCAGAGGGAACGCAGGGTCATCGCCGGCGGGTCATCGCCGGTGCACGACTAGCACCGAGCACTTCGAGTGGGCCACCACGGCGGCGGCGACGCTGCCGAGCAGGTGTCCCACGAGCCCGGAGCGGCGGTGGGAGCCGAGCACTATGAGACTGGCCTCGCGCTCTTCGGCGACCGTGACGATGCCCTTCCATGTCGGGGCTGCCTCGACCGCGAGGCTTTGCGGTTGGAATCCGGCGCTCTGTGCCAACGATGCTCCGTGAGCCGCGGTCTCTTCGGCGGCTGCCCGCACCTCGGTGGCCTGTGCTGCGTCGAGGTGTCGCCCGCCGATTGTCACAAACCCGACATCGGCCGGCTGCCAAACGCATACGACCAGCGCGTCGCGGCCGGGCGCCAGCTGGAGGCCGGCCTGCTCGATCGCGAACTTCGCCAGATCGCAGCCGTCGTATGCGAAGAGGACCGGGCCGGTCGGCAGGGCGGGTGTGTGAGTGGGTGTGGGTGTGGGGGACGGTCTAGGAGTGGAGGTAGCTGTGGGTGTGGGAGAGGGTGTGGGTGGTGTGGGTGTGGGGGACGGTCTAGGAGTGGAGGTAGCTGTGGGTGTGGGTATGGGTGTAGGTGTAGGTGTAGGCGTGGGGGAGGGTGTGGGTGTGGATGTGGATGTGGATGTGGATGTGTGAGTCGCGGGTGCTCGAGCGGGGGAGTGTGTGTCGGTCGGTGCCACGTCAATCCGCGCTTTCAGTCACCGCGCGTCCTGCTGCCATGCCCGGGTGCAGCTTGGCCAGCAGCGGCGGCGAATACCACGCCGGCGCCTCGCCCGCCAGGAAGCGCTCGATGTCCGGTGTCTGTGGGCGCGCGCCGCCGAGTGCGTAGATGACGACGCCGAGCACGGCGCCCCCGACCGCCAGCCCGAAACCGATCCACAGCGCGATCCCGGTGCCCGCGTCGAGGCTGCCGCCGACGGTCACGGCGAAGTGGGCGAAGATCGGCGCGATCATGAACGCCGCCACCGCCCGCATCAGCTCGACGATCGCGAACACGCGCTGGAGGTTGGCGGAGGGCAGCGAGAAGCCGGCCACGAACAGCGCCGGCGCGACGGTCGCGCCGAGGCCGATGCCGGTCAGCCCCGAGCCGACCAGCGTGAGCGCCTGGCTCGAGGGCACCTCGATGCGAAAGACGGCGATCCCGGCCGCCAGCGACACCATGCCGACCAGCGGCAGGTAGTGGATCGCGCGTTTGTTGAACACCACACCGAGCAGCACCGCGGTAATCGCTGCGCCGGCGACCTCCGGCAGGTAGAGCAGCCCGAGGTGCAGCGGAGAGTAGTGCCCCGTGAGCGCGCCGATGGTCAGCGCGGTCGCCGACACCGACGCCGCCGCCGCGAACAGCGCCACCACGATGCCCGCCACCGGGATCGTGCTGGTCAGCATCGTGCGGATCGTCAGCAGCGGCCGCTTGGCGCGGTACTGGTAGACGATCAGCACGACGATCGTCGCGAGACCGCCCAGCAGCGGCACGATCGTCAGGGCGTCGAGGAAACGGTGGGTCAGCAGCTCCGAGGCGCCGAAGAACGCCGCCACGCAGCCGACGGCCGCCAGCGCGATCGCCGGCAGGTCGCGCGGCGAGTCGGGGTCCGCGGGCGGCGCGTCCTCGAACGTCAACACGGACAGCACCAGCGCCACCAGCGCGATCGCGGCGACGATCCAGAACAGTGGCCGCCAACCGTGTGCGCTGGCCTGCAACCCGCCGATCGTCGGGCCGAGCGCGACCGCCCCGAAGATGCACATGTTCATGATCATCGCCGTGGTGCGCAGCTTGTCCGCCGGGTAGCCGATCGCCAGCGGCGGCACGGCGGCGATCAGCAGCAGGCTCGTGCACAGGCCCTGCACGATGTGGCCCGCGATGTACATGCCCGGGTCCTGCGCTGCCGCCGTCAGCACCGACCCGACCACCAGCATCGCGGCGTACGCGACCAACATCCTTCGCTGCGGCAGGTGCTGGGCGAACTGGACCGCCAGCACCGTCCCGACCGCGTAGGCGGCGTTGCCCAGGCCCGAGCTGAGACTCATCGTCTGCAGGCTCATGTGCAGCTGCTTGGCGATGATCGGCGTCAGCGGGCCGAGCGCCGCGGACAGCGCCAGGTAGGGGATCAGCGCGAACATCACCATCGCCGCCACCGCGGGATACCGGCCGGCGAGCGGGCCCTGGCGCATCAGCAACCACCATCCGGGGTGGCGAGGTGACACGGCGCCCGGCGTCTGAGAACAGGGCCGGCGAAACGGCTGCGCCGGCAGCCGCCCTCGCCGCGTACCGCCATGCGGTCCCGCGCGATCGGTCTCGACGTCACAGCAGGCGTGTGCATAGCCATGCTCGCCGTGCGGTCCCGCGCGATCGATCTCGACGTCACAGCAGGCGTGTACACGGCCACGCTCCTCGAGGGTCGGGGGGTTTTACAGGGCTTTTACCGCCGATCGGGCCTGGGCGCCGATCGAATCTCGCGTATCCGGACATCGCTGTCCGGAGCACCGCTTTTTAGCACAAACCGACGGTATCTCTGGTGATGACCCTGTGGCCCGGTAATCTGGCCGCTTGCCCGTAGCGAGAGCTTTCGGCCGGTCGCCGGTAGCCAGCGCTTTCGGAAGCGGCTGTCCGGTTGTACACTGCGGGCGTGGAGGTCGCGGCGCCGAGGGAGCAGCTGCGCAAGGACGCCCAACGCAATCGCGAGGCGATCCTCGACGCTGCCCGCGAGCTTTTCGCGGAGTCGGCCGACGTCCCGATGTGCGAGGTGGCGCGCCGCGCCGGCGTCGGACAGGCGACGCTGTACCGCAACTTTCCCGACCGCACCGCGCTCGCCGCCGAGATCCTGGGCGAGCAGGTCGAGCGCATCGCGCTGCTCGCGGCCGAGCACGCCGGCGACCCGGACGCCTTCTTCGTGCTGCTGCGCAGCCTCGTCGAGGGCATGGCCCGCGTCTACGCCCTCAGCGAGCTGGCGCGCAAGGACGCCTGCGTCGGCTCCCAGCTCGAGCGCGACCGGCAGCGGATCGCCGAGCTGATGAAGCACCCGCTGCGCGACGCCAAGGCCGCCGGCGCACTACGGCGCGACGTCTCCCTCGACGACATCTTCCTCGTGCTCCTCATGGTCCGCGGTGCGATGGAGCGAGCCGACGGGCCGGCGGCCCGCGCCGCCGCCGCCAGCCGCGTGCTCACGCTGGTCCTCGGCGGGCTGGCACCGTCCGCCGCGCGACTCTAGTGGTGCTTCGTTAGGTTGGTGGTCCTTGTAGGGGGCTTTCGGGCGGGGGCTCTTTGCGGCATGCGGGGCGTGTTCCGGTCCAGTGGGCCAGGAGTGCTTGTAGTTTCCGGAGGGCCTGGAGGAGGGTTAGGCTGCCGCCCTGAGTTGAGGGGGGCGTTGTTTGCGCTCCAGTGTGAGGAAGGGCGTGCGCGACGCTGACGAGGGTGACGTGGTGGTTGAACCCGCGGTAGGAGCGGCCCTCGAAGTGGTCGAGTCCGAGCGCGTCCTTGAGTTGGCGGTAGTCATGTTCGATCCGCTAGCGCAACTTGTCCAGCCGGACCAGATCCTCAAGGCTGGTGTCCTCGGGCATGTTGGAGAGCCAGTACTTGACCGGCTGCTCCTTGCCGTCAGGCCACTCACAAATCAACCAAACGAGGGTGAGTTCTTCGCCGTTTTTATGTGCCTTGGCGTCGCGACTCGATGTTCGCGGGTCTCACTCGCATGGTAATGAGCCGCGAGGTCATCTCACCGCGAGTTCCCTCCCGCCACTTGACTTTGACGGCCTCCTCCTGGCCGACGCCGAGCACGAGTTCTTTCAGTGATGAGGGGTCTTGGCGGTAGCGGTGTTTCGGCGGCTGGCCGCGCCCCTGGTACTCGGGCTGCTCGGGCTCGACGTCCTGCGCGTAGGCCGACGTGCTGGCCTTGACGTCCAGCGCATAGGAGCACCCGCGATCCTCCAATCCCTGGCGGGACTGGGTGTTATCGCCATAGGCACCGTCACCGAGTATCACCCCAGGCGTCAGCCCCCAGCCAATCAACTCGTCGATCATCTCCAGGGCGAGCCGCCACTGCTCCACGTGGTGCAGATCCTCGGGCACCCCGGCCTTCACCCGCCGCTCCTCGTTGAACTCACTCTCCTCATCCCACTCCTCAGGCATGCACAGCCGCCAGTCCAACGAGCAGGACGCCGAATCCGGTCGCCGCGTTGACGCTGACCGCGACCTGGCAGTTCCCAGCCCGCCCAACCAACACCAAACCCTTCAACAACCTAACGGAGCACCACTAGTGTCGTGATGGTTTAATTCGTTTGCGGTTAGGGTAGGTGGTGGTTATGCCTACTCCTATTGCTGTTTCGATTGAGTTGTCGGATGAAGAGCGCGCTGTGCTGGAGGGCTGGACGCGGCGCCGGACGAGCGCTCAGGCGCTGGCGTTGAGGGCGCGCATCGTGTTGATGGCTGCGGAGGGCTTGTGGTCCAATGCCGAGATCGCCGAGGCGCTGGAGATCTCGCGGCCGACGGTCACGAAGTGGCGCAACTGGTTCGCCGAGCGTCGCCTTGAAGGGCTTGCGGATGAGCCGCGTCCGGGTAAACCCAGATCGATCACTGACGAGCAGGTCGAGCGGGTCGTGACCAAGACCCTGGAGAGCGCGCCGAAGAACGCGACGCATTGGTCGACCCGGTCGATGGCCAGAGAGGTCGGGATGACCCCGGACGCGGTGATGCGGATCTGGCACGCCTTTGGGCTGCAGCCCCATCGTCAGGAGACCTGGAAGCTCTCCAAGGACCCGCTGTTCATCGAGAAGGTCCACGACATCAGCGGCCTTTACTTGAACCCGCCCGAGCGCGCGGTCGTGCTGTGCGTCGATGAGAAGGTGCGCCACGAGGCGCTGTCGGATCGAGCGGGGTGAGAGACCCCGCCGCTGGTCTGCCGCAGCGGCCTGGTGGTAGCTGAGGGCAGCCTGATCCCGGAGCTGCGGGGGAGGGTGGGAAGCGGCCCTGACAAAGCCGTGACGCGGAGGGACTACCGGACTTCACGGGTGCGGCAAGCGAGACGGAGCGGCGAAACGAGAGTGAACCAGTGATTGAATCCCCTCAAGCGACGCGGTCGGCTCTAACCCGGTGGATTTGGGCTGATTATGCGGTGCGTGGGAACCCCGAAATTCTCCGGGGGACCCGGTCCCTGGCGACGGCGGTAACGCCGTAGCGGGGTCTCGCGGCGAGTGACTGCGCTTGTCGTCGCGGCAGGCCCGCGCAGGGGAGAAGCTGGTCGTCTATCCCGTCGATCGATCGGCAGTGAACGTGGGAACCCGCCGGTGGTCCCCTCACCCTCTATTTGGGGTAGGGAAGGCTCAGCGTCGGCTGATGCCACCGGGCGGGGGCGGAGCCTCCGTAGTAGTCCGAGGCCGGGAAAGCCGGCTGCATGGCGAAGGGAGGCAGCAGGTTTTGGGTTTGCGGCTGGAATGCGAGGAGGTCGTCGTTGAATAGCGACGCGTCGTTGCTTGAGGCCAGGTCTGCTCAGGCGCGGGTACTTGAGATCCAGAGCAAGCTCAACAAGCGGGCTGAAGATGATCAGGACCGGAGGTTCACCGACCTCCATAACATCGTTTGTGATCCAGCCACGTTGCAGGTCGCGTGGCAACGGGTCAGAGCGAACCGTGGGTCGCGCTCAGCTGGCGTGGACGGTGATACCGCCTACTACGTCGAGCATAGGTTGGGCGTGCAGCAGCTTCTGGCTGGGCTTCGTGAGGAGCTACGGACTGGGAGCTACCGGCCACTGCCGGTCAGGGAGCGGATGATCCCCAAGCGCGGCGGGAACCTCCGCCGGCTGGGAATCGCAACAATCCGTGATCGGGTCGTGCAAGCGGCGGTGAAGCTTGGGCCGCCCTCGTTTCCGTGGACACGGGTTGACTTGATGCAGTTTATCTGTGGTACTTGATCCTCCTCGTGGAGCCGGAGCCGTAGGCGGAGGCGGAACGAGCAGGATCCGCGCGCCGCGCGTGTCGTCGTCGTCGTCGTCGGTGGTGGTGGTGGCCTTCATGCGATGGCCGGGGCGTTGGGCGCTGACGTCTCGGGCGTTGTGAGCAGCTGGTGTTCGTGCTGGTGCTCGTAGTCGGCCGGGGAGAGGTAGCCGAGGGTGGAGTGTCGGCGGCGGGGGGGTTGAACCAGCCCTCGATGTACTCGAAGACGGCGGTGCGTGCCTGTGCGCGGGTGGGCCAGGTGTGGCGGTAGATGAGTTCCTTCTTCAATGAGGCGTGGAAGCTCTCGCTGACCGCGTTATCGAAGCAGTCGCCCTTGGAACCGGTCGACGGCGTGATGCCGGCCTTCTCGCAGCGGCTGGTGAAGAGGACCGCTGTTGCCCAGGCTCAACCGGTCCTCGCAACAGTGTGTCGTTCAGTATAGGTGAAAGAGCGAAAGATCATTCTCTTTATCCGTGAGTGAGATGTGTCCCCCGCCCGTCAGCTAGAGACGACCCCGAAGGGGCCGTACCAGATGTTGAGCAACTGAGGAGGTGCTGGTTGAGGGCCTCTGCTGGTGTTCGCCAGCCGAGTGTCTTGCGTGGCCGACTGTTCAGCGTGGCAGTGACTGCGGCGAGATCGCTGGCGTTGTGCCTGGCGAGATCGGTGCCCTTCGGGAAGTACTGGCGCAGCAGCCCGTTGGTGTTCTCGTTGGTGCCGCGCTGCCACGGGCTTCGCGGGTCGCAGAAGTAGACCGGCAGGCCGGTCTGGATGCGTAGCTGCGCGTGCTGGGCCATCTCAGCGCCCTGATCCCACGTCAGCGACCGACGCAGCTGCAAAGGCAGCGTCGTGATCGCCTCGGCGATCGCGTCACGGACTGCCTCGGCACCATGACCGGCGAGCGCCGGGCCGTTCTTCACACGCGGGCCGTGGCCGTCCATGGGCGGAAGGTGCAGCAGCATCGTGAACCGGGTGCTGCGCTCCACCAGCGTGCCGATCGCCGAGCGCCCCAAGCCGAGGATGAGATCGCCCTCCCAGTGCCCGGGAACAGCACGGTCCTCGGCCTCGGCGGGCCGCTCGCTGATCAGGACCTCCCGGGTCACGAAGCTCTTGCCTCGCCCCTGCGTGCGGGCTCTGGGGACCCGCAGCGCCCTGCCAGTCCGCAAGCAGGCAGTCAGCTCCCGCCGCAACGCGCGCCGCGGCCCTGCACATACAGCGACTGGTAGATCGCCTCGTGAGAGACCCGCATCGACTCATCATCGGGGAAATCCAGACGCAGCCGGTGAGCGATCTGCTCAGGGCTCCAGGACTTCGCCCACCGCCGGTCCTTGCGGGGCCCGTGTGACGCCGACCGGCCCACCGCACATCCGGGCCAGCCACAGCGGCCCCGTCCGGCCGCTGCACAGCACCGAGAGACGGTCCTGCGCATAGCGCCGCAGCTCCGGGTTGACCGCGAGCTTCGCCGTCTTCGGCCGCCGCGCGCGACGGTCGGCATGCCACTGCGCGGTGCTGGCCCGGTACTCCAGATAGCCACTGCGGGTCGCGGCATTACGACGAAGCTCCCGGGAGATCGTCGAGGGGGAACGTCCGAGCTGACGCGCGATCTCCCTGACCCCATACCCACGGGCATGTTAGATCGCGATCTCCTCGCGCTCAGCGAACGACAAGTAACGCCCCGACAACGGGGCTTGAGTCATTGATGGCATCCCGCCACCCTCACGAAACCACCGGACGCCCACCGCCGTCGATACCCCCGCCTCGACCGCCGCACCATCGCTCGATGCGCCGCGAGCGATCGCCGCCCAGAACCGCTGCCGGTGCTCCCTACGCCACCCCGGCGGACGACCCGGCGAGTACATCTTCGCTCGCCCAGCCCGACCCGACCTCCGCCGCTTCCCATTCATCGCAACTCCTCTCAATCGAGTGTCGTTGCGACAACCGATTGAATTCGCCCGCTCTTCGCGAAGAATCCGGTTCTCACGCCGGAGTCTTCGCAGCTCCTCGCGGTCCTCGCTGGTCAGGCCCGGAGCGCGACCGGCGTCGATCTCAGCACGTTGACCCAGGTCGACAACGACTGGCCGCTGACCCCGAGATCCTTCGCGATCTCGTTGACCGACCGGCCACTCGAACGGACCAGCTCGACCGCCTCACGACGGAACTCCTCCGGGTACGGGGGACGACTGCGTGGCATGGACACCACATCCTTCCTGCCGGGCCCGACGGACCCAAGCGTTCAGGTGTCCACGCGAGCGGAGGCACTCCACCCGGTCGATCGCCTCGGCCACCACGAACTCGGAGCAGACCTTCCACGCCGCGGCGACCGCGCCGAAGCTCCCAACCACGATCGCCCTTGGACTCGGCCGCGGTCACCAAGCGACGCTCGATGTCCTCCGCGCGCCCCAGATAGGTGGTGCGCACCACTTTCGAGCGCCCACCAACCCTCGCGGTCTCGCGCAGATAGTAGTAGGAGCGCCCGTTGACGATCTTCCTCGTGAGGCTCGCCATTTACGTCATACCACATAGCCGCCATCGGACGGGACGGCCGCCAGAAGCGAGTGATCGCAGGGATCTTCAACCGCAACCGGCCCTCAAAACGACCCATTCTTTTAGGACACACGCCAAATCTGCCCCCACAGCCAGCCCACAACAGCCCACAAACCCAGCTCGCAAGCCGAAACCCACACACTGCCAGCCACCGTTCAACCACCGGCCAGCACAAGCACCCGGAAAGTCCCACTAGCTGCAGGACCCCGGGGAGGTTGTTCCCGCGGAGGCGGGCGCCGGGCGGCGGGTGGCTGGCGCCGGCCGGCTGGTGGCTGGTGGCTGTCGGCTGAGGGCTCCCCCACTGTCGCGGGGCACGGATGCCCCGCGCCGGCCGGCTCGTGGGTGGGCTTCGACGCGCGGACGATCACACACCCAAACCATCGCCCGCTGTCACCGCTTACTGCTCTTTGGTGCGCCGCCGGCGAAGGTTGCCTTGCTCATCTTGACACTGCCAACGATCACCGATTCGTGCGGTGTGGCGCGCGCGGGCCCGCGCAGGTTCACGTAGCTGACCCGGAACGACTCGGTTGGTGCGCAGCTCGGGGTGTAGACGAACTTTCCGAGCGACACGGTGGTGACGAGTTCGTGAGCCTTCACGTCCCGTTCGAGATCCCAACTCGTTTCCGGCCGGCCGCCGACCTTGCATTTTGCGATAGCGTCGACGTTGTAATCGGTACCCGCCCCGCGCACCGCGTATGGCACCCGGAAACTGACCTGGCCCTTGTAACACGGGTCGCGCAGGAACGCTGCCGCGCACTCCGCCTGCGACTGGGGCAGCAGCTTCAACCCGACCGGCTCGTGCAGGCTGCGCGTCGGGTTGAACGGACGTGGATTGGCCGCCCTTTGGTGCCCCCTGGGGCACGGCGTCCGGACTGGGGCACCAACCCCCTGGGAACACACACGCCCTCCGAAACGGAACGTCACCGCGCTCACGATCGGGGATGGCCGGACCTTCGGCAAGCCGCCGATCAACACGTCCACGGCGCCCCGGCGGGCTTCGCCGGACATCGAGCCACCGATCTCCGAAGGACGGCCGAACTGGCCGGCGGGCTCGACGATCAGGAACGCGCCCGCCGGGGGGCTGACGGGAACGGTGTGCAACCCGCCACCCGTTCGGTAGGTCACACTGATCGCGTGCGCCCCGAGCAGCCCGTATGCAACAGCGCGCAGGTCTCGAGCCGGCGGGGTCGGGCCTTCCGCCGGTGGGCCCGGGTGCTTCGCCGGCGGGGCGATACGCTCGGCGTGCGGCGCGGCAAACTCCTCCGGCAGCAACCGCACCGCGCTGCGATCGGCCTTGGCGTCTTCGAAGATCAGCGTCTGGCCCGCGTCCACACATTCGTCGAAACCCGCCGCCCCCCCGTACCCCGGAGGCAGTACCGCGGCGGGCAGCGGGTGAAAGCGGCCATCGCCGTCAAACGCGCTGTCCAGCCCCAGCTCGCCGATCCGACCGCCCTGGACACGACCGACCTGCACACACGTCTGTCCCCGCGTGGTCTTCAGCACCCGCAAACCCCACGGCAGGCTTTCCGTCGGGTCCGCCGCGACCAGCGCCAGCTGCGCGGCCTTCCCGCCACCGACCGGCACACCATTGCCCGCATTCGGGTTCGGCGTCACTTCCGGCTTCACCGGCGCCCCGTTGAGAAACCCCGTCGCCGCGGCCGCGACCGCGCTGCACGCGAGCAGCAGTGCGATGGCAGCCACCACCACTCGGGGGCGGCCGCCGCGCAGCCGGCGCCCGGCGGCACCGGCCTTCACGCTGCCGTTGCCCGGCGCCGCCCTCCGCTCAGCCGCCCTGGCCAACTCCTCTCCGAGTCGTGTGTATGGGTCCATCATGCGCTCTGCTCCAGCTTTCGACGCAACACTGCCAACCCGCGCGACACCCGCTTGCGCACAACCTGCTCCGAGCAGCCAATCCCAACCGCGATCGCGGCATACGGCTCGTCTTCGAGCACATGCCTTTCGATCGCGCTGCGCTGCCCCGCCGGCAAACTGTGCAGCGACTGCTCGAGCTCGCCACCGCTCCGGGACTCGATCAGCTCCAGCTGCCGGTCCTCGACCACGATCCGCTCCATGCCCAGCCGGCGCCGCGACTCATCATCGACATGGCCCCGGCGCACCGCGTCGAGCAGCGTATTGCGCGCGATCCCCACGAGCCACGCGCTTGCCTCCCCACGCCGTGGGTCGAACTGATCGCGCCGGTCGAGCGCGCGGGCGAACGTCTCCGCGACGAGATCGAGCACCAGCTCAGGGTGAGGGCCGACCCTCCGGCGCACGTACGCCCTGACCAGCGGGCACCGCCGCTCGTACAGCTCGGCGAAGCCCTCCGGCCTGCCGGACACGAGCAGTTCCTCGTCGCTTGCGCTGGTTGCCATCTTTTGGTTATACGCGCGGCGGGCTCGGTTTGTGACGGGGGGTGGCGGGGCCGGGCGGGGGGAGCAGCTAGGGAGGCACAGGAGCGCAGGCGGCGGTCTAGCGGCGGTCGGGCCCAGGTAGACTCGGGGCGCCATGGACTGGGGACTGGGTTGCTACGAGCGGATCGCATCGCAGCTGCTGCCGGCCGCGGAGGTCGTCGTGGGTTGCGCTGCGCCGGCGCCAGGCGAACATGTCGTTGATGTTGGGTGCGGCACGGGCAACGCCGCGCTGCTCGCGGCTGGGCGCGGCGCGCAAGTCACGGGTATCGATCCATCACAGCGGTTGCTCGACGTCGCTTGTACGAACGCCGCCGACCAGCGGCTCGAGGCGAGCTTTGCACAGGGGGACGCCAGCGCCCTGCCGCTCGAAGACGCCAGCGCGAACGTCGTCGTGTCCGTCTTCGGCGTGATCTTCGCACCCGACGCACACGCTGCCGTCGCCGAAATGGCGCGGGTCACCGCGCCGGGTGGACGGATCGTGCTGTCCGCCTGGCTCCCAACAGGAGCGCTCTACGACGTGGCGCAGATCCGACGCGAAGCGCTCGCGCCGGCCGTCGGCTCACCCGCTGCGCCGGCGCCGTTTGCCTGGCACGACGAGCATGCCCTCGCCGGGCTACTCGACCCCCACGGGTTCTCGGTCGAGCTGCACGAGGAGCGCCTGCCGTTCACCGCCACCTCGCCGAAGGACTTCCTCGAGCACGAGCTGAGCGACCACCCGATGTGGATCGCTGCGCGCGGCGCTCTGGCGTCCAGCCGCGAATTACAGGCGGTACGTGCTCGCGCGCTGGAGGTTTTCAGCGCCGCCAACGAGCAGCCCGACGCATTCCGCGTGACGAGCCGGTATGTGGTGGCCAGAGCAACGCGAGGCTCCCCTTCTCTCGAGGAGACGGCCCCTTAAGGGCCGATCCCGGTAGGGACGTGCGGCTGGGGCGGTCGAGGGTCGAGTGAGGCAAGGACGCAAGGGCGAAGACGTGGTGGGCCCACGTCGAGCCCGAGGACGCCGCCTCACGAAGACAATCGGTCATCGGCGTCCGGCAGCAGCACGGCACGCATGTGGACGAGTCCAAGCGGAGGATCGTCTACTCAGCGTGGGAGTTCCCGACCGCTGAAGTCCAGCAGGTAGCCGCGCGGGCGTTCAGGAGCGCATGCAGCTCCTCAAAGCGGCGGGACACGAACGTACCGATGTGCGACACCGCGCGGTTCTACCAGACAAGCCCCACGGAGGAAGCGGAGGATGTCGTTGACCCCGGCGCTGTTGATTTCGTCGATCGTGTCGATACTCATGATCAACTCTAGTGGGTCCTCCGCGAGGTTCGCTGATCAATCACGTGACCGCAATCGCCTGCAATAGAGCGCACAACAATACCGGTAAGCATCAGCGAACTAGGCGGAGCGACCACTAGTTCGTCAGCCAAGTTGCTGGGGCACACGATGACCGATTTCGACAGGCAGTACTGGAAGATCAAAGACTTCGCCGAGCACTTTGGCCTGGACAAGAGCACGGTCTATAACCAGATCGAGCGCGGCGAGATCCGTGCGATTCGCGTCGGCAAGACCGCTCTGCGGATCCCCACCCGATGAGGTCAAGCGGATTCTGGACAGCTTCGTGGCACCCCGCGAGCAGCCTCACGACCTGGATGCACGCACGCAGGAGTTCCAGGCCCACACCGGCCGCACGCCAGCCGACTTCGCCGCCGCCTGGCGCGAAGGCAAGATCGAGGACACTCCACAGAATGCCCGCGACGCGATCGAGGCGCTCGCGCTACGCGAGGCGAGGCAACCCGCCGCCACGGCGGACAACTCTAGGGCTCAACCACGGGATCGAGACCGAGCGCGCGAGCGCCGGCTGACGCCCCGACCCGTGAACTGCGCGTGGGATGGTCCGACGCGCGAGCCGCGTGCAGTCGGGCAAGGCGCCGCGAGCACCGGAACCGTTGCGCCGCCTGTCAGACCCCGTGGCGACTGACGATATGACGTAAACATCCTCCTGCCCCAGATCGCGGCGACGACGTGCCGGCAGCTCTTGACACGTTGTTTGCAACGCCCGATCCACGGCGGCGCGTTGGATGTGCAGTACGCGAGGCATTGGCTCCGATACTTCGTAGGTGAGTCTGGCCCGATCCTGGGCGACATCGCAAGGGTCGAGGCGGGTCAGTAGGGATCGCAGCGGCACGCCGATTTGGTGGCCGACTTTCACAGCCCGCTGGGAAGCTCGCGGATCGCGTTGCAGAGGTCTGCCGCGCACTCGCCCCTCGCAACGAGCTGTTGAAACAGCGAGTCCAGCTCGGAGCAGAGACCTCAGGTAAGCTCCGCCCATGTCAGAAGCGAGTTGTCAGCACCCGCGTGCGGGCCGGCCACGCCGGCGGCGCCGCCCACTGAGGGCATGCGCAACAGCCGCCGCTGTGGCCACGGCGGCGCTCGCGGCCGCCCCCCCCGCCGGGTCGACGCCAGCCTCCGCTGGGTCGGCCACACCCTCCGACCAGGCGTCGACCAGGGCCTACCTGACCGCGGTGTACAACTACGCGCAGGAATCGCTGGCGAACGCGCCGGCGACGCGTGCGGTCCTCGAAGGCTGGGCGGGCAGGGTCGGCGCGGAATGCCCGGGCGTATTGAAGGGCGCCCCGCCGGAATCCCCGCCGGGCACGCCGTTTGCGCGCAAAGTCGGCGAATCGAAGCGCGAGGGCGAACAGCTGAACGAACTCGAATTCGAGCTGGGCCGTGCGGAGAACCTGACGGCAGGGCAGGCCGAGCGTCAGGCGCTGCTCGCGTTCGCGGCGGCGACGCGCACGCTGCGCTGGAGCGACGCGGCGGTGACGCGTTCCGTGAGCGCCGGGGACGCAAGCCTGGAAGCAGAACTCGCGCAACCGGTGCCCGACGTGTGCGCCGACATGCAGGCGTGGGTCGCGAGCGGCTACCGGACGCTGCCGGCGGCGACGAAAGAACTGCGGAGCAGGGCAGCAGCAGCGGCGGAGCGCGACCTGGCGAGTTCCACCATCGGCAAGCCGTCATACCCGCATGCCGAAGACGCGGCCGAGCGGGCGCTGAACGCGCAGGTCGAAAAGCTCTACGAGGAGAAGCGCAAGGCGTTGGGGCTGCAGGGCATTTACCGCCGGCTCGACGACGCGCTGGGCATCGCGCCCGCCGAACCGTCGCCGACCGTTTCGCATCCTCCGGCGGGCGCGACCGTGATCGACAGGGGGAGAACGGCGGCGGGCGGCAGGTACGAAGTGCTGCTCATGTCAAAGCCGGCGGCCAGCAGCCGCGGCGGCGGCGGTAGTGAATGCCCGCCGGGGTATCCGCTGAGCATCAGGATCGTGACAACGATGGAAGGCGGCGTGAGTGGCTGCTTCTCGCGCGGTGAAACGAGACCCGCGTCAAGTGTGAACTGCAGCGGGGGTTTGCTGACGATCGAAGGGCGCACGGGTCCGGCGGTGCGCGAGGTGCGTTTGCGGTTGAGCAACGGCAGGCAGATCACCACACGTCCGGCGATCGTGCCGGCGCGGCTGGGCGGCCCGCTCGGCCTCTACTACCAGGTGGTGCGCGGCCCCAAGCCGATCCCGGTGTCGTTGACCGAGCTGAACGCCAAGGGCAGAACGCTGCGGGTGGTGAAGCTGCCTCGCATTCGGGAATGCGACAAGCAGACGCTGAAATACTTGAGAGGAGGCATCCGCGCACTCGTCCGCGACCGCGTGCCCGGGGACCCGGAGTTCTCGATCGTGGGCGAAGCGTACCGCTTCCTCGGTCACATCTATTTCGACCTGGATGTCAAAGTCGGCAACGGTTTCGCCGGCGCCGGCGGGGAAAGTGCGTCAGGGGGCAGGAGACAGGGCCTGCTCCCGTGGACGTTGTGGTACGACTGCACACCGCACTTCTACGCGGTGCTGTACGGCGTACTCAAGCAGCCAGCCGACACCGCCGTGCTTGCGCGCACGTCCGGCAAGCTGCACGCGCTGCGCCGCGTAGCGATCCCCGCCCACCTGCACGCGGGCGGCGTGCTCGTCTACACGGCCGCGGCGACGGCGCCGAGCGAACTCGTGGTCCGCGACAGGGCCGGCAGGACGATCCTCACTGAAAACCTGACACGGCGCGCCAAGGAAGCGACCGAAATGTGCGAGGGCGAAGCGGAAGGCACAGAACAGTCGGCGCGAAAGGCCGCGGCGCGGTAGCACTCAGCCCGAAGACCGGCACGAGGACAGGCGAGATTGCTTTTGTGAGTGATCATCCACATGTCGCGGCCAGTCGATGCCGCGCGTCGGCGCGCGGCATCGACTTCGCTCCCAACGTAGCAAACACTACGCTCAAAGCGTAGAACCTGCTACGTTCCCAACGTGGCACCGATCAACCCGTTCGTGTTTCAACGTCCGGTCGACGATCTGATCGACCGCGAGGAGGAGCTGCAACGCCTGCTCGATCTCGCGCAGGGGGGGCACTTCGCCCGTCTGAGCGCCCCGCGCCGGTACGGCAAGACCACGCTGATCCGCCGGCTGCGGATCGAGGCTGAGCGACAACTGGAGATGACCACGATCAGCGTCGACTTCAGTCGTGTGTTGTCGCTGGGCGACGTCGCGGTGCGCATCGAGGATGCCTACCGACGGGCGACGGACGGCCCGGTGCGCAGGGCGGTACGCACGTTGATGCGCTCGTGGAACCTCGGCGTGTCGCTCGGTGCGGGCGGTATCGCGGCCCGGCTGGAGGCAGAACCCAAGACCGACCCACTGCCTGCGCTGCACCGCCTGCTCGATCTGCCGCAGGATGCCTTCAAGCGTACGGGGCGGCGCGTGCTGGTCGCTTTTGACGAGTTTCACGAAGTCCTGCGCCTCGATGGCCTCGATGGTCTGATCAGGAGCCATATCCAGCACCATGGCGCAGCCGCGAGCTACCTGTTTGCCGGTTCGGAGCCGGGGCTGATGAACCAGTTGTTCGGCGAGCGCGAGCGTCCACTGTTTGGGCAGGCCGCGCCAGTCAACCTTGGCGAGCTGCCTGCCGATGCGCTTGGCGCCTACATCGAGCGCCGTTTCGCCGAGACCGGCCGCAACCCGGGAGAGGCGCTCGATACGCTGCTCGAGCTGGTGCGCGGGCATCCGCAGCGCGCGATCCTGATGGCGCACTATCTGTGGGAGCACACCTCCGCCCGCATACCGGCCACGCTCGATGAGTGGATTGCGGCACTCGACGAGGTGGCCGCGTCGCTCGCCGAGGGCTTCGAACGGTTGCTCGACGTGCTACCGGGGCTGCAGGTGCGTGTGCTGTTCGCGCTGGCGCTCTCACCGCAGAGCCTCGGCTCCCACTACACACAGGCACGTTTCGGCCTGCCTACCGGCGGGGCGGCGGGCGACGCACGCGCCGCGCTGACGCGCCGCGGCGAGGTGCTTGCCGACCCGTACCGGATCACCGACCCGCTGCTGCAGTACTGGCTGGGACAGAGCCGCCGAGCGCGGATGCATCAAGCAAGCCGACGTGAAGCGTGAAGCATCTGACACGCATGCTCGACAAGATGGCGGAGGTATGCCGCGCGCGCGAGCGGCCACGAGTATGCGGGTCGGAAAGCGTAGGCGGAGTGGACCGCCGTCGGCGGCGTGCTGGTGGCGATCATGCTGGCGGCCGAGGGTTGCGGCGGATCGGGGAGCAGCCACGCGTGGCCTGACCCCCTGAGTTCGGTCCGGCCCTTGTGAGAGTTTCTTGCGTCCATGATGATGGGCGAGGAAGGAACTTCACGATGAAGCGACGCAGCAGGCATACGCCGGAGCAGATCATCCGCAAGCTGCGGGAGGCTGAGCGGCTGCTCGGTGAGGGCGAGACGATCCCGGAGGTCGCCAAGGCCCTCGAGGTCTCCGAGCAGACTTTTCATCGCTGGCGCAACCAGTACGGCGGGATGAAGGCCGATGACGTCAAGCGCTTGAAGGAGCTCGAGCGCGAGAACGGTCGTTTGAAGGCGATCGTGGCTGACCAGGCGCTTGAGAACCGGGCGCTCAAGGAGATCGCGTCGGGAAATTGGTAGGCCAGTCCGTAGGCGTCGGGCGGTCGCGATGCTGCGTGACCGTCTCGGTGTCAGCGAGCGCTGGGCGTGCCGGGTTGTGGGGCAGCATCGCTCCACGCAGCGCCACGAGCCCAAGCGGGCCGCGGATGACGCAGTGCTGCGCGCCGAGCTGCGCAAGTTCTCGGGAGAGCGGCCGCGGTGGGGGTACCGGCGCGCGCACCATCGGCTGCGGGAAGAGGGCTGGGAGATCAACCGCAAGCGGGTGCAGCGCGTCTGGCGCGAGGAGGGCTTGCGGGTTCCTGTGCGCAAGCGCAAGCGCCGGCGGCTCGGAGACTCGACCGTCCCGGCCGAGCGACTGCGCGCCGAGCGGCCCAACCACGTGTGGGCGTTCGACTTCCAGTTCGACCAGACCGCCGACGGGCGGGCGATCAAGCTGCTGAACATCGTCGATGAGTTCACGCGCGAGTCGCTGGTGATGCTCGTGCAGCGCTCTATCGACGCTGATACGGTCGTCGCGACGCTGGAGCGGCTGTGCGCCCAGCGCGGCGCCCCGGAGCTCTTGCGGTGCGACAACGGGCCGGAGATGACCGCGCACGCGCTCCGCGACTGGTGTCAACTATCGAAGACCGCGACCGTGTTCATCGAGCCGGGCTCACCGTGGCAGAACCCGTTCGTGGAGAGCTTCCACTCCCGCGTCCGTGACGAGCTGCTCGACGTCGAGGAGCTCTGCAGCCTCGCCGAGGCGCGAGTGGTGATCGGCGACTGGCGCGAGGACTACCACCTGCGCCGCCCGCACTCCGCGCTCGGAATGCTCACCCCGGCCACCTTCGCCGCCCAATGCGCCGCCAGCTCCACCGACCGCAAGGCGGCATGACTCCCAGTGAGCGACGCGCCGGTCGGATCGTGCTCCGCTACGGCCTACGGCCTCCGCTCCGCCCGACCCGACCGCACCCCCAGCTACACTCCCTTCACTTCTATCCACCAACCCTCACACGCGGTGGACCGAAAAGCGGGGGCCGGTCACCTGGCCCGAGCAGCGATTCGCCGCCATCACCCAAGGCAGGAGCCCAGTGCGGTAGTCCCGCACGCTGGGATCTGCGCGGGGGGCGGCCAGCAATGGCCGCCCCTACCGCGACCGGTGTTGTCTGGTGGTGGGCGTTGAGTGACCTCCTGAGTCGGGCTTGGTAGCGACAGATTGCGGCTGTCGCGGCCCGGGATCAGGAGGTCACTCGTATGGTGCAGGATGACGAGCGGGTCGGACTGGACGGTGTGCGGGTCATCTTTGATGATGATCGTGTGGTCTGGGATGCGGGGATCGCGTTGGTCGCGACGCTCGCGGGGCGGCTCGGGGTCGAGGCTCTCGTGGGTCGGTTCGTGGCGCTTCGTCGTGGTCGGCCGGGGGTGGGCGAACGTGGGCAGGAAGGTGATGGCGCTCGTGTTCGCGATGCTGCTTGGTGCTGATTCGATCGATGATTGTGATGTGCTGCGCGTGGGTCGCACGCGCCGGTTGCTGGGTGGCTGGCTGCCGGCGCCCTCGACTCTCGGGACGTTTCTGCGAGCGTTTACTTTCGGGCATGTGCGCCAGCTCGACCGGGTCCTCGCAGAGTCGTTGACGCGTGCGTGGCGGGCGAGCGCCGGCCCAGGCGCAGGGTGGCTGATCGTTGACGTGGACAGCTTCGTCGGTCAGGTCTATGGCTACAAGAAGGAGGGTGTCGGCTTCGGGTGCACCAAACAGCGTGGCTACCATCCGCTGCTGGCCTCCAGGGCTGGGACCGGTGAGATCCTGCACGTTTGTTTGCGCAGGGGACAGGCGGATACGCAGCGCGGTGTTGTGCGCTTCACCGAGGAGCTGATCGCCCGCGTAGCGCGGGCACGCGCGGGCGGCGAGAAGCTTTTCAGGGCCGACTCGGGGTTCTGGAATCGCAAGCTGATCGCAAGGCTCTAGAACGCCGGCTGGTGCTACTCGATCAGTGTGCGCCTGCAGTTCTGGGTGCCCGAGGCGATTAGTCAGATCCCGGAGTCGGCGTGGCAGCCCTTGGAGGACTACCCCAAGGACGGTGAAGCGCAGATCGCCGAGACGACCACTCACGGACGCGACGGCTGATCGTGCGCCGAACCCGGCTCATCGGGCCGCAAGCAGAGCTGTGGCCGGACTGGCGGTATTTCCCCCTCATCACCAACCGCACCGAGGTATTAGAGGTCGTGGAGGCCGAGCACCGCCAGCACGCCGTCGTCGAGTTCGCGATCCGCGACCTCAAAGACCAGGCGCTCGCGCACTTCCCCTCCGGCCAGTTCAACGCCAACAGCGCCTGGACAGTGATCGCTGCCATCGCGCACAACCTGCTGCGCTGGACCAGCGTGATCGGGCTCTCCGGCGAGACCGTGCGCGTTGCGCGGACCATACGCGCCGCCGGCTGCTCCAGATCCCCGGCCGCCTGACCCGCACGGGACGACAGTGGACGCTTCACCTTCCCGCTCGCTGGCCCTGGCAACACGACTTCACCACCGCGCTCGCCCGCATCCGCGGGCTACCAGAACTCACCTAAGCGCACACCACCACGACCGAGGACCAGCCAAGCCACCCATCGATACCGACACGCTCACCGCTGCCCGAAAACACGCCCACCAAGGCCTCCGAGAAGAAACCCGCCGCCCACCACGCCAACGAACACCAACAAGACTGTCGGCGCCACAGGGTCAATTCTCAATCGGCCTTGACACAAGACACCCAAAAACCACACCAACAGCATCGACCACCCCCATCAGACAGTCACGCGGTGGATCCAGGCTAAGAGCGCCTGAGGGCCGATCCCGCGGTAGGGATGTGCGGCTGAGGCGGTCGAGGGTGACGGGTGCCGGAGGGCCGAGGACGCAAGGGCGAAGATGTGGTGGGCCCACGTCGAGCCCGAGGACGCCGCCTCACGAAGACGATCGGCCGCATCCGGTGTGCGGACCTAGCGGGCTCGGCCCTAAAGGTGACCGAAGCTGTGGCCCGCGTAGTTCAAGACGTGCGTCGCCGACATGCCCAAGGCCAGTCCTGCGGCGAGGCCGATATAGACGGCGCCCACCAGCAGCCGGTAGCGGGGCGCCACGCTGTAGTACGCCATCTGCGCTGCCGAGCGTGTTTTGCGTGCCCGCCAGCGCCGGTACAGTTCCAGGCCGCCGAACAGCACGATCACCCACAGCACCGGGTTCGCCGGCAGCGTGAACACGAGCACCAGCAGCACGCCGAACCCCACGAACCACATCCACGGCGCCATCGCCGCCATCGCGCGCCCGCCGTCCAGCGGCACGATCGGCAGTAGGTTGAACAGGTTGATCAGGAACCCGACGTACGCCAGCGCGATCAGCATTTCGCTGTGCACCGCCTCGCCGACCAGCGCTACCGCTGCTGCCCCGAGGCTGCCGAGGATCGGTCCCGCCAGGCCCACACGCGCCTCCGCCAACGCGTTGTCGCCCAGCGAGCGCGACGTGATCAGCGCGCCCATGAACGGCACGAACATCGGCGCGCTCGCTTTGATGCCCTCGCGGCGCAGCGCGATCACATGACCCATCTCGTGCACGAACAGCAGCACCACGAACCCCGCCGCGAACTCCCAGCCCCAGAACAGGCTGTACGCCGCCACCGACACCAGCGCCGTGCCGCCCGTCAGCAGCACTTTCGTGTACGGCGCCGCCACCAGCAGCGCTTTCAGCCCTGCTCCGAACTTCGCCAGCAGCGCGCCCCCGCCCGCCAGGCCGCTGCCGATCCGTCCCCGCAACCCGCGACGCTTCGCGCCAAACGGCTCGCCGTCCTGGTGCTGTGCCGTGCCGAACGGCTCGCCGTCGAGCTGCGTGCGCGTCGTCGGGTAAGTCGCCTGCGCAATCGCGCTCTCCGGCACCGGCCAGGTGGGACTCTCATCCATGTCTACTCCATTGTGGCACCACGACTAAGCAGTGGCTAAGCCTGGATCCACCGGTGTTGTCCGGGTTGGGGTGTTGAATGACCTCCTGAATCGGGCTTGGTAGCGACAGATTGCGGCTGTCGCGGCCCGGGATCAGGAGGTCACTCGTATGGTGCAGGATGACGAGCGGGTCGGACTGGACGGTGTGCGGGTCGTTTTTGATGATGAGCGGCTGGTTTCTGATGCGGGGATCGCGCTCGTTGCGACGCTCGCGGGGCGGCTTGGGATCGAGGCTCTCGTGGGGCGGTTCGTGGCGCTTCGGCGTGATCTGCCGGGCGCTGCGAATCCGGGCCGCAAGGTGATGGCGCTCGTGTTCGCGATGCTGCTCGGCGCTGACTCGATCGATGATTGTGATGTGCTGCGGGCCGGTCGCACGCGTCGATTGTTGGGTGGCTGGCTACCGGCGCCCTCGACACTCGGAACGTTTTTGCGGGCGTTTACTTTCGGACATGTGCGCCAGCTCGACCGAGTACTCGATCAGGCGCTGGTGCGCGCGTGGCGGGCAGGCGCTGGCCCGGGCGCCGAGCGGCTGATCGTTGACGTGGACAGCTTTATCGGCCAGGCCTACGGCTACAAGAAGGAGGGTGTCGGTTTTGGGTACACCAAACAGCGCGGATACCACCCGCTGCTCGCCTCCAGGGCCGGGACCGGTGAGGTTCTGCACGTTCGGTTGCGCAAGGGGCAGGCGAACACCCAGCGCGGTGTCGTTCGCTTCACCGAGGAGCTGATCGCCCGCATGGCGCGGGCAGGCGCGAGCGGCGAGAAGCTCCTGCGGGCCGACTCGGGGTTCTGGAACAGCAAGCTGATCGCAAGGCTTCAGAGCGCCGGGTGGTCCTATTCGATCAGTGTGCGCCTGCAGTTCTGGGTTCCCGACGCCATCAAGCAGATCCCCGAGAAGGCGTGGCAGCCCCTGGAGGACTACCCCAAGGACGGCGAAGCGCAGATCGCTGAGACGACCGCTCACGGACGACGGCTGATCGTCCGTCGCACCCGGCTCATCGGGCCGCAAGCAGAGCTGTGGCCGGACTGGCGGTATTTCCCGTTCATCACCAACCGCACCGAGGCATTGGAGGTCGTGGAGGCCGAGCACCGCCAGCACGCCGTCGTCGAGCTCACGATCCGCGACCTCAAAGACCAGGCGCTCGCGCACTTCCCCTCCGGCCAGTTCAACGCCAACAGCGCCTGGACAGTGATCGCCGCCATCGCGCACAACCTGCTGCGCTGGACCACGGCGATCGGACTGTCGAGCGAGACCGTGCGCGTCGCGCGCACCATGCGCCGCCGGCTGCTTCGGATACCAGGCCGCCTGACCCGCACGGGCCGCCAGTGGACGCTTCACCTTCCCGCTCGCTGGCCGTGGCAACACGACTTCACCAGAGCGCTCGCCCGCATCCGCGGGCTACCAGAACTCACCTGAGCGCGCAAAACACCACGACCGACGACCAGCCAAGCAACACGTCGACACGGCGCGCTCAGCGCCACCCGAAAACACACCCCCCAAGTCCCCCGAGAAGACGCCCGCCGCTCCTCACGCCGACAAAACACCAACGAGGCCCCCCAAACCCACACCAACAGCACCAATCACCCCCCACCAGGCAGCCGCGCGGTGGATCCAGGCTAAGCAGTGGCTAAGGATTCGAACGGCGCCCGCCCCAAGGCGCCCCGACGTTGTTTTTCCCGGAGGATGCGGGGAGGACCGCATGAGAGGTCTTGCAACAACGCCGCCCGCGACGTAAATTCGATCCAGACGCGGTACCGAGCCGCCAAAGAGCGAGGCCAACGAGGTGTGAGGCCGCGCCACCCAAACCGGAGGGCCCTCGGGTCCGAAGGGGTCGGGTTCCTCGAAGGTGGCCCGGGACCGCGTCGCTTTGCGTTCAAGGGCCCGTCGGCTACACTGACACGGCACATTCCCGGGGACGACAGGCTTCGACGCGGTCGGTTCGCGGGGGTGGTTGCGAGCCGAGGTCCGGGGCGGCCTCGTAAAACACCCCGGAAAACCATAAGTGCGGACTCTCACGAGTACGCCCTCGCGGCCTGATTAGAAACCAGGCCTGAGGTCTCGGCCCTCGTTCGCCTGCGGCGGGGATCACCGGGATCAGACAGCAGGCTAACCCGGCGAAGTCCGCTTCCGCCGACCCGGGGAAACTCTTAGGAAGCTGGCCCTCCGCAACCCCGCCGGCGAGGCGAGCGGAGGGCGAGACCAGAGCGCCGGCTACGCTCGTAGATGCCATCCTTTGCGCGACTGCGGACGCGGGTTCGACTCCCGCCGTCTCCATAGACAATTGTCTGCGGTGGGCTGTCCACCAAAGGCGATCAGGCACTTGCCTTGTCGGCAAATCGCGGCCGAGCGGCGGCCTGTCGTGATACCCCGAGAGCCAGCGCGCGATGTGGTTCCAGGACCGCCCGGCCGCGTGTCCGAGCGAAGGGGACGGCCTTCTGCAGGCGGGCATCGTTTGGACGCGTCGCCTCGGCAGCGGTTGCGATCGCGGAGGTCGTCGGTGCCTTCGACCTGGGCGGTGTCTGGGTCCAGCGGATCGGCGACCGGCCGGCTGGATCGCTTACAGATATAAAGATTATAGACGATAATACGACTAATCGGCTATACTAGGTATATGATCTACCGCACTCCTCGACCCGATGCTGCGCTAACGGCCGAACTCGCGGCGTTCGATGTGCTGTGCGACGAGCTTGGCACCCAGGCCAGCGTCGCCGGGCGATGGCTTGGCACTCTGCGCCGCCAGTGGCGTGCGGCCTCCGCCGAGAGTTCGATCGAGATCGAGGGGTTCCACGTGCCCGAGGACGAGACGCTGGCGATAGCGAGCGGCAACGAGCCGACCGACCCAACCGACGAGGACCGGATGGCACTCTCCTGCTACGCGCGGGCGATGGATCACGTCGGCGTCATGTCCGATGATCCAGTGTTCCGGTGGGTGGATCGTGTCGTGCTCGATCTCCACTTCGATGCCTGCTACTTCCAGAGGGATAAGGAGCCCGGTCGGTATCGTCGGCGGGGTATCGAGGTCACTGGTCCGGATGGCGGACCGCCCGCGTATGTTGGTCCGCCGGCCGAGCAGGTGCCGCTGCTCATGGGGGAAATCATGGACTGGCTTGACCATGGTGATCCCGATACCCACCTGATCGTGCGTGCGGCGATGGCCCATCTGCATCTCGTCTCCGTCCACCCGTTCCCAGACGGCAACGGGCGAATCTCACGGCTTGTCCAGTCTCTGGTTCTCGCACGAGGCGGGTTGCCGGCACCCGAGTTCGTCTCGATTGAGGAATACCTGGGCAGCAACACAGCGGCCTATTACGCGACGTTGCAGGCGGTGCAGGGAGGATCGTTTCAGCCTGAGCGTGATGCGACGCCGTTCGTAAGGCTCTGCGCCCGAGCACACACAGCGCAAGCCCATCGCCGCCGAAGGCAACTCGCGGAGGCTGGTGCGCGATGGGCGTACCTCGAAAAGCTCGTGGACCGGCGCGACTGGCCAGACCGTCTTGTCATCGCCCTGGAGCAGAGCCTCTTCCAGGGTACCGACCGCGCTGTCTACGTTGCCGAGGCCGACGTATCGGCCCCCACGGCGAGCGGCGACCTACGACGCCTTCTCGATGCCGGGCTGATCAGTCAGCAGGGCAGGGGGCCCACCACACGCTATGTCGCAAGCGACCATCTGGCTCGCGACGTGCGTGACCACCTCGATCGAGCAACTTCTAGACCCGAGTGACCCATTCGGGCGCCATGCTGGAACGTCTCCCCGCCTCCCACCTATGGTACGATATTTGGTACCAGATGAAAAGGAGATGGCAGTGGCGATCACAGCTAGCGAGGCCCGACGGGCGCTGTTCCCGCTGATCGAGCAAGTCAACGACGATCGCGCGCCGATCGAGATCACGTCCAAGCGCGGCAACGCCGTGCTCATATCGGCCGACGATTACGCTGCCTGGCAGGAGACGGCCTATCTGTTTCGTTCGCCGGCGAACGCGCGCCGTCTACTTGACGCCGCCGAGGCGGCGGAGCGCGGCGAGACGACTGAGCATCAGCTCGACCGGGCGTGAGGCTCGTCTTCACCCCGCAGGGCTGGGAGGACTACACCTACTGGCAGCGAACAGACCGCGCGATCGTCAAGCGCGTCAACCGGCTACTCGACGACGCGCTGCGCAATCCAACGGGCGGGATCGGCAAGCCGGAGGCGCTCAGGTACGGGATTGCCGGCGCCTGGTCGCGGCGCATCACTGAGGAGCACCGGCTCGTCTACCAGGTGCTCGGCGAAGATCTCGTGGTGCTACAGGCTCGCTATCACTACGAGAGGTGACTGGCTTACCGGGTGCGATTCTGCGTACTGCTTATATGCTGGTCGCGCCGGGAACGTTGCGTGGGTTCGACGCCCGCCGTCTTCACTTCTGACGTTGGGCGAACCCCTGTCAGCGTTCGAAGCGCCACTTCGAACGCCTCGAACTCATCCGTTGGCACCGTGTCCATGTTCGATTCGCCATTACTTTGGTAGCTCTGCATCGAAGACACAGTGTAGCGTTTGTCTTCGGCCCGACGGGTCGATCATGCGCTCGGCGAGACCGCGCAGCAGTATCCGGACGTGCTCGGAGCGAGCCGAGCCGCAACGCTCGCGTAACGTCCAGGCGAGCGTGCCGTCTGCAATCTCATCTCAACTGGAAGCGAGAGCCTGATGGAGCTTCGCCCACTCGGACGCACGGGCGTCCACGTCTCGAACCTGTGCCTCGGCGCGATGATGTTCGGCGCCTGGGGCAACACCGACCACGAGGACTCAATCCGCATCATCCACGCGGCGCTCGACGCGGGGTGCAATTTCATCGACACCGCCGACGTCTACTCGCAGGGCGAGTCGGAGGAGATCGTCGGCAAGGCGCTCGCGGGCGGCAAGCGCAACGACGTCGTTCTCGCGACCAAGGTCGGCTTCCCGATGGGCGACGACCAAAGCCGTCGAGGCGCGTCGAGGCGGCGGATCGTCGGCGGCGTGGAGGACTCGCTCAGGCGGCTGCACACCGACTGGATCGACCTGTACCAGATCCACCGTCCCGACCCGAACACCGACATCGACGAGACGCTGAGCGTGCTTTCCGACCTCGTCCACCAGGGCAAGATCCGCTACTTCGGGCACTCCACGTTTCCCGCCTCGGAGATCGTCGAGGCCCAGTGGACCTCCGAGCGTCGCGGCCGCGAGCGTTTCCGCTGCGAACAGCCGCCCTACTCGATCCTCGTGCGGGCGATCGAGCACGACGTGCTGCCCACCTGCCAGCGCTACGGCATGGGGGTCATCCCCTACAGCCCGCTGGCGGGTGGCTGGCTCTCCGGCCGCTACCGCAGGCACGCCGACATCAGCGGACCGACGTCTCCGGCCCGCCGGCGCCTGGCGAACCGGTTCGACCTGTCGTTGCCCGAGAACCAGCGCAAGCTCGATGCCGTCGAGCGGCTCGCCGACCTCGCCGAGGAGGCGGGCATCAGCCTGATCGAGCTGGCGATCGCATTCGTGATCCGCCACCCCGCGGTGACCGCCGCGATCATCGGGCCGCGCACGATCGAGCACCTGCAGTCCCAGCTCTCCGCTGCGGACATCGTCCTCGCAGAGCACGTGCTCGACCGCATCGACGAGATCAACCCGCCGGGGGTGACGATCAACCCAGCGGACAACGGCTGGACGCAGCCCGCCCTCGAGGCCCGGCTGCGCCGGCGGTGAGGGAGTGGCGGTGGGGGAGTGGTGGTGAGGCAGCGGGGGTGAAAGGGCGACGGTGAGGAGTGGCGGTGCAAGGGTGGTGGTGCAGCGGCGGTGCAGCGGCGACAGTAAAGCGGCGACAGTGAAGGAGCGGCGGCGAAGCAGCAACGGTGAAAGAGCGACGACGAAGGAGCGACGATGAAGATCACGAGAAGCAGCCTCGCAACAACCAAGGGTCCCGCCGAGTGGTTCACGGGCGACGTCCACATCGATACCGCCGCCGAGCCCGCCGAGCCGTACCGGATTGCGGCAGCCAGCGTCCACTTCGCCCCCGGCGCCCGAACTGCCTGGCACACCCACCCGGTGGGGCAGACGATCTTCGTTCTGGAGGGCGTCGGTCGGTGTCAGCATCGTGGCGGGTCGGTCGAGGAGATCCGTGCCGGCGACCGGGTGTTCTTCGAGCCCGGCGAGGACCACTGGCACGGTGCGGCCCCCGACCGCTTCATGACCCACCTCGCGATGCAGCAGGTCGATGACCAGGGCAGCGTGGTCACGTGGGGCGGGCACGTCAGCGACGGCGATTACAACGCGCAACCCGGCGAGCGGGCATGACCACCGAACGGCGTCGAGATGCCCGCGCCCGGTCTCGGGGACATCATGTGCAACTGCATGGGTGCAGTTCGGGTCGGCACATGTGCCGACCCGCGGGCGGGCGCATGCGCCCGCCCGTCGGAGGCGCGCATGCGCGCCTCCGGCCCCCGGCGCATGCGCCGGGGGCACAACGATCTTGATGACCACGGGGATCGACCCGCCGCGCCTGGCAGGCTCGGCCATCACGGCAAGGTGAACTGCACCGGGTCCGATGAGGCACCGGCGCTCGTGTGGGTAAGTTCTCGTCGGACCAGCCCTGATCGCTATCTAATTGGTGTCGATAGTCGGAGGGCCGCTGACGATCCCGATGATTGGTTGCCCAGCGTGCGTCTAGCGTCGTCGCCTGGCCGGGGGCTGCTGCAAGCCGTCCAGCATGTGCTCGAACGTCTTCACCACCGTGTCCGTGGATTCGGGATCGCGCGCGACGAGCAACGCGGCCTCGTCCAACGGCGCCCATCAGCAGATGCGCGAGCGGCTCGGCCGCGGCAGCGGCGCGATCTCGCCGCTCTCGATTGCGGCGCGTGATGACCGCCTCAACCAGCCCGAGCCCATAGCGCTCCGCGACCTCTCGCCAGCGCTCCCACCCGAGCACCGCCGGCCCGTCGATCAGGCGATCCGCTGCACCTCCGGCGCGCGGCAGCCTCCAGGAAAAGCACGCACCCCGGCGCGCAGCTCCGCGATTGGGCTCGCGACGTCGGCCCGAGCTGACGACCCGCTCGGGTCAGCTCCTGCTCGACCTGCTCGTAGACGGCCAGGAACAGATCCTCCTTGGCCGGGAACTGGTGGTAGAGCGCGCCGCGGGTAACGCCCGCTCGGCGCACGATCTCCTCGGTGCCGACCCCGGCGTAGCCCTTGCGGGCGAACAGCGCCCGCGCCGCCCGGATGAGCTTCGCGCGCGTCGACGGCCGAACGCGCCGCTTGTCTATTGACAGTCATGCAGTCTGTATGTATAGTTGCGTGCAGTCGGCACATAATGTGGACAACGATAGAGGAGGCGAAGGACAATGGACACGAGCGTCACACTTCGAGCAGGGCACCATCCACTACCGCGAGGATGGCGAGGGGCGATCCGCTCGTGTTCGTCCACGGCCTGCTCGTCGACGGGCGCCTGTGGCGCAACGTCACGCCGTCGCTCGCCTCCTCGCACCGCTGCATCGTCCCCGACTGGCCGCTCGGCTCACACCGCACCCCGCTAGCGCCGGGGGCCGACCGCTCCCCTCGCGGCATCGCCCACCTGATCGCCGACTTTCTCGACGCGCTCGAGCTCGGCAGGTCACGATCGTCGGCAACGACACCGGTGGCGCGATCTCGCAGATCCTTGCCGCCGAGCGCGCCCGAGCGCCTCGCGCGCTCGTGCTGACCAACTGCGACTGCTTTGAGAACTTCCTGCCACCTTTGTTCGTCCCGCTGCAGTGGCTGGCCCACGTCCCCGGCGCCTACTGGCTCAGCGCTCGAGCCGTGCGCTCGGCTCGCCTGCGTCGCTCGGTGTCTCGGCTTTGGCATGCTCACGCCACCGGCCGCTGCCCGACGAGCTCACCGCGGCATGGCTCGCGCCGCTGCGCGACGGCGCCATCCGCGCCGACGTGCTCGCGACGCTGAAGGCGATCGACACGCGCGACACGCTCGAAGCCGCAGAACGCCTGCACGAACACCCTCTGCCGACGCTGCTGGCGTGGGCGCCCGAGGACCCGATGTTCCCCCTGCGCTTCGCCGGCCGCCTCGCGGCGAAGATCCCCGGCGCTCGTCTCGAGCAGGTCCCGCATAGTCGGGCCTTCGTCCCCTGGGACCAACCCGCCCGCCTCGCCGACCTCATTGCCGCATTTGTGGCGGACTCCTACCCGCCCGGGCCGGCGCTCAGCAGCACCGCGCGCGCCACCCCCCGCACCGCCTCGTAAACACGCGGCACCTCCGTCGGGAACGACGCGTAATCGCCCCCCGCCAATTCACTGACTCGGTCGACCGGCCCCGCGACCATCCTGCCCTGCAACACGGCCACCCCGCACCGCGACCCCCCCGCCTGCGCCGGCACCTGACATGCGCACTGCGCCGCCACCGTCAACTCGCTCACCCGAACCTCGCCCCCCCGCTCCGATCGTGCCGATCGGACGCACCCGCGCTCGCTCGGGTCTCTCTAACCTAATTCCTATCTTATAACGACATCCCGTTCACTTGACCAAACGAAATGGACAGGCCCGTGGCACCAGCAACCTTCTACTTCGACCTCGGCTCGCCCTACGCCTACCTCGCATCGCACCGTCTCGACGACCTGATCCCGACCCCGCTCGACCTTCAGCCGATCTCCCTCGGCGCCCTCTTCACGCTCACCGGCCGCTCCTCCTGGGCGCTGAGCGACGATCCCGCCGGCAGGGCGTCTGGCATGGCGGAGGTCGAGCGACGCGCGCACGCCTACGGACTTCCCCCCATCCGCTGGCCCGACCCCTGGCCCGGGCACTACCTCTACGCCATGCGCGCCGCCACCTTTGCCGCCGAGGTCTCCCGCGCGTGCGACTTCATGGCGTCCGCCTTTCGCGCTGCCTTCGTGCAGGGACACGACCTCTCGATCCCGGCGCGCGTCCTCGACGCGGCCCGCGACGCCGGCCTTGACCCCCGCGAAGTCGACTCCGCCACCCGCGACCCCGCGACCAAGCTCGCCCTCCGCGACGCCACCGGTGCGGCTCACCGCCTAGGGGTGTTTGGTGTGCCCACGGTCCTGCTTGACGGTGCGGACTCGGGCTCGGACCTGGGCGGGCGGGAGCTTTTCTGGGGCGACGACCGCCTCGAGGACGCCGCCGCGGCCCTGCTTCGACGACGGCAGGACCGGTGAGTTGGCGGGTCGGGGGTGGGTCGGCGGCTGCCGACGGGCCAGGTGGGGCGGCGGTGGGTCTGGGGCTGCCGACGGGCGGGGTGGGGGCCGACGGGTTGGGTGGGGGCGGTATGTGGTGCGGGCCGGCGGGCTGTTGGCCGGTGAGCCGGGCGGCGGCCTACCTCAGGCCTCGATCCCGAGCGTGCTGCGCAGCCGATCGCGTCCCTCGGCGGTGACCGTGACGGCGCGGCCTCGAGGTGCTCGCTCGATCCAGCCCAGCTCCAGCAGACGTGCCGCAAGAGCGGCGCCGACTGCTCCCGCGAGGTGCGGCCGGCGCTCGCTCCAGTCGAGGCAGGAGCGCGCGAACGATCGCCGCGCCGCTCGCAATGCAACCACATCGATCCCCAGCTCGCCAAGCCACCCCACGCCCTGCTCCGTCGGCTCGAAGCGATCATCCGCGAAAGTCATCAGCCCTTCAGCGTTCATCGCGTCGACCAGCTCGATCGCCAAGCGGCCGGCAAGGTGGTCGTAACAGAGCCGGGCGCGTGCGATTGCCTGTGCGCTGTCAGCCGCACGCAGCGAGCGGATCTCTCCCCGCGGCGCAATCCTCTGCAAAGCCTCAACCGCCTCTGCCACCCCAGGGCCGGCCAGCCGGTAGGCGCGCTGACGTCCCTGCGCCCTGACCTCGAGCAGATTCGCCTCGAGCAGCCTGCCAAGGTGAAAACTGGCCGTCGCGCGCGAAACACCCGCCGCGCTCGCCAACTCGCTCGCATGCCTGGCTTCTCCGCCGACCAACTCGCGCAGAAAGCACGCGCGCGTGCGGTCTCCAATCAATGCCGCAACCGCCGCGATATCTGCATCTCCCGTCATCGCTCTCCAGCTTACGCCCAACACGATTCGACGGCCATCGAACCATCGGTCGCTTACGCTGGACTCCACACCACACACGACACCGCCGACGACTCATACAAGGAGGGAGAGCGAGCGCATGACGACCCAAACCGACATCAGGCATCACACCGTGGCCGGCGACTTCACTACGACCAAAACCGATGTCAGCGATCACACCGTGGCCGGCGGGCGCATGGCGGCGATTGAGGCCAACGCCAAGGATCGCATCGACTTCAGCGATCGCGGTGTCCCGGACTCCCACAGTGCCAGCAGGCACCAGGTCATTCAGCCCACGATCCTCTACTTCGGCACGCCAATCGCGCTCGTCACCACCCTCAATGCCGACGGCACCGCGAACATCGGGCCGATGTCCTCGGCCTGGGCGCTCGGCTACACGGTCGTCATGGGTTGGGAGAACACCGCGCACACTTTTTCCAACCTCGAGCGCGAGCGTCAATGTGTCATCAACCTTCCCCACGACGCGCTCGTCGGGCAAGTCGAGACACTGGCGCCGCTGACCGGCCGCAACCCGCCGGCGCCGCACAAGGCCGACAAATTCCGCTTCGAGCCGCGCAAGTTCGAGGCCGCCGGCCTGACCGAACAGGCGAGCGACACCGTCAAGCCGCCCCGCATCGCCGAGTGCCCCCTACAGCTCGAGGCCGCGATCACCGCGATCCACGAGCCGGCCACCCAGCCCGACGGCGCACACTTCCGCATCGTCGAGGCCCACGTCCAGCGGGTCCACGCACACTCAGGCATCGTCAAGCCCGGCACGCACCACATCGATCCCCTCGTCTGGCGGCCCTTGCTCTACGTGTTCAGACACTACTTCTCGACCGGCTCCGAACTGGCGCGCAGCTTCCGCGCCGAGGACTAACGCTGGTGACAGGCTCGTTACGGGCCGGTTAGGACCCGTCTTGCTTCTTCTGCGGCCGCGCGGGCGCTGCCGTTGACGGTGATGCTCCCCGTATAGCTGCCATATGTCGGCGCGACCACGAGCCAGCCGCAGCCGCCGCTTGATCCGCGGCCGCTGACAACCGATGCCGGCTTCGCGCTACAGCGGCGGGACCTGATTGTTGACCTGGGGTCCGTGGTAGAGATGGTCGTGGCCGCTGCACGCGGCCGGGAACCGAAACTGGACACTATCGCTGCGCACACCGTTGTAACTCCCGAATAACGTCACGTGCCCGACGGTTCCGACCTCACATCTCGGATCGGTGCTGCTCTGCACCCGAACGACGATCTTCATGACATTCCCGGGCACCCCCCACATCACCGCGTAGTGCGAGTGGTACACAAGATGATGCTCGACCGTCATGATGATCAGGCGGTCGGCCTGGTCTCGAACGCGGTCAACCTGGCAGAGCACGCCAGACACCGTGCTCGCAGCCAGATCGATATCACCGTGGCCGCGCGCGAAGCTGCCGGTCGCGCCGGTGATCGGCGGTCCCGTGTGAAAACCCCACGGCGGAATTCCGCCGACGATCGGTATCTGCGCGCAATCCTGAAGCGGGTTCCCGGTGGCCGTGCCGGCCATGCTGACCGTGCCGATCAGCGCCAGCGGCAGCGCCAGCGCCAGCGCCAAGACTCCGGGTCGACCGTGTCGCTTGACTCTCTGCATGCGGCGCTGACTATACCCGCCGGGGTGCCTTGCCACACACTTTCACCCGTCACTTTCACCAATCCTCATCAAACGCGCTCAGACCTGGCTGCTGGCACCCGCCGTGCCTGTGGTCCGTTGAGTTGCGTCATCGCGTGAGCCATGGCCGTGGCGGATATGTCAGGCCGTCCGCCGTGTGCCTGTGGTCCGTTGAGTTGGGTGGCGGCCCGCCTTCCTGGTCCGTCGAGGCGGCCGATGCGCAGTAGCCCGCCGTTCACGGTATGACCGCGTTGTAGGCCACAGTAATCAGCTCGTCGACGATCGGTGGCGGCGATTCGTCGCGGTGGACGTGGGGGCGTACGGCGGCGTAGGGGAGATCGATCGCGGCGTACTGCGCGCGGCGCATCGCTTGGGCGCTCGTCGACCCGAGCGCCTGGGTGGAGAACGCGCGCAGGGCCTCCATGCCGGTTCGCTCCAATGCCGCGGCGCGCCGTGTGACCTGGGCGGGCCAGCCGGCGGGCAGAAAGTCATCGCGCCTGTGCAGCAGCAGGAGTCGAGCCTCGACCGGGTGCTCGCGTACCCAGCGGGGCGTGTGCAGTGCTGCCTTCAACCCGGCGGCGCGCGGCGGCGCGCCCGACAACGCCTCTCTGAATCCGGCCTGGAACGAGCAGATGGTCTGCAGCCACAGCTCGGCAAGCAGCACATCCCTCGACGCGAACCGATGGTAGATCGAGCCCGTCGGTGCCCCAAGCTGCTCGGCGATCGCGCCGATCGTCGGCCCCGCGGGTCCCTTGGCGGCTGCCAGCTGCGCCGTGGCGTCGAGTATCTGCTCGACCGAGTACCGCGCGGATCGACCCACCACTCAGATCTTATCCTTGCTTTCTAGAACACCTGCGCTAATATTGCGGTTGTGAGGGTCGACAACGTCCACCAGCGCGTCCTGCCGGCCGGCGGCGCCCCCGCCGGCCCTCTGATCGACGGCCTGGCGGGCCCCGACGACCGGCTTTGGCCGCACGACCGCTGGCCGGCGATGCTGCTGGGGGGTGGCTTACGCCCCGGCAGCGAGGGCGGTCACGGGCCGATCCGCTACCGCGTCCTCGAGCACCAGCCCGGTCGACTCGTGCGCTTCGGCTTCACGGCCCCCGACGGGCTGCTCGGCGAGCACCGCTACGAACTGGCACCCGGCGAGGATGGCCTGCTGCTGCGTCACGTGCTGAGCGCCCGCACCAAGGGACGGATGCGCTGGCAGTGGCCGCTGCTGTTCAGGCCGCTGCACGACGCGCTGATCGAGGACTCCCTCGACCGGGCGGTCGCCGTCGTCAGTGGGGTTCCGTGCCAGCCGGCTCGCTGGCCGGCACGCGCCCGAGCGCTTCGCTGGCTCCTGCGGGGCCTCGTCTAGGCTCGGTTCCCCCGAGGCATGTGACATCCAGCCCGAGGACCCCGGCGACTGCGCGTGCGGCCAGCAGCTCGTCGTCCGGTGCCTGTCCTGCGAGCGCGATCACGGCTCCCTCGAGCGCGCCCAGCAGCGCCAGCGCCGTCGCGCGCGCAGGCGGTCCCGGTGGAATCGAGCCGGCTTTGCGTCCGGCGTCGACGAGCCTGGCGTAGCGCTTGACGCCGCCTTCCCAGATCCGCTCGATCTCTTGCCCCACCGGATGGTCCTGACCGGCGAACTCCAAACGCAGCGCCATCACCACGCGCGCGATGTCGCGCCGGCAGAAGACGGCGTGACCGCGTGCCAGCGTCAGCAGCTCCGCCACCGGGTCGGTCCGTTGCGCGGCCACCTCGCCGACCTCGCGCAACCAGCTCTCGTTGACCCACTCGATCACCGCCAGCGCCAGATCCTCCTTGTCCCTGAACTGGTGGTACAGAGCGCCCCTTGTGTAACCGGCCTCGCGCGCCACCTCCTCGAGCACGACGTTGCCGTAGCCGTAGCGCGAGAGCCCGCGCGCGGCGGATTCGAGCAACGCGCTGCGCGAGCGGGCGCGGCGCTCGGCCTGGGTACGGCGCTCCCGCACCGGCGGTGTCGTGGCACTCGCGGAGTTCTCTGTCGCGGCGGGGTTCTTTGTCGCTGCGGGGTTCTTTGTCACGGAACTCATCGACCTTACGACGCTCGTCTTACCTTGGTACATACATGCACGTATGTATGCTAGCGTCCCTGCGAGCGGACGATGCCCACAGCCTCCTCCCAGCACTCCAGCCCCCTCTCTCCGCGCCGCGACGGACGCGCAGACACCTCGACCGTCCGCCGGCGGCGCGACGTTCCCGAGGCGATTCGCTCCCTCGGCGCGCTTGCGAATGCCGATTACGCCGACATCGTCACCGCGACCGTTGACGAGACGCCGGCAGAACCCGAGCAGGTGGTCCACGCGGTGTTGAACGGTCTGCCGCGCGCTCTGCTCGCAGCGCTCGTCTGGCCGCCGGTATCCCTCATCCACCGTCAGGTCGCGCTCGCCCCGGTACGCAGCGCGATACGAGTGCAATGATCAAGACCCTGCATCGCCGGGTGCACGGAGGGCAGGCGAGACTCCCGCACAGCGCCCACACCTCCCAGCCCTGGCGGATTCACGAAATTACTCGCGACTTCCGCCTGGAAGACGTATGGGCGCTGCCGACGCCGGGCGGCGCGAACGACTTCCAGCGACTCGTTCGGCTGATCGCCGCGGGCGACCCGTCGCACGGCGGCTCGCGTGCCGCCCGCGAACTCTGGGCGATCCGCCTGAAGATCGGGGAGCTGCTCGGCTGGGACAGCCCAAACGCCGGGCTCGACACCCGGGTGCCAACCCTCCGCGAACGGCTACCCGCAGACCTGCACGCCGAACCGTCCGGTCCCGAGTTCGACACGCTCCCCTTCACCTCGCTGTACCTCGCCGGCGACGAGTGGGCGGCCGAGATCGCCAACCGCACCATGCACGGGGTCGTGCACATCGCCTGGGTCCCGACCGGGCCCGGCGCCTATCGCGGGCAGATGGCCGTGCTCGTCAAGCCAAACGGGCTGCTCGGCAATGCCTACATGGCGGCGATCAGGCCCTTCCGTCACCTCGTGGTGTACCCGCCGATGATCCGGGGGCTCGCGCGTGATTGGGCGCCCGCGGATCGCGCCGGCGTTGTGCGTGGTGGGGGTTCGGGTTGAGTCGGGGTGGCGGCTCGGAGCGGAGTGCCTAACGCGGCACAGACGGGCCGGTCGGGCCGGTCGGCGATACGTGTGTATCCTCGCCGCAGGTGTCGATGTCAGCTGCCAATCCCTCCTGCGCCCACGTCGTCGAGTCCGCCGCGCCAGGGCGGGGGAGATTGCCGGTGTGACGAGTTCGCGTGCCCACGCCGCCGCGGTACCCGAGGCAATTCGATCGCGCGAGGATCTGGCTGGCACCGACCGGGCGATCACATATGAGCTAGCGGCTGGTGACGCCCGGTCGATGAGCGCTGAGCAGTGGGCGCGCGCGACCTGGGAGGGCGCCCCGACGATCGTCCGCGGGTTCCTGGTGTTCGGTTGGCGACTCGCTCTCGGGTTGCGGCTCGCGCCTGGGCGCTCGCCCACGCACGTGCTCGGCTGGCGCCTGCTCGACGATCGCCACGACACGGTCACGCTCCAGGCCTGCTCCGCCCTGATCGCCGGGTACAACGTCGTGATCGTCCAGGAGTCCACGGTGCAATGGACCACGCTCGTCCGCTACGAACAGCCCATCGCACGCCCGATCTGGAGACTCGTCGAGTTCGTACACCGAATCGTGCTGCCATACACCCTCGCCCATGCCAGCAAGGTGCGACGGCGCGAGCACGGCTGGCAGGATCAGAGCTGACGGGGCGGCCGGCGCCGTGGGCTGCCGCCGATCGGAGGCTCGCGTGCGCCGAGGACGCCGACCCCTGCGGAGTTCGGCGACGACACCACGGGTAAGCAGGAGGTCGGCGTGGCGTAGCAGTGCTGCTACACTTGCTCTCATGTCGGTCACGATTCCTCAGCGCGAACTCCGTAACCAAATAAGCAACGTGCTCAGGCGCGCCGAAAGTGGGGAGCACTTCACGATCACCGTAGGCGGGCGGCCAGTAGCCGAACTCGGACCTCTGGTCAGCGCCCACAAGCCAGCAGCACCGGATCGACTCGCGGCGATCCTCGCAGAGGCACCCACCGACACCGAGTGGGCCACGCAACTGCGCCAAATGCGCGAGGAAGACCTCGCCATTGCCCAGGACACCTGGGCAACTTGACGGCGCTGATCGACACAAGCGTTCTGATCGAAGGCGTCACGCCCGAGATCAGTGAGTCATGGGTGGTGAGCGCCATCTCGGTCGGCGAGCTCGAGGCGGGCGTGCTGCTGGCGCCTGACGGCGCGACACGTGCCCTGCGGCTGCGGCTGCTGTCCGCCGTGCTCGCAGAGGCTCCCGTCGTCGACGTCGATCGCACGGTCTGCGCCCGCTACGGCGAGCTGCGCGCCGCCAGCGGAAGGCGACCGACGAATGACCTCTGGATCGCCGCAACCGCGCTCGCCCACGATTTCACGCTCATTACGGGCGACGAACGCCAAGTGGCTCTGCCACTTGTGCGCGTCACGCTTGTCCTGCGCACCTAGCAGTCCAGTCGACACAGTTCGGCGACTGACGGTTTGTTTGCCGACCAGAAAAATGGAGCCAACCGACCTCAAGTCGAACCGCTCTGTGCGGCTTCCCGGTGGCCGGATGTCGCTTGACGAAGCGGCATAGCCCTATCGAGCAGCTGCGAGGTAGCCCACAACGAACGAAACCCCGGCGGTTTGGCCTGTCCCCCAAGGGGGACTGCACAGGGACCGTTCCGGGGTCTTCGCGTCCTATGGTAGCGCGAACGATCTCCGATGCCTACCCCCGACCCCCAGCTCCCGCCGCAGGATCTCGAGCGCCTTTTCAGCGCTGAGCGGCTGAGCACCTACATCAACCACTGCGGCGGCGATTTCGCAGCGGCAGTTGAGTTGTACCGCTGGAACTCGGCGATTACCGCCGCTTTCTGGGAGCCCATAGGTCACCTGGAGGTGGCGCTGCGAAACACGCTCGACGACCGGCTCGCCGCACGCCATCGCCGGCTGGAACGGCCGGGCTCCTGGCTGGATGATCCCGCGCGGGAGCTGAGCGGCCGAGCACGTCTGGACATTGCGGGCGCCCGCGACCGCGTGAGGCAGAAGGGCAAGCGCGCGAGCGACGGGCAGACGATCAGCGAGTTGAGCTTCGGATTCTGGCGCTTCCTCATCACCAAGAAGCTCACCGGGCTGTGGCCGGACCTCGCCAGTGGCTTCCCACACGCACCGGACCGTCAGCTTGGAACGATCGAGGGTCCTCTTGCTCGCCTTCACGTCTTCCGCAACCGTCTCGCGCACCACCAGCGCGTCTGGAGCCACGCACCCGACGAGCGCTACGAAGAACTCCTCGCCCTCGCCGGCTACATCGACCCGGCTCTACCAGGCTGGATGGCCGCCACCAGCAGAGTCCCCCAGACGCTCAGCACCAAACCGTGACGGTTCGACCACCGTCAGAAGCGCATCCCAGAATCCGCTGCAAATCCCGCCTATGGAGCCAACCGAAGTCAATGCGAACCACTGCGCACGGCTTCCGGGCGGGCGGATGTCGCTTGACGACGCCAAGTAGGCTCGTGCCCCGGTCGCGCCCCGCCTACGATCCTCCAAGCAAGAGGATCTTTTAGACTGAGGCAAAGCTAGACTCGTCCTGGATGGTGCAAGGAGGCTCCTCGTGCTTATCGTCGCGTTCGGCATTGCGATCATCGCCTGCGTTGGTTTCTGGATGGTCGGCGGAGTGCTCCTCCGTGCCGCAGGACTGGTTGTTGCTGCGCTTGCCGCGTTGAACCTCGCGCTTGTCGGCAACGCCGCTGCGATCCTTCTGTTCGTGGTCGGGCTCGCGCTGTGGCTTGTCGGTCACTGGCACTATGCGCTGCGGCACCATGAATACAAGAGTCCGCTGGCACGACGCATCTTTTACCAAGTGCTTCCTCGGCGTCTCGACCCGACCCGCGGCTGGGGGATTCCGGTCGTGCCTGCCGAATCGCGGCAAGAATCGCACCCGGATACGTAGCGGGTAGCGTCGCTCCGGCGAGTCCCAGCTATAGCCCTCGCTGGCAGGACGATTCCACGATCTGACCTCAGGTGCATCGCCCAGGCGGCGCGCGCCAGGGGAGGGCGGGGATCGCTATCTGGGACACGGCGCGAACGTAGAACCTCCGCAGCGCCGTCTAAAGTCGCGGGCCGCATGGCGCGAGCGACGTTTCATAAGGCGGCAGACGGCCACCCGGCGCGAGATGCTGCGTCGTGGACGGAGGAGAAGCTGATGATCCTCGACGCCTATCTCAACTCCTTTGCGAAGGCGTGCAGGATGGCCGGCGGCTGGTATGCCCTGGACCTGTTCGCGGGAACCGGGTTGAACTGGTCCACGACCCGCGACCGGGAGATCAATGGCTCTGCGCTGATCGCCTTGGAGGCAGGGTCGCCCGAGGCGATCAAGGTCGCCGTCGCTGAGAGCCACGCCGGCGCTTTCAAGGCGCTGGTGCATCGCACCGGACGCTATGGCGATCGGGTGGAGAGCTTCAACGAGGACGCCAACAAGATTGTCGCGGCCATGTTGGGCCTCATTCCTCGACGGGCTCCGGCGTTTGCGTTCCTCGATCCCGAGGGATCGGAGCTCGAATGGCCGACGGTTGAGGCGATCGCCGAGCACAAGCGCGGGCACAGCCCCAACAAGATCGAGCAACTCATCTTGTTCCCGACCGATATGGGATTTGTGCGGCTCGCGCCCGACCATCCAGAGCTTGTGACCCGAATCTACGGGCACGATGGCTGGAAAGACATCTATGCGCGGCGCGAGTCCGGCCAGATCAGCGCCGAGGACGCGCGCGGCGAGTATGTACGTATGTACGCGGAGGGCTTCAAGCGCTTGAGCTACGCGACGGTGCTTGACCGGCAGATCAAGAAGTCCAACGGCCAGCCCATGTACTTCCTGATCTTCGCTACCGACAACGATGCCGGCGAGCGAATCATGGATTGGGTGTTCGACCGAGTGCGTCTGCGGGTTGAGGAGGAGCTTGGACAGACAACGCTCTTTGACATGGAGAGCGGCCCACGCAAGCGGCGGCTAAACGGCGGCGATAGCTAGCTCGCGGTGCCGGGCACGATCGGACGGCGACGGCATGGCGTCGTATGTTCGGTCATCGAGCAGTCGGCCCCCTGCCTTCGACGTGCGGCCTCCCCACTGCTTAAAGAAGAACGCCACATCCTCCTTAGCGCAGCGGGCGCGCAGGTCGCGTATCCAGGCCGCGTCGCAGCGTCGATGCTTCGCGCCAGACTCGCCGCCCGCGATCAACCAGTCGATACCGCTGAGGTCGAGTCCTTCGAGAGGACCCAATAGCGGCTCAGCGGAGATGAATCGCACCGCCGCATCGACTTCGCGTAGGTAGTCCGCACGGTGCACAAAGCGCCGATTCTCGATGGTGACTCCCATCCAAACATTCGGAGCCCAAGGCAACGTCGGTGCTAGCTCGGCCAGGCGCTCATGGCGCTTGGTCAGAATCTGGAAGGTGTGCTGACTTGCCTCTTCCATGACCTCGAATACCTGCCGTATGAACGACTCGGGGATGCGCTCGTGGAAAAGATCGCTCATCGAGTTCACGAAGATCGTCCGTGGACGCTTCCAGCGCAGCGGCTGGTCTAGCCGGTTCGGCCACAAGCGCAAATCGAAACCCTGCTGGTAGGGGTGGCCGGGGATGTCCCGCCAGCGCTCAGCGAATGTCTCCGCGTAGCAGTGGGCGCAGCCCGGCGAAACCTTGTCGCATCCCGTGACGGGGTTCCAAGTCGCGTTCGTCCACTCGATTGCGCTGTTGTCGGCCAAAGCGATCACTCCTTCGTGCTCGCAAGCCTACCTCCTGCGCCAGATCGAACATATGTTCGTCTCCGCGCCGGAGGACGCCCACGGCCATGCCCAACCGCGTTGCTGGACTTCATGGCGAGAATATCGCTTGACGAAGCGGGATAGAGGTCCGGGTCGCGCTCGCCTTCGTGGCGGGAAATGGTCTGTCCGAGGGCGTCGCTATCTCATCCGCGTCAATTGACCATCATGTGGCCGGACGGGTCTGGAACACCCGCCCGGCCCGAGCACCGAAGCGACTACCTTCGATGCCCAGGGCCTACCGTAGCTGCGTGCGGTGGGGTCGTCTGCGCGTTGGCGGGCTTCGGTGCGCCGAAAAGGGAGGCCAGATGACCGCCACGTCCACCGCGACCTTGGCGAGGAACTTGGCGTGATCGAGTACGGGGAGCTTCGGATCGACACCACCGCGCACGAGGTCACGGTCGGCGCGGCTCCGGTGGCGTTGCGCCGCTTGGAGTTCGCGCTGCTTGTGTATATCGCGCGTGATCCCGTCCGTGTCTACACCAAGGACGAGTTGATGCGTGAGGTATGGGGGTTTCGCTCACCCGGCACGACGCGGACGCTGGATTGCCACGCCTCGCGGCTGCGGCGCAAGCTCGCCCAGGCCGGCGCCGACGGACTGGTATACGCCATGCGCGGCGTCGGCTACCGCCTTGCCGGAGACTCGTTCGGTGCGCTGCCGGCAGCCCGTGTTGCGTGACGGTATCGGGCTCGTGTCAGCTTCGTCTACCGCGCCCACAAGCGGCGCGGCGCGCTGTATAGCTGCCAGCCGTACACGCAAATATGGCCCCGGCGCGGGGATTGGCGCCCCGCCCGAGACCGTGACACAGGAGAGATAACCTCCCATGCTCGACCAAATTAGCTCACTCGAATCCGAGACGCACGTCTGTCTCGACCAGGCCGTCCTCACGCTGATTCTCGACACTGGCCGGCCGCTCTCGGAAGCCGAGATTGCCCGCGCTGTCGATGTACCCGGCCACGTCCCCGACAGCCTCAAACGCCTGCGCAGAGCGGGCTTGATCCACCGCTGGAACGACCTGGCGACACCCTCGCGCCCTGCCGTCCGCCTTCACGAGGTCAAGCACAGCAACAGCGAGAACCACACCGATCACCACCGCTGCGAGAGCACCGTCCTCGCAACCCTGCTGCGGCGCGCGACCGCGGGCGAGGCACTGCTGACCGATGCACAGGTCCACGACGCCCTTGGCGCCAGGAAGCGCAAGCAGCGGGCAAGGATCGGCACGGCGCTGGACAGTCTTGACGCCGCTGGCGTGATCGAACGCCGAGGCGGTCAGTCGATCGCCTCAGAGGTCGCTATGCACTTCGACTACCTGATGACGCCCTGACGGGCGCCATCAGCGACAAGGATGCGATATGCGACGTGCAAGCACACGAGCGTCAGCAGCACGAGCATGCGCCAGGCGGAATGAGCTGCGCCGGTTTGAGCCCGTCTCCGATGCGCTCGTGTTCGCCGCGGCCGAGCGCGCCGAACGACACCATCGAGGACCCGCCGACGGCGTGACGCTCGGCGAGGTCATCGAACACCTTGGATTCGCCCGCGTGGGCTGGACTACCCGCAGCCTGCGTCCGCAGATAGACGCCTTCCTCGCAACCGGCGCGCTCGTGCCGTCCCGTCGCTTCGGGTTCGACTTCTTGAAGCTGACCGCGACCGGCCGCAGACGGCTTGCGCAGGCACGCCGCGGTCAAGAGGTCGTTCTGCCCGAGTCCCCGCAACACCGCGAATGGCGCCACGCGCGCCAACAGGCCACAGAGCGAGTCGGCGCCATGCGCCAGCTTCTTCGGGAAACCCTTGACGAAGCCGGCCGGCTGCTCAGCAACGAGCAAACCGGCTCCGATGCGTGGTACGCGCTCGCGCCCCGTCTGCATACGACCTGCCGCCAACTGGGGTCGGTCACGTACTGCATGCGGGAGTGGCCCGAGCCGCACGACGCTGACGCCGACCACGATACCTTCCCCACGCGCGGCGACAGCCGTCTCAGCCGCCGCGTCGTCGGCCTCTGGATCGACGCAGCCCAGTTGAACACGCTCTATCCCAGGCAGCCAGCGCAGGCGTAGAGCTGGCCCGCTCGTCCAGCCATAGCTTGTCCGACTCGGCGCTTAGATTGCCGACATGCACAGCGACGGCGACAGCCAGGTCATCCTCGGCGACAACCTCGAAGTCCTGCCACGCCTTCAGAGCGAGGCGTTCCAGCTCATCTACATCGACCCCCCGTTCAACACCGGCAAGGCGCAGACGCGCAAGACACTCCAGACCGTGCCCGATCAGGACGGCGACCGCACAGGATTCATGGGCCGTCGCTACAAGACGCGGCTGCTCGCCGAGTCATCCTACCTCGACGAGTTCGAGGACTATCTCGCGTTTCTCGATCCCCGCCTGCGCGAAGCACACAGGTTGCTCTCGTCAAGCGGCACCTTCTACTTCCACATCGACTATCGCGAGGCGCACTACTGCAAGCTGCTGCTCGATGAGGTGTTTGGCCGCGAGTGCTTCCTGAACGAGATCATCTGGGCCTACGACTACGGCGCCCGGTCCAAGCGGCGCTGGCCTGCCAAGCACGACACGATCCTTGTCTACGTCAAGGACCCTACTTGCTACTACTACGATGCGGAGGCGGTGGACCGTGAGCCGTACATGGCCCCCGGGCTCGTGACCGCTGAGAAGGCCGCGAAGGGTAAGCTCCCGACGGACGTTTGGTGGCACACGATCGTCCCGACGAACGGGAAAGAGAAGACTGGGTATCCAACCCAGAAGCCGGAAGGCATCATCAGACGGATGATCCAAGCCTCAACGAAGCCAGGGGATTGGTGCCTTGATTTCTTCGCTGGCAGTGGAACCATCGGTGCCGTAGCTGCCGCACTGGACCGTCGTTATTTGCTGATCGACAGCAACCCGGAAGCCATTGATGTCATTCGTGCTCGACTTGGGAACGTCGAACACGCGACGCCGGCACCTGCCAATGCAGCAGTAGCGCAGCTCGATTACAACAACTTCGGCTCAAACGGACAGGTCGTCGCGAGCCTGTTCTAGCGCTCTACGGGTATCCCGTAGCGTACCGCCGTAGGAGTTCAACCAGGCAGGCGGTTTCGTTGCGGGAACGTGAAGCCACTTTGTATCACGACCAGCGGTGCCCCTGTGTTGCCAGTCGGCATTGTTCCAGAGCACATCTTTCGGAACGATCCACAACCGCACTCTCCGGGGCTCAACTGCGAGCAACGACATCACGTCAAAGTTCTCTTCGCGTATTTGCTCGAAGACAAAAATCCCGTCCGCCCAAATCAAGCTTAGCTTTACGGCGACACGCACACTGTCTACGCGGAAAGCGTGACCGCGCCCGGATTTTCCCTTTACATTAAGTCCTTCGTGTTCGGCCCATCCCTTCACGAGCTCCTTGCCAACGGCGCCCTTTCGGCCTGACTGTGCTTCCGATATCCATTGGAACGGACTACCTTTCCATGGGTCCGGGCCACCAGCTGCATAGGTAGCTTCGATCCGTTTGCTCAAGCCGCTGAACACCAAGAAGTCTGGATTGCCGATGGCCATGCCAGCACTCTAGCGGCTGCCACTGTCACGACGACGACCGAAACCGCCGCTCCCATCGAGATAGTGATCGGTCCACGAAAGAGCGTGGCGAGAGCTGGACCCAGAGGCGTCGGCAGGTCGCGGTAGATGTCGGGCCTTCCCGCACGTTCCTACAGCGCGTTCGTCGCGCCGGTGAGGCCGTCCCAGGCGCTGCGCGCGTCCGCTCCGGCATCAGGTCGGCCTTTCCGCTGTTTGCACTGCCAGCAGGCGGTCACGAGGTTGTCCAGCAGTCTGCCAGTTTCCGGCATAGCCATCCGACGGTTCCGGGAGCCGGCGCTCGCCGAACGAAGATAAAGATTTTGTCGGCGTGTCCCATAACGGGGGTTGGATCGACCTTTCTGTATTGCCCACCCCGCAAGGAAAAGTTCTCGGCCGCCTGTACCGCAGGGGCACCGAAAGGGACCTTTATCTAGTGGACGGGGATGTTGGCCCGAGTTCGTTCGGCGTCGGGCTATCCCGTTCGACGCTCGAAATCGACGTTTCGTTGTGGAAAGGAGACCGACCCACCAGATATGAGAAATCACGACACACAACATCTTCTTCGCCCGTCTCGTGTCGCTGAACGGTTCGTGCGTGAACCGGATTGGCCGTTGCGCCAGGTGGACTCGTCGTTCGCTCACCACTCGCTCACTGTGCTCGTGGCGCTCGCGTGGCTGCTCGCGCTGGCGCTCGCTGCTGTTTTGCTCGTCGCGGTGTGGCGGGTGTGGGGGCGTCGTCGTCTTGCGGCGCAGGGTCGTTGGTTTGGGGTTCGCTTCGGTGAGCAGGTCTCGCGGGCGGCGGTTGAGTCGTTGATGAGCACGCTCGCGGGTGGGCTGCCGCGCCCGCTGTTTGGGCCGGTGCCGTGGGTCACGCTGACGCTCTCATCGACGGAGGACCGTGCGGCGTGTGGCTTGTTCGTTTCGGGCGGTGTGCCGGTGGCGCAGGTCCGCGCGGCGGTCGAGCAGGGTCTCGGTGGCGTCACTGTCGATGCGATCGGTCGGCTTGGCCCGTTGGATTTGCGCGAGCACGTGCGGGTGGCGAGTCTTGCTCCCGGTGGCTCGCGGTTCTTGCCGTTGCGAGTCGATCACCGCGTTGACCCTGCCGGCCAGTTGTTGGCGGCGTTGCGCGCGCACGAGCCGGGCGAGGGCGGCGCGATCCAGCTTGTGTTGCAGGCGCCGCCGCGCTCGGCGGCGAACCGCGCGCGCGGGCAAGCAAGGCGGCTGCGCGCCGGGCGTGGTTTGCAATCGGGCTCGGCGTTGCGCGCGCTGCGGGCGTTCGGGGGGCTGCTTGTTGAGTTGATCGACGTGTTCTTGCCGGGTTCGCCGCCACCGGCGGGCGAGCAGGTGCGGCGGGTGGACCCGTTCTCGCTTGAGCGTGCGAAGGCGATCGAGGCGAAGGCCGCACAACCGTTGCTCGCCGCGACGCTCCGTGCCGGGGCGTGGGCTGACGGCCGGCGTCGCGCGGGCGGGCGGCTTGGTGGGCTGCTGGCGGCGTTCGGGCAGTTTCACGACCTCGGCGGGCTGCACAAGGGCTTGGAGCCGTTCTGCAAGTTGCGTGCGCTGAACTGCTTGCCGGCGATCAGGCCGCGTCTGCTGTTGAGCAGCAGCGAGGCTGCGGCGTTGCTCGCGGTGCCGGAGGAAACCGCGCTCGCGCCGCTGTCGTTCTCAGAGACGCCGTCGCGCAGGATCGCGCCGGCCGCGCACGCACCCTCGAAAGGGCTCTTGCTCGGCCATAGCGATCACGCGGGGTTTGACCGCGAGATTCGCATTGAGCCGGCGGGGCTGTTGGAGCACGCGCACGTGCTCGGCCCGACCGGGCGCGGCAAGAGCACGCTGTTGTTGAACATGACCGTCGAGGCGATCCGGGCGGGGATGGGCGGGATGGTGCTCGACCCCACCGGCGAGTTGACCGCGCTCATGCTCGCCCGCGTCCCGGTCGAGCGCGCCGGGGACGTAAACCTGCTCGACCTCGGCGATACGCGCCACCCGCCAGCGTTGAATCTGCTCGCTTGCACGTCGGGCGAGGGTGACTCGCACGCGCAGGCGATCTGCGGCATCTTCGCCCGCCTGTTTTCACGCTTCTGGGGTCCGAGGACGGAGGACATCTTGCGCTCTGCGCTCACCACCTTGTTGTGTGGGCGTGACCCGGCGGGGCCGGCGCCGACGTTGGCGGATGTGCTCACGCTGCTGTCGACCCGGGCGAACGCGCCCGGTATCGGGCGGGTGATCCGGTGGCGTTGGATGTGTTCTGGCGTCAGTGGCAGACGCTCAGCGAGCAGGCCAGGGTGCAGGCGCTCGCGCCGCTCTCGAACAAGCTGCGGGCGCTGCTCGGCAACCGTCAGCTACGAAACATGCTCTGCCAGCTTGCCGCGCCGGACCTGACGGAGCGGATCAACAGCGGGGGGTGGCTGCTCGTTTCGCTGCCGCAGACGCTTGGGGAGGACGCGGCGGACCTGATCGGTTCGGTGCTGGAGGCAGACCGCGGCACCGAGCCCACGCGGCGGGTGCAGGCAAAGCTCGACGCCTACAAGCACGCGCTCGCCGCCGACCCGCACCGCGAGCTTGGAAACGTGCTGCTCCTCTGCGAGGGTCGGCGGCGGCTGGCGAACCTCGCGCGCTGCGCACCGCCCGGCCCGCCGTGGGTGTGGGGCTCCATCGACGGCGAGCGCTACGAGCTGCTACCCGCCCGCGAGCAGCAACGCCGCTTCGATGAGCTTCCCGCCGCGCCACGCCAGGCCAGCCGTCGCGTCGAGGACTGCCTCGGCCAGCGCTGGCGCCGGCCCGCAGCCGTGAGTGTGTAACCGAAATCTTGCACGAGGCGGCGCGTGTACCCGCAGACGCCCCGAAATGACTTTCCCCTTTTATAAGGGTCTTCCGCCGACACCAGGACAATTGACAGAACATGACAAGCCAAGGAACAGATACGCGCACGAGCGCACCTCGCTGCGACTGACGATCGTCCCGACGACACTCAAGGCAGCGAACGCCTACATCGCGCAGTACCACCGCCACAACCGACCGTCCCCGGCTGCATCAGCGTCGTTGCCGTATCCGACGGCGAGCGGCTGCGAGGCGTCGCAGTAGTTGGGCGGCTGGTCGCACGGGCGCTCGATGACGTTTCACCGCCGAAGTCCGCCGCTGCTGCACCGACGGCGCTCCGAACGCCTGCTCGATGCTCTACCGGGCGGCGTGGCGGGCGGTCAAGGCGCTCGGCTACCGCAAGGTCATCACCTACACGCTGCCCGAGGAGGGCGGCGCATCACTCAGGGCCAGCGGGTTCACACTCGCTGACGCCAACGCAGGCGGCGGGCGCTGGAACCGGCCCGGCCGCCGCGCCGCCGACACGCACCCGACCGGCAAGAAGCTCCGCTGGGAGCTGCTCACATGAGCGGCACCCAGCGACCACCCCACGACGCCGGCAGGGACGCTCAAGGCCGCAGTAGCGCTACCCAAGGCAGTCGTAAGCGACGCCGCCGCGCGCGCCGGGATACGGGCGCGGATGCGCCGCTACGGCTGTTGCCGGGGAAGACGCGGCCGATGACGGGCGAGGAGGAACGACAGCTCGTAGAGGCGCTGGCAGAGCTTCTGGTCGAGTGGGTCGAAGCCCGCCCGGAGCGGCTGCCAGCAGGCTTGAGAACCGGCCGAGGATGTGATCTAGATGGATGCTCCCGAGCCAAGGAGCAGCCATGAGCAGACGAGCATCCCTCGCTATCGTGCCCGACCCGGCAGGGAGCGCCGAGCCAGTGCGGGTGGCGACCTACACACGCATCTCGACCGACGAGGAGCGCCAGCCCAACTCCCTTGAGGCGCAGCGCGTCCGCCTCGACGCCTTCGTGACCAGCCAGCCGGACTGGCAAATCGGGCGTCGCTATGAGGATCAGTTCACCGGGACGGTGATCGACCGGCCCGCGCTCACCCGGCTCTTGAAGGACGCGAAGCTCGGCCGATTCGATGTACTGCTCGTCTACCGCGTCGATCGCCTCGCCCGCTCGATCCGGGGGCTCGCGCAGATCATCGACGAGCTTGACCAGGCCGGCGTGATCTTCCGCTCCGCGACCGAGCCGTTCGACACGGGCACCCCGGCCGGGCGGATGATGGTGCAGATGCTCGGCGTGTTCGCCGAGTTCGAGCGCGCTTTGATCGTGGAGCGCATCACCGCCGGGCTGGACCGCAAGGCCGCCCGCGGCGGCCGGTGCGGCGGACAGCGCCCGTTCGGACTGAACATCGCTGCTGACCGCGACAGCCTGGAGCGCAACCCGGCCGAGGCGCCGTTGGTCCCGGTGATCTTCGATGAGTACGTCCACCGCAAGGCCGGCTCATCAGCGCTCGCAACATGGCTGAACGAGCAGGGCTACCGCACCAAGAACGGGCGGCTATGGAGCGCCGCGAGTGTCATCACCGTGATTCGCAACCGTACCTACCTCGGCGAGATTTACTACCGCGGCAACTGGTATCCAGCGCCACACGAGCCGTTGATCCCCACAGAGCTTTTCGAGAAGGCGCAGGCGATCCTCACTGAGCGCTGCGAAGATCGCTCCAAGCGTGCAGCCAACCCCGCCGAGTACCTGCTGACCGGCCGTGTGCGTTGCGGGCGCTGCGGGCAAGCCTATGTCGGGACCGCCGCTCATGGACGCAACGGCCGCTACACCTACTACACCTGTTTCACACGCGCGCGCTACGGCACCAAGCACTGCGCCAACGACCGTCTCCCTGCCGAACGGCTGGAGCAGGCCGTCACCCGCCGACTCTGGAAGGTGCTCAACGATCACGACCTGATCGAGGACGCGATCAGCGAAACATACGAGCGGCTGTCCCAACGCGGCGGCGAGCAGCAGTCCGAGCTTGCCGCGATACAGGACAAGCTCACCGAGACGCGCGCGGCGCTGGAGCGCTACTTCCGCGCGTTCGAGGCCGGCACGATGCCCGAGGACACCTGCGCCCCGCGCATAGCGACCCTCAGCGAGCAAGCCAAAGCCCTGGAGGACCGCGCCAGCGAACTCGCCGCCCAACACGACGACGAGCAGCCCGAACGCCCCACCGCCGCCGACCTCAACGCGCTACGCGGCAACCTCCGCGCCGCGCTCAACGACAGCACCCCACGCGCGTCAAGGGCGTACTCCAAACCATGATCGACACAATCCGCGTAGACGCACGCGACCAAATCGAACCGACCTTCCGCGTCCCGCGGTTCGCATTGACTACGGTTACATGGAGCCAGCCGACCTCAAGTCGAACCGCTCGGCGCGGCTTCCCGGCGGCCGGATGTCGCTTGACGAAGCGGCCGTCAGTCTGTCTGGATGAGCTGCACCGGCAGTCCGCGCGAGACTGCGTTTCGAGCGAGCCTTCCATCGAGCGTCCATAGCTGCGTGTCGAGTTCTTCAGCGAGCACGACATACGCCGCGTCGTAGGCGCTGCGGCGCTCAAGACGCTGCGCCATCGCCACGACCGCAGGCGTGTCTTTGGGCTGATGTAGGACGATCGGCACCGAGTCGATGCGCTGCGTGGCATCGGCCACCGCGTCCGGCTCAAGCTGTCCGGCAGAAACCGCCTGCGCCAAGGCGCTCGCTACCTCGTAGCGCAACAGCACCGGGGCGTGCAGCTCCTGCCCTTCGGCCTTCCAGGTGCGCAGCAGCTTCTCGATGGCGACAGCGCGCCGCCGGTCGAGCGCGAGCACGACAAGCGCATTGGCGTCAAGGACGACGCTCAACTGTCGCCGCGTCGTTCGAGCTGCGCACGAGCGTCGCGTGCAAGCACGATCCCGTCGATCTCGGGCAGTCTCGCGCGGAAGTCCGCTAGGCCCTTGAGCGTCGTCTCAAGGTCTTGCTCGCCGTATGCGGCGAGGTCGGCGCGCACCAGTTCGTCCGCCAGTGCGTCAGGGTCCAGGCCGCGCCGCTGCGCCTCGGCAGAAAGCAGTGCGTAGGAGCTCTCGGGCAGGTGGATCGTTCGCGTGGCCATACGAAGGATTGTACGAGCCTGCGCCGGGACGACGGCAGAGCACGGTTCGACCACCGTCACGATGCGCTCGCCGAATCCGCTGCAAATCGAGACCTATGGAAGTAGCCGGGGTTCTATCGAACCAGTATCTACAGGTACGGTTGCGCCGTCTGGTCAAGAAGCTGGCTGTTATCCGGGCACGAGGCGAGATCCAAACGCGGCGGTCGTGCCGCCAGCGGCCGCAGCGACCACGTTGGGGCACCAAGGCTGTTGTGGCTGTCCTAGACGAGCAAGGTGAGCCGATGCGCGCAAAGGACATCCATGCTGCTGTCGAAGTGCTGGTGGGCATCGCGCCATTGCGTCGTCAACTAAGAGGCGAAAAAACAAGGACTCAGGCAGGCGAGAGCCCAGGCTGTGGTCCTGCGCTTGAGGGCTGCTGCTGTCGCAGCCTGGTGAGCGACCAGCTCCCGTCGCTGTCCTGGCGGGCTTCGTAGTCGCGCCTGATTTTCTTGATCTCCGAAGCAGCCACCGCTTCCGTGATGCCTGCTGCGAAGGACGCGAGCGCGGGGACAAAGCCTCCGTCGCCGAGCGCCGCTATGACGGCCGCCTCAACGGCATCGCCGGCAACCTCAGTCACCGTGGCTTCCGCCACGTAGAACGCAAACTGCCCGATGAAGTCGCGGATCTCGCTCAGTGCTTCTTCGTGAGTGGGTCGCTTGAGCTGGACCGTGAACGCGACCTGGTTGTACGGGTCGCCGCTCCAAGCCTTCAAGGCCGCGCCGGCAAGTCCTCGCTCAAGCGCCTGCGGCGTCAGTTCTGGCGAGAAGCGGAGGGCACGGCGCACGTCTACGCGGGCGATGATGTTGTAGGTAGTCATGGTGTAGTTCCTTTGCGGAATAGCTGCTCGATCGCCACACCGAGCGTAGCGGCGAGGGCGATTGCCAATAGGACGCGGGGTTCGCTGATCCCCTTCTCGATGTTGACGATGGTCTGCCGGCTGACCCCAAGCTCTCGCGCAAGCGCCTCCTGGGACCAACCCTCTCGTTCCCGGTGCTCCTTGACGTTGGATACATAGTTCGGCATATCGGATGACGACAGCTGGGGGGGCCACTGATCGTCAAGAGTACTATACAACGTTCTCTTGACGGGGGCTCTGGGCCGAAGTCAGGACATTGATCCGGTGACCACACCGAGCGACTGGCGGGGCCTAGCACGCTGGGACCAGCCGCCCACTCACCTACTCTGGGCCTATGGCGAACCGAGACGCGGAGCGACTTGAGGAGGAGATCACAGGCATCGAGAGACCCGAGCGGCACGCAGGGCTATCGGGCGAGTATCTGCTCCAGGCACTTGACGGCCTCCACGATGCTGGAGACCCGGCCCATCTTTTCGCGCATTGGCGTCGGTTTCCGCCGGATGACCCCGGCAAGGTGGAGAACGAGATGCGCGCCGCCGCTCTACGAGCTCGTGTCCGGGCGGCACGAACTGCTGTGTTGTTTGCTGCGCTTGCGGCCGAGTCCTACGTCAACGAGTTTTTGAGCGTCCACGGAGCACTCGAGAAGTGGGATCGTGAGCCGACCCATCGGAAGTTTCTCAAGGGCACGCATGAGGCATATGGCTCGCAGCTGTTCTTTGTAGACCGCGAGGGATACCAGCCGATCGTCGACCTCTTCAAGCTGCGCAACCGACTCGTGCATCCCAAGCCTGGATTCGGAGTGTCTGGGCTTCACGGCGACCCCGAGACCGAATTCGAGCAGCTATTTGCGATGCCCAAGGTGGCCGAGTACATCGTTGCGGTTGGCGGCAGCGCGGACCTGCTGATGCCGCGAGCCTACGGCTTCGAAAGCGTCGACATCGCCGGCATAGTCATCTGGCGAGGAAAGTCAGTCATCAGAGATTACGCCCAGCGGCACGCCAAACTGCCCGCCTGGGATGCTCCTGCGGAGCGCCCCTTGTTTCGGCAAGCCGGTGACCACGTGATGGCGATTCCAGCGCTCCCGAACGTTCCTGGCACGTCCTGGACTCGGCTCCGCGAGGCTCGCCAAAAGCGCGAAGCGTCTTCTGCTGCGACGAGTTCAGTGAGCGCTGGCGAGCAATGACCCAATGTGCTCAATCCCACCCCGGTAGTGTTTGGCCGACCGGGATGGTCGCTAGGTCTGGAAGACGGATCGAGAGATACGACTCAAGAAAGCAGTGGGACCGGGAGCAGGCATCAGTTTATCCACGAGGAAAGTGTCAATAACGCTCAGACCAGCCCCAGCGGGTGGCAGTACGACGCCTACACCGGTGGAGGCAGCAAGGCGCACTGCCTTCGCAGCGGAAGTACGTATGGCCTTTCCGAGAACATCCCGGACTGGATGAACAAGGTCCGCCAGCTCCTTATCGGTGAGCGAATCGCTAGCCCTCAGCCATTGGCGAAAGTCTCGAACCTCTGGGCCGGTGGTTATTTCTAGCAGCTTCGCCATATCGACGTCATGGACGGTTAGGTCATCGCTCACATCCGGCATCCCAACGATCTCGCGGACCCGATCAAAGCGCTGGCTTTGCAGCCTGGGGTCAAGCTCGCGCACGAGGAACTCCAGCTTTTCCTCGAAGAGCGGCAGATCGTTAGCCTGAAAGCCCGTGAGTGCTGTGAATTCCCGCATTAGGGCGAGGCGAACGTTGAGTGCCGATGTTGCGAGCAAGCCTTGACCGACGGCATCATGTACCTGCTTCGTGGACAACTTCGTGAGCCTGCCGAGGTCGGTCTCGGTGTGCCAGTCCCGCTCGCTGAGCCGTTCTAGGCGAAGTTCCAATTGAGCCGGATCGAGGTCAACATTAAACTGACGCTTCAACGCATGAGCGATGGACACCTTTAGAATCGGAGGACTTGCCTCGAAATCTCGAGTAATCTGCTCCTGCGCGAGCTGGACTGCCTCCTCGGGATTGTTCACGAGGCGACTTCCAACGAGTTGTCGGAGTCGCTTAGCCTGCTTTGCAGTCAGGCCAGGGATATCATCGACCCTATGAAGTTGCCTTGATAGGAACTCCCGCGGTGGTGTCAAACGGGTAGCATTGATCGAGTATGAGCCGGTGGGAAGGACTGGTCTGTTTGGTGTCAGGGCCTGACCAATATCGGCGACCAACACCATATCGTTCACAAGGCGCACCCTTCCCGATTCAAACAGTGCCTTCGCGCCGTCGTAGCCGAACTTTTGCGCGAGCGGCGCAGGCTCCTTGAGGTTATGCGACTCCACGATGATTTGATCAAACAGAATCAAGTTTCGGACCAGAGCGCCGAAGTCGACCGTCATCGGCGCCTCCGCGTCCTTCCCTGTCTCGCGGCCAATCGGACCCAAGAATCTGTCGCGTAGCTCCATCCCAGCAGTATGCGATGAGAATCGGCGTCGCGCACAGTCGTCGCGTGGTCGCCTCAGTCTGATGGTTCAGCTCTACTTGGGGGCGATTCGGTTCACAAAGAATCCCAGCACGGGCCTCCGTTCAAGCAAGGCGGGGACGTTCTCGCGCGATGTATTCCTTGCTTCCTCGACGAGCATCGCAGCCATCGCCTCGACCAGCTCTCGCTTTTCGAGCCGTAGCCGCCCGTCAGTCTTTTTCTCCAGCAGCGCGATCAGGCTAGCAGCCATACCGCGCTTGTTCTTCGACGCGGAGCGTCCGTGGTGGTCGTAATGAAAATCCTCAAGCTCTTTCTGGTCTAGGGCGAAGGTGACCGGCTCACGGCCTAGCGGTGGGCTCGCAGCGACACGCTCAGCAAGCGCGATGAGCTCGGCTGAGGTGGCGTTGTCCTGCTCCAAACTGTTGGGTGATAGGAGCACATTCTCTGCATCGATGTCGCCATTCTTGATCGCCGTTTCGATGTACCTCGCCATCTGCCCCTCGTTGTCCACGATAGCGACCGCGCGCCGCGCGTAACCAGAGAGTGACTGCAACAAGGGCGCCGCATGGCGAGCCGCACCAGAGCCGCGCAAATCAAAGAACTCAAGCTCTCGAACAAGGTGCCGACCCAGCAATTGTTCGGTCAGCCGCTCGACGACGATCTGCTCACTTTCGCCCTCGCCGATTACGTACACACCCTGCGGATAAAGCTCCGCTGATTCAAGTCGGTCCTTCACTTCCTCCCTCGTCCACGGCGCTGCGGGGCCACGGTCGTACAACTCGAACCGCTCGACTTGGCGGCTGTCCGCCGGCCACGACTCTGGCCGGCCCGGTGGCTTCCCGCGCAACTCAGACAAGAACTCCCACAGCAATTGCGCAGCATCGAAATGATCCTGGGCGCTACGGGGTCTACCACGCCACCGCTTGTGGAACGCACGCGGACGTGCGCGGCGCAGCATTGTCAAACCGTCATCAGGGTCTCGTACCACACCCCGTTCGACAAGGAACTCATACACTGCGGCAACCTCGTCGTCCGTGCACTCAAGGCGTTCGAGCAGTTCCCCGGCCTTCTGCTGCGCCCACTCACGGCCAGCAAAAATGAACCCCTCGTCGGGAAGCCCAATCACCGAGTAAGACCCGGTGAACTTCGGCAAATAGCGGTTCTGCAACGCAACAAGGAGCCTCATAAGCGCACTCCAACGCGCGTCGAGGGAGCGCAGAATCGCGTCCTGCCGCTCCAGCCAGGTCCGCAGCCCGTCAAGACGCTCCTCACGCTCCTCGGCGGGCAGAAGAAGGGTCTCGACGCCAAACTCCGCTTTGGTAGCGCGCAGCACGTCATCGAGATAAAGCAACTGCCAAGGTGCATACAGCGGCGTCACCGTTGGGAACTCCTCGTTTCCCCACGCATACTCGCTCCACTCCATCCAGCCCTGCTCGTCTCGGAACCGAATGTACTCGACGGGTTGCGCGGGCACCTCAAAGCCGGTCGTGTAGTAACCGCCTGAGAACGCCACGGGGGACCACGCCCCCAGCCTGTCCAGGCGCTCCAAGCCGTCCTGGCCAAGGCCAAGATCGAGACCGCGCTCCTTCGCCGCGCTGCGCATATCGCCGTCGTCCGCCAACTCTCGCTGACCAAATGCGCCGCCCGCATACAACTCACGCCAAGGCACGACGATTGAGAGCGGCGGGGGTGCCTGATCCAAGAGCAGCTGCATGGTCCAAGCCTGGCAGCTCCCGACAGAGGACGACCCGACGCGCCACATGAGCGGGGACGAATATGGCTCACGGTCATTGCGCACCTACGACCACGGCCAAGACCCAACTCCTGCCGGCGGCCTGTCGGATTGGGCGTGATCGCGCTCACGAACACTGCGTAAGGTCTGTCCGGGGACCTCGCTATCTCATCCGCGTCAATTGACCATTCATGCGGCCGGACGGGTCTTGACCACCCGCCCGGCCAGAGCACCGAAGCAACCACCTTCGATGCCCACGGCTCACCGTAGCTGTCTGCGGTGTGGTCGTCTGCTCGCTGGCGGCTCTCTTCGGTGCGCCGAAAGGAGGCCAGATGACCGCTACGCCCGCCTACGCACGCGCCCGATGCCACGGGCCGAGGCGCCCCCGTGAATGATGACCCGATTGTGCTGCTGCTCTATGGCGAGGAGCACGTGAATCTCGCGCTTGCCGACGAATTGGAACTGGACGGCTACGAGGTCCGCCGTGCCAGCGACACAGCGAAGCTGCGCGCCGTGTGCGGCGACTGCGAGGTTGAGCTCGTGATCTTCGGTCGCGCGACGCGCCGAGGCGCGGGCCTGGACGTGCTGCGCAAGGCTCCGCGCGGGTGCGTTCTTGCCCGAGGTCAAACGGGGTCTACGGGCTCTGTGGATGACGCCGAACGGCGACCTGGGCGACGTTCTGCGGGGGTTCGAGGCGGGAGCCGATGACGTGCTGCGCGCCCCGTTCGCGTATCCCGAGCTTCGCGCTCGGGTGCAGGCGCTCGTGCGGCGCGACTTCGCTGAGGGGCCTGTCGTGATCGAGTATGGGGAGCTTCGGATCGACACTGCCGCGCACGAGGTCACGATCGGCGCTGCGCCTGTCGCGCTGCGTCGGTTGGAGTACGCGCTGCTCGTGCATCTTGCCCGCGAACCCGGCCGGGTCTACACCAAGCACGAGCTTATGCGCGACGTGTGGGGGTTCCGCTCGCCCGGCACGACACGGACGCTGGACTCCCACGCCTCGCCGCTTGCGGCGCGCGCTCGCTGCTGCCGGCGCCGATGGGCTGGTATGCACGACGCGCGGCGTCGGCTACCGCCTCGCTGCCGCCTCATTCCGTGCGCTGCCGGCGACAAGCGTTGCCTGACCGTATCGGCTACGTGCCAGGTTCGTGTACCGCGCCCACAAGCCGCGACGCCGCGCGTATAGCTGCCGTTGGTACAGGCAAATATGGCCCCGGCGCGGGGATTGCAGCCCCGCCCGAGACCGTGACACAGGAGGTTGCTCTCCCATGCACGATCAAAGTAGCTCACCCGAATCTGAGGCGCACGCCTATCTCGACCAGGCCGTGCTTCAGATCATGCTCGACAACGAGCGGCAACGGCCAATCTCGGAAACCGAGATTGCGCGCATCGTCAGCACTCCCGGCCACGTCCCGGCGAGCCTCAAACGCCTGCGCGTAGGCGGCCTCATCCATCGCTGGAACGATCTGGCGAGTGCATCGCACCCGGCCGTCTACTACCACGAAATCACGCAGCGCACCGACCCCGGCTCCCGGAACGAGCACGTCTGGGACAGCGCTGTCCTTGAAAGCCTGATCGTGCGCGGCAGCGACGGGCAAGGGCCGCTTACCGTCGAGCAGCTTTGGCACGCCTTCGGCGCCAAGAAGAAGCAGAAGGGCTCGATCATCGACGCGCTGGACCGTTTGGAGGCCGCCGGGTTGATCGAACGCCGCGCCGGGCGGTCGATCGCCTCCGAGGTCGCCAAATACCTCGACCGCATCTTGACGCTCTGAAAGGGGAGATCAGATCATGCGGATAACCGAGCTTGACCTGAGTCCGGCCGCTCGTCTGTGCTTGGAAGTGGCCGACATCTACGAGGTTGCCCGGCTGCTTGAGCATGGGACGGGACGGCTGATCCAGCGTCCCGAGTTCAGCAAGGGCGCGGAGTTGTATGAAGTCGTCTGCGAGCTACACCGTCGCGGCCTGACATTCTCGCGGCCCGGAGGACACATACAAGGGCGCGCGAGAGCTTGAGATGTTCCGCCTACGAGCGGTCGTCGGGCTCTCCCTCGATGAGATTGCCCAACGGTTCGACGTGAGTCGCGGGCGTGTCCATCAGCTCCTTCGCCTGCACTTCCGGCTGGACGCAGTACCGCCCGCAGCGCGAGCGCACCGGCCGCGGCCGACGTGTCATCGTCCGCGCACCCTTGAGGATCGTCACCGGCTGTACCTGCTGGCGCGCGTGGCGATCAAGCGCCATTACCGCAGTCCCCTCACCGTCACGGCGGTATCGAGGGCGCTCGCCAGTTCTCCCAGGCAACTCCAGCGTGCCTATGCGCAGTTCAGCGACAGCACTTTCCATGAGGACTTGACGGCCCGACGGATGGACGCTGCCGCCGAACTGCTCTCAAAGCCCGCGATTCCTGTCCGTGAAGTCGCGCGGCGGGTCGGCTACTGCCATCAATCGCACTTCGCCCGCGCGTTTCAGCGCCGCTACGGTGTTTCACCCTCAGCGTTTCGCGCCGGATCGTGCCTCTCGAGGCTATCAACGGCAGGCAAGGTCAACTCATCCCGGTCGAGCGACCGCATGAGGATTACGACTCGTGCGTGGGCCGTGTGCATATCGACACGACGGGCGCCCGAGTAGCGGTGGCGGCCGGTTAGCTTGAGTCCAGTTCGTCAATGAGCAGGCGGATTCTGTGGGCTATCTCGTCGCGGGTGGCGCGTACCTCTGCGAGCGGGCGGCCTTTTGGGTCGGGCAGGTTCCAGTCGAGATAGCGCTTGCCGGGTATGTAGGGGCACTCGTCGCCGCAACCCATCGTGACTACGAGGTCGGCCTGCTCGGCAAGCTCACGGGTGAGCAACTGCGGCGTGCGGTCGGCCAAGTCGATGCCAAGCTCGCGCATGACCTCCACGACCTCGGGGTGAACATGCTCGCCCGGTGTCGTGCCGGCGGAAAGCGCTGTGTGCCGCCCGTTGGCTTCGCGTTGCAGTAGCGCTGCGCTCATTTGCGAGCGCCCGGCGTTGTGCAGGCAGACGAACAGCACGCTCGCCATGCTCAGACCTCCTCGGCGGGCGTGGCGGCCACGCCGGGGTGCTCGCCGCGCACGAGTTGATAAGCGAACGCGCCGAGCGGGGCACCCACGAATGGCCCGAGTAGGTAGACCCAGAAGTCTTGCCACTGGCCGGAGACGAGCGCGGGCGCGAATGAGCGGGCGGGGTTCATCGACGCTCCGGTGAGTGGCCCGCCGAACAGCGCATCGAGCGCGATCGTCGCGCCGATCGCAAGCGCAGCGGGAGCGCCGACCGCGCGGGTGTCGGTGGCGACGCTGAGGATCACGAGCATGAGCAGCGCGGTCATCACGGCCTCCACGATCACCGCGCGCCCGGCCGCGATGCTCGGCACCGTCGCGCCGAGGTCGGCGGGCTGCCCCGGCCAGATCGCCCACAGCAAGAGCGCCGCGAGCGTCGCGCCCGCGAGTTGCCCTGCCACGTAGGCCAGCGCGTCGCGGGCGGGTAGGTGGCGAGTGAGAAAGAAGCTCAGCGTGACCGAAGGGTTGAAGTGCGCCCCGGAGACGTGCCCGAGCGCCGCTATGCCGGCGAGGATCACGAGCCCGAACACAAGGCTTACGCCGACCGCTCCGAGCGCGCCGTGCGTGTGCGCGTCGGTGATGATCGCGCCGCAGCCGGCGAACACGAGCGCGAACGCGCCCAGCGCCTCGGCGGCCGCCCTGCGCGGCAGGTTCGGGCGATCACTCATGGGCAAGGCGTCGCGCTCGGTGTCGGTCAGTTGAGCCATGCGCGCAGCTGCTCCCATTGGGGTTCCCCGGTGATGAAGTAGTAGGCCCACAGTCCGCGCCGCTCGACGCCGAGCAGCCCGGCACCGATGAGCACCTTTAGGTGCTTGGCGAGCGCGGCCTGAGAGATGCCGAACAGCGGCAGTAGCTCACACTGGCAGACGGCCTCCGGGGATGCCTTGCGCAGCGCGTCCACGATCCGAAGCCTTGTCGGATCGGCCAGCGCCTTCACGAGCACCGACAAGCGCGCGGCGTCATCGGCCGAGAGGTCCGGCTCAACCAGCGGCGTCTGACAGCCGCCCGGCTGGCGCTCGCGCTCGTTGATGACGGGCAACAGAGTAGCCACGCCGCACAGCATACCCAACCAAACGGTTATGGATCGTCGCTTGGCCAGCTTGCACACACCTGGCAAATCGCTGACACGCGGCTGACACGGCGGGCAGCGTTGTACCGCAGGGGCACCGGATCGACCCTTTGTCGAGTGTCCCTGGAGATAAAGATTTGGCGAGCCTGTCACTTAAGGGCCTCCAAATCGACCTTTCTTGGTTGCCCGACCCCCCTAGCGAAAGGTTTTTTGCGGCGCGTGTACCGCAGGAGCCTCGGAAAGCACCTTTTCCTATTGGGAGGGCTCCTGAGTCGGAGTTCGCCGCCGCCACAGGGCGGCGCCCGTTGGGCGCTCGAATCGACGCTTTCTTTACGAAAGGAGACAGAACCGAGAGATATGAGAAACCACAACACACCGCATCTTCTTCGCCCGTCTCGTGCTGCTGAGCGGTTCATGCGTGAACTAGGCCGGCCGCTGCGCCAGGAGGGCACATCGTTTGCTCATCACGCGCTGTCGGTGCTCGGGACGCTCGTCCCGTTGCTCGCGCTGGCTTTTGCGGTGCTCCTGCTCGTGGGAGTGTGGCGGGTGTGGGGGCGTCATCGTCTTGCGGCGGAGGGCCGCTGCTTTGAGGTTCGCCTCGGCGAGCAGGTGTCGCGGGCGGCGGTCGAGTCGTTGATGAGCACGGTTGCGGGCGGGCTGCCGCGCCCGTTGCTCGGGCCGGCGCCGTGGGTTGCGTTGGAGTTGTCATCGACGGAGGATCGCGCGGGGTGCGGCTTGTTCGTCTCGGGTGGTGTGCCGGTGGCGCAGGTCCGCGCGGCGGTTGAGCAGGGCCTCGGTGGCGTCACTGTCGAGACGGTCGGGCTCGGGCCGCCTGCTGAGATGTGCGAGCACATGCGGGTGGCGAGTCTCGCTCCCGGCGGCTCTCGGTTCTTGCCGTTGCGGGTCGATCATCGTGTTGATCCTGCCGGCCAGTTGTTGGCAGCGCTGCGCGCGCACGAACCGCGCGAGGGTGGCGCGATCCAGCTTGTCTTGCAGGCGCCGCCGCGCTCAGCGGCGAACCGGGCGCGCGGACAGGCGCGGCGGCTGCGTGCCGGGCGCGGCCTGCAACCGGACGTGGCGCTGAGCGTGCTTCAAGCGGCGGGCGGGCTGCTGCTTGAGTTCATCGACGTGTTCTTGCCAGGCTCGCCGCCCTCAGGAGGAGGCCAGCTGGCGGGGCGGGTGGGCCCGTTCTCGCTTGAGCGCGCGAAGGCGATCGAGGCGAAGGCCGCACAACCGCTGCTCGCCGCGACGCTCCGTGTCGGGGCATGGGCGGATGGGCGCCGTCGCGCGGGCGGCCGGCTCGGCGGCCTGCTCGCGGCGTTCGGGCAGTTCCACGACCTCGGCGGGCTACACAAGAGCTTCGAGCCGTTCTGCAAACGGCGCATGACCTTCTGCTTGCCGCCAGTGAAACCACGACTGCTGTTGAGCAGCAGCGAGGCCGCGGCGTTGATCGCGGTGCCAGAGGAAACCGCGCTCGCTCCGCTGTCATTCAGTGAGGCTCCCTCGCGGAGTATCGCGCCGGCCGCGCACGCACCGTCACACGGGCTTTGCTCGGCCGCAGCGACCACGCCGGGTTCGACCGCGAGATTCGGGTACAGCCGAAGGCGCTGCTTGAGCACGCGCACGTGCTCGGCCCGACCGGGCGCGGCAAGAGCACGCTCTTGTTGAACATGACTGTCGAGGCGATCCGCGCGGGCATGGGCGGGATAGTGCTCGACCCCACCGGCGAGCTGACCACACTGACCCTCGCTCGCATCCCAGCAGAGCGAGTCGAGGACGTTGACCTGCTCGACCTCGGCGACACGAGTCACCCGCCGGCATTGAACCTGCTCGCCAGCAAGCCCGGCGACGGTGACTCGCACGCGCACGCTATCTGCGGCATCTTCGCCCGCCTGTTCTCACGGTTCTGGGGTCCACGCACAGAGGACATCCTGCGCTCCGCGCTCACCACCTTGCTGTGCGGGCGTGACCCGGCCGGGCCGGCACCGACCTTGGCGGACGTGCTCACGCTCTTGTCTGACCCTGGCGAGCGGACCCGGTATCGAGCGAGTGACCCTGTAGCGCTGGACGTGTTCTGGCGCCAGTGGCAGACGCTCAGCGAGCAGGCCAGGGTACAGGCGCTCGCGCCGCTCTCGAACAAGCTGCGCGCGCTGCTCGGCAACCGCCAACTCCGCAACATGCTCTGCCAGTCCGCCGCGCCGGACCTCACCGAGCGGATCAACGCGGGCCGGTGGCTGCTCGTCTCACTCCCGCAGACGCTCGGGGAGGACGCCGCAGACCTGATCGGCTCGGTGCTGTTGCATCGCGCGTGGCAGGCTGCGCAACGCCTCGGGCCGATCGCGCTCAGCGACCGCCTGCCGTTCCTGTGCTTGGTGGATGAGTGCCACCGCTTCTGCCACATGCCGCAAGGCATGGCAACAGCGCTCGCGCAGGCGCGCGGCTACGGCGTCGGGATGGTGCTCGCGCACCAGAACCTCGCGCAGCTCAAAGACAGCGAGTTCGCGGAGGCCGTGGACGCGAACTGTCAGACCAAGCTCTGCTTCGGGCTCGGCGCCGCTGACGCGAAACGCATGGCCGTTCACTTCCAGCCGCGCTTGGACGCGCACGACCTACTGCACCTTTCAGCGCACACGATCGCCTGCCGCGTCGCTCACGAACATCACCAGCTACCAGCCGCGACCGCGACCACCGAGCCACCGCCACCGTCCACGCGGGGCGATAGCGCGAGAGTGGTCCGTGGTCGCGCCCGCGCCAATGCGAGCGACCGCCGGGCGGTGGAAGCGACGCTCCGTGAGCGCTACGGCCGTATCGAGCAGCCACCACCAGGACATGCCCACGCCGACGAACACGAAACCCAGGATGGTGAAGACCTCGATGCAAAGAGTCTTGAGGGTCCGCCGTTCGGCCCTCCTTACGGGGCTCCCACCGAGGGAGGACCCCCTGCGCGCGGTATCCCGCGCCAGCACAGCGATCCCGGCTCGGAGGCAAACCCCGACTTGACCGTCTCTCCCAATCCGAGCCCCTATCCACCTCTGAGCTTCGTCTCCTTTTCTTTTCGGGTGTTCGTACCTGTCGTGAACGACTCGTCAAGCTGGAGGCACACGACCTGTTGCTGCGTGTGTACCCGGCGCGCTCACACAGAGGCGGACGCTCGGAGGCGCTGTGGTTCCTCTCCCCGAACGGGCGACGAGCGATCGGCGCTCCCGCGCGTCGTCCGCCGAGCCTTTCGATTCCCGACCTCGAGCACCGCCGCGCGGTCGCACACCTTTTCCTCGCGCTGATCGAACACAGCCTCACCCGTCCAGGAGAGGGGTTGTATCGCTGGCTCGGCGAGCAGCAGGCACAGCAAGGCACGGGCGCGAGCGTGCGCCCGGACGGCTACGGCCGCTACCTGCTACCTGACGGCGAGGTCACTTTCTACCTGGAGGTAGACCGCGCGACTGAGCCCACCAGGCGGGTGAAGGCGAAGCTCGACGCCTATAAGCAGGCGCTCGCCGCCGACGCGCACCGCGAGCTTGGGAACATCCTGCTTGTCTGCGACGGCCGGCGCCGCTTGGCGAACCTCGCGCGCTGCGCCCCTGCCGGCCCGCCGTGGGTATGGGGCAGCATCGACGGTGAGCACTACGAGCTGCTACCCGCCCGCGAGCAGCAACGCCGCTTCGATCAGCTTCCCGCCGCGCCACGCCAGCCGGGCCGTCATGTCGAGGACTGTCTCGGCAGACGGTGGCGCTGGCCCGCAGCCGTGAGCGTGTAACTCCGAGCCTTTTACGGGCGGCGCGTGTACCCGCAGACGCCCCAAACGACCTTTTTTCTGTTGTAAGGGTCTTTCCGCCGGCACCATGACAATTGACAGAACATGACAAGCAAAGGAACAGATACGCGCACGAGCGCGCCTCGCTGCGACTGACGATCGTCCCGACGACGCTCAAGGTCGCAAACGCCTACATCGCGCAATACCACCGCCACAACCGGCCCGTCCCCGGCTGCATCAGCGTCGTCGGCGTGAGCGACGGCGAGCAGCTACGAGGCGTCGCAGTGATCGGGCGGCCGATCGCTAGAGCGCTCGATGACGGGTTCACCGCCGAAGTGCGGCGCTGCTGCACCGATGGGGCGCCGAACGCCTGCTCGATGCTCTACCGGGCAGCGTGGCGGGCAGTCAAGGCGCTCGGCTACCGCAAGGTCATCACCTACACCCTGCCCGAGGAGGGCGGCGCCTCCCTACGCGCGAGCGGCTTCACGCTCGTCGGTGAGGCAGGCGGCGGACGCTGGAACCGCCCCGGCCGGCCCGCCGCCGACACGCACCCGACCGGCAAGAAGCTGCGCTGGGAGCTGCTCACATGAGCGGCACCCAGCGACCGACCCACGACACAAGCAGCGACGCTCACGCTCACGGCCACAGCCGCGCCGCGCAGGGCGTCCGTAGGCTAGGCCGCCGAACTCGCCGGGATACGGGCGCCGATACGCCGCTACGGCTACTCCCGGCGCGCACGCGGCCGATGAGCAGCGAGCAGGAACAGCGGCTCGTCGTCTCGCTGGGCGAGCTGATCGTGGAACTGATCGAGGCCGACCCCGGCGGCCTCGATGGGTTGAGAACTCGGCCGCGATCTGATCTAGATGGATGCTCCCGAGCCAAGGAGCAGCCATGAGCCGAGCATCACTCGCTATCGCGCCCGACCCGGCAGGGAGCGCCGGGCCGGTGCGCGTGGCGACCTACACCCGCATCTCCACCGATGAGGAGCGCCAGCCGAACTCCCTTGAGGCGCAGCGCGTCCGCTTGGACTCGTTCGTCTCAAGTCAACCCGAGTGGCAGATCAACCTGCGCTATGAGGACCAGTTCACCGGGACCGTGATCGACCGGCCGGCACTCTCACGGCTTCTACGGGATGCGAAGCGCGGTCGCTTCGATGTGCTGCTCGTCTACCGCGTCGATCGTCTTGCGCGCTCGATTCGTGGGCTCGCACAGATAGTCGATGAGCTTGACCAAGCCGGCGTGATCTTCCGCTCCGCGACCGAGCCATTCGACACCGGCACACCCGCTGGCCGGATGGTGGTGCAGATGCTCGGTGTGTTTGCGGAGTTCGAGCGCGCGCTGATCGTGGAGCGCATCCTCGCCGGCCTTGAGCGCAAGGCCGCACGCGGCGGCTGGTGCGGCGGCAGGCGCCCTTATGGATACGACATCGCCGCCGACCGCGACCACCTGGAGCGCAACCCCACCGAGGCGCCGCTCGTGCCGGTCATCTTCGACCACTACGTCAACCGGCAACTCGGCTCAAGCGCCACCGCGAAATGGCTGAACACCAACGGCTACCGCACCAAGAACGGCCGGCTATGGAACCACGGCAGCGTCCTAACAGTGATTCGTAACCGTGCCTACATCGGTGAGATTTACTACCGCGGAAGTTGGTATCCCGCACCGCACGAGCCGATCGTCCCACGCGAGCTTTTCGACCGTGCGCAGACGATCCTCAAAGAACGCGGCGAGGACCAGTCGCAGCGTCGCTCCAATGCGTCTGAATATCTGCTCACGAGTCGCGTCCGCTGCGGCCGTTGCGGGCAGGCGTACATCGGCACCGCCGCGCACGGACGCAACGGCCGCTACACCTACTACACGTGCTTCACGCGCCACCGCTACGGCACCGAGCACTGCTCCAACGACCGGCTCCCCGCCGACAAGCTAGAGCAAGCCGTCACCCGCCAGCTCTGGAAAGTGCTCAACGACAAGACCCTGCTCGCCGCCGCGCTCGACCACGCCTATGCGCAGCTTGCCCACCGGGACGGCGAGCACGAGGACGAGCTATCGAGCGTGCAGCGCAAGCTCGCCGAGGGACGCGCGGCGATGGACCGCTACTTCCAAGCGTTTGAGCACGGCACCATGCCCGAGGACACCTGCGCGCCACGCATAGCAGCGCTCGGCGAGCAAACCAAAGCGCTCGAAGGCAGAGCCAGCGAACTCGCCACCCTCGCCGACAGCGAACCCGTACAACGCATCAGCGAAGCCGACCTCGACACGATCCGCCAAAGAGTCCGTGCCGCGCTGGACGACGGCGGACCCATGCGCGTCAAGGCCATCCTCCAAGAACTCACCGACGAAATCCGCATAGACGGCCGCGACGCGATCGAACCGACCTTCCTTGTGCCTGCGGTTCGACCACCGTCAGGATCGATGGAACTAAGCGGGGTTCTATCGAACCAGAATCTACAGGTGCGGCTGCGGCGGATCGTCAAGAAGTTGGCCGACGTCCGCGCTCACGGCAAGGTCCGAGAGAGACGTTCATGCCGGCAGCGGTCTCGGAGGCCGGGCTGGGTGGTGGAGGCGGTCGTGAAGGTGCTGGCCGATCGCGAGGAGCCTATGCGCGCCAAGGAGATCCACGCTGCCGTTGAAACCATGATCGGTGAGCCGGTAGGCTGGTCTTCGGTCAAGAGTGCTTTGGCCTTGCACGTCTCAGGGCCGTCCCCGTTGTTCGTGCGGATTGCCCGAGGGCGGTACGTGCTGGCCTAGCGCCTACCGCCGTCGTGGACTCGCTAGCGAGGCTGTACTTCGATGCTGTCGAGCAGCTTCTGGAAATCAGCACTGACCTCGGGCTCCTCCCAATAGTCTGGAATGCACCGCAGCCACCAGTTGACGGCGAAGCTGTCTTTTTCCTCCTCCTTCGACCTGCCGAGGCTCAGGCGACTGGATGTCCTCCACGCTTCCACGGCCCCCTTGATCGCCTCCTTCTTGAGCTTGGCTGCGGTGTCGGGGTCAATAGCCTCGGCAACTGCGAAGTCGTCAACGGCCCGTCCGACCGCGCCCCGCAGTGCGGCAAAGGGACGTTTCCCCTCTTCCTCGAGATGATTGACGTACTTTGAGAAGGGGTCATTGTCTCGCCTTGCATCGCGCAGCCGGCTGGCTACGAGCATCTCGTAGATCCGGCCTCGAATGCGACGGTTGAGCGCAGGAGCCTGTCGGTCGGAGAAGGCGCCTGATGCGTGCAGATCCTCGACACCGTTACGTGCAGCAAGGGCGATCATCTTCGCTACGAGGGCATCCTGGTTTTTGGATGGGCCAGAAGCGTTAATAGGTGAACCTCGGTTGGGCATGTCCTTACTATGCAGGAGGTCGTGGCGAGGGTCAAGGTTGTGAATGTGCTGTCACGAGACGCTGAGCGTCGCACAAACGGGCATCGTGCGGCCCATCCATCAGCAAGGCGACCCTGCAATCATGTATTCGGCATGGCCTATAAAGAGCTAGATGAACTGCTGGGTTGGAGCCTCGCCCACACAGATGATTGGCGATTCTCGGATCTCCGAGGCCGACATCTGCGGGCGCTCCTGAAACGGGCCACAGATACGTTCGCTGCCGCTACCTGCCTAGTACACCGTGGCTATTCGCCTCAAGCGATCATGCTTGCACGCCCGCTGTTTGAGGACACGGTGCTTGCTTGCTGGATTAAGTGGGTCGCAACACCACGGTTTGTTAGCCAGCGTCTCACCGACCAGGAGCGTCACGCCGAAATCATATTCGACAGTCTCGCCGAGCGTTATCCTTCGCTCACGAAGTTGGCGCCGGCACACGACCGAGCTGAGCTGCCTCGCTACGAGGCGACATTTGGCCGATACGGAGAGATACCCTGGTGGGGAGTATCTAAAATTATCGAGGTAGTCCACTCGCAGCATGACCAACCACAATACCGGCGACCCCCCAAACATAAAAATCGCTCGCTTCGTACCCTTATCGATGAGCTGGCAGATGTGGCGGTCCCGACTTCCAATCGCGTAATCGTCGTTAGCTCAAAGCCCGGTCCACCGGACTATCTGATTCCCCGCTTGCGCTACCTAAGCGACGTCGTAAACTGGCTTAACAACAGAGTCCTACATTTTACGTCGCTCGGATACCGAGAAGCAAACAGTGACGGTACCACTGCTTCGCATAAAGCCCTACAAGACTATAGGATGGCACTGGCGCAGGAAACCTTGTTGATGACCTATGACAAGCTGCTTTTTGTCGTGTTTCAACATGGCAACCAGCACCTAGAACGCGATTACGCCAACGGCGTCGGTAGCCGCATCCACGACAGTCTCACGACAAGAAGCGTCAAGGTCCCAGAGCGCGCTTGAGCCCCAGAGTGCATAGTCGGGTAACGTGCGCATCACTGTGCCGACCAGGCGCTTCGGATGTCGCGCTGTCGGCGTCACAAGCTCGACGATATTGACGTCGCACAATCGGCGATGTACGCCGATCAGTTGTCGACTCGCTTTTAGGGCTTCTAGGACTCATTTGTCTGGACGTTGAACAACACTTCCTGGATGCGTTGGCAGTCGGTCGTATCAAAGGTGGTGAACGTCGTGCCACCGCCATCACTTCCTGGGCCGATCCCGACGCCAACAAATGTCGGAAGTCCATAGCGCTCTTGGGCTTCTTGTCTCGACATCACAGGGCGCGGTTCGGCTGCGCGGGTCTCGAATGTGAAGCGGCCCTCAGATACCAACACCAATGCGATGCCGTGTGCCTTGGCAAACTCGATCGCGCCCCGTTGGAAGGGCGCAGTCGCAATCATCACGGCCTTGTGAGCGCCAACGCTCTGTGCCTTTGAATGAAGTACTTGCACAAGTTCGCGCTTGATTGGGTTTTTATGGCGCTTAGCCTCCACGATGGTCAGGTAGTCCATGCCGAGGTGTGAGAAGCGGATCGTGGCGTCAAAGTCGAAGTCCCCGTCCGCTCCTGAGATCACCTCGTGCGTCTGCACCGTATAGTTCGCTAGGTCAGTACCACCTGCTCCCAATACATCGGCTACGAACTGCTCAAACTCGGCCGGTGAGATATCGGCTGGCGGGTGGTGGGCCACCCAGCGATCAACTTTTTCGTCGTCGCGTACCTCGTCGCTCATAGGTACATGCTAGGGTCGCCACCGGCGACATCAACTCGGCCTGTCGCACAAGTGCCATTGGGCGCTCATGGGCTCCCTGCTCAAATCAGCCGATACCCCACGCCGTGGACGTTGATGACCCATCGCCCGCCGATGGCGTTGAGCTTGCCGCGCAGGCGGCTGGCGTGGCTGTGGAGGGTGCGGGTACGACCGGGCTCCGGGTAGCCCCACACCGTCCGCAGTAGCTCAGGCGCCCGGAAGACGCGGGTGGGCTCGCCCGCGAGATGGACGAGCAGATCGTACTCCATGTGTCGCAGATCCAAGCGCTTGTCGTGGAGGGTCGCGGTGTGGGCGCCCGTGTCGATCCTCAGCGGGCCGACTTGGAGCACCGAAGGACTTGTGGGGCCTGCTGCCCGACGTAGAACTGCTCGCAACCGGGCGCGTAGCTCCAGGTAGGCCGGTGGGGACTCCAGGAAGTCATCAGCACCGGCCTCGAAGGCCCGCAGGAGGTCGGTCTGTTCGCACTCCGAGCTGACCATGATGATGGGCACGTCGGGATGCCAAGGGGAACCGGGGCCGCTACTGCGGATCGCGCGCAGCAGCGCGAGGGCGCCGGTGGTCGTGTCGAGTTCGCCGAGGATGACGAGCGCCGGTGGCTCATGGGTAGCCAGGACGGTGGCGTGGTTGGCGCTTCTGGCGAGCTTGGCGGGGTACTCATCGGCACGGAGCTGCTCAACGATCGCGGGGCCGAGGCAATCGTCGTCTTGGATGACGAGGATCGGTTGATGGTCAGGCATCGGCTCTACCCTCGGGGTGCGACTTCGATGGCGTAGGAGAGCAGCGCTACGGTAGTGTCGAGTGCGACAGCGAGCCGATACAGCGTCGTCCACGTGGGATCGCGCTCACCGTCCTCGATTCTTTCCAGCTGCTCGGCGCTCAGCTCTGTCTTGGTGGCAACCTGCTCGATCGTCAGGCCCCTGGCAATGCGCAAGCCTTGGATGGCGTTTCCGAGCTGGGAGCAGTCGGGGACGGTGGTGCGGTTGCGGTTTCGGCGGGGTTGGACTTTGGCGGCTGGTGGTTCGCCGTGCAGGCCGAAGTAGCGGGCGAGGATTTGGCGTACGCGCTCGATACCGATGCCGACCTGTTCGCCGACCTCTCTGAGCGTGTGGCCCTCGACCACGCGCAGACGGAAGATCTCGAGGTTGCGCTCAGTCAGCGGGCGGGCGTTCCTTTTGGCTGTCGGCTTCAGTGTCTTGCCGTGCTGGTGAAGAACGCGGAGGACGTCGTAGAGGACGGGAGCTGGTATCTGGGAATGCCAGATCAGCTCGCGGCAGGTGTAGTCATCCAGCTCCCAGGAGGCATCGATGCCGGCTTCGTGCAGGCAGGCGAGGGTGACGGGCTTGAACCCGTACTCGGAGAGACGCATGGTGGCCTCTCAGATGCTGATGAGTTCGAGGGAGTCCAGGTACTGCGCGCAGCGTGAGGCACCGACGTAGTCGTCAAGGCGCCAAGCCACGCCGGCGGCCTCTAGTTCGGCGAGGGCTTCATCGATCCTCTCGGGCGCGTCTGTGAGGGCTCGCTGAAGCTGCTTGGCTGTCCAGCGCTCGGTGTGGTCGTCGCGGAGCAGCTGGTGGATGATGGCGCGCTGCTCAAGGTGGGTGTCGCTCTGTGGCGTATGATGGGCCGGCATGGGAGACCTAACCTCCTGTGTACGGCTCCCGGTCGGTGCAAACGGCCGGGAGCCACTGGTTTACCCTTTTCACCATAATGGTCTAGCAGCCGCCCAGGACGCCAAAAATACGGCGGGTTTTGCCGGATTTTCCGGCGGGAATTAACCCGAGTTCATCCCTACACTTTCCAAGGCGACATCAGCTGTGGCGGGTCGGTATCGGCTGATTGTCTGTTTTCACACTTTGCCATACCGGGGCCATTCATGGTTTCCTTCGTGCGCGGCCCAGGTCTTCTCCGGTGGCCTGGGCCGTTTACTTCCCTGATTGGAGGCGCTCATGGCCTTTGTGTTGGATCGGTTACAGCGCGATGCGCTATATCGGTTTGTAATCAGCGACTTGGCCGAGGTGGCTGGCTTGGTCAGTGCGCTGGAGGCGGATGAGATCAATCGGGCGTGCTGGCTGCGGCGGAACTTCGATCAGGCGACGCAGCTGCTCGATCAGATCGGCTGGCAGAAAGTGGGCTCGCGGGAGTGCTATGAGGTGGCATTGAGCGCGGCCGATGCGCTGGCGTTGTTTGGTCGGTTGTATGAACGGGCAACGCGGGTGATCAATGATTCGATCAGCGAGTTTGCCAACGCGGTGCTCAAGGAGGCGGTCTGCGTCGCGGAGGTCTCCGGGCAGGTGTTGGGCGGACCTGACTCACTCTCTGCGCAGCATCGGCATCTGCGGGTGGTCGAGGACGGGCAGCCCGAGTAGCCTGCGGTGGACCCGCTCGTCTTATCCGGCGAGTTCGCTGTAGCGGATGGCGGCGCGGCTGGCGAACACGAACCCGTCCGTCGTCTTGTGGATGAGCCCGACGCCGTAGAGGCGACCGAGCGCGTCGACCGCGTTCGTGTCGTGGCCGTACTCGCGGATCACCTCAGCCGTCGCCCACGGGCGCTGCACATCGTTGTTTAGCAGGAGATCGAGGACGAACCAATCGGCGCGGGCTTCTTCGGTGGCTTGGTCGGGGATGGACTGCTGATCAGGCATGGGAGCTTGATCCTCCTTGTTGTCGCGGGCCTCGGGGCGGTTGCCCAAGGCCACCTGGGTTCAGGGATGCCGCGACGCTACGGCTGGCTGGCGTGAGCGGTCAAGCTGTGCGGCGGCCAGCTGGTCGCCGTGGCTTGTCCTCGCTCGGCTGGAGCAGGTCGAGCGGCTCAAGGCCGATTCGGGCTGCGATGCGTTCCAGGCTCTTGAGCGTGAGGTTGCGCTCGCCGCGCTCTACGCCGCCCATGTAGGTGCGGTGGACGCAAAGCTCGTCCGCGAATGCCTCCTGGCTGAGTCCCTTGTCTTCCCGATAGGCACGGAGGTTGCGGCCGACAGTGCGTTGGAGGTCGCCTTCCATCCGTGGAAGGGTCGTCGGCCGCTACTTGACAGTCTACATACCTATGAGTAGCATCCCCGCCTTTGACCGAAGACAAGAGGACGCGGGGCGAGAGCTGATGCTCGACCCTGCCCGACCCAGGGAGGCACAGATGGCGACGAGCAAACGACTACACGCATGGCCCAGCTGCCTGACGACGCGACTGGTGGGCCTGCTCGCCTTGCTCGGCCTCAGTGCCGGCGCCTTGGGCTGGACGCCGATCGCCTCGGCCACAACTCCGGCGCCTACGGTCGTGGTTACACCGTTCTCGAAGGTCGTCAGCGGCAACATCGGAACAGCTACATCAGGCGTGGAAGTTCAGGTGTCCTTGGAACGAGACGGCAGTGTGGTAGATACCGCACCGGCCGTTACAACCAACAGCAGTGGGGCTTGGTCGGCTACTTTGCCGACTCATGCGCCGATGGCGCCAGTGAACAGTTTGGATGATACGGTCATTGTTACCTACTCCGGCAGTGGAGCGCCGTCTCCAAGTAGTAGTCGTTATGACATAAGTTCTTCGTGGGGTGCGTTGGGGGCAGTCCTCAGCTCAGATGGCAGCACGATCACTGTTTACTGTGGAGACTTCTCAGGCTGTGGTGCATCTATTCCGGTGTCAGTCCACTACAGCAGTGGCAGTACAGGCAGCTTCAACGCTACTCCCGTGAGTGGAACTGGTTTGTATGCGCCCTATTCGGCCACCCTCTCACCGGCCGTTACTGCCCATGATGAAGTGCGCTACACGCCGACTGAGGTGTATGAAGATGGCACGAATCTATCGCTGGTGCTGACGGCCGGGTTGCCGGGTGTCGGGGGCAGTGTTGCACCCAATTACACCGGCGTTCGTTTGCCCGAGTGTTTTGTTGATCTGGCGGATGGCTCTCTGTCGTGTGAAGACTTGCGGATTGGTGCAACCTACGAAGTGCAGCAAAGCCGGAACGGCTCAGTGATCGCAAACCAGAGCTTGACTGCAACCGGCTCTGAAAATGTTGGTTCCATATCTGGCACGTTCACGGGTCTGGAAGCTGGCGATACGATCAATGTGGTTGTCCCGGCTGAAAGCTCTGAACCGGCTCGCACTGTCTCGGTGGTGCATATACCGTCATTGAGAGTCGATGCTGTCAGTTCTGTTGGAGGAACAACTCCGAGCAGCGTCAGCGGTAGTTGTCAGCCTGGCGAACTGGAAGAAGAAGCACTGATCCTGTGCCCTTCTGTCGGCTCGTTTGACGATCCACAGCCAGCTTCTTTCATGTCCGAGTTTCAGGACGACCTAGGCGGAAACTACGTTGATGTGTCAGTTTCGCAGTTCGCCGGGGAGTATCCAGCCAATGAAGCGACTGTGCCACCTTCTTTCACTGCTACGGCCAAACTAACAAATGCAGGCAGTCCCGACACAGCCTCATCTGTCTCCCTAACGATCACTCCGGCAGCCGGTTCGCCGCAATTGCTCAGCGGCAATGCCAATTCGTCGGGAGGGATTGTTGTTGCCGGTCTGGCTCCAGGTCATTACAACGCTCTGTGGAAGATGACTGACGTTCACGGCGACACCGACAGTCTGACCACGGGCTTTACGGTGCAGGCGGAAGAAAGTACCCAGCCTACGGGGAACGGTAGTGGCAGCTCGTCGTCTGGCAGCACATCAACTTCGCCCAGCTCTAGCTCGCCAGCACTGACGAACACAATCACAACTTCCTCGCAGACGAACAGTACGCCGCATGTCGTCAAGCATCTGACCAGGGCACAGCAGCTTGCTCACGCTCTGAAGATGTGCCGGCGTCTGAAGTCTCACAGTCGACGGAAAGCGTGCGAAGTGAAGGCAAGGAAAAAGTATGGGGTGAAGCGCCACCAAAAGATGTCAACACCTCAGCGCCCTTGAGAACGGGAGCGCCTGAGCCCGCAGGACATGCGCCGTCAATCCGTCTGGAGCTGGTGATACCGCCACAGTTCACGGCCAACTACGGGATAGACGAGAGCTTCGGCGTAATCGGGATCGAGAGGTTGATGTACCCGTGGATCGAGTTCGGGGTCGTAATACAGTAAGTCGCCTGGTCTATTTGGATGGTCATAGTATAAGTAAAGGCGGGGGTTAAGGGCACGTCTTATTTCATAAGCTGCCGCAGCAAAGATCGACGCGTCGCCGTGTAATTCTGAGCCTGGGGCTGCGCGCTTAATGCCGTCGCTGCGGAGCCATTGGCGCCAGTGATCTATGAGCTGGGTGTGCCGCTCAGGGGGCGTAGTACGCCAAGCCTCTTGGCCGCGGTGCCACTCGCCCATTGTGCTGCGTAGTGCCGGCCGTTCCTCAATTGGCACGGGCAGAAGGCGCTGAACAGTGAGGGTGCCCGCGTACAGCTTCTGGCGGAGCACGTTGGTATTGGGATGCAAGAAGAGTGTTGGGTTGTCCAGAGCTTCGGTGCAGTATCCTTCGAGAAACGCGGCGCATTGCAACGCAGATGTGTCGACGCCTGCGTTGGGCCGACGCAACCGGCGCCAGCCGTCAATCATGCGAGACCAAGTTAATCCGGCGGCGGCATCCAGTCGGTCAAAGAAGTCCTGGTCGGCAAGAGATATTTCACCTAGTGCTGAGCGGTAGATATACCTGTCGTTCTGGTTTGGTAATGGCTCATAGGCGCCTGAACGTGGGCGCTCACAATCTGTCATCCATCTTCCTCGTTACCTACCAATTATCTCATGGAAGCGCATTTTTGGCAAGCACCGGACTGCGTTCTTGGCAGAATGCGTCATACAGGACAAGGAGGCTTTGCCCATTAACGAGCGTCTCATCAGCACCGTAGCCATAGAAGTGCTCGACGGAGTTGAAGGCTTCGAGGTGGATTGATTCTTCAACGGGGTGGTTGACGCCGACGCAACGCGCATCTTGCAGAGCCGTCCTTATCGCTCCGCTCTGCGCCGTGATGTGTTGAATATCGGCAATGATGCTGGGATCTGAGTCATATTGGGCGAGATACCACGGCTTCCAGATTCTCGTGTAAAGATCGCGTATGTGCATCCCGCCCTTGCCGACGTCGGGCATGAACTCGAACAGGAGCGAGCCCTCGTCAGGCTCCGACCGTTGAAGGAGCGGACAATAGCTGTTAAGGGCACGTACTGTGCGCAGCAGCCAGTCGATGCGCTCGCGGTCCATGTAGTTTTTCAACCATTGTTCCATCATGCTTGGGTAAGCCACGCAGCTGTAGTGGCTGCCGTAAAGGAAGATTGTCAGCGCATCAAAGAGGCTCTTGGCACACGCCTCTGGATGCGAGCTGCCAGTAAACGAAATATCATTTTTTTGGCTTACAAAGAGCGACGCCAACCCGGCGCAGTGCAGAGTAAAGGCGTCTCGCCACAAGCATGACAGATTGTACCCAATGAACTTCTTGGTTCCCGGCGCGTAGGTGGGCGGCGCCTTGATGGGAGGGACATTGAGACGTTGCACGAGCTGTCGTAGGATCGGCGGGCGGCAGCGCGTAAAGATCTTTTCGGAGAGTCCAAAATCTCTATCCAGTCGTTCCTTGCGTTCGCCAACGCTCGTGCTGGCGTAAGAGGCATCAGTACAAAGAACTGCCTCTGCGATTTGTTTATCGTTGTCATCCTCGATGAGGCCGACAAGTTCGATGATCGCCTCGCGCGCTGCTTCCGCCCGTGCAATGTCGGAGGCATCGGATGCTACCCGGCGCTTAACCGCGTTGCAGTGTAGAAGCGTCCGGCAGCCAAGCATCCGCGTGGGCTCAAGCGAGACTCGCTTGCTGCCCGCCTTCTCTAGATCGAGGTAGAGCGGGTCCTTCCCCTCAGTAGCCGGCATCAGCGACGCCCCGGTCTGAAAATGGTCCGAAAACGGGGCCGAAACTTGTCCCTAGTAATCACGAGTTGCTTCGCAAGTATTGAGTCGTCAGTTGATCCCGAAGCGATCGGAGGTTCTATAGCTGTGGCTGACACCGCCCCAAATGATCTCATAACCCCGCTGCCCGACCTCAACGCCTGTCCGTCCTGCTTCTTGTTCCAGGCGCGAGGCGGAACGACCTGTCCGCCCATGCGGCCCGCCTATGATCTGGAACGTGAGCGCCGCTTGCAGGCTGCTCTCCGAGTCGACGCCAGCGCTGGCCGTCCTACCTTCGCCGATCTAGTCCGGCGCGACGCCGGAGCTGTGGTCGGCACGAAGCCTGTCTTGGCGCTCATGCCGGGCGCCACTACGGAGGTGTTCCCCAACATGAAGGAGGCTCATCTTGTCCAGCAGAAGCATGCTCGTTCATCTAGGTAGCGGTCGCGGTGGCGGCTTCTCAGAGCGCGCTATCGAGAGGGCCAAAAAGGATGAAGAAGACACTGCTGTAGGAATTAATCACCACCAACTACAGGCGAGCGCACTGGTTCAAATCCACATGGCGTATTCAGGAGCGCGAGCCGATGCGACCCGTTTTGATATCGAGGAAGAGATCGACGTACTAGAGAAGGGCGTCGAGCTTGCGAAAGGTCGAGAGGCGGCGCTCGAGATTGTGGCGAGAAAGGTTAACACGCTGAGCAACGCCGACTCTATCGATTTCATCAGGACCTTTGGGGGCTGATCGCTCGTGATTATTTTTGCCATTTCACTTCTCGCCAGTGGTGTCTGCGGCGTGGTTCTAGGCGCAACAGTAGCTAGGGGGTTCGTAAAGCGGCGCATCTCCCGCGAACTGCATCGGTTGCGTGTTCGCCAATGGGCCATGCAACACTCCGCTGCTTTTATAACGGACAACTACATAAACAGCGCGGCGAGACGATACGCCAGCGCCCGCGGTCGTCCAATGGTAGCGCCGCTCATCGCTAGGCATCTCAGGGCGTGGCGGTCTGTGGACCAGGAGCGTTTGCATCGTGCAGAAAAAGAGACGATTCGTCTCGGTAAAAGGCGGTGGTGGCAATGATCGCAGTTCTCGTAGCAGTCGTCGTTGTCCTGGCGTTGGTTATGGCGCTGGCAGCCCACATCAGGCGTACCCTTGATCCCCCCGCTGCCGCTCACAATGACGCGGCTGTCCGTCTCCACGCTATTCGTGCCCACCTGCTTCTTGCGCGCCACAAGCATGAGACACGGCGTCGGGCCGATGAGGTACGGCGGGAACTCCGTCGAGAACTTAGTGAAAGCGGGCGCAGATGATGAAGGATCAGGAAAAAGAATCGCCGCTGATGAAGTCCACGACGAAATGGATAGCCGCGCTGATTGTGCTAGTGATTTTGTTGCCAGCCTTGATTCGGTGGCTAAACGAGCTGCTGCTCCCCTTTGTTGTCATCGCTCTAGTAGGGGTCGTCGCCCGTGTGGTGTGGTTTCACACACGCCTGTAATTGAAAATGTTGTTGACAAAAAACTAAATGTGTTGCACACTAGATTTGTGATGATTTATCGCAGGTACCTCGGTAAAGCAGTGTGATGGATCATCACAATTAATGATGAAGGGAGGTGAGCGTGGGACGGCGGAAGCAACATTCGCTTAAGGTTCGAGAGGACCGTTTGGAGCGTCTCGATACTACGAAGTTCGAGGTCGCTATCTGGCTATTGGCTAAGGGCCTGGTTGAAGATAAAACCCAGCGCTCACAGCCGAAACCCGCCAGGCACGAGGAGGTGGTCGATCAGGTTGAGGAAAAGAACGGTGAGAACGCTGTCACCGAGGAGGAGGCCGCGTGATGGCTGGCGGGGTTGCCCTGGCGGTGCTGCTGCTCTTTGCGGGGATCACTGGATTTCTTGCCTACGTTCTGCGGCAGGACCCCGATATGGAGGCGGTTGAACTTCGGTTCCCGCCTGACGTGAGCGAAAACGCGGTGTGGGGGATGCTGGGCGGTATCTCCGGGCTGCCGACCAAAAGCCGGGTCGTGCTGGAAGTTATCGGCGACGGTGATGGAATACGCCATTACCTGCGGGCTGAGCGGGCGACGATCGACATGCTGCGCTCGCACATGCGGGGGCTTCTGCCGGGCGTGCGTCTTGAGCCAGCTGGTGCCGATGCGCCCACGCAGTGGAAGAAAGCGGCGCGGGTGCGCTGGAGCGGTTTCCACCCACTTCTGCAGGGTGATCGAAGCCCGGAGACGGCGGCGGCGCTGCTTGGTGCTCTATCCGGTTTGAAGACCGGGGAGCGTGTGATGGTGCGTTGGACGCTTCGCCCGGCGCGTGGTCCGTACATGACCGAGCAGAGTCGGACCCGCACTCGCAGCCAGGATTTGCCATCGCGGCTGTTTCCTGACCAGCGCATCCCGGCGGCACATCTTCCGGCTCTGCGCAACAAGTACAGCGGGCCGGTTCTGAACGCTCGTGCCGTTGTGGCCGTAGCTGCCGCGAGCGACGGGCGGAGTGTCAACCTGCTGACCCGTGTGCTGGCGGTGCTGCGGGGGCAGACTGGGCTCCGTGGCCACCCGTTGATCCGCTACTGCCGCAGCGCCCGTGTCGAGCGGTTCGTGGAGCGTGTCCCGTTCAGTGGAGGTAGCCGGTTCTCGCCCGGTGAGCTTATGGGCTTGGTCGGCTGGCCGCTGGATGGTCCTCGCGTGCCGGGGCTGGCGCTTGGGGTGGCTCCACAGTTGATGCCCTCGCCTCAGCTTCCGCGCAGGGATGGTCGTGTGCTGGCGTACTCGACCTGGCCGGGGATGGAGAAGCGCAAGCTCGTTCAGCCCATAACGGGCGCCCTATCCCACACCGTGGCTGCGGGACCGTCCGGGGTCGGCAAGAGCGCACTGCTCGCATCCGCCATCGCGCAGGATCTCGTTGCCGGGCGCGGGTGTCTGGTGCTCGACGGTAAGGGCGACCTCGCCGGCGAGGTCTTGCGGATGGTGCCGGCGTCGCGCCGCAAGGATGTGATCGTGCTCGATCCCAGCCGGCCGGGTCCGGTGCCGGGCCTGCGCGTATTCGGCGGCGGTGATCCCGAGTATTCGGGCGATCTGATCTTGGGAGCGCTGCGGTCGATCTTTATCGACAGTTGGGGTGTGCGCTCGGATAAGTGGCTGCGGGCGGGGCTGGTAACGCTGGCGCAGGACCCAACGGCGACGTTGGCGGACTTGGCCTTCTTGTTCTCGTCTGATTCGTTTCGTAGGAAGCTCACGGGACGGTTGACCGATCCGTTGCTGCGTGCGACGTGGGAGCAGTTCGAGGCGCTCAGTCCCGAGGGCCGCGCTGTCCAGTTGGGCAGCCCGCTCCAGAAGGTCAACGAGCTTGTGGGCCGGAAAGTCGTCCGCTCCGTGCTCGCGCAGGACAAACCAAAGTGGGATATGCGCGAGGCACTGGAGCAGGGCCGGATCGTGATCGTGTCGCTGTCGCCTGGTGTGATCGGGGCGCCGGCCTCGAGGTTGCTGGCGGCGCTCGTTCTCCATGATCTCGTGCTAGCCGTTCAGGCCCGTGCGCAGGTTCCGGCTGCCAAGCGGCGACCGTTTTTTGTGTACGTCGATGAGCCCAAGGTGTTCGCCGACGTCAACGTGCCGATCGACTCGCTGTTCGAGCTCGCCCGTGGCCTGGGTGTCGGCATGACGCTCTCAGCGCAGAGCCTGAACCAGTTGCCCGAGGGTCTTGCCCGCGCGGCGCTGACGAACGCGGCGAGCTTGGTCGCGTTCCGCCAGAACGCTGATGACGCGAAACTGCTCGCCCGTGAACTTCCCGGTGTTACGGCTGAGGAACTACAGGCGCTTGGCCGGTTCGAGGTGGCGATGCGTGTCGGCCTTGGTCCTGGTGATGTCAGTCCGCCGGTTACTGGCCGCACTCTGCCGCCGCCTGAGCCGCTGAGCGACCCGGAAGAGCTGCGGCGGGAGTCGGCTGCGCGCTATGGCATGGAGCCGGTCGAGGTTGATGCCCGTCTGCTTGCCCGCCACGGGCTGAGCGAACGAGAGGCAAACGTTGGCGCTGTGGAAGAAGCGCCGTTGAAGCGCCAGAAACGGAGGGCTTTGTGAGCGGCGTCGTGGCGATCACGAACGAGCCGGTCGGTGCGCCGCTCGCTCTGAGTCAGATCAGGCGTATACCCCTGTGGGATCGGGCTTTTTGGCAGATAACGCCAGGGGCTCTTTCCCTCCTGCATAGCTGTGGCTGTGGGTGTGCGTGTGTGGGGGGATGGGCGTGAGGCGGGTCAGCGTGGCTCGAGTTCTGGCGATGGCTGACGGGATGCCCTCTCGTGACCAGGAGATTGTTCAGGCCGTAGCGCGGCTGACCCTGGTCAGCGGCGCTCAAATAATTGATCTTTTTTTCTCCGACATTCCCGAGGCATCAACTCGTGCTCGTCGTTCCCGTCGCGTGCTTGGGCGCCTAGTCGAGCAGCGCGTTCTTGCCAAGCTGGAGCGGCCTCGGCAGGGAGGCGAAGGTGGAGGATCATCGTCGTGGGTCTACGGACTCGGGCCAGCCGGGAGACGGATCGTCGCCCACTGGGCTGGCGAGGGGCTGCCGCGCTCGCGTGCGACTGAGGAGCCGAGCGCCCTGTGGACGGCGCACCGGCTGGCGGTCAGCGACCTATACGTTCAGCTACGCCGCGCCGAGCGCGACGGCCGGATCGAGTTGCTGACCTTCGATACCGAGCCGGCCTGCTGGCGACGCTACACCCGTCTTGGTGGGGCGCCCGGCGTGCTCAAGCCCGATGCGCTCATTCGCCTGGGTGTCGGCGACTACGAGGACAGCTTCTTCGTAGAGGTCGATCTTGGATCAGAGCGGCGCGGCCAGCTGACCCGTCAGCACCAGGCTTACGGCGAGTATTTCCGCTCCGGGGCGGAGCAATCGAACACGGGGGTCTTCCCGGCCGTGGTCTGGCTGGTGTCGGACATCAAGAGGGTGGCGCTGTTCGAGGACGTCGCCCGCGGGCTACCGGAGCAGCTTCGAGCGTTGTTCACGGTCGCGCTCGCGGCGAACGCGCTTGACGTGTTCGTGGGCGAGGGCACGGAGCCGCAGATCGAGGGAGCGAAGTCGTGAGTGTGGCGAGGAAGCGCCCAGCGATGTACGGCGATGGGGCTGGGTGGGTGCTGCTGCACGCAGATTGCTTGGCGCTGATGCCCGAGCTGCCGGCGGGCAGCGTGGACGCGGTGATCACCGATCCGCCGTATGGCATCGGGTTCGGAGGCGAAGCGTGGGACGGCGGCAAGCTGACCGATGCGGCCGCGTTTCAGGCGTGGGCGAGTTCGTGGGCCACGGAGGCGCTGCGAGTCCTCAAGCCGGGCGGGTGGCTGGCGACATTCGGTACGCCGCGCACCTTCCATCGTCTCGTCGCTGGGATCGAGGACGCTGGCTTTGATGTGCGTGATCAGCTGCTGTGGCTCTACGGGCAAGGTGTCCCGAAATCCCGTAGTCGTGGTGATGGGCTGGGCACCAACTTGAAGCCCGCGTATGAGCCAATCCTGCTGGCACGCAAACCCTTCCGGGGCACGCTCGACGCGAACCTTGCCACTCACGGCACAGGGGCTCTCCAGATCGATAGCGCCCGTGTTCCCCGCGCCGACAATAGGCGTGGCTTCTGGCCAGCCAACCTCGTGCTCACCCACAGCGAGCGTTGCCAGCCAAGGCGCTGTGAGAAAGATTGTCCGGCCGCGCTGATCGACCGGACGTGTCCGCCTACGCGAGCGCTCAGCCGGCTGCTTTATACCCCGAAAGCAAGTCGCCGCGAGCGAGAGGCCGGCTGCGAGGGACTGCCGCTCACGCCGGTGCCGATATACCCGAGGGGCGGCAGTTCCGTGCGACAGGTGCGGAACATCCATCCAACCGTCAAGCCACTGGAGCTGATGCGCTGGCTAACTCGGCTGCTCTGTCCACCGGGCGGGACGGTGCTCGATCCTTTTACCGGCAGTGGATCAACTGGCGCTGCGTGTGTGTTGGACGGCCGGCGGTTTGTCGGCATTGAACTTGACGAGCGCTACGTCGCGGTGGCACGAGCGCGAATCACCCACTGGGCCGCTATCGCGGCGCAGGAGGAGGTACTGCCATGACGGACCCGGCAGTTCTCCGGATCGACCAACAACGAAAGGAGGTCCGAGAAAGGAGTAAGTCTATGTTCAACAAACGAAAACGCGAGGAGGACGATCACGTCAGGTCAAGGCGCAAGCGGGCCGTCATCTATCTGCGCGAGCTGGATAGCAGTGAGGTCAACCAGATCAAGGTGCCGTCGATCGAGACTCAACGTCGGATCTGCCACCGCTGGGCAAAGGATCTGCACGTTGAGGTCGTTGACGAGTTCGTTGACGTGGCGGGCACATCATTGCCGCCTCCTGGCTTGGAGCAGTTGTGGGATCGGCTCTATGAGCGACCGCGACCCGACTTTCTGATCGTCTACTCGATGGATCGACTGGTACCAGAGCGTGATGGAGCTTTCCATATTGGACGGGCTCTCGGCTCGGCCGGCACGATCCTGTTTTCTTGGGCTTACGCGTATGAGTCTGAGCTCAAGCAAAAGATCGCTGATTGAGCGATCCAACGGGTTTGTGTCCGCGCGGACGAGCTGGTTCGCGCGGACACCACCCGAGGGATGGATGGCCAGGCGGCGTGCATGACGAGCTTGTCGTGTGTGCCGCGAACCCCATCCATTCCAATCAAAGGAGGCACTTGGCGATGACCAAGGCACAGGAGATCTACGAGAAGATCGAGGCGATGATCGCCTCCGGTGAGGTCAAGAAGGCTGACGCCTTCAAGACGCTTGCCGAGCAGTACGGTCAGCCGGTCGACTCGCTGCGTGGCGCCTACTACCAGCACAAGCGCGTGCTGGACAACGGCGGCACTCCGCCACCCAGCGGTAGCGGGACTCGTCGCACCAGGCGACGCGAGACGACCAGCGAGACAGCGGTCGAGTCGGCTATAGCCACGCTGCGGCGGGCGATCGAGAACATCGATGCCGAGATTGAAGTCGCCAAAGAACGAGCCCAGGAGGCTCAAGCCGAGTACGAGGCGATGCGCAGTAGCGCCGACGAGCGCAAGACCGCGATCGCCGCCAAGATCAAGCTACTGGAGAAAGAGGCATAAAGCCACTACTTCACTAGATCAAGCATGGGGTCAGGGTGGCTCGGAATCACTTACACAGTGATATCCGGGCCACCCACACCTACCACCACCAAGGAAAGATGAAATATACTTCGGTGAAACGGTAGCAATTACGTCTATCACAGATTTGACGTATTAACAAACTTTACATCACGTAATATAATAGGAGGCATAAACGGGAAGCAATGAATGACAGAAGCACAATCACGACAACTCGGACGGTTATTCAAGAGGGCACGAAAGGCAAAGAAGCTATCGCTGCGTCAACTGGACGAGCTGAGCGGCGTGTCCTACGGATGGATTCGCCGTCTGGAAAGCGGGACGCAACCCGAACTATCCTCAAGCAAGCTGACCAAGGTAGCACGGGTGCTCGAGATACCCCCGGAACGGATCGACCGGATGACCCGCGGGCAGGTCTCAAGCGATCTACCACCGATCCGCACCTACTTCCGAGCCAAGTACAAGCTGACGACCGACGAGATACAGCAGATCGAAGACGTCTTCGATCGGATTCGCCAACAACGACACGAAATCAACGAGGAACTACACGACTGATGCAAAGGCCGGTGGGCCGTAGGCGACCCCAAACGGTTCGCCTGGTTCAGCGTCTGCGCGATCTCACACCACCTTGGGCGATCAGCCAGCGCCGAGCACGACAAATCACGGAAAGACAAGCAAGACTCCTACTCGCCGATGCGAACGTAACCGCGCCGCCCGTGCCGACTGAGATCATCAGCCGACTCGACGGCGTAGACGTCTATCCGCTGGCCAAAATACCCGTCAAGGGGCTACTCGGGGCGAGCAAACCGAGCGCAAAGGGTGGTGACATCCTCATTGACGCCAACCTGCCTATGGCCGAGCAGCGGGTAACGCTGCTGCACGAACTGAAACACGTCATCGATGGCGGGCACACCACCCAGCTGCACCAACGCGGCCGATCATCCAGCGGCGAACAACTCTGCACCGAGTTCGCTTTGAGCATTCTCATGCCCGCCGCGTGGCTGCGGAACGACTGGAACGGCGGCCAACGCGATGCCGCCGAATTGGCCGAGCGATACCACGTGCCCGTTGAAGCTGTCACACAGCGCCTTCACATGCTCGGATTAGTGAAGCATCGACCACGGCATCGGGCGATCAGGTGTCAGTGGCATCCGGGCGGCACCGAGCCTCGGAATAGGTAAAAGGCGTTGCTAAAGACATGCCTTAACGAGAGAATGGTTAACACATAAACCAAAGAAAGGGGCGTATATGGCACTAACTCTTACAAAGCAAGCCGGAACGGCAGAGCCGGATGCAGTCAAGCGCGCCGTGCTCTACCTACGGGTTAGTTCGCGCGGCCAACTGGAGACAGACTACGACGACGACGGCCTGTCGATTGCTGCGCAGCGTGAGCGCTGCGAGCAGAAGGCTCGTGAGCTTGGCGCCGAGATAGTTGGCGAGTACATCGAGCGTGCTCAGTCCGCAAAGACGAACGACCGACCGGAATTGAATGCGATGCTCAGCCGAATCAAAGAGCAGCATGACATCGATTTCGTGATTCTCTGGAAGGTCGACCGCTTTGCCCGCGATCGCCGCGATGACGCAAACATGCTGTTCGAGATCGAGATGGCCGGGGCACGCCTTGTCAGCGCAACCGAGAACATCGACCACACGCCGGCAGGACGACTGATGCACGGGATGCTCGCCACCTTTGCCGAGTACTACAGCCGCAACCTCGCCAACGAGGTGCTCAAGGGTCTGACCGAGAAGGCCAAGCGAGGCGGCACGCCAGGACGAGCACCGATCGGCTACCTGAATCGCCGCGAGGTGGTTGACGGCCACGAGGTTCGCACTGTGATCATCGACCCCGAGCGCGGGCGGATCATCCGTTGGGCCTTTGAGTCGTACGCCACCGGCCTCTACAGCCTCGCCGACATTGCGCTGCTACTGGAGACTCGTGGGCTGCTTACACGCGGCGATCGCAAACACCCTCCGCGTCCGCTGGACGTCAAAAGGGTTCAGGAGATGCTCTCCAATCCTTACTACACGGGCATCGTCAGCTACAACGGCAAGCACTATCCTGGCCGGCACAAGGAGCTGGTCAGCCAGGAGCTCTTCGATCAGGTGCAGGCCGTCCTGCACGCGCACCGGCACGCTGGCGAGCGCGACCGCAAGCACCAGCACTACCTCAAGGGCACGATCCGCTGCGGCTCATGCGGCAGCGGCCTGACGTACTCGCGCCACAAAGGCAACGGCGGCCACTACGAATACTTCGTCTGCCCGCGCAACCAGCGTGGCGAATGCCCGCAAGGTTATTTGCCCGTCGACCTTGTCGAAGCCGTGGTCGAGAAGCACTACTCGACCGTCGCTCTCACAGACCTTGAGCGCGATGAGATCCGCAAGGCACTCGCCGAGGATCTGGGCGAACGGGTTTCTACCGCGCGACTGGAGATCGAACGCTGCCAGGGCGTCCTTGACGAAATCAAAGAGCAGGAGCGCAAGCTCCTCAACATGCATTACGAAGACCGCATCAGCAGCGAGCTGTTCGATGACGAACAGGCCCGCTTGCGGCAGCGCCGTCGTGATGCCGAAACGCTGATCGAACGGCTGGGCATCGGCTACCAAGACGTAGCCGAGACGCTCGACCTAGCGCTGGAGATCATCAGCGAAGACCTCCACGGGCTCTACCTGCGTGCCGACGACACGATCCGTCGGCTCATCAACCAGGCGATCTTCAAGGCGCTCTACCTCAGCGACGAGGAGATTACCCGTGCCGAGCTGGCCGAGCCCTTCATTCAGCTACGCACGCTCCAGAACAACATGAGCGGCGTTGTAGGTGCCGCAACGGCCGGAAAGCCGCTCGGCGGGGGAAGAACCGCCAAAGGCTCCCGCCCCAGCAGGGGTCAGGAGCCTTTGGACGTTGGTTCGATTAGCGACGTTATGGTGGAGCTAGCCGGGATCGAACCGGCGACCTCTTGCATGCCATGCAAGCGCTCTCCCAGCTGAGCTATAGCCCCAAGCGAAACTCATCGTAGCGACTCGAGCCCCCAGCGTCAGGTCCTTGCGCTCCCGCCCTGCCACGAGCCGCCCCTACCCTCTAGGCACGAACTCCGGCACGTCAAGCTCTCCGTCATCCCCTTCGTTACGCCCCCCTAACGCGGCCTGCCTCGCGCGTGCGGTCTCGTGTGCTCCCGCTCGGGCGCCCGTGCTCCGCGTCCGTTTGCTTCGGCCTGATCGAGCCTTGCGGTCATCGACCCATGCGTCAGCCGGACATCGCGCAGCAGCCGTTCGGCGTTACTCCGCAGCGAGCCCGACAAATCGCGCAGATTGCGCGACACCGCTGTGCCGTCGCGCATCACCTCCGCCGCGGCCGCGTGTGCTTCGTTCAGCATCTCGCGCACTTCCGCTCGCGCCCGTGCGCGCATCTCGTTGACCCGCTCCTCGGCCTCCGCGCGCAGCCGTGCCGCCTCCTCGCCACCTGCGCTGCGAGCCCGCGCGGCCCCTTCTGCTGCCTCGCGTGAGACCTTCTCGGCCTTCTCTTGCGTCTCGCGCAAAACCGTCTCGGCCTGCGCCTGCGCCGTCTGGGCCTGCTCGTCTGCCTGCGCCGCCGCGTACACCGCTTGCTCCCGTGCTTCGCGCAGCATCGCCTCGGCCTGTTCCCGCGCCTGAGCCGTCGCGTGCTCGGCCTGCTCGCGTGCGTCCCGCAGCATCGTCTCGGCTTGCTTTTGTGTGTGGGCCGTCGCGTGCTCGGCCTGCTCGCGGGCCCCCCGCAGCATCGTCTCGGCCTGCTCCTGCGCCTGGGCCGTCGCCTGCTCCGCTCGCGTTCCCGCATCAGCGACCGCCTGCTGCGCTCCAGCCCGCGCCTCGGTCAGTGCTCGCTCGGCCTCGCGATGGGCGTTGGCCAGCACCTCGGCCGCTGCGTCGCCCGCGGAGGACAATGCCTTGTTGCGCATCGCCTCCGTCTCCTTCCTAGCCTCGCGCAGAATCTCCGCCGCCTCCTCTTCAGCCGCGCGCACCCGGTGCTCGCCGGCGCGATCCGCCTCGGCGATCCGCTCCCGCGCGCGGTCCTCCGCCTGCTCGCGCAGCTGCTCCGCGGCGTGCTCCGCGGCCTTGACGATCTGTGCGACACGGCTGGGGGTCTCCTCGTACATAGGGCGTTGTCGCCAAGCCTACCGGTGCCGCCGCGCGCCCTCCGTATGGCAGGAATCGTTGGAAACCCGTCCTTGCGGACCTGTCCGCGATCGGTCACGATCGTCCTCATGACACCCCCCGGCGCCCGCCCTTCTGACACCGACTCCCGCACCGTCGTCATCCTGATCTACCCCGGCGTGCAAAGCCTCGACGTCACCGGCCCGCTCGAGGTCTTCAGCGCAGCGCGCGCCCTGGTCGAGCGCCGCGGCGGCGACGACCGCGGCGGGGAGCGTGGTGGCCGAGGCGGCGGTGGGCCGGGTCACAGTGACCGGAGCCTCGGTGGCCAGGGTCGTGACGACCGTGGCCACGGCGGCTGCGGCCAAAGCGACGAGGGCCGCGGTGGCGCAGGCCGCGGTGGCGCAGGCCGCGGTGGCGCAGGCCGCAGTGGACCGTGCTACCGCGTGCTGATCGTCTCACCCGACGGTGCCCCTGTCACGACCTCCAGCGGTCTCACGCTCGTCCCGCATGCTGCGCTACGCGACGCGCCCCTTACGGTTGACACTCTGATCGTCGCCGGTGGCGCCGGCAGCGACGCGCTCTGCCGCGACCGCGCGACACTGGACTGGATCGCTCTGCGTGCCCGCCGCGCACGCCGCGTAGCCTCCGTCTGCACCGGCGCCTTCGCCCTGGCCGCCGCCGGCCTGCTCGACGGCCGCCGCGCCACCACCCACTGGGCCTCCGCCGCGGAGCTGGCCCGCCGCCACCCACAGGTCGACGTCGACCCCGAGCCGATCTACATCAATGACGGTCCGATCTGGACCTCCGCCGGCGTCACCGCCGGCATGGACCTCTCCCTTGCCCTGGTCGAGCAGGACCTCGGTCGCGACTTGGCGCTGACGATCGCCCGCCACCTCGTTCTCTTCCTACGCCGCCCGGCCAACCAATCCCAGTTCAGCGCCACGCTCGCCGCCCAAGCCCCGCAACGCGACTGCCTGCGCGACGTCCAGCGCTTCGCCGTCGAGAACCTGGCCCTTGACCTCTCCGTGCAGGCGCTGGCCGACCGCGCGCACATGAGCCCGCGTCACTTCGCCCGCAGCTTCCGCGCGCAAACCGGCATCACCCCCGCCCGCTACGTCGAGCGCCTGCGCCTGGAGGCAGCCCGGCGCGCCCTCGAAGACACCGAGGAACCACTCGCTGCCATAGCCGCCGACTGCGGCTTCGGTACCTCCGAGACGATGCGCCGCACATTCCTGCGGGCCCTCAGCGTCGGTCCCGCCGAGTACCGCCGGCGCTTCGCCGCGACCCTCCACCCGCCTTCGCAGACGCCGCGGCCTGAACGAAACACCGCCCCTATGCCGGCCCCGCCCCCATCCCGCCGCCGCGCCCCGCGCGGCGGCCCCCCAAAGGAAAACACGCCATGCAAATCGCAATCCTTCTCTTCGATCGTCTCACCGCCCTTGACGCAATCGGTCCCTACGAGGTCCTGAGCCGCCTCCCCGAGGCGCGCACCACCTTTGTCGCCGAACAGCCCGGACCGAAGCGCACCGACACTCAGCAGCTCGCGCTCCACGCGGACGCCGCCCTCGAGGACCTTGCGCAGCCCGACCTCATCGTCGTGCCCGGCGGGCCCGGTCAATCGGCGTTGATGGACGACGGCCCCCTCCACGCTTGGCTGCGCGCGGCCGCGGCACGCGACGCCTGGGTGGCCTCGGTCTGCACCGGCTCCCTCGTGCTCGCCGCCGCCGGCCTGCTCACCGGCCGGCGGGCGACGACCCACTGGACGGCACTAGCCGAGCTAGAACGACTCGGGGCGATCGCGGTGCAGGAGCGCTACGTGTTCGACGGCAACCTCGTCACCGCAGCCGGCGTCTCGGCCGGGATCGACATGGCCCTCGCGCTCGCCGCGCGCATCGCCGGCGAGCACGTCGCCCAGGCGATCCAGCTCGGCATCGAGTACGACCCCGATCCGCCCTTCGACTCCGGTTCGCCCGCCACCGCGCCGGCGGCGATCGTCGAAGCGCTCCGCGCCCGCGCGCGCTTTGACTAAACGGTCATCCGCGGCGCGCACGACCCGAGCTGAAGATTCCACAGAACAGGAGTAGTCTCGTCAGTTCCCACACAAGGAGGATTGAGATATGGCTGGAGAAGCACTGTTCCTCGGATGGGGGCCCGTCGTGCGGGGCCGCGAGCAGGTTGCGCTGCAGGTCTTCCAGGAGACCCTCGAGTACTACGGCAAATTGCAGCAGGCTGGCCGCATCGAAAGCTTCGAGCCGGTGCTCATCGCACCCCACGGCGGCGACCTTGCCGGCTTCATTTTGCTGCGCGGCGAGCGCGCCCGCCTCGACGAACTCCGCTCCAGCGACGAGTTCGAACGCCTCGTCGTACGCGCCGCCACCGTCGTGGACAACCTCGGTGTGATCAACGCATTCACCGGCGAATCCCTGGGCCAGGCGATGTCCCGCTTCCAAAGCGTCTCGCAGGAACTCGTCGGCTGAAGCCGCACCCTGGCGGGCCTGCGCCGGCTCCGTTCGCGGCGCCTGCGCCGGCCCGTTCGCGGTGTCTGCGCCGGCCCGTCTGGGGCGCATCGCCATCCATTCCGGGACCTGAGACGGGCGCCTGCGCCGGCCCGTCTCAAGGCCGACACGCGCGTCGCGTCGTCTAGGGGCCTCAGCCCGGTGCCTGCGCGGGCTCGTCCTAAGGTCGACACGCGCGTCGCCGTCCAGGGATCTCAGCCCGGCGCCTGCGCTAACGTAAACACCGCCGCGACACTTCCGCAAAGCGCGACGACGAAGGGGGAAAGCGATGTCGGACAACCCATTTCAGGCAGGCACCGCACGCGGGCTGAGCGTCTTCGAGCCCCGCGCCACCGAACGGACGACGAGCGCCACCTTCCTGCTCGGACAGGTCATGTTCCTCGTCGCGATCGCGCTCGGGTTTGCCGCGGCCGGCACCTACATCGGCCGAGACCTGCGCCACGGGACGGCCGAGATCTGCGAGTTTGCCGCGCTCGGCATGCTGATCGTCCAGATGTTCGTGCCCGCCCTCCGCGCCGGCTCGGTCGGCATGGTCTGGATGTTCGCGCTCGCGCTGCTCCTCGGCCTGGGCCTCGGCCCGGTGATCGCCGAGTACGCGACCTACGATCGCACGGCGCTCTACGACGCCGCGGGCGGCACTGCGCTCACGGTCGGCGCGATGGGCTCCTTCGGCTTTGCCACCTCGCGCGACCTGATCCGCTGGATGCGCCCGCTGTTCTGGGCGCTCCTCGGCGTCTTCGGCATCTCGATCGTGTTGATCCTCGTCGGTTCCGGCGAACACCTCGTGCTGAACCTCGCGATCTACGTCATCGTCAGCGCTTACCTGGCGATCTATTTCCAGCTCATCCGGCGCGTTGCGACCGAGCACGACGTCGTTCTGGCTCGCGACCGGCGTCTTCATCAACATCGTCAACATCTTCCTCACGCTGCTGCGCATCTTCGGCAACAGCCGCTGACGCGTGGGTCTCCGGGTGGCGCTGCTGCGCGCGAGCCGGCGGGGTTGTATTGAATTTTGCGGTGCGATTCGCGTCTGTGCACGTGCGTGCGCGCGATAGCACGTGTGCGCGCGCGATAGCCAGACCTCGCTCGCGCGCTGCGATGCGACCGTGTGGGGGCGCTCGCGCGAGCGTTCCGTCCCGGGGTGCTCGCTAATCTCCCGGCGGCGACATGAGTGAGCAGCGCTACTACGACCCGGCCGAGATCGAGCCCCGCTGGCAGGCGGTGTGGGCGGACGAGCGCACGTGGGAGGTTGCCAACGATCCGCCCGCAGCCGGCGAGTCGCCGCCGCTGTCCTCGTACGTGCTCGAGATGCTTCCGTACCCGAGCGGCGAGCCGCACATCGGTCACCTCAAGGTGTACTCGGTCGGCGACGCGATCGCGCACTTCCGTCGCCGCCTCGGCCACCTGGTGCTGCACCCGATGGGCTACGACGCCTTCGGCCTGCCGGCCGAGAACCATGCGATCAAGACCGGGGTGAACCCGCGCGTCTCGACAGCGACCTCGATCGCCTCCTTCCAACGGCAGTTCCGTTCCTGGGGCATCTCGATCGACTGGTCGCGCGAGCTGGCCACGCACGAACCGGGCTACTACCGCTGGACGCAATGGATCTTCCTGGAGCTGCTGCGCGCGGGACTTGCCTACCGCAAGGAGGCCGCGGTCAAGTGGTGCCCGAGAGATCAGACGGTGCTCGCCAACGAGCAGGTGCTCGACGGCCGCTGCGAGCGCTGTGGCGCCGAGGTCGAGATGCGCCAGCTCGAGCAGTGGTTCCTGCGCATTACCGACTACGCCGAGCGGCTGCTCGGGGACCTCGATGGGATCGACTGGCCCGAGCACGTCAAGACGATGCAGCGCAACTGGATCGGGCGCTCCGAGGGCGCCGAGGTGATGTTCCGCTGCGAGCAGCTTGCGATCGACTACCCCGTCTTCACCACCCGTCCCGACACGCTGTTCGGGGCGACGTTCTTCGTGATGGCGCCCGAGCACCCCGACGTGCTCCGTCTCGCGCAGGGAACCGCCCACGAGCAGGCGGTGCGCGATTACGTCAACCACGTGCTGACCGAGTCCAACGAGGAGCGCGGTGCCGCCGAGCGGCCGAAGACCGGTGTGCCACTCGGACAGACGGTGACGAACCCCGTCAACGGCGAGCACATCCCGATGTACGTCGCGGACTACGTGCTGATGGAGTACGGCACCGGCGCGATCATGGCGGTCCCCGCGCACGACGAGCGCGACCACGCCTTCGCCGTTGCGCACGACCTGCCGATCCGGCGTGTCATCGAAGGCGCCTCCACGCCGTCGCCGCCCGACTTCGACGGCTCGCAGGAGCAGTGGGCGCGCTCGCCGCAAAGCCTGCCCTTCAGCGGCGACGGACCGCTTGTCGACTCCGATCCGCGCTTCGACGGCAAAGGCAACCGCGAGGCGCTTGCGGAGATCGTGAGCTGGCTCGATCGCGAAGGCAAAGGCCACGCGTCGGTCAACTACCGCCTGCGCGACTGGCTGATCTCGCGCCAGCGCTACTGGGGCTGCCCGATCCCCGTCGTCTACTGCGAGGACTGCGGGATGGTGCCCGTACCCGCCGGGGACCTCCCCGTGGAGCTCCCCCGACATCGAGGACTATGCGCCTCAGGGCCGCTCGCCGCTGGCGGCCGCCGAGGAGTGGGTCGCGACGAGCTGTCCGGCCTGCGGCGGGCCGGCTCGCCGCGAGACCGACACGATGGACACCTTTGTCGACTCCTCCTGGTACTTCCTGCGCTACTGCGACGCGCACAACGACACCGCCGCATGGGACCCCGCGGCGCTGCGCCGTTGGATGCCGGTCGACCAGTACATCGGCGGGGTCGAGCACGCAATCCTGCACCTGATGTACGCGCGCTTCTTCTGCAAGGCGCTCGCGGACCTCGGGCATCTCGACTTCCAAGAGCCCTTCAGCGCACTGTTCACACAGGGAATGGTCACCAAGGATGGGGCCAAGATGAGCAAGTCGCGCGGCAACGTCGTCTCGCCCGCCGCGATCGTCGAGCGCTACGGTGCCGACACGGCGCGTTGCTACATCCTGTTCATCGCGCCGCCCGACCAGGACGCCGACTGGTCCGACGACGGCGTCGAGGGCGTCCACCGCTTCCTTGGCCGCCTCTGGCGGCTGGCGGTCGAGACGGCCGGGAGCAGCAGCGGGGGAGAGGGGAGCAGCGAGTCGGAGGCCGACCTCGAGCTGCTGCGCAAGGTGCACTGGGCGATCGACAAGGTCTCCGGCGACCTGCGCCGCTTTGCCTTCAATACCGCCATCGCCGCCGTCATGGAGCTGCTCAACGAGTGCTCGCGCCTGCGCGAGCAGGTCAGCGGGGCAACGCCAGCGCACCGCCCTCTCGACCGCTGCCTCGCTGCTGTTCCCGTTCGCGCCCCACCTCTGCGCCGAGATCTACGCGCTGCTGGGCGGCGACGTGCGCGTCTGGGAGCAGCCCTGGCCGCAGGCCGACCCCGCGCTGCTCGAGCGCGACGTCTACGAGCTGGTCTGCCAGGTCAACGGCAAGCTGCGCGACCGCGTCCAAGCGCCCACCGACGCCACCCCCGAGCAGCTCAAGGCGCTGTGCCGCGCGGCGCCCAATGTGCGCGCGCACGTTGACGGCAAGCAGGTCGTCAAGGAGATCGTCGTGCCGGGCAAGCTCGTAAACCTAGTCGTGCGCTAGCAGCCGATAAACGGCGCGAGGCGGCGTCCTCGGTCGCTCGTGTGCAGAGCACACTTCGCTCCCTGCGTCCTTGCCTCGCTTGCTTCTCGGCTCCTAGACGGCTTGTGTCGGAGCCGCGGCATACACTCGGTCGGTGGCCGCGCTCAAGCCCGCCTACCTGATCCATGGCGACGACCACGGCGCCGTCGCCGAGCGCCACGCGCGGCTGCACACGCTCGCACGAACCGGGGGAGACGCCGCCAGCGTCGAGATGCCCACCGGCGAGGACGCCACCCCGGTTGGCATCGCGCGCGCGCTCGCGACGATGACGTTCGCGCTCGGTCAGCGCGTGATCCTCGTCGAGGGCGTCGAGCGCTGGAAGGAAGCCGAGGTCGAGCGCGACTTGCTGCCCGCGATGTGCCAGCTGCCCCCCGACACCACCATCGCGCTGTTCGCGCGCGAGGAGGGCCGCACCAAGGCGCCCGCCGCACTGCACAAGGCGGTGAAGGCCGCCGGCGGCCAGATCGTCGCGCAGGCCACCGTCAAGCCATGGGAGCTGCCGCGCTGGGTGCGCGAGCAGGCCACGCGCCTCGGGCTCACACTCGACGCTGCCGCCGCCAAAGCGCTCGTTGCCCAGGTCGGCGAGCGCCAGCAGCGGCTGCTACGCGAGCTGGAGAAGCTTGCGCTCGAAGTCGGGGGAGGCGGAGTGGTGGGAGGGAGGGCAGGGGCGAGGGGAGTCGCTGGGCGAGCGCCGCGGCCGGGGCCGCCGCGCCGCGGCGCGCGGTCGAGCTAGCGATCGAACGCCGCGCCGCCCACTCCGCCGAGCGCCGCGCCTTCGTGCTCGCCGACGCGCTCGTCGCCGCCGACACCCGCACTGCGCTCCAAACCTACCTGCGGCTGCGTCGCCAAGGCGAGCGCATCACCGGGCTCACCTACCTCATGGCGTCCCGTCTGCGCGACGCGCTCGCCGTTGCGCAGCGGCTGGAGCAAGGCGAGTCCTCCGCCGAGATCGCCCGCACCCTGCGCATGCCCGCGCGTGCCGCCGAGCGCTTCATCGGGGACGTTGCTCGCAGCGATCCGTCACGCCTCGGGGCTGCGCTTGGCGTGCTCGCCGACCTCGAGATCGACACCCGCGGCGGTGCCCCGCTGCGGGCCTCGCGCACACGGCAGGCAGGGCTTGACGAAGAGACGCTCGCTACCCGCGCCATCTCAGCCATCGCCCACTAGCTGATTTTGGGGGGGGGGGGGGGGGGGGGGGAGAGCGAGCGGGTAGGGTTCACAAGCGCTAGGCAGGCAAGGGCAGCAGCGCGCGCGCGGGGGACCGAGGCTACGGACCGTGCGCTACTTGGCCCGTTCGCCGCGCGCATCCGCGTGGACTTCTTGCGGGCGCCCGTGTTGCGGTGCAGCGCGCCCCGCTTGACCGCCTTGTCGATCGTGCTCACCAGCACCCGGTGTTCACGCTCGGCCGCCTCCCCGTCGCCGCTGCCCACCGCCTCGCGCAGCCTGCGGAAGTAGGTCTTGATCGTCGACGTGTAAAGCCGGTTCTCGATCCGCTCGCGCTCCGCGCGCAGGATCCGCTTCTTCTGGGAGTGGATGTTCGCCATAGTCAGCTTGTGCTCGCGCGCGACCCACGATAGGGCCGACCGCGCCGCGCAGCGCCGTACTATAGCGGCCTTGTCGCCAACCGGAGAAGCCCCACCGCCGCCGCCAAACCCGTGGGACGAACCGACGCAGGCAGTTTCCTTGCCGCCCGACCCCCACCCGCATGCCGGCGAGCCGGATACCGATGCAGGGCCCGGGGGCAGTGACGACACTGGTGCGCGGAGTGCCGGCTTAGGGGAGGGTGGCGGCCTGGGGGGCAGCGGCGGGCGTATCGCGCGCAACACCGCGATCTTCTCGATCCTCACCGCCTTCTCCCGCGTCGCCGGGCTCGGACGCGAAATTCTTGCCGCGAGCTACTTCGGTACCGGGGGGCCGGCCTCGGCGTTCACGCTGGCCAACCTCGTCCCGAACCTCGTCGCGAACCTGTTCGCGCAGGCCGCGCTGTCGGCGGCGTTCGTGCCGGTCTTCACGGACCTGCTCCAGCAGGGCCGCCGCCGCGAGGCCTTCCGGCTGGCCTCGACGCTGTTCTGGATCATGGTGATCGCGCTCGCCGCGATCACGGCTTTCTTCGAGATCTTCGCCGGGCTGATCATGCCGCTGTTCACCGGGCCGACCTTCGGCGGCGCGCTCGACACCCTCACGGTGGGGCTCTCGCAGGTGCTGTTTCCCGTCGTGCTCCTGCTCGGGCTCACCGGTCTGCTCGTCGGAATCCTGCAGTCCTACGAACACTTCACGATCCCCGCGCTCGCGCCCGCCGTGTGGAACGTCGTCATTATCGTCGCGCTGGTCCTCCTGCGTCCCGACTTTCACGGCGCAGACGAGCTCTACGCCTACGCGCTCGGCATCCTGATCGCCACCGGCGTGCAGTTCGCGATGGCGCTCGGCGCGCTCGCGCGCATCGACTTCCGCCTGCAGTTCAGCATCGACTGGCACGACCCACGTATCCGCCAGGTGTTCGTGTTGATGCTGCCCGTGACGATCGGGCTGGGGATCGTCAACCTCGACCAGTTCATCAACGCCGCCTTCGGCACGCTTGTCACCAAGGAAGGCCCACGGGCGATCGAAAACGCATTCCGCGTCTACATGTTGCCGCAGGGCATCTTCAGCGTCGCCGTCGCCACTGTGCTCTTTCCGACCCTCAGTCGCATGGCGGCCCGCCGCGACCCGGGCGGCATGCGCCGTGCGGTCGGGGTCGGGATGCGCCAGATCAACTTGCTGCTGATCCCCGCCGCGGCCTTCATGATCGTGCTCGCGACGCCGATCGTGCGGCTGCTCTTCGAACGCGGGAAATTCGACGCGCAGTCGACTCACCTCGTCTCGATCGCGTTGTTCTGGTTCGCGTTCTCGCTGCCATTCGGGGGGCTGAACCTGCTGCTGACGCGCACCTTCTTCGCCGTCCAACGCCCCTGGATCCCGACGAGCCTGGCGGCGCTGAATATGGTCGTCGACATCATCGTCTCGCTGTCGCTCTACAAGCCGCTCGGGATTGCCGGCCTGATCATCGGGACGGTCGCCGCCAACGTCGTGATGACGGCGCTGCAGGTCCGCCGCCTGCGGATCGGCTTCAACGGTCGCCTCGAAGGCGCCCAGACCGTGATGATTACTGCACGCATCCTGCTCGCCTCGGCGCTGCTCGGCGCCGTCTCCTGGATGGTCTGGTACGTCCTGCACGACCTTCTCGGCGGCTCGCTGCCCGCCCAGATCGTCAGCGTCGGCGCCGCCGCCGCAGCGGGCGCGCTGGTCTACGCGCGGGCCGTGCTCGTCATGCACATCCCCGAGGCCCACCAGGTCCGCCGCCTGATCCTCGCCCAGCTCGGGCGCGCCTGAGTCGGCAGCCGCTCGAAGATGCGACCGGGCGGGCCATAGGCCCGCCCGGTAAGCGCCGGTCATGGATCGCCACTGAACTACTACGTCCCAGGACTTGTGTCTTTGCCTGGGCGGCATGACACTCCCGACCACCTGGACAGGCCGCCCCGGAGGGCGCGTTGCCACGGCTGGCCCCGAAGGGCCGCGGTCGAGTAGGCGATCCGCCGGACCTCGAAGGCTAGCGCGTCCCGAGGGGAGCGGAGCCTCGGCGAAGAAGATCTTTAGACCGGGCCGCATGCGGCCCGGTCCCGGATGGTGCATGCACCATCCGGCCAGCCGGCGCATGCGCCGGCTGGAACAGCCCTATAGGTCCCATGCGCGGTCTCGGCAGCCCGCGCATGTGCCGGCCGGAACAGCTCGTCGGTCCCCCACGCGGTCCCGGACTACCCTTCCAGTACCTCCCATGGACCAGCCCGAGATCCGCAACTTCTGCATCATCGCCCACATCGACCACGGCAAGTCGACCCTAGCCGACCGCATCCTCGAGCTTACACACACCGTCGATCTCCGCGACATGCGCGCCCAGTTGCTCGACTCGATGGACCTCGAGCGCGAGCGCGGCATCACGATCAAGGCGCAGGCCGTGCGGGTCTTCTTCGAGAGCCGCGACGGGCAGACCTACCAGCTGCAGCTGATCGACACCCCTGGCCACGTCGACTTCACCTACGAGGTCTCCCGCTCGCTGGCCGCCTGCGAGGGCGCCCTGCTCGTCGTCGACGCCTCCCAAGGCGTCGAGGCGCAAACCGTCGCCAACACCTACCTCGCCGTCGAGGCCGGCCTCGAGCTGATCCCCTGCCTGAACAAGCTCGACCTCCCCGGCGCCGAGCCCGAGCGTGTCGCCGGCGAAGTCGCCGATCTGCTCGGCGAGGACCCCGACGCGATCCTGCGCATCTCGGGCAAGACAGGCGCCGGCGTCGTCGAGGTTTTGGAGGAGCTGGTGGCGCGCGTGCCCCCGCCGTCCGGCGACCCCTCCGCGCCGCCGCGCGCGCTGATCTTCGACTCCGAGTTCGACCCCTACCGCGGCGTGATCGCCTACATCCGTGTCGTCGACGGCGTTTTGCGCAAGGGGCAGCCGATCCGCGCGATGGCCTCCGGGCTGCAGGCCGACATCGACGACATCGGCTGCTTCTCTCCGCAGATGATGCCCACCGACCAGCTCGCGGCCGGCGAGGTCGGCTACCTGATAACCGGCGTCAAGGACGTCAGCCAGCTGCGCGTCGGCGACACCCTCACCACGCGCGCCCGGGCCGGCGGTCCGCGGCCGGGCGACTCCGCCGCGGGCGCCGGCGGCGGCCAGGGAGGGGGCGGCCAGGGCGGGGGTGGCAAGAGCGGGGGTGGCCAGGGAGGGGGTGGCCAAGGAGGGGTCGGCCAGGGCGGCAGCAGCCAGGGTGCGGGCGGCCAGAAGGGCGGCGGCCGGGGGGGCGACGCCGCACGCCCGCGCGAAGCGACCGAGGCGCTACCTGGCTATCGCGAGGTCAAGCCAATGGTGTTCTGCGGCCTCTTCCCGATCGAGTCCGACAGCTACCCCGACCTGCGCGACGCCCTGGAGAAGTTGACGCTCAACGACGCCGCCCTCGCCTGGGAGCCCGAGACCTCCGACGCCCTGGGCTTCGGCTTTCGCTGCGGCTTCCTCGGCCTGCTGCATATGGACATCGTCCGCGAGCGCCTGGAGCGCGAGTACGACTTGGAGCTGCTTGCCACGATGCCCTCCGTCGAGTTTGACATCACCCTCAGCGACGGGTCCGAGCTGGAGGTCCACAACCCTTCCGACATGCCCGACCCCGGCACGATCGCCGAGATCCGCGAGCCCTTCATCAAGGCGCAGATCATCACCCCCCGCGAGTTCGTCGGCGCCGTCATGGAGCTGTGTCAGGAGCGCCGCGGCGAGCACGCCGGCATGCACTACCTCTCGCCCGAGCGCGTCCAACTCAGCTACGACCTCCCGCTCGCCGAAATCGTCCTGGACTTCTTCGACCAGCTCAAGTCCCGCACCCGTGGCTACGCCTCGCTGGACTACGAGGTCAGCGGCATGCGACCCTCGAACCTCGTCAAGCTCGACGTCCTGCTCGCCGGCGACCACGTCGACGCCCTCTCGATGGTCGTCCACCGCGACAAGGCCTACGAGGTCGGCCGCACGCTCGTCGAAAAGCTCCGCAAACGCATCCCCCGCCAGCAGTACGACGTCCCGATCCAAGCCGCCATCGGCTCCCACATCATCGCCCGCGAGACCGTCAAGGCGTTTCGCAAGGACGTCATCGCCAAGTGCTACGGCGGCGACATCTCCCGCAAGAAAAAGCTCCTCGAGAAGCAGAAGGAAGGCAAGAAACGGATGAAGCAGGTCGGCCGCGTCGAGGTGCCCCAAGAGGCGTTCCTTGCGGTTTTGGAGCTTGGCGAGGAGTGAGGATCGGGACGCAAGGCGTCGGGGCGGCCCGCTGGCGGGCCGGGCGATGGTGGGGAGTTGTTTATTTGCGGGGTGCGCTTCGCGTGTGCGCACGTACACGCGCGCGCCGGCGCGAATGGCCGTTTGAGGGGTTCGTTGTATGTGGTTGTCGGAGGTGCCGTGGGTTGAGGTCCGGTCCGGTTGGTGGGGGGTCGGTGGGGGTGTTGTGTGTTTTGTTTGGAGCGCGATTCGCGCCCGCGCGCGTACGCGGGCGCGAATCATGGTTTGAAAGTTTGTTGTGTGCGGGCCGTATAGGCTCGCGGTATGAACGCCTCGCCCCGCGTACGCGTCCTGTTCGTCTGCCTCGGCAACATCTGCCGGTCGCCCACCGCCGAGGGCGTGATGCGCGCGCTCGTGCGCGACGCCGGCCTGCAGGGCAGCATCGAGGTCGACTCCGCCGGCACCGGCTCGTGGCATATCGGCGAAGCGCCCGATGCTCGCGCCACCGCAGCCGCGCGCGAGCGCGGGATCGTCCTGGAGGGTGCCGCGCGCCAGGTCGATGCCGGCGACTTCGCCACCTTCGACCTGATCGTCGCGATGGACGCCCAAAACCTCGCCGACCTTCGCCGCCTCGCGCCCGACGACGCCGCCCGCGAGCGGATCGTGCTGCTGCGCGACCTCGACCCTGACACAGCCGGGCGTGGGCTCGACGTGCCCGACCCATACCACGGCGGCACACACGGCTTCGAGCACGTGCTCGATCTCGTCCAGTCGGCCTGTGTCGCACTGCTCGCCCGGCTGCGCGGGACCCTCGCCGGGGCCGCCGATCACGCGTGAGCGCGCCCTCCGCCGACATCTCGATAGGTCCGTCCTCGGGGGCGTGCCGGTGAGCCTGCCGCCGGGCACCCGCGAGGCCCGTCCCATCGGCGGCGGCGACATCAACGACGCCTTCCGTGTCACGCTCGCCGACGGGCGGCATGCGTTCGTCAAGACCCGCGCCGACGCCGCCCCGGGCGAGTACGCCGCCGAGGCCGCCGGCCTGCGCTGGCTCGCCGAGCCCGGCGCGCTGCGCACCCCCGAGGTGCTGGACGTCGGGAGCGACTATCTCGCGCTCGAGTGGATCGAGCGCGGGTCGCTCGACGCCGCCGGCGCCGAGCTGCTCGGGCGCGGCCTCGCGCTCACGCACGCCGCCGGTGCGCCCCACTTCGGCGATCCTGCGCCCGCCGCTGCCGGCGCCACCACCGGCTTCGGCTCGCTGCGGCTGCCCAACGAGCCCGCGGCCGACTGGCCCACGTTCTACGCCGACCGCCGTCTGCTCCCGCTCGCGCGCGTCGCCCAGCAGCAGGGCGCGCTCGGCGAGCGCGGCGTGCGGGACGTCGGCTTGCTTTGCTCGCACCTGCACCACCTCGCCGGGCCATCTGAGCCGCCTGCGCGTCTGCACGGCGATCTGTGGGGCGGCAACGTCATCGCCGACACCGCCGGGCGGCCCTGTCTGATCGACCCCTCCTGCTACGGCGGACACCGCGAGGTCGATCTCGCGATGCTGCGCCTCTTCGGCGTCCCCTCCCCGCGCGTATTCGCCGCCTACGAGGACGTCGCGCCGCTGGCCGCCGGCTGGGAGCAGCGCGTCGAGCTTTGGCAGCTCGCGCCCCTGCTCGTGCACGCCATCCTCTTCGGCGGCTCCTACCGAGGCGCCGCCGAACGCGTCGCGCGCCGGTACGCGGGCTGACGCACTCTCGGCAACGTGTGCGGCACGGAGCCGGTGCAGTGCGTTTGTCCCCCTGCGCGCGTGCTGTCGGAATAAGGAATATGCGCCCCCACACAATCCGCGAGCGCCGCCGCCTCTACATGCTCGCCCGGCTGCTCGTCGCCCGCCACTACCGCCGCCCGCTCACGCTCCCGGCCGTCGCCCACACGCTCTCGTGCTCCCCGCGCCAACTCCAGCGCGCCTATACCCAGTTTGGGCACCTCACCTTCGAAGAGGACCTGCGCGCGCGCCGCCTCGCCGCCGCCGCCGAGCTGCTCGCCGGCCAGGCGATCCCCGTGTGCGACATCGCTCGTCTCGTCGGCTACCGCCAGAGCACGCACTTCGCGCGCATGTTCCGCCGTCGCTACGGGCTTTCGCCGGCGCTCTACCGCGAGCGTTGCCGTTGCGCTCAGCGTGCCGCCACGCGCCTGGGCCCGCCGGCGCCGGCCGCGGTGTCGGGCTCGGCTGGCGCGCCGTCGGCCCGAGCGCCGTCGGCTGGCGCGCTCTCGGTCGGTCAGGCTTCGGCTGGCGCGGCGTCGGCCTCGGCGCCCTCAGGGGGAGCGCTCTCGGCTGGCGCGCCGTCGGCCGATACGCCGTCGGCTGGCGCGCCGTCGGCCCGCACCGTCTCGGCGCCAGGCAACTGCATGCGCATCAACGTGCCGCCGCCCCGCGCCGCCTCGGCGCGGACCGAGCCGCCGTGTTGCTCGACGACCTGGCGCACGATCGCCAACCCCAACCCCGACCCCGGCCGCCCGCGTGCCTGGGCGCCGCGGTAGAAGCGATCGAAGACATGCGGTGCGTCCTGCTCGGAGATGCCCGGTCCGCGATCGCGCACCGTCAACTCGCCGCCTGCCAGGTGAACGTCGACAGGGGACTCGGCAGGGCTGTACTTGAGCGCGTTCTCGAGCAGGTTGTTAACCGCCCGTCCCAACCGCCCCGGCACGCCCGTCAGCACCGTCGGCTCGAGCTGTGCGCGCAGCGCTCGATCCGGTGCACGTCGGTGTGCGCGCGCCACCGCCTCGCCCACGACCACGTCCAGACGCACGTCCTCGGTCTCGACCTCCGCCGCCGGCTCCTCGCCGCGCGCGAGATCGATCAGGTCGTTCACCAGCGCCGTCAGCTCCTCGATCCCCTCCACCACCTCGGCCAGCAACTGCTCGCGCTCCGTTGCCTCGATCTCGTGCGCCTGCTGCAGAATCTCGATGTTCGTGCGCAGGCTCGTCACCGGTGTACGCAGCTCGTGCGAGGCGTCCGCCACCAGCTGGCGCTGCGCATGCACCGACGCGTCCAGCGCGGCCATCGAGCGCTCCAGCGCGTCGAGCATCGCGTTGAAGCTCACCGCCAAGCGCCCGATCTCATCCGCTTCGTTAGCGCCCTCGATGCGACCCGACAGGTCCTGCGTACGCGCGACGTGCTCCGCCGCGCGCGTCAGCCGCCCCACCGGCGCGACCACCGCCCCCGACACCAACCGTCCGAGCAGCGCCGCCAGCGCGATCCCACCGAGCGCCACCGAGATCAGGATCAGCCGCAGGCGACCGAGCGCTTCGTCGACTTCCGTCAGCGGCTGGGCCAGCTGCGCCGCCACTCCCGCGCGCACCGGCTCGGTGAGGACCCGCAGATGGATGCCATTCACCCACGCGTCCACGAAGAACGCGCTCCCGCCGCTGGCGGCGAGCGTCCGGGTGCGCGCGCCCACCGGCAGCGTCACCCGAGCCGGGCCCGAGCGCACCAGCACCCGACCGTTCGCGCTCACCAGCTGCTGATAGCCCCGCACCTGGTTCGGTCGTGGCGAGAGCCCGCCCAGCGGGTCCGCGCCGAGCACCGTCGAGAACAGCCGCCTGCGCGCGTGCCGGGGCGGAGGGTGCGTCGCAATGAAGTGAATCCCCCGCGCACGATCGCGCAGCTGCGTATCGACCTGGCCCCGCAACTCGTCCCCCACGAGCACGTACGTCAGCGCCGACGCCAGCAGCACCGCCACCGCCACCGCCGCCGCCGCGAGCACCGTGATCCGGCGGCGAAAGCTCATCGCAGCACGTAACCGACGCCGCGCACCGTGTGCAGCACCCGCCGCTCGCCATCCGCCTCGGCCTTGCGGCGCAGGTATCCCATGTAGACGCCCAGCGAATTCGACGTCGCGCCGAAGTCATACCCCCAGACGTGCTCGAAGATCGCCGAACGCGTCAACACCTGACGCGGATGCCGCAGAAACAGTTCCATCAGCAGGAACTCCGTACGCGTCAGTTCCAGCTCCCGCTCGCCCCGGAACGCCTCGTGCCCCAGCCGGTCCAGACGCAGATCCTCGAACGCCAGCATTCCCTCAGGCTCCTCGGTGCCGGTGCGCCGCAGCAGCGCGCGCAGGCGCGCCTTCAGCTCGCGCAGCGCAAACGGCTTGACAAGGTAGTCGTCCGCGCCCGCGTCCAAGCCGGCCACCCGGTCATCGATCTCCGCGCGCGCCGTCAGCATCAGCACCGGCGTGCGATCGCCCGCCGCCCGCATCCGCCGACAGACCTCGAGCCCGTCCACGCGCGGCATCGCCACATCCAGCACCACCGCCTCGTACTCCTCCGCCCCGAGTCGCTCCAGCGCCTCGCGCCCGTCCGCCGCCTGCGCCACCGCATAGCGCTCCAGCGTCAACGCCCGCGCGAGCGCATGCTGAACCGCCGGCTCGTCGTCGACCACGAGGATGCGTGTCTGTTCGGTCATAGTGGGTCAAGCGGGCGTGTCGTCCGCTCCTCATACGCGCAGGCAGGTCGTCCGCCGATGCCTGTTGGATGGCGCCAGCGCGCACGCGTCGGGGACACCACGACAATTGCCGGCATCCAGGCTAATACGCGATGAAGAAAACCCGAAGAATCACCGAAGAACAAGCGCCGCCAAACGAGCACGCACCGCCCGCGGGTGGCGTGCCGGCGTCCGGGCGGCCATCGGCCACCGGTGGGGCCGGGGGTGCTTCGGCCCCCGGCGTGCCGGCGTCCGGGCGGCCATCGAGGACCGGTGGGGCCGGGGGTGAGTGGCCTTCGGCTGCCGGGGGGGCGGGGCGTGAACAGCCCTCGGCTACCGGCGCGCCGGCGCCCGAGCGGCCGTGGGCGTCGACCGCCGACGCGATGGTGTGTGAGAGACCCACGGCCACGGGGGCGGCGCTGCGGGGAAGTCATCGTGAGAACCCCGCCGCTGCCGCGGACGACCTCGCCGGGGGCCTGCATGCGCAGTCGCGCAAACTGCGCAACAGCATCATCAGCCTCGCGGTCTTCTTCGGCATCGTCGTCGCCCTGCTGTTCGGCGTGCCCGGGCTGCGCGCCGCCGGCGAGCGCATCACGGACGCCAACGTGCCCTGGGTGCTCGTCGCGATCGCGCTCGAGGTGCTCTCCTGCATCGCCTACGTCATCCTCTTCGAACTGATCTTCGGGCGCCTCGGGCGCAGCCTCAGCTCGCGCCTGTCGCTTGCCGAGCTGGCCGTCAACTCGGTCGTCTCCGTCAGCGGCCTCGGCGGCATCGCGCTCGGTGCGTGGGTGCTGCGCACCAAGGGCGTCTCCGTCGAGCGCATCGCCAAGCGCTCCGTGCTCATCTTCGTGCTCACCAGCGCCGTCAACGTCGGCGCCACCGCTCTCATCGGGATTCCCATGTGGCTCGGGCTGCTGCCCGGCTCGCGCCGGGCGCTGCTCACGCTGCTGCCCGCGCTGGCTGCCCTGGCCGCGATCCTCGGCACGCTCGCCGCCGCCCGCTGGGCGCGCAATGCGCTGGCCACGCGCGGCGACGGCAAACGCGGCCGCGCGACCGTCGCGCTCGTCGCCATCGGCGACGGCGTCCAAGACGCCGTCCGGCTCATCCGCGCTCACGACCCTCGGCTGCTCGGGGCGCTCGGCTACTGGCTGTTCGACAACCTCTGCCTCTACGCCTGCCTCGCCGCCTACGGCGGCGCGCCCTCCTTCTGGGTCGTCGCCATGGCCTACCTCGTCGGCATGCTCGCCAACTCGATCCCGATCCCAGGCGGCTTCGTCGCCGTCGAAGGCGGCCTCGTCGGCATGCTCCTGCTATTCGGCGTGCGCCCCACCTCGATGGTGCTCGCCGCCGTCCTCACCTACCGCGCCATCTCCCTCTGGATCCCGGCCCTGATCGGCAGCGCCGCTTTCCTCAGCCTGCGCGGCGAGATCGGCAAGCCGCTGCGACCGCAGGCCGGCGGGGCCGCCGGGGGGTGAGGGTGCGCTGCCGCTCTGGATGAGTCGGCGGCGGGAGCAAAGCATCTTCTGAGATGCCGGGCCGGGGCCAGGTTGGCCGAGAGCTGGGCATGGTTGGTGGCGAGTGGGCCGTCTTCGGGTGTGGGGTGTGGTTTGTGTGGAACGGTGCTGAGGTGCCGGGTCGAGAGGGCCGGGCGCGTGAAGGGCGCCTAATGCTTGCCGAACAGCGCGGTGTTCGTCTTCACCTCCGCCGCCGCGCGCTGGCACGCGTGGTCCGGCAGATGGTGCATCGCGTTCTGCACCGCCACCGGCTGCGGACCCGACAGGATCGGGCAGTACACCGGCGCCGGCAACGGCCCGTCGGCTGAGCCTGGCGCGTTCACCGGGCGCAACTGGTGCACCGCCTTCAGCGCTTCGCCCAAGCCGTCCGAGAACACCTCGATCGTCAACCGTCCGCTGTACAGCGCGACCGAGTTTCCCCGTCGAAGATCGCCGCCGGCACGCCACGCAGCAGCGCATTGCGATGCTGCCCCAAACCGGCATTGAATTCGACGGTGTAGACCGCCGTCCTCACCTGCAGCGGCAGCTCACAGCCGCTGCTCCCGAGCGCGCTGCTCTTGCCCGCCACGCAGTCGCCGTAGTACACGCTCTCGCCGCCGCCGTTCTGGTAGCTCTTGCGGCCATCCGTCGCCGCCAGCGGGTACCCGCCGAAACGCGGGCCCGCCCAGTATGCCTTGAAATACGGGAATGTCTGCGCTTCCGCCAGCTCGCCCGCGGCGATCGGCGCCGGCTGCACCGTTGCGCACCCCGCTCCCAGCAGTGCTGCGAGTACCGCCGCGGCGGCGAGCAAGGCGTGCAAGGGTGGGCGGCGCATGGTGGCGCAGGTGGTGGGCGAGGCGTGCAGGGTTGGGCGTCGCATCACGGCCCGGGTGGCGAGCAGCGCGTGACGGGGCCGGCGATGCATCGCGGTGTGGGCGGAGGCGTGAGGGGTGGGCGACGCATCGCGGCGCATTATCACAGCGACTTTCAGCCACCCCGGCTGTTAGAGGGGTGGCAAGGATCCGCGGGTACGGGCCAATGCTCCTCACTCGCGGCGCCGGGGTCCGGTGGGGTAGCGCACCGGACCCCGGTTGAGCGTCGCCGACGTCCCTCAGGCTGCACCGCCCCGTTCCCGTAGGGTGAACTCGTGCGAGCCCGTCCTGCCACCGCGTTCCCAGCCCGCGTGTTGTGGCTGCGTGCCGTCCGGGCCCGAATGGGGCGTGCCGCTGTCCGAGTTGCACGGGGTCGCGTCGCAGGGGGCTCCGCCGGGGCTGCTGCAGACGGTGGGGCCGCCGCGGACCGTGGGCCTGCTGCGGACCGCGAGGCTGCGGCGGACCGTGGGCCTGCTGCGGACCGCGAGGCTGCGGCGGACCGTGGGCCTGCTGCGGACCGCGAGGCTGCGGCGGACCGTGGGCCTGCTGCGGACCGCGAGGCTGCGGCGGACCGTGGGCCTGCTGCGGACCGCGAGGCTGCGGCGGACCGTGGGCCTGCTGCGGACCGCAAGGCTGCTGCATACCGGGGGCCTGCCGCAGACTGGGGGGTTGCCGCAGACCGTGGACCTGCGCTGCGCGCCGGCGGCGAGCGTGCGGGCGTTCGTGCTGCGCGACCGCGCGCCGAGGACTGGCCGGCGCATACAGGCGGACTCCTGTGGGGACTGCTTGCCGCCGTCGCCGGCGTCGCCGTCTGGCTACTCGTCGACCCTCGCGTGCCCGACCTCGCCGCGCAGGTCTACCGCGCCAACCTCTTTCGCGAAGTCGGCTTCGCCGTGTGGGACTCCCGCTGGTACGGCGGCCACGACATCCCCGGCTACAGCCTTCTCTATCCGCCGCTTGCCGCGCTCCTCGGGGTGCGCACTGTCGGCGCGCTTGCCGTGCTCGCCTCGACCTCCCTCTTCGCCCTCCTGGCTGCGCATGCCTACGGCGTGCGTGCCGGGCGCGCGGGCGCCGTCTGGTTCGCGTTCGCCGCCCTCGGCGACGTCTGGAGCGGGCGCATCACGTTCGCGTTCGGCGTCAGCCTCGGGCTCGGGGCCGTCGTCGCCTTTGCGCTGCTGCGCCGTCGCCGCCGGCTCGTCACCGCTCTCGCCGTGACCCTCGCGGCGCTCTGCGCTGCCGCCAGCCCGGTCGCCGGCGCGCTGCTTGCGCTTGCCGCGCTCACGTACTCCATCCACACCCGCGCTCCCCGCGCCCTGCTCGTGCTCGGCGTACCGCCCGCGCTGGTCGTCGCCGCGCTCGCCCGCGCCTTCGCCGAGGGTGGCTGGGAGCCCTACCCGTTCTTCTCCCTGCTCGCCACCCTCGCCGCGCTCGCCGGCTTCCTGTTCGTGCTGCCCCGGCGCCACGCTCTCTTGCGCCTCGGCGCCTTTCTATATCTCGCCGTCTGCCTTGCGAGCGTCGCGATCCACACCCCGCTCGGCGGCAACATCGAGCGCTACGGCGTCCTCCTCGCCGGACCCCTGCTTTTGTGTGCGCTGCTCGACCCCGCGCGCGCCGCCGCGCGGCGGTCCGGGGGGGCGCTCGCCGTCGTCGTGCTGCTCGGCCTCGCGCTCTGGACCGTCTGGGGGCCGACCCGCGAAACCGCTGCCGTCGCCGGCAACCCCTCCACGAGCGCCGCCTACTACGCGCCGCTCATCCGCTTCCTCGACACGCACGGCGGCAGCCTCGTGCGGGTCGAGGTTCCCTTCACCCGGGCCCACTGGGAGGCGGCCTGGGTCGCGCCTCACGCGATGCTCGCCCGCGGCTGGGAGAAGCAACTCGACGAGCGCTACGACGGTGTGCTGCTCAGCAAACACCTGACTGCGCACGCCTACTACCGCTGGCTGCTCGCGCAAGCCGTCAGCTACGTAGCGCTGCCCGACGCGCCGCTCGACCCTTCGAGCGCGCGCGAGGGGCGCGTCATCGAAACGCACCCCTCCTACCTGCGCGAACTACTTCACACCCGCCACTGGCGCATCTACGCTGTGCGCGGCGCCGTCCCGCTCGTGACCGGGCCGGGCACGCTCAGCGCTGCCGGCCACGACTGGTTCACGCTGCGCGTCCGCGCCCCCGGCGCGTTCCTTGTGCGCCTGCACGACACCCCCTACTGGACCGTCACCCTTGGCGCCGCCTGCGTCACCGGCGCACCGCGGGGGTGGACCGCCGTGGACGTCCGTGCGCCGGGCACCGTTCGTGTCTCAGCGCGCTTCTCGTTCGGGCGTGCGCTGGGGTTTGGCGGAGCCGCGTGCCGGCGGTAATGAGGGAGGAAGAAAGGCAGGGAGAGAAAGGAGGGTAGGGAGGTAGAGGTAGGGAGAGGTAGGAAGGAGAGGGGAGGGGAGGGAATGGGAGGGGGAGATAGAGCAGGGAAGGAGGGACGAGAGGGCGGGAGCAGTGGGTAGGGGAGAGAGGAAGGGAGCGGGGTAGGGGGCGGGGAGGGAGGGCGGGAGCAGTGGGTAGGGGAGAGGGACGAGAGGGCGGAGGAGGGAAAGGTACGGGAGAGGGCAGCGGAGAAGGGTTGGTTATTCAGTGTTCGGGCGCGAGATCGTACAACCCCGTATCGCCCGTCAGGTAAATCCTTTTCCCATCGCTGATCACCGGATCGAACGATCCCGTCTCGGCGCGGAACACCACCTTCCCCGTCGAGACGTCGAGACCGTAACTGCTATGAGTCCCGAGATCCGAGAAGTACACGATCCGTCCCACGATCGTCGCCGACCCCGAAATCTTCCCGCCCGCGTTGTAGCTCCACTCCACGTGTCCCGTCCGGGCGTTCAACGCGTAGAAATTCCCATCGTACGACCCGAAATACACCGTCGGTCCCAGCCCCGGCGCGTCCATAACGGCCGGCGACGCGTACACATACGCCCCCGTCTGATACGCCCAATCGAGTCTCCCACTGCGCGCGTCGTACGCGTATAAACGCCCATCCGTATTACCGAGGTACACCCTTCCATATATCACCGCCGCCGTCGAGTAGAACGTGCCGCTGCCGAACAGCGCCCCTTCCGACCCCGCCCGCCACACCAGCCTCCCCGTCTGCTCGCTCACCGCCTGCACATGCCCCGAGTAGTCGCCGAAATACAACACCCCATCCGACAGCGTCGGGCTGGCCTTCACCGCTCCTTCCGCGTGGTACATCCACACGACACTTCCGCTGTCTGCTGCGACCGCGTAAACCGTCCCGTTTTCGCTGCCCAGAAAGATTCGGTTCCCATCGAGCAGCGGCGATGACTCGCTCCGGCTCGGCAAACTCCGCGACCACTTCACCGCTCCGTTCGTCACGTCGAGCGCGACCACCCGCCCCTCGTTTTCCGCTCCCCCCCGCTGCTGCAAAATCGTCACGTACACCGTACTGCCCCCCACCGCCGGCGCCGACGCCGACAGCACCCCCAGCCCTTTGCTCCACAACAGCTTCCCGTCGTACTTGTCGATCGCGCTCAGCGTCCCGTCGTCAGTCAACTGGAAGATCCTGTTTTCCGACAGCACCGGCGGGAACTCCCGCAGCGACGTCCCGCCCCGCGCCCACGCCCGCCGGTACGGCGGCTTTAATTCCGCCGGAAAGTACCGCGTATGGTTCTTCGTGTACCCGTACAACGGCCACGCGAACCGTTCGCGCCGGTGTTTGGGCAGCGTCGGGTTCACCTGCGCGACAAACGGCGCATGTTCATGGAAGATCGACCCCGTCCGGCTCTGCGCGTACAGGTAGCCACCAAGAGCCAACCCGCCGGCGAGCACAACGACGGCGATCAGCGCGATCCAGCGGCGCTTCACGCTGCGAGCTTAGAAGACGACGCCGTCACAGGCGCCGCCCCCTCCGCGTCTGCCTCGGTCCGCGCGATCCCGGGTCCCCCGTGCGCCCGGCCACCCGCACCCGCCGCCTGCGCGGGCACCCCGACTACCGCCGTGCCCGCGCGTCTGCCCGTGCGCGAACCCCTCTCCACGCGCGCCTCTCGGCGCGCGCCCCCCAAATCACGCATCCGCCGCGCCACATCCGCCAGCAGGTGCCCTGCGCCGCGTGCCACCAGCCACACGACCGCAATCAGCAACAACGTCAGCGCCACGCCCGACACGAGCGCGACCACATCGTTATTGCCTTCCGACGACCACCTCCACAATGCGTAATCGCACGCTGCCAACAGCAGCACGACGAACGCAGGCCTGTGCGTGGGCCGGTGGAGCACGCCCAAACCCTACCCGTCCTCGTGGACGGACCGCCTGCCCGCCCGTATCATCGCCCGATGACTTCTGCGATCTTCGCCTCCGGCCTGCTTTGCGGGCGCGTCGCGCTCGTCACCGGCGGCGGCACCGGCTTGGGGCGTGCCACCGCCCTCGAGCTGGCCCGCTGCGGCGCGCACGTCACCGTCGTCGGGCGTCGCACCGAGCCGCTGCGCGAAACCGCAGCCGCGATCGACGCCCTATGCGGCGTCCCGGCGGGCGGCACGTCGGTCTGCGACGGGCGCGCGCCGGGCGATTCGTGGGCGCCCGCGCCCGCTACCACCGCCAGCGGCGGCGACCTGCGATCAGCGCACTGGCTTGCAGGCGACATCCGCGACCAATCGACCGCGCGGCAGCTTGTCGATGCCACGTTTGGGCGCTGGGGGCGCCTCGACATCCTGGTCAACAACGCCGGCGGCCAGTACTTCGTTCCCGCCGAGCACATCGTCGCCAAGGGCTGGGCCGCGGTCTGGCGGCTCAATGTGGACGGCATGCTGTTCATGTCGCATGCTGCGCTCCGTGCCTGCGCGCGCTCGTGCGCGCGCGTTGGCGGTCGGGGGGACGGCGCCGGTGTGCGGGCCGGCGGCGGTACCGCGGTTGGGGCCGGTGGTGTTGGCGAGGGGGCCGGTGGCGATGCCGGGGTCGGGGCTGGTGGCGTCGGCGGGGGGGCCGGCGGCAGGGTGCGGGAGGATCGCGCCGAGGTGCGTGCAGGCACCGCCGTCTCAACCGGCCTTCGCATCATCAACGTCACGCTCTCCCCGCACCACGGCATGCCCGGCATGGCCCACTCCGGCGCCGCCCGCGCCGCCGTCGAGGCGCTCACGCGCGAACTCGCCACCCGCCACGCCGCCTCCGGCGTGTCCGCCTGTGCGATTGCCGCCGGGCACTTCGACACAGACGCCATGGGCAAGTACCCCGACGTCGTGCGGGCCGGCATGGCGCGCTCCGTGCCGCTCGGGCGCCTCGGGACCGTCGAGGAGCACGCGTGGCTGGTTGCCCTGCTCGCGTCGCCGCTCGGGGCCGCGTTCAACGGGTCCACCCTCACGCTCGACGGGGCGCGCGACAACTGGTTCGGGCCCTGGCCACCGCCGGGACTTGCCGGGGAGGAGGGGCGGGTGCCCACCGAGGCTCGGCGGGGGGCGAGTTCGGCGACCTGAGGCCCGGCGGTTGCGGGGATCGTCGGTTACGGGACCGGCAGCTGCGGCCCCAGCGGGCCTCCGCGTGAGAGGCCCATCTTGGGTCTTCGCTGTCGAGGGGTCCTCCAAGCGGCGGACGGGAATCGAACCCGCATCATCGCCTTGGAAGGGCGAGGCTCTACCGTTGAGCTACCACCGCGCGCGGGTCCCGCCCTGCGGGCGGTTCGGCGTCGATGACAGTTTGCACAAACCACCTCGCACTTTGCAATCTCATCGAGCACCACCCCCAATTGCGGTCGCGGGCGCCCCTGGCGATGTTGAAGCTCTTGTCGCCGCGGTGGTGGTCGAACTCGAGGACGAGCGGGTCGGACTCGCCGCAGTCGACGCACGGGTGGTCGCGGAAGAACTCGACCAGCTGGGCCGCCCGCCGTGCGACGACGGCTTGTTTGTGTTGCCTGGCCCCGGCGATGTACCGGTCTCGGTGCGCCACGTAGTGTTCCCGTTTGTAGGTCGCCCGGCACGTGCGGCAGTAGTTGTCCAGCTGCCCTAGCTCCTTGCGGCGCCAGGCGAAGCTGGACGTTGGCAGGAGCTGTCGGCAGCGTCCGCAGGTTCTGGTCGAGGCAGGCACCATCGCTCTACGAACGCATGTTCTCACGGTGGGCGGACGACGAAGCGCGGACTTCCCCGTAGAATCCGGTATGCCGCGGGGAGTGGCGCAGTCTGGTAGCGCACCCGGCTGGGGGCCGGGCGGTCGCAGGTTCAAATCCTGTCTCCCCGATTTTTGGAGAACGGAACGTCGCTCATCGAACCAGGACGGCCGCTCTGATTGCTCTCCGGCCGCCCTTGCGGTCAGCGCCGGAGGCCGTGGCCGTAGCGTCTAAACCTGGATCCACCGGTGTTGTCCGGGTTGGGGTGTTGAATGACCTCCTGAATCGGGCTTGGTAGCGACAGATTGCGGCTGTCGCGGCCCGGGATCAGGAGGTCACTCGTATGGTGCAGGATGACGAGCGGGTCGGACTGGACGGTGTGCGGGTCGTTTTTGATGATGAGCGGCTGGTTTCTGATGCGGGGATCGCGCTCGTTGCGACGCTCGCGGGGCGGCTTGGGATCGAGGCTCTCGTGGGGCGGTTCGTGGCGCTTCGGCGTGATCTGCCGGGCGCTGCGAATCCGGGCCGCAAGGTGATGGCGCTCGTGTTCGCGATGCTGCTCGGCGCTGACTCGATCGATGATTGTGATGTGCTGCGGGCCGGTCGCACGCGTCGATTGTTGGGTGGCTGGCTACCGGCGCCCTCGACACTCGGAACGTTTTTGCGGGCGTTTACTTTCGGACATGTGCGCCAGCTCGACCGAGTACTCGATCAGGCGCTGGTGCGCGCGTGGCGGGCAGGCGCTGGCCCGGGCGCCGAGCGGCTGATCGTTGACGTGGACAGCTTTATCGGCCAGGCCTACGGCTACAAGAAGGAGGGTGTCGGTTTTGGGTACACCAAACAGCGCGGATACCACCCGCTGCTCGCCTCCAGGGCCGGGACCGGTGAGGTTCTGCACGTTCGGTTGCGCAAGGGGCAGGCGAACACCCAGCGCGGTGTCGTTCGCTTCACCGAGGAGCTGATCGCCCGCATGGCGCGGGCAGGCGCGAGCGGCGAGAAGCTCCTGCGGGCCGACTCGGGGTTCTGGAACAGCAAGCTGATCGCAAGGCTTCAGAGCGCCGGGTGGTCCTATTCGATCAGTGTGCGCCTGCAGTTCTGGGTTCCCGACGCCATCAAGCAGATCCCCGAGAAGGCGTGGCAGCCCCTGGAGGACTACCCCAAGGACGGCGAAGCGCAGATCGCTGAGACGACCGCTCACGGACGACGGCTGATCGTCCGTCGCACCCGGCTCATCGGGCCGCAAGCAGAGCTGTGGCCGGACTGGCGGTATTTCCCGCTCATCACCAACCGCACCGAGGCATTGGAGGTCGTGGAGGCCGAGCACCGCCAGCACGCCGTCGTCGAGCTCACGATCCGCGACCTCAAAGACCAGGCGCTCGCGCACTTCCCCTCCGGCCAGTTCAACGCCAACAGCGCCTGGACAGTGATCGCTGCCATCGCGCACAACCTGCTGCGCTGGACCACGGCGATCGGACTGTCGAGCGAGACCGTGCGCGTCGCGCGCACCATGCGCCGCCGGCTGCTTCGGATACCAGGCCGCCTGACCCGCACGGGCCGCCAGTGGACGCTTCACCTTCCCGCTCGCTGGCCGTGGCAACACGACTTCACCAGAGCGCTCGCCCGCATCCGCGGGCTACCAGAACTCACCTGAGCGCGCAAAACACCACGACCGACGACCAGCCAAGCAACACGTCGACACGGCGCGCTCAGCGCCACCCGAAAACACACCCCCCAAGTCCCCCGAGAAGACGCCCGCCGCTCCTCACGCCGACAAAACACCAACAAGGCCCCCCAAACCCACACCAACAGCACCAATCACCCCCCACCAGGCAGCCGCGCGGTGGATCCAGGCTAAAATGCGCGTATGACCGCGCGCAAGCACGCAGCCGAAAACGCGCTCGCCTCAGTACGAGCTGAGGGTCTCGATCCAGGCGTTGCCCAGGTGCTTCTGGATCGGTGGGCGTGCGGCGAGCTCAGCGACGCGCAGCTTGACGACGCGGCCCGGCGGATCGGTGCCGGCGAGTCGCTTGACGAGCTGCTTGCGCCAGCACGGGCGTAGGGGTTCCGACGTACTGATCGAGTACGTTCGCGGCGATGGCCGACGATCCGTATGTCTACCCCGGCACCGATGTCCTGCGCAACCGCCTCGACATACGCGACGCGGCCGACCTTGCCGAGCGGGAGGCGGCGCTCAGCGCGATTCGCATTGCGCAACTCGAACGACGCTTCATCCCCGGCGGTCACGACCTTGCCCACTTGCAGGCGACTCATCGTCACATCTTCGGTGACGTCTATTCGTGGGCCGGCGAGCTTCGCACGGTGCGGATCAGCAAGGGTGGCGATCTGTTCGCCCTGCCCGAGCACATCGATCCTTATCTGAGGAGGCTGTTCGCCGATCTCGCGCGCGAGAGCTTGCTACGTGGTTTGCGACGCGAGCGGTTCGTGGAGCGGCTGGCTCACTACTACGCTGAGCTCAACGCCGTCCACCCCTTCCGGGAGGGCAACGGCCGCACCCAACGTGCCTTTCTCGGCCAGATCGCCAAGACCGCAGGCCATCCGATCGCCTGGGCGCGTCTCGATGCTGAGGGCAATGTCCATGCCGCCCGCGAGAGCCATCGCGGCAGCGACTCGGCCCTTCAGGCGATGCTCCACGATCTCCTGCAGATGCCCGGTGAGCCGTGACGGCGCTACGCCAGCCCATACCATCCCGGTGCCACGCGGACCAGTCGTCGTGAGGGCCCCGAGGCGTTGGCGATCAGCGCCGTCTTGATCGAGGACGTAGCGACCGACTTGCCCAGCGCTGCCTCGACCGCTGCGTGGATGTCCTTGGGTCGCATCGGCTCGCCCTGGTCGGCTAGGACGCCGACGATGGCCTTCAGGACCCAGCCCGGCCGGCGCGGGCGTTGCCGGCAGGTCGCAGGTCGTCGCCGAGGCCCACCGTTGGCCCGTACGGCGGCCAGCTTCTTGGCCAGGCGGGCCAGAGACCCCTGGAGGTCTTGGTTCGAATAGACTCCAAGCACTTCGATTACAGAATGAGCCCGTCGTTGCTCGGTTTTTGCCAGCATCAGCGGGATTGATGGGTGCCGTTGGGGTCCAATTTGGGGTCCAATGTCTGTACGAAGGTTGCAGGGGCTAAGTAGGCTCCGAGTGTGCTCCTGCAATGGTTCGGCGGTGCCGCGTGCGCGTTTTTCCTGGCGCTCTTGACGACGCCGGCGGGCGTCTCGGGCGCGGTGCTGCTGTTGCCCGTGCAGGTGAGCGTGCTCGGCGTACCGAGCCCTGCCGTTACACCGACGAACCTGCTCTACAACGTGTTCGCCACGCCGGGCGCGATGATCCGCTTCGGCCGCGAAGGGCGCCTGCGCTCGCCACTCGCCGGGCTGCTCGTTGCTGGCACGCTCCCAGGTGTGATCGCAGGCGCGGTCGTGCGCGTGGAGTGGCTGTCGAACTCGCGGGACTTCACGTTCATCGCGGCCGGCGTGCTGCTGCCGCTCGGACTGTGGCTGCTGATCGGCAATCAGGCGATCCCACGCGAGCGCACGATCACGCCACGCCTGCGTCGGTTGGTGTGGGCGCTCTCGCTCATCGTGGGTGTCGTCGGCGGCATCTACGGCATCGGCGGGGGTTCGCTGCTCGCGCCCGTCTTGATCGGCCTCGGGTTCAGCGTCTACGAGGTCGCGCCCGCGACGATCGCCGCGACCTTCCTGACTTCGGTTGCCGGCATCGCTACCTTTCAGGTGCTCCAGTTCAGCCACGGCGGCGCTGCCGCGCCGGAATGGGTGCTCGGAGCGTTTCTCGGCGTTGGCGGCTTCGCTGGCGCGTACTGTGGCGCCCGCTTGCAGAGTCGGTTGCCCGAGCGCTCGCAGCGCCGGTTGCTTGGCTGTATCGCCTGTCTCGTCGCGGCACGCTACTTCCAGACGGCCATCACCGAACGGTCAGCGCACCAGCCGGTTTTACACCACGCCTCTGCATAATCAGCGCGCTTGGCGTGCGGGAATCTGGCGGCGCCGGGTGCGGGAGCCGGCTTGCCCGGCCATTGTGGCATCCCCGTTCGGGGATGCGGCCGGGGCTGCGACCGGCCCCGCACCCGGCGGGGCCCCCACAGCAAAGGAGGCTCAAATGTCCGCTGGACTCACAGACTCGGACACCATGTTCTCGGTACGCGAGACGCCCTGGCACCGTCTCGGGGTCGTTCTCGAGGAGCCGCCGGCGACGGTCGCGGAGGCCATCGAGGCGGCGGGGCTCGGCTGGAGCGTCGCCAAGGAGCCGATCGCCGTCGACCGCGGCGACAAACTGGCCGACGAGTGGTGGGTGCCGCGCTGCGAGGAGATCCCCGGCTTCTACGCGACCGTCCGTCAGGACACGCGCGAGGTGCTGGGCATCGTCGGAGAGCGCTACAGGCTCGTGCAGAACCACGAAGCCTTCGTGTTCATCGACCAGCTTCTCGGCAGCGCGATCCACTTCGAGACGGCCGGCAGCCTGCACGGCGGCCGCCGCGTATGGGTGCTCGCGACGCTCCCCGATCACGTCGAAGTCGGAGGCGACGACGTGCGCCCCTACGTGCTGCTGATGAACAGCCACGACGGCTCTACCGCCGTGGTCGCCGCCACCACGCCGATCCGCGTGGTCTGCCAGAACACCCTCAACTGGGGGCTCGCCAACGCGCGGCAGAAGTTCTCGATCCGCCACACCGAAGCGGTCACGCAGCGCGTCCACGAGGCCCGCCGAGTCCTCGACTTGTCCATCAACTACTACGTCTTATGCCGACGTCGGCATAACACGTATTACCCGGACTCACGGATTATGCAGAGAAAGGGCTGGATGCGCACTATCGCGGCGGTGCCCGTGTCGATGCGGTCGGCATAATCACAGCCGGGTAAGGAAGGCCAGTAGGGCGTCGGGGGGACGGTAGCGGCCGGGTTTCCCATTCAAGGGTGTGGTTCTCATGATTGCTTGTTCCTTTAGCGTGAGATCGGCGTGTACGTAGATGCGCGTGGTGTCGACTTGCTCGTGTCCGAGCCACAGCGCGATGACGGTGGTATCGACGCCGGCTTGGAGTAGGCGCATCGCGGCGGTGTGACGCAGCACGTGGGGTGTGATCGGCTTGCTTTGCAGTGACGGACAGCGAGCGGCTGCGTTGTGTGCGTGCTTGGTCAGGCGGCGCTCAAGTGCGTCACGGGTCAGTGGGCGGCCGGTACTCGTGGGGAACAGTGGGTCGTCTGTCTTTCCGCCGCGCTCTGAGAGCCAGGTTTCGAGCACGGCGATTGTTGGGTTTATGAGGGGTGTAACTCGTTGCTTTCGGCCCTTGCCGAGACAGCTGACATACGCGCCGTGACCCAGGTGAACATCGCGACGGGTGAGCGCCACGAGCTCTGATGCGCGCAGCCCGGTTTGTGCTGCGAGGATAATGATGGCGTGGTCACGCCGGCCTGTCCAGGTGGTGTGGTCTGGCGCGGAGATGAGCGCGTTCAGCTCTTGCTCGGTCAGGAATGTGACGAGCTTGGAGTCAAAGCGCTTCGGCGGGATCGCGAGTACCCGTTGGATTACTGCTGCGTGCTCGGGGTGTTGTAGCGCTGCGTAGCGGTAGAGCGAGCGGATCGCGGCGAGACGTGCGTTGCGGGTACGTGCGCTGCAGCCACGCTCGCGCTCAATGTAGTTCAAGGACGCGCTGATTACCGGCGCGTCCAGGTCACTGATTTTTAGCTTGGAGGGCTCGGTGTTCAGCCGCGTGGCCGCAAACGACAGCAGCAGCTTGAACGTGTCGCGGTAGGCGCTGATTGTGTGCGGGCTGGCCTGGCGCTGGCTGATCAATCGATCGGTGAAGAATGCTTGCAGTGTTGGTGCGAGGGGAGCTCATCGTGTGCCTCCTTGCGTGTAGGCTTCGAGGCGTTGCCCTGCGAACGCGAGCAGCTCGGGCGCGGCCTGTAGATACCAGTAGGTGCCAGCCGGATCGACGTGGCCCATATAGGTGGACAGCAGCGCGACTTGTTTCTGTGCGTCTTCGCCGCGGCGATAGGCGTCCAGTAGTGTCCACACAGCAAAACTGTGACGTAGGTCGTGCAGTCACGGCCGGCACGCGCCAGTGCGCGGAGTAATTCCGGCGCGCTTGACCAGAATCCTGAAGGTGTTCTCCACGCAGGCGTGTAGGAGCCTCGTTCCTGCCATGGAGACGAGCAGTGGCTCGCTGTCGAGGACAGGTGAGGGACGATCGTCTCGCAGCAGGTAGTCACGCAGCGCTGCCAGGGTGCTCTCGTGCGTGGGCAGTTCGCGTGACTTTGAGAACTTGCCGAGGCGTACCGTAATTGAACGGGCGTGCCAGTCGATGTCCTCACAGTGCAAGCCGATTGCCTCGCCGATGCGCATCCCCGTCACCGCGAGCAGCCCGATCAAGGTCCGATAGGTCGCCGCGCGATGCGTCGTGCGAAGCGTCGCAGCGGCAGCCATGAGTGCCGCGACTTGCGCGTCGTCATAGAGGTAGGGAACAGCTCGCCGCCGCTGGCGCGGCAGGAGGTCCGTCCCGGGCACCTCAACCTGTGGGTCGATCGAGTGCAGGTAGCGGGCAAAGCCGCGCACGGCCTGCAGTCGGTTGTAATGCCAGGCGCGATCACCCCCGGGGAGGGTCGCCCAGATGAGCGCTTGCTCGATGCTGATCTGCTCCTCGCCGCGGCCCTCCAAGTAATCGAGGAACTGGCGGAGCAGCCGCTCTTGGTTGGTGAGCTTGTAGCCCATGTCGCGACGAAGGACGAGGTAATCGGCGAGTGCTTGGCGTAGCGGTTTCATGCAACGCCTCCTGTCCAGGGACGGGCGATGGTGCGCAGTGCCTCTCGGTTGACCTTGGCGTAGATCGCGGTCGTTTCTGGATGCCGGTGGCGCAATACCTGTCCGACCTCTTGGAGCGAGGCGCCGGCCGCGAGCAGTTCGCTCGCCGCGGTGTGACGCAACCGGCAGGCATGAACGTGTCTGATCCCCGCTCGTTTGGAAGCGCGCATCGCGATTGCGCTCACCGCACACGCAGCCAACGCGCGATGCGGCGCGAAGGCACGAACGAACACACTCTCATCCTGTGCTGAGCGCGGTCGACCGCGATGCAGATAGGCTGCGATCGCCTCGCCGACATCGACGGGCACGGGCAGTCGCTCAAGGCGAGGACCCTTCCCCGAGATCGCGATTTCCCCGCGATGCCAGTCGATATCACCGAGGCGCAAGCTCGCGACCTCCGCGGGGCGCAAACCCAGCCTGACCAGCATGGTCAGGATCGCGAAGTCTCGGCGCCCCATCGCTGTGCGCCGATCGCAAGCAGCCAGCAATCGCTTCACCTCGGAGTAGGAGATTCCCTTCGGCAACGAAGACAACCGCCACCGCGCGACGGCCGGCACAGCGCACGCCAACGGGCGAGGGATCATTCCTTCGACATGCAGGAAGCCGAGCAGCGAGCGCAGTCTGCTGACCATCTGCTTCGCCGAGCCACGCTCCTCAGCGAGCACAAACCCGGCAACGCCGCCGGCGTCGAGGTCCGCCAACTGCAGACCCTGGGACGTGAGACGGCTCTCCAGAAACGGCCGGACAGCATCGACATAGACCGTCGCGCTCGCGGCTTTCAGGCCACGCTCCTCGATCAGATAGTGCCGAAAGCGCCAGAGCACCTCCTCCACCGGCCCCTCCGGCTGCGGCGGACTCGGCGGCGGCGCTTGCCCCAACTCGCGTAGGTGGCAGAGCAGTGGCTCAAGCGCCCGGGGTGAACGAAACTGGGCATACCCAGCGGCACGCCGAGCGGCCACAAACCGTTCGACGACCGTGCCGGCCAAGTCCTTCACGCCCAAGCGTTCGGCGGCCAGCCACCGGCTCAGGTGCGCCATCAACTGCAGCTGGCCAGTGGTCCCCCGCACTGTGTACCCCTGAACGCGTAGAGCCGTAGCAAAGCCATCGGTGAACTGTTCAAGCGGGCTGGTCACCCTGACCCGTGATGGATCGTGCATAAAACGCCTCCTTCTCTCGTGGATGGGGAGGAAGAAGGATCGCTGACCCGCGCAGGTCGTCGCAGCGGCGGCCCACGGCCCCACTTTCGCATACGTAGTGAGGCTACGCGGTCAGGGAACTTGCTTGCGACTATCCGTTCCCCACCGGGGGCCGGCAGCGTCATACGAATGGTAACGGTTGCGATCAGACGTATACGACCAAATCGACGACGAAGCCATCCGAGCGAATCTTGATAAAGGCATTGTGCCCCTGCACCTCGGCGGTCTCGTCGACGCGATCGTTCTCCTCGCCGGTAAAGCTGCAGCTCCGCGAGCACAAATCGCTCGCTCCATAGAGTTACCGACGACACGGGATTGGTGCCCGCTTCGATCTGCCAGCTCAGCTCCCAACGCCCGGGAGGCCGCTCCGTCAACTCACGAACCCTGCCGAAAAGCGTCGACACGGGATATCCATCCTCATCCGCTGGAAGGAAGACGCTCGCTTCGGTCACCTTGCCTCGCAAGCCATTGAGGACCTCAAGTAACTCGGAGAACTCCGTGATCAGCTGTGTTCCGGTCACAGTATTAGAGACGCTTCGCTGACCCATGGCCGCGATGCTCGCTCAAGGGCTCATCGACGTGATGCACAGTAACTCCGTTTATTTGCACCTTCTCGACGTAGCGGTTGTTGATCCTGTCGATAAGACGGAGAACTTTTGCCAGCCCGCCGTCGGCCTGGCGCCTCCATCCATCCTGAATCCGGATCGTGTGGCGCTGCCTTGCGGGAAGCCGTCGTCGCGTCACAGGATCAACAGGAACAAGGGTCGTCGTCAAGAACTCGCCGAGTTGTGGATCTTCAGCCACGAGCATGGCGCCACAGGTTCCACACCGAACGTTCGCCGGTTTCCCAGCACACTGAGGGCAGCGCTCAGGATGACTGCGGAATACACCGGGACTGGCGGCAAGGGTCCAGGGCATAGCGGAGCCCAGTGTAGACAGCGGGTCGTGATTATGCCGACCGCATCGACACGGGCACCGCCGCGATAGTGCGCATCCAGCCCTTTCTCTGCATAATCCGTGAGTCCGGGTAATACGAGCAGTTCAAGCGCTTCGGCGACCGGCTCGCCTCCGAGCGCTGCACCGAGCGCCAGCTCCGTGCGGTCCTCGACGAACTCTACCCGAACGGCACGGAGGACTCCGTGAGCGGCCGCACTCGCAGGTCGCGCCAGCACACCAAGGACTGCATCGCCGAGTTGTTCCTGTGCGGCGACACGCAGGGCAACGCGCCCGGCTCGAAGTGGGCGGCCGTGAACGGGATCGTGGAGTACGGCGATTATCTGAAGCGGCCGGGTTATGAGAAGTCGAACTCCTTCTGGAGGAAGTTTTTCCTGCAAAGAGGGCGATGGCGCTGGCGTGGGTCTTCAGATAACTGGTGGCTGGTGCCGATCGCGATGGCATGGTGATGATCGCGGTCGAGGAGGCGGAGGCAGTGGCCCGTCGGGTTGTGGTGTCTGGGCCGTTGGTGCCGTATGCGGAGGGGTTCGGGCGGTGGCTGGTCGCAAGGGGCTATTCGCGCGGGGCGGCGAAGGAGCGGCTTCGGCAGTTCCGGTATCTCAGCGGGTGGATCGAGCAGCACGGCATGTCGCTGGAGGACGTGTCGGAGGAGGCTTTGGAGGCATTCTTGGCAGCGCGTCGCGCGTTCGGCCATGTGGCGCTGGTCACGCCTCGCAGCACGGCGTTGCCGCTTGAGTACTTGCGTGAGATCGAGGTGGTCCTGCCGCCGGTCGTGATCGAGGGGCCGGTCGAGCGGCTGTTGGAGGAGTATGAGGACTATCTGCGCCGAGAGCGGGGGTTGGCGCCGAAGTCGATCGACTCCTACGTCCGGGCTGCGCGGGTGTTCTTGGCTGGGGAGGATCGCGCGGGGGAGCTGGCGTTGGAGCGGTTGACGACGGCTGATGTGAGCGCGTTTCTGGCGCGGGAGTGCCCGAAGCGCAGTGTTTACGGAGCGCGCGATCTGGTGCTGTCGCTGCGCGCGTTGCTTCGCTACCTGCATCTTGCGGGATTCACCGCGAGGCCGTTGCAGTGGGCGGTCCCGCCCGTCCGCCAGGTTCGCCGGCGGGCGCTCCCGAGCGGGATCGACGCGGCCGCGCTGTGCAAGCTATTGGACGGCTGTGACCGGGACACGACGATCGGGGCTCGTGATTACGCGATCTTGCTGCTGCTCTCTCGGCTGGGGCTGCGTGCCGCCGAGGTAGCCGTGATTCGGCTGGTGGATATCGATTGGCGCGCCGGGGAGCTGTTGGTGCGCGGCAAGGCCAACCGTCAGGAGCTGTTGCCGATGCCGGTGGATGTCGGTGAGGCGATCGTCGCGTATCTGCGCTGCCGCCCGGGCGATGTGAGCGAGATGTTGTTCGTGCGCCTGATCGCTCCGTGCGGGCCGCTGAGCAGCCACCGGATCTCGCTGATCGTGCACGAGCGCTGCGAGCACGCGGGGATCCCGCCGGTCGGCGCGCACCAATTGCGGCATAGCGCGGCGAGAGGGATGCTCGCCGCCGGCGCCTCGTTGCCGGAGATCGCGCAGGTGCTGCGCCACAGCACGACCGCGACGACCGCGATCTACGCGAGAGTCGACCGCAACCGGCTCAGGACAGTCACCCGTCCGTGGCCAGGAGCCGCACGGTGACTGCGCTGCGGGATGCGCTGGCGGACTATCTGCGGGTTCGTCGTCAGCTCGGCGCACAGTTGAAGACGAGCGAACCGATGCTGGTGCAGTTCGTCGAGTTTCTCGCGCAGCATGGGGCGGTTCGGATCACGAGCGAGCTGGCGGTCGCGTGGGCGACGCTGCCGAGCGCTGCACGGCCGGACCGCTGGGCAGTCCGGCTGGGAATGGTCCGCGGGTTCGCCAAGTATCTCGCCACGATCGACCCGGCCAGCGAGATCCCATCGGTCGATCTGCTCAAGGCCACCCAGCCGCGCCTCGCGCCGCACATCTTCACCGACCAGGAGATCACTGACCTTATGGATGCCGCGTGCCGGCTGGCGCCGGTGCTGCGCGGCGCGACCGCCGAGACCGTGATCGGGCTATTGGCCGCGACCGGCCTGCGGATCGGCGAGGCGCTCGCCCTGGACCGTGGGGACGTCGACCTCGACGATGGCGCGATCGTGGTCAACGCCGGCAAGAGCGAGCAGCGCGAGGTGCTGCTGCACGACACGACAATCACGGCGCTTGACCGCTACCAGCGGCTGCGTGACCGGATCCTCCCGGCGCCGGCGGACCCGGCGGCGTTCTTCCTCGCTACCAGCGGGCAACGCCTTCCGTACTCGACGTTTCAGTCGAACTTCCACCTGCTGCTCTACCACGCCGGTGTCCGCGCGCGCGGACAGCGATCGCGGCCGCGGGCGCATGATCTTCGGCATACCTATGCCGTTAACACGCTGCTTCACTGGCATCGCGAGGGGCACGACATCGAGCGCAGCCTGCCCGTGCTTGCCACGGCGCTCGGGCACGCGAGACCCGAGTCGACGTATTGGTATGCGGAGGCCGTGCCGGAGGTCATGACGCTCGTCGCGAAACGGCTCGACGGCCTGTTCGGAGCATCGCCATGACAAACGTCACGCCGACGCTCCAGGCGTGGTTTACCGACAGGTTGATCACGCAGCGCAACGCCAGCCCACGCACGATCATCGCCTACCGCGACACCTTCCGGCTGCTGCTGCGCTACGCGCACGAAACGACTGGCAAGCAACCCAGCGACCTGGACTTCGCCGACCTCGACGCTCAGCTGATCGGCGCATTCCTGGATCACCTCGAGACCGATCGCGGCAACAGCGCCCGCACCCGCAACCAGCGGCTCGCCGCGATCCACTCGCTCTACCGCTACGCCGCGCTGCGTCATCCCGAACACGCCGAGACGATCGCACGCGTGGTCGAGATCCCGACCAAGCGCCACGACCGCAAGCTGATCAGCTACCTCGACCTGGAAGAGATCAAGGCGCTGCTCGCCGCGCCCGACCGCAAGACCTGGCACGGCCGCCGCGATCACGCGCTGCTACTGCTCGCCGTGCAGACGGGTCTGCGGGTCTCCGAGCTACCGGGCTCCGCAACCGCGACGTGACGCTCGGCACGGCAGCGAACTGCCGGGTCACGGGCAAGGGGCGCAAGGAGCGCTGCGCAATGCTCACCACTGAGACCATGATCGTCCTGCGCGCCTGGCGCGAGGAGCGCCGAGGCCAGCCGGGCGACCCGCTGTTCCCGACCCGACAAGGCGGACCGCTGACCCCGAAAGCCGTCGCCTGGTTCTTGGACAAACACGTCACGAGCGCCGCACGTGCCTGTCCCTCGCTCGCTGGCAAGCGGGTCACGCCGCACGTGCTGCGGCATACGAACGCGATGCTGCTGCGCGCCGAGAACGTCGATCTGCTCACGATCGCGCTCTGGCTCGGGCACGAGAGCACCGCCTCGACCGAGATTTACATGCACGCCGACAACAAGCTCAAGCAAGAAGCGATCGACCGGATCGCCCCCACCGGCACCCCACCCGGCCGCTACCAGCCCCCAGACCGCCTGCTCGCGTTCCTGGACCGCCTCAGCTATCCGCAGCGCCACCTTGGGTAGCCGCTACCGATGTGGACATGGTGACCTGCCGTTGAGAGGTTCTCTCCTCGCAGCGAAGCAGCCATTATCGTCCTCGTCGCGCTCCAAGAGATGCAGAGCTACTCGACTGAGCTACGCTCACGCCATGGCCCGCGGAAGCCGACTACAGACAGTCACCGCATCGCCTCTCCACCGCAAACTCCTGGGGGTTGCGCCAGCACCGGGCGCCTCGCGCGAGGAGCGACTGCGCTATGTCCGCCGGTGCAGCATGCTTCCGCTGCCTGCTGTGGCGTTGCTCTGGGTCGTCGTGCTTGGGTTCGGGCACGATCCAACGTGGCTTCTGATCGTCATGGGCGCTAGCACCATCCTGGGTATAGAGAACGTCGCGAGTCTCAGCTGGCGCATCCGACGGGCCGGCTCTCAGGTCAGAAACGGATCGGCCGAGTGAAACGGACCGACTACCAGCTGGACGCGCTGATCGAGGAAGCCACAGTTGACTGCTACAACGACGAGGAGCAGATCACTGGCCTGTTTACGATGATCGACGAGCACCTCGCGCTCCCGTTCGAAACTGAGGTGCTTGGCGTGCCCGTCACCGTCACGAAGATCGATCTGACCATCGCCCATGAGATCGTCGCGATCTGCCGCCGCGACGGCCACAAGCAGGCAATCCCAATCCTCGACCTGCCCCTCCCAGCACCCACGCCTGACGGCGCGGAATGGATCGAGGCCTACCGCCGCTGGCAGCGCTGAATCCCCGCCACTGAACTCACCAGCCTTCCAAATCCAACATCTGGCTCACCCCCCGCACCATCGAGATCCCGACGACGATTATCAGAAGTCCTGCCCGGGCAACTGCCGCTAACTACAGCGCCACCGGCGATCCACCGCGCATAACTTCAGACTTCAGATAATCGCCGTTATCGGCAACCGTCGATAACGGCGACTGGCTGCGCCCGCTGCGCTCCAGGGGCCAGCGCTTCGCCCGCGCGCTCGACGACGGTCCCGAGAAGACCCGCGCCCTGCAGCTCGTCGCAGCCGCCTGACAGAGCAGGGCCGGCGGGTCACGGCTCGCCGGCCCTGCCGCACCCGACCGATGCAAGGCACCCGCGCCATCCCCTACTATGGGTCAAGGAGCCGGCCCGCGCGGCCGACTCTTACCAAGGAGCTTCCACATGGCTACCCGAACTGACATCCAAATCCGCGAGCTGAACCCCGAAGAATGGGCTCAGCGAGTCGATGAACAGGCGCGCAAGTACCTGGGCATGAGCGGCGAGGAGTTCGAGCGGCGCCTACGTGCGGGTGAGATTGACATAGACGACAGCCCCGCCGTCACGCGCCTCGCGATGATGCTCCCGCCCAATGGCACCCGGAAGTAGAACACCAGCCGAGGCCGTCGAGCACTACCGCGGCCGAACGGCGCGTCTGCTCGCATGCGTGACGAGCGAACACGTCGTCGTCAGCGCCTACCACGCCGCCAGCCCGCCGCATCAGCTCGAACTCTCAGATCTGGCGAAGCTGCGCGCTCCGCACCTGCTCCGCCTCAGCGTTGGCGAGCACTACGAAGTCCGCGAGGATACAGACGGCTGGCGCGTCGAGGTCGTCGGCTACAACTACGCGATCGAGCACGAGGGCGGCGATCTCGTCTCCTACCACTGGCATCCACAGGGCGAAAGTCCGATCACCTGGCCGCACATGCACGTAGCCACCGACGTCCACGTCGGCGAGCGGTGGTTCGGCAAGGTCCACCTGCCCACGGGCGTCGTCGGCCTTGAGCGCGTAGTCGCGCTGGCGATTACCGAGCTGGGAGCCAAGCCGCTGCGCGACGATTGGGAACGACTGATCGCCGAGGCCACCGACCGCTGACCCTCGCGAGCCCTTCGCGTCAGCGGCGCCGAGGCGTCGCGTGCCGATGGAGGGTGCTCGTCACCGCAGACTCGTGATCGAGCTTCGCACTGACGCGGATCAGCGCGTGCGTCGCCGTTCGAGGGCCGAGCTTGAAGATCGCCGTCAGGTGGCCGTGCTTGAGCGTGACGGTCTTGGCGCCAGAGGCGACGATCCGTCCCCTCAATCGGCCGGTGAAGCCGACGCGGACCCTTCCGCTTGCCCGTCCGCTCACATACACGATCAGCTCGCGTCCGCGCAGCTTCTCGGTGACGTGGATCTTCGCCGTCGACGTCGTGCCGTTGCCTCCATGCGGGGCACCCGAGCCGGTCGACGGAACAACGACGTTCGTCCTCGCGGCGTTGGCCGAGCTCGCGTTGCCCGCCGCGTTGGTCAACCACACGGCGATCGTCCAGCTTCCAGAGCCGGGGACGGCGACCGTCGCCGGCCCGGCCGCCGGGGCTGAGGCCGGCGCACTGCACGGTGCCGAGCCGCTGGCCGGGCACACCTGGTAGAGCGCGCCGGTGATCGGTGCGAGCTGGCCCGGCGGGTCGCTCCAAGTCGCGGTGAACGTCGAGCTGCCCGCCGGCGTTGCGGTGGCCGCCAAGCCGACGGGCGCTGGCGGCGCGCTGTTGTCGACCGTGATTTCCTCGGAGGCCACGGTCGACTGATTGCCGGCCGCGTCGGTTGCGACCAGCGTGAGCGTGTGCTTGCCGTCTGATAGCTGCGTCGTCGGCAAGCTGAGCGTCTGCGTGCCCGTCGCAGAGGGGCAGGGCTGCGCAAAGGTGAAGTTGCACGGTGCGGTGTAGGTCTCCATCGGCCGTCCGTCTGCCGAGAGAACGATGCTCGCGACGCCGCCGCCCACATCCTGAGCGGAGACGGCGACATTTTCTGTGCCCTTGTGAAACCCGCCTGCTTCGCCCGGTCCCCACAGTGCGCCAGAGGGGGCGCTCAGCGTGGGCGGCGTCGGATCGGAGAGAGTCACCGTCGCTCCATACATCGTCGCCCAAACCGCGTGCTGCGTTGCCCCTGTGACGCATTCCCTTTCTGTCGGCGGCTGACAGACGATGCCGAGTGACAGTTCGTGTGCTGATAGGCCCGTGATCCTCGCCGGTTCGCCTCCTGTGCCTGGCGGCCCGCCGACCGAGCACGTCTCGCCGTTTTCGACCGTATCGAGGCACGTTTCTCCTGGCACGATGGCTCCGTCGACGCGCAGCGCCGGCGACCAAGAGTTCTTAGGATCGAGGGAGTGGCCGATGTAGCGTTCATAGGTGCGCCCGGTGATCGTTGTGCCTGCCGGCGCCGTGAACGTCCAGCCAGCGCTTGTGCCGGGCGCGGCGTCGCTCGACAGGCCGAGCGCGTCGGTAGTCGATAGCCCGCCTTCCTGATCGGCTGTGCCGCCGCTGCCTCCCAGCCGATAGGGGCAGTTGACGTGCTCGGCGTAGTGAGCGGGCTCAGCAGGATCGTTGGTCGCCCATGTCCAAGAGTTGTTGGCAGCTTCCGGCGCGAAGTTGCACGCGCTGACCTGATAGCTCCCGACCGCGAGCGCGGGAGCCGGCGACCACCAAGCCACCACGGCGAGCATGACGGCGATCGTCGCGCTCCACGTTCTCATCGTGCGCGCCGCACCTTTTTCGCGGTGCTTGCTGAGGCTGGGAGACGGAGCGTCGTCCACGGGCTCGCGCGTTCGACGTCGTAGGGGTCGATGTAGCGCACCGATACCTCTGCGATGCCGGAGCTCGGGAGCGTCAGGTTCGTAAAGGCGCCGTGGAGCGTGCGCACGATGCTCAGCCGGCGCGAGTGTCCACGGTGGCCGAGATAGCGCACCTGCGTCTCCGCTTCATTGGGACGGCCGGTCAACGAGAGGACGAGGCGGTGCTTGACTCGCCTCAGTCGCGCTCGCGGGCGGGCGAATGGTCGGGTGAGCGTCATCGCCGTCAATGGTCCCACCGGCTGCGGAGGCGATCCGGGCGTCGAGTTGGTCTGTGCCCCCGGCTCCGCTGCTTCGCCCGCGGAGACGATGGCTCCGAGGCCCGCGTTGCGGAATGTCTGCGCGATGTTCAGGACGCCATTGTCGGCTTCGGTCAGATCCTTCTCGCCCACTTCCGGCGACAAGCCCGGCTGATAGGAGTCGAGTGCGTCCAACGCTGCCGCTGCGATTGACGACGCCTCGCTCGTGCCTTGCCAGTAGTTGTAGTTCGAGGCACCGCTCGTCGGTTCGGCTCCGTCGAGGTCACAGCCAGGCGCGAGCAGTCGCAGCCCTTCTCCGCGATTGCTGAAGGAGCAGAAGCCTCAGGATATGGCGGCCGGGCGGGCCGTTGTGGTCATCGAGCCAAAGTCCGATCTCATTGCCGATGTCCTTGAGCGCATACCACCCAAGCGGGTGGGCGACGTAGTGTTACTCGATCCTACCGACACCGAGCGACCGGTCGGTCTGAATCCGCTAGCGCTCGGTGGTCGGTCCCCGGAGTTGGTGGCCGATCAGTTGCTCGGCTTGTTTCACTCGATGCACGCCGCCAATTGGGGGCCACGGACCCATGACATTCTTGGTGCGTCGCTGCTGACGTTGGCGCGAACGCCGGGCATGAGCTTGGCGGCGTTGCCGCTGCTGCTGACCGATGCCGGGTTTCGACGCCGGCTCGTGCCGAAAGTGAGCGACCCGATCGGGCTGGGGCCGTTCTGGAGTGGCTATGAAGCCTGGAGCGAGTCGGAGCGAGCGGCAGCCATCGGGCCGGTTATGAACAAGCTGCGGCCGTTGCTACTGCGGCCGGAAATGCGAGCCATCATCGGACAGACCCGAGGCAGTTTCGATTTGCGCCGGGTACTCACGGAGCGGAAGATACTGCTGGTGAATCTCAGCCGTGGCCTACTCGGCCCGGAGACTTCGAGTTTGCTGGGCAGCCTGGTTGTCTCCCAACTCTGGCAGGCCATTCTCGGCCGGGCGGCTATCGCTCCCGAGCGCCGCCATCCGGTCTTTGTGTACGTCGATGAGTTTCAGACGTACTTGCACCTGCCGGTTGATCTGGCGGACGCCTGGGCGCAGGCGCGCGGTTTGGGGGTCGGGTTTGCACTCGCCCATCAGTATTCGCACCAATTGGAACCAGCCATGCGCTCGGCGGTGCTGGCGAACGCGCAATCGCGGATCGCCTTCCGACTGCCGAGTGAGGACGCCCGGCTGATCGCCAGCGGCAGCACCTTGGCACCGGAGGACTTCCAAAGTCTCGGGGCCTTTCAGTGCTACGCCCAGCTTGTGGCACAGGCAGCGGTGCAGCCGTGGTGCAGTGCCAGCACGCTGCCGCCTGGGAAGCCGCTCGGTGATGCAGCAGCGGTGCGGGCGGCATCGCGGAGCCCTTACGGCGTTGATCGGGCCGAGGTTGAACGTGTGCTGCACGGGCTGTTGTTCGGTCGCCAGCAATCGAGCGGCGATGATCTTGTGCCACGACGGCGGGACACCGGGGGCACCGATGGATAGGTGTCGTGTCGCCTGTCGCGTCGCGTCGAGGTTGGCGCGGCAAAACGCCTGCCCTGACGCTGTAAATGGTAAGCGTTCAGTTGGGTTGGGGGACATAATCCCGGGGCGTCGAATTCCTGTGCGTGGAGCGCGTTGAGGCTGAGGCGATCTATGGGCAGGGCCGCGAGGCGGTGGTGGAGGTGCTGTTGGCTGTCTCGGCCCAGAATGAGCGGCTTGCGTCGCAGGTCGAGGTGCTGACCGCGAGGGTTGCGCGCCAGGACGAGCGGATCTCACAGTTGGAGCGGCGGCTGAATCGCAGCTCGCGTAACTCATCCAGCCCGCCGAGTGTCGATCCGCCGAACAAGAGGCCTAAGCGTGGGAAGGACCCTTCCGGGCGCTCGCAGGGCGCCCAGACCGGGCATGAGGGTCATGGCCGTGAGTTGCTGGCGCTCTCGGCCGTGGATGAGGTCATCGAGCACTGGCCTGAGCACTGTGAATGCGGTCACACGTTCGCCGCAGGGGAGCTGCTCGCGGTCGGCGAGCCGCTTCGCCACCAGGTCGAAGAGCTGCCCGTTATCTCCGCGCAGGTGGTCGAGCATCGCGCTCAGCGGGTTTGCTGCCCTGGCTGTGGTGCGCACACGCGGGCCGAGATCCCGAGCGATATCGTCGGGAGCGCGTTCGGGCCGCGCTTTCAGGCGGCCGTGGCGGCGCTATCGGTGCGCAACCGTGTCAGTCGCCGCGACGTGGTTGAGCTCTGCGAAGAGCTGCTTCGGCGCGCGCGTCTGCGCCGGTACCGTCGAGGCGATCCTCACGCGCATCTCCGACGCCCTCGATGACCCCTACGAGGATCTGCTTGCACGCGTGCGCTGCAGCGAGGCGCTGAACATGGACGAGACGGGGTGGCGCTTGAAAGGTACTCAGCGCGCACTGTGGGGAATGTTTACCGCTCGCCACGCCGTCTTCGTGGTCGCCGCCGGCCGCCACGAGGAGCACGCCAAACGGCTGCTGGAAGGGCACACGGGGATCGTGACCTCAGACCGCTGGTGGGCCTACAACCACCTCCCGCTCTCACGCCGCCAGCTCTGCTGGAGCCACCTCCAGCGCGACTTCCAAGCCCACGCCGAAGGCCTTGCCGCCGAGAAAGACTTCGGCGAGCACGGCCTCGCCCTGTCCGAGCGTGTCTTCTGGGCGTTCGAGGTCTTCCAGCACACCAGCGATCGACGCGAGCTGAAGCGCACGATCCGCCGCCTGCAACGCGAGTACAAGCCGGTCATCCGCCGCTACGCCGCCAAACGAGCACGCAACAAGCGCTGCCACGGCATGGCACGCAACCTCCTGAAGGCCTGGCCCGCGCTCTGGACGTTCGCCAGCCACGACGGCGTGACACCGACCAATAACCACGCCGAGCGCTCGCTACGCAGCGCCGTCATCTACCGCAAGCTCTGCCTCGGCAGCCAATCCGAGAGCGGCGAGCGACGCATCGAGCGCCTCCTCTCCGCCCACACCACCTGCCGACTACAACACCGCTCCCTGTTCGCCTACCTCACCGACACGCTCACAGCCCACGCCCGCGGCGACCCAGCCCCCGTACTCACCTAACCCCACGCAGCGCTGACGGACTGAACGCTTACTGTAAATGCGCCAAGTGTGGAGACGGAAGTCTTGCACTCCCCAGTGCATCCCTTCCCGATGGACGGCTGGGCCGGTCGGTTGGGTCGTTGGTCGGGAGTTGGTGATGAAGGGTGGTCGCTGGCCGGACGGTATGGCGACTGTCCCGTCCAAGTGGGGGGTGTACTTCGTGCATATCCCGTACGGCCGTCGCGTCGCGTCGCCACTAGCCTGGATTCGTCGCGCGCCCAGAGTTGGAGGTGCTGTTTGAGTAGCTGATCCAACATAAGCTCGTCGTCGCCGGCGGGTGTGAGTCCCGTTCGAGTAGCTGCCAGGAGGCTCGGTAGTAGGCTGGCGGTTCGGTCTGGAAACGGGCCGGGTCGAAGCCCAGCGTCGAAAGCCCCGTTGGGGGAAGGCACTTGGCGGTCCGCAGCGTCACGCGAAGCCTGTCGCGTCGTTAGAGGTCCGCCTGCGGGTGGGAAGAGGAGGAGCCGAGCCGCGGGTGTCACGGCGAAGGCCACGGAAGGGGTGTAGAGCCTGGATTGCTGCCTTGAGGAACCTCCCGGCGTATGGGGCGTGGAACGTCAAGAGGGTGGCGGCGGGAACTGGGGAGGCCCTCCCCGGCTCGGCGGCCTGCGAGATTGTCGCCGGAGTGTCCTGTCCTATAACCGGTTTGCGCTGGGAAGTGGATGAGGTGCCGGGTGGGCGTCGGAGGCGGCCGTAGTACCGATTGAGCTGAGCGGAAACAGAACCGTTGGTGAGGGGAGGGCCGCTGCTTCGTTCATGCGTCACGCACAGGGAAGGGCCGGTGAGTGCCAGAAATGGCTAGGACCGCCAAGCGGGACAAAGTCCGAGAACTGCAGCGAACGCTCTACCGGGCGGCCAAGGCCGGTCCCGGACGTCGGTTCCACGCGCTCTATGACAAGGTCCATCGCAGGGACGTTCTGGAGCGGGCGTGGGAGTTGGTGCGCGCTAATCGTGGCGCGGCCGGCATCGACCGGCAGACCATCGCGGACGTTGAGGAGTACGGCGTCGCCAAGCTCCTCGACGGGCTGGCCGCGGACTTGAAGGACGGCAGCTATCGGCCGTTGCCTGCCCGCCGGGTGTCCAGAAGCCCGGTAGGCCCGGTGAGTAAAGGCCGTTGTCGATCCCTTGGGTTCGCGACCGCGTTGTGCAGGCTGCGTTGAGGACGGTGATCGAGTCGATCTTCGAGGCGGACATGCTTGAGTGCTCGTTTGGGTTTCGGCCTGGGCGCTCGGCGCACGACGCGCTCCAAGTTCTCGTTGATGAGGCTTGGGACGGCGGGCGGTGGGTTGCGGAGTCGGACGTCTCGGATTGTTTCGGGACGATCCCGCACGATGGGTTGATGTCGGCGATCGAGGAGCGGATCGTTGACCGTCACGTCCTGAAGCTGCTGCGCGCGATGTTGCGCTCAGGGGTGATGCAGGACGGAGCGGTCAGGCGCAGCGTGACCGGAACCCCGCAGGGCGGCGTGATCTCGCCGTGCCTGTGCAACGTCTATCTGTACCGGCTCGACCGGCAGTGGACCGAGCGCGGAGCAGGAGTTCTTGTGCGCTACGCAGACGATCTGCTGGCGCTGTGCAGAACACGCGCAGAAGCCGAGGCGGCACTCGCGGCGCTTCGGGTGATCTTGGCGGAGATGGGACTTGAGCTCAAGGACGCCAAGACGCGGATCGTGCATCTGGAGGAGGGAGGCGAGGGAGTGGACTTCCTCGGTTTCCATCACCGGTGGGTTCGTGCGCGCGGTGCTCGGCATGTGTGCTTCCTCGCCCGCTGGCCCTCACGTCAGGGGATGCAGCACGCCCGCGACCGTGTCCGTGAGATCACCGACCGCCGCTGGCTGCTGCGCCCAGTCGATGACACCGTGCAGGAGGTCAACAGCTTCCTGCGCGGCTGGGCGGGCTACTTCCGATACGGGAACTCAGCCCACCACTTCGGCGCGATCAGCAACTACGCGGCCCGCCGCGTGGTGTCGCATGTGGCCAAGCGCCACAAGCGTAGCCGCGGCTACGGCTGGTCGGTCTTGGCCTTCCAGTCCCCAGACCGCCTCGGGCTGATCGATCTCAACGGAAATCGTCGTCGCTCCGCGCCCTCATCGGGCGTGGCGAGGGAGATAGCCGAATGCCTGCGGTGAAGAACGTCGGTGAGCCGTGTGCGGGAGAACCGCACGCACGGTTCGAGGTGGCGGCGAGAGGAAACCAGACCAGTCGGCCATGCCGTGCGGTCCAGGCGCCTCCCGTCGACCCTCCACGAAGTGGTGGGTGGCGTCCAGCTGGGTGTTTTGGGGTGAGCGGGCGGCTCGATTGCTGTGGGGTGGTGGCGTGGGTACGGCGGGGCTCGTTTTGGGGGCGTTCGACTGTCGTCGCGGTCGTTTTAGGTCAGGGTTGATCTTCGGCGGGCGCCGGGGAGCTGGCTCGGATGTGGGTGTGCGCGGCGGCTGGGTTCAGCCGTAGGCGGGGAGTGTCCGTAGGCGCTTGAACGCGCGTTGGATCGCTGCGGCCCAGGGCCAGTCGGCGGGAAGGTGCAGGGTGCTCCTGCGTGCGTGGCGGGTGAGTTGCCCGGCGACGTGCAGGATGCGGTAGCGCAGGCGCTTGGGTTCGGTGATCTTGTGCTCGCCGTCGAGCGCGCGAGGAGCTGTGTCCAGACCATGATGTCGTGCGAGAGCAGCGTGAGTTCGAACCATGCGGCGTTCGCCTTGAAGGAGTGGAACGGGAGGCGGGAGGCGCCGGTCGCCTTCAGCGTCTTGACGCGGTCCTCGACCTCGGCGTGCTGGCGGTGCAGGGCCTCCAGGGCCGCGATGTCAGGGTCTTGCTGGTCGGTGATGAAGCACTGAAAACGGTGCCCGTTATCGTCAGTGAAGCTCAGTTGCGCTCCGGGGTGAGGACGCTCGCGGCGGCAGATCAGCCGGGTGCCCGTCGGCCAGGAGGCCAGGTTGACGTGACCTGTCAACTCGGCTACCCACGCTCCCTCGCGTGGCTCGCCGTCCTGGCCCGCCGCGGGCGCCCATGCGGTCTCTGCGAGCGCGAGGATCGCTCCTCTGACCCGCTCGTCGATCGCGTATCGGAAGGAAAAATGGATGCTGCACTCGCGGCACCCTGAAGCAAGGTCGTAGCTGGCCCCGGCAGAGTCCGAGCGTGCGAGGATCTCCCCATCAAGCGCGCTCTGCGGGAGCTGCTCGAGCGCGAACTCCAGCACCCTCAAATGATCCGCCGCGTTGTTGGCGCCCGCGTTCCCCGGCCGCAGGATCCCGGCGAGGACCTCCCGCCCACAGCTGGCGAGCAGCGGGTTGAACCCGAACCCACCCCTTGTAATGGCCGGCGGCGTGCTCCTTCTCGGAGTGGATCGTGATCGGTGTCGCGTCGAAGTCGAGGATCACACGCCCGGGAGAGCCGCCCCATGCTGCCATGCCCGCCCGCGAGCGACGGCACGCGCCTAGCGGACCAGGTCAAGCTCCACCTCCCCGATCGAGAGAAGCACCCGCCGCGCCGTAGAAACCGACGCAACGTCCCCAAACAGCGCCGGCTGACCGGCCAACACGGCGAGGTCTGAGACGCACCGTCCGCCGTCGGCTGCCACCACCGCCAGATCGCAGAGGACCCGGCCAGGGTCGTGACCGGAGCGCCGCTCCCGGGTACCCGCCAAGGCCGCGCTGAGCCCGTCCGTCAGCCCCAAGCGCCGCGCGACCAACGCCAACAGCGCACGCTACCCGCCCGCGAGGACAACCCGTGGCGTCCGCGACGACATCTACGGTATTGATCGTTGAACGTCCCATCACCTTCAAGGTAACCCCCTGAGCGGGTGGATTGCTGAGCGTGGAAACCGCAATCCTGCCCGCCAGGGCAGACGTTCACATCACACCAAAGCCCAGCCCGCAGACCCTGACGACGAATCGAGGCTAGAGCCCCGCGTGACACCTTTCCTCACTCCATTGCTGGCAACGAAAGAAAGAAAGTGATGGTGCCAGCGTGATGGACGTTCGAGCGCGGCCTAATGTTTCCGCGAGGGGGGTGGCACGACTCCGCGCCCGGCTCAGCGAGCGGGACATGAGCGTCATCCGGCAGGTGGCAGACCTACGGCTGATGAGCGCCCGGCAGATTCAAGGTAGTCGTTCGGGGGGTGTCGTGACTGCGCTGGCGATTCCTTTGTGTGAAGTCTGGCGCTGGTCGGGTGATGGTTGCGCGTCGTCAGGCGCTGGAGTGTTCAGGGGCCCTGGGCGGCGGCGGCCAGCAGGGTAGGGATCGGCTGGCCGTGGTGGGCGGCGGTCGCCGCGTCGATCAGCCACTGGAGTGCTGGGCGTTGTTGCAAGCGGCAGGTCTCGCGTACTGATTGGATGCGCTCGACCCAGCGATTGCCGCGTTCTGACTGGGTGCCGGCCTGCAGCGCGCGCATCAGCACGGGGTGACGCATGGCGCGCTCCGCCGCATTGTTATCGGGGGTGATGTGCGCGTCGGGGACGTCAGCGAAGGTCCACAGCGCCTCGTATTCCTCCAATAGTCCGCGGGCGAAGTTTGCGGTGCGCTGGTGTCGTCCGCTGGCGCACTGCTCAAGCAGCGTGCGGATCTCACGGCGCAGCGGCTGCAGCTGATCGGTCAGCCACTGGTGTTCGTGGTCGTGCTTGAGGTACTCACGGTGAATGCTCATCACCCGTCGGGCGAGCTTGACGAGCTTGACGCCGCGGGCTCCAGCCGCGCCGTTTCGTTCGGAGATCTCGACCAGCTGGCGCAGGACGTGACACCAGCACAGTTGTTGTTGGAGGATGTCCAGGAAGTGGTAGCCGGCGTAGCGGTCGGTGATCGCGAACCGCCGAAGTCCTCACCGATCAGCGCCTTCGCTGCCTCCTGGGAGCGGTGCGGATCGATCCGGTAGCACGCCTCCAAGGCTGATGCGGCGACCCACAGCCACTGCTGTGCGCCCTTCAGGCGCCATGTCGTCTCGTCGAGATGTACGGCTTCGGCCTGACGAACCGCTTCGCGCAGTTCGCTCCAGGGGTCGTGCAACAGGCGCCCGACGCGCATGAGCGTCGCGTCGATCGCGCCCTTGGACGACGGCGCTCCGAACACCTCTTCGACGACCTGGCGGACCTGCTCGCGCGAGAGCCGGAACACCCCGGCCAACATCACTATGTGAGCCTCAAGACGCGGGCCGTAGCCCGACAGCGCCGGGCCCGGCAGGTCGGCCAGCACAGACCGCCCGCATGCCGGGCACTCCAAGCGCACACGAGCGTGCTCGAAAATGAGCGGGCGGACCGGCGGCAGCTCGTACTGCTGATGAACGACCGGCTCGCCGAGACCCTGCTCACCCCCACCGAAAACGTGCCCGCGGCCACAGCGCTCAGGCAGATGCACAAAGTGCCGATTGACGCGCTCCGCGCCAACCATCTGCCGTGTCTTGCCCTCATGTCCAGGCTGACCACCGGATTTACGCATCGAGCGCTTGTACGCCTCGCGCGCCAGACGGCGCCGCTCCGCCCGCGACTTCGGCGGATCCGAGGACGGCGGTATCGAACTGTTACTCGAATTGCGCTCAAAGCGACGCCTGAACTCCTCAATCACCGCGTCCTGCTCCGCCAGCCGCGCGCGTAGCTCCTCGATCACTGCGTCGCGCTCAGCGAGCCGCTCCTCCAGATCCGCGTAGCTCGGCCGCCCCGCACTGCGCCTTGCACCCGCCACAATACGCAAGTTTCCATGCATCACACAGGAACCCTGCTCAACCCCGCAACACCCCGTGAACGCCTACCATTCAAGCGATCCATTTTCCGAGCAGCGACCACCGCAGCGAATCGGCGGCCACGCGCGCCCGTCAGCGAGTGCTCGCGCGCCTCTGCCGTGAGCGGTTGCTGATGTCCCTTGAGCGTCGCGTTGGCGGTGTGCGGGCCGGGTCGGCCGGACTGGTGCTGGCACTCGGTCCAGTGGGTCAGCGCGTACTCACAAGCGGCGGTCCCCGGCGACGGGCCTACGAGCCAACCTTGCGCTTCTTCGATCATACGCTCGCGGTCGCGCAGCTCGCTGTAGACCTGACACTTGCGGCACGCGCGAGGGTGGTGGAGCTGCTGGCTTTTCAAGCCGAGCCGCAAAGCTGGCGAGAGTTTGCGGACATGGGCGGGCGGCGCTGGCTGCGTCCCGATGCCTTTGTGGTACTCGGCAGTGGCGGGTACGAGCTGCGCTGGTTCATCGAGGTGGACCGCGCCAGTGAGAGTCTGCCGGTGGTGATCCGCAAGTGTCGGCTGTACGCCGACTACTACCAATCCGGCACCGAGCAAGCCAGGCATGGAGTGTTTCCGCGCGTCGCTTGGGTCGTACCCGATGATGCGAGAGCTGATCGGTTGCGCCAAGCGATTGCACGGGACCGACAGTTGCCTGACAGGCTGTTCGTGGTGACAACGAGCGAACGAGCGACAGTGACGCTAACGAGCACAGAAACTTAACCATTAGTCAATTAACTAAGTGCAAGCAGCGTGGTACACTTAACAACATTATGCGCTCAGGGGTTGAGCAGAAAGGGGGTAGCCTATGACGGATCAGTATGAAGATAAAAAGATGGAGGGAGCGCCGGCCGTCGTGTACGTGCGGGTCTCTCCCGGCAAGGGACAGGCAGCCAAGGCCGACGAGCCGGACGGCTACTCGCTCCCCGCGCAGCTTGCCGCTTGCAAGCGCAAGGCTGCCAGCCTGAAAGCGGTCGTTATTGAGGAGTTTGTGGAGCGCAGCGAGTCGGCCAAGACCTCCCAGCGGCCGGAATTGCAGCGGATGCTCCAGTACGTCAAGGAGCACAACGTCCGCTGGGTCATCGTCCATAAGGTTGATCGCCTGGCGCGCAACCGGGTCGATGACGCGCTCATCAACCTGGCGCTCAAGGAGGCCGGCGCCGAGCTGGTGTCCGTCTCTGAGAACATCGACCAGACGCCATCCGGCCACCTGCTGCACGGCATCATGTCCTCGATCGCGGAGTTCTACAGCCGCAACCTGGCAACGGAGGTCATCAAGGGCAGCGTGCAGAAGGCCAAGAACGGCGGCACGCCCGGCAAGGCTCCGGTCGGCTACATCAATGTGCGTCAGATCGTCAACGGACTGGAAGGCCGCACCGTCGAAGTTGATCCGGTGCGCGGCCCGCTGATGACCTGGGCCTTCGACGCCTACGCAACGGGCGACTGGACGATCCGCCGCCTGCTCGCCGAGCTGACGGCCAAAGGACTAACGACCTTGCCCGGTCCCAAAACGCCGAGCCGGCCGCTGACGATCTCGCATCTGCACCGGCTGCTGCGCCATCCCTACTACATCGGCGTCGTCCGCTACCGAGGCGTGATCTATGAGGGCCGGCATCCGCGCCTGGTGGAGCCCGAGACCTGGCAGCGCGTCCAAGAGCTGTTGACCGCCAAGTACCTGACCGGCGAGCGCCACCGCGAGCATCCGCACTACCTCAAGGGCTCGATCTTCTGCGGCCAGTGTGGCTCCCGGCTCATCGTCTGCCACGCCAAAGGCAGGGGCGGCACCTATCCCTACTTCATCTGCTCAGGACGCCAACAGAAGCGCACCGACTGCACGCTGCGGGCACTACGCATCGAGAAGGTCGAGGACGCCATCGCCCGGCACTACGGCAGCATCCAGCTATCCGAGCAGGAGCTGACCAACGTCCGGGCGTTCCTGGGCGAAGAACTGACCAACCTACGGCTGGACACCGAGCGCGAGCGGCGAATCCAAGAGCGCCGGCTCGTCGGGATCGAAGCCGAACGCAAGAAGCTGTTGGAGGCGCACTACGCCGACGCCATCCCGCTCGACCTGCTCCGTACCGAGCAAGAGCGCCTGACGCGGGAGCTGGACACCGCCGAGCGCCGGCTAGTGTCGTGAGTCGTTAGTTGCTAGGCGGTTTGTGGTATTGTTGTGGGATGAACGTATCTCGTGTTGGGCGGCGTGGGCCGCAGGCGGTGCCGGTGGTGCTCGGTGATGCTGAGCGTCGGACGTTGGAAGGGTGGGCGCGGCGGCGGTCTTCGGCTCAGGCGCTGGCGTTGCGGGCGCGGATCGCGCTCGGCGCGGCCGATGGGCAGAGCAATACGGAGTTGGCTGAGCGGCTTGGGTCGACGCGGATGACGGTCGCCAAGTGGCGTGGACGGTTTGTCCGCGATCGCGTGGATGGACTGTTGGATGAGCCGCGGCCGGGGAAACCGCGAACGATCGGCGATGAGAAGGTCGATGAAGTCATCACAAAGACGTTGGAGAGCAAGCCAAAGGACGCGACGCACTGGTCGACACGGTCCATGGCCGCGGAGGTCGGGCTCTCACAGACGGCGGTCTCGCGGATCTGGCGGGCATTTGGTTTGCAACCCCACCGTGTGGAGTCCTTCAAGCTCTCAACGGACCCGTTGTTCGTGGACAAGGTCCGCGACGTTGTTGGGCTTTACATCGATCCGCCGGAGCGAGCACTGGTCTTGTGTGTCGATGAGAAGTCCCAAATCCAGGCACTTGGTCGCAGTCAGCCGATCCTGCCGATGCTCCCAGGGGTACCCGAGCGCGCTACCCACGATTACAAGCGCTCCGGCACATCAAGCCTGTTCGCGGCGCTGGACATCGCCTCCGGGAAGGTCATCGGCTCACTGCACGCTCGCCACCGCACGATCGAGTTCAAGAAGTTCCTCAACCAGATAGACGCAACGGTCCCCGCCGACTTGGACGTTCACCTGATCCTCGACAACTACACGACCCACAAGACAAAGGCGATTCAGCGCTGGCTGCTCGCGCACCCACGGTTCCATTTGCACTTCACCCCGACCGGCGCGTCCTGGCTGAATCTCGTAGAGCGCTGGTTCGCGGAGCTGACCAACAAGAAGCTGCGCCGTGGCGCACACCGCTCGGTGCGCGAACTCAACAAGGACATCCGCGACTGGATCGCCCACTGGAACGAGAACCCCCGCCCATACATCTGGACAAAGACCGCGGAGCAGATTTTCGACAGCCTCACCCGATACTGCCAACGAATCAACGACTCAGGACACTAGCCCGGATCCGCCGATAAGGGGTTTGGGGCGCCCGCCGGGGCGTCCTCCTGGCCGATGAGAATGCGGTTTGCGAAGGCCTATTCCCCGAGCCAGGAGGACTCCCGGAAGGTGAGGCCAGGAACTGTGTATCGAACGGTAGATGTCAGAGCGGACGGCGAGGGCCTGGTCTCTCATGCTGGTGCTTATTTGTTGGTCGAGTTGGCGGACCGGCTGGGGCTGGCCGGTGCGCTCTCGGAGGCGATGGCGAGTTACCCGCGAGCGGCGCTTCGCGCACGACTCTGGTGTGGTCCTTCGCGATCTCGCTGTCGCGATCGCGGATGGCGGCGATCATGTCTGTGATCTTGGTGTGCTGCGCGGCCAGCAGTCGCTGTTCGGGGCGGTCGCGTCGGAGACGACGGCCCACCGGGTGCTCAAGTCGATCGACGCGAATCTGCTGGAAGCGGTCCGCGCGGTGCCCGTTCAAAGGCGCTGGAGCGTGCCTGGGATGCGGGCGCGCGACCGGAGAGGATCACCCTGGACATCGACGCGTCGCTGCTGGTCGCCCATTCTGAGAAGGAGCGGGCCGCTGGAAACTACAAGGGCGGCTTCGGCTTCTTCCCGCTGCTGTGCTACCTGGCCGAGACCGGCGAGCCGCTGGCGGGGATCCTTCGCTCTGGCAACGCGGGGCTAACACTGCTACCGACCACTTCGAGGTCCTGCAACTCGCGCGCTTGAGCAACTGCCTGAGGCAGACCTTTACCGCGAGATCCTCGTCCGCGCCGACATCGGCGGGCGCACCCACGCCTTCATTTCCGATTGCCGCGACGCCGGCATCTGCTTCTCGGTCGGCTACGAGGTCGAAGCGCGCGTGCGCGAGGCGCTGTCGGGTCAGCCGGAGTTGGCCTGGAAGCAGGCGATTGACGGCGAGAAGGCTGAGCGCGAGGGCGCCCAGGTCACCGAGCTGACCGATCGCATCGACCTCTCGGCTTGGCCTGCGGGCACGCGGCTGATCGTGCGTCGTGAGCGGCCACACCCCGGCGCCCAGCTCTCGGTCTTTGACTGCGAGGCAGGCTATCGCCACACCGCGTTTATCACCGACCAGAAAGACGACGATATCGCCGCCTTGGAGCTGCGCCACCGCCGCCGCGCTCGCGTCGAGGACGCGATCCGCATCGCCAAGGAAACCGGCATGCGCAAGATGCCCTTCGCTGCCTTCGCTCACAACCAGGCGTGGCTGGAGTTCTCACTGCTCGCGCAGGCCCTGCTGCGCTGGATCGCGCTGCTCTGCCTGCAAGGAGAACTCGCCGCAGCCGAGCCCAAGCGAACCCGCCAGCGCCTGCTGCACATCGCCGGGTGGATCGTCCGCTCGGGCAGGCGTCTGACCCCGCGGCTGGCTCGCGGCTGGCCATGGGCCAAGGCGCTCACAGCAGCCTTCGCGCGGCTGCGGGCGCTGCCCATCACCGCAAGCCCATAACCGCACCACCACCCCCGCCGAGCACCAACCCCACCCGACGCAACACCGCTTCAGCCTGCGCCAAATACCTCGCCACGCCCACGCCAAACACCAAGAAGCCGCGAGAAAGCACCCGTCCCAGCTCAGCACCATCACACCGGAACTGCACCCCACCTCAACCCGGCGAACTACACACACCGAAACGAAAACGGCGGATCGAGGCTAGTGTCCTGAGTCGTTGATTCGTTGGCAGTATCGGGTGAGGCTGTCGAAAATCTGCTCCGCGGTCTTTGTCCAGATGTATGGGCGGGGGTTCTCGTTCCAGTGGGCGATCCAGTCGCGGATGTCCTTGTTGAGTTCGCGCACCGAGCGGTGTGCGCCACGGCGCAGCTTCTTGTTGGTCAGCTCCGCGAACCAGCGCTCTACGAGATTCAGCCAGGACGCGCCGGTCGGGGTGAAGTGCAAATGGAACCGTGGGTGCGCGAGCAGCCAGCGCTGAATCGCCTTTGTCTTGTGGGTCGTGTAGTTGTCGAGGATCAGGTGAACGTCCAAGTCGGCGGGGACCGTTGCGTCTATCTGGTTGAGGAACTTCTTGAACTCGATCGTGCGGTGGCGAGCGTGCAGTGAGCCGATGACCTTCCCGGAGGCGATGTCCAGCGCCGCGAACAGGCTTGATGTGCCGGAGCGCTTGTAATCGTGGGTAGCGCGCTCGGGTACCCCTGGGAGCATCGGCAGGATCGGCTGACTGCGACCAAGTGCCTGGATTTGGGACTTCTCATCGACACACAAGACCAGTGCTCGCTCCGGCGGATCGATGTAAAGCCCAACAACGTCGCGGACCTTGTCCACGAACAACGGGTCCGTTGAGAGCTTGAAGGACTCCACACGGTGGGGTTGCAAACCAAATGCCCGCCAGATCCGCGAGACCGCCGTCTGTGAGAGCCCGACCTCCGCGGCCATGGACCGTGTCGACCAGTGCGTCGCGTCCTTTGGCTTGCTCTCCAACGTCTTTGTGATGACTTCATCGACCTTCTCATCGCCGATCGTTCGCGGTTTCCCCGGCCGCGGCTCATCCAACAGTCCATCCACGCGATCGCGGACAAACCGTCCACGCCACTTGGCGACCGTCATCCGCGTCGACCCAAGCCGCTCAGCCAACTCCGTATTGCTCTGCCCATCGGCCGCGCCGAGCGCGATCCGCGCCCGCAACGCCAGCGCCTGAGCCGAAGACCGCCGCCTCGCCCACCCTTCCAACGTCCGACGCTCAGCATCACCGAGCACCACCGGCACCGCCTGCGGCCCACGCCGCCCAACACGAGATACGTTCATCCCACAACAATACCACAAACCGCCTAGCAACTAACGACTCACGACACTAGCGGAGGTCGAGGGCGATTTCAAGAAGGCCGAAACGAACCTCAAGCGGGCGCTGACACGAGCCGGCGACTGCATGGTGGCCTACCGCGAAGCTGGTGGGCCGCTGCGCTGGCAGTTCAATCTCGCGTTCTTCAAGCGGCTACTCATCGACGACGACTACACCGTCACAGGCGAGCTGGCCGAGCCCTTTGACGCGCTGCTCGGCCCTGAGCTACGGCGGGCCGTAGCCGTCAGGACCAGCGAGACGCTGCAAGACGCCATCGCCGGGCAGCAGCGCCAGAGAGCTACCGAGGGCGTCGTGATCGAGAACGAACAGCACCCACGGGAGCCAAGACGGCCCCTCGTGGGTGCTGGGTCCACCACCGACTTTTCTTTTGGTGGTGGTTTTACTACGGAACATTTGGTGCGGATGAGAGGACTCGAACCTCCACGGACTTACATCCACACGGACCTGAACCGTGCGCGTCTACCAATTCCGCCACATCCGCGCGATGCCGCCCGACGATATCGCAACCGCGGCGCGGCTGGCCGGGTGGGGGAGGCCGCGGGAGAGAGGACGCGCCGGCCTGTAGAGGAGCTGTGCGGATGGCGTCGCATGGCAGAGGGCCATCCAGAGGGGCGGTACAGAGAGAGCTGTGGCAGAGGCGGCCCCGTACGGTGGGCACCAACCCTCGGACGCATCGCCCGCAGTGCCGGGTCCGACGAGTCCCGCCCCAAGAAGGCGCTCTTGCCGGCGCTCAGCGCCGCATCTCGGTTTGCTAGCCTCGGATGCTGCGCGTACGAGCCGCCATCGTCTAGGGGACTAGGACGCCGCCCTCTCACGGCGGTAACACGGGTTCGAATCCCGTTGGCGGTATAAACCTACTGTATAAGCCCCTCATTTGCAGGGGTTCCTGAAGCTCGGCGGGATCGCTTTAGGGGTTCGGCTCGCCGTCTGTCGGACCGTCGTCGTCAAGGGCCTCGGCTGTCGCGGCGGCGAGCCGATCGACGCCTCAGTCGGCGTAGATAGCGCCGGTGGTCTGTATCGAGGTGTGGCCGAGCAGTTTTGGACGGCCTTCATGGACGGCCTTCAGGTTCCCGTGGGTATCGAGTACGCGCTGCCCGGCGGCGTGTCGGGCCATGTGCATCCGCTCCCCGCTGGTCGTGCCCTCTGCCACGATGTCGGCGCTGCGAGGTGCCGGTACCACTAGGAGGGATCGGCGAAAGGGTCGGCGAAACTCGTTGACGCCGTGACGGGGAGCGCCTAGCGTTGGGGCGTCTCTATCAATGTGCCCCCGCGCCGTTGGAGCGGCCGGGGGCGTGGCACGGAAAGGCAGGACCTTCCCATGCAGGACGAAGATACTCCGTACCCGGGGCAGCGCTTCGACACGCTCGAACTGATGACGCTCCACGCGATGACCGGCGACTCGCACCCGATCTGGTCCGTGGAGGACTTGGGCCGCCACTTGGGCGACCCGTCCGGCGCCTCTGACGCGGTGTACGGCCTGCGGACCGCCGGACTCGTCCACCAGACCAGCGACGGGTTCGTGTTCGCGACCCGTGCTGCTGACCGGCTGGTCGAGATCATCGGCAAGGTCGGCTAAGAGACCATGACCGCTACGGCCTATCGGGCGGAGCGGTCGCGGCTGCTGCTCGCGTTCGGCCACAAGCTCCGTGCCGAACGCGAACGGCGCCGGCTCTCCCAAGACGCCCTCGCGGCGCTCGCCAACATCCACCGCACCCAGCTTTCCGCGCTGGAGCTGGGACACCGCGACCCACGCCTGTCGATGCTGCTGATCCTCACCGACGCGCTCGGACTGCCAGCGGGCGCGCTGCTCGACGGGCTGCCCGTGCCCGTCGAGCGCAAGCCCGCCACACACGCCATGCGCGGCCTCTGAGCCGAAAGGTTGGCGGCCGGGGTGACCGCCCCGGCCGCCGCCGCTAGCGGTTGGAGTACGCACTGAGCGCTCGACCATCCTCGCAAGCGCAGCGGACACGTCCGGTACGCATGGGAACCTACGTTCGATCCGTCGGGTTGTCATTGACCTGTGACCGCAGGCGCCCCGGTGGAAGACAGGAGTACGACCAAGATGGCCTTCTCGGAGGCAACCAAGGAAGCAGCACTTGCAAAGGCTGGCTACCGCTGCGAGTGCGCTCGTAGCAGCCATGCGCATACCGGGCGCTGTGCCAGTTCGGTCACGAAATCGACGAGTGAATGCCACCACAAGACGGCGGTGGCAAGCGGAGGAGATGACACCGTCTCCAACTGCGAAGTGCTCTGCAAGCCGTGTCATGCGCTGATTCCTAAGCCGAGCTGACCGCGAACAACTGCGAGCGCCAGCCCATCGGTTTGCGTGGAGGGGCAGGTGAGCTGAAAGATCGGCTCATCTGCCCCCGAGCGCCATTCGGCCGTGAGTGTGTAGTCGGCTGCTGCCTCGTGAGGCGCGAGCGCAACGGCCAACGTTGCGACCCACAGCATCGCTTGCCGAGCGTCGCCACGGTAGCGGAAGAACACGCTGGCAGGACGGCGCCCCGGGTCGCCTTGGCAACTGGCGAGCGTCGTCACGTTCGGCAGTTCGTTGAGTGCCCGCACCAGGGGCACGACGCCCACATCGACCCATGTCGTGACCTTGATCGGGACCTCTCGATGCGGGCCATTTGGGCGGTTTTTCCGTCCGATGCGACCTGTAGTTTTCAGCTTAGATAAGCCAAATAGAGCCCCCGCGCGACTGGCATCGCCGGGGGCTTGATCCACAGGAGATAGCGCCTCCCATGAACACGCAGACCGTACCACGGCGACCCGTCGCCGAAGACCTCGCAGCGATCCTCGACTCACCCGAGGTCTCCAGCCTCATCGATGAGCTTCAGACCACCCGCGAAACGGGCCGTCCGGGCTACCCGCTGCGGGCGATGGTCGGCATGGCGCTGGCGAAGTCGCTCTACGCGCTGCCGACGTGGACGCGGACGGTGCGGCTCGTGCGTGAGCACCGCGAGCTGGCGGCCGTGATCGCGCCCGACGGCGCGGTGCCGTCGATTGACGCTTGCTATCGCTTCACGCGCAAGCTCCGCGCGCACGCCGACATACTGGAGGCGTGCATCGCGGCTGTTGTCGGAGCCCTCAAGCGGCGAAACCCGCTGTTGGGTTGGGATGTGGCGATCGACGCCTCCGATATGCCCGCGTATGCGAATGGGCAGCGGTTCGTATCCAAGGGCGGCAAGGAACGCAAGAAGTTCTCCGACCCCGATGCGACGTGGGGGCACCGCTCCGCCGTCTCCACCCGCAAGGGCGGCGGGTTCTACGGGTATCGGCTGCACATGGCGGTGTGCTCGAAGACGGACCTGCCGCTCGCGTGGACCGTGGAGACGGCAAAGGCCAACGAAGGGCCGACCGTCGCGTCGCTGCTCGACAAGCTCCACGCGCTCGGGATCGACCCCGAGACTGCCGCGATGGACAAGGGGTACGACAGCTCGACCGTCCACGACGCCTGCACCGACCGCGGCGTGCTGCCCGCGATCGCGCTGCGCAAGACCCCCGCCGTCGTGCGCGGCGAGCACAAGCCGCCGACGTGCGAGCACGGCGAATGGCGGTTCGCCGGTGCTGACCGCAAGCGCAACGCCTCCAAGTGGCGCTGCCCCACGGGCGAGTGCAAGCCCGCGTCCGTGTGGGTGAAGGCCGACCGGCTGCACCCGCTGCTCCCACGCGAGACGCCGCGCTGGCGGGGGCTCTACCGCCGCCGCGCGTCCGTCGAGCGCGCGTTCGGACGGCTGAAGAACGAATGGAGCCTCGCGCCCCTGCGCGTCCGCCGGATCGAGCGCGTGCGGCTTCACGCGAACCTCACCATCCTCGCCCAGCTCGCTTGCGCGCTCAATCGATAGCGCGATTTGATTAGTCTCGCTCTTCGAAATGACCTCGAAGCAACGCCAGATGCAGCGCGCGAAGAAAAACACCGCGCAGCGCTCCAAATGGGTCGAAAAAGAAGAACGGGAAGCGTTTGAACGACGCATGTCAATGAGCTTCCGTCGCAAGCTCGACTGGGCGAGCAAGCACATAGAACACCTCAACATCGCCCAGCAAACATGGCTCGGAACGGGCGCATACGTGTTCGTCCCTGAGCAGGATCCCAAGACGGGTCGCACAATTGTCCGGGCGAAGATCACCGAACCACCGCCGCCCGAGCTGTCGCTGATCCTTGGCGATACCGCCCACGTCCTGCGATCCGCCTTGGACCACCTGGCGCTCGAACTCGCGGTCGCGCACCACCGACCAAACCCCATCACGCCAGCGGTAGAGAAAGCGTCGGAATTCCCCATCTTCCCCGAGAAGGTCGGCCACGAACTCGGGAGCAACACCTTCAACCGTGTCGAGAAGAAGACCGGGAAACCCGCGCGCGGGAGCGGGCTTCATAAGCTCCAAGGGGCGCACCCGGACGCCATCAAGGCCATCGAGGGCATACAGCCGTACCACCGTGGCGCCGCCTACGCCGAAGACCCCCTCTGGGTCATACACGAGCTTGACCGGATCGACAAGCACCGCCGACTCAACCTCACGACATACGCCGTGGGCCAAATCGGGCTTAACAGCGGACCAAGCGGCACGGCCACCATCAACGCCCACATCGAGCAGGCCGGGCACAACGGCCCTGTGGAAGACGGCACACCAGTCTTGATCATGACCGTGTTCCCTGACTCTGACTTCAACCTGAACATCGCCAAGGAGATAGCGCTCGCGGAGCCCGCGTTCCCCCAACGCATATTCCTTGTGCCAACGCTCACGACACTGCGCGACTACCTGAGCAATGTCGTCGTGCCTCTTCTCGAACCCTGGCTCTAGCCCGACAGGGACCTTACGCCGCCGCCCGCTCATCGTGCACCCCGTGCCTGGGGTACGGCGTGCCGCCCCTTGGGGTCAGCACCAACCGGGGCGGCTACGATCCTCGCATGAGCACTGGCCCTACAAGTTTCGCCGATCCCTCCTAGTGGGTCCTCCGCGAGGTTCGCTGATCAATCACGTGACCGCAATCGCCTGCAAGAGAGCGCACAACAATACCGGTAAGCATCAGCGAACTAGGCGGAGCGACCACTAGTTGTGCAGGCCATCGGGGCCGATCGGCTTCACGTGGGGGCGGGGGGTCGGCTTCATCAGGTCGGCCTATGCCCGTAGCGGCCGGCGCGTTGGACCATGAGGTAGTCGTCGGGCTTGGCCTCCGCTTCAAGGAGACCGGACGCACGATCAGGTATTCGCAGTGCAAGCGCTTTCTGGATCAGCGCGCGGCGCGTGCGCTCTCCCGGTGCTCGATGATCCTGGCGATCAGGACGCTCAGCTCGAACAGCAGGTATAGGGGCACGGTCTCGAGGATGAGCGTGATCGCGTCGCCGGGCAGGAAGGTGGCGACCGCTCCGCAGGCGAGGATCGCGTAGCGGCGATTGTGGCGCAGTTGCCTGGTCGTGACCACCCCCGCGCGAGTGGCCGCGAGGACGCCGACGGGGACCTGGAAGACGAGGCCCATCGCGAGCAGGATCACAGCGGCGAAGTGGTAGTACTGGCTGGCCTGCACGAGCACGTTGAACTCGCCGCTGTTGAAGTTCTGGAAGAAGCGCACGGCGGCGGGCAGCACGACGAAGTAGCCGAACGTGACTCCGGTGATGAACAGGAACGGGATCGCGAGCATCAGCGGGGTCGCGATGCGCCGCTGCTCCGGACTGAACGCCGGCAGCAGAAAACCGTAGAGCTGATACAGCACCACCGGGAGGGAAAGGATCATGGCGAAGATGAACGCGATCCCGATCGTCGTCGTGAACGGCTCGCCGATCCCCAGGGTGACGGGCTTGTTGCCCTGCGGAGCTGCCGACAGGCGCTCGATCGCGCCTGTCAATGCGAGCCCCACACCGGCGAGCGAGGTCTTGGTCGCCGCCGAGGCGCCGCTGCCAGGGCGCTCGAGCGATCGCACAACGACCTGCAGCTGTGTGGCCACGGTGCGGGCGCTCTGCTGAACGGTGTAGGTGGAGCCGAGCGGGCCGTTGCCGGTCTTAACCTGTTTCTGGGTCTCGTGAGCGAGCGGCTTGTTGATCATGTTCAGCAGCGCGTGGTTCTGCCAGAAGCAGAAGCCGAATGCGACCGCGATCACGGCAAGACAGACGATCAGCCGGCCGCGCAGCTCCTCCAGATGGTCGACCACGCTGAGCCGGTCTTCGTGCCCGATTCTGCCAACAGCGACTGCCATGATCCCTCCGGTGCTCGTACGGCTTTCAGGCGGCGGCCGGCGGCCTGGTCTCGGCCACCGGGGCCGCGGCCGGGGTGCGCGCCGCTATCGGGGTCGGCTGCTGCTCTTGGCTGGCCAGTACCGGCTGGGGCAGGGGCTGTGAAGCGGCCTGGGTATTCTCGCCGCTGAGCGCGTCCTTGAAGCCGCGCATGCCGTCTCCCAGCGAGCGGCCCATCTCCGGCAGCCGCTTGGCTCCGAAGACGAGCAGCAGCAGAATCAGCAGAAACGCGATGTGGATTGGGTTGTCGAGTCCCATCTGTGGTTACCTCCTGAGTTTGGCCCATCCCTCTCGGGTGGGTCGTATTTAGGTACGGCTCGAGGATGGGCGCACGCGCGAACTCGGTGTGGCCCTTCCGTGCTGCTATTTCTTGATCAGCGGTCCCGCTTTCGCGAGAACCTGTGTCTTGGTGAGCAGCACGTCGAACCCTTGGTTTGGCTTGCAAGGGCTTTGCGCCTATTCGCCAGTGACCTACCTTGCGGATCATTCGCGGTCCGCTCCGGCGTTGGCTTTCTGGAACGGAGCGCGAGACTGCACGTGCCGCCAGACGGCATCAGGCTCGTCCGACGGCGCGAGTGCATTTCACCCTCAGCTAACGATGAACCCCGTTTCCTTCACGGCAGCCAACACCTTGGCTGCCGTCAGGGGAGTGTCGAACGGGCCGTTCGGCGCAATGTCTTCACCGGCCGGTTCGTTGAGCAGCCCGATCACGCTTGCGTGCCTGGCCTCGATCGTCAGGATTGACAGTGCGGCCTTCACATACGCGGCGGCCTTGATGTTCGGCGCCTGCCCCGAGTAGGCGTGCACGCCGGTGTTCTCCAGCACCTGTGCGGTCTTCATGAACATTTCGGCGTTCGTGTTGGCGCCTTTGAAGTCGAACTTCGGTTCCTTGGCGGCCTTGGACCCGAGGTGTTCCTTGAGAAACTTCACATGGGCGTTCTCGTCGCGGGTGACGACCTTCAGGAACGAGGCGGCCTGGGAGCTGAGCGGCAGGTTCGCCGCCGATGCGCCGTTGTAGAACGCCGCCTCCAGGTACTCGAGCGTGAGTGCGTAGTTGAGGATCCCGACATCACCCTTGCCGAAGCTGGCCGGGGGACGCCCATACTGGGCTGCCGCGAGCGCGTCCGGTGCGAGCGCCGAGAGGACAGCGCCACCGCTCATCACGCCCACTGCGCCAACACCTGTCTTCTTCAGGAAGCCGAGGCGCGTGTTGCCGGAAACCTCCTCGGCGGACTCGCCGATCGCGCCGTCAACGTCGACCTCGTCAAGATTGATCTGGTAGTTCATTGCTTCTCTCCTTGTCGTTTGCCGAATCGCGGGGCGCCCGGAGGTACCGCAGTCGCGCCATTGACCCCCCTATACGCATCCCGGCACGGCAGCGGATCAAAGACCGGCAAATGGCTCGGTGGCAGCCTTGCGTGGACCGATCCCGGGCAGCGCTCACGCGATCGGCCGGCAGCGCTCACGCGATCAGTGATCCGCGGTGACTCTGGCGTGCGTAGAGTGAGTTGATGTCCCGTGATCGCCTACGCAGGCTCGCCGACGAGGAGCTGATGGAACTCACCGCCCGCAACGACGCCGACGCGTTCGAGGTCATTCTGGAGCGCCACGCCGACGCGGTGTTCTCGCTCGCCTACCGCATATGCGGGACACGTTCGCTTGCCGAGGACGTTGCGCAGGAGTCCTGTCTGGCGCTATGGCGAGGCGGCGCGCGCTATGACAGAGCACGCGGCAGCGTGCGCACCTGGGCTCTGGGGATAACGCACAACCGCGCGGTCGACACGCTGCGCCGAGCGGGCGTACACGATCGCCGAAGGGCCAGCGACGACGGCATCGAGGAACGCCTCCAGGCGCCCGGACGCACCGACGATCAGGCGATCGCAAATGTTGCGTCGTACGAGATTCGTGGAGTGCTCGGCGATCTGCCCTCAGAGCAGCGGCGGGTCATCGAGCTGGCATATTTTGGTGGTTTCACGCAGACCGAGATAGCCTCGATGCTCGACACGCCGCTCGGGACTGTCAAGGGACGCATGCGCTTGGGCCTGGAGAAGCTGAAGGTCGTCCTAGCGGCCGGGAGGTCGGTACATGAACTCGCATGACCCAGACTCCGATTGCGTGCAGCGCGTGGACGCCGCCGCGTATGTCCTCGGGGCGCTCGAGGAACCCAAGGCATACCGTGCACACCTCCTGGTATGCACGACCTGTCAGGCGCAGGTCGCCGACCTGCAGGCCGTGGTCGATATGCTGCCCACGACCGTACCCCAGGCGCGGGCGCCACGGGCACTGGTGCAGTGCGTGCTCGCGACAGCCCGCTCAGAGGCAGAGCTGCTGAACGCCACCGGCCCGGAGGCCGACCGGCCACCAAGGCGCGCAAACCGCTGGCGATCACGCCCGATGAGTCTGGCCATCGCGGGAGCGATCGTGGCGGCCTGCGTGGCGGCCGCCGCGATCGTGATCGACTCCGGTGCTCCCGCCCGCGAGCGTGTGATCTCAGCCCAGATCGCCACGAACATCCAGGGCGCGCACGCATCTCTGTACCTCATCGACAATCGCTCGAACCTCGTGGTCTCCGGCATGCCCCAGCCAGCGCTCGGCAAGATCTACGAGGTATGGCTCAATCGCGGCGGCGCCTCGCCCCAACCGACCGACGCACTCTTCAGCGTCACCAACCGTGGAAGCGGCTCGGTCGATGTCCCCGACAACCTGCACGGAGTCAAAGAAGTGATGGTCACCTCAGAGCCCCTGGGCGGCAGTTCCCGCCCGACGAGCCCGCCACTGATACGCATCGTGCTTCAGGCATAGGCGATTTTTGACAGGGGTGTTACTACTTCGGCCCAGTAAACGTCCGACGGGGGTGGTAGGTTTTGGTGTGTGAGGACTCGGGATGCGAGGCGGCTGGGGCAGGCGGCGCAGGAGGAGCTTCGTCGGCGTGCGGTTGCGCTGGTCGGGGAGGGTCGTTCTCAGACGGAGGTCGCTGGGTTGCTTGATGTTTCGCGCCAGTCGGTGAGCGAGTGGGTGCGTGCTCGGCGTCTTGGCGGGGACGAGGCGCTCGCGGCTGGGAAGCGTGGCCGGCGGCCTGGTGAGAAGACGGCCCTGACTGCTTCTCAGCAGGCGCAGATCGCGAAGGCGATCCGGGAGAAGAACCCCGACCAGCTCAAGCTGCCGGGGTTTCTGTGGACGTGGGCGCTGGTGTGCGAGCTGATCGACCGGCGGTATGGAATCCGCGTCGCGGAGAAGACCGCGGGCCGGTATCTCCGGGCGTGGGGGTTCAGTCCGCAGAAGCCTGCCAGACGAGCGTTTGAGCAGAACCCCGAGATGGTCAAGCGGTGGCTGGAGGAGCGCTACCCGGCGATCAAAGAGCGCGCGTACCGCGAGAAATCCCTGATCTTGTGGGCGGATGAGATGGGTTTGCGCTCCGATTACACCGCTGGACGCTCGTGGAGTCCGGTTGGCAGGACCCCGGTGATCGAGGGCGCCGGCCAGCGCTTTGGCGCGAACGTGATATCCGCGATCTCCAACAAGGGCCACTTGTCCTTCCGGGTGTTCAAGGAGAAATTCGTCGCCGACGTGTTCATCGACTTCCTCTCGCGTCTGGTCCGCCAGAGCAAGGGCCAGAAGATCATCCTGATCCTCGACGGGCATCCCGTACACCGCTCCAAGAAGGTGAAACAGTGGGTCGAGCTGCACGCAGAGCAGATCGAGCTTCAGTTCCTGCCGGGCTACGCCCCAGAGCTGAACCCGACCGAGCTGCTCAACCAAGATGTCAAGACGAACGCCCTCGGCCGCCGGCGTCCCCACACCCAGGACGAGCTGATCGGCGAGACCCGCAGCTACCTGCGCTCCCGCCAACGCACCCCTCGAATCGTCGCACGCTACTTCGAGGAGAACCAGGTCAGCTACGCCAAAGCCGCCTGACGGCTATTTACCAGGCCGAAGTAGTATGTCGTTCTTGCTCGATGGGCTCGAGGATGGCGTGGAGGCGTGTGGGTAGAGCTGGATTGGTCTGGTTCGGGTGGAGCGACCCGTAGGCTCGCAGAGGCCGAGCGGGCTGGCGGCTACCGGCTCGGGGCGACGCGGAGCTTGACGTCCAGCGCGCGGTCGATGCGACCGATCAACGATCCCGTGGACGGTTGTCCCAGCACTGGAGGCAGTTCGCTTGAAAGCCGCGGCTGGGGCCTGCCATTGAGCGTCAACCCGACACCGCCACAACCCTGAGGGTCGATCTCAGCGACCGCCGAGGGGCTGGCTCGGGGTGTCGGATAGAACGCTAGACGAACGCTGATGCCGAAGTCCGCGGGACAGCTTGTCACCCCTGGCTGAGCTGCAGGCAGCGAGTTCAACAGGGCGATGACCTGGGCGATCTTGTGCGCCGAGGTAAAGCGCAACGGGCGTTGAGCGGGCTGGTTGGCCACCATCGCACTATGTACGCTGATTCGCAGCAGGTGGGCTCCGCCAGGGATCGCCTCCGATACGGGACGTGGCGTGATCCAAACGACCTGTGCGTCGGCGCGCAGCCCTGTCTGCCCGCCGGGGAGCTGGACGACGGTGATGATCAGCCAGCGCATGCCCAGCACGCCGGCGATCGGCGGCCAGGCGAACGCAACGCTTTCGCTCGTGGTTCTGCCTCGCGTAGCGGACGAGCCCGAGAAAGCGATGGTGGTACCGGCCGGTGCATGCGCGCGGATGTACGCGAGCACTTCGCTGCGCACGCCGGTCAGCACCCACCAGGCGTGGTCGTCCACTACGTTGGGGGTCGCGGCGGGACCGCTATCCGGACGCGCGAGCTGGCCTTCGTCGCCGGCGGGCTCGCCTGCCGAGGGGGTTGCGCCGGCGGGCAGCGGTACTTGCGTGAGCAGCCACCAGGCGTCAGCCTGCGCTGCCGCTTCGTTGGCCGTCGCGCTTGCCGGGACCGTGGTTGCCGAATCCGATACCGCTCCTGTGGGCGCGCTGCGGTCCGCTGCGACAGCGATGCCGGCGCCGGCCCCCACGACGCATGCCAAGAGGACGAGCGCAAGCGTTGCGTGTGGCATACACGCACTTTAGAAGGTGGCCTTATAGGCGTCGGCGCAGCGGGGTCGGGCGGGCGAGTGTGAGGAATCGGGTGGTGTGTGATGCCCGGGCGCCTGCCGGGAGCCGACTGTGCTCGTCGTGTCCGAGCCACGGTCGGCGAAGGGTGCGGTTTGGCTTCTGCCGTGTCGATGCGAGCTTGTCACAAGGCTGGCTCGGGTAGACGTCTGCTTTTGGGCCGGGCAGGCGTCTCGCTGGCTCTGCTTCATGAAGGCAGGCGGTTAGGCCGACAACTACGACCAGGGGTCCACCAATGGCCCGCAGTGACGCTTGCAAACAGCGCTGGTCCGGTGGGCTTCCAACTCTGGGGGCAGCCCATGCATCGCCTAGCTGGCATTGCGCCGAACGCCGCGGTGGAAACTCGCCTGTGGGCCGGCTCGAGGGCAGCCGTGAAGGCGCTCTGGCGCCGTCGCGGTTTCGCATCCGGCGAGCGCCCCTGCTCAGCCTCGTGCTTGACTCCTGCCTCGATGACGGCCGACGATCTCGCGTCCACCGGCGAACGTGTCGGGCTGGTCCTCGCCGGCGGCGGGACGCGCGGCGCCTACGAGCTCGGCGTCCTCTCCGTGCTGCTCCCCTTTCTCGAAGCCCGCGGCGAGCGTCCTTCCATCGTCGTCGGCACCAGCGTCGGCGCCATCAACGCCGCCGGCCTTGCGGCGACCAGCCATCTGCCGGCCCGCGACGCGCTCTCCTTGGAGCTTCGACGGTGGCGCGAAGTCGACCTCGGGGCGGTCATCCAGCCGATCCTCCCCTCGCTACCGCTCAAGCTCCTCCGTCACTCATTCGCGGCACTCTCGCCGCCAGGAGCCCCGCTCTCCAGTCTCCTCGACCCCGCTCCGCTTACGCGCAACCTAGCCCGCTGGATCGAGTGGGATCAGCTGCACCACAACCTCGCCGCTTCGAGTCCCACCCGGAGCCTGGCCGTGATCGCCACCGCCGCCCGCACGGGACGATCCGTCGCCTTCGTGGAGGGGCACACGACGGCTGTCCACCAGTCCCGCTCTGCCCTCATCGACTACGTGCCCGCAACCCTCGACGCGACACACGTCCTTGCCTCCGCTGCGATCCCCCTGCTCTTTCCAGCGGTCCGCGTCGAGCGTCCCGCCCCTGCGCGCGGCTGGTACATCGATGGCGCCACCCGCCTCAACACGCCGCTCAAGCCTGCGCTCGACCTCGGGGCCGATCGGCTGGTGGTCATCGGCACCGGCTCGGCTGCCCCGCAGCCCTTCCGCCCCGGATACCTGGACGACGCGCCCGCGCCGGACCTGGGTACCAGCGTGTCGCACCTCCTGCAAGGCGCGCTCACCGACCCGCTCATCGAAGATCTCCGCACGCTCGCGCAAATCAACTCGGCGCTCGAGGGCTCTACCGACCCCGATGGCCCACCGCTCTCGCGGGCGGTCGCGGCTTACGACCGAGCGAGTTTGTCGGCGGCTGCGCCCCACGATCCGCCGGACTCGCCGGCGGCCGCGTCTCACCACCGGTCGTGCGGTGAACGCTCCCACAAGCGCATCCCCTACATCTTCATAGCCCCACCCACGCCTGCCACGATTGCGAACCTCGCCACAGGCGCCTTTCGCTCCCGCTACCGCGGGCTGCGCGGCCTGCGCTCCCCCGACCTTGCGCTCCTGGCGCGCCTGCTCGGCGGCCACAACCACAGCCACGGCGACCTCCTCAGCTACCTCCTCTTCGACCCTCCCTTCATCGCCGCGCTCATCGACCAAGGGGAACGCGACGCCGCCGCCTGGCTCGATGCAGCGGGCTCCAATCCCTCCGAACCCTGGCGGCTTGACCCTCTCGACGGCTGAGCGCAGCCTTCAGCGGGTAGGAACGATGGTGGGAGGGCCTGCGCGGGTTCTCTCTTGCTCGAACACCTCACACCGGTAACCTCCACACCGCCCACCCGCCAGTGTCATGTCCTCCTTTGCCGCTCCACGGTCTGAACGAAGCGAGCTGACAGCGGCCCTCGCGGCCGTACGCACCCAGCTCGGCGTCGTCGCCCTGCTTCTCGCCGCCGCAGGGTTGGCTTGGTGGTCGACCGCCGAACGCATGGCGGGCATGGACGACGCGCCCGGCACCAGTCTCGGCACCTTCGGCTGGTTCACCGGCGTCTGGGCGGTGATGATGGCCGCCATGATGCTGCCGTCCCTCGTGCCCACCGCGGCCGTATACGCCACGCTCACGCGCCGTCACCAGTCAGGCCTTACGCTCCTCTTTGCCGCCGGCTACACGCTCGTCTGGAGCGCCGCCGGCGTGCTTGCCTACGCGCTCTTCGTGCTCGGCGACCGCCTGTTCGCGAGCGACCTCGCATGGCGTGCCGGCGGGCACTGGCTGACAGCGGGCGTGCTCACACTTGGCGCCCTGTACGAGTTGACGCCGCTCAAGGACGCCTGCCTGCTGCGATGCCGAAGCCCGCTGCGCTTCCTGCGCGGCAGCTGGCGCGAGGGCGCCGCGGGCGCGGTGCTCATGGGTGTCCGCAACGCCGGCTGGTGCGTCGGCTGCTCATGGGCGTTGATGGCCGCCCTGTTTGCGCTCGGCGTCATGAGCCTCACCTGGATGCTCGTCGTCTCGGCGCTCGTCGCGCTCGAGAAGGTCTTGCCCTGGCGGCGTGCCGCCGTACTGGCCACCACGACGCTTCTCTTTGCCCTCAGCGCCTCGATCCTCGTCGCTCCCACCGGCGTGCCAGGGCTCGTCGTGCCCAGTGGCTCCTCGCAGGCGATGCACTCCATGCACGGCATGGGGGGCATAGGCGGGTAGTCGTGCGACCCCGCCTGGGAGCGGGGGAGGCGGAGGGTGGTTGTTTTGTTTTTGCTGCGAATCGCGCCCGCGCGCGTACGCGGGCGCGATTCGCAGCGCAAAGTTTGCAAGTGCCGCCGGGGGCAGCCGCCCGAGTGCCACACCGGGGCAGCTGCCCCGTGCCGCCGGGGGCAGCCACCCGAATGCCGCCGGGGCAGCCGCCCCGTGCTGCCGGGGGCAGCCACCCGAATGCCGCCGGGGCAGCCGCCCCGTGCTGCCGGGGGCAGCCACCGAGTGCCGCCGGTGGCAGCCGTCCCGACGTCACGCTGTGACGACCGGCCCACCTCCGGGGAGGCCGTGCGTCTTCTTGCCACGCCGGTCGCCGCTTGCGCCCCGGTCTCTCGGTTGAGCGATCCTCTTGACGACGAGGGCCTAAAGGGGCCTAAAGGCGGCCTAAAGGGCTCTTCCGGCTTGCGCCGCGGCGATCAGCTCGCCCAGCGTGCGCAGCTGCCGGCCCTCGCCGTCGAAGTTCCCGCTCGCCAGCCACGCTGCGAAGCCTACGCCGATCGCCGGCCACTGCTCGCAGGTAATCGCGTACCACGCGGTGTCGCGGTTTCTGCCCTTGACGATCTGGTGCTTGCGGAACACGCCCTCGAACGTGAACCCGAACCGCTCCGCCGCCCTCCGCGACGCGGCGTTCAAGGCGTTGCACTTCCACTCGACCCGCCGGTAGCCCAACTCCTCGAACGCATGCCGGGCGAGCAGGTAGATCGCCTCCGTCGCCGCTGTCGTGTGCCTCAGCGGCGCGCCGAACCAGATGTGGCCGATCTCGATCACGCCGAACGCCGGCGTGATCCGCAGGTAGGACGCGACGCCCGCCGCTCGCTCGTCCCGCAGCTGCACGAGCGTGAAGAACATCGGGTCGCTCGACGTCTCGGCCCACGCGAGCGTCTTCTCCATGTGCTCCGGGCTCTTGTACGGGCCATCGGGCAAGTAGGTCCACATCGCCCGCTCGCCCGCGGGCGGATGCGACACCGCGTACAGCGACCCCACGTCCGTCGCCGCCCTGACCGGTCGCACCAGCACATGGGCTCCACGGAGCGTCACCCTTGCCGGGGGCGCGACCGGCGTCCAATCGAGCGGCTCGCCCAGCGGCAGCTCGCCTTCGGGTGGCTTGGCGGGGCGTGCTTGGCTTGGGGGCGGCTCGCCAGGGGATGGCTTGTCGGCGGACGTGTCGCCTGGGGTTCTCTTGGGTGGCTTGCCGGCAGGCGCCTCGCTGGCATGCGGCTCGCCACGGGGCGGCTCCCCGGGCGGGGACTCGCCGGGCGGGGGCTCGCGGGAGGTCGGCTCGCCGGGCGGGGGCTCGCGGGAGGTCGGCTCGCCGGGCGGGGGCTCGCGGGAGGTCGGCTCACCGGGCGTCGTCAACCGTTCACCGTCCCGTGATCGGTGTTGCCCGGCCGGGTCGGCGCCACACGCTGGACGAACTGGGTGACATACGGCACGGCGCCCCGGCGCTCGTAGAGCCGCATCGCGTCGACGTTCGTGGTGATCACCGCGATCGCCATGTCGCCGATGCCCAGCTCTCGCAGCCGTACTTCGACCGCGTTCGAGCAGCATCGACCCGACCCCGCGGCCGCGCGCCTCGGGCAGCACGACGAGCGTGGCAAGTTCGGCCAGCGGGTGTGACGTGCTCCACGCCGCCGCGTAGCCCTCGCCCGAACGGACCCGCACGAGCGCGTAGCCGAGCAGCTGTCCCGCGTCCTCGACGGCCAGCACGAACGACTGCGGCTCGGTGCGCAGCCACTCCCGGTCCACGCCACTGCGCCTCTCCCACGCCTGCGCGAACGGGACCTCCCGCTCGCGCATGTGGGGCACCAGCGCGGTGTGGTGCTCGTACAGGGCGCACCACAGCGGCTTTAGCTCCTCCAGGCGGTCACCCGTGATCGAAACGACGGCGAGGTCTGCCACGCGGGCATGCTTGCAGAAACTGGCTGCTCGCCGGCGGGCCCGATCGCGAGTCGGTGCGCAGCTCGTCGGGCGAGGTTCTTGACGGCTTGGCGTCAGGCGCTGGATGTCGGCCGGTCTCGCCTGTGCCCGCAGTGGTAGCCTCCTTGATCCACTAGAGCGATCTATCAAGGAGGCCGAGCTGTGTTTTCCTGGCTGGCTAAGCGCCTACTCGACCATGCCTACAACCACCTCAACGACGGCGACCCAAGCATGCTGTTGCGGTTCGACGCCAAAGACGTCCACTTTCGGTTTCCCGGCGAAAGCTCATGGACGGCCGACGTTCGCGGCAAGGACGAGGTGGAGCGCTGGCTGTGTCGCATGATGGCCACCGGGTTGCAGCACAAACCCGAACAGGTCGTCGCCCAGGGGCCGCCATGGAACATGACCATCTGCCTGCGCAGCACCGACCGCCTCACCAACCCCCAAGGCGAGACCGTCTACGACAACCGCTACGTCATCTGGGCCCGCATGGCGTGGGGCCTGCTGCGCGACTACGAGGTGTATGTGGACACCCAACGACTGCCCCTGCTGGACGACTACCTTGCCGCTCGCGAGGGCGCGGCTGCGTAGGGCAGCAGCGGCCGCATCGGTGGCGCTCGGTGTCCGGGCTGCCGCGCTCGCGGCCGGCCACGGCGGCGGGGCTGGGTGAGATGTGACGAAGCCGGACGCGCGGTGGCCGCCGCGCCCGGCCGCGGCGGCGGGGCTGGGTGTGCTGCGACGAAGCCGGGCCGCGCCGGCCGGGCGCGTCGAGGACTCCGTCGCGTTGCCTGGTGGGGACGCCTGCCTCGCCCCCACCAGTCCATTGCCAAGCCGCGCCTGCGCCGATCATGACCTCCGCCCGCCCCCGCCTCTGGGCGCTCTCGGGAGCGTCGGGGCCCATTGCAAGTCCATCACCGCACATCGTTCCGGGTAGAGGGTCGTTGTAGCTTTAACACAAGCGCCTCCGACGGCCGAGAAGAGCTGCCTAGAAATTCTGCCTATATGGATTGTGTGCGTGGCGCCTAGAGCCACGCGGGCCGAGTAGGAGACGCGACTCGACATCCACGCGTCAACCCATGAAGCTTTGGGGTCAAGCGTCCCGAGGGGGAGTGCCGGCGCCACGGGCGTCGCAGGCGCTCACCCCGCGGGTAGCGCGAGACGAACTCCCGGGACACCGGACCGATCCCAGACAGGAGCACTACCCGATGATCAGACCCACCAACCAGGACTACTGAGCAGGCGAGAGCGAGATGGCTACCACCGACAAAACGCGCTCGAGAACCACGAGTGGCGCAACCAAGACAAGCAGCGGTCAAGCGCAGCGCACGAAAACCGAGGCGTTGCGCTCGCCGAGCACGAAGACCACGGGGCTGCGCCCCGGACCCAACGGCATGCCTCGCGGCCAGGTCACGGAGATCCAGCGCACCAGGATGCTGGCCGCAACGGTCGAAGCCGTCGAGGATGTCGGCTACGCGCGTCTCACCGTCGCTCAGGTGATCGGGCGCGCGCGTGTGTCGCGCAAGACCTTCTACGACCTGTTCGACGATCGCGAGGACTGCTTCCTGGCCGCCTTCGATCAGGCGATGCGCCAGCTGGGCGACCTCGTCAGCGAGGCTTACCACAGCGAAAGCGGCTGGCGCGACGGCGTGCGCGACGGGCTGCTCGCGTTGCTGCGCTTCATGGACGAAGAGCCAGGGCTCGCGCGCATGTGCATCGTCGACGCGCTTGGTGCCGGCCCGCGCGTGCTCGAACGGCGCGCCCAGATCCTCGAGCAGGTGCGAACCGTCGTCGACGAAGGACGCACCAGCTCCGGCGCGCGCGTCGCGCGGGCCACCGAGGAATCCCCCAAGCTGACCGCCGAAGGGGTCGTCGGCGCGGTGTTCGCCGTGTTGCACACGCGGCTGCTGGCGCGCAGCCGCGAATCGTTCAGCGCGCTGTTGGGGCCGCTGATGAGCATGATCGTGCTGCCCTATCTCGGACCGCGCGCCGCCAGCCAGGAACTGACCCGCGAACCGCCTGCACCCATCCGTCGTCGCCGCCGATCGCGGCCGCGCGCTGGGCGCGACCCGCTCGAGGGTCTCGACATGCGTCTCACCTACCGCACCGTTCGCGTACTGACCTTCATCGGCGAGCACCCCCGCGCCAGCAACCGCGCGATCGCCGAAGGCGCCGGGATCGCCGACCAGGGGCAGATCTCCAAGCTGCTGACCCGACTCGAGCGGCTCGAGCTTGTGCGCAACACGGGCGACGGCCAGGTCAAGGGGGCCTCCAACGCGTGGCACCTGACCGAGCGCGGCGCCCGCGTGGAGCGTGCCACACGGCCGCGCTGAGCGGGTACGGGAGCCAGGCGCGCACGACTGGCGGGCCCCCCCGCGCGGGGCCGTGGTGGAGAGGCCATGTTGGCAGTGTGAGGGCACTGGGGCAGGTGTTTAGGGGGAGGGCGCGCGATGCGCGCCCGGGGGTGGGCGTGCGCTGCGTACGCGCGCAGGAGGGCGTCCAAGGGAGATGCCTTCTTGCCGGGCGGCGAGAGGCTGCTAGCTGGGCGGCGAGCCATGTCCCCCCAATGCGGCTGCCGTCGGATAGGGAAGAACAGTGCTCACTCGCTTCCTGCTCTGGCGCGCGCTCGCGGGAGCCGGCGCGCTTGTCGGCGTGCTCGTTCTGCGCTGGCTGCTCTCCGGCGGCCCGGGACGTGCTTTGCGCGGCGCCATCCCGCGCCGTGTCCCAGCCCGCGCGGACGTTGCCCGTTTGCATGCCACGCTGCCTGCCGCCACCGGCCCGGTCTCAGGGGCGGGTCGGATGCTTGGGGTCGCACGGGCGCACGGGGTGGCCGGGGCTCAAGGCGCCGGCTGGCCTCACGCCTCGGTCCTCGCGGCTGCGCCCACCGGCGCGCTGGTGCTCGGTTGCGCCGCGCTCCTGCTCGTCACGCGCCTGCGGGCACGCCGGCGACGGCGCTACGTCCGCCTGCGTGTTCTGCCCTACCGCACCGACCGTACCAGCCCCGAGGGTTTGGCGGCGATGTTCCAGTCGCTACACCAGCGTGTCCAGTGTCGGGGCTGGCGCCGCATCCTGCACGGCCAGCCCTCGCTTGCGCTCGAGGTTCACTGTGCGGGCGCCACCGGTGGTCTCGACAGCGACATGCCCGACGGGGCCGCCGACCAACCTGCGCAGGCCTGGCTTGCCGTGGTGTGCCCCGCCGGTCTGGAGGCGATGGTCGAGGCGGCACTGCGAAACGCCTACCCCAACTGCTCGCTCGCTGTCACGCCTGAAACGCGTCTCGCGTCGCCGCCGGCCGCCGTGCGGCTGCGCAAGCACGCATCGTTCATCAAGCGCGTCAAGCAGCTCGACCGCTTCGAGCTGGGGCGCGAGCCGCCGGTCGACCGGCTGATCACGGTGATGGGCGCCTGTCGAGCGCGGGCGTTTGTGCAGCTCGCGCTGACCCCCACGCCCGCCCTCTTCGAGGGGCACGCCAAGCGTGCCTACAAGCGTCACGAGGCTCACCTCACCCGCGCCCGCCGCGAGCACCCGATCATGCACGACCGCTCGCTCGTCGAGGAGGCCGAGCTGCGCGGCGGTCTGGAAGTCCAGCACCGGCCGCTGTTCTTCGCCGACCTGCGCGTCGCCGGTCCCGCGCGCGAGACCTGCGAGCGGATCGCCTCCGAGCTGCGCGCCGAGGGGGCCGAGAACCGGCTCGTCCAGCGCGGCGGTGCCAGGCGCGCTCGCGCCCGGTACCTGCGACGCGTGGCCAGAGGAGAGGGGAACCCGTGGCCGAGCTGGCGCCGCGCAACGTTCGCCTCGACCGAGCTGCCCGCGCTCTGGCACCTGCCGTCCGTCGAGTACGCGACCGTCCCCTTCGCCCGCAGCCCGCTGCCACTCGCGCCCGCCTCGCCCGCGATCATGCGTCCGCGTGTCGGGCACGGCACGCTGCGCGACGCGCACGGGCCGGTCTGCATCCACCCCGAAATGCGTCGCCTCAACACCGCCGTCCCCGGCGCCGTCGAGCAGGGCAAGTCCAGCTACCTCGCGGCCACCGTCGCCGAAGACCTCCGCCGGGAGCGCTGCGCAGTGATCGTGCTCGACCCGAAGGGCGACGCCGCCGAGGCCACGCTCAGCCTCGTCCCAGCGGACCGCACCTGCACCCTGCTGGACCTCTCACACCCGACGTGCGGGTTCAACCCGCTCGCCGTCGCCGCTCCGGCCGACACGATCGCCGACTACGTCGTCGGCGCGCTGAAGCACCTATTCACAGACGCCGACATCCGGGCTTCATCGGACCGCTACCTGCGCAACGCGATCATCGCGGTGCTCGCCCACGATTCTCGCGCCAGCCTGTGGGACGCCGCGCGCCTGCTGTCCGTCGGCGAAGAGGGCTACGCCTACCGCTCCCGCGTCGCCGCGGGCCTGCGTACGCTGCCCGAGTTCAAGGAGATCGCCCAGTTCTTCACCGCCGAGCTGTCCGCCCAGCTGGCCGACTCGCGCAGTACCACCACCGCCAAGCTCGACGCACCCGTCAACAAGCTCGCGCGCCTGCTCAACTCGCCGTCGATCAAGCGCGTGCTGCTCAACGACTCGCTCACGATCGACCTCGACAACGTCATCTCCCGCCACGAGGTCCTTGTCGTCAAGGGCGCCCTCGGGGCGACCGGGGCCGGCAACACCGCCGTCCTCATGCAGCTGCTCGTCGGCATGCTCGACGCGGCCCTCGCGCGCCAGCAGGACAGGGTGCCCGCCGAGCAACGCGTCGCCGTCGCGCTCAAGGTCGACGAGGCGCCGCTCGTCCTCAACCACGGCTTCGCCGAAACGCTTGCCCTCAAGCGCTCCGCCGGCCTTGAGACGGTCGCCTGCTGGCAGACCGACTCCCAGTGGATCGACCGCGAGATCCGCGACCAGCTCGACGCGCTGTTCGCGCACCGCGTCTACTTCGCAACCGCCTCCGCCCGCGACGCCCGCAACTCCGCGAGCCTGATGATGGCCGACTTCGCCGATACCGTACGTCCCGAGATCCGCGGCATACCCGCGCTCGGACGGCCCGACGCGCGCCTGCACCTGCCCAAGCACCACGCCATCGTCAGTTGGACCACCCCGCATGGTCGCCAGCCCCCGTTCCTCGCCCGCACCCTCCCCCTGCGCGTCGATGCCGCGCGGCTCGCCCACCACGCCGCGCGCCAGGCCGCCCGCGGCGGTCGTTACCTCGCGGACCTCAGCCAGCCGCACTGGCAGCGACGGGAGGGGGAGACCGGGGTCGTCGATATGCCCGCCGGGGTAGATCGGCGTGCGGATATGTTTGGCGAGGTGCCCGCCAAGGCCGTTGGGGGTCCGGTTGCTCCTGGCGGGGCTGTGGTCTCCAACGGGGTGTCGGGCGCCGAGGATGACGGTGGCGGCGGGACCGCGGTCTCCAGTCGGGTGTCGGGCACCGGCAGTGATGGTGGCGGCGGGACTGCCGTCTCCAATGGGATGTCAGACGACAGCGACGACGCCGGCGGCGGGGCCACCGTCGACAGCGAGGGTGTCTGCGGGACCACCGCACCCGCGGTCCCCGCGCAGCCCATCGGCGAAACGCAGCCACCACCGGTGGCCGCCGACAGCTTCCGCGAGCTTGTCGAGCTGGACGCAGCCCGCCGCGTGCGCCCGGGTCGGTCGCCCGACGCGCCACGCGCCCTCGAGGCCGAGCCGCTCGACATCGAGATCCTTGCGCTGCTGTGCGCCCTCGACCATGTGCTCACCAGCCAGATCCACCGCCGCTTCAACCCGACCCGCACGCTTACCACGACCCAGCGACGCCTCAAGCGGCTCGCCGACGCCGGTCTCGTGCAGCGCTTCCAATTCCACCGTCCCGACGGCGGCGGCGCGCCGATGTGCCACACGATCACCCCCGTCGGGCGCGAGCTGCTGGCTGCGCACGATCGTCTGGAGCTGCCCATCGGCGACTCGGTGCTGGCGGCCGCGACACGCGCATTGCCCCCCGACCGGCACCTGCGCCAGGTCCGCCACAATGTCCATGTCGCCGGCTGGGTGCTTGCGCTGGAGCGCGCCGTCGCAGGGCGCGCCAGGCTGCGCGGGCCGCGCGAAGCCGTGCTATCGGTCCCGTTGCGCTCCACTCCCGCGGGGCGCGTTGCGATCGGTCCTGCCGACCTGCGCCTGCCAGGCGGGCGCACGCCGCACGACTTCCTACACACCGCTCCGACCGGTGCCCGCGTCGAGGTCGAGCGCTTCGAGACCGTCCGCCCCGACGCCAGCCTGCAAGCCGGCGGCATCGAACTGCTCGTCGAGCTGGACGACCGTCTCGCCATTGACGACGGTCCGCCTCCTGCCACGCGCCAGCGCGTCGAGCCGTCGGCCAGCGAGGGCCGGGGCGTCGCGTCGCCGGTGGCTGAGGGCCGGGGTGTCGAGCTGTCGGCCAGCGAGGGCCGGGGCGTCGCGTCGCTGGCCGTCGAGGGCCAGAGGATCGCGTTCCCGATGGCCGAGGGCCAGAGCGTCGCGCCGCCGGTCGCCGAGCGCTCGGGCTTCGCTCTGCCCGCTGCTGCGCGTCCAGATGCTGGCCCGCGCGCTGTCGCTCCGCTCGCCGCCTCCGCACTCGCCAAGCTCGAGCGCTACGACCACCTCCTCGCCGGCTGGTCGCTCGCCGCTCCGCGCTTTGCCCGTCGTGGCGCGCCGCGGCCGGTCGTTGTCTTCGTCTGCCGCCACCGTGCCCGTGCACGCGAGTGCGCACGTCGCGCCGACCGCCTGCTGTGCGCGTGCCGCGCCTACCCCGGCGAGCACCCCCATGACTGGCAGTACCCCGCCCGCACCGCGATCCTCTTCGCCGCCGAGCGCGACATCCATGAGGGCCTGCTCCTCGCCTACGGTGTGCCGCCGTTGCCGCCAGCCGTTCGCGCGGCTGCTGGCCGTGGTGTGGAGGGCGTCTCGCGCTCCGAGCCCGGCGCGCTCTCGCCTGCCAGCGCTGCCGAGCCGACGGCTCAGCTGCGCGAGATCCCGATTCGATGAGCCGTTTCGATCTGGGTGGCCTGGCCTCGGGTGGCCTGGTCCCGGGTGGCCAGGTTCCGGGCGGCGTGGGTCCCGGGTGGCCAGGTATCGGGTGGTCTGATCCCGATGTGGGTGCCCAGTCCGATTTGACCGGTGCGACCCCTGTGCGGGTTCCAATACGGTGGATCGTCCTGCTGTAGGCGGTGAGGCCCCGGTATGAACGGTTTGGTGCCGACGTGGTCTGTTCGGCTGGAGTCTGGTCGCGCGACTTGACCGGGGTCCTCCGGGCTGTCACGAGTCGCGCGCGCGCCGGCGCCACAAGGGTGTGTGACGCGGTGGGCGGGCGTCCGGGGCAAGCCGGCTTCCCACTCGATGACCTGGCACGACAACGCTGGTGCAATCGCCCTTCGCTAGGTGCAGTCGCCCGTCTCCCCGTGCAGTTGCGCACCGCTCGTCCACGTCCCCAGCGCTGTTGCCCCCGCCAGCCGATGTGACGCGACTGCGGGCTGTCCTTGTGCAAAACGCCGCTGTCAAGCCGTTCCGGCCCGCTGTTACGTGCCTCTCCCACACCGCCATGCACGTTGGCGTGCGCTTCGCCAGGTTCACCTCACGCCGCGTGGCTACGATGCGAACCTCTCCCACAGCCTCCTTGCCAAGCCCCCCGCAGTACCCGACATCGCTCCGCCAGCATCGGCTGTCCGTCTTTCGCGCGACGTCGACACCCGGCCCACTGTCTTGCGATGTGGACCACTCGGCTCACTGTCTTGCGATGTGGACCACTCGGCTCACTGTCTTGCGATGTGGACCACTCGGCCCACTGTCTTGCGATGTGGACCACCCGGCCCACTGTCTTGCGACGTCGACACCCGGCCCGACTGCGTTTCCATAGCGGCGTCCGCAAGGGCATCCAGTGCGTCCCCTTCGAAGTGCATCTCTTGCGAGTGCGCACGCCGCGCAGCACCCTATCGCCGTCCGTCTCGCGCTCGGCCATGTTGCGCGACACATAGCGCCTGAGCGTTCTCGCGCCAACTTTGGCCCTGCCCGACGTGCCTGACGGCGGTTTCCGAGATCCCCTTTAGGGGATCTCGGGCCGGCTTCCGCCCCACCGCCTGTCCGCTTCCGCCTCTTGACGGCCGCCTCCCAGACGCCCTACAAGCCGCTCCCTCATCCCGCGAGGTGTTGCTCGTGCTCGCGTCCACCGTTGCCCAATTCGTCTTGACCAACAACACAACCCACAGGAGCCCTAGATGACCGTTCTTGCACCGCCCACATCCGCCGCGCAGCCATCCGCACCGTCCACCGCCGCCCGTTCTCGGAGTGCGTGCCACCCACGTCGCGCCACCCGCGGACTGCTCGGCTGCTATGCCGACCCCCGCGGACGCTCGCGCGAGATCGTCGCGCTCCCCGCCCGCGCCGGCAGCGTGCTCGTCGTCGACCGCGACGCCCACACGCTTCGCGACCGCCGGCTGCTCGCGCACCTCTCCGCCGACGAGCCCGCCGAGAACGCTTCGCTCGTCTGCCGCCTCTACCTGCTCGACCGCCGGCGTCGCCGCCCGCGCTGCCGGGCGCTCCTGCTCGAGGACCTGCGCGCACCCGACCCGTTCCACGCAGCTCCCGGGGCTACCCCAGAACACATGGCGTCCGTAGCCGAGCCATCCCACACGGCTTGCACGTCCGACTCCTCGCCCGGGCTTTCCGCTCCGCGGTCCTCGTGCGACTGCTCCTCGCAAGACAGCCACACGCGTGCCGGCGACGGCGACGGCGACGCACACTCTCTGCTCGCGTGCGACGACGCTACGCACACGCTCCTCGACCGCCACGGCCGCCCCTATCGCCTCGGATTTTCCACCAGCCGACTCTCGATTCCCGAGCTGCGCTGGCTGCGACTCGATCCGGGCGATCGCTCGCTGGGGTGTGACGATCAAGCCGGGCCTACCCAGCCAGTCAGCTTCCGCGATGTCGTCGGCTGCCTGGAAAGCTACGAGCCCGCCCGCTCGCAAACGATCGCTGCGCTGGAGCGCCACCGCGACGACTCAGCCGTCTCGGTATCCATGCTCCGTGGCGAGCTGCGCCGGCTGGACGCCAGTCGCATCGTGCTCAACCGGGCCCTGCGCAACGCCGTCCTGCACGCCATCGAGCGTGACGACCTCAGTCTTAGCGAGATCGCCGCGCGCTGCGGCCGGGTCAAGCGCGACGGGCGCGGCCACGCCAGCGGCGAGACGACCTGGCTCGCGCGTCGCGTCGGCATCTCCCCGGATGCCAGCGAGACCGATCCCACTCCGTGGATCCACAGCGACGTGCTCGCCCTCATCGCCCGCAGCGGCCTCGGCATCAGTCCCCACGAGGTCGAGCTGGGGTGAGCGCGAGCTTGGTTCAGCACGGCTTTGTGAGGTGGGGTTGAGTGGGTGTCATCTTGGTTCAGCACGGCTTTGTGAGGTGGGGGTGAGTGGGCGTCACCTCGGTTCACGGTTCCGCAGGTCGGGGTATCGCCAGCGGGTCGCGTCACACCGGTGGGCTACGGCACGTAGGCGAGTCGCATTGCACCGACGGGTCGCGGTACATCCGTGGGCTGCTGTCCTACACCGGCGCTTGAGGCTTGCTTCATGAGCGCTGCGCGACCGGACTGGCTCACTATGACGATCCTCGTCGTCGAGGACGACCCCCTAATTGGCGTCCCGCTAGTCGAGCGGCTTACCGCCGACGGCTACGACGCCCGGCTCGCGCAGACCGCCGCCCACGCCCGCCTGCTTGCGCGCAGCGCACCGCCCGCACTTCTGCTGCTCGGCGGGTTGGACACGCCAGCTGCCTCGCTCGCGCTGCTCGGCGAGGTTCGCGCTGCCGGCGATGGCGATGCCAACCACGACTCTGCCTGGCCCGCGGGCCTGCCGGCAATTGTGATCGCGTCTGCTTCCGGCGAGGAAGAGCCCTCTGCGCCTTTGCCGCCGGCGCCGACGACTTCCTCGCCCGACCAGCCCGCTACCCGGAGCTGCGGGCTCGCCTGCGCGCTCTGCTTGCTCGCGCCGAGCACCACCGCGGCCCGCTCGTCCGCGCCGGTCCACTCACGATCGACACCGCCGCGCATGCCGCGTACCTGCACCGGTGCCGCCTTGCCCTCCGCCGCCTCGAATACGACCTGCTCTTGGCGCTCGCCCGCGACCCTCGTCGCGTCTTTGCCAAGCGCGACCTGATGCGACTCGTCTGGGGCTCGCCCGCGCCCAGCGCCACCCGCACCCTGGACAGTCACGCCAGCCGCCTGCGCCGCAAGCTCGCCGATGCCGACACCCCCAACGCCGAGCGCTGGATCGTCTGCGTGCGCGGCGTCGGCTACCGGCTGCGCTGAGCTTCACCTTGCAGCACCCCGCACGGCGCGTCCCCTCCCAGGGGCGCGCCGTCGCTCGTTAACCACCGGCTCGGCCCTCGCGCCCTGCCACAACACCGAAAGGACGGCATGCACATGCCTGCCCCGACCACGTACCCCTCGACCTGGGCCGCCTCCGTTCCGATCCCGACCGCGACCCCGACCGTTCTCACCCAACCCGTCCCCCTGCCCGTCGGTGACGCACCCGCGCTCGACCCCCTCGCGCCGTTCGTACATCTCCTCCACACGCTGCTTGACGCCGGCACGATGCTCGCCGTGGGCATACCGCTCGGGCTCCTCGCCGCCCGCGTCATGCGCCGATGGCACCTGCACTGGAGCTGGGCCGCGATCGCGCCCGCACCGCTCCTCGCTCTGCACATCCCCCTGCGCGGCACCGCGCTCCTGTTCAGCGCCTGCACACTGACCGCCGCCGTACGTGGGCGGCGCTGGCACCGCGAAGATCTCGACGCCGGCGCCGACCTAGCCGAGATCGCCCACGCGCGCACCACGCCGCTCGACGCACTGCGCGCCGGTGTTTCCATCGCTCGCGCCAGGCTCCTGGACTTCAGCCGCAACTACGTCCGGCGCGCCCGCCTGCACGGTCCCCTCGCGGGGCTGCTCGCCGCGGTCGAGCGGGTGCGCTCGCGATTCGCCGGCTCACGCCTCGCGCTGCCATGCGGCCAGCCGGCGATCCTCGGTTACGGCCGCGCCGGCCGGCCCGTCACGATCGAGCTGGGCGGCTCCACCGGTGGCACGCACACCCTCGTCGTCGGCGCCACCGGCGCCGGCAAGACCGTCACCCAAGCCCGCCTCGCCACCGAGGCGATAGCCCGCCGCATGTCCGCGGTGATCATCGACCCCAAGGGCGACCGCGCGCTCCGCGACGCGGCCTGCCGTGCCGCCGCCACCGCCGGCGCGTCCTTCGTCGAATGGACCCCCACCGGACCCTCGGCCTACAACCCCTGCGCCCGTGGCAGCGCCACCGAAATCGCCGACCGCGTCCTCGCCGCCGAGCACTACACCGAGCCCCACTACCAGCGCCAAGCCCAGCGTTACGTCAACCACGCCATCCGCGCCCTCCAGCTCGCCGAACTGCCCGTCAGCCTCGCCCAGCTGGTGCGCATGCTCGACCCCGAGCAGCTCGAGGTCCTGAGCCGCGAGCTGCCCGAGAGGCAAGCTCGCACCCTGCACGACTATCTCGACTCGCTCACCCCTCGCCAGCGCACCGACATCAGCGGCGTCCGCGACCGTCTTGCGATCATCGTCGAGTCCGACGTCGGTCGGTGGCTGGAACCGCCGACCACTCCTCCAGTCTGCGATCCGCTCGCGCCAACTGCCTCATCGGCCTACGACCTGCTCTCGCCAGCTCCGGCGGCCGGCAGCCCGCTCTCGCCAGCCGCTCCAGCTTCTTCGGACTCGCTTACATCATTCATTCCCACGGCATGCATTGACCTGCTCATAGCCCTGCAACAGCGCGCCACCGTCTACTTCGACCTACGCGCCGACAGCCGGCCCCTGCTCGCCCAAATGCTCGCCGCCGCGATCGTCCAAGACCTGCAAGCTGCGATCTCCAGCCTGCAGCACCACCCCACATCCGCGCTCATCGTCATCGACGAGTTCTCCGCCCTCGCCACCGAGCACGTCGCCCGCCTCTTCGGGCGCGCCCGCTCGGCCGGTGTCAGCCTCCTGCTCGGCACCCAGGAGCTGTCCGACCTCCGCGTCGCCACGCACCCGCAGCTGCTCGAGCAGGTCCTCGGCAACACCTCCACCCTCCTCGCCCACCGCCAAGCCGTCCCCGACTCCGCCGAGCTTGTCTCCCGGCTCGCCGGCACCCGCGGAGCCTGGCGAACGACCTGGAGTGGCGACGATCGGCGCACCCGCACCCGCGTCCGCGAGCCGCTGCTGGACCCGGGCGTCGTCAAGCGGCTCGCGCGTGGCGACGCCGCCGTGATCCGCTTGGCCGGACGGCCCGGCGTGGAGATCGCGCGCATCTCTGCACCGTCGACGCCACCCCTCCCAGTCAGCCCGCAGGGCTGACACCTCAAAACACTCCGCCACGTCGCCGGCGCTCCGGCGACGTGGAACCCCAACCCGAAAGGGGCGCACGCTCCCATGGCCATTTCACCCAAACCCACCTGCACTCCTCGCCAATCCGATCTCGTCCGCTGGACGGCCAGCCTCGGCGCGATCAGTGCCGACGCGCTTGCGCTGCGGCTCGACGTCAGCGTCGCCTCCGCCCGTGCGCGGCTCCTTGCCGCCGAGCGCGCCGCGCTGCTCGTCCGCTCCCGGCCCCTCGCCGGCCGTCGCGCTCTGTACAGCGCCACGCGCGCCGGCCTGCGTGCCGCCTCCGTCTCCGACATCGATCCCGCTCGCGTCAGTCCAGCCACCGCCCTGCACCTGCTCGAATGCGCCCGTGTTGCTGCGGTGCTCGAGTGTCGCTACCCCGACCACTGCGTCAGTGGCGAGCGCGAGCTGCGCCGCGAAGAGCACCGCCACGGCGGGCCGCTGGCGAGCGCGCTACTCGGCACCGACCGGTACGGGCGCCCCCTTTACCACCGACCCGACCTCGTGCTCTGGCCGGCGCGCTCCTGCACCGGCGCGCTCCCCGTCGCCGTCGAGGTCGAGCTGACCGTCAAGGCCCCCTCGCGGCTGCATGCGATCTGCCTCGCCTGGGCCCGTGCTCGCTGCACAGCCGGCGTGGTTTATATCGCCGGCGACGCCTCGGTTGAACGAGCGCTTCTGCGTGCGCTCGAGCGTATGCACGTGCATCAGCGCATCGTCGTCGTGCCGCTCGACGTTCTGCCCGCCGTGGGGTAGATGGTGTGGGTTGGGTGTCGGCTGCGGCTGGGCTGGAAGAGAGGGTGTTGGGGTAGGGGGGTGAGGGATGGAGTGGAGTGTTGGCGGGGGAGGGAGCAGGGGGAATGTGTTTACTTTTGAGCCGCCATTCGCGTCTGCGCATGTGTGTGCGCGCGAATAGCCTCCTGTTTTAGTGCTTGCCGGTGCCGGGGTAGGGGGGTTGTGGGTTTTGTTTTTGAGCTGCGATTCGCGTCTGCGCATGTGTGTGCGCGCGAATAGCCTCCTGTTTTAGTGCTTGCCGGTGCCGGGGTAGGGGGGTTGTGGGTTTTGTTTTTGAGCTGCGATTCGCGTCTGCGCATGTGTGTGCGCGCGAATAGCCTCCTGTTTTAGTGCTTGCCGGTGCCGGGGTAGGGGGGTTGTGGGTTTTGTTTTTGAGCTGCGATTCGCGTCTGCGCATGTGTGTGCGCGCGAATAGCTCCGGTTTTTGTTGTGTTGCCAACTGGGTTCGAGGGGGGTTTGGGTGGCCGCGCGAGCGTACCGTCCCAAGTGCGGCGTAGTCTGGTTGGCAGAGGTGGTGGCCTCGTCATAAAAGGAGAACAGACCATGTTGTATGCGAACATCAACCGTGTCGTCCTCGTAGGCCGCCTCACCAAGGACCCCGTGCTTGGCCTGCTGCCCTCCGGGCAAAGCGTCTGCGACCTCCGCGTTGCGTGCAACAGCGCCAGGCGCGACCCCGACGGCGGCGGCTACCGCGAGCGGCCCAACTATTTCGACGTCAGCGCCTTCGGCGTCCAGGCCGAGGCCGTCAGTCGTTTTCTGAAGAAGGGCAGCGCGCTCGCCATCGATGGGCGCCTGGAGTGGCGCGAGTGGGAGACCGCCGAGCAGCAGAAACGGCAGGCGGTCAAGGTCGTCGCCGACTCGATCCAGTTCCTGGACCGTCGCCGCAGCGAGCGTGAGGACGGCACGCTCGACGAGCCGCACGGCGACGGTTCCGCGCTCGACGGCGAGCTGGCGGGAGCCGCCGCCACGCGCGAAGTGGAGCTGGTCTTCTAGCGCGCACGCAGGCTCGACGTGGCTTTCGAGCGCGACACACGCTCTCGGGGCTTGACCTTGTCGTTCCCCTGGGCCCGGCTGCAGACGTCCTCGAAGGCGTCAGCGGCTGGGCCCTCGGCCTGGATCCAGGCCGAGACGCTGTTCTGCGTTGCTCCGATGCGGCTGTTTGTGCCCCGGGGGGCTTTTGCGTTTAAGAACCGCTTTCAAAATGATTGGCACGCCTGGACTGCCCTCCGGCACCCGTCACTGACAGCGCCGGATCGCCACGTGCCGTCGTGCCCGTGCTACCAGCACGAGCTTCACCGGCCCGCGTCGCCCGGCTTGGTCCAGGAACGCCCCACCGATTGGAGAGCCTCGGGCTCCCCAATCGGCCAGCACCCTCATTTTGAAAGCGGTTCCAAGGACTCCCACACGCCCAACGACTCTCGTGGCGCCGCTCCGGTCAGCTCCGGGTCGTGCGCTGCGCCATCGCGTAAACTGCCGCGCGCAGCACTCGTCCCGGAAGAGGGTGGCGCACCCGGCCGCAGGCCGGCAAGCCGGCTCCATCTTCTTTCAACCGAGGGGCCGCTCACCCGGGAGACACAGTCCTTCAGGCTGCGTCTCCGGCGAGCCCGGCCCCTCTTCACTTCATACACCCGCGCGAAGGAGCCCCACCCAGGTGCCCGTCAACACCAAAGCCATCGGCAAGACCTACGAGCCCACGCTCTACGCCGTCGGCCGCGAGAAGATCAAGGAGTACGCGCGCGCCGTCGGCGAGACGAACCCGGTCCACCTCGACGTCGACGCCGCCCGCGCCGCCGGCCACGCCGACGTTGTTGCGCCGCCGATGTTCGCCGTCGTCTACTGTGCCCCCTCCGTCGGGCCGCCGATCTTCGACCCCGAGATCGAACTGAACTTCGCGATGATGGTCCACGGCGGCCAGCAGTTCGAGTGGGGCCCGTTGGTGGTCGCCGGCGACGAGATCACGACCACCGCCAGCGTCAAGGACATCCACGAACAGGACGGTCGCGGCTACTACGTTTTCGAGTCCGTCTCCGCCAACCAGCGCGGCGAGCAAGTCTGCCGCGGCATCTGGACCGACATCGTCCGAGGAGTGTGACCGCAATGGCCGACTTGAACACAGGCGACGCGATCCCCGAGGTGCGCGTCACGCCCGACAAGTACCTGACCGCCCGCTACGCCGGGGCCTCCGGGGACTTCAACCCGATCCACATCGACGAGGAGTTCGCGCGCGCCGTCGGCCTGCCCGGACGCATCCTGCACGGCCTCTGGACGATGGCCCAGGTGGCCCGTGCTCAAACCGAGGCCGCCGGGGGGCCCGAGCACCTTCAAGCGGCTCTCCGTGCAGTTCCGCGGCATGGGCGTCCCCGAGCAGGAGGTCCTAGTCACCGGCACCGTCCGCGAGGCGGGCGACGGGCGCGTCCTCATCGACACCGTCGCCACCCAAGGCGACAAGCGCATCATCCGTAACGCCGAGGCCGAGCTGGCGCTCTGAGGCGCACGGCGCCGGCGTGGAGTTCGGCGGAGCGCGCACGCGGGGAGGTCCTGCGCGGCCGTCCTGACCCGGGCGGACCCTAGAATCAGCTCATGCTCACCGCTCGACAAGAGCTGATCCTGCGCAAGGTCGTCGAGGGCCACCAGGCCACCGGCCAGCCCGTCGCCTCCAAAGCGATCGCCACCGACCCCGCACTGGACTGCGCCGCCTCGACCGTGCGCAACGAGCTGGCGCTGCTCGAGCAGCAAGGGCTGCTCGAGCACCCCCACACCTCCGCGGGCCGCGTGCCCACCGACGCCGGACACCGCTATGTCGTCGACCGCATGCTGTGCACCGGCCAGGGACTCGAGCCTGCGCCCGCGCTCGAGCTGTCGCTGCTGCGCCAGGAGGTCGACGAGGCCGTGCGTGTGACCACCACGACGCTCTCCCAGGTCACCGACCTGCTCGCCGTCATCTCCGCGCCCTCGCATAGCACGGCCACGATCCGCCACGTCGAGGTGCTGGCGCTCCAGCCACGCGTTGTCGCGGCCGTCGTCATCGCCTCCACAGGCGACGTCTCCAAGGTGCTCGCCAGTTTCGAGCAGCCCGTCGACCCCGGTCTGCTCGCCTGGGCGGGCGAATACCTCAACGAGCGTCTTGTCGGGCTTGCGCTCGGTGCGCGCATGCTGCCGCAGCGGCTCGCCGACCCCGCCCTCTCGGTGAGCGAGCGCGCGTTCCTCGACCACCTCGCGCCCGCCTTCGCCGAGCTTGCCTCCGAAGCGCAGGACGTGCTCTACGTCGACGGCGCCGCACGCCTGTTCTCCGCCACCAACCTGCGCGACGTCGAGCACATCAACGAGCTGATGGAGCTGCTCGAGCGCCGCGTCGCGCTGCTCGGCGCGCTGCGCGCCGCGCTCGGCGAGCCCGACATGTACGTGCGCATCGGGCACGAAAACGACATCCCCGCCCTGCACTCGCTCGCACTGGTCGCGACCAGCTACGGCATCGCTCAACGCAAGCTCGGCATCGTCTCGGTGATCGGCCCCGTGCGCATGGACTACGCCAACGCGATCCCCGCCGTGCGCGTCGTCGCGCACCAGCTCTCGCGCTTCGTCGAAAACGCGTACGCCGAACGTTGAAAAGGGAGAATCCCGCCCGTGAGCCCGACCGCCACACCTCGCGACCCCTACGACGTGCTGGGGGTCGCGCGCGACGCCTCCGAGCAGGACGTCAAGAAGGCGTTTCGCCGGCTCGCCCGCGAGCTGCACCCCGACGTCAACGCGCACGACCCGCAGGCGGAGGAGAAGTTCAAGGAGGCCGCCGAGGCGTACGAGATCCTTTCCGACCCCCAGCGCCGCGCGACATACGACCGCTACGGCCACGACGGCCTGCGCTCCGGTGGCTTTGCCCCGAACTTCGAGGGCTTCGGCTCGATCAGCGACCTCTTCGACGCGTTCTTCGGCGGCGGCAGTCCCTTCGGCGGACGCGGCGGCGGCCCCGCGTCCGGTGGCGACGTGGCGGTCGCGGCGGAGATCGACCTCACACAGGCAGCCGCGGGCGCGACCGTCGAGGTCTCCTACGAGGCGGTCGAACGTTGTCCTCACTGCCGCGGCAACGGCGCCGAGCCCGGCACCCCGATCGAGACATGCGAACGCTGCGCCGGCGCCGGCCGGCTGCAGGCGGTCACGCGCACGCCCTTCGGCCAGATGGTGCGCACCGTCGTCTGCGACGTCTGCCACGGCGACGGGCGCGTCCCGCGCACGCCATGCCGCGAGTGCCGCGGGCGCGGCACTCGCGCGTCGACGCGCAGCCTCACGGTGGAGATACCCGCCGGCATCGCCGACGGCCAGCGCATCCGTCTGGCCAGCAAGGGCCACGCCGGCGACGCCGGCGCCACCGCCGGGGACCTGTACGTGCTCGTCAAAGTGTCCGCCGACGAACGCTTCGTGCGCGAAGGCGACGACCTGATCACCGCGCTCGACGTCTCCGCGCCGCTCGCCGCGATCGGCGCCACCCTGCAGGTGCCCACGCTCGACGGGCCCGCACCCGTCGAGATCCCGCCCGGCACCCAGCCCGGCGAGGTGCTCACGCTGCGCGGCCGCGGCATGCCCGCCCTGCGCCGCGGACGCCACGGCGACCTGCGCGTCGTCGTCAACGTCGTCGTCCCCCGTCGCCTCAGCGCCGAGCAACGTGCGCTGCTCGAGCAACTGCACGACACGCTCACCGAGGAGAACCTGCGCGGCGAGGAATCGATGTTCGCCAAACTGCGCCGTGCGCTGCGCAGCCAGGCCGCGTGATCCGGCTCGCGATCCGCGTCCCCCGCGCGCAGGCCGAGCTGGTGCTCGCCGAACTGCTCGAGCTGGCGCCCTCCGGGGTCGAAGAGTCCGACGTGGGGGAAGGGCTCGTCGAGTACGCCGTCTACGGGTCGCCCGGCGAGCTGCCCGCGCTGCCCGACCTGCGCGCGGCCGCCGGCGGTGCACTGTTGGACGTGTCCACCAGCGAGCTACCCGACGACTGGTCGCAGCGCTGGCGGCAGTTTCACCGGCCCGTGCTGATCGAGGCGCCGACGGTATCTGCGGGCGCCGCTGCCGTCGCGACGTCGTCCGCGGATGCGCGCCCGCCTGCACTCTATGTCCGTCCACCGTGGGAGCCGCCCTGCGAGCGACACGCGGTCCATGAGATCGTGATCGACCCCGCACAGGCGTTCGGCACCGGCGCGCACGCGACCACGCGACTGTGCCTGGAGCTGCTGCTGGAGCTTGCCGCGCTCGACGCGCGGCGCGGCGCCGTCCTCGACGTCGGGACCGGCTCCGGCGTGCTCGCGATCGCTGCCGCCCACCTCGGCTTCGCACCCGTCCTGGGTCTCGACAACGAGGCCGAGAGCGTCGAGGCCGCCGCTGAGAACGCACGGGTCAACGGCGTCGTGCTCGACGTGCGGGGCTTCGACCTCCGTTTGGAATCGCTGCCGTGGACGCAGACCGACGGCGAGGGCGTGATCCTCGCGAACCTCCTACGTCCTCTGCTGCTGGAGCTGGCGCGCACAATGCCCGCGACTCCGCGCGATCTGCTCGCCAGCGGACTGCTCGTGGAGGAGGTCGACGAAGTGGTCGCGGCGTTCGCGCGTCTCGGGCTGCGCGAGCACGAGCGCCGTCACGGCGGCGAGTGGGCCGCCGTCTGGTTGACGGCGTCGCGCGATTGACAGGCGATGTAGGTCTACCTCACGATGGTGATCTCGCGGAGCGGCCCGAAGGTGTTCAGGCTGCGTGAGCGAGCTGCTTGGCGAGACCCTCGTACTGTCAGTCGGCGGACAGGCGGCCAGTGCAGCCGCTGGCTCCATGGGCACGCCAGCTGGATCACCGATGTGTACTACGGCGTGGTACGCGCGCAGTCCCGCCGCCGGAAGGCCGCGCCGGGATGCTCAGGCCGCGTCGGCCACCTCTGTCGCCGCGCGCGCCATCGAGCGGTACACGAGGTCGATCGCCGGTCGCACGCCATCCTCTTCGCGCAGCAGCGTGCCGGCCGCGGCCAGCGCGCTGCCGATCGCCTCGAGCGCATCTCCCACCCCGTCCGGCGCGGGGTCCCGGCACGCGGCGAGCGCCATCTCGAGCATCGCGCCGGCCTGCTCGGGGATCCCGGCGAACAGCGCCGGGCCGATCAGGCTGCCGTAGTTGTAAACGCGTGCGAGGCGTCCCGAAAGCGTGATCTGCGGGCCGCGTCGCGGCGGCGTGCTCGGCGGCAGGCCCTGGCCGTCGAACAGTCCCGCGACCGTCGCTCCGAGGACACCGCGCATCGCCTGCTCGTCGAGGCCGGCGTGCGCGGCGACGCGCAGCGCGAGATAGAGCGCGCTCTGCGGGCGCCCGTACGGGGGGTCGGAGGCGAACACGATCCGCTCGGCGGGCACGCGCGCGAACAGCTCGACGACGTCGAGCGCGAAGAAGCACGAAACGTCGTAGAGCACACCGGGGTGCTCGGCGAGCATCGTGGTCAGGATGCCCTGGTCGCAGATCGCGCCGTGCGCGAGGATCAGCACGACCTCGGGGTGGCGCAGCGCCAATTCCGCCAGCCCCTCCGCGATCGGCGGCAGCCCGCGGCCCGCGTGGATCAGGATCGGCACCCCCGCCTCCTGCGCCACCTCGAAGATGCCCTCCAGCTCGTGCCCGTCGAACGCGAACTCCTGGGCGCGCGGGTGCAGCTTGATGCCGCGCGCTCCCTTCGCCAGGCAGCGCTCGGCCTCCGTCACCGGGTCGTCGAAGGGGTCCAGGCGGCAGAACGGGATCAGCCGCTGCCCGCTTTCGGCCGCCCACCCCAGCACCCGGTCGTTGGGCACCGTGTAGGAGGGGCGCCGCTCGGGATCGTGCAGCGGGAACACGCACGCCCGCCGTGCCCCCGCCTCGTCGAGCTGCCCGAGCAGCTGCTCGAGCGTCAGCGAACGCCCGTCCTCGTCCAGCCCAAGGTGGGTGTGCGCGTCGAACACTTCGGCGTCTGCGGGCAGCAACCGCTGTACCTCGGCGAGAAACGGCGCAAGCGCGCTGGCGTAGAGGGCACGATCCACGCGCCGCACACTAATAGGTTGCAGGCCCCGGCGCTCGTGACATTGGCCTCTATCGCGTGCCGGTCCTAGCCTGCAGGTGAGATGGCCTGGAATGTCGTGATCGCCGGCGGCGGCTTCGGGGGGTTCTACGCGGCGCGCACCCTCGAACGCGTGCTGCCGACGCACAGCGCGCGCGTGACGCTCGTCAGCGACGTCAACTTCCTGCTGTTCACGCCGCTCTTGCCCGGCGCTGCCGCGGGCACACTCGAGCCGCGCCACGTCGTCGTGCCGCTACGCCAGCACCTGCCGCGCACCGACCTCTGGCTCGGGCGCGTCGCCGGCGCCGACCCCGACCGCTGCGAGTTCGTCGTCGACTCGCTCGACGGACGTCGCCACGCGCTTCGCTACGACCACCTCGTCCTCGCGCTCGGCTCGGTCTCGCGCACCCAACCGATCCCTGGCCTGGTCGAGCACGCGCTCGGCTTCAAGACGCTCGCCGACGCCATCGCCCTACGCAACCGCGCGATCGAGATGCTCGAGATCGCCGAGACGCTTCACGACGCGTCCGCGCGTGCCGCATACCTCACGTTCGTGTTCGTCGGCGCCGGCTACGCCGGCCTCGAGGGCCTGGCCGAGCTCCAGGACTTCCTCGCCGACGTCCTCGACCTCTACCCCCGCTGCAAGGTCCAAGGGGTCCGCTGGGTGCTACTCGAGGCCCGCGAGCGCATCATGCCCGAGGTCGCCCCCTCGCTTGCCGCCTTCGCTGCACGCGAGCTGCGCGGGCGCGGCATCGAGATCTACACCGACGTCGCCCTCACGCGCGTCGAGGACCACGCGGTGACACTCGCCGAGGGGCGCTCGATTCCCACTCGCACCGTCGTCTGGACCGCCGGCGTGCGCCCCCACCCCGTCGTCGCACGGCTGGGCCTGCCGCTCGGGGTCGGCGGGCGCATCGAGGTCGATCGCACATTGCGTGTGGCCGGGCGCGGGAACGTCTGGGCGATCGGCGACGCCGCCGCCGTGCCCGACCCCGCGCGCCGCGGCCACCCCTGCCCGCCGACCGCGCAGCACGCGATCCGCCAAGGCCGGCGCGTCGCGCGCAACGTCGCCGCCGAACTCGGCGCCGGCGGGCGCGTGCGACCGTTTCGCTACCGCACGCTCGGCGTGTTCGTCGACCTCGGCCGCCACCGCGCCGTCGCCGACACCCTCGGTCTGCGCTGGCGTGGCTTCCCCGCCTGGTTTCTCGCGCGCACCTACCACCTCGCCAACATGCCCGGCACCGCGCGCAAGCTGCGGCTCGTCGTCGACTGGACCGTCGGGCTCCTGTTCGACCGCGACACCGCCGAGCTCGGCCAACTTGGGCATCCGCCCGAACTCGAGCACGTCGCCGCCGAGGATTCCCGTTCGCAGGCCGCCGCCTGAGCGGTACGCTCCGCGGACCATGCGTTTCGCGGTCAAGTTCCTCGGCTGCAAGGTCTCGCACGCCGACGCCATGCTCGCCCGCCGACGGCTGCTGGAAGCCGGACACGAGGAGGTGCCCGAGGACGTCGCCGAGCTGCACGTCGTCAACACCTGCTGCATCACCCGCGAGGCCGAGGCCAAGTCGCGCCAATCCGTGCGCCGCTCCCTGCAGCGTGCGCGCGAGGTCTATGTCGCCGGCTGCGCCGCCAACCTGCACCCGCAGCAGTTCCGCGAGATCGACCCCGCCGTGCGCGCCTTCGTCGGCACCGCCGACGACGTCGCCGACGAAATGCCCGCCGCGCTCGGCGCGTGCGCCGACCTGCACACCGAACCGCTCGTCGGCCGGCGGGCGCAAGCGGCGATCGCGGGCCCGACCGGTGCCTCCTCCTCGGCGACGCGCGTGCCGCCGATCTCCGCGCTCGACGGCCGCGCCGCGGCCTCGGCGCGTACGCGCGGCTTCGTCAAGGTGCAGGACGGCTGCGACTGCCACTGCGCCTACTGCATCATCCCGACCGTCCGCGGCTCCGCCCGGTCGCGACCGGCGAGCGCCGTGCTCGGCGAGGTCTCCCAGCGCGTCGCCGCCGGCCAGCCCGAGGTCGTGCTGACCGGCATCAGCGTCGGCGACTACCACGACCCCGAGCAGGGCCTCGAGCTGGGGGAGTTGATGATGGCCACCGCGCGCGTGCCCGGCGTGCAGCGCGTGCGGCTCTCCTCGGTCGAGGTGATCCACGTGCGCGACAGCCTCGTGCGGGCGCTGCGCGAAGAGCCCAAAGTCTGCCCGCACCTTCACGTGCCGATGCAATCCGGCGACGACTCCGTGCTGTCGGCGATGGGCCGGCACTACAACGCCGCCGAGTACCGCGCGGCGATCGGCGAGCTGCGCGACGCCGTCCCGCATGTGAACGTCACGACCGACATCATCGTCGGCTTCCCCAACGAGGACGCGGCCGCGTTCGCGCGCACGCTCGAGCTGGTGCGCGAGGCGGGCATCAGCCGCGTGCACTCCTTCTCCTACTCGCCCCGCCCCGGCACCGTCGCCGAGGGCCTCGGCGACCGCGTCCCGCCGCAGGAGAAGAAACGCCGCTCGCGCGAGCTGCGCGGACTCTCCGAGGCGACCTCGCGCCGGCACCGCGCCGCCAAGCTCGGCGGCCGCGAGCGAGTGCTCGTCGACAAGGTCGCCGACACCCAGTGCTCGGGCTACACCGCCGACTACACCCGCTGCTACCTGCCCGCCGGGGCCGCCGCCGCGGGTCAGCTGGTGGACGTGCACGTGCACGAACTCCACGCCGACGGGCTGCGTGTGACGCCTGCGTGAGCCCGCAGGGGCTGCGTGTGCGCGCGGGGGGCTGCGTGTGACGCCTTCGTGGGGCCGCAGGGGCTGCGCGGGGGGGCTGCCTTTCAGTTTGGAGCGCCAGTGCTAATAAATCATATGTGATTGATGCATCGTGTTTGATGTATAAGCATATGGTGGATTTGTTCGCATTCACCCTGCATGGGGATGCGGGTGGGCATGTCCGACTCATCCCTCATGGGGATGCGCGGGTGGGACATGTCTGACTTTGCGACCCTGTGCACGCCCCCCATCCCGCGCGCGCAAGCGCGCGCAATCCCTCTCCCTCTCACCCGCCCGCGATCGTACCGGCGGGTGCCCCGGCTATCCTTGACGACGAACGTGACCGTCTCCGAGCAGCTTAAAGCGACCTCGCCACCGCCATGAAGGCGGGCGAGCGCGAGCGCGTCGGCGCGCTACGCATGGTGCTTTCCGAGCTGCAAAAGGACGCCAAGGACGGCGCCGGCGACGAGCTGGCCGTGCTGCGTCGCGAGCGCAAGCGCCGCCTGGAGGCCGCGACCGCCTACCGCGATGGCGGGCGCGCGGAGCTGGCCGACGTCGAGGAGGCCGAAGCGCGGCTGATCGGCGAGTACCTGCCCGCCGAGCTTTCCGAGGAGCAGCTGCGCGAGATCGTCGACCGCGCCGTGCGCGACAGCGGCGCCCAGTCGGTCAGAGACATGGGCCGTGCGATGGGCGCCGCGATGGCCGCCGTCGACGGACGCGCCGACGGCCGGCGCGTCTCCGCGCTCGTGCGGGGGGCGCTGGACGGATGAGGCACCGTCGATCGCCAGCCGACGCGGGCACGACGCCGCGCGTATGAAGAGCCAGCTCGAGCTTCCCAACGACGTCGCCGCCGAGCTGGCGGGCAGTCAGGACGCGGTCCTGTGCGCGCTGCGCGATCACCTCGACTGCGACGTCTTCCTGCGCGGCAACCTGCTCACGCTCGACGGCTCCGAGCAGGACACGCGCGCCGGCGAGCGCGTCGTGCACGAGCTGTCCGATCTGATCGCCCGGGGCCACCAGATCGGGCCCGGCACGATCTCCGCCGTAACCGGCGCGCTCGACGCGCACGAGTCGCCCGCCCGCGTCCTGGAGGACGTCGTTTGGCGCCACCACTCGCTGCGCGTCGCGCCCAAGACCGTCAACCAAAAGCGCTACGTCGACTCGATCCGCGAGCACACCATCACCTTCGGCGTCGGGCCCGCCGGCACCGGCAAGACATTCCTCGCCGTCGCGATGGCCGCCGCCGCCCTGGCGCGCAACGAGGTCAACCGCATCATCCTCACCCGCCCCGCCGTCGAGGCCGGCGAGCGCCTGGGGTTCCTGCCCGGCGACCTCATGGCCAAGGTCGACCCCTACCTGCGCCCCCTGTTCGACGCCCTGCACGACATGCTCGACCCCGAGAAGGTCTCCGCGCACATCGAGCGCGGCGTGATCGAGATCGCCCCGCTCGCCTTCATGCGCGGACGCACCCTCAACGACTCCTTCGTCATCCTCGACGAGGCCCAGAACACGACGCCCGAGCAGATGAAGATGTTCCTCACACGCCTGGGCTTCGGCTCGAAAATGGTCGTCACCGGCGACATCACCCAAGTCGACCTCCCCCGCGAGCAGCAGTCCGGGCTGATCGTCGTCGGCGACGTTCTCGGGGCGATCGAGGACATCGAGTTCGTCCGCTTCGGCGGCGCCGACGTCGTCCGCCACAAACTCGTCCAACGCATCGTCGAGGCCTACGACGCCCACACCGCTCGTGCCGCGCCCGAGCTGCGCCCAGCCGACCGCCGCAGCGCGTAGTGACGCACCAACGCACCCGCAGGACGAACCGCTAGTGGAACTCGAACTGGACGTGCTCGGCGCCGAGCAGCTCGGTGCGAATGCGCCCGACGAAGCGCGCATCCTGCGCCTCTGCGCGATCGCCGCCGCGAGCGCCGGCGTTGGCGATGGGCACCTGGCAGTCAGCTTCGTCGGGGAGCCCCGCATCCGCGAGTTGAACGCTCAACACCGCGGCGCGCCCGGGCCGACCGACGTCCTCTCCTTCCCAATCGACCTCGACGCTCCACCCGACGGCGCCCCGCGCGAGCTGGGCGACATCGTGATCTGCCCCGCCCACACCGCCGACCTGTGCGAGGCCGTGATCCACGGCGTCCTCCACCTCGTCGGCATGGACCACGAAACCGACTCCGGCCAAATGCTTGCGCTGCAGGCCGAGCTGCTGCGCTGGGACAGGCTCGGGAGCGGGGGTGGCCTGGGCGAGGGCGGCGCGACGCTGGGCGACAGCGGTGCGACGACCGGCGTCGGCGGTGCGACGGGCGTCGGCGGTGCGACGGGCGTCGGCGGTGCGACGGGCGAGTCCGGCGTCGGGGATGCGCGGGACGGAGACACCGTGACGAGCGGCGGTCGTGGCGACGGGCAGCGGGGCAATTTGGCGGGGCGCCGGGGCGCCGGGGAGGAGGCGAACGCATCATGAGCGACACGCGCGCCGGCTTCGTCGCCCTCGCCGGCCGGCCGAACGTCGGCAAGTCCACGCTCGTCAACGCGCTCGTCGGCGCCAAGATCGCGATCGTCTCAGACCGCCCCCAAACCACACGCCGCGCGATCCGCGGGGTGCGCACCGACGGCGACCGGCAGCTCGTGCTCGTCGACCTGCCCGGCGTCCAACGTCCCCGCGACGCCCTCACCGCGCGCATGGCCGCGCGCGTGCGCGAGGAGCTTGCCGGCGCGGACGCCGCGCTGCTGCTGCTCGGCGGCGACCAGCGCCTCGGGCCCGGCGACCGCTTCATCGCCGCCGCCCTCGCCGACGCCCGTTTGCCCTGCGCGATCGCCGTCAACAAGGTCGACCGCCTCGACCGTGCCCACACGCTCGCCGCGCTACAGGACGCCGCCGCGCTCGGCCTCGACGGCGACGTCTTCCCGATCTCCGCCCGCACCGGCGCCGGTATCCCCGCGCTCGTCGATCACCTCGGTGGTCTGCTGCCCACCGGCCCCTTCCTGTTCGCGCCCGGCGTCCGCTCCGACCAGTCTCGCGAGGTCCTCATCGCCGAGCTGATCCGCGAGGCCGCCGTGCGGCGCACCTTCCAAGAGGTCCCCCACGCCATCGAGGTGTTCGTCGAGGAGCTGGAACACCCCCGGCCCGACCTGGCCCGCATCCGCGCGCGCATCTGGGTCGAGAGCGACTCGCAGGCAGGCATCGTGATCGGTGCCCGCGGCCGCACGATCAAGGCGATCGGCGTCGCCGCGCGGCGCGCGCTCGAGCGGGAGCTGGGCTGCCGCGTGCACCTCGACCTCACCGTGCGCGTCCGCCGCGACTGGCGCGGCGACGAAGCCCTGCTTGACCGGCTCGGGATTGGGTAGCCTCCCCTGCCAGGGGCGCGCACCGCTCGGTCTCCGGGGGCGCGGCGCTCGGTCTCGGGGCGGCGCCCAATCCGCGGGGGCGCATAGCGCTCGGTATCGCGGCGCGCCCAATGCGCGGGTATCAACAGTCCAGAGCATTCCGCCAAGCCTGCACGCAAAAGCGCTTTGCTGTAACGTCTGTAAGCAGCCGTCGACGAATCTGTCGTCAAGTGCCACACGAGAGCAGGCAGGGTTCTCGAAGGAGCGAGCAGGGGAGAGATGTCCGCGAAGATCGCAGTTCTGGGGCTGGTGATCGAGGAGCCCGGCCCACCGCACCGACTGACCGCCAAGCTGCGTCAACGCCTGGCCTCCGCGGAGTTCGTCGACTCCAACGTCTACTCCGCCCTCACCCGCCTGGAGCGCGACGGGCTCGTATATGCGTTGGAAGACGGCGTGCAGCCAAGCGCCGAGCCGCGCCTGGCTGCGGTTCCGATCAAGCCCGCGCCCCCCTGCGACGCCGCCCGCCGCACACCCGGCGCGCGCCAGGACGCGCGGGTGTTCGCGGCGACGCCCGCCGGCGTCCGCCACTTCGAGGACTGGCTGCTCAGCTCCTCCTCCGCGCCGCCACTGCGCGACGAGCTGCATCTGAAGGTTGCGCTCTGCCAACCCCACAACCTGCCCCGCCTGATCGAGCTCGTCCACGGCCAAGAGCTGGTCTGCCTCGCGCGCGTGCACGACCTCAAGCGCGCCTTCGCGCGCCTCGCGCCACCCACGCCCGACCGCTGGGCCGGACTCGTGCTCGTGCACGTCCGCGACGCCGAGCTGTCCTACTGGCAGGCACGCCTCACCTGGCTGCAAGGCGTGCGCGACTCGCTCGAGCGCATGCGCACCGCCTGCGAGAGCGCGCGTGCGGCGCGAGCCCCCAGCGTCGCCACGGGGCGATACGCAGCTGGCGGGGCGACGGGGCGATACGCGGCCGCAGGTGCAACGGAGGGACACGCAGCGGGAGGTGCGCAGCGAAACCCCGGTGCTGCGTCCGGGCGATACCCTGGAGCGTGACATGGGCGCGCTGCTCTCGCTCAAAGGAGTCAGCAAGAGCTACTGGCGCGGAGACTCCGAGGTCAGGGTGCTCACCGACGTCTCGCTCGACGTGCAACCCGCCGAAGTGGTTGCCATCTGGGGACCGCGCGGGTCGGGCAAGACCACGCTGCTGAAGCTCTCCGCGCGTCTGGAGGCTCTCGACGACGGCAGCGTCTGCTTCGAAGGCGCCGACCTGGCCACGCTCTCCGAGGCACAACACGCCCGGCTGATGTTGCAGCGCATCGGCTGGGTGCGCCGCGCCGGGCCGCGCAGCGACCTGCGCATGCTCGACTACGTCGCGCTGCCCCTGCTCGCCGAGCACGGTCGCCGGCAGGCCTACTCGCGCGCCGGCGCGGCGCTCGAGCGAGTCGGCGTTGCTGTACAGGCCAGCCAGCGCTGGGAGAGCCTGTGCGACGGCGAGCGCGCCCTCGTGGGCATCGCCCACGGCGTCGCCCGCGCTCCGCGCCTGCTGCTCGTCGACGACCCCACCACCAATCTCGACGTCTTCGAGCGCGAGCGCGTCACCGAGCTGTTGTGCTCGCTCGCCGAGGACGAAGCGATCGCCGTGCTGATGACCGTGCCCGACATGGCCGCCGCAATGCGCGCGCACAAGATCGCCTCGCTGGGCGCCGGGCGCCTGACCGAGGCACCGCAGCCGTCGCCCGAACTCACCGAACCCGACCGCGCGCCCGCCAAGGTCCTGCAGTTGCGCCGGGCTGCGGCCGACTGATGCTCGAGTTGCGCGAACTCGTCAAGCACTACACCGTCGGCGAAGGCGAGCCCGTTCGCGCCGTCGACGGGCTTTCGATGTCCGTCGCCGCCGGCGAGCTTGTCGCGCTGTACGGGCCCAGTGGCTCGGGCAAGACCACGCTGCTGATGCTGATCGCCGCGCTGCTCGCTCCCGACGGCGGTGAAATCGTCGTCGACGGGCGTGACATCGCCTCGCTCTCCGAGCAGCAGAGCGCGCACTACCGGCTGCACGAGCTGGGGTTCGTACGCCAGACCCTCAACCTGATCCCCGGCGTCAGCGCGCTCGACAACGCTGCGCTGAAGCTACTCGGCACCGATCTGCGCCCGCGCGAGGCCCACCGCCGCGTGATCCCCCTACTCGAGCACATGGGGCTCGGCGAGCGTCTGCGCCACCGGCCCGACCAACTCTCGATGGGCGAGCGCCAACGCGTGATGATCGCCCGTGCGCTCTCGACCGAGCCGAAGCTCGTGCTCGCCGACGAGCCCACCGGCAGCCTCGACTCGCGCCGCAGCCGCGAGGTGCTCGAACTGCTCACCGGCATCTGCCGCGAGCGCCACGTCGCCATCGTGCTCGTCACGCACGACCCGCAGGCGGCGGCGTTCGCCGACCGGGTGCACGCGCTGCATGACGGCAAGCTAGTCAGCCGCGAACCCGAGGACATGCACGCGTTGACAGATGCGCTCTAACGTCCCGAGTCGACCTTTCGCGGCCGCCTCGCGGCGTCTGGACTCGCCCAGACCCGCCCACTTGGCGAGGGTGGGTCGAGCAGTCCTTGGCGCACCACTGTGATGCGCTTGCAAAACGTGATGAGGCTGTATCGCGTCCGGCTACGGCCGCGCGCCGTGCAGGAGCTGTTCGCGATTCTTGGGATCATGGTCGGTGTCGCCCTGCTGTTCTCTTCACAGATCGCGAGTTCCAACCTCGCCGGCTCGGTCGAGCAACTCGTGCATGGCGTGGTCGGCGACATGCGCTACCAGCTGACGTCTCGGAGCCCGGAAGGGTTCGAACAGCGTCTGCTCGGCGAGGTCGAGCATCTGCCGGGCGTGCGCGCAGTCCTGCCGGTTCTCGAGGAGCGTGCGACGTTGATCGGACCAAAGGGGCAGGCGCCCGTCGACCTGCTGAGCACCGACCCGAACTTCGCCCGGCTGGCGGGGCCGCTGATGCGGGACTTCACCGCTGGGCAGCTGGAACACCAGCAGGCGCTCGCGCTGCCGCTGCCGATCGCGCAGGCGGTCGGGCTCGGCTCGCTGCAGCCCGCCGAGTTGCGCATCGGTGCATCGACCGTGCAGAGCTTCGTCGGGTCGGTGCTGCTGGAACGGGAAATCGGCGCCCTCATCGACAGTCCGGTGCTCGTTACCTCGATCACCTATGCCCAGAAATTGACCGGGATGCATGGGCGTCTGACGAGGATCTTCGTCGCCTCGCAACCGGGACACGATCGAGAAGTCCAGGCCGGCCTGCAGCGACTGGCCGCGGGACGCCTCGACGTCCAGCCGGCCGACTTCGACGCGACCCTGTTCAACCAAGCCGCCGGGCCGGCCAATCAGTCCGCGCTGCTGTTCTCGGCGATCAGCGCGCTGGTCGGCTTCCTGTTCGCGCTGAACGCCATCCTGCTGACCGTTCCGCAGCGTCGGCACCTGGTGGAGGATCTACGCTTGGATGGCTATGCGCGACGCATGATCCTCGAGGTGCTGCTGTGCGACGCGTTGATCCTCGGTATCGTTGCATCGCTGCTCGGCCTGCTGCTCGGCGATCTGCTCTCGCTCGCCCTGTTCCGCTCGAACCCGGGCTACCTATCGTTCGCGTTCTCTGTTAGCTCGCTGCGGGTCATCACCTGGCGGAGCGTCGCGATCGCCGCCGGTTCGGGGCTGTTGGCGGCCGTCATCGGCGTACTCGCTCCACTGTGGGGGGATGTCTTCGCGCCGCTCTTTCTGTCTCCCAACGCACGCCGGCGCGAGCGCGATATGAAGCTGCCTCTGGTACTCGCCGGTCTCGCCTGCCTGGGGCTGACTACGGCGATCCTGTTCGCCGCGCCTCGGCAGGCGATCGTCGGAATCGTGAGCCTCGTACTCGCCCTGTTGCTGTTGCTGCCGCTGCTCGTGCGTGCGATGGTCGCGCTTGCGGACATGCTGCACGACGCACTACGGGGCGCCGCCTCATACCTAGCGGTCGTCGAACTGAAGGCCGCCGCCAACCAGCCGCGCACGCTGGCGATCGCCGCGACCGGAGCGATCGCGGTGTTCGGCAGCGTCGCGATCCTCGGCGCGCGCAGCAACTTGCAGCGAGGGCTCGACAACACTGCGTCGGACGTCAACCTCGTCACCGACCTGTGGGTCTCGCCCGGCGGTTCGACCAACACGCTGGGCACGACGCCGTTTCGTGCGCGTGACCTGGGCGCGCTCGCGCGGCTACCCGGCGTCCGCTCGGTCAAGATCTATCGCGGTGGGTTTCTGAACATTGGCGACCGGCGCGTCTGGGTGTTGGCGCCACCCCGTACCTCGGTTCGACCGATCCCGCCAAGGCAGCTGCAGAGCGGCAACTTGCAACTCGCGACGGCCCGCTTTCGCGCGCATGGCTGGGCGGTGATCTCGCAGGCGATCGCCCGCGAACGCGACCTGCGTATCGGCGAGACTTTCACGTTGCCCTCGCCGCGACCGACGCAGGTGCGGATCGCCGCCTTGAGCACGAACCTCGGGTGGCCGCCGGGCGCGATCATTGTCAACGCTGAAGACTACGCACGCGCCTGGGGCAGCCAGGAGCCGAGTGCCTATAACATCGAACTCGCCCCCGGCGTCTCTCCACGCCAGGGCCAACGGGAGGTTGCGCGAGTGCTCGGACCGGCCTCGGGGCTCGTCGTTCAGACTGCTCAGCAACGTCGCCGACAGTGGCTAACGGTCAGCGACGAAGGTCTCTCGCGGCTGACGCAGATCACGACGCTCGTGCTGGTCGCGGGGATACTCGCCATGGCGGCGGCGATGGGCGCGATGATCTGGCAGCGCCGCGTGCGCCTGGCGGACATGAAGGTCGACGGCTTCGGCAAAGGGGTGCTATGGCGGGCGCTGCTCATCGAGAGCGTCGTGTTGTTGGGGGCCGGCTGCTCGATCGGGGCCGCCTTTGGCCTCTACGGGCAACTGCTGCTCAGCCACGCGCTTGCCGCCGTCACCGGCTTTCCGATTGTCTTCTCCGTCGGGGGCGTGGTCGCGATCGCGAGCTTTGCGCTGGTGACGGCGGTCGCTGTGGCGATCGTCGCGCTCCCCGGATACCTCGCGGTGCGGGTACGCCCGGCGATCGTTCTCCACGACTGACACCGCTCGCTCACGGGGCGCTTTTACGTTCAAGCCACACGCGTCCTCGATCGCACGAATTACGTGCGCCAGAGCGGGAAAGCTCCGCAAAGCTACTTCATACGACCGATGTGCCCTCTAGCTTACGCAGGGGATATCGATTTCCGGCGAGCTTCGAAATCCAACGCCGCTTTCGCCCAGGCAGATCTGGACCCTCCTCGCCGCTGCCACGCGCGAGCTCGGGTGGGGGCTGTGGGCGGTCTCAGAGGAGATGCACGCGTGGGGGGCGCGCGCGCGCGCCATTCCCGACGGGCCGATCCGCGAAGATGCACTCGACGCGCTGCATCGCAAGCGCCCCCACGCCGACGGCGCCGCCCTGTTCTCGATCCTCCCGCGGCGGCGCAACCAGTGCCTGTTGCGCCTGCTCGTCGCCTACGAGGTGATCTTCGACTTCCTTGATGGCCTGCACGAGCGTAACGCAAGCATCGAGAACGGCCGTCAGCTGTTCGTTGCGTTGCAGGACGCCCTCGACCCCGACGCTCGCATATCGACGTACTACCGCCACCACCTCTGTAGGGACGACGGCGACTACTTGCATGTCCTCGTCGGCGTCTGCCGCCACAGCTGCACGTTGCTGCCCGGATACGCACATGTGCGTGAGGCTGTGCACCGCGAGGCACGTCGCGCGCTCGTGCTCGGCATCAACCACCGCGGCGAGTCCGCCGACCGCGACGCAGCGCTCGAGTTGTGGGCGCGACGCGAATGTCAGGGCTACCCCGACGCCAGCTGGTTCGAGCTTGCCAGCGCGGCGAGCGCCACCCTGACCACCCACGCCCTGCTCGCGCTCGCGGCCGAGACCGGCTGCAGCGAGCGCGACGTCGCCGCCATTTGCGCGGCCTACTTTCCGTGGATGTCCGCGACCTGCACGATGCTCGACAGCTACGTCGACCAGTTCGAGGATCGCGAGCACGGCGAGCACAGCTATGTACGCCACTATCTCAGTGCCAACGTCGTCGCGCAACGCGTCGGCGAACTCGTATACCGTTCGGCGCAGGAGGCGGCCGCTCTGCGCAACGGTCCTCGGCACGCCGTGATTGCAGCGGCGATGGTCTCGATGTACCTATCGCGGGACAGCGCGCAGCTACCCATGATGCGGGCCACGACGATGCGCCTCGTCGGCGCCGGCGGCTCGCTGTCCGTCGCGCTGCTGCCGATCCTGCGCCTGTGGCGCACGCTGTACGCGCTGCGCTCGGCGTAGATGTTGCACGTATTCCGTTCAATCGCACACAGCGCTGTGCGCGGGCGCGCTAGATATGCCTGCATCCATGCGCAATATCGGCCCCCGTGGTTTGATTTCTCAGGAGATTTTCACCTGTGCATTGAACCCGCCGTCGCCTGCCGGCATGCTTGCCATGCGATGCGGGACATTTGCGCCAGCCCACGGGTCATGGCTCCCTCGACCGGAGAGCGACGCTGCCGCGCGCTACGGGGCGACAGGGCGGCCAGTGCTTGCGCATCCCGCCCAGGGGGCGCTGCCGCACAACGGCCCGGACGCCTCCCACGGTGTCCGGGCCGAGTCGTGCGCGGCGGCATCGCCCGCTTCGAATGGCTGAACGCCGGACTTTCCCGTGAACGGAGAGTGCAGTGCCGGTAAGCCGCGCGGCAACGCCGTCCGCCAAGAAGCAAGGCGCCAACAGCCAGAGTGGCGGGGGAGGCGCCGGGGAGGACGAGAACGGGGCGGGCGCCGGCGGCCGAGCCGGCGCGCAGCGGGGCCGCGCCGGTGCCGGCGCGCAAGGGGGCGCCCGCGCCAGTCGCACAGCCGGCGCTCGCGGTGCCGGGGAGGACGGGAGCGTCGGCGGCGGCCGCGGCGGCCGCGGCGGCCGCTCCGGTAAAAGCGCGAGCGCGGCCGGCGGTGGGGGCCGGCTCGCCGTTGGGACCCGGGCTCGTGCGGGCGAACGCGCCCGCGTGAATCGCGACGACGACGAGCGCTCCGGGCGCTTCTCCTCCTCGCTGCGTGCCGGGCTGGCGATCCTGCGCTGCTTCAGCGCCGAGCAGCCCGTGCTCGGCATCGCCAACCTCGCCGACCAGCTCTCGATGAGCCGCTCCACCACCCACCGCTACGCATCCACCCTGGTGGCGCTCGGCTACCTCGAGCAAGACCACGCCCGCCGCTACCGCCTTGCTCCCCGCGTCGTCGACGTCGGCATGTCCGTGCTCGACGCCATGGCGCTCCGCGGCTTAGCCCACGAGCACCTGCGCGAGTTGCGCGAGCAGACCGGCCGCAGCGTCTCGCTCGCCGTGCTCGACGGTCCCGATGTCCGCTACATCGACCAGCTCCGCGGCTGGCGCCTGGGCCAATACGCCGCCGACCTCGACCTCGGCGTCGGCGTGCGCCTGCCCGTCAGCTGCAGCGCGACGGGCAAGGTCCTGCTCGCCGGCCTCCCCGACGCCGAACGCGACGAACTGCTCGCCAACCTCGATCTTCCCCGGCGCGGTCCCAACAGCATCACCAGCAAACGCGCCTTGCGATCCGCGCTCGAGCAGGTTCTCGCCGACGGTTTTGCGCTTGACGACGAAGAGCTGGCGGCCGGCGTGCGTGCTCTTGCGGCTCCCGTCACCGGCTCCGACGGCGACGTGGTCGCCGCGATCGGCATTCCCGTTCCCTCCGACGCCTTCTCGCGCGAGGATCTTTTCGAGGTCCTGGGCCCTCCGTTGCGCGCTGCCGCCAGCCGTATCTCTGCTGCGCTCGCCTCCGGCTGAGGCGGAAGTCGGCTCGGGCCGCGCACGGCGCTGGCTTGCACGTCGCGACTCAATGCCCGACCGCTAAAGCCGCTTGTCCAGCAATCCGGCGATACGTCGCACCGCCTCGATGTCCAGCTCGGCGCGAAACGCCAGCGGTACCGTCACCGCCGGCACCCCCTGCCGTCGCAGACGCGCAATCTGGCTCTGCTGCACGCGTGCCCGTTCGTGGACGGCGAGCGCCGCGCGTCGCGCGGCGCCGGTAACTGCAAGTCCGTCGCGCGCGGCGCTGCGCCCTTGCGCCTGCGACGAGCTTTCGCTTGCTTGGGTGGGGCCGCTCGCTTGGGTGGGGCCGCTCGTTTGGGTGGGGCCGCTTGCGTGGGTGGGGCCGCTTGCGTGGGTGGGGCCGCTCGCATGGGCAGGACCACTCGCTCGCGCCGTGCTGCCCACTTGCGTATTGCTGCCCACTTGGGCGGTGCCGCCCACTTGCGACGTCCCGGCCCCCATCCGCGCAATCTGCTCGAACTCCTCGCCCGCGAAGCGTCGCGGCAGCGTCCCGTTGATCACGATCGCGTCGAGGTCCCTGCCCAAGTCGCGCTTCAGTCCCTCGCGCAGCTCGAGGGTCTCCGACGTAGCCATCTCCGTCGCCTGCGCCACCGCCACGTAGCCGGAGCGCTCCGGGTCCTCGAGCAATTCGCGCACCTGCCGCGCCTGGCGCGCGATCGGCCCCACCCGCGCAATCGTCGAGAACAGCTGTGGCGCACGCAGCAGCGCGAGCGCATGCCCGGTCGCTGGTGCGTCCAGCACGACCAGGTCGTACGTGTCGGGGAGTGTCCTGCTCTGGCTCGGGCGCCGGTCTTCGGCCAGCTCCCACACCTTCACCAGCCCCAGCATCTCCCTTGCCCCCGGCGCGGCCGCGATCAGGTACTGAAAGCTCGCGCTTCCCGTCAGCACCCGGGCCGGCACCCTGCCCCCCAGCGCCCGCAACCACTCCGCCAACACCCTGTCGCGGTCGAGCGACAAACCCCACAGCCGTTCGCCCAGTTGTACCTCCACCCCCTGCGACACGGGCTCCTCGTGTCCCAGCAGCGCCGCCAAGCGCCCCGTGGCCCCCGCGTCGGTACCCGCGCCGCTCAGCTCCACCACGATCGTGCGCCGCCCCCGCCCTGCCGCCAGCAGCCCGATCGCGCTCGCCATCGTCGTCTTGCCCACCCCGCCCTTGCCGGTCACGACGATCAGCCGACGCTCGTCCAGCAGCGATGCCATGGCCGCATGATGACGGCCGCTCACGCGCCCGTGCCCTCGGCGTGAGAGACGCAGCGCAGGCGCCACCTACAATCTCCGCAATGAGCGCGCCCGCCGCCGACCCGCTCGACTCTCAGATCGTCTACGACGAGCGCGGTCTGGTGCCCTGCATCGTCCAGGACTGGGCCACCGGCGAGGTCCTGATGCTCGCCTACATGAACGCGCAGGCCCTGCAGCGCACCCGCGCCACCGGCCAGCTCCACCTCTGGAGCCGCTCCCGCTCGGAGCTGTGGCACAAGGGCGCCACCAGCGGCAACACCCAAGCCGTTCGCGCGCTGCGCCTCGACTGCGACGGGGACACGGTGCTCGCTTTGGTCGAACCAGCTGGGCCTGCCTGCCACACGGGGGAGCGCACCTGCTTTCACCGTGGCCAGCTCGAGCCGCCCGCGCCGCACGAGACGCTGCCCACGCTGGAGCGCACCTTGCAGGTGCGTGCCGTCGAGCGGCCCGCCGGCTCGTACACCGTTGCGCTGCTCGACGACCCCCCGCGGATCGGCGCCAAGGTGATGGAGGAGGCCGAGGAGGTCGTCCGTGCCGCCCGCGAGGAGTCCGACCTGCGCGTCGACGAAGAGGCCGCCGACGTCCTCTACCACCTGCTCGTGCTCCTGCGCGGTCGCAACCGTTCCCTCGCCGATGCCGAGCGGGTGCTCGATGAACGCCGTCATTGAGGGTCTGCGGTGATCGTTTTCGTTGAACGCCCGCCGCGTGGGGGCGTCGCTTGCCCGGGGCCGTCGGCGGGCACCGGGGTGGGGGATGTAGTCCGCTCGGGGCCGTCGGTGGGTGTCGTGGTTGGGGGCGTCGTCTGCCCGGGGGCGTCGACGGACGTGCCGGTCGGGGGTGTGTGGTGAGTGTTGTTTTTGAAGGCGGAATCGCGCGCGCGCGCGCGACGCGCGGGCGCGATTCGCACGAATTGGGAATAGACCCGACGCTCGATCGCATCCGCGCGCTCGCGGCCGACGGAGGGGTCTCCGCCTACAACCTCGTCCCGCTGCGTCACACCTTCATCGACGACTGCGAGACGCCCGTGTCCGCGTTTCTGAAGCTCCGTGCACTCGCCCCGGGCGAGCCGGCCTTCCTGCTGGAGTCAGCCGACCAGGGCCAGCGCGTCGGGCGCTGGTCGTTCATCGGCGTGCGGCCCCGCTCGGTGCTGCGCTGGTCACTGGGCGACGGCGGCGACCCCTACGCGCTCGCTGCTGCCCAGGTCGGGCGCTTCCGCCAAGCGCCGATCGAGGACGCGCCGCCGTTTGCGGGCGGCGCCGTCGGCTTCTTCGGCTACGACCTCGTGCGCACCGTCGAGCCGCTCGGGGAGCCGGGCCCCGACCCGCTCGGGCTGCCCGACATGGCGCTGATGCTCTCCGATGCGCTCGTCGTCTTCGACCACCTCAAGCACACGGTCACCATTCTCGCCAACGCCGACCTCGACGCCGAGCCGGACATCGAGGCGGCCCACGCGGCCGCGACCCGCACGATCGCCGAGATTCGCGACGCGCTCGCCGGGCCCGTGCCGCGCGCTGCGCCCCCCAGCGCCGACGTTGCCCGCACGATGCCCGAGTTCAAGTCCAACATGCCGCGCGCCCAGTTCGAGGGGATGGTGTCGCGCATCGTCCGCTACATCCACGCCGGCGACGCCTTCCAGGTCGTACCCTCCCAGCGCTGGTCCGCCCCGGTGCCCGTCGAGGCGTTCTCGATCTACCGTGGTCTGCGCACCGTCAACCCCAGCCCGTACATGTACTTCCTGGATTTCGGCGACTTCCAAGTCGCCGGCGCCAGCCCCGAGCCGCTGTTGACCGTCAGCACGTCGAGCGCCGGCGCTCGCGAGGGCTATCGGGTCGACGGCGGTCGGGCTGCTGCCGACGCTCGCGAGGTGGGCGCGGGCGCGCTTGCGGGCGCCGCCGGCGGCGCCCGCGTCAGCACCCGCCCGATCGCCGGGACCCGTCCACGCGGGGCCAACGTACAGGAGGACGAGCGCATCGCGCGCGAGCTGCTCGACGATCCCAAGGAGTGCGCCGAGCACGTGATGCTCGTCGACCTCGGCCGCAACGACCTCGGTCGCGTCTGCGAGGCGGGCAGCGTCGAGGTCGAGACGTTCATGGCCGTCGAGACCTACTCGCACGTCATGCACATCGTCTCCTCCGTCATCGGCACCCTGCGCCCCGGCGTCACGCCGATGGACGCTTTGCGCTCGGTGCTCCCCGCGGGCACGCTCTCCGGCGCGCCGAAGGTCCGCGCGATGCAGATCATCGACGAGCTCGAGCCAATCAAGCGCGGGGGCTACGGCGGGGCGATCGGCTACCTCTCCTACTCGGGCGAGCTGGACACCTGCATCCACATCCGCACCGTCGTCGTCAAGGACGGCGTCGCGCACATCCAGGCAGGTGGGGGGACCGTCGCCGACGCGCAGCCGGCCTATGAGTACGAGGAGTCCTGTGCGAAGTCGCGGTCTGTGCTGAGCGCGATCGAGCTGGCGACGCGACAGGTCGACTGGCCTTGAGCAGGTGACACCCGTGCGTGTGCTGATGATCGACAACTACGACTCGTTCACCTACAACCTCGTCCAGTACCTCGGCGAGCTGGGGGCCGACGTTCACACCGTGCGCAACGACCGCACGAGCGTCGACGAGCTGCTGCGCGAGCGCTGGGACCGGTGCGTCGTCTCGCCCGGTCCCTGCACGCCGGACGACGCGGGGATCTCGCTGGAGGTCGTGCGACGGATGCCCGAAGCCGGCATCCCGACGCTGGGCGTGTGCCTCGGGCACCAGGCGATGGCGCAGGCATTCGGCGGGCGGGTGGTGCTGCATCCCCCGGTGCACGGCAAGGCAACCACGATCGAGCACGACGGGCGCACGATCTTTGCCGGCATGCGCTGCCCGCTGACCGTCGGGCGCTACCACTCGCTCGTCGTCGTCCCCGACTTGCCCGACTGCCTGGAAGCGTCCGCCCGCGGCGATGGGGTGCTGATGGGGTTGCGCCATAAGCAGCTGCCTGCGGAGGGCGTGCAGTTCCACCCCGAGTCGGTGCTCACCAAGGACGGCAAGCAGCTGCTCGGAAATTTCCTCGCGGCCTCCTTGGTACGAGAAGAGTGTGGTTCCGAGGTGCCGTCCTCCGACGACACGCCGCCTCTCAGCGTCGATACCGAACTCGACGGTCGCTGATGCCCAATCCAATCCTCGCGCAAACGATCAACAGTCGCTGATGCCGAACCCAGTCCTCACTCACGCAATCGACGCGCTCGCCTCGCGCCAGGACCTCACCGAGGAGCAGGCCGGGGAAGTCCTCGCGCAGATCATGGCCGGCGAGGCGACCGAGACGGAGATCGCGGGCTTTCTGATCGCGCTGCGCACCAAGGGCGAGACCGCCCAGGAGCTGGCAGGCCTTGCACGCACGATGCGGGCACTCGCCACGCACGTGCCGACCGCGCGCGAGAACCTGCTCGACACCGCCGGCACAGGCGGGGGGCGGCGCACGTTCAACGTGTCGACCACCGCCGCGCTGATTGCCGCCGGCGCGGGCTGCGCGGTGGCCAAGCACGGCAACCGCTCCGCCACGAGCCCGTCGGGCTCGGCCGACGTGCTCGAAGCGCTTGGCGCCCGCATCGACCTCGCCCCGGACGCTGTGGCCCGTTGCATCGAAGAGGCCGGCTTCGGCTTCATGTTCGCCCCCGCCCACCACCAGGCAACCCGCTACGTGATCCCGGTGCGCCGTGACCTCGCCGTGCGCACCGTCTTCAACCTGCTTGGGCCCCTCACCAACCCTGCCGGCGCGACCCGCCAGCTGATCGGCGTCTCCGATGCCGGCTTCCTCGACGTTGTCGCCGGTGCGCTCGCGCTGCTCGGCGCCGAGCGCGCGCTTGTCGTCGCCGGCGCCGACGGGCTCGACGAGGTCTCGGTCGCCGGCCCCACCCACGTCGTGGAGGTGAGCGACGGGCGCGCCGAGCGCTACACGATCGCCCCGGGGGACGTCGGCCTGGCGGTCGCTGCTGACCCGGCCGACCCAGCGCTCGCGGGCGGTACGCCAGCCGAGAACGCCGCCGTCACGCGCGCGATCCTTGCCGGGGAAACGCGCGGTGTTGCCGCCGACCTCGCGTTGATCAACGCCGGCGCGGCGATCTACGCGGGCGGCGCCGTGGAAACGCTCCGCGAGGGTGTTCAAGCCGCCCGCGAGGCGATCGCCGCGGGCGCCGCCGCCGATGCGCTCGAACGCTACGTACAGGCCAGCGCCCGTCACGCGCCTGTGCGGGAGGAGGCGGTGTCGTGAGGGTTTCCTCGCACGTGGTCACCCACGCGCCCCTCAGCGCCGGCACCGCTCCAGCCCGCGCACACACGCTCGGCACCGGGCAGGAGCCTGCGGTGGTGGCATGACCGTCTTGCAAGACATCCTCGCCAGCACCCGCGCCGAAATCGAGCAGCGCAAGCGCGAGGTCCCGCTCGCCGAGCTGCGCGCGCGGGCCGAGGCGGCCCGTGCCGACGCGCTGCGCCGCAGGCGTCCCTTCCTCGGGGCGCTGCGCCGGGAGCGTCCCTCGCTCGGGGCGCCGCGCGAGCCGGTGGCCGCGGTGGGTGTCCAAGGGACGAGCGCGGCGGATGCAGGCGAGATGGATGCAGGCGAGATGGACGCCGGCGCGATCGCGGTGATCGCCGAGTTCAAGCGGCGCTCGCCCTCCGCGGGGCCGCTGCACGCCGCGCCCGACCTGCACGCGATCGTCGGTGCGTACGAGCGCGGCGGCGCGCGGGCGGTGTCGGTGCTCACCGAGGGCCCCCACTTCGGCGGCTCGCTCGACGATCTGCGTGCCGCGCGTGCCGCCTGCGACCTGCCGCTGCTGCGCAAGGACTTCATCGTCGACGTCTACCAGCTTCACGAGGCGTGCGCAGCCGACGCCGACGCCGTACTGCTGATCGTCGCGGCGCTCGACCAGGGCGCGCTCGCAGATCTGCACAGCCGGGCGCGTGCGCTGCAGCTGGACGTGCTCGTCGAGGTCCACGACCGCGCCGAGCTGGCGCGCGCGCTCGACATCGGTGCGGACCTCGTCGGGGTCAACAACCGCGATCTGCGCGACTTCAGCGTCGATGTGGCCCGCACGTTCGAGCTGCTCGACGACGTGCCGCCCGAAGTCACCGTCGTCTCGGAGTCGGGGATCGCACGCCCCGAGCAGCTGCGCGAGCTGCACGCGCGCGGGGTCCGCGCGGTGCTCGTCGGCGAGACCCTGATGCGCGCGCCAGACCCCGAGGCCGCGCTGCGTGCGCTGCGTGGGGTGGGCGCCGCGTCGACGGCGGGCGCGACATCGAAGCTGGGCCCGGCGCCGATGGCAGGCGCAACATCGACGGCGGGCGCGGCCAATTCCGATTCCTTAAGCAGCACCGGGGCAACGCTTTAGTCGCCCTTCATCGCGATCGGGCATTATGTTGAGCGCATGAAGCGTGTGTTTGCCATCCCGTTCCTATCGGCCCTCGTCGGAGGCGGCGTCGTCGTCGCGGTGATTGCCGCGCTCGGCGGACTCGGTTCGACACAGAAGACGGTCACCGAGGTACAGCAGGTTCCCCTTTCACCTGCTGCCGCCGCCTCCGCGCCGACGTTCAAGAACAGGACGGCCAGTACCAGCGCGCCGACGGCGCACGAAATCTACGAACACACCGCGCCGAGCGTCGCCTACGTCACATCCAACGTCGTGCGCCAGACCGAATCTCCGTTCGGTCTCGGCGAAGGCGAGCAGCAGGGCACCGCGACGGGCTCGGGCTTCGTCGTGAACGCCAACGGCACGATCCTCACGAACTGGCACGTCGTCGAGAACGCGGTCAAGGTGACCGTGAGTTTCGAACACGGCAAGACCGTCAACGCGCAGGTCGTCGGCAAGGACCCGTCCAACGATCTTGCGGTGCTGCGCATACCGACCGAAGGGCTGACGCTGCACGCACTGACGTTGGGCGACTCCTCCAACGTCCAGGTCGGCGAACCGGTGCTCGCGATCGGCAACCCGTTCGGCCTTGCGCGCACGCTGACGACCGGGATCATCTCGGCGCTGCAGCGTCACATCACGGCGCCGAACGGCTTTGAAATCTTCAACGTCTTGCAGACCGACGCGCCGATCAACCCCGGCAACTCCGGTGGCCCGCTGCTCAACGCGCAGGGCCAGGTGATCGGCATCAACTCGCAGATCGAGACGGGCGGCGGCGGCAGCGACGGCAACGTCGGCATCGGCTTCGCGATCCCGATCAACACCGCCAAGACCGAGCTGCCCGAACTCGAGAAGGGCGTCTCGATCCGCGGGGCGTACCTCGGCGTCTCGACGCTCACGATCGACCCCTCGCTCTCGGCGCTCAACCTGCCGGTCAAGAGCGGCGTGCTCGTCGAGAAGGTCGAAGGCGGTACTGCCGCCGCGAAGGCCGGCATCCACGCGGGCAACCTCGAAGTCAAGATCGACGGCAGCGAAGTGGCGGTCGGCGGCGACATCATCGTCGGGGTCGACGGCAAGCCGATCAAGAGCAACACCGAACTCGCCAACGTCATCGGCTCCAAGAAACCAGGCCAGAAGGTCACGATCGAACTGCTGCGCGCCAACGGCAACGGCGGCTACGACAAAAAGACCATCGAAGTCACACTCGGGCAGCGGCCCAACTCGGTGCCGAACCCGAGCACGCCCGAAGGCTGAGGCGGCGTTCGCCGGGGGCCACGCCCCCTGGTGCATTGCTGGGGCAACGCACCCGTCGGACCTTCGCGGCGACAGGGGCCTCGGGCAACCGGCGCCCGGGCGCAGGCATCGGGGGTCGCGAGGGCATCGCGGGCTGCACGAGTCGTAGGCATCGACGGATGCGCGGCATCGCGGGCCGCGAGGGCATTGCGGGCTGCGCGAGTCGCAGGCATCGGGGGTCGCGAGGGCATCGCGGGCTGCACGAGTCGTAGGCATCGACGGATGCGCGGCATCGCGGGCCGCGAGGGCATTGCGGGCTGCGCGAGTCGCAGGCATCGGGGGTCGCGAGGGCATCGTGGGACGTGCGGGCGTCGCGGGCCGCGCGAGTCGCGGGAACGGACGCGAGTCAATAACGTAGATGGCGCGATGGTCCCCAAGGTGAAGATCTGCGGCGTCACCCGTCTCGAGGACGCGCAACTCGCGACCGAACTCGGGGCGTGGGCGCTGGGGATGATCTTCTACGAGCCCAGCCCCCGGCGCTGCGCGCGCGAGGAGGCGGTGCGGATCGCCGCGGCACTACGCCGGCGCGTCGAGCTGTGCGGGGTGTTCGTCAACGCGCCGATCAACGAGGTCGTGCGTGCCGCGGATGAGATCGGGCTGACCCTGCTGCAACTGCACGGCGACGAGGGCCCGGCGTACTGCGCGGAGGTGGGGCACCGCACCGGGGCGCGCGTGATCAAGGCGGTGCAGATCGCCTCCGTCGGCGACGTGCGCGACGTCGAGCGCTACCACGTCGACTACCACCTGCTCGACACCCGCCCGAGCGCACCCGAGCGCGCGCGCCTGCGCGGGGGCACGGGGGAGACGTTCGATTGGTCGCTGCTGCGGGTGCGGCGCTCGCGTGTGCCGCTGATCCTCAGCGGCGGCCTCGCACCCGAGAACGTCGGCGCTGCGCTGGAGGCGATCGCGCAGCTCGGGCCGCGCGCGCAGCCGTTCGCGCTCGACACCGCGAGCGGCACCGAGGCCGCCCCGGGACGCAAGGACCCCGCGAGGCTGCGCGCGTTCTTCGACGCGGTTGGCGCCGCCGGCGTAAGCGGCGGGGTAGGGACGGCAGCGGATGGGAGCGGCGACCCGACGGACTCAGACCCGACGGACTCAGACGTTACCGGTGACGCGGTGGGGACAGGCGCTGCGACAAGCGTCTCTGTGGGCACCAACCCTGCGGCCAGCAGCTCTGCGGACACCGATTCCGTGGCCGCCGACTCTGCGGTCGCCGCCCCCACTGGCACTGGCTCTGCGGTCGCCGCCCCCACGGGTACCGACTCTGCGGTCGCCGCCTCCACTGGTACTGGCTCTGCGGTCGCCGCCTCCACTGGTACTGGCTCTGCGGTCGCCGCCTCCACGGGTACTGGCTCTGCGGTCGCCGGCTCTGCGGTCGCCGGCTCTGCGGACACCGACGCCGCGACGACGGGCGCCGCGGCGTGAGCGCGGTTGAGCCGAACGCCCAGGGGCCGGCCCAGGCACCCGCGGGCGCGTCGCCCCCGGATGGGGGCGAGGTCGAGCACCGTTTTGGCCGCTACGGCGGGCAGTACGTGCCGGAGACGCTGATGCCGGCGCTCGCCGAGCTGGAGCAGGCGTGGGTGCAGGCGCGCGAGGACCCCTCCTACCGCGCCGAGCTGCACGGGCTGTTGCGCGACTTCGCGGGACGCCCCACCCCGTTGTATCGCGCGCGCCGGCTGTCCGAGCGGGTCGGGCGGCCCGTGTACCTCAAGCGCGAGGACCTCAACCACACCGGCTCGCACAAGCTCAACAACGCGCTCGGCCAGGCGCTGCTGGCACAAAGAATGGGCAAGCGGCGGATCATCGCCGAGACGGGCGCGGGCCAGCACGGAGTGGCGACCGCGACGGTGTGCGCGCTGCTCGGGTTGCGGTGCGAGATCTACATGGGCGCCGAGGACACGCGCCGCCAGCGTCCCAACGTGCAACGCATGGAACTGCTCGGCGCGACCGTCCACGCCGTCGACGCCGGCGCGCGTACGCTCAAGGAGGCGACGTCGGAGGCGATTCGCGACTGGGTGACGAACGTGGACGACACGCACTACGTGATCGGGTCGGTCGTCGGCCCGGCGCCCTACCCGGCGCTGGTGCGCGATTTGCAGCGGGTGATCGGCGACGAGGCGCGCGCGCAGCTGCTCGAGCGCGAGGGACGGCTGCCGGCGCGCGTGATCGCTTGCGTCGGCGGCGGCTCGAACGCGCTCGGGATCTTCACCGCGTTCCTCGGGGACGCCGACATCGAGCTGGTCGGGGTCGAGGCCGGGGGGGACGGCATCGACACGCCCCGCCACGGCGCACCGCTCACGGTCGGCGGGCGGGCGGGCGTGCTGCACGGGGCGCTGTCGGCGGTGATGCAGGACGAGGAGGGCCAGATCGTCGAGGCGCACTCCGTGTCGGCGGGCCTTGACTACCCGGGCACCGGCCCGCAACACGCCCACCTGCGCGACAGTGGCCGCGCGCGGTACGTCGCCGTCAGCGACCGCGACGCGCTCGCGGCCTTCCGCGAGGTGACGCGCCTGGAGGGCATCATCCCCGCGCTGGAGACCGCGCACGCGTTGGCGTGGACGCTCGCCCAGGCGGACGGCGAGCTGGACCTCGTGTGCCTGTCGGGCCGCGGCGACAAGGACCTCGCAGAGGTGATCGCGCTTTCATGAGCGGCGTCTCGGGGACGGGGAGTGACAGCGGGATGAATGTCTCCGCCTTCGGCTCCGACGTGTGGGTCGGCGCGCCGGGTGCGACGGGGGGCCGCGCGGGTGGTGGTGCGGCCCAGCTAGGTGCGGGGTTGAGGTCGGGGGTGGCGGCGGGCCGCGAGGAACGATGCAGGGGGGCGGGTGCTGGCACGCGGCCGGGGTCGAGTGCGGCTGCCGGCCGCGAAAGCGATGAAGCGGTCGGCGAGCGCACGCGGTTGGATGCGGCTGGGGCGATTGCCCGCGAGGACCGCGGTGTGGGGGACAGCGGCGTGGGCGAGACCGGTGTGCAGCGCATCGCATCCGCTTTCGCACGCGTGCGTGCCGAGGGCCGCGCGGCGGCGCTGATGCCGTACGTGATGGGTGGCCACCCCACGCTTGCCGCGTCGCAGCGCATCGGCGAGGCGTGCGCCGCGGCGGGGGCGGACATCGTCGAGCTGGGGGTTCCCTACTCGGACCCGCTCGCCGACGGGCCCGTGATCCATGCGGCGGGCACGCGTGCGCTCGCGGCGGGGGCGAGTGTGGCCGGGGTGCTCGAGGTCGCGCGGGCGCTCGCGCCGCACGTGCCGGTCGTGCTCATGTGTTACGCCAACATGGTCTACGCGCCCGGTGTGCGCGCGTTCGTCGAGCGGCTTGCGCGCAGCGGCGCCTGCGGGCTGATCGTGCCCGACCTTCCGCTCGAGGAGGCCCCCGACGTGCTCGCCGCCTGCGACGCGCACGGGGTCGCGCTCGTGCCGCTGGTCGCGCCCACCACGCCGCCCGAGCGCCTTGCGCAGATCGGGGGCCGCGCGCGCGGCTTCCTCTACACCGTCTCCGTCGTCGGCACCACCGGCGAGCGCGCCGCGCTCGCCGGGCGTTTCGCGGAGATCGTCGCCCGCGCGAAGGCAGCCACGAGCGTGCCCGTCGCGCTCGGGTTCGGGATCAGCACCCCGGAGCAGGCGCGCCAGGCCGCGGCGGCCGGGGCCGACGGGGTGATCGTCGGCTCGCGCCTCGTGCGGGCCGCCGGCGAGTCCGCGGACCCCGCGGGCGCCGTCGGCGCGCTCGTCGCCGAGCTGGCCGCGGCGCTGCGAGCCTGAGGGCGCCGGCGAGCGCGACCGTCTGTGGCACACGCATCCTCTGCGTGCCGCCCCGGCCGCTCGATACTGGCGGGTGTGCTGTCTGTCGACGCGCGGCGTAGCTGGACGTGACGGCAGGCGCCAATGCAGCATCCGTGAGGGCCGACCTATAGGATGCCGTCATGGGACTCGTCGTCGCCGTTACCGCCGGCCTGATGGTCTGGATAGTCCTTTGGGCGCTTGGCGCCAAGGGCTTCGACGCCTTCATGCTCGCCGCGCTCATCATGCTGATCGGAGCCTGCGTCCGCATCCTCGCCGGGTATCTCCCCGGTCGCCGCCGTAGCAGCAGCTGAGCGGCCCTTGCGCTTGCGCCCGTCGCTTTCCGCATTGCGCGCCGCCGTCTCGACGGTCCTGCTCGGCGGCGCGGCGGCCATCGTCGCCGGTTGCGGCGGGGTGGGCGTGTCGACCGCCGGCACCGTCAGCGGCAACCGCCTCACGGTCTACTCCAGCCTGCCCCTCGAAGGCGCCCTCGCGCCCGTTTCGCGCCAGATCGTGGGCGGCGAGAAGCTGGCCCTCGCCCAGGTCGGCGGGCGCGTGCACCGCTTCCAGGTCGGCTACGCCTCGCTCAACGACGCCAACCCCAAGACCGGCGAATGGGCGCCCGGCGAAACGGCGACCAACGCCAAGTACGCCGCCCAGGACAGCACCACGATTGCCTACCTCGGCGACTTCGACTCCGAGGCGACCGCCGTCTCGCTGCCGTTCGTCAACGCCGCCAACATCCCCCAGGTCAGCCCCGCCAGCCCCTACGTCGGCCTGACCTCCTCGCTGCACGCCAACCAGGACGAGCCCGAACGCTTCTACCAGACCGGCAAACGCACCTTCGTGCGCCTGATGCCCACCGACCCCATCCAGGCCGCCGCGCAGGTGCAGCTCATGCGCACGCTCGGGATCGAACGGCTCTACGTGCTCGAGGACCAAGACCCCTTCGACCTCCCGCTCGCCGCGATCCTCATGGAAGACGCCAAGCGCGCCGGCATCAACGTCGTCGGCGAAGACACGCTCGACACGACCGCCAGCACCGAATACGCCGGCGAGGCCGCCAAGGTCGACGAAAGCCACGCCCAAGCCGTCTTCTTCAGCGGCCTTCCCAACACCGGCGCCGTCGCCCTGTGGCAGGCGCTGCACGCCGCCAACCCCCACCTGCGCCTGCTCGGGTCCAGCTCGCTCGACGAAAGCGCGGTGCCGGGCGGGGGAGGGAGCGGCGAAGGCGGTACCGGGGATAGCGCTCAAGGGGCCGGTGGCGGGGAAGGCGGCACCGGCGATAGCGCCCCCGGGACCGGTGGCGGCGACGGCGAAAGCGGGCAGGGGGCCGGTGGTCAAGGGGGTAGCGCAGGTAATCAAGCGGCCGGTGGGGCAGGCAGGCACGGCGAAGGCGCAACGGCCGGTTCGAGCGCCGCCGCGTCCGGCGAAAGCTCCTTTGCCGCCCGCATCGGCGCCGCCGGGCGCTCCACCTACATCGGCAGCCCCGTCCTGCCCACCTCGCTCTACCCGCCCGCCGCCGCCGCGGTTCTGCGCTCCTACCGCGCGACGTTCCACGAAACTGGCACCGCCTACGCGCTCTACGGCTACGAAGCGATGAGCCTCGTCCTGCTGGCGATCCGCCGCGCCCACTCGCACGGCAACGACCGCCAGGACGTCATCGACAAGCTCTTCGCAACCCGCTCTCGCGACGGCGTGCTCGGGCGCTACTCGATCGAAGCCAACGGCGACTCCACCCTCTCACGCTACGGCATCGATCAGGTCGCCCACGGGCGCCTCGTCTTCTACCGCGCCTTCGAAACAGGCTGACGCGCCCCGGCGGCGGGACACGGAGGTCCCGCCCCGGCCAGCTCGTCCGCTGGCTCGCACGCGCGGACGATCCCCACCCCACACCCCCGCTTCTCAGCCAAGCGCTGCCGCCAGGGCCCTGCCGAGGTGCGGGTAGCGGAACTCGTAGCCCGCCATCAGTGCCTTCGCCGGCATCACTCGCGCGCCGTCAGTCACCACCTGCGCCATTTCCCCGTACAGCGCCCGCAGCGCCAACCCCGGCACCGGCAGCACCGCCGGGCGGTGCAGCGTGCGCGCCAGCGCCCTTGTCAGCTCACGGTTGGTCACCGGTTCCGGCGCCGTCCCGTTCACCGGCCCCGTCCACCGCTCGTCGCCGGCTGCCGCGATTGCGATCCCCACCAAATCGTCCGGGTGCACCCACGAAACGAACTGGCGTCCCCCCGCCACCGGGCCGCCAATACCCGCGCGAAACACCGGCAGCATCTTCGCCAGCGCGCCCCCCGCGCGGTCGAGCACCACGCCGGTCCGCAGCTGCACGGTCCGCAGCCCGACCTCCCCGGCGCGTCTCGCCTCCTGCTCCCACTCCGCGCACACCCGCGCGAGAAACCCGCCGCCCGCCGGCGCTTCCTCGTCCAGCGGCTCGTCGCCGTGCGCGCCGTAGTAGCCGACCGCCGATGCGCTTACCAACACCGCCGGCATCTCCGCCGCCGGCATCTCCGCGTGGCGCGGTGCGCCGCCCGGCGGTGTGCTGCCCGGCGGCGTGCTGCCCGCTGGGGCGTCGCCGCCTGCTCCGCTGCCAGCCGGTGTGTCGCCCGCCAGCGTGCTGTCCTCTGGCACGTCGCCTGTTGCTCCCCTGCTCGCCGGCATGTCGCCTGGCCTGGCCATGCCCGCCGCGACCGCGCGCAGCCCCTCCACGAGGTTGCGCGTACCCGTCACCCGGCTCTCCCGGATCGCGCGCTTTGCGCTCTCGCTCCAGCGCTGGGCGACGTTCTCGCCCGCCAGATGCACCACCGCGTCAGCTCCCTTCAGCGCCTGCGCCGGGGCCGGCTCGCGCAGCAGGTCCCACGCCAGCGCCCGCACGTCCCCGAGCGCCTCGCGCGCCCTGTTTGGGTCGCGCGACAGCACCGTCACCTCGTCGCCCCGCTCCTGCAGCGCCGCCACCAGTCGCCGGCCGAGCAGGCCGGTCGCTCCAGTCACCGTCACACGCATCATGTCCGTTCAGCTTGACACGTGCGTGGGGCGGCTGCCGGGCGCCGCCGGCGCGACCACCTGATGCGCGCCCGTCGGCGCTTCGCCCGCGGCGTAGCCCATCTCCTGGCCCGCCAGCGCCATCCCGCTCGCGCGGGCCTCCTGCGCGACCGCCGCCGCCACCGACGGCGCGACATCCCGATTGAATACCGACGGGATGATGTAGTCCTCGCGCAACTCCTCCTCCGGCACGATCGCCGCGATCGCCCTGGCCGCCGCCATCTTCATCTGCTCCGTAATCGCCTTGGCCCGCACATCGAGTGCGCCCCTGAACACCCCCGGGAAGCACAGCACGTTGTTGATCTGGTTCGGGTAGTCCGACCTCCCCGTCGCCACGATCCGCGCGTACTTGGCCGCCTCCTCCGGCGCCACCTCCGGGTTTGGGTTAGCCATCGCGAACACCATCGCGTCGCGGTTCATCTTCGCCAGCGCCTCCGGCGGCAGCACCCTCGCGCCCGACAGCCCGATCACGAGATCCGCCCCCTCGATCACGTCAGCCGGGCCGCCGCTGCGGCACTCCCGGTTCGTCACCTCCGCGAACCACCGCTTCGTCGCGTTCATGCTCCCATCGAGGTAGTCCGCGCGCTTCGTGTGCAGTGCCCCCCGCGAGTCCGCCCCAACGATGTCCGTTACGCCCGCCTCCCGCATGATCTTCGTCACCGCGATCCCCGCCGCTCCGAGCCCGATGATCAGCACCCGCAGGTCCTCGAGGCGACGGCCCGTGATCTTCACCGCGTTCAGCAACGCCGCCATCACCACCACCGCCGTCCCGTGCTGGTCGTCGTGGAATACCGGGATCTCCAGCTCCTGCTTCAGCCGGTCCTCGATCTCAAAGCACCTCGGCGCCGAAATGTCCTCCAGGTTGATCCCCCCGAACGCCGGCGCGATCAGTTTCACCGTCCTGACGATCTCGTCCGGGTCGGTCGTGTCGAGACAGATCGGGAACGCATCGACCCCCGCGAACTCCTTGAAGAGGCAGGCCTTCCCCTCCATCACCGGCATCGCCGCCGCCGGTCCGATATCGCCCAGCCCCAGTACCGCCGTCCCATCGGAGACGACCGCCACCGTATTGCGCTTGATTGTGTACTGGTATGCCTTCGTCGGCTCATCCTTGATCGCGATACACACTCTCGCGACTCCCGGCGTGTACGCCATCGACAGGTCGTCCCTCGTCTTCAGCGGATGCTTGTTCTGCTGTTCGATCTTGCCCCCGACGTGCATCATGAACGTCCGGTCTGTGGTGTCGACCACATCGACGCCCCCCACGGCTTCGATCGCTCTTACGATCCTGCCCCAATGCGCCCTGTCCGCCGCATCCACCACGACGTCGCGAACGCTTCCCCCCGCCTCCACCTCCACCGCGTCGATCGCACCCACCACGCCGCCCTCCCGGTTGACCGCGCCCGTGACCGCCGCGACCGACGCGCCCTGCGCATCGTCGAGCCGCACGCGAATCGTGAGCCTGTACTGAGCGCTGGGGGGGCTGTCTGGTGACACGCGGGGGTTGGGAGGGTTGGGTTGACGGAGGGCTCTGCGAGCCGTGGCGCAGGTCGCGGCGAGCAGCGCCTCCAGGCGCCCACGCCCCGCCGTGGTCGAGGGCCCGCCATCTTATTGTGAGCCGCCCCGCGCCGGCGCGTTCGTGCGTAGCCTCGCGCCGGCTTGTTCGTTCGTAGTCCCGCCCCGGCGCGTTCGTGCGTGCGGTTCTCGCTCTAAAGTGCTCCCTCGTGGCCACTCCCGCGACAGCCTTCTCCCCATCGGCCGCCGCCGCCGGGCGGAGACTGTTCTTGATCGACGGTCCCAGCCTCGTCTACCGCGCGTTCTTCGCGCTGCCCGAGTCGATCGCGACCTCCACCGGCGTGCCCACCAACGCGATCTTCGGCTTCGCCTCGATGCTCGTCAAGATCGTCACCGACCACGGCGTCTGCCCCACGATCGTCGCCTGGGACGCCGGCACCTCCGGGCGCACCGAGCTGTACTCCGAGTACAAGGCCCAGCGTCGCTCCCGCCCCGACCTGCTCAAGCAGCAATGGCCTGCGATGGAACCGTTGGTGGAGTCCTTCGGCTACCGCAACGTCAAGGTCGCCGGCTACGAGGCCGACGACGTCATCGCGTCGCTCGCCGCCCGCGCTCTGGATGCCTCGCCGCCCCTGTCGGTCACGATCGTCACCGGCGACCGCGACGTCTTCCAGCTGATCGACGAGCACGGGCTCGTGCAGGTGATGGCCACCGCCCGCGGCATCACCGAGACCAAGATCTACGACCACTCTGCCGTCGTCGACCGCTACGGCATCCCACCCGCGCTGATCCCCGACTTCTACGGCCTCAAGGGCGACACTTCGGACAACATCCCCGGCATCCCCGGCATCGGCGATAAGACCGCCTCCGAGCTGATCCAAACCTACGGCTCGCTCGAGGGCGTGCTGTCGAACATCGCGCAAATCAAAGGCGCCAAGCGTAAACAAAACCTGACCGCGCACGCCGCCGACGCCCGCGTCTCGATGCAGCTCGCCACCGTGCACCGCGACATCCCGCTCGACGACGACCTCGACCTCGCCGCCGAGGCTGCCCGTGAGCCCGACCGCTCACAGCTGCGCTCCGTCTTTCGCGAGTACGAGCTACGCGAGCCGCTGCGGCGTCTGGAAGAGGCGCTGGGGGAGGCCGGTGGGGCAGGGTCCGCCGGCGGGGCGCAGGAGGGCGCCGCTGCTGCCGCTGCGGGAGCTGTGCCTGCCGCTCCTGCCGAGGTGGTGCTGCGGGGGCGGGTGCGGCGTGGGGGGGTGGGGGATGTTCGTATGTTTTTGAACCGTGAATCGCGCCCGCGTACGCGCGCGGGCGCGATTCACGGCGCTGAGGAGATAGTATCGCCGTCCAGCCCGCTCCCGTGCCCGAGGACGCGCTCTTCGCCTCCGGGCCCCGCTGGCGCTTCGCTGTAATGGCGGTGGCCGGGGAGGCAGGTGGAGGGGAGGCCGGGGGCGCGCGTGGAGGGGCCGGCGGAACGAGCGAGGCCGGCGGCGCCGGCCGAGGGGCCGGTGGCAGCCCCGGCGAGCCGGAGGTCCTGGTGGGCGACTGCGAGCACCCCGAAGAGGTCGTCGCCGCGTGTGGGGACCTGCCGGTGATCGCGCACGACGCCAAGTCGCTCGGGCTCGTCCCGCCCGGGCTCGTGCACGACACGCTGCTCGGCGCCTACCTGCTCGAGCCCGCCCGCCGCGGCTACCCGTTCTCGGAGCTGTGCGAGGAGCGCGGCATCTCCAGCGCGCTCGAGGACCCCGTCGCCGCCGACGCCCTGCTGCTCGGCGCTCTGGCCGCCTGGCAGCGCGAGCAGATCGCCGCGCGCGGCCTGCAAGGCGTGATGGACGACATCGAGCTGCCGCTCGTGCGCGTGCTGCGCGACATGGAGCGCGCCGGCGTGCACCTCAACGTGCCCCGCCTCCAGGAGATCACCGCCCGCGTCCGCGACGAGATCGCCGAGCTGGAACAGGAAATCTTCGCGCTCGCCGACGAGGAGTTCCTGATCGCCTCCCCCAGCAGCTCGGCGCGATCCTGTTCGACAAACTCGGCCTCTCGCGCAAGCGCCGCGGCAAGACGGGCTACTCAACCGACGCCCGCGTGCTGCAGGCGATCCGCTCCGAGCACGTGATCGTGCCCCGCATCGAGCGCTGGCGCGAGCTGTCGACGCTGATCAAGACCTACTTCGACGTGCTCCCCGCCCAGGTCGACGAGCGCTCCCGCGTCCATACCACCTTCCTGCAGGCCGTCGCGCAAACCGGCCGCCTCTCCAGCACCAACCCCAACATGCAGAACGTCCCGATCCGCACCGCCCTCGGACGCGAGATCCGCGGCTGCTTCGAGGCCGAGCCCGACTGCGTGCTGATCTCCGCCGACTACTCCCAGATCGAGCTGCGCGTGCTCGCGCACGCCGCCGGAGAGCCCGTGTTGATGGAGATCTTCGAGCGCGGCGAAGACGTCCACACCGCCACCGCCTCCCAGGTCTTCGACGTGGCGCCGGACCAGATCGACCACGGCATGCGCGCCAAGTCCAAGATGATCAACTACGGCATCGTCTACGGCCTCTCCGACTACGGCCTCGCCGATCGCCTCAACATCCCCCGCGAGGAGGCCCGCGAGTTCATCGAGACCTACCTCGCCCGCTTCCCCCGCGTCGCCCAGTTCATCTCCGACACGATCGCTCGCGCCCGCGACGAAGGCTACGTCACCACCCTCTGGGGCCGCCGCCGCCAGGTTCCCGAGCTGCGCGCCCGCAACTACCAGGTGCGCACCCTCGGCGAGCGCCTGGCCGTCAACACCGTCATCCAAGGCACCGCCGCCGACATTATCAAGCTCGCGATGGTCCGCTGTCACGACGCGCTCGCCGAGTCCGGTCTCGCCACGCGGCTGATCCTCACGATCCACGACGAGCTGCTGTTCGAAGGGCCGCCCGCCGAGGTCCCCGCCGCCCGTGCCCTGATCGAACGCGAAATGGTCAGCGTCTGGACGCACCAGCCGCCGATGGCCGTCGACGTCGGCGTCGGACGCAACTGGCTGGAGGCGAAGTGAGCATCGTCGTCAAGTCGGCGTGGGCGCGACCGGTTGGAAGCGAAGAGAACGTCGAGGGGCGCGTGCTCGGCGCGGGCGGAACGAAGCACGCGAAGGTTGGCGTGGAGTGAGCCGCGGGCTCGCGCTGATCCTCGCGGTCGGCGCCGGCACGCTCGTGGGCATGCAGGCGCCGATCAACTCGCGCCTCGGCCGCTCCGTCGGCGGCGTGCAGGCGGCGACCGTCTCGTTCCTCGTCGGCACGTTCGCGCTCGTACTCGTTCTGGCGATTGCGCGCGGCGACGTCGGCGGCTTCGGCGGCTTTGCGCACATCGGCCGCGCGCCGTGGTGGGCGTTCGTCGGCGGGCTGCTCGGCGCGACCTACGTCACCGTCGCGATCTTCGCCGTACGCACCCTCGGCGCGAGCGGCCTCACTGCCGCCGTGATCGGCGGCCAGCTCGCGATCTCCGTCGCGATCGACCGTTTCGGCCTGCTCGGCATCGCGCGCCAGCCGGTCGGCTGGCACCGCGTCCTTGGGATCGTGCTGCTCGCCGCGGGAGTCGCGCTGGTCGTACGGCGGTGAGCTAGGCTAGCTAGAAGGGCGTTGATTTGGTATCGTCTTGCGATGGGCATGGCGACCAGCGTTGGAATGCACGAGGCCAAGACGACCCTTTCGCGACTCGTCGACGCCGCGCAGGCCGGCGAGGAAGTCGTGATCACTCGCAGCGGCAAGCCCGTCGTGCGGTTGGAGCCGATCAAGCCCGTGGCGGTTGGCGAGAGTCTCTTCGGGGTGCTCAAAGGTCAGATCGAGCTCGCCGAGGATTTCGACGAGCTGCCCGAGGAGCTGCTCGACGACTTCGAGGGCGGTCGCGAAGACCTTCTGTGTTGATCATCGACACCCACGCCGCGCTCTGGTTCTTGAAGGGCGACCGGCGTCTCTCGAAGGGGGCGCGAGCGATGATCGAAGACGACGGGGTCGAGCGGCGGCTGAGCGCCGCGTCCGTCTGGGAGGTGGTCGTCAAGCGCGGGCTGGGCAAGCTCGACGTACAGGCGGATTTCCACGAGTACCTGTACAGGCAGGGGCTCCGCGGCCTTCCCGTGGTCGACGCGCACGCGGCCCGCGTCGCCACCCTGCCCCGCCACCACCGCGACCCCTTCGATCGCCTGCTCGTCGCACAGGCGCTCGTCGAGGGGATGTCGATCGTGAGCCGCGACCCACGTCTGCGCGCCTACGAAGCACCGGTGATCTGGTAGGGGCCCCTTACCCCAGCCCGTCGCGAAACCCTTCGCGCCAGCTTGGGTACTGCGGCTGCCAGCCCAGCTCGCGCTTGGCGTTCGCATTGGACGCGCCCTGCACGCTCACCATCGTGCGCAGGCCGTACTCGCCTGCGGCCAGTCGCCCGATGAACGTTGGCACGCGCCATGGCCGCGGTGCGTTCACCGCCTGCGCGAGTGCCGGCAGCCACTCGCGCACCGGCGCGGGGGTGTCGTCGACGATGTTGTAGACCGCCGGGCCGTCGTGGTCGAGCGCCGCCACCGTCGCGCTTGCGGCGTCCTTGACATGGATGAACGACCACACGCCCGCGCCGTCCCCCACGACCGGCATGCGCCGGCGCGCCAGCTCATTTGCGAACGACCCCGCGCGCGCGATCGACGAGCCCGGACCGTAGAAGTAGCCGTAGCGCAGCACGATCCCGTCCGCCGCGCCGACCAGTGTCTCCAGCTCATGTACTGCGCCCGCCGTGCGCCTGAAGTCCTTCGGCACCTGCTCGCCGTCGAGCAGCGCGTCGTGCTCGCCGTGCACCGTCCCCGGCGGACCCTGCGCGTACATGAACGCGATGCTCTGCGCGAGCACGCGCTTTGCGCCCGCCGCATGCGCTGCCGCCAGCAGGTTACGGGTGCCCTCTGTGCGCAGCCTGTCAGTCAGCTCGAAGTCGCGCTCGATCCGCCGCGGGTTGAGCAGCGCCGGGATCGCCGTCAGCTGGTGCACGATCGCCTCCGGCTGCGCCCGCCGCACAGCCTCCACGACAGCCTCGCGGTCGAGTGCGTCGGCCACCACCGCCTCCGCGCCCGCGGCGCGCAGCGCCCCGGCCTTATGCGGCGAGCGCGTCATCCCCGTCACCTCGTGGCCCTTCGCCAACAGCGCCGGCACCAGCTCGCGGCCGATCGCACCCGTGGCACCTGCGATAAAGACGCGCATCGTCCTGCGAGCCTACCCGTCCGCTGGCGCGCCCATGCGTGTGCCGCCCGGGCCGTTGGGGGCGACGGGTGTGCCGCTCGCCTCGCCGGCCTCCTGTGCGGCGGCGCCCTTGGACGTCTGCGCGCCGCCTGCTGCGCCGCTGGCCCGCGCGCCTACGTCTGCGTCCTCCCACGGGCCCGGCACGATCTCCAGGTAGCACATGTCGATGCGCGCCACGTCGACCGAGTGCTCGAACAGCCACCGGCCGAAGCCGTACCGTGCGACCAGCGCCTGCTCGGCGCGCTGCTCCTCCTCCGGCGCCAACACGCGTGCCGTGGCCTCGAACGGCTTGCCCAGCGGGCGCCCGCGCACCGTGCAAGGCGCCACTAGCAGCCGCGAGTCGCGCCGCAGACGCTTGACCTTGCCCGCCGCGCGCTCGCTGCGCACGTACAGGCGCCCGTCCTCGCCCGCGGCCGCCCACACCGGCGTCGGTACCGCCCGGCCGCTGCGGCGGTAGGTCACCACCAGCGCGCGCTTGTGCCGCGGGATCTCCGCCGGCGAGCCTGTGCGCGGCTGTTCGTGGATCGTGCGCGCGCCGCGCGGCGCCGTGCGCGCCGCCATCCGGCCCGTCAGCAGCGCCGCCGGCAGGCGCCTGTTCGGCACGGGATGGGCGCGGGGGCGGGCGGGTTGCATCCTGTTCATTGCGGCCTCCTACGCGCGCATGGTTGCGATTTCGCGAACCACACTACGCCACGACTGGCTCGGTATACAGTGCCAGTAATGACTGTGTACACAGGACCAGTTGTGGGCGTGGCCGGTACCGGGTCGGCCGCCACCGAGCTGCTCGTCGAGTTCGACCGCGACGGTTCCCTGCCGCTGCATGAGCAGATCGAGGGCGCGTTGCGCACCGCGATCCGCGAGGGACGGCTGCCCTCCGGCAGCGCGCTGCCCTCGACCCGCGCATTCGCCGCGCAGCTTGGCATCTCCCGCGGCGTCGTCACCGAGGCCTACGGCCAGCTCGCCGCCGAGGGCTACCTGCGCACCGGCCAGGGCGCGCGGGCACGCGTTGCCGCGACCGTCAGCCCGCCCACGCACCAGCCCGTCGCCCGCTCGCTGCTGCCCAGCTTCGCCTACCACTTCCACCCGGGTCTTCCCGACCTCGCCGCGTTCCCGCGCGAAAGCTGGCTGCGCTCCCTGCGCGCCGCGCTGCGCGCCGCTCCGCACGCCGCGCTCGGCTACGGCGACCCCCGTGGCCTGCCCGTGCTGCGCGCGGCGCTCGCCGACTATCTCGGCCGCGCGCGCGGGGCCGCCACCGACCCGGAGCAGATGCTCGTCTGCGGTGGCTTCGTGCAGGGGCTCGCGCTCGCGTGCCGCGTCCTGCGTGCGCGCGGCGTCGAGCGCATCGCGCTGGAGGAGCCCGGATGGCACGTCCACCGGCTGGTCGTCGAACAGGCCGGCCTGCACGCCGTACCGGTGCCCGTGGACGACCGCGGGCTGCGCGTCGAGGAGCTTGCGCGCACCGACGTCGCCGCGGTCGTCGTCACCGCGGCGCACCAATTCCCGACCGGCCACGTGCTCGCGCGCGAGCGCCGCGCCGCGCTGATCGCGTGGGCCGAGGAGCACGAGCGGCTGATCGTCGAGGACGACTACGACGCCGAGTACCGCTACGACCGCGTCGCCGTCGGTGCGCTGCAGGGCCTTGCTCCCGAGCGCGTCCTCTACATCGGCTCCGCCAGCAAGCGCCTCGTGCCCGGCCTGCGCCTCGGCTGGATGCTGATGCCCTCCTGGCTCACCTGGCCGCTGCTCTCCGCCAAGGCACTCGAGGACGCCGGCTGTGAGACGCTCAGCCAGCTCACGCTCTGCGACTTCCTGGTCCGCGGCGAGCTGGACCGCCACCTGCGGCGCATGCGTCCGCGCTACCGCCGCCGCCGCGCCACGCTGATCGCCGCTCTCGCCCGCCACCTCCCCGACGCCCGGCCCGGCGGCAGCGCCGCCGGGCTCTACCTGCCCGCCGCGCTGCCTCCCGAAGTTGACGAGGCGGCGCTGCTGAGTGCCGCCGCCGCGCGCGACGTCGGCCTGGAGGGCTTTTCCTGGCACTACCACCACCACGACGGCCCGCCCGGCATCCTGCTCGGCTACGGCAACCTCTCTGAGCCCGCGATCGAACAGGGCGTGCGGCTGCTCGCCGCGGCTTACCGCGAGGTCACGGGGTAGGGCGTCGCGTCTACAGCCAGACGCCCTGCGTCGCCAGCTCCACAGGTCCCAGCTTCGATCAGCGAAGCGTAGCGAGCGGGCCGTATCCGTCAGCTCGAGTGGTCCGCCTCGGGCATGGCGGCCAACGCTGTCACCGTCGGAAGATCTGCTCCGCTGGCTCGCGCTACACCGTTGCCGCCGCCGACGCGGCCGCCGCCGCCCGCGCCCCAGCCGGCCGGTACTGCTCCGCGAACGTTGGCGGCGCGACCCGCATGTAGTGGTTGAACGACCACTCGCACATGCTGCGGTGCGCCATCGCGCGCACGAGCACGCTGACCGTGCGGGTCGGCGTCAGCTGGCCGACTGCGTACTGCGTGCGCAGCAGCCATCGGAACTTCCAGCGGTGCGCCTCCGAGAACGCCCCGTACCGGGCCAGCGCGCTCGCGCGATCGCTGCGGCCGGCGAGCACCGCCCGCAGCTCACGCCCGCAGGCGATCCCGAAGTAGAACGCGGTGCGGATTCCCTCCGCGGTCAGCGGCAGGCAGTGCCCGGCGGAGTCGCCGACGAAGAACACGCCGTCCTCGACCGCCGCGCGCAGCTCGTGCGGGATCCAGTTGCCCTGGTAGCCGTCGGGCGGCAGGCCCAGCTCGCCTGCGAGCCGCACGGTGGGCTCCTTGACGTGGTCGGCGGGCCGGAACGAGCCCACGCCGACCCGCACCTCCTCGCGCGCCGGAAAGCTCCACGCGTACCCCGCCCGGATGTAGCGCGCGTCGATCCACAGCTCCATCTGCTCGCCGCGGCCGCCCGGGTGTACCTCCAGCCCGCGCGACAGCCTCGCGTTCGGCGGCTGGATCGGCGGAGCATTGGACAGCACCCGCCGCCAGCCGAGCGCGTCGACGATCAGCGGCGCCGTCAGCTCGCCGCGGTCGGTCTGCACCGTGGACCCCGTCCTGCGCTCCACCTTCGCCGTCTCGAACTCCGTCTCGTCTGCCGCCGCCTGCTCCCACATCGTCGCGCACAGCTCGCGATAGTCGAAAGTGGAAAACGTCCACGGCAGCCGCCAGGGGGTCGTCGCCCACGGCGTGTGCACCTGCAGCTCGTCGAACGTCTGCAGCAGCGACCCCTCCAGTCCGAGACGCGTCAGCCAGTCTGTGGGGATCCCGCACGCCGACGTCTGCCGCTCGCCGATCTCGTAGCGGTCGATCACCAGCACCCGTGCGCCTGTTCCCGCCAGCTCGCGCGCGATCGCCAGGCCCGCGAAGCTCGCCCCGCAAATCAACACGTCGCAGTCGCGCTGCAGCGGTGTGCGGTCCGCCCCGCGCTTGGTCGCTCTCAGCGGCATCGCCCGCGGAATGATAGGTGCCCCGGCCGCGTGCGTGCGCGCCTGGCCCGCAGGGCCTAGGGGTTTGCCGGCGTGGGTTGGTGTGTGCGTCGGGCGTGGGTTGGTGTGTTCGTCGGAGGGCGATTCGCGTGTGCGCGCGTGCGCGAGGCTTTGACTGTGCTCCCGCGCGTGCGCGTGCGCGAATCGCCCTTTCGCGGCGTCTTGTCACCCCGCTCGCCACTCGCGCCCGGCAGCGCTGCGCTAGGCTTGCAGCCGTGCAAGCACTTACCGAGAAACCCGACACGCACGTGGTCGAGGGCTCCAACGGGCTCCTCCTCGAAGTCGACGGCCACGTCGTCCCCAACTACGACGCCACCCTGAAGCCATTCGAGGAGGGTGAGGTCGTCACCGGCCACGTCGTACGCATCGACAAGGACGAGGTCCTTGTCGACATCGGCTACAAGTCCGAGGGCGTCATTCCCTCCGGCGAGCTGTCGATCCGTAAATCCGTCGACCCCCACGATGAGGTCCACATCGGCGAGGAGGTCGACGCGATCGTCCTCACCAAGGAGGACCAGGACGGGCGCCTGATCATGTCCAAGAAGCGCGCCCGCTTCGAGAAAGCCTGGCGCCGCATCGAGGGCGCCGCCGACTCCGGCGAACCCGTCGAGGGCACCGTCATCGAGGTCGTCAAGGGCGGCCTGATCATTGACCTCGGCGTGCGCGGCTTCCTGCCCGCGTCGCTCGTCGACATCCGCCGCGTGCCGAACCTCGACGACTACATGGGCACGAAGATCGAGACGAAGGTCATCGAGCTGAACCGCTCCCGCAACAACGTCGTGCTCTCACGCCGCGCCGTGCTCGAGGAGGAGCGCAAGGAGGTCCGCCAGCAGATCCTCGATCGCCTGCAGCCCGGGCTCGTCGTCGAGGGCCAGATCTCGAACATCGTCGACTTCGGCGCGTTCGTCGACCTCGACGGCATCGACGGTCTGATCCACATCTCCGAGCTGTCGTGGTCGCACGTCAACCACCCGTCGGAGATCCTTAACATCGGCGACACCGTTCAGGTCAAGGTCCTGGACATCGACCGCGACCGCCAGCGCATCTCCCTCGGTCTCAAGCAGACCCAGGAAGACCCGTGGCAGCGCATCGTTGACACCTACAACATCGGCGACGAGCTGCAGGGCACCGTCACGAAGGTCGTCACGTTCGGCGCGTTCGTCGAGATTCTTGACGGCGTCGAGGGGCTTGTGCACATCTCCGAGCTTGCCGCCCACCACGTCGAAAGCCCGCGCGAGGTCGTCCACCCCGGGGACCAGATCCGCGTCAAGATCCTCGAGATCGACTCCGAGCGCCGACGGCTGTCGCTGTCGGCCAAGCGCGTCGAGGACCAGATCCTGCCGCTGCCCCAACACCGCCAGGAGGGCAAGGCCGCCGGGCAGGGCGAGGGGGAAGCGCAGGCCGAGGCGGCTGCGCCTGAGGCTGGCGTCGCTGCGGGCGCACCGGAAGCGACTCAGGCGACCGAGGCGACTGCGGAGGGCGAGGCTGCTCCGGCCGCCGACACGACTGCTGCGGCGCAGGCAGCCGAGCCGGCGGCTGCTGCGGCTGAGGCTGCGGAGACACAGGTCGCGGCTGCGCCGGAGGCTGCCGCCGAGCCGGCGCCGGAGGCTCCCGCGGAGCCGGCGGCAGAGGCTGCCCCGGCCGAGCCGGAGGCCGCGGAGCCCTCGGCGGAGGTTGCGCCGGCCGAGCCACAGGCCGCCGAGCCGGCGGCGGAGGTTGCGCTGGCCGCAGAGGCTCAAGCCGAGCCGGCGCCGCAGGACGCGGTGCCCGAGGCCGCTGCAGCCGAGGTCGAGTCCGCTGCCGAGCCGGCTGCGGAGGCTGCCGCCGAGCCGCAGGACGCTGCACCGGAGGAGGCTGCTGCGCCCGAGCAGGCTGTCGTGGAGCAGGAGGCTCCCGAGGAGGCTGAGCCGGCCGCGGAGGCTCCCGCGGAGCCACAGGACACTGCACCGGAGGAGGCTGCCGCCGCCGTTGAGGAGGCTCCCGAGGAGGCTGAGCCGGCCGCGGAGGCTGAGCCCGCCGCCGCACAGGCCAGGCAGGACGGCTAGCCGGCCGCGCGCCGACTGGCGAGACGCACGACCCGGGTGCGCGACGTGGGGGACGGGGAGCGGCAGGTCCCGTTCGTCGGGCTGACCGGCGGGATGGGCGCCGGCAAGTCCACGGCGCTCGCGGCGCTGCAGCGGCTTGGCGCGGCGGTGCTCTCGACCGACGCGGTCGTGCACGACCTCTATGCGCACGACCACGCGCTACGTGCCGCCGTCGTCGAACGCTGGGGGCCGGAGGCCGCGCCGGGCGGTGTTGTGGACCGTGCCGCGATCGCGCGGCGGGCGTTCGCCGAGGAAGGCGAGCGGCGCTGGCTCGAGGGGTTGCTGTGGCCGCTGGTCGGCGCGCGCGTGGCGCAGTGGCTCAGCGATGCGCGCGCTGCCGAGCCGCCGCCGCGGGCCGCCGTGGTCGAGGTGCCGCTGCTGTTCGAGGCCGGCATGGAGGGCGCCTACGACGCCACGATCGCGGTCGTCGCGTCGGAGGGCCTGCGCCGCGAGCGGGCCGCCGGGCGCGGGCACGCGCTGGGGGACGAGCGCGCCGCGCGCCAACTCTCGCAGGAGGAGAAGGCTCGGCGTGCGACGTTCGCCGTGCGCAACGACCGCTCTCCCCGCGAGTTGGAAAAGGTGTTGTCGGACGTTCTTGACAAGCTGCACGCATGAACCGCAACTCGCAAGCGCTGCGGGGAGGCGCCGTGTGCCGGCGAGGGGGTCGGGTGGGGGGTGTGGGTGTCTATTTTGGAGAGCGAATCGCGCCCGCGCGTGTACGCGCGCGCGATCTGGTCCGCAAAGAAGTGTTTGATGCCAGCCTGGAATATTGCGGTATGTGCAAAGCAGCATTCGCTGCCAGGCGGGGGTGCTGCAGGGCGCGAGGGGCAGCATTTGGTGTCGGGCGGGGGTGCTGCCGGTGAACGCCCCGTCGCGCGCGGACGCGTACGTCCGCAGACGCTCGCACGCGGATCGGTCGCGCGGGGGAGCGCTCGCATACCCACGCCACCGCGCTCGTCGCCGCCGACGACGGCTCAGACCGCGTGGGCCGGGCGGCCGCGCGCTGCGGACGCTGGTTGCCCTCGGGCTCGCGCTGGCCGCGGTCGTGTTCGTCGCCACGCGGCTGCAGCACGCGGTGCACGAACTGGCGCTGCCGCTCGCCGACGCGTCGACGATCCGCTCGCAGGCCGCCGCCAAGCATCTCGACCCGACGCTGATCGCCGCGGTGATCTACGCCGAGACGAAGTTCGACCCGCGGCCCTCCCCCGCCGGGGCGCAGGGGCTGATGCAGATCCTGCCCTCGACCGCCGAGTTCCTGGCGCGCCGCACCGGCGGCATCGACTTCCAGCCTGCCGACCTGGCCACGCCCGCCGTCAACATCGCCTACGGCAGCTACTACCTGCGCTACCTGCTCGACCACTACGACGGCAACGAGCTGCTGGCCGTCGCGGCCTACAACGCCGGGCTGACCAACGTCGACGAATGGGTCGCGCAGGCGCGCGCCGCCGGGGGGCAGCTCACCGTGGCGAAGATCCCGTTCCCCGAGACCCGCGAATACGTGCGGCGGGTGCTGAGCGCGCAGCGCGCGTACCGCGCGACGTACGCCGCGCAGCTGGGGCTGGGTTAGAGTTTTTGGGATGGGGCCGGCGTTGCCGGCCCGGGATGGGGTTCGCTGCCGGACGCAGGGCGCATGGCCCGAGCGCTCCCTCGGGGTTGACACCTCGGGCGGCGTGTTTTTTTTTTTCTCTCTCTCTCTCTCTCTCTCTCTCTCTCTTGTCCGCGGGTTGTTGAGCTTCGCCGCGGCGTTGAGCGCGGGCCCCGAAGTCCGCGAGCCCGGAAACAGCACCGAGGCCGACGAGCCCTCCGCCTACAGGCTCGATCTGCAGGTCCCGCAGGCGCCGAACATCGAAGTGGGGTTGGGTACCCCGCCGGTCAGGGACGTGCGTTTCACGCTGCCGACGGGCACCGTGCTTTCGCCGGGTGCGGCGAACGGGCTGACGGCGTGCGACTGCGGAAACGCCTGGTGTCGGGCAGCCCGGGGGGCTGCCGCAGCTCATCGACGGCGTGCCTTTGCGGATCCGTACGATCAACGTCACGCTGAACGACCCGGCGTTTACGCTGAACCCGACGAACTACTCGCGGATGAGCATCACCGGGACCGTGACCTCGACCAGCGGGACGGCGACGAACGTCTCCTCGCCGTTTGAAGCCAACGGGTGTCGTGATCTGCCGTTCAAGCCTGTTTTGACGGCGAGCACGCAGGCGAAGGCGAGCCGTGAAGGCGGCGCGAGCCTGTCCGTGAAGGTGACCTCCGGGTCGGGGCAGGCGAACATCGCCAAGGTGCAGCTGAGGCTACCCAAGGCGCTCCCCGCGCGCCTGGCGACGCTCAAGAAAGCGTGTACCGAAGCACAGTTCAACGCCAACCCCGCCGGCTGCCCCGCAGCGTCGGACATCGGCACCGCCACAGCCCACACGCCGATCCTCGGCGTGCCGCTTACCGGGCCGGCCTATTTGGTCTCACACGGCTCCGCCGCGTTCCCCGACGTCGAGCTCGTCCTCCAAGGCGAAGGCATCACGATCGTGCTCGACGGCAAGACCCAGATCAAGGGCGGGTACACCTACTCGCGCTTTGAAACCGTCCCCGACGCACCGATCAGCACGTTTGAAACGACGCTGCCCGAGGGCCCGCACTCCGCGCTGGCGGCCGTCTTGCCGCACAACAGCTACGACCTCTGCGGCCAGGCGCTGACGATGCCGACCACGATCGTCGCCCAGAACGGCGCGCGGCTGACGCAGACGACGAAGGTCGGCGTGACCGGGTGTGGGAAGGCCAAGCCGCGTAAGAAAGCCAAGGCCGCGGCCTGCCGCAAGAAGAAGGGCAAGGCTCGGCAAACCTGCGAGGCGCGGGCTGGGCGTACGAAGCGGAGGTAGGCGCTGTGTGTAACGCGGGGTGCCGGTTGGCGTTGCCAGGGGTCGCCGATCGGCAGGTGCTGGTCTGCGTTGGTGTTAGCCGTGTTCGTCAGAGTTCTGCGGGGGTAATTACGAAGCCGAGGCGGTCGGCACCGCGTCGGAGGCGTCCGTCGAGCGTGACGAGGCGACAGGCGAGTAGCTGGGCGAGTGCGACGTACTCGGCGTCGTATGTGCGTGCCCACCCGAATTCGACGGAGATGCGCCACGCCGCTTCGTGCAGGCCGGCGTGGCTGGTGGGTTTGACCGGGCAGGACGCGACGCGCTTGTATGTGTCGAGCGCGGTGCGCTCGATCTCGCCACGCCACAGCGTCTCGCGGATGCTCGCGCGGGCCTCGGACCACATCAGGGGTGGTGCGAGCAGTTCGGCGTCGCCGAGGACATCGAAGCCGTTTGCGCTCTTGCAGGCGTAGACGACTACGTTCGCGTCGAGAACGAGCTTGGTCAATGTGCGCGCCGCGAGCGGTTGATGGCCGCGACCCAGTTGGGCTGGGTGGTGCCGTCGGCGAAGGTCTTCCAGCTCTCGGGTAGACCAACGACGTCGAAGTCCGGCTCGGACTCGTCGCTTTCGGCGGCATGCAGCGCGCGCTCGGCTTGCTGCTCGCTCCACGCGGGCGCCAGCTCCAAGACTCTTTCCTTCGCGGTCATGCCCTCGATTTTACCGAAGGTGTTGGCGGCGTTCACGGCGAACGCTGGCGTTCGCTGTGAAGGCGGGGAGGCGTCGGCCTGGGTGGGGGTTGACATGTGTGGGGTGTTGGGGTACTGTGTGTGTTGCCGGTGTCTGGTGTTGCCGGTATACATAGGGTCTGGTGGGGTCAAGACGCGGGGTTCGCGGTTGGCCTTCAGCACGTGTGTTGTGTGGGTTTCGGGTTCTGGGAGAGGGCTGGGCTGTGGGTTTGATGAGGGAGCTGGTGTTTAGCGTGAGTTCTTTGGGGACAGGCGTTTTGAAGGGTCTGGCGGGTCGTGGGGCTGTGCCTCATGGATGCGCCAGCTTGGCGCTGTCGCATCTCTCTCTCTCTCTCTCTCTCTCTTGTCCGTTAGCGCCGCCGGCTAGCCGCCGTCGGCCTGGGCGTTTTTGCCCGGCGGCCCTTCCCCCTGTGGGGGAGGGTTTTGTTGTGTTTGCGGCGGATAAGGCCGCATGCCCTATCGCAGCGACCGTCTCTGTTTGCTGGGATGGTCTGCCGATACCTGCAGGGGTGGTTTAGGTGCCTGCGCGGGCGCGGCGGCAGGGTGGGCGTGGTGCTGTTGGGCGCGGGGTGCCTGGTGGGCGGGTGGCTGGGATTCAGCGTTCGCGGCTGTTCGGTGCGTGTGCGGGGGCGCTGGATGATTTGGGTTATGAGCGCACGACGGTAGCGGAGATCACTGGGCGTTCGCGGGTGTCGCGGCGGACGTTCTATGAGCTGTTTGCCAATCGCGATGAGTGCGTGGTCGCGGTTTTGGAGGACATCGCAGGGCGTGTCGGGTGCGAGCTGGCGATGGCGGGGCTTGGGGGTCTTGGTTGGCGGGAGCGGATGCGGCGCGGGCTGTGGGTGCTTTTGTGTTTCTGTGATCGTGAGCCGGGGCTCGCGCGGGCGCTGGTCGTGCACGCGGCGCGGGGAAGCGGCGGCGTGTTCGACACCCGTGAGGCGATCCTCGCGCGGCTGGTTGCGCTGGTTGACGAGGGGCGGGCCCAGAGCGCGCGGGGTGCCGGTGCCAGCGAGCTGACCGCTGAGGGTGTGTTGGGTGCGGTGTTGGCGATCGTGCAGGCGCGGCTGCTACGCGAGGAGCCCCTTGCGGGGCTGTTGGGTGAGCTGTCTGCGCTGGTGGTGCTGCCGTATTTGGGGCCTGTTGTTGCGCAGCGTGAACGGCGCCGCCGGGCGCCGGCGCCGGTGCGTTTCAGCGGCGCGCCGCAGCCCGTGCTGGCCGGTGCCGGCGGGGAGCGCGACCCGCTGGCGGGGCTGCCGTTGCGGGTGACCTACCGCACCGCGCGGATGCTCGAGGGCGTCGGGCGCCGGCCCGGGTCCAGTAACCGGCAGGCCGGCGAGTACGCAGGGATTACCGACCCGGGGCAGATCTCCAAGCTGCTTGCGCGTCTACAGCGCCTGGGGCTGCTTGAGAACCGTGGTGCCGGGCGTGCGAACGGCGCGGCGAACTCGTGGGCGCTGACTGTCACCGGCGTCGAGGTTGCTCGCTCGCTTAGCGGGCGTGCTGGTAGTGAGACCGGTCCCCGTTCGGGGGACGAATGAGACAGACAGGAAAGGCAGGTTGCTGTGTCGTATTTGTTTAGGAAGGCCGTGTTGGCGCTGGTCGTCGTGGGGGCGATCGGTGCTGTTGGCGCGGGGTCCGCTTCGGCGGCTTCGTGGCATGTCGGTGGGGAAGAACTGGCGGGGTCGGCGTCGCTGGCGCCGACGGTGAAAATGGTTGAAGAAGTCAGGCTGGAAGAAGGGTTTGGTATCAAGATCCGGTGTACGGGTGTCGAATTGAAGGGTGCGAGTATCGCTGCGCCTGCCGGTGGCGGTATTGAACATCTCGTGTTGACGGGGTGCGGTGTGACTTCGGGGAATTGTACCCTGAAAGGCACGGCGATTGAAAGCAAGCCGTTGAGCGTCGCGGCGTCGCTGGGCAGCAAAAGCCCTGAAGATGTGTTGGCGGTCAAAGCGGCGTCGGGCAAAGTGTTGGCGGAATACACGCTCGTGGGGTCGAAATGCGCGCTCGCGGGCACCGTGGCGCTGACGGGCAAAGCGACGTTTGTGCTGCCGTCGGGTGGTGAAGAACTCGTCGAACAGGAAGTTTTGATGCGTACGCTGCAGAGCAGCGGCGAATTGAAGGACGGCGTCTCTGGTGTGACGCTGGAGGGTGGTTTGAAGGCGAAGCTTGCGTCCGGTATGGGCTGGAGTTTTCGCTAAATGATTGTTGGCGGCAGCACTATGGGAGGTCGAAAGATGAAGCGTTTCCGCTGGTTGTTTGTAGTAGTCGAGATGGTCGCTTTCGGCCTGCTGGTGCTGCCGCCGACCGTAGCCACGGCTGCGGTGGGGGAAGGGTGTCCGAACGAATCGCTGCGCAGCGAACTGAATTCGGGTTTGCTGCCGGAATGCCGGGCGTATGAGATGGTCACGCCGGTGTACAAGGAGGGCTACCCGGTGCTGACCACAAACAATGGTTTTGCTGGGGATGGGGGACAGGCGATCCTCGACAGTGAGGGTGAATTTGCGGGTAACCCCGGTGGGGGGTGGCCGTTGCAAGAAGCGTTTTTGTATCTCGATCGGCGTACGCCCGGGGGGTGGCGTCTGTCGCCGTTGAATCCGCCGGATTCGCAGTTTGTCGGGCAGGAACTGGTTGATGAGGAAGCGGACAGCGGGGAGACGCTGTGGGTGCAGCATACGCCCGCGCAGTCGTACTCGACGCGTGACCTGTATATCCGCTCCGTGAACGGCGAATACGCTCTGGTTGGGCCCCTCGCTCCGCCGGTGGCAGGCGAAGGACCAAGCAACTTCATGCTGGCGGTCGGTGAAAACAGCCCGGTTTTGGTTGGGGCGACCAGTGACTATGGGCATATCCTGCTGTATACGCAGTTTCCGGCGACGGATGGCTGGCGGTCGTTTGACCATACTACGAGCGGTGGGTCGTTGTATGAATATAGTGGGACGGGGCGCAGCCAGCCGATTCTGGTGGGTGTGACCGGCGCGGAAAAAGGGAGCACGAAACTGGTCAACACGTGCGGGATCGAGCAAGGTTCGGGCTCGCCGCTGGGTTCTGTGTATAACGCGTTGTCTGTGAGTGGCGAAGCGGTCTTTTTCACGGTCTACCCATGCAACGGGACGGAACAGGCGGAAGTTTATGAGCGGTTGCATGGTGCGTTGACGAGTCCGGGTGCGGCGGAAACGGTCGATGTTTCCGCGAGCGAGTGTACGAGCGCGTGTGGCGGGGTGTCGGGGAAGGAGTTCGAAGGCGCATCCGAAGACGGGAAACGCGTGTATTTCACGAGCACGCAGAAGCTGACCGATGGCGCGGTGGACGGGACGGCGAGCGGGAACGCTACCTCCAGTCATAGTAGTGGGGAAGGGGCGTCGTGTGCGACGATCGTTCCGGGTGCGGGTGGGTGCAATCTCTACGAGTACGATGCGGGCGCGCCGGTGGGTGAACGTCTGGTGCTGGTCGCGGGTGGGGAAGTGCAGGGTGTGGTGGGGATCGCGGAGGATGGTGCGCGGGTCTACTACGTCTCGCGCGAAGAGGTCCCGGGCGCGGATATCAACGAGTTCGGCAAAGGCCCCGCGGCGGGCGGGGATAACCTTTACGTGTACGACGCGCTGGACGGCAGGACGGCGTTCGTCGCCACACTGGAAAACGAACCCGAACTGGAAGGTGAACCGGATCTTTGGTCGAAAAAGTTCGTTCTCCGTCCGGGGGAGGTCGCGGGGAGCGGGGGGCAGTTCCTGTTGTTCGCGAGCGATACGCCGCGCCTGACGCCTGACGATACCGGTCCGCTGGAGCAGTTGTTCGAGTATGACGCGGAAACGGGGGAACTCGTGCGTGTCTCTCAGGGCGAAAACGGCTATAACGAAAACGGTAACGGTGTGCTGGCGGGCATCGAACCCGAAGGCGCTATATCCCTTCACAACCAGCGTGTTGGTACCTCTGGTTTTCATTCGGGGGGTAACCTGTTGAATATATCGGCGGATGGTAGGACGGTGGCGTTTGTGACGGCTGGCCGGTTGAGCGAACGCGCGACGGCGGCCGAACGGGATTGTACGAGTGTGTACGTGTTCCATACAGGTGGGCGGCTCTCGGAAGGCAGCGTGCACCTGGTATCGGACGGCAAGGACACACAGGAGGTCAAAGGCCAAACGTGCGGCGCACAATTCGAAGCCATGGATGAAGATGGCGCAAACATCCTGTTTACGACTGATGATTCGCTGGTTGCGGGCGATACCGATGGCGGGCAGCGCGACATCTACGACGCGCGTGTCGATGGCGGGTTCCCACCCGGCACGGCCGGCACGGCTGGCTGGTCCTGTGAAGAGCGTGGCTGTGAAGGCAGCACAAACGGTTCGGTGTCGGCGCCTGTGTTTGGTGCGCCGGACAGCACCACCGGGACAGGTACGGGTAATCTGGCGCCGGTACCCGTGACGAGCATCCAGGTAAAGCATGCAGCGAAGAAAAAGCGGGTGGTCTGCGGTAAACATAAAAGACGGGTCCACGGCCGCTGTATCGCGCTACGCGTGAAGAGTAAGCAGGCGAGATCACGTAAAGCGGACGGCAAGCGGAGGCACCAGTCATGACCAGCCCATTGAAGATAGCCCGTATCGCCCGCCGCAGCACGCTGGCAGTGGCCGCTGGTGTGCTGCTGCTGGTCGGTCTTGCGGGTGGTGTTGTGGTTGTGCCGGCATCATGGGCGTCGGCGGTGGTTCCTGCGCCGGCGTGGCAGGTCACCGACGTCGCCAACCCGACCGTCCTGCCGGACAAGCCCGGCACGATCGGCAGGTATTGGGTTGTAGTCGAGAATGTCGGTGGCGCGGCGAGCAGCGGCGAATTCACTGTGTCGGTCCCGATCCCGGCCGGACTCGCCGCGACCAATGTGCGAGTGGAACCGGAAGAAGGCACGCCGGTCTGCGAACGGCTGCCGGGGGAAGTGAAGTGTCGTGATTCTGAAGCGCTCGTACCCGGCGGATTCGACATCGTATACGTGGAATTCAGTGTTGCGGGCGCGCTGGGTAGCGTTGCGAGTGTCGCGAGCGTCAGCGGCGGCGGCGCTGCGATGCCGGCGAGTGGTGCGGCGGTTATGCGTGTCGCCGAACACGAACACGAAACGGGACCGGCGGGTGTTAGCGGGTTCCGGGTCCAGGCGACCGGTCCTGCCGGCGAACCGTTCGCGCAGGCCGCGGGGCACCCGAACTTCCTGACGACCTCGCTGACGCTGAACAACTTCGAAAAGCCGGGAGAATCTGGAGCACCGGTGGAAGCGGTCAAGGATCTCGTGTTCTATCTCCCGGTCGGGTTGTTGGGCGATCCTGCGGTCGCAGACACGTGTCCGGTAGCGATCGTGGAAACCTTTCCGCAAGGGCATACCGGGTGTCCGCTCTCAAGCCGCGTGGGAACAGTCCTGGCGATGGTCACCGGCCATGTGTTTGCCTATGAAGAGTATGGTCCGGCGCATGAGCCCGGTATCTACAGCGTGACCCCGGAGAAGGGGTACGCGGCAGAGTTCGCGTTCGCGACCAACAACCTCACGTTCTTCACCTACGCGAACGTCGTGGAGCACGACGGGGAATACGCGCTGCGCGTCAGCACCCCCGGGATACCCGTGGCCGGACGGCTGCTCGGGCTCGTCGCGACGTTCGACGGCGACCTCAGCGAACACTACACCAAGGAAACCGGCGAAGAATTCGCCTACGACCGCGGGGCGTTCATGACCGACCCCAGCGACTGCAGCGAGAGCGCCGCAGCACGCGAGATGGGCGTGGAACTCAACAGCCACGAAAACCCCGGCACGATGCTCAGCGCGACCAGCAGCGTATTCCCGGCCCTCGAAGGCTGCAGCAACCTGCAACTCTCCGCGGACTTGGCCGCGGGCCCCAACGAACGCGTCGCAGGCGACAGCACCGCGGCGGATGAGCCCTCGGGGTACCGGCTGGACCTCGAAACGCCGCAGGCGCCAAACGCGTTCTCGGCTACGGCGACCCCGCCGTACAAGTCCGTGCAGCTGACGCTACCGGCCGGCACCTCGCTTTCCCCGGGCGCGGCGAACGGGCTGACCGCGTGTGAAGCGACGGGGCCGCATGGGATCGATTTCCCCGCAGGGACCGGCAAGCCCGGCAACCCCGGGGAACCGGCCGGTGAAGGCGAAGTCGAGGGGCAGGAAGGTCTGCCCGACCCCGCGCCGGGGCACTGCCCGGCCTCCTCGATCGTCGGGACGGCGCGCGCGAGTACGCCGCTGTTGAAAGAAGAACTGGAAGGTCATTTGTATGTCGCTGAACCGGAATGCGGGACCACGGCGCACACGAACCCCTGTACGCCTGAAGATGCTGCGAATGGGTCGTTGTTCCATTTCTACCTGGAACTGGAAGCCCCCAACCGTGGCGTGGTCATCAAGCTTCCGGGTAAGGCGCACGTCAACCCGCAGACGGGGCAGGTCACGGCCGTCTTTGAAGACACGCCACAGTTCCCGGTCAGCGACGTGGTAGTCGAAACCACGGGTGGGCCGCGCGCGACACTGGCCAACCCGCAGACCTGCGGCACCGCGACGACCACCGCGGTGGTTGCGCCGTGGAGTGGCGGGCCGGCGGCCGAACCGTCAGGGAGCTTTGCAGTCAACGAAGGGTGCGGCGCGCAGGGCTTCAACCCGTCCTTTACGGCCGGTACGACGAGCAACATGGCTGGGGAATACGCGCCGTTTACGATGACGCTCAAGCGCGAAGACCGCGAACAGGACATCGGCGCGTTGACGACGACGTTGCCCGAGGGGCTGCTTGCCGCGGTCTCGCATGTGGCGAAGTGCCCCGAACCGCAGGCCGCCTCGGGTGCTTGCCCGGAATCGAGCAGGATCGGGACGACCACGGTGGGGATCGGCTCGGGGACCGCACCGTTCTATCAGACCGGCAACGTCTACTTCACTGGGCCCTACGACGGCGCGCCGTTCGGGCTCTCCGTTGTCGTGCCGGCGGTGGCGGGGCCGTTCAACCTGGGGAACGTGGTTGTGCGGGCTGCGCTGCGGGTCAACCCTGTGTCGACGCAGGTCACGGCGGAAACGCCCGGGGTTGGGCAGCCCGGCGGGCTGCCCCAGATAATAGACGGCGTGCCGCTACGGATACGGACGATCAACGTGACGCTGAACGACCCGTCGTTTACGCTGAACCCGACGAACTGCTCGCGGATGAGCATCACCGGCACCGTCACCTCCACGACCGGCACCGCGACGAACGTGTCTACGCCGTTTGAAGCCAACGGCTGCCGCGACCTCCCATTCAAACCCGCCCTGACGGCGAGTACGCAGGCGAAGGCTAGCCGCGAAGGCGGGGCGAGCCTCACCGTGAAGGTCGCGTCTGGGCCTGGGCAGGCGAACATCGCCAAGGTGCAGCTGCGGCTACCCAAGGCGCTGCCGGCGCGGCTGGCGACGCTCAAGAAAGCGTGTACCGAAGAACAGTTCAACGCCAACCCGGCAGGCTGCCCCCCGGCGTCGAACATCGGCACCGCCACAGCGACAACGCCGATCCTTGGCGTTCCGCTGACCGGCCCGGCCTACCTGGTCTCGCACGGCTCCGCGGCGTTCCCCGACGTCGAGTTCGTGCTGCAGGGCGAAGGTGTCACGATCGTGCTGGACGGCAAGACCCAGATCAAGGGCGGCTACACGTTTTCGCGGTTTGAAACGGTGCCCGACGCACCGATCAGCACGTTTGAAACTGTCCTCCCCGAGGGGCCGCACTCAGCGCTGGCGGCCGTCCTGCCGCACAACAGCTATGACCTCTGCGGGCAGGCGCTGACGATGCCGACCACGATCGTCGCCCAGAACGGCGCGCAGCTGACGCAGACCACGAAGGTCGGCGTTACCGGGTGTGGCAAGGCGAAGGTGCGTAGGAAGAGCAGTGCCTGCCGCAAGAAGCAGGGCAAGGCGCGGCGGGCTTGCGAGGCCAAGGCCCGGCGTAAGAGGAAGTAGGCGCTGCGTGTGACGCGGGCCATGGACGGCCTGCGCCGACAGCGCTTTTTGGCGGACCACCACGCGCGGACGATTTTCCACCCAAAAGCCACCTGCTCGGTGGACGTGCGCTTGCGCTTGCGTTTTGCTTGCGCTACGATCGTCTGCGTATGAGTGCCGCTGCGCGCGATCAGCCGGTGTGGGTCAAGCCTCCGCTTGACCGCATCGCGACGGTGCTCGGTTTGAGGACCACCGAGCTGGCACGGCTGTTCGGCGTGCGCCGCCAGGCGGTCGAACAGTGGCGTGTGCACGGCGTTCCCGGCGAGCGCCAAGAGCAGCTGGCGACGCTCGGTGCCGTCGCCGACCTACTCCTCGCGCGGCTGAAGCCCGATCGCATTCCCGGGGTCGTCAGGCGCTCGGCCGACGCGTACGGCGGGCGTTCGTTGCTGGAGGCGATCGCCGCCGGCGAGCAGACGCTCGTGCTCGACGAGCTGCGCGGCGCGTTCGACTGGGCCGCAGCCGCGTAGTGCGCCACGTCGGGCGCGAGGGCGCCTATCTGCGCGTGGCGGATCCCGCCTGGCGCGACCCGCTCTCCGGTGAGCACTCGCGTATGCACGGGGGACGCTGGAATGCGCCTGGGGCGTTCGGCGTCGTCTATCTCAATGCCTCGCTCGGGCTCGCGCGCGCGCTCGTCGTCGCACGGCTGCAGGCGCGCGGCATTCTTCCCGAGGACGTCCTCCCCGACGCTGGGCCGGCCCTCGTCCATACCACCGTCCCGGCCGACCGCTACGTGGATGCCGTCAGCGCCGCCGGTCTGCAGTCCCTGCGGCTGCCCGCCACCTACCCCCGCGACGAGCGCGGGCGCACAATCCCCCACAGCGTCTGTCAGCCGCTCGGGCTGCTCGCCCACCAGGCCGGCGAGCACGGCATCGCCTGCCGCAGTGCCACCCCGCGCGCGCCCGCGCGCAGCGAGGAGCTTGCTTGAAATCGTCTCGCTACTGTAGGGATCGGTGCCCCCCTTCAAGCTCGACTCCGTCTTCACCCCGACCGCCGACCAGCCGCAGGCGATCTCCTCGCTGGCGCAAGGCGTCGAGGGCGGCGAGCGCTTCCAGACGCTTTTGGGTGCGACCGGCACCGGCAAGACGATGACGATGGCCGGCGTGATCGAGGCGGTGCAGCGGCCCGCGCTGGTGATCGCGCACAACAAGACCCTGGCTGCGCAGCTCTGCAACGAGTTTCGGACGTTCTTCCCGGAGAACGCGGTGGAGTACTTCGTCTCCTACTACGACTACTACCAGCCCGAGGCGTACGTCCCCTCGCGGGACTTGTATATCGAGAAGGACTCCGCGATCAACGACGAGGTCGACCGCCTGCGCCACGCCGCCACCGCCGCCGTCTTTGCGCGCCGCGACGTGATCGTCGTCGCGTCGGTCTCCTGCATCTACGGCCTGGGCTCGCCCGAGGTCTACGAGATGAACATGCAAATCCTGCGCCGCGGCGAGGAGGTCGACCGCGACGCCCTCCTGCGCAAACTCGTCTCGATCCAGTACACGCGCAACGACACCGTCCTCGGCCGCGGCACCTTCCGCGTGCGCGGCGAGACTTTGGAGGTCTTCCCCGCCTACGCGCAAACCGCATTTCGCGCGACGTTGTTCGGCGACGAGGTGGAACGGCTCCAGGAGTTCGACCCGCTCACCGGCGAGCTTCTATCCGACGAGCTCGAGCACATCGCGATCTGGCCCGCCACCCACTACAACGTCCGCGAGGGCACGATCGAAAACGCCGTCGCCGCGATCGGGCGGGAGCTCGAGGAACGCTGCGCCGAGCTGGAGTCTGCCGGCAAGCTCCTGGAGTCCCACCGCCTGCGCCAGCGCACCCAATACGACATGGAGATGCTGCGCGAGATGGGCTTCTGCTCTGGCATCGAGAACTACTCGCGCATCCTCGACGGCCGTGCGCCCGGCGAGCGGCCCTACTGCCTGATCGACTACTTCCCGCGCGATTTCGTCTGCTTCATCGACGAGTCCCACCAGACCGTCCCCCAAATCGGCGGCATGTTCGAGGGCGACCGCTCGCGCAAGCGCACCCTCGTCGACTACGGCTTCCGCCTGCCCTCCGCGCTGGACAACCGGCCGCAGACCTTCGACGAGTTCCTTTCGATCACCCCCCAGCTCCTGTTCGTCTCCGCCACTCCCGGCGAGTACGAGCGCACCCGCTCCGGGCGCGTGGTCGAGCAGATCGTACGGCCGACCGGCATCGTCGACCCCGAGGTCGACGTGCGCGCGACCCGCAACCAGATCGACGACCTGATGAACGAGATCCGCCTGCGCGTCGACCGCGAGGAGCGCGTGCTCGTCACGACGCTCACCAAGAAGATGAGCGAGGACCTGTCGCAGTACCTCCTGGAGATGGGCTTCCGCGTGCGCTACCTGCACTCCGAGATCGACACCCTCGAGCGCATCCAAATCATCCGCGACCTGCGCCTGGGCGAGTACGACGTCCTGGTTGGCGTCAACCTTTTGCGCGAGGGCCTCGACCTGCCCGAGGTCTCGTTGGTCGCGATCCTCGACGCCGACAAGGAGGGCTTCCTGCGCGGCGAGACCTCGCTCATCCAAACGATCGGTCGCGCCGCGCGCAACGTCAACGGGCGCGTGCTCATGTACGCCGACAAGGAGACCCGCGCGATGCGGGCCGCGCTCGACGAGACCTCCCGCCGCCGCGCGATTCAGCTCGCCTACAACGAGCAGCACGGAATCACCGCCGCCTCGATCGTCAAGGGGGTCTCCGACATCGCCGAGTTCCTGCAAGGCGAGTCCAAGGTCCCCCGCGGCCGACGCCGCCGGCGCGCCACCGATCGCGCCAAGACCGCCGACATGGGCACCCACGAGCTGGAGCGCCTTGCCGTCGAGCTGGAGGAGGAGATGATCGCCGCCGCCGACGACCTGCGCTTCGAGTACGCTGCCCAGCTGCGCGACGAGATCCGCGAGCTGCGCCGCGACCTGCGCGAGGCGCAGGCTGCCGAAGGAGCGGCCGAGGGAGCCGACATCTCCGTCGGATAGGCTTTTCCACGGTGGACCTCGACCGCCAAACCATCGAACGGCGCGACTTCCCAATCGCTCGCCGCGGCTACGATCCCGTTGCCGTCGACGCCCATCTGCGCGCCCTGGCCGCCGCCGTCGACGACCTCCGCGAGCAGGTCTCGCAGGCCGCCGGGCGCGCCGGCGAGTCCTCGCTCGGCTCCGCCGCCGCCAGCCAGATCCAGGTCATCCTCGACGCCGCCTCGGGCACCGCCGCCGAGATCGAGCGCTCCGCCGCCGACGACGCCGCCCGCGCCCGCCAGGAGGCCGCCGACGACGCCGCGCGCACCCGCGCCGACGCCGTTGCGCGCGCCGAAACCCACGTCGCGGCCGTCGCGTCCGCGACCGCCACCCTGCTCGCCCGCGTCGTGTCGCTCGACGGCACCGTCGCGACCCTCGTGCAAAGCGTCGGCGCCGACGCCACCCGGCTCGCCGACGACCTCGCCTCCGTCCAGCGCGAGATGGGCGACCTCTACGACGCCGCCTCCGGGCGGGGCGCCGCGGCTGGGGCGCCGCCGGCGCCGGTCGCACCGCCCGCGCCGGCTGCCCCTCCTGCCACGGCACCCGCGCCGCAGGGCTTGGTGCCTTCGCCTGCACCCGCACCGGCGCCGTCACCCGCACCCGCGTCAACTCCCTCACCAGCGCCACAGGCTGCTGCCGCCCCGCCGGCGCCCCCGGCGGCACCGCGAGCGCCGTCGCCGCCATCCACACCGCCCGCTGCACCCGCCCCGGCCACCGCCCCTTCTGCCGGCACCAGTCAGGCACCAGCCGCCGGCGACCTCGACGGGGCGCGCCTCGTCGCGCTCAACATGGCGCTCAACGGCGACTCGCGCGAGCAGGCCGACCGCTACCTCTCCGAGCACTTCGACCTTCCCGACCGCGCGCGGCTGCTCGACGAGGTGTACGCGGCGATCGAGGTCTGAGGGGGGCGCGGGCCCGCCGCCGGGGGCGCGGCCGGCCGGTCGGTGGGCTTGGCCTCGGCGCGCCGGGCCTTGCCTGGCCTCGGTGAGCCGGATCCTGCGTGTCGCCGGCGAACCGGACGCTACGGCGCCGGCCCGGCTTCGTCCCCGGCCCGCCACGCCCTGCGCATTCATCTACAATGCGCGCTCGACGTACCCGTTGCGCCTGTAGCTCAGTGGTCAACGGCAACCTACGGGGTGCCAAAGAGCAGCGGCCTTTCAAGCCGCAGGTCGAGGGTTCGATTCCCTCCAGGCGCATCTCGAAGCCTCTGCTGCGTGATCGACCGATACGCTCCACGCGCCCTGGGACGCTTGCCGCGGAGAGCCCGGCCGTCGACGACCGCGCTGACAACCGCCCTGGTATTACTTGCTAGTCTTACCTCATGCGTGTGACGCAAAAGGGTCAGGTCACGATTCCGCTGCAGGTGCGGCGGACGCTCGGCATCCAGCCAGGGAGCGACGTCGAGTTCGAACTCGACGAGCACGGCGCGCGGCTACTCGTCGACTCCGGCCGAGCCGCGGAGGAGATCAGTTGCATGCGCGGCGCCGGCGAGGGCGATATGAGCACCGAGGAAATCCTCGCGCTGACGCGCCCGTGAGCGGCTGAGCTTGGAGACGTTCGTCGACAGCAGCGTCTTGCTCGACCTCTTCACCGAGGACGAACGCTGGCTCTGCTGGTCGCAGGAAAGGCTCACCCACGCGGCCCAGCGAGGCGCAATCATCATCAACGCGGTCGTGCTCGCCGAGATCGCACCACGGTTCCCGCGCGTAGAGGAGTTGCGCTCGGCGTTGCCGTCGATGGCGGTTATCGAGGAGATCCCGACTGCGGCGGCTTTCCTTGCCGGGCACGCGCACGCCGACTATCGCCGCGCGGGAGGAAGGCGCGAGGCCGTCCTTCCCGATTTCTTGATCGGCGCACACGCAGCCGTGACCGGCCGGCCGCTGCTCACACGCGACCCACGGCGCATCGCCACCTACATACCCGGCACCACGCTCGTCGCCCCGTAGCGTCGGCATGGGGCGGCGTTCCTCGCTGCGAGCGCGCGGCCATGCGGGCGCATATCTGCGCGAAGAACAGGAAAGGGCGTTTCAAGCTGCGGCGCATCAGGCAAGAGCCCAGTGAGGTAATCCCTCACGCCGGGATCCGCGCGGGGGGCCGCCGGCAACGGCGGTCCCTACCGCGACACCCGCGCCGAGGGCGCTTTTTGGCGGGCCCCGACACGCGGACGATCACTAAACCCAAAGCCCGCTCCTAACGTCGCAGCAATACGTAAACGAGTGCCAGCGCGAACCCGATCTGCCCGAACGCGAGCGCCGTCCCGAGATTGACCGCCCCGAGCGCGCCCGCGAGCGCGCTGGCCGCGATGAACGCGCCGAGCATCGTCAGCAGATCGCGGGCCACGCCGTTCACCGGCCCTGCATTCTCCCTGCCAGCGCCGCCGCGAGCGCCGCCTCGTCGAGCGCCGCGTCCTGCTCGGCCAGCCAGCGCTCGGCCGCGCGTCGCCCGCCGACCGCGCGCAGCCCGCGCTCGCCGTACTCGACCGCGAAGTCCGTGAGCGCGCCGGCCCGGCGGGCGCGCAGGCGCCGCGTCGCCAGCGCCGCGCCGCCGTCGCCGTTGAGCGCGCGCCAGCGCTCGTCGAGCGCGCCGACCAGCTCGTCGATGCCGGCAGGCGGCGGCAGCGAGCTGACCGCGAGCACGCGCGTGTCGCGGCGGCCCAGCGACCTCGCCGCGGCGTTCAGGTCGCGCCGCGCGCCGATCGCGACCTGGCCGAGATCGGCCTTCGTCACGACGAGCACGTCCGGGATCTCCATGATCCCCGACTTCAGGAACTGCAGCACATCGCCGCTGCCGGGCTGCACGACGACCGCCACCGTGTCCGCGACCTCGCCGACCTCCGTCTCGGCCTGGCCGACCCCGACCGTCTCGATCACGACCACGTTGAACGCCGCCGCCAGCGCCTGTGCCGCCGCGCGCGTCCCCCACGCGAGCCCGCCCAGCCGCTCGCCCGCGGCGGTCGAGCGGATGAACACGCCCTTATCGGCCGGGTCGAACTCGATCCTTGCGCGGTCGCCGAGCAGCGCTCCGCCCGAGCGGCGCGAGCTGGGGTCGACCGCGAGCACCGCCACCGTGCGGGCCGGGCGCCCCGGGCGGCCTTGGTCGCCCCCGCGCAGGTGCCCCACGAGCGCGGAGAGCAGCGTCGACTTCCCCGCGCCCGGCGGGCCGGTCACGCCGACGATGTGGCCCTTCGCCTCGCCGCCGGTCTGCGCGGGGGAGACCTCCGCCAGCAGCGCGCGCGCCTGCGCGCGATCGTCCGTGGTGGTGCTCTCCAGCAGGTTCAGCGCGGCTGGCGCGGCGCCGAGGTCGCGCTCGGCCAGGCGCCGGCCGAGCGTCGCGCCGGTCTGCGGCTCGCTCACGACCTACGCCGACGCGGCGAGCGCGGCCCGCTCGCCGACCAGCTCCACGATGTCGCGCACGATCCGCGTGATCTCGAAGTCCTTGGGCGTGTACACCGCGGCGACGCCCGCGTCTTTGAGCGGCCCGACGTCCTGCTCGGGGATGATGCCGCCGACGACGACCGGCGCGTCGACGCCCGCCTCGCGCAGCGCCTGCACCACCGCCGGGATCAGCTCGCGGTGCGAGCCGGACAGGATCGACAGGCCGATCACGTGTACGCCCTCCTGCAGGGCCGACGCGGCGATCTGCGCGGGGGTGAGGCGTATGCCTTCGTAGACGACGTCCATGCCGGCGTCGCGCGCGCGCACCGCGATCTGCTCGGCGCCGTTGGAATGTCCGTCCAGCCCCGGCTTGCCGACGAGGATCTTCGGGCGGCGCCCCAGCCGCTCGGCCAGCTCGTTGACGCGCTCGCGCAACTGCGCCAGTTCGCGGCCCGCCTTGCCTGCGCCCTCGCCGAGACCGTCCGCGTCGGGTGCGGCGGCCGCCTCGCCGACGCCGGTCGGCGCGCGGTAGCTGCCGAACACGCCGCGCAGGGTCGCCGCCCACTCGCCGGTCGTCGCGCCGGCGCGCGCGGCCGCGATCGTCGCCGCCATTAGGTTTTCGTGCTCGTCGGCGGCGGCGCGGGCCAGCCCGGCCAGCGCGCTGTCCACCGCCGCCTGGTCGCGCCCGGCGCGCCACTGCGCCAGCGCCTCGACCTGCTCTGCTTCGACCGCGGGGTCGACGACGAGGATGCCGCCCTCGGCGTCGGCGGTCAGCGGCGAGACCTCCGTCTCGGTGAAGCGGTTCTGCCCGACCACGACCTGCTCGCCCGCCTCGATCCGGGCGATGCGCGCGCGGTGGGAGTCCACCAGCGCCCCCTTCATGTAGGGGACGGCCTGTACCGCGCCGCCGTGCTCGGCGACGACCGCCAGCTCCGCGCGTGCGCCCTCGAGCAGATCCGCGACGAGGCCGTCCATCACTTTGGAGCCCTCGAAGATGTCGGGGTACTCGAGGATGTCGGTCTCGTAGGCGAGTACCTGCTGGATCCGCAGCGACCACTGCTGGTCCCACGGCCGCGGCAGCCCCAGCGCCTCGTTCCAGGCCGGCAGCTGCATCGCCCGCGCCCGCGCGTCGCGGCCGATCGTCACCGCCAGCGCCTCCAGCACGATCCGCTGCACGTTGTTCTCGGGCTGCGCCTCGGTCAGGCCGAGCGAATTGACCTGCACGCCGTAGCGGAAGCGCAGCTGGCGCGGGTCCTCGACGCCGTAGCGCTCGCGCCCCAGCTCCTCCCACAGGATCCCCATCGCGCGCAGCTTGGCGTGCTCCTCGACGAAGCGCACCCCCGCGTTGACGAAGAACGAGATGCGCCCGAACACCTGGCCCATCAGCTCCTGCGCGCGGTCGCCCAGCCGCTCCCGGGCGGCGTCGAGCACCGCGATCGCGTTGCTCATCGCGTAGGCGATCTCCTGCACGGGCGTCGCGCCGGCCTCCTGCAGGTGGTAGGAGCAGATGTTGATCGGGTTCCACTTCGGCACGTGCTCGACGGTGTAGGCGATCATGTCCGCGATCAGCCGCATCGACGGGCCCGGCGGGAACGCGTAGGTGCCGCGCGCGAGGAACTCCTTGATGATGTCGTTCTGGGTCGTGCCCTGCAGGCGCTCCTGCGGCACGCCCTGGTCCTCGGCGGCGACGATATAGAGCGCCAGCAGCCAGGCGGCGGTCGCGTTGATCGTCATCGACGTGTTCATCTCGCCGAGCGGGATGCCGTCCATCAGCGCGGCCATCTCGCCGCGGTGGGCGATCGGCACGCCGACCTTGCCGACCTCTCCGCGAGCCAGCTCGTCGTCGGCGTCGTAGCCGGTTTGGGTGGGCAGGTCGAACGCGACCGACAGCCCCGTCTGGCCCTTGGCGAGGTTCTTGCGGTACAGCTCGTTCGACGCCCTTGCGGTCGAGTGCCCCGCGTAGGTGCGCATCATCCACGGCCGGTCGCGTTCGGGGAGGCGGTGCTCGCTCATCGCCCCATAGTGTATGGCCAATCCGCACTCTGCTCGGCCGAATCGCGCTCGCGCTGCTGCTCGTCGTAGTCGTCTTGAACTGGACGTACGGCCGGCTGCCCGCGACCCCCGCACCGCCGGCGGGCAGCTTCGTGACGCTCGCCGGCGGCCTGCGCCTGCACTACATCGAACGCCCCGGCGCCGAACCGGCCGTGCTGCTGATCCACGGCCTGCCGGGCACCGCCGAAGACTTCAACCTCGTCACCGCGCTGCTGCCCGGCCGGCGCACCGTCGCGATCGACCGGCCGGGGTTCGGCTTCTCGACGGGTGGCTACTTCCCGTTCGCGCGCCAGGTGCAGGCAGTGCAGGAACTGGTCGAACGGCTGCATCTCGGGCACCCGGTGCTCGTCGGGCACTCTTACGGCGGCGCAATCTCGCTCGGCTTCGCCGAGGCGCATCCGGGTGAGGCGCGCGGGCTGGTGCTGGTCGACGCCGCCGCGACCTGCACGCGCAACAGCGCGTTCGAGCGCGACCAGGCGCGCGCGGTGCAGTTCGTCGAACTGCCCGTGGTCAGCCAGCTCGCCGACGTGACCTTCTCGCAGCTGTTGCGCAAGGTTTCAGCCGAAGCCGGCGACGAAGAAGCATTCGATCCCGTGCCCGTCGCCTCCGCCCATGTGCACCGTTTGCTGGCGATCAACATGAAGCACGGCAACCTCGAGGCGTGGGCGGGCGAGACGCTGCACGCCAACGGCGCGATCGAAGGGATCGACCGCGGCCTGCGCGGCATCGCCACACCGGCGATCGTGATCCAGGGCGAACACGACCAGCTCGTCAAACCGGCGTGCGGCCGGCGCCTGGCCGCGACGCTGCCGCACGCGCAGCTGGAGATGGTGAGCGGTGGGCACATGGCCATATATACGCACCCCGCGACCGTCGCCGAGGCCGTGGCGCGGCTCGCGGGCGATTATCCTGGCGCTTGATGCCGCAAACGATCGAGCGTCCCCGAACTGACGGGCCGGGCAGCGGTCTCGGCGGCGCCTGGCGTGTGATCGTCCGCAACGACGACCACAACACGTTCGACCACGTTGCCCGCACGCTCGCCCGCTTCATCCCGGGCGTGACCCTCGAGAAGGGCCACCAGCTCGCCAACCAGATCCACAGCGCCGGTCAGGCGACCGTCTACAGCGGGCAGAAGGAGCCCGCCGAGCACTACTGGGAGCAGCTCAAAGCGGCGGGGTTGACGATGGCACCGCTGGAGCGGGGCTGAGGCGTCCGCGGACACACGGCGCCGTACGTCGCCCTCGGTCGCTCGTGTGCGTCAGCACACTTCGCTCCCTGCGTCCCAGTCCGGCTTGGTCTCCGGCCGTCTCAGTTGGAGCGGCCACTGAATCCCGACACTAGTGGTCGCTCCGCCTAGTTCGCTGATGCTTACCGGTATTGTTGTGCGCTCTATTGCAGGCGATTGCGGTCACGTGATTGATCAGCGAACCTCGCGGAGGACCCACTAGACCCGCACGACCGGGCCGCCCGTGCCGTGCCCGTTGCCCGCTGGCACGGGCTCTGGCTCGGGAGCCCAGATCGGCTCCTCAACGATGTCCCCCGACGCGGTGAGGTCCCACCAGCCGTAGAGCACGGGGATTTGGTACCAGCTGGAGTGGCGCGTGCGGAAGTCGACCATCTCGGGCCCTTCCCAGTAGCGCTCCCAGTCGACGTACTTCGCGAAGACGGCGAGCTGCTGGAAGCGGTAGCGATCGTCGCGCGAGCGGTACACCGCGTAGGACGTCGCGTTGTAGCGCAGCGCCGTCGCTGCGACCTGGTTGAGCGCCGCGCCGAAGCCGTCGGCGCGAAAGCCCGTCGCGTACCACGGCACGATCACGGTGCCGTTGCCTTCGCCGGCCATGGTTAACCTCCCACCTCCGCATGGATTGCACCGGGACCCTCGGCGGTTCTGCCTTGGCCCTCGGCGTCGGCGCCGACGAGGATCGAGATCTTGCCGAGGTGCTTGTTTTCGAGCATCAGCTGGTGGGCTTCGGCGACGCCCTCGAAGCCGAGCGTGCGCCACAGCACGGGGCGGATCTGGCCGCTCTCGATCAGCTCGTTGGCCTTCATGCACTCGTACGCGTTGGCGAAGTGCGAGCCGATGATCTCCTTTTGGCGCATCCACAGGTAGGCGACGTTGAAGTCGAGGTCGAGGCCGGTGGTGCCGGCGCAGATGACGACTTTGCCGAACGTCTTGGCGGTGAAGACCGAGGTGGGGAAGGTCGCTTTGCCAACGTGCTCGAAGACGATGTCGGGCGCGTCGCCAAGCAGCTCTTTGACGCGCTTGGCGAACGCGCGGGATACGGCGAAGCGCTCCTTCTCCTCCTCCGCGGTCTCGCCGCCCTTGCGCATCATGCCGGAGAATTCACCCCGGTCGATGTAGTCGACGGCGCCCAGCCGCTTGACCAGGGCGCCCTTCTCGTCGGAGGAGACGACCCCGACGCAGTGCGCGCCGGCGGCGGCGCAGATCTGCGTGGCGAACACGCCGAGTCCGCCGGCGGCGCCCCAGATCAGCACGCGCTGGCCGGCCTGCAGGTTGCAGCGGGTGATCAGCATGCGGTAGGCGGTGAAGTAGACGAGGCCGTAGGAGGCGGCCTCCTCCCAGGTCAGCGCGTGCGGCTTGGGCAGGAGCTGCTGCGCCTGGACCTTGGTGAACTGGGCGAACGAGCCCCAGGTGGTCTCATACCCCCAGATCTTCTGCGAGGGAGCGGCCATCGGGTCCAGGCCGTGCACCTCGGGGTCCTCGTAGGAGGCCTGGTTGCAGTGGATCACGACCTCGTCGCCGGGCTTCCAGCGGGTGACGCCGGCGCCGACCTTCCAGACGACGCCCGAGGCGTCGGAGCCGCCGATGTGGTGTCCGTACTCGGGGTGGTCGCCGTAGCGCATCACCGACACCGGCTTGCCGAGCGCGGCCCACACGTTGTTGTAGTTGACGCCGGCGGCCATCACGCGCACGATCACCTCGAAGGCGCCGGGCTCGGGCACCTCGATCTCCTCGACCTGGAACGCGTCCTTCGGTTCGCCGTAGCGCTCCTCGCGGATCACCCACGCGGCCATCGTCTTGGGCAGCTGCCCCGGCTCGGCGTCAACCTCGGAGATTTGCTTCAAGTCGATTGCCACGCGCTCCTCGAACCTCCATCGATCGTCGACACGCGGGCCGCTCACACGAGACCGTGCCCGCTGGGAGCCAAATCCTACCGGGGCGCGCACCGGGGTGGGTGGCAGGGGTTTGAGATCGTCCGCGCGAGTGGGCCCGCGAACCGCGGGGGACGCCCGGGGCATCCATGCCCCGGCCCGGCGGGGGTCCATGGCATTCATGCTCCGGCCGGACGGGGGAGGTCCATGGCATTCATGCCCCGGCCGGACGGGGGGTCCATGTGTTTTGCAGCACGCGAATCGCGCCCGCGCACGTACGCGGGCGCGATTCGCTGTTTTGCGAAGTACTCCACCACCCCCACTCGCTGCGCCCTACGCTCCCGGCTCCGGGTACGCATATGCGCCGTGGTCGGTTGGCACGCTACGCTGGGCGCTCCCAGCAGTCCAAATCGCACACGCACCAGGAGCGTCGTTGCCCGAGTCCAGCCAGCCGGGCCAGCCGGAGGAGGAGCCCCAGCATGGCCCCAACATCATCATGCCCCCCGAGGAGTTCGCGGGCAAGTGGGCGAACGCCGCCTCGCTCGCGCGCACCCCGCACGAGTTCACGCTGGACTTCCTGCGCATAGGGCCCCAGGGTCAGCAGGGGATCGTCGTCTCGCGCGTCTCCTTCTCGCCGCTGCTCGCAAGCCAGCTTGTCGACCTCCTCAACGAGCAGTGGCAGGCGTACACTGAAGAATCGGGAGTCCCGCCCGATGACGAGCAGGGATGACCGCAAACCGATGGCGAGCATGAGCGCAGAGCACACTTTGCGAAGGCCGCGATGAACGAAGACGATCCGTTCGCACACGCACGCGAGAAGCCGCATCTCACGAAGGTCAAACTGCGCGGCCCGAACGTCACCAACTCGATCGACCGTCCTCCGCGGCCCGCGGCGATCAGAGCCCAGCGTGCCGCGATCCGGCGGCATCTCAGCGATCGCTCACCCTGGCGTCGGCCGCCCGAGGGAACCGCCTAGACCCGGTTGGTTCGTGAGGCGGCTGCTACGCGACGGGCCGGCCTACGTGAACGGCAGCTCGGCCACGGTGGCCGTCACGCCGCCGGTGCCGACCGCGAGCACGTCGCCCGGCGCCGCCTCGCGCCGGACGAGCGCGAGCGCCAGCGGACCGCGGGCGGGGGAGAGGACCACGCTGCCCAGGCGTCCCACGGGCCGCTCGCCCAGGTGCAGCTCCTCGCCGCCGGCGGCGGGCCCCGAGAGGCGCAGGCCGCGCAGATGGCGGTTGGGCTTGCCCCTGTAGTACAGCCGTGCCACCGTCTCCTGGCCTACGTAGCAGCCCTTGGTGAAGCTCACCGCGCGCTCGTTCAGGCCTGCCTCCTGGGGGATCGTGCCGTCGTCGATGTCGAGCCCGTAGCGCGGCTCGCCGCGCTCGACGCGCACGATCTCCGCGGCCGCCTCGCCGACCGGCTGCGCGCCGGCGTCCACGAGCGCCGCCGCGACCGCCTCGCGGTCGGCCGCCGCGCACAGCACGTCCAGGCCGCCGCCGGTGGCGGCGATCGGGCGCACCGGCCGGCCCGCGAGCGTCGCTGTGAGGTGGTCGTGCTCGGACTCGGGCAGTGTCTTCATCCCGGCGCCATTCGCGCACGCGCGCGTGAGTGGCCCGACCAGCGATAACAGCGCGCACTCCAGCGTGCGCTTGTGCAGCTCCACCCCGTAGCCGACTCGGTAGCGGCGGATCATGTCGAACAGCGCTTGCAGCGCGACGCGCTCGGTGTCGAGCAGCAGTTCCCGGACCGGCGCCTCCGCGTCTGGGGACGTTGGCGCGTCGGCGGTGGGCGACCCCCCGCCTACCGCGAGCACCCGCAGGTCGCCGAGCATCTTGCCCTTGTTCGTCAAGAACGCCGCGTAACGGCCTTCCCCCGGATGCAGGTTGACCAGCTCGTTGGTGACCTGCCCGTTGAGGAAATCGACCGCGTCCGCGCCGCTCAGCGCGAGCTTGCCGCGCTCGGAACGGTCCACCAAGCCGCAGCCTGTCGTCAGCGTCTCGTATTCGCCGAGGAGGCGGTCTGTCGCGGTGGCGGCCATCGGCTTCGAGGATAGTTCGCGAGAGCACCCGGTCTAGCCTGTCCGTTCGGCTCGATCGCGTGACGTTGCCCGTCTCGCCTGTCTGCGCGGCAGGGCCAAGGTCCCGGCCGCCCGCCCGCTACCCTTCGCGGCAGCGATGGGTCTCGCCGACACCTTTCAAAGCATCGTCGACTCGCTCCCCGACGACTGGACCGATCTCGAGCTGGACCTGCGTCTCGTCGATGAGACGCGCTATGTCGAAGCCGCGGTGTACCTCGTGACGTGCAACGCCCGGCCCTACTCGCACTACGACTGGCACTGGCGCCTGCTCGTTGCCCACCGCTTCGGGCACGCCGCGTCTGCGCCGACCGTGCACGGCACGCTGCAACTGCTCGACGATGCCGGCATCGAGGGCGAGATGGTCATACGCGAGCTGCGTTCCGGGCGCGTCGAGGTCACGCAGATGTGGGGTCGTCCCTACTCGGTGCGCGACGAGTTCCGCCGCGTCCGCGCACAGTAGGCCCCCGACGTTCGAGCCCCGACGTTCGACGAGTAGGCCCCCGACGTTCGAGCCCCGACGTTCGAGCCCCGACGTTCGACGAGTAGGCCCCCGACGTTCGACGGCCGGCGGGTCCTCAGCCGTTGGTCTCTGCCGCGGCACCCGCGCGCTTGATGCGTCGCGAGCCGCGCGGGTCGAGCGCGACGATCGCCGCGTTGGGCACCGTTGTGCCAAGCGCCTCCGGGTCTTTGGTGCGCTGGAACAGCGCGATGCGAATCACGCCGCCGTGGCACACCACGAGCGTTGGCGCCTCGGCACGTTTGATGTCGTAGAACGCCGCCGCCACCCGCACGCTCTGCTGCGCGAAGGACTCCCCGCCCGGGAACGCGAACGTCGGGTCGCCGCTCGCGAAGCGCTCGAACTCGGTTGGCGCTTCGGCCCGCACCTCCGCGAAGCTGCGGTCGGTCCAGTCGCCCGCGTCGGTCTCCATCAGCCGTGCGTCCTCACGCGGCGTCAGCCCGATGTGCCGCGCGACGACGTCAGCCGTTTCGCGGGCGCGCTGCAGCGGGCTGCACCACAGCGACTGGAACTCGTACGCCACGGCCTCCTGCGCGAGCGCCTGCGCCTGCTCGCGTCCGTGCGCGTTGAGCGGCACCGCGCCCTGTCCCTGGAAGCGCCCCTCGGCGTTGTAGTCCGTCTCGCCGTGGCGCGCGAGGTACATGCGGGGGGCCTGGGCCACGCCGCGCAGGATAGCCGTGACGCACCGCCGGCTCGGACGGGTCCTGCGGGGCGTGTCGCCGGCCTGACCGTTCGCGCGCATGGTGCCGCCGGGCCCCGGCCGTTCGCGTGACGGTACCGACCGGAGCCACACGTAGACTCGCCGCAAGTTCGGTCGCAGCGAATTCGAGAGAGAAGGAGGAGCATCATGGAGAAGCGCGGAGCAAGCGCCTACATAGCCGAGTTGGTGGGGACCTTCCTGCTCGTGCTGTTCATCGCCCTGGTCGTTAGCGTCTACGCGCGCCCCGGCATCTCCACGCCCGAATTCGCCGTGATCGGCCTGCTGCACGCCTTCCTGCTGATGATGCTCATTCAAGCGCTCGGCGGCACCTCGGGCGCGCATTTCAACCCGGCGGTCACGATCGGCCTGGCGTCGGTGCGCGAGATCAAGCCGGTCGAGGCGGTCGGCTACATCGTCGTGCAGCTGATCGGCGGCATCGCGGCGGCGGCTCTGTGCAAAGTGATCCTCACCGAACTGCCGGGCGGGCCGGGCCTCGGAAACCCGGCTGTGAGCAGCCTGCTGGCAGGTAAGACGCTGCTGGGCGCGCTGTGCGAGCTGGTCGGCACGTTCGCGCTGGTATGGGCGGTCATGGGCGTCGCCGTCAACCCGCGCGGCGAGCGCGGCTGGGCGGGCTTCGTGATCGGCGCGACGCTCGGCTTCGCGGTGCTCGTGTTCGCGCCGTTGACCGGCGCCGGCCTGAACCCGGCCCGCTCGCTGGGCCCGGCGATCGTCGCCGGGCACTTCTGGGGCGGCTTCGGCCGGTTCTTCGTGGTCTACGTCGTCGGACCGATCGTCGGCGGGCTGATCGCGGCGATCGGCTACAAGCTGCTGGTGCTCGACCCCCAGAAGAAGGTGGGCGAGCGACCGATCGACAAGTTGGCCTGAAAATCGTTCTCAAATGACGACTTGGCCGGATGCGGCCAGGTCCCGACCGATCGAAGATCGATGGGATCTTCGATCGGCCAGCATGCACCTCCCGGCCGGCGGGCGCATGCGCCCGCCGGAACAGCACTGGAGCTTCATAGACTCCACACCATGCGGCGCAGGGTCACCTACTCGCGTAACCTGACGCTCTCGCTGTCGCGCACGTGCCGCTGCTATTGCAAGTACTGCGCGTTCGCCACGCATGGCGCGCATCTGCACGCGCCCGACGACGTGCTGAAGCTGATCGACGGCGCCGCGCGGCGCGGGATCAAGGAGCTGCTGGTGCTGACCGGCGAGCGGCCCGAGGTCAACGCGCAGGTGGCCGCCAAACTGGCCGACTACGGGCACGCCGACTTCACGGCGTATGTCGTCTGGGTCTGCGAACGGGCGCTCGAGCGCGGCATCCTGCCGCACACCAACCTCGGCGTGCTCGCGCGCGAGGATCTGGCGCGGCTGCGCGAGGTGACTGCCTCGCAGGGGCTGATGCTGGAGTCGGTGTCCGAGCGTCTGATGGACACCGTGCACGCCGGCTCGCCTACCAAGCACCCGGCGCGGCGGCTGGAGACGATCGCCGCGGCGGGCGAGCTGAAGATCCCGTTCACGTCGGGCGTCCTCGTCGGCATCGGCGAGACCGAGGACGAGCGCGTCGCGTCGCTGCGGGCGCTTGCCGAGCTGCACGCCGAGTACGGGCACATCCAGGAGGTAATCCTGCAGAACTTCGTGCCTCACGCGCGCTACTACGGGCGCGAGCCCGCCGCGATCGCCGACGCGGCGGCGCAGGACTACTGGCGCACCGGCGTCGCCGGCGGGCGCCCCGAGCTGCCGCTGCCCGACTGGGCCTGTCCGGTGTCGATCGAGGATATGCGCCGCCTGATCGTCGAGACCCGCCGGCTGCTGCCCGACGTCGGCATCCAGGTGCCGCCGAATCTCGCAGATTGGTGGCCGGAGCTGGTCGCCGCGGGCGCTACCGATCTAGGCGGGCTGTCGGCCAACGGCGACCACATCTCGCCCGAGCACCCCTTTCCCTCGCCGCACCAGGTGCGCAAGCGTCTACAGGCCGACGGCGTTGCGCTGACCGAGCGGCTGTGTGTGTATCCGCAGTACATCGACTCCGAGTGGGTCGCGCAGGGCGTGCTCGACACGATCAAGACCAAGTACTGGAGCTTCATTCCGCGCCGCGGCTCCGGCCGCACGGATCCGCTTGCGAGCGGCGCCTCGCCGATCCGACCGGAGCTCGTGGCCGGGGCGATCGAACGCGCGCGCGAGGGCCTGGCGCTGATGCCGGCCGAGCTGACCGCGATGTTTGCCGAGATGCGCCCCGAGGCGATCGAGGACATGCGCCAGGCCGCCGACGAGCTGCGCGCCGAGCTGGCCGGCGAGCTGGTGACGTTCGTGGTGAACCGCAACATCAACATCTCCAACGTCTGCACCGTCGGCTGCGCGTTCTGCGGCTTCGGGCAGGGCAAGCGCTCGCCCGACGCCTACGAGCACGACGAGGCCGAGTTCGTACGCCGCATTCACGACGCGCTGGAGTTCGGCGCGAGCGAGCTGTGCATCCAGTCCGGCATTCATCCCGACTGGCAGCTCGAGGACTACCTCGGCTGGCTGCGTCTGGCCAAGAGCACCGCCGCCGCGGCGGGCGCCGAGCTGCATCTGCACGCCTACAGCCCGATGGAGATCGCGCACATGTGCGACATCTCCGGCCTGCCGCCCGCCGAGATCTTCGTGCGCCTGCGCGATGCCGGGCTCGGCTCCACGCCCGGCACAGCCGCCGAGGTCCTGCACGACGGCGTGCGGGAACGCATCTCGCCCAACAAGCTCCCCGTTGCGCGCTGGGTGCAGATCATCGAAGCCTCCCACGCCGCCGGCCTGCGCTCCACTGCGACCGTCATGTTCGGGCACATCGAGGAGCCGTGGGAGCTGGCCGAGCACATGCGCGTCGTGCGCGCCCTGCAGGAACGCACCGGCGGCATCACCGAGTTCGTGCCGCTCTCCTTCATCCCGTTCCAGACCCTGCTCGGCCGCACGCACGGCGTCGAGGAGATCTCGCGCGAGGAGAACCTCAAGCACACCGCCGTCTTCCGTCTCGCGCTGGGACGGACGGTCGCGAGCCTGCAGGCGTCGTGGGTCAAGATGGGCCTCGACGCCGCCACCGAGTCGCTGCGCTGGGGCGTCAACGACCTCGGCGGCACGCTGATGGAGGAGTCGATCAGCCGCCTCGCCGGCAGCTACCACGGCACGCGCCTGGAGCCGCATGAGCTGGTGGCCGCCGCACACCGTGCCGGGCGGCCCGCGGCGGAGCGCACGACGTTGTACGGCATCCGCCGGCGCTACCCGCCGCCGGTGTCTCCGGCCGGCGAGGTGGCCGCCGCGGCCTGAGCCTCGACGGGCGACTCGTGCCGCGAACCGTTGCCGGTGGCGGCCCGGGCGGGCGTGGCCAGCTCGCCCGCGTCCGCCCGGAGTTCACCCGCGGCCTTCGCCGGCGAGGCCCCGACGCCCTGAGCGACGCGGGCCAGCTCGACCGCGTCCGTCTGGGGCTCGGCCGCCGCGTCTGCCTGGAGCTCGCCCGCGAGAAAGCCTTCGATCTGCTCCAGCAGCACGCTGTGGTAACCCAGGCCGGCGAGCAGCGACCGTTCGGGGCCGCACGGGACCGCGCTGGCAGCCCTGACTTCCTCCAGGCAGCCCCGCAGCTCGGCGAGCTTGGCCAGGTGCCAGTCCCGCTGCGCGGTGAGGATCGGAACGGGATCTGCGCCTGCGAAGATCTTGAGGATGCCTTCGTCGTGCAGCTGCGGCGGCGCTACCTCCGTCGACTGCGTCCAAGTCCGCAGCGCCTCCTTGCCCAGCGCGGTGAGTGTGTAGCGCCTGCGCCGTCGCCCGCCGGTCTCCTGCTGTTCGGAGAGGTAGCCGCCGCCGGCCAGTCGCTGCGGCTCGGCGTAGAAGGTCGTGTGTGGGATATGCCAGAAGTTGGCGATCGACCGCTCCAGGTACTGCTTGAGGTCGTACGACGTGGCCTCGCCGCCGAGCATTTCGATCAGGCTGAAGACGGCGTAGGAGGTGGTCGTGAGGCGGATGGGCTTGCTTTTCATCGCGTCGGCTTGCTTTTCATAGTTCGTCCTGTATAGTGCGCCTCGCACTATACAGCGTGCGCGTCAGGCGATAGCGGCGGCGGGCACCCGGGCGCGAAAGCGAGGCGAAGCGAGATGGCCGATGCAAGCAATGCCCAGCACACCCCTGCGGGTGCCTCCGAGTACGACGTCGCGATCGTCGGCGCGAGCATTGCGGGGTGTACCGCGGCGACGTTCCTGGGACGCGCCGGCGCGAAGGTCGCGCTGCTGGAGAGCCACGCCGATCCGAAAACCTACAAGCGCATCTGCACGCACCTGATCCAGTCGAGCGCCTCGCCGACGATCGAACGCCTCGGCCTGCGGCCAGCCATCGAAGCGGCCGGCGCTCAGCCCAGCGACATCAACATCTGGACCCGCTACGGCTGGATCTCCATCGACCGCCGCTCGGTTCCGGCGCCGATGCGCGACCACCCGGCCTGGAACATCCGGCGCGAGACGCTCGACCCGATGCTGCGCGAGCTGGCCGCCGAGACCGACGGCGTGGAGCTGATGCTCGGACACACCGTTCACTCGCTGCTGCGCGCCGGCGGGCGCGTCGGCGGCGTCGTGGCGCGCGAGCGTGACGGCGCCGAGCACGAGCTGCGCGCCAAGCTCGTCGTCGCCGCCGACGGTCGCGACTCCGCTCTCGCGAAGCTCGTCGACCAGCCGACCGAGCTCAAGACGAACCGGCGCTTCGGCTATGCCGGCTACTACCGCGACACGCCGCTGGCGACCGGGAGCAGCGCGCAGATGTGGCTGCTCGATCCCGACATCGCCTACGCCTTCCCCACTGACGGCGGCCTCACGCTGCTGGCCTGCATGCCCCACAAAGATCGCCTGGCCGAGTTCCGCAAGGACCCCGAGCAGGCGATGGTCCGCCTCTTCGACAGCTTGCCCGAAGGGCCCCGCCTGGATCCCGCCAAGCGGGAAGTGCCCGTGATCGGCAAGCTCGAAATGCCCAACGTCGTGCGCCAGACCACGAGTCCCGGCCTCGCGTTCGTCGGCGACGCCGCACTCGCCGCCGATCCCGTGTGGGGGGTTGGCTGTGGCTGGGCACTGCAGTCTGCCGAGTGGCTTGCCGAGGCGCTCGCTCCCGCGCTGGCGCACGGCGACGCTGCGATCGACGGTGCTCTGCAGGGGTACGACCGTCGTCACCACAAGGGCCTCTCGGCACACGAGAAGTTCTGCTCGGCCTACTCCACCGGCAAGAAGTTCAACCCGGCCGAAAGGCTGCTCTTCCGCGCCGCGGCTCGCGACACCGAACTCGCTGGGCGGATGGCATTGATGGGCGGTCGCTGGATCACCCCGCGAGAAATGATGACTCTCGGCACGGTCGGGCGGATCCTGCGCGTCAACCTGAGCGCCAGCAAGCGTCCCGGCGGGCTGAGAACGCAGCCATCTTCGACCGCGATCGCGGCTTGAGATGACGCGCCAGCGCAGGATCGACGTCGGTGGGATCGGCTCGCCGGTGCTCGAAGCCGGCCCGCAAGAGGCCACTGAGGCCGTCGTGTTCGTACACGGCAATCCGGGCTCGTCGAGCGACTGGACTGCGCTGATCGACGGCGCCGGCGAGTTCGGCCGCGCACTCGCGTTCGACATGCCCGGCTTCGGCAAAGCCGACAAGCCGCGCGACTTCGACTACCAGGTGTCCGCCTACGCCGACTTCCTGCAGGGTGCGCTCACCGAGCTGCAGGTCGAGCGGGTGCACCTCGTGCTGCACGACTTCGGCGGCCCGTTCGGCCTGTTCTGGGGACTGATGCATCCGCAGCAGTGGGCGAGCGTGGTGCTGATCAACGTCGGGGTCATGCCCGGCTACAAATGGCACACGATGGCCAGGCGCTGGCGCACCCCGGTGCTGGGCGAGCTGCTCCAGGCCTGGATTCCGCGCTCGGGGTGGCGGCGGGCGATGCAGAAAGCGAACCCCAAGGGGCTGCCGCCGGAGTTCGTCGACAAGATGTACGACGAGTACGACCGCGGCACGCGCCGCGCCGTGCTGAAGCTCTACCGGGCCACCTCCGACCCGGGGGAGACCGCGCGCGAGCTGGGAGCGGCGATGAAGGAGCTGCACAAGCCTGCGCTTGTCGTGTGGGGCGCGAAGGATCCGTTCATCGGCGTCGAGTTCGCCGAGCGCCAGCGCGAGTTCTTCGATGTCCAAGATGTCGCGATCCTGCCCGACAGCGGGCACTGGCCCTTCCAGGACGACCCGCAGGCCGTCGCTCAGGTGCTGCTGCCGTTTCTGCGCGCACAGCTGCAGAGCACGCCCGCGGCGGGCCAGTCGTTGGGCTGACTGACGTGGCCCGGGGCGACCGCCCGTCTGACGGGGCCAGCTAGTGGCGTGTCAGCCAACGTTTGCCGGTTGATCGTGCCGTGGAGGTGGCGACGACAGTGTTTGCGGTCGAGTAGGACCCGGCGAACGTTGCCGTGGTCTCCACTAGCGGGAGTCAGCAGGCGGCGGGCCGGCGGGGCCGACTGCACCGGGTCAGCGAAACAGGTCCTCCTCCAGCGGCCGTCGCAGGGCAGCCGCGCCCGGGCCGTCCCCGTCACTGACGAACCGCTCCAAGCCTTCGATCAGGACCACCGGCTCGCGCGAGTCCTTCGCGCGAGCGAGGTCCGCCGTCGCCGCCGCCGCGTCCGCCACCGCCAGCCACGTCGCGTGTAGCTCGAGGCCCACGCTGTCTCTACGCCCGCGCCAGTCGTCGAGCGGCGCCATCCCGGCGCAGCCGATCGCCACGTCGCACTGACCGTGGCGCCAAGCGCGGCCGAAGCTGTCACTGATCAGCACCGCGACGCGCGCCCCCGTCAGCTCGTGCAGCCGCGCCCGCAGCGCCCGCGCCGAGGCGTCCGGGTCGGCGGGAAGCACCACTACGGTCTCTGCCGCTCCTCGCGCGCTGGCATTCGAAGCGTCCACGCCCGCATTGGCGCACACCAGGCCGTGGTGCGTGCGGCAGATCAGCACGCCCCGCGCCTCGCGCACGACGTCGCTCGACTGGTCCAGCACCACCTGCACCGCCCGCGCGTCCTTGCCGTGCGCGGCTGCCAATGCCCGCGCGCGCGGCGAAGGGGAGACCTCCGCGAGCGCCACGACTGCGCCCTCGGCCTTGGACACGGCCTTGTGCGCGACCGCCACGACGGTGCCGTCGCGCAGCGGCCCCGCCACGGCCTGGTCGCGCAGCGGCTTCGCCACGGCCTGGCTGCTGTGCAGCGGCGGCTCGTCGGGACCAGCCGTGCGCAGCGCCTGCACGATCAGCGCTGCGAGGTCGTCCCCGACGGCGATCTCGGGCAGGCCGGCGACGCTGTGGGCGCGCAGTTCAGTCACGCCCGGCCCGTCAGGCGGCGCGCGAGGCGCCCTCGGCGCCTGGGGCACCCTTGGCATTCGTGGTGCCCAGCACCGCGCGCGTGCGTTTTGCTCGCACGTCGTCGCCCTGCAGACGCGTGCGCAGCACGTCCAGGTCCTCGCCGGTGTCGATGTCCAGCAGCAGCGAGCCCACCTGTCGCACCTGCCAACGTGCGCCGGCTGTGCGTGCGCGCGCGCTGTGGCGCTCGCAGCTGTCCGGGCCGAAGCTCGGCTCGATCGCGTCGGGGGGCGCCAGCAGCAGGCCGTTCGTGCCCGTGCCGTGGCGGTCGGGGACGATCACGACCGCCGCGCCGTCGTCCTGCGGCTGCTCGCCCAGCAGCGCCTCCAGCTCGGCGGGGTCGAGCGCAGGGCAGTCGCCCGGTACGCACAGCACCCGCGCGAAGCCCTCCTCGCGCGCGCGGGCGATGCCGAGGGAGACCGCCGCGCTCTGGCCGGCGTCGGCTGTGTCGGCAAGCACGAGCGCGCCGAGGTAGCGCGCGGCGGCGGCCACGCGCTCCTCGTTGGTCACCACGATCGTGCGCTCGATCGCGGCACAGCGGTGCAGCGCGCTGAGCACGTCGCCGACCATCGCGCGTGCGAGGTCCGCGCGCAGCGGGTCCGCGACGGTTGCGCCAAGCCGCTGCTTGGCGTCCGAGAAGCGCTTGACGGGCAGGATCGCGGCGGTGCGCATCGCTGTGTCAGAGCCTATCTCGCCGGCCGTCGCCAAACACAGCCGCCGTCAAACGAAGGAATCCTCTGCGCGGGGGTGTCACGACCGCCGTCACGGCAACCGCTTGATGACTGCCCGTCACGGCAACCGACTATGTCGCTTGGACGCAACACGCTCGATCCAGATGAGGCGCTTGGCGATGCCCGAGGCGTCCAAGTCGGCAGTCGCCCCGTGAGGCTCAGAATTCGAGCAGCATCAGCCCGACGCTGACGCCGGGACCGATCGTCACCACCAGCCCCAGCTCGCCCGCGCTGGGGGTGTGCTGGGAGAGCAGGCTGTCGAGCACGTACATGATCGAGGGCGTGCCCACGTTGCCGTGCTCGGCCAGCGTCTCCCAGCTGATCTCGACTTCCTCGCGCGAGAGTCCGAGCGCGTCCTGGGTGCATTCGATGATGCGCCTGCCGCCGGGGTGCACGAGCCAGTGGTCGATCTGCGCCCGCTGCACGCCGTTTCGCCGCATGAACTCAACGACCAGCTCACCGAGGCCCGCCGCGGCGAGGTCGGGCAGCTCGCGCGCGAGATGCAGGTGGCTGTCGGTGGAGCTGAACGCGAGGCTCACCGCGCCGAGGCTGTCGCCGATCTGATGGACCTGCGAGGCGACGATTGTCGGCCTGGGCGCTCCGGGTGCGCCGCCGACCGGCGCGCTGTCGAGCGTCCCGCCAACCAGCGCCGCCGCGCAGCCGTCGCCGAAGATCGCCGATCCGACCGTCTTCGCGCGGGGGTCGTCCGCGGTGGCTCGCATCAGCACGCTGCTCATGCTCTCCGCCGCGACGACGAGGCTGTACTTGTCGGGGTGGTCGCGCTGGGTTTGGGCGGCCAGACGCAGTAGCGGCACCGCGCTCGCGCAGCCCACGCCGGTGACGTGGTACTTGTCGGTCGCCGGGTTCATCCCGTAGTGCTCGATCAGCCGGTGCGCCAGCGTCGGGCAGCCCAGCGAGCAGAGGCTCGAGCTGACCACCGTGCCGATCCGCGCCGGGTCCACGCCCAGCGCGTCGACCGCTTCGATCGAGCGCTCCAGCAGCTCCGTCTCGACGCGCTCTGCGCGGCCCTGCAGGGTGTCCGCGAGGAAGTCGTCGGTCAGCGTCAGGTGGCGTCGCTGCACGCCGCAGCGCGTGAAGATGCGCTGTGCGAACTCGTCTTCGGCGAGCCCCAGCCGCTGCAGGACGTCGGCCTGTGAGAGCGTCGTCGGGGAGTCCGCGACCGCCAGACCCGCGATGCGCGGCCCCGTACGGCGTGGACGACGTCTCCGACTGGGCGCCAATGTTGCGGAGTTGGTCGATTGGGTTAGGGTTGTGTTATGGCTCGTCAGCAGAACCCTCACAATACCGAGCTAACCGGCGAGCACGCGCCACGATGCGCTCCTTCTCTTTTTCTTCACCGTGCCCCCGACTCCTCGCCCCGGCCGCCCGGGGCGGGCCGGCCGGCCAGTTGGGCATGGCTTCTGGCCGCCTCGGGCTGGGTGCAGCCGATCGGTGTCTCCTCGCCCCGGCCGCCGGGGCAGGCCGGCCCGCCCGTGACCCGCCCGTGACCCACGGCGTCGGCCCGTGCACATAGACTTCCTCGCGCGATGAGCGACGGCATCCAAGTCATCGGCGCCGGGCTGCCCCGTACCGGCACCCTCACCCAGAAGCTCGCGCTCGAACAGCTCGGCTTCGGTCCGTCCTATCACTGGGTCAACGTGCTCGCCGACCTCGACCAGGTCGACGTCTGGAACCGCGCGCTCGACGGCGAGGGGCCCTGGGATGAGGTCTTCGCCGGCTTTCGCTCCACCGTGGACTGGCCCGGCGGCTACTTCTACGGCGAGCTGGCCGCCGCCTATCCCGATGCCAAGGTGCTGCTCAGCGTGCGCGACCCGCAGAAGTGGGAGCCAAGCTTCCGCGAGACGATCGTCGCGCTGCGCCACGGCGAGTCGCTGATGCGCCTGCTCGCCAGCGCCCGCGGCGAGATCGACCCACAGTGGCGCCGCTACCTGACGCTCGTCGACCGCATGTTCTACGGGCCGCAGGGCACCTTCTGCGACGGCTGGGACGAGCCCGAGCAGCTGATCGCCCAGATGCAGCGCCATCACGAGCGGGTCAAAGCCGCGATCCCGCCCGAGCGCCTGCTCGTGTGGGAGGTCGGCGAAGGCTGGGAGCCGCTGTGCGAGTTCCTTGGCGTTCCCGTGCCCGACGGGCCGCTGCCGCACGAGAACGACCGCGAGACCTTCCTCGGCCGCGTCACCCACGGCGCGATCGCCGCGCTGCACGCCTGGAGCGAGCAGCAGCAGGTTGCCGCGACCGGCGGCTGAGGGAGCCCGGCGCGCCAGCGAGCCAGCGGGCGCGCCAGCGCGCCGGCGATAGTCCAGCGCCGCTTGTCGGCCCATGCACGCGCGTCCACGGCTCGAAGCGAGCGTGTCGCGCGACTCCTCAGCCGGCCAGCGAGTCCGCGAAGCTCAGCACCCGCTCGGCCACGCGTGTGCGCGCGGCGGGGTCGGCGAGCGCCGTGTCGATTTGGAGCGCCGCCGGGCGTGTTGGCGGTTGACCGCCTGAAGACGCGGTGTGGGTGGCCGGTGTTGTGGTCGAGGTGGCGGTTGGGGTCCCGTCGGGCGGCTCGTCGGCGACGAGCCCGTCCAGCAGGTCCCCGTAGTGGGCCACGACTCCCCGCGCGCTCAGCTCACGGCCCGCGTACGCCATGAACGCCGCCGTCGGCCCCTTCAGCACCTCGCCGCCCACGATCGGGCTGACTGCGACGACCGGTGCCGGCGCTGCCCGCAGCGCCTCGCGCATGCCGGGCACCGCGAGGATCGGGTCGATCGAGACCAGGGGGTTCGACGGCCCGATCACGATCGCCCGCGCCCGCGCGATCGCCGCCAGAACCTCGCGCGTCGGCCGCGCACGCTCGATCCCGTGGAGCTGCACGCCTTCGACCGGGCCGGCGCCGCGCTCGCGGATCATGAACTCCTGAAACGCCTGCCACTCTCCGCGCGCGCGCACCCACGTGCGTACCGGCTCGTCGCACATCGGCAGCACTCGTGCACGGACGCCGATCGCGGCGTTCAGCCGCGCGAGCGCAGCGGTCGGGGAGAGGGGCCGCTTCACGCCGCCGCATGCGCCCGGGCCCGTCTCGGACGCGAGCCCGACCGGGGGGGTTGCCTCGCGCTCGGGCACCCCGGCGTCTACATGCGCTGGCACCGCCGTCAGTCGGGCGCGCTCGATGCACCACGCAAGGTCGCGGTCGCCGAGGTTGAACCACACCTCCACGCCGAGCGCGCGCAGGCCGTCCATGACGTTGAAGGTGTCCCCGCGCAGGCCCCAGCCGCGGTCGTCGATCAGGTCGGCGAGCCAGAACGACACGAGGTCGGGGTCGGGGGAGACGTGGGCGCCGTAGATCTCGATGTCGTCGCCCGTGTTCGCGATCACGGCCAGCCGCTCCGGGCCGACCACGTCGAGCATCCCGCGGGCCAGCTTCGCGCCGCCGGTGCCGCCGGCGAGGAGGACGACGTTGCCGCGCGGCTTGCGATCCGTGCCGGTGCCGGTTCCGCTCATGCCGGCCTGCTCACCGGCCGCCGGGCGTGCCCGCATGCGCGGCGTCCGCGGTCGGGCCGGGTCTGCCTACTCCCACAGCGAGTCCGCGAGCCCCGTCAGGCGGACGCCGGCATGGGTCTTGTAGCGGGCGTTGACGGCTATCAGCAGCGCGGTCAGCGACTCGGTGACACGTGCCATCTCCAGGCGTCCGCAGTCCACGCAGCGCAGCCCTGCGATGCGCTCGATCAGTGCCGCCGCCTCGCGCTTGTCGGCGCGGGCGTCGCCGCACAGCAGCACGTCCTCGGCGAGCGCGTGGTTCAGATCGCCGAGCGACGCCGCGCTGACGGTGTGCAGCGCGGAGACGACGCGCACGCCGTCGGGGACCATCTCGGCTGTTTGCTGCGCCGCGGAGCCTTGCCACACACCGAGCATGCGTGTCGCCTTGCCGCTGACGGCCGCCGCGAGCGGCACGCTGGCGTCGATCACGAGCTGTCCCGGGCGCAGCGCGCCCTTGAGGTTGGTGAGGGTCTCGGACTGGTTGCGAAACGGCACGCTGAGGATCGTCGTGTCGGTTTGGGCGACGGCAGCCGCGTTCTCGGCGCCGGTGAAGGCGCCCTGCGGGACCGCCGCGCGGGCGCGCTCGACGGTCTCCTGCGCGCGGGCCGCATCGCGCGAGCCGATCACGATCGGCACACCCACCCGGCCGAGGCGCAGCGCGAGGCCGAGGCCGAGCGCGCCGGAGGCGCCGATGATGGCCACCGGCGCGGGGGCGTCGTCTGGGCGAGGGGGAGAGGCGGACATGTCGGCGGTAAGGGGAGCGGGTTGGGGGACGGTGAGAGGCGAGAGGACGTGTCGGGTGAGTGCGCCTGCGGGGCGAGCATATAGATGTTCTTTTGCGGTGCGAATCGCGCGCGCGTACGTGCGCGGGCGCGATTCGCGGTTTGAAAAACAGTTTCATCGACGTGCCGCGGCCGGTGTCGCGGAGGGCGCGCGAAAAAACCGTCGCGGCAAGCGACTACGCTTCCAAGCGACCATGAGATTGGAGGGCAAGATCGCACTCGTCACCGGCGGCGCGTCCGGGATCGGAGCCGCCACCGCGCGCCGGCTCGCGGCCGAGGGCGCGCGCGTGGTGGTGGGCGACGTCAACGAGGACGGGGCTCGCGAGGTGGCCGGCGAGCTGGATGGGATCGGGCTGAGCATGGATGTCACCGATGTCGAGTCCGTCGCCGCCGCGGTGAGTGCAGCGAACGAGCGGCTGGGGCCGATCGATGTGCTGGTCAACAACGCCGGCACCGATCTGTTCGCGTTCTTCGTCAACACCGACCCGGGCCTGTGGGATTTCGTGATGAACGTCAACCTGCGCGGCGTGCTCGCCGTCACGCATGCCGTGCTGCCCTCGATGCAGGACCGCCGTACCGGCGCGATCGTCAACGTCGCCTCCGAGGCGGGTCGCGTCGGCTCGCAGGGGTCGGCGGTCTACTCGGCGAGCAAGGCCGGCGTAATTGGTTTCACCAAGGCGATCGCGCGTGAGGCCGCCCGCTATCGCGTGCGTGTCAACGCCGTTGCCCCCGGCCCGATCGAGACTCCGCTGCTGAATGCCGCGCCGAAGATCCTCGGGGAGTTGGGCGAGCGCTTGAAGCAGGGGATGGTCGATCAGACGCAGCTCGGCCGCGCCGGCGAGCCCGAGGAGGTCGCCGCCGCGATCGCGTTCCTGGCCTGCGAGGACGCTTCCTATGTCACTGGTCAAACGCTCAACGTGAGCGGCGGGCTGTCGATGTGGTGATGTGTGCCCTCGCCGCATGCGGCGAGGGCGACCGGGCCGCATGCGGCCCGGTCCCGGCCGGTGCATGCACCGGCCGGCCGACCCGTGCATGCACGGGTCGGAAGAGAACCGATCGGAGACCCCTGGGATCTCCGATCGGCCAGCATGCGCGTCTCTCCCGCTCGGCGCATGCGCCGAGCGGCCCACAATGAATAACGTGCGCATTCGTGAGGTCGGCCCGCGCGACGGGTTTCAGAACGAGCCCGAGACGATTGCGACCGAGGTCAAGGTGGAGCTGATCGATGCGCTCGCGCGCACCGGGCTGCGGCGGATCGAGGTCACGAGTTTCGTGCGGCCCGACGTGATCCCGCAGCTGGCCGATGCCGCCGAGGTGCTGGCGCGCATCGATGTGCCGGAGGAGGTTGCGGTCAGCGTGCTGATCCCCAACGAGCGGGGTCTCGAGAACGCCTTGGAGCTGCGCGGCGCGCGGCCCGCGTTCGACGAGATCAACGTTTTCCTGTCCGCCTCCGAGACGCACAACCGCCGCAACGTCAACCGTTCGATCGCCGAGTCGCTTGCCGGTTTGGAGCGGGTGCTCGCCCGTGCGCGCGAGGCCGGCCTGCGCTGTGAGGGGGTCATCTCGACCTCCTTCGGCTGTCCCTACGAGGGTGTCGTGCCCGCCCAGCGGGTGCTTGACATCGCTGAGCGCCTGCGCGACGCCGGAGCGCAGGAGATCGGGTTTGGCGACACGACCGGCATGGCCAACCCGCGCCAGGTCCGCGAGTTCTTCACGCTTGCCCGCGACCAGCTGGGGGCCGGTGGGGAAGAGGTCGAGCTGACCGCGCACTTCCACAACACCCGCGGCGCCGGGCTCGCCAACGCGCTCGCCGCGCTCGACGTCGGCGTCGACAGCTTCGAGTCCTCCTTCGGCGAGCTGGGCGGCTGCCCCGTGCCGGCCGGCGCGACCGGCAACATCGCCACCGAGGACCTTGTGTCGATGCTGCACGAGATGGGGGTTCAAACCGGCGTCGACCTGCCCGCGCTGCTTGACTGCGCGCGGCGCGTGCAGCAGGTGCTTGGGCGGCCGCTCGGCAGCCACACGCTGGTCGCCGGGCCGGTCGACTGGCGCGAAGGTTGACCGGCCCCCGGCGGACCCGTGTGCGGCGGGGCTCTGGCCGGTCTTGCCTTCAGCCTGCGAGAGGTGCGGGCCCGCCCGCTGGCGTCGCCGCTCGGTGCCGGCGCCCGCTCTCGCTCGGCGGCCCGCGGTTCGCACGCTGATCCGGGCTGTCGACGTCTTGCGCTAAGCCGGGGCGCTCGCCGTCTCGGCCGCCCGTGCCTGCTCGCGCATCGCCGCCACGCAGAACTCCTGCACCGCGACCTCCATCTCCAGCGTCGCCGCGAGCGCCGGGCGCGCCGAGGCGTCCATCACGCGCTTCGCACGGCCCACCGCGACCGGCGAGTGGGCGAGCAGTTCGTCTACGAGCGCCTGCGTCGCTCCCTCCAGCTCGTCCGGTGCCGCGACGCGGTTGATCAGGCCGATCTGCTGCGCCTCCTGCGCGTCGATCGTGCGCGCCGTCATGATCAGCTCCTTCGCGCGGCCGAGACCGACGACCGCCGGCAGCCGTGACGAGCCGCCCACGTCCGGGATGATCCCGAACTTCACCTCCGGCAGGCCGACCTGCGAGTCGCTGGATGCCACACGCAAATCGCAGCCGAGCGCGACCTCCAGCGCACCGCCGAAACATGCTCTGTGGATCTGACACACGACCGGCTTGGGCATCGTTTCGCACAGGTTCGCGCACTCGAGGAACACGTTTCTGAACGGGCGCAGCATCGCCGGTTCGCCCGCGAACGACATCAACTCGCCGAGATCGACGCCGGCCGAGAAAACCGGGCCCTCGCCGCGCAGCACCACACAGTGCACCGCCTCCGCGTCCGCCGCTCCCCGCAGCGCCCCTGCCAGCTCCCGCAGCAGCGCCTGGCTCATCGCATTGCGCTTCTCCGGGCGGTTCAGAACGACATGGCGCACATGGCCCACGTCCTCGACGATTACGAGACTCACCCCTTCATCCTCCCATACTTCTGTGTGCGGTCATGGATGCGGTCGTGTACGGCCAGAGCTACCGGCGGGTCAGAGGTCCGAGCAGGTCAGAGGTTCGGTCCGGGCGTCGTCATGTTTGGGCCCCGGCGGCCAGAGGTTGTCCCGCAACCTCGATCGGGTGCTAGCATGATTGCATCATGATGCAGCGATTGATGATCCAAGCCGAGCCCGAGCTTGTCGAGCGCACCAAGCGCCGTGCTCGGGAACGTGGCGTGTCGGTCGCGCAGGTTGTGCGTGAGGCGATCGAGCACGAGCTGGGGCCCGGTGAGGAAGAGCCAGCGCCGCCCCCACTCACCTGTATTGGCGCTTTCGACTCCGGGCGCGGGGATCTCTCGCGGCTTGCAAGCGAAGACGTCTTTGAGCCGGAGCCTTGGCGCTCGTCATAGACACCGGCGTTCTCTACGCCATGCTCGATTCGCGCGACAACGACCACAGTCGGTGCTCCGAGTTGCTCGCCACGACGCGCGAGACGCGGGTCGTGCCGGCTCCAGTCCTGCCCGAGGTCGACTGGCTCTGTAATCGTTCCCCTGCCGGTCGCTTCTCGGAGGTCCTTGACCAAGTCGAAAGCGGCGCGATCGAGATTGAGGATCCAGTTGGCTCGGACTATCGCCGTGCCAGGCAGCTCGTCACGACTTACGCCGACCTACGTGTCGGCTTCGTCGACGCCGCCGTGCTGGCGATCGTCGAGCGCCTGCGCGAGCCCAAGCTCGCCACGCTCGATCGCCGTCACTTCTCGGTCATGCGGCCCCGGCACGTCGACGCGCTCGAACTGCTGCCGGCGTTGCGTTCGTGATTGCAGCCGGTCGGCTGCGATGTCCCACCGCGCGATCCATGCCGGGGGCCGAGGTTTGACCCTGCGCCATCTGTCGGACTGCGTCTCAGCTCGACAGATCCAGTACCGGCGTCGGCGCTTCGATCGCGGCCTTCTCGCCCTCGCGCGGGACGATCGCCGTGCCGACCGCGAAGAACTCGATCGTGTGGCTGCCCCAGCCATGGCTCTTCTCCTGCAGATCGACACCGACGATCCCCTCGGCGCTCAGCTGGGCCGCCTCGCTCTGCATCCGCTCCATCGCCAACTCGCGCGCGTCGTACAGCGCCTGCGTGAAGTTCGGCAGCTCCACGTTCCTGCCCGTCTGTGACAGCGACTGCAACATGCCCCTGTGCGCCACGTGGTACACGCAGCTGCCCATCACCATCCCCACCGGGCGATGTCCCGTACGCAGCAGCGTCCAGAAGTCCTGACCCGACAGGTCGCTCGTGAATGGCCTTCCGTTCGGCGCCCTGTGCAGCACGCCTTCGCAGTGCTTGACCGCCGTGCCGATCGCGATGAACTCCGCCATGTCCTGACCCCACTCGTAGCGGCCGATATCGAGCCGCACACCCACCACGCCGTCCGCGCCGAGCTGGTCGGCCTCCTCCTCCATCCGCGTCATTGCCAACTGCCTCGCGTTGTACATCGCCTCCGATAGCACCGTCATCTCCTGGCTTTTCTTCCACCCCGCCATCTGGATACCGATGTGGTAGATCGAGCTGCCAACCACGAGGCCCACCGGGTCGAAGCCCGCCTGCTTGATCAGCAGGAACTCGTTGACGCTGAGATCCGACGTGAACAAACCCGCGCGGTTCTGCTTCAGTCGCTCGCGGCCCGCCTCCGGAACGCCCTCGAGGGAAGTCGGGTCGTACGTGCTCTCGTCGCTCTTGCTCATCGCCGCATCTGCTCCTGTTCGGGTGTCGGATTTCGATCTTGCCGGGGGGCACGGGGTTCATTGGGTGTAACGGGGTCTGGTTGGGGGCCAAAGGGCCTCGCTAGGGACCAGGGGTTTGGTTAGGGACCAGAGGATTTGTTAGGGACCCAAGGGTCTCGTTGGGGGCCAGAGGGTTTCAGAGGGTCGGTTCGGGGAGCCGGGTGATCTCGCCGGATGTGCCACGGGGTTTCGTTGAAGGCCACGGGTTTCGTCAGGTCCGAGTCGTGCGCTACATCGTCAGGTCCACCGTCGTCTCCGGCGCGTACAGCGTCGTCGCCTCCGTTTCACGGATCGCCGTGCCGATCGCATGGAACGTCACCATCAGACCCGTCGAGGCGCGTCCACCGCTGTTCATATCGAAGCGCTGGGCCGAATGGTTGATCCGTGCGCCGATCACGCCAGTCGCGCCCAGTTGCGCCGCCTGCGCAGTCATGCGGGCCATCACCGCCTCGCGCGCGCCGTACACGCCTTCGGTGAATTCCGGCAGCTCCTGGTTGGTATAGGTCATCGCGCCGAGCCCGCCCATCATCTGCGTGTTGTACGAAGCTCGCACGTAATAGGCGGCGCTCCACGCCACGACCCCCAACGGCTCCATGCCCGCGCGACGCAGGTTTGCGTAGTCCGCCACCGACAGCTCCGTCAGCACCGGCTCCCCACCCGGTCCGCGGCGGGCGCCGTCTCGCGCCCGTCCACCCGCGGTGTGCCGCTTGCCGTGGTGCGCGCCGTGCCCGCTGCCCGCACCCGGAGCCTGCGCGCCCGGAGCCTGCGCACCCGGAGCCTGCGCGCCCGCCTTTGCTCCCAGCCGGGCGCTCGCCTGCGTCTCCGGCTGCGCGCCTGCCTGCGTTCCCGGCTGCGCGCCTGCCTGCGTTCCCGGCTGCGCGCCTGCCTGCGTTCCTGGCTGCGCGCCTGCCTGCGTTCCTGGCTGCGCGCCTGCCTGCGTTCCTGGCTGCGCACCCGCCGGCGCGCTCGCCCCTGCGCCATGGCGCACCGCCGTACCCAGCACCACGTACTCGACCGCGTTTTCGACGAAATCGTGTGCGCCCGTGCGCAGGTCCACGCCCACCACCGCGTCCGCGCCGACCGCCCGAGCCTCGAGCGCGAGCCGGTGCAGCGCCCGGTCGCGCACCTCGTTCCACGCGTCCGACAGGTAGTTCAGCTCGAACATGAACCCGCCCGCCCACCTCGGCCACTGCGCTGTGGCGGACGACACCTGGTAGATCGAGCTGCCCATCACCTGCGCCAGCGGCTGCAACCCGAGCCCATGGCATAGCGCGAAGTCCGCCACCGACAGGTCCGAAGTGAACGTACCGCCGTTTTCGCCCAGCTCGCGCAGCCGCCGCTCGGCCTCGAACGGGATTCCGCCACGCTCGACTCGCCGTAGCGATTCGCGTTCCTGGGCGTCCAGCACCTCGCCCGGTTCGGCGTCGGGGGCGTTCTCGGGATCGAGCGGGTCGGTGGGGTCATTGCCCGCGGTCAGGGCCTGGTCCGCGTCGGCGCCGGGGGCGGCGTTCGGCGCATCGGTGACGTCGACGTCGGCCGGCTCCTCTGCATCCGGCTCACGTGGCTCGTCGGTCATGCCAACAGCCTCGCCAACGCCTCGCGGGCCTGTGCGCTGCGCTCTGCCTCCGCGCGCAAATCCTCCGCCAGCGCGCTCACCCACGCCTGCGCGTCGAGCGCTTCGCGCTTGATCGCGATCCCGCCCACCTGCTTTTCTCTGAAACCCGCCACGCGCCCGCCGTCAATAGTCAGCTGGTAGCGCATCTCGCCAAGCTCGACCTTGACCTCGCGCACGTGCCTCTCGCCGCGGCCCAGCAACCCGCCGCCCCGGCGCTCCACGCGCGCGCGGTCCGGCAGCGACTGCTCGAGCTTGCTCGCCAGCACCTCCAGCGACACGCGCACATCCTCGCCGTCGGCGCGCAAACCAGCCGCCGCGAGATCGAAATCCTGGTCTCCGGGAGACACGCCGAAAAGCGTACTCCCCACCAGGCACCGCACGCTGCGCTCCGGTCTTGCGCGTCGTCCTACTGCCACTCGCGCACTGCGGGTCGGCGCTTACAACGGCCCGCGGGTCGCGTGCGCAAGCTACGCTCGGACACCGAATGCGCCTGCACCGTCTGCTTCCACCCGGCCCGTCCGCCGCGCCCCAGGATCTGTACACCGGCCTCGACCTCGCTGCCGGTGCACCTGCCGAGCGGCCCTACGTGGTCTGCAACTTCGTCTCCTCCGTCGATGGCAAGGCGACCGTGGGGGGGCGCTCGGCCGGGCTCAGCGACGAGGCCGACCGGCGGGTCTTTCACCTCCTGCGCACCCAGGTGGACGCTGTGTTGGCCGGCACCGGCACGCTGCGCGTAGAGCGCTACGGCGCCCTGGTGCGCGACCCTGCGCTGGTGCGGCTGCGCGAGGACGAGGGGCGCGCGCCGCGACCGCTCGCCGTCGTCGTCAGCCGCAGCGGCGACGTGCCCTACGACATTCCGCTGTTCGCCGACGCCGACACGCACGTCGCGCTGTACGCGCCGTCGCAGCCCGCGCGCCCGCCGTGCGCAGCGCAGGTGTACGAGCACGCGGTCCCCGCCGCAGGCGAGCTTGCCGCGGTGCTGCGCTCGCTGCGTGCCGAGCACGGCGTGCGCTCGCTGATGTGCGAGGGCGGCCCGACGCTGTTCAACGCCCTGCTCGCCGATGGGCTCGTCGACGAGCTGTTCCTCACGCTTGCCCCCTCGCTGATCGGCGGCGGCGAGCGCGGCATCACCGCCGGGGTCCAGCTGCCGCGCCCGCTCACACCGCGGCTCGTCTGGGTGCTCGAGCACGACGGGCACCTGCTGCTGCGCTATTCGCGGTGAGGGTGCTCGCTTACGCCGCTTACTCTCGGGTAGCGAATCGCCGCGGCGCCATCAGCTGAGTGGGCAAGGCGCCACGCGTTGGGGTGCGCCGCTCAGCGGACCCGCACCGGCGTGCCCACACCGGGCGTGCCCACAGGCACATGCGCGGCGATCCAGCCGATCGCGTCATCTTCGGGCCCGACGGCGGCCGATGGCATCCACGACGGCGCGTCGTAGCACGAGTGCTACAGTATCTATAACCCTATGGCTCGCCAAATCACGCAACGCGAACTACGCAACCAGAGCGGTGCCGTCATGCGCGAATTGGACCGCGGCGAATCGTTCGTCGTGACGCGCAATGGCACTCCCGTGGGTGAGCTGCGACCCATCCAACGCCGGCAGTTTGTCCCGTGTGACAGTGTTGTTGCGGCGTTTGCCGGGTCTGGGCGGATCGATCGAGAGCGGTTCCGTGCAGATGTCGACCGCCACCTCGACCAGAACCCCGAGCCGCGCGCTTGACGCAGCGCACGATCGGCAGCACACGGTCGGATGCGGGGGCTACTCGACACGTCGGTTGTGATCGCGCTCGAGTGCGTCGCCCGTGAAGCGCTGCCCGACGAGCCCGCGATCTGTGCTGTCACGCTCGCCGAGCTTGCCGCGGGCCCGCATGCGACCGCCGATCTCGACGAGCGCGCCCGCCGCCAGGATCGTCTGCAGCGCGTCGAGAGCACTTTCGATCCGCTCCCCCTCGACGTCGCTGCCGCTCGGGCATATGGCCGCGTCTACAGCGCGGTCCTCGCGACGGGACGCAAGGCCCGGGGTCCGCGTGCGCTCGACCTGCTGATTGCCGCTGTCGCGCTCGGCAACGGGCTCGCGCTCTACACGTGCAACCCGGCTGACTTCGTCGGACTCGAGACCCTGATCGAAGTTGTCGAGGTCGAGTGCTCAAACGCTGTGCAGTGATCCAGCCGGTAGCCTCCCGCTCCGATCCACGCAAACGAATGAACGGGCAAAGGAGGCGCGCGGGATGGCGCAGAAGATCGAGCAGGTCGGGGTGCTGGGCGCTGGGCTCATGGGCCACGGGATCGCGCAGGTCGCGGCGCAGGCCGGCTACGAGGTCGTGCTGCGCGAGGTCGACGACGCGAAGCTCGCCAAGGGCGTCGGCAAGATCGAGAAGCAGCTCGCGCGCGCGGTCGAGAAGGGCAAGAACTCCCAGGAGGACGCCGACGCCGTGCGCGGACGCATCAAGGGCACAACCGACTATCGCGACCTGGCCGACTGCGACCTCGTGATCGAGGCGATCACCGAGAGCTTGCCGCTGAAGCTCGAGATGTGGAACGAAATCGACGAGATCGTCAAGCCCGAGGCGATCTTCGCGACCAACACGTCGTCGCTGGCCGTGATCGATCAGGCCGCCGCCACCAGCCGCGCCGAGCGCTTCGTCGGCGTGCACTACTTCAACCCGGCGCAGGTGATGAAGCTCGTCGAGGTAGTGCGCTGCGTGACGACCTCCCAGGACACGTTCGACACGGCGCTGGAGTTCATCCGCTCGGAGGGCAAGCTGGCGATCCCGACGCGCGACAAAGCCGGGTTCATCGTCAACCGCCTGCTCGTCCCGTACATGCTCGACGCGATCCGCGCGCACGAAGAGCAGGTCGGCTCGATCGAGGAGATCGACGAGGCGATGAAGGCGGGCGCGGGGCACCCGATGGGGCCGCTGACGCTCGCGGACTTCGTCGGGTTGGACACGCTTGGCTCGATCTGCGACGTGCTGTTCGACGAGTTCCGCGAGCGCCGCTTCGCGCAGCCGCCGAACCTGCGCAAGATGCTCGCGGCGGGTTGGTACGGACGCAAGTCGGGCGTGGGCTTCTACGACTACTCGGGCGACGCCCCCGCGCCGAACGCTGCGCTGTAGAGCCGTTCGCCTGCGCTCACGCGCCCAGCGGCACCTCAACGGCGGATGTAGCTGAGTTCACCCGCCCGGCTACGCACCAAGGACGGACGTCGCGGCGCCGTTCGCGACTTCGCCCACGAGGGCGCCGACGCTCGGCACCGTGATGTGCACCGGAGGCAGCACCGGGACTTCGACGGGCACTTCGATCTTCGGCGTGCTCGGCGTCACGGGTGTCGTCGGTGAGGTGACTTCGACCGGCGTCGTCGGCGTGCCCGGTGTGGAGGTCACCGGTGGTGTGGTTGAGGACCCTTCGGTTGCCCCGCCCGACGAACCGCCCGACGAACCGCCCGATGAGCCTCCCGCCGCCCCGCTTGACGAGCCACCGGACGACCCGCCCGAGGACCCTCCCGAGGATCCGCCAGCCGTCGAGCTTGACGACCCGCCCGACGACCCGCTCGAGGTCGTGCCGGACGACCCGCTCGAGGAGTCGCCGGGCGTGGAGTGGCTGGTGCTGCCGGCGCTGAGGGTGCTGACGACCTGTCCCGCCGGCGCGGCGGCGCTCGGGCCGGGCCCGGCGGCGCTTGGAGTGGGGTGTGGCGTGTAGGCGCCGGATGGCCCCGAGCCCGACCGACGGAGGTTCGCGACCGGTCGCGCAGCGGCCGTCGGCGAACGCGGGGCGCCCGAGGCAAGGGGGCCGGCATCGGCACCGCGGTCTGCAAAGGCCTGCGCGAAGCCGTTACTTGCCCCACCGGTCCCCGCCGCCTGGGCGCCGCCGGCGGCCACCGAGCGGGCGGCCGCCGATCCGGTTTCGTGGTGGCCGAACAGGCTCGCGAGCCCGCCGCCGTGCAGCGCAGGGGCCGCGGCCAGCACGCCCGCTGCGCCAATCACGGGAAGCGTTTGCACGAGCGAGCCGGTCGCGAGGCTGGGGGCGGAGGCTTTCAGGGCCACCACGATCCGCGTCGGGACGGCGCCCGCAAACGCCGACTCCGCGACGGGGCGCCGCGCTTCGTAGCAGGCCATGAAGGCCGCGACGACGGTGGCGTCGAGCTGCTTGCCGGACTCGGCCGCGAGGATGTCGAGGGCCTGCTTGTGCGCGCGCGGGTGCCGGTAGGCGCGTGTCGAGGTGATCGCGTCGAAGGTGTCGGCGACGGCGATGATGCGCGAGCCGAGCGGGATGCGCTCGCCGGCGATCCTGTCGGGGTAGCCGCCGCCGTCCAGCCGCTCGTGGTGGTGGCGCACGATCGCCGCCAGCTCGGGGTCGCCCGCCGCCGCGACCAGCGCTGCGCCGTCTTGGGCGTGGAGCTTGATGATCGCGTACTCGCGGTCGGTCAGCCGGGAGGGCTTGTGCAGGATCTCCTTCGGGGTGTAGATCTTGCCGACGTCGTGCACCAGCGCGGCCGATTCGATCTGCGCGATCTCACCCGGCGCGAGACCCAGCTCGCGCGCGATGCGGCGCGAGCTGGCGGCCACCCGGCGGCTGTGCCCGTGGAGGTAGGGGTCGAGCGCCTGCACGAGGTCGCTGAGCTGTGTCAGCAGCTCGATGCTCACGGGACGGCCCGCCGCGCTCGCGGCCTCGAACACCTCGCGCACGCGGATCAACCGCCGCTGCACACGGATCTGGCGCAAGAGGCTCCAGAGCATCAGGTCGGCGAAGATCAGGTCGCGCGAGCGCAGCCAGCGCTTCCACAGCCAGGCGCTCGCCGACGCGCCCACGAGCGAGCCGGCGACCGCCAGGAGGACCGCCAGCGCCTCCCACAGGAAGCCGCGGTAGGGCACGAGCAGCGCGACCGCCAGCGCCGGTCCCTCGATCACGACGAGCGTCACGACCAGCGACAGCGGCAGGTAGTGGGTGAGCTGGGGGGAGGACTGCGTTTGCGGTGGCTCCGCCGCGTGTGGTTCGGCTGAGCCGGGTTGCGCCGTTCCGGCCGGTCGCGGCGCGCGACCGCTGCCTTCGATCAGCGCTTCCAACCGGCCATGCAGCAGGTCCGGTGTGGCCTCCTGGGTGGACTGCCCAACTGCGTTGAGGGCATGAAATGACAAACCAATCGCAGGATACCCGGGCGAGAAGCCCAATTGCTCGTATTGGACGATCGTTTGACAGGCCGAACAGCGGGCCTCCTCAAGGCAGTTTCGCAACCGTCGATGTCGGGTTTGCGGGTTGTGCGATCGTCCGCGCGGCGCCGCCCATGGTCCGCGCGCCGCCCGGGCGAGACCTCCGTGTCTCGCCCGCGACGCGCCGCCTGCGTTCGTCGCCGTGGTGAACGCCATGGGCAATCGCCCCGGGCGCTCGAATCGTGGCCGTGTGCGAGTAATCTGTTCACATGACCGACGCATCGAGTCTGCGTGTCGCCGACGCCGACCGCGAGCAGGCCGTCGAGGAGCTGCGCGAGCACGCGCTCGCGGGGCGGCTGACCGCCGAGGAGCTGGAGGAGCGGATCGGCGCCGCCTACTGTGCCACGACCCGCGCCGATCTCGACCAGATCAAAGTCGATCTGCCGGTCAGCTCGACGACGATCGCACGTGCTTTGACCAAGCGCAAGGCGCAGCTGCGCCGGCGGCTGGCGCAGGAGGCCGGCGGTTCGCTGACGCTTTCGGCGATCTTCTCCGGGGCGTGGGTCGCCGCCGGTGCGCACGGCCCCTTCTGGCCGGGCTGGATCATCGCCTTCACACTGTTGCCCGTGGTGCGCGACGCCTACCGCCTGCTCGGGCCCGGCTCGGACGTCGAAGTCGTCCATGCGCGCTTGCAGGCCCGTCACGAGCGCCGGCTGGCGCGCGGCCGCCGTCGGCAGTGGCACCGCGGGCCTGACGGGCAGTGGTGGTGAGGCAGCCCGACGGCGCGCCTGTGGCGGGCGAGCCGGTGAAGGGCGCCGCAGTGGACGGGCATTCGGCGAACGGCGTGGAGGAGCGCGCACCGGCCGCGAGCACGCTGGGACAGGCCACCGCACGCGCGCTGGCCGGCGGGCCGCAGCGCCACCGTGAGAAGGCCGTCGCGCAGGGCAAGCTGCCGGTGCGCGAGCGGGTCGCGCGGCTGCTCGACGACGGCTCGTTCGCCGAGGAGGCGCTGCTCGCCAACTGGCTCCAGGACGGGCTCGGCGCCGATGGGGTGCTCACCGGGCTCGGGCGCATCGGCGGGCGGCCGGTCGCCGTGATGGCGAACGACCCGACCGTCAAGGCCGGCTCGTGGGGGCCGAAGACGGTCGAGAAGATCCTGCGCATCCAGGAGCGTGCGCTGTCGCTGGGAGTGCCGCTGGTCTATCTCGTCGACTCTGCCGGCGCGCGCATCACCGATCAGGTGCAGATGTTCCCCGGGCGCCGTGGCGCCGGGCGCATCTTCTACAACCAGGTCAAGCTCTCCGGTGTCGTGCCGCAGGTCTGCGTGCTGTTCGGGCCGTCCGCCGCGGGCGGCGCCTACATCCCGGCGTTCTGCGACGTCGTGATCATGCGCGACGGCAACGCCTCGATGTACCTCGGCTCGCCGCGCATGGCGCAGATGGTGATCGGCGAGAACGTCACGCTCGAGCAGATGGGCGGCGCGCGGATGCACACCGGTGTGTCGGGCTGTGGGCACGTGCTGGTCGAGAACGACGAGGAGGGGATCGACGCCGCGGTGCGCTTCCTGTCCTACCTACCCACCGACTGGCGTTCGGACCCGCCCGGCCAAGACGGCGTACCCGACGGCGGACGGGCTGGGGGAGATCTATCTTTTTCGGCGCTAATCGCGCGCGCGCGCGTACGCGGGCGCGATTCGCTCCGCAAAAATGACTACAACAACGACCTGTCCGGGACGGCTGGCCCGGGGGGAGAGCCCGGTGTCGCCGGCGCTGCCGCCGGTCGGGGGGGTGAGCCTGCTGGCGCTGCCGCCGGTCGGGGGGGTGAGCCTGCTGGCGCTGCCGCCGGCCGGGGGGGTGAGCCGGGTGCGGTCGAGACCGAGAAGGTCGGGGCCGAGTTGCCAGTCGCCAGGGCACGGGCAGCAGAGGGAGTATCGAGTGGCAGTGCCGAGGGGGTCGCAGGGGGCAGTGGCGTCGCCGCCGCCAACCGCCCCTCGATCGCCGAGCTGATCCCGGCCGACGAGAACAAGCCGTTCGACATCAAGCTGCTGCTCGACGCGCTGCTCGACGCCGACTCGTTCTTCGAGATCCACGCGCGCTGGGCGAAGGAGCTGGTCGTCGGCTTCGGGCATCTCGGCGGGCGCGCCGTGGGGATCGTCGCCAACCAGCCGAAGGTCAAGGGCGGTGTGCTCTTCTGCGACTCCGCCGACAAGGCCGCGCGCTTCATCTGGATGTGCAACGCGTTCAACGTGCCGCTGCTGTTCCTCGCCGACGTGCCCGGCTTCATGATCGGCACCGCCGTCGAGCGGGCCGGCATCATCCGCCATGGCGCGAAGATGATCAGCGCCGTCTCCGAAGCGACCGTCCCCAAGATCTCCGTCATCGTCCGCAAGGCCTACGGCGCCGGCCTGTACGCGATGGCAGGGCCGGCGTTCGAGCCCGACTGTTGCCTGGCGCTGCCCACTGCCTCGATCGCCGTGATGGGTCCCCAGGCGGCGATCAACGCGGTCTACTACAACCAGCTCGCCGCGATCGAGGACGAGGATGCGCGCGCCGCCGAGACCGAGCGACTGCGCGCCGAGTACGCCGCCGACATCGACATCCTGCACCTCGCCTCCGAGCTGGTGATCGACGCGATCGTCGAGCCCGACGCGCTGCGCGACGAGCTGATCGCGCGCTTTGCGCTCGCCGCCCGCACGAGCCGGGAGTGGCCGGCGAAGCGAAACCCCGTGACGCCCGTGTAAAGGTCGCCGAGACCGGCCGCGACTATTGCAGCGGGGTCGGCAGGTAGGCTGCCTGTCATGGATCCCATCGATCTCGCCTACGCCGACATCTCCCACCAGGCCCAGCTGATCGCCTCCGGCCAGCTCTCCGCACGCGACCTGCTCGAGATCTACCTCGAGCGCATCGAACGCTTCAACCCGCAGCTGAACGCCTTCCGCGTCGTCTTGCGCGAACGCGCGCGGCTGGAAGCCGACCAGGCCGATGCCCGCCGGCGCGCCGGCGAGGGCAGCGCGACCGCCGCAGGCACCGCCGCCGCAGGCGGTGGTCGGCCGCTGCTCGGCGTGCCGTTCGCCGTCAAGGACGATGTCGACGTCGCCGGCGAGGTCACCGCGCTCGGCACGAACGCCTACGGCGAGCCGGCGCGCGAGGACGCCGAGATCGTGCGGCGGCTGCGCGCCGCCGGCGCCGTGATCGTCGGCAAGACCAACGTGCCCGAGCTTTGTGCCTGGCCCTGGACCGAGACCGCGACCCGCGGTGTCACGCGCAACCCCTGGACGCTGCAGCACACCCCCGGCGGCTCCAGCGGCGGCAGCGCCGCGGCCGTCGCCGCCGGCCTCGTCGGCGCGGCGCTCGGCTCCGACGGCGGCGGCTCGATCCGCTTTCCCTCCGCGTACTGCGGCCTGTTCGGGCTGAAGACCCAGCGCGGGCGCGTGCCGCTCGCGCCGCACCTCGACGCCGTCCACGGCCTGGCGGTCAACGGCGTGCTGACGCGCTCGGTTCGCGACACCGCGCTGTTCCACGACGCGATCGCACAGGGCACGCCCGACCCCGAGCCGACTGCGCCCGGGCACAACACGCCGCCGCCACCGTTCTCGTTCGGCGAGGCCGCCGAGCTGCAAGACCCGCCTGCGCCGTTGCGCATCGGGCTCTCCACCAATCTGCCCCCCTCGCCGCTCACGCGCTTGCACCGCGACAACGCCGCCGCCGTGAACGAGACCGCCGAGCTGCTGCGCTCGCTCGGACACACCGTCACCGAGGTGCAGGTCGACCACGGCCCGCTCGCGCCGGCGCTCGAGTTTACGATCCGCTACATCCGCGGCATGCACGACGAGGCCGCCACACTCGCGCACCCCGAGCGCCTGGAACGCCGCACGCGCGCGATCGTACGTCTCGGCGGCATGCTGCCGCCCTCGCTCGTGCAGGCGATGCGCGCACGCGAGGAGGCCTACGCGGCGCGCCTGAACCGGCCGCTGGTCGAGTGCGACGTGCTGCTGACGCCCGTCACGCCCGCGCCGCCGCCGCGCCTCGGCGCCTGCGAGGGCCGCGGCTGGCTGTGGACGACGCTCGTCGCGTCCGCCACTGTGCCCTACGCCGCCTGCTGGAACACCACCGGCCAGCCCGCCTGCTCGGTGCCTGCCGGCATCTCCGCCGATGGCCTGCCGCGTGCCGTGCAGCTCGTCGGGCGCGCCGACGACGAGCGGACGCTGCTCGCGCTCGCCGCCCAGATCGAGGCCGCGCGGCCCTGGGCTGGGCAGCGCCCGCCGGGCTTCGCGTGAGCGGGAGGGAGTTCTCAGGGGACCCGGTGGGGACGGTTGGAGCGGGGACGGTCGGCGACTCACCCGAGGAGCTGCTTGGGCTGGCCCGCGACCAGGCGCTCGCCGCCGGTGCGCTGCTGCTCGACAGCTACCGCGAAGGCACCGCCCACGAGATCGACAGCAAGAGCACCCCGACCGACCTTGTCAGCGAGGCCGACCACTTGGCCGAGCGCACGATTCGCGAAGGGCTCGCCGCCGCACGGCCCCGGGACGGCTTCCTCGGCGAGGAGAGCGGGGGAGAGGTCGGTGCCAGCGGGCTGCGCTGGGTCGTGGACCCGCTCGACGGGACCGTCAACTTCCTGTTCGGCATCCCCCAGTGGTGCGTCAGCATCGCGGTCCAGGACGCTGCCGGCTCGCTCGTCGGCGTGATCTATGACCCGCTCCGCGGCGACCTCTTCAGCGCGGTGCGCGGGGGGCGGCCGAGGGTTGAGTTTGTGCCCGCTGCCACCGGCGATGGTGCCGGGGCGGTTGGTCAGGCGGCGATGGGCGGCGGTCTGGTGCGTCAGGGGCAACCGAGGGTTGAGTTTGTGCCCGCCGCCGCCGCCGGCGAGCGAGCCGGAGCGGTCGGTCAGGCCGCGACGGGTGGCGGGGTGGGGGTCGCGACGAGCGGCCAGGAGGGGACAGGCAGTGGTCTCGCGCACCGGGGGCAGGCGCTGGCGCTGACCGCCTCGCGCTGTACGACCCCCGCCACCGCGATGGTTGCGACCGGCTTCGCCTACGACGCTCGCGTGCGCGCCGCGCAGGCGCGCGTACTGGCGCGTGTCATTCCCGCCGTGCGCGACATCCGGCGCTTCGGCAGTGCCGCGCTGGATTTGGCGTGGACGGCGGCCGGCCGCTACGACGCCTACTTCGAGCGCACCGTCAAGCCGTGGGACATCGCCGCCGGCACGCTGATCTGCGAAGCCGCCGGGCTGTGCGTCGTCGAGTTGCCCGTGCACGAGGCCCTGCCGTGGGGAATCCTCGTCGCGCCGCCGGGGCTTTGCGATTCGCTGCTCCCGCTGGTCGGCGGCGCGGGTTAGAGTATGTATACTGAGTGCATACATGCCTGCAAGTACGACCATTCGCGTATCGGCCGCCACTCGCGATCGGCTCAATGCGCTCAGCACGCGACGCAACAGTTCGGCCGGTGAGACCGTCGCCGAACTCGTGAGGGTCGCCGACGACGATCTCCTGCTCGCAGACGCTGCTGCCGGCTTCGAGCGCATCGCCGACGACCCTGGCGAACTGGCGGCCTATCGTTCCGAGACGATCGCCATCGTCAGCGCGTTCGACGCTGCGCCTCCCGACTGGTGAGCGTTCAGGCCGAGCAGGGCGACGTGTACTGGGCAGACCCCGACCCGACCCGGGGCTCCGAGCAGGTCAAGGCCAGGCCGTTTGCGATCGTCTCCGTCGACCAACTCAATCGTTCTTCGATCGGACTTTCGCTTGCCGTGCCGCTCACCCGGACCGACTTCGACAACGCGCTTCACCTGTGCATCGCCCCTCCAGAGGGGGGTCTGCGCGCGCGCAGCTTTGCCATGCCCGAGCAGTTGCGCGCTGTCTCCCACGAACGTCTCTCGCGCAGACTCGGCCGGCTACGGCCGGCCACGCGCGAAGAGTTGCTGCGCCGCTGCCGCCTGCTCTTGCGCTGAGCGCGCCCTCGCCAGCCCGCTGTTCTTACTCGCCGCCATCAGTCGGCTCGGCCCTCGACCGCCGGTTCGCGCCTGAGCGCCGGCCCCGGCCGCACCCGCAGCAGCTGGGCGACCGGCCTCGGGAACCACCAGTTCCACTTGCCGAGCAGCGACACCAGCGCCGGCAGCAGCAGTGCTCTGATGATCGTTGCGTCGAGCAGGATCCCTGCGCCGAGGCCGGTCGCCAGCACCTTGATGTCCGTATTCGGCGCCGACGCGAGCGATGCGAAGGCGAGGAACAGGATCAGGGCTGCGCTCGTCACCAGCCGGCCCGTGCGGCCGAGCCCTGTGATCACCGCCTCGTCCGTGGAGCCCGTCCGGTCGTACTCCTCGCGTACGCGGGTGAGAATGAACACCTCGTAGTCCATCGACAAGCCGAACAGGAACGCGAACACCATCAACGGCACCCAGAACGTGATCGCTCCCGTCGCCGGAATGCTGAACAGCGCCTGTGAACCGTGGCCCTCCTGCCAGAACCACGTCATCAGCCCAAACGCGGCGGCCATCGATATCAGGTTCAGCACGACCGCCTTGATGGCCAGCGTCACCGAGCGGAACGCCCTCGCCAGCAGCGCCACCGTCAGCAACGCGATCACCGCGAACATCAGCGGGAAGTGGCCGAACACCGCCTTCTGGTAGTCGAGCGCGATCGCGCCGACACCCGCTGCGCCGACCACGCCGGGGCTCCCGTTCAGCGCGCCCCGCACCGTGTTCACCTCCGCCAGCGTCGACGCGTTCACCGTTTCCTGCTCCGGTATCCCCAGAATCACGCTTGTCCCCGCGCGATTGCTGTCGGGCGCGCTTGACAGCACCGCGTCGGCCATGCCCGGCAGGCTTGCGATCTGGGTTCTTACCGCGGCTGCCTGGGGGGCGTGCACGAGCACTTCGATCGGCGTCAGCACGCCGCTCGGCGCGCCGCCTTTGCGAATCCGCTCGAACGCCGCGTGCGCCGGCCCCGTTTTCGCGAGCGCGCCGGCGCTCGTTTCACCCGTCTCCAGTTTGAAAATCGGCACGATCAACAAGGCGAGGATCAACACCGCGACGCCGGCCGCCGCCCACCGGCCGCGCACCATCGCGCCCGACCATTTCGTCCACAAACGGCTCGCCTTGCCCTCGTGGCGAATCCGCGGCCAATCGACGCGCGGGCCGATCCCGCCGAGCAGCGCCGGCAGCAGCGTCAGCGCGACGCAGGTGGAGACCAGCGGGATCAGCATGCCGCCGTAGCCGACCGACCTCAATCCGGGCACGGGCAGCACGACGAGCGCGATCAGCCCGATCGCGACGGTCAGGCCGGACAGCACGACCGCGCGCCCGGCGGTGGCCATCGCCACTTCGACCGCCTCGTGGTTCTCCCTGCCGTGCGCTCGCTCCTCGCGCCAGCGCGTCACGATCAGCAGCGAGTAGTCGATCGCCACGCCGAGACCGACGAGCGACACGAGGAACTGCACGATGAACGATACGTTCGCCACGTACGTCAGCGCGAGAATCACCAGCAGCGTCGTGAGAATCGACACCGCCGCGATCACCAGTGGGATGAACGCCAGCAGCGATGCGAACACGAACGCCAGCACCGCCAGCGCGCCGAGCCCGCCGACGACCGTCTCCAGGAACACTCCCGGGCCGCTCCCCGACTTGTCTTCCGCCAACTGCTGAATGCCCGTCAAACTGGCGTGCGTCCCCGCCGGCAGGTTTGCCGCGAGCACCGCCGTCGCGTGCGCCGCCACCTTCGGCGCGCCGAAGCTGTGTTCCTGTGGCGTGTACAGGAACGCGTACGTCGTCCGGCCGTCGCTTGACAGGAGCTTCGGGTCTTTGGCGCTCGCGAAGTCAACGACCCGCACGCCTTTGACGCCGGTCCGCACCCGTTCGAACGCCGCCGCGATCTGTGCCTTCTCGCCGAGGATCGTCCTGTCGGCGGGCGCGCTCACGACCATGATCGCCGGCGGCTCATCGCCGCCATTGCCGTATTTGTGCATGATCTGCCGCGCCGTTTCGTAGCCCGGCTGGCCCGGCAGCGAGAAGTCCAGCGACAGCCGCTTGGACACGTGCGACGCGCCGACCGCGCCCGCGAGGAACACCACCAGCCACGCGACCATCACCGTCCTTCTGTGCGCCAGCACGAAGCGCGCGATCTTCACGGTCGTGCCGGTGGGGGCTGCGCCCGGGGTCGTCGGGATGGTCTCTGTCGCCGTGGTTGTCGGGACGGTCTGCTCCGCGTCAGGGCTCATGTGCCTCGCCTCCATCGTCCGGGCTCGCTGGTCGGCTTGCTCCTATCGTTACAAGCAGAATCATTCTTGAGGCAAAGTATCGTAGCGGATATCATTTCAACATGGAATCAACCGACTCCGACGCCAAGCACCGGCCTGCCGCGGTCACGACAGTTGCACCCGGTCCGTCTGCGTCTCGCACAGCCCGCGCTGTGACGGCGCGGGGTGCGGCGGCGCGGGGTGCGACCGCGGGGGACGCGGCGGCTGCGCCCGACGTTACCGAAGAGGGCATCCCCTTTCGCGCCGTCGGCTTCATGCTCTCCTCGCTTGGCCACGCCGTCAGCAAACGGTTCTCCCAGCGCCTGGCTCCGCTCGAGCTGGAGCCGCGCGAGTTTGCGCTGCTGCGCCGCATCGGCGTGCACGAGGGTGCCTCCCAGCAGCAGACCGGCGAGCGCCTGGGCATTCCCGCCAGCCGCATCGTCGCGCTCGTCGACGACCTCGAAGCTCGCGGCCTGGTCGAGCGCCGGTCCAGCCCGACCGATCGCCGTGCCCACGCGCTGCACCTGACCCCCGCCGGTCGGCGCCTGCTCGCCAAGGCGATCGACACCGCCATCGCGTTCGAGGGCGAGCTGACCGAGGGCATGAGCGCCGCGCAGCGCGAGCAGCTGGTCGCGGTTCTCGACCGCATCGGCGCCCAGCTCGGCATCCCCTTCGGGGTGCACGGCGCCACGGATCTCGCCTGATCGCGTAGAAACTACGTAGCTGCTTAACGCACCCTTAACACTTTGGCGGAGATGGCGTAGACTCCAGAGGTCGTCCCGAGACGATCGGGCCCCGCTAGCCCATGAAGCAAGATTCTGAAGAGCCGGGGATTCGCCGCCTATTGGATGTTGGGCGCGCGTTGATGAGCGAGCTGGACCTCGAGTCCGTGCTCGACAGCGTGCTCGAAACGGCCCGCGAGCTGACCGGCGCGCGCTACGCCGCGCTGGGGATTCTCGACGAGCAGCGCTCCGAGCTGGCGCAGTTCCTGACGGTCGGCGTCGACGCGGAGACGCGCCGCGCGATCGGCGAGGAGCCGCGCGGGCACGGCGTTCTTGGCGCGCTGATCGAGAACCCGCGGCCGCTGCGCCTCAGCGACGTCGGCCGCCACCCCAGCAGCTACGGGTTCCCCGTCGGGCATCCCGTGATGCGCAACTTCCTCGGCGTGCCGATCCTGATCCGCGGCGAGGCCTGGGGCAACCTCTACCTGACCGAGAAGCGCGGCGGGGACTTCACCGAGCGCGACGAGGAGGCCGCCACGATCCTCGCCGACTGGGCCGCGATCGCGATCGACAACGCCCGCACGTACGAGACCAGCGAGCGCCGCCGCGAAGAGCTGGAGAAAGCTTTCCGCGGCCTGGAGGCGACCCGCGACGTCGCCGTCGCGATCGGCGGCGAGATCGAGCTTGCGCACGTGCTCGAACTGATCGTCAAGCGCGGCCGTGCTCTGGTCGGCGCGCGCAGCCTCGTGATCATGCTGCGCGAGGGCCGCGAGCTGGTCGTGCAGGCGAGCGCCGGCCACGCGCGCGAGATGGAAGGCATGCGCCTGTCGATCGCCGACTCCACCTCCGGGCAGGTGCTCGCGCGTCGCCGCGCCGAACGCATCACCGACGTCGCCGCGCGCCTGCGGATCTCGCCCGCGGAGTTCGGCGTGCCCGACGCGCACAGCGCGCTGATGGTGCCGATGGTCTACCGCGGCGAAGCGCTCGGCGTGCTCGCCGCCTTCGATCGCGGCGAGGGCGACCGCGGTGAGGGGGATCGCGGCGTGGGGAACCGTGGCGTGGGGGATCGTGGCGAGAGGAACCGTGGCGTGGGGGATCGTGGCGAGAGGAACCGTGGCGAGGGGGATCGCGGTAAGGGGAACCGCGGCGAGGGCGGCAGCGTCTTCGGCGAGGAGGACGAGCAGCTGCTGCGCACCTTCGCCGCCAGCGCCGCCACCGCCGTGGCGCTCGCGCAAAGCGTGCAGGCCGACCGCCTGCGCAGCTCGCTCGCGGCCGCCGACGCCGAGCGCCGCCGCTGGGCGCGCGAGCTGCACGACGAGACGCTGCAAGGTCTCGGCGGGCTGCGGTTCTTGCTGGCCTCGGCGCTGCGCCTGGGAGAGCTCGAGCCCGCCCAGGACGCGATGCGCGAAGCCGTCGAGCACATCGAGCGCGAGATCGCCAACCTGCGCGGGATCATCACCGAGCTGCGCCCAGCCGCGCTCGACGAGCTGGGGCTGCACACCGCGCTGGAGGCCCTGTGCGAGCGCCACCGCACGCACAGCGGCTTCGCCGTGGACGCCCGGCTGTCGCCCGCCCGTGGCGAGCGGCGGCTCGACGAAGACCTCGAGACGACCGTCTACCGGCTCGTGCAGGAGGCGCTGACCAACGTCGCCAGGCACGCCCGCGCCGACCACGTGCACGTCGTCGTCGACGAGGCCGGCGGCGAGATCGTAATCGAGGTCCACGACGACGGTACCGGCTTCGACGTCGCCGCCGTCAGCCACGGCTTCGGTCTCGCCGGCATGCGCGAGCGGGTCGACCTTGCCGGCGGCACGCTCGAGGTGCGGTCCAGCGCCGGGGGGACGCTCGTTCGGGCGTGCGTGCCGACTTGTCGTCGCGACACGCGATTCGCGCGTACGCGCGCGATCGCCGGCTGACGAACGGCTCGCCGCGGGTCGCGGCAGGGGACGGGTGCGACGGCCGCAAACTCCGGCCTCGCCTGAGGGGCCTCCCGGCGCTTGACAACTCGGGCGTGCCGGCGGCCGGGTGTTCTTCGGGGGTTGACACGTCGGGTGGCGCGTGTTACGGTCGTAGACATCGGTGTCTCACGTATTGTCAGATGGGGGCGCCGGACATACAGTAGTTCTGGGTCTGGTGGGTCGGCCTGTTCTGGGTGGATCCGTTGTCGCGTGTACCGGGTTGGTTTGGGAGAGGGCTGGATGCAGAGGGTTTTCGATGAGGGAGCTGGGGTTTAGCGTGGGTCGTTTTGGGACAGGCGTTTCGGGGGTTGTTGCGCATCGTGGGGTAGTGCCTCATGGATGCGCCAGCTTGGCGCTGTCGCATCTCTCTCTCTCTCTCTCTCTCTTGTCCGCTAGGACTCCTCTGCGCTAGCGGTCCTTCGGGGCGTTTTCGCCCGGCCGCCCTTCCCGCGTGCGGGGAGGGTTTTCGCGTAGCCAGAGCCCTCTACGACGCGACCGTCCTCGCTTGCGAGGATGGTTTGCGTGTATCGGCGTGGGGGGTGGTGTAGGTGCCCGCGCGCGAGCGGCGGCAGCGGCGTGGCGGTGGGCGCCGGGGTTCCGGGGGTGGGTCGCGGGTCGAGGTCGCGGAGATTCAGCGCGCGCGGCTGCTCGGTGCGTGCATCGGTGCGGTGGAGGAGTTGGGCTATGAGCATGTGACGGTCGCCGACATAACGTCGCGTGCGCGTGTGTCGCGGCGCACGTTCTATGAGCTGTTCGCCAACCGCGAGCAGTGCATCGCCGCGGTTTTGGCGGACACGGTTGAGCAGGTGCAGCGCGAGCTTGGGCATGCGGGGCTTGCGGGTTGTGCGTGGTCTGAGCGTGTGCGGCGTGGGCTGTGGGTGGTTCTCTGTTTTCTGGATCGTGAGCCGGCGCTTGCGCGGGTGACGGTCGTGCACACCGCGATGGGCTCGGGGCCGGTGCTGGAGGTCCGCGAAGCGGTGCTGGCGCGGCTGGTCGCGCTGGTCGATGAGGGGCGGCGCGAGAGCGCGCGCGGGCAGGCGCCGAGCGGTGTCGTCGCCGAGGGCGTCCTGGGCGGCGCGCTGGCGGTGATCCACGCGCGGCTGGCGCGCGGGGAGCGCGTGTCGGGGCTTTTGGGTGAGCTGACCGCGCTGTTGGTGTTGGCGTATTTGGGGCCGGCCGCTGCGCGGCGTGAGCAGCGCCGGCGCCCGCCCGCGCCAGTTCGGTTCACGAGCACGCCGCGGCGGGTGCCGCTGGGTGACGAGGCCGACCCGCTTGCCGGCCTGCCGTTGCGGGTGACCTACCGCACGGCGCGGGTCTTGGAGGGGATCGAGCACCGGCCCGGGGCGAGCAACCGTCAGGCGGGCGAGTACGCGGGGATCGCCGACCCGGGGCAGATTTCGAAGCTGCTTGCGCGCTTGGCGCGGCTGGGGTTGGTCGAGAACCAGAGTCTTGGGCGCAGCAAAGGCGAAGCGAACGCCTGGACGTTGACTGCGACCGGCGTGCAGGTCGCGCATTCGCTGGTGACGCGGGTTGGCGCCGGCGCGGCGGTGGGGGAGGTGCCTGCGGCGTGAGGCGCTTGGTTTCTGGTTTTTTGAGGCTTGCCCGTGCGTGGGGTACGGGCTTGGAGGTGTACACGCCGTTCAGGGCCATGCGGCCTTGGGGGTGTGTGCGGCAGGTAATGAGACCGGTCCCCGGTTCTGTGTCCGCGGCTGTTGGGTGGGCGCGGGTTGGGGGTCGAATGAGACGACGAAAGGATGTTGTTGTGCATTTGTTTAGAAAGGTGTTGGTGTCGCTGGTTGCCGTGGTTGCGCTTGGTGCTGTTGGTGCCGGGTCGGCTTCGGCGGCGGCTTGGCATGTCGGTGGGGAAGAACTGGCGGGGTCGGCGTCGTTGGCGCCGGCAGTGAAAATGGTTGAAGAAGTCAGGTTGGAAGAAGGGCTTGGTATCAAGATCCGGTGTACCGGTGTTGAATTGAAGGGTGGGAGTATCGCTGCGCCCGCCGGCGGCGGTATTGAACATCTCGTGTTGACGGGGTGCGGTGTGACGGGGGGGAATTGTACCCTGAAAGGCACGGCGATTGAAAGCAAGCCGTTGAGCGTCGCGGCGTCGCTGGGCAGCAAAAGCCCTGAAGATGTGTTGGCGGTCAAAGCGGCGTCGGGCAAAGTGTTGGCGGAATATACGCTCGTGGGGTCGAAATGTGCGCTTGCGGGTACCGTGGCGCTGACGGGCAAAGCGACGTTTGTACTGCCGTCGGGTGGTGAAGAACTCGTCGAACAGGAAGTATCGATGCGTACGCAGCAGAGCACCGGCGAATTAAAAGATGGCGTCTCTGGTGTGACGTTGGAGGGTGGTTTGAAGGCGAAGCTTGTGTCTGGTATGGGCTGGAGTTTTCGCTAAATGATTAGGGCTCACGAAGCAATAGATGGCGGGATTGGGGTGCTCGGCTGGTGGATGCCAGACACCGGACGCGTGCGCAAGCGTGCCGGTAGCACGTTGAGCATCGCGGGCGGCGGCTGGCGCCGCCAGACGAGTGCACCGGCCCGTCAGATATTGATTCGTGGGCCCTTAGGCGGCAGCACTATGGGAGGTCGAAAGATGAAGCGTTTCCGCTGGTTGCTGGTAGTAGTCGAGATGGTCGCTTTCGGCCTGCTGGTGCTGCCGCCGACCGTAGCCACGGCTGCGGTGGGGGAAGGGTGTCCGAATGAATCGCTGCGCAGCGAACTGGGCTCGGGTTTGCTGGCGGAATGCCGGGCGTATGAGATGGTCACGCCGGTGTACAAGGAGGGCTACCCGGTGCTGACCACAAAAGGCGGTTTTGCTGGGGATGGGGGACAGGCGATCCTCGACAGTGGGGGTGAATTTGCGGGTAACCCCGGTGGGGGGTGGCCGTTGGAAGAAGCGTTTTTGTATCTTGATCGGCGTACGCCCGGGGGGTGGCGTCTGTCGCCGTTGAATCCGCCGGATTCGCAGTTTGTCGGGCAGGAACTGGTTGATGAGGAAGCGGACAGCGGGGAGACGCTGTGGGTGCAGCATACGCCCGCGCAGTCGTACTCGACGCGTGACCTGTATATCCGCTCCGTGAACGGCGAATACGCTCTGGTTGGGCCCCTCGCTCCGCCGGTGGAAGGCGAAGGACCAAGCAACCTCATGCTGGCGGCCGGTGAAAACAGCCCGGTTTTGGTTGGGGCGACCAGTGACTATGGGCATATCCTGCTGTATACGCAGTTTCCGGCGACGGATGGCTGGCGGTCGTTTGACCCTACTACGAGCGGTGGGTCGTTGTATGAATATAGTGGGACGGGGCGCAGCCAGCCGATTCTGGTGGGTGTGACCGGCGCGGAAAAAGGGAGCACGAAACTGGTCAACACGTGCGGGATCGAGCAAGGTTCGGGCTCGCCGCTGGGTTCTGTGTATAACGCGTTGTCTGTGAGTGGCGAAGCGGTCTTTTTCACGGTCTACCCATGCAACGGGACGGAACAGGCGGAAGTTTATGAGCGGTTGCATGGCGCGTTGACGAGTCCGGGTGCGGCGGAAACGGTCGATGTTTCCGCGAGCGAGTGCACGAGCGCGTGCGGTGGGGTGTCGGGGAAGGAGTTCGAAGGCGCTTCCGAAGACGGGGAACGCGTGTATTTCACGAGCACGCAGAAGCTGACCGATGGCGCGGTGGACGGGACGGCGAGCGGGAACGCTACCTCCAGGCATAGTAGTGGGGAAGGGGCGTCGTGTGCGACGATCGTTCCGGGTGCGGGTGGGTGCAATCTCTACGAGTACGATGCGGGCGCGCCGGTGGGGGAACGTCTGGTGCTGGTCGCGGGTGGGGAAGTGCAGGGCGTGGTGGGGATCGCGGAGGATGGTGCGCGGGTCTACTACGTCTCGCGCGAAGAGGTCCCGGGCGCGGATATCAACGAGTTCGGCAAAGGCCCCGCGGCGGGCGGGGATAACCTTTACGTGTACGACGCGCTGGACGGCAGGACGGCGTTCGTCGCCACACTGGAAAACGAACCCGAACTGGAAGGTGAACCGGATCTTTGGTCGAAAAAGTTCGTTCTCCGTCCGGGGGAGGTCGCGGGGAGCGGGGGGCAGTTCCTGTTGTTCGCGAGCGATACGCCGCGCCTGACGCCTGACGATACCGGTCCGCTGGAGCAGTTGTTCGAGTATGACGCGGAAACGGGGGAACTCGTGCGTGTCTCTCAGGGCGAAAACGGCTATAACGAAAACGGGAACGGTGTGCTGGCGGGCATCGAACCCGAAGGCGCTATATCCCTTCACAACCAGCGTGTTGGTACCTCTGGTTTTCATTCGGGGGGTAACCTGTTGAATATATCGGCGGATGGTAGGACGGTGGCGTTTGTGACGGCTGGCCGGTTGAGCGAACGCGCGACAGCGGCCGAACGGGATTGTACGAGTGTGTACGTGTTCCATGCCGGTAGGCGGCTCTCGGAAGGCAGCGTGCACCTGGTATCGGACGGCAAGGACACACAGGAGTACAAAGGCCAAACGTGCGGCGCACAATTCGAAGCCATGGATGAAGATGGCGCAAACATCCTGTTTACGACTGATGATTCGCTGGTTGCGGGCGATACCGATGGCGGGCAGCGCGACATCTACGACGCGCGTGTCGATGGCGGGTTCCCACCCGGCACGGCCGGCACGGCCGGCTGGTCCTGTGAAGAGCATGGTTGTGAAGGCAGCACAAACGGTTCGGTGTCGGCGCCTGTGTTTGGTGCGCCGGATAGCACCGCCGGGACAGGTACGGGTAATCTGGCGCCGGTACCCGTGACGAGCATCCAGGTAAAGCCGGGAGCGAAGAAAAAGCGGGTGGTCTGCGGTAAACGTAGGAGACGGGTCCACGGCCGCTGTCTCGCGCTACGCGTGAAGAGTAAGCAGGCGAGATCACGTAAAGCGGACGGCAAGCGGAGGCACCAGTCATGACCAGCCCATTGAAGATAGCCCGTATCGCCCGCCGCAGCACGCTGGCAGTGGCCGCTGGTGTGCTGCTGCTGGTCGGTCTTGCGGGTGGTGTTGTGGTTGTGCCGGCATCATGGGCGTCGGCGGTGGTTCCTGCGCCGGCGTGGCAGGTCACCGACGTCGCCAACCCGACCGTCCTGCCGGACAAGCCCGGCACGATCGGCAGGTATTGGGTTGTAGTCGAGAATGTCGGTGGCGCGGCGAGCAGCGGCGAATTCACTGTGTCGGTCCCGATCCCGGCCGGACTCGCCGCGACCAATGTGCGAGTGGAACCGGAAGGGGTCTGCGAACGGCTGTCGGGGGAAGTGAAGTGTCGTGATTCTGAAGCGCTCGTACCCGGCGGATTCGACATCGTATACGTGGAATTCAGTGTTGCGGGCGCGCTGGGTAGCGTTGCGAGTGTCGCGAGCGTCAGCGGCGGCGGCGCTGCGGCGCCGGCGAGTGGCGCGGCGGTTATGCGGGTCGCCGAACACGAACACGAAACGGGTCCGGCGGGTGTTAGCGGGTTCCGGGTCCAGGCGACCGGTCCTGCTGGCGAACCGTTCGCGCAGGCCGCGGGGCACCCGAACTTCCTGACGACCTCGCTGACGCTGAACAACTTCGAAATCCCGACAGTCTCTGCATTGCCGGTGGAAGCGGTCAAGGATCTCGTGTTCTATCTTCCGGTCGGGTTGTTGGGTGATCCTGCGGTCGCGGATCAGTGTCCGGTAGCGATCGTGGAAACCTTTCCGCAAGGGCATACCGGGTGTCCGCTCTCAAGCCGAGTGGGAACAGTCCTGCCGATGGTCACCGGCCATGTGTTTGCCTATGAAGAGTATGGTCCGGCGCATGAGCCCGGTATCTACAACGTGACCCCGGAGAAGGGGGACGCCGCAGAGTTCGCGTTCGCGGCCAACAACCTCACGTTCTTCACCTACGCGAATGTCGTCAAGCACGACGGGGAATACGCGCTGCGTGTCAGCACCCCCGGGATACCCGTGCTCGCACGGCTGCTCGGGTTCGTCGCGTCGTTCGACGGTGACCTCAGCGAACACTACACCAAGGAAACCGGCGAAGAATTCAGCTACGACCGCGGGGCATTCCTCACCAACCCCAGTGACTGCGAAGAGAGCCCCGCGGCACGGCAGATGGGCGTGGAATTCAACAGCCACGAAAACCCCGGCACGATGCTCAGCGCGACCAGCAGCGTGTTCCCCAGCCTGGAAGGCTGCGGCAACCTGCAGCTCTCCGCGGACCTGGCTGCCGGCCCCGACGAACGCTCAGCAGGCGACACGACTGCGGCGGACGAGCCTTCGGGGTACCGGCTGGACCTGGAAACGCCGCAGGCGCCAAACGCGTTCTCGGCTACGGCGACCCCGCCGTACAAGTCCGTGCAGCTGACGCTACCGGCCGGGACGCTCGCTCTCACCCGGCGCCGCGAACGGCCTGACCGCGTGTGAAGCGTCGGGGCCGCATGGGATCGACTTTCCCGCAGGGACCGGCAAGCCCGGCAACCCGGGAGAACCGGCCGGCGAAGGCGAAGTCGAGGGGCAGGAAGGCTTGCCCGACCCCGCGCCGGGGCACTGCCCGGCCTCATCGATCGTCGGGACGGCGCGCGCGAGTACGCCGCTGTTGAAGGAAGAACTGGAAGGTCATTTGTATGTCGCTGAACCGGAATGCGGGACCGCTGCGCACCCGAATGGGTGTACGCCTGAAGATGCTGCGAATGGGTCGTTGTTCCATTTCTACCTGGAACTGGAAGCCCCCCAGCGGGGAGTGATCATCAAGCTTCCGGGCAAGGCGCACGTCAACCCGCAGACGGGGCAGGTCACGGCGGTCTTTGAAGACACGCCACAGTTCCCGGTCAGCGACGTGGTAGTCGAAACCACGGGTGGGCCGCGCGCGACACTGGCCAACCCGCAGACCTGCGGCACCGCGACGACCACCGCTGTCGTCTCGCCGTGGAGCGGCGGGCCGGCCGCTGAACCCTCCGGGAGCTTCGAAGTCAACGAAGGCTGCGCCCCGCAGGGTTTCAACCCCTCGTTCACGTCGGGCACGACGAGCAACATGGCCGGGGAATACGCGCCGTTCACGATGACCCTCAAACGCGAAGACCGCGAACAGGACATCGGCGCGCTCACAACCACGCTGCCCGAGGGGCTGCTTGCCGCGGTCTCGCATGTCGCGAAGTGCCCCGAACCGCAGGCCGCCGCCGGTGCTTGCCCGGAAGCGAGCAGGATCGGGGCGACCACGGTGGGGATCGGCTCGGGGACCGAGCCGTTCTACCAGACCGGCAACGTCTACTTCACCGGGCCCTATGACGGCGCGCCGTTCGGGCTGTCCGTCGTCGTGCCGGCGGTGGCGGGGCCGTTCAACCTGGGGAACGTGGTTGTGCGGGCTGCGCTGCGGGTCAACCCTGTGTCGACGCAGGTCACGGCGGAAACGCCCGGTGTTGGACAGCCCGGCGGGCTGCCCCAGATAATAGACGGCGTGCCGCTACGGATACGGACGATCAACGTGACGTTGAACGATCCGTCGTTTACGCTGAACCCGACGAACTGCTCGCGGATGAGCATCACCGGGACCGTCACCTCGACGACCGGCACCGCGACGAATGTCGCTGCGCCGTTTGAAGCGAACGGCTGCCGGGACCTGCCGTTCAAACCCGCTTTGACGGCGAGCACGCAGGCGAAGGCCAGCCGCGAAGGCGGGGCGAGCCTATCTGTGAAGGTGACCTCCGGGTCGGGTCAGGCGAACATCGCCAAGGTGCAGCTGCGGCTCCCCAAGGCGCTCCCCGCGCGCCTGGCGACGCTCAAGAAAGCGTGCACCGAAGAACAGTTCAACGCCAACCCCGCAGGCTGCCCCGCGGCGTCGAACATCGGCACCGCCACAGCCCACACACCGATCCTCGCCGCACCCCTGACCGGCCCGGCCTACCTGGTCTCACACGGGTCCGCGGCGTTCCCCGACGTCGAGTTCGTCCTGCAGGGCGAAGGCATCACGATCGTCCTGGACGGCAAGACCCAGATCAAGGGCGGGTACACCTACTCGCGCTTTGAAACGGTCCCCGACGCACCGATCAGCTCCTTTGAAACGGTCTTGCCCGAGGGCCCGCACTCCGCGCTGGCGGCCGTGCTGCCGCACAACAGCTACGACCTCTGCGGCCAGGCGCTGACGATGCCCACGACGATCGTCGCCCAGAACGGCGCGCAGTTGACGCAGACGACGAAGGTCGCGGTCAGCGGGTGCGGGAAGGCCAAGCCACGCAAGAAGGCCGGGGCGGCGTGCCGCAAGAAGCACGGCCGGGCGCGGCGCGCCTGCGAAGTCCGGGCCAGCCGCCGTCACAGGCACAGGAAGGCGTAACCGCGCCGGCGCGCCTGCCGAGGGGGACTTGACAATTTTTTAGTGCGCGTGTATGTTTGCCTGATCCGGGGTTGACGTTTGGGTCTCGGATGGATTTGGTTGACATATCGCCCGTGCCGGCGGGGTCGAGCTTGGGGCTCGGTTGCGGGTGCGGGGTCGGGGCTTCTCTGGGAGAGGGACGCGCAATCTTGGTCACTGAAGGGTTGACAAATGAGTCACGCATGCGTGGCGAGGTCGTCGAGATCCAGCGCGCGCGGCTGCTCGCCGCCGCCGTCCGCGCGGTCGAGGAACAGGGCTACACGCAGACGACGGTCGCGCACATCACGCGCCACGCGCGCGTCTCGCGGCGCACCTTCTACGAGCTGTTCGACCACCGCGAAGCGTGCCTCTTGGCGGTACTCGACGACGCGCTGGCGGCCGTGCGCGGCGAGCTGGACGCGGCCGGCGTCGCGGCGCTGCCGTGGCGCGAGCGCATCCGCACGGGCCTGGCGATCGTCCTCGCGTTGCTCGACCGCGAGCCCGCCTTAGCGCGTTTCTGCGTCGTGCAGTCGCTGCGCGGCGGGCCCGAAGTGCTCGCCAGGCGCGAGCAGGTTTTGTCTGAGCTGGCCGCTGTTTTGGATGAAAGCCACCGCGCTGGGGCGCGCGGTGGGGAGTGGGGTTCGTTGACCGCAGAGGGCCTGGTGGGTGCGATCTTCGGGATCGTCCACGGACGCCTCTTGCGCGGCGAGGCCGGCCCGCTGCTCGGCCTGCTGGGCGAGCTGATGGCGGCGATCGTGCTCCCGCATGAGGGCGTCGCCGCGGCGCGGCGCGAGCTGGCGCGGCCCGCGCCGACGCCTGCACCCCGGGCGCAGCCGCCGGCGCCCCGCGCGATCGAGCACGGCGCCGACCCGCTCGCCGGCCTGCGGATGCGGATGACCTACCGCACCGCGCGCGTCCTGCGCGCCCTGGCCGCCCATCCGGGCGCGAGCAACCGCCAGGTCGGCACGGCGGCGGAGATCGCCGACCAGGGGCAGGTGTCCAAGCTGCTCGCGCGCCTGGCGCGGCTGGGCCTGGTCGCCAACGCGAACGAGCGCGCGAGGGGGCTCGCGAACGCGTGGGCGTTGACGGCGACCGGCGCGCAGTTGGAGCGCTCGCTCAAAGGCCGCATGTGAAAGCGCCACTGGCTTTGCCTACAGGACTTGCCCGTGCGTGGGGCGCGGGCTTGGAGGTGTACGCGCTTTTTGGGGCCGTGTTGCCCTGGGGCGTGTGTGGCAGGTAATGAGACCGGCCCCTGGTTTGCTCCGGCCCTTTTTGGGTGGGCGCGTGTGTTGGGGGTCGAATGAGACGACGAAAGGATGTTGTTGTGCATTTGTTTAGAAAGGTGTTGGTGTCGCTGGTTGCCGGGGTTGCGCTTGGTGCTGTGAGCGTCGCGTCGGCTTCGGCGGCTTCGTGGCATGTCGGTGGTGGCGAATTGGCTGGGTCGGCGAACCTTGCCGAAGCGACAAGCGTCACGCAAAGCTTCATCGTTGAATATCCAAGCGTCGGCGTGAAGATCGAATGCACCGGCCTGGGGGCCAAGGAAGCGAAGATCACGGCGCCGAACGCGGGTAAGGTGGGGTCGTTGGTGTTCAAAGGGTGCAGTTTCGTCGGTACTGCCAAATGCTCGTTGGAAGGGACCGAAATCAAGACGAAGCCACTGAACGTCACTGCGTCGGCAGGCACCGGTAGCGAAGTGAGGTTGAATCTCGCGCCGGAAGGCTCGACGTTCATGACGTACACGCTCAAGGGAAGAAGCTGTTCTCTCGCGGGTGTCAACACGGTGGCGGGCCATGCGATCGTTGGGCTTGCCGGCGGGGCCGAAGAACGCGCTGAACAGGAACTGGTGGCGAATACCGGTGCGGGCGAACTGGAACCGGTAACGCTGAAGGGCAGGGCGAAGTTGAAATTGGAATCGGGAGCGAATTGGAGCTTCCACTAACGCAGGGAGTAATTGTGGGCTTTGCGCCGGCGGCGTGCTCGACGGTTGTCGAGTGGCTGCCGGCGCAGGCCGCGCCGGCGAGGCGGGCGTGGGTTGGTGTTGGTGTGGACAGCGAACGGTAGGGGAGAGATGTCAGCGAATTCATCACACGCAGGGGTTGGGAGAACGATCGTAAGCTGCAGGTTGCTGGCGGGCGTGTTTGCCGCCGGGGCGCTGGTGCTGGGCGCGGTGGGGTTCCATGCGTCGCCGGCGTTTGCTGCGGGCGATCTCAACGAGGCGCAGTGCCCGAACGAAGCGCTGAGTGGCTTCAGTGGTCTGTTGCCCGACTGTCGTGCGTACGAGATGGTCACCCCGCCGTACAAGGAGGGCTACCCGTTCTTTGGTGAGGGTTATTCGCATAACGGTGAACAATTCTTCCTCAGCAGTTTCAGCGCGAATCTCGCGGGAGTGGCGGGTGACGGTCAATCGGTAGAAGGGACCGTGTACATGGATTCACGGACGGCGGGGGGCTGGCAGTTGTCGCCCGTCAATCCGTCGTCGGGTGTGTACGCGAGGCAGTTTCTCCCGGCTGGGGATGTGGAACCGGAGAGTGGCTATAGCTTGTGGGAAATGCACACGCTGGAACAGCCTGCGACTGCGGATGAACTGTACCTGCGTTCGCCTGGTGGCGGGTTGAGTCTGGTGGGGCCGGTCACGCGGCCCGATCAGGTTGTGGGTCCGCCCAGCGATTACGGCGTGGCGCCGGAAGTAGAGGCGGTTGGCGCGAGCGACGAAACGGGCGAAACCTACAACCACGTGGTCCTGCGCTCGAACAGCAATAGCGGCCGCTGGGAATTCGACCCTATCCAGGGCAATGGGCCCTCGCTGTACGAATATACGGGTACGGGGAATGTGCGTCCGACGCTGGTCGGTGTGTTCGGTGAAAAAGGCTCGCTTGCGTTGACCGGTGTCATCGAAGGCAGGCACGCGGGCTTTGAATGCGGCGTCGAACTCGGCAGCTCAGGGGGAGGCAGCTCAGGGGGATCGAGTTATAACTCAATTTCGCGTGACGGTGAAACGATCTTCTTCACGCCAGTGCTGAAAGAAAGGGTATGCGAAGCGACGCCAGCGACGGTTGCGCCCACGGTCGCGGAAGTGTGGGCGCGGGTGCACGGCAGTGTGCGTTCGCCGGTGGCGGCTGAAACGGTCGATGTCTCGGCGCGCTCGCCGAGCGAATGCACGGGTGTGTGCGCGGTGAGTGTGGAATCGGGCAAGTTCTTCGAGGGTGCGTCGGAAAGCGGCGAAAAGGCGTTCTTCGAGAGTACCCAGCAGCTTTTGGACAGTGCGCACCAGGACCCCGACACGAACGACAACGCAGCCGCTGGTGGCGGGTGTGCTGAAACCGGCGGGGAAGGTGGCTGCAACCTGTACGAGTACGACTTCGCCGCCCCTGCCGGGCACCGGTTGAAGCTGGTCGCGGGCGGCGCGGAAGTGCTGGGTGTGGCGCGCATCTCCGAGGACGGCTCGCGGGTCTATTTCGTCGCGCGGGGCGTATTGACTTCTGAAGCGAACGCGTACGGTGCGCACGCGCAGTCGGGGCAGCCCAACCTGTACGTGTACAACACCGTCAGCGAACGCCTCGAACCGCACGGCTTCATCGCGACGCTCGACAGCGAAACAGACGAAGAAGACTGGCGAGCCGCCGACGTACGCCCGGTCGAGACGGTCCCAGCCGACGGTCGTTTCCTGGTGTTCGCCAGCAGCGCGTCGGGCCTGACGCCCGATGACAGCGCGAGGGAAGCCCAGCTGTTCGAGTATGACGCGCAGTCTGGTGAACTTGTGCGGGTCTCCAAAGCCGAAGGCGACGCTCCGGCGCTGACCGAAAACGGCAACGCAAGCGAAAGCACAATCGAAGGACCGAAATACCACGATGTCGATTTCAAATCGCCGGATCCGCCGCTGAATATCGCCGAGAGCGAAGAAGCAGGCAGCCCTGTGGTGACGGTTGCCTTTGAAAGCACGGGTGAGTTGAGCGTGCGCGCGACGGCGGCCCAGCAGGAATGCTTCAGCGTCTACGAGTACCGCAGTACCGGTCCGATCGCCAACGGTGGGGTGTACCTGGTCTCCGACGGCCAAGATACCCAGTTGTACAAAGGGTTCAGGTGCGGCGCCGAATTCGTGGGCATGGATGCCGGCGGGAGTAATATCTTGTTCAGTACGGCCGATCCACTGCTATCCGCCGACACCGACGGAGTGCAGCGCGACATCTACGACGCCCGCCTCGACGGAGGGTTCGCCGCATCGAGCGCCGGCGGCACGACGGGCTGTGACGGCGGCGGCGAACCGCCGTGCACCGGCGCTGGTCTGCCGGGCAACGTCTCCTCGCCCGGGGGCCTGCAGAGCGCGTTGCAGTCAGCCGAAGGCAACGCTGCGCCCGGCGTCGCGGCGAAGAAGGTCACGACTGCCAAGCGGTCCGCGGGCGGCCGGCTGGCGCGGGCGCTGCGGGCGTGCAGGGCGAGACGCCGAGCGCGTACGCGTGCATCGTGCGAAGCGAGCGCGCGGCGACGGTACGGGTCCAAACACAACCAGCAGCATTCGTCGAGGGCTGGGAGGAAGACGCGATGAGCAAGCCAACCGACCACCCCACCGCAAGGACCGCGCTCGCGCTCACCGCCGCGACCATCTTGCTCGCCACCGCAGCGCTCTTCGCGGCCGCGAGCCCGACGATCGCAGCGACACCAGGCGCGGCGTGGCAGATCACGATCGTCCCAACCCCCACGACGTTCGTGCCGGACATCGGACCGAAGGGCCAGCAGCGCGCCGCCCAGTGCGAAGCGCCAGGCGGCAATGCGGACTGCGACGCGTATGTGATCACGGTTGAGAATGTGGGCGATACTGCGAGCAGCGGAGAAGTCACCGTTGAAGACAAGCTTCCTCAGGGCGCTGTGCTGGTCCCCTCGTTCGGAGATAGAGCTATCGAAAATCAGCCGGTGGGCCACAGTTCGTGCGAAGTCGCCGCGCCGGAACGTGGTGTTTGCCATTTCGAATCGGTCGTGCCGAGCGGGTTTGTCATGATGGCGGTTTATGTTCTGGTGACGGCGAATCCGGGTAGCGTGTTGCAGAACAGCGTCACGGTCAGTGGTGGCGGCGGCGCGACGGTTACGAGCACGTCCGCGACGCGCGTGGGTATGGAAGCGGAAAGGGCGCCGGCGGGGATCTCTGCGTTTGGGTTCGACGTGACCGGCGCGGCCGGCGAACCCGCCCTGCAGGCCGGCGGTCACCCCAACTTCGTGACCAGCACCGTCTTGTTCAACAACACGGTGAATGAAACCGAGCCTGTTGGTACGGACAATCTTGGCCCGGTCGAGTTCACCAAGGATCTGGTGTACTATCTGCCGTTGGGGCTCTTCGGTGATCCGCAGGTGACGACGCGTTGTCCGGCGTCGCTGGTCGAAGCGCGTCTGGGGGCCAGTGGGTGTCCGCCGTCGAGTGAGGTCGGCACGATCCTAGCGATGGTCGGCGGATCGGTGAAGGCGAGTTCGCCGAATGCGACCAACGAGTATGGCATCTACAATGTTGCGCCAGAGCAGGGGTACGCGGCCGAGTTCGCGTTCCCCAGCGATTCGTTGACGTTCTTCGTATACGTGAATGTGGTATGGCATGATGGTGCTTACATGTTGCGCGTGGCTGTGCCCGGCGTACCGGTCGGCGGGACACTCATAGGTGTAATTTCGACGTTCTTCGGTGACATCCAGGAACGCTACGCGGTCCCGCTCGAAGGGTTCAGCGAAGAACGCACGCGCGACGTCGGCGCGTTCCTGACGAACCCGAGCGACTGCTCGGCGGGCCCATTGTCCGCGTCAGTTGAAATGAACACCTGGGAGGACCCGGAAACCCGGTTTGCCAGCTCGTCGGTCGCGTATCCGGGTATGGAAGGATGCGGTCTGTTGAGTTTCCAGCCCTCGTTGTCGGTGAAGCCTGGGACGACGCGAGGGGACCCAGGTACGACCCAGGCGGATGAGCCGTCGGGTTATGAAACGGTCTTGCGGGTACCGCAGGCCCCGAACGGTGGTTCGGGTCTGGGGACGCCGCCGGTGAAGAGCGTCAGCGCGACGTTCCCCGAAGGTGTGACGCTCTCGCCGGGCGCGGCGAATGGCCTGGCGGCGTGTGCTGCATCCGGCCCGCACGGGATCGATTTCCCCAGCGGTGCGGGTGCGGCGTGGGAAGCCGGCGAAGGCGAAACACTCGGCCCCGACGGTCTCTCCCACATGGCGCCCGGGCACTGCCCCGCCGCCTCGCAGCTCGGCAGCGTACACGCGAGCACGCCGCTGCTATCCGAAGAACTGACCGGCCACATCTACCTCGCCGAACCGCAGTGCGGCGGCTCGGGCCAGCCCGGGTGTACTACGGAATACGCGGCGAACGGGAGCCTGTTCGGCGTCTACCTGGAAATGGAAGCGGCGAACTCGGGTGTCGTGATCAAGCTTCCCGGGAAGCTCGACGTCGACCCGAACACGGGGCGTATCACGGCGGTCTTCGAAGATTCGCCGCAGTTCCCCGTCAGCAGCCTGGTCGTGGAAACGAACAGCGGCCCCAAAGCGCCGCTGACCAACCCCCAGACCTGCGGCACGCTGCGCTCCTCCGGTCGCGTGCAAGCGTGGAGCGGCACAGCGAGCGAAACGCAGGGCGAACCGTTTGCTGTGGACTGGAACGGCGCAGGCGGCGCGTGCCCATCCGGATTGCCGTTCGCGCCGTCCTTCACCGCGGGCACGACACAGAACATGGCCGGCGCGTACAGCTCGTTCTCGCTCTTGCTCAAACGCGAAGACCGCGAACAGAACGTCCTCTCGCTCTCGACCACCCTGCCGCAGGGGCTGCTGGCGTCCGTTGCGCATGTCGCACGCTGCCCGGAAGCACAAGCCAACAGCGGTGGGTGTCCGGCCTCGAGCCAGGTCGGGACGACGACCGTGGCCGTCGGGTCCGGTGGCGACCCCTTCCAGGTGCAGGGCAGCGTCTACTTGACCGGGCCCTATAACGGCGCGCCGTTCGGGCTTTCCGTTGTGGTGCCCGCGGTCGCCGGTCCGTTCAACCTCGGCGACGTCGTGGTGCGGGTCGCGCTATACGTGAACCCGAACACGGCGCAGGTCAGCGCCGTGAGCGGGCCGTTGCCGCAGATCCTCGACGGCGTCCCGCTTCGCCTTCACACATTGCAGGTCACGCTCAACGCCGCGGGCTTTGTGTTCAACCCAACGAGCTGCGCGGCGTTGAGCATCACTGGGACCGTGCAGGGCAGCGAGGGCGCGAGCGAGAACGTGTCTGCGCCGTTCGCAGCGGCCGGCTGCAAGAACCTGCCGTTCAAACCCTCCCTGTCGGCGAGCACGCAGGCGAAGGCGAGCCGTGAAGGCGGCGCGAGCCTGACGGTCAAGGTCGCCACGACCCCCGGCCAGGCGAACATCGCCAAGGTCCAGCTACGGCTACCCAAAAAGCTGCCCGCCAGGCTCGCGACGCTGAAGCTGGCGTGCACCGAAGCACAGTTTAACGCCAACCCCGCAGGGTGCCCCGCAGCGTCGAACATCGGGACCGCCACCGCGCACACACCGATCCTCGCCGCACCGCTCACCGGGCCGGCGTATCTGGTCTCGCACGGCTCCGCGGCGTTCCCCGACGTGGAGTTCGTGCTCCAGGGCGAAGGCGTCACGATCGTGCTGGACGGCAAGACCCAGATCAAGGGCGGGTACACGTACTCGCGCTTTGAAACGGTGCCCGACGCGCCGATCAGCACGTTCGAAACAACACTCCCCGAGGGCGTGCACTCCGCGCTCGCAGCCGTCCTGCCGCACAACAACTACAACCTCTGCGGCCAATCCCTGACGATCCCCACCACGATCGTCGGCCAAAACGGCGCGCAGCTCACCCAGACCACCAAGGTCGCCGTCACCGGCTGCGCCAAGACCAAACTCCGCAAGAAAGCCAAAACGGCGTGCCGCAAGAAGCACGGCAAAGCCCGCCACACCTGCGAAGCCCGGGCGGGCCGGCGGCGCGGGCACAGGAGGAAGTAGGCGCGGCAGAGGCGGGGCGACCGGTGCGCTCGCCTCAGGGTCGCTGGTTGCGCGCGATCCCAAGTCGCGTGCAGGCAGCCGAGCTGGCGTCTGCGCTGGCTGCCTGAGCGGCGCCGTTGGGGGTTCCGCCGCCCGTAAGGGGTTGACAGCTGTGCTGGGTTGCGGTACGGTGGGCGTTGTCGGTGTCTGGTGTTACCGGCATACATAGGGTCTGGTGGGGTCAAGACGCGGGGTTTGCGGTTGGCCTTTTGCACGTGTGGCATTCGTTCGGGTTTGGGGGAGGGCTGGGCTGGTGGGTTTGAATGAGGGAATGAGGGTTTAGCGTGGTTCGGTTTAGGACAGGCGTTTGGCGGGGTGTTGCGCGTCGTGGGGTAGTGCCTCATGGATGCGCCAGCTTGGCGCTGTCGCATCTCTCTCTCTCTCTCTCTCTCTTGTCCGCTAGAGCAGCCGGCTAGCCGCCGCCAGCCGGGGCGTTTTCGCTCGGCGGCCCTCCCCGTGTGCGGGGAGGGTTTTCGTGTGTCCGGCGGGGCGCGTGGCGCCGTGGCCGCACCCGCTGTGGCCGGACCTGCTGTGGCCGTGCCCGTAGAGGCGTGTGGTGGTGTGGCGGTGCCCGCGGGTGTCTGCGGTTTGCGGCTGTGCGCTGGGGAGGTGTTGTAGGTGTCTGCCGCGCGTGCGCGGCGGCAGGGTGGGCGGGGTGCCGTCTCGCGTGGGGTGCCCGCTGCGCGTGTCGCTGAGATTCAGCGTTCGCGGCTGCTTGGGGCTTGTGTGGGGGCGCTGGACGATCTGGGTTATGAGCGCACGACGGTGGCGGACATTACGGGGCGTTCGCGGGTGTCGCGGCGGACGTTCTACGAGTTGTTTGCCGGCCGTGAGGAATGCGTGGTGGCGCTGCTTGAGGACGTCGCGGGGCGTGTCGCGCGCGAGCTTGCCGCTGCGGAGCTCCAGGGGCTTGGTTGGCGGGAGCGGATGCGCCGCGGGCTCTGGGTGCTGCTCTGTTTTTGTGATCGTGAGCCCGGTCTCGCGCGGGCGCTGGTTGTGCATGGTGCGCGGGGGAGCGGTGGGGTGTTCGATACGCGTGAAGCGATCCTATCCCGGCTGGTTGCCTTCGTTGACGAGGGGCGGGTGGAGAGTGCGCGCGGGGCCGGTGCTAGCGAGCTGACGGCAGAGGGTGTGTTGGGTGCGGTGCTGGCGATCGTGCACGCGCGGCTGTTGCGCGAAGAGCCCCTGTCGGGGTTGTTGGGTGAGCTGTCGGCGCTGGTGGTGCTGCCGTATTTGGGGCCCGATGTCGCGCAGCGTGAACGGCGGCGCCAGGCGCCCGCGCCGATTCGTTTTGCCGACGCGCCCCAGCCTGTGTTGGCGGTCGCCGGGGGGGAGCGCGACCCGTTGGCGGGATTGCCGTTGCGGGTGACGTACCGCACTGCGCGGATGCTCGAAGGTGTCGCGCGGCGGCCGGGGTCCAGTAACCGGCAGGCCGGGGAGTACGCGGGGATCACCGACCCCGGCCAGATCTCGAAGCTGCTCGCGCGGCTGCAGCGGCTGGGGCTGCTTGAGAACCGTGGCGCCGGCCGTGTGAACGGTGCCGCGAACTCGTGGACGCTGACTGCCACCGGTGTGGAGGTTGCTCGCTCGCTTTGCGGGCGTGCTGGTAGTGAGACCGGTCCCCGTCTGGGGGACGAATGAGACAGACAGGAAAGGCAGGTTGCTGTGTTGTATTTGTTTAGAAAAACCGTGTTGGCGCTGGTTGCCGTGGGGGCGGTCGGTGCTGTTGGCGCGGGGTCCGCTGGAGCGGCTTCGTGGCATGTTGGTGGTAGCGAATTGGTGGGTTCGGCGTCGTTGGCGTCGCTGACGTCCACCTTGCGAAATGTGAAGCTCGAATCGTTCGATTCGCCGAGTATCGAATGTTCCAGTGCGGTTGAATTGAAGGGCGCGTCGATTACTGCCAGCGCTGGCGGGCGGATCGAACACCTGGTCCTGCGTGGGTGCCACGTGACTTCACCTAGCTGCTCGCTGGGGAGCGAAGTGATCGAAAGCAACGCGTTGACGGTGGAAGCGGCGCTGGGTGGTAAAAGCCCGGAAGACGTCGTCGTGCTCAAGCCGGCGACGAAAGGCGGCGTGATCGCCGAATACGAAATCGTCGGCTGCAGTAGTAGGGAAGGCGAACGTGCATTGACGGGCAGTATCAAGCTGGTGTTGGAAAAGGGCGGTGAAGAACTCGCGGCGCAGCCGTTCGCGTTCGATGTGACGAGTGCCTCGCGCGAACTGCGCTTGGGTGAAAGCGGGGTGAGCCTGACGGGTGCGATGACCGTGAAGCTCGCCTCCGGGAAAAGCTGGAGTTTCCACTAAATAATGAATCTTGGCGGCAGCACTATGGAGGTTTGAAAGATGTCTGGTCGTTGGTTGTCGATGGTTGCAATGGTCACTTTCGGCCTGCTGGTGCTGCCGCCAACCGTAGCCGAGGCTGCGGCGGGGGAAGGGTGCCCGAACGAATCGCTGCGCAGCGAACTGAACGACACGTTCCTGCCGGATTGCCGGGCGTACGAGATGGTCACGCCGGCGTACCAGGAGGGCCATATGTTGGGCGTGGAAGGTTATTCGTCGAACGGCGAACGTGTGATCCTGGCTAATTTTGCCGCTGTGGCGGGAGCCGTTGGTGGATCTGAAAGCGCTGAAACGAGCGAGCTTTATGTGGCGACGCGTGGTGCGCGGGGGTGGAGTCTTGTGCCGATGAATCCGCCGTTGTCACAGTTCGTGGGGCAGTTGACGCTGGCGTTTGAAGCGAACAGTGGGCTCACGTTGTGGGATCAGCACACGCCACAGCAGCCGGCGAAGACACGCGGCATGTATATCCGTTCGCTGGAAGGGTCTTACACGTATCTGGGCAGGCTCAACCCGACGCCCGGCCCCGAAGGAGAAGAAAGCAACGTCATGGAAACAGAACATGACTATGACGCGCCGGTTGCGGGTACGAGTGACTACAGCCACATCGTGCTGTTCGCAACAGACGGAGCAGACCACTGGGCTTTTGACGATACAAAGGGGGAAGCCTCTGTCTATGAATACAGTGGTGTGAACAGTGTCGAGCATGAACGGCCGCCGGTGCTGGTTGGTGTGACGGGAGAAAAAGGCAGCGCGAGTCTGGTCGGGGAATGCGGGACGCAACCCGGCAGCGGAGAGAGCGGCTCGGAGTTTAACGCGCTGTCGGGCGATGGGGAAACGGTTTTTGTGACGGTGCAGCCGGCTGGATTTGAGGGTTGTCCGGTGGGTGCGGTGGCGCCGGCGCAGTGGGAGATCTATGCGCGGTTGCATGGCGCGAGGTCGAGTGCGCTGCCGGCGGAAACGGTGCATGTCTCCGAAACCGAGTGCACATTGGAATGCGGCAGCGACGACTCTGGCAAGGAGTTCGAGGGGGCGTCGGAGAACGGCGAAAAGGCGTTCTTTACGAGCACGCAGAAGCTGACCGACGACGCGACCGACGCGACCGCGAACGGAAACGCAGCCGAAGGACAGGGTTGTGCTGTCGCGCGTGGCGGCGGCGGGTGCAACCTGTACGAGTTCGACTTCACCGGCGAACACGGTCATGCGTTGAAGCTGGTCGCCGGTGGCGATGAAGTGCTCGGCGTCGTGGGTGTGGCGGACGATGGTTCGCGTGTCTATTTCGTCGCTTTGCACGCACTCGCGGCGGCCGGTAAGAACATCTACGGTAGAGAAGCGCAGGAAGGACAGCCGAACCTGTATGTGTATGACAGCACAACGGGCAGGACCGGGTTTGTCACAACGCTCAGCGAAAGCGACGAACTCGACTGGCGAAGGGCCTGGGAAGGCCGTAGTGACGGTGTGGAGTTGACGGGTGGCAGCGGCCAGTTTTTGTTGTTTACGAGCGTGCAGCCGGGTGTGGTGCCGGGTGAAGAAAGCACTGCGAGCCAGCTGTACGAGTACGATGCCGAAACCGCCGAACTGGTGCGCGTCAGCAAAGGCGAAAACGGCTACAACGACAACGGGCTCGGCGTCGCAACCGAACTCGACACATACACTACAGAAGGCCTAATTAATTTCCGGTCGTCGGCGATCCCTCGTGGTTTTCAGATCGCGGAGAATGGCCGGACGGTTGTATTCGAGACGCCGGGCGAGTTGAGTCCGCTGGCGGTGTCGGCGTTGAAGGGCTGTTCGAGTGTGTATGAGTTTCGCAGCAGCAGGGGGCCGCTCGCGGATGGGAGCGTGCATCTGATCTCCGATGGCCGCGAAATCGAGCCGGGTCACATCGGCGGGTGTCACGGCCTGCAAGGCCCGTCGTTCGTTGCGATGGATGGCGAGGGCGAAAATATCCTGTTTGCGGCCGCTGATTCGCTGTTGCCGGTCGATACGGATGGGGGGCAGCGCAGTATCTATGATGCGCGGGTCGGTGGCGGGTTCGCACTCCCGGTCGCGGGCGGCGGGTGCGCGACGACGATGGGTGGTTGTGAAGGGTCGGTGAGCGTGCCGGTGGGGGTGGGTGCGCCGGCGAGCACGCTCGGCGGTTCGGGCAACCTTGCTATGGCGCCGGCGAGCACGCCGGGTATCGCAGCGAAGAAAACGAGACGGAAAGCCCACTCCCAATGTGCCGGGCGGCGGCGGGGGCGCTGCGCGAAACGCCGGTCGCGTACCGGCAAGCACCCAAAGACGAAGAGAACACAAGGGGACGGGAGGGGCCGGTCATGAGAACGCTAAAGATCGCGGTGCTGCTCGCCGGCCTGATGGTGGCCTTGACGGGTGTCCTTGGTGCAGGGGATGCGGTGGCGGCCGTTACACCGGCGCCGGCGCTGCAGGTCACGACGGTCACCGAACCCACGGTGATGCCGTTGGGGATCGGCAGCGCAGGAGGGTCGTTGCATATGCATATTGTTGTCGAGAACGTCGGTGGCGCGACGACTACGGAACCGATCAAGGTCACAGAGGCGCCGCCCGCCGGCAGCGAAGTGACCGGGGGAACCTATGAACCACCCGGGGAAAACGGCGAAGAAGGTTGCAGTGTGGGTGGTGGTGGCGAACTGGTTTGCGAACTGCCGCGGCCGCTGGTGCCGGGCGGCTTCGCGGTCGTGACGACCGGGCTCACGGTGTCCGGTGTGCCGGGCGAGTCGCTGCGCGATGTCGTGAGCGTCAGTGGCGGTGGTGCACAGCCGGCGCAGAGCGAAGCGAGCATCCGCTTCGCCGCGCACGAACACGAAACCGCACCGCCGGGTATCAGCCTGTTCTCCTTCCAGGCGACCGGCCCCGCTGGCGAACCGGTGACGCAGGCCGCCGCGCACCCCAACCTCCTGACCACCCGGCTGATGCTCAACAACGTCTACGACGAAAGCGTTGGGGACCCGATCAAACCGGTGCAGGCGGTGAAGGATCTGGTGTTCTATCTGCCGGTCGGGATGCTCGGCGACCCCGCGGTGAGCGAACCGTGCCCGATCTCGCTGATCGCCATCCATTTCTATGTCGGTGCGTGTCCCGCGTCCAGCCGTTTGGGCACCATCTTCCCGATGCTGCTAGAGACTGCCCATGCGAACACCGACGATGCGACAAACGATCCGTTGATGTATAGCGTGACGCCGGAGAAGGGCTTCGCGGCAGAGCTCGCATTCGACGTCAACGACGTAGTCATCGTGTCCTATGCGAGCGTGGTCGAGCACGATGGGTCCTATCTGCTGCGCGTCGCGGTACCCGGGATACCCCCGGGAGGGTTCGTGGTTGGGTTGATCGCGTCGTTCTACGGCGAACTGACAGAACCACAGGTTCCCGCCGGCCAGGAATACACGCTTGACCGCGGCGCGTTCCTGACCGACCCCAGCGACTGCAACGAGGACGCCCAGGCACGCGAAGCCAGCGTCGAACTGAACACCTGGGAACACCCCGAAACGATGCTCAGCCAATCGGCGACGGCGTTCCCCGCGCTTGAAGGCTGCGGCCTGTTGGGCCTCGCCGCAAACCTCTCCGCCGGGCCGGACGTGCGCGCGGCGGGCGATACCAGCCAGGCGGACGAGCCCTCCGGGTACCGCCTCGATCTGGAAGTCCCCCAGGCACCCGATGGCAGCGGTAGCCTCACGCGTGGTAGCAGCGCACCCGCAGAGGGCGACGCGCTCGGCACCCCGCCATACAAGACCGTGAACTTCACGCTCCCCGCTGGGACCTCGCTCTCCCCCGGTGCAGCGAACGGCCTGACGGCGTGCGAAGCGTCGGGTCCGCATGGGATCGATTTCCCCGCCGGTACCGGCAAGCCCGGCAACCCGGGAGAACCGGCCGGGGAAGGCGAAGTCGAGGGGCCCGAAGGGCTACCCGACCCCGCCCAGGGGCACTGTCCGACCTCGTCGATCGTCGGCACCGTCCACGCGTCCACACCGCTCTTGAAAGAAGAACTCGAAGGGCACCTGTATTTGGCAGAACCGGAATGCGGGAACGCCGCGCACACGAACCCCTGTACGCCTGAAGACGCACAGAACGGGTCGCTCTTCCGGCTCTACCTGGAACTGGAAGCCGCGCAGCGTGGCGTGATCGTCAAGCTCGCGGGCAAGGCGGACGTCAACCCGACGACGGGGCAGGTCACGACGGTGTTTGAAAACACGCCGCAGTTCCCCGTCAGCAACCTCGTCGTCGAAACCACAGGTGGGCCAAGGGCGTCGCTGGCGAACCCGCAGACGTGCGGCACCGCGACGACGACCGCGATGGTCGCGCCGTGGAGCGGCGGGCCGGCGGCCGAACCGTCGGGGAGCTTCGAAGTCAACGAAGGCTGCGGCGCGCAGGGCTTCAACCCGTCCTTTACGGCCGGTACGACCGACAATCAGGCCGGGGAATACGAGCCGTTCACGCTGACCCTGAAGCGCGAAGACCGCGAACAGGACATCGGCGCCCTGACGACCACCCTGCCCGAGGGCCTGTTGGCGGCGGTGTCGCATGTGGCGAAGTGCCCCGAACCGCAGGCCGCCCAGGGGTCCTGCCCGGAAGCAAGCAGGATCGGGACGACCACCGTCGGGATCGGCTCCGGGACCCAGCCGTTCAACCAGACCGGTAGCGTGTACTTCACCGGGCCGTATGACGGCGCGCCGTTCGGGCTCTCCGTCGTCGTGCCCGCCGTCGCCGGACCATTCAACCTCGGGAACGTGGTCGTGCGGGCTGCCCTGCGGGTGAACCCGAATACGACGCAGGTGACGGCGGAAACGCCCGGTGTTGGGCAGCCCGGTGGGCTGCCGCAGATCATCGACGGGGTGCCCCTGCGGATACGGACGATCAACGTGACACTGAACGACCCCGCGTTTACGTTGAACCCGACGAACTGCTCGAAGCTGAGCATCACCGGCACCGTCACCTCGACCACAGGGACGACCACGAATGTGTCTGCGCCGTTTGAGGCCAACGGCTGCCGGGACCTGCCGTTCAAACCCGTCCTGTCGGCGAGCACGCAGGCGAAAGCGAGTCGTGAAGGCGGGGCGAGTCTGACGGTCAAGGTCGCCACGACCCCCGGCCAGGCGAACATCGCCAAGGTCCAGCTACGGCTACCCAAAAAGCTACCCGCACGCCTCGCGACACTCAAGCTCGCGTGCACCGAAGCACAGTTCAACACCAACCCGGCCGGCTGCCCCGCAGCGTCGAACATCGGCACCGCCACCGCGCACACGCCGATCCTCGCCGCACCGCTCACCGGCCCGGCCTACCTGGTCTCCCACGGGTCGGCGGCGTTCCCCGACGTCGAGTTCGTGCTCCAGGGCGAAGGCGTCACGATCGTGCTCGACGGCAAGACGCAGATCAAGGGCGGGTACACGTACTCGCGCTTTGAAACGGTCCCTGATGCGCCGATCAGTTCGTTTGAAACGGTGTTGCCCGAGGGCGTGCACTCCGCGCTCGCGGCCGTCCTGCCCCACAACAGCTACGACATGTGCGGGCAGGCGCTGCAGATGCCGACCACGATCGTCGCCCAGAACGGCGCCCAACTCACGCAGACCACGAAGATCGGCGTCACCGGCTGCGGCAAGGCGAAGCCGCGCAAGAAAGCCAAGGCGGCCTGCCGCAAGAAGAAGGGCAGGGCGCGGCGAGATTGCGAGGCTCGGGCTCGGCGCAGGAAGAAATAGAGGGCGGTGCGACGTGAATCTTGAGGCTTGCCCGTGCGTAGGGTGCGGGCTTGGAGGTGTATGCGCCGGCCGGGGCCTTGTTGTCTTGGGGGCGTGTGCAGCAGGTAACGAGACCGGTCTCCGGTCTGCGTCACGCTCGTTTTGGGGTGGGCGCGTGTTGGGGGTCGAATGAGACGACGAAAGGATGTTGTTGTGCATTTGTATAGGAAGGTGTTGGTGGCGCTGGTTGCCGTGGTTGCGCTTGGTGCTGTGGGTGCCGGGTCGGCTTCGGCGGCTTCGTGGCATGTTGGTGGGAGCGAATTGGCGGGTTCGGCGTCGTTGGCGTCGTTGACGTCCACCTTGCGAAATGTGAAGCTCGAATCGTTCGATTCGCCGAGTATCGAATGTTCCAGTGCGGTTGAATTGAAGGGCGCGTCGGTCGCGGCCAGCGCTGGCGGGCGGATCGAACATCTGGTCCTTAACGGGTGCCACGTGACCTCACCTAGCTGTTCGCTGGGTAGCGAAACGATCGAAAGCAACGCGTTAACGTTGGAAGCGGCGCTGGGTGGTAAAAGTCCGGAAGACGTCGTCGTGCTCAAGCCGGCGACGAAAGGCGGCGTCATCGCCGAATACGAAATCGTCGGCTGCAGTAGGGAAGGCGAACGTGCATTGACGGGCAGTATCAAGCTGGTGTTGGAAAAGGGCGGTGAAGAACTCGCGGCGCAGCCGTTCGCGTTCGATGTGACGAGTGCCTCGCGCGAACTGCGCTTGGGTGAAAGCGGGGTGAGCTTGACCGGTGCGATGACTGTGAAGCTCGGGTCCGGGAAAAGCTGGAGTTTCCACTAAATGAATCCTGGCGGCAGCACTATGGAGGTTTGAAAGATGTCCGGTCGTTGGTTGTCGATGGTTGCAATGGTCACTTTCGGCCTGCTAGTGCTGCCGCCAACCGTAGCCGAGGCTGCGGCGGGGGAACCGTGCCCGAACGAATCGCTGCGCAGCGAACTGAACGACACGTTCCTGCCGGACTGCCGGGCGTACGAGATGGTCACGCCGGCGTACGAGGAGGGCCATATCTTCGACCCGGAAGGTTATTCGTCGAATGGCGAACGCGTGATTCTGGGCAGTTTTGCCGGCGTGGCGGGAGCCGTCGGTGCAGGTGAAGAAGCTCTGCAGAGCGACTCTTATGTGGCGACGCGCGGTACGCAGGGGTGGAGTCTTACGCCGATGAATCCGCCGCTGTCGCGGTTCGTGGGACAGCTTGCGCTGGCGGTTGAAGCGAACAGTGGGCTCAGTTTGTGGGATCAGCACACGCCGCGCCAGCCGGCGGTGACGCGTGACATGTATATCCGTTCGCCGGAAGGGGTGTATACGTATCTCGGTAGGCTCAACCCGACGCCCGGCCTCGAAGGAGAAGAAAGCAACGCCATAGAAACATCCGAAAAGGACTATGACCGGCCGGTTGCGGGTACGAGCGACTACAGCCACGTCGTGTTGTTCGCGTCAGAAGGCATAGACTATTGGAGTGGTTTTGACAACACCAAAGGGGAAGCTGGCTCGGTCTATGAATACAGTGGTGTGACCAGCGTCGAACATGAACAGCCGCCGGTGTTGGTTGGTGTGACGGGAGCAAAAGGCAGCGCGAGTCTGGTCGGGGAATGCGGGACGCAACCCGGCAGCGGACAAGAAGGCTCGATGTTTAACGCGCTGTCGGGCGATGGGGAAACAGTTTTTGTGACGGTGCAGCCGGCCGAGCTCGATGGTTGTCCGGCGGGGGCGGTGGCGCCGGCCCAGCGGGAGATCTATGCGCGGTTGCATGGCGCCAGGTCGAGTGGGCTGCCGGCCGAAACGGTGCATGTCTCCGAAAGCGAGTGCACGGTGGAATGCGGCAGCGAAGACTCTGGTAAGGAGTTCGAGGGCGCCTCGGAAAACGGCGAAAAGGCGTTCTTTACGAGCACGCAGAAGCTGACCGACGACGCGACCGACGCGACCGCGAACGGAAACGCAGCCGAAGGACAGGGTTGTGCTGTGGCGCGGGGTGGCGGGGGGTGCAACCTGTACGAGTTCGACTTCGCCGGCGAACACGGTCACGCGTTGAGGCTGGTCGCCGGTGGCGACGAAGTGCTCGGCGTCGTGGATGTGGCGGACGATGGTTCGCGTGTCTATTTCGTCGCCGAGCATGCGCTCGCGTCAGCGGGCAAGAACGTTTATGGCCGGGAAGCGCAGGAAGGGCAACCGAACCTGTACGTGTACGACAGCGTGACCGGTAGGACCATGTTTATTGCGACGCTCAGCGAAAGCGACGAGCTCGACTGGAATAGGTGGTGGGAATTTCGTAGTGCGCGTGTGGAGTTGACGGGCGGCGGCGGCCAGTTTTTGTTGTTTGGGAGCGTGCAGCCCGGTGTGGTGCCGGGTGAAGAAAGCACCGCGGGCCAGTTGTACGAGTACGATGCGGAAACGGCCGAACTGGTACGTGTCAGCAAAGGCGAAGACAGCTATAACGATAATGGGCTGAATAGCTCAACCAAACTGGGTGTGATACAGCCTGAAAGGGTTGACTTCCGGTCGTCCTCGAACGATTATCAGATTTCTGAGAATGGCCGGACGGTTGTGTTCGAAACGTCGGGCGAGTTGAGTCCGCTGGCGGTATCGGCGTTGAAGGGCTGTTCGAGTGTGTACGAGTTTCGCAGCGGCGCGGGGCCGCTTGCGGATGGGAGCGTTCATCTGGTCTCCGATGGGCGCGACGTCGAACCAGGTCCCGGCGGCCGTTGTTACGACGCGCATGGCGCGCAGTTCCTAGCGATGGATGGCGAGGGCGAAAATATTCTGTTTGCGACCGATGATTCGTTGTTGCCTGCCGATACCGACGGGGGGCAGCGCAGTATCTACGATGCGCGTGCCGGTGGGGGTTTCGCACCGGCTCCGGCGGCGGCCGGTGCTGGATGTGCGGGTGGTTGTGAAGCGCCCGTGAGCGCACCGCCGGTGGCGGGCGGGCCGGCGACCGGCCGGCTGGGTGGCGCGGGGAACCTCGCTCCGCCGGTCGCGAAAGCGCCGCCGGCAGCACGGAAGAAAAAACCACGGCATAGGACGGTCCGGCGGGGGTGTGTGCGGCATCGGCGGGGCCGGTGCGCGAAGAGGCGCGGCCGCTCGCGCGTGGCCGGCCGGGTGGCCGGCGGGCGCGCGGGGATGGCTGGGGTTTCGGGGAACAGTGGGAGGGGCCGGTAATGCGAGCGTTCAGAGGCGTGACGGTGGTTGTGGTTGCGGTGTTGGTGGGTGTGCTGGGCTTGGGGGCCGGTGTCGCGGTGGCGACCGTTACGCCGGCGCCGGCGCTGCAGGTCACGACGGTTACGGACCCGACGGTGATGCCGTCCGTGACCGGCAGGGGAGGAGAGTCGCTGTATGTCGTTGTCGAGAACGTCGGTGGTGCGAGGACCACGGAACCGATCAAGGTGACAGACACGCCGCCTGCCGGCAGCGAAGTGACCGGAACACGTTTTGAACCGTCCGGGGAAAACGGGGAAGAACATTGCAGTGTGGCCGGTGGCGGCGAAGTGGTTTGCGAACTGCCGCGGCCGCTGGTGCCGAGCGGCTTCGCGGTCGTGACGACCGGGCTCAAGGTATCTGGTGTGCCGGGCGAGTCGCTGCGGGATGTCGTGAGCGTCAGTGGTGGCGGCGCACCGCCGGCGCAGAGCGAAGCGAGCATCCGCTTCGCCGCGCACGAACACGAAACCGCACCGCCGGGTATCGACCTGTTCTCCTTGCAGGCGACCGGGCCGGCCGGCGAACCGGTCACGCAGGCCGGCGCACACCCCAACCTCCTCACCACCCGGCTGATGCTGAACAACGTCTACGACGAAAGCGTCGCGGACCATACCAGGCCGGTGCAGGCGGTGAAGGATCTGGTGTTCTATCTGCCGGTCGGGATGCTCGGCGACCCCGCGGTGAGCGAACCGTGCCCGATAGGACTGATCGCCATCCATGAATACATCGGTGCGTGCCCCGCGTCCAGTCGTGTGGGCACAATCTTCCCGATGCTCCTAGAGAGCGCCTTTGCAGACACCGACGATGCGACAAGCGAGCCGTTGATGTATAGCGTGACGCCGGAGAAGGGCTTCGCGGCAGAGCTCGCATTCGACGTGAACAACGTAGTCATCGTGTCCTACGCGAGCGTCGTCGAGCACGATGGATCCTATGTGCTGCGCGTCGCGGTACCCGGGGTACCACCGGGAGGATTCGTGGTTGGGTTGATCGCGTCGTTTTACGGCGAACTGACAGAACCCCAGGTTCCTGCCGGCCAGGAATACACGCTTGACCGCGGCGCGTTCCTGACCGACCCCAGCGACTGCGGCGAGGATGCCCAGGCGCGCGAGGCCGGCGTCGAACTGAGCACGTGGGAACACCCCGAAACGACGATCGTGCAGTCCGCGACGGCGTTCCCCGCGCTTGAAGGTTGCGGCCTGCTCGGTCTCGCCGCCCATCTCTCGGCTGGTCCGGACCCGCGGGCGGCGGGGGATACCAGCCGGGCGGATGAGCCCTCGGGGTATCGCGTCGATCTGGAAGTCCCCCAGGCGCCGGATGGCAGTGGCAGCCTCACGCGTGGTAGCAGCGCGCCCGCAGAGGGCGAGGCGCTCGGCACCCCGCCATACAAGACGGTGAACTTCACGCTCCCGGCGGGGACCTCGCTCTCCCCTGGTGCAGCGAACGGCCTGAGCGCGTGCGAAGCGTCGGGTCCGAACGGGATCGATTTCCCCGCCGGTACCGGCAAACCCGGCAACCCCGGGGAACCGGCCGGGGAAGGCGAAGTCGAGGGTCCCGAAGGGCTACCCGACCCCGCCCAGGGGCACTGCCCGACCTCCTCGATCGTCGGCACGGTCCACGCGAGCACACCGCTGTTGAAAGAAGAACTCGAAGGCCATCTGTATTTGGCTGAACCGGAATGCGGGAACGCCGCGCACACGAACCCCTGTACGCCCGAAGACGCACAGAACGGGTCGCTCTTCCGGCTCTACCTGGAACTGGAAGCGCCGCAGCGTGGTGTGATCGTCAAGCTCGCGGGCAAGGCCCAGGTCAACCCGCAGACGGGGCAGGTCACGACGGTGTTTGAAGATACGCCGCAGTTCCCGGTCAGCAACCTGGTCGTGGAAACCACGGGTGGGCCAAGGGCGTCGCTGGCGAACCCGCAGACGTGTGGCACCGCGATGACAACGGGTGTTGTGGCGCCGTGGAGTGGCGGGCCGGCGGCTGAACCGTCGGGGAGTTTCCAGGTCAACGAAGGCTGTGGCGCGCAGGGCTTTGACCCGTCGTTCGCGGCCGGCACGACGAGCGAAATGGCCGGGGCGTACGCGCCGTTCACGATGACCCTCAAACGCGAAGACCGCGAACAGGACATCGGCGCGTTGACGACGACGCTGCCGGAGGGGTTGCTGGCGGCGGTGTCGCATGTGGCGAAGTGCCCCGAACCGCAGGCCGCCCAGGGTGCCTGCCCGGAAGCGAGCAAGATCGGGACGACCACGGTCGGGATCGGCTCGGGGACCGGCCCGTTCTACCAGACCGGCAACGTCTACCTCACCGGCCCGTATGACGGCGCGCCGTTCGGGCTCTCCGTCGTCGTCCCGGCGGTCGCGGGACCGTTCAACCTCGGCAACGTCATCGTGCGAGCTGCGCTGCGGGTGAACCCGAATACGACGCAGGTCACGGCGGAAACGCCCGGTGTCGGGCAGCCCGGTGGGCTGCCGCAGATCATCGACGGCGTGCCGCTGCGGATACGGACGATCGACGTGACGCTCAACGACCCGTCCTTTACGCTGAACCCGACGAGCTGCGTGCAGATGAGCGTCACCGGGACCGTCACCTCGACCACCGGGACGACCACGAATGTCTCTGCGCCGTTTGAAGTCAACGGCTGCCGCGACCTGCCATTCAAACCCGCCCTAACGGCGAGCACGCAGGCCAAAGCGAGCCGTGGAGACGGGGCGAGCCTGACCGTCAAGGTCGCCACGACGCCGGGGCAGGCGAACATCGCCAAGGTCCAGCTACGGCTACCCAAGCAGCTCCCCGCCAGGCTTGCGACGCTGAAGCTCGCGTGCACCGAAGCACAGTTCAACACCAACCCCGCAGGCTGCCCGCCGGCGTCGAACATCGGCACCGCCACCGCCAGCACGCCGATCCTGAGCGTCCCGCTGACCGGCCCGGCCTACCTGGTCTCCCACGGCTCCGCCGCGTTCCCCGACGTCGAGTTCGTACTCCAAGGCGAAGGCATCACGATCGTCCTCGACGGCAAGACCCAGATCAAGGGCGGGTACACCTACTCGCGGTTTGAAACGGTCCCCGACGCACCGATCGGCACGTTCGAAACGACACTCCCCGAGGGCGTGCACTCCGCGCTCGCGGCCGTCCTGCCGCACAACAGCTACAACCTCTGCGGCCAATCCCTGACGATCCCCACCACGATCGTCGGCCAAAACGGCGCGCAGCTCACCCAGACGACGAAGGTCGGCGTGACCGGGTGTGGGAAGTCAAAGCCGCGCAAGGCGGCCTGCCGTAAGAAGCGTGGCAAAGCGCGGCGGGCTTGCGAGGGGCGGGCGCGGCGCAAGCAGAAGTAGGCGTTGCGTGTGACGCGGGCCACGGAGGGCCCGCGCCGTTGGCGCTTGTGGTCGGGCGCCGACACGCGGACGATCCCACACCCAAACCCTCCTTGACCAACTTGGCCAAGTGTTGTTATGATCGCGATGTGTCCGCGAGCTATGGCATCGGTGAGGCCAAGACGCAGCTTTCCAGGCTGGTGCACATGGCCGAGGACGGAGAGGAAGTCGTGTTGCGCCGTGGGCGCAAGCCGGTCGTGCGGCTGGTCGCGATCGAGTCCGGTGGCGGTGTCCTGCGCAGGCCCGGCCGGATGCGTGGTCGTGTGCGCGTGCCCGACGATTTCGACGAGTGGCCCGCCGACGTCGCGCAGGCGCTCGGCATCGGCGACTGAGTGCGCCTGCTGGTCGATGCGCATGCGCTGTTGTGGTGGCTGGGCGGCCATCGGCGGCTGTCCGCGCCGGCGCGCGCTGCGATCGAGGCGGCGGAGCGCCCGCTGCTCGGCGCCGGCACGGTCGCCGAGATCGCGCTCAAGCGCTCGCTGGGCAAGCTCGACATAGACGACGACTGGCCCGCGCAGGCGCAAGCCGACGGCTTCCAGCTGCTTGCAATCGGCTGGTCGCACATCGCCCGGTTGCAGGCGCTTCCCTACCCCCGCCTCGCCGGCAAGCAATACCGCGACCCGTTTGACCGGCTGCTCGCCGTTCAGGCGCTTGACGAGCGCATCCCCGTCGTCACGTGCGACCCGGCGTTTGCCGCGTACGGAGTGGCGACCGTCTGGTAGGGGCCTCTCCGGGGGGCGGATAGCCGCCGGGGGGTTGACAGCTACTGTGTGTTGCGGTACGGTGGGCGTTGCCGGTGTCTGGTGGTGCCGGTATACATAGGGTCTAGCGGGGTCAAGGCGCGGGGTTTGCGGGTTGGCCTTTTGCACGTGTGGCATTCGTTCGGGTTTGGGGGAGGGCTGGGCTGGTGGGTTTGAATGAGGGAATGAGGGTTTAGCGTGGTTCGGTTTAGGACAGGCGTTTGGCGGGGTGTTGCGCGTCGTGGGGTAGTGCCTCATGGATGCGCCAGCTTGGCGCTGTCGCATCTCTCTCTCTCTCTCTCTCTCTTGTCCGTTAGAGCTTCCGGCTAGCGCCGGTCGGCTCGAGGGTTTTCGCCCGGCGGCCCTCCCCGCGTGCGGGGAGGGTTTTCGCGTGTCCGGGGTGCGTGGTGCCGCGAGGGCCGCGACCGTGTGGGCGTGTGGGGGGCTGGTCTAGATGCCCGCGCGTGCGAGGCGGGCAGGTGGCCGGGGTGCCGTGGGGCGTGGTGTGTCGGGTGCGCGGGTGGCTGGGATTCAGCGCGCGCGGCTGTTCGGCGCGTGTGTGGGGGCGCTGGATGACCTTGGCTATGAGCGCACCACCGTGGCGGATATCACCGGTCGTTCGCGGGTGTCGCGGCGGACGTTCTATGAGTTGTTCGCCAGCCGTGAGGAATGCGTCGTCGCGCTTTTGGAGGACATCGCGGGACGGGTCGCGCGTGAGCTTGCCTCTGCCGAGCTGGAGGGGCTTGGTTGGCGTGAGCGGATGCGCCGCGGGCTGTGGCTGCTGCTCTGTTTCTGTGATCGTGAGCCGGGGCTCGCGCGGGCGCTCGTCGTGCATGGTGCGCGTGGGAGCGGCGGCGTGTTCGACACGCGTGAAGCGATCCTCGCGCGGCTGGTCGCGTTTGTCGATGAGGGGCGCGCTGAGAGTGCGCGTGGTGCGGGTGCGAGCGCGCTGACGGCAGAGGGTGTGTTGGGTGCGGTCCTGGCGATCGTGCACGCGCGGCTGTTGCACGAAGAGCCTTTGTCGGGCTTGTTGGGCGAGCTGTCGGCGGTCGTGGTGCTGCCGTATTTGGGGCCTGAGGTCGCGCAGCGTGAACGGCGGCGTCAGGTGCCTGCGCCGGTTCGTTTTGCCGACGCGCCCCAGCCCGTGCTGCCGGGTGTCGCCGGTGGTGGTGACCCGCTGGCGGGATTGCCGCTGCGGGTGACGTACCGCACCGCGCGGATGCTCGAAGGTGTCGCGCGGCGGCCGGGGTCCAGTAACCGGCAGGCCGGGGAGTACGCGGGGATCACCGACCCCGGCCAGATCTCGAAGCTGCTCGCGCGTTTGCAGCGGCTTGGGTTGCTTGAGAACCGTGGCGCCGGGCGTGTGAACGGTGCCGCGAACTCGTGGACGCTGACTGCCACCGGCGTGGAGGTTGCTCGCTCGCTTGGCGGGCGTGCTGGTAGTGAGACCGGTCCCCGTCTGGGGGACGAATGAGACAGACAGGAAAGGCAGGTTGCTGTGCTGTATTTGTTTAGGAAAACCGTGTTGGCGCTGGTTGCCGTGGGGGCGATCGGTGCTGTTGGCGCGGGGTCCGCTGGAGCGGCTTCGTGGCATGTCGGCGGGAGCGAATTGGTGGGTTCGGCGTCGCTGGCGCCGGCGGTGAAAATGGTTGAAGAAGTCAGGCTGGAAGAAGGGTTTGGTATCAAGATCCGGTGTACGGGTGTCGAATTGAAGGGTGCGAGTATCGCTGCGCCTGCCGGTGGCGGTATTGAACATCTCGTGTTGACGGGGTGTGGTGTGACGGGGGGGAGTTGTTCTTTGAAAGGCTTGGCGATTGAAAGTAAGCCGTTGAGCGTCGCGGCGTCGCTGGGCAGCAAAAGCCCTGAAGACGTGTTGGCGGTTAAAGCGGCGTCGGGCAAAGTGCTGGCGGAATACACGCTCGTGGGGTCGAAATGCGCGCTTGCGGGCGCCGTGCAGTTGACGGGCAAAGCGACGTTTGTGCTGCCCACGGGCGGTGAAGAACTCGTCGAACAGGAAGTGTTGATGCGTACGCAGCAGAGCGGCAACGAATTGAAAGACGGCGCCTCCGGTGTGACGCTGGAGGGTGGTTTGAAGGCGGGGCTTGTGTCCGGTATGGGCTGGAGTTTCCGCTAAATGATTGTTGGCGGCAGCATTATGGGAGGTCGAAAGATGAAGTGTTTTCGCTGGTTGGTAGTAGTTGAGGTGGTCGCTTTCGGCCTGCTGGTGCTGCCGCCAACCGTAGCCGCGGCTGCGGTCGGGGAAGGGTGTCCGAATGAATCGCTGCGCAGCGAATTGAGTTCGGGTTTGCTGCCGGAATGTCGGGCGTATGAGATGGTCACGCCGGCGTATAAGGAGGGCTATCCGGTGCTGGACGATAGTTTTGCTGGGGATGGGGAACAGGCGATCCTCGGCAGCACGGGTGAATTTGCGGGTACCCCCGGTGGGGGGCGGGGGTCGGAAGAGTCTTTGTATCTTGATCGGCGTACGCCCGGGGGGTGGCGTTTGTCGCCGTTGAATGCTCCGGGTTCGCGGTTTGTCGGGCAGGAACCGGTTGCGGTTGGTGTGGAAGCGCAGAGCGGGGAGACGCTGTGGGTGCAGCATACGCCCGCGCAGTCATTCTCGACGCGTGACCTGTATATCCGCTCGGTGAGCGGCGAATACGCTCTGGTCGGCCCCCTCGCTCCGCCGGTGGAAGGCGAAGGACCAAGCAACCTCATGCTGGCGTACGGGGAAAACAGCCCAAAGGTGGGTGCGGCGACCAGCGACTATGGGCATATCCTGCTGTATGCACAATTGCCGGCAATAGACGGCTGGCGGTCGTTTGACCATACAACGAGCGGTGGGTCGTTGTATGAATATAGTGGGACGGGGCGCAGCCAGCCGATTCTGGTGGGTGTGACCGGCGCGGAAAAAGGGAGCGAGGACCTGGTCAACACGTGTGGGATCGAACCGGGTTCGCTTGGAGCGGGTAATGGCCTGGGTTCTATGTATAACGCGTTGTCTGTGAGTGGCGAAGCGGTCTTTTTCACGGTCGAGCCATGCAGCGGAGAGCAGGCGGAAGTTTATGAGCGGTTGCATGGTGCGTTGACGAGTCCGGGTGCGGCGGAAACGGTCGATATCTCGGCGAGCGAGTGCACGAGCGCGTGCGGTGGGGTGTCGGGGAAGGAGTTCGAAGGCGCTTCCGAAGACGGGGAACGCGTGTTCTTCACCAGCACGCAGAAGCTGACCGATGGTGCGGTGGACGGGACGGCGAGCGGCAACGCTACCTCCAGTCATAGTAGTGGGGAAGGGGCGTCGTGTGCGACGATCGTTCCGGGTGCGGGTGGGTGCAATCTCTACGAGTATGATGCGGGCGCGCCGGTGGGGGAACGTCTGGTGCTGGTCGCGGGTGGGGAAGTGCAGGGTGTGGTGGGGATCGCGGAGGATGGTGCGCGGGTCTACTACGTCTCGCGCGAAGAGGTCCCGGGCGCGGGTATCAACGAGTTCGGCAAAGGCCCCGTGGCGGGCGGGGATAACCTGTACGTGTATGACGCGCTGGATGGCAGGACGGTGTTCGTCGCTACCTTGGAAAACGAACCCGATGCAGCTAGCGGGGAACCGGATCTTTGGTCGAAATACTTCGTTGTCCGTCCGGGGGAGGTCGCGGGGAGCGGGGGGCGGTTCCTGTTGTTCGCGAGCGATACGCCGCGCCTGACGCCTGACGATACCGGTCCGCTGGAGCAGTTGTTCGAGTATGACGCGGAAACGGGGGAACTCGTGCGTGTCTCTCAGGGCGAAAACGGCTACAACGAAAACGGTAACGGTGTGCTGACGGGCATCGAACCCGAAGGCGCTATAGCTATCCACAACGCGCCGCTTGGCGACGGTGATTTTCATACGGGAAGTAACCTGTTGAATATATCGGGGGATGGTAGGACGGTGGCGTTTGAGACGGCTGGCCGGTTGAGCGAACGCGCGACGGCGGCTGAACAGGGTTGTACGAGTGTGTACGTGTTTCATGCCGGCGGGCGGCTCTCGGAAGGCAGCGTGCACCTGGTATCGGACGGCAAGGACGCACAGGAGTTCAAAGGCTTTACGTGCGGCGCAGAATTCGTAGGAATGGACGAAGATGGCACAAACGTTCTGTTTGCCACCGCTGATTCGCTGGTCGCGGGCGATACCGACGGTGGGCAGCGCGACATCTACGACGCGCGCATCGATGGCGGGTTCCCGGCCGCTACGGCTGGCTGGTCCTGTGAAGAGCATGGCTGTGAAGGCAGCACAAACGGTTCGGTGTCGGCGCCTATGTTTGCCGCGCCGGACAGCACCGCTGGGACAGGCGCCGGCAATCTGCCGTCGGCGCCCGTGACGAGCAGCCAGGTAAAGCATGCAGCGAAGAAAAAGCGGGTGGTCTGCGGTAAACGTAGGAGACGGGTCCACGGCCGCTGTCTCGCGCCGCGCGCGAAGACGAAGCAGGCGAGATCACGCAAAGCGGACGGCAAGCGGAGGCACCAGTCATGACCAGCCCAGCGAAGATAACCCGCATCGCTCGCCGTACCATGCCGGCAGTGGCTGCTGGTGTGCTGTTCCTGTTCGGTTTTGTGGGTGGTGGTGGTGTGGTTGTGCCGGGGGCGTGGGCTTCGGTGGTGGTTCCTGCGCCGGCGTGGCAGGTCACCGATGTCGCCGAGCCGACTGTCCTGCCGGACAAACCGGGCATGATCGGCTACTATCAGGTTGTGGTCGAGAATGTCGGTGGCGCGGCGAGTAGCGGCGAATTCACCGTGTCGATCCCGATCCCAGCCGGACTCGCCGTGAACCATGTGCGGGCAGAACCGGAAGAAGGCGCGCCGGTCTGCGAGCAGCCGGCAGGGGAAGTGAAGTGCCGTTTTTCCGAATCGATTGTACCCAGCGGGTTCGCCCTCGTAGACGTGGAATTCAGGGTTACGGGTGGGCTGGGTAGCGTTGCGAGTGTCGCGAGCGTCAGCGGCGGCGGCGCTGCGATGCCGGCGAGTGGTGCGGCGGTCATGCGTGTCGCCGAACACGAACACGAAACGGGACCTGCGGGTGTCAGCGGGTTCCAGGTCCAGGCGACCGGTCCCGCTGGCGAACCGTTCACGCAGGCCGCGGGACACCCGAACTTCCTGACGACCTCGCTGACGCTGAACAACCTCGAGCTCGCCCCTCCGTACGAACCCGCAGCATACCCGGTGGAAGCGGTCAAGGATCTCGTGTTCTATCTCCCGGTCGGGCTGCTGGGCGACCCTGCGGTCGCGGACTCGTGTCCGGTAGCGATCGTCGGTATCACGTATTTCACGACGGGCTGTCCGCTCTCAAGCCGGGTGGGAACGATCCTGGCAATGACCACCGGCAAAGTGGACGTCTATGAAGAGTATGGTCCGACGCATGAGCCCGGTATCTACAGCGTGACCCCGGAGAAGGGGTACGCGGCAGAGTTCGCGTTCTCGACCAACAACCAGACATTCTTCACCTACGCGAATGTCGTCAAGCATAACGGTGCATACGCGCTGCGCGTCAGCACACCCGGCGTGGCTAAGCTCGGACAGCTACTCGGGCTCGTCGCGACGTTCGACGGCGACATCAGCGAACACTACACCAAGGAAAACGGCGAACCATTCACCTACGACCGCGGCGCATTCATGACCGACCCCAGCGATTGTAGCGAGAGCGCCGCGGCACGCGAGATGGGCGTGGAAGTCAACAGCCACGAAAACCCCGGCACGATGCTCAGCGCGACCAGCAGCGTATTCCCGGCCCTCGAAGGCTGCGGCAACCTACAGCTCTCCGCGGACCTGGCCGCGGGCCCCAACGAACGCGTAGCAGGCGACACGACCGCGGCGGACGAGCCTTCGGGGTACCGGCTGGACCTCGAAACACCGCAGGCGCCAAACGCGTTCTCGGCTACGGCGACCCCGCCGTACAAGTCCGTGCAGCTGACGCTGCCCGCGGGCACGTCGCTTTCCCCGGGCGCGGCTAACGGGCTGACTGCGTGTGAAGCGTCGGGGCCGCATGGGATCGACTTCCCCGCCGGGACCGGCAAGCCCGGCAACCCGGGCGAACCGGCCGGTGAAGGCGAAGTCGAGGGGCAGGAAGGCTTGCCCGACCCGGCGCCGGGGCACTGCCCGGCCTCATCGATCGTTGGGACGGTGCGCGCGAGTACGCCGCTGTTGAAGGAAGAACTGGAAGGTCACGTGTATGTCGCTGAACCGGAATGCGGGACCACGGCGCACACGAACCCCTGTACGCCTGAAGATGCTGCGAATGGGTCGTTGTTCCATTTCTACCTGGAACTGGAAGCCCCCCAGCGGGGAGTCGTCATCAAGCTTCCGGGCAAGGCGCACGTCAATCCGCAGACGGGGCAGGTCACGGCGGTCTTTGAAGACACGCCGCAGTTCCCCGTCAGCGACGTGGTAGTCGAAACGACGGGTGGGCCGCGCGCGACACTGGCCAACCCGCAGACCTGTGGCACCGCGACGACGACCGGTGTGGTTGCGCCGTGGAGCGGCGGGCCGGCGGCCGAACCGTCAGGGAGCTTTGCAGTCAACGAAGGCTGCGGCGCGCAGGGCTTCAACCCGTCCTTTACGGCCGGTACGACCAGCAACATGGCTGGGGAATATGCGCCGTTTACGATGACGCTCAAGCGCGAAGACCGTGAACAGGACATCGGCGCGCTGGCGACGACGTTGCCCGAGGGGCTGCTGGCGGCGGTGTCGCATGTGGCGAAGTGCCCCGAACCGCAGGCCGCCGCTGGTGCTTGCCCGGAATCGAGCAAGATCGGGGCGACCACGGTGGGGATCGGCTCGGGGACCGAGCCTTTCTACCAGACCGGCTCGGTGTATTTCACCGGGCCCTATGACGGCGCGCCGTTCGGGCTCTCCGTTGTCGTGCCGGCGGTGGCGGGGCCGTTCAACCTGGGGAACGTGGTTGTGCGGGCTGCGCTGCGGGTCAACCCTGTGTCGACGCAGGTCACGGCGGAAACGCCCGGTGTCGGGCAGCCCGGCGGGCTACCGCAGATAATAGATGGCGTGCCGCTGCGGATCAGGACGATCAACGTCACGTTGAACGACCCGTCGTTTACGCTGAACCCGACGAGCTGCGCGCAGATGAGCGTCACCGGGACCGTCACCTCGACCACCGGGACGACCACGAATGTCTCTGCGCCGTTTGAAGTCAACGGCTGCCGCGACCTGCCGTTCAAACCCGCCCTGACGGCGAGCACGCAGGCGAAGGCGAGTCGTGAAGGCGGGGCGAGTCTGACGGTGAAGGTGGCGTCAGGGTTGGGTCAGGCGAACATCGCCAAGGTCCAGCTACGGCTACCCAAGCAGCTCCCCGCCAGGCTTGCGACGCTGAAGCTCGCGTGCACCGAAGCACAGTTCAACACCAACCCAGCAGGCTGCCCGCCGGCGTCGAACATCGGCACCGCCACCGCCAGCACGCCGATCCTGAGCGTCCCGCTGACCGGCCCGGCGTACCTGGTCTCCCACGGCTCCGCGGCGTTCCCCGACGTCGAGTTCGTGCTCCAAGGCGAAGGCATCACGATCGTCCTGGACGGCAAGACCCAGATCAAGGGCGGGTACACGTACTCGCGGTTTGAAACGGTGCCCGATGCGCCGATCTCCTCGTTTGAAACGGTTTTGCCCGAGGGGCCGCATTCGGCGCTGGCGGCTGTGCTGCCGGGGAACAGCTATGACCTTTGTGGGCAGGCGCTGACGATGCCCACGACGATTGTTGGGCAGAACGGGGCGCAGCTGACGCAGACGACGAAGGTTGGGGTCAGTGGGTGTGGGAAGGCGAAGGTGCGCAAGAAGAGTAGTGCTTGTCGCAAGAAGAAGGGCAAGGCGCGGCGGGCTTGCGAAGCTCGGGCGCGGCGCCGGCGCAAGAAGAAGTAGGTCTGCTGGGCGCCGTTTGCGAGGAAGCTGTCCGGATCTCAGGCCGCGAGATGAGCGGCCCCGCGAACCGGATGTGCGCGGGCTTCTTCGTACAGCGGCTCGGGCGCCATGTCCAGGCCCTCCTCGGGCCAGGCGAGCGTCCCGAATTCGATCGCGACCTTTGCGAAGCGCATGGGGTCGCGCAGCGGCTCGAACACGCCTTTCCACTCGCGATCGGCGAAGCTGACGTCACCGACGACGCCGTCCTCGAAGGTCAGGCGCAGCCGGTACTCGCCGATGACCTCGACACCTGTGATGTCAACGAGCTTGCCGGGGAAGACGTAGTCGGTCATGAGTGACACGAGTCTAACGCAGTGGGTCGATCGGGTTCAACGGCTTTCTGCCGGCGGCGAGCACCCAGTTGGCGATCAGCTCCTCGGCATGGAGCGCGGTCCACGCCTGCACGAGGCGCAGTTGCCGCGGCGGAAACTCGCCCACGATGATGTTGCCCGCCAGGTCGAACGAGGCCTTGTACCCGGCGTAGCGTGCATGGAAGTGCGGCAGCGAGTGGTGGGTCTCATGCCAGTGCATCATGATTGAGATTCCGTCGAAGTAGCTGATCCTCGGCATTGCGCCCCTCGCGGTCCGGCCGTCGGATCGCAAACGTTACGCCGGGCTTGGGACGAAACGCTCGCGCGGCCGGTTGCTGGGTCGCGGCTGACGGGTGTGTGCTCTGGGGGTTGACAGTGACTCCTGTCTCGAACCGTCGCTTGAACGATGCCCGTGAACACGGGTCCTCGATGACCACGACGGATCAATGAAGGTATTTATAGCATTGGAATGCCGGGCCGCTCAGCTCAAACCAGCGCGTCGACCCGCACGGCCCACTCGCCCTCGCGCGCGACCTGCAAGCTTCCGTGCGCGAAACACAGCCCGTTCACGTACAGCTCGATCGGCCTCTCCGCGCCCTGGTCCAGTTCGATCACGGTGCCCGGCGGCAGCTCCAGCGCGTCGCGCAGCGGGACCGTCGTGCGGCCCAGCTCCGCCCACACGCGCACCTGCACCCCCAGCATCCGCGCGAGCGTGTCGGGCGCGGGGTGTTCGGCGGCCTCCGCGGCGCCGTCGGCCGGTGTCTCCTCGGACGCGCCGTCGGGTGGCGGGCCGGCGTTGGCGAGGGCTGTGCTCTTCGCCTGTGCGTGCGTGCCCGCGCCGGCGGGCGCGTTCACCGCGCCGGCGAGCGTCGTCGCCATCGCCGGCGCCGGGGTGGGGGCGAGCGGGGCCGTCAGCTTGACCGCGCGCCGGGCGCCGCGCAGGCCCGGGCGTGCGCGCCCGAGCGGCACGCCCTCGGCGAACAGCTGCACGCCGTGCTCCGCGCGGTCGGCGAGCGTCAGCGCGGTGCCCGGGCGCAGCGCGAGCATGTCCGCGACCGGCATCTGCGTCGAGCCGACCTCGGCGCGCAGCAGCACGTGCGCGGCGGCCAGCCCCCGTTGGACCGCGAGACCCTGGCGCGGGTCGGTGTCTTGCGCCCTCGCGCCCGCTCCCGCGACGTCCTCCGCGATCGACTCGATCGTCCGCCACGGCACGAGCAGCGACAGCCCCGCCGGCAGCCCGTCGATGCTCGCGGCGAGCCGCACCGCGAACGTCGGTTCGCCGATCGGCGCCAGTACTTCCGCGTCGCCCTCCAGATCGACCTCGCCGAGCGTCACCTGCAGGTCGCCGAGATCGCGCCATGCGTTGGACAGCTGCCCGACCAGCGACTCCAGCAGCCGCTTCGTCAAGGCCCAGTCGATCTCGCTCAACGGCCGCTCCGCCGGCGCCTGCGCCGCCGTCCCGCCCAGCAAGCACTCCAGCGCGCGCAGCACGAACGACACCTCGATCCCGAGCAGCATCCGCTGCTCGACCGGCTCCACCTCGAGCGCGACCCCGATCGCCGGCGAGGGCAGCTGCGCCTTGGCGGCCGCCCACGTCAGCTGACTGGAGTCCGCGACGCTCAACTCGACCGGCGCGCGCAGCTCGCTGGACAGGCGCAACGCGAATGCTTCGCAAAACGGCCCAAGCACCCTGACCATCCTGCGGCGCAGCTCGACCGTGAACTTCGTCGGCTGCGAGAAATCGACCGTGCGGATTCTTGGCGCGCGACGCACCAGCAGCGGCGCGTCGCTGTCCTCCGGGACCTCGATCGGCTCGACCGGGTCCGCGGCGGCCGGGGTTGGCTGGTCTGCGGCCTCGCTCGGCTCCGCCTCCTCGGCGCCCGACTGCTGCGCCGCGGCGGGCTGCTTGTCCTCGTCGGATGCGCTCGCCTGCTCGGCGGCCGCCCCCTGCTCGGCCTCGCCCGGTGCGCCAGCCGCCTGTGTCTCCTCGTGCGTGGCCTCTGCGCCGACCTCCGCGCGCGCGGGGTCGCGGGCGTCGCCGGCCTCGGTCCCGCTCACATCAACGTCCTCGCCGTCGCCCACGCCGACATCCTCGCTGTCGCTCACCGCACTGCTCCTTACCCAGCCGCGGCAAGCGGCGCGCCGTCCTCGTCGGCGTCAGACGCCGCGTCGAGATCCGTGCCCGCCTCGCCGTCGATGATCGCCGTCACCCGCAGCCCGAACTGCTCGTCGACGACGACCACCTCGCCGCGTGCGATCGGCGTGCCGTTGACGAGCAAATCGACCGGCTCGCCCGCGAGCCGGTCGAGCGTCACGATCGACCCGGTGCGCAGGTCAAGCGTCTCACCGACCGTCATCCGCGTCCTGCCGATCTCGACGCTCAGCTCCATCGGCACGTCGCTCAGGCGGCGCAGGTCCCCGTCGCCGTCCGCGTTGCCCGCCGCCCCGGCGCCCGGCGGCTCGGTGCTCTCCTCGAACCGCTCGTAGACCCCCTGCTGCGCGGCCTGCGCGTCCGGCGTGACCTGCTCGGCGGTCGAGGAGGCCGGCCCGACCGGCCCGGCCTCCTCGACCACTTCGGCCGTCGTCGCCTCGACCATCTCGGCGGCCGCGTCCTGCTCTGTCTCGTCGCTCATCGCCGTGGGCCTCCTCTCATTGCACGGTCAGTTCCGGGATCAGCACCGATTCGACCATGATGTCCGTGCGCTTCTTGATCGCCACCAGAATCTGGTGCTTGAGCGCTTCGCGGCTGTGCGCGCCGGTCAGCGCGCTGCCGTTCTGGCCGGTGATCGTGTTCGTCACGATTTCGCGAATCGCCGGTTCCTCGGGCAGCGTGCCCGCGCTCGCTTCGCCACCGCCCGACGAGCCGCCGCCCGTCGCCGACGCGCCGTCGCTCTGCCCCGGCGCCAGATCGAGCGCGACCGACAGCTTCGCGTAATGGCCTTCCGCCAGGTTCAGCAGGAACGACTGCGGCATCACGTAGATCGTGCCCGGGATCTTCATCTTCACCGTCTTCTTCGGCTTTGACATCGAGTAGCCGACGCCGAGCGCCAGCAGCAGGACGAGCGGGATGGCTAGCTTCTTCTTGGACATAGTTCTTTCGTTCGTCTTGTCGGGTTCGACATCGTTCAGTACAACCGCTGCAATACGACTTCCACGCGCCGGTTCTGTGCGCGGCCCTGCGGGGTTTCGTTGCTCGCGACCGGGCGCATGTCGGCGTAGCCCGTCGCGCTCAGGCGGTCCGGCGCGACGCCGTTGGCGATCAGGAACCGCACCACCGTGCTCGCCCTGGCCGCCGACAGCTCCCAGTTGCTCGGGAACTGCCCGGTCTGGATCGGCACATTGTCGGTGTTGCCATACACGCCGATCGGGTGCACCTGATCGACATTGAGCAGCAGCGCGATCTCCGTGAGCAGCGGGTCGCCCTGCGGGTCTAGCGTCGCGCTGCCCGAGGGGAACAGCAGGTCGTCGGTCAGCACCTTGATCACCAGCCCCCGCGATTCGACCGAAATATGTACGAACTGCCCGAACCCGTGCTTGTGTGCATACGCTTCCAGCTCGCGCTTGATCCGTTCGAACTCGCTCTGCTCCTGGCTGGCAGCGGCGACGTTCGAGCCGGCGGCCGCCGCAGCGTTGACCGCCGGGCTGTTCTGCGCGGCACTCTGCGCGGCGGTTTGCGCTGCAGCCCGCGCACCGCCCTGCGCGGCACCGTGCGCAACACTTGCGCTCTGCGCCGAGGACGAGCCCGAGGAGGAGTTTTCGAGGTTGGTCGCGATCTGCGTGCTCAGCGGCACGATCGCCTGCGCGTCGATGCTGCTCGGCGGCGCCTGGCTCGAGTTCGCCGTCGCGCCCGGGTGGGCGATCGCCTTGCCGCCCGGCAGGATGTCCCCCGAGAAGGCCGCCCGCAGCGACTCCTGCACCTCGATGAACTTCGAGATGTTGACCGACGAGATCGAGAACAGCACCATGAACAGCGCCATCAACAGCGTGATCATGTCCGAGTAGGTCAGCAACCACCGCTCGTCGTTTTCATGGTCGCCATGGCCCCCGCGCCGTTTGCGGCCGTGTCCGCGGGCCATCACGCCGCCTCGGCCGCCAGGGCGCCGCTCGCGCGGGCTCCGGAGGCTTCGCCCTCGCCCTCCGCCTCGCGCTCGGCGGGCGGCAGGTAGGACATCAGCTTTTCTGCGACCAGCCGCGGGTTGTCGCCGGCCTGGATCGAGAGGATGCCCTCCAAGGTCATCATCCGCAGCTCGACCTCTTCGGCGGAGATCGCCTTCAGGCGGTTGGCGACCGGCAGGAAGATCACGTTCGCCGAGCCGACGCCCATCAGCGTCGCCAGGAACGCAGTCGAGATCGACGGTCCGAGCGTCGAGGGGGCGGCGAGGTTCTGGAGCACGTGCACGAGCCCCATCACCGTGCCGATGATGCCCATCGTCGGCGCAAAGCCGCCGGCCTTTTCAAACGGCGCGGCACCCGCTGCGTGGCGGGCGGCCATCCCGTCGACCTCGGCCTCGAGGATCGCGTGCACCATCTCCGGGTCGGTGCCGTCGACCACCAGCTGCAGCGCGTTGCGCGTGAACTGGTCGTCGATCTCGGCGAGCTGCGCGTCGAGCGCCAGCAGCCCGTCGCGCCGCGCCTGGTCGGCGAGCGAGACGAGCATGTCGAGCCGTCCGCGCAGATCGGGCGGTTCGGCGGAGATCACCAGCTTGTAGAGGCTGGGGACGCGCTTCATCGAGGCCATGCCGACGCTCGCCAGCGTCACCCCGCCCGTTCCGCCGAGAATGATCAGCAGCGCCTCCATGTTGAGGAACGCCGCCGGGCTCGTCCCGTCCATCATCGCGCTCATACCGAGCGCCACGAACGCGACCCCGATGCCTATTGCTGTGGCTGCCTTCATCGCCCTCGTTCATCGGCCGCCGTAGGCGATCCTTCAGTCGCGCGCCCCGCGCCTGGGCAAACCTTGGACCGGCCTGGGCAGATCCTGCACGGGTCTGGGCAGCTCCTGCACCGACGCCGGCTCGTGCTCGGTGCGGCGGCCCCGCATCGCCTCCGACAGCACCTCCACCCGCCACGCCCGCACCTCGTCGGCGACCTCCTGCGGGGTCTCCGCGACGACGACCTTCGCGGTGGTCGCCAGCGTCACAACCGTGTCCGGCGTGGATTCGACGGTCACGATCAGGTCCGGATTCAGTTGGAAAGGCTCGTCGTTGTGGCCGAGCCGGTGCAGTGTGATCATCGTTGCCTCCTCGTGGTCGGGCGGCGGTGGGTGCGGTGGGCTGCTGGTTGGGCGGCGGTGGTGGTGGGTCGGCCGGGTGCTGTCGGGTGGTTGGGGTGGTGGGTCGGCCGGTGCTGTTGGGTCGTTGGGAGGTGGTGGGTCGGCCGGGTGCTGTCGGGTGGTTGAGGGGGGTCTGCCGGCCGGCGCTGGTGGGTCGTGGTCGGTGTTGTGGTCGGATGACCAGTTTGATGACCAGATGGTCGTTGTAGTGGTTGTGGGGAGGGGGTGGGGTGGTGTTGTTTTTTGCGGAGCGATTCGCGTACGCGCACGGACGCGTACGCGCGCGCACGTGCGCAGACGCGAATGGCACCCGTTTGCGAATGTGTACCCCCCTGCCCGCCCTCCGCGTCCGGCCCGCCGCCCGCGCGCCTAGCCTTGGACCATCGTCACCGCGGTCTGGAGCATTTCGTCGGCGGTCGTGATGACGCGCGAGTTGGCCTGGTAGCCGCGCTCGGCCGTGATCATTTCGGTCATCTGCGTGGCGAGGTCGACGTTCGACATCTCAAGCTCCCCGCCGATCGTCTGGCCGAAGCCGCCCGTGTCGGGGGTGCCGACCAGGGGCGCGCCGGAGTTCGCCGTCTGTGCCCAGAGCGAGCCGCCCAGGCGCTGCAGGCCGGACTCGTTCGGGAACGTCGCCAGCGTCAAATAGCCGGCGGTGACCTGCTGGCCGTAGGTTTTCGATTCGGGGTTCTCGTTGGTGTAGGTGACCGAGCCGTCCTGGCCGATCGAGACGTTCGCCGAGCCGGGCGGGATCTGGATGTAGGAGGGTTCTTTGCCGGGCTTGTAGGTGCCTTCGGCTTCGCCGGCTTCGGCGTTGACGCCGACCAGGTAGAGCCCGGACTGGGTCGTCAGGTAGCCCTTCGTGTCGGTCGTGAGGTTGCCGGCTCGCGTGTAGTCGATGTTCGCCGGCACGGTGGGCGGAGAGCCGGCGCCGACGCGCAGGAAGCCTTCGCCCTGGATCGCGACGTCGAGCGGGTTGTTGGTCGACTGGAACGAGCCCTCGGACATTTCGTTTTCGGTCGCCGCGACCTGCACGCCGAGGCCGACCTGCAGCGGGTTGGTGCCGCCGTTGGTCGCGGTCGCGCCGGAGGCGCCGCGCAGGACCTGGGTGAGCGAGTCCGAGAACGACACGCGCGCGGACTTGAAGCCGACGGTGTTGACGTTCGCGAGGTCGTTGGCGGTGTTGTTGAGCATCGTCTGGTTCGCGTCGAGGCCGCTGATCGCGGCGTACATTCCACCCATCATGGGCGTGTCACTTCCTTTCGCGGCCCCCTCCGTGAGGTCCGGCCGGTGGTTGGGGTGTGTCGGTGTGCGGGTGCTGCGGGTTGTGGGTGCTGCCTGTTGAAGTTGGTGCGAACGCGGCCGGCGGGTTCCTGCCCTGTGCCACAGCGAGTCGCGCCGAGCGGCTGGCGCCGCTCGCGGGCCGTGCTGCCGGTGCGCTGAAAGCTCACGAGACCTCGCTGATGGTGCCGGGTTCGATGCCCTTCGTGCCTTCGATCGTCAGCGAAGGCCCGGAGGAGCTGATCTCCACGCTTTCGACCTTGCCTTCGGCGTGGTCGCCGGTGGTGGGGTCGGTGTAGGTGACGGTGTGGCCGATCAGCGAGACAGCCTGGGCGACCTGCTGGCCGGCGGCGCTCTGCGAGGTCGACTGGGCGATGTTGGTGGTCTGCTCCAGCTGCGAGAACTGCGCAAGCTCGGCGATGTATTCGGTGTCGTTGGTCGGTTCGAGCGGGTTCTGCGCCTGCAGCTGCGCGACCATCAGCTTGAGGAAGTCGTTCTTGCCCAGTTCGCCGTTCGGGTTTTCCGGCGTGGCGTTCGCCGCGCTCGTGCCGGTGCCGGTCGCGCCGCTCTTTTCGGTTGCTCCGGGGGTGCTCGCCGCGGGGGTCGCGGTCGCCGCGGGGGTCGCTGTCACATCGGTGGTGGTCATCGTGGTCGTCGCTCTCGGTGTCGAGGGTTGGTGGGTTAGACGAGCACGTCCACGCGCGCGGTGCTCGCTTCGCCGCCCGGCTGGGCCGGATCGGCGGCGTCGTCTTGCGCCGACGACTGTTCGTCTTCGGTCTGGGTGGAGCTGCCTGTGCGGGTGTGCGCGTTCGCGCCGGGACGCGCCGGTGCGCGGCCGTGCGGGTCGCCTTCGCCGCCGGGCGCGCCGCTGCCGCCGGCGAGCGAGGACTCGTGCTGGGCGATGTGCAGCCGCGCGAGCGAAAGCGAGCCGAGCGCCTGGCGCAGCTCGGCGTGCCCGGCGGCCAGCGCCTGCGCGGCGGCGGGCGAGGCGGCGCTGACGCGCGCCACCAGGCCGGCGGCGGTCTGGGTGAGGCTGATGCGGATCTCGCCCAGCTCGGCCGGGTGCAGCGCGATGCGCGCCTGCGCAAGGCCGCCGCGCGCGGCCAGCTCGATCGTCGCCTGGACCGCGTCGATCGTCTGGTCGAGCGTCACAGACCCCGCGGGGCCCGCGTCGGCCGGCGCGGAGGGGGTCGCGGGTGTCGAGATGGTGGAGGTGGCCGCCGCGGGGGCGGCGGCCGAGGGTGCCAGGGTGGCGCCCGTGCCCGCGGCTGCGCTGGAGGCATCCGCGGTCGGGCCGGCGGTCGCGGTTGTGGAGGGGGCGGCGGGCCCGTTCCCCGGGCGGCCCGCGTTCGGGCTTGCGTTCGCGGCCGAGCTGGAGGCAGAGCCGGACGCGCCGGCCGCGTGGCCCGCGGCTGCGCCGTGGGCGGTCGATGAAGCTGTGGTGGGGCTGGTGCCCGCGCCGCCGGCGCTCGTACCGCCGGTACCGGTGGCGCCAGCGCCCGTGCCGGTGGTGCCTGCACGGCCGCCGCCCGTGCCGGTTGTGCCCGGCCCGCCGCTGCCAACGCCGCCAGTGCTCGTGCCGGTTGTGCCTGGGCCGCCGCTGCCAACGCCGCCAGTGCTCGTGCCGGTTGTGCCTGGGCCGCCGCTGCCAACGCCGCCAGTGCTCGTGCCGGTTGTGCCTGGGCCGCCGCTGCCAACGCCGCCAGTGCTCGTGCCGGTTGTGCCTGGGCCGCCGCTGCCCGAGTCGCCGCTGTCAGGGCCGGCGGAGACGGCTGCCGAGCGGTCCGAGGCGGTGGTCGCGGCGGACGCGTTCGGCGTGTTCGCGGAGGCGGCCGCCTGACGGCCCGCCGCGGTGTTCATGTTCGCGGTGTTCGTGGGCGCCGCCGTCGGGCTGCCCGCGTTCGCCAGGGTCGAGCGCGTTGCTGTGTTCGTGGACGCGGTTGTCCCCGACACGGAGGTCGAGGGGGTCGTGGAGAGCGAAGGCGGGGTCGCGGGTGCTGGGGCTGAGCCGGTGCCTGTGGCGGAAGGCACGGCGGGGGTAGACGCGAGAGCAGCGGGGGAGGGGGGAGCGGTGGCGGGAGCGGCCGCCGAGGGAGAGGAGGAAGCCGGGGAAGGGGAGGAAGGAGAGGCGCCGGCGCCGTCGGCCGCACGCGCAGCGGCACCGGCCGCTTCTGCGGCGCTTGCGTCAGCTGCCTGTGCAGAGGGGTGCGCGGTGTCGTTTGCGCTGCCTGTGGCGTGTGCAGCGGTGTCGCGGCCGTCGGCGTCGCCTGGGCCGCGTATGGCTTGCGGACCGCCCGTTGTTTCCGGGCCGCTCGTGGCTTCGGGGCTGCGGATGGTTTCGGAGTCGTGCGTGGCTTGCGAGCCGTCAGCGGCTTCGCGGCTGCGTGTCGTTTCCGAGTTGTCCGCGACCCGTGCGCCGCTCGCAGCCGCACCCGCGGCGCCTTCGTTGGCGGACGCGGCGCGTGCGTCGAACGCACGCTGCTGCTGGCGTTCGCGTTCGCGCAGCTGCAGTTCGCGCATTTCCCGCTGGCCGGCCGAGGGGCCTTCCGTGGTGGTCGTACGGGCCCATTCGGCGTCGAGTGTGCTCTGGAAGAGCTGCCCGCCGGACGGGCCGTCCGAGGGCGTGCCGCCGGACGGCGGAGGGGCCGGGGCGGGTCCGATCGACGCGGCGGGCGTGGCGAGCGGGCTGCTCATGCGAGGCCTCCCGTCCCGTACGCGGCCGGTGAGACGGCGGCGCCCGCCGGCACCGCGGCGCCGGCGGCGATGACGCTCGGGCTTGCGCTCGTCGCATCCACTCCGGCGGCGGAGGCGCCGGCCCCGCTCTGCCGGAAGGCGGCGGCGTTGGCGAGCACTTTGCCGACGTACTGCTGGGTTTCGGCGTAGGGGGGGACGCCGCCGTACTGCTGCACGGCGCCCGGCCCCGCGTTGTATGCGGCGAGCGCGTCGGTGACGTTGCCGCCGAACTGGCGCAGCATCTCGCCGAGGTAGCGCGCGCCGCCTTCGATCGACTGGGCGGGGTTCAGGGGTTCGGTGACGCCAAGCGAGGCGGCGGTGCCGGGCATCAGCTGCGTGAGGCCGACCGCGCCGGCGCCGCTGGTCGCGCCGGGGTCGAAGCCCGACTCCTGCTCGATCAGGCCGTAGAGGACCGCCGGGTCGACGCCGTTGCGGGCGGCAGCCTGTTCGATCAGCGGCACGTAGGCTGTCGCGCCTGCCGACGTCCCGGCGGCGCCGGCAGTCGCACCTGCACCGGCAGCGGTACCGATGCCCGCGCCGGCGCCCGGCGTCGCGACGCCTGCCGTGGGGTAGGCGCTCACGGTGTAGCCGGCGGGTGCGTAGGCGCCGGGTGTGTAGGCGGCGGCGGCGGTCGTCGTTCCGGCGGCGCCGGTGCCCGCGTCGGCAGCGGCGTTCAGCCCGGTGTCGCTCAGGCCGGTCGTGAGACCGGCCGTGCTCGTGCCGGCCGCGCTCGCCCCAACCCCGCTCGCCCCAACCCCGCTCGTGCCGGCCGCCGCTGCGCCCGTGTCGGCCTGTGCGGCCTGCAGCGCGGCGGCGAAGCCCGCGGGCCCGTCTTCGACCTGGGCGATCAGCGCCTGCAGGTGCTGCATACGTTCGGTCGCGGCAAGCGCGCCCGCCGGCGCGGCGCCGGCGGTGGTTTCGAGGGCCCCGGAGACGTTCACGCGGCGCTCCGGCGGAAGCGGTCGAGGGCGATCTCGTCGAGAGCCAGCCCTTCGCGCCGGCTCTCCTGGCGGTTGTGCTCGTCGCGCTGGCGCTCCTTGAGGCGCTCGAGCATGCGGTGCTCGCGCGCGGCCAGTCCCAGCTCGCTGCCGCGTGCGGCGACGGCGGCCTCGTCGCGTTGCAGCTCGCGTGCGCCGTTGCTGCGCTGCGTCTCGACGTGCTCGACGAACGCCTGACGGGCGCGTAGCTCGTCGACGCCGACTGTGCCGGCGGCGCTCGTCGCGCGGCGCTGGTCGTCGAGCGCGCGCTGCAGGTGGGCGTCGACCGTGCGCAGGCGGTCCTCGCTGCCGTCGCGGCGGACGAGCGCGCTGGCGAGCGCCTGGCGGGCAAGATCCTCACGCCGCTCGCGCAGCGCGCGCACCCGCTCCAGGCGAAAACGGAACGAGGGTCCGGTGCTCACAGCCCGCGTAATCGGTCGTGGCGGGGTGTTCTTGAGAAGGGTGCCGGGCGCACCGAGGTTCCGGAGTCGCGCGGAGGTTCCGGGCCAAGCTGGGTTCCGGGGCCGCACCGAAGTTCATGGTCGCGACGAGGCTTGGGGTCGCGAGGTTCCGGGCCGAGCTGGGGTTCTGGGGGCCGCACCGAAGTTCGCGGATCGCGACGAGGTTTTGGGTCGCGCCGAGGTTCCGGGGCCGCCGCGCTGAAGTCCCGGGGTAGCGAAGTTCCGGGGCCGCGGGGTCGCGAAGTTCTGGGGTCGCGAGGTTTGGTTTGCGTCGAAGTGCCGGGGCCGCACCAAAGTTCGGGGGTCGCGACTAGTGGGGTGTCAGGCAACGTTCGCCTGGTTGACGGCGCCGAGGATGCTGGCACCAAGGCGTTTGCGGCCGAGTCGGACCGGCAAACGTTGCCGGGTCCTCCACTAGGTTCCGGATCGCCAGGTTCCGAGCCCGCTGGGTTTCTGGGTCGCGCTGAAGTTCCGCAGCCGGAATTTTACAGAGCCTAGGCTTTGAGGCATGTGCCGGCAGGTCGCAAAGTGCAGAAACCCGCCTAGAACCGGCCCGAAGCGGGAATAAATCCTTCTGATGGGGGGCGCCAGGTAGCCTCGACACGAGGAGCAGTAGTACGCCCGGACGACGTGTGAACTCGGTTTGATTTTATTCTATGGGTTGCTCCGTACATGACCGATCGCTCGGATTTCTCGGAAAGTCCGCATTAATGGCGGTTTCCTTACGTTGTATTTACGCTACGCGCTGTGATCCAAGCGGCCTAACTATTCGTAAACAAAGCATCCGGATCCATAAAAATCTCACCCTGGGGATGATCAATGGCCAAAAAGAAAAAAGACGAGATCTCGATCGTGCTCTCACCGCTGCAAGTCGAGCAGGTGATGCGTGAGGCGGGCCAGCAGCGCGGCGGAACGGTTTCGAGCCTGCTGCTGGCGGCGCTCGACAACGCCTACCGGCCGTCGAATGGGGACAAGCCGTCCAACCTGCAGAAAGCGACGCGCAAAGCGCTCGAGGAGGCGCTTGGCGATCCGCAGCTCTCGCAGTCGCTGCTGCGCGGTCTGGCGATCCTGGCCTCCTACCCCCCGGACCGTCCGTGGCGGGCGATCATCGACCTCGCTCAGCAGCTCGGCATGTCGCCCTCGACCACGCACCGCTACGTCAAGACGCTGCGCGCCGTGGGGCTGCTCGAGCAGAACCCCTCCACGCGCGAGTACCGTCCTGTGGAGATCTGAGCCCGGTGTGGTCGCTGGAACCTAACCGCCCGCGCCCGGGCGCGGAGTGCGCCGCGTGCCTGTTCGTCGGCGCACGCCGCGACCGGCGCACACGCTCCTGCCGGGGCGGGCGCGACCGCCGGGTGCGCCCCGAACGCCAGTTACAGAGCTGTCTCACAGGCTCAGGCCGAGTGCGGGGATCGCGGACGGTCCTGGCTCAGGCTGGTCGGGGGAGCGCGCCTCGGCGGTGATCTCCTGCGCGTCCAGCACCTCGCCGCTGCGCTGAGCCACCGAGCGCTCCAGCGAGGCAGCGAGCGCCAGCAGCTGCGCGTCGGTGCCGTGTGGGTCGCTGGGCTCGGTGACCGACTGGCGCAGGAAGCTGTCGATCTGCACGCGGTGCTCCAGCGCCGCGTCGAGCAGCGGGTCGGCGCCGGTGTTGTAGGCGCCGATCGAAATCAGGTCCTGCTTCTCGTGTAGCGCCGCCAGCGCCGCGCGCAGCCGCTGACCGGCCTGCGCGACCTCCGGCGAGACGATCTCGCCGACCAGGCGCGAAACGCTTTGCAAAACGTCGATCGCGGGGTAGTGGCCGGCGTGCGCGAGCGAACGCGTGAGCACGACGTGCCCGTCGAGGATCGAGCGCACCGCGTCGGCGATCGGCTCGTTCATGTCGTCGCCGTCGACGAGCACCGTGTACAGGCCCGTGATCGAGCCCGCGGGGCTCGTGCCGGCGCGCTCGAGCAGGCGCGGCAGCAGCGCGAACACGCTCGGCGTGTAGCCGCGCGTGGCCGGCGGCTCGCCGATCGCCAGCCCGATCTCGCGCTGAGCCATCGCGAAGCGCGTCACCGAGTCCATCATCAACATCACGTCGTGGCCCGCGTCGCGAAAATGCTCGGCGATCGTGGTCGCCGTGAACGCCGCCTTGATCCGCACCAGCGCCGGCTGGTCGGAGGTCGCGACGACGACCACCGAGCGCTCCAGCGCCTCGCCGAGGTCGCGCTCGACGAACTCGCGCACCTCGCGCCCGCGCTCGCCGACCAGCGCGATCACGTTCACCGACGCGCTCGTCGAGCGCGCGATCATCCCCAGCAGCGAAGACTTGCCGACGCCCGAGCCCGCGAAGATGCCCAGGCGCTGCCCGCGCCCGCACGGCACCAGCCCGTCCAGCGTGCGCACCCCCAGCGCCACCCGCTCGGCGATCCGCGGACGCTCCAGCGCCGCCGGCGGCGAGGCCATCGTCGAGCGCGCGCCCGCGCGAGGCGGCGCCTGCAGACCGTCAAGCGGCGTGCCGAGACCGTCGATCACGCGCCCCAGCAGGCCCGGGCCGACCGGCACGCGAAACGGCGCGCCCGTGCCGAGCACCTTCGTGCCCGGGCCGATCCCGTGCAGCTCGCCGAGCGGCATCAGCAGCGTGCGGCCTTCGCGAAAACCGACGACCTCGGCCGGGACCGGCGCGGCGTCGCGCGTGGCAGCGCCGACCATGCAGACCTCACCGACCTCGGCCTGCAGGCCGGTCGCCTCGATGATCAGCCCAATCAGGTTGCTTACGCGGCCGTGGGTGCGCGCCAGGTCGGCGCCGCGCAGGGCGAGTGCCGCACGGTCAAGAAGGTCGGCGCTCGTGGGCAGGCTCTCCGCTGCGCGTGCGGGTTTGCTCACGAGCGCAGCGCGCGCAGATCTCTCAGCGGCGCTCACGGGCGTGGCGCTCGCGGGTTCCGCAGCGGCGCTCACGGGCAACCCCTCTGGTGTGAAGGCAGCGGGCATCGTCTTTCAGTATGCGGGCGGGGGTGGATGCAATTTTTGCGCGCCGATCCGGGTGTGCGCGCCGACGCGCGCGCACACATACGTGCGCAGACGCGAATGGCTCCCAAAAAAACAAGTACCCACGGACTCCCTTCCCGCCCGTCTCACGCGTCGGTCCCCCCGCAGCCCAGCTCCTCGCGCACAACCTCCCGGGCGCGCTCGAGCGCGGTGGCGACCGTGGCGTCGACCTCGCTCTCGGCCGTGCGCACGATCGCGCCGCCGCGGCCGACGCGGCGGTCGGCCTGGACCTCGCACAGCTCGATCCCGCCCGCGGCGGCGCTCAGCTCGCCGAGTGCGCCGGTGATGACGTCGAGGTCGGCCGGGTCGACGAGCACCACGATGCGGCGCCGGTCGGCGACCCGGCGCAAAGCCCCGGCGACCACGTCGAGGACGCGCTCGGGCTGGGCGTCGAGGGCGCCCGCGAGGATCTTCGCGGCGAGGTCGAACGCGAGCGCGACCGCGTTGCGCTCGACGTCGTGGGCAAGCTGCTCGCGCCCGGCGCGCACCTCGTCGAGCGCCGTGTGCAGGGCGCTCGCGGCGGCGCGCGTCTGGTCGACCCCGGCTTGCAAGCCCTGCGCGCGCCCTTCGGCGTGGCCCTCGGCGCGGGCCTCCTCGCGGATGCGAGCTGCCTGGGCGTGCGCGTCGGCGAGGACGCGCGCGGGGGTGCCCACCGGCGGGGGTGCCGAGGGTTGCAGCTGCTCGAGGGGGTAGCCGGCTGGGGCCGAGGTGGCGGGCACCTCAGACCACCGCTTCCTCGTCCTCGCCGTCGCCGTTGCCGATGACGATCGTGCCGGCCTCCTCCAGACGGCGCACGACCGCCACGATGCGGCCCTGGGCCTCGTCGACGTCGCGCTTGCGCTGGGGCTGCTGGATCTCCATCTCCTCCTTGAGCATCGCCGCGCCGCGCTCGGACATGTTCTCCAGCAGCTTGTCCTTGACGGGCTCCGGCACGCCGCGCAGCGCCAGCACGAGATCCTTCTGGTTGGCCTCGCGCAGCACCTGCTGGATCGCGCGGTCGTCGAGCGAGACGATGTCCTCGAAGACGAACAGCATCCGGCGCACCTCCTCCGCGAGTGCCTGGTCGGTGGCGGCGAGATGGTCCAGCACGTTGCGCTCCGTCGGGCGGTCTGCGTGGTTGAGGATCTGCGCCAGCGACTTCACCCCGCCCGCGGCCGAGTACTCCTGTTCGACGACGGCGGTCAGCTTGCGGCGCACGACCTCCTCGACCTGCTGGATCACCGCCGGGCTCGTCTCACCCATGCGCGCGATCCGCAGCGCGATGTCGGGCTGCAGCCGCTCGGGCAGCTTCGCGAGCACCTGCGCGGAAAGGACGGTGTGCAGGTTGGCGATCACCAGCGCGATCGTCTGCGGCGACTCCGCGCGCAGGAACGCGACGATCTGCTCCGGCGGCGTGCGGCGCAAGAACTCGAATGGGCGCATCTCGATCACCGTCGAAAGACGCCCCAGCAGCTCCTCGGCGCGCTCGGCGCCAAGCGCGCGCTCCAGCACTTCGCGGGCGAACTCGATACCGCCGTTGACGTCGCCGACGCCGTCCGCGCGCGCGGCCTGCGCCAGCTCGGCGAGGATCGCCTCGGTGGTCTCCTCTTCGACGGACCCCAGCTTCGCCATCTCCAGCGACAGGCCCTCGATCTCCTCTTCGCGCAGGTGCTGCATCACCTCTGCGGCGCGCTCCGGGCCGAGCGCGGCCATCAGCACCGCCGCCTTGCGGCGACCCGCGAGACGCACCGTCGCGCGGGCCGGGAGCGCCGCGAGCGCGCCGTCGGCGGGGGGCAGCTCGATGGGCATCAGGCCTGCCTCACGATCGCGTCGGCGAGGCGGCGAGTTTTGTCAGTGACGCGCGGGCCAGCCGGCGCGATCGCTTGCATCGTCAGCTCCCTCGCTGGCGGGCGAGACCCGGAATGGTTGTGGCAAGCGAGTCGGGTGTTGGATGATGCACTGTGGGCGAGGCAGGCGTTGCTTGATATTGCTTTCGCCTGCCACCGCGTGCGTCTGTGTGCGCGCACACGCAATGGCCCTGCACAGACGTGTTGGGCCCCAAGTGGTTGCTGTCCCCTCCACTCACCGTCATCGCTAGTCCTCCTGAATCCAACTGCGCAACTGGGCGGCGACCTTCTCCGGGTCGCTTTCGGCCAGCTGCTCGACCTGGCGGCGCACCGGGTTGCCGGCGCCTGCGCCCGCGCCGACGGCGGCAGGCGTCGGTCGGGCGGCGGCGTGCGGCTCCGTCGGGTGCGCCGGCGTTTCGCGTTCCAGCTCGGACAGGCGCACCGGCAGCTCCAGCTCGCGTAGCCACGGCGGCGAGCTGTCGATGCCCTCCTTCTCGCGACGACGCAGCGCGCGGGTGGTGAAGAACAGGAACAGCGCCGACGCGATCCCGATCAACGCGTACTTCGCGTAACCGAGCATCCCCCCGCCCGCTTCGGCGGCAGCCGGGGTCGTGGACTTCGCAAACGCCATCTGGCCGATCGAAATCGTGTCGCCGCGCTTGGTCTGGACGCCGGCGGCGTTCGTCACCGCTTCCTTGATCGCCGGGATCGACGCGGCCGGGACCGAGTGGTCGAGCAGCACCGCGACATGCTGGCTTTCGACCGCGCCAGGGGCGATCGTCGAATGGGTGACGGTCTTGTCGACCCCCATCGTCGACGCGCTCACTTCGTGCTTGTAATTGGACTTGCCGCTCGCGCCCGTCTGGGTGTACGCCGGTATGTTCGCCGTGCCCGCCGCCCCCCCGCTGCCGTTGCCGGCGAGCGTTTCGAGGTTCTTGCTCTGCTGCAACGGCACCCCCGCCTTGCCGTACGTCAGCGATTCCTGGGTGGTCTGGTTGGCGTTCAGCGTCGCGTTGACCTGCACCTCCGCCTTGCCGGGCCCGAGCGTCTGCGCCAGCATCGCGTCGAGATTCGCCTCCGTCTCGTCGTCGTAGCGTTCTTCGGCGGCCTGTTTGCCGGTGCTCGAATCGGCGCCTTCGCCACCCGGCGAGGGCCACAGCAGCTGGCCGCTGCTGTTCGTGATCGTCACCTTGTTCAGCGCCAGCCCCGGCACCGAGGACGCGACGAGCTGGGCGATGCCGCGCACCGAGGTGGTCCCCGTCAGTCCGCTGCCGCCGAGCAGCACCGCAGCCGACGCGGCCGTCTGGTTTTCGCCGAACAGCTGGTTCTGCGGGTTGGGCAGCACCAGCTCGACCTGCGCGCCGGAAACGCCCTGGATATCGTCGATCGTCTGTTCCAGCTGGCCCTGCAGCGCGCGCTGGTAGTTCACCTGCTGGTCGAACTGGCTTTCGCCGAGACTCGATTTTTCGAACAGCTTCAAGCCGGGCTGGCTGTTGCCCACCAGCCCCGCGCTCGCAAGCGCGACCCGCGCGCGCGCCTGCTCGTCGGACTGCACCGCCAGTGCAGTCCCGTTGTTCTGCAGTTCGTAGCCGACCCCCTGCTGGTCGAGCGCCGCCGTCATCTTGCCCGTCTGCGCCGGTTCGAGCCCCGTCGCGATCGTCGAGTACGTTGGCGCGCTCACCATGTGCAGGAACAGGTAAACGAACACGATCCCCGCCAGCGCGGCGCCGCCGAGGATCAGCCAGCCGCGAGGGGTCAGGCGCGAGGTGAGTTGTCTAACGGGCATCTCGGTGTGGTCTCTTGTTTTTGATGTGGATTGGTTCGCGTAGGCGGGTCAGGTGGTGTGTCGTCAGAGAGAGCCCGGGTGGCCGTGCTCGGGAGTGGGGGAATCTTGGTCGTGGTCGGGGCGTGGCGTGGGTTGTTGAGAGGGAGAGTGTGAGGGGAAGGCGTAGAGTCGGAGAGGGACGTGGGTTTTGTGGGTGGAGGAGGTGGTGGAGTTGTGAGCGGGAGGGGGTGTGGTGGGTGGGGGCGGGGACTAGATGGGGTGGGCTGAGGGCGTGAGTTGGGTCTTGGGCGAGGGGTTAGGTGGGTTGTAGCGGAGAGTGGCCGGGGTTAGACCTGGGTTTGGAACACCTGCTGAACAGCTTCAGTCGCCTTCGTACGGATCTGCGACGCGAGCTGCATCGCGAGCTGGGCTTCCTCGACAGTGACCACCGCGGCCTCCGGATCGCTGACGCTGCCCGTCGCGAGCGCCTGCGCCGCGCCGCTGGCGCTCTGCTGGGTCTGCTCCAGCGAGGAAATCGCGCTGGTCAGCGCTTCGCCGAAACCGCCGCTGCCGCCTGTGCCTTCGACTCCGCTGGGCGCTTCGCCCCCCGTCGCGCCGCCGCCGCCCACACCTTCAAGGCCGCTCTGACCTGCCCCGCCGACGCCTTCGACGCCGCCTGCGGCTTCAACGCCCGGTTCGCTGGAGAGCGACAGCCCGTGCGTGCCCCCTGCGCCGCTCGCGCCCGCGGACCCGCCTGCGAGGCCGCCCGGGTGCGTCCCGACCGCCGCTTCGCCCGCGTTCGCAAGCGAAGCGCTCACGCCGGCGACACTGCTCAGCGCGCCGATCATCCTTTGAGCAACCCGAGCGTCGCGCTGAACATCGACTTCGCGGTCTGCATCGCCGTGACATCCGACTGGTACGCGCGCGACTCGGAGATCAGGTCGACCATTTCGGTGACCGTGTTCACATTTGGCATCCGCACGTACCCCTGCTTGTTCGCTTCCGGGTTGCCCGGGTCGTACACCAGCTGATCCGGCGTCTTGTCCGAGTCGATCCCTGCCACCGCCACGCCGCCCGCCGGCGCGTGTTCGGAGCCTGCGCCGATCGCCCCCGCCAGCTGCGCCGCGAACTCCGACGGCGTGCCGTTCTGCTGCAGCACCACCTCCTGGCGCTGGTAGGGCTGGCCGCTCGCGGTCTTCGTCGTCTGCGCGTTGGCCAGGTTCTCCGACGTCACGTCCATCCGCACGCGTTCCGCGCTCAAACCGCTCCCAGCGATATCGATCGCGTCGAACAGGCCCATCAGGCGAGCCCCATAGCGGAGCGCAAGATTTCATCGCGCGTACCCATCACCTGCACCAGCGCCTCGTATTCGAGACCGTTCTCCGACAGCACGGCCGCTTCCTGATCGACATCCACGCCATTGCCTTCCGGGCCCACCGCCCCCGGCACGACTTCAGGGCTCAACGCGACATTGCTCGGGGACTGGCCCTCCTCGAGCGCCGCGCGCAACGCCCCGTGAAAGTTCAATTCCTCACGCTGGTAACCCGGCGTGTTCGCATTGGCGATGTTGTTCGTCAGCAGCGTCTGGCGCATCCACGCGCCCTGCATCGCAGTATCGAGCGCAAGCTGAGTGGTATCGGCGAGGGACATACGGTCAGTCGAGATGGGGCGACCTGCAAACCGCCCTCCATGGGCCCAACCGACCCTCGTCCGTGAGTGCCGCCCCCGGGAGCCTGCCGGCGCCCGGTCGCCCCCGTCATCGGCAGCACGGGGCTCGGCTTTAGCGGTGCGTTCGCCGCTCCGGCGGCCATTGCCAGTGCGCGGGGCAAGGATGCCCCGCGCCGTCCGCGCCCTTGGACAGGCCCGCCCGCGCGGACGATCCCCAAGCAAGCACCAAACTTTAGTAGCGCACCGCTTGCCCGCGCCGAGGCGCTGGCGTGCCGACCGTCGTTGTACCGGGTTGGCGGCCGGGTGGCGGCTACGTGCGGATGGGCTGGCGTCTGGTCCGCCGACCTCCGGCAGCCGTGTGTTGCTCGGTGGGGCAGGGTACCGTGGTGTGGGCTTCGGCGGGGGTGGTGGTGTTTTCGAAGTCGAGTCGGGCTGCGAAGGGGAAGCCGCGCGGGGGGCAGGTGTCGGGTAGGAGGATGCCTTTGGGGTGGTAGGGGGTGGTTTTGCCGTGGGTGTGTTCGGTGTAGGCGATGTCTTGGGGGCCGATCGTGGCCGTGAGGCTGGTGAGTGCAGCGTTGGGCGTACCGGGGAGGCCGGCGATCGGGGGGATGGTGGCGTTGAGCTGGCCGCCGTACGGTGTGGGGGCGGGTTGCAGGAGGGCGGGGAAGATCAGGCCGGTGGCGACGGGGTGCATGCCGACGGCGTAGATGAGTAGCGCGATCTCGCGTTCCCGGGTGGGTGCGCGGTAGATCGTGATCTTGGCGTTCTCGCGAATGGTCTCGGGGCCGAAAGGGATCGCTGCGCGGGCGGTGCCGCGGCCCATCAGGGACTCGTTTGGGCAGCCTTCGTAGCCGCCTGTTTGTAGGGCCTGTGGCTGGCAGGTAGCGAAACCCAGGCCGCTGGTGGCGATCCCGAGGTTGGCGGGGTAGCGGAGCGTGATCGCGGTGAGTGCGGGGGGCAGTGCCCGGGGGTTTGGTTCGCTGACGTCGAGGTCGAAGCCGAGCGTCGAGCCGTGGCCCAGCCGCTCGGGGGTGAGCGAGGCGTGCAGCGTGACCGTCGCACCGCGGGCTGCCGGCGCGGCCAACAGACCGATGCACGCTGCCACGATGGCGATAGGCAGCAGCAGCCCGGCCGGGGGGTGGTGTGTAGCCGCTGCCGGCCGGGGAACGAGTCTAGAAGTCGAGCTTGCCGGTGGTCTGGACGGTGAGCGCGTAGTCCTTGCGGTCGAAGATGCCGTAGAAGCCGGCGCGGCCATGGGCGTGGCTGTAGCGTCCGGTGCCGCCACTGGCCACGAGCGAGCCGGCGAAACTTTCATATACGCCCGAGCCGTGCGGCGTTGCGCTGGCGTGGCCTTTGATCGTGCCGCCATGGGTGTAGATCGTGAAGGTCGCTGTGACGCCGCCAGCGCCGAAGTCGGCGTTGACGTGCATGCTGCCGGGTAGCGTCCCGGATGCCGACCCTTCCTCGTAGAGCCAGGAACCAGAGCTGTGCAGGTAGTGCAAGCGCGCCGTATCGCTCGCCTGCAAGACCCGCGCTGCCTTTGCCTGAGATCTTTTCTGCACAGCGCGGCGGGTGCTGGCACTTGTGCCGACGCACATGGCTGCAACGAGTGCAGCTGCTGGGACACAAAGAATGCGGAGAACACCCATCGGCAGCGAACCTTCCGTGCGAGACGACGCCAGCCGCACAGCCCGGCACCAGCGGGCTACCCGAACTAGCGACCACAAAATACACTCGCGGCCCGATACAAGCGGCCCTCATAGCTGGGAAGAATGGGCAGAAACGGAGTGCGTGGTGTTTGGATGGACACCATTCACCGGACCGCCATGCGCAGTGGCTGAGCAGTAATCTATGCGAAAGCCCACTTGGTTCATTGAGAGCGATAGCATGCGAATTGTGATTTGGGCGGCCCTTGGGGCGGTTGGTCTACTTGTGACAGCTGGTTCGATTGTAGTCGGTGACTACCGCTTGGCCGGCGTCGGGGTGGTAAGCGCGGTCGGATGCTTTGCGGGATTACAACATGCGCGACATTGAGGACGAGAAAATAGCTGAACCGCCCTCGGGAATCTTGGAGGCTGTGATCTTCCCCGGCGTTTGATGGAGTCAGGTCCCTAGTGGGTCCTCCGCGAGGTTCGCTGATCAATCACGTGACCGCAATCGCCTGCAATAGAGCGCACAACAATACCGGTAAGCATCAGCGAACTAGTGGTGGCTTCGTTTAGTTCGTGGGTTTATGCCTGGAGTACTTTGCCGGTGTAGGTTCACTTGAATGGTTTGGTGGTTTGGTTGTAGGGTCTTGATGAATGCGAGCATCTGCTCTGCGAGGTTTTGCTCTGAGGTGAAGGGCGCCGTGCTTGAGCAGCTGCTTGTGCGGGATCGAGAAAAGATCTCGACCTGGTTCAGTCATGAAGCGTGGGTCGGTGTGAACTGGAAGCGCCAGCGCGGGTGGCCTTTCAGCCATTCGGTGACCTCTTCGGTGCCCCTGGTCGAAAGGTTGTCGGAGACCGCGACTATCCGCTGGCCCTCGACAACGGGGATCTCGGCGTCGAGCTGGTTCAAGAAGCGGATCAGGTCGTGACGGTTGCGCGTCTTTGAGGGCATCCCGAGCACGTCGCCTGCTTTGGCTTTTAGGCAGGCAAACAGGCACTGCGTGCCGTTGCGCTCGTATTCGTGCTCACGCCGCGGCGGCTTGCCCGCCGCCGCCGGGATGTCGGGCTTGGTCGGTGCCTTTGCCTGGATGCCCGTCTTTTCGTCGATCGAGATGACGAGCACGTTCTCCGGCGGGTCCACGTACAGGCCGCACACAGCCCGCAAACGACTCTCGAACTCGGGGTCGGTGAAGTCGCTCATTACCCAGTAGTCGGTGCGGTGCGGCTTGACGTCAGCGCGCGCGAGGATCGTGTGCGCATGCGAGGAAGACATCCCGACCTCCGCCGCGAACTCGTCATAGGTCCAGCGCTCCCTGCGCTGCCCCCCCGCCGTGGCCGGCGGACGCGTGCACGCCTAGGCAATCAGCCTGGCCCGCTCCTCACAGGAGTAAATCAGCGGTTCCCCCGGCCGCGGCAGATCGCAGAGTCCCGCGATCCCGCCTCGCTCGTAGCGCGCGAACGCCACTTCGCCGCCGTGTTCATCGCACACCCCAACAACCGGCCGATCCTCTGAGCCGAGTGACCCTCAGCGGCACACAACACGATCTGAGCCCGCTCGACCAGCCGCACCTCCCCAGTCGAGAAGCGCACAATCCGCTCAAGCTCCACTCGATCCTCCTCTGGAACCTCGATCTGCTTCGCTGGCACAGCCATACCGAACCCCATCATCGCTGAACAACCAGCGACCGGATCAGCACCCACCAAAGAACCCCTACAACAAACCACGAACTAAACGGAGCCACCACTAGGCGGAGCGACCACTAGAGTCCTTGGCCGTCCGAGACGATTCGGATATCTTGAAGGTACTCGTCAGAAGCCCGTCGTCTGATTACAGTAAGAGCCAATCTAATCGACGGTCGAAGCGGCGAACCTCCACCGCGGGACAGGACGTCCCGCGCCGACGAGCACCGTCGGTGGGTCCGCCCGCGCGGACGATCCCGAGAATCCCTACGCGCTCTGATCCACGCGCCTGATGCGGCGGCCGGTCCCGCGTGCGTAGCCGTGCGCCGCGCGGCTCGCCCGCGCCGTCGCGTTCATGTCGCACAGCATCGCCTCGCGCAAACACCGCAACGTCGCGTCCGTGCGGGCGTGCAGCGCCGCTGCGCGCTGCAACGGGCCGCGCGCAGCGGGGGGCGGATGTGTCGGCAGCTGTGCTGCGATCGCGTCCCACTGCGGCGCGAGCGCCCGCAAATCTTCGATCCGTCCGTCCCTTGCCAGCTCCAGCTCTCGCTCTGCCAGATCCAGCAGCGCCTGGTAGGGGTCAGGCGGGACCGGGGGCGCGGTTGGAGTGTCTTGTAACGCGGCTCTCATTGCTCTCTACCCATGCGCGATCTGTGCCCACGACTCGCGCAGCTCGCCCAGCAGGCCGCCGACCTCCTCGACCCGCTCCGCATCCTGCGCGAAACGCGCGCTGCTCAGCGTGCGCAGGCAATACTGGTAGATCGGGTGCAACTGGCCCGCGATCGGTTCGCCCTGCTCGTAGTCGAGCACGCCGTCGAGGTGCATCACGACTGCTTCCGCGCGCCGCAACGAATTGTGCGCCTGCTCGACTTCCCCCGCCCGCATCGCCTTAGCCGCCTGGCGCAGGAAACGCCTGGCGCCGTCGTACAGCATCACGACCAACTCCTCCGGCGTCGCTGCGAGCACCGTGTTCCGGCGGTACGCCTGGGGGGAAGCCGTCGGGGGAGCCATCGGCGGAGTCATCGCCTCCTGGTCATCGGTCGCGGCCGGCCGAAGTTGAGGGGGCGGCGCCATCCCCGGCATCCAGACAGGCTTTATTGTCTAGATGCGAACACGGTGACAATGCCCCCACACACGGACAAGGAGATCGAGCAGGCTGCCCGCCGCTTCGAGCGGCTTACCGAGTCGCTGGACCCAAAGACCGCCAAGGTCGAAGGCACCGACGACCTGCGTGCGATCGCCACCGCGGCTGAGGCGACACGCGCAGACGATGCCCGCCTCCGGGAGGCCGTCTTGCTTGCTCGGGCGCACGGCAGGTCCTGGAACCTCATTGCGCCGGCTCTCGGCGTGTCCCGCCAAGCGGCGCGACAACGGTTCGCCAGCAAGGCGAGCGCTTGATCGCGACTGTCGCAGGCCCGCTCAGGAGCTTTTCGAGGAAGACGACGACCCCGAGCTGGAGTCCAGCTCCGTGAGCTGCTGGGCGAGGTATTCGCCCTCCTCCTTGCTCTTCGCGATCGCCGCTTCCATCGCCGCGTACTGTTCCTGCAGCGACTTCTGGCGTACCGCCAGCATTTCGTTGAGATTCGTGATCCGGTTCGCGATTTCCGAGATCTCGCTCGTGTCGCCAGTGGCCTGCGATTCGAGCGGCCCGCCCGGCGCCGCGACCGTGTTGACCGTTGTCTGGAACGCCGTCGCCCAGTGCTGCAGCATCTGCTGCACAGCTTCCGGGTTGGACTGCACCGCGGCTTCGAGCTGCGCTGTGTTCAGCTGCAGCTGCCCTTCGACCGACGCCTGCGAGTACGTCGCCGTGCCCGACGGCGGGCCCGTGCTCACCCCGATATCCGCGAGACTCGACATTTCCGCCGGCTGGCCCGCCACCGGTTCGTAGATCGCCTGGCGCATCGCGTTCAGCGCGCCCGTCAGGTCCGTGTCCCCGAACAGCGTGCCCGTCTTCAGTTCCGCCGTGCTCTGTGGCAGCGCGGGGGGCTTGGTGTTCACCTGCTTCTCGATCGCCCCAATCGTCGAGTTGTAAAGAGTCACGAAGGACTGCACCTGCGAGACGATCGCGCTGGTGCTCACCGTCGGCGTTTCCACGTCGATCGTCACCGGCGTGTCCGCCGTCGTCAGCCCTTTCAGCGTCAGCGTCACGCCCGGCACAGCGCCAGTGAGCGTATTGCTCGCCGAGCTGCCCGCGACTCCATTCAGCTTGTATTCCGCGTTACGTCCTTCGCGCGCGCTGCCCGCCTGTTCGGTCAGCGTGCCCCCCGCACTGGACACTTTGATGAATTCCGACCCGCTCGCTCCCGTCGTGCGCGTCGACAGCACCAGCGTTTCATCGTTCACGACCGCCGCGTACACCGTAGCTTTGGAGTTCGCGTTGATCGCACTCGCCAGCGTCTGGATGCTCTCACCCGCCGCAACACTGACTTCCTGGCCGTCGATCGTCAGCGCTTCCGCGGCCGCCGGGCTCTTGAACGTGAACGTCCTTTGTGCCGCGCTCGCCAGCTGACTCACTTCCAGCTCGTAACCGCCGAGCGCGCCCCCGCCCGTCCCGGTGGCCGTCACGATCGTCGGGTCGCTCGAGCTGACCGCCTGCGTCGTGTCGAACACGGTCCCCCCGCCCAGTTCCTGTGCCGTGCTCGCCAACTTGTCGAGACTGCTCTGCAGCGACTGCAACTGTTCGCGCTGCCCTTCAAGCGTCGTCTCTTGATTAGTCATCCGCGTGATCGGCTCGCGTTCGACGCCGAGCAGCGCATTGATGATTTCGCCCGTGTTCAGGCCCGACTCCAGGCCGGTGATGCTCAGCGGCGCGCCGGTCCCAGAGCCAATCGTGGTCGTCATCGCAAGCCACCTACTCCAGCGGCGCGCCCGCCGCCACCTCGAGCGCCTGCGCCGCCGACAGCTGCTTCAAAACGTTGCCCGCCCGGTCGCGCACCTCAACTGCCATCCGCCCGCTCTCCTGATCGCGTGCGAACCGCAGCTCGCGACCCTGCGACGCGAAACGGTCGTACACCGCCGCCGCACTGGCCATCTGGTCGAGAACCTCCTGCGGCGGACTGCTCGGAAACGCGTCGACTGCGACCGCCGACTCGGCGGCGCCAGTGCGCCATGCGGCGTTCGCGGTCGGGGCTGCGCCTGCTGCGCCGGCCGCGACCGTAGTGCTGGGGTTCGACGTAGGAACAATCGACGTCGGGGCGATCGGCGAGCTCATGCTGTTTTCCTCCTGAAAGCACTCATCGCGGTCCCGTCCGTGGGCCGCGTCGCTCTTGCGTTTACTCATCGTGATCGACCCTCTCGCGCAAAACTTTAGCCAGCCCGCCACGCCACCCCAGCGGGTGTCCCCGGCGCGCGCCCCCGGCCACCGAGCCGCCGGCGCGTCCCGGTCATCGGCCGCAATCTCCGTTTACTGAGGCGCCGCAGTCTCCGATTACCAAGGCCGCGCCAGCTCGCGACCGCCGATGGCACAGCCGCTGGTTGCCGATCCCGCGACACCCAATTTGCTGCCAGGCGTCCAGCGGCGCTCAAGCAAAGCACACAACACACCGATGAGGGCGAGGTCTCCAATGGATGGGATGCTCCCGGCAAGCTCGCGACATGGGCTGCAGGGTCGACCGGCGGAGGCGACCACCTTCCCTCGATTAGTCGGAGTTCGCAATGACAGGCACGCACCAGGGGGGCGCCCGGATCTCGGCATCCGCGGCGCTCGCGCTATGGCAGCAATACAAGCGCAGCGGAGACCTCCGTCTGCGCGACCGTCTCGTCTTCACGTTCACCCCGATGGTCCGCTACATCGTCTATCGCAAGGTTCGCGAGGTACCCGCGCAATGCGACGTCGAGGACTTCCTCTCGTGCGGCCTCGAGGCGCTGATCCGCTCGATCGAGCGCTACGACCCCGACAAGGGTGCCACCCTCGAGCAGTTCGCCTGGACGCGCATCCACGGCGCCGTGCTCGACGAGCTGCGCCGCCACGACTGGGCGCCGCGTTCGCTGCGCCGCGCCGAGCGCGCGATCAACGGCGCCCACGAGCGCTTCGTGGCTGAGCACGAGCGTCAGCCCAGCCGCCCCGAGCTGGCTGCCGCCGCCGGCATGTCCTCCACCGAGCTGGGCGCACGCCTGGACGAGCTTGCGCTCGCCGAGGTCGGTTCGCTCAACAAGACGATCCGCTCGGAGGACAGCACGACCATCGAGCGCATCGACACCCTCGAAAGCGACGACGACCATACCGACCCCACGATCACCGCCGAGCGCACCGCCGCCAAGGAGCGCTTCCGCGAAGCGTTCTCCGAACTGCCCGCCCGTGAGCGCCAAGTCGCCGTGCTGCTCTACGTCGAGGGCCGCACCCTGCGCGACATCGGCACCCGTCTCGGCGTCTCCGAGAGCCGCGTCTCGCAAATTCACACCGAGTTGCGCCGCCGCTTGCGCGAACGGCTGCAAAGCGACGCAGCCCTCTTCAGCGTCGTCTGAGGGGTACGAGGCGTCCGGTCCGAGCCGGACCGCGCCAACCGACTACACTTCCCCATTCGCAACGCGAATCGAGCACGCAACGAGAGAGGAAGCACACACGTGTCGGTAAGACTCAGGCTCACGCGGGTGGGCGGCAAGAAGGACCCCATCTGGCGCGTCGTCGCCGCCGACCAGCGCTCCCCGCGCGACGGGCGCGTGATCGAGACGATCGGTCAGTACAACGCCCAAACCAACCCCTCGACGATCGTGATCGACGAGGAGCGCGCCCGTACCTGGCTCGCGCGCGGCGCCCAGCCCTCGGACACCGTCCGCAAGCTGCTGCGCATCCAGGGCATCCTCGCCTGAACGACTGCCGCCTCCTGGCCACGTGGGTCCGCGGCAGCCTGCACCCACCCGAGCCGCCGCCTGGGCTCACGCCCACTGGCGCGTCTGGCGCTCGCCGCCCGGCCAGCCGCGCTGGGCGCGGCCCGCGCTGCTGAGCATCGCCGCGCTCGCCGGTCTCTCCTATGCGTGGGGCGCCGGCTCCGCCAGCCTCGAGCCCTTCTACGGCGCCGCCGCGCGCAGCATGTCGACCTCCTGGCACGATTTCATCTTCGGCGCCTTCGACCCCGCCGGCACGATCACCGTCGACAAGCTGCCCGGCGCACTCTGGCCCCAGGCGCTTTCACTGCGCATCTTCGGCTTCCACATCTGGGCGCTCGTACTGCCCCAGATCCTCGAGGGCGTCGCCACGATCCTCGTGCTCTATCGCGCCGTGCGCCGCCTTGCCGGGCCGCTCGCCGGGATCGTCGCCGCGCTCGTGCTCGCCGCCAGCCCCGCCACCGCCGCGCTCAACCGCGGCAACGTCGCCGACTCGCTGCTCATCCTGCTAACCGTCCTGGCCGCCGACGCCACCTCGGCGGCACTGCGCGGCGGTCGGCTCGGCCTCCAGGGGGTTGGTGGGGAGGGTGCCGCGTCACCGGCCGACGAGTGGCGGGACCAGGGTGGGCAGGAGGCCGGCCTGCCTGTCGGCAGTGGGCTTGACCAGCTCGCGTCCGGTCGGGAGGAGATCCCCTCCCTGGCTGGTAGTGGGCGGGATCAGGGTGAGGAGGGGGCCGGTGCACCGGCCCCCGGCGGACTGCGCCACCTGCTTCTCGCCGGCGTCTGGATCGGCCTTGCCTTCCAGGCGAAGATGCTGCAAGCGTGGCTTGTCTTCCCCGCACTCGCGCTTGCCTACCTTCTCGCCGCGCCGTCCGCCCTGCGCACCCGTCTGCTCCATGTCGCGCTTGCCGGCGCCGTCACGATCGTCGTCTCGCTCAGCTGGATGAGCGCCGTCTCGCTCGTGCCCTCACACTCGCGGCCCTACGTCGACGGCTCCACCAACGACTCGCTTTTCAGCCAAGTCTTCGACTACAACGGCACTGCCCGTCTCCAGCACGGCAACTCGATCCCGAGCGCCGGCCCTCCCGCGCCGTTCCTCGTCGCCCTCTACCACGAAGGCAGCTCCTATGCGGGCGAAGCGTTCGCCGTGCCACCGAGCGCGCACCGTCTCCTATCCGGCCTCTTCGGGCGCCAAGACGCCTGGCTGCTACCCGTCGCGCTGCTTGCCGCGGTGGCCGTCCTGATCGATCGCCGTCGCTTCAGTCGCCGCGATCCTCTACGTGCCTGCGTGCTGCTCTGGGGCACGTGGCTGCTCCTGCTCGGCGCGAGCTTCAGCGACGGCTACTACCTCAACCTCTACTACGTCGCGGCCCTCTCGCCCGCGACCGCCGCGCTCTGCGGCGCGGGTGTCGCACTGGTCTGGCCGCGGCGACGCTCGATGCGGGTGCGCGCTGCGCTCGGGGCTGGGCTTGCCGCGTCACTGGCGTACGGTGCGTACCTGCTGCACGGCGGCCACGGCGTCCCAGCCTGGGTGCTGCCGCTCGCGCTCTGCCTCGGCGCCGCCGGCCTGCTTGCGCTGCTCGTCGCCGACGATGGCCGCTTGCGCAGGAGCCCGCTCTTGCGAGCGGTCCCTGCACTGCTGCCCACGGCCGGCCTGCTCGCGCTGCCCGCCGCCGCCTGTGCGCTGGTCGTCACTCGCAGCATCGGCCCCTTCGAAGCGCCCTTCGGGAGTAGGAGCGCCTCAGACTCCACGGCCGTCGCTTCCCAGGACGCCCAACAGGCCGTCGAACAGCTCTCCGCCACCTACGCGACCCCGATCGTCCTTGCCACCGACACCTCGACCCTCGCCTCCACCTACACCTTCTACAGCGGCGCCGAGATCATGCCGATCGGAGGCTACGTCGGCGGCGTGCCGTACCCGAGCCTCGCCGACCTACGCCACGACATCGCCTCCGGGCGGGTCCGCGCGTTCCTGATCCCCGTGGAACCCGCCAGCGGCGACCCCCGCATCGAATGGGTCCTTGCCCACTGCGCCCAACTCACCACCGAGCGCCAATCCGCCCGCGTGCTCCTCGGCGTCTACGACTGCAAGCCCGGCGCCGCCGAGGCTGTCGGGTGAGGGTCCGCGGGGGTGCTCTGGGTGCTGGGAGAGGGGTGGGGGAATGCTTTCGTTTGCGGTGCGAATCGCGCCCGCGCGCGTACGCGCGCGCGATTCACGTTTGAAAATTAGATATATGGGCCAGGGTCGGCCGGGCGTGATCGGACCCGTGTCGGGCCGGGTCGGAGCAGGGGGCCGGGTGGGTTTGGTGTGAGGCCGGGGTCGGCTCGGCCGGGGCCGGGTGGGTCTGGCGTGAGGCCGGGGTCGGCCCGGTGGCCGGTGGGTCGAGATGGCTCTCTGGCGTCGACCCGGGATCGCGCGCGCGCAAGGCCCTCTACTGGACCTCGAGCACGACCTTACCCGTCGCTCGCCGCCCGTCGATCGCCTCCAACGCCTCTGCGGCCCGCTCCAAGGGGAAGCGTGCGCCCACCAGCGGGCGCACCACGCCCCGCTCGATCATCTCCGTCAACGCCGCTCCGACCTCCCTGCACAGCGCCGGCTTGCCGAGCGCGTACGCGCCCCACCCTGCGCCCACCACCTCGACGTTGTTCAGCAACAGCCGATTGACCCTGACCTCCGGGATCGCCCCGCCCGTGAAGCCGACGACCACCAGCCGGCCCTCCTCGGCCAGCACCCGCAGGCTGTCCGTGAAGCGATCTCCGCCCACCGGGTCGATCACCACATCCACGCCCCGTCCGCCCGTCAACTCCCGCGCCTCGTCCTTCCATGGCCCCCCGCTGAGCAGCGCCTCGTCGGCTCCCGCCTCGCGCGCCACTGCCGCCTTCGCGTCGTCGGAAACCACCGCGATCGTCCGCGCGCCGAGGCCGTGTGCGACCTGCAACGCCGCCGTCCCCACGCCACCCGCCGCGCCGTGCACCAGCACCGTCTCGCCCTCCCGCACCCGCCCCCGTAGCTTCAGCGCGAGGTACGCCGTGTGGTAGTTCAGGACCAGCCCCGCCCCCTGCGCGAAGTCGAGCGCTGCCGGCAGCGCGAAGGTAAGGAAGGGTGGCGCCACCACTTGCTCCGCGAAAGCGCCCAGCCCACAAAACGCCGCCACCCGCTCGCCGACCTCTACCCCCGCGTTCGGCGAGGCGGCGCGCACGATCCCCGCCACCTCGCTGCCCGGCACGAACGGCAACGGCGGTTTGAGCTGGTACTCCCCGCGCGTCTGCAACACCTCCGGGAACGACACACCCGTGGCGTGCACCTCGACCAGCACACCCTCCCCCGGTGTCAGCCCATGCTCCGGGGGCTCGCTCGGCGCAGGCACGTCCACGACCGCCAGTGCACCTGCCGGTCCGCTCAACTCGACGATCTGGACAGCTCGCATATTTCCTCCACGCCTCTCCGGGGGCAGACGGCGCACATTCAACACGCTTTGACCGGCGGCCGCCCGTACGGGGGTTTGGCGGGTCGTTGGAGGATCGGGCAGCTGGGTGGAGGATCAGGAGGCTTGGTGGAGGATCGGGCGGCTGGGTGGAGGATCGGGTAGCTGGGTGGAGGATCAGGAGGCTTGGTGGAGGATCGGGCGGCTGGCTGCCTCACCGGGTCGGGTGGCTGCGGGTTGCCTCAGGGGGCCGGGGTGGCTGCGGGTTGCCTCAGAGGATGGGGCGGCTGGGCTGGGCGAGCCGCAACAGGCTCACCGTCCGGGCCGTGCAGTGCTGCGGGCAGTACACCCCCCGCACCGTGCCGTCGCGCAGACCGTAGCCCAGCCACACCCGCTCGTTCCACGCGAAGAAGAAGAACCCCTCCGGCGTGCCAAAGTCATCGCGCTCCTGCCGCCATGCCGCGATCACCGCCTCGGTGGGAATACAAGCCCGGCAGTCGCGCGTGTGGTCTGGGTGGCTGCTCCACACGCATCGCAACAACTCCCCGCTCGCGCCGAGTACCTGCGAGGCCTCCGTCGTCCCAGCCGGACGTTCCATTTGCATCTCGATCAGCACCTCAGACCTCGCTTCCTGCACGCCGGGGGACGCTTGACTTGCGCTCCGCACGTTGGATAACTGCGTTCAGTCCTGAGACCCGGCGCGCCGGGTACGCTCACGCGGTTTTGGACGAACGTTCGGAACTAGCGGTCGACACGGCCACCGCGCGCGTGCGCGTGCCGCTTCGCTCGTGGTCGCGGCGGACATGGGACCTTTGTCTCCGCGCTCGCGTCGTCGCCGTTGTAGAACGCGAACTTTGCTCCGAACGCGAAGCCGCCGCGAGGACAGACACGCGGCAGCTTGACTCCGCGCGGGTGGTAGGGAATCCGTGCGCCCTTCCGGTATTCGAAGTACGTCACCCGACTCGGCCCGAACGTTGTCGTCAACGTCACCAGCGCGGCGTCCGGGCCTTCCGGCAAGCTCCCCACCAACGGCAGATCCGTGTTCAAATCGCCCCCATAAGGCGCCGCCGCCGGCAGCACGTTGCCCGGGAACACAAGCGTCGCATACACCGGCGATTCGCCCTCGACATAGAACAGCAGCCCGAGATGCCCTTCCCGCAGCGGCGCCATGAACGTCGTCGTCCTCGTCATCTCGTGCAAGATCTCCGGCCCGAACGGCACCTCCACCAACGCTGTGCCATAGCCCATCACCGAGTTCGCCGGGCACCCCGGCGGGCCATCCGCTTCCAGCAGCACCACATTGCAGGTCGACAACCCGAGACCGCTCGTCGCGATCCCCAGATTTTCCGGGTAAAGCAAGTCGATCTCCTGCAACGGCAACGCTTCTTCGCCCGGCGCGAACTCGATCGTGAAGCTGAAGTGGATCGTCGTCCCCGCGCCCAAGTGCTCCGGCGTCAATGCCGCTGTGAGCGCCACCTGCGGCTCAGCACCCGCCACCGCCGGCATTGCCATCCGCGCTGCGTAGGCCAGCGCGACGGTCGCCGTCAGCGCGGCCGCCACCACCCCCAACCTGCTTCTCCATGCGGTGTCACACACGCCACTTGCGAAGATACAACACGGCCGCTCGCCTGCCGACAATGCGTTTCTGACTATGCCTCGCTGCCTCGCCTGGAGATCGGGTCAACCCGGCAGGTGCGCGATGGCCCTCTCAAGCGCCGAGCGGGACCCATTGTGGGGCGTTGGTGGTGGGGCGCGCGTGTGTGCGCGAATCGCGCTTTTGCGACAGAACACCCGGTTCGGTGGTCCGGTCTGCCCGACCGGCTACTGCGACCGCCGTGCGCGCAGCCGCTGCACCCGGCGCAGCTCCTGTACGTCTCCGTCGAGCACGCCCGTCTGTCCGGGCGTCTCGCCGCCTCCCAGCAGCTCCACTTCGATCCGGGCGCGCACCAGCTCGCCCGCGATCGCGTCGACGCGCACCGCGCCTGCTCCCGGGCGCGAGCTGACCGCGCGCACCATACGCTCGCCCTCGAACAGCAACCCCACACCGTCATCGAGTGCCCAGCCCCCCGGCAGCGCTCCTTCGCGCACCGCCGCCAGCCACGCCGGCAACCGCTCGGGCTCGCCGTCCGCATGCACGCTCAGCGACCCTCGCAGCAGCCCCAGCCCCGCCAGTGGTCCTGGTGCCCCATCCGACCGCGTGACTCCACCCTCGAACCAGCACATCGCGCCCGCGCTCAGCCCTGCCAGCACCGTTCCCCGCCGCCACGCTTCCGTCAGCAGGCGATCGACCCCGTGTGCGCGCCAAATCGCCAGCAGGTTGCGCATCGAGCCCCCACCCGCGTACACCACGTTCGCTGCGGCCACCGTCTCCGCCAATCCCCGCCGCGCGTCCGCCAAGCGAAACAGCGACAGATGCTCCGCCTGGCACCCCCGGCCCGCGAAGCGCGCATAGAAAGCGTTGATCTGCCCCGTTGTGTCGCCCGCGGCCGTCGGCAGGAACAGCACCCGCGGTCGCGCCTCGCGCGCCAGCGACAGCACGAAGTCGTCGAGCAGCGGGTTCGTCGGCTCCATCGTGAACCCCCCGCCGCCCATCGCGAAGATCCGCCGCTCGGCGGGCGGGACTGCGGTCGTCGCCTTGCGCTCCCCGGCGTTGCGCGGGACGGCCGTTTTGGTGTCGTCTTCCTCGGTGTCGCGCGGGACTGCCGTCATCGCTTTGCGCTCCCCGGTGTCGCGCGTGACTGCCGCCGGTGCTGGCTTGTTCTCGTCGGCGTTCACGCCGCAGCACACTCCGCCAGCGCCGTCGCGTGTGGCGCTGTGCCAAGGTAGTCCGCGTCGAGTGCCGTCTCCGCGACGCCGCCGCCGGCGGCAACCGCCACGCGGTACGCGCGTCCCCCGCGCCGCGAGCTGACCACGCGCTCCAGCCGCGTGCCGCGAAAGTGCAGCCCCACCCCGTCCTCCGCGGCGAACCCCGGTCGCATCCCGTCGCCGATGAAGCGGTGGTATTGCGCGCGCCGCTCCGGCTCCGCGTCGTAGTGCACGCAGTTCGAGTACGGCAGCAGCCCCAGCCCGCGCACCCTGCGCGAACCGCCGTGGAACGCGCTCAGCGCCTCGTCAAACCAGCACAGCGAGCCCGCCGAGGGCCCGCACAGCACGATCCCCTGCCGCCACGCTCGCGCCAGCACCACGTCCAGACCGTGTGCCCGCCACGCCCCGAGCATGCTCACCACGTTGCCGCCGCCCACATAGATCGCGTCCTGTGCGAGCAAATGCCGTGCGAGATCGTCCTCGACGCCACCCGTTCCCTGGTCGCGGCGAAACAGCGACACGTGGCTTGCCTCGCAACTCCCCGAGAAGCGCCGGTAGAAACGCACGACATAGTGGTCGGCGTCTCCCGACGCCGTTGGCAGGAAGCACACCCGTGGCCGTCGGCTTCCCGTCAGCGAGAGGATGTAATCGTCCAGCAGCCCGCTCTCGCGCTCCATCGAGAAGCCGCCACCGCCTAGCGCCACGATCTGGGGAGTAGGGCGATCCACCCGGACAGCGTCGTCGAGTCCGCTCCTTGCCTCCATGGCCCGCAGTCGGAATTCGCGGGCGTAGCCTTGGACATTCGGAGTTTGGGGCGCTCGCGCGACCGCGGCTCGCTACGCGTCGCCCAGCTCGGCCAGCTCGGCCAGCAGCGCGTCGACCGTCCGCGCGTCCAGCTGCGTTCCCGCCACCCGCGCCAGCTCGGTGCGCGCCTGCGCCGGCGTGCGCGCAGGACGGTAGGGGCGGTCCGTCACGATCGCATCGTAGGTATCGCACGCCGCGATGATCCGTGCGGCCAGCGGAATCGCCTCGCCCGCGAGGCCGTCCGGGTAGCCGCCCCCGTCCCAGCGCTCGTGGCTCGCGCGCACCGCCGGTGCGAGGTGCGCGAAAGCTTCGATCCGCGCCACCAGATCGCCGCCCGCCGCGGCGTGGCCGCGCATCACCACCCACTCCTCCTCGGTCAGCGGCCCCCGCTTGAGCAGGATCTCGCTCGGCACGGCGACCTTGCCGACGTCGTGCAGCATCGCCGCGTAACGCACGTCGCGCGCCTGCCCCGGCGCGAGCCCCATCCGCCGCGCCACCCGCTCGGCGAGACCTGCGACATCCTCGCCGTGGTTTGCCGTGTAGTCGTCCTTCGCCTCCACCGTGCTCGTCAGCGCCGCCAGCGTCGTGGTGAACGTCCGCTCCATCTCCGCCAGCAGGCTCGCCCGGTGCACCGCTGCGCCGAGGCTCGCCGCAACCGTCTCCACCAGCACCGCGTCCGCCTCGCCGAACGCGCTCGGCTGCACCGCCTCGAGATTCAGCACTCCCCACACTGCGCCGTCGACGAAGATCGGCGCGCTCAACTCCGAGCGTGGGTCGGTCTGCGGGTCGCGCGCCGCGTAGTCGCGGTCCACGCGCGTATCGTGCACCAGCGCCGTGCACCCCGATCGCGCCACGCGTCCGTTCACGCCCTCCTGCACCGACTGCTCGACGAGCAAGAACTCGCGCATCACCTCCGCCAGCGGACCCGCGCCCGCCACCAGCCGCAGCATCCCGTCGTCGTCGAGTCGTTGGATCGCCGCCAGGTAGAACGCGAAGGTGGTGTGCAGCTCCTCGACGACGAGCTGCGCCATCTCCTCGGTCTCGTGGGTACCCGCCAAACGCGCCGTCAGCTGGCCCGCGACACGCAGCTGCGCCCGCAGGTAGGCCAGCTCGCCGGCCGTCGCCATCTGCTGCGCGTGCTCGTCCGTGCGCTGGCGGCGTAGCGCCTCCGCGCGGCGCTCACGCTCGCGCGCACCCGCCGTCGCGTGTTGGCGCTTCGCGCGCAGCGGCTGTTTGACCGGCGCCTGCGTGACCGGCGCCTGCTTTACCGAGACCTCGGGCATTGCGAGCGCATCGACTTTTCGGGGTGCCCGCTTGAGTGGGGGCGATACCTGTAAGCGATCCGTGCGCTCAGGGTCAAATGCCAGTGGGAGCGTACGGCTGGGGTGGATGGGCCCTCGGCTCACCAGCGGCTGGGGCAGGACGGCCCTCAGCTCGCCAACGCCACCAGCGCTTGCGCCGGCACCGCTCGTGCGGCGAGCACGCACGTGTGTCCACGCTCGCGCCACGTCACCACGGTCGCGCCCGTTGTGCCGGGCCGCTGGCCTGTGTTCAGCACGGTGAAGCGCACTCCTCCGCGCCACACCGTCCGACCGGCCGCCGGCACCGGCAGCACCGGGCCCGCGACGATCGCGTAGCCGATCCGCGCGCCGCCGTTTGCGCCCGCGTAGAAGACCGTCGTCACCGCCCGCCCGCCGAGATGGTCCACCCGCGCCCCGACCGCCGACCAGCCGACGCGACCGCCCCAATACGGGAACGGCACCCCGTCCACGGCCAGCGCGAGCCGGCCCGGGCGGCTCTCGCTCTCGGCAGGCGCGCCGCGCGTTGCCGCGGCGAGCGCCAGACGCGAAGTTTCCAGCACGGTTGGCGGCTGGGCGCTGCCGCCGCCGCTCAGCACCACCGCGAGCACGACGGCGGCTACCGCCACCGCCCCCGCGATCGCGCCGGCGCCGGTCCAGCGCGGGCGCGATGTCGCGCGCTCCGGGTGTGGCGTTCCATGCAGGCGCTGGGCCGAGTTCCCGGCGCTCGACCTGCGGCGCAGGCGCAGCCCGGGAAGCGTGTCCCACCGTGAGCGTGGCGCGGTCTTCGGGCGGCGCCCTGCCGTCGCTTCGTCGGCCATCGCCTGCACCGTGGCTTGCAGCGCCGGCGGCGCCTCGATCGCGTCGAGCGCCGCGAGGCTCGCAAGCGGCTGAGGGTCGGGTGACGACGGCTGGTCTCGGGGCGATCTAGGACTCATGGGCAACCTCACCAGACAAGACGCCTTCCGGGCTCGCGACCTTCCCGGCGCCAGCGTGCCTGTGGTTTGCGTGTGACGCCGCGCCCGACGCAGTCCCGGTGGCTGCCCGCGATGCCGTCGGCGCGATCTCAGCGCCGGCGGGCGATGCGATCGGTGCGATCCCGGCGCCGGCGGGCGATGCGATCGGTGCGATCCCGGCGCCGGCGGGCGATGCGGTCGGTGGGGCGCCGGCGGCTGCGGGCGTGGCTGCCGGCGCGGGTTGCCCCCGTCGCTCGTCGAGTGCGTTGCTGACCTGCGCACGGGCGCGGAACACGCGCGTTGCGATCGTCGCCTCGCGCGTGCCCAGCGCGTCGGCAGCCTCGCGGTAGGAAAGTCCGACGACGTCCACCGCGACCAGCGCCAGACGGTAGTTCTCGCCGAGCCCCCCGATCGTCTCCAGAACCTCGCGGGCTTGCAGCGCCTCCTGCGGGCGCTCGCCCGTGCGGGGATCGACCGGCTCGATGTCCTCGAGCGTGCTCGTGCCCGTGCGCGGGCGGCGCGCTGCGGTCCGGCGCTGGGTCAGGAAGGTGTTGCGCAGGGCCTGCATCAGATAGGCCAGCTCGTCCTGGCCGTGCAGCTGGCGCGGGCGCGTGAGCACGCGTGCACAGGTCTCCTGCACCAGATCTTCCGCGTCGTGTGGCGAGCCGCACAGGGCCCACGCGGCCCGGTAGAGACGGTCGAGGTGCTTGGGCAACGACTGCGGGTCGAGCCGTGACATGTGAGCGACGACTGTAGCGCGCGTGCTGCGATCCGCAACTGTGAAGCGGTGAGGAGGCAGTGTGAGGAGACAGGAAGCGGAGAAGGAGCGGGAAGGGTGACAGCGGCGGCGGGCGGGACGGCGTGGCACGGCGGGACAGGGTTGCATGGCCGTGGCGACAGCCAGCCGCGGCGTCTCGTGAACTTGGTGAAATTTTCCTGCCCGGCGGGCGTCTGTCAAGGTGAAGTCGGTATCCGGCGCGGTCGATACCCGGACAAGCTCGACCGGCCCGACCCCAATCGGCCGGCCCGACGACTGGCCCGACCCCATCACGACATGCACCACAACCCAAGGAGGCCAACCGTGCGCCACTCCTCAGCGATCGCAAGCGTCGCGTTGCTGTGCGCTGCGGGCGCCGTCGCCGGCTGCGGCAGCAGCAGCTCTGGCAGCGGCGGCAGCAGCTACCACACGAGCAGTCAGCCCACCACGAGCGCGGCGGCTTCGAGCGGCGCCAGTACGGCGAGCGGCGCAGCTGCCGGCGGCGCCGGAGGGTCGAGTGCGGGCGCCACGACAGTCGGTACCGTCCACACCAGCCTCGGCACGATCCTGGTCGCCGGACCCAAGCACCTGACGGTGTACCTGTTCGAAGCGGACAAGGGCACGACCTCGAACTGCAACGGCCCCTGTGCGCAGGCGTGGCCGCCGGTCACGACGAGCGGTGCGCCACATGCCGAAGGCGGCGCGCACGCCGGCGACCTGGGCATGAGCAAGCGCGCGGACGGCACCGAGCAGGTCACCTACAACGGGCATCCGCTCTACTACTACGTCACCGACCAGAGCACCGGCGAAACGACCGGCCAGGGGATCACGAGCTTTGGCGCCGCCTGGTGGGTGCTAAACGCACAGGGTGCGAAGGTTGGAGGCTGACGATGAAGGTCGGGCGGAGGTCGGAGGCCGATGATGGAGGTCGGGCGGAGGTCGGAGGCTGACGATGGAGGTCGGGCGGAGGTCGGAGGCCGATGATGAAGGTCGGGCGGAGGTCGGAGGCCGATGATGGAGGTCGGGCGGAGGTCGGAGGCTGACGATGGAGGTCGGGCGGAGGTCGGAGGCCGATGATGGAGGTCGGGCGGAGGTCGGAGGCCGATGATGGAGGTCGGGCGGAGGTCGGAGGCTGACGATGGAGGTCAGTGCAGTGTGGGGCCGTGTGGGGCCGTGTGGGGCCTGCGGTTGGCCCCATCATGGTCGGAGGCCGATGAGCTTGCCAGTCGCCCACGACGGGCCAACCGACGGGTACCACCCCTAAGAAATCCCACTCCCAAGGAGAGAACGCGATGCGTTTGAAAGCAGGCCACGCTGCGATCCTCGTCACCGCCGCCGCCGCGGCGGCGGCGGTGCTTCCTGCCGTGGCGCTCGCGGGCGGCGGCGGCGCCGCGACGCCGCGCTCGGCGGCGCGGGCGGCCGGCACACACGTCGTGGTGCTCAAGGACATTCGCTTTCACCCCGCGACGCTCTCGATCCGCACCGGCGAAAGCGTCACCTGGGAGTGGCGCGACGGCGGCATCAGACACAACGTCACCGCCGCGGCCTTCCACTCGCGCACCCAGTCGAGCGGTTCGTTCACCGTGCGCTTCACCCACGGCGGCACGTTCAACTACCGCTGCACGATCCACGCCGCGGAAGGCATGCGCGGGAAGGTGACCGTCCACTGAGACGGCTGCGCCGCGGCGCCGGAGTAAGCGCCTCAGTCGCGACGGCGCTCGACGAGCAGGGCGAACGTCGGACACGCCTGCGCCGCGCGTCGTGCGTGGGCGAGCAGGCCGGCGGGCAGTGGCGCGCCGTCGACGATCGGGTAGCCCCACTCGTCGAGCGCGACACGCTCGGGCAGCAGCTCGGCGCACATGCCGTGCGCGGCGCACGCGATCGGGTTGACGCGCACGTGCTGTCTCATAGGGCGACCTGGAGCTGCGGGGCGAATCTCATCGGACGCCCACCAGCTGGTGGGCGTCGTGCGCGGCGCGGCTTGGCCGGCCGCGGTGCGGGTGGCCGAAGTCATCGCCCGACGCCGCTCGCGGCCGTGGCAGCTCTGAGGGCCGCTCACAGGCCGCGCACGGCCCGTGGCGGGCGTGGTCGGCCAGATCGTCGGCAAAGACCTCCAGCGCGCTCCTGACGAGGCGAGCGGCGCCATCGGGGTGGCTGCAGGCGCCGCGGCCGTGCACGAGCGCGGCGAGCTGCTGCAGGCGCCGCTCGGTCTGGCGCGGGCCGCTGCCGAGCGCGATCTGCTCGATGGTGTCGGCGAGCGCGGGCAGGCCGAACGTGCAGGGCCCGCACTGGCGAGAGCTTTGCGCCGCCAGCCAGCGCGTGAGGCGAGCCAGCTCGGCGACGGGGCAGGCGGCGGGGGAGAGCAGCGTGACCACGCCCGCGCCGAGCGTCGCGCCATGGGGGGCGAGCTGCTCGTCGCTGAACGCGACGCTGTGCAGGTGCGCGCCGTCGATCCAGGTGCCGGCGTAGCCGCCGATGAGGACTGCGCGGGGCCGCTCGCGCAGGCCGCCGGCGGCGTCGAGCAGCGCGGTCAGGGCTGAGCCGGTCTCGACCTCGTAGACGCCCGGGTCGGAGAGCTGGACGCCGGAGACGGTGATCAGCGCCGAGCCCGGCTGGGAGGCGACCCCCAGCTCGCGAAACCACGGCGCGCCGTGGCGGGCGATCAGCGCGAGGTGGGCAAGCGTCTCGACGTTGGCGACAAGCGTCGGGCGGCGGCGCACGCCGCGTTCGGAGGGCAGCGGCGGCGTGAACGCCGGCAGCGCCGGCCCGCCGTTGGCGAGGCTGACCAGCGCCGACTCCTGGCCGGCGACGTAGCGTGGGGGCACGGCCAGGAGCTGCACGTGCGGCTCCCCGTGGTCGCGCGCGAGCCGGCCGCTGCCGTGGCCGCGTTCGGTGAGCGCCCGCGCCACGCTGTCGAGTGCCGGGGGCGCCGACTGGCAGACCGCGATCACGATCTCATCGGCGCCGATCGCGTGGGCGGCGAGGGCCGCGCCGTCGAGCACGAGGTGGGGCAGGGCCTGCAGGAGGGTGCGGTCCTTGCTGCTGGCGGGCTCGCCCTCGGCCCCGTTCACGAGCACCACCGCACGCGTGCGCGTACGTGCACACACCGTCGCGACGGCGCGCAGCTTCGCGGCGGTCGGGAACCCGCCCCCGCCGCGGCCCCGCAGACCGGCCAGCTCGACCAGGTTGACCAAGTCGGTCGAGTCAGACCGGTCAGTCTGGTCGTTCGAGCGGCGCAGGAGGTGGGTGGTGTTGTCTTTTTTGCGGCGTGATCGCGCGCGCGCACGTGCGCGCGCGCGCAATCGCAGTTCGCCGTGAATACCCACATGCCCCTCCAACCCCAGCGCACCTTGCGCCGGAATGCCGGCGAGCAGGCGCGGCAGGCCGCTCATCGGACGCCCCCCGAGGTGTGGACGGCGACGCGGTGGCTCAGCAGCGAGGGGGGCGTACCGGAACGTCGCGCCCATTCGGAGTCGAGTGGGCCGCTGGGCAGCCACACGAGCACCCCGACCGCGAACACAGCCACCCCGCCGAGCGCGGCGACGCGGGGACGGGCGCTGCGGGGCGACCGGGACGCGAGCGCGCGCACGAGCACCGCCCCCGCTACGACCGCCAGGCAGCCGATCGCGAGCACCAGCATCCACGCGCTTTTGACGTCGCTGCCCGTGCCGAGCGAGTGCAGCAGCGCGACCGGCCAGCAGGCGTAGACGAGCCAGTGCGTGGCGCGCCAGGCGCGGTGGCCGAGGCGCCGGCGCAAAACGCTCGTGACGGTCACTGCGATCAGCAGGTCGCAGGCGACCGCGCCCAACCCCAGCCAGAACGGACGGTACGGGCTGATGAACGGAACGAACGCGGCGGTCAGCGAGATTGGGGCAAAACTGTCGAGCACCGCGGTGAGGATGTGCAACGCGAGGAACGCGAGCGCGAGCAGCGACACGTTGCGATGCAGGCCGTCGAGGACGAACCGCGGCCACGAAGGGCTGCTCCAGCGCTGCACATCGGCGACCCCGAGGGCGAGCGCGAGCGTGAGCAGCAGCAGCGCGACGGCGCCGGTCGAGCGCGTGAGGTACCAGTCGAGCTGCGAACTGGATGTGGCGAGGAGGGGGGCGGAGACGAGCGTGTTCATGCGGCCGCGCGCGGAAGGTCCCGGTTGGTCTTGCTCGTCGCCGCGTACCGCTCGTCGGCGAGCGGCCAGCCGCCGAGATGGGCGATCAGCCCGTCGTGTGCGACGAGCCGTGCGGGCAGACCCTGGCGGTCGAGCCAGCCCGGCGCGTCGGTGCCCCGCACGATCGCGGCGGTCGTTGCGATGTTCGCGTCCACGCAGTCGCCGGCGGCGACGCTGACGGTGCGCCACGGCCCGCACGCCGGCGCGGCACGGGCCGGGTCGATGATGTGGTGGGCCTCGACCCCGCGGCTGCGCCAGCGGCGCACCACGGTGCTCGACGTGGCCAAGCCGCCCGAGACGATCGCGATCGTCTGCCCCGGCGCCGCGGGGCCCGATCGGTGGTCGTCGGTGATGTGCACCAGCCAGCCGCCCGCGGGCGCCGGTCCTGCCGTGGCGATGTCGCCGCCGAGACTGACGAGCACGCCGCAGTCGCAGCGCGCGCGCACCGCGCTGGCGGCACGGTCGGCGGCCCACGCTTTGGCACTCGCGCCCAAATCGAGCGAGATCCCGCGCGGCACGCGCACCGTGGCGCGGACCGGATCCAGCTCGATCGTGCGCCAACCCCTGCGCATGCGCGCGCGCAGGGTCGGGAGGGGGTGGAGATGGGGATGGGGGCGGCTTGCGCCGCCCCGGACGTGCGAGGGTTCCCCGGGTGCGGCGCAGCGCCCCGAGGTTGTCGACGGCGCTTCGGGCGCCGCGAGCGCCGTTCGAGGCTGGGACGCGGGGGAGGAGCGCCCGTCGGGCGTGGCCGACCGGCGCCAGTCGGCCTGCAGTGCGTCCCAGTTGCGGTCATAACCCGCAAGCACCAGCGCAGCGCCGACCGTCGGATCGACATCGCCGTCGGTCAGCTCCGCCGCGCGCAGCGCGACCTGCAGCGCCTCGACGAACAGCGGTGAGATCGACTGCGGCGGACCGCCGGCGGCGGCGTTCACGCGCGACAGCTGCGAATCCTCGCGAAAGCGGCTGCACACGCGGTCAAGCGCGTCGAGCTGGTCGGCAACCAGCGTGCGCGCCTCGCGCAGCTCGGCGAGCGTACCCGTCACACGCAGCACGACATTCGTGCCGAGCGCCTGCCAGCGGGCCGTGGGCAGCGCGACGGCCATTACGACCCTCCCGACACGACCGCGCCCGATTCGGTCGCGGTGCTCGTTTCCGAGCTGCTCGAGCCCGTGCCTGAGGACGAAGAGCCCGACGACGGTCCTGTTTCCGTCGAGCTGCCACCGGACCTGTCGGATTCCGGCGTCGCGGCGCTCGTGCCCGTCGAGGCCGCCGAAGATTCGCCCGACGTCGTCGGGGTCTGCGCGGGAGCCTTCAACGTCGAAGAACCGCTGTCCGTCGTAGTCGGCCCGCTGCGCGCTCCGGAGTCGCGCGTCCGGTGCTGCGCGCGCGCGGCGCTCGCTGTGGTCTTGTGGCCCGGGAACGCCTGGGCGGCGACTGCCGTGAAGATCCCCGTCAGCGCCGCGCTGCCGGCGAGCAGCCAGCGGTTGGCCTGGCCCAGCCTGCGCAGCGCGGCGTCGCGGGCGCGGGTCGTGTGGGGATTTGGCTGCGTTTTGGTTGACATCGGGCTTGCCGGCGACGGCGGTGTGACAGTGCGAGTCTGGCGACCAGTGTGAAACGCCAGCTCAAGCGGGCCTTAAAGGGTGTGTGAGAAGTTCCACAGGAGCGCGGACGCCTTCGCTCCGCGATCCACGTCAACGCTCGACGCACACGCGGCGATGGGGTGGCCGTGGTGTGGGCATGTCAGGGCAGGATGGGCACTGGGTGGTGGGTGGCTGGGGCGTGAGCTTCGTGAGTTCAAGATGGTGGTGGGGTGGCCGTGGTGTGGGTTTCGTCAGTGCACGGCGAATGCCAGGCCGTGGGTGGCTGCGATGTGGGTTTCGTCGGTGCAAGATGGTGGTGGGGTGGCTGCGGTTGGGGTTTCGTCAGTGCACGGCGGCCACCGGGCGGTGGGGTGGCTGCGGCGTGAGCTTCCTCAGTGCAGGACGAACACGCGATGGTGGTGCGTCCACGACGCGAACTGCGGGATCAGCGCGAGCGCCAGCGCCAAATCCCGCGGCGAGTGCGCCCGTCAGCGCCAACGCGTGTCCGGCGCGGCCCGCCGGGCGGTCGGGTGAGGGGTTCGCGTCTCGTGCACACTGCGTTCGCTCCTTGCCGCCGCCCACCGCGAACACCGCCGCGCGCAGCGCGCGGTTCTCGGCCAGCGTGCGTCCGACGTCCGGCAGGTGGCCGACCACGTGCAGCGCCGTCGCGGCAAGCCAGACGAAGAAACTTGCCTTGTGCACCAGCAACAGCGAGCTGCGCGAGCCAGGGCCGAGCAGTAGCAGCGCCACGCCGCTGGCGAACACCACCACCGTGCTGAGCACGCCGACCGGCGCCAACATGCGCAGGTACACCAGCGGCGGGCCCTTCTCGCGGTAGGACGGGCTGTGTGTGTAGTAGCGCACGAACCGGTACCCCGTACTCGCCAGCTTCAGCGCGACCGGGCCAAGCAGCAATAGCCCGAGGAACAGGTGCAGCCACAACAGCTGGCCGATCCGCAGGATCGTCACGCCCAGCACGGCCAGCAGCACGAACAGCACCACCCCCGCGTACGTCGTCAGCAGCTCGTTGCCATCCGTGCCGCCCGCGATCGTGCGCGCCGGCAGCGATCGAGGCGGCTCGTGTCCCGGCGGCGCGTCGTTCGCGGGGCCGGCAGCGGTGGCTTCGGTCTCCGGGGCGGCCGGCATGAAATGACGATCGGCCCGCCCGCTAAGTGGTGCATAACCCTTTGATGAGAACCCTCTCGTAATCGGCTGCGAACCCCTCCCTGCGCGCTCCGCGCGCAAATCCTCTCCTCTCTCGCGCTTATCCTTGACGCGATGGCTGCTCGCGTGCTCCTCATCGAGGACGAGCCCGGAATCGTCGACTTCGTGCGCCGCGGCATGCGGGCGCAGGGCTTTCACGTGGAGGCCGAGCACGACGGGGTCGCCGGCGAGCAGCGCGCGCTGCGCGACAGTTTCGACCTGGTCGTGCTCGACCTGATGCTGCCACTGCGCAGCGGCACGGACGTCCTCGATGCGCTTCACGCCGCCAAGCCGGCGCTGCCCGTGATCGTCCTCACCGCGAGAGGCGAGCTCGAGGATCGCATTGCGGGCCTCGACGGCGGCGCCGTGGACTACCTCGTCAAGCCGTTCTCGCTCGCCGAGCTGATTGCGCGTGTGCGCGCGCACCTGCGCACGGCCACCCGAAGCCCCAGCACGTCTCTCAGCGGCGAGGACATCGAGGTCGACCTGCTCACTCGCAAAGTCACCCGTGCGGGCGAGCCGGCGGTGCTCTCGACCACCGAGTTCGAACTGCTCGTCTACATGCTGAGCCACCGTGGACGTGTGCTCTCGCGCGAGCAGATCCTCAGCGCCGTCTGGGGCTACGAGCACGACCCCGCGACGAACATCGTCGATGTCTACATCGGCTACCTCCGGCGCAAGCTGCGCCGCCGCGACAGCCCCGCGCCGATCCACACGGTGCGCGCCGTCGGCTATCGCCTCGGCCATGCCGGTTGAGCCGCCCGCCGGCGGACGCGTCGGCGCGAGCCACGGGCCGCACCGCCCTGGAGAGTGCCGCACGACCGAGGTGCCCCCGTCTCGCGAGGGTGCGCAAATCGCAAATGCATGATCCGCGCCGCCCCGATCCGCGCCGCACGGCTGAAAAGCGCGCGTCCCGTAAGTCGCCTTCTGTGCGCAGCCTGCGTCGGTGGCTGCCCACTTCGCGCAGCCTGCGCTGGCGGCTGGCCGGGTGGGTCGCGTTCCTGCTGCTCGCCTGCACCGCGCTGACCTTCGCCGTCGTCTATCGCGACACCGGCACCCAGCTCAGCCACGAGATCGACAGCGAGATTGCCGGCGACGCCGGCGCCCTGGCGCGAGCAGTTAACGACTCCGGTGCGCACATTCCGGTCAACGCAGCGGGCGCGCCGACTCCCCACCGGCTTGCGGCAGGGGCGCAGGCGTACATCCAAAACCAGCCCTTCAGCGTCAGCTCCACGCTGCTGTTCGCGCTCGTGCCCGGCGTTGCGCCAAGCACCAACCAGCCCGAGCTGTTCGGCAACCCGCCCCCCGACGAAGGCGAGTCCGCCGCCGAACAGGCGCTGGAGAACCGCCAGGCGCGCAGCCTTCTCAGCGTCGGCCCCGGATTCTCGACGGTCGACCTGCCCGACATCGGCCAGCTGCGACTGCTCAAGCGTCGCCTGCACGTCCGCCTCGGTCCCACCGCGCACGTCATCCCGGTGACGATCGGCGTGGGCGAGCCGCTGGCGAGCGTCGCGCGCGCACAGCGCGGCGTCGCCAAGGCGTTCGTGCTGGCCGGCATCCTCGCGCTCGCCGGCGCGCTGCTGGCCTCGCTCTTGATCGGCACCCGCGTCTCGCGGCCCCTGCGACGCATCGCGACGGTAGCCGCCCAGGTGGACGGCGGCGACCTGCGCCCGCGCATCGACGACATCGGTCGCGCAGGTGGCGAGGAGGTCCGTGTGCTCGCGGACGCCTTCAACCACATGCTCGACCGCCTCACGACTGCCTTCGCCGCGCAACGTGCGTTCGTGGCGGACGCCTCGCACGAGCTGCGCACTCCCCTGACCGTGATCCGCGGCCAGCTCGAGGTCCTGGCCGCCCAACGCCACCCCTCCGAGGCGGACGTTCGGCGTGTCGAGGGCCTTGTGCAGGCCGAGACCGCACGCGTCACGCGCCTCGTCGACGACCTGCTGCTGCTCGCCCGCGCCGAGCAGCCGCAATTCCTGCGGCCCGCGCCGATCGACGTGCGCGACTTCGTGGCCCGACTCTGGGACGCGCTCGGCCTGCTGGGTGAGCAACGACGCTTCGAGTTAGGCGCCGTACCGGCGGGCAGGCTGCGCGCCGACCCCGACCGGCTCGCGCAGGCGCTGCGCAACCTGCTCGGCAACGCGATCGCGCACACCGCCTCACCGTCCGGCCTGGTGCGCCTCGACATCGAACAGCCCGCGCCAGGTTGGCTGCGCTTCGTCGTGCAGGACGACGGCCCCGGCATCCCCGCCGAGCAGCGCGAACGCGTCTTCGATCGTTTCCACCGCATCGACGCCGCTCGTGACCGTGCCTCCGGCGGCGCCGGTCTCGGCCTCGCGATCGTCCGCGCGATCGCGCTCGCCCACGGCGGTCACGTCTCGGCGTGCGCGGCGGCGGCCGGCGGCGCGCGCGTCGAGCTGGAGCTGCCCGGGTTCGACGCCCTGGCCGGCGCGACGGGCGCGGCGGCGGCGACGGCGGTCCCGGCGGGGACCCCGGCGCGCGCGTGAGCCTGAGGGGCCTGCCGTGTGGGGCCTGCGGTTGTGGGGGCGCGGTGTGGGACCGGCGGCGAGGGCGGCATCACGCCACGCAGGGATCGGTGGCGGTGCTCGGGGGTGTGTGGTTGTTGTTCGTTGGCTTGCGATTCGCGCCGGCGCGCGCGCGTGTGCGTGAGCCCGTATCCACGCACTCACGTATTAAAGGGGCACGGGGGCCGTGAGGCTTGGGGGTGGTGCTCGGGGGCTGTGAGGATCGGGGGTGCGAGGTACGGGGGGTGCGGCACCGGGGCTGTGAGGCTCGGGGGTGTGAGGCTTGGGGGGCGATGCTCGGGGGTGGTGCACGGGGGCTGTGAGGCTTGGGGGTGTGAGGCTTGGGGGCTGTGAGGTATGGAGGTTGTGAGGCGGGCGCTTGGAGGGTGGTGCTCGGGGGCTGTGAGGATCGGGGGTGCGAGGGACGGGGGTGCGGCGGGGATGGCGCGGCGGGAGTGGCTTGTGGTGGGTCGCGCCGCCCGTGCGACCGCTCCGGTCCCCCGAACCGCGACCCGATGCTGTCGGGCGCCGTTAAGATTCGGTTTACGCCTGCGCCAAGCGCTCCGATCTGGTGCAAGCCTTGTTGTCCATATGCAGGGCATGTCCCAGCAGCCAGCCGACAGCGCGCACGACCGCCCGACGTTCGAGCACGCCGCCGCCCCCGCAGGGAGCGGTGCGCGGGGCGATGACCGCATCGGTGTTGGATGGGCGGGCGGCGTTGCCGCCCGGGGTGGGGGGGCGAAGCCCGACGACGGCGCCTCCACCGGGCAGACGACGGAGCGCAGCGACCGCCGCACCTTCCTCAAGCGCGGCCTGCTTGGCGCCGGGGTCGCGCTGATCGGGGGTGGGCTGCCCGCCGGCGGGGCCGACGCCGGCGGGCACGCGCGACCTGGGGCCCGCCGGACCTCGCGCCGTCACGGGGCACACCGGCCCGCGTCGGCGCGCCGTGCGGACGGCTCCTCGCGGCCGCCGAATATCCTCGTGATCGTCGTTGACCAGCTCCGCACCCCGGTCTGGATGCCGGCGCTTGGCACCACCGCCGAACTGATGCCCAACCTCGCCGCCCTGCGCACCGGCGCCGTCAACTTCGAACGCCACTACACGGCCTCCAACGACTGCTCCCCCTCGCGCGGCGCGCTCGTCACCGGCCTCTACTCCCACCAAACCGGCTGCATGATCACCGGCAACAGCCGTCTCGACCCCGGCTTCCCCACCTGGGGCGCCCTGCTGCGCGAACACGGCTACCAAACCACGTGGTGGGGCAAGTGGCACCTCAACCCCGACCCCAACGCCTCCCTCGAGCCCTACGGCTTCTCCGGTGGCACCCGTCCCTCGCCCAACGGCGCGCCCGGCCAGGGCACGGCGATCGACCCCTTCATCGCCACCCAATTTGAGGAATGGCTCCACGAGGCCGGCGGCGCGCAGCCGTGGTGCACCACCGTCTCCTTCGTGAACCCCCACGACATCGCCTGGTGGTACCGGTTCACCGCCGACAACCCGACCGAGCACTCCCCTCCAGCGCGCGCAAGCGCGCTCCCTCCCAACTACGAGACGCCCGAAATGCTCGAAGCGCAGCGCAAGCCCCGCCTGCAGCGCTCGCTGCAAGACACCGCCAACCGCTCCTTCGGCGAAGTGCCGTTCACCGGGCCCGAAGCGCTGCCGATGTGGGCCGGCCTGATGGACACCTACCTGATGTTGCAAAGCTACGTCGACGTGCAAATCGGCTCGGTGCTCGCCGCCCTGGCCTCGCAGCCCGACGTGCGCGAGAACACGGTCGTCGTCTTCACCTCCGACCACGGCGAGTACGGCGGTTCGCACGGCATGCGCGGCAAGGGCGCCTCCGCCTACGAGGAGGCCCTGCGCGTGCCGCTCGTCGTGCGCGACTTCCGCGCCGGGTCGCCCCCGGTGACGCGCGCGACCGGCGTGTCGCGCAGCCAGCTCACCTCGTCGGTCGACGTCGTCGGCCTGCTGCTCACGCTGGCCACCGGCTCGAACGCATGGCGGCGCGAAAACCACTACTCGCATCTCGCCAGCCGCCTGGACCTCGCCGCGATCTGCTCGCACCCGAGCGCCGCCGGACGCGACTGGATCCTGCACGCCACCGACGAGGACGTCACCGAGTTCGCGACCGAACCGTACGCCTCCGACGCTCCCCGGCACGTCGTCGCGCTGCGCACCACCCGCGGCAAGCTCGCCGTCTACTCCAACTGGCGCCCCGAAACGACGATCCTCGAACCCGCCGGGCAGGAATTCGAGCTTTACGACTACAGCGAACCCGCCGGCGCCGCCGAGCTGACCAACAGCGCCGGCGTCGCCTCCGCGCTCGAAGAGCGCCTGTGGAGCACCCTCGAAGGCGAAGCTCTCCCCGGCGAGCTGCGCGCGCCGTTGCCCTACCGCCTGCGCGCCGCCCAACGTCGTGGCCTGGCCAACTACGAAAACGTCGAGCAGTTCGAGGACCTGAGGGTGTATGCCACGCACCAACTGGCGTCGCCCGCGCCGGTCGAAGCGCAGCCCGATTAGCTCTCCCGCTGCCGCTACCGCTACCGCTGCCGCTGCCGCTACCGCTGCCGGCGACGGAGACGGACTGGACGGGGGCGTGGAGACGGGCTGGACGGGGCGTGGGTGATGCAATCAATTTTGGACCGAAGGCTAAAACATCTGCTTTGATGCAAAACGTCAAGTGTGATGGATACGCTTCGGTGGGAAAAGTGGGATACGTGGAGGTCTCGCGTTTTTGGAGGATTGGCGCCTCCGTTGGGGGCTCCGGGAGGGTTAGCAGGCCCGTGGGCCCCGGGCGCGCCCCCCCTCACTCTGCCGCCCAGCTCAGCGCGGCACCACGCGCAGCAGGACCGTCGAGTCGCTCGGCACGCTCGCCGACAGCGTCGCGTTCGCGCCCACGCTGCTCACCGACCCGCTCCACACGTTGCGCACCGTGTAGCCGCTCGCCGCCGGCATCCCGATCGCCGCCGTGCTCGTCGCGATGTGCAGCGTGTTCGGGCCGACGTTCAGCAGCGCGACTGCGCGGTCGCCTTCCGCCAGCGGCTTCACCCACACCTGCCCGTTGCCTTCCGCGGCCAGCAGCCTCGCCTGCAACCCCGCCGGGTCCTGGTCGATCGCGATCGCTTCGCTGTTGGACACCGTCGTCTGGCTGGTCTGCGACAGCGTGATCAGATCGGCGCTGATCATCAACGGCGCCGCCAGCATCGCCCACATGCTGAACTGCGTGCGGAACTGTGCGTCGGTCATCCCCTGGTCGGGGCCGAGGTAGTCGGGGTCGTTCCAGTGCCCCGGTCCAGCCGCCTGTGGCTGCGCTGCGTCCGCGTCCATATTGCGCAGCACGGCTCCGAATTCCACGCTCCCCGGCACGCCCACATCGGTGTCCGTGCGCCAGCTGTTGCCCGCACTGGGGCCGAACGTGTACGAGCTGAACGCCGAGTTTTCAAACGACGGATCCCCACCCGCGAACTGGCCCGGCTGCAGGTAATCGCAGATCGACAACAACATCGGCCGGTGACTGGAGTTGTGCACGATCGCTTCGTGAAACGCCGCGTACGCGCTCGCCGGCGCGAGACCTTCGCGAATCCCCCCGCAGAAATCCATCTTGACCGCGTCGACCCCCCACGCCGCGAACGTGTTCACATCCTGCTGGTAGTGCCCGCCGCTGCCCTGCCCCGGGCCGCCGCACCCGTTATTGCCCGCGTCCGTGTACACCCCGAGCTTCAAGCCTGCTTTGTGCAGCGTTTCCGCCAGCCACCGCATCCCGTGCGGCCACTGCACCGGGTTCACCTCGATTTCACCGCTCGGCGTGCGCGCGCCCTGCCACCAGCCCACGTCCAACCACACGTACCGGTATCCCTTGCGCACCAGCCCCCGCGTGACCAGCTGGCTCGCCTGCTCCAGCACCGACGCCTCGTTGTACCGCACGCCGAACGTGAAGTACGAATCCCACCCCATGTACGGCGTCGGCGCGAGTACGCTCGCCGGCGTGGCGCCGCCCGCGGACTTGCGGGCGCGGGGCGCGGGCCTGTGGGCGTGGGCTGCGGACTTGCGGGCGCGGGGCGCGGGCCTGTGGGCGTGGGCTGCGGACTTGCGGGCGCGGGGCGCGGGCCTGTGGGCGAGGCGGACGGTAGGTCGCTGCACCCTTCGCCTGGCGGCTGCCGCCAGGCGCGCCGTCGCCTTGCGGCCTCGAGGCTCGACCGATGCCTTGTGGCCGCGCGGCTTGGCCGGCGCCGTCAACGTCAGCGTCGCGCTGCGCAGCGACGCGCTGATCGCGCCAACCACCGTGCCGCTCACACTCAGCCGCACCGCCAGCTTCTTGTGGCTCGCCAGCAGACCTCGGCCAGCCGCGTTCGGTCCGACCGTCGCCGTGGCCTGCTGGCCTGGTTTCAGGTGCACCGTGGTCGTACCGACCGTCACCGTCACGCGGCGCGTGCGCGCCGCGACCGCCACCACGCGCCTGCCGCTCAGCGTCTCCTGCACCGTCAGGCTCAGCCGCAACGTGCAGTTGCCCGCCGCCTGCGCCGAGCAGTGCAGCGGCACGCTCACACTCGTCCCACGCACGCGCGGCGTGCCGACCGTCGTCTCGGAGATCGTGCCGAGACCGCCCGCCGGCACCGTCACGAACGAGCTGGTCGCACTCCGCGTGCCTTCGCTCGTGCTTGCCGTCACCCGGCACTGCAGATGGTGCGAAACGTCAGCGCTCGACACCGTGTACGTCGTTTCGCCTGCCCCGGCGATCGCGCGCGTGTCGCGCAGCCACTGGTAGGCCAGCGTCACGCCTTCGCTCGCGCTCACGCCCGGCTTGCAAGTCAACCGCCCTCCCGGCACCGGCGTGCCTTCGATCGAAGGGTGCGGTTCGACGACGAACGGCGCGCCCGTCTTGAAGCTCTGACGTGCGCCTTCGGCCGTGCCGATCGCCGTGCTCGCCACCAGCCGGTAGTCGTACGTGGTGTTCGGCGCGAGCCCCGTCAGCGCTGCGCTGACCGGCGCCCCGCCGCTGCCGCTTGGCAGGGTCGAGCAGGGCACGCTCGACCCGTACGTCGCGCTCGTGCCGTATTCGAAGCGGCACCCGCTCAGCGCAGCGTCCTGCGAGTTCACGAAGCCCGTCACGATCGCCGTCGTGTGCGTCACTTCGAGCGCCGACGCCGTACTCGCCGCCGGCGGTCCCGCCAGCTCCGTGAACAGCCGTCCCGCGCCGTCCACCGCGACGCACAGCCCTTCCGCCACGCACGCCACCCCGCTCAGCGCTCGCGGCGTGTCGATTTCGCTGCGCATCCACTGCGGCGGCACCGCCGCGGTGTCGTCGCTTGCGAACGCCTCGCCCGCGCCATCGACCGTCACGCACAGGCCGGCGACCGTGCACGACACCGCGTTCGGGGCGCCGAACGCGTCGAACGCGGTCGTGCTCCACGTCGCGCCCGAGCCCGGGCCTGCCGGCCCGCTCACCGCCGCTGCCGCGTTCGTGCTTGCGAACGCACTGCCCGCGCCGTCGACCGCCACGCACGTGCCTGCCGCGGCGCACGACACGCCCACCAGCCCCGCGCTCGGGTCGATCTCACGCGCGTACCACGCGCCCGCACCGCCCGCCGGGTCCGTGCTCACGAGCGCTCGTCCCTGCGCGTCCACCGCCAAGCAGAACGGCCCCTGCGCGCACGACACGCCCGTCAGCCGGTTCGACCCGTCGACGTCTTCCGCCGCGCTCCACGCGCCGACCGCCGGGTCGACGCTGACCAACGCCCGCCCACTGGCATCGACCGCCACGCACAGCCCCGCCGACGCGCACGACACCGCGTTCAAGGCGTGGCCCGGGTCGATTTCAAATGCTCTCCACGTCGCCGCCGCGCCCGCTCCCGGGTTCACGCTGGCCAGCGCCCGCCCTTCGCCGTCCACCGCCACGCACAACCCAGCCGTCGGACATGACACCGCGCTCAGCGCGTGGCCGCCGTCGACCTGCCGCCCGCTCCACGTCGCGCCCGTGCCCGCCGCCGGATTGGTGCTCGCGACCTCCCCGCCCGCCGCGTCGACCGCCACGCACAGCGACAGCGACGCGCACGACACGCCCGCCAGCGCCTGGCCGCCGTCGATATTCGCCGGCCCGGACCAGCTCAGCGCAGGCGCTGCCGCCGCGACCGGGGCGAGCACGCCCACGGCAGTCGCCGCGGCGGCCGCGAGGAGCGCGGCGAGCGCTGCGCGCGAGGCGGGCAGCGGGAAACCGGATTTGGGCCGCGGCAGCCGGAAACGAAACGTGGGGGGACGCACGCTGAGATGCAACACGCGGCGGGTCCCACGGTTGCGCAGCCCGACTCGACCGGCTGTCATCGCGGCCATGTGGTTGGTGGAATCGCGATCAATATGGTTGGCGGGCTCGAGCGGCCGTTTGGTTTCAATGGCTCGGGTCGTGCGGATGCGACGGCAGTGGTCCACGTGGCGCAAACGCTATCGAGACGACGGTCGTCAGCGAGTGCGGGCACGCGCCTCAGACAGTTGTCTGCTATCTATTCGCGCGATGCCCACAGACAAGAAGCGCACCAAATCACAGGCGAGCACCCTCCCGCCGGCTTCATCCCGCAACGGCCTGCCGGGCGAGGGACCGATCGGGCCCGAGTGGGACGAGCCGCTCACGATGCTCGGCGAACCACGCTACTCGCAGTCGCTCGAGCGCGGCCTCGCGATCCTCGCGTGCTACACGCCCGAGCGCCCCGTGCTCGGGATCTCCGAGCTGGCCGACATGCTCGGCATGAGCCGCAGCACCACGCACCGCTACGTGATCACGCTCGTCGCGCTCGGCTATCTCGTCCAGGGGCCCCGCCGCAAGTACCACCTCGCGCTGCACGTCGCCGACCTCGGCCTCAGCGCGATGAGTTCGACCAGTCTGCGCGAGCACGCCCACCCCTACATCGACGAGCTGGGGCGGCGTTCGGGCTTCGCCGTCGCGCTCGCCGTCCTCGACGGCCCCGAGATCGAGTACGTCGATCGCGTCCGTGCCCGGCGTCGCGGCCAGTCGCTCGCCGGGCTGCAGCTGGCCGTCGGCTCGCGGCTGCCCGTGCACTGCACCGCGATGGGCAAGCTGCTGCTCGCCGACCTGCCCCCGCACGACCAGAGCGCGGTGCTCGCCGAAACGAAGCTCACCCGCCACGGCCCACACACGATCACCAACCGCACCGCCCTGCGCAACGAGCTGCAGCAGATCCACGAGCACGGCCTCGCCAGCAGCGGCGAGGAGCTGGTGCGCGGCCTGCTCGCGATCGCCGCACCCGTGCGCAACGAGTCGCGCGAGACCGTCGCCGCCGTCGGCATGGCCGCGCAAAGCACCACGATCTCGCTCGAGGCGCTCGTCGAGCACCTCGGGCCGCACCTCGTCTCCACGGCCGACCGCATCTCCGCGCGGCTCGGCTACCGGCGCGACGACGAGCAAGGGGGGTAGCGGTGGCGTCGGCACGGTCGTTGGCATTCCGCGGGGCCGGGTCGTGGGTGAGGGATGGTTTGGGCTGTTGCGGGGGTGGTTTGGGCGGAGGTGGTTGGCGGGGGTGGTTTGGGCCTGTGGCCAGGGTGTCCGAGCTACAGTCGGGGTGGGCTGCAGCGGTCCATGGTGGCCCGGCGCTACGTGGCGTCCCCTCTGCGGGTCCAGCTCTCGGTGGAGTTCGCCAGGCGGTGCACCGCCAGCGTGGTCCCCAGCACTAGCGCCAACGCGAACGCGAGCGGTGCCAGCAGCGACACGTGCAGCACGAGCAGCGCGCCGATCAGCGCGCCCACCAGGATCGCGCCGACCGCGGCCAGCCGGCGGCCGCCCTTCGAGCCCGGTCCGCCCACCAGACCCGACTCCGATGCCAGGCCCGTAAGCGTGCGCGTCACGACCGTCGTCGTCAGATCCGGCACCGCCAGCCCCTGCGCGGCCGAGTTCTGCAGGCCGAGCGCAGCCGCCAGCAGCACCGTCAGCGCGTAGCGCGCCGGCTGGGTTGGCGGTTCGTGCACGACGCCCGCCAGCACCACCGCGCCCACCATCGGCACGATCTGCGCCACCCCGGCCGCGCGCAACAGGCGTCCGCGGTGCCCGCCGTGGCGCGTGATCAGCCGCCCGCCCGCCAGCGCCCCCGCCAGAAACGAGCCGAGCGCCAGCAGCGACGCCACCGTCGACAGCCCCTGTGCGCCCGCGATCGCGAACCCCAGGAAGATCACGTTCCCCGTCATGTTCGCCACGAACACGTGCCCCAGGGCGAGATAGCTCGCCGCGTCGACCGCGCCGCTCAGGACCGTCAGCGTAAGCAGCAGCGGCACCAACGGGCCGTGGCGGTCGCCCGGGCCCGGCCACACCGTACGCAGGACGCTCAAACCGCCGTCAGCACGGTCTTCACGCCGCCGCCGAGAAAGTGCTCGCGTAGCACGCTCGGGGCATCGTCCAGCGGGGCGACGCAGGTCGTCACGACCTCCGGGTGCAGCCGGCCCGCGACGATCAGCTCCAGCACGCGCGGCATCAGCGCCCGTGCGTGCGTGCGTCCCATGTGCAGCGTCACGTTGCGCGCGTACATCTTCAGCACCGGCACCCTCGCCGCGCGGTGCAGACTGCCCGCGCTCGAACACACCCCGTCAGGCGCCGTCTGCGCCAGCGCGCGGTCGATCGCGTCGCCGCTGCAGTCGATCACCAGCGGCGCCGGCCCACGGCCGCGCAGCGCCTTCGGGTGCAGCGCCTGCAGCCCCAGCCGCTCGGCGTGCTCCCGCACCGTCGGGCGGCTGTCGGCGAGCACCACATTGCGGGCCCCGAACGTGCACGCGAGCAGGCCCGTGTACAGCGGCAGGCTCGGGCTGAACAACAGCTTCGGGGTGGCCGCCGCGAAGATCAGCACCTCCGCGTCAGGGTCGCGCTCCAGCAGTCCCGGCAGGTGCGGCTCGACATGGCGGTAGGCGTCGCACACGTTGTCCGCCACGCTCGCCACCGCCGCCGCGTCCATGTCCGCCGGCAGCCCCACCAGCATCGCGTCGGCGAACGGCACCGCGAGCTGGTCGGAGAACGCTCCGCCCCAATGCCCGCCCGTCAATCCGAACCCGTACATCGACACCGGCGGCACGCTCGCGCAGTTGCCGGTCCTGCCCTCCCGGCACGGCCTGCACTCCCCGCAGTTGATCTGAAACGGCACCAGCACGCGGTCCCCGACGCGCACCGTCCCGACCTGCTCGCCCACCGCGAGCACCTCCGCCACGCATTCGTGTCCGAGATGCAGCGGCAGCGGGAACTGCGTCGCGCCGAGCGCCAGCGGGCAGTCCAGGTCGCACGTCGAAGCTGCGACCGGGTGCACGATCGCGCCCCGCGGTCCCGGCAGGCGCGGCACCGGCGCGCTGGTGAAGCGCAGCCGCCCGCCGCTGGAAGCCGTGAGCGCGCGCATCGTCGGGCGGCTCGGGTGCAGCCGCTGGCCCGCCCGGTCGCGCCCGGCCTGCGCGAGCCGTCCCAGCCGCTGCGCTGCCGCGCGTTCGGCGGCAAGGCTCGCCCCCGCCGCGCCACTCGGCCCAAGCAAGCCTGCGTAATGGCGCAACGGGCCCCGCGGGCGGCGGCTGGGGGAGCGGCCGAACACGACCTGGAGCTTAGGGCACCGGGGCTGTCGTCAGCTTGCAGCGCGAAGTACCGAGGGTCGCCCACTGGAGCATCGCCTCCCGTGCGATGCCAGCGTCGGCCGGCCTCCACCCGCATGTGCGCCTCCCGGGTCGCCTGTGCCGTGTGCGCTGCCCACGAGTTCCGCCGCCGTCAGGTTGCGCGCACGCACCCATCCGGCTAGCCTCCATGTCATGCCCGGTTGACGTTGACCGCTCCCGTACGCCCTCCACCCTCGTCCGCCGCCTTCGCGGTCGGTTACCGCTGTGCCCTCACAAGACGATGAGCGCTCCTGAGCCCACCACGCCCCAGCCGGCCGGGCAGGCGACACCTCCCATCGCCCCGGTTCCCGAGCACCTTCACACCGTCACGCCGCGGCTCGTGGCAAGCCCCGCCGCCGCGGCGATCGAGTTCTACAAACGCGCCTTCGGGGCCGCGCTGCTCGACGAGCCCTTCACCGGGCCCGACGGCGCGATCATCCACGTCGAGCTGCGCATCGGCGACTCGATCGTCATGGTCACCGACGCGAGCGCCGACGGGGGGCCGACCCAGGCGCCAACCGCCGATTCCGGCGCGATCATGGCCACCTACTGGCCCGACGTCGACGCCGCCTGGCAGCGTGCACTGGAGGCTGGCGCCCAGGTTATCTACCCCCTCGCGAACCACTTTTACGGCGAGCGCGGCGGCCGCCTACGCGACCCCTACGGGCAGCAGTGGATGCTCAGCCAACGCCTCGAACGGCTCACCCGCGAGGACGTCGTGCGCCGCGCCGCCTCGGCTTTCGGGGGCGGGGGCGATGGTGGATAGGAGCGGGGGCGAGCGGGGCCGGGTTTGAGCGGGGCGGAGCGGAGCGGGGCGAGGCTAGGTGGGGTGTCAGGCAACGTTCGCCTGGTTGACGGCGCCGAGGATGCTGGCACCAAGGCGTTTGCGGCCGAGTCGGACCGGCAAACGTTGCCGGGTCCTCCACTAGGTGGGGCTGGGGTTGAGCGGCAGCGGGGTTGGGTTGGGCGGGGTGGGGTTGAGCGCGGCGGGTTGAGCCGGGCCCGAAGAGCACCGGCGGTTCAAGGGCTCGACTCGCCGTGGGGGCGGAACGAGAGGAGCGGTTAAACGACTCGACCCGCCGTGGGGCGGGTCGGGTACCTGGGCGAAGGAGGAGCTACCTCCGAACGACTGTCAATCGGATGACAAACAGTAGCAGAGCACCTACCCGGTGGACTGCAATCTCGGCAAACGTATATAGGCCAGGCCGAGGCACTTGGTGGGAGCCACCCACGAACACATGTCATAGCGTGTCCTGCTCGACCCGGCTTCAGTGTCGGCGGTGGGCGGAGGACTCGAACCCCATCCGAGAGCGATCCCGGATTCCCGATTGACAATCGTTCACGTCGACCTCGACGCTACGCCCACCGTGAAGACGATTGTACTCAAAGTCTGGGACGGTACGCTCGACTCGAGATCTTCGCTCTAGTGCGCCATGGCGGCACACCCGAATCAAAGTCCCGCGGCTCGCAGCGCGCCATTGTGGGCCTTTTGCTCCAGCCCGTCGTCGAGCGGCGCCAGCTCTGCCGCATCGATACCCAGCGCCCGTGCCGTCAGCCAATCCGCGAACCACGCGTTCTTTGGTAGCAGCGGGCCATGCAGGTACGTGCCAATCACGTTCCCTTTGCGCGCCCCCTCGAAGCCGCTCTCGCCATCGTTGCCAAACCCCTTCAACACACGGCCCAGCGGTTCCTGGCCAGGCGCGAGCCTGGTACGCCCGCCATGGTTCTCGAAGCCAGCCAGCACCCGCCGCGTACTGTCGGGCCGTGTGTCGTCCGGGCCGATGCCGCTCAGCGGCGTTTCGTTCACCTGTGCGCCGCCGGCCTGCGCGCCGTCCAGTTCGACTTCGATCGCGACGTTGCCGATTAGGCGCGGCGCGGGCCGGTCGGCCGCGATGCGCACCGTGCGCGCGTCGAGCAGCCCCATCCCCGGCAGCTCCTCGCCCGGCCCCAGCTCGTAGCTGTGCCCCAGCAGCTGGTAGCCGCCGCACACGCCGAGCACGACCGCGCCGCGTGCGGCCGCGGCGTGCAAACCCTCCTGCTTGCGCGCGAGCAGATCCTCTGCGCACAGCCGCTGATCGCGGTCCTGGCCGCCGCCGATGTAGAACAGGTCGTGCGTCGCGCCGTCGAGCGCCGCGCCAAGACTGCACCGCGTCAGCTCGAATCCGATCCCACGCCAAGCGCACCGACGCTCCAAAAACAGCAGGTTGCCCCGGTCCGCGTAGATATTCATCAGCTCCGGGTACAGCGCGCACACGCGCAACGTGCTCATCGCAGCGCACTCCGACGCCGACCGCCCTCGCGCCGCGCCAGCAGCTCGCGCAGTTCGAGCATCGCCGTGTACGTGGGCAGTGCGTACAACGGCGCTCCCGCATCCGTGGCCAGGGCAGGTACTGCCGCTGTTGCGGCGGCCGACGGCGGCACGGGTTCTGTGTGGCCGGGGGCGCCTGGCTGCGTGGGCTTCGTGTCCTCGGCGGCGCCCCGAGGCGTGGGCTCCCAGGCGGCTGTGGGTGTGGCTGTGTCGGCGGCCGTGACACCTGGCCGGTCGGCGCCCGCCTCGTCCAGCGCCTTCGCGAGATCCGGCTCGACCCGGATCCGCGCCGGTTCGACCCCCGCGTACTTCAAGCGCACCGCCAACTCCGCCGCGCGTGTGCCGGCGCACGTCGCGCGCCGCACACGTCCAGCCAGCAGCTCGAAGTCGGCGTCCCAAATCCACGACACATCGCGGCCATCGGCAACATTGTCGTTGAGGACCCCCAGCAGATCGTGCTCGCCCGGCTCCAACGACAGCGTGCGCAATACCTCGTTGGCGCCCGCCGGGTTCTTGATCAGCAGGATCCGCAGCTCGCGCGGCGCCGCGCTGCTCCGTGACTTCGAGTCTGCCCCGGGGTGCGCGAGCATCACGCTCTCTGCGCGCCCGAACGCCGCGCGCGTGCTCTCCAGGCCGGTGACGACCTGCTCCAGCGGCACCCCCAACGCGGTCGCGAGCGCCGCCGCCGCGAGCGCGTTGTAAACGTTGTACAGCCCCGGCAGCGCCAGTGTGACCTCCGCCCTCCCCTGCGGGGTGCTCAGCTCGAAGTGCGCCGACCGCACGCCCTCCAACCGCACGTTGTGCGCGCTCACCGCCGGCTCCGGGCGCCTGCGACCGCACGCCTCGCAGTGGTAGCGGCCCAGGTGGCCAAGGTAAACGGCGTCGAAGGTGTACGGCGCGCCGCAGCTGCGGCAGTGCTTTGCGTCGGCGGCGTGCGTCAACCCGGGCAGTGCAACCGTGTCGTCCTGCACGCCGAAGTACACGACCCCGCCGGTCGCCGCGCCGGCCCGCCGGTCCCCCTGCACCCCGTGATCGCTGCCGGTCCCGCTATCTCCTGCCTCCTCGCGCTCGCGGCCGATGTCCGCGAGCACCGGGTCGTCGGCGTTGCACACGAGTCGCGCCACCGCACCGCCGTCCGTGCTCACCGTCCGCTCCCAACGCTCGGCGATCGTGTCCAGCTCGCCGTACCGGTCCAGCTGGTCGCGAAACAGGTTGCCCAGCACGATCGCCTGTGGGTGTAGCTGCTCGACGAGTTGCCCAAGCCAGAACTCGTCCACCTCGAACAGTCCGATCTCGCCCGCGATCGCGCCGCGGGGGCGCGCCGCCTCCAGCAGCGTCGAAGCGATTCCACCCGCCATGTTCGCGCCCGCGCGGTTGTGTACCAGCCTTGTCCCGTCCTGCGTGAAGATCGCCGCCGCCAACGCCGCCGTTGTCGTCTTGCCATTCGTCGCCGACACCACCACGCTGCCGCGGGTCAGCCGTGCGCCCAGCTCCCCGATCGCATCCGGCGCCAGCCGCAGCAGAACCTTGCCCGGCGCGCTCGTCGCGCCGCCGCCGCGTAGCCGCGACAACGCGCCGACCGCCCGCGCGAGCGCGAGCTTCGGAGCAAGCGGCCCGCTCACCCGCGTGCCCGGCTTGCCATGCCGCCCGTCTGCTGCGAGAACGCCGCCGCCTGCGCGTCCGCTGGGACCAGCACCCGCAGTGCGTGCCGCACCGCCCGCACCCGCGCCGGCAGCTCCCCGATCGGGTCGCCGTCGGCGTAGACCGTGAACGGTCGGTCAGCGGAGATCTCGACCTCCGCCGCACGCAACACCCGCACCTGCGGCAGCTGCACGTGCGTCCCGCGGAACACCCTCGGCAGGTTCGCCACGAAACGCGGTCTGCTCACCGCTTCGATCAGCACGACATCGAGCAGCCCATCGTCGAGCAGCGCCGCCGGCGCGATCTGCATACCGCCCCCATAGTCGCGCGAGTTGGCCGCCGCGACCGTGTAGCCGCTGAACTCGATCCGCCGTCCCGCCGGCGGGTCGAGCACGACCGTGAAGTGCGCCGGGCGCCAGCTTGCCAGTGCGCGCAACGCGCCATACGCGTAAACGAGATTCCCGAGCCGCGCTGGGGCTTCGTTGGCGATCCGATTCGCCTCGCTGTCGAAGCCCACACTCGCGATCCCGACGAACGTGCGCTCGACCGCCTCGTCGCCGGCTGCCTCGCCGTTTGCCACCCCGCCGTCCTTCGCCTCGCCGCCCCCAGCTTCGCCCATTGCGGCCTTGCCGTTTGCCCCTTCGTCGCCCTTTGCCTTACTACCCTCGGCGTCGCCCGTTGCCTTGCTACTCCCAGCTTCGCCCCTTGCCTTATGACCCCCAGCTTCGCCAGCTGTGGTTCTACCGTCCCCGACCGCGCCAAGGTCGAGCGGGCGGGCGGTCCCGCGCGCGATCGTCGCGCACGCCGCACGCGCGTCGAGCGGAATACCCAGCACGCGTGCGAGGTCGTTGCCGCGCCCTCCCGGCAGCACCCCAAGCACGGCGCCCGGCACGTCCCGCAGCGCGTCCGCTACCGCGCCCGCCAGCCCGTCGCCGCCAAGCGCCACCGCGTGCTCGCCCGCCTCTGCCGCCTCACGCGCCAGCACGCGCGCGTGCGCGAGGTCGCGCGTGTCCTGCCGGCGCACCTCGAGCCCGTACCCGCGCAGCTCCTCCACTACCGCCGGCGCCCAACGACCCGCGCGTCCACCGCCCGCAGCGGGGTTGACGATCAGGCAGACAGCCGCGCGCGAACGGGAACCGGCAAGCTTAGACACCAGTGGGCAAGCGTAGATGAGCGATGATCGGTCCGACTCGCCGCCTGCGGCGGGCTGCGCCATGTGGCGGGCTGCGCCGTGTGGTGGGCTGTGCCGTGTGGTGGGCTGTGCCGTGTGGTGGGCTGTGCCGTGTGGTGGGCTGCGCCGTGTGGCGGGCTATGCCGTGTGGCGGGCTATGCCCATGCGGCGGGCTACGCCACCTGCCTGTGTGTCCGAACGCTTAGCCGCTCCCGCCGGGCTCAAACTACGAATGCGCAAAGACTAAGAATGCGTAAAGACTTCTGATCGCCCCCGTCGATCGCAACTATGCTGCCCGAGTGTCGGCCCAGCGGTTCACGCGCATGGGAGCGCGGGCGCTCCGCGCGCTGCCCCTCGCGGCGGCGGTGCCCGCCATCCTCACGTTGGCTGCCTGCGGATCGAGCGCCCACGCCGGCGCCGCCACCTCGGCCGCGACCGCATCGGGCGCCACGAAGACCACCGCGTCGGTGAGCGCTGCGTGCCGGCTCGTGCCTGCTCCCACCCCGAAGGGCCCGCAGCACATCCCGCCCCCGCACACCAGGCTCGACCCCGCAAGACACTACGTCGTCACGCTCTCCACCAACTGTGGCTCGATTGCGATCGCGCTCGACGTGAGCGCGGCGCCGCGCACCACCGCGTCCTTCGCCTATCTCGTGAGCCGCGGTTTCTACAACGACCTCACCTTCCACCGCGTCGCCGCCAACTTCATCATCCAAGGCGGCGATCCCAACGGCGACGGCTCGGGCGGCCCCGGCTATGCGATCGTCGAACCGCCCCCCTCCAACCTGCGCTACACGCTCGGCACCGTCGCAATGGCCAAGACCGCCGCCGACCCCTCCGGCGCCTCCGGCAGCCAGTTCTTCATCGTCACCACCCACGAAGCGCCCCTCCCTCCTCAATACGCGCTCGTCGGCCACGTCATCGGCAGCTACGCCGGCGTCGACGCGATCGCCGGCCTCCCCACCGACCCGCCCCAGGACGGCGCGCCCGAGCAGCCCGTCGTGATCAGCCGCGCGATGCTTTCGCAGGGTTGACTGGGCTGGTGGTCAAGCTGGCTTCTCAGAGTTGAGGGCGGGCGGGGGTCAAGCGGGGGGTTGGAGCCCAGCTCCACAGTCAGGTCGCGAAGGGCCAGTCGGAGTTGAGTCTGCGAAGTGTGGGGCTGAGACGGTCGCGGATTGGGGCTGGCTCGCAGGTTGACACCGAGTCCGGCGGCGACCATCCCGACGATGGAGACAGCCCGCCGCCCGTCAAGGCTTGCCGTCAGCCCGTCGGCGCGCGTGCCGCCGCCTGCGCACGCTCGCGCCGGCGGCGTCCGATCAAAGCCACGATCGCCAACGCCGCGATCACGACAAGCAGCCCCAGAAGCACACTCGGCGCCAAGCCGAGGCCGCCGAACGGCAGCGCGACCAGCTCGACGATCCCCAGGCCAATCGCGATCAGCACCACGATCAGCGCCAAGATCAGCGCGATCCCGCGGATGCGCGCGACGATGCCCGCGCTCGACGGCGGCATCAGCAGTCCCATCGCGCGCAACGCGAACATCTGCCTGCCGCTTGGCGGCGCCTGTCCAAGACGCTCCACGGCTTCTTTGAGGTCGCTCGGACGCCGCTCTGCCAGCGCCAGCGAAGCATCCGCCATCCGTCGTATCTGCATCCGCTCCTGCGGGCGTGCCGCCGCGATCGCGCGCTGGAAGAACGCCCTTGCCTGCTCTGCGTCGAAGCGCTCCGCTGCCCGCGCGCCGAGAATCGACAAGGCCGCGGCCTTGTACTTCGTCTCGGCTTCCAGCTCCTCGTCGCTGCGCTGCTCGAGCGCCTGAATCGCCTCGAACGCGCCGCGCTGCTCGATCCTGATCTGTCGCTGCTTGGGGGGCACGGGATCGGCATTCTAAATGAGTCAAGAGCAGCCCGGCGCGCGGGCCCATGGTTGCGTCGCCACCCTCCGAGTGGCGCGCGCAACCGCTGGACACACGGCGGGGCGAGTCCGGGCGCTGCTCAACTCCTGCGATTTGCAAGCGCTATGCTCGCCCTCACCATGCCTACCGTGCGCCGCGCCACGCTTGCTCTCTGTCTGCTGCTCGCGCTCGCTCTCCCGATGGCGCTCCCCAGCCTGGCGCTCGCCGAACTCTCCAGCGGTCACCTCGTCGAAAACGCCAACAAACAGGCCGAAGAAGAAGCCGCCAAGCAAACCCCGACGAGCACCACCGCGGAAAAAGAAAAAGAACGCGAATCGAGCAAATCGCTGCCCAGCGGCCTCGTCTTCCTCGGTGTCGGTGCCGCCATCGTCCTGCTCGGTGGCATCGCCTTCGTCGTCGTGCGCGACGCACGTGCCGCTGCGCCCATACCCGAGGGCGGGCCAGGCGCCGGCGCGGGCAGCTCGCGCGGCAACTCCGAGGCGCGCCTACGCCGACGCCGCGCCAAGGCCCGAGCCGCCAAGCAGCAGCGCAAGCGCAACCGCTAGGCAGTCGCCGAAGCGTGCCGACACTGGCGCGTTACGTGAGTCGGGGAGGGGGCGGCGTCAAGCCTCTACGGGAATGGGCGGCGTCAAGCCTCTACGGGAATGGGCCGCGTCAAGCCTCTACGGGAATGGGCCGCGTCAAGCCTCTACGGGAATGGGCCGCGTCAAGCCTCTACGGGAATGGGCGGCGTCAAGCCTCTACGGGAATGGGCGGCGTCAAGCCTCTACTGGAAAGGCGGCGTCAAGTCTCTACTGGAAAGGCGACGTCAAGCCTCTACTGGACAGGGCGGCCTCAAGCCTCCACGTGCGGCCGGTGTGGCGCCAGCGTCGCGTGACGTGTACGCGGCGGCGAAGCCGGCGTGCCGTGCGGCCCTCGGCGTGGTGCGTGCGGGCCACCGAGCGGCGTGCGCGGGTGCGGCCGGCGCGGACCCGGCCGTCCGGGAGGATCCGGCAGCGTCTTGCTGCCGCCCTCGTCTTCGCCCGTGGCGCCCTCCTCACCAGGCTCGGCCGGTGGCAACGCCGCCGAGTCTTTGCGCAGGGGCAACCACAGCATCACACACGCGATCGGCAGTTTGACCACGCCGAACGCCACAATCAGCACCCACGCCCACGTAGTCATCGTCATACAGGCTACTACCCCGTTTGCGGTGTGGACGAACCGCGGCGGCGCGGATGCGCATGCGTTTGCGATGCCGGCGACTGCGCGCTGTATACGCGCGTACACGACGAGGGTTGCCGCGCGCACACGATCAGAGCGTTGTTGCCGCGCGCGCGATCAGAGCGTTGCGAAGAACGCCTGCGTCCACCGGAGGACTTCGCAGGTACGTGGGGCATGGATGCCCCACGCCGGCACTCCGTCGGCCGGCGGGCTTCGACGCGCGGACGATCTCACAAGAACCGCCGCCCACGGATCGGCGCTTGAAGATCGCCCCGCGGCCAATCTGATCCTTACGTGATCGTCAAGTTGCTAGCGTTGGGCGGGTGGCCACTCTGACCGCTCCGCTCGGCAGCACCGACTCGCGCTCCGACTCCTACAAGTGGATCGCCCTCTCGAATACGACCTTGGGCGTGCTGCTCGCGACCCTCGACGCTTCCATCACTCTGATCGCGATGCCCGACATCTTCCGCGGCATCCACCTGGACCCTCTACAGCCCGCCAACAGCTTCTACCTCCTGTGGATGATCCTCGGCTTCCTGGTCGTCTCCAGCGTCCTGATCGTCAGCCTCGGGCGGCTCGGGGACATGTTCGGGCGCGTCCGCATGTACAACTTGGGCTTCCTCGTCTACACCGTGGCCTCGCTGATCCTGACCGTCGACTGGATGACCGGCCGCGCCGGCGCGATGTACCTGATCGCCTTTCGCATCGTCCAAGGCATCGGCGCCGCCTTCCTCCTGGCCAACGCCGCCGCGATCATCACCGACGCCTTCCCCGCCAACCAACGCGGCATGGCCCTCGGCATCAACAACATCGTCGGCGTCTCCGGCATGTTCGTCGGCCTCGTGCTCGGCGGTCTCCTTGCCCCGATCGACTGGCGCCTCGTCTTCCTGATCTCCGTCCCCGTCGGTCTATTTGGCACCGTCTGGGCCTACCTCAAGCTCGAGGAGCGCAGCATCCCTCGCCGCGCCCCAATCGACTGGGCCGGCAACATCACCTTCGCCCTCGGTCTGATCCTGGTCATGGTCGCCATCACCTACGGCATCCGCCCCTACGGCGCCGACTCCACCGGCTGGTCGAACCCCCGTACGATCGCCCTGCTCGTCAGCGGTGCCGCCTGCCTCCTGGCGTTCGTCCTCGTCGAGCGCCGCGTCGCCAACCCGATGTTCCGCCTCCCCCTCTTCCGCATCCGCGCCTTCACCTTCGGCACCCTCTCCACCTTCCTCTCCGCCGTCTCGCGCGGGGGCCTGATGTTCATGCTGATCATCTGGCTCCAAGGCATCTGGCTCCCCCAGCACGGCTACGACTTCGCCGACACCCCCCTCTGGGCCGGCATCTACATGCTCCCTCTCACCCTCGGCATGCTCTTCGTCGGTCCCACCTCCGGCTTCCTCTCCGACCGCTACGGTGCGCGCTGGTTCGCCACCGGCGGCATGCTCGGCGCCGCATTCTCCTTCGCGCTGATGCTGCTCCTACCAGTCGACTTCGCCTACCTGCTCTTCGCCCTGGTGCTGTTCCTCACCGGCGCCTCGATGGGCCTGTTCGCCTCCCCCAACCGCGCCGCCGTCATGAACAGCCTCCCCGCCGCCGACCGCGGCGCCGGTGGCGGCATGAACCAGACCTTCCAGAACTCCGCCCAGGTCCTGTCCGTCGGCGTCTTCTTCACGCTGATGATCCTCGGCCTGGCCGCCCACCTCCCGCAGACGCTCTACGCCGGTCTGCGCGCCCGCGGCATGGGCGCCGCCGCCGCCCTCCAAGTCTCCCATCTCCCGCCCGTCTCGATCCTGTTTGCCGCCTTCCTCGGCTACAACCCGATCGAACACCTGGCCGGCGCCCATGCATTCGCGGGTCTCACGGCTGCCGAGCGCGCCACGATCACCGGGCGCTCGTTCTTCCCGCAGCTCATCTCCGGGCCGTTTCGCGACGGCCTACACGAGGCCTTCGCGTTCGCGATCGTCGCATGCCTGATAGCTGCGCTCGCCTCGCTCATGCGCGGGGGTAAATTCCACTACGGCGAGGCCCGCGCGCAGCGAGCGGCGGCCGACCACGCCGACCCCATGCCCGACTCCGCGGGCGTTCACGAACACGAACCGATAGGAGCGATCGTTGACCAGCATTCGCATTGAGTGGTACGGCCAGTCGGCGTTTCACCTGAGCAGCCCTGAGCACTCCGTCTTCATCGACCCCTTCGGCGACCTCTCCTCGATGGCGGGGGCGCGCGGCATGCAGTTCGACTACCCGGCGATCGACGGTGTGTCGGCCGAGCTTTTGCTCGTCACCCACGAGCACATCGACCACAACGGCGTCGACGCGATCGGTGGCGACCCGACGATCCTGCGCTCGACCGCCGGGCGCCTGGAGTCCCCGCTCGGCGAGGTCGTCGCGATCGCCTCCGAGCACGACGAGCAGGCCGGCACCGCTCGCGGGCCCAACACGATCTTCGTCTTCGACCTCGACGGCGCTCGCGTCTGTCACTTCGGCGACTTCGGCCAAGCCTCCCTGCGGCCCGAGCAGGCCGACGCGATAGGGGCAGTTGACCTGCTCATCCTGCCGGTCGGCGGCGGCCCGACGATCGGCGCCGACGGCGCGGCCGACGTGGTTGCGCGCCTGCGGCCGCGCTGGGTCGTTCCGATGCACTACCGCACCCCGCGCATCGGCTTCCTGGAGACCGCCGACGCCTTCCTGTCGCGGTTCGGCGACGCCGTGCACCGCTGCGCGGGCCCCGCGTTCGCGACCGACGCGCTGCCCACGGCCGACGGGCCGCTGGTGGTCGTGCCGGCTGCGCCATAGGAGGGCGTCTGTCCTTTGGCGGCGGGGCGGGTGCTTCTTCGGAGTCGAGTGCCTGGTGGTTTGGGCGTGCCGGGCCGAGGTGGGTTGGGTGCGTGGCAGGGGTGGCGGCGCACGGTGGTGTGGGCGGGGTGGTTGTTGTTTTTTTGGGTTGTAATCGTGCCCGCGCGCGTACGCGCGCGCGATTCACTGCGCAAAATTTGATGTGGCACCCCAGGGCGCACGAGTGGTTGGGGTCCCGAGTGCCACGAAGGGTCGGGGGTGGTCGGTAACCTGGGGTGTCCACCGACTCGAGGAGGCCCGTCCGCATGAAGGTCGTCATCGCCATCGCCGCCGTCGTCGCCCTAGCGCTCGTCGGCGCCAGCGTCCTGGGCGTCGCCGGCGCGGAAACCACTACGACCACGACGACCGCGCCTGCCGCCGCCGCTCCCCTGCGCACCGTCAGCGTGCAGGGCGTCGCGACGGCTCCGGTTGAAGTCTCCGCGAGCGCCACCGCGGCCACCGCCGTCTACCGCCAGGCGATGGCCGGCGCGATCGCCGACGGCCAGACCAAGGCCCAGTATCTCGCCGAAAAGGCCGGTGCGACGCTCGGTCCCGTGCAGAGTGTTGCCGAAGGCGGCGGCTACATCAGCTGCCCCGAAAACGTCGAATACCAGGGCGCCCAGCCCGACTTCGGCTCCGCGTCAGGCCCGACATTCGGTGCGGCCGCCGCCGCGCCGGCGGTGGCGCCGCGTGCACGGCGTGGCGCGTCAGTCACGCTTCATGCTTCCCCGCGCAAACGGCACAAGCGTAAAACGTCAGCGCACAAGGCGACCGTCGAATCGTGCACGCTCTCGACACAGGTCGCGCTCGTCTACCAGCTGAGCTGAGCCGCGACCACGCTCGACCGGGCGCTTGTCGGCGTGCTGGCATGGCGCGGGCGGCATCGCCGAGCACCGGCGCCGCAGGCACCTCTCAGTGCACGAGTGCACGCCGGTGGCTCACACCGTGCGCAGCGCCTCCGTCGGCGACAGGCGGGCGGCGCGGATCGCGGGCAGCAGCCCGGCGACCGCGCCGATCAACAGCCCCGCGCCGAGCCCGCCCGCCCACGCGAGCGTGGGGATCACGATTGTCCAGTGCTTCGTGGCGGCATAGATCGCGGTCGCGGCGACGCCCGCGGCGATGCCCACGGCGCCGCCGGCCAGCGACAGCAGGATCGCTTCGGCGAGGAACTGGCCGCGGATCTGGCTCCTGGTAGCGCCGAGAGCGCGGCGTAGCCCGATCTCCGAGCGGCGTTCGAGCACCGAGATCACCATGATGTTCGCCACACCCACAGCCCCGATCAGCAGCGCGACCGCGCCGAGGCCGAGGAAGAGACCGTTGAAGGCGCCTTGGGCGTCGGCGCGCGCCGTGAGCGTGGCCGACGGGAGGCTGACGTTCACTTCGTTGGGGGCTTCCGGGTCGGCGGTGTCGGCCAGCACCGACTGCACCGCCGCCACCTGGCTGTTCTCGGCGCGGACGTAGATGGTGTTGGGGTGCCCATCGAAGTCCAGATACCGTTTCGCCGCGGGGAACCCGACGAGCACATCGCTTTCCAGTTCCGGCGTCAGCGTCGAGGAGCTGAGGATGCCGACCGGGTAGAACCACTGGTCGGCCAGCCAGATGCGCTCCCCGGGGTAGATGTGGTCGATGCCGAGACGCTGCGCGGCGGCGGGTCCGAGCACGGCCACCGGCTCGGTCGCGGTGGCGGCGTTCAGGTAGCTCCCCTGCGTGACCGCGATGTTCGTCGCCTGCAACAGGTTGAGGCTGGCCGCCGCGATGTTGAGGGCATTGGTGTCGACGCTGGGGACCAGCGGCGAGCGGTACACCGAGCCGCTCACCTTGCCCGTCTGCGCGACGTGTTCGACGGGGTAGATGCGGGCGATCATCGCCGGCGCCGCCGCCGGCAGCTCGGCGGTCTTGCCGGTGAAGCCCTGGCCGTTGGTGACGATCAGCAGGTTCGTTCCGAGCCGGTCGATTTCCGCCAACAGCCCCGCCTGGGAGGACGAGGACAGGCCGAGCACCGCGACGATCGCCGCCACCCCGATCGCGATCCCCAGCGCCGACAGCGCGGCCCGCGTGCGCCTGGTGCGCAGCCCCACGCTCGCCACCCGCCCGAGGTCGCCGAGACGCAGCCTGGCGGGAACCAGCCTGGCGGCGGTGGACTGCACGGTCTCGGCGGTTGCGCTCATCGGGTATCCATGGGTTGTCTCGGTCTCACGGCCGCTCGATCACGGGGCTTCGTTGACGAGCGCGAACGCCGCCGCCCGTGCGTGCCCGGCGCGCGCCTTGACGACGTAGCCGCCCGGCTGCGCGTCGGCGGTCAGGGCTGGCGCGACCGCCACCCCGCAGGCGTTGGTCCTGACCTGTGCCACGCGCGTCTGGCGCGCGCGGGTGGGTTGGGCGTGTCGTGGCCCGCGCGAATGCGAGGCGACCCGTGTCGTGAAGCGTCCGCTGGGGCCGGCGGCGGGCGCGGTGAACGACACAGGCGCGCCCGACACGCGGTTGCCATGGGCGTCGGTGACCGTGACCGCGAGGCTGACGGGGAAGCGCAAGCCCACGCGCGCGGACTGCGTTGCACCGACTCCCGGCGCGAGCTTGGCCGGCGCGCCCGCGCGGTTGGTGAGCGTGAACAGCATCGGGGCGACGCTGCCGGTGCTCGCGCCGGTGGAGGACGCGTTGGCGCGGGCATCGCTGGCGCGGGCATCGTTCGCGCGCGGTTCGCTGCCGCCGGGTTCGCTGCTGCCGGAACTCCCCAGCGCTGCGCTCGCGATGAACGTCCCCGCCTCGCCGTTGGCGGTCAGCGCCGGCGAGGTCGCGACGCCCTCGGCGTTGCTCGTCGCGCTCGCCTGCGCCGCGCCGCCGGCGAAGCTCGCAGCGGCGCTCGATCCCGCGCCGCTGCCGCCGCTCGAACTCGACCCGCACGAACTCACGGCGGTGGACGCGGTGAGCGTGAAGGTCACGCTCGCGCCCCCCACGGGGTTGCCGTCGCCGTCGAGCACCCGCACCGCGAGCGCCCGCCGGTAACGGCCGGTGACGATGGCCGTCTGCCGCGACGGCGTGACCGCCACCAGCCGCGCAGGCGTCCCCGCGGCCGTGTTGGTGAGCGCGAACGTCACCGACCCGTACTGCGAGGACGCGGTGACCGTGTAGCTGCCCGCGATCCCGTTGGCCGTGAACGTCGGCGCCTGGACCATGCCGCTGCTGTCGGCGCCGACGGTGGCCGTCTTACTGGCGCTTGCGGAGAACACGCCGCTGGCGCCGCTGGAGGGCGCGGTGAATGCCACCGGCACGCCGGCGGCGCCGCTCGTGACCGCGCAGCCGTCGCTGTTGGTGAACTCGACCTGAAACGCCGTCGCGTAGGCACTGCCCAGCGTCGCAGTCTGCGGGGTGCCGGCGACCAGCGCGATCGCGTTCGGCGGGTTGGAGGTCGGGCAGTTCGTGCCGGTGTTGCCGCCGGGTTCGCCGCTGGCATCCGGCGAGACTTCGGCGAGCGCGCCACCCGCCGCGCCCAGCACTCCCACCGTGGCAAGGAGCGTGAGTGTCAGTGCGCGTCTCGGCAACCAGCTCATCGGCTCGCTCCCTCGAGCGGCGTCGGCGCCGCGCTGTCGGCCACGATCTGCCCGTCGAGCATCTGCACCTGCCGGGGCAGGCGCGCGGCGAGCGCGTTGTCGTGGGTGATCACGATGATCGTCGCGCCCTGCTCGTGCAGCTCCTCCAGCAACTGCACGATCGCCGTCCCGGAGGCGCTGTCGAGATTGCCGGTGGGCTCGTCGGCGAGCACGATCGCCGACGCTCCCACGAGCGCCCTGGCGATCGCCACCCGCTGACGCTCGCCGCCGGAGAGCTTGCTCGGACGGAAGCTCGCGCGCTCGGCCAGGCCGACGCGGGCGAGCGTCTGCGCCGCCCGCTCGCGGCGCACGCTCACCGCCGCCCCGGCATACAGCAGCCCGTCGGCGACGTTCTCCAGGGCGGTCGAGTGCTCGGCGAGGAAGAACTGCTGAAACACGAACCCGATGCTCCGCGCGCGCAGCGCCGCGAGTTCGCGGTCGGACAGGCTCGCCACGTCCACGCCCGTGATCGACACCACCCCCGAGCTTGGGCGCTCGAGCGTGCCGATCACGTGCAGCAGCGTCGTCTTGCCCGAGCCCGAGGGCCCGACGATCGCCAGCAGCTCGCCCGCCCGCACCTCGAGGCTCACGTCGCGCAGGGCGTACACCGGCGGCTCGCCGTCATAGCGCTTGCTGACCTCGCGCAGCTCCAGCACAGGTGTGGCGTCGGTCACTGGCGTGGCGTCGCCCACTGGCGTGGTGTCGCCCACTGGCGTGGTGTCGCGTACTGGCGTGGTGTCGCGTACTGGCGGGGCATCGTTTATCGGCGCAGCGTCGCTCATGTGCTCGGCACCACCACGCGCTGGCCGGTTGCAAGCTGCGGGCCGCTGACCTGCACGTCGCCCGCTTCGTCGTCGAACAACCCGAGCGTGACGGGAAACAGCCGGTGCGCCCCGTCCGGCTGGACCTCCTCCACGGCATAGCCGCCGCCCGCGAGCGCGAGCAGCGCGGTCACGGGCACCACCAGCGCTTCCTGGACGCTGGCGGCCGTGATCGAGACCTGCACCGGCGCCTGATCGAGATGGCCGGTGGCCTGCGGTTCGGTCGGGGTGATGTCGACTTCGATCGTGGGCGTGCCTTCTTCGCCGCCCTGGCTGGCCGGCGTCACGGCGACGCTCGCGACGTACGACACCGTGCCCGGCGTCGTCTGGCCGTCGGGCAGCGTGATCACTACGCGATCGCCCTTTTTCACGGCCGCCTGCTCGGAGGCGTCGAGCTTCACACTCACCTGCCGCGCGGTCGAGCTGACCGTCAACGCCGGTCCCGGCGTGACGCCCATGCCGACCGCCGGGGTGACGCTCGTCACCCGCACCGGGCCGGACTCAAACACGACCGAGCCGAGCGGCAGCTCTCCCGTCTGCGCCAGGCCGTGCGCGGCCTGAAACGCGCGGATCGCCGCGGCGGTGGCGGCGGTGAAGTCTTCGCCGGAGAGCCCCGGGCCGTAGCCGAGCTGCTGCAGGTTCGCGTTCAGCTCGGCCACGTCCTGACCGGGGGACATGCCGGAGAAGAACGCCCGTGATGCCAGCACCGGGCCGTACAGCAGGGTGTCGGGCTGGCCGGCGATCGCGTACAGGGTGTGGTTGCGGGCGATCACCTCACCCACCGAAGGCAGCTGCGTGTATACCGCGTTCTGCCCGTAGCTCACCGCCGAGGAGCGGGCGGTGGTGAGCGCCGTCTGTGAATGCGCCAGCGAACTCTGCGCGGAGGCGACCTGCGTGCGATCGGCCGTGACCCTCGTTTCGGCACCGGTCACGCTCTGTTCGCCGCTCGTGACAGTCTGCCTGTCGCTCGCGCATGTGCCCGACCCGCCACCAGCCGTCGAGGAGCCGGCTTCGGCGGCGCCTTCCCCGGCGCAGTCCACCGCCTCCTTCGCGCGCGCCGCCGACAGCTGGCTCTGGGCGCGCTCCAGCGCCGCTTCGTCACTCGCCAGCGAACGTCGCGCCGAGGCCAGCTGCGCTTCGCCGCTCGAGACCTGCTGTTCTGACTGCTGCACGGCCGTGGGGGCGTTGCCGGAGGGCACCAGGATCTTGGAAGAACCCGCGTAGCCGAGCGTCCCGTCGACCTGCGTCTGCGAGGACAGCGACTGGCGTTTCACCGTCGTCAGGGTCGTCGGCGTGGCGTTGTCGGCCACCGCGGCGCTCGACTTGCCGGACCCGCGAAGCGGTTCGAGCACGATCAGCAGCACGGCGATGACGACCACGGCGACGGCGGCGAGGGCCGCCCAGCGGCGGCGCGGCCGTGCGCTCACGGACCGACCGATTGGGAGGATTGCACGCCGCCCCCCTTCGGGCCGGCGCCCACGGGCACCGACCCCGGTCCCTTCAAGCCCTTCAGCGGCGCATCCGACTGGCACGCCTTCTGCGCCGCCTGGAACTGGGGCGAGCTGGGTTCGATCCCGCTTGACTTGCCCGCCTTGACCCTCATCCTCACCACGTGGCCTCCCGAGGGAAATTCCGGGGTGGGGAAGTTGGGGACGCCGTGGTGGCGCATGCATTCGGAGAACTTCAACGCCTGTTCCTGGATTTTGGCCTGCTGCGCCGGGCTCGGCGCCTGCCTCACCGGCGCATACTGTTTGCACGCCTTTTCCGCCGCCTGGAACCGGGGCGATTCTGGATTCGGGCCACGGCCGTTCTGGCTGTGGATCTCGATGTGACCTTCGTTCGGTTCGGGGAATTCTGGTTCCCCATGGGTGCGCATGCACTGCGAGAACTTGACCATCTTCTGCTGCGTAGCTGCGCTCACTTCATTTGATTCCGGCGCGCCGCCGCCCGAACCGCCCGCGGCGGGCGTGGAACTGCTTGCGTTGCCGATTTTGGCGACGCCGGGACTGGAGGACCCGCCGCAGCCCGCGAGCAGCGCGAGGCACAGCAGCGCCGCGGCGGGCAGGGCGAGGCCGGCCAACGCCCGGCTCGTGGCACCCCGACGCGCCCTGCCGGGTCGCGCCGCCGACCGGCTCGTGGGGGTGGCGGGGCTCTGCATCTCGTATCTCCTTCTGCGCGGGCGGGCTGACGTTATGGGCAGTTCGCGTGGTCGCACGTCACTCTCGACGCGGAAGCTGAGAACTGCCTGAGAGCAGGCGAGGAACTTGATGAAACGCTCTCACCCGCCAATCGCCCTGGGGCGGCGAGCGAGCGCTCTGTCGGCGGGGCGGGCTCAGCGGCGGTCTCTCAGTCGCCCGCCGGTCCGGCGGACCGGCGCTCCCTCAGCCGCCCGCCGGTCCGGCGGTGGCCAGCGGCCCCTCCGGCCGAGCGAGTTCTGCGGTAGTCATCGCCAGCGGCGGCAGCTCCAGCGTCAGGCGCGCGCCGCCACCCGGGTCGTTGCTCGCGTGCACCGTCCCGCCGTGAGCCTCCGCCGTCTGCCTCACGATCGCCAGTCCCAGCCCCGCACCGTCGCGTCCGCGTGCCGTCGGCGCACGGTAGAAGCGGTCGAACACGCGCGGCAGGTCCTCCTCGGCGATGCCCGGGCCATGGTCGCGCACCTGCAGCGTGCCGTCGCGCACTCGCACCTCGATGGGATCGGCGGGGGCCCACTTGACGGCGTTGTCGAGCAGGTTCGCGATCGCGCGGTCCAGCCGCGCCGGCGCGGCGCGCACCAGACACGGCTCGGCGTCCAGCTCGAAGCGGCACTGCGGCGCGTGCAGGCGCGCGCGCTCGATTGCGGCGGCGGCGGCGAGGTCCAGGCGCACGTCCTCGATCTCGATCTGCTCGACTTCGTTCTTGGACAGGTCCACCAGATCGCCCACCAGCACGGTCAGCTCGCGCAGCTGCGCCTGCGCCGCGGCGAGCACGCGCTCGCGCTTCTCGGCGGGCAGCTGCGCGCCGAGCGCCAGCGCGTCCAGGTTCGCCTGGATGCTCGTCAGCGGCGTGCGCAGCTCGTGCGAGGCGTCGGAGACGAGCTGGCGCTGCGCCAAACGTGAGCGCTCCAGCGCCGCCAGCATCGTGTTGAAGCTCGCCGACAACCGCCCCAGCTCGTCCTGTCCGCCGGGCGCGATGCGGTGTCCGAGGTCCTGCGTGCGGGCCACCCGTTCGGCCGCCCCGGTGAGCCGGCGCACCGGCACGAGCGCGGCGCGCGAAACCAGCAGCCCCAGCGCCGCCGCCAGCGCGATCCCGCCGAGCACGACGAGCGCGAGCACGAGCCGCAGGCGGCCGAGCGTGTTGTGCAAATCGGCGAGCGGCAGCGCGACCTGCCACGCGGCGCCCCCGGCGGCGCGTGCGGTCAGCACGCGCACGGCCGTGCCGTGGACGTTCACGTCGCTGAAGAACGCGTTGCGGCGGCCCGACGCGACGGCCCGCGTGGCGGCCGTGATCGGCAGCAGCGAGTTGTGGCTCGTCGAGCCAAGCGCTTCGCCGTTGGCCAGCGACAGCTGCGCATAGCCGGCTGCTCCTTCGACTGCGGGGCCCTGCAGCACGAGCCGCAGCTGCTGCCCCGCGGCGAGGCGCGCGGTTTCCCCCGCGGCGAGGGGGGCGGTTCCCTTAGTCGGGTGCATCGCGCGGCGCGTGAACGCGAAGTCTTCCTGGGACACCCCGCCGGCGCCTTGATCCCCGTGGACGGTCGTGTGCACGTGACCGCTGCCGTCCTGCACGCGGACGGCGCTTGTGCCTTCACTCCCGCCGATGGCCGAGTGCACGGGACCGCCGCTTGTTTGCACGGGGCCGCCGGCTTGCGAGAAGTCGCCTGCGTGCGCGGCTACGCCTCCTTCTCCGGAGCCGGCTTCCTGCACCGTGACGGCGCCTGTAGGGGGCGCGGGCGCAAGCGCGGTTTCGCTGACGCTGCCTCCGGGCGGCTGCACTCGAACCGCGTTGCCGGCCTTGGCGAATAAACCAAAGCCGGGGGGCACGGCAGCCAGCGCGAGCGCCGGCAGCTTGCCTTCGCGCGTGAGCCGCACAAGCTCGCGCGGACCGAGATGGGTTTCGATCTTGACGAACTGCCGGCCGGGGGTGACCTTGGCGCGCAGGCTCGCGTCGAGCTGCCCGCTCAGCTCGTTGCGGGTGACGATGTAGACGACGACCGAGGCGATCACGACAGCCGCGGCGACGGCGCCGGCGGCCAGCAGGACCATGCGGCGACGGAAGCTCATCGTGCTCGCCCAGCGTCTCATCGCGGCGAGCGCAGCACGTAGCCGACGCCGCGCACCGTGTGCACCAGGCGCGGCTCGCCCGCGGCCTCGGTCTTGCGGCGCAGGTAGCCGACGTAGACCTCCAGCGAGTTCGACGCCGGCCCGAAGTCATAGCCCCACACGTGGTCGGAGATCGCGGCGCGGGTGAGCACCTGCCGAGGGTGGCGCAGCAGCAACTCGAGCAGCAGGAACTCGGTACGCGTCAGCTCGATCGTCCGCCCGCCGCGACGCACCTCGTGGGCGAGCGGGTCGAGTTCCAGGTCCTCGAAGCGCAACGGCTGCTCGTCGCCCTCCCAGCCGGTGCGCCGCAGCAGCGCGCGCAGCCGCGCGATCAGCTCCTCGCGCGCGAACGGCTTGGCGAGGTAGTCGTCGGCGCCGGCCTCCAGACCCGCCACCCGCTCGCTCACCTGCGAGCGCGCCGTCAGCATCAGCACGGGAGTGCGGTCGCCGGTCGCGCGGATGCGCCTGCACACCTCCAGCCCGTCGAGCCCCGGCATCAGCACGTCGAGGACCACCACGTCCGGGGTGGTCACGGCGAGCGCGCGGATCGCCTCGCGGCCGTCCTGCGCGGTCGACACCTCGAAGCCGTCGAGATCGAGCACGAGCGCGAGCGCTTCGCGCACGGACGGGTCGTCGTCGACGACCAGCAGACGCATAACCGGCATGGTGACGGGCGAAACTGAAAGAAAGCTGAAGGGGGAGTGCGAGCCGAGAGGCACAAACCGGCTGGCCAGCCAAAGTCGGGGCGGCTGATCTAGAATCCGCCGGCACGCAAACGACGACGGGGAGCCAGCGATGAGCCAGAAGACGTACGTGATCGGGGTCGGCATGACCAAGTTCGACAAGCCCGGCAGCAAGGACGGCGACTATCCCGACTGGGCGCGCGAAGCGGGGGAGAGAGCGCTCGCCGACGCCGGCATCGCGTACGGCCTGGTCGAGCAGGCGTTCGCCGGCTACTGCTACGGCGACTCGACCTACGGGCAGCGGGCGGTGTACGGCCTGGGGCTGACGGGGATTCCGGTGGTGAACGTCAACAACAACTGCTCGACCGGTTCGAGCGCTTTGTGGCTTGCGCGCCAGGCCGTCAAGGGCGGGCTTGTCAACTGTGCCCTTGCTGTTGGGTTCGAGAAGATGGAGAAGGGCTCGCTCGGCATGAAGTACACCGATCGCACGCCGGCGCTGGACAAGCACATGCTGCGCATGTTCGAGCTGCGCGACGCCGAGCAGTCGCCGTTTGCGCCGCAGATGTTCGGCAACGCCGGCCGCGACCACATGCAGAAATACGGCTCCACACGTGACCACTACGCGTGGATCGGCTACAAGAACCACAAGCACTCCGTCAACAACCCCTACGCGCAGTTCCAGGACGAGTACTCGCTGGAGGACATCAAGGCCGCGCGCATGATCCACGACCCTCTGACGAAGCTGCAGTGCTCTCCCACCTCCGACGGCGCCGCCGCGGCCCTGGTGGCCTCCGAGCGCTTCGTCGACGAGCACGGGTTGTGGGATCAGGCGATCGAAATCGCCGGCCAGTCGATGGTGACCGATTTGTCCTCGACGTTCGACGACACCGCCGACTGCATTAAGATCGTCGGCTCGGACATGACCGTCAAAGCCGCCCGCGAGGCCTTCGAGGAAGCGCAGATGGGGCCGTCGGACGTGCAGGTCATCGAGCTGCACGACTGCTTCTCCGCCAACGAGCTGATCACCTACGAGGCGCTGGGGCTCTGCGGCGAGGGCGAAGGGCACAAGCTCGTCGAGGACGAAGCGACGACGTACGGCGGCAAATGGGTCGTCAACCCCTCCGGCGGGCTCATCTCCAAGGGCCACCCGCTGGGTGCCACCGGCCTGGCGCAGTGCTCCGAGCTGACCTGGCAGCTGCGCGGCAAGTCCGAGGGGCGCCAAGTTGAAGATCCCACCCGTCCCACCGGTGCCCTGCAGCACAACATTGGCTTGGGCGGCGCCGCCGTCGTGACGGTGTACCGCCCGCCCGCACGCTGACGGCGGCGCGCCGGTCCTTCCACGTGTGCCGGCGGCGCACCGGCCCTCTGGTGTGCCGACAGGCGCAGAGGTCCCGCGGCGGCTGGCGGTGTACCGGCGCGTTTCGGGCGCTGACGGTGCGCTCGCACGTCGGCCCGTCGAGGTCCAGGGGGCTCGTGGGGTGGGGAGGGTGGTGTTGTTTTTTCGGGTGCGATTCGCGTCTGCGCACGTGCGCGCGCGCGAATCGCGCCGTGAAGTTCAACATTTGCAGAGCCCAACGAACTCCTAACAGGACCGTCGCGCGGCGCGGGTAGCTTGAGGCTGGAACGCGACCGCAGTGCCAAGACCACGAACTCACGAAGGGGCGGTGTGTCATGTCGAAGGGCCGGTTCTCGCAGACGAAACCGCAGACGAAACTGTTGGGGGCGCTTGCGCTTGCCGTACTCGCACTCGCGGTGCCGATCGCCGCGTTCGCATACGCGGCGGCTCCCGGTCGACCCGCGCACGTCAGGGTCGTACCCAAGGTGACGCTCGCCCCGCCCCCGGCCGTGGCCGTGATCGGCACGCCCGTGACGTTCACCGGCACGATCGTTCCGTCCCACCCCGGCAAGCACGTGGTGCTCCAGCGGATGATCCGCGGCCGCTGGCAGGTGATCGCCGTCGGCAGCGTCACCGGCGCCGGCGGCAGCTACTCGATCACGCACATCTTCCGGCTGGCCAGCGGCGGCGTCCCCGCGTCGCTGCGGGTCAAGCTCAGCGGCCGCGCGGTCTTCGCCCCGTTCGGCATTACGATCGTCCGCCGCCCGCGCCACCCGAACCTCGCTGCCGCCGAACGGCGCCGTCTGCGCATCCAGCGCCGCGACGAACGCCGCGCGCGGCTCCGGCGCGAGGCCGAAGAACGACGCCAGCACCACCGGCTCGTCGCCGAAGAACAGCGCCGCCGGCGCATCGTGGCAGAAGAACAGCGTCGCCACCAACATCAGGTGACGGAAGCAGCACGCCTGCGCAAACGCCACGAAGCCGAAGAACTGCGCCAGCGTCGCCACAAAGAAGCCGAAGAACGCCGCCGGCGTCGGCGCCGCGAAGCCGAAGAACGGCGCGACCACCAGAAAACGGCTGCGCAGCAGCGCCGGCACAACAACAGCCAGGCGGCCGAACAGCGTCGCCACCACCATCAGCAGGTGGCCGAAGAACAGCGCCAGCACCGCCTGCACAGCGCCGAAGAAAAACGCCAGCGCCAGCGGCTCGCGGCCGAACAGCGGCGGCGGCGCGCCGAAGAACGGCGCAAGACGCGTGCCGGGCATTTGCACGGCTGAGGCGCGCGCGGTTGGGGAGGTCGTGCGATGCGGTGGGCCGCGCGGCTGAACCGTCGGTATGCAGGACTACGATGAACCGATGAGCACGACCGTCCCGCGGCTCCCCGGCGAGGAGCTGTTGCAGGCCGGCCTCGACGACCTGAGTGCCGGGCGCGAAAGCGAGTCCGCGCTGATCGTGCAGGTTGCGGCCCCGCGTCTGCGGTGGCTCGGCTACGAGGTCCCCGAGCCCCCCGCTGTGTCCCCGGACGGCGAGTACGAGCCGCCCGGGCAGCGTCTCTACTCGCTGCTTGTGCGGGAGCGGGGGACGGGGGCGCACAGCCGCTACAACGCGCTGCTCGCGCGGATGGCCAGCTTTGCCAGGGCGGCCGGGCATGCGTCCACCGGTTGACCGCGGGCGGCTGCACGAACTTGCGCGCCGGCTTGGCGCTCGCTCTTGCGCAGATGCTTGCGAGCGGGCTCGTCACAGCGCCAAGGCTGCGCGGGTTCTACGAGCAGATCGAGCCCGAGTTCTACCGCTACCCGGCGATCGACGCCGCGGATTTCCGGCGGCGGCTCCGCGAGGCGCCTGGCGAGACCTCGAAGTGAGGGGTGGGGCCGGGGGTGTCCTGACGCGCGACTGCGCGCCAGGACCTACGCCTTGTCTGGGTCCAGGACCTACGCCTTGTCTGGGTGGCCGAGTTCTCGCGCGAGGCGCACTAGCTGCTCGACTTGCACGCCCAGCCCCTCGGCGAGCGCGAGCAGCACGTCGTATGCCGGGTCGACCTCGCCGGCTTCGAGCGCGTGCAGGCGCGCCGGCGCGATCCCCGCCGCGGCGGCCAGCTCGCTCGCGGTCATGGCATGCTGTTCGCGCAGCCGCTCGGTCGCCCTCCCGAGCGCGACCAACGCGGGGTCTGGCACTGGGTCTGGCACTGGGTCGGGGTGTCGATCCGTCGTCAAAAGAAAGCTCCCAAATTGCGTGAACCGCTTTGTCTGAGGCCTTCTTTCTGTGTATATGCGTTAACACCTTCCCCGCCCGATACGTAAGGGTGGCGCCGATGCCGCCCGCCAGGAAATCCAAACCCCGCGGTCCTGCCTATGCAGCGCTGGGCCACGCAATCGAAGTGCTGATCGCCGAGGACCCCGACATCAGCCGAGAGACCGTGGTCGCCGAGTCCGGGTTAAACATCTCGCAGGTCAACGAACTGATCAGCGGGCTGGGCAACCCCACCTTCCGCAACCTGCTGCGGCTGTGTGTCGGGCTGCACGTCGAGATCGACGAACTCATGGTCCGCGCCCGCCAGTTGCGCGAACAGCGCGGCCGCCGGCCCGGCGAACCCGCGGCCTGACGGCCGAGCGTCGGTGCGGTGTGCTGTTCACCTCGGCGCATGCGCCGAGGTGCCGGGCCGCGCATGCGCGGCCCGGGCAGGTGCCGCATGCGGCACCTGCTGCCGCCGGCGCATGCGCCGGCGGGGCCTGGCCGCATGCGGCCAGGCCGACGGTCGATCATGATCGACCGTCCCCAACAACTCGACGCTGTGCCCTACGCGACCGCCGGCTCGCTTGCGGCTGCCGGCTCGGCCTCGGACGCGTGCACCGGCTCCTGCTCGTGGCGCAGGTCGCTGTCGCGGACGAGCAGCAGCGCCAGCACCGGGCCGGCCAGCGCCAGCCCGCTGCCGGCGAGCAGGATCGTTTGAAAGCCGTGCGCGAACCCTTCGCGGGCTGCGTGCACGACCGTCGCGGGGGCGTGCGCCGGGAGCGTGCCCGACGAGGCCGCTTCGGCCAGTCCGCGCGCGTGCGTCGCGCTCACGCCCGGCAGCCGGTCCTCGATGCGCTGCTCCGAGAGCGCGAGAAACAGCGCGCCCAACCCCGCCGTGCCGCACGCGACCGCCACTTGGCGAAACGTGTCGTTGATGCCCGACGCGACCCCGCTCATCCGCTCCGGCACCGTCGACAGCGCGACGTTGGCCAGCACCGGGTTGACGAGCCCGACGCCGAGCCCGCCGACGATGAACCCCGGCAGCAGCACCGTCCAGCCGTCGCTTGCCTGCGCGCCGCTCATCAGCGCGAGGCCGACCGCGGTGATCGCCATCCCCGCCGCCAGCAGCACCCGCGGCGGGACCCGGCCCTCGAGCGACGCGGTGGCGCCCGACACGAAGAACGTGCCGACCGTGAACGGCAGGTAGCGCAGCCCCGCCTGCAGCGGTGTCAGGTGCTCGATCTCCTGCATGTACAGCGTGATGTACAGGAACAGTGCGAACATCGACCCGCTCAGCGCGAACGCCGTCACCTGTGCGCCGGTGAACGCGCGGCTGTGGAACAACCCCAGCGGCAGCATCGGCTGCTCGGTGCGCAACTCGACGGCGACGAACACGGTGTACAACGCGATCGCGACAGCCAGCAGCGCGACGATCCTTGCCGAGGACCAGCCCCAGTCGTTGCCGCGCAGCAGCCCGAACACGAGCAGCGCATTGGCGGCCGAGAACGTCGCCGTTCCGCCCCAGTCGATCCCGCGTGCGCCCGGGTCGCGCGACTCCGCGAGCTTCATCGCCGTCACCGCGATCGCCGCACCGCCGATCGGCACGTTCAGAAAGAAGATCGACTGCCACCCGATCCCGCTCGTCAGCGCGCCGCCGACCAGCGGCCCGAGCGCGACCGCCACCCCGATCGTCGCGCCGTAGATCGCCGTCGCGAACGCCCGCTCCGGGCCCCGCCACTCCTGCGCGAGCAGCGCCAACGACACTGCAGGTCCGTGAACGTCGCGTGCAAATCCCTGCGAATGCTCGGCAGGGCCGTGTTCACCACCGTGATGTCGAGCAGCAGCATGAACGTCGCCACGCACACCGCGCCCAGCGTCCACCACTTGCGTTCCATCTCGCGCGCGCGCACCTCCTTCGCAGCCGGCCGCCGGTCGGGCGCCCTGTTGTCGGGGGCCCGCGGGCCATGTTAGTCAGGACGCCCGCGCGGCTCGATCGACTTTTCAAGTGGCCGCCGGGCGGGTAGAACAAAGTCATGGTGGACGGCCGACCCGATGCCGCCGTCGCGGACAAGCCGGTCCCGCCGGGCGAGCCGGCCCGGGCGGGCGAGCCGGCCCCGCCGGGCAGGTCGGTCCCGGCGGGCGAGCCGGCCCCGCCGGAGGACATGCGCGAGCCCACCGGACTGGCGACTACGATCCCGACCTTCGGCTTCCTGCTGCTTGTGCTGATCGTGGTCGTCGCGCTCGGGGTCATCGGTGGCGCGCTCGGTCTCGCGCTCGCGCTCCTGGTCCTGCTCGCCGGACTCCCGACCCTCGCCGGCATCGGCTCCAGCCTCGGCCGTACGCGCAGCTCGGCCCTGCGCGTACGGCCGACCCGGGCGGGCCTGCACGGGCAATCCGCGCCAGCCGCCGCCGCCGCCGCGGGGCGGCCGCCGGCACGGTACGACCTGCCGCCGGGGTCCCCCGCGGCACGGCGCGCGCCCGCGCGGCGGCGCTCGCCCGGGGCGGGGGCGGGTGCGGTGGCGGCCAGGCCGCGCTGGCCGGGCGATCACCCCGCGCCGACTCCTCGCCGCGGCGCGCCGCGCTGAGTCGCCACGCCCGGCGCCGCGGTGGCCTGCGCCGCCGTGGCGATCGGCGCTAGTGGTGGCTTCGTTTAGTTTGTGGGTTTATGCCTGGAGTACTTTGCCGGTGTAGGTTCACTTGAATGGTTTGGTGGTTTGGTTGTAGGGTCTTGATGAATGCGAGCATCTGCTCTGCGAGGTTTTGCTCTGAGGTGAAGGGCGCCGTGCTTGAGCAGCTGCTTGTGCGGGATCGAGAAAAAGATCTCGACCTGGTTCAGTCATGAAGCGTGGTCGGTGTGAACTGGAAGCGCCAGCGCGGGTGGCCTTTCAGCCATTTGGTGACCTCTTCGGTGCCCCTGGTCGAAAGGTTGTCGGAGACCGCGACTATCCGCTGGCCCTCGACAACGGGGATCTCGGCGTCGAGCTGGTTCAAGAAGCGGATCAGGTCGTGACGGTTGCGCGTCTTTGAGGGCATCCCGAGCACGTCGCCTGCTTTGGCTTTTAGGCAGGCAAACAGGCACTGCGTGCCGTTGCGCTCGTATTCGTGCTCACGCCGCGGCGGCTTGCCCGCCGCCGCCGGGATGTCGGGCTTGGTCGGTGCCTTTGCCTGGATGCCCGTCTTTTCGTCGATCGAGATGACGAGCACGTTCTCCGGCGGGTCCACGTACAGGCCGCACACAGCCCGCAAACGACTCTCGAACTCGGGGTCGGTGAAGTCGCTCATTACCCAGTAGTCGGTGCGGTGCGGCTTGACGTCAGCGCGCGCGAGGATCGTGTGCGCATGCGAGGAAGACATCCCGACCTCCGCCGCGAGCTCGTCATAGGTCCAGCGCTCCCTGCGCTGCCCCCCCGCCGTGGCCGGCGGACGCGTGCACGCCTAGGCAATCAGCCTGGCCCGCTCCTCACAGGAGTAAATCAGCGGTTTCCCCGGCCGCGGCAGATCGCAGAGTCCCGCGATCCCGTCTCGCTCGTAGCGCGCGAACGCCACTTCGCCGCCGTGTTCGTCGCACACCCCAACAACCGGCCGATCCTCTGAGTCGAGTGACCCTCAGCGGCACACAACACGATCTGAGCCCGCTCGACCAGCCGCACCTCCCCAGTCGAGAAGCGCACAATCCGCTCAAGCTCCACTCGATCCTCCTCTGGAACCTCGATCTGCTTCGCTGGCACAGCCATACCGAACCCCCATCATCGCTGAACAACCAGCGACCGGATCAGCACCCACCAAAGAACCCCTCCAACAAACCACGAACTAAACGGAGCCACCACTAGTCGTCGTCCTCGCGCGGGTGGCGACGCCTCAGGAAATCGCCGAACAGCGGCGCGGTGTACGCGTACACGCCGTGCCCGTCGCGGTACACCAAATCGTTGGCCAGCAGGCGGTTCAGGCTTACAGCGGTTGCGTTCGTCGACTTCGCCGTCGCCGCGTCGAGGTCGGACTTGGTGAAACGCTCCCCTCCGAGCGTGGCCGCCACGCGCAGCGTTTTCTGGTCTGCCTTGCGTGCGTCCTGGTAGCGGGGCTCGAAGAACTCGTCGTCGAGGCCGCACTGGATCGTCGGCTGTTTGCGCTCGTACAGCGCGTGGGTGATCGAGTCCGAGCCCTCGAGGTCCGCGGCTTCCCACAGCGCCTCGCCGAACCGCTGGATGAAGTACGGGTAGCCGTCGACGTCTTTGGCGATCCGCTCCGCGAGACCCTCGGCGTAGGCGATCGTGTCGGCGGGACGAACCAGCGCTTGAGCTGCCGCGCTGAGCGCGCCGGGGGACTCCGGTGTGAGCGTGAGATTGCTGACGTCCACGGCGCGGAACAGACGCTCGGCGTTGCCGCGCGCCGCGTGAATGTGCGCCGTCAGCGGCTGCAGGCCACACAACACGAGCATCACGGGCAACGGCTCGTCATCGTCGTCCTGCGCGGTGACGAGCGCCGACAGCAGCGCGCCCAGCGGGTATTGGCGCGTGGTGGGCCGGTCGTACACGCTGCTCGCCTCGTCGAACAGCAAAGCGACACCGCGGCCCTGGGCGCGCGCCACGGCCCCGACTTCCGTGACGGCGCTGCGCAGGCGGTCCTCCAGGACCGGCCTGGTCTGCGGTGACGCTCGCTTGCCGACCGACAGCGTCAACTCCCCGCCGATTTCCATCTGCACCTGGCCGACCGCGGCCAATGCCGAGGAGATGCCTCCCTTGATCCGTGCCTTGACGCTCAGCTCGTTGACGGCTTCGCGCAGGTACTCGGAGATCGCGGTCGCGAAGTCGGCCTCCGCTCGCAGTCGCGGCCCCCAGTCGCGCCGCACCACGACCCACTCGTGGCGTCTTGCGATCTGCTCGTACTCCTTCAGCAGCACCGTCTTGCCGACGCCGCGCAAACCCGTGATCCGCAGGTTGCGGCGCTTCTCCGGGTAGTCGCCGAGGATTCTCTCGAACAGGCGCAACTCGTCGTCGCGTCCCGCGAGAAACGGGGGCCGGGTGCCGACGCCGGGGCGATACGGGTTCCTGGCGCCGGGTCGGCGGTGGTTGCCGGCGCGGGGTGGGCGGGGATTGCCGGGCTCGGGTCGGCGGGGATTGCGGGCGTCGGGTTGGCGGTGGTTGCCGGCGCGGGGTCGGTGGGGGTTCTTTGCCATATCGGGCTGGCTCTCAACCTGATCGAGGTTTACTGGGCGTTACCGAAATCGGTAACTTTTGGTAACGGCACGGGTCGTCGCTTATGCGACGCGGGTATCGGCGCACACTCAGCTCGTGCCGGCTGTGGGTGGCAGCTCGCTGGGCGGGTGGCGGGCCCTGCGGTGGCGCGAAAAGTGGGCGGAGTTAGGGCGTGCGGCGAATCGGGCGGCTGTGGGGGTCTGGGCGGGGCCTGTGGGGGTGTGGGGGTGGCCTGCGGGGGTGTGGGCGCGTCCTGTAGAGGTGTGGGGGCGGCGTGACGGGGTGTGGGCGGGCGATTCCGTGGGGGCGACAGTTACGATTGAATCGCTTTGTCTGCATCGGCAATCCAATCTAACAGATTTGCATCGTGTAGGCAAGGTGCCTCTCGGCTGGCAGCGTGGACGATGCAAGAGGCACGCAAGCCGGAGGTCGGGTGATGGCCACGGACGACGCTTACCAGGCCGAGCGCGTGCAGCTCTTGCGCGCCTTCGGCGCGAAACTGCGTGCCCAGCGTGAGCACCAGGACCTCTCGCAGGAAATGCTTGCCGAGATTGCCAACATCCATCGCACCCAGCTCAGCGCGCTCGAGCTGGGGAGGCGCGAGCCTGGCTTGACGATGCTGCTGATCCTTGCCCACGCGCTCGGCGTCCGTCCGGGCGCGCTGCTCGAGGGGCTGTTCGTGCCCGGGCAGCGCAAGGCGCCCACGCATGCCAGGCGCGGGCGCACGCGGTGAGACACAATCGCCTGGCATCACCTGTTGCGGTTCTTGAGAGCTTTGTACAGCGCGACCCCGGCCGCCGGAATGAGTGCCACCGCGGCGATCGGCCCCGCCACGATGGCGCTCGCCGGGACCACCACGGCGAGCGCTGCGCTGACCACGCCGCCCAGGGCGACCGCGGGGAGAACGCTGCGCTTGGCGATACGCCCGCCCGCCTCGGCGCCGGTCAGCGGCCGCGCGCAGATCTCGGGGTTGTTGTGAGGGGGCGCCAGACGCTCGTAGTCTGCGGGCGACACGCACGGCGCGAGCCTCCCCTCGAACACGACGTCCAACTTCAGTGTCGGCTGCTCCTGTGCGCAGCAGCGCACAACCGCCACGTGCCGGTCTTTGAGGTGGCCGGTGTTGGCCGCCAACGGCAACGCGGCCGTGCCTTCGGCGACCGTCCTGTCTCTGTCCACTCGCCCGAGTGGCTGCCAGGGGTGGTCAGACATGGAGACGGGCGACCGGCCTACCGCGAGTAGCGATTCATTTCGGCGTAGGCGTGCCCGACGACGACGACCGGCGCCGGCAGCGTCAGGCCGCCGCGGAAGCCGAGCGGGCTCAGCTCCGGATCTTCGATGCCGCGCCCGTCGTAGGCGATCGCGAGCCCGGCCGTCGCAAGCTCGGTGGCGCGGTTGAGGGGAAACTCGCGATCCGAACCGGCGCGCTCGCCGGCCATGTGCAGCTGTGCTTCCCAAAGCGTGGCCCGAGCCAGGGCGTTCTCGGCGGCGGCATCGCGGTCGCTGTCGGACGGCAGCGCCAGCAGACCGGCCGGGTCTTGCGTCGAGCCGGCAACCGCGCTGGCGACCGCGTCGGCGATCGACAGTGGCTCTCCCGCGAACAGCCGGTTGCGGACGCTTATCAGAGCCTCGCGCATCGGGGCGAACTGGAAGCGCGCCCGCACCGGCGCCGAGGACACCGACAAGCGTGGAGCGGCCGCGCCGACGGCGTCGGGGTCGGCTGTGGATCCGAGCAGGGCCGTACGCGTGGCGTCTGCCGCGATGCAGTCGGCGCAGCGAAAGAACTGCGCGGTGCGCTCACCATGCCTGGGGCAGGCGTGTACAGCGCAGTCGTAACAGGTCCCAAACCCTTCACCTGCCGCGAGGCTCGACGGCAGCACCGCCGAGGTGCCCATTTCGCACAGGTAGCAGGTGTTGCCCACGGCTGCGGACCCTACAGAACGGGGCGGGCTTGGAACCGGAGTATGCCGATCGGCGTGGCGACCGGTCTGAAGGTTTGCGCACGCGCCGCGGTGTTCGGGGGCCGCGTGTGCGTCGTGGTGTTTGGGTCTGGGCCGCGCGTGCGCCGTGGCTTGGGTTTCGGGGCCGCGCATGCGCGGCCCCGGGAGGGGCCGCATGCGGCCCCTCCTACCGCCGGCGCATGCGCCGGCGGGGCCTGGCCGCATGCGGCCAGGCCGACGGTCGATCACCGATCGACCGTCCCCACACCTCACGAAATCGACTCCGGCGCAGCGTCGTCGTGCAGGGGGCGCGCCATCGCGTGCTCGTCGAGCGTGCGGCCGTCGTAGGTGCCGGTCAGCCGCTCGCCTACCGTAAAGCCGGCGCGCTCGTAGACGCGGCGGGCGGCGTCGTTGCCGACGACCACCGTCAGCGTCAGCTCCTCGGCTCCGCGTTCGCGCGCCCAGGCGGCGCAGGCCGTGCACAGCCGCGCCGCGGCGCCGCCGCGGCGGGCGGCGGGGGAGACCCACATCCCGCCGAGCCACGCCCTCCCGGGCCGGTCGGCTTCGAGGCGCACGAACGCGATCCCGAGCCAGCGCCCACCGTCGTCCTCGACTACGAACGTGCGCTCGTCGGTGCCCTGCTGCGAGCGCGCCGCCCAGCGCTCCCACCACGCCGCCGGACGCGCCGCCTCGCGGGCGTGCGTCGAGCCGAACGCCGCCGGGTCGCCGGCGAGCGCCGCCAGCCGCAGCTCGCGCAGACGGGCGTGCTCGGCGGCCCGCACGTGGCGCACCCTTGGGCGGTTCGGGCTGGGGGAGGGCATCCTTGCGGGACCGGGGCGCAGGGGCATTTGCGGGAGTATCGCGGGCGGCGCGCCGCGTGCCACGACGCGTCGTCCGGGGGCTGCGGCGCCGGGGCAGCTGGACGCCTCTCCGTCCTCGCGTGGCCGTGCTCTGCTCGCGCGAAGCACGGCGACCGAGGGGCCTGCGGTGTACGCTGATCTCGATGCGTGCTCTGCGCCTGTTCGGCGGCACGGCCAAGGACCCGCCGGTCGCGATCGGCGATCCGCGCTTCGAGGATTGGGAGACCGTCGGCACCTTCGAGGATCGGCACACGGCGGTCGCCTGGCGCGACCAGCTGCGCGCGCTCGGCGTCGACGCCGGGTGTGTCGCCGACCATCCGCTCGACCGGCACGGGCACGGCGACATCTACCTCGTCGTCGCCCCGGGCCAGTGGTCGCGTGCGAACGAACTCCTCGACAACCTCACCTGACGTCCGCGGCGTGCGGTGGCACCCTTGAGGGAACCCGAGGACAGCGGCCCGCGGCGGGGGGAGTCCGGGGGTGGTGGTCCTGGTCGGGGGGAGTCCGGGGGTGGCGGCCCGCCTCGGAGTGAGCCCGAGGGCAGCGGCCCTCGACGGTTGCGGATCACCGGCGAGCTGTCGATTCCCCTCGCCGAGGTTGTGGTGCGCGCCAGTCGCTCCTCCGGCCCCGGGGGGCAGCACGCCAACGTCACTGCCTCCCGGGTGCAGGCGAGCTTCGACGTGCTCGCCTCGCGGTCGCTCACCGACGCGCAGCGCCGCCGGGTGCTGGCGCGCGCCGGGCCGCGCCTGGTGGCCACCGCGCAAGACGAGCGATCGCAGGTGCGCAACCGCGAGCTTGCGCTCACTCGCCTGGCCGCGCGGCTCGCGAGCGCGCTCGCCGTTCCCAAGCGTCGCCGCGCCACCCGTCCCACCGCCGCCTCGCGCGAGCGGCGGCTGGCGGCCAAGCGCCGGGCTTCCGAACGCAAGCGCGAGCGCCGGCCGCCTGCGGAGTCTTGAGTTACGCCTGCGGGCGGCGAGGAGGCTAGGCGGGTGTCTGTGGCGCGAGCCGGTAGTGGTAGCCGTGGGAGCGCACGAAGCCCGCGCGGGCGTCAGCGCTTGGGCCGGCCGGTTGTCGTGTTCGACCTGGAGGTACAGGCGGCGGCTGTCTCTGCGTCGTGCCGTTTGCGCGGCTGCGTGCAGGACGGAGCGCGCGACGCCGCGGCGTCGCATGACCGGATCGGTCGCCATACAGAACACGCCGGCCCACCCGTGCTGGCAGACCACGAGCCCGACACCGGCCCGCACGCCGTCGATATCGGCGATTACGTATCCGGTTGGCGTTTGGATGCGTGCGAGTACTTGCGGGCGGTCTCGCTTGCGTTGCTCGCTGCTCTCTTGCCGAGGTGACCGTATCCGCATCGTTCCGCGTCAGTGTCTGCCCTCGTCCAACTCGACAGTCCTGGATGTGAGGATCCTCACCACGACCACGCGCCTCCCGAACGTTTTCATCCCAGCATCCTCGCCCGCCGTCCGGGCGGTGTGCCCTGACGATACTGCTGCTTGTAAGCGTCGAAATCCCATGTGTCGAGGAACTTCTTGGCGGCCGTCCGTCCCGACTGGAACAGTTCCTTGGTCTGTGCGGGCGTGATGTCGAACTGGGTGGTGGTCACGCCGCAGGTCGGTATCGGGATGGTGCGCACATAGTTGTCCTCTTCGACGTAGAACCGGTCGTGGGCCTGCATCATGGTTTCGGCGAGCGCCCTGACGTAGCCGATCGGCGAGGGCATTCCGTCGGAGTGTCTGGCGGCGGTGGCCGGCGGATTCGGCAACAGCGGGTCTTCCTGGTTGGGGGCGACCAGCAGCATCCCGAAGGTGGGAAAGTCTGGTTCTTTGCCCTCGGCGTCGAACAACCAGATCGGGTAGTTGGAGAGCATGCCCCCGTCGACGATCATGTGCCTGCGCCCGTCTTGCGGGTTGCGCTGGATCACCGGGTCGAAGAAGATCGGGATCGACATGCTCATGCGCACCGCCTCAGCCACCGCTAGTTCGTCCGGCGCGATCCCCAGCTTCGCCGCATCGCGCGGCAGGACGAGCATGCTGTGGTCGGTGAGATCCGAAGCGATCACCTGCAACCTGTACTCCCGGTTGGTTCCCGCGGCGCCGGCGTCGCGGAAGTGGCCGAACGTCGTCTTGTTCTTGTCTTTCAGCAACGTGTCGATCCAGTGCAGGAAGTACTGCCCACTATGCAGACCACGGTCCCCGAGGACTTCCACCACCTCACCCGCCGCTGTCCCCAGCAAGTGAAAGCGTGGACGGTCCTCGAACAGCGGGAAGTGCATGTCTTCGAGGACAAGTTGCTCGAGTTCCCTCCCGGTGTAGCCGGCGGCAACCAGCGCGGCGGTGATCGCCCCCGCCGAGGTCCCGGCCACGCACTCCGGGCGGTAGCCCTGTTCGTAGAGTTCCAGAAAGGCCCCGGCCAGCCCGATTCCCTTGACCCCACCGCCCTCGAACACCAGATCAACCGGCTGCTCGCTCATGCTCCCGCTCCTTCACGTTGTCTTTACACATTCGCGATCGGGTTCCGCCGAGCGAAAACCAATGCCGGTCTCGCCAGGTGGCGGAAGATCCTATGCGCCCACCCTCTCAGCTGCCGCCTTGAACGCCTGTCGGACGTTGCAGAAGAACACCTCATCCGGACCGCGATCCTCACCTGGGGGCGGCGGCGCGAAAGGTCGCTCACCGGCGGCGAGCCCGCTCTGGATCTGGTCGGCGTAGCCGTAGGCGGTTGCCACCGTGGCGAAGGCGCCCGCATTCATGCCTCCGGCGAGCGAGCGCCTGTTGGTAGACCACGATTGCGCCCAGCTCTTCATCGCCATACCCGGCGGCCACGTCCGGTCCGCCAGAGCAGTGTCAGCCAGCTGCCTGATTTCCTGGATCTCCGCCCGGGCGAGCTTCAACGCGAGGTCCGCCTCCCGCCGCTCCTGCCTCCGTTCCGCCCGGTAGCTCACGAGCCCCGTGGTGATCGCTCCGATCACCACGCCCCCGATGCCGAACCACGCCGCCGCCAGGTCGGCGCCGAACGGAGCCTCCACGAACGACCTCACGCTCTCACCTCCGACGCAGCCTTGACGTCATGGCAGGCCACGGTATCGAAGCGCGTTGGCCTTGTGGCTCTGGCCAGTCGGCGCCGGCCACTGTGGCCACCGCTAGCCGCGAACGCCGGGCCGCATGGCGGGCGCGTGTTGTTCGTGGAGCTGCAGCAGCTCGTCGACGGGGCGCTGGTTCTCACGTGCGAGCTTGCGCAGGTCGAGGTAGGCGCGACCCGCGGTGCGGGCCGGCGGACCCGCCGACAGAGGAGGAGATCATCGCCGTGATGCGCCATGCGGGCGATAATCGCCACGGCTGGCGGTTGCGTGCGTTGATTGTTGTGCTCTGGCGTGGTGGGCTGCGCATCCAGGATGCGCTCGCGCTGGCCGAGCCCGACCCTGATCCGCGGCGTGGATCGCTGCTCGCGCGCCACGGCAAAGGTGGCCGCCGCCGCGAGATCGGGATGGACGCCTGGGGATGGGGTGCGTGGCGAGTCCGGCGCGCTCGCGATCGAACCAGCTCGGCGGCCGCGTCGCCAGGCACTCCGCACAACCCCCTGGATCGATGCCGGAAACCGAAACCGACCCGCAGGTGCCAACATGAGCAGCATGACCATGAGCGGTCAGCTTCCGGACCCTCGCCTCAGGAAGGTCTACCGCCTGGAGGTGACCCTCGGAGCACCACTGGATCTCGGCGAGGTCGCGCAGGGCCACCGGCGGATCGTGCCCCAGACCGGCGGGACGTTCACCGGCCCGGAGATCAGCGGCAAGCTGCTCCCGGGCGCCAGCGCGGACTGGCAGATCGTTTTGCCAGATGGCACTTCATTCGCGGACATCCGCTACACGCTGCAAACCGACGACGGCGATCTGCTCTACGTCCAGTCGCGGGGAGTCCGCCACGGTAGCGCCGAGGTGCTCGCCCGGCTCGGGCGCGGAGAGGACGTCGACGCGAGCGAGTACACATTCCGCGCCTCTACCCAGATCGAGACGGCGGCTCCCCAGCTCGACTGGCTGAACAAGGGCGTGTACATCAGCGTCGGCGCCCGCCAGGCCGACGGCGTGATCTACGAGACCTACCTCGTCGAGTGAGCCCGCCGCCCGAGCACGACGAGGAGCGGGTCGCGATCATCACCGGCGCCTCGCAGGGTATCGGCGCAGGTCTCGCGAGGGCTTACCGCGAGCGCGGGTATGCGGTGATCGCTGCCGCTCGATCGATCGGGACTTCGGAGGACCCCGGCATCGTGACAGTCGCGGGCGACATCGCCGACCCTGACACCGCGCAGCGCATCGTGGAGGCGGCGGTCGAGCGCTTCGGCCGCATAGACACTCTCATCAACAACGCTGGGATCTACATCGGCAAGCCCTTCACCGAATACACCCTCGAGGACTTCAACGCGCTGATCGCCGTCAACGTCGCGGGCTTCTTTCACATGACGACGCGCGCGGTCAAACAGATGCTCGACCAGGGCCGTGGGCACGTGGTCAATGTCTCAACGTCACTCGTCGCGCAGCCCGACAGCAGCAGACCAGCCGCGCTGCAAACGCTGACCAAGGGCGGCCTGGTCGCGGTCACCCGGTCGCTCGCGATCGAGTACGCCTCACGCGGCCTGCGGGTCAATGCCGTTTCGCTCGGCGTCATCAAAACGCCGCTCCACGACGAGAGTTCCTACGCGGGGATGGGCGCGCTACACCCCATCGGCCGAGTCGGCGAGATCGAGGACGTGGTCGGTGGCGTCCTTTATCTCGAGTCGGCGCCCTTCGTGACCGGCGAGATCCTGCACATCGACGGCGGCCAAAGCGCAGGACACCGATCGTGAGGACACAGCCTTGCAGCGAGCCGCGAGCGTGCCGAGCACGAAGCGAGGCGCTTCTACTTCGCCCTGCGAAAGCAGACGTCAGCCTGCCTTGACGCACTGGCGCTCGTCCTCGAAAGTCGGGGACCGCCATCCGCCGTCCGCGACCCCTGCTCTCAGGTGCTCTCAGATCAGCTCAGATTCGCTCACTGAAGTACCACGGGAAGTACCACGACCGGCGCGCCGTGCTGCCCTCGACCGCCATGCAAACCGTGTCCTACTCTCTCGCGTTTGCGCCCCGCGGCAGGGCGACCGACCTCAGTGCATTCGCGGCCGTTCAGCATCGCCAGATAGCGCTCGTACACTTCAACGCCGACCGTCCCGAGACCGACAAGAGGAGCTGATGATCGGCCAGAGCAGCTTGGCGGAGACGTCCGTGGCGCGCGTCAGCAGGCGCACCGCCCGCCGTCGCGCGCGCAGAAGGCGAAGACGAGCGGTGCTCGCGGTCTTCGTGATCGCGAGCACCGCTGGCCTGGGGACCTGGTGGGCAAACCGCGGGATCGACATGCACGGCGCCATGCCGCAGGTCGGCGTTGATCCCCGCCGGCGCCTCCCCGGCGGCCTCTCGACCGCTGCTCGTCTTCCTGCACGGCAAGGGCGAGAACCAGGAATCGAACCTCGTGTCCGGCATGTTCGCGGCGCCGGCCGCTCTCGGCGCCAAGGCTCCCGACGTCGTGTTCCCCTACGGCGGCGAAGACTCCTACTGGCACAACCGCGCGGACGGCGAGTGGGCCAACTACGTCATGAACGAAGTGATCCCGCAAGCGATCCGGCGCCTTCACGCCGACCCGCGCAGGGTCGCGATCGGCGGACTCTCGATGGGCGGCTTCGGGGCCTACGACCTGGCACTTGATCATCCGGGCGTGTTCTGCGCTGTCGGGGGCGACTCAGCCGCACTGTGGCGCAGCGGCGGCGAAAGCGCCGAAGGCGCCTTCGAGCGCGCCGAAGACTTCGAACGCAACGACGTGATCGGCGCCGCGCGCTCGGGCGGGAGCGCCTATCTGGGAACCAGGCTCTGGCTCGATGTTGGGACGGAAGACCCGTTTCGCTCGGCCGACACCGAAACTCGCCACGCTGCTACGCACCGACGGAATCGACGTCCAGTTCCATGTCTGGCCCGGCGGGCACGAAATGTCCTACTGGGATTCGCATTGGGGCAGTGATCTGGGTTTTTACGCCGGTGCGCTGGCCAGCTGCAATCGCGGCTGAGGCAGCGCGCGGCAAACCCCGCTGGGCGCGGCAAGACCAGCGTCGAGTGGCCTACGGTCCTTCTTCTCTGAGCGCCTTGGGCGCCAACGCGGAAACTTTCCAGTCCATGACACTAGTAGGACTTCGGTAGGTCGTTATGGTGGCAGTCTGCGTTGGCAGACGGGGCAGCGATCGTGCCAGCATGCCAGCGCGGTCTGCAGGTCGCGGTGGGCTTGGTAGAGATTGATCAGGCTGCCGCCAGCTGAGGGCGGGTGGTGTCGGGGTCGCCGCGGGCGAGCCGGCAGCAGGTGAGGAACGCGTGCGCGACGGTGACGCAGGTGAGGTGGTGGTGCAGCCCGCAGAACGTTCGGCCCTCGTAGTGGTCGAGGCCGAGGCGTTGCTTGAGTTCGCGGTAATCGTGCTCGACGCGCCAGCGCAGCTTCGCTAGGCCGACGAGCGTCGTGATCTGCGTCTCGGCGGGGAGGTTGGAGAGCCAGTACTTGACCGGCTCGTCCTTCTTGGCGGGCCACTCTGCTAGCAGCCACCGCTCGGGCAGTACCCCGTCATCGTCGCATTGAGCGTCATTGGCAGGGCGAACGCGCAGCGCGATGAACTGGCCCTGAAGCGGGCCACGGTCACCCTCGCGCCAGCCGACCCCTCGGACCTGCTCACGGCCGGCGGTGAGCACCAAGTCCCTGAGACTGACAGGCTTCTCGGGGTAGCGCGGGCGCGGTGGACGACCGCGACCCTGATAACCAGGCCTAACGGGAACCGCGCCGGCGGGCTGAGCCGAGGTCACGCCCTTGACCTGCACTACGTACTCGAGTTCGCGCTCCTCCAGGGCGACCCGGAACGCGGTGGTGTCTCCATAGCCGCCGTCGGCCTGCACAACCCGCCGCTCAAGACTGCACTCCAACAGCTGATCGATGATCTCCAGCGCGAGCTGCCACTTCGGGAGGTGCCGCGTCTCCTCAGGGATCCGCGCCCGGCGACGCCGCTGCTCATCCTCATCCCACGACTTCGGCAAAAACAGCCGCCACCCAAGCGGGCATGACGCGCGATCCGACGCGGCGTTGACCGACACAAGCACCTGACAGTTGGCGGTCTTACCCAACGCTCCGCAATACTGATGCGCCACCCCGGGCGAGAACCGCCCATCCTTCGGCAGCCCCGTGTCATCCACGATCCACCCCTCGGGCTCGATCTCCCCGGTCATCCGCCGCGCCAGCCGCCGCCGGACGGACTCATCCTCCCACGGCGAGTCAGTGATGAACTGCTGCAACCCCTCCTCATCACCATCAGGCAGCCTGGCCGCTATCGGCTGGATCGACTTACGCCGGCCCCTCCAACAACAGCCCCCGCACATACTGCTCGCCCTTCGCTCGCTGATCGCACCGCACCAACGGCCGGTACATCTCCGCCGCGAACTCGATCAGCGCCGCCCGCTACGCCTCCAGATCAGCCGCCCTGACCCCACACTCCCGCGTCCGCAAACTCACCACGCCACACAAGTTCCCTACAACCACACAAACTCCTGCAAACACCTACCGAAGTCCTACTAGATGCCCGCGGTGCGACCGCGTAGTCCTGCACCGCGTAGTCCTGCTTCACGCTCCCTGCGGTGGCCACGCATTCGATAGGTCTAGGATCGAAGGCACGTCAACGACCTCAACGGAGGTGATGTCATGCCCGAGCAGATCATCAGCGAGGACCACCACCCGACGCTGCGCCACGAGGACCGACGGGCGATCGGCGGTGAGCTGCAAGCCGCACTCATCACGCTCAGCGACCTGGCGCTGGCCGGCAAGCAGGCGCACTGGAACCTGGTCGGGCGCCTGTTCCATCCGCTGCACCTGTTCCTCGACGAGCTGGTCGACAGCTGGCGGGCCGCCTCGGACGAGGTCGCCGAGCGTGCCGTCGCGCTCGGCTACCAGCCCGACGGGCGGGCCGGCACGATCGCGGCCAGCACGCCGCTGGAGCAGCTGCCGGAGGGCCAGCTGCTGGACGCCGACGTGATCGCGGCCTTCGCGAGGCTGCTCACGACTGCGATCGGGGACATCCGTGAACGGATGGACCGGCTCGAGGGCGTCGACACCGTCACTGCCGATCTGCTCCACGGCGTCGTGCGCGGGCTCGAGGAGAACCTGTGGATGATCCGGGCGCAGGCGCCCGCGCGGTAGCAGCGCATCCACGCGGTAGGTAACACATCTACACGCATCCACACGGAAGCCGACGCGTCTACACAGGGCAGCCACCGCGGATGCTAGACATGTCGGTGAACGGCGCGTCCCTACTGCGGCGGTCCGCTCGCAAGCGTCACTGTGGCGCTCTGTGCTTCGCCCGCCGCGGTTCGCCAGGTGACCTGTACGGCGTCACCGGGATGCTTTTGCAGGAGCAGTTCGGTGAGCGTCGTCGGCGAGGCGAGGCTCGTGCCGTCGAGCGCCACGATCGTGTCGCCCGCGCTCAGCCCAGCGCTTGCGGCGGGCCCGCCGGCGAGCACTTCCTCGACGAGCGCGCCTTCGCTGCTGCGGCTGTCGACGAGCACGCCGATCATGCCCGTCGCGCCAAGGTGCAGCGCGCTCGACGTCTGGCCTTCCTCGATCGCGGCTGCAACCGCCTGCACTTCGTCGATCGGGATCGCAAACCCTTCGTCGGCCGACGATTCGAGCTGGAAGGTCGAGGACGCGGCCGTATCCATGCCCACGACTTCGCCTGCGCCGTTGACGAGCGGCCCGCCAGAGTCGCCGGGCTGCAGGTCCCCTTGCAGCTGGATCAGGCCGGTGAGGTGCTCGCGACTGCCATCCAGCTTCTCACCCGCGGTGATCGACTGGTCGAGTGCTGCGACCCGGCCTGCCGCGGCACTCGGCGTGCCGCCGGCGCCGCCGGCGTTGCCGATCGTCGCGATGGCCTCGCCGACCTGCAGCGACCCCGAGTCGCCAAAGCTCACCGTCTTCAGCGCCGAGGCGCCTTCGAGCTGCAGCACCGCGATGTCGTGGCTGTAGTCATAGCCGACGACGCGCGCGCGGTACGTCGCGCCGTTGCCGAGGTCGGTCGCCATGATCTCGGTCGCGCCGGCGATCACATGGTTGTTGGTAATCACCTCGCCGGTCGCGGTCGCCACCATGCCGGTGCCGGCTGCCTTGGCGCCGACGAGACCGAGATTCGTGTCGATGTCCACCAGCCCCGGGTCGACTTTGGCGGTGACGGCGCTCGATACGTTGCCGCCGCTCGCTGCGCCCGCGCTGCCGCTACCTTCTGCGGAGCCGGTTGAGCTGCCGCTTTCGCCGCCCACACGTTCGTTGCCCGCGCCGCTGCCACCTTCACCTGCGCCGGCGCCTTCGCCGGTGCTGCGGCCGGCGGCGCTTTCGCCCGCACCACCGGCGCCCGGGCCGAACAGACCGCCGGAGCGCGCGCCGTTTGCCGTGCCGCCTGCGCCCGCGTAATGAAGCGACCCGAAGGAGCGGTTCGACCCCGCGTGGAGCCGCAGCGCGTTCGAGGTGTCCCACACGAAATGCCCGATCGCGACGCCCGCGAGCGCTGCGAACGCGACTGCGAGGATGCCGCTGATCAGCGGGTGTTTCGATCTACTCTGGTCAACCATACGTCCAACCGTAGTGCGGCCAGGTTCGCGCCCGCTAAACGCCTTCTAGAAAGAACCTAAGGGTTGGCTCTTCTGTACCCTTGCCCGAAGCTGCACACGGCACCAGTATCGCGCGACTCGGAGAGGGGTTCGTCTGATCGGCATGGTCCCCCATGCCAACATCGACCAGGGCAAGTCGCTCGTCGTGAGCGAGCGCGGCCTGCCGAGCCCCGACGACGCGCCCGGCGCGGTCTTCGACAGCATCCCGTGCTGTCTCGTCGAAGAGGTGCCGCGGCAACCGCCCGGGACCCCCGCTGAGCGGATCCCCGTCGATCCCTGGCTGCTGCGCCGACGCGCGGCGCTGGTCGGGTCCTACCTGGCCGGCGACAGCGTCCTTGTCAGCTGGTCGCGGGCGCGCTGGGGCGGCCCGGTGCAGGTGCTCGTGGGCGGCAGCTCGCTCACCAGCGCGCCCGCGAGCGAGGATGTTCGCGAGGCGAGTCGGCCGCCAGGAGCATCCGGGCGCGGGCCTGGTGCGGCGGACCTTTCGCGGGGAGCATCCGGGCGCGGGCCTGGTGCGGCGGACCTTTCGCTGGGGGCATCTGGGCGCGGGCCTTGTGCGGCGAACCTTTCGCGGGGAGCATCGGGGGGCGGGCCTGGTGCGGCGGACCTTTCGCGGGGAGCATCGGGGGGCGGGCCTGGTGCGGCGGACCTTTCGCTGGGGGCATCCGGGCGCGGGCCTTGTGCGGCGAACCTCCCGCCCGGCGTCTTGGGTGTCGAGTTTCGTGGACTGCGCGCCCTGCTCGAACAGGTGCCCCACTGGGTGCCCGTCGCCGGCCGGCTCGGGCCGATCCGCCGCACCGATGCAGGCGACGAGCGGCGGATCTTGCACGCGGCGCGGCTGGAGGAGGTCATCTCCACCGTCTGGCCGGGCCCGTTTTCGTGGCTGGTGTGGGCGACGCCGGTGCGCGACGCGGAGATCGAGCGGCTGGCCGCCGCGCTTGAGCGGCTGCCGTCGTTCGCGCGTGCGCAGGCATCCGCCAACAGCGCGAGCGCGACCCTGGCAGAGCGCATGGAGGCGCGCCACCGCGAACTGGAGCACAGCCGTCTCGACGGCCTCTGGGACATCCGCGTACTCGTCGGGCACGACTCGCCGGAGCCGGCCCGGCGGCTGGCGGCGCTGTTGTGCAGCGTGGTCGACGTCGAGCAGTTGCCGTACGCGCTGCATCCCCTCTCGCCCGCCTGCGACCTGCACGCGGCCCTGGATCTGGGGGCTGCGGCCGCGCCGGTACCCGATCAAGCCGCCGACCATGTGGACGGTTCGATGTGGCCGATCGTCGCCGGCACCGACCTGCTCGCGGCGCTCGCGTTCACACCGCGCACCGAGCTGCCCGGGCTGCGGCTGCGGGTGCCCTCGACGTTCGACCTCACGCCCGAGTCCGCCGGCGAGTTGACGCTCGGGACGATCCTCTCGCCGACGCGCGCCGAGGTCGGTCCGCTGACCGTCTCGCGCGACACGCTCACGCGCCACACCTTCGTCTGCGGCGCCACCGGCTCGGGCAAGTCGCAGACGATCCGTGGCCTGCTCGAGCGCTTTTCGCGGGCCGACCCCGCCGTCCCCTGGCTCGTCATCGAGCCGGCCAAGGCCGAGTACCGGCTGATGGCCGGCCGCCTGCGCGACACGCCGCACGAGGTCGTCTGCATCCGCCCCGGCGCGACCGACAGCGTGCCCGTCGGGCTGAACCCGCTCGAGCCCGAGCCTGGCTTTCCGCTGCAAACCCACCTCGACCTGATCCGCGCGCTGTTCCTCGCCTCGTTTCGCTCCGAGGAGCCCTTCCCCCAGGTGCTCACCCGCGCCCTGACCCGCTGCTACGAGGAGCAGGGCTTCGACCTCGTGCTCGGCGAGTCAGCCGTCGCCGGTGTGCAGCCCCGCTACCCCCAGCTCGCCGACCTGCAGCGCGTCGCACGCGAGGTTGTCACGAGCATCGGCTACGGGCCCGAGGTGACCCAGGACGTCCGCGGCTTCATCGACGTGCGCCTCTCCAGCCTGCGCCTCGGCACGGCCGGGCGCTTCCTCGGCGACGGCCACCCGCTCGACGTCGCCGGCCTGCTCGCGCGCAACGTCGTGCTCGAGCTGGAGGACGTCGGCGACGACCAGGAGAAGGCGTTCCTGATGGGCCTCGCGATCGTGCGCGTGTACGAGCACCTGCGCACCCGTGCCGCGAGCGAACCGCCGGGCGAAGGCGAGCTGCGGCACGTGCTGGTCGTCGAGGAGGCGCACCGCCTTTTGCGCCGTCCCGAAGGTCTTGGCCAGGTCGCGCACGCCGTCGAGCTGTTCGCCAACCTGCTCGCCGAGGTGCGCGCCTACGGCCAGGGCATCGTCGTCGCCGAGCAGATCCCCGAGAAGATCATCCCCGACGTCATCAAGAACACCGCCGTCAAGGTGATCCACCGCCTGCCCGCGCGCGACGACCGCGACGCCGTCGGCGCCACGATGAACCTCACCGACGCCCAGTCCGAGTACATCGTCGGCCTGCGCACCGGCGAAGCCGCCGCGTTCAGCGACGCGATGGACTACCCGGTCCTGGTCCGCATGGAGTGCGGCAGCGCGCGCGAGTCCGACCAGTCGCTCGGCGACGAGTTGCCGCTCGCCGGGCGGATGAGCGTCGCCTGCGGCGCCTGCTGCCAGGAACAGCCCTGCAGCCTGCGCGACGTGCGCCGCGCCCAGCGCCTGCTCGAGCGCGACCCGCGCGTCACGCTGTGGGTCGAGCTGGTCGTCGTCGCGCACCTGCTCGGCGAGGAAGCCCCCGTGGCGGGCGGTGCGCTGCTGAACGACTGTCGGCGGCTGTCCCAGCGCGAACGCGAGTGTGCGATCGCGCACGCCGTGCAGCGCGCCGTGGCCTCCCGCTCGTCCGTGATCGCGCGCCACTTCTCCCCCGATGCGCTCGCCGTGCGGGCTGCGGCGGTGGTCAATGCCCAACTCGACCGCTCGCCGCTGGAGGACGACCGGCCGCCGGCGGACTGGTCGACCGCTTTCGCCCGCGCGGAGTCGGAACAGGTCTTGTTCGGACGCGACACGCCCTCCGCGCTGGAGTCGGCGGTCGGTGTGCCCCGCACCGACGAACGCTGGGCGCGCGCGCTGGCGGACCGTGTGCGGCAGTTTGCGGCACACCCCTACGGGTGGCCCGCCGCTCGGTTCGCCGTGGCTCACGTGGCCGGCGACAGCGGGGGCTCGGGTGCGGCGGGGGGTCCGGGCGCGGTGGGGGATGTCGGTCTGGCAGCGAGTGGGAGTGCGGTGCAGAGTGCCGGTCCGGCAGCGAGGGGGAGCGCGGTGAAGAGCGTCGGTCTGGCAGCGAGTGGGAGTGCGGTGCAGAGTGCCGGCCCAGCTAAAGGTACGAGCCCAGAAGGGAGTCGCTGATGTCCGAGCTAAAGCAGCAACCACCCGACCCGCCGCCACCGCCACCCGAACCCGCCGACGCCGATCGCGGCCGCGAGCAGTGGGAGCACGCGGACAAGGTTGCACCCCGGGGGCCCGCCGGTGAGCGCGCGTCCGACGACGCCGACGCCCACCAAAACCCCCCCGACCACGTCGGGGTCGACCCCTGGAGCGACAGGCGGGTAGGCGAGGAGGGCTCCGACGACCGCATCTGGATGGCGCCCAACGACAAAGGCGAACACTCCGGCTTCGGCGTGCTCGAGGGCGACCTCAACGACGTCGCCTACGACGGCGAGGCCTACCGCGACGGCGTTCAGCTGCCCAAAGACGCCACGCAACTGGACTGCTACCAGTTCACCAAGCCGTGCGACATAGCGGTCGCGTCGACCGAGGCGAACACGAACCTTGGCGCCGGCGGCATCGACCAGGCGTTCGTCCCGCACGTGCAGCAGCGCATCGACGACGGCACGCTCAAGTATGTTGGCTCCTACCAGTTCGACCAGCCGGGCGGGTCGGTATGAGAGACAAGCGCTGGGCGGACGGCGAGTGCAGGCACGACGAGTGGAGGGGTGGCGAGTGGAGGGGCAGCGAGTGGAGGGGCAGCGAGTGGAGGGGTGGCGAGTGGAGGGGTGGCGAGTGGAGGGGCAGCGGATTGTGAGACGGCGGACGGAGACGCCGCGATGGCGAGCCCAACAGACACCGCGCTAGGCCCGCCGCGGCCCGCCCCCGAGCGCGGCGACGGCGCGGCCGCGCTGCTGTTTTCAGCGGGCGAACGCTGGGGTTGGGAGTGGCGCGACGTCACCAAGCTGTACGTCCCCTTTGCGACGCCGCCGCCACCCGCGCCGTCGCTCCCCTCCAGGGAGACCTTCGCCGACGACCCCCGCGACCCGCACCGCCGCCTGCGCCGCTGGCGCACGACGCGCTGGCTGTGGGGGCTCGCCGTGCTCTTCGTGCCCGTGCTGATCGCCGACGCCGCCGAGGGCGGCAAGATCACCGGCGGCTGGAACGGGGCGGTATGGGGAATGTGGGCGCTCGGCGCCTTCCTGATCTACTGGCGCGGACGCGCGCTCAAGGCCGCCGCGCAGGCGTCGGGTGTGCCGGGCCAGACCGGCTGGGAACGCGAGTGGGCGCGGCTGTCGGCCGAGCACGACGTCGCGCAGCGGCACTGGGAGGAGCAGGCGCGGCGCTACCACGCGCACGAGCAGCAGCGGTTGGCCGGCCTGCCCGTATGGGGTGCTGTGCGCCCGCGCTGGCGCCACCGGCGCATCGACGTCTACGGCGGCGTGCCCGCAGGGCGGCAGGCGTTCGTGACGACGCTCGGGGCGTCGCTGCTCGGCTCCGGTGAAAAACTGTTCGTGCTCGACCTCTCCGAGCAGGACATCGCCGCGGTCCTGTTTCGCGGCGCCGAAGAGGCCGGCTATGCGACGCGCGCGACCGTGCTGCCGACCGACATGGAACGCCTCGACGTGTTCGACGGGGTCGACGCCGCGGCGGCGAAGGACATCGTCGTCGAAGCGCTGCACGCCGATGGCGAGGGCGGCGACCGGCGGGCGCGCAGCCTCGACGACCGCATCCTCGGTCAGGTCTGCGAGACGCTCGCGCCGCATGTCACGCTGGAGCGCCTGGTTGCCGGGCTGCGCGTGATCCTGCGCGAGGAGCCGCCGCCCACCGGCGTGGACGGGGTGCTGAGCATCGAGGAGTGGAGCGCGCTCGCCGACGCGTTCCAGGAAGACTACCGCCGCGTCATCAACGAGTCCCTGGTCGCGCTCGAGTCCCAGCTCTCGCCGCTGCGCTCGCTCGGCCGGCTCGCTGACGCGGGCTCCACCGGCAACGCGGGGCCCGGCGGGTTTGCCTGCGAAGGGGTGGCGGTCGGCCGCGAGGGCGCGACGCTGCTCAACGAACTGCTCGTCGACATGCTCGTGCAGGCGACGATCCGCCGGCTGCGCCTGGCGAGCGAGGGGCCCGGGCGGGCGGTGATCGTGATTGGCGCCGAGCGGCTGCGTGCGCGCCACCTCGAGCGGCTTGACCAGCTTGCGGAGATGTTGCAGACGCGCATCGTCTACCTGTTCACGCACCTGCGCCCGAGCATCTTCGAGGTCGCCGGCTCCGGCGAAGCTGTGACCGCGATCATGCGCATGGGCAACCCCGACGAAGCCGCGAAGGCGGCCGAGCTGATCGGCAAGGGCGAGCACTTCAAGCTCACCCAGCGCACCGCGACCGTGGGAAGCACCGAAACCACGAGCTGGACCGACTCGTGGTCGGTCGGCGAGTCGCAGGCCTGGAACAACTGGTCCCGGAACACGAGCCGGGGCGGGAGCATCGGCGGCTCCGACGCCAAGACCAAGCAGGACGCGGAGTCGGTCACGCTCGTCAACGACTACGTGCTCGAGCCCGACGCCTTGCGCAAACTGCCGCCGACGGCGCTCGTGTTGCTGGAGTTCGCGCCGGATGTGGAGCGCGAGCGCTGTCGCGTGGCCGACTGCAACCCCGTGCTGGGGACGCTGCCGCGCGTCTCGTTGGAGCCGTTCGGCGAGCAGAAACCGCCCTTGGCGGCGGGCGCGTGAACCGTCGGGTGAGGGGCCGCTGGGCGGGCCCGGGCGTGGCCGGGTGAGAGGCTGGTGAGCGGCTTGAGTGAGGGGCCAGTGAGCCGGCGGGGTGAAGGCCGGTGAGCCGGCGCGTAAGCGCGCCGGCGAGCGACCCGCGCACGCGGCGCGCGGCGGCCGAGGTGCTGCTCGCCCTCGCGCTGGCAAGCCCCGTTGCGGCCCGCAACGACCTTGTTCTATGCCCTTTCCGCGCGCTCACCGGCCACCGCTGCCCGTTCTGTGGCCTGACGCGGTCGTTCGCGGCGCTGACCCGCGGCCGGCTGCGCGAGAGCATTGCCGCGCACCCGCTCGGCCCCGTGCTCGCGCTTGCCGCGGTCGTGTGCCTGCTGGCGGACCGGGAGGCACCCACAAGTTCGGCCCGACACGTGGGGGACCCGCGCGGGGCGTCCGCCGCGTTGCACGCCCGAGATGGTGCGGGGTCGTACCGGGGGGCACCCACAATCACAACCCGACAACCACCGGAGGGGTAGATGGCCATACCACAAGTCGTCACCGTGGCAAACACCCAACAGCGCGAGCGCCTTGTGCTCGACTACGTCGCCCAGGGCTACACGCCCACGATGCAAACCGAAACCAGCACCCTGCTGATCAAAAAACGCGAACTGAACATCGTCTGGGTCCTCGTCGGCCTGCTGCTGTGCTTCATCCCGCTCGTGATCGAGCTGGTCCGCTACTACAAAGACGAGGATCTGCTGGTCGAGGTGCGGCTCGTGGAGGCCGGCGCGGCAGCCCCGCCGCCGGCCGAACCGAGCGACGTGCAGGGCACCGAGCCCCACCTCTCCGCCGACGGCACGCGCTGGTGGGACGGCGCCCAGTGGCACCGCGTGTCGACGTGAGCCGGGCCCGAGCGCCCCAGTCGAGCACGATGCCCGACGACCTTTCGCAACTGCTGCTTCCCGACGCGCCCGCCTGGCTCCGCGTCGACCCTGACCGATAAGCGCGCTCAGAGGCTCGCCGCGAAGCTCCGCGCCGCGCGGGACAGCAAAGCGGATTGCCTGACGAGCAGGGGCCCCAGATCGGCTGTCGCTGTGACTTCCTGTCCCCAGGCGCCGCCGCCACAAGACCACCCCTGGTCGATGTCGAACTGAACGGTCCGTGTCGCGGCCCCCGTGAGGTCCACGAGCATGCCGGGGGCGAACAGCGACTTGACGACCGTGCCGGGCTTGGCGCGCACCGTCGAGAACGCGAGCAGGATTTGCCCCAGCGGGACAAACAGGTCCACCGACTTTCCATGCAGCGGCGACACGCAGATCGGCGGCGAAGAGCCGGTCAGCTCCTGTGCGATCCCAGTCGCGAGCGGCGTGGTGGTCGTGTTGAAAACGGCAATCGCGTTCGCCGACGGTCCCGGGGCCGTCACTTCCCCGGTGCCCGTCGGTTGATCGACAGTCAGCTGCTCGCCCGGGGAGATCGGGACGGAAAACCCCGGGGCGATCGTGCTTCCGGCCTTGAGCGGGTCCTGCGACGGTGAGGTGTAGGCGGAGCACGTCCCCGACCAACTGACCGACGTTTTCACGGAGTACTGCCCGGTCTGCAGCCAGAGGACCGGCCACGCCTGGCCGGAAGCCTCCACCGCCAGCATTGCGCAAAGCCGGGCACCTTCCCTGGAAAGGGCGGCCGCCGTAGCGGCCGCCATCCCAATCGTGACTTCGTAGCCCTCGGCGGACATCGCGCACGAGCGCCTTGCTCGCTTTAGCTGTCCCCGGCCGTGAGCGCGGTGCGGCCGCCGCCGGCGCCCTGCTGATTGAGCGTCGGACCCTGTTCGATGAGCAGCGGGACGAGATTGGCCTGTGGCTTGACGCGTTTGCCCCACGTTGCCCCGCCCCACTTCCAACCTTCGTTGATGTCGTATTCCACTTTGCGGCTGTTGACAGCCGTCAGATCGATGATCAGCCCTTCGCTGTACGCCTGCTCGATGACGGTGCCCGTATCGACCGGTTCGCTCGAGAACATCAGCAGCACCTTCTCGATCGGCACGATCAGGTCGAGGTTGTGGCCGAACAGGTTGAACGCGCACATCGGCGTCACGGTCCCGTCCGGCTGAGTCTGCGAGATGCCGGTCGTGAACTGCGTCGAGGTCTGGTTGAGGATGCCGATCGCCGCTTCCGTCCCATGCTCTGTGTCGACGGCGCCGGTGCCGTCCGTCCCGGTAACCGCGAGCGTCTGGTCGAGGTCGATGTCGTAGGCGTTGGTCGCCACGATGCGGCCTTTTGGGATGATCTGCCCGGTCGTGGTGTACGCCTGGTAGTCCTCGGCCCACGCGAGTTCGGTCCTCAGTCCATAGCGCGAGGTGCGGAACCAGACCAGCGGCGCGCCCGTGCCGCCGGAGGCCTTCACCGCCTTGAATCCGTACAGGCGAAAGTGGTTTTCGTTCAACTTGTTGACGGTGTCCTGTGCCATTGTGATCGCGATCTCGTACGGCGTGCTCATTACTCCTCCTTTGGTAGGTGGTGTGGTCGTCGGGTGTGGCCGTCAGGCCGGCTGGACGCTGCTGATGCCGGTTACGACGGTGTGGGGTGCGGTGGGGTAGTGGGACGTCAGCTCACGCGTGCTGACGTCCTGCTGGTGGATGAGGTGGCCGACGCATTCGACGACGACGACCGCCGTGTCTCGGTCGGGGCCGACCGCCTGGACGGGCCAGGTGGTCATGTGCCCGTCTCTGTACGTGTACGTCACCGACAGTGCGCTCGGGGCGCGGTTCGGCAGGTTCTGTACCAAGGTCAGTCTGAACTGCATCGCCGGGAGTCCCTCCTTTTTTAGTCTTTGCGCCACGGCGGCCACCAGTGCCGCGATGACTGCACCCATGTCTGTCCGCACCGTCCGCAGCGGTTCGGATTGAATGCCGTCATTCCAACTTCACGAACCGCTCGGTGCGCTGCGGACAGGGAATACCAATGGAGCAGCGCGACGGCGAGCGAGCCGATTCCGATGCAGACCACTTCGACCGCCTCTACCGGCGCTACGGAGACCAGATCTTCTGGTTCTCCCTACGACGCACCGGCGACCGGACGACCGCCGATGAGATTCGGTCTTCTGTTTTCTATGAGGCCTGGCGGCGTAGGCAAGACGTCGACCTGACCACGCGCGCCGCCCTGCCCTGGCTCTACGGCGTCGCGGTCAACGTGATCCGCAACCACCTCCGTTCGACCCGCCGTCGCGAGGCCGCTTTCCGGCGCCTTCCGCCTCCCTTGACCGAAGACGACCTGGCGGACGAGGCAACCGACCGCGTTTACGCTTCCGACCGGGCGCGGACGATCGTCGATCTCGTCAATCGGCTGCCGCCCGGCGAGCGCGACGTCGTCGTGTTGTGTCTGGTCGGCGACCTGACCTACACCGGCGCGGCCCGCGAGCTGGGGTTGCCTGTCGGAACGGTACGCTCGCGGCTCTCACGTGCGCGCGCGCGGCTGGTCGCCTTAGGGTCGCCCGCGGTGCAGGTAGAGCCTTCGTAGGCGCCCGCGAACCGCTCGCTGGCTCGGCGGGTCGGCGTCGTTACCGGATCTGACACCGGCCTGCGTCGAAGCTGGCCGTTTGCGTGCTTGCCTACGTCGGCGCCAGTGGTCTGCGGGCTTGCCAGCGCGGATGCGCCCAATGCGCTCCACCCGTGTGCCTCGCCCGCTGCCACACGACTTCGCTTACAACCACTACCCTTTCCCCGCGCTTCGCACGATGCCCGACGATCTCCCGCAACTGCTCCTTCCCGACGCCGCCGCCTGGCGTGCCTGGCTCGGCGAGCACCACGCGCGATCGGCCGGCGTGTGGCTGCGCCTCGCCAAGAAGGGCACGCTCGAACCGACCCGCCTGCTCTACCCCGACGCGCTCGAGGAGGCGCTCTGCTACGGCTGGATCGACGGCCAGGTCCGCCGTTTCGATGCGCTCACCTACCGGCAGCGTTTCACCCCGCGGCGGCCGCGCTCCACCTGGTCGCAAAACAACGTCGCCCACGTCCGCCGCCTGATCGAGCACGGCCGCATGCACGCCGCCGGCCTGGCCGCGTTCGAACGTGCCCGCGACGACGGGCGCGTTGACGACGCCTACCCGGGGTCTGCGCGCGCGACCGTGCCCGAGGACCTGGCCGCCGCGCTCGCAGCTTCGCCGGCTGCGCTCAGCTTCTTCGAAGGGCTCTCCAGCCAGAACCGCTACGCGATCCTTTACCGGGTTGGTCAGGCCAAGCGGGCCGACACTCGGGCCCGGCGCATCGCGCAGTTCGTGGCGATGCTCGCCCGGGGTGAGACGATTCACCCGCGGGGGGCACGGGAGACGCGGGGCGCGAACGAGCAATAGGTTCTGCTGTCCGGCCGCCTCTCCGATCTGTGTCGCCGATCTGGTCTGCGAGTCTGAGTCGCCGATTTTGGTGCTGCACGCCTCCCTGCATGGCTTTGCCGTGCCGCCGACAGCGTTGATCATCTGCTCCGCCAGGCTCACGCCGTGCATCTCGCCGCGTTTGCAAACCGGTCCGCCCGGGTACCTTCTGCAGCGAGGTGTCGGGGGCGCGGATCGAAGTCCCCTGCGGCTTAGGGCAGAGCTGCGATCGAGCGAAAGAATACGCGGTGCGAACAGCGGCAATGGAATGCGCGACCGGAGATGACACCATGATGAACGTCCTGGCGAGAACAGTCGCGCCGTCGGTTGACGCGCCGCGGGTGAAGGAGGCCGGGGCGCCGACGAAGGCGGGCGGTAGGCCGGCCAAGACAGCCAAGGCTTCGCAGGCAGCCGACACCCCGCTGTCGAAGGAGGCCGCCGTAGCGCAGCTGTTCGACCACTTCAGCAGCCGCGACCTGGAGAGCGCGCTCACGCTCCTGCACCCCGCCGTCGTCTTCCAACCGATGACCGCCGAGGTTGCCCGGGCGGGCGAGCCCTACCGCGGCCATGACGGCATCCGTCGCTACTTCGAAGACGTCGAAACGCACTGGCAGCAACTCACCGTCCATCCCACCCAAATCCGCGCCGCTGGCCGCGCTGTCGTCGTGCTCGGGCTCGTCAGCGGCAGCGGCCCCGGCGGCTCCTTCGAAAACGTTCCCACCACCTGGGTCGTCAAGTTCACCCCCAACGGGCTCGTCTCCCACGCGCAGATCTTCTCCGACGCCCGCCACGTGACCGGAGCGCTCACCAGCGACAAGCAGGGCTGAAGGGCCGCAGTTCTCGGGACCGGGGGGTCCAGGTTTCGGGGACCGCCCTGGGGTCCGGCTTTCGGGGCGCCAGCGACGCCAGGCATCATACCGTCGTTCTCGCTGGATCAACGCTGAGCCTGCGTGCCCGGTGCGGCGGAGCCCTCCGCCGCGGCCAATACGCTGCTTGCTATGCAGCCGCAGCGCCGCCACGCCATCATCGACCTGGGCTCCAACTCGTTCCGGCTCGTCGTCTTCTCGACGAGCCCCGACGGCTGGTGGCAGCGCACCGACGAGATCTACGAGTCGGTTCGCATCGGCGAAGGCATCGGCGCGACCGGCCTCCTCGGCGAGCAGCCGGTCCGGCGCGCGCTCGCCACGCTCGACGTGTTCGCGCACTTCTGCGCCGCCGCGCGCCTGGCCAGCACCGAGATCGACGCCGTCGCGACCAGCGCGATTCGGGACGCCAAGAACTCCGCCGACTTCCTCGCCCAGGCCCGTGCGCGCACCAACAACCTGCCGATCCGGGTGCTCAGCCGCGAGCAGGAGGCGCGCTACGGCTATCTCGCCGCCGTCAACTCGACCACCCTGCGCGACGGCTACGTACTCGACCTCGGCGGCGGCTCGCTGCAGCTCGTGCGCGTACGTGACCGCCGCGCGCGCAAATCCGGCTCCTGGCGCTTGGGCGCCGTGCGGATGACCGAGCGGTTCCTCCCAGGCTCCGGGGTCGCCAAGCGCCGCCAGCTACAGGAGCTGCGCGAGCACGTCGCCCGCGAGCTGGGCGACGCGCCCTGGCTCGCGGGCGCCTGCAGTCGCATCGTCGGCATCGGCGGCGCCGTGCGCAACCTCGCCGCCGCCGCCCAACGCGCGCGTGGGCTCCCAAGCAACGGCGTGCAGGGCACGACCATCGAGCGCGCCGTCTTGGAAGAGCTGGTCGAGCGCCTTGCTGCGCTCCCCGTCGCCGAGCGCGCCAGCATCCCCGGCATCAAGCCCGTCCGCGCCGACGTCATCCTCGCCGGTGCGACCGTGCTGCTCGAGGTCATGCACGTCGGGGACTTCGCCGCGGTCGAGGCCACCGAGGCCGGGCTGCGCGAGGGCATCTTCTTCGAGCGCCACCTCGGCCACGGTGGGGTAGGGGAGACGGTCGGGAAAGGGGAGGCGGACGGGGAAGTGGGTACGGCTAGCGAAAGGGGGACGGTTAGAGAGGTGAGGCTGGCCGACGAGGGGAAGACGACTGGCGAGGAGACTGGCGAGGAGGAGACGACCGGGAAGGGGGAGTTGACCGGGATTGGGGGCACCCCGGCCGGACAGGAGACTCCCGCCGCGAAGCAGGAGGATCCGCCGCTGTTCGGGGACGTGCGCCGTGCCTCCGTGCTGAACCTCGCCGCCCGCTACCACATGGACGCCGCTCACACCCGCCACGTCGCGGCGCTTGCGCTCGGCATGTTCGACCAGCTCGCGCGCCTGGGCCTGCACGCCGGCGACCCGCTCGAGCGCGAGCTTCTATGGGCGGCCTGCGTGCTGCACGACATCGGCATGTCCGTCGACTACGACGACCACCACAAGCACTCGCGCTACCTGATCCTCAACGGCGGCCTGCCCGGGTTCTCGCCGACCGAGGTCGCGATCGTCGCCCAATCCGCCCGCTACCACCGCAAGGGCTTACCCGAGCCCGGACCGCTCGGGCCGCTGTTCGCCGACGGCGACCGCGAGCGCCTCGACCGCTGCGCGGTGCTCCTGCGGCTCGCCGAGGACCTCGAGCGCTCCCGCGACCAGCTCGTACGCGACGCGATCCTCAGCGCGCCGGGCGGCGACGTCGAGCTGCGCCTGCTCGCCGACGGCGAAACCGCCGTCCCGCGCTGGGCGGCCGGCCGCGAGAGCGAGCTGTTTTCGCGCGCCTTCCACCGCGGGCTGGCCGTGGTGGCCTAGCGCTGGCCCGCAGTTGCAAGCAGTATTGCTGGGCTGACCGTGGGTTGCGTTGGTCGGTGGTGACGGCAGGCCGGCCGGCAATGGTTGGCTGGCCGGGCGCAGTGAGGTGGGCACACCGGCTGGTGGCAGGCAGGCGATGGTTGCTGGCCGTGGTGGCCTAGCCGCTCACGCCTGCGCGGCCAGCTGGCGTTCCCGCCCCGCGCAGTCGTACAGCACCAGGCTGTACACCGAGTAGCGCCGGAAGTGCAACCACACTTCGTTGGGGATCTCGCGGCACGCGTCGAGCACGGCCTGCGTCGCCTTGTTGCCGCCGCGACTCGAGTAAGCGCCGCCGAGCACGACATAGCGCGCTTCGCGGCGTGCGACCATCCGCGACAGCTGCGGGCCGTTGACCGCCGGGTCGGTGCCGCTGTAGCCGCCCAGCGCGCCCGCGCGCCACCCGAGCAGGATCAGCGACGCCGACGTGTTCGAGGACACCGTCAGCAGTTCCCAGCGGTGCGTCGGGCCATGCGTGTCGACGTAGCGCATCAGGTCCCTGTCGACCTTCACGTCATGTGCGCTGATCCCATACGTGCCGAGCGCGCCCGCCACCCTTGGGCCCGCCGCCGGGAACGTGCCCTCGACCGGCACCGACCACGTTGTGTGGGAGTACACCACCGGGGCGATCGACAGTACACCCAGCACCAGCACCAGCGCCGGAGCCGCCAGCCGGCGCACCGCCAACCCGGCGAGCGCCAGCACGGCCGCCGCCCCGGCAGCCACCGCCAGCGGCACGTGGAACCAGTGCATGTAGTGCACCCGGTGCAGCTGCACGATTTGCGCCGCGACCGTGCCCGCCACCGCCGCCGGCAGCAGCACCAGCAACAGGCTGATCCAGCCGCGCGGTGCGCGGCCCGCGAGGTAGGCGAACGCCGCCACCCCCGCGCCGACCATCGCCGCGGTCCCCGGCGCCAGCGCCGAGGTGTAGTACGGGTGCACGATGCCCTTGGAGAAGCTGAGAATCACCGCCTCCGTCAGAAACCACCCGCCGAGCACGATCAGCGCGGCCGTGCGCGGGTCGCGGCGGATGCGGGCCCACCACGACGGTTGGGCGGTGGCGGAGTGGCCCGCCGTTCCGGACCCCGGCGCGGTCTCGGCCCGCGTGCGCCGGCGCCGCGATGTCCCCGGCTCGACCCTGGGCTCGGCCTGACGTCCGCCGCCCGGGTCGGCCGTCAACAGATCGACCGGGTGGGGGTCGTCGGCTGCTCCGTGCACCGCAGGCTTGATGACGTGATGGTTATCTGCTGTGGTGAGGCTGGCGGCGTCCCCGGCCAGGCCAAGGCCATCTCTCTTGGCTAAGCCAGCGTCCTCCTCCCGATCTCGCTTCGGCGCGAACACGACCACCAGCGCCAGCGCCAGCATCCCGAACAGCGCGAACGGCACCATCCACCCCGCCTGATCGCCCAGCCCGAACTCGAACAGCCGCAGCGGACCCGGCGGCACGCCGAACGGGGTCGGGTTGGCGTAGTGGCCGTTTGGCAGGATCGGATTGGGCGTCGCGGCCGTCTTCGGGACCCGCACGCGCTTGTCGCCGAGCTGCAGCGCCGTGTGGTACTGGCGCCCGAACGGGGCGACCGCGCCGAGACGCACGAAGATTTCGCCCGGGCCGCCCACCTCGCCTTCGACGCGGCCCAGCCCGTTGTAGTCGAACGTCAACCCCATCTCTGTGTTGTTCGTCGAACCGCCCACATACGGGCGCTTGGACCCCGGCGTCGCTTCGACATACGCGATCCACGCGAACGACACGACCGCCATCAACGCTCCCGCCGCGACGAGCTTCAGCAGCCTTTTTACGATCGGGTCCGGCGCGCACAGCGCGTACGCGACCGCGATCCCCGGCACGACGAGGTACGCGGCCAGCGTCTTCGTGTTGAACGCCAGCCCGACCAGCCCCGCGCTCGCGAGCAGGCTCCACCAGCCGCCCTTGCGGATCGCGTGCAGCACCGCCCCGCACGCGAGCAGCATCAGCAGGATCAGCGGCAAGTCCACGTTGTTGTCGCGCGACGACGCCACGAACGCCGGGAACACCGCCAGCGTCAACGCCGCCGCCAGCGCGCCCAGCTGGCCGAACGGGCGCCGTGCGATCGCGTAGACGAGCGCGACGCACACCACCCCGATGATCGCATCCGGCAGCAGCAGGCTCAGCGGCGCGAACCCGAACAGCTTCGCGCTCGCGACCTGCACCCATAGGCCGAGCGGCGGCTTGTCGACCGTGATCAGGCCCCCCGGGTCGAACGAGTTGAAGATGAAGTTGTGCCACGACCCGAGCATCGACTTCACCCCAGCCGAGTAGAACACGTTCGCGTAGCCGTTCTGTGCCAGCTTGTGCGTGTTCAGCACCGCCGCCAGCGCCAGCACCGGCGCGAGCGCCGCGTAGCCCAGCAGCGTCTGCGCGCCAGGCCGCGGCCTGGCGCGTGCCGAACGCGCGCGGGGGGCCGGTGCAGTGGGCGTCGCGGCTGCCGGTGGTCGTGTGACAGCGGGGGCTGTAGCGGCTGGGGCTTCGGCGGCGGGGGCTGTAGCCGCAGAGGCGAGCCCCGCGGCGGGGGCTGCGTCTGAAGGCGCCAGGGTCGTGCCAGGAGCGATCCCCGGCGCCAGCGGCTCAGGGGGCTCGGCCGGCTCCGGGCTCTCGGGTGTCTTGGGTGGGGACGCGCTCATAGGGTCGGGCGACACGCCCGTGCGCGCGCGCTCCCATGCGCAGCCCCGGCGGTCCGCCAACAGCAAAGCGGAAACAATGCTAAGCTGGGCATTAAGCCGCATCGGGGTGTCGTCGTGCGGCGTGGTGGTGTTGTTTTTGGGGCGTGACTCGCGCCTGCGCACGTACGCGGGCGCGAATGGCGGGCTGGAGGAAACATAGACCCGAGGTGCGCCGGGGTGGGTAGGCGGAGGTAGGGAGCTGTCGGTGTAGGGCAGAGGATGGCGGTGCGGGCAGGAGTCGGAGCGTCGGGCATCTGGGACGGTAGTGGATGTTTGGTGCATGGGCGGACCGGTCGGGTGCGGTCGACATGGACCGGGGCCGGTGGGGTCGGGAGCGGGTGCTTTCGGCGAGCGGAGGTGTGGGATTGGGGGCGAGCGGAGGTGTGGGATCTGGTGGGGTGGTGGTGTTGTTCTTTTGGGCGTGATTCGCGCCCGCGCGCGTACGCGTGCGCGAATCACGAGTTGAACGAAACATAGACCCGGCATCCGCTGGCTTGGGGCCTATCCCGGTAGGGAGGGGCAGCGTGCTACGTGCGGCTGGGGGCGGTTACGGTGACGAGGTGCCGGAGGCTGAGGGCGCAAGGTCGTCGTTCAGTCGAGCGCGTCGAGCAGCCGTTCGAGGTCGCTCTCGTCGTTCCACGCGCCCACCGACGCGCGCAGCCACGGCCGGCCCGGGATGTCGCGCAGCAGCACGCCCTTGGCGGCAAGTCGCTCCCGCTCGCCCTCGGGGTCCGCGCTTGTGAAGGAGACGAGCGTTGCTCCCTCTCGTTCGGTCTCGTCCGGGACCGCCAGCCCGCGCCCGTACTCCGTGAGCCCTCTCGCCAGCTCGGCGGCCAGCGTGCTTGCGCGCCGGTGTACCGCCTCCCAGCCCGCGTCCGCCAGCACCTGGGCGGCGGCCACCGCGCACGCGTGCGTCTCGGCGCTCACCGACAGCGCGTCGAACCGGCGCGCGTCCCCGTGCAACTCGGATTGTAAACCCGCTCCCGGGTCGGCCAGGTTCCCGTAGCCCCTCCGCGTCACCGCCAACCGTCCCCGCAGCTCCTCGCTGACGTACAGCATCCCCGTGCCGTCCGGGCCGCACAGCCACTTCTGGCCTGCCCCGGCGTACGCACCGCACCCCAGCGTGCCGACGTCCGTAGGCACGCTGCCAACTCCCTGCGCGCCGTCGAGCAGCACCGGCACGCTGACCTCCGCCAGCGCTCTCGGGGCGTGCCTCCCCGTCATCCAGCTCACCTGCGAACACGCGACCAGCTTCGTGCGTGGGCCGACCGCGTTGGCGATCCCGTCCCACGGCGCGACCTTGACCGTCACCCCGTACACCGCCTGCGCCGCCGCGACCGCGCCCAGCAGCCCCGGGTGCTCCTCGTCGCTCGTCACGATCTCATCGCCCCTCCCCAGCCGCAACCCGTCGATGACGACCGCGATCCCCTCGCTGGTGCACGTCGTCAGGGCGATATCCTCGGCCGCGCACCCGAGGATGGAGGCGTAGACAGTGCGCAGTTCCCCGCTCAACTCCCCACGTCGCTCGAAGTGCGCGTGGGTGCGTCCCTCCTCGGCCTCACGCGCCACCTCCTCTTGCATGGCCCGCGCTGCCGCCGCCGGCAGCGGCCCATCCGTGCCCGCGTTCAGGTACGCCTGTCGTGCCGCCACCGGGAACTGCGCCCGCAGCTTCACCGGGTCGAACTGGCTGGTAGCGGCCGCCACGACGGCTGAGCATAGCCACGACGCGCATCACGGCCGGGGTGCCCGTTCAGCCAGGACGCCGCCGCGGCGCGTCCCGCGGCCAGGCCGGGCTGCCGCAGCGGCTTCGTGTTATCCGAAGGTGTTGTATCAATTGGGAGACTGGAGGCGACTAGGGATGGATGGAACGGGGGATGGAGCCGTGGATGGCATGCCGGGGAACATCGACCTGACGGGCGCAAACGAGCAGGGGTCGACGGGCGCAAACGAGCAGGGGTCGACGGGCGCAAACGAGCAGGGGTCGACGGGCGCAAACGAGCAGGGGCCGCTCTGGGAGCCCGACGCGGCGCTACGCGAGCGGGCGACGATGACCCGCTTCATGCGCTGGGTAAACGTACGCGAAGGGCACTCCTTCACCGGCTATGACGAGCTGCGGCACTGGTCCGTAACTGAGGTCGAGCGTTTCTGGGCGGCGATCTGGGAGTTCCACGGCGTCCGTGCCTCCGAGCCCTACACGCGCGTCCTCGACTCGCACACGATGCCCGGCACGCATTGGTTCGCCGGCGCCCACCTGAACTACGCCGAGAACATGCTCCTGGGCCCCGCGTCGCCTGAGCTGCGGTCCGCGGAGGGCCCTGGTCCCGGTGCCGGTGGGGCGCGGCCCGTTGAGGGTGGTGGTCCGGGTGCCGGTGGGGCGCGGCCCGTTGAGGGTGGTGGTCCGGGTGTGCGTGGGGTGCGGTCCGTTGAGGGCCGCGGCTCGGCCGCGGCCAGCGGGGGATTCGCCGGGGGTCGCGACCCGAACGCCGTCGCGCTCGTCTGCGCCTCCGAGTTGCGGCCGCTGTCCGAACTGACCTGGGGCGAGCTGACGGCCGAGGTCGCGCGCGTCGCCGGCGGGCTGCGCGCGCTCGGCGTCGGGCGCGGGGATCGCGTCGTGGCGTACATGCCGAACATCCCCGAGACCGTCGTCGCGTTCCTCGCGGTGGCCAGCCTTGGCGCGATCTGGTCGAGCGCCGCGCCCGAGTTCGGGGCGCGCAGCGTGATCGACCGGTTCGCCCAGATCGAGCCGACCGTGCTGCTCGCTGTCGACGGCTACCGCCACGGCGGCAACGACTTTGACCGCCGCGCTGCCCTCGGCGAAATCCTCGCCGAGTTGCCCACCGTGCGCCACGCCGTCCTGTTGCCCTACCTGGACACCGCCGCGAGCGCGCCCTCCGACTGGCCGGGCGCGCTGACCTGGCAGCAGCTGTGCGACCGCGGCGCCGGTGCCCCGCTGAGCTTCGAGCAGGTGCCCTTCGAACATCCCCTCTGGGTGCTCTACTCCTCGGGCACCACCGGCCTGCCCAAGGCGATCGTGCACGGCCACGGCGGCATCCTGCTCGAGCAGCTCAAGAAGAGCTTCCTGCACCTCGACCTGCGCCCCGGCGAGCGCATGTTCTGGTTCACCACCACCGGCTGGATGATGTGGAACTTCCTGATCGGCTGCCTCTTCACCGACGCCGCGATCGTGCTCTACGACGGCAGTCCCTCGCACCCGGACCTCGGCGCGCTGTGGCAGCTCGCGCAAGACACCCGCATCAGCTGCATGGGCACCAGCGCCGGGCTGCTCGCCGCCTGCGAGAAGGCCGGCATCGAGCCGGCTCGCGACTACGACCTGCACGCGCTGCGCGCGATCGGCTCCACCGGCTCGCCGCTGCACCCCGAGAGCTTCGACTGGATCTACCGCGCCGTCGCCCGCGACATCTGGCTGTTCTCCACCAGCGGCGGCACCGACGTCTGCACCGCCTTCGTCGGTGGCTGCCCGCTGCTGCCCGTCTACCGCGGCGAACTGCAATGCCGCGCGCTTGGCTGCGCCGTCGAGGCATGGGACGCGCAGGGGCACAGCGTCCTTGACGAGGTTGGCGAGCTGGTCCTGACCGAGCCGCTGCCCTCGATGCCGCTCTACTTCTGGGGCGACTCTGCACCGGCCGATGGCGGTGCCGGCCGGCAGCCAGGCCCGCGCGCCGCGCCGCACGGCGGGGATGCTGCCGATAGCGGCGGGGTGCAGTCGGCCGACGAGGATGCCGGCGGGCGCGATCGGGTCGGCGAGCGCTACCGCGAAAGCTACTTCGCGATGTACCCCGGTATCTGGCGTCACGGCGACTGGATCCGCATCACCCCGCGCGGCGGCGCCGTGATCTACGGACGCTCCGACGCGACCATCAACCGCCAAGGCGTCCGCATGGGCACCAGCGAGATCTACCGCGCGGCCGGCGCGGTGGACGCCGTTGTCGACGCGCTCGTCGTCGACATTCCCAGCGCCGGCACCGCCGGCGAGCTGCGCATGATCCTGTTCGTCGTCCTGCGCCCCGGGCGCCTGCTCGACGACGAGCTGCGTGCTGCGATCAAGCGGCGTATTCGCCAGGACTGCTCGCCGCGTCACGTCCCCAACGAGATCCTGCAAATCGACGAGGTCCCGCGTACCCTCTCCGGCAAGGCGCTCGAGGTGCCCGTCAAGCGGATCCTGATGGGCGCCCCGCCCGAGCAGGCCACCAGCGTCGACTCGCTCGCCAACCCCGCCGCGCTCGACTACTTCGTGCGCCTCGCCGCGACGCTCGGCTGAGCCGCGCCGCCGGGCACTGGGGGCCGCGCGGGGCCGGCCTGTGGCTCGGCGCGGGGTTGGCACGTCGCCGGCACGCGGTTGGCGCGGGGCCGGCCCGCGGCTCGGCGCGGTGGTCGCATGCGACGTCAGGCGCCCGGGCTGCTGGTGCTGCCGGGTGCGGCTTGAGGTTCGTCGCAGACCAGCCGATCCAGTGTCACAGGTGCACGGATCGAAATCTGAGAGCCGCCGTAGAAGGACTCGGCGGCAAACACGTCGAACAAATGGGCCGATGAAGCGATTGGCAGCCCCCGCAATCGACGCGCCCCCCTCCCGCGCAGGCGCACGCTCCGCCGACGGCGCGACGGCGATCGGCGAGCGGCAAAGCCTCTCCGACTACATCCAGGCGCGGTTCGACGAATGCTCGCGCTCCCAAAAGGACGTCGCGCAATACATCGTCGACCACCTCGACGAGGCCGCCTTCCAGACCGCCGAGGAGCTTGCGCGGCGTGCCAACACCTCCAGCTCGACCGTCGTGCGCTTCTCCCAGGCGCTCGGCTTCGAGGGTTTCCCCGAGCTGCAGGCCGCCGCCCGTGAGGAGTACCGCCGCGTGCACGCCGGCGGCAGGCCCGGCGCCGGCGGCGGCGTGGCGTCCGCGGGCACGAGCGGCGCGCCGCTGTTCTCGCTCGACCAGAACGAGTTCGAGGGCGCGCTCGCCGCGGACCACCTCAACGTCGAGGAGACCGCGCGCAAGGTTTCGCGTAGCGCCGTCGACGCGCTGACCGACGCGATCGTCAGCGCCGAGAAGGTGCTCGTCGCGGGTACCGACCAGATGGCGTTCTTCGCCAGCTACCTGCGCCACCTGCTGATGCTGCTCGACCTGCGGGTTGACGTCGTCGCCAGCCCCTCCCAGGAGGCCCTTAGCCGCCTCGGGCGCATCGACGAGGGCACGCTCGTGATCGGCCTCTCCGCTGGGCGTCCCCACCCGCTCGTGGTGCGCGCGATGAAGCTCGCCCGGCACCGCCGTGCGTGCACCGCCGCGATCACCGACGCCACCCTCTCCGAGGTCGCCAAGCTCGCGCAAATCAAGCTCTACTACTCCTCCAACACCCCGGCCTACGTGCGTTCGCACACGGCCCTGCTCAGCCTGATCCAGGCGCTCGCCTACGGCGTCTACGCGCGCGACTCCGCCCAGTACGAGGACCGCATCAAGGCGTTCCGCCTGAAGTAGCGCCCGCCGCTCGCGCGCACTTTTCAGTTGACACTTGCGGTGGGCGCCGACACGGCGTCTGCGCTGTGTCAACCCGGGGCCGGTTCGGCGCTGGCGGCTGGCGGGGTTTTGCGGATACGTGTGCGTTGCCGGCGTTTACCGGTCTTTGGGGAAGCGGCACCCCTGCTTTGGATTCGCGCGCACCCGCACGGTCCCCGCGCCTCTGTGCCGCGAATCCTGGCTGTTAATACCTGAGAACCAGTCGCCGTTCGCGTTATTAACAGTTTCGTACGCAACCGTTTCACGAGTTGCGGAAATGGCCTCAAAAGCTTGACACATTCGCGCCCGCATGCTTGAATGATGAGGCTGGTTGCGCAGAGGCTCGTTTTGGGTCTGTGGAGTCTTGCAATCCGGCACCGAATGAGACAACTCGACGCTGGGGCGCACGGGTAGGCGCTCCGGCGTCGTTTGCTTTCGGGGGCGCCGGCGAACACGCGAGCGGCGAACACGGCGAGCGGGAGCCCCGAACAGACAAGCGCGAGCCCGGAACCGGAGCGGGGGGAACCGGAGCGGAGGAATCCAAAACATAGGGCCCGTCGACGGACCCGAAGAGTAGACCGGTGCCGGAGCGTTGCCGTGGGGGCTTACCCGCTCCGGCACCGAATGAGACAAGTGAATTCTAGCAGATAACACCGCCTTGTCAAGCGCGCTGGCGTGCGCCTTGCGGGCGCTCGTGGCGTGCGCCGGACGCTGGCACGGCCGGCTCGCGGCCCGGTTCGCCGGGCACGGGGCGGCGTGGGCGGCTGGGGGAGGCCGGCCGGCGCTCGGCGGGGAGCGTCTGGGGCTCTGCGGCGAGCGCGCGTGCGGCCCGCACGCCGCACGGGGTCAGCCGCCATTCGTTGCGCGTGCCCGCGCCGCCGGAGCGGCGCGCGACGAGCTGCTGGTCGTGCAGCGTGGACAGCAGGCGCGAGATCTGCGACTGGTGGGCGACGCCGACGGCGGCGGCGATCTCGCGGTTGCTTGCGTCGGGGTGCGTGGCCAGGAAGCGCACGCACTCGCGCGCCCGGCGCGCGCTCGGGTTGGTGAGCATCGCGGGCAGCGCCGCCACCGGGTGCGCGACGGGCTGCTGCAAGTCGGCGATCGCCTCCCAGCGAACCTTGCCGGCGCGGATTTCGTGGGCGAAGCGGGCGCCGCGGCGGGCTTCGCGCGCTGCGCCCGCCTGGTCGAGGTAGAGCGCGCCGATCAGGCCGATCAGGGGTCCCAGCAGCTCGATCAGCGGCTCGGGGGCCTCGGTGACGAGCTGGGTCTGGATCAGGCCCAGCACGGACCCCATCGCGCCCGCCGCGGAGCGCGGGTCGGGTGAGGGCAGCCGGCGGGGCCAGTGGGCGACGACCATCGCGCGCAGCTGCGCCGCGATCTGCTCGCGCCGCTGCAGCGACCACGCGCCGGCGGCCATCGCCTCGACGAACCAGATGCGCGCTAGGGCCGGCTCGGAGTCGAAGTAGACCAGCAGCGTCGCCAGCGTCCGCAGGAGCCCGTCCTGCCAGCGTCGCTCCTCGGCGAACGCCCCCGCGATCAGCTCCGCCGGGCGCTCCAGCGCGAGGTCGAGCACCGCGAGGAAACCGTCCTGCAGGCCCGTGAACTGCGAGTAGAACGTCCGTCGCGACACTTTCGCGTGCGCGATCACGGCGCCGACCGTCGCGTCCGCGAAACCGCGCTCGCCGACGACCGCCACGATCGCCTGCAAGATCCGGTCGCGCGGCCCGCCCGCCGTGGCGGCCGGAGGGGTCTGGGAGAGCGGGAGGTCCGGGGAGGGGTCGGGGTGCGAGGCCGACCGTGAGGGGTTGGGGTGCGGCGGCGCCGGCGGGGGAGGTGGCTCTGAGGAGGGGTGGGGTTGCGATGCCGTCCGCGGCGCTGCGGGGGGCGGCGGCGTTTGAAGGGGGAGGGGGTGTGATGTTGTTTTTGAAACGTGAATCGCGCGTGCGCGCGTGCGCGCGCCCGGGATAGCGTCGTTGAGAGGATTGACTGCGGCCGGCGTCGGCGGGGCCGCCGGGGCGGTTGCCGCGTCGGCGGCGGCGGCCGGCGTGGTGCGGGCCAGGCGCGCCAGTTCGTCGCGGTAGGCGGTCGTCACGGGGGGCAGCAGACGGTCGAGCACCGAGGCCGACGAGCCGAGCAGGCCGCGCGCGGCGACGCGCTGGTCGGCGAGCAGGTCGGCGTCGAGCGCCTGCATGACGAAGTCCGTCAGCAGCGCGTGGCCTGCGAGGTAGCGGCGCAGCACCGTGTCCAGGCCGACGCCGGCGCGCGCCGCGCGCTGGGCCTGCTCGACCGCCTGGGCGGGGATCGTGCCCGCGGGCTGGCCGTGTTCGATGCCCGTCAGCGCGTAGTCGACCGCCCCGCGGACCGCGGCGCGCAGGCCCGCGATGTACTCCGCGTTGGCGTCGCTGGTCGGTTCGACGACCCGCTCGAGCACGCGCGCGACGATCGCCTCCTCCAGCTCCGGCCGGCGCTCGCGCAGGCGACCGACGACGAGTGTGCGGACCTCCGCGAGCGTCCTTTTGCGTCGCTTCGGCGCCACCCTCGGGGAGCGCTCGCGCTCGTGCGCATCCCCTGTGCTCACGGGGGAATAGTACCCGCTGGCTCCATCTATAGGAAGGCCTGATCGGATGTCGGGCCGATCGGGGATCGCAGGGATCTTTGGAAGGGCAGGGGCGCATGCGCCCCTGCCTCCGGCCGGTGCATGCACCGGCCGGCCGACCCGTGCATGCACGGGTCGGAACCGGGGCGCGCATGCGCGCCCCGGCCGCTCGGCGCATGCGCCGAGCGGCACAGCAACACCGGCAAGTAGACTGGCGTGCGCATGTCACGGCTGCTCGTCACCGGCGGCGCGGGGTTCATTGGGGCGAACTTCGTGCACCACACGCTTGCGCGGCACCCGTCCTGCGAGATCGCCGTGCTCGACGCGCTGACCTACGCCGCCAACCCGCGCAGCCTCGACCCGGTGCGCGGCGAGATCGAGTTCGTGCAGGGCGACGTCTGCGATCGGTCGCTCGTCGACCGGCTCGTCGGCCGTTGCGACGTCGTGGTGCACTTCGCCGCCGAGTCGCACGTCGACAACTCGCTGGCCGACGCTTCGCCGTTCATTCACAGCAACATCCTCGGCACGCATACCCTGCTGGAAGCGGTCCGCCGCCACGACCGCCGCCTGCACCACATCTCCACCGACGAGGTCTTCGGCGACCTCGCGCTCGACGCGGTTGAGAAGTTCACCGAGAGCACCCCGTACGACCCGTCCAGCCCGTACTCGGCGTCGAAGGCCTCCTCGGACCTGCTCGTGCGCGCGTGGGTGCGCTCGTTCGGGCTCGCCGCCACGATCTCCAACTGCGCCAACAACTACGGGCCGTTTCAGCACATCGAGAAGTTCCTGCCCCGCGCGATCACGCGCGTGCTCAGCGGCGAGCGTCCCAAGCTGTACGGCGCCGGGGTCAACGTCCGCGAGTGGACCCACGTCGAGGACCACAACGCCGCCGTGCACCTGATCCTCGAACGCGGCCGGCTCGGCGATACGTATCTGATCGGCTCCGGCGACGAGCGCTCCAACCGCTCGCTGCTCGAACTGGTGCTCGAGCTGATGGACCGCCCGCCCTCCGACTTCGAGCACGTCGCCGACCGGCCCGGGCACGACCTGCGCTACGCCAACGACTCGTCCAAGCTGCGCACCGAGCTTGGCTGGGAGCCCGCCTTCGCCGACATTCGCGCCGGGCTGCGCGCGACGATCGACTGGTACCGCGCGCACCGCGACTGGTGGGAGCCGACGCGGGCCGCCACCGAAGCGCGGTATGCGGCGCTTGGGCGGTGAGGGGTACACTGGCGTAGGAGTCGAACCCGCCACATCAAGCGGCCCGCATTTGGCGGGCCGTTTGCGTTCCCGGGGCGCCAGCTATCCTCCATCCAGCATGCGCGACGAGGCGACATTTCGGGTTAAGGCCGGCCTGGCCGAGATGCTCAAGGGCGGCGTGATCATGGACGTCGTCACCCCCGACCAGGCGAAGATCGCCGAGGACGCCGGCGCCGCCGCGGTGATGGCCCTGGAACGCGTGCCCGCCGACATCCGCCGCGACGGCGGCGTCGCGCGGATGTCCGACCCCGAGATAATCGCCGGCATCCAGGAGGCCGTCTCGATCCCGGTGATGGCCAAGGCGCGTATCGGCCACTTCGTCGAGGCCCAGGTGCTGCAGGCGCTCGACGTCGACTACGTGGACGAGTCGGAGGTGCTGACGCCCGCCGACGAGGCGCACCACATCGACAAGTGGGCGTTCAAGGTGCCCTTCGTTTGCGGTGCCACAAACTTGGGCGAGGCCCTGCGGCGGATCGGCGAGGGCGCCGCGATGATCCGCTCCAAGGGCGAGGCCGGCACCGGCGACATCGTCGAGGCGGTCCGCCACATGCGCCTGATCGGCTCGGAACTGCGCCGGCTCGGCACGCTCGGCGAGGAGGAGCTGGCCGGCGCCGCCAAGCAGCTGCAGGCCCCGCTCGACCTCGTGCGCGGCGTCGCGCGCGAGGGCCGCCTGCCCGTCGTCCTATTCTGCGCCGGCGGCATCGCCACACCCGCCGACGCGGCCCTGATGATGGCTTTGGGCGCCGAGGGGGTATTCGTGGGGTCGGGCATCTTTAAGTCCGAGGAGCCGGTTGTGCGCGCGCGATCGATCGTCGAGGCGACCACCCACTGGCAGGACCCCGACCGCGTTGCCCGGGCTTCGCGCGGGCTGGGCGCCGCGATGGCGAGCCTCGAGAGCTCGAAGCTCGAGGGTGAGCAGCTCCTCGCACAGCGCGGGTGGTAGGACGGCCGATGAGCGGCGCTGGGCGTCGTCCTCGGACTCGACTCGGGTCCACCAAGCCTTCGTCCTTGCGTCCTAGCCCAGCTTGCTCCTCGGCCGCCCTACCGGCGACCAATACTCATACTTGCCTGCTCCCGTTCTGATCGGCGTCCTCGCCCTGCAGGGCGGCTTCGAAGCACACGAGCGCATGCTGTGCCAGCTCGGTGCGCGCGTGCGCGAGGTGCGCGTGCCGGCCGACCTGGCGGGGATTGACGGCCTCGTGATCCCCGGCGGCGAGTCGACCACGATGACGCTCGGCATCGCGCGCGAGGGCCTGGCCGAGCCGCTGCGGGCACTGGCCGGGCGCGGGACGCCGATCCTCGGTTCGTGCGCCGGGCTGATCGTGCTCGACCGCGACCACCTCGGCCTGATGGACATCCGCGCGCAGCGCAACGCCTTCGGGCGCCAGACGCGCAGCTTCGAGGCTGACCTTGACGTCGCCGGGCTGGCCGGCAGGCCGCTGCGCGGCGTCTTCATCCGCGCGCCCTGGATCGCCGGGCGTGGGCCCGGCGTGCAGATTCTGGCTGAGGTTGACGGCCATCCCGTCGCTGCGCGCCAGAACGACATCATCGCGGTCGCCTTCCACGCCGAGCTGACCGACGACACGCGCATCCACCGCCTGCTGCTCGACGCGATCGCTCGGCGGGGCGCCGTCACGGCCTGAGCCGGCCGGGCGGGCCGGCGGGACGCGCGCCGGCGCGAGTCCGCTCAGCGGCGCGCCGCCGCCGCCTGAGCGCCGTTCAGCGCCAGCTTGCTCGCGATCGCGTAGTCCTCGACCTCGCCCGGCGGCGGCGGCAGCTCGGGCTCGCCGAGCACCGCCAGCACCCGCTCGATCGCCGTGCGGATCTCGCCGGCGAGCAGGCCCTCGTCGTCCAGCTGGGTGGCATCCTGGAGCGTCCACACGCGCGCCACATGCAGGCTGGGGCGCAGGTGGGCGTGGCGGCGCCCGAGCGTGTTCAGGAACGACTCGACCCGCCCGCGGTCGCGCGCCCCGGCGTAGCGGCGGCGCAGCAGCCACGGCCACAGCTCGCTCATGATCCGCTCCGGCCGGTGCGCGCCCACCCACGCCCAGTCCTCGCCGCGCCAGCGCCGCGCGTAGCTGGCCGCGTCCAGGCGGCAGGTCAGGTACACGCGCGTGCGCGCCGGCGCGTTGCGAAAGCCGAGCTGCGGCTGGGGCTCGACCCGCCACGCCGGGCCGGCCGCGGCCGGCAGCGCCGCCAGCCGCTCGGCGTGGTCGCTGCCGTACAGGTACGCGGCCTGGCGCTTGAGCTCCCCGGGCCACATGTGCAGCACCAGCTCCTCGCCGTCGAGGTCGAGCGCCGCGCGCTGCAGCGAGGTCGCGCCGATCGTCGTGTCCAGGCGCACGTGCGCGAGCCCGATCCGCTCGGGCGCCAGCCCGCTGGCGTCGCGCAGCAGCGTGCGCAGCCGCCACTTGCGTCGCACCGGGTCCGCGCCGACGCGCCGCAGGCTGCCGAACGGCAGCAGGTGCGCGAAATCGTGGTGGGCGTAGCCCAGCAGGTCCTGCACGAGTGCGCGCTCAGCCGGCGCGAGCAGCCCCAGCTCGACCAGCCGCCACCACGACTCCAGCAGGTCGTGCCAGCGCAGCACGCACGTCCGCCGCTGGGCGAAGCGCGCGCTGCCGAGGTTCAGCTCGGCCACCCGGTGGCCGTTGCGCCTGGCCCAGCGCGGGCAGACCTTGCTCTCGACGAGCACCACCAGCTCGGGGTCGAAGCGCAGCACGCCGTCGAAGCGCTGGCCCCTGTCGGTGTCGACGACCTCGCGCGCCGGCTCCTGCGGTTCGGTGTCCGGCGTGAGGAACACGCTCACCAGCCGCTCGCGGTGGACCTCGCCGCTCGCCGCGCTCTCCTCGGAGGCCTCGACGATGTAGCTGGCCTGCATGTCGACCGTGCACTCCGGCAGTTCGCTCTGCGAGCGCTCGCCGATCGCGCGCAACAACGTCTCGCGGGCGAGCGGCACCAGCCGCAACACGATCATCGCCGCGCGCGTCAGCTGGTCCTCGTGCGTGCGCCCCAGCTCGCGGTAGGGCTCGAACACGTTCAGGTGCGCGTTTGCCGTCGGGCTGTCCATCGTTCCCTCCTCACGCCGCGCGGCGCGGGCCCGCCGACTCCTCCCCGTGTCGTCAATGGCATTGAGTTTCTTGTCATGGACTTTAGCGCAGGCCGGTGTCTCTGGGCGGGGCGGAGGCGGGGCGAGGCCGCGGGGTAGAGCGGGGCGTGCCGCGCGGTAGGGAGCCGAGGCGTGCCGCGGTGGGGAGATAATGCGCCCATGCGCATCGCCGTTGCCGCAGACGAACGCGTCGGGGTCGCCGGCGCGCTGCTCGACGAGCTGCGCCGGCGCGGGCACGAGGTCAGCGCGCATGGGACCCTCGCACCGGGCGAGCGCGCCGACTGGGCGTGGGCCTCGGAGGCGGCTGCGCGCGAGGTCGCGGCGGGCCGCGCCGAGCAGGCGATCGTCTGCTGCTGGACGGGCACCGGCGCGTCGATCGCCGCCAACAAGGTCCCCGGCATCCGCGCCGCGCTCTGCGCCGACGCCGCGACCGCCGCCGGCGCGCGGCGCTGGAACGACGCCAACGTGCTCGCCCTCAGCCTGCGCTCCACCTCGCCGGCCGTGCTGGGCGAGATCCTGGACGCTTGGTTCGCCGGCGCGGTCAGCGCGGACGCGGACGACCGCGCGAACGTCGCGCACCTGGGCGAGATCGAGCAGGGTTGAGGCCGGCTTGCCGGCCGGCACGGCCTGACTCAAGGTTCGCCATTGAATGCGGCCCATGCTATTCTTGACTTATGTCCCCAAATGTAAAGAAACTTGGGGGTAGGCGTAGTGCGGGTCGCTCGCGGGTGTCCGGCAAGCATCAGATTACGATTCCGATCGGGGCTTTCAGCGAGGCCGGGTTGCGCGAGGGGGACATCGTGCAGGTCAAGGCGCAGGGGCACGGGCGTGTCTTGATCGCGCGTATGGACGATCTCATCGACGAGTACGCGGGCTGTCTGAGCACGGGCGGCGAGCTTGGTCGAACGGTGCGCGGGCTGCGCCGGGAGTGGGATTGATCCTGCTCGACTCGACGGTGATCGTCGGCTTCCTGGACGCCGACGACGCTCTGCACCGGGTCGCCGTCGCCAGGTTCAGGGAGCTTGCGGGCAGCTACCCGCTGGTGGCCTCGGTTGTCAGCTACGCGGAGGTCATGACCGGCGTTGCGCTCGGGCACCATCCTCAGGAGACCGTAGAGGGCTTCTTCGACGCCCTGGTCCGGGATCTCCTGCCAGTCGATCGCGCGGTCGCGGCGCGCGCCGCGACGTTGCGGGGCCAGCGCAAGTCGTTATCGATGCCCGACGCGCTGATCATCGCCACGGCGGACCTTCAGCCGACGGTCGATACGGTCCTCTGCGCCGACGGCGACTGGCCGAAGATCAAGGGGCTCGACTGCGGCGTGGAGCTGCTGAAGGCCGGTAGGCCCGCAGGCGAGGGCTCTGACGTGCCTGCTTGAGGGCGCGGCTGTTGCAGCTGCCCGGGGGTGGCTCGATCTGCTGGGGGTTGACAGTCTGTGGGGTGCGTGTTACTGTCGTAGACATCGGTGTCTCCTGTATTGTCAGATGGGGGCGCCGGACATAGTTCTGGGTCTGGTGGGTCGGCCTGTTCTGGGTGGATCCGTTGTCGCGTGTACCGGGTTGGTTTGGGAGAGGGCTGGATGCAGAGGGTTTTCGATGAGGGAGCTGGGGTTTAGCGTGGGTCGTTTTGGGACAGGCGTTTCGGGGGTTGTTGCGCATCGTGGGGTAGTGCCTCATGGATGCGCCAGCTTGGCGCTGTCGCATCTCTCTCTCTCTCTCTCTCTCTCTCTGTCCGCTAGGACCCCTCTGCGCTAGCGGCTGTTCGGGGCGTTTTCGCCCGGCCGCCCTTCCCGCGTGCGGGGAGGGTTTTTGCGTGTCCGCGGCTGCCGGTGCCGCGACCGTCTCTGGTTTTCCTGTACCCGTGTGGGGGGTGGTGTAGGTGCCTGCGCGCGAGCGGCGGCGTGGTGGCCCGCAGCGTGGGGGGGCGCGGCGGGTGGCGGGTGCGCCGCGGTTGGGTGTTGTTGAGATTCAGCGTTCGCGGCTGCTGGATGCGTGTGCGGGCGCGGTCGAGGAGCTGGGGTATGACGGCGCGACCGTTGCGCATATAACCGGTCGTGCGCGTGTGTCGCGGCGCACGTTCTATGAGCTGTTCGCGAACCGTGAGCAGTGCATCGCCGCGGTGTTGGCGGACACGGTTGCGCAGGTGCAGCGCGAGCTTGCGCACGCGGGGCTCGAGGGTTGTCTGTGGTCTGAGCGTGTGCGGCGTGGGCTGTGGGTGATCCTCTGTTTCCTCGATCGTGAGCCGGCGCTTGCGCGTGTGGCGGTTGTGCACACGGCGATGGGTGCGGGTCCTGTGCTGGAGGTGCGCGAGGCGGTGTTGGCGCGGCTGGTCGCGCTGGTCGATGAGGGGCGGCGTGAGAGTCCGCGTGGGCAGGCCCCGAGTCCTGTGGTCGCTGAGGGTGTGCTGGGTGGGGCGCTTGCGGTAGTGCACGCGCGTCTGGCGCGCGGGGAGCGCGTGTCGGGGCTGCTCGGCGAGTTGACCGCGCTGTTGGTGTTGCCGTATTCGGGTTCGGTGGCGGCGCGGCGTGAGCAGCGCCGGCGCCCGCCCGCGCCAGTTCGGTTCACGAGCACGCCGCGGCGGTTGGCGCTGGCTGGGGATGGCGATGTGCTCGCGGGGTTGCCGTTGCGTGTGACCTACCGCACGGCGCGGGTCTTGGAGGGGATCGAGCACCGGCCCGGGGCGAGCAACCGTCAGGCGGGCGAGTACGCGGGGATCGCCGACCCGGGGCAGATTTCGAAGCTGCTTGCGCGCTTGGCGCGGCTGGGGTTGGTCGAGAACCAGAGTCTTGGGCGCAGCAAAGGCGAAGCGAACGCCTGGACGTTGACTGCGACCGGCGTGCAGGTCGCGCATTCGCTGGCGACGCGGGTCGGCGCCGGCGCGGCGGTGGGGGAGGTGCCTGCGGCGTGAGGCGCTTGGTTTCTGGTTTTTTGAGGCTTGCCCGTGCGTGGGGTACGGGCTTGGAGGTGTACACGCCGTTCAGGGCCATGCGGCCTTGGGGGTGTGTGCGGCAGGTAATGAGACCGGTCCCCGGTTCTGTGTCCGCGGCTGTTGGGTGGGCGCGGGTTGGGGGTCGAATGAGACGACGAAAGGATGTTGTTGTGCATTTGTTTAGAAAGGTGTTGGTGTCGCTGGTTGCCGTGATTGCGCTTGGTGCTGTTGGTGCCGGGTCGGCTTCGGCGGCGGCTTGGCATGTCGGTGGGGAAGAACTGGCGGGGTCGGCGTCGTTGGCGCCGGCAGTGAAAATGGTTGAAGAAGTCAGGTTGGAAGAAGGGCTTGGTATCAAGATCCGGTGTACCGGTGTTGAATTGAAGGGTGGGAGTATCGCTGCGCCCGCCGGCGGCGGTATTGAACATCTCGTGTTGACGGGGTGCGGTGTGACGGGGGGGAATTGTACCCTGAAAGGCACGGCGATTGAAAGCAAGCCGTTGAGCGTCGCGGCGTCGCTGGGCAGTAAAAGCCCTGAAGATGTGTTGGCGGTCAAAGCGGCGTCGGGCAAAGTGTTGGCGGAATATACGCTCGTGGGGTCGAAATGTGCGCTTGCGGGTACCGTGGCGCTGACGGGTAAAGCGACGTTTGTGCTGCCCGCGGGCGGTGAAGAACTCGTCGAACAGGAAGTGTCGATGCGTACGCTGCAGAGCAGCGGCGAATTGAAGGACGGCGTCTCTGGTGTGACGCTGGAGGGTGGTTTGAAGGCGAAGCTTGTGTCCGGTATGGGCTGGAGTTTTCGCTAAATGATTAGGGCTCACGAAGCAATAGATGGCGGGATTGGGGTGCTCGGCTGGTGGATGCCAGACACCGGACGCGTGCGCAAGCGTGCCGGTAGCACGTTGAGCATCGCGGGCGGCGGCTGGCGCCGCCAGACGAGTGCACCGGCCCGTCAGATATTGATTCGTGGGCCCTTAGGCGGCAGCACTATGGGAGGTCGAAAGATGAAGCGTTTTCGCTGGTCGTTGTCGATGGTTGCGATGGTCGCTTTCGGCCTGCTGGTGCTGCCGCCGACCGTAGCCACGGCTGCGGTGGGGGAAGGGTGTCCGAACGAATCGCTGCGCAGCGAACTGAATTCGGGTTTGCTGCCGGAATGCCGGGCGTATGAGATGATCACGCCGGCGTACAAGGAGGGCTACCCGGTGCTGACCACAAACAATGGTTTTGCTGGGGATGGGGGACAGGCGATCCTCGACAGTGAGGGTGAATTTGCGGGTAACCCCGGTGGGGGGTACCCGTTGGAAGAAGCGTTTTTGTATCTTGATCGGCGTACGCCCGGGGGGTGGCGTCTGTCGCCGTTGAATCCGCCGGATTCGCAGTTTGTCGGGCAGGCCCCGGTTGATGAGGAAGCGGACAGCGGGGAGACGCTGTGGGTGCAGCATACGCCCGCGCAGTCGTACTCGACGCGTGACCTGTATATCCGCTCCGTCAAAGGCGAATATACTCTGGTGGGCCCGCTCGCTCCGCCGGTGGCAGGCGAAGGACCAAGCAACCTCATGCTCCCGGTCGGGGAAAACAGCCCGGTTTTGGTTGGGGCGACCAGTGACTATGGGCATATCCTGATGTATGCGCCGAAAGTGGCGGTAGATGGCTGGCGGTCGTTTGACCCTACCACGAGCGGTGGGTCGTTGTATGAATATAGTGGGACGGGGCGCAGCCAGCCGATTTTGGTGGGTGTGGCGGGTGCGGAAAAAGGGAGCACGAAACTGGTCAACACGTGCGGGATCGAACCGGGTGGGTTTGAGAACACGTTGGGTTCTATGTATAACGCGTTGTCTGTGAGTGGCGAAGCGGTCTTTTTCACGGTCGAGCCATGCGGCGGGACGGGGCAGGTGGCGGAAGTTTATGAGCGGCTGCATGGCGCGTTGACGAGTCCGGGTGCGGCGGAAACGGTCGATGTGTCCGCGAGCGAGTGCACGAGCGGGTGTGGCGGGGTGTCGGGGAAGGAGTTCGAAGGCGCCTCCGAAGACGGGGAACGCGTGTATTTCACGAGTACGCAGAAGCTGACCGATGGCGCGGTGGACGGTACGGCGAGCGGCAACGCGGCCTCCAGGGGTAGTAGTGGGGAAGGGTCGCCGTGTGCGACGATCGTGCCGGGTGCGGGCGGGTGCAATCTCTACGAGTACGATGCGGGCGCGCCGGTGGGGGAACGTCTGGTGCTGGTCGCGGGTGGGGAAGTGCAGGGTGTGGTCGGTATCGCGGAGGATGGTGCGCGGGTCTACTACATCTCGCGCGAAGAGGTCCCGGGCGCGGGTATCAACGAGCTTGGCAAAGGCCCCGCGGCGGGCGGGGATAACCTGTACGTGTATGACGCGCTGGATGGCAGGACGGTGTTCGTCGCGACCTTGGAAAACGAACCCGAACTCTTTGGTGAACCGTATCTTTGGTCGAAATACTTCGTTGTCCGTCCGGGGGAGGTCGCGGGGAGCGGGGGGCGGTTCCTGTTGTTCGCGAGCGATACGCCGCACCTGACGCCTGGCGATACTGGTCCGCTGGAGCAGTTGTTCGAGTATGACGCGGAAACGGGGGAACTCGTGCGTGTCTCTCAGGGCGAAAACGGCTATAACGAAAACGGGAACGGTGTGCTGGCGGGCATCGAACCCGGAGGCGCTATATCCCTTTACAACCAGCGTGTTGGTACCTCTGGTTTTCATTCGGGGGGTAACCTGTTGAATATATCGGGGGATGGTAGGACGGTTGCGTTTGCGACGGAGGGCCGGTTGAGCGAACGCGCGACAGCGGCTGAACGGGGTTGTACGAGTGTGTATGTGTTTCATACCGGTGGGCGGCTCTCGGAAGGCAGTGTGCACCTGGTGTCGGACGGCAAGGACGCACAGGAGACCAAAGGCTACGGGTGCGGCGCACAATTCGGAGCCATGGATGAAGATGGCGCAAACATCCTGTTTACGACTGATGATTCGCTGGTTGCGGGCGATACCGATGGCGGGCAGCGCGACCTCTACGATGCGCGTGTCGATGGCGGGTTCCCGGCCGGTGCGGCTGGCTGGTCCTGTGAAGAGCATGGTTGTGAAGGCAGCCCAGGCGGTTCGGTGTCGGCGCCTGTGTTTGGCGCGCCGGACAGCACCACCGGGACAGGCGCCGGCAACCTGCCGCCATTACCCGTGACGAGCACCCAGGTAAAGCCGGGAGCGAAGAAAAAGCGGGTGGTCTGCGGTAAACATAGGAGACGGGTCCACGGCCGGTGTCTCGCGCCGCGCGCGAAGAGTAAGCAGGCGAGATCACGTAAAGCGGACGGCAAGCGGAGGCACCAGTCATGACCAGCCCAGTGAAGATAGCCCGTATCGCCCGACGTATCATGCTGGCGCTGGCCGCTGGTGTGCTGCTCCTGCTGGGTCTTGTGGGTGGTGGTGTGGTTGTGCCCTCATCATGGGCTGCGCCTGTGGTGCCTGCGCCGGCGTGGCAGGTCACCGACGTCGCCGTGCCGACCGTTCTGCCGGACAAGCCCGGCACGATCGGTAAGTATCAGGTTGTGGTTGAGAATGTCGGTGGCGCGGCGAGCAGCGGTGAACCGTTCACTGTGTCGGTCCCGATCCCGGCCGGGCTCGCCGTGATCCGTGTGTATGCGGAACCGGAAGAAGTCGGGGTCTGCGAACGGCTGACAGGGGAAGTGAAGTGTCGTTATTCTGAAGCGCTCGTACCCAGCGGATTCGACTTCGTGGAAGTGCAATTCGAAGTTACGGGCGCCCTGGGTAGCGTTGCGAGTGTCGCGAGCGTCAGTGGCGGCGGCGCTGCGATGCCGGCGAGTGGTGCGGCGGTCATGCGTGTCGCCGAACACGAACACGAAACCGCACCGGCGGGTGTCAGCGGGTTCCACGTCCAGGCGACCGGCCCCGCCGGCGAACCATTCACGCAAGCCGCGGGACACCCGAACTTCCTGACGACCTCACTGACGCTGAACAACCTCGAGTTCGCCCCTCCGTACCAACCCGAACCATACCCGGTGGAAGCGGTCAAGGATCTCGTGTTCTATCTCCCGGTCGGGTTGTTGGGTGACCCTGCGGTCGCAGACACGTGTCCGGTAGCGATTGTGGAAACCTTTCCGCCGGGGCATACCGGGTGTCCGCTCTCAAGCCGCGTCGGAACAGTCCTGGCGATGGTCACCGGCTATGTGGAGGCCTATGAATCTTTGCATGGTCCGGCGCATGAGCCCGGTATCTACAACGTGACCCCAGAGAAAGGGTACGCGGCAGAGTTCGCGTTCGCGACCAACAACCTCACGTTCTTCATCTACGCGAACGTCGTGGAGCACGACGGCGAATACGCGCTGCGCGTCAGCACCCCCGGGATACCCTTGTCCGGACGGCTGCTCGGGCTCGTCGCGACGTTCGACGGCGACATCAGCGAACACTACACCCGTAACGGCGAAGAATTCGCCTATGACCGCGGGGCATTCCTCACCAACCCCAGCGACTGCGAAGAGAGCCCCGCGGCACGCCAGATGGGCGTTGAACTCAACAGCCACGAAAACCCCGGCACAATGCTCACCGCGACCAGCAACGTATTCCCGACCGGCCTTGAAGGCTGCGGCGCGCTGTCGCTCTCCGCGGACCTGAGCGCGGGCCCCAACGAACGCGTGGCCGGCGACAGCACCGCGGCGGATGAGCCCTCGGGGTACCGGCTTGATCTGGAAACGCCGCAGGCGCCGAACGCGTTCTCGGCTACGGCGACCCCGCCGTACAAGTCCGTGCAGCTGACGCTCCCGGCCGGGACCTCGCTCTCCCCGGGCGCGGCGAACGGGCTGACCGCGTGTGAAGCGTCGGGGCCGCATGGGATCGACTTCCCCGCCGGCACCGGCAAGCCCGGCAACCCGGGCGAACCGGCGGGCGAAGGCGAAGTCGAGGGGCAGGAAGGCTTGCCCGACCCCGCGCCGGGGCACTGCCCGGCCTCCTCGATCGTTGGGACGGCGCGCGCGAGTACGCCGCTGTTGAAGGAAGAACTGGAAGGTCATTTGTATGTCGCTGAACCGGAATGCGGGACCGCTGCGCACGCGAATGGGTGTACGCCTGAAGACGCGCAGGACGGGTCGATCTTCCATTTCTACCTGGAACTGGAAGCCCCCCAGCGGGGAGTCGTCATCAAGCTCCCGGGTAAGGCGCACGTCAATCCGCAGACGGGGCAGGTCACGGCCGTCTTTGAAGACACGCCGCAGTTCCCCGTCAGCGACGTGGTAGTCGAAACGACGGGTGGGCCGCGCGCGACACTGGCCAACCCGCAGACCTGTGGCACCGCGACGACGACCGGTGTGGTTGCGCCGTGGAGTGGCGGGCCGGCGGCCGAACCGTCAGGGAGCTTTGCAGTCAACGAAGGCTGCGGCGCGCAGGACTTCAACCCGTCGTTTACGGCCGGTACGACGAGCGACATGGCTGGGGAATACGCGCCGTTTACGATGACGCTCAAGCGCGAAGACCGCGAACAGGACATCGGCGCGCTGGCGACGACGTTGCCCGAGGGGCTGCTGGCCGCGGTGTCGCATGTGGCGAAGTGTCCCGAACCGCAGGCCGCCCAGGGTGCTTGCCCGGAATCGAGCAAGATCGGGACGACGACCGTGGGGATCGGCTCGGGGACCGAGCCTTTCTACCAGACCGGCTCGGTGTACTTCACCGGGCCCTATGACGGCGCGCCGTTCGGGCTGTCCGTCGTCGTGCCGGCGGTGGCGGGGCCGTTCAACCTGGGGAACGTGGTTGTGCGGGCTGCGCTGCGGGTCAACCCTGTGTCGACGCAGGTGACGGCGGAAACGCCTGGTGTTGGGCAGCCCGGCGGGCTGCCCCAGATAATAGACGGCGTGCCGCTGCGGATACGGACGATCAACGTGACGCTGAACGACCCGTCGTTTACGCTGAACCCGACGAACTGCTCGCGGATGAGCATCACCGGGACCGTCACCTCCACGACCGGCACCGCGACGAACGTCTCTGCGCCGTTTGAAGCGAGCGGTTGTCGGGACCTGCCGTTCAAACCCGCCCTGACGGCCAGCACGCAGGCGAAGGCGAGCCGGGAAGGTGGGGCGAGCCTGTCTGTGAAGGTGACGTCCGGGTTGGGGCAGGCGAACATCGCCAAGGTGCAGCTGCGGCTACCCAAAAAGCTGCCGGCCCGCCTGGCGACGCTCAAGAAAGCGTGCACCGAAGAACAGTTCAACGCCAACCCCGCAGGATGCCCCCCGGCGTCGAACATCGGCACCGCCGCAGCGACAACGCCGATCCTCGGCGTGCCACTGACCGGCCCCGCGTACCTGGTCTCACACGGGTCCGCGGCGTTCCCCGACGTCGAGTTCGTCCTCCAAGGCGAAGGCATCACGATCGTGCTTGACGGCAAGACCCAGATCAAGGGCGGGTACACCTACTCGCGCTTTGAAACGGTCCCCGACGCACCGATCAGCACGTTTGAAACGGTGCTGCCCGAGGGACCGCACTCCGCGCTGGCGGCTGTCTTGCCGCACAACAGCTACGACCTGTGCGGGCAGGCGCTGACGATGCCCACCACGATCGTCGCCCAGAACGGCGCGCAGCTGACGCAGACGACGAAGGTCGCGGTCAGCGGGTGCGGAAAGGCGAAGGTGCGCAAGAAGAGCAGTGCCTGCCGCAAGAAGAAGGGCAGGGCGCGGCGGGCCTGCGAGGCCCGGGCTCGCCGCAAGCAGCGGAAGAAGTGAGCGTCGCAGGAGGAGCGCTGCTTTAGGAGGATCTGCGCCGGACGTGGGCCACGGACGGCTCGCGCCGCCGGCGCCCCAATATCTGCGCGCCGTTGGCTATCCTTTGCCTCATGGCCGCGGTGGTGCTCGACCCCTACGAGGTGGACGCGCTCAAGGAGCGTCGGCGGATATCCGGTATTGACCGCCTCGACGAGGTGTGGGACGGTGTGCTCCACATGGTTCCCGCTCCGAACTATGGACACGCCCGCTTGATCCAGCAGATGGCCGAGACCCTTGGCTCTCCCGCGCGCGACGCCGGTCTGGAGGCGGCGATGGGCGAGTTCAACCTTGGCGATTCCATCGAGGACTTCCGCGTTCCCGACGGCGGCCTGCACCGTCCCGGCACCAGCGGTACCTGGTTGCACACAGCCGCGCTCGTCGTCGAGATTATCTCCCCGGGCGACGAGAGCTGGGAGAAGCTTCCCTTCTACGCCGCCCACGAAGTCGACGAGGTGCTGATCGTCGACCCGCAGGAGCGGGCAGTGCACTGGCTGGGGCTCGCCGATGGCGAGTACCGCCCGATCGAGCGTAGCGGCCTGATCGACCTCGGCGCCGCCGAGCTGGCGCAGCGGCTCGACTGGCCGCGCTGACGCGCGGCCGGAGGAGAGGTGCGCATCGTCTGGTAGGGCTTGACAGCTGGGTGCTGGGCTGGTCTTGTCCGTTAGAGCTTCCGGCTAGCGCCGGTCGGCCTGGGCGTTTTCGCCCGGCGGCTCTCCCCACGTGTGGGGAGGGTTTTCCGGTGTCCGGGGGGGGGGGGGGGGGGGGGGGGGGGGGGTTGGTGCTTGCCCGGAAGCGAGCAGGATCGGGGCGACCACGGTGGGGATCGGCTCGGGGACCGAGCCTTTCTACCAGACCGGCTCGGTGTACTTCACCGGGCCCTATGACGGCGCGCCGTTCGGGCTGTCCGTCGTCGTGCCGGCGGTGGCGGGGCCGTTCAACCTGGGGAACGTGGTTGTGCGGGCTGCGCTGCGGGTCAACCCTGTGTCGACGCAGGTGACGGCGGAAACGCCTGGTGTCGGGCAGCCCGGCGGCCTACCGCAGATCATCGACGGTGTACCGCTGCGGATCAGGACGATCAACGTGACGCTGAACGACCCGTCGTTTACGCTGAACCCGACGAACTGCTCGCGGATGAGCATCACCGGCACCGTCACCTCAACAACCGGCACCGCGACGAACGTCTCTGCGCCGTTTGAAGCGAATGGGTGTCGGGATCTGCCGTTCAAACCGGCTTTGACGGCGAGTACGCAGGCGAAGGCGAGCCGCGAAGGCGGGGCGAGCCTCACCGTGAAGGTCGCGTCTGGGCCTGGGCAGGCGAACATCGCCAAGGTGCAGCTGCGGCTACCCAAGGCGCTGCCGGCTCGCCTGGCGACGCTCAAGAAAGCGTGCACCGAAGAACAGTTCAACGCCAACCCGGCAGGCTGCCCCGCGGCGTCGGTGTGGGAAGGCGAAGGTGCGCAAGAAGAGCAGTGCCTGCCGCAAGAAGAAGGGCAGGGCGCGGCGGGCTTGCGAGGCCAAGGCCCGGCGCAGGAAGAAGTAGAGGGCGTTGCATGTGACGCGGGCCACGGAGGGCCCGCGCCGACGGCGCTTTTTGGCGGGCCGCCACGCGCGGATGATCACAAACCCAAAGCCGTAGCTATCATCGAGCCGGTGGCCACCGTCGCTCAGCCTCGCATCGAGCATCCCCGGATACAGCCGTGGGAGTACTCCGGGCTGCAGGCCGAGGCGGGCTGGTGCCTGCCGGTCGAGCTTATCGGGGGTGAGGCGGTCGTGATGTCGCCGGTCGGAGACGCGGCCTCCGCGGTACAGGGAGAGCTGTTCCTGGCGCTGGGCGAATGGCAGCGGCGCGTGGGCGATCAGGGGGTGCTCCGCCAGGACGTGTTCGTGGTGTTCGCGCCGGACGAGCACCTGGCGCCCGACATCTGCTGGTGGAGCGCCGGTCGCCGTCCGCCGGTTGTGCGGGGCGAGGTCGACGTCGTTCCCGACCTGGTGGTGGAGGTGCTGTCGCCGTCCACCCGTGCGAACGATCTCGGCCCCAAGCGTGCCGTGTACATGCGTGCGGGCGTGCGTGAACTGTGGCTCGCCGACCCGGACAGCCGCACTCTCACCCGCGTGCCAGCCGATCCCCGACGGCCCGCGGACGCGGGCGAGGTGGTGACGCTTGGCGTCGCGGACGTGCTGCGCAGCGAGCTGCTGGACGGGTTCGAGCTCGAGCTGGCGCGCGTGTTCGCAGCCGGGTCGGCCGGGCGCTGAGGCTCGCAGCCTGGCACGGGTAGGGGGGCTTGACAGCTGTGCCGCCTGGTGTTAGCGTGGGGTAGACGTTGGCGTACCTATTGTCTGGTGCGCAGGACGGTACATAGTTGGTCCGGTCGGGTCAGGCCGCCTGGTTTGGCTGCGAGCGCGCTCTACGGGTTGTATTGGGAGAGGGATCGGGTCTTGAGCTGTGAGGGAGCAGGGGTTTAGCGTGGAGTCTTTGCGGACAGGCGTTTGGGTGAGGGTTGCGCACCAGGGGCATGGGCCTCATGGATGCGCCAGCTTGGCGCTGTCGCATCTCTCTCTCTCTCTCTCTCTCTTGTCGGCTAGCGCCGGCCGCTAACCGGGGCGGGTTTTCGCGGCCGGTTACCCCCCCGTGGGGGGTGGGTCGCTGATGGCCACGGCGCGCCGCCGCAGCAGCAGCGAGCCGCGTGCCGGCACCGCTGGTGCTGGGATGGCGCGGAGTGGGGCGGGGCCGGTGCGGGCGGCGGTGCGCAGCCAGGTCGCGGACATCCAGCGCTCGCGGCTGCTGGCGGCGGCGGTCGCGGCGCTGGAGGAGCAGGGCTATGAGAACACCTCTGTGGCGCATATCACGGGCCGCTCGCGCGTGTCGCGGCGCACGTTCTATGACCTGTTCGCCAATCGTGAGGAGTGCATCGCGGCGGTGTTGCAGGACGCGGCGGCGCAGGTCGCGCGCGAGCTGGCAGAGCAGGGTGTGCCGGGCCTTGCGTGGCGCGAGCGGATGCGCGCCGGACTGTGGACGGTTCTCTGTTTTCTGGAGCGCGAGCCCGCGCTCGGGCGTACGCTGGTCGTGCAGTCCGCGCACGGCAGCGGCCCGGTCGCGCAGGCGCGCGCGGCGATCGTCGACGAGTTGGTCGCGGCGGTCGACGCGGGGCGGCGCGAGTGTCCGCGCGCGAGTCACTGCACGGCGCTGACGGCGGAAGGGGTCGTCGGCGCGGTGCTGGCAATCTTGCACACTCGGTTGGCGTCCAGTAGCGGGTTGCCGGTTGGGGGAAGGGGAGCGCGCGCGGGGCGCGCTCCCGATGGGGGGCGCAGTCTCCGCACGCGCCCAACGGGCCTGCTCGGCGAGCTGACCGCGATCGTGCTGCTCCCCTACGAGGGCGCCGCTGTCGCACGCCGCGAACAGGCAAAGCCCGCCCCGGCGCGGCCCGTGCAAACGGCGCAGCCCGCGCTGCTGGGCGCGCCCGACCCGCTGGCGGGGCTGTCGATGCGGATCACCTACCGCACCGCGCGTGTGCTGGAAGGCATCGCCGCGCACCCGGGGATGAGCAACCGCGAAGCCGCCCGCCACGCCGGCATCGCCGACCAGGGGCAGGTATCGAAGCTCTTGGCGCGGCTGCGCAAGCTCGGCCTGGTCGACAACGGCGCCCACATCAAGGGCGCGGCGAACGCTTGGGCGCTGACGCCCATGGGGTTGCAGGTTGCTCGCTCGCTTGGCGGGCGTGCTGGTAGTGAGACCGGTCCCCGTTCGGGGGACGAATGAGACAGACAGGAAAGGCAGGTTGCTGTGCTGCATTTGTTTAGGAAGGCCGTGTTGGCGCTGGTCGTCGTGGGGGCGATCGGTGCTGTTGGCGCGGGGTCCGCTGCGGCGGCTGCTTGGCATGTCGGCGGGGAAGAATTGGCGGGGTCGGCGTCGCTGGCGCCGGCGGTGAAAATGGTCGAAGAAGTCAGGTTGGAAGAAGGGCTTGGTATCAAGATCCGGTGTACCGGTGTCGAATTGAAGGGTGCGAGTATCACTGCGCCCGCCGGTGGCGGTATTGAACATCTCGTGTTGACGGGATGTGGTGTGACTTCGGGGAATTGTACCCTGAAAGGCACGACGATTGAAAGCAAGCCGTTGAGCGTCGCGGCGTCGCTGGGCAGCAAAAGCCCTGAAGATGTGTTGGCGGTCAAAGCGGCGTCGGGCAAAGTGCTGGCGGAATACACGCTCGTGGGGTCGAAATGCGCGCTCGCGGGCACCGTGGCGCTGACGGGCAAAGCGACGTTTGTGCTGCCCGCGGGTGGTGAAGAACTCGTCGAACAGGAAGTATTGATGCGTACGCAGCAGAGCACAGGCGAATTGAAGGACGGCGTCTCTGGTGTGACGCTGGAGGGTGGTTTGAAGGCGAAGCTTGCGTCCGGTATGGGCTGGAGTTTTCGCTAAATGATTGTTGGCGGCGGCATTATGGGAGGTCGAAAGATGAAGCGTTTCCGCTGGTCGTTGTCGATAGTAGTTGAGATGGTCGCTTTCGGCCTGCTGGTGCTGCCGCCAACCGTAGCCGCGGCTGCGGTGGGGGAAGGGTGTCCGAATGAATCGCTACGCAGCGAACTGAATTCGGGTTGGCTGCCGGAATGCCGGGCGTATGAGATGGTCACGCCGGTGTACAAGGAGGGCTATCTGGCGCTGAACGATGGTTTTGCTGGGGATGGGGAACAGGCGATCCTCGGCAGCACGGGCGAATTTGCGGGTACCCCCGGTGGGGGGGCGGGGCCAGAAGAGTCATTGTATCTTGATCGGCGTACGCCCGGGGGGTGGCGTTTGTCGCCGTTGAATGCTCCGGGTTCGCGGTTTGTCGGGCAGGAACCGGTTGTGGTTGGTGTGGAACCGCAGAGCGGGGAGACGCTGTGGGTGCAGCATACGCCCGCGCAGTCATTCTCGACGCGTGACCTGTATATCCGCTCCGTGAACGGCGAAAACGGGGAATACAGTCTGGTCGGCGCGCTCGCCCCGCCGGTGGAAGGCGAAGGACCAAGCAACCTCATGCTGCCAGTCGGGAAGAACAGTCCGGTTATGGCTGGGGCGAGCAGTGACTATGGGCATATCCTGCTGTATGCGTCGAACGTGGCGGTAGATGGCTGGCCGTCGTTTGACCATACTACGAGCGGTGGTGGGTTGTATGAATATAGTGGGACGGGGCGCAGCGAGCCAATTCTGGTGGGTGTGACCGGCGCGGAAAAAGGGAGCACGAAATTGGTCAACACGTGTGGGACCGAACTGGGTTCGTTAGGTGGGCATTCTAGCTATAACGCGTTGTCTGTGAGTGGCGAAGCAGTCTTTTTCACGGTCGAGCCATGCAACGGAACGGAACAGGCGGAAGTTTATGAGCGGTTGCATGGCGCGTTGACGAGTCCGGGTGCGGCGGAAACGATCGATGTTTCCGCGAGCGAGTGCACGAGCGGATGCGGCGGGGTCTCGGGGAAGGAGTTCGAAGGCGCCTCCGAAGACGGGGAACGCGTGTTCTTCACCAGCACGCAGAAGCTGACCGACAACGCGGTGGACGGGACGGCGAGCGGCAACGCCACCTCCAGTCATAGTAGTGGGGAAGGGGCGTCGTGTGCGACGATCGTTCCGGGTGCGGGTGGGTGCAATCTCTACGAGTACGATGCGGGCGCGCCGGTGGGGGAACGTCTGGTGCTGGTCGCGGGTGGGGAAGTGCAGGGTGTGGTGGGTATCGCGGAGAATGGTGCGCGGGTCTACTACGTCTCGCGCGAAGAGGTCCCGGGCGCGGGTATCAACGCGTTCGGCAAAGGCCCCGCGGCGGGCGGGGACAACCTGTACGTGTATGACGCGCTGGACGGCAGGACGGCGTTCGTCGCTACCTTGGCTAATGAACCCGAACTCGATGGTGAACCGTATCTTTGGTCGAAATACTTCCTTGTCCGTCCGGGGGAGGTCGCGGGGAGCGGGGGGCAGTTCCTGTTGTTCGCGAGCGATACGCCGCACCTGACGCCTGACGATGCCGGTCCGCTGGAGCAGTTGTTCGAGTATGACGCGGAAACGGGGGAACTCGTGCGTGTCTCTCAGGGCGAAAACGGCTACAACGAAAACGGTAACGGTGTGCTGACGGGCATCGAACCCGAAGGCGCTATAGCTATCCACAACGCGCCGCTTGGCGACGGTGATTTTCATACGGGAAGTAACCTGTTGAATATATCTGTGGATGGTAGGACGGTTGCGTTTGAGACGGCTGGCCGGTTGAGCGAACGCGCGACGGCGGCTGAACAGGGTTGTACGAGTGTGTACGTGTTTCATGCCGGCGGGCGGCTCTCGGAAGGCAGCGTGCACCTGGTATCGGACGGCAGGGACACACAGGAGTTCAAAGGCTTTACGTGCGGCGCAGAATTCGTAGGAATGGACGAAGATGGCACAAACATTCTATTTGCCACCGCTGATTCGCTGGTCGCGGGCGATACCGACGGTGGGCAGCGCGACATCTACGACGCGCGCATCGATGGCGGGTTCCCGGCCGCTACGGCTGGCTGGTCCTGTGAAGAGCATGGCTGTGAAGGCAGCACAAACGGTTCGGTGTCGGCGCCTATGTTTGCCGCGCCGGACAGCACCGCCGGGACAGGCGCCGGCAATCTGCCGTCGGCCCCCGTGACGAGCAGCCAGGTAAAGCATGCAGCGAAGAAAAAGCGGGTGGTCTGCGGTAAACGTAGGAGACGGGTCCACGGCCGGTGTCTCGCGCTACGCGTGAAGACGAAGCAGGCGAGATCACGCAAAGCGCACGGCAAGCGGAGGCACCAGTCATGACCAGCCCAGTGAAGATAACCCGCATCGCTCGCCGTACCACGCTGGCAGTGGCCGCTGGTGTGCTGTTCCTGTCCGGTTTTGCGGGTGGTGGTGTGGTTGTGCCGGCATCATGGGCGGCGACGGTGGCTCCTGCGCCGGCGTGGCAGGTCACCGATGTCGCCGAGCCGACTGTCCTGTTGGACAAGCCTGGCATGATTGGCTACTACCAGGTTGTGGTCGAGAATGTCGGTGGCGCGGCGAGTAGCGGCGAATTCACCGTGTCGGTCCCGATCCCAGCCGGACTCGCCGTGAACCATGTGCGGGCAGAACCGCAAGAAGGCGCGCCGGTCTGCGGACAGCAGACAGGGGAAGTGAAGTGCCGTTATTCTGAAGCGCTCGTACCCGGCGGATTCGACGTCGTACAGGTGGAATTCAGTGTTACGGGCGGGCTGGGTAGCGTTGCGAGTGTCGCGAGCGTCAGCGGCGGCGGCGCTGCGATGCCGGCGAGTGGTGCAGCGGTCATGCGTGTCGCCGAACACGAACACGAAACGGGTCCGGCGGGTGTCAGCGAGTTCCGGGTCCAGGCGACCGGTCCTGCCGGGGAACCGTTTACGCAGGCCGCGGGACACCCGAACTTCCTGACGACCTCACTGACGCTGAATAACCTCGAGCTCGCCCCTCCGTACGCACCCGAAGCATTCCCGGTGGAAGCGGTCAAGGATCTCGTGTTCTATCTGCCGGTCGGGCTGTTGGGTGATCCTGCGGTCGCGGATCAGTGTCCGGTAGCGATCGTGGAAATCTTTCCGGAAGGGCATACCGGGTGTCCGCTCTCCAGCCGGGTAGGAACAATCCTGCCGATGATCACCGGCCATGTGTATGCCCGAGAACCGTTTGCGTATGGTCCGGCGCATGAGCCCGGTATCTACAACGTGACCCCGGAGAAGGGGTACGCGGCAGAGTTCGCGTTCGCGTCCAACAACCTCACGTTCTTCACCTACGCGAACGTCGTCAAGCATAACGGGGAATACGCGCTGCGCGTCAGCACCCCCGGCGTGGGTGAGATCGGACAGCTACTCGGGCTCGTCGCGACGTTCGACGGCGACCTCAGCGAACGCTACACCAAGGAAAACGGCGAACCATTCACCTACGACCGCGGCGCATTCCTAACCAACCCCAGCGATTGCGAAGAGAGCGCCGCAGCACGCCAGATGACCGTGGAACTCAACACCCACGAAAACCCCGGCACAATGCTCAGCGCTACCAGCAGCGTATTCCCCAGCATTGAAGGCTGCAGCAACCTGCGACTCTCCGCGGACCTCGCCGCCGGCCCAAGCGAACACGTCGCAGGCGACACGACTGCGGCGGATGAGCCTTCGGGGTACCGGCTTGATCTGGAAACGCCGCAGGCGCCAAACGCCTTCTCGGGCACCGCCACCCCGCCATACAAGTCCGTACAGCTGACGCTCCCAGCGGGGACCTCGCTCTCCCCCGGCGCGGCGAACGGGCTGACCGCGTGCGAAGCCTCCGGGCCGCACGGGATCGACTTCCCCAGCGGCGAAGGCAAACCCGGAAACCCCGGGGAACCCGCTGGCGAAGGCGAAGTCGAGGGACCCGAAGGGCTACCCGACCCCACCCAAGGACACTGCCCATCCTCCTCGATCGTCGGGACAGCACGCGCGAGCACACCGCTCTTGAAAGAAGAACTGGAAGGCCACGTGTATGTCGCTGAACCGGAATGCGGGACTGCTGCGCATCCGAATGGGTGCACCCCTGAAGACGCTGCGAACGGGTCGATCTTCCACTTCTACCTGGAACTGGAAGCGCCCCAGCGCGGGGTGATCATCAAGCTCCCGGGCAAGGCGCACGTCAACCCACAGACCGGCCAGGTGACGGCGGTCTTTGAAGACACACCGCAGTTCCCCGTCAGCGACGTCGTCGTGGAAACCACCGGCGGACCACGCGCGACATTCGCCAACCCCCAGACCTGCGGCACCGCGACAACCACCGCGGTCGTTGCGCCGTGGAGCGGCGGGCCGGCGGCCGAACCGTCCGGGAGCTTTGAAGTCAACGAAGGTTGCGGGGCGCAAGGCTTCAACCCCTCGTTCACGGCCGGTACGACCAGCGACATGGCTGGGGAATACGCGCCGTTTACGATGACGCTCAAGCGCGAAGACCGCGAACAGGACATCGGCGCGCTGGCGACGACGTTGCCCGAGGGGCTGCTGGCGGCGGTGTCGCATGTGGCGAAGTGTCCCGAACCGCAGGCCGCCGCTGGTTCGTGCCCGGAATCGAGCAGGATCGGGGCGACCACGGTGGGGATCGGCTCGGGGACCGAGCCTTTCTACCAGACCGGCTCGGTGTACTTCAGCGGGCCCTATGACGGCGCGCCGTTCGGGCTGTCCGTTGTCGTGCCCGCGGTGGCGGGTCCGTTCAACCTGGGGAACGTCGTTGTGCGGGCTGCGCTGCGGGTCAACCCTGTGTCGACGCAGGTCACGGCGGAAACGCCTGGTGTCGGGCAGCCCGGCGGCCTACCGCAGATCATCGACGGCGTACCCCTACGCATCCGCACGATCAACGTGACGCTGAACGACCCGTCGTTTACGCTGAACCCGACGAACTGCTCGCGGATGAGCATCACCGGCACCGTCATCTCGACGACCGGCACCGCGACGAACGTCTCTGCGCCGTTTGAAGCGAACGGCTGCCGGGACCTGCCGTTCAAACCGGCTTTGACGGCGAGTACGCAGGCGAAGGCCAGCCGCGAAGGCGGGGCGAGCCTCACCGTGAAGGTCGCGTCAGGGTCTGGGCAGGCGAACATCGCCAAGGTGCAGCTGCGGCTCCCCAAGGCGCTGCCGGCGCGGCTGGCGACGCTCAAGAAAGCGTGCACCGAAGAACAGTTCAACGCCAACCCGGCAGGATGCCCGGAAGCGTCGGACATCGGCACGGCGACGGCGAAGACGCCGATCTTGGGCGTGCCGCTGACCGGCCCCGCCTACCTGGTCTCGCACGGGTCCGCGGCGTTCCCCGACGTCGAGTTCGTCCTCCAGGGCGAAGGCATCACGATCGTCCTGGACGGCAAGACCCAGATCAAGGGCGGGTACACCTACTCGCGCTTTGAAACGGTCCCCGACGCACCGATCAGCTCCTTTGAAACGGTGCTGCCCGAGGGCGTGCACTCCGCGCTCGCGGCCGTCCTGCCTCACAACAGCTACGACATGTGTGGACAGGCACTGCAAATGCCGACCACGATCATTGGGCAGAACGGCGCGCAGTTGACGCAGACGACGAAGGTCGCGGTCAGTGGGTGCGGGAAGGCCAAGCCGCGCAAGAAAGCGAGTGCGGCCTGCCGCAAGAAGAAAGGCAAGGCGCGCCGCGCCTGCGAAGCGCGGGCGCGGCGCAAGAGGAAGAAGTAGGCGTCGCAGGAGGAGCGCTGCTTTAGAAAAATCTGCGCTGTGTGCGTCAGTCGCTTGTTCTGCGCACGAGATAGTCGCGGAACTTTGGTGCGCTGCGGTCGGTGTGTTCGAGTGGTCTGGTGAATGCCTCCAGCGCCTGGGCCGGCTGCAGCGAGTCGATTTCCTCGCCGCGGAACAGGCGCTCGCTGTAGGAGCGTGCTTTTTGCAGGTTGCCGGTGAGTGTCGGCGGCCCTCCCCGTACGCGGGGAGGGTGTTCGCTTTACGATAGAGTAAAGGCATGGCTCGGATCTCCAGCAAGCACCAGGTGACGTTGCCTGTCGAGTCGTTGCGGCAGGCTGGTCTCGACGTTGGCGATGAAGTCGCAGTTGAAGCCGACGGGGCCGATCGGATAGTCGTTCGTCGGGTTCTGCGCGAGGCCGAGCGAGGGCTGGGCGTCTTCGATGGGCTCTATGAGCCTGGCTACTTGGAGCGGCTGCGCTCAGGCGAGCGTGCGTGAACGGCTGCGTCCTGGACAGCGATGTGGTGATCGCGGCGCTGGACCGGCGCGACCCGCACCATGCGAGGGCTGCCGAGGCGATCGAAGCGATGATCGGCGAGGACGTGCCGTTGCTACTCTCGCTCGTCAACTATGCGGAGACGCTGGTCAGGCCGGCCGAAGACGAGCGCAACTTGCGAATGGCAACAGATGCGTTGGCTGCCCTGGGAGTCCGCCTGGTGGCGCCCACGCGGGCGATCGCGCTAGACGCGGCACGGCATCGGGCGCTGAACATCAGCCTCGCCGACGGGTTCGCGCTCGCGACGGCGCAAGCTCGCGATGCCTATGTGGCGTCGTTCGATCGGCGAGTTCGTCGCGCGCTCCCCAAGGTCGAGTTGCTCCTTGCGCCCCAGTTGGTCTCGCAGCCTGGCACGGGTAGGGGGGCTTGACAGCTGTGCCGCCTGGTGTTAGCGTGGGGTAGACGTTGGCGTACCTATTGTCTGGTGCGCAGGACGGTACATAGTTGGTCCGGTCGGGTCAGGCCGCCTGGTTTGGCTGCGAGCGCGCTCTACGGGTTGTATTGGGAGAGGGATCGGGTCTTGAGCTGTGAGGGAGCAGGGGTTTAGCGTGGAGTCTTTGCGGACAGGCGTTTGGGTGAGGGTTGCGCACCAGGGGCATGGGCCTCATGGATGCGCCAGCTTGGCGCTGTCGCATCTATCTCTCTCTCTCTCTCTCTTGTCGGCTAGCGCCGGCCGCTAACCGGGGCGGGTTTTCGCGGCCGGTTACCCCCCCGTGGGGGGTGGGTCGCTGATGGCGACGGCGCGCCGCCGCAGCAGCAGCGAGCCGCGTGCCGGCACCGCTGGTGCTGGGATGGCGCGGAGTGGGGCGGGGCCGGTGCGGGCGGCGGTGCGCAGCCAGGTCGCCGACATTCAGCGCTCAAGACTGCTGGCGGCGGCGGTCGCGGCGCTGGAGGAGCAGGGGTATGAGAACACCTCGGTGGCGCATATCACGGGCCGTTCGCGGGTGTCGCGGCGCACGTTCTACGATTTGTTCGCCAACCGTGAGGAGTGCATCGCGGCGGTGTTGCAGGACGCGGCGGCGCAGGTCGCGCGCGAGCTGGCAGAGCAGGGCGTGCCGGGCCTTGCGTGGCGCGAGCGGGTGCGCGCCGGACTGTGGACGGTTCTCTGTTTTCTGGAGCGCGAGCCCGCTCTCGGGCGTACGCTGGTCGTGCAGTCCGCGCACGGCAGCGGCCCGGTCGCGCAGGCGCGCGCGGCGATCGTCGACGAGTTGGTCGCGGCGGTCGACGCGGGGCGGCGCGAGTGTCCGCGCGCGAGCCATTGCACGGCGCTGACCGCGGAAGGAGTCGTCGGCGCGGTGCTGGCAATCTTGCACACTCGGTTGGCGTCCAGTAGCGGGTTGCCGGTTGGGGGAAGGGGAGCGCGCGCGGGGCGCGCTCCCGATGGGGGGCGCAGTCTCCGCACGCGCCCAACGGGCCTGCTCGGCGAGCTGACCGCGATCGTGCTGCTCCCCTACGAGGGCGCCGCTGTCGCACGCCGCGAACAGGCAAAGCCCGCCCCGGCGCGGCCCGTGCAAACGGCGCAGCCCGCGCTGCTGGGCGCGCCCGACCCGCTGGCGGGGCTGTCGATGCGGATCACCTACCGCACCGCGCGTGTGCTGGAAGGCATCGCCGCGCACCCCGGCATGAGCAACCGCGAAGCCGCCATGCACGCGGGGATCGCCGACCAGGGGCAGGTGTCAAAGCTGCTCGCGCGGCTGCGCAAGCTCGGCCTGGTCGACAGCGGCGCCCACATCAAGGGCGCGGCGAATGCTTGGGCGCTGACGCCCGTGGGGTTGCAGGTTGCGCGCTCGCTTGGCGGGCGTGCTGGTAGTGAGACCGGTCCTCCCTCGGGGGACGAATGAGACAGACAGGAAAGGCAGGTTGCTGTGTCGTATTTGTTTAGGAAGGCCGTGTTGGCGCTGGTCGTCGTGGGGGCGATCGGTGCTGTTGGCGCGGGGTCCGCTGCGGCGGCTTCGTGGCATGTTGGTGGGGAAGAACTGGCGGGGTCGGCGGCGTTGGCGCCGGCGGTGAAAATGGTTGAAGATGTTAGGTTGGAAGAAGGGTTTGGTATCAAAATCTTGTGTTCTGGTGTTGAATTGAAGGGTGCGAGTATCGCTGCGCTCGCTGGTGGTGGCGTTGAACATCTCGTGTTGACGGGGTGTGGTGTGACTTCGGGGAATTGTTCTTTGAAAGGCACGGCGATCGAAAGCAAGGCGTTGAGTGTCGCGGCGTCGCTGGGCGGTAAAAGCCCTGAAGATGTGTTGGCGGTGAAACCGGCGTCGGGTACGGTGCTCGCGGAATACACGCTGGCGGGGTCGAAATGTGCGCTGGCGGGCGCTGTGCAGCTGAAAGGCAAAGCGACGTTTGTGCTGCCATCGGGTGGCGAAGAACTCGTCGAACAGGAAGTGGCGATGCGCACGCATGAAAGCAGCGGCGAATTGAAGGACGGTAGCTCCGGTGTGACGCTGGAAGGTGGTTTGAAGGCGAAGCTGGTGTCCGGTAAGGGCTGGAGTTTTCGCTAAATGATTGTCGGCGGCAGCATTATGGGAGGTCGAAAGATGCGTCTTCGTTGGTTGTCGATGGTAGTCGAGATGGTTGCTTTCGGCCTGCTGGTGCTGCCGCCAACCGTAGCCACGGCTGCGGTGGGGGAAGGGTGTCCAAACGAATCGCTGCGCAGCGAACTGGGCTCGGGTTTGCTGCCGGAATGCCGGGCGTATGAGATGGTCACGCCGGCGTACAAGGAGGGCTACCCGGTGCTGACCACAAAAGACGGTTTTGCTGGGGATGGGGAACAGGCGATCCTCGATAGTGGGGGTGAATTTGCGGGTGACCCCGGTGGGGGGTGGCCGGTGGAAGAAGCGTTTTTGTATCTTGATCGGCGTACGCCCGGGGGGTGGCGTCTCTCGCCGTTGAACCCGCCGGATTCGCGGTTTGTCGGGCAGGAACCGGTTGGTGAGGAAGCGCAGAGCGGGGAGACGCTGTGGGTGCAGCATACGCCTGCGCAGTCGTACTCGACGCGTGATGTGTATATCCGCTCCGTGAACGGCGAATACACTTTGGTCGGCCCCCTCGTTCCGCCGGTGGAAGGCGAAGGACCAAGCAACCTCATGCTCTCGGTCGGCTACAAGAGCCCATCTCTGGTTGCGACGACCAGTGACTATGGGCATATCCTGCTGTACGCGGGGGAAGCGGCGCGAAACGGCTGGCCGTCGTTTGACCATACTACGAGCGGTAGCGGGTTGTATGAATATAGTGGGAGGGGGCGCAGCGAGCCGATTTTGGTGGGTGTGGCGGGTGCGGAAAAAGGGAGCGAGGATCTGGTGAACACGTGTGGGACCGAACTGGGTTCAGGCGGGTTGGGTTCTATGTATAACGCGTTGTCTGTGAGTGGCGAAGCGGTCTTTTTCACGGTCGAGCCATGCCGCGGGACGGGGCAGGTGGCGGAAGTTTATGAGCGGTTGCGTGGTGCGTTGACGAGTCCGGGTGCGGCGGAAACGGTCGATGTTTCCGCGAGTGAGTGTACGAGTGGGTGCGGTGGGGTGTCGGGGAAGGAGTTCGAAGGGGCATCCGAAGACGGGAAACGCGTGTATTTCACGAGTACGCAGAAGCTGACCGATGGCGCGGTGGACGGGACGGCGAGCGGCAACGCGGCCTCCAGCGGTAGCAGTGGAGAAGGGGCGTCGTGTGCGACGATCGTTCCGGGTGCGGGTGGGTGCAATCTCTACGAGTATGATGCGGGCGCGCCGGTGGGGGAACGTCTGGTGCTGGTCGCGGGTGGGGAAGTGCAGGGTGTGGTGGGTATCGCGGAGGATGGTGCGCGGGTCTACTACGTCTCGCGCGAAGAGGTCCCGGATGCAGGTGTCAACGAGTTCGGCAAAGGCCCCGTGGCGGGCGCTGATAACCTGTACGTGTATGACGCGCTGGATGGCAGGACGGCGTTCGTCGCTACCTTGGCTAATGAACCCGAACTGGATGGTGAACCGTATCTTTGGTCGAAAAAGTTCGTTCTCCGTCCTGGGGAGGTCGCGGGGAGCGGGGGGCAGTTCCTGTTGTTCGCGAGCGATACGCCGCACCTGACGACCGGCGATACTGGTCCGTTGGAGCAGTTGTTCGAGTATGACGCGGAAACGGGGGAACTCGTGCGTGTCACGCAGGGCGAAAACGGCTATAACGAAAACGGTAATGGTGTGCTGGCGGGTATCGAACCCGAAGGCGCTATATCCATTTACAACCAGCGTGTTGGTACCTTTGGTTTTCATTCGGGGGGTAACCTGTTGAATATATCGGGGGATGGTAGGACGGTTGCGTTTGCGACGGAGGGCCGGTTGAGCGAACGCGCGACAGCGGCCGAGCAGGGTTGTACGAGTGTGTATGTGTTTCATACCGGTGGGCGGCTCTCGGAAGGCAGTGTGCACCTGGTGTCGGACGGCAAGGACTCGCAGGAGACCAAAGGCTACGGGTGCGGCGCACAATTCGAAGCCATGGATGAAGATGGCGCAAACATCCTGTTTACGACTGATGATTCGCTGGTTGCGGGCGATGCCGATGGCGGGCAGCGCGACCTCTACGACGCGCGTGTCGATGGCGGGTTCCCGGCCGGTGCGGCTGGCTGGTCCTGTGAAGAGCATGGTTGTGAAGGCAGCCCAGGCGGTTCGGTGTCGGCGCCTGTGTTTGGTGCGCCGGACAGCACCACCGGGACCGGTACGGGTAATCTGGCGCCGGTACCCGTGACGAGCAGCCAGGTAAAGCCGGGAGCGAAGAAAAAGCGGGTGGTCTGCGGTAAACGTAGGAGACGGGTCCACGGCCGCTGTCTCGCGCTGCGCGTGAAGAGTAAGCAGGCGAGATCACGTAAAGCGGACGGCAAGCGGAGGCACCAGTCATGACCAGCCCATTGAAGATAACCCGTATCGCCCGCCGCAGCACGCTGGCGCTGGCCGCTGGTGTGCTGCTGCTGGTCGGTCTTGCGGGTGGTGTTGTGGTTGTGCCGGCATCATGGGCGTCGGCGGTGGTTCCTGCGCCCGCGTGGCAGGTCACCGACGTCGCCGAGCCGACCGTTCTGCCGGACAAGCCCGGTACGATCGGCAGGTATCATGTTGTGGTTGAGAATGTCGGTGGCGCGGCGAGCAGCGGCGAACCGTTCACTGTGTCGATCCCGATCCCAGCCGGGACCACGATCTCGGACAATGGTCTTCAGGCTGAACCGGAAGAAGGCGGGCCTGTCTGCGAACAGCAGACAGGGGAAGTGAAGTGTCGTTATTCTGAAGCGCTCGTACCCGGCGGATTCGACGTCGTGAACGTGCAATTCGAAGTTACGGGCGCGCTGGGCAGCGTTGCGAGTGTCGCGAGCGTCAGCGGCGGCGGTGCGCCGCCCGCGAGTGGTGCGGCGGTCATGCGTGTCGCCGAACACGAACACGAAACCGCGCCGGCGGGTGTCAGCGGGTTCCAGGTCCAGGCGACCGGTCCTGCCGGCGAACCGTTCACGCAGGCCGCGGGGCACCCGAACTTCCTGACGACCTCGCTGACGCTGAACAACATCGAAATCCCGAGAGTCTCTGGAGCACCGGTGGAAGCGGTCAAGGATCTCGTGTTCTATCTCCCGGTCGGGCTGTTGGGCGATCCTGCGGTCGCGGACACGTGTCCGGTAGCGATCGTGGAAACCTATATCAATCGTACCGGGTGTCCGCTCTCCAGCCGCGTGGGAACAGTCCTGCCGATGGTCACCGGCCATGTGTATGTCTATGAAACGTTTGGTCCGGCGCATGTGCCCGGTATCTACAACGTGACCCCGGAGAAAGGGTACGCCGCAGAGTTCGCGTTCGCGACCAACAACCTCACCCTCTTCATCTACGCGAACGTCGTCAAGCACGACGGCGAATACGCGCTGCGCGTCAGCACCCCCGGGATACCCGTGTTCGGACGGCTGCTCGGGCTCGTCGCGTCGTTCGACGGCGACCTCAGCGAACACTACACCAAGGAAAACGGCGAACCATTCACCTACGACCGCGGCGCATTCATGACCGACCCCAGCGACTGCAGCGAGAGCGCCGCAGCACGCGAGATGGACGTGGAATTCAACAGCCACGAAAACCCCGGCACGATGCTCAGCGCGACCAGCAGCGTATTCCCGGCCCTCGAAGGCTGCAGCAACCTGCAACTCTCCGCGGACTTGGCCGCGGGCCCCAACGAACGCGTGGCCGGCGACAGCACCGCGGCGGACGAACCCTCCGGCTACAAGCTCGACCTGGAAACGCCGCAGGCGCCGAACGCGTTCTCGGCTACGGCGACCCCGCCGTACAAATCCGTGCAGCTAACGCTCCCGGCCGGGACCTCGCTTTCCCCGGGCGCGGCGAACGGGCTGACCGCGTGTGAAGCGTCGGGGCCGCATGGGATCGACTTCCCCGCAGGGACCGGCAAGCCCGGCAACCCCGGAGAACCCGCCGCCGAAGGTGAAGTCGAGGGACAGGAAGGTCTGCCCGACCCCGCGCCGGGGCACTGCCCGACCTCCTCGATCGTTGGGACGGCGCGCGCGAGTACGCCGCTGTTGAAGGAAGAACTGGAAGGTCATTTGTATGTCGCTGAACCGGAATGCGGGACCGCTGCGCACCCGAATGGGTGTACGCCTGAAGATGCTGCGAATGGGTCGCTGTTCCATTTTTATCTGGAACTGGAAGCCCCCAACCGTGGCGTGGTCATCAAGCTTCCGGGTAAGGCGCACGTCAATCCGCAGACGGGGCAGGTCACGGCGGTCTTTGAAGACACGCCGCAGTTCCCGGTCAGCGACGTGGTAGTCGAAACGACGGGTGGGCCGCGCGCGACGCTGGCGAACCCGCAGACCTGTGGCACCGCGACGACGACCGGTGTGGTTGCGCCGTGGAGTGGCGGGCCGGCGGCCGAACCGTCAGGGAGCTTTGAAGTCAACGAAGGCTGCGGCGCGCAGGGGTTCAACCCGTCCTTCACGTCGGGTACGACGAGCGACATGGCTGGGGAATATGCGCCGTTTACGATGACGCTCAAACGCGAAGACCGCGAACAGGACGTCGGCGCCTTGACGACGACGCTGCCCGAGGGCCTGCTTGCTGCGGTCTCGCATGTCGCGAAGTGCCCCGAACCGCAGGCCGCCTCGGGTGCCTGCCCGGAAGCGAGCAGGATCGGGGCGACCACGGTGGGGATCGGCTCGGGGACCCAGCCTTTCTACCAGACCGGCAACGTCTACTTCACCGGCCCCTATAACGGCGCGCCGTTCGGGCTCTCCGTTGTCGTGCCCGCGGTGGCGGGGCCGTTCAACCTGGGGAACGTGGTTGTACGGGCTGCGCTGCGGGTCAACCCCGCGACGACGCAGGTGACTGCGGAAACGCCCGGGGTTGGGCAGCCCGGCGGTTTGCCGCAGATCATCGACGGCGTGCCGCTGCGGATCAGGACGATCAACGTCACTTTGAACGACCCGTCGTTTACGCTGAACCCGACGAACTGCTCGCGGATGAGCATCACCGGCACAGTTACGTCGACTTCTGGGACGGCGACGAATGTCTCTGCGCCGTTTGAAGCGAACGGCTGCCGGGACCTCCCGTTCAAACCGGTTTTGACGGCGAGCACGCAGGCGAAGGCGAGCCGGGAAGGCGGCGCGAGCCTGTCGGTGAAGGTGTCCTCCGGGTCGGGTCAGGCGAACATCGCCAAGGTGCAGCTGCGGCTCCCCAAAAAGCTGCCAGCCCGGCTGGCGACACTCAAGCTGGCCTGCACCGAAGCCCAGTTCAACGCCAACCCCGCCGGCTGCCCGGAAGCCTCGGACATCGGCACCGCCACCGCGAACACGCCGATCCTCGGCGTCCCGCTCACCGGCCCGGCGTATTTGGTCTCGCACGGGTCGGCGGCGTTCCCCGACGTCGAGTTCGTGCTGCAGGGCGAAGGGATCACGATCGTGCTGGACGGCAAGACCCAAATCAAGGGCGGCTACACCTACTCGCGCTTTGAAACCGTCCCCGACGCACCGATCAGCAGCTTTGAAACGGTCTTGCCTGAGGGCCCGCACTCCGCGCTGGCGGCCGTCCTGCCGCACAACAGCTACGACCTGTGTGGGCAAGCGCTGCAAATGCCGACCACGATCATCGGGCAGAACGGCGCGCAGCTGACACAGACGACGAAGGTCGCGGTCAGCGGGTGCGGGAAGGCCAAGCCGCGCAAGAAAGCGAGTGCGGCGTGCCGCAAGAAGAAAGGCAAAGCACGGCGGGCCTGCGAGGCGCGGGCCGGCCGCCGGCATCGGCGTAAGTAGGCGGGGCGAAGTTGCTCGGGCGCTATGTCCGACGGCGCCGTCCTCGAGCGTGAGCGGGCTAGCGCGCGTCGGGTGTGCTTTTGCGCTGAAAGAGCCTGCGGAAGAACCTGTCCACCGACGGGGGGAACGGGAAAGTGGGTCCGACGAGGCCGGGCACGGTGACCGGTTTGTGGAAGCGGTAGCCGTATGGCGTTTTGATCATGCCGGCGTGGGGGGCGTCGGTGTCCTCGAACTCGGAGGCTGGCTGGTCGGTTGGGGTTGGCTCCACCGCGCTCATAGTAGCTTACCTGCGAGCGCGACGATGATTGCGAATACCAGGAGGCTGAGCGCTCCGTCGAACAGGCGGTCCTTGCGGGCTAGGGCATATTCGTTGGTCTCGATGTCACGCGCGAGGTCGTTGAGGAGCGAGTCCTCGGGGTAGTGCTCGTCCTTGTGCTCGGGAGCCTGCGGCGCGTCCGTGAGCGAGTGGCCGATCAGTTCGGCCGCTGGAAGGCGCAGCGTCCACACCGCCAGGGCCAACGAGAGGCCGAGCAGGAGCAGCGCGAGGATCCAGAGGTCGAATGCCCCGCCGGCTCCGAAGATGGTGGCGGCGGCAAAGTCGACGGCCATGATGCCGAGCGCGCCAGCGTCGAGCGCCATAGACCGCGCGGCCTGGGTCTGCAGCTGGCCGGCAGCCAGCAGGCGGCGGTTCAGCCTGTCGGCGAGGTCGGATGCGGTCGGTTTGGTGGACATCCCTGTCCTGTCCTCCGACGGCAGCCGACAAGCGGGACACCGGTGCACGCCCGGGGGTTGACAGCTGTGTCGTTGTGCGGTACTGTGTGTTTTGCCGGTGTCTTTGGGTGCTGGTGTACATAGGGTCTGGTTGGGGTCAATGGGGTTCGTGGTTGGCCTTAGCGCGCGTGTGTGTTGCGGGTCTCGGTTGGAGGGGGCTGGGCCGGTGGAGTTTGATGAGGGAGCTGGGGTTTAGCGTGGGTCGTTCTAAGACAGGCGTTTCGGGGGTTGTTGGGCGTCGTGGGGTAGTGCCTCATGGATGCGCCAGCTTGGCGCTGTCGCATCTCTCTCTCTCTCTCTCTCTTGTCCGTTAGAGCAGCCGGCAGCTAGCCGGCGGCTTGGGCGTTTTTGCCTGGCGGCTCTCCCCGTGTGTGGGGAGGGTGTTCGCGTGTCCGGGGCTGTTGGTGCCCTGGTTGTGCCGGTGCCTGTTCGCGCTGGTGGTCTTGTTGCTGGGGGGTTGGTGTAGGTGCCTGCCTCGCGTGCGCGTGGACATGGTGGTGGGCGTGTGCTTGTGCGTGGGGCGAGGAGGGCGCAGGTCGCTGAGATTCAGCGCTCGCGGTTGTTCAGTGCGTGTGTCGGGGCGCTTGAGGATCTGGGTTGTGAGCGTACGACCGTGGCGGATATCACGGGGCGTTCGCGTGTTTCGCGGCGCACGTTCTATGACCTGTTCGCCAACCGTGAGGAGTGCGTCGTCGCGCTTTTGGAGGACATCGTTGCGCGGGTCTCGCGCGAGCTGGCCGTTGCGGGGCTTGAGGATCTTGGTTGGCGTGAGCGGATGCGCGGCGGGCTGTGGGTCGTGCTGTGCTTCTTCGATCGTGAGCCCGCGCTTGCGCGGACGTTGGTGGTGCATGCGGCGCGTGGTAGCGGCCGGGTGTTTGACACCCGCGAAGCGATCCTCTCCCGCCTGGTTGCCCTCGTTGACGAGGGGCGCGGGGAGAGCACGCGCGGCGCCGGCGCGAGCGAGCTGACAGCAGAGGGCGTCCTGGGTGCGGTGCTCGCGGTCGTGCACGCGCGGCTGCTACGCGAAGAACCGCTGTCGGGTCTGTTGGGTGAGCTCTCGGCGCTGGTCGTGCTGCCGTATGTGGGGCCGGCGGCTGCGCGGCGTGAACGCCAGCGCCCCGCGCCCGCGCCCATCCGTTTCAGTGGCGCGCCGCAGCCTGTGCTCGCTGCTGCACAGGACCCGTTGGCGGGGCTGCCGCTGCGCGTGACGTACCGCACCGCGCGCGTCCTGGAGGGTGTGGGCCGCCGGCCCGGTGCGAGTAATCGCGAGGTCGGCGAGTACGCGGGGGTCGCCGATGCCGGCCAGATCTCGAAGTTGCTCGCGCGGCTGCAGCGCCTTGGGTTGTTGGAGAACCGTGGTGGGGGGCGCGCGAAGGGCGCGGCGAATGCTTGGGCGTTGACGCCCGTGGGGTTGCAGGTTGCTCGCTCGCTTGGCGGGCGTGCTGGCAGTGAGACCGGTCCCCGTTCGGGGGACGAATGAGACAGACAGGAAAGGCAGGTTGCTGTGCTGCATTTGTTTAGGAAGACTGCAGTGGCGCTGGTCGTCGTGGGGGCGATCGGTGCTGTTGGCGCGGGGTCCGCTGCGGCGGCTTCGTGGCACGTTGGTGGTGAAGAATTGGTTGGGTCGGCGTCGTTGGCGCCGGCGGTGAAAATGGTCGAAGACGTTAGGCTGGAAGAAGGGTTTGGTATCAAAATCTTGTGCTCGGGTGTTGAATTGAAGGGTGCCAGTATCGCTGCGCCCGCTGGTGGTGGTATTGAACATCTCGTGTTGACGAACTGTGGTGTGACGGGGGGGAACTGTACTTTGAAAGGCTTGACGATTGAAAGCAAGCCGTTGAGCGTCGCGGCGTCGCTGGGGAGTAAAAGCCCTGAAGATGTGTTGGCGGTCAAAGCGGCGTCGGGCAAAGTGCTCGCGGAATACACGCTCGTGGGGCCGAAATGCGCGCTCGCGGGCACCGTGGCGCTGACGGGTAAAGCGACGTTCGTGCTGCCCACGGGTGGTGAAGAACTCGTCGAACAGGAAGTATCGATGCGTACGCATGAAAGCACCGGCGAATTGAAGGACGGCGTCTCCGGTGTGACGCTGGAGGGTGGCTTGAAGGCGAAGCTTGCGTCCGGTATGGGCTGGAGTTTTCGCTAAATGATTGTTGGCGGCAGCACTATGGGAGGTCGAAAGATGAAGCGTTTCCGCTGGTTGTCGATAGTAGTCGAGATGGTCGCTTTCGGCCTGCTGGTGCTGCCGCCAACCGTAGCCGGGGCTGCGGTGGGGGAAGGGTGTCCGAATGAATCGCTGCGCAGCGAACTGGGCTCGGGTTTGCTGGCGGAATGCCGGGCGTATGAGATGATCACGCCGGCGTACAAGGAGGGCTACCCGGTGCTGACCACAAAAGACGGTTTTGCTGGGGATGGGGAACAGGCGATCCTCGCCAGTGAGGGTGAATTTGCGGGTAACCCTGGTGGGGGGTGGTCGGTGGAAGAAGCGTTTTTGTATCTCGATCGGCGTACGCCCGAGGGGTGGCGTTTGTCGCCGTTGAACCCGCCGGATTCGCGGTTTGTCGGGCAGGAACCGGTTGGTGAGGAAGCGCAGAGCGGGGAGACATTGTGGGTGCAGCATACGCCCGCGCAGTCGTACTCGACGCGTGACGTGTATATCCGCTCCGTGAACGGCGAATACACTTTGGTTGGCCCGCTCGCCCCGCCGGTGGAAGGCGAAGGACCAAGCAACCTCATGTTGTCGGTCGGCGACAAGAGCCCATTTCTGGTTGCGGCGACCAGTGACTATGGGAATATCCTGCTGTCTGCGTCGGACGTGGCGGTAGAAGGCTGGCCGTCGTTTGACCATACGACCGGTCGGGGTGCTGGGTTGTATGAATATAGTGGGACGGGGCGCAGCCAGCCGATTCTGGTGGGTGTGACCGGTACGGAAAAAGGGAGCACAAAACTGGTCAACACTTGCGGGATCGAACCGGGTTCGCCTGGAACGAGTTCTGGCCTGGGTTCTATGTATAACGCGTTGTCTGTGAGTGGCGAAGCGGTCTTTTTCACGGTCAAGCCATGCAACGGAACGGAACAGGCGGAAGTTTATGAGCGGTTGCATGGTGCGTTGACGAGCCCGGGTGCGGCGGAAACGGTCGATGTTTCCGCGAGCGAGTGCACGAGCGGATGTGGTGGGGTGTCGGGGAAGGAGTTCGAAGGCGCCTCTGAAGACGGGGAACGCGTGTATTTCACGAGTACGCAGAAGCTGACCGATGGCGCGGTGGACGGTACGGCGAGCGGCAACGCGGCCTCCAGGGGTAGTAGTGGGGAAGGGTCGCCGTGTGCGACGATCGTTCCGGGTGCGGGTGGGTGCAATCTCTACGAGTATGATGCGGGCGCGCCGGTGGGTGGGCGTCTGGTGCTGGTTGCGGGTGGGGAAGTGCAGGGTGTGGTGGGTATCGCGGAGGATGGTGCGCGGGTCTACTACGTCTCGCGCGATGACGTCCCGGGTGCAGGTGTCAACGAGTTCGGCAAAGGCCCCGTGGCGGGCGCCGATAACCTTTACGTGTATGACGCGCTGGATGGCAGGACGGTGTTCGTCGCTACCTTGGAAAACGAACCCGAAATCTTTGGGGAACCGGATCTTTGGTCGAAAGACTTCGTTGTCCGTCCGGGGGAGGTCGCGGGGAGCGGGGGGCAGTTCCTGTTGTTCGCGAGCGATACGCCGCACCTGACGACCGGCGATACCGGTCCGCTGGAGCAGCTGTTCGAGTATGACGCGGAAACAGGCGAACTCGTGCGTGTCACGCAGGGCGAAAACGGGTATAACGAAAACGGCAACGGTGTGCTGGCGGGCATCGAACCCGAAGGCGCTATATCCATTTACAACCAGCGTGTTGGTACCTCTGATTTTCATTCGGGGGGTAACCTGTTGAATATATCGGGGGATGGTAGGACGGTTGCGTTTGCGACGGAGGGCCGGTTGAGCGAACGCGCGACAGCGGCCGAACGGGGTTGTACGAGTGTGTATGTGTTTCATACCGGTGGGCGGCTCTCGGAAGGCAGCGTGCACCTGGTGTCGGACGGCAAGGACTCACAGGAGACCAAAGGCTACGGGTGCGGCGCACAATTCGAAGCCATGGATGAAGATGGCGCAAACATCCTGTTTACGACTGATGATTCGCTGGTTGCGGGCGATACCGATGGCGGGCAGCGCGACCTCTACGACGCGCGTGTCGATGGCGGGTTCCCGGCCGGTACGGCCGGCTGGTCCTGTGAAGAGCATAATTGTGAAGGCAGCACAAACGGTTCGGTGTCGGCGCCTGTGTTTGGCGCCCCGGACAGCACCGCCGGGACAGGTACGGGTAATCTGCCGCCGGTACCCGTGACGACGAGCGCCCGGGTAAACCAGACAGCGACAAAAAAGCAAGTAGTCTGCGGCAAACATAAAAGACGGGTCCACGGCCGGTGCCTCGCGCCGCGCGCGAAGAGCAAGCAGGCGAGATCACGCAAAGCGGACGGCAAGCGGAGGCACCGCCCAGTGAAGATAACCCGCATCGCCCGCCGCAGCACGCTGGCGCTGGCCGCTGGTGTGCTGCTCCTGCTGGGTCTTGCGGGTGGTGCTGTGGTTGTGCCGGCATCATGGGCTGCGCCTGTGGTGCCTGCGCCCGCGTGGCAGGTCACCGACGTCGCCAACCCGACCGTCCTGCCAGACAAGCCCGGCACGATCGGCAGGTATTGGGTTGTGGTCGAGAATGTCGGTGGCGCTGCGAGCAGTGGCGAATTTACCGTGTCGGTTCCGATCCCGGCCGGACTCGCTGTGGCCCGTGTGCGAGGGGAACCGGAAGAAGGCGCGCCGGTCTGCGAACGGCTGACAGGGGAAGTGAAGTGTCGTTATTCTGAAGCACTCGCACCGGGCGGGTTCGACGTCGTGAACGTGGAATTCGAAGTTACGGGCGGGCTGGGTAGCGTTGCGAGTGTCGCGAGCGTGAGCGGCGGCGGGGCTGCGGCGCCGGGGAGTGGTGCGGCGGTCATGCGTGTCGCCGAACACGAACACGAAACGGGACCGGCGGGTATCAGCGAGTTCCAGGTGCAGGCGACCGGTCCTGCCGGCGAACCGTTCACGCAGGCCGCGGGACACCCGAACTTCCTGACGACCTCGCTGACGCTGAACAACCGCGAAAACCCGAACCCGCACATCGCTCCTTCGCCGGTGGAAGCGGTCAAGGATCTCGTGTTCTATCTTCCGGTCGGGTTGTTGGGTGATCCTGCGGTCGCGGACACGTGTCCGGTAGCGATCGTGGAAACCTATTTGGGTCGTACCGGGTGTCCGCTCTCCAGCCGCGTCGGAACAATCCTGGCGATGATCACCGGTCATGTGTCTGCCTATGCTGAATTATATGGTCCGGCGCATGTGCCCGGTATCTACAACGTGACCCCGGAGAAAGGGTACGCCGCAGAGTTCGCGTTCGCGGCCAGCAACCTCACCGTCTTTATCTACGCGAACGTCGTCAAGCACGACGGCGAATACGTGCTGCGTGTCAGCACCCCCGGGATACTCTTGGCCGGACAGCTGCTCGGGCTCGTCGCGACGTTCGACGGCGACCTCAGCGAACACTACACCAAGGAAAACGGCGAACCATTCACCTACGACCGCGGGGCATTCCTCACCAACCCCAGCGACTGCGAAGAGAGCCCTGCGGCACGCCAGATGGGCGTGGAAGTCAACAGCCACGAAAACCCCGGCACGATGCACACCGCGACCAGCAGCGTCTTCCCAACTGGCCTTGAAGGCTGCGGCAACCTGCAGCTCTCCGCGGACCTGGCCGCCGGCCCAAGCGAACACGCAGCCGGCGACACCACCGAGGCAGACGAGCCCTCCGGCTACAAGCTCAACCTCGAAACACCACAAGGGCCAAACACCTTCTCGGGAACCGATACCCCGCCCTACAAGTCCGTACAGCTGACCCTGCCGGCCGGGACCTCGCTCTCCCCCGGCGCGGCGAACGGCCTGACCGCGTGCGAAGCGACAGGGCCGCACGGCATCGACTTCCCCAGCGGTGAAGGCAAGCCCGGCAACCCCGGGGAACCGGCCGGCGAAGGCGAAGTCGAGGGGCAGGAAGGCTTGCCCGACCCCGCGCCTGGGCACTGCCCGGCCTCCTCGATCGTTGGGACGGCGCGCGCGAGTACGCCGCTGTTGAAGGAAGAACTGGAAGGGCATTTGTATGTCGCTGAACCGGAATGCGGGACCACGGCGCACACGAACCCCTGTACGCCTGAAGATGCTGCGAATGGGTCGCTGTTCCATTTCTACCTGGAACTGGAAGCCCCCCAGCGGGGAGTGGTCATCAAGCTTCCGGGCAAGGCGCACGTCAATCCGCAGACGGGGCAGGTCACGGCGGTCTTTGAAGACACGCCACAGTTCCCGGTCAGCGACGTGGTAGTCGAAACGACGGGTGGGCCGCGCGCGACGCTGGCGAACCCGCAGACGTGCGGCACCGCGACGACGACCGGTGTGGTTGCGCCGTGGAGCGGCGGGCCGGCGGCCGAACCCTCTGGCAGCTTCGACGTCAACGAAGGCTGCGGCGCCCAGGGGTTCAACCCGTCGTTCACGGCCGGCACGACCGACAATCAGGCCGGGGAATACGCGCCGTTCACGATGACCTTGAAACGCGAAGACCGCGAACAGGACATCGGCGCGCTCTCAACCACGCTGCCCGAGGGGCTGCTTGCCTCGGTCTCGCATGTGGCGAAGTGCCCCGAACCGCAGGCCGCCTCGGGTGCTTGCCCGGAAGCGAGCAGGATCGGGACGACCACGGTGGGGATCGGCTCGGGGACCGCACCGTTCTACCAGACCGGCAGCGTCTACTTCACCGGGCCGTATGACGGCGCGCCGTTTGGGCTCTCCGTTGTCGTGCCGGCGGTAGCTGGGCCGTTCAACCTGGGGAACGTGGTTGTGCGGGCTGCGTTGCGGGTGAACCCGAATACGACGCAGGTGACTGCGGAAACGCCTGGTGTCGGGCAGCCCGGCGGCCTACCGCAAATGATCGATGGGGTGCCGCTGCGGATCAGGACGATCAACGTCACCTTGAACGACCCGTCGTTTACGTTGAACCCGACGAACTGCTCGCGGATGAGCATCACCGGGACCGTCGTCTCCACGTCTGGGACAGCGGCGAACGTGTCTACGCCGTTTGAAGCGAACGGCTGCCGGGACCTGCCGTTCAAACCCGCTTTGACGGCGAGTACGCAGGCGAAGGCGAGCCGCGAAGACGGGGCGAGCCTGTCTGTGAAGGTCGCGTCTGGGCCTGGGCAGGCGAACATTTCCAAGGTGCAGTTGCGGCTCCCCAAGGCGCTGCCGGCGCGGCTGGCGACGCTCAAGAAAGCGTGCACCGAAGAACAGTTCAACGCCAACCCGGCAGGCTGCCCCGCGGCGTCGAACATCGGCACCGCCACGGCGAAGACGCCGATCCTTGGCGTGCCGCTGACCGGCCCGGCCTACCTGGTCTCACACGGGTCCGCGGCGTTCCCCGACGTCGAGTTCGTCCTCCAGGGCGAAGGCATCACGATCGTCCTGGACGGCAAGACCCAGATCAAGGGCGGGTACACCTACTCGCGCTTTGAAACGGTCCCCGACGCACCGATCAGCACCTTTGAAACGGTGCTGCCCGAGGGACCGCACTCCGCGCTCGCGGCCGTCCTGCCTCACAACAGCTACGACATGTGCGGCCAGGCGCTGACGATGCCCACCACGATCGTCGCCCAGAACGGCGCGCAGCTGACGCAGACCACGAAGGTCGCGGTCAGCGGGTGTGGCAAGGCCAAGGTGCGCAAGAAGAGCAGTGCCTGCCGCAGGAAGAAGGGCAAGGCGCGCCGGGCTTGCGAAGCCAAGGCTCGGCGCAGAAAGAGGAAGTAGGCGCTGCGCGTCACGCGGGCCACGGAGGGCCCGCGCCGTCAGCGCACCTTCGCGGGCCACCACGCGCGGACGATCACTCACCCAAAACCCACAAAACGGTCGTTCACCATGGGGCCTGGATGTCCGCGAACATGGGGAAGTGGCGGATGTTGAGCGTCCACAGCTCCAGTCGATGGATGTGGACGTTGTGCTACGTTGCAAGCATGTCGGTGAATGTATCGGTGCGCCTCGACGATGCCTTGGCTGAGCGTATTCGGCTGCGAGCGCGTGTTGCGGGGGAGACGTTGTCGGATCGGTTGCGTCGTTATGCCGAGGAGGGCGTGCGCCGGGAGGAGCATCCGCTGGTCGCGTTTCGCGACGGTCCGACCGGCCGGCGTGCCGGCCTTTTGGGCGGGCCGGACGTCTGGGAGGTCGTGATGTGGGTGGAGGACCTGGCGGGTGAGCGCGACCCTGCGGCGCAGGCCGATCCCCTGGCGGCGCTTGTCGAAGAGTCCCCGCTGTCTCGGGCGCAGGTGGATGCGGCGCTGCGCTATCGCGCGGCCTACCCGGATGAGATCGCGGCCCGTATCGACCTGCACAGGCGTGAGACGGCCGACGCCAGCGTCGCTTGAGGCTACTGCTTGACGAGATGTGCTCGGGCATCCATGCGGATGCCCTGCGGGCGCTCGACGTCGACGCCGCCACCGTGCTCGAGCTTGGCCTGGCGGGCAGCTCCGACCCGGAGATCTTTGCGGCGGCGGTGGCGGCGGACCGTGTGCTGCTCACGGAGAACGTCGCGGATTTCACGCGCATCTCGGCCGAGCAGCTCACCGCCGGCCGGCACCACCCCGGCCTGTTGATCGCGCTCTCATCGCGCTTCTCACGCCGCCCCGCCGGCATCCCAACGCTCGTCCAGGCGATCCTCGCCCTGGCAGGCCAGGAGCTGGCCGACCGCGCCATCTATCTCCCGGTGCCGGCGATAGACAGTCCGTAAACGTCTGCGCCTGCCGGGCGCGGGGCGTTGCGGGAGCTGAGCGGCTGCGGCGGTTGGCGCGAGCGAGTGTTGGGGGACACTGCATGTCGTTTTGGTATGCTCATTGCATGTCGCAGATCGCGGTGCGTTTGAGTGACCGAGAGTTGCGGCTGCTGGATGCGGCGGTTGCCGCGGGTGAGTTCGGCTCGCGCGCGGAAGCGGTGCGTGCCGGGTTGCGGCTGCTCGAGCGCGACCTGCGCGAGCAGCGGATCGCGGCGTCCTACCGGGCGGCGTACGCTGCGCTGGGGCCGAGCGACGAGGAGACGCGGCTGCTCGACGCCGCCGCGGCGCTCGCCGGCGAAGCGCTCGCGTGATCGCGCGCGGTGAGGTCTGGGACGCCGACCTCGGGGTCGTGCGGCCGGTTGTGATCGTCACCCGTGCCACCGCGATTCCGGTGCTCAGCCGCCTGAACTGCGTCGCGATCACCCGCACCGCGCGCGGCCATCTCGCCGAGGTTCCCCTGGGCGGCGAGCACGGCGTGGACGAGGGGAGCGTCGCCAACTGCGACTGGATCGTCAACGTCGCCAAGGACCGGCTCTCGCGCAGGCGCGGCGGGCTCGACCCGTTCACCATGCGCCGTCTGGACGCCGCGCTCGTAGTTGCGTTGGGGCTGGACCTCGCCTAGAGGGACTTAGCGAAACTCGCTAGCCCTGTGTTGGTGCGGGTTTGTAGGGGTGCTCGCATCGGGAGTACCTCAGGATTTGGGCGCTTCTACCCCAAGCACGATCTGGGTAGTCTGGGGCTCTGTCACGGGAAACCCAAGGGCGTTCGTCCACTTGAGTAGCCGATCGCAGTAGGTGTGGAACTCCGCCACGGCCATCTGCTGAGCAGTCGCCAAGTGGATCGCATCCATCGGCTTGAGCTTCCCCCATCCCTGCGAGATGCCCTGTCGCATAAGCTCCCGCGCCTTGTCGCCGATCAGGTCGTAGAACTCCACCGTCTTGATCGGGGATGGCGGAGACCACAGGGCAGCGATGGCTTCCTCGGTCTGTTGATCGAGTACGCCGGCTTGCCTCTCGCTCTGTATGTATGCGACCTCGACGCGACTGATCGAGGAGGTCAGTAGCTCGATCTCCTTGGCTCGTGCCTTCCGAAACAACTCGTCAAGGATCGGCACTCGGTCGGGAACGCCGTTGAGGTAGGAGAGCGGGACGTTGGCGTCCCAATAGACCCGCCGGGGTTCATCCGGCATCGCGCAACCGCCTCGTCGATACCTCGGGTAGAGGGTCGTCGTCCTTGAGCGGGAGCGCGCCTCGCGCTTTCTGGTAGTCCTGTGGCTCAATCTCGGCGAGTGGCGTCACGTTCGACACGCGACGGACCGTCAGCGGGCGTCCGGTCTTGGGGTCTCGGCTGATCCATCCCTCAACCGTCGCGATCCGATCCCACATCTGGCGCATCATGGACTCGCGACCCTCGACCAGATAGCACGAGACCGCTCGATCGTGGATATGGTCGTAGAGGATGAAGCGGAGCGAGTTGCGGTTGGTAAGCGTCTGGACGCGCCCCGTAACCGCCCCGTAGGACTGCTCACGCTCGACCGGAGCCTCTGGGACCGCGATGGCCGTCGCGGGCTTCCGGATGATCGCCTCCGACTCGGCGGTCTCAAACCGGATCGCCTCAACCGCAGACCTTCCCAGGATGGCGGCGATGCCTTGGGCCTCCTTGCGGACGTTCGCCGAGAAGGGGATCGTGTCGCCCTTCTCAAGCGCCTGCCCGACCTCCAGGTAGGCCCGCACAACGCGGGCGATCTCCTCGGGCTTTGTGCCGTTCTCTGGGACACCCCGTACCGTCGTAATCGCGCTGCTGTAGTCCAGTCCGTCGATCCGCCAGACGACGCCCTCGACCTTCGCGTCGGCTGCAAGAGCGGCCACGAGCGCGTCGAATCGCGACACCGCCGCCGAGAACTCCGACAACGAGACCGTGCCGTCCAACGCGAGCGTCACCGTGTCGCTCATTGGCCCGTTTTTCCCATGTTCATGCGATTTTCCGTCCGATCGAGTTGATACTGTCCTATCTTGACAGCATCAACAGACGGCCCCCGCGACGTTGGCGCGCCCGGGGGCCTGACCATCCGAGAGGTAAGCTCGCATGGCAGGCCAGACGGTACCACTGCGCTCGGCAGTCTCCGAGCTTGCAGGACTGCTCGACTCGCCGGAGATCGCCGGTCTGATCGGGGAGCTGGAGGCGACCCGCTGGACCGGACGGCCTGGCTATCCGATCAGGGCAATGGTGGGCATGGCGCTCGCCAAGTCGATGTATGCGATCCCGACGTGGACGCGCACTGTTGCGCTCGTGCGCGAGCACCCTGGGCTGCTCGACGCGCTCGGCTCGGATAAGTGCCCGAGCGTGTATGCCTGCTACCGCTTCACGGCGAAGCTCCGCGACCACATGGACATGCTGGAGGCGTGCATCGCGTCCGTCGTTGGGGTACTCAAGAGGCAAAACCCGCTGTTGGCCTGGGACGTGGCGATCGACGCCAGCGACATGCCCGCGTATGCGAACGGGCAGCGCTACCGCTACAGGGGCGGCCCGGAACGGGAGAAGTACAGCGACCCGGACGCAAGCTGGGGCCACCGCTCGGCCGTCTCGACCAGGAAGGGCGGCGGCTTCTACGGCTACCGGCTGCACATGGCGGTGTGCTCGAAGACGGACCTTCCGCTCGTGTGGACCGTCGAGACCGCGAAGAAGAACGAAATCCTCACCGTCGCGCCGCTGCTCGACCGGCTCCACAGGCTCGGGATCAACCCCGAGACCGCGACGCTCGACAAGGGCTATGACGCCTCGACCGTCCACGATGCCTGCACTGAGCGCGGCGTGCTGCCCGTCATCCCATTGCGCAAGACGCCGGCCGTCGTCCGTGGCGAGCACAAATCGCCGTGCTGCGAGCACGGCGAGTGGCGGTTCGCGGGCGCCGACCGCAAACGCGGAGCAACCAAGTGGCGCTGCCCGACCGGGGAATGCAAGCCCGCGTCGGTCTGGGTGAAGGCCGACAGGCTGCACCCGCTGATCCCGCGCGAGACGTTGCGGTGGAAGGGCCTCTACAGGCGCCGCGCGTCAGTAGAGCGCGCATTTGGCCGGTTGAAGGGCGAATGGGCGCTCGCGCCGCTCCGCGTGCGTCGGATCGAGCGGGTGCGGCTTCACGCGAACCTCACGATCCTCGCGTGTGTGGCGGGCTTGCGCTCCACGGGTACGGGCAGCCCGTCGAGCAGCGCCTCGGGTTTGGCGCCGAGTCCGTGCGCGAGGATCAGCAGCATCGACAAGTGCGGGTCGCGCTGCCCCAGCTCCAGCGCGGAAAGCTGGGTACGGTGGACGTTGGCGAGCGCCGCGAGAGCGTCTTGAGAGAGATACCGGCGCTCGCGTTCGGCACGGAGCTTGTGGCCGAACGCGAGCAGCAGCCGGGACCGCTCCGCCCGATAGGCCGTGGCGGTCATCGCGTCTCAGCCGACCTTGCCGATGATCTCGACCAGCCGGTCAGCAGCACGCGTCGCGAACACGAACCCGTCGCTGGTCTGGTGGATCAGGCCGGCGGTGCGCAGGCCGTACACCGCGTCCGTGGCGCCGGACGGGTCGCCCAGGTGGCGGCCCAAGTCCTCCACGGACCAGATCGGGTGCGCGTCGCCGGTCATCGCGTGGAGCGTCATCAATTCGAGCGTGTCGAAGCGCTGCCCCGGGTACGGGGTATCTTCGTCCTGCATGGGAAGGTCCTGCCTTTCCGTGCCACGCCCCCGGCCGCTCCAACGGCGCGGGGGCACATTGATAGAGACGCCCCAACGCTAGGCGCTCCCCGTCACGGCGTCAACGAGTTTCGCCGACCCTTTCGCCGATCCCTCCTAGGCCGACGAGCGTCGTGATCTGCGTCTCGGTGGGGAGGTTGGAGAGCCAGTACTTGACCGGCTCGTCCTTCTTGGCGGGCCACTCTGCCAGCAGCCACCGCTCGGGCAGTACCCCGTCATCGTCGCATTGAGCGTCATTGGCAGGGCGAACGCGCAGCGCGATGAACTGGCCCTGAAGCGGGCCACGGTCACCCTCGCGCCAGCCGACCCCTCGGACCTGCTCACGGCCGGCGGTGAGCACCAGGTCCCTGAGACTGACGGGCTTCTCGGGGTAGCGCGGGCGCGGTGGACGACCGCGACCCTGATAACCAGGCCTAACGGGAACCGCGCCGGCGGGCTGAGCCGAGGTCACGCCCTTGACCTGCACTACGTACTCGAGTTCGCGCTCCTCCAGGGCGACCCGGAACGCGGTGGTATCGCCATAGCCGCCGTCGGCCTGCACAACCCGACGCTCAAGACTGCACTCCAACAGCTGATCGATGATCTCCAGCGCGAGCTGCCACTTCGGGAGGTGCCGCGTCTCCTCAGGGATCCGCGCCCGGCGACGTCGCTGCTCATCCTCATCCCACGACTTCGGCAAAAACAGCCGCCACCCAAGCGGGCATGACGCGCGATCCGACGCGGCGTTGACCGACACCAGCACCTGACAGTTGGCGGTCTTACCCAACGCTCCGCAGTACTGATGTGCCACCCCGGGCGAGAACCGCCCATCCTTCGGCAGCCCCGTGTCATCCACGATCCACCCCTCGGGCTCGATCTCCCCGGTCATCCGCCGCGCCAGCCGCCGCCGGACGGGCTCATCCTCCCACGGCGAGTCAGTGATGAACTGCTGCAACCCCTCCTCATCACCATCAGGCAGCCTGGCCGCCATCGGCTGGATCGACTTACGCCGCCCCTCCAACAACAGCCCCCGCACATACTGCTCGCCCTTCGCCCGCTGATCGCACCGCACCAACGGCCGGTACATCTCCGCCGCGAACTCGATCAGCGCCGCCCGCTACGCTTCCAGATCAGCCGCCCTGACCCCACACTCCCGCGTCCGCAAACTCACCACGCCACACAAGTTCCCTGCAACCACACAAACTCCTGCAAACACCTACCGAAGTCCTACTAGGTGTTGACAGCTGGGCGGGCGTGGTCATTGGCGGCGCGCGAGGCCGGCAAGCCGATCCCGAGCCGCGCTATCGCCCGGCAACCTACGCGCATTAGGGTCTACGCCGCTTCGAACCGCGCGATGCCGTCGCGCTCGACCTCGCGCACCCGCCCCGCGTTCAGCAGCAAATCCACATGCCCCAGCACCTCGCTGATCGTCAGGTACGCCTGCGTCACCGCGACGTTGCCCCACAGCTCGTGCGCCATCTCGTACGCGGTCCGCGCTCGCTCGGCGATCAACCGGTGGATGCGCTCCGTGCGGCGCTCGTGCAGCCGCATCCGCTCGTCGATCAACGCGACGTGATCGGCGACCGGCTCGCCGTGGCCCGGGAGCACCAGGTCGAGCGCCATCGCGCGCGTCTGCGCCAGCGAGGCGAGATAGGTGACGAGCGCCTGCGGGCGCGGACCGTCGTAGTCGCCCTCGGCCTCCAGCGGCCTTGCCAGCAGCGGGTTCGAGGAGATGTGCGCCAGCAGGTGGTCGCCCGCGATCAGCGTGCCCCTCTGCTCGTCCCAGAACACCGTGTCCGAGGGGCTGTGGCCCGGGCGGTGCAGCACCCGCAGCGTGCGGTCGCGCAGCACCAGCTCCTCGCCGTCCTTCAGCGTGCGCCCGACCTGCACGGTGCAGCCCCACGCGCGAAAACTCGCCGACACCGCCCGCAGCGCCGTCACGACATCGCTCGGCACGCCATGGCGCAGCATGATCCTCGCGGCGAAACGGTCGTCCAGCTCGGCATCGTTACGAAAATCGGCCAGCCGGCGATCGAGCCCCGCGAGCGCCGCGACCTGCGCGCCCGAGCGCCGCGCGAGGATCGCCGCCAGCCCGAAATGGTCAATATGCTGGTGCGTCACGACCAGCAGCTCCAGGTCCTCGATCCTGTGTCCGCGCGCGGCGAGCGCCAGTTCCAGCTCGTCCAGCGCCTTCGCCGAATTCGGCCCCGAGTCGACCAGCGTCAGCGGCTCGTCCTCGATCAGGTACGCGTTCACCCTCCCGACCGCGAACGGCGTCGGCACCGCCAGGCAGTGGATGCCCTGTGCGGCCGCCGCCCGCTCCCCCGCGGGTTCTTGTTGAGAGGACCCGAGCGCTGCGCGCTCGGGCAGATGGGTCGCGGAACCTTTCTCGGTCGGGCTGCCCTCGCTCATGCGCGAATCAGCGCCAGCACCTCATCGCGCCGGCGCTCCATATCCTCACGGGAGACCAGCGACTCCAAACACAGCCGCAGCAGCGGCTCGGTGTTCGACGGGCGCACGTTGAAGTGCCAAACGTCGTAGTCGACCGAAATGCCATCCAGTTCCCTCTGCCTCCCGTCGCTATAGCGCTCTGCGATCTCGCGCATCTTGGCCTGCTGGTCGGCGACCTGCGAGTTGATCTCGCCCGAGATGAAATACCTGTTGCGGTAGGGGGCCAGCAGCTCCGAGAGCTTCGTGTCCTCCCGGGAGAGCAGCTCGAGCATCAGCAGCGCCGGCAGCGCGCCCGAATCGGCACAGTAAAAATCCCTGAAGTAGTAATGCCCCGAGACCTCCCCGCCGAACAGCGACCCCTCCTGGCGCATCCTCGTCTTGAAGAACGCGTGCCCCACACGGTTCTCATACGCCCTCCCGCCCGCCGCGCGCACCGTGTCGGGCACCGCCCGCGAGGCCCGCACGTCGTAGAGGATCGCCTCCGGGCGGCCCGAACCGGAGCTTTTTTCCAGCAGCGACTTCGCCAGCAGCGCCGTGAGGAAGTCGCCGTCCACGAACGTCCCCGTATCGTCGATGAAAAAGCAGCGGTCCGCGTCGCCGTCCCACGCGATCCCCAGGTCCGCGCCCGTCGCCCTGACCTTCTCGACGATGAACGCCCGGTTCTCCGGGAGCAGCGGGTTGGGCTCGTGGTCGGGGAAGTTGCCGTCCGGCGTCCAATACGTCTCGATCGGCTCCACACCGAGGTACTCCAGCAGCGGGCCGACCATCGGGCCGGCCATCCCGTTGCCGCCATCGACCACCACTTTCAAAGGCCCACCCGCCCGCGCCGCGCGCCCGCGCACGACCTCGGGGTCGATGAAGCGCAACACCGCCGCCTGAAACTCGGCGGAGACATCGACGTCGTGCACCCTGCCGGGCGCCGCAGGCGGCTCGTCGAGGCCGCCTGCGACCAGCTCGCGGATCTCGCCGATCCCGCTGTCGCCCGACAGCGCCAGCGCTCCCTTGCGCACCAGCTTTGCGCCGGTGTACGCCTTCGGGTTGTGCGAGGCCGTGCACATCAGCCCGCCGTCCAGTTCACGCGAGCCGACCAGGTAGTAGAGCATCTCCGTGCCGACCTGCCCGGCGTCCAGCACCTCCACGCCCTCCGCGAGGAGCCCCGCGCGGTAGCGCCCCGCCATCTCCGGCGCGGTCAGGCGCATGTCGCGGCCCAACCCAACCCGCAGCTCGCCGACCGGCTTGCCTTCCAACTGGCCCAGCACCCTGGCGAACGCGCGGCCGATCGTTTCCGCGGCGTCGCCGTCGAGCTGCTCGCCGTACAGGCCGCGGATGTCGTACGCCTTGAAGACCCCCGGGTCGAGAACTCTTTGCATGGGCGGCATCCTAGGGGTTCGCGCGCGCACGCTCACCCGCCGCGCGATCGGCCCTCCCATTATCCTGCTCTCAATGTCCGGACATTCCAAGTGGTCGTCGATCAAGCACAAGAAGGCGATCGTCGACTCCCGCCGCGGCGCCGCCTTCACCAAGCTCGCGCGGGCGATAACCGTGGCGGCACGCGAGGGCGGGGGGGACCCCGACTCCAACGCCGCCCTGGAGAACGCGATCCGCAAGGCCAAAGCCGCCTCGATGCCGAAGGACAACATCGAGCGCGCGATCGCGAAGGGCACGGGCGCCGGCGGCGAGGCCGACGCGCTGGAATCGATCGTCTACGAGGGCTACGGCCCCGCCGGCGTCGCGCTGCTGGTCGAGACCGTCACCGACAACCGCAACCGCACCGGCCCCGACGTGCGCAACCTCTTCACCAAATACGGCGGCTCCCTCGGCGAGCCCGGCTCCGTCGCCTATCTGTTCGACAAGAAGGGCGTCGTCGTCGTCGACGCTGGGGCGGGTGGGGCCTCGATCACCGAGGACGACCTCCTCGTCGCCGTCGAGGCCGGCGCCGAGGACATCAGCGAGGACGAAGGTGTCTTCGAGGTCATCACCGCCCTGGCGGACTTCACCGCCGTGCGCCGCGCGCTGGAGGATGCCGGCGTCGAGCTGGACAGCGCCGAGCTGACCTACCGCCCCTCCTCGCTGGTCCCCGTCGAGCACGAGGGCCAGGTCGTCAAGCTGATGAAGCTGATCGAGGCCCTCGAAGAGAACGACGACGTTGGCGCGGTCCACGCGAACTTCGACGCGCCCGCCGACGTGCTCGAACGCGCCGCCGCGGAGTGAGCGACGCCCCGCGCCCACCCGTCGCGATCCTCTGCGGCGGCCGCGGCACGCGGCTGCGCGAGCACACCGAGTCGATCCCCAAGCCGCTCGTCGAGATCGGCGGCCGCCCGATCCTCTGGCACGTCATCTCCCTCTATGCCGCGCAAGGCTTCACGCGCTTCCTGCTCGCCACCGGCTACCGCGGCGAGCTGATCGCCGAGTTCGTGGCCGGTGAGAGCTGGCCCTCAGGGGTCGAGGTCGAGTGCTTGGACACCGGTCTTGACACCCCGACCGGGGGGCGCATCAAGTTGCTGGAAGCGCCCCTGCGAGCACACGCGTACGAGGACACGCCTGCCGCCGAACCGTCCTTCTGCGCGACCTACGCCGACGGCCTGGCCGACATCGACCTCGGCCGGCTCCTGGCCTTCCACGAGTCCCACGGCGCCCTGGCCACGATCACTGTCGTGCGTCCCGAGCTGCAGTTCGGCGTCGCCGAGCTGGACGGCCCCGACGGCCGCGTCCTCGGCTTCCGCGAGAAGCCCCGCGCCGAGCACTGGATCAACGGTGGCTTCATGTGCCTGCGCCTCGGCGTCCTGGAGTACCTGCGCGAAGACAGCGTGCTGGAGCGCGAGCCCCTCCGCCGCTTAGCCGCCGAGGGCCAGTTACGCGCCTACCGCCACGAAAGCTTCTGGGAGTGCATGGACACCTACAAGGACGCGATCGCCCTCAACGACCTCTGGTCCGCGGGCGACGCGCCGTGGCGGGTCCGCTCGCAAGCGCCCGCCCGCTCGAGCTGAAGGCCGGGGCTCCTGCCGGGCAGGCGTCCGGCGCCCCACGGAGAATCCCTCTTCGTGATCGTCCTCGGCATCGACCCTGGGCTTGCCAACGCCGGCTACGGCGTCGTCGCGCGCCGGCGCGGACGTTTGGCGGCGCTCGACGGCGGTGTGATCGACACGCCGGCGCAGCTGAGCCTGGAGACGCGCCTGGCGACCGTGCACGAGCGCGCCCTGGAGCTGATCGACGAACACGCCCCCGACGCGATGGCGCTCGAGCAGCTCTACTTCGGCGCCAACGTGCAAACGGCCTTCGCCGTCGGCCACGCCCGCGGCGTCACGATGCTCGCCGCCGGCCAGCGCGGCGTGCCCTGCCACTCCTACACCCCGCAGCGCATCAAGTCCGCCGTCTGCGGCAACGGCCGCGCGGACAAGCAGCAGGTCGCGCGCATGGTCCAGGCGCTGCTCGCGCTGCCCTCGCCGCCACGCCCGGACCACGCCTCCGACGCCCTCGCCGTCGCGATCTGCCACCTCAACGGCGCACCGCTCGCCGACGCCCTCGCCGCCCAGGCGGTCGCCGGATGATCGGCCTGCTGCGCGGCGAGGTCGCCGTGCGCCGCTCCGATCACGTGCTGCTGCTCTGCGGCGGTGTCGGCTACCGCGCCGCGGTCTCCGCCGAGACGCTGCGCCACATCCCGGCCGTTGGCGCCGAGGCCACGCTGCACACCCACCTGATCGTCCGCGACGACGCGCTCACGCTCTACGGCTTTCACTCCGAGCAGGAGCGCGACCTGTTCCTGATGCTGCTCTCCGTGCAGGCCGTCGGGCCGAAGGTCGCCCTCGCGGTACTCTCCGGCGGCCCGCCGCGGGAGCTGATCGCCGCGCTGGCGGCTGGCGACGCCGCGCGCCTGCAGGCGGTCCCCGGGATCGGCAAGCGCACCGCCGAGCGCATCATCGTCGAGCTGCGCGAGAAGGTCGGCGTCAGCGGCGACGTCGGCGAAGTGTTGGCAGCCGGTCCCGGCGAGCCGATCGCGGTGCGGCGCGCGCTCAGCCCGCGCACCCTGGCGCGCGACGGGCTGCTCGAGTTGGGCTACGCCCCCGCCGAAGTCGACCAGCTCTTGCGCGACGCCATCGGTGAGACCCCCGAGGAGCTGATCGCGGGCGCGTTGCGCGCTGCGCGCACGCCATGAGCGCCGCGGCGACAGCGGGCGTGGGGCGCGTGGCGAGGGAGTGTGGGAGGCGCGGCGAGGGAGTGTGGGCCGCGGCGAGTGAGTGTGAGGGCGGCGGCGAGGGAGTGTGTGGCTGCGACCTGCGAGCGGGGGGCGTGGCGAGGGGGGATGGGATGTTTGTTTTTTTTGGCGCGAATCGCGCCCGCGCGCGTGCGGTCTTAGAGCTTAACCCCCCGCGCGTGTGCGCGAATGGCGGTCGCGAGGAATGTTTGCCACGGGCGGGCGGCCGTCGTCCGATGACCCGCATCCAGACACCCTACCTGGACGAGGAGGACGCCCTCGAGGAGGAGCAGGAGCGCTCGCTGCGGCCCCGGCGCCTGGAGGAGTTCGTCGGGCAGCGCGTCCTGCGCGAGCAGCTTGCCGTGGCGATCGAGGCCGCGGCCGCGCGCGGCGACGCGCTCGACCACCTGCTGCTCGCCGGGCCCCCCGGCCTCGGCAAGACCTCGCTCGCGCAGATCGTCGCCGTCGAGCTGGGCGTGCCGTTCGTGCAGACCGCCGGGCCCGCCCTGGAGCGAAAGGGAGACATCGCCGCGTTCCTCACCGCCCTCGAGCCCCGCAGCATCTTCTTCCTGGATGAGATCCACCGTCTGCCGCGCGCGCTGGAGGAGACCTTCTACCCGGCGATGGAGGACCACCGCCTGCCGATCACCGTCGGCCAGGGCGCCGGCGCGCGCGTCGTCACGCTCGACCTGCCGCCCTTCACGCTGGTGGGCGCCACCACCCGCAGCGGCCTTTTGACCACGCCGCTGCGCGACCGCTTCGGCATCCAGGCCCGCCTCGAGCACTACAGCACCGCCGAGCTGGCCGCGATCGTCACCCGTTCGGCACGGATCCTCGGGATCGAGCTACAGGACGGCGGCGCGCAGGCGATCGCCGCGCGCAGCCGCGGCACGCCGCGCGTAGCCAACCGGCTGCTCAAGCGCGTGCGCGACTACGCCGAGGTGCGCATGGACGGCGTGCTCAGCGCCGCCACCGCCGACGCCGCCCTGGAGCTGCTCGAGGTCGACGCGCTCGGCCTGGACCGTCTCGACCGCGAGATCCTGCGCGCGATCTGCGCCAAATTCGACGGCGGCCCCGTCGGCCTCTCGACGCTCGCGATCGCCGTCGGCGAGGAGCCCGACACGCTCGAGGACGTCTACGAGCCGCACCTGCTGCGCGAGGGCCTGATCAAGCGCACCCCCCGTGGCCGCGCCGCCACCGCCGCCGCGTTCGCGCACCTCGGGCTCGAGCCGCCCGCCGCCTCCACCGAGGCTCAGAGCGGCCTCGCTCCAGGGCTTTTCTGAGACAGCACGCTGGCGGGACCTCCCGACGGCGGCTTCCCTACTCTGTGGGTGACCATGTCACACCCCTTCATCTGCCCCAACTGCGGGCACCGCTCCAGCGAGATCGACCGCAACCTCGGCTTCACGCGCCAACCCAAGGGCTGCGCCAAGTGCGGCTTTGCGTTCCTGTTCGAACTGCTCGACGACTACTACCCGGCGCCCGATGCCGCGTTCTTCGTCTGCGACCGCGAGGGCCGCGTGATCGGCTGCGGCAAGAACGCCTTCGCGCTCACCGGCCTGGAGGAGGAAGCGGTCATCGGACGGCCCGTCGAGCAGGCGCTCGGCCTGGAGTTCGCCAACGGCGACAACCCCGTCGGCACCGTTTTGGAGTGGGGCGTGCGTGCGATGGGCAAGCCCGTGCGCGTCAATGGCGAGCGCGACCTGCCCGCCAGCGCACGCGCCGACATGTTTCCCGCCTACGACGACCAGGGCGGTCTGTTGCTCGTCCTTACCCCCGACAAGTAGGCTTGCAGTGATGTCCCCGTCATCGCCCCCCATCCCGCGCGGCTCTGCCGCGCGCATCTCCCAAATCGTCAACCACGATCTCTTCACCCCGCCTCTGAGCTGATGGGCAGCCGCCGCCGCAATATCTTCGTCCTGCTGATCGTCGCCGGTCTGATCGCCGCCTCGGGGATCGTGATCGCCGTCAAGCCCACCCGTCTGGGCCTCGAATTGAAGGGCGGCGTCTCGCTCGTATACAAGGCCCGCGCGACCGCCCAGGCGAAGGTCAACAGCGAATCGATCGGCCGCTCGATCGAAATCATGCGCAAACGTGTCGACCAGCTCGGCGTCGCCGAACCGGAAATCCAGAGCGTCGGAGGCAACGAAATCAACGTTGCGCTGCCTGACGTGTCCAACGCGCGCCGCGCCGAAGAACAGGTCGGCAAGCCTGCCCAGCTGCACTTCTACGACTGGGAGCCCAACGTCATCGGGCCGGAAGGCAAGCCGTCCACCACGTTTCCCGACCCGCCGGTCACCGGCGGGCAGGAAGCCGGAGCTGTCGCAGCTGGCCTGCCCGAGTACCAAGCCGTCCAGCGCGCCGCCAAGCGCCCCGCGATCATTCGCGCGAACGACACCACGCTGGAGGCCGGCTGCACGCCCGCGCAGATAAACGGCTGTCTCTACGGCGCCTGGTATCTGATCGACACCAAGCACGAAAAGATGCTCTGCACCGGCGGCAAGCCCGTCTGTCCACCGCAGAACACCGAGTCCCAGCTCTATGCCGACGGCTACAAACCGCCCGCCGACTCCAAGCCCAAGGCGGTGCGGGTCAACCCCGGAACGATTCTCGCGCAAGCCCGCCCCGAAGAATTCAACGGCAAAATCCACAACCACTCGCCGAACGCCTTCTACGTCCTCAACGACGACCCCGTCCTCAGCGGCAACGACGTCAGCAACCCCCGCCAGGAATTCCAGGAACAGGGCTCCGGCCAGCCCGACGTCTCCTTCGACTTCTCCTCGCACGGAAAGACCGTCTTCGAACGCGTCACCAAGGAAATCGCCAAGCGCGGCGAAAACGCCCAGCTGCCCGGCGTCACCAAGCCAGAGGCCGAACAGCACTTCGCGATCGTGCTCGACGAACAGATCATCACCGCCCCGTCGATCGACTACACCAAGTATCCCGAAGGCATCGACGCCACCAACGGATCGGAGATCACCGGTGGCTTCACCCTGACCTCCGCGCAAAACCTCGCCGACGAGCTGCAGTCCGGCGCGCTGCCGATTCGCCTGGAACAGATCTCCCAGTCGCAGGTCTCGGCGACGCTCGGCAAAACGGCGCTCAAACAGGGACTCGTCGCGGGCCTCGTCGGCCTGCTCGTCGTCTGCCTGTTCCTGCTCGCCTTCTACCGTCTACTCGGCATGGTCGCGATCGGCGGCCTGGTCATCTACGGCATCTACCTGTACGCGCTGATCAAGGTGGTCCCCGTCACGATGACGCTGCCCGGCATCGCCGGCGTGATCCTCACGATCGGCGTCGCCGCCGACGCGAACATCGTGATCTTCGAGCGCGTCAAGGAGGAGATCCGCTCCGGGCGGTCGGTCACCGCCGGCATCGCCGCCGGCTACAAGCGCGGCTTCGCCGCGATCATCGACGCGAACGTCGTCACGTTCATGACCGCCTTCATCCTCTTTGCGCTGGCGACCGCCCAGGTACAGGGCTTCGCGCTGATGCTCGGCATGGGCACGCTCGTCTCGCTGTTCACCGCCGTGCTCGCCACGCAGGCGGCGCTGGGCACGATGGGCCGCTCGCCGCTGGTCGCCCACCCGGCGATGCTCGGCGCCGGCAAGCGCCGGCGCAAATGGACGTTCGACTTCATGGGCGCCTCGAAGTGGTTCTTCTCGCTGTCGGGCACGATCCTCCTGATCGGCGCCCTGGCGATCGGCGGCAAAGGCCTGAACCTCGGCATGGACTTCACCGGCGGCACCCGCATCCAAACCGCGTTCGTCAAGCCCGCCAGTGTGAGCCAGATCCGCTCGGTGCTCGCAGCCAAGGGCTACGGCGACGCTCAGATCCAAAAGCTCACCCACGACAAGAGCATTGGCGGCAGCGGCTACCAGATCTCGCTCAAGCACCTCAAACAGGAAGACGTCACGAAGGTCATCGAGCCCGCGCTGAACACACGCTTCGGCCTGCGCGACACCTCGGACACCTCGATTGGCCCGACCTTCGGCGAAACCGTGGCCAACAGCGCCGTCATCGCGATCATCGCCTCGCTGGTCGTCATCTCGATCTACATCGCCCTGCGCTTCGAGTGGAAGTACGCCGTGCCGGTGCTGATCGCGTTGATGCACGACCTGCTGATCACCGCCGGCGTCTACTCGCTCACCGGGCGCGAAGTCACGACCGCGACCGTCGCGGCGCTGCTCACGATCCTCGGCTACTCGATGTACGACACGATCATCGTCTTCGACCGCGTGCGCGAGAACGTCCCGCGGATGCCCCGTGCCGCCTTCTCGCAGATCGTCAACCGCTCGATGTCCGAGGTGCTGACCCGCTCTCTGGCCACCAGCTTCTGCACGCTTCTGCCCGTCGTCGCCCTACTCCTCTTCGGTGGCGAAACCCTCAAGGACTTCGCCTTCGCGCTGATGGTCGGCATCGCCTCCGGTGCCTACTCCTCGATCTTCATCGCCTCCCCGGTGCTCACCCACTGGAAGGAGCGCGAGAGCACCTACCGCAACCGCCGCGCGCGCATCGTGCGCGAACTCGGCGCCGTTCCCGCCTACGCCACCACGACCACCGCCGGCGCACCCGTCGACGTCGAGCCGCCCACGCCACGCCGAGGCGGGCGTCGCGGCAGTCTGATCGCACCCGAAGAAGCCGGCGCGCAGATCTCCCAGCAGGAGTTCGACGAGCTGGTCCGCGACCTCGACGTCGAGGAGGACACAGGCGCCGGCGCCGGCGCCTCCCGCGGGGGAGGCAACGGCCGCAGCGGACGCGACGGTGGAGGACGAGGCGCAGGTGGACGCGCCGCACGCGGACCGGGAGCCGGCGGACGTGCTGGCGGCGGGCAGGGTGCCGGCGGACGCAGCGGCGGCACCGGCACGCTGCCGCCCACCAAACCCCAGAACGCCGCTCCCACGACCGCGCCCGCCAAGCCCTCGCCAACCCCTGCCGACCCCACCGCCGACCTGCAGCCCGAGGACCTCGTGATGAAGGAAGACTCCTCCAAACAGCGCAAGAAACCACGCAACCGCCGGCACGGGAGGGCGCGCTGATGGGCACGGCTTCGTTGGCGCCCGTGCGTGCACGGGCGATGGGGCGGGGTTGTGGGTGTGCATTCGCCGGCAGCCATTTGCGTGTGCGCGCGCGAGGAGGTGCGCGCTGATGGGCATGCTCGGCTGGGTCATCATGGGCCTTGCAATCTGGCACTTCACGATCTTTCTGCCCGACCGCTTCTGGGGCGGCATCGTCGGCGCGTTCATCGGCGCGCTGCTCGGCGCGATCGTGATCGGCACGCTGATCTACAGCATCAAAGTCTCCGGCCTGCAGATCCCCGGCAAAAAGGAGACCGACATCGGCGTCATCCTCTACTCGGTGCCCGGTGCGCTGATCGGGATCGCCGCCGTCTACCTCGAGGGCGCGCGCCGCGAACGCCTCCACGCCGCGCCCGACGGCTGACGCCGAGCGTCTGAAGAGGCGTCCGGCGCGGCCCATATGGTGGGCCGATGGAGCAGGGTGTCCGCCGCTTTCAGATCGCGCCCTGCCCGCCCGACGCGGTCCCGGGGCTGCGCGGCGCGCTCGGAGTCAGCGACGCGCTGGCCCAGGTGCTCGTGCGCCGCGGGCTCGACGAGCCGGCGGCCGCCCGTGCGTTCCTGCACGCCGACGAGCACCACCCGCCGGATGCGTTCGCCGGGATCGAGCGCGTACGCGACCGCATCCTCGCGCACGCCGGCACCGCCAGCCGCATCACCGTGCACGGCGACTACGACGTCGACGGCATCTGCTCCACCGCGATCCTCGTGCGTACGCTGCGCGCGCTCGGCGCCGACGTCGACTCCTACCTGCCGGACCGCGCGCACGACGGCTACGGCCTGAACGCAGCCACCGTCCGCCGCCTGCACGCGCGCGGCACGCGCCTGCTGATCACCGCCGACTGCGCGATCACCGCCGTCGCCGAGGTCGCGCTGGCGCACGAACTGGGGATCGAGGTCATCGTCACCGACCACCACCAACCGCGTGCCGACGGCACGCTGCCCTGCGCGCCGATCGTGCACCCCGCCGTGTGCGGCTACCCGTGCCGCGATCTCTGCGCCACCGCCGTCGCCTACAAGCTCGCGCTGATCCTCGCCGGCGACAACACGCGCGCCTGCGCCGGCGGCTACCACCCCGACGACGACCTCGACCTCGTCGCGCTCGCGACCGTCGCCGACGTCGTGCCGCTGCTCGGCGAGAACCGGGCGCTGGTGCGCCGCGGCCTGGGCGCCGTTGCGGGCACCGCCAAGCCCGGGCTGCGCGCGTTGATGGCGGTCGCGCGGATCACCGATCCCGCGAAGGTCTCAGAGCGCGCCGTCGCCTTCGGACTGGCGCCGCGCCTGAACGCAGCCGGGCGGCTCTACCGGGCGGACGCGGGCCTGGAGCTGCTGCTCACCGAGGACGGCGCGCGCGCACAGCAGATCGCCGCCGAGCTCGACCGCGCCAACCGCGAGCGCCGCGAAACCGAGCTGCGCATCGTGCTCGACGCCGAAGCGCAGCTCGAGCAGCTGCGCAGCAGCGCCGGTGGGGAGCGCGGCGGCTATGTGCTCGCCGGCGAAGGCTGGCATCCCGGGGTGATCGGGATCGTCGCGTCGCGCCTGGCCGAGCGCCACCACCGGCCGTTCGTGCTGGTCGCACTCGACCGCGCCGGCGGGCGCGGCTCGGGGCGCAGCGTCGAGGGCTTCGACCTGCTCGGCGCGCTACACGCCTGCGCCGGGCACCTCGCGCGCTACGGCGGCCACCGCGCCGCCGCCGGTCTGGAGGTCGAGCGCGAGCGCCTGCAGGACTTCGGCGAGGCGTTCGCCGCGCACGCCGAGCGCGTGCTCGGTGCCGGGCCGCGCGTGCTCCCCGAGCGCGTCGATGCAGTCGTGCCGTGTGCCGACCTCGACATCGGGCTGGCCGAAGAGCTGGCCGCGCTCGCGCCGTTCGGCTGCGCCAACCCGCCCGTCTCGCTGCTCGTGCGCGGCGCGCACTTCGACGAGCGCCGGCCGATGGGGGAAGGCAAGCACGTGCGCTTCACCGTTCGCGCCGGGACCGCGTGTGCGCACGCGGTCGCGTTCGGCCGCGGTACCACACTGCCCGTGCCCGACGGCGAGCCCGCCGACGCCACGTTCGCGCTGGAGGTCAACGAGTGGCGCGGCGTCAGCGAACCGCGCCTCGTGCTGCGCCACGCCCAGCCCGCCGAGCCGCCCGTCGAGCCGCTGGTCGAGCGGGCCCCGCGGGAGTCCGAGGAGGGCAGGCTCGTTCTTTTCGCGTGACCTCGATGGCCGCCCGCGCGCACGGGCCGGCGCTGCAATGTGGCTGCCCGCTTCAACACGGCTGCCGGGTCCCCTACCCTTAGGTTGATGGCGATCCCACGCGAAACACCCGAGAGCCCGACCGTCGAGGTGCCGAGCGCGGCGCCCGTCACGCCGGCGCGGATGGCGGCTGCCCCGACCGTATCGAGTACGTCTGCCCCGCCTGCCCAGCACACGCCCGCTCCCCCGCCCGCGCCTGGCACGCCCGCGCCTGGCACGCCCGCGCCCCCTACCGCGCCGAATACGTCCGCCCTGACTGCGCAGAGCGCGCTGGCCGCCGCGCCACCGCTGAACGAGCTGGAGCGGCGGCTGCTCGGCGACCTGTTCGCGATCGTCTCCGAGCACGCCGCCGACAGCACGGTGAGGATCGACCGCGCGCGGGTGCAGCAGGCATTCGTGTTCGCCTGCGAGCACCACGCCGACCAGCTGCGGCGCAGCGGCGAGGACTTCATCGTGCACCCCGTCGGCGTCGCGCGGATCTGCGCGGGGATGCGCCTCGACACGGAGACATTGTGCGCGGCGCTCCTGCACGACACCGTCGAGGACACCTCGGCCTCGATCGAGGAGGTCCGCGAGCGCTTCGGCGAAGAGATCGCCGCGATCGTCGACGGCGTCACCAAGCTGACCGGGATCACGTTCCGCTCGCGCGACGAGGCGCAAGCCGAGAACTACCGCAAGATGATGGTCGCGATGGCCACCGACGTGCGGGTCATCCTGATCAAGCTCGCCGACCGGCTGCACAACATGCGCACGATCGACGCGATGCCCAAGCAAAAGCAGATCGACAAGGCGAAGGAGACGCTCGAGATCTACGCCCCGATCGCGCACCGACTCGGCATCCACGCGATCAAGTGGGAAGCTCGAGGACCTGGCCTTCGCGACGCTGCACCCGCGCAAGTACCAGGAGATCAAGGGTCTCGTCGCGCAGCAACGCGAGGAGCGCGAGCGCTACGTCTCAGAGGCCGGCGAATACCTCGCGCAGGAGCTGACCAAACTCGGGATCGACGCGCAGATCGCCGGGCGCGCCAAGCACTTCTACTCGATCTACTCGAAGATGACCAAGAAGGGCCGTGAGTTCAACGAGATCTACGACCTCACCGCGATGCGCGTGATCGTCAACTCGGTCAAGGACTGCTACGGCGCGGTCGGCGCGATCCATTCGCTGTGGAAGCCGTTGCCGGGACGCTTCAAGGACTTCATCGCGATGCCCAAGTTCAACATGTACCAGTCGCTGCACACGACGGTGATCGGGCCCGAGGGGCGGCCGCTGGAGATCCAGATCCGCACGCACGACATGCAGGAGATGGCCGAGTTCGGGGTCGCCGCGCACTGGATGTACAAGCAACGCGCCGGCGCCTCCGAGCGCGCCGAGGGCTCGGCGACGGCGCGCAAGGGCGAGCACTCCGCGGTCACCAGCTGGTCCGAGGACGCCAAGCTGAAGTGGCTGCGCTCGATGCTCGACTGGCAGCAGGAGCTGTCAGACCCGCAAGAGTTCATGGACAGCCTCAAGCGCGACCTGTTCGAGGACGAGGTCTACGTGTTCACGCCGAAGGGCGAAGTCAAGTCGCTCGCCGCCGGCGCCACGCCGCTGGACTTCGCCTACGAGGTCCACACCGAGATCGGCCACCGTTGCGTCGGCGCGCGCGTCAACGGCAAGATCGTGCCACTGCACTACGAGCTGCGCAGCGGCAACATCGTCGAAATCCTCACGACCAAGCGCGAGCGGGGCCCCTCGCGCGACTGGCTGGCGACCGTCAAGACGACCCGTGCGCGCAACAAGATCAAGGCGTGGTTCAAAGCGGAGTCGCGTCAGGACACCGAGCACTCCGGCCGCGACATCCTGCAGGAACACCTCAAGAAGCAAGGCTTGCCCGCCCAGAAGATCACCGGCTCGGCGCTGCTCGCCGACGTGATCCGCGAAATGGGCTTCCGCAAGGCCGACGACTTCTACATCGCGCTCGGCGCCGCGAAGGTGTCGCCGAAGGTCGTGATCAACAAGATCATGCAGCGCCTCAAGCAGGGCGAGGCGGCCGTCGAGGGCCCGACTGCCGCCGGCGACCTGCTGAAGGTGCGCGGCTCGCGCCGGCGCCCCACGCACTCATCGGGCCAGTACGGCATCCGCGTGCAGGGCGTCGAGGACGTGATGCTGCGGCTGGCCAAGTGCTGCCGGCCGGTCCCCGGCGACGCGATCGTCGGCTACATCTCGCTCGGGCGCGGCATCACGATCCACCGCGAGGACTGCCCCAACACCGCCACGCTGCGCCGCAACCCCGAGCGCTTCACGCACGTCTACTGGGAAGGCGACCAGGCCACCGCGTTCGTCGTCGAGATCCAGATCGACGCGTGGGACCGCCACCGGCTGCTCGAGGACCTGTCGCGCGTGTTCTCCGAGTCGGGCGCCAACATCCTCGAAGCACGCTGCCTGTCCAACCCGCCGATGGTCAAGAACCGCTTCGTCATCGAGATCCCCGACACGCACGCGCTCAAGGGCGCGATCAACCGCCTGCGCAACACCGAGTCGGTGTTCGACGCCTACCGCGTCACGCCCGGAGCAGCCGGGTAGCTCAGGCCACGGGGGGTGGCGCAGCCGGCCGGAGGTCGGCGAGCCCCGGGCCCCTTCTAAGCCCTCTGGGAGGGTGGCGCAGCCGGCCGGGGGGGCGAGTGGGGTCTTTCCTGAGCCCTCGGGGGGTGGCGCAGCCGGCGGGGGGGGCGAGTGGGGTCTTTCCTGAGCCCTCGGGGGGTGGCGCAGCCGGCGGGGGGGGGGGCGAGTGGGGTCTTTCCTGAGCCTTCGGGGGGTGGCGCAGCCGGCGGGGGGGCGAGTGGGGTCTTTCCTGAGCCTTCGGGGGGTGGCGCAGCCGGCCGGAGGTCGGCGAGCCGGGCCCCTCCTAAGCCAATACCCACAGCCTGCGCGGCAGGATCGAGTAGCGCGCCTCCGCGACCTCGCCGAGATAGTCGCCGTCGACCTGCAACGGCAGCGGCTCGCCGTCGGCGGTGCGCACGGTCAGCTCGGTCAGCTCGCCAAAGCTCGAAATCTGCCGGTGGCGCGAAACGCGGGCGCCGCGCGAGAAGGCACGCCAGGCGATGAAGGGCATGTCGATCGGCCGCGCGCGGTGCAGCACGCAACCTGCGAGCGTCCCGGAGTCGAGCGCCGCATTCTCGGCGATTTCGATCGGCCGGTTCTGAAAGTAGGTGAAGGGCGAGCCGTTCTGCACGATCGCGGTGACACCCGTGAGCTGCTGCTCGCCGACCAGCGCGGTCAAACGCGGGGGGCGCACGAGGTAGCGACGCGCGAACGTGCTTACCGCGACCCACGTGAAATACCACGGTCCGAAGCGCGCCTTCAGATGCGGGTTGGAGTCCACGCGCTCCACCACGCTCGCGTCGAGCCCGAGGCCGGAGGCGAACGTGAAGCAGCGGCCGTTGACGACGCCGAGGTCGACCTGGCGCACGCGCCAGTCGTCGGCCAATCCCAACAGGTGCTCGGTCGCGTCGACCAGCTCGCCCGGGATACCAAGGATCTTGCCGAACACGTTCGCCGAGCCGCCCGGCAGGCAACACAGCGGCGTTGTCGAGCCGAGCAGCCCGTTTGCGGCCTCGTTGACGGTGCCGTCGCCGCCGAACGCGACGACGACATCGTAGCCCTCGTGCGCGGCCTCGCGGCAGATCTCGGTCGCGTGCCCGCGCGCCTCGGTATCGACGGCGTCTACCTCGAAGCGGCCCTGCAGCGCGTGCACGACGAGATGGCGCAGATTCTCCGAGACCGTCGAGGCGTAGGGGTTGACGATGATCAGCATCCGCTTCTTGGTCGTCCGCCCGCCAAGCTCGAAGTCGCGCGGCTGCTGCGCGGGGGACGCTGGCGCGTCGCGCACCGGGGGCACCGAGGGCACGGATGTGCTCATCAAAGGGGGCTACACCGCGGGCTCGCGAGCGTTACCGTGCGCCGCGCGAGGGTCGCTCGAGCGGGCTTGCGCGCCTAATGCAATTCCGCCGCACGTCCGATATACTGCCCCACAGCTGTACACATCCAGAGGGGTGGAGGGACTGGCCCGACGAAGCCCCGGCAACCACCGCAGACGCCATGCGGGAAGGTGCCAATTCCAGCTAGATGTGTGGCGGGCTTCTGTTCTTCGCCACACGGTTCACACCGGCGAAGATATAGAGATCTAAGAAGGAGCCCGATATGGCTGCAACCCATCTCAAGTGCAGGGAGTGCGACACCCAGTACCCGCTGGAGGCGCTGTACGTGTGCGAGCGCTGCTTCGGCCCGCTGGAGGTCGCCTACGACCACGACCGCGCGAGCCTCGACGTCGGCGAGCTGCGCCGCCGTATCCAGGGCGGGCCGCAGAACATCTGGCGCTACGCCGACTTTCTGCCGCTCGCCGGCGGTCCCCCCGGGCCCTCCGGGCGTTTGGCCTCGCGCGTCGGGCTGCCCGCCGGCTGCACGCCGCTGATCCGCGCCGACCGGCTCGCCGAGCGTCTGGGGCTGCGCGAGGTGTGGGTCAAGAACGACGCTGCCAACCCCACGCACTCCTTCAAGGACCGCGTCGTCTCCGTCGCCGTCGCCCGTGCGCGCGAGCTGGGCTTTCAGACCATCGCCTGCGCCTCGACCGGCAACCTCGCCAACTCGGTCGCCGCCCATGCAGCCGCGCTCGGGCTGGACTCCTATGTCTTCATCCCCGCCGACCTCGAGGAGCAGAAGATCCTCGCCACCGGCGTCTACGGCACCAAGCTGGTCGGCGTCAAAGGCAACTACGACGACGTCAACCGCCTCTGCACCGAGCTGTGCGCCGAGCGCGAGTGGGCGTTCGTCAACATCAACCTGCGTCCCTACTACGCCGAGGGCTCCAAGACGCTCGCGTTCGAGATCGCCGAGCAGCTCGGCTGGGAGCTGCCCGACCGCTGTGTCGTGCCGATCGCCTCCGGCTCGCTGTTCACCAAGATCGCCAAGGGCTTCCGGGAGTGGCGCGAGCTGGGCTTGCTCGACGGCGAGCTGCCGCGCATGAACGGCGCCCAGGCACAGGGCTGCTCACCGGTCGCGAGCGCATACGCCGCCGGCCACGACGCCTGCCGGCCCGTCAAGCCCGACACGATTGCCAAGTCGCTGGCGATCGGCAACCCCGCCGACGGCCCCTACGCGCTCGACCTCGCGCGGCGCAGCAGCGGCGGCGTGGACGCCGTCAGCGACGAGGAGATCCGCGCCGGTATCAGGCTGCTCGCCGAGACCACCGGCATCTTCACCGAGACCGCCGGCGGGGTCACGACCGCGGTGCTGGCCGCACTCGCCGCTCGCGGCGAGATCGACCCCGACGAGCGCGTCGTGCTCGTCATCACCGGCGAGGGTCTGAAGACGCTCGACGCGGTGCGCGGCACGTTCGAGGCGCACACGATCGAGCCGAACATCGAGGCGTTTGAGGCCGTGGCGGCCGATAGCCTCCGCGAGGCGGCGTCCTACCGATCGGAGATCGATGGGATCTCCGATCGGCCAGCTCATGTGCCAAGCACACTTCGCTCGCTGCGTCCTGGCCTCGCTCGGCTCTCGACCACCACGACAGCGGGCTGAGTGCGGATGCCAGTCACGGTGAAGATCCCCACGCAGTTGCGAGCCGCCGCCGAAGGGGCAAGTGAAGCGCAGCTCGACGGTGCCACCGTCGAGGAGGTCCTTGGCGGCCTGTTCGAGCGCTACGGCGAGCTGCGCACACGCATCGCCGACGACGACGGCTCCCTGCGCCGCTTCGTCAACGTCTACATCGGCGGCGAAGACATCCGCTTTCTCGACGGCTTGCAAACACCCGTCGCCGACGGGTCCGAGCTGACGATCCTGCCGGCTGTGGCCGGGGGGTAGGGCGGGGCCGCTCCGCGTCCGGGGGCTTCGCCCTTGGGGTTAGGAGGGGCCGCTCCGTGTCCGGGGCGTTCCGCCCATGGGCTGGGGGCGGGATTGCGTATGGGTCGGATCACGCCGCGTAGCTCCTCGTAGCTCCTCCCGGCGGACGTCGGTCGCGTGCGGCCGAATATCCGGCCGCCATATCGCGTCAGCGCGCGACCGTGCTGCTGTGAGACGCCTGCTGCACCCCGTGCGCCGCGGCGGTAGGCGTCGAGGAGCCGCTGACGCCGACCGTCGCGACGAGGCCGGCGGCGCACATCGCGCCGATCGTCAGCCGGCGCATCCGCTGGGGAGTGAGCCACTTGAAGTTGTGAGTCTGAAGCCACGTGCGAAATCCGCTCGCCGCCGAGGCCGCCGCCATCGCGCATCCGACGCACATACGGCTAAGGATAGGGCACGGCCGACTCGGCTTCGCCGCTTGCGACATGGCGCTCCAGGCGCCCACGCAGCTCCGCGCCGCGCCCCGCCGCGATCGCGCGGCTGGCGCGCCGCTCGCTCAGCGCGATCCCGCGGCGCCGGGCCCACTCCAGCAGCTCCCGGCGTTCGGCGCTTTCACGGGCCGTGCGCCGGAACAGCCACCAGAACAGCCCGATCGTGAGCACGCTGATCTCGATCGTCATCGCCGCGCCCGCGAGATTCTGGTCGGCCAGCGGCGAGACCCGCAGCAGCGAATCGCTCGGCAGGTAGTCGGGGTAGAAGACCGCGTCCGACCACAGCAGCAGATTGCCGAGCGTCGCGCCGGTCAGCCACATCGCGACGATGTACACCAGCCGCGCCCGGTTGCCGAACCACGCCGGCGTCGGCAGCGGGCCGAGCAGGCACATCCACACGTTGACCCCGGCCAGCAGCAGCAACGCGTGCTGAAGCGCCGCGATTCCCGTGTGTCGCATCGCGGCCTGATAGAGGCTCGGCAGCTGCCACAGACAGAGGTTGAGCGCCCACAACGCAAACGCGACCAACGGGTAGGTCAGCACGCGCAGACGGTCGATCGGCTTGACCCGCATCAACGGCGCGAGCAGCGGCAGCGTCACCCCGAGTACGAGCAGCAGCGGCACGATGCCGCCAAGCGCCAGCTGCCAGATCGTCTGCACGAACAGCAGTTCTTCGCCGGGCCGCACAAGCGCGACTGCGCCAAGCGCCACGCCTGCGTAGAAGCACAACTGCCGCCATCCAGGGACCCGTCGATCGCCGCGCGCCAGCACGCGCGCCCGCCACGTGTAGGGCACCGCGAGCGCAACGAGCAGCACCAGCTCGGCGACCGTCGGGGGCGCCGGCGAGACGGCGAGCGGCGGCGGGGCGTACACCGCCCCAGCCTATGGGACGGCTCGCGAGCTTGGTGGCGTGCCGGGAGTGGTCGGGTGGCGGGGCTCCGGGAGGGGTGGCCGGGCTCGGGCGGGCGCCGCAACGGTGGGCGTCGGTTGGAGGCGTATGGGTGGCCGGTGAGCTTGGGTAGTTGTGTCGGGGGTGGTCAGGTGCGGGGCTTGGGGAGAGTGGGCTCGTCGGGGCGGCGCCGCGACGGTGGGCGTCGGTTGGGGCGTGGCGGCGGCTGGTGAGCTTGGGGGCGCGTCGGGGGTGAGAAACGGGCCGGGCCGCGACGTCTCAGGAGGACAGGCGCCAGCTGTAAAGCAGCGCGGCCACCGACGTTGCCAGATTCAGGCTCGACACCCCCGCCCGCATCGGCAGGCTCACCCGCGTGTCGGCGCGCGCCAGCAGCTCCGGCGAAAGGCCCCGCCGCTCGCCGCCGAACGCAAGGATCGCGCGCGGCGACATCGCGGCGGGGGCAAACGGCTCGCCCTCGGGATCGACCGCGATCAAGGGGCGGCCGTGATGGCTTGGCTTCAGCCGCGACTCGCCGGCTCCAGCATCTGGCCCTGCGGTGAGCGAGCCGAGCGCCCGCTCGTCGAGATGCGCAACGGGTAGCGCGAAGTGCAGGCCCGCGCCGCCCCGCAGCGCCGCCGGGTCCCACGGGTCGTGGGTGCCCGTCGTGAGCACGCCCGCAGCCTCCACCGCCGCCGCCACGCGCACGCACGCGCCCATGTTGCCGAGGTCGCGCGGGCGCTCGAGCAGCACGATCGGCGCTGCGCGAGCCTCGTGCAGCAGCGCTGTCACCTCGTACGGCGGCCGTCGTGCCAGCGCGATCACACCCGTGGCCGGCGGCTGGGGGGCGAGCGTCGCGAACACGTCCGGCGCCACCGTCTGCGTGCACTGCGGCAGCGCGCCAAGCACGTCCGGCGCCACCGCCTGGGCGAGCGCGCGCACACGCTCGGGCTCGGACAACACCACCCGCTCGATCTGCGCGTCGAAACGCAGCGCGTGCTTGAGCGCGTGCAGACCCTCGAGCACCGCCAGCTCCGGGTCGCGCCTAGCCTCGCGAAAAACGCGGCGCAGGGCGGCGGCGGAGAGCGGCTGTGGGCCGGCCGGCGGGGGCTCGGGGGGTGTGCGCATCGGCGCATCTTCTCAGCACGGGGCCCGGTGCCGATCCTCATCCTGGCGTCGGGTATCGTTCGAGCCAATGACAAGCAGGCGCGGCATCGGCTCGCCGGCGGTGGGTCTCGCGGCGAGTCTCGTGGCGGGCCATGCCGCGGCAGCCTGGTGCTCGGCACGCGCCGGCGCCTGGCGGCGGCGACACCACCGCTCTCCGTCGGCCGCGCCGCGATCGCCGAATGGAGCGCCGCTGCCGCCCTACCGGCTGCCGGCCTACCAGATATACGTGACACCGTTGCCAGCGCTTACCCGGGATATCTGATGTTGGAGTTGCGCGACCTTGTCAAGCACCACCACACCGGCGCGGGCGAGCCGGTGCGCGCCGTGGACGGAGTGTCGATGGACGTCGGGGCGGGGGAGATGGTCGCGCTCTACGGCCCCAGCGGCTCAGGCAAGACGACGCTGCTGACGGTGGTCGCGGCGCTCGTCGCGCCCGACAGCGGCGCGGTGCTCGTCGACGGCCGCGACATCTCGCGGCTGTCCGACGCCGAGGCGGCGAGCTATCGGCTGCACGAGCTTGGTTTCGTCGACCAATCGCTGGAGTTGCTCCCCGGCGGCAACGTGATCCAGAACGCCGCGCTGAAGCTGTGGGTGACCGTCGGCGTGCGCCGCGGCAACCGTCAGATCGAGCCGCTGCTCGTGCGGCTCGGGCTGCAGGAGCGGCTGCGCCACCGCGCCGACTCGCTCTCGATGGGCGAGCGCCAGCGGGTGATGATCGCCCGCGCGCTCTCGACCGAACCGAAGCTGCTGCTAGCCGACGAGCCGACCGGCAACCTCGACACGCAGCGCAGCCGCGAAGTGCTCGAGCTGCTCCGCGAGGTCTGCCGCGAGCGCTCCACCGCGCTGCTGCTCGTCACACACGACCCCCAGGCGAGCGCGTACGCCGACCGTGTGCACGTGCTGCGCGACGGGCGGCTCGCCGCGCTTGACACCGACACGTCGCTCGCGCCGACCGCGCTCGCGCCGGCGCTGAACGCTGCGCTCGAGGGCACGCCAGCCGGCGCAGAGCGGGAGGTGGATGCGGTCTCGGCAGGAGGAGCTGCGTCGAGTGTCGAGGCCGCTGCGCCGAGCAGTCCTTCCGCCGCGGCAGCCGATGGGAGGCGCGAGGTGGACGCGGCCTCGCTTGGAGGAGCTGCGGCCGACGCGCCGAGCACGCCGGCCGACGCGCCCTCGCGATGAGCGCCTACGCAGTCTGCCTACCATTGAGCCCCTACGGCGTCGCTTTCCAGTGAGCCCCTACGGCGTCGCTTTCCAGTGAGTCTCTACGACGTTGTTTACCTCTACGCGGTACGCCTGCGTACTCGCGGCGTGCTCGTGCAAGAGCTGTTCGCGGTGCTCGGCATCGCCGTCGGAGTCGGGCTGCTGTTCGCCTCGCAGGTCGCGACCGCGAGCCTCGGCGGGTCAGTCGCGCAGCTGACCAACGGCGTCATCGGCCAGTCGCGCTACCAGCTGGAGGCGCGCTCGGCGGCAGGCTTCAGCGAACGGGTGCTCGGCGAAGTGCAGGCGCTGCCCGGCGTGCGCGCGGCCGTGCCAGTGCTCGAACAGCAGATCGGCCTCGTCGGGCCGGCCGGCCGCCGCGCCGTCTACCTGCTCGCCACCGACCCGCGCTACGTGCACCTCACCGGCGCGCTGCTGCGCCACTTCACGCCCGGCCAACTCGCGGGCGAGCGCGCGATCGTACTGCCCGCACCGCTGGCCGCCGCGCTCGGCGCAGGTCAGCTCCAGGTCCTCGAAGCGCAGGTCGGCGCGCACCTCGTGCCGACGCTGCTGGCCGCCGTGCTCGAGCCGTCGGAGATCGGCCCCCTGGTCCACAGCCCAGTGGCGGTCGCGCCGCTGCGTTACGCGCAGAACCTCACCGGGATGCAAGGCCGGCTCTCGCGTGTGCTCGTGCAGGTGCGCACCGGCCGCGAAGCACAGGTGCTGAGTGGTCTGCGCCGGATCGCCGCGGACCACTTGAACGTCGAGCCCGCGAACTTCGACGCGACCCTGTTCGACGAGGCGGCGATCCCGGTCAACCAGTCAGTCAGCGTGTTCGCGGCGATCTGCGCGCTGGTCGGCTTCATGTTCGCCTACTGCGCCGTGCTGCTCACAGCGCACCTGCGCCGGCAGCTGGTGAGCGAACTGCGGATGCTCGGCACGCCGCCGCACCAAATCGTCAAGGCGCTGCTGTTCGACGCCGCCGCGCTCGGCATGTTCGGCGCGCTGCTCGGCCTCGCGCTGGGAGACCTCTTGTCGGTATCCGTCTTCAGCGCCAGCCCCGAATTCCTAACGCTCGCGTTCCCGATCGGCTCGCAGCGGATCATCACCTGGCAAAGCGTCGTGCTCGCCGTCCTCGCTGGTCTGCTGGCGGCCGCGATCGGCGTGCTCGCGCCGCTGTGGGCGGCGCGCAGGCGGATGCCGGCGCAGCCGGTCGCTGCCGGCGACCCGACCGGGGTGCGCGGGCTCGGACCGCGCTGGTGGCCGCACACGCGCAGGCGGCCCAGGCCGGCGGCATCGCCCGGCGGCACCCGTGCGTTCGGCGGTCGCATCCGCGCCGCCGGGCTGGCCTGTCTGGCCGTGACGACCGTGATCGTGCTCGCCGCCCCGGCCGCCTCGCTGATCGCGATCGTCACGCTTCTGCTCGCCGCGCTGCTGCTGCTGCCGGTGCTGATCGACACCGGCGTCGGCCTGTTCGAGCGTTTGCAGCAGCGGCTGGGCTCGCCGGCAGCGGCGCTCGCAGTCGTCGAGCTGCGCTCGCCCACCGCCCGCACACGGATGCTTTCGATCGCCGCGACCGCGGCGATCGCCGTCATCGGCGGCGCGATGCTCGAGGGCTCGCGCAGCAACCTCCAAGCCGGCCTGACGGCCTCCTTCCACACGATCTCCTCGGCCGCCGACCTCTGGGTGTCGCCCGCGACCGGCAACAACCTGTTCGCGACGGTCCCCTTCCACGAAATCCCGCTCGCGCCGCTGCGCCGGCTTCCCGGCGTGCGCGCCGTCAGCGTCTATCGGGCCAGCTTCCTGAACATCGGCGACCGCCGCGCCTTCGTGGAGGCGGTGCCCACCACCGCGCCCCCGCCGCTGGCTGCGATCCAGCTCTCCGCAGGCGACCTCGCCCTCGCCAACGCGCGCCTGCGCAGCGGCGGCTGGGTCGTGCTCTCAACGGCCCTCGCCGCCGAACACGACGTCGCGATCGGCCAGCGCTTCACGCTGCCGGCTCCGCATCCGGTGACGCTGCGCGTCGCGGCGCTCAGCACGGACCTGGGCTGGCCCGCGGGTGCGGTGATCATGAGCCCCGGCGACTACGTCGCCGGGTGGGGCGCCGAACCGACGGCCTACAACGTCATGCTCGACCCCGGCGCCTCGCCCACGCGTGTCGCGACCGAGGTTCGCCGCACCCTCGGGCGCATGGGCTACACCGGCCTGGCGGTGCAGACCGAGCGCCGCCACGAACAGCTGGAGCTGGCCTCCGGGCACCAAGGGCTCGCACGCCTAAGCGAGATGGCGCTGCTGCTGCTCTTCGCCGGCGTGCTCGCCAGCGCCAGCACGATGGGTGCGGCGGTCTGGCAGCGCCGCCGAACGCTCGCGCGGCTGAAGGTCCAGGGGCTGCGACGCGGCCTCTTGTGGCGCTCACTGGTCTGGGAGAGCGCGACAGTGCTCGGCCTCGGCTGCCTCATCGGCGTTTCCTTCGGCATCTACGGCCAGCTGCTCGTCAGCCGCGCGCTGCGAATCGTCACCGGCTTCCCGATGGTGATCTCGCTCGCCCTGCCCACCGCCCTGGGGAGCTTCGCCGTCGTAGCGCTTGCATCGAGCGCGATCGTCGCGCTCTCGGGATATCGCGCCACGGCAGTCCCGGCGCGGACGTGACGGCTGCCGGCGCGATTAGGGGAGACGGACGCGCCCGGCAAGATTCGAACTTGCGACCTCTCGCTCCGGAGGCGTCGGGGGGCGAGGGGCGATATTGGGCGTTTCGCCGCTTGAATGCTGGGGATTCGCCCCGGCGCCGCTTCGGGGGCGAGCGGGCGAATAGCGCCGGTTTACGGGCGATTTCAGGGGCTTTGGGCGTATGCGCCCATTCCGATTGGGCGACTTCCCCTCATCGCTGAGAGGCAACAGGTCGCACGCGGCGTGCGCCGTCGTGCTGTCGTCCCACGAGATATCGCCGGGCCGAGGGGTCGCGGTTGTGCCACGCCGGAGTCATCGGGCGCTCACAGGAAGCCGCACCAGTGAGCGAGACAATACCCCGGACACGCAGGTTATGGTGCGTGCACCACGACTGACGGGGCGCTGTCCGCCTGAGCCGTCGGGATCAAGTGGTACTGCAAGACGTAGCCGAGGCTCTCCGCGTAGCGATCGACGGTCGATATCTTTGCGTCGGCCGCGGTAGTCTCCAAGCGCGCGACGAAGGACTGCGAGGTCTCCATCGCCGCGGCGACAGCGGTCTGTGAGCGCCGCTGCTCCTCGCGCTGGGCGGCCAGGGCACGCAGCAGCTCGCGGCGCCGGCGAGCAGCGTCCAGCAACCGCGGGAACTCGGGGTTGCGCGCCGTGCGCTTGTCGATCATCTTGTCCAGGAAATCGCGCTCGGGCATGAAGCTTGCCTGCTTTCTGAGTGGCGATGATACCTACAGCGGTATCTCTCTCTAGAGATAGGCTAGCACGTCTCAGCCGTGCAGCGGACGCCCGCCGCGCGCGATGCGCTTCTGATCCCCGCGCTTCCGCCAATCCGCAAGACGCCTCTTCGCCAGGTCAATGGTTGACCGGGGCGTCTTTTGCGTCTTCTTGTTGAATCCGTCCAACGCCAACAGGATCTGCCCGCGGCTGCCTTCCTCCGCGAACAGGATGCGGTAGATGACCCGATCGCCGTCCACCCTGACCTCCCAGATTTCCCCGTCGAGATGACGGGCAGCCCGCAGACCCCGATCCCGCACCTCCTCCATGCCGGCGAGCACAGCGGCCGCATCGGAGTCGGAGAGCTTGTCGATGAACTCCTCGACCGGGCCGCGGCCCGAGGAGGTCCGGTAGTCGCGCCAGCGCCGCCGGACCGGCGCAGGGCCAGCCCCACCGACTGCGGAACTGGGCTGCGTCCCGGATTGCTTTGCCGGAGCCATCGGGCGAGCTTACGCAGCGTCTCGGACCGAGCACGCGGGCGCTCGCTCGTACCGCGGACACGGCCGAATCGTTGCCAGGCCCATCGCGCGATGGGCCTGGCTCGGGTTCCGTCGGCGAGACCCGGTAGAAGTCAAGCCGTCGTCCAAGACGTTCGCGGTGACCCGCCGCCGACCACGGCGGGTCACCGCGCCGGTTTCGTCCGTCCCGCGGGCCATACTCGCCGTGAAGCTGTGTGGAGTGTCGGGATTGGTCCCTCGGCTCGTTCTCCCACACGGAAAGTGGACGACGACGAAAGGACAGACATGTCCCCTGAAGGAGCGGCAAAGCCGCAGGCTGTACACGTGCGACTTACGGTGCGCACGACCTCCGGACACTTCGAAGACGAGTTCAACCTGCACGAGCGAGTTGAGCACCTTTTCCACGAGGCCGCAAAACGCCTGCATCTCGACACCGGCCCCGGCGTGACGTACGTCATCAAGCGCCAGCGAGGTGAACTCGTGATGGCACTCAGCGAGCGGCTCTCCGCCTACGAGCTAGTGAACGGCGACACGATCCTGATCCAGTCAAAACAGGCACAAGACGGCTAAGCGTGCACCCCGAGGACGTCGCCGAGCTGCTCGAGAGCGAGCTCGGACGGCTGCGCGACGCGGTCCGGGACGCACCCGGGCTGCGCGTCACGAGCATCGAGCTCGAGGACGGCCCGCGTGTCGTGGTCGTGTTCTCAAAGCTCAAGCGGCCCCGTCTCGACGTCCTGGTACCGACCGATCTGCTGGGCCCCCTCGGGAATCCGTTCGGGCAGCAGTTCCAGGGCGTCGACCTCGCCACCAAGGTCGAACGGCAACTGCTGCTCGTAATGGGCTGTGAGAACCTCGACGGTGACCCGCCTACCGCGGGCAAGTCGGGTGCGCATAAGTCGCGGCGCGGATGCCGGCGGGAACTGCGCGCCGAAAAGTTCGTGGCCGGTTTGAGCAGGTTGCGGTCGATTAACACTGATGGCCCCACACGACCGCCCACCGTTCGACCACCACCTTGAGCGCCCCGAGGCCAACTCCACGCTCGACGCGGCTTCCGTGGAGGCCGTTGCACGACGAGTGGTCGAGCTGCTGCGCGGCGAGGGCGGCGAGGGCTCCTCTTCGGTCCGCGGGCTAGTCGACGCGGCGACACTCGCGGCCGAACTCGGGGTCACGCGCTCGTGGGTCTACGAACACCGCGTCGAACTCGGCGCTGTACGGCTTGGGGCTGGCTCAAAGCCGCGCCTGCGCTTCGACGTTCAGCGTGCTCGCGAAGTGCTCACCCGCAGCAGCCGACAGCCATCGGCCGACTTCCCTACCTCGACTCGGGCCGAGGGTCCGCCCGCTCACCGTCGGGGCGGTCCCCGTTCGGCCGCCGGTCCACGGCAGCCCGGTCGCATTCTTGCCGTGCGCCCTCGCGTCGCGACGCGCCCACCGGAGGCACGACGTGAGGCGCGATGAACTACAGCTTCGCGCGCTTGAGCAGCTCCCAAGCGGGAACGCCGAGGCCAGACGCGACCTTCAGAAGGACGCCGAGCGTCACGTTGAACTCGCCGCGCTCGATGGCACTGAAGTAGCTCCGATCGATTCCTGCCGTCAGCGCGAGGCGTTCCTGAGAGGTGCCCTGTTCCTCGCGGATTGCGCGCATGGCATCGCCGAGCGCCATTTGAGCGGACGTTGGAGGTTTCCCCTTCGGCATCGTCTGGAGCGTCGCCCATTGACGTGCCAATATCCACGGAGTATCATTCCCATCCTATACGTCAAAGTGCCCCCGCGCCGGTTGCACGGCCGGGGGCGTGGCACCGAGAGCGCGAACTCCCGGCACGCCAGCCAAGCTACCAACAGTCGGGCGGGGCGGCTTCCTTGCCAGAGCAGTTCTCCCGGGGCCTCCAACCACAAGGAGGAACCGAAGATGACACGCAGGATGAGCAGGGCGCAAAAGCTGTGGATGGCCGAACGGGCCATCGTCATGCAGGTGCTCCGAGACGACCACCCGGAGCGGTGGACGCTGGACGAGTTGAAGCAGGAGATCGAGGACATGCCCGCCGAGGTCGTCGGCGACGCCGTAAGGCGCCTCGGCGACGTGGGCGCGGTGGCGCTCGGCGAGGGGGAATGCAAGGCGTCGGAGTCCGCGAGGCGTATCGACGCGCTGGGACTGATCTCGATATGAGCGCATACAGCGTCGAGCGCGCCCGGCTGCTGAAGGTGTTCGGGGAGAACCTGTGCGCCGAGCGCAGGCAGCGGAGTCTCTCGCAGGAAGGACTCGCGGAAGCCGCCAGCCTCCACCGCAACGCGATCGGGGTCATCGAGCGCGGCGAATGCGCCCCGAACCTGCTGACGCTGCTGATCCTGGCGAACGCGCTGGAGGTCCCACTGGAGGTCCTGACGGGCGGCGTGGCCGCACCGAGGGAGCGCAGACCCGCGAGACGCTCCAAGGAACCCCACAGCCGCGAGGCGGCGCAGCGATGACGCGCCGGTGCGCAGAGGAAACTGTGGACATGACGACCGAAGGGAGCAAGTGATGGCAAGGCCAGCTACAGGTCAGATAGTCGAGCGCGCGGACGCGACCGGAGCGATCCGCCGCTCCCTGCGTTTCCGCACAGGAGGCCGGCGCCACACGGTGCCGCTGGGGGTCGTCTCCCGCGCGGACGCGGAGCAGGAGCTTGCGTGCGTCATGGCGGACGTGGCGCGCGGTTTGTGGAAACCGCCGGCGGTCGTCGAGGCGCCCGTCGAGGTAGAGGTCCCGACGTTCCACGAGTTCGCGGAGGACTGGTGGGTTCGCAATCAGGCGCAGCTCGCCGATAACACGCGGGCGGACTACCGCTGGCGGCTGGAGTGCCACCTGCTCCCCGAGTTCGGCGAGCGGCGAATCGACCGGATCGACTTCAACGCGGTGGAGCGCTACATCGCCGGCAAGCTCGCCGGAGACAGGCCGCTCTCGGCGCGGTCGATCAACATGACGGTGACGCTGCTGGGGGCGATCCTTGAGCGCGCCGTGAAACGCAGGCTGATCGATCACAACCCCGCCAAGGACAAAGACCTCCGCGTCAAGGAGCGCGAGCCCCTGCGCTCGTACCTGAGCGCCGCAGGGCAGATCGCGGCGCTGCTGGGCGCGGCCGGCGAGTTGGACCGCGACGCGGCGTCGAACCGCAGACACATCAAGCGGCGCGCGATGCTCGCTGTGCTCGTGTTCGCCGGCCTGCGGATCAACGAGCTATGCGCTCTGCGCTGGCGTGACGTGGACCTCGCGGCCGGATGGCTGCACACGGGCTCCAAGACCGACGCGGGCCGCGATCGGGTCGTGAAGATCCGCGGCGCGCTCAGGGACGAGCTGCTGACGCTCCGCGCGAGCCGCGGATCGATCGACCAGGACGCCTACGTGTTCGCCACCGGCCTCGGCGGGCGCATGAGTGATGACAACTTCCGCTCTCGTGTGCTCCGCGCCACCGTCAAGCGCGCGAACGAGAACCTGAAGCGCGCGGATCTGCCCCCGCTCCCGGACAAGCTCACGCCGCACTCGCTCCGCCGCACGTTCTGCTCGCTGCTATACGCGCTCGGCGACGATCCCGGAACGGTCATGGACGAAATGGGCCACACCGACCCTGCGCTCGCGCTCAGGGTGTACCGCCAGTCGATGCGCCGCGGCGAGGATGAGAAGGCGCGGATGCAGGCGCTGGTCGAGGGCGGCGCTTGGGCGAATATGGGCGAACGGAGCGAGGTAAAGGCTTCGGCGACGGTCGAACGGAGAGCCGCCTAACAAGCGAATCCCTCATGGCTGCAGGGGATTCGGCCACGCGCCCGGCAAGATTCGAACTTGCGACCTCTCGCTCCGGAGGCGAGCGCTCTATCCACTGAGCTACGGGCGCCTGCGCCGCCCGTCTCGCTGGGCGGGCCGCTCTTGGACAGCCTATCCGGTTGGGGGTGGGGGGTTGGGGTGCGGGTGCAAAAAACCGGATGCGATTCGCGTCTGCGCGCGTGCCCACGCACTATGCACTGTCTTTAAAGAGGCCCCGTGTGTGCGCACGCGGATGCACAGCCTTAAAGCCCGCGCGCGGCGCATAACCCGTAAAGAGGTCGCGCGCACCCCCGCGCACAATGCACAGCCTTTCAAGGGGCTGCGCGCGCTCTACGCACAGGCCCAGCCCGTTAGTTCGCTCTCTCGAACCCTTATCCAAGGACTCCGTGCGCGTGCGCGAATGGCGGCGTTTGGGGATATACCTGTGCGCTGGCGGCGTGGCGCCGTTGGCAACCCCGGTCCGGCGGACTGCGGGCGTCTTCGCCCCCCATCCGCGCGCCTCGCGCGCGCATCCCATCCCCATCCGCCGCTACCGTTGGCCCCATGGATCTTTCGGTCTTCTTCGCTGGGACCGCCGGCTCGATTCCGAGCGCGCGGCGCGGGCTGCCTGCCGTGCTCGTGCGGCGCGGCGGCGACCGGCTTTTGTTCGACTGTGGCGAGGGCACCCAGCGGCAGCTGCTGCGCTCGGTCGGGCTTGCGGACGTCGAGTGCGTGTTCATCACGCATTTTCACGCCGACCACTGGCTGGGCCTGCCCGGCATGCTCAAGTCCTTTGCGCTGCGCGACCGTGCCCAGCCGCTCACGATTTACGGGCCGCCCGGGCTCGACGAGCTGATGGCCGCCACCCGCTTCATCTACGGCCGGCGGCTGCCCTACGAGCTGAACGTCTCCGAGCTGCAACCCGCGCAGGCGGTCGAGTTCGACGGCTTTCGCGTCGCAGGCATCCCCGTTCGGCACGGCAACATCTCCGCCTTCGGCTACGTCCTCGTCGAGGACCCCCGCCCGGGGCACCTCGATCCCGCCCTGGCCGAGCGCCTCGGTGTCCGGCCCGGCCCCGACTTCGGGCGCCTCGTGCGCGGCGCGGTGGTCAACGGCGTGCGTCCCGAGCAGGTCATGGGGGAGACCCGCGAGGGACGCAAGATCGTTATCTCCGGCGACACCACCCCCTGCGAGACCCTGGAAATCGCCGCCCACGAGGCCGACCTCCTCGTCCACGAGGCGACCTTCACCGAGGACGAGTCCGCGCGTGCGCGCATGACCAACCACAGCACCGCCGCCGCCGCCGCCGCCCTAGCCCGGCGCGCCGGTGTCCGGCAGCTGGCGCTCACCCACCTCTCCGCGCGCTACGCCGGCGGAGAGGTCCTGCGCGAGGCACGCCCCGTCTTCGAGCACACCGCCGTCCCCCGCGACTTCGACACGATCGAGATCCCCTTCCCCGAGCGCGGTCCCGCTTACCTCGTGCGCTGGCCGACCCGCGCGCGCGCCACGCCTCCCGGGGAGAACGGGCAAGTCGCGGCTGCCGGTGGCGACGCGGCGGTCACCAACGGTGTCGAGAGCGCTGGCGACTTCGAGGACGCCGGCAATGCGGGGGACACCAGCGGTGTGGGCGGCGTCGGCAGCGTGGGCGGCGTTGGCGGCGCGGGTGGCGTTGGCGGCATGGGTGGCGTTGGCGGCGCGGGTGGCGTTGGCGGCATGGGTGGTGTCGGCGGCGCGGGTGGCGCCGGTGATGTGGGGGACGTTGGCGGCGTCAAGAGTGCTGGCGCGCACGCTGCCAACGGCGTCAGGGAACCCGGCGGCTCGACGCTCACCGGCGACTCGCAAGACGCGCCGAACGTCGCATCGTCGATAATCCGATGAGCTTGCCCACACGCCGCGTACCGAGAACCTTTCAGGGGAGCGCCCAATGAGCCGGCCTCTACTGATCCGTTCTCCCCAGCCCTCCGCGAACCTCCTCCTGCGCGACGTGCGCGTGCTCGACCCGCGAGCCGGTCTCGACGCCCGTCACGACATCCTCGTGCGCGACGGCGCGCTCGCGCAGATCGCCGCGCCGGGCACGCTCCGTGCTTCGCGGGCGTCCGGCGGTGCTGCCAAGCCGACCACCGAGGCGGACGTCGAGACGATCGACGGCGGCGGGCGGCTCGTGCTCTCACCCTCCTTCTTCGACCCGCACGTACACCTACGCAGCCCCGGCCAACACCACAAGGAGGACATCGCGACCGGCACCCTCGCCGCCGCCGCCGGCGGCTACGGCGGGGTGATCGCGATGCCCAACACCCTCCCGCCGATCGACACGCCATCGCGGCTCACAGCCTTGTGCGAGACGGCCGCGCGCGACGCCCACGTGCCCGTCGGTTTCCTGGCGGCAATCACCCTCGGGCTCGATGGCCAGCAGCTAACCGACATGGCTGCGCTGCGTGCCGCCGGTGCGCTCGGCTTCACCGACGACGGCCTGCCGGTCACGAACGCCGGCATTCTAAGCGAGGCGATCCGGCGGCAGTTGGGCTCAGGTGTGCCTGGCCCCGTGGCGGCACCTGCGGCGGATGGCGCTGCGGCGGGCACAGCGGCGACGGAAACAGCGGTGGTGGGTGCGGCGGATGGCGCGGCGGCGGGCGGCGCTGCGGCCGAGACGGTTGGCGTCGGCGGTGTGCTCGCCTTGCACGAGGAGGATCCCCTGCTCTCGCGCGGCGGTGCCCTACGGGACGGTCCAATGAGCGCGGCGCTCGGACTTGCCGGGGTGCCGGCGGCCAGCGAGGCGACGATGGTCGCCCGCGACGCTGCGCTCGCCGCCTGCGAAGGGGGTCGTCTGCACTTCCAACACCTCAGCTGCACCGCCTCGATCGGCGCGCTTGCGGCCGCCAAGGCGTGCGGTGCCACGGTCAGCGCCGAGGCCACCCCGCACCACCTGCTGCTCACCGAAGACGACGTGCGCGACCCGGCGACCGGCGAGCCCTCCACCTCGCGCAAGATGAACCCGCCGCTGGGCACCGCCGCCGACCGCGCCGCGCTCGTGCAGGCGCTGCGCTCGGGGACGATCGACTGCATAGCCACCGACCACGCACCGCACGCCGCCGCCGAAAAGGACCTCCCTTTTGAGCGCGCCCCGATGGGCACCACCGGTCTCGAGACAGCGTTCGCCGCGCTGTACACCGGCCTCGTCCTCCCCGGCCTGCTCGACCTAAGCACGCTGATCGAGCGCATGACCGCCGGGGCCGCCCTGTTCGCACTGCCAACCCCGACAATCGCCGCCGGTGAGCAGGCGAACCTCGCCCTGATCGACCTCGACGCCCAATGGACCGCCGGCGAGCACGGCTGGGCCAGCCGCTCGGCCAACAACGCCTTCGCCGGACGGCCCCTGCACGGGCGCGTGCTGCTGACGGTTGCCGCCGGCTCGCCGGTCCACCGTGTCCCCGCACTCGAGGCGGTGGCCGCATGACCGGATCAGCCAGGCCGAGTATCGCGGCAAACGCGCCGACGGCCAGCGCCGCGAACCACACCACGGCGGCCGCATGAGCCTGCTCGACCGCGCACAGGCCGCGCTCGTCGTCGTCGACGTGCAGGACGGCTTCCGGCCCTACGCCTCCTTCGAGGGCGTCGCCCACTCATGCGCGCGACTGATTGCCGGGGCGCGTCTCCTGGGTCTGCCGGCCCTCGTCAGCGAGCAGTACCCGCGAGGGCTCGGGCACTCCGCGCCCGAGCTGGGTCTCACCGACGAGCCGCGCCTGGAGAAGCGCGTGTTCTCCGCGGCCCGCGCCGGGGGCTTTGACCTGGGCGACCGCTCGCAGGCCCTCGTCTGCGGCATCGAGACCCACGTCTGCGTATCGCAAACCGTCCACGACCTGCTCGCCGATGGTCTCGAGGTTCACGTGCCCGCCGACGCAGTAGGTTCGCGGCACGCACTCGACTACGAACGGGGCCTGGAGCGCCTGGAGCGTGCCGGAGCGGTCGTGACGACAGTTGAGGCGGCCCTCTTCGAGCTGCTGGGCAGCGCCGACGCGCCCGAGTTCAAGGACGTCCAAAGGTTGATCCTGTGACGCGCCGGGGGATGCGGGCCGCGACGCGTGCAGCGATCGATCCTGCGGGGCGTGTCGGGGGGGTGCCTCCGAGGCGCGGGGGTATCTATTTTTTGAAATGCAATTCGCGCCCGCGTATGCGCCCGCGTATGCACGCGCGCGCGAATCGTGCGTGCGGCGCACGTATGCCCGCGGGGGGTCGGCGATGACGCGCCAACCCGCCTACGTCCTCCTGGAGGACGGCACGCGCTTCGACGGCGAGTCCTGTGCCGCCGCCGGCCACGCGGTTGGCGAGGTCGTCTTCACGACCGGCATGTCCGGCTACCAGGAGTCGGTCAGCGACCCCTCCTTCGCCGGCCAGCTGATCGCCTTCACCTACCCGCACATCGGCAACTACGGCGCCAGCAGCGACGCGATGGAGTCCGACCGCATCTGGGCGCGCGCCGCGATCATGCGCGAAGCCTGCGACCGCGAAGACGCGCCCGGCGCCGAGCGCGGCTGGCTCTCCTGGCTGACCGACTGCGGCATTCCCGCGATCAGCGGCGTCGACACCCGCGCGCTCGTGCAGCACATCCGCCAGGCCGGCGCGATGCGCGGCGGCGTCTTCCCCGCGAGCGTCGCACCGGACGAGGCAGCCGCGTCGATCGCGGCCGAGCCGCGCATGGACGGCCAAGACCTCGCCGCCGTCGTCACGCCCGCGCAGGTCAGCCACCACGGCGACGGCCCCGGACCACGCATCGCCGTGCTCGACACCGGCATCAAGGCCTCGATCGTGCGCAACCTCGTGCAGCGCGGCGCGCGCGTGTCGCTGTATCCGTGCACGACCACCGCCGCCGACCTCCTTGCCTCCGACGCCGACGCGATCCTGCTCGCCAACGGCCCCGGCGACCCCGCCGCGCTCGAGTACGTCGTCGACACCGTCCGCGCGCTCGTCGGCAAGCGGCCCGTGTGGGGCATCTGCCTCGGCCACCAACTGCTCTGCCGCGCCGTCGGGCTGCGCACCTTCAAGCTGCCCTTCGGTCACCGCGGCGCCAACCACCCCGTCAAGGACCTGCACACCGGCCGCGTCGAGATCACCTCCCAAAACCACGGCTTCGCGGTACTCGGCCCCGCCGGCGCGCGCACGATCGACAGCTCGCGACCCGTGCGCTGGCACACCGACTTCGGCGCCGCCGCGCTCTCCCACGTCAACCTCTACGACCGCACCGTCGAGGGCATCGAACTGCTCGACGTGCCCGGCGGCGCCGTCCAATACCACCCCGAGGCAGGCCCCGGACCGCACGACAGCATCTACCTGTTCGACCGCTTCCTGGCGCGGATCGCCGAGGCCGCGGCGTGACCGGGGTTTGGGATTTGGATTGGAACCTCTGGCGAGGTTCCCGTGTGGGGTCGCGCCGCCCGCGCCCGCGCGCGTACAACGCGACGCAGGCGACCGCCGCCGGCGGGCGAAACGATGCCGCGTAGAACCGACATCCACAAGATCCTGATTCTCGGCTCCGGGCCGATCGTCATCGGCCAAGCCGCCGAGTTCGACTACTCCGGCGTCCAAGCCTGCAAGGTGCTCCGCGAGGAGGGCTACGAGATCGTGCTCGTCAACTCCAACCCCGCGACGATCATGACCGACCCCGAAATGGCCGACGCCACCTACATCGAGCCGCTGCTGCCCGGCCCCGTCGCGCAGGTGATCGAGCGCGAGCGTCCCGACGCGCTGCTGCCCACGCTCGGCGGCCAAACAGCCCTGAACCTCGCCAAGGCGCTGCACGACGACGGCACGCTCGCCCGCTTCGAGGTCGAGCTGATCGGCGCCAACTACGACGCGATCAGCTGCGCCGAGGACCGCGAGCTGTTCGCCGCCGCGATGGCGCGCGTCGGCCTGGCGATGCCGCGCAGCGCGATCGCCACCGAGCTGCAAGCCGCGCTCGACGCGCTCCCCGACCTCGGCCTGCCCTGCATCGTGCGCCCCGCCTTCACGCTCGGCGGGCGCGGCGGCGGCATCGCGCGCACCCCCGAGGAGTTCACGCGCGTAGTGCGCCGCGGCCTGGAAGCGTCGCCGATCGGCCAGGTGCTGCTCGACCAATCCGTGCTCGGCTGGGGCGAGTTCGAGCTCGAGGTCATGCGCGACCGCGCCGACAACGTCGTGATCGTCTGCTCGATCGAGAACGTCGACCCGATGGGCGTCCACACCGGGGACTCCGTCACCGTGGCCCCGCAGCAGACGCTCACCGACAGCCTCTACCAGCGCCTGCGCGACCAGGCGCTCGCCGTGATCCGCGCCGTCGGCGTCGAGACCGGGGGGTCGAACGTCCAGTTCGCCGTCAACCCCGCCACCGAGGAGATCCTGGTAATCGAGATGAACCCCCGCGTCTCGCGCTCCTCCGCGCTGGCGTCGAAGGCGACCGGCTTCCCGATCGCGAAGATCGCCGCCCGCCTCGCCGTCGGCTATCTCCTGGAGGAGATCGACAACGACATCACCGGCGTCACCCCCGCCTGCTTCGAGCCGACGATCGACTACGTCGTCGTCAAGTGGCCCCGCTTCGCCTTCGAGAAGTTCCCGACCGTCGAGTCCACCCTCTCCACCCACATGAAGTCCGTGGGGGAGGCAATGGCGATCGGTCGCACCTTCGGCCAGGCGTTCGCCAAGGCGCTCAGGTCGCGCGAGCTGGACAAGCCGCCCCACCTGGAAAACGTCGCCGACGAGGACCTGCTCACCTCGCTGGTCACCCCCGCGCCCGACCGCTTCGAGGCGATCCTCGAGCTTTTGCGCCGCGGCACGCCGCTCGAGGCGATCCACGAGCGCACCGCGATCGACCCCTGGTTCCTGCGCGAGCTGGCCGCCCTCGCCGAGGACCCCGACGCGCCGTTCGCGGGGCTGCGCACATTCAAGTCCGTCGACACCTGCGCCGCCGAGTTCCCCGCGCGCACGCCCTACTACTACTCCGGGTGGGAGCGGCCGCCTGGCCACGTCGAGGGACCGCGCCCCGCGGCGACCGGGGACCCTACCGCCGACAGCCCCGCCGTCAGCAGCCTCGCCGCCGACGGCCCCGACGCAATATCGGCCGACGAGCCGGGCACCGGCAACGTGACCGCCGGCGCGTCGCCGGCCGCCGCGCACGAGGTCGACCGCGGAGAGCGGCCCTCCGTCATGATCCTCGGCGCCGGCCCGAACCGCATCGGCCAGGGCATCGAGTTCGACTACTGCTGCGTACACGCCGCCATGACCGTCCGCGATTCGGGGCGTGACGCCGTGATGATCAACTGCAACCCCGAGACCGTCTCCACCGACTACGACACCTCCGACCGCCTCTACTTCGAGCCCCTCACGCTCGAGGACGTCCTCGGCGTCGTCGAGGTCGAGCGGCCCGAGGGCGTCATCGTCCAGTTCGGCGGCCAAACCCCGCTCAAGCTCGCCGCCGGCCTCGCCGCCGCCGGCGTGCCCCTGCTCGGCACCAGCGTCGAGGCGATCGACCTCGCCGAGGACCGCGCCCGCTTCGGCGACCTGCTCGGCCGGCTCGGCTACAAGGCGCCGCCCTACGCCACCGCGCACACCGTCGAGGAGGCCCTGCGCTGCGGCGAGCAGGTCGGCTACCCCCTGCTGGTGCGACCCTCCTACGTGCTCGGCGGGCGCGCCATGGAGCTGGTCTACTCTCGCGACGGGCTCGCCGACTACCTGCGCCGGGAGGTCGCGACCGGTCAGATCTTTCTCGACCGCTTCCTGGAGAACGCGATCGAGGTCGACGTCGACGCGCTCTGCGACGGCTCCGACGTCTGGATCGGCGGCATCATGCAGCACGTCGAGGAGGCCGGCGTGCACTCCGGCGACAGCGCCTGCGTCTTGCCCCCACACTCGCTCGGCGAGGAGATGCTCGAGCAGATCCGTGCCGCCACCCGCGACATCGCGCTCGGCATCGGCGTCGTCGGGCTGCTCAACGTCCAGTACGCCGTCGTCGAACGCCAGCTCTACGTGATCGAGGCCAACCCGCGCGCATCGCGCACCGTGCCCTTCGTCTCCAAGGCCGTCGGCCTGCCCCTCGCCAAGCTCGCCTGCCGCATCATGCTCGGCGAGCCGCTCTCCGCGCTCGGCCTGTCGCGCCAGCGCGAAGGCCTCGGCTTCGGCGATCACATCTCCGTCAAGGAGGCCGTCCTGCCCTTCGACCGCTTCGAGGGTGCCGACGCTGTGCTCGGCCCCGAGATGCGCTCCACCGGCGAGGTCATGGGCATCGCGCGCGACTTCCCCACCGCCTTCGCCAAGGCGCAGGCCGCCGCCGGCGCGCCGCTGCCGCTCGCCGGCGTCGCCTTCATCTCCGTCACCGACTCCGACAAGGACGGCGCCGTCGCGATCGCGCAAAGCCTGCACGACAGCGGCTTTCGCATCCTCGCCACCCGCGGCACCGCCGAGGCGATCGCGCGCATGGGGATCCCCGTCTCCCCCTTAAACAAGATCGCCGAAGGCTCCCCGCACGTCCTCGACTGGATCGACCGCGGCGACGTCGACCTGGTGATCAACACCCCCACCGGCTCCGGCGCGCGCACCGACGGCTGGCAGATCCGCCGCGCCGCCGTCACCCGTGGCATCCCCTGCCTCACCACCCTCGCCGCCGGCGTCTCCGCCGCCCGCGCGATCGCCTCCGCGCGCCGCGACGGCCCGCCGCCCGTGCTCTGCCTGCAGGAGCTGCACCGCGGGCGCGACGCCGCCGGGGTGCCCTGATGGCGTTCCCCGCCGGTGCGATCTGATGGCGCTCGCGCCGTTCGGGCAGCGCCGCCTCGAAGTGCGCGGCATCGGGGAGCTTGGCGCCTATCGCGTGCTGCGCGTCGTCGACGACGGCCCCACACCCGCCGCCGGGCAGTTCGCGATGCTCGCCGCCGCCGAGCGCTGGGGCGGGGGGAGGACGAGCGTCCCCACCTGCCCCGGGCATTCTCCTACGCACGGTGGCGTGACGGCGAAGCTCACTTCCTGCTCGAGGACGTCGGGCCCGGCACGCGCCGGCTCTGCGCCCTGCGCCCCGGCGAGGACCTGCTGTTGCTCGGTCCCCTCGGCCGTGGTTTCGCTGCGCCCGCCGACGGCCGGCGGGCGCTCCTCGTCGGTGGCGGCGTCGGCATCGCGCCCCTGGCGATCTTGCAGGACGCACTGACCGGCAACCTGGGCACGGCCCCCGCCGAGGATGGTCCCGGCGGCCGCTCGCCGGGCGACGACGCAAGCGACTCGGGTCTCGCGGCGGCGGCCGTCACAGTGCTCCTTGGATTTCGCGACCGCGCGCGCGCGGTCGGGGCGGGCCTGCTGAGCCGGACGCGCGTGGCCACCGACGACGGCTCCGTCGGCCACGACGGTCTCGTCACCGACCTGCTCGCCGACGAGCTGGCCCGTGACCCCTACGCCACCGTCTACGCCTGCGGGCCCGCGCCGATGCTCGAGGCCGTGCGCGCGCTCTGCTCTGCCCGCGGGGTGCCCGCGCAGCTTGCGCTCGAGGCCGGCATGGCGTGCGGCTTCGGCGCCTGCCACGGCTGCGTCGTGCCGCGTCGCGGAGGAGGCTACCTGCGGGTATGCGTCGATGGCCCCGTCGTCGACGCCGCCGACCTGGAGTACGTTGACGTACACGCTGGGGCGCCCGCGTGAGCGTCGAATCGCGCCCGCCCGACCGCGCGCCAAGCGGCCAACCCACTCGCCGCGGTGCACGAGGGGACGCCGCTGGCCGCGTCGTCGGCAGCGTCGAGTTCTGCGGGCTGCGCCTCGTGCACCCCATCGTCAACGCGTCCGGCACCTTCGACCTGCTCGCCGCAGCCGCCGCCTTCGGCGAGGACGCCCTGCGCGCCGGCTTCCCCTTCGCCGCCTTCGTCTCCAAGACGATCACCGTGCATCCGCGCGCCGGCAACCCGCCGCCGCGGCTCTGGGAGGCCGCCGCCGGGCTCGTCAACTCGATCGGCCTGCCCAACAAGGGCCTCGACGCTCACCTCGCCGAGGAACTGCCGCTGATCGCGCGGCTCCTGGCCGGGGCACGCACGCCAGCCGGCGCCGCCGGCTCGCCTGGTGTCACAGGCGCACGCTCCGCCGACGGCGGCTCGCACGACCCGCAGCACGCCGGCTTGCGTCAGGCCGACTCACGCCGGTCCGGCTCGCAGCAGCCCGGCGCACAGCAGCCCGGCTCGCGACAGCCCGGCTCGCGACAGCCCGGCTCGCGACAGCCCGGCTCGCAGCAGCCCGGCTTGCGGCCGGCCGGCTCACGACAGACCGGTGCCCAGCAGTCCCCGATCCCGTTGATCACCAACGTCATGGGCGCGACCGCCGCCGAGATCGCCACGCTGCTCGAACGGTGCGACGCGCGGCCCGAGATCGCGGCGCTCGAGCTGAACGTCTCCTGTCCCAACGTCACCACCGGCCTCGACATCGGCGCCGACCCGCGCGTGCTGGAGGCGGTCCTACGCGAAGTGCGCCCCGCCACCGCCAAGCCGCTGATCGTCAAGCTCACGCCGAACACCGCCAGCGTCGCCGACTGCGCCCGCGCCGCGCAGGCGGGCGGAGCGGACGCGGTCTCGCTGATCAACACCCTGCGCGCGATGGCACTTGTGCCTGAACCTGCGCCGCCCGCCAGTGACCCCGTGGCCGGCTTGCCCGAGTACCCAATCCGCACACCCTGGCTCGGCGGGGGCACCGGGGGGCTCTCCGGTCCCGCGATCCGCGCGGTCGCGCTCGCCCAAGTCGCGGCCGTAGCCCAAGCCGTCTCGATTCCCATCGTCGGCATGGGCGGCGTGCAAAACGCCCGCCACGCGCGCGACCTGCTCGACGCCGGTGCCACTCTTGTCGCGGTCGGCACCGAGAGCTTTCGCGACCCCGCTGCCGGTGCGCGCATTGCCTGTGCGCTCGATACACAAGACGACGCGATGTTGGCTGAGCAGCCAGCCGCGGGCCTTCGCAAAACCCCTGCAAACCCGCTCCCAGACCGTCCACCTGTCTCTACATAGCTCGACCTCAAGTTGAGCCCCAGGTGAATTCGCCGCCCGCGCACTCATCGTCAGCCGCGTGTGTGTAGACTCGCCGCCCATGGCGATGGCGACGGGCACCACGGCCCCCAAGCAATCCGCGGCCCCCGAGCGATCACTGAACCAACGAATGGACGCGCTCGCGCGCGCGAACCTGATCCGCAGCGAACGCGCCCAGCTCAAGCGCGACCTCAAGGCCGGGCGGCTCTCGATCGACAAGCTGCTGCTCAGGCCGCCCGAGTACGTCGAGACGGCCAAGGTCTTCGACATGATGCTCGCCGTTCCGAAGTTCGGGCGCGTCAAGGTCAACAAGATTCTCACCCACTGTCGCATTGCCCCCAGCAAGACGATCGGCGGGCTCTCCGAGCGCCAGCGCGCCGAGCTGATCTCCTTACTGCGGCGCTGAGCGACGCCGCAGCGTGCGGGACTCCGCGCGAGCGCCTGCCACACTGACGCCATGAGCTGGGTCCTCACGCTGCTGGGCTTCATCGCGCTGATCGTGCTGCATGAGTTCGGGCACTTCGTCGCGGCGAAGGCCGTCGGGATGCGTGTCGAGCGCTTCTCGCTGTTCTTCCCCCCGAAGCTCGTCGGCGTGCGCCGCGGGGAGACCGAGTACATGATCGGCGCGATCCCGGCCGGCGGCTACGTGCGGATCACCGGCATGAACCCCCGCGAGGAGATCCCGCCGGAGGTGCTGCCCCGCGCCTACTACCGCCAGCCCGTCTGGAAGCGCCTCGTCGTGATCGGCGCCGGACCGGCGATGAACGTGCTCGTCGCGTTCGCGCTGCTGTGGGGTCTCTACGCATTCAGCGCCCAGCGCCCCTCACCCAATCGCGAGCGCATCGCGATCGTGCAAAGCGGGCACCCCGCCGACGGCGTGCTGCGACCCGGGGACGTGCTCGTCGCCGTCGACGGCCGGCCGGTGCGCGTCAACACGAGCAGCGGCGCCGTCAACTTCATCGGCACCATCTCCGCGCACCGCTGTCCCGGCCGCCAGGTCGAAGGATGCGCAGCTGCAACCCCGGTCCATCTCACCGTGCTGCGCGACGGGCGCCGGCTCAATTTTGCGATCACCCCCCGCTACGACGCCGCGCTGCGCCGCACGCTGATCGGCATCCAAACCGGGGCCGTGCTCTCCGGCGAATCGGTCGCGCAGGCCGCCCGCACCAGCGTGCGGGAAATGTGGCACGTCACGAGCGTCACCGTTTCGGACATCGCCAAGATCTTCGTCAGCGAACACGCCCGCAAAGAAATCCACTCCGTCGTCGGCGTCTCCGACCTCGCCAGCGAATACTTCAGCTACTCGGCCACCGCCGCCCTGTACCTGCTGGCGCTCGTCTCGCTCTCGCTCGCGATCGTCAACCTCTTTCCGTTCCTGCCGCTCGACGGCGGCCACATCTTCTGGGCGCTCGCCGAGAAGCTGCGCGGACGGCCCGTACCCTACGCCGTCATGGAACGCGCGAGCGTCGTAGGCTTTGCGCTTGTCCTCATCCTCTTCGTGATCGGCTTCAGCAATGACATCCACACCTTCTCCAACGGCGGCTTCCACGTCCACTGAGTCACAGCCCGCCGCGCCCGCCGCGGCCGCAGAGCCCGCGACGACCGCGTCCACCTCGACCGAGGAGGCGCTGGCAGCCGCGGTTGCGGCCGGCGTACAGCTCGGCCCAACCCACGAGGCCGCGCACGCGCCCACGATCGTCGAGGCCTTCGCGCTCACCAGCGCTGCGCACCCCGACGAGGTCGCGATCCGCACCAAAGACGACGCGCAGACGCTGACCTGGGCGCAGTGGGACCGCCGCACGCGCGATCTCGCCGGGGGCCTGCACGCGCTCGGGCTGCGCCGCGGGCAGACGCTCGCGATCATGCTCAGCAACCGCCCCGAGTTCCACGTCGCCGACCTCGCCGCGGCGATGCTCGGGGTGACCCCCTTCTCGATCTACCAAACCTACGCCGCCAACCAGATCGAGTTCGTCGTCGCCGACGCCGAGGCGCACATCGCGGTCGTCGAACGCCAATACCTGCCGCAGCTGCTGGAGGCGCGGCGCAACCTGCCCCATCTGGAGCACGTGATCTTGGTGGACCCGGGGGGCGCGGGGGAGAGCGGTGGGCAGGGTGCGCAGGAGAGCGGCGGGCGGGCGGCGCAGGACAGCGGTGGGCGGGCGGCGCAGGACAGCGGTGCGCAAGGTGCGCAGGACAGCGGTGGGCAGGCGGCGCAGGACAGCGGTGGGCGGGCGGCGCGGGACAGCGGTGGGCGGGCGGCGCAGGACAGCGGTGGGCAGGCGGCGCGGGACAGCGGTGGGCGGGCGGCGGATGGCGGCGACGCCGGTGCGGCCGCCGCCGCGGGCGCCGGAGACGCCGATGGCGTGCTCACGCTCGCCGACGTCGAGGCGTTGGGGCGGGATCGCCAGAGCGCTGTCGAGGAGGCGATCGCGCAGGTACAGACCGACGACATCCTCACCTTGATCTACACCTCCGGCACGACCGGGCCGCCGAAGGGCGTGCAGCTGACGCACAACAACCTGATGTCCGCGGTGCGTGCCGTCGAGGCGCTCGTGCCCTTCGAGCCCGGCGCCCGCGTGATCAGCTGGCTGCCGGCGGCGCACATCGCCGAGCGCACCGCCAACCACTACGTGCCGATCGTGTTCGGCCTGCAGATCACCTGCTGCCCCGATCCGCGCCAGGTGATCGCCTACCTGCCCGAAGTCCGTCCGCGGTGGTTCTTCGCGGTACCGCGCATCTGGGAGAAGCTGAAGGCGGGCCTGGAGACGATGCGCGCGGGGCTGCCCGCCGAGCAGCGCGAACCCGTCGAGCGCGCGCTGGAGGCTGCGATCGCGAAGGTCCGCATCGAGCAGCGCGGCGAGCAGGTGCCCACCGAGCTGGCCGCGCAGGTCGCTGCCGCCGACGAGCAGTTCTTCGCCGGTCTGCGTCAGATGCTCGGCCTCGACCAGGCGCAGGCGGTTTACGTCGGCGCGGCTCCGACGCCGCTGGAGGTACTCGAGTTCTTCCACGCGATCGGCATCCCGCTCGCCGAGCTGTGGGGGATGTCGGAGACGTGCGGCGCGGGCTGTGTGAACCCGCCGTGGAAGATCAAGCTCGGCACCGTCGGCCCGCCCGCGCCCGGCGTCGAGATCAAGCTCGCCGACGACGGCGAGGTGTTGATGCGCAGCGAAACCGTGATGGTCGGCTACCGCGGCGCGCCCGAGAAGACCGCCGAGGTGATCGACGCCGGGGGGTGGCTGCACACCGGCGACGTCGGTGAGCTGGACGAGGACGGCTACCTGCGGATCGTCGACCGCAAGAAGGAGCTGATCATCAACGCCGCCGGCAAGAACATGTCGCCGGCGAACATCGAGGCGACGATCAAGAGCGTCTCGCCGCTGATCGGCCAGGTCTGCGCGATCGGCGACGCCCGCCCCTACAACACCGCGCTGATCGTGCTCGACGCCGACTTCGCGCCGCTGTGGGCCGCCCAGCACGGTCTGGATGGCCGCACGCTCGAGGACCTTGCCGGCGAGGCCGCCGTGCGCGACGCCGTGCAAGCGGCGGTCGACGCCGCCAACTCGCGGCTGGCGCGCGTCGAGCAGATCAAGAAGTTCACGATCGTCCCCGGTGACTGGCTGCCCGGCGAGGACGAGCTGACACCGACGATGAAGCTCAAGCGCAAGCCGATCGCGGCGAAGTACGCGGCGCAGATCGAGGCGATGTACTCCAGTTAAGGGCGGCTGGCTCGGGTGGCTGGCCCGGCTTGCGCCCTCGCGCGCCGGCCCGCTGCCGGATGGCGGCTAGTGGAGGACCCGGCAACGTTTGCCGGTCCGACTCGGCCGCAAACGCCTTGGTGCCAGCATCCTCGGCGCCGTCAACCAGGCGAACGTTGCCTGACACCCCACTAGCGCGCACGACCGGTTGCACTCACACACCCAGCGCCTGACGGGCGGCTGAAGAGTTGGCTTCGATGCGGTTGGCTCCGAATCGGTCGGCTCGCGATGCGTTCGGGCCCGAATCGGTCGGCCCCGGTCCTCCTAATCGCCGACCACCTGCACGCACACCCAGCTCTTGACCAGCGGACCGAAGCGCTCGGGGCGGGCGGGCCCGAACAGGGCTTCGAGTTCGCGGCGGCGCAGCAGCTCGATCTGCTCCCAGTTGCCAGCGGCGCCGAGGTGCCAGTAGCGGCGGCGCAGAGCGACCGGCAGCCAATGCGCGAAGGGCAAGAGCGCGTGGGGCTCGAGCGGGAACGACCACGCGGGCGTCTGCACGTACCAGCCGCGCGCGATGCGGCGCAACTCGGCGGCGAACGCGGCGCGGCGGGCGGGGGGGACGTGCTCGATCACGCTGTTGCAGTAGATGAGGTCGAATTCGCCGTCGGCGAACGGCAGGCCGTCAGCGGGGTCGCCCTGGACGCACCGGCCGGGGTAGTCGGGCGCGGGCGCCAGGTCCAGGCCGGTGATGTCCAGGCCGGGCTCGAACGCGCGCAGCCCGAGGCGCCCGCAACCGACGTCCAGGACGCGGCCGGCGGGCGGGAGCCGGGTCAAGGCGAAGAAGCGCTCGTGGCGGCGGCGGCGCGCACGCGCGGCGTAGGGGGAGGCCAAGCGGGCCAGCGGGCCGCGCGCGGTGGGGTAGACGTCGTCGGCGGCCAACACCACTAGCCGTTCGAGTTCGTCGGGTTGCGCGCTGCGCAGCCGGCGCTCACCAGATCACCGGCACGTCGTAAAGCGGGATGCGCCCGTCGGCGGTCACGATCGACAGGCCCTCGACGTGCGCCTGGGCCACCAGCATGCGGTCGAACGGGTCGCGGTGCAGCAGCGGCAGTTCGCCCGCAAGTCGTGCGTGGTGCTCGTCGATGCGCAGCAGCGGCAGGCCCGCCGCCCCGGCCGCGACCGCCAGATCGGGGCCTTGCAGGCGGCCGGCGCTGCGCTTGATCGACGCCTCCCAGACGCTTGCGACGCTCACCGCCGCCTGCGCGCCGGCCGCTGCGATCGCTTCGCGGGCGGTCGTGCTCAGGCGGCGGTCGCCCGCGAGCCACCAGATCGCTGCGTGGGTGTCGACGAGCAGCTTCACGCGTCCTGCTCCTGCTGGATCCCGAACAGGTCGGCAAGCTCGTCGCTGTCGGCGTCGAAGTCCTCCGCCAGCTCGAACTGACCGGCGAACATCCCGAACGTGTCCGCCACGGAGCGCGTCGAGCGCTCGGCGACGATCCGTGCAATTGCCGTGTTGCCTCGCATCAGCACGATCTCGTCTCCTTCCTCGACGTAGCGCAGCAGGCGCGAAAGATGGGTCTTGGCCTCGTGGACCCCGACGTGTCGAATGTTGGGCACCGGGGTAGTCTATCAAGCTTAGTCATGTTGGTCATCCTTGGTGGTGGTGGTGGTGGTGGTGGTGGTGGGTGGAACTCCGCTGGGGCTGGTTGCAGAGCCCGTTCACCAACCCGTTACGACAGGCGCCGTAGAATGGGGACATGGCATCCACGCGTCAGATCCATGTCGGACCCGTGCCGGTCGGTGGCGGCGCGCCGGTCGCGGTGCAGACGATGACCAAGACCGAGACCGCCAACCTCGCGGCGACGATGGAGCAGATCCACAAGGTCGCGCAGGCGGGGGCCGACATCGTGCGCGTCGCGGTGCCGCGCGAGCAGGACGCCGAGGCGCTGCGGAGCATCGTCGCGCAGTCGCCGATCCCGGTGATCGCCGACATCCACTTCAACCATACGCTCGCGCTGAAGTCGATCGAGGCGGGCGCGCACTGCGTGCGCCTGAACCCCGGCAACATCGGCGGGCCCGACAAGGTCGCCGAGGTCGTCGCGCTGGCCAAGCGGCGCGGCACGCCGCTGCGCGTCGGCGTCAACAGCGGCTCGCTGCCCAAGCACCTGCGCCAACTCGAGTACGACAACCCCGTCGAGGCGCTCGTGACGGCGGCGATCGAGACGGTCGCGCTGATGGAGAGCTTGGAGTTCGAGAACTTCAAGGTGTCGATGAAGTCGACGTCGGTGCCGAACACGATCGCCTCCAACCGCCTGCTGTCCGAGCGGATCCCGTACCCGCTGCATCTCGGGGTCACCGAGGCCGGCACCAAGTGGTCGGGGTCGCTGAAGTCGGCCGTCGGTCTCGGCACGCTGCTCGCGGACGGGATCGGCGACACGATTCGGATCTCGCTCTCGACGTTCCACGCCGAGGAGGAGGTCAAGGTCGCGTGGGAGATCCTGAAGGCGCTCAAGCTGCGCCAGCGCGGCCCCGACCTGATCGCCTGCCCGACGTGCGGGCGGCTGCAGTTCGACATGGACACCGTTGTCGCCGAAGTCGAGCGGCGCCTGGAAGCGTACGAGGACCCGATCGAGGTCTCGGTGCTCGGCTGCGCCGTCAACGGCATCGGCGAGGCCCGCCACGCCGACTTCGGCATCACCGGCGCCAAGGACATGGGGATGATCTACTCGAAGGGCGAGCCGCTCAAGAAGGTCCCGACCGCGCAGCTCGTCGACGAGCTGTTCAAGGAGATCGACCGCTACTACGCCGCCGGCAAGCAGGTGCAGCGCGACGAGGCGGCCGCCGCCGAGGCGCGCGAGTGGCTGGCCGCCAACGAGGACGACACGCAGATGACGCCCGAGCGGCTGGCTGCGCTGGAGGCCGCCGCGGCCGCGAACGACGACGCGGCGGATGCGGTGCTCGAGTCGATGCTGGCGCCCGCGGGAAGCAACGGCGCGCCGGCGCCCCTGGACGAGGCCATCTCGCCGGTGGCCGGTCGGCGCTTCAGTCGCGGCTGAGGTTTTGTTTGGAGATCGTCCGCGCGGCGCAGCCGCCGCACGGCGCTGGAACGGCGCGGGGCATCCGTGCCCCGCGCCGCCTCGCAGCCAGCGAACTGCGCTGCGCGGTGACGACTGGCAGCCAGCGAATGGCGCTGCGCGGTGACGACTGGCAGCGAGCGAACTGCGCTGCGCGGTGTCAGACGACCGGCGGTGGGGTGCCGGCCGCGCTTGCCGGCAGCGCGGGATCCCATTGGCACACGGCGCAAGCATGCGCGAAGGCCGAGCCCGCGAATTCCAACGCCAGCGCGTGTGGGTCAGCGGCGGCGATCACGTCGTCCCAGTCGAGCACGTACTCGCCGAGCGCCGCCTCCCAGCGCGCTGCGGGCGGCGCGAGCGTCGCCGTGGGGAACGAGTCCGGTGCCGGGTGCGCGTAGGCGTAGAACGCGGGTCGTTCGTGGCGGGCGTCGCCCGGCCACCAGCCGACGGCGACCTCCTGGGCGTCCATCGCGTTGCGCATGATGAAGTCCTGGGAGGGTGGCTTGGCGGACTCGCCGGAGAAGAGGTTGACGGCCAGGTCGAACGAGCCCCACCAGGCGTTGACCGGCGTGGAGCGGCCGCGGTAGGGCGCGCGGAACGCTGCCAGCACCAGCGCGGCGCGGGTCGCAGCGGCGAAGTAGGTCTCGATCTGCTCGGGCTCGTAGGTCGTGTGCTCGTCGTCCTCGTCGAGCGGGACGCTCCAGGCGACCTCCTGCGGGGTGGGGTCGATCGCGACGGGGCCGACGAGCGTGCCGATCGCCTCCAGCAGCTCGCGTGTGACGGCGCCGACGGGCCGGTCGGGGGCGAGCGGCACACGCCGGAAGCGGCCGTCGCTGTGCTCGGCGACGGCCTCGTGCGCGTGCAGGTCGAGCGCGACGACAAGCGCGCCCGAGCCGTCGGGGGCGGGCAGCGAGTTGGTCTCCCAGCCGCGCGCCGTCAGCCGCAGCGCGGCGTGCTGCAGCTCGGGCTCGGGCGGCGCGAGGCGTGCGGCGAGCTTGCCGAGGACCTGCGTGTGGGCGTGCAGCGTGTCGCAGCTCTCGCGCCACTGCGCGTAGGGAAGCGCGGGCCATGCCGTGGATGGCATGGCCTCACGCTAGCGCGTCCACGGCGCGCTCGCTGTTCTCACCCCGCGACCGTGCGCGTCTCGATTTCGCTTGCAAGGGCGCCAGGCGCCAGGCGCCCGTCGCCGGTGAGCAGCGGCTCGCCGGCGCGGCTGGCGAGCACCGCATACAGTGAGTCGGCTGCGGAGAAGCGATCTTTCAGTTTCCAGGCGCTACCGAGCAGGCTCGGTGTCGGCACGAACTCGATCGGCAGCGCTCGCAACCTACGCAGAGCCAGTCCGCCCGCTGCGACGTCGGCACCGACCGGGACGCCCAAGGCGCGCGGGCGTCCCGGATGCTCCGCGTTCGGGGGATACGCTGCGCGGTTCTTAGCCCCGCGCGGCGGCGTACCGCTCGGCCACGCGCGGCCAGTTCACGACGTTCCACCACGCGTCGAGGTAGTCGGGACGGCGGTTCTGGTACTTGAGGTAGTAGGCGTGCTCCCACACGTCCACGCCCAGCAGCGGCGTCTTGCCGTCGGAGATCGGGTTGTCCTGGTTGGCGCTGCCGACCACCGCCAGGCTGCCGCCGTCGAGCACCAGCCACGACCAGCCCGAGCCGAACTGGTTGACGCCGGTTTCCTTGAGCTTGGCCTGGAAATCGGAAAACGAGCCGAACGCCTGGGCGATCGCCGCACCCAACTCGCCACCGGGCTCGCCGCCGCCGTCCGGACTCATGTTCTCCCAGAACAGCGTGTGGTTGTAGTGGCCCCCGCCGTTGTTTTTGACCGCCCCCAGCTTGTCCTCGGGCACCTGGCCGAGGTCCCTCAGCACGTCCTCGATCGGTGTGTCTGCGAGAGGCGTTCCCTCCAGCGCGGCGTTGACCTTGTCCACGTAGGCCTGATGGTGCTTGTCGTGATGGAATTCCATCGTCGCCTTGTCGATGTGCGGCTCCAGCGCGTCGTAGGCGTAGGGGAGCGGGGGTACGGAGTAGGCCATGGGAGGGCTCCTTCTCGGGCGGTTCGGTTTGACGGGTCTCGACGGGCTGTTCTATCAGAGCGTGGGCGGCGGCTTTAGACTGGGCTGTCCACTTTAGACCCCGCCCACACGGGCCGGTAAGTGTGCACGAGCGGTGCGCGCATGCCGGCCTCTCCGCCCTTTACCCATCCCTGCCCGACGTGACGCCGCGGAACGGGTTTTCGACACGCACCTTCGCGATCTCCTGCCCGTCATTCAAGTCCTCGCTGAGCAGGCGCCGGCAGCCGGCCTGCGCGGCGGCGGCGACGACGAGCGCGTCCCAGTAGGAGAGTTGCGCGGTATCGCTGGTCTGGACCGCGCGCCTGACGAGTCCGGCATCGATCGGCACGACGGGCCACAGTTCCAGCCACTCGAGGACTTCGGCCGCTCTCGCCTGCGGCACCGGGTTGGCGATCTTGCGGGTTATGGTTACGTAGAACTCGCCGAGGATCTGTGCACTCAGGACCAGCTCTCCCGGTTGCGAAGACTCAAGGAATTGCTGAGCGATGTCCTGCTTCTCGGGTTCGTTCTCGTCCACCGCATAGACGAGAACGTTCGTGTCTACAAAGGTCCTATCGCTCATAGAGTTGCTCGCGCGTCCAGCTGCGACCGCCGGGACCGCTGCCGGCGTGGAGCGACTTCGCCAGAGTCAGGAATCCGGCGATCGCTGAGGGTTGTGAGCTCGAACTGGCGAAGTCCTCCAAGTACTCGCGCACGAGGGAGTTCACCGAGGTGTCTTGCTCGAGTGCCCGGATGCGCGCCCGCTTGAGCAACTCGTCGTCGAGTGACAGCGTCAGATTAGCCATGTGGTACCGCCATTCTATTCACGAGTCTGTGTAACACATAATCAGTGTAGCACTTATCGGTTCATGAATAGACGCCGCCTCGTGCTTGACGCGGGCCACGGATGGCCCGCGCCGTCGGGCGTCGACCGCGGGCCGGCACGCGCGGACGATCTCCAAAAAACACCACCCCGCGACGCCGTACTACGCTCCGTGCCTGCGATGACCCGCCTCTCCTCATACCTCCTGCCCACCGAGAAGCAGGCCCCGGCCGACGCGGAGGCGATCTCGCACAAGCTGATGGTCCGCGCCGGGCTGATCCGCCAGCTCGGCGCCGGCATGTGGAGCTGGCTGCCGGCCGGCTGGCGCGTGCACCAGAAGGTCGTGCAGATTATCCGCGAAGAGATGGACGCGATCGGCGGCCAGGAGCTGCTGATGCCCCTGTTGCAGCCCGCCGAGCCCTGGCGCAAGACCGGGCGCTACGCGATCGACGAGCTGTTCAAGCTGCACGACCGCAAGGGTTCGGACCTCGTGCTCGCGATGACCCACGAGGAGGCCGTCACCACGCACGTCGCGCACACCGTGCGCTCCTACCGCGACCTGCCACTGATCCTCTACCACTTCCAGGTCAAGGAGCGCGACGAGCCGCGCCCGCGCGCCGGCGTCCTGCGCACGCGCGAGTTCATCATGAAGGACGCCTACTCCTTCGACCGCGACCCCGCCGGCATGGACGAGCGCTACGAGCTGCACGTCGGCGCGTACGACCGCATCATGCAGCGCACCGGCCTGCGCTGGTATCGCGTCGAGGCCGACGTCGGCATGATGGGCGGCACCGGCGCGCACGAGTACATGGCGCCCTGCCCCGCCGGCGAGAACGAAGTCGTGCTCGCCGGCTCGGGGGCCGGCCAGTACGCCGCCAACATCGAGGTCGCCTGCGCCGACCCCCAGCCGGTGGACTTGCCGCCGGCGCCGCCCTCCCCGCAGGAGGTCTCCACCCCGGGCCTGACCACCGTCACCGAGGTCGCCGGCGCTTTAGGCGTGCCCGAGGGCGCGCTGCTGAAGGCCTATCCGGTCGTGCTCGAGAGCAACGGCCGCATGCTTCTGGTGCTGGTGCGCGGCGACCACCGCGTCAACGAGCTCAAGCTCGCCGGCGTGCTCGGCGAGCGCAGCCGCCCCGCGCGCCCCGAGGAGATCGCCGCCCAGCTCGGCCCGCCCGGCTTCATCGGGCCGGTCGGCCTCGACGGGCGCGTGGAGATCCTGCTCGACCACGGCGCCGTCCCCAGTGGCGCCGACGTGCCGAGTGCGGGAGCTGCGGGAGCTGCGGTGGGCGGCGGCCAGGCTGTGGGCGGCGGGGCAGGCGTCAGCGGCGGGGCGTTCGGCGAACGCAGCTACGTGACCGGCGCCAACCGGCCCGACGCGCACCTGCGCGGCGTCGTGCCCGGCCGTGACTTCCCGTTTCGCGAGGTCGATGTGCGCACCGTCCTGGCCGGCGACACGATCGCCGGCCAGCCCGTCACGATCGAGCCCGCGATCGAGATTGGCAACATCTTCAAGCTCGGCACCCGCTACTCCGAGCCGCTCGGCGCCTCCTACCTGGACGAGTCCGGACGCGAGCAGCCAATCTGGATGGGCTGCTACGGGATCGGCCCGGCGCGCATCGCCGCGGCCGCCGTCGAGCAGTACGCCGACGAGCACGGCATCTCCTGGCCGCGGGCGCTCGCGCCCTTCGCCGTGCACCTGGTCGCGGTCGGCAAGGCTGGCGATCCGGCACGGGCGGCGGCCGGGCAGCTTTACGAGACACTGCGCGCCGGCGGGGTCGAGGTGATCTACGACGACCGCGACGCCGGGCCCGGCGAGAAGTTCGCCGACGCCGAGCTGCTCGGCTGTCCTTTGCGCCTGACCGTCGGCAAGCGCGCCTTGGAGTCCGGCGAGATCGAGGTGCAGGTCCGCCGTGGGCGCGCCGCCGCGCCGGGCGTGGCGCTCGGCGGCGAACCCGCCGCGCTGATCGCTGCGCTGGACGAGCTGTGCCGCACGCTTCCCTAGAGCCGCCACTGCGTCAACGCCTCGGCCTGCGTTTTGTGTGGGGGTGTACGCGTCGGGACGCTGGCGTTTCGGGGTGGAGGGTGGCCGCCGGGAGGTGTGGGGAGGGGCGGGTGGTGGTGTTGTCCAAAACGGTGCGAATCGCGCCTGCGCGCGTGCGTGTGCGCGAATAGCGCCGATGAGAAGACTCTCGACAGCGCGCCTGCTCGGTCTCGACCGCTCCGGCCCGGCGCCGCGGCAGACCGCCGCCGACCAGCCGCTGCGCCCCTGGACGATCCCCAACGCGATCGGCTTCGTGCGCCTCGCGCTGATCCCCGTCTTCCTCGCCATCGCACTCAGCAGCGCCACCGGCACGAGCGCCGCCGCCGCGATTCTATTCGCGGTCATCGGCTGGGGCGACTACGCCGACGGGATCGCAGCCCGCCTCACCGGCCAGTACAGCCGCCTCGGCGCGCTGATGGACCCGGTCACCGACCGCCTGCTCGCGATCAGCGGCGTCGTCGTCTGCTGGCACTTCTCGCTGCTGCCGCACTGGGCGCTGGGGCTTTTGATCGCGCGCGAACTCTCGATGCTTGCCCTTGGCCGCTACGGCCTTGCCCACGGTGCGGTGCTGCGCATCAACTGGCCCGGCCGGCTCGCCGTGGCGCCGGTGATGGGCGCGTTCTTCTTCGCGATGCTCGGCCTCGAAGGATTGGGCGCCGTGCTGCTCTACGTGGGCCTTGCCCTCGTGCTCACAGCCACCGTGCTCTACGTGCGCGACGGCCGTCGTCAGCTCCGCGAACGGGCCCCGCAGCGTGAGGGCCGTCGCGGAGAACAGGCCGCCGGACCGTTCTCTACCTCGGGGAAAGAGGAAGAGGAGGGCAGGAGGAGAAAGGAGCCGCCGAACCCGGCGACATAACTCAGCCTCAAGCTAAGCTTTAATGTCCGCGGGTATAGTTGCCGATGGATGCCCCAGAAAGGAGCACAAACGCTCATGGACACCTTCCCCGACCTCGGCTCGCTCAGTGAAGCAGAGCTGAAGAACCTGATTCGCGAGCTGACCGACGAAGAGACCGAGATCTCCTACCGGCGGCGCATCCTGCACGGCAAGATCGACATCCTGCGGGCCGAGCTCGTCAACCGCATGCGCAAGCGCCACGACGGCGGCGAGCAGCTGATCGGCGAAGACGACGTCCGCCAGCTCACCGACATCCTCGCGCGCCGCGTGGACGCGGCCGTCGGCCCCGACGACGAGCGCGGCGAGGCCTGAAAGAGGGATTCGGCGCGATGGCCCAGCTCTGCCCCGAGTGCGGCTCCGCGGTCGACGAGAACGCGAACTTCTGCCCGCACTGCGGCGCGCCGCAGAAAGACGCCGGCGAGAGCCAGGGCGCGGGCGAGGCGCCAAACGGGGATTCCGTCACCGCGACCTACCGCATCGACGAGGCCGGCGAGCTGGTGCCGGTCGAGCTGGCAGATGTCACCGCGCGCGGTCCCGCCCTGGTGATTCGCGCCGGCGGCGGGCGTGTCGGGGAGAGCTTCCCGCTGCAGGGCGAGCGCATGGGCATCGGCCGACGGCCCGACTGCGAGGTGTTCCTCGACGACATCACCGTCTCGCGCGACCACGCGCTGCTGATCCACCGCGGCGACATGTGGCACCTCGACGACTGCGGCTCGCTCAACGGCACCTATGTCAACCGCGAGCGCATCGACTCGCACCGCCTGCAGGACGGCGACGAGGTCCAGATCGGCAAGTACAAGCTCACCTTCCACGCGCGCTGATGGCCACCGGAACAGCCCCCACCACCGATGAGCGCGCGATCGCGGCCGATGTCGGCGCGCTCGAGCGCGACCTGCAAGCCGAGCGCGAGGCGGGCACGGTGCGGCACAAGTCGATCACGATCGGCGCCGTCTGCAAGGCGCTCGCCCAGGAGTTCCCCGACATCTCGATCTCCAAGATCCGCTACCTCGAGGACCAGAAGCTGCTCACCCCGCGGCGCACCCCGGGCGGCTACCGCCTCTACACGCAGGGCGACGTCGCACGCCTGCGCACGATCCTGCGCCTGCAGCGCGACGAGTTCCTGCCGCTGCGAGTCATCCGCCAGGAACTGGCCTCCGGACGCGGCGACAGCGGCGAGAGCCCGGTCACGCCCCGCGAAAGCATGCGCCCGCGTCGTGCCAGCGTTGGCGTGCGCGCCGACAGCGGCGCGCGGTTCTCGCTACAGGAAGTACTCGAGGAGACCCAGGCCGACGCGAAGCTCGTGCGCGAGCTGGAGGAGTACGGCGTGATCAAAGGCGAGCGCTCGCGTGGCGGGGATGACCCCAAGGCAGGCGGCGATCAAAGCGGCGCGCCCTACTACGACGAAACCGAGCGCGAAATCATCAAGGCGGTCGCCGAGCTTGCGCGCTACGGCGTCGGCGGGCGCAACCTGCGCGTCTTTCGCTCCTCCGCCGACCGCGAGGCGAGCCTGCTGCAGCAGATCCTCGCGCCCGCGCTGCGCTCCCGCAACCCGCAGCGGCGCAAGGAGGCCCTAGAGGCCTTGGAGAACCTGGCCGCCGTCACCAGCCACCTGCGTCACCTGCTGCTCGTGCGCGACCTGCGCAAGATCGCCGGGTGAGCGGCGTGAGTGGCGTGCGCGGGACCGTCAGATGACGGACGCGCCCGACCTGCGGGCGTTGATCCGCGACATCCCCGACTTCCCGCGGCCGGGGATCGTCTTCAAGGACATCACCCCGCTGCTCGCCGACCCTCGTGCGCTTGCTTTCGCGGTGGACGGGCTCGCCGCCTACGCCCGGCCGCTGCGCGTGGACTGCGTCGTCGCCGCCGAGGCGCGCGGCTTCCTGCTCGGCCCCGCGCTCGCGCTTGCGCTCGGCGCCGGCTTCGTGCTCGCGCGCAAGCCCGGCAAGCTGCCCTACGAGACGGTCAGCGCCGAGTACCTGCTGGAGTACGGCTCGGGCGAGCTGGAGCTGCACAGCGACGCGATCGGCGCCGGCACGCGCGTGCTCGTCCACGACGACCTGCTGGCCACCGGCGGCACCGCCCGCGCGCTGTGCGAGCTGGTCGCGCAGCTCGGCGGCGAGGTCGTCGGCTGCGGATTCCTCATCGAGCTGGCGTTTCTCGGCGGCCGCGCACGCCTGGCGCCGCACGACGCGCACGCGCTGATCGTCTACGACTCGTAGGCTTAGACACGTGCCCACCACTCGTCGCACCCGCATGCTCTCAGCGCCCGCCGGGGACGTCTGGGAGCTGATCGGCGACCCCCACCACCTGCCGCGCTGGTGGCCGCGCGTCGAGCGCGTCGAGGGCGTCGACGAGCACGCCTTCACCGAGGTGCTAGTCAGCCGTCGCGGACGGCGCGTGCGGGCCGACTTCAACGTCGTCGCGCGTGACGACTCCGCGCTCGTGCTTCGCTGGTCGCAGGTCGTCGACGGCACGCCCTTCGCACGCCTGCTCGCCGCCGCCGAGACCGAGCTGCAGCTCGAGCCCGCACCGGCCGGACACGGAACCAACGTCACGATCGAGCTGCGCCAGCGGCTGCGCGGCGTGTTCCCCAACCTCGGCGCCTCGCGCGTGCGCCGCGCCGCGCGTGCGACCCTTGACGAGGCGCTTGACGGGCTGGAGCGGATCGTTGGCTGACGGGGCCGCCCACACGGAGCCTCAGCGCCCGGAGGCCCCCGTTGCCGCGGAGGCGGCCCTCGCTGCCGCGGGTGCCGGGGCTGGCCCCGGGACCGGTTCCCCGGCCGCTCGCGGTGCACGGGTGCGCGGCGATCGTACGGGACGCGGCCCCGCCGGGTCGGACGGCGTCCCGCCGATGCGCTGGTGGGGCTGGGGGGACCCCGAGCGGCCGTCCGGCCTGCCCGCGCACGCGCTCGACTTCCTGCGCGAAACCGTTGGCGTCGCCGCCACACCGCAGCCGCCGGTCGCGCTCGAGCGTGTGCGGCTGCCCGCCCCCGCGCTCTCCGACGTCGTGCTCGGCGAGCTGCGCGCGCTGCTCGGCGCCGACGGGGTGCGCGACGACCACGCGCAGCGCGTTCTGCACGCGGCCGGCAAGGGCTATCCCGACCTTGTGCGGCTACGCGCCGGCGCTCCCAAGGGCGCGCCCGACGCCGTGCTCTACCCCGCCGACCCCGCGCAGCTGCGTCCGCTGTTGGAGCTGTGCGCGCGCCACTCGCTCGCGCTCGTGCCCTTCGGCGGCGGCACCAGCGTCGTCGGCGGCGTCGCGCCGCTGCGCGGCGACCATGCCGCGGCGCTGGCGCTCGACATGCGCCGCCTGAACGGCGTGCTCGAGCTGGACCGCACCTCGCGCATCGTCACCGTGCAGGCCGGTCTGCGCGCGCCCGCCCTGGAGCGCATCCTCGGCGCGCAGGGGCTCACGCTCGGGCACTTCCCGCAGTCCTACGAGCACGTCTCGCTCGGCGGCTGCGCCGCGACCCGCTCCGCCGGACAGGCCTCGACCGGCTACGGGCGCTTCGAAGACCTCGTGCTCGGACTGAGCCTCGCCGCTCCGGCCGGCGAGATTGCGCTGCCGGCACTGCCCGCCAGCGCCGCCGGGCCCGAGCTGCGCGAGCTGGCGCTCGGCTCTGAGGGCGTGCTCGGCGTGATCCACGAGCTGGCCTTGCGTGTGCGTCCCGCGCCGACCTGCACGCGCTACGACGGCGCCTTCTTCGCTGACTTCGCCAGCGGGGCGCAGGCGCTACGTGCGCTCGCCCAGGAGCGCGTCGCGCCCGCCGTCGCGCGACTTTCCGACGAGGCCGAGACGCGCATGTCGCTCGCACTGGCCGGCTCCCACGGGCTCGCCGGTGCGCTCAAGGATCGCCTGGGACGCGCCTATCTCCGCGCGCGTGGCTACGGCGGCGGGTGCCTGGCAATTCTCGGCTTCGAGGGCACCGTCGAGGAGGTCGAGCACCGTCGTCGCCGCGCGCTGGAGCTGGTCCGCGCCCACGGCGGGCTGCCCGTCGGGCGCTCCCCCGGCGAGGCGTGGCGCGCGCAACGCTTCGCCGCGCCCTACCTGCGCGACGACCTCCTCACCCACGGCGTCCTGGTCGAGACGCTAGAGACCGCCACCCGCTGGTCGGCGTTGCTCGACCTGCACCGCGCCGTCGAGCGCGCGATCGCCGGCGCGTTGGCCGAGCAGGGCACGCCGGGCCTTGTGATGTGCCACATCTCACACCTGTATGAGACCGGTGCCTCGCTCTACTTCACCTTCCTCGCCCGCCAACGCACCGGTCACGAGCTGGAGCAGTGGGCCGCCGTCAAGCGCGCCGCCGGCGACGCGATCGTGGCCCGCCACGCCACCATCACCCACCACCACGCGATCGGCTGCGCGCACCTGCCTTGGATGGAGGCCGAGGTCGGACGGGCCGGCCTGGACGCTCTGTGCGCGCTCAAGGCGCAGCTCGACCCCGCCGGGATCATGAATCCGGGAAAGCTCCTGCCCACCCCAGCGCGAACGGTCCCGCCTACTACCCCAGCGTGAACGGCCCGCCGAGCATCGTCGGCCCGGGGTGCGTCGGTGTGTGGCTGGTCTCGCTCGTCACGACGATCCGTTTGTAGCTCCCCGCGTCGCTCGGCAGCGGACCACCGCCTTCGATCAGCCCGCTCGATCCCGGCGTGGGCAGGCTGCCAAGCGGGTAGTCCGGCGCGCCTGCCGCGCCTTCCAGCCACACTGCGTAGAACGTCCCCGCCGGCGCGGCCGGCAGTCCTTTGGCGAACAGGTAAAACGCGCGCTGGCCTTTCTGCGTCAGCACGTACGCCACCCCCACCGCTTTGCTCGCCGCCGGATCCGGCGGGACCAGCGCCAGCGCCTTGCCATGGCTCGTCGGCGCCGCGGCGCCGACGGTGCTCGAGGAGGAGCCGCCAGAAGGGGTCGTGGCGGAGGGATTGGCAGTAGACGACGGGGTGGTTGTCGCGGACGGGGTCGTCGCGGGGGAGGAGGAGCCGTTGGCGGCGGTGGAGGAGGAGTCGGCTGAGGAAGAGTCGGTCGAAGACGAATTGGGTGTCCTCGAGGAGGACTGGGACGTCGAGGTGTGCGTGCCGTTCGCGTGCGAACTGTCCCCTCCGACGCCCACCACCACGAACAGCACGACCACGACCGCTATCACGGCCAGCCCACCCAGCACGATCGCGCCGCCCGTGCGTGAAGCGGGCGGCTGCGGGCCGGGCGGTGACGGGCTCTCGGAGGATGCCGCGCGCACAGTCGCGGGCGACGGAGAGAGCGGGGGTGTGGCGGCTGGTGGGGAAGAGAGCGGGGGTGTGGCGGCTGGCGGTGAAGAGAGGGGGGGCGCGGCGGCGGTATGGGCTTTGGCCGAAACGGCGGGCAACCCGCCCGGGGTCAGCGGTGTCAGCTCGCCCTCCAGCGCCAGCGCCCACGCGCGGGCGCCGGCCGCGCTCTCCAGCCATGTTCGTGTCTCGTCGCCGGCCTGCCGGTCCTGCTGCCCAAGCAGGTACTCGCCGATCCGCTCGCGCTGATCGGCCGTCAGCGACCGCGCCGGACCGGGCGCGAGCAGCGCCAGCGCGGCATGCGCACGGTCGTGCACGGCGCGCTCTGCGATGCCCAGCAGCGCCGCCACCTCCCCGTAACGCTTGCCTTGACGCAGCAGCAGCGCGAGGGTCGCGCTCAAATCGGGCGGCAGGCTGTCGAGACGGCTCATGTTTCCCTTCGTAGGCTATCGTGGCGCCGCGATGGCTCTCCCCAGTGCCGAGCAGCTGAACGAGGTCCTGCTCGGCTTCGACCGCCACTACGGGCTGCAGCTCGTCGAGGTCACCGAAGACACCGTGCGCGCGCGTGTCGCTGTGCGGGACGAGCTTAGGCAGCCGGCCGGACTCGTTCACGGCGGCGTCTACGCGGCGATGGCCGAGGCGATGGCGTCCCTTGCCACCGGCTTCTCCGTGCTCGCCGACGGCTCGACTGCCATGGGCCTGTCCAACAGCACCAGTTTCCTGCGGCCAATCACGTCCGGCACGATCCACGCGCACGCCACCCGCCAGCATCGTGGCCGCACCACCTGGGTGTGGGACGTTCGCTTCAGCGACGACGCGTCGCGGCTCTGCGCGCTGACGCGTATGACGATCGCCGTCCGCGCGCAAAACGGGTGAAGGCAGGCGCCCGGGTTGCTGGGCGCCAGGCCCACAGGCGGGGGTCTGGCGACGTCGGGATTACGTTGAGGTGGGGGGTCGGTCGAGGTCGAGGTTTGGGGTCGGTCGAGGGTGGGCTTGATGACGTCGGTGGGTGCCGAGTTCGGGTCGGCCGACTGTGCCACCGTCGGCTTGATCAAGAAGGTACGACTGCCGGCGCAAACCAGAGGACGCGCGTGTACGTTCGCGTCAGCAGCCGGCTGTGCCACGCCTTGAAGCGCGCTATGAGCCGCCGTCGCTGCTCGGCAGGCCGACCGGGCCGTGGACGAGCGGTGCGACCGGCGGCTGCTGGTTCAGCAGCGGCTTTTCCGCGAAGCCTGTGTCGGGGAGTGCGCGCGCCAAGCGCGCGCCGGGTTGTTGTGGCGTGTTGATCGTCACCATCGCCTGCGCGGCTGCTCGCGCGAGTGCCCGGCTGTTCGCATAGATGTCCACGACCACCCGGCCGGTCCGCATCACGATCGTGCGGCCCTTTTGCAACGCAACAGCTCGCACCCCACGCAGCGCGATCGTCCGTCGCGGCAGCTCCCCGACCGGCAGAAAGCTGTTGTCCGGTGAGGTCACCAGTTCCAGCGGCGTCACGCACACGTTCTCCCCGCCCTGCGTGCAGTTCCCGTACTGAAGCTCGTCTGCCCCCGCCGGGTCGTGCTTCACTGCGATCAGCGGCAGCCCGTGAAAGTTCGAGCCAAGCCAGTACACCGGGAATTCGCTCTCCAGCACCAGCGACTCCAGGAAACTCGGCTCCAGCGGCTCGTTCTGCAACGTGTTTGCGCAGGCGCTCAGCCCGAGGGCGCACGCTGCTGCGAGCGCGGCGAGCGCTGCGGTGATGATCGATCGCCTGTGGCCACGCACGAGGTCGCAAGGGTAGCGGCGGCGGCAGAGACCCGGGTCAGGTGGGAGCGGAGGTGCGGTACGCGGCATATCCAGACGCATGGGCCAGATGGGAGCGGAGGCGCGGTACGGGCATATCCAGCCGCACGTCGGAACGCGGTCAGGGGGAGCGCGGGTCATAACTCTCTCCGCGCTGTGATCGCGCCCGCGCGCGCGTAGGTTTGGTCTTAACCCCACGCGCGCGCGGGCGCGATCACAGCGCAAAAATACAATCGACACACCCCGCCAGTCGGCGTTCCGGAACGACCAGCTATAGCTTCCCGTGGCGGTGTGCAGTCGGGGTGCGTCGCGCTCGTGCCAGCGCTACCCCCCGTACCGATTCGTGATCGGCATCCGCCGGTCGCGCCCGAACGCGCGTGTCGTGATCTTGATCCCCGGCGGCGCCTGACGGCGCTTGTACTCGGCGAGATCCACCAGCCGCACGACACGCCGTACCTCCGCCTCCGGCAGGCCGCTTGCGACCAGTTGCTCCGGACCCTCGTCGCGCTCGACGTAGCCCTCCAGGATCCTGTCGAGCAGGTCGTAAGGGGGCAACGAGTCCTCGTCGCGCTGGTCCTCACGCAACTCCGCGCTCGGTGCCCGTGCGATGATCGACGGGGGAATCGGGGCCGGTACGCGCGGTACACGCGGCCGGGGCGCCACAGGGGGCGTGGCCGCGGAGGGTGTGCCCGTGGAGGGTGTGCCCGTGGAGGGTATGCCCGCGGGGGATCTTGCCCCGGCCGGCGAGTTGCGCCATTCGCACAGCCGGTACACGAGAGTCTTCGGCACGTCCTTGATCACCGCGAACCCGCCGGCCAGGTCGCCGTAGAGCGTCGTGTAGCCAACCGACATCTCCGACTTGTTGCCCGTCGTCAGCACCAGCCAGCCAAACTTGTTGGACAGCGCCATCAGCAGGTTGCCGCGCACCCTCGCCTGCAGGTTCTCCTCCGTGATGTCCTGCCCCCGGCCCGCAAACGCCTCTTGCAACGTCGCCCTGTAGGCGTCCATCGGCTGCTCGATCGGCAGCTCGTAGACGCCGACGCCGAGCGCCTGCGCGAGCTTGTGCGCGTCGTCTCTCGTGCTCGTCGAGGAGAACCGCGATGGCATGATCGCCACGCTGACCCGCTCCGCGCCGAGCGCGTCGACCGCTACACATGCGACGAGCGCCGAGTCGATCCCGCCCGACAACCCCAGCACGACGTGTTTGAAGCCGTTCTTCTCTACGTAGTCGCGCAGCCCGACCGTCAGCGCTGCGTACACCTCCGCCTCGACCGGCTCGATCAGGGCGTGCAGCGTGCCGGCGCCAGGCGCCTGGCTGGTCGGGGCCGGTGTTTCAGATTTGTCTTTCGTGGATGCGCGCGCCGCGCCGTCGAGGTCGATCTCGCACACCAGCAGCTCCTCCGCGAACTGCGCCGCGCGCGCGATCGTCTCGCCGCGCGGGTCGAGCACGAAGGAATGGCCGTCGAACACCAGCTCGTCCTGGCCGCCGACGAGTGCGCAGAACGCGACGAACACCCCGTGCTCGCGCGCGCGCTGCGCGAACAGCCGCTCGCGTTCGCGGCCCTTGCCGGCGTGGTAGGGCGAGGCGGAGATGTTCGCCAGCAGCCGCGCCCCCTGCGCCGCCTCCTGCGACGCCGGCGGACCGGGCTCCCACAGGTCCTCGCAGACGGTCAGCCCGACCCGCGCGCCTGCCAGTTCGACCGTGGCGCCCTCGAGGCCCGGCGTGAAGTAGCGGCGCTCGTCGAACACGCCGTAGTTGGGTAGGTGCAGCTTGCGGTAGCGCGTCCGCACCGCGCCGTCGGCGAGCACCACGGCGGTGTTGTACAGCGCACCCGTCGCGCGTTCGCGCTCGGGGTAGCCGACGACGGCCGTGATCCCCCGTACTTCGCCGGCGAGCGCCGCCAGCGCCTGCTCGGCGTCGTCGAGGAAGTGCTCGCGCAGCAGCAGGTCCTCGGGTGGGTACCCCGTCAGCGCCAGCTCGGGCGTGAGCACAACGTCGGCGCCGGCGGCGCGCGCGGCCGCGATCCCCGCGCAGATGCGCTGCGCGTTGCCCGCGATGTCGCCCACGGTGGCGTTCAGCTGGCAAAGGGCCAAACGCACGTGTTCAGTGTTTGCCGGCCGACGCCTTCGGTTTGCCGGCCCCCGCTTTCGCCGGGGTGGCGCGCGTACGTTTGGTTGGGGCGGTCGTCTTGGTGGCGACCTGTTTGGCGCGGTTCGCCTTCGCGCCCCTGTTCGCGTCGGCGTCCGCGGGTCGCGCGCCGACGCCGACGCCGGCGGCGGTTCGCTCGGCGGCGTTCGTCGATCGCTTTGCGGCGCGCGCCCTTCCAGTGCCGCGACGAGCTGGTTTCGCTGGTGATTTCGTCGTTCGCGATCCCTTGGTGCGGCCGTTGCGCCCGACGCCCGCGCGGCGCGCGAGCAGCCTGATCGAGTGCTCCAGGTCGAGCGCGATCGCGTCGAGATCGGACAGCGCGTCGTAGTCGGCGAGCAGCCCGAAACCGAGGTGGCCGTTGTAGCTCATCACCGCGATCCCGAGTGCCTGCCGGCGTGCGAGCGGCACCACCGGGTAGAGCGAGCGCAGCCGGCGCCCGAGCAGGTAGAGCGGGAACTGCGGCCCGGGGACGTTCGTGACGACCAGGTTGAAGTAGCGCTGGCGCGCCTGCAGCCGGGCGGCCTGGCTGAGGATCGTGGGCGGCGCGAAGCCCGCGAGATTCGTCAGCGCCTGCGCGCCGACGGCCTGGCCGGAGCGCTTGAGGTTCTCCATCGCCAGACGGATCTGCTCCAAGCAGTCCGCCGGGTCCTCCACGCCGACGGGCAGCGGCGCCCACATCGCCGCCACACGGTTGCCGAGCGCGGGTGGGTGGGAATCTCGTCCCTCCTCGGCGCGCACCGACACCGGCACCATCGCCTTGAGCACCAATCCCTCGGTGTCGTGGCCGTGGCGGCGCAGCCAGCGCCCGAGCGCGAGGCTGACCGACGCGAGCACGACGTCGTTGAGCGTGCCGCCAAGCGCGTCCTTGATGCCCTTGAACAGCCCCAATTCGACGTCCACCCACGTGTAGCGGCGGTGCGGGCCGATGTCCACGTTCAGCGGCGAAGGCGGCGCCGGCGCGTTGATGCCGGCGAGCGTCGTCGCGCCGATGCTCGCCAGACCCTCGCGCAGCTGACGCAGAGCGCGTCGTGGGGTCCGCGCCACACGCCGCGCGCCACGCGCCATCTCGCCGGGCACGGTCGCGCGCTCGAGCAGCGCCTCGCCCAGCAGCTTCGCCGAGCCGGGCAGCGGGCGCGGGCTCCACGGCTCTTCGGGCGTCGGTGCCGCAACAGGCTCGGGCGCGACGTCGAACAGCACGGTCGTGATGTCGACTCCGGAGATGCCGTCGACGAGCGCGTGGTGGGTCTTGGCGACCAGCGCGAAACGCCCGCCCGCCATCCGGTCTACGAGCCATATCTCCCACAGCGGCTTGGAGCGGTCCAGGCGCTGGGAGAACAGCCGTCCCGCCAGCCTCCGCAGCGCCGCCTCGTCGCCCGGGCGCGGCAGCGCCGTGTGGCGGATGTGGTAGTGCGGGTTGAAGTGCGGATCGTCCGTCCACACCGGCCGGCCCTGCTCGAGCGGTACGTACGCGAGGCGCTGGCGGTAGCGCGGCACGAGGTGCAGCCGGCTCAGCACGTGGTAGACCAGCTCCTGCGGGCTTGGCGGCTCGCCTTCGAAGATCATCACCGACGCCACGTGCATGTGCGCCGTGGAGTGGTCCTCCAAGTGCAAAAACGCGGTATCGAGGCCGGTCAGGCGGTCGGGGTTGGCCATCGGGCGCATTGTCGCTGCTCGCGCGGCTGCCGTCAACAACTTCTCGCGCGTTGCGCGCATGGGCACGTCGTCCGCGCTCGTGTGGGAAACACCGGCAGATGGAATACTCGAACAACGTCATCGCGTCCAAGGGCCGCAATCGGCCGGTGCGATGGGCAGGCTGCGTCGGTTGCTCGAACGGGTTTCGGACGTCGCGCCGGCGCAGCGCGGTCTGTGGATGTGGACGCCCAATCAGGACGAAAGGAGATCAACAGCCATGTCCAAAGCAATGCCACTCACGATGGCCTTCGTCGTGGCCGTCGCGCTCAGCGCCGTCGCTGCGAGTCCGGCTCAGGCGGGATGGTCGGTGTCGGGTTCGTTACTCGCGGGGTCGGCCGCCATTTCGACGTCGAGCATCGGCCACGCGAGGACTGAATTCAAGTTTGGCCCTGAAGGAGAAGGACACATCGAATGCGACCCCTATGAACTCAGCGGTGGAACGATCAGCGAGCCCGACAAGTTCTTAATCAAGAGCTTGGAGTTCAGGGGCTGCAGCATCGCGCCGTTCGAATGCACCTTGCCCAGCTCAAATATCAACACCCTGCCGGTCGAAGGCTTAGTTACATTAGACGGGTCTTTAGCTTTCAAGGCAGAGATCAAACCCGAGAACAGTAACGGTTGGTTTGCGACTTTCAAGATTGACGGGGAAACGTGTAAGTTCGAGGGAGTCGCGAATATCACGGGCAGCTTCGAGATCTTAGCGCCGACCGGTCAGGATCAACGCTTATGGCAGTTACTCAACTTGCTGGTTGAAAGCCCGGATGAATTCGGCATCAATAACACTCGTTCAACCGTATCGGGAGGCTCGTTATTCCGGCTGGAAGACGACATGCCGTGGAGCTTCGTATAGGCTGACGAGGTCTCACGGAGCGGCTTGCAGCTGAGCGGCACGCTCGGATTTCAGCCTGGCGTTTTCGTCAGGTGGACCGGGGTTAAAGTAACCGTCCGAGAACTCCCGTGGGGCAGGATTACTGTATGTAGCGCTTGATTGAAGCGGCAAGGCACGTCAACCCTCGCTAAAAGGAGCGTGCCTTGCCGGCTGCTGAGACTACCCCTGCTCGCCCACTGCCGACGATCTGGGAGTTCCTGGATGACCTTTGGGAGGAGGTCGAGCCGATGCTCGACTGCTTCTATCCGCCAGCCCGGACAGGCCGTCCGAGGGCCGACCTGCGGCTCGTGCTCGATGGAATCATCCACCGCCTGCGCTCGGGTTGCCAGTGGCGTTATCGACCGGATCGGGTGCCCGTCGACCGTTCACGGCTGGTTTCAGCGGTTCGCCGCCGATGGGTTCCTGGAGGAAATCTGGGCGTACCTGGTGCGCGAGTGCGAGGAACTCGGGGCTGTGCGCTGGGAATGGCAGGCCGCCGACGGCGTGATGGGCAAGTCGCGGTTTGAGGGTGCCAAGCGTGGCCCGAACCCCACTGATAGAGCGAAGATGGGTACCAAGAAGAGTGTGCTCGTCGACCAGGAAGGCGGGCCGCCCGCCGCTGTCATCGACGGCGCAAACACGCACGACACCAAGCTCTTGGCCGAGACGATCGACGCAGTCGTGATCCCGCGCCCCGACCCCGCGATGATCGTGCAGAACCTCTGCCTGGACAAGGGGTATGACAACCCAACCGGCGAGGCAGCTTGCGCCAAGGGCGGGTACGTGGCGCACATCCGCCGCATCGGCGAGGAGAAGAAGGACGGCTGGGGCGAGAAGACCCATCCCGCCCGCAGATGGGTCGTCGAGCGGGTGCGCCACGAGGCGCTATTGAACCGTGAGGAGGTGGGAGGCCTTTTCCTTTGGGCTGTCGCAGCAGCCCGCTGAAGCTGGGGGCAGCCTGATCCGGGAGACGCCGGGGGGGGTGGGAGCAGCCCCGACAACGACGGGACGGGCTGGTACTGCCAGACGGCTCGGGTCCGGCAAGCGAGACGGAGAGACGTACGGATGCAGGAACTAGTGGTAGAAACCCCTAAAGCAACCCGCCGGCTCGAACCTGGTGGATCAGGGCCGGTCAGCAGTGCACGCTCGTCTGTGTGGCGGGCGACTCGGTGTCAGGTGTTCGCTCCACCGGCATCGAGGCCACGGGGAAGGTCTGCGGCGTACCCGTGGCGAGACTGCAGGGGAATAGCTGGGCGTCGATCCCGTCAAGCGGTTCATAGTGAACGTGGGAACCGCCCCGAGACTCCCTTCCCGCCAGCCTGTTGGGCTGGCGGTGGGAAGGCCCGTCGTCGGCTGATGGTCTCGGGGCGGGGCGGAGCCCTCGTAGTAGTCAGAGGCCGGGAAAGCCGGCCACAGGGCGAAGGAGGGCAGCGAGTCCGTAGTTATGGGACTGGAATGCTGGGAGGACGCCGGTGAACACCGACGCGCCGTGGCCGAGCCTCGATGAGGCCCAGGGACGGGTACTGGAGATCCAGACCAAGCTGCACCGATGGGCAACCGACGATTCCGGTCGCCGGTTTGATGACCTGTTCAACCTCGTCTGTGACCCGGCGTTCTTGCTTATGGCATGGGCTCCGGTCAAGGGCAACAAGGGCGCGCGCGCGCGCGCCGCGGGAGTGGACGGCTGGACCGCCCGCTATATCACCGCGGTGCGAGGCGAGGAGACGTTTCTCGCCGAGCTACGGGCCGATTTGAGAGCCCGCCGGTTCGTTCCCTTGGCCGTGCGGGAGCGGATGATCCCGAAGGCCGGTGGCAAGCTGCGCCGGCTGGGCATCCCGACCGTGCGGGACCGCGTGGTGCAAGCCGCGCTGAAGCTGGTGCTAGAGCCGATCTGGGAGGCGGACTTCCGTCCGTGCTCCTACGGCTTTCGCCCCAACCGAAAGGCACACGACGCGATCGCCGAGATACACCTGCTGGCCTCCAACTCTTACGAGTGGGTGGTCGATGCGGATATCGAGGCATGCTTCGACACGATCGACCACACGGCCCTCATGGGCCGGGTGCGCCAACGTGTCGGGGATAAGCGCGTGCTCCGCTTGGTGAAGGCGTTTCTCAAGGCCGGTGTCCTCACTATCGAGGGTGCCGAACAGGAGACGATCACCGGCACCCCGCAAGGAGGCATCCTCTCGCCGCTGCTAGCGAACATCGCCTTGTCCACGCTCGACGATCACTTCGACGACGCGTGGCAAGCGATGGGTAGCAACTGGCAACGCAGAACCCGGCGGCGCGACGGGTTGGCCACCTATCGACTCGTCCGCTACGCGGACGACTTCGTTGTGATGGTGTCCGGCACCCGAGCACACGCCGAGACGCTGAGAGGCCAGGCAGCAGCGACGCTCGCGCCGATCGGGCTATGCCTATCGACAGAGAAGACGAGGATCTGCCACATCGACGAGGGCTTTGACTTTCTCGGGTTCCGTGTTCAGCGGCAGAGAAAGCGAGGCACCAACAACAAGCGCGTGATCTACACCTACCCGGCCAAGAAGGCAGTCCTTGCCATCACCGGCAAGGTGCGCGCGCGCTGACCCGAACAGCTCACGACCAGCCGTTGGCGGTCCTGTTGCACCAGCTCAACCGGGTGCTCCGAGGATGGACCAACTACTTCCGTCACGGGGTGTCCAAGGCGACGTTCGACTACGTTCGGGCAGTTCACTTGGCGCCGCGTGATCCGGTGGCTGCATAGAAAGCACTACCGGGTCGGATGGAAGTGGCTCCGGCGGCGCTACCTACCAGGGTGGTGGCCAACGGACGGCGAGACTACGCTGCTACGCCCCTCAACGGTGACGGTCACCCGCTACCGCTACCGGGGCCGCAGCATCCCCTCGCCGTGGACGGCGACCGAATGACCCAACAGCCAACCGGGACTCGTGGAGAGCCGGATGCGTGGGAACGCGCACGTCCGGTTCGGAGAGCGGGCCGGGGAAACGCACCGACCCGAAAGGGCGGCAGCGCGCCCCGGTCCGACCCCTACACCCTCGCCTGGCTACAACGCTGCCGCGCGCGCTGCTCATCCGCTACGACAAGAACCCCACCAACTATCTCGGCCTCATCCAACTCGCCAGCGGCCTGCTCTGGTACCGACGCCGCCACCGCCTACTTCACGCCTAAAGACTTCTCGGACAGTTTCTAGTGGTGTTTTGGTAGGTTTTTTGTAGGATTTGTTGTTGTGTGGGCGGACTTTTCTCGTGTCTTGTTCTCGGGGTGAGGAGGTTCGTGGTGGCGGTGGTGGAGATGGTGGTGGGTGGGTCTGTGGTGGTGCGGGAGCGTTTGGAGGCGTTCGCTGGGGAGGTGTTGGGCGCGGCGGTGAACCGGCTGGTGCAGTTGGCCAATGGTCGGCTGTATTTGTGGGGGTTGATCGAGGCGGGGCCGCGGAAGTCGCTGGAGTCGATGGTCGCGAGGCTGGGCGGGGAGGCTGAGCTGAGTATGAGAGCTTGCAGCAGTTTCTGGCGGTGAGCACATGGGATCCTGGGCTGGTCGTGAAGGTTGTCTCGCTGGGCGTGTCGCGGGCGAGATCGGCGTGGAGGCGTGGGTGCTGGATGACATAGGGTTTCCCAAGGACGGCAAGAGTTCGCCGGGGGTCAAGCGCGAGTACTCGGGGACGCTGGGGAAGATCGGCAACTGTTAGATCGGGGTCTCCGTGCATGCTGTGGGCGGCAAGGGGGGACGGTTCCGTTGGGGTGGGCGTTGTATCTGCCGCAGGAGTGGTGCGAGGACCGCGAGCGGCGGCGCAAGGCGAAGATCCCGGAGGAGGTCGAGTTCAAGAGGAAGCTCGAGTTCGGCCGGGACCTCCTCGAACGCGCCGGCGGCTGGAATATCGAGAGGGCGCCGGTGCTGGGTGATGAGGCGTACGGCAAGAACACCGAGCTTCGCTGGGATCTCGACGAGGCCGGCTTTCAGTACGTGTTCTCGATCGATAAGAAAGCGAGCGTGTTCGCGCTCGAGAGGACCTTCTCGCTGCCAGCGCGTGCGGGCAAGACCGGCCGGTCGACGACGTGTCTGCGCCCTGACCGCAAAGGCGAGCCCGCGCAGAAGCTCATCGAGTGTTTGGCGGGTGAGCACCTGCAGACCGTCACCTTCAGGGGCGCGCCCGAGGACGAGGAGCCGCTCACTTCGCAGTTCGTCTTCGCTCGTGTGAAGGCGCTGCGGCGCTGGAAAAACGGAGCCGGACAGGAGCCCCGCGAGGAGTGGCTGATCGCCGAGTGGCCCGACGGGCACAAGCAGCCGAGCGACTACTGGATCTCCAACCTCCCAGCCGATACGCCACCCGAGCAACTCGCACGCCTCGCCCGGATGCGCTGGAAGATCGAGCTCGACTACAAGCAGCTCAAGGGACAACTCGGCCTCGACCACTACGAGGGCCGCTCATGGCACGGCTGGTACCACCACACCGCCCTGGTCAGCGCCGCCCATGGGTTCCTCACCCTGGAGCGGCAGAACCCAAATCACCAGCGGCCGGCCTGACCCTGCCTCAGGCAGTCCTACTGTTCCAGTCCCTCTTCAAATGCTGGACCGGCCGCTGCACCACCTGCGACCAACCCATCAACCCCACCAAGATCCCTCTCCACCCACCACAACACAAGTAAAAACAGACCTACCAAAGCACTACTAAAGGGCTGTCGCTTGGCGGGCGGCGCCGAGCGGGTTGTCTGGATGGGCCACTCTGCTCGGCGCCGCGAGCGTGTGCCGCGTGTGCTGGCGATGTCGCGTGGAGTCGCGAGTCTGTACCGGTGTGCCTCGATGTTGCGCGGGGCGCAAGCAGCCTGTACCGCCTGCCCCCGCGGCGCTGCGCGGAGGCGCGCGCGTTCGTCTGAGTGGGAGACACCGGCAGACGGCATAGCGGAACCGAAGGGTTGCCAAATGACTGTGGCAACCTTCGCTGTTGAAAATGTCAATCGACCGATTGGCGCAGGGGAAACGACATGTGTGCGCGCCAGATGTGCGTTTGCACGTGCGCATTCCACAGATTCATGTGTGACGGCTAACACACAACTCGCTCAAACCTACGCGTATGTTGTCCGCTCGCGCTCACGGAAAAGAGCGCGTGTGTCGTCGAGTCGCCTCCGTGGATGGGGGCGAGCGGGGGACCCACTGCCGGCCGCCATGGAGGCTGACCGGATGGGGCGAATCGGCCGCCGAGCGCGGTTGTAACGCCCGGCTGACGCACGACCGTTCGTGCGTGCGTCGCGCGTGAGCCCGACAGCTAACCCCGTAGACGCGACCGAAGGAGGACATCGCGTATATGTACGTTCCTGCACCGCCGCTGGCGCTGTCTGCCGGGCCGATTGCGCCCGCGGTTATGCCGGGCGGCGAAGCCGCAACAGCGAGCACCGGGCCGGGTGGCGAACTTGGACCGGACGGGGCTTTGGGTGCGACAGTCGCGGACACGGCGATCCGCGTGCGGCGGGCCGGCCTGAACGTGCTCGCGGGCCGCGCGGTGACGATCGCCGGCACGCTGTTGCACGGCAGCGGGCGCTTGAGCCGTCGCTCGCCGGGTCTCGCGGAGGCCACGGTGCTGTTGCAGGTGCGCGGGCGGCACGGTCGCTGGCGCACGCTCGCCGGCACGCGCACGGGCGCTCGGGGCCGCTATCGGCTGCGCTACATGCCGCGGCGGATCGGCAGTGAGTTCGTGCGGATGCGCTTCGCGGGCAGCGCCGGCGAGCGTGGCTCGCACCGTTTACTCGGGGTGCTCAGCGTGTTCCGCGAAGCGGGCGCGTCGTGGTACGGCGGCGAAGGCAGCCTCGCGTGCGGCGGCTGGCTGACCAGCTCGACCTTGGGCGTCGCGAACAAGACGCTCCCCTGCGGCACGCTCGTGACGCTGCGCTACGACGGGCGCGACCTGCGGGTGCCGGTGATCGACCGAGGTCCGTTTGTCGCGGGCCGCGAATATGACCTCACCGAAGCGACCAAGCGCGCGCTCGGCTTCGAAGGCGCGGGGGAGGTGTGGGCGACGGCCTAGTGGACGCACCGGCACGTTCGCCGGGCTCTGCTCGACCGCAAGTCTTGTTGCTGCCGCGTTCAGGACGCAAGCCCTGTTGTTGCTGCATCGACGACCCCATCAACCAGTCAAACGTTGCCTGTGCACCCCACTGGCACGGACGCCTGACCCGGCGATGCTGTATATAGCGCTGTATACATTAGGTGGAGGGTGTGTAGTTATTTCCAAGTTGCGATTCGCGTACGCGCACGTGCGCGTACGCGAATCGCGTTTTCCAAAAGCAACCTACCCCCCTCCTCCTTGCAAGCTGAACACCCTCCTTGCCAAGCTCGGCAGCGACTCGCCCGCCCGCTCACGCGCGCGCAGCGTCTCGCATAGAGTCCACTCGACCCCGACCCCGGGTGGCAGGCCGACGCGGAGGCGTGATGAGCGAGCAGGTGCCGTACGCGAACTACCAGTACGAGATCTACCTGCGCGGGCTGGGCGGGCAGCGCCCGGCGCGGGCGCTCGACTGGCGGAAGCTCGAGCAAGACGCGTACCACCTGCTGGCTGACGGCCCGCGCGGGTACATCGAGGGCGGTGCCGGCCGAGGGTGGACGATCCGCGCCAACCGGGAGGCATTCGACCGTTGGCGGATCGTGCCGCGGATGCTGCGCGACGTCTCGCAACGGACGCTGGCGCGCAACGTTCTCGGCACGGAGTGCCCGGCGCCGGTGCTGCTCGCGCCGATCGGCGTGCAGACGCTCGCGCACCCGGAAGGTGAGCTGGCGGCGGTGCGCGCCGCGGCGGAGGTCGGAGTGCCGTTCGTGGCGAGCACGGCGGCGGCGCACACGATCGAGCAGATCGCGCAGGCCGCGGGCGAGCTGTCGTGCTGGTACCAGCTCTACTGGCCGCGCGACCGCGAGCTGGCGCGCAGCTTCGTCACGCGCGCCGAGCAGGCGGGTTACAAGGCGATCGTGCTGACGCTCGACACGTGGATGCTCGGCTGGCGCCCGGCCGACCTGACGAACGGCTTCCTGCCGTTCCTGTGGGGCGAGGGGAACTGCAACTACCTGCAGGACCCCGTGTTCCGCGGGCTGCTGGCGGCGCCGCCCGAGGAGGACATGCAGAGCGCGATCGGGCAGTGGGCGTGGCAGTTCGCCAACCCTGCGATCACGTGGAACGACCTCGCGTTTCTGCGTGAGATCACGGAGCTGCCGATCGTGCTGAAGGGGATCCTGCACGCGGACGACGCGCGGCTGGCGGTCGAGCATGGGGTGCAGGGCGTGATCGTCTCCAACCACGGCGGCCGTCAGGTCGACGGCGCACTCGGCGCACTGGACGCACTACCGAGTGTGGTCGCGGCTGTCGAGGGCCGGATCGAGGTGCTGTTCGACAGCGGTATCCGCAGCGGCTCCGATGCACTGAAGGCCCTGGCGCTCGGCGCGCGTGCAGTGCTGCTCGGCCGCCCCTACATGTGGGGCCTGGCGCTCGGCGGCCAGACCGGCGTGGTCGAGGTGCTGAGGTCGCTGCTCGCCGACCTCGACCTCGCGATGGCGCTGAGCGGCTACGCGTCGATCGACGAGGTGGGGGAGGGGGCACTGACCCCGCGTTCGTGACCGGCGGGCCGCGAGCGTTCCGTTCGGAGATCGTCCGCGCGGCGCAGCCCGCCGCAGCGCAGGACGGCACGGGGCCTCCATGCCCCGTGTGCGGAGGTGGCGCCTGCTTGCCCGCCCGAACGGGGGATCGGCCCGAGGTAATGTCGAGTACCCAAACTGACCCGATGCGCTAGATTGCGGCGCCTGGTGAGCAGCGTAGAGCAGCAGGGGATCATGCCCGCCGTGACGGCGTTCTGACTACGCCGCCTACCTGGCGCTGGTCGCCGACGCGGAGAAGCTGATCGAGGAGCACCACGGTCAGCGGCTTGCGGCTGGGATCGCGGTGTTCGCGTCGCTGCGAACCGCCGAGCAGAGGCTCGCGGAATTCGACAAGCTGCGCAAGCAGGCGTTCGAGCTGGCCGGCGCTTTCAGGCCGCCGCGACGCAGGCCGCCGGGTCTGATGATCAGCGCGCAGCGGATCCAGACGGCGATAGGCGCGATCAGGGCACACAAAGCGGCAGCCAACGCCGGCATGTTCAAGAAGATGGAGCTGAAGGCGGCCGCGCGCGAAGGCGCCGACCTGGTACATCTGGCCGGCGACTGGTTCGAAGCGACCGGCGAGAAACTGGCCGATGAGCGCGATCAGATCCTGCGCAAGAGCGCCGAGGAGGAAAGCCGGCGCGTGGAGCAGGCGCGCAGTGAGTTGGCGGGGTTGAGCGCCGAGGCCGATCGTTTCTGTGAGCGTGCCGGGGCGTCGGCGCTGCCTTGGAGTTCGGAGTCCTGGCAGTTTGCCGGCGAGTCTTCCCGCACCGCTGCCGTGCCGATCGTCCGAGTCGCCGAAACGGCGTCCCATCGGTTGGGCGATTGCTGGTATCGCTTTCCGGTGCTCGCACGGATTCCCGGACAACACGTCGGTGTCTCCACCCAGGCTCGTGACGGGCTCGGTTGCGACCTTGTCACGCCGCTGTTGCTGCGAGCGCTGGCGGCGGTGCCGCCGGGCAAGCTGCGCCTGCTGTTCATCGACTCCACCACGCTTGGCGACGCGTTTGCGCCGGTGCTCGGGATCGGCGATTTCAGCGAAGAGATCATCCACACGAAGGTCTGGACGGGCGAGCAGGACATCCGTGCCCGCTTGGAGGAGGCTACGGCGCGGGTCGGCCTGATCATCCAGAAGTACCTGACCGGCGACTACGCGACGATCGACGAGTACAACCAGCACGCCGGCGAGGTCGCCGAGCCGTACGAGATCATCGCGATCAACGACTTCCCGCACGGCTTGGATCGCCGCTCGGTGGAGATGATCCAGAGCCTCGCCGAGGTCGGCCCGCGCGCGGGCGTGTCGCTGTTGCTGATACCGGGCCCGTCTACCGGTGACGATCGCGAGCGGGTGGCGGGGTCGGTGTACAAATCGATCTCGACGTGGCTTTGGCCCGTCTCACGAGACCGGTTCGGTCAGCATTCCGGCGCGCAGTACCCGGCTATCGATCCGGCCGGTCAGGCTCCGCGGTGGTGCCAGGACATGGTCGAGGTGGCGGAGGGCAAGAAGACCCTTGGGCAGGCGACGTTCTGGAGCGTTTCGCGGGCCAACGGGCACCGCTGGCACATCGCCCCCGAGCAGGAGCCGGCGCCGCCGCCCGAGGTGCTCGGCGCGGTGCTGGCCAACGTGGGACGCGAGTACGAGGGTGGGGCGCGCGTCGAGGTGACGCTGGAGCGCGTGTGGCAGCTGATGGCGGGCGCGCTGGCGGCCGGGGATCCGCCTGTCCCCGACCGGCCCGACACCTGGTGGCGGGGGGACAGCATCGAGGGTGCCCGCATCGCGCTCGGTCGCCAGGGCAGTCGCGGGGTGTGCGTGCTCGAGCTGAACAGCAGGCTGCAGTCCAGCGCGCTGCTGGTGGGACGGCCCGGCTCCGGCAAGTCCAACCTGCTGCACAACGTGATCGTGTCGGCGACGGCTCTCTATCCACCGCAGGAGCTGGCGCTGTACCTGCTCGACTTCCGCGAGGCCGTCGAGTTCGCGGCATACGCCGTCGAGCGGCTGCCGCACGCGCGGGCGGTGGCGCTCGAAGCCGACCGCGAGTTCGGTCTGGCGGTGCTGCGCGCTGTCGTCGCCGAGATGGAGCGCCGGGGTGCGTTGTTTCGCGAGACCGGCGGCGAGCAGGCGAGCATCGTCACCTACCGTCAGGCGACCGGCGAGCGCATGCCGAGGGTGCTGCTGGTGATCGACGAGTTCCACCGGCTGTTCGATCGCGAGGACGCGGTCGCCGCCGATGCGGCGCACGCGCTCGACACGATTGTGCGCCTCGGACGGGGCTTCGGGGTGCACTGCCTGCTGGCTTCGCAGACGCTGATGGGGATGACGGCGCTCGGACGCCACACGCTCAACCAGGTACAGATCCGGGTGGCGCTGCAATGTCTGGAGGAGGACGCGCGGATCGTCCTGAGCGACGGTAACAACGGCCCGGCGCTGCTCACGCGCCCCGGCGAGGGGATCTTCAACGCGGCCGCCGGCCGCGAGGAGCACAACCAGCCGTTTCAGGCGCCGCTGATCGGCGAGGCCGAGCGCCTGGAGCTGCTGCGCAGCCTGAGGGGCCGCGCCGATCGCGAAGGCCTGCTCGACGGCCCCGTCGTCTACCGGCGCAACGAGACCGTGACGCTCGCGCAGCTGCCGCCGCGCAACGGCGATCGCGTGCCGCCGCGCAACGGCAACGGCGTGCCGCCTCACAACGCGGACGGCTTGGTGCTGCGGCTGGGGCGACCGGTTTCGCTGGAGCCGCAACTGGCTGTGCCGTTCGCGCGCGAGGGCAGCCGCAACCTGCTCGTCGTCGGCCGTAACGAGGCGCTCGTGGCGGGCATGCTGGCAGCGAGCCTGGAGGATCTGGGCGGCGGTGGGGACCGTAACGGCGTCGGGGATCGCACTGGCCTCGAGGGTCGCAGGGGCCTTGAGGATCGCATTGGTGTCGGGGATCGTGGTGTCGAGGCTCGTGACGACGTTGAGGGTCGCAGGGGCCTTGAGGATCGCATTGGTGTCGGGGATCGTGGTGTCGAGGCTCGTAATGGCGCCGGCGGTCGGCGGCTGGCGGTCGAGGTCTTCGACTTCACCGCCGGCGACGGACCCGTGGCGAGCGTGAGCGAGCGCCACGGCTACCGGCTGCGCCGCCGCCGCGAGTTCGCGGCGGGCATCGCCGAGCTGCGGGCGCTCGTCGACGATCGCACCGAGCGCGGCACGGCGGAGCCCCAGACGACCCTGGTCGTGCTGAACGGGCTGACGAAGGCGCGCGACCTCGATCCGGAGGATTACAGCGACGAGGCCCAGAAGCTCGCCGCCGACCTGCTCGCCGTCGTGCGCGACGGTCCGGAGGTCGGCGTGCACGTGGTTGCGTGCTGCAACACCGTCGCCAACCTCGCGCGGCGGCTCGACCGCCGGATCCAGCGCGAGTTCGGGATTCGCGTGGCGTTTGCGATGTCCAACGACGATTCGCGACAACTGCTGGACAGCGAAGTCGCTGCGGCGCTGCAGGACCAGGAGGGTGTGCTCGTCGACCTCGACGCGTCGTTGCAGGTGAAGTTTCAGCCACTCGCCGCCGGCGGGTGAGGTGCGGACCCGTGAGCAAAGGGGCGACGGGGTGCAGCCGCTGGGGCGGGCCGGTGCAGTCGCTGCGAAAGGACGAATGCAGATATGGCCGCGGTGAGGAATAAGGGTGCGATCGCTGTAAGGAGAGTACGGCCAAGGTGACGAAAGTCGACGCCGATCCCGACGAGCTGCGGCGGTTCGCCGCGGCGATTCGGCGCTTCAAGTCGGACGTCGAGGGTCGGCTAAACAGCGTGAACTCCCAGATTGGGCGGATGCGTAGCGCGGATCCCCAGCAGCAGCGGTTCGCGGCCGATTGGGAGCGCACGGCGCGCAGCATGCGCAGCTTTCTGGCCGAGATAGACCGGCACGCGCCGTACCTGGAGAAGAAGGCGCGCCAGCTGGACGAGTACCTGAGATGACGGGTCGTGCCGCAGTCGATCCCGAGGCGCTGCGGCACGTCGGCTTCGCGCTCGGGACGCTCGCGCGGGAGACGGTTGCCGCGTGCACCCGTGCGACGAACATCGCTGGGCAGACGCTGCGCGACGTCGAGGCCGAGCACCGCCGGCGCGAGCGGGCGCTGCGCGTGGCGCTCGAGCAGCTGCGTGCCGAGCGAGCGGCGCTCGAGCGCTGTCTGGCCGAGGCTGTGCGCTCGTGTGGCGGCGAGGCGGCTGCGGTGGGCGCCGCCGAGCAGCTGGTGCGCCGCCGCGAGACCCAGCTCGAGGTTGCCGGCCAGGCGCTGCGCACCGCGCGCCAGGTGGAGAGCGAAACGCAGCGGGCGACGCGACAGGCGATCGCGCGCACGAACACCACGCTCGACGGCGCCCGACGCTTTCTGACCGCGCGCGGGCTGGCGCTGGATAGCTATCTGGACAGGCCGGGCACCGGCATCGGCGCGACCGGCTGACCGGCGGGCGCAATGACTTTCGACACCGTGATCCGTGACCTCGAGGCTGCCCGTCGCAACGCGGAGGGCGTGGTGCGGATCGAGCGCGGGCGCTGGCAGGACGCGCAGTACGAGCGTTTCCTGCACGAGTACCACCAGACGATGACCGCCGAGACGCGGCGACTGCTCGAGACGTTGCGCGAGCAGTCGCGCCGCACCGCGGCGATGCTGCGCTCGCTCGAGGCCAGCCGCTGAAGCCCGACGATTGCTTCCAGGCTGTCGCTGCCGAAGCCCGACGATTGCTTCCAGGCTGCCGCTGCCTGCGATCGGCTTGGATGGGTAAGCGGTGGGGAGACGCTTACTTGCGCTTGGCCTGCTGTTCGAGCACCCTGCCAAACGCGTGCTCGAGCTGGGCGGTCATACGTTGCTTGAACAGCGCCAGCAGCGCCTCCGATGCGAGCGGGCGCAGCGAGCCGACCGCGTCGATCAGCTCCTCCCAGCGCTCGTCTGGCTGGCCGGCCTGCTCGAAGGGCTCCCACAGCTCTTTGAGGAACAACCGCGTGAACGCCTTCGCGATCGATTCGCAGTCGCGGCTCACGCGCTCGACGAGGTTCAGCGCGGCGTGCAGCGGAACGCCGAGCGCGACCACTTGTTCGGCGTCGCGCAACAGCGCCGGGCTCGGTACTTCGAAGCGGTCCTCACCGAGCGGCACGAGCAGGCGCAGCTTGCGCACCCGCTCGACCTCCTTGGCGTCGACTTCGCCGAAGCGCTGCGCCAGCTCCTCACCGGTGATCACCTCCGGCGTCTCCGCCTCGAACGGCGTCGTCACCGCACGGCGCAGCCCGAGCAGGCGCTCGGCCAACCCGTCCGACCCGCTCAGCAGCCGCTCGATCGCGGCGAGGTTGAAACCGTCGGCCTGCAGGTCGAGGATCAGCTTCAGCCGCGCAACGTGCTCGGCGCTGTAGTAACCGACCCGCGCGCGTACCTCCGGCGGGGGCAGCAGCCCGCGCGTGTGGTGGTTGCGGATATTGCGCACCGACATCCCGACCTCGGCCGCCAGCTGCTCGACGGTCAGGTCGTAGCTAGGCGGCGAGGCGGCCGTCGCGGGGTCCGGTGAGGCGATGTCGGGCGCGGTGTCGGGCGCGTTTGCGGTGGGCACGGGCGCGGCGGCGGGCGGCACGGAGGCGAGTGTCGCAGACGCCGACACGGCCGAGCTGGAAGCTGCCGCCGAGTTGGCGGCCGCCGCCGAGCGACCGCCTCCCGATGTGCGCCGCTTCGCGGACGGGGACATTGTGCGACTAGTCACAGTTCAAGGATACCATGTTACATGTTCCCTCGTTTGAGGTAACATCACTCAGAGTCATGTGGAGCTGTGTCCCATCAAACGGTGTCCGGTCAAGCGGCGTCTGGTCAAGCGGCGTCTGGTCAAGCGGCGTCTGGTCAAGCGGCGTCTGGTCAAGCGGCGTCTGGTCAGACGGTGTCCCGTCGCGTGGCCGCCGTCGGTGCGGCGGGGTCGGCCCCCGGGGTGCCAGTCGTGCCTGAACGCGGCGCCACCCCGCTCGTCTCGGCGCGCCGCCGCCGCGCGCTTGCGCTGATCCGGCCCTTCACCTCGCCGCTCGCGCCCGACGACTACCTCGAGCTGATCAACCCCCTCTGGTCCACCCGCGAGCTGCGCGGCCGCGTCGAGCACGTGCGGCGCGAGACGCCCGACACGGTGACCGTCACGATCAAGCCTGGCTGGGAGTGGCCGGGGCACCGCGCCGGCCAGTACGTGCGCCTGGGCCTCGAGGTCGACGGGATCCACCACTGGCGCGCCTACTCGCTCACCTCCGACCCTAGCCGTGCCGACGGACGCATCACAATCACCCCAAAGCTCGTTCCGGGCGGCAAGGTCTCGCCCTTCCTCTGCACCCGCCTGCGTCCCGGCACGATCGTGCGCCTCGGCGGTGTCGAAGGCACCTTCACGCTACCCGACCCGCCTGCGTCCCGCTTGCTGCTCATCAGCGCCGGCAGCGGCATCACGCCGATCGCCAGCATGGTCCGCGCACTCCTCGGCGCGAGCGCCGACCAGGGCGCTGGCGCTCGGCCAGCCGACAGGGGTCAGAGCTTGGCGCCAGCCGGCGGGGGCCCGCTCGACATCGTGCACATCCACAGCACCCGCGACCCCGCCGCGTTCGCGTTCGGCCCCGAGCTGCGCGCGCTCGCGGCACGCCGGGACGGCGGCGGACGGCATCCGCGCGGCGCCGGCACCGGTGCTGGACCGATGGCGGACGGGACTCGGGCCGTGCGGCACAGGGACGGTGGGTCGGATGTGGTCGGGGGCGCTCGGCTTGCCGGGGGTGCCCGAGGGTCGGACGTCGGCGGGAGTCGGGCTGGGGCGGGCGCCTGTGGCAGTTGGCCTGGGGGCCGGCGGTCGGGTGTGGGCGGGGGCCATCCGTCCGGCTCGGGCCCCGGCGGCTACCGTCTTTACGAATGGGTCAGCAGCGCGCGTGGACGCCTGACCCCGTCTGACCTGGACTCGCTCTGCCCCGACTGGCGCACGCGCGACACCTTCCTCTGCGGGCCGGCCGCGCTGCTGCAAGCACTCGAGCAGCACTGGCACGCCGACGGGGACCCCGCGCTGCTGCACGTCGAGCACTTTCAGCCCGACGGCGCGCTTTCGGGGGCGGGCGCCGGTGGTGCCGGCGGCGCGATCGCCTTCCGTGCGAGCGACGCGAGCGTGCACTCCGATGGCACGCAGCCGATCCTCGCCGCCGGTGAGGCCGCCGGGGTGGACCTGCCCTCTGGCTGCCGCATGGGCATCTGCCACAGCTGCGTCGGGCGTCTGTGCGCCGGCCAGGTCCGCGACCTTCGCACCGGCCGCGTCCACGGGCAGCCCGGCGAGCTAATCCGCACCTGCATCAACGCCCCCGAAGGCGACATCGAGCTTGAGCTGTAGCCGCCTCGTCCGACCGTCAACGAACCCCACCCGGGAACCCCGCCAGGGGTTCCACCCCAAACCCGCAACCCGCCCGCAAAGGAAACCATCATGACTGTGACCACGCTCGAGCCGCCGGTCGCGACGGCTCGCGACAACGGCGAAAACCCGCTCACGCGGCTCACGCCCGACCAGCTCGACGCGCTCGCACGCGAGTTCGACGCGATCCACGAGGAGGTCCGCGCCGACCTCGGCGAGCGTGACGCCCGCTACATCCGCAGCGTCATCGCCGCCCACCGCCGTCTCGTCACCGGCGCGCGCCTGCTCCTCGCGCTCGGCTCCCGGCGCCGCTCGGTGTGGATCGCCGGCACCGCCGCCCTCTCCCTGGCGAAGATCCTCGAGAACATGGAGATCGGCCACAACGTCATGCACGGCCAATGGGACTGGATGAACGACCCCGACATCAACTCCCGCAGCTGGGACTGGGACACCGCCTCCCCCGCCGACGCCTGGCGGCACTCCCACAACTACGAGCACCACACCTTCACCAACATCCGCGACCTCGACCGCGACCTCGGCTACGAGATCATGCGCATCGACCCCGCCCAGCGCTGGTATCCGATCTATCTCCTGCAACCCCTCTACAACCTCCTCCTCATGGGCTTCTTCGAGTGGGGCGTCGCGCTTCACGACCTCAACTTCGAGGCGATCCGCAAGGGGGAGAAGTCAAAGGAGCAGGCGCTCGCCGAGCTGCGCGCGATCGGCGGCAAGGCGCGGCGGCAGGCCGTCAAGGACTACCTCGCCTTCCCCGCGCTCTCGCGCCGGGGCTGGCGCGCCACTCTGGCCGCCAACTTCACCGCCAACATCATCCGCAACGTCTGGGCGCACTCAATCATCTTCTGCGGACACTTCCCCGACGGGACCTACACCTTCAGCCAACACGAGGTCGAGCACGAGACCCGCGGCGGCTGGTACGTCCGCCAGCTCCTGGGCTCCGCCAACATCGACGGCCGACCTCTCTTCCACCTTCTCTCCGGCAACCTCTCCTTCCAGGTCGAGCACCACCTCTTCCCCGACCTCCCCTCCAACCGCTACGCCCGCATTGCCCCCCGAGTCCGCGCCGTGTGCGAACGCTACGGTCTGCCGTACAACACCGGCCCTCTCCACCGCCAACTCGGCTCCGTCCACCGCACAATCCTGCGACTCGCCTTCCCCGGCGGCGGCCGGGGGCGGCGTCCTCGGCACTCCGCCGCGGGCTGAGGGGGCGCGGTCGCCGCGGGCGGCGCGCGGTCGGATGGGCCCTCCGGGTACGGATGAATCATATATGATGTTTAGGTGGGGTTTGGAGCTAGGTTGGTGCGGCGGTGTGATGTGGGGTGGCAGGGGCGGATAGGTAGAGTTGAATGGGGTGAGGTGGGATGGGATCTGTCGGAGGGGTGTTCTCGGGTGAGAAAGGTGGGATGGGATGATTTCGGGGGGGGGGTGCGGTGGGTGGATGTGGTGTTGTTTAAAAGCCCCCCTATACGGATAAATCACATGTGATTTTTAGAATCATATTTGGTGTTTAGGGGTGTTGAGGTCTCGTGCCGGCCAAATGCCTGGCGCTCAAGAACGGCGACCCCCTGGCGATCACCCGGGCCACGATGGACCTCGGCCTCTTCATCGCCGCCTCCGGCATGGTCACCGAGCAGGCCCGCCAAGACCAGCTCTCCAACGACCTCGCCAACGCCTCCACCCCCGGCTTCAAGCCCGACTCGACCCCCGCGCACAGCTTCGGCGAACTGCTCCTGCGCAACAGCGCCAACGGCCGCACGATCGGCGCGATCGACACCGGCGTCGCGCTGGGCAAGACCTACACCGACCTCGCGCCCGCCGGGATGCAGACGACGAACGAACCGCTCGACTTCGGCATCGTCGGCACCGGCTTCTTCGGCGTGCAAACCCCCGCCGGCGTCCGCTACACACGCGACGGCCAATTCACCACGTCCACCTCGGGCCAGCTCGTAACCTCCACCGGCGAGCCGGTCCTCAGCCAAAACGGCACCCCGATCAAAATCGAAGCCGACGGCACCGTCCCCGCCGGCTCGCTCGGCGTCTTCAACGTGCCAAACGCGGCCAAGCAGGGCGAAAACCTGTTCACCGGCACCGCCTCGGCGCCCGCCGCCGGGGTCACGCTCGGCACCGTCCGCCAAGGCGTCCTCGAGGAATCGGGCATCAACCCCACCACCACGATGGTCGAAATGGTCGGCACCATGCGCGCCTTCCAATCCGGTCAGCAGGCGATCCAGGCAATCGATCAAACCCTCCAGGCAGCCGCCACCCAGGTCGGCTCGCTGGACGGGTCAAGCTAGGAAGGCAGGCACGAATGCTCGAAGGGATGTACGCCGCCGCGACCGGCATGAACGCCCAGCAGCAGCAGATCGACGCGATCGGCAACGACCTCGCCAACGCCTCCACCACCGGCTACAAGGCCCAGCGGGTCGGCTTTCGCGACCTGCTCTACAACCAGCTCGACATCGCCGGCACGGCAACCGCCGCCGGCGCCGGCGCCGCCGCCGAAACGATCGGCTCCAACCAGTCCCAGGGGCCGGTCGAGAACACCGGCAACCCCCTGGACCTGGCGATCGAAGGGCCCGGGTACTTCACCGTCAAGCTGCCTTCCGGCGCCACCGCTTTGACGCGCGACGGCGCCTTCCAGGTCGACGCGCAAGGCCGCCTCACGACTTCCGACGGCGCTCTCGTGCAGCCCCCGGTAACGCTCCCCGCCGGCGTCTCGCCCAGCGACGTCTCGATCGGCCCCGACGGCACCGTCACCGGCCCGGGCGGCCGCGCCCTCGGCAAGCTCTCGCTCGTCACCGTCGCCTCGCCCGACCACCTCCTCGCCGCCGGCTCGAGCCTGTTCACCGCCACCGCCACCAGCGGCGAACCGCGGCCGATCGCAGGCACCACCATCCACCAAGGCGCCCTCGAGGGCTCCAACGTCGACACCGCCACCGAGATGGTCCACATGATCGGCGCCCAACGCAGCTACCAGCTGGAGAGCAGCGCGATCCAGGACGAAGACCAAATGCTCTCCTACGCCAACCAGCTGATCACGTGAGCGCTGGCCCGTCGCAACCCGCCCTGCCATGAGTGCCCTGCCCGCCATCGACCCCACAACCACCACCGGCCTGCCCGCGATCAGCTCGCTGCGCGAGCCCGCGTCGGTGCGCAGCGGCTCCTCCGCGGTCAAACAGGCATACACCTCCGCGCAAGGCTTCGAAGAGATGCTGCTGCAGCAGCTCTCCCAATCGCTCTGCACGACCGCCGGACTCGGCGGGGAAAGCGAAGGGGCCGGCGGGGAAGCATCCGGTAGCGGCGAAGCGTCCGGGGGCGGTGAAACGTCCGGCGGCGGCGAAACGGCCGGGGGCGAAAGCGGGGGGCTGCTCGGCTCGCTGATGCCGCAAACGCTCACCGAAAGCATCATGCGCGACGGTGGCATCGGCCTCGCTCCGCAGCTCATGCGCACACTCGACCCCGCTGCCGCGCCCGTCCCGACGGGTGCCGCCCGTGCGACCGGAGGCACGTCCGCATGAGCGCTGCCACCGCCAACGCCGCGCTGCCCGCCCCGCCCGCTGCGGCGAGCGCCGGGGTGCTCGACGACGGCGCTGCGCTCGGCGCCGACGTGCTCGCCCACCTCGAAGTCCAGATCGACGCCGCGCAGCGGCTGCTGGAGATCGTGCTCGAGCAGGGCGCCGCGATCCGTGTGCGCGACGTGCACACCGTCGTGCGCCTCGCCGGGCTGCTGCACGGCGAGCTGACCCGCCGCTCGCAAATCGAGAGCGCTCGCTCGCTGCTGTTGGCACGCGCCGGCTCGCTGTTGGGGATCGCGCCCGAGCGTGTCACGCTCACCCGCCTCTCGACGCTGATGGATCCCGCCGACGCGCAGCTCGCCGCCGCCCGCAGCGCCCACCTGCGCGGCCTGCTGCACGAGCTGCGCCGCGAACACTCCTGCAACCGCGCCCTCATGCAAATCGAACTGTCCTTCCTTGACCACCTGATGAAGTCGCTCGCCCTCGACGGCGCCGCCCACGGCTATGACCCGCGCGGCGAGCGGGCGGCCGGCGGCAGCGCCAGCGGGCGCACGCAGCACGGCGCCCTGCACGTCCTCGACCTCAAAGCCTGACCCGCCCACCGCCCCCGGAGCACGAACACCATGTCGATCCCCACCCTCCAAGGACTGCAAACCGCCCTCTCCGGCCTGCTCGCCGACCAGCAGGAGATCGACGTCACCGGGCACAACATCACCAACGCCAACACCGAAGGCTACTCGCGCCAAGTCGCGGTCCTGCAGACCAACGAACCGATGCGCATCGCCGCCCTCTCGCCCACCAACGGCGAGGGCGGACAGCTCGGCACCGGCGTCTCGGTCGCCACCTACACCCGCATCCGCAACACCTACCTCGACGCCCAATACCGCACCCAGAACGCCGGCCTCGGCTCCGCCTCCACCCAGGCCGGCGAGCTGCAGCAAGCCCAAAGTGCCTTCGACGAACCCTCCAGCTCCGGCATTGCCAGCCAGCTCTCCGCCTTCTGGAGCGCCTGGGGCGAACTCGCCGACGCGCCCTCCTCCAGCGAACCCGCCAAGGTCGCCGTCGTCAGCGCCGGCAAGCAACTCGCCGCGACGCTCAAACAGGTCGACACCCAGCTTGAAACCGTCCAGGCCCAGGCGGCCCAACAGTACGCCGCGATCGCCGGCCCGAGCGGCGAAGTGCAGAGCTACGCGACCCAAATCGCCCAGCTCAACCACCAAATCCAGCTGTCCCTGCAGGCCAAACAGCAGCCCAACGACCTCGAAGACCGCCGCGACCTACTGCTCGACAAGCTCTCCGAGCTGGCCGCCGTCACGGTTACCCAACAAGCCGACGGCACCGACACCGTCGCCTTCGGCGACGCCGCGCAGCCGCTCGTCGAAGGCTCCAAAGTCAACTGGCCCCAGGCGCTCACCGCGGCCGCCGGCGGCAAGCTCGGCGCGCTGCTCGAACTCTCCGGCCCCGGCGGCACGATCGCCCACTTCCAGGACGCGCTCAACGCCTTCGCCGAAGCCCTGAACGAAATCGGTCAACGCGCTGCACACCTCAACGCCCTTCTTCACCTGCACCGCCGCCGCCACGATCGCCGTCGCCGTCGAACCCGCCGAAGTGCAGACCGCAAAGCCGCGCAACCCGGAAGGCAACGAAGTCGCGCAGAAAATCTCCGCGCTGCGCGGCGGCCCCGCCGAACAGCGCTACGCATCGCTGATTGCCGGGGTCGGCACCGCCGTGCAAAGCGCCGAAAGCAACCAGGCCAACGCCCAAGCGGTCGTCACCGCGGTGGGCGACCAGCGCCAAAGCGTCTCCGGCGTCTCGCTCGACGAAGAAATGACCAACCTCATCACCTTCCAACGCGGCTACGAGTCCTCCGCGCGCGCCCTCACCTCGATGGACGAAATGCTCGACACACTCATCAACCACACCGGGCAGGTCGGCCTGTGAACCGCCCGTTCCGGCATGAGCACCCGCCGTCGCGGGGCAGGACGCCCCGCGCCGTCGTGCGCCGCGCGCGGCACCCCCGCGCGGACGATCTCAAAATGACACCACCGCTCCACAAAACGCATCGGGAGGTTTGGCTATGAGCATGCGCGTCAGCACCGACATGGTGATGACATCGACGCTCACCGACATCGACAGCGCCCAGCAGCTGATGGACCACACCCAGGGCGAGCTGTCCTCCGGCAGGACGATTCTCGAACCGTCCAACAACCCCTTCGGCGCCAGTCAGGTAATCGAACTGCAAAGCACGCTCGACGGCCTTTCAAGCTACGAAAAGAGCGCCCAAGACGGCATCTCCTGGCTGAACACAGCCAGCGGCGCGCTCGCCAACATCAACGAAGTCTCCCAACGCGTCCGCGAGCTGCTGGTGCAGGCCGCCAACGGCATCAACAGCCAGTCCGACCGCGAAAACATCGCCGACGAGGTGCAGCAGATCGCCGAAACCGTCAAGCAGGACGCCGACACTCAATACGGCGGCCAGTACGTCTTCTCCGGCACCGCCACCAGCACCGCCCCCTACCAACAGGGCGAAGGCACCGACGCCTACCAAGGCAACACCGGCACCATCACCCGCGCTGTCGGGCCCGGCCAAAGCGTCACCGTCAGCGTGCCGCTCGCCTCCGTGCTCGGCAACGGCCAGGCCGGCGGGGGAGACGGCCGGCTGCTCGACACGCTTCGCACAATCGTCACGAACCTCCGCGAAGGCACCCCCGCGTCCGTCGAAGCGCTCAGCGGCACCGACCTCAAAGCGCTCGACTCCAACCTCGAATCGCTCGCCAACATCCAGGCCGACGCCGGCGCCGCCACCGACCAGCTGAACGCCGCCATGACCCGCGTGCAGGGCCTGCAAACGACGACCACAGCCCAGCTTTCCAATGTGCAGGACGCGAACGTCGCCCAGGTCGCCGTCGAATTCTCAAACGAGCAGTCCGCCTATGACGCCGCGCTGCGCGCCGGCGCCTCGATCGTCCAGGAGTCCCTTCTTGAATTCCTCCACTAGCACCGCCACCATCCCTGCATCCGCTCCAACCATGACCTCCATAACCTTTGACAGCGTCCGCTTCGGCGCCCTCGAAGTGCCCGCCGAGCATTTGATCGACTTCCCCCGCGGCCTGATCGGCCTGGGCGGACGCCACTACACGCTGCTCGACCGCAACCCCGGCACCGGCTTTCTCTGGCTGCACTCCACCGAAGACCCCTGCCTCGCCCTGCCCGTCGTCGACCCCCGCCGCTTCATCGCCAACTTCGCGCTGGCGCTCGCGCCCGAGGAACACGAGCGCGTCGGCGCCGACGACCTCGACGCGAACGCCGCGGTCTACGTCACCGTCCGCACCGCCCCCAACCCCGCCGACGTGGTCGTCAACCTCCGTGCCCCGCTCGTCATCTGGGAGGGACGCGGCCACCAGGTCCTCAACGGCGCGCCCGGCGCCGAGCTGCAAGCACGCCTGTTTGCGGCGCCCGACCCCGCCTAGGCGCTGCTCGCGCCGGGCGATCGGTCATAATTCGAACCCATGCTCATCCTGACGCGTCGGCCCGGGGAGCGCGTCGTAATCGGCGAGGACATCCTCGTCACCGTCATGGAGGTCAGCGGCCAAACCGTGCGCCTCGGGATCGCCGCGCCCTCGGAGCTGCCGATCTACCGCGAGGAGATCTGGATCGCCGTCAAGGACGAGAACCGCGCCGCCGCAGCGGCCGCCGGCGAGAACGAGCTGCCCGTCGAGGCGGCGCGCGAGGGAGCGGCCGCGGGCGAGGGCGAGGGTCAGCGACCCTCGTAGGTCGCGTGCCCCGGCCCGCGCTCGAGAAACGACCGCACCGCGCGCCTCAGGTCCTCGGTCTCGAACAGCGCGCCCGCCAGCTCCGGCACCCTCGCGTCCGCCGCCCGCGCGCCGCCGCCGTTTTCGAGGGCCGCCCGCACGATCGCCTTGGTCGCTGCGTGTGCCCGGGTTGGGCCCCCCGCCAACGCGCGCGCGAGTGCGCGCGCGTCCCTCTCAAAATCCTCATCGGGCAGCACCCGGTTGACGACGTTCCAGCGCTCGAGCGTCGCTGCGTCGAACAGCTCGCCCGTCATCACGAGTTCCCGCGCGCGGGCCGGCCCGGCGCGCTCCACCAGCCGCTGGGTGCCGCCCATCGCCGGCGTCAACCCCACCACCGTCTCGACCAGCCCGAACCGCGCCGACTCGGCCGCAAGCAGCAGATCGCACGCCAGCGACAGCTCGAACGCCGCCGTCAAACACAGCCCGTGTGCCGCGAACACCGTCGGGGCCGGCAACTCCTCGACCTGGTGCACCACCCCGAGCAGCCGCTCCCACAGCGCGCTGCCTGCCGCCGCGTCGAGACCGTCGAAGACGTGTACGTCCACACCGCCGCTGACCACCCGGCCCTCGGCGCGAACCAGCAAACCGCGCGGCGGCTCGCTGGAGAGCGCGCCGACCGCGCTCTCCAGCGCCTCCATCAGGCGCTCGTCGAACAGGTTCAGCGGCGGGCTGTCGAGCGTCAGCACCGCCAGCGGGCCGTCGTGCTCGACCCGCACCGGGCCACGCTCGCCCACGGGCTGCTCGCTCACCGGCCGGCCCAGCCCATCGCGGCGCCGCCGGGGCGCCGCCGGCGGGCCCTGCGAGACCGCTGCACCTTCACTGCACCCACACGACGTCGCCGATCGCGAGCATCGGGAAGATCTCGTCCGCCGTGCCGATCGGCAGCTCCACGCAGCCGTTTGACTGCGGGAAGCCATACGACGCCCGCGGGTAGCCGTGCACCGCGTCCCCGCCGTTGAAGTAGTTCACCCACGGCACGTCCGGCGCCACATAGTGTTCGCCGTCCGGGTCCGTGCCCGTCATCGTCGTCGATACATACCGCGCATAGATCGGGAAGATCCCCTTTTCGGTTTCCGCGCCCGCCACGCCCGTGTTCGCCGGGCTGCTAACCACGACCCGGCTTCCCTCGTGCAGTTCCATCGTCTCCGGCAGCGACTCCGTCACCGACACCCACGTGTACGGGTGCGGGTCGCGGTGGTAAAGACCCTCGACCTCGAGCAGCACCCGCCACATCAGCGCGTTCGGCGCACCGGTCATCGGGAGCCGATGGTCGGCCTGGAACACCTCGATCGCGCCTCTCGTCGTCGCGTCGAGCGTGCCGAGCTGCACCGGCGGCGCGTCGCTCGGTTCCGGCGCCAGCCCCCCGCGGAACGGGCGGTACGCCTGTTGCGCCGCCGCGCGCATGCTCTCCCGGCCGTCGTGCGGCAGGTGCACCCGGTAGGTCGGGTGCAGCTTCGCGCCAAGGTAGCCCAGCCGCGCGAACGCCTCCTGCAGGCCGGCGACCGGCGGGCACGCGACCTGCAGCTTGACGCTGCGTTTGCGCCCCACCCGCGCATGGCCCGTCGCGACCGTGTTCGCCCACACCGTCAGCGTGTACGTCGAGCATGGCGCCAGCGTTGCCGCCGCCGTGAACACCTCGCTGTCGCCCGCCACCCGCCAACTGCCCGCCACCGCCGGCTCCAGCATCGGGCGCGGCGAGTCGCCTGCCGGGGGCGCCGAAAGCGTCACCACCAATGGATCCGTGCCGTCCGCGATCGCCGTCGGCGGCAGCCGCACCACGCGCGTCGGCGTCAGCGGCGGGTGCGGCGCTGTCGTGGGGGTGGGTGGCGATGTCGGTGCGGACGGGGTCGAGGGGGAGGTTGGAGTGGATGGGGAGGAGGGCGAGGGCGACGCGGCCGGCGTGGTGGTCGTCGGGGTTGTGCCCGTCGTGCCCGTCGTCGTCGTCGTCGGCGGCGTGGTCGAGGCCGGCGAGCCGGTGCTCGCGGCTGCCGCGCTCGTGCCTGCAAGTCCCATCCCGCCGAGTGCCAGCAGCGCGGCGGCAGCGAGCGCCACCATGGCGGTGGGCCTGCGCAGCGTGCCTGTCGTCTGGGGCCTGTGCATAACGCTTGGCAGGCTAACGCACCGCCCCGCCGGTACCCGCTCGCCGCGGTGCTGCGACGACCGGGAGCGCGGCACGATCGCGCGCTTGGCGTACGGGGGCAGGCACGATCGCGCGCTTGGCGTACGGGGGCAGGCACGATCGCGCGCTTGGCGTACGCTGATGGTCAAGCCTCACCCCGCCCGTGTTGCCCATCTCGATGCGTACCGCCGCCGAAAGACCCCGCCTGCCACTCGCGCTCGCTGCGCTGCTCGCCGCCACGGCGGTCGCTGCCGGGGCGCTTGCCACGGCCGTGCCCGCCGCCGCTGCGCGTGGCCCGGCCGGGACCGCGAGCCCGGCCGGGACCGCCCGCGATCGCGCCGCGACACGCACCTACCTGCGCGCGAGCTACCGCTTCGTGCACATCGCCCGCGCCAACCTCGCGACCGACCAGCGCGACACCGAAGCATTCGTGCAGCACACGCTCGCCGAATGCCCGCAGGCCGCCGCCGGCTCCCCACAGAACAACGAGTCCAACGAAATCGGCGACGAAATCCTCGGCACGATGGCGCTCGTCGTCTACCGGCCCGACGACTCTGCGATCGAGGCCTTCGCGCACACCGTCCGCGACCTTCGCTGGGGCGACCGCAACCTCACCCGCGCCGTCCGCGCCTACGCTCACAAGCTCGAAAAACTCGCCGTGCTCCCGCTAGCCAACATCTGTGCCGACATCCGCGCCTGGGCCGCATCCGGCTTCCAGACGCTCCCCGAAGGGACCGTCCGGTTCAACGCCCTCTACAGCGCCGCCGAAATCGAAGCCGAAGAGGTGCCGCTGCGGCTGCTCGCGCCCTACGAGGACGCTCGCGACGCCTCGCTCCAGCGGGCGACCAAGCGATTGGAAGTGCCGCTCGCCGATGCCGAAGCCGAAGGGGTTGCGTACTGGACCCAACTCACCAAGGGGCTGGAAGTACTTATTTAGGGGCGGGGCGCGGGCGCGCGGGGCTCGGTAAGGGGCGTGGGTACCTCGGGGGCAGGGGTGTATGGGGGCGCCGGGGGTGTGGTACTTCGACGGCTTGCCGGCCGGGTGCGCCTCGGGGGCTGCGAGGATGGGCGGCGCTGGGGGCGAGTGGGCTGGCGGCGGGCCCGAGCGGCTGGCGGCGGGCCCGAGCGGGCCGTTTGGGGCTTGCCGGGCGGGGGTGTGTTGCGGGTGCCGGTTACACTGCGGGCCACCCGCCGGAGTAGCTCAGTCGGTTAGAGCAGCGGAATCATAATCCGCGTGTCGGGGGTTCGAGTCCCTCCTCCGGCATGGCGTAAAGTCTGTGTTCAAGCCATTTTCGCGGGTGCGGTGGCCAGGTGTGGATTTCCCTGTGATTTCCCTGGAGGGCCGCGCTGGGGGCGTGGGGCCGCAAAGACAGCCCTGCAGATCGAGTCGGGAGGCGCGGTATCGGCGCGTCGATCGTGCTTCCCGTTTGCTTGAGCTAAACAACAAGAATGTTGTAAGATCACTCATGCAACAAGGATCGACATGGCTTCTCCCGCTATCCCCCTGTCCGAGCGGCCGCTCAGCGAGCGGGCGTTCGTCGCGCTGAGTCGTAGAGCAATGGACGCCCGGCGCCATCCGGTCGTTCGCCTGGACGAGGACATCGAGGCGCTGGACGCAACTGCGGGCTCTCGGCGACGCAGCCAGGATGCGCTGCGTCAGCTCAACCATGACGGCCGCTTGCGGCGCGTACGGCGAGGCGTCTACCTCCTGGTGGCGCCGACTGGATCGACCGACGTTCGTCTGCTGGATCTCATCGACGCGGTTACGCCGAAGCCATATCTCATTACTGCGGGTCGAGCGCTGACGGAGTTCAACCTCAGCGACCAGCACTTCTTTCGGGTGATCGTCTTGACCTCCCACCGCCTGAACGACTGGAGCTGGCAGGGCGATCAGGTCCGCTACGCGGTACTGGCCCCGGAGCGGATATGGGGGCTGTATTCGCCGGACGGCCCCTCGATCGCGTTGCCCGAGAGGGCGATCCTCGATTGCCTGGCAAACCCACGCTGGGGGGTGAGCATGGCGCAGACGGCAGAGGCGGTCGATCGCGCCGTGCCCGGCCGCACAAGTCCCGAGCGCTTCGCTCAGGCGGCGGAACGTTATGGGAGCGCCGCGGTGGCGCGGCGACTCGGCTATCTGCTTGAGCTTCTGCATGGCGCGGCTGCCGCCGAGCCGCTGCTGGCGCTGCGAGGGCACAGCCATGCCCACGTTCTGCTCTCGTCCTCCGCGCCGGATCGGGGGCCGAGCAGTCCACGATGGGGCCTGCGGATCAACGTCGATCCCGACGCCTTGCTCGCGCACAGGTTGGTCGGATGACACTTCCTCGCCGCCTCATCCACAACGAGTACGACCTGCAGGAGCTCGCCGAACAACTGGACCGGCCGATCGAGCTGATCGAGCGCGACTTCGCCCTGGTGACGGTCGCTGCGCATCTCGCCGATCAATTCCCCGGCCAGCTCTGCTTCAAGGGGGGTTTCGTGCTGCGCCACGTCCGCGGGTTCAGCCGCTTCTCAGCCGACCTCGACGCCACCCGCACCAACCCTCCGAAGCACAAGATCGCCGCCGCCGACATAGCCGACACGATGAGGCGCGCGACCGACGAGCCAATGCTGCGCATCGAGCCGGGCGTGCCCGCCACCGACTCCCAGCACAGTCTCGACTTCGACCAGATCGCCTTTCACACGCCGCATCACAACGGGCAGATCGCCGTCGAGATCAGCTACCGGGAGGCGGTGTCCGACGAGCCCGAATGGACGGCCATCGGACCGCCCTACTACGCGCGGTTCCAGATCCCCGTTCTGACCCTTGCCGAGACCGTGGCCGAGAAGTTGCGGACGTTGCTCCAGCGACAGCGGCCGACCGACCTCTCCGACCTCGCGTTGATCCTCGGCCAGCACGACGATCAACTGGACCGCGCTCACGTCCGTCAACTCGCGCGCGCGAAGTTCGAGCTGGTCAAGCAGGGCGACCGGCGAGCGCGAATCGAAGCGAACGTGGAGCAGCTGCGCGGGGCCTATGAGCAGACTGTTCCCGGACTCGCGCCGGACGCGCCATCCTTTGCAGAGGCGCAAGGGTTGGTGCTCGATGCCCTCTCAACCCTGGTGCCCTGAAAGGGAACCTTCCATGCTCGAAGTCAACTTCACAACCTTCGAGTTCGACCTACGCACCAACGAGTGGATCGAGCGACCTGTCGCGCAGCTCCTCGCCGACCGCGAGCGCGTGACCATCAGCGGGCCGCACGCCGACTGGATCAACCCTGACCTCGCGATCATCGACCCCGAGACCGCCGAGCGAGTCACGCGGATTGACGGCGCTGAGCGCTGGGCACGGCTGCTGCCCTTCGCCTACCGCAACGGCGACCTCAACATCGAGGTCGCCGAGCTCGCCGGAGTTGAGACGACAGGTGCCGCCTTTCACTACTTCTCCGCCGCCTGACATTATGCCGCGCCCGGCCACGGTCGCGAGAATGGCCTGGCGTCCTTCGTCTATCGACTGGCCGTTTGCCATGTCTTTGCCGGTGTGGTTTCCGCCTGGCGTTGGCGCATCTCAAGGGTGGCCCATAGAGCCGGGACCGAAGCGCGCGCGCCGGCATCGGGGGATGCCTCGGCGATGCGGATGAGGTCGAGCAGCGACGCGACTCTGACAGACGTGCTCGGGGCGATCTGCATGGTCTCGGCGTCGCGCGCGAGGTCGCGGTAGCCGCGCGTGCCGGGCGGCATCTGCGTGACGTGCAGCTCCCCGCCGGTGGGCAGTGTCCAGCGCTGCGTCTGCGCTGTCCCTTCGGCGCTCGGCTGGGCGTCGAGTCGCCGGGCGGTCTGCTCGATGCGGCCCAGCGCGGTCTCTGCTGGTACTACGTGCAGCGTTCGAGCGCCGAGCATGACCGGCGAGCCGTGCAGGGCGCCGGCGACATCGCCGATCACGACGAAACGCGCCTGTCCGGCCAGCTCGGCGAGGGCGCCGAGAGGGTCAAAGCCCTCAGTGGCCCACGCTGGCGTCAAGCGCTTTACGCGCTCTGCCGGGTCGAGCCGCAGCTGCCGCGCGATCTGTGCGCCGTAGGAGTCGTCATAGCGCGCGATGCCGACGGTGAGCTGCAAGGCCGCAGGCCCGCAGCGCTTCGATGACACTCTCAAGCGGCGGGTGCTGCTGGCCGGTCTCCCAGCGGGCGATAGTTGACTGCGGGCGCCCCAGGCGCCCGGCGAGCTCGTCCTGAGAGAGCCCTGCACGCCTGCGTCCGGTCACGATTAGATCAGAACTACGCATAGCAAGATTATAGCGGAAGTAGCATAAAGTGACGTGTGGCCCGGCGAGCCCTACGCCCGCCGGGCCATGATGTCTTCCAGTAGAAGAAGGCGATCTCGTCGGTCCTGCGGTCGCGCTCCTCGCGCGTCGGGACCTTCTCGATGTCGATGTCGCCTTCCACATCCACCGCGAGTTCCGTCTCGCCGCGGTGATAGACGACGACATACGGCCAGCTGTCGAGGTCCCAGCCGTTGAGTCCCCAACTTGCGATTGCGTCCCAGCCGAGACGGCTTGCGAACTCCCTGCGGTCGTAACCTTCGTCTCCGGGCCAGTGGGTGCGTGTAGGCATAGCGCCCTCCTTTGGATACGGGTGGCTCCGCCCGATGCGGAGCCGGTCACAGCCCGGTCGCATCCCCGCAGGGATGCGAAAATTGACGGGCAAGCTGGGCTCCGCAGCGGGTGCATTCGACCTTGCTTGCTTAGGAGTGCCTGTACTCGATGTCAGTCTCGTAGTACCAACAAGCCGCTTCGACAGGCACTCGCCGGGAAGCCCGTCCTGGTCGTCCGTGAGAAAGCGACCCAGCGGCGATTCTCAGCGGCGGGGAGAGCGAATCGGTGCAGTGCGGGCCTGGTGGAGCCGACAATCCACGCCGTTCCGGTCACGCAGTTGCGTCCTGGCCCTCATGGTGTGGGGCGTGAGCTGATTCGGATGACGGCCTCTGGGTCGCGGTGGTCGAAGAACTGGCTCTCGCCTGTGTCGAGGGTCGCGATCTGGCTCATCTCCTCGTCGGAGAGGTCGAAGCCGAAGATGTCGAAGTTCTCGGCCATCCTGTCCGCGCGGACTGACTTTGGGATTGCGACGATGCCGCGCTGGGTCAGCCAGCGGAGCGCGACCTGCGCGACGGTCTTTTCGTGGCTCTCCGCGATCCCGGCGAGGATCGGGTTGGAGAAGAAGCCGTTCTTGCCCTCGACGAACGGCCCCCACGCCTCGATCTGGACGTTGTGCTCGCTCGCTAGGGCCTGGTCGGCGGTGCGCTGGTTGAACACATGCGTCTCGATCTGGTTCACGGCGGGCGTGACTTTGTTGTTGAGGATCAGGTCGATGAGCCGGTCGGTGTAGAAGTTGCTGACGCCGATCGCGCGAATCAGGCCCTCGGCGTACAGCTCCTCCATCGCTCGCCACGCGCCGTAATAGTCGCCGTAGGGCTGGTGGATCAGGTACAGGTCGAGGTAGTCGAGCCCGAACTTCTCCAGCGACCGCGCAAACGCCAGCTTCGCGCGGTCGTAGCCGGCGTCTGCGACCCAGAGCTTGGTCGTGACGAACAGCTCCTCGCGCGGAATACCGCTGGCAGCGAGGGCACGTCCGACCGCCTCCTCATTGGCGTATGAGGCCGCCGTGTCGATCAGCCGGTAGCCGGCCTGGAGTGCTTGAGCAACGGCCTGTTCGCATTCGGCAGGGTCGGGCACCTGAAAGACGCCGAAGCCGAGAGCCGGCATCTGGAGGTCGTTGTTGAGGGTCACGTATTGCATGGCGTCCTTTCGGTCGTAGCTAGTTTGGTGTTCGCTTGCTCGCTCGGGCGAAGCCTGAGGGCTGCGCCTGCGGCTCCGATCAGGAGCAAGGCTGTGATGCCGAAGTCGAGCCGCAAGCCGCTGACGAAGCTGGCCTGGGTCGCGATGACTGCGCCGAACACGGCGACACCGAGCGAGCCGCCCATCTGGCGGGCGGTGTTGAGCACGCCGCTCGCTGTCCCTGCGCGCTCAGCCGGGATTTGGCCCATGACGAGCGCCGTCAGCGGCGGCACCGTGAACGAGCCTCCCACGCCGACCGGGACCATCAGCAGCGACGCCGACCACACGGGGGCGCCAGCCGGCAGGAGGCATAGCGCGCCGAGGCCGCCAGCCATGACGACGATGCCGGCGATCGTGGTTGGCAGCAGTCCCCGGCGCTGCATTACCCGCGCGACGATCGGGTTGAGCGCTGCGACCATGCCCGTCATCGGGAGGAACAACAAGCCCGTAATCAATGCGCTCTGACCACGCTGCTGCTGGAAGTACAAGCTCTGCACGAACACGACCCCGTAGAACGCGGCCATCGTGATCGCAGCGATACCCAGGCCGGTACTCATCGCACGGGAGCTAAAGAGGCCGAGCGGCACCATCGGCCGCCGGCCCTTCGCCTGGGCGAGGACGAACGCGACCGCTGAGGCGGCGGCGATGGCGAACGCCACGAGCACGGGGGTTGCTCCGTAGCCGAGACGGCCACCCTCAATGATCCCGAACGTCAGACCGCCGAGGGCGAGGACCGCCGCGATCTGGCCTGTCCAGTCAAACCGTCGCTCACGGCGCGGTGACTCAGCGACGCGCGTGAGCACGAGGAGAGCTGCGGCGCCAACCGGAACGTTCACATCGAAGATCAGCCGCCAGTGGATCTGCGTCAGCAGACCACCGAGTACCGGCCCGGCGGCAGCGGCTACCGACCCGCCGAGCGCCCAATACGCAATCGCCCTGCCCCGCGCTGCGTCGTCGTCGTATGCCTCGCGGATCAGCGCCAGCGATGTCGGCGTGATCATCGCCGCGCCGAACCCCTGCACGATCCGCCCGGCGATCAAGCTGCCAAGCGTCGGCGCGATACCGCAGACGAAAGAGGCGGCGACGAACAGCATCATGCCTACCCTGTAGGCGCGTCTCGCGCCGACACGATCGGAGAGGGTGCCGCCGAACAGCAGCAGCGCGGAGAACATCAGCGTGTACCCCGTCACGACCCACTGCAAGCCGGCCAAGCCACCGCCGAGGTGCTGCCGGATAGTGGGCAGCGCGACGTTCACGATCTGCGCGTCAAGCGCGACGACGAAGAACCCGAGCATCGCCACGCCGAGCGCTGCGCGCTGTGCTGTCCGGCTTGGTGTGGGAGTGATCGTGGAGTTCACGGGAGGAGCCTTTCGAGCTGGTGTGTGGGACCAATCTCAGCGCGGAACGTGGCGGCGCGAAAGGACCTGTCAGAACGTGTACTGGCAGTACGTGGTTCAGCCGGGGCAGACGGCGTAACGTGGTGCCCGTGGCAAGCACAGGCGATATCCGAGAGTTCTTGATGAGCCGGCGGGCGCGGCTCACGCCCGCCCAAGCCGGGATCACCGAGTACGGCCGTGGCCGCCGTGTCCAGGGTCTCAAGCGCGAGGAGGTAGCGATCCTCGCCGGGATCAGCAACGAGTATTACGCCCGCCTTGAGCGCGGCAACCTCCGAGGCGTATCCGAGTCCGTCCTGAACGCGCTCGCCCGCGCCCTGCAACTCGATGAGGCCGAGCGCATCCACCTGTTCGACCTCGCCCGCGCTGCCGCGCCGCCGCCCAGTGGCGCCCCGACAGGCCGCCCCGCCGGGCGAAGCCGCACCGACGTTCGCCCGAGCATCCGCCGCCTGCTGGACTCGATGACCGAGACACCCGCGTATATCCGCAACGCTCGCATGGACATCCTCGCCGCCAACAAGCTGTGCTTCGCGCTGTACGCCGGGGTACTCGCACCGGAGATGCTACCGCTGAACATCGCCCGCTTCGTTTTCCTCGACCCACGCGCGCCCGACTTCTTCGTCCAGTGGGACAGCATCGCCGACGACTTCACATCGGCGCTACGCATCCAAGCCGGAAAGAGCCCACAGGATGCAGCACTCAACCAGCTCGTCGGCGAACTGGCGACCAACAGCACCGCGTTCTCTACCCGCTGGGCACGCCACGACGTTCGCCTCCACCAAACGAGCATGAAGCGCCTGCACAACACGCTCATCGGGGAGATCGAGCTGACCGGCGACGCCCTTGAGCTGACGGGCGACGGACTGACGCTCATCGCCTACACCGCCGAACCAGCAAGCCAAGCACAACAGCAACTCGACCTCCTCGCAAGCTGGCACGCCGACACGAAGCACACCCCGACCGACCTCCACGACAACCCCACGCCAGCCCAGGCCCGGTCAGAAGGCAGCTAACCACGACGCTCAGCCCCCACGGCGCAATCGGCAGTTCCCGCATACCATGTGGATGCTCGGGGAGGCTATGGAAGCGGAGAGCGTGGGCTATGCCGTTACTCGCGCTCCGGTTTCTGCGGCGAGACGCTGAATCTCGCGCAACCACTTCGCGGGGATCTCCTCCTCCAAGCGCTCGAAGAACGCCGCGGTTCCGTCGATGGGTGCGGGGCGTATCGGGATGACGTTCTCGGGCAGGCTGTCGGGATCGAGCGCCCGCGTGATCTGATTCGCGAACTCCGGCCGGGGCGCGTAGGCCATGTACTGTTCGGTCGTGTTCATGCGCTTGTGCCGCATGAGCGCCTGAATCGTCCTCACATCGACGCCCTTGGCGGCCAGGCTCGTGCCGAACGAGTGGCGCAGGTTATACATCTTGATCGGCTTCAATCCGGCCGCCTGGAGCGCGAGCTTGAACGCTTCGCGCAGCGGGCGCTCTGGCACGGGCCGCTCCGGTTCGAGCTCGCAGGCGAACACGAAGTCATCATCGCTAGTCGCATAGCCGCGCTGCTTGAGCTTCGCCAGAGCGCGAGCCATCCGGGGCGTCATGGGGATGGCCTCCGAGTCGCCGGTCTTGGTCGTGTCGAGCTGGCCCAGCACCCAATTGTCGTAGGGGCGAATCACGCCTGCCTGGAAGTCAACGGCTCCCCACTTCATGCCAAGGGCCTCGCCGGGCAGGCGTAGACCCGCGTGGGCGCCGCAGAGCCAGAACGCTTCCTCCAGAACACCAGGCGCGTGTGCGAGGAGGCGGGCAACCTCGTCGGTGTCGTAGAAGTCCTCGCGGCGCAAGATACGTTCGCGCTCCTCGCGCTTGCTGGCGCGCTTGACCTCGGCCAGCGGGTTCACGTCGAGCCAGCGCTTGCGCACGGCGTAGTCGAAGGCGGCCGAGAGGACATCGCGGTACTCGTTGCGGGTCTGCGCGGCGGCGGGCTCTACGAGCATCCACACCTTCGTCTTGCGTCGGGCGATGACATACCCCTCGGCTTCGAGGGCCTTCGCCTTTGCGAGCGTGACGCACTTGGGGCGCTGGGCGTTCAGGGGCACGACGCGGTAGGCGCCGCGGCGGCGGTGCTTCCAGGTGCCCGGTAGTTCGTCGGCGAGCTGGACGGTCTCTGCCTTGGTGGCGACCTCGACGGCCTGGCTGCCGGGCGGCTGCGCCGTCCAGCGTTCGACCTCGATCCGGCGAACCTCCTTACCTTCGGCGCGGGCCTTCTTCGCTGCCTTCTCGCCGCGCACCTTGTAGGACTTGAAGTCAGCGAAGTAGGCACGCAGACGGCCGTCGGCGAAGTCGCGGAGCGGGGTGTCGGCGCCGAGATCGCGGTACATGCGCTCGGTCATGGCGTTGTAGCCGGCGAGCGTTGAGCGCTTGAGGCCCTTGTCGCGTTCGCGCTCAGCGATCGAGCCGTAGAGAGCGTCCGTGAGCGTCGCCTGCTGCTCGTCGGGCTCGGGGAGCTCGGCTACGGTCTCCAGCTCGCGCAGGATCGCGTCCAACTGCGCCTCGGCGTCCTTCGGCGTCAGGTGCTCGGGCGTCGGGCGGGGTCCGTTGCCCGCCCGCCAGATGATCGCGCCCCGCGCGCTGCGGCGGCCCGAGTCGCGGACGTGCGCCGGGCCGAGCCGGCGTCCGCCTCGTTCGCCATCCTGGTCGTACCAGAAGGCCCAATACGAACGTCCGCCACCCGTCTTGTCGGGGCGGACCTGAAGATGCCCCGTGGGGCGAGATTTGCCGCTCATGTTGCTGTAGACCTCCATCGAGTCGAACCGGCCAACGAGGTTCGAGTCGAGAGGCAGATTTCTCTAGGATTTCTAGAGAGGGCCACGCCCAGGCTGAAATAGGGCCTGTATCTACGGCGAAAACCCGCTAATTAGAGCCAGATCGAGGTTGAGGCGCGCGAATCATAATCCGCGTGTCGGGGGTTCGAGTCCCTCCTCCGGCATCTCGAATCTCCTGTACCCACAAACGCTTTAAGCGTACCAGGCTCTTCGGACGGCACGCCGAGTTTCCCCAGGAGTTTTCACAGCTGTCGCTCGCGTGTCGCTGAGACCGAGGCCGGCGCGACGCTGGAGGAGGTGGCTACAGCTGTGGCGGCGGACCCGGATCTCGCGATGGCGCGCGTCGCGAGCCCCTATGCGGCGCGGCGGTGGACCCGCTGGTACGCGAGCGCTACTGGGTGGGAAGCCCTGAGCCGTGGCGGCCGCGGGTGCGGCTGCGCGCGGAGGCGTTTCGCCGCATGGCCGTGGCGCAGCTGCATCGCCACCGCGTCCTGCACATCGTCGGCGCGAAACCCTCCCCGGCCAGCGCGTCGCATAAGCGAGCCGTCGCCCACCCACATGGGCGCGCCCCGCCCAGCCCAGCCCCCAGCGGCGCGGCGCCGGAGCCCATACCCCTCCGCCCCGGGCGCTACCGTGTTCCCATGGCCACTACGAGCAGAGTCACGGTATCCCTCGACGCGTCGATCGTCGCGCAAGCACGCGAACAGCTCGGCGAGCCCGTCGCCGGCCTCGCCGATGGCGCCGTCGTCGAGCGCGCAGTCAACGCCTACCTTTTGCGACGGATGGTCGACGCGACACAGGCCGCGGCAGGCCTCAGCGAGCAGGAAGCTGAGCGCGTGGCCTACGAGGAGCTTGCCGCCTCGCGCCGGGAGCGGCGCGGCGGCGCGTGATCCGTGTCGTAGTCGATCCGGGCGTCTTCCTTTCCGCCCTGATCGGCCCTCGCGGCTCACCGCCGGATCGGATCTTCAGCGCCTGGGTCGACGACCGCCTTGAGATCGTCGCCAGCCCGCAGCTGATCGCCGAGCTGCACCGCGTCGCGCTGCGCCCAAAGTTCCGCCGGTGGTTCGACGAGGCGACCGCGCGGCAGCTGATCGCACGCATCGAGCGCCACGCAACCGTTCGTGCCGATCCGCCACAGCTCAAGGACGCCACGCGCGACCCCAAGGACGACTACCTCGTGGCACTCGCCCAAGCAGCCAAAGTCGACGCGATCGTCAGCGGCGATGCCGATCTACACGCTGCCAACCTGGCAACGCCAGCGGTATGGACACCCCGCCAGCTCGTGGACCGTCTCGCCTCCACAACCGAACCCACGGAGTCGACAGAGCAACCGTAACGCCGTTTGACGCGCCAGGGACGCCGCACAGCCGACAAGAGTCGAGCAGCCCCCACGGGGGCCCCAAGCCGCCCACAAAGCCCGAAGTCCACGATATGCCCTCCTATGGGGCGAAGAAAGCCCGCAGACCCACAGCACCAAACCGCTCTCGCCCACCCCGACACCGGCCGCCACGACGCGTTCGCCAGCGCACCCGACGAGCGCGCCACACCCCCCGAAGCCGAGCCGCCCGAGCGCCCCGGCTTTAACCCCAACAACCCCGACCGTGAGAGCGAGGCCGCCCGCGCGATGCGCGAAAGCATCCGCCAGGACCGCGACCGCGGCATCGCAATGGACTAGGGGACGCGATTCTTGATAGACGTCTTACGTCTCGCTCAACGTATTCTTGGCACTAGCAAAGAAGCCGTCTCTGTTAGCGGAGTCGGTTGATCGCACTGGCAATGTCTTTGGCGCTGGCCCACGTCGTGCGGTGTGTTTGGTCGGCATATAGACGGGATACGCTGCCCGCGAAGTTTTTTAGTGCTCCGCCGGTGGGTCCTATCCGGTAGGCCGGTGTAACGTGGATTCCATCAGCCCTGCCCCGTTGGTCTTCTTCGACTACTTGTTCGATTCGCTTATCAAGATTGCGGTCCTTGTTCCATCGTGTCATGTTCAGCCCAGGAATTTGACGGGCAATGTTGGCTAGGTAGCTTTCAGTCGCGTAGGGTGTGCGGACCTGGCCCCGCTCGAAGGAAAAAATATAGGCATAGTTCCATAGTTTGTCTTGCTCGCCCGCGGCAAGCGCCGCCGCTTGCTGCTTGACGAACATTTCAGACTCGATGGTGTTGGTCTTAAAGGAGCGGTATTCAATCCTCAGGCGGCCGGTACGCACGAACTCGAAGATGATCGCCGGAAGATCGTATTGGAGCCAGACGGCGCTGCTGGGGTCCTCAAGTTCTGCAAACACTTGCATAGTCACTGGCGCAGTAGGTGCCCCTAGCGTTTGTCCTTCCTGGGGAACCCCAGCCAGAAACGCCTCGACTTCACGGCCTATGCGATTATTCTGGCTGCCATGTGTGCCTACCACCCCAGCAGCCAGGACAGCGCCAAACGCGACGGCGACGAATAGGGTACCCGCGAGCACGACGCGAAGGCGTCGTGTGTTGCTCTTGGTGCGCCCGAAGCGTTCGATACGGTCCTGCATAGCTTCCCCAGCTACGAAGCCAGCTGTCTACCGAGTCCGTAGTCAATGAGACCAACCTTGCGGTAAACGACGCTACTCCTGCTCTCGGTATGCTGCTATTAGAGACAAGTCAGTGAACCTGCCGTACGCGGCGGTCTTGCCCTGGCGCAGGGAAAGGCACGGAGAGCACCAGGCGCCTTGATTTACCGGTATGTTTCTCATTACGCCTAATCCCCTTCAGCTCGACAGTCGGAGACATTTCTCGCACCAATCCCTCGGGCTATCCCACCTCTTTTTCGGCTCCACGACGGCAAAATTGCCTAGCGACAAGTTCGCCGCTCGTGTCTCTGACAGTTGCGTTTCAGCAACAAGCGTAGCGTCGTTTACTGCAAGTAGCTAACCGCGGGTTTGTCAGTCACCAGCGTCGTAGCTGGGGGAATAATGCAGGACCACGCCAACGAATGACCCTTACGAAGGCACCACTCAGAGGCCGCGCTGTCGGCTCGCTGTGGGGGATCGGCAGAGGCTAGCGTGGCAAAGCGCCATAGTTCGATGCCCAGAGCGTTGGCTGATCCCCGAGCAGCGCCGCGAATGCCGGGACGGAAACCCGGCACACGGTTGGGTCGAGTCGTGCCTGTTGCGATAGCAGTTGCGGCAGCTGGCGTTCTGATCGCTAGAGGCGTAACTAACGTTGCGGGCTCATCAGGTCAGCCGTCATCTGCCGTGGAGAAGGAAGTCTCCGCGCTCCTCAGTGGCATACCTCAGAGCGGAGATACGCTCGGGCTGCCTTCAGCGCCTATAACACTACAGGTCTTCGGCGATCTGGAGAGTGCCGATGTCCGCACGTTTGTGGTGTGGCTACTGCCAGACATTATCCGCGAATGGGTACGCACAAATATCGTCAAGATTCAGTATCGCTCGTTTATGACGGCCTCATCGCCTTACCCAAATGCTTTTGTGAGTCAACAAGTGGCGGCGCTGGCCGCTGGTGCACAGGACAGGTTGTGGAACTTCATCGAGACTTTCTACTACGAGCAGGGCCAAGAACACACACGCTATGTAACAGAAGCATACCTCGACGGTATCGCTGAGCAGGTTCCCGGCCTAGGCCCCTCGGAATGGGAAAGCGACCGCGAAAACAGTCGGCTCGCCAAGCAGATAGTCGTAGACGATCATGCCGCCCGAGCAATAGGATTTCCCGACGCTCCAGTGTTCATGATCGGCAGGACCGGTGGAAAGCTCGCTCCGTGGCTGGGCTACCGACTATACGAAGAGCCTGGGCTCAAGCCGGGCCATATCAAACTACCGGTGCATCCAGTCTCGTTCATCACAAGCAAAGTTCTAAGGACAGTGATCGAACATATCTCGTAGACAAAATGATAACCCACATGGTCTTCGGACCCCGAGCCTAACCACGCTTCGCTGCGCGCCCAGAGTTGGAGGTGCTGTTTGAGTAGCTGATCCAACATAAGCTCGTCGTCGCCGGCGGGTGTGAGTCCCGTTCGAGTAGCTGCCAGGAGGCTCGGTAGTAGGCTGGCGGTTCGGTCTGGAAACGGGCCGGGTCGAAGCCCAGCGTCGAAAGCCCCGTTGGGGGAAGGCACTTGGCGGTCCGCAGCGTCACGCGAAGCCTGTCGCGTCGTTAGAGGTCCGCCTGCGGGTGGGAAGAGGAGGAGCCGAGCCGCGGGTGTCACGGCGAAGGCCACGGAAGGGGTGTAGAGCCTGGATTGCTGCCTTGAGGAACCTCCCGGCGTATGGGGCGTGGAACGTCAAGAGGGTGGCGGCGGGAACTGGGGAGGCCCTCCCCGGCTCGGCGGCCTGCGAGATTGTCGCCGGAGTGTCCTGTCCTATAACCGGTTTGCGCTGGGAAGTGGATGAGGTGCCGGGTGGGCGTCGGAGGCGGCCGTAGTACCGATTGAGCTGAGCGGAAACAGAACCGTTGGTGAGGGGAGGGCCGCTGCTTCGTTCATGCGTCACGCACAGGGAAGGGCCGGTGAGTGCCAGAAATGGCTAGGACCGCCAAGCGGGACAAAGTCCGAGAACTGCAGCGAACGCTCTACCGGGCGGCCAAGGCCGGTCCCGGACGTCGGTTCCACGCGCTCTATGACAAGGTCCATCGCAGGGACGTTCTGGAGCGGGCGTGGGAGTTGGTGCGCGCTAATCGTGGCGCGGCCGGCATCGACCGGCAGACCATCGCGGACGTTGAGGAGTACGGCGTCGCCAAGCTCCTCGACGGGCTGGCCGCGGACTTGAAGGACGGCAGCTATCGGCCGTTGCCTGCCCGCCGGGTGTTCATCCCGAAGCCCGGTAGGCCCGGTGAGTAAAGGCCGTTGTCGATCCCTTGGGTTCGCGACCGCGTTGTGCAGGCTGCGTTGAGGACGGTGATCGAGCCGATCTTCGAGGCGGACATGCTTGAGTGCTCGTTTGGGTTTCGGCCTGGGCGCTCGGCGCACGACGCGCTCCAAGTTCTCGTTGATGAGGCTTGGGACGGCGGGCGGTGGGTTGCGGAGTCGGACGTCTCGGATTGTTTCGGGACGATCCCGCACGATGGGTTGATGTCGGCGATCGAGGAGCGGATCGTTGACCGTCACGTCCTGAAGCTGCTGCGCGCGATGTTGCGCTCAGGGGTGATGCAGGACGGGAGCGGTCAGGCGCAGCGTGACCGGAACCCCGCAGGGCGGCGTGATCTCGCCGTGCCTGTGCAACGTCTATCTGTACCGGCTCGACCGGCAGTGGACCGAGCGCGGAGCAGGAGTTCTTGTGCGCTACGCAGACGATCTGCTGGCGCTGTGCAGAACACGCGCAGAAGCCGAGGCGGCACTCGCGGCGCTTCGGGTGATCTTGGCGGAGATGGGACTTGAGTTCAAGGACGCCAAGACGCGGATCGTGCATCTGGAGGAGGGAGGCGAGGGAGTGGACTTCCTCGGTTTCCATCACCGGTGGGTTCGTGCGCGCGGTGCTCGGCATGTGTGCTTCCTCGCCCGCTGGCCCTCACGTCAGGGGATGCAGCACGCCCGCGACCGTGTCCGTGAGATCACCGACCGCCGCTGGCTGCTGCGCCCAGTCGATGACACCGTGCAGGAGGTCAACAGCTTCCTGCGCGGCTGGGCGGGCTACTTCCGATACGGGAACTCAGCCCACCACTTCGGCGCGATCAGCAACTACGCGGCCCGCCGCGTGGTGTCGCATGTGGCCAAGCGCCACAAGCGTAGCCGCGGCTACGGCTGGTCGGTCTTGGCCTTCCAGTCCCCAGACCGCCTCGGGCTGATCGATCTCAACGGAAATCGTCGTCGCTCCGCGCCCTCATCGGGCGTGGCGAGGGAGATAGCCGAATGCCTGCGGTGAAGAACGTCGGTGAGCCGTGTGCGGGAGAACCGCACGCACGGTTCGAGGTGGCGGCGGGAGGAAACCAGACCAGTCGGCCATGCCGTGCGGTCCAGGCGCCTCCCGTCGACCCTCCAACTTCATGTAAGAGAAGGGAGATGGCTTAATGGCACGAATTTCGATTGTAACTGCTTCGCATTGGTTGGCAGTCACCGGCTTCGTAGCCTGGGGAGTAATTCAGGACCACACCAACGACGGACTCTTACAAGAAACGAGGAAATAGAGGCAAGAGAGATCAGGTAACAGAGATGATTCGTATTCTAATAATGGTAAAGAGGGTCGCAGTAGCTGTAGTCGGACTTTTGCTATTCGCACAACTCGTGCCTAATATCGCGCTAGCCTGCGAAGGTGCGGCACTAGAATTCAATAAGGAAGGAAATGGGAAGTTTAATGAAAGCGGCGGAAAAACAGTATCAACACAGAAGTTCATCTTCCCATCGCAGACGAATGGAAGGAACTCAACGTTCGTATGCACAGAAGTGAAGGTTGGAGGCGAACTGGTAGCTAACAGTACGACAGCTAACGTTATCCCGGAAGAATACGCCGGTTGCGAAGAAGCGGAAAGCAAAGAAAAAACCACGACAGTGACAACGTCAAAGTGCGCCTATAAGTATTCGATCACACAGAAAAAGGCAGCTGAAGAATTCCTGGGCGAAATGCAAATCGTTAACAACGGGGGAACGTGCAAGATCGAACTGAAAACTGCGTCAAAATGCAAAATAACGGTAGGCGGACAGAGTGTCCCACATTCAACAGCGACGTATAAGAACTTCGCTGGCGGTACACCTAAGGAACTCGAAATCAAAAACAGCGTCGAACCACTAGAATACGCCGTCCAAGAATTCGCGGGTTGCAATGGGTTTACAGGGAACGGAAGTTTCACAACCGGTGCCTACCAAGGGGTCTTTAAGCTCCAGCATGTTTTCATTCAATAGGGCACAATCGGTGACGTGAGCAACGTCGAGCCGGCGCTGCAAGTCACAGCGGCTTAACAGTGAAGCTCGGGCTGCGCTTTCCGCTCAAAAGACTGGGTGGAAAGCGTAGTCGGATAATTTCATGCAGCCCTCGGGCTCCGAATAGCGCGCGCGGCTTGCAGGCCATTTGACCGCCTATTGGTGCCGGTAGCGGTGTGATATATAGACTAATCCACGTACACGAATCTGCGTGTCGGTCCTCCGGGCCGGCTCGCTGTTCATCGCTCTGTGCCTCAGTTCTGTCCGAGTAGCTGTCGGTACATGACCCGTGTCTCGCGGGTGGGTTGGGGCCCGGGTTGTTCGTCGAGGGCGTGGGCGAGGTCGTTGTAGCGGTCGGTGAGGGATTCGCGTAGTCTGAGGGCGTGTTCAGCTTGGAGTGCGAGGCGCCAGGATGCCTCGTGGAATTGGTCGAGCGCGATTGCTCGTTCGGCGAGTTCGAGGAGTTGGTCCGGTTGGTCGAGGTCGATGTTGGTCTTGGTGCGGTCGAGGCGGTAGTGCTCGCCGTCGAGTACCCAGGCGTCGCCGAGCACAGCGCGCGTCGGTCGCTGCTTGCCAGAGCCGCGGCCGGGTTTGCTTGGGGTCGTGGTGGGCCACATGGCCTCGATTAGCTCGTCACGGATTGCGCCGTTGGCTTGAGGTAGGGCGGCCGACGAGGGTGAACGTGAGGCGGGGGAAGGATGTACGGGGCGCTGACGCTTGCGGGTGCGGTAGCGCTGACGGGCTATGAGCGAGTTGAGTGCTGGCGGCTGTCGGCGGCGGCGATGATTCGCGGACGCAAGCGGGACTTCGGCGAGCCGATCGTTCCCTGCACGATGCACAGCGCCGCAAATCTGGGCCTATAGAGCGGGCGTCCGGGCATCGTCCGGGGCGTTGGGTACAGATATCGTCGTGGCCCACCTCCAGGCCGTCTACTACCGCGATGCCTACGGTCGCGAGCCGGCGCGCGAGCTCATAGACGCCTTGGAAGATGAGGCCCAGGCTGCGGTCGAGAGGCAGATCGACCGCCTGAACCTGCTGAGCGACGCGATGCCCCATCTCCCGTTTCCGCACTCCTCGCAGGTGGAGGGGAGTTGCGCGAGCTGCGGTGCCACTACGGTCGGGAGCTGTATCGCGTGCTCTACCGCCGATCAGAGCGGTTCGTCGTCTTGCTGCATGTCTTTGCGAAGCGCTCCGCGAAGGTCGGAGAGCGCGAGATCCACGTCGCTGAAGAGTGTTGGCGGGACTTCAGGGCTCGCATGGACGCGCCGCGACGTATGCCGCCGCGTGCCGTTGGGCACGATGCGCCGTAAGAGTGATTTCGCAATTCTGCTAAGCTCCAGGGTCGGAGCACACAGCCGACCAGGAGCAGCGATGATCAAGGACCACAGCCCAATCGGGACCAGCGTCAGCGAGCACGTTCAGGGCAAGCTCGCGCGCAACAAGCGCTACCGCGAAGCCTACGAGCGCCTGGAGCCCTGCGAGCAGATTGCTCGGATAGCGATCATGCGTCGCGCCCAGCTCGGGCTCTCCCAACAGCAGGTCGCCGAGCGGATGGGGACAACCACGTCGGTGATCTCGCGGATCGAGAGCGGCCAGCACCGCACAGGCACCGAGACGTTGCGACGCCTCGCCGAGGCGTTGGACGGCCACGCGCTGCTTGGCTTCGAATTTGGCACCGAGTCGGAGCCCGCACGCGAGTTGGTGGCGCTATAGCGGCGGTCGGGTTCAGCCGCGGGTGGCTGGACTACGACTTGTTGTGTGAGGACGGCTCGCGGATCGCACGCGGCGCGGTGCACGGCCTCGCTCTTGGTCTTGACCTCGACGGCCGCGCTGGCCGGCGGCTGAGCCGTCCAGCGAGTGATCTCGACCCGCCGCACGTCCTTGCCTTCGGCCTTCGCCTTGCGCGCCGCCTTCTCGCCCAGGACTTGATAGGACTTGAAGTCGGCGAAGTAGGGACGCAGCCGACCGTCGGCAAAGTTGCTCACTGGCGTCTCAGATCCGTGGTCACGGTAGAGCCGCTCGAACATATCCTCGTAGCCCCCGACCGTCGAGCGCTCCAAGCCCTTCTCGCTCATGCGCTCGGCGAGCCAACCCTCGCATCGCTGCCGAAGCGTCCCAGAGCCCTGCTCTGGCCGCCGTCGTCTGCTGGGGCTCATCGACGCGGTTACGCCTCGACTGCCTGGCAAACCCACGCTGGGGGTGAGCGTCGCGCAGACGGCAGAGGCGGTCGATCGCGCCGTGCCCGGCCGCACGAGCCCCGAGCGCCTTGCTCGGGCGGCGGAGCGCTACGGGAGCGCCGCGGTGGCTCGACGACTTGGCTATCTGCTCGAGCTTCTGCATGGCGCAGCTGCCGCCGAGCCGTTGCTGGCACTGCGAGGGCGAAGCCACGCCCACGTTCCGCTCTCCTCCTCTGCGTCGGATCGCGGGCCGAGCAGTCCAAGATGGGTCCGCGGATCAACGTCGATCCCGACGCCTTGCTCGCACACAGGTTGGTCGGATGACTCTTGCCCGCCGCCTCATACACAACGAGTACGACCTACAGGAGCTCGCCGAACAATTGGACAGGCCGATCGAACTGATCGAGCGCGACTTCGCGCTGGTGACGGTTCCCGGACTGGCACCGGACGCGCCATCATTTGTCGAGGCGCGAGCGTTGTTGCTCGATGCCCTGTCTTCGGAGCGCTCCGTCATCGAGCGCGCGGGCGAAGTGGGCGTGATTGCGTTGAAGCGCTACCGGATCGAATCCAACGATGCACGCGCACTCGACGGAGACATGACCGTGCCCTTCTCCACCTATGAGCACGCGAGGATAGTCAGCGCGCCCTTTCAGCTCAGGCGTGCGCGACGACGCTGCGGGTGACTGTCACCGCCGCGCCGTGTACGGGCGTGAGCTTGATCTTCACCGTCAGCGCCAGGCGCCGGTGGTGGCGCAGCGCGGCCTTGCCCTTGGCCGTCAGCGGTACAGCGAAGGACACGCTGCCCGCCGTCAGGGACGAGCGCACCAGCCGCCCGACGCGCACCTGCCCGGAGTGTCCCGTCTTGGCCAGCGATGCGCCAGCGGCAAACAGGCCGACTTCCAGCCGCCCGCCGGAGCCGGCCTGGGACACTTTGATCGACCCGTGCACGGTCGATCCGCGCTGGCTGCCGGCGAGCTTCAGCGCCTTCGATCCTCCTTCCAGAGGCGTGCCGTGGCCGGGTTGGCTCGGCGTCGTGGGGGTGGTCGGCGTTGTGGTCGTGGGTGTTGTTGTGGTCGGCGTAGCGGGAGTTGTGCCGGTGGCGGCGCCTTCGACCACGATTTCGTATTTGGTGTATTCGGGCCACAGCGTCGAGCTTTCGAACTTGTAGGTCCCAGGCTGTTCGAACTTGCACTTGCCTTCCCAGTCGGCCATCGCGCTTGTAGGCACCCCGGTGCAGGCTGGCGCTGAGCCCATCCATACAACGGCCGCCGCGGTGCTCGCGTGGTCGATGAACGTGACCGATCCTCCGCTGGCGATCGTCATCGATTTCGTTGGTTTCGCGATCGACGCCGACCCTTCCGTTGTCCAGCACGGCCAGTTGCTCACTTCGCAGTTCTCGTTGACTTCGAGCTTCGCTTCGGACGGTGCGGCGGCGAGCGCGGGCAGCACGGCCACCGCCGCCCCGATCAGCGCAGCGAGGGCGAAAAGCACCGGCGCGCGTGGGTTCAAAACCGTGCGCCGGCTCATCGTACGACCAAGCTTCGCGTGAGGTTCATAGCGGCGCCGTGTTTGGGCGTTAGCACGATCTTCAGGGTGAGCGCCAGCTTGTGATGGCGGCGTAGCGCGCGCTTGGCCCGAGCGTCGAGCGAGACCGTGAAGGACACCGTGCCGGCGGGCGCCGAGGAGCGGACGAGCCGCCCGACGCGCGATCTGCCGCCCCGCTTGACCTTCGCCAGCGAGGCGCCCTGGGCGAGCAGTTCGACTTCCAGGCGTGCGCCACCGTCGGCCGCGGGAATCTGGACGGTTCCATGCACAGCGTCACCATGCTGAGGGTTCGCCAGTGCGAGCTTCGCGATCGGGCTACCGCCGCCCTGCGAGGGAGACATTTCCGTCGAGCCGGGCGTCGCGGTCGTGGTGGCCCCGCCGCCGTAGGGCTGGGTGGAGGTCGTCGCCGTCGGTGTTCCAGGAGTCGTCGGGGTGGTGGGAGTCGCGGGGGTGGTCGGCGCCGTGGGTGTCGTCGGTGTGGTGGATGTCGCCGTCGGCGTCGTGGTCGTTGTGGTCGTGGTGCCGGTGGTTGTGCCGCCGCCTGGTTTTTCGACGATCACCCGGTACTTGGTGTAGTTGAACCCGTCTTCGTCGAACAGGCCTTGGCTTTCAAATTCGTACTCGCCCGCGTTCGCGAAGGTGCATGTGCCGCTCCAGCCGGTGGAGGTCGGTGGCGCTTCCACGACTCCCGTGCAGCTGGGTCGGGCCGCGCCCGTCCAGATCACATCAGTGGGCGCTTTGGAATCGTTGTCTTTGAAGGAGATCGTTCCGCCCTGAGCAATTGTGATTGGCTGGATATTGCGGATGTTTTCCGGGTTGTTCCCTTCGACGTTCCAGCAGGGCCATTCGTGCAGGTAGCAGTTCTCGTTGACTTCGAGTTTCGCTTCGGATGGCGCGGTGCTGCCGGCGGCAGCGAGCGCGGGCACGATCGCGACGGCAGCGCCGAGCACCGCTGCTACGGGTAGGTAACGCTTACGCAGCTTCACAATCTCAGCCCACCTCTCAATCGAAGTACCCAGTCGGTCCCGCACGCAGTCGGTCCCGCGCGCTCGTGCAACGCAGCCGATGCGCGCTCTAATCACCCAGGACTCCGGCCCGGCGCGATCCTTCCCGAAGGCTCCTCCGGTGCTTCGCTCGCGCGCCGTCTCCGGCCGACGGTCGAGATGCGGTCGGGGCGCGAACGCGATCGCCCGCGGCGCTGCAGTCGCGTGCTCGCGGCCGCGGGTGTGCCGACGGGCGAGGACGAGCTGTACTACCTGATGCCAGCGTCTCCTGAGCCGGATTCGTCCGATTTCACGGACGCTTCTGCGCTGCGGCCCGTGCGAAGCCCGACAGTCCGCGGGAATGAGACGCTGCCGACTGGAGTCTTGTCTAGTAGAGAACACCATGACTGAGACGTTCCATATCGAGGACGAGCAGCGGCGCATCGCCGAGCTGTTGCGCTCTTTCGACGCGCCGGCGCCGGAGTCGCTGCACCGACGGATCGAGTCGCTGGTGGCCTCACATCAGAGTCAGTTTGCGCCGCGCTTGTCCCGTCGGGGCGTGCGTCGGTTCTCTGCATTGGGCGTGCGTCGGGCCTCTGCAATTGGCCTCGCCGGCGCTGGTGTGGTGGCAGCCGCAGTTGTGGTGGTTGCGATCGCAGTCGGCCTGGGCGGTGGTGGCGGCACCCCTACCGTCAGCCTCAGCCAGGCAGCTGCGTCAACCCTACGTGCGGCGACGCTCCCCGCGCCGCCAGAGAGCCAGGCGCACCACGCGCAGCTTGCCGTCGCGGTCAACGGCGTGCCGTTCCCCTATTGGAGTGAGCGCTTCGGGTGGCGCAGCACGGGCGCGCGCACCGATCGCGTTGACGGCCGCTCGATCACGACGGTCTTCTACGGCGACTCAAGTGGCCGGCGGATCGGCTATGCGGTCCTCGCCGGCACCCCAGCGCCCAGGGTCGGCGGTGGGGTGATCGCCTGGCGCGGTGGCGTGTCCTACCGGCTGCTCAGCCAGAACGGCGCTGCGATCGTGACATGGCTGCGTGACGGCCGCCTGTGCGTGGTATCCGGCCGCGGCGTCTCCCGCGTCACGCTGCTAGGGCTGGCGAGCTGGAGCGATCACGACGCGACCGCCTCCTGAGCGCGCACGACCCGCCGGCCTGACGGCGGCGAGACGGAGCGCGGCACGCCGGTGTTCGGGAAGGTTCGCGGCGGGGCGGTGTCTATAGGTAGAGATCACAGTCACGCGCCCGAGCACCCCGACATTTGGAGGAACCATGAAGCGGACCTATGTTTTCTTGGCCGTCGCCTTGGCGAGCGCGGCGAGCGCGGCGACGGTCGCCCGCGCACAGAGCGGCCGTCCGGCCTCCCGGTCGAGCCGCACTGCCACGGTGCAGCTACGTCACACCAGCCTCGGCAGCATCCTCGTCAGCAGCTCGGGTCGCACGCTGTACGAGTTCACCAGGGATCACGGCAACAAGAACAGTTGCGCCGCGATCAGCGGGTGCTCGGCAGTGTGGCCGTCGTTGAAGGCAAGCGGTCGCCCGACGGCCGGCTCGGGCGTCAAGGCTTCACTTTTATCCAGGACCAGCGGCAATCAGGTGACCTATGCCGGTCACCCGCTCTACACCTACAGCGGCGATAGCGGTCCAGGGAAGACCTCCTACGTTGGCGCCAAATCGTTTGGCGGCACGTGGTACGCGATCAACGCCTCTGGAGGCACAGTCAAGTAGCCCTGGCGCTGAAGACCCGGCGCCCGTGGGCCCAGGGCGCCGGGCAAGCGCCCGCCGCCTTCACTGGGTCGGCGTGCTCTCGTTTTCACAGCGAGCTTCGATGCGCGGGACGGCGTGTCACACCCACACGCGTTGTGCCGCGCGTCCGTGCGCTGTGCCACGCGTCCGTGCGTTGTGCTGCGCGTCCGTGCGCTGTGCTGCGCGTCCGTGCGCTGTGCCGCGCATCCGCGGGAGGACTCAGTAGCCGCCGCCGCCCGAGCCGCTACCGCTGGATTCTTCCGATTCCGATGAGCTGCCTGTGCTCGACGGGGCGCTGCCGGAGCTGGTTGTGATGACGCTCCAGGTGCCTACGTCTTTGATGCCCTGCCCATTGGTTTCGCCGGCCTGCTTGTCCTGCGCGAACGTGTAGAGCGGCGTGCCCTTGTAGGTGACCTGTACGGTCCCTTCGGGGCGCTGCACGGTGCCGAGCGAGCCGACTTCGCCGCTCGGTGCGCCGCTGGATGGCGCGATCAGCGGGTGCCACACACCCAGACAGGCCGTGCTGGTGCAGATGAACTTGCCGCTCCGCTCGCCACCGAGGTGGTACAACGCCATCCCCTGGCTGTCCACCAGGATCGTGCCGAGCGAACTGGAGGCGCTCTTCACGACGACGGCGCTTTGCGAGCCGTTGCTCCCCTGTGTGGCGGGCTGTGTGCTGGCGGCCGAGCTGGTCGTCGTGCTGCTGGATGAGCTGCTGCCGCAGGCGGCAATGAGGAGCGACGCGGCGATCGCCGGGATGGACAGCTTCGGTAGATGGCGCATGTGTCTACTCCTATGGATAAGAAACTGTCCGAGAAGTCTTTAGGCGTGAAGTAGGCGGTGGCGGCGTCGGTACCAGAGCAGGCCGCTGGCGAGTTGGATGAGGCCGAGATAGTTGGTGGGGTTCTTGTCGTAGCGGATGAGCAGCGCGCGCGGCAGCGTTGTAGCCAGGCGAGGGTGTAGGGGTCGGACCGGGGCGCGCTGCCGCCCTTTCGGGTCGGTGCGTTTCCCCGGCCCGCTCTCCGAACCGGACGTGCGCGTTCCCACGCATCTGGCTCTCCACGAGTCCCGGTTGGCTGTTGGGTCATTCGGTCGCCGTCCACGGCGAGGGGATGCTGCGGCCCCGGTAGCGGTAGCGGGTGACCGTCACCGTTGAGGGGCGTAGCAGCGTAGTCTCGCCGTCCGTTGGCCACCACCCTGGTAGGTAGCGCCGCCGGAGCCACTTCCATCCGACCCGGTAGTGCTTTCTATGCAGCCACCGGATCACGGGGCGCCAAGTGAACTGCCCGACGTAGTCGAACGTCGCCTTGGACACCCCGTGACGGAAGTAGTTGGTCCATCCTCGGAGCACCCGGTTGAGCTGGTGCAACAGGACCGCCAACGGCTGGTCGTGAGCTGTTCGGGTCAGCGCGCGCGCACCTTGCCGGTGATGGCAAGGACTGCCTTCTTGGCCGGGTAGGTGTAGATCACGCGCTTGTTGTTGGTGCCTCGCTTTCTCTGCCGCTGAACACGGAACCCGAGAAAGTCAAAGCCCTCGTCGATGTGGCAGATCCTCGTCTTCTCTGTCGATAGGCATAGCCCGATCGGCGCGAGCGTCGCTGCTGCCTGACCTCTCAGCGTCTCGGCGTGTGCTCGGGTGCCGGACACCATCACGACGAAGTTGTCCGCGTAGCGGACGAGTCGATAGGTGGCCAACCCGTCGCGCCGCCGGGTTCTGCGTTGCCAGTTGCTACCCATCGCTTGCCACGCGTCGTCGAAGTGATCGTCGAGCGTGGACAAGGCGATGTTCGCTAGCAGCGGCGAGAGGATGCCTCCTTGCGGGGTGCCGGTGATCGTCTCCTGTTCGGCACCCTCGATAGTGAGGACACCGGCCTTGAGAAACGCCTTCACCAAGCGGAGCACGCGCTTATCCCCGACACGTTGGCGCACCCGGCCCATGAGGGCCGTGTGGTCGATCGTGTCGAAGCATGCCTCGATATCCGCATCGACCACCCACTCGTAAGAGTTGGAGGCCAGCAGGTGTATCTCGGCGATCGCGTCGTGTGCCTTTCGGTTGGGGCGAAAGCCGTAGGAGCACGGACGGAAGTCCGCCTCCCAGATCGGCTCTAGCACCAGCTTCAGCGCGGCTTGCACCACGCGGTCCCGCACGGTCGGGATGCCCAGCCGGCGCAGCTTGCCACCGGCCTTCGGGATCATCCGCTCCCGCACGGCCAAGGGAACGAACCGGCGGGCTCTCAAATCGGCCCGTAGCTCGGCGAGAAACGTCTCCTCGCCTCGCACCGCGGTGATATAGCGGGCGGTCCAGCCGTCCACTCCCGCGGCGCGCGCGCGCGCGCCCTTGTTGCCCTTGACCGGAGCCCATGCCATAAGCAAGAACGCCGGGTCACAGACGAGGTTGAACAGGTCATCAAACCGGCGACCGGAATCGTCGGTTGCCCATCGGTGCAGCTTGGTCTGGATCTCCAGTACCCGTCCCTGGGCCTCATCGAGGCTCGGCCACGGCGCGTCGGTGTTCACCGGCGTCCTCCCAGCATTCCAGTCCCATAACTACGGACTCGCTGCCCTCCTTCGCCCTGTGGCCGGCTTTCCCGGCCTCTGACTACTACGAGGGCTCCGCCCCGCCCCGAGACCATCAGCCGACGACGGGCCTTCCCACCGCCAGCCCAACAGGCTGGCGGGAAGGGAGTCTCGGGGCGGTTCCCACGTTCACTATGAACCGCTTGACGGGATCGACGCCCAGCTATTCCCCTGCAGTCTCGCCACGGGTACGCCGCAGACCTTCCCCGTGGCCTCGATGCCGGTGGAGCGAACACCTGACACCGAGTCGCCCGCCACACAGACGAGCGTGCACTGCTGACCGGCCCTGATCCACCAGGTTCGAGCCGGCGGGTTGCTTTAGGGGTTTCTACCACTAGTTCCTGCATCCGTACGTCTCTCCGTCTCGCTTGCCGGACCCGAGCCGTCTGGCAGTACCAGCCCGTCCCGTCGTTGTCGGGGCTGCTCCCACCCTCCCCGGCGTCTCCCGGATCAGGCTGCCCCCAGCTTCAGCGGGCTGCTGCGACAGCCCAAAGGAAAAGGCCTCCCACCTCCTCACGGTTCAATAGCGCCTCGTGGCGCACACGCTCGACGACCCATCTGCGGGCGGGGTGGGTCTTCTCGCCCCAGCCGTCCTTCTTCTCCTCGCCGATGCGGCGGATGTGCGCCACGTACCCGCCCTTGGCGCAAGCTGCCTCGCCGGTTGGGTTGTCATACCCCTTGTCCAGGCAGAGGTTCTGCACGATCATCGCGGGGTCGGGGCGCGGGATCACGACTGCGTTGATCGTCTCGGCCAAGAGCTTGGTGTCGTGCGTGTTTGCGCCGTCGATGACAGCGGCGGGCGGCCCGCCTTCCTGGTCGACGAGCACACTCTTCTTGGTACCCATCTTCGCTCTATCAGTGGGGTTCGGGCCACGCTTGGCACCCTCAAACCGCGACTTGCCCATCACGCCGTCGGCGGCCTGCCATTCCCAGCGCACAGCCCCGAGTTCCTCGCACTCGCGCACCAGGTACGCCCAGATTTCCTCCAGGAACCCATCGGCGGCGAACCGCTGAAACCAGCCGTGAACGGTCGACGGGCACCCGATCCGGTCGATAACGCCACTGGCAACCCGAGCGCAGGCGGTGGATGATTCCATCGAGCACGAGCCGCAGGTCGGCCCTCGGACGGCCTGTCCGGGCTGGCGGATAGAAGCAGTCGAGCATCGGCTCGACCTCCTCCCAAAGGTCATCCAGGAACTCCCAGATCGTCGGCAGTGGGCGAGCAGGGGTAGTCTCAGCAGCCGGCAAGGCACGCTCCTTTTAGCGAGGGTTGACGTGCCTTGCCGCTTCAATCAAGCGCTACATACAGTAATCCTGCCCCACGGGAGTTCTCGGACGGTTTCTAGTGGTGTTTTGGTAGGTTTTTTGTAGGATTTGTTGTTGTGTGGGCGGACTTTTCTCGTGTCTTGTTCTCGGGGTGAGGAGGTTCGTGGTGGCGGTGGTGGAGATGGTGGTGGGTGGGTCTGTGGTGGTGCGGGAGCGTTTGGAGGCGTTCGCTGGGGAGGTGTTGGGCGCGGCGGTGAACCGGCTGGTGCAGTTGGCCAATGGTCGGCTGTATTTGTGGGGGTTGATCGAGGCGGGGCCGCGGAAGTCGCTGGAGTCGATGGTCGCGAGGCTGGGCGGGGAGGCTGAGCTGAGTATGAGAGCTTGCAGCAGTTTCTGGCGGTGAGCACATGGGATCCTGGGCTGGTCGTGAAGGCTGTCTCGCTGGGCGTGTCGCGGGCGAGATCGGCGTGGAGGCGTGGGTGCTGGATGACACAGGGTTTCCCAAGGACGGCAAGAGTTCGCCGGGGGTCAAGCGCGAGTACTCGGGGACGCTGGGGAAGATCGGCAACTGTTAGATCGGGGTCTCCGTGCATGCTGTGGGCGGCAAGGGGGGACGGTTCCGTTGGGGTGGGCGTTGTATCTGCCGCAGGAGTGGTGCGAGGACCGCGAGCGGCGGCGCAAGGCGAAGATCCCGGAGGAGGTCGAGTTCAAGAGGAAGCTCGAGTTCGGCCGGGACCTCCTCGAACGCGCCGGCGGCTGGAATATCGAGAGGGCGCCGGTGCTGGGTGATGAGGCGTACGGCAAGAACACCGAGCTTCGCTGGGATCTCGACGAGGCCGGCTTTCAGTACGTGTTCTCGATCGATAAGAAAGCGAGCGTGTTCGCGCTCGAGAGGACCTTCTCGCTGCCAGCGCGTGCGGGCAAGACCGGCCGGTCGACGACGTGTCTGCGCCCTGACCGCAAAGGCGAGCCCGCGCAGAAGCTCATCGAGTGTTTGGCGGGTGAGCACCTGCAGACCGTCACCTTCAGGGGCGCGCCCGAGGACGAGGAGCCGCTCACTTCGCAGTTCGTCTTCGCTCGTGTGAAGGCGCTGCGGCGCTGGAAAAACGGAGCCGGACAGGAGCCCCGCGAGGAGTGGCTGATCGCCGAGTGGCCCGACGGGCACAAGCAGCCGAGCGACTACTGGATCTCCAACCTCCCAGCCGATACGCCACCCGAGCAACTCGCACGCCTCGCCCGGATGCGCTGGAAGATCGAGCTCGACTACAAGCAGCTCAAGGGACAACTCGGCCTCGACCACTACGAGGGCCGCTCATGGCACGGCTGGTACCACCACACCGCCCTGGTCAGCGCCGCCCATGGGTTCCTCACCCTGGAGCGGCAGAACCCAAATCACCAGCGGCCGGCCTGACCCTGCCTCAGGCAGTCCTACTGTTCCAGTCCCTCTTCAAATGCTGGACCGGCCGCTGCACCACCTGCGACCAACCCATCAACCCCACCAAGATCCCTCTCCACCCACCACAACACAAGTAAAAACAGACCTACCAAAGCACTACTACAGTAAGTCGGGGCACCGCACGGTCGCGTGAGCCTCCTGTACTGAGGGAGACTCCGCGCAGGCGTGTTCCCTTCCGGTGGGGGTCTCAGCCCGTCGTGACGACCTTGCCGGACGGTGTGATGACGTACCAGCGGCCGCCGCTGGTTGCGATCGCCTGGCCGTTGTCCTGGCCGGCCGTGGCGTCGGCTGCGTAGGTGTAAAGCGGCCAGCCCGCGTAAGTGACGACACGGCCGCCTTCGGGGTCGGGGTCGCTGCCCAGCAGCGACCCCTTCAGCTGGGGCGACCCGGCGGCCGTTTCACCGCTTGCGAGCTTCAACGGTGGCCACAACGAGGCGCACGAGGACACGCACGTGACCTTGGAGCGCTGGTCGGGGCCAAAGGTGTAGAGCGTGTGGCCTTCGGCGTTGACGAGCACCGCCCCGACGGTTGGCAGGGTGCGGACCGAGAGGCCGACCGACTTCCCGGCGGGAGCAGGCGAGGTTGTGGTCCTCGCCGTCGAGGACGCCGCCGTGCTCGATCCCGCCGGCGTGGTCGGCTGGCCTTCGTGCAGCAGGTTGAGTGTGTTTTCGCCGTCGTCCACGAAGTAGATGCCGTTGCCTTCCGGGGCGATCGCAAAGCCGAATAGCGACCCGGCTCCGGTGTTCTTGTCGGCCGTCTGTACCGCTACCTGCTGGCCGGCGGGTGTGGTCTCGACCATGTTGCCGTCGCCGCCATTGCTCGTGACGATGTTGCCGTTCGGCGCGAGCGCCATGCCGAGCGGTTCCTTGAGGTGGCCGCCCTCGGTGAGGACGGCGCCGCCTTTTGCGGCGGGCGTCGTGCGCGTCGTCGCGTTGGAGATCGCGAGGATCTTGCTGTCCTCGGTCGAGGCCACGTACAGCGTCCCGTTGGAGGCGAGTGCGAGTCCGGTCGGGCCGAGCACGAGGGCTTCCGCCGAATCGACCCACGGGATGCCGTTGGCGATCACCGTTTCGCTCAGCACCTTCGGCGCCTGTCCTTCGCCGGATTCCAGCTCGATCCGTAGCACGGTCGAGTTGTCGATCGCGTGGATGCCCTTTGCGGCGCCGCCGTTGAGCGCGTTGCTGACGAACAGCGTGGTCTTGGAGCCTTCGCTCTTGGCTGTCGAGTCCCAGGGACCCTGAATGTTCCTACTGGCGATCGTCTCGACCGCCTTGCCTTCGCTGTCGAGCACGATCAGGCAGCCGTACCGGGCGGTCGCCGACTTGCCGTTGGTCGTCGGCAGGCTGCCCACGACGACGTACCCACCCGGCAGGACGCTCAGGGCCGTCGTCAGCCCGACGCCGCCCGGGCATGGACCGGGGAGCGTGTCGGTGGCGATCGTCGCAAACGTCGAGACCTTCCCGGCGGTCGAGACCTGCACGATCGTCGTGCCGGTGCCCTGACCATTCTGCTTTGCGCTTTGCTTGGCGTTGAAGTTGCTGATCAGCATCTCGCCCGCCTGGAGCTTGCCTACGCTGGTGGGAACGAACACGATGCCGTACGGATTCACGTCGCCGTTGGCCGGGACCGTCGAGGCGATCTTGCCGACAGTCTTCAGATTCGCGAGAAACGGAGCAGGGCTTGCGCTCGAGGTCGTGCTCGCAGCGCTCGCGGCGGGCGGCGTGCCGGAGGAGCTGTTGCTGTTTTTGGAGCTGCCGCAGCCGGCGAGGATGAGCGCCACACCAACGAGAGCAAGGATCGACGTTCTAGGCACTGGGGTGTCTCCTGTGATTCGGGGGTATCGGACGGCTTTCTGATTAAGGCCCGCCCGACGATCATTCGTCGGCTCTGTGGCAGCGATCGACGCACGGCCCGCCTTTGGCGCGCTTGCCTGTATGACGCCGCCGTCGCGGAATTTCTTCCCGGCGAGCTTCCGATCTGGTGCCAGTGTCGTGAGTCAGAATTTCGGGTGGCGTCTCGCGTGTCGGCTGGGCGCGACTGGGGCCGCACGGGCGGCTAAGGGTCCTTGGCGTACCTGCGCCGGCCGGGTGGGTCCAGGTGCGTGTCCAGACGCCGCGAGGCGGCCGCGAACTTCTGACTGACGACACCAGCCTGGATCCGCCGGTCTAGCTGGCGGAGGGCGATGTGCGCGCCGCTCGTGCGGTGCTGTTTCGCAATGCTTTCCTCAGTCGGCAGCCGGTACGAGCGGAGAGACGGGGAGCCGGCCTGGGAGCCGGCCTATGTACGGGAGTGTGGCGCGGGAGTCGGCCTCTGCGAGGGCTTCGCAGCATCGTCCAGGGCCGCCGCGACCGTGGGGTGGATGGCGATCGCGTCGGGCAGGCCGACGATCGTGGCCAGGCGCTTCAGCTGGGAGCTGTCGGGGATCACGAGGGTCGAGCTTTGCGCGGCGGTGGTCCAGGCGGTCGCCGAGGCGCAGCAGCATGTCGATGCCCGCGCTGTCGAGGTAGCGGGTGTCGCTGAGGTCGACGACGAGGCGCGAGGTGTCGGGGTCGAGCGCGTCGGCGAGCTGCTGTTGGGCGTTCGCGGCGTTCGCGGCGTCGATGTCTTCGTGGACGTGCGCGATTGGCACGCCGTCGATCCGCTCGAGGTCCAGTGGGCTCACGCTTGGCGGGAGAGTCGCTTGGTCATCGTCACAACCGTCCCTGCGTCGCTGTCGACCTTCACGCTGTCGAGGAGCGAGCGCATGATCTGCAGTCCTCTGCCCCGGCCGTGCGGGCGGGTGGTGCGCCATTGGCCGCCGTCGCGGACGGTGATCGTCACCTGTTGGTCGCGATGCTCGCAGCGGATGGTGAAGGTGGCTTCACGGGCGCCATAGGCGTGCTCGATCGCGTTGCTGGCGGCCTCGGAGGCCGACAGGGTGACGTCGAACAGCTCGTCCTCGCCGGCGCCGGCGGCCCGGAGCCAGCGGCCGAGTGTGTTGCGCAGCCCGCCGAGCACGCTGGGACGCGCTGGGAGGGTCATTTCGAGCGTGTCTCCGAGCGGCACGGTCTCGATGGCGAGCAGCGCCACGTCGTCCTCGAGCGGGGTCTCGTCGAGCAGCGCGCGGTACACGCCGTCGGCGAGGGAGGAGTCGGTGCGCACGGCGGCGGCGCCGGCGGCGGCTGTCAGCCGCTTGAAGCCCTCGTCGATCGACTCGTCGCGTCGCTCGATCAGCCCGTCGGTGTAGAGCAGCAGCTTGCTGCCTGTCGGGAACGGGTGGCGGAAGGCTTGGTAGTCGTGTCCGGCGCGCACGCCCACCGGCAGGCCGTGCCTCTGCTCGAGCAGCCTGGTGTGGCCGTCTGGCTCGATCAGCAGCGGCGGCAGGTGCCCGGCGGTGACCGCTTCCAGCTCTTCGGCCTCGGGGTCCAGCTCGAGGATCGAAATGGTGGCTCCGCGGTTGCGGCCCATCGAGACGAGCAGATCGTTGAGCATGCAGATGACCTCGGTGAGCTTGTGGCCCTGCGCCATGTACACGCGTAGCGCCGTGCGGATCTCGGCCATCACGGACGCGGCCAGCACGCCGCGGCCGACGACATCGCCGATCACGAACGCGAGCCGTCCACTGGCGAGCTGGAAGACGTCGTACCAGTCACCGCCGATCTTGATGCCGGAGCCCGCCGGCAGGTACTTGGCGCTGAAGCGCATGCCGGGTATCTGCGGCAGCGCGTCGGGCAGGAGCGTGCGCTGCATGATCTCCGTGACCGCGCGCTGCTCGGAGATGCGGGCGTTGTCGATCGCCAGCGCGGCGCGGTCGGCGGCGAGCGTCAGCAGCGTCACGTCGTCCTCGTCGAAGTGGCGGCGGACGAGCGTGCCGATGTGCATCACGCCGATCACGCGGCCTTCGACCTGGACGGGTACGCCGAGCATCGAGCGGATGCCCTTCTGCCTGAGGATCGGGTTGACGACCTCGGCGTGGTCGAGGTCCTCGATGACGATCGGGCGCGCCTCGGCGGCGACACGGCCCGCGAAGCCGCGGGCGAGCGGCACCTGGACGCCCTGGCGGACCTCCTCCTCCAGTCCGCGCGCGGCGCGTGCGAGCAGAACGCCACGATCCTCGTCGAGCAGCAGCACCGCTGCGGTGTCGACCTCGAGGGAGCCGCGGATCCGCTCCAGCAGGTCGCGGAGCATGTCCTCGAGGGACATGTACCCGAGCGCGGAGTCGGTGGTGCTGAGCAGTTGGCTGCGACGGCGCTCGGACACCGAGGAACCGAGGGCGGACCGGGAGGAGCCCGGCGCGGACCGCTCGGCGCCGGTGTGCACTCCGTTTCCGCTCTGCGTCTCGTGCTGCTGTGCCTCCACGGACCGTTTATACCTGCAACTCGGGGAGAGTCGTGCTCGCGCAGGTGGGATCGGTGCCTCGGCGACGTCGGTGGGCGGGCCGGCTCATAGTCTTCGCGAGGACCACAGGATGGCGTTGAGGATCACCGCGACGAGCGCGACCACCAGGCCGACGATCCAGCCGGCTGCCTTTTGTGAGGGTCAGGATCGCGCCGAGCGCGACGCCGATCCCGACGACGCCGATCCCGACGACGCCGCTGGTGGCGATCACGCGGACGAACGCGGACTCGAGTGCGGGGCGCTCGTGCCGCTCGGGCAGCATCGAGACGTCTGCGACCCCGGCCTCGTCGCGGCCTTGTGCTTGCTCGTCCCGGTCTGTTCTCACCATCGTCCGTACCAGCGCCTGCGGCCCCCGCCCACGGGGGTCCCGCCGATGAAGAAGCCGATCAGCCATAGCAGCACGGCGATTATGAGCACGTACCAGAGCACGTGTACCGCGAATCCGAAACCGCCGAGGATCGCCAGCAGCAGGACCAGTACGACCAGTGCCACCATATTTCTTTCCCTCCTAGAGTTCGACATTCGTTGATCTACCCCGTTGCTTGGGGTGGCTAACCGTGGCGCCTGCTCGAGGCCGTGTATGAGGTCCTCGTCATCCCCCTATCGCGCTCGGCTTCCCGGTCGTCGGCTTGTTCGACGGCTTCGTAGTCGGCCAGCGCGGCGATGACGGCGTGGCAGCTCGACTCGGTGTTGATGAAGAGTGTGCCCTTTTCCACGATTGTCAGGTTCGCTGGGCGTCCCGCCGGGTAGTAGACGAACTCGGCACCCACGGTGGAGTCAACGCAAAGGAGGGACCCATGGGTCTCATAGAGTTGCTTTTGATCGTTCTGGTGATCGTCGCCGTCGCGGGCGGAATCGGTGTGAGCCCGTTGCTCTGGCTGCTGCTGCTGGTAGCCCTGGTGGTCTTCTTCACGGGCGGTGGGTTTGGCTATCGCAGAGGCCGGCGGGTTTAGAGATGCCGATGGGCGCATTGCTCGCGACGCGATCGACTCCTGCGAGCGCAAGCACGAAAACCGCACGACCATCCCGGCCGTGAGCGCGGCGGCGAGGCGGAGACGTGGGCGGCGCGCTCCCGCTCGCTGGCCGGTGGTCCTTATTAAATTGCGAACGCGAAGCTAATAAATCACACGTGATGCACGGGCCTTCGCTCCCCAAAAAACATACCCACCGCGCCCCGTTCCGGTATGAGCTTGCTCACGTGTGTGTTCCGGCAGGCGCATGCGCCTGCCGGCCGGGGCGCGCATGCGCGCCCCGGGGCAGGGTCGCATGCGACCCTGCCGGGAGGGGCCGCATGCGGCCCCTCCACGGGCCGTGCATGCACGGCCCGTCCGGCCGCCACATGTGGCGGCCGGCACCCCTCAATGCTGCCTGTTCTCGACCGCTCGCTGCAACTGCGCCTTGTTCATCTGCGAGCGGCCCTCGACGCCGAGGCTGCGGGCCTCCTGGTAGAGCTGTTCGCGGGTGCGCCCCCGCGGCCCGGGTTTGCCCGAGCGCAGGCCGCCGCGGCGCCCGGAGGAGATGTCTTGGGTCGAGGTGCGCGAGCTGGTCTGCGATTCGCCGCTGCGGGCGCGCTCCTTGTTGACGGTGCGCGCGGCGATCTCCTCGGCGCGTTTCAGCGAGGCGCCGCTTTTGCGCTCGCTGTCCTTGACGTGCTCGTACTGACGCGCGCGCTTACTGCCTTGCTTGACTCCGCGGGGCGGCATTTCACTTACCTCCGGTGATCTGGTCGTCTCTCATGTGCGTGTGTGCATCGCGATTGGAAGCCGTCGTGTGTCCCCCGGTCACGCCGCGCCTGACGTCATCCTCGACGTCGCCTGCGCGAGCGCGCCCGGAAATAGCCGATCCTCATAGCTCGCCTCCTCGCGGGTCCGGGTCGACACCAGTCGCACCCGAAGGTCTCCCGCTTCTCCTACCCGCAGTCGCCAGGCCGCAATCTGCGGCGGGCGCGGGTCAGCAGGCAAGCTCGCCTTCGCCATGCCTGCCCTTGTGGGCTACTCCTGCACCGCGTCGGCGTCCGGCCCACAAACACCCTCCAGCACGTCGGCCAGCACCTGGATGCGCGGCAGGTGCTGGCGGGTCAGCGCCTCCAGTTGTGCCTGCCCGCGTGTGGTGAGCCGCAGGTGGATCTGACGGTGGTCGGCCGCGTCTCGGGTGCGCTCGATCAGGCCGGCGGTCTCGGCGCGCTGGGCAAGCTCGACGGCGCTGTGGTGGCGGATGTGCAGCTCGCTGGCCGCGTCGCCGATCGTCGGTCCGTGGTCGAAGGGGTGGCCGCGGACGACGAGCAGCAGCTGGTGCAGTGCCGGGGTGAGCCCAGCCTGACCGGCGGCCGCTTCGCTCCAGCGCACGAACGCGCGCAGCTCGCTGCGGAACGCGAGCAGCCGCCGGTAGTCGGCGTCGAGGAGGGGGCGCGGTGCGGCTGGTGGGCTCATCGTGCCGGCTCGCGGACGGTGCGCAGTCGGGCAAGACTCGGGGTTGCCCGCAGCGGGCGCTCGCGGTGGCGCTCCTCGATCAGCAGGCGCTCGTGCGCCTTGAGCAGGTCGAACTGGCTGACCAGGCCGAGCAGTCCGCCGAGCGCGGCGCCGAGCATCAGCAGCGGAGCGAGAATGCCACCGCTCGTGTTGGACCCGAGCGCGACCGCCCAGACGGTGAGCTTGACGAGCAGCAGCACGGCGAGCGTGGCGAGCGCCAGACGCCCGGCCAGCTCGGCGCCGATCGTGTCGTAGCCGACGCCGAGCGCACGCGGTTCGATCAGCCCGCCCACACCGACCACCAGACCGCCGATCGCCGGCCACCACGACCAGTGCAGCGGCAGCCGTCCGAACAGGTCCTCCGCGCCGTAGACGCACCGCGTCATCGCCCACGCGAGCGCGCCACACGCGACGCCGACCACGACCGCGCCGCCGGCGACCGCCGGCGACCGTGTTGCGTGGGTGGCCAACGCAAACAGCGGCGCTGCGCGCAACAGTCCGGCGTTCGCCAGCGCTTCCCTGGCGAGTTCGGCCGAGCAGGCGGCGAGCGCGACCGGGATCATCGAGCGCGGCCGCCACTCGAACAGCAGCAGCTCGACCGCGAGCAGCACCGCTGCGACGGGCGTGCCGAACACCGCGGTCATGCCGGCGGCGGCGCCGGCGACGAGCAGGCAGCGCCGCTCCGCCGCGGTGAGATGCAACAGCTGGCCGACGATACTGCCGGCGGCGCCGCCGGTGACGATGATCGGCCCCTCCGCGCCGAACGGGCCGCCCGTGCCGATGCTGAGCGCGCTGGACACCGGCTTCAGGACGGCGAGCCGCGGCTCCATCCGGCTGCCGCGCAACAGGATCGTTTCCATCGCCTCGGGGATGCCATGGCCGCGGATGCGCTCCGACCCATACCGGGCCATCAGCCCGACGACGAGGCCGCCGGCCACCGGCACGAGCACGCTCAGCGGACCGAGCACGCCGGTGTCGGGGGGTACGAGCGAGGTTGCAACGGTGCCCGTGTACGCGAGATGGGTGATCAGGCCGATCAGGTCGAGCAGCCCGAGCGCGAGCAGCGCGACGGCTGCGCCGAGCGGCACGCACGCGGCCAGCAACGCCAGCACGCGCCGCGACGTCGTGAAATCTCCGAGCAGCCGGTCCCCGGCTCCTGGCGGCCTGGGGTTGGGCGGAGCGATCGCGTCGCCTGGCAAGCGTCCCTCGGGGTTGGGGTCTGAAAAGCGTTCGCTGGGGTCGTCGCTTGGGAAGCGTCCGTCGCGGTTGCCGGGTTCGCCGGGTTCGTCGGGGTTGCTGGCGCTCACGCGACGCGACTATATCGGGACCCGATATGATCTTCGCCGGTCGCTGGGAGGCGGCCGCGGGTCGCCAAGCGGCCGCCCACCGGCGTGAACCCTGGTCTGCGCCGGTGGGCGGCGCTGGTCGGCGTGCAAAGTGGAGCGGGTCCGCTTTGATGGAGAATTGCGCGCTTGACCGGCTTACGTGCGTATCGGCGTTCACGGTGACCCTCGACCGGCGAGAGCTTGCCGCGATCTTCGCGGGCGGCGCGCTTGGCGCCGCCGCGCGGGTCTGGATCGGCCGCCACCTCAGCGGCGCCGCGCCGGACTGGCCGTGGGCGACGTTCACGATCAACATCACCGGCTCGTTCGCGCTCGCCTACTTCGCCACCCGCCTGCAGGAGCGGCTGCCGCAATCCACCTACCGCCGGCCGCTGCTGGGCACCGGGTTCTGCGGTGCCTACACGACCTTCTCCACCGTCCAGGTCGAGCTGCTGAAGATCGTCGAAGCGCACCGCTACGGCCTCGCCGCCGGCTACGCGGCGGCGAGCATCGCGGCGGGCTACGCGGCGATCTGGATCGCGACCGCGCTCGTGCGCCGCACGCGGAGGCTCGCGTGAGCGCCTGGGTCTGGCTGGCGGTGCTCGCCGCCGGCGGGCTCGGCGCGATCGGCCGCTTCCTGCTCGACTCGCTGATCGCCGGCCGCGCCGGCCGCGACTTCCCCTACGGCACCTTCACGATCAACATGCTCGGCGCGCTCGTGCTCGGCCTGCTCGCCGGCCTCGCGGTCACACCGACCCTCTACACGATCGCGGGCACCGCGTCGATCGGCTCGTTCACGACCTTCTCGACGTGGATGCTCGAGACGCACCGGCTGACCGAGGACGGCGCGCTCGCGCGCGCGCTCGCCAACATCCTGCTCAGCCTCACCGCCGGCTTCGCCCTGGCCGTGCTCGGACACGCGATCGGAGCGCACGCATGAGCACCCCGTCGCGCGGCCCCGGCGAGGACTGCCTGAAGCTCACCACCTATTTCGGCGAGCGCGACCGCACCGACGGCCGGCTGCTCGGCGACGCGCTGCTCGACATCTACGGCGCCCAGCGGCTGCAGGCCAGCATCCTGCTGCGCGGCGCCGAAGGCTTCGGGCGGCTGCACCACCTGCACACCGACCGGCTGCTGACGCTCTCCGAAGACCTGCCCGTCGTCTCGGTCGCGATCGACACGCGCGCGCGGATCGAGTCGACGCTCGCGCGCGTGCTCGAGGTCAAGCGCAAGGGCCTCGTCACGCTGGAGCGCGCCCGACTGCTCAGCGGCGGGATCGGCGAGGTCGTGCTGCCCGAGCGGCTGGGCGAGGCGACCAAGCTGACCGTCTACCTCGGCCGCCAGGAGCGCGCGCTGCGGACGCCCGCGTTTGCGGCCGTCACCGACCTGCTTCACCGGCGCGGTGTCGCCGGCGCGACCGTGCTTTTGGGCGTCGACGGCACTCGCCGCGGGCGCCGGGCACGCGCCAAATTCTTCGCCCGCAACGCCGCCGTGCCGACGATGGTGATCGCGGTCGGCTCCGGCGAGAAGATCGCCGCCGTCCTGCCCGAGCTGGACGGGCTGCTGCACGAACCGCTGCTCACGCTGGAGCGCGTGCGCGTCTGCAAGCGCGACGGCAAGCTGCTCGCCAAGCCCGCACGAGCTGCCCGGCACCGACGAGCACGGCATGTCGCTGTGGCAAAAGCTGATGGTCTACACGTCGGGCGCCGCCACCCACGACGGCCAGCCGTTGCATCACGCGATCGTTCGCCGCCTGCGCGAATCCGGCGCGGCCGGCGCGACCGTGCTGCGCGGCATCTGGGGGTTCCACGGCGCGCACGCGCCCCACGGGGACAGGTTCTTTCAGGTGCGCCGCGGGGTGCCGGCGCTGACGATCGCGATCGACACGTCCCGGCGCATCGCGCGCTCGTTCGAGATCGTCGACAGCCTGACCGCCGAGCACGGACTGGTGACCAGCGAGATGGTCCCGGCGTTCAGAGCGATCGGCGCCGACGGGGGGGAGGGCGGTTTGCGGCTTGCGAACCACGAGTTTTGAGGGGGGTATGGCGCGGGCACTCGGGAAGGCGTCAATCCCTGTATGCGCGGCCACGTGGCAAGACTCGCAGGACGTTGACCACGCCCGTCTCGACATCTCGCTCGAAGCGCACCCGCCAGTCGCCGACCCGCAGGCGCCATTCGTCGGTGTTGGCCAGCTTGACGACATCGCCGGCCGGCGGATCGTCCGTGAGCCGGTCGAGGGCACCGACGACACGACGCTGGATAGGAGGATCAAGACGCTTGAAATCGCGCCCTGCCCGCGCCGAAAAGATCCAGCCGCCGCTGGCGCTCAAGCGATCTCGCGCCTGATTTCATCTGCCGAGAGCACATCCCCGCGCGCAATCTCCGCTCGCGCTTCGCGGACTCCCTCATCCTCCTCGCTCGTTGTCGGCTCATTGTCGAGGGGGGCGTGTTCAAGCATCTCACCCAAGGCGTCGCGCTGTCCGCGGCGACGGACGATGAAGTCGAGGGCATCCTGCGCCTCGACCTCCGACAAGTCGTCAATGGTCTGCCGGAGCTGCTCCTTTGCGGTCATGCGACATACGCTACCGTCCGTGCCCTACGCGTTCAAACCGGGCGGCGCGCCGGAAAGTGGTCAAGCCGTCGCACGCGGGGCACGGACGCCCCGCGCCGTCGCGCTCGTGCGTGGGCCGCCACACGCGGACGATCGCAAACCCAAACCACCCCGCCTCCGGCGTAACCCAAATTACCCTGCGGCCCCGCCGCCCCTTGCAACGGCAGTCCGTGCGTCGTACGGTCGCCCGCACAGCTCGCCCACCGGGGCGGCAGCGAAAGGAGCCGGCGCATGCCCACCAACGCGCGCGCGCGATCTCGTTGGAAGGCCTCGCTCGACGGGGGCCAGCGGCGGACTGTCTGGATCATGGCCGCCGTCGTGGTCGCGCTGCACGCGCTCGGCTTCTTCCTGCTGTTCGCGCTCGTCGCCCCGCACCACTACCGGCTCGGCTCGACCGGCGTCTTTGCGATCGGCACCGGCCTCACCGCCTACACCCTCGGGCTCCGGCACGCGTTCGACGCCGACCACATCACCGCGATCGACAACACCACGCGCAAGCTGATGGCCGAAGGCAAGCGGCCCGTGAGCGTCGGCTTCTTCTTCTCGCTCGGGCACTGCACCGTCGTCTTCATCCTGGCCTTCGTCTTCGCGCTCGGCATCCGCGCGCTCAGCGGCGAGGTGACGAACCCCGGCAGCGGCCTGCACGCTGCGACCGACACGATCGGCGCCGGCGTCTCCGGCACGTTCCTCTACGCGATCGGCGCGCTGAACCTTGCGATCCTCTGGGGCATCGCAAAGGTCTTCCTGCGCATGCGCCGCGGCAGCTACGACGAGCGCGAGCTGGAACGCCAGCTGCAGGCGGGCGGCCTGATGAACCGCGTTTTCGGACGCTTCACCCGGGCCGTCTCCACCCCGTGGCAGATGTACCCGGTCGGGTTCCTCTTCGGGCTCGGTTTCGACACCGCCACCGAGGTCGCGCTGCTGTTCCTCGCCGCCGGCGCCGCCGCCGCCGGCGCCGGGCTGCCGTTCTACGCGATCCTCTGCCTGCCCGTCCTGTTCGCCGCCGGCATGTCGCTGCTCGACACGATCGACGGCTCCTTCATGAACTTCGCCTACGGCTGGGCCTTCTCCAAACCGGTGCGCCGCGTCTTCTACAACCTGACGATCACCGGCCTCTCCGCAGGGCTTGCGCTGGTCATCGGCACGATCGAGCTTGTCGGCCTCCTGGCCTCGAGGCTCGGCGCCCACGGCGCCTTCTGGGGCTGGTGGGAGAACGTCGACATGAACACCATCGGGCTGATCGTCGCCGGCATCTTCCTGCTGACCTGGGCGGCTGCGCTTGCCGTCTGGCGCTTCGCCCGCATCGAACAGCGCTTCTCGGCGCCGCCGGCGCTGCGCGAGCCCTCGCCGTGAGCGGGGCATCGGCGCCAGCCGATTGCCGAGATCGGGCCGAGATCGGTCATGGCGCTACCAATTTGCTACCATCTTGGGATGAGCAGGCAGATAGCTGTGCGTCTACCCGATGAGCTTGTCGAGTTCGTCGACGAGGTTGTAGGTGACGGTGGTGCGCGCAGTCGCGCGGCGCTGGTAACGCAGGCGCTGGAACGCGAGCGCCGGCGGGCGCTGGCCGAACGCGATGCCGCGATCCTTGCGCGTGTCGGCCCCGACCCGGAGCTGGACCAGCTCGCGCGCTACGCCGCCTCGGTACCCTCGCCGCTCGGCTGACCCCCCCGGCCACGATGCGCCCGATTCATGTCGCGCAACTCGACAAGGCGCGGCCCGTGCTGGTGCTCACACGCGAGCTGGTGCGCCCGCACCTGAGCACCGTCACTGTCGCGCCGATCACGAACACTGTCAGAGGCCTCTCGACCGAGGTTGCCGTCGATGTCGCCAACGGCCTCGAAGGCCCCTCCGTCGTCAACTGCGACAACATCATGACGATCCCCGCCACCGCCCTCGGCCGGCAGATCGGCGTCCTGTTCGCACGCCAGGATCCCCCACTCGGCGCGGCGATCCGCGCGGCGTTCGACCTCGACTGAAGCCGTGCCGCGCTGCGCGGTTTTGCCGCCGGCAGCGCCGTGGAGCGTGGCTGGCAGGTCGGCACCATTCGCCGCGTCGACAGCGCGTTTGGGTGGGCGCCACCGCGCGGACGATCCCAAACCCAAACCACTCTTCGCGTGCCGCGCCCCGTGATCTGCGGCCGCTCCAGCCGCCCCCGGGAACCGCAAGCCGGCGACGAGCGACTAACGGTGCGTGCCCGACAGGACAGCGGCGAGATGAGCGCGACCGCCGACTACGACGCCCGTGCGCCGGTGTTCGCCCCGGGCGGGGGCGTGCGCGCGCGTGCGCGCGCGTACTTCGCGTCGGACGGCCGGCGCGCGTTGCAGACGGCGCTCGGGCTGGTTTGGCTGCTCGACGGGGGGCTGCAGTTCCAGTCGTTCATGTACTCGCACGGCTTCATCGCGATGCTGATCGGTCTGGCCTCCGGCCAGCCGGGCTGGTTGGCCGGCAGCGTCAAGTGGGGCGCGCACGCCGCCGCGGGCAACCTCGACGTCTACAACACGCTGTTCGCGCTTGTCCAGGTGAGCATCGGCCTGGGTTTGCTTTGCCGGCGCACGGTCAGGCCGGCACTCGCGCTGTCGTTCGTGTGGGCGCTCGTGGTGTGGTGGTTCGGCGAGGCGTTCGGCATGCTGTTCATGACGATGGCCGCGCCGCTCACCGGCGCGCCGGGCGCGGTGCTGCTGTACGCGCTGACCGGGGCGATCGTCTGGCCGGGCGAGCGGCCCGGCGGGTTGCTCGGCGTGCGCGGCGCCCGCACCGCCTGGGCTGTCCTGTGGCTGGCGATGGCGTGGCTGTGGCTGGAGACCCCGAGCAGCAGCGCCAACGCGAGCGCGGGCGCGATCGAAGCGGCCCCGTCGGGGATGAGCTGGCTGAGCACGCTGCAGGAATGGGCCGCGGGGGCCGCCCACGGCAACGGGCTGATCATCGCGCTGGCGATGGCCGGCGCGTCGGCCGCGATCGCCGTCGCGGTCGCAGCGAACTGGCACGCCAAGCCGGCTCTGGTGGCGGCGATCGTGCTGAACCTCGCCTTCTGGACGCTCGGCCAGGGGTTTGGCGGGATCTTCGAAGGCGGCGCGACCGACCCCAACGCCGGCCTGCTGTTCGTCGTGCTGGCGTGCGCGCTCTGGTCGCTGGTGGCGAGCCGGCCCGAGCAGGCGCACACGCGCGCGCATCGCCGGGGTGACAGGGGCGCGCACGACACGGGCGCACCACGCGGGGGCGCGTACGGCGCGGGGGCGCTCGCGTGAGCGCCTTGCATGCAAGCAGTGGCGCGAGCGGCCTGGCGCGTCTGGCGCGCCGCGCGACGCCGCTGCTCGCGGCGGGCGTGCTGCTGGCGGGCTGCGCAAAGGCCGACAAGAAGGAAGCGTCGGCGTCGATGTCCGCCACAACGACGAGCGGCACAGCCTCGTCCTCGATGCACATGGCGAGCGCTTCGGGCTCGGGCGCCGCCGCCGCCGCCGCCGCCGCCGCGAGCGGGTCGGGCAAGGGCCAGGACATGTCGGTGATGGGCATGGAAGGCGCCGGCAAGCAAGCGGGGATGTCGGTGGACGGCATCAAGCCGGTGCCGACGCAGACGCTCGGCACGGCGTACTGGGAAGGGATGAAGATCACCGCGCAGGCGATGACGGCGGTGCCGTTCGTCGTCTACGACGGCACGAGCGAGCGGACGGTCAAGCCGCGCGGTGCGAGCTTTCATCTGATGGTGTTCCTCGACGACGCGCACACGGGCGTGGTGATCCCCTACGCGGGCGTCTGGGCGACGATCCGCAGGCACGGCAAGGTTGTTTCCGACGCGCGCCAATGGCCGATGCTCTCGCGCTACATGGGTCCGCACTACGGCAACGACGTGACGGTGCCCGGCGCGGGCGCCTACCAGCTGAGCCTGCTGATCAGCCCGCCGGTGTCCGCGCGCCATGTCGAATACCGCAACGTGTGGCTCAAGCCCCACGAAGTGTCGTTCACCTTCGACTGGAAACCGATCTGAGCCTGACGCGCCGGCAATTGCTGCTCGGCGGCGCGGCGCTCGCCGCGGGCGGCACCGCGGCGGGGGTCGCGATCGAGCGGGCGGGCGCCGGGGCGGGCGCCGGCGCGGGTGCCGGCGCGGGCGCCGGCGCGGGCAGGCCGATCCCCGACGTTGCGCTCGGCCCCCAGCCGCCGGGCCTGCCGGCGCGCCAGCACGCGTGGACCGACACGCTCGCGCGCGACGCGCAAGGCAACCCGGTCGCGCCGCGCTTTGACCGGCTGCTGTTCTTCGACGTGCGCCCCCGGCCGAGTCCGGCGGCGGCGCGGCTGCTGGAGGCGGCGCTGCGGACGCTCGAGCGCCGCTACCGCTGGGGGCCCTCGGGCCTGCTGTTCACGGCCGGCTGGGGCGAGCCGTACTTCACGCGCACGCTCGGGCGCGCCTCGCCGGTCCCGCCGGGGCGCGCGCTGTCGAACTTCGAGCTGCCCGCGATCGACGCCTACGACCTCTGCCTGCACCTCGCGTGTGACGACGCCCAGCGGCTCGCCGCGGTGCAGGGGGCGCTGTTGGGGGGAGCGCCGCTGCGCGGCGCGGATGGGGGGCTCGACCTCAGCAGCGCGCTGCGCTGGCGCGAGACGCGGACCGGGTTCGTCGGCGCGGGGCTGCCCGCCGCCAACCAGCAGGTCGCGGGCATCGGGCCGGGCCGGCCGGTGTCGCCGAACGCGCCGCTGTTCATGGGGTTCCGGTCGGGGTTGCGCCGCAACCAGGCGACCGAGGACGACGTGACGATCGCCGACGGCCCGTTCGCGCAGGGCACGACGATGCAGGTCAGCCACATGCGGCTGGCACTCGAAGACTGGTACGACCAGCTCGACGAAGCGCAGCGCGTCGCGCGCATGTACGCGCCGCAGGTGACGCCGCGCGAAGCCCGTGGTTTCACTGTCGACGCCGCCAGCGACCCGGCGCGCTTCGGCGAAGCGGTCAGCCGCTACGGCGTGATCGGGCATTCGCAGACGATGGCCCGCGTCCGGCGGGGCGGGCGGCCGCTGATGATCCGCCGCGACTTCGACACCGTCGACGGCGGGCGCGCCGGGTTGCACTTCGTCTCGCTGCAGCGCTCGATCGCCGACTTCGTCAAGACACGCGAAGCGATGAACGCGAGCGCCGCGCAACTGCAGAACCCGGCGATCACCGACACCGTCAACAACGGGATCAACGAATTCATCTTCGTGCTGCGACGCGGCAACTACATTCTGCCGCCGCGCGCCGCGCGTTCGTTCCCGCTTATGCCGGGCCGCGAACAGGCATTGCGCTGAAGGGTACCCCGTCGTCGTGCGCCTGTGCCCGCGCGCAGGCTCACGAATGCGTGAGGTCGCGCACCTCCGCGTCGATCTGCCGGGCGGTGAACGGCCAGGAGAACAGGGCGCGCTCGTTGCCGCCGGCGTCGATCACGTAGGCGACCTCGGAGTGCGTGACGTAGGGAAAGGCGATGCCGGCGATGTGCTTGGTTTCGAGCGTGACTTCGACGTGGTAGCGCCGCCACACGGCGGCGAGCCGGCGGGGGCTGCCGACGGCCCACTGCCACTGCGGTACAAGCTGCCAGCGCCGCAGGTCGGCGAGCAGGTCCTGGTCGGTGTCGGCGTCGACGTCGACACTCACAGCGACGATCGCGGGACGTTCGGCAACCGGCAGCCGCCGGTCGGCTTCGCTCAGCACACACGCCGCGGGCGGACAGAAGTCGCGGCGCAACGGGTCGACGAACGTGACGATCACGGGCCGGCCGCGGTCGGCCGCGAGCGAGACGCCGCGACCCCCCTGGCCGGTGAGCCGCAGGCTCGGCGCTGGCCGCTGGCCCGGGGCCCAGACGGTTGGCGCTTCGCCGGCGGCGGGACCCGCCGCGCTCGCGCCGCTGCCGCCCCTGAAGCCGGCGAGCGCCAACGGCACGACTGCGCAGAGGCACAGCGCGGCGAGACCTCTCAGCGCCCAGCGCGGCGCGCCGGGGGCGGCTCGCGGGACCCGCCCGCCGGCGGCCGTTCGGGGGATCTGCCCGCCGGCCGCAGGGGCGCCGGGGGCCGGGGCGCCACGGCGTGGATCGCGTGGCGCGCCGCGCAGGCTGGCGCCGACCGCGAGCGCCGCCAGGACGCACGCGAGCGCGAGCAGCGCCCAGGTGCCGGCGTGGCCGCCGCTGGCCGGGGCGCTCGCGTGGGAGGGCGCGGCCGACCGGGAGGAGAGGTGGACGCCTTCCGCGGCGGCGAGCCGTTCGATTGCGCGTTCGGCTGCGGCGAGCAGGCCGGCGCCACCGCGCGCGATCGGGATCTGCGCAAGTGTCGCGTACGCGCGCGCGGCCGCGTGCTGCGGCCAGCTGAACCCGAGCCCGTTCGGCATCGCGACGAGCAGCCGCTGGCCGTAGGTCAGCGAAAGCTCGATGCCGAGGAAGCGCGCGTAGGCACGCGGTTGACGCCACAGCGCGCCGATCGAGCCGAGATCGGATTCGCTCGGGATCAGCGCGACCCTGATCGCAAAGCCGGCGCGCTCGGCCTGCTCCAGCAGTGCCTGCAGCCGCGCCTGGCGGGTGCCGGGAACGCCGGTGTCGTAGGGCACGAACAGCGACTGCGCAACGAGCACGTCGCTCGCCGGGTCCCCGTCGGCGCGCGCGGCCCTCGGGGCCAGTGCGCCCGTCGCGGCGAGCAGCACGAGCAGCACGAGCGCTACGGCGCAGCGGCTCGCCGTCGGGCGGCGTGCGCTCATCGGTGTGTGCCCGTGTGCAAAGCGCTCGTCGCCGCCGGATCGGCCCCCGGCGGCGAGAGCGCGGCGCGCTGCCCGCCGCTCATCCGCTTTCGGCGAGGCGCCGGCGGCCGTCCTGGACGGCCAGCTCCGCCGCGAGCTGCGCCGCCCGGCGATCGGCCCTGCCCGGCTCGTGCCGCCGCGGTGCGCGCTCGGGCTCGACCTGTGGCTCCCGTGCGACGTGCGGCTCCGGCGCGACCCGCGCACGGCCGCGTCCCAGCGACAGCCCCACCGGGCGCGGCAGCGTCAGGCGCCCGTCGCGCTCGCCCGGCGGCATCAGCGCCGTCGTGCGCCACAACAGCAGCCAGCCGGCGAGCACCAGCAGATGGGGGGCCTCGTCGCCGAGGCTCGTACGGCCGGCGAGCAGATCGAGGATCGCGGTGAGCACGAGCAGCAGCGCCGCGCAGCCGACGATCGTGCGCATTCCCTGGGCGCGCAGCGGTCGCCACGCCGCCACCAGGAAGCCGGCCGCGAGGGCGACGTCGAGGGCGCCCATCTCGTGCGCGACGTGAACCGGCGCCTCGCGATAGGAGCCGGCCAGCAGCTGGGGGAGGGCAAGCGCGAGCTGAACCAACGCGACCAGCACGAGCGCAGCGCGCGTCAACGCGAGCGCCCGCCACCACGCCCCGCGCCGGTCGGCCGCGCGCATCGCGGCGAGCAGCGAGGCGTCGGGCGCGGGCACCGGCCGGGCCGCGACGAGCCGCGCCCGACGGGTCACCTCGTGCGCCTGCTCGCGCCACGCCCGGCACGCCGCGCACCCCGCCAGATGCGCCTCCAGCTGGGCGCGCGCTTGCTCGGCGCGCCCTTGCTCGGGGGGCTGTGCCCGCGAGAGCGCGGGCGGCTCGCCGTCGAGCATCGCCGAGATCGCCTCGCGCGCCGCGTCGCAGTCCATGCGTCATCAGTCGCTCGGGCGCGCCCTGCGGTTCCCCCGCGCTGCGCGTACGCTCACGCCGTGCGCCCACCGCCGTACGCCCGTGCCGCGCGCCCGCGTCGTGCGGAGGTCGGCGTATCTGCGGGCGCATCGCGCTCGGCGCTCGGCACGCGCGCGCAAAGGCGATGGTTCCCCGCGGGCGGACTGTACGATGGGGTGCCCCATGGCCGACCCCACAGCTGGTCACGTCCGCGCCGCGCACGCCGCCGTCGCCCGCGGCGAGTCACGCGGACTCGAACAGCTGCTGCAGGCAAGCTATGCCGACGTCTGGCGGCTGTGCGCGGCGCTCGTCGACGAGCAGGCCGCCGAGGACCTGGCCCAGGAGACGTTCCTGCGGGTCACGCGCGCACTGCGCCGCTACCGCGGCGACGCGAGCCCGCGCACGTGGATCCTGTCGATCGCGCGCAACGTCTGCATGGACGAGCTGCGCCGCCGCCACCGCCACCGGCGCCGCGAACGGCAGCTGACGCTCGCGGCGCGCGAGACCCCCCACGCCGCGGACTCGGCCGGCGCACTCGCCGCCGGCGACCTGCTGGCGCAGCTCGAGCCCAACCGGCGCGCGGCGTTCGTGCTCACCCAGCTGCTGCGTCTCTCCTACAACGAGGCCGGCGTCGTGTGCGGCTGCCCGCCGGGCACGATCCGCTCGCGCGTCTCACGCGCACGCGACGACCTGATCGGCCTCGTCGGCGAAGACCGCGCGGGCGCGCGGCGCAGCGCGGGGAGGTAGGCGCGGGCGACGCGCTACCCCGGCCCTGACGCGAAGCGGAACGCCCGGTGCGGCGGCACATGCGGGCCGACCTCGACGACGACCTCGGCGCCGGACGCAAGCGGCACATCGTTCGGCGCGCCCGCCGCACGGCGCCCGTCGACGAACACCTCCACCTGCCGGCCGGCGGCAGCCGGGAACGACGCGACCCGCCGGCGCGAAAGCGGCTGGCCCCAGGCGCGAAACAGGTCGGCCAGACGCGGAGGCGAGGCGCGCGCGAACAGCACGACGCCGGTCGGTTCGAGCGTGACGAGCGCGCCGTAGCAGCGCGCGCCGGCGATGCGCCCGGCGTTCAGGCGCCATGGGCGCCCCACGCCGATCCCGGCCGGCACGATCACGACACGGTTGGCGGCAAACACCTCGACGTGCACACGGCTGCGCGGCCCGAGCGCGCGGCTGCAGCGTCCGCGCACACGCGCCGGCGCCGGCGGACGAAAGCGCACACCGGCACCGATCGGCCGCGCCTGCGCAAGCAGCGCCGGCGGGATGCCCGTGCGTGCCGTTCGCTTGGTGCGTGCCGTGCGCGCCGCGGACCCACCGCAGCCGGTCAGCAGGGTGCAGACGAGTAGGGCGCAGACGAGTAGGGCGCACACGAGCGGCGTGCGGACCCACACGACGCGGCCGTGCGGCTCACCGCCGCCGTGCCGACCCACACGGTGGGCGTGTCGTCGTCGTGGTCGGGCGCGCATCGGGCCCCTACGGCACCAGCTCGGCGAGCCGCAGCACGAGCACGAGCAGCCCGGCACCGATGCCGAGCCCGAGCACAGCGGCGGCGCGGGCGACGAAGGCGGGCAGGGCGATCAGCACGAAGCCATGGACGAGCGTCGGCGCGAGCTGCCAGCCGATCTCCAGCGCGGCGAACGCGATCAGGATTTCGAGCACGAGCCCCTGCCGGCGGCGCAGCACGCGCTGCAACGCCCAGCCGACGAGCGCCAGCGCGAGCACGAGCACGACGACCTGCTCGGCTTCGACCGTCGGCCGACCGTGCAGCTCGCGCCCGGCGACGCCGACCGCGACGACGAGCAGCGCGGCGAGTGCGAGCGCACGGGCCAGGCGCTCGTCGAGCGAGCGGCGGCGCAGCCGCAGCGCGGCGGCCAGGCAGGCGAGCAGCACGACGATCGGCCAGAACCACACGATCGACGGGCTCTGCGCATGCCAGACCCTGCCGGAGATCGCGCTCAGGCGCCCGTCGAGCAGGATCGGGATCGTGAAACGCCCGACGTAGCTCGTGCCGGGGGCGAGCGCGGTGTCGGTGAGCGCGCCGATGCGTCCGTCGTGCCACTCGTATTCGTGTCCGGCGCTGACCCGCACCCAGCGTGGCGGCGTGTCACGGCGCAAGACGGCAGGCGGTTCGAGCGGCGGGAGATGGTTGAGGTCGTACATCTCCGAGCGCTCGTTGACGTAGACGCCACCTCGTGCGAAGCGCAGGTAGGGCGCGCCGCGGTAGTCGAGCACGACGACGGTCTCGCGTGCGGGCACGCGCAGCCACAGCCGCAGATAGCCGTCGACCACCTTCGCGTCGAGCCCCGCCGGCAGCGTGCCGACGCGCGCGAGATAGCTCGTCGCGACAGGTGCGACGGGGCCGTGCGCCTGCGCGCTCGCCGGCGCCAACGCCGCGGCGACCAGCACCGCGAGCAGGCCGCGCAGGGCTGCCTCCACGCGGCGGCGGCGCGTAGACTCGCCGGCGGCCGCGGCGCCCCGCGCGCACACCCCTCGCCTCGCTCTCGCGACCGCCTTCACGATGCCCACCGCCATTCGTTCCTCACGCGTCCGCTTGCTACCGGCCGTGCTCGGCGTCGCGTTCGTGCTCGCACTCGCGGTAAGCGGAACCGCGACGACAGGCTCGGCGCGCGCCGACGGCGACCCGGCGAGCGACGTGCTGGCAACCCAGCCGCTGTTCCTGCCGTGGGACGCGGACGTTTCCACCGGCGCGCAGGCGCAGCTGAGCGCCCTGCTGGCGGCAGCCCAGCGCGGCGGGCACCCGCTGCGCGCGGCGCTGATCGCCTCGTCGGCCGACCTCGGGTCGGTGAGCGCGCTGTGGCGCAAACCGCAGAGCTACGCAGAATTCCTCGCCGCCGAGCTTGCGCTGGTCTACCGCGGGCCATTGCTCGTGGTGATGCCCAACGGCTTCGGTCTCGCCCACTCGGGACTGGCGTCCAGCGTCATCGACGCGAAGCTCGCCGGCATCCCCGTGCCGCACACCGGCGCGCAGTTCGCGCAGGACACGCTGACCGCCGTCGCGCGCCTGGCCGCGGCGTCGGGTCGCCCACTCGCCGCCGTAGCCGCGACGCCGGCGCCTACCTCGCGCTCCTCAAAGACCTCCGCGTTGATCGCGTTTGTGCTCGGCGCGCTGCTCATCGCGGCTGCTTGGACGGCGAGCCTGCGTGTGCTGCCCCCACGGCGCCGACGCCGGCTATCCGCGTAAGTGGCCTTGGCGCCTGGCACGATGGCCTGTCATTCTAAAAGCCGCACCATTCGCGATAAAAGCGCCGTAGCGTCGATCCGACGCTACGGTATTTTTATGTCCGCCGTGGACGCGCAGTTCGACCTCACGCCTGAGATCGGCAAGCAGGACATCCCCGCGCTCCTTATCTCACGATCACGCTGCCACATGCGCTGCGAGTCGAGGCGGACGAGTTGGCCGCCGCGCTCGGCTGACTGGTCGCCCCCACATTGTCGCTAGCCCCGCCGCCGCTCCGCGACCCGCCGCCGTGAACGGGAGCGCCCGTGCGGCGCCCGGGGCTTCGCGAGCACGCCGAGGTGAGCCTCGAGGTCGCCGTGCAGGTGCAAATCGCCGGCGACCCCCGTCACGAGCCCGGCGCTGGCGAGCCGCGCGAGCGCGTGCGAGATCGAGGGGCGCTCGGCGGCCACGAGCTGCCCGAGCAGCCGGTGCGTGAGCGGCAGCGTGAGGTGAATCCCGCCCCGCTCGACGCGGCCCCAGCGCGTCGCCAGGTGAAACAGCAACAGCACGAGCCGCACCTCCAGGCGCGGCTCGCACGCGATCGCCCGCAGCACGCCAAGGTCCTCGGCGCGGCGCTCGGCGCGGCGCAGCAGCGCGTGCGCGATCGACGGCCACGGCAGCACACGGTGGGCGAACTCGCCGTCGAGCAGCGCCAGCCGGCACGGTGCGAGCGCGCGCCACGATTCGGCACGCTCGATCAGCTCGTCGGTGTGCCGGCTCGGGGTTTGCACGAGGTCGCCGCTGCCGAGCAGCTCGGTGATCGTCCGCTCCGCCACGCGCGTGTCCGCGGCGATCAGCCCGTCGAGGATCAGGATTCCCGGCCCCGCTTTGACGGCCGCCAGCCACCGGTCCAGCGCGCAGTCGCCCGGCGCCGTTTGCAGCACGCGCGCCGTCACGTGCTGGCGCGCCGTCAGCCGCTCGCGCAGCGCCAGATCCTCAGCCAGCTCGTCGTCGGCGTCGAGCACGTACGCGTACAGCGCTTTCCCTCCCGGCAAGCTGCGTCTCCTCTCGATCGGCGAGAGTCGGCGTCCGTGCCGCTCTACCGGTCCTGCGTGCGTCCGTGCGGTCCTTCGTGCGTCCGTGCGATCCTTCGTGCGTCCGTGCGGTCCTTCGTGCGTCCGTGCGGTCCTTCGTGCGTCCGTGCGGTCCTTCGTGCGTCCGTGCCGGTCTGCTCGTCGGTTGCGGCTACAGGACGGTAGCTACCGGCACACCGCTGCACGCCGGTAATTACCCGTATTGAGAATGCGGTAATGCGGCTTACCTTGGGCGCGGCGCGTAATGCGGATTACCGGCCTCCAACCGCGCTGCCCGCCTGGTGCTAGAAGCCGTGTACGCGTTTCCCCGTGCCTGTCCTGCAAGCACGGGAGCACGTTGGTCAAAGCCAAGCGAAGGGCCTCACCGAATGTGCCTTGCCATCCCTGGCCAGGTCGTGGAGATGGTCGACGACGTGCACCGTCTGGCGACGGTCGACGTCGCGGGCGTGCGGCGCACGGTCAACGTCGGGCTACTCGACGGCGAGGCCGCCGTTGACGCGCTCGGCCTGGAGCGTGAAGGATCGGGTCGCGATCGCCGGGGCGTCGGGCGCGAGGGGTCCGGTCGCGACGGGCAGGGCGTCGAGGGCGATCGGCCGCTCGACGGGCAGCGGCCGGGCCGCGGCTGGCAGGGCGTCGCGCCGGGCGACTGGGTGCTGATTCACGTTGGCTTCGCGATTTCGCAGGTCGACGAACTGCAGGCGCGGGCCACGCGGGAAATGCTCGAACGGATGGGCGCCGACTATGAGCGCGAGCTGGAGGAGCTGAAGGCGAGCGTGATCGAGTGACCTTTCCCGCCTATGCCTGCACGGGCGATCACTGCATCACCTGCTCGGACGAGGGCGTGCCGATGCGCGTGCTCGGCGTGGACGCCGACACCGGGCTTGCGCGCTGTGCCGGTGAGGACCGTGCCGTTCACACCGTGGAGATCGCGCTGCTCGACGACGCTGCGGCGGGCGCGGTCGTGCTCGTACACGCCGACGTCGCGATCGCGACTGTTGAGGCACCGCGGTGAGGTTCGTCGACGAGTTCCGCGACGCCTCGCTCGGCCGCGCCGTCGCCGCGGAGATCCTGGCGCTGGTCGAGCCCGGCCGCCACTACAAGGTGATGGAGGTCTGCGGCGGGCACACGCACGCGATCTACAAGTACGGGGTCGACGACCTGCTGCCGGCGAACATCGAGCTGGTGCACGGGCCGGGGTGCCCGGTGTGCGTGATCCCGATGGGCCGCGTCGACGACGGCATCGCGATCGCGCGCCAGCCGGGCGTGATCTTCACGTGCTTCGGCGACATGATGCGCGTGCCCGGCTCGCAGGGCACGCTGCTGGAGGCGAAGGCCGCCGGCGCGGACGTGCGGATGGTCTACTCGCCGCTCGACGCGCTGCGCATCGCCAAGCAGAACCCCGACCGCGAGGTCGTGTTCTTCGCGATCGGCTTCGAGACGACGGCGCCCTCGACCGCGCTCACGCTGAAACGCGCGCGGGCCGAAGGCGTCGCGAACTTCTCGTGCATCTGCAGCCACGTGACGATCGTGCCGCCGCTGCGCGCGCTGCTGGAGTCCCCCGACCTGCGGCTCGACGGCTTCATCGGCCCGGGCCACGTCGCGACCGTCGTCGGCGCGCGGCCGTTCGAGTTCATCCCCGCCGAGTACGGCAAGCCGGTCGTCGTCGCCGGGTTCGAGCCGCTTGACATCCTGCAGGCGATCGCGATGATCCTGCGCCAGCTCGCCGACGGGCGCCGCGAGGTCGAGAACCAGTACAGGCGCGTCGTGCCCTACGAGGGCAACCTGCGCGCGCTGCAGGCGCTCGGCGAGGTCTTCGAGCTGCGCCCGCATTTCGAGTGGCGCGGTCTCGGCTTCATCTCGCACAGCGGCCTGAAGCTCTCCCCGGCCTACGCGGCGCTCGACGCCGAGCGGCGCTTCGACGTGCCCGGGGTGCGCGTCGCCGACCCGAAGGCGTGCCAGTGCGGCGAGGTTTTGAAGGGCGTCATCAAGCCCTGGGAGTGCAAGGTCTTCGGCACCGCCTGCACGCCCGAGCGCCCGATCGGCACGTGCATGGTCTCCTCCGAGGGCGCCTGCGCCGCCTACTACAACTTCGGCCGCTTCGCGCGCGAACGCGAGGTCGTGTGATGGCCGACCCGACGGCGGTGGCGTGATGACCGATCCGGCGGAGGTCGCGCGATGATCGACCCGGCGGCGGGCTCGGACCGCGGGGAGCGGGTTTCCGTAGTGGCCGAGGCGGCGTCCACGGCCGACCCGCCGGCGATCACGGACCGCGAGCAGCGGATTCTCGGCATCATCGAGACGGCGCGCGGCAAGCGCGCGAAGTTCCGCGACGAGCGGGTGACGATGGCCCACGGCGCGGGCGGCAAGGCCACGCAGAGTCTGATCGAGGGCCTGATCTTGCCGACGCTCGGCGAGACGGCGCTCGGGCCGCCGGGCGAGCTGGCCGACGCGGGACGGTTCGTCGTCGGCGGGGTCGAGCTTGCGATGAGCACCGACTGCTACGTCGTGCGGCCGCTGCGCTTCCCGGGCGGCTCGATCGGCGAGCTGGCCGTCAACGGCACCGTCAACGATCTGGCCGTCAGCGGCGCGCGACCGCTCGCGCTCAGCCTGTCGCTCGTGCTCGAGGAGGGGCTGCCGGCGCAGGCGCTGGCAGCCGAGATGCAGGCGATCGCGCTGGCCGCGCAGGAGGCCGGCGTGCGGGTCGTCACCGGCGACACGAAGGTCGTCGAGCGCGGCCACGCCGACGGCATGTACATCTGCACCGCGGGCCTTGGCCGCCACGACCCGCGCGCGCTGCTCGCGCCGGCGGGCGTGCGGCCGGGAGACCGGATCCTGCTGTCGGGCTCGATCGGCGAGCACGGCATGGCGATCATGCTCGCCCGCGGCGAATTCGAACTGGACGCGCCGGTCGAGTCGGACACCGCCTCGCTGTGGCCGGCGGTCGACGCGCTGCTCGACACCGCCGGCACGGACTGCCACTGCCTGCGCGACGCGACCCGCGGCGGCGTCGCCTCGGTGCTCAACGAGCTGGCGCGCGCCTCGAACGTTGCGATGCTCGTGCAGGAGGGCGCGATCCCGGTGCAGGACGCTGTCGCGGGCGCGGCGGAGCTGCTTGGCATCGACCCGCTGTACGTCGCCAACGAGGGCAGGCTCGTGGCGTTCGTCGCGCCGGCGCGGGCGGACGCGGCGCTGGCTGCGCTGCGCGGCGTCGCGGGCTGCGAGCAGGCGAGCGAGATCGGCGAGGTGCGCACCGAGCCGCCGGGGATGGTGCTGGTGCAGACGAGCTTCGGCGGCCGGCGGGTGATGGACCAGCTGGTCGGCGATCCGCTGCCAAGGATCTGTTGAGAAGCAATCGAGAGGAGCTGGCGCGATGGCGAACACGGCATATGCGGGACACAAGCAGACGGAGGCCGTCACCGCGCACGTCCTCTGGATGACGACAGGGCTGAGCTGCGAGGGCGACTCGGTCGCGATGACCTCGGCGACCAACCCGAGCCTCGAGGACATCGTCCTGCAGGCGATTCCGGGGATGCCGAAAGTCGTTGTGCACAACCAGGTGATCGACTACGCCGTCGGCCAGGACTACGCGCAGCCGTGGTTCGAAGCCGAGGAGGGCAAGCTCGACCCGTTCGTGCTCGTGATCGAGGGGTCGCTCGGCAACGAGCAGATCAACGGCGAGGGGTACTGGACGGGCTTTGCCGTCAACCCCGAAACGGGCCAGCCGATCACGATGAACGAGTGGATCGACCGGCTGGCGCCGCGCGCCGCCGCGGTCGTCGCGGTCGGCACCTGCGCCACCTACGGCGGGATCCCCGCGATGAAGAACAACCCGACCGGCGCGATGGGCGTGCCCGACTACCTCGGCTGGAACTGGCGCTCGCGCGCGGGGCTGCCGATCGTCTGCATCCCGGGCTGCCCGGCGCAGCCCGACAACATGACCGAGACGCTGCTCTACCTCGCCCTGCACCTCGCCGGGCTGGCGCCCGCGCCGGAACTGGACGAGGCGCTGCGCCCGAAGTGGCTGTTCGGGCGCACCGTGCGCGAGGGCTGCAACCGCGCGGGGTTCGCCGAGCAGGGCGAGTTCGCCACCGAATACGGGTCCGACCACCGCTGTCTGGTGAAACTCGGCTGCAAGGGGCCGGTGGTGAAGTGCAACGTGCCGGTGCGCGGCTGGGTGAACGGGATCGGCGGCTGCCCGAACGTCGGCGGCATCTGCATGGCGTGCACGATGCCGGGCTTCCCCGACAAGTTCATGCCGTTCATGGACGAGGACAAATACGGCCGCGTGGCGGCGGGGATCATCCAATCCACCTACGGACCGATCGTTCGTTACATGCGCAAGCGCAATATCAGAACGCAGTACGACGTTGAGCCGGAGTGGCGCCGCAAGGGCAGCACGCTCACGAGCGGCTACGCGAAGAGGTGGTGAGCGCCGAGAACCACACAGGCACGCGCAGACAATGGCGGCATCCAGACGTGCACTCATTTCGATAGGCGCCTAAACGTATCCATCAATTTTGATTGATAGGCACTGCGAGGCCAATTTGATTGATAGGCCTGCTAGGCCCCCGGGAAGAGTGCCTGATAGGTGCGCTTAGGAAGTTCTGGCTGTACCCAGCGAGGAAGCTCTGGTCGTAAAGGCCAAGTGAGGAGATGCAATGGCGACCGAAACGCCCACCCAGCAGAAAATCATGGTCAAGGAGATGTCGTGGGACCCGATCACGCGGATCGTCGGGAGTCTCGGCATTCACACCGAGATCGACTTCTCCAACCAGCAGGTGCTCAAGTGCTACTCGACGTCGATGATCTTCCGCGGTTTCGACATCTTCATGAAGGGCATCGACCCGCGCGACGCGCATTTCATCACGAGCCGCATTTGCGGCATCTGCGGCGATAACCACTGCACGTGTTCGTGCTTGAACCAGAACATGGCCTACGGCGTCAAGCCGCCGGCGCTCGGCGACCTGGCGTTCAACCTCGCCGAGACCGCGGATTACATCTTCGACCACGCGATCTTCAACGACTGCATGGCGAACGTCGACTTCTGCGAGCAGATGGTCAAGGAGACGAACCCCTCGCTGCTCGCCACGGCGGAGAACACGCCCGCGCCGCACCAGGACGTCCACGGCTACAAGACGATCGCCGACATCATGCGGGCGCTCAACCCGTTCACGGGCGAGTTCTACCTGGAGACGCTGCACGTGGCGCGGTACACGCGCGAGATGTACTGCCTGTTCGGCGGCCGCCACACGCACCCCTCGACGATCATGCCGGGCGGGTGCAGCGCCGACATCACGCACCAGACCTGCACCGACTATTACGTGCGGCTGATGCGCTACTTCGACTACGTCAAGCGCAGCGTGCCGCTGCACGACGACCTGTACGACTTCTTCCTGCGGGAGCTGCCGGGCTACGACATGGTTGGCTTCCGCGAGACGAACCTCGTCAACTGGGGCTCGTTCGACGATCCCGACGACGTTGACTACGACTACCGCAACATGACCGAGTGGGGTCGCCGGCGCTACATCACCCCCGGGGTGGCGATCGGCGGCGAGCTGATCTCGACCGACCTCGTTGAGATCAACCTGATGATCCGCATCCTGCTCGGCTCCTCCTACTTCGACTCGTGGGAGAACGAGCCGACGTTCGTCACGCGCGACCCGTTGGGCAATCCGGTCGACAAGAACCACCCGTGGAACAAGGTGACGCTGCCGCGCCCGCAGAAGCGCGACTTTACCGACAAGTACACGTGGGTCGTGTCGCCGCGCATCTACGACAAGCGCACCGACACGCACGTCTGCTGCGACACCGGCGGCGGGCCGTTCGCGCGCCAGTGGTGTACCGCGAAGGCCGGGCTCGTCGACTTCGGCTACGCGAAGGCGACCGGCAGCTCGATCCAGATGGTGCTGCCGCGCTCGCCGAACATGCCCGAGATGGAACTCGAGTGGAACGTGCCCGAGAAGTCAAACGCGATCGAGCGCGACCGCGCGCGCACCTACCACCAGGCGTACAGCGCGCTGATCTCGCTGCACTGTCTCGAGCGGGCGATGAAGGAGGTGCAGGCCGGCCGCACGAAAAGCTGGAACAGCTTCAAGGTCCCTGAGACCGCGGTGAGCTGCGGCTTTCACGAGGCCGCACGCGGCGTGCTCTCACACCACATGGTGATCCGCGACGGCAAGATCGCCAACTACCAGCCCTACCCGCCGACCCCGTGGAACGCCAGCCCGCGCGACGCCTACGGAACCCCGGGCCCCTACGAGGACGCGGTGCAGAACACGCCGATCTTCGAGGAGAACGGGCCGGAGAACTTCAAGGGCATCGACATCATGCGCGCGGTGCGCTCGTTCGACCCGTGCCTGCCGTGCGGCGTTCACATGTACAAGGGCAACGGCACGGTCCGCAAGGTCGTGCACACGCCGACGGCGCTGGCGTAGGTGCGGCGATGTCAGCCACCGCGCCTTCTGCGACCGCGCCCGCCGGGTCCCCTCACGCGGCGCCGGTTGTTGGCGCCGCGTCCTCTGGCACCGCACCGGCTGCTGGCGCCGCGCCCGCCGAGATCCAGGAGGACCTGCTGTTGCGGGTGCAGGACCTGCAGGCCCGTCTCGAAGCCACCGCAGACCCGCCGGCGCGCGAAATCGCCGAGCAGCTGGTTGGGGCCGTCGTGCAGATGTACGGCGCGGGCCTGCAGCGGATCGTCGCCACGCTCGGCGAGGACGGCGAGCACGGACGGCGCCTGGCGGCGGCACTCGCGCAGGACGAGCTTGTCGCGTCGTTGCTGCTGATCCACGACATCCACCCCGTGCCGTTGCGCGAGCGGGTGCTGCAGGCGCTCGAGCAGGTGCGTCCCTACATGGAATCGCACGGCGGCAACGTCGAGCTGCTCGGCGTGGAGGATGGCATTGCGCGGATCGGCCTGCGCGGCAGCTGCTCGGACTGCGCCGCCTCGGCGGTGACGCTCGAGCTGGCGGTCAAGCAGGCGCTCGAGGCGACGGCGCCCGATCTCGAAGGTCTCGAGGTGCAGGACGCGCACCCCTCGGTCGGGCTGCCCGGCGGCCCGCCGCCGGCCGCGGGGCTGGGGCTGCCGCTCGCGCCGCGCGGCGGGGAGAGCGCGCACGGCGCGTTCGAGCTGCCGATGGCGAGTTCGACGCCGGCCGGGCAGGTCGCGCCGTGACCGACGACGGGCCGGATCGGACGGGCACGGAGCCCCGCCGGCCGCTCGACCGGGCAGCCGACGTCCGCCGGCGAGCCTTGCTCGTGGCAGGTTTGCGCGGCTTCGCCGCGAGTTCGACGCCGGGTGCCGGCGCGCGTTCCACGTTCGCGGGTGAGGACGAGAGCGGCGTGCAGTCTGGGTTGGAGAATGGAGCGGGCGAGGGCGCCCGCTCCCGGATGGCGAACGGGGCGCCGACGCCGCCGGCGGCGGGCCCTGACGAGCGCTGCGACCTGTGCGGGACGACGGTTGCGGCCGACCACCGGCACCTGCTCAACCTCGTCGAGCGACGGATCGAGTGCGTGTGCGAGAGCTGCTGGGCGCTGCGCTCGGGCGACGCCGAGTTCCGCCCGACGGGCACGCGCACGCTGTGGCTGCCCGAGCTGGACCTGCCCGACGATGTGTGGGCCGGCTTTCAGATCCCGATCGGGCTGGCGTTCTTCATGCAGTCGACCGTCACGGGCTGCGTCACCGCGCTCTACCCGAGCCCGGCGGGCGCGACCGAGAGCGAGCTGCACTTCGTCTCGTGGAGCAGGCTGGTCGCGCTCAACCCGGTGCTCGCCGATCTGGAGGCCGACGTCGAGGGGCTGATCGTCAACCGCCTCGCCGACCCGCCGATCTATGCGATCGCCCCGATCGACCGCTGCTACGCGCTGACCGGCACCGTCAAGCTGAGCTGGCAGGGCATCTCCGGCGGGGCCGGGGTGAGCGAGGCCGTCGCCGGCTTCTTCGCCGGGCTGCGCGCGGAGGCGCTGGCGGACCGGGCCGCCGGCGCTCGGAAAGGAAAAACGGGCGAGACCGCCCGGCAACCAAGGGTTGCGATATGAGCGCTGGATCCCGGCGGTCACGCGGGCAACCATGGGAAGTCCGGCAGTCACGCGGGCAACGGTGGGAAGTCCGGCGGTCACGCGGGCAACGGTGGGAAGTCCGGCGGTCACGCGGGCAACGGTGGGAAGTCCGGCGGTCACGCGGGCAACGGTGGGAAGTCCGGCGGTCACGCGGGCAACCGTGGGAAGCCCGGCGGTCACGCGGGCAACGGTGGGAAGTCCGGCGGTCACGCGGGCAACCGTGGGAAGCCTGGCGGGTCGCACGACGCGCGCGACGCGCGCGACGGCCCGCGGGACGGTTGGGCGGAGGGGCCGCGCGATGAGTGCCCACGCCGAACCGCTCGCCGGGGCAGAACCGTTTGCCAGCTCCGAGACGCCGGCCGGCGGGGGGCCACTCGCCGGTGTCGCGATGCACGGTCACGCCGAGACGCCTGCCGGCGGGGGGCCGCCGCAGGCGGAGGTCGCGCCCGGCGCGCCCGAACCCGAGTTCGCCGTGCTCGGCGCGCGGCCCGTCCGCCACGCCGCCGCGCCGATGCTCACGCTCGACCTCCGGGTGTCCGAGCCCGCCGGCCGCCACATCTACATGATCGGCCTGACGATCCAGCTGATGCTGGAGCCCGCGCGGCGCCGCTACGACGATGCGACGCGCGCGCGGCTGGAGGGTCTGTTCGGCGCGCCGGAGCGGTGGGCGCTCACCACGCACAGCCTGTTGTGGGCGCAGCTCGACGTGGTGGTCCCGGCGTTCGCGGGCTCGACCACCGTTCCGGTGTCGCTCCCGTGCAGTTACGACCTCGAGCTGGCCGCCGCCAAGTACCTGTACTCGCTGCCCGACGGCGAGGTGCCGCTCGCGCTGCACTTCAACGGGGTCGTCTACTACCCCGGCGAGCACGGCGGCCTGCAGATGGTGCTCGTGCCGTGGTCGCGCTCGATCGACTTCCGCATGCCCATCGCCGTGTGGCGCGAGACGATCGAGCACTACTACCCCGCCACGGGCTGGGTCGCGCTGGGCACCCGCACGCTCGAGCGGCTGGAGCGCGAGCGGGTCGCGCGTGGAGCGCCCACCTTCGACGCCTGTGTCGCCCAGCTGCTCGCGGAGGGCCGGCAGGATCGCCAGGAGGGCCGGCGTGAGTGAGCGGTGTGGCACACCGGTCGATGCGCTGCGCGATGCGTCGCGCGATATGCCGCCCGTCGATGCGTCGCGCGATGCGCTGCCCGACACGCCGGTCGATGCGTCGCTCGATACGCTGCGCGATACGCCGCCGGTCGATGCGCTGCGCGATGCGCTGCCCGATACGCCGGTCGATGCGCAGCTCGACACGCTGGTCGATGCGCTGCTGTTCGAGGGATACGCGCTCTATCCGTACACGCCGGCGGCGGCCAAGAACGCGACGCCGACGCCGTTTGGCATCGTCTACCCGCCGGCTTACGCGGCCACGCTGCCGAGTGCCTTCAATTATCTCGAGCTGCGCTGCGTGCTCGACGCCCCGCGCAGCGCGAGCCTGAGCGCGGAGGTCAGGTTCCTCGCCGCGACCGGACGCCGCCATGAGGCGGCCGCCTACCGGCTCGCGATGCCTCCGACGAGCGTCGGAGCGCTCGCGGCCCGGTCGCGCGACGTCCTTTCGACGCGCGGCGTGTTCGGCGCCGCGGGCGATGTCGAGGACGCGGGTGGAGATGGGGAGGGCGGGAGGCTGGTCGTCTCCTGCCAGCTGCGCACGCGGGCTCTCGGCGAGAACCTGCAAGAACTGGTCCTGTGCGTCGAAAATCTCACACCGTGCGCCGCGGGCCTCGATCGCGCCGCCGCACTCACGCGCTCGCTGGTCTCCACCCACCCGCTCCTGCGCACGTCGGCCGGCCGTTTCGTCTCGCCGCTGGAGCGCCGCTGCGGGAGCGTCAATACGTTCCCGGTGCTCGCGACCGAGGCCGACGACGCGGTGCTCGGCACCGCGATCGTGCTCCCCGACCATCCGCAGATCGCACCGGAGAGCCAGGTGGGCATGTTCGACTCGACGGAGATCGAGGAGGCGCTGCTGCTGCACGTGCGGGCGCTCAGCGACGGCGAGCGCCGGCAGATCGAACACGACGACCCGCGCGTGCGCGAGATGGTCGAGCGCGCCGCGGCGGTGACGCCAGAGGAGGTGCTGGCGCTGCATGGCCGCGTCACGCTGCGCGACCGCGAACCACGCGGGCTGGGGCACGACTGCGCGCATGAGCATGCGTCACGGGGGCTCGCCTCGTCGCGCAGCCCGATCCCGCCGCGCGACCGCGTTAGTGACGCCCCGCCGCGCGAGCCCGAGGGGCTGCCCGACCCGACCCGGGGCGAGGCGGAGGCGGTCGTCGAGGGCGTGCGCTTCCGGCGCGGCGCCAAGGTCAGGCTGCGGCCCGGCGAGGATGCCGATCTGCACGCGCGGCTGCTCGCCGGGCGCACGGCGACGATCGAGCGCATCCTGGTCGACTACGACGGCAGGCCGCATCTCGGCGTGACGATCGACGGCGACCCCGGCCAGGAGCTGATGCGCGACACGGGCAGGCTGCTGTTCTTCTTCGCCCCGGAGGTGGAGGTGCTCGATGCGCGAGGATGAGCCGGCGGGCGCCCGGGAGCCGCGGATCCTCGTCGCCGGCGTGGGCAACGCGTGGCTGCGCGACGACGGCTTCGGCGGCGAGGTCGCACGACGCTTGCAGGAGCACCCGCCGGGAGCGGGGGTTGCCGTGATGGACGCGGGCACGAGCGGGCTCGACCTCGCCTACGAGGTGATGCGCGGTTACGACGCGCTGCTGCTGCTCGACGTGAGTCGCCAGGGCGGCGAGCCGGGGACGCTCTACGTGATGGAGGTCTCCGAGGAGTCCGTGCAGGGCAGCATCGAGGACGGCGAGACGATCAACCCGCACGGGATGGACCCCCGCACGATGCTGCGCTTCGTGCGCTCCGTCGGTGCGTGGCCGGGGCGCGTCGTCGTGATCGCCTGCGAGCCCGCCGACGTGCAGGAGCTGGGCTTCGGGCTTTCGCGGGAGGTCTCGGCCGCGATCGAGCGCGCCGTCGAGCTGGTCGCCGAGACGGCGGACGAGCTGCGCAGGGACGCCACGGTGGCCGGGCGAGCGGGGTAGTGCGGTGCACGAGCTGTCGCTCAGCGGCGCCGTGCTCAACACGGCTGTCAAGCACGCCGCGGGGCGCCGCGTGAGCCTCGTCAGCTTGCGCGTCGGCCAGCTGCGCCAGGTCGTGCCCGGGACGCTGGAGTTCTACTTCGAGATCGTCGCCCGCGACACGGTTTGCGAGGGAGCGCGGCTGGAGCAGGAGGTGGTGCCGGCATGGTTGAGCTGCACCGGGTGCGCTCACGAGTGGGCGATCGAGCTTCCCGCGTTTCGCTGCCCTGCGTGCGGTGGCGCGGAGGTCTCGGTGGGCTGCGGGGAGGAGTTCGAAGTCGAGTCGATCGAGGTCGAGGAGGACGTATGCATCGCACGAGGGTGAGAATCGTCGAGGACGCGCTCGACGCGAACAACACGATCGCCCGGGCCAACCGCGCGGATTTCGATCGCGCGGGCGTCGCCGTCGTGAACTTCATGAGCGCGCCGGGCGCGGGCAAGACCACGCTGCTCGAACGCGCCGTGGGTGGCCTGCGCGAAGTTCGCGTCGGCGTACTGGAGGGCGACGTGCAGGGCTCGCTCGACGCGGATCGTTTGGCGTCGCTGCACGTGCCGGTCACGCAGCTGAACACCGACCCGGGCTTCGGCGGCGAGTGCCACCTCGACGCGAACATGGTGCGCAGCGCGCTGCCCGAGCTGGCGCTCGAGGAGATCGACCTGCTCGTGATCGAGAACGTCGGCAATCTCGTCTGCCCGGCGGAGTTCAAAATCGGCGAGGACGCGCGGGTGATGGTCTGCTCGGTCACCGAGGGCGAGGACAAGCCGCTCAAGTACCCGCTGATGTTCCGTACGTGCGACGTCGTGGTGGTCAACAAGATCGACCTGCTGGCGCACCTCGACTTCGACCTCGACCGCCTGCTCTACAACATCGACCAGGTCAACCCGCGCGCGCGGCGGCTGCTCGTCAGCGCGCGCACGGGGGAGGGGGTCGAGCAGTGGCGGGAGTGGCTGGAGGGCTTCGTGGTGCGCGCACGTGAGGGGGTGCCGGTTTGACTCTCGGCCAGGCAGCGCATGCTCGCAAGGCGGTCTGCGTTTGCTCCCTCCGTCGGGCAGGGCGTATCCGCGGGGAGGTGCCGGCTTGACTCTCGGGCAGGCAGCGCACGCTTCCACGCACGATCGTGTCGCGGTACGGGAGCATTCCCCCGCGTCGATCGAGGAGCTGCTCGCGCGGCGCACGGCCGCCAACCGCGCGTTCTTCGCGGCCGCGTCCGAGCGCGTCGCGCGGCTCTGCCACCGCATGGCCGAGCGTTTCGCGCGTGGCGGGCGGCTGGTCGGCATCGGCGCCTCGCCGGCCGCGCGTTCGGATGCACGGCATGTCGCCGTCGAGTTCGTCCATCCGGTGATCGTCGGCAAGCGCGCGCTGCCCGCGCTCGCGCTCACCGGCGGCGAGCCTGAGCTGCTGCGCCAGGTCGAGCTGCTGGCGCGCGAGGACGACATCGCGATCGTCTTCGCCGGCGAGGATGACGATCCGGTCGAGCTGGCGCACGTCGTCGAGCTGGCGCACGTGCCGGGCTGCCTGACGGTCGCGTTCGCGCCGGTCGGCGCGGAGTGGGAGTTCGAGCCGCCGAGCGCGGACACCTACGTGCGCCAGGAGCTGGTCGAGACGTGCTACCACGTGCTGTGGGAGCTGGTGCACGTGTTCTTCGAGCATCGCGGGCTGCTCGGCGGCCGCACGGCGCGGCCAGTGCACGACCCTGGCGCGTCGAGCTTCCTCTACCCCTTCCTTTCCGAGGGGGAGCACGAGCTGGAGCCGATCGTGCGCGACGTGCGCGAATCGGCGTTGATGAAGGCGGGCGAGATCGGCTCGCTGCGCGTGCAGACGCTCACGGAGAACCGCCAGACGCTCGCCGCGGCAGCGCGTGAGCTGCGAGCGTGTTTCGAGCGGGGCGGCAAGCTGCTCGCGCTCGGCAACGGCGGCTCGGCGACCGACGCGATGGACCTCGTCGCCGACCTGCGCGCCGGCCACGGGACCGGCGGCCCGCGCGCCGCGGTCGACCTTAGCGAGGACCCGGCGATCCTCACCGCGATCGCCAACGACATCGGGGTCGACGCGATCTTCTCCCGGCAGGCGATCGCCTACGGGCAGCCCGGCGACGCGCTCGTCGCGTTCTCCACGTCGGGCAACTCGCGCAACGTGATCGAGGCGCTTGGCCAGGCGCGGCGCGACGGGCTGGCGACGATCGCCTTCGTCGGCTACGACGGCGGTTCGATCCGCGCGCAAGGGCTCGCCGACCACGTCGTGATCACGCGCTCGGAGCACATCCCGCGGATTCAAGAGGCGCAGGCGAGCGCCTACCACGTGCTTTGTGAGTTGCTTGGGGAGGGGGAGCGGGGAGCGGGAGAGGAGGTAGAGAATCGATGACTGTCGCAGGTGGGAACACGGGTGAGGACGGGTGAGGATCGAGATGAGCGCTCCGGGCGAGGACACCCCAGCGAATGTTAGGGCGCCCACGCTGGAGCGTGCGCACGTTTCGCGGCGCCGGGTGCGGGTGCGGGTCGAGGGCACCGTCCAGGGTGTGGGCTTTCGTCCCTACGTCTACCGGCTCGCACGCGAGCACGGCCTGGTCGGATATGTGCTCAACGACACGCGCGGCGTGCTCGTTGAGGTCGAGGGCGACAGGGACGCAGTCGCTGCTTTCCTGGCGCGGCTCGGGCCACAGGCGCCGCCGCTCGCCAAGATCGAGCGGGTCGCGGTGCAGGAGCGCGACCCGGTGGGGGAGGGGCGCTTCGCGATTCGCCCCAGTCCCACCGGTGGAGTCCTCGACGCGCCGGTCACCGCCGACAGCGCGACGTGCGATGACTGTCTGCGCGAGCTGTTCGACCCGGCCGACCGGCGCTACCGCTACCCGTTCATCAACTGCACCAACTGCGGTCCGCGCTTTACGATCGTGCGGGGAGTGCCCTACGACCGCACGCGCACCACGATGGCGGGCTTTCAGATGTGCGCCCGCTGCCGCGCGGAGTACGAGGACCCGGCCGACCGGCGTTTTCACGCTCAGCCGAACGCCTGTCCGGAGTGCGGGCCGGCCGCAAGGCTGCTGGGGCCAGGCGGCGCGTCGGTTTCGGGCCTAACGTCGCTAGAGCGAAGCGGTTACTCGACCTCGGTCCCGATGCCGTCGGGGCCAGACAGCTCGTCGGTCCCAGCCATGCCGTCGCTGAGCACCGACGGCCAGCTCATCTCATTCGACATTGCGGCCGACCCGGTGCGGGCTGCGTCCGCCGCGCTGAAGGAGGGTGCGATCGTTGCCGTCAAGGGCATCGGCGGCTACCACCTGGCCTGCCGTGCGGACGACGAGCGGGCCGTTGCGACGCTGCGTGCGCGCAAGCACCGGGAGGACAAGCCGTTCGCGCTGATGGTCGCGACGGTCGCGGCTGCGCGCGCGCTCGTCCGTGCGGGACCACTCGAAGAGCAGCTGCTGCGCTCGGCCGAGCGTCCGATCGTGCTTGCCCCGCGCCGCGCCGGGACGGCGATCGCAGCGTCCGTTGCGCCGCGCTCGCGCGAGCTCGGGGTGATGCTGCCCTACTCGCCGTTGCACCATCTGCTGCTGGCCGACCTCGGCCCGGGAGCGGCGATCGTGATGACGAGCGGCAACGTCGCGGACGAGCCGATCGCCTTCCGCGACGGCGACGCGCTCGCGCGGCTCGGCGAGATCGCCGAGCTGCTGCTCGTCCACGACCGGCCGATCGAGACGCGCACGGATGACTCGATCGTGCGCGTGCTGGCCGCGCCCGGTGGCGAACGCACACTCACGCTGCGGCGCTCGCGCGGCCATGTGCCCGCCAGCATCCCGCTGCCCATCGCGTGCTCGCGTCCCGTGCTCGCCTGTGGCGCGGAGCTGAAGAGCACCTTCTGCCTTGCCGCGGGCGCACGCGCGTGGGTCTCCCACCACATCGGCGACCTCGAGAACTACGAGACGCTGCGCTCGTTCGCCGACGGCATCGAGCACTTCAAGCGGCTGTTCGCCGTGGAGCCCGAGATCGTTGCTCACGATCTGCACCCCGAGTACCTGTCGAGCAAGTACGCGCTCGGCTGCGACGTGGAGCAGCTGGTCGGAGTGCAGCACCATCACGCGCACCTCGCCGCGTGTCTTGCCGAGCACGGCGAGTGCGGGCCGGCGCTCGGGGCGATCTTCGACGGCACGGGCTACGGGCCGGACGGCACGATCTGGGGCGGCGAGCTGCTGGTCGGCGACCTTGGCGGCTTCAGCCGCGCCGGTGCGCTGCTGCCCGTGCGGATGCCCGGCGGGGCGCGCGCGATCGCAGAGCCCTGGCGGATGGCGTGCGCATGGCTCGCCGTCGCCGAAGGCGACGATGGGCACACGCCGGCGATCCCCGCGACCCTGCGCGAGTCGGTCGCCCCGCGCAGCTGGGAGCAGGTCGCGATGCTCGCGCACAGCGGCGTGCAAGCCCCGGTGACGACGAGCGTGGGGCGGCTGTTCGACGCGGTCGCCGCGCTGTGCGGCGTGCGAGCACGCGTCAACTACGAGGGCCAGGCCGCCGCCGAGCTGGAGGGATTGTGCGAGCCGACCGCCGCGCGCGCGTACCCGATCGCCGTGCGCGAGACGGCTGCAACGATCACGATCGACCCGCGCGAAACGATCGACGCGATCGCGGCTGCGGTCACGCGCGGCGAGCGCACCGGCGAGATCGCGAGCCGCTTTCACACGGCGATCGCCCGCGTGACGGTGCAGGCGGTCGTCGCGGCGGCGTCGCGCCACGGCCTCGAGACGGTGGTGCTCAGCGGCGGTGTCTTCCAGAACCGGCGGCTGCTGGAGAGCGCGATGCGGGGCCTCGACGATGCCGGGCTGCGCGTGCTCGTGCCCGAACGCCTGCCTGTCGGCGACGGCGGGATCTCCTTCGGCCAGGCAGCCGTCGCTGCGCAGCGTACCGCCGGCCAGGCGGCGATGGCCGGGCAGCGCAGCGTCGGTGAGCCGGCCGTGGCCGGGCAGCGCAGCGCCGGCCAGCCGGCCCCGGCCGGGCAGCGCTGGTTCGCGTGTGGGCGCGCCGAGCGCCGCGGTGGGAGGTCGTGCGTGAGCGCTGCGGACGCCGCCGCCGTCGCGACGATCCTCGCCCGCGAGGTCTATCTCGACGGCGCCAATCGCGCCTTCGGGACGCTCACGCTCGACGAGGTGCGAGCGCGTGCGGACGAGCTGCGCGCGGTCGCGGGCTGGGGACCGACGGTGCGTGTCGCGCCCGTCGCGCAGGCATGGCGCGAGCTGGCGCTCATGCTCGAACACGCAGGGAAGCCGACCGTGCGCGAGCTTGACGCCGACGTCGTGACGGCCTTGGCGGAACGGCTGTGGGTCGTGATGCCCGGCGGGCCGATGCTGCGGTAGGGCCGTCGCCGCGGACTGCGGATGGCTCGTGTCCACGCCACGATCAGTGGGGCCGCGACGCTCCGGACCCAATGTCATCACTGAGGCCCGACCATGGACGCAGACGCCTGCGCCTTGCCTCACCGATCCTTCTTTTTCTGGATGTTTTTGGAAAGACGCTGCTATTGTGGCTGCCATGACTAAGGGCGAGCATCGACAGGTCGTCGCCAGCTTCGTGACGCTGGACGATGCGATTACGCGTGCCAGCAGCGCGCTATCCAGTGGTGATGTGATGGTCGCCGAGCGTGCTCTCAAGCAAGCGAAGCAGGCTGTCTACGCGGATGCCCCGGCATTGACGGTGCCCGAGGTAGCGGACGAGTTGGGCGTGAGTCGTCCGACTGCGCGCAGTTGGATCGCCAAGGGACTGCTCGAACGTGGTCGCGGATACCTCGCCACGCCGTGTGACGTTTGCGAGCGTTCAGCGGCTCAAGGAACGCCTTGCCAAGCTGCGTGTCGTTGCCAAGGACGAGCGTCGCTACTACTCTCAGCTATTGAGCGAAGCGGTCGATCAGCGGGCGCTTGCTAAGCCTGGTGCGCGCGAAGGTCTGGAAGACGCTTTGGCCGGCGACACGGTGGACCTCTGATCGCAGGAGCTACCGGGCTCTCCGCATTGCCATGGCATCGCGGTTCAGCGTTAGCGTCGCTCGTCGCTGTGAGCCCCGCGTAAAGGCGCCCGGTGGGGAAGTAAAGAAGAAGTTCGATCGCGTGGTCGATGAGCTTCGACAACGCGGCTGTGAAGCCGGCGGTATCCGCATGCGAGCCGAAACGGGCAGCGATCATCGTGTCTGCGAGCGGCGCTTCTACCGAGACTGGCGTATGCATCTTTGTCTTTGGAGACGAAGACAACATCGTTATCTCATGGGTGGGCCAACATACCGAGGACGAGGACGTGCACGCAGATGGCGCAGAGGCGATTCCCGGGCTCAGTGCCGTCGGCCGTAATCGTGACCAGCAACCCACATGCTGCGACGATCTCGACGAGCCGCCAGTCGACCCAGATCTGGTCCGACTCGTCAATCAGATCCGCCCAGCGCGCCGACGCAGCCGACCCCGGTGACGACAACGCCGACTTTTTGCAGCGACACCCCAAACCCACACGGCCAGAGCGGTCATCCCAGGCGGGTGAAGCCGGTTCACCCCGGCCGCTGACAGCGTCCTGTGGGTGGCGTCGGCAGCCGGGCGGGCGCAGAGTGAGGCGAGCGAGACGGCGCCGGCGCAGGCAGGCGCCGCGCTTCCAGTCGCGGCGGCGGGCCAGGGCGGCCAACGCAACGAGGCGCTGCGCCTGGTCGGGCTCGGCGCGCTGATCGGCATTCCGGCTGCGCTGCTGGCGGCCGGCTTCCTCGCGCTCGTGCACCAGGTCGAGCATTGGCTGTGGACCGACGTGCCGCACCGCCTCGGGGTGTCCCACCCGCCGTGGTATCTGGTGATCGGCCTGCCCGTCGTTGGCGCGGGCGTGGTGATCGCGGCGCGCCAGCTGCTGCCGGGGGACGGCGGCCATCCGCCGCTGCAGGGGATCGGCGGCGCCAAGCCGACCCCGATCTCCCACGGCCCCGGGATCGCGCTGGCGGCGCTCGGCACGCTCGGGTTCGGAGCGGTGCTGGGCCCCGAGGCACCGCTGATCGCGCTCGGATCGGTCGCGGGCCTGACCGTCGCCGCGGTGGGCAAAGCCGGACGGCGTGAGCGGGCGGTGCTCGGCAGCGCCGGCTCGTTCGCGGCAGTCTCGGCGCTGTTCGGCGGGCCGATCGTGGGTGGCTTGTTGATGGTCGAGGGCGGTCTGCAGCTCGGGGCGGCGCTGCTGCCGATGCTGCTGCCGGGCTTCGTCGCGGCGGCGCTCGGCTATGTCCTGTTCATCGGTCTTGGCAACTGGGGAGGACTGAGGAGCCAGGGATTGGCCGAGCCCGGCCTGCCCTCCTATCACGGCACGAGCGTGCGCGACCTGCTGATCGCGATCGCCGTCGGCATCGTCGCGGCGCTGGTGATCGCCGCCGTGCGGCGTCTCGCGGCGAGGGTCGAAACCAGCGGTTCGAGCAACATCGGCCTGCCGGCGCTGCTGCTCGCCGGCGGGCTCGCGGTCGGTCTGCTGGCCCAGACAGCGGAGTGGTTGGGCGCCAACTCCCAGGACGTGCTGTTCTCCGGCCAGTCCTCGGTGCCGGCGCTGGTAGCGACGGGCTCCACCGGGATCGTGCTGGTGCTGCTGCTCGCCAAGGCGGCCGGCTATGCGGTCAGCCTCGGCTGCGGCTTTCGCGGCGGCCCCGTGTTCCCCGCGATCTTCATCGGGATTGCGGTCGCGACGCTGCCGGTCGTGTGGTTCGGCGTCTCGCCGACGCTCGCGGTGGCCGTGGGCACCGCGGCTGGCATGACCGCCACCAGCCGGCTCGTGCTCACCCCGATCGTGTTCGCCGCGCTGTTGACCGGCGCCCACGGCGTGGACGCCGTACCCGCGGCCGTGCTCGCCACCGTCGCCGCGTGGCTGACGATGGCCGCGCTCGACCACCGCCAGCCACAGACGTCGCGACCGGCCTGAGCAGGGCCGGCTCGACTCTGCGGGCTGCTACTCCTTCTTGCCTGACTTGCGCTTGCGGTGGCTGCCGTACTTGCGCTTCGCTGCCGCCTCGCACGACGCGCGCTTGCGGGGGGGCTCCTTCTTGCATGCCTTCAGCGCCCGCGCCAGTAGCTGTGCGCGCGTTGGGCGCTTTGGCTTGGAGCTTTCTTTGGCGCCCAGCACGCCGCCTTTGGCGAGGGTTTCTTCTTCGTGTTTGCGGTTCGCCGCGGCGGCTTCTTCTTCCTGGTGTTTTTTCGTGGCCGTTGCGGTCGCCTGTTCTTCTTCGTGTTTTTTCGTCGCGCCGGCTTCTTCGGCCGATTTCTTCTTGGCGGCTTCTTCTGCGCGCGTTTTCGCGGCGGCAGCTTCTTCGATCGTTTTCGTTTCGGCTTCTTTGGCTCGCCGTTCTTCTGCTTGCTTGACTTCCCGTTCGTGTTCTGCTTTGCGTTCTTCCGCTTCTTTTGCGACCGCTGCCGCTTCGACGGTTCCCGTGACGGTCTGCACGGTGCCGCTGCGGTGGTATTCGATGCGCATCGGCCGCGCCGACTGCCCGCACGCTTTGGCGAAAGTCACCTTGATTTCCGGTCCGCCTTCGGGCGCGTTGCCGAACGTCCCGAGCAGCGCTCCCTTGGCGGCTAGCAGCGTGTAGGTCTGCCCGCGTGTCAGCGTCGGACACGCCGCTTTTTCGGAAGGGGGAAGAGCCTCGATGAACAGCCTTGCGCCGCCCAGTTCGACCTGGCCTTCGGAGACCAGCTGCGAGTAGTCTTCGCCGGCCGTCGTGCCGTCGCCGGCGATCTCGAGGTTCACTTCGCTGCCGCTGTCGAACGTTGCGCTGTCCGTGACGATGCCTCCGGCCGGCGCTTTCCCGGCCTCGACCACCAGCTCGGCGTCGTCGGTGCTGAGCGCCCCGAACGCGCCGGCGCCGAGCAGCAGAATATGGTTGAGGCTGACCGGTTCGCCGTCGAAGTAGTTCACGTCGCCGAAGTAGTCGACGGCTCCGTTGAGAAACCCGGGGTTGCCCGCTTGCGCGCCGCTGATCGCGGCCGGACCGACCTCGGTTTCGTTGAGCAGGTACAGCAGCGCCTCGTCGCCGACTTCGTAGGTGAGCGCGTGCGCGCCCGTCACCGGTTCATCCAGCAGGATGCCGTTTTCACCCAGGGCTTCGTTGCGACTGGAGATGCTCCACGTCTGTGCGGCGCTCAGTTTCACGGGCAGTTCCAGGAAATCCCCTGCGAAGCCGCTCGACCCGTTCGCCGGCTTGGCCGTCAGCCCACCGGCGCCAAGCGTGATTTCATGGCCTTCCAGCGCGTATTCGTCGCCGTCGTCGATCGCGATCGATTCGACGTCCAGGCCTTCGAGGTTGTTCCTGCCGGTGTAACAGGTGTCGCAGCCGGCGAGTCGGGGGAATTCGAGCGCAACCGGTTCCGAACTCGAGGGGGCCAGGCCGCCCTGCCAGTTGCCGCCCACCGACCATTCCGCTCCCGCAGCGCTGCCCGTCCACACGAACGGCGACACGCTCGCGCCGGCCGCGGGCGCAAACGCCAGCAACGTCGTGGCGAGGATTGCGGGCACGCAACCCATCCTCGCGACGCGCATCGCGCCGCATCTCAAAAACTCGATCCGCCTGGTCCTCACCAATTCCGCCTTTCGTTCTTGCCGACAACGTTCTGCGCCGGCAACATACCATCTGTCGGGAGAAGCCTCCTGACGTGAAACGCATGGGGGACGGCATTTCTTATGGAGTGGCGCGCGCGGGGGCGCGCGCCGGATGGGGGGCGTACACCGCCGCCGCCGCGGGCCGCGCCTACGCAAGCCGTGAGCAGGGCGCAGCCGGCCGTACGCCGGCGAGCCCGCCTCGCTTCGTGACCTGGCGGCGCAGCCACCCAACCCAATCCTGCTGGAGGGCGCTGCGAGCCGGGCTGCTGTTCGTTCAGATAAGGTCGCGTGCGCGATGCGCGCCGTCACTTTCCAAGCCCCCGGCGAGGTCCGGGTCTCCGAGGTCCCCGAGCCGGCGATCGTCGACCCCGGCGATGCGATCGTGAAGATCGAGGCGACCGGCGTGTGCGGCTCGGATTTGCACATCTACCACGGCCGCGTGCAGGTCGAGCCCGGCTTCACGATCGGGCACGAGTACGTCGGCACCGTGCTCGAGGTCGGTCCCGACGTGCGCGAGGTCGCCGTCGGCGACCGCGTGCTCGGCTGCTTTCAAAGCGCCTGCGGGCGCTGCTGGTTCTGCCGCGCCGGGCTCTTTCACAAGTGCGACTCCTCGCGCACCTTCGGCCACGGCGCGACGCTCGGCTCGCTGCAGGGCACTCAGGCCGAGCGCGCGCTCGTGCCCAGCGCGGACCTGGTGCTGCGCCGCGTGCCCGCCGGGATGAGCGACGAGGTCGCGCTGTTCGCCGGCGACGTCATGGGCACCGGCTTTCACGCCGTGCTCGACAGCGGCCTGCGACCCGGCGACGTCGCCGCCGTGCTCGGCCTCGGTCCGGTCGGCCTGTGCGCCGTGCAGGCTGCCCGCGCGGCCGGCGCCGCGCACGTGATCGCCGTGGACTCCGTCCCCGAGCGTCTGGCGGTCGCCGCGTCCTTCGGCGCGCAGGCCGTGCACCTCGAGGACGACGACCCTCGCGCGGCGGTGCGCGCAGCGACCGAAGGCCGCGGGGTGGACGTCTGCATCGACGCCGTCGGGCACCCCTCGGCGCTCGACCTCGCGCTGCGGCTCACGCGCAAGTGCGGCACGGTGCAGGCCGTCGGCGTCTACGCCGAGCGCGCCGAGCTGCACCTCGGCCTCTTCTGGATCAAGTCGCTGTGCCTGCACGCCGGGCACGCCAACGTCATCGGCCACGTCGACCGCGTGCTCGCGCTGCTCGACGCGGGCGTGCTCGACCCCTCGCCGCTCGTCACCCACCACATGGCGCTTGACGACGCGCCCGCCGCGTACGAGCTGTACGACCGGCGCGAGGCCCTGAAGATCGTGCTGCGGCCCTGACGCCGGGCGGCGACTGCGCAGCGCATCGGCCCCCGGAACTGCCACACTAAGCGCGATGGCCGCCGAGCGCGTGCAGGACCTTCTGATCTACCTCGTCGAGGGGCTTGTCGACGACCCCGACCAGGTGTCCGTGGAACAGTTCGAGGAGGACGACGGCACGATCGTGTTCGAGCTTGCCGTCGCGCCCGACGACTATGGCAAGATCATCGGCCGCGGCGGTCGCACCGCCCAGGCGCTGCGCGCCGTCATCCGCGCAAGCGCCGCTCGCGCCGAACGTCGCTTGCTGCTCAACATCGTCGACTGAGCGGTCCCGCGACGCCGTGGCCGACGCAGCAGACGCAGCCCGTGCGGCGGACCCGGGGGGCGGGCCCGACGTGTCGGAGCCCGCTTCGCGCCTGCTCGAGGCCGGCCGCGTCGGTCGACCCCACGGGCTCGACGGCTCCTTTCACGTCACCCGCCCCCGCCCGCGGCTGCTCGCCGTCGGCACGGCCGTCGTCGTCGCCGGACGCACCCACAACATCGTGCGCCGCGCCGGCATGGACGAGCGGCCGATCCTGCGCCTCGCCGGCATCGAGGACCGCACCGCCGCCGAAACGCTGCGCGGTCAGGGCCTCGGTGTCGCGCTCGACGCGCTGCCCCCGCTCGCCACGGGCGAATGGTGGGCCCACGACCTCGAGGGCTGCGCCGTGCGCGACGGCGCCCGCGACGTCGGGACCGTGATCGGGCTGCTCGATTTGCCCTCGTGCGAGGTCCTTGACGTACGCCGGCTGAACGGGACTCAGCTGCTCGTGCCGATGGTCAAGGACGCCGTCCGGCGCGTCGACGTGCCCGGCCGCACGATCGAGATCGATCTCGCGTTCCTGGGGGAGCAGTGACCGAGCGCGGCGGCGAGTCGCCGACACGTGGTGCCGGCGCCGACCTGCGCCGGGGGGGCGGCGCGAAGATCGACATCGATGTCTTCACCCTGTTTCCCGCCTGGTTCGAGTGGTTCACCACGCAACGCCACGTCCGCAACGCGCTCGCCGCCGGCAGCCGCCTGAGCTGCGTCGACATCCGCGCTCACACGCCGCTCACCGGCGGCCAGGTCGACGACACGCCCTTTGGCGGCGGGGCGGGCATGGTGCTGAGGGTCGACGTGATGGACGCCGCGCTGCGCGCCCGCTACAACGTCGATCCCGTCGAGCTTGGCCGTACCCGCCGCGTGATCGCGCTCGCGCCCGGGGGGCGCCTGCTCGACGACCGGCTCGCCGGCGAGCTGGCCGCCGAGCCCGCCCTCACGCTGCTCTGCGGCCGCTACGAGGGTCTTGACCAGCGCATCGTCGAGCACTTTGCCGGTGAGACCCTTTCCGTCGGGCGCTACGTCCTCTCCGGTGGCGAGCTGGCGGCGATGGTCGTCTGCGACGCCCTCCTGCGCAAGCTGCCCGGCGCCCTCGGCCACGCCGACTCCGCCGTCGAGGAGTCTTTCAGCGACGCGCTCGAAGGCCGCCCCGAGTACCCCCACTACACCCGTCCCGCCGAGTACCGCGGCTGGCGCGTGCCGGAGACCCTGCTCTCCGGCAACCACGCGCGCATCCGTGAGTGGCGCCTGGCCCGCAGCCGCGAGCTGGGGGAGGGGACGAGCACGGAGGGGGTAGGCCCGAGCACGGAGGGTGGCGTCTGAGCGCGGCGCGGTCGGCCTGGGCGCGAAGGGTCGCCGGATGCCGTAGGCGGGGACGTGGGGGGCGCGGCGCGGAGGACCGGCCTGGGCGTGGCGTAGGTGCCTGGACGCGGGCCGCGACGCCGGGTCGCGGAGGGTGAGGCGGGCCCCGGGTCGGCCGAGCGCGAGGAGGCTTGCGAGCGGGGCCACCTGGGAGCGGGTTGTATTTGTTCTGCAAAACGTGAATCGCGCCCGCGCGCGTACGCGGGCGCGATTCACGCCGTGGAGAAAGGAACAGCACGCACCCCTGGCTCCCGCCCGGAACCGGGGCGCAGCGCAAGTCACCTGAGCGCGGCGCGGCGCGAACCGAAGCTTCCGTCCACCGTTGTCCGCTACCATTGCTGCTTCGCGCGTGTGCCCCGTCACGGAGTCCGTGACTGGCGTGCCGCGTGCGAGCCCTCCCAGTTATGAGCACCGTCATCGACAGCCTCGAACGCGCCCAGCTGCGCCGTGTGCCGAGCTTTGCCCCGGGCGACCGTGTGAAGGTCCATTTCCAGGTCATCGAGGGCACCCGCCGGCGCATCCAGGTCTTCGAGGGTGTCGTCATCAAGCGCCAAGGCCACGGCGTGCGCGAGACGTTTACGGTGCGCAAGCACTCGTTCGGTGTCGGCGTGGAGCGCATGTTCCCGGTGCACTCGCCGAAGATCGAGCGCATCGAGCTGGCCGCTCGCGGCGACGTCCGGCGCGCCAAGCTCTACTACCTGCGCGACCGCGTCGGCAAGCGCGCCCGCGTGCGCGAGCGCCGCTACACCGGCCCCGAGGAGACCGTCGAGCCCGGTCTGTTGCACGAGGAGGCGCCGCCGCCGGCGCCGGAGGAGGCTGCCGCAGAGGCGGATGCCGGGGCCGTCCGGGGGGACGCCGCGACCGAGGGCCAGCCGCTTGCGCAGGAGGACGCGCCGGCCGCTGACGCCGAGTCGGCGGATCAGTCCTCCGAGGCCGGCGCCGCCGCTGGCGACGCCGAGGCGTGACGCCGCCGCGGCGGCGGCCGGGATAGGTCTGGTCGGCGATGGGCGTCAGATCGGCCAAAGGCAGAGGCTCCGCGCAGGGCGATGGCTCCGGGAGCGCGTTCGGCGCGGACGGGCCCGGCGACGGCGCTACGGGCGCGTTTGGCCGTGGCGGTCAGGGCGGTGGTTCGGCCACGAAGAGCGCCAAGGGCCGCGGGGGCGGTGCGGGCGCGGGCGGCGGCGCACCGCTGAAGGGTCGCCAGGGCTGGACCGCCGGCGCGGGCAACGCCGGGACCGGCAAGAAGAAGAAATCGGCGACCGGCTCGCTGATCGAGCTGGCCGCGATCATCGCGATCGCGGTGCTCGTCGCGATCGGCATCCAGGCGTTCCTGGTCAAGCCCTACAAGATCCCGTCCGGCTCGATGAAGCCGACGCTCATCGAAGGGCAGCGTGTGCTCGTCGACCGTATCGGCATGGACTTCGGCGGGCCCCACGTCGGCGAGATCGCGGTCTTCCACCCGCCCGAAGGCGCCACCAAAGAGCAGTGCGGGCCCGCACCCAACTCGGTCGTCACCTACGGCGGCGCCCCCTGCGACCAGACCAACCCGCAGGAGGACACCTCGACGAACTTCATCAAGCGCGTCGTCGCCGGGCCGGGCGACACGATCTACGTCAAGGAAGGCCACGTCTACCGCAAGGCGGCCGGCAGCAGCCGGTTCGTGCGCGAGCACGACTCCTACATCAAACCGTGTGGCGGGGTCCAGGAGTGCAACTTCCCGACCCCGATCACGGTTCCGGCCGGCCACTGGTTCATGATGGGAGACAACCGTGGCGAATCGGACGACAGCAGATTCTGGGGCCCCGTCCCCACAAGCTGGATCATCGGCGAGGCCTTCGCCACCTACTGGCCTCCCGACCGCATCGGTTCGCTCTAGCGCGGGCGGGGCGGACGGCGTTGTGGGGAGCGCGGGCGCCGCGAGAGCAAGCGGCCCAGCCCTGCCACTGTCGGACAGCCCGACCCTGAAGCGGCGGCCGGGTAGCACGCGTGCGCGGCGCCGTGCACGCCGCGGCTCCAGCGGGCGGCGGCTGTTCGCGTTCGACCGCACGCTCGGCCCGGCGCTTGTCGCCGGTGCAGACGAGGCCGGTCGCGGCTGCCTCGCCGGGCCGCTCGTTGCTGCGGCTGTGCTGTTCGACTACGACACGCTCGGGTCGCGCGATACCCGCGCGCTCGCTGTGCTCAACGACTCCAAGCAGCACACCGCGCAGGCGCGCGAGGAGCTGTACCCGCTCGTGCTGCGCGCAGCTGCGCGCGTCACCGTCGTTTCGCGCTGCGTGCGCGGGATCGACGCGCGCGGACTGCACAACACCAACCTCGCCGCACTGCGCGACGCGCTCGCCGGCGTCACCGCCGGCCTCGCCAGCGAAGTTGCGTGTCTTACGGACGGTTTTCCCGTGCCCGACTTCGGGCGTCCCCAGCGTGCGATCGTCGACGGCGACGCCACCAGCGCCGCGATCGCCGCCGCCTCGATCGTCGCGAAGGTCACGCGCGACCGCTACATGCGTCACGCCGACGTCCTGCACCCCGGTTGGGAGTTCGCCGAGCACGTCGGCTACTCCACGCCCGCCCACCGCGACGCCATCCAGCGTCTCGGCGTCTCGCCGCTACACCGGCTGTCGTTCCAGTCGCTGGCGTATCAGCAGCTCGCGCTTTGAGCTTGCTTGACGACGCCGAGGCGCGCACCGAGGGGAGCCAACAGCGCGGCGAGCGTACCTGCTGTCGGGTTGGTCTGGCCGCGCTCGATCCGCGAGATCTCCGCCTGAGTGATGCCGGAGGCGTCGGCGAACTGCTTCTGCGTCAGGTGACGCTCCTTGCGCAGTTCGCGAACCTCGCGTGCCATCGCGAAGTGGGCGTTGAAGGCGTCCCAGCGAGCGACAGCCTCCGGCCCTCCGGCCCTGGCCCTTTCCTCGACCTCACGGATGTAGTCATCGAATTTGGTGAGCATAACGCCAATCACCATGTAGTAAACCACATATTTTTCAAGACCTCTTCGCACCGCGCTGGTCGGCTTTCCACTGCGCCAGGCGTTGCTTGGCTCGTCCGATCTCCCTGTTCTGCCGCTTGACGCTTGGCTGTCTGCCCTTGTCGTAGGCGGCGAGCAGGAGTACCACCTTCCTGCCGTGCGCGTGGCGGAAGACGCGTAGCAGGATGTCGCGGTGCGAGGCCGCCAGGTTCGCGGGGACTGGCAGGTTGCGCTCACGCAGGATCGTCGCGGCGTCCTGGCGCACGCGGAACTCGAAGATGCCGGGCGCTCCCTCCACCCACTTGCCCCATGATGTAGCGCAGACCCCGATCCCCTCGTATGCCAGAACGTTGCGCAATGCCGCGGCCAGCGCCTGCTCCTTGACCTGGTCCAAGCCACGCAGGAAGTCGAGCACTGGCTCGTGGCCGCCCTCTTCGTAGAACTCAAGTGTCCACGCCGGACCGTCGCCGCTCATCCTTGTCCACCTCCGACGCTCCGTGCTTACCAAGCGCTCTCCACGTGGTCGAGGCAGCGCAGCTCGCCGGCCTCGTCTACGACCACGCCGATCGCGTCGAAACGGATCGTGTGCGCCGACGGGCGGCTCGTCGACTCGCTGTGCAGCCACGCCGCTGCCAGCCGTCGCAGCCGCAGGCGTTGGCGCGTGCGCAGCCAGGCCAGGGGCTGCTCTTCGGGCTCCACCCGCCAGCGCCTACGTGCGCGACGCGTCTTGACCTCTGCGAACACAAGCGTAGTGCCGTCGAACGCGATCAAGTCGATCTCGCCATAGCGCGTGCGCACGTTACGCGCGACGATCGCGAAGCCAAGCCGCTCCAGATGCGCCGCGGCCATCCGCTCGCCGAGGCGGCCGAGCGCGTGGCGGGGGTTCTCGTGCGCGTCTTGGGGAGACACAACCGGGGCGGACCCGGCTGCGCCGCCGGATGTGGCTTGCTTGCGCTTTCCGCGGGCTTCTGCGGCCCGCACGGTGTTTTGCGCACCGCTGCGCGCGGGCTCGACGAGGCGTTTGGGCGGCGGACGGTCCTTCATGTAGTACACGAGCGCAGACAATACGCTTCTGAATGTGTCCTGACTGTGTTTTTTGTGACCGGAGTGTGACTTTTGGTGGGGAGGGGCCGCATGCGGCCCCTCCTCGGCGGGCACATGTGCCCGCCGACAGATCGCACATGTGCGATCTGTACGGACGCCGCATGCGGCGTCCGCCGGTGGGCGCATGCGCCCACCGGGCCAGCGGCGCATGCGCCGCTGGCATCCCCACAAGCGCGCGCCACATCGCGGGATAGCCTTGATTCAATAGAAAGTCGGTGTTTGCGGGATCGCGTGGTGTAAAGGCGTACAGAGGCTTGACCGGCAGGCGCGCCGCGGGATAGCGTACAGGTCCAATGGTCAGTATGGCCCTAACTCGGCGACTGTGCGTCGTGCCGGCTCTGATGGCTGGTCTGTTGGTATTTGGCGTGGGGGCTGCGCGAGCTGGTGCGGAAACGTACGAGCATGCGGTGGAAAGCACCTCGGGGGTCGTGCATTTTTGGCCGATGGGCGAGTCGTCGGGCTCATCGTTTACAGATGCGGTCGGCGGCGCGAACGCGTCGTTGTCGGGCGGTGTGACGCTGGGGGAACCGGGCGGTCTGGTCGGCGACTCGGCGACCGCGGCGGCGTTCGACGGGTCCTCCGGCGCGGCGCAGGCGAGCGTCGATCTGTCGGGGACGCACGAGCTGACCGTCGAGTTTTGGATGAAGTGGACCGCGTATTCATCCGACGACCAACTCGCGATGGAGTTTACCCCGAATTTTAATGAATATTCCGGTGGTTTTCTGGTCGACCCGAACGCTTCGCCGGGGTCCGATTTCGCGGTCTCGATCGGTGAGAGCACCTCGCGCAACACGGTGTACTTTGAACGGCCGAGCGCGGGCGAGTGGCACTATTACGCGTTCGCGATCGACACCGAAGCGTCCGCGGAAAGCGAGATCACGCCGTACGTAGACGGTCGCTCGGTGTCCTACACCAAGACCGAGTCCGGCACCGGCGCGGGGAATTTCGCGAGCTCGACCCTGTTTTGGATGTCGCGCGACGCGAGCACTTTGTTCGGTGAGGGCTCGATGCAGGACCTCGCGTTGTATGACACAACGCTCAGCGCCAGCACGATCGCTCAGCACTATGAGCTTGGCCGGGGCGGGCCGCAAGCCTCGTTTGCCAGCGCGCCCGTGGTCGCGACGGCGGGAGTGCCCGTGCATTTCGACGCGTCGGCATCCTCGTCGCCCGCTGGCACGATCACCGACTATGCCTGGGATTTCGACGGCAGCGAAAGCTACACGACCGACGGCGGCGAAACGAGCACGATCTCGCACACTTTCTCCACGCCGGGGACATATACGGTTGATCTTCGCGTGCGAGACAGCCTGGGGGAGACCGGCACCGTCAGCGAGACTGTGAGCGTGGGGGCGGCGCTCGGCGCGTACGAGCAGGCGGTCGAGGAGACGCCGAGTGTGCTGCACTTCTGGCCGATGAGCGAATCGTCGGGGTCGTCGTTTGCCGACACGATCGCGGGCGCGAACGCCGAAGTACTCGGCGGCGTCACCCTGGGTGCCGCCGGCGGGCTGGCCGACGGGTCCGCTGCGGCTGCGTTCGACGGCTCCTCGGGCGCGGCGCGCGCGCACGTGAACCTGTCCGGCACCCAGCAGTTGACGGTGGAGTTCTGGATGAAGTGGGCTGCGTTCGCCGAAAACGACGCGCTCGCGCTGGAGCTGACGCCGAACTTCAACGAAAACCCCGGCGGGTTCCTGGTGGACCCCAACGCTTCGGGCACCGAACGCTTCGGGCTGGGGCTCGGCGAGGGCACCTCCCGCAACAACGCCTACTTCGAACGGCCCAGCGCGGGCGCGTGGCACTACTACGCCTTCGTACTCGACACGACCGCGTCCGGCGCCAAACAGATCACGCCGTACGTCGACGGTCATTCGGTCTCCTACACCAAGAGCGCCGAAGGCACCGAAGCGGGCAACTTCGCCGACGCGATGCTCTACTGGATGTCGCGCGACGCGAGCAGCCTGTTCGGCGCCGGCTCCATACAGGACCTCGCTTTGTATGACACGACGCTCAGCGCGAGCACGATCGCCGAACACTACGAGCTGGGTGAGGGCGGGCCGCAAGCGGCGTTCGCCAGCGCCCCGGCCGTCGCCACCGCCGGTGTGCCGGTCAGCTTCGACGCATCCGGGTCCAGCTCGCCGGCCGGCACGGTCAGCGACTATGCGTGGGATTTCGACGGCAGCAAAAGCTACTCGACCGACGGCAGCGAAACGGACACGATCTCGCACACTTTCGCCACGCCCGGCACCTACACCGTCGATCTGCGCGTCAAAGACAGCCTCGGACAGACCGCGACCGTCAGCCACACGATCACGGTCGCCGCGGCGCTCGGCCAGTACGAGCAGGCGGTAGAGGAGACCCCCGGCGTCGCGCACTTCTGGCCGATGAGCGAAGCCTCGGGCTCCACGTTCGCCGACGCAATCGCCGGCGACAACGCGGAAACCACCGGCGGCGTCACGCTCGGCGAACCCGGCGGGCTGGTGGACGACTCCGCGACCTCTGCGCTGTTCAACGGGTCCACCGGCGCTGCCCATGCCGCGGTGAACCTCTCCAGCACGCACCAGCTGACAATCGAGTTCTGGATGAAGTGGAGCTCCTACGCCTCCGACGACCACCTGGCGCTCGAGCTCACGCCGAACTTCAACGAATACCCCGGCGGCTTCCTCGTCGACCCCGACGCGACCCCCGGCTCCGACTTCGCCGTTTCGATCGGCCAGTCCGGCTCGCGCAACACCGTCTACTTCGAACGCCCCTCCGCCGGCGCCTGGCACTACTACGCGTTCGTGATCAACACCGAAGCGGCTGCAGCGGAAGAGATCACGCCGTATGTAGACGGTGAAGCCGTGCCGTACACCAAGAGCGAGGAAGGCACCGGCGCCGGCGACTTCGCGGACTCCACGCTGTACTGGATGTCACGCGACGCGAGCACGCTGTTTGGGGCAGCGTCGATGCAGGATTTGGCGCTTTATGGGAGGACGCTGAGTGCCGGTGCGATCAAAGAACACTATGAGCGGGGGGAGAACACCTACCGGCCGACGAACACGACCGCGCCGAGCATCGAAGGGACGCCTGAGGACGGGCAGACGCTGAGCGCGAGTCCGGGGGTGTGGTCGGGGGCGAGCCCGATCACATACGCCTATCAGTGGCAGGGCTGCAATGTCCACGGAGACGCGTGTCATGACATCCTGGGTGCGACCGCCGCGACATATACACCGTCTTCCGGTGACCTGGAAACGACGCTGCGCGTGATCGTCACGGCAACCAACACGGGAGGGTCGTCGCAGGAAACGTCGACGGCCAGTGCGGAAGTGCAGCCCGGACCACCTGTCGAGCGCGAAGCACCTTCGATCGAAGGTATACCGGATGTGGGGCAGACGCTCTACGGGACGATGGGTGAATGGGGAGGAACCGAGCCGGAATTCAGCTACCAGTGGGAGCGTTGCAATAGCTCCGGAAGCTCTTGCGTGGATATCGTTGGGGCGATCGAACCTGAGTACCAGCCCGATGCGGAAGATGTTGGCAAGACGCTGCGCCTGGTTGTCGGGGCGAGCAACGAACTGGCCTCTGTCAGTGCGACTTCGGCTTCAACCTCGGTCATCGGAGCAGAATTCACACTCACAAACAGCTCTGTGCCCGTGATCACGGGCACTCCCCAGCAGGGCCATGCGTTGAGTGCTGAACCGGGAAGCTGGTCGGGCGATGGGTCGATTGGCTATGCCTACCAGTGGCAGCATTGCGACGAGTACGGCGCGAACTGCGAAGACATCGAAGGCGCGACCGCATCCACCTACACGCTCGGCGAAGAAGCCGTGGGTGCGGCCCTGCGAGTTGTGGTCACTGCCACCGACATCAATGGCTCCCTGTCGCAGGCATCGCCTGCCACTCAGCCGATTGCCGCCGCGTCGAGTCCGACGCTCAGCGCCGCACCCGTTATCACCGGCACCAGCCAGGAAGGGGTCACGTTGAGCACCAGCACCGGCACCTGGTCGGCGTCGGGCTCGCTCAGCTACGCCTACCAGTGGGAGCGCTGCGCCACGGACGGGTCGGAATGCAACCCGATCGCCGGCGCCACCGCGAGTTCCTACATGCTCATACCAGAAGACGTGGACCAGACGGTCAGGATGCTGGTCACCGCGACGGCGGAAGGCAAGAGCACGGTAGGCGTGTCGAACCCCAGCGAACCAATCATTCCCGCGACGCTCCGCGACGTCTCCTTACCTACGATCACGGGCTCAGCCCACGCCGGGGCCATGCTTACTGCGGAACCGGGGATCTGGACAGCTTCGCCTGGGCCGATAGCGTACACCTATCAGTGGCAGCTCTGTGAAGCCTCCGGACAGGGTTGCAGTTCTATCTCTGGGGCGACCAGCTCGACCTACACGCTTGGTGGCACCGACATCGGGCACGCGCTGCGAGTCTTGGTCACAGCGAGCAGCGTGTGGGGGCAGGCAAGTGTGCGCTCCGAAGCGACGTCGGCGGTCGGGCCGGCGCCGACCACGCCCGAAGCAACCGAAGAACCATGGGTGTCGGGATCGCCGGTTGAAGGTGAAGTTCTGACCGTAGAACCGGGGGTGTGGGCCGGGACGGAACCGATCTCCTACAGCTATCAGTGGCAGCGGTGCAACGCCGAATACGAAGACTGCATCGATATCTCGGGCGCAACCGCCGATACCTACACGGTCGCGGCTGACGATGTTGGCTTCACGCTGCGCGCGGTCCTCACCGCCAAAAATGTCGCCGGCGAATCAAGCGCAGACGCGTGGCTATACGAAGGAGCCATAGAAGCGCTGCCGCCGGAAGGAACACCGACCTTGCTGTTTGCGCCGAGCATTGCGGGGTCCGCCTACGACGGCGAGGAATTGTCGGTGAGCAGCGAAGGCTCGTGGCTCAGCCGCGGACCGACCAGCTACTCCGATCAATGGCAGCGCTGCGACGAAAAAGGCGAAAGCTGCGTCGACATCTCCGGCGCAACTGAGTGGACCTATGTACTCGGCGAAGCGGATGTCAACTCGACAGTGAGACTAGCCGTTACTGCGACCAACTCGTATGGCAGCACGACGGCGGTCTCTGAACGGACGGCCGTCGTCGCGTTTGGACCGCCGGTCGGACGGACGCCGATCATCGAAGCCGAACGGCTCTATCTCGGTGAAACACTTACAGCAGGCCACATTTCAGCGCTTGGCGCGGGGCCGATCGGCGAGTCCTATCAGTGGGAACGCTGCGACAGCAGCGACGAAGAATGTGTTGCGATCAGCGGTGCGACGGGCTCGAGCTACGCGTCGAGCGACAGCGACCTCGGTAGTGAGATCAGGGTTGCGGTCACCTATACCAATCTCTACGGGTCCGAGACCGACGTATCCTCGCCAACGTGGCAGGTCATTGAAAACCATGCTCCGGTCGACGCCGCCTCGCCCTATATGACGTCTGCCGACGTCGGTCTCGGTGTCGGCGATACCGTCACGGCACACCCTGGCAAATGGTACGGGAGCCAGCCAATCTCCTACGAATACCAGTGGGAAAGCTGCAGCGAACACGGCTGCGAAGCGATCGTGGGAGCAACCGGCTCTACATACACAATCGCCACCGGCGTCGAATACCTACGGGTCAAAGCCAAGGCCGTAAACGCAGTGGGCTCGGTGCACGAAAACGGGTTCGCCCAGTACGTGTATCCGGAAGACAGCGCTCCGGGGGACGTCGTGGCGCCCGTGATCAGCGGCGTCGCCAAAGCGAGCGAAACGCTGACCGTGAGCAACGGTGAATGGCACGGGGAACCAACCAGCTACAGCTACCGGTGGCTGTGGTGCGAAGGCGCCTCGGGCACGTGCACCCCGATCGCCGGCGCGACCGGGCAGACTTTCGAAGTGACCGCCACCGTCGCCGGCCTGCGCTTGACCGCCGAAGTGACAGCCACCAATGCGCATGGCTCCACCAGCGTGCGCGCGCTCGAAAGGACAAGTCCCGTCACGCCGCTAGCCCCCATCAACACCGCGCTTCCGGAAGTGAGTGGCGAAGCGGTGGTCGGCAACGAGTTGCACTCCAGCGCAGGCACCTGGCTCGGCAACAGCGGCATCCTCACGCCCCTCTCGGGGCCGTCCTACACCGACCAGTGGCAACTGTGCGACGCAGCCGGGGAAGAATGCGTCAACATTCCCGGGGCGTCCTCCGAGGGCTATGAAAGCGCTTACAGCCCCACCGCGGCCGAGACCGGTTCGACGGTGCGCGTGGTGGTAAGCACGACGAGCCCCGACGGAGGCGCGACGGCGAGCGCAGCCTCGCCCGCCAGCGCCGTCCTCAAAGCAGCAGCCCTGCCCGCGAACACCGCGGAACCGACGATCAGCGGCACTGCCCAAGACGGCCTGACACTCACCGCTACCACCGGCAGCTGGAGCGGCAGCCCCGTCATCCACTACGGCTACCAGTGGCAAAGATGCAACTCCGGAGGCACCGAATGTGGCGAAATCGCAGAAGCCACCGGCGCTACCTACGCGGTGAGCAGGAGCGATGTCGGTCACGCTCTGCGAGTTGTCGTCTCGGCGCTCAACGGCGCAGGCAGCGTCTCCCAGACGAGCGAACCCAGCAGCGTCGTCGCGGCCGCCTACGCCCCGACAAACGTCGAAGCGCCCGAGCTGCCGTTCTTCCTGGAAAGCTGGGACGAACCCGAGTTCCCCGTATACCAGTCAATCATCCCCACCGCGGGCAAGTGGACAGGCGACCCGACGATCACTTATCAGTGGCGCCGCTGCGACCCGACCAAAACAGACCCCGAAACCGACCTAGCGGTGTGCAGCTCGATTCCCGGCGCAACCAGCCTCGACTACACTCCGCGCGCCGCCGACGTCGGGTTCAAACTCGACCTGGTGGAAACGGCTACCAACTCGGCTGGCAGCGCCAGCAGCGAAACCGGGCTCAGCCCCGACACCGTCAAAGCCAACGGCATCTCCTACAGCGGCACGTATAACCCCGAAGAAGACTATGCGGGCGCGGCGGTGGTCGGCCAGACGATCACCGCAGGCGGGACGTTCTCCAGCAGCCCCCAGCTGCCGATCACCACGACCTACGAATTTCTGCGCGACAACACCCCGGAACCAGACACCGTACTTGCCAGCGGCAGCAGCCCAAGTTACACGTTGACCAGCGAAGACCTCGGGCATGAGATCGAGATCGTCATGACCGCCACCTCCTGGCGAGCCGACAAAGCGGTCGCCGTCGAATCGGAAACCATCGACGTATACACCCACGTGGTGGAAGCAGGACCGACGAACGAAGCGCTGCCCACCATCTCGGGCGAAACGACCGCCGGAAAGCAGTTGACCGCCAACCCGGGAACATGGCATGGTGGCGGTGGAACGCTCAGCTACAGCTACCAATGGCAAAGTTGCAACACCGACGGCGAAGCCTGCACCGATATCGGCGCCGGCAGTAGCTCCCCGACCTACACCATTGGCACAGATGACGTCGGGCACACTCTGCGTGTCCGTGTGACCGCGGCCAACCAGGGCGCCAGCGAAACCGCGACCTCGGCGTCGCTCGGGCCGATTGCCGCGGCGAGCACCCCCACGAACACCTCGCCGCCCACAATCGCTGGCGAAGCCAAGGACTTGCAGACCCTTACGGCGAGTCACGGGGAATGGTCGGGCAGCGCGCCGATCGACTACGCATACCAGTGGGAGAACTGCTCCGCCGAAGGTGACGAATGCTACGAAATCCCTGGTGCCACCGAACCCACCTACCAACTCGAAGAAGGCGAAGCCGGCACCACTATGGAGGTGCAAGTGACAGCTACCAACGCTGCCGGCTCGCACACCGTGACATCCTCGACAACAGGGGTCATAGAAGTGGCCCCAGCGCCGGTCAACCTGACGGTGCCGAGCATCACGCTGCTTGGCGCAGCTGCCCCCGAAGCTCAGATCACGACCGACGGTGGCAGCTGGCAAAACATCGACCCCGCGAACCCCGAAGGCGCGCTCAGCTACCAGTGGCAGCGCTGCGAAGCCAGCGGCAGCGGCTGCGAAAACATCACTGAAGGTGACCAGCGGACGTATGTTCTAGGTGCCGAAGACGGCGGGCATCGGCTGCGAGTGCTCGTCACTGCGCGGAACGAGTCCGGCAAAACCTCCAGCACCTCGCAACTGAGCCCCACGATCAGCACAACAACCCCATCGGGTACCGAAGAGCTCCCTATACACGACGCCCGGTGCGCTGTACACAATGCCCGTCGAAGGTGGCGAATCGCACGAACTCGCCAGCTGCGAAACGGTAGATCGCGAAGCCGGCGGCTCAGGTGCGTGCAACTTCCATCACCCAAGCATCGCCCCTGATGGGGAGATGATCGCAGCCGAAGCCGCACCTTCGGAAAGCGCCTATCATGGATGCCGCGAAGAACTGCTGTGCCCCAACGCCTCGTCCTGGCAGCATGAAGACGTCAACAAGCTAGCCAAAATCGTCCTGATGAACTACGATGGCAGCCAGGCCCGGTTCCTGCCGGGCAACGGCAGCCAACCCACATGGTCGCCGGACAGCACGACGGTCACCTACACTCGCATCATGGAAGACAGCGAAGGCAAAACCGTGACCCAGCTTTACTCGGTCGACGCCGACGGCTCCAACGCGGCCGATCCGACGCTCATAGCGACCGGGACCAAGTACGCGCAGTCCCCCGCATACTCGCCGGACGGCAGCCAGTTGGCATACATCGGCAGGGAATCGTCTAGCGAACCATGGGGCGTGTATGTCGCCCGAGCCGACGGCGCCGAAGCCAAACGCCTCGACCTCGGCGAAATCACCGAAGCGGACACGCCGCAATTCACGACCGACGGCGAACACCTCATCTTCCTGGGCATCACACCACACGGCAAACCCGAAGTCGGCTACGAAGAAGTCCCACCGACCCCTAAGCCGCTAATCCGCAACGTCTACGAGATCAACACCGACGGCTCCGACCTCACCCAGCTCACGCATAACGAAGAAGAACAAGACTCCGCCTCACCCACTCCCGGCCCGCACGAATTCATCATCGTGACAACCCCCTTCGCGGTTGGCGAAGCCGGCCCAGGCATTGTCTACATCAAAGGCACATCTAGGCTCGTGAGCGTGCCCTACGAACCCGAAAGCAAACCAACCCCGCTGCCGCTACCGCCCAAAGGAGAAGACCTCACCGACGTCACACGAGGCGTGCTTGGGCCGCCGCATATTGCCAAAGCCGACGTCTGCGACCCGCCTGGGGGCTGGGGCGCGATACCCACTTGGTGTACGAGCTATCGACTGAACCAAGAAGACGAACTGGAACCGGGCGCGACGTTGACGCCGGTCGCGAAAGATAGCGCGAGCACGCCTGAAAAACGGACGCAGTTCGAAATCCATATAGGCGGCTCCAGTGATGCTCCCTCCAGTCAGCGCTGGGTGACCGTTCGTGTCACCCCTGGCACCTACGCCATCGGTAACGCAGAGAACGGGTGGTTGCTCAATGCCACCGAACTATCTCATCGCACAAATTCGAGGGGTTATTCAGCCTTTTACTACTTTGGGAGCCTGCAGCAGACGGCCGTGTCTCCAGGTGGCTTATCCTTTAGCAGTGCCGATGATCAATGCGGCTGGGTACTAGCCGGCTTGTTGCGCGACGCAATAGTCCGGAGCCTTGATGAAGCGCCATGCACATCGTTACCTGAACTAGAATTTCAAAAGTATAGTGCTTATACGAATTGCCCTGCGAACCATCACTGCAAGGGCGGTACAGCAGTGCCTCTCGTACAGCCAGCAGTCGAGTGCGCGAATTTAAAATTCAACGAAGCGGGTGAACCGAGTGGGTGTGTAGACGCTCTCAATACGGTTCCTGCCCGTACATGCGTAGAGTGGAGGTATATAACAAAGCCGGCGCTTAATGGCTCGGGCCAATGGGCAATGGTCAAGGATCCTGCTCGATACGATTGGAATGGATCGTGGCTATTTATTCCACGAAGCTCGATTCCCGCGACGCTGCCCAACTACTTTACACCTGGGGAGGCCCCTTGCTCTGCAAGTCCTCATTACCCAGCGCGTGATGGATGAAAAGGCAAGCTGTACTTCTTGGTATTTTTGTGGCGAGTGTCGTATCACTGCTTGGCTGCGGCGGCACAGCGAGTCCTTCCAAATCAGCTCACGGACAAGCCACAGAAGAATCAAGTCATTACCTGTACCCGCCTTACGTCTCTGAACGAGAACAAGAAGAAGCCCGGTACAGGACGCCCGCGCTCAAGCGCCCTACCGTGCGCTTGATCAGCGTCCCGGGCTCGACTTACTACGAAGGTCCATATCGCTTTGCGCAATCACCACTTGTGATCGTCAAAGAAGCATCTGTACCACACGTCGTGAGCTATGTCGTTTTTATGAAACTCAATCGCAACGTTCCCGAAGAAAACGAACTCATGCAGGTCGCATTCGACGGCCAGCGCGCGAATATTCCGAACGAAGGATTGATCTACCACCAGCCGCAACACTGCTATTCGGCTCACGGCAGCGTTCGGGTTAAGAAGGTAAAAGATATACAGTCATACATTGGAAGGCCTGTAGTATTGGAAGTCTTTATCGCAAAGAAGCATACAGACTATCTGGCGGGCTACCTGCCCAAGCATGAGCGATACCTGCTACGCACCACTGTACCGGCCCATAGAGAACTTCCACCGATTTCCGACGTTTTGGACTCCCAGTACTTTCGTGCGATTGCCTGTAAGCCCTATTAAGGCGAGTGACGGCGACATCGACTGCGCGTTGGCATATAAGCTCAGATAGCTGCTCCAGTGGGGTGTCCCAGTAGGTGGGCTCGTGGCCGCCCGGCCAGGCATGGGACCGGAGGCTGAGCCCATCGTCGCGAAGGAGCGTCGCGAGTTCGGTGTCGGCCGGCCTGCCCACCAGAACCCCAACCCGGCGAGGGATCGGGATGACAGCGACGACGAGAACCCAGCTCATACGTTAGTCTTCATTACAGAACGATGCGACGACGAACTGCCCTAACTGCTCCGACGGCGCTGGCGCTGGTCCTGGTCCTGGCGTGGTCTGGCTGTGGCAGCGCGCACCCACCCTCGCAGGCGTTCACCCAGCAAACCAGGCCAACAAGTTACTACGCCAAACCTCCGTCTACATCGCCCGAAGAAGAAGAAAAAATACAAGAAGAAACGCGAGAACACACGATGGCTCCGGTCAGTGGGTAATGATCAGAGATCCCGCACGGTATGACTGGAACGCCTCGTGGTTGTTCATTCCACGCAGTTCGCTTGGCGCAACCCTACCAAACTATGATGCACGCGGAGGCGGTGGATGCCACGTATTCCCTCATTACCCAGCCCGAGACTGACAAATACGCAAGGCTCCCTTTGGGGGACCGCAGTGGTCGTGGTCGTCGCTTGGTCTGGCTGTGGCAGCGCACACGTCTTCTCTCATGGGGCCACCCAGCGGAGTAGGCCGACAAGCTACTACAGCGAACCTCCGTTTACGTCATACGAAGAAGAAGAAAAGATACGCAAAGAAATGCAAGAACACACGCCCGCGCTCAAACACCCCACAGTGCATCTGTCCAGCATCCCAGGATCGACTTTTTATGAAGGCCCGTATCGCTTTGTCCAGCCGCCGTTGGTGGTACTCGAAGAAGGCTCTCACTCGCACCCTGTTGCCTTTGGTCTCTATATGAAACTCAACAAAGACATTCCAGAACCAAACCGATTCATGGAGGTGGCTTTTGACGGTCGGCGTGTCGACAATACGTATGCAGCGCTGTTCAATGACCGGCCGGAGCATTGCTATTCAGCCGGGGGTGGGATCAGTGCCGCCGATCGACGAAAGACCCACTATCATGTCGGGATGCCGGTTCGAGTCGAAGTGTTTATTGCTAAGAAATACTCAAACCTGCAAGCCGGTTATCTACCCAAGGCTGAACGAGACTTGCTGCGCACCGAGGTGCCTGCACACGAAGAGCTTCCGCCGATTTCCGACGAAATCGAAGCACAATATTTTCGTGCCATTGCCTGCAAGCCTTATTTGGAAAATGTTCAAAGATGAATCGTAGGCGTAGGCCGGTCATGGGTGTGCCGCTTCGCGCAGTCGCCCTTGGTGACGCTCGCCAAGGGCTCTATGCCACCTTATTATACAGCGCGTGATTGATGAAAGGGCAGGTTGCACTTCTTGGTATTTTTGTGGCGAGTGTCGTATCACTGCTTGGCTGCGGCGGCACAGCGAGTCCTTCCAAATCAGCTCACGGACAAGCCACAGAAGAATCAAGTCATTACCTGTACCCGCCTTACGTCTCTGAACGAGAACAAGAAGAAGCCCGGTACAGGACGCCCGCGCTCAAGCGCCCTACCGTGCGCTTGATCAGCGTCCCGGGCTCGACTTACTACGAAGGTCCATATCGCTTTGCGCAATCGCCACTTGTGATCGTCGAAGAAGCGTCTGTACCACATGTCGTGAGCTATATCGTTTTTATGAAGCTCAATCGCGGCGGCCCTAGCGAGAGCGAACTCATGCAGGTCGCGTTCGACGGCCAGCGTGCCGAAATTCCTAACGAAGGACTAATCAATTACCAGCCACAGCACTGTTACTCGGCTCACGGCAGTGTTCGTGTTAAGAAGGTCAAAAATATACATTTCTATATCGGAAGGCCTGTAGTATTGGAAGTCTTTATCGCAAAGAAGCATACAAGATATCTGGCGGGCTACCTGCCCAAGCATGAGCGATACCTGCTACGCACCACTGTACCGGCCCATAGAGAACTTCCACCGATTTCCGACGTTTTGGACTCCCAGTACTTTCGTGCGATTGCCTGTAAGCCCTATTAAGGCGAGTGACGGCGACATCGACTGCGCGTTGGCATATAAGCTCAGATAGCTGCTCCAGTGGGGTGTCCCAGTAGGTGGGCTCGTGGCCGCCCGGCCAGGCATGGGACCGGAGGCTGAGCCCATCGTCGCGAAGGAGCGTCGCGAGTTCGGTGTCGGCCGACCTGCCCACCAGAGCCCCAACCCGGCGAGGGATCGGGATGACAGCGACGACGAGAACCCAGCTCATACGTTAGTCTTCATTACAGAACGATGCGACGACGAACTGCCCTAACTGCTCCGACGGCGCTGGCGCTGGCGCTGGTCCTGGTCCTGGCGTGGTCTGGCTGTGGCAGCGCAGACCCACCCTCGCACGCGTTCACCCAGCAAACTAGGCCGACAAGCTCTTACGTCGAACCTCCGTCTACATCGCCCGAAGAAGAAGAAAAAATACAAGAAGAAACGCGAGAACACACTCCCGCACTCAAGCACCCCACGGTGCATATATCCAGTATCCCAGGATCGACTTTTTATGAAGGCCCGTATCGCTTTGTCCAGCCGCCGTTGGTGGTACTCGAAGAAGGCTCTCACTCGCACCCTGTTGCCTTTGCTCTCTATATGAAACTCAACAAAGACATTCCAGAACCAAACCGATTCATGGAGGTGGCTTTTGACGGTCGGCGTGTCGACAATACGTATGCAGCGCTGTTCAACGACCGGCCGGAGCATTGCTATTCAGCCGGGGGTGGGATCAGTGCCGCCGATCGACGAAGGACCCACTATCATGTCGGGATGCCGGTTCGAGTCGAAGTGTTTATTGCTAAGAAATACTCAAACCTGCAAGCCGGTTATCTACCCAAGGCTGAACGAGACTTGCTGCGCACCGAGGTGCCTGCACACGAAGAACTTCCGCCGATTTCCGACGAAATCGAAGCACAATATTTTCGTGCCATTGCCTGCAAGCCATATTTGGAAGATGTTCAAAAATGAACCGTAGGCGTAAGCCGGTCATGGGTGTGCCGCTTTGTGCAGTCGCCTTTGGTGACACTCGTCAAGGGCTCTGTGCCCCCTTATTATACAGCGCATGATTGATGAAAAATGAGGGTGCGACTGGGGCGTTCCCGGACCAAGCCGGGCGACGCGGGCCGGTGAAGCTCGCGCTGGTAGCACGGGCAAGACGGCACGTGGCGATCCGGCGCTGTCAGTGACGGGTGCCGGAGGGCAGTCCAGGCGTGCCAATCATTTTGAAAGCGACGCGCGGTGTTAGGCCAAAGCCCGCGCGCGCGTCCGTGCGCGTGCGCGAATGGCGCCTGCGAGAAGAACATGGTCGGCACGCGTGGTGATAGTGCCGGATCGCACATGTGCGATCCGGGCAGTCGCCGCATGCGGCGACTGCTACGGCTGGCGCATGCGCCAGCCGGGTGGGGCCGCATGCGGCCCCACCTTCCGGCCGGTGCATGCACCGGCCGGGCCAGCGGCGCATGCGCCGCTGGCAACCCACACATGCGCGCGCCACCTGTGAAGATCAGCGCTCATGAGCACCACCACCGCCTGCTCAGCCTCCCTCGGCGGGCGCACCGCCTGGGCGCGCAACCTCGCGGCGCCCGTGCGCAGCTTTCTCAGCACCGAGACCGCCGGCGCGCTGGCGATGCTCGTGGCCGTGCTGGTCGCGCTTGTCTGGGCGAACGCCGACCCGGCGTCCTACGCGAGCGTCTGGCACACCCTGCTCTCCGTCCGCGTGGGCTCCGCCGGGGTCGGCACGGATTTGCGCCACTGGGTCAACGAGGGCCTGATGACCCTCTTCTTCCTGGTCGTCGGCCTGGAGGCCAAGCGCGAGCTTGACCTCGGCGAGCTGCGCGAGCGCCGGCGCGTCGCGATCCCCGCCGCCGCCGCGCTCGGCGGAATCGCCGCGCCGATCGCGATCTACCTGGCGTTCAACGCCGGGCGCGCCGGCGGCCATGGATGGGGGGTGGCGATGTCCACCGACACCGCCTTCGCGCTCGGTGCCCTGGCGCTGCTGACGCCGCGCTCGGCGACCCGCCTGCGCGTCTTCCTGCTGACGCTCTCCGTCGTCGACGACCTCGTTGCGCTGCTCGTCATCGCGACCGTCTACACCACCCACGTCTCGCTGCCCGCCCTGGCTGCGGCATTTGCGTTGTTCGTGTTGCTCATCGCCCTGCGCTACATCCCGGTCGCGCGCAGTGCCGCCTCGGTGGTCGTCGCGGCCGCGCTCTGGGTCGCGCTGTTCAAGTCCGGCATCGACCCCGTCGTCTCCGGGCTCGCCGTCGGGCTCGTGACCAGCGCCTACCCGCCCGCGCGCGCCGACCTCGAGCACGCCACTGCGCTCGCGCGCTCCTTCCGCGAGCAGCCCACCCCCGAGCTGGCCCGCTCCGTGCAGCGCGGCGTCAGCGGCGCGATCTCCGCCAACGAACGCATGCAGTACGAGCTGCACCCCTGGGTCAGCTACGCCATCCTGCCGCTGTTCGCGCTCGCGAACGCCGGCGTGCATATCACTGCTTCACTGCTGGCAACCGCCGTCCACTCCCCGATCACGCTCGGCATCGTCGTCGCCTACGCCCTCGGCAAGCCGCTCGGCATCCTCGCCGGCTCCTGGGTCGCCTCGCGCCCGGCGCTACGCGGCCCCCGCCCGCTGCTCTCCACCCCGATACTCGCCGTCGGCGGGGTCTGCGCCGGCATCGGCTTCACCGTCTCGCTGCTGATCGCCAGCCTGGCCTTCCACGGCTCGCTGCTGGCGCAGGCCAAGCTCGGCGCGCTCTGCACGCTGATCCTCGCCCCGCTCCTGACCGCCACCGTCCTCGCGGCGATCCGCCGCCTGCCCGACTCGCTGCGCGCCCGCCAGCTCGGGCGCACCGCCGCCGCGATCCTCGACCTCGCCGACGAGGTCGACCCCGCCCGCGACCACATCCGCGGCCCGCACGACGCGCCCGTCACGGTCCTCGAGTACGGCGACTTCGAGTGCACCTACTGCGGCCAGGCCGAGCCTGTCGTCCGCGAGCTTCTGCGCTCCCTCGGCGCCGACGTGCGCTACGTCTGGCGCCACCTGCCCCTCAACGACGTCCACCCGCACGCCCAGCTCGCCGCCGAAGCCGCCGAGGCGGCCGGCGCCCAGGGGCGCTTCTGGGAGATGCACGACGCGCTGCTCGACCACGGCGACGCCCTCGCGCCGCCCGACCTAGGGCGCTATGCCGAGCAACTCGGCCTCGACGCCCCGCGCTTCCGCGCCGACCTGCGCGACGGCGCCCACACCGAACGCGTCATGCGCGACGTCTCCTCCGCCGACGAAAGCGGCGTCTCGGGCACGCCCACGTTCTTCATCAACGGCACCCGCCACCAGGGCGTCTACGACATCGACACGCTCACGCTGGCGGTCCGGGCTGCGAAGCGGCGGGCCGGGCTCGCTGTGGCGGCGGGTGCGTGATGGGCGTGGGTGGGGCGTCGTCGGGCCGGCTTGCGGCGCCGGGCGCATGACCGGGTGGGAGTGCGGGGCGTCTGCGTGTCGAGCGGGGCCGGGGCGGCGTGCGTCGGGTCGGGTTTGAGGCGGCGGGGTATGTTGTTCTTCGAAACGTGATTCGCGCCCGCGCGCGTACGCGGGCGCGAATCATCTTTTGAAGTTATGTACCGAGTGTGGGTCTTCTCGCGGCGCGACGGTGCCGGGCATGGGGGTCTTGTCGTCGCCGCCGCCATTCGCGTGTGCGCGCGTGTGGGCCTGCGCGCGAGAGCCGTCCCCCCGATATGGCATGATCACCGCCCGATGAGCGCCGCCGAGCCCGCCTACCACCTGCTGCTCGAGCCCGCCGAGGCCGCGATTGCAGCCCGGGCGCTGCACCTGTTGATCGCCGACGAGGCGCACGCGCCCGACATCCGGGCGCTCGCGCGCGCCGTGCTCGCGCTGTTGGGGGAGTCCGATGGAGCGGGGGAGGGGCAGGCCGCGCCCGAGTTCGGCACCATGCTCCCCGTCCCACTCACGGCACCGCAGATGAAGATCACCCACACCGCCGTCAAGCTGCTGCTCGACGACACCCAGCGCGACCAGGAGGACGAGCGGCGGCTGCTGTGGGCGATTCTCGAGCGCCTGCCCGACGAGCACTCGATCAGGGCGATCGAGATCGCTTAGCCAGTCGTAGGACCGTCCGCACGACCGATACGTCCCGCACCCCCCGCGTCCTCACGATCGCCGGCTCCGACTCCGGCGGCGGCGCCGGCATCCAGGCCGACCTGAAGGCGTTCGCGCGCTGCGGCGTGCACGGCATGAGCGCGATCACGGCGATCACCGTGCAGAACACGGTCGGTGTATCCGCAATCCACCCCGTGCCGTCCGAGATTGTGCTGGCCCAGGTGCGCGCCGTGCTGGAGGACATCGGTATCGACGCTGTAAAGGTCGGGATGCTGGGCACCGCGGAGGCGACCCGCGCGGTCGCGACCGCCCTGCGCGAGCTGCCCCCTGGCACACCGGTGGTCGTGGACCCCGTGATGGTCGCCGAGTCGGGCGCACGCCTGCTCGCGCAGGACGCCCAGCGCGCGCTCGTCGAGGAGGTCCTGCCGCTCGCGACCGTGCTGACGCCGAATGTGCCCGAGGCGCGCGTGCTCGCTGGGGTGGCAGGCCACGCAGACCGCCCTGTGGACGAACGCGAGCTGGGCGACACCGACGCGGAGACGCTGGCGCGCGCCGTGCTCGCGCTCGGACCGCGCAACGTCGTCCTGACTGGGGGGCACCGTGTGCGCGCGTACGCGCGCACACGCGAATCGCCCGCAAAGAAAGACATCGACACCTCCCCCGCGAGCGAGGACGCCGGTCCCGCCACACAGCCCACCACGATCGACCTGTTCGTCGCCCCCGACGCGCCCGCCGTGCAGATCCCCGGCCCGCGCCACCCCGACGGCGCCGCGCACGGCTCGGGCTGCACGCACTCCAGCGTGCTCGCCGCACAGCTCGCGCTCGGGCGCACGCCGCTGCAGGCCGCGCGGATCGCCCGGCAGCTCGCCGGCGAGGCTGTCGCGCATGGTCTGCGCGACATCGGCGCCGGCGCCGGGCCGGTCGACGTGATCGGTTTGGCGCAGGCGCGGGCGGACATGGGCGGCGGGCAATGAGGCTGGTGCGCGCCGGCGCCGGCACCATCGAGGTCATCGGTTTGGCGCGTGCCCGGAGTGGCATAATCGGAGGGCGATGAAGCTGCTGCGCCTCAAGCCCGGTCATGGTGAGATCGTGCTCGCCGAGGGCGACGTCGAGGTGCCCGAGGACGAGGCCGCGCTGATCGAGGCGTTCCGGCGCGAGCTGGACGCCGGCATGTGGGCCGCCGTTCCCACCGAGCGCCGCGACGGACGCCGCGAGGCCGAGCTGGTCAAGAGCTTCGACGACGTGCCCCGCGACGCCGAGCGCGTGATCTTTTTCCCGCGCGCCGCCGGCGGGGCGGCAGGCGAGACGGTTGGCGGGGCCGCCGGCAACGGCAGGTTCGGCCCGGCCGTCGGCCAGACGGCGGCCCACAATGGCAGGATTGGCCCGGCGGCCGGCGAGACGGCCGCCGGCGGGGCGGCGCAGTAGGCTGCCGATGCTGTTCGGGCTGATCGCCGGCACGCTGCTGCTCGCCGCGCTGCTGCTCGACCTCGAGCGCGCGCGCGTGCGCGCGGTGGCCGCGCGCCAGCTCACGGCGCTGCGCGCCCGCTGGACGCAGGCGCAGCGCGCGCGGCTGGACCGGGCGGGTCTCGTGCAGTACGACCCCGGGCGCGAGCTGCGCGCCGAGCAGCGCGCGCGGGCGCTGCTGCGCTCGTGCGTGAACGACGAGCAGTGGGCGATGTACCGCGACCTCGGCTTCCTGCGCGCGTGGGGCGGCGGCGCGCACGGCGCGGCGGGCGCGCGCTACGCCTACCTGATCTACCCGCACCGTCCGCTCGTCGTCTACGTGCCCGCGACGGGCGCGCTGCTCAACGAGTACTGCGTCGCGTTCCCCGACCTCACCCGTCCGTACGGCAGCGCGCGGCTGCCCGACGCCGACGACGTGCTCGCCAAGTGGATGGCGCTGTGCGCCGACGAGCGCGGGCTGGTCGCCGAAGCGAACATGCACCTGCCCGGCCGCCAGCTCGACCCCGAGCAGGTCCGCGAAGACCTCGCGCGGCTCGCGCGCTGGGAGCGCGAGCACGCCGGCCGGCGCTTTGCGCGCCAGCTCGGCGACGCCCGCGCCGCATGAGCGGCGCCTGCACGGCCAGCCGGCGCGGCGTCGGGCGCGACGCGAGTTCCGCGTGAGCGACGCTTGTACGCCCGGTTGGCGCGGCGGCGGCGCATGTCCGCGGGTGACGTTCGCAACCCACGGGGCGATGCGCGCAGCGCGCACAAAAAACAGCGGGGCCGCCGAGTAGTGTTCGCTCCAACATGACCGCCACGACCACCGCCTTCGACGTCAAGCACCGCAGCCGCACGCTCACCGAGGGCCCCGAGCGGGCTGCCGCGCGCGCGTACCTGCACGGGATTGGCTACACAGCCGAGGACCTCGCCAAGCCGATCGTCGGCGTCGCGCACTCGTGGATCGAGACGATGCCGTGCAACTTCAACAACAGGGTGCTCGCCGCGAAGGTCAAGGAGGGGATTCGCGCTGCCGGCGGCACGCCGATGGAGCTGAACACGATCGCGATCTCCGACGGGATCACGATGGGCACCCCGGGGATGCGCGCGTCGCTGGTCTCGCGCGAGCTGATCGCCGACTCGATCGAGCTGGTCGCCGGCGCGCACTGCTTCGACGCGCTGGTGACGATCTCGGGCTGCGACAAGACGATCCCGGGCACCGTGATGGCGCTCGCGCGGCTGGACATCCCCGGGCTGATGCTCTACGGCGGCTCGATCCGCCCCGGGCACTGGCACGGCGAGGACGTCACGATCCAGCAGGTGTTCGAGGCCGTCGGCGCGCACGCCGCGGGGAGGATGACCGAGGAGGAACTGCACGAGCTGGAGCAGGCCGCCTCGCCGGGCGCGGGTGCCTGCGCGGGCCAGTTCACCGCGAACACGATGGCGATGGCCTTCGAGGTGCTCGGCATCTCGCCCGCGGGCTCGGCGATGGTGCCCGCCGAGGACGGCCGCAAGCCCGACGTCGCACGCCAAGTCGGCGAACTGGCGATGGAGGTGCTGCGCCGCGGCCAGCGTCCCAGCGAAGTGATCACCAAGCCCGCCCTGGAAAACGCGATCGCCGCGGTCGCCACCAGCGGCGGCTCGACCAACGGCGTGCTGCACCTGCTGGCCGTCGCGCACGAAATGGGGGTCGCGCTCGACATCGACGAGTTCGACGCGATCTCCGAGCGCACGCCGCTGCTGTGCGACCTGCAGCCCGGCGGTCGCTATGTGGCGACCGACCTGTACGAGGCTGGCGGCGTGCCGCTCGTGCTGAAACGGCTCGAGGAAGCCGGCGTGCTGCGCGGCGATGCGATGACAGTCACCGGGCGCACGATCGGCGAGGAGGCCGCCGCCGCGACCGAGACGCCCGGCCAGCGCGTGGTCCGCCCGCTCGCCGAGCCGCTGAAGCCCACCGGCGGTTTCGCGATCCTGCGCGGCAACGTCGCCCCCGACGGCTGCGTGGTCAAGCTCGCCGGCCACGAGCGCCGCAGGCACAGCGGCCCCGCGCGCGTGTTCGACGGCGAGGCCGCCGCGATGGCCGCCGTCCTCGCGAAGGACATCCACGAGGGCGACGTCGTCGTGATCCGCAACGAGGGCCCCGCCGGCGGCCCGGGCATGCGCGAGATGCTGGCTGTGACCGCCGCGATCGTGGGGGAGGGGCTGGGGGAGTCCGTCGTGTTGATCACCGACGGGCGCTTCTCCGGCGCCACGCACGGCTTCATGGCCGCCCACATCGCCCCCGAGGCCGCTCGCGGCGGGCCGATCGGGGCGCTGCGCGACGGCGACCAGCTCACGATCGACGTCGACGCGCGGCGCATCGACGTCGATCTGGACGACGCCGACATCGCGGCGCGCCTGCGCGAATACGAGCCGCCCCCGCCCGGGCCGGTCGAGGTCGCGATCGCCAAGTACGCGAAGCTGGTGGGCAGCGCCGCGCAAGGCGCGATCGCGCGCTGAGAGTCGTTTTTGGAGATCGTCCGCGCGTCGCAGCCCGCCGGCGGCGCAGGGACGGCGCGAGCATCCATGCCCGCGTGCAGCGGTGGAGCGTGCGGGCGGACGGCGCGGAGCATCCCTGCCGCGCGTGCGAGGCGATCAGCGGCTCGCTCCCGTTCGTCACCGAGGCGGAGGAGCTGATAGCCATCGAAGGGAGTCTGGCTGCTCTGCGTCCGTGACGCGTCTCGGTATCAATCGTGGAGATGATTCGGTCTGCGCTACTGCTGTCCCCTCCATGCGTCCGCGGCGGGCGCGGTTTTCGCTCGCCCAAACACCAACGAATCAACCAGACACGACACTAGCCCGGATCCTGCGTTAACGACCGCGGCCCCGGGGTGAGCGGGGCCGCGGAAACGTCCGGTGGGACCGGGATTCTTGGGGTGTTCAGTCCTGGAATCCCCGGTCTTGGAGGTGCACCTTGAAGGTGATGCGTGATGGACGCCCGGTAACGGTAGAGGTCACGACGGACGGAGCTGGCTTGGTCTCGCATGCGGGCAGCTTCCTGTTGGCGCAGGCGGCTGACGGGCTGGGGTTGACCGGGGCGCTTTCGCGGGGGCTGGCAGGGCTCAAGCAGCGTCAGCGAGGCCACGATTCCGGCCGTGTGATCCGTGATCTGGTGGTGATGCTGGCCGACGGTGGGGAGTGCGTGTCTGACCTGGGCGGCGTGCGTGAGCAGGAGGCGTTGTTCGGCGAGGTGGCCTCCGACTCCACGGCGTATCGGCTGATCGAGAAGATCGCGCGGGAGCCCGGCATGCTGGAGGCGCTGCGCAGAGCGCATGCACGGGCGCGGGAGCACTTCTGGGGGCAGCACGGCGCACCCGAGCACCTGACGATCGACGTGGACGCCACGCTCATCACCGTGCACTCCGAGAAGGAGAAGGCTGCAGGGAATTACAAGGGCGGGTTCGGGTTTCACCCGCTGGCGGCGTATGCCGATGAGACCAGGGAGGCGCTGGGCGGCGTGTTGCGGGCCGGGAACGCGGGCTCCAACACCACCAAGGATCACAAGACGGTCTTGGATCTCGCGCTCTGCCAGATTCCCCGAGAGCACATCGAAGGCATCAAGGTCCTCGTGCGCTGCGACACCGCCGGCGCAACACACGGCCTGGCTGAGCATTGCCGCGAGCACGGTATGCGCTTCTCCGTCGGCTACGAACTGACCGAGCCCGTTCGCGCCGCGATCCTCCAGATTCCCGATGACGCCTGGGTTCCGGCGCTCGCCGGGGACGGCTCACAACGCAAGAACGGCCAGGTGGCTGAGATCACCAGCGGCGTGGAGTTGTCCTCCTGGCCCGAGGGGTCGCGGCTGATCGTCAGGCGCGAGCGCCCGCACCCCGGGGCGCAACTGTCCTTCACCGACCACGACGGGCACCGCTTCCAGGCGATCCTTACCGACCAGCCCAACGAGAACATCGCCGAGATCGAGTGCCGTCACCGCCAGCACGCACACGTCGAGGATCGCATCCGCGACGACAAGGACACCGGCCTCTCGAAGTTCCCATTCAAAGAGTTCGCACTCAACGAGGTGTGGCTCGAGATCGTCATGCTCGCGCACGACCTGATCGTCTGGGCACAAACACTGCTGCTCGAAGGCGAACTCGCCAAGGCAGAGCCCAAGCGCCTGCGCTACACGCTGCTGCACCTCGCCGCCAGGCTCTCCTTTCACGGCCGCAAAGCGAAGCTCCACCTGCCCAGCACATGGCCATGGGCGGCCGAGCTACGCGACGCATTCGGGAAGCTCCAGGCGCTTCCAGCGCCCGCCGCCTGACACCCCAGCAACGACACAACCAAAGAAACCCATGGCGCCACTGCCCGATCAGCGCTGCCCGAAAACACGCCCTCTTACCCCACTCCCTGCCGATATCCCCGCGCAACCCTCGAACCCCACAACCCCACCACCACCTCACAGCAGCCCGCCATGCACGAAGCCAATCCCAACGACACTCACACGCCTACTGCAGGATCCGGGCTAGTCTACTTCCTGCGGAAAAACCCAAGGATGTTTGGGGTTTTTCTGTCTGGTCTGGCAGCCAAAATCCTTGTAAATGAGTGGGTTTCTGGCTGAATGGGGTGTGTATGTTGACGCTGTTTGCCGACTGGGTGGAGTCGTTGTGGGGGGAGGCTTTGCTGGTGGAGGTCAAGGGAGTTGCCCGGGGATCTCGCGGCGCTGGATCGGGTGCTCGGGGATCAGGCGCTGATGGGTCCGATCCTGGAGCGGTTTCGGCGTGAGTTGCTGGAGACGGGGCGGCGTGTGCTGGAGGAGGGGCGCCCGACTATTCCGATGGAGACGTTCGTGAGGTTGATGGTGCTCAAGGCGCGCTACCGGTGGGGATATTGGATGTTGGTTGGGGAGGTGTCGGACTCGATCGCGCTGCGGCGGTTCTGCCGGATCTCGCTGTGTGAGCGGGTCCCGGACGAGTCGACCGTCAGAAAGCTCACGCGGCGACTGGGGCCGGAGAGGGTGTCGAGCCTGACGCGGATGTTGGTCGTGAGGGCGGCGCGGGAGCGGCGGTTCTGGCCGCGGGCGGTACGGGTCGACTCGACCGTGGTCGAGGCGGATGTGAAGTATCCGACCGACTCGGGGTTGGCGTCGCCATGGCGTCAGGGCGCTGGCGCGGGAAGCTCGCAAGCTGGCGGATCGGATCGGCGAGAGCAAGCGGCGGGTGCGGGATCGCTCGCGGGCGGTGGGCCGCAGGCTGCGGGGAATCACTCCCTCGCAGAACTCGCGCCCGAACGAATATTCATCTCTGGCCACCAGGAACCCGGCTCCAGACGCACCAACCAGCGGCCCCAGCGCTACCGAACCGGCGCGGAGGGCCACATCAGCCACCTCAAGCGCCGCTACGGGATGGGCCGCAGCCGCCTGAAGGGCCACGACAGTCAGCGGATCTGGACCGAGTGGGGCATCCTCGCCCACAACACCGACACCCTCGCCGTCCGAGCCCGGTGAGACACTCAGAAGCGCTCCACTCAGAGCAAAACCCACTCATTCAGAAACGGCCACGCCCTCAACCAGCGCGGCCGTCTCTACATCCTTGGGGTTTTCCGCAGGAAGTAGCCTAGGAGATGCCCCAAGGATCGCCGTTTTCGGTTTTGACCTTCTCGGTGCCTTCGAAGGACGACGGTTCGCTGCCGTATTTGAGGCTGCTGCCCGACGCTTTGCAGATGATTTCGTGCATGTCTTCCATCAAGGTGATTTTACCGTCGTATTCGCAGGTCTCCATGCCACTCAGTCTGATCTTGGTCCCTTTGAGTGCGCACGTCGCGCCTTCTTTGTTTTTGAGTTCGAATTCCAGGAAAGTACTTTCGCCTTCGGGCAGGTCTCCTGTCATTAACTCGGTTGGCTCGTGGCTTTCTGTTTCGCCGATAGTGTCGTTGAACTCGGCGGTGAGAGGAGTCCCCACCGCACAGTTGGCGGGTTTGCGCACGACGCACCCGGAGAATTCTATGCGACCTTCGGTCGATTCGCCTTCCGGCAGGGGCGTGGTCGTGAATTTGTCGCTCGAGCATTCCACTTCGACTTCGACCCCCGATACCTTCGTCTTGATGATCGACTTGCCGCTTTCACCCACCAGCCTCTGCACCCCAATATCTGATTTGAACCATTCGTATTCGAATGGCGACCCCGATTCCTGGCAGCGCCCTTCCTTGTAAACGCCTTTTTTTCCGCTGTTCCATAGGCAGAAGAAGAGCAGCCCAGCCGAGGTTGGTGTGGCAATAGCGTATTCTCTGCTGCCGCCTGCTTCCGTGCATGTGGAGTTTTTGAAACCGCCGTCTCCTTTTGCGACGGTCAGCACGGAGAGACATAACAGATACTCGTAGTGTGCAGCTGCCGGGGATGCAAAGACGCCGCTGGCGGCGACCGCCATGGTGAGCGCGACAATCAATGCAGAGCAGGTCTTCGGCATCGCCCAAGATGTATGCATACCGCAGGGCTCGCTGTCAAACGGACACGAGCATGCGGGGCACAGCGCGAACGCTCGATGGGTGCGTTAATGCCGTGGATCGCCTGTGATCATGAGCTTTTTGGCTGCCGCGCGCCGCTCTGGAAAGTCGGAGACGTTTGACGCGCCTGAAGTCGCGACGTAGGGCCGGCGATGTCGTGCCGCGGCTGGGCGGGGAGCGTCCTCGCACCGCACACGGGGCACGGAGGCCCCGTGCCGTCCCGCTCCTGAACCGGCCACCACGCGCGGACGGTCGCAAAAAATCGCGCCCGCCCGCGGACAGCCGCTACTCGGCCAGGAAGTCCTCGAGCAGCGAGTTGAACGCCGCCGGGCGCTCCAGCATCGCCAGGTGGCCGGTGTCCTCGAACACGACCTTGCGCGACCCCGGGATCAGCTCCGCGAAGCGGTCCGCGTCGCGCGGTGTGATCACGCGGTCGCGGTCACCCCACACGATCAGCGTCGGACAGGCGATCTCGCCAAGGCGGTGGCTGAAGTCGTAGTTCAGGTTCGCCGCCAGCGCCTGCACGAACCCCGGCTTGCCTGCGCCGCGGATCTGCTCCGCCGCCACTGCCGCCGGCAGCCGGCTTGGATGGGCGTTGACGAACCCCAGCGCCGCGTTACGCAGCCCCGGCCGCCGCGCCGTCGCCTCCGCGTGCGCCGCCACCCACCCCGCATACGCCGCGACGATCCGCTCGCCCCGGCGGATCGTCGGCAGCGCTCGCGTCGCACCCCGATGGTTGTACGTGCTGATGCCCGCCGCCGACACCAGCACCAGCCGCTCCACCCGCTGCGGGAAGTTGATCGCCAGCTCCGCCGAGATGAACCCGCCCATCGAGTTGCCGACGACCGCCGCCGGCTCCTGCACGCCGAGCGCGTCCAGTAGGCCGTCGACGGTGCGCGCGTACCCTGCGATCGTGATCTGTTCGCGCGGCATCGGCGAATGCCCGAAGCCCGGCAGGTCCATCGCGATCACGCGCCGGCCGGCAGCGAACGCGGGCAACTGCTCCAGCCAGTTCGGCCACGACCCGGACAGGCCGTGCACGAATACCAGCGGCGGGCCCTCACCCAGCTCGATCGTGTTCACGGGCGTGCCGTCCACCACCATCCATTGCTGGTGCTCGCGCCAATCGACATCCAGCCACGCCGAGCGCCCCTGCGCGCCATAGTGGCCGCCGTCGAGCTTGTGCTGTGCGGGCGAGGCGACCGCGCTCACTGCGCGCCTCCCGCGCGGGATGACAAGACCTGCATGACGCTGTAATGTACCGCGTGGGGTAGGACAGGGGCTGGAGGGATGTTGGGTTCGGGCAGGGCCAATGCACATCGCAGTTGACATCGACTCGACGCTGCACGACTACTGGGCGGTTCTATCCGCCATCTCGACGCAGCGCTTCGGCATCGAGCTGCCCTACGAGGAGCAGCTCACATGGGGCCTCACCCGCCTGCGCCCCTCGCAGTTCGAGCTGTGCGTGCGCGAGAGCTACAGCGACGAGCGCATCCTCGCCGGCGTCCCCTACCCCGGCGCCGTCGAAACGATCCGCTCCTGGCACGACGCCGGCCACACCGTCTACGTCGCCTCGCAACGCGACGCGCGCTGCGGCGATGCGACCGCGGCCTGGCTCGACGCGATCGGGCTGCCCTGCCACGAGCTGATCTGCTCCACCGAAAAGGTCTCCCGTTGCGCCGCGCTCGGCGTCGAGCTGCTGATCGACGACAGCCCCCTCAGCCTGCTCGGTGCGCTCGAGCACAAGATGGTCGCCGCGACGCTCGCCCACCCGTGGAACGAGGACATCTGCGAAGAGGAGTCCGTGATCCGCGCCGCCGACTGGCCGACACTCGCGCGCCTGCTCGAGCCGCTGCTCGACGAGGCCCGCGTCAAGGCCCTTCCCTAACCGTCGTTGCAGGGTAGGCCGCCATACGCGGCGAAGTACACGCGGGTGTTGTGTGCGACTGATGGGGCGGGGGCCGGACAGACGACGGCAGGATCGTCGGCTGGAGAGGCCGAGTGGCACGCCGCGGCCGCGCTGCTCGCAGACGACCTGATCCGCCGCGACAGCGCCCCCCGCACGCGCCGCGCCTACGCGGCCGACCTTGGACAGTTCATCGGCTGGGCGAGCGCGCGCGGCCTCACGCCTGCCGACATCGGTCCACGCGAGCTGCGCCGCTACGTCGCCCACCTCTCCACCACCGGCCTCGCGCCTGCCAGCACCGCGCGCAAGCTCGCCAGCCTGCGCGCGCTGTTCGCCAGCCAGCGCGAGCACGGCCACATCGCACACAGTCCCGCCGACCTGATCGCGACACCGAAGCGCGCCACCCGCCTGCCGCACGTGCTGCGCGCCGACGACGTTGCCGGGCTGCTCGACCGGATCCCCGCCAGCTCGCCGCTCGAGATCCGCGACCGCGCGCTGTTCGAGTTCGCCTACGCCTGCGGGCTGCGCGCCGAGGAGCTCGTCTCGCTCGGGCTCGCTGACGTCGACCACGACGGCGAGCAGCTGCGCGTCGAGGGCAAGGGCCGCAAGACCCGTTACGTGCCGATCGGCGAGCACGCCCACACCGCGCTGCGCCGCTACCTGGAGCACGCCCGGCCCGCGCTTTCGCAAGGCTCCGGCGAGCAGGCTCTATTCCTCAGCAAGTCCGGCCGGCCGCTCGGCACCGGCGACGTGCGCCGCCGGTTGCGCGTGTGGACCGCCCGCGCCGGGCTCGCCGGCACGGCCTCGCCGCACACGCTGCGCCACAGCTTCGCCACGCACCTGCTCAACGGCGGCGCCGACCTGCGCTCCATCCAAGAGCTGCTTGGCCATTCGAGCGTCTCGACCACACAGGTTTACACTCGGGTAGAGTCCGCAAAGCTGAGAAGCGCCTATTCGCGCAGCCATCCCCGAGCCTGACAGCGGAGAGAATCCTGGAGACCAACGTCAAAGCGGTCGAGCTGCGCGACCTCTGGCGGCGCTATAAGACGGCAGGCGACCGCCGTGCGCGCGAGCGGCTGGTCGTCGCCTACTCGCCGCTCGTCAAGTACGTAGCCGGGCGGACCGCCGCCGGGCTGCCTCCGCATGTCGAGGAGGCCGACCTCATCTCCTATGGTCTCGTCGGCCTGATCTCCGCGATCGAGCGCTTCGATCCCTCGCGCGAGATCAAGTTCGAGACCTACGCCATCACCCGCATCAAGGGCGCCATCATCGACGAGCTGCGCTCGCTGGATTGGGTGCCCCGCTCCGTGCGCGCTCGCGCGCGCGAGATCGAGCGCGCCAACTCCAAGCTCGAGCACCGTCTCCAGCGCGCGCCGACCGACGCCGAGCTGGCCGCCGAGCTGGGCCTCACCGGTGAGGAGCTGCAGGACTCGCTGCTCGCGATCTCGCACTCCTCGATCGCCGCGCTGGACGAGCTGTGGAGCGTCTCGGACTCCAGCGGCGACCAGGTGTCGCTGATGGACACGCTCGAGGACCCCGGCGCGCCCGACCCGGCGCGTTCGCTGGACGTCGGCGACATGAAGGACCGCATTGCCGACGCGATCGCCCGCCTGCCCGAGCGCGAGAAGCTGGTGATCGCCCTTTACTACTACGAGAACCTCACCCTCCGCGAGATCGGTGAGGTGCTCGGCGTCACCGAGTCGCGCATCTCCCAGCTGCACACCAAGGCCGTCCTGCGCCTGCGCTCGCGCATGCAGGGCGACTCGTTCGACTGAGAGCCACGCGCTGCCCGCCGCGCCGCGCTGACCGTGCCGTCCACTGGGGACCGCGATCCGTGCCCGGAGCCCGCCGCGCCGCGCTGACCGTGCCGTCCACTGGGGACCGCGATCCGTGCCCGGAGCCCGCCACGCCGCGGTCGATGGAGCGGGATCGGAGGGCAAGTAGCCCCGGCTGAAAAACACCGCTGGCGCGGGCTGGCGCCCGGGTGTATGGTGGTCGCAATCCACACAAGCAGGGGCCGAGGAGAGGAGCGCCAACATGCATACAGCGGCCGATCGGATTCGCAACGTCGCCCTCGTCGGGCATCGCGGGGCGGGTAAGACCTCGCTGTTCGAGGCGCTGCTCTTCGAGGCCGGTGTGATCAGCCGCCTCGGCACGATCGCCGACGGCAACACCGTCTCCGATGCCGACCCCGACGAGCAGGCGCGGCAGATGTCGATCTCCAGCGCGCTCAACTCGCTGGAGTGGTCGCAGCGCAAGGTCAACCTGCTCGACACCCCCGGCGAGCCGAGTTTCATCGCCGACGCGCTCGGCGCGCTGCGCGTCTGCGAGTCCGCGGTCTTCGTCGTCAACGCCGTGATGGGCGTCGAGGTCTCCACCGCGCGCCTCTGGGCGCGCGCCGCCGAGCTGGACATCGCGCGCATGGTCTACGTCAACATGCTCGACCGCGAGCGCGCCGACTTCTTCCGCACGCTCGACCAGCTCAAGGGCGCCTTCGGCCAGCATGTCGTTGCGACCGAGATCCCGATCGGCGCCGAGCACGAGCTGACCGGCGTCATCGACCTCGTCGACATGAAGGCCTTCCGCCACGACTCCGCCGGACGCGCCGGCTGGAGCGAGATCCCGATTCCCGACGAGCACGCCGCGCTCGCTCAGGAATACCGCGAGAAACTGATGGACGAGGTTGCCGAGGTCTCCGACGCGCTGATGGAGCGCTACCTCGAAGGCGAGCCGATCTCCCACGAGGAGATCGTCGGTGCGCTCAAGGAGGGCACCAACCACGGTCGCATCTTCCCCGTCGTCTGCGGTGTCGCCACCCACAACCTCGGCACCACGCGCCTGCTCGACGCGATCGTCGAGGACCTGCCCTCGCCCGTCAAGCACGGCGCGCTGCACGTCGGTGAGGTCGAGCTGGAACCCGTCGCCGACCGCGAGCTGTTCGCCTACGTCTTCAAGACCCGCGCCGATCCTTTTGCCGGACGCATCAACCTGCTGCGCGTCTACCAGGGCATGCTCGCCCACGACAGCCAGGTGCTCAACACCCGCGCCCACGTCAAGGAGCGCATCGGCCAGCCGCTCGCGTTCGCCGGCAAGGAGGTCGTACACGCCTCAGAGTTCGGCCCCGGCGACATCGGCGCGGTCGCCAAGCTCAAGGAGACCCGCTCCGGCGACTGGCTCGCCGCCCGCGACGAACCGCTCTCGCTGCCCGCGCTCAAGCTCCCCGCGCCCGTCATGGCATTTGCGATCGAAGCCGCCACTCGCGGCGACGAGGACAAGGTCTTCACCTCGCTGCGTCGCCTCCAAGAGGAGGACCCCACGATCGACCTGCACCGTGACCCGCAAACCGGCGAGCAGATCGTCGCCGGGCTCTCCCAGGTGCACGTCGAGGTGATCGTCGACCGTCTGCGCGCCCGCTTCGGCGTCGAGGTCTCGCTCAAGCCGCCGCGTGTGCCATACAGGGAGACGATCCGCTCTTCCGCCAAGGCCCACGGCCGCCACAAGAAGCAGTCCGGCGGGCGCGGCCAGTTCGGCGACTGCCACATCGAGATCGAGCCGCTCGGCGATGACGTCCTCAACGACCCCGCGCACCCCGGCTTCGAGTTCGTTGACCGCATCAAGGGCGGCGTCATCCCCAGCTCGTTCATCCCTGCCGTCGAGAAAGGCGTGCGCGAGACGATGGACGCCGGCGTGCTCGCCGGCTACCCTGTCAGCGGCGTGCGTGTACAGCTCTACGACGGCTCCTACCATTCCGTAGACTCCTCCGAGATCGCCTTCAAGCTCGCCGGCTCCGCTGCGATGAAGGACGCGCTCGAACACGCCCATCCGGTGCTGCTCGAGCCGATCATGCTCGTCACGGCCTCCGTCCCCGAGGACAGCGTTGGGGAGGTCATCGGCGACCTCAACAGCCGCCGTGGACGCCCCCAGGGGATGGAGCCAGCCGCCGGTATGACCGAGATCAAAGCCGAGGTCCCGATGGCCGAGATGCTCAGCTACGCGCCGGACCTGCGCTCGATCACGGGCGGGCAAGGCGACTACACGCTGGAGTTCCTGCGCTACGAGGAGGTCCCCACGCACCTCGCGTCAAAGCTCGTCGAGCAGGCCGGCGAGGAGCGTGCAGCAGCGCACGCGTAGAGGAGCGGGTTTCCGCCGTCAGACAGTGACCGTGCCGCTGATGGTGCCGGCCGTTATCGGTGGATCCTGGCTTGCCAGCTCATCGAGGTAAAGGCCGATCGCCTCGCGCATTTCGCGCTCGGCCTCCTCGCGCGTCGCCCCGACCGAGAACACGGGTAGATCCGCTGCGCTCGCACCCCAATGGCCGCCCGCCGTACGCGGGCCATGGATGATCCGCGCCGTCGTGCTCTGCTGGGTGGCTTCGCCGCGCGGACGATCCCTCGCAAGAATTGCTCTACGCCGCCGGTCTCCGCGCCTTGTCGGAGATCACCAGCAACAGTGCCAGCAGCACGAAGTTCATGGCCACCGACGAGCCGCCGTAGGCGACGAACGGCAGCGTCACACCGGTCAGTGGGATCACCTTTGTCACGCCGCCGACGATCACGAACACTTGCAGCGCCACCGTGAACGCCAGCCCCGTCGCCAGCAGCTTGCTGAACGAGTCCCGCGCCAGCATCGCGATCTTCAAGCCGCGGGCCACGAACAACAGGTATGCCAGCAGCAGCGCCATCGCTCCCGCCAAGCCCAGCTCGTTGGTGATCACCGCGTAAATCATGTCGCTTTCCGGGATCGGAATCAGCTTCAGCAGCGACTGGTCGAAGCCGGTCCCCAGCAGCCCTCCGTCGGCCTGTGCGAACAGCGACTGCGCCAGCTGGTAGCTGCCACCCACCTTCTGGTTGTACAGCGCTTCGTTGAACGGGTGTTCCCACGCCAGCACGCGTGCGTGCACATGGCTGACGTGCGTGCCCAGGTACCACGCGCCGAACGCGAACAGCGCCAACCCGATCAATGGGAACGACAACCTGCCCGTCGCGACATACAGCAACGCCAGGAACGCGCCGTAGAACATCAGCGAGGTCCCCAGCTCCCTTGTCAGCAGCAGCGTCGCCATCGCCGCTCCCCACACCACCAGCAGCGGCCCGAACTGCTTCATCGGCGGCAGCGTCACCCCCAGCACGCGCCTTCCGGTCGTCACGAGGATCTGGCGGTTGTCGCGCAGGTAACTCGCGAGGAAGATCACCACGGCGATCTTCGCCGCCTCCGCGGGCTGGAAGGACAGGCTGCCGAAGTGCACGTTCAAGTAGGCGCCGTTGACTTCCCCTCCGATCCCCGGCAGCCTCGGCAGCACCGTGATCCCGATTCCCACCGCCGCGATCGTGTACCGGTAGCGCTCGAGCACCCCGACTCCACGCTTGCGCAGCGCCACGATCGTCACGGCGAACAGCACCAGCCCGAACACCATCCACTGTGCCTGCTGGCGCGCCAGCGTCGGGTTGATCCGGTAGATCATCACGATCCCGACGCTTGCCAGCACCGCCCCGAGTGGGAAGAGATACGGGTCCGCGTCCGGCAGCGCAACGCGGATCACCACGTGACCTGCGACGCACAGGCCAAGGAAGATCGCGCCATAGGTCAGTGACGCGCTCGACGCGTGGTTGAGCGTGATGTTCGTCGATGACGGCCCGACCGCGCTCTTCTGCTCCTGGATGAAGATCGCGGTGAAACCCGCCACCACGAGCAGCGCCGCGGGGACGAGCCCCAGCAGCTCCCTGTTGCGTGCGCTCAGCATCGGCTCCGAGCCTAGAGGGTGGCGCAGTCGGCTGCTGCGGGTCGGCGAGCGCTGCTCGGGTCCGGCACACTTGTGTGGTGTGCCACGAATACCGCTCGACTGGCAGGCTGGGCTGGTCGGCAGGCTTGTGCGGTGTGTGGCGAGCGTTGCCGCGTCTGGGTTGATTGTGCGTTATGGCACGAGAATTGCCAGGCACGGCGAGATTGTGCGGTATGGCGCGAATGGGGTGGGGAGGGGGTGGTTGTATGTTCTTTTTTGCTGCGAATCGCGCCCGCGCGCGTGCGCGCGCGCGATTCGCGCCGTGCGGGATGATGTTGCACGGACGCCGAGCGCTCCGATCGCGGGCGCATGCGGCATGTGGTGCGCTGTGCATGCCAGGGCTCGCGGAGCGCGGGTCTGCGCCGGGCCGCGCGCGTAAAGCGGCCGGAGCCGCGGATAACCTGCTTTGGATGGGCGACGAATACCCGTTGCGGCAGCGATTTGGCATGTGGCGGCGTTTCGCGGTCGCCGCGCTGCTGATCGTGGTCCTCTGCGGCGCCGCCACCGCCGCCGTCACGCTGCACAAGACCAGTCAGCTGGCGGCCGAGATCTTCCCCAAGCTCAACCAGATCCACACCCCGCAAGGCCTGATCTCCTCGATCTACACCGGCGGTCCCAAGACCTTCCTGATCCTCGGCTCCGACAAACGCTACGGCTCCAAGAACGCCGAAGAACGCGAAGCCGCGGCGCACAGCGACACGATGCTGCTCGTGCGCTTCGACCCCGAACAGGAACAGACCTCGGTGCTCTCGATTCCCCGCGACCTGCTCGTCTCGATCACCGCGCCCGACGGGCAGAGCTACTACCCGGAGAAGATCAACTTCGCCTACACCCTCGGCAGCACCCTTCCCGGCCACGACGAGGGGGCCACGCTCGCCGCCGAGACGATCAAACACGTGCTGCCCGGCCTGCAGCTCAACGGCATCATCGATGTCACCTTCGCCGGCTTCATCCGCGTCGTGGACTCGCTCGGCTGCGTCTACGTCAACGTCGACCACCGCTACTTCAACGAAAACATCGGCACTCCCGAAACCGACTACTCGAATATCAACCTTCAGCCCGGCTATCAGAAGCTCTGCAACGAAAACGCGCTCGCCTACGTGCGCTACCGCCACGACGACTCCGACTTCGTACGCGTCGCCCGCCAGCAGGACTTCCTGCGAGACCTGCGCGAGCAGGTCTCCCCCGAACTGAGCCAGCTCGACAGCATCGCCAAGCAGGTCGGCCACGCGATCTCCACGAACTTCTCACCGTCGGCGAGCGTGCTGCTCGAACTCGCAAAGCTGATCGGCTTCTCCCAGGGCAAGCCTCTGCGCCAAGTGCCATTTCAAACCAACAACGTCGACTACCAGCTGGGTGGCGGCAACTACGTCACCACCACCCCAGAACTGGCGGCTGCCACCCTGCACGAATTCCTCTACGACCACCCCAAGCTGCCGTCGTCGGCCGCCCCACACGCGCATTCCGCCGGACACCGCCACCACTCACAACCGGCGTTCTCGGCAGCCGCGATCGGCCTCTACCCGACTCCCGCCGCCGACGAGGAACAGGTCGTCGCAGGCACAGTCGAGGTCCCCTTCCCGGTGCTCTACCCCGCCCTGCAAACCGGCTCCGCCAGCCAGGAACAGATGCGTCCATACGCCCTGCGCGACCGCCAAGGCCACCTGCACCACGCCTACGTCATCGTCTTCCAGCAGAACTCGATCGGCGGCTACTACGACATCGAGGGCACCGACTGGCTGGACCCGCCGATCATCGACCACCCCGAGGAAGTCCAGCACGCGAACGGCCGCGCCTACATGATCTTCGCAAGCGGCGCCCACATCCACATGGTCGCCTGGCGTCAGGGGGGCGTTCTGTACTGGGTCGTCAATACGTTGCTGGGCGAACTCTCAAACCAGCAAATGCTCGAGATCGCACACTCGATGCAGCCGCTGCACTGAGTCGCCGGCGCGAACCGCAGCCAGGCGTCGCACGATTGATGCGTGAGCCCTACCCGGAGTCCGTCGTGGCGCGTGCCTGGTCGAGCGCCGCGTTCACCAGCGCGTCCGCGTGGGCGTTCTGCGCACGGGGGACCGTGCGGATCGACCAGCGCTCGAACTCGCGCAGCGCCGCCATTGCCTGGGCGTGCAACGGGCGCATCGCGGCGTGCTTGACCTTGTAGACGCCGCGCACCTGCTTGGCGATCAGCTCCGAATCGCCGATCACCTCGACCTCGCTGGCGCCAAGCGCCCGCGCGCGCTCCAGGCCGAGCAGCAGCGCCTTGTACTCGGCGACGTTGTTCGTCGTCTTCCCGAGCAGTTGCGCTTGCTCGTCGAGGACCTGGCCCGCGGCGTCCGAAACCACGCATGCCGCCGCCGCCGGCCCCGGATTGCCGCGCGCGCCGCCATCGACATGGACGATCACGTTCACCGACCCGGCAGTATCGCGATCGTGGGGGACGAGACTCGCTCAGGGCTGTGCAAGCGGCAGCATGTCGCCCGGCACCCGCGCGCGGCGGCGCTCGCGAACCACGCGCCGTTCGCGCAACTCCGGGTCGACCGGGCCGCGGCGCTGCGCGCGGCGGTCAGCCTTGCGCCGCTCGACGATCACGGTGACGTTCTCGTCGTCGGCGTAGTGCGCCACCAGCTTCGGATAAAGCTCGTCCGCCAGCGGCTTGGGAACAACGCAGTAGATCATGCCGCCACCGAGCTTAGCGTCAGTCGGCGGCCAGCGCAAGGCAGCCGCGCTCGTCCGCAGCGGCATTTGCAAGCCGCTCCTCGGGCGCGAGTTCGTCCAACTCCGTTCCCTCCGCCGCGATTCGCGCCCCGGCCGCCTCATCGGAGAGGTCGACCTCGTAGCGGTACCAGCACAGTTCCCACGCCACCACGATCGCGACCACGCCCTCTGCACGGGCGCTCACCTGCACGGACGCGGGTCCCAGCGCCCGCGCCACGCCCGCGATGCGCTGCGGGCCATCGCCCGCGTTGAAAACGTCGAGTCCTCGGCGCATATCGGCTTGTGCGGTCTCCCGCACGCGCGCCGCGCCGGGAATCTCCGCAACCGGCATCGCCTCGGTCGGTGGCAGCAGGTCTGCCGGTTTGGGGGCGGCGGACAGGTCCGCCGGGTTGGGAGCAGTGGCATCGCCGGCCACCGAGGGCGACGCCGGAGAGGGATCCTGAACGGACGCGGGCCACGAGGTCTGTACATCCGGGTCGCCGGGCGTCGAGTGTTCCGCGGCCCGGTTTGGCTCGACCGTCTCCGTGCTTCCCTGCGCACCGTTCCACTCCGGCTCGGTCCCGCTCCACTCCTCATCGATCTGCGCCCACTCGGCCTCGCCGCGGCGGCTGGCCCGTACCCGTCGCCGCTCCGGCGAGGGCGGCGTCGTGGGCGGCGCCGCCGTTCGCGTTGGGTCGTGCACCGGCTCGCGGCGCGAGCGCAGGCGCTCCAGCAGCGAGCGTCCCCGGGTTGGGCTGGTTGCGCGCGAGCCGGGCGTCTCGCTGCCCGCGGTCTCGCGTCGCCAGCCCTCATGGGTGGCGCGGGAGGAGCACAGCTCGCAGACCATGCGTCGCTGTCCTCCCCCGAGGAACACGTCGGGGCGCTCGCCCCTGAGCAGGCGTCGCCCGCAGACGTCGCACTCGACGTCTGGATGGGAGGTCACGATCATGCGGGCCGCCATCGGAAGCTCACCAGCGTAGAGCACGCCGGCGCGCCGCGGCACGCGGGGCATGGATGGCCCCGCGCTGTTCCGCAGCGTCTGCGGGCTTTGACGAGCGCCGACAACGATCCCAAGAGTCAGTTCGCCGCCAGCCCGAGACCCAACCCGAACGGTCGGACACCACCGCCCGGCAACCCCAACCATGACACTGAGGACGATCCCAACCCCAACCCCAACCACCGTGCATATCCGCGCGCATGCCAAGGAGGATCGCCGCGCCCCGTCGAACACTGCCCTGGACATGGCGATTTCGAGGACGACCACCGGGGCGGCCGCTGCGCCCCGCATTGCGCTGGGCGCCCGGGCCGGCGGCCATGCGCTCTCCGCAGCCGGTCACCGCGCGCTTGCGGCCGCCGGTCTGCACCCGCGGCCGTGGGTCGGCCGTCTACGTCGCGCCCTGCGCCGCGGCGCCTTCGTCGTTCACTACCAGCCGATCGTGGCGATTGCGGGTGGCGCCGTCTCCCACCACGAGGCGCTGGTGCGGCTCGCCGACCAGCCCGACGGGCGTCTGGTGGCGCCCGCGGCGTTCCTGCCGACCGCCGAGCGCCACGGCCTCGTGCGCGAGATCGACCGGTTCGTCATCGCCCGCGTTGCCGCCTTGCTCGGGGCTCGCTCCGTGGGGGTGGGGGCGGGTGCGCAGGAGCTGCCGGGGGGCGGTGCAGGGAGCATGCCGGATGGCACGGGGAGCATGCTGGGCGGCGGCACGCAGGGGCTGCCGTGGGGCAGTAAGGAGAGCCTGCGGGGTGGTGATACCGAGAGCGTGCCGGCTGGCGGCGTGGGGAGCCTGCCGGGTTACACGCAGGGGCTGTCGGGTGGCGGTACGGGGAGCTTGCCGGGCGGCGGCACGTACCCGCCGCCGCGGCGCGCCGCCCTGAACCTATCGGCGTTGTCGGTCACCGATGTGGCGACGTTGCCGCACATCGAGCGCGCGCTCGAGCGCCACGCGGTCGATCCGGCGCAGCTCGTCATCGAGATCACCGAGACCGCCGCGATCCGCGACATGGCGCGTGCGCAGGCGTTCTGCGAAAGGGTGCTCGCTCTCGGCTGCACCGTCGCGCTCGACGATTTTGGCGTTGGCTTTGGCTCGCTGGCCTACGCCAAGCGCCTGCCCTGCACGTACCTCAAGATCGACGGCGACTTCGTGCGCGACCTGACCCGCTCGCGGGAGGACCGCGTGCTCGTGCGCGCGATCGTCGACCTCGCCCGCGGGCTCGGGCGCGAGACGATCGCCGAGTGCGTCGGGGACGATGCCACCCTTGCGCTGCTCGGCGAGCTGGGCGTCGACTACGCGCAGGGATTCCACCTCGGCAGGCCCACCGCGATCTCGCAGCCGACTGCCTGACCCCGGGCCGGCACCTGAGCGGCGGCGTGCCTGGGCGTGCACAGCGTCGGGGCGTGCCGCGGGAGCCGGGGGCATGCGGCGGGATTGGGGCGTCCGGCGGGGACGGGGCTGCACGCTCTCGCCGCCGCCGATGAAAGGCTGTGCTCGCGTGCGGCGGGGGCGTGCGCGTGTGCCCTCTCTTGTCGCCGCCGACGATGAGGGGCTTGTGCTCCTGTGCGGCTTCTCTCCCCCTGTGCGGCTTCTCTCCCGTCGTGGGGTGGGCCTGCTCCTACCGAGGCTGCGGGAACTGCGCGCGCATCGCCGCGTCCCATACGCGGTCGGGCAGCAGGCGGCGCTGCAACACGGTGAGTCGCGCCGAGGGCGTTACGAGCACGCGCGTCGGCGCCCGCCGTCGCGTAATCGCGCGCTCGATCGCCTTGGCGACGACCTCGGGCCCGCCGCCGAGACGGCGCAGCGGACTCTCGTACACGCCTTGCGTAAGCGCCGCGAGCTTCGTGTTGAACTTGGCGTACACATCGCCGGTGCCCTCGCCGTTCAGCTTCGTGGTGCTCGCGACCGCGGCCTGCGCGAAGTCCGTGACGATCAGCCCGGGCTCGATCACGATCACGTCGACGCCGAAGCGGCGGACCTCGAAGCGCAGCGCGTCGCTGGCCGCCTCCAGCGCGTACTTGCTCGCGTGGTAGGCGCCCCCGCCCGGGAACGTCAGACGGCCGCCCATCGAGCTGACGTTGACGATCTTGCCCCAACGCTGCGCGCGCATCCCCGGCAGCGCGAGCTGGGCGAGCCGCACTGCGCCGAACACGTTCGTCTCGAACTGCCGCCGCAGCGCGTCGGGCGGCACCTGCTCGAGCGGTCCGCTCTGGCTGTAGCCGGCGTTGTTGACCAGCACACCCACCGCGCCCTGCACGTCCTGCACGGTGGCGACGGCCGTGCGCATCGACTGCTCGTCGGTCACGTCCAGCGCGAGCGTCCGGCAGCCCGCCTGCTCCAGATCGGCGATCGACTCGAGGCGGCGCGCCGTCGCGTAGACCGTCCAGCCGCCCTGCGCCAGGCGCTGCGCGGTCGCGCGCCCGATACCGGTCGAGCAGCCCGTGATCAGTACGGCTTTGGAGGGGGTGGCTGGCATGGGGTCCTCCCGGTCGAGTGCACGGAAGGCCAAGGTACCGACTGCTCGCCGCACACGGGCGGCGACGGCCCCGCGGCCGCTCTCGTCGGCGGCGGCCGCGGGGTAAACGCACAGCGCGTCTGCTACTTGCCCTTGTCGCTGCTTTTGCGGCTCGGGGGATGGTGCTTCTTGTGCCGCCGGTGCTTCTTGTCTTTTGGTTCGCCCCCCTGGTAGGCGTCGAGACGGTTTTTGCCGGAGTTCGGCGTGGCGGGGCAGCCGCTGGGCCGGCCGAGGTCGAACGGACCCGAGATGGCCTGTGTGATCGCGCCTTTTTCGAGATAGGCGTAGGTCACGGTCAGCAGCGCGTCGACGCGCGGTTCGGTGCAAAGCTTCCAGCCGATTTCGAACTGGCCGGTGAACTTCTCGTACGCTTCGGCGGTGCTGGTGCCGACGCAGTTGACGGCGTAGCCGGGGAAGGCACCGCTACAGGAAAAGCTTTCCTTCAGTGGGGTGCCCTGGTAGTTGGTGATCAGCGGCGCGGCTTCGATACCGGCGATCGGCAGCTGGGTCTGCAACTGGTAGCCGGTGATCGGGCCGTTGCACATGAACTTGTACTGCACCGGCGTTTCTTCGTGGCCCGGTTCGGCCTTGCCCGGACCGATCGCACCGGTGCACTGATAGTTGTTGGGGTTCGAGACCGGCGCCGTTTCGGCCAGGCCGAGCGCCGGCGCAAGCAGCGACAGCACGAGGGCGGCCAGCAGAGCGGACAGCGCGCGGCGCGCGATGGGCGTCGGGCCCCTCCTCCGGGTTCGCCGCGCGAACGCGAGCGAGTGGGGGTGGGCGTTGCTTTCCAGTGACTGCACGTGGCCTCCGTTCGTGATGTGTTCGTGGTGCATGGGTTGTTGTTTTGGGAGAGGGAGCGGGGTTCGAAGTCGTCTTGAGGCGGACTGCCTCAATGTGCAGGCGCGAGCACTTCTTCAAGGCTCTTGCGCGGCGCGAGCGCATCGAACGCGCTCGCTGACCGTCCGCCTGGGTGGCTGAGGAAGGGGGAGAGCAGCAGCACGCCCGCCGGCGCGCCCGCCGCACTCAGAGTGCTGGTCGTGGTGCCAGGCGGATAGACAGCGGCGCTGGGCGCCGCCGGGGTGGGGGGGCTGGCCGGTTCGGTCGCCGCTGTGCTCGCAAGCGGCGAGCCCGCGGTCGACGCCGGGGTGGATGTATTGGCGAAAGTGCGAATCGCGCCCGCGCGCGTACGCGGGCGCGATTCGCCCCCCAAAATTGATGCCCGAGCCCTCCGCCCGTTCACTGCCGCCATGCGACCGTCCGCGGTTGCCGCGCTGGCGTTCGCGCCCGGTGTTGGCGCGAACGTGATCGCGATCAGACCGTGTTCGCGGTATTCGGCGCTGGCCATCACCCGCGAGACGACTTCGCGCACGTAGTCGTCGGCGGCCTGCACGCCGGCCGGTTCGCCCGCAGGGCAGGACGCGCCTTCGCCGCTGCCGGCGGGGCTGCTGGCGCCGGTGCTCGTCCCGGCGGTGCCCGTGCCGGTGCCTGCGCTCCCCGATCCGGCTGTGCCGGAGGTGCCGGCGCACGTCGCCGGCGAAAGCGTGCTCTGCGCGGCTGTCTCCTGTCCGGAGAGCAGCGTCGCGGCGCCCGCGAGCTGCGAGGCGGCGAGCGAGGAGTAGCTGCTGAGCAGGGTGCCTTTGGCGAGCAGCTGCCCGTCGATGTACGGCGCGGCGGTGGGTTGGTGCAGGACGTTGGCGAAGCTCTGGCCGTAGGGCAGCACGATCAGCCAGACCTGTGCGATCGGCGGCAGCGGCTTCGGTTTGGCTTCGCCTTCCCCGCTGCCCGTGTGCGTCTTGGCGCCGGCCGTGGGAGACGGGGCGCCGGAGGAGTTGCCGGCGCCTTCGGTTCCCGCTGCGCCCGCGGAACTCGCACCGGCTCCGTGCGTGGCGCCACCCGAGCCCGTGCCGGCGCCGTGGGAGACACCGCCTGTGCCGGTGCCACTTGCGAGCGCTCTGCTGGCGACGCCTGTTTCCGACCCCGCGCTCCCGGCACCGCCGGTCGGGGTGGAGCTTGGCGCGTGCGTCTCGCTGGGCGTCAGCAGCGCGCCTGCGCCTGCGCCGGCGTTGTCGTCGAGTGCGATCAGCCCCAGGATGCGCGCGAGGGCAGCTGCACGCTGGCTGCTCGCCAGCGAGACCGCAGGGCCCGGGCCGATCAACGCCCCCAGGGCGATCCCCGCGGCGAGCATGAACGCCGCGAGGATCGCACCCGTCCGGCGGGAGGGTAGACGGGGCCTGGGGGTTTGGGGGGAGACGGGAGAGAGCATGACGTTTAGCACAAAGTAACTAATCTAGATCTTCTTTATGCAGAATATGGTAGGGTGTTGCCCAGGAAGTTGTCAACAAGTGCTTGGCGGGATGGCCGAGACAGCGCACTTACACGCCGCGCAGTGGGCTCGGCGGCGCTGCACGGCAAGCCCGCGGCCGGGCCGGCGAGACCGCGGACCGCAAGTAGCGGACCGCAAGTTGGCAAGACGCAGTAGGCAGAGTCGAAGAACGCAGTACGCGGGACTGCAGTGGCAAGGCCGGCAGGACGCAGCACGCAGGACCGCAGCAAGAGATCCCCGCAGGACCGCAGCACGGACAAAGTCAAAGCAACATCGCATACGGCCCAAACAAACTCAAAACGGAGGACACCAACCCCATGCATCGAATCCGCCGTATCGCCGCCTCGCTCGCGGCTGTGACCCTGATAGGGAGCGCGGTGCCCGCGATCGCCTCGGCTACGAGCGTGATCACGATCAGCGGCGCCACCGCCTCCTATCCGCTCGTCTCGCTGCTTGCACACAAGTACGCAAAGCTCGTGCACAACAAGGTCAGCTTCCGCATCTCGCAGGGCGGCAGCACCGTCGGCATCAACGATGTCGCCGCCGGCCGCGTCACGATCGGCGACCTCTCACGCGATCCGCTGCCCAGCGATCCCGCGGGGCTCGACTTCTATCCGATCGCGCAGTACGCGATCTGCGTCGTGACCAACAAGTCCAACCCGCTCTCGAGCCTCACCGAAGCGCAGGACCAGGCGATCTTCACGGGCAAGGACACGCAGTGGAGCCAGGTGCCCGGCGCCAGCGCGAGCGGGCCGATCGAAGTGATCAGCCGCACCTCCACGGCTGGCGTGCTGACGAACTTCAAGAGCCTGTTCCTGGCCAACAAATCGATCCTCAAATCGGCTGCCGAAGAGCCCAGCGAGGGTCTGCTCGAGCAGCAGGTCGCCAACGACCCGCGCGCGATCGGCTTCCTGTCCAACTACCGCGCCGACCAGGGCACGGTCAACCCGGTCGGCTTCAACGGCGTCGGCTGCACGCTGGCTAACGCGGTCTCCAGTCAGTACACCGCGCTGGCGCGCTTCTACGAGGTGACCAAAGGCCCCGCGACGGGTGCTGCGGCGAAGTTCATCGCGTGGATCGACACGAGCGCAGCCGCCAAGAAAATCATCTCCAGCGAGTGGATTCCGATCACCAAAAAGAGCTGACGGACCACCAACAGACGCACGGAATCGGCAGACGCACGGATCGGCCACCAATGCTCGAGCGGCTGCGAAAGCCCTGGTCAGACCGCCGCGCCAAGCGCACGCTTGGCGCGGCGTCGCTGATCACGTGCCTGTGCGTGCTGGGCATGATCGGCTTCGTCGCGGTGCGCGCGTGGCCGATCTTCGCGCACAACGGCCTTGCCTGGCTGGGCCCCGGCGGCAGCATCAAGGCGCAGATCGAAGCGATGCTCGCCAGCTCCAGCCACCCGTCCGCGGCGGCGTTCCACGTGCGTGCATGGCCGGTGATCTACGGGACGCTGCTGACCACCGTGCTCGCGGTCGCGCTCGCGCTGCCGCTGGCGGTGCTGTGCGCGATCTTCATCGTCGAGCTGGCTCCCGCGACGGTGCGCCGCGCGATCGTGCCGGTCGTACGTTTGCTCGCGTCGGTGCCGTCGGTGATCTGGGGTCTGATCGGCGTGCTGGTGCTGGTGCCCTACATCGGCAACCACCTGATCAGCCCCGCCGAACGCGCCTCGATGCAACGCACCGTCGAGCTGACCGGCGCCAGCCTACTCGTCGCGGTCGTCGTGCTCGCGCTGATGATTACGCCGATCATGGTCGCGCTGATCAGCGACGCGCTCGGCGCCGTGCCGGTGAGCTGGCGCGAGGGCGCGGCGGCGCTCGGCGTCAACCGACCGCGCGCGATCCGCGCAGTCAACCTGCGTGCGATCCGTCCGGCGATCGTCGCCGCGACAGTGCTCGCCACAGCCCGGGCCCTGGGCGAGGCGATCATGATCTCGATGGTCTCCGGCTCGGTGTTCTTCGCGCCCCGGCCCGGCGACGGGCTGACGTTCTTCTTCGAGCCGCTGCGCACGATCGCCTCGACGCTCGTCGACTTCCGCGAAGGGATCGGCGCGCCGGCGTTTGAGGCGACCGCCTACGCGCTCGCCCTGCTGCTGCTGTTCTCCGCTTTCCTGCTGTCGGTCGGCGGCTACCTGATCAAGCAGCCGCTGCGCCGCTATCAGGTGCTCACATGAGCAGCTTCGCTTCCGAGCCCTCCACATACGCGCCCGCCCCGGCGCCCGTCACGCACGGGCGCGGACGGCGCTCCTCGGTGCGCACGTGGCGCTGGAGCGACCGCCTGGTCGTGCTCGCGGCGTGGGGGGCCGGCCTGCTGGTGTGCGGGGTGGCCGCAGCGATCGTCCTCTACATGGGCTATCGCGGCGTCGAGTACCTGAGCCCGGCACTCGTCTTCAGCCGCCCTGCCTTCGGCGCACAGCAGAGCCAGACCGGCGGCTTCCTGGACCCGCTGCTCGGCACCCTGCTGCTGACCGCGATCGGCATCGTGCTCGCCGCGCCGCTGGCGGTGTGCTCGGCGCTGTGGATCGTCGAGTACGGGCGCGAAGGGCGTGCGCGGCAGTTGAGCCGGGTGGTCGAATCGAGCATCGAGATCGTCGCCGGCACCCCTGACATCGTGATCGCGCTGTTCGGCCTGGCGCTCTTTCAGCTGCACACGCTCGCGTTCCTCTCGACCACCGGCGAAGGCGGCGGGGTTACCGGCCAATCCTTTCTCGTCGCCGGCGCGATGATGTCGCTGATCGCGCTGCCCCCGATCTTCGTCGCCACCCGCGACGGCTTGCAGGCCGTGCCCGCGCACATGCGCGAGGCCGCGTTCGCACTAGGCAAGACGCGGATCGCGACGATCCGCCGTGTGCTGCTGACGCGCGTGCGCGCCAACATCGCCACCGGCGTCACGCTCGGCGTGAGCCGGATCATCGCCGACACCGCGATCGTGATCGTGCTGCTCGGCGACACGCTGCGCTTCGAACCCGCCGCAGGCGGCCTGCCCGGTTTCAAGCTGTTGCGCGGCACCGGCTCGTCGCTGACGAGCTACATCTTCGACAATTCGCCCGCGGGCGAAGCGGGCGCGCCGCAGAAGGCCTACGCGGCGGCCTTCCTGCTGCTCGTGTTCGTCGTGCTGCTCAACCTGCTCGTCGCCCGCGTAGCGCGTACGAGCGAGACGAGTGGGGCCGGGCTGGGTTCCGCGGCCGGGGGGATCGTATGAACATGGCGCAACCAGCGCTCCCGGCAGAGAACGTCGTGAGGTCAGCGGTGGTCTCGGCAGGCGGCGATGCGATGCCAGCGGTCTCGGTAGACAGTCAGGCGGTATCGGCTGAGCGTGGCAACCTCCCAGGTCCCACCGGCGAGGATCCAGGCGCCGGCCAGCGCGAAAGTCCGCGCGCCGGGCAGCCGTTGAAAAAAAGCGCTCACTATGGCAGTCTTCATTATCTTCATGGTGAGGAATACCGAGGCCGCGACCCCGGAGGCCAACCGATGACCCAGCTTCAGAGCACGCTCGCCCCGCCCGATCTGGCGCCCGAGGCTATATCTGTGCTGGCCTCCCACCCGCCGCAACCAACCCCCGCGCTGAGCGCCGAGGAGCAGGCGCCGCTGCGGGAGGAGCAGACCCCGCCGCCGGTGCGCACGATCGTGCTCGACCGCGCGCCGCAGCCCGTACGCCCGCCGACCCAGCGCGAGGCGGTGCGGCGGCTGGCGAGCGCCGCCGGGCCCGAGCGGCTGCGCCTGGAGGACGTCTCCGTCAGCTACGGCCCCAACGAAGCGGTGCGCCGCGTGTCGCTCTCGATCCACCAAGGCGAGGTGCTGGCGTTGATCGGGCCGTCGGGCTGCGGCAAGACGACGCTGCTGCGCACGCTCAACCGCCTGACCGAGTTGACGCCGAACGCGACGCGTGCCGGACGCATCGCGCTTGACGAGCATGACATCCACGACCTCGAAGACACCGCGCTGCGCGCCCGTGTGGCGATGGTCTTCCAGCAGCCCAACCCCTTTCCGATGTCGATCTTCGACAACGTTGCTTTCGCGCTGCGCGAGCAGTCGCGCCGGCGCCCGCGCCGGCGCGAGCTGGAGCCGCAGGTGATCGACGCGCTGCGCCGCGCCGGGCTTTACGACGAGATCAAGGACGACCTGCACCGTCCCGCACTGCGCCTCTCCGGAGGACAGCAGCAGCGCCTGTGCATCGCGCGCGCGATCGCGCCGCGCCCCGAGGTGCTGCTGATGGACGAGCCCTGCTCGGCGCTCGACCCGATCTCCACCGGTGTCATCGAGGAGCTGATCCACGAGTTGCGCCGCGAGCTGGCGGTCGTGATCGTCACGCACAACCTCGCCCAGGCGCATCGCGTCGCGGACAAGGTCGCGTTCATGTACCTCGGCGATCTGGTCGAGTACGGCACCGCCAGCCAGGTCTTCGAGGAGCCGCGCGCGCCGCGCACCCGAGACTACGTGCGAGGGGCGTTCGGATGAAGCCCGCCACGAGCGGCATCGCCGGCGCCGGCCGGTGCAACGGCGGCACGGCCGCCGGTGAGCTGGCGAGCATTGCCGGCGAGTTGGGCGACGCCGCCGCGGCCGGTGAGCATGCCGGCGCAGTTGGTGCGCCCGGGTCAAGTCGTACCGCAGCGGGCGGGCCAAGCGCAGCGGCCGGGTCGGGCCGTACCGCAGCAGGCGGGTCGGGCGCGGCACCCGGGTCGGGCCGCACCGCAGCGGGCGGGCCAAGCGCAGCGGCCGGGTCGGGCCGTACCGCAGCGGGCGGGTCGGGCGCGGCACCCGGGTCGGGCCGCACCGCAGCGGGCGGGTCGGGCGCGGCGCCCGGGTCGGGCCGTACCGCAGCGGCCGGGCCAAGCGCAGCGGCCGGGTCGGGCCGTACCGCAGCAGGCGGGTCGGGCGCGGCACCCGGGTCGGGCCGCACCGCAGCGGGCGGGCCAAGCACAGCGGCCGGGTCGGGCCGCACCGGAATTGGACCGGGCGGCGCCGCAACCGGGAGCGATCACGGTGCCGGGACCGCCGGTGCCCGCAACGGCGTCGCCGCGGCAGGCGAGATCCACGACCTCGCGCCAGACGCCGATCAGACTGCACGCATCCCTGTGCCGAGCGTCGCGAACGCGACCTGCGCGGGCTGCGGTGCGCCGCTGGCCGCCGACCAGCGCTACTGCCTGTCCTGCGGACGCCCCGCCTCGCCGGTGCGCCTGGCGTTTCTCGACGTGCTGCAAAGCGAGTACCGGCCCGCCGTGCCCGGAGCCGGGATCGGCGCCGGCGGCGGCGTCGGGGCAGGCGACGGCGGCGGGCTCGCCGTCGCGACCGGCGCCTCGGGTGGGCAGGTGCTGGGCGCCGCGCCGCTGTACGCCACGCAGCCATACGCGTCCGAGCCGGCCGGCGCGCTCGGCGCGCTGCGCCGCTACTCGGGGCTGTTCGCGCTGCTGGGTGTGCTGCTGGCGTCGCTGCTGATCGGACTGCTCGTCGGACACTGGGCCACCGGCGGCTCGGGTTCGACGCCGGGCAAGCAGGTCTTCGAAATCAAGGGTCTCAGCGGACTTGCCGCCGCCGCACCGGCCGCCGCCACGACGACGCCCGCGTCCAGTGCGAACGCGGCGACCGGCGCCGGCACCGCGAGCAAATCCCATGAAACCTCGCCTGCCACCGAAAAAGCCGCAGAAGCCAAGGAAGCCAAAGAAGTCACCGCCGCCAAAGCGCCGCCTCCGGTACACAAGAAGGTGACGTCGAGCACGCTGCAGAAACTGGGCGCGACCAGCGGCAAGAAGCACGAGCAGGAAGTCAACAAGCTCATCCACGGCGACGAACCGGTCGAAACGAAGTGACGATGAACGCCGCCGCCGACAGCGCACTCGCCAGCGGCTCGCTCGTGCAGCTGCGCCGCCGCCGGCTCGAGCTGGCCGAGCGCGTCGCGTCGCTCACCTGGGACCTTGGCGGGCTCGCGTACGAGATGGCGATCCGCGACCACTACCGGCTCGACGTGATCGCGCGTCACGCCGCCGAGCTGCAACAGGTGGACGCGCAGCTCGGCGAGGTCGAGCGCCTGCTGGCGTCCGCACACGGCGGCGTGCACGGCGCGTGCCGAGCGTGCGGCGCGGTGCACAGCCGTGGCGCCTCCTACTGCTGGAACTGCGGCGCGCCGCTGCTGCGCGAGGCGCGGCCTGCACTGCAGGACGTAGCGGCGCTGTAGCGAATACTCGTCGCAGCGAACGCGCGATGAGTACCCGACGAAGCATGCCACCGCTGCTTGCCGTGCCGAACGTCTCCGAGGGCCGCGACGCCGTTGTGGTCGCGGCGATCGCGCGCGCGTTCGCCGCGCAGGGCGCCGCACGACTGCTCGACGTACACGCCGACCCCGACCACCACCGCGCTGTGATCACGCTCGCGGGGAACCCCGGCGCGCTCGCGGATGCGCTCGTGCAGGGCGCCGCCGAGGCGGTGCGGCACGTCGACGTTGACGCCGGCCGCGCCGGGCTCGGAGCGGTCGACGGTGGGCAGGTGGAGCATTGTGGGCGGGGGGAGCGTGGTGGGCGTGGGGAGCGTGGCCGGAAGCTGCCATCGCCGAGCGCCGGCGAGCGCCGCCGTTGCGGCCAGCACCCGCACGTCGGCGCAGTCGACGTCGTGCCCGTCGTCTTCCTCGACCCCGCCGAGCGCGGCGCGGCGTGCGCCGAGGCGCTGGCGGCTGCGCACGCGATCGGCAGCGAAGTGGGAGTGCCGGTGCTGCTCTACGGGCTGCTCGCCGGTGGGCGCACGCGCGCGGAGCTGCGCCGTGGCGGCGTCGCGGGTCTCGCGGGACGGCTCGCCCGCGGTGAGCTGCGCCCCGACTTCGGACCGCGCACGGCACACGCCAGCGCGGGTGTCACGCTTGTCGCCGCGCGCGCGCCGCTCGTCGCGTTCAACATCGAGCTGGCCCCGCCCGCCGGGGTGCGCGAGGCGCGGGCGATCGCCGCGCTGATCCGCGAGGGCGGCGCCGAGGGCCTGCCGGGAGTGCGCGCGCTCGGGATCGAGCTGCGGCGGTCAGCGCCGACCGGAGCATGCGAGGCACGGGTAGCGCCGACGGGAGAGCGCGAGGCGCAAACGGCGGGCACGGCTCCGAGCGGGGCCGGCTCGCCCGAAGGTGTCCGCGCACCGGCGCACGCGGCGGGCGCGCGGGGCTGGCAGGCGGCGACCGTCGGCCAGGTCTCCACGAACGTCGAGCACCCCGACGAGATGCCGCTCGCGGCGGTCATCACCGCCGTTGCACGGCACGCGCGGGTGGCCCGTGCCGAGCTGGTCGGGCTCGCGCCGCGCGCCGCGCTGGAGGGCTTTCCGCAAGACGTGCCGATGCCTGGTTTCGACCCGGCGCGTCACGTGATCGAGAACGCGCTTGGCGAGGAGAACGCGCCCCGAACGCAGTAGGAGGACGCGAAAGACGTGCGTTGGCGCACAGACAGCGAAGCTCTTCGCTCACGGCCAGGCCTCACCGTCTAGGCTTGTACCCGAGATGGCCCAGACGAAGCGCAAACGCCAAACAAAGCACCGCGGCAACGCCGCCGGGATGGTCGAGTCGCGTGGGCGCACGGGGCGGCGCCCGACGGCGGCGGAGCGCAGCGCCGAGGGCCGCGAGAAGGCGGCGCGGCGCGCGACGCGCGAAGCCCGTTTCGACCGCCCGCCGACCTGGCGAGGCGCGTTCTACCGTGCGCTCGTCGCTGCAGTCGTGCTCGCCGCGGCGTGCGTGTTCCTGATCAAAGACGCTCTGCTCGCGCTCGGGAGCTTCCCGATCGCGCTCGCGCTGTACGTGCCGGTGAGCTACTACACGGACCTCTGGATATACCGGCGGCGTCTGCGCAAAAAACAGCTAGAACGGGAGGCTGCACGGTGAGCGCCATTGACGTGCGGACGTTCACGGTGGGGCCGGTGCAGGAGAACGCGTACATCGTGCGCGCGCACAGTCAAGCGGCGCGCGCACTGCTGGTCGACCCTGGCGAAGAGGCGCCGCGGCTGCTGGAGGCCGTGCTCGCGCTCGGTGTGGAGATCGAGGCGATCCTGATCACGCACTGCCACTTCGACCACATCGGCGCGGTCGCGCCGGCCGCAAGCGCGCTTGGCGCGCCGGTGTACTGCCCGAAGATCGAGGCACCGCTGCTGCGCGACATCAACGCATGGACGCCGCCCGGGTTCGGGCCGTTCGAGAACTGGGATCCCGAGCACACGCTCGCCGGCGGCGAGCGGCTGGGGCTCGCGGACTTCGACATCGAGGTGCTGTTCACGCCGGGCCACAGCCCGGGACACCTCACGTATGCGATCGCGCCAGCCGGCGCGGCGGGGGTGGCCGCCCTGGCGGGCGGCCGGGAGGGGGCAGCGCAGCCCCCGCAGCCGCAGGCACTGCTTTCTGGCGACGTCCTCTTCCAAGGCTCCGTGGGCCGTACCGACCTGCCCGGGGGCGACTGGGCGGTGCTGGAGCGCTCGATCGCGGCGCTCGTCGAGCGCTTCGACCCTGAGACGGCCGTCTACCCCGGGCACATGGGCGCGACGACCCTGGGACGGGAGCTGCAGAGCAACCCGTTCCTGGACGCACTGCGCGCGAAGGTCGCGTGAGCGCAACCAAGCTGAAGGCACCACGCGGCACACACGACGTGCTGCCCGAGCACGCGGTCCCTCGCGCGCGGGCGGTGGCGGCGGCGCAGGCGATCCTGGAGGGCGCCGGCTACCAGCGGATCGAGACGCCGTGCTTCGAGGCGACCGAGCTGTTCGCGCGGGGGGTGGGGGACTCGACGGACATTGTGCAAAAGGAGATGTACACGTTCGATGACGCCGGCGGACGCTCGCTGACGCTGCGCCCGGAGGGCACGGCGCCGGTGTGCAGGGCCTACGTCGAGCACGGCATGCACAAGCTGCGCGCGCCCGTCAAGCTGTGGTACTTCTCGAGCTTCTTCCGCTACGAGCGCGCCCAGGCTGGCCGCCAGCGCCAGTTCTGGCAGCTCGGCGCCGAGGCGCTTGGCTCGCATGAGCCCGCCGTCGACGCCGAGTCGATCGTGCTGCTCGTCGAGCTGCTGCGCGAGCTGGACGTCACCGACGTGCGCCTGCGCCTGTCGAGCCTCGGCGGCCACGAAGCGCGCGCCGAGTACCGCGAGCGGTTGCAGGCGCACCTACGCGCCCACGAAGCCAACCTGGCGGACGAGGTGCGCGAGCGCATCGAGCTGAACCCGCTGCGCGCGTTCGACTCCGAACACCCCGGCACGCGCACCGTGATGGAGCGCGCGCCGCGCCTGCTCGACCACCTGAGCGCCGAGGACGCCGCGCATTTTGCCGAGGTGCGCGCCCTGCTCGACGAGGCGGGCGTCGCCTACGAGGTCGACCCGACGCTCGTACGCGGCCTCGACTACTACACCCGCACCGTCTTCGAGCTGACCTCTGACGCCCTTGGCGCGCAGAGCGGCGTCGGCGGCGGCGGGCGCTACGACGGGCTCGTGCAGCAGCTCGGCGGTCCGCCAACGCCGGGGATGGGCTGGGCGGCGGGGGTGGAGCGGATCTTGCTTGCGAGCAACGCGCCGCCGGTCGCCGCGGGTGCGATCGACCTGTTCGTGGCGGTCGACGCCGAGCGGGTGGCTGGGGAGGCAGGCTCGACGCACGCCGCTGAAGACGCTGGCCCAACGCACGCCACCGAGGACGGTTCTCTAACGAGCGTCGCTGGAGACGGTTCCCCGACCGAGGCCGGTTCTCCAAGGCGCACTGCCGAAGGCGGCTCTTTGACGAGCACCGTCGAGAGCGGTTCGCTGAGACGGACCACCGAAGGCAATTCCCCGGCACGCGCCGCGTTCGGGCTGCTGCAAGCCGCGCGCCGCGCCGGGCTGGGCGCGCAGATGGAGCTGGCGGGGCGTTCGCTCAAGAACCAGCTCGGCCATGCGAGCAAGCTCGGCGCGCGTTACGTGGCGATCGTCGAGAGCGGGGGGAGGCCACGCTCAGGGACGTGCAGGGCGGCACGCAGCAAACGCTGCCCGCGGACGCCGTCGTGCACGCCGTGCTGCGCGGCGCGCACGACCTCTGAGCGGATCCGCCACGTCCAGGCGCCCTTGCCGCGCTCAACTCGCGCGCGCGAAATGCCGAAGGAGGGTGCGATGGCTCAGATATCGCGCCCGTTCCAGGTCGTCATCGCGGCTTTCGTGCTGCTCGTGCTCGTCTGGTTCTTCGCTCTCAACCGTTCCGGCAGCGGGTCCTCCAGCGGGACCTCCTCCGGTTCCGGCTCGTCTGCCTCCGCCCATGTGAACGCCGCCGGCGCCCACCCGGGCGCCGTTACCGGCACGCACTCGCGGGGCGCTGTCCACTCTGGCTCCAGCGCTGCTGCGAACGTACATCCCGGTGCTCGCGCTACCGGCGCAGATGCCGGCGGCCGCACGGGCGGGTCCGCCGCGACCCACGACGTCCACGCGACTCCTGCGGGTGGCGTGGCCCACGCAACGCGTAACGGCACGAACAGCCATTCGGCGCCTGCCGTGCGCGGCGTAGACGGCCATCCGGCCACCACCGATCCCGCCGGCGCCAAGCACGCGGCCACCACGGCACCCAACGGCCTGCATCCGGCCGGCCAGCATCCTGCGAGTCGTGTGCACGCGACCGTGCCCACTGCCGCGGGCGCCCGCATCGGCGGCTCCTCCGGAAGCGCCGCTCACACCGGGCGTGGCACGCCCACCACGCGAGACGGCTCCACCGGGGCAGCGCACTCGAAGACTTCCACGCCCCCGCTGCAGGCGGCCGTCGCGGCGGAGCTGAAGCAGGGCAAGATGGCGCTGCTGCTGTTCTGGAACTCTCATTCCAGTACGGACGGCACCGTGTACGGGCAGGTCCAGGACGTCGAGCACAAGCTCGGCCACCAGGTTGCCGTGCACACCGCCTCGGCAGGCCAGGTCGGACAGTTCGGGTCGATCACCCGCGACATCCAGGTTTACCAGACCCCAACGCTGCTGATCGTCAACCCGCACGATCAGGTCACGACCATCACCGGCTTCACCGACGCGTACGCGATCGAACAGGCGATCCGCGAAGCGCGCGGGTAGCCCGGCGCGCGAGTCGTTCTGCCAGGCCTGTCGGCTCTGAGGCCCCAGCCGTCGGGCTGGGCACTGAGTCTCAGTCAGTCACGCGGGGCACTGGGTCTCGGCCAGGCGCGCGGGGCGCTGGGGCCCCAGCCAGTTGCGCGGGACACTGGGCCTCTCAGCCAGTCCGGCGGGGTTCGGGTCCCAGCGCGTCACGCTGGCCTCTGGCGGCCGGTTCCGGGGTCTTCACGGCCCCTGGGCTCAGCCGTTCCGTGTACGCGGAGCCCCCGGCTGGTGGTGGCGGAACCTGGCCGGTTGCTCGGCCGGGGGTTGGGTGGTTGTCATCTATTTGCGGCGCCATTCGCGCCTGCGTGCGCGCGGTCTTTGTCTTAACCCCACGCGCGCGCGCCCGCGATTCGCTCGCGAAAAGATATGTGACCTACACTCGCCCGACATGCTCGTGCAGACTCCCTTCGCCGACCACCTCGCACGCCCGCTCGCGCGCGGGCACACCCCCGAGGGCGCTTTCACGGGCGCCGCCGGCGGGGCTGCGTGCGGAGACCTCGTGCGTGTCTCGCTCGCGCTGGACGCCGCCAGCCCCGACGCCGCGATCCGCGACGCCGGCTTCGACGCGTCGGGGTGCGGCGCGAGCGTCGCCGCGGGCAGCGCCGCGGTCGCGCTCGTGCGCGGCGCGCCGCTGCTGGAGGCGGCGCGCGTCGGGGCGCAGGAGATCGCCGCCGCGCTTGGCGGTCTGCACCCCGCCAAGCAGCACGCCGCCGAGCTGGCCGCCGACGCGCTGCACCGCGCGCTCGGCGCAGCCGCGCGTGCGTGGGGCGGCGCGCTGGCCGCCCCGGGGGACAACGGGCCGTCGACCACGGCGGCCGAGGACCGGCTGCCCTCGGCGCCGTCTGACGGCCGGTCGCTGGCCGAGCCCCCTGACGACTGGCCCGTTGCGTCTGCCGGTGGTCGACCCCTGCCGGCGCCGGCCGACGGCCGCCCGCGCACGCTCGTCGCGATGAGCGGCGGCGTCGACAGCGCCGTCGCCGCGCTGCTCACCGCGCGCGCCGGCGAGCACGTGGTGGGGGTCACGCTCGAACTGTGGTCGGACCCCGAGAACGACGCGAGCCGCAGCTGCTGCTCGGCGGACGCCGTCCGCGCCGCCCGTGCCCTCGCCCACCGCCAGGGCCTGTCGCACCTGTCGCTCGACCTGCGCAGCGAGTTCCGCGCCGGCGTCGTCGATCCGTGGCTTGCCGCGCACGCGGCGGGAAACACGCCCAACCCGTGCCTGCGCTGCAACGGCAACGTCCGTCTCGACGCGATGCTCGACCTCGCAACGCGGCTCGGCGCCGGCACGCTCGTCACGGGGCACTACGCGCGTGTGCACGACGCGACCCCTGCGGGGCGTGGAGAAGCCCTTCACGGCGTTCCCGAGGGCGGCCACGGGGCCGGGGTGCCGGACGGGGCCATACCCAGCGAGAGAGTCAGCGAGGCCGCAGTGCGGCTCACAGAGGGTGGCGGCGGGGCCGGGGTGCCGGACGGGGCCATACCCAGCGAGAGAGTCAGCGAGGCCGCAGTGCGGCTCACAGAGGGTGGCGGCGGGGCCGGGGTGCCGGACGGGGCCATACCCAGCGAGAGAGTCAGCGAGGCCGCAGTGCGGCTCACAGAGGGTGGCGGCGGGGCCACAGCGCGACGCAGCCGGGGAGACGGCGAGGCCACAGCGCAGTTCAATGCGCCAGGCGAGGAGACCAACGCGCGGGTCCTCGCCGGCGACGGACCGCTGCTGCGCGTCGCGCGCGACCCGATCAAGGACCAGAGCTACGTGCTTGCGGGCCTGGACCCCGGCTCGCTTGCCCGCCTGCGCTTCCCGCTGGGCGCGATGACAAAGGACGAGGTTCGCGCGTTCGCCGCCGACGCGGGCCTCGAGGTGGCGCACAAGCCCGACTCGCAGGACCTCTGCTTTCTCGCCGGCACCCGCCTGCCGCGCTTCCTCGAACGCCATGCTCCTCGTCCCTCGGCAGCTGTCCGTGCAGGCCGCGGTAGTGGGGCGAGCGCCGCTCGGACTGGGACTGGCGTGAACGGTGCGGGCGCTACCGACACCGTCAGAAGAGGCGCCGGTGTGAGTGTGGCTGGCGCCGCCGACGGCGATATGAGCAATGCCGATGCCGGTCCTGACATGGGCGGCGGCACAGCCGGCGACATCCTCGACCGCGCCGGGCGCCGGCTCGGCAGCCACCGCGGCGCGCACGCCTACACCGTCGGCCAGCGCCACGGTCTCGGGCTCGGCGGCGGCGAGCCGCTGTACGTGCTGCGCACCGACCCCCGCGCCAACACCGTCACCGTCGGTCCCCGCGAGGCGCTGCTGACCGACACGATCGCGATCCGCGACGTCAGCCTACGCCGCCCCGGCGCGCTCATCGACGCCGTCAAGATCCGCTCGCGCGGGCGCCGCCACCCCTGTCAGCCGCGTGACACCCCCGGCCCCGGCCGCCATGCGGCCGTCGAAGTGCAGCTGCGCGAGCCGATCGAGCGCACCGCCCCCGGGCAGGTCGCGTGCCTGTACGCCGGGGACGTGATCCTCGGGTACGGCACCGTCGCGGCGTAGCGCGCTCGCGCGTTGGGCGCGCGGGTGATCGTGTGAGGCGCTGGATCGCCGTTCGCGTGTGCGCACGTGAGGGCGAGGGCGGCGGCGCGCTGCGTATGTGTGCGCGAGGGCGGGTTGCGCTGCGTATGTGTGCGCGAGGGCGGGTTGCGCTGCGTATGTGAGGGCGAGGGCGGGTTGCGCTGCGTATGTGAGGGCGAGGGCGGCGGCGCGCCGCGTAGGTGCGAGGGGTGGCGGTTGTTGTCTTCCGTTGCAGCGCGATTCGCGCACGCGTACGTGCGCGGGCGCGAATAGCGTTCGAAAAGAACACTTGCCCCGCAGGCCGGCATGTGCGCCGGGACGGGGCATGGATGCCCCGTCGGGCCGGCCTCGTGAGCGGGCTGCGACGCGCGGACGATCGCAAAACGCACGAAACGTCGCGGGTGGGCCTTAAGATGATTTGGATATGAGATCTGACGAGATTCGTGAGCGCTATCTGGCGTTCTTCGAGGAGCGCGGGCACACGCGCCTGCCGTCCGCTTCGCTCGTGCCGCCCGCGAGCGACCGCTCGGTGCTGTTGACGACCGCCGGCATGCAGCCGCTGAAGCCGTACTTCCTCGGGCGCGAGTCGCCGCCGGCGCCGCGGCTGACGAGCTGCCAGAAGTGCTTTCGCACGCCCGACATCGAGAAGGTCGGCTCCACGCGCCGCCACATCACCTGCTTTGAGATGCTTGGCAACTTCTCGATCGGCGCCTACTTCAAGCAGGGCGCGATCGAGCTGGCGTGGGAGCTGGCGCGGGAGGGTTTCGGGTTCGCCGAGCGCGATATCTGGGTCACCGTGTTCGCCGGCGACGACGCGCTCGGGCTCGGGCCCGACGAAGAGGCGATCGAGCTGTGGCAGGCCGTCGGGCTGCCGCGCGAGCGCATCGTCGGCTGCCCCCGCTCGGAGAACTTCTGGGAAGCCGGCCCGGTCGGGCCGAGCGGGCCCTGCTCGGAGCTGTACTTCGACCGCGGCGTGCAGTTCGGCGCCGAGGACGACCTGCCCGGCGGCGAGAACGAGCGGTTCCTCGAGTTCTGGAACCTCGTGTTCATGCAATACAACCAGGACCCTCACGACCACCTCGACCCGCTGCCCGCCAACAACATCGACACCGGCCTCGGGCTGAACCGGATGGCGACGATCCTGCAGGGCGTCGACTCGATCTTCGAGACCGACCAGTTCGTGCCCCTGATCGACCTCGGCCAGCAGCTCTCCGGCGCGCGCTACGGCGAGCGCCAGCCCGCCGACCGCGCGCTGCGCATCCTCGCCGACCACACCCGCGGCATGTCCTTCCTGATCGCCGACGGTGTGGTGCCCTCCAACGAATCGCGCGGCTACGTACTGCGGCGGATCATGCGCCGCGCCATCCTGCAGGGCCGCAACCTTGGCATGGAGCCCGGCTTCCTCACCCGCTATGCCGCCGTCGTACGCGAGCTGATGGCGGGCGCCTACCCCGAGCTTCACGAGCAGCGCGCCGCGATCGAGGCGTGGCTCGACTCCGAGGAGCACAGCTTCGGGCGCACGCTCGCCCAGGGCACCGCGCTGCTCGACGACCTCATCGCGCGGGCGCGCGAGGACGGCGCCGAGGGCATCTCCGCCGCCGACGCGTTCACCCTGCACGACACCTACGGCTTCCCCTTCGACCTCACGCGCGAGCTGGCCGCCGAGCACGGGCTCGGCGTCGACCCCGACGGGTTCGAGGTTTTGATGGAGGGGCAGCGCGCGCGGGCGCGCGCTGCGAGTGGGGGCGGCGCCCCGGTGACCGGCGTGGGGGAGGGGGACCCCCGCGAAAGCGCCCGCACGTTTGCGGCGGCCAGCCCCGCGACGCGCTTCACGGGGCATGAGACCGAGCGCCAACGCACCACCGTCGCCGCGTTTGCCGCCGCGGCAGACGGCACCGCGGGGCTCACCGACGACGACCTTGCGCACGATGGCGGGCGCAAGGAGGGCGATCGTGAGCCCGGCGCCGAGAGTGATGGCGAGGGTCAGCCCGCCGGCCGGCACCGCTATCTCGTCAAGCTCGCCGAGTCGCCCTTCTACGCCGCCGGCGGCGGCCAAGTCGCCGACGTCGGCGTGATCGAGTGCGAGCACGGCGACTGCGTTGCGCGCGTGGAGAGCGTCTACCGGCTCGGCGACGACCAGGCGCTGTCCGTCGTGCTCGAGCGCGGCGAGCTGCAGCCGGGCGAGCCCGTCCTCGCGCGTGTCGACCACGCCGCGCGCCACGCCACCGAGGCCAACCACACCGCCACCCACCTGCTGCACGCCGCGCTGCGCGGGCGCCTCGGCGCGCACGTCCGTCAGGCCGGCTCCTACGTCGGCCCCGACAAGCTGCGCTTCGACTTCAGCCACTCCGCCGCGCTCACGCCCGAGGAGCTACGCGACGTCGAGGATCAGGTCAACGCCTGGATCCTCGCCAACGACCCTGTGCGGCCGATCACCACCACGCTGGAGGAGGCCAGGCGGCTCGGCGCGATGGCGCTGTTTGGCGAGCGGTACGGCGACGTCGTGCGCATGGTCCAGATCGGCGAGGGCCAGTATTCGCGCGAGCTATGCGGCGGCACACACGTGCGCGCCACCGCCGAGATCGGCCTGTTTCGGATCCTCTCCGAGACCTCCAGCGCGGCCAACGTGCGCCGCATCGAGGCGCTCACCGGGCCCGCCGCGGTCGCGCTTTTGCGCGAGCACGACCGCTGGCTGACCGACATCGCGCACACCCTGCGCACCCGACCCGCGGGCGCGCCCGAAGCGGTGCGCGAGCGCGAGTCCGAGCGTCGCCGCCTGGAGCAGGCGCTGCGCGAGCTGCGGGCCGAGGGTGGCGGCGGCGGGCCCGGCGGCGGGGGCAGCCTCGACCTCGACGCGCTCGTCGCGCAGGCCGTGCCGTTGGGGGTCGGCGGTGGCGTGGCTGATGAGCCAGCCGACGGGGCCGTCCGCGCTGAGGGCAACGGCAGCGCAGGCGAAGCCCGCCTGCTCACAGCGAGCATCCCCGTCGCCGACCCCAAGGCGCTGCCCGAACTGGTCGACCGCCTGCGCGGCAAGCTGCCCGAGCAGGCCGCGATCGTGCTCGGGGGTGCGCTCGACGGGCGCGTACACCTGATCGTCGGCGTCACCCCTGCGCTCGTCGCGCGCGGCATCAAGGCCGGCGCGATCGTCAAGGAGGCCGCAGCCCGTGTCGGCGGCGGCGGCGGCGGGCGCGACACGCTCGCGCAAGCCGGCGGGCGCGACCCCGAGCGGCTTCCCGACGCGCTCGACGCGGCCCGCGCCGCGATCGAGGCGGCGCTCGCGGGCTAGTGGTCCGGTGAGCCTGAGCCTAGGCTTCGACTCCCGATGTGCGTCACGGCTCGATCCCTGATGTGCGCCAACAGCGACTCCGACTCCTGATGCGCGTGCTCGGCCTCGACTACGGCAGCGCCCGCTGCGGCTGCGCCGTCAGCGACCCGACCGGGACGCTCGTCACGCCGCTCGCGACGGTTGTGCGCCCCGGTGGGCGGCGCGGCCTCGATGCGCTCGTCGCGCTCGTTGCCGAACGCGAGGTGCAACGCGTCGTCGTCGGGCTGCCGCTCGCGCTCGACGGGCACGACAGCGAGCAAACACGCGAGACCCGCCGCTTCGCCGCCCGCCTCGCGCGCCGGCTCGGCGACCGCGTGCCGGTCGAGCTGCACGACGAGCGCTTCACCACGCGGCTCGCGCAACGCGACGTGCTCTTCGAAGGCGGCAGCGGGCGCACGCACGACCGTGGCGCCGGTGGGGATCGGCGGACTGCGCACGCACACGATCGCACCGCCGATGGGAATCGGCGGGCTGGACGCACCGTCGGCGTCGCTGCCCCCGAGGACTCGCGCGCCGCCGCGCACATGCTCGAAAGCTGGCTCGCCGCGCGGAATCGCAACGACTCGACCGCGGCGAACCTCTAGGCTGGGCGCTTGTCCACCGGCGGCCCATCGCAGCGTACGGCAGAGGAGCGCGAACGGGCGCGCGCAGACCGCGAACGCCGCCGGACAGCCCGCGACGGCGAGCCTGCCGCCAGCTCGAGCGCCACCGGCGAAGCAGACCCCTCAGCGAGCGCGGCCGGCCTCGAAGCCGCCCTGTCGGCCATCGCCGGGGCCGCACCCCCAACAGGTGAAAAACCGGCGCCAGCCACCGCCACCCAGACCGCCACCCAGCGCGCCAACCGGCGCCGGCCGACGCGCTGGCAGGCGATCGTTCTGGCGGTCTTCGCGCTGATCGCCGTCGGCGCGTTCGTGTTGGCCCGCGTCCTGCCCAACCCGAAGCCCGCACCGCCGCCCCGCGCGCTGCCCGCAGTCGTGCGCGTCACGATCCCCGAGGGCGAGACACGCGCGCAGATCGCGCAGATCGTCGCCGCGCACGGCCTTACCGGCAGCTACCTCGCCGCCTCGCGTCACTCGGCGCTGCTCGACCCCGCCCGCTACGGCGCCCCGCACAGCACGCCCAGCCTCGAAGGCTTCCTGTTCCCCGCGACCTACGAACTGTACGCGCACCAGCCAGCCCACCGGCTCGTCGCGCTGCAGTTGCAGGCGTTCGAAGAAAACTTCGGTGCGACCGCGCGTGCGCGTGCCCGTGCACTGGGTCTCATGCCCTACCAGCTGCTGATCGTCGCCTCGATGGTCGAACGCGAGGCGCTGCTCCCGGGCGACCGCCCGAAGGTCGCCGCGGTGATCTACAACCGCCTGCACGCCGGCATGTTCCTCGGCATCGACTCGACCATCCGCTACGCGCTCCACGACTTCACAACACCCCTCACCGAAGCGCAGCTGCACATCGACTCGCCCTACAACACCCGCACCCACCACGGCCTGCCGCCGACCCCGATCAGCAACCCCGGCCTCGCCGCGATCGACGCCGCCGCGCACCCCGCGCACGTGCCCTACCTGTACTACGTCAACGGCGCCGACGGCTGCGGCGAGCTGGTCTTCTCGAGGACCGCCGCCGAATTCGAACGCAACGCCGCCGCCTACCACGAAGCGATCGCGCACAACGGCGGGCGCGTGCCGGCGTGTCGAAAGCGGTAGGTGCGTCGCGCGGGGAGCACGCGGTGACGGGCGTGGAGAGGCAGACGGCCGATCCAGGCGACACGTCACGCGCGGGCAGGCCAGCGGCACGCCTCGGCGTCCTTGGCTGGCCCGTCGCGCACAGCCGCTCGCCGGCGATGCACACCGCCGCCCTGGTCGCCGTCGGCCTAGGGGAGTGGACCTACCAGCGCCTGCCCGTGCCGCCCGAGCTGTTCGAGGAGACCGTGCGCGCCCTGGGCGGCGCAGGCTTCGTCGGGGCGAACGTGACGATCCCCCACAAGCACGCCGCGCTCGCGCTCGCCGACAGCGCGACCGCGGCCGCGCGCACGATCGGCGCGGCGAACACGCTCAGCTTCGCCTCCGACGGCTCGATCGCCGCCGAGAACACCGACGCGCCCGGGCTGATCGCCGCGATCGAAGGCGCGCCGCCGCACGGACTCGGCCGACCGGTGGCCGGCCTGCACGCGCTCGTGCTCGGCGCCGGCGGCAGCGCGCGCGCGGCGGTGTGGGCGCTGCGCGCCGCCGGCGCGCGCGAGGTCTCGGTGTGGAACCGCACCGCCGCGCGTGCCGCCGCGCTGGCGGGCGCGCTCGACGCGCGGGCGGTGCCCGAGCCCGAGCCGGGCGACATCCTCGTCAACTGCACGTCCGTGGGGCTGGACGCGGCACCGGCGTCCGATGCCGAGGTTCGGGCCGCCTCCGGCGAGCAACCTGCCGAGGGTCGGACCGGCGCCAGTGAGAAACCTACCGAGGGCCGGACAGCTGCCGGCGAGCAACCTACCGAGGGTCGGACCGGCGCCAGTGAGAAACCTACCGAGGGCCGGACAGCTGCCGGCGAGCAACCTACCGAGGTTCGGGCCGCCACCGGCGAGCAACCTGCCGAAGGCCGGGCCGCCACCGGCGAGCATGGCGCACTCCCCTCAAACGCAACGGACGGCCAGGCTGTCGCCGACGCGCTCAACCAACTGCACCTGACTCTCGATCTGGTCGGTAGATACTCGTATGTCGTCGACCTGGTTTACCGACAAGGCACCACGCCGCTGCTGCTCGCTGCCCGCGAGGCGGGTGTGCCCGCACTCGACGGCCTGCAGGTGCTCGTCGCGCAAGGCGCGCTCAGCTTCGAGCTGTGGACGGGCCGTCCCGCGCCGCTCGAGATCATGCGCGCCGCTGCGCGCGGGGGGGACCCGGGGAACTAGCGTCGCCAGTCAGACGCTACGCGTAAACCAGTTCCCAGGGACGGGCTCTTTCAGCGCCGACTGGGGGGGGCGCGCGTGAGCGCCCCGTACCCCGACGACGGTCCCGACCTGCACGAGATCTTCGAGCTGGACAGTGCGGCCGAGCCGGTCGTCGTGCAAAGCGTCGAGCGCCCCGCCGAGGAGGCCCGTTTTGCTGGGGGTAAGGAAACCGGTCTGGTAGGCGGCGAGGGGACCCGTCTGGTCGGGGGCGAGGGCACGAGTCTGGTCGGCGGCGAGGATGGATTGGGCGAACCACTCGGTGCCGAGCAGCAGCGGCCGCCACAGCAGGCCAGCCCGGCGGCCGCCGCCCGCGGCGGGCTGACCTCGCCAACGCGCCGCGGCTCCTCGGCGCGCTTCCTGACCGACGTGATCGTCGAAATGGGCCTCGTGCCACGGGCGCGCGTCGAGGAGGCGATCGCGACCTCGCGCAGCACCGGGACGACGCCCGAGCGTACGCTCGTCGAGGAAGGCGTGCTCAGCAACGACGGCCTTGCGCGCGCGCTGGCCGAGCGCTACGGCCTCGATCACCTCGACCTCGGCGTGTTCTCCGTCGACATGGGCGCCGCGAACCTCGTCACGACCGCCGCCGCCAAGCGCTACCAGGCGGTGCCCGTCGCGTTCGTCGACAAGCGCACGCTGCTCGTCGCGATGACCGACCCCTCTAACGTGCTCGCCGTCGACGACATCGCGATCATGACCGGCTACGAGGTGCGCGTCGCCGTCGCCGCGCCCGAGGACATCCTCACGCTGATCGCGCGCCTGGACCGCCTCGAAGACGTCGTCGGCGACGCCGTGCACGGCGAGGCCGACGCCGAGCAGCAAGCCGAGGTCGTCGAGCTGCACGAGAGCGCCGACGACGGCCCCGTCATCAAACTCGTCAACCAGATCGTCGCCCAGGCGGTCGAGATGCACGCCTCCGACGTACACCTCGCCCCCGACGGCAAGGAGGTGCGCGTACGCTTCCGCGTCGACGGCGTCCTGCAGGAGATCACCACCGTGCCGCGGCGCATGGCCGCCGGCGTCGTCTCGCGCGTCAAGATCATGTCCGACCTGGACATCGCCGAGCGGCGCCTGCCCCAGGACGGGCGCGTCGGGCTGACGGTGGACGGACGTCACGTCGACCTGCGCGTCGTCACGCTGCCCAGCGTGCACGGCGAGTCGATCGTGATGCGCATCCTCGACAAGGACTCCGTCGTGATGAAGCTCGACAAGCTCGGCATCGAGCCCACCGAGCGCGAGCGCTTCGAGGAGGCCTTCCAGCAGGCTCACGGCGCGGTGCTTGTCACCGGCCCCACCGGCTCGGGCAAGTCAACCACCCTCTACGCCGCCCTGCAGGCGCTGAACACGCCCGAGAAGAACATCATCACCGTCGAGGACCCCGTCGAGTACCAGGTCGAGGGCATCACCCAGGTGCAGGTCTCCCCCAAGGCCGGACTCACCTTCGCCACCGGCCTGCGCGCGATGGTCCGTGCCGACCCCGACATCATCATGATCGGCGAGATCCGCGACCGCGAGACCGCCCAGATCGCAATCGAGTCCGCGCTCACCGGGCATCTCGTGCTCTCCACCCTGCACACCAACGACGCGCCCTCCGCGATCACGCGCCTCGTCGAGATGGGCATCGAGCCGTTCCTCGTCGCCTCCGCCCTGGACTGCGTGCTCGCCCAGCGCCTCGTGCGCACGCTCTGCTCGCACTGCAAGCAGCGCACGATCATCCCCGCCGACGTCCTGCACAAGAGCGGCTACAAGGCGCTCGTCGACCTCGAGGCCTACGAGCCCGTCGGCTGCCGGCGCTGCAACGGCTCGGGCTACCGCGGCCGCGCGGGGATCTACGAGGTGATGTCCGTCAGCTCGGAGATCCGTCGCCTCGCCCTGGAACGGCGGCCCGCCGAGGAGCTGCGCGACGTGGCCGTGCGCGAGGGCATGCGCCGCCTGCGCGACGACGGCCTGGAGAAGGTCCGCCGCGGACGCACCTCGATCGCCGAGGTCGCGCGGGTGTTGGGGACGAGCTGAGCGCGCCGGCTCGTATTTTCGTCCAGCGCTCCATGCAGCCGCGCTTAGGCGTGCTTGCAGGGGCCGATGGGCGGGCGATGAACACCAAGACAAGCATCGACTTCGCCGAGCTGCTGATGGAGGTCGTCTCGCGCCGCGCCTCCGATCTGCACATCACCGCCGGCGCGCACCCCACCGTGCGCGTGCGCGGCCACCTCACGCCGCTGGAGGACTATCCGATGCTCTCCGGCACCGACACCCGCGAGATCGTCTACTCGATTCTCAGCGGCGACCAGCGCCAGCGCCTGGAGACCGACTGGCAGCTGGACTTCGCCTACTCGATTCCCGGCCACGCCCGCTTCCGTGTCAACGCCTACTACCAGCGCGGCGCGATCGGCGCCGCCTTCCGTCTGATCCCGTTCGGCTTGACCTCGATCGACGAGCTGGGTCTGCCCGCCACCGTGCACGACTTCACGCGCAGGCCGCGCGGCTTCGTGCTCGTCACCGGCCCGACCGGCTCGGGCAAGTCCACCTCGCTGGCGGCGATGATCGACGAGATCAACGCCAGCCGCGACGAGCACATCATGACGATCGAGGACCCGATCGAGTTCCTGCACCCCCACAAGCGCTGCCTGGTCAACCAGCGCGAGCTGGGCTCCGACGCGCAGAGCTTCGGCGACGCGCTCAAGGCCGCCCTGCGCCAGGACCCCGACGTGATCCTCGTCGGCGAGATGCGCGACCTGGAGACGATCTCCACCGCCCTGACCGCCGCCGAGACCGGCCACCTGGTGTTCGCCACCCTGCACACCCAGGACACCGCGCAGACGATTGACCGCGTGATCGACGTCTTCCCACCACACCAGCAGGGCCAGGTGCGCGTCCAGCTGTCCGTCGCGCTGCAGGGCATCATCACCCAGCAGTTGCTGCCGACCGCCGACGGCTCCGGGCGCGTCGTCGCCTGCGAGGTGCTCGTGCCGACCCCTGCCGTGCGCAACCTGATCCGCGAGGGCAAGACCCACCAGATCTACTCCGTCCTGCAAACCGGCACCGCACACGGCATGCAGACGATGGACGCCGCGCTCGCCGGTCTCGTGCGCGCGGGCTCGGTTTCACAGAAACTGGCCGAATCGCGCTCGTCCACCCCCGAAGAGCTGCGCCGCCTGCTCGGCGCCAGCACGCTCGCGGCGGCATGAGCAGCGACACTGTCATCAGGCCCGACGCGCACCTGACGCTGGGCAGGACGCCCAGCGCCGACACCCAACGTGCGTGGCCCACTCACGCGGACGATCTCAAACCATGAGCACCTACGTCTTCAAGGCGATGGATCTCGCCGGCGGCAAGGCCAAGGGCGAGGTCGAGGCCGACTCCAAGCAGGCCGTCTCCGATCAGCTCAAGGCACGCGGGCTGATCGTTCTCGACATCGCCGACAAGCACGCCTCGCGTGAGATTAACCTGAGCTTCCTGGAAAGCGTCAGCGCGGCCGATCTTGCCGTTTTCTCGCGCCAGCTCTCGACGATGATCACCTCCGGCATGTCGATCCTGCGCGCGCTGTACGTGCTCGAGGACCAGACCGAGAACAAATTTCTGAAAGAGACAATCGTGCAAGTCCGCAAGGACGTCGAGGCGGGGCTCGCGCTCAGCGACGCGATGGAGCGTCACCCGAAGGTCTTCAGCCCCCTGTTCATCGCGATGACACGCGCCGGGGAGACCGGCGGCATGCTCGAGAGTTCGCTGATCCGCGTCGCCGACCAGCTCGAGAAAGACGCCTCGCTGAAGCGCCAGATCCGCTCGGCGATGATCTACCCGACGCTCGTGCTCGTCTTTGCCGTCGGTGTCATGCTGGCGCTGGTCGCCTTCCTGGTGCCCGTCTTCGAGAACGTGTTCAAGGAATTCGGCGGCGAACTGCCCGCCATCACGAAGTTCTCCGTCAAACTCTCCCACCTCGTCACCAAACAATGGTGGCTGATGTTCGGCGTCACGGCCGCCGTCGTAGTGGCGTTTTTGAAGTGGAAGGCCTCCACCTGGGGGCGGCCGCAATGGGATCGCTTCCGCCTGCGCGTGCCGATGAAGATCGGCACGATCGTGCAGGAGGTCGCCGTCGCCCGCTGGTCGCGCACCCTGTCCTCGCTCACCAGCGCCGGCGTCCCCCTCCTGCAGGCACTGGAGATCACCGGCAAGACCGGCGGCAACATCGTCGTCGAGGAGGCGATGACCGAGGTGATCGCCTCCGTCAAGCGCGGTGGCACGATCTCGGCGCCCCTGGCCAAAATCCCCGTCTTCCCGACGATGGTCACCCACATGGTCGGCGTCGGCGAGGAGACCGGCGCGCTGGACGCGATGCTCGACAAGATCGCCGACTTCTACGAGGACCGCGTTGACGCCTCCGTGAAGGCGCTCACCTCGATCATGGAGCCGATCATGATCATCGTCATCGGCGCGATCGTCGGCTTCATCGTGATCTCGATGTACATGCCGCTCTTCACGGTCTACAACCACATCGAATAAGAGGGCTGCGTGGGGGGCGCGCGGAGGGGCCGCACCGGCGCTCCGGCGGGGTCCGCTAGACGGGGGGGTGCCCTGGACGGGTGCCGCTGCGTCTGTGCGTCGGTCTTGGCGGCGTCTGGTGTTGGTTTGTTTTTTTGAGAGCGAAGGCTAATTAATCATCTTTGATGTATCCCGTAACGGACGCATCATCTTCGTACCTGACCCTCCGTACCTGACGCATCACTCCCGTACCTGACGCATCATCTGTGATGTATCCCGTAACGGACGCATCATCTCCGTACCTGACCGTCGTACCTGACGCATCATCTCCGTACCTGAAGCATCACTCCCGTACCTGACGCATCATCTTTGATGCACAAGCCTGAGCCACGTGATTTTGGAGGTTGAGGTCCCGGCCAGGCGATGTGAGGAGGTTGCAGGACGAGTCGCAGCTGCGGGAAAGGACGCCCGAACCGGCCCGCACCGGCCCACGCCCGCACCGGCGCCGAGGACACCGACAAGCGTCGGGTGGCCGCGCCGACGTCGGGCTGCGAGACGCGGATGAACATCACATGTGATGCAATGGCCCTTGGGGGCTTTTCGGTGCACTTCACCCAATCCTCACTCTGCCGCGACTGACCCCCAACGACACACGCCCGTCCAGCAGCTCCAGCAGCTCTTCACCGACCAGCTCGCGCCGCCAGCCGCGCAACGTGCGCACTTCGGGCTCCTCGGCGTCTGTGCGCACCGCGCCGACGATCGCCTGCAGGTCCGCGCGGGCGGCGATCAGCTCGTAGGCGAGACCCGCCTCGACGGCACGTGCGCGCACGAGCGCTTCGGAGAGCGCGACCAGCGGCGCGTCCGCCGGGTCTGGGGTGACCGCGCGACTCGGCAGCTGCAGCGGCGTGTGCGGGCGTTCGGCGCCCGCCCGCACCGCCTCCAGCAGGTCGGCCGCGCGACGGCGCACACTGCTCTGCGCGACACCGCGAATCTGCTCCAGCGCCGCCGTGTTCTTCGGGCGGCGCTTGGCGATCTCCACGAGCACCGCGTCGGACAGCACGCTCTGCACCGGCCTGTCGCCCGCCTGCGCGGTGCGCTCCCGCCACTCCACCAGCTCGCGTGCGACCCCCTGCGCGGCGGCGTTCAAGCCGCGGATGCGCGGCAGCCGCGCGAACACCGCCTCGAGGTCGCGCACATCGCTTGACTGCTCCAGCGCAGCGCACTCCTGCCTTGCCCACTCCAAGCGTCCGAGTGCCTTCAGACGCCTTTGCAGCTCCGCCGCCAGCTCCAGCAGGTGCACGACGTCCTCCCGTGCGTACGCCAACTGCTCGCTGCTCAACGGCCGCGCGTCCCAGCGCGTGAAACTCGCGCTCTTCGCGACCCGCACCCCCAGTAGTTGTGCGAGCAGCGTCTCATACGAGCACTGCGCCGGCATCCCCGCAAAACCCGCCGCGACCTGCGTGTCGAACACATTGCGCACCTCCGTCCCCAGCCGGCGTCGCACCAACGCCACATCCTGGCGGCCGGCGTGTACGACCAACTCTATCTGCGGGTCCGCCAGCGCCTCTGCCAGCGGCGCGCCGTCGAGCGTTTCGCGCAGCGGGTCGACCAGCTCGATCCGCAAACCCTCCGTCGCATCCGCCACCGCCAGCTGAATCAGGCACAGCAGCGTCCGGTAGCGCCCCTCGCCCATGAACTCCGTGTCCAGCGCCAGCCGCCCACTCGTGCGTGCCTGCCCGACCAGCGATTGCAGTACCGCCGCTTCCTCGGTGGACGTCGGCGCGTGCCCATCCGATTCTGCCACCGGCCGAAACGTACCACTGCGCTCGGTGCTCATCGCGTGCGCCCGCTGCCAACGGCGTGGTGGTGCTCGTTGCCGGGGGCGGCGGCGGGGGCATCGATGTTTGGGGCAGCCGCGGTGTCGGGCATGGCCGGCGTGGTCAGCGCGCCAGTCGCAGCTGGCAGACGCAGCTCGAAGCTTGCGCCCGGTCCCTGCTCGGGCAGCAGCCGCAGCGAGCCGCCCATCCTCCTCGCCAGCTCGCGCCCGATCGCCAGGCCCAACCCGAAACCGCTGCTGCCGCCCGTCGCGCTGCCGCGCTGGAAGCGCTCGAAGATCAGCTCGCGCTCTGCCGCCGGCACGCCCGGGCCGGTGTCGCTGACGGTGATCGCGGCCGATGCGCCGCCGCCGTGCGAGCGCAGCTGCACGAGCGAGCCGCGCGGCGCGACACGCAGCGCGTTGTCCAGCAGGATCCGCACGATGCGCGCCACGGCCCCAGGGTCGGCCTGCACCCAGCACGCGCGCTGCGGCGGGTCCACGTCCAGCGTCACGTTGCGCGCGCCCGCGCTCAGCTCGAACTCGGCCGCGACCGCCCTGCAGATCTCGCCCAGCTCCAGCGGCTCGCTGCGCAACTCCACCTCGGCGTCGAGCCGGCTCAAATCCAGCAGGTCCGACGCCAGCTGGGAGAGCCGGCGCGACTGCTCGCGGGCACGCGCCGTGCGGGCCCGCGCGTCCTCGAGATCCAGCCGCTCCCCGCTCAAATCGTCCTCGAGCAGCTCCAGCGTCCCGTCGAGCGACGCCAGCGGCGTGCGCAACTCGTGCGAAGCCGTCGCCACGAACGCCCGGCGTGCGGCCTCCTGGCGGCGCAGCCGTGCCTGCATACGTGCGAACGCTCGCGCCAGCTCGCCCACCTCGTCATGGCGGCCGTCCTCGGGCAACGGCTCGGCGTCGGCGCCGCGCCGCTCCAGCTCGCGCGTCGCGTCGCGCAACCGCTCCAACCGGCCCAGCAGCCTGGTCGTCAAGCCGATCCCCAGCAGCAGCGCGATCGCCAGTCCCGCCGCGGCGCCCTCGACGAACGCGTTCTGCACCACGTCGAACGCCGACGCGACGTAGTCCAGCCGCTTGGTCAACACCAGCACGAACTGGCGCTTGGCGATTTTCAACGGGTACGCCACCACCAGGTCGTCGTCGCTGAGCGTCTGCACGCGCCTGTGCGTGCGCAGCGCCGTGCGCACCTGTCCGTAGTAGTCAGGCACGTTGAACGTCGTGTTCGAGCCCGAGTAGACGACGTCCAGCGCGCTGTCCAGCAGCGTGATCGTCGCCTGCGAGCGCCGCCGCAGCGCCCCCACCGCGCGTTCTACTTCATCCGCGTCGAGGTGTCCCGTCGCAGCTTCCAGCGGGATTTCGCCAAACTCCGTGTGCGTCGAGTTCAGCGCTGTGTCCACCGTCGCTTCCCCGTCCTGGCGCAGCCGCTGCTCGAGCGGCGAGAGCAGCGCGAGCGCCGCGACCGCCAGCGTCACGACGCTCGTCAGCAGCAACGCTCCCAGCAGCCGCGGGCGCAGTCCCACCAGTCGCGGGTGCAAGCTCACCGTCACTCCTGGAAACGGTAGCCCGCGCCGCGCACCGTCAGGATCAGCTTCGGCTCCTCGGGGCGCTGCTCGAGCTTTTCGCGCAGGTGGCGGATGTGCACGTCGATCGCGCGCGGGTCCCGGTAGGCGGAGTCGCCCCAGATCGCGCGCAGCAGCTCCTGGCGGTTGAGCAGCCGTCCCGGCTCCGACATCAGCCGCGCCAGCAGCTCGAACTCCGAGAACGTCAGCCGCACCGGGCGTTCGCCGACCGCCACCTCGCGCCGGCTGCGATCGAGCGTCACGCCGCCCGCCACGAGCACGTCGCGGTTGCTCGGGCGCGGCCCCGCGCGGCGCAGCACCGCCCGCACCCGGCTGCGCAACTCGGCGAGCCCAAACGGCTTGGTCACATAGTCGTCCGCGCCCGCCTCCAGACCCTGCACCGCGTCCGCCTCCGTGTCCAGCGCCGTCAGCATGATGATCGGCACGACGTTGCGCCGCTCGCGCAGCGTCCTGCACACCTCATATCCGTTCGGTCCCGTCCCCAGCGCGACGTCGAGCAGCACCACGTCGAAGGGCTGCTCGTCGGCCCGCGCGATCGCCTCGGCGCCCGACGCGACCGCCTCGACCGTATGCCCCTCGCGGGTAAACGAGCGCGTCAGCGTCTCGCGCAGCGACGCCTCGTCGTCGACTACCAGGATTTTCAAGGACAGCGGCGTCTCGACGGTGCTCATATGGGCTCTACGCTACACGTCGTCGCAGCGGTTTCATCCCGGCAGCCGCCACAGCATTCCCGTCCGCGGCATGTGCGCTTCGCGTGAGACATCCACCCCGTGCTCGCGTACCCACCGCACCGGTGCCGCACAATCCGTTTCCGTCGCGGCCCCCCGCGCGCAGTAGCCGTCGATGAACGCGTAGCGCACCTTGCCTTCCCTGGCCAGCCGCGCCAACCGCGCGACCGGAGTGAAGACCCTGCCTTCCAGCGTCGTCAGCACCAGAATCGGACGCGCATCGCGCTCCACCAGCTCACCCATCTTCGTGCCCGCATCGAACGCCGCCTCGTAGTAGGCGCCGCCCTGGTGTGCGCGCAGGTAAGCGCTCAACGGTCCCAGCTCGCCCGCGTGCAGCAGCCCGACGCTGTTCGTGTCAGAAAGGTTTTCGCGCCCCGCACGCAGCGCCGTGCCCAGCGGGATCGCCAGCAGGCACATGAGCGCGAGCACAAGTGTCGCGCCTGCCAGCAGCGGGGTTGCCGCGGTCCTGCGAGCGGCGACGCACGCGAGCGCCAGTGCCCCCGCGCCCGCGGCCGCCGTCAGCCACCACAGCGTGCTCGCGCCGAACAGCAGTGACTCGGCGTAGACCACGATTGCCAGCAGCGTGCCGGTCAGGACAAGCAGTCGCCCGCGGGTACCCCGCTCGGTCGCCCACGCGAGGCCGAACCCCAGCGTGCCCGCGACCGCCGGAGTGAAGCCCTCGGTGTAGCGCGGGTGCAATCGTGCCATGCTGCTGAACAGCACGAGTCCCGTAGCCAGCCACAGCATCAGGCCGGCTGCGACCGCGCGCTCGATGCGCAGATCGTCCGATAGGGGTAGAGAGGCCGAAATGGCCGCGCCCGGCGGTTCACTTCGTGTATTCGCCGAAGTGCGACTCGCGTGCGCGCGCGTGAGGAGAGCAATCAGCGCGCCACCGCCGAGCAGCAGGCCCGCGAGCGCCTCCAAACCGAGGTAGTCGGCCGACAGCGGGCCGATCCGCGCGAGCAGGCGCGTGGGGGAGGGCGGCACGATCGGGATCCGGTAGCGCTCCTGCGCGGTGCGCTCAGGGTAGCGGTGGCCTTCGATGAAGCCCGGTGTGGCGCCTTCAAGTGTTTTGTTCTGCAAACGATCGACGCCGTTGAACACGAACGCTGCGTTCCACGCGCTGCCGTTAGTCGAGCCGTACGCATAGGGGCGGTCGTGCGCGGGGAACAGCAGCGTGGCCGTCAGCCACGCCAGCGCTACCACCACGTACACAGCGGCTGCGAGCGCGAGCTGCGCAGCGCGACGCCGCTGGCGGCCGGGCAAGCCAAGCCATACCAGCAGCGCGAGGCCCGGCAGCGCAACCAGCGACTCCAGCAGCTTGACGTCGAAAGCGACCCCGAGCGCCGCCGCCGCCGCGAGCAGCCACACGGTGCGCCCGCTCTGCGCGGCGCGCACCGCGCACAGCAACGCGAGCACGCTCAGCGCCATCATCACCGCGTCCATCGTGTCGCTGCGCGCCGTGATCACCTCGATCGGCAACACCGCCAGCGCGAGCGCGCCCGCGAGCGCGGCGCGCACCCCGAACGCGCGCCGCAGCGCGGCAAACAGGAGGCCCGCTGCGAGCGTGCCCCCAAGCGCCTCCGGCAGCTTCAGCGACGTCGAGCCGAACCCGAGCAGCTTCACGCTCGCGACCTGCAGCCACAAGTCCACCGGCGGCTTGTCGATCGCGACCGCCCCGCTCGGCTCGACCGCACCGAAGAAAAAGTTGTGCCACGACAGCCCCATGCTGCGCACCGCGCCGTCGTAGAACGGGTCGCCGAGGACCGCTCCGAGGTGCAGCACACGCAGCGCGCCCGCACCGAGCACGATCAGCGCCGCGGCGATCCAGCCGCCGTGCCACGTATGCGCCAGCGTCCGCCGGCAGCGCTGCGTAGCGCCACGCGCGCGCAGCGACGGTGGCGTATGTGTCGTCCGTTCGCTCGGAGTGCCACCGGCGGGCGGACCTGCCACCCCACGCATACCTGCGCGCGGGCCCGGTCGCGCGTGCGCCATCCCATCCTGCGCGGCGCCTGAATCGCCCGGGCCCGACGCGGCCGCGCCCGGCGCGCTAACCTCGCCCGTCATGGCCAAGCGCGAAAACTGCATGCCCTGTCGGGGCACCGGGCGCGTGATCTCGAATCTCGGCGACAAGCCGCAAGAGGTTACCTGCCCATGGTGCGAAGGCGGCGGGGTCAAGCTGGCCGAGATCGACGCGCAGGCGGCCTGGCTGGAGAAGGACGAGCCGCGCGAAGGGCGCCAGGCGCCGGCGCGGCCTGCCGACTAGGCCGGCACGAGCCGGAGCTGGCAAGCAGCTCTCGTCGATCAATCTTTTGAGAATGGCGCCCGAAGGGCGCCGAGATGGGCTCGGCTGCCTGGCTTTGGTCAGGACTCACGCCTCATGCCGCAAATTGCGCGAAACCCAGCCATAGATTCACTTGACTCTGCATCATACGCATGATTAGAATGCCGCCCTAGCGTTCGGGATCGCTATCAGCGCTATGCGCAATGCTTGGCCCAGATCCGAGTTCTCGGGCTCATCGGCAATATGGGATGGGAGGTAGGCGATGGGCATCAGGGTGTGCTTCAGTAACGTGTGCTCCGATCACAGGATCCGGGGCGCTACGCGGTGGCGGGGCAGACCTTGGTTGACCATTGCCGACGGCGGGTACGGCTGCGCCGCTGGACGTGTATATGGTGGCTTCGGCCTCCTGGCGGCACTGTTGACAATGGTGATCCTGATGCCGTCATGTGCTGCTGCTGAATCGCTGTGCACTGATACATGGGTCGGCGGTAGCTCCGGGTCGTGGCAGACGGGGTCCAATTGGTCGTCGGGCGAAGCGCCGACGACGGCGGATGTCGCATGTATCGGAACTGGCGCCACCGTTGAAGTTTCGGGCGGGACAAATACGGCAGGCATACTCCAGAACAAAGGAACGCTCGTGTTGCGGCGCGGCTCGCTGGAATTGGCCAGCGTGCTTGAAGAATCGACTGCTAATGCGTTGACTGTGAGCGGGGGCACGTTGACGGGCCCGGCGAAACTGGTCGTGTCGTCCTCGCTGTCGTGGACCGAAGGGACGATGGAAGGGTCGGGGTCGACGGTACTGGAGTCAGGTGCCTCTGGAACCGTCTACGCGGACTCGGTGACGTTGAACGAACGGCGCTTGGTCAATGAAGGCACGCTCACATTGACTGCGGGTCTGATTGAACTCGAAAATGGTGCCACGTTCTCTAATAGCGGGACATTTGACTTGAATGATAACGAAAGGGCGTGTGGCGAATGCTACCGCAATGGTCTGCGCAAAGGTTCGGGCTCCAGCAGCTTCGTGAACACCGGTATGGTTGAGAAAGCTGAAGGCACCGAAGAAGTCGATCTTGGGGTCAATACTGAAAACCTCGGGACGATCGACGGCAAAAGTGGGCCGATCGCGTTTGCGAGCGGTTCGTCTTCCGTGTTGGCCAGCAGCGGTGTGCTCGAAGGCGCGATCGGGATCCGGGGCGCGACGGTCACTGGCGATGATTTCAAAGGCACGGGCAGCGAATTGAGCTTGACTCGGGCACGTTGAGCATGGCAGGAGGGGACACGGCCTCGACGGCGTTTTGGTGATCGACAGCAGCAGCGCGTTGACAGGTGCCGGGACGTTGAAGGTCACAGGTACGCTTTCCTGGCCGGAAGGAGGGGAAAGCACGATGTCCGGGTCGGGGTCGACGGTGCTCGCCTCGGGAGCTTCTGGGTCGATCGCGGTGTCTGGCGGGGACTACGCGAATCTGGCCGGGCACTCGCTCGTCAACGAAGGCACCCTGACGCTCGCTTCGGGCCACATCTCGCTCTCTGAAGAAGCAAGGCTTGAAAACCGGGGCACGTTCAAGGTCAACTCGGAAGCTACGAACGCACTCAGGCTGGTACCTGGCGAATCGGGCAAGCTCGTGAACACAGGTACTGTGGAGAAGACATCGGGTGCGGGCGCTTCGCAGGTGTCCGTACCGTTTGAAAGCAGCGGAACCGTGGAAGCCCAGAATGGGCAGCTTGCCTTCACCCAAGGCGGATCGTCAACGTCGACCGGCAGCTGGGGGGCCAGCGAAGGAGCATCGATCGCACTAGCGGGTGGTTCGTTCACGATGAGTGCAAGCAGCTGGTCTGGTGCGATAGACCTCACTGGTGCCAGCGTCACTGCCGAAGGTGTGCGGGACAGCAGCGGGCCCGTGAGCCTGCGAGCCGGCACCTTGGATGTCGCCGGTGCAACTGCGAGCACGATCAGCCACCTGTCGTTGACGGAAGGCACACTGGATGGGTCTGGGACGTTGAAGGTGACCAGCTTGTTGGAATGGACCGGCGAAGGCGGGGTGATGTCGGGCTCCGGCTCGACCGTCATCGAAACGGGTGCGTCGGGCACCATCGACGTCGGCACTCCGGCTCGATTGCGAGCGCGGTCGCTGGTCAACAAAGGCACGCTGACATGGGCAGCAGGGGCGATCTTCCTCGAAGAAGAAGCGCAGATCTCCAACGACGCGACTTTTTACGCTAACGACAACGGCCCGTCGTGCGGAGGGGGCTGCCGCGGCTCGGGGCTGGTAGCCGGTTCGGGCTCGGGCAGCGTTGAGAACGCCGGCTCGTTCATCGAGTCTGAAGGCTCGGAAGTGACCAACGAAGTGCCGTTTGACAACCAGGGCAGCGTCACGGCGCGGACCGGTCGGATGGCCTTCAAAGGGGGCGGCATCGCGGGGCATACCGCGACCGGATCGTGGTCTACCGTTGGCGCCGGCTCAATCGAACTCACCGGTGGCTCGTTCACCTGGGGGTCTGCTATCAATCTGACGGGGACGATTATCGACGCAGGAGCGACAATCACCGCCGGTGATGTGCAGGGCAGCGGCGAAGTCGACCTGCAGTTGAAGAGTGGGCTTTTGACGTTGAATGGACCAGCCATCTCCCACGTATCAGAGCTGCAGTTGCTGCCGCTCGGCGGGAAGCTGGCCGGCGCCGGCAATTTGAACATCGGTAGCTCGTTTCTCTCGAGGGAAGGATCAATGGAAGGACCCGGCGAGACTGTTCTCGAAAAAAAAGCCGTCGGCACGATCGAACATACTGTCACGAACTTGATCGACCGTCCATTCGTCAACGAAGGCCAGTTGACATGGGCATCGGGTGAGATCGTGCTCGGGTACGGTGCCAGATTTCAAAACCGAGGGCTCTTCCTAGTGGAAGATGGCAAAGGGTGCGAAGAATGCGCAACTGGGATGAAACCCGAAAAACCCGCGAGGGAACCAAGCGAAGAAAGCACCGGTGTGTTCATCAATGAAGGCGAAGTCGAAAAGACCGCTGGTCCCCCAACATACGTGGAAGTCGAAGCCGAGAACTATGGCTTTATTGGGGAACCAGGAGGCGAACTTCACTTCAAGTACCCGCTGATGCGAGGAGGTGCACCGTTAGGCGGTAGCGAAAACCCACAGGAACCGGCTCAATGCGGCGAAGAAGAAACAGTGGGCTGCTCGTCCGGCAACTACTCGCAGACGCAAACCGACTTCTCGATCGGTGGTCGAGGCGTCGGCCTGGATCTAAGTCGCACATACAATTCGCAAGCTGCAGCCGCGGGCAGCAAAGGCATATTCGGCTATGGCTGGTCGAGTTCCTTCAGTGATCACCTCGTGAGCGAACCTGTCAGTCACGCCGTCACTTTGGTCGAAGCCAGCGGCAGTACGGTAGCTTTCAGCGAAGGGTCGGGCGAATCGTTTACTGCGCCCGAATGGAGCCAAGACATCCTTCACGGATCCTCATCATCAGGATACATACTGACGCTTGAGAACCAGACGGTCTACAAATTCAGTGGCACGGGCCGTCTAGAAAGCGTGGCCGATCGCAATGGCAACGCAACGACGCTTTCCTACAACGGAAGCGGGAACCTCGAAACGATCACCGACCCGGCAGGCCGCAAAATTACGCTCGTCTACAACGCCGAAGGACTCGTGGAAAGCGCCGAAGACCCGATGAAACACGTGGTCAAATACACGTACGCAAGCGGCAACCTGGCAACTGTGACCCAGCCCGGTGAATCCGCCCTCCGCTGGCAATTCAAATACGACAGTAGTCATCGCATGACGGAACTGGTCGACGGACGGGGCGGTAAATCCACCATCGAATACAACAGCTCCAACCAGGTGGCCTCCGAGACAGACCCCCTAAAACGCATGACGAGCTTTGAATACGCGTCGTTTCATACGAAGACGACGAATCACGCAACGGGCGCCGTCAGCGTCCAGTACTTCACGAGCAATGGCGTCGGCACGTCTCTAACAAACGGGTACGGCACCGCGAGTGCGACGACCGAAACACGTGCCTACAACGCCGCCGACGAGCTGCTGAGTGTCACGGACGGCGATGGACATACCACCAAGTATGGTTACGATGCGCACGATAATCGTACGAGCATGATCGATCCCGATGGTGACGAAACAAAATGGGAATACGATTCCACCCATGATGTTATCTCCACGACGACGCCAGATGGCGAGACGACTACGATCAAACGTGAAAGCCACGGCAATCCCGAAGTTATCGAACGCCCTGCACCGGGCGGTAAAACCCAAGTAACCAAATACAAATACGGTGCTCATGGGGAAGTCGAAAGCATGACCGATCCTCTGAGCAATACATGGAAATATGAATATGACACGTATGGCGATCGCACCGCAGAAGTAGATCCGGAAGGCAACAAGCGTACCTGGGGATACAACGAAGACTCGCAGGAAACCATGACGGTCAGCCCTCGCGGCCATGTAAAAGCTGGCGAAGAAGAAAAATACGAGACTAAAACGGAACGCGACGCGCAGGGGCGTCCTATCAAGGTCACCGATCCGCTTAGTCACGTAACCGAATACAAATACGATGGCGACGGCAACTTGGAAAAGCTTACAGATGCCAACAAACATATCACGACTTACACTTATGACGCCGACAATGAGCGCACTAAGATTGAAGCGCCAAACAAAGACATGACTGAACTTGAATACGACGGAGCTGGACGGGTTATAGCCGAAATCGACGGTGACAAACACAAGACCAAGTACAAACGCAACGTGCTCGAGGAGGTCGTCGAAATCACTGACCCGCTCGGGCATATCATCACCAAGGAATATGACGGCGCCGGCAACCTCGTCAAGCTGACCGATCCCACGAAACGCACTACGACGTACGTATACGATCCGGCAAACCGACTGACCGAAGTCAGCTACTCAAGCGGAAATCCGTCTGCGGTCAAATACGAATATAATAAAGACGGCGATCGCGTGAAGATGACGGACGGCACCGGTACAGGCAATTACATGTACGACCAGCTCGACCGGCTGACTGAAAGCGAAAATGGCCACAAAGAAGTCGTAAAATACGAATACGACCTAGCTAATAATCAGACGAAGATCACCTACCCGGGCGGTAAAGAAGTAACGCGGACGTTTGACAAAGACGAGCGCCTTGAAAAGGTCACCGACTGGCTCAAACATGAAACCAAATTTACTTACGACCCAGACTCCGACCTCAAAGCAACAGTCTTCCCCAGCGAAACCAAAGACGAAGACAAGTACACCTACAACGATGCAGATCAGATGACTGAAATCAAGATGATCAAGAGCACGGAAACCCTCGCGTCCCTTGCGTACACTCGAGAAAATGACAACCAGGTCAAGAAGACGACCGCCAAAGGGCTTCCGGGCGCGGAAGTAGCGGAAGCCACATACGACGAAGACAGTCGCCTCACCAAATACGGTACCGCCGAATACAAATACGACGCAGCCAGCAACCCGACTAAAGAGCCGTCGAGCGAAAACAGCTACAATGAAGATGACGAGATCGAAAAAGGTACCGGTGTAACCTACTCCTACGACGAACTCGGTGAGCGCACTAAAATGAAACCGTCAACTGGTCCTGCGACCAGCTACGGCTACGACCAAGCCGGCGAGCTGACGTCTGTCGAACGGCCCAAAGAAGGCGAAACACCGGAAATCAAAGACAGCTACAAATACAATGGCGAAGGCTTGCGAACGTCGCAGACGATCAATGCAACGACCACGTACATGGCCTGGGACACGGCGGAAGAACTTCCACTGATCCTCAGCGATGGTACTAACAGCTACATCTACGGACCAGACGGTTATGCCTTTGAGCAGATCAACAGCAAAAATGAACCCCACTACCTACACCACGATCAGCAGGGCTCGACGCGGCTGATTACGGGGATTGCCGGGACCGTAGAAGGCAAGTGCACCTATGGGGCCTACGGGACTTCGGCCTGCGAAGGATCTGCTACCACACCAATTGGCTACGACGGGCAGTACACGGACGCGGATACTGGCCTGATCTACCTGCGGGCGCGCTATTACGACCCGGCGACGGCGCAATTCCTAAGCGTTGATCCCGAAGTGGAACTAACTCGTGAACGTTATGGGTATGCAAAAGATGACCCACTGCATTACGGTGATCCTAGAGGGAAGGACTCACCTACGGCTGAAGAAATAGATTTCAGCAACGCATATCAACGCGTACAGGGTGAAACACTAGGAGCGCTAAAAGGAAAACATGCTAGTGCCGAAACAATAGCCGAATACCGTGAAGTAAGCGCCTACTACTACTTCGCCCTCAAGGCCGTAATCGCAGATAATGATGGTAACCCTGAATATTTCCGTAATGATCAGGAGGCGTACCAGAAGCTGTACGCAAGTCTAGCCGCGAACATAGCCCACGATTTTGCGCCCCTCGTAAAAGCGGAGACAACGACGGGTTGGACTGGGGTGATTCGGGATTTGGCTCAATTGATCAAAAAACTATACCAGATTCGTATCGTCCTACGCAACGCCCCGTGACGCGCCATGTTCACGCTTAGTGATAGCGGCGTCCGGCGATGCCTTGCTAGTAGAACGGACTCGGACTCAAGGAAATAGTCAGGAGTTCGTGGCGAGCTTGACAGGTGTTACTTCATATACAGTGCCGCGTAGACTTCGAACGACCTTCAGGTCTCGTCGTCTCAATAAGCTGTCGCGCAACACCTTGACCGCGGTGGCGAAGACCGCGAATTCCGTGGAGCCGAGGTGGGCACGCGCCTCGCAGGTATCCCAGACATAGGCCTTGGAATAGCGGCGAGCCGCCGCCGGACACCACATCAGGGGATCTCGACTCGGCTTGAGTCCCGACTCCGTAATGAGAGCGCTGAAACTTGCAGCGTTTAGAGCGACGAACTGGCCACGGTGGTAGCACAGACGATTTGAGCCTGCTTCTAGAAACTCGCACTTTCCCTGGCGAAAGCCACGTGGTGCCCCCACTCGCTTCAGCATCGCTTCACCGTTGCCAGCTGGCGAACCAGCTCCACAGCCCACGAGAGAGAGGGCGGCTGCTAGCACAGCGAGATAGCCGCAACGAACAATGTGTGGCATGAGCGCCGGATGCGGGCCTTCCGGCGGGCAGCTCGCCCTACCAGCTCCCGCTGGTACACCCGCCCTTAGAGGGAGTGACTTTCGCTACGCAGGTGCGAGTCCACGTGCCAGTCGACGTGCGCGTGATCGTAAACGTGTCCCCGGTGCTCGACGTCGCGGTCACGACGTATTCGTTGGCTTTGCCTTCGGCCTTGGTCAGCCACGCTTCGCCCTTGCCGCTGGTCTCCTGAATCGACGGTTCGTAGGCTTTGACTTCAGTGAGACTCACGGCTTTGTATTCGCCGCCATGGTCGTTGCCGATCGCCTCGGCGGTCGTGGCAGCGCTGTTGGCGAGCGTCTTGGCCGTGGCATCGCTGGCCTTGCCCTTCTGGCTGAGGAAAGCCGGGATTGCGATCGCCGCGAGGATGCCCACGATCAGGATCACGACGAGTAGTTCGATCATCGTGAAGCCCTCGCGTGCGCATATGGCCGCTCCCGCACGGTTGGCTCGGCGCCCCCGCCCGCGCGTACCCGCCACTTGGGGCCTAAGGTCGGCTCGCGCCGTCGCCGAGCGTCCCGCTGCGACCGCCAGCGCGCGGCTTGCCCACAGCGCCGATCCTGGAGCCGGCGAGGTCTGGTAGGGCGCTGTCGTCATAGCTCGCATTGCAACCCCCCACGCGCTAAGAGGCAGCCACTTGGCCGCCCCCTAGTGCGCATCTCGTCTGCTTCTACAACGGCCGAGCGGCCGCGGCTCTTCGGGCCGCAAGCGATCGCCCAGACTGGTGCTTACGAGGACCAGGATTTGTTCACGCAACCGCCGTGCGTTTCTTCGGCCTTCGCGTTGCATTCGCGCTTAAGTTCACCGTTGGCTTCACGCTTGATGATGAAAATGGCGCCGTTGGGCGCTTCGGTTTCGACTTCGTACGTTTCTTTGGTACCAGTAGCTTTCTTCAGCAGAGCTTCGTTTTTGTTAGTGAGGTTGATCGAGGTTTCGTATTTCTGGAGTTCTTTTTCGGTGCCGCCTTCGTAGCTGCCACCGTGGTCGGTCGCATACGTTTCCTCGGTCGTCTCGGCGGTGCTGGCGAGAGTCTTCGCCCCGGCATCGACGGCCTTGCTCTTCTGGCTGAGGAACGCCGGAATCGCAATCGCGGCGAGGATGCCGATGATCAGGATAACAACCAGCAATTCGATGAGGGTGAAACCGCCCTCGTCATTGGCGCGCTGGCGCAGTCGATACAGCATTGATCCTCCTAGGATCTCTTATGTTTGGCGCCAGCCCGCCGCACCATCGCCGCATAGTGGCGATGCTTCCCCCGTGCTTCGACTGTCTGGTCGTACGCGTGAGTCGCCGGCTTTGCTACGCGTCCTGTAAGGAACGCTCTGCCCTGACGCTTCGGCGCTGGCTCTTTGTTAGGCCGAACATCGACATGGCCGGCGCGGGCTTGAGGGGTGCAATGCGAGGGTGGACGCATGGCCCGAGGTGGGCTGGTCGAGGTCAGGGTCAGCTGGGGCGGGAGTTCGCCCAGCTCGGCGTGGATGGCGTCGCGGCGGGCGATGCTCCCGAGGTCTCCGCCCTGTTAGGACTTGAGTTCCGCTGGCGTCACGACGTAGCCGAGATTTCTAGTGGCGCGCCACAGCGGTCCGTCGAGTGTCACGAGGCGACAGTGGAGCAGCCCGGCGAGAGCAAGATACTCGGCGTCATAGGTCTTCGCCCATCCGCGCTCCTTGGCGATGCGCCACGCCTCGGCGACCAGACCAGCGGGATGGGAGCGGCCCGACCTTGATTGTCTCAAGGCGCCCGAGTGCAGACTCGCCCAGCTCGCGTGATATTTCGGAGCGGAAGACCATCGCGCTGAGCGCCGCCGGAACCTCGCTCCAAAGCAGCCAAGGCGCGACCAGTTGCTCGTCGCCGAGAACGTTCAGCGCTGTCGCGCCGAACCGCTCCAGGGTGACCTCGACTACGACGTTCGCGTCAACAACTAGCACGCTCAGTGCTCGTCGCGCACACGACGCACGGCGGCAACGACGTTCGGCATCGGCTCGCCAGTCAGGGTCTCGCCCCAGCCGGCAGGGAGCCCGACCACGTCGGGCTCAGGGCGTCCGACAACGATCTGCGCGTGCTCCGCCTCTTGCTCAGAAAGCTCCTCAAGCTGGGCCCGCAGCTTTTCCTTGGTCGTCATCGCCTCAGCGTAGCGATAGCCCGCCCGCAGCGAGTTGGTCGCTTCGACAAGGGTCTGCGCCGTCCGACGCAGGGTGCGCGCCGTCCGACGCAGGGTGCGCGCCGTCCGACGCAGGGTGCGCGCCCGCACGACCACATCGCGCGGTCCTGTGCCTGCCGTTGCGTTTGCGAGCGTCGTCAGGCCGCGCGATCGATGTATTCGCGCAGCGCCGTGCGGGCGATCTCGCTGACAGAGCGGTGCTCCTTGCGAGCACGAGCGCGCAGGGCCTTGGCGAGGTCGGAGTCAACGCGGACCTGGACACGCGGCGATTCGCCGCCGTCCCCAAGGGCGGGGCGACCCATGCGAACGCGCCTCGCCCTCGTCAAGTCGTAGCCGCGCTCCGCCTCTTCGGCGAGCGCGTCGACCACGTTCTTGGAGAGCTTCGTCCCGCTTCGAGTTCTCAGAGTCGACATCGCCTGGCCTCCTCGTACTGGCTTCTGTGCCGAGCGCGCAAATCGCACGCGCTTTTGGAATATCCTAGCATTTCTGTCAGACATAAGTATCTCCGAACCGGCTCTGCTGCAAGGGACCGGTCGTTGATGATCCCGCGCGCTTGGGATGGTTCTCTCGCGCGACCCGGGTATCGGCCGATGGGCACGGCCTTGACATCCCCCTCTCGCAGCGCGTCGAACCTGGGCTTGAGTGGTACAATATTCGGTACCAGTGAAAGGAGATGGCGGTGGCGATCACGGCTAGCGAGGCACGCCGAGCGCTGTTCCCGCTGATCGAGCAGGTCAACGACGATCGGTCGGCAATCGAGATCGCGTCCAAGCGCGGCAATGCCGTGCTGATGTCGGCCGACGAGTACGCGGCATGGCACGAGACGGCGTACCTGTTCCGGTCGCCGGCCAACGCACGGCGCTTGCTCGATGCTGCTGAGGCAGCCGAGCGTGGCGAGACGGTCGAGCATCCACTCGACCGCGCGTGAGGCTGGTCTTCACGCCACAAGGCTGGGAGGACTACGTCTACTGGCAGCGGGCAGATCGCGCGATCGTGAGACGCATCAACCGTCTGCTCGACGAGACTCGGCGCGATCCGACGGGCGGGATCGGCAAGCCCGAGCCGCTCAAGTACGGGATCGCCGGGGCCTGGTCGCGGCGGATCACCGAGGAGCACCGGCTGGTGTACCAGGTACTCGACACCGACCTCGTGGTCCTACAGGCCCGCTACCACTACGAGAAGTGAGAGGTACGCTGCTCGTCGTCGCGACCGTCCAGCTGCATGCTCGGTAGCTTCGCCTGCACGACCACGGGCTTGCGTAGCGTACGTACGGTCCTCTCAGCCGCGCGCGGACCGCGCCTGCTCAAGCCCCTCAAGCCGCGCGCGCGCGGCGCCGATCAACCCCCCATGGAGGCCACTTTCGCGGGCGTGTTCGGCGCGCTGTTCGGCTCGTTCCTGAACGTCGTCGCGTTCCGGCTGCCGCGCCGCGAGTCGATCGTTAAGCCACGCTCGCGCTGCCCGCAGTGCGGGACGCCGGTGCGCCCGTACGACAACATCCCGGTCCTCTCGTGGCTGCTGCTGCGTGGGCACTGCCGCGACTGCGCGGCGCCAATTTCACTCCGTTACCCAATCGTGGAGGCGGCGACGGCACTGCTGTGCGCGGCGGCGGTGCTGACCCAGCACGGCGCCGCGAACGTCGCGCTGTCGATTGCATTGATCCTGGTGCTCGTGCCGGCGGCGCTGATCGACGCCGAGCACCGCATCATCCCTAACGCGCTGACCGCCGCCGGGGCGCTGCTCGCGCTCGGACTCGGCACGGCGCTCGACCCGAGTGGCGAGCCGACGCGGCTGATCGCCGGTGCGGGCGCCGGCGCATTTCTGCTTGCCGCGGCGCTGGCGCGCCCCGGTGGGATGGGGATCGGCGACGTCAAGCTGGCCGGGGTGATGGGGCTATTCCTCGGCGCTGCGGTCGCGCCGGCGCTGCTGATCGCGCTGCTCGCCGGGACGCTGCTCGGCGCGGTCGTGATCGCGCGCAAGGGCGCGCGCGAGGGGCGCAAGACCGCGGTGCCGTTCGGGCCGTTCCTGGCGCTGGGGGGACTTGTTGCGATCTTCGCGGGCGAGCCGCTCGTGCACTTCTACCTGCACAACTTCGTGCACTGAGATGTCCGCTGGACGAATTGGCAACGCGGTCTTGCACGCCTACAGGGAGTGCCTGTCGCCGTCGATGAGGCCACGTGTCCGGGACGAGCATCACGCGAGCGCTGCTGGTGAGCGGCGCCGCGAGCGCCCTGCGATGAGCCTCAGCACGAGACCGAACCGATGCCAGCGATAGCGCTCAAACCGAACCTCAGCCTTCCCGGTCGCGGCGGCCGCGCGCGCGCGCTCGTCGGACTCGACATCCAGCCCGGCTACGCCGCGGCGGTGCAGGCGCATGTCAACGGCGGTGTCGTCGTGCAGCAGGCCGCCGGCGCGGCGCTGCCGCCCGACGCGCTGCGCGAGGGCGAGGTGCTGGACGAGAAGATCCTCAGCGACGTGCTGCGCGACCTGTTCGCCGGCGCGAAGCTCGGCAAGCGCGTGCGGGTCGGGCTCGCCAACCAGCGCACGGTGCTGCGCACGCTCGAACTGCCGCCGATCGACGACCGCAAGCAGCTCGCCGCGGCGGTGCGCTCGCAGGCCGAGGACCAGGTGCCGATGCCGCTCGCCAACGCGGTGCTCGACTTCCATTCGCTCGGCATCCAGGACACCCCGGCCGGCCTGCGCCAGCGCGTGATCGTAGTTGCGGCGCAGCGCGAGATGGTCGAGCGACTGCTGCGCGCGGTGCGCCAGGCCGGTTTGCGCCCGGAAGGGGTCGACCTGTCGGCGTTCGCGTTGATTCGCTCGCTCTACCGGCCCGTGCCGGCCCCCGCTGACGGGCAGGCGCCGGCGCGCGTGCTGTACCTGAATGTCGGCGGCCTGACGAACATGGCGATCGCCGAGGGCGCGGTGTGCCGGTTCACGCGCGTCGTCGGCGGCGGCCTGGAGGCGATGGCCACCGAGATCGCCGAGCGCCGCGGCATCCCACTTGTGGACGCCCGCACGCTGCTCGCCTCGTTCGATTTGCGCCCCGCCCCGGCGCCGGTCGTGACACCGCTTGCCGCGCCGGCTGCCGACCCCGCGCCCGCACAGGCGCCGGCGCCGGCTCCGGCCGAGGTCGAGGACGAGCGCTACGAGATTCACAGCCAGTCGGGTGCCGATGGGCCTGGCGGTGTGCAGGACGACGACGCGCACGGTGCTGCCGGTATCGCCTTTGCGGCCGAGCAGGCATCGGCCGGCGCAGATGGTGCAGGGGAGCCCGACGTACCGCCGGTGCCTGCGCCGGTCGAAACGTGGGCGCTCGCCCAGGATCCGAGTGGCGCCCAGGCCGCGGCGCAGACTGCGCCGCAAACGATGTCGGAGCCGGCGCCGTCGCCCGCACCGGCCGCGCCCGTGCCGGCCGCTGCCCCACCCGCCACACCCAGTTCCGCACCGGCTGCGCCGGACGCCGCGGCCCGTGCCGCGTCGTCCACCGACGCGGAGGTGCGGATGGTGCTCGAGAACGGGATTCGCGAGATTGTCGGCGAGGTGCGCAATTCGCTCGACTTCCACCGCTCGCAGGAGGGCGGCGGCGAAGTGTCGGGCGTCGTGTTGAGCGGCCCGGTGCTCGAGCTGTCCGGGTTCGCGGAGGCGCTGGAAGCCGATCTTGGGATCGCCGTCACCCGCCAGGCCGTCAACGGCATGACGGGCGGCGTGTTCGCAGAGGTCTCCGCGCATCGCCTTGCGATCGCGACGGGGCTCGCCACCGAGGAGACGCGCGCGTGAAGGCCGTCAACCTGATTCCCTCCGAGCAGCGCTCGGACGGCGCTGTCGGGACGCGCAGCGGCGGCGCGGCGTTCCTCGTGCTCGGGCTGCTTGCGGGGCTCGTCGTGCTCGCGGGGCTGTACGGGATGGCCCACAAAACGCTGCAAAGCCGGACGGCGGAAGCGGCCACGATCGCGCGGCGCGCGGAAGCGGTCAAGCAGCAGGCGGCGGCGCTCGCGCCGTACGCGTCGTTCATGTCGCTGCGCGAAGAACGGCTGCACTCGATCGCCGAGCTGGTCGGCGGGCGTTTCGACTGGCCGAGCGTGATGGACGAATTGAGCCGCGTGCTGCCGGACAGCGTGTCGCTCAGCTCAATCCAGGGAACCGTCGGCGCGAGCGCCACGAGCCTCGGCGCGTCCACGCCCGCCCCGAGCGCGGCAGCGGTCGCCTCCTCGACGCCGCCTGGCGCGACGCCGGCGATCACACTGAGCGGCTGCGCTACGGGTCAGAGCGTCGTCGCGGAGATGTTGGTGCGGTTGCGCCTGATCAACGGCGTCAACAACGTCACGCTGCAAAGCTCGACGAAGTCAGGGACCGGCAGCAGCAGCGGCAACTGTGGCTCGAACGATCCGGTGTTCAGCATCCAGGTCGGCTTTGAACCGCTGCCTACCGCGAGCACGCCGAGCATTCAGCAGCTCACGTCCAACGGGACGTCGAGCACGCATTCGAGCGGCGGGTCGAGCGGGAGCCAGAGCAACGCGTCGAGCACGAGTGGCAAGAACGCCGCGACTGGCGGACGGGCGAACGCCGCCGACAAGGGGGGGTTGCCGCGATGACCGGCCGCGATCGTCTCGTGATAATGAGCATCGCCGTGCTCGCGGTCCTCGCCGGCGGATGGATGCTGCTCGTCTCGCCTGAGCGCAAGCAGGCCGCCGAAGCGCAAAGCAAAATCGAAGGCGCGCGCCAGCAGCTGCAGACCGCGCAGAGCCAGGCCGCCAGCGAGCGCACCGCCGAGGCGGGTTACGCCGCCGCTTACGTGTCGGTCGTCAAGCTCGGCAAAGCGGTGCCGCCCGCGGACGAAGTGCCGGCGCTGGTGTACGAACTCGATCAGGCAACCGGCCAGCACAGCGTCAACTTCAAGTCGATCGCGTCCGGCAACAGCACGGCGTCCGCCAGCAGCTCGGGCAGCGCTCCCAGCAGCAGCGCCCACACGACCACGGCCGCGACGGCGCCAAGCGCGTTTACGCAAATGCCGTTCACGTTCGTGTTCATCGGGAACTTCTTCCAGCTCGCCCACCTGCTGGGGCAGGTCGACGGGTTCGCGAGCGCGATCTCGACGGGAACGAGCCCGGCGACGCCCAACGGGCTGCAGGCGTCGGGCCGGCTGCTGACGATCCAGGGCGTCGACATCACGAACACCACCGAAGGTGGCGGCTCGGGCGGCTCGAACGGGCAGCTGACGGCGACGATCACGGCCACCGCCTACGTGCTGCCGGCCAGCCAGGGGCTCACCAACGGAGCGACCCCCGCCGGCCCCGCCGGCGTCGGGGGCGGACCGGGCGCGGCGGCGGCCGCGTCGGCCACGCAGGCCGCCGGCTCCGGATCTTCCCCTGCAAGCCCAGCTGTCGTGGAGGGAAACCCGTGAACGAGCTGCTGCAATCTGTCAAGGTCGACCTACTCGACCGCCGCATGCTGCCGTTGCTGGTGCTGCTCGGCGTCGCGCTCGCGGGCGCGATCGCCTACGCCGTGCTGGGCGGCGGCTCGGGCTCGGGTTCGACCCCGGTCGCTGCCGCAACGCCCACGAACGCGGCGCCGAAAGGCGCGAACCTGGCAGTCAGCCAGGCGCCGGCCAACCCGAACGCGGCGATCTCCGAGACGACGGACGGCCATGGCTACCGCCATCAGAGCGGCTCGCGCAGCCCGTTTACGTCGCTGAACCCGCCGAAGAAGCCCGCGAAGTCGTCGTCCTCCGCGGGCGGCAGCAGCTCGACGGGCAAAAGCGGCGCCGGCGGCGGCGGCACGATCGTGCCTGGGCTCCCAGGTGGCGGCGGTGGCGGCGAAGTGGAAACACCGCCAGTCGGCGCGACGCCCGCCGAACCGACGCCGCCCAAGAAACACAAGCAGGCCAAGCAGCCCGTCTATATCGTGGAAGTGCAGTTCGGCGTGACGTCCACAGTCGCGGGCCAGCCCTCCCAGCTGACGCCTTACCCGAACCTCAAGCGGATGCAGCCGCTGCCGTCGGCGAGCGAAGCGAAGGTGGTCTACACGGGCGTCGACGCGGCCGGCGAAGCGGTGTTCACGATTGCGGGCGAAGCGATTCTGAAGGGCGAAGGCAAGTGCATGCCGAGTCCGACGCAGTGCGAAGCGATTGCACTCACCGCGGGGCACGAGGAGGAATTCGGCTACCTCGAAGCCAGCGGGCAGACGGCAACGTACGAGCTGAAGGTCGTGTCGATCGCCCGCCAGGAAGCGAGCGCGGCCCGCGCGGCGAGCCTGGAGCAGCGCGACCGCGCGGGCGCCGCGCTGGTGCGCCGGCTCGCGCCGTCGGTGCTCGAGGACCTGCGCTTCTCGGCCAGTCGCGGCGTGCTCGTGTTCGCCGCGCCGCACCGGCGCCACCACCGCTGAGACCGGGCCTCGCGCCCGAGTTGGGGTGCAGGGCGGCGTCACCGGCGCTCACGCAGGCACGCGCGAATCGCGCCCCGTGGCACGACTCCAACCGCCCGGACGTCGGCCAACTGCCAGGGCAGCGCCCTCGCGCGCGGATAGCGCTCGTCGGCGATGCGAAACCAAATCGCCCCCGGCCGGCTGTCTGGGGGTAGGCTCGCAAGCGCGCGTGGTGGGCGTCGCCGGCACGAACGCAACCGCCCCCGACCGGCGGTTGACCGGCGCAACCAAATAGGGTGGGGGGCGAGATGTTGTTGCGACTGACCACCGCCGGGGAGTCCCACGGGCCGGGTTTGACGGCGATCGTCGAGGGGCTGCCGGCCGGGATCGAACTCGAGCCGCAAGATATCGACGCCGACCTCGCGCGCCGTCAGCTGGGGCACGGGCGCGGCGGGCGGATGAAGATCGAGCGGGATGTGGCGATCGTGACGGCGGGGGTGCGCCACGGGGTGACGCTCGGGAGCCCGATCGCGTTGAACATCGTCAATCGCGACTTCGCCAACTGGGAGGAGCGCATGAGCCCGTGGCCGGTCGCGGCGGCGACGCCGGAGGTGCACCTGCCGCGGCCGGGGCACGCGGATCTGGTGGGGAGCTGGAAGTACAAGCAAAGCGACGTCCGCAACATCCTCGAGCGCGCGTCGGCGCGCGAGACGGCGGCGCGCGTCGCGGGTGGGGCGCTCGCGAAGACGTTTCTGCGCGCGCTCGGGGTCGAGGTGCGTTCGCATGTGGTCCAGATCGCCTCCGCGCACGCGCCGGCGCCGGAGCGGGCGTTGCGGGTCGAGGATTTCGACGCGGTGGACGCTTCGCCGGTGCGCTGTCTGGATCCCGAATCGGCGCGGGCGATGGTCGCCGAGATCGACCGGTTGCGCAAGGCGAACGAGTCGCTGGGGGGTGTGTTCGAGGTGCAGGTGTTCGGGCTCGTGCCGGGGCTCGGGTCGCACATCTCCTGGGAGCAGCGGCTCGACGGGCGGATCGCGATGGCGGTGCTGTCGATCCAGGCGCTGAAGGGGGTGTCGATCGGCGCGGGCTTCGAGATCGCGGGACTGCCTGGATCGCAGGCGCACGACGAGATCTTCTACAGCGAGCAACAGGGCTATTACCGCGAAACGAATCGCGCGGGCGGGCTCGAGGGCGGCATGACGACGGGCGAGCCGCTGGTCGTGCGCGGCGCGATGAAGCCGCTGCCGACGCTGACCAAGCCCCTGCGTTCGATCGACATCTCCACACACGCGCCGGCGGCGGCGCTGCGCGAGCGGACCGACTCGTGCACGGTGCCCGCCGCGGCGGTCGTCGCGGAGGCGATGGTGGCGCTCGTGCTCGCCGACGCGTACCGCCAGAAGCTGGGCGGCGACCACATCGACGACGTGCTGGGGGCGCTGCGCGCATACGAGGAGCGCATCGGCTGGCGCAGGCGCGACGGCGACGGCGACTGACGGGCGCCCATGCCGGCCCGAGCGCTCGTCTTCATCGGCTTCATGGGCGCCGGCAAGTCGACCGCCGCCGCCGAAGTCGCAGCTGCGCTCGGCGTGCAGGCGTTCGACGGCGACCGGCTGCTGGAGGAGCGCCTTGGACACTCGGCCGCGCGTGAGTTCGAGCTGCACGGGGAGGAGGGGTTCCGCGCGCAGGAGCGCGCGGTGGTGTTGAGTTTGTTGGACCGCATAGCCTGCGGGGACTTCGCGCAGGGTCCCCCGGCGATCGCGCTGGGGGGCGGCGCCGTGCTCAGCGAGGAGGTCCGCTTGGCGCTCGAGCCGCACACAGTCGTGTGGCTGGACGTCTCGCCAGGGCTGGCCTGGGAGCGCGTGCAGGCGGTCGCAGCCGCCGGCGGCCAGCGGCGGCCACTCGCGCGCGAGTGGGAGGCGTTCGCCGAGCTGCACCGGCAGCGCCAGCCGCTCTACGAGGAGCTGGCCGACGCGATCCTGCCCGCGGCGGTGCCGGGCGTGGCGGTGCGCGCGCTGGATGCGCTGCGCGCGATCGCGGAGACGCGGAGCGCGAAGACCGAGATGGTGGAGAGTCAGGGGAGCACGCGCAGTGGTGGGCGCGAGCGCGGCGGTGCCGGTGACTGCGGCGGTGCGCGGCTGCTGTGGGCGGCGGCCGCGTCGGGCGAGTACCCGGTGGTGGTCGGCAGGGGTCTGCTCGGCCCCGACGCCCCGCAGGCGATCTGGCAGCTCGGCGCCGGCGGCGAGGACGCGCACGACTTTTGCGTCACCGACGAGCACGTCGCCGCGCTGTACGCGCCGCCGCTGCGCGCCCCGCACCCGCCGATCGTGCTGGCGCCGGGCGAGACCCACAAGACGCTCGCCGGCGCCGAAGCGGTGTGGCGCGCGTTGGCCGCCGGGGGCATGACGCGCGCCGACCGCCTCGTCGCGCTCGGCGGCGGGGTGGTCGGCGATCTCGCGGGTTTCTGCGCCGCGACCTACCAGCGCGGCGTGCCTGTGCTGCAGGCGCCGACGACGCTTGTCGCGCAGGTCGACTCGGCGTACGGCGGCAAGACCGGGGTGGATCTGCCAGAGGCGAAGAACTACGTCGGCGCCTACCACCAGCCGTGCGCGGTGATCGTCGACCCCGACGCGCTACACACGCTGCCCGCCGCCGAGCTGCACGCGGGGTGGGTGGAGGTGCTGAAGACCGCGCTGATCGCGGGGGGAGGCTGTGGGAGCGGGTCGGGGAGCGCGGGCCGCTCGCGCGCGCGAATGCCGATATGCACACCGCGGCCGAGGTTGCCGGTGCCTCGGCCGGGCGGTCCGTTGCCGGGCTGTCTGTCGATCGGCAGACGATCGTCGATTGCGCGCGTTTGAAGCTGGCGGTCGTCGCCGCCGACGAGCGCGATGCGGGCCGCCGGCAGGTGCTGAATCTCGGGCACACCGTCGGGCACGCGATCGAGACCGCCACCGGCTACGCCCGCTACCGCCACGGCGAGGCGGTCGGGCTGGGGCTGCTGGCGACGCTGCGCTTGTCCGGGCTCGACGACCTGCGCGAGCACGTGCGCGGGCTGCTCGAGGCACGCGGGCTGCCGGTCGCACTTGACTGCGCCGAGGTCGCGCCGGAGGCGGTGATCGACGCGGTGGCGCACGACAAGAAGCGCGTCGGTGCGCGCGTGCCGTTCGTGCTGCTCGATCGGCCTGGCCGGGCGCGCACCGGCTGCGAGGTCGCGCCGGCGGCGCTACGCACGGCGGTGGGGGAGCTGTTCGGGCCCGCCGGCTGAGTCCGCTGGGGTTGCTTACTGTAATAGTGCTTCGGCGGGTCGGTCTCGCGTTTGGCATCTAGACTTCATCGATGCCTCGAACCGCGCTCGTGTCTGCCGAGATCTCTTTGCCAGGGCGTCCAGAAGCACTGAGAGTTCGTGAGCGGATCGCCGCGCTTGCCGACGTCGTGGACGTCGTCGGGCTTACCGACAATCACGCAGGACAGGCACGAATGTCCCCGCTCGCCGCGGTAGCGCTCGCTCGCGAGCAGCGCGTGTCGACTGTCGTCCACGTGTCGTGCCGCGATCGCAACCGGCTGGCGCTGCGGTCGCAGGTGCTCGGCGCGGCGGCCCTAGGGTCGGAGGGCGTTCTCTGCCTTTATGGGGATCCCGTCGGTGAGACACCGCGCGTGAAAGACATGACCGCCACCGAACTCATCGGTGCGGCAAGACAGTGGGCCGAGCCCCACGACCTGGCAGTCGGAGCCGTCGTGAACCCATTTGCGGTCGACCAAGATCGTGAGCTCCGGCTGCTTGAGCGGAAGGTCCTCGCGGGCGCCGAGTACGTTCAGTCGCAGATGGTTTTTGACGTTGGTGCGCTCGATGCCTTTCTCGACCGTGCTGCAGACCTGCTCCACGGGGTCCGCTTCTACGCCGGGATAGCACTGCTCCGCAACGAGCAGATGGCAAACCGTGCCCGGAAACTCCCTGGAACGCTGATCTCCGATGACGCAGTCCGTCGCATCGCCGCAGGCGGCGGGATCGAGTTCGCTCAGGAACTCGCGCTTGCGCTTGCCGAAATGTCGGCTGTCGACGCACTACATATCTTCCCGCTCGGAGCAGAGGCTGCAACACGACCTATTGCCGCCGCCTTCCGAACCGCTCGCGGAGCAACCGCGCGCGCCCACCGAGCAGAGGACTAGCTTCGGGGCGACCCTCAGAACCCGCTCCCCAGCTGCGATCAGCGCCTGCTCGATGTGATGGGATAGATCCCGGCAGTCCTCGATCGCCCACACCAGATCCTCGCCGAGCGCTCGCGCCCAACGCGACGCCTCAAAGTTCAGAAATTGCGAGAAAGTAGCCCGCTCGTCATCCGGTCCGTCACGCTGCATACGATGCGAGCGCAGAGTGTCTGGTGCTCGCGTCTTCTCGGAGTGGCATAGGCCGGCGACTCCTCGTGTTGAGTTTCTGCTCGATTCATCTGCTCGTCGTCCCATGCGATAGCGGCGATGGCGTGGGGCTTGGCCGCTGCAACCGTTTGGCAAAGGGGAAGCTGACTACTCCGAGCTTAAGGGTGCAGTCCATTCCTGGGTGAGCCGCTCAGACACCCGCGCCGGTCTCGACGAGATTTCCGCTTCGACCGGAAACGGATCTTCTATGCAGCCCCCCGACGGCATTCAGACGGTGACGCTGGCAGCCCGAACGGGCTTATTGTGGTCAACCTGGGGCGGTAGCCGGCTACACTCGTCCTGAAGCGCTAGGCGTATAAGCGACTCGATCGCGACGTCGCCGACGACGGGTGCGCTGCGTACCGTGCCGTCCGATGCTACGAGGACAGCGGAGGGAATTGCCGTAATTCCGTATGCGTTGCTGACGGTTGATTGCTCGTCGATGAGCACGTCGGTCAGTGCGTGCTCACGCGCGAGCTTTTCGGCTCTCGTGGTCCCCTCGTTGGTTACGAAGGTTAGGGCTAGGCGTTTGCTGATCGTGTCGTGCCAACGTGCGAGTTCGGGTAGGAGCGTCGCGCAGGGCGGGCAACCTGGGTGCACGAACGTGAGTACGCAGGCTCGATCGTCGGCCAAGAGGTCACGAAGGCTGACGGCTGGTCCCGCTGTGGAGGGCAGTGAGAACTGGGGTGCTAGCGCTCCGATCTGTCGGGGAGCAGCGGCCTTTGGACCGCCGGTCGAGCGTAGCCGGCGGTTCTCGCGCCATAGAAGCACGGACGTCGTCGTTGAAAGGGTGGCGAGTGAGCCCATCGCGATCAGCCAGAGGTTGGTCGTGTCGGTGCCGCCCACCCAAGAGGCAAGCGAGGGGCCGGGTCCGTCGAGTACGACGTATGCGGCTGGTAGTGCCAGTACGAGGTTGCGGGCTACGGTCACCCAGCTCGCGGGCTTGGAGTGCAGCTGGCCGAAGCAATGGCAGTCCGGGGTCTCTCCGCGCCTCAGTATTCGTGTGAGCCCCGTGACGAACAGTGCGAGGAGTACTAGGCTGCCTGCGGCCCCCCAGCGTGCCGTAGTCGGAAACAACAGCGCCGCCGCTGCCGCGAGCTCGGCAGCGGGCAGGAGCAGCTGTAGCGGGTCGGCAAGGCGGCGTGGCATATCGAAATCGGCCAGTGCTTGCCGTGTGCCCGAGCGGTCGGCGAGCTTCGTGACCCCCGCGACGAGGAACACCGCGACGAGACAGAGCCGAGCGATCACCAGCGCGTCGTTCATCGTCCAAATGTACACCCGCTACGGTCCTATTTGTGGCGGATGAGAGCACTGCAGCGTCGATGGCAGTCGAAGCGTTCGGTGTGACCGTAGCGGTCAGCGCCGACCCTGAGCACTTCGCGGCTGTTTGCGATTTCCTACCTCCGTGTACTCACCCGGTGAGTGACCCGCCGGAGCGTGGCCGCTTCGCGCTCGTCAACGAAACCGATGACGGACTTCTGTCCATCGCCTGCGACGGACAGTCGATCACGGCCCCGTTTGACCTGCGTCTCGCGCTCGGCATCCTCGACGCCGAGCTGCGCATGTACATCGCGCTGCATGCTCCCGACCATGTTTTCGTCCATGCCGGTGTTGTTGGGGTAGGGGAGCGCGCGATCGTCCTTCCGGGGAGGAGTTTCGCGGGGAAGACCACGCTGGTGGCTGCGCTCGTGCAGGCGGGCGCGGAATACTGGTCTGATGAGTACGCCGTGCTCGATGCCGACGGCCTCGTTCATCCCTATCCTAAGCCCTTGTCGGTGCGCATCAACGCCACCCGCGTGACGGACGAGCAGCCGATCGAGAGCCTCGGTGGTCGCGTCGGCGATCGACCTCTACCCGTCGCCCTGATCGCGTTCACGAGCTACCGCCCCGGAGCCGTCTGGGCGTTGCGCCCCTGCACCGCCGGAGAGGGCGCGGTCAAACTGCTAGAGCACTCCATTGCCGCACGCTCACGTCCGGAACAGGTACTTGCAGCCGTCCGACGCGCCGCGACCGATGCCGCGGTTCTCGAGGGAGACCGGGGAGACGCCGACGAAGCCGCCACCGCGCTGTTGTCACAGCAGGCAACAAGCTGACACGGCGGCGCCTCAGCTCGGCACACTCGCTTGCGCGCAGCGAGATTGCACACACCGGCTGACTGGACCACCTCACACGGGATGTCTCCGACTAGACTCGGTTGTCGCCGTCGCCGCGCCCCGTGCACCGCCGCGATTCTACGCCCGACCCTTCGCGCGATCGATACCCCACAATGTGTAAATCGCTCCTGGGGCCTGGCCGATAATCCAGATCACGCGCCAGAGGTAGGCGCAAGCCAGCCCGAGCTTGCCGCGCCGCGCCAGCGGTGACCACCAACGCATATAGTCAGGTAGCGGAAAGATGTCGCTGGCAGCGATCATCAGCTTCCGCTTGATTCCCGCGTCCGCTGAGAACAGTGCGTAGAGCTCCTCGGCGATCACGTTGTCCTCGCGCCGGATCTTATGCTGGAACGACCGCACCTCACCCAGACCGAGCCTACCGGCTAGATCCTCGCCCTCAGGCAGGAGCCCCAGGCCGGCTGCGAGCGCTGGAACACCCCGATACACGCGCGCGAGCTCCAGCACCCTCCACCACTCCGACTCCTCGACAAGGGCGAGCGCTCGCCGCAAATCCTCCAGCGGCTTGCCGTCCACCAGGTTCGCGTGATGCGCGGCGTGCAGAACCACGTGCAGCAGCACAACATCGTGATCGGGGACGCGCAACTCGACCCCAGCAATCATCTGCCGCTCATCGCTCGTAGCAAGGCGGCGCCAGATCGCTTCCTGGTCGCCGTCGAGCCCCGGCAGCTGACAGTGAAGGTCCACCATCCCGTACCCCGGACGGTTGAATGCCGTACCCCCGTGATCCAAAGATAGCGGCGTAGGCATCCACGGGCAATGCTCCACGAAGCCCAGCCGCTCGATCACCCCGACCGCGCGTGCCCGGCTCCCGGGTGCCACCATCAGATCACAATCAACATAGGTACGCACCTCACCCGGATAGAGCCACCTTGCGAGCGCCGGACCCTTGAGCACAAGCGTCTCGATCCCCTCACAGCCAAACGCACCCGCGACCTCGGCCGTGAGCGCGTCGACCGCAAAGTTACGCGCCAGCTGCGACTGACGCTCAAGACATTCTGCGTTCACCACACACCCAGCCGAGATCACTCGCCCGACCTAGTGAGAAATCCGGGCGCGCGATGCACAACACAAACAGGAATGGACCAGACCTTTTGTGTCGTAGAATAACGGCCTACAGTGAAGTCTTCCTGACGTTAAGGTTTTTTTATGAAAAACGCTTTTGGCGTGTAAGATTTGTATGCTCCACGGCCGTCTTTTGTACATTCGGTCTTGCATTCATCTTCAGTCCAGTTTGAAGTAATACAGGACTTTGTGCACAAGCAGCAATTAAAGGAGGTCTTGACTTTTTCGCATTCACAGCTAGGTCCTTTACCTTCTTCAATTGTAATTTCTTCTTCTTTTCCTTCTTCTCCAGAGCTAGCCATCGCAGGCGTCGCAGCGGTCGCGGAAACGATCAGCGGCACAGCGGCAGCAGCAGCGCCGTAACGCGCACCCCGGACAATCACCTCCCGGCGAGAGACACCTTCTACGGTGCTCTGCATGAGCTCCGGGCTCGGCGGCGAGCAGATTCTTCTCACGTAGCTCGCGGAGCGCGTCGGCGACCAAGTTCTCGCTTGCCCCGGCGAGCCCGCCAAGTTCAGACACGTCGTGCTCGCCGTCGCAATGGCGCCAGACGCAGGCAGCGACTGGGCTCAAGCAATGAGCGGTATGACTTTTTTGATCGTAAAGAAGGAGTTCCTCGCCGACCGCCTCTTCAAGCAGACCATCCTGACGTGCTCGTGGCAACGACCCGTGTTCGTGCATCGCGATCGATCTCCGTATGTCTGGGCCTATGGGTCCTTTGCTCATCTAGTCTGAACTGCCAGCGCTCCGCGTCAAGTCGTCCACGCGCTTCCTCCGTGACACGGAGGAAAATGGCCTATTCACGCGAGATCGCCGACCTGTAGCAGGCTGCTGGGATGACGCCTTTGTTTCTGATCGACCCAAACGCAAGAGGGTGGGCCACAATGCTCCCCCTTGGAGGAAAACCGCGACGCTCGAGGTCCGGAGCCTCGGGCTCCTCCTTTGCGGCGATGCAGGAGCCCGTGATGCCTGGAGCCGACGCTCCTGCTCCGGACGACGAGCAGGCGCCTGCCCTCTACGGATCAGGGGCTATCGACCTATGTGCTTTCATGCAACCCGACAGCCGGCAAGGGTTCAGGTAGGGAGGGCCCGTTGATCTCGATCGTTCGCTGAGCAGCCGATAGTACTTGCGGGCGAGGTGGCGCTTGAGGCAGCGCATGACCTCGATGCGGCTCTTGCCTTCGGCTTCCTTGCGTGCGAGACAGGCGCGCGTTTCGGGGTCCAGGCGGCCGCGTATGATCGCAATCGCGTGCAGGGCTGGCGGTTCCCGCCACTCGCGGTTGCTCATATGTCAAGCAGTTTTCGCTCTTTGCGTGCATTGAGCGCCGCCGCTGCAACAGGCAGAATGGGGGGATGGAGTGGGGTCAGCGGTCTTTGCGAGAGGCGTGGGACGCCAATGCTGACGAGTGGGTGCGGTGGTCGAGATCGGCAGACCTCGACCACGCCTTCTGGCGGCTCAACCTTCCGACCCTCTTGTCGTTGCTGCCACCTCCGGAGGGGCTCGTAGTGGACGTTGGTTGCGGCGAGGGACGAGTTGCAAGAGTTCTCAGGGGGCTTGGCTATCGAGTGGTGGGTATCGAGGGCTCCGCCGCGTTGGCTAACGCCGCCCGCGAGGCTGACCCGGATTTCGTTGTCGAGGTCGCCGATGCGGCGGCTATGCCTTTTCCTGACGATCACTTCGACCTGGCCGTGGCCTCGCTGTCGCTGATGAACATGGACAACTTGTCGGCTGTTGTTGGCGAGATCGCCCGCGTGCTCTGTCCAGGCGGTCGCTTCTGCTTCTCGATCTTGCATCCCATCAATACCTGGCGAGATGCCGGCCAGGGCTACTTTCAGACAGTGCGCTATAGCGAGACTTTGGAGCGAGCAGGCGCTCGTCTGACAGTGCACGACACGCATCATCCACTCCATGAGTATTTCGATCGGATGCGGGACGCAGGCTTCCTGATCGAACGAGTTGTCGAGCCTATCCCTGAGGAGGACTACGTATCCGAGGTGCCTACTGCCGCCTCCTGGCGAGAGCGACCGGGGTTTCTCCATGTGCGGGGAGGCCTTCCCGAGGGCTAGCGTTCAGGCGCGGCAATGAGATCGCAGCCTCGATTGTCGTGACGGACCGTGAGTCCGCCGACTGCGGTCGCAGCGCCGGGGTAGTCGAGCTTGCGTGCCGGGATCTTAGCCTCCAGCTCGGGAGGGCACCACGACCTCCGAGGTCGTCTGCGAGGCGCTGCGGTGCTTTCTGAAGGCCGCATCACCGCAAGGTCTTCTACGCTCCAGCTGCGATGCCGGACGAGTCCTATCGAGTCGAGGTCCTGCACGGGGTCAACCTCGACATGCTCGGCCGCCGCGACCCGGCGCAGTACGGCACGCTCACGCTCGCCGAGCTGCAGGTGCAGATCGAAGAGTACGCCGCCCCGCTGCACCTGCGGCTGCGCTTCTCGCAGACCAACGCCGAGAGCCAGTTCGTCGAGCGGCTGCACCTCGCGCGCGACGAGGCCGACGGGATCGTGCTGAACCCCGGCGCGTGGACGCACTACGCCTGGGCGATCCACGACGCGCTGGAGATCGCCGCGCTGCCGGCGGTCGAGGTGCACCTCTCCGACGTCAAGCAGCGCGAGCCGTGGCGGCGCGTGTCGGTGGTCGAGGATCTTTGCATCGCCTCCTTCAGCGGCCACGGTCCCGAGGGCTACAAGCTTGCGCTGCAGCGCCTGCGCGCCGTGCTCGACGGGGGGCCGGCGGCGTGACTGGCGCCAGCGCCGGGGGAGGTGCCGTGGGGAGGGATGGCGGTCGGGTCGAGGGTGGGGGTGAGGGTGGGGGTGAGGTGTTGATTTTTAAGTGCGAATCGCGCCCGCGCGCGTACGCGCGCGCGATTCATGGTTTTGAGAACAACAACAACCGCGCCCTACGACGCTCGCCGGGAGGCTGCCGCCATGACTCTTTATGCCGGCCGGCGGGATGTCAGGCGCGATGCCGCTGTCGGGCGGCGTCCGGCGGCCTGCGGGGCAGGAGCGGGGCCAGCCGGCCTTGTGCCCGGCGACGGCGGGCGCGGCGAAAGGACATCCGGTGAGCGACCCGGCCGAGGTCACGCGCACCGCCCGCCTCGCCGCCCTGCTGCCCGAGCACGACCTCGACGCACTGCTCGTCACCGGACCCGCCAACGTGCGCTACCTCTCCGGCTACGACGGCTCCAACGGTGTCGTGCTGGTCCCGGCCACCGGCGCACCGTGGTTGCTCACCGACTTTCGCTACGCCACCCAAATCGAGGCCCAGGTGCCCGCTCGCTACCAACGGCACATCGTGCAGGTGGACCTGTTGACAGCACTCGCAGGGCCGGCGAGGGAGGAGGAACGGCAGGGGCTCGTGGATGCCGGGCAGCGGGTCGAGAGGCGAGCCCGCGACGAAGCCGAGGAGCAGAAGCCGCTGCTCGGCGATGCGGTGCTTGCCGGCGGTGGACGGCTCGGCTTCGACGACGCCACGCTCACCGTCAAGCAGCACTCCGTCCTGAGGCGCCTCGACAGCCGTTTCGAGCTTGTCGCCGCCGCCGGCCTCGTCGAGGACCTGCGCGAGTGCAAGGAACCAGCCGAGGTGGACCGCATCCAGGCCGCCGCCGAGCTGGCCGATCGGGCTTTGCGCGAGGTGCTCGAAGGCGGGCTTGCCGGGCGCACCGAGCGCGACGTCGCGATCGACCTCGAGCTGCGCATGCGCCACCTCGGTGCGAGCGCGCTGAGCTTCCCGACGATCGTCGCCGCCGGGCCCCACTCCGCACTGCCGCACGCCCAGCCCCGCGACGAGCCGATCGCCCCGAACACGCTCGTCACGATCGACTGGGGCGCGCTGCACGACGGCTACTGCTCGGACTGCACCCGCACCTACGCGACCGGCGAGCACCTGCCCGACGAGCACCTCGCGATCTACGATCTGGTTCTGCGCGCCCAGCTCGCCGGCCTGCATGCGGTCCGCTCGGGCCCCACCGGGCGCGAGGTCGACGCGGCGGCCCGCACGGTGATCGAGGACGCCGGCCACGGCGAGCACTTCGGCCACGGCCTCGGCCACGGCGTCGGCCTCGAGGTCCACGAGGGTCCCCGCCTTTCGCGAACCGCCCCCGAGAACCGCCGCCTGCGCGCCGGCCAGATCGTCACCGTCGAGCCGGGCGTCTACGTCCCCGGGCTCATCGGCGTACGCATCGAGGATCTGGTGCTCGTCACCGACACCGGCTGCACCATCCTCAACGGCCTGCCAAAGCAGCTGACCGTCGTCACCTGAGCAGCGGTCCCACTCGGTTTTTCCACCCGCCTGCGGTTCAGGCTGCGAACCCCCACCCGGGAGCCCCAACGGGGCTCCAATCAATCAAGAACGTGGGCGGCACGCCGCGAAAACAGCGCCGCCGCCAGTGCAGCTGCCAAGGGGATGGTCCACATCAGGAACACCGCCGCCTGTGCGTCTGCGCTTGCGTGGTAGCGCAGCCATTCGAAGTCGATCCACGCCAGCGCCGTCGTCGCGATTGCGAGCGTCGGCAACCCGCGCGCGCCCCTGGCCTCCCACGCGCACAACGCGAGCAGCAGCGGCTCGATGTAGTACTGCGTATCCCACGTGTCCAGCGTGCATCGCGCCAATAGCAGCAGCGCCAACAGCAACAGCGCGTCGCGCTCTCCGCACCGCCGGCTGGTGGCTCTGCGCCTGCGCGACCACCACAATGCCGCCGGCAGCGCCACCCCGGCGGCCAGCACCAACGGATGACTCACGGTACCCGCCCACGCCGGCCCGGTCCGGTAACCCGGTTTCACCCGTCCAAACGTGCCCTTCACGACTCCGCCGTGGTGACCGAAGAACCACCACCACTGCCACGGCTGAAAGATCGCGCTCGAAGTCTGGCTCGTCGCCTTCGTCTCCGCGACGAAGTTCCCCGCATGGACGACCGCGAGCGGGGCGACGATCGCCGCCGCCGTCGCGCTCGCGGCGACCGCGCACCTTGCTCGGCCGGCCGGCAGCGCGAGCAGCACCGGGCCCGCCGCCAGCAACGCCCACTCCTTGTTCGCGACCGCCGCCCCGAGCAGCACCCCCGCCCACGCCGCCCTTCCGCGCGCCGCGCACAGAACCGCCGCCACGCACGCCGCGCCGCCCAGCAGATCCTCCGGGTGACCGACTTCGAGCGCTCCGACCGTCACCGGGTTCGCCACGCACAGCGCGAGCGCCACACCGCGTGCCAGCCTCGACAGGTTGCGCCGCCGCATATCCGCCACCAGCCACACCCCGAGTGCCGCCGCCGCCGCCAAACACGGCAGCGCCACCACCCGGAAGATCGCCTGCGCGCCGCCGCCCCACAGGCCCGGCAGCAACGCGAACGGCGCCCGCAGCACCAGCGACCCGCCGTACACCGGCGCGATCCTCAGCGCCTCGGCCACATGGCCCTGTGCCAGCGCCGCGTACACCCGCGCCACCTCCGTTTCGTAATCGCTCCACGCGAATCCCGTCAAACCCAGCCACGCCGTTGCTGCGATGCCCGCGGCGGCGGCCGCGAGGCTCAGAGCGTTTGTTTTCGCGAACGCTGCGACCGTGTGTGCGCACGTGTGTGCGCGTGCGCGCGCGTACGTGCGCCGGTGGGCATGCGCCTGCGGAGCGAGGCTTGGGGGGGTGCGCGCATGGGGGCCCGAATGGAGGTGCGCCTGCGGAGCGGAGCGTCGGGGAGTGGGCGCGTGGCGGGACGCCTTTGGGGCGAGGCGTGCCGGTGCGCGAAGACGACGACGCGTCCCGTCCGCGCCTGCCGACGCCGCCTCGCCGCTGCTCGCCATGCTTTCGCATCGGCCTGCCTCGACGCGCGCTTGAGCGAGGACGCTCCCGCCACCGGCGCGAAAAAGCCATCGCAACTGCCCACTACAATCCCGCCCATGCGACTGCCCTCCTGGCGTCAGCGCCTCGTGCCACTGCTCACCATGGGCGCACTGCTCGTGCTCACGGCCACCCGCCCCGCATTTGCGACAGTCCTCAACGGGGCCGGCGCGCGTCTACATGCGCTTGCGCCGGCTGCCGGCGCCGCGACGCCGCTGCTCGCCAGCCAATCGACCGGCCACGCGGCGCGCGTCGTCGCGACCGGCGCGCGCTACCCGATCATCGGCTGCAACAACCCGCGGCTTCCCTCCCAGAACCGCGCCGCCTGGCGCTACGCCCCGCACGCCTGCGAAACCGGCGGCTCGCTCGGCTCCACCGAGGGCATCGCCTCCGCGCACTGGCGCGGCTGGGGCTCGCCTCGCGCGCACGCCACCGGCCAGCTGATCGACGGCCTCGGCTTCGCCTACCCCGCGCACATCGTCGCCTTCGACCTCGTGCGCGCGCACCGCCTGCCCGGCACCCACCGCTTCGGCTCCTGGTACCGCCGCCTGCGCGTCGTCTCGACTCGTGCCTTCAGGGGCGGCATCTCCCGCGGGCCCTACACCGTCGTCATCGACGTCACCCCGCAGGCCGCGCCGGCCCGGGGTTAGGCAGGGGAAGGCGGCGCAGCCCGTGTCGCTAAGGGCCAACGATTTGCTGCTTGTGTCCAGACGAGGTACGATCCGCATCGATCAAGGGGGGTTGTCTTGTCGTCAACCATGTCGGATTTTGAGCTGAAGGCGCGCCATCGTGCGATGTGGGCGTCGGGCGATTACCCGTCGATGGTCGAGACGTTCCTGCTGCCGTTGGGGCCGAGGCTCGTGCAGGCATGCGACATCGGCGCAGGGATGAGCGTCCTCGATGTGGCTGCCGGGACCGGCAACGCCTCGATACCCGCGGCACAGGTGGGCGCGGATGTTACCGCCAGCGATCTGACGCCCGAGCTGTTGCAAGCGGGCCGCGGCCGCGCGGAGGCTCAGGGTCTAGAACTCGAGTGGGTGCAGGCTGACGCCGAGTGCTTGCCATTCCAGGACGAATCGTTCGATGTCGTGATCTCCTCAATCGGCGCCATGTTCGCTCCTCACCACCAGGACACTGCCAATGAGCTGATCCGCGTGTGCCGTCGGGGCGGCAAAATTGGGCTTCTCAGTTGGACGCCCGAGGGTCAGGTTGGCGCGATGTTCCGAATGATGGGCCCGTTCGCGCCAGCCCCGCCGCCTGGTGCGCAACCGCCGCCGTTGTGGGGCAGCGAGCAGCACCTCAGTGACCTGTTCGGTGACCGCGTTGAATTCGGTTCGATGCAGCGCGACGTGCTCGACGTCACCGCATTCGAGCGTGCCAGCGACTTTCGCGAGCACTTCAAGGCTCAGTACGGTCCAACTATCGCCGCGCAGGCGAACACGAGCGCAGCCGGACGCCAAGCGGAGTTCGACGCGGCGCTGGACGACTTCTATGAGGATTGGAACCGTGGCACTGCCAAGCAGGCGCGCTTTGAGATGGAGTACCTGCTCGCGGTGGGCACGCGGGTGTAACACGCTCGCCGTGCCGGGCTACTCGATCGGGGCCACGAAGTCTGACGCTCAATCGCGCCACTCGACCTCGAAGTGCTCGATCGGCTCGTCGAAGCCCTTCATGGCGATGGGGCCGCCGTCGGAAAACCGGATGCTCTTGCCGCGACAGAGATCATGCACCCCAGACGAAACGACAATGCAATCGGGCTGAGCCGACGCGCACAAGCGCGCGGCCTGCTGCACCGCCGCACCAAAGAGATCGTTTTGCTCGGTGACGGGCTCCCCGGCCGCCACCCCGACACGCACGTGCAGGCGCCTCTGCGCCGGTTCGTCGCGCTCCTGCAGCGCCCGCTGGATTTGCATTGCCGCGGAGACCGCCTGGAAGGCCGAGGTGAACGCAGCCATGATCCCGTCGCCGGTGTGCTTGACCTCGCTGCCGCCGAAGCGTGCCAGGACGGCGCGTACGACTGAGTCGTGCACCCGTAGCAGCCTCATCGCTGCAAGGTCTCCCAATTGCTGGGTGAGACGAGTGGAGTCGACCATGTCGGTGAAGAGGATGGCCCGGAAAGCGCTTTCTATGTATGGCTCGCCAGGAGGATGGGTATTCAGCCGACCGAAGAAGCCACGCACGACGGCCTGATCGACCTCGATGACGTTCGACGGAAGCAGCCCGTGGGCTGCCCGATGGGCTGCCTCGACGGCCTGCTCGTCCGGGCCCTCGACCAGGCAAAAGCCACTCTCCGCGCCCTCTTCGAACCAGTAGGTGACGAAGCGCACGCCGAATCCATCCTGAACCTCGAGATCGCGCATGTGAGCGGCTGCGATGTCGGCAGCGGTCGCGTTCGGGAGATCGTGGCGGTCCATGTAGAGGGGCATGGTGATCATGTGGCCCGCGCCGAAGGTGTCGCAGGCGTGCTCGCGGGACGGATGTTCTGGTTCACGCGCAAGCGGTTATCCGGGTCGTAGATGCCCTTGATCTGCGCCAACCGATCGTAGTTGTGGCGGTAGCTCGCCCGTACCCGCTCCTCGCCCTCGTCCATCATCATGTTCACATAGGCACCGCCGGCGGAGTATGGGTGAAGCGCCTCGAAGTAGTCCACACACCAGCGACGGATCGCCTCGGCATTGGCGGGATCGCGATCGACACCGGCGAAGACCGAGCCCCAGACCGCATCGCGGTAGCTCCACGGGGTGTCCGCTGGGCCGACGTCGTGGGCAGCTCCGTCGATCGGGTACAGGTGCATCGTCGACTGCCACGTCGGCATTTCAGCGCCGAACTTGGCGTGCGCCTCGACGGCAGCGTCGGGGATCTCCTTGACGAAATCGGCGCGCCAATACCACTGGTCTCCGGCGGGGTACACAGGGTCGAAGGCGCCCTGCAGAGCCGGGTGGGGCATCGGCTGGGCTGCGTGCAGCAACGGCTCCGGCAGGGCGTCCAGCAGCGGCGCCATCGCCCCGGCGGCGTCCTCGGGAGCGCCCACATAACACCAGACCACCCCGCAGACCTTGCGCAGATGAAGTTCGTCGGGGAAGGGTGGCGCCGGCGGGACCGAAGCGAAGGCGAAAAAACCATTCAGCTCACGCGGGGCGTTCGGCAGGAAGTCGCGGTAGGCACCCAACACCTCGGCGCCCAACTCGACCGGCCAGAAAGTCGGGCCCCCGATGACCGTGTCGACTTCGTGCAGTCTGAACAGAAAAGACGTGACGACGCCAAAATTGCCGCCACCGCCGCGAATCGCCCAGTAGAGGTCCGGGTGCTCGTCCGCAGCAGCCCTGACCGTGGCGCCGCTGGCAAGCACGACCTCGGCCTCGAGCAGGTTGTCGATCGTCAGGCCGTACTTGCGGGTCAAATGCCCAAGACCGCCACCGAGCGTGAGACCACCAACGCCGGTCGTCGAGATGATCCCGCTCGGCGTCGCCAGGCCGTGCGCGTTGGTCGCAGCATCCACTTCGCCCCACGTGCAGCCACCGCCGACTCTCACCGTCCGAGCGCCGGGATCCACCTCGACTCCCCTCAGGCCCCCGAGGTCGAGCACCACGCCGTCCTCGCACGTTCCCAGCCCGGCGCCATTATGGGCGCCTCCCCTCACAGCCAGCAAAAGCTCGCGCTCGCCGGCGAACGACACGACCCTCGCCACATCGGCGGCATCGGCGCAGCTTGCGATCAGGGCCGGCCGCCGGTCGATCATCGCGTTGTAAACCTTGCGGGCCTCGTCGTAGCCCGAGTCCCCGGCGCTTGTGAGCCGTCCCCTGAAACCGGGCATCTCGTTGCGGGCCGTCTGTGTTAGGGCGTTCGCGGTGCTCATGCCTTCCTTCCTTCCTGGCTGGTCGTCTTAACCAGTTCCCCTGGTTCCGGCTGGTCGTCGTAACCAGTTCGGGGTTCCTGGCCTGGTGTTCCTGGTTCCTCTGGCCGGTTGTTCCTGGTTCCTGGCCTGGTGTTCCTGGTTCCTCTGGCCGGTTGTTCCTGGTTCCTGGTCGGGTGTCTTCACTCTCCTCGGCCGAGCCTAGGGCGCCCGGATGCCGCCGTCATGACCTGAGCTGACCCAATTCGAGTGCCCATGTCTCGATCGACTCCACGTCGGCATGGTCAAGACTGACTATCGTCGTTTTATGGACGCGAAGATCCCGGACCTTCCAGACCCGCTGCGCCCGACCTCAACTTCCCCGTTCGTCGGCCGCGCGGCGGGCCTCGAGAAGCTCCGAACCCTGATGCCGCGAGCCGCAGGGGAGAGGCGCCGCGTCGCGATGCTCGCGGGCGAGCCGGGCGCAGGCAAGAGCCGTCTGGCGCGCGAGTTCGCCGGTCAGGTCGCTGCGGAAGGGGTGCTTGTTCTCTACGGCGCCTGTGACGCGGTGGTGCGCACGCCGTACGGGCCATTCGTCGAGGCGCTCGAACGCCTGGTGCGGGTAACCGACGAGGCGCAGCTGCGTGCCGCACTCGGCACTGGCGGCGCCGAGTTGACCCGGCTGCTGCCCGACCTGCCCGCCCTCCTCGGCGGGCTGGCGCAACCGGTGAAGGCCGACGCCGACACCGAGCGCCATCGTCTCCACACGGCGGTTGCCGAGTTGCTTGCGAACATCAGCTGCGCAAGACCGATACTGCTTGTGCTCGAGGACGGGCACTGGGCGGACGCAACGACGCTGCTGCTCCTGCGACACCTGGCGCGCTCTGCCTGGAGCGCCCGCCTGCTGATCCTCGCGACCTTCCGCGACAGCGAAGCCGATGTGCCCGCGGAACTCGCGGAAACGCTTGCCGACCTACGCCGCTCCGACGATGTCGTGCGCATGCGCCTGGAGGGGCTTTCGGGGGCCGAGGTCTCGGACCTGGTCAGCCGTGCCGCCGGCAGCGACCCCGACCCCGACGACCGCGAGCTGCACGAGCTTGCAGCCACGATCCACGACCTCACCGCCGGCAACGCCTTCCTCGTCTGCGAGCTATGGCGCGCCGCGGTGGAGACGGGAATCGTCGAGGTCGCCGGTGGGCAGGTGAGGGTGACCCGGCCGCTTACCGAGTTCGGCACGCCCGAAAGCGTCCGCGAGATCGTCAACCAGAGGCTGTCCCGCCTGGCCCCGAGAACCATCGAGCTGCTCGAGCTTGCGGCAGCCGCCGGGCCGGAGTTCGAGCTGGAGCCGGTCCGCCGCGCCGCCGGCATCGCCGAGCCCGAGCTGCTCGCCGCGCTCGAGCAGGCAGTCGGCAGCGGCATGATCGAGGAGCTCCACGCCAAGCGACTGGCCTGCCGCTTCACCCACGAGATCGTCCGGCGGGCGCTCTATGACCGACTCTCGCGGCTGCGGCGAGCCGAACTGCATCTCCGCGTCGGGGAAGCGCTCGAGAGCGCCGGTGCCGACTCCGATCGCGTACTCGCAGACCTCGCCCATCACTTCGGCGCAGCCGCCCCGTTCGGCGGGGCCGAGCGGGCGATCGACTACAACCTGCGGGCAGCGCGGGCGGCGAGCGCCGCCCTTGCCTTCGGCGACGCTGCCATGCGGCTGCAGACCGCAATCGAGATCGGGATCCAGGGCAAGCCTGAGCGCGCCGGCGCCCTGCTCGAGCTGGGCGCCGCCAGCCATCGGGCGGGCAAGGCGACCGACGCGCTGGATGCCTACATGTCGGCCGCCGAGATCGCTCGCGCACTGGACAGCGGGGAGCTGCTCGCCCGCGCAGCGATCGGCTACGAGGATGCGTGCTGGCGCCCCGGGGTTATACGACCGGATGCGACCCAGCTCCTCGAAGAGGCGCTTGCGGCGGTTGACGACAGCAGCGACGAGCTGCGGATTGGCCTGCTCGCGGGACTTTCGCGGGCGCTCGACTTCGCGGGTGAGCGCGAGCGTGGCGCACTCGTGCGCGAAAACGCCGTCGCGCTGGCAAGGCGATATGAGGATCGCGCGGGGCTCGCCAAGGTGCTGGTTGGCTCCTACTGGGCACGCGGCACGACCCCGCTCGAGCAGATCCTTTCGATGCTCACCGAGGCGAGAGACCTGGCACAGGAACTGGGGGATGCCGAGATCCACACGGAGGCGATGGCGTGGCGCGTGCCGACCTTCGTCGCTCTCTGCGACCTCGACTGCGCTCGGGCCGAGGTGGTCGCTCTACGTGCGATGGCCGAGCACACAGCACAGCCGTTCATGCACCACGTGGCCGAGCACTACGGATCCGCGATCGCTCTCTGCGACGGAAACCTCGCGGATGCCGAAGCGATGGCGGCGCGCTCGCACGATTGGGCCCGGCTGCTGACCGGTCGCGATGCGTCCGGTACTCACGGCATCCTGATGTTCGGCGTTCGCCGCGAGCAGGGGCGTCTGGCGGAACTCGCGCCGGTAATCAGGATCCTTGCGGGCGGGGTCGAGCGGGAGGGCCCATGGCGTCCCGGGCTCGCCGCGGTGCTCGCCGAGTTGGGCATGGAGCGCGAGGCCAAGCGCGAACTCTCGAGGCTCGCCGCGGAGGGCATCGACAGCTACCAGGCATCGCTGTGGCTGGCGACGCTCACCTACCTGACCGACGCCTGTGCCGCAGTTGACGACGAGACCATGGCGGCGATCGTCTACCCCGAGCTGGAGCCGCTCGCAGGGACCAACGTGATGATCGGTCATCTGGTCGCCTGTTACGGCTCCGCCGATCGCTATCTGGGCATGCTCGCCGCGACACTCCGGGAGCCAGGGCTGGCCGAGCAGCACTTCGAGCGGGCGATGGAGCAGAACAGGCGGATGGGAGCGTCGACCTGGGTGGCTCACACGGCCTACGAGTACGGGCGCTTCCTGCTCGGACAGGGTCGCGGAGCCCGCGAGTACGCTGCGGCCCTGCTTGGCGAGGCCGCCGGCCTGGCCGAGCGGATCGGCATGAAGGGACTACTTGGCAAGATCGGCTCGCTCGGCGTGCCCGCCCCAGACAGCGGTATCCCGGGCGGGCTCTCCCCACGCGAGGCGCAAATCCTGAAGCTGGTCGCGAGCGGGCTCAGCAACCGCGAGATCGGCGAGGAGCTGACGATCAGCGAACACACCGCGGCCAACCACATTCGCAGCATCCTGCGCAAGACCGACTGCGCGAACCGCACCGAGGCCGCGTCCTACGCCCACCGACACGGTCTCGCCCCAGAGTGAAAAGCAATCCCGGCTACGATCAGTCGATGGCCCTATACGTGATCGAGCGCAACTTCGCCGATCAGCTCGATCTCACCGACGCCGACGTCAAGCTGATCGAGGAGGTCAACAGCGACGAGGGAGTCCGCTGGCTCTTCTCGTTCCTGAGCGCCGACCGGCGACGCACCTATTGCCTCTACGAGGCGCCCTCGCCCGACGCGATCCTGGCCGCCGCCCGCCGGGCAAACGTCCCGGCCAACGCCGTTGTCGAGGTGAGCGCAGCCACGCCGCAGTTCTCGGACCGCCTGCGCGACTGGGCCGACGCTGCCCGCTGAGCTGCCCACCTGCTCATGATCGACCTCTGGAGCGCCGTCAAGGACCTGCCGATCGCGATTGAGTCGTCCTCGTTCGAGGCGCTCGTGCCGAGCGCCCTGACCGGGCTCGAGGACCACTCGACGACGCAGCTGCGACTGCAGGGCCGTGGCGAGGAGGGCGTCGGCGAGCAGGTCGGCATGGGGGAGGATCAGCAGAGCCTGCGTGCCAGCAACTTCCCGCTGGTCGGCGAGTGGGCGACGCTCGCCGGCTTCCTCGCCCACCTCGACGCGATCGACATGTGGCCCGAGCCGCCCGCGTACGAGCTGGCACGCAACTGGCGGCGCTGGACGTTCGAGTCCGCGGCGCTCGATCTCGCGCTGCGCCAGGCGGCCACCAGCCTGCCCGAGGTCCTTGGCCGTGCGCCCCGGCCGGTGACGTTCGTCAACTCCTTCGGGCTCGGCGATCCACCCGCGATCGACAAGGTCGCCAACCGGCGGGCGATGCATCCGACGGTTGGCTTCAAGCTGGACGTCACGCCATCGTGGACGCAGCAGATCATGGACCGCGTCGCGGCCATCGAGGGTGTCGCGACGATCGACTTCAAGGGCCAGTACGGCCTCGAGGTCGAGTCCGAGGCGGCGCTGCTGGCGATGTACGAACGCACGCTGGCCACGTTCACCGAGGTCGTCTTCGAGGACCCGCACGACCACCCCGCGGTGCTCGAGCTGCTCACGCCGATCGCCGACCGCGTCTCCTACGACGCGCCGATCACGAGCGTCGCGTCGATCGACACGACCCCGATCGAGGTACGGATCGTCAACGTCAAGCCCTGCCGCGTCGGCCGCCTGCAGGAACTCAGCCGCCTGTACGCGCACTGCGAGTCCGCCGGCATCCAGATGTACAACGGCGGCATGGGCGAGCTCGGCGTCGGCCGCGGGCAGGCCCAGCTGCTCGCGTCGCTGTTCCACCCCGGCGCGCCCAACGACATCGCGCCGTCGGACTACAACCTCGAGGATCCGCCGCCCGGTCTGCCGCCGAGCCCGCTCGACCCGACGCCGGACCGCGGCTTTCGCCGCCGGTGACCCCGCCGGAGCTGCGCGAGGCCAACGAGCGGCTGCGCGAGCAGACGGCCCCGAATTAGGCGCGTGAGCCCGTCGGTCACCCATCGTGCGATCAACGCCGTTCTGGCGGATCGAGTCGGCCCGGCTGATAGCCGGGCTGACTCGCATCGTGCGCAACGTGGCGGTCGCCGAGGATCTGGCACAGGATGCGCTCGTCGCCGCGCTCGAGCAGTGGCCTGCGTCGGGCATCCCGGATCAGCCGGGCGCATGGCTGATGGCCACCGCCAAGCGCCGGGGTATCGACGAGCTGCGCCGGCGGGTCACGCTCGAGCGTAAGCGGGAGCTGATCGGGCGCGAGCTGGAAATCCTCCAGCAGCTCGATCAGTCCGACCTCGCCGCGCAGGTCGAAGACGTGCAGGACGACGTGCTGCGTCTGATCTTCATGGTGTGCCATCCGGTGTTGTCCCGGGAGGCGCGCGTCACGCTGACGCTGCGTCTGCTCGCCGACCATGACCGCGCGCGCTGGGACCATCTGCTCGTGCAGCGTGGCCTGGCCGGGCTGCGGCGGGCCGAGGGGTTCAGCGGCGCGCTGGGGCCGTACACCCTGCAGGCCGCGATCGCCGCCTGCCACGCGCGAGCGCCGAGCGTGCAGGCGACCGACTGGCCCCGGATCGTCGCCTTGTACGACGGCCTGGCGGCCCTCACCGACTCCCCGGTCGTGGAACTCAACCGCGCCGTGGCCGTGACAATGGCCTTCGGCCCCGAAGCCGGGCTCGAACTCGTCGACTCGCTCGCCGCTGAGCCAGCCCTGCGTGGCTACCATCTCCTGCCCGGCGTACGCGGCGACATCCTCGTGCGTCTCGGGCGCCTCGCGGAAGCGCGCGCGGAGTTCGAACGCGCAGCCGCCCTATGCAACAACGAGCGCGAGCACGAACTACTGCTCTCACGCGCCATGGCGTCTTGGTAAGCGCTGAGAGGGGCCAGCGACTGCGGCGTCCCGCCGATCTGAGACAGCCCAGTCCCATTCATCTGAGACCGCGGCGTCCCATCCATGTGAGACCGACGCGACGACCTCAACCGCGCAGTCCGCGAGACGACGCGCGAGGACGCTCATTACGCTTTCGCTCGGCGGCGACCGTTTTACGCGAGCGATTCGACTGTGAGGCCGGGTACGGCCTTGAAGATGGTGTCGTTCGAGACGAGCGGGATCCTGAGGCGGAGCGCGGTCGCGGCGATCCAGCGGTCGGCGGTATGCTCGCGCTGCGCGAGAGCGTGTCCGATCGCGGCGCAGTCGGCGCGCAGCTGGGCGCATATCGCCACGAGCTCGGGGCCGGTGTGGACGACCTCCGCGCGCTGGATCTTGCTGTCGAGCTTCAGCATCCGCGCCTCGCCCCAGCCTCGGCGGATCGCCCCGTAGCGCAGCTCCGTGGCCGTCTGGAAGGAGATGAACGCTGGCCGGCCGGTGATGATCGGCGCGTAGCGTTCAGCCAGCCGTGACGTCGGGACCAGGTCAGCGCTGAAGACATCAGTATCGATCACGATCGCGCCGCGCGATCCGGGCGCGGTCACGACTGGACGGCTGCGAGGAAGGCCTCGCCCTCCTCTTCGCTGAGATCCTCGATCACCATCTCATCGTGGTCAGGCAGCGGACGCACCCGGCGCAACAGCTCCTCGACCGGGAAGCTCCAAGTGCTCGGGTTCGCTCTGGCTCGCAGGATGTGTCGACACAGCTCTTTGAAGTGTAGGGAGCATCGCCGAGAGCGAGTGTCCGGTTGCTGTCCAACTCGGCTCGCCAGCATCCGCACTGCGAGTCCGCTGGCATCCAGATGTACAACGGCGGCATGGGCGAGCTCGGCGTCGGCCGCGGGCAGGCCCAGCTGCTCGCGTCGCTGTTCCACCCCGGCGCGCCCAACGACATCGCGCCGTCGGACTACAACCTCGAGGATCCGCCGCCCGGTCTGCCGCCGAGCCCGCTCGACCCGACGCCGGACCGCGGCTTTCGCCGCCGGTAGCCCCGCCGGAGCTGCGCGAGGCCAACGAGCGGCTGCGCGAGCAGACGGCCCCGAATTAGGCGCGTGAGCCCGTCGGTCACCCATCGTGCGATCGACGCCGTTCTGGCGGATCGAGTAGTCAGCCCGGCTGATAGCCGGGCTGACTCGCATCGTGCGCAACGTGGCGGTCGCCGAGGATCTGGCACAGGATGCGCTCGTCGCCGCGCTCGAGCAGTGGCCTGCGTCGGGCATCCCGGATCAGCCGGGCGCATGGCTGATGGCCACCGCCAAGCGCCGGGGTATCGACGAGCTGCGCCGGCGGGTCACGCTCGAGCGTAAGCGGGAGCTGATCGGGCGCGAGCTGGAAATCCTCCAGCAGCTCGATCAGTCCGACCTCGCCGCGCAGGTCGAAGACGTGCAGGACGACGTGCTGCGTCTGATCTTCATGGTGTGCCATCCGGTGTTGTCCCGGGAGGCGCGCGTCGCGCTGACGCTGCGTCTGCTCGCCGACCATGACCGCGCGCGCTGGGACCATCTGCTCGTGCAGCGTGGCCTGGCCGGGCTGCGGCGGGCCGAGGAGTTCAGCGGCGCGCTGGGGCCGTACACCCTGCAGGCCGCGATCGCCGCCTGCCACGCGCGAGCGCCGAGCGTCCGGGTGACCGACTGGCCCCGGATCGTCGCGCTGTACGACGGCCTGGCGGCCCTCACCGACTCCCCGGTCGTAGAACTCAACCGCGCCGTGGCCGTGACAATGGCCTTCGGCCCCGAAGCCGGGCTCGAACTCGTCGACAAACTGATGCACTACCCTCGCTCGCCCGATAATATATGTTATGTAAATCAACCAGGGCCAGGAAGTCCGCCGACCTGGTCCCGAACTCACGGCTGGCTGAGCGCTACGCGCCGATCATCACGGGCCGGCCGACGTTCATTTCCTTCCAGACGGCCGCAGAGCTACGCTACGGGGCGATCCGCCGCGGCTGGGCGAGGCGCGGATGCTGAAGCTCGACAGCAAGATCCAACGCGCAGAGGTCGTCCACACCGGCCCCGAACTAGTGGCGTAATCGGCGCGAGCGCTGCCGGCTCGGTGGAGCTAGAGTTCTCTTCGCGCCCGCTTGCGCTGCGAGCTCGGCGCGCGATGGAAACGGCGAGCTTGGCGAACACATGGGACAGGTGCGCCTGGACCGTGCGACGCGAGATGAACAGGCGCTCGCCGATCTGCGGGTTGGTCAGGCCCTCGGCGACGAGCTGCACGACTCGCAGCTCCGCCGGGCTCAGGCTCTCCCAACCGCGCAACGGCCGCTTGCGCTCTCCGCGGCCACGCTCTGCGTAGGCGACCACTTCATCGAGCCCGAGCGAGGCCCCGGCTGACCGGGCCGCCGCGAAAGCCTCCTCACTGAGCGTCTCGCGCAGCGCGCTGAACTCCGCTTCGTAGAGTGGCTGACGCACCGGGAAGCGCACACAGCCCAGGTCGGCGCGAATGGTATCTACCGCGCCCAGCAACCGAACGGCCTGCTCTTCGTTCTGCAGCTCGCGGACGAGCGCAGCGAGCGACTCCAGCACGTCCGCGACGCCACCCGGGTCGCCGGCGTCATGGAAGGCGCGCAGCGCCTCGTGTAGCAGCTCCTCAGCCGTGGAGACCTCGCCGGCGCCGACCGCAAGCTGCGCCTGCACCTCGAGCGCGGCCCCGATCGCCAGTGGGTTCCCGCTCTCGCGCGCGACGAGCACCGCTTCTTCGATCGCGGCCACGGCCGGCGCCGTCTCTCCGCGCGCCAGCTGGGCGGCTGCTGTGATGAGCAGCGCGCCGACGGTGAAAGAGGCGTAGTTGTTGGCGCGCGCCGCCGGCAACGCCTCACTCATCAGCGCCTCCGCGCGCTCGAGCTCGCCGGTGGCGTACTCCAGCAGTCCCAGGTACCACTGCATAAGTGGCGTCGCGTCGTGGGCCATACGCACGCCCAAGGTGACCGCCTCCTCGAGGTACGCTCGCGCGGGCGCCCACTCCCCCGTGCGGATCTTGGCGAAACCGAGGAACCCGAGATCGACCATCGCGAACACCGGGTCGCCGAGCGAACGCGACTGCGCGAGCGCCTCCCCCAGCATCGCCTCCGCCTCCGCGAATTGACACCGCCCCACCGCGTTGCCGCCGAGCCAGGTGAGCGACTCACGGATACCGAGCAGGTTGCCCGCCGCACGCGATACCGCCAGGGCGTCTTCGAGCAGCGGAGGCGCTGCCTTCAGCCACCCGCCAACGTTTGCAAGAAAGCCTGCCCCGTAGAGCGCATCGGCCAGAAACCAGGCGTCCCCGAGCGGGCGGGTGATGGCGATGCTCTCCTCGAGCACGGGCATGGCAGCCTCGGGCTCGAGCGAGATCAGCGCCCACCCGATCAGATCGAGTGCTCGACCCACGGTGCGCTCGTCGCCGACTTCGCGGCCGATCGCCAGCGCCTCCTCGGCAAAGCGCCGCGTCGCCACCCAGTCGAGTTCGATCGTCCCGATGTGGCCCACAGCGACCAGCGCCTTTGCCCGAGGGAGCGCGCTTGCACCCTCCCCGGCGAGCGCCGACTCGAGGTGCCCCTTGCCCTCGCGCCAGTGGCCACGCGCCTCGAAGAACAACCACAGCGCAGAGGCGAGGCGCAGAGACTCCCCGACGCGCCCCGCATCGACCGCCCACCCGAGCGCGCCGCGGAAGTTGTCCAGCTCCGTCGTCAGCGGCTGCAGCCACTGCTCCAGGCGCGCCCCGAACAGGTCCGGCTCCGCGGACTCGGCAAGCCGCATGTGGTAGTCGAGGTGCTGGTTGCGCACGAGCGCCGCCTCGGCGGCATCGCTGAGCTTCTGGCGCGCGTACGCTCGGACCGTCTCCAGCAGCCCGTAACGAGTCCTGACGCCCTGCTCCTCGACCTGCACCAGCGACTTGTCAACGAGGCTCGCGAGCAGGTCGAGGATCTGGGCGACCTCCAGGCCGCCGCCCGCGCAAACCGCCTCGACCCCATCGAGCGTCCAGCCGCCGGCGAACACGGAAACGCGGCGGAATAGTGTTTGCTCCGCCGCGCTGAGCAGGTCGTGGCTCCAATCGACCGAGGCCTCGAGGGTGCGCTGCCGCGGCATCGCCGTGCGTGAGCCCCCCGTCAACAGCAGGAACCGCTCGCGCATCGCGTCGGCGATCTCCTGCGGCGTCAGCAGCCGCACGCGCGCCGCCGCCAGCTCGATCGCCAGGGGGATTCCGTCCAGGCACTGACAGATCGTCGCCACCGCCTGTGCGTTCGCGTCCGTCAAACGGAAATTTGGTCGCACGTGTCGAGCGCGATCGCAGAACAGCTGGATCGCTTCGACGCCCGCGACCGCGGCTCGTGCCAGCTCGGCTTCTGGAACCTTCAGCGAGGGCACCCGCCAGCTCTGCTCTCCCTCGACCGCCAGCGACTCGCGGCTCGTCGCCAGGATCACAACGCCGGGACACGCCTCGAGCAGTCTCGCCGCCAACTCGGCGCACGCGCCCAGCAGGTGCTCGCAGTTGTCGAGTGCGATCAACAGCCGGCGCTCGGCGAGCTGCGCGCTCAGCGTGTCGATCACCGGCTGCGACGGGAACTCGCGAATCGAGAGCGCGCTCGCAACCTCGCTGGCCACCAGCGCCGAATCGCTGATCGGCGCCAGATCAACCCACCACACACCATCAGGGTGATCGTCGAGCGTCTCGGCCGCCACCTGCAGGGCCAGCCGCGTCTTCCCGCTCCCGCCCGCGCCGGTCAGCGTGAGCAGGCGCGATCGGCTGAGCAGCTCGCGAACCTCCGAGATCTCGGCCTCGCGGCCAATGAAGCTGGTGAGCTGAACGGGCAGGTTGTTCGGGAGCGCTGACAGCGAGCGCAGCGCCGGGAAGTCGTCTCCTAGATCCGCGTGGCACAGCTGGTACACCTGCTCCGGCCGCGCCAGGTCGCGCAGCCGATGCGCACCGAGGTCACGCAGACTGACCCCGTCGGGCAGGCCGCCCGCGACCAGCTCATACGTCGAGCGCGACAGCAGCGTCTGCCCGCCATGTCCGATCGCCCGCAGCCGAGCACAGCGATGGATCGATGGGCCGGTGTAGTTGCGCGCATCGCGCAGCATGGCCTCGCCGGTGTGCAGCGCGACACGCACGCGCAGATCCACGCCCTCAGGCCACGGCTCGCTTCTTAGCGCCCGCTGCAGATCGAGTGCGCACGCAACCGCATCCGACGCTCGCACGAACACGCCGACCGCACTGTCACCCTCGCCCTGCTCCTCCGGCAGCACCCCGCCACGGGCTTGCATAGTCTCGGCGAGCAGGTCGTGGCAGCGCGCCATCACTCCCGCCATCACCTCGCCCCGCTCCTCCCACAACAAGGTCGAGCGCTCGACATCGGTCAGCACGAACGTCACCGTCCCAGTCGGGACGATCGCCACCGCGTCCTGGTCAACTCCGCCCACCGGAATCATGATCTCCTCGTGCATCATCCCAAGCCTGCCGTGCCATACGGTCGACTACATCGGCCAGATGGCCTATTCGCCGTCAGAGCCGGCCAGACCGGCGACGCCCGCTCTCGCTCCGAAGAACCCCTGTCCGTGCCCGCGTCGCGGCCGAACTGCTTCCCTGTCTCACATGAATGAGACGCCAGCGGTCTCATCTGAGTGAGATTGGGCTGTCTCAGATTGGCGGGACGCCGCACCGGTCGCGCAGCTGCGGTGCTCAGGCCGTGGCGGTGAAGATCTGGAACGCGAGCGGCGCGTCGATTTGTCCGTCGTCGCGGGTTATTGGCGCAAGCTGGCGTTCGATCGCGTCCCAGGCGGCAGCGAACGAGTCCGCCGGAACGCCGAAGAACCTTCGCTGCGCAGGTGACTGCGAATATTTGCGAATGCGGTCTGCGGCTCGTCGAAGAACATCACCCCGAACTGGCTGATTACTCTAAAGCAGAGCGCTCTGTCTGTGACCGATCGTCTCCCGAGCTCGACGGGCTGTTACGAGCCGGATGCCGGTGGGGTCGTGATGGTGCACCGCAGCCCGGGCGCACCGCTGATGCGCCCGTCAAGCGTCACGAGCATCGCACCGATCAGCTCGGCCAGCGCCACATAGCTCGCGTCGTAGCTGGATAGGTTGTGGCGCAGCTCCCATGCTCTGACAGCCAGGAGCTCATACGGCCATGGTTCGATCGCGAGATCGAGCAGGTCGGCGTGAGCCTGCGCTGACTGGTCGGCGCTGACGATCCCCGCGAGTTCGTGCCGACGGATGATGTTCGCCGACTCGAACTCGACGAGACTCGGAGCGGCGAGGTCGGATCCGGCGATCGTTTCAGTGGCCCACTGGCCGTCCGAGCCACTGTCCAGGAGCAGCGCAACGAGCGCCGAGGCATCGCAAACGATGCGTGCACTCACCGCCGATCAGCTTCGCGCGCGGCGAGGATCGTCTCGGCGGCGACGCTCAGCCCGGTCGCATCCACGCGAGCACGGGCGCGAGCGATGACATCCCCCACCGATGGACGTGCGGCAGCCTCGAGCAGCATTCCGCGGAGGTACTCCTGTAGGGACTTTCCGGCCCTGGCGGCGCGTGCCGCAAGCTCGTCTCGTACCTCGTCGGGCACGCCGCGGACCGTGATCGCAACACTCATTGCAGACTCATCCATGTGAGATTGGCGCGGCGAGGTCTCAGCTCTGCATCAGCTGAGTGCGGCGGCGGCGATGAAGCAGGCGAGTCCGAGGCCACAGCCAATGGCTGGCGCGTAGAACCAGAACCGCACGGCGAGGAGAAAGTAGACCGCGGAGACCGCGATGGTGAGCGACTCGATGGCGCTGATCTGCTGCACGAGGCCGTAGTCGTGGAGCGCCAGGATTAGCATCGTGAAACCGAAAGTGGCGGCTCCCAGGCCGTGGCTGATGTTGAACCCAAGCCACCCCCTCCACATCGAGAAACGAGTCCCGGAAGCGCCGGGGAACATCTCTCGCAGCCGAATCCCGGCAACTTCCATCTCGGAGCGCAGGCCCGGCTTCGTCGGGGCGAAGAAGGTCAGCCGGAGGGTATCGATGAGCGAGGCAAGCGCGTGGAGGCCGCCCATGAGGATGAAGGGCGCGGTCGCGAGCTCGAATAGGATCCGTGCGGTTTCGTGCTGGCTCATGGCTCTCGGTCGGGCTTGGCTGCGCCGGTCAGCGTGAGGTCGATGATTGCGTCGATGAAGCGCTCGTCGAGTGGATGGTCCAACAGCAGCGCACGCCCGAGCACGGCGCCGATGAGCATGTCCAGGACCAGGTCGAGGTCGACCTCAGCGCGTAGCTCACCGCGCACGACGGCGCGCTCGAGAACCGTGCGGATACGCGCGTGCTCTCGCTCGATCGGGCCTGCCCGCAGGAGCCGCTCGAGTTCAGGGTCGGCGCGCAGTTCCATCAGCATCCCGGGCAGCGCCGCGTGGGCCTCGGGCGCTGTTGTCTGCTCGACTCCCCAGCGCAGAATCGTGCACAGGTCGTCTCGCACGTTGCCCGAGTCGGGCAGAGACCGCACCACGCTCTTTCCGAGCACCGCCTCCCACACGAGCGCGCCCTTGCTCGGCCAGCGCCGGTAGATCGTGGGCTTGCCGACCCCTGCGCGCTCGGCGATCCGCTCGATCGACAGTTCGGCGTAGCCGACCTCGACCAAGAGCCTCCGCGTCGCACACAGGATCGTGTCGCGCACGCGCGGATCGCGCGGGCGGCCTGGCCCTCTACTCATGGTTATGTCCGTTGCGGTCGCGGCAGTCATTCGTCGAAGATCGAAGGTTATATTACTATACGTAACGTAATGAATGAATTTTCGATGTAGAAGCCCATTTGGTCTGTGCAGACCCAACCTCCCTGGCTCGGGGCCAACGACCCCCGATCCGGTTGACAGACCCCCCTCCCCCGTTCTCGAAAACGTGGCCGCCGATTGGAGCCACTTGGGGCGGCACTTCACGCAGGCAGGTGAAACGGAACCGTAGTAATGACGATCCCCTCGTAGCCGATCAGCGCAGCCCGCAGCCGTGCGGCGATGCGGCTGTGCAGGAGCCGCTGCCAGCGCCGGGCGACGACGAGCTCGGGGACCACGAGCGTGAGCGTCACGTCGGGGCGTTGGCGGTGCAGCGCGGCGATGTAGTTGGCCAGCGGCGCGACTGTCGCCCGGTAGGGAGAGACGACGACCTCGAGCGGCAGATGGTCCCCCCACGCCTCCCACTCGCGGTGGAAGCGCTGGGCCTCCTCGTCGGTGGGGCTGATGTGCAGCGCGAGCACCGGTTGGGCGAGCGAGACGGCGTAGGCGAGCGCGTGCAGCGCCGCGAGGTCGAGCACCGCGACGGGGACGACGGCGAAGCTGTGAACCTCGGAGGGGTCGTCCTGCGCCTCGGCCAGCAGTTCGGAGACCTCCGAGCGCAGCTGTGGCGGCGTTACGCGTGTCGCTCGTCCGCCCCCGCCCACCCCGGGTCGTGGCACCCCGGGTCGTGGCGTGAGCGCCGCGCGGGCGCTCGCGTAGTGCGCGTGCACCCGCCCGCACGCCCAGACGATCAGCGGGACGAGCACCACCACGACCCAGGCGCCCTCGGTGAGCTTGGTGGCCGCGGCGATCAGCACGACCAGCGCCGAGAGGACCGCGCCGAGCAGGTTGGTGGCCAGGGCGGCGCGCCAGCCGCGCTCGCGGTGGCGCAGCCAGTGCGCGACCATGCCGCTTTGGGCGAGCGTGAAGGCGAGGAACACGCCGATCGCGAACAGCGGGATCAGCGGGGCGGTCTGCCCGCCGAAGGCGGCGTAGATGACGGCGGCGGGGACGGCGAGCACGAGGATGCCGTTGCTGAACGCGAGACGGTCGCCCATGCGCAGGAACAGCCGCGGGACGTAGCCGTCGCGGGCCATGAAGTACAGCAGTCGCGGGAAGCCGTTGAACGCGGAGTTGGCGGCGACCAGCAGGATCAGGGTGGTCGCCAGCTGCACGAAGCCGTAGGGGATGCCGCCGCCGACGCTGTCGTGTGCGATCTGGGAGAGCACCGTCTGGCTGCCGCCGGGTGCGGCGCCGTCGAAATGGGCGACGAGCACGACGCCGACGAACATCGCGATCAAGAGCCCGATCATCACCGTGAGCGTCTGGCGGGCGTGCCGCGCCTGCGGAGGGTGGAAGACCGGGACGGCGTTCGAGATCACCTCGATCCCGGTCATCGCGGTCGCCCCGGAGGCGAAGGCGCGCAGCAGCAGCAGCACGCCAAGGGCCTCGGTCGCGCGGTGGGGGGCCGCGGCGGTGGGGTGAAAGCCGTGGGTGCCCGCCTTGACCAGGCCGGCGATCACGACGAGCGCGATCGCGGCGACGAACAGGTAGGTGGGGGCGGCGAAGGCGGCGCCGGCGTCGCGTGCGCCGCGCAGGTTGCCGGCGACGAGCAGCACGATCACGACCAGGCCGATCGCGACCCGCGCGGAGTCGAGCGAGGGGATCGCCGAGGTGACGGCTTCCACCCCGGACGCGACCGAGACGGCGACGGTGAGGATGTAGTCGACGATCAGCCCGGCGCCGGCGAGTAGGCCCCACTGGCGCCCGAGGCTGTCGCTGGCGACGATGTAGGAGCCCCCGCCGTGCGGGTAGGCGCGGATCACCTGGCGGTAGCCGAGGCCGACGGAGAGCATCAGCACCGCCAGCGCCGCCCCGATCGGCAGCGAGAGCTTCAGCTCGCCCGTGCCGGCGAGCACGAGGATCGCCAGCATCGCTTCCGGCCCGTAGGCGACCGAGGACAGCGCGTCGGGCGAGAGCACGGCGAGCGCGAGCAGCCGCCCCATCTGCTCCTCGGCGATCGCTGTGCTGCGCAGCGCGGGGCCGATCAGCGCGTGCCGCACGGCGTAGGCCAGGCGGCCCGACCGCGAGTCGCCCTCGCCCGCCGCGGCGGTCGCTTCCAGCTCGTCGTCCTGCGCCTCGCGCCCGACGCTGCGGATGTGCAGGAAGCGCCCGGCGCGCGAGGACCGCGGGTCGGCGAACTCCAGGCGGCGATCGACGGGCAGCGCGCGCTCCCAGACCTGCCGTGCCGGCATGCACCCCGCCCAGTCGCGGCCGACCTCGCTGAGCGCGGCCAGCGCCCGCCGATCGAGTTCGGGCAGTTGTGCGCTCGCCGTGACCGTCGCGTCCGGCCCCTCCTCCCCCGGGCCGCCGCCTGACCCACCGCGCGGCCGGTCGCGGTCGCGCGCGCTGTCGGAGGGTGGGCTTGGCAAGGGGCTGGCTGACGAGTCCGAGAGTTACGAGCCGCGCGTCGGCGATGCTGTCTCGAAGAAGATCGTACTGGTGCTCGTAACGACGACGATTCGGGGCTCCCGTCAGGCCTACGTCTTGAGCCGGATGGGAGACTCCAGCTGATCTCCCGGGCCCCGCCCGCCGACCAGCCGGCCGCTCCGTCGGGCGCCTCGCCTAGCTTGTGGCGATGCCCGACGGGACGCTCCAGCGCAGCTACGGCACGGTTTTCAATCGGGTGGCGGCGAGTTACGACCGCCACCGTCCCCCCTACCCCGACGAGCTGATCGACTGCGCCTGCGAGGTCGCTGGGATCGCACGCGGCGATGAGGTGCTGGAGATCGGCTGCGGGACGGGACAGCTGACCCGCGGCCTGCTGGCCCGCGGCCTGCGCGTCACGGCGCTCGAGCCGGGGGACCGGCTGGCCGCGTTCGCGCGGCAGAACCTCGCGGGCGGCGGCGATCTGCGGGTGCTGAGCGCCCGGCTGGAGGACGCACGTCTGCCCCGCGAGCGTTTCCGGGCGGTGTTCTCGGCGTCGGCGATCCACTGGGTCGACCCCGACGTCAGCTGGCGGCGTGCAGCCGATGTGCTGACGCCCGGCGGGACGTTGGCGCTCGTCCAGTACTGCGGCATGCACGACCGGCACAGCGCCGAGGACCAGCGGGCGCTGTTGCGTGCGCTTGCCGCGGTCGCGCCGGTGCTCGCCGCGAGCTGGCCGAGCTACCGCGACCTCGAAACCACCCTCGCCGGCGTGCGCGAGCGCCGCGGGAACATCTCGGAGGCCTGGGCCTGGCTTGGCGGTTACGACATCGCGCGCGCCGATGCCGCCGCCCTGTTCGACGACGCCCAGCTCGTCGCGGTGCCGACGCCGGTCGAGCACACCGCCGAAGAGCTGAACTCGCTGCTTGGAACGTTGTCGTTCTGGTCGCGGCTTTCGCCGGCGCAGCGCGGGGCACTGCAGCGCGAGAACCGCGCGCTGCAAGAGCGGCTGGGGCGCCCGATCCGCTCGAGCACCCTCGCCTGTCTGGTGACCGCGCGGCGCGCTTCCTGACCGCCGCCCCAGCGGTTTCAGATAACGGTGCGTGGCACGAGGAGAGCGGGTTTGGGTTAGTGATCGTCCGCGTGTGGACGCCCGCCAAAAAGCGCTGTCGGCGCGGGCCCTCCGTGGCCCGCGTCCAGCGCAGATTCTCCTATAGCCACTGCTCCTACATCCACTATTCCTGTGGAACCTTAATCGTCTGCTTCTATTACTACTACTTCTTCTTCCTCTTGCGCCGAGCCCGGGCTTCGCAGGCCCGCCGCGCCTTGCCCTTCTGCTTGCGGCAGGCACTGCTCTTCTTGCGCACCTTTGCCTTCCCACACCCACTGACCCCAACCTTCGTCGTCTGCGTCAGCTGTGCGCCGTTCTGTCCGACGATCGTGGTGGGCATCGTCAGCGCCTGGCCGCAGAGGTCGTAGCTGTTGTGCGGCAGGACGGCCGCGAGCGCCGAGTGTGAGCCCTCGGGCAGCACCGTTTCAAAGCTGCTGATCGGTGCGTCGGGGACGGTTTCGAAGCGCGAGTAGGTGTACCCGCCCTTGATCTGGGTCTTGCCGTCGAGCACGATCGTGATCCCTTCGCCTTGGAGGACGAACTCGACGTCGGGGAACGCCGCGGAGCCGTGGGAGACCAGATACGCGGGGCCGGTCAGCGGCACGCCCAAGATCGGGGTCTTGGCCGTCGCGGTGCCGATGTCCGACGCTTCCGGGCAGCCTGCCGGGTTGGCGTTGAACTGTTCTTCGGTGCACGCTTTCTTGAGCGTCGCCAGGCGCGCGGGGAGCGCCTTGGGTAGCCGCAGCTGGACCTTGGCGATGTTCGCCTGCCCAGGCCCAGACGCGACCTTCACGGTGAGGCTCGCCCCGCCTTCACGGCTGGCCTTCGCCTGCGTACTCGCCGTCAGGGCGGGTTTGAACGGCAGGTCCCGGCAGCCGTTCGCTTCAAACGGCGCAGCGACGTTCGTCGCGGTGCCGGTCGTCGAGGTGACGGTCCCGGTGACGCTCATCCGCGAGCAGTTCGTCGGGTTCAGCGTAAACGACGGATCGTTCAGCGTCACGTTGATCGTGCGGATGCGTAGGGGTACGCCGTCGATGATTTGCGGTAGCCCGCCGGGCTGCCCGACACCAGGCGTTTCCGCCGTCACCTGCGTCGACACAGGGTTGACCCGCAGCGCAGCCCGCACAACGACGTTCCCCAGGTTGAACGGCCCCGCCACCGCGGGCACGACAACGGAGAGCCCGAACGGCGCGCCGTCGTAGGGCCCGGTGAAGTAGACGTTGCCGGTCTGGTAGAAAGGCTGGGTCCCCGAGCCGATCCCCACCGTGGTCGTCCCGATCTTGCTCGCTTCCGGACAAGACCCGGACGCGGCTTGGGGTTCGGGGCACTTCGCGACATGCGAGACCGCAGCCAAAAGGCCCTCGGGCAGCGTCGTCGTGAGCGCGCCGATGTCCTGTTCGCGGTCTTCGCGTTTCAAGGTCATCGTGAACGGCGCGTATTCCCCAGCCATGTTGCTCGTCGTGCCCGACGTGAACGAGGGGTTGAAACCCTGCGGGGCGCAGCCTTCGTTGACTTCGAAGCTCCCGGAGGGTTCAGCGGCCGGCCCGCCGCTCCACGGCGAGACGACAGCGGTGGTCGTCGCGGTGCCGCAGGTCTGCGGGTTGGCCAGTGTCGCGCGCGGCCCACCCGTCGTTTCGACTACCACATCGCTGACCGGGAACTGTGGCGTGTCTTCAAAGACCGCCGTGACCTGCCCCGTCTGCGGGTTGACGTGCGCCTTGCCCGGAAGCTTGATGATCACTCCCCGCTGGGGAGCTTCCAGTTCCAGGTAGAAATGGAACAACGACCCATTCGCAGCATCTTCAGGCGTACACCCATTCGGGTGCGCAGCGGTCCCGCATTCCGGTTCAGCGACATACAAATGACCTTCCAGTTCTTCTTTGAGCAGCGGCGTACTCGCGCGCGCCGTCCCAACGATCGAGGAGGCCGGGCAGTGCCCCGGCGCCGGGTCGGGCAAGCCTTCCTGCCCCTCGACTTCGCCTTCGCCCGCCGGTTCGCCCGGGTTGCCGGGCTTGCCGGTCCCTGCGGGGAAATCGATCCCATGCGGCCCCGACACTTCACACGCGGTCAGCCCGTTCGCCGCGCCCGGGGAAAGCGACGTACCCGCGGGCAGCGTCAGCTGCACGGACTTGTACGGCGGCGTTCCTGTAGCCGAGAACGCGTTTGGTGCCTGCGGTGTTTCGAGGTCCAGCCGGTACCCCGAAGGCTCATCCGCCGCAGTCGTGTCGCCTGCGACGCGTTCGTTGGGGCCCGCGGCCAGGTCCGCGGAGAGCTGCAGGTTGCCGCAGCCTTCGAGGGCCGGGAATACGCTGCTGGTCGCGCTGAGCATCGTGCCGGGGTTTTCGTGGCTGTTGAGTTCCACGTCCATCTGGCGTGCTGCGGCGCTCTCTTCGCAGTCGCTGGGGTTGGTTAGGAATGCGCCGCGGTCGTAGGTGAATGGTTCGCCGTTTTCCTTGGTGTAGTGTTCGCTGATGTCGCCGTTGAACGTCGCGACGAGCCCGAGTAGCTGTCCGATCTCACCCACGCCGGGTGTGCTGACGCGCAGCGCGTATGCACCGTCGTGCTTGACGACGTTCGCGTAGGTGAAGTACGTCTGGTTGTTGGTCGAGAACGCGAACTCTGCGGCGTACCCCTTCTCTGGGGTCACGCTGTAGATACCGGGCTCATGCGCCGGACCATACTCTTCATAGGCATACACATGGCCGGTGATCATTGCCAGGATCGTTCCCACGCGGCTTGAGAGCGGACAGCCCGTCGTGAAATACGTAATACCGACGATCGCTACCGGACACGAGTCCGTGACCGCGGGGTCGCCCAGCAGCCCGACCGGGAGATAGAACACGAGATCCTTGACCGCTTCCACCGGGTATGCCTCGGGGTTCGATGTGGCGAGCTCGAGGTTGTTTAGCGTCAGCGAGGTCGTTAGGAAGTTCGGGTGTCCCGCGGCCTGCGTGAAGGGTTCGCCGGCGGGGCCGGTCGCCTGGACCTGGAACTCGCTGATACCCGCCGGTCCCGTTTCGTGTTCGTGTTCGGCGACACGCATGACCGCCGCACCACTCCCCGGCGTTGCAGCGCCGCCGCCGCTGACGCTCGCGACACTCGCAACGCTACCCAGCCCGCCCGTAACCCTGAATTCCACCTGTACGTGGGCGAACCCGCTGGGTACAATCGATTCGGAAAAACGGCACTTCACTTCCCCTGCCGGCTGTTCGCAGACCGGCGCGCCTTCTTCCGGTTCCCCTCGCACATTGGCCACGGCGAGTCCGGTTGGGATCGGGATCGACACGGTGAATTCGCCGCTGCTCGCCGCGCCACCGACATTCTCAACCACAACCTGATAGTAGCCGATCATGCCCGGTTTGTCCGGTAGGACAGTCGGCTCGGCGACGTCGGTGACCTGCCACGCCGGCGCAGGAACCACCACCGCAGCCCACGCCCCCGGCACGACCACACCACCACCCACAAGACCGAACAGGAACAGCACACCAGCAGCCAGCGCCAGCGTGGTACGGAGGGCGATGCGGGTGATCTTCACTGGGCTGGTCATGACTTGTGCCTCCGCTTGCCGTGCGCTTTACGTGATCTCGCCTGCTTGCTCTTCGCGCGCGGCGCGAGACAGCGGCCGTGGACCCGTCTTTTATGTCTGCCGCAGACTACCCGCTTTTTCGTCGCTGCATGTTTTACCTGGCTGCTCGTCACGGGTCCCGGCGGTAGATTGCCGGTGCCTGTCCCGGTGGTGCTGTCCGGCGCGCCAAGCACAGGCGCCGATACCGAACCGTTTGTGCTGCCTTCACAACCATGCTCTTCGCAGGACGAGCTGGCCGTGCCGGGTGGGAACCCGCCATCGACGCGCGCGTCGTAGATGTCGCGCTGCCCACCGTCAGTATCGCCCGCGAGCAGCGAATCATCGGTGAAAAACAGGATGTTTGCACCATCTTCATCCATTTCCGCGAATTGTGCGCCGCACGATCCTTTGTTGAACTGTGCGTCCTTACCGTCGGAGATCAGGTGCACGCTGCCTTCCGAGAGCCGCCCACCGGTATGAAACACGTACACACTCGTACAACCCTGTTCAGCCGCCGTCGCGCGTTCGCTCAACCGGCCAGTCGTTTCAAACGCAACCGTCCTACCATCCCCCGATATATTCAACAGGTTAGTCCCCGAATGGAAATTATAGGAGCCAACAAAAAGGTTGTGGACAGTTATAGCGCCTTCGGGTTCGATGCCCGCCAGCACACCGTTACCGTTTTCGTTGTACCCGTTTTCGCCCTGCGTGACACGCACGAGTTCCCCCGTTTCCGCGTCATACTCAAACAACTGCTCGACTTCGCTCGTATCGTCAGGCGTCAGCTGCGGCGTATCACTCGCGAACAACAAGAACTGCCCCCCGCTCCCCGCAACCTGCGCCGGCCGACTCTCGAATCGTTTCGACCAAAGAGCCGGTTCCCCTCCCAACCCAGGTTCTTCGGGTTCATTAGACAAGGTCGCGACGAACGCCGTCCTGCCGTCCAGCGCGTCGTACACGTACAGGTTGTCCCCGCCCGCCACGGGGCCTTTGCCAAGCTCGTTGACACCCGCACCCGGGACCTCTTCGCGCGAGACGTAGTAGACCCGCGCACCATCCTCCGCGATCCCCACCACACCCTGCACTTCCCCACCCGCGACCAGCACCAGACGTTCCCCCACCGGCGCGCCCGCATCGTACTCGTAGAGATTACACCCACCCGCACCCGGAACGATCGTCGCACACGACGCCCCTTCCCCACTGAAATGCCTGGAGGTAGCGTTGCCGCTCGCCGTTCCGTCCACCGCGCCATCGGTCAGCTTCTGCGTGCTCGTGAAATACACGCGTTCCCCGTCTTCGGACGCCCCTTCAAACTCCTTCCCCGACACCCCGCCACACGCGCTCGTACACTCGCTCGCGGAAACATCGACCGTTTCCGCCGCACCCGGACTCGTCAACGCACCACGCAACCGCTCATAAACTTCCGCCACCTCCCCCGTCCCGCCGCATGGCTCGACAGTGAAAAAGACCGCTTCGCCACTCGCAGACAACGCGTTATACATAGAACGTTGTGTGAATTCCCCGCCCGAACCCGGCTCGATCCCGCACGTGCCGACCAGGTTCTCGCTCCCTTTTTCCGTACCGGTCACACCCACCAGAATCGGCTGGCTGCGCCCCGTCCCACTATATTCATACAACGACCCACCGCTCATAGTAGGGTCAAACGACGGCCAGCCTTCCGCCACGTCATTAGACGCATACAGCAAGATATGCCCATAGTCGCTGGTCGTTGCAGCCACAAACGGTTCGTCTTCGAGATGCATGAGGTTGCTTGGTCCTTCTTCGCCTTCCACCGCTGGGGCGAATGGGCCGACCAGACTGTATTCGCCGTTCACGGAACGGATATACAGGTCACGCGTCGAGAATGACTGCTCGGGCGTATGCAGCACCCACAGCGTCTCCCCACTCTGCGCTTCCACACCAAGCACGATCTGCCCGGAAAACCGCGCATCCGGCGGATTCAACGGCGACAAACGCCACCCCCCCGACGTACGCCGATCGAGATACAAAAACTGCCCTTCCACCGAGGCAATCGCCCCGCCAGGGTTACCCGCAAATTCACCCGCACTCTCGAGAATCACCTGTTCCCCACTCCCAGCAAAACTAGCGCCAGTTGCGGTCAGCACCGGGTAGCCCTCCTTGTACACCGGCGTGACCATCTCATACGCCCGGCATTCCGCCAGCACACCCGAGTTCAGTTCGCTGCGCAGCGATTCGTTCGGACACCCTTCCCCCACCGCAGCCGTGGCTACGGTGGGCGGCAGCACCAGCAGGCCAAAAGCGGCCATCGCGACCATCGACAACCAACGAAAACCCATCTTTCGACCTCCCATAGTGCTGCCGCCTAAGGGCCCACGAATCAATATCTGACGGGCCGGTGCACTCGTCTGGCGGCGCCAGCCGCCGCCCGCGATGCTCAACGTGCTACCGGCACGCTTGCGCACGCGTCCGGTGTCTGGCATCCACCAGCCGAGCACCCCAATCCCGCCATCTATTGCTTCGTGAGCCCTAATCATTTAGCGAAAACTCCAGCCCATACCGGACGCAAGCTTCGCCTTCAAACCACCCTCCAGCGTCACACCAGAGATGCCGTCCTTCAATTCGCCGGTGCTCTGCAGCGTACGCATCGATACTTCCTGTTCGACGAGTTCTTCACCGCCCGCCGGCAGCACAAACGTCGCTTTGCCCGTCAACTGCACGGTACCCGCAAGCCCACATTTCGACCCCACGAGCGTGTATTCCGCAAGCACTTTGCCCGACGCCGCTTTGAGCGCCAACACATCTTCAGGGCTTTTACTGCCCAGCGACGCCGCGACGCTCAACGGCTTGCTTTCAATCGCCGTGCCTTTCAAAGAACAATTCCCCCCCGTCACACCACACCCCGTCAACACGAGATGTTCAATACCGCCCCCAGCGGGCGCAGCGATACTCGCACCCTTCAATTCGACACCGGTACACAAGATCTTGATACCAAGCCCTTCTTCCAACCTGATGTCTTCGACCATTTTCACCGTCGGCGCCAGCGACGCCGACCCCGCCAGTTCTTCGCCGCCGACATGCCACGAAGCCGCCGAAGCCGACCCGGCGCCAACAGCACCAAGCGCAACCACGGCAACCAGCGACACCAACACCTTTCTAAACAAATGCACAACAACATCCTTTCGTCGTCTCATTCGACCCCCAACCTGCGCCCACCCAAATAGCGGCCAGACACAGAACCGGGGACCGGTCTCATTACCAGCTGCACACACCCCCGGAGCAACCAGGCCCCGGCCGGCGTGTTCACCTCCAAGCCCGTACCCCACGCACGGGCAAGCCTGAAAACCACACGGCGCGCGAGCCAAACACGCGCAGCCGCAAAAGCCGGCAGAACGGCGACCGGGCGCCTCACCCCGCACGCCCCCTCGAACGCGGGCGCGAGGTGTGCGCCCGGATACCCTCGGCGACGAGCGCGCCGGTGGGCGTCAAGGTCCATGCGTTGGCTTCACCCTTCGCGCGGCTGGCGCCGCCGTTGTCGATCAAGCCAAGCGAGCGCAGCCGCGCGAGCAGCTTGGACGCCTGGCCCTGGTCGGCAATCCCCGCGTACTGCGCGGCCTGGCGGTTGCTCGACCCCGGCTGCGCGGCGATGCCCTCGAGGATCCGCGCCGTGCGGTAGGTGATCCGCATCGGCAGGCCCGCGAGCGGGTCGGGCGCGGCCAGCAGCGCCGGCTGCTGCGCAGGATCGGGCACAGCCGGCGCGGGCCGTGCCTGTTCGCGCCGTGCGACGGCCGGACCTTCGTAGGGGAGCAGCACGATCGCGGTTAGCTCGCCGAGCAGGCCCGTCAAGCATGTACGTGGGCTGCGCCCCCCATCGGGAGCGCGCCCCACGCGCGCTCCCCCTCCCCCAACGGGCAACCCACCATTGGACGCCAACCGAGTGTGCAAGATCGCCAGCACCGCACCAACGATCCCTTCCGCAGTCAGCATGCTCGGCCCGGCATCCGCGCCGTTGCGCGCCCGCCCTCCCCTGCGCGCCTCGCGTCGCCCCGCGTCCACAGCGGCAATCAGTTGTGCGAGGACCGTCTCGCGTGCCTGCGCAACCGGGCCGCCACCGTGCGCACAGTGCACAACCAGCGTGCGCCCCAGCCCCGGCTCGCGCTCCAGAAAACAGAGAATCGTCCACAACCCCAGGCGCATCCGCTCACGCCACGGCAGCGCACCCACACCCGCGTCGCGCAACTCGCGCGCGAGCTGGCTGGCGGTGTCGCTGAGGACGGCCGCGATGCACTCCTCGCGGTTGGCGAACAGGTCATAAAACGTGCGCCGCGACACGCGCGCGCGGGTCGTGATGTGCGCGACCGAGGTCTGCTCATACCCCTGCTCCTCCAGCGCCGCGACCGCCGCGGCGAGCAGGCGCGAGCGCTGGATCTCAGCGACCTGGCTGCGCGACGCACCGCGCAGCGCAGCGCCCTCCCGCGACACCGCATGCGGCTCGCGACTGCGGCGCGCGGCCATCAACAACCCACCCCCCACAGGGGGGTGGCCGCCCGCCGAACCCGACTCGGGCTAGCCGGCGGCTTTAGCCGACAAGAGAGAGAGAGAGAGAGAGAGAGATGCGACAGCGCCAAGCTGGCGCATCCATGAGGCCCATGCCCCCGGTGCGCAACCGCGCTCTGAACGCCTGTCCGCAAAGACTCCACGCTAAACCCCTGCTCCCTCACAGCTCAAAGACCCGAACCCTCTCCCCGACAACCCGTCGAACGCGCTCACAAACCAGACCCAGGCGGTCTGACCCCAACCGGACCAACTATGTACTAGATGCACCGGACAATAGGTACACCGGCGTCTCCTCGACGCTAACACAGGGGGTGGGCGCTGTCAACCCCTGGGGTCGCGCGCGACCCCAGCGCGCTCGACCTTGCGTCATACCCCGACGCCCGCTCAGCCCGCGTTGCAGTCAGGCCCGTACGCGGCTGACGCAGCGAAAGCCGATGTGGCTCGTGCTGGTGTCGACCGCCTCGGGCTGCCTGGCGGCGGGGCGGTAGCGCAGGCAGTAGCTGGGGGCGCACAGGTGCGAGCCGCCCTTGATGACGCGGCGCGGGATGCTCGCGCCGGGGCGCCCGACGTCGTAACTGGCGTCCGGGGTCTCGACGCGGGGGTTCAGCGGCGGCTTGCAGCAGGGACTGGGCGTCGCCTCGGAGTCTGGGCCGCGGGCGGCGTAGTAGTCGGTCGTCCACTCCCAGACGTTGCCCGTGACGTCGTGGAGCCCGAAGCCGTTGGCGGGAAAGAGCCCGACGGGCGATGTGCCGCGCCACCCCTTCGCGCCGGTGTTGCGCCAGGGGAACTCGCCCTGCCAGCAGTTCGCCATCAGCTCGCCGCCCGGTCGCTCCCGCTCGCCCCAGGCGAAGACCGCGCCTTCAAGCCGGCCGCGCGCCGCGTACTCCCACTCGGCCTCGCTCGGCAGTTGCTTACCGGCCCATTGCGCATAGGCCTCGGCATCCTCGAAGGCGACGTGGGTGACCGGGTGGCCGTCGCGCCCGGCGTTGTCGCTGTCCGGCCCCCATGGTGCTCGCCAGCTCGCGCCGGGCACGTAGGCCCACCAGCGGGCCGGGTCGTTCAGCGGCACAGGGCCGGGCGTCGGGTGAAAGACGACCGATCCCTCACGCAGCAGCGAGGGATCGGCGCCGGGGTACTGGGCGGGATCAGGGGGACGCTCGGCGAGGGTGAGGTACCCGGTCTCCTCGACGAAGCGGGCGAACTGCGCGACCGTGACCGGTCCACGGTCGATCGCGAAGCCGCCGACCTCCACCTCGCGCACCGGCGCCTCTTCGGGGTAGAAATCGGCCGAGCCCATGCGGAAGCGGCCCGCGGGGATCTGGACCATGTCCTCGCCGTGCATCCCACCCCGATGGTAGTCAAGGACGACCGGCGCCCCGCGCTCATCCTGACCGGGTGATGCCCGGTCACCCGACGTAGGCGCAGGCTTCGCGCTGCAGGCCGACCCAAAGGCTTCGGGGGGCTAAAAGGCTTCGGGGCAGGCTTCAGGCCCGACCCAAAAGGAGTGTGAGTCGCATGGCCAAACCGTTTGGGGGCACCGTCAACGTCGACATCCGCGACTCGGAGCCGGACTGGTCGCCGTTTGAGCCGCCGAGGGCGCCGGCGGGCGCTCCGAACGTCCTGTACCTCGTGCTCGACGACGTCGGCTACTCGGCGATGAGCTGTTACGGCGGTGCGATCGAGACGCCGAACATCGACAGGATCGCCGCGGCCGGTGTGCGCTACACGCAGTGGCACACGACCGCGCTGTGCTCGCCGACGCGCTCGTGCCTGCTGACGGGACGCAACCACACGCGCAACAGCATGGCCTGCATCACCGAGGCGGCGATCGGCTTTCCCAACGCGAGCGGCACGGTGCCGCCCGAGAACGGGATGCTCTCCGAGATCCTTGGCGAGCGGGGCTGGAACACGTACATGGTGGGCAAGTGGCACCTGTGCCCGACCGACGAGATGAACCTCGCGTCCACGCGCCGCAACTGGCCGAGCGGCCGCGGCTTCGAGCGCTGGTACGGCTTTCTCGGCGCCGAGACGAACCAGTGGTATCCGGATCTGGTTCACGACAACCACCCGGTCGACCAGCCGCGCACTCCGCAGGAGGGCTATCACCTGACCGAGGACATCACCGACAAGGCACTCGAGTTCATCAAGGACGCCAAGGCGGTTACGCCGGAAAAGCCGTTCTTCCTGTACTACGCGCCCGGCGCCTGCCACGCGCCGCACCACGCACCCAGGGAGTGGATCGAGAAGTTCAAGGGGCGTTTTGACATGGGCTACGAGGCGCTGCGCGAGCAGACACTCGCCAGGCAGAAGCAGCTCGGCATCGTGCCGCCCGACACCGAGCTGCCGCCGGTCAATCCGATCGGCACGCCCGAGACCCGCACGAGCCCCGACGGCAAGCCGTTCCCCGAGATCGACACGACCCGGCCCTGGGATTCGCTGAACGCCGACGAGCAGCGCCTGTTCGCGCGGATGGCCGAGGTGTACGCGGGCTTTCTCGCCCACACCGACCACGAGATCGGGCGCGTGCTCGACTACCTCGAGCAGAGCGAACTGCTCGAGAACACGCTGGTCCTCGTGGTCTCGGACAACGGGGCCAGCGGCGAGGGTGGGCCCAACGGCTCGGTCAACGAGATGAAGTTCGCCAACGGCGTCCCCGACGACCTGGCGGCGAACCTCGCCCAGATCGACGACCTCGGCGGCACGAAGACCTACAACCACTATCCGACCGGCTGGGCGATGGCGTTCAACACGCCGTTCAAGATGTGGAAGCGCTACGAGTTCAACGGGGGAACCTGCGACCCGTGCATCATCTCCTGGCCGGCTCGCACGAAAGCGCGCGACGACATCCGCCACCAGTACTACCACGCGATCGATCTCGTCCCGACGATCCTCGACGCGCTCGGCGTCAGCGCCCCGGAGACGGTCAAGGGTCATGCGCAGGCGCCGTTCGACGGGGTCAGCATGCTCAACAGCATCGACGACGCCTCCGCGCAGTCGAACAGGCGAACGCAGTTCTACTCGATGCTCGGCTCCCGCTCGATCTGGCACGAAGGCTGGAAGGCGGTGACCACGCATCCCACGATGGCCGGCTGGAGCAACTTCAACGCGGACGAGTGGGAGCTGTACAACACGGATGTCGATCGCTCAGAGCTGAACGACCTCGCTGCCGCCAAGCCGGAGAAGGTCAGGGAACTCGTCAACATCTGGTTCGCACAGGCAGGGGCCAATGGCGCGTTCCCGCTCGACGACCGCTCGCCTGTCGAGATCCTGAGCACACCGCGACCGCAGCTCGCGGCACCACGCAAGCGCTACGTGTATTACCCCGATGCGGCGCCCGTCAGCGAGTGGCAGGCCGTCAACACGCGCAACCGCTCGTTCGTGATCGGCGCGCTCGTCGCTCTGCCCGCGCCCGGGGCGCAAGGGGTGCTGTTCGCGATCGGTTCGCGCTTTGGCGGTCACGCGCTGTACGTCAAGGACAACCGCCTGCGCTACGTCAACAGCTTCGTGGGCATCGACGAGCAGCTGATCGTCGGCTCGGAGGACCTGCCGACCGGTGAGAACCTGATCCTGTCGGCGTCCTTCGAGAAGCAAGGCCAAGAGCCGGCCTGCGCCACCGGCACGCTGTCGCTTTACCACGCCGACAAACAGGTCGGAGAGGGCAAGATCAAAACCCAGCTCGGGGCGTTCGCGGTAGCCGGCGCAGGCCTGTACGTCGGCCGCCACGCGGGCGACCCGCTCACCGACGACTACCCGGGCTCAGCTCCCTTCCGCTTCACCGGCGGCACGATCGACCGCGTTGCCATCGACGTCAGCGGCGATCCCTACGTCGATCTCGAGCGCGAGGCGGCAATGCTGCTCAGGCACGAGTAGCGCCCGGCCCGATGAGCGAGCCGCTGAGCACCTGGAAGGACACCGCGACGCGCGCCGCGATCACCGAGTTCGTCGAGCACGTCACGCGCGAGGGCAGCCCCGATGATCTGCCGGTGACCGAGCGGGTCGCCGTGTTCGACAACGACGGCACCCCGTGGTGTGAGAAGCCGATGCCGATCGAGCTGGCGTTCATCCTCGGCCGGTTCGCCAAGATGGCGGACAAGGACGCCTCGCTGCGCGACCGGCAACCCTGGAAGGCGCCGTGACCCGGCTCGCGACGGAGCAGGTTATTTCAGTGTGTGATCAGCCTCAGAAACAGGAGATGCAATGAGCGATAGACCGGTCTTCATCTACGCAGCGACCTACGCCGATCGAGCGGATGCCCTGGCCGACTACGACAGCCTGCTCGAGCTGCACGCGGCGAAGCTGGTCGGCACCTATGACGTCGCGATCATCGCGAAGGACGCCGAGGGCAAGGTACACGTCAGCAAGCACGAGAAGCCCACCCAGCACGGCGCGTGGGCAGGCATCGCGGTGGGCGCGGTGGTCGGGGTCCTGTTTCCCCCCTCGGTGCTCGGCGCGGCCGCGGTCGGCGGCCTGGTCGGCGGGGTTGGGGGACACCTCAGGAAAGGCATCTCGCGCGGCGACGCCAAGGAGCTGGGCGAGCTGCTGCAGGCAGGCGAGGCGGCGCTGGTCGTGATCGGAGAGTCGCGGCTGCAGGAGCAGCTGGACAAGGCGCTCACGCGCGCCGAAAAGTCGATCGAGAAGGAGATCGACGCCGACAACAAGGAGTTCAAACGCGAGCTCGAGCAGGCCGAGCGGGAAGCCACCGCCGGCTAGGCGTTGTTGCGTTGCCGCTGCCGCCCGTCGACTTCGGTCCGGTCGGGCAGCGTCGAGCGGTGACGGCCCGGCAGGCCAGCCGCAGCACCGACCGTTCGGGCGGCCATGGCCGCAGCGCAGACCGGGGCATGACGGCACGGAGCTTGGCGCGGCAACCACCGGAGCGTTTGCATGCTGCCTTCACTCCCGCTGACCGATGGGATGCGGCGCGAGCCCTCCGGGACGGGTCACCGCGCCCGGTGTTTTGGGCACGGTTGCCGGTAGGCGATCGTCACCGTTTCGCCGCTCATGAACTTCAGTTCGGCCTTCAGCGGGGCGCCGCCCTTGGGGCATTGTCCGGGCAGCGTGATGTAGGACATCGTCTTGTGGCCCCGCCTGTAGGCCGCGCCGACCTTAACCTTGAAGGAGAGAATCGAGGCGTCGTCGGCGCCGGGCACCGTTTCGACCAGCGGCAATACGACGGTCAGCTCCGGGCCGTAGGGAGCGCTGGCCATGCTCCAAGCCCCTTGTTCGAGGATTTCGAAGGAGGTCGGCGTCCTGCCGACCGCGTCGAAGGTCAGGCCCCCCGTCGGCGAGAAGAAGCTCTGGAGCGAAACCTTCTCGTTGACGCGTTCGCCGCCAAAGCTGACGACACCCAAGCCTTCACCCGTCGGCCCGGCGCGCGAGTTCTTCGGGCAGCCCGTGGGACCGTCGGCTTCGAGCACGGCGGACGCACAGCTGCCGAACCCCTTGGAGGTCACCTCGACCCCGCTCGGCGCGTAGATCGTCAGGCCGACGAGCGGCGACGGGAAGCCGCCGTATTCGGTGCCCGCGATCGTCACCTGCACTTCGACCTCGGCGCCCGCCCCAAGGATGTCGCCCGTACCCGGAAAGCCCGGGATCGGGATGGGCGTCGTCCGGAAGGTGACCTTTGGCGCCGCCGCGGCCGTCGGTGCCAAAGCCAGCGAGGAGAGGATGACCGCCGGGAACATCCACGTCCATGCTCTGGAGAAGAGGGCCGCCGGCAACGTATGGGGCCATGCTCTATGCGGCGGTGAAGTCCTGGCTCTGCGTGTCGACCTGGCTCTGCGCGTTGAAGTCGATGGGCTAACCATCGCGCGGTCCGACTGTTTGCGTCGCGGTCATCTAAGCTCGCCTCCAGTCCGGTCTCCAAAACCAACCGTCCTAAACATACCGTCCGATTTGGATTAAGTCAAGGTCGTTCGATGCCACGCGAGATAGAGCTGACACACACCTCCCACATCGTGCTCGGGCTGCTCTCGATGAGCGGCGAGGCCACCCCGTACGACCTCAAGCAGATGGTCGCCGGCACCGTCGGGCACTTCTGGTCGCTCCCCCACTCGCAGCTCTACGCCGAGCCCGCGCGCCTCGCGCACGGCGGCTACGTGACCGAGACGCGCGAGCCCGACGGCCGCCGACGCAAGCTCTACTCGCTCACCGACCGCGGCCGCGAAGCGTTCGAGCGCTGGTTGGGGGTCCTCACCCCCGAGCCCTACATGCTGCGCGACCTCGCGCTGCTCAAGCTGTTCTTCGGCGCCGACATCCAGGCGCTGGCAGCTGTGCAGCTCCAGACCCACCGGCAGAAGCTCTCCGAATACGAGGCGCTGCTCGCGGCGCGACCCGACCAGGGGCCGGCCGGCCCCTGGCTCGCGCTGGACCTCGGGACCCGCCACGAGCGCGAGACGGTCGACTTCTGGGCCGAGTACACGCGGTCGAGCGAGGGCGAGCCCTAGAGGCGTCGTACCGCCGCGCCCCCCAGCTCATCGGACCGCCCGGCCTCCAGCCGCGACCACTGGGCGACGGGCCGGCCGTTCGTGCGGTAGAGATGGCTGCCCTGCCGCGGCCAGCCGGCGGGGGAGTCCTCCCACTGCTCCTGGCGTCCGTACACCGTCAGGTCCAGCAGCCCGTAGCTGTTGTCCATCGCCTCGACGCCGCGGCCGTTCGTCCAGTAGGTCTCGAATACGCGGTCGCCGTCGCGCAGGTAGCAGACGAGGTGAAATTTGCCGACCTGGCGCCCGGCCAGAAGCGTGTCGAGCGAGTGCTCGGCCGAGTACCACGGCATCTGCCAGCCCATGAAGTCGCGGTAGCGCAGGCTCTCCTCGAAGGGCCCCTGGCAGAGCGTGGCGTAGGTGACGTCGTGTGCGTGCAGGTAGGACAGCTCCCTGACCTGCGTGGTGTAGAGCGTGCAGCCCTCGCACTGCTCGGCGGCGGGGCGGCCGGCGTACCACATGAAGTAGTAGGCGACGAGCTGCCGCCGGCCCGCGAACACGTCGAGCAGCGTCACCGGCCCGTGCGGGCCGACGAGCCCGGCGGTCGCGTCGACCTCCACCATCGGCAGCCGGCGGCGGGCGGCGGCGATCGCGTCGCCGGCGCGGGTGTGCGCCTTCTCGCGCACGCGCAGCGCGTCCAGCTCGCTCTGGAACGTCGCCCGGTCGACCACGGCCGGGGCTGCCGCGTCGTCGATTGCTGCCTGCGGCTGCCCGGGATGCTCGCTGCCCATAGTCACTCCTTACCCTGGTTGGTGGCCCGAAGAACACCCTACGATGTCGGTTCGGCGCAGCCCGCCGGCCGGTGCACGGCCGGCGGCGCCCCGCGCCACCGGAGAACCGCAACTGCCGGCCGCGTCGCTGCGGCGACGGCCCGAGGAGGTAACGATGCCCGATTCCAAGGTTGGAACCCGCGAGGAATGGCAGGCGGCGCGCGCCGAGCTGGCGAAGCTCGAGGCGCAGCAGGCGGAGCTTGGCCGGAAGGTCACCGAGCAGCGGCGCCGGCTGCCGTGGGTGCCGGTCGAGAAGCAGTACGTGTTCGACACCGACGCGGGCAAGCGAACGCTCGCCGAGCTGTTCGAGGGGCGCTCGCAGCTGCTCGCGTACAACATCATGTTCGGGCCCGACTACACGCTTGGGGCGTGCCCCGGCTGCACGAGCCTCGGCGACGAGTTCGACGCCGCGCGCGTGCACCTCGGCCACCGCGACGTCACGTTGATCTGCTTTTCGCGGGCCCCGATCGAGCGGCTGACCGCGTACGGGCAGCGGATGGGATGGCAGTTCCCCTACGTCTCCACCTACGAAACCGAGTTCCCGTTCGACTACGGGCTCGCGCTGACGCCCGAGCAGGCGCAGCAGATCCCCGAGGTCAGGACGATGGTCGAGAGCCCGCCCGCGTGGCTCGAGGAGTGGGGGCGACAGATCGGAGCCAAGCTCGAGGACGGGCTGCGCGAGGCGCCGGGCTTCATCGCGTTCGCGCGCGAGGACGCAAACGTCTACCACACCTACACTGTGACGGCGCCCGACCCGTTCGTCGCGCCCTACCACTCGTTCCTGCTCAAGCGCACGCCAAAGGCCGAACCCGAGGAGCCGCGCGCGTGGCGCAAGGACGAATACCCCGACTGAGCGTTGCGATGCTGTTCCGACCGAAGCCGGGTGACACGCGCCTTCGGCGCGAATCCCCGTTTCGGCCAGCGCATGCGCCTACGGGCTGGGCGGCACATGTGTGCCGCCCAGAGGGGGTCGCGCATGCGCGACCCCCGGCAGGCACATGTGCCTGCCGGCCGAGCGGCGCATGCGCCGCTCGGGAGGTGCCGCATGCGGCACCTCCGCTCCGCTCTCTCCAAGCATGCGACCCTGCCCACAGTGTGTCGTGCGTGCGGCCCGCTCCGCTCTCTCCAAGCATGCGGCCCTACCACCACAGCGTGCCGCTCCGCTCTCCAAGCACACGGCCCGACCCCCACCGCGCTTCCACACGTCTACTGCGCGCCGACGTACGCCGCCAGGTGCTCGCCCGTGAGGGTGGAGCGGGCGGCGACGAGGTTGGCCGGGGTGCCCTCGAAGACGACGCGGCCGCCGTCGTGGCCGGCGCCGGGGCCGAGGTCGACGATCCAGTCGGCGTGCGCCATCACCGCCTGGTGGTGCTCGACGACGATCACCGACTTGCCGGAGTCGACCAGCCGGTCGAGCAGGGCGAGCAGCTGCTCGACGTCGGCGAGGTGCAGGCCGGCGGTCGGCTCGTCGAGGACGTAGACGTCGCCCTTCTCGGCCATGCGCGCGGCCAGCTTGAGTCGCTGGCGCTCGCCGCCGGAGAGCGTGGGGAGCGGCTGGCCGAGCCGCAGGTAGCCGAGCCCGACGTCGGCGAGTCGCTGCAGGATGGCGTGCGCGGCGGGCGTGCTCGCCTTGCCGGCGCCGAAGAACCCGGCGGCCTCGACCACCGACATCGCAAGCACCTCGCTGATGTCCTTGCCGCCGAGCCTGTACTTGAGCACGACGGCCTGGAAGCGCTTGCCTTCGCACTCCTCGCAGGTGGTGGCGACGCCGGCCATCATCGCCAGGTCCGTGTAGATGACGCCGGCGCCGTTGCAGGCGGGGCAGGCGCCCTCGGAGTTGGCGCTGAACAGCGCCGGCTTCACACCGTTCGCTTTCGCGAACGCCTTGCGAACCGGGTCGAGCAGCCCGCTGTACGTCGCCGGGTTGCTGCGCCGCGAGCCCTTGATCGCCGCCTGGTCGACCGCGACGACCCCCTCGCGCGGCGGGCGGGACCTGACGATCGAGCCGTCGACCAGCGAACTCTTGCCCGAGCCCGCGACGCCCGTGATCGCGACCAGCACGCCGAGCGGGATGTCGACGTCGACGTCGCGCAGGTTGTGGGTGCTCGCGCCGCGGATCGCGAGTGACCCCGCCGGTGTCCGCACCGACGGCTTCAAGGCGGCCCGGTCGTCCAGGTGGCGCCCGGTCAGCGTGCCGCTGGCGCGCAGCCCCGCGACGGTGCCCTCGAAGCAGACGCTGCCGCCGTCGCTGCCGGCGCCCGGGCCGAGGTCGACGACGTGGTCGGCGATCGCGATCGCCTCCGGCTTGTGCTCGACGACCAGCACCGTGTTGCCCTTGTCGCGCAGCGCCAGCAGCAGCTCGTTCATCCGCTGGATGTCGTGCGGGTGCAGCCCGATTGTCGGCTCGTCGAAGACGTACGTCACATCGGTCAGCGAAGAGCCCAGCTGGCGGATCATCTTGACGCGCTGCGCCTCGCCGCCGGACAGCGTGCCCGACGGCCGGTCGAGGCTGAGGTAGCCGAGCCCGATCTCCACGAACGAGTCGAGCGTCGCCCCGAGTGCCTGTAGCAGCGGCGCGACCGAGGGCTGCTTCAGGGCGCCGACCCATCCGGCCAGGTCGCCGATCTGCATCGCGCACGCATCGGCGATGTTGATCCCCTCGATCTTCGACGAGCGCGCCTGCGCGCCGAGCCGCGTGCCGTCGCAGTCGGGGCAAGTGGCGAAGGTGACCGCCCGCTCCACGAACGCGCGGACGTGCGGCTGCAGCGAGTCGACGTCCTTGGCAAGCATCGACTTGCGGATCTTCGCGATCACGCCTTCGTACGTCAGGTTGATGCCGTCGACCTTGATCCTCGTCGGCTCCTTGTAGAGCAGGTCGCCCAGTTCCCGCTTGGTGAACTTCTTGATCGGCTTGTCCGGGTCGAAGAAGCCGCAGCCCGTCAAGATCCGGCCGTACCAGCCGTCCATGCTGTAGCCGGGCACCGTCAGCGCGCCTTCGCGCAGCGACTTGCCCTCGTCGTAGATCTGCGTGCGATCGATGTCGCTCACCGAGCCCCGGCCCTCGCAGCGCGGGCACATGCCGCCGAGGATGCTGAAGCTGCGCCGCTCTTTCGTCGTGCGGCCCGCGCGCTCGATCGTCACCGCCCCGGCGCCCGAGATCGAGCCGACGTTGAACGAGAACGCCTGCGGCGAGCCGATGTGCGGCCTGCCGAGCCGGCTGAACAGGATCCGCAGCATCGCCCCCGCGTCGGTGGCCGTGCCGACAGTCGAGCGAACGTCGGCGCCCATCCGCTCCTGGTCGACGACGATCGCGGTCGTCAACCCTTCGAGCACATCGACCTCGGGCCGTGCCTGCGTCGGCATGAACCCCTGCACGAACGCGCTGTACGTCTCGTTGATCAGCCGCTGGGACTCCGCCGCGATCGTGCCGAACACCAGCGAACTCTTGCCCGAGCCCGACACGCCGGTGAACACCGTCAGCCGGCGCTTCGGTATCGCGACGCCGAGGTCCCGGAGGTTGTTCACACGCGCGCCGTGCACGCGGATCTGCTCGTGGCTGTCGGCGGCATGCGACGCGCGGCCGTCGCCGGCGCGCGTCGCACGGCTATCGGCCGCGCGCACCCGCGTATTCGTCTTCGGGCTCGCCTTCATGTTCGTCTTCGTGTTCGTCTCCGTAGCCATGCCTTTCACCCTCGTCTTCGTGGCCATGCTCATCGTGGCGCCGGCTGCGGACCGGAGTCGCCTTCGCGGTCGGCCGACCGGCTCATCCGGCGCAGGCCGGATGCGAGGCAGCCGCCGCTCAGCTGTCCTGCATCAGCCCGAGCACATTGCCATCGGGGTCGGTCACGCTCGCCACCAGACGCCCGCCGCCGACGTCGCGCGGGGACTCCTTCACGGTGGCCCCGGCGGCCGTCACCTCGGCGAGCTTCGCCTCGATGTCGGCCACGTGCCAGTAGGCGACCGGCGAGGTCATCCCCTGCGGCCCGCCGCCCGGCACCAGCCCGATGTGCTGGCCCTCGACCTCGTAGCCGACGTAGTAGGACGCGTCGGCCGTCGGCTCCACGCCCAGCAGCGCGGTGTACACCGGCTTGGCCGCCGCCAAGTCGGACACGGGGTGCAGCACGGTTTTGATTCCCTGGGTGCCAGAGTCGGTCATCGTCACTCCTGGTGTCGTGGGTCGCGTCGACCCGGGTGTGTCTTGCGGGTGTGTCGTTGCGGTGCGTCTTTTCGGGGCTGCGCGGCGGCGGTGCGCCCGCGCGAAAGCCCTGGCGGCCACTCTAGTCGCGGCGCGCCGCCGGCGCTTCTCGATTCCTGATCGATCGTCCACGCGACGATCGCGTCGAAACGCTCCTCGGAGAGGGCGTGCCCGCCGTGTGCGCGAAGGTGCCGCAGTGCCTGCGGCGCCCCGGTGTCCCGGTAGGCGCGCGCGGCCGCGTCGGCGATCCTGGGAGCGTCGCACGAGTACCGGTCTTCGTCGGCCGAGCAGAGGAGCAGTGGCCGAGGCGCAACCAGCGGGGCGATGTCGTCCAGGTCGCCCAGCTCCAGCAGGCCGGGGATGACCTGCGCGTACTCGATGCCGATGCCGCGCGCGATCCTCTCGCGGTAGGTGCAGGCCGCGCCACTGACGACCGCGAACGCAACCCGCTCGTCGAGGGCCGCGTGCAACAGCACGGTGGCGCCGCCCATCGAGTGCCCCAGCGCCCCGACGCGCGTCTCGTCGACTCCATCGAGCCCCGTGAGCACCGAGTGCGCCGCGGCGGCGTCGGCGAGAACCGTGCGCATCAACGGCCGGCCCCGCACGAGCCGGTGGCACATCGTGTCGAGGTAGTCGCTCGCGTCGGACGTTCGCGCGTCGGTACCGGGAGGTCCGGGCCTGCGGTCCTCGAATCCAACGGCGTCGTGGGCGACGACGGTCACGCCTCGACAAGCAAGCGCCGGCCCGAACGCCTGCCACGAGTCGCCGCACAGCCCCGCCACCTCCGACTTGCCGAACTGCCACTGCGAGTGGTGCTGATGGTGAACCACCACGCCCGCGCCGCACGGATGCTCGGGCACCAGCAGCAATGCCGGGACCTCGCCCTCACCCCCCGCGAAGCTGACCGCCTGCTCGACGTACCCATCCCGCGCTCGCACGGCGTGGACGACCAGCTCGGGTATCGCCGGCACCGCAAAGTCCAGCAGCTCGGTCAAACGCCAACGCAAGCTCTGCGCGTTCATCGGCAGGGACTCTACGGGCCTGGGGCTGCTGCTCAGCGGGTCTGGGCGCTGCCCCGCCGGTCTGGGGTGCTGCCCCGCCGGTCTGGGGCGCTGCTCAAGCTTCGCCCGTGGCCTGGATCCCCGCCAGACGTCCCTCCTGCGCTGCGATCGCGGCCAGACCTCCGTCGAGGGTGAGAAGCCCGGCGTCCAGCCGGCGAGCGAGAGCCAGATACGCAGCGTCGTATGCCGTCAGCGTGTGGCGCAGTTCCCAGGTCTCGACGGCTAACTCGAGCACGGGATATGCGATCGTTCGCAGCTCGCGCAGCGCCGACAGCGCCTCTGCGGCCCGAAGCTCGGTGAGTTCGCCTCGAATCGCGTAACGACGCAGCGCCGATAGAGCCTCGACGTGGAAGTGCTCGGGGACGTGCAGCTCGGTGTGCTCCGCGAGCACGGCGCGTACCCCGCCCGCACGCGGCAGGGCGAGCAGAACCTCCACGATCGAACTCGCGTCGGCGACGATCACACTGCGGTGCGCTCGCGCTCAGCGGCAATCACTGCTGCGGGCGGCTGGCTGGTCGCAACCGGCTCCCATCGCTCGCTGCCTGCAAGCCACTCCCGCATGGTGGGCCGCACAGCCAAAGCGCGAAGCTCGGCGAGCAGGTAATCGGAAAGCGTCATACCTGTCCGAGCGGCCCTGACCTTCAGCTCGCGATGCAGCGCATCGGGCACGTTTCGGATCTGAATCATCGATGGCATGCCCATCGCATTTTAGCATGGGAATTGCATGCTCACCGCGGCGCCGCCGCCCCGCCAAGCCCCTCGACCGTCATCTCCACCTCGATCGCGCGGCGGATCGCGGCCAGCGCATCCGCCCGGGCACGCTGCTTGGTCGCGGCGTGCGCGGCGCGGTCGAGTTGAGCCAGCCGCGCGGCCTCCTGCAGGCTTGCCGCGCGCAGCTCCCCGGCCGGCACCACCCGGTCGAAGTAGCCCACCTCGACGGCCTCCGCCGGGCTGTATGTCGCCGCGTTGACGACCGCGCGCGAGAAGTGGCCGGGGTGCAGGCGCTGGCGCGCCAGCTCGATCACGAACCACGGCACGGTCAGCCCGATCTGCACCTCGTTGAGGCCGACGCGGAAATCCCCCTCGACCCCGATCCGCACGTCCGCCGCCAGCAGCATGAACGCCCCGGCCGCGACCGTGTGCCCGGCGCTGGCGAGGAGGACCGGCGTCGGGAACCCGAAGATGCGCTCCGCGAGCGTGGCGCCGAGTCGCAGCATCTCGACGACCGGCTCGACCTCGCCGCCGGCGAAGACCCGGAGGTCGAATCCGGCGGAGAAGTAGCCCTCCCTGCCTGTCAGCACGACCACCGCCTCGTCGCGCTCGGCCCGATCGAACGCCTCGTGCAGCGCCTGCAGCATCGCGATCGAGAACGCGTTCACCTTGCCGTCGTCCATCGCGATCGTGGCAACCCGATCCTCAAGCTCGTAGCTGACGAGTTCGCTCATTGGTCTGCTCCTCTGCGGTCGACGCTGGATCTCCACCGTGCGGGCGCCCGCCTCGCCGCGCACCGTGCGCTCGCCTGTCACAGTGCACCGAGGCGACGAGCCAACCCTATACCCCCGCCCTGTCCCCCCGGCGCGAGCCACCACGCGCAAAGCTCCCCCGCGGGGACAGCCGAACACCTCGATCAAACGGGAGACACGATCATGGACGCACACCAGGAGACCGGCCGCGTCGCGGTCATCACCGGCGCTTCTTCGGGCATCGGCGAGGCCACCGCCAGGGCGCTGGCCGCCGACGGACACCGGGTCGCGCTGCTCGCGCGCCGCGCCAACCGCATCCAAGCGCTCGCCGCCGAGCTGCAGGACGGCGCAATCGCGATCGAGGCCGACGTCACCGAACGCGACTCGCTCGTCGCGGCCGCCGAGCGGGTGCGGGGCGAGCTGGGCGGCGCCGACATCCTGATCAACAACGCCGGCGTCATGCTGCTGGCGCCCTTCACCCCGGCGCAGCGCGCCGAGCACCGGCAGATGATCGAGGTCAACCTGCTCGGCGCGATCGCCGCCACCGAGGTGTTCCTCGAGCAGCTGCGCGGCGGCGACGGCGGCGACCTGATCAACATCTCCTCGGTCGCGGGGCGCACCGCCCGCCCGGGCAACGCCGTCTACGCCGCGACCAAGTGGGGACTGGGCGGCTTCTCCGAGGGCCTGCGCCAGGAGCTTTCACCCGACGTGCGCGTGACCCTGATCGAGCCGGGCGCCGTCGCGACCGAGCTGACCCACCACATCACCGACACGCAAACCAAGCAGGCGACCGAAGACTTCGTTCGCGACCTGGCGATCACCGCGCAGGACATCGCCGAAGTGATCGCCTTCGCCGTCTCGCGGCCGCGACGGATGACGCTCAACGAGATCCTCGTCCGTCCCACCGCGCAGACCGGCTGATCCTGCTCAGACGCCGGCGGCCTGCGCAGCTGTCGCCGGCCCGCCCGCGTCTCGCAGCGCCTCGCGCATCTGCGCGTCGATCCGGCTGACCTCGTCGCGGTACGGGCTCATCGTACGCTCGACGTCCTCGAGCTGCCAGTGCTCGTCGATCTGGTCGGCGGCGATCGCCACTTCGACACGGTCCGCCAGCACCCGCATGCGCAAACCCGCGAACACCTGGTGCAACTGCTCGGCGCTCTTGCCGCCGCCGCGCGTGCCGTACGTGACCGTGACCGCCGGCTTGTCGTGCCACTCCTCATACAGGTAGTCGAGCGCGTTCTTGAGCGCCGCCGGGTACCCCCAGTTGTACTGCGGGGACACGAACACGAACCCGTCATAGCCACCGACCACGCGGCTCCAGGCCTTCGTGTGCTCGTGCTCGTATTCGTGCAGCGCCGCCTTCAGCGGCTCGTCGAGCAGCGGCAGGTCGATCTCGGCCAGATCGACCAGCTCGTACCGCAACGAACGCTCCCCCGCGAGCGCGCGCTGCACCCACGCCGCAATGTCCAGACCGATCCGCGCCGGTCGTGTGCTGCCGACGATCACGGCGATCCGCCCGCCCGGTTGCGCGGCGTCGACCGCCGTCATACGTGCCGAGGACCGTTCGCAGCAACCGGCATCGCGGGCCATCTTAAACGACGCCGCGACGGCGGCGCGGCGCTGCTCAGCGCGCGAGCCCGAACGTCCGCGTCACGCTGAGCGCAGACGCGCCGGTCGGCGTGAACACGGCCGTCGCTCGCACGCTCACTCGGCTGGCGTGGCGCAGCAGCTGCCTGCCGGCGGCCGTCAGCCCGATTCTGAGCGTGCGCGTGCCCGCCGCGGTGAACCGCACCTGACCGCTCGCCAGCAGCGTCGGCTTGCCCTTCGCTTTGTGGCCGCGCTTTGCGGGCTGCGCCAGGTACCACCTCACGACCAGCCTGCCGCTCGCCTTCAACGTGAAGCGCATCGCGAGACCGCCGTGCGCCAGCAGCGCCGCGATCGACGCGCTCCTGCCGGTCGGCGCGAGCTGGTGGGTGAGCAGCCCCTCGAGCTGAGCGGCATCGACATGCGTCCGCGTTGGCGGCGAGCCGCCCGGCGAGCCCGACCCACCTCCGCCGCCCCCGCTGCCGCCGTTGCCACCACTGCCGCCACCACCGGACCCTCCCCCCTGCTGGCCGCCTGCGCGCGCCTGTACGACCGCGGTCGGTTCGGACACCGTCGGTGTGGTGGCGCCAGCACTGTTGGTCGCGTTTTCGCTGACGCGGATCGTGTGGCCGACGTCGGCAGCGGTCAGGCGATAGCTCTGACCCATCGCTTTTTCGATCGATTCGCAGCCGTCGCCCTTGCTGTTGCAGCGCTGCCACTGCTCGGAAGTGCTCGCCGGCGGGCTGCTCCACGTGCCACGCTTGATGCCCAGGGTTTCCCCTTCCACGAGGTTGCCCGTGACCGCCGGCGGCGTCAGGACCGTGAAGACGCCTTCCGCGCGGGTCGGTCCCGCTCCGACCCAAGCAACGCCCACGACCGCCAGCGAGACGATCGGGGCTCTCAGCAGCGCTCGGGCCGCCAACCCACGAGACCCCAAGACAAACACCGATCCCCACATCGCGGGACACGGTAGCACCAGACGTGCGGCTTGTGGCTTAAAGACATGACCTGTTCGAACAACCCATAAAGCGGACCCTCGGGCCGCTCGCTGACAACGGGCGCAATTCTGCGCCAATAGCAAGCGCAACGATGCGTCACGACCGAGAGCCCCAGCTGCCATGGGAGCGAGTCAATCGCCCGCCCACCATGGGAGCGAGTCAACCGGCTGCCCACACCCATGGGAGCGAGTCAATCGCCTGCCCACCCCATTTAGCTGCGCGACTCACGCCACCGCGAACCGCGCGAACCGCGCGGCCAGCCGCTCGGGCACGAGCGCCCGCACGCGCACACCCTCGGGGGTGTCGTGGCGGGCGATCTCGCCCGCCACCTCGTGCAGCTCGGCGAGGCTGCCGCCATGCGCGTAGGGCACCAGCAGGTCCAGCGGTCGCAGTAAATGGCGCAGCTCGCGCTCGACCCGCTCGCACAGCTGCTCCAGCCCGGCCCCCGTCTCGGCGCTGATCGCGACCGCCTCGGGGTGGCGCAGGCGCAGCTCGTGCAACGTCTGCTCGTCGAGCAGGTCGGCCTTGTTGAGCACCAGCACCCGCGCGCTCTCCCCCGCGCCGATCTCCTCCAGCACCTCCTCGACCGCGGCGCGCATCGCCTCCATCTCCAGCTCGGGCGCGCTCGCGTCGAGCACGTGCAGCAGCAGATCCGCGCGCACCGTCTCCTCGAGCGTCGCGCCGAACGCGTCGACCAACTGGTGGGGCAGCTTGCGAATGAACCCGACCGTGTCCGTGAACAGGTGCGGCCGACCGGCCAGCCGCAGCGTGCGCGTGGTCGGATCGAGCGTGTGAAACAGCCGGTCGCGCACCGCCACCTGCGCGCCCTCGCCGCGCCCGTAAGCGGCGGTCAGCGCGTTCAGCAGCGTCGACTTGCCGGCGTTCGTGTAGCCGGCGAGCGCGACCGTCGGCAGCGCGGCGCGCTCGCGCTCGGCGCGCATCACCGCGCGCGTGCCGCGCACGTGCTCCAGACGCCGGCGCAGCGCCGCGATCCGGTCGCGCGCCAGCCGCCGATCGGTCTCGATCTGGGTCTCCCCCGGTCCACGCGTGCCGATCCCGCCGCCCAGCCGCTCGAGATGGCTCCACAACCCGCGCATCCGCGCGAGGTTGTACTCCAGCTGCGCCAACTCGACCTGCAGCTTCCCCTCGGCGCTCGCCGCGTGCGCCGCGAAGATGTCAAGGATCACCGTCGTGCGGTCGACCACCGGCAACCCCAGCTCCTGCTCCAGATTGCGCTCCTGGCGCGGGCTCAGCTCGTCGTCGCACGCCACCACGTTCGCATCGCACTCCGCCGCCGCGCGCTTTGCCTCCTGCACCTTGCCCGGGCCCAGATACGTGTTCGGGTGCGGCTGCTCGCGGCGCTGCAACAGCTCGCCGACGACCGCGACCCCGGCGGTGTGCAGCAGCTCCTCCAGCTCCCGCACGCTGCTCTGGTCATCGTCCGGCAGCGCGGCGATACACAGTGCGCGCTGGCGTGCGCGGGGTGCCGGCTGGTTCATTCCCCTCCGAGTTTAGGGGGCGCCGCGGGGAACGCCGGCAGGGCACGGGCGGAGGATCGCGCGTCGGCCGCGTGGGTGGCCTTGCGGCTAACGCCGGCAGGGCACCGCCGGCGGGTCCCCGCGTCGCGGCCCCCGGTGATCGCGCTCCGCGCGATCACCACCCCTCAAAACACGCTCCACGTGGCGCCTGCTCCAAACGTACGGCGTTGCGCTGTGTGAGACTTTCAGAGCGCGGCCAGCCGCTTGACCGCCTCGGCCAGCCGGTCGTCCGGGGTCGTCAGCGAGATGCGAAACCAGCCCTCCCCGCTCGGGCCGTACGCGCCGCCGGGCGAGACCACGACCGCGGTCTGCTCGAGCACGTGCTCGCAGTAGGCGGCGCTGCTCTCGAAGCCCTCCGGGATCGGCGCCCACACGTAGATCGTGCCCCTCGGGGGCGTCACCTGCACGCCCGCGTCGCGCAACGCGTCGCACACCAGGTCGCGGCGTTTGCGGTACAGCTCGTTCATCGACGCCACCTCGGCGTCCGCATCGGGTGAAAGCGCCGCGATCCCCGCCAGCTGCACCGCGTCGAACAGGCCCGAGTCGATGTTCGTCTTCAGGCGCCAGTATGCGTTGATCGCCTCCGCGTTGCCAAGCAGCGCGGCGCAGCGCCAGCCCGTCATGTTGTACCCCTTCGAGAGCGAGAACACCTCAATCCCGACCTCCTGCGCGCCGGGCGTGGCGAGAAACGACGGCGCGCGGTAACCGTCGTAGACGATCTCCGAGTACGAGTTGTCGTGCACGACCAGGATTTCGTGCTCCCTGGCGAACTCCACCACCCGCGCGAAGAAGCCCGGCGGCACCACCGCCCCCGTCGGGTTGTTCGGGTAATTCAGGTACATCAGCTTCGCGCGCCCCAGGTGTTCCGGCGCGACCGCCTCCAGGTCCGGCACGAAACCCAGCTCCGGCACCAGCGGCATCGTCACCGCCTCGGCCCCCACCAGCAACGGACCGCCCGTGTAAACCGGGTAGCCCGGGTCGGCCGCCAGCGCCACATCGCCCGCGTCGAGAAACGCCAGGTTCAGGTTGAAGATCGCCTCCTTCGCCCCGATCGCCGGCATCACCTCCGTGTCCGGCTCGATCTGCACATCGAACCGCCTCGCGTAGAAGTCGCTCAGCGCCCCCCGGAAATCCGCCCTGCCCCGGTTCGACGGGTATTTGTGCGTCTCGGGCTCGCTCACCGCCTCCTGCATCGCCTCGACGATCAACGCCGGCGTCGGACGGTCGGGATCGCCGATCCCGAGACTGATCACGTCGGCGCCCTCTGCCTTCTTGGCCGCGATCTTGCGCTCCAGTTCGGCGAATAGGTACGGGGGGATGCGGCTCAGGCGCTCACTCGGTCGCATACGGCTCGTTCATTCCTCTCACTCTGTCGGTCTCCCACGCCACCGCAGTCTTGCGCGGCCAGCCCACGCCGCGCAGTCCTGCAATGGCGGGCTCACGCGGTCGTGCGCTGCCAGCTCATTCGGCCTCGTTCAACTCCGTTAGGAAGTCCTCGCTCAGCCGGCCCTCATATACCGGACGCGCCCAGCCCGTGAGGTGCACGCGCAGATCCTCGCCGACCTCGACCCGCAGCTCGCCGCCGTCGAGCGCGACCGTCACGTTGCGCTGCGGCTGGGCAAGCGTGTAGGCGATCGCGGCGCCCGTCGCGCCGGTCCCCGACGACAGCGTCTCGCCGGCGCCGCGCTCGAAGATCCGCGCGCGGATGCGACCCGGTTCGGTCTCCGTGTACCACGACACGTTCGTGCGGTTCGGGAACAGCTCGTGGCCTTCGATCGCGGGCCCGATCGCCGCCAAGTCGAGGGCGAGCAGCGCCTCGAGATCGTCGACGTGGATCGCACACTGCGGATTGCCGATGCTGACGTGCTGGAAACGCCACCGGTGCCCGCCGGCGCTCAGTTCGCCGTGCCCGTCCGGGGCGCCGCTGGGGAAGCTCGGCGAGTGCAGCGCAGCACTGCCCATGTCGACACGGCAACTGTGCGGGCTGAGGATCGTCGGCGCGATCTCCCCCGCGGCCGTCTGGATCGTGAAGGTGTCCTCTTCGGTCCAACCGTGGCGGCGCACGTAGAGCACGGCCTCGCGCACCCCGTTGCCCGACAGCTCCGCCTCGGACCCATCCGGGTTGAAGATCGCCAGGCGCGCCACCGACGCCGGGTCCTCGCTACGGGCGAGCAGCAGCACCCCGTCGGCGCCGATACCGAAATGCGGCGCGCACAGCTTGCGTACCCGGGCCGGCGTCAACTCGAACGGCAGCGCGTCGCGCTCGACGATCACATAATCGTTGCCGAGCGCCTGCCACTTCTCGAAGTTCATCGGGCGGAAGTCTATGGGGCCCGGCGGGCGGGGGCGAGCCCGGGCTGACACTTAAACGACTCGACCCGCCGGGGGCGGGTCGGGTACTGAGTGAAGGAGGTGCTACCTCCAAACGACTGTCAACCGCTGCGCAGTCTAGCAAGCCGGGTCGATGCATGCAGTGGGAGCCAACCACGAACGCATGTCATAGCGCGTCCTGCTCGACCCGGCTTTCAGCACACGGCGGCGGGCGAGGGACTCGAACCCCATCCGGGAGCAACCCGGACTCACGGTTGACAGCCGTTTGCGCCGACCTCGGCGCTTCACCCGCCGCGTCGCAGACAATTGTACTCTAATCTGGGGATGGTTCGCTCGATTCAAGCGCCGCCGCAATCTCCGTTGCCAGCTCCTCCGCGGGTCGCCCAGCCACGTCGAGCAACTGGACCCCGCCCAGCTTGCGCATCCACGAGAGCTGCCGGCGCGCGTAGTTGCGCGTGCGGCGCTTCATCGAGTCGACGTCGCCGGCGAGCAGGTCCGCGAAGCCGAGCGCCTTGCGCGCCGTGCCCGACGCACCCGCGGCGTGGGCACGCGCGACCTCCTCGCGCACCCCCGCGGCGAGCATCGCCTCCACGCGCGCGTCGATCCGCGCGTAGAGCTGCTCGCGCTCCATCACCAGCCCAACCAGCAGCGTCGGCCTGCGCATCTCCGCGCTCCACAGCTGCGAAGGCCCGTCGGGCGGCTCCAGCTCGCCGGCCTCCAGCAGCTCCAGCGCGCGCACGATCCGCTGGCGGTCGCTCGGCTCGATCCCCTCCGCCGCCCACGGCGCGTCCGCGGCGAGGCGGGCGTGCAGCGCGGGCGCGCCTCGCCGTTCCAGTTCGCCAACCAGCCGCTCGCGCAGACCCTCGGGCGGCGGCGGCTTGAGGTCCAGCTCGGTGAGGGCCGCGCGCAGATACAGGCCGGTCCCGCCGACGACGATCGGCCGCCGCCCGGCGGCGAGCAGCGCGTCGATCTCGGCGTGCGCGAGCTGCGCGTACTGGCCGGCGCTGAACGACGCGTCGAGCGGCAGGAACGAGATCAGGCGGTGCTCGAGCTGCGCGCGCTCGGCGGGAGTCGCGACGCCCGTCAAGGTCTCCAGGCCTGCGTAGACCTGCAGCGCGTCGGCGGACACCGCCACCGGGTCCTCGCCGGCGGCGCGCAGCCGCGCGGCGAACGCCAGCGCGAGCGCGGTCTTGCCGATGCCGGTCGGGCCGAACAGCGCGACGAGACGCATTCGCGTAGGCTTGCAGCTATGCGGATCGCAGGCGCGACGGTGCTGTTGACGGGCGCAACCGGCGGGATCGGACAGGCGGTCGCGCGCGACCTGCACGGGCGCGGCGCGCAGCTGGTCCTCACCGGCCGGCGCACCGACGTGCTGGAGCCGCTGGCGACCGAGCTGGGCGCGCGCGCGTTGCCGTGCGACCTGGCCGACGCGGCCGACATCGAGCGGCTGCTCGGCGAAGCCGGCCAGGTGGACATCCACGTCGCGAACGCCGCGCTGCCGGGGTCCGGCTCGCTTGAGAGCTTCACCGTCGAGCAGATCGACCGCGCGCTCGACGTGAACCTGCGCGCGCCGATCGTCATGGCGCGGATGCTCGCGCCGGAGATGACCGCGCGCGGCGAAGGGCACCTGCTGTTCGTCTCCTCGCTGTCGGGCAAGGCGCCCTCGCCACAGTCCACGCTCTACAACGCGACGAAGTTCGGTTTGCGTGGCTTCGCGCTGGCGTTGCGCGCGGAGCTGCGCACCGCCGGCGTCGGCGTATCGGTCGTCTGCCCCGGCTTCATCCGCGAGGCCGGCATGTTCGCCGAGGCCGACGTGAAGCTGCCCCGCGGCGTCGGCACGCGCAGCCCGCGGGACGTCGCGCGCGCCGTCGCGGGCGCGATCGAAAACAACCGCGGCGAGGTCGACGTCGCACCGATGTCGCTGCGCGTCGGCGCGGCCTTCGCGAACGTCGCCCCAGGGCTCGCGGCGAGCGTCACTCGGCGCACCGGCGGCGACGAGATCGCCGTCGCGCTTGCGGCGGGGCACTCGGACGAGAAGCGCTAGCCGGACGCTCTCACCGCAGCCTACGAACCAGCGCGGCCGTCATGCAACCGGCCAACCCGTCGACACAGCCCGGCCGGCTCCGGGATCGCGTTGTGAGTCGTCAAGATGGACATATGCAGCGCGAGGTCGACCGACCGGCGTCGGGGTGGCTGGACCGTGTTGACCTCGCCGCTCGCCGGGTCGCGGCTCATCCGTTCGCTGTGGACCTCGCCACCGCGGCGGGGGTGGCAATGCTCAGCGCCTTCGCGCTGGCGACTCAGCACCGGCTCCACGTTGTCACCGTGGGCTTCTGCGTGCTGCTCTGTGCGCCCCTGCTCCTACATCGGCGCGATCCCCGTGCGTGCTTCGCGCTCGTCGCGCTCGCTGCGTTTGCCCAATGGCTGCTCTCCACGCCTCAGCTCGCCGACGCCGCGGTGTTGATCTCGCTCTACTGGGTCGCGCTCGAAAGCGAACTCGCCGAGGTCGCGGTTGCGGCCGCCGTCGTCGCGGCGGGCGCGATCATGGCCGCGTTGCGCTGGTCGCCGTCTGAGCCGCTAAAGATTTGGGTCGGGCTGACCGGCCTCGGGACAGCCGCCGGAGTGCTCGGCGTCACCATCCGCCAACGACGCGCCCTGCTGGTCTCACTTCATGAACGGGCCGCTCGTCTGGAAGTCGAGCGCGATCAGGAGGGGCGGCTCGCGGCCGCCGCCGAGCGTGCCCGGATCGCCCGCGAGATGCACGACATAGTTGCGCACAACCTCAGCGTGATCATCTCGCTGGCCGATGGCGCCGGCTACGCGATGACATCCTCGCCACAGCGCGCGAGCGAGGCGATCGACCGGGTCTCGGCTACCGGCCGCCAGGCGCTTCTGGAAATGCGCAGGCTGCTCGGCGTGCTGCGTGAGGACGCACTCGAACAGCCACTTGCGCCTCAGCCGGGCCTGGCCCGGCTTGACGACCTGCTGGCTCAGGTCCACGCTGCCGGCATCCCGGTCACGATGGACCTCGACGGCGACCCGCACAACTTGCCAGAGGGCGTCCAGCTCACCGTGTTCCGTGTCGCGCAGGAGGCGCTGACGAACACGCTCAAGCACGCGGCGCGCCCTACGCGCGCACATCTGGCTCTGCGCTGCCACGCGCGCAGCGTCGAGCTGGAGGTCACCGACACCGGAAAAGGCGCCACGCGGGTCGGCCCACGCGCCTCGCTCGCCGGGAGCGGACGAGGGCTCAGCGGTATGCGTGAGCGCGCCGCGGCCTACGGCGGCAGGCTCGATGCCGGCCCTCGCCCGGACGGAGGCTGGCGGGTTCGCCTGTCCCTGCGGCCAGACGCCGAGACGGTCGCACGATGACCACACGCTTGCTTTTGGCCGACGACCAAGAGCTGATGCGGATGGGGTTTCGCATGGTCATCGACACCCAGCAAGACCTTGCGATCGTCGGCGAGGTCGCCAACGGCTTGGAGGCCGTCGAGGCCACGCGCAGACTGAAGCCGGACGGCGTGCTGATGGACGTGCGGATGCCCGAGATGGACGGCGTGCAAGCGACCCGGCTGATCGTCGAAGCAGGCAGCAGCGCGCGGATCATCATCCTCACCACCTTCGACTTGGACGAGTACGTCTACGCCGCGCTGCGCGCCGGAGCAAGCGGCTTCCTGCTGAAGGACACCCCCCCGGCCGACCTGCTCTCCGGCATCCGCGCCGTCGCAAGCGGCGACGCGGTCGTCGCACCCAGCGTCACGCGCCGCCTACTCGCGAACTACGCCCACCGCCTTCCCATCGCCGGTCGATCCGCGGGCGGCGAGGACGGTGGGGGCGGTGGGGGCGGTGGCGACGAGCGTCTGGAGCTATTGACCAGCAGGGAGCGTGAGGTCCTGCTGCAGGTCGCCGCCAGCCTCTCGAACGCGGAGATCGCCGAACGGCTGGTCCTCTCCGAGGCCACAGTGAAGTCCCACGTCGGTCGCATCCTCGCCAAGCTCGGCCTGCGCGACCGCGTGCAGATCGTCGTCTTCGCCTACGAGACAGGACTGATCACGCCCTCCTACGGCTGACGCGAGTCCTCGAACTTCGACGCGTGGCGCTGCGTGGGGCGGTCACACTGGCTGCCTGGGTGGTGACGCTGGCGCTGCGCGAGGCGGGACATAGACTGCCCGCAGGCCTGGAAAGCGGTTGGCTAGTCCATCTCGAACTCGGGTTCGCCCGGGCTGAGATCGCGCAGCGGCGCGGTCGATCGTGTCGGTGCCGTCGGGGCTTGGCGCTGCTGGATGTCCGGGCGGGCGAGGGCGAGGTAGGTGACGAGGACGAGCACGCCGAGCGCGAACACGATCGCCGTCGGGCCGTCGCCGAAGTCGATCCCGCTGGTGTGCTCGGGCTTGCTGATGTAGTCAGCGAAGGACGCACCGAGCGGCCGGGTGACGATGTAGGACATCCAAAACGCCGCGACGCCGTCCAAGCCAAAGCGCCAGTGCGCCAAGGCGGGGATCAGGATCACGACCGCGAAGAGGATGCCCGAGTCCAGGTAGCCGAGGTTCAGCGAGGTCGCGGTGAAGTCTCCAAGCGCGGTGCCAAGTGCAAAGGTCGCGAATACCGTCGCCCAGTAGTAGGCCTCGCGTCGCTGGGTCGTGATGCTGTGGATCGAGAGCGTGCCCTCGCTGCGCTGCCAAAGCCAAAAGATCGCGCCCAGCACCACCGCCCACAGCAGGGTCGTCCCCGCATACGGGATATGGACGTCGAGATGCAGGAAATCCGAGACGCCGGTCCCCGTAATCGCGATCGCAAAGGCCAGGGACCAGTAAGCAAACGCCCGGTAGCGGCGAGTGCCGAACTGCAGCGCCAGTCCCACGACGATCACGAGCACCTCCAGACCGCCACCTCCGAAGTTGCCGTACGTCTTCAGGTAGTCCGACGTGGCCTCCCCGCCGGCGGTCGTCAGGATCTTTACCACCCAAAAGAGGAGGATGACCTCCGGGACCTTTGCCGCGACCGGCGCGGGCAGGAAACGACCGATCAGCGGAAGCTCGGCGTCCCGCTTGCTCCGATCCCGCGACTCGATCACTCGTTTCACGATAACCGAGGCAGGCCGGATATAAATCAGCCCAAAGGACCAATTCTCGGCAAACCGCCTCATCCCGGGGGCTGACTTCTCTCATCACGAGGTACGACATGGGACCCCGATGTCCGGAAGTTCACGTCGATGTCGAGGCCGCCTTCGGGTCGGGCTCGTGCGGCGATCGTGGCGTCGCACGAGGTGGCGCTCTACCTGCCGTCCCCCTCCTCGCGCAGTTGGCAAGCGAACCTGTTGTCGTCCCTGCGCAATCCTCAAAACAGCCGCTCCTGCCGTCCGGCCTGCTCGTCGGCGGCCGCACGTGGCGCGGCGCTCGCCCCCGCTATGCCTGTCGTCCCTGGCCCCGCGCGCTGCCCCCCGAACCGCCCCCGCCGCGCAAACCGCCCCGGGCCGGCCGCACGCCCACCCCGCGCGGCGCGCACGCGGTCGGCGAGTCGGGCCCGCTCCTCGCGGGGCGCGTAGGCACCGCGCGCGTACAGCTGCTCGTAGCGCGTCATCAGCTCGGGGCGCTGCTCGCCGAGCCACGCCATGAACACGTCCTTGACGTCGCGGCGCAGGTGCAGCGTGGCGGCGCCGACGCTGGTGGCGCCCGCGTCGAGTGCCCCCTGCACAAGCGGCTCCAGCTGGCGCGGGTCGTCGTTGATGCCGGGCATCAGCGGCGCGATCAGTACGCCGGTGGGGATGCCGGCGCGGTTCAGCTCGGCGACCGCCTCCAGACGTGCGCGCGGGTGCGGGGTGTGCGGCTCGGTGGCGCGCCACGCGCGCTCGTCGAGCGTCGGGATCGACAGGCACGCGCTGAAGTCGGTGCGGGCGGCCAGTTCGCGCATCAGCGACAGGTCGCGCAGCAGCAGCGGCGACTTGGTGAGCACCGAGCCGGGGTTGCCCGTGCCGCCGTGCGCGTCGCGCATCGCCTCCCAGACACCTTCCATCAGCTTGTAGCGGCCCTCGACCCACTGGTAGGGGTCGGTGTTCGTGCCGAGCGCCACGTGCTCGCCCCGCCAGGAGGGCCGCGCCAGCTCGGCGCGCAACAGCTCGGGAACATTGACCTTGACGACGATCTCGCGCTCGAAGTCGCGACCGGGCCCGAAGTCGAGGTAGCGGTGGGTGGGGCGCGCGAAGCAGTTGTGGCTGACGACGCCGCCGGCGACGAAGTTGCCGGTGCCGGTCGTGAGGTCGTACATGCGCAGCGCCATCCTCAACGGCTGCACCGCGGTCACCCGCAGCCCCTCGCCGGCCGTAACCGGCGTGCCCTCGACAGCGGGGGGCGACTCTTCGCCGAGCCCGACCAAACGGCTGCCCGGCTGCAATGCGGGCCGCGGCGCGACGCCCAGGTCGCCGGGGCTGACGTGGCACCAGCCGTCGGTCGTGAGGAAGCGGTGGTCGCCGCTGGCCAGCAGCTCGGCGCCGGTCGCGAGCACGATCCGGTAGGCGGGCTTGAGCGTCGACCATTTGGCGAGCACGCGGGTTGGCACGAGCCGCGGGGGGCCGGTCGCGAGCGTGCGCGCGCCCGACCCAGGCTCGCCCGAGCCGCCACCGGCGGGCGTGTCGCTCGAACCAGCCCTGGCGGATGCGGCATCGTCCCCCTCCCCCGCCTCCCGCGTGCCACCGCCCGTCGTGCCAAGGATCTCGTCGCCGATCTGTAGGTGTGCGAGCGGCAGGCTGCGGCCGTTCGCCAGCAGGATGCGCGTGCCGCCCCACAGGCAGTAGACGCACGCATGCGTGCAGCCGCGATAGGGGTTGATCGTCCAGCGAAACGGCATCCGCGACGCGCCCGGCACGCGGTTCAGCGCCGAACGCGCGCGAACCTCGTAGAAGCGGATGTCGAGCGCCTCGGGCGCGTCGAAGCGGCGCACGACGGCCTCGTCGCGGTAGCCGGGCAGCCGGTGCTGCTGCTCGGCGGCGAGGGAGAGGTTTGACCAGCGCATCGAACATATGTTCGCATAGAAGCGTAGCAGGCGCCGCCGACAGATGTCGGAGATTGAGCCGCCATTCGCGCGCGTGAATGGCGTGCGAATTCGTAATGTAGGTGGACGCCGGGTCAGCCGATCGCCGCGCCCGCCGCCGGCGGCGCGATCGCCAAGGTCAGCCGATCACGTGCGCCGGCGGCGGGCACACTGCTCGGCCGAGCCGCTGACACCGGTGGTTCGAGTTTGGTGAGCAAGCGCACGCAAAACACGAACCAGGCGGATCACGCACCGGGCAGCTCCCAGCGCAGCCCCGTAAACCGCGCGAAGTCGCGATCGAACGACACGAGCACGGCGCCGTGCTCGACTGCGAGCGCGGCGATGTAGGCGTCGGCCGCGAGATCGCCGGCGGCGTCGCTGTCGATACAAAGCCGCTCGAATGTCGCCAGATGCGCGGCCCCGGGCGCAAGCTCGCGGTGCGACGGCTGCGCGCGCACGGCGCGTAGGAACGCGAACGCGTCCTCCAGCGGGGTGGGCACCGTGAAGATGCGGCGGTTGGTCGCGATGCGCACGAAGGACGCCCAGACCGTCGCCGGCACGGCGAATGGCTCGCCGGCAAGCGTCGCGTCAAACCAGGGGCGTACGGTCTCGTGGTGAGGATGGTCGGCGCGGTGGGCGGCGAGCACGACGTTGACGTCGAGCAGCTTCACCGCAGGCGCTCGAGCGGCCGGTCCTCGTCGAGCGCTTCCAGCAGCGCCCGCGTCGAGGTCGCATCGACGCCGGGCCGCAGACCCTTGCCGCCGGCGAATACCGGGACCGGCGGCCCCGCCGCCGGCCGCGCCTCGCGCGCCAGCTCATCGCGCAGCGCCCGCTCGACCAGCTCGCCGAGCGTCAGCCCGAGCGTCCCCGCACGCTGCTTCGCTGACGCCAGCAGGCGATCGTCGACGTTGACCGTGGTGCGCATGATGCCAACCATAGCGCATCACACGCATCACAATCTTTGGTTATGGATCGCCGGCATCCACCTGCTGCCGCTCCCAGCGCCACCTCGACGAGACGGCCCGCCAGGAGCATGCACGCCGGCGGCGCCGCACTCGTTGAGTTTGTTCGACTGGCGTAGCGAATCACCGGTCGTCGTGTATGACGACGCTCGCTTCGCTGATTTCGACTAGGGAGGCGTTCTCGAAGGCGTCGGTGATCAATCCGAGGTTGGCCTCAAACAAGGCGAGCAGGTCGTCGTTGGCAATGTTGCCGGTGGCGACCACGAGGAGCCGGCGTGGAAGGTTCAGCAGCAGGTGGCTATCGCGGAAGTCGCGATCCTTTGTGACCACCACGCGGTTCTCGCTGTCGGCGATGTCCGCAAGCTGGCGGTCACCGGTTCGATTGCCGTCTGGCAGGCTGGAGGTATGGATGCTGTCGTGATCGGCTTCGGTCAGCAGGTTGGACAGCCGCAGCGGGAGTTGAGCATCGATCAGGAATTTCATGCTGCGCCGAGCGGCACGATCCGGTGCCCCCCAGCGGCCAGCGCCGCGAACTCCAGAGCGGCGAGCAGATCCTCGCGTTCGAGGTCTGGATGGTCGGCAATGATCTGCTCGATCGTCATGCCCGAAGCCAAGAGTTCCAGAAGGCTCTCGACGGGGTAGCGTAGACCACGGATCGTGGGCTGCCCGTGGCAGACGTCCGGGACGGTGGTGATGCGACCCAGCCGTGACATGCTCTCAGCGTACCGTCTCGGACGGTGACTGCGGGACTACCCTGGCAGGGTAGGTCGAAGGCTACTTCGGAGGTTTTCCCGCCTGGCGTAGAGCTTGAAGTGGCGGTCCTCCCGCCTCGTCCGGTCGTGTTGCGACCGTGGCGAGTGCGAAATCGGTCCACGCTCGCGTGCGCGGCCACGAACCCCACCCCGGGACCCCGGCAGGGGTCCCCAACCCCAAATGCTTTAAGCGCCGACCGTGGCCGAGTCGCGGTCGAAGATCGCCGCCGCCACCCGCTCCGCGATCCGCGCGCCGGTGAAGCCGACCTCCTCGTGCAGCAGCGCCGGCTTGCCGTGCGTGACGTAGCGGTCGGGCAGGCCGACGCGCATGATCCGCGGGATGCGCGCGCCCGCCTCGTTCAGCGTCTCCCACACCGCCGAGCCGAAGCCGCCCGCGAGCACGCCCTCCTCGACGGTCACCAGCAGGTCGTGCTCGGCCGCCAGCTGCGCCACCAGACCCGCGTCGATCGGCTTGGCGAACCGCGCGTCGGCGACCGTCACCGCCAGCTCGCGCTCGGCGAGCAGGTCGGCGGCCTGCAGCGCCTTGCCGACCCCCGTGCCGTAGCCGACCAGCGCGACCCGCCGGCCGTTCGGGGCGGCCGCGCCCCCCTCGCGCAGGATCTCCCCGCGGCCGATCGCGATCGTCTTCGGCTCCCCCGGCAGCGCCACGCCCGTGCCCTCGCCGCGCGGGTAGCGCAGCGCGACCGGGCCCTCGTCGTAGGCGAGCGCCGTGCGCAGCATGTGCACCAGCATCGCCTCGTCGCGCGGAGCCATCAGCACGATGTTCGGCAGGCAACGCATGTATGCGATATCAAACGCGCCGTGGTGCGTGGGGCCGTCGTCGCCGACCAGCCCCGCGCGGTCCATCGCGAACACCACGTTCAGCCTCTGCAAGCAGACGTCGTGCACGATCTGGTCGAACGCGCGCTGCAGGAACGTCGAGTAGATCGCCGCCACCGGCTTGCACCCGTCGAGCGCCAGCCCCGCCGCGAACAGCACCGCCTGCTGCTCGGCGATCCCGACGTCGAAGTAGCGCTCGGGCATCGCCTTCTGCAGGATGTTCAGCCCGGTGCCGCTGTTCATCGCCGCGGTGATCCCGACCACGCGGGCGTCCCTTTCGCATTCGCGCACCAGCGCGTCGCCGAAAACCTGCGTGTACTGGGGGGCCGGTCCACGGCCGCCCCTCGTCTTCGCGCCGGCGGCCGCCTCTCCCCCGTCCGCCTTGGCGCCGCCCCCAGTCTTCCCCTCCCGGCCCGCCTGCGCTCCGGCCAGCTTCCCGTCCTCGCCCGCCTGCGCTCCGGCCGACTTCCCGTCCTCGCCCGCCTGCGCCGCCGGCGCGGCAGCGCTCACGGGCGAGCCGTTGACGATCGACTTGGGCTTGGCCGCGTGCCACTTCTCCATCCCCTCCAGGCCGCCGTCCTCGGCCGGCGCGAAGCCCTTGCCCTTGACGGTCGCGATGTGCACGACCACCGGCCGCTGCGCCGCCAGCGCCTCGCGCAGCGCCACCCGCAGCACGCGCACGTCGTGCCCGTCGATCACGCCCATGTAGGCCCAGCCCAGCTCCTCCCACCACAGCCCCGGCGCCCAGAACGCCTTGATCGACTCCTTCAGCTGCGGCCCGATCCGCTCGAACGCGGTTCCCAGCGCGCCCGGCAGCCGCGTCAGGCCGCTCTCGACGTCCTCGCGCACGTGCCACAGCTTCGGGTTCAGCCGCACCCGGTTGAAGTAGCGGCTGAGCGCGCCGACGTTCGGCGCGATCGACATGCCGTTGTCGTTGAGCACAACCACCATCGGCGTACCCAGCCCGCCGGCCTGGCCGATCGCCTCGAACGCGACACCGCCCGTCATCGCGCCGTCGCCGATCACCGCCACCACGCGCCCCGGGTCCTGCACCCCCAGCAGCCGTAAGCCCTCGGCGATCCCGACCGCGTAGCCGACCGACGTCGAGGCGTGCCCCGCGCCCATGATGTCGTGCTCGGACTCCGCCATCGAGCAGAACGGCGCCAGCCCGCCGTACTGGCGGATCGTGTGCAGCTGCTCGCGCCGGCCCGTCAGCACCTTGTGCGGGTAGGCCTGGTGGCCGACGTCCCACAGGACCTTGTCGTGCGGCGAGTGCAGCAGCGAGTGCAGCGCCACCGCCAGCTCGCACGTGCCGAGATTCGCGCCGAAATGCCCGCCGATCTCGCCGACCGTGTCGATGATGTACTCGCGCACCTGTTGTGCGAGCTGCTGCAGCTCATCGTCGGAAAGGCCGCGGAGATTCTCCGGCGCGTCGATCTGCGCCAGCAGCGCCCCCTGGGCGCCGGTGCCTTTCCCGGTCGCGTCCCCGCCATCGGCGCGGGCTCCCTCGCCCTCGCGCCCGCCGTGGAGGCTTTGTGCAGCCTTGCGTTCGCCGCCCGTCGCGCCGCTCTCGCGGCCTTGCCCACCGGCTTTCTCGCCGACCTTCCCGCTCATGAGGCCCGCGTGTCGCTCATGAGGTCCGCGTGTAGATGAAGTCCGCGATCCGCTCCAGCTCGCCCGTGTCGCGCGGCTGCGCCACCCCCGCGCACGCAGCGTCGGCGAGCGCGGCGCGCGCGAGCCGGTGCGACTCACCGGCTAGGTGCTTGGCCTGATCGATTCCGAACTCGCTCACGTATGTCCGCTTGCCGTGCCGCTCGTCGCTGCCGCGCGGCTTGCCCAGCGCGTCCTCCGAACCGGTGACGTCGAGGATGTCGTCGACGATTTGGAACAGCACGCCCAGCTCCGCCGCGAAGCGGCCGAACGCCATTGTCGCAGGTTCGCCGACGCCGCCGAGCGCGAGCACGCACAACACCGACGCCGCGATCAGCCGCCCCGTCTTCAGCTCGTGCAGCCGCCGCAGCCCCGCGGCGTCGTGTGGTGCCGTGGCGCGCACGTCCGCGTACTGCCCCCCGACCATCCCCTGCGCCCCGGTCGCGCCCGCCAGCTCCGCCGCGGCATCGAGCACCCGCTCGGGCGCCGAGTGCTGCCGTGTCAGCAGGTGGCGGAACGCCTCCGCGTAGAGCCCGTCGCCGGCGAGGATCGCGACGTCCTCGCCGAACGCAACGTGGCACGTCGGCTGGCCGCGGCGCAGCGCATCGTCGTCCATCGCCGGCAGGTCGTCGTGGATCAGCGAATAGGTGTGGATCAGCTCGATCGCGCCCGCCAGCGGCAGCACCTCCTCGTGCTCCATCCCCACCGCGCGCGCGGTCGCGAGCGCCAGCACAGGCCGAATCCGCTTGCCGCCCGCCAGCAGCGAGTAGCGCATCGCCTGCTCGAGCCCCGCGGTCAGCGGCTCGCTGGAGAACCGTAACCCGTCCAAGTAGCGCTCCACCTGCGCGCGCAGGTGCTCGGGGTAGGCCGGGTCTGGCCCTTCCCCAGACGCTACACCTAGCTCCGCCGGCACGGACGCCCCAAGCTCCGCCGGCACGTTCTCCCCCGCATGCGCTCGCGCCGCCGGCGACGCGGCCTGATCCGCCCGCGACACGCCGGCCGGCGGTGCGTCCTTGCCTCTACCCGCACCCGCCATCGGTGGCATAGCCTCCTCCGCCCGCGGCGCCCCGGCCGCGCTCGACGCCTGCCTCCCACCCACTACAGCAGCGTGTCCTGACCGGGCGGCGGCGCGTGCACCCGACGCTCCAGCTCCGCCCCGGCCCGGTTGGCGAGCACCGCGCACTCCTCCACCAGCGTCGCCGCGGCATCCGTCGAAAGATCGCCCGAGCGCAGCTGCTCCGCGGCCACTTCCAGACGCCCGATCAGCTCGTCGAGGCTGTCCACCGCGGCCTGCGCCGCCCGCGCATGGTCCTCCGCGGTGGCCATCGCCCCTCCCGCCGCGTGCGTCTGCGCTGCCAGCGCGTCACCGGCCGGTCGGTCCGGCATATCGTCCACGACCTGCGCACCGTCTGGCGGCTCGTCCGCCCAGATCTCGGCCGCGAGCGCCTCGTGGTCTGCGGCGTCGTCCGCCGGGATGTCGGCCTGTTTGTCCTGTGTGGCGTCGCTCATGAGGGGATCGAGGAGGAATTCTCGCGCACCTCGCGCAAAACCGCACCCAGCACCCCGTTGACGAACGCCGGCGCGTCGGCGCCGCAGAACACCTTCGCGCTGCGCACCGCCTCCTCGATCGCGCCTTCCGGCGCGATCTCCTTCTCGCCCGGGGCGGCGTCGGGGTGCAGCATCTCGACCAGGGCAATCCGCAGGATGCTGCGCTCCAGCGGCTGGATGCGCGTCACCTGCCAGCCGTGCGCGTGCTGTTCGATGACCGCGTCCAGCTCCGGCGCGCGGTCCGCCGCGGCGTGTGCGAGCGCGCGCGTGAACAGCGACGCGCCCGGCTCGAACGCCTCGCCGAGCGGGCGTCCGGTGAGGTCGTGGCGGTAGAGCGCAAACACCGCCGCGCGGCGCTGGTCGGTGCGGCGCACGGCTATGTGCTCCGCGTGGCGGGTGTGCTCGATGCGGCCGGTGAGCCCGATGCCGCCAGTGGGCGCCACGCAGCCCGCGCGCCGTCCACAGCCTGTCCGCACCACGCGGCCGGGGTCCTGTTCTCCGTGTTCTCCGCCGCTCCGACTGTGGTGGTCAAGCTGCTGTGAACTATGTTCTCCACGCTGCGAATCGCGCCCGCGTACGCGCGCGCGCGCGATTCGCTCCAAAAAGATAAGTACATCCCCCGACGGTACGCTCGCGCGCAACCCCCCCGCCGGCGCCCCGGCGCGAACCTCCCCGGCACGCGCTCAGGCCCGCGAGACATACTCGCCCGAGCGAGTGTCCACCCGGACCCGCTCGCCGGCGTTGACGAACAGCGGCACCTGGATACTGGCGCCCGTCTCGAGCGTCGCCGGCTTGGTGCCCCCACCCGAGGCGGTGTCGCCGCGCACGCCCGGCTCGGTCTCACTGACCTCCAGCTCGACAGCGCTCGGCAGTTGCACGTCGGAGGGCTGGTCGTCGATGAACAGCACATCGACCTCGCTGGAAGGCTTAATCCAGCGCAGCGCATCCTTGAAAGCATCCTCGGGCACCGCGAGCTGGTCGAACGACTCGCTGTCCATGAAGTGCGCGTCGGTGCCGTCGGCATAGAGAAACTGCATCCTGCGCGTCTCGGTATGTACCGCGCGAAACTTCTCGCCGGCGCGGAACGTGCGGTCGATCGCCGCTCCGTCCGAGGCCCGCCGCAGCTTCGTACGCACGAACGCCCCGCCCTTGCCGGGCTTGACATGCTGGAACTCCACGATCTTGAAGATCGTGCCCTCGACCTCGATGTGGTTGCCGTTTTTGAACTGGTTTGTGCCTAGCACGTATTCAGCTGACCCTTGTTTAGCGTGACCACTACAGCCAAGAAGCCTAGCCGCATAGATCAGCACGTGCGGGTCAGCCGCGTTGCGGGCCGCTCGGGCGAGAGTTTCATCTCGCGCGCATGGAACGGCGACGCATGAGCGAAGCGTGGGAGCAACGCAAAGACGCGGGCGCTCGATCGCGGCGCGCGCATGGGGCCAACGCCGTTCGGCTACACGCGCGACGACGACGGATTGCTCGTCCCGCATCCGAAGTGGGCGCGCGTCGTCAAACAAATGTTCAAGCTCGCCGCGGACCAAGGCGTCGATGCGGCGCTCGCGTGCCTGCGCAAGCAAGTACCGGCCTACCCCTCGAACGATCAGCCGGGCGTTCGCCCCAAGCGCAGCTCCGATCATCGAACCTGGAACGCGTTCACCGTGCGGCGACTGCTGCGCAACCGCAGCTACCTCGGCGAGACACGCTACGGCGACCGGCTGGTGCGCGACTCACATCCCGCTCTTGTTGATCGCGTGACGTTTGAGCGGGCGCACCCCGGCGATGAGAAGCCGCAGCGCCGCCCCGCCGCCGTGTTCCCGCTGAGCGGCTTCGCCACATGCGCCAACTGCGGCGAGTTCTTGGTCGGCGGGCGGGCACACGCGAGGAAAACCTGCGGACCTACCGCTGTCGTGCATCTCTTGTGAGCTGGAAAGGCGAGCGATGCAGCTTGCCGACGAACATCCTGGCCGAGCGCCTGGAGAGCTACGTCGTGGAACAGCTCAAGCAGGCATACGAACAGACGGGCACGTCCGGGCTCGCAGCCAGCGTCGCGGACACGGGGAGCACGTTCGAGGACGTTCAGGGCGAGCTGGAGGCTGCGGAGCGCGAGCTGGAGCGGTTCGCCGCCGATCCGACTGCTGCGGAGCTGCTTGGACAGGCCGCTTGGACGGCGGCGCTGCGGACACGAACCGAACGCGCCGAAGCCGCGCGAGTCGAGTACCGCGAGCACGTCGACACAATGCGCGCGTCCGAGATCGTCGTACCGCCGATCGAGCTACTTGACAGCCTCGCGCCTGACGAGCTGAGGACCGTGCTACGCAGCGTCTTTCAGACCGTCCCGCGTTGGCCGTGGTCGTGCGCGCGGCCACAGCCCGATGGCTGAGCGAGTCGAGCTGTCTTTCATGGCGAACCGTCGTCCGGGGTAGCGCCGCTCGAGGACGCCACATAGCGCCCGCTCCAATCGTTCGCGGGCCTCTTGGGGCATGGGCCGGCCGTTGCCGCGCCGGCAAGCGGCAGCGAGCGTCCAGCCGCCGGGTTGGGGTGGGTGTGAGGGTGCTCACACATGGTCCATCTCTGTATAAGCGGCCTTCGGGCCGTTTTTCGTGTCCTGGAGCGGGTTTATGGTCGCTAGCATCCAGAGACCAGCGGCCCCGGCGCGGGCGGTAACCCGACGCCGGGACCTAGTGTCGTGAGTCGTTAGTTGCTAGGCGGTTTGTGGTATTGTTGTGGGATGAACGCATCTCGTGTTGGGCGGCGTGGGCCGCAGGCGGTGCCGGTGGTGCTCGGTGATGCTGAGCGTCGGACGTTGGAAGGGTGGGCGCGGCGGCGGTCTTCGGCTCAGGCGCTGGCGTTGCGGGCGCGGATCGCGCTCGGCGCGGCCGATGGGCAGAGCAATACGGAGTTGGCTGAGCGGCTTGGGTCGACGCGGATGACGGTCGCCAAGTGGCGTGGACGGTTTGTCCGCGATCGCGTGGATGGACTGTTGGATGAGCCGCGGCCGGGGAAACCGCGAACGATCGGCGATGAGAAGGTCGATGAAGTCATCACAAAGACGTTGGAGAGCAAGCCAAAGGACGCGACGCACTGGTCGACACGGTCCATGGCCGCGGAGGTCGGGCTCTCACAGACGGCGGTCTCGCGGATCTGGCGGGCATTTGGTTTGCAACCCCACCGTGTGGAGTCCTTCAAGCTCTCAACGGACCCGTTGTTCGTGGACAAGGTCCGCGACGTTGTTGGGCTTTACATCGATCCGCCGGAGCGAGCACTGGTCTTGTGTGTCGATGAGAAGTCCCAAATCCAGGCACTTGATCGCAGTCAGCCGATCCTGCCGATGCTCCCAGGGGTACCCGAGCGCGCTACCCACGATTACAAGCGCTCCGGCACATCAAGCCTGTTCGCGGCGCTGGACATCGCCTCCGGGAAGGTCATCGGCTCACTGCACGCTCGCCACCGCACGATCGAGTTCAAGAAGTTCCTCAACCAGATAGACGCAACGGTCCCCGCCGACTTGGACGTTCACCTGATCCTCGACAACTACACGACCCACAAGACAAAGGCGATTCAGCGCTGGCTGCTCGCGCACCCACGGTTCCATTTGCACTTCACCCCGACCGGCGCGTCCTGGCTGAATCTCGTAGAGCGCTGGTTCGCGGAGCTGACCAACAAGAAGCTGCGCCGTGGCGCACACCGCTCGGTGCGCGAACTCAACAAGGACATCCGCGACTGGATCGCCCACTGGAACGAGAACCCCCGCCCATACATCTGGACAAAGACCGCGGAGCAGATTTTCGACAGCCTCACCCGATACTGCCAACGAATCAACGACTCAGGACACTAGACATAAAGGAGCAGTGACCTCCCCTATGCCTGACGAGGACCATACCCCGTGCCCCGGGGAACGCCTCAACGCGCTCGAACTCGTCGCATTGCACCTGATGACTGGCGACGAGCAACAGGTTTGGTCCGTTGGGGACCTTGGCCGTGAGCTAGACGACGCGGACCGCATCATCGACGCCGTGTGCGGCCTGCGCACATCCGGGCTCGTCCACCAGACCAGCGACGGCTACGTCTTCGCGACCCGTGCGGCGTGGCGCGCGGTCGAACTCACTGGCAGGGCTGCCTGACCAACGCCTGGGGTGCCACGCCGCAGGGCTGGGCGTGGCACCCCCGTGGCTAGGATTTGTACGGCTCGATGATCGTCACGCGCTTGCGATCATCGAAGGTCACAAGGAACTCTTGAAAGAAGTCAGCACGCCCTAAGACGCCCACGTTGATGTTTCCGAACTGCGCGGCTAATTCGATCTCGCGGCCCGCGATGACCGCCTTTAGGCCACAACTCCATTCGTGGTGGCGACCCTTCCCGTTGCCGGTGTTGACCGCGTAGCTCTTGCAGTCCGAGAGGGCGATCCCTAACGGTTCGGCCCACTTCTTCGGGAAGCACGATCGATCTGCGCCGCTGTCCGGCAGGGCATAGATCGGGAACTTGACCTTGCCGTCAAGCGATTTAAGCAGGACTGGAACCGCGGGCTTGATCGAGCCGTTTGGCAGCAGAGCCGAGTATGGGTAGATCTGCTTGCCGCTAGTAGAAGCAGCTGTCTCCGGGGTCTGCGGTGACCTCAAGGACTCGGTCGATCGGCTGGTCTTTGGTGGCAGCAAGCAGTCCCCGCAGCGTCTTTGAGTTCTCCACGACCTTGTGGTCGCGGATAGCGACCCATTCCCCAACGTAGTCATTGAGTCTAGCCGCAAGCTGCTCCTCGGCCTTGAGGGCCTTGGTGATTGTGGCGGTCATGATGAGTCTCCCGAGATAGCTTTCCGGCGTTACCACACGCCTCGGCGAAAGTCAAGAAATCGCCTAGCCTCACTCTAGAGCCCTTATGGAGCCGCGTCAAATAAAGATTTGGACGGACGATTGGTGTGTTCTGGCCGATCGGGGGATGGAGCCGACCACCCGTAAGGTACGTAGACAAACGCTTGTTTGTATGGTAGCCTTACACTATGCCTCCGGTAGACCGCCACGCGCCGCGACGGGCCGACTGCTCCGAGTCCACGTACTCGCTGATGGAGTTCCTGCGCGAGTTCCCCGACGACGACGCGTGCCTTGAGCACCTGTGGCGTGCCCGCCACGCCCCCGACGGCGAACATGCCGAGTGCCCGAAGTGCAAGCAGGAGCGCGTCTTTCGCAAGTACAAGACCGCGCAGGGTCGCCAGTCGTGGACCTGCACCGGCTGCGGGCACCACGTCCACCCGACGGCCGACACGATCTTCGCGAAGTCATCGACCTCGCTGCACCTGTGGTTCTACGCGATGTATCTCATCACGAGCACTCGCTGCGGCATCTCCGCCAAGCAGCTAGAGCGATCCCTTGGCGTGTCCTACCGCACGGCATGGAGGATGCTGAACAAGATCCGCAACGAGCTGATGGCCGATGACGGCGAGCCGCTGCGCGGCGACGTGGAGGCCGACGAGACGTCCGTGGACGGCCGGCCGCGCAAACCCCAGGGCAAGCACCCGCAGATCGCGGTGGGGCCGTCGAGGCGTTCGGAGGCGATGAAACTACGCGAACGTAGTAGAGCAACCGTCTTCGCCGCAGTCGAACGCGGCGGCCGCGTGAAGGCGACCGTCCTATCGTCCCGACGCGGCCCGAAGCTCAAGGAAACGCTAATCGATTGGGTCGAGCCCGAATCGATCATTGTGACCGACGAGTGGCCCGCGTACAACGGCCTGGACCGGCACTTCATCTCGCATAGTCGAATCAACCACTCGGCGGGCATGTACGTCATCGGGGACACGCACACGAACACGATCGAGGGCTTCTTTGGGCACGTGAAGCCGTCGATCCGTGGCACCTACAGGAAGGTCTCGCACAAGTGGCTACAGGGCTACTTGAACGAGTTCACGTGGCGTTACAACCTGCGCTGGCAGCGCGAACCGTCGATGTTCGCCGAGCTGGTCGCACGGGCCGTCGAGCAGCCGAAGGCGAAGGCGTGAGCGAAAAGACCGTCCTCGAACGGCTACGCCGAGCAGCCGAGCGCCGCGAGGTAGCCGACCAGGAGCGCCACGCCGCCGCCGCCGACTTGCGCAAACGGGTCCAAGAGGCCCATGCCGCCGGGCTCAGTCCGACCCGGATCGCTCAGGAGGCTCGTCTGTCTCGTCAGGCCGTTTACGAAGCCCTGGGCGAGCGACCTTCTCGACCACGCTGAGGAAGTCATCGCGCGAAGGGATCGGAACCTCCAGGTCGCCATCCTTCGCCGGGATCGACTGGGTAGGCTCTCGCTCGTGCTTGTCGTTGGCCATCTACGGCGAGATTAGGACATTGAGCGCCCTCACGCCGTCCTACATCGCCAAGATCACTCGGGCCGAAAAGCACCTCGTCGAGCTGCACAAAGCCATTGGCGAGTACGCCGCCCGCCGGCCATACACGGTGCGCCAAGGGATCGAGGGCAAGAAGCAGAAGATGGTCCATCGTCTCGTCTTCACGTCCGATCCCGGCAACACAGATATCCCGATCATCGCTGCAGACGTGATCTACAACCTGCGCTCTGCGCTCGACCATTTGATGTCCTGCCTGGTCGCCAACAAGGAACGCAGCAGCGTCATCTTTCCCATCTTCTTCCAGGATGTGTGGGAAGACTCCCTCCCAAGCGAGAACGCGGAGCGGCGCAAGATGCGAGCACGATGGACCTCCGACACGAAATCCCTCAAGGCTCCGGCGCTCACAATCCTCAAGGCTCTGCAACCGCCCGAGGATGCTGGGGATGACGCGGAGGCAAACCGACTCAGAGTCCTCAACGCCCTGTCGAACCGCGACCGCCACGAGAAGGTGCCCGTGACCGTCTCGGGACTGAGCGACTTCACGATCAGTCTCCAGCGCGCCGATGGGAAGCTCTACAAAGCACTGCCCGAGCTGGTCGTCGATTTTGCGAAGAACGACGCACGCATCCAGATCCCCGAAGACTCCGTGAATGTGGAGGTTGAGGGCACCCCGCTCGTAGTGATCCGCGTCGGAAAGGACAAAGCGGGCCGCGACCGGTATCTGCGGCTTCCCGCGTTCCTCGACGAGGCGGTCCCGTTCCTCAAGGCCCGCGTCGTCAATCCCCTGATCCCGTACGTCGTGCGCTAGAGCGCCCATCTACGCCGCCCCCCAAAGATCAGTCGTTCGGGACGACACGCCGGCTGGGGGCTTATACAGAGAATGGCCATGTGCGAGCTTACACATGGTCCATCTCTGTATAAGCGGCCGTCGGGCCGTTTTTCGTGTCCTGGAGCGGGTTTATGGTCGCTAGCATCCAGAGACCAGCGGCCCCGGCGCGGGCGGTAACCCGACGCCGGGACCTGAGCACGAGGAGGCGAAGCTCCCCATGCCTGACGAGAACCCTACCCGCGTGGACACGGGCGACCTGTGGGCGGCGCAGCGCGCCGTCGTGCTTCAGGTTCTCCGCGACGACCACCCCGAACGCTGGACGCGCCCCGAACTCGAAGCCGAGATCGCCGACATACCCGAACAGACGATGCTCGCGGCGCTGGTGTATCTCGCGATCGAGGAAGTGCTCGACGTAGACGACGACGGTGTGCGTGCCAGCCAATGCGCCCTATACCTCGACTCGCTGGAGCTGGTCGCGGTCTGAGCGCTTGGGCGCCACGCCGCAGGGCTGGGCGTGGCGCTCCTTGAGCTTGGAGCGGCTACGCGCAGACCAAATCGCTCAACTCTTGCGAGTTGATCGGCTGCGAGCTAGGAATGGTCACCCCGTCGGGCAACTGGCCCGTGATGATCCGTTGAATCCCGATCAGCGTTAGCCCACAGAACTCGCCCGTCTCCTCATCGAATAGAGCGATGTGGCCCTCAGGGGTCTGCTCGCCCACGGCACGCCGAGGTGGCCCGATGCTCAGGTACACCACGTCTGCAGGCTCGTCATAGCTGACGCGATCGAAGGTCCAAGGTCCGATGGTCACCGTTGCGCTCATGACTCTGCCTCCGTGGGGCGCTCCTTGCCCCTCTCTGACGCCTTTGGGTCCTTATTTTGAGGATAGGCGGTCAAGATAAAGCCCGCATTGTGCTCCTCATACGCTACTACGACAGCCAGCCAGCGGGCGGGACCCAGGTTGCGGCCGTAGATGATCGCGATGTTCGGGCCGTTGCCTCTGCCGATCTCATCGGCGTTTTCGAGCGTTCGCTTGACTGCCATCTCAAGACCCTCCATCGCCGGATGCCCTTTGACGATGTGGTCCCAGCGCAGGTTGTAGCGCCACGTGAACTCGTTCAAGTAGCCCTGTAGCCAGCGGCGGGAGACCTTCCGGTACGTGCCCCTGATCGACGGCTTCAGATGCCCGAAGAACCCCTCCACGGTGTTCGTGTAGGTGTCGCCGACGACGTACAGAGGTTGTCCGAGACCTCGTAGAACTTTGAATGGCGGTCCTCCCGCCTCGTCCGCTCCGGTTGGGAGCGTTCGGGGCGCTAACCAAGTCCGAGAGAGGACAGGAGGAACCGCCATGAAGAAGGTATCTGGCCCGCAGGTCGTCCCCTCTCTGCCGATGTGTCGTGTGAGATGCTGATGATCGAGGAATTACTGGTCCTTGAGGGGGAGATTGGAGCACGACGCGATGTTGGAGATGGAGCAGGACGGGAGCCGGGGACCCCGGAGTGGAGGGGCGCCGTAGGCGCCTGGAACGGAGGGGTCGCCGGGCGCGCCGCGCGGGTGGGGGGTCTTGGGCCCCGAGCTTGTCGAGCGCGCGAAGCGGCGGCGGTTTACGGCTGAGTACAAGTTGGTGGTCGTGCGCGAGGCCGATGGGTGCACGCAGCCGGGGGAGGTCGGGGCGCTGTTGCGCCGCGAGGGCTTGTATTCCTCGCATCTGGCGCAGTGGCGCAAATAGCGCGATGCCGGTTCGTTGCAGGCGCTCTCACGGCCGCGGGGGCGCAAGCCCGCTGACGGGCGTGACGCGCAGATCGCGGCGCTGGAGCGGCGCGCGGAGCGCGCGGAGGCCGAGTTCCAGAAGGCGCGCAAGGTGATCGAGGTGCAGGGGAACGTCTCTGCGCTTCTGGGCGAGCTGCTCGAGCCCAGGGGCGCGACCGGGCCGGGGAGCACCGAGCGATGATCGAGCAGACCGTGGCGGAGTTCACTCCGATCGTCGGGACCCGCCCTGCGTGCCGCGCGCTGGTGCCTCGCCGGCGACGATCTATCGTCGAAGGCGCCCGCCTGAGCCCAAGCCGCGCCGCCCGCGGGACGCGCCGGTGCGGGCGCTCTCGGAGCCCGAGCGCTAGGCCGTCCTCGCGGAGTTACATCCCGAGTGGTTCGTTGACTGCTCCCCCGCACAGGTCTGGGCGACCCTGCTCGAGGAAGGCCGCTACCTGGCCTCAGAGCGCACGATGTACCGGCTGCTCGCGGCTCGCCACGGCGGGGTGCGGGAGCGGCGCGACCAGCGCACGCACCCGACCTATAGGAAGCCGGAGTTGCTCGCTAGTCACCCGAACGAGCTGTGGAGCTGGGATATCGAGCGCCACGAGGCGCTTTGGACCGTGCGGTGATGAAAGGACACCGCCTGTGGCTCGTCGCAGCGGGCCGCGCGAAGCTGGGGGCAGCCTGACCCGGGGACACGGGGGAGGGTGGACAGCAGCCCCGACAACGACGGGACGGGCCGGTACTGCCAGACGGCCTGGGTCCGGCGAGCGAGATGGGAAGGTGTACGTGAGAAACGAGCGTCTGAAAGCTCCTCAAGAGCAAACCACCAGCTCTAATCTGGCAGATTTGGGCTGGGTAGCAACGCGCATCCATGCTTCGGCGTGGAGAACTCCTGGGCTGGTCGATGTCGCTGGCCGGGAGGCCACGGTGAAGGTCTGCGGCGTAGTCGTGGCGATGTTGCAGGGGCATAGCTGGGCACCTACCCCGTCGAACGGTTCAAAGTGAACGTGGGAACCGCCCTGGTGGCCCCCTCACCAGACAGCATGGTGCTGGCTGGCGGGAAGGCCTGTCGTCGGCTGATGCCGCCGGGGCGGGACGGAGGACCCGTAGTAGTCCGAGGCCGGGAAAGCCGGCCGCATGGCGAAGGGGTCCAGCGGGTTCGCAGAAGCGACGCGGATCGTGGAGGTCGCTGGTGAATACCGGCGCTCCGTGGCCCGACCTCGATGAGGCCGAGCGGCGGGTACACGCGATGCAGAGCAAGCTGCACCAATGGGCGGGCAGTGATCCTGCCCGCCAGTTCGATGACCTTTACAACCTCGTCTGTGACCCAGCGTTCCTGGTCGTGGCGTGGAACAGGGTCAAGACCAACAAGGGCGCACGCTCGGCCGGTGTTGATGGTATCGCTCCGCGGTCCATCACGGCCGAGGGGGAGTTCCTCGTCGGGCTCAGAGAAGATCTGAAGTCCCGGCGGTTTGCTCCCATGCGGGTGCGGGAGAAGGTGATCCCGAAGGCGACGGGCAAGGTCCGTCGGCTTGGGATACCGACTGTCGCGGACCGTGTCGTGCAGTCCGTGTTGAAGCTGGTGATTGAGCCGATCTTCGAGGCGGATTTCAAGCCGTGCAGCTACGGTTTCCCTCCGAAGCGCCGCGCCAAGGACGCGATCGCCGAGATTCACTTCCTCGCCTCGCCCACCCGTAACTACGAGTGGGTGTTCGAGGCAGACATCACGGCGTGCTTCGATGAGATCTCCCACTCGGCGCTGATGGGCCGAGTGCGGGCTCGGATCGGGGATAAGCGCATCCTCGGACTGGTGAAGGCGTTCCTGCGGGCTGGCCTCCTCACGGAGGCCGGGCTGAGCCGGGACACGATCACCGGCACCCCACAAGGCGGGCTGCTCTCGCCGTGCCTTGCCAATATCGCCCTGTCCGTGCTGGACGAGCACTTCACGCGCAAGTGGGAAGAACTCGGGCCGAGCTGGACACGCGCCAAGCGCCGCCGTGCAGGTGTCCCGGCCTACCGCCTCGTTCGCTACGCGGACGACTTCGTGGTCATGGTCGGCGGCACCCGTAAGGACGCGCAAGCGCTCTGGGATGAGGTGAGCACGGTGCTCGCTCCGATCGGCCTGCGCCTGTCAGAAGAGAAGACGAGGGTCTGCCACATCGACGAGGGGTTCGACTTCCTCGGGTTCCGCATCCAGCGGAGAGCCTGGAGAGGCCGGGCCGGTAAGCGAGCGGTTTACACCTACCCATCCAAGAAGGCCTTGGCCTCCGTAATGGACAGGGTGCGCAGGGCCACTCGCCGCAAGCGTCATCGAACGCTCGCCGAACTGCTGCGCCAGATCAACCGCATTTTGCGGGGATGGTGCAGCTACTTCAGCCACGGGGTGTCCTCGCGCACGTTCAACTACCTCGACCACTTTGCGTGGTGGAGAGTCGTTGGTTGGCTGCGCAAGCGCCACCACGGGCTGAACTGGGGGACGCTCAGCCGCCGCTACCTCCCAGGATGGGAGATACGCGACGGCGGCACCGAGATGTTCCGGCCACGAAAGGTCGCGGTCAGCCGCTACCGCTACCGGGGCACCCGAATCCCCACCCCCTGGACGAGCAAGGAGGGAGAAGCACTCCCACCAACGGCATGAACCCGTGGAGAGCCGGATACGCGGAAACGTGCAAGTCCGGTTCGGAGGGCGGGCCGAGGAAACGGGCCGGGGGAAACCCCGACACCGCGCCTCGGCCCGACCCCTACTCGAAGCTGAAGGGTCCGGCGAAGTGGACGTACTTCTACCTCTACGTGATCCTCGACGTGTTCAGCCGCTACGTGCTCGGCTGGACCGTCCAGCACCGCGAGGGCGCCAAACTTGCCAAGGCGCTGATCAGCCAAGCCTGCGAGCAGCAGCAGATCCCGCAAGGGCAGCTAACCATGCACGCCGACCGCGGCAGCTCGATGACCAGCAAGACCGTCGCGTTCCTCCTCGCCGATCTCGGCGTGACCCGCTCACACAACCGGCCCTACACCTCGACCGACAACCCCTACTCCGAGGCGCACTTCAAGACCCTAAAGTACCGGCCCCAGTCCCCCCAGCGCTTCGAGAACATCCAGCAAGCCCGCGCGTTCTGCCGCACGTTCCTCGACTACCACAACCACCCCCCCACCGCCACTCCGGGATCGGCCTGATAGACCCCAGCCGCCGCCCACCACGAGCGCGCCCACGAACTCCACGCCGACCGCCAACAAGTCCTCACAGCCACCTACGCCGCGACACCCGAGCGATTCGCCCCTCGCCCGCCACGCCCACCAGCCCTACCGAGCGCCGCCTGGATCAACAAACCACAGGAGGCTACTCACTAAATTCGAGGACCAAGCATCTCAATCAACTTGACAGGCTCCGGCCGAGCAGCGCGCACCTCGGCTACCGCCAGCTCGTCGGCGGCCTCTGGCGAGAGCGTGCCTAGGGCACGCGCATCATCCAGAGCACGAAGGCCTAGCATCACCGACAGAGCATCCTCGACCAGCTGGGCGTCGCTCTTGCTGCTCTGCCCCACGTCCTGATCGTGGGCTCGCCGGACCAGCTCCTCGTCCAGCGGCAGATTAATCTTGCGCGTAGCCATCAGTTCAGGATACCGCCGCCGGTTCGCCACGTACAGGATTCCGTCCGAGCCCGCCTATACGTTCTAGGCACATTTCAGAACTGGTTTGTTGAGATCAAGATTTTCCCTGTAGATGAGCGGTTTTCGGTCTTTGGGTGGCGCTTCGACCCGTCACGTAGGCGGCTCGCCGATCCAGAGCATGTGTACGCCCAGCAGCTCGCCTAGGCGCTCGAAGTGATGATCGTAGTGCAGCACATCCAGTCCTGAGTTCTGTGCCGCCACGGCAACCGTCAGATCGGCTAGAGGCAGGCGGTGGGATCCGTGAGAACCCTCATCCGCCAGCTCTCGCATGGCCGAGAGCACACCTCGCTGAACAGCTCGATCAACCGCGATCTCCCGCAGGCCGGCGAGCGTGCGATCGACGGCGGCGATCCTCGCGGGACTCGGCGCATCGACAGTCAACTCGTAGCGCACCGGCCAACACCAAGCCACGTCGCCACGCTCGGCCGCGGCGAACAGACGCTCCCTTGCCTGGGGAATCCGGCGCGCGAACATCCATGCAGACGTATCGACGAGCACCGCACCCTCGCCGTCCCACAGCTCTACGCTCACACGCTGCCCGGGGGTGCATTGAGCCGATCGATCGCGTCCGGGTCCAGATCAAACCCGTCTCTGTCCATCGCGGCGAACAGCTCCTCGACCGCCTCACGGCGGCTGCGCCCGGCCTGCATCTCGATCGCGGCGCCCTCGATCGCAAGCCTGCGGACCAGCGACGCATCGGCCTCGCGCGTGCCGGTGGCCGCACGAACGCGCTCGAGCGCGTCACCAAGCTCCGGGTCGGCCGTCACGGCGATTCTCGAGTGCTTGCTCGGCATCTCGCCTAAAAGTGTAGCTCGCCGGAGTTACTCCTGCTCGACGCCGGCGCGACCTGGGCGTGTGTCCGAGGCTACGTGTAGGGCTTGCCCTCCGCAAACCGCGGCAGCCCGTCCTCGGGGATCGGCTCCCATGGCGCGGCGTACGCGGTGAATGCGTGCCAGGCGGGGCGCACGCCGGGGTCGGCGTCGAAGGCACCGAGGCGGACGCTCATCTGGGTGTGGTCGAGCGGGTTTCGGCTGAAGAGATGCCCGCCGCAGGCGCGGCAGAACTGCTTTTCGAAGCCGCCGTCGGGGTGGCGCCAGCTCTGCACCAGGTCCGCGCCGCAGAGCAGCCGCAGGGTGCGAGCGTCGATGCGCGCCTGCGCTGAGGAGGCGGTGCCGGTGCGGCGCTGGCAGCGGGTGCAGTGGCAGTAGCCGGTGTCGTACGGGGGCTCGGTCAGCTCGAAGCGCACGCCACCGCAGAGGCAGCCGCCGGTGAGGACGTTGTCTTTCATGAAGTCATGGTTTGAGAGCGCCGGTAGGAGCGTCTGCGTGCAGTATTGCCGGTCTGTCCGGCGCGGGCGCGAGAGTCGCTTGCGGGTATATCGCCAGTCGCCTGGCAGCCGGGGAGCCGCTGCGCCGGAGCGTCCTCGGCGCAGTCTCGCGCACGCTCTACCGCTCGGGCACGATTTCGCGTCCCAGCGGCAGCAGCGAGATCGGGATCATCTTGAAGTTGCCAAGGCCCAGCGGAATGCCGATGATCGTGACGCAGAGCAGCACGCCGGTGACGAGATGACCGAGCGCCAGCCACCAGCCGCAGAGCACCAGCCACAGGATGTTGCCGATGCCCGACGCAAGCCCGGCGTCGGAGCGCTTGACGACGGTGCGCCCGAATGGCCAGAGCGCGTAGAGGGCGATGCGCAGCGAGGCGATGCCGAACGGGATCGTGACGATCAGGATGAAGCAGAGCAGCGCCGCAAAGACGTAGCCGACGGCAAGCCAAAGGCCGGCGAGTACGACCCAGATGATGTTCAACAGTAGTCGCACCTACGGGGTGTGTGCTCCTCGAACTGCACATGCGATCGTAGCCGCTCGGGCTCGCGCTTGGGGGGCGGGCGTACAGCGCGAGCCCGGTGCGGGCGACGTTCGCCGGTGCCAAGCACGGGCACCAGCTGGCCGGTTGAGCCCGCCGCGAGGCGATCGGGCAGTGGACGCCGGAGGAGATCCAGGCGCACATCGACTACCAGCGCGCGCTCAACGCGCAGCTGTCTGCGCCCGCCGCTTCGGTCTGCGCCCGCGCCGCTTCGATCGCAGGTAAGTAGTTCTCCCCGAAGCCCTCGCGGACTCCAGCGGATGGCGTGCGTCGCATGCCAGGGCATTGTCGTCGGTACAAATTGCGCCACGGCGTCCCTGAGCCGATGCGTGCCGGGGGAGCGTGGTCAACTCGAACGACAAAGGTGAACCGTGTCCGACAATGTCGCGTACCCTGAGGACTCTCCCGCGCTCGCTGACGCCGGCGCGCTGGCCGCGCTCTCGACGCTGTGGTGGCTGACGCTCGGCATCGGCCTGCTCAGCATCGCGGCCGGCGTGATCGTGCTTATCAAACCCGGCGACAGCCTCGCGACGATCGCCGTGATCGTCGGCATCTTCGTCCTGATCGACGGCCTGCTCGCGCTGCTCGCCTCGCTGCGCCGCGCGACCGAGAGCCGCGGCCTCGCCGCGATCGTCGGCGTGCTCAGCGTCGTCGTCGGCGTGCTGCTGATTCGTCACCCGATCCAGGGGGTCGTCGCCGTCGCGCTGCTGATCGGCATCTGGTTGATCGCGATGGGCGTCGTGCGTCTCGTGCTCTCATTCGACGAACCCGAGCACCGGTTCTGGCGGATGCTCGTCGCGGCGATCGAGATCGTCGCCGGGATCGTGATCGTCTCCAGCCCCGGCATCGGCGTCGCGACACTCGCGCTGCTGGTCGGCATCTCGTTGATCCTCAACGGCGCCGCCCTCACCACGCTCGGTGCCGCGCTGCACAGCGCACGCGACGCACTCACCCCGCGCGCGCCGCACCGGGCCGCGCCGGCGGCCTGAGCATTGCAACAAGGCGACCAGGGCCGCCGGCGACGATGGCCCTGGCAAACCCAGATCGAGCGAATGGCACCCGCGTTCGAGCGCGAGCAGAGCGGCGCTGCCCGTGAACTCGGCGCATCGTAAGACCGCCCGCGCATGGCGAGCGCACCGTCCCACGGCGCTCGGGCAAACAAACGAAGCCTGGCGGCAGCCTGGCGCGGCCCGTTACACGGGCCGCGCCAGGCTATGAGGCCGCTAGGGTACGATTTTCGCGGCAAGTGCTTCGCCGTTTGCCAGTTTCATCGTGTAGCTGCCTTCGAAGTTGACGGCTCCGCGGCCCCATTCTAGTTTGGAGCCTTCGACTTCTTTTTCGGGGAACCCGAGCGGGGTCGCCAGGTTGAAGTGTCCGTCGGGTATCGTGCTGGCAACGTTGCCCGTGAGGTTTGGTTCGGCGTTGTCGACGCCGCAGCCGGTTACTTCGAAGAATACTTTGTCGCTGTTCTGTTTACCGGTGTTGATGTTCTTTAGCTCGTAGGCGAGTGTTTCGTTTTTGAGTACTACGAGTTCTGTTTCGACATTTTCGAGTTTCGGTGCCTTTGCTAGTTTACACGTTGTTTCTCTAAGACCACCTCCGGCTAGTTTGCATTCTGAGAAGTTCAGGCTTTTTACCTCGCCGGTGCCGGGTTCACCACCGATGATGGAGCCGCTGCCCGTACTTTTGCTGCACAGGACCCACCACTTTTCCGGTTCGTGCATCGTGATCCTGATTTCTTTGCCTTCGAACGCCACTTCTCGCGATTCGCCTTTTTTCAAAAGCGTTCCTTGGCTTTTTTCTTCGACATGTGGCCTCGTAGACCAAGCCCCGACGAGCGTTTCCGCTGACGCGGACGCCACTCCGGCTATAGCGCTCAGAGCTAGGACTACTCCGAACATACAAAGCGTTCTACCATATAGCGATCTCATCTAGAATTACCCCCTGTTGTCTCATTCGAGCACTGCCACGCCAACCCAGTTCAGTGATGAGCGCGACGGTGCACGGTCTCGTTACCTTTACTGCCACACGACGCCTGCTAGGAGACATCGCGTACTACGACGGTGGCGAGCGCGTCGCCTTAGACCGGTGCTTTGCCGCGCGTTCACACGCCCCGCGCTTGGCCTTGCCACGCTCGCGCCGGCAGGAGCGCAACAACCGCTGCAGACGCCGCTGCGCCGCGCTGAGCTTGTGCCGCTTGGCTTTGTCCTTACCGGCGGGTACAGTCCCGGTCTGCTTCGGGAACGCAACCGTCGTAAAGGGAATCAGCGCCGGTGAGAGCGGCTGGACGATCGCGCCCGGGAAGCCCGTCGTTGTGAACGCTGCGTCGGTGCCGCATACGGTCCCGGCGGCGTTCGTTGCGCATACCCGGTAGTGGTAGGTCGTGCCCGGCAGCAGACCAGCCGCCGCCTGGGTGAGGGCGGTCGTCTGCGGCGCACTGCCAGCCGCGCCGCCGAACAGAACCGTCCCATACGCGGTGGTCGTGCCGAGTTCGAACTGGAACGTCGTCGCCGCGCCTTCGGGGTCCACGCTGCCGTTCAGCGTAGCTGTCGTCTGTGAGACACCCGAGGGCGCACCGGTGCTCACCACCGGTGCCACCGGCATACTGCCCGTTGAGGGTGTCGTGAATGTCTCGTCTTCGCCGACGCTTGCGCCCGCGGCGTTGCTCGCGACTAGCGCGAAGTGGTAGGTCGTGCCGGGCTGCAGCGTGCCGGTGGGGATCGCTTGTTCTACGGCGACCGGTTCGCTGCCCGCGCCCACACCGACGCTCGGCAGCTGCTCGCTGTAGCGACCCGTTTCGCTGCCGTACTCGAAGTGGTAGCTGGTCGTGGCGAGCGTATCGGGGTAGGTCGAGTTGCCGCCCGGTGTGACCATGCCGTCCAGGATCGCGCTGCTGCTCGTCACTGCGCGTGCGCTGGCCGGCGGTTCGTTGACTGCCGGTAGCAGCGGCAGTGTTTCCACGGTGCTGTCCGGGCCTTGCGCGAAGACGCCGAACGCTTCGTCTTCGCTATCGCTGACGCTCAAGCGGCAGTGGTAAAGCGTCCCCGGTTCAAGACCCCCCACTTCCACCGGCACGACCTGCCTAGGACCACTGCCTTCCACAAGACCAACCGCGGTCTGCTGCCCATAGCTTTCTTCTACGCCGTATTCGAAGCTGTAGCTGGCACCTGCCAGACCAAGCGGGTCCACCTCACCACCAAGCACCACGCTATCAGTGCTCGCCCCACTCGCCTGACAGCCCCCGTCGATGTCCGGAAGCTTCACCAGCCGTTCCGTGAAGACATCCACGTTGGCCTTGCCGATATTCGATGCGTAGATCATCGGTGTTCCACCCGACCCCGCCGCCGTGGTGATCGCCAGGCCTTCGGAGTCCCCGAGCGCTCCCCCACCGAATTCCCCTTCGAGCTTCCATTCACCTGCACTCGAGGACACATAGCGCTTCACCTGACCGCTATTATCAACGTAGAGGTCGTCGTCGGCTGGATTGAGCGCGATAGCATAAGTGCTTGGATCGAAGGTTTTTTCGGACTCTACCCCACCGGTAAAACTCCCACGCTGAAATTCTGCGATCCTTTGACCTTCCGTATAGTTGAGCACGAACAGGTCGCCTTTCGAGTCGACCGCGATGTCCTTGGGGTTCCCGATCAGCACGGGGTGTTCGGTCCCAGCGATCCGCACCACCCCTTCGCCCGCCTGATTGAACTCATCCACAGCACCCAACCCCGGCCCACCCGGCCCGAAGCTCGCGATATAGACGTCCCCCTGCGTATCCACCGCGACACCCAACGGTTCCACGATCTCTTCGTTCTCTTTTGGTGTCCCGCCGCTCGCGTGACACCCCTGCACCCCCGCGCCATACCAGCCATTGAACTGGCACACATACCGGTAGGCGCCAGTGCCGCTGCGTTCGAACTCGTCCACTACATTATGCCTCACATCGCTGACGTACAGTCTGCCGTTCGCCTGGTCGACCGCCACCCCGGCAGCTTCACTGGCGAAGCTAAACGTTTCACTGCCGGTGCCCGCAATCGAACCGAGCAGGCTGCCTGTCTGTGCGCTGAAGATGTCCACGACGTTCGCCGGTTCGCCGTCGGCCACAAACACTTCGCTGTCCGCTTCGTTCACAGCGACCCCGGTGGGGTGTGAGAACGTCCCTGCGCCTTGCGGGCCAAACGGCGAAAACGACGCCTGCGGAAACGCCAACTCTTCCACCGCACACGCCGGCGCAACCCACACCAACAACACACCACAAAGCAGCACCACAACACGCACAAACACCCTCATTTCACCCTCCCAGCCTCGCCCGTACCACGCACCCGCACCCCGTACGCTCGGGTGAGCACCGCCTTGCGCGCCCGGCGCGCCCGGCGCGCCTTCTCAACCCTCGCTCTGCTCGCCTTCGCCTTGGTGCTGCACCCGCTTACCGCGATCGCGGTCGAGCGCTTCAACACCAGACCATTCTCCGCGGTAAACGTATTCGGCGCGACCATCCGCGTATGACACAGGCCCTTCCCGTTTGCCGTCAGCGCGGAGTCCGCGCCGGCCGGTAGCACCAGTTCAAAGACGCTGACCGGGACGTCGGGGATATCCGCGAACGTGCTGCTCGTGACCCCCGCCTTGATATTCGTTTCGCCATGCAAATCCACCCGGACCCCTTCGCCCTCCAGCACCAGCACCAGTTCGGGGAACTTCGCGTTGCCGTTGGAGACGAAGTACGCTGGCCCGTCCAGTGGGTTGGCGAGGACGGGGCTGTAGGCCTTGGCGAACCCCACAACCGCACCCGCCGGACACCCAGCCGGGTTCGCCGCGAAGACCGCTGCTAGGCAAGCTTTGTGCAGCGTCGATAGGCGCGCGGGTAGCTGCTTGGGGAGGGCGACTTTGACTTTCCCCGCGATCGCATCGGTCGAGCGGTCGACGATCTTGACGTACAGGCTTGTCCCGCCGAGGCGGGTGCTCTTGCCTTTCGTGCTGAGCGTGATCGCCGGATCAAACCCCAGACCCTTACAACCACTCGCCTGGAAGGGCTCTGAAACGCTCGCGCTCTGATCCTGCGCACTGGACAGCGTACCGGTCACCGCGAGCGGTTCGCAGTCATCGGGGTTGAACATGAACCCCGGCCGGTCGACGTCCACATCGATCGTCTGCACCCGCAACGGCACCCCATCAACCACCTGCGGCAACGCCCCGCTCGTGACCGTGATCTGTGCCGTCGTCGGGTTCACACTGATCGCCGCTCGCACCACCACGTTCCCGAGGTTGAACGGGCCGGCCTTCGCCGGCACCACGACGCTCAACCCGAACGGCGCACCGTCGTAGGGGCCGGTGAGATAGACCCTGCCCTGCACCCAGAACGGGTGCGACCCGGCACCGACGCCCGTCGTGACTGTCCCGATCTGGCTTTCCGGGCCGCACGTCCCCTCGCTGGCTTGTGGTTCGCCGCAGCGCGTGACACCTGCAAGGACTCCGAGTAGTCCGGGTGGGGTCGTGACTTGGACGCCTGCGAGGTCGCCTTCGCGGTCTTTACGCGAAATCGTCACCGCGAACGAGCTAAACGCCTTCGCCGCCGCACTGCTCATACCCGCCTGGAAACCCGGGATGAACCGTGCTTCGCAACCATCCACTTCGAACCCCGGGAACGACTGTGCGTCGGGTGTGAACGGGCTGCTCCACGCCGAGAAGTCCGCGCTACCTGCCGCCCAACCACAGGTTTGGGGGTTCGCGAGCGCCGCGCGCGGCCCACCATCGAAGTGCAGTTTCAGTGAGCTGAACGGGACCTGCGGGTTTTCCCGGAACGTCGCGGTGATCTGCCCCGTCGTGGGGTTCACCGAGACCGAGCCCTTGAGCTTGACGATCACACCCGACCCAGCAGCTTCCAGATACACACCAAACAGGCTCCCGTTCTGGGCGTCTTCTGGTGTGCATTCGCTCTGCCCGGGTCCACCGCACGCGGGCTGTGCGACATACACATGTCCGGTGAGTGGTTCGGGTAGCAGCGGTGTAGCGACTTCCACCGTCCCGACCGCGGAGTCCGCCGGACAGTGACCCGGCGCGGCGTGATAAAGCCCATCGTCATACGGACTGCCATTCCCTTCGAGGTGTCCGGCGCCAAGTTCGCTGGCTTCCGGATCACCCACATCCTCACCCGCTCCGGGGCTGCCCGGCGCGGTGGACTGCCCTTCGCCGATATTGATCCCTTCCGGACCCGTCGCCGCACAAGCCCCCAGCCCATCCGCAGCAGCCGGTGAGACCGACATCCCGGGCGGTAGCGTGACGACCGCGTTCTTCAAGTCCGGTGTCGCCGAAGACGCCGGACTTTCGTTCTGCGGGGTGTTCAAGCTGAACGTGTAGCCCGACGGTTCATCCGCACCCGCCGTTTCCGGCGCGATCCCGAGCGACGGAGCGAACTGCAGCACACCGCACCCCGTCACCTGCGGGTACACCATGCTTTCAGCGACATCGGGGTACACGTTGCCGTGCCGACTCGCCGGATCCTCCCACGCATCCACTTCCGCCCGCGCTGGCAGCGGGCCCGCCGCGCAGTCTGCTGGGCTTGTAAAGAACGGCGTCGGCGAACTCACACCCAGATCGCGCTGCCCCGGATCACCGAAGAACAGCAGCGTGGCGCCCATGATTTCAAGCTCGGGGATACCCGGCACCGTCACCCTCAACCGCAGCTGCCCATCAACTCGCACCGTGCTCGCATACATGAACACCGCCTTACCGAAAAACGTGAACCCAAACTCTGCCGGGAACCCCCGTTCCGGCTCCATACTATACACGCTACTCACTTCACTGGCTACCCTCTCTTCACTGAAATGAAATGTATCGCCTTTTGACTCAAACATCGCGGTGCCGACCCTGCTCGCCAACGGGCACCCAGGCCTACCAGAGTTTTCAAGAAGCGCCCATAGCGGGCACTTCGGCACGCTCTGCGGATCACCGACAAACCCCGCTGGGAGATCAACAACCACATCCTTCACCTGCCCAGGCGCGAAATCTTCGCCTGCTACCCGGACGCTGTTGAAGTCCAGCGTCGCCAAAAGCGAATACGGGTGCCCACTCGCCTGCGACGCGGGCAACCCGTCCGCTTCGAAGGGCTGCATCGCGAAATCCGCGATCCCAAACGCCGCCGCTTCACTCGAAAACACCGTCATATCACTCGCGCTCACCGCCGGCGCGCCACCACCAGACACCGACGCGACATTCGCTTCAGACCCCGCCGCACCCAACGCGACCGCCACCTTGACCCTCATAAGCAGCACATCCCCGACCGCGACTTCACCACCCACACACTGCAACGGCACCAAACTACACGCCAAACCCGCATCGCTCTTCAAGTCGGTGCCTTCGATGTGGATCGCGTGTACAAGCTTTGGCAGCACATCAGCGATACGCACAGGCACACCCGCCACCGTACTCGCTCCGCCGGCATTCACCGCCGTCAGCACATATTCACCTTCGCTACCCGGCACGAAGTTCGTCGGCTGTGCGACCGCCTGCAGCGCCCAACCCGGCCCCGCAGATACCGCTCCCGCGCCCGCGACACCAAACACCAAACCAGCCGACACCACCACCACTACGGTGCACACGAACAGCCTTCTCATCGACCCGCCCTCCCTCGCCCGCCACGCTTACCCCGCTTAGCACGCCCGACACCCTTCTTCCTCTTCCTTGGAGCGGCCACGCACCGGCCGTGACTGGGCCGCCGACCTTTCGCGCACCGCACCACCGCCTTCCTACCAGCAGCCTTGACCGGCGCCACGACGGGGACGTTCCCACCCGTGCCCACGTTCGCACTCGCAGGCAACGCGAACGCCGGCGACGCACCCAACGCACCCTGACACGCTTCCCCCACACACCCTACCGGCGCCACCGAAACATCCGGGAAACCGCCGCCGACACGCGCGTCATAAACATCCTCCTGCGTATCTCCATCTTCCGGGACCAACGAATCAGAAGTAGCGAAAAACACATCCTCACCAGAAGCATCCCAGCCGAATATCCCAGAGACCGGGCCACCGTCCACTGTCGAGACATCACGCCCGTCTGAAAGTAGATACACCTGCCCGTCGCGATACTCGTACACATTCTGAACTAGCAACGGTTTGGGGGCCTGCGGTCCTTCAGAGTCCCACTGGTCCGCGAGAGCTTGTGGTGTCAACGCATCCGGACTACTGAAGAACACAGCACCATCCGCAGGCGCCACCCCACCACTCGCAAACGTCGGCGTATCCACAACGGAAGGCCTAGGCGAAGCTCCAAAGCCGCCTTCCGGTACTTCCTCTCCGGCCTGTGGTGCGCGATTGTTATCGTTGTAGCCATCCTCACCGATCGACGCGCGCACCAGCCCTTCCGTTTGGGCGTCGTACTGGAATACCTGTTCCCGTTCGCCCTGCAGGCCTTCCCCAAGCAGATCCCCGACACTCGCGAATACCAGATACCGGCCTTCCGTGGAAGCCAGCACCGGCCGCTGGTCGCCAGCCGCCCAGTCCCGCGCATCGCCAGGCGAACCTCCCGAAACAGGCGCTCGCAACGTCGCGACGAACACCACACGCCCACCCGCGTACACATACAGATTGTCCGCGCCTTCCTTCGCGCGACACCGCCCTTCCATGCTCGCTTCTTCCACAGCCAATTCCGATGCGCTGAGGCTCGCCAGACACCCCCCACCACGCGGCTCACTCGTCAGACGGCCATTCGCGACGAAATACACGTGCGAGCCGTCCTCGGAGATCCGCGCGACACCCTGCACACCCGCCTGCACAAGCCCACCCGAGAGCAACCTCACCCGTTCACCGACGGGCGCGCCGAAGTCATATTCGTAGAGATTATTACCCTTCGCGCCCGGCAACAGTTCCTGTGTTGTCGTAAAGAACACCCTCGAACCATCAAGCGAAGCACCCTGAAACACCGCCGCCTTGCGCACGACCTGCGGTTCGCTGGTCTGACAAGCCCGGCACGCTTCGCTGGAGGGCTCAGACACCGGCACCGTCCGAGCAGCAACAGCCGGTATTTCACCTTCGCTGGCCGGTAGTTCTTCACGCGCATACAGTTCCCCAACCTTCGGCCCCACACACGCTTCATGCGCTTCACTGGTACCAACCGCTGTGAAGAACACCCGTGTACCCGACGCCGAAACCGCGTTATACACCGACCCCAACACTTTTTCCCGCTTGCCTGTGGATCCCAGGCGCGTCCCACATTGGCTGATCAGCTGCGTGCTGCCCCGGCCGCCTTCGACACCCACCAGCACCGGCCTGCGCCTCGATTCCCCCGACGCTTCCACCCCCATTTCACCGGGACGCTCAACCCCGACATACTCATAAAGCGACTCCCCCGAAGGAATCGTCCGATCGAACGACCACCGATACCCAACGACCGGGCTGGTCGGAAGCGGCGCGGTGAAGAGGATACGCGAAAGGTCAGACGAAGCCCCAAGGTATTCATACCTCTGGTTATTGGGTCCGCCGGCGGGGGGCGTAGCCGGCCCGATCTCCGTGAACGTACCAACCGGATCCTCCAGATACAAATCCGTAACCACAACTTCATCCTCCGAACTGCTCCCTTCCAGGCTGCCGCCCTCCGGACCAAGCTCCCACACCGACGCTTCCAAGCTACTCGACGCGTCGAACATACCTGTGCTGTAATACCTCGACGCGGGCGGCTCCAACGACACCGCACGCCAACCCCCCGGGGTACGTGAAAAAAGAGACACATTAGTGCCGTCCACAGCCGCGAACCCTTGAATGAGTGCCTGTTCGTCGCCCCCAAACACACCGAGACTGCCACCGATCATGCGCGACCCTTCCGGCGAAACCGCATACATCTGGGTAAACGACCCGCTCTCCTTATACCCAGGCGTGACGCGCTCGTACGCGCGGCAGTCCGGCAACTGCAGCGAGCGCAGTTCCGCGCGCAGCGATTCGTTGGCGCACACTCCAGCGCGCGCCGCCGGCGCCATGCCCAGCGTCAGAGCGAGCGCCGCGATCACAGCCGCAGCCGGCATCGAGAGCCACCGCCAAACGACCCCCGACCAACTGCCGCTCTGCGCCCAGCGGGTGGCGGTGCCGGCGCTTGGGACGTTCGCTGTGTGTGTTGGTGTGTGCATCGCGTTTAGGTGGCCCTCTCGTGCGTGGTTGTGGTCGTGTACATACGGAAGCTGCGCGTGACCTGCTCGCCTCGATCTGTCAGCGCCCAGGCGTTGGCCTCACCCTTGGCATGCGCGCCCTCGCCACCGTTCGCGAGCAGCCCCAAACGCTGCAGACGGCGCAACAGCTTCGAGACCTGCCCCTGATCTGCGATGCCGGCGAGATCCGCGATCTCACGGTTGCTCGCCCCTGCGTGCGCAGCGACGCTTTCCAGGACTCTGGCTGTGCGGTAGGTCAGGCGCATCGGCAAGCCGGCCAGTGGCTCCTCGCCGCCCTCCACCGGCGGACGCGAAGACGGATACCCGCCAGAGGACGCCCCAGCCACAGCCCGCGCCGGCGCAGGCAGCGCACGCGTCTGCTCACGCCGTGCCGCAGCTGCGCCGAAATACGGCAGCACGACAATCGCGCTCAACTCCCCCAGCAGCGAAGACAACGACTCCGCGTGCTCGCGGCGCGCAAGCCGCGCCGCGACAATCGCGGCCACCGCCCCGACCACGGCCTCCGCGCTCAACAGCGTAAGCTCTCCACCCTGCCGCTGCCGCTTATTCTCCCGCCGGCCCGCATCGACAACCCCAACAAGCCGCTCCAATGCACGCTCACGCTCGGCCGCCAGCCCAGGCCCGCCCTTCAACGAGTGCACGACGAGAACACGCGCAAGCGCCGGCTGCGCGTCGAAGAAACAGAGAATCTGCCAGAGCCCGAGCCGCACCCGCTCACGCCACACAAGCCCTGCCAGCTCGCCACCGGGATCGAGCTGGCGCTCGACCGTCTCCAGGATGTCGCGCACGACCGCGCACAGACAGTCCTCGACGTTCTCGAACAGGTCATAGAACGTACGCCGCGAAACCCGCGCGCGCGCCGTGATCTGTGCGACCGTCACCCGTCCGTAACCACGCTCATCCACCACCGACACAGCCGCAGCCAAAAGCCGCGCACGCTGAATCGCAGCGACCTGCGCACGCCGCCCTGCACGCACACCCAGACCTCCGCCCGCGGCATCGCGCCCGCCTTGCCGCGGCGCCGAGGACCGGCGCCGTTTTTGCTGTGGCGTGGGCCTGCGCACAGCCATCACGCCGCGCTCCCCGACAGCCACCCACACGCGCGTGCGGGGTACCCACGCCTACAAGCCGGCGCTAGAACCCGACGCCCCCCGGGGCGCCTCAGCCGTCTAGCAGCAGGCCCGAGAAGACAAGAGAGAGAGAGAGAGAGAGAGATGCGACAGCGCCAAGCTGGCGCATCCATGAGGCACTACCCCACGGTGCGCAACCCCACTCGGCACGTCTGTCCCCAAACAAGAACTCACGAACAACACTGCTCCCTCATCGAACTCCGATCCAGCCCCTCTCCCAAACCAAACATCCTGCAAGCCTGAAGCCGTCGCGCAACCAGAACGCGGCCGACCCCAGCCAGACCACATATGTCATCGGCACCCCGCTATAGAGCGCCACCACAACTGACCATAACAGACACCACTGCGGGCGTCAAGCCAAGAAATCGACCATGTCACGCGGAGCGAGCCACCGCCGGGAGGCAGGGACGCCTCGCGCCGACGAGCGCGGTGCGCGGGCGCACACACGCGGACGATCCCCACCCGGAACCAAATCGCTCGGGAGGCGCGCGCCGATTCCCGCGGGGCCACTCGCTAAGGTCAGGGCCATGACCGAGCGCGACAACGGCATCGAGGTCGAGGGCCTCGTGCGCGACTTCAAGGGCGGCGTGCGCGCCGTCGACGGGATCGACTTGCGGGTCGCGCCCGGCGAGATCTACGGTTTTCTTGGCCCCAACGGCGCGGGCAAGTCCACGACGGTGCTCGTGCTCACGACGCTGCTGCCGCCGAGCGCCGGCCGGGCGCGGGTGGCGGGCCTCGACGTCGTGCACGAGGGCGCAGCCGTGCGGCGCGCGATCGGCGCGTCGCTGCAGGAATCGGCGCTCGACTCGCATCTCACGGGCAGCGAGCACATGCGCCTGCAGGCCGCGCTGCACGGCCTGCCCCGGGGCGAGCGCGAGGCGCGCGGGCGCGAGCTGCTCGAGCGCGTCGGGCTGACTGAGGCGGCGGAGCGCAAGGTCGGCGGCTACTCCGGCGGGATGAAGCGGCGGCTGGACCTCGCGCTCGCGCTCGTGCACCGCCCGCGTTTGCTGTTTCTCGACGAGCCCACGACCGGCCTCGATCCGCAGAGCCGCGCCGCGCTGTGGGACGAGGTGCGCCGGCTCGCGAACGACGGCGTCACCGTGTTCTTGACGACGCAGTACCTCGAGGAGGCCGATGTGCTCGCCGACCGCGTCGGCATCATCGACCACGGCCGGATCGTGGCCGAGGGTACCCCCGCGGAGCTGAAGGCCGCGATTGGACGCCCCTCGGTGGAAGCGGTTCCCGCCGACCCCGGCGAGCGCGAGCGGCTTGCGGGCGTACTCGGCCGTTTCGGCGAGCAGGCCGCGGCGGCGAGCAACGCCGTCGCCGTGCGCCTGCCTGAGGGGGCCGGCGATCTCGCGGAGGTCGTGCGCGCGCTCGACGCCGAGGATCTGCGTGTCGCCGATCTGCGTCTGCACTCTCCGACGCTCGACGATGTCTTTCTCGCCAAGACGGGGCGCTCGCTGGAGGGCGCCGCGGACGAGGACGACGAGGCGACTCCCGAGCCGGTCGCGGCGTGAGCGCGGCAGGTGCAATGTCTTCACGTTCGGCGTTCTTTTTTGTGAAGGGTGCGCGCGCGCAGGGGCGCGCGCGGTGGGGTGGGGTTCTGTGCCCGCAGACCGCAGGCGGGCCTGCGTGAGCGCGACGCTTTGGACTCAGGTCGGCGCGCTCGCGCGGCGCGGCATGCTCAAGACGCTGCGCCAGCCGTTTCAGATGTTCCCGATCGTGTTTTTCCCCGCGATCCTGCTCGCGGTGAACGCCAGCGGGCTGCGCGCCGCGACCAAACTGCCGGGCTTCCCCACCGACTCCTATGTCAGCTTCGCGATCGCGGTCGCTTTCATCCAGGGCGCGATGTTTTCGCTGATCAACACCGGCACGAACCTCGCCGAGGACATCGAGAGCGGTTTCTTCGACCGGCTTGCGCTGACGCCGATGCGGCGTGTTTCGCTGATCGCCGGCCTGCTGGTCGGCGTCGCCGCGCTCGGCGCGCTGCAGTCGCTGGTCTACATCCTGCTCGGCGTGATCGCCGGCGCCAAACTGCACGCCGGGCCGGGCGGCGCGCTGGTGGTGATCGCGCTCGGCGCGTTCACCGCGCTCGCGTTCGCGTCGTTCGGCTGCGTGGCGGCGCTGCGCACCGGCTCGGGCGAAGCGGTGCAGGGCATGTTCCCGCTGTTCTTCGTCTTCATCTTCCTCTCCTGCGGCAGCCTGCCGCGCAACCTGCTGAAGACCGGCTGGTTTCACACCATCGCCACCTGGAACCCGATCTCCTACCTGATCGAAGGTTTTCGCAGCCTCTACATCTACGGCTGGGACAAAACCGAGCTGCTGCGCGGCTTCGGCGTCGCCGCCGCGCTGCTCGCGATCGGGCTGTTCGCGGTGCAGGGCGCGCTGCGTATGAGGATGCAGCGGACGTGAGGACCCGGCGCCCGCACCTGACGGCCCGCCACCGGACGAGCGTCAATCGGTTGACTTCGCCATGAGCCCCGATCGATCCACTTCGCCCGGCGGCCCGCGCGCCATGAGCCCCGATCGATCCACTTCGCCCGGCGGCCCGCGCGCGGATAGCGTCTCTGCCACCGGCAGCGGCCAGTCGCCCGCTGCTCCTGGCCCCGCCGAGCCGCCGCACGGCGGTATCTGGGGTGTCGCGGGCGCGATCGCGTGGCGCGGCATCCATACCTATGTGCGCCGCCCGGATCTGGCGATCCCTTCGCTGATCTTCCCGCTCGTGTTCCTCGCGTCGTTCGCGGGCGGGCTTTCCGCGCTCGGCGAGATCCCCGGATTTCACTTCCCGGCGGGCTACACCGCGTTTCAGTTCGTGTTCGTGCTCTCCCAGTCGGCGATGTTCGCCGGCCTGTTCACCGGTTTCACGCTCGCGTTCGACTTCGAGGGCGGCTTCGCACGGCGCCTGATGCTCGCCGCCTCAGACCGTCGCGGCATCGCGCTCGGCTACGCGCTCGTCGCGCTCACTCGCGCCGCGATCACGCTCACCGTCGTCACCTCGGTCGCGCTGATCGCCGGCATGCAGATCACCGGCGACGGCGTCGACGTCTTCGGCCTGTACGGCCTCGCCGCGCTACTCGTGCTCGTCGGCTTCGGCTGGGCCGCCGGTGTCGCGTTTCGCTTCCGCACGATCCAGGCCGGGCCGCTGATGCAAACCCCGGTCTTCCTGATCCTGTTCCTCGCCCCCGTCTACGTCCCGTTGACGCTGCTCAAAGGCTGGATCCACGCCGTCGCGACGATCAACCCCGCGACCGCCTTCCTCGACGCCGGCCGCGGGTTGATCTCCGGCGTGCACGACCACACCGCGCTTGCGTACGCCTGCGCGCTCGGCCTGATCGCGCTGTTCGCGGTCTGGACCCTGACCGGGCTGCGCGCGGCGGAGCGCTCGCCCTGATTTCGCCCTGATATAGCCGCGTGCACCGCGACATGGCCGGCCCTTGCGGCCCTTGGTCACGGCCCGGCAGCTGGCGGGCCGTCGGGCCGCAGGAGGCCGTCACACCTCGACAAGCACCTTGCCGGTGTTGCCCCCGGTGAACAGCAGGTTCAGCGCGTCGGGCGCGTGCTCGATGCCCTGCACGATGTGCTCGGCGGACTTCAGTTTGCCTGCGGCCAGCCAGCCCGCCAGCTCGGCCTGAGCCTCGGCCAGACGGTCGAAGTAGTCGAGCACGATGAATCCCTCCATCCGCCCCCTGCGGATGATCAGCGCGGAGTAGTTGGCCGGCCCCTCGGTGCGTGCGCGGTCGTTGTAGGAGGCAATCGCTCCGCACAACACGATCCGACCGCGCATCGCCAGCTGCGCCAGACACGCGTCGAGGATCGGCCCGCCGACATTGTCGAAGTACAGGTCGATCCCGCCCGGGCAGTGCTCGCGCAGGCGCGCTGCCACGTCGTCGTACTTGTAGTCGATCGCCGCGTCGAAGCCCAGCTCGTCCACGACCCACGCGCACTTCTGCGGGCCGCCCGCGATCCCCACCACCTTCGCGGCGCCCTTGCACCGCGCGATCTGGCCCGCTGCCGAGCCCGTCGCGCCGGCCGCGCCGGAGACGACCACCACGTCTCCCTCGCTGATCTTGCCGACGTCGATCAGACCGAAGTACGCGGTCGCGCCGTTGAGCCCCAGCACCCCCAGCGCCGTCGTCGGCGCAACCCCGGCCGGCAGCACCTGTAGCGCCCGTGCCCCCTCGTCGGCGAGCACGTACTCCTGCCAGCCCGTCAAACCGAACACCATGTCGCCGACCGCGTAGTGCTCGCTGTTGCTCTGCACCACCTCCGCCACACCGCCGCTGCGCACCACCTCGCCGATCCCGATCGGCGGCAGATAGCCCGGCGCGTCGTCCATCCACGTGCGAATCGTCGGGTCGATCGACAGGTAGCGCACCTTCGCCAGCGCCTCCCCCGCGCCCGGCGCGGGCACATCCACTTCCTCCAGGCGCACCGTGCGCTCGTCAACCGTTCCCGTAGGACGCTCGGCGAGGATCATGCGGCGGTTACGGTCGGGCATTGCAGCTCTCCTTCCTGCTCGTCATGGGCGCTCACGCCGCAAACCGCTGCGCGGCGCGTGCCTTTGCCTTGGCAGCCTCGACCTCCCGATCTTTCGGCGGCGCCGACGTCACGAGTCTGTCCAGCAGCCGTTCCGAGGCTGCCGCGACAGCGTCGACCGCTTCCTCGAATGCCTGCGCGTTCGCCTGCGACGGATGCGTGAAGCCGCTGATCTTGCGCACGTACTGCAACGCCGCGGCGCGCACCTCGCGATCGTCGGCCGGCGGCTCGAAGTTGTAGAGGGTCCTGATGTTGCGACACATAGCCCGAGGGATTCTACGCCAACACCGCGACGGTATTTGCGCGCGCCTGGGGTCTGGCTTCGCCCCCCATCCGGGCCGCCGGCAGGCGGCCCCTCTCAAAATAAATCCCTGGGGCTCCAGCTCGGAGTCTTGAGAACACAAATCCCTCGGGGCCTCCAGCTCAGGGGGATCTCGGCGGGTCCGAGAACACAAACCCCTCGGGGCCTCCAGCTCAGGGGGATCTCGGCGGGTCCGAGAACACAAACCCCCGGGGCTCCAGCTCGGGGTGTGAGGACAAATTTTCAAGCGCGATTCGCGTGTGCGCACGTGCGCGGTGTTAAGCCAAAGCCCGCGCGCGCGTCCGTGCGCGTCGCGCGAATGGTGTGGGAAAAAAGAACATCACCACACCCTCGAGCGGCCCGGACCAGACGTCGCTCCGGAGCGTCGCTGGCACACGGGCCAGGCGCGGGCGGCTACGGCAGTGGGACCCGTTCGACCTGCGCGCCGTGCTCATCGACGTATTCGACGTCGACCCGTGGCCCGTCGAAGTCGAGCACGGCAAAGCCGAACCGCAGCCATTTGTTGCCGTCTGCCGGTTCGTCGCCGTTGTAGGCCCAGCGCAGCGGGGCGTAGCCTTCGACGCCTTTCGTGCCCTCCGGCAACGGCGGGTCGGGCAAGATCTGGGGCACACCGCCATTGCCCACGCACGAACCGAAGGCCAAACCCGGGAGCGGCCGTTGCTCGCCGGGCTCGCCCGGCGGGTAGATCGTGCAGCGGTGCTCGTGCCCCCAGAACCACGCGTCCAGCGGCCGGCCGTCCAGTGCCGCGGCGACCTTCTCGGTCATTGCCTGGGTGACCTGTTCGTAGGCGCTGAACGGCTGGTGGTGGGTCAGCAGCAGCGTACGCCGCGTCGGGGAGAGCTTGCCCGCCAACCACTGCTGCTGCGGATCTTCGAGGTTATGGTCGTGGTAGGCGCTGTCTAGCCCGAGGATCTGCCAGTGCTCGTTCTCGATGCTGAACCAGCTCGAAGGCGTCTCGTCCGGGTGTCCCTCGCGCCAGTGCCCGCGAAAGCGAGGATCCTGCAGCAGATAGCCGAAGTAGCCGTGCCCGCCCGAGTACATGTCGTGGTTGCCGTTCAGCGACCAGCACAACACCTCGCGCTCCTCGCGCGCCACCGGCCAATAGCGCAGGAACCGCGTTTCGTACTCCTCGCGCCAGCCCGAGTAGTAGACGTCGCCCAGATGGATCACGTGCTGCTCGCGGCCCCGCGCCTGCTCGATGCGCGCGGCGATCTGCGTCGCGACGGCCGCCGCACCGGGCAGGCCCGTGCCCCAGTCGCCGACAAGAATCACACGCGCGTCGTCCGCGAGCGCCACGGGGCCGGCGGGCGTGTCGGGGAACGGCGGCTTGAGATCGATCTTGGCCCACTCTTCGGCGAGCTTCGTCTCCATCCACAGTGGATCGCACGGGCCGAACTCGCGAAACAGCTCGTCATCGCCGATCAACGCATGCGCGATTCGCTCGACGCCGTGCGGGACGTCTTTGAGCAGCTGCCCGAACCGCGACTCGATGCACGTCGTGAGAATCGACTGCAGGTTGGCTGCGCTCGCACGGCGCGGCATCAATGGCACGTTCGGCGCCTGTTGCTGCGCTTCCTTCAGCTCCGCTTCAGCCTGCGCGTACGCCTCCTCCGGCAGCCTGCTCCCGCCGGGCCGCGCCGCGCCCGTAGCCCTGATCGCGGCGAGGTGCGTCGCGAGGAACTCGGGGTCGAGCACTTCGCGGATGATGCGCCCGTTCGGCGGCGGGTCCGTGGGCACCCGATGCGGGGCGGCCGGTGTGCCGCCCGTCCCCGTACTGCCGGGCGCCGCGGCGACAGAGTGGCGCCTGCGCAGCTCGTCCAAGACATGCGCGAACTGTGCCTCCAGCTTCTCGAACATCGACCCTCCCCTTTCCGCCGGTTACAGCAGCCACACCCACGACTCGCCGCGCCCACGATTTCAGTCGACCGCGTGAGGCGATCGGTCGATCCTAGGAGATCCAGTATTGCGAACTTGTACAAATCGTGTAATCTCGCGCGGCGTGAACGGGACCTACGACGTGATCGTGGTCGGATCCGGGTTCGGGGGCGGTGTGGCGGCGTGCCGGCTCGCCGAAGCGGGCCTGCGCGTGGCGGTGTGCGAGCGCGGACGGCGCTTTGCGCCCGAGGACTTCCCCGCCACACCGGCGCAGGCACCGGCGGCGCTGTGGCACCCGACGCTAAACCCGGATGGGATGTTCGACCTGCGTCTGATGCGCGACCTGTCGGTCCTGACTGCGGCGGGCGTGGGGGGAGGCTCGCTGGTGTACGCCAACGTGCAGCTGCGCGCGCCAGCGGACGTGTTCGCAGAGGGCTGGCCGTCGGCGATCGACCGGGCGACGCTCGACCCCTACTACGACCGCACCGAGGCGGCTCTGGCGCCCGAAACGGTGCCCGACCCGCTACCCAAGATCGGCTCGTTCGCGGCCGCCGGTGCGGCCGTGGGCAAGCAGGCGACGCGGCTGCCGCTGGCGGTCAACTTCGAAGGGGACCGCGCGCACCCGTTCAGCGGCGTGCAGCAAAAGCGCTGCGAAAACCTCGGCCGCTGCGACGCCGGCTGTCCGATTCACGCAAAGAACACGATCGACATCACCTACATCGCGCGCGCCGAGCAGTACGGTGCCGAGGTGCACGCGCTGCGCGAAGTGCACAGCCTGCATCCGCCCGAGCGGTCTGGCGGGATGTGGCGCGTGGAGTTCCGCGATTTGAGTGACGGAGGGAGGGATGGCGCGCTGCGCGCGCCGGTGGTGCTGCTCGCCGCCGGCACGCTCGGCTCGACGCGGCTACTGCTGCGCAACCGCAGGCGCCTGTCGCGGCTGTCCCCCACATTGGGAAGCCGCTTCTCGGGCAACGGCGACGCGCTCGGCGCGGCGTTCGACCCGCGCGCCGACGCGGTGGGTAGCCCGCGCACAGACTTCGGGCCGTCGATGACGAGCGTGCTCGACTACACCGCCGAGCATGGCTTCATCTTGGCCGACGGGGGGCTGCCGTCGAGCTTTGGCGGGCTGCTGGAGATCGTGCGCGCAGTCGATCGCATCGCGGGCTGGCGCGCGGGGGTCGTGCTGCGCATCAAGCGCTGGGCGACGCGGCTGGGTCTGAGCGACCAGCACGTCACCCACCGCCACCTGCAACCGAACGGCCCGTCACGGCCGATCGACGACTCGCTCGTCTTCCTGATGGTCGGCCGCGACGCCGCGGACGGGCAGATGCGGCTGACGTGGCTATTCAAACGGCTTGACATCCGCTGGAGCAGACGCGCGAGCGAAGGACTGTTCGACGCGATGCAGGACGTGGTAGACGGGCTCGCGCGCGGCGTCAGCGCCGAGCCGTTCTTCGCACTCGACACGTGGCCGCTGAGCGGCTACATCACGGTGCATCCGCTTGGCGGCTGCCCGATGGCGGACGATCCAGCGCAGGGCGTGGTGGACGACGCGGGCAAGGTGCACGGCTACGAGGGCCTGTATGTGCTCGACGGTTCGATCGTGCCGCGCGCACTTGGTGTGAACCCGTCGAAGACGATCGCCGCGCTCGCCGAGCGCGGCGTCGAGCGGCTGATTGGGGAACTGCGGGCGGCCGGAGCGACGAGGCCTCGGCCAGCCTCAACCCGGCCGACGCCGGCCAGACCGGCGTCAACCCAGCCCGCGCCGACCGGCGGGGCGCCAGAGCAGCCGGCAACGCCCGAGACCCAACCCGCCCCGCACGACAGCGAACGGAGCACCTGAGCGCGATGGGTTTGCGCGATCGGGTGACGCTGCGCAAGCGCTGGCGCAACGACACGGGCAACGAGGGCATCGACCCGCTGCGTCAGGAGACGCCACGGACCCGCGACGAGCTGTGCGCGCTGGTGCGCGAAGCCGAACGCGACGGCTGCACAGTGCGGGCCGTCGGCTCAGGACACTCGTGGTCGGATGTGGCGCTGACAGACGGCATTCTCTTGCACCCGACCGGGCTTACGCGGCCGCTCGACTTGGAGGCCGAGCTGCTGCGGGTCGCCGCGCGCGCCACCACTGCCCCACTTGCTGTCTCCGCCGCACCTGGCACCACGTCAACACCCGCCAGTGCCACGGGCGCCGCTCCCGCCACACCGGCAGATCCTCCTGCCGCCGCCGACCCCTCCCCCACCTTCGTCCCTGCCACCGCCAACCCCTCCCTCGTGCGCGTCGAGTCGGGCATGACAATTGCGGCACTCAACGCATACCTGGGAAGCCATGGCCTGGGGCTGCCGAACATGGGCGGCTTCGACGGCCAGACGGTCGCGGGCGTGATGTCGACCTCGACCCACGGCTCGGGTCTCGGCTTTGGCCCGTTGACAGACTTGGTGCGCTCGTTGGACGTCGTCGCCGCGGGCGGTGTTGTGCATCGGATCGAGCCGCAGGACGGGCCGACCGACCCCGACGCCTATCGGGCGCGCCACCCCGAGCATGAGCTGCACCAGGACGACCGCTGGTTCGACGCAGCGGTCGTGGGGATGGGCTGCATGGGGTTAATCCACTCGCTAATACTCGAGGTCGGACCTGCGTTCTACCTGCGCGAGGTGCGCACGTTGAGCACGTGGTCGCAGGTGCGCGAGGAACTGGACGAAGCCCTCGAACGGAACGTGCACTACGAGGTGTTGTTCAGCCCCTACCCCAACGCCGAGGGCGAAATCGAATGCCTGACGACGGCGCGCAATCCGATCGGTCCCTCCGAATACCGTAAAGACCACCGCCGCAGCCGCAGCTGGCTGATGGAACTGGCGGCGCGCTTTCCTTTGACGCCCACATTGATCAACCTCGCGGTCGGCCTGCGTCCCCAGATTTCACCATTCTTGCTGCGCCAAGCCCTGCAGGCGCTGGTGAACCCCGATTACGTGAACGTGAGCTACCGCGTGTTCAACATCGGCGCGGCGAACTACCTGCCGGCGTACTCGGCCGAGATCGGCGTACCGGTCGACGAGCGTGACTGCCACCTGGCCGCCGTCGATCGCATCGTCGCCATCGCAAAGCAGCGCCGCGAGCTTGGCGAGGTCTACCACAGCTCGCCGATCTCGCTGCGTTTCGTGAAAGCGAGCAGGGCGTGCATGTCGATGATGGAGGGTCGCAACACGATGATGATCGAGCTGATCATGGCGACGCACACGGTCGGCGGGATGGAGCTGCTCGCCGCCCACGAAGCGGCGCTGTACGAGCTGGAGGGCCGCCCGCACTGGGGGCAGGTGAACACGCTGACCGGCAGCAACGGGCTCGTAGAAAGCCTGTACCCGCGCTATCGCGAGTGGCAGGAGGTCCACGCGGCACTGAACGAGAGCGGTGTGTTCGACGGTCCGTTCAGCAAGCGGGTGGGGCTATCTCTGTGAGCACCGGCGCAGAGAGCGACGGTCACGCACCGGGCGTGGCCGTCGATGCCAATCCGCGAGCGCGTTCTGCGACGCGCGGCGAACTGGCCGTCGTGCTGCATACGCACATGCCTTATGTCGAGGGTTATGGCACGTGGCCGTTCGGAGAGGAGTGGTTGTGGGAGGCCGTGGCATGCGTGTACCTGCCGCTACTGGCGCGGCTGCAGGGGGCACGCTTCACCCTGACGCTGACGCCGGTGCTATGCGATCAGCTGGAGGCGTTGCGCGGCCCCGCGCGGGAACGGTTCGTGTCGTTTCTGCACGAGACGCGCGCGCGGCTGCACGAGGAGGACGCGCAAGCGTTCGAGCGCGCTGGGGCATCGGAACTCGCGGCCGAGGCACGGCGTGCGGCGGGCGACTACGAGTGGGCCAACCGCGAGTTCGTACGCCGCCGCGGAGACCTGCTGGCGGCCTTTGCCACGCTTGCACCGGAGGCCGAGCTGTGGACTTCGGCAGCTACCCATGCGGTTCTGCCGCTGCTGGCCACACCGGCTGGTGTGGAACTCCAGGTACTGAACGGGATCGAATCCCACAGGCGCCGCTTCGGTTCCTGGAGCGGCGGCTTCTGGCTGCCGGAGTGCGCATACACGGAGGGCTTGGAGCGAGCACTGGCCGACGGCGAGGTGAAGGCGTTCTGTGTGGATCAGACGACGGCGCTGGGCCTGGGGTCGCTCGCACAGCTCGAGCCGATTGACACGGGCCTGGGGCCGCTGGCGGTGCCGATCGATTGGCAGACCGCGAGACTGGTATGGGACGGGCCACACGGGCACCCGGGCGCAGCCGTGCATCGCAGCTATGAGAAGGCAACGGACAACGCGCTAAAGCTATGGTGCAACGATGGCCGTCCCTACGACCGCGAGGCGTCGCGCGCGACCGCGCATCGCCAGGCGCGAGAGTTCTTGGCTAGCGTGGCAGCACGGCTCGACGACTATCGCCATGCACGCGGACGCCGCGGCCTGGTGTGCTTCGCGGCGGACACCGAGATCTTCGGTCATTGGTGGTATGAGGGCATCGACTGGCTGAGCGCCGTCCTTCAAGACGCGCCGGCGTGGGGCATCGAGCTGGTCACGCTGCCCTCGGCGCTCGCCGCTCGCAGGCCCGCGGCCGCTTGGACAAGCCCCGCCGCCGCCGGCACCCACACGGCCACGCCCACCGCGACCGGCACTGCCGCCAGCGCCCACGCGACAACGCCCGCCGCCACAGACACCCACACGACCACGTTCTGGCATGCTCGCCCGCCGATCGCTCGTCGAGTCGTCGTGGGGTACGCCCAAGGACCTCTCGACGTGGGACTCACCGCTGACTGCGGACATCGCGGATACGGCGCGCGAGGCGGAGTTGGCAGTGCTGGATGCAGTGCGCCGGGCCGCTGGACAGACACGCACAGCACGGGCGCGCGAACGCGCGATTCGCGAGTTGCTGGCACTGCAGACGAGCGACTGGGCGTTCATGAAGACGCGTGGACGCGCGGGCGCCTATCCGGATGCGCGCGTCGCGGGCCACGCGGTGGGACTGCGGCAGGCCCTCGCGGCGCTGCTCGATGAGCGCCGCACACAGCCCGATCCGCACGTTCGTAACCTTGCCCCCGCGCTCGATCTCTCGCCGTTGGAGCGTGCAACCGACCTGGAGTGCCAGGGGTACTCAGCACGAGCCGCTGACCGCAGGATGGCGCGCCAGCGCCACTAGCGGATAGGCGCTTAGCGCAAGCCGGTAATGCGAATCGGGCAGGACTGCTGGCCAGGCTTGACAGCGCGGTCGTAGATGCAGAGTCCGTTTCTGTAGACCGCGCTGCGGGCCACCTCGAAGCTGAGATGGTTGATGCCGGCGTGGAGCTGGCGCGGGTCGATCGCCCATCGATACACCTGGCCCGAGCCGTTGTCGGGAATCACACGTATGAATGGGTATGCACAATCGTTGACGCTGAGCGTCACATCGGAGAAGTGATTGATCGGGGACGAGTACCAGGGATGCTCGGACGACAGCCGCGCGGTCAACTCGACGCTTTCGACCTCGGCGTCGGGCCAGGCGAACGCGTACACGTAGCGACCGTAGTCGGCTGCCCAGACGTGGGTGTGCGTTGCGCCCTCGCCGGTCACGGGGTCGTCGTCGTAGAACGGACCCGCCTTGTCCCAGTGCGACTCGTCGACAAGATAGGTGGCAGCACCGATCATCCTCACAAGGCCGTTCGCGTCGTTGTCGAAGGGTCCCGCGGGGTTGCCGGCCTCGCCACCATCGACGCTTGCGCGGTCATTCATGTCAGACCCGCCCGAGGGTCGTGATCGCCTGCCGCCGACTGTCGCCTGCGGCGGCGAGGATGCCGATCGTGACGACGCCCAGTGTGCAGGCGATCGCACAGTGTGGCGGCTCGCAGGGAGCCACTCCCCACACGGGCGAGCCGAGTTCGATCGCCCAGCTCGTATTGGCGCCGAGATCCCAGATGTGCAGGTGACCACTGCGCGTGCCGGCAAGCATGATCGACCGATCTTCCATACGCATCGTGGCCACGCTCGTGACACTGGTCAGTGTCGCCTCGCCATGCTCGACATTGTGCGGCTCCGCCGCAAACGGACACGCAACGTCTTCCTCGCCCGCGCCTGCAGGCTGCGGCGCGGGCGCCGGGAACGGTAACCCTGTATACGGATTCCAAAGGCGCACACGGCCGTCGAGCCCACCGCTTGCGACGACGGGCTCGCCGTCGATCTCGCCGGTCGCCACCGCGAGTGCGCCAGCGGAGTGGCGGCCGATCACGCGGGCGGCCGGCGTGGGCTCGGTCAACTTCCACAACAGCACGTGGCCGTCGGCGCCGGCACCTACCGAGACTGGCGTCCCGTCGATCGTCGTGAGCGCGACCGCGGTGACAGCCCCATTGTGTCCGTGCAGCTCGTACAGTGGACGTCGCGCACGCAGACACCAAATGCGCACAGCGCCGTCCGATCCGGCGGAGGCAAGCACCGGTTGGCCTGCGAGCGAGCCAGCCGCGAGCGCCGCAACCCACCCTCGGTGCGACCCGACCGGGTCCAGTGGCACAGACGTGTTGCGCACGTTCCACGTGCGCAACACCCCGTCCCAGCCACCGGCCACGACAAGGGGAGCGTCATCGACAAGCGCCGCTGTGACTGCAAACGCGGGCGCGCCCGTATCAATAAGGGCCCGCTGACGCCCACGCTCGCTCCACATGACGACCGTGCCGTCGTCGCTCGCGGTGACGATCGGTATACCCGGCGCGTACGTAATCGCCGTCAGCCGGCTTCGTGACCGCGGCTGCTGAGCGAACCGGCTGTCCGGAACAGCCGGTGTCATCGCACGCAGACCACTTCCTGGCGCCGCGGGTTGCGCATCGAACATGGCGCTGCACAGATCCCGGGGACCGTGGGGATCTAGGGAGTCGTCCAAGCCACGCGAGCCATGGAAATCGTCCAAGCCCCCCGAGCCAGACGGACCACGGAAATCGGCCAAGCCCCCCGAGCCACGCAGATCCCGGGAACCCTGCCGGCGACGGGAGTCGTGCGAGTCGCCGGCGGCCTGCGGACCCCGGTGGCTGTGCAGGTTCCCGTCGCTTTGCGTGTCCCCAAAGCTGCGCAGGTCCCACGCGTCGAGCGAGCCGCCCTCACCTGCGGAGATCGCCAGCGGCCGATCGTCGAGCACGGCGAGCGCGATCGCGTTGATAGCTGTGCCGACCTCGATCGTACGCACGTTCCCGTCGGGCAGTTGCCAGATGCGAACGGTGCCGTCGACGGCGCCCGAGACGAGTATCGACATGCCGTCCTGCTCGCCGAAGGCAACTGTGGCGATCGCACTGCCGTGACTTCCAAGAGGCACTTCGCTACGCGGTCGGTGAGCCGCAACGTCCCACACGTGTAGCAGCTTGTCCCAGCCGCCGGAGACGGCGAGCACCCGGCCATCGATCTCTCCGATCGCCAGTGCAGACACGCCGCCGAGGTGAAGCTTCGGGAGTGGCCCACCGATCTCGGCGCGGCGATTGAGGTCCCAGATCTTCACGACCTCGTAGCCAGCGGAGACCGCGATCGGCACGCCCTGGATCTCGCCGACGGCGAGCGCGGCGACGACGCGCGAGTCCGCACGAATCTCGCCTTCCAACTGGACGCGGCGATCGAGGTCCCAGATGCGGATGGTGTCATCGAGACCCGCCGAGACGGCAATCGGCCTGCCACCCGGCTCGCAGATCGCGACCTGCGTGACGCCCGCGGTGTGACCCCGCAGCGGTCCGCCGATCTGCTCGCCGGCGTGGAGGTCCCAGAGATAGATGCAATGGTCCCGGCCGCCCGTGACTGCAATCGACCTCCCGTCTAGCGCTCCTGTAGCGATTGACGTGATGCGCTTGCGGTGTGCGCGCATCGGCAAGCCCAGCGGCTGGCAGTTGGGAATGCTCCAGCGACGCAGCAAGCCATCGTCCCCGCCGGAGAGAATGACGGGCTCGCCGTCGAGTGTGCACGTCGCGAGCGCAGCGATGTCGGCTCCGTGCCAGCCGATCGTCATGTAGGGCTGTCGTGAGGACCACCCCACCCAGCGCGTGCACCAGCGGCTCCCACGCGCGATGCGGCCGAGTTGTTGCGCAAACTCGACCGCTCCGGCCTGGTGGGCCTGCAGCTCAAGGTAAGCGGCGGCCTCGCCGGGTGCTCGGTCGCGGATGCGTCCGCTGATACGTGCGGTGGCGCGGCGGTAGACACCGCCGATCATCGCCGCCTGCGGACTCAGCGCGCTCGGCAGCGCACGCAACAGGCGGGTGGGCTCGACGGCCAGCAGGAAGCCGGGGTCGGCGACCAGTTCGTCCAGACAGCCCCCACGCGCAGCATGTGTTGCGAGGTGTTTACGCGTGTATTCGCCCGCTTGTCCCCATTCGCGATTGCCGTCACCGTCGCGTGGCACGCGCTCGCCGAGGATCTTTGCGAACCGGCGGTGTACGGCGGCCTCGCCGCCCGTCTCGCAGGCGCGCAGGTGTTCGGCGAGCGCTTCGTGATATAGCCTCGAGGATCCGGACTCAGCCCCGTCCTCGCTGCCCTCGATTAGGTAGTCGGCGGCGGCGGAATCGTCGAGCAGCCACACCACGTCTGCGTGGGTGTACTCGCGCTCGGCCAGTCCGCTGGCAAGAGCCGCCCACAGCGATTCGCCATGGGGCAGTCCGGCACCCTGTGCGAAGGCGAGCGGTCGTAGCAGGTCGCGTGCGAGTTGCTCGCGCTCCCCGAAACGGCCAAGGTATTCGTCCATCGCCTTGCCAACGTCGCCGGGGATCTGCTGCTCCCAGCCGGGCCGCTCGATGTCGATGACCTCGGAGTCTGCGACCAGTGCATGGGCGGCCAGCTGGGCGAGTAGGAAGCTCGGGGCGGCGCGCCGGGCGACGGCTTGCGCGACGGATGCTGCCAGCTCGGGGCGATCACGGTAGGGCGAGCCGCGTTTGGGGGCGTCGGTGAGAAGAATCGACTGGGCATACTCGAAAAGATCACGTTCCTCGAAGTACTCGGAACGGTCGAGGTCGAGCACATCCAGATTGGAGAGCTTGCTGAGCAGCTGGCCGCGCGCGGTGTGGCGTGTGCCGATGAGCACTTTGATGCCAGCCTCGGTGCCTTCGGCGACAAGCGGGTTCAAGAGCTCCATCGCGATCCGCCGGGCGTCCATGCCAAGCGCCTCGTCGAGCGCGTCGATGACGATCGTGCAGGGCCTGGCATCGTCGTCGGTGAGCCGCCGCACGAGCTCGCCGGCGGAGCGCGCCTCGACATCCATCCAGCTCGCGATCTTCGCGACGACCATGTTGAGCGTCTTGCCGCGCGCGTGCACCGCGACATCGATCGCGCCCTCCCGTGGGATCGTGTCCTGTGCAACGGCGTCGAGTGGCGCGAGCGCGCGCATTTCCCGGTCGGCGAGCGTCACGAGTCGCGCGAGGATCGCCGACTTGCCATAGCCTGGGCGCCCGACGACCACGCGCCCGCCAGGGGGCGCGTCCGGGGCGAGCCACGCCGCCAGCTCGCGCAGTACGCGGGTGCGACCTGTGAACAGCCACGGCGACGAGGCTCTGTGCCCGAGCTGCAGGCCGCGCGCACGTGGCCCCCAGTGCTTGCTGAGATCTTCTGCGTCGTAGCGCAGCCGCCAGCCGATCGACTGCTCGAGCGCCGGCCACAGGCGTTGCAGCTCGCCTACCGGGATCAAGCGAGCGGCCTTCGTGGTGCGGTCGGTGTCGCTGACCACGATGATCCCGACGACCGCCTCCGCCGTCCTGTCCCATACCGGGGATCCGCTGAAACCTCGCTCGATCCGGTTGCCGGCGCTCTTGACGTCCTCGAGCTGTACCCAACGCCCGCCGTGCGTCGGACCGCGGATCAGCCCGGTCGCCCACGCATCGTCGTTGCCGGCCGGGAAGCCCTCCACGGAGAATGGATGGTCCATCATCGTCGGCGGTCGGCGCAGGGGCGGATGGCGAGCACCGGGCGGGGGGTCGCCGAGCAGCTCGAGCGCCGCAACGTCGCCGTGCTCGCGATCGACGGGAAACCAACCGTTCTCGCGTACCCGCGCCGGTACCGGCTCGTACTCGGGCCAATGCGGGAAATCGACCCAGACCGGCTCTTGCGGTCGGCTTCGCAGCGCCCCGGAGCGATGCCCGAGCGCGTCCTCGACGACGTGCGCGCATGTCAGCAGCGTGCGGTGCGCGACCAAGCAGCCACCGCCAGCTACGCGCCAGTCGCGATGGTCGCTGGCGGATTGCCGCCGGCGACCCAGGACACGCGCTAGTCCGCGGGTGAGTTCTTGCTCGTCCACGTCATGGTCACCTGGAGATGCGCCTCGCCCTGCGATGAGGCGATCACTGCGCCGGCGCTAACGTTAAGGCGCAGGCCAAACTCGACGGTGACCTCGTGCGGCGGCTGGGCGAGCCGGTCGATCTTGCCCACGACCGCCGCGGCGACAGGGCGGATGACGTCAAGCGCTGTGTCGAAGCTCCTGCCGGCGCGCTCCAACAGCTCTCCATCTCCGCGCGCGGCGCGCTCGAAGCCTGGATCTTCCTCGTTGAGTTCGACGACTACGGCAGCATCGTCGTCGTTGTTGTCGTCGAGATCGAATGCGACAAGACCCCTCATACGCTCTCCTCTCGAGGCTCGGAGTCGTGAGTTTGGCCCGGCATGATCGGTGCCGTGGCTATCCTCGGACGGCGCCGATCCTATCGAATCGATCGCATGAGCCAGATCTCGACGGATCGGCATCGGGCACCCGCGCGAATCGGGCTATCCTTCGGCGCGGTGAGCCGGGAAGCCTGGTCGGCACTCGGGGTCCGCGCGTCGCAGGCCCCGGACGATCGCGTACGCCATCAGTAAATGCCCAACAGGCCCCACCACCCTTCGTCGAGCCCAAGCACCTCGGGTGCCCAGCAGGATTCGCCCAGCTCGCCGCCCGACGACTCCCAGGGGTTACATACGACGAAGGCTTCTAGAGCGTCCGATACAACGGAGGCTGCGAGAGCGTCCGATACAACGGAGGCTGCGAGAGCGTCCGGTTCGTCGCGAGAACCAAACGCTTCGGGCACACTCGGCCCACTCGGCGCGCTGCGGGCCACGCTGACGCCGTTGGCGTGGCGGCGGGAAGCGCTGCGTACGAACCTGTGGCTGGTGCCGACGGTGGAGATCGTGCTGGCGATCGCGCTGTTCGCGGGCACATACGCGATCGACCGCGCCGCCTACAACGGCGAACTGCACCTGCCGGCGTTCGTGATCAGCGGCAGCGCCGACGCGGCGCGGCAGATCCTGACAGCGATCGCGGCGGCCGTGATCACGGTCGTGACGCTCGTGTTCTCGATCACGATCGTCACGCTGACGCTGGCCTCGACGCAGTTCGGGCCGCGGATGCTGCGCAACTTCATCCGCGACTGGATCACGCAGGTGACGCTCGGGACGTTCGTGGCGACGTTCGTGTACGCGATCCTCGCGCTCGTCTCGATCGCGCCGGGGCACCACGGCGAATTCGTGCCGCACCTGTCGGTCACGACGACGATGGCGCTGGTGGTCGTGGATGTGGCGGTGCTGGTGCTGTTCATCGACCACATCGCCAAGTCGATCCAGCTGCCACAGGTGATCGCGAGCATCGCCGGCGACCTCGGGCGCGCGATCGAGGCGGAGGTCTCCCAAGCGGCCGACGTGCGCGTCGCGGGCCCGTCGCTGGCGGAGCTGACACGGCGCCTGGATCGGGAGGGGGCGACGATCAGGGCGCCGCACAGCGGCTACCTGCAGTTCGTGCGGGTCGACGCGCTGGTCGCGCTCGCCGGCGGCGCGGACGCTGTGATCCGGTTGCGGCACCGTCCTGGGCACTTCGTCGTCGAGGGCGAGCCGCTGGCGGAGGTGTGGCCCGCGCAGGCGGCTGCGAGCGTCGCGCGCTCGCTGGGCGGCGCGCACGCAACGGGCTCGCACAGGACGCTCGCGCAGGACATGTCCTTCGCGGTGGACCAGCTCGTGGAGATCGCGATCCGCGCGCTGTCGGCGGCGGTCAACGACACGTTCACCGCGCTCGCCTGCATCGACTGGCTCGGCGACGCGCAGTGCAAGCTGGCAGCCCGCTGGCGCCCGAGCGTCGTGCATTGCGACGCGGCCGGGCGCGTGCGGGTGATCGGGGTGACGATCGGCTTTCGCCGGCTGATCGAGCGCGCACACGAGAAGATCCGCCAGGCGAGCGCCGGGATGCCGGCGGTGATGATCCGCCAGCTCGACGCGCTCGCGAAGATCCTGCCGTACACGCACACACCCGAGCAACGTGCGGTGCTGCTCGAGCAGGCCGACATGATTTGGCGCCTGTGCGAGGAGTCGGTACCGGAGCGCGCCGACCGCATGGCGGTGCGGCGGCGCTACGACCTCGTGGCAAGCATCGCGGGCACGCTGGGCGCGGGAGCGCCCGCTACGCCTACGCCCGGGAGGCGATCCGCTTAGCCGCTCAAGCGCCGTTTCCAGCCCGCTCGAGCGCCATTGGCAGCCTGCTCAACAAGCGCCGTTCATAGCCGTCGTGGCGACCGCGCCACCACCACCCGCAATCGCGCGCATGCGCTCCAGCGAGGCACGCAGCACGCGCGAGACCTGCATCTGCGAGAGGCCGACTTCGTTGGCGATCTCGGTTTGGCTCATTTCCTCTGCGAAACGCAGATGAAGAATGTGACGCTCGCGCGGGCTGAGCGCGGTGAGGGCTTGTGCGACGGCGGCGCCGTCCTCGACGAGCGCGTAGCCGTCGTCCTCGACGCCGATGCTCTCACCGCGCGACTCGATCTCCTCATCGCCGCCGCCGGGGCGGGGGGCGTCCAGCGAGAGGGCGCCGCGTGCGTGCGCGACCTGCAGCGCGTCGAGCACCTCTTCGTGGTCGCACTCCAGGTACTGAGCCAGCTCCCCGACGGTCGGCGAATGCCCGCGGCGGGTCGCCAGAGCCTCGCTGGCGCGTTCGACTTCCAGCGCGCGCTCCTGCGAGTTGCGCGGCACGTGCACCGCCCACGACGTGTCGCGGAAGTGGCGGCGCAGCTCGCCGAGGATCGTCGGGACAGCGTAGGCGGCGAAGCGGTTGCCGCGTGTGGCGTCGAAGCGGTCGATCGCCTTGATCAGGCCGACGAAGGCGACTTGGGTGAGATCGTCGATCGGCTCCTGCGTGCCGATGTAACGGCGGGCCAGGCTGCGCGCGAGCGGCATGTAGCGCGCGACAAGCTCCTCCCGTGCGGCGCGCTCGCGCCGGCACTGCCAGCGCTCGAACAGCGGCAGGAGGGTTGCCTCATCGGCCAGCCGTGAGGACCCGCTGGCGCGCCGCTGCGGCGACGGTGCACCAATGACTGGCCGTGACACCTGAGTGACCACACCGGCAGCCGACCGTGGCGACGGCGTGACCTGCATGGCATCTTTCGGACCGGCGGCTGTGCTGACAGACATGTGTCTCGGCCTCCCCTCCGTCGTGAAGCATTGCCCTGCCTCTGCGGACGACCCCTGGTTCCTGGTTCGCAGGGCCCCCGTGGATCTTGTTCTTCCCGCCATGCGGCTTATCCAAACCGCGTGCGAGACGCAGGCGGCGCGGTTGAGGTGTGGCAAAGCGGGAGTTGAAGAGCGTGGCAGAGCGGGGGTTGAGGCATGTCGGAGCGAGGGTTGAGGCGTGGCAGAGCGGGTAGAGAGGCCACATGCCAACCGGTACATCCATATTGCTGATTGCGATCGGCGCGGTGCTGCGCTACGCGGTGACGGCGACCGTTTCGGGGATCTCGCTGGCGACGGTCGGCCTGATCCTGATGCTTGCGGGCATCCTGGGACTCGTGCTGTCGCTGCTGTACATGTTCGCGTGGGGTCCGCGTCGTCGCAGGTACGACACTTACGACACCTACGACGAACCGCCGTTGCGACCCTGAGGGCGGCTGCACGGGGCGACCCGGCGCGAATGCGCTGGGTCGAACAGCACGGCAAGAACGTCAGCAAAACCGTTTCATCAAAAACCGTCTCATGGGGACGATGGCAACAAGAACCAAAAACTCATGAGGCAAGCAAGAACGTCTCAGCAAAGTCTCACGAGTGCCGGCCTCTCATGAACGGTCGCGAGCGCCGCGGTGGTGGGCGGCGTCGGCGAACTCGGGGAGCCGCTGAACGAGCGACGGCAGCAGCGCGTGCGGGTCGCCGTCGCGGGCGACGCGGTCCAGCAACGGGCCGGGCTCGAGGCTGAGCTGCGGCTCGCGCCGTGCGCGGGCGGCGCGCTGCACCTGCTCCCAGTGCAGGGGCGTGGAGACCAGCGGGCGTGGGGTGGCGCGCAGCGAGTAGACGCAGATCGTCGTCTTGTGCGGGTCGTTCTGGCTCCAGTCGATCAGCACCAGGCCGCCACGCGCGTTCTTCGCCATGCGCGAGGTGACGAGCTTGGGGTGGCGCTTCTCCAGGAGTTGAGCGACGGCGCGCGCGAACGGCTTGGTTTGCTCGTAGGTGAGTGGCGTGTTGAGCGGCACGTAGACCTGCAGGCCCTTGGCGCCGGAGGTCTTGACGAACGAGCGCAGCTCGAGCGCGTCGAACAGCTCGCGAATGTGCAGCGCGACGCGGCAGCACTCGCGCAGCGCCGCGGGCGCGCCGGGGTCGAGGTCGAAGACGAGCGCGGTCGGAGTGTCGAGCGCCTCGGCGCGGGCGAGACTGGGATGCAGCTCGATCGCGGCGAGATTCGCGAGCCAGACGAGCGTCGGCAGGTCTTCGACGAGGCAGTAGTCGATCGGCCCGCCCCTCTGCTCGCTGTCGACCGGCACGGTACGCACCCAGTCGGGCCGGTGTGCGGGGCAGCGCTTCTCGTAGAAGTACTCGCTTTGCACGCCGTCGGGGTAGCGCTTGAGCGTGAGCGGGTGGCCGGCCAGGTGCGGCAGCAGCGTGGGGGCGATCGCCGCGTAGTAGTCGATCAGCTGCCCCTTGGTGAAACCGCTGTCGGGATAGAGCAGCTTGTCGCGGTTGGACAGCCGCAGCGTGCGGCCGGCAACGGCGATCTCCGTGTGACGCTTGGTTTCGTGGACGATCTCGTACCCGGAAGCCCCTGCCCCCTCCGTATCGGAAGCCCCCGCCCTCTTCGTATCGGAAGCCCCTGCCCCCTCCGTATCGGAAGCCCCCGCCCTCTTCGTATCGGAAGCCCCCGCTCCCTCCGTATCGGAAGCCCCCGCTCCCTCCGTATCGGAAGCCCCCGCTCCCTCCGTATCGGAAGCCCCCGCTCCCTCCGTATCGGAAGCCCCCGCCCTCTTCGTACCCCCACTCGAGCGCGTACGCACGCGGCCGCCCCGATTTCCAACAACATCCGCCTCCCCCACTCCACCCGCGCCTGCCAGACCATCCGCGTCTGCCCCCACTCCACCCTCGCCCGCCAGACCATCCGCGTCTGCCGTCCCGCGCGGCGCGGCCGCAGGGCGCTCCTCGCGCACGACCTCCCGCGCGGGCTTGTCGGCGCGCAGCCCGCGATAGACGGAGTGGCGCAGGATCGTGTCGCGGGTCCAGTGCGAGAACTCGATCTCGGCGACGAGGTTGGGTTTGATGTAGCGCGCCTCGCGCGGCGGCTGCACGCCGATGCCCGCGAAGGGACTGGTACGGCGGGCACGTGTGTTCAGCTCGCGTTGCAGACGGCGCAGCTCGGCGTCGTCGAAGCCGGTGCCGACGCGGCCGGCGTAGCGCAGCACACGGCGACCGCGTCCGATCCGCCCGATGTTCTCCCTTTCGTCTCCTGCACGCCTCGAATCGCTGGGGCTGCGCTGGCGCTCGGGCTTCGCGCTCGTGTCGGGCGCGCCGACTCGCTCGTAGTAGCCCATCAGCAGCGCCCCGATGCTGCCTTCGCGGTTGCCCTTCCCCGGCAGCCATCCGCCGATGACCAGCTCTTGGCGCGCGGTGTTCTTGATCTTCAGCCACTCACGCGAACGCTCACCGGGGCGGTAGGGGGAGTCGAGTGCCTTGGCGACCAGGCCCTCCAGGCCACGGGTGGCGGTGGCGCGCAATAGCGCGCGGGCGTGGCCGGCGGTGTGGTTGGCAGGGGTCTGCCAGGCGGGGCCGCTCAGCTGCAGCTCCTCCAGAAGCGCGCGGCGCTGGGCGTAGGGGAGGTCCATCGTCGAACGCCCGTCGAGGTGGAGCAGGTCGAAGATCACGTATGTCACGGGCAGCTGCTCGGCGAGCCGGCGGATGGTGTGCTCGGAGGTTTGGTGCATGCGGCGCGCGAGACGTTCGAAGCTGGGGGCGCCGTGCTCGTCGAAGGCGACGATCTCCCCGTCGAGCAGCGCTTCGCGCATGCCGAGCTGACGGCCGAGCGCGCGCAGCTCCGGGTAGCGGGAGTCGATCGCGTTGCGGTTGCGGCTCTCGATGTGGACGCGCCCGGGCTTGAGGTAGGCGAGCGCGCGCACGCCGTCCCACTTCAGCTCGAACGCCCAGCCGTCTTCCCGGCGGGGCAGCGGCGCAGGGCTGGCGAGCATCGGCACGACGTGCTCGGGCATCGGCTGGCGCGGTGTTTCGGGGGGATCCATGCGGTGGATCATCCAGTTCTTCTCGTCGTCGCTGTCGTGCGCGGTCGCGCGTACGCCCGCGCGGTCGCTCCGATTTGGACGACCACCGACCCGGTCCCTTGGACGACCACCCACCGCGTCTCTACCCACGTCCTCTCCATCGTCCGGATCGCCCTTCGTCCCGCCGCCGTCGCCCTTCGTCCCGCCGCCATCGCCCTTCGTCCCGCCGCGATCGCCCTCCCCCCCGCCGCCGTCGTTTACATGGACTTCGGTCCCCGTATCGCCGTTTGAGTCGCTTCCCCTCCGCGCGCCGCTACGAGCGCGCCGTGCAGGGCCCCCGGTGCGAAACAGCGCGTAGCGTCCACGCAGCCGCTCGCCGTGGAAGACGACGACGAGCTTGCCGTCCTCGAGCTTTTCGCACTCGTACTCGCCGCGGTCCCAGATGCTGATGCGCCCGGCGCCGTAGCTGCCGGCGGGGATCGTGGCCTCGAAGTCCAGGTACTCGAGCGGGTGGTCCTCGACGTGGACCGCCTTGCGGTTTTCGCGGGGATCGGTGGGGATGCCGTTGGGGATCGCCCAGGAGAGCAGCGCGCCGTCGTGCTCGAGGCGCAGATCCCAGTGCAGTCGGCGCGCGTGGTGCTCGTGCACGACGAAGCGTGCCCGCGGCGGCAAAGGCTGCTCGCCGGCGGCGGTGCGTCGCGCACGCGAGCGTGTCGGCGTTGCCTCGGATCGACTCGCGCGGCTCTCCGGGCGTGCCTTGGAGCGCCCCTTGCTCGAGGCCTTCCCCGGCACATCTGACCGATCGTCCCTCCCCCGGTCCGGCGCGGGCTCGGGCGTGGCGGCGAAGTCGCGTTTGGCGCGGTACTCGTGTAGCCCATCCTCGGCGGGCGCGATTTTGCGGGGGGCGCGGCGGGTAGCCATATAGGCAGGTTCCCACGAACAAAGGAATGTGACTGACGATGACTCCCGACTGGAGTCCGGAGGAGCAGCAGGAGGTCGACGCGGCGGCCAGCGAAGCGGCGGCGATCGGAGGCCGCGCAGACGACAGGAGCGTCGACCCGGCGCGGCGTGCGGTGATCGAGGGAGGCGGCGGCGAGGCGGAGGGTTTCGAGGAGGCGCAGGCGCTGCTGATCGAACACGCCTCGCACGGCGACCAGCAGTCGGCACACGCGATCCTGCACCACGCTGGGCACGTCGAGGAGTCCTGCACGCGAGAAGACGCGGAGGCCGACCATGAACGCAGCAGCGAGCGAGCGGAGGGGTCTTAGGACGCGAGCGAGCCGAAGAACTCCAGCAGGAACGAGCGGACGGAGAAGTTTTGACGCGAGCGGGGCGGAGGGGTTCTATAAGGAGCGAGCGGACGGAGGCGCCTGCACCTGGGACGAGACCTTCGCCGCGTGCATCGCGCGATCGGCCTCTACCAGGACCGCCTCGGCGGTCGGACTGTCAGAGTCGACGCCGGCAACCCCGACGCTGGCGCGGACCGAGAGACGCTGGCCGTCGAGCTGGATGGCACAGTCGGCGATCGCGTCGCGAAGGCTCGCGGCGACCTTGTGCGCGGCGGCGGCGTCGGTGCCGGGGAGCAGCACGGCGAACTCGTCGCCGCTGAGACGAGCGACGAGGTCGGTGCCGCGCAGGCGGCGGCTCAGCTCGGCGGCGAGCACCCTCAGCAGCTCGTCGCCGGTGCGGGGGCCGTAGGTTTGGTTGACGCGCGCGAAGTCGTCGAGGTCCAGCACGAGCAGCGCGGCGCGCTCGCGCGCACGCTGGCAGCGGGCGACCTGGATGGCGAGCGCGCGTTCGAGCGCGCGGCGGTTGCGCAGGCCGGTGAGCGGGTCGTGGTCGGCGAGATGGCGCAGGCGCTCCTCGGTGAGCTTGCGTTCGGTGACGTCCTGGATCTGGGCGATGAAGTGCAGCGGGCGGCTCTGACGGTCACGGACGAGCGAGATCGAGAGCAGCGTCGAGATGACGTGGCCGCGGGCGTGCAGGTAGCGGCGTTCGAGCTGGTAGTCGCGGATCTCACCGGCGAGCAGCGCCCGCACGTGCTCGGTGTCGCCGGCGAGGTCGTCGGGGTGCGTGATCTCCTCGGGGCTCTTGGCCAGCAGCTCCTCGGCGGTGTAGCCGGTGATCGCGAGCAGCGCCTGGTTGACGCGCACCCAGCGGCCTTCGGGGGTGATGAGGGCCATGCCGATCGGGGCGTGCTCGAAGACCAGCTCGAAGCGCTCCTGGGCGTGGCGGCGAGCTTCCTCGGCGTGCTTGCGGGGCGTGACGTCGCGGGTGAGCGCGAGCCCGCCGAGCACCTCGCCGTCGGCGCCGCGCAGGGGCGCGACCTCGATCTGCTCGCAGCGGCTCTCGTCGGCCGACCAGACCTCGACGGCGCGGGTCTCGCCGCGCAGCGCGGCGCGGTAGAGCGGCTCGTAGGTGGCCCAGCGCTCGCCGACGTGCACCTCGACGGCGGGCCGGCCCTCCAGTTCGGCGGCGGCTGGCCGGCCGTCCAGTTCGGGGGCACCGGGGCCGCCCATTCCGGCGGCGGCTCCCCGCCCGGCACCGGGACCGCCCGGTCCGTGCGCAAGCAAGTCGCCGCCGGCGACGACGTAGCGCAGCTCGCGGTCGAACACGAGCACGGCGGTGCCCGGGAGGGCACGCAGCGCGGTGAGCGCGACAGCGCCGCCGTCGAGGCCGTCGAGCAGGTGGCGCGTGGCGGCGGTGGACATCGTGCTCGTATCGGCGCGTGCGCGTGCGAGCTTGACGGCGCGCGATCGGGATTGAGCGGGAGTTTGGGGCGGCGCGCGCGCGACTAAGGGCCGATCCCGGTAGGGACGTGCGGCTGGGGCGGTCGAGGGTGACGGGCGCCGGAGGGCCGAGGACGCAAGGGCGAAGACGTGGTGGGCCCACGTCGAGCCCGAGGACGCCGCCTCACGAAGACGATCGGCCGCATCCGGTGTGCGGACCTAGCGGGCTCGGCCCTAAGCACACCTGGCCGGCGCGCCAACCCCGACGAACAGCTGCACGCGGTTGTTGGCGGTGTCCGCGACCAGCAGGTCCCCGCGGCAGTCGAGCGCGAGCGAGGTGGGCCGGCTCAGCTCGCCGGTGCCGCCGCCGTGAAGGCCCCAGGCGGCGGTGGCGCGTCCGGTCGGGCCGAACTCGACGATGCGCGCGGCGGCGCGGTCGGCGACAAACACGCGCCCGGCCGCGTCGACGGCGACGCCGGCCGGTTCGCGCAGACGCAGGGAGGCAGGACCGGTGGCCCCCAGCGTCCGCAGGAGCGCACCGGCCGGACTGAATACGACGACGCGAGCGCGAGCGGCGTCGGCGACGTAGAGGTCACCGCGCGGCCCGACGGCAACGGCGACCGGCCGCGTGAGCAGGCCGGCGCCGAGCACGTCGAGCGGCTGTCCGTCGGCGGTGAAGCTGGCGATGCGGCCGTGACCGGAGTCGGCGACGTAGACGGTGCCGGAGGGAGCGACGGCCACGCCTTCGGGTTCGAGCAGGTTGGCTGTTTCGGGGGTGGACGCGCCGCGGGGTTGCGGTGCGGCACCGTTCCCAGCTGCGCCGTCCTGTCCCGCAGCGGCGCTCTCCCTAGACACGCCGCCTTGGACCGGGGCAGAGCCCCGAGCAGACGCGCCGCCGCCCGGGCCCGAACCCCCGGGCTGGTCAGCGCTGCCGCCCGCTTCGCCGACCGCACCGAGAAACGCGCCGTCGGTGGCGAGGTGGCGGACGATGTCGTTGCGTGGGTCGGTGATCCAGATCGACCCGTCGGGCGCGAAGGCGGCAGCGGTGGGGCCGAACCAGTGACTGCCGACGATCGCGCCGCCGCCGCGTTCGATGCGGGAGCTGTAGCGCAGCAGGGGGGTCGCAGTGTCGATGATGTTCGCCGCGGTTGCGGTGCCAGCTCCCGCACCGCGCGGCACGGCGTCTTCGAACAGGTAGACGGGGCTGCGGCTGCCGTAGGTCTCGGCGACGAGCACGGCCCCGCGCGGCCCGGCGGCGACGGCCAGCGGCTCGATGAGCTGGCCGGGAGTGGTGCCGGGCGTGCCGAAGGCAAACAGCGGGCGCCCGGAGGGGCCGAAGACAGCGATGCGTTCGTGGCCGGTGTCGGCGACGTAGAGGTCGCCGGTGGACGAGGTGGCGGCGGCGCGGATGTAGGAGAGTTCGAGGGGGGTGCCGGCGCCACTCCAGGTTTCGAGCGGTTGCAGCGAGCGGGTGAGGAGGGCGATGCGGTTGTTGTTGTCGTCGACGACGAACACGCGCGAACCGTGGACGGCAACGCCGAAGGGGTTGACGAACTGGGTGGGGCCTTTGCCGAAGACGCCCTCGGCGTGGAGCGGCCGGCCGGAGAGGGTGAGCGCCTGGACGCGGTGGTTGCCCTCGTCGGCGACGTAGAGCACGTCGCCGGAGACCGCGAGGCCACGCGGACTGGAGACCTCGCCGGGCGCCGAGCCGGGGCCGGCGACGAGCACGGGGTGGGTGCCGTTCAGGTCGAAGCGGACGAGACGGTCGTTGGCGGTGTCGGCGACATAGACATGGCCGCCCCCGATCGCGAGGTCGCCGCCGGGAGGCTTGTCGGGACCTTGGCCGGATCCGAAGTCGAACTGCCCGAGAGCGGTGCCGGGGCTGCCCCATTCGCCGAGCAGCCGCCCGGAGGGGGTGAAGCGCTCGATGCGGTCGTGGGTCGAGTCGAGCATGTAGACCTCGCCGGCGGCCGAGACGGCGAGCCCGTCGACCGCGCCGAGCTGCCCGGGCCCGGGACCGTAAACGCCCCACTGTCCGAGGAAGCGCCCGGCGGCCGAGAAGCGCTGGACGAGGTGACTGAACTGGTCGCCCACGTAGAGGTCGCCGGATGGCGCGAACGCAAGCGCCTCGGGGCAGCGCAGCACACCGCCGCCGCGGCGGCCGATGAAACCGACGGCGCGATACGGACAACGAGCGGAGGACGCACCGGGGCACGCGCCCACCCCCCCGGCGCGCACGACGTCGCCTCCCCCACTGCCCCCACAGCCGCCGAGCGCGAGGCAAACGGCGAGCAGCGCGACGAGCGTTTTGTTTTTGGGGGAGGGGAGTTCGTCGCCGTGGGACGAGCGGGCAAGCGTGCGCGGCCACGCGCGACGCACGAAAGCGGAGCGGCCGAGGGGACCGTGGCGGCGGGCGGCCATGGCGCACATGGTTGTCGATGGAGCGGGCGAAGCGCGCCGGCGGGCAGGGTGGCGCGCCGTGCGAAAGTGTCCGAGTGCGCAGCCGTGCCGCCCGCCGAGTGACGATCGCAGTCCCCGCCGCCGCCGTCGCGGCCGGCCTTGTGCTGGTCATCCGCGCGCTCGCGGGCGGCGCGCCGGCGCATGTCAATTCGGCAGCGTTCGGCGTCGCAGCGAACGACGGCACCGCGAGCGTGGCAAGCCCGCCGGCGGTCCCGAGGCTGCTGCCGGCGAGGCGACCGACGGGCGCGCCTGTGACGGTCTCCGTCGCGACCGGCGTGGCCGGCCCGCGGTCGCCGGGCGACTTTCTCGGGCTGTCGTTCGAGACGCGTAGCCTGCCCGCGATCGCCGCCGATGCACAGAGCGGCGATCTGGTGGCGCTGCTGCGTTCGCTGGGGCCGGGCGTGTTGCGCTTCGGCGGGGTGAGCGCCGACGAAGAAGCGGCGTGGACGGGCGGCGGCCCTTTGCCGGGCTGGGCGCGGGTGGCGCTCACGCCTGGCGACCTCGCGGGCCTGGCGACGCTCGCGCACGCGACCGGGTGGCGGGTACTGTTGACGGTGAACCTCGGCCACTACGACCCCGCGGCGGCTGCCGCGGAGGCGGCTGCGGCCCGCGCGGCGCTCGGCCCGTACCTGGCGGGCGTCGCGATCGGCAACGAGCCCGACCGCTATGTGCGCAAGGGGCAGCGCGCGGCGGGGTGGGATTTCGCCGCGTACCGCCGGCAGGCGGCGGCGTACGCGGCGGCGATCGAGCGCGCGGCGCCGGGTGTGACGCTCGCAGGCCCGGACCCAGCCAGCGGCGTGCCGGGTCTCGCATGGCTGGCTGCGGCAGCGCACACACTGCACCTCGGACTGCTCACCGACCATTACTACCCGCTGAGCAGTTGCGGCTATGCGCCGACGATCGAAGAACTGCTCAGCGCGAGTGTCCGCGCGCACGAGAGCGAAACGCTCGCACGAACATTGGCGATCGCGCGGGTGGCGCGCCGCGCGGTGCGGATCGACGAGGCGAACAGCGTCTCCTGCGAAGGCAGGGCAGGGGTGAGCAACACGTTCGCGGAGGCACTGTGGGCGGTCGACTACACGGCGCGGGCGATGGCGGCGGGTGTGGCCGGCGTGAACTTCCACGACCTGCCCGCCAAGCCCGACGCGTACAGCCCGCTCGTCTTCGCAACGCATCCCGCGGCAGCCTCGTCCTCCCCCCACTCGCGTCCACCCTACTCCGCGTCAACCTCCACCTCCTCCGCCGCCAACCTGCGCCCGGCGCCGGAGTGGTACGCGCTGTTGGCGGCGCGCGAACTGTCCGGCTCCCAGCCGGTGCACACGCAAACGGCGGGGGCCACGCCCAGCGGATTGAGCGCGCAAGCCTTCCGTGCTCGCGACGGGCGGCTGCGGATCGTGCTCGTCGACTACGAGCCGCCGGGATCGTCGCCGCTGGCGGTGCATTTGCAGATCTCAGGGTCCGAGGGACGGCACATTGGCACGTCACGCGAGCGCGGCCGGACTGGCATGTCACTCGGCGTCGAAGCGGCAGCCCCCCGGTACAGGACCGGCAGCGTGCTACGCCTCACCGCCCCCTCCCTCGCCTCGACCTCGGGTGTGCGCCTCGGCGGCCGTATGGTGGCGCCCGACGGCTCGTGGCGTTCGCCGAGCGCGCTGCCCGCCGTCTACGGTCGCGCTCTCGCCGTCCAGCTCGACCCGAGCAGCGCCGCGGTCGTCACGCTGTACCCGAGCCGCTGACCCTTCCGAGCACGGCCAGCTCGCTCGCGGTCGGCGAGACCCGCTCGCCGAGTCGGCACGTAACGCATCGACAGCGGGCCATGGATGGCCCGCGCCGACCGCGCACGGGAGACGGCAGACCCGCGCGGACGATCCAAAAGCTCCACCAGCGCGTCTGAGGCTCGCTTCAGCTTCTGTCAGCGGCCGCCAGCGCATTCATGAGACTTCGCACCGTCTGGGGCCCGACCAGTACCCGCACGATGCGCCCCCCGGGATCGATCGCGTAGGTCGTCGGCAGGTGCCCCAGCCGGTACGCTTCCCCGGCCTGCCCGTCGGTGTCGCGCAGCGTCGGGAAGGTCCATCTGTAGCGGCGCACGAAAGCCCGTGGCGGCCCAGCTTCACTCTCGGCGTAGTCCACCCCGACGATCCGCCCCCGCCCGGCGGCGCTGCGGGCGAAGCGCTCGTCAGCGGGGGCCTCCTGCTGGCACGGTTCGCACCAGCTCGCCCAGAAGACGACAAGCGCGGCATGGTGCGCACTGCCGCCCAGCAACTGCTTCAGGGTCACCGGCGACCCGACGAGCGCCGTCGGCGGCAGGGCCGGCGCGGGTCGGCTGGCGGTGCCGTGACCGGCCAACCCGACCGCGAGCAGCACGGCGATCGCAGCGATCGCGAACGTCCAGACCGCTGGCCGCACGAGTTTGCGCCATCCGTGCGTAGGCGACTCCGTCGGCTCCTCTATGCCCCCCTCAGGCGTGGCGCCGCGCGCGCCCGGCGCCGCTCCTGTGGCACCGGCGTCTGTCCCCATCCCGCGCGCGCTCCTACTGCGCGGCGAGCAGCGGCACGTCGTGCGTGACTTCGCGGGGCTTCCATTCGCCGCCGAGATACACCGTGCGCAGGCGGCCGGACGCGTCGATGCCGTAGACGAGCGCGGAGTGGTTGATCAGCTCCGGGTCGCTGGCGTCCCGTTCGGCGCCAACCCCCCACGCGGACCAGACACGCGCCAGTTCGTGCAGGTTGCCAAGCAGGTAGAGCGCACGTCCGGTGAGGTCGTGGGCCTTCAGGAACGCGGTGACGGTACGGCGGTTGTCGCCACGGGGGTCGACCGAGACGGCAATCACCTGCACTTTCGAGGCGGCGGCGCCAAGCTGGTTGAGCGCGAGGCTCAGGTGCGAGGCGATCAGTGGGCAGTCGGTGAGGCAGTGGGTGTAGATGAAGGTGACGAGCACCGCTTTGCCGCGGAAGCTCGCGAGGCTCACCGGGGGCCCGCCAAGGTAGTTGTGCAGCCCGCCAAGCCCCGGCGCAGGCTTCAGCGGCGTGAGTTCGTTGCCGTCGAAGCTCGCCGACTGTGCAGTGCTGACGCCCGCCGCCAGCGGCCGGGGATGGCTGCTGCCGCTGCTCGTCGCCACCACGACCGCAGCCGCCGCGATCGCCAGAACGACGATCAGCGCGAGCAGCACACGCGGGTCGCGCCCGCCGCTGGGCCCGGACCGCTCGCCGGCACCGGCACCGGCGCCGGCCGGCGGGGAGCCATCGCTTGGGTCGGGGGATGCCATCGCGCGAAACGATACTCGCGACCGCCGCCGTGCCGCGCCGGTGGACGGACGCGGTTCTGGTCGGGCAGGTGTGGGTGTGTGCTCCATTTTGCGGCGCGAATCGCGCCCGCGCGCGTACGCGGGCGCGATTCGCGTTTCAAAAAGAACATCACCACCCACCCCGCCGGGGGCGAGCGCCATCGCCGCCGCCCGGTCAGGTAGCGTGCGCTGGACGCGACCGCTTGCGGCGCGATTCCCGTCCGCCACGGCCGGCCCCGCCCGCGCTCCCAGCCGCCACGCCAGAGCCGGGCCCGTCGGCAAATTTCGTTGCAGACCTTCCCATGGGATGCAAATTGCAGCGAGACGTGGTAGGTTGCCCACCGTTCGTGCCGAGTCTCCCTCCTTACGAGGAGGGGGAGCGGGGGACCCAGAGCGGCCCGGCATCAGACAGGGACGCAGGGGCGAATCGCCGCCAAGTGGCGGCGTAGCGCAAGCGCGCGAGCCCGACAGCTAACCCCGTAGGCGCCACTGCAAGCCAGAAAGGAAGCCTGCGTCCATGTCGGGACATGCCCGCGATCTCGCAAACTCTCGAGGTCCCCGTGACCTCGCCGCCGCCCGTGACCTCGTCGCCCAGGGCGGGAATCGCGACCTTGCCGCCGACCGCCAGTCGGACGCCCGACGTGGCTATCGCGACCTCACCTCCCCCCGCGGCCCGCGCGACCTCGCGACGCTCGAGCCTTGGGAGGCGTCGCTGCAGCGCTCCCGCTCGCGTCGCTCGCGCAGCACGCGCAGGCGCTCGGCCGCTGCGCTGGCAAGCGTCTCGCCGGTGTCGCTGGCGGCGCTGATCGAGGCACGACGGGAAGCGGCGCGCGACCTGTCCGAGCGCGAGCCGTGGGAGCTTTCGCTGGGCCGCTCGCGCGCACGCCGGCGTGCCATGCAGCTGCGCTTCGTGCCGAACAGCACGCGTGCGCGCCGGGCGTCGCTCGGCGCCCTGGTGGCGGTCGCGGCGGGACCGACGGCCGCGCTGCTGGACTCGGGCGGCGCGACGAGCACGGCGTTCGCGGCGAACGTCGATCCGACGACCACCACGCAGCACTACATCACGCTGCGCGCCGGCAACGAAGGCCGCCAGGTGCGGCTGCTGCAGCAGGCGCTGGGGATCAAAACTGATGGCGTCTACGGCCCCGAAACCGAAGCGGCGGTACGGCGCTTTCAGGCGAGCCGCGGTCTCACCGTCGACGGCGTGATGGGCCCCGCGACGGCGCGCGCGCTGGCCAACGACGCTCCGCCGGCGCTCTCGGGCGAAGCGGTCGTGCGCAGCTTGGAAGGCCAGGCCACCGAAACCGTTCCGGGACAGGTGCAGGAAACGACGGTTGCCAGCGCGCCGTCCGCAACCACCAGCCCGGTCGCGACGCCGATCGCCTACGCGGGCGAAGAACCGACCGCGTCCGCCGCCCCGCAAGCGGCGGTCAAGCCCTCCAGCGAAACCGGCATCGCGCCCGGCGAAGGCTTCGAGGGGAGCGACACCTCCGAAGAAGGCCAGGCGAGCGAAGGCACGAGCACCGAAGCAAGCGCGAGCGAAACCGCCGCCGAAGGCACCGGTGTGGCTGGCGCGTCCTCGACATCGGCAGGTGCCGGGGAAAGCACCGCCGGCGCGGGTCACACGGGCGCCGCCGGCGAAGCGCCGACCACCGAAGCGCCAGCCACAAGCTCGGCGGGGACGGGTGCGACGAACGCCGAAACAGGTGCGCCCACGACAGGCGCGGCTGGCGCAGGTGAAGCGAACGGCGCCGGCGCCGGCGGCGAAAACGCGACCGGCCAGGGCACGAGCACTACCGGCAACCAGGGCGCGGGCGCCGCAGGCAGCGGCACGACCGCAAGCGGCAGCAACTCCGCCGCGGAAGGCGCCGGCAACGCAGGACCGAGCGCCGCCGGTGAAGCGCAGACGGGCGGAGCGTCGGCAACAGACACGGCCGACTCCGCTGCCCCCGAGCAGCCGGTGACTCCACAAAGTGAGGAAGTGGGCGCGGTCGAGCGCGCCAGCGCAGCGGCTGCCCGCCGCGAGGCCGAAGCGGCGGTGCTCGCCAAGAAGGATGCGATCGAGCACCTGCAATCCGACCTGCACGTTTCCGTCGACGGCGAATTCGGCCCGGAAACGGAGCGGGCGATCAGGCGCTTCCAGGCGCACCACCGCCTTGAAGTCGACGGCGTCGCGGGCCCAAAAACGTGGGACGCGCTCGGTGCGCAGGGCGAGCCGGAACTGAAGCCGCCCCCGTCAGCGCTGCCGCATCCCAAGCCGCAGCCCCCCGCTCAGCAGGGCGGGGACCAACCGGACCCTGGTGCGCAGGCCGACACGCCGGGTGGACAAACCGCGCCGGACGGCACCGGACACCCGGGCGGCGGACATCGCCAAGGCGCAGGGACGTCGGTGCGACGTCTTCAGGAAGACCTGCACGTCGCCGTCGACGGCGAATTCGGCCCCGAAACGGAGGCCGCAGTACGCCACTTCCAGTCAGAACACGGCCTTGTCGTGGACGGCGCCGTCGGCCCGGAAACATGGGCGGCGCTCGGCTCGCCGGGCGAGCGCGAACTGAAGCCGCCCGCCTGGACGCTGCCCCACAGCAACAGCGCCGGTGGCGGCGGTGGCGGCGGCGAATCGAGCAGCGCGGGCGGCGGCGAAGGCGTCGTCGCGCGCGTGATCGCGGCGGCGAACGAAATCGCCACCCGCCCCTACGTCTACGGTGGCGGCCACGGTTCGTTCGTCTCCGAAGGCTACGACTGCTCGGGCTCGGTCTCCTACGCGCTGCACGGCGGCGGCCTGCTGAGCAGCCCGGAGGACTCCACCGCGCTGGAGTCCTACGGCGAACCGGGGCCCGGGCGCTACATCACGATCTACGCCAACTCCGAACACGCCTGGATGACGATCGACGGCCGGCGCTTCGACACGGTGGCGCTCGCCGAAGACGGCAGCCGCTGGGGTGGCCCCTCGGACGACGGCGGCAACTTCGTTGTGCGCCACCCCGACGGGCTGTAAGCGCAGATCTATACGCGACGCGGCCCGCGTCGGTCGGGCGCGGCGGCTGGGACTGAGTGGTGGCCCGTCAGTCGGGCGCAGCGACTTGGACTCAGGTGGCTCGTCGGTCCGGCGCAGCGACTTGGACTCAAAGTGGCCCGCCGGTCCGGCGCAGCGGCTTGGGTTCATCGGTTGGACGCAGCGACTTGGACTCGGCCGACCACGCCAGAGCCGGCGCGGTCCGCGCTGTCCCCTCCCCACGCTCTCTCCCAATTCAGCTTCGTTCGTGAGTCCTGATACGATCGCGGCGTGGCTCAGGCTGCGCAGGAGGTGGGACTGACAACCGGGGGAACGATCGCACCGCCCGGCGCCCTCGAGTCGCCGGGACGCCCGTTGGAAGTCGTCCCTGTCCGCGGTCTGCCGATCGTCGTCGTCGTGCTCGCCGGCATGATCGTCGCGATCGCCACCGACCAGCTGTGGGCGCTCGACTTCTACCACGTGGTCGGCGGCGGACTGTGGACCGCGATCGACCTTTTCGTCGGCCTGGTCGCTGGGTCCGATCATCGGCTCGATGTCGATGCCGGCGCGCGTGGAGTTCTCCAAGCGCTTCATGCCGAAGATGGTGCTGCTGATGCCGACGCTCGTGACGATGACGCTCGGCTCCGGCTGGCAGCTCGCGCGCCAGCTCGGCAACCTCGAGTCCGGCTCCCCGCGCACGGGTGGCTGCGTGGCGTCCTACATCGTCGTCGGCGTGATGGCGGTCATTGCGCTCGGCCTGCTCGAGCCGGCAAACCTCGCGGTGCTGTTCGAGCTGCGCAAGCCTCAGCCCAACGGCGCACGCATCGAGCGGCTGATGCGCGTCTTCATCTACACCGCCGGCATCACCGGTGTGATGCAGGTCGCGACGCTCGTCATCATGACCAAGCTGGCCACCGGATGAGCACCGCCGAAGCGATCCCAGACGATACGTCTGGCAGCAAACACCTAGACGACAGCGCGCCCGTTGGCGCCGGCGCCAACGGGCGCATCCACCGCAGCCTGCCGCCGGTTCAACAGCTCGCTACGGCGACGCTTGCGCTGATCGTCGCCGGCGGCATCTACATGGCCGCGCACCTGCCCAGCCGTCCGCCGCTGACGGCGCCGATCGTGCTGCTCGCCGTCGCGGCGCTGCTGCTGGTGGGCAACGGGCTTGCGCTCAGCCGTGTGCGCGACTTCGCTTGGGGCAAATTTCGTCTGGTGGCCGGCTGGGCGCTGCTCGCCTATCTGGTGATCGCCGGGATGCTCGAGTACGTCTTCATCTACGACGGCACCGGTGGCGCGCCGCTGGTCGTGCTGAGTTTGATGCTTGCGGTTTTTGCCGTGAACGTGCCGCTGCTGCTCGGCTTCAGCGTCGCGCGCTTTCAGAACGCCGGCGAATAGCACCCGTAGAGCTTCCCCACGCGATTCGCGCAAGCGATTTCGGTGGCTTGGCGCGCAGGCGCATATAAAAAATCAACCGCCATTCGCGTACGCGCGCGTGAAGGCCGCGAGCCGTTGACGACATCGAAAGACTCGATGACGGCACGCAGCACCGGCAGATGCAAGGTGAAAAATCAGTACGCCATTCGCGTACGCGCACGTGAGGCCGAGCCGCCCGGCACGTGCGGTGCCGCTCGTTGATGAACGCATGGTGCCGCTCGCCGACCATGCGCCCGATATCCGCCGCGCCGCAGCCGCCACGACACACGCACTCGTATGAGGCGACAAAGCGGCAGGATGCGCGCCAGGGCCCTCCGCGCGAGCGTACCGTCCCGGACGCGGCCTAGCGTTGTGTGGCGATCGTGCAATCACTAACGACGCAACCCCCGGGCGCACCGGAGAAGGCGAGGCTCACATGCTGGCGCGAGCACGCACGTTTACGATCGAAGGACTGCAAACAAGGCAGGTCGCCGTCGAGGTGGACATCCGCCCGGGGCTGCCGGCGTTCACGATCGTCGGTCTCGCCGACGCCGCCGTGCGCGAGGCGCGCGACCGCGTGCGCGCGGCGATCCTGAACTCCGGTTACGAGTTCCCGCTGCGGCGCATCACCACAAGCCTCGCGCCGGCGGACGTGCCGAAGATCGGCCCCGGGTTCGATCTGGCGCTCGCGAGCGCGGTGCTCGTCGCCAGCGGGCAGCTGCCGGCGAAGCGGCTGGAGAGCCACGTGCTGTTCGGCGAGCTGGCGCTCGACGGCGAGGTGCGCCCCTGCCATGGCACGCTCGCGGTCGCGCAGGCGACGCGGGAGGCGGGCCTCGACGCGCTCGTGCTCGGCCCGGCGCAGGCGCGCGAGGCGGCGCTCGTCGAGGGTTTGCAGGTCGCGGTGGCAGGCAGTTTGCGCGCCGCGGCGCAGATCCTCGCGGGCGGCGAGGGCGAGCCGCTGCCGGAGCCCGTCGGGAGCCCGGGCGCGAACCCGCACGAGCAGCCGGTCGTAGGTCGTACCACCGATTTGGGCGATGTGCGCGGTCAGCGCGAGGCGGTCAAAGCGCTGCTGCTCGCGGCGGCGGGCGAGCACAACCTGCTGCTGAGCGGCCCGCCGGGCACGGGCAAGACGATGCTCGCCCAGCGGCTGCCCGGGATCCTGCCGCCGCTGGGGCGCGCGGAGGCGATCGAGGTGACGCGCATCCACAGCATCACCGGCAGGTTGCAGGGCGACGGGCTCGTCAGCGGGCGGCCGTTTCGGGCGCCGCACCACACGATCACCACGGCCGGTCTAATCGGCGGCGCGCGGCGGGCGGGGATCGGCGAGGTGGTGCTCGCCCATCGCGGGGTGCTGTTCCTGGACGAGCTGTCCGAGTTCGCGCGGCCCGTGCTCGACGCGCTGCGCCAGCCGCTCGAGGACGGGTGCGTGGCGATCGTGCGCGCGCAGCGCTCGGTCGTGCACCCTGCGCGCTTCATGTTCGTCGCGGCTACCAACCCGTGTCCGTGCGGGCATCTCGGGGACGGGCTGCGGTGCCGGTGCCGCGAAACGGACCTCGTGCGCCACCGCCGGCGGCTGAGCGGGCCCTTGCTGGACCGCATCGACCTCGTTGCCCACCTGCGCCGTCCCACCCGCCGCGAGCTGAGCGGCGAGCCGGAGATCGACACGGCGAGAGCGCGCGAGCTGGTCGTGCAGGCGCGCGAACGCCAGGCGGCCAGGCTGAGCGAGGAGCCGGTCAGCGTCAACGCCCAGCTAGACGCGCGCCTGCTGCGCGCACATCTCGCGCCTGACGCCGGCGCAACGCGGATGGTGAGCGAGCTGCAGGACCACGAGCTGCTGAGCGCACGTGGACTGCACCGGCTGCTGCGCGTCGCGCGCACAGCCGCCGATTTGGAGGGCAGCGCCCACACATGCGAGCGTCATCTGGCACAGGCGCTGGGGCTGCGTGCGGAGGCAGATTTGGCGGAGAGGCGGGCGGCATGAGCCGCCCGCTGGCGTGCCCTGCCTGCCTGCGACGAGCGTGGCTCGCGGGGACGATCAACGAGCACATGGTCCACACGGACTATCGCCTGGAGCAACTCGTCGACGTGCTCGCGCTGGGCGACCAGGAGCTGATCGGCGCGCTCGGAGGATCGCGCGCCGAGGAGCTGCGCGAGCGTTACGCGCGCTGGGACCCGGCGGATGTCGGCACGCCGCCGGCGGGCGTGGTGCGCGTGTGCAGACACGCCGGGGAGTTCCCGGCACGTCTCGCACACGGCCTCGGAGCGCCGTGCCTGCTGCACGTCGCAGGCGGAGTCGAGCGAATGGCAAGCATGCTGGGTGGGCCGACGGTCGCAATCGTCGGGACACGAACGGCGAGCGACTACGGCATGGAGGTCGCGCACGGCCTCGCGCGGGGACTCGCGGTAAGCGGCGTCACGGTCGTGAGCGCGCTCGCGAACGGGATCGCGGCGGCAGCCCACGAAGGCGCATTGGAAGTGGGCGGCCCGACGCTGACGGTGCTCGCGGGCGGCATCGACATGCCCTATCCGGTGGGTAAGCGGGCGCTGCACAAGCAGATCCAGAGCAAGGGCTGCGCGCTGGCTGAGCTGCCGTGCGGAGCACGCGCCCACAGCTGGAACCAGACCGCACGCGCAAGGATCGTCGTCGCGTTGGCGCAGCTCGTTGTTGTCGTCGAGGCGCAGGACAACGTGCGCGAGCTGCTGCCTGCGCGGCTCGCGCAAAACACGGGCCGCCCGATCGCGGCGGTGCCAGGCCGCGTGACCGCGCCCGCCGCCGCCGGGGCGCACGTGCTGCTGCGAAGCGGCGCACAGCTCGTGCGCGACGCGCAGGACGTGCTCGACGTGCTGTACGGGGTCGGCCCCGGGCTGCGGCGACGTCGACGACACACCGTTCCACCAGAGGACGAGCAGGCGAGCCGGGCGGCAACGGTTGCCGCGGCCGCGGTTTCGCCCGGCAACGTAGGCGCGGCTGAGCGTGCCGGGGCCGGCACGCATTCGCGAGGCTGGCCCGAGATCGATGCGGACAGCAAGGCAGGCCCGGACGGCAGCGACGGCGCAAAGGCGGGCGCGATGGTGGGTGCAGGTCCACGGGCCCACCCCGAGCACACGGCTGCGCGTGTGCATCGCGGTGCGCCGCACGGGAGCGCGCTCAGTGTGCCCAGACGCGTACGGGGCGAGCACGCGGCGACCGCCACACACGCGGGTACGCGCTTCGCGTCGCCCCAGCGCGAGCCGGCTCTACAGGCCGTGCTCGACGCGGTTGGCGACGGCCGCGACACGTTGGAGGCGCTGCTCATGGCCGGCGCGCCCGAACAGGAGACCGTGCTCGCACTCGCACGGCTCGAGCTGGGCGGGCAACTCGTACGCGGAGACGCGGGACGGTATGTGCGACGGTTGTAAGGTGGAGCAGCGGCCCGAGCACGCGTCACGGTTCAGGAAACGTAGGCCAAGTTGCGGGTTGCCGGTGCCCGGCATCCCAGGCTATAGTTCGTGCCTCGCGCGGATGTAGCTCAGTTGGCTAGAGCGTCTGCTTGCCATGCAGAAGGTCGTGGGTTCGAGTCCCATCATCCGCTTTTGAGGGAGCCCTGCTGAGCGCGGGGTTTTCTGGTTGTAGGAGCGGCGCGAGGCTTGCGCGGAAGGCCGCGGGTGACACCACTCGCGGATACCAAGTTGGTGTCGTTCGTGCACGTACTTGGAGGGTTGCGAGCGGTGGGATCCCTCAGATTGCGTCCGATTGGGGAGCGATGCTGAGATGCCGTGGAGAGTGAGCTGCCTGACAAGACGGTCGACCCGAACGGCGCTCGGGTCCTTCTGAGCGCCGTCCTCTGGCGCGAGAAGATCGTACGGGACCACGCAGAGATCGCTGCGTATAGGGCCGAGGTTCTGCAAACGGTGTCCGCGCCCGATCATGTGGCTCGCGATCCGAACTTCGAGCGCCGCACGCGCTACTACACGCGCGGCGTGGGCCCGAGTCGCTGGCTGCTGGTAGTCGTAAGCTATGAGCAGACGCCGGCACGGATCGTCTCGGCGTTCGCCGACCGGAAGGACCCAAAGTCATGGAGCGCGTGAAGATCACGATCGGGTCGCTGCACTTCGACCACGCCGACTACGACGCCGAGAACGACGTGCTCTATCTACACGTCGGCGAGCCCGAAGCCGGCGAGGGCGAGGAGACGCCCGAGGGCCACGTTGTCCGTTACGCACCTGGAACGAGCCGCGTCGTCGGCCTGACGGTACTGGGGGCACGGCGCGTTTTGGAGCGCGACGGCCGACTTGTGGTCACGATCCCAGAGACGGTCGAGACCGGTGCCGAGGACTTGGCGCCCGCGCTGGCGGCGGTTTGAAGGCACGACCAGAAGCTCTGCGACACGACCTGATTTGGCTCTAGTGGGTCCTCCGCGAGGTTCGCTGATCAATCACGTGACCGCAATCGCCTGCAATAGAGCGCACAACAATACCGGTAAGCATCAGCGAACTAGGCGGAGCGACCGCTAGGAACTAGTGGGGTGTCAGGCAACGTTCGCCTGGTTGACGGCGCCGAGGATGCTGGCACCAAGGCGTTTGCGGCCGAGTCGGACCGGCAAACGTTGCCGGGTCCTCCACTAGCTGGGCCGAGTTTGGCCACCAAGAACGCTTGCCTTCGACCTAAATGCCGGCACCCCTTATTCACCCGGCAAAACCCCGGGATGCCCCCGCAAGTAGCCCAGCCGCACCCGCTCGAGCGCAACAACCCGGCGAAGCTGGCGCAGCCCGGTGACGAACATCCCAAACGAAGCGCCACCCAAAGCGCGCGCCCGTGCGGTGGCACCGTGCACCCGTAGTGCCCGGGCAACCCCGGCGCGCATGCCGCGGAGCGTGCGTTCGTCGCGGCGAAGCTGAACGGAGAGCGGGGTCGGGGCGGGCAGGAACGAGGAGATGAGCCCGCCGGGCCCGGGCGGGACGGGCTCGGTGACGGTGCGCCCGGAGCGAAGGAGGACGGTCGCAGAGAGGGTGCCGCGGAAGAACTGGCCGTCGTAGACGGCGATGAAGACGTGCAAGGGCCCGCTCGGCCGGAGGGTGCGGACGTCGCGCGGGGTGCGGAGTGTGACGGACACGACGGAGGATAGGGCGATGCCGGTGACGATCGTGGTGCCGGGGAGGGTGCGTCGTTGCACTTCGGGCGGGAGGGGCCCGGTGGAGGGCTCCCCGGGCAGGCTGGCTTCGGAGCCGCCGCTGGTGTCGAAGCGGACGGGGAGCGGGTGGCGGGGAGTGCCGCACGACGTGCAGCCGCCGCTGGACCAGCTGGAGGGCCCGGCGTGCAGGGTCGCCAGGCGCGGTTCGATGGTGGCGAGGCGCCCGTCGACGATACGTCCGATGGCGGCAGCGCTGCCGGTGGCGGCAAACCCGAAGGGCGCGCCGCCACCGGGATCGGGCGCACGCGCCTGCGGCACGGACGGCGCGGCGCCGCCGGGCCCTTCAACGGCGGAGCGCACAATGGTGCGCACGCCGACGCGGACGGAGATGCGCAGCGGCGCGTCCCAGAAACGCCCGGGGAGGACGGCGAGGAAGGCGTGGTTGGCGTCGACCGCAAGCGGCCGCGGCGCGCCGGCGCCGAGCAGTAGCGGGTCGGTGGCGCGGAGCGGCAGCAGGCCACTGACCACGGTACGCAGGGGCCGAGGCGCGTAGGCGAAGGGGTTCGCGACATCGGTGACGGTCTGCGCGAGCGGCCCGAGCCGCGCAAGGTCGCTCGGCGAGTTGCAGCCGCCGTCGAGGCCGTAGTCGGCGCCGGCGCTGAGCGGCAGGCCGGTTCGCGGCTGGAGGAGGCGGTGATGTGAGAGGACGCCGGTTTGCGTGCAGAGGAAGCTGCTTGGTTTGGAGTTCGCGCCGAAATCGGCGCGGGGGTTGGGCAGCGCCCGCCAGCTACGCAGCGCCCAGGGCGGGCCACCGGCGGGATCGGCCGCTTGCAGGGTCTCGCGCAGGGTGCTTTTTAGGACAATGTCCGGCGGAGGTGGTTCGGCGGCGGCGCGCGGCAGCGGGTTGCGGTAGGCCGGTACGGGCGGTTCGGGTTGGGGGCGGCGGCCGGAGAGCAGGTTGGTCGAGTGGGTGTATGTGTGCAGGCCCCCACCACGCAAGTGAGCGGTTAGCGTGAGGGTGCGCGGGTCGATGTGTCCGTCGAGGACGGCCAGAAAGAGCCCGTTGTGGGGGTCGATCGCAAGCGTTCGGGTGGGACCGGCGCCGGTCAGCGTCAATAGGGCTACGCGCGGCGACGCTACGCCATAGACCAGGGTGCGGGATGGGTTGTTGCCCCACGGGGTGCCGGTGCGGGAGCCTTCGCCGGGGACGAAGCGGCGCATCGAGACAAAGAGGGGGTGGATGCCGAGGCGCCCGCAGACGGTGGGGGTCATTGCCGCTTCCTCGCGGCTGGGGTCGGTACGGCCGACCTGCTCGACGACTTGGGCGCAGTTCTCTTCGGGGTAGGCGCCGGCTTGGAGGTCGGCGCCGCCGTTCGCTTCCCAGGGCGAGCCGCCGGCGGGGTCGGCGACTTCGAACGCGGAGGAGGCGGCGAAGGAGATCGTGTGACGTTGCCCGGAGCGGTCGACGACGACGATGCTGGGGCGGACTTCTTCGACGTAGCCGCGGTAGACGGTGATGAAGGAGCCGTCGGGCCCCAGGCGCAGCGTCCGCGGCCCGCCGGGTCCAAGGGCGGTGACCGAGCGCGCGCCGGGGCCGGCGACACCGTTGACGACGGTGCGCGCTTGCGCGGGGGTCGCGCCCACGAACACGCGAGCGCCGGCGAGCAGGGGGCCGTGCGGCGAGGCGATGCCGCAGGCGTCGACGCCGCCGAGCGGCAGGGCGCGAAAGACGTGGTCGAGCCCGACGATGCCCAGATGCCCGGCGACGATCTCGCCAACCGCGGTGCAGGTCTCACCGGCGGCGGTGCGCGAGAGGCGGATGTCCCAGGGCGGCGCTTCGGGGTTCGGGTCGGGCGCGTCCAGGCCGGCAAGCCGAGCGCTGCCGGGCAGCGGCACGCCGCTCGACTGGAGGTCCTGCGCATGGGGCGCAGGCAGTGGCGCGCCTTGAGCGATCAACAGCGCGGCGGCCGCGGCAGCCGCCGCCAGGAGGGCCAGCCCGAGAAGGACGAGCACGGCAAAGCTGAGCCGGCGCGGCGCAAGCCGGAGCCGCCCGGACGCCGCGAGGTTCGCACGCGCAGCCCGTTCCAGCTCGGAGCCAAGGGCGTCGAGGACACGCGGACGCTCGTTCACAGCGTCGCCTCCGGTGTCGGCCCGGATAACACACCGAGACCTCCGGCGATCGCGTCGATGGTCCGCCTCACGACGCCCCTCCGACAGCGCTGGGCACCAAAGCAGTCCCAGAGAGATCGCGCTGGCGATCCCCCTCACAATGCCGCCTCCAGCACCGGCAACCGTCCACATAATGCCCATCCCCCGCCGGCGACCCATCCACACAACGCCCGTCCCACCACCGGCGACCCCCCACACAACGCCCCTCCCACCACCGGCGACCCCCCACACAACGCCCCTCCCACCGCCGACGCCCCCTCACGACGCCCCCTCCAGCAACGCCTGGTGGGGCTCGAGTGCGCGCGCGAGGCTGCGCAGGCCGCGCGACACGCGTGCGCGGACGGTCTGCTCGGAGACGCCCAGCTGCGCGGCGATCTCGTCGTAGGGCCGTTCGTGCACGATGCGCAGGCAGAGCGCCTCGCGGTGCGGCGGGCTGAGCCGCGCAAGCTCACGGCCGAGCACGGCACGCAGATCGTTCAACCCGGCACGGCGCTCGATCAGCGCGAGGTCGTCCTCGGTGACGGCGGGTACGTGGATGCCGAGCCGCATGATGGCCCGGCGCTCGACGCGGCCACGGCGAAGGTAGCGGCCGTACCGGCGTCGGGCGACCGTGAACAGCCATGCGCGCTGCTGCTCGCGCGCGAGCGCCCGCAGCTTGGGCCACGAGCGCATCGCGACGGCGAACGTCTCGGCGGTGAGGTCGACCGCCGTCTCGGCGTCGAACGTGCGCCGTGCGAGGAACATCAGCACGGCGTCGGACTCGCGCGTGTACAGGTTCGAGAACGCCTCGACATCGTCCATCGCAAGTAGAGTGCCGCGAGCCCGGGGGTTGTGACGCCAGTGCAGCGTTTATGGCGGTCACGATGCCGCGCGACATGCACGGTGCTCGTCACGCTGGCGCGACGCGCAGCGGTCGTGACGCCAGTGCAGCGTGCACGGAGGTCGTGATGCCGGACGACACGGTGTTCGTGACGCTGGCGCGACGCGCAGCGGTCGTGACACCGGAGCAACGTGCGGGGCGGCCGTGACGCCGGCGCGTCGCGAAACAGTCAGCGACGCCGGTGTAACGCACACAGCGGCGCGACCGACGGGCGAACGCGTTCAGCGCTGCGGTAGCGCCGGGTCGTCGGCGCTACCGATCCGCCAGCGCATCCCGGGACCGAATTCGAGCACTAGCCCGGCGGGACTGATCAGCTCCCAGCTGGGAGGATCGTCCTTGGCCTCGACGGCCGCGGGCTTGACTTCGAGCACGGTGCCGTCAGAGAGCCGGCATCGCAACTCGCCGGTCTCTTGGTCGATGTCGGCGTCGTCGATCGAGTGCCCGATCAGCCGAGCTGGATCGGACGGCGACCACACAGCGTCTTGGGTGGCGAAGCGCCAGAGATCCCCGCGTGCATCGCGAACCTCGAGGTGGAGAACGTCCGGATGGGCGATGCGTGCGTCGACGATCGCGCCGCGGAGTGACCGCAGGATGTTCAGCGGTGAGGCGTCTAGAGCAACGACGGTGGCCATCAGCGCTTCCATTGTCGCAGCCAGGCCAACAGTTCGCGATAGCCCATATCCGCCGGCAGCTGCCCCGATGCCTTCTCGGCGTGGAGTGCGTCGCTGGCTTCGTAGCGCTTGCTGACCGTCAGACCCGCCTCCCGGCACGCTTGACGGAACTGCTTAATGTCGTGCTTGTGACTCACAGATGCGACGGGACGAGCCCTTTACAGCCGCAGCAGATGAGCTTCGCGTGCACGGCAGGTCTCAGCTCCATGGACGCGCCAGTGTGAGGTGACGCTCATTCAGTCCATCGCAAGCAGCGCCAGCTCGATTTCTTCCAGGGGGTGTCTGCTTCAGCACTCGGCTCATGCGGACATTCGACTCCCTCCCGCCAGAGCATCAAACGTCCGTCTTGGCTCGTGCTTTCAGCAAATCGAAATTGCGGGTGTGCCCGTGCGGGGCGGGCGTTACACCCCAATCTGTGCACTTAACACAGACCTATCACTCACGACGACCCTAATAGAGGTGCTGCCTTCGGACGCTCCACCGCGACAAGCAACCCCCCACCGCGAGATGCCTTTAGTCTACAAGATGCGAAGCCGTGCTGTCAATGGTGTTTTTTACTTTTTTGGAGAGTTTTAGCTTGTAGACAACTGTCCGAGAGGTAGGTACAAATTCGCCTTTGCCGCCGTCGATACGCCTGCGGTGACACCGAACAGCTTGGTCGTAACGAGCAGCAGACAGCCGCACATCGCAACAAACCGGAGGGTCACCCACCGGTACGACGACACCACGTTCGACGGAAGCACCCAGCCCAGAGCTGAACGATCCGACTTCGCGTGGGTCGTAGGGCTGCCGGCTCTTCTGGCAAAGCCCGATCCACTGCGGCTAGGTGACGTGCCCAGGGACGTTGCGAACGCTGTGAGGTAGGTCCGGGCCTGCCGAGAGGCTGTGGGTGTCAAAGCTCACGACCTCAAGGAAGGCCCGGGATGCAACACGCTAACGCTCCGCTGACCGCGCATGGCAGGCTGCGCATGGTCCTGTTGGTTGAGGAGGAAGGGTTCACGTTGCAGGCGGCTGCAGCCGCCTGCAACGTGGCGAAGTCGACGTGCTGGGAGTGGGTGCGTCGCTGGCGGGCGGCCAGCGAGCCCGAGCGAGTCACGCTGAGCGCTCTGAAGGACCGCAGCTCCCGGCCGCACCGCAGCCCCTGCCAGGTGGGTGAGCAAGAGGCAGCGCGAATTTGCGAGCGTCGCAAGCACACCGGCTGGAGCCCCAGGCGACTCGCCGAAGAGCTGGACATCGAACGACCCCATTCCACGATCCACCAGGTGCTGCGCCGTGGTGGCTGCTCGCGGCGGCCGCGACCGCAGGCGCCTGCGGTAGTGCGCTATGAGTGGCCGTGCCCGGGGAATCTGCTGCACATGGACGTCAAGAAGCTCGGGAAGTTCACCGAGCCGGGGCACGCCGTGACCGGCGATCGCACCAGACGCTCAAGACGTGTGGGCTGGGAGTACGTGCACTCGATCATCGATGATTGCTCCCGGCTGGCCTACTCGGAGATCCACGCTGACGAGACCGCGGCCACGGTCACCGCGTTCACTTCCCGTGCTCTGGACTGGTTCCTGGATCAAGGGATCGTCTGCGAGCGGCTGATGACCGACAACGCGTTCGCCTACACCCAGAGCAAGGCTTTCAAGCAGCTGCTGTGGGGACGAGCGATCCAGCACATCCGCACACGCCCCTACACGCCAAGGACCAACGGGAAGGTCGAGCGCTTCCACCAGACCCTCACGCGGGAGTGGGCCTACGCACTCGAATACGCCACCTCCGACACCCGCGCGCAAGCACTGCCACACTGGATCGACCACTACAACGAGCGCCGCACCCACTCAGCGCTCGGCAACCGGCCACCACGCGCCCGCGTTCGGGACGTCACCGGGCACAACAGCTAGGACACCATGATTGGCGCTCTGAGACATTGTGAGTTATGCGCCAGCGCGTGACCGTCATAACCCTCGGCACCAACGACCTCACCCGTGCGCGCGCCTTCTACGAGGCGCTCGGCTGGCACACGGGTGCGGCGCCGGGCGACGATGTGGTGTTCTTCCAAGCCGGCGACATGGTGCTGGCGCTGTGGGACCGTGCGCGGCTGGCAGAGGACAGCTGCGTGCAGGACCCTGGAGGCTGGGGCAGCGTGACGCTGGCGCTGAACGTCGGCTCGCCGGCGGAGGTCGACGAGGTCACCGAGCAGGCCCGTGCGGCCGGGGCATGGATCGGACGGGAGCCGGCGCAGACGTTCTGGGGCGGCTACAGCTCGGTCTTCGTCGACCCCGACGGCCACCCGTGGGAGGTAGCGCACAACCCGCACTGGACGCTCACGCCCGACGGCGGCGTGCGGCTCTCCTCGGAACCGCTTTCAAAATGATTGGCACGCCTGGACTGCCCTCCGGCACCCGTCACTGACAGCGCCAGATCGCCACGTGCCGTCTTGCCCGTGCTACCAGCACGAGCTTCACCGGCCCGCGTCGCCCGGCTTGGCCCAGGAACGCCCCACCGGTTGGAGAGCCCGGGCCCTCCAACCGGCCAGCACCCTCATTTTGAAAGCGCTCTAAGCATGCCGGTACGGGACGTCGGCTCTCCTAGGAGAACTGGATCGACCCTCCGAATTCGGTCCTAGTGGTCGCTCCGCCTAGTTCGCTGATGCTTATCAGCATTGTTGTGCGCTCTATTGCAGGCGATTGCGGTCACGCAATTGATCAGCGAACCTCGCGGAGGACCCACTAGTCTCCGAGTTCGGTCCTAGTGGACCAATGAACAGGGTTTGGTCAGAACTGGCACGGCGTCAGCCTCTCGGACGCACGCTGGTACCGCGTCGTGCTCGTGCAGGGGTGTTGGCAGGAGATCTGGAGGACTGAGTCCATCATCGGCGCTTCCGTAGCGCATCGCTCTCCCAGTCCGGCCCGAGGCGGGCGTATCACGTCGTGGCAACTAGCTGCGGGCACCGGCAGCCTCAGAACGCCCGGTTCTCGGACATACCTCCCCCGCCCGAGCGGCCGCCATCGATGCGTCTTTCCAGCCTGGGTGCCCGTCCTACGACCCACCCAGCCAACCCTCCGTCTCGGCCCGCGCCCTCGTTACGTCTCCCCCATCCCCGCGCTAGGCTCCCGCGCGCAATGGACGTCCCTCTCCTGCGCCTGCACTCGGACACCCCCGAGCCGGCCTATGCGACGCCCGGCTCGGTCGGTTTTGACGTTTGTACGGCCGAACCCGTGGAGATCGCGTCGGGGGAGATCGCACTGGTCGGCACCGGCCTGGTCTTCGCCACGCCGCCCGGGTGGTTCCTGCTGGTCTGTCTGCGCTCCTCGACGCCGCGTAAGTTCGGTGTGCTGCAGCCGCACGGCATCGGCGTGATCGACGAGGACTACCGCGGCGTCGAGGACGAGCTGCGCTTGCAGCTGCTCAACTTCACGCAGGCCCCCGCACGCATCCCGGCGGGCAGCCGCATCGCCCAGGGCGTGTTCGTGCGCACCGAGCGCGCCACGTGGAGCGCCCACGACGCTGCGCAGGCTAGCCGCGGGGGCTTTGGCAGCACGGGACACTGAGGGCCTATCCGGTAGGGACGTGCGGCTGGGGCGGTCGAGGGTGACGGGTGCCGGAGGGCCGAGGACGCAAGGGCGAAGGCGTGGTGGGCCACGACCACATTCTCGCTGCATCGCCGCCATGCGACCTCCACCAGGACCTCCCCACCGGTACCGCCCCTCGCACCTCCCACCCTTGCCACCCTCGCCGCGCGCTCAACCGAACGGCTAGCACCGCTTATTTGAGTAATTCAACTGCTCGACAAGATCGACGATAGTCGCAGTGCTCCGAACTCCCGAAATGCACACGGCCGTGGTCCTTTGGAATAATGCCCGCCACAATGAATGAAGACGATAAGCTGCAAACGTCACAACTGCCGCCGGGGCTTCCCGTTCCGGTCGATGACGGCGCCGCCGACCATCTGCCTGGCCGGGTGGTGCCGGCCGAGCGGCTGCACAGCACGCTCGGCGGCCAGCTCGATCTCGCGGAGCTGACGCGACGACCGACAGTCGTCTACGTCTACCCCGCGACCGGTGTCCCCGGCGTGCCCCTGCCCGACGGCTGGGACGAGATCCCAGGCGCGCGCGGCTGCACACCGCAGAGCTGCGCGTTTCGCGACCACGTGCTCGAGCTGGCCGCGTACGGCCTCTCGGTGGCAGGCCTCAGCGCGCAGCCCCCGCACGAGCAGCACGAGTTCGCACAGCGCGAGCACATCCCATACCCGCTGCTCAGCGACCCCGCGCTGTGCCTGGCGGACAGCCTTGGCCTGCCAACGTTCGAGGCAGACGGGCGGCGCTTCTACCGGCGCCTGACGTTCATCGCGCGCGACTCCCGCATAGCAAAGGTCTTCTACCCCGTCTTCCCACCCCACCGGAACGCCAGCGAAGTCCTGCAATGGCTGACAAGCCAGCCCAGCGGAGGGCATTACGATGGGACGTAGGCCTGTTTCGCGACCTTGCTAGGCAACGCCCTCCGTCGCCAGCGCGCGCTCCTGCTCGGCCTGCTCCGGCTTGGCCTCGCCGACCTGTGCTCCTGGCAGATCGCGCAGTGAGACCATCCGCAACGCGAGCGGCGTGGCGAACACGACAACGACGGCCATCGCCAGGAATGCTGCGGTCGGGTGGTGCACCAGCACCTGGACGATCACGGCGACGACCAGCCCGCCGAGGTTGCCGGCCAGCCACACGATCGCACCCGCCGTGCCCGCGGCGGGCCCCGCCAGGACCTCGGCAACGGTAAGGATGACCGGCAGCGCGGGCAACAGCAGCGCGCCCATCGCGACGAGCACGACCGCATTGGCGGGAACGCCCGAGACGAACGCGAGCGCCACGCTGCCGAGACACCCGACGGCGACGACGGCAAGCATGAACGCGCGCTCCGCGCCGCGGCGCGCGATCGGGGCCGGCAGCAGCGCGCAGCCCAGCACGCCGGCGATCACCATGCCGACGAGCAGCGCGCCGGCAGTCGTTTCCGAGACGCCCGCCGGGTGCAGCAGCGTCTGCAGCCACGTCGACAGCGCAACGAACACGCCGAACCCGAGGAACGCCAGCCCGGAAAGCACGCGAATCTCGGGCCGCCGCCACAGCGCACGGGCGATGCCGCCTTCGATTGCGGCGCGTTCGCCGCTGCCGCTGCCCCGCCGGCGCAGCGCGATCGCGGTCGCGCCGGCGGCGAGCACGCCGAGCACGGCCTGCACCTCGAGCAGCGTTTGCAAATGGTTGGCGCCGATCAGCGGACCCATCAAGAGCGCTACGAGCATCCCCAGAAAGCCGCCCGCCGACGCGACCGCGATGCCGCCGGCGCGTGCGGGGACGGGGAGGTATTCGCCGGCGAGCTTGCCGATCGCGCTCATCACCACCGGCTGGGCGAGCGCGATCAACGCCTGGCCCGCCAGCGCCCACGCGAACGTCAGGCCTCCCAGCCGGATCGCGCCGCCGGCGGCGACGAGCGCGCCGCCGAGCGCGAGCGAAGGACGAAACCAACGGTCGAGCAGCGCCCCGGCGGGAATCGCCAGTACGACGTACAGCAGCGGGAAGATCTCCGCCAGCCAGCCAATCGCGCCGACCGACACGCCGTAGCGGTGCGCGCTTTCGGTGGTGATCGCCGCGTAGGTCAACCACAGCATCTGGGTGGCGGCGGCGAGCAGCGAATAGGCGATAACCACGCCCCATCCGCCCGCGCGCGCGTCGCGGTCTGCACCTGTCGTCGAGGGCATGGCGGCCATTGCGTAAATCTTCGCAAACGCCGCCGCCGGTACGCTCGCGCCGGGGCTGGACAGGCTCCCAGACCAAAGCGGGATCGTCCTCAATGTTCAGTTTCACGCCGCGCGCGCCGATGGGATGGGCGTGGCGACGGGACCACCACACGAGCGGCCAACATCGGGGCACGCGGATGACGGTGCGACATCGGTGCACGGCGGGATGCACGGCGGGATGACCCGGGCGCGTAATGACTCGACCCCCGGGCACGGTGCGGGATGACCCAGGCCCAAGACAACGTGAACCAAACCCAGGAGAGCACAGCTTCTGCGCATGGCGGTCGAGCCCCGGGCAGGCTGGTGCGCGCGCTGCCGGCGCTTGCGACCGCGGCCGTCGCGGCGTCGACGATCGCGGGGTTCGTCGCGACGGACATCCAGGCGCACCGCGACGCCTCGACTCGGCAGGCGAGCCTGGCAGGAAGCATCAAGACGCTGGCGCGCTACACGGTGGGCTCCACCCTGGAGCGGGGCGAGGACCTCGCCGGGGCGCTCGGCGGCGCCTGGGACCGGCGCGCCGCGATCTTCCCGAGGGTCGCCCGGAGCCTCTTGCGCAGCCCCGGCATCAACGGCGTGGGGCTGATCGAACGGATCCCTGCGGCGCAGCGGGGAGCATGGGAACGGCGGCACGGGCCGATCGACACCCGCCCAACCGTGGCAAGCCGACCCGGGGTGCCGCCGACGGCGGCGCAGTACCTCGTGGTCTCCTACAGCTTCGCGAACACCCGCGAGCCCAGCAGCGTCGGACTGGACATCGGCGCGGAGACCAGCCGCCAGCCGACACTGCTGACGGCCGCGCTCTCGGGCACGCCGCGTGCGACGCCGCCAGTGCGGCTGATGACCGGCGCACCGGGCACTGCGCTGTACACGCCGATCTATGGCCCGGCACCTCCCGGCGCACCGACCCCGACGCTGGGGTCGGCGCTGGCGAGCCTCGGCGGTGCCGACGGCACGGCCGAGGGCCCGCTCGGGGCGGCGCTTGCGCGGCTGGCACGGGAGGGTGGTGTTGGTTCAATTTCAAACGTGATTCGCGCCCGCGTACGTGCGCGGGCGCGATTCGCACCTCAAAAAACAACATCACCACACTCCCCCGCCGCGAGCCGCCCCCGAGGTGCAACACCCCCGAGTACCCCCGCGGCAAGCCACCCGCAGCGGACCGCCGAGCCCGGCCCCCCGGCGACGAGCCAGCCCGCGAGCACAGCACCCCCGAGCAGCTCCATATCGAGCACCACGACATCACGAAAGCTGACCCTGCTCGGCTTCGTCTCGACCAGCTACCGGTACGGCCTGCTGCTGCAAGCCCTGCAACGGACGATCCCCTCGGGCACGTCGTTCTCGCTCAGCGACGGCGGCACACAGCTGCTGGCGAAGGGCAGGCCGCAGCACGCACTCAAGAGCACGATCAGCGTGGCCGGCAGGCGCTGGACCCTGGCAGTGGGAGCGCCGGCGCCGGACCTCGCGCTACCGCTGACGATCCTTGGTAGCGGCGCCTTGGTGACGCTACTGGTCGGGTCGCTGGGCATCCAGGCGCGACGCCGAGAGCACTATGCACAGGACTTGGTCAGGCGTCGTCTGGCTGAGCGCGCGGTAGCCGACCGGGCGCTCGCACAGGCCGAGGAGCGGTTCCGCACCGCCTTCGCGGAGGCGCCGATCGGCATGGCGCTCGTGTCGCTCGACGGGCGCTTCCTCCAAGTCAACAGGGCGCTGGCGAGGATCACCGGTTATGACGAGCACAAGCTGCGCTCCCTGCCCTTTGCGAGCGAGCTGACACATCCGGACGACCGCCGCGCAGACCGACGGGCGAGCACGGCGATGCAGGCTGGGGAGACTCGCATCTACGACACCGAGAAGCGCTACCTGCACGCCGCCGGCCACATCGTCTGGGTGGCCGTGCACACGACCCTGATCAGGGATGAGCACGGCGCACCGGAGTACTTCCTCTCGCAAATCGAGGACATCACCGCGCGCCGGCGCTACGAGGCGCGCCTGCAGCACATGGCCGACCACGACTCGCTCACCGGACTGCTGAACCGCCGAGCCTACGAGCGCCGCCTGGAGGAACACCTGCTGCGCGGCGAACGCTACGGTCATGAGGGAGCCGTACTGGTGCTCGACCTCGACAACTTCAAGGAGGTCAACGACACCCTCGGGCACGGCGCCGGCGACGAATTGATCGTGCGCGTGGCGCGAGCGCTGACCGGCAGGGTGCGGGAAAGCGACACGCTGGCGCGCCTGGGCGGCGACGAGTTCGCGATCCTCACGCCCGCCGGCGGGCGGATCGAGGCGGAGCGCCTGGCGCAGGCACTGCTGCAGACGGTGCGCAAGGAGCGGGCGGCGCGCGGGCCGGGCGGCAAGGAGCGGCCGATCACCGCGAGCATCGGCGTCGCGCCGCTGGCGAGCGCGGTCGGGCTGAACGCGGAGGAGGCCCTGATCAACGCCGACCTTGCGATGTACGACGCGAAGGAGGCCGGGCGCGACCGTAGCGAGACCTACGGCGGACCGAGCCATGGCCAGGCGCGGATCGAGGCCCGGTTGGAGTGGGTCGAGCGGATCAGAGCGGCGCTCGACGAGGACCGTCTCACGCTGCACGCGCAGCCCGTGGTCGAGACGGCGACTGGAAGGACGACCCAACACGAGCTGCTGGTGCGGATGGTGGACGGGCACGGCGACCTGATCCAGCCCGGCAGCTTCCTGCCGATCGCCGAGCGCTTCGGGCTGATCCGCGAGATCGACCGCTGGGTGATCAACAGAGCGATCGCGATGCTCGCCGAGCACCGCGCGGCGGGACGGCACCCGACGATCGAGATCAACATCTCGGGTCACTCGCTGGGGGACTCCGAGCTGGCGGCAGAGATCGGGCGCGAGCTGCGGGCAGCCGGCGTAGATGCTACCCAGCTCATCTTCGAGGTGACCGAGACGACCGCGATCGACAACATCGCCGCGGCGCGCTCGTTCGCCGAGGACCTTGCCGAGCTGGGGTGTCGCTTCGCGCTGGACGACTTTGGCGCAGGCTTCGGCTCGTTCTACTACCTCAAGCACCTGCCCTTCGACTTCATCAAGATCGACGGCGAGTTCGTGCGCAACTGCACCTCGGACGCAACCGACCGGCTCGTGATCGGCGCGGTCGTGGAACTGGCACGCGGGATGGGCAAGCGCACGATCGCCGAGTTCGTACGCGACGAGGCGACACTGCGAACCCTGCAGGAGCTGGGCGTGGACTACGCACAAGGCTTCCACCTCGGCCGCCCGGCACCGCTGGAGAGCTGGTTGCAAACGCCTGCGCCGCAAGGCTAGGGGGGGTTGGGGATCGTCCGCGTGTGTTGGCCCCCGTCGGTACACAGCCCCGCTCGGCGTCCTGCCTCGCGCCAACGGCAGCGTTCAGGCACCGGCGCGAGGCAGGACGCCGAGCGGGGGCACGCGTCGACCCGCGGGCGACGACGCGCGGACGATCCCCACCCAAAAGCTCGCTGCCGCGAATATTCCGTCGGCACACGGCAGTAGATTGCCTGGCGATGGTACGGCTCGTCGCAAGGCTCGCGGTCGCGTTCGTGGTGCTCCTCGCGCCGGCGCCCGCGGCAGCGCACTCTGCGGCCGGCGTCGTGCGAGGCCTGCTTGCGGGCATTCCCGAGTCCGGCAACGTGCTCGGCTCCGCGAACGCCCCCGTGACGCTGCAGGTCTTCGACGATCTGGAGTGCCCGATCTGCAAGCAGGCGGCGCTCGGCGCGATCGACCGTCTGATCCCGCGCGAGGTGCGGAGCGGCCGGTTGCGCATCGAATACCACTCGCTCGAGACCGCGAGCCGCGAACGTAACGTGTTCTTGGCCCAGGAGACTGCCGCGCTCGCGGCCGGGCGCCAGGACCGGCTCTGGTACTTCGTCGAACTCTTCCTGCACGAGCAAGGCCAGGAGGGCAGCGGCTACGTCACCGAAGCGTACTTGCGCGGCATCGCGCGCCAAGTGCCCGGTCTGAACCTCGCCGCATGGAACGCCGCGCGACGCGACCCGCAGCTCACAGCCGACGTCCTCGATGACGAACGGCTCGCCGACCGCCGCCATCTCGTCGGTACGCCGTCCTTCTTCATCGGGGCCACCGGCAAGCACCTACGCTACTTCGAGCCCGCCAACCTCGAAAGCCCGGCTTCTTTCGAAGCCGCCATCGAGCGGCTACTCGATCCAAGCGGCAAGACAACGTAAAGCGGCGTACCCCCTCCATAAGATCGGCCCGCCGGGGGAGACGGGCCGATCAGGGAGGGAATGAGGGAGGGATGCTCCTCGTGACAGGTTTGCCCGCACCGCGGAAAACCAAACATCAATCTTTGGCGACGGAGACATTTGAGGAGACTTGCGCTCCTTTGCCCCTTGGCGGCGAGTCGCGACGATGTCTTTAAGTCCCCACATCCCGCCACCTATATCCCGCCAACCGACGACCCGATGCGGCGCCGCACGACACCCGGCGGCGCCGGTGCGACCCGGCACGGCGGCGGGCATCGGCTAGCCTGAAACCATGCTGGGTTGGGCCCCCAAGCGCACCACGCAAACAGTCGACGCCGGGACAGCGCTGCCGGGACGCGCCGAGGAGCTGGCCGTGCCGGCACGTCACGAGGTCCTTGGTACCCCGCTGCGCGGGCCCTGGCCGGACGGGATCGAGCTGGCGACCGTCGCGATGGGCTGCTTCTGGGGCGCCGAGCGCACCTTCTGGCAGGCACCCGGGGTCTACAGCACGGCGGTCGGCTACACCGGCGGCTACACCCCGAACCCCACCTACGAAGAGGTCTGCTCGGGGCGCACCGGCCACACCGAGGCCGTGCTCATCGCCTTCGACCCCACCGCCACCAGCTACGCCGAGTTCCTCCGGCTCTTCTGGGAGGGCCACGACCCGACCCAGGGCATGCGCCAAGGCAACGACATCGGCACCCAGTACCGCTCGGCGATCTTCTGGCACGACGACACCCAGCGCGCGCTTGCGCAGGAATCCCTCGCCGCCTACCAACGCGTGCTGAGCGCCGCCGGGCACGGCACGATCACGACCGAACTCGCGCAGGCCGAGCCGGCGCATCCCTTCTACTACGCCGAGGCCTACCACCAGCAGTACTTGGCGAAGAACCCCGGCGGGTACTGCGGCCTTGGGGGCACGGGCGTGGCGTGCCCCGTGGGACTGGCGACGGGCGGCTGACCAGCCCGCGCGGGATCGCACCAGTCCCGCGGCTGCCCACGGTCGCTCGGACTCACACAATCGCACGATCGCGACGCTGTAAGCAACCCACGGTGCCGGGCGACGCCGGCTTACGGGCCGGGCGACACCAGCCCACCGGGACCGCGCAACCACCCCGCGCAACCGGTCCCGGACAGCGCCACGGCCCCGCCGAAGCGGGGCCGTGGTTCCCTGCTCGCGTGACGAGCGCGCCCGAGGAGGCATGGCGCGCTCGTCTGGCGTCCGTGCCTACGCGGCGCTGCCCACCGGTTGGCCCGCTGGCGTCGGCTGCAACCCCGGCGGATGCGGCCCCCCGAGGGTGGGCACGTCCGACGGGTAGACCTCGTTGCCGTGGATCGCATGATCGCCGATCTCCAACTCCTCGTCGGTGAGGCGCAGCGGCACGAAGATCCCGACGACCTTGAGGATCACCCAGGTAGCGACCGCCGTGTACACAATCACCCACAGCCCAGCCTCGGCCTGCCAGCGCAGCAACGACAGGCCGCCCCCGTAGAACAGCCCTTCCTTGCCTGGCAGGTTGGATGCACCGTGGATCCCGAAGTACTCGACGATCCCCGGATTTGCGAAAAGCCCGACCATCAGGCCTCCCGCCAAGCCGGCGACCCCGTGCGTATAGATCACCCCCAGGGTGTCGTCCACCGTCCGGAACGGCCGCACGCGGCTGAGGTAGCGGATCGCCATCCACACGATCGTCGAGCCGATGCCGCCGACCGCGATCGCACCCCAACCGTTGACGAACCCGGCCGACGGTGTGATCGCCACCAGCCCCGTGATCATGCCGTTGACGGCGCCGATCATCGAGGGCTTGTCGCGGTAGATGTAGTCCCACGCGATCCACACCATCATCGCCACCGCGGTCGCAACATTGGTGTTGAGCACCGCCGCCGAGGCGTCTGGGCCCGCGTAGTAGGAGTCGCCGCCGTTGAAGCCGTTCCAGCCGAGCCACAGCAGACCGGCCCCGCAGGCGAGCATCAACAGGTTGTTCGGCGCGTCGACCTCACGATCTCGCTGCAATCGCGGCCCGATGACTTTCGCGAACACGAACCCGGAGACGCCTGCCGAGAGGTGGATGACGTAGCCACCGGAGTAGTCCAGCGCGCCGTGCGCGGCGAAGTAGCCGCCGCCCCACAGCAGGAACGCGTTGACCGCGTACACCGCCGTGATCCAGATCGCCACGTATGGCACCCACGCCTTGAAGTTGACGCGGCCCAGCACCGAGCCGAGCGCCAGGATCGGGGTGATCGCGGCGAACACGAACTGGAAGTACACGAGCGAGGACTCCGGGAAGTGGAACGCCGGGCCTTCCGTGACCGACTGGATTTCGGCCTGGCCCTCCTCAGCCGCACGGCTGAGCACGCTGCCCGGTTCGCCGAGGAACGTCCCCAGGAAGCTGTGCTTCCCGAACAGGCCGCCTCCGTTGGTGGCGATCGGATGGCCGAAGCCCATCTTGAACGCCCACAGCACCCACACGATCAGCGTCACGCAGAACGCGACAAACGTCAGCATCATGCTGTTGACCGACCAGCGCTTCTGCATCACGCCGCCGTAGAGCACCGCCAGGCCGGGCAGGCTCATCAGCCCGACGAACGTCGCGGCCGTCATCTGCCACGCGTTGTCCCCCGGATTGAACGCTCCTTTCCAAGATAGGTATGGCAACCAGCTCATATGCCTCCATTCCACTGCCGTTTTGCATGGCGCCAGTCAGGCCCGCCGGCTGCTGCGGGTGCGGGACGCCAAATTACGTGCCCATCAAAGCTGCCCGGCGGGGCTGGGGGTAGGGCATCGTGCCCAACACTTGCCCAGGCCCTTTCGACATTTGGCTAGACGCCCCGCCAGCCGTTGGACGGCTGTCGAGCGCGCCGGGCGTTGGGCGGCTGTAGATCCCCAGACCCCACCCCTCAGCTGCCCGGCACGCAGCGGAAGCCAGGGCCTCAGCTGCGCGGCACGTAGCGAAAGCCGGCCCGGCGACAAGCCTCGCTGAGCTGTTCGCCGTTGTGCGAGTAGTCCTGCGGCGTGCCGCAAACCGTGCGGGCCTGCCCCCCGCACGCTTTCGCTTCGGCGCCGCCGAGCGTGCTCGCGAACGTGATCTGGATGCAGTCGCGCGGCGTCGGCGCGCTGCCTTTGACGCCGTACACGACGAGACCGACGACGGCGAGCGCCGCACAGCTCAGCAGCACCGCCACGACCGTCCGCTCTCGCCGCCCCCAGCGCAGCGGCTCGCGCAGCCGCCGGGACTGGTCCATCATGATCATGGACCTAGAGTCTAGGCATGGTGGCGCGCGGCCCCCGAACGGGTGGCAGTGCGCAGCTCCGACTTGCGACACGCGCCCCTGCTTATAAATCAGATGTGATTGTTAGCCTCGCTTCGTGCGCGCCGCAACGAGACGCAACCCAACGAATACCTATGAGAACTGCGTCGCCCCCGGGCGCGTCGTCCTCGGACGTCTCGCCCTCTCCCCGTGGCGCGAAGCGCAGCGCGGCCGAGTTGATGCAGTAGCGCTGGGTGGGCGGGCCCCCGTCAATCCTGGGCCCGTCGTCGAAGACATGCCCAAGATGCCCGCCGCAGCGCCGGCAGCGAACCTCCGTACGCCGCATGAACAGGCTGTTGTCGGGCCGCAGCTCAACCGCGGCCGCGATCGCCGGCTCGGTGAAGCTCGGCCAGCCGGTACCCGATTCGAACTTGGTGTCCGAGCCGAAGAGCATTGCGCCACACCCCGCACACCGGTAGGAGCCGCTGTCCTTGTTGTAGACGTACTCACCGCTGAACGGCGGCTCGGTGCCGGCGCGTCGCAGAACCTCGTACTGCGCCGGCGTCAGCTCGGCCCGCCACTGCTCGTCGGGCTTGGCGACCTCGGGGTCGTCCGCATCGAGCTTATCCGTGTCGGGCCTGGCGACCTCGGGATTGTCCGCGTCAGGCATATCCGTGTCGGACTTGACGAACTCGGGATTATCTGCGGTTTCAGCGTCGCTCATGGAAGGCGGGGTCGGGCACGAATCGGAAGGCGGGGTCGGGCACGAATCGGAAGGCGGGGTCGGGCACGAATCGGAAGGCGGGGTCGGGCACGAATCGGAAGGCGGGGTCGGGCACGAATCGTCGTGTGACTGTTCTAGCAGGACATCGCCCAGACCGTGTGTCGAGGACTGCGCCAGAGGGCGTGTCGTTATTACGCACACGAACGCGAGGGCTAATTAATCATACTTGATGTATCACGTCCTGTGATGTATAAGGATGGCACGCGTCGTGGATCAGCATTTTCTGCCGCGCGGGTCTATCCACCCGCCGCCGCGCCGCCGCCGCCGCCGAACGCTGCCTTGACGCCGAGCGCTGCCTTGAGGGTCGCGACCGCCTCGTTTGCCGCACGCAGGCGGGTGCGGGTGGGCGGATCGGCGGAGGCGGCGGCAAGCAGCTGCCGGTAGGCGAGCGCCGAGCCTTCGGGGCTGGTGGCGTAGAGCAGCAGGTCGAGCCCCGCATCGAGCGCGCGCTTGGCGGCGTCGGGCTGGTCGAGCACCGCGGGGGCCTGCAGGTCATCGCTGATCGTCACGGGCGCCGGCCCGCCGACCGCGAGCGGCAGCTCGTGCCGGTAGGTCTCGGGCGCGAGCACGGCGGGCACCAGGCTGCCGGTGAGGCTGGGGTAGGCGGCGCTGGCGACCATCACCAGGCGCAGCGGGCCGCCGCCGCAGCGCCGGTAGGCGCCATAGTCCGCGCGCAGCTCCGCAGCCGAAGCTTCGATCGTCGTCGGCTGCACGTCGGTGCTCGTCAGGGCGCGCCCGAGCCCCGGGAAGTGCTTGAGCGTCGAAGCGACACCGGCGGATCGCAGACCGGCGGCGAACGCGCACGCAAGCCTCGCAACATGCGCCGGGCTGGAGCCGAACGAGCGTGTGCCAAGAAACGAGTCCGCGACCCGCTCGACATCGGCGACAGGCGCAAGATCGACATTCACCCCGACGGCGCGCAGCGCGCGACCGGCGGCTACGCCCTGCGCACGCGCGGCGCGGGCGTCGGGCATCGCGGCGGGCGCAAGCGTCGGCGGCGCCCACGCGAGACGCTTGACTTCGCCGCCCTCCTGGTCGGTCATCACGAGCAGCGACGGGTTGCCGCCCTGGCGGGCCGCCTGCTGTAAGGCCGCAACCGTCTGCCGCGCGCCGCCCGGGCCGCCGGCAAGGTTTTCGGAGAACAGGATCACGCCGCCAACCTGCCCGGCACGGACGCGGGCGAGGAACGACGGCGGCGGCGCGGGTCCCGAGAAGCGCCCGACGATCGTCTGCCCGACAAGTCGCGCGAGCGTGTCCGGGATCGGCGGCGGCGCACCCGAGGCCGCGGGGACCGATGTGCCAGCCCCCGATGTGGTCGTGCCAGAGACTCCGCCGGTGGTCGAGCCAGAGTGCGAGCGCAGGTCCGGGCTCGTCGCCCGGCCAGTCGGCGAGTGCCTGCTCGCGGAACCCGGCCGCGGCGAGGCCGGAGAGCTGCCCGAGCCGGCCACGACGAGAACGACGATCGCCACTACGGGCAGCACTGCACACAGCGTCAGCAGCAGCCGCTGCCGCCCCGCAGACAGCCGTCGCCCAGGCCGCTGCCGCGGAGATCCACGTCCCGCAGACAGCTGTCCCGCCGGCCGCTGCTGCACTGGCCGCCCCCACGAAAGCTGTCCTCGCCGCCCAGACCGCCGTCGCGGCCGGCCCGTGGGTGCCACTAGCCTTGACAGCCGGCGTTCGGGGAGAGCGTGCCCGTGAGGTGATCGCCGTACGGTTCGTAGTACCAGCTCGTGCCATGGCCAACGACTTCAACGGTGCCACGGAAGTGGCGGCAGTCCGTGTCGCTGCCGGGCGTCGGGTTGCTGTCCTGCGCATAGAAGTCGACGTAGACGGTGGCGCTGCCCGAGCGATACGCGGGCGAGCCGATCGACTCGATGCGGATCGTCGGATCGGCGCTCTGGCGCAGCGAGACCCATGTCGGGTTTTGCGAGCGGTACCGCGAAGACATCCATTCGAACGCGCCCCGGTAGTCGCCTTTCTCAAGGTCTTCGAGGTGACCGCGGATCGCGCCTGCAGGGCCCGCTGAGCCACTCCCACCGGACTGGCCTTCCCCGGACGTGGCGGTGACGGTGCTCGTGGTGACAGTGCCGGTGGTCACCGTACCGGAGGTATTCGTGCCACCAGTGCCCGTGCCCTTCTTGGTCGTGGCGCTCGTGTTGGCGCCACCGATGGTGACCGTACCGGCCGACGTGGTTTTGACAGTCACTCCGCTGCCGCCCGCACCGCCGGTCTTGGCGCCGCCACCCGACCCACCGCCGCCGTTGCCGTTGACGTGGCCGCGGGCGTCGGCGGTCGATGTGCCAGCGTGTCCGCCTGCCAGCAGCGCCGCGGCGAGCCCCGCCCCGACGGCGAGCACGACGATCAGGCCCACCGCGAGTACGGCCGGCGACGGCCGGCGACGGCCACCCGAGACGGTGGCGCCGGCAGCGGATACGGGCGTGCCGGCGGTCGGCACCTGCGTCGTCGGCAGCACCTGCGTGGTCGTCTGCGCGTGTGCGGCGGTCGCGGGCGACTGACTCGGAGGCGGCGTAGGTGTGGTGGGCAATGCCTGCGTGGCCGTCTGCGCGTACGCAGCGGTCGCGGGCAGCTGACTCGGGGGGGCTGTAGGAGGGACAGGCGGCTGCTCGCTTGGAGGCATGCCATACGGCGGCGACTGCGCAGCGGGCGGCGCCTGAAGCGCGCTCTGCGTTTGCGCGGCGGTGGGCGGCTGCCCGCCTGGCGGCGCAGGCAAGAGCGGCTTGCCGCACGCGCGGCAGAAACGGCTGTCCTCGGGGTTGGCATGTGCGCAGTGAACACAGACGCGGCTCTGGGGATCGGGCGAGCCCAGTCCAGTTGCCACATCCGGCGCCGGTGCCGGAGCAACAGCGGCGCCGACCGCGGTGCCGCACGTGCGGCAGAACCGCGCTCCCGGCGCCAGCGCTCCGTCGCAGCCGGAGCAGCGCTGTGGTGTAGACGGCGCAGCCTCACCAAGCGAGGTCATTCGGCCCCACCCGACGTCGGGGAAACGGTGCCGTTGAAATGTGTGCCCGGCGGACCCGAGATCACGAGGTAGTCGTGACCGGGCGGGGCCGATTCGGAGACCGAAGAAGCGTTGCCGATACCGGGAGAGGGAGAGCTGGGCTGCACCACGGCCGGCGGGTGCAGCAACGACTCGGGCCCGAGGACGGCGGCGAGATTCGAGCCGCCGCAGAGGTTTTCAGGATTGCCGTTGGGACCGACGAACTGGCTGTAGACGGACGACGTCGTGGTCAGCGAGGCGCCGCTGGGTGGGATGGCCAGCGCAAGCGCGACGATGCGGGCGCCGTTGCCGACCGACCCGGACACATTGCTGGGCACGCCGACGCTGCTCGCGTGGATTGGTTCGGCGAGCACGCTGAAGCCGGCCGGCTGGTAGTGGGTGGCGGCGAGCACGACGCGGTAGGTGCCGGCGGAGCCGAGCCGGTACAGCTCGTTGCCGTCGGGGCACGCCAGAGGCAGCGCCGGGCGGCCGTCGGGTTCGAGCAGGGCGACGCCCTGGTTGCTTTCGAGCGCGAGCAGTTCAGCAGCGGACGCGTGGTAGGCGAGCACCGTGTAGCCGGCGGCGTTCAGCCGTCCGCTGGTGCGAGTGCCGGCGGCGAGCGTGCCGGCAGGCGCCTGCTGGGCGGCGGTGCCAGACAGCCGGCTGACGCCGGCGCCGCCAAGCTGTTTGACGAGCAGGCGCGCGTACTCCATGAACGTTGCCAGCGGCGCAAGCCGCAGCCCGCCAGAGGCGCGTTCGGCGACGACGAAGAAATCTTCGACGCCGAGCAGTTGGCTCATCCGTGCGAAGCAGCCACTCGCGCTGCTCGCTTCGCCGGTCGCCAGCTCGGAGGCCTGCAGGCAGGGCCCGTTGAGCGTGCCGTCGATCCCCCGCTCTCCCCCAGCGCCACCGGAGTTGTTTTCTTCATCGCTGGATTCGCCGTCGGAAAAGCTGCTTTCGTCACCGGTGGCTCCCAGGCTGAAGCCGGTGTGCAGGATATTCAAACGCACGAGGTTGCCGCTCAGCGGGGTTTCGCTGAACTGTGGCGCCGTCACCTGGAACTGCAGCGAGCCACCGGCGCGGCTGACGAGTTCCTGCAGCGCAGCACTGTAGGGGCGCAGCGCGCTCGCTTCGCGTTCGGAGATCAGCCCGAGCACCCCGGAGACATCGCTCGAGGAGATCGCCTGCGCGAGCTGTTCGGCGAGCTGAGCGGGGCTCGCGGTATCCGTTGCCCCTTCACCGCCGCTCGTGTCAGCGGCGGACGCTGCAGCCCCGGCGCCCGCGCCGTTCGCGGCAGAGCTGGCACCGTCGGCGGCAGCGGCGCCACCAGCGGAGCCGCCGCCCGTGGCAAAGCTGGCGTCGGTGGCGCTCCGGTCGGCTTCGCGCTCGCCGTGACCGACGGCGCCCGGTGTTTCGAGCGCCGCGAAGTCAGGGGGCGCCAAGTGGTTAGTTTCGACGATGTACTGCATGACGGTGAGCGTCGGGCTGATGTACCAGCGCCCTTCCTGCTTGCGCGTCATCAGGAACAGGCCGAGGCCGCCCGGTCCCGGCGCATCGGCGAGGTTGGTGGCGGAGTGCGAGTCGCTGATCGCACCGAGCGCGGCGGGCAGCGCGACGGCCTGCAACGCGGCTTCGATCTTGCCGCCGGTGATCCGCACCCGAGCGACGCCGGAGCCAAGCTGTTCTTCGTGCAGCTGCAGCCCGTGAATGGACACATGCGTGCCTGAGAGCGCCCCGCCGGACGCGCCGTCGGCACCCGACGCACGGACGGCATCGCGCGCCTGGGTGTAGAGCGTGCCAAGCGTGCGCGCTTCGCCCGGGTCGACAAGCGCAATCGCCGCGGCAGGGTCGTCGGCCTGCGCGGCGGCGGCGAGCTGGCGGATGGCGGCGGTGGGCGAGCCAGCGCCACCGCTGGCACCGGTCAGCCCCTTGACGAGCAGCACGACCACGACCACCAGCGCGACGGCGCCAACGCAGGCGGGCAGCAGTACGCGCAGCGATTTCGAGGTGGCCGCGGCGGGAGGCGCAGAAGCCGGCGGCGCGGGCGATGTAGCAGCGGGCAGCGCCGGTGCGGGAGGGGCCTGTGCAAAGCCCGGCACGGGCGCGCCCGAAGCGGCATTCCCCGCGGCAGACCCCGCCGCGGGGCCGGCGACGGCAGGCGAGATGGGCGCAGCCGAGCGCGGGGCCGCCGGCCCCGCCACAGGCGGCTCCGCGGGATGAGCCGAAGCGGGCCCCGCAGTGGCCGCACCGCAGGCCGCACAGAAGCTTGACTGGGCGCCGAGCGGCGCGCCGCACTGGCTACAGAACACCTTGAATCCTTTCGGTACGGGGCAGGAGCGAGCGCTCGAGTACGAGCGCGACAAGCGCGAGAGCGCTCGCGGCAAGCGCGCACCACGAACCGGGTCCGAGCCGCGTCGGGCGCAAATGGGTGAGCGACACGGCGAAGCTCGTCGCGCAGGCGCAGGCGATCAGCGCAGCAAGCGCGCGGATCGCACGGGCAGGCGTTCCAGGCAGACCGAGCGTGCCGAGCACGAGTGCCGCGCCGAGCGGCGTCAGGTACCACAGTGGACCCAACGCGCGGGGCACCAACCCGCCGAGCGCGCCTGAGCCGACCAGATCGGCGAGTTGGTGGGATGAGAGCGAGGCGCCCACGCCGCGGGTGCTCGGCACGAGAAAGGCGCTGGCAAGCCACAGACCGGCGGCGAGCCCGAGCAGCCCGCGCGAGACCGCGATGCCGAGCGTCTGCTCCGCGTGGAGGCGTTCGGACACGACGGTCATCGGTGGTGGTGATGGCGACGATGATGGGGGCGTCCACTGGAGACGACGATCTCAACGGCGGTGTGCTCGGCGAGCACGGTGCCGGGTCGAGAGCCCAGGCGAACCACCGTCCCGCGCCTGTGGCCGGCGCTCGCGGCGTAGCGGATCGCACCGATGTCGCAGTGAGCGGCGAGCAGGCGGTGCTCGACGGCGCCCAGCGAGCCGTGGGCGCCAACGCCCGGAACCACACACCGGGGATGGGGCGTGGGCGGCTTCGAGACAGGCGCGGGCGTGCCGACCGTGAAGGTCTCGGGCTGCGGGCCGGCGATCGCGGATGTCGAATTCGCCGAGGGCGCCAACCACAGGCAGACGAGGTACTGGCCGGCCTGCAGCTGCTCGGTTTCGGCACGAATCGCGTAGGAGCCGTTGACTTCGTTGCCTTCGACCAGAGCCGTGCCGCTGTCCGATTCGTAGTTAGGCGTGCACGGCGCGCCGCCGGCGCCACGGATCTTCGCGTAGACGCGCTCGGGAGCTTCGCTGGCGCCGGTGACGGTAATCGTCGCGCGCTGGCCCGGAGCGGGGTTCGTGGGATTGATGACTGCGGCGATCGTGCCGCCGGGGGCGCGGAACGTGATGGTATCGGGGATAGGCGTGACGATCTGCGATTCGCTTTCGGCGATCCAGATACAGAACATGACTGGGCCGGATTCGCTCCAGGTGAACACGCCGTCCTGACTGAACGACCCTTCGATCGAGGCGCCATAGAACGGTCCGCCCCAGTAGCCGAGAATCGAGCCGGAGTCGCTTTCGGCAGTCGGGGCACACGCCGCACCGCCCGGCGCGCGGTCCTTGACATACAGGCGCTCGGGGACCGAGACGTTGCCGCTGACGGTGAACACGCGCGGCAACCCGGCCGCCGGGTCGGACTGCCCGGCGGTGTTCGTCACGGTGAGCGTCGCGCTGTCAGCCAGCGCGCCGGCGGCGCCACAGGTGAGCGTCACAAGCAGCGCGAGCACGCCGGCAAGCGCGAGGCGCGACCCAAAACGCGACCCCGCGCGCGACCCGGGGCGCAACCCCGCGCGCGACCCAAAACACAACCCCGCGCGCGACCCGGGGCGCAACCCCGCGCGCGACCCAAAACGCGACGGCGACGGCGACCGAAGATGTAACAAAGCGGCGCGGCTACCAGCGCGACGCGCCGCCTGGGGTGGACGCCGATCGTGAGCGGGGCCACCGACGACAGTCGAGCGGGCCTCATGGCCGTGGAGCGGGAGAACAGTCACCGGGAACCTCCTTGAGAACGGAACGGCGATCGACATGTCTGACTTGCGTAACTGGAGTTGAGCTTGCGGTCGGGTGTGGCGCATCTGTTGGGATCCTCCCCGCGCGGCGGCATTCCGGCAAGGCACCCTGGGGTGGGAATTGCGACACCTTTGGCCGCCCTCATGAGCATGCGTCGGCGTGAACGGACTGAGCAAACGCGCGGAAGGTGGACGCAAGCGCCGCGAAGTCGGCCGGGGTGGTCGAGCCGAGCACAGCAAAGCCGTGGGAGCACTGCTCGAAGAAGTAGTCGACACGCATCGCGGTCGGCACGCGGAAGACCCATTCCTGGGCGGACGTCGTCCCCAGCGTCGTCGGCTGATAGCCAAGTTCCTGGTAGCCACGCTCGCGGTGCAGGTCGCGGCGGACCGGTTCACCCATTTGCGCCGGCGATTCGAAGCGTTGTGAGGAGGCGCCGGTGCTGGTCGAGCTGTCGATCAGCACGTAGTTGTCGTGGTCGTGCGGGTCCTGCCACTTGCTCTCGACATAGCCCTGCTTGCGAGCGCCGTCCTCGATGTTGCTCCAGCCGCTTGGCACTTCGGCGCTGTAGCCCGGCCCGCTGTAGCTTTCGAGCGCGGGCCCACCGGTCTGGGAGTCCGTGCCCGAGCCGTTCGTGGTGTTGGTGGCGCCGCCCGAGCCACCCGTGGTATTGCCGGCGTCGCCCGGCGCTGTGCCTGCACCGGTGGTCGTGCCGCCATTGCCTGAAGCTCCCCCGGTTGTCGTCGTGCCGGCGCCGCCCGAGCCGCCGCCGGCACTGGTGGTGTGCACAGGCGTGTCCGAGGCCGCGGCGGTTTCGACTTCGGTCTCGGTGAGCACCGTGTCGGGGTGCAGTTTGGCGAGCGCGCCGTCATGGCCGTGTGCGGTACCGCCGCCTGCCAGCAGCGCCAGCGCGCCGCCCGCAACCGCGACTGCGACGAGCAGGGCAGCGACGGCGATCGCGGTGGTCGGCGTGCGGCGCGACTCGCCGCCGGATGGGCTATCCGCGCCCCGCCTGGGGCCGGCAGGTCCGGCAGGAGCGGCGGACGGTTCGATCAGCGACGTCCCTCCGGCCGCAGACGAGGGCACAGGAGGCGACGGCTCGCCGGCGGCCGCAGACACCGGCACAACGGGCGGCGCCGGAGATGGCGTGCCGGGCGACGCCGGCGCATCGCTCGCCATTGGCGCCGTCTGTGCGGACAAAGGCACGCCGCAGCTGTGACAAAAGCTGCTGTCAGCCGGGCTGAAGCGGTGGCAGCTGGGGCAGCGCAGCCCGAGCGGAGCGTGCGGGACGGCGGCCCCACAGCCGCGGCAGAACTTGGCGCCGGCACGCAGCGGGTCGCCGCATTTCCGGCAGAAGGACGCGGGCTGCGTGGGCGTGGCGCTCATGAGCCGCCGTCCAAGATCGGTTCGGCGAGCACGAAGACCTCGCCTTCGGGCTCGGATGTGAGCGCCGTCCAGACGAACACGAGGTCGGTCGCGCCACCGGTGGCGAAGCCGATCTTGCGCACGGTCGACGGGCCGTGGAAGGTCGTTTGGTAGAGGATGACCGACGCAGGGGAGCTGTCGTTGTTCTTGTAGACGGTGAGGCGGTAGGAGGCGTTCGCGTTCGAGGTGGTGTCGAACCCCGCGGCGTTCGCGCTCAGGCGGGCGAAGCCGGGCGCGGGAATCTGATAGCTGGCGGTCGCGCCGGATTCGGAGCTTGCGAGGTCGAAGGCGACGGCGTGCGGGTAGGTCTGCCCGGCAAGCTCCTGTTCGGATGGGTGCTCGTCGAGCGAAACGTTCTGGGCGTTGCGGTCGAGCGTGGTGGAGCCACCCTGGCTTTCGAGGTAGCTGGCGAGGAACTGTTCCTGGACGCCCCCGGTCGAGGTGGTGTTCGCAGCCACGGACGTCGTGCCCGTGGATGTCGACGTGACGTTCGTACTCGACCCGGCAGGCGCCGTAGAGGCGTCCGTTTCGGTCGCCGAGGTTTTGGTCGTCGCCGTGGGTGGCGCGGCAGCCGTGACCTTGATGCGCTTGAGCACGGTGACGCTAACGACGTGCGTCGATGTCTTGCCGCCGATCGCGACGCCGACGGCCAGTCCGGCGGCTGCCACGAATAGCGCCCCGAGCACGCTGGCCTTCCAGTTCATACGCGCCTGCCAATCAGGTAGGCGAGCGCCCAGAGCGGCAGGTACAGGGAGATGTTCAGCAGCGTGGCGGCAAGCAGCGACAGGCGCGGACGCGTGCGTGCAGCGTTTCGCGGGTCTCTCTCCCCCACGGCCGTGGCGGCCGTCCCCGGTCCGCCGGCGCCGGCGGGCGCACCGTCTGCCCCGGCTGCACCTGCCGCCCCGGCCAGCCCGGTGGCGCCGGCCACCCCAGCTGCCAACGCAGACGCATCAGTTAGCCCAGCCACACCCGTCGGCGCCGCCATCCCGGGCGCACCGGCCGCTCTAGCGGTGCCCGCCGCCGCGGCCAACCCAGGCGCACCGGCCACCCAAGCCGCGCCCACCGCCCCGGCGCCAGCCACCGCAACCCCCGCCGCAAGTGCCGACACAGGCGACGCCGGCACGAGCGTATCCTCGGTCGGACTCTCGTCGGTGACCGGCGGCGCAACCGCGGCGCCGGCGCTGAGCTGGACGCCGGCCCAGCGCATCAGCGCGCCGGCGGAGTGGGCACGCTGACCGGGGTCCTTGGCGAGCGCGCGCTGGACGACGATGTCGAGTGGTGCGGGCAGACCGGCGACGAGCGCGCTGGGCAGCGGGATCGGGGCGCTGGCGTGCGCCATCAACACGGCTGTGCGCGTGTCGCGACGGTAGGGCGGCTCGCCGGTGAGGCAGCGGTAGACGAGGCAGCCGAACGCGTAGACGTCGGCGCGGCCGTCGACGGGCTGGCCGGCGGCCTGCTCGGGGGCCATGTAGTCGATCGTGCCGAGCAGCTCGCCGGGCGCGGTGCGCTCGTCGGTGGGTTCGCCCGGCTTGGCGAGCCCGAAGTCGGTGAGGTAGGCGTGCCAGCCGCGCTCGCGCGCTTCGAGCATGACGTTCGCGGGCTTGACGTCGCGGTGGACGAGGCCGCGCGCGTGGGCGGCGTCGAGCGCTTCGCCGATCTGGGTGAGCACCGCGACGGTCTCGGCGGCGTCGAGCGGCCCGTGCTCGCGGAGCAGGCTGCTGAGGTCGGGACCGTCGATGAAGCGCAGCGCGAGGAACAGGCGCCCGTCGGGCAGCTCGCCGGCCTCGTAGACCGGCAGGATGTGCGGGTCGTCGATCGCGGCGGCCGAGCGCGCCTCCAGACGGAAGCGCTCACGGAAGCGCTCGCCCGCGCCGAGTGCGCCCGAGATGAACTTCAGCGCGACGCGGCGGTCGAGCGAGAGCTGGGTCGCCTCGTAGACGTCGCCCATGCCGCCGCGCGCAACGAAGCGCTCGATGCGGTAGCCGGCAAGCTCGGTGCCGGGTGCGAGGGGGTCGTCGCCGCTCATTGGGGGCCGGACAGAGGAACATCAGCGTGTTCGGCGCCGACGGGCGCGCCGGCGACCGCGAAGCGGTTACGAAGCGAGCGGGCGCTGAGCAGTCCGCCAACCCCGCCGACGATCAGGCCGCCGAGCAGGAAGCTGCCGAACAAGCTGTCACCGACGGCGCGCCCGTAGAAGTCCTTGGCGATCAGCGCGTTGACGATGACGAGCGCGAGTGCCCAGATCGGTCCGACGAGGCACCCCCACAGGCCGGCCTGCCAGGCGATCGTGGCGCGCCGCACGCGAGCGACGGCGAAGCCGGCGTAGAGCGCGAGCAGCAGGAGCACGCCGATGAGGAAGATCAGGAGGGGTATGAAGGTGTAGGCGGGCATCGCTGAGTTGAAGCCGAACAGGCGGTAGTCGCCTTGGGAGTTGAGCTTGACCTTGGTGGCGTCGCCGACGGGCACCGGCAGTGAGAGGGACGAGCCATCGAGCGAGTGAAACTCGACGAGACCGCCCAGCTCGGTCCAATGCAGGCCGTGCTCGACCCCATAGAGGGCGCTGTCGACGGTCGCGACGAGCGTCGAGCGTTCTTCGCGCAGGTCGGACTTCAGCAGGGTCTCGACGGTCCAGGTGAGCGTGCCGGCAACGGTCATCACGGCAAGCGCAACCCCGAGCGGACGCAGGGCCGCAAGAATCGTGCGGCCGACGTCCGCGGCAGGCGCCGGCACCTGCTCGGCAAGCCAGCCGGGCGCAAGCTCGCGGCGTATCGCGTAGTAGGTGCCGAGCAGTCCGCCGAGCGAGCCCCACAGGAAACCGAGCAGGACGGCGCCGAGCACGTCCGGTTCGACCCCCGGGCCGGCTTCGGCGCCGGCGCTCGCGCCAAGGCTGCCGCTGGCGAGCGCGGGGATCAGCATCAACAGGCCGAACACGAGGCCGACGCCCGCGCCGCTCGCGAGCCGCACGGTGGGCGTCAGGCTGCGTGTGCGTCCGGCCTGGGTGGCGGCGGCGACGGCGCATGCGCCGATCGGAAAGACGAGGAACAGCGCCGGGCCGAGCTTGCCGACGTTGTCGCTGTAGCCGACCTGCAGGAAGTTCAGCATCTGCGCCAGGCCGGCCGTGATCACACCCTTGCCGGAGTCGACGGCGCCGACGAGCGACTGGTCGGAGAAGATCAGCCCGCAAAGCACCCCGACCGCGAAGACGGCAGCGGCCGCCATCGCGCCGGCAGCCAGCGCAGTGGCCACGGCGGGGGTCTTGACCTGCTCGACGAGCTGGCCCGCCAGCTCGGTTGCCCCGGGGGTCAGCGTCTCGATGCGCTCCGCGGCCTGCTGTGCGGTGAAGCCGCCGGGACGGCCCGGGCCCGGGCCCTGCGCGAAGCCGCCCTGAGCCGCGGCGCCCGGCGCGGGCCCCCCATGGGGAGCGCTGCCCGATGCAAAGCCACCCTGCGCGGTTCCGCTCTGCCCGGGCCCACCGTGGGGAGCACTCCCCGGCGCGAAGCCGCCCTGAGCCGCGGCGCCCGGCGCGGGCCCCCCGTGGGGAGCAACCCCCGGCGCGGCCCCACCGTAGGCGGGACCGCCCGGCGCGCTCGCCGCCGGGACGGCTGCGGCCCCGTGCTCGGGCCCGCCATGGACAGCAGCCCCTTGGGCTGTGTCGCCAGGCGTGGACCCAGCCTGGACGGCACCGCAGTGCTCGCAGAATTGAGCTTGCACGGCGATCGCGCCGCCGCAGGACTCGCAGAAGACGGTTTGGCTCATGACGGGGTACGCCTCACTTGTTCGTGGTGGGCTCGTTGGGTGGTCGGCAGGGTGGGTTGGTAAGACCTCAAACTGAATCTATATGTCGGACTTATCGGCATGCGACCACGAAGGTGTTGAATCCTTGACCCTGCCGTTCAGCGCTCGAGTGCGTCGCGGCATTGCGCGCAGACCGCGCCGGGACCGCTGCGCGGCGCGCCGCAGACGGCACAGGTCGTGGTCGAAGAGGCCGGGGTTGGGCTCGCGCCGGCATTGCCGGACCGGTGCGGCGCCGCGCGCGCAGGCGAAGTCGAGGGAGCAGCCGCGGACGGCCCCGCCAGCGGGGTGCCGCAGTGACGGCAAAAGCTCGCGCACGCCTCGACGGGCGCGCGGCACCCGGGACATGCGAGCACCTGTGGATCAGAGGCCGGGGGCGCGCCCGGCGTGAGGGGGCCGTCGGTGGCAGAGGCGAGAGGCACGTCGGTGGCAAGCGATGCGTCGGGCGCGCCGGTTACATCGGTCGCGGACGGTGCGTCAACGGCAGGCGGTGCACCAGACGCGAGGGTCACATCGGTCGCTGGCAGTGCTTCGGCCGTGGGCAGCACACCGGTGGCTGGCTGCGCGTCCACGGTGGGTGTCGCGGCAGTCAGTGAAGTGACCGGCGGCGCCGCAGGAGACAAGCCGGCGGGAGTCGGCAGTGGGGAGCCGCAGGAGCGACAGAAGCGAGCGGTAGGCGAGACGGGGGCTTGGCAGGCGGAACAAGTGGGAGATGCTGGCGAGTGCGCCGGCCGCGGCGGGTGCGGCGCACGCGGCAAAGGTCGGGTGGGAGCTGCGGAGACGGAAGCCGGCGCGGGGGGAGCGGAGGCGTGAGCCGGCGCGGGGGGAGCGGAGGCGGAAGCTGACGTGGGCGGCGCTGAGGCGTGAGCCGGCGCGGGGGGAGCGGAGGCGGAAGCTGACGCGGGGGGAGCGGAGGCGTGAGCCGGCGTGGGCGGCACTGAGGCGTGAGCTGACGCGGGGGGAGCGGAGGCGTGAGCTGACGCAGGCCGCGCAGGGCCGGCAGCCGCGCCGGTCGCAGCGGTGCCCTCCCCGACGGGCGAGCCGCAGCGGTGGCAGAAGCGCGCGCCGACCACGAGCGGCGCGGTGCAGGCCGGGCAGCGGAGGGGCACGGCGGCGGTCACAGGTCGCGCTCCGAGACGAGCCCCCAGTGGAAGGCGCACTCGACGAGGCGGGCGCGCTTTTGGTTTTGCGGGAGCGTGGCGATGTCGAAGCGCGCGAACAGGGTGCGCAGGTGGGTCTTGACGGCGTCGACGCTGAGGAAGACCTCGGCGGCGATCTCGTTGTTGCTGGCGGGGGTGGCGAAGGCGCGCGCGGACTTGTAGGGGCGGCAGAGCGCGATCAGGATGCGGCGTTGGGTGTCGCTGAGGCTGTCGATCGTTGGCAGGTCGGCCGCGGCGGCGGAGGTCATCGCGGTCGAGCCTTCGGCGGGGGAGCGGTATTCGACGAGCGTGCGTCCGAAGCGCAGGACGTCGCCGTCGGCGAGGCGGCGGCGGCCGCTGATGCGGGCGCCGTTGACGAACGTGCCGTTGCGGGAGAGGCCGTCGTCGACGATCGCCCACTCCTCGCCGATCGCCTCGAACGCGGCGTGCAGGCGGGAGACCTCGCCGTCGTGCGCGAGCAGCACGTCGCAGGAGGCGCGGCGCCCGACCGTCGCGCGTGCGAGGGTGGCGAGCGACGCAATATGTTGCGTGCCGGCGGCGTCGCGCCACAGCAGGAAGGGCATGTGGGCACGCTCGGCCGCGATGATGTCCTTAAGCTCGCTCGCGGAGCGCGCGTGCGGCGCGGGTTGAACGGTTATCGGTGCTCCTCCCCTGTGCTGCGCGCGTCGCGCCGGGTTGCGACGGGCGTGCATGAATCCTAATGGACGGGTCGGCGGTAGTGATGTTGACGTTTTGGGATCGTCCGCGCGTGTGGGCCGGGCGGCCGGGCGAAATCGGCGCGGGCCGTCCATGGCCCGCGTAGGAGCGCGCGCCTGCTGCTGCTATCGTGGACCTTACGTTCACGTAAAGTTTGAAAGGAAAAGTTGAGCACGCGATCGTTCCCCAACTCCACCCCGCGCCGGTTCGGCGTGGCAGCCGGTCACGCGCATTACAAGTGGTGGGCGCTGTCGTGCACCAGCCTCGGGATGCTGCTCGCGGCGACGAACTCGGGCACGCTGATCATCGCGCTGCCCGACCTCGAGCGTTCGCTGCACGCGAGCCTGCTGGCGCTGGTGTGGGTGATTCTCGCCTACCTGATCGCGGCGACGGTGCTCGTGCTGATGGCGGGCCGCCTGTCGGACCTGTTCGGGCGCAAGCGCGCGTACATCGGCGGTTTCCTCGTGTTCGCGCTGGCGTCGCTCGGCGCGGGCTTCTCGGGCGACGCGACGGTGCTGATCGTGTGGCGGGTGTTGCAGGGGATCGGCTCGGCGTTCCTGTTCGCGAACGCCGCGGCGCTCGTCACCGACGCGTTCCCGCGCGAGGAGCTGGGGCTGGCGATGGGCACCAATACGATGGTCGCCGCGATCGGCCTGGCGATCGGCCCGGTGCTGGGCGGCGCACTGGTGGACATCTCGTGGCATTGGGTGTTCTGGTTCAACGTCCCGCTCGGCCTCGCCGGCGCGGCGTGGGGTGCGTTGATCCTGCGCGAGCTGGCCAAACCGGACGAGGTGCGCGGCTACGACGTGCTGGGCAACGCGACGTTCGTGCTCGGCCTCACGGGCCTCGTGCTCGGGGTGTCGCGCGGCGGCATCAGCGGCTGGGACGACACGATCGTGATCGTCGGGTTGTGCGCCGCCGCGGTGCTGCTGCCGCTGTGGCTCGTAATCGAGCGTCGCTCGCGCGCGCCGATGCTCGACCTCACGCTGTTCAACAACCGCCTGTTCGCGGCGGCGACGGCGGCCGCGTTCATCAACGGGCTGGCGCGGTTCGCGCTGATGTTCTTGTTCGTGTTCTACTTCCAGGGCGCGCAGGGCGACACGCCGATCACGGCCGGCATCAAGCTGATCCCGCTGGCGGTCGGCATGCTGGTGTCCTCGCCGCTGGCCGGCATCTACGCCGACCGTCACGGTTCACGGGCGCTGGCAGCGCTGGGGATGCTCGTCAGCGCGGCGGCGCTGGCGGCGATGACGACGCTGCAGGTCCACAGCCCGTACTGGCAGAGCACGTTGTGGCTGCTGCTCGTCGGCGTCGGCTCGGGCATGTTCAACAGCCCGAACACGGCGGCGATGATGGGCACGGTGCCGGCCAAGCGCCGCGGCATCGCGGCCGGCGCGCGCACGCTGCTGCAGAACACCGGCGCGGTGCTCTCGATCGCGTTCGTGCTCGCGATCGTGACCTCGTCGGTCCCGAAGTCGACGCTGTTCGCGGTCTTCTCGGGCCTCGCCAAGGGTCTTTCGCCGGAGAAGCTGGCGCCGTTCATCGACAACATGCACACGGCGCTGTGGGTGCTCGCGGCGACGTCCCTGGTCGGCACGGTCGTCTGCCTGCTGCGCCCGCGCCACGGCACCGCCCACGACGAGCGCGCGGCACAGCCCGAACCAGCGCTTGGTCATCCCGGTGTGCCGGCAGCAGCGGCGCAGCCCGAACCAGCGCTTGGTCATCCCGGTGTGCCGGCAGCAGCGGCGCAGCCCGAACCAGCGCTTGGCCGTCCCGGTGTGCCAGCGTCGGCAGCGACGCGGCGCACGCAGGCCGAGCGTCCCCCGCAGCACGAGCTGGCCGAGACCGGAGGCCCGGCATGAGCACCCCCGTTCGGCCCGACGACGCGACGCGGCGGGGCAGGACGCCCCGCTCCGAGGAGCCCGGCGCGAGGCCCACACGCGCGGACGATCTCACACCTGCCCAACCCCTGCGCATCGGCGACGTCGCGCGGCTCGTCGGCACGACGCCACGAACGATTCGCTACTACGAGGAGATCGGCCTGCTGCCCGAGGCGCCCGCGCGGCCGTCGGGCGGGCACCGGACGTACACCGAGGCCGAGGTCGAGCGGCTGCGCGAGGTGATGCGCCTGAAGAGCCTGCTGGGCGTGAGCCTGGAGGAGCTGAAGACGCTGCTGTCCGCCGAGGAGGCCCGGGCGGCGGTGCGCGCCGAGCTGCGCCGCGACGATGTGCACCCCGAGCGCCGCCGCGCGCTGCTGGAGGAGGCGCTTGGGCACATCGACCGCCAGCTGGAGCTGGTCGAGCACCGGGGAGCCGAACTGGCGAAACTGCGGGCCGAGCTGACCGAGCGGCGCACGCGCGTGCGACGCAAGCTGCGCGAGCTGGACCGCACGGACACCGGGGCGTTGGCTGCGTCCTGACCACCGATGCCTTCGTGAGACGACCGCCATGACCGCCCGCTCGGAGGTGGGTATGAAGAACGCCCGACCAGGGGTTGGTATACAGCCCCGCTCGGGGGGCGGGTGTCAAAGAGCGCCCGCCGGGGGTGGGTATGAAGCCGCTCGGAGGTGGCTATCAAGAGCCGCCTGGCCGGGGTGGGTATGAAGCCGGCCGGAGGTGGGTATGAAGAACGCCCGACCGGGGGTGGGTATGAAGCCGGCCGGAGGTGGGTACGGACGCCCGCTCGGAGGTGGGTACAAACGCCCGCCCAGAGTCCGGGGTACGAAGCCCGGCCGGGGGTGGCTATGAAGAGCGCCTGGTCGGGGGGCGGGGTACGAAGCCCGGCCGGGGGTGGGTATAAATAATCGACCGCCAGTGCCAATACATCAGACTTGATGTTGCATCAGATGTGATTGTTTAGGCTTGGCTCCGCGCACGATGACGACCTCCCCTCCCCCGGCCCCCATCCCCCCGAGCCCCGACGGCGTGCCCGGCGCGGTGCGCGACACGAGCGGACTGCTCGACGAAGACCTCGCCTACACGGGCGCGCAGGACACGCCGATCGGCGCCTACCTGGCCCGCCCCGCTGACCTCGGCCCGAGCGGGCGCGCGCCGGCGGTGATCGTGATCCACGAGGCGGGCGGCCTCGGAGATCACGTCCGCGACGTGACGCGCCGCTTCGCGAACCTCGGCTACGTCGCGCTGGGCGTCGACCTGTACACGCGCGAAGGCGGCCCGCCGCCGGCGGGCGACCTGCCCGCGCTGATGGGGCGGCTGTTCGCGATGCCCGACGCGCGCGTGCTCGGCGACCTCGAGGGCGCCGCCGACTACCTGCGCGCCCGCCCGGACGTCGACGGCAAGGTGGGCTGCATCGGCTTCTGCATGGGCGGGCGCTACACGCTGCTGTTCGCCTGCGGCAGCGACCGGCTCGACGCCGCGGTCAGCTGCTGGGGCGGCTTCATGGACCGCGCGACCCCGGAGGAGCACACCACTACCAACCGCCCGACGCCGCCGCTGGAGATGGTCGACAAACTGCACTGCCCGCTGCTGGCGGCGGTCGGCGCCGAAGACCACAACCCCTCGCCGGCGGTCGGCGCGCAGCTGCGCGAGCGCGCCGCCGCGACCCCGCACGAAACGCGCGTCGACGTCTACGACGGCGCCGGGCACGCGTTCTTCGCCGACTACCGCCCGAGCTACCGGCCGGGGCCGGCGGCGCTGCTGTGGGAGCGGGTGGTGCCGTTCTTTGCGCGGCACCTGCAGGGGACGAACGGCGCGTGAGCCGACCTGTGCGCGCAGGCTCCTACATTGGGAGAGCATCGGCGCAAGCAGCGTGACCCCGCGCGCGGCAGTCGCGCGCGAAACGAAAAGGAGGCGCAGCCGTGGAGCGCAAATGGTGGACCCTGATCGCGGTGTCGATCGCGATCTTCATGCTGCTGCTCGACATCACCGTCGTCAACGTCGCGCTGCCCTCGATCCAGCACGCCTTGCATAGCTCGTTCGCCGACCTGCAGTGGGTCGTGAACGCCTACGCCCTGACGCTGGCGGCCTTCCTGCTGACGGCGGGCGCCGTGTCGGACCGGGTCGGCCGGCGGCTGGTGTTCACGGTCGGGCTGGTCGTGTTCACGTGCTCCTCGGCGGTCTGCGGGCTGTCCACGACCCCGCTGATGCTGAACCTCGCGCGTGCCGTGCAGGGGACGGGCGGGGCGATGATGTTCGCGACGTCGCTGGCGCTGATCGCCGGGGCCTTCCACGGCCGCGAGCGCGGGGTCGCGTTCGGTGTGTTCGGCGCGGTGACGGGCGCGGCGGTCGCGATCGGGCCGGTGATCGGGGGGATCATCACGACCGGGATCGGCTGGGAGTGGATCTTCTTCGTCAACGTACCAATTGGCATCATCGCGGTGATCCTCACGCTCTCGCAGGTCTCCGAGTCGCGCGATCCGAACGCGCGCGGGGTCGACTGGGCTGGCTTGATCACCTTCTCGGGGGCGCTGTTCCTGCTGGGGTTCGCGCTGATCGAGGGTAACGAAGCGGGCTGGGGCTCGACGCGGATCGTGTCGTTCCTGATCGGCGCGGTGGTGCTGCTCGTCGCGTTCGTGGCGATCGAGCGCGCCCAGCAGCGACCGATGCTCGACCTGACGCTGTTCCGCCGGCCAGCGTTCACGGGCGCGAGCATCGTCGCGTTCGCGCTGTCGTCCTCGATCTTCGCGATGTTCCTGTACCTGACGATCTACATCCAGGACGTGCTCGGCTACGACGCGCTGCAGGCCGGCCTGCGCTTCCTGCCGGTTACGCTGCTCTCATTCATGGTCGCCCCGGTCGCAGGGCGGCTCAGCGTGCGCGTGCCGGTGCGGCTGCTACTGGGCAGCGGACTGGTGCTCGTCAGCGGCGGGCTGCTGGCGATGACCGCGGTGGACCCGACGTCGTCGTGGACCGCGCTGATCCCGGGCTTCATCCTCGCCGGGGCCGGCATCGGGATGATCAACCCGCCGCTGGCATCGACCGCGATCGGGGTCGTGCACCACACGCGCAGCGGCATGGCGTCGGGAATCAACAGCACTTTCCGCCAAGTCGGCATCGCCACCGGGATCGCGGGGCTCGGCGCGGTGTTCGAGCACGAGGTGTTCACCAGCACGACCGCGAGCCTGTCCGCGTCCGGCTACCAGCAGGCGGTGAACGTCGCGGCGCACGGCAACCTCAAAAAAGTGCTGATCGCAGGCGAAGTGCACGGGTTGTTCCACTCCCTGTCCCCGGCGGCAAGCGCGGCGTTGTCGCACTCCTACCGGGTCGGGTTCGTCGAAGGCTTCGACACGATCCTGCTGATCGGCGCCGCCGTCGCGCTGGTCGGCGCGGTGCTTGCGTTCGCGCTGGTGCGCCAGCGCGACTTCGTGACCGCCGCCGGTGAAAGCACGGGCGAGCAGGGACCGGCGGCTACAGGGGCCATGGGCGGCGAGCCCGCCACGCCAGCCACGGGCGAGCCGGAAACCGTCGGCGTCACGGGGCGGTAGTGGATCGGCTGGAGGAAACGTTGCACCACAAGCCGAGGCAGGATTCCGGACTCCCAGGACTGGGATTCTGGAGCCCGGGCCCGCCCGGTCGAATAATCCCGGACGGTCCACTGGCCGTAAACCGCGTGCGTTACGGACGGCGAACCGGCACCATCGGCGCCACGGGGGTGATACATCACCATCGGCGCCCACGAGGCAATACATCACAGGTGATTTATTACGCTAGGGGCAGCGTCCGTTAGTACCCTGCCAGCCGCCGCCAGCCGGAGCTGAGCGCGGCTATCCGCAAACAAGCGCCGCAGCGCCGGGCTCACCCCGCAGCGTGAGCCGCAGCGCGAACGTCGTCGGCCGCGCCCCGACGATCGACGAACTCGCCGATCATCTCGACTAGCGGTCCCGAGGCGTCCCACATCGGGACGTGGCCGCAGTCGGGCAGCGTCCGCCACTCGACTCCCGGTATCTCCCGCCGAAAGCGCGGCGCGTGACGCTCCGCGGGCAGGATGCGATCGAACTGCGGCGAGGCCAGCAACACCGGGCAGCCGATGCGGTCGAGATCCCGCAGCGCCAGACCCCGGTCGGCACGCAGCGCGTCGATCGCGGCCTGGCTCACCGCGCAGCGCGCCGACGCACGCGCGAGGTCGACCGCCTCCGCGGTGGTCATGCGCTCGCCGTGACGCATCGCGTCGCGCATCGCCAGGCGCCTGCTCCGCGGGCGGCTCATGATCGTCGGAACCACACGCGCGCCGATCCGCGCGTCCCGGACCTGCCGCGCGAAGAAGCGGGCCAGTCGCCGAGCCTCCCCGTCACCGTCCGTCCAGCCGCCGGCGGGCGCGAGCGCGACGACCGAGCGTGCGCGGCCGCGCTTGGCGAGTTCGAGCGCCAGCCCGCCCCCGAGGGAGTTGCCGACGAAGTGCGCGTCACCCACGCCAAGCTCGTCGAGATGGTTTTCCAGCGAGTCGCACGCGCTCGCGAACGACAGCGGGACATCCGGGAACGGGGGCCCGCCGTCGTGGCCGGCGAGCGTCGGCGCGATCACCTCGTAGCGCGCGGCCAGGCCGCCGAGCAGCGGACGCCAGTGGTGCCAGGCGCCGGTGAAGCCGTGCAGCAGCACAACCGGCTCGCCCGATCCGGCGCGGTAGAACGCGGGAGAAACCTCGGCCATGATCACGGGCAGCCTACATCACGGGCAACCTACACACCCTACGTTGGGCACAACAACCGGCATTCGACCCGCACTCGGCTGCCGGGTGCCCCGGGCCGCCCGCCAGAGGGAGGGAGGGAGGGAGGGAGAGGGAGGGAGCGTACTGCGAGGTCACTCCCCGCTCTAGACCCTATGTCGTGGGTCGCCTGGGTTGGGTTGGCCGTCGGAGGTAGGCCGGACACTCCTCTCGGGGGTTTGTCTGGCCGGTGTATGGCTCCGGCTGACCCCGATATCAGTGAGGAGGTCCGGCCATGATCGGAATGGTGACGTATGTGGGTTTGGGTGTTCATGCCCGCTCGAGGTATGCTGCGGCGATTGATGTCTCGAGAGGCGAGTTTGTGCGTGCGCGGTTCGGGCTGGGTGTCGAGGAGCCGGTCGCGTGGCTTGCGGGTTTGCCCGGTCCGGTGTGTGCTGCTATGAGGCCGGGCCGACCGGCGGGTTCGCGGGCTCTAGCGCGCCGCGAGTGCTGCCGGTGTGGCCGTCGAGGTGATCGCACCCGGGGAAGACACCAGGGGGGGCCTCAGACCGGGTGAAGACTGACCGCAAAGACGCGGAGTTGCTCGCGCGGTTGCTGCTGGCCGGCTCGTTGACCACGGTCGTGGTTCCGCCGGTCGAGGTTGAGGGCGCCCGCGAGCTGACGCGCGCGCACGATGCCTGCAGGAGGGATCTGATGACGGCGCGTCATCCGGGTCTCGAAGATGCTGTTGCGTCACGGCCGGGTCTATCCCGAGTCCTTAACGTGGACGACGCGCGTTACCGGCGCTGGCTCGCGGCCCAGCAGTTCGATGAAACGGTCTCAGAGCTGGTGTTCGCCGATCTGGTCGGCTCCGTCGATGGCCTGAGCGCGCGCGCGCAAGGCGGTGATCGCCGAGCGACTCTCGCGTCTTGCAGAAGATGTGAGGCGTGGTGGCCGACCGTCGCGAGGCTCAGATGCTTCCCGGGGCGTCGACACCCTCACAGCGTTCGCGCTTCACCTCGAACTCGGCGGCGACTGGCAGCGCTTCGGGCGGGCGCATGCGCTGAGCGCGCGTGGCTCGGGCTAATCCCGTCCCTTCACCAGTCCGGCGAGTCATCGCACCAGGGGTCGATCACGAAGACAGGCTCGGGTTTCGCTCGCCGGCCGCTCGTCGAGTCGGCCTGGCACTACGGACGCCCACCAAGGATCGGGGTGACCCTCAAGAATCGCCAGCAAGGCCAACCCGATCATGTTCTGCAGATCGCTAACCGTGCCCAGCACCGGCTGCACCGGGTTTATCACCGGATGCGAGCCGCGGCAAGGCGCACAACGTGATCGTCGTCGCGTGCGCCCGCGAACTCTCGTGCTTCCTCTGGGCAGCAGCCACAGCCGACTGACCCCCGGCCAATAGCCCTACCGGTCGGGAGGCCGAGGCGCCGGGCCATCAGCAGCCGGCACGCGCGATCGCTCTATAGGCCACACTCCAACTGGAGGGCCACGCGCCCCTTCCTAGAAAGCGCAAACCAGCAGCACAAAACCGGGCCCTAGGGTACCCAACCCCCGCACCATCAGACTGGCAACGCCGACACCCAGCCCGGCGCCCCGGCCTCCCGACCACCCCACACCACGCCCGCCACACAGACGCAATCAACCACGCCAACTCGACAAACACCGCGACACACCAGAGCAGGGCCGCGACACACAGCATGGGCGCTCCCGGCACAGCATGGTAATAAAGTCCTCTAAATAGGTTTTTATAGCAAAATATGTAGCTAAAGCACTATGCAAGGGATCATACAGATCTCAGAAATCCCACACGTGATGCTATATTCTGCTTATAGAAAGCACCATAAACAGGTCCCTAGCTAAAATTTCTGTGCTAAAGCACTATTTGAGGTGCATTATGAAGATCAATCAATACCTGACGGACGAAGCGGTGCTGACCGAGCTTGGCGAGCGCCTGGAGCGCACGCGACTCGAGCGCAACCTCACTCAGCGCACGCTCGCCGCCGAGGCCGGGGTCGAGCGCAAGGCGGTGCAGCGCATCGAGGCCGGCGAGCCGGCAAAGCTCACGAGCCTGATCCGCGTGCTCCGCGCGCTCGGGCTGCTCGACGGGCTGGATCGGTTGGTCCCGGAGCCAGTGCCGAGCCCGATCGAGCTGTTGAAGCTGCACGGCCGCAGCCGCCGGCGCGCGTCCGGGGAGCGGCTGCGCAAGGGCGCCCCCACCCTCGCGGAGCAAACCGAGCCGTGGCGCTGGGGGGACGAGACGGCGGCGCCGCCCCGAGCACACCGACCGGCGCCGGCGCCCAACGAGCCCGGTACAACGCCGCGGTCCCCGGGCGCTGAGCGCCCGGGGACCGCCCCGTGAGCACGCTTGCCGCGGTCACGCTGTGGGGCTCGCGCATCGGCGCCGTCGCGCTGCCCGACAACGCCCGCACGGCGGCCTTCCAGTACGAGCGTGCCTTCCTCGAGAGCGGGATCGAGGTCTCCCCCCTCGTCATGCCGCTGCGCGCCGAGCCCTACACGTTTCCGGCGCTGAACCCCGAGAGCTTCCACGGCCTGCCCGGCCTGCTCGCCGACAGCCTCCCCGACCGCTACGGGCACGCGCTGATCGACGCCTGGCTCGCCGGGCAGGGGCGCACACCGGAGAGCTTCGACGCCGTCGAGCGCCTTTGCTACATCGGCCGGCGCGGCATGGGCGCGCTCGAGTTCGCCCCCAGCCGCGGCCCCTCGCCCTCGAGCAGCCACAACCTGCACGTCGCCGAGCTGGTGGAACTCGCCTCCGAGGTCCTTTCGCGGCGCGCGGAACTCGTCGCCTCGCTCGCCACCGGCCACCAGCGGCAGGCGATGCTCGACATCCTCAGCGTCGGCGCCTCGGCCGGCGGCGCGCGCGCGAAGGCCGTGATCGCCTGGAATCCCGCCACCGATGTCGTGCGCTCCGGCCAGCTCGACGCCCTTGACCCCGGCTTCGAGCACTGGCTGTTGAAGTTCGACGGGGTCGCGAACAACCGCGACAAAGACACCCTCGCCGACCCCCGGGGCTACGGCGCGATCGAGTACGCCTACTCGCTGATGGCGCGCGCCGCCGGCATCGCGATGAGCGACTGCCGGCTGCTGGAGGAGAACGGCCGCCGGCACTTCATGACGCGCCGCTTCGACCGCGCGCCGGACGGCGCCAAGCGGCACATGCAGTCGCTGGCCGCGCTGGCGCACTTCGACTTCAACAGCCCCGGCGCGCACTCCTACGAGCAGGCGTTCCTCACGATGCGCCGCCTGGGCTGCTCGACCCCGGAAGTCGAGCAGCTCTTTCGCCGCATGACCTTCAACATCGTCGCGCGCAACCAGGACGACCACGTCAAGAACATCGCCTTCCTGATGGACCGCTCCGGAAGCTGGCAGCTCGCGCCGGCGTTCGACGTCGTCTACTCCTACCGGCCCGGCAGCCCGTGGACCAATCAGCACCAGATGAGCGTCGATGGCAAGCGCGACGATTTCACGCTCGCGGACTTCCGCGCGTGCGGGCACACCGCCACGCTGCCGCGGGGGCGCGCAGAGCGGATCGTGCAGGAAGTGCGCGAGGTCGTCTCCGGGTGGGAGACCTACGCGCACCGTGTCGAAGTCGACGAGGCCCACGTCCGGCGGATCGCGCCGGCGCTCAGGCTCTCGTTTGCGCGGGCGTGACGGGGCCCGATCGCCGTAGCCCAACGAACGAGGCCAGGCGGGCTCAGCGGCCTTCCCGGCGCTCAGGCTTTGCGCGGGGCTGAGGGGAACGCTTTGAGCGTCATTCGTGATCGCCAGCTCTCGATGACACCCCACGCGGGTGAACCCTCAGCCCCCTTCCCGCCGCACGTACCCCACACAACTCAGCACCGGCAACCGCGGGTAGCGCGGATAGACTGGATCCTCGCGCGAGCGGGTACACAGCGAGAAGCACGAGCCGCGCGTGTTGCGCACCTGCTGCTGAAAAGCGCATGTCGCGCACAGCCCCGCCGCGGGACCACCGCGGGGCGTGGCTGGGATGGCCGGTGTGGACATATGGCCGCAGCGTAGTGCGACGCCACGGGGCCGCCGCCGCGCGTGGTGCAGACCGGCTAGGCCATCGCATGCAATAATAGTTGACTAAGCAACTATGGCGACCTTCTCCCGACTGCTCGGCTTCCTGCGACCGTACCGCCGTGGCCTGACGATCTCGTGGCTGCTGGCAAGCGCGGCGATGGTGATGACCGTCGCGATCCCGAAGCTGACGGGCGACGCGGTGGAAGCGATCAACAAGGGCACGCACGCCGCCCACCACCATGAGGCGGCGCTGCGCTCCCACGAACACCACGCGCTGCTGGCGCTCGCGCTGGCGATCCTCGCGGTCGTGCTGGTGCGCTGGGCGCTGACGTACTGGCGGCGGATGATCGCGGGGCGGGTGTCGCTCGGCGTCGAATACGACCTGCGCGAGCGCATCTACGGCCAACTGCAGCGGCTCGAGCTGGGCTTCTTCGACCACCAGCAAACGGGGCAGCTGATGTCGCGCGGGACGGTGGACCTGCAGGCGGTGCGGTTCTTCCTCGGCTACGGGCTGGTGTTCATCCTGCAGTCGATCCTGACGATCGTGCTGGCCGGCGCGGTGATGATCGCCGTCGAACCGAAGCTAGGTTTGATCGCGCTGGCGCCGGTGCCGTTCGTGATCGTGATCTCCTACCGCTACGGCCGGCGCGCGCGACCGGCGATTCAGGAGGTCCAGCAGCGGATCGCCGAACTGACGGCGGACGCCGAGGAGAACATCACGGGCGTGCGCGTCGTAAAGGCGTTCGCGCGCGAGTCGCGCCAGCTGCAACGCTTCCGGCGCAGCTCGGGGCGCGTGTTCGAGCAGGCGATGGTCACGACGCGCCTGGAAGCGAAGTTCAACCCCGTGATCGGCTTCCTGCCCCAGCTGGGGCTCGCCGCGGTACTGCTGATCGGCGGGCAGGCCGTGATCCACGCGCACCTGACGCTCGGCCAGTTCACCTCGTTCTACCTGTACCTGAACATGCTGATCAGCCCGATGCGCTCGCTCGGCGTGACGCTCAACCTGGCGCAGCGCGCGACGGCGTTGGGCGCGCGCATCTTCGGACTGCTCGACCGCGAGCCGCTGCTGAGCGCGCCGCCGGACGCGCCGGTGCTGCCGGCGGGCAACGGCCACGTGCAGCTACGCGGCGTGACGCTGCGCTACGACGACCCGCACGACGAGCTGGGCGCAAGTGAGCTTGCGCACAAGCCGGGGTCGGTGGGGCACAAGCCGGGGTCGCTGGGGGCCGGTGTCGATCGGTCCGCACAAGCCGGCGCGAATGGGTCGGGGGGAGCTGGCGTAGATGGGCCGGCGCAAGCCGGCGCGAATGGGTCGACGCCAGCTGGTGTGGATGGTTCTCCAAACGGTGCGAATCGCGCGCGCGCGCGCGCGGGCGCGCGATTCGCACCAAAAAAGATCAATACAACCCCTCCCCCCTCCGCCCCCGCAACCCCTCCCTTCTACGCCCCCGCAACCCTGCCCTCCCGCGCCTCCCTACCCCCTGCCTCCTCCCCTTCCTCCGCACCCCTTCCCTCCTCCGCACCCGCGCCCCCTCCCTCCTCCGCACCCGCGCCCTCCTCGGCAACCCATCCCCCCTCGGCAGCCCCCGCCCCCGCGGCGGACAAGGCAAGGACGGTGCTGCACGACATCGACCTCGACGTGCCGGCGGGGCGCACCGTCGCGCTCGTTGGCGCAACCGGGTCGGGCAAGACGAGCCTCGTCGCGCTGATCTCGCGGCTGTACGACCCGGTGGCGGGCAAGGTGTGCCTCGACGGCGCCGACGTACGCACCGTCAGCCTGGGCTCGCTGCGCGCGGCGGTCGCGGTCGTCAGCGACGACCCGTTCCTGTTCTCGGCGACGGTCGCGGAGAACATCGCCTATGCGCGCCCCGACGCCAGCCGCGAGGAGATCGAAGCGGCCGCACGCCGCGCGCAGGCGCACGACTTCATCGCGCGCCTGCCGCAGGACTATGACACCGAGATCGGCGAGCGCGGCCTGACGGTCTCCGGCGGCCAGCGCCAAAGGATCGCGATCGCAAGGGCGCTGCTGGCGAACCCGCGTGTGCTGATCCTCGACGACGCGACCTCCTCGGTGGACGCCTCGACCGAGCAGAGCATCAAGCTGGCGCTCGCGGAGGCGATGGCGGGGCGCACGACGTTCGTGATCGCGCACCGATTGTCGACGATCGCGCTGGCGGATGAGATCGTCGTGCTGGACCACGGCGCGATCGTCGCGCAGGGCGACCACGAGAGGCTGTTGGAGGAGTCGGAGCTGTACCGCGAGATCGTCGAGAAGGGCCTGCCGGAGAGCGTGTTCATGACCAAAGAGACCCGCGAGCGCGAGGTCAGCGGCATATGAGGCCGGTAGTCGTCGTGTCTGCCCGCCCCAACCGCCCCTCATGCGCGGGGAGTTCGCCGTCATGAGCCCGGGCGGCTTCGGCGGCGGCGGCACGCGCATGGGCGGCGGAGTCGGCGGCGGGCGGGCAATGGCGCGCAGCCTCGGCCCGGGCGGCGGGCGCGGGATGTCGCAGTGGACGGGCGAGCGCGCGAGTAGGGAGAGCCGGGGACGCAACCTGCGGGGCCTGCTGGAGCTGCTGCGCCCCTACCGACTGCGCGTCGCGGTAATGCTCACCGCGCTGGTCATCGGCACCGCCGCGTCGCTCGCGCCGCCGCTGCTCGCAAGGACGGCGATCGACAGCGGGATCGAGAGCCATGACACGAAAACGCTGGTGCTGGTGGTGCTCGCCTTTCTGGTTTCGGCGCTGCTGGTGTGGGCGATGACCTACGCGCAGACGTACCTGGTGGGCTGGGTCGGCCAGCGCGCGCTGGCCGACCTGCGCATTCGCATCTTCACCCACCTGCAGCGCCAGCCGATCGGCTTCTACGAGAGCCGCCCCGCGGGCGTGTTGATCTCGCGGATCACCAACGACGTGGAGGCGCTGGAAAGTCTCGTGACGGACTCAGTGGTGACGCTCGTGCAGGCGGGCCTGACGCTGCTTGGCGCGATCGTGGTGCTGCTGTATCTGGACCCGGGGCTGGCGCTGTTGACGTTTGCGATCGTGCCGTTCGTTGCGGGGCTGAGCGTCTGGTTCCGGCTCGTTTCGGCGGGCGCGTTCCGGCGCACACGGGAGACGATCGGCGCGATCACGGCGTACCTGCAGGAGACGCTGTTGGGGATCCGGGTGGTGCGGAGCTTCGGCCAGGAGCCCCGCCACGAGGCGCGCTTCGCCGCGCTCAACCAGGAGAACAGCGACGCGAACATGGTGACGGTACGGCTCAACGCGGCGTACTTCCCGGCGGTGGAAATGCTGTCGGGGGTGGCGCTGGCGCTGATCGTGCTGTACGGCGGCTACCAGGCGATCGAGGGACATATAACGGCGGGGACGGTCGTCGCGTTCGTCGCCACGCTCGCGTTCCTGTTCGAACCGATACAGCAGCTGTCGCAGCTCTACACGACATACCAGTCGGGGATGGCGGCGCTGGAGAAGATCTTCCAGCTGCTCGACACCGAGCCGACCACGGTCGACCGTGCGGACGCAAAGGAGCTGGGGCGCATCCGCGGCGAGGTCCGCTTCGAGGACGTTTCGTTCGCCTACAAGGCCGACCGGCTCGTCCTGCAGGACATCGAGCTGACCGTGCCCCCCGGCCAGACCGTCGCGCTGGTCGGCGCGACCGGCGCCGGCAAGTCGACGATCGCGAAGCTCGTCGCACGCTTCTACGACCCGACCGCCGGGCGCGTGCTCGTCGACGGCCATGACCTGCGCGAGGTGACGAGCCGGTCGCTGCGTTCGCAGATGGGGATCGTGCCCCAGGAGGCGTTCCTGTTTAGCGGCACGATCGCGGAGAACATCGCATTCGGGCGCCCGGACGCCGATCGGGAGCAGGTCCAGGCCGCCGCGGCGGCGGTCGGCGCGGAGGAGTTCATCGCGGAGCTGCCCAAGGGCTACGACACCGAGGTCGGTGAGCGCGGCGCGCAGCTCTCCGCGGGCCAGCGCCAGCTGATCGCGTTCGCACGCGCGCTGATCGCCGACCCGCGCATCCTGATCCTCGACGAGGCCACCTCGAACGTCGACCTGCACACCGAGAGTCGCATCGAGTCTGGTTTGCGCCGGCTGCTGGCGGGCCGCACGGCGGTCGTGATCGCCCACCGCCTGTCGACGATCCGCGGCGCGGGACGGATCGTGGTGCTCGAGCACGGCAGGATCGTCGAGCAGGGGACGCACAGCGAGCTGATGGCGGCCGAGGGCCGCTATTGGGCTCTGTACCGCGACTGGTCGGCGCAGGCGGCGTAGCCGTCCACCCGCGCCTCGTTCGCAGGACGAGCGGGATCGAGTGGGTGTGAGATCGTCCGCGCGTCGCAGCCGGGCCAGGTAGCGGGCCGGCGCGAGGCATCCGTGCCTCGCGGGGCCACGCGATGACACCCGGTCATCGCGCCCGGGAGACCGCTACGTCGAGAACTTGTAGCGTCTTCGCCACAGGTGTCCCCCCCTCCGCTCCGACATTCGTACTATACCGATCACCCAAATCTTTGGATTTGGTGCTTTTTGGCGGCCTTCCACACCTGCGGGCCGGCAAAGCCGCAAAATTGTCCTTGACAGGTGTTTTGGCGGGCGAGTAAGACTGGGTACAACTCGAGCCGGCGCAAGGACCGCATGGCGCGAGCGCAGGAGAAGGGAAAAGGACATAGTCAAACAGGAATCGCGCCGGAGGTCCGGTGCACGATGGCACGCGCGCCGCGCCGACGGCAAGCGCCCAGATGAGGCGCATCGGTAATCGATAAACGAGAGGAGATCAACTCATGTCAAAGGTAAGAGTAATCGCTTGGGCGTTCCTCGCTGTGTTTGCACTCAGTGCGTTCGCTTCGAGTTCGGCTCAGGCGGAATGGTTAGTGTTAGGTTCATTACTTGTAGGGTCGGCGGCGCTTGCGCCACAAGCTGTCACCGGTGTATCCTGGATACTGGTCTTCGACGACGGCGACATAGAAATTTTATGCGCAAGAGTGGAAGTTAGCGAATCAAGGATCAGCGAGCCAAATGTGTTTCTTAGGGCGTCTAACAGAATGAGCGTTGGAGTTGTTGGTGGCAGATGAGGGCGCAGCCGATGGTGAGGAAGGCTTCGTGAATGTCGGCACGTCGGTCGTAGCGACGATCCAGGCGACGGTGTTGGTGCAGCCAGGAGATTGTGCGCTCGATTACCCATCGTTCTTTGCCGAGCCCGGAACCGTTGGGGGTGTTGCGTTTGGCGATTCGTGGCGTGATGCCGCGCTCGCGGAGTGCTTGGCGATGCTTGCGGCTGTCATACGCCCGGTCGGCGAGCAGCGCCTTTGGCCTGAACTTGCCGTGAGCACCCGTCGGTGGGACGCGATCGACGAGCGCCAACAGCTCGGTGATGTCGTTGCGGTTCGCGGCGATGAGAGTGCAGGCCAGCGGGGTTCCCTGACCGTCACAGATCACGTGGTCCTTGGAGCCCGGCCTGCGCCGATCGACGGGCGAGGGGCCTGTCTTTTCGCCCCCCCCCCCTGCCCGAACATGCGAGCTATCCACGACCGCCCTTGACCAGTCCAACGCTCCCGCGTCTTGCAACTCGTCAAGGAGCACCTGGTGCAGGCGCTCCCAAACGCCAGCTTCATTCCAATCCGCAATCTTCGCCAGCACACATCCCCGACCCGCAACCCATCTCCTGCGGCAGACCCCTCCCACGGGATGCCCGTCTTCATCACGAACAGGATGCCCGCCAGGGCCTGCCGGTCGGGTACCCGCTTACGGCCCGGATACCGATACCGACGCTCCACGCGCGGCAACAACGGCTCGATACGAGCCCACAACCCACCACTAACCAAAGGTCTCGCCATAGACACCATCTACGACAACAGCATCCCAAAACCTCTTTCTGTTAGGCGCGCTTAATGGGTAGTCTCTAATTCCTTGAATGTAAAATCATAAAACCGGTGCAGAGCGAGCTGCCGGGCGTTTCGTTCCACACGCTTCCGATCGAAGCCGAGCTGACGTTAGACGGGCGGTTAGCGACGAAGGGAATGGTCAACCACAGAATAGTGAGGACTTGCTCGCTACATTCAAACTCGAAGGGTCGTCATGTGCGGATGCCGGAAAGAACGCGATAACGGGCAGCTCGGAATCTTAATGCCAGAAGGGCAGGATGAACGCTTATCGCACTTACTGAATGCGGTGATCCAAACTGCCGGTGAACTTGAAGTCGGCAGCTCTAACGCAACGCTATCGGGAGGCTCGTTAATCCACCTGGAAAACGATATGTTGTGGAGCTTTACGTGAGTCTGAAGACTCAGCTTGCACAGTTTGCCAGTGGTCTTGGAAGAACAATTGCCTGATGACTGATGGGTCACCGCGCGAGCAGCATGGCGCCGGTGGCCCGTCGGCTATCGGCGGCTGGTGGTATGGCACCGCCGACCAGCATCGCGAGCCCAGGTTCGATTTCCAGGGTGGTTGTGTGGCGCGCGCCCTGGAGAGGCATGGTCACATTCGGTCCTTGGGCACAGGAGCGCAGATTTGCGTCTACATCGTCTGCATCCCCTTGGCCCCGGCCGCGTCCGCGTCAGCGCAGCGCAGAAGTTGCTCTGCGAGATCCTGCTCGCTCGCCATCAGACGACGAACTCCCGGTCGCCAGTCAGCGCCGCGTGAAGGAGCACGCCCGCGCACGTCCACAGCGCCCGCTCACTCTCGAGGACGCCGGCGATGAGCGCAGCAGCCTCGGCCGGCGTAGCGCCGCGATCACGCTTGCCGTCCTGCCGGCACAGCTTCTGGCCCTCCGTCGGGCTGATCGTGATCGCCTCGTCGCGGCGGATCGCAGCCCGGCCATAAGGGGCCACTATATGGTGGTATGATGGCACTCCAATGGTGGTACGCAGTCAGATCACCCTCGATGCCGATGCGCACCGGCGCGCCAAGCGCCGCGCCTCGGAGTTGGGAATCTCCTTCGCGGAGTACGTGCGCAGAACGCTCGATCGCGATCTCGGCCACGAGCCAAAAGGCGACATCAGTGAAATCGTTGGCCTGTTCGACTCGGGCGTGTCCGACGTGTCGAGCAACGTCGACAAGCACCTGGGTAACGCCGCCCGGAGCGAGTACCTGCGCGAGACGGGCCAGTCAGGTCGTTGAGCCTGTTCGTCGACACTTCGGCTTTCTACGCTGCCACCGACTCCCACGATCGACATCACGCGCGTGCCGCCGAATTGCTGCGCGACGCAGATGGCCTCACCACGACCGACCATGTGCTTGTCGAGTCGTGGCGGCTGATACGCGATTTCGGCGGGTACGCAAACGCGGAGCGCTTCTGGACGGCGATCCGCAAAGGCCTGGCCACCGTCGAGACGGTGCTCCCTGGCGACCTCGACACCGCATGGCGGATCGCAGAGGCCTTCCCCGACCAGGACTTCTCGATCGTCGACCGCACCAGTTTCGCCGTGATGGAGCGCCTGGGCGTCACGGTCGCCGCCAGCTTCGACGCGCACTTCTCGATCTACCGTTTCGGACCGCGCCGCGAGCGGGCGTTCGAAGTGCGACGCTGAGGGCCTATCCCGCTAGTGGGTCCTCCGCGAGGTTCGCTGATCAATCACGTGACCGCAATCGCCTGCAATAGAGCGCACAACAATACCGGTAAGCATCAGCGAACTAGGCGGAGCGACCGCTAGGTCCGCACATCTGGATGCGGGCGGTCGTCGCGCCGCACGGCCGCGACCCGCCGCGCGCGCAACCCTCACGCGTCGGATCGAGCAGGACCTTCCGCAACGCTCGCCTCGACGCACCCCGCGTGTACGATTGGCCACGAGTTCCGCCACGAGCCGGAGGTATTGCCGCCGCATCTGGCTCACCCAAGCCAATTCCTCAGCTCCGGGACAGGGACTCGAACCCCAAACTCGACATCCAGAGTGTCGCGTGTTGCCGATTACACCATCCCGGAAGGGGAGCGTTCCAGAATAGTCGATGGCCGCGTCGGAAACCGACTGGCACCCGAACCGCCCGTCGAGCGCATGCCACGGCACGCCGCTCGTCGACTTCGCCACCAGCCGGATCGCGCCGCCTCCCCCGTCCGACCACTTGCGACACCAGCCGGGTCGCGCCGCCCCGCCGTCCGACCACTGCAACACCGGCTAGGGCGCGCGCCGCGCCGCCCCTCTACCCCCCCGCCGCCTCGCCCCCCGGCGCGAACAGCTCGGTGATTGCCTGCTCCAGGCCGGGGTCGAGCACGAGCAGGACCTCGTTGCCGGCTTCGATGACGGTGTTGGCCTTGGGCACGAAGCCGCCGCCGGCGCGCAGAACGGAGATGATCAGGCTGCCGTCGGGAAGGTCGATGTCGGCGACGCGCTGACCGACGGCGGGGGCGTCGGCGGAGACCTCTAGCTCGATGATCTCCAGGCGCTCCTCTTCGAGGGCGAGCAGGTGCACGAGCCCGTAGCGGGGGACCTCGTGCTCGATCAGGCGCAGGATCAGGTCGGTGGCGGAGACGGCGGGCTGGATGCCGAGGAGCTTGAAGTGCTCGTGGTTGCGGGGGTTGTTGACGCGGGCGATGATGCGGTCGCAGAGGTACTTCTCCTTGGCGACCTGGCAGACGAGCATGTTGTCCTCGTCGTCACCGGTGACGGCGATGACGAGGTTGGCGCGCTGGATGCCGGCGCGCTCGAGCACCCACAGCTCGGTCGCGTCGCCGTAGTGGGCGGCGTGCTCGAACTCGTCCTCGATCGAGAGGTAGCGGGGGCGGGAGGACTCGATCAGGGTGACCTCCTGGCCCTTGGCGATCAGCTCGCGCGCGAGGTTGCGGCCGACCTTGCCGGCGCCGACGATGATGGCGTACATCTAACGGCACATCCTGGGACGCGCCACTAGGCGGCGTGCTCGAGGTCGAGGGCGCGCTCGAACATCTCGATCGCGTGGCGGGTCGGCGAGATCGTTTGCAGCCCTTGCTCGCCGTACCAGGTGGCGCGCGCGGGGTCCATGACGCGCGCGAGGACCTTTGGCACGTCGAAGCGCTTTTGCGCGATTTGGGCGATGATCAGGTTGGTGTTGTCGCCGTCGGTGGAGGCGATGAAGACGTCGGCGCGTTCGATGCCGGCGTCGATGAGGGCTTCCAGCTCGAGCGCCGTGCCGACGGTGAACTGTCCGCCGGCGTCCTCCCAGCTGCTGGCCTGGCCCGCGTTGAGACGCTCGTGCGAGAGCGGGTCCTCGTCGAGCACCGACACTTCGTGGCCGGCGCCCAGGGCGGACTTGGCGACGGCTGCACCTACGCGCCCGGCGCCGACGATCAGGACGAACATGGGCCGCAGGTTAGGGCATCGCTCGGGCGGGAGGCGGCCTGGGGCGGCGCCGGCCGCTTGCCGCCGCGGCGCCTGCGCCCGGCGCCGATCGCCGCGGGCTGTGCCACAGGGGCGCTCACACGACCTGGGCGCCCACGCCGGCGGGCTGCGCCGCAAGGGCACCCTCGTCAGGCGCCACGTCGGCGGGCGGCGCGGTGAGGAGCACACGGCAGGGGGCCTTGGCGACGACGTACTTGACGGCGTTGCCGACGAAGTCTTCGAGCGCGCCGCCGCGCCCGCCGAGGCGCGCGCCGCCGCGGATGCGCGACGGGGGCGCGGCGCCGAGCACGATCGCCTCCACGCCGCGACGGCGGGCCTCCTCGACGATCGCGTGGCCGGCGCTGCGCGCACGGACGGTGGCGGTGGCGACCTGCACGCCGGTGTACTCCTCCCCGACGGTCTTGGCGCGCGCGAGCGCCTGGCGGGCGCGCTTGATCTGGGCGTCGGGCAGGCGCGCCTCCAGGGGCAGCGCCATCGGGAGCTCGAAGACCCAGACCGCCTCGATCGTGGCGGTGTCGATCGCCGCCTCGTCGGTGGGCTCGCCGGCGACGAGCAGCGCGGCGGTCTGCACGATGTCGTCGTCGAGGCGCGTGCCGAGCAGGGGCACGAGGATCGAGCCGTAGTCGCGCTCGCGGGGCTGCTCGGCGCGCAGCATTTGCGGGGAGACGGTGACGCGGCGCAACAGCGAGCTTTCGTCGGAGCGGCGGTAGACGACGTAGAGCACGAGGCCGCCGGCCATCCAGCCGAGGCCGACGTAGCGCGCGGGCTGGTGGACGATGAGCAGCGCGATCCAACCGGCGCCGCTGAGCAGCGCGCCGAGCGCGGCGAGCAGCGGCAGTTCGCCGCCGCGCACGCTGAGCGCGAGCGGCGTGCGGAAGCTGCGCGGACGGTCGGGCTCGCTGTAGCGCAGGCGGCAGATCGAGAGATGGGCGATCGTGAAGGCGAGCGTCGCGCCGAAGGCGTAGATGCCGACGAGGAAGTCGAGGTTCTCGGGGATCGCGAGCGCCGCGGCGAGCACGCCGGCGAGCACGATCAACACGTGGGGGGTCGCGAAGCGGGAGTGCAGCCGCCCCAGGCTGCTGGGGATTTGGCGGTTGGTGGAGAGCGAGTACGCCAGGCGCGAGAGGCCGAGCATCGCGGAGTTCGTCGCGGCGATCAGGGTTGCCGCGGCGACCGCGCCCATCGCGTAGCGCAACGTTTCGGAGAGCGCGTGGGGGTGCAGGCGGCTGACGATCCCGATCACGGGGTCGTTGAGGTAGCGGTGCCCGAGAGCGGTGTAGGTGTCGTGGATCGGGAACGCGGTGACGGCGACGAGCGCGATGCCGACGTAGGCGAGCAGTACGAGCGCGGCGCCGCTGCCGACGAGGCGTCGCAAGGCGGCGGGCGTGGCGCGGATCTCGCCCGCCAGGCCGGAGGCCGACTCGAGGCTGGTGAAGGCGATCGTGGTGAGCGTCAGCGCGAAGATCAGCCCCGACCAGGTGGGCGCGCTGCCGAGGTGGATCGAGGCGTGCAGGGTGTGCCCGTCGAAGAGCTGGACCAGGCCGAGCACGATCACGATCAGCTCGAGCGCGAGCGCGCCGAGCACGACGGCGCCGATGCGCATTCCGCGCCGGGCGCTGAAGCCGCGCACGTTGCCGACCACGACGAGCGCGATGATCGCCAGCGAGAGCGCCAGCGCCTCGGGGTAGTTGCCCAGCGGCGCCCAGAAGACGCGCAGGTACTGGGTGGCGGAGTAGGCGGTGACCGCGATCAGGATCACGTAGTCGAGCAGGATCGCCCAGCCCGCGACGAAGCTGACCAGCTCGTTGAAGGCGTGGCGCGCGAACACGGTCGAGCCGCCGGGTTCGCGGTGCAGCGAGGAGCCCTCGCCGTAAGTGAGCGCCGTCAGGCCGAACATGACGGCCGCGATCAGGAACACGAGCGGCGTCAGGCCGAGCGCGTGGTCGACGACGATGCCGAGCGCGAAGAACACGGCGCTCGCAAGCGAGGTGTAGACGACGGCGAACAGCAGCGGCGAGCCGATGCCGCGCGTGATCTGCGCCATCGACCATGCCGCCAGCTCGCCGGGGGGTCGCTCGGGCGGTGGCTGAGGAGGCGAGGACATGACAAGCAAGCCTACGCACATGGACGGCTACATCCGAGTGTGCCGCGTCGCGGGCCGTGAGGGCGAGCGCGGCTGGTAGCCGAGCGGGCCTGAGAGCCGGCGAGGACGATCATCCCGTTGGCACGCGCCTATGAACTGGTTCTTGCTTGGGGATCGTCCGCGTGTGTCGGCCGGCCACCGCGCGCAACGGCGCGGGACGTCCCTGTCCCGCGTGCTGGTGGGTGGCCGGCGAACGGGACTTGCTGGTCGCTGACGGCGGGCGTCGATCGCCCGATGAGCATCGCGTCGGGTCTGCCGGCAAGACCAGTGGTGGCGCACCGGCGAGCTTCATCTCACTGCTTCAAATTCCATTCCAAAGGATCATCGAGCACGGTTTTCGTAGCTATCGCTTGGAGTTCCGCAGCAAGGCGACTGGGCAGGTTGGCGTGATAGCTTAGCCGTGTCGCCGGTTTGTGCAATATGGCTGCATAGAAGACACAGCCTGTCAAGTAGGAGCCCAGGATGGTCGGGTGACTACCGTCGGCGCGCCAGAGGTCAAGTGAGTTCCTGCGCGCGCGAGCCGCCGACCATGCAACGCCGGCGGGCGCAATCGCAGCCTTCAGTTCGCGAGCAATGTCAAGATATCCCTGCTCGACGGCCAGTTGCATGCTTTCATATCCCTTCAGACCGACTTCCGGCCAGCCTAGACGTCGAGCAGGCGTAAGAAAGAACATCGGTTCCGCACCCACGTCGTCTACCAATCGAACGAGACGTCGAGCGGTCGGGTACATCCGTTCTTCTCTCAACTGCGCAAGTGCGGGAATCTGACTCTGTTCTTGCAACACGACGACATTCCACGTCGAGGCTTTCCGCCTGATCGCAGCTTCCGCAGACGCCGCGTTGGTCAAAAGCGTTGCGTTTGGGTTGGCCACCGCTTCGGCCACAACCGACTCGTTACCGGCTCTCGCGAGTTCCGTCACAATATGCGGCAGGTCATTGACATACGTGTAGCTGTTGCCGATAAAAAGTATGTGACAGACCGTCTTGACCCTATGGCAGCCAGCGCTTTTCGCACCCTTGATCTTGTTTGGAAGAGCCCCCGAATCGTTGCGCGCAGACGACTTGCCATCGCCCGTACTGGCCAGCCGAGGCCTTTGCGATGATTGAGCCGGGGGTGTGCCAAGGCGAGCGGACTGCGTGTCACCGCAGCCCGCCAGCAGCAGAGTCATTACGATAATCGCCGAACCAGGCGTGCAGCGCGGCATGGCTACAGACTACGGGTGGCGTCCGGGAAACAACGCCCTGCGCAGTAGCTGCTCTGCCAGGTCATGGCCGCTCGCCATCAGACGGCGATCAGCTCTCGGCCCTCGGCGAGGGCTGGGTGGATCAGGCTCCCTTTGACGTCGCGCCAGTCGCGACCCTCTGCTCGCTCGCGATGATCACGTCGGCCGCGAGCAGCAGACCACACGGCGTCCTTCGCAGGCGCACAGACTCCCTCGGTCGCATTCTCGACCTCCGGCTCGATCACGAGGAAGTCGAGGTCGCTGTGCTTGCCGGCCTCGCCCCTCGCGTGAGAGCCGAAGAGGAAGACACGCGTACCCGGAGGACAAGCATCGGCGATCCGCCGTGCTGCCTCATCGATTGTCGTCTCGTCAATCACGCGCTCACGGTGGCACGCTGCGATACCGAGGCGCGAAGTAACGCCTCCGAGAACGGCCCACCGGCGGGCCCGCTCATCCTTCCCCTTCCCCCCCGCGTCGCCGCTCGACATAGAGCCGCCCGGCGCCGGCGGCGAGGAACAGCACCCCGATGATCGTGCGCGCCGACAGCGCGCTGCCCACACCGGTAAGCGCCTCAACGAGCAGCGCAGCGCCGATCACGATCATCAGCGCCGAGAGCACGACGACGACGCCAGAGCGATGCCCGTCGCGGGGAGTCATCTCACGCCGAGGGTAAAGCAGCGACCGTCGACCCATGTCGGGTGGGGCGTACGCCCCACCCGACGGCCACCACCCCAAGACGCACCGGGCAAACACCCCACCCCGACGGCCGCCACCCACGACCCACACCGACGCCTCGGCCCCGGGCCACACCGACGCCTCGGCCCCGGGCCACACCGACGCCTCGGCCCCGGGCCACACCGACGCCTCGGCCCCGGCCCACGCTGACGCGTCGACCCCGGGCTGCCGCCCCCCGACGGGCCAGGCGCCCGCCTGGCCCACACCCTCCCAGCACGACCGCCGCTCAGGTGATCAGCGGGATGATCAGGATCGCGACGATGTTGGCGACCTTGATCATCGGGTTGATCGCGGGGCCAGCGGTGTCCTTGAAGGGGTCGCCCACCGTGTCGCCGGTGACCGACGCGGCGTGGGCCTCGGAGCCCTTGCCGCCGAAGGCGCCGTCCTCGATGAGCTTCTTCGCGTTGTCCCAGGCGCCGCCGCCGGCGGTCATCATCACGGCGAAGAAGAAGCCGACGACGATCACGCCGATCAACAGGCCGCCGAGCGCCTGTTCGTCGATCAGCCCGACGATCAGCGTCAGCCCGATCGGCAGTAGCGAGGGCAGGATCATCTCGCGCTGGGCGGTGCGCGTGACGATGTCCACGCACTTGGCGTAGTCGGGCTGTTCGGTGTACTCCATGATGCCGGGATGCTCGCGGAACTGGCGGCGGACCTCCTCGACGACGGCGCCGCCGGCGCGGCCGACAGCCTCGATCGAGAGCGAGGCGAACAGGCAGACCATCAGCCCGCCGAGCAGCAGGCCGATCAGCACGGGCGGTTCGTTGATGCCGAACGAGATTTCGCGGCTGATGTGGGCTTCGAGTTCTTTGTGGAAGCCGGCGAACAGCACGACGGCGGCGAGCACGGCGGAGCCGATCGCGTAGCCCTTGGTGACGGCCTTGGTGGTATTGCCGACGGCGTCGAGGCGGTCGGTGACTTTGCGCACGTCCTCGGGCAGGTCGGCCATCTCGGCGATGCCGCCGGCGTTGTCGGTGATCGGCCCGAACGCGTCGAGCGCGACGATCAGGCCAGTCAGCGACAGCAGGCCCATCACCGCGACGCCGACGCCGTAGATGCCGGTGACGTGGCCACCTGCCAACTTCCACGCGCCGAGGATGCCGAGCACGATCACGAGCGCGGGCAGCGCTGTGGCCTGCAGGCCGGAGCCGAAGCCCTGGATGATGTTGGTTGCATGGCCCGTGACCGACGCCTTCGCGGTCTTCTTCACCGGCGAGAAGCGCGTCGAGGTGTAATATTCGGTCAGTCCGAATAGGAGCGCGGTGACCACGATGCCGATCAGCGAGCACAGGTACAGGTGGCTCCAGCTCGGCACGCTGGCGGTCGCGGAGAATTCTTTGAAGGTGAGGCCGCGCGCCAGCCAGTAGGTGACGGGCGCAAACGCGGCGGCGGCGATCACGCCGGAGACGATCAGGCCCTGCAGCAGCGCGCGCTCGACGTTGCCGGTGGTGGTGCGTACCGCGAACGTGCCGATGATCGAGGCGATGATCGCCACGCCGCCGAGCACGAGCGGGTAGAGCGCGACTTTGGTCGACTGGTTGAAGGTCAGCACGCCGAGCAGGATCACCGCGACGGCGGTGACGGCGTAGGTCTCGAACAGGTCGGCCGCCATGCCGGCGCAGTCGCCGACGTTGTCGCCGACGTTGTCGGCGATCGTCGCGGGGTTGCGCGGGTCGTCCTCGGGGATGCCGGCCTCGACCTTGCCGACGAGGTCCGCACCGACGTCGGCGGCCTTCGTGAAGATGCCGCCCCCGAGACGCGCGAAGACCGAGATCAGCGAGCCGCCGAAGCCGAGGCCGATCAGCGCAGTGACGGCGGACTTGGGGCTGTTGCCGAAGATCGCAGTCAGCGCGCCGTAGTAGCCGGCGACGCCGATCAGCGCCAGGCCGACGACGAGCATGCCCGTGATCGCGCCGCCGCGGAAGGCGACGCGCAGCGCCGGTGTGACACCGCCGCGCGCGGCCTCCGCAACGCGCGCGTTGGAGCGCACGGAGACGTTCATGCCGATGTAGCCGGTCGAGCCCGACAGGATGCCGCCGATCGCGAAGCCGCACGCGACTTCGATGTTCTGGATGAAGTAGAGCGCGATGAACAGCAGCACACCGACAACGGCGATCGTCGTGTACTGGCGGTTCAGGTAGGCGCGTGCGCCCTGCTGGACCGCACCCGAGATGCTCTGCATCCGCTCGTTGCCCGGTGCGAGCGCAAGCAGAGAGCGCGTCGTCAGCAGACCGTACACAACGGCACAGGCGGCGCATACAAGGGCGACGACGACCCCATGGTTCGTCAAGAAGCTGCTCAACAGAAATCCTCCGCGGTCGGTTGGCGGGCCGCGCGAGGAGTTCGCGCGCACCACTTTCCCCGCCGAATCGCGTTCGTTCGATCGCGTGCCCGGCGGAAAAGCGGGCGCAGTCTATCGTGCCGACCGGCGGGAGGCGTTTCAGGCGTTCGCCGGGGCAGATGGCAATTGCGCCGCGGGTCGGGTGCTCAGCAGATTGGTGCCCGGGCAGGTCGAGACGCTGTGTGGGGCCCACACGCCCACCCGAGCGGCACACCCTTCGCCACCCACCCGAGCAGGTTCACTCCACGCCACCCCACCCGAGCGGCACACACCCCTCGCCGCGCACCCGGGCGGCACACCCCCTCGCCACCCACCCGAGCGCACACCCCACGCCACCCGTCCGAGCGGCACACCCCTCGCCGCGCACCCGCGCCGCTTCCTTATCCGCAACGCACCAAGCTAAAAATCACATGTGATGCATCGAGAGGGATACATCACATGTGACGTATCAGGACTGGCGCCCAAAAAAACAAACCGCGCGCCACCCTCCTAGACGATGCAGCTGCCTAGCTTAGCTAGCTAAGCTAGGGCTAACGCCCGGGCACCCACAGCCGCCCGCTCTGCTCGGCCGGCCCCGGGCGCGCGCCGGGCTGGGCAGGCTGCTCGGGCTGGGCGGCACCGGGGGCGGCCGGCTGCTCTCCAGATGGCGGTGCAGAGCTTGGTGCATCGGGTGGCGTGCCCTCCTGTGCCGGCTGGCCGCCCGTAGCCCCCTGAGTGGCCTCCCGGCCCGACGCGGCACCCTGACCAGAGGAGTCCAGCCCAGCGCCCTGCACGGTCTCCTGGTCGGCAGTTCCGACACCTGCAGAGAGCGCGCGCGTGTAGGCCATCTGCAGCTGCGAGAGCGCATCGCGCAACGGACGCAGATCGGCGGGAGCGCGACGTTCGATCACTGGCAACAGGCCGCGGACGGCGTTCGATCGCGTCGCGCACCTGCTCCAAATCTTGCTGGCTCTGTATGTCTGGCTCCGCAGAGCCAGCGCCGCCGGTCAGGCCGAGGCGGTAGGCGCCGATGTTCAGCAGCGAGGCAGCCGCCTGCAGCACCATGTCGGCGCTGGTGACGCGGCTCAATTCGGCTTCGTAGGCTGCGCGCAGCTGCTCTTCGCTGGGCTGCGCAGCTTGCCCGGACGATCCTTCTGTCTGTGTGCTCACACGGTCACCTCCTCCGCATAAGTTTGCCGTGTCTCGCGCACCGCCGTCGCGAAGACCTCGTGCGACTCGGCGCCCGCGTCGATTAGCGCGCGCTGACGCTGGGCACCGTTGCGCTCGGGGAAGGCAAGCGCGATGCCGAGTTCGGCGCGCACCGGCGCCGTCCACGCGGCAAGCCGCTCGATCGCTTCGCGCGCGGGGTACTCGGCGCCGCGCTCGAGGTCGATCAGGCGTCCGTCGAGGCCGAAGCGGATCGCGCGCCACATGTTCTCCTCGACGAGCCGCGGCGCCGGGTCGACGAACGGCGCCCGCTCGTCGACGTCGCGCGCGGCCTGCGCGACACACGCGACGATCAGTGCCGCCAGCGCCTCGGACTCGGCGGCGGTGTTTTGCGCGTCGCAGATGCGGATCTCGACGGTGCCAAACGCAAAGTGGGGGCGCACCGACCACCAGACCTGGGTGAACTCGACGATCGAGCGGGTGCGCACGAGCAGTTCGATGTACTCGCGGTAGGCAGGCCAGCCGCCAAACGCATCGGGCACGCCGCAGCGGGGGAAGTTGCGCGTGAAGCTCTGCGTGCGCGCCGAGTGCAGCCCGGAGTCGCGGCCGTCCAGGTAGGGCGAGTTGGCGGAGACCGCCAGCAGCAGCGGCAGCACGGGGCGCAGGCGGTCGCAGACGCGCACCGCGCGGTCGAGGTCGCGCACCCCGACGTGGGCGTGCAGGCTGAACGTGTTGTTCCGCCAGGCGACGTACTGCAGGCCCTCCGAGACGCGGCGGTAGTGCTCGGTGTCGATGATCTGCTGCTCGCGATAGTCCGCCCATGGGTGCGTGCCGGTCGCCGCCAGCGCCACCCCGTGGCGCTCGACGAGCGCGAACAGCCGCCGCCGGCGCTCGCGCTGGCGCGCCAGCGCGTCGTGCAAGTCGCGGCCGGGCCCGGAGACAATCTCAATCTCCGAGGAGATCAGCTCGCCGGCGATGCTCTCGTGCAGCAGCCGATCCTCGGCGCGCGCCGCGTCGCGCAGCTGTTCGAAGCGCGGCACGAGGTCGAGCGTGGCTGGGTCCAGCAGCGAGAACTCCTCCTCCAGGCCGACGGTGCCGTCGGTCGCCCCGGCGAAGATCTCCTCGGCGCGCGCGAGGTCGATGCCGCTCACGGCCTGCGGCTCCCCGTTCGAAGGGTCCACGGGTCGGGAGGACTCGGCACCATGGTGTCTTTCAGCTTAGGAAGGTGGGGCGGGAGGGCGGAGGGCAAGGGCCGCGTCGGTCGGACTCGCGCGATGCTCGGTGGGAGGGCGGAGGGCCGCGTCGGCGGAACTCAGGTCAGATAGAAGTACAGCGCGTAGAGCAGATCGACCGCCGGGCTCGACGTGTGCACCGTGACCTCCGGCGGAACGGCGAGCAGCGAGTCGGAGTAGTTGAAGATGATCTTCACGCCCGCCGCCACCAGCTCGTCGGCGAGCGCCTGCGCCGCCGCGCCGGGCACGGCAAGCACGCCGACGACGATGTCCTCGTCCTCGACGATCTGGTCCAGCTCCTGCACGTGGCGCACCGCTTGGGTACCCACGCGCGTACCGACCTTGGCCGGATCGGCGTCGAAGATCGCCACGACGCGAAAGCCGTGGTCGGCGAAGATGTCCGACGAGGCGATCGCTTTGCCGAGGTGCCCCGCGCCGAACAGCGCGATGTTGTGCTGGCCGGCGGTGCGCAGGATCTTGCGGATCTGCGACACCAGCGACTCGACGTTGTAGCCGACGCCGCGCTTGCCGAACTTGCCGAAGCCCGAGAGGTCGCGGCGGATTTGGGTGGAGTTGACGTGGGTGTAGTCGGAGAGTTCCTGCGAGGAGATCGTCTCCTTGCCCATCTTCTTGGCCTGCGTCAGCACCTGCAGGTAGCGCGACAGGCGCGCCGCGACGCCCAGCGACAGGCGCTCCGCGAAGGGACTGTCGTCGTCGTGCGCCCCCTGCGTCGGGTCGACCAGCTCCTTGTAAGCCATGGTCTGTGACTCTAGCCGGCCGCGAGGCGGCGGGCCGGGTCGTGCGCGAGGGTTGTTTTGTGGAGGGGGGGCCGCCTGCCGGCGGCCCTGGAGGGGGGCAGGGCCTGCGCCCCATGGAGCAGGTGTGTGGCGGGTGCGCCGAGCATGCGGCTTGCGGGCTCTATGCAGAGCGCGAGATGAGCCGTTCCCACAGCCGCTGCGCGTCCACGAAGTACTCGAACAGCTGCTCGCCGTCGACGCTGACGACCGGGATGCGCTCGAAGTACAGGCGGTGCAGGTCCTCGTCGAGGGTGATGTCGCGCACCGCCAGTTCGAACGGTACCTCCGCCCGCACCTGCTCCAACACCTCGCGCGCCTGCTCGCAGAGATGGCAGTCCGGCTTGGTGTAGAGCGTCACGACGGTCATCGCCCCCTGCCCCGCTTGTGGGCCGGCCGCCGTCCCCCGCGGGCCGCGCTCGGGCCAGCGGCCAACCGAACATCCTCTCCCCCAAAAAATCCTCCCCCATTCACGGCGGCGCTTCTCCGCTGGCGTACACGTCGAGCGGGAGGTAGTCGGGGTAGGCCAACCGTGGCGCGTAGCGCGCGGCGCTGGCGATCATCGCGGCGTTGTCGGTGCACAGCACGCGCGCCGGCACGTGCACGGTCGCGCCCAGCTCGCCGAGCCGGCGGCGCAGCTCGCCGTTGGCCGCCACCCCGCCGCCGACCGCCAGCCGGTCGAGCCCCGTCTGCTCGAGCGCCCGGCGCGCGCGCTGCAACAGCCGTTCGACGATCGCCGCCTGGTAGGAGGCCGCGAGGTCCGCCGCCTGCGCCACGCGCTCGCTCTCGGGCAGCTCGCGCAGCCGGTACAGCAGCGCGGTCTTCAACCCGGCGAAGGAAAAGTCGAGGCTCTGCGCGAACGCCTGCGCGCCGGTGCCGAGCCCGGGGCGCGGCCCGCCCTGCGGGAAGGGGTGGGCCGCGGGGTCGCCCTGTGCGGCGAGCCGTTCGAGCGCGGCGCCGCCGGGGTAGCCCAGGCCGAGCATTCGTGCGCCCTTGTCGAACGCCTCCCCCGCCGCGTCGTCGAGCGTGCGCCCCAACACGTCGTACCCGTCGTGCTCGCGCACGTGGGCCAGCAGCGTGTGCCCACCGCTGGCGATCAGACAGACGAACGGGGGCTCGAACGCGTCCATCTCGGGCGCTGACGCCCCGGCCTGGCCGTCGACGGAGATGAAGTTCGCGGCCACGTGCCCCTGCAGATGGTCGACCGCCGCGAATGGCAGCTCGCGTGCGGCCGCGAGCGCCTTGGCCGTCGCGAAGCCGACGAGCAGCGCGCCCACCAGGCCTGGGCCGCGCGTGGCCGCCACCAGCTCGATCTCGTCGAGGCCCACGCCGGCCTGCGCGAGCGCCTGCTCGACGACGAGGTTCACCAGCTCGAGGTGATGGCGCGAGGCGATCTCCGGCACCACGCCGCCAAAGCGGTCGTGCACGCCCTGGGAGGAGATCGCGTTCGCGCGCACCTCCCCCCGCCGGCACCTGCGTCGAGCACCGCCGCACAGGTGTCGTCGCAGCTGGTCTCGATCGCGAGGATCAGACGCGCGTTGCCCGCCTCGACACTCACGCGTTCCTCGCCCGGCCCGCCGCCCATACGCTCCTCGCCCGCCTCGACACTCACGCGTTCCTCGCCCGGCCCGCCGCCCATACGCTCCTCGCCCGCCTCGACACTCACGCGTTCCTCGCCCGGCCCGCCGCCCATACGCTCCTCGCCCGCCTCGACACTCACGCGTTCCTCGCCCGGCCCGCCGCCCATACGCTCCTCGCCCGCCTCGACACTCACGCGATTCTCGCCCGGCTCACGACCCACGGCTCACACGAACCCCGGGTTGGGCACGTCGTCGAGCGACCCCGCGAGCGTCGCGGGCGTGCGCCACATCACGAGCGCGTCCTCGCCGTTGTCCTGGTAGTAGCGCCGCCGCAGGCCGGCCGCGCGAAAACCTTCGCGTTCGTAGAGCCTGATCGCGCCGTGGTTGGAGCGGCGCACCTCCAGCGTGTAGCGCGCGTCGGGGTCGTCGATGCGCGCGTACAACTGGGCGAGCAGCGCCGAGGCGACCCCCTCCCGGCGCCGCTCGGGGGCGACGGCGATGTTCATGATGTGCCACACCGTCTCGTAGCGCGAGCAGATCAGGTACCCCACGAGCCGCCCGGCGCTGACGGCGGCAAGGCAGGTTCCCGTTGTCTTGGACAGCTCGAGCACGAACATCGCCAGCGACCACGGCGTCGGGAAGGCACGTCGCTCGATCGCGATCACCTGCGGCAGATCCGGGTAGGTCAGGCGCCGGACTCGCACCGGGGGCTTCTCGGCAGTGGCCACCTCGGCGGCGAACTGGGCGCTCATGGCTGCGCGCTGCTTTCCAAGGCGATCTCCGCGTCCGGCCGGCGGCGGTAGTCGGGCAGCACCTCCTCGGGTGCGCCGCGCGGCGTGTCGAGCGCCAGCTCGCACAGCACCCCGGCGTCGACCCGGTGCAGCGGCGAACCTTGCGCCGCGACCGCAATCCCGCCCGCGCGCAGTGCTCGCGCAAAGAGTACCGCCCCGTCCCCCACCGCCAGCCACTCCCTGCCGCCGCCGGCTGCCGCGGGCACGTCGGCGAGCGCGTCGGGGTCGAGCGCGCGCGGCTCGAGCAGCTCGCACACCTCCCCGCCGGCGCCCGCGGCGGCATACGCGCCAACGAACGCCTGGCCACGGCGCGCGTCGAGCACGGCGAGCACGCCGCGCGCGGCGCCGTCCGCAGCGCCACGGCCAGGACGACCGGTCGGCGCGGCGCGGTGCGCGGCCTCCGTGGCCGGCTCGTCTAGCGCAGCGCCGTGCCCGGCGACTGCGGCCGGCTCGCCAAGCGCGGCGCTCGCCAGCACCCGCAGCGTGCTCACGCCGGCGACGTCGACATCCAGCGACTGCGCGAGGCCGCGCGCCGTGGCGACGCCGATGCGCAGGCCGGTGAAGGTCCCCGGACCGACGCCCACGCCGATCAGCCCCACCTCGCCCCAGCCCACCCCGGCCTGGGCAAGCAGTGCGTGCGCGAGCACCAGCAGGCGTGTCGTGTGCCCGGGGCGCCCGTGCGGGTCGGCGTCCTCGTCGGCGCGCAGCGTCGTGCCGTCGGCGAGCCGCAGCGCCACGGCGGTCGCGGGCGTGGCGGTGTCGAAGCCGAGCACGATCATCGCGGCTTACCCACCCGCGCACCCTCCTCGGTGGTGGTCGCGGACTCCTCGGCCTCCTCGGACGCCGCTGCCGGCCCGTCCGTCCGCGCTAGCCCACTTGCCTGCCGCGACCCGCTCGACTCCTGCCGCAACCCGCTCGACTGCCCCCCAGGCTCGTCGTCCCCACCAACCCACACCTCGATTCGCCGCCGGTCGCCCCCGGCGTGCTCGAGCCGCACGCGCACGCGCGCGCCCGCAAACGCCTCGCCGCCGGCGGCCGGCCACTCGACGAATGCGATGCGCTCGAGCCCGAGGTAGTCGTCGAGCATCGCGGGGTCCTCGCGGGCGAGGCTCGGCAGGCGGTAGAGGTCGAGGTGCGCGACCGTGACGCCCGACCCGCGGTAGCGGTTGCCGATCGTGAACGTCGGGCTGGTCACGGGGTCGCTGACCCCCAGCGCGCGTGCGGCGCCACGCACGAACGCCGTCTTGCCGGCGCCGAGCTCGCCTTCGACGAGCACGACGTCCCCGGGGCGCAGTCCACCGGCCAGCTCGGCGCCCAGCGCCTCCGTCTCAGCGGGGGCCGAGGTTTCAACGGTGCGCATGCTGGCAACTGTAATGGTGCGGTGCCGGGGCTAGGCGCAAGCAAAACCAAGCCCAGCCGCCGCCCCCTCACCCGCCCGGCGTTTCGGGCCCGATCTGCTCGATGAACGCCGCCAGCGCCGCGACCGCGCTCGGGTCGCGTGCGAGCCCGAGGCGGCGCACCGCGGCGAGCATCGGCGCGGGCGCGTAGCCGCGCACCTCGGCGCGCATGGGCTGCGTGAGCGCAGTGTGCAGGAGGGCTTCGTCGACGAACACCCGCCGGCCGTCGCGCAGTGTGACGGTGTTGCCGGCGAGCACCGCGAAGCTGGGCCCGGAGCGCGGGTGGCGGGCGTCGATCGCGTGGCAGGCCGAGCAGCCGTCGCCGACGAACAGCCGCGCGCCCTGTTCGACGAGGTGCTGCTGGTGGGTGAAGGGCGCCGCGACGTACGCCGGCTCGGTGGACCCCCCGGCGCTCGTGCCGCCTGTCGGCCCGCTCGCGCCGCCGCAGCCGGCGAGCGCAAGCGATGTGAAGACGGCGGGACACAACATTGTGCTCCGCGACGCGAATCGCGTGTGCGCGCGTGCGCGCGCGCGCGCGTCCGTGCGCGTACGCGAATGGCGCCCGAAAAACAACAACACCCCCCTCCAACCGCCACCCAACCCCCGCTGCCGGGTGCCGTTCGACGACCCTCTGCCGAGAGCGGGCGACAACCGCAGCGCGCGTGGCAACCGTCGTGACATGCCCGCAGGCCAGCGTATTCGATGCCATCGAACGCCTCGCGCCCTCGCCGCCTCCCGGTGCAGCGAGCGGCGCGGGCACAGCCGTCGGCGCGGGCGCGGCCGTCGGCGCGGGCGCGGCCGTCAGCGCGGGCGCGGCCGTCAGCGCGGGCGAACAGCGCGGGCACAGCCGCAGGCGCGGGCGCGGGCGAGCGACGCGGGTACTCAGCCCGCCGTGCGAGTGCCCGCCAGCAGGTCCAGCTCGCGCTCGGCGTTGGCCACCGGCTCTCGGCACAGCTCGGCTGCCGGCTCCCGGCGCAAGTTGGCCACCGGCTCTCGGCACAGCTCGGTCGCGGGCTCCCGGCGCAACTCGGAGACTGTCGGCGAACGGCTCATAGCGCGACCCTCTCCAGCAGCGCCAGCGCGTGCTCGGAGGCGGCCGCAGAGCGGGCAGGGCGCCGCCCCACGGCCACCGGGCTGCGCTCTTTGGCGAGCGACGGCGACGCCTGAGGCAGCACCGCGACGCCGTTGACGGCGAGCAGCGCATCGCGGCCCGTCGGGGTCGGCTCGACGACGGGCCGGTCCGAGCCGTAGACCAACTGCTCGGCGCCGACGCGCCGGGCAAGCGTCTCCACCGCGGCGGGGCCGAAGCTCGAGCTGTCGTAGTAGACGAGCGGGTCGCGCAGCTCCACCGCGGGCCCACCACGTGTGGCAAGCCGCTCGCCGAGTAGCGGCGCACCGCCGGCGAGCATCGCGAAGAGCACGCGCAGATGGGGGAATTCGCGCCGTCCGAGCGTGGCGAAGGTCAGCCACGCAGCCTGCATCTGAGCTACGTAGTCGGTGAGCGGCCGCCACCACAGCGGCTCGCTCAGACGCGGCGCGGACGGGCGCGCGCCGGGCGCCCGTCCGGGGTGCACGAACAGCGTGATGCCCCGCTCCTGCACGCGCTCCAGCAGCGGCGCGACCGCGGCGAGCGCGTCGGGTCCGGCGAGCGCGCCGGCGGGCAGGGAGACGCCGACGCAGCCGCGCTGCAGCAGCCCGTCGACGTCGTCGGGATCCGGCTCGTCGAGCGCCACCGGCCCCCACGGCTCGAAGCCCGCCGGCAGCGCGAGCGCACCGTCGAGGTAGGCCTCGATCAGCTCGGATGCCTGCGCGCGCGGCAGCGCCTCCACGCCGATCGGGCTGGAGAGCGCGACGAGCGCCAGGTCGAGGCGGTCCTCGCCGATTAAGCTCGCGCGGGCCATGGGAGCTTCGGCGTCGAGGTCGATCAGGTAGGGCTGCTCGCCGGCACAGTGCAGCACGGTGAGGCCGTGCGAGCGGCGCACGAAGGGCAGCGTGCGCCGCACGGCGAGAGCGTCGAGCAGAGGCTCGGTCCAGAGATGCTGGTGTACATCGATCCGCATGGTGCCGTTCTCCTGGGGGTGGGGGCTCTGTGTGGTGGGGGTCGTCGTGAGCGAGAGCAGGCGCCTCGAAAAGCAATACCTCATAAACTAGATCGAGAATATCAGCTTTGCAGCGCGGGCCCAACCCCTTCCGTCGCACATCGAGCTACGCCCCGCGATTCATCTGACCCTCAGATTCATCCGACCACGAGCGCCCGCCAGGGCGGCTACAAAACACCTCGCCATTGCTTATACATCAGACGTGATGCATCAACTACGTTACATCAGAGATGATTAATTCGCCTTGGCTCTCCAACCGAAGTTGTTAGCCCTCGGCTCTTCAACCGAAGAGACGTACGGTCGCGGGGCACGTTGCCTCCGACCACGAGTGCCCGTTCACGAGCGGGCACGAACAACTGGTCGGCGTTACGCGAGGCCCTGACGCAGCGCGCCGGCAAGCGCGAGCACAGCGCGGTACGCGCTGCGGGTGACGGTCTGGTTGAAGAAGCCGTGGAGCAGCGGATGGCGCTGGAGCGCCACCGGCACACCGGCGTCGCGCAGGCGGCGGGCGTACTCCTCGCCTTCGTCGCGCAGCGGGTCGGCGAGGCAGGTCGCGATGTGGGCCGGTGGCAGGCCGGACAGGTCGGTCGCGAGCAGCGGCGAGACGCGCAGGTCGGCGCGCAGGACCGGGTTGGGGACGTACTGGTCTTCGTACCAGGACATGCTGGGCTCCGTGAGCAGGAAGCGCTCGCCGAACAACCGCCGCGACTCGCGCCGGCGGGACATGTCCAGCGCGGGATAGAGCAGCAGCTGGAAGGCGGGGCGCGGCAGGTCGGGATCGGCGCAGGCCGCCTGGGCGGTGACCGCCGCGAGGTTGCCGCCGGCGCTGTCGCCGCCGAGCGCCAGGCGCGCCGGGTCGGCGCCCAGCTCGGCGTGGTGCGCGGCGGCGTAGGCGTATGCGGCAAGCGCGTCCTCGGCGGCAGCGGGGAAAGGGTGCTCTGGGGCGAGGCGGTACTCGAGCGAGAGCAGGCGCACGCCGGCGACGTGCGCCAGCAGGCGGCAGGCGGGGTCGTGGCTGGCGATCGAGCCCTGCACCCAGCCGCCGCCGTGAAAGTAGACGAGCAACGGGCCACGTGCGGCAGCCTCGACGGGCGTGTACAGGCGCGCAGGCAGCGGGCCGCCCGGTCCCGCGATCGTGAGATCCCTGCTCGCCACCGCCAGGCGGCGCCGCGGCGAGAACGGCACGGCCAGCAGCTCGAAGCGGGCGCGCATCTGCGGGGCGGGCAGCTCACCGGCCGGCAGCCGCGTGCGCTCGGAGAGCCGCGCGACGATCCACGCGTCCGGCGCCAGACCGGCCGCCTGCTCCGGCACCGGCCCGCCGATCCGCGCCAGCACCGGGTCGGGCAGCGCGAACAGCCCGCCGATCACGCCGCGGGCAAGGGCCTCGAAGGCGCGGCTACGCAGAAGCGGGTGCAGGGTGGGCGAGGACGCGTCGTTGGGAGACGTCTGAGCGGGCGAGTGCACCGGCCGAGGTTAGTCCGAACGACCTGGCAGAGGGCGGGTGGAGCGCGGCTCAAAAAAAACGGCCGGCCCACAGGAGAGGGAGACTGCGTGGGCCGGCCGCGGTACTGGGAGGATGGAGACAGACGTCGTATCGGCAGGTTGCGCGGGCGGCTTGAGCGGTGAGCGGTCACTCACGGCCGCTATGGCCGGCGGGTGACAGCCGGCGGGTGACAGCCGGCGGGTGACGCGCCTGTGGGCCGCACGAGCGCAGCCTGCGAACTCCGCGAGCAGCCTGCGAGTTCCGCGGCGTCTCAGAACAGGCCGAGCTGGTCGGCTTCCGCGTCCGCCGCGGCCTCGTCGGAGCCCGTAGCCGCACCGTTGCTGGCCCCCTTGCCCCCATGCGCGTCCTGTACCTCCCCCGCGGCCTCACGGCGCGCCAGCGCGATGTCCTCGTCGCTTGGCGCCGCTGTGTCGTCGAGTCCCTGCGGCTGCGGCGGCGCGGGTTGGGCGAGCAGCTTGGGGAGCCGCTGGAAGTCCTCGCGCAGCGTTTGCAGCATGCGGGGCGTGTAGAGGGCGGCGGCGGGGTGGAAGATCGGGTAGAGGCGCACGGCACGGCGGCCGATCGTCAGCACCTCGGGCTGGCCGTGCAAGCGAGTGATGCCGGTCGGGTCGTCGCGCAGGAGCTTGGTCGAGAAGTTGCCCAGGGTGCAGATCACAAGCGGCTGGATCAGCGCGACCTGCTCGTAGAGGTATTCGCGGCAGTTCTCGATCTCCTGGGGCTGCGGGTCGCGGTTGCCTGGGGGGCGGCACTTGAGCGTGTTCGCGATGAACACGTCGGCGCGCTGCAACCCGATCTCCCCCAGCAGCTTCTCCAGCAGCTTCCCCGCCTGCCCGACAAACGGCAGCCCCTGCTCGTCCTCGCTGGCGCCGGGCGCCTCGCCCACGAACATCAGGTCGGCGTCGGCGTTGCCGGCGCCGAACACGACGTTTTTGCGGGTCCGCGCCAGCTCGGGGCAGCGGGTGCACGTTTGGGCGCGTTCGAAGACCGCCTTCAGCGCCTCGCGGCGTTGCTCGGCCGACGGCTCGCTGGGCTCGGCAGACACTGAGGCGGGATGGTAAACGGCGGCGCGCCGGCAGGACCCTCCGACCGCCGCCGGCAAGACGCTTGGAGGCGAGCAGATCGGACTCAATCCATACAGGTAACGCGACCAGTGTCCCGTTCGGAGACGGCGGTCGGAGGAAAAGCAATGGACCCCATGTCGAGATGCCCGCGATGAATCCCGACCGGCCTTGGCCGCCACGGATCGGCGCGCCGCTGCCACGGGCACAAGAGGCATATGCTGTGCCCGCGAAGCTCGACTGGATCCTCAGCGAGACGGGACACGGACCCGAATGGACCCGCGTCCTTCACATCGGCTCGGATGACACTCTGCGCTTCTGGAGCGCGATCGCCAGAGCCGTGATCGAGATGCCAATCGTCAGGGTGACCAACCGGGAGCCTTTCGGCGTCGTCTGTGGTGTGGAGCCCTTCGTGACCGTAGGCGAGCGCACAGCCAAAGCCCGAACCTCCTGGCACTACAAGCACGCTCGCGACGCACCACGCCTTGTCACCGCCTACCCAAGGCTCTAGCATGAGTTTCGTGTCCACCATGACCACCGACGACGAGTTCGCTGTCCTCGACGTGATCGAACTGACCGAGCCGTTTTGTGGTATCCCCGCCGGCGCTACCGGCGGCTTGCTGGAGCTGGTCGACGACGACACCGCGCTGGTCGAGATCACCTCGCTTCCCGAGCTCGACGAGGAACGGATCATCTTTCCCCCACGCACTATGCTCCGCCGCATCGGTCACGTCTCGACCAAGCCGCGCACCGCCGCCTGAGACACGCGCCTGGCTGGGCGGGAGGACCGGTCTTGCGGCCGCGCTCGGCGACGCTATGCGCAATGATCGCCCCCGTGCCAGACCCGCCCGAGATCGAGATCAAGGCCCCGTTCGCGGCCACGATCGTGTCGGTCGTGCAAGCTTCGGAGACGGTGCTGCCGGCGGACTCGCTCGTCGTGCTGCTCGAGGCGATGAAGATGGAGCACGAGGTGGTGACGCCGACCGCGGGCAGCGTGCGCGAGGTGATCGTGGCGGTCGGCCAGGCGGTGCAGAAGGGCGATGTGCTGGCGCTGTTCGCGCCGTCCGCGGACGCGCCGGCGCAATGGCGGGCGAGCGCGGAGGGGCGGCAAACAACACCATCCCAGCCGCCCGCCCCGCGGGCGGCCCCTCCCATATCAACCCGATCGTCACCGGATGTCGAGCCTGTGCAAACACAAGCGCAGTCGTCGGACCCGGCTACCCCAAACGCGCAGAAAGTGTCACCCGAGGCTGTAACTCGGCAGGCGCAAGGCTTGTCGGAATCGCCCCCGCGCGCAGACCTGAGCGAAGCGCTCGCGCGCCACGCGCAGGGACTGGATGCGGCACGGCCCGAGGCGGTCGCGCAAAGGCGTGAAAAGGGCAGGCGCACGGCGCGGGAGAATTTGGCGGAATTGATCGACGCGGGCACGTGGGTCGAGTACGGGCCGCTGCTGTTCGCCGCGCAGGAGCGGCGGCGGGCGCGCGAGGAGCTGCAGCGGCGCACGCCGGCGGACGGGCTGGTCGCGGGTGTCGGCGAGGTGAACGGACGGCGGTGCGTCGCGCTTTCATACGATTACACAGTGCTGGCGGGCACGCAGGGGATGCGTAACCACCGCAAGAAGGACCGGCTGTTCGCGATCGCCGAAAGCGAGAAATTGCCGGTCGTGCTGTTCGCGGAGGGCGGCGGCGGGCGGCCGGGCGACGTCGATTTCCCAGTGGTCGCAGGCTTGGACTGCAAAGCGTTTGCGTTGTTTGCGAAATTGAGCGGGCGCGTACCGCTGGTGGGGATCGCGTCGGGTTACTGTTTCGCGGGCAACGCCGCGCTGCTGGGGTGCTGCGACGTGGTGATCGCCGGCGAGGACGCGAGCATCGGCATGGGCGGGCCGGCGATGATCGAGGGCGGCGGCCTGGGTGTGTTCGCGCCGGGTGAAGTGGGGCCGATCGAGATGCAGTACGCGAACGGCGTCGTCGACGTGCGGGTGAAGGACGATGCGGCGGCGGTCGCCGCGGCAAAGCGGTATTTGTCGTACTTTCGCGGCGACGACCCAGCCGCCGGGGCCGACCGGCGCCGCCCACACCACCGCGACAACCCGCCCGCCGCCACGCACGGACACGGCCCACACCGCGGCGACGACCCGCCCGCCGGTGCGCACGCGGCCCCCGACGAAGGCCGGGCCGGCGAGCAGAGCGAAACCGTGAAAGTACCCGACCAGACCGTCCTGCGCACGCTCGTCCCGGAGGCGCGCAAGCGCCCGTACGACGTGCACAAGGTCGTCGCGACGCTGTGCGATGAGAGCAGCGTAATGGAGCTGCGCGGCGGCTTCGCGCCGGGGATGGTGACGGCGCTCGCGAAGGTCAACGGCCGCGCGCTCGGCGTGGTCGCCAACGACTCGCGCCACCTCGGCGGCGCGATCGACGCACGGGGCGCGGACAAGGCGGCGCGCTTCATGGGCCTGTGTGACACGTTCGGCATCCCGCTGCTGTTTCTGTGCGACACCCCCGGTTTCATGGTCGGCCCCGACGCGGAGCAGACCGCCACGGTGCGCCATTGCGCGCGGATGTTTCTCGCGGGCGCGAATGTGACGGTGCCGATCGGCACGATCGTGCTGCGCAAGGGTTACGGTCTCGGTGCGCAGGCGATGGCGGGCGGCGGTTTCGCCGAGCCGCTGTTCACCGTGAGCTGGCCGACGGGCGAGTTCGGCGGCATGGGCCTCGAGGGCGCGGTGCGCCTCGGCATGCGCCGCGAGCTGGAGGCGATCACCGACGAGGCCGAGCGCGCGCGGGTGTTCGACGCGACGGTGAAAGCCGCGTACGACCACGGCAGGGCGCTGAACATGGCCGCCTACGGCGAGATCGACGACGTGATCGACCCGGCCGACTCGCGCCGCTGGATCGAGCTGCTGTTCAGGGAAACCAAACCTCCCGGCACGACTCCCCACCGGTTCGTGGACGCGTGGTAGCGAGCGCTCGCACTACACGTCCACCCCGCCCACCCAAGGCCACCCCGAAAACAACTGAACCGCCTGCACGGGTGGCCCGCTGACGCGCTGAACGGCGCGGGCCCTCCGTGGCCCGCGTCCCGCGCAACGCCTCCTGCTGTGGCGCCTACTTCCGCTGCTTGCGCCGCGCCCGCGCTTCGCAGGCGTGGCGTGCTTTGCCTTTCTTCTTGCGGCACGCCGCGCCGGCTTTCTTGCGCGGCGGGATCGACCTCGAACTGCCCGCGCGCACCGAGCAACCACGCGCCGCGGACCTGCGCGCGTCGTGATCCTGCTCGACACCAACGTCATCTCCGAGCTAGTCCGCCCCCAACCCGACGCCAGCGTGCTGGCCTGGCTCGACGCCCAGGACGCCCGGGCTATGGGTTTTGGTGTGTGATCATCGCCGTATCGTGTATCGAGACATGATATGATCGGGGAGTGCTCAGAGAAGTCGACATCGTGGTGCTGCTCGGCCTGCTACGCCACCCCGCGCACGGCTGGACGGTGCGCTCGCTCGCAGACGAACTGCGCCTGCCCTCCGCCAGCGTGCAGCGCTCGCTGGACCGACTCGCACAGACACCGGCCTTCGACGCACGCCGGCGGCGAGTGAGCCTCACGGCGTGCGACGAGCTGTTCGACCACGCCCTGCGCTACCTCGCACCCACCGCCACCGCCCGCGAAACCCGCGGCCTGGCGACCTCCTGGGCAGCACCGCCACTGGCCGAACATCTCGCCCCCACCGGCGAACTGCCCCCCGTCTGGCCCGACCCGAACGGCAAAGAACGCGGCCTGGAAATCAAACCACTGCACCCCACCGTCCCTACGCTCGCCCGCGCCGACCGGCAAATGCACGAACTGCTCGCACTCACCGACGCGATCCGCACCGGCGACACACGCACACGCGCACTCGCCATGGAACTGCTGCGCGCACGCATCCACACCTCCCCCGCGGCACAAGCCGCATGAGTATCTACCTGATCGAGCAGGCCGCAGGCGCCCTCGGCCCGCTATGCGCGGACGCCGTGTTCCTCGGCGGCGCATCGATCGCGCTCTGGATGACCGACCCCGGCGCCCCCGCCCCCCGTCCGACCAAGGACGTCGACGTCGTCGTCGATATCACCAGCCGACTGGCGTACGAGCACTTCTCGCAGCGAATGCGCGCGCAGGGCTTCACCGAGGACTCCACCGGCGGAGCGATCTGCCGCTGGCGCCACACCCAAAACGGGCTACTGCTCGACGCCATGCCGGTGAACCCGGCGATCCTGACACTCCAGAGCCGCTGGCACGCCGCCGCTGTGCTGCACGCGGACAAACGCGCCCTGCCCTCCGGTGCAACCATCCGCGCGGCAACACCACCCTTCCTACTCGCCACCAAGCTCGAAGCATTCGCCGACCGCGGTCGCAGCGATCCAATCGCAAGCCGCGACCTCGAAGACATCGTCACCCTGATCGACACGCGCGCCGAGACCGTCGCCGAAACACACACGGCGCCCACCGACGTACGCGAGTACATAGCCCACCAACTCACCGAACTGCAAAAGCTCCCAGACTTCCTCACACTCCTCGCCGGCATGGTGCGCCCGGACGACGCCAGCCAAGCCCGCGTCGAGACGATCGTACTCCCACGACTCCACGCACTCACCAACACCGGCTAACCCTGACCGATGGCGCCTACTACTTGCGCTTCCTGCGCCGCGCCCGGGCTTCGCAGGCCCGACGCGCCTTGCCTTTCTTCTTGCGGCACGCCGCGCCGGCTTTCTTGCGCGGCTTGGCCTTCCCGCACCCGCTGACCGCGACCTTCGTGGTCTGTGTCAGCTGCGCGCCGTTCTGGGCGACGATCGTGGTGGGCATCGTCAGCGCCTGGCCGCACAGGTCGTAGCTGTTGTGCGGCAGGACGGCCGCGAGCGCGGAGTGCGGTCCCTCGGGCAGCACCGTTTCAAAGGTGCTGATCGGTGCGTCGGGGACCGTTTCAAAGCGCGAGTAGGTGTACCCGCCCTTGATCTGGGTCTTGCCATCGAGGACGATCGTGACGCCTTCGCCCTGGAGGACGAACTCGACGTCGGGGAACGCGGCGGACCCGTGTGAGACCAGGTACGCCGGGCCGGTCAGGGGTGCGGCGAGGATCGGTGTGTGGGCTGTGGCGGTGCCGATGTTCGACGCCGCGGGGCAGCCTGCGGGGTTGGCGTTGAACTGTTCTTCGGTGCACGCTTTCTTGAGCGTCGCCAGGCGCGCGGGGAGCGCCTTGGGGAGCCGCAGCTGCACCTTGGCGATGTTCGCCTGACCCGACCCGGAGGTCACCTTCACAGATAGGCTCGCCCCGCCTTCGCGGCTGGCCTTCGCCTGCGTGCTCGCCGTCAAAGCCGGTTTGAACGGCAGGTCCCGGCAGCCGTTCGCTTCAAACGGCGTCGAGACGTTCGTCGCGGTGCCGGTTGTCGAGGTGACGGTGCCGGTGATGCTCATCCGTGAGCAGTTCGTCGGGTTCAGCGTAAACGACGGGTCGTTCAGCGTCACGTTGATCGTCCGTATCCGTAGCGGTACGCCGTCTATTATCTGGGGCAGCCCGCCGGGCTGCCCGACACCAGGCGTTTCCGCCGTGACCTGCGTCGACACAGGGTTGACCCGCAGGGCAGCCCGCACAACCACGTTCCCCAGGTTGAACGGCCCTGCCACCGCCGGCACGACAACGGAGAGCCCGAACGGCGCGCCGTCGTAGGGCCCAGTGAAGTAGACGTTGCCGGTCTGATAGAACGGTGCGGTCCCCGAGCCGATCCCCACCGTGGTCGCCCCGATCCTGCTCGATTCCGGGCAAGCACCCTGGGCGGCCTGCGGTTCGGGGCACTTCGCCACATGCGACACCGCGGCCAGCAGCCCCTCGGGCAACGTCGTCGTCAACGCGCCGATGTCCTGTTCGCGGTCTTCGCGCTTGAGCGTCATCGTAAACGGCTCGTATTCCCCAGCCATGTTGCTCGTCGTGCCCGACGTGAACGAGGGGTTGAAACCCTGCGGGGCGCAGCCTTCGTTGACTTCGAAGCTCCCGGAGGGTTCAGCGGCCGGCCCGCCGCTCCACGGCGAGACGACAGCGGTGGTCGTCGCGGTGCCGCAGGTCTGCGGGTTGGCCAGTGTCGCGCGCGGCCCACCCGTCGTTTCGACTACCACGTCGCTGACGGGGAACTGTGGCGTGTTTTCAAAGACGGCCGTGACCTGCCCCGTCTGCGGGTTGACGTGCGCCTTGCCCGGGAGCTTGATGACCACGCCACGGTTGGGGGCTTCCAGTTCCAGATAAAAATGGAACAGCGACCCATTCGCAGCATCTTCAGGCGTACAGGGGTTCGTGTGCGCCGTGGTCCCGCATTCCGGTTCAGCGACATACAAATGACCTTCCAGTTCTTCCTTCAACAGCGGCGTACTCGCGCGCGCCGTCCCGACGATCGATGAGGCCGGGCAGTGCCCCGGCGCGGGGTCGGGCAGACCTTCCTGCCCCTCGACTTCGCCTTCACCGGCGGGTTCCCCGGGGTTGCCGGGCTTGCCGGGCTTGCCGGTCCCTGCGGGGAAATCGATCCCATGCGGACCCGACACTTCACACGCGGTCAGCCCGTTCGCCGCGCCCGGGGAAAGCGAGGTCCCGGCCGGGAGCGTTAGCTGCACGGATTTGTACGGCGGGGTCGCCGTAGCCGAGAACGCGTTTGGCGCCTGCGGTGTTTCCAGGTCCAGCCGGTACCCCGACGGCTCGTCCGCCGCGGTGCTGTCGCCTGCTACGCGTTCGTTGGGGCCCGCGGCCAAGTCCGCGGAGAGTTGCAGGTTGCTGCAGCCTTCGAGGGCCGGGAATACGCTGCTGGTCGCGGTGAGCATCGTGCCGGGGTTTTCGTGGCTGTTGACTGCCACGTCCATCTGGCGTGCTGCGGCGCTCTCTTCGCAGTCGCTGGGGTTGGTGAGGAATGCCCCGCGGTCGTAGCTGAATGGTTCCCCGGTTTCCTTGGTGTAGCGTTCGCTGACGTCGCCGTCGAACGACGCGACGAGCCCGAGCAGCCGTGCGAGCACGGGTATCCCGGGGGTGCTGACGCGCAGCGCGTATTCCCCGTCGTGCTTGACGACGTTCGCGTAGGTGAAGAACGTCAGGTTGTCCTCCGAGAACGCGAACTCTGCCGCATACCCTTTCTCCGGGGTCACGTTGTAGATACCGGGCACATGCGCCGGACCAAACGTTTCATAGACAAACACATTGCCGGCGACCATCGGCAGGACTGTTCCCACGCGGCTTGAGAGCGGACACCCGGTACGATTGATATAGGTTTCCACGACCGCTACCGGACACGTGTCCGCGACCGCAGGATCGCCCAACAGCCCGACCGGGAGATAGAACACGAGATCCTTGACCGCTTCCACCGGTGCTCCAGACTCTCGCGGGATTTCGAAGTTGTTCAGCGTCAGCGAGGTCGTCAGGAAGTTCGGGTGCCCCGCGGCCTGCGCGAACGGTTCGCCAGCAGGACCGGTCGCCTGGACCCGGAACCCGCTGACACCCGCCGGCGCGGTTTCGTGTTCGTGTTCAGCGACACGCATAACCGCCGCACCACTCGCCGGCGCCGCAGCGCCGCCGCCGCTGACGCTCGCGACACTCGCAACGCTGCCCAGCGCGCCCGTAACACTGAATTCCACGTTCACGACGTCGAACCCGCCCGGTACGAGCGCTTCAGAATAACGACACTTCACTTCCCCTGTCAGCCGTTCGCAGACCGGCCCGCCTTCTAACGGTTCTGCTCGCGCACTACCCACGGCGAGCCCGGCCGGGATCGGAACCGACACGGTGAATTCGCCGCTGCTCGCTTCACCTCCAACATTCTCAACCACAACATTATACTGGCCAATCGTACCAGGCTTGTCCGACAGCACAGTCGGCACGGCGACGTCGGTGACCTGCCACGCCGGCGCAGGAACCCCAGCCGCCGCCCACGCCACCGGCACAACCACACCACCACCGGCAAAACCGAGCAGGAGCAGCACACCAGCGGCCACTGCCAGCGTGCTGCGGCGGGCGATGCGGGTTATCTTCGCTGGGCTGGTCATGACTGGTGCCTCCGCTTGCCGTCCGCTTTACGTGATCTCGCCTGCTTACTCTTCGCGCGCGGCGCGAGACACCGGCCGTGGACGCGTCTTTTATGTCTGCCGCAGACCACCCGCTTTTTCTTCGCTCCCGGCTTTACCTGGCTGCTCGTCACGGGTACCGGCGCCAGATTACCCGTACCTGTCCCGGTGGTGCTGTCCGGGGCGCCAAACACAGGCGCCGACACCGAACCGCCTGGGCTGCCTTCACAACCATGCTCTTCACAGGACCAGCCAGCCGCACCGGCCGGGAACCCGCCATCGACACGCGCGTCGTAGAGGTCGCGCTGCCCGCCATCGGTATCGCCCGCAACCAGCGAATCATCAGTCGTAAACAGGATGTTTGCGCCATCTTCATCCATGGCTTGGAATTGTGCGCCGCACCCGTAGCCTTTGGTCTCCTGTGCGTCCTTGCCGTCCGACACCAGGTGCACGCTGCCTTCCGAGAGCCGCCCACCGGTATGAAACACATACACACTCGTACAACCCTGCTCGGCCGCTGTCGCGCGTTCGCTCAACCGGCCAGCCGTTTCAAACGCCACCGTCCTACCATCCCCCGATATATTCAACAGGTTACCCCGCGAATGAAAATCAGCTTCGCCAAGCGGCCGGTTGTGGATAGCTATAGCGCCTTCGGGTTCGATGCCCGCCAGCACACCGTTGCCGTTTTCGTCATAGCCGTTTTCGCCCTGCGTGACACGCACGAGTTCCCCCGTTTCCGCGTCATACTCGAACAGCTGCTCCAGCGGACCGGTATCGTCGGGCGTCAGGTGCGGCGTATCGCTCGCGAACAACAGGAACTGCCCCCCGCTCCCCGCGACCTCCCCCGGCCGCAAGATGAAGTGTTTTGACCAAAGATCCGGTTCACCAAAGAGTTCGGGTTCGTTTTCCAAGGTAGCGACGAACGCCGTCCTGCCGTCCAGCGCGTCATACACGTACAGGTTATCAGCGCCCGCCACGGGGCCTTTGCCGAACTCGCTGATACCCGCACCCGGGACCTCTTCGCGCGAGACGTAGTAGACCCGCGCACCATCCTCCGCGATACCCACCACACCCTGCACTTCCCCACCCGCGACCAGCACCAGACGCCCACCCACCGGCGCGCCCGCATCATACTCGTAGAGATTGCACCCACCCGCACCCGGAACGATCGTCGCACACGACGCCCCTTCCCCACTACTACCCCTGGAGGCGGCGTTGCCGCTCGCCGTCCCGTCCACCGCGCCATCGGTCAGCTGCTGCGTACTCGTGAAATACACGCGTTCCCCGTCTTCGGAAGCGCCTTCGAACTCCTTCCCCGACACCCCGCCACACCCGCTCGTGCACTCGCTCGCGGAAACATCGACCGTTTCCGCCGCACCCGGACTCGTCAACGCACCACGCAACCGCTCATAAACTTCCGCCACCTCTTCCGTGCCTTCGCATGGCTCGACCGTGAAAAAGACCGCTTCGCCACTCACAGACAACGCGTTATACATAGAACCCGACCCGCCTGAACCCAGTTCGGTCCCACACGTGCCGACCAGATCCTCGCTCCCTTTTTCCGCACCCATCACACCCACCAGAATCGGCTCGCTGCGCCCCGTCCCACTATATTCATACAACGACCCACCGCTCGTAGTATGGTCAAACGACCGCCAGCCGTCTATCGCCGGAAGGAGCGCATACATCAGGATATGCCCATAGTCACTGCTCGCCCCAACCACAATCGGGCTGTGTTCACCGACCGGGTGCATGAGGTTGCTTGGTCCTTCGCCTGCCACCGGCGGAGCGAGCGGGCCCACCAGAGTATATTCGCCGTTGACGGAGCGGATATACAGGTCACGCGTCGAATATGACTGCGCGGGCGTATGCTGCACCCACAGCGTCTCCCCGCTCTGCGCTTCCTCACCAACCGGTTCCTGCCCGACAAACTGCGAATCCGGCGGATTCAACGGCGACAGACGCCACCCCCCGGGCGTACGCCGATCGAGATACAAAAACGCTTCTTCCACCGGCCACCCCCCACCAGGGTTACCCGCAAATTCACCCTCACTGTCGAGGATCGCCTGTCCCCCATCCCCAGCAAAACCGTCTTTTGTGGTCAGCACCGGGTAGCCCTCCTTGTACACCGGCGTGACCATCTCATACGCCCGGCATTCCGGCAGCAAACCCGAGCCCAGTTCGCTGCGCAGCGATTCATTCGGACACCCTTCCCCCACCGCAGCCCCGGCTACGGTTGGCGGCAGCACCAGCAGGCCGAAAGCGACCATCTCGACTACTATCGACAACCAGCGGAAACGCTTCATCTTTCGACCTCCCATAGTGCTGCCGCCTAAGGGCCCACGAATCAATATCTGACGGGCCGGTGCACTCGTCTGGCGGCGCCAGCCGCCGCCCGCGATGCTCAACGTGCTACCGGCACGCTTGCGCACGCGTCCGGTGTCTGGCATCCACCAGCCGAGCACCCCAATCCCGCCATCTATTGCTTCGTGAGCCCTAATCATTTAGCGAAAACTCCAGCCCATACCGGACGCAAGCTTCGCCTTCAAACCACCCTCCAACGTCACACCAGAGACGCCCTCCTTCAATTCGCCGCTGCTCTGCAGCGTACGCATCAAAACTTCCTGTTCGACGAGTTCTTCACCACCCGACGGCAGCACGAACGTCGCTTTGCCCGTCAGCGCCACGGTGCCCGCGAGCGCGCATTTCGGCCCCACGAGCGTGTATTCCGCGAGCACTTTGCCCGACGCCGCTTTGACCGCCAACACATCTTCAGGGCTTTTACTGCCCAGCGACGCCGCGACGCTCAACGGCTTGCTTTCAATCGTCAAGCCTTTCAAAGTACAGTTCCCCCCCGTCACACCACAGTTCGTCAACACGAGATGTTCAATACCGCCGCCGGCGGGCGCAGCGATACTCGCACCCTTCAGTTCGACACCGGTACACCGGATCTTGATACCGAAGCTTTCTTCCAACCTGACTTCTTCGACCATTTTCACCGCCGGCGCCAGCGACGCCGACCCGGCCAGTTCTTCTCCGCCGACATGCCACGAAGCCGCCGCAGCGGACCCCGCGCCAACAGCACCGATCGCCCCCACGACGACCAGCGCCACTGCAGTCTTCCTAAACAAATGCAGCACAGCAACCTGCCTTTCCTGTCTGTCTCATTCGTCCCCCGAACGGGGACCGGTCTCACTGCCAGCACGCCCGCCAAGCGAGCGAGCAACCTGCAACCCCACGGGCGTCAACGCCCAAGCATTCGCCGCGCCCTTCGCGCGCCCCCCACCACGGTTCTCCAACAACCCCAGCCGCTGCAACCGCGCGAGCAACTTCGAGATCTGGCCGGCATCGGCGACACCGGCGTACTCGCCGACCTCGCGATTACTCGCACCGGGCCGGCGCCCCACACCCTCCAGGACGCGCGCGGTGCGGTACGTCACGCGTAGCGGCAGCCCCGCCAGCGGGTCCTGTGCAGCAGCGAGCACAGGCTGCGGCGCGCCACTGAAACGCACCGGCGCGGGCGCCGGGCGCTGCCGTTCACGCCGCGCCGCCGCCGGCCCCAGATACGGCAGCACAACCAGCGCCGAGAGCTCACCCAACAGACCCGGCAGCGGTTCTTCGCGTAGCAGCCGCGCGTGCACGACCGCGAGCACCGCGCCCAGGACACCCTCGGCTGTCAGCTCGCTCGCGCCGGCGCCGCGCGTGCTCTCCCCGCGCCCCTCGTCAACGAGGGCAACCAGGCGGGAGAGGATCGCTTCGCGGGTGTCAAACACCCGGCCGCTACCCCGCGCCGCATGCACCACCAAAGTCCGCGCAAGCGCGGGCTCACGATCGAAGAAGCACAGCACGACCCACAGCCCGCCGCGCATCCGCTCACGCCAACCCAGCCCCTCCAGCCCCGCAACGGCCAGCTCGCGCGAGACCCGCGCAACGATGTCCTCCAAAAGCGCGACGACGCACTCCTCACGGTTGGCGAACAGGTCATAGAACGTGCGCCGCGAAACACGCGAACGCCCCGTGATATCCGCCACGGTCGTACGCTCACAACCCAGATCCTCAAGCGCCCCGACACACGCACTGAACAGCCGCGAACGTTGAATCTCAGCGACCTGCGCCCGCGTCGCCCCACGCACAAGCACACGCCCACCACCATGTCCACGCGCACGCGAGGCAGGCACCTAAACCAGCCCCCCAGCAGCAAGACCACCAGCGCGAACAGGCACCGGCACAACCAGGGCACCAACAGCCCCGGACACGCGAACACCCTCCCCGCACACGGGGAGGGCCGCCAGGCGAAAACGCCCAGGCCGACGGCTAGCTGCCGGAAGCTCTAACGGACAAGAGAGAGAGAGAGAGAGAGAGATGCGACAGCGCCAAGCTGGCGCATCCATGAGGACCTACCCCACCATGCGCAAAATCTCCTGAAACGCCTGTCCCGAAACGACCCACGCTAAACCCCAGCTCCCTCATCAAACTCCACCAGCCCAGCCCCCTCCAACCGAGACCCGCAACACACACGCGCGCTAAGGCCAACCACGAACCCCATTGACCCCAACCAGACCCTATGTATACCAGCACCCAAAGACACCGGCAAAACGCACAGTACCGCACAACGACACAGCTGTCAACCCCCGGGACGCGGACGGCGCGGCCAATATGATGTAGCATTACATCGCCATGCACCGTACCCAGATCATGCTGACGGACGCCCAGTACACGCGCCTGCGCGAGGAGTCCGCCCAGAGCGGACGTTCGCTCGCCGAACTGGTCCGCCAAGCGCTCGACGCGCGCTATGAGCCGGTACCCAAGGCCGACAGGCTGCGCCTGCTCGACAGCGCGTTCGGCGGCTGGCGGGGACGCAGCGAGGACGGCGGAGAGTTCGTCGAGCGGGTGCGCACGGGCACCGCACGCAGGCTGCAAGCACACGGGTGAGCCCGGTCGTCGATACTTCCGTGCTCGTCGACTACCTGCGCGGCGTGCAGCCGGCGCGCGAGCTGCTGCGAGGAGCGATCGAACGCGAAGAGACGCTCGCCGCCTCGGTCCTGACACGCGTCGAGCTGTCGATCGGAATGCGCCCGGCCGAGCGGCGTGAACGACCGTTTTGTGGGTTTTGGGTGAGTGATCGTCCGCGCGTGGTGGCCCGCGAAGGTGCGCTGAACGGCGCGGGCCCTCCGTGGCCCGCGTCCCGCGCAACGCCTCCTGCTGTGGCGCCTACTTGCGCCTCCTGCGCCGCGCCCGCGCTTCGCAAGCGTGGCGCGCCTTGCCGTGCTTCTTGCGACAGGCACTGCTCCTCTTGCGCACCTTGGCCTTGCCACACCCGCTGACCGCGACCTTGGTGGTCTGGGTGAGCTGCGCCCCGTTCTGGGCGACGATCGTGGTCGGCATCTGCAGCACCTGCCCACACATGTCATAGCCGTTGCCGGGCAGCACGGCCGCCAGCGCAGAGTGAACACCCTCGGGCAACACCGTTTCAAACGTGCTCACCGCTCAAGCCCGCGCGCGCAGCGCCGATAACCGGGCGGACTCTTCCTCGGAGTCATCCCTCGATGACCAGGTTTACCTTGCCTTACCGCGCGGCCCGCGGGGCCGCCGTCGCTGCCTTGCGCGCGGCCATGGTCGGCTGTGCGCTGGTCTGTGCCCTGTGCTGCTCGCTACTCGCGGGCGCGGACCCTGCGCAGGCGTACAAGCCGGCCGAGAAGGGCGGCAGCGAAAGCACGCCGCTGAACCTCGGCTCCACGGGCTCCGGTGCTCACGCGGCCAGCACGAGCAGCGGCCCGAGCCTCGTGCGCACGATCGTCGGCCTGCTGATCGTGATCGCCGTCATCTGGGGGCTCGCGTGGGTGCTGCGCCAGGTCAAGACCGGGCGCACGCGCGGCACGGCGGGCAGCGGCCTCTCGAGCCTGGCGACGCTGCCGCTCGGGTCGGGCCGCACGCTGCATCTGGTGCGCGCCGGGAGCGACTACCTGCTGCTCGGCAGCGCCGAGCAGGGCGTCGTGCCGATCCAGCGCTACACCGAGGAGCAGGCGCGCGAAACGGGCCTGCTCGATCTCGCCGGCGGCGACGACTCGGGCCCGCTCGGCGGCGGCGCGGGGGGCAGCGGCGGCGCGGGGGGCGGCGGTAGCAGACGATCGCTGCAGATCCCCGGCGCAGGCCGCACCCCGGGCGCGCCCGGCGGCACGACGGGCCTGCTCGTCGACCGGCTGCGCGAATGGACGGTGCGGCGGTGAACGTCTCCTCCTCGAACGCCGTCCAGATCCTGCTGCTGCTCGGCGGTCTGACGCTGGTGCCGGCGATCCTGTTCACGGTCACCGGCTTCAGCCGCATCCTGATCGTGCTCGGGTTCATCCGCACGGCGATGGGCACGACCAACGCTCCGCCGAATCAGGTACTCGTCGGGATCGCCCTCTTTCTCACGTTGTTCGTGATGGCGCCGACCGTCGGCGCGATCAAGCGCAACGCGATCGAACCGCTGAGCGCGCACCGCATCTCGACGACGGTCGCGCTGGAACGCGCCGAGCAGCCGCTGCGCGAATTCATGTTCCGCCAGACGCGCACCCAGGACATCTCGCTGTTCGTGCAGCTCGCACACGCGAAAGTGCCGCACACCCGCGCGGAAGTGCCGACCGAGGTGCTGATCCCGGCGTTCATCGTCTCCGAGCTGAAGAGCGCGTTTCAGATCGGCTTCCTGATCTTCCTGCCGTTTTTGATCATCGACCTGATCGTCTCCTCGACGCTGATGAGCATGGGGATGATCATGCTGCCCCCAACCTTCATCTCGCTGCCATTCAAGGTCCTGCTGTTCGTGCTCGTCGACGGCTGGGATCTCGTGATCAAGGCGCTCGTGCAGAGCTTCCACTGACCTACGGCCGCCCACGCTCTAGCCAGTCAACGAACTCCCCTCCCCCCCAAAACAAAAACCCACATCGAGGACCCGCCGCCATGGATCAGGACACCGTCATCAATCTTGCCTCGCAGGCGATGAGCCTCGCGTTCAAGGTCGCGGGGCCGCTGCTGCTCGGGGCGATGCTCGTCGGTCTGCTGGTCAGCATCTTCCAGGCGATCACCCAGATCCAGGAGCAGAGCCTGACGCTGATCCCGAAGATCGCCACGATCGCCGCGGTCGTCGTGCTGCTCGGGCCGTGGATGCTCAACCAGCTCGTCGCGTACACGACGAACCTGTACACCTCGATCCCGACGATCGTCGGCTCATGAACGCCGCTTGCACACACTGCACCATGCGCGCGCGGCCCACCGCCGGAGGGACCACGACCCCCAGGGCATTCACGACATCGTCGCGGCCCGCCGCCGGGAGTCCGCGGTGACCGAGCTGCTGAGCAAACTGGCGGGCAACGAGCTGGCGGGGTTCATTGTCGTGCTGGCACGCGTCACGCCGTTGTTCGTGCTCGCGCCGCCGTTCGCCTCGCCGCTGATCCCGGGGCGCGTGCGCGGGATCGTCGCGGTCGGCATCTCGATCGGCTTCGCGCCGATCGCCCTGCACGGCCAGCACATCCCCTCGGCTCCGCTCGCGCTCGGCACGCTGATCGTCCAGAACGGCCTCGTCGGCCTCGGCTTCGCGTTCGCCTTCGCCGTGCTGTTCGGCGCGGTCGAAGCGGCGGGGGCGCTCGTGGACCTCGACGCCGGCTTCTCGCTGGGGGGCCTGATCGACCCGTTCAGCGGCAACGAAAGCGGCGCGTTCTCGCACCTCTACTCGATGGTGGGCATCGCCGTGTTCTTCGTCACCGGTGGCGAAGCATGGGTGCTGCGTGGGCTGGAGCGTACCTACTCTTTGGTGCCGCTTGCCTCCGCCCCGCGGCTCGGCTCGCTCGTGGGCGGCACCGAGCGGGTCTTCGCGACGCTCATGACCTCGGCGCTCGAGATTGCGGCGCCCGTGCTGATCGCGCTGTTGATCACCGACGCCGCGTTCGGCGTGGTCTCGCGGGTCGTCCCTCAGCTGAACGTGTTCGCGGTGGGCTTTCCGGCGAAGGTCGCGGTCGCGCTGCTCGTCGTCGGCGCCACGCTGCCGTTCCTCGGCGGCTGGATCGCCGGGCAAATGTCGACCAGCGTGGGCGCGGCGCTCGGCGCGCTGCACGTGGCGTGAGGGGCGGGCGGCTCGGCTATGTGCAGATTGCAACTTGACTGGCGGCGGGGGTCGGCGAGGGGGGTGTGCGAAATGCAATTTTCAAACGCGAATCGCGCCTGCGCGCGTACGCGCGCGCGTAGGGTTGGTCTTAACCCCCCGCGCGCGCAGGCGCGAATCGCAGCGCGAAAAGAAATGGGTGAGCACCCCCGCTTGGTCTCAACCTCGGGCACGCGCGCACACGCGAATCGCAGCGCGCAAAGGAATGGGTGAGCACCCCCGATGGCCCACGAGGACCGCACCGAGAAACCGACCGCCAAGCGCCGCGAGCGCGCCCGCAAGGAGGGCCAGGTCGCGCGCTCGGGCGACGTCGGCGGCGCGGTCGTGCTCGCCGCCGGCCTGTTCGCGCTCAGCCTGCTCGGCCCGAGCATCGCCGACTCCGCCCAGAACGCCTTCCGCCAGATCTACGCCGAGATCGCCAACCCCACGCAGGCGACCAGCGCGGCGGGGCTGCACGGCCTGATGCAGACCGTGCTCGACACGCTGCTGCTCAGCTTCGGCCCCGTCGGCGCGATCTGCATGGGCGCGGGCCTGCTCGCCGGCGCCGCGCAGGTCGGCTTCCGCCCCCACCCCCAGCCGCTGAAGCTCGACTTCAAGCGCATCAACCCGCTGTCGGGCGCGAAGCGCATCTTCGGCCCGAACGCCCTGTTCGAGACGCTCAAGGCGATCGCGAAGATCGCCGTCGTCGCGGGCGTCGCGACGCTCGCGCTGATCCCCGGTCTCGGCACGCTCGCCTCCGAAGTCGGCATCCCCCCCGCCGCGCTCGGCATCGCGCTCGGCAGCCGCGCGATGTCGATCGCCCAGCGCGCCGCCCTGGCCTACCTGCTGATCGCCGCGATCGACTACGGCTGGCAGCGCCGCCGCCACGAGCGCGAGCTGCGCATGACCAAGCAGGAACTCAAGGACGAGCAGCGCCAGTACGGGCTGCCCAGCGAGGTCAAAACCGCCCAGCGCCGCCGTCGCATGCTCGCCGCGCGCAACCGCATGATGGCCGCCGTGCCGCAGGCCGACGTGGTCGTCACCAACCCCACCCACTTCGCCGTCGCGCTGCGCTACGACGGCATGCGCGCCGCGCCCGAAGTGGTCGCCAAGGGCCAGGACCTGATCGCCCTGCAGATCCGCCGCATCGCCTCCGAGCACGACGTGCCGGTCGTCCCCGACCCCCCGCTCGCGCGCGCCCTGCACGGCTCGGTCGAAATCGGCCAGGTGATCCCCGAGGAACTGTACGCCGCGGTCGCCCGCGTGCTCGCCTTCGTCTACCGGCTCGCCCGGCGCAGGAGGTACGCGCTGTGAGGCAGGGTTATCGCTTGGGGATCGTCCGCGCGTGCGGGCCCGCCGATGGGCGCGAACCCGCGGGGCGTCCTGCCCCGCGCCGGCGCGGGACGCCCGCACCCGCGACCGTGCCCTGCGTCGCTCACGGACCCGCCACCCGGCAGCCCACCCTCCGGCAACCCGTGACCCAGCAACCCAGCAACCCACCAACCAGCCGCCCACGACCCAGCAACCCACCAACCCGCAACCCGTGACCCAGCAACCCACCAACCAGCCGCCCGCGACACCGCGGCCCACCATCCAGCAACCAAAGGCCGTCCAATGAGCGACAACGTTCCGCAAGCTCTTGAAGCACACCGACCTGCTGGCCGCGGTCGCGGTGGTGACGGTCGTGACGATGCTTGTCGTGCCGCTGCCCAGCGCGCTGATCGACCTGCTGATCACGCTGAACATCTCGGCGGCGCTGACGATCGTCGTCGCGACGATGTATCTCGGCAAGGCGCTCGACTTCTCGTCGTTCCCCTCGCTGCTGCTGCTCACCACGATGTTCCGGCTGGCGATCAACGTGTCGGTGACGCGGCTGATCCTCACCACCGGCGACGCCGGCAGCGTCGTACGCGACTTCGGCCAGTTCGTCGTCGGCGGCAACGTCGTCGTCGGGCTCGTGATTTTCCTGATTCTCGTCGTGATCCAGTTCGTCGTCGTCACCAACGGCGCGGGCCGCGTCGCCGAGGTCGGCGCGCGTTTCACGCTCGACGCGATGCCGGGCAAGCAGATGGCAATCGACGCGGACCTGAACGCGGGGTTGATCACCGACGATCAGGCGCGGGCGCGGCGCAAGGAGATCGCCCAGGAAGCCGACTTCTACGGCGCGATGGACGGCGCGTCGAAGTTCGTCAAGGGCGATGCGATGGCGGCCGTGATCATCACCGCGATCAACTTGATCGGCGGGATCGTCGTCGGCATGCTCCAGCACCACCTGTCGTTCAGCGAATCGGCCCACACCTTCTCGCTGCTGACGGTCGGCGATGGCCTCGCCGCGCAGATCCCGGCGCTGCTGATCTCGGTCGCGACCGGCATCCTCGTCACCCGCGCGGTCTCCGACCGCGACCTCGGCAGCGACATCGCCGGCCAGATCCTGAGCCAGCGCAAGGCGCCGCTCGTCGCGGCCGCCGCGATCGGCCTGTTCGCGCTCGTCCCGGGCCTGCCGAAGCTGCCCTTCCTGGCGATCGCCGCGGCGTTCGCGGCGGTCGGCTGGAGCGTGCGCAACGGCATGCCCGGCGAGCGCGACGGCGAGACCGCGCTGCTCGCCCCCGGCGCCGACGGCGCCCGCGGCGTGAACGCCGGCGGCAGCGCCAAGGCAGCGCTGCCCGGCGGCGGCGCGGCCGGCGCGGACTCCGAGCAGGCGCTGCAGCGCGTCTCCATCGACGCGCTCGAGCTGGCGATCGGCTTCGGGCTGGTGCCGCTCGTCGAGGACAGCGCGCACGGCGCGCTGCTGCGGCGCGTCAGCATGATCCGCCGCCAGATCGCGGGCGAGCTGGGGATCGTGATCCCCGCGGTGCGCATCCACGACGAGCTGGGCATGGACTCGCACGAGTACGCGCTGAAGGTGCGCGGCTCGGAGATCGCCAGGGGGCGGATCATGCCCGGGCACCTGCTCGCGATGGACCCCGGCGACGCCGCCGGCGGCCTGCAGGGCATCCCCACGACCGAGCCCGCGTTCGGGCTGCCGGCGGTGTGGGTGCACGAATCCGACCGCGCCGAGGCCGAGTCGCTCGGCTACACCGTGGTCGACGCCGAGTCGATGATCGTCACCCACCTGACCGAGACGATCCGCTCGCACGCCGCCGAGCTGCTGTCCCGTCAGGACGTCAAGGCGCTGCTCGACCAGCTCAAGGAGTCGAACGCCGCCGTCGTCGAGGAGGTCGTGCCCGAGCTGCTGTCGCTCGGCGAGATCCAGCGCGTGCTGCAGGCGCTGCTCGGCGAAGGCGTCGCCGTGCGCGACCTCGGCACGATCATGGAGGCGATCGGCGACAAGGCGCGAATAACGCGGGACACGGGCCTGTTGACCGAGTACGCCCGCCAGGCGTTGGGCCGCGCGATCACGGCCCCGCACCTCGACGAGCGACTCTGCCTGCGGGCGATCACCCTCGACCCCGCGATCGAGCAGGAGGTCGCGACCTCGATCACGCAGACGACCGACGGCGAGTACCTAGCGATCGACCCGCCCCGCGCGCAGGCGATCGTCACCGCGCTGCGCGCCCAGGTCGAGCACGCCGCCGCCGCCGGCGGCCGTGGCGCGGTGCTGCTGTGCTCGGCGCGCGTGCGCCGCCACCTGCGCCGCCTGATCGCCCAAGCCCAACCCCACCTGCCGGTGTGCTCCTACAACGAGATCGCACCCGGCGTCAACGTCGAGACGATTGGAGTGATCCACGCATGAACGCCTCCACCGAGAGCCCGGCGACGGACCTGACGCGCGTGTACCGCGGGCGCACCGTCGACGAGCTGATCCCCAAGATCGAAGCCGAGCTGGGCTCCGACGCAGTCGTGGTGCGCCGCGAGAAGGGCCTGACGGGCGGCGTCGCCGGCTTCTTCCAACGCCCGTTCGTGGAAATCGAGGCCCGCCCGGGCACGCCGCGCGTCGACCGCTACGACGAGGACGGCGGCGCCCCGGCGCTGCCCAACGCGCTCGCGGGCACGCAGGCAGCCGCCCCCGACGCCGTGCCAGCGCTGCCCAACGCGCTCGCGGGCACGCAGGCAGCCGCCCCCGACGCCGTGCCGGCGCTCCCGGCTGCGCCCAACGCCGGCCCCACGCTCCTGGCGGCGTCCGACGCCACACCCACGGTCTCAGCCACTCCCGACGCCACACCCGCGCCCCTGGCGGCGCCCGAGGCCACGCCCCTTGCAAAGGCGCCAGCCGCGTTCACCGACCAGATCGCGGCCGAGTTCGAGGAGCTGACCCCCGCGAGCTTTATCGCGGCGGCCGGCGAGGCGGCGACGCGCGTCCCCGACCCGTTCGCCGCCGCGCTGGCGCAGGCCGAGGCCGCGCTGCCCGCGCCAACGGTGACCGCCGCTGCAGCGCCCGCACAGGCACCCGTCGTGGAGACCCGCGTCCAGCCGCAAGCGCTTGTCCAGCCGCAGGCGCCCACACAAACGCTCGTCCAACCACAGGCACCGGCGGCGGCCGCTCCCACTCTCGCAACGCCGGCTCTGGCGACGGCCACCACCACTTTCGCAACGCCCGCCCCGGCCCCGGCCACCCCCACTCTCGTAACACCGGCCCCGGCCCCGGCCACCCCCGCCCTCGCAACACCCGCCCCGGCCCCGGCCACCCCCGCCCTCGCAACACCCGCCCCGGCCCCGGCCACCCCAGCACCCGCAACCCCGGCCCCGGTGCTGTTCCCCTCCTCCCTCCCCCGCGGCCGCGCCCGGGCGAAGATCGAAGAGCGGCTGTTGGGCTGCGGGATGGGCGAGGCGGTCGTGCGCGAGCTGATCGAGACCGCCGCCGCGCACACGCTGCCGCTGATGCCGGCGCGCACCAGCCTCGCAAGCGCGGTGCAGCGCACGCTCGCCCAGCGCATACCCGCCGTAGCGCCGCTGCCGGTCGGCGGTGCCACCGTGGCGCTCGTCGGCCCGGGTGGCAGCGGCAAGACGACGTGCGGGCGGGCGCTCGTGCAGGTCTACGAGTCGCGCAGCACCGTGACGGCACTCTGCGCGCAGGTCGCTGCGGGTGAGGAGCGCGACGAGCCGTGCGTGCTGCTCGACACGGACGCCGAGCCGGCGCCGGTCGCCGCGCCGCAGACAGCACAGATGTTGCGCGCCGCACGCGAGCAGGGGCTGCTCGTGCTCGACCTGCCGTCGATCTCACCCGCCGACCGCGGCGCGATCCGCGCACAGGCGGCGCTGCTGGAGACGATCAAGCCCGACCGCACGGTGCTCGCGCTGCCGGCGACGCTCGGTGCCCGCGCGGCGACGCAGCTGCTGGAGGCGCTGAGCCCGCTGGCAGTGGACGCTCTGGCGATCACGCACGCCGACGAGACCGACCAGCTGGGCGTCGCAGTCGAGACCGCGTGCGCGTTCGGCCTGGCCCCGGCATACCTGCTGAGCGGCGCCGGGGCGAGCGGCGGCACGGCGAGCACCGGCGGGACGCGCGGCGGCCTGACCCAGATCGACCCTGTTGAGCTGGCAGAGCGGCTGCTGGGCTGAGCCCGGGCACGCAGACCCCGACCACGTCCTCTCGTCCCATCCTCTCGTCCCATCGCACCGGTCAGTTCACCCATCGCTCGATCCCAGCCGTCCCGATGCCGATCACCCCTAGACAGGCGACCACGATGCGAGCGATCCCCCGACGAGTGTGACAAGCCGATGCGACTGAGACGCGTCAAGACCCAGAGCGAGGCCGCGCCGAGCCTGCCCGCGCGTGCGGAGGCGGTGACGATCGTGCGCCCGTCCGGCGAACGGGTGCCCGCCCGCGTCGCCGAGTGCGACGGCGACAGCTTGCTGGTCGCGTTGATGTTCCGCAGCGAGCAGCCCTTCCAGCGCGGGCGTCTGAGCGGCGTCGAGCTGGAGTTCACGAGCGGCCGCGGCCGAGTGCGGCTGCGCGGAGTGGTGACGCTCGAAGGCAGCGAGCTGCTGCGCTTCGACGAGCTGGAGCCGTGCGAGGTGATCCAGGAGCGCGAATACGTGCGCGTGCCCGCGACGCGCCCCGTCGCCGTGAGCGCAGCCAGCGGACCCGGCTCGGTGCAGACCTTCTCGGTTGACCTCAGCGGCGGCGGCATGCTGCTCGCGGGCCCAGGCACACTCAAGGTCGGCGAGCGCATCGGCTTCCGCCTGACGACGGCCCAGGGCGGGGCCCCGATCGTCGGCACAGGCACGGTCGTGCGCACCGACAGCCAGGGCCGGCGCGCGGTCTGCTTCGACGAGATCAGCGAGGGCGACCACCGGCGTCTGGTGCGCTACATCTTCGAGTGCCAGCGCGCCGAACGGCGCCGCGGGCTGGAGCAGGGAGGCCGACATGGCTGAGGAGCAGGAACAGACGGGCGCCGGCGGCGACGCCGCGCAAGCCAAAGCCAAGAGCGCCAACGCGTCGGGCAAGGGCAAGGGCAAGGGCAAGACGGACGCCAAGGGCAAGGGCGACGCGAAGGGCAAGAAGGGCAAGGGCACCGCGAACGGAGACGGCGACGCGGGCGGCATGAGCCTCGCCGCCCACCCGCGCGCCGCCCACTCCGTGGCGCGCGCGAAGGCATGGGGCGGCCTGGGCGGCTTCCTGCTCGGCGGGTACCTGTCGCTGCCAACGCACTCGTTCGTCGAAGCCGGCCTGCGGGCGCTGATCGCAGGGGTCGTCTGCTACGTCGTGCTGTGGGCCGCCGCCGTGTTCGTCTGGCGCCGCCTCGTCGTCGCCGAGCTGCGCCACGCCCAGCACGAGCTGCTGTCCGCCGAGCTGGCCAAGCGCGGCCTGGCCGAGCCAGCGCTGCTGTCCGCGGGCGACACACGCCCGGTCGCCGGGCGACGGTAGGCGCGGTCACGGCGCCCTCACCCACCCCGGCTACGCCGCCTGCGGCCAGCCGAAACTGGACATCCTCAAGTTTGGGCGGCAGGGGGCGATAAACAGGCGTGAAAGAAGGGCTGACATGGAGTCGGCCCGGGACTAACCACCAAACCGTCATCAAGGAGATGCACGAATGTCCCTGACGATCAACACCAACATTGAGGCGCTGGACGCACAGCGCAACCTCAGCAACACCGAGGGCATGCTGTCCACGTCGATGGAACGGCTTTCCTCGGGCCTGAAGATCAACTCGGCGGCGGACGACGTCGCGGGTTACGCGATCAGCCAGCGTCTGCAGAGCCAGATCAACGGCCTGACGCAGGCCGAACAGAACAGCCAGGACGCCGTGGCGCTTGCGCAGACGGCACAGGGCGCGCTGAACGAGGTCGCACAGATGCTCCAGCGCGTGCGCGAGCTCGGGGTGCAGTACGAAAACGGCACCAACTCGAAATCCGACCAGGAAGCCATCGAAGGCGAGGTCACGCAGCTCAACGCCGAGGTCAAGCGTGTGGGTGAAACGACTTCGTTCAACGGGATCGCGCTGCTGAGCGCCAAAGGGGAAATCTCCTTCCAGGTCGGCGCCAACGAAGGCAAAGAAGAAAAAATCTCCGTCAACACGATCAAGCTCAGCGAAGCGCTCAAAGAAGTCAAACTCTCCGAAAAAGAAGCCCTGAAAAACATCGAAGAAAACATCGCTGCGGTCTCCAAGGCAGCCGGTGAATTCGGTTCGGTTCAGGACCGCCTGCAGTACACGGAGAGCAACCTCGCGATTTACAACCAGAACCTGTCCGCGGCGCAAAGCTCGATCGTCGACGCCAACATGGCGGCTGAAACGACGAACTTCACCAAAGACCAGGTTCTCGAGCAGGCCGGCGTATCGGTCCTCGCCCAGGCCAAGTCGCTGCCGCAGGCAGTGCTGAAGCTGCTCGAATAGGTCTCAAGATCTTCCTCAGCGGCGGCGCTCATGCGCCGCCGCTGCAGCGAAGCCCGTCCTGAGGGTCCTCGCGACCCTGCAGGGACGGACAACAAACGCTTCATGCGGTCAGGCATGACCGACGGAAGCCACATACCGCCGATTCATCGAGGGAACGGTGGTCGAGATGGGCGGCGCTCGCGCCGTCCATCTCGTCGTTTAAGGGCGCGCCGTCCTGCGCTCTCGGGCGCACCGTCGAGCACCATCGGGCGCGCTCCCAACGGTCCCAAGGACCAAGCACGCTCTCCAACGGCCCCAAGCACCAAGCACGCACGCTCAACGGCAGCACCAAGCACGCACGCTCAACGGCCCCCAGCACCAAGCACGCGCTCAACGGCAGCACCAAGCACGCTCTCAACGGTCCCGCCCCAAAACTTCGGTCCTAGTACCGGAGGTCGGCAAGCAACCCCCTCCGGAACCCCGCAGGGGTTCCACTCCCAAAAACCCAACCCCACCGCGCGCAGGGCGCCCATCTTGTTGTTTGATTTGCTCCGAGACGTAAACATCATCCGTGATGCGATACATCACTGCAGATGTTTACGCCTTCGTCTCCGATCGTAAAACATCCCACCGAGGGGTCAATGCATCAAATGTGATGCCATACATCAAGGCCGATGTTTCCGGCTTAGCGTCCAATCGCAATGTAACAACCCCGTGGCGCCCAGCGCCCTCAACGCGGGGGGCACCCCGGCCGATTACCCGGTGCGATGTCTGTCGAATCGGTCCTTGCGCGCGTCGCGACGCTCGAACAGGCGCTGGCCAGCCCGGCGACGCTGATGGCGCTGACAGCCCGCACCGGCGGCACCGCTGCGCCGGCGGCGGCCTCCGAAGCGGCGCCCGAAGCCGGCGCGGCGGCGGGCACGACCTCGTTCGCGCAAGCGTTGCGCAGCGCAAGCGAAAGCTCGACCTCCACCGGCGCGTCGCCGTCGACGGAAACGAGCGGGCTCGCGGGCAGCTCGGACAGCGCGAGTAGCGTGGGCCTCACAGGCACATCGACGGCGCCCGGCAGCACTGGCCTCTCCCCCACGGCGACACTTCCCGGCGCGACCGCGGACGCCGGCCTCACGGGCGTGGCGTACCCCACGACCGCGGCGCCCGGCACGACCGGCGCGTCCGCGCTCGCGCCGGCGATGAGCAGCGCGCTGGCGACCCCCGGCTCGAGCGTTGGCGCGCGGATCGTCGCGATCGCCGAAAGCCAGGCCGGCCAGACCGAGCAGCCGCCTGGCTCCAACGAATCGCCGGCGATCGCGCACTACCGCACGGCGACCGCGGGCGCGATCCCCGGCGCCCCGTGGTGCGCATACTTCGCCTCCTGGGCCGCCCGCGAAGCCGGCTCCCCGCTCGGCACGCACGGCGAAGGGCTCGGCGCCGTCAGCGAGATCTGGTCGTGGGCCCAGAGCACAGGCCGCGCGATCGCCAACGGCCCCGGCGTCACGCCGCGTCCCGGCGACCTGATCGTGTTCGGCGACGAGCACGTCGGGATCGTCAAAGACGTGCTGCCGGGCGGCGACATCCAAACGATCGAGGGCAACTACGAAAACAAGGTCGCGCTCAACACCCGCACCCCCTCCGAAGCGACGGGGTACGTCAACATGGAATAGGCGGCGTGCGGCGAGCCGAAGCACGTTGCAGATGCCGCGCGACCATCGCAACGCGGGCCGTGCCACAACCGCGATGCGACTCCCTCGATGGTGGCCCGCATCGGTGCGGCCAAGCCTTGACGATGCTCGGTGTCGATGTTGACCGCCCGCAGCGCGATGGACCTGGCTTCGCGGCGTCCGCGAGCGCGCTCAGAACGCGCGGTAGGAATGGCGCGTGATCATGAACCCGTGGTGCGCCCGGTTCTCGCAGCGCACGCGCCCGGCGCCGACGCGGCAATGCACGAAGATCGGACCCACGCTCCACGTCGTGCCCGGCGACAGCTTGACCTGATGCGTGCCGACGAACGAATCCTGACTGAGCCTTCGCAGCGACGGCCGGCCGTCGCTGCCGAGAAAGACGTTGCCGCCGTCGCCCTCACCCGTCTTCGGGGTTGGAACCGCCGGTGAGCTGCACAACAGTTCCATCGGCGGCGAGTTGACCGGGTGAATCGCGATCCCGCACACGACATTGCCGCCGAGCGCGCTCCACAGCTGCGCACCCGATTCCGCGGCGGGCGCGGCCGGGGCCATCAGCAGCGCCAGCAAAACCGCTGCGACGACCGCTGCGACGGCAGTCGCGGCAGTCGCGGAGGGTGTCGGGATTCGCAGCACGGCGAGCATCATTACACGGGCGCCGCCCGGATCGGGCGGCACACGCGCGTACTCTGATAGACCCAGGTCATGGAGACCGCGACCCGTCCGCCACTGCCACAGGAGCGTCCTCCCCGCCGGCGCCGATGGTCCCGCCGCGTGCGCCGGCGTACCGTCGTCGTGCTGCTTGCGCTGCTGCTCGCCGGCATCCTCGCGTTCGCGCTCTCCCGGCTCGGCCTGCACCGCATCGGCCACGCGCTCGCCTCCGCCAGCCCCGGCTGGATCGCGCTCGCGCTCGCGCTGATGTCACTCGCGATGCTCGCGCGCGCGGTCTCCTGGCACGAGGTCCTGCGCGCCGCCCTGCCCGCGATCGCCATCCCCTGGGTGCCAGTCATGCGCGCGACGATGATCGGCGTGATGGGCTCAGCCGTCTTCCCCGGCCGCATCGGCGAGCCGACGAAGGTACTCGTCCTCTCGCGCCGCCTCGAGGGCCCCGCGCGGCGCCTGGTGCCGGTGCTCGCCGGCAGCGTGTTCTCGCAAACGCTGATCAACCTGTTCGCCCTGGCGATCCTCGCGACGGTGACGTTCACGAGCGTGCAGCTCTTCCAGCACGGCCTCTCCGCCGTGCTCGGCGTGCTGCTCGTGCCACTGCTGATCGTCGCGCTCGTGCTCGCCGGGCCGCGCCTGCTGCACCTCGCCCAGCGCTCGCGCTCGCCGCGCGTCGCGCTCGCCGCCGTTACGCTCGCCCGCCTGCTGCGCCTCGCCCGGCAGGGACTCGCCGCGTTCGCGCGGCCCCGCCACGGCGTTCCCGCCGTGCTCTCCCAGCTGCTTGCCTGGGCGCTGCAATGGATCGCCTGCTACGCCGTGCTGCTCGCGCTCGGCCTGCAATCCCACGGCGGCCTCGCCGCGGCGGCCGCCGTGCTGCTCGCGGTCAACGTCAGCGCCGTCCTGCCCGCGACGCCCTCGAACGTCGGCGTCTTCCAGGCCGCCTGCCTCGTCGTACTCGCCGCCTACGGCGTCGGTGCGGGCCCTGCGCTCGCCTACGGGATCATCCTCCAAGCCGTCGAGATCCTCACCGCCCTCGCCCTCGGCCTACCCGCGCTGCTCGGCGAGGGCATGAGCTGGCGCGAGATGCGGACCAGCGCGACCCTAGAGGGTGGCGCAGCCGGCCCGAGGCCGGCCGGTCGCAACGGGGACTCGCGCTGAAGCCGCGTGTCACGCGGCAAGGCGCGTAACACGCGGCTTCGGTCGGCACCCTCTTCACCAATCGCGGGGGAGATCGCGGGGGACGGCGCTGCAGGCGGCCAGCGAGGGCGACACGGCCGGGGAACCGCAAGCCCGCTGCCCGCCCACCGATCGCCGATCCGAGGGGAGCGCGGGGAGTGGAGCCACGTGGGTAAGCGAGAGCCCGCCACCGTTTCGGGCGACGCTAGTATGCACGTATGAAGCGCACAACGATATCGTTGCCGGACGCGCTTGGGGCGGCGCTCGATCGTCAAGCGCGACGACAACACGCATCGGTCTCCGAGATTGCACGCGAAGCGCTTACAGAGCATCTTGGCCTGAACGCAGACCAACCGCGTACGCTTCGCTTTGCGGCTGTCGGGCACAGCGGGCACCACACGACCGCCCGCGACATGGAGAAGCTCCTGGATCAGGAGTGGGATGGTCTCCCTGGCCGTCGTTGATGCAGGTCCGCTTTACGCGGCAGCGGACGCAGACGACCAAGACCACCATGCATCCCGCGAGGCGCTCGAGCGAGCGGACCTCCGCTTCGTCATCCCCGCTCTCGCGGTTGCCGAGGCCACGTACTTCGTCGGGCGACGCCTGGGCGCCACCGCGGAGAGCAAGTTCCTGCTCGGCATCGCCGACCTCGACGTGGAAGGGCCAAACGAAGCCGACCTCGAGCGAATGGCCGAGCTTGTCGAGCAGTACGCCGACTTCCCGCTCGGAGGAACCGATGCTTCGGTGATCGCACTCGCCGAGCGAATCGGAGCCTCGACGATCGTAACACTCGATCGACGACACTTCGCAGCGGTCGCGCCGCGCCCCCATCGCAGCGCGTTCGAGCTGATTCCCTGACGACCTGGCGAGGCATCAGCGCCCACCCAGCACACAGTCGATCCGAGAGCAGCGAATACTGGGGGCTACCCCAGGTCTCTACCCCGCCAGCGCCCGCAGCGACTGGCGCAGCGAGCTTGTGGTCTTCAGCACCGCCGTCGGCTCGTACCCGCAGTGCGCCATGCAGTTGTCGCAGCGCGGGTCGCGGCCGCGGCCGTACTTGCTCCAGTCGGTCGTTTCGATCAGCTCCTTGTACGTCTTGGCGTAGCCGTCCGACATCAGGTAGCACGGACGCTGCCAACCGAACAGCGAGTAACTGGGGATACCCCACGCCGTGCACTCGAAATCGGCCTTGCCTTCGAGGAAGTCGAGGAACAGCGGGCTGTGATTCAACCGCCAGCGCTTGCGCCGGCCATCGGCGAACGCCGCGCGGAACAGCTCGTGCGTCTGGCGCACGCCGAGGAAGTGATCCTGATCGGGTGCCTTCTCGTACGCGTACGCCGGCGAGATCATCATCTCGTCGACGCCGAGATCGTCGTTGAGGAAATCCAGCACCTCGCGCACCGTCTTGGGCGAATCCTGGGTGAAGAACGTCGTATTGGTCGTCACGCGGAAACCCGCCGCCTTCGCCGCCTTGATCGCGGCGACCGCCTTGTCGAACACCCCCTCGCGTTCGACCGAGGCGTCGTGGCGCTCGCGCAGCCCGTCCATGTGGACAGCCCACGCAAAGTACGGGCTCGGCGTGAACTGCTCGAGCTTGCGCTCGAGCAGCAGCGCGTTCGTGCACAGGTAGACGAACTTCTTGCGCCCGACCAACTCGGCGGCGATCGTATGGATCTCCGGGTGGATCAGCGGCTCGCCGCCCGCGATCGAGACCATCGGCGCGCCGCTCTCCTCGATCGCCCCGACCGCCTGCGCGACCGACATGCGGCGGCGCAGCGTCTCCTCCGGGTGCTGGATCTTGCCGCAGCCGGCGCACGCGAGGTTGCACTGGAACAGCGGCTCCAGCTCGACGATCAACGGGAACTTGTCCCGTTTCGCCAAACGCTGGCGCATCAGGTACAGGCCCATGCGCGTGCTCTGTCTGATGCGCGCCGCCATCTGTGCCTCAGACTAGACGATGCCGCGGGCAATCACCCGGGCGGCGCGGCCGCAGCCACTCACTCGGCGCGCGCCCGCGCCGGCTCCCACGTGTGCACCAAACGCGCCGCGCGAGCCAGCGCCGCCGAGGCCCGCGCGATCCCAGTGACGGTCGCCAGCGGCCGGGTCAGCTCGCGGCCCGGCGTATCCGAGATGACGCGAACCACCGCGAACGGCCGCCCGCCGACGCCGGGCGCGAGCCACACCGACTCCATGTCCACCGCGACCGCCCCGCGCTCGCGCAGGCGCGTGCGGGCCTCCCCCATCGCCAGCCGTTCCACCGACGCGACGACACCCGTGCGCACGCGCATCCCGCCGGCCCGCAGCGCCGCTTCCAGCTCCTCGGCGCCGGCGCACTCGACGCGCTCGTCCTCCGGCCCGAGCACCGCCTCGGCGACGACCGCTTCGCCGACCTCGCCCTCGTCGTCCAGCCCGCCGCCGAACCCCATCACCAGTACACGTCGCGCGGGGTCGCCCGCCAACGCCCGCACCGCCGCGCGCGCCTTGCGCGGGCCCATGCCCGTCTGGCGCACACGCGCCGCCCGCTGCCCCGGCGCGCACCTGATCCCGCGGCGGATCATCACCGCCTCCAGGCGCAGCGGCGCGACGATCAGCAGCTCGCTCACAGTGTCCTCAATCGGTCTCCGCTCACAGTGTCCTCAAAGCGGTCTCGGCCGCCGCGTGCCCGCTGAGCACCGCGCCCTCCAGCGTCGCCGGGCCGCCCGTGGCGGTCCATGCCCCCGCCAGCGCCAACCCCGGGACGGCCGTCGCGGGACCGCCGCGCAGCGCCGCGCTGCCCGGCTGCGCGCGGAACGTCGCCGCGTGCTCGCGCGTAGCGAGGAACAGCTCGAGCTTCGCCCCGCGTGCGCGCGGAAACAGCTCCGCCAGCGCCGGCACGTAGCGCTCGCGCAGAGCGTCGACACTCATCTGCATCTCGCGCTCGGCGCCCGACAGCGAGATCGCCAGGTACTGGCGCCCCGCCCCCACCCCACCCGCCTCGCTGCGGTCGAACACATACTGCACCGGCGTGCCCACCCCGGCCGCGAACGGCCACTCGCACACCACGCGATCGTAGACCACGTGCAGGTTCACGATCGGGGCGTCGCGCAGCGCGCCGGCGCCCGCCGCCGCGACGGGATCGAGCTGTTCGATCAGCCCGGCGGCGCGAGCGTGTGGCAGCGCGACGACTACCGCGTCGGCACTGACGCCATCCTCGTCGCCGGACACCTCGAAACCGCCATCCGCGCGCTGCAGCCGCTGCACCCTGAAGCCAAACCTCACGTCCACCCCCGCCGCGCGCAACGCCCGCTCGGCCGGCCCGCCGACGATCTCGCCGAGCGGGCGGCGGTGAAAACCGATGTCCCCCGCGTCCGCCTGCTCGAGCAGACCCGTGCGGAACACGAACACGCCCAGCGCCAGCGACGCCTGCGCCGCGGGCAGGTTGAGCGTCGGCAGCGCGATCAAATCCCACAGCGCCGCCACCGCCGCGCGGCTCTGGCGGTGCGCGCCGAGCCAGGCGCCGAACGTGACGCTGTCGAGCGCCAGGTCCTCGGGGTCAAGCCGCCCGAGCGCGAGCGCGGCCCACGCCGCGCTCGCGCGCTGGCGCAGCGTCAGGTGGGGGTAGCGCGCCAACGTCCCCGCCAGGTGCAGCGGCACCGGCAGGTTCGAGCGGCGCAGCACCGTCACCGGCCTGCCGGGGCACAGCACCGGAATCTCCAGCCGCGGCTGCACGAACACGCCCTGCTCGCCGCCGATCCGCCCAAGCAGCTCCCGGTAGGCGACGCAGCAGCGCAGGAACACGTGCTGGCCGTTGTCCATCGTCAGCCCCTCGCGCTCGAACGAGTACGCCGCCCCGCCCAGCCGCGGGCGCACCTCCAGCAGCGTCACCCGCGCGCCCGCCGCCGCGCAGTCGAGCGCCGCGGCGATTCCCGCGACACCCCCGCCGATCACGACGACACGCGCGCTCATGGATGTGTCTCCTCTTCCTCGGGCAGCCGTTCCGCGGGGTGGCGTTCGGGCACGCCCCGGCCGACCAGCGCGCTGCCGGCGACCCACACCTTGCCGCATTTGGAGAGCGACATGCGCCCCGCGAGCGCGCGGTCCGGGCGCTCCTCGATACGTTCCAGCAGCCGCAGGTAGATCCCCGCCATCGCCAGCACGCAGGCGGCGCTGCGGCGGTCGAGCAGTCCCAGCAGCACGAAGCCGCGATGAAAGGCGTCGCGGGCACGCAAACACTGGAAGCGCATCAACGCGAACAGCTGGCTGACGTCGTCGCCGCCGAAGCCCGCGACGATCGGGGTCGGCGCGACACTGCCTTCGCGCACGACCACGCGCAGCGCCGCCGCGTCGAGCGGGCCGTCGTCGTGCAGGTGGTAGCGCACCAGGTCGTGCCCCGGCAGGTACACCCGCCCGCGCTCGACGTCCTCGCGCAGGTCGCGCAGCGTGTTCACGAGCTGCAGCGCGACCCCCAGCGCGTCAGCCATCTCCCGCGCGGTCTGCGGCACCTCCTCTTCCGGGGTCGGCTTCGAACTCGAACGGCGGCGCTGTGGCGCCGGCGGCGAAGGCGTCTCCGGCGGCACGCCGAAAATCGCCAGACACAGCCGCCCGATCGAGCCGGCGACGCGCCGGCAGTACAGCTCCAACTCGGGAAACCGCTCATAGGCTGTCTCCCGCACATCCATCCGCACCCCCTCGATCAGGTCGACGAGCGCGTCCTGCGGCAAACCGAAGCGCCTGCGCGCATCCGCGAGCGCCGCCATCACCAGATCGGGATCGTCGGGCGAGCACCGCTCCAGGTCGCGTTCGACGGCCTCCAGCCGCTGCAGCTTCTCGTCGGTCCCCAGCTCGCCGTCGCCAATATCGTCGACGCGCCGCGCGTACGCGTACACCGCGCACATCGCGCGGCGCTTGGCCGCGGGCAGCAGGCCGATGCCGTAGAAGAAGTTGCCGGCCGCCGCGCGCGTCAACGACTCGCACTCGCGGTAGGCGAGGCGTACGTGGGCGTTTGACTCCTCGGTGGGCAGGCTGCTCATCCGCTCGCCTGCGTGCCGGCGTTCCCCTGTGCGCCGGCGTCCGCCTGCATGCCGTCATTTATCCGCATGCCGGCGTCCGCCTGTGCACCGGCGTCCGCCCACGGGCCGCCGCCGCCCGCCACCGGCCCGCCCGCGATACCGAGGCCCCGCCCCGCCAGCAGCCGCGCCGTCCTCGTCACCCGCCGTGCCCGCGACGCCCGCGGCGGGCCCCCGAGCACGTCGTAGCCGGCCCGCTCGATCGCGTCGAGCGCCGCCGCGCAGCCCCCCGCGTACGCGGCCACCGCCAGGCGCTCGCGTCCCCGTAGCGCTCTCAGCAGCGGCAGTCCCTCTGCGAGCAGCACGCGCGTACGGGCGACCTCGAACGCGATCAGACCCCGCAAACGCCAGCTCGCGGGGGCAGGGCCGGCCAGCTCCTCCTCCTCGCAGCCGAACCGCGCCAGATCCTCGCCCGGCAGGTACACCCGCCCCTGCGCGTAGTCCTCGGCCACGTCCTGCCAGTGCTCGGCGAGCTGAAGCGCGGTGCAAACCCTGTCCGACAGCGCTACCAGCGCCGGTGTCGCCCTGCCGAACACGCCGAGCACCAGCTCGCCGACCGGGTTCGCCGAAAGCGCGCAGTAGCCCAGCAGCTGCTCCCACGTCCGATAGCGCGTCACCCGCTGGTCGACGCGGTTGGCCTCGATCAGCCGCGCGAACGGCCCGCGCGGCAGCCCGCGTGCGCCCAGCACCGGCGCCAGGCGCACGAGCAGCGGGTGCGTGGCGCGCCCCTCATACGCACGGTCCAGCTCCGCCGCCAGCCAGTCGAGCGCCGCGAGCCGATCGCCCGGCGCGCTGTCGCCCAACTCGTCCACGAGCCTTGCGAACCCGTACAGCGCGAGCAGGCTCTCACGCGCCTCCCGCGGCAGCAGGCGGCTCGCGACAGGGAAGTTCTCGCCGCCCGCCCGCGCCATCACCGCCGCCGGTGCCGGGGCGCCGAGCGGGGCCTCGGCGAGCAGCGCCATCACTGCTCGCGCAGGCAGCGCCCGAGCGCCATCACCGGGAACGACAGGCGGTAGAGGTGGTAGTTGATGTAGTAGTCCGACGGAAAGCCCGTGCCCGTGTACTGCGGCTCGTCCCACGTCCCGTCCTCGCGCTGCGTCTGCACCAGCCACGCGATCCCGCGCCTGGCGGCCTCGCCGCCGGCCTCCCCCGCGGCGTGCAGCGCCAGCAGCGCCCACGCCGTCTGCGAGGCGGTCGAGTCGCCGCGTCCGCTCCAACTCGCGGGGTCGTCGTAGGAGCGCGGGTCCTCGCCCCAGCCGCCGTCGGCGTTCTGGTGCTCGCACAGCCACCGCACCGCGCGCCGCACCGCGGCGTCGCTCGTGGGCACGCCCATCCCCACGATCGCCGGCAGCGCCGCGCCCGTGCCATACACGTAGTTGACCCCCCACCGCCCGAACCACGAACCGTCCGGCTCCTGCTGGTCGAGCAGCCAGCGCAGGCCCGCCTGGGCGACCGGCGTCCCGGCGCGGCCGACGGCCGCCAGCAGCTCCAGCACGTGCGCGGTGACATCGGCGCTCGGCTCGTCGATCACCTCGCCGAAGTCAAGAAACGGCAGCTCGCGCACCAGCGCCCTGGTGTTGTCGGCGTCGAACGCGCCCCACCCGCCACCGGCGCTCTGCATACCTTCCAACCAGCGCACCCCTCGCGCGCGCGCGCCACGCGCACGGGCGCGAATGGCAGCCTTTAGAGCAACATCACCGCCGCCTCCGTTTAGGGAGGCTCTGTCGGGGGAGGCCCTGCCCTCCCCTCCGTTTACGGAGGCTCTGTCGGGGAAGGCCCTGCCCTCCCCTCCGTTTACGGAGGCTCTGTCGAGGGAGGCCCTGCCCTCCCCTCCATCTAGGGAGGCTCTGTCGAGGGAGGCCCTGCCCTCCCCTCCATCTAGGGAGGCTCTGTCGAGGGAGGCCCTGCCCTCCCCTCCATCTAGGGAGGCTCTGTCGGGGAAGGCCCTGCCCTCCCCTCCGTTTACGGAGGCTCTGTCGAGGGAGGCCCTGCCCTCCCCTCCGTTTACGGAGGCTCTGTCGAGGGAGGCCCTGCCCTCCCCTCCGTTTAGGGAGGCTCCGGCTTTGTTTTCCGGCGTCGCGCGCAGCAGCGCGAGCACAACCTCGGCGGTGTCGTCGGTGTCCGGGTAGTTGTCATTGGCGAACTCGAACGCCCACCCCCCCGCCGGCAGCGCCGGACGCGCAACCGCCCAATCGCCGCGCACGTCCACCTCCTCCTCCAGCAGCCACCGCGCGCCGGCCTGCATCGCGGGGTGCTCGGGCTCGAGCCCCGCGTCGGCGAGCGCGATCAGCGCCAGCGCCGTGTCCCACACCGGCGACTGGCACGCCTCCAGGCGCCTGCTCGGGCCCGGCGGGGCGGTGGGCGGACGCGAAGGCTCCGGACGGCCGGCAGACCGCCACGAGGGCGCCGAGAGACCGGCAGAACGCAGTGACGGTGCCGGTGAGTCGGCGGCAACCGCTGAGTCGGTGCTGGTGGCATGCGACCGCGCGCTGCCCTCCGACTGGCGCAGCCGGCCCGCAACGCCCCCGTCCTCAACCATGAAGCGGTCGAGCCCTTCCAGGCCGCGGCGCATCACCGGGTGATCGAGCGGATACCCCGCCAGCCGCAACGCCATCAGCGAGTACACCCACGGCGGCTGGATCCCGCCCCACGAGCCGTCCGCCTCCTGGCGGCGCACGATCCAGCGCTCAGCGCGCGCCAGCGCCAGCCACCGCAGCGGGCGCAACGGGCGGCGCTCGTAGGCGCGCAGCACCCGGTCCAGGCGCCCGAGCCACGCCGCCGCGGAAAGACCCCTCGGGCGCGGCTTCTCATACGCCGGGCCGTGCAGCTCGTCGAGGTCGATCTCCAGCGCGCGACACGGACGGTGGGAGATCACGACCGTCAGCGCGACGATCGTCTGGCGCGCCCAGCAGGCGAAGTCGTAGACGTTCAGCGGCACCCACGACGGCAGCAGCACGATCTCCGGCGGCAACGCCGGCACCCGCTCCCACGACCACAGGCCGAACAGCGCCAGCCACACGTGCGTAAACACCCGCGCGCGCTCGATCCCGCCCTGCTCGCGGATGAACTGCGCGGCGGCCCGCATGTGCTCCGCGGCAGGATCGTCGCCCGCCAACTTCAGCGCCCAGTAAGCCTCGATCGTCGTCGACAGATCGCCCTCGCCGCCGTGGAAGTTCGTCCACGTCCCATCCACGCGCTGCTGCGAGCGGATCCACGCCGCCGAGCGCTCGGTCCCCTGCGCCGTGCGGATCCCGAGAAACTCGCGCAGCAGCACGTCCTCGGCGTCCATCGTCACGTTCGTCTGCAGCTCGCCCTTCCACCAGCCCGCCTCGTCCTGCAGAGCGAGCAGGTGCTCGCACGCGCGCTCCAGCGCAACCCTGGCGCGAGTGCTCTCGGTGGCGGCGACGGTCGATGACGGCATGCGGCAGCGCTAAATCTATCTAGAGGGTGGCGCAGCCGGCCGGAGGACGGCTGGTCGAAACGGGGATGCGAGCCGAAGGCGAGTGTCTCCCGGCTTCGGTCGGACCCCCCCGCTTGTTCATCTACGGCGCTCCTGTGCTAGCAGGTCCACGCCCAGGCACCAGCACCTCCGGGTGCGCCGCCGTGATCACGTGCTCGCGCAACACCGCCTCCTGCACCGTGCGCACCACCGGCGAGCGGAACCTGTAGACGATCAGCCCATTCACATCGTCGTGCCCGACGAGGTGGAAACCGCTCACCGGCGGCTGCCCCGCTCCGGGCCGCAGCGGCGCGTAGCCCGTCTCGTCGATTTCGCGCAGCTGCACCCGCGAATCGCGCGGCAGGTTGTGCAGCGGCGGCAGGTAGTACTCCAGCGGCGCCGCCCCCAGCTCGACGGTCGTGATCGCCGTCTGCGGCGGAACAGACGCCGGTCGGGCCGAGACGAGCTGCAGGCTCCCGAGCACCGACGAACCCCCGCCACGTGGCGCGAGGCGCCTGAGCTGCGATTCTTGGTCCGCGGCTTGCGCGGCGGCAAGCTGCGCTCCCCATTCGCCCTGCAGCGCCTGCGCCAGCCCGCGCCAGTCCCCGCGCTGCAGGCGCGGGCTCAGGTCGACGTCGATCGTCAACGCGAGGAACGCGACCGCGATCAACCCGCCCAGCGCCATCCCCGTACGGCCGGTGCGCCGCGCCGCGACGATCGCGGCGATCCCCGCCGTCAGTGGCACCATCGCCGCGACCACGTTGCGCGGCGCGAGATAGTCCGCGCCGAGCAGCACCAGCACGACCGGGGTCAGCACGCCGCAGGCGGCGATCCCGAGCGCCAGCAGCGCGCCGTCGCTCTCGCGCGGCGTCAGCACGCGCCACAGGCCAAAGCCGACGCCGGCCAGGATCAGCAGCGCGACCAGCAGCTCGATGCCGTGCCCGAGCGCCGACCCGGTGTAGCCCGTCAGGTAGTACTGCGGGATCGCTTCCAGACGCGCCGCGAGCGCCCATTCCCCGATCCACTGCGTCCCGTGCCCGCCCTGCGCGAGCGCCAGCGGGATCAGGGCCGCGCCGACGAGCGCCAGTGCGAGGAGGGGGGGCAGTGTGTTTCGTCGCGGTGCGATTCGCGTGTGCGCACGTGCGCGCGCGCGCGCACGTCCGTGCGCGTGCGTGAATAGCGCCTGAAAAGAAATACCCACCCCGGAGGCCCCTCCCGCCCGAGAGTCCCCCCCGCCTGAGCCGCCGTGGCCCTCAGCGCGGCTCCCGCCGACCTTCGCGGACGCGCCAGCCACAGCGCCATCGGCGCGACCAGGAAGACCGCGAAGTAGTGGCTCAGCAACGCAAGCGCCCCGCTCAGCGCGAACAGCGCCAGCCGCCGCGGCGTCGGGTCGCGGTCGGCCCGCAGCACGCACAGCATCGCCAGCGCGGCGAACAGCACGAAGAACGCGTACGTGCGCGCCTCCTGGGAGTACCATACCAGCAGCGGGTTCGCCGCGACGATCGCCGCCGCGAGGATCGCCGCGCGCCTGCCCGCCAGCTCGCGCCCGACCCCCCACGCAACGGGCACCGTCGCGATCCCCGCGAGCGCCGAGGGCAGCCGCAGCGCGACCTCCCCCGTGCCCGCCAGCCGCGACCAGCCCCACACGACGACGTACCACAGCGGCGGGTTGTTCTCGGTGTGCACGAACGCGTGCAGCGTCGCCCCTAGACCCGCGTGCAGCACATGCACCGGCGTGAACGCCTCGTCGTACCAGAAGCTCTGCAGGTTCAGCGTGCTCAGACGCAACGCGGCTGCGAGGACCGTCAGCACCGCCAGGGGCCACCAGTCGGACGGCGTCCTCGCCGTCTGGGAGGGCCGCTCCGTTGCGCCCCTCCGGGACCCCTGCAAGGGGTCCCTCTCCAAATCCTCTCCCACCCCCGCGGCGGCCGCTACGGGCGAATCAGCCATCCGCGCCCGGGATCGGGGCGTGCAGCGCGCCCGGCGGCGTCCGCGCGCCGCACAGGTCGGCGTGCGCCGCGCTGCCGAAGCAGGCGTAGCGGTAGGCGCGCTTGTCGGGCGTGTACCGCGGCAGGTAGAAGCCGCCGTGCGCGGCGCGCATCCCGCGCACGATCGGGCCCGTCATGATCAGGCAGATCTGCGGCAGCGCGCCCGGCGGACCCGGCACGACGTTGCCGCACAGGATGTCGCGCGTCGTGTGCGTTTCCAGATCCTGCTCGACCGAGATGTTGTGGTAGTCGCGGCCCGTCAACGTGCGCCACGTGCGCAGGTCGGCCGTGATCCGCGTCGCGGTGTGCGTCTGCAGCACGACATCGTTCACCGTCGCCACCGCCAGCAGCACGAACGCCAGCGCCAGCAGCGTGCTCTCCACCCGGCGCAGGTCGCCCCGCCCGCCTCGCTCGCGCTCGCGCGGGCGCAGCGGCTCGGGCAGGCGCGACCAGCGGCCTGCGCCGGCGGTTGGCGCAGCGGCGTGCGCGGACGTGCCGGCACCCGGAGGTGCGGCGTGCGCGCACGCGTCGGCGCCGTTCATGACGTCGACACCGGCGAGAACAGCGGCGCGGTCTGGTGGACGACGAACAGCAGCTGCACCGCCAGCGTCGCGACCAGCAGCCGCCGGTCGCGCGTGACGACCGCCAGCGGCAGCGACCACAGCGTGTACCACGCCAACAGCCACGTCGACGTCACCGAGATCGCCAGCAGCGCCCAGCCCGACGCCGCCACCCAGTCGTAGCCGCGCCACGTGCGGTACAGCAGGTGCACGATGACGACCACCAGCGCCACCTTCAGCAGGTCGTGGTCGACCGGGAACACCCCCGGCTTGCCGAACAGGTGGGCCAGCTCGGTCGCGAAGCTGTCCGTCGACACCAGCGCCGCGTCGCGGCCCAGCGCCGCCACCAGGTCGAGGCCGTGCACGCCGAACACCGGCACCGTCACGACCGCGATCAGCACGACCGCCGCCAGCGCCCCGCCGAGCGCGGACCAGCTGCGCCGCGCGACGAGCATGAACGGCAGCAGCGCCGCCGCCGTCGTCTTGACGAACGCGCCCACCACCACCGCCGCGCCCGCGCCGGCTTCGCGCCCGTTCAGCGTCAGCGCGACGGCCGCCATCATCAGGCACGTCATGATCAGGTCGTTGTGCGCGCCCCCCATCCCGTACAGCACCCACAACGGGTTGGCGCCCACGACCAGCAGCGCCATCGTCGGGTTCAGGCTCCTGCGGCGCGCGCAGTGCCACGTCAGCGCCAGCGTGCCCGCGGCCGCCGCGAGCGCCTGCAGCTTCATCAGCCACAACGCCGCCTTCAGCCCGACCAGCGCCGCCGGGTAGCTGAGCAGCGTGTACACCGGCCCGTACGCCGTCGCCGTACGCAGCCAGTCCGGGCCGACGTACGTGTAGATCGCGTCGCCTTTGATCGTGTGCGGGCCGTGCAGGTACGGGTTGATCCCGTGCAGCACCCCCATCCGCGCATACGCGACATAGCTGAACACATCCGTCGAGAACAGCACCGGCCCCGCGAACACGATCACGTTCAGCGCCGCCACCAGCGCCAGCGCCCAACGCGTCCACACCCGCTCGCCCAGCGTCCGCGCCAGCGGCGAACGGGCGCCGAGCGCGAGCAGCCCCGCGTACGCCGCGCTGTACGCCAGCAGCGCGATCAGGAACACGCGGAACCCCAGCCGCTCGCCGATCCCCACCAGCCACCCCGCGATCTGCGGCGATCTCGGGATCAGCGGCGCATGGCCCAGCGACCCGTCGAGCACGACCTCGAGCGTCGCCGCGACCAGCACCAGCGTGCACAGGCCGGCGAGGGCCAGCGGCCAGCGGCGATTGTCCGCAGTGCTCGTCGCCGGCGCCTGTTCAGCGGGGCGGGTGGATTGGCGCTCGGCCTGGGCAGGTACCGCCAGGTCCTGCGGGCCGGCAGCGGCAGTGGCCTGCGGGCCGGCGTGCGCGGGGCGCAGGTTCAGGGCGGCTAGTCCTCGAAACGCAGGACGTCGAGCGCGCCGGTCACCTCAAACACGCGCTGCACGGTCGGGGCGGCGTGGCGCAGCACCAGCTCGCAGCCGCGCTCGCGGGCGCGCGCGTCGGCTTGGAGCAGCAGGCGCAGCCCGGTCGAGTCGATGAACGCCAACCGGGCGAGGTCGATCACGAGCCGCGCCGGGCTGGTGCGCTCGGCTTCGTCGAGCCGCGTTTCGAGCTGCTGCGCACCGGCCAAGTCCAGTTCGCCGCTCAGCGACACGCTCGCGGTGCCGTTCTCGACGACGCTCGATATCTCCAACGTGCCCGGGGTGGGCGCCGACGCGCTCATACCGTGACTCTAGTGCACGGCGGCCCGTGGAGCCAAGCCCGGTGCGTGCGCCGGCCGCTTTCGAGGTATCTGCACCGCGCCTTTCACCGGCGCGTGCCCCGAGTTCCGTACGTGCCCCTTACGGGGCAATCCAAACATCCCCTCGCGGTGCAACCCAAACGCCCGTCACAGGGCTACCCAAACGCTCTTGCTCTCCAAATAGGCGTCCAGTCCGTCGTGGCCGTGCTCGCGGCCGACACCGGATGCCTTGAAGCCGCCGAACGGCGCGTTCGGCTCGACGTTGCCCCACGTGTTGACGTACACCGAGCCGGCGCGCAGCAGCGCGGCGAGACGGTGGGCGTTGCCGACGTCGCGCGTCCAGACGCCGGCGGCGAGGCCGTACTCGTTGTCGTTCGCGCGGGCCGCGACTTCCTCGAGACTGTCGTACGGGGAGGCGACGAGCACCGGGCCGAAGATCTCCTCGCGGGCGATCTTCAGCGTGTCGTCGGTGACCGCGAACAGTGTCGGCGCGACGAAGTAGCCGCCGCTGTCGGCCAGCGCGGGCTCCCCCCCGGTTACAAGCTCGGCGCCCTGCTCGCGGCCGGACTCGATGTAGCCCAGAACACGCTGCTGCTGCTCGGCGGAGACGAGTGGCCCGAGCTGGGTCTCGCTCTGCAAGCCCGACCCGAGCCGGGTCTTCTGCGCGCGCTCGGCGAGCGCGGAGACGACCTCGTCGAAACGCTCCTTCGGCGCGAACAGACGCGAAGCGGCGTTGCAGGCCTGGCCGGAGTTGAAGTAGATCGCCTGGAACGAGCCCTGCACGGCGGCGTCGAGGTCGGCGTCGGGCAGGATGATGTTCGGCGACTTGCCGCCCAGCTCCAGCGTCACGCGCTTGAGCGCGTCGCCGGCCTTCGCGCCGATCTCGCGCCCGACCGCGGTCGAGCCGGTGAACGCGATCTTGTCGACGTCGGGGTGCGCGACCAGCGCGGCACCCGTCGCGCCGTCGCCCGTCACCACGTTCAACACGCCCGGCGGCAGGCCCGCCTCCAGCGCCAGCTCCCCGAGGCGCAGCGCCGAGAGCGGCGTCTGCTCCGCCGGCTTGAGCACGATCGTGCAACCCGCGGCGAGCGCCGGCGCGATCTTCCACGCCGTCATCAGCAGCGGGAAGTTCCACGGCACGATCTGCGCGCAAACACCGACCGGCTCGCGCCGCGTGTAGCAGTGCACGTTCGGCGCGCTCACCGGCAGCACCGCGCCCTCGATCTTCGTCGGCCAGCCCGCGAAGTAGCGCAGATGCGCGATCGCGCCCGCCACGTCGACATAGCGGGCGAGGTTCACGGGCTTGCCGTTGTCGAGCGACTCGATCTCAGCCAGCTCCTGCGCGTTCGCTTCCAGCAGGTCCGCGAGCTTGTGCAGCACCCGCTCGCGCCCCGACGCGGGCATACTCGCCCACGGCCCGTCGGCGAACGCGGCGCGCGCCGCCGCGACGGCGCCGGCGACGTCCGCGGCACCGGCGTGCGGGACCTGCGCGATCTCGCGCCCGCTCGCAGGGTCGAGCGTCGCGAACGTGCGGCCGTCCTGGGCGTCGGCGCGCTCGGCGCCGATCAGCAGCTGTTGCTTCTTTTCAAGAAACGCGCGTGCGGCGTCGCCGAGCGCGTCGGGCAGGCTTGGCTGGGCGGTTGCGGCGTCGGGTGCGGATGCGGCAGTGGTGGCAGCGGTGTCGGTGGGCATGGGGACAGGGTACCTGGGCGGGGCGAGCAAGACGGGGACGGACGGAGTTTGAGGGCTAGTCCGGCGGGGTTGCCCGCAGCTGGGTCGCTCGCCGACGAACGGTTGGGCGGCTCGCAGCGAGGACGCTCGCCGGATGAACGCGCAAGCGTCTACCCGGCCCGGGCCAGCAGCAGCTCCTCGCCGGCAAGCGTTTGGCTGGTGGCGGACTCGATGCGCACCTGGGTCAGCTCGCCGGGGGCGGCGAGGCCGGTGAAGTTGACGACCTTGTTGTGGCGGGTGCGCCCGCGCAGACGCGTCGGGTCGGTGCGGGAGGGGCCTTCGACCAGGACCTCCACGGTGCGCCCGAGGAAGCGCTCCGCCCGGGTGCGCGCGTGGCGCTGGACGACCTCGACCAGGCGCTCCATGCGCGCGACCTTGGCGGGGTGGGGCACGATGCCCTCGGTGAAGGTCGCGGCCTCGGTGCCGCGGCGGGGCGAGAACAGGAACGTGAACGCGCTGTCGTAGCCGACCTGCTCGGCCACCTCGAGGGTCTGCTCGAAGTCCTCGTCGGTCTCGCCGGGGAAGCCGACGATGATGTCGGTCGTGAGCGAGACGTCGGGGACGTGCTCGCGGATCAGGGCCACGCGGTCGAGGTAGCGCTCGCGGTCGTAGGTGCGGCGCATCGTCTTCAGGATCCTGCTCGAGCCGGACTGCAGCGGCAGGTGGATGTGCTCGCAGACGCTCGGCAGGGTCGCGTGCGCGTGGATCACGTCCTCGCGCATGTCCTTCGGGTGGGGGCTCGTGTAGCGGATGCGCTCGATGCCGTCGATCGCGTCGAGCGCGTGCAGGAGCCCGGCGAAGCTCCGCGGGCCGCCGTCCCCGCGCAGGTCGCGCCCGTATGAGTTGACGTTCTGCCCGAGCAGCGTGACCTCGCGGACGCCTTCGCCGGCCATACGCCGCACCTCGGCGACCAGCTCGGCGAAGGGCCGGCTGACCTCGCGCCCGCGGGTGGAGGGCACGATGCAGTAGGAGCAGCGGCAGTTGCAGCCGACCGAGATCTGCACCCAGCCCTGAAACGGCCGCTCGCGGTGGGCGGGCAGCCGCCCGGTGAAGCCCTCGAACTCGAAGTAGCCCTGGGCGGTCAGCGAGTCGCTGGTCAGGAACTCGGCGAGCTTGTGCACCTGGCCCGGCCCGAACGCCACGTCGACGAACGGAAAGCGTTCGAAGACCTCCTCCTTGACGGACTGCGCCCAGCATCCCCCGACGCCGACGATCCGCTCGGGCCGTTCGCGCTTGAGTCGTTTGGCCTCGCCGAGGTGCGCGACGAAGCGGCTGTCGGCGGTCTCGCGGATCGAGCAGGTGTTGAACAGGATCACGTCGGCGTCGGCCCGCTCGGCTGCCTCGGCGTAGCCGAGCGACTCGAGCATGCCCTTCATCCGCTCGGAGTCGTGCTCGTTCATCTGGCAGCCGAAAGTTGTGAGGTGGTAGCGGGGCATGCCAGGGAGGGTAGCCCAGCCGGACACCGAATTGAGCACGTATTTGCCCCGCACACCGCACGGCACACCGCACGGCTATTGGTCATGCCGCTGACGCCTACTGGTCATGCCGCTGACGCGACGTTCCGAACCCTACAATCGCGACGATTAGATTACCTTCTTGGTAATGTAAGATTACTTGATGAGTAATAAGCGCAAAGGAAGCGGCGAGCTGTTCCCGACCGACACCCCGATCCCGGCGGAGCGGATGTTCGGCCGCGAAACGGAGGTCGCGGGAGTGGTGCGATCGCTGGAAGGCGGGGGCAATCTCGTGATTGCGGGTCCCAGACGCACGGGCAAGACGAGTGTTTGCGACGCGGCGCTCGAACGTCTGCGAGCCGAGGGCTGCTACGTCGCCAATGTCGACCTCTTTCGCCTCGCCGACAAGGCCGACTTGGCCGAGGCGTTGACGCTGAGCGTGATCGCCAACCGCGGCTGGCTGGCACGTCTCGCGGACACAACACGCCGCGTTGGCCGGAACGTCGTCGACGCCGCGACGCTGACCGCCACGACGCGCGTCCACACGGAGCTGGGCGATGAGATCGAGATGGCATTCAGGCCAGGACTCGCCTCCAAGGATCCCGAGCACTATTTGAGTTACGCGCTGGAGCTGCCTCAACAGATCGCGAGCAAGGACGGTCGGCGACTGATCCTGTTCTTCGACGAGTTCCAAGAGATCAGCGCCGCGCGGCATCCGTTCGGTGACCCCGACCGTCTGGCAAAGCTGATGCGGTCGATCTTCCAGCGCTCACCGGCCGTGAGCTTCCTGTTCGCGGGCTCCGTCGAACACCTCATGCGCGACCTGTTCGCGCCGGCCGAGCGCGCACTGAGCCAGTTCGGCTCCTTTTATCCCGTGCCTCCAGTGATACCCGCCGAGGAGTGGAGAGAGGGAATCACGAAACGGCTGGCCGAGGATGGCTGCGAGATCGAAGCGGCGGCGCTCGACAGATTGATCGCTACAGGTGAGGGGCATCCCCGTGTGACGATGCTGATCGCTCGCTGGACACACGAGAGTTCTCTCATCGACGAGACCCACCGTCTCACCGAGACACACGTGACAGCCGGCATACGTGCGGCTCAGCAATCGGATCTGCCCAAGCACGAGCAGACTTTGGCCCGTATCCGCTCGCTCGGCAAGCACGCCCAACGCCTGGCCATCGCCGTTGCCGACGGATCGCCCGTGTCGCGCGGGCTGAACACCAAGATCGCGAACGCAACCTTGGTGGCTCTGCGCAACGCGGGCATTATCGACCAGCCATCCTCTCGCAAGTGGCGGGTGACCGACCCTCTCTTACGGAAGTTCCTCGCCGACCTCGAGATGTAGCGACAGAGTGACGACCCGCCCCTCCGCCCCTACCCCACCCCCGCTAACGCGGCCTTGCCGTTCGACGCCGCTGCACCGCTTGGCACTGGCCCGCGCTCGGCCTCGCCGCCCGAACTCCCGCCACGCGTGGCCCCGCCCTGCGTGGGCTCGCGCTCGCTCCCACCACGCGCGGCCCGGGCACGCTCGTCGGTCACGATCACGTCTCCCTCCCCGGCCGACTCCTCGGCTGCCGGCGGTATGGGCGCCCCCTCGGCCGAGAGTCCGCGCTTGGTGAAGATCTGCTCGCGGATTTCCTTGGCCATCGAAGGGTTCTCGTCGAGGTAGGCCTTGGCGTTGCCGCGTCCCTGGCCGAGGCGGTCGTTGCCGTAGGAGAAGAACGAGCCGGACTTGGTGACGATGCCATCCTCGATGCCCAGGTCGATCAGGCAGCCGGACGTCGAGATGCCCCGGCCGAACTCGATGTCGAACTCGGCTTGACGGAAGGGGGCGGCGAGCTTGTTCTTGACGACCTTCACGCGCACGCGGTTGCCGACCGCCTCGGTGCCGTCCTTGAGCGTCTCGATGCGGCGGATGTCAAGGCGCTGGGAGGCGTAGAACTTCAGCGCGCGCCCGCCGGGCTGGGTCTCGGGCGAGCCGAACATGACGCCGACCTTTTCGCGGATCTGGTTGGTGAGGATGCAGAGCGTGCTCGTGCGGTTCAGGTTGCCGGCGAGCTTGCGCATCGCCTGAGACATCATGCGCGCCTGGGAGCCGACGGTCTGGTCGCCCATCTGCCCCTCCAGCTCGACGCGGGGTGTGAGCGCGGCGACGGAGTTGATCGCGACGACATCGAGCGCACCGGAGCGGACGAGCATGTCGGCGATCTCCAGGGCCTGCTCGCCGTAGTCGGGCTGGGAGACCAGAAGCTCGTCGATGTCGACGCCGATCTCCTTGGCGTAGAGCGGGTCCATCGCATGCTCGGCGTCGATGAAGGCGCAGACGCCGCCGAGCCGCTGCGCTTCGGCGAGGACGTGGTAGATGAGCGTCGTCTTGCCGGAGGACTCGGGGCCGAACACCTCGACGATGCGCCCGCGCGGAACGCCGCCGATGCCGAGCGCGAGGTCGAGCGCGAGCGCGCCGGTCGGGATCGCCTCGACACGCACCTGCGCGCCCTCGTCGCCCATGCGCATCACACTGCCCTTGCCGAACTCGCGCTCGATCTGCCCGAGCGCACCCTTGAGCGCGGCATCGCGGGCCTTGGCGGCCTTCTCCTGGTCGGTGACGGGCATGACGGCTCCTCCAAAGTCGAGATTGACACGGAAACCGTAGCCAGGCCTCCGGACGGAACACTTGTTCGTGTCCGCGCGCTGGAGGTTCGGGAGGGGAGGTGATCGCACAGAGTGCGATCAGAGGGCCGCAAGGGCGTGACTTTCGAGCGCCTCGTATTCGGCACTCGTGGGCGTGAGCCACGAGCGATAGAGCGTGAGGCGGTCGGCGCCGAAGGCCAGCGCCGGCGTCGGCGGCAGGGCGCGTTCGCGCGGAGTGTCGCGGGGGTGCAGGCGCGCGAGGGTGATGTGGGGGCGAAAACGCTGGTTGGGGCGATGCCCGGCGCGTCCGCCGCCCCTATGCCCGCCGTCACGGCCGCCGTGCCCGCCACCCCCGACCCCACGCCCGGCGCCGCCGTCCTCCTCGGGGTCGCAGACCGCGGATAGCTCCGCCGTGACGGCTGCGTGCAGCGTGTGCAGCAAGCGGGCCGGGTCGTCGTGCAGCTCGACCGCAAGCGCCCGCGGACGCCGAGGCGGCAGCCACAGCGGCGCACCCACCTCGATGCGCGCGATCGGCGCCACCCCGGAGCAGGCGCGCGCCAGGGCGCCGCCGATCGCATCGATCTCCCCAACCGGCCGGCTGCCGAGAAAAACGATCGTCGCGTGCAGGGTGTCGGGCTGCAGGAGCCGGACAGGCGCGCGGACGCTGCGCCGCGCCCAGCCGGCGAGCTGCGCGGCGACGTCGGCAGGCGGGTCCAGCGCGACGAACAGGCGGGCGGTCGCGTGGCGGGTCATGCGCCGATGATGATCGCAACCCGGTACGCCGGGCCCTGGCGACGGCTACGCAGGCGCAGCCGCGAGCGCCCGCCGCACCAGATGCAGCGCCACGGTCGTCGCCCGGTCGCGTACGTCGGCGCGCCCGCCGGGCAGCTGTACACTGCGGGTCAGCTCGGCCGCACCGGGGCCGGCGACACTGAAGCAAACCAGGCCGACGGGCTTCTGCTCGCTGCCGCCGCCGGGGCCGGCAATGCCGGTGACGCCCACGCCGACGTCGGCGCACAGACGCTCGCGTGCACCCTGGGCGAGCGCGGCGGCGACCTCCGGTGAGACCGCGCCGTGCGCCTCGATCAGCGCCGCCGGCACACCCGCCGCAGCCGTCTTGACGTCGTTGGCGTACGCGACGAGCGCTCCGCGGACGTAGCCGGAGGAGCCGGGCAGCTCGGTCAGCCGCGCCGCGAGCAGGCCGCCGGTGCACGACTCGGCGGTGGCGATCGTCAGCGGGCTGCGCGGCGCGGTTTGCCTGCGCCCGCCAGTCGCTCCATCTCCGTCCGCCGGTCCGGCAGCGCCCGCCGGCTCACCGGCGCTCTCCCCGCGCAGCAGCGCCGCGACCTGCTCGTCCACCGTCGAGCCGTCGTCCGAGAACAACGTGTCGGCGTGGCGCGCACGGACGAGCGCGACGAACGCGTCGTAGACGGGCTGCGCGGGCGGCTCGTAGCGCGTGACGACCTCCACCTCCCCCCGTCGCAGGCACGTCGTGATCTCCAAACGCTCCAACTCGATCCCGTCGCGTTCGGCTGCTCGCAGGGTCTCAGCGATCTCGGACTCGGGGATGCCGAACAGGCGCAGCGTGTGCCGGCGATACTCCACCGCGTCGGCGAGCGCAGCTCGCATTGCGTCGGTCTCCAGCGCGGCGCTCCACATCGGCTGCAGCTCGCGCGGCGGGCCGGGCAGGACGAGCACGGTGGGTCCTTCTCCGCGGCGTGAATCGCGCGCGCGCACGTACGCGGGCGCGATTCGCATTTTTTTTGAAACATCCACCACCCCACCTTCACCGGCGCCCTCGACCCCGCCCCGATGCTCCCCGCTCCCACCGGCGCCCTCGACCCCGCCCCGATGCTCCCCGCTCCCACCGGCGCCCTCGACCCCGCCCCGATACTCCCCGCTCCCACCGGCGCCCTCGACCCCGCCCCGATACTCCCCGCTCCCACCGGCGCCCTCGACCCCGCCCCGATACTCCCCGCTCCCACCGGCGCCCTCGACCCCGCCCCGATACTCCCCGCTCCCACCGGCGCCCTCGACCCCGCCCCGATACTCCCCGCTCCCACCGGCGCCCTCGACCCCGCCCCGATACTCCCCGCTCCCACCGGCGCCCTCGACCCCGCCGGCGCCGGCACTCTGGACCCCACGGGTGCCGCCATCCGAGACACCACCTTCAGCAACACGCTCAGGCCCGCTCACGCCGTCATCCGGACCCCTGTCCGCATCCGCACCGCCGCCGCGTCCCCCCTCCTGAGCGCTGCGCCTGTCCCGATGCTCCCTGTCCTTCCCGACGTTCTCGACCCCGCCAGCGCCGCCATCCACGCCCTCGCCTTCGACGCCCTCCGCCACCCCACCCTCCATGGCCCCACCCTCGCCACCCTCCGTGGAGCCCGGCGGTACGACCAGCCCCGGTGCGGTGCCGACCGGCTCGAGGATTGTCGCGCCGCGCGGCACGATCGCCTGTTTGCGGTTGCTGGCGCGCACGGCGTCCATGTCGATGTTCGGCCACCGTTTGGCGATGCCGGCGAGGATCGCGGCGATACGGCCCTCCAGCGCCTCGTCGAGCACCATCTCGCGGCCCTGGAACTCGCCGACCACCTCGGCGGTGAGGTCGTCGGCGGTCGGCCCGAGGCCGCCGCTGGTGACGATCAACTCCAGGCCCTGCTCGGCCATGAAGCGCAGCGCGGCGAGCATGTCCTGACGGCGGTCGCCGACGATCGCGATCTGGGCAGCCTCGACGCCGGCCTCCTCCAAACGGTCGGCCAGCCACGGGCCGTTGCGGTCGGTCACGCGGCCCGTCAGGACCTCGGTGCCGGTGACCAGGATGCCCGCCCGCACGCTCACTTGCACGTCGGCAGTTCGCCGGCCGCCAGTTCGCGCATGCCGGTGCGCGTGATCGCGTAGCCGATCGCGGCGCTCGACGGCGGCACCGTGACAGGCCTGCCGTTGACGACCAGCGTCAGCGCGTTGTTGCCGAGCGTCACCGTGAAGCGGCGCGCGTGGTAGGTGGGCTGCGCTTCGCCGGGCTTGAGGATCACGCCGGGGATGCGCCGCGCGCCACCGTCGCCGATCAGGCACACGTACACGTCCGCGCTCGGTTCGATGCGCAGCGAGGCGAGCTGGGCACGCACCCGCGCACGCGCACGCCGGCGGGCGGCCGCTGCGGCCGCCAAAGAGGCCGCGTGGGACTGCGCGCCGGTGGTGGCGCCTTTATTGCCGTGCCCGCCGCCCGAGCCGCCGCTGCTCAGCAGGCCGTAGAGCAGCAGCACGATCAGGATGCCGATCACGCCGACCGCCGCCGCGTACGCGCGCGAGGGCCCCGTGGCGGGCACGGGCGGCGTACCCGAACGCCGTGCGGCCGCGCCGGCCCGCCTGGCGCGACCGGCGACCCCGCCCGAGGACTGCTGGATCGGCTCCAGCTCGCGTGGGTTCTCGTAGGTGCGGCGGTACTCCTCGAGCAGCGCCTTGTCGTCGAGTCCAAGCGCCTGGGCGTACGTGCGCAGGAAGCTCTTGACGAAGGTCGGCCCGGGCAGCAGGTCGAACTCCTCGTTCTCCAGCGCCCGCAGATACTTGGCCCGGATCTTCGTCTTGGCCTCGATCTCCGAGACGTCGATCCGCTCGCGCATGCGCGCCTCGCGCAAAGTGGCCCCAATTTCCGGCATCTCGATCGTGAAGGCTAGTGATCGAGGGCCGCGCTGCACCCCGCGCACGCGCGCTTGCGGGCCACGGCGGCACGGACCCGACGCGTATGCCACACGTCACATCCGTGCTGCGTTCGCGACATGCGGACAGCCATAGGGCCCAATCGCCCGCTCTCCGTCAGGTGTGCGTGCGCACCAAGCACCGACCCCGGCGAGAGCCCCGGGGAACTCCCATCCCAAACTCAGCTCTCCGCCGGCTCGGCCACCGCGTGCTCGGGCGAGCGGGCTTCCAACCCCGCCAGCACGCGTGGCACGTCGGCCTCGGTGATCAGCACCTGGCGGGGCTTGGAGCCCTCGTAGCCCGAGATCACACCACGGCGCTCGAGCATGTCGATCAGCCGCCCGGCACGCGTGTAGCCAAGCCGCAAACGGCGCTGCATCATCGAGGTCGAAGCCGTCTGCATCTCGGCGACGAGCCTGATCGCATCGCTGAGCAGCGGGTCCTCGTCGGGGTCGAAATCCTCGGGACCGCCGCTCTCCTCCTCGCTCGGCTCGACCTCCTCCAGCAGCTCCTCGCGCAGCTCCGGCTCGCCCTGGCGGCGCCAGAAGTCGGTCAGCTTGGCGATCTGCGGCTCGTCGATGTACGCGCCCTGGATGCGCTGCAGGCGCGAGCTGCCGACCGGGCTGAACAGCATGTCGCCCTGGCCGAGCAGCGACTCCGCGCCGTTCTGATCGAGGATCACGCGCGAGTCGGTCTGCGAGGAGACCGCGAACGCGATCCGCGACGGCACGTTGGCCTTGATCATGCCCGTGATCACGTCCACCCGCGGGCTCTGCGTGGCGAGCACGAGATGGATGCCGACCGCGCGCGCCTTCTGCGCGAGGCGGATGATCGAGTCCTCGACGTCGGCCGGCGCGACCATCATCAGGTCCGCGAGCTCGTCGATCACGCACAGGATGTAGGGCAGTGGCGGCTCGCCGCGGCCTTCCCTGACACGGTTCAGTTCGGGCAGGCTGCGGGTGCGCGCCAGCGACATCGTGCCGTAGCGCTGCTCCATCTCCTTGACGAGGTTCTGCAACGCGTTGGCCGCCATCCGCGGGCTCGTAATCACCGGCGTCAGCAGGTGCGGGATCGAGTCGTAGTGGTTCAGCTCGACCTGCTTGGGGTCGACCAGCACGAGCCGCAGCTCGTGCGGGCTCGCGCGCAGCAGCACGCTCGCGAGCATCGCGTTGATCGCCCCCGACTTGCCCGCGCCGGTCGTGCCGGCCACCAGCAGGTGCGGCATCTTGGCGAGGTCCGCGCCGATCGCCTTGCCCGCCACGTCCTTGCCGAGCCACACCGTCAGCGGCGACCAGTCCGCCGGCGGCTCCTGGTAGACGTCGCCGAGCTTCACGATCCGCCGCCGTGCGTTGGGGACCTCGACCCCCACCGCCTGCTTGCCGGGGATCGGGGCGAGGATGCGGATGTCGGTCGCGGCGAGCGCGTACGCCAGATCGTCCTTGAGCTGGGCGACCTTCGCGACCTTCGTGCCCGGCGCCAGCCGCAACTCGTAGCGTGTTATGTGCGGCCCCGCGACCGTGCCGATCACGCGCGCCTTCACGCCGAAATGCCCAAGCGCCTCGATCAGCGCCGCGGCGGTGCGCTCCTGCCCGGCGGTGTCGGGCCGCACCTGATCGGCGGTCGAACGCGACAGCACGCGCCCGGGCTCGGGCAGCTGCCAGACGAAGTTGGGGTCGTCGGTGACGACGTCGCGCAGCCGCCCCTGCGGCGTCAGCCCGTCGGGGGGACGTCCTCGGCGGCGACGCCTGCGATCTGCTCCTCCTCGACCGCTTCTTCGGCGTCGACCCCTTCGGCATCCTCGACCTCCCGCTCGGCGGCCAGATCGTCCACGTCGGCGACCGACGGCGCCTCGACGTGTGTCGCGCGCACCACCAGCTCGTGGTCCTCAGGCTCGGGGGGCAGCATTCCACCGCCCGGTCCGTCCTCGGGCCCCGCCCCCCCTCCGGACGCCCCTTGGGGCGTCCATTCAAAACCATCATCGCCCAGTTCGTGACTATCCGCACTTGATTGTGAAGGGCGGCGTGATGAGGTTTCTTTTTCGGAGCGAATCGCGCCTGCGCGCGTACGCGCGCGCGATCGCAGCACGCGGGAAGTGTCGACCATCCCCGCGCCGGTCGCGCGCAGCACGCTCGCGAGCGACGCGCCGGTGAGCAGCACGACGCCGACGAGCAGCAGGAAGACGACCAGGATGTCGACGCCGACGCGCTGCACGAGGCGGTGGGTGATGTCGTAGAGCACCTGCCCCACCGCGCCGCCGCGCGCGTCGAGGAAGCTCGCGCCCCACTGCGAGCGCGCGCTCGCGCCGGCGCCTTCGCCCGGGCCGGGGGTGACACCGAGCGTGCCCGCCGCCAGCGCCAGCACGATCCCCGCCGCCAGGCACACGCTGCCCGTGCGCAGCGGGCGCAGCGCCGGCAGCACCGGGCGCATCAGCAGCACGCCGCCGCCGAGCACCAGCGCGACCGGCGCGAGCACGCGCGCGCGACCGACGCTCCAGCCGAGCGCCACCGCCAGGCCGTGCCCCGCCCCGCCGCCGTCCCAGCCGCCGTAGAGGACGAAACCGAGAAACACCCCGAGCGCAACCAGCGCGAGCGCCAGCACGTCGCGCTGGCGTTGGTCCAGCTCGGGCAGCCGCGGCGGCCACTGCGGCAGCGCGAAGTCCCCCAGCAGGCGCTCGCCCCACAGGCCGCCGCCGGCCCGGCTGCGGGCACTGCTTTTCTTGCGTCGCCCGCGCGCGGGCGCGTTTGCGCGCGGGCGCGGGCGTTTGCTGCGCGCAGAACGCGTACCACTGCCCCGCTTGCCGGTGGCGGCCATCCTGCGCAACTTCGACGCGCGCGGCCCGGCACCTGCTCACGATGGCCTGCTCGCGACCACCGGCTCACGCGACCGGCTCACGACGACCTGCTCGCGACCACCGGCTCACGCGACCGGCTCACGACGACCTGCTCACGACGACCGGCGCTCTCAGCGCACCGCGTCCTCCAGGCGGCACTCGTCGGCGCGCCGCATCAGGCGGCACTCGTCGGCGCCGCGTCCGCCAGGTCTTGGCGCCCGGGCCCGTTCGCCACGGACCCGGCGCCCCTCCGCACCGGACACTTCTTCTTCTCCTCCTCCTCGTCGCTGCTCCTGACCCGACCGTCCTCGACCCCTTCCATCCCTGAACCGAGTTCTCGCCCGCAGATCCACCGCCCCGTGGCACTGCCAACCCCACCGTGGCACTTCCGGCCCGAAACCGGCGGCGCGACCCCTTACCATCGGTTTAGCGCCCGCCGCTTAGATAAACACCACCATGAACGACTTCTCCCGCGCCCCGCGCATTCTCGTCGTCGAGGACGACGAGGACATCGCCCAGGCCCTGCAGCGCTCCTTGCGCATGGAGGGCTACGAGGTGCGCATCGCGCCCGACGGCGCCGCCGGCCTGGAGCAGACGCCGATCTTCGCGCCCGACCTCGTGATTCTCGACCTCGGGCTGCCGAAGGTCGATGGCATCGACGTCGCGCGGACGCTGCGCGAGCGCGACGACCTGCCGATCCTGATCCTCACCGCGCGCGACGCCGTGGAGTCCCGCGTCGAGGGCCTCGACGCGGGCGCCGACGACTACCTCGTCAAGCCGTTCGAGCGCCAGGAGCTGCTGGCGCGCCTGCGCGCGCTGCTGCGCCGCCGCCCGCCACGCGGCTCCGCGCCGCTGCGCGTCGGAGACCTGTTGTTGAACACCGACACGCACGAGGTCTCCCGCGCCGAGCGCACGATCGACCTCACTCAACGCGAGTTTGAACTACTCGAATATCTGATGCGTAACGAGCGGATCGTGATCTCCCGCCAGCGCCTGCTCGACGAGGTCTGGGGCTACGACCCCTTCTCGACGACGAACACGATCGAGGTCTTCGTCTCCAACCTGCGCCGCAAGCTCGAGGCCGAGGGCGAGCCGCGGCTCCTGCACACGATCAGGGGGGCGGGCTACGTCCTCCGCGCGTAGACCGCCGTCCGTGCAGCGCCGCCGGCCGGCCGCACGCCGCCGACGTCGTTGGGCTGGAGCCCTCCCGGCGGCACTCTGCGACACACACGCGCCCCGGCGTCACGATCCCCGCCACCGCGAACCCCGCCGCGACCATGCCTGAGCGCCCCGCCACGCCCAGCGAGCAAGTGCCCGTGCGCAAATCCGACCCCGCCACGCCCAGCGAGCAAGCGCCCGTGCGCAAATCCGACCCCGCCACGCCCAGCGAGCAAGCGCCCGTGGGCGAACCCGACGGGGGATTGGCGCCAGCGGACATACCGGCGCCCGCAGCCCCGCGCCGCGCGCGCAAGCAGGACGCCCCACGGCGCATTCTTGCCTCTGCCCTACCCGCCTTAGTGCGCCGGATCGGCGGGCGCATCTCGGCGACGTTCGACCGCCTGCCGATCCGCGCGCGCCTGGCGGTCGTCTCGGCGCTGCTCACCTTCGTGATCCTCTGCGGCTTCGCGCTCGTCGTCGGGTCGCTCACCGTGCGGCGCATCCGTTCGGACTTCAACCGCGAAGTGGCCGTCACCGCGACCAACCTCGCCGAGCTGCTGCGCATCGAAGTCACCGCCGCCGACACGCTGCGGGTGCGGCCCAACCTCGAACGGACCGCCGCGCCCGACCACGCCGTGATCCGCATCCTCTACCCCGAGGGCAACGTGCTCGAGCGCACCCGTGGCGCACCGAACTTCGGGGTCTCGAGCGAAGCGGATGTCGACGGCTACCGCGTGCACACCGTGCCCGTCGAGCTGGAAGCGCCGACGGGCGGCGTCGTGCTCGTGCAGTACGGCCGGCCGCTGCACGATGTGCAGCCGACGATCGCGCGCGTCGAGCTGCTGCTGCTGCTTGGCGTGCTCGCCGGCAGCGGCCTCGCGCTGCTCGCGGGCGCGAGCATCGCGCGGCGCGCGATGCAGCCGATCGCGCGCCTGACAAGCACCGCCGCGGAGATCGCGCGCACGCGCGACGCGGGTGCGCGCGTGCCGCTGCCCGAGGCCGACGACGAGGTTGCCGAGCTGGCACGCACGCTGCAGGGCATGCTGCGCTCGCTGGACGACGCGCACGCCGAAACCGAGGCGATGCTCGCGCGCCAGCGCCGCTTCGTCGCCGACGCCTCGCACGAGCTGCGCACCCCGCTCACGAGCGTGCTGGCCAACCTCGAACTGCTCGCCGACCGGTCGGAGATCGGCCAGCAGCGCGGCGAAGAGGCCGAGGCGGTGCAGTCGGCGCTGCGCTCCTCCCAGCGCATGCGCCGCCTCGTCGCCGACCTGCTGCTGCTCGCACGCAACGACGTCGGCCGCGAGATGCCGCGCAAGCCCGTGGAACTCGCGCAGATCGTGCTCGACGCCGCCGCCGAGCTGGGTCCGCTGAGCGCCGCCCACGACCTCTCCCTCGACGCCCACCCCGCCGTCGTACTCGGCGACCACGACGAGCTGCTGCGCGTCGCGCTGAACCTGATCGAGAACGCCCTGCGCTACACCCCGCCCGGCAGCTCGATCTGGATCTCCAGCAGCGTCGACGCGCGCGGCGCGCGCGGCGGCCCCAAGGCTCTGCTCGTCGTCGAGGACGACGGCCCCGGCGTGCCTCCCGAGCTTGCTCCGACCCTGTTCGAGCGCTTCGTCCGCGGCGCCGGCGACCGCGGCCGCTCGTTCGGCCTCGGGCTCGCGATCGTGCGCGCCGTCGCGCAGGCGCACGGCGGGTCGGTTGCGCTGGAGCGCCCGCGGCGGGCCGGCGTCGAGCACGGTGCGCGGTTCGCGGTGCGGCTGCCCTTGGCGCCCGAGCAGGCCGATCACGGCGATCACGGGGAGCAGGGGACTCAGGGGGAGCTGCGACCGACGGAAGCTGCGGGAAGAGCTGGGTGGATATAAACGCGCGTGTTGCCGGCGAGACGACGGGATGAACAGCGTGTTGCGGGCGAGCTGGGTGGATGAACGGCGTGTTGCGGGGCGAGCTGGGGGATAGCGCCGTTGTCGCATACAACGGTGCTCTGCTGCAGAGCCTCGCGCGGGCGCTGATCAAACTCAAAAATCGACCGCTATAGCTAAAACATCAATCTTGATGTATAAATCAAGTTTGATGTTTTCACCTCATGGTTTCAAAAAGACCGATACTCCACGCGCGCCGAGGATGAGAACCACCGCCGGGAACGAGGGCTCCCGACCGAGAACGAGGGCTGCCAGCCGGGAACGAGGGCTGCCAGCCGAGAACGAGGACTCCCGGCCGAGTGAGCCTACGCCCCCCTACACCTCGACTACGACCGGCAGCACCATCGGGCGCCGGCGCAGGCGGTCGTAGACCAGCTGCGCGAGATCGTCGTGCAGCGTCTGCTGGATCAGGTCGACCTCGCGGATTTGCTCGTCGGCGGCGCGGCGCAGCGAGTCCTCGACGGTCGCGCGGATCTCCTCGACCAGCTCGCCGGCCTCGTCCAGGAACGGCACGCCGCGGAAGATCACCTCCGGGTCGGCAACCGAACGTCCGTCCTGCTCGCCGATCGTCGCGACCACGATGAAGATGCCGTCGGCGGACAGCATCCGCCGGTCGCGCAGCGCCACGTCGGCCATGTCGCCGATCTCCACCCCGTCGACGAACACCATCCCCGCCCGCTCGCGCTCGCCGAACCGCGCGCCGCGCGCGTCGATGTCCAGCGGCAGCCCGTTGTCGCCTTCGAAGATGTCCTCCGGGTCGATCCCGACCGCCTCCGCCAGCTGCCCGTGCAGGCGCAGTCGCTTGAAATCCCCATGGAACGGCATCACGTAGCGCGGCTGCACCAGGTTCAGCATCAGCTTCACCTCCTCGGCGTAGCCGTGCCCGGACGCGTGCACGGGCGCGTCGCGCGGCGTCACCACCTCGCAGCCGATGTGGTAAAGCCGGTCGATCGTCTCGTTCACCGCCCGCTCGTTGCCCGGCACGGGCGTCGCCGAGAACACGACCGTGTCGCCGCGGCGCAGTTCGACCTGCGGGTGGTCGCGATAGGCCATCCGTCGCAGCGCCGACAGCGGCTCTCCCTGGGAGCCAGTCGAGACGATCACGATCCGCTCGTCCGGGAAGTCGTCGATCTCGCGCGTGCCGACCAGCGTGCCCTCGGGCACCTCGATGTGGTCGAGCGAGCGGCCGATCCCCACGTTCTTGCGCATCGAACGCCCCACCAGCGCCACCTTGCGGCCCAGGTCGTGCGCCGCATCGATCACCTGCTGCACCCTGTGGATGTTCGACGCGAAGCTCGTCACCACAATCCGCCCTTCGCAGCGCGCGAACGCCTCCTGCAAATGCGGTCCCACCACCGACTCCGACGGCGAGAAGCCCGGCCGGTCGACGTTCGTGGAGTCCCCGCACAACAGCAGCACGCCTTCGCGACCGAGCTCCGCCAGGCGTGAGATGTCCGCCGGCGGGCCGTCGACGGGCGTCTGGTCGAACTTGTAGTCACCGGTGATCAGCACCGTCCCGAGATCGGTGCTGATCGCCACCGCGCACGAGTCGGGGATCGAGTGGGTCATGTGGATCAGCTCCACCTCGAACGGCCCCAGATCGAGCGCCTCGCCCGCCTTGACCTCGCACAGCTCGATGTTCCGCAGCCTGTGCTCCTCGAGCTTCGACGTCGCCATCGCCAGCGTCAGTGGCCCGCCGTACACCGGCGGGCTCGCACCCTGCTCGCCCAGCTCGCGCAGCACCCATGGCAACGCGCCGAGATGGTCCTCGTGGCCGTGTGTCACGACGATCGCCTCGATCTCCCCCGCGCGCTCGCGCAGGTAGGAGAAGTCGGGCAGCACCAGATCGATGCCCACCATCTCGGGCGTCGGGAAACGCAGCCCGACGTCGATCACGAGCAGACGGCCGTCGTGCTCGACGACCGTCATGTTCTTCCCGATCTCGCCCAGCCCGCCAAGCGGCAGGACGCGTACCGTTGCGCTCACGCGGGCCGCGCCGGGGCGGGCGACGCCGGGGTTCCGTCGGCCGCGGCCGACGTCTCGTCGGGTAGCAACCCGTGGCGCACGAGCATCGCGCGCACTTCGGCGCGCTCCTGGTCGGTCGCCTCGATCAGCGGCAGCCGCAAGCCGCCGGCGCGGTGGCCCAGCAGGTTCAGCGCGGCCTTCGTGCAGGTCGGGCTGGACGTCAGGTACAGCGCCCGGTACACGTCCTGCAGCGACTCGTCGATCGCCGCGCGGTTTTGCGGCTCGTCGACCATGCGGCGCATCGCGTCTCCGACCACGTGGCTTGCCACCGTGATCCCGCCGGCGCCGCCCATGTCCAGCGTGCGCGCGAACAGGGTGTCGTCGCCCGAGTAGACCTCGAGCCCGTCGACCGGCTGCAGCTCGTCGCCGTTCGCCTGCTTGACGGCGACGACGTGCTCGATCTGCGCCAGCTCCGCGAGCAGCCCGGGCGGGATGTTCGTCACGCTGCGCCCCGGAATGTTGTAGAGCACGACCGGTTTGTCCGTCGCCGCGGCGACAGCCTTGTAGTGAGCCACGAGCCCGCGCGGGCTCGGCTTGTTGTAGTAGGGCGTCACGCTCAGGTTCGCGTCGACGCCGAGCGCCGTCGCCTGCTCGGTCAGGAACACCGCGTGGCGCGTGTCGTTGGTGCCCGTCCCGGCCACGACCGTGCACCCCTGCGGGCGCTCGCGCACCGCCAGCTCGATCAGCCGCAGCTGCTCGTCGTCGGTCAGCGTCGAGGACTCGCCCGTCGACCCGGCCACGACGATCCCATCCGAGCCGTGCGCCACGAGGTGGTGCATCAGCGCGACGAACGCCTCCTCGTCGACGCGCAACTGCTCGTCGAACGGCGTTACGATCGCCGTCAAGATCGTCCCAAGGCTGCCCATGCGCGGCATTATTCCACGCTTTCCGTGCCTGTTGGGGCTGCGTCGGCGCCCGCGCCGGCGAACAGCAGCTCCTCCAGGCCCACCGTCAGCCGGCGCTCCAGCCCGGCGATCCGCCGCACCGCGAGCAGTACACCCGGCATGAACGACTCGCGGTCGATCGAGTCGTGGCGGATGCTCAGCGTCTGGCCGAGGTCGCCGAGGAGCACCTCCTGATGGGCGACCAGCCCCGGCAGCCGCACCGAGTGGATCGGCGGCGGCGGACCGCCGCTCGCCTGCGCCATCAGCGCCGCCGTGCGCGCCGCCGTGCCGCTCGGCGCGTCGAGCTTGCGGTCGTGGTGCAGCTCGATGATCTCCGCCTTCGCCATGTGCCGGGCAGCCTGCGCGGCGAATCGCATCATCAACACCGCGCCGATCGCGAAGTTCGGCGCGACCAGCACGTTTGCGCGGGCGGTACCCGGCGCGGCGGCTGCCGCCTCGCGCGCGATCGACTCCAGCTCGCCGCGCAGCTCCTCCAGGTCGAAGCCGGTCGTCCCCACCACCGCGTGCACCCCCGCGCGCACGCACTCCAGCGCGTTCGCGAGCGCCACCGCCGGCTGCGTGAAGTCCACGACGACGTCCGCCTCGGGCAGGACATCCGCGAGCGCCACCCCCAGCAGCGGGTCGGCGCGGCCGCTCAGCACCATGTCCTGCGCACCGTCGACCGCGGCGCACACCGCCTGCCCCATGCGGCCCGCGGCGCCGGCGACCGCGACGCGGATCACGCCTCGCCCCCCGCGCTGCGGATCATGCTGCTGCCCGTCTCACGCCGCGACCGCCTGCAGCGGCTCGATCGCCGCGCGCAGGGCGTCCTCGTCGGGCCCGATCGCCGCGACCGACAGGCTTGCCGGAGCGAACAGCTCGCTCGCCAACGCGCGCAGATCGTCGTCGGTGACGGCGTCGATCCGCGCGATGATCTCCTCGACGGGCAGGATCGGCAGGTCGCACAGCAGCGAACCGCCGAGCCGGGTCATCCGCGCGGATGTCGACTCCAGCGAGAGGACCAGCCGGCCCTTGGCGTTCTCGCGCGCTCGCTCCAGCTCCGCGGCGTCGGCCGGTTCGCGCACGAAGCGCTCCAGCTCGGCGGCGATCGTCGCGAGCGCCTCCGCCAGGTTCTCGGGGCGGGTGCCGACATACAGCCCGACCTCGCCCGTGCTGGCGTGCAGATTCGAGAACGAGAACACCGAGTACGCCAGGCCGCGCCGCTCGCGGACCTCCTGGAAGAGCCGCGACGACGCGCCGCCGCCGAGGATCGTGTCGAGCACGCGCAGCGCGAAGCGGCGGTCGTCGTCGCGGGCGAGGCCGCGGCCGCCGAGACACACGTGGTACTGCTCGGTGTCCTTGCCGATGAACCGCACGCGCCGCTCGAAGTCGGGGGTGGGCAGCGGCGAGCGGTGGGCGGGCTCACCCTGATGGCCGTCCGCCGCGCGCGTGGCCAGCTCGACCAGCTCGTCGTGGTCGAGCGAGCCAACGGCGGAGATGACGATCTCACGCGGGGCGTAGCGGGCGGCGTGGAAGGCGCGCAGGGCGTCGCGGCTCACCCCCGCGACCACCTCGCGGCGCCCGATCACGGGACGCCCGAGTGGGTGATCGCCGAAGACCGCGTTGCCGAGCACGTCGAACACGCGGTCTTGGGGGTCGTCTTCGTACATCGCGATCTCTTCGAGGACGACCTCGCGCTCGGCCTCCAGCTCGCCGAAGCGGGGATGCCAGACCATGTTGCCGACGACGTTGAACGCGCGGGCGAGGTGGTGGTCGAGGACGCGGGTGTAGACGGAGGTGGTCTCCTTGTCGGTGCCGGCGTTGCACTCGGCGCCCAGTGAGTCGAAGATCTGGTCGATCTCCTCCGAGCCGTAGCGCGCGGAGCCGCGGAACAGCATGTGCTCGAGCAGGTGCGAGATGCCGGCCTGCTCTTCGCGCTCGAACGCCGAGCCGGTGCCGATCCAGAAGCCGAGCGAGACGGAGCGCACGACGGGCATGCGCTCGCTCACTACCCGCACCCCGCAGGGCAGGGTGGTGATGCGGTGCGTGTCGGTCTCGCCGGTCATCGGGTCGTCTCGCTCCGGTCAATCATCGCCGCATCCCAGCGAGCTGCCTCGTGACGCGAGCGCAACGGACAGCCGGGAACGGCCTCGCGAACGCGGGGCCGGTGAACGCCGAACCACTCCGCGCAGCCCGCACTGCCGCTCATCGCACGACGCTCCGTGCCCAAGCCGCAGTGCGCCGCAGCACGGCCCCCCCTCCCAGCTGTTGCCGCCGTGCACGGCAGGGAGGAGCCGATGGCTTCGTTGTGCGCCTAATAGCGATCGCGCTCGCGACCCGCGCCGTGCCGGGGCCGCCCGGAGCCGCGCTCTCCACGCTCCCCGCGGTCGCCGCCACGCTCGCCGCGGCCGCCGCCGCCTTCGCGGCCGTTGCGCGAGGAGGAGCGCCCTCCGCCCCCGCCGCCGCCGGCGCTCGTGCCGGTGCCGACCGTGGCAAGTTCCTCGGCGGACTTGCCGGCGATCTCGGGGTCGGACGCAAGGCGCAGGCCGATGCGGCCGCGCTCGCGGTCGACCTCGACCACGCGCACCTGGATTTCGTCGCCTTTGTTGAGGACGTCCTCGACGCTGGAGATGCGCTCGCCGGGCGAGACGTTGGAGATGTGCAACAAACCGTCGGTGCCCTTGGCCAGCTCGATGAAGGCGCCGAAGGTCGTCGTCTTGACGACCTTGCCGGCGTATTCGTCGCCGACCTCGACCTCCTTCATCATCATGCGGATGCGCTCCACGAGCTCGTCGCCGAGGTCGCCGTTGGCGGAGTAGATCAAGACCTGGCCGTCGTCGTTGACGTCGATTTGGGATTCGAACTCCTCGGAGAGGCCGCGGATCGTTTCGCCGCCCTTGCCGATTAGGAGACCGATCTGGGAGGGGTCGATCTGGATCGTTTGGATGCGGGGGGCGAATTTGGAGAGCTGCCCGCGGGGCCCTTCGATCACGGCGGCCATCTTGCCGAGGATGAAGGTGCGGGCGGTGTGCGCCTGGGTCAGGGCGTCGCGCAGGATGTCGAAGGTGACACCGGAGATCTTGATGTCCATTTGCAGGGCGGTGATGCCGCGGTCGGTGCCGGCGACCTTGAAGTCCATGTCGCCGAGGTGGTCCTCGACGCCGGCGATGTCGGTCAGGACGATGTAGTCGTCGCCCTCCTTGATGAGGCCCATCGCGATGCCGGCGACGGGACGCTTGATCGGGACGCCGGCGTCCATCAGCGACAAGGCGGAGCCACACACGGAGGCCATCGAGGAGGAGCCGTTGGACTCGAGGATGTCCGAGACGACGCGGATCGTGTAGGGGAACTCCTCGATCGAGGGCACGACCGGCACGAGGGCCCGCTCAGCCAGGGCACCGTGGCCGATGTCGCGGCGTTTGACGCCCAGGCGCCCGGCCTCGCCGACGGAGAACGGCGGGAAGTTGTAGTGGTGGAAGTAGTACTTTTTCGTTTGCAGGCCGAGGGTGTCGAGGCGCATCTCCTCCTTGAGCGTGCCGAGGGCGGCGACGCTCAGGGCCTGGGTTTGGCCGCGGGTGAAGAGCGCCGAGCCGTGCGTGCGGGGCGTGACGCCGACCTCGATCGCGATGTCGCGGATCTCGTCCTCGGCGCGCCCGTCGGGGCGCTTCTTGTGGATCGCGATGCGTTCGCGGATGATCGACTTCTCGAGCTTGTCGAACGCGAGCTGCGCCGCGGCGCGGAGCGCCTTCGCCGCTTCGAGCTGGTCCTCCCCGGCGCCCTCGGGCGCGGACGGGCCGTACTGCGCGAGCACGGCCTCCTCGACGGCCTTCGTCGCGTCCTGGCGGTCGAGCTTGTCCTGCACCTGCGTGGCGTCGTCCAGCGCGGCGCCGTGGGACGCGCGGATCTGCGCGAGCAGGTCCTCGTCGACGCTCGGCGCCTGCACGGGCGTCTTCTCCTTGCCGACCCGGTCGGCCAGTTCGCGTTGGAGCGCGCAGAGCTTCTTGATCTCCGAATGCGCGATGTCCAGCGCGTCGAGGATCTCGGCCTCGGAGACCTCGTTCGCGCCGGCCTCGACCATCAGGATCGCGTCGGCGGTGCCGGCGACGACGAGGTCGAGGTCGGAGCCCTCGAGCAGGTCTTCCTCCTGCGGGTTGACGACGAAGTTGCCGTCGACCTTGCCGATGCGCACCGCGCCGACGGGACCGGCGAAGGGCACGTTGGAGATGGTCAGCGCGGCGGAGGCGCCGTTCATCGCAAGAATGTCGTACGGGTGGACGTGGTCGACGGAGATTGGGATCGCGACGAGCTGGGTCTCGAAGTTCCAGCCCTTTGTGAACAGCGGCCGCAGCGGCCGGTCGATCATGCGCGCGGTGAGGGTGCCCTTCTCGCCGGCGCGCCCCTCGCGCTTGAAGAACGAGCCGGGGATTTTGCCGGCGGAGTACATGCGCTCCTCGACGTCGACCGTCAGCGGCAGGAAGTCCACGTCGCGCTGGCCCCCGGCGGTCGCAGTTGCAAGCACCATCGTGTCGCCTTGGCGGACAACTACTGCGCCGGAGGCCTGCTTGGCCATCCTGCCGGTCTCAAACGAGATCTCGCTGCCGGCAATCTCCACGGAGATCCGCGTTGCGACGTCACTGCTCATATATGCCTCTACCTTCCTTTGCCCCACCCGTCGGTCGGTGGCGCGCTGTCTCTTTTATCGTCGTTCCGAACCTCCGCAGCTTAGCGGAGAGGGGCCCCAGAGGGGCCCCCAGGGAGGGGTTCGTCGCCGGCCCAACGCGGCGGGCCTTTGATGACGCGCCGGGGCCGTCCACACGCCGGCGACCGACAGGCCCCCCCGGGGGCGCCGAGGGCCAAGCAGGGCAAGGACGCAACGAGCGAAGCGTGCTCAGCACACGAGCTGGCCGATCGGAGATCCCATCGATCTCCGATCGGTAGGACGCCGCCCTGCGCCGGCCATTCGGCGCCCTCAGACGTTCTTCAGGCCGCCGACGATCATGTGCGCGGGCGGCAGGTCGGCGGGCGAGGGCGCCTGGTAGCTCCAGCGCACGACGCCGTCGGCGCTGGTGATCACGAGTGCGCGCTGGGGGAAGCCACCGTCGTGCAGCACGCCGAACGCTCGGCAGGCCTCGCCCTTGGGCTCGAAGTCCGAGAGCTGCGGGATGCTGACGCCGAGTTTTTCGCGGAACGCCTTTTGCGCCCAGGTGCTGTCGCAGGAGACTCCGTAGACGACGGCGCCGTCCGCGGCGATCTGGGGCAGCTCGCGCTCGTAGAGCTGAAGCTGGTCGGTGCAGACCGGGCTGAAGGCGAAGGGGTAGAAGACGAGGACGGTCGTCTTGCCTTGGAGGTCCTGCTCGGTGAACGACTCGCCGTCTTCGCGCTGCAACGTGAACGTCGGCGCGGGGGTGCCGGGGGCGACGACGCTCATGCGACCTACTTGCGCAGGCCCAGCTCTTTGATCAGAGCCCGGTAGCCCTCGAGGTCGGTGCGCTGCAGGTAGTCGAGGAAGCGCCGGCGGCGCCCGACGAGCATCAGCAGTCCGCGGCGCGAGTGGTGGTCGTGCTTCTGGGCGCGCAGGTGCTCGGTGAGGTGGTTGATGCGCTCGGTCAGCAGCGCGACCTGCACCTTCGTGGCGCCGGTGTCCTGGTCGCTGGCGCCGAATTGGGCGGCAAGCTCGCGCTTTCTCTCTGCGGTGATGGCCATGGGCGGCGCCTACGCTAGCAGAACTCCTCGGTGGCCAGACGCGTCGAATCGACGTCGACTTTCATCTGCTCGACCAGCGCCGCGGGGCTCTCGAAGCGCCGCTCGCCCCGCAACCGCTGCAGGAAGTCCAGCCGCAACTGCTGCCCGTAGAGGTCGCCGTCGAAGTCGAGCAGGTACGCCTCGATCAGCTCGCCGCGGCCGGTCGTGAACGTGGGACGCACGCCGATGCTGACGGCGGCTGGTCGGGGCGGCACCCAGCCGTCCTGCTTACGGCCTCCATCACCATGTTCACCGGTCCCGCCGGGATGCGCCGCGGTGCCTCCGCCGCCAAGCGACAAGACAGGGCTGCTCCCTTCGCCGGGCAGCCGGACAGAGGCGAGACACGCGTAGATCCCGTGGCCGGGGCACACCAGGGCCTCGTCGGGGATCAGGTTCGCGGTCGGGAAGCCCAGCTCGTGACCGCGCCGATCGCCGGTGACGACCTCGCCGCGCAGCTGGAACGGAGCGCCGAGGAAGTGCGTCGCCTGGTCGACCTCGCCGGCGAGCACAAGCCCGCGGATGTGGCTGGAGGAGACGATCTCGCCGTCGATTTCGAGCAGCGGGTGCACGACGGTGGCAAACCGCCCATCGGCTTCCAGCAGCGCCGGGTCGCCCTGGGCGCGGTGGCCGAAGCGGAAGTTCTCCCCGACGGACACCTGCGTCGCCCCGAGCGCACCGACGAGCACCTCGTCGATGAACTCGCGCGCGCTGCGCGCAGCGAAGTCGCGGTCGAAGGGGATCACGATCAGCTCGTCCACACCGAGCGCGGCGACCAACTCGGCCTTCTCGGCGAGCGTCGTCAGCAGTTTGGGGGCGTGCTGAGGGGCGACGACCGAGACGGGGTGCGGTTCGAAGGTGAGCACGCTGTCCGCGCCGCGGATCACCTCGCGGTGACCGAGGTGCACGCCGTCGAAGGTGCCGACCGCCACGCGCCGGTCCCTGGGCTTTACGTCAGGCAGACGGACGACCTCCACGGGCGGGAAGCCTAAATGAATGAAGAGAGGCCCAGCTCGCCGACCCGCGGCCGGCTGCGCCACCCTTACAAAATGAATGAAGAGGGGCCCGGCTCGCCGACCCGCGGCCGGCTGCGCCACCCTTACAAAATGAATGAAGAGGGGCCCGGCTCGCCGACCCGCGGCCGGCTGCGCCACCCTTACAAAATGAATGAAGAGGGGCCCGGCTCGCCGACCCGCGGCCGGCTGCGCCACCCTCTATTGGACGGGCAGCCGCTCGACCGGGATCGGCATCCCCTCGGGCAGCACCCACGGCTCGCCCCGCCGCGGCGGCGACAGTGAGCCGGCGACGTCGAACGGCCCGATCGCGGTGCGCCGCAGCTCCAGGCAGTAGCCGTCGTGCAGGTCGGCAACGAGCGAACGGACGTAGGTGCCCGAGGAGCACTCGATCACGAAGGCCGCGCGTTCGGTGGGCGGCGTCCGCACACCGACGGCGTTCGATGTGTCTTCGGTGGACAGTGCCCCAGCACCGCCAGCGCCCGGCACACCCCCCGCAGCCGGCGTCCACACACCCGCGGCGCTCGGCCCATCCATCGCGGCCGGCGTCCGCGCATCCGGCGGGCTCAACGCATCGCCCGCGGCCGGCGGCGCGTCGTCGGCCACCCGCCAGAGCTGCTCGAACCGGTACACGGTGACGAACCGCTCGGGCATCTCGAAGCGCTCGCCGCGCCGCGCCCGCTTGTAGGCGCGCTCGCCGCCGACCTTGACGGCCGAGTAGATCGGCGGGCGCTGGCGCAGCTCGCCGGTCGGCAACGCAGGCGGGTCGGGAGGCAGGCGACCGGTGATCTCGACCTCGCCCTCGGGATCGCCCGTGCTCGATGTCGCACCGAGCCGCGCAACGACCTCGTAGCGCTTGGGCAGCGCCATCAGCCGGTTCTGGGTACGGGTCGCGCGGCCCACGAGCACGAGCAGCAGGCCGGTCGCGAACGGGTCGAGCGTGCCGGCGTGGCCGGTCTTGACACCCCCGAGCGCGCGCCGCACGCGCGCAACGACGTCGTGGGAGGTCAGCCCGGCGGGCTTGTCGATCGGCAGCAGACCGTCCATCGAAGCGGATCATCGCACCGGTGCCGTGCGAGCTACCCTCCCCCAGGCGCCCTCTCAGGGCGCCTCCCCTCCACAAAAACCAGCGCGCAAGCCTACGCCGGTGCAGCAGCGGCAGCGCCGTCGCGGGCCGCTCGAGCGTCGCTCGCGAGCTGCGCGGCGATCTCGTGCCGCAGGAACTCGACCAGTTCCTCGAGCGCAAGGCTCGTCGTGAGCCCCGCCGCGCGGCGGTGCCCTCCCCCACCCTGCGCCCGCGCGATCGCCGAGACGTCGACGTCGTCGTCGGTGGCCCGCAGCGAGACTTTGGCCTCGCCGGCGCGCCCGGGCGCGGTCAGCTCGCGCACGAGCGCCGCGACCTTCGTGCCGCGCACCGCGCGCAGGTGGTCGATGATGCCCTCCGAGTAGCTGTCCTGCGCGCCGGTGGCGCGGAAGTCCTCGGCGCTCAGCGAGGCGAGCGTGAGCGCGCCGTCGTCGAAGCGCTGCACGTGGGCGAGCGCGCGTGCAAGCAGCGCCAGCTTCGCGTAAGGCAGATCCTCGTAGAGGCGGTGTGAGATTGCCTGCACGTCGACCCCGGCAGCGATCAGCTCGGCCGCCATCCGGTGCGCACGGGGGGTCGTGTTCTCGTACATGAAGCGCCCGGTGTCGGTTACCAGCCCGACGTACAGCGCCTGCGCGATCGCCGGCGTCGGCGCGACACCCAGATCGTGCATCAGATCCCAGACGATCTCCGCCGTGCACGACGCGCTCGGCACGACGTACGCGAGCGTGCCAAAGCACGTGTTGTCATGGTGGTGGTCGAGATTCAGCAGGTGCGCGCCTTCGCGCAGCATCGCGGCGGAGTTGCGGTCGATGTTGCCGCAGTCCAGAAAGATGACGGTGCGCTGCGCAATGTCGGGCGGCGCCGTGTGGATCGGGTCGTCCAGCTCGAACCAGCGGTACTCCTCGGGCAGCGGCAGCTCGGTCGGGGCGATGAACATCAGCGAGTCCTTGCCGAGCGCGCGCAGCACCCCCTGCATGCCTACCAGCGACCCGAGCGCGTCGCCGTCGACGCTCTCATGCGTGGCGAGCACAAAGCGCGTGTCGGTGCGGATCCGCTCGAGCACGCGCTCGCGCGTGTCCTGCGCGTGCGCGTCTGGCGAGCGCGTGTCCGGCGCATGCGTGTCGAGTGCATCGGCCGCCGTGGGCGCGCCAGCCGCCACCGGCGTCGGTGCGTCAGCCGCAATCCCGTTGGTCGCGCTCACGACTTGCGTGCCTCCCCGGTGTCGTCGAGCAGCCGCTCGATGCGCAGCGCGCGGTCGGTGGTGTCGTCGTAGAGGAACGTCAGCGTCGGCGTGCGCTTGAGCCGCAGCTCGCTCGCGAGCCGCCGCTGCACGTAGCCGTGCGCGTTGCGCAAACCGTCGAGTGTGGCTTCGCGCTGTGCGTCGTCGCCGAGCACGCTCACGTACACGCGGGCGTGGCTGAGGTCGACGCTGGTGCGGACATCGGTGATGGTTACAAATCCCACGCGTGGGTCCTTAAGCTCGCCTGCCACCACGTCGCCGAGGACCCGTCTGACGGCCTCGTCGACGCGTCGCATGCGCCCTGTACTCATCCTATCCTCCCGGCGGGCCGCGCTTGCAAGCCGGCTGCCAGCGCCTACAGCTCCCGTTCGACCTGGCGCGTCTCGTAAGTCTCGAGCACGTCGCCCTCGCGCAGGTCCTGGAAGTTGGTGAGCACGATGCCGCACTCGTAGCCGGCCGCGACCTCGCGAGCGTCCTCGTTGAAGCGGCGCAGGCTGGCGATCGTCGTGTCGTAGATCACGGTGCCCTCACGCACGACGCGCACGTGGGCGCCACGGGTGACTTTGCCCTCGGTCACATAGGAGCCGGCGATCACACCGATGCGCGAAGCGCGGAACAGCTGGCGCACCTCGGCCTGGCCGAGCGGGGTCTCCTGCAGCTCGGGCTCGAGCAGGCCCTGCATCGCGGCGCGCAGCTCCTCGATCGCTCGGTAGATGACCGAGTAGGAGCGGATCTCGACCCCCTCGCGCTCGGCGATCTGGCGGGCGTCGCCGACCGGGCGCACGTTGAACGCGAGAATCACGCCCTCCGAAGCCGCGGCCAGCATCACGTCGGACTCGTTGATGCCACCGACCCCGCGGTGGATGATGTTCACCTTGACCTCGTCCTGCGGGAGCTTGGCGATCTCGTCCTCGATCGCCTCCAGCGAGCCGGCGACATCCGCCTTGACGACGAGGCTCAGCTCCTTGACGGTGCCCTCGCGCGCCAGCTTGAAAACGTCCTCGAGGGAGACCTTGCGCCCCGAGCGCCGCGCCAGCGCCTCGGTCTTCAAACGGTTGGCGCGTTCCCCGGCGAGCTGTCGCGCGCGACGCTCGTTCTCGACGACGCGTACCGGCTCGCCCGCCTCCGGCACACCGTCGAAGCCGAGCACCTCGACCGGCTCGCCGGGCTGCGCGCGTTTCATGCGCGCGCCCGTGAAGTCGTGCATCGCGCGCACCCGCCCGAAATGCGCCCCGGCGACGAGCGCGTCGCCGACGTGCAACGTGCCGCGCTGGATCAGGATCGATACGACGGGGCCGCGACCCGGGTCGAGCTTTGACTCGATCACGTTGCCCGACGCCTCGACGTCACGGTTGGCGCGCAGTTCCTCGAGGTCGGCGACGACCTGGATCGTGTCGAGCAGATCGTCGAGACCCTGACGGGTCTTCGCCGAGACGTCGACGAACTCCGTTTCGCCTCCCCACTCCGATGGCTGCAGGCCTTGTTGGGTCAGTTCGGTGCGCACACGCTCGGGCTGCGCGCCCTCCTTGTCGATCTTGTTGACCGCCACCACGATCGGCACATCGGCCGCTTTGGCGTGGTCGATCGCCTCCTGCGTCTGCGGCTTGACGCCATCGTCGGCGGCCACCACGATCACCGCGACGTCCGTGACACGCGCCCCGCGCGCGCGCATCGCCGTGAACGCCTCGTGGCCAGGCGTGTCTAGGAACGTGATCACCTTGTCCGCGTGATGGGCCTGGTAGGCGCCGATGTGCTGGGTGATGCCACCCGCCTCGCCCGCGGCGACCTCCGTCTCGCGGATCGCGTCCAGCAGCGAGGTCTTTCCGTGGTCGACGTGTCCCATGACCGTCACGACCGGCGGACGCTCGACAAGATCCTCCTCGGCGTCTTCGAAGACGGGTTCGTCCTGCACGTCGTCGGCCGCGTGGACGATCTCCACTTCCTTCTCGAACTCGGCCGCCAGCACCTGGATCGCGTCGTCCGACAGCGTTTGCGTGAGCGTCGCCATCTCGCCGAGCGTCATCAGCTTCTTGATGATTTCCGGCACCGGCACGCCAAGGTACTCGGCGACATCCTTTACGGTCGAGCCCGAGTTGATGCGCGTGACCTCGGCGCCACCGGTGACGGCCGTGTTGTCGATCGGGGCGATCGTGTCGTCGTAGGTGCCCCGCCGGCGGCGGCCGCGGCGCGGGCGCCGCTGAGGCTGGTTGGCCGGCCCGGCCTGCTGGCGACGCGAAGCCTGCGAGTCGATCACGACGCGCCGCCTGCCCCCGGGTCCGGCGCCCCCCGGCGCGCGCTCGCCCGTGCGCGAGTCGCGCGTCGGGCGCACGCGATCGCCGTGCTGCGCGGCGCCGGCGGCGGCCGGCGGTTGCCCAGTTGCGGGCGCAGCCGGTGCAGCCGCGCGTGCGACGCCGGCCTGTGCGGGTGCTGCCGCGGATGGCGCGACGCCGACGGCCGACGGTTGCCCCGCTGCCGGCGTCGCCGGTGCAGCTGCGCGGGGAGCAGCGGGCTGTGCGGACGTAGTGGGCTGTGCAGACGCAGCGGGCTGTGCAGATGTTGCCGAGGATGGCGCGGCTGGCGCCGCCGACGACTGCCCCGCTGCCGGCGCGCGGCCCGCAGCGGGAGTCGACCCTGCCGCGGATGGCGCGCCCTGGACGGCTGGCGGCGCGGCGGACGCGGGCTGCTGGGGAGGCGGTGCGCTCGTAGCAGCCACCGGGGTCGAGGGCGCGCCGTCGGCGGGCTGCGCGAGGCGCGGCGTCGCGCGCACCTCGGGCGCCACGGGCGCCGCCGGTCGAGCAGCGGCGGTCGGCGGGGATGCCGGCGGGTCGGCAACCGCCGTCGCCTGCGGCGCCGGCTTGGCCGCGGCAGGGGAGTCGGTGGGCGCAGGCCCATTGGCGACGCCAAGCGCACGCAGCGCGACGGACTCATCGACAGACGAAGACACAGTCTTGGCCTCGACGCCGGCGGCGCGCAGACGTTCGAGCAGCGCCTTGCTGGCGATGCCCTGGTCCTTGGCGATCTCGTGTATGCGCTTCTTGCTCATGGGCTGTTTCCCGGCTCGCTCGATTCTACGAATTCGGCGGGTCTCGTCGAGCCGTCGAGATCGACCTGCACAGCGCGGCGCAGGGCGCGGGCGATGGCGCCGCGACGGGTGGCCAGCGCGACGCACTGCGCGTCAGCCCGGTCGGGCGCGTCGCCGCGGCACAGATAGGCTCCGCGGCCGGGCAGCGTGCAGGCGGGGTCGATCACGGCGCGGCGTGCGGCTTGTGTGGAGCCTGCGCCCCGCCCACTACGCGCATGGGCGGCACGGACATTGGTATCTGCGGTCGGGGTGCTGGCGGTCGCTGCAGCAGGAGCATCGGTTGCCGCGGTCGGGGTACCGGCTTCGGCAACCACGCTCGAGGTACCAGTCGTCGCAGCTGCGGGCGGCTCGGCGAGCACCAGGCGCACCAGCTCGGACTTGGGCGCGATTCGCCCGCAGCCAACGCAGCGGCGGCGGGGCACATGGCCCGCTATGGCGCCTGCCCCCCAGCCCGCTCCTGCGCCGCAGCGGCCTGCGACTCGTCGGCGAGAAACGGTTCGACCGTGGGCGCTCCGTCAAGAGATGCCGCAGCGGCAGGCTCAGCCTCGGCAGCCGGCCCGACGGAGGCCCCGGCTTCGGCGGCGGGCTCCGTGTCCCCCGCAGGCTCCGCGGCGGGCTCCGTGTCCGCAGCGGGCTCCGCGGCTGGTGCAGCCTCGACGGCCTGCTGCTCGGCAGGCACATCCTTGGCAGGCGTCGCGCCGCCGCCGTCGGGTGACAGATCGGCAACGCGATCGGAGCCGATCGCGGCGAGCGCCTGGTGGCTCTCCAGACCGCAATAGCGCGAGCCGGGCAGCGCGGCGTTGGGGCACCGCCGGCCGTTGGAGAGGATCGCCGCGCAGCGGCCGGAGACCTCCTCCTCCTCGTAGCCGTGCTCGGCCTCCTCGGCGGCGAACTCGGTCTCCGAGCGGATATCCACGCGCCAGCCAGTCAGACGCGCGGCCAAACGGGCGTTCTGACCCTCGCGGCCGATCGCCAGCGAGAGCTGGTCGTCGGGGACGATCACGGTGGCCTGCTTGGCCTCGTCGTCGACCAGCACCTCGCGCACCCTGGCCGGCGACAGCGCCTTGGCGACGAAGCGCGCGGGCTCTTCGTTGAAGGGGATGATGTCGATCTTCTCGCCGCGCAGCTCCGAGACGACCATCCGCACGCGCGATCCGCGCGGTCCGACGCACGCGCCGACCGGGTCCACCCCGTCCGCGTGCGAGACGACCGCGATCTTCGAGCGGTAACCCGGCTCGCGCGCAACGTTGGCGATTTCCACGAGCCCGTCCGCGATCTCCGGGACCTCGAGCTCGAACAGCTTCTTGATCAGCTCGGGATCGCGCCGGGAGACGATGATCGACGGGCCCTTGGTCGAGGCCGAAACCTCCTTGATGACCGCCTTGATGCGCTGCGAATGGTCGTAGCGCTCGCCGTCGACCTGCTCGGACTTCGGCAGCAGCGCCTCGACGCGCTCGCGCAGCTGCACCAGCGTGTAGCGCGAATCGGACTGCTGCACGATGCCGGTGATCAGCTCGCCCACGCGGTCGCGGTATTCCTCGAACATCATGTCGCGCTCGGCCTCGCGGATGCGCTGCAGGATCACCTGCTTGGCGGTCTGCGCGGCGATCCGGCCGAAATCGTCGGGGGTGACGTCGCGTTCGTCGATCTGATCGCGGTATTCCTCGAACTTCTTCGGGTCGATTTCCGGTTCCTCCGGTTCGCGCAGCTCGCCGGTCTCCGGGTCGACGACGGTGCCCTCGTCGATCGTCTCGACGATCAGGTGCGCCTCCAGCCGTTCGGGGATGATCAGTTCGATCACACGGAAATCAGCCGTTTCGCGGTCCATTTCGACACGCGCGTACTTCGCCGAGCCCGGCTGCTTCTTGTAGGCGGACAGCAGCGCGTCCTCTAGCGCGACCATCAGCTTCTCGGACTCGATGCCCTTCTCGCGCGCGAGCGCGTGCATCGCCTCCAGGATCTCTCGTGACATCAGTGGCTCCTCCTCTGCGTCTGCACTACTCCGCGATCAGGTTCGATCGACGGATCTGCGAGTAGGGGATCGTGATCATGCCTTCCTCAGCGGCGAGCGTGACGTCGGTATCCGACGCGCCAATCAGCTCTCCGATGTAACTGCGCCGGCTCGACGCGGCGCTGACGGCAGTGCAAGCCTCGCCGGAGCTGCCGCGCGCCCGCGTGCGCACACGCGCGCGATAGCCGACGAAACGACGAAAGTGATCGGGCTTGGTCAGCGGGCGCTGTAGGCCGGGCGAAGAGACCTCGAGAGAGTAGCGCTCGCGCAACGGCGCCAGCGCGCCGGTGACACGCTCGCAGAGCGCGAGCGTCACCCCGTCCGGGTGGTCGATGAAGACGCGCAGGGTTTCGCCGCCGACACGTTCGGCGAGCAGCACCTCGACATCGGGCTCGCTGGCGGCGAGCTGCTCTTCGATCTCTCTCTGCAGTGGCGTCATGCGGGCCCTCCTTCCAATAAAAAAAGCGGGCGTGCGCCCACTTTCGGTGCGACAGCCGGCGAACGGTCGCCGGCACGAAAGCTGTCGGTCGAGCATAGCAGCGGTGCCGTCGCAAGCTGTCGTACCATCACGAGCAACGGGGCCCTCAAGCGCTGTGGGCGGCGCGGCGGGCGCGGTCGCGGTAGAGGCGGTAGTCGCGGCGCTCCGGGCGCAGCGAGCACGCCAGCGCGAGCGGCTGACAGGCCTCGCGATGGCGCCCGAGCTGCTGCATCGCGCGACCGAGACAGAACAGCGCATAGTCATTGGTGGGAGCACCCGTGGCGAGCGCCTGAAACTCGGCGACGGCGTCCTCGTAGCGCTGCGCGTGAAACAGCGCCCGCCCGAGCGCCTCGCGGATCGAGGCCTTGTCGGGTTCGAGATCGCGGGCGCGGCTGAGCGGGACGATCGCGGCCTGGTAGTCGCGGTGGTGCAGCAACTCGCAGCCACGGCGGTAGAGGTCATACACGCTGTCCATGGTCGCCTCCCCACTGTACCCGCCGCGCGCGCCCGGTCAGTCGAGTGCTATGGCGGGACGCGCACTACCCGCTCTCGCGCAAACGCGCGACCGCGTTGAGTATCTCCTCCGCCACCCTCTGCTTGCTCGCCAGCGCGACGTGCTGCACGGCGACGCCCTCCGTCACGGCGGCCGCGGCTGGATCGGCGGCGGTGAGGATCGTGACCTCGTTGCGCTCCGCGTCGAAGCCGATGTCGGTGCGCGAGATGTCGTTGACGACGACCGCGTTCGAGTCCCTTCTCGCGCAGCTTGACGCGGCCGTACTCGACCGCGCGCTCGGCGCCGTGCTCGGCGGCGAACCCGACGAGCGTCTGCCCGGAGCGCCGCCGGGCGGCCAGCCCGTGCAGCACGTCGGCAGTGGGCTCCAGCTCGATCGTCATGTGCTCACGCCCGGCCTTCTTGAGCTTGCCCGCGGCGGGGTCGAGCGGCCGGAAATCGGCGACCGCGGCGGCCATCAGCAGCACGTCGCACTCGGGGAAACGACGCTCGCACGCCGCTTGCAGCTCGGAGGCGGTGCGCACCGCCTCCCACTCGACGCCGTCAGGTGGTCGCAACGCGACGTTGGCCGCGATCACGCTCACCCGCGCTCCGCGCGCTTGCGCGCTGGCGGCGAGCGCCAGACCCATCCGACCGGAGGAGCTGTTGCCAACGAACCGCACGCTGTCGATCGGCTCGCGGGTGCCGCCCGCGGTGACGAGCACTCGCACCCCGTGCCAGGCGGCATCGGGCGATCCGGCAGCATCGGGCAACCCGGCGGCGAGCACCTGTTCGCAGCGCTCGAGCAGCCGGGCAGGCTCTGGCAGGCGCCCGACTCCCTGCTCGCCCCTGGAAGCCAGCCGGCCGCTGTCCGGCTCGACGATCTCCACGCCACGCTCGCGCAACAGCCCCAAGTTGGCCTGTGTGGCCGGGTGCTCGTACATGTGGTTGTTCATCGCCGGCGCCACCACCAGCGGGCACCTAGCGGCGAGCGCGGCGCTGGTGAGCAAATTGTCGGCGAGGCCGCCGGCGAGCTTGGCGACCGTGTTCGCCGACGCGGGGGCGACCAGATAGAGATCGGCGTTGCGGACCAGCTCGAGGTGCCCGATCGGCTCGTGCTCGGGCGGAGTCTGGTCGGGGAACGCCCCGCGAGCCGGATCGCGCTCGAACTCGCTCGTGAGCACCGGTGCGCCGGTCAGCGCGGCGAACGACGCGGCGCCGACGAAGCGTTGGCTGGCCGGGGTCTGGATCACGCGCACCGCGTGACCCGCGCCGGTCGCGAGGCGGATCAGCTCGAGCGCCTTGTACGCGGCGATCCCGCCGCTGACGCCGACCAGGATTCTGGACATCCTGCGGTTTTAGACGGCGGGCGGCCTGCTGGCAAGCGGCGGTGGGCAGGTTGCGCCGAGGGCACAGGTCTCGGTAAGCGCTGGTGCGGTCGTTGCGCGTCCCGCTGGTGCGGTCGTTGCGCGTCCGCAGGCGACGCTCCTAGGACGTTCGCTGGCCAAGTGATGCAAGGACGCACCGAGCGTGGCGTACTCGGTACGCGAGCTGGCCGATCGGCGAGCACGTCGATCGCCGATCGGTAGGACGCCGCAGCACGCCGGCCAGCGGACGTCCTAGCGGTAGTGGTACTTCAGCTTCCCGTTCGCCACCTCTTCGAGTGCGATCGTCAGGTAGTTCTTCGAAGCGGTGTCGACCATCGGGGGCGGGAACTCGTCGAACGTGCCCTCGCCGAGGTTGTGGTAGTAGCTGTTTATCTGCCGCGCGCGCTTGGCGGCGACGATGACGGATGCGTAGTTGGAGTCGACGTTCTCCAGCAAACGGTCGATGCGGGGGGAGATTACAGGAATGGTCGGGCCTTTCGATGTGAGGTGTGGTCGGAAAGATTGTAGTTCAGTCCAGCGCGCCGGCCACGATCGCGGTCAGCTCGCTCAGCGCATCGTCGAGACTGTCGTTGACTACGACATGCGCGAACTCGGGCTGGGCTTGCAGCTCGTCCTCGGCGACACGCAGGCGGCGCTCGACCTCCGCGGCGTCGTCGGTTCCGCGGCCGACCAGACGGGCGCGCAGCGCGTCGGGGGACGGTGGGGCGATGAAGACCTGGAGCGCTTCTGGCATCGCAGCACGCACCTGACGGGCCCCCTGCACCTCGATCTCGAGCACGACGGGCATGCCGGCGGCGACGCGCTCGTCAAGCTCGCTGCGCAGCGTGCCATAGCGACGCCCGGCGTAGTCGGCGTGCTCGACGAAATCGCCACCGCTCACATGTCGCTCGAAGGCATCGGGCGTGAGGAAGTGATAGTCGACGCCGTCGCGCTCGCCGGCCCGCGCCGGGCGAGTGGTCGCCGAGACGGACATCTGCAGCTGGGGCAGGCGCTCCATGAGACCCCGGATCAGAGTTCCCTTGCCGACGCCGCTGGGGCCGGTGATGACGAATACACGCGCCACAGCCGCGGACACTATCTGGCGCCATGGACAGCGGGCCGGCGCGCGGGTGGGTGGTTCACGCGAGCGCAACCTCGCACCGGGCGATCGGTGGTGCGTCCGCGCGTTGGGCGCGCCGTAGCGCGGGGTAGCGCTGGACGAATCATGTAGCGCGACGTAGCACGGTGCAGCGCGCCCGCCGGTGGTGCCCACTCGTCATCGTACGTGTCATCGCCGAAAACGTGAGGGCTAAAAAATCACACTTGATGTATCACGCGTCATGCATCACGTCTGATGTATAAGCCATGGCGGCAAATTTTCTTTGGGCTTGTTCATAAATGAGTCGGCAGGTTGACTGGTGGTCGGGTCGGATATTGGGGTGTGGTTGACGGGGCGGCGATCGGTGTGAAGTTTCGTTTGCTGGCGGGTGAGTTGAATGAGCGGCAGCGGCGGCTGTGGGCTGTTGCGGAGGCGCGGGCGGCAGGGTGTGGTGGGATCGCCGGGACGGCGTGGGCGACGGGGATGGCGGTCGGCACGATCCGGCGGGGCATCGCCGAGCTTGAGCGCGGCGAGTCGATCGGGGCGGGGCGGGTCCGTAAGGCGGGCGGTGGACGCAAGCCGCTGTCGGAGACCGGTCCCAAGCTGTTGGGCGATCTCGAGCGTCTGGTGGACGAGGACCGTCGGGGTGATCCGGAGTCGTTGTTGTTGTGGACCTCGAAGAGCGTGCGGTATCTCGCTGGCGGGTTGCGCGAGTTCGGGCATCGGGTCGAGTACGTGACGGTCGCGAAGTTGTTGCGGTCGTTGGGGTACAGCCTGCAGGCGAACGTGAAGACCAGGGAGGGGCACCAGCATCCCGATCGTGATCTGCAGTTCCGGCGGATCAACACGACCTGCCTCCAAGCACTGGAGGATCAGCAGCCGATCATCTCGATCGACTGCAAGAAGAAGGAGCTGGTCGGCGATTTCAAGAACGGCGGGCGGGAATGGCGTCCCAAGGGCTGTCCCGAACTGGTGCGCGTGCACGACTTCAAGGACAGCAGCTCGGCAAGGCGATCCCCTACGGCGTTTATGACATCGCCACCGATCAGGGCTGGGTGAACGTCGGGGTCGATCACGACACCGCGCAGTTCGCGGTCAACTCGATCCGCGGCTGGTGGGAGCACCTCGGCCACGCTCGCTACCCGAACGCTACCCGCCTGCAGATCACCGCTGACTGTGGCGGGTCCAACGGCAACCGCACCCGCCTGTGGAAGGTCGAGCTGCAGACGCTCGCGCAGGAGACCGGCCTTGAAATCCATGTCTGCCACCTGCCGCCCGGGACCAGCAAGTGGAACCGGATCGAGCACCGCTTGTTCTCATACATCACGATGAACTGGCGCGGCAAGCCACTCGTCTCGCTAGAGACGATCATCAACCCCATCGGCGCGACCAAGACCAGCACGGGACTCGAGGTCTACGCCCGTCTCGACAACGGCGAATACCCCGGCCAAGCTCCGCGTCAGTGACGCCGAGCTGGCCGCCGTCAACCTCCACCGGGAGGCGTTCCACCCCGAGTGGAACTACAGCATCAAACCACGAAGTTAATTATGAACAAGCCCTAAGATATCCACGCGCCGGCTTCAAAATGAGGGTGCGATTGGGGCGCTTCTGATCCGGCGCCGTCGGGTGACGGGTACCGGAGGGCAGCCCAGGCGTACAAATCATTTTGAAGCCGGTTCCAACACCCCCATCTGCTCGGCGCCGCCGGCCTCACGCGAGCGCAGCAACTGCCTCGCCGGCGACCGCCCGTGCCTCGCGATCGGCGTCGTAAAGCGACTCGAAGGCGCGTACAGGCGAGCTGCCCAGCCGCGCCAGAGTGCTCTCGATGACGTCGGGGATGCCGTTGAAAGGCAGACGCCCGGCGAGGAACGCGTGCACGGCGATCTCGTTGGCGGCATTGAGCACGCATGGCGAGGTGCCGCCAGCGAGGGCGGACTCGCGCGCGAGGCGCAGGCAAGGGAAGGCGTCGAGATCGACGGCCTCGAAAGTGAGCTGGCCAACTGCGACGAGATCGAGCGGCGCGAGCGAACGCGGGGGCAAGCGTCCTGCAGCCCCACCGTCTCCTGCAGCCCCACCACCCCCTCCAACCCCACCACCCCCTCCAACCCCACCACCCCCTCCAACCCCACCACCCCCTCCAACCCCACCACCCCCTCCAACCCCACCACCCCCTCCAACCCCACCACCCCCTCCAACCCCACCGCCCCCTCCTCCTCCAGGCTCGCCGTCCCCCTCGCCGGCGCCGTCGACGATCGGCACGCTTTCGCCGCCGTGCAGCGCGTAGGAGATCGCGATGCGCATGTCGCGCGGGCCGAGGTGCGCGAGCAGGGCGCCGTCGGCGAGCTGGATGAGGCCGTGGACCAGCGACTGGGGATGGACAACGACGTCGATCTTGTCGTAGGGGGTGCCAAACAGGTGGTGGGCCTCCATCAGCTCGAGGCCCTTGTTCATCAGCGTGGCTGAGTCGATCGTGATCTTGCCGCCCATCGCCCAGGTCGGGTGTGTAAGCGCCTGCTCGACGGTGACGGCCTGTAGCTGCGCACGGGTGCATCCGCGGAAAGGCCCGCCGCTGGCGGTGATCGTCAGCCGCTGCACGGCGCCGGGAGGCTGCCCGGCGAGCAGCTGGTGCAGTGCGGTGTGCTCGGAGTCGACCGGGATCAGCTGCGCGCCGGTGGCCTGCGCGAGCGCGCTGACCAGCTCGCCGCCGACGACCAGCGACTCCTTGTTGGCGAGCGCAAGGTCGATGCCCTCGCCGAGCGTGGCGACAGTGGGCCCAAGGCCGGCGGAACCGACGAGCGCGTTCAGCACGAGGTCGGCGCCCGACTCGACGACCAGTCGCACAAGTCCCTCGGCGCCGTGCAGCACCTCGCCCTCGGTCCACGCCTCGGCAGCACGAGCGGCGGCGTCGGCGTCGGCAAGCGCGATGCGTGTGACGCCGTGCACGCGCGCCTGCTCGACAAGCGTCTGCCAGGAGCGCTCGGCGGAGAGACCGACCAGCTCGAACTCCCCTGTACCCGCGCGGCGGTCGGCACCCACAATGTCGAGCGCCTGCGTGCCGATGGAGCCGGTCGAGCCGAGGATCAGCAGGCGGGTGGGCATTGATCGCGAGAGTAACGGAGGTCTGGCGGCAGGCATGTCCGACGCTGAGCGCGGGGCCGATGCTCAGTGGACATATGCCAGCAAAATCTCAGTGGACATACGCTAGCCAAATGTAATAGCCGACGACGGCCGTGAAGAGCACGGCGTCGAGCCGGTCGAGTGCGCCGCCGTGCGCGCCGAACAGGCGCCCGGCGTCCTTGGCGCCGGCGTGGCGCTTGACGAACGACTCGAACAGGTCACCCACGGGCCCGGCCAGTGCGACGCCGAGGCCGAGCACGAGCGCATGCGAGCCGGGCAGCCAGCTCTGGTAGCGGCCGGCGAGCCATACGGCGACGATCGCGACGACCATCCCACACAGCAGCCCCTCGACAGTCTTGTTCGGCGAGATCGCGGGCGCGAGCGGGCGACGACCGAAAAGGCGCCCGCCGAGGTAGGCGCCGGTGTCGCCGAGGAACGTGCCGACGAGCACGTCGATGACGATGCCCTCGCCGTGGGGCAGACCGCGCAGCATGACGGCGTGGGCGAGCGCGAGGCCGATCCAGTAGACGCCGAGCAGCGTCAGCCCGAGGCCGCCTGCGCTGGGGTGGGGCTGCAGGAGCGTGAACGCGAACAGCACGGGTAGCACCGCGACCGTCACGAGCAACACCTGCGGGGGCCCGCCGTAGAGCGCGGCGGCGAGCAGGCCGGCGAGGCCGACAAAGCCGGCGAGACGGGCCGGGTGGGTGCGGTGGTACATCGCGAACAGCTCGTGCAAACAGACACAACCGAGCGCAAGCAGGCCGAGTGCGAAGATCGGGCCGCCGGCGATCACGATGAACAAGGCGAACGCGATCGCGGGCAGCGCCGCCAGCACACGCGCGCCGAGGTCCGAGCGTCCCCCGTGCTGCCCGCCGTTGGCGTCCCCATCGCGCGCTGACCCGCCGCGCGCAGTCGCACCGCCGGGCACAGCCCCCCCGGAGGAGCGCCTGCCGCGGACGCCCCGGCCGCGCACCTCGTCGCGGCGTGGGCCTACATCAACTTTCAACTGTGAATCGCGCGCGCGTACGCGCGCGCGCGCGATTCGCACCTTATTTTTTACATCCACCCCCCTCCCCCCGACCCCCGCGCGAAGACTCGGTTCCGCCGCCGGCACGCCGCCACCGGACGAGTCCGCCGAGCCGACCGCCGGGTCGCGTGGAGCGCGTACAGCCACCGACACCCCCTCAGCGCCCGCCGAAGCGTCGGCGGCGCGCAGCGAACTCGTCCAGCGACTGCTGGAGCGCCTCGCGGCTGAAGTCAGGCCAAAGCTCGTCGCGGAAGACCAGCTCGGAGTAGGCGGACTGCCAGAGCAGGTAGTTGGAGAGACGGCGCTCGCCGGAGGTGCGGATGATTAGGTCGGGATCGTGCATCTCGGGGGCGTAGAGGTGGCGTCGGAAGTCCTCCTCGGCGGACGGAGACACGAGCGGCTCAGCGTTCTCGCCCACAGCGGCCTGGGGCACACTGGATGGATCGACCGGAGACCCGCCGCCGACACCACCCGCAGCGGTCTGCGCCACGCCAGTCGGATCGACGGCGAGCCCGGCGCCCCCGCCGGCGGCCGCCTGCGCGATCCTCTCCGCCGCGTAACGGGCGGCGGCATCCAAGATCTCGGCGCGGCCGCCGTAGTTGAAGGCGACGAAGAGGGTGATGCGGGTGTTGGCGTCGGTGAGCTGCTGCGCCCAGTGCATCTGCCGGCAGAGATCGTCGGGGAGCCCGGCGCGACGCCCGATGAAGCGCATGCGCACGCCCTCGGCGTGCAGCTCGGGGGTCTCGGCGGCGATGCGGCGCGAGAACATCGCCATCAGCCCGGCGACCTCGGCGGCGGGACGGGACCAGTTCTCGGTGGAGAACGAGTAGACGGTCAGCTCGCGGATACCGAACTGCACGGCGTCGCGCAGGCGAGCCTTGACGGTGTCGGCGCCGGCCTCGTGCCCCGCTCCTACCGACACGCCACGGGCGCGAGCCCAGCGGCCGTTGCCGTCGGTGATGATCGCGACGTAGCGAGCCACGGTCAAAGACGCGTCCTGCGCGGCGGCTTCGGGCTCGCCGACGGTCGCCATCAGGCCGCGCAGTCCACGCGGAGCTCGGCTGCCCGGGCGCGCAGGGGGCATCAGACCTCGAGAATCTCTGCTTCCTTGGACTTGAGCACGGCGTCCAGCTCACCGATGCGGGCATCGGTGAGCTTTTGCAGCTCGACCTCGGCGCGGTGCTCGTCGTCGGAGCCGGCCTCGCCTTCGGACTTCAGTTCGCGCAGGTCGTGCATCACGTCGCGGCGAACGTTTCGGATCTTGACGCGGCCGTCCTCGGCGAGGTTGCGCACGACCTTGACGAGGTCGCGGCGACGCTCCTCGGTCAGCTCGGGGACGACGAGGCGGATGAGGTTGCCGTCATTGGAGGGTGTGAGGCCGATGTCGGACTCCGAGAGGGCTTTCTCGATCGCTTTGATCGAGGATTTGTCGTAGGGCTGCACCGTCAGCAGGCGCGCCTCGGGAGCGGAGAGGGTGGCAAGCTGGTTCAGCGGTGTCGGAGCGCCGTAGTAGTCGACGACGATGCGCTCGAGCAGGGCGGTGCTGGCGCGGCCGGTGCGGACGGTGGCGAACTCGTGCGCGGTGACCTCGACGGACTTGACCATGCGCGCACGGGCGTCCTCGAGCAGTCCGTCGATGAGATCTTCATCGGCCATCGCGGCCCTCCTCTTCCTCGGGTGTGGATACAAGCGTGCCGACGCGCTCCCCGGAGATTATGCGCGCGATGTTCGTGTCGTCGTCCATGTTGAAGACGGCGAGCGACATTTTGTTGTCCATGCAGAGCGCCAGGGCGGTGGCGTCCATGACGCGCAGGCGGCGCTCCAGGGCCTCCATGTGCGTGATCTCGGGGATGAACTGAGCGGTCGGATCCAGGGCGGGGTCAGCGGTGTAGACGCCCTGCACGCCGTTCTTGGCCATCAGGATGATCTCGGCGTGGATCTCGGCGGCGCGCAGGGCGGCGGCGGTGTCAGTCGTGAAGAACGGGTTGCCGGTGCCCGCCGCGAAGATCACCACACGACCCTTCTCCAGATGCCGCATCGCGCGACGCCGGATGTAGGGCTCGGCGACCTCGGAGATCGCCAGGGCGGACTGGACGCGGGTGGCGGTGCCGAGCTTCTCCAGCGCGTCCTGGAGCGGGAGCGCGTTGAGCACGGTGGCGAGCATGCCCATGTAGTCGGCGGTCGCGCGGTCCATGCCGGCGGCGGCGCCGCGCATGCCGCGGTAGATGTTGCCGGCGCCGACGACGATCGCGACCTGCACGCCGGCCTCGCGCACGGCGCTGACCTGGTGCGCGACGTCGGCGACGCGCGCGGGGTCGGTGCCGTAGGGCAGCTCGCCCATGAGGGCCTCGCCGGAGAGCTTCAGGAGAATGCGCGTGAACGCAGGGGCCATAGCTGGTCGAGAGCCTACAGCTTGTTTTTGGGGCGCATCCGCGCGGGTGGGCCCGGTGACGGCGGGTTGGGGCGCGGGGCATCCGTGCCCCGCGTCGGAGGCGACTACGACGGCCTACTGCCCGATCGCAAACCGCACGAAGCGGCGGATGACGACGTTCTCGCCGGTCTTGGCGGTGAGCTGGTCGCGCAGCTGCTGGACGGTGGCCCCGTCGAACTTGGGGTTGTGCATCTCCTGCTCGAGCAGGACGATCGTCTTGTACCAGGCGTCGAGCTTGCCCTCGACGATTTTCGGGCGGACGTTCTCGGGCTTGTCGGCAGCCTCCTGCTCGTAGATGCGAGCCTCGGCGTCGCGTGCCTCGGCGGGGACGTCCTCGCGGGAGACGTAGGCGACGGACGGGCTCGCGGCGATCTGCATCGCGACATCGCGCGCGAAGGCGACGAAGTCGTCGTTGCTCGCGACGAAGTCGGTGTTGCAGTCGACCTCAATCAGAACGCCGACCTTCGCGCCGGCGTGGATGTAGGACTGGATCGTGCCCTCGGTGGCAAGACGCTCGCCGAGGTCCTGGATCTTCTTGCCTTGGCGGACGCGGAGCAGCTCGATCGCCTGGTCGATGTCGCCGCTCGCCTCGGCGAGGGCCTTCTTGCAGTCCATCATGCCCGCACCCGTGCGGTCACGGAGAGCCTTGACATCCCGTGCGCTGATCTCGACAGTGTTCACGCCTTCGCCTCCTCGGTCTGTGCCGTCGACTCGTCGGGGTCTGGTTGCCCGTCCTCGGCTCCTGTCGCGGGAGCCTGCGCCGCGGCCGGCTCGGCGGCGGCGGCGTTCTCCTGCGGGGCCTGCGCCGGCGCGGAGTTTCCCGGCGCCGCCGATCCGTCGCCCGCCACCGCGGGCGCAGGGGCGGTCTCGGCCGGGGACTCGGTCGTCCCGTCCGGGCTTGCCGGCGACGCGGGTGCCGCCGGCGACTGGGCTGTCGCAGTCGGCGTACCCTCGGCCTCGGACGGCGCAGCCTCAGTCGCGGGCTCCGCGGGTGCGGCGGCCGCTGGCACGGCTGGCGCGGCCGCCGCGGCTGGCGCCGCATTCTCGGCAGTCGAGCCGGCGCCAGGCGTCGCAGCTGCAGCCGGGTTCTCCGACTGCGATGGCGCGGCAGCGGCTGGGGCAGCCGGAGGGACGACGGATGGGGCAGCGGCTTGGGCGGCAGAGGGGACAGCGGATGGGGCAGCAGCTGGCTCCTCGGCGGCTGCCGCCTGCTGCTGGACCGCAGCACGCTCCTGGGCCTCGCGCGCGGCCTGCTCCTGCGCCTCGCGAGCAGCCTTCTCTTGGGCCTCCTTCGCGGCGCGCTCCTCAGCCTCGCGCTTGGCCTGCTCCTCGGCGGCGGCGCGCGCGGCCTCTTCCTCGGCTTCGCGCTTGGCGCGGGCTTCGGCCTCCAGGCGGGCCTTCTCTTCGGCTTCTTCACGGGCACGCTGCTCCTCGCGGCGGAAGATGGCGTGGCCTTCGGCGACGATGTCGCCGATCGCGCGCGTGATCAAGGAGCAGGAGCGGATCGCGTCGTCATTGCCGGGGATCACGTAGTCGATGCCGTCGGGGTCGCAGTTGGTGTCGACGAGACCGATGATCGGGATGCGCAGGCGCTGGGCCTCGCGGACCGCGATCGCCTCGGTTTTGAGGTCGATGACGAACACTGCGTCGGGGACGCGCTGCATGTCTTTGACGCCGCCGAGGTTGGCGCGGAGCTTGGCGAGGTCGGCTTGGGCGGCCATGCGCTCGCGCGTGGGCAGCAGCGCGAGCTGGCCCTCGCGCTCGTAGCGTTCGAGGTCGTGCAGGCGGCGGATGCGGAGGCTGATCGTTTGGAAGTTGGTCAGCAGGCCGCCGAGCCAGCGGTGATTGACGTAGGGCATGCCGGCGGCGCCGGCGACGTCGCGCACGGTGTCGCGCGCCTGCTTCTTGGTGCCGACGAACAGCACGGTGCCACCGCGGTGCGCGAGTTCGCCGGCGAACTGACGGGCCTGCTCGAGCAGGGTGGCAGTCTTGAGCAGATCGATGATGTAGATGCCGCTGCGCTCATCGTGGATGAAGCGGCGCATCTTGGGGTTCCAGCGGCGCGTTTGGTGGCCGAAGTGAACGCCGGCCTCCAAAAGTTCCGCGATGCCTACCTGGGCCACGGTTATTACAACTCCCTTGTTTGGTGCTTGGTTGTTGGGGCTGCCGCGCGGATTGATGCGGACTCACCGCGAGCGCCGGCACAGGCCGGTTGCGTGGGCGAGCAGGGCCGCGTTTGGGGGCCGCGCGGGTCGAGGTGCTTGAACGAGGGCTCAGGATAGCTGTTCGGCCCGGGCCAGCGCCGCCGCGAGGTCGGCGGGCAGGGGAGAGTGCAGCTCGAGCGGGGCGCCGGTGACGGGGTGGGCGAAGGCGAGGCGGGCGGCGTGCAGGAACTGGCGTTGCAGGCCGAGCGCGCCGGGCGTGCCGTACTCGGGATCGCCAGTGACGGGGTGGCCGATGGCACGCATGTGGACGCGGATCTGGTGAGTGCGGCCTGTCTCCAACCGGACGCGCAGGAGGGTGTGGGCGGGGAGGGCGCGATCGAGCGTGAAGTGGGTGCGAGCCTCGCGCGGGGCGTTGCCGCCGACCGCCATGCGCGTGCGCACGTTGGGGTCGCGGCCGATCGGCGCATCGATCGTGCCGGTACGAGCGGGCGGGCGCCCGTCGACGAGCGCGAGGTATTCGCGCTCGACGCGCCGCGCGCGGATCGCAGCCTGCAGCGCAGCGTGCGCGTGGTCGGAGCGCGCGACGACGAGCAGGCCGGAGGTGTCGCGGTCGAGGCGGTGCACGATGCCGGGCCGCAGCGGGTCGCCGCCGGCGGCAAGGCCCTCCAGCAGTTGGGAGAGCGTGCCTTCGCGATGCCCGCGCGCGGGGTGAACGACGAGGCCGGCGGGCTTGTCGACGACGAGCAGGTGCTCGTCGCGGTAGACGATCGCGAACGGGGGATCGGAGGAGGCGGCGGCATCGCCATCTGGAGCGGCTGTATCCCCACCAAGGCCCCGCTCCCGCTTGCCGTCCTGCGCCACCGCGCCCTCGCCCCGGGCCATCTCGCTACCGCCCTCGCCATCCCGCGCCACCCCGCCCTCGCCCCGCGCCATCTCGCTACCGCCCTCGCCATCCCGCGCCACCCCGCCCTCGCCCCGCGCCACCCCGCCCTCCTCCTTGCCTCCCCGAGCGGGGGCGGTGGCCGGTAGGCGCGTGTCGCTCACGGGGTGCGGGGCCGCTCGATGAGGATGATGAGGATCAGGACACCTAGTGTGATCGAGGTGTCGGCCAAGTTGAATGGCGGCCAGCCGAGGGGGAGCTTGATGAAGTCGGTGACTGAGCCGACGCGGAGACGGTCGATGATGTTGCCGAGGGCGCCACCGATGAGCATGCCGGTGGGGAGCCAGATGAGCGGGCGAGAGGTGTGGCGGGCGAAGTAGGCGAGGAGCGCGAGGAGCGCAAGGGCGATGACGACGGTCACGGCGAGGGCGTCGTTGGGGAGGAAGCCGAAGGCGACGCCGTGGTTGCGGGTGTCGACGAGGGAGAGCCCCGGCAGGACGTGGTGTTCTTCGCCGGGGACGATGCCGGCACGGATTGCGTGCTTGGTGAGTTGGTCGATCGCAATGACCGCAAGGGCGACGAGCGCGGCGCGCAGCCAGGGCGAGGCGAACGCGGCCTGCGGGCGCCGCCGCGCGTGTGCGCTGTGCGAGGGCGGCTGCGCGCTGACGCCGCTCATGATGCGTGGCGCGCGCTCAACCGCGGATGATGCCTTCGACGAGAAGGCGGTCGATCAGGCCGAGCACGATGATCGCGACGATTGGGCTGAAGTCGAAGGCGCCAAAGCTCGGGAGTAGACGACGGAAGATGCGCAGGAACGGTTCGCAGACGTCGCGCAGGAAGCCGAGGGTCGCGGAGCCTGCGCGCGAGTAGGGCGGGCGCAGGCCGAAGGCGAAGAGCCAGTTGACGACGATGTGGACCAGGATGAGGAGCGTGTAGACGTAGATCAACGTCGAGAGGTACTGGGCGATCTGGACGCGGGCGGCAGTGGCGAGCAGAGCGGTCATCGCGGGGCCTGCGCGGGCGCGAGCACGGCGTCGAGCGCGTCGCTGAAGGCAGCGCGCACGCCAGAGCGCTCGAGCGCGTCGAGGCCGCGGGCGGTGACGCCGCCGGGGGAGGTGACCTCGCGGCGCACGGCAAGCGTGTCGTGGTCGCGGGCGGCGAGCAGGGCGGCGGTGCCGGCCAGCGTCTGCACGACCAGCGGCGCGCCCTGTGCGGCGGGGATGCCGCGGCGCACGCCGGCGTCGATTTGCGCCTCGGCGACGAGCGCGACGTAGGCGGGGGCGCAGGACATGAGACCCATGGCAACATCGAGCAGGGCGTCGTCCAGCTCGACGAGCGTGCCAAGCTCGGCAAACAGCGCGCGGACCTCGGCGTCAAATGCGGCGGCCGCTGCGGGGGGTGTTTTGGAGGAGGATGAGATGCTCTTGATTTGGGTGGAGCCCGCCGAATCGGGGGCGGCCTGCACAAGCGCGCCGGCGCGGACTTCGACGGGCAGCGAGGGCATGAAGCGGTAGACGGGAATGTCGGGATAGAGCCCGTGGAGGTCGTGCAGGGAGACTGTTGCGAGGATCGAGGCGATCGCGCGTGCGTGGGGGGCGATCTCGTCGGCAATCGCGTGCGCCTGCGCGGGCTTGTGGCAGAGGACGACGAGGTTGGCGCGGGTGGCGACGTCGACGTTGCCGGCAAGCGCCTCCCCGCCGGTCTCTCGCGCAAGCGATTGCGCGCGTTCGGCGACGGGGTCGGCACACAGCACGGGCCGCCCCCAGCCACGCGCCAGAGCGCGTGCCATGTTGCCGCAGCCGATTAGACCGATCTGCATAGGGCGCCTAGGCTAGCGGGCACAGTTCGCTGACGTGAGGCTGCGAGATTGGACCTTGCCGTCGTGAGGCGTAAGACCCAGGCCTGCCGAGGACGCAAAGGAGCGAAGTGTGCGCTGGCGCATAGGCGACTGAGAACGCCTGTCGATCGTCGTGTAAATGCGCTCGCCGATCGGCCAGCGCCGGCGGCGCGGGTCAACTTTGGTTGAAGAACCCCTTCTCGATCAACCGCGCGCGCTCCTCGGCGGAGATCTCGACGTTGCGGGGGGTGAGCATGAAGACCTTGTCGGCGATGCGTTGCATGCCGCCGTCGAGCGCGTAGGTGAGGCCGCTGGCGAAGTCGATCAGGCGCTTGGCGAGGTCGGTTTCGGTGCCTTGCAGGTTGAGGATCACGGGGATCGAGTCCTTGAAGCGGTCGGCGACCTGCTGGGCGTCGTTGAAGGACTTGGGCACGACGAGATGCACACGGACGTCGCCGTTGCCACCCGAGCCGCGCCCGACGGGGCGCAGCACGGTCGTCGCGCGGCCACCGCGCGCGGCGGCGGCATCGTCGTCGTCGGCGAAGATGTCGTCGTAGTCGTCGCGGCGGCGGCGCAGACGGCGCACGTTGGGACGGTCGCGGTAGCGGTCTTCAAGCTCCGCCTCGGGCGGGGCATCGTCGTCGTCGTAGTCCTCGTGGTATTCCTCGGCCAAGCCGAAGTACACGAGGGCGCGGTGCCAGGAATCACGGAAGGCCATTGGCTCAGGTGCGTGTTTCGTCCAACACGCGGTTTTCCCTGCTCATGCTAACGAGGCAGTGCAACGCGGCCGAGCCCGTGTAGGCGCACCGCGGCCGTCGACCCTCGGCGCCACCCGCCGGAGATAGCCCATAGCCGACTTCATGACCCTAAGCATAAAGCCTCGTGCCGATCCGCACGATCGTGGCGCCCTCGGCGACGGCGGCGGTGTAGTCCTGGGTGGTGCCCATCGACAGCTCGCGCAGGCCGCGCGCTGAGGCGAGGTCGCGCAACGCGGCAAACCAGCGGCGGCTGTCGTCCGGATCGGTCGCGCGGGGCGGCATCGTCATCAGGCCGGCGACGGGCAGCGGCGCGCGCTCGATGAAGTCGTCGAGCTGAGCGGGAGCGACGCCGGCCTTGCCGGGCTCGCCGGCGACGTTGACCTCGATCAGCACCTCCAGGTCCGGGCGGGCCTCGTCGCGGTGACGGGCCAGTGCGCGTAGCGCAGAGTCGCTCGCGAGCGAGTGGATCAGACGGACGTGCGGCACGATCAAGCGCACACGGCGGCTTTGCAGGGCACCGATGAAGTGCCAGTCGAACAGCGGTCCGTGGACCGCCACCTTGGTTTGCAGCTCCTGCGCGCGGTTCTCCCCCACCAGCTCCACGCCGGCCTGCGCAAGCGCAGGCAAAGCGTCCACGGGGACGTACTTGACGGCGGCGAGCACACGAACCTCGGCGGCCGCGCGGGCGTCGGCCTCCGCGGTGCTCCAGCGCCCCGCCTGAGCACCGGCGTGGGCGATCTCGGCGCGAACGTCGGCAAGGTTCGCGCGGACGCGCGCCGCGTCGAGGTTCGCGATCGGCTCAACCACGCGAACTCAACCACGCGATGGCCGCCTGACGCCCGGCGCGGAGCCCTTCGCGACGGTGGGAGTAGAGGCGCGTGTCGCAGATCGTGCAGCCGCCGACGCGCTCGACCCGCGTGACACCGGCGGCCGTGAGCCGAGCCGCAGCAATCGCCGGCAAATCGGTGGCGCCGGGGATGGCGACGGGTGCACCAAGCGCAGCGTGGACCTCGGGGCCGACCTCGTAGCAGCACGGCCCTGCGCCGGGGCCGATCAGGGCCACGATCTCGCCGTCGCCGCCGACGTCGCGCAGCGCGCGCACGCCCTCCTCGAGCACGCCCGCAGCGAGGCCGCGCCAGCCGGCGTGAAGCGCGGCGACGGCGCCGTGCACGCCGAGCACGACGGGGAGACAGTCGGCGGTGAGCACCATCACCCCGATGCCGGGGCGGGCGGTCGCATGGCCGTCGGCATCGACCGCAAGCGCTTCGCCTCTCCGACCGACAGCGTGCGCGCTACCGGCGCGCGGGGGCAGCACGCGCAGAACGACAGTCCCGTGCACCTGCCGGCTCGCGCACAGCCAGTCGAGCCCGAGCGCATCGCAGAGACGGTCGCGTTCGCGGCGGCCGTGCTCGTGGCCGGGGCCGCGCATCGTCGAGAGGTTGCCGTCGGCGCGCGTCGTAAACAGCGCACGCCCGCCGCCGGGCAGCTCGAGGACGTCCATGGGCGCAGGCTACCCCGGCGCGAGCGCCGCGCGCAGCTGCGCGTCGCGCTCGTCGGACAGCTCGCCGTCGAGGCGCATCCACAGGGTGCGCTGCAGCCGCCGCCCGACCTCGGGCCCCTCGGGTAGGCCGGCGGCAAGGAGATCGTCACCGGTGATGCGCAGGCGCACCCCGCGCAGCTCGCCCAGCCAGCGTCGTGCCGCGGGGGCGGCCTCGACACCGAGCGCACCCGCCAGCGCCACGCCCTCGGGGGGCGCGCGGCGCGCGAGCGTCCACAGCGCCGAGGCGGTGGCGGCAGTGGGCAACGCGTCAACCAGCGCGGGGGCCGCGACGGCTGCGGCGGCAACACGGTCGCGTTCGCCGGCGGGCAGCTCGAAGCGGTCGAGCAGCGCGACGATCTCCGTACGGGGATCGTCGCCGGCACGCAACGCGAGCGGCAGGACCAGCCCGGCGAGCACGAGTAGGTCGGGGCGGTCGTCGTTCGCGGTCGGCAGGGCCGTGCCGCCCACCAGACCGGGACGATCATAATCCACGGCCAACGATGTCGCACCCCCCAACAGGTCGGGACGGTCCTCATCCGCGGTAGGCGGTGCCACTCCCCCGGGACAGTCATCGCCGACGGCCAGCGGTGCCGCAACCCCCAATACGCCAGGACGGTCATCATCGCCCACAACGTCTCTGCGCCGTTCGCGGCCGCGAGCTGCAGGTGCCGCGCCCCCCAACAGCCCGGGACGGTCATCGCCCACGGCCGGCGGTGCCGCAACCCCCGACAGGTCGCAACGGTCATCGCCCACGGTCGCCGGTGCCGCACCACCCAAAAGCGCGAGCGCGCGGCGCAGCACGGCCTCCTCGAAGCGCAGCCGCGGGTGCAGCGCGTGCAGCACACCAAGGCGATCGAACGCGGCAAGCGCTGCGAGCGGGTCGGGCTCGACGAGCGCGAGACGCAGCTCGGCGCCGAGACGCGCGCCGGAGACCGTGCCCAGCGCGCCGCCGGCGACGGCTGCGGCGGCGAGCGCGGCGGTGCGCTGCTCGACGTCGAAGCGCAGGCGCGCGTGGTAGCGCGCAAGGCGCAGCAGGCGCGTCGGGTCGTCTTCGAAGCTGCGCTCGTGCAGCACGCGCAGGCGCCCGGCTTGCAAGTCGTCCCGTGCGTGCGCCACACCCTGCAGCTCCCCCGCGTGCGGGCCCGCGAGCGCGAGCGCCAGCGCGTTGACGGTGAAGTCGCGCCGCAGCAGGTCCTCCGCGAGCGGCGCCGGCTCGACTTCGGGCAGCGCGCCCGGCGCGGGGTAGCGCTCGCGGCGGGCCGTCGCGACATCGACGCGCACGCCGTCGGGCAGCGTGACGGTGGCGGTGCCGAACCGCAAGTGCTCGACCGCGGATGCTCCGGGCGCGCTCGCCAGCGCGGCGGCCAGCACCGCCGCGTCGCCTTCGACCACGACGTCCAGCTCGCGCGGGGCACGCTCCAGCAGCAGGTCGCGCACGGCACCGCCCACGAGATACGTGCCGGGCGTCGCCGCGGCCAGCAGCCGCTCGCCGCCGGGCCGCTCGCGGAGCCGCTTCAGTAGGTCCATCGTCTGTTCAGCGGCGCACGGCGATGCCGGCTGCCGCGAGGTGGGCCTTGGCCTGCGCGACCGTGTGGTGGCCGTAGTGGAAGATCGATGCGCACAGCGCGGCGTCGGCGCCGGCTTGCAGCGCCTGCGCAAGGTGCTCCAGCTCCCCGGCGCCGCCCGAGGCGATCACGGGCACGCCGACGGCCTCGCTGACGGCGGCGGTCAGCTCGAGGTCGTAGCCGTCGCTGGTGCCGTCCCGGTCCATGCTCGTCAGCAGGATCTCCCCCGCTCCGCGCTCGGTCGCCTCGCGCGCCCACGCGATCACATCGCGGCCGGTCGGGGTGCGCCCGCCCGCGACGTACGCCTCCCAGCCGCCGGGCGCAGTAGGCACCGGGACAACGGCAGGGTCCTCGGCGCCGGCGGGGGGGTCGTATGTGTTTTTTCGCGTGCCATTCGCGCCCGTTCGCACGTGCGCACGTGCGAACGGCGCCGTTTGTGAGATAGTCGACACTCCCGGCTCCACACCGGCCCGGGCGAGAGGCGCCGGGCCGGCGGGCCCCGACTCCCCACTCGCACGCACCGGGCGCTGCGACGGGTCGGTTGGCCCGGTCTCCCCCACTGCGCGCGCGCGAGCCTTGGCGTCGATCGCGAGCACCACGCACTGTGCCCCGAACACCCGCGCCAGCTCGTCGATCAGCTCGGGGCGTGCGAGCGCGGCGGAGTTCACGGAGACCTTGTTGGCGCCTGCGTCGAGCACGGCCTGGGCGTCTGCGACGGAGCGGATGCCGCCACCGATCGTGAACGGCACGAAGACCTCGTCTGCGGTGCGGCGCGCGAGCGAGACGATCGTCTCGCGCCGCTCGTGCGTCGCGGTGATGTCGAGGAACACCAGCTCGTCGGCGCCTTCGCGGTCGTAGTGGGCAGCCAGCTCGACCGGGTCGCCCGCGTCGCGGATGTCGAGGAATTCGACACCCTTGACAACACGGCCGTCGGCCACGTCGAGACAGGGGATGACGCGCTTGAGGTGCACGGCCTCACGGTAGCGACCGCCGGCTCGTCCGGCCCGGTCCCCTGCCCGCCACGTCCCGCCGCCCCTGCCCGCTCCCGCCCCGCCCGACCCGATCCGCTGCCCGCCACCCCGCCCGACCCGATCCGCTGCCCGCCGCCCCGCCCGACCCGATCCGTTGCCCGCCGCAACCGCCGGCGCACGGCCACGACGACCCGGTGAGGGCGGCGCGCCTCGCCAGGCGAGCCCAACCCTCCGGGACCCCGAAGGGGTCCCCACCCAAAAAATGAGCCGCCGAACGCTGCAAGCGCCCGGATCAAGCCCGCGCGGGCGTCAAGCGCTTGGGCTACTACCCAAAACTCAGCCGTCAAACACCGCGAGCGCCTGCTCCACGGTGAAGCGCCGCTCGTACAGGGCCTTGCCCACGATGACTCCCGCCAGGCCCAGCTCGCCCAGGTCGGCGAGCGCCTGGAGGTCCGCCAGCTGGCCGATGCCGCCGGAGTAGAGCACCCGCCCGCCGTCCGCTGCGCGCGCCACCTCGCGCACCTGCTCGACGTCGGGCCCTTCGAGCATGCCGTCGCGGTCGACGTTCGTGAACACCAGCTCGCGCACGCCGCGCGCGCGCAGGTCGGCGACGGCGCCGACCGCGTGGCCGGCGGTCGTCTCGGTCCAGCCGGCGGTTGCGACGCGCCCGCCGCGCACGTCGACCGACACCAGCACGCGCTCGGCGCCGTAGCGCTCGAGGGCCCCGTCGAGCAGGGCCGGGTCGGTAAACGCGGCGGTGCCAACGATCGCGCGGCGCACGCCCGCTGCGAACGCCTGCGCGAGCGCGTCCGGCGTACGCAGCCCGCCGCCCAGCTGCACCGGCACGTCCAGCTCGGCCGCAATGCGCCGCACGTGCTCCAGGTTCACGGGCCGCCCCGCGCGCGCACCGTCGAGGTCGACGACGTGCAGCGCCCGCGCCCCAGCCTGCACCCACGCACGCGCCGCTGCCAGCGGGTCCTCGTCGTAGAGTGTGCTCGCCTCGAAGTCGCCCTGCACCAGCCGCACTGCGTGACCGTCGAGGATGTCGATCGCCGGATACAGCGCGAGCGCGTGCGGACGCGCGCCGGCGGACACGTGGGAGTCGTCATTTTTGTTTTGGTTCGGGGGGTTCGGCTCGTCGTGTTCCACGCGTGCGCCCTCCCCGGGTTGGCGTTGCACGCGCGTCATGAGGCGAGTCGTTCCTGCCCACCCAGGCGCGCGTCCCGCTGTGCGGACCGGCCCATAGGGCCCTCCGCAGACCGGTGCTCACCGACAGGCACATCCTCCACCAGCCGGCCTGTGTGGCCCTCTAACCGCCCGACATCGACCGCGGGCACATCCTCACACTCCAGCCCACCGGCGTTGCCCTCCAAACGCCCAACGTCACCCCTGAGCACATCGTCCAGCCCACCGGCGTATCCCCCCAGACGCCCGAGGTCGCCCGCCGGCGCGCCCTCCTCACGCCTCGCCCAGCCCGCGCTGCCCTCCGGGTGCGCGTACCCGCCCGTGCGCGCGTCGTCCGTGCGCCCGTCGTCGTGCTCGTGTTGGGGGGCGTGCATATCTGTTTCCTTTGAGCCGCCGTTCGCGTGTGCGCACGTACGCGTGTGTGTGCGCGCGCAGATTGCGACGAAGTTCCCCAGCAGCCGCAGCCCGTGCGCGGAGGACTTCTCGGGGTGCGACTGGGCGCCGAATACGTTGCCCGCGCCGACGACCGCGGGGAAGCGCTCGCCGTACTCGGCGCTCGCGAGCACCACCTCCGGGTCGGCCGGCTGCGCGACGAAGCTGTGCACGTGGTACAGGAAGCACGGGTCCGCCAGACCGTCGCTGAGCACCGACGGTCCGCGCCAGCGCACCTCGCTCCAGCCGATGTGCGGCAGCTTCAGCCCGGGTGCGCGCAGCTCGCGCACCTCACCGCGCAGCAGCCCGAGACCGGCGGCGCCGCCGTGCTCGGAGGAGTGCTCGAACAGCAGCTGCATGCCCATGCACGACCCGAACAACGGCGTGCCCGCGGCAGCGCACTCGCGCAGCACCTCGTCGAGGCCAAGCTCGCCGATCGTCGCCATCGCCGCCGGAAATGCGCCAACCCCCGGCAGCAGCAGCCCGTCGGCGGCGCGCAGCGCGGCGTGGTCGCGGGTGACGAACGCCTGCGCGCCGACCCGCTGCAGCGCCTTTTCGACGGAGCGCCTGTTGCCCATCCCGTAGTCGACGACCGCGATGCGCGGGCGGGCACCTGCGGTGTCTTGCGCGTCCTCTCCGTCCTCTTGCGCGCCTGTTTCAGCCCCGGCCGCCGCGCGCGGCCCTGGCCGTCCGAACACACCCTGCGACCCGGACGCACGACCCGCCCGTGGCCCAAGCACACCTCGCTCATCCCGCGGCCCGGGCTCGTCCACTTCCCCAAGCGGTGCCGTCATTGCGCCAAGCGTTGCCGTCATTCCGTCAACGTCCCCTTCGTGCTCGGCACCCCGGTCTCCGTCGGGTCCAGCGCGACGGCGGCGTGCAGGGCACGCGCGAACGCCTTGAAGGCCGCCTCGATCATGTGGTGGGCGTTGCTGCCCGTCTGCACCTGCAGGTGCAGCGTGAGCTTGCCGGCGTTGGCGAGCGCGCGGAAGAACTCCTCGGCGAGGTCGTGTTCGAAGCCGCCCGTCGTGCCATGCGGCAGTAACGGTGCCTCGAAACGTGTGTACGGGCGCCCGGAGATGTCGAGCGCGCAGCTTGCGCGCGCCTCGTCCATCGGCACGACCGCCGACCCGTAGCGTGCAATCCCCGCCCGATCGGCCAGCGCCCGGTCGAGCGCGCGGCCGAGCGCGATCGCGGTGTCCTCGACGGTGTGGTGCGCGCCCGTTTCGAGATCGCCTGCCACGCGCACGTCGAGGTCGATTCGCGCGTGCCGCGCCAGCAAGTCGAGCATGTGGTCGAAGAAGCCGATCCCCGTGGCGCGCTCACCCGCGCCCGTGCCGTCGAGGGTCAGCGTCAGCGTGACATCCGTCTCGCCCGTCTTGCGTTCGATCGTGGCCGTGCGCGTCATGACCCCGGATTCTGCCCGATGCGGGCCTCCATCGAGCGGGCGTGCCACTCGAAGCCCTCGGCACGCGCGATCGGCGCACCCACGGCAGCGAGCTTGCGCGCGGTCTCACCGCCCACCTCCCCCATCCGCACCTCGGCCATCCTGCGCCGAAAGTGGCGCACGGACAGCCCCGACGCAAACCGGGCCGCGCCTCCCGTTGGCAGCACGTGGTTGGAGCCCGCAACGTAGTCTCCGAACGCGGTCGCCGCGGCCGCCCCCACGAACACGCAGCCCGCGCTGCGCACCCAACTCGCGAGCGCCTCGGGCTCGGCGCCGATCAGTTGCAGGTGCTCCGGCGCGAACGCGTTCGCGATCTCGACGCCCTCGCGCGCGTCGGCGCACTCGATCAACACGCACGCCGCCGCCGCGTTCAGGTCCGCCGCCGCCCGCGGGTCTGGTTCCGCCGACTCGCGACCCAGCTCTGCCAGCTGCTCCTCCAGACGATCGAGCGCGTCCTGCGCGGGGCAGATCGCGACGACGAGACTGCCGGGACCGTGCTCGGCCTGCGCGGCGAGATCCAGCGCGACGAGCCGCAGGTCGGCGTCCTCGCCGAAGACCACCACCAGGTCGCTGGGCCCTGCGAAGCCGTCGATGCCGACGCGATCGGCGAGCTGGCGCTTGGCCTCCTGCACATAGAGGTTGCCCGGGCCGACGATCACGTCGACCGCACGCACGCTCTCCGTGCCGCGCGCGAGCGCCGCGACTGCCTGGGCGCCGCCCATCCGATAGACACGCTGCACACCCAGCAGCCGGCAAGCCCCCAGCACGGCGGCGTCGATCTCCCCGTCCGTACCGGGGGGCGAGCACACCGCGACGTCGAGCACCCCGGCCGCCCGCGCGGTGACGACACCCATCACAGCGGTGCTCGGGTAGGGCGCGCGTCCGCCCGGCACGTACACCGCCGCAGCCTCGACCGGCAGCTCACGCAGCGTCACGTGCTGGCCCTGAGCCAACTCGACGGCCACATCGCCCGCCACGCCAGCCTGTGCGACCTGGGCGACGTTCGCGATCGCAACCTGCGAACCGGCGACGACATCCAGCGGCAGCGTCTGGATCGCGGCATCCAGCGCCGCGGATTCGACGACCAGTGGCAGTGGGTCGGCTCCGCCGGTGTCGTGTGCGCGCGTCAGATCGAGCACCGCCGCGTCGCCGCGCGCGGCGACGTCGGCGAGGATCGCCGCGACATCCGCTTCGACCGCGCCTCGCGCCGGCACCAACCCATGCAGATGGCGCGCGACTCCGGCAGCGCCACCGAGTCGGTGTACATCCGCCCGCGTCAGCCGCTCAGCGCGCACGCAGGCACCCCCTTCGACCGGCTGGCCGACTGGCCGCCGGCCATGCCCGCAATCCACGCCACCACGCCAACTCTGCGCCGGCTCGCCGGTTTGCGGTTGCCTGCGACCGCTCGCACCTACGCTCACACGGCACGCAGCCGCTCCAGCAAGTCGTCGATCGCGGCGGCCTTCAGCTTGTGCGCAACAGGATTGGCGATCAGGCGCGCGGTGCACTCCAGGAAGCGCTCGCGCTCGACGAGGTCATTCTCGCGCAGCGTCGTGCCGGTCGCGGTGAGATCGACAATCGCCTCGACCAGGCCTGTAAGCGGCGCCAGCTCGACCGAGCCCTTGACCTCGACGATCTCCGCCTGGCGACCGGTCTCCTCGAGGTGGCGAGCAGCGATCCGCGGGTACTTCGTCGCAACGCGCATCACCCCCAGACGCCGCAACGCCTCCGCGGCGGGGTCGGGTTCGCCGGCGCGCGTGGCGAGCACCATTGTGCAGCGTCCGTAGCCGAGGTCCAGCAGCTCGTAGACCTCGCGTCCACCCGCCGAGCCCGCTGCACCCGCGGCGGGCACGCCGCTGTGCGTACCGCCGGCGAGCGCCAGCTCGGCGAGCACGTCCTTGCCGGTGATGCCGATGTCGGCGGCGCCGGCCTCGACGTACGTTGGCACGTCCGAGGGCCGCATCGTGATCACACCGATCTCCTCGAACAACAGCTTGCGATCGTTGCCGCGCAGCTCCGCCGTGTCGAGGCCGAGGCGCGTCAACAGCTCGACGGTCTCCGCGAACAGCGCGCCGCGGGGCACCGCGATGCGCAGGTCGCCCAGCGCGTTCACCGTGCCAACCTCACTCCGGTGCCGCGCTCCTCGCCGGCGAGCGCGATGTGCAGGCGGTCCACCCCGAGCGCGAAACCGACCGCCGGCAGCTCACGCCCGAAGCGACCCAGCAGCTCGTCGTAGCGCCCGCCGCCCCCGATCGGCGCACCGAGCGCCGGGTCGTAGACCTCGAACACCGCGCCCGTGTAGTAGCCGAGGCTGCGCGTGAGACCCAGGTCGAAGATCACCCGCTCGGCAACGGCCGGGGCGAGTAGCTCGTGCACCATGCGCATCCCCGCTGCCGCGTCCGCCGCGGGGCCCGGCAGGTCGCTCAGGATCTCCGGGCCGCCGCGCCGTTGGGGAACGCTCAGCAGCAGCTCGGCGTCCTCGGCCGCCAGCCCCGCTCCGCCGAGCACGCCCTCCAGCTCGACGAAGTCGCGTCGCGCGAGCGCTTCGCTGAGCACCGCACGCATGCTCTCCGGCACTCGCAAGCCGGCCATCAGCGCAGGGAACAACGACGCATCGCCCAGACCCACGCGGTAGTCCGCAAGCCCCGCCGCGTCAAGCGCCGCGCACAGCACGCTCAGCGCCTCCGCAGTGCCCTGCGGGGCAGGTGCGCCGATCAGCTCGATGCCCGCCTGCAACAACTCGCGCAGCTGGCCCCGCTGAGGCCGCACGCCGCGGTAGCAGTGCGCCAGGTAGCAGAAACGCAACGGCGGGCTCGCCGTCGCGTAACGGCTCGCGACGACGCGCGCAATCGGCACCGTCATATCGGAGCGCAGCGCGAGCACGGCGCCGTTCTCGTCGAACACGCGATACGCCGTCGGCAGCGGCGACGAGAGGGCCCCGACATCGCCACGCCCCGGCACGCCGCCACCCGCATTTGCGCCGGCCGCGCGCGCAAGCACCGACTCGTACTCGAGCGCCGGCGTGTAGACCTCCCCGTAGCCACTGCGCTCGAACACCTCTCGCAGAGCCTCGGTGATCGCGCGCATCTCGCGCATCTCGTCGGGCAGCACGTCGCGCGTGCCACTGGGAATCGGATGGATCACCGCCGCCAGCCTAGAGGGTGGCGCAGCCGGCCGCAGGCCGGCTGGCCGAAACGGGGACTCGCGCCGCAGGCGCGTGTCACCCGGCTTCGGTCGGGCCCCTCGACCAATCTCGTCATCACGTGGCGCAGCCGCCGGCCGCAGGCCGGCGAGCCGGCCTCTTTCCGCTCGCTCAAACGTGCAGCGCCGGTTGGGGCTCGATGGCGACGCGCTCGATGTTCGCGCCCAGCTCGCGCAGACGCTCGTCGATGCGCTCATAGCCGCGGTCGATCTGACGGATGTTGCCGATTTCGCTGCGTCCCTTCGCACACAGCGCCGCGAGCAGCATCGCCATCCCGGCGCGGATGTCGGGCGACTCCACCCGCTCGCCGCGTAGGCGCCGCGGTCCGGTGACGATCGCGCGGTGCGGGTCGCACATCACGATGTCCGCACCCATCAGGATCAGCTTGTCGGTGAAGATCAGGCGGTTCTCGAACATCCACTCGTGGATCAAGATCGAGCCTTCGGCCTGGGTGGCGAGCGCGACCGCAATCGAGGTCAAGTCGGCTGGGAACGCGGGCCAGGGACCGTCTTGGATCTTGCTCTTGTACTCACCCACGTCGGCCTGCACAACGAGACGCTGGCCACCGGGTACGAGCACATCGGCGCCGTGCAGCTCGGTACGCAGCCCGAGCCGTTCGAAGACGAGCCGGATCATGCGCAGGTCACCGGGCACGGTGTCCTTGATGCGCAACTCGCCCCCCGTCGCGCCGGCGAGCGCGATGAAGCTGCCGATCTCGATGTGGTCGGGTGCGATGTCGTGCTCGCATCCGTGCAAGCGCTGTGCGCCGGTGACGGTCAGCAGGTTGGAGCCGACCCCTTGGATGTCGGCGCCCATCTTGACGAGCATCCGCGCCAGGTCCTGCACGTGCGGCTCGCACGCCGCATTGCCGATCACCGTCTGCCCCGGTGTCAGCGCGGCGGCCATCAACGCATTCTCGGTGGCCATCACAGAGGGCTCGTCCATGAACACATCGGTCGGCCGCAGCCCGTGCGGCGCACTCAGCACGATCTCACGCTCGCATACCGCCCGTGCGCCCATCGCGCGGAACGCGTCCAGGTGCGGATCGAGACGCCGACGGCCGATCACGTCGCCGCCCGGCGGCGGCATCACAGCGCGCCCGAAGCGTGCGAGCAGCGGACCGGCCAGCAGGAACGAGGCGCGTATCTGCTCGGCCAGCTCTGCATCGACTTCGACCCCGGCGGCGCCGCCGTCGACACCTGCGCCGCACAACGCAATCTCGTGCGGACCGCGGCGCTCGACCCGCACGCCGACGCCCTCGAGGATCGCGAGCATCGCGTCGACGTCGCGGATCCGCGGCACGTTGCGCACCACGATCTCATCCTCGGTCAGCACCGAGCACGCGAGAATCGGCAGCGCGCCGTTCTTGTTCCCTGTCGGCGCCAGCGTGCCCGACAGTGGGGCGCCACCTTCGATGACGAACTTCTCCATAGGCTTCCGCCGCGCCCGCCGAGCCACGATCGGGTCCTGGACGGCGCGTCTCCCAGCTAGCCTAACAGCCATCTCTCCACACTGGTTCGTGCTGCGGCTTCCGGGACCTGCTCAAAAAAAGGCGGGGTGGCCGACGGTTAGGCCGGACGTGAAGATCCGCACATACTGGCGCGGGCGCGGCGCGACAGTTCGCGGCCCCCTCGGCGCGGATCGCGACCGTTCGGGCCCTTCGGCGCTGGTCGCCACCCCCTTCAATGCGGGTGTGGTTGATATTGCTCCTCGCGGCGCGATTCGCGCCCGCGTACGTGCGCAGGCGCGAATCGCACTTTCATGTAGATATGCACCGAGGCGCCCAACGCGCGTCTCACTCGTGTTCTCGACCTCCTGGGCATCGGGCCCGCGGTACTCGGCACCGATACCGGACCGCCGGGGTTCCGACATCGTGGTCCATGGATGCAGCTTCGATCACGCACGCCTGCACCCTCAAGCCCCGTCCTGCGCCCCCCACAGCACCACCCTGCAGCCTCCACAGCCCTGCACGTTGCAAGATCTATTGCAACACCAAGCGGTCAATCCCGCTCAACCAAGCCATTCTAGCCCTCACAACGGACCCGCACGTATGTTCGTCATCGTTCCGTCCGCAGCTACCCCTACCTTACGAACACGTGTTCTGTTCACTGGCCGCATCGACGCTCGCGCAACGCACTCGGACCGCGCTCTCGCTGACGCGCTCCTTCCTCCTGCTCGAGGACGACGACAACCTCGTCGCCTGGGAGATCGACCGGGAGAGGGAGCCGCTCGACCTCGAGCCCAATTGGGCCTCAGCGCACCGCACGCGGCTGCGTGGGCGTCAGGCGGTCCGGCGTAGCGGCCAGGCCCTTCCGCGTCCAGCAGTCTGCCTTTGCCCGGTGAGCCCCGTTGCGCCGCACAGCAAACCGAACGCGACCGATTGCCCCAAGCAGGGAACAAGGCTGGCCGCCTCCGGTCATGTGGATCTACTCGTTGCGACCTACGGCAGCCAATCGGCCGGTTGCAACCAGCCGGCCCACGCCGGCCTGTTAGCCGGTACCGGTTATCCGCCTATGCCGGCGCGCACGCCGCCGCCAGCCTGTCCGCCCGTGCCAGCGCGGACGCTAGCGCCGGCCCACACGCGAGCATCGAAACAGATCACTGGCCAGCGATCCACTGCTCACCACCGCCGACACCCGCCTGCCGCGCCCTGTGCCTCAGCGTGACTCGAGGATCACCACGGGCAGCTCGCGCGTGGCAATCGATTTGTAATGCTCGTACCCGCTGTACAGCTTGACGAACTCAGGCCATAACGTTTCGCGCTCTTGCGGGCTGGCGGCACGCGCAGTCACGGGATGGCTCTTTCCCCGAACGAGCGCCAGCGCCTCAGGCTGAGCCTGCAAATTCAGCCACCATGCCGGCGGCCGTTTGGACGCCGCGTTGGATGCGACCACGGCAAAGCCGTCGCCGTTGGGCAGGTAGAACATCGGTGCGTCGCGCTGCTGGCCGCTGCGCCGCCCGACAGTGCGCAACACAAGAATCTCCGACCCAAAAGCGTGCCCCCCGACACGCCCGGCGGTGCGCCGCACAAGCCAGGCGTGCGCACGCGAGCCAAGCGCACTGCCAGGCCGGTGCGCGATGTGCGGGCTGATGCGAGCGTAGAAACCGCTGAGGTCCATTGTCGCGCGCACCCTATCCGATCGCGGTCCACACGCCAACAGCAAGCAGTGGGCGGCTGCAGACCTCTCGAGAAGTCGCGCGCCACCTCACCTGCCGGACCAGATAGGCGCGTCAAGCCACCGGCCGGGAAAGGATCCGCGCGGCCGAGACAAGAATCCGTGCCGGGTCACCGAGGCCGACAAAACAAACCCGAGAGCAAACCAAACCCCGCCAAGCAAGCCCAATCCCACCCGGGAGCAAACCAGCCCAATCCCGCCCCGGAAGCAAACCAAATCCCGTCGGTCGAGCCCAGCCCCGCCGAATGAATCCACGTCCGTTCGAAGCAGCAACCACGGCCACAAAAGACAGCGCACGCACGACAGCAGGCAGCGCACGCAAGACAGCGCACGCACGACAGCAGGCAGCGCACGCAAGACAGCGCACGCACCCACGACGACGAGCCGCCCCAAGGGGCGGCTCGTGTCGAATAAAA